>NZ_KB217483.1:1549291-1563682 GCF_000331305.1 Calothrix sp. PCC 7103 | reverse complement strand
TCAATAAAAAATCTTGCTAATTACAGTTCATTCTGATTCTTGACGGCGCCTTTGATTAGCTCTCGCTGCCGCACGTACAATTCGATTACCATCTTTTTCTAAATGTTTCAAAATATTACTTGGAGTGTTTGTATTTTGAGCTATGGCGTATCTTTCTAACCACGATGGAATACTTCTAAACGTTTTGCTGAAGTGTTTGTTTGTTGTGCTTCTATTTCCCATTTCTTCATTATATGCCTAACTATACATAACACTTCTGTTCTACTTGTCATAAAAGCTACAAAACGCTTGCCATAAATATAGATGTTTAAATTTGAACTTCCGTACTATCTTCTACTTGAAATAAATCTCTAATATCTACATTCAGTTCTTGACAAACCCTTAGAACTCTTAACACGGCGCCAAGATTTCTGCCATTTTCCCAGTTTTGAATAGTCGTTTTAGTCAGTCCAGATACTTTAGCCAGATCATCCTGGCTCAAACCCTTCAACCTCCTATACTCAGATAACCTAGAAATCACTTTTAAATCCTCGTCTTTCTGTATTGGCATAATTAACTTAGCTAATATAATTTGGCTACGCTAGGTTGACAAGGCTAAGTGGATTTGGTTAAATAGATTTATTAGGCAGTAGCCCTTGTCCTGCTAAAACAAAATTACTACCTAATAGCCCAAATCACTTAGCTAACTAAACTGAACTAATTATGCCTTAAACAACGATTCACCCTCAAGCTTAATTTAAACTTAGTCCTGAATTACCGCAGGTTTTAGTACTCAGTGCTAAGTCCGAAAACGTAGAAATAGTTTCTATCCGCTCTAATTTGACATCTCACTAAAAACAAAAATGATTTTTATTAAGTATAATTACTTAGCAAAAGCAAATGAAAATTCCAATACACTATTTAACCTCAGAGCAAGTAAAGCCAAGAGATTTGCTGCGAAATCTACTAATTGGTAGAGATTGCAGTGAAATTGAGTACTTTGAAGCTGAAACCACCAGTTGTTATCGCACTCAAGCTATCAAAGTTCTTTCTTGCTTACTATGCATAAACCCAACAACAGTTCGCAACCACTGGGGAAAGACATTAAATTTTGAGTCAATGCCTGAAAATTACCAACTAGTACTGGCGTATATTGAAGCTGCGGGTATTAATCAAAAATATGCAAGCCTAATTATTAACGACAAATACACACCTTCAAGACTAACTCCAAAAGAGTTTTTAGATTATGCTCTTGGACTGGATAAGTTAACAACTGAAGAAATCAAGCTACGCTTGTCTAATAATAGTTTTTTTGCTGAGTGCGCTCGTACACTATCTCAAGTATTAGGATTTGGGTATAGAACTGTGATGAATTGGGGATATGATATTCGATTTCATAACATGCCACAGGAATACGAATATTTCCTGTACTACGCCTTAGAAGCTATAAAAGCTAGGCAAGCGATTAATACCAAAAACATGGCCACTGCTGCATAAATGTAACTCATACGAAAACCAAATATAAACAAAAGCGGATTAGGGTTTACAAATCAATTCCCTCCAATACCAAAATTATTCGTTCAAAGAATCAATACAGAGAATTTAGTACACCTAAGCAAAAACAGGGGGTCTATATCATGTACACAACGGCGCCATTTACACAATCTTTCGATTACTCTAAATTTGAGAGTCAAGATTTAGCACAATTAGCTGAACAAACTCTTAGCAACTTCAAAAGCTTTGTTCGTCAAACGTTCGACGGTATTATTCAAATAGGGCACTCATTACAAGAAATCGAAGAAAAATGTCTAGCATTAGGTAAAAACGGCAAAAAGGTTTTTAAGCAATGGCTTGGCAGCGGAAATTTTGGCGCCACCGTCTATGTTGCCAAGACCGCCATGCAGCTATATAACTGGTTTAAGGATTTAAATCCAAGAATACAACGTTTGATTCGTGAGAACGTCCAAGATTGGAAAGTTTCAGCATTACGTCATTTAAAGTATTTAACCGATGATTTGCTCGAAGCTGTAGTAACTTCAGGTAAAAAGACTGCGGCACAAGTTAAACAACTTACTGGTAAAGTCTATCAAAATGCGGCGCCTGCTTTTACTATTTCGGATGGCAACAACAAGAACGCTCAAAACAAAACAGTAGAGGAATCGGTACCTGTTGATTCACCAGAGATTGTTTCCGCACAAGAACAGGCGCCTTTTTGTGTAACTCCTACTTCTACACAAGAATTGGCGCGAGGAGTGCGGATAGTTGTGCAGAATGAAGCAACTGGATGGAATGGCGCCTGTGGAATAGTTATGGATATTGGGAACAATGACGATTTTTGGGTGCTATTAGACCAAACCATTGCTCAAGGAATGGTAACGAAACATTTACTCAAATCTCACCAGTTAAGATTAGAAACGATAATATCTACTCTCACAGCTTCGACTCAAACTCTTACTACTGCTAATGTTGAACAGATTAAGGCAGAAGCAATTAGACAATATCAACAAGAAAAAGCAGATACAGAGCAAAGACGATTCATTGAGATACGAGATGCTGCACTTGAAACTGCTAAGAAAGAAATCATCGCAGCAGAAAAACATGCTCAGAATATGACAGCTAAGTATCGAGCGTTAGTTGAACAGTTGGAAACTTCTGACCAAGAAATCGCGCGTTTACATTCTTTAGACGTTGAAAATCAACAGTTACAGCAACGAGTAAAAGAATTAGAAAATGCGCTTCTAAAAGCGTCAGAAGACAGTTGGGGCAACACTTTTAATACCCAAGCTCACAAAGCACTAAATTCTGATGTTGAGAGAAAAGCAGCGTTGCTACTGTCAGAAGTCGAACAGTTAAAAGCTTCAATCCAAGAAAAAGATGCTTTGATTGCTACTATGCAGCAAACTTTTCCAAACTATTCGCATGATACCGAAGTCGGCGCCTGTAGTAGCGAAGGAATTGTTGGGATCAATTTCACAGCAAAAAAATCAAGATGAAATAGCTGCTTGACAGCAAATGTCATGCGCGCTTTTTACTTTTGCCTTGTTGCACTAGTCCGTTAGAACCACTGCCAGAAATCTAGTTATAATACAGATGTCCATACCGATTCTGTGTCTACTATGGCATTTTCCCAGCCAGACCGATATATTAGCTTACTAACAGATTTTGGCTTCAAGCGTGTTTTTGGGTCGGAGCCAAACAAACGCTTGCTCATCGATTTTCTCAACACGCTGCTACCAGACTATCATCAAATTCGGGATGTAACGTTCAAAAATTTAGAGAACCTGGGCGGTACAATATTGGATCGTAAAGCGATTTTTGATGTGTACTGTGAGGCAGAAAATGGAGACCGCTTTATTGTGGAACTCCAGAAAGTCAAGCAAAACTTTTTTAAAGACCGTAGTGTGTACTATGCGAGTTTTCCGATTCAAGAGCAAGCAGAGAAGGGAGAATGGAACTATGAATTAGCTCCTGTTTACCTGGTGGGATTGCTTGATTTTATCTTTGATGACCATAAAAATGACCTGACATTTTTGCATGTTGTCGAGTTAAAAGACCAAGATTGTCGCGTTTTTTATGACAAGCTAAAGTTTATCTACATCGAGTTACCAAAGTTTAGCAAGACATTAGAGCAGTTAGAGACGCATTTCGACAAGTGGCTATTTCTGTTTCGCCACTTACCACAGCTATACGAACCACCACCACCGTTGCAGGAGGAAGTGTTTGAGGAAGTGTTTGAGATAGCGGAAATTGCGAACTTTTCTCGTGATGAATACCGCAGCTATCAAGCAAGTTTAAAGGCTTACCGTGATTGGTATGCCATAGAAATGACTGGTCGGCAGGAAGCTAGGCAACAAGGACGAGAAGAAGAAGCCAGAGCGCTTGTTATTCGCCTTTTAACTCGCCGACTAAAACAAGAATTGTCCGAAGAGATGCATAATCGTCTTTCTACGCTGCCGCTCCCAGTACTCGAAGACCTCAGCGAGGCTTTATTAGACTTTGCAACCTTGGCTGATTTAGACGATTGGTTGGCAAAACTCAATTCTTGACGTTACTAGTACAGACTGGCGGAAATAAAGCTACCATTAAAAATTGCTGTAAATGTTTTAAAATAAGCTTTCTTTCTTTTTACTTTTGCCTTTTTACTTTTACTTTGATGTCCTCTTGCCATTTACCTTGAATCCACATAGATATACTCTCTGGTAATATACCAGCTTCGGATGCTTGAATCGCAGCTTCATAACGCATTGCATCGGGGCCATGTTGGCTAAGGGCAAAGTCTCGTAGCGCTACCAACATTTCGGGAGTTTTAGCAAAACATGCGAGTCTAAAGGCAAATTCTCGTCCTTGGGGGTTTCCTAATTTCAGCAGCATTGGTACAAGATTGCTTACTTGGGGATGTTCTTTAAGATAACGCTGTGTTGCTTTAGCTATTTGTTGTTTGTCCTTCAACTTCGAGTTAGAATTTATCAACTTCGCAAGTTCTTCGAGACTATTTCTTGTTATCCAACTAGCTAGAGGTAATGCCCAAGGTGCATGATGTTTGCCAATTGGTTGCTTTAGGTCATCAAGATTTGCCTGTGCTATTTCTGATGCTTGGGTAGCAATAGAGACTTCTCGCCATAATTTACGAGCTTCATCTACGCGCCCTCTTCTTGCCAGCGCTGCTGCAACGAAGTGTGGAAAATAGCCTGTCACGGAAGCTTCTCGAAGTTCCCCTTTAGCTTTTACCTGTTCAAAAAGCTCTATAATTTCCTCATCCATACCGAGGTAAGAAAATGCTTCGGCTTTCTTCGTCCACACATCCCAACCAGGCACCTGCAAATTTTTTAATTTCTCACATGTAATTTCTGATGATTTAATATCACCGCTTAATAAATAGTAGCGAGTCAAATTTGCAAGGCTATGAATATTATCAGGCTCAATTTCTAAACCTTTTAGAGAAATTGCAATTGCCCCCTCTAAATCTCCCTTCATAAATTTAATCAGGCTCTGATTATTATACGGGGAAATAGAATCAGGTAATAATTTAAGTAACTCTTTTTCGGCTTCCTCAGCTTTGTCATACTCCCCTTGTGCTAAATAAGATTGTGCGTGTTCAAACAAAATAGCAATATCCCAACCATCCGCGCGTGTTAAATTCTTACTAGCGAAAATTTCGTCCACTTTGAGTTCCAACTCCGCAATGGCTTTGCGCGCATCATTTGCTTTTTCATGTTTGGGGAAACGACGTACAGCATCTTTAAAAGCTTCCAGCGCTAGTACTGGACGTAGGTTAATATAACGACTACGAGCTAAAGCATATGCAGCATGAGGATTATTTGGCTCCAAAGAAGTGAGCATCTCGCAAGCGCGCTCGTAACCTGGTAAATCTTGTAACTCGCAACACACATTAACCAAATACGTTGCAACATCTGAATTCTGCGGATAACTGCGGCTCATATTTTCCAAAACAAAACGCGCTTCAGCCCATCTCTTCTTTAACATCAAAGTCTCAACCCTATCAAGTTCAGGCGCCAGACTTTTAGTACTAGAACCAGCACTTGCACTCCCCAAAGTTTTCTTTTTACTCGCCATCGCTGCTAACCTCGTTGTTGGTTGGGGTAAGTCTGCTTTAGATGTACTGTTACGCAACCCCTGTTTTAAAAGTTTATTGCGAATGGTCACATTTGAGGTTCTTCCTCGTGCTTTTCTTTAAAGAATTTATTATCAGCAGATTGGCTGAACTATAGCATTCCTTTATTGCTTGTCAAACATCATACTTGTATAGATGCGTAAACTGGCGCCCGTTTTCCACAAAGTAGACACCCTAGTTTTAATCCGTTTGGAGTATACTTTCAATCTAGCGAAAAATATATTTATAAGGCTAACTGCGGTGCCGCTTGATTTTGCATTGTAAATAACGACTTTTTAACGATAATATAGCAAATTTTTAATCTCTTACAGAATCAGAGTTTTCAAACTCGAAAAGCAGTTTTTTTGGTCGCATCTCAGTTCAATATCTACATGCCTTCTAGAGTTTCGAGAAACGTCCCATAAAAGCCGATAAATACACCTGAAATCGCAAGCCCGAAGTCGCCCGACACCTCATCGAAGATAATCTTATATCCTGAGTGACTCTCAGAATGCTCTTCAAGGACAAGCCATAATTCTCGTGTTTTGCCCTCATTGAAACTACACTCATACACGCGCTTCACAGACGGCACAATTAAGCACTGTTTCAAATCTACCCCGTGAGCGTTCGAGCCACAACTATAGTTGCGCTTGCAAAAATAACCGTATTTCACAGCGTATTTGTGAAGGTAATATTGTTGTCATCAGAGAATATACTGAATTCCACAATTGGTAGTCTAAAGCTAAAGTAATAAGTAGGTAAACTTAGTTACACTTTTCGTAACAGTTTTGTCGGCTTTGGTTGACTCGGCGCCTGCACCTATAATATGAATGATACTTGAGTACGGCGCCCAACTTTAATTATTTCCAATCATCTTGTAGAGTGAATGGCGCCCTTGGGATATGGACTTTTCCATTCATTACTATTCCACAAATAGATAATATTTCTTGCACCCCAGTACTTATGCAATAGCACGTAGTTAAAATTTAACTATTAAGTATTATTTTTATTCATGTCAAAATTCCCACAGAATTAATCACGCAGCGGCGCCAAGTATCTTAATTACATATAAAATCACTAAAATACATTAGTACTTGTAAGCTCAAAGAAGGAAGCAGCAATAAAAAACGGGGCACTTTTCAATTAAGCACCCCTGTTGTGCAAGCAGATTTGACTTTACTGTTGAGTGTTGTTTCTTACCGTTTCCACATCTAGTTCCAGAGATTCGGCAATTTGCTCAACACTTAACCCTAGCTTGAGAAGTCTAGGAATAGCCTTTAGCTTTGTTAAGAGCGAACCTTCTTCTTTCCCTTCTTCTTTAGCTTCTTGGTAGACTTTACTTTGTTTTAAAGAATCTAAATTCAACATAGCTTCTAATTCCTCCCTACTAAGGAACGCAAATTTGTCAATCACAACCACTTTAATAAATTCTAAAACTTTTTCCTCTAAGATGGTATCGGTAAGTTCCTGTTGTGCTTGGTTCATTAACTGTCTGGCAAGCTCTCCCGTTTTTCTTGGCTTTTATTTTCGACAATTAACCGCATTACTCCTACTGCCAGAGATTGGTTGGGCTTTTTCGCTAGTTCATCCAGATAAAAGCAGCGTAGATACGCTAGAAAACAATTCAAATATCCGGGGAAATTTCCTTCGTTAGCTTTCACATCATAAATGACTATAGCAAACCAATCTTGATTTGGTGGTTGATACTAAGTCAAGTAAAGAATGATTTTGGCAAAAAATTGCTTATAGAAGTTATGGTCTTTACTTTCCAGTTTTAGTCGTATTTCTCGGTTTAAAGATATACGCAGTGTTTTCAGGTGTCAGTACAAACCTGGGTTGAGTAAAAGTTTTGGTAACGCATTGCCCCAGTCGAGTCCGGCACAGATATTTGGAAACTCAAAATATACTGGCTCTGGGTTGAGCAACTTAATCTTGAATGTTCCTTTCGTTTTTCAACCTGCTTGTTCCGCACCTTAAAATCTTTGCACCATATGCTTTGTGGCTAATTAAGACGATGTTTGTTCCGCACTTTCAAACTGCCTTTATAACTTTGTCGTCTACTCCAGCGAACCTAGTCGCAGCGTGAATACTCAGTTTTTTAAATTTATATATAGCGGTTCTTAATCACATGAGGTACAGATTAAAATAGTAAACTTCTTGTGGAGCAGGCATCCTTGCCTGCCCTTATGTACTTCATTAAAATGGGAACCGCTATATTGATACGCTGACTTTTAAAGGAAGTGCCACAGTCAGAATAAGGGTCTTTTAATTCGCCTGATGTGACACATAAAACTAGAGCGAGTGCTTTTAATCAAATGACTTTAGTGCCATAGCAATGATACCTACCAAAACAGCCTGATTGTCAGTTTTAGCATGACTTCGCTCTCCCTTCCTTTTGAACATTTATTCAATTCCATACTGCTGCTCAATTGCAGACAAAAAAGTTTCTTCCAGAGACGTTAAATTAGGTGTTGGTAAATAAGCAAAAAATTCAAACATCGAAACCGCCATTTGTTCCATGTTCGGAATTTCAGAAAGGCGCCTTAATCTTTGATGTAATTTTTCTGCTGCAATACGGTCTTCTTCCGATAAGCGATTTCTTTGGTTGTCTGATTCCATCATGTTTTCAAGTTGTGCTGTAAATATTTCCTCTTGTACAGGCGTTAAATGGGTCTATGACTGTTGACTAAAAAAGATAAGTAGGTTATTGGCTACATCATCTTGCGTGGTCAACTGATACAAACAGCGTATTTAACAAACGTAATTTTCGCATAAATTTACAATTATCATCACAATTACAATTGTAATAAATGCCATATTTTGAAAGGATATCTTTGAGAATGAGAATATATCTAATAATCTGATGTTGCGTATTTTTCACAAATCATGTTTACTAAGCTTTTGACGAATGCGCCAAATCAAGCACCACAGCAACTACTTCACCATTCTGATCGCGTTCAAAATTGAACTTCTTAATCATTGCCATTTTTTCTGCTTCCAATCTAAGTTCTTGGCTGTCACTCACCAACCACTCATTAAGTAGCGCTATCTGAGCTTTTGGCTGTTTATGGAGGTAGTTAAAACGGCGCCTTTCTTCCTCAAAATTCACTGATTCAAAGAATTGGGGTAGTTTTTTGATTTGTGCGGCGCCAACAGCTTCAGAAAAAGGTATTGAGGCGTCCGTTGGTGTGGTTGATTTGGTCGGGACTAAAACAGCGGCACCTCGTTCAACCAATGTTTTAATGTTTACCATCAGAGCCTGTGTATTTTCTTGTGTAGCTTCAGGTTTGGATACAAAGCAGCTAGGTAAAATAGCCTGCCGATTATCGTTTTGAACTTGGTTACATGCCTCTGTCGCGGTTGTGATGTATTCCAAGAATTGAGGGTATATAGCTACTTCTGTTCGAGACGGATTGTTGTAAAATTCACTGTACGCGCATCCGTAAGCGTCTGCTTCCCAACGTCCACCTTGAGGTTTATATTTTGTGTCAGCCCACCAATTTAAAAAGACTGGGTAAGGGCGCCCAACCTCAATTTCCCAAACAAATTTTTCTCGATTTTCATTTTCTAAGCTTGTTCGATTTTTCGGTTTTATCGAACCATCGGCGGGAATATTGCTTTCATGATTAACCTTTTTTTCATTGAAGATTTTAGGTGGTGTTTCTGAGTTGGAAGGGATTTCAGGCGCCTCTAGATTTGGGGTATTTGAAGGAATTGGGGTAGTCTCTCTCTCGCCCTCTAGAGAGTGAGGAGTTTTATCTGAAGTGGAATCTATGTTAGGAATTGCTCTTTTTGAACAATTTGAATTGTCCATAATGGGCATCTCGATGTGTTCATTCTGAACAAAGGTTTCCAAAGCATCTCTATTTAAGGTATACCAATTAGCTTGGTAATAAGTTTTGGCTGCCAGTCTTTCAACTGATATCAGCCCAAGTTGTTTCAAGTGATTTACTACCCTTCTAACAGTGCTGACTGATAGACACATTTCTTGGGCCCACTGCTGATATGTTTTCCAAAACCACTTAGTGCCATCAATGACTTTACCTCCTTTTACACTCATCCAATAATGTGTTTGTTGTAAAAAAGTTGCCTCGTTTCGCCCGATTTTGGCAGCTAGTTCGGTTGAGTAAAACAGATAATCTCCTTCAAGCAGAAGTCTAGTCATACAAGCCATCTCCTAAAAAAATTGACAGATGGAATCAGCGCACGTTTGTAATCGTCTATAACAACAACGATTAGGATGATTGCTGACTCACTAATTTCAAATATTTTCCGTTAATAAATTAATTGCTATTTGCAACTCTGATGATGTCCGTTTGCAACATTCAACTTGATATTGAGGCGCCGCCTTAAATTGTAAAGACAGTGGATGAAATTTTGTTTCAAACCGATAAATACTGGAAATCTTCTATTTCGTAAAGCGCAGTTATATCAACTAGGCAATACAAAAGTGCAAACTTTGCCGCATGGTATTGGACTATGACAAAGTTTGCGCCTTTATTTTTATCCCATCCGCATAGACTAGCTCTAATATTGAAAAGCTGATTCGTAAATAGTACTGGGAGAGATATGGATGGATGAATTAATTATTTTTTATTGTCGAAGGCACCTCCACAATTTAATACCACACTAGCCATAGTCTAAAAATGCTCCTTTGTTTGTATCTTGAGTTTCTGAGGCGCGGCAAAGTGGCGCCTCAGAGATAGGATTTCTACGCTGTTTGTAATTCTGGGTTTTCTCTAATTGCGATAAGTATTAAAATCGCTTGGGTATCGGTACTGAAGCTACCGCTGATTTTGGCTTTCATGCTTAGGGCAATCCACCTACCATCGAGAGATTGATAAAAATTTCCTACTAATTCCAAGCCCTTCCACAACCGGAACACCTCGCCATGTTCAGCATGTTTTACTGAGTCAATTTCGTACTCAGATATCAATTCAAAAGATTGCTGTGAAACTTCTTGATTGATTTTTTCCTCTTGCTGATCACGAATAGTGTTAACACAATCTTGAGTTTCCTCATGACTTGAGCGCACGAAGTGGTCAAATAGTTCACACCAACCTTTGTTTGTGTCATCGTTATACCTTTGGAAGTATGGGCACTGCTTGCAAGTTAAAGTTTGTCTGTCATGCTCAATAGAGTTACATACCCTCCGTTCGCTTTGGACTTTATGAGAAATTTGAAGTGGCTCTTGCACAAAAACTTGAGCTTCAAACAGTGTTTGACGCATAATAGTAGTAGTCCTTGAGTTAAGTAGCTTTTGGACAAAGAAGCGATTGCAAACTTTTCCAGGGCGAGCAGTCGCTTTTGTATGACTCTATACTATAACGAAAGTTATATAAGTGTCAACGTAAATTATATAATTTGTGTTATATATGGAAGTAATGAATTTAAACTATAGCGAAGTGATAACCAAACTAAGAAATAAATCCGGCTTAACCCAAAAGCAAGTAGCTGAAAGCCTTGGGTTAACGGTTCAAACAATAAGTAACTGGGAAACTGGTCTCAGAGTTCCGCGATTAACGCCGAAGCAAGTATTAATTTTGTGTAAAACGTTACAATGCTCGCTTGAGGATTTAGCTTCAGGAGCAGAGGTTTAGGTTCTGATGGACAGCAAAATACTGCGTAAAGGCTTTACGACGACCCAGAATATATTATTGGGCAAGACGTTATCGGGAAATTTGCCGTTTTTATCAATGGCAACCACAATGGCAACTAGGAGATTGTTTGTTTACGCTAACTACAGATTTGTGAATACGCGTTTCAAGTGAGCAGAAAGCTACTCCACCCATCGAGGAGATAAAATCCTTCTGGTCGCTTTCACCTGGAGTACTGGCTTTTTCAAGAAAATATTCTCGAAATTAAGCTGCCTACACTTACAAATTGTGAAAGCGGACAACTTTATAACTTGGACGGTCACATGGTTTTCCAACGGGCATACGGGTATCCATAGTTTACACCATCAACTCCTCAAAAGTTTACTGTGCTTATTTCCATCGCACTTTCGGTAGCTAAATAGTAAAGTTAAGCACCAATATCTATTTGATAACGGAGACAACAACGTTAGAAGGTTGATTATATTCACCCGCCTTCACTCTTATTTTGCTTTTTCTCAACCTGTTGGCGTTCTTTGACAGCCTGACTCAGTAAGTAGGCTGCGAGGTTAGCCAAGGGTCTTTCTTCACGTTCAGCCCAGTCAGAGAGGTATTGATAAATATCTTCTGACACGGTTAGTGTAATTCGCGGTCGCGCCATTAATTCACAACTATTTGTCTTATACAGCATAAATCATACCCTCCAAGCGCATGTAAGATAATTTTTGCACTATTCGTGGCGAAAGCAGCAATAGTTTTATTTGCACTATTTGCACTACTAGTGCTAATCTAACATTATAATTCTAAAAACGCCTAAGAATCTTGTGCTGACTGAAAAGCTGCTTTCTATTGGGCGCCATATTCGCAAACCTTACCAATCGCCTCAATTCCTTCCCTAATAAGGATTAGGTGTATTCAAACAAAACAATTGGAGGCAAAGAATCATGATGTTGACCCAGCCATAATTAGCGTTAAGTGCTTCTTGAGTAGCTTCTTTCCTCATGTAAAACAGCTTCGTGTGCGGCTTTTGTGAGTTACGAACCTTAGTCTGAAGCCTAAAAACTGGCACCTTCTTCTCAGATCAATTTAGGTTTTAACGTGTGATAAAGCGCTTGTACAGATTGTTTGAGGCATTGTCATCACTCATATTTTGATTCATGTTTTCATTTGTTTCTGGCACTTTTTAGCACGGCATTAAGAATGTTAAAGATTTATTAACTTTCAAGACAATCAACATTTTGCAGGTGTAGATACCTATGAATAATCTGCCAATAAACAGCCTTCCATCAAAAAAGATGGCACCACGAGACTTCCTGCGTAACCTACTAATTGGGCACAATCTACAGGAAGTTGAGTATCTCAGACAGGAAATGGAACGAGGATACAAAAAACAGTGCGCGAAAGTGTTGTCCTGCCTGCTTGGCATCAGTATGTCAACCGTTCGATGCGGATGGGGCACATTAGACTTTGAGACCATGCCCGAATACTACAGGCTAGTGCTGGGATACATCAATATTGCAGGAATTGATTCTTTACACGCAAGTAACATCAAAAGCGGCGCCTACAAACCAAAAACAATTGAGGCGCAAGATTTTTTGGAATACGCGCTCTCACTAAGTAATCTAAATGGTAATGAAAGAGATATAAGACTTTCAAAAAATGGTTTTTTCAACGAATGCGCGCGGGCACTAGCTTCTTCAACAGGATTTGATTACAAAACAGTTGTGTTGTGGGGTAGTGACATTCGCTTCCACAAAATGCCACGCGAACATGGTCGCACTTTATACTATGCCCAATTAGCAATACAAACATCTATAAGTCAGCGGTCTAAACAGTTAGTTGCTGCATAAAGGTAGCAACATCTCACGCTCAAAAGTAGCACTTTGGAAAAAAGTTGAGATTTGACCAAAAAACTAGACTATAGTCATACTTTTTCTACGTCTCTGGTCTAGGTATCAATTTGAGAGAATACCTCAAAATGGAGATTATACTTTTGAGGTTTTAGGGTAACCACATAACAGAGTCGTTCACACAAAAATTGGGTTCTTGTCAAGTTTTGGTGAAAGCTTTGGAAACGTTCTTGGCAGAGGGCCCACAGTTCAGGGCTCAAAGAACGAATAAAGGCGAATATTTTAGTACACACAAGTATATACATGGTATCGATATTATGTACACAACGGCGCCATTCACACCAGCTTTCGACTATTCTAAATTTGAAAATCAAGATTTAGCTGCAAAAGCTTCAGAGGCTCTTGGTAACTTTAAAAGTTTTGTTCGTCAAACTTTCGACGGTATCATCCAAATAGGGCAGGAATTAAAAGAAATTGAAGAACAGTGCCTTAACTTGGGTAAAAACGGCAAGAAGGTTTTTAAGCAATGGCTTGACAGTGACCAGTTTGGCGCCAGTGCTTATATTGCAAGAAGTGCGATGCAGTTGCACAATTGGTTTAAAGATTTAAATCCACGACTACAACGATTGATTCGTTCAAACGTTCAAGACTGGAAGGTTTCAGCATTACGCCATCTGAAGCACTTAACTGATGACGTAATTGAAGCCGTAGTCACTACAGGAAAGAAGACAGCATCGCAACTCAAACAACTTTCTGGTAAAGTTCATCAGAAAATGGCGCCACAAGAGGAGTGGGGGAAAGGGGGAATGGGAGAGGGGGAGAACGAGGAAGAGACTAAGACCACAAAACAGATAATAAATGAGAGTAATCAAATAGATTCCCCCACTCCTCCACTCCCCCACTCTCCCACTCCTCTTTTCACGCCAGGAGTACGGATAGTTGTGCAGAATGAATCAACAGGCTGGAATGGCGCCAGTGGAATAATTACGACTGTTGGTAATAATGATGATTTTTGGGTTTTATTAGACCAAACTGTAGCTCAAGGGCAGGTAACAAAACATTTACTCAAACCTCACCAGCTTAGATTGGAAGCGGTAATATCTATTTCCACAACTTCGGCTCAAACTCTTACTGCTGCTGATATTGAACAGATTCAGGCAGAAGCTATCAAACAATATAAGTTTGAGAAAGCAGAAGAAGAGCAAGCAAGATTTGTAGAAATCCGGAATGCTGCACTGGAGGCAGTCAAAAAAGAAATTGCAGCAACGGTTAAACATGCTCAAAATATGACAACTAAGTATCATACGTTAGTTGAACAGCTAGAAGCTTCTGAGCAAGAAATCGCGCGTTTACATTC
>NZ_KB217483.1:1506065-1549191 GCF_000331305.1 Calothrix sp. PCC 7103 | reverse complement strand
ATCAATAATTTGATAAATATGATTAATATCTTCTTGAAAATACCCGTTAGCTAACATCCACACTTTCAAATGGGTTGGCGCCACTCACTTCGTTCAAATTCAAAATGCAAAATTCAAAATTCAAAATGATAAGAAAATATTTGAAAATAATAAATATGCATGTCTATTAAAAATTATCAGATTAGTTCTTCAATTTTGAACTTTGAATTTTTAATTTTGAATTTGAGTGCAACGAGTGGCGCCTAAAACAGTATCATTTTCTTGAAAAAAATCGCCTGCTTCAAAAGAAGCTTGATATTTATCGCCTACTTTAGGGAACGGATTTATCCAATCTATAATCTTTCCAAACAAAGATCTGTTTTTTCCCTTCTTCTTTGCAACAGGCTTTTTTACAAACTTAGACCAAGGAGAAGTAGAAGTGAGTTCTTTTACTGGTGCTTCATTACCATCCTGTTTTCTTTGCTGGCGCAGCTTTGATTTTCTTCCCATGATTTAAAAAGTTACTTTAACTTAAATTGACACTTCTTTTGCTTTAATAGCATATATCATCGCCAGTTGACGAACCAAACAGAATAATCATTTAGCAACTGTTCGTTATTTAGGCTTGAATCATCGCTCTCCAAATCTGATAAAGGTAAGATAAATTTCTTGTTATCCAACTCTCTTTTAACCGATACCATCAACCCGTAAAAAGTATTTATCTCATCTGTAAAGTTTATTAGTTTATAACTATCTAAGTAAGAAGGTTTTGTTTTTCGTAATTTCTCATGCTCTTATGAAAGAACCTCCTCCCAGTATATAATATTCTTCCCACTTAAAATCTTCTATACCTGTCATAATGCAAGGAGATTCCAATTCTTTTTTGAGATAATCACGATAAATGGTTAAAGTCTTTTTATTAACTGCGGGAATTTCACCTTCTGATGTCAACCCTAAAATTTGTCCTATTCTGATTTCTTGCTCATCCAAATTTGATATATCATTATTAGATTTACCAGTTTCTTGAACAGTCGGCGCCTTTATTGTTATTTTGGGAAGGGCTTGAGATTTATTTTGCTGTTTGAGTAATTCCCCAAAACCCTTAGATTTCTTAGCCATAATTGATATACCTTCAGATGTAAGACATATAAGTAAAAATTTACAACATAGAGTGTTCGTGGTTCTTAAAGATTAATAAATATTTATAGTTAGAGAGTTAATTAGAGGCGGTAAGCTCTAATATAAAGTAGTAGCTTTGGGGAAGCATTGCGTTGCTCTAGAGAAGTCGATGATGAGTTCAGTCGAGTCGTGCGTTGTAACGAACTGGAGAACCACAGAGGTTAAGTCTCCATCTCGCTCAAATTAGAGGTTTCCCCATTTGTATCAAGTGTCCCTGGATACTTGGCAAAGCCCAAAGCTGCATAAGTTAATATATAATATTTAATCAGGGAAGATGCACGTAATTAGCTTTAAAGCCTTGAGGGAGTATGCTGAAATTCATGCAGATTGTCGGGAAGCTCTTATTTACTGGTATAAAGTTGCGAGTAAGGCTAAATGGTCAAACTTGAATGAAGTACAGGAAATGTTTCACTCTTCAGAAGCAGTCAGTAATTTTACAGTCTTTAATATAAAAGGAAACAAATACCGATTAATTGTTAGTATAGATTATACAGAACAATTAATTTATGTTAAGTATATCCTCACACACGCAGAATACAATAAGGACTACTGGAAAAATGACCCTCACTTTTAATCAAGACAAATATAGAGAGTTATTAACAACTCACCTTCCCAAACTTATTAAAACAGAAGCTGAAAACGAACAAGCTTTAGCTGTTGTAGAAGATTTAATGCACCGTACACGGACTCCTGAAGAAAACGAATTATATCAATTACTAATTACATTAATCGAGAAGTTTGAACAAGAAAATTATCATTTTGATGTAACGCCAAGTAACCCTCAATCTTTCTTATTATTTCTTTTTGAGCAATCAAACAAAAATAAAGATGATTTACAGGTATTTTTAGGATTAGAAACTTCCGTGGATGATATTTTGGAAAGTAAAGAAAATATCACTTCAGAGCTTGCTCAGAAACTTGGCGCCTTTTTTCACGTAGAACCAAGCTTATTTACAGAATAAAAAAATTATTTAACAAGGAACTGTTAAATACTGGTTGTCAGTGGTTGAAGGATTATTTAGTAATTAACCCTACTGAATTGCAAAAATTAGAGGTATGCCAAACTCCATCAAAATTAAAAGCAGCAGCACCGTTTTTGGTGCAAGTTGGGGAAAAGAAAGCCAAAGATGGTAATATTGAAGAGGCTATTGCTACTTTTAAGACAGCTTTGACGTGGAATCCCCAATTAAAGTTTGACCCTCAAAAAAAAGCAAAAGAGTTTGAGAATAAAGGGAAAGCGGAACTTTTAATGCATCTTCATAACAATCAATACAATTGTTAGTATATTTATTAGCTTTATTTTTGCGGGATAACGATATAAAATATAAGCTGTTGGTAAAATGCTGCGTCCGTGGCTGGATGGAATTAAACCTGGAGGCGAGTAATTTTGGTTGTAATTAAAGGCGCCGCTCACTACCATAAAGGAAAACTTTAAAATTTTGCTATTTGAGATTCCGCAACGCACGCGAACAAATACGTATAGTTTCTTTTATAGGGAGCAGCGCGATTTTGTTAAGCGCCTAAAATTAGGGCATAAATCGCCTATTTCGCGGTACTTTTAGCTCAAAAACTATGTTTCTATTGAGAATGAAGCGATTTAATTGAGAATCAAGACTGAATTTAACAAAATCGCATTGCTCCCTCTTTTATATTACTTTCTAGCTGCCAACGCTTACAAACTGAGCGAACCCAATCTGGCTGAGACTTAGCAGCATCATTCAACCAATTGCCTACAGAATCTTGAACATAACGCGAGGTATCTGTTTTGACTGGTTCTAATAGTGGAAGTCCAATTTCTGGATTTTTTTTGAGTTCTTGAATATGAGGACACCAAACACCGCGCGGTCTGGTACTTTCAACAGCAAACCTTCTTAGATTCGGTGAGGTTTCTTGAACAATTGGTGCCATTAGTTCAATAGCATTTTGAATATCAAGCGCAATATGGGGGCGTAAAGCTAACCATGCCCATTCACGCACACCAAAATGATTGTCATCAGCAAGTGGTCGAATTAAATTAAGTCGTTCAGATAAGCTAATATCAGGAATCTTCGCAATCATGTACGCAGCCCAACCTCTAACTGTGTCGGCAGGATGTGATGCAAGTAGTGGTAATTCCTCTACTCCTAAGTATTTTAAAAGGAGTTCTCCTGCAATTGCCATTCTTTTAGTTATGCCATCAGATGACTCAAAATATCTGTTCGTATTATTAGAGGCGCCTGGAATAACGTGGCTGATTAAAATGTCGAAATCGATAGCAAGAGTCTCTGATAGATTGGCACTTTCACGAGTTCCAGAATTTAATTTTTCCAGAATTTCTACAGAAACTTCACTCTTTTGATTAGTTTTTTTACTACTTGGTGATTTTTGCTTATTTTGACTCATTTTGAATTATATGTAAGAGCGGCGCCTATAATCATCTTCTAAGTAACTTCACAAAAAACTCTGGTAACTATGACTACTAAAGTAACAGGGTTATTTACCCAAAAACAAGCGTAGGCGCCAATTTTTTTGCTGCACTAATTTTATATCATTAAGTACATGTTTTCTACTTATCGCTAGCTGGTAATCATTCTTAACAAATTAACTGTATCTACTACATAAACACCATCAATAGAATTATTTTGGTCTATTTCTTCCATTCGTGCTTGAGTGAAACAAAGAAGCTTGTTGCACAAAGCGCGCCTCGTTTCATCTCTCGATGGAGCGCGCGCTTGCCCTTTAACTGCTCTCAGAATATTTTTACCATTACCAAATTCATATACTTGCTTGCCGTAGCGTAACTTCAACACGGCACCGTCATAAAAGACGCTACCCTTGTTACTTTTGGTGTCAATTACAAAACATTTACCTGAAGGCGCTTGTAGAAAGGCATCTGCATCACCGTACTCAAGCCGCACGTTATACTCAACCTTCCAACCTTGTTGTATACTGCTAATGGGTAGAATATAAACTTTGTCATGCTGAACGAAACGTAGTGCAGTGAAGCATCTTAGATATTCTTCGCTACGCTCAGAATGACATTTCTTACCCGTGTTAAGTATACCAATGGTTTTAATAACTGAGCTACGTTTTCCTCAGCAACGGCGCCATGCAAAGCTTGTTTCGCACGGAGTAATAAATATTGCCCTTTATTGAAATATACGTATGCTACACCCCAGCAACCAACCCAGACTAATACTGCGATACCCGCTGGTAATCGAATCGGGTGCGGTAGTAGACGGGACTGGCGCCAATACTGCTCGGTTAAGGAAATAAAGCAGGCTGAAACCCTTAATGTTGCGTTGTTTTTCATACCGAAAAAGGCTTAACCGAGCAGTATTGGGACTGGCGCCAGTCTTGTAATTAATGCGATACCAATCTTTTTATATGCATCGGTTCGTCTCTGGGTTGCTAGTTCTCTGATATTTTCTCCGGCTTTGGACATGATTGATGCCTCACAATAGTTTTGTTAGTTATACGAAACCGTGCAGCTAATAGAATAGCTAGTTACTTGATATACCTGAATGGGCGCCTTCAACGCTCAAACTACTATAAATCTCGAATTTGGTGTAAAAGCTTGCACAAATTATTAAATAAAAATTACCTACAAATTCGTATTTGTGGAATTACAACAAACCAATCTTCGATAACTTCGCCAGTAACCTGATGCAATTTTAAATGATGATAAATACTTTTAACAGTCACTTCTCCTGGTAAAAATTGGAAGCACCCAGCATTTAATCCATTCGCTGCTAAGTAAGAATTTGCTTTATTTGACAAGGCGCCTATTAATTGACCTTGAGAAGTATAGATGTTATAACGATTATTGAAAGTGTTAACTTGAAGTTGAAGCCGCGCTCCTTCTTGAATATTATTAATAATTGCCTGAAAACATCTTGTGTATTGATGCCCTAAGTAAACATCACTTGGAGTTAAGTCCGAGTAAAACATGCGCTGTGGTAGAGAAAATGAAGATATTACGCTAGGGCTTGTTGAGTTAATACCAGTCTCACTCACAAGTAGCTGATTTGTTGTTGAACATAAAACTAACTCTTCCTTCGCACGAGTCATTGCAACATAAAAAAGGCGCCGTTCTGATTCAATGTTTTGAGAGTTAAAACCATCAGCTAACAGTACTACTTTTTTAAACTCTAAACCTTTTGCACCGTGACAACTGGTGACTAAAACTGACTCATCATCGGTCATAACTTCTGGAGATTCATTAAATTCAAATATAGCCGTGAGAATATCCTCTACACCAATTGGAACAGCTAATTCTTCAGAGCCAAACCCCCGCTCTTGGTCGATATTGCTAGCAATCTTCAGTAATGTTTTAGCTGTAGGTTCTTCTAAGCTGCGGTTCCATTGTTTAAATAATTCGGCAAGCCATTTGCACACTGACTCGGAAGGAGTAAATACCTTATTTGCTTGAGATTTTAATTCATCGATAAGCTTACAAGTGAGTAAGTTTTTAACAAATTTAATACCGTTTGTTTTTAAAGAGTAAGTTTTAATGCCAACCCTTTCTAAAAGTAGCCGAATAGGGTTAAGGTTATTCCATTGCCGAGCTAAAACTGCAATATCACGAGGTTCTACACCCTGTTGTATCCAGCTTTGAATGCGTTGCTGTACCCACATGGCTTGAGTCTCTATGTTACCAAAAGTATATGCTTCAACTGGTAAACCCGTATGACCTACACGTCTTTCATCAATCCGTACTTGTTCAGAGAGAGCGCACTTAAGTCTGCGTGGGTTGTTTCTAATTAAATTATTAGCAGCTTGAATAATTGATTCTGTAGAACGGTAGTTTTCGGTAAGTAATAAACGTTTAGCTTTATACTCTTCCTCAAATTGAATGATGTATTGATTATTAGTTCTTCTAAACTCATAAATATTTTGGTCATCGTCACCAATAACACAAAGGTTTATTTGTACTGGACGAGATTTATCCTCAGATTCATTTAAACCTGCAATTAGCTTAATTAGACGATACTCATTCTCGCTAACATCTTGATATTCATCAACAAAGATGTATTCAAGGTTTCCTAGTAGTTTAATTCGCCTAGCCTGAGTATCCTCATCTGAGTTCTCAAATTCCTCACCCTCAGCTATAAGTTTGCAAGCTTCAATCAAAAGTTTGCCAAAGTCCACATTTTGGGTATTATGCTCACCTATTGTACGTCCTAGAAGCGCTAATGCTAAACCGTGGAAAGTAAAAACACGAATCCGAGATGCTTGGGCGCCAATGAGTTTTTGCAAGCGTACCCGTAGTTCTCTGACTGCATTGCGGTTATAAGCTAGGGCTAAAATTTGCTGTGGTTTAACTCGCTTTACCTTTACCAAGTAAGCAATTCGGTGGACAATAGTTCTTGTTTTACCAGACCCAGGACCAGCGATTACTGCTAGCGCAGGGTCTGAAGCTAGGACAATTTCTCTTTGAGAAGGATTTAATGGTTCGACGATTTGTCTGTAAATTTCTGGATCGACCGGGCGAGTGATAACATCCTCTGGGGGAAGTTGGTATTTTTGTTGAAACTCTTGATGTTGTTCACCAAAATAATCTGTAATAAATTGCTGGCGCCTTTGTGGTGATTCGAGTTGCCCATAATGCATCATGTAGTGAGTCCGTCGGGTCTGCTCGTCGTAGTATGCTTGAACTTCTGGGTAACGTCGAGTTACTTTGCTAATATTTGCACTTTTTATAACTCGTATTTTGAGAGACTGCTGGAATAAATTCAATCCATCAGCTACCCTAATAATTTTTCTTTGGTGTAGCCATAGAAGTATAATTTCTAACTCTTTGCTATCCCAAGCAAGCTGAGTTTTTTGGGTAACTTCCGCAGCTAGCTTTCCTAACTCATATTTGAGGGGTAGCCTTGCCCCTGCCTTGTCTTTTAAAGCTAGGTATAAAATTTCTAGGACGCTGGATGCTAGAGCTTTATGCCGTGGCAAGTGTTCGGCAACTTCTATATTTCTTAGCCTTACAACATCGCGGTTAACACGTCTTAATTTAATCCATTGTTGAGAAACCCAACCCTCCAAAATATCCATAATACTGGAGGCTCTAATTTTCTTACTGCTATCTGGGTCAAGACGAGAAGCAAGCCCACGTAAGTTGATTTGAATTTCTTTTTGGCTCCCTAACAGTTCAGAAAGCTCACAGAGCAGTTTTTCTTCTAAGTTACGTAAGCGTTCATGATTTTTATGGGCATCTCCTTTAACACCTTTTGTAACCAAAAGTGTTAGTGGTATCTCAATGTTACATATCTCTGCCTTTTGTAACTCCCGAATTCGGTAAGTGAGGTCGTGTAAACTAATACCAGCTTCATCGCTTAAGCGGTCTAGAGGAAAAGGTTCATTACAACTGCCGCAGTGAACTTTCGCTACGTACATTGCCTGAATGAGTCGTTCAAAATTCTCAGCTTCGTAGCGCGATAAATTATTCTTCTGGCTGTATTGCTCAAATCTCTGAATAGACTCTTTGAAGTTATCATGCAGTAGCTCAAACTGAATAAAGATAGATAGATTCTCCGCTCGCTCTAATAAACCGAAGTTTTCTAAGTAATGTAGTGCTACTTTTATTTTAGTATTCCGCTGTTCTGCCTCTTGTCCAAACTCCTCGTCAAGCTCGCTTTCCATAAAAATTTCATTGGCTGTTACCCAAAACCAATCTTCTTTGGCACCACCTAAGATACGATTGCGAATATTTCTTGCAGAGATAAAAGTATTCCTCAAGTCCTGCTCGCTCAACTGATTTAAACTTTGCAGGAAAAATACCGTCTCAGCGTCTTTGGGGTCATATAATAAGGTACAAATTGATGGTTTTCGTCCATCACGCCCTGCCCGTCCAGCTTCTTGAACGTAACCTTCCAAATTAGCACTCATGCAATGGTGGATAACAGCTCTCACGTCCTTGCGATTGATACCCATCCCGAACGCACAAGTAGCGGTTACTACATTTAATTCGCCTGATTTAAAAGCTTGTAAAACTTCTTGTTTTTCGTCCTTGGATAGCTTACCGTGGTAATACTTAGCATGAATGTCACTCTGATTGAGCAGGTTTGCTAGTTTTTCAGCATTTTTGCGAGTAGTTGTATAAACTAAAATGCCACCACCGTAGTTAAGAGCATCTTTAACTTTGCTCAGTAGCATTTGATCTTTATTTTCTGTAACTTGAACAACTTCAAACGTCAAATTACTGCGTGCAGTTGACTTATTAATTGTGCATCCTATATTTAACTGATACTTGGCAAATAGGTTTTTGATATCCTCTTGCACTTGAAGGGTTGCCGTTGCAGTCATCAAGGCTAAGAGAGGCTTAGGTAATTTATGTTCCCGGTATAATTCCTGAATAAATTTAGGAATGTAACGATAATCTGGGCGGAAATCGTTACCCCATTGGCTAATACAGTGCGCTTCATCAATCACCCATAAAACTGGGGGACGCTGTTCTAGTAATGTCCGGATGCTCATTGAGCGCAACTGTTCGGGACTGATGTAAAGTAAACCCTTGGCGCCTGAACGTAATTCTTCCAACCGTTGACGACGCTCCGGCGCCGAAAGGTTGCCGTTGATAAAAGTGGCAAAGAAAAACCCAGCTTCTTCTAAATCGGCTACTTGGTCTGCCATAAGTGCTTGTAGCGGCGAAATAACAACAGTTAGCGCTTTTTGCTGCTGATGAAACATTAAAGCTGGCAATTGGTAACATAAGGACTTACCACCGCCAGTAGGCATGAGAACTAGCGGATACTCGCGGTTGATAATTGCTCTAACAGCTTCCTCCTGCATAGGACGAAAGCTGGAAATACCAAAGTACTCTAGGTAAGAGCGGATAGTAAACTCATTACTATTTAAAGGTCGCAAACTTTCAAGTACGTTTTGAAACCCATTTAAGTTTTCTAGCCACTTAGAAAATGGTTGTGTAGATTCATTTAGGTTGCACTCGTAGTTCCAAGCAAGCAACCCTGCCACGCACAAGCGGGTATCAAAATCATAACTTTGCGGGTTTGACCATAGCTGCTGCAAATAGGAATGGTTCATACCTTGAAGCATCATCTGCGGTAACGCTTCTATAGCAGGTTGCTCAACTTTCCAATCTAATGTTTCCCGGAAAAGTTTTTGATATGCAACAGAAGCATCATCACTACCACAGGTTAACAGCCAAACGTAAACCTGCTGAACTTCTTGAGGTTTTTTGAGTAGCGCTTCAAGCTGGTTGTGTAATAGTAATCGGCTCGCGCGGGCATCTTCTAAAGGATTGTTACTTGAATATTCGCTTTGCTTGTAGTCTTTATTGAGCTTGTGTGACTCTTGTAGAGGAAATGCCAACACTGATAGTTCTAAAGTATCAATATTTTGCCAAGTAGAGAGTTGAGGCTGTTGTTTGATGAGATAAGGATAGTCAAAGCGCCGGAAGTTATGACCGCAAGCTAAAAAGCCCTTATTTTTCAGCTGGATTAATTTTTCGTAAGCATGAGTTAAATTTTTATAAAGAACATCTTCTGCCAAATCTTGCGATAGTATTCCTACTCGGTATACATTACCCTCATCGCTTACTTCTAAATCCAGATAAACGTAAGCTAAATCAACTATCGATACTTCTTGCATAAGATGTTCCCTTTACTTCTTTATGTTATTAGTCTTTATTCTTCGCTCAAAATAAGCTTTATTAGTAAATGTTCTTTTACCTCTTCAGCTTTTGCAAAATTTTATGAGCTACAGACTTTACAAACGTTATGATGAGAGTATATGTAATTTTAAGTTATTCACCAGTTATAAATTGCATTGGTATTAATATCGAATTACGCATTTACATTTGTATGTAATTGGAAGGTGCCTCATCTGGACAAAATTCCAAAACCAGTGTAGCTTTGAGCTTTCCAGTTTGCCAACCAGAACTGCCAAATTTCATAACTTGGCAGCTTATACCTTTACCAAATAGGCTATTATTTTGAGTATCCTTAATATTTAATTTTCTAGTAATCACTTGCCGAAATTGCTCTACTTTAATTTGGGAATCAGCAAAACCATTTGATTGCATACCTAAAAAACGCCCAATCTGTTGATTATTGATAGATAGAATTTCTTCATCTTTTAACTGTTCAAAATCGTTGCTCATACTTATTATTCCAATTATTAAACCTTAATTGTTCTTGTTTGTCTCAATTGTTTCAATCTCTTGCTGCATCTTCTGAATTAGCCTCAGAGCCATTGGTGAAGGTTTTGAGCGCCCATTCTCCCAACGGTTAACTGTGGTATAGGTAACGCCTAAAGCGGCTGCAAATTGTTCTTGAGTCAACCCAACCTTTATTCTGAGTTCGCGTAAGAAATACCCAAATTCAGGCTGGTTGATAGCCGAGTTTTTCTTAATAGCCATCTGAACTTAAAACACTGTGCGCTATAGCGCGCGCTATGTAAGTTGTTATATCGTATTCAGCTACACGCTTTATTGCAATCGGGCAATCTTCTGAACTATATTTAATTTTGGCTACAAAATGATATGTAATGTACAGTCCTTACTTCTCTGTATTTATACGTTTAGAACAGGCGCCAGTTTTAAGATTGTGTTTTGCCGCAACTTTAGAAGGCATTTGACCTGGATTTCTCACAAAGATTTAAAGAATTAGCCAAAATACTTACGACACTTAGATTTGACGTCAAATGCGCTACTCCGTGCTGTGATAATTCGTGCTGTTAGGGGTCATCGTACCCACGTGGGAATTTTGTACGCTAAGAGATTGCTCCCATCGTTATAACTATTTGCCAAGGTTGAGTTAATAATACGCGCTCGTACTAATATTGCCTATGAACTGTCATTTCAGGCGCCAATCAAGAATATATCAGAGGGCGCCTTTAGATATCGACTTAATAAGTTAGGTCGTGAAGAAGAATTACAAGGTGCCGAATCAAAAGCTTAAATTCCCTAAAAAATTTAAGTATAGTTAATTTATGCAAGTGCATAAACTCTAAGAAGCTGACGTATAGAAAGAGCAGAAGAGTTTGAAGTAAAAGATAACTGACTGTGCGCTTTAGTAAATCTACCGAAATATCTACGTAACCGTTACGACACGTTCAAACCCTTGCGGTACATTGTGGATAATAGAATTTTTGTTCTTGATTCCCATGTACTAAATCATCTGTAACATCTAAATCTATAATTATCTGTCGTGGCGCATGAAGGTATGATTCTAAAAATAGCTCGACTAAGAGCGTTTCTATTGCTTCGGCATCATGTTCAATACGGTGATATCGACTATTTTCTCTTGAAGATACATCTTCTGGGCAATGTTCGAGACGATTTAAGGTACTTTTTCCAGCTAGAGTAATTGGTTGCAGTTCCGAATTAATCGCTTTTCCTACAGCAAGTGCGAATATTGGGTCGTGGCGTAAAGCTTCATGGTCATTTAAATCTTCGTAGCCCATGATTAAGCCATATATTCTTTGTGCAATTAAGCTATGAACTGGATGCAAAATTTTGTTTGGCTCGAGGGTTACTTTAAAACATGCCGCCAGCCGTGATGTTATTTGTCTCTTTCTGTCTAGCTCCGCAATTAATGTTAATCCTGCATCCGATGTTACAGGCTTACCCTCGAAATTAACTATAACTGTACGTGACTTTAGTTGTTCAAATACAAACTGTTCTGGTTTACAATGATTTTTATTTGGGGTCATACTTCAAACTGCTGTAATTGTTGTGCAATATACATTTTGGCAGTTTTTGACCCCTATTTTCTCAAATCTTGTGAGAAATCCGGGTTTGATGTAACGTATTTTTAGAAGTGCAGGCGCCGATTGTTGGGTAATAGTTGGCGCCAACTGCAATACTTTATAAGTTGGTGGGTTAATCTGATTTATCGGTATCAGAAATATTTTCAATTGCTTGATTGATGTAGATTCTGTCAGCATCTGTCATATTTAGATTTGAAGTTAGTAAACCAGCTTTATCGCTTTATAAAGTAGAATCTCCTCAAATATGCCTCAGCTTTATTATTGAAGTGAAAAGTTCCCAGATTTGTATCTGACCCAAACTTTTGCACCAATAAAATAAAAGGCGCCATGACTCGCGCGCGGAACCTAACTCGATTTCTGTAATAAAAATTAATAATCACACGTTACCTAGTGGAAACCGCATACTACAAAAGCAGTAACCAAGTAAGAAATTCCAGGGATGTGGATGTAAAAGGATGGACACCGAGAAACTTACTATTGTAAAAATCCCCAAAAATGCCCTTATAAAGTTCCCTGCCCCTGAATTGCGAGACAAATTCGCTACCCTTCTCCGCCTCCAAACTCACCCGCTGCTCCAAATCCGTATCGGTAATCGCGGTTGGGAAGGGTAAAGTTTTGCTCAGTTTCTCCAACATGATTACTTACAGAGACAGACGTTTCTACACCCTATATCAAAACAAAATTATGCTTTCCCTGGCATTGATGGTGGTGGTCTACCTTCATATTCCTGATTATCATCGGAAGTGTTCGCTGTTCCTTTTTCGAGTTTTTCTATTTCTTTGAGGAATTCTTGTGTTTTTTGCTCGGCTTGCTTGCGAGCTTCTGGTGACATTTTTGCTCGAAGCATTTTAAAAGATTTAGCCACTACATTTTACCCCCTTTTTCAAAGTAAGCAGATGAGCTGCATACTGCGCCTCTGCTACAGGAATATTCTTCTCGTACCAGCGATTATCTCCAGTCTTATCTCCACCAACAAGGAGAATAGCAGTACGATTGGGGTCGAAAGCATAAAGTACGCGATAAGGACGACCTGCGTGCTGGATACGCAATTCGCGTAGGTGAGAAAGTTTGGAAAGCTTGATTTTAGAGCTATGGGGGTGGGAAAGTGTCGGTCCCATTTCCTCAAGTAAACCGATTACAGCTGCAACGTCGATTTGTTCCTCCTCGCTCAAAGTATCCCACCAGGCGCCAAATTTGTCAGTATAATCGACGCACCATTTTGCTGTTTCTTCCGTAGCATGAAACGCGCATGATGTCGGGGAAGACTTTTCAGTTTTCTTAAAGCTTGTGTTTTTACCCTGGTTGTTGAGTAGGCTGCTGTTCATTATTTTCCCCTTTATTTATCTGAATTTAGACACACTAATCCTGCAAAACAGGACTAATTTATCTGCTTTTAGACACACGAATTCTGCGAAACAGAATTTCGTTAATCTAGATAAATACGGGTACGATAAAACTACCTAACTCATAATTGTAGACCTCAACAACTATTGATTTGCCACTCCAAGCACAACGGGTATCGTAACTTGATTAGACAAATATGGGTTAACGATGTAAATATAACATTACGTTATTATTAGTGTCAATTTATGCATGGAATTAATAGTCAGTTTTCATTAGGTGCATTTTAGGATTTGCTTTCAATCGCTTGCTTTAACAAAAGCGATAATAATGCGAGCGTATAGTTATAGTACGCACGCCGACTATATTTGTCCAACATCTTTTGATTCGACCAAACTTTATGTTTATAGAGGCGCCTGCATTAATCGCACTCAATTTACTTTCCTTGTGTGTTTCCTATTTACTATGGTGTTGCTGCAGAATTCAATACTTAAAGTATGGCGCCGTTTAATGTAGCCTCGTGGCGGGGACTGCATCGAACTGGCGCCTATACTTAGTATAAGGAGGAATTATTTGCATTTTTAGTCACTTTCACTTTCTTCTAAACCAATATCAACAGGCGTTAGCTTGTATCTCAATATTTGGTGCGTTCCATCTGGCTTTGCTCTCCTAATCTCAATCCTTAAATCAGTATTGACTTTAAAATCACCATCTCTAAAACTAATCGTTCCATCAGCAATCCAAGCAATTACCTGCCTCAAACCGCGCTTTAATCCTAGTTTGTAGGCATTTACAATCTTTTCATCAATTAAATCTACTGCATTCTGAAAATCTTCACTCGGATATTTAGTATTTGGTAAGTCTACGCCTAGAGATTCTACTATTGCAGCTTTTGCTTTTCGATAGGTTGCACTCGCGGCGCCAGCCGATTTATCTCTATGGCTAAACATATAATTACCAATTTGGGTCAATTAAATTGAGAAGCTCCAGTACAGACTTACGACAGAGATGACAAAATTGCAATTCCCTTATCATCACCTGTTGTTCTTAACCAAACTTCTTTGTTGCTTAAGAATTGATGTAAATCATCCTGGTTGTACTCTCTTGTTCGGATATCATAAAATATTTTACTCAAATAGCGTGATATTTGTAAACCATTCGTACTGACAAGCTTTTCCGCAGCCCCATCTGTAAAAGCAGCTACTGCTGTAACGTTTTGAGCATCAATAAAGCCATAGTGAATATCTTTATCTGCAATATTCTCTGTTACAAAAGTAGTTTGGTTCGCAAAATCACCTTTCCCTAATGGACCAATTAATTCCAGAGCTTGGTCTTTCTCAATTACTATAGAACCATCTCCCACTTTTAGCCAGAATAATTTAGATTTACCAATTATTGTTATCAATAAAGTACACTTAAATAAATCAATAGGCTCTCTTTTTTCCTGTGACAATTCTTGAAGTATTTCAAGAGTATATTTTATAAAGCGATGTGCATATCTTTTTTCAGTTCCTACGTCTGGTTGCCTGTCTTCGTCTAAAAATTCTTGATTAATATCTTCTATAGATGCAATAAATCGATTTAAGTATCTCACTACAGCACTTGACCCAAAGTGAGACAGTCGCGCGCTTCCTGCACCATCTGCAACAAAAATAGCAGGTCTTGGAACCAACACAGCTAATGCTGAATCTTGACAAGGAACAGGAGGGTCTGTGCGTAAATGTGAACTCCCAACAACAGCATCAAAGACCCTTCGCCATTTCCAAGTTGTCAATTTCTCTTGAGCATCTATATACTTCTCTAAAGTAGTTAGTGCTAATGCCTCTTGCTCAATGCTTAAAGATTCAGATGCATCAGAAGTAACTTGCTCAAAATTAACGCATCCCTCTGTGGTTGCCTCTTTTTGGTCGTTGTTTTCTAAAACAGGTAAATTAATAATAGTTGGTTCAAATGAATTTTTAGATTTAGCTTGTTTTTCACCAGCTAAACTAGATACATCATTCGATGTATTACCTGGTAAGGCTTCTCCAAGCTTTATGTTGGAAGTATTATCACTTGCAGTGCCATCAGCAGCAAGTAAGATTTTCTGTGAGGAACTGGACGAAGTTCGTGTTGATTTAGAAAAATTTTTAGAATTAGTTTTATTGGCGTGAGGACTTGGATTATTTTTTTTAGATTTAACGTATTCTATGCAGTCATCCGTTATAATATCCCCGCCATCTCTTTTTTGAATATCATATAATTCTTTTATAGTTATTGAATAATGATTAACATCATGTACTACTTCTTTAACTACAGATGGGCTAGCTGCTGGGAATTTTTTCAAAAAATCTTTATATTCATTTTCTGTAAGCCATACTTTCTTACTTGCTCCCATTATCTCATCTCCATCGTCTAAATGCTCCTTGTCACTTTTAAAAGACGCCCAAATAAATAACGTATTCAAACTACGCTTTAGTTTCTGAAACAATTTGTTAATAAATTTCCATGCCATAATTAAAAGCTTTCCCATCCATTAGTTGATTTTGTTGGTTGAAAACTTACTCCGGGAGTAGATTTGGTAATTACTTCTCCTACACTTTGAGAGAGCCAGTTAAAGAATTCTTGAAACTTTAAACCTGCAAGTTGTTTGGGTGGATTATTAGAGGGACAAAACTCAGAGAGTTTACTTAAATTGCATTCATCACCAATACCAACTGCAATTACAAGCATTTTCTTAGTTTCAGCTAACTGGCACAGCTTAGTTGCAGCAGCTTTATAATTATCAGTCGGTTCCCCATCGCTCATTAATACTAACCAAGGCTGATAATAGGAAACGCCAGAATTTTTATACTCCTGTTTGCGTTTTTCTAAAATTTGAACTGCTTTATTAACTGCCTCGCCCATAGGGGTATTCCCAGTAGCAGACAGTGTAGGCGCTTCCACCTGTTGAACAGATTTAATGGGAACAATTTCTTGAACTTTTCCACCAAAAGTAATGATACCTACGTCAACAGCATAAGATGCGAAATCGTCTTGGAGAACAGCTTGAATAAACTCTTTAACTCCCTCGTTCAACTCGTTGATTGGTTCTCCATGCATACTCCCACTAACATCCAGCACTAACATACATGGACAGCGTGAAGTAGGATTATCAATTAAATCATCATAATAATTTGTAGACATAAATTTTTCTCCTTTTTCAACTATTAATATTCGTTATTTTGACTTTGTTTTGCTTCTTTCGGTCTTATTTCTTTAGCATTGTATCCTTTTTCCATCGCATGAAAATATCTTTCTAAAGAATCTTGCCATTCAGCAATAGATGCACGTTGAGATGGTTTATTAACACCATCCTTTAAACTTTTGATAAATAGGCTTTTTACATCGTATGTCAAATGACTCCAAATATTGTACCAATCTCCTCTTGGAATTGCCCCTTCGTAACCAGGTTTTACGCCTCCTCTCCCGTAGGGAAAGCTACCATTTCTTAAATTCTCTACTGGATTTCCACCACCAATATTATCATAAGGGTGTCGTCCCAACATCAAGCATTGAAACATCAAAATTGCTAAGGAAAATAGGTCACTTTCAACTGTCCTTGTGATTAATCGAAAATCTTTACCATGATGTTCTAAGGGAGTCATTTCTGGTCTACCAACAGGACAATTATAAATTTTTTCATGACTTTTTATTTGATAACTATCTGCATCAATTAAATAAGGCTGAAAAGTTTTTGGGTTACAAATAATATTTTCTGTATTTATATCGCCTATATGTACTTGATTTTTATGTAAATCTTTCACAATATCTAATAAATCTAGTAACATTTTTACTAGATTCAGTCTGTCTAAATTCGGAAAGTATTTTTGATAAAGCATTGGATGTGCTAGTTTTGTCAATGGTACGCCTTCAACCCTTTTCATGGCATATCCAATCCATTGAGCATTTTTATCAAAAACTAAGATTCTTGGCCAAGCAATATTAGAGTGAGAGGTTAATTCCTCCATACTAATTTGTACTTTGATTTTTTCTAGAAATCCTGCTCCTCTTTCTTTTAACTTATCTGGATGAAATATCTTGACAACTTTATTTGCCTCTGAACCAACCAAGTAAACATTTCCTTGACCTCCACCACCAATTTGTTCTCCTAACGGGCGACCCTGACCATTGCCATCATAGACATTCATAAAAAATTAGCTCCTATGCTTAAAAGAGCAAGTATTCCCCAACCATAAAAAATAACAGGGATAAATAGCTTTCCTGATATATACCGTCCAAGTTTGACGAACTGTTGCAACACTTGCCTGCTAAATATTGATGATTGTAATAAGGTATCTGTTATTACGTAACATACCCATCTTTGGAGATTTAGTAACAGGGTCATTGCGCCAAAAAGGTTTTTTGCGCTAAGGATTTTTTGAGCCAATGCAGCGCATTTACTTATCCCACCGTTACCTACTCCAAATTTCCGCACACCAAGTAGTACCATTGCCGCGCGCGTTCGTCCTGAATGTAATAGTGCCTTCAAAAAAGGCGTAGAAGTTGTGTAAAGCATGATTTAACGAACGATACACCTTAGTTTAAAGTTAATTTTATCGCAATTTTTACCAGTCTTCATTATGAAACATTGCTTCCAAGCGATCTAAAAATTCCTTAGATTTATCATTTAAACGGTTGTACGATTCTAAAATATCATTGGCTGAATTAGGTTTTTCAATTTCAAAGGTTAGTTTGTATTCGGAAATATTCTCTTTTAACTCAGGTGATTCAAAGTATATTATTTTTTGGACTGAGTAAAACCAATTACTTAATTGATATGCAGTTTTGTTATTATAGTTATTTTTATTATCAAAATAATTTTCGTCAATACCAACTGATGGCATAAAATATACTCTCGGATGCAGTCCGCAAGAATCAAATGCCTTAAAAGCTTGATATCTTTTATAAAAATCACGACTACGGAATTGAATAATAATTTTATCTCTACTAAATTGTTCAAAAAAATTGTTGATATGACAATAGGAGTGAACTAAAGTTGTAGCTTGTCTTTTTAATTCGTATATTATTTCATCCTCATTTTTAACTAGATTTGCCTTAAGTTTATTCGTCTTTTTAAAAACTTCAATGAATTTTTCTACTTTTTCCAATCCTCTATTTTTTGTTAAATAAATATTTAAACCTTCTGCAAATGTCTGCAATTCGCTTTGAGAATTTAATTCATTTTCAAAAACATTTATCAATAAAAACATATCATCTGGAGACGAAAATGACATTAAGTCTTGTAATCCTTTATATATAAAATCAGAAATTCCTAATTGTGCCCCTTGTTTCATCATAGATAAAATTTGAATATGCGTATCATTCAATTTCAGTTGCATTTTATGATTAGATATCATTGTTATTATGCCTTTTATGAACAAATATTAAAATTAAGCTACTCTCTCAAATTAACCTTGTCAATATCCAAGTGTATTCAGAAAATATACTGAAATGACTAGAAGATAAAAATACAGAAGAGATATATATTTATTAATTTGTGATATTAGTCCCACCACTAGGAGTAAGTTTATTCTTCACAAGCCGCTCCCTAGTTCGCACGATTCAGGGGAGAACGTGCCATTACGGAAATTCTGTACGCGCGAATCGATCACACGAATACTGTCGTTATACCCATAATATTGCCGTTTGGTGAGCTTATACTTCCAATTTCTCCCGGCAATGTTATACTTTTAATGCCTATAATGCTTGTCACGCCTTGATTACAATTTATCTGAGTATATTTTATACACAGTGATTTTAATGAAAATTGTTGTAGTTTTGGCGGGCTTATAGTTCTAATTAGCGGTTTCGGCAAACTTATCTTTCCCGCAGCGACAATTTATTGACAATCACTTTACGAGAAAAAAGGCATTAGAGCAAAGGTCGTGGCAAAATCTTGATTCCAGCCGTGGCAGTTTTATCGGTATACCGACAATAGGACTTTTGAGCGATTACCCGGTTTTCTGTGTCACTAGACCCATAACTTGGCAGGAAAACACCGCATATGCTTCCAATCGTCTATCGGACAAATTATGCTTCAAAGCCTAAAACTCAAGCCCTGCTTGGATGTATAAACTATAACTGGTGTTAGGTCAACGTTTTTATTAGGTTTAAAGGCTGCAAAATTTTGGGACTCACGTATAGCTTTATGCTTCCATTTTGCACTTTAGGAAAAGTTATCCTTCTAATGTTAGGACTTTCTGACAATTAATTAACGCAATAATCAGGGTTTCAGACCCAAAAATTCTCGCTTATGCTTCCAGACCCATCGAAGTTATGGGTCTAGTGACATTCTGTTCCAATGATGCTTCTACCCCGATATAAATACCGTCAAAGTATCAATTCTTCTTGGAATTAATACTTCTACAATCAGCAAAGCATCGCGAGCAATTTAGACTTCAAATGGGTGGACAGTTCTGAGACTTCAGGCGCCTGCCTTCACCACAGGTTTCTCAACTATATATATAACTTTCAAAAAACTTAAAGTGAACGGACAAAAATATTAAGAGCAACAACTTACCCATAGAAAGTACCCAGAAATCTAACGAGCGGCGCCACGTCCACCTGAAAGGTTCGTCACTTTAACAAAGCTAATAGCTTTGTTACTTTGGCAACCCAAAGGGCTGACAGTTTGCTGGGAATGGTTTCCTTTCCGGCAACTGACTCACCGCAGGCTTTCATAATCTGTATATATACCAAATACATTTTAAAAAGGTTGCACTGGACGCAGGTTTGTGCAAATAACTAAACACAGCAAAACAATCTTACTGTTTAATGGCTTTTTAAAGTAATTTAACACCAAGCGAGTATAACACCAGCTTAGGTGTTATGTTTTTTATTTTACCCCTAACCACTAAAGTCTCAAGGGTTTGTTAACGATGCCAGTTGCTTGTTTCAACCGCCTTGATGGTTGTTAACCGTTCGCGCTTTTGTAATGCGCTTTCGCAGGGACAGTTACCTGCTCAATCTTCACCACTGTACGCATTGAATGCACTTAACACCGGGTACTTGATGGCAATTGACTGTACCCGTCCGCCATTTAGCCATTTAACATTATATCACGAAAGCGAAATGCGGAGATGCCGCCATACTTTCGCTCTCACATAACCCAGTGCTGAATAATTTGTAAATTTGATTACCTATACCTGGCTTAATTAATTGGTGACTGACCAATATTTTTATATAAGTAAAAACTGAGTTCAGTCACCGCCTGGGATATTTGCTGTGCATGGTAAAGAGCGATTTTGATCGAGAATTTTTTTGACTTTCGTTTTTGAAATGACAGTCTAAGTGTAAATACTGTTTTAATTTTAAATTTTTAGTAATATTTAATCTAAGTATGAGGCAAGCGGGAACTAAGTAAAAGTAAAGGTTATGTTCCAAATTACAGATATAGGCGCCGAGCTACCGGAACAAGACCAGTCAGAGAAGCTGCATAATAAGGAATTGTCAGCCTTCCTTGTGATAAAGCGTCTGCCAAACTAATTAATGTTGGACGACTAAGGTTATGAAATACTGACATTATTCAAGCTCCAGACGGAAAGAACGCTGCACCAAGACCTTCGACCGTATTAACAACAAGCGCACGGTCAAGGAATTCGTTACGACGTTCACACGAAGTTTCAGCAGTTAATAAACATCCATGACATGCGGCACCGGCAATCACTGGCACCTGAATCCTTACCTGAAAACTACTGCTATGTCTACTTTCTACTTTTTAGCCACCTATTCTACGTAATGCCTCTTTTTTGTAATTTTATCGCGTTCCCAGAGATATTCTTCTTTTACCCCACCACCGTGACACATCTTGAATGGTAGAAGCTGTATCTTTCAGTGCTTGTTTATTACCTAAAGTAAATATAACAGGAGTTAATGTGTCATTGTTGCACTACCTCATATTCCAGATTAAATTCTCTTCACAATTGATTTCAGTAATTTCTCCATATGCCAGCTTCAAAAGCACAAACGACCTGAAAAGACGAATTCTTGAATTTATTAGCTATTTTAACAAAACAATGGCTAAACCTTTTAAGTGGACATATAAAGGTAAAGTGTTGGCTATTTAATGGTCACTTTATTTGCGCCGTTATGTACTAGCTTAATTTTAACTATCTTGAGAGTCGTTAGGCAGCCAATCAAAAGCTATGACTTATCTAAATTTCATCTTCCTCGTTTGGCGGCTCACGCAAATCTCTCTTAAATTTCTCGCGATACAATTCACGGATTAAAGTCTTTTCTTCAGGGTTATTGATTATATCAGGTTGCACAACTTGACAGTTAAATTCTCCATTATCAAGAGGTTCTACATCCACAAGTAAAGATAAATAAGGTTCGTCAGCATCTCCCAAATCATCGTTTTCGGGTGCCCCAAAAGTGAAGATAAAGGTATTTTTACCAATGTCAGGAGTATGTGTAACTCTTATGGTCGGCTCATTGTCACTGGTAAATAAAGCTTGCAGTGCCTGAATTGCAATTAATTTAAGGGTTTTGGTCTTGTCGTCCACGTTGAATGCAATAGCGTAAATATGCTAATTATACTCTGCACCCTTCTCAACTACTTTACGCGCAACGATGACTGTTGCTCAGAAGTCTTAACTCTTATCTCTAAGTGACTAATTTAGTCAGCACTAGTACAAAACTTACCGATTTTTTTGTTAAACAGGTAAGTATCTCACAAATATGAGTACGAAGTCAAGCAAGTAATGTAATTTTTCTTGCCACAATCACCAACTGAACAATACTTAAAAATTGCTTACTTACTCATGTTCAAAATTCCTAGAATTAGTCAGGGTTTGAAGCTTGCCACAACCGCGCAAGGCAGTTGCGCGGTTGTGGCTTCATGACGATGAGGATTAGCGCTTATCTGTCAATTCAAATTTAAATAACTTAATTTTTATATTTCATTAAGTTTCATTAAGTAGTATTGACTTTGCACAAATCACAGATATCCATTTGTTCCATAAGTGTAGCCGTGATTCGTTTTTTCTTTTCTATGACAAAAATATTGATATGCCCTGACGATTTAGGTGATAATGCGTCATAATTGCTTTAATATCACAGGTATTCCATTAAAACAAGCGTATGAATAACGAATCTACATCAAAATCCAAGAGTACCCTCTCAGAGTATTTACCTCAAAGTCCTGTCCGTAATAGTAATTGGAGCAGCCAGTCAATTTGTTAAAGTACGAAATACTTTTTTTGGTGCAACGGCTTCAAAGATTATGGTAGTACGTTTATATTTTATATTAATTTCTAAATATACAAGCGATTTATCTTAGCAATATGGCTCTAACAGGTCAACAGAGAAGGCAGTTACACGACGCTTTAATTAACGGTTTTCCTAAACCAACATCTTTGGAACGGATGCTGTCATATGAGCTAGATAAAAATTTAAAAGAAATTACTAGTGAAGGAGATTTAGAAAATATTGTTTTTGAAGTAATAAGAAATGCAGATTGTGAGGGATGGATTAATAGATTAATTTGTGGTGCGTGTAAATATAACCCTGGCAACGAACAGCTTAGAGCCGTTAAAGAAGAATTATTGCCAATCCTTAACCAAGAAACCTTTCCTGTTCAAAGAATAGATAATCCTCCGCAAAAAACTAATCAATACCCTGTAAGTGAATCAAATGAGGAAGAACCCAGAATATTTCAACAGCCTTCAAAATTCGGAAATCACGACCAAGCACTAGAAGCAAAGGAATATGAGCAAAATTTTCGCCAATTACTCCGAGATGGACACCCAACGGGTGATACTCTACATGAAGAATTAAGGCGGTCATCAAGATTAAGCAAGGGAGAAATAAAGAAAATAGAGCGTAAAGTAAATGAGGAATATGAATCAGAAGAACGAGAGTACGGGCAGGCTCTAAGCCGAGTAATATGGCGATTTATAATTTTAGACTTATTTGTCAGTCCAAGACTGAGAAGTGTCTCCCCTTGTTCAAAATTGTGCGATAACGATTTAAAAAGGATTTATTCTCGCCTCAAACGAAACACTTTGAGGAAAGCCAGAGAAAGAGCTATTTCTTTTGCAAAAATTTTACTTTTGATTGCTTTAATAGCTTTAATAGCTTTTTTAGTTTTTCGCGGTTATCGTTTTATTTTTCCAAGAGAAATAGAAACACCAAAACAACAAGTTAAATTACCTTCATCACCTGAGAAAAAAGTCGATGTCAGCGAAAAAATCAGTTATGGAAAAATAAGTTTATTTCCATCAAATTTTTTCAACGGAAGTATGAAAAGTCAAAGAAGTCCAATAATTGATAGTTTTAAGAATGCTAAAACTGCCGAAGAATATAAATCTGTGGTGCAATCATTTAATACCTACTTGGAAGCCACAGATAGTAAAGGTAAAAAAATAAATCGTAACGATGCTGAAGCATTAATCTTCAAAAATAATGCAATGGCTCTTGCACAAGGCAATCCTCTCAAAATAGGTGTAAGTGTCCCCATCGGGGGTAATGATAATGTTGCAATGGAGATGTTGAGGGGTGTTGCTCAGGCTCAAAAAGAGTTTAATGAGAATAATACGGGTAGATTATTAGAGGTAGTGATAGGGAGCGATCAAAACGAAGGAGAAGTGGCACGTAATATTGCTGAGGAATTTGTTAAACCTGAATACAATATTTTAGCTGTGGTAGGTCACAATACTGATGAGGCTTTTTCAGCAGCAGCGCCTGTGTATGAACAAGGACAAATGGTAGCAATTACCCCTACGAGTTTAGGTACACCGTTGCAGAAATTTAGTTTTGCATACCGTGCAATTCCTAATGTTAATAGTATTACTAACGGTTTTGTTAAAAATATCAATAGTTTACCTCAGAGTAGACCAATAACCAATATACTGATTTGCGTTGATCAAAGCTCACCTGATAATGTAAGATTTTCGGAGAGTTTTAATAATTCTCTTGATAATAAAAAGAATAATAGCTACACAACAGTTTGTGATCTTAGTAGTCTTAAACAATTAGACTCACAAGCAATTACTAGTCTACTTAAAAACGCAGTAAAAGACGGTGCTGACGCTGTATTACTAGCACCTCATATAAACTATATTGAACAAGCCATAGCTGTGGCAAAAGCTGTAGCAAAAGAAAATAAAAAGCGAGAATCTTCAAATCAAAAAAGTCTAATATTGTTGGGTTCTCATACAATGAATACCTACCAAACACTTCGTGAGGGTCAATATGCTGTGCAAGGAATGATAATAGCTGTACCGTGGAACCCAAAAGATGGAGAAGGAAAAATTTTCCGTCAAAAAGCGAACGAGCTTTGGAAAGGTGATATTAATTGGCGGACTGCGATGACTTATGATGTCACAAATGCAATTATAGACATATTGAAGAAAAATCCAAACGGTAAAGTTTCACCCAAACAACTCCTTAAGTATTCAGCACTAGGTGCAACTGGAAACATCAGTTTTGGAACTCAGCGTAACCTATCAGTAAGTTTACTTGAGGTTCAAGAAAATCTTAATGACCAAGAAACAGGCTATAAATTTGAACCATTGTAAGTAGCTCGAAATAAACAGAACTATTTTTTGTATAATACTGGTATTTGTCCTTGTGAAATATGTTCCAATTTTATAGCAACTTTCCCTTCGTCAAAGGCTCTTTGAAATACATCTTTATTTGTTGACTTTTTATAACTTAGTCCATCGTAAAATCCTTGGGCAAACGCTATAGCTGCTTTGTCCTCAATAGACTGATTCATACCAACTGCGTAATTAATATACTGGCTAATTGCCACTGCTGATTTTTCCGAGTAACAAGCATTAAGCACTACACATTCAACATAATCAGTATGCAATTCAAAAAGTGATGCCAATCCCTCTGGAACAATAGGTTTGTTATTCCCCCCATCGTCCTCTAAGAAGATGCTACCATCTTCTAGCCCGTGTCCGCAAAAATGAACAATTTGTGGCTGCTCTTCGGCAATCGCGCGGCGAATATCTTGAGGATGCACGGCGGTTCTGATGCGAATTTCAAATAAATCTCGATTTGCAGCCCGCCTTATAGCCTCTTCAATTTCTCGAATTTCTCTATCTAAACGCAGCCCGTAGGGTATTGCGGCTAAAACTAAAATTCTTTGTAGCTGGTTAGTTTTCTTTGGAGGATTGCTAGCTAAGGAAACAGGAGGTGCTTCCAGTTCAGAATTTGACAATAGTTCTTGGGCAATACCTTTTAATTGCTGGTTTTCTGGATTTTCCTTACACGCAGCACGAATTAACTGTTCAAGCCACCCTTGAGCATTCGCCGTTTGTATCAATCTAAAAACAACATCTTGTAAACTACCTTCACCTACTATAGCTCTTAAATTTTTATCTAATGCAAACGATAACATCTGCTCTAAAGATGCCATTGTAGGAAAAGCATTAATCAAAGCCTCTTGTAATCTTTTACGCTGCTGACCAGATAAATTCATATTACTCGATATACTCTGTGTAGTAATAGTCATTGATTGGGAAATAGAAGTAGACGAAGAGATAACCGAACCTTCTTCGATTGATTTGTCCAAAATAGCGTTTACAAGAAGCAGCTTAAATCCGGTGTCATTAACATCCATTAATGCAATCTGCCCAAGTATATTTTCTACACGTTTAACCTCTTGTTCTGTGTAAGCGATGACTAAGTAATAGTTGTGACTAGTCTCACTTACTCTGACATCAGCTAAAAGATTTTTTAAACTATCTTTAACTGGAATATTTTTAGCTAATTGTAATTTGATTAAGGCTTTGTCTTTGTATCCTGAAGTAAATTTGAAATTAATACCTCTTTTACAAACATCTGGTTCTTTAGAAATGTTGATGCTACTGGCTTGACAGTAAGCTAAAATTATTTCCGCTAGCAAGCTTTGAGCCTCGGATTCAGTTCTAGGTTGGTATTGAGCGGGTGCGTCAGGTTGTAGGTTCAATGCGTCCCAAAGAAGCTTATATCCTTCTCTCTCTTCAATCAATAGCTTGCATTGCTGTACTATACGCTCAAGAAAGTCAATAAATTCTTGCTGGTTTGAGGCTGCGAGATGAAGGGGGTTAGCAAGAATAAACTCAGAAGCCTTTTTCTCATTTCTATATACATTTTTCTTGTCTATTTCCAAGTTATACGGCTTGATTTCGGCTTCATTATTCTCAATATAATTTACATATTCACGTATTAATTCAGGACGCCTCTGCGCCAAGTCCACTATCATTTTCTTATTGAGATCGCCTTTTTTTAATTCCTTATTTAAATCGTAGTTTAAGTATATCCTTAATTCTTCGTTAGTCTTACCACAAATGTACCCTGCAAAACCGTCAGAACCTATAGCGTGAAATGCCCTTAAAAACTCTTTTGGTACAAGAATTACACCCCTTTGCCCCTTCTCGAAAAAAGGATTCTTTGGCAGACTAAAAATGCAACCATCCCAGGTTTTATCTTCCAAATCAAAACTGGCATTATTGATTGCACAATGTAAAGTTGGGATATTCAACCTTTTACATACACTTTGAGTGTATTCAATTAGTTCAAGCTTGATTATGTTGGCTGTTGCATCGCTGATTTTATCCGCACCAATACCATCTGTAAAGATTTCTATCTCTTCAAAGTGCTTGATATCTTTATACCCGGCTTTAGCTAATTTCACAAACGCCTCAGCAAAATTTTTAGAGCCACCACCTCCAGAACCAGAACCACAAGTGCCTTTTTTTGAAACGCCTAAGCATACTTCTTTGACTTCAGGAAATTTAAAGAATATTTCTAACTTTTGATATGCTAATTCAGAAAATACGGCTTCGTGAGCTAATTCAAAAGCCGCCTTAAAAAAAACGAAAAATTTATTTTTGGTATTTACAAATAAGGGATTTTTACTTTTAAAGACCATGAAAGGGTCTATATATAGTGGTGTATCTAAAGACATACGAGGATCAAACCAGTCGTCATCACTAGTTAATGTAATATTATAATGTTGAGAAAAATATTTCAAATATTTCAATTCCATTGATTTTACCTACTATTAACTCAAAAAATTATTATCTGTTACTAACTCAAAAATTTACTCTTCAGGGAGCTTTAAAGCTTTATCGAGTATATGACGAGCTTGTTCAGCCTCCGATAGTGCTTCTTTGTAACGGAGGTTAGCTATAGCAAAATTTTTTAGAATCTTTAAGTTGCTTTCAATTTCATCAAAATCTTGCTTGCTTAAAACTCGATTACTAAAAAGATCGTCTATTTTGCCACGGGTTTGTAATGCTTGATTGTGAAGTTCTTGAGTTGTTTGTTTTGCAGCAGAGAGCTTACTAATAATTTTTACAGCTTCGGTAATTTCATTTTCATTTTCTGCCATTAAGTCTTGTTTAGTAATTTCAATAAGTTGTCTGGTGCTAAAACCTTCAGGAAGTTTTATTTTTAATTGACCCTCATTGAGAAGGAGGGTAATTTGCTGTGCAGCTTTATATCTGGCATTGCCTGAATCGGCGCCTGGTACTTTAAATAACAGTTCGGGGCAATAAGGAATCGTGTACTGAGGCATACAATTAGCTTTTATACCCTGAATCTATTTGAAAATTGTTCATAACTATTTATGCTTGGCAATACTTATTTTATTGACTAACAACTTCCATATAGATTCGCTATAAGAAAACTTTTCCGCTGTTAGCGTAAGTTTGTGCTATAGTAGCTAATTCTATACTTATACTTAGACTACCACAGTAAAATTACTAATTTCGTAGGTATTGAGGTGATATTCATCACTATTAGTGCTGACTTGGATCACTTCTATGAAATTGAAATTAAGCCAAGAGACGAACGCAAACGGAAACAGGGGTCGAAAAAGTTTGATTTTTCATTAGCCACAGAAGTTTCACGTACAATAAAAGTAGCAATTTATCAAATATATGTAGGATAAACACTTAAGCGCATCAATTTCTGAATTTACAGCCACCTTGGCTCAACCTCAATAATTTCTACTTCCCGTAACTATGCTTCTTTATTTTTCATTGAGTATGGGTAGACTATTAACTATTTTCATAGTTTCTACACTAACCCTCACTATTCGTTTAACCAAGTCGATAATGTATCTAGGATCATCTGACCAATCATTGGGGTTATTGGTAATCTGGCTATCTTTATCTTTAGTAAATTGGTAACGTTCCATAATCCATTCCAGGGCTGGCTTGCCATTAACTATATAATCGTAAGTTTCAAAAGGAATACCAGACAAAGTAATTTTGCTGTTATAGATTATGGTGGTTTTATCTATGGCTTTACCTCGCCGTCCGAAAGTCATTTTTTGAACACGGTAATCTTCCTCGTCTAGATATAAAAGTCCAGAGTATTCCGTTAGCTCGTAAGGCTCAACATTCTCGTAATTAAGATGCCAGTGGGCTAATTCAGACCCTGCTTTGCTAAATACCCAAAAGTTCTCAGCATAAGGAATACGGGGCAGCATTTTCTTGAGGTCGGCTTCAAAGCGGCATTTATATTCAGGGCTGTGCAGAATGCCATAAACATAATAGAAGATATCTTCTTTGGTGATAGTTTCATCACCATAAGTCTCTCTAAAATCAGTCAGGATTATATCAGGAATATTTTCTTTTCTAGTATATCCGTATTCACCAGTTTTAAAAAGTGTCCCTACATCCTCCTGCTTTTCGTAGGTATAGAGGGGAAAACCTTGTCCTCCTGAATGTTGCATATTTAAATCTGGTAACGAATCAATTATTAATACAGAAGATTCCTTTCCACCAGCACCAATTCCACTAATGTAAATTACTAGGTTATCCAAATTTTCGTTTGGAAAAATCTTGGGCATTTGATAAATCATATCATTAAAATACTTATCAAAGTAAACCCATTGCTTACAATATGGGCGATACATCCCTTTCACAACAGATTCATCATTGAAATAACGATTTGTAAACCTGCCAAGGTCATCTTTAAGCCCTCTTGACCAGCTTATATTTTTTGGGTCATTATTGATAAATTTCTCTACTTTTCTCTTTCTTTCCTCAGTGCTAGTGATTTTTTGACCCTTTAAATGTGTTTTAAATCCTTCAACTTCAGTATTGTAAAAATCAATCATTTTCGTCATATTTGCTACTAACCTTTGATGCGAGAAGTTATAACACCAAGTGTCACGGTTTGTTTTAAGACCGCCTGAATACACATCAAAAATAGTTTTGGTTGTTGGGTCTTTTTTATCTCCCAAAGAAATAAACTTATCAAAAGCAGGGTCACGCTGGTTAATCCAGTCATAGCTACTGTTGGGAGTAATTGTTTGCCACTGTATTCCTGTAATGCTCTTAAAGTCTTTAATAATCTGTAGCTTCTCTTCGCGGCTTAAATAGTCTCCAATATCATGGTAAAATAGCTGGCATTTTCCATTTTTAGCTGGATTCTTGATGAGTAGAATAATAGCAATACTGGCACGGCTACCAGAACCAAAAATCTTTCCTCCCTCCTGCCGTGAGGTTTCGCGTGACGTGCGCTGATTGCCTCGTAAATTAAAGCAGTAGATACTAGTAAACTCATCTACTAAACACTTTCGCAACCCATCCATTGCGTTATTGTCGATAAATGAGCCATTGCTAACAAAACAAACAATGCCTTCGTCTTTAATACGGTCACTTGCCCACCGCACCGCACGAATATAAGAATCATACAGGCTATTTTTGTTAGTTGCCGTTGAATATTTAGCATAGGTTTCGCGAATGCGCCCATCTAACTGCGGATATTCCAGATTTTTATTCCCGTCGTTTTCACTATCCTGTTTTGCTGAATAAGGAGGGTTGCTGATGATTACCCGTATGTCTTTTCCTTTCTGATTTACCGCACGCTGGTTGTTTTCAGGAAACATTTCCTGCCAGTTGGGAATAGTAGGATTTTGAGCCGTTCCCTTATTTTCAAACATTTGGAAAGTGTCTGTTAAGACTATTCCGTTAAAGGGTTCATAGCCCTGACCTGCCAAACTATGATAGGTTTCTTCAATGTTAATAGCGGCAATATAGTAAGCCAGTAAAATGATTTCATTGGCGTGCAGTTCATGTTGAAACTTGCGGACTAAATCTTTTGGTTTGATTAAACCGCTTTGCAAGAGACGCACTATGAAAGTGCCTGTACCAGTAAAGGGGTCAAGAATATGGACGTTTTTATCAGTTAATCCCACTCCAAATTCCTGTTTTAAAGCGTCATCAACGCTCCTAATAATAAAATCAACTACCTCCACAGGAGTATAGACAATACCTAGTCTTTCAGCCATACGTGGAAAAGCTGAACGGAAAAATTTATCGTACAGTTCAATAACAATTTTCTGCTTACCTTCGGCATTATCAATACCGCTAGCTCGCTCCCTGACGCTGCTGTAAAATTTATCCAGCGATTTGGTATCTTTTTCTAGAGACTCTCCTTCTAATAAGTTCAATATCTTCTGCATGGCTAAAGATACTGGGTTTTTTTGAGTAAACTCATAGTCTTGGAACAAGGCATCAAAAACAGGTTTAGTTATCAGATGCTGGGAGAGCATTTCGATGGCATCTTCCTGGCTAACGCTAGGGTTTAAATTATTTTGTAGCCCGTGGAGAAACTCATCAAATGCTTGACGATGTTGCGGCTGCGGACTTGCCAGCAGACCCTTGATTCTAGATATATGACGCTCGGCAATGGTGGCAACGTCCTTAGCCCAGCTTTCCCAGTAGCGACGATCACCGCATTTAACTACAATCTTGGCATAAATAGCATCACGCCACTCTTCAAGGTGGGGAAAATTGAGACTTAATTGCACTGGGTCGGTAGTAAAGGTGCCAGTTTCTCCATCACCGCTGCCACCACCTACCCCGATTACGTTAATTTGGGGCGGACGGGCTTTATTTAGTTCAATTTGATTGATGGTAGCGTTGAAACGGTCATCGTGGGCACGCAGGGCTTGCAGTACCTGCCAAACTACTTTGTATTTATTATTATCTTTGAGAGCTTCTTCCGGACTTAAATCTGCGGGAATACCGATAGGTAAGATAATGTAGCCATACTTTTTACCCTCCGCTTTTCGCATCACCCGTCCTACCGATTGGACTACATCTACCACTGAGTTGCGAGGCGTGAGAAACATAACTGCATCTAAGGAAGGCACATCCACACCTTCGGAGAGGCAGCGAGCGTTAGAAAGAATACGGCAGATTTTACCATTACCATTTGTATCCTCTCTGAGCCAATCCAGCTTTTGATTTCGCTGAAGCGAGTTTTGAGTCCCGTCAACGTGCTTAACTTCGCAGTGCAATATATCTTCGTCTGGGTGAGTTTGACGGTACTGCTCGATAATCTCTGAGAACAGCTTTTCTATTTTTTGGGAATCCTTGATAGAGCGCGAGAAAGCTACCGCTCGACGCATAGGAGTTGTATCGTGTTCAATTTCTTTCCCATCGGCATCGGTTGCCAGACGCTTAGAAAGTCCATTCCAGCAGCCTGTAATTTTAACAGCATCTTCTAAATTAAGCTCATTATTAGCGTCAGCAAGCTGTTTCTGAAATGCTGTACTTACATACTTCTCATCAACTGCTAATACCATCACCTTATAGTCAGTTAATAGCCCACTGCTCACAGCTTCCGAAAATCCAAGGCGATGAAACTCAGTTCCATAAATACTTTCATCATCCATTGAGCAAAGAGTGGCATCATTCTCTTGGGCTTGGGTTTTTGCCCCGTCAGTATAGAGCTTTGGGGTAGCAGTCATATAAAGACGCTTTTTACCCTTGATAAATTCCTGATTGTGAACGCGCACAAAAGCCGATTCTTCCTCACCTTGTAAGGTAACTCCAGTGGTTCGGTGAGCTTCATCACAGATTATCAAATCAAATTCGGGTAATCCTTTGGCTTGGGCATCGGCAACTGATTGTATAGATTGATAAGTTGAAAAAATAACTGTTAGTTGCCTTTGTCCCTCTAAAGCCTGCACGCGAGACACAATTGTTTGGGCATCAGTTGTAGCGGGAAGAATCAGATCGCTGACACTGATATCTTCAACTTCCGATTTTTTCGATACTTTAGTATCCGAACAAACTGCAATACTGTGCAGGCTCAATTCAGCTTCTGCCGTCCACTCTCTTAGAGTTTGAGAAAGCAGAGAGATTGAAGGTACTAAAAACAGAACTTGAGCCTGTTTATCTTGAGCAAATTGTTCGGCGATTTTTAGGGCGGTAAATGTTTTTCCAGTGCCGCAAGCCATAATCAGCTTCCCTCGCTCAGACCCTTTAAACCCGTCCATTACTTTTTGTAAAGCGGTAGTTTGGTGTGGTCTAATTTGCTTTTTGGGCTTAAGTTTGATGTCTTGGGGACGCTTGAGGTTAAACTGGCTCCAATCTACAGGGCTTTGGGCTAAATCTTGAACTCGCAGGCGAGCCACTGGAATGTGCTGATTTTTAATGGCATCTTCGGCATTTTTGCCCCACCTGTCAGTTGTAGAAACAATGATTCGCTTTTGAAATGGTGCCTTACCAGAGGCTGTAAAAAATGAATCTATATCGGATTTATCAAGAGTTTGGTTTGGGTCATAAAACTTGCATTGAATAGCACAATAATCCCCAGTAGCGCGTTCCTGAGCTACCAAATCAATGCCTGTGTCTGGTTTATTCCCACGCAGGGGAAAATCCATCCACGTCCACACGTCACTGTACAAATCTTGATACAGTGGATCGACTTTTAGATAATTAAGCATTAGCCGCTCAAACTTATCACCCAAGTCCCGATTAGAAACAGCTTCTTGTCTAAATTCTTCTAATAGTGTGTGAATAGTTGCCATTTTGAGTTTTACCTGAAGATTTGTATCCTGGTTTATGTGGGTCTATGATTAAAGTAGATAGATTTTTAGGAAGCAAAATTAGAGATTATTTATGTACTGAAAGAGCCTTATTTTTAGGAATTACCTGATAAATAAATACTTACTAATAGTCATGTCTTTTACACTCGATGATTTCTAAGATTTGAAATCCAAATAAGCACGCAGAAATTGGCACCGAAAGGAATAATATCGGCGCGCTCTAATATGTTTACAAGACATAAAGCATCTAGACCAAAACAGTTAACACTTTCTACAAGCAACTGCCGTAGTCTTGCAATATTAATCTATACAAACTTTGCTGAAACCTAATCTGAGCAATACTTTGCTAACAATTCTTGACCACTATCACCCATTTGTAGCAGCATTTTTTCAAGTTGGGCGATGGCGATAGGCGATGGCTTATTATGTCCATTCTCCCAGCGATTAATGGTGGAATATGTGACGGGGATAGATGCTGCAAATTGCTCTTGAGTAAGTTGATTCAAAAGCCGAATTTCCCTGATAAATTCCCCGATTCGTTGTTGGTCGTTTATCAAAGACTTAGGAATTTTCATTTATGTTTCACAATTTAGCACATTCTATGGCAAGTCATATAACATTTGCTACATATTAACCACAAATTTCAGTATGCTCCCTCAGTATAAATACAGTTATCTGAAAAATTACATAAAAGGGCTGTATTTGTGAAGTTTGTATGTAATTTCACTGAAGTGGGAACTTTGACTTGACTAAATTGTCTGTGAATATACGCTGATTTATTTTTATCAGAAGAATTGATAGTTATATAAATTGATTATTATTTATTGGTACAAAAACTGGTTTTAAATTAATAAGTTTATGAAGTACATAAAGACTTCAGGTGGGTAATATGTAACGATAATACTTTCGGTTATTCAAATCTTTGGAATATCAAGCCTTTTGAAGATTAAATCGCAGATTTTTACACATGACAACCGCAGTATCAACACCAACCTGGTGCAAGAAGGTAACGCTGCTGTCTATTCCCAGTATCTAAAGGGCTGCTCGCCCCAATTACAGCAAAGTTTACTTGGCGCCGAAACAAGTGCAAAGGGCGATGGCTGGGTATATAGAGTTAAGATAATCCATTTATGCCGTGGGAGTTTCGCAAATGTGGGAACCGTACTACAACAGCCGCGAAACCAAGACCACAATCTCAACCCAGACCCCAAGAAAACTGCGACCCTTCATATCCCGATTTTTGCATCCCTCCCAACTCCCCAAATTTAGATTGTGCCGATATGCCACGCAAGTGATTTAGGGTTGTGGGAAGTGACAGGCACGTACTAGATCGCGACCACGATGGGATTGGGTGTGAGTAAGGTCTTAGACTTGAAACAATATAGGCAGGGTGTTGCAAGTGGTAATTATCAGCACGCTCTAGGCAATATTCCTACCTGAATGTACGGATAACAACACTGCTTGTCAATTCATTTTGTAGTCAAAATATTATAGTACGATAGACACTGGATTGTGGTAGGCAGCCACCGCACAATGAAACAAGAGAACTGGGGTGTATTGGGTATGGGAATTATAGAAATAGGGTTAATTGGCTAATCACAATATATGAGTTCATTAGTATTTGAGCTACAGACAGACGCACTTAACTCTTCGGTTTCTGTTCTGAGTTTACTCCGCAAAGCTTTAGTAGTCGCAAAGAAACTAGATATTCAAGAATTCGAGAATTGGATAGAACTAGAACTTAATGGCTACACTGAGATAGAATCTATACCAAAGTATCGTTTTGTCCAAGGGCAGCTTAGGGGGTTTAACCCTTTTCATGGATGGCAGCCTATTATAGCGGGTGATAATGAGATTTTAAAGCTTTACAAAGCTGTATGCAACCGTCCAGTTACTCAACCGATTAGCGAGCTAATTGCCTTAACTCAAGATGTAAACGGTAATAATGAATTAAAAGCTATTCTATCCCCCGAAGTAGAGTCATATTTAATACAAAGTGCAGGTGGAGATGTTCCTGTAAAATTAACCATTAGCAGTGCTAGCCTGCACAGAATAATAGATACCGTGAAAGATATTATACTACGCTGGGCTTTGCAACTAGAAAAAGATGGAATTGTTGGAGAAGGGATAAGCTTTTCTCCACAAGAAAAAGCTATAGCTTCCAATCATAGTTATCACATTTTTATTGAAAATTTTGTAGGAGATAAATCTATGACTAATACCCAAAATAACGATTTTCGTGGTGCCAATCTTGGAGGTGGCGTTGCCGGACGCGATTATACTGGGGATGTAATACACAATAATGTAGAAAATAAAAATTTAGCTGAAGCTGCGGCAGAAATTCAACAATTACTCGAACAATTAGAAAAATCATACCCCATTAACACAACTACGGGTAAGATGGCACTAGCAACCGAAGCGATAGCACAAATTGAAAACAATCCCAACTTAACAGATCGAATACTTAGTGCATTAAAAACGGGGAGTGTGAAAGCTTTTGAGCAATTTCTCAGTCATCCTGCCGCTAGTTTTGTAATAGGTGCGCTGGAGGATTGGCAAAAAAATAAGGGTAGTTGAAGAAAAATTACTGGTCATATAATCAAGGTCTTTTGACTAGTTTTCCACCTTCTTTGGCAAACCCATATCTGCCATACCAATTGGTCAATTCCTCCGTATTAAACCTAATACCACCCACACCACCAGGGTCAGCAAAAAGAGACACAGGTAATTGTCGTTTGGCTGCGTTTTTAATGATTTGACGAATTAGGTAAGAACCCAAACCTTTACCTTTATCGCGATTATTGAGTACTTGCAATTCATCTACCACCAACATTCTTTCGCTCTTAACACTCTCAATCGTCACAAAAGCAAAAGCAACGCTTTTTTGGTGTTCATACTTTTTCTGCCACCGCTTATATAAGGAATAATCCATATCAATACAGTCGGAATTATCTATCTCATTAATCTCCAACCTATACCAAAAAACAATCCATATATCGCGCAAGGCACGCCTGATAGTATCCATTTATATTCACCGTTGTAGCGGTCAGGAGTCAATTAGTAATACTTACTAATTAAGTCTTTGTAGTATTGCAATTCTTGGTTGGTTTCTAAAGTCCTGTTGGCTTTGACTTTACTATTGTAAAGCTGTATCGCCATTTTTTTTATAACCACTGTTTCACAGACAGATATATAAGCTTGTAATTCGTGTAAATCCAGCTTGTTTAATTTTTGAATAATTCTAATTTTTTCTAATTCGTTCATAGCGGCTGCTTCTTTCTCATGGCTCCAAACAATACAAGCATTATAGTTTAAGTATGCTCCTGCAACATACCCCATTACAATCACGTAATTTCCATTAGTCCCAATCCTTCCATTCATTTACACCAAATCCGCCAACACATCCGAGATTTCCCGTTGCTGCTGCTGGCGCCTACGGTTGTCATCGTACTTTTGAATCGTATCGATGCTGGCGTGGCGACTTAAGTTCTGCACTTTCCTGTAATTGCCGTTACTGTAATCAAGGGCGGTGGTGATGGAACTATGGCGCAGGCGGTGCGGGGACATGTGCTTGGAAATACCTGCCTGCCTGCACAGCTTGACCACCAGGCGCCGAATCGATTCGCCGATTAACCTGTCTTCAATCTCACCTTTACGGGGAGAGAGGGAACCAAAGAGGGGTTGATATTTTAAGTCCTCTGTTATGTTACTGGTTTTCTTACTGGCTGTAATCCAGTCCTTGAGCGCTTCTACCGTTTTTGCGGTCAGTTCAATCACCGTCTTTTGCGTTCCCGTGCCTTTACCATAGATAGTCAAGGTTTTAGCATTCGGGTTGAAATCCCCGACATCGAGGGAGCATATCTCATTTCTTCTCAAGGCGTTATCCCACAGAAGGCGCAAAATAGCGTAGTCCCGTTTTCCTTTGAGAGTCGTTCGGTCAACCAATGCCAGCACTTTGGCAAACTCACTGGCTTCAATACCGGAAGTGTCCCTGTATTTATGTACTGTCTCGGATTTAACGTCTTGAAGGGCGAAAGCGCACACTCCAAGCTTCCTGCCCATTGCCACCATTGACTTAATAGCCGCGAGCTTTCGATTGACCGTACTTTCGGCAAGCTTTCGCTCATTCATCAGATAGCCTTTAAAGTTGAGAACCAGAGCTACCGCTTGGGCTTGAGTGAGTGTCACTAGACCCATAACTTGGCAGGAAAACACCGCATATGCTTCCAATCGTCTATCGGACAAATTATGCTTCAAAGCCTAAAACTCAAGCCCTGCTTGGATGTATAAACTATAACTGGTGTTAGGTCAACGTTTTTATTAGGTTTAAAGGCTGCAAAATTTTGGGACTCACGTATAGCTTTATGCTTCCATTTTGCACTTTAGGAAAAGTTATCCTTCTAATGTTAGGACTTTCTGACAATTAATTAACGCAATAATCAGGGTTTCAGACCCAAAAATTCTCGCTTATGCTTCCAGACCCATCGAAGTTATGGGTCTAGTGACATTTATGTTCGTTTGCTACTCTCGCCCTAAGTAGGAAATTGCCAAGAATACTGTGTACGACTAGCTTGATAGTGGCTAGATAAATCCTGTCAATTTCCGACCAATTTAATCTACGTCTAAGGTTATAGACAACAAAGAACCATCGGCGCCTAACATAAGATTAAGATGTAGATTAATATTACTGAGTCACTGGATTACTCTATAATCTCTTTTTTAACGTAGGTTAATGCGCTTTTAAGATTTGAGGATAAAACCATTGATTGCCTTTGTGATGAATACCAGTATTGAACCCCCAGAGTTGAATAAATCGTTGGTGCTATCGAGTCAGCACAGCGGATGGAAGGGCATGTTAGTTGAACAGTATCAAAGCTCGTCAACTTCTTCGTGTGAAGGTAACCTTCCCGCTCTATCAGCGCATTGGCTCAATTTTCCCTTGGGAGGACCCATCCATTTGACCCAGAAGCGCGACGATCGTTTGCATGAATTGATGGTTCAAAAGGGAGATGTGATTTTTGTGCCAGCGGGACAAGCAAGCTACTGGCGATCGCGGAGTGATACACAGCAGTCAATCCTGCACATCTACTTGCAACCGGAATTAGTTACGCAAATTGCCGAGACATCTGAGGACGATCGCGATGGGATTTCACTGACGCACTGTTTCTCTCAATATGACCTACAGCTTCAACAGATAGCGATGATGCTCTTGGCAGAGTTAAAGTCAGGCAGCATTATGGGTGAGTTATATGTAGAATCATTGACCCAAGTATTAGTTATTCATCTGCTGCGACATTATTCCACCTTGACGCAGGCAATTACATCCGTAAGCCACAGCTTAACTCACGTTCGATTACAGCAAGCGATCGACTATATTCACACTTACCTTGAACAAGATTTATCGTTAGTACAAATTGCTGGAAGTATTAATATCAGTCCTACTTACTTTGCCAGTTTATTCAAGCAAGCTACAGGTATTTCGCTGCATCAATATGTGATTAAACAGCGAGTGGAACGGGCGAAGCTGCTGCTGACGACTACGGATTCAGCGATCGCGAGTATTGCCTCTCAAGTGGGATTTTCCAGCCAAAGCCATTTGAACCACCACTACAAACGTCTCACTGGCATGACACCGAAACAGTTTTCCAAAAGCATCAGAATCTGATAAATCTTGGTAAGAATCTGCAAGAATTCTCAAGCTATAAAATAGTACACTTCAGGTAAATAAAGTGGGAGAATCTAATGCAGCCAACACAGAATTTAGAGCAAGATACTATCGCAAAGATTTTCGATGCTCATCTAGCCATGATTAGCAACAATGTTAAAGCCTGGGCAGATTTGCTTGCTGAGGATGCAATCGTGGAATTTCCGTATGCTTCTGCCCTAGGTGCGCCACAACGTTTAGAAGGCAAGGAAGCCATCTACAATCATGTTCAAGCGGCGATCTCCCAAATGCAAAATTTGACATTTACGAATGTTCGCAAATATATAACCTTAAACCCGAATGTTCTATTGGCTGAGGTGCATGGAGAAGCCATAATTTCCACCACATGTCGTCATTATCAGCAAGATTATGTGATGCGGATGGAAACTAAGGATGGCTTGATCGTTCATTACCGCGAATATTGGAATCCTGCTCCTGTGATGGATGCCTGGGGTGACACCCCAAATTTTAGTGCCCAGTAATATACGGAGCATAAATATGAAAATTGTAATTGCAACCGCCTCTGGCAATGTTGGACGACGCACAGCAGAGCAGATTGTACAGACTGGGGTTGAAACTATTTTGCTAGCAAGACATCCAGAGAAGTTGGCAGATTTAGTCGAGCGAGGTGCTACGGTGAAATGCCTCGGTAGCGACGATGCAATCGGGTTAATTGAGGCAACGCAACATGCAGATGCTTTATTTTGGTTAACACCACCTAAACTAGATACCCTAAATTTATCCGACTGGTACATCCAAACAGCAATGGTTGGAGCCAGAGCCGTGTGCGAAAATGAGATCGAGCGAGTTGTCAACATTTCTAGTATTGGTGCAGGTGCAAAACCAAACTTGGGTACAGTCTCATTCAGTGGGAATGTTGAATCAATTTTCAACCAAACCGGAGCTAATGTAGTACATCTACGTCCTGGCTATTTTATGGAGAATTTCCTAGCACAAGTTGAGAGCATTCGTGGGGGAACAATATCCTTTCCTTATGCCAGCGATCACGATTTTCCCTGGATTAGTATCGACGATATCGGTGATGAAGCAGCAAAATATCTACTAGACAACCGATGGGCAGGTCAGTGGACTCGTAATTTAATGGGTGCCGAAAATTTAACGCTCATTGAAGTAACACAGATACTGTCACAAGTTTTAGATTATCCGATTAAGTATGTCCGAGCCACCATTGAATCGATTCAGGAACGCCTTGCATCGATGGGTGCGACACCTGAAGTTCAACGAGAGTTAGGAAATCTGTTCCGCGCCCTCGGCGATCCTAATGGAGTTTATGCAACAGTCCGCACTCCTGAAGCAGTAACATCAACAACGTTCGAGCAGTTTGTCAGGAAGAAACTACTTCCAGCAATCTGCTGAATTTTTACCGATGCTATCTTGCCAGATGGCAGTAAATATCAATTCCCAGAACAGATTCAACAATTTGAAGCGCTGTGAAGTCTGGTAGGCGCCCAATTGCAAAAACATACTTTTTAGGCGCTGAACTAAATGGCGCCGATTTAACCGATACTATCTTGCCAGATGGGGCAGGAACGTGGTCGGGTAGGTTAGGGGTATCGCTACCCCCTTCCCTCACAAGGGTAGGTTTTTTAAAATATAATAGTGAGAGGCAAGGTAGACCAGGTAGGAAAGTGGACAAGGAAGAAAAAAAAATAAAAACTCATGAGGATTTAGTCATCTATCAAAAAGCATTTGATGCAGCGATGACGATTTTTGAGCTATCAAAAAATTTCCCACCAGAAGAGAAATATTCGCTCTCCTGATCTAGTCTACGTAAAAATTTAACTAGTTTGTACAAGCTAGAGCGCCGGTCGAGTAGAAGGTGTTGACAAATTACGCATACTATGTAGAAGCTGACTCTGTGAATTCCTCAAAGTCTTATACAGCTTTGTCGGTTTAATGATTTAAAAAAACAAGCATTTAAGAGAGGTGCCCTCCAGGTTCATCGGTTCATCTCTCGCGCGCGCGGGAGCAGGAAGCCGACAAAGGGCAACTCCCAACAACACAATTAATATCAATACATATTTACATTTATTATTTACTTAAAATTGCTCGACGTTATAAATTAATCAACTCAATACTTGATCCAAAATTATCGAAAAACATACATAAATACTATTAAAAATACACCATGAAAGCGGAGGGCACGTTTTTTACCTACGGTACACTGGAAGAAATAAGACTTTTGTACGAAGCTTATCGAAAATAAAATTAAGAAACTCTAAAAATAATGTTTATCTTTTTATGGCACACTTGCTTAAAACTATTGCTGCATTTCAGTTTCACAGGTTTTCGTCACCCCCTCATATACTACTAACTTGATTAAAAGTGTAAAGTACGAAACATTGTTCTGATGATGAAGTATGTTATTTATATATTGTATAACAGATAGCAAACCTAATTCTTTTTTGAAAATCGCGTTGCAAAGATGCGTATAACTTTGTGTTTTCCCGTAAGCGAACCTTTTCTGCTTAGGTAGGGATTAATTGCTTCTTTATATAAATGTAATTTTTCAAAAACCATATAGGATTGCTATGCGTTAACGGCTACAAATATACAACAATAAAATTATTTAAATAATTTCACATAATGTTGTATATGTTTTTGTCGATGAAGTCTGGTGAAATACAGCAGATTGCAGGTAAATGAGGTACACTAAAAAAAATGTGCATCAACAAAGGTAATAAGAGCTTACTCAATCGAATGAGCGAGAAAAAATAGTCAAAGCTTACGAGCAAGCCAATACTTCGGTCAGAAAAGTTGCCTCTAGATTCGATGGAGCGCAGCTTTGTGCAAAAATTGCTTGAGATAAAGAAAACTGAAGGTAACTTAGAGCCGCAAAAGCAAGGTGGAGCTATGAAGAATCAATTAGACTTTCATCCAATCCAGCTAGCTCAAATGGTAGAAAAATATCCAGATGCGACTTTTTTACCATCTCACAAAGTAACTGCAATTGAACCTTTGATTCAATCCGTTGGCGCCAGTGTTCTTTATATGTCACCATATTCTCCTGATTTGAATCCGATTCAACTTTGGTGGTCACAACGATTGCGCTTTTTTGCGTCAGTTTTCTCCAACCACATCAAAAATGGTTGATGTCCTTATTGCAACGGCTCTCGACCTAATGAATCCAAAACACATAAAAAATTGGTTTACAAATTGTTGTTACTGTACCTCATAAACCTGCAATCCGCTGTAATAATGTGTTTCATCTAAATTGTTTTTGAAAGCTAATATTATTCGTTGAACAGTCAATATGCAAAACGATCAGTCATTAAGCTTTTTATCAGGCACTGTTAGTATAAAAACAGTTGGAAACTTAATTAGTGTTACAGGTGTTAACGTCATTCAAGATAGTAGTTGTAGATTAAAAGCATCTGCTGACTTTGGAAATTTAATCTACGGTAATTGTTATGCTGTGATTCAGCCTCAAACAATTGAAGAAGTTCTATCAGTGGTAAAATTTGCCAATCAACAGCATTTACAACTTACTGTTAGAGGTAGAGGTTATAGTCAAAGCGGACAGTCTATACCTAAGAATGGCTTTTCTCTTGACTTAACACAATTGCCAAATGACAATGTAGTTGATACTCAGAACGAAACTGTAACTTGTTCTGGTGGTGCAAGATGGCAAGATGTTACTGCTGCTACGCTTCAGCACAAAATGCTTCCAAAAGTAGTTCCTCTAAATTTAGAACAAACCGTAGGTGGAATTCTATCTGTTGGAGGTATTGGTACTAATTCCAAAATTTACGGTTCTGTTGCAACCAATGTAGTTGATATAAGTATTATTACAGGGAATGGTGAATATGTCAAGTGTAGTAAAACTCAAAAATGTGACTTATATAATTCTGTCTTAGGTGGGCTAGGAAAATGCGGAATTATTGTTAAAGCTACTTTAGCATTGCGTAAAATAAAACCAAATATTCGCACTTTTCATTTAGTTTATGACTCTATTGATGTATGGATGAATGACCAAATCAAGTTAGGTAAATCTCAGCAGATAGAACATCTAGAGGGTTTTTGTTGGAATTCTGCTAAAGGCATTAAAACCCAAAATGGCGTTAGGCGTTTTTTTACTCATTGGCTGTATGGTTTGCAAGTCGGTATAGAATATGAAACAACGGCGCCTCAAGTTACTGATGTATTGAGAGACTTAAACTACTGGAAGCTTGTTCATATTGAAGATGAGGAAACCGCAAATCATGTTTTCCGTTATCAACCCCGTTTTGATACAATGCGACGTACAGGAGCTTGGAATCAAACTCACCCCTGGATAGATTGCTTTATCAGCGCTTCTAGTTTGACGAAAATATTGCCTGAAATTCTGGATATTCTACCACTCAGCTTGGGCGATGGACATAGAACTATGATGGTCGCATCTGAAA
>NZ_KB217483.1:1500630-1505965 GCF_000331305.1 Calothrix sp. PCC 7103 | reverse complement strand
TATTTAGAAGCACAAAGTGAATTTGAAGATGTAGATACTTTGTTCAGTTTTTTCTGTGGTCACGATATGTGGCCTAGAGACAAATGTTTACAACTAATGCAAAACTTGCGTAAAGTATTTCCTAATCTAAAGCGCTTTCTTTTGTGCGATACCTATCGCTCTGATATTATACCGTCTGATAATATACCAGTATTTACACTGGGATTTGAAACAGTTCATGCCGTTGTTGGTCAGTACGTTCCATCGCTAAGTGAATGGATGGATTTGTTCGCTGAATCTGGGTGGAAATGCGTTGGACAAAACGAAGTAGAGGCGCCTTTTAGCACTATTTTTGATTTACGCCCTAATTGATATTTCCGATATCTCGCTCGCGATGCAGTCACTTATGGTGTTGTAAATTTACAAAAAACAATGGTACAAGAGAATTATCATTCCACTATAGCCTTTTCTTATCACCCATCCAACTCCATCCGCTTAGATCAGAGCGAGAGTCCTTATCCTCTCTCCCCTAAAGTTATACAAACTATCTGTCATGCTGCGTCAAAAATAAATAGGTATCCACAAGTACAAAGTAGTGATTTACAAAAAGAGCTTGCTATTTATACAGCGAAAAAGCAATCACAAATTGTTGTTGGCAACGGTTCCGACGACTTAATTGAGTTAATACTTAAGGGGCGGCCACCCTACATCTTTTCCCCCACTTCTGCTCGCGCTGTTAGCTAACCGGACGCGCTGCGGCCATCAATTATCAGGGTACAAATAGTAAGGCAATTGCCAAAGGTGAAAGACCATTTTATTATCTCTACATTTGCAACTAGCTTTTGCTGCTGTTGTATTCGCTGATTACAAAAGTGTCAAGGTGCTTTAAGTGTTAAATAGTTCTAAAAACTCTTCTACAACTTGGGGTGAAATAAGCAGTGGTGCAGAAACTTACGTTAAGGAATTGATCACCAGGAAGAAACACTGTACCAATTGAAGGGTCTGAAATCTAGGAGCCTGAAACCCTTACTGTACCCTTTGAATTTAGTGTACCAAACAGAGTATAGGTTAATTGGTACGCCCTTGCATGGCACTGGACACTGTGAACGAAGTGCAAAAATATTGATGGATAGAGTGTTTAACGGGCAAGGCTTTCAGCCTTAGCGTAACTTTCTGTACCATTGCTTATCTGACCCCGTATACTAGATGCAGGGGGTATTGTAATGAAAGCTAATTATGTGAAAATATCCACAAAGAAATTTTCATTTAAATTTATTAAACTCCATAAATTCTTCTGTCCATTCTTGGATTAATTTTTGCAACTCTGTATTATTTGTTGAGTATGCGTAATATTCTGCACGCTCTATAAATGTAAGTATTGCGGTTCTATCTCTTTCTAAGATTTTTTGAAACTCATTGTTAAACTTTTCATTGACTTCTGTATGTTTCATCAATGTCTTCACAGAGGCACTAACCAAATTGTTAACTTGCCATCTGGTAAACAAACCAAGCCTGTTTAAGATTCTCGTTATCATATACTAAACCCTATAGTAATAGGGTGAAATAAGCAGTGTTACAGAAAGTTACGTTAAGGAATTGATCAGGAAGAAAAACTGTACGGCATAGCACCGAGGTTCGTGTAAAAACCTGCATTCCGGACGTGGAAAGGCGGCTCTTCCGTACTTGGCGTGCTAAATGTATTGATAAAATAGCTTGAAAATCTTGCTATGCCTATCTTGCAGCCATTATTACCTTTGTAAAAAATAAAATTACCAAAATTTCAACTATAAGTGCCTGTAAGCCTTGATTTTAAAGGAAAAGTATCGATTATAATTAAAATTTAGCACGCTACATACGCAAGAACCAGTTTTAAAGGCATCTACGTGAGGCTGAGACATTCTTTGCATCGCTTCGAGTACCCCATCAGGCTCGTGTCCGTACTTAGCCTCTAACTCGTCTATTGTTCCTTCTACCCAAGACTCCTCTATTTGACAATGAATCGGGTCATATAGCTCCTCAAAGCACTCTTCCAGTGAACCTTCTTTAACCTGCTCCCAATTGGCTTGGTCGTTAGTATCTCCATAGCACTCCCAAGCTTCCCAGCAGGTGGAATCAGAAGAGGTATTTAATTCTGTATCTATTGCCTGCTTGTTAGCTTTAAACGTAGTTTTATTCTGACCCTTGACGCTATCTAGCTTCTTGACTTCTCCTAAGACATTTTTCTTAGCCATTTACACCAAACCTTAATTTAAGAACAGCAACCGTACTTTTTATTCTGAACTATACGGGTAACAAGAAGGATATAAATTTTTTTTGTGTAGTCCACTTACTACGCTTAAAGACAAGGCAAAGCTAACCTTAGCAGCTACATTGCTTGCAAGGCTACGGTTAATAGTAAGGTGCAAACGCTTACCTGCTAAAAATTATCCACTCACCCCCTGCCACTTTCACTATCGGTTATCAGGGAGGCAGAAAGTAGCAATCTTAGCTACTGCTCCAAAACGGAACTTAATTTAACGGTCAACGGCGCCTTAGAAAGTCAGGGCTTCAAAATACTCCCAGAAGCAGCTAAACTCAGTAATCTGATTAATTACCTCACCGCTTGCCTTAAACCAGGCTTGTGCTTCTTCTCTCAGAGACTGATAGCAAGATTGAGCTTGTAAATAAAATGTAGAAACTCGCACGGAGTGCGAAAAGTCAAGGGTTTTGATACAATTCTTAAGCTAAAAATATCCCCGAGTACTGGACGCACACAGTTTAGTAAAAAAGTACTTACGGCAGTCTTAGGTTGCTTACTTGCAAAGTGTTTTTCTCTCCAGAAAGTAAATTTTCACAAACCAGTGGGAACTGGTTCTCTGCCTTATATGTATAGTGAAAGATGCCGTTTTGATTATGCTTTTTCCTATGTCCCGACCCATGCTCGATGAGGACGATGCTTACTACCCCGTCAGTTTTGAAGAAGCTGCATTGCAATACAAAATTCGCCAATTTTACATGTGCCTGAAAGCTGGAGAGCAAGAGGAGGCAAGGCAAATCCTGGCTAGCATTGAGGACACGCCCGAAAATGAGCGAACAGTTCGCTTCACCTTGATTGCAATGATAGCTAGGGAGCAAAACCGAAATCCCTTGGAGGTAGCCAAGCAGTACTTGCAAATTATGCAGCAGCAGGCAAGCGAGGCAAACGAGCCTGCGATTGATTCCATTTAGCGACCAATTCAAGAAAAATTAGGCAAGGGTAGGCGACAGGTGCTACGACTTCTTCTACTCGACTTTGGCTGAAAAGTACTCCAGCAAAGTTGACTGCCAGCTAATTCAACAGCTTCAGTTATATTTTGGGCAGTGTAACTTCTCTGCGGAGGGTGTTTTATTTGGCTGGTTGAAGAGGCTTGCCACCAGTAGGAGCCGTCAAAACAACTAAACACTTTAATCAAATGATCCCCACACTCAAAAGCAATGGTTTGATTGTCTAAGCTTGAGATTATTTCTTGGGCTTGTTCTACCCTTGTATAAGAGTCAGGAGCAATACAGAACTGACCACTAGGGAGAAAGCCGACAATCACAAACTGTTTCCCCTCACTGTTGCTGGTAAATACATCGTTATTTGCTATTGGGTCTATTTCCACCCAAGCCAGCCAACCATTGTTTGAGATGTATAAATCCATAATCATTACCAATACGAAGCGTGGCGTATACTTTTTGAATATACCTTACTAGGACAATACTGATGCGTATTATTTGTCAATCATAAGCTTTTCTTTATGTTTCAAATGTTACTGGCAGCTTTATAAGCTTCACTTTAAAGAGTTGGTGAAGATTTCTTCTCTGTATTCTTGGTTGGCTTCAATAGCCTGGTTGTAGGAATCAGTTGCCCTGCAATAAGCTTGCTTTGCTTCAAGGTATAACTGCAATAAAAATTCATAAGAATAAGAAGGTATCTGTTCCTGCTCAATAGCCTTGAATATTTTCTGATAATGATTATGGTGAGTTAGAAATTCTTGATAGTGGGTTAAAAACTTATCGTGCTGGGTGAATACTTTGGACTTTTCCGGTCTGCTGGTCATAGTTGTTATATAATCTTTGCCAGCATTATTTTCCTTTCTTCAAACTTAATTCATCTATCTCAAGTATTACTTGGAAGATAATTGATGTATTTTTTTATCCTCTCAATAGTTATAGAGTTATAAAAAGTTATAGGGTATTATTTTTATAAAAACTGAGCCAAGTCTAGGGATTACAAACTAATTTTTGTTGACTATTTGTGGTCTGATGTAGCAAAAAAGCTTTGTTCAATTGTTATCAGAAAAGCGTTTGTTATGTTTTAGCTACTTGAGCTAATTGACTTTCATATTCCTGGCTGACGTTTTGAGTGAGCGGTATTTCAATATAAAATTCTGTCCGTTCTGGCACCGAGCTAAACTCTAAAATCCCTTCATGTTTATAAACAATTATTTGGTAGCTAATCGATAGTCCAAGCCCAGTGCCTTTACCGACGGGCTTAGTTGTGAAGAAAGGGTTGAAAATGTTGGATTGGATTGCCTGCGGTATACCCACTCCATTATCGCTAATTGTGATAATAACTCGCTTCTCGTCTTTTAAATAAGTGCTAATTTCAATTGTGGGATTGGTAATACTGTCCGTTTCTAAAGCGTCAATGGCGTTAGAGATTAGATTCATAAACACTTGGTTGAGTTGTCCTGGGTAGCACTCTACTTCTGGCAAGTTACCGTAATTTTTGATAACTGTAATCTCTCCATTGCTTTTAGTTTTCAGGCGACTTTTTAGAATCAGTAGCGTAGAATCCAGACCCTCGTGGATATTAACTTCTTTCATGTCCGCTTCATCGAGCCGAGAGAAAGAACGCAAAGATAAGACAATTTCGCGGATTCTCTCAGCCCCCAGTTTTATAGAGGACAGCATCAGAGGTAAATCAGTCAGAATGTATTGATAGTCAATCTCCTCCATTTGCTCTAGCACTTCTGGCGCCGGGTAGGGATAAATTCGCTCGTAAGATTTACACAAATCCAGTAAATTGTGGATATAGTCACTGGCGTGGGTCAGGTTGCCATAGATAAAATTAACCGGATTGTTTATCTCGTGGGCGATCCCCGCCACCAGTTGCCCCAGAGCCGACATTTTCTCACTTTGAATTAACTGGCTTTGGGTGTGTTGCAGTTCTAAAAGTGTTGTTTTTAACTGCTGGGCTTTCTGTTTCAAAAGCGATTCAGAGGCTTGCAAAGCTTCAGTCGCCGCTTTACGCTCCGTCACGTCTTCAATCACCGTCAGCAGACCTATAATTTTCTTCTCCCTATTGTGCAGAGGAATGTTACTAATATCTAACCAAGTCAGCTTGCCACCC
>NZ_KB217483.1:1498168-1500530 GCF_000331305.1 Calothrix sp. PCC 7103 | reverse complement strand
TTAGTAATAGAGAATTCTAAAATTTTGCGGTCATCACCCTGCTCAACTATAGATTCGGGGATTTGCCAAATTTTATAAAAGTTTTGATTGTAGTACACCACATTGTTATTTTCATCAACCACTAAAATCCCGTCCACTCCCGCTTCCTGCTGGGCTTTCAGAAAGGCATTGTTGCGGTTAAGCTGGGCAATCATGTGTTTGCGCTCCTCCGCTTTAGCGTTTAATTCTTCGTTGGCTCTGGATAGTTCAAGGGTGCGCTGCAACACTAAGGATTCTAGTTTGGTATTGAGATTTAGCAGTTCGCTGTTGGCTTTCTCTAATTTATCCTGCGTTTGATTCAGCAGCAGCGGCCCGTCCACCAGAAACGAAAAGTAGCGTCGCAGGGCAATATAGGTTATGGCTACGCTGGCAGTCATAAAATCAACTCCAACTTGCATCTTTAGCAGCAGTGGAGACGGTGGATTGCTGGACATCATTAACACGTGTCCGCCGTGTCCAAGGCCGCAACTAAAGAAAACCATAATCGTTGCCAGCACCAGGGAGGTTTTTTGCTCTCCACGCAGGAAAGGGCGCAATATTAAAAAAGCAATAATGAAGTAGCACAGTGAGATGATGCTGTTGGAGGCAATGAGTAGTCCGTTTAACATTTAAGTATCCGTAAACTTAACGATAAGTTAGAATCGCTGCCAAGGGATGCAACATTTCTTAAACTCAGGATACCCAAAGCTAACGGCTAAATTATGGCTGGTATTGCACGTTTCCGTGGAGAAGATGAAGAATATATGAATAAAAGCCAAATGGGGGCACAAAACTTCTCAAATTCAATCTGGCGAGGTAAAAGGCGACTTAGGTGAAAGGGTGGTAAAAAAGACTAAATTTAGCAGATTAATTATGGTATAGTGCTTGGCGTGATGTATTCCTTTTAACCATTCTCGTCCTTTATATCTAATATTGTCTAGTTGTATCCTCTATCCCTAGATATAGTAGAATGATGCACCCTAAAACCAAGTAATCAAAAAATCGGTTGCTTGGTTGAATCCTCCAGCCACAGACCAGTAGAGTCGTTTGTGGCTTTTACTATTCTCTGAAGGGACAAGTACCAACCGCTTTAGCTAGACTCAAATGACAATTGTACTACAATCCCTGTGGGCTATACAAATTCTAGTTGCCAGTGATACTCCAACTGTACGGTTATAATTGGTTCTATCGATTACAAAATCGACCTGATAACTCCCCTCTTTCCTTGGTGTGAGAGGGATTTTTTATTACGGCTGTATAATTGACTTGGTTATATATATAAAGACAACAGTACCCCTTTTATTCAGTTTGCTGGTAGAAGGGTTTTTTCCCTCTCTAGTGGTATGATTTGCAGCAATAAAATTTAGTAGTGCAAATTGAAATACCTCCTATCTCTCCTTTCTAGTTTAATAGAAGAGAGAAATTTTCACTGTAATTATGATTATCATTTTTCCACTACATTTTTGACTTTGATATACACCCGTCCTTGATCAGTGGTGCTGTGATTAGGGTAAAAATTAGAGACTTCAACTAGCTCAAAGCAGGTTTTAATTTTGGTAATGCTGCGCTTAATCTCTTCTTCAGTTCCGGTTAAGCGTATTTCCATAATGGTGTATAACTTTTCCATTAGCTAGAAAAATGTTAATGATTATCTGTACTCATTATCAAGCAGAGCTAAAATTTTGGTTGAGACGAGGCTTTTCTTCTCTCTCGAAGCGAAAATATCTTGCTGATTTAAGACCGCAAATTATGGGTGTTACTTTTAACTACCCCTAGTTTCTCAGCCTTGAGATAGCCGAGTACAGCTAGGTGGCAATTACAAGTTAAGCTATAATTGGCACCTTTCCTGTGTAGTCGGGTTTTAACACGATTGTTAACTATAACTGCTCAAAACCGAAGTGTCAATAAATAGGGAAATAATTTTCACGAATGCTTGTCTATTAGCCTCTCCGCTAGCGGCGCCATTGGCAACTTCACGCACACAATAACCTGCACCGTTTCATCTTCAAAGACAAAGTAAGTCGTTTTCATCACTTCAAAAACCGTCCGCAACTTTTCAATGGCAAGGGTAACTTGGCTAAAAGTACCCGACACCTTCATATTCATTTATTTTTGCGCCTCACAAACACAGCTACGTAGTTTACTGGTTTTAACTAAAGTTTTATGCCACTAGCCTAGTTTTAAACCTTTTCTGACTCAGTTATTCTGATTTTTTGGTGTTTATTGATACCCAACTCTAATCAGTAACTGCTGCCTTTGGCTTAGAGTAGGAGATTTGGGCGCCAATTTTCGGATACTAGAGAAAACACCTAAACTTTTAAGTACATTTAGAAATTTCTATGGT
>NZ_KB217483.1:1462301-1498068 GCF_000331305.1 Calothrix sp. PCC 7103 | reverse complement strand
CCGTAACTATAAAGTCCTGACCTCTGCACAAGTAGGTCTAATCACCATTGGCATATTCTTGGTACTTTACCTATTAAGAAAGTTGTGGGTTAGAAATTTCTGGTTACAGAAAAAATTGTTCGTTTTTAAAACTTAGGGAATATGAAAAAGCTTTGTGTTGAAGGACAGAAATTTCAAGAGCAACAAGAGTTTAGCTTTTTGCTAGAGATGATTTCTCAAAAATCAATTCAAGGGTGCCTACAAGTCTTGAGCCATCGCCAAACCTGGCTGCTGTATTTTGAACGGGGACGGTTGATTTACGCCTACCAAGATAATAACATGTGGGAGATTTTTTCTGATTCCCTATTCCAATTATGCCCTGAAATTGGCAGTTTGGATAGCGAACTTGTTTCCCAACTGCAAGAAGCCTTTGCAACTAATGTCAATGATATTAAGACAGAAACAGATTATTTAACCATCTGCTGGTTAGTTGAAGAGCAATATCTTAGCTTTTCACAAGCTGGCAATTTAATTCAAAAAATGGCTGTTAGAATGCTAGAGTCAATCCTGAAACTAGACGCGGGTACTTACCAATTTTTACCTCAGTCCTTGCCAGAATATCTACCGAAATTTTGCCACCTTGATGTTGCCTTGCTCACCCGCCGCAGCCAATTAAGCTCCTTCCATGCAGGTAATCTCAACCTTTTTAATCCTCTAAATAATTCTTATAAAATTCAAGGACTTGCTGGCTTAAAAGCCCAATCACTTTTAAAATCACCTCAACCAATACCACCAGTTAAGGACGTAAAAATTAGTCCTCAAATTTTAGAACAGCAGATTACTTCCTATCAGCAAGTCCAGGAGAACAATACCATACCAAGAGTTTATAAGGTTTTGTGCATTGATGATAGTCCGGTGATGCTTAAAACTCTTACAACTCTTTTAGATGAGCAGATATTTAGTGTTATTGGTGTTGATGATCCTCTCAAAGCCTTAATGCAGATTCTGCGAACCAAACCGGATTTAATCCTGCTCGATATTTCCATGCCTCAGCTAAATGGCTACAAGCTTTGCTTTATGCTTCGCAAACACGCCAATTTTGCCACCACTCCAGTAGTCATGCTGACTGCCAGAACTGGACTAATTGATAAAGCACGAGCCAAGATGGTCAAAGCGTCGGCGTATTTAAGCAAACCCTTTACTAAAGCTGAGTTACTCAAGGTTGTCTTCTCCCAACTCGGTTCTATGCCCTAAGTTGGCTTGGGTAAGTATATACTAGCAGCCAAGCACTTCATATACAGAATTAGGTGTGTATCCATACTAACAATTTCTTTTTGACAGTTAGTTGGAAAAAGAAGTTTTGACGTTAATTTTGTAATATTTATTTACAATTAGAGCAGCAACGGGAACAGATGCACTGCTGGTAATGCCTACAAATAGGTATTAAAGACGACTTTAACAGCAGTACCCTTAAATCATTGACTGCGAACTGACCTAAACATCTCGACAACAGAAAGATTATCATTCTCTTCAAGCCCGTAAGTGCGCCAAATAGTTGTCAGAGCCAAAGTTCTGTTAGAAAAATGTAGTTCGTGGCATATACCGATGTATCATGTAGAGTGAGAATGTCGGCTCAAACCTATCCGCAGGCAACTTGATATAGATACGGATAAAGCTGATTCAACTTCTTTAATGACACATGCAGCTTAATTTGTAACAGGGCAATATTGCCATCAGGGTTGAGCAGAAACGTCCAAGCTGTGTCCGTTTCAAAGCAACGGGTTTTTACCCGTCCTTGAACATCGACTTGAAGTCTTGAGTTGCGAAATCGCTGACTCGTTTGTGAAAAGACTGTCATAGAGATTCCCCCTGCCGTCTTTTCCATGTAGTCGGCAATGGCTCTCTGACCTTTGATTTGGGGAAGAAAGGGTGGGGCAAGAATACCCTTAAGGGCGAATAAATGGGCTGTGTCCCTAAATTGTCCCTCGTTCATAGTCAAGAAGTAACGCTCAACTGTTGAGGTGGACAAATCGTGGCAAAAGGTTTGCAAACGCTGAGTGTTGGCTCTCATGATACATAGTGATAAGTGAAGCAGGATAGATAACGCATAATCAAGCACAGGATTGTTTTTATTTTCAAATACTGGGAATTTTTGGAAAAACAATTAGCAATTAAATTTTTAGCTGTTTCGTGCCAAATTTAGCAATATTTACACAAATTACTTAATAATTGTAGATGTAATATCTTGATAAGTCAAAGCAGATTACTGGCAAAAATGAGTTATGTAACAACTGATGGTGTTCCTCAATACGCAAGCGATTAATATGAGTTCTGAAGTAGCTGTGCTTCTCGAACTTAAGCCGAGTATCAGTCCTGAAAAACCTATGATTTTTGATTAGCTAATTAGGTAGGATAATCATTTTTAGCTTTTATACGTCTAGGGAGGGAAATTAGGTCATAAATCAGATTACCCTAATTTTTAGTTGATTCTTCACAAAATATTCACTTAAATACTTTAAGCTGAAAATTAGAGTCAAGAATTTGTCTACAATTCTTTTCCTTCAAGCTAAAGTTATGCTATATTCTACCCTTTAATGCTTAGGGCTTAAGGCTTAGGCTAAAGGGTTATTACCTATGTGGGTACGCTTAATAATGTGCCTATTACTTCAAGGTCTTATTAAAAAGCATCTATTTCAGGGAATAAGCCATTTGTTATGATGATTAATAGCTTTTTCAATTTTCGCTTTCAAAAAGATAAACCTTTCATAGGTGAAATATTGCAACCTGATTTGTCCCTTCTTAAAGGCTTGAGGATACTTGTAGTCGGCAACTATGAAGATTCTCAATTATTGGTCAAAATGATTTTGGAAGATTATCAGGCACAAGTCAAAACAGTTACGGGAGCAGATGAATGTCTTAAAACCATGCAAGAGTGGCAGGTTGATGTTTTAATTAGCGATATTCACATGAAAGAAAAGGATGGCTACTGGCTGATTCGCACTCTTAGAGACAAAGAAGTATTGCCAGAAAGGTTTATTTCAGCTATCGCTCTCACTGCTTATTGGAGAGAACTAGATGTCGCTTTAAATGCAGGCTATCAAAATGCCTTATTAATACCTTTTGATATTGACAATATAGCTGTAGCAGTGGCTTTTATTGTACACAGGAATATGACTTACTTGGCTAAAAAAAACTTCATCGAGCAATTTGGAGGTTAAGCCAACAAAACAAACCAAAACGAGAAATAGAGAGGTAAAACCAAGTTGAATTTGGCGTAATTTAAATAACAGTGCTGCGTGTAGCGGTAAATTACAACTATTTTAACATCAAGCACTAAAAAAACTAGTAGGAAATATTTTCTCAAGGGTATATCCATACTTTCGAGTCGAAGATAGCCTTGAACACTTTGAGCATCTCCACAAGGAGTTCAAATTGCTAATCTAAGTGACATTTTTACTGGGAGCAAGCTTTGCCTAAGTTGCTCCTTGATTGCTGTGACTTCAATCAAAATAATAAAAAATATGCTGAATTCTAAATCAATCAAAAGTTGTAGAGAATATTTAAATTATTTAACTAAAAAGGTATACAAAACATTCACTTGCTTTTACTAAAACATAAATTATTGAATTAACGGAATTTTTTTCATGCCCACGAGTAAAGCTTTAATAAGAATGCCCAGCTTTGGCAATAACCAGCGAGTCAGATTTATTGGCGGTGAAGGAGTTGTGCGAAAATTCCAATACGAATTTGGGGCTTGGGACTATTTTGTTGAGATGGAGATGGGACAGTATCCTGACTTTGGCAGAGTAGGGGCGGAGACAATGGTCATTCTTAACGAAGCAGAACTGCGGGCAGCATGATTTAAAAGTAGAGGTGTGACAATTGGCTAATGTGCCCTCACAGAATTAGCACAAACAATAGTTGCCACATACAAGGACTTTTTCAAGCAAGGGTTGTGAAAGTTTGAACACTGAAATCTGCTTTCCTAAACAGCTACTCGTATTTGAGTTGAGGGAAAGTTCTGTCAAAGAGTGTAATTTTTAATCAATCTTGAATAAACAAGGAGTCACCAATGTCTGGTCAAATGTGCTGGCTATCTAGTTCAGGTAATGAGGGGCAATTAATTTTGCATTTAAGAGAGCGTTCTTTTGAGCCTTGGCTACCCTATACGGCGTATCCCCAGTTAATGGTTGCTGATTATCCCATTGCCAATGGTTCTAAGGGATTTAGTACCTGCCAAAAGTTAAGGCAAGCAGGGTGGATGTTAATCCCCACTGCTAAAAATAGGAGTATAAAATGACTATTCAATATATTACGGTGTTTGTATTTTTACTGGTAGCAGTATCTAAGGCGATGACTTAAATGAGTATTGCCTTAGAGGAAGTGAATGTTGAAAAGTTCGTTATTTGGACAGGTATTGCTTCTGTTATCGTTTGTTTACCAATGTCATTTTGAAATACTGTTATAAAAAGGGAAGTTCATTATCCACGTCAATTGTAATCAGGTCAATTTTAAGGAGCGCAACGGCGTGTTGCATATTTTTGGGATTCTGTATTTGTTGAGCAGGATAACGATCCCCATTGAGCGAAGTACCATGCCACCAATATGTATCATCGAAGCAGACAAAAACCCTTATAATATAATCCTCATATTCAAAAGCCACAGTTTGCTGGTCGAAAATAGGAATTAAATCATTGGCAATTTCAGCGTTGTCATAAACTTTTGGTGATACGCAAAATTTGGCACTAGGATTAAATCCTGCGATTAAAAACCTACCCTTATTATGAAAAAAAGGGTCGATTAAAATTGTGTCGGGTGCGGCCCAACCTATCCAACCATTACTTGAAAGATATTGTTTCATAAATTGATTGTGGTGTAATAACTAAACAAATATTTGTTGATACCGAATCCGAGTCATAATTAGACCATTCCAAAGAAAAAAGAGTGCTGACCCACCACAGGAGCCTAGAATTTGTCTAGCAGTTTTTCTCACGTCTCTCTGTTGATTGACTTTTTGATCGGCAAGGTAAACACCTAGTAAAGCTCGATTAATCATTCGATGAAAGTTTTTATGTGGTAACTGAGCAACAGAAGAGTCAGCCTGTGAAAGAAAATAAACGAAGCGTTCAGCTATTTCTTGCTGACTATCGTAGTAAGTACAAAAATTTAAATCACCGCCAATCCTGTCTTCTTCCTGGTCAATAAAATAGTCCAGTAGGATATGAAGTCCTTGAACCCAAGGGAAGTAGCTGTTTTTTACCTTGATTGCTAATTCTTGAGAACAATTTGGGTCGCAGGCATAAGCGACAAGACAAAAAATTCCTAGCGTTGAGCCAGTACAAGCTGAAAATTCATACCACTTCATTTCAGGGATTTGCCCACGATGCTCTGTAAACCAGGCTTTTAAGCGAGGAACTCGCTCCTGAACTTTGACGTGTTTATGAACTTGTAAATTACAATAGTAATCAGCCAGTTCATGTAATTGAGGAGCAATTATGGCATAGGATGGCAATTGTTGCAGTACACTTTGACAAGTTTTTACGAGTTTGATGAGATAGCCACCATCGTCTTGTTCTTGCCGACACTGGTAGTAATTAATGCCTTCAGCACCCGGTGTCAAAGCATGTAAGCAGGCTTGATGGAGAGTACGGAAGTCTTCTGGATTTAGGGAAGTACTGCGGTCACACAGGTTATCTAAATAATCACAAATTGTTTGATAAGCAACAATAAAGCGAATTGTTGGTTCAATTTCGTCTTTAGCCAGTAATCCATAGATAGAACCACCTTCACAGTGAAATGTTTTAGTTTTTATACTTAACAAAGCTTGAAAACGTAATTCAGGATTAGGAATTTGTTCAGCTTCTTGCTGCCAAAATTCTAAATATTTACGAACTCTGGGAAGAACATCACGATAAATTCCCAGCATCAACATCCCAGAATTCGATGGAACTTGCTTGGATGAAACTTTTGAGGGAGAAAAGCTAATATTCTTATCAGTATCAGGACACTTAGTGATGAGCATTAAGATTATTTTTATTTTTTTTATTTGCTTCTTCAGATTAGAATCCAAGCAAATATACATCATCTATAAATAGAAATATTTGGGATTATAATATTATCTACAATTAGACATACATGCGTGATTATAAATAGCAATTATTGTAAAGATTGGTTGGCTAAATATTTTTTTAAGAATAGTTATAAAAAGTAGAATAATTTTGGTTACGGTAGTTGTAACCAAACTCACAAGTTGTCATATCCTGGAAGGATAGCCTAGTATTTAAATGCCTAAAACTCTTATTATTGCCTTAGTTGATTGTCAGCGTATAGTGTGATTTGCTTTTTAACTTTGCATAGCTTTGAGTATCTGCAAACTAAAGCGATCCCTTAACTCACATCTTACACCAAGAAAATTTGATGGAATTTAAGCACTCAGTATAAAAGCGAAAAGCATTGATTTAGCGATAAAATAAAATAAAAATACTGTACTTTATCGCGTATCTTTTTACTTTGGCTGTGTATATACGTAGAGGTGCAAGATATAAGTTAATTCAGATTTGACCCTGACCTCTTAAATCGGCACCCCCTTTATCTTTACTGGTGAGCCTAATAACTAACTCGATTAAAGCCTCTAGGTTAAAAGGTATCAGCAGGCAGGCATCAAATCCCGACTGACAGGCTCGCTCAAGCACTTCCTCCTCGTTGAGGGCGGTTATGGCAATGGCAAGAATGTCTTGATAGGCGGTGCTACCTTGCCGAACTGAGTTGATAAGGGAGTAACCGTCAACAAGGGGCATGGCAATATTGCTTATCAGTACCTGCGGCTGGAACTGCTCTAGCATTTTCAAGGCATTAACCGCACAGGTTAAGGTCACTACCTCCGCACCTGCTGATTGCAATGCGTAACTGATGATATCGCGATTATCCAAATTGTCATCAACCAGCAATATTTTAAGTCCTTGTAAAGTTTGCAAATCTTCTTCATCGCTTAAGCCACTCATAATACTAATTAAACTCAATACAATTCAATTGCCTAGCTAATTAGTCATAGACTGTCAAAATCTATGCATCAAAAAATAGGGATTTTAAGATTATACATGGATTGTAGACACCAAAAAAGCTGTACACTTTAAAGCAGGTTTCAGCCATTTTTCATATGTCTTTAACTTATATCTTGCACCTCTCCGTATATACCTAGGCTAAGTACAAATCAGAGGGATAAAGCTATATTATTTTTATTGCCTTTTATCGCTAAATTAAGCGCTTGAAATTTAATACTGAGTGCTTAAATTCCATCAAATTTTCTTGGTGTAAGATGTGAGTTAATTCTTCGCTTGAGGTCCAAACTGAATTCTTTATCACCCAAAATGCTGATTTATGACTTGATTGCCGTGAATATGCTATTAAAGCTGAATAAGGCTAATGTTTTGCAGGACGGCTATGATTTTGAATTTGTAGGTAAAAATAAAGACTACTTAATGAAACTTTTTGAAATACGGTATTAAGTAATTTAAAATTTATTTGACAATTAAACAGCAATACCTATTCCTGACAAACCTCAACCGGACAATTGTGGCTGCACAGTTGAGGCTACCAAAGTCCGCCCTTTCTACTTGGTGTGCCCTATTATATGCCTCTTCTAATTCCGTTAACTGTTGTAATTTTTCATTCCAGCGTTTTTCTAGTGTACGGGCAACTAAACGATTCTCTGGCTCGGTAGCATCATATTGTCGGAAGGCTCTATCTGCTTCATAATGTGCCCTTTCTAACCTGAGTTGCCATGTTTTATCTGCCTCATGTGCTTGATGTTCAAGCTCGGAAAGTACAGCTAGAGAAATATTGAGTTGTTCAAGAGTTAAAGCTTCAAGTACGTGTGCCTCAACTGCTGTATCAATTGCTGTACCTGCAACGCTCCAGCAAACACCCACGCTACCATCTTGTTTTCGAGCTTGTGTGCATTCGTAAGCCACTCTCTTGCCACCATCACCGTGGTAGCGAGGACTCATACGCCGTCCGCATTTACCACAAATAACTAAACCTTGAAGAAGAGCAAAACCCTCTCTTGGTGTTCTTTGGCATCCGTCAGATATATAGCCTGTGTTATTGCGTCTGAGTTGTTCACAATTAGCTAAATATTCAGACCAACTAACGTAAGGCTCGTGAGCATCATGGATTACAACTTTCCACTCTTCTTGGGGTAATAATTGGGTTTTCACCTTGGTTATTTGCCCATTCTCAATTACGTTAAGACTACGCCGTCTACCATATACGTAAGTTCCCGTATAAGTTGGGTTACGCAGAATTCCTGTTATACGGCTAAGGTTAGCTGGTCCCCAATAAAGTGTACCCATATGCCCAGGTCGCCAACGCCTTCTTGGAAAGGGAATTTGGTTGACACAAAAATAGCGCATTACCTTAAAAGCCGTTCCAAGAGCATGGAATTGCTGGAAAACTAGCTTTATTGCTGCAACTACACCTTCATCTGGGTCTAGCACTAGTTTTCCTTCTGGGTCGTATACATAGCCAGTAGGTGGAGAACAGCGCAGTTCTCCTTTTTTAGCTTTATTTAGTTTGGCGCCTTGTAAGCGTAAACGCATACCATGTAGTTCTGTGTGGCTCCAAGTTCCCTTAAACCCTAATATTACTCGGTCATTAAAATCATTTGGGTCGTAAATTCCATCGTGGTCAATTACTAACGTATCTGTTAGGGCACAGATATCTAATAGTTTATGCCAATCTGCTTGCGAGCGAGAAAATCTTGAGGCTTCTAGAGCCAAAACAGCCCCTACTTCTCCTAAACCAACAGCAGCCATTAATCGATGAAAATCTTCCCGTCCTGTTGTTGTTTGACCACTTTTACCTAAGTCACTATCCAAAATGGATATTTGACTTTTATCCCAGCCTAAGTTCAACGCGCGGTCAGCCAAAGCGTACTGTCTTTCTGTACTTTCACGGTGTAACTCTATCTGGTTAGGTGTTGATTGTCTTAAGTACACAACTGCGCGCCGTTCCAGATGCGTTGTTCTAATTTTACTATTCATCTGGTTTACTCCTTGCAATCGCCGGGTCGGGACTTTGGCTTTTGAGTATCTTGTCCACTAACCTTGCTGTTAGAAGAGTTAGACGGTCTAGCCTTTCTGAGTTTTCGGGTTTTTGGGTTGGTAGATATTTCACCATGATTCTTTTTCCTACGTCCGACTCCTTTATTAGAGGAAACACAAGAAAATTCTTCCGTAAAATATTTTTCGCGCTCTGCTACCCATTCACTTAAACGCAGTAGTTTTTGTGGTGAAAATTTCTCAGATCGTTGGACGGTGCTTGCTTGTTGTGTCCATAAGTCAGTTTCTGAAGCTGGAAGAGACAAAAATCCTCCCAATGGACTTTTTATAGTGACTTTTGTCTCTTGCCCAACTTTGCGGATTTGCAGTATCTCAACAGACTGACCACACAACGGGTGGATGGGGTTGGTGATTGTCACACAACTTCCCAAAAGAGACTTGAAGTTATGTGCAGTGTTATTATAGCGTGCCAATCAACATCACTATATTTATACTGTTCAGATTGATTTCAAAATGCTCAACCCATCATAATTTATAACCCCCATTCCGCACCCCAACTGTCACAATCGGTAATTACTGAGAATAAATCTACGATTAAAGAATAAAATAATACTTTTAAATGACTAAAAGCATCGAAAAACAGGTGAAAAGTTAAATTCTGAGCTTGCAGCTAATTCTCAACGGTTGTCAATAAGATTGAAATTTACTTTATAATCTAATTAATAGATTTATATCTATTTTAATATCTAAATAGAAAGCTTTTTTACAATACATTAACGAAATCAAAATATAATTAAGTACAGCGATACTAAGAGCTATAAAAATATAATAGCTCAAAACAGTAGAATTATTAAATGTTAAAATATAAAATATAGACAATAATTATATTAGTATTTGGTAGTAACGGTGACAATCTTGAGGAAATAATTTAATTAGAAAGTCTCTATCTTGGTTCCAATTAGATATTTGCTTTTCATCATTAAATGTAACTAAATGAATCGCTTGGAAGCATTGAAATATCCATTTTAACGTCGGATTATCTATTAGTTTTCCTAACTGATTTTCAATTTTTAACTGTGATTCATACAAAGCTAATCGTATTTGTCGCTGCGCTAATGTGTAAACTAATAAACATAGACCCATTATCATTGCCAATGCTTCTATTCTTTCCGGGCTTTTTAAATAAACGCTATCAGCAAAAAATAATGGGTCTTTAAGAAAAGAAAATCCTCTCTGCCGAAGCGGCACACTTCGTGAACACATGATTGTTGTGCTTTATATTCACAAATCATTACACTGCTCCGTGTAGTTCACTTTCGGATAAAACATTAGTTGCAAGTATAAAGCGCCCTGCGCTTAAAGTATCCTGATTAATTTTATCTTCATTTTCTGTTAATGTTGCTGAAATCTGATAAACAGTCGCTTGTTGATTATTGGCTAGTTTTTGTTTTTTGCTTTTGACAGTAATTACTTTACTTTCTGCAACTTGATGATACTTGAATTTCTCAGATAATTTTGATAGTGCTTTAACCGCGTCTGACTCACATGCAAACTCTTCTAGAGATAATTTTTTCAAATCTCTTTTTGCATTTTCAAATGATTTAACTATGTTTTTTGAAAGCTTTTCTAGGTCTGACTCTTTTCTTTCTTGACTTTGAACTACTAACCACCTTTGCTCTACTCCTCCATAAGTAACTCTTTTAGCTACATATAAATATCCTTTTAATTCACATTCTATAAATTGTGATTCTGGTAATGTTGATACTAATTGCTTTGCTTCAGTTATACTTAATGGCACCCTTGATAACCATTTTATCCCAGACATCTTCTCAATATTTGGTTCCGTATATAATGCACAATCTGCTACTACTAAACTATCAAAGTTAACTTGTTGTTTATAGTTAACTGCAATTTCTCCAAAACATGAAGAGTCTACTTGATTGCCTGATGCTGATTGCAAAAATATCGGTATATCTCCATCTCCACTACTTATCAATTGCATTAAAAACTGCTTTAGGTCTGGTCTGTGGTCACGAGAATAACCATATGTAACATTTATCGCTTGCTTCGGTTCTATATTTTCATTTTCTACCTCTCTCTCTTCATCTCTTTGTTTTTTTAGATTATTTTTACTTTTTGATTTTTCAAATATCACTTCTGGGAACGACGCTTTATACTCTCCATGCACATGCATGGATGATGAGTCTAGGTGTGATGTTGAAGTTGATATTTTAAATTTTTGCACCACATTAAGACTAATTGCTAAAAAAATGCTTGACAATCCTTTCAGGAACAATTTATCCATGACTCTACCAAGCTTATAATCATTTAAATATTCTGGTTTTATTCCTTCTCCTATAAGGTGTTCGCATGGTATCGTTTCAAAATATTTGGGAAACATATATAACGGTTTGGATACAAATCCTAACCCATTTAAAATCATTGCTTTAACAACATGCCCCGCACTAACTTTTTCTCCTTGCTCTTGAGGTACAAATTTATTAATTATTTCTACTAACCCGATAGAATCTACTATTCCTGCAACAATTCCTAAGTGGTCTATGTTCTGTATTTTCGCATCTTCGATATTAAACATAGTTCGAGAACCCTCATTCACGATTTATGTTTCAATTTTCGCATTTTGAGAGCCAAAATTATTTTTTTATGATTTTCTACTGTAGGTTGAATATAATAGAAATTATTTTCATTAAACTTGAAAATATCGCTCCTAATCATAGTTCTTAAGAACTATTTTATTTAAATTTGTCCAGTACTAATGAACTTGTGACAGTTAGGGTGCGGAATGGGGGTTATAATAAGAAACACAAGCAAATTCATTTTCACCAGCTAACTCTGGCTCTGTTAGCTCATCACAATAACCTAACGGGTAATCAAAGACGATGGTATAATTCCAAATGTTATCGTCATCAAGACGCAATCCAGTAACTCTACCAATAGCCCATTTACTTGGGGAGCAATTACTTTTCATAGCAACGCGCGAGTTAAATGTATATTTTGGAGATTGAGCGCGGAAATGAGAAAATCTAATGGTGATAATGTTCATATTTTTGTGTAATTGAAATACTACAGTATGCACTTTTCATTCCGGCGTGAGCCTAAAAATATATGCTGGGACAGCACAAATATAAACAAATGCTTACATGCCTGTTTTTTAATAAAAATCTTCACATGCTGAAATTTGTTTAGTCCGCAATTTCAAGACGTTATTGACAAGTTTTACTTAATCTTCCTTGCTTCAAAATCAGCATATACTTCAGTATTATGATTAATGAATTGATTCATGAAACTCTTTTAATTCGGTATATATATTATAGCATTTAAGTCTGCGCTTTGGCTCTATTTTATCGCAAGCTTAAGCCATTTTAATAAATATTTTAGTGTCTATAGTATTGCAAAAAATGAGATAAAAATTCTGTTTATTGCAAACCCTATGTATTAAATAAGATAACTAAGTGAGTACTACGGTGCCACTCGCTTTGGGCTTAATCTCCTGCGGAACACGATGTCAATAAAGATGAATGTTCATGTTCGCAGGAAATTAATAAAGTCGCCTTTTTTATCGATATGCAGCAACATTCATGCTTTTGTTATAAAGCGCTTGCCTGGTCTTTATTGCTTCTAAGGCATAGTACAGGAAATATTCATATTCTTGTGACATTTTATGAAATCGAATATCATATCCCCAATTAATTACAGTTCGATACCCAAATCCTAATACTTGAGATAATGTACGAGCGCACTCAGTAAAGAAACTATTGTTAGACAAGCGTAGTTTTATTTCTTCACTTGTTAAACTATCTAATCCAAGAGCATAATCTAAGAAATATGCATGGGTTACTCTTGAAGGAGTGTACTTGTTGTCGTCAATAATTAGGCTTGCATATTTTTGATTAATACCCGCCATTTCAATTGTTTTTTCTATGAGTCTTCGGTCAAATGATTTTGATATTAAAAGGGCACGAAATCTCACAAATGTTCCTTTACCAAAAGGCGATTGTTCACAATCATTACAATCTAAAACTAATTGTCACCTTCTATCCATTTCAATTGCAACAAGAACGCCTCATCATCTGAAACACCCGTATATGCTTGTAAAATCACTGCAAGTGCTAATTGTGCGGGTGGTACTGGGGATAATCCAACAGTACTATCTTTAAAAACTGTTGCCAGTTCAAGAGTGAAATTCAAAGTCAAATAATTCATGGCGTATTTGTCTCAAAAATATAAATAATTTTGCTCTTCGTATACGTTTGATAATTTTTTCTTCTGTAGCTGACAGTTCTATTGGTGGGTTCCAAACTTCTGGACGCATAGTACTGCACTCCTAATAATATTTTTCCTTATCTTTAACGGAACTAAAAAATGTCCATGAATGTCAACTACAACTAGAATTAGGGCTTTTTTTATTACATGAGTTTTGCTCCCCCTCCAGGCGCCTTACGCGTCGGCGCGCTTAAAAACGCACCCTCCGCTTTTTTGGTGTTTGGGAAAATAGTATTTAAGTATTGATATAATTTAGGTGTTAAGTATGAGTATTTATAAATTATGATGGGTTGAGCATTTTGAAATCAATCTGAACAGTATAAATATAGTGATGTTGATTGGGATAATAAAAGACGGGAAATACTCACCCTTTTTAAGCGACGAGCGTTAATTCATATGCACTGTTAAAACTCTCAATTTTGTATATTCATAGTATGTATGATTTGTCAATACCTTCTACTGGACTGGCGCTCTAGCATAGAAGCACGATTGCTGGGAAAATCTCATATCGGTAATAATATGACACAACTTTGGCTATGGATTGCCTTTATTGGCATGGTATTTGGCTGTATTTATTTTGGCTTGAAAGCGACTGCCATGAGGCGCAAGGAAGGAATGGAATTTCCCCTTGAAAGCTTCTTTATCACACTTTGGGCAGCAACGCTTTATCTGACAATGATTTTGGGTGAGACAGTAAGTCAAGTTAATGGTCAAACAGTTTATTGGGGACGCTACGTAGACTGGGTAGTTACAACCCCATTACTCTTGCTCGAATTAGGTGTTATTGCTGGACTACGCCCCAAATTAATTGTAGGCGTAATGGGTGCAGATATTTTTATGATTTTGACTGGCTTAGTAGCAACTCTTGAGGCAAGCCCTTTCAGTGCGAACTAATGTGCTATAAGTACTCAGCCTGAAACTCGCATTCTTAGGTGACTACCAAATTAAGTTTTTTGCTTATCCATACAAATTTATGTGTACGCATATTAAAAATGGTCAATATGACACCAATAAAATTGTTCGGTTTTTAGCAGCAATTTGTTCTATTACTTGCTTGAATAAGAATTTAAATAAATCTGCTGATAGAGTATTAAGGCGCCCTCGATAATGCTTGCCGACTTATCTTTGTTGTCTCGACCCACATCAAACCTTCATGTTCTAGCAGACGTAATACATCCGTAAGATGCTGTACCTATCTATACACTATACTTAAGATGATTGCTGCCATTACGGGTAGGGTCAAAAGTCGAGAGCGCAGCTTGCGCTCCTTATTTTTTAAGCTTTTAAGGTTGGCAAATGTCCGTGGATTGAGCAACTCAAAAAGTCGCGCTTCTATTTCTTCGCTCGCTGGCACCGACACTGAAAGATCGATGGCGAAAATTCGGATTTCCTTGTTTTTTGCGTGGTTTACTCATGGCTTCTCCTACACCCTTGTGTTGAGTTAACCATGTGTTTGCGCCCTCGCTTGACAGTACTCTATTTTTCGCGCACTTGACGCCAATCGCGTCCTCACCCGTCCGGTGGGTCAGGGCGGGCAAGGATGCCATTGGTGTCAACTTAAGGTTTAAAACCATTTGTCAACGAGAGGTTTGGTTAGTGAAAAAGTATAAAGACGAACATTTGCCTTGCTTTTATACGGAATTTAAGAGCGATGCTAATAAATAAAGCATTTATGGCGCCATTCAAAGCTCGTTTTTTGTTCCTTTAAAATCTAATTTTTAAGCATAATTACTCATTGACCTAAAGAGTTTGAGCTTAACTTGACACTAATGGCAAGGATGCCCACCCCACAATAGAATTTTGGAGATTTTTTTTATTTGGAAGTCCCTAAGTAAATTAATTGGCTGATTTGGGAATACTAAGTGTGAAAGCATTAAGGATGAACACAGTATGTTTAGCACCCAAGTTAGTATTCCCGGTTATCAAGTTAGTAAAGAAATTTACAACGGTTCTCGAACCGTGGTGTATCAAGGATATCGAGAAAGCGATCAAAAACCAGTAGCAATTAAAGTACTGAAAAATCCTTATCCAAATTTTAACGAATTGCTACAGTTCCGCAATCAATACACCATTGCCAAAAACCTTAAATTCAGCGGAATCATCCAGACCTATAGTTTGGAACCATACGAAAATGGTTATGCATTGGTTACTGAAGATTTTGGGGGAGTTCCCATCAAAGATTATTTTGCTTCGCGACAAATTGAATATATTACTCATTTACAAGAATTTTTACACACTGCGATATCTCTATGTGACATTTTAGAGACTCTTTATCAGCAGTACATTATTCATAAAGATATTAAGCCAGCCAACATTTTAATTAATCCAGAGACCAAACAAGTTAAATTAATCGACTTTAGTATTGCTTCTTTACTTGCAAGAGAAAGCCAAGAAATGAAAAGTCCTAATGTTTTAGAAGGAACTCTCGCTTATTTATCCCCCGAACAAACTGGAAGAATGAATCGTGGGATTGACTACCGCAGCGATTTTTATTCTTTGGGAGTAACATTTTATGAATTACTGACTGGAGAGTTGCCATTTAAGTCAAATGACCCAATGGAATTGGTGCATTGTCATATTGCAAAAACACCTTCGTTCTTAAATAAAAATGAAGAAATGCCTGAAGCTATTTCTGATATCGTTATGAAGTTAATGGCCAAAAATGCTGAAGATAGATATCAAAGTGTTTTCGGATTAAAGTATGATTTAGAACAATGTTTGTATCAAATTAAAACAAACAAAAAAATTAGATATTTTGAAATTGGTAAAAGAGATATTTGTGAAAGATTTAGTATTTCAGAAAAATTATATGGTCGAGAGAAAGAAGTTGAACAACTACTAGAAGTATTTGAGAGAGTATCAGCAGGAAATAGCGAACTAATGTTAGTCGTTGGTTTTTCTGGTATTGGAAAAACCGCAGTAGTATCGGAAGTTCATAAACCTATTATTAAACAACGTGGATATTTTATTAAAGGTAAATTTGACCAGTTTAACCGTAATATACCTTTCTCGGCATTTGTACAAGCTTTCCGAGATTTAATGGGGCAATTATTAACAGAAAGTGATAAACAACTACAACAATGGAAAAGCAAAATTCTGACAGTATTAGGAGATAATGCCCAAGTAATTATTGAAGTAATTCCCGAATTGGAAAAAATAATTGGTCAACAATCACCTGCACCAGAACTATCGGGTAGTGCTGCACAAAATAGATTTAATTTACTTTTTCAAAAATTTCTTCAAATATTTACTCAAAAAGAGCATCCGTTAGTAATATTTTTGGATGATTTACAATGGGCTGATTCAGCTTCATTACAACTAATACAATTATTAAATATTGATAATCATCAAGGATATTTACTATTAATTGGTGCATATCGAGATAATGAAGTATCGACCTTTCATCCTTTAATGTTGACATTGGATGCAATTGCTAAAAAAGAAGCAATTATAAATAAAATTATCCTTCAACCTCTCAGTCAAATAAACTTAAATCAACTAGTCGCGGATACGTTAAAATGTACGGAGGAGTTGGCTTTTTCTCTTTCAGAATTAATTTATAGAAAAACTAAAGGTAATCCTTTTTTTGTTACTCAATTTTTCAAGTCATTACATCAAGATGCGCTGATTGAATTCAACTTCAAAGAAGGATGCTGGCAATGCGATATTTCCCAAATCAATCAAGAAACACTCACAGATGATGTCATTGATTTTCTGGTTATTCAATTAGAAAAATTACCAGAATCTACTCAACGAGTATTAAAATTAGCTGCTTGTATTGGCAATCAATTTGATTTAGAAACATTAGCGATTATTTGTCAATTATCTGAGGTAGAAGTAGCTGCTTCTTTATGGAAAGCTTTGCAGTCAGGTTTTATTTTAGCTCAAAGCAATGTTTATAAATTTTATCAAGATAATTCCGAACAAAGTCAACTCCAAACTAGCCATCGCCAGATAGCTAAGTACAAATTTTTACACGACCGTGTTCAACAAGCCGCTTATTCTCTTATCCCAATCGAGAAAAAGCAGTCAACTCACCTGGAAATTGGGCAACTGCTGTTGAGTCATACCCCCGTTACTAACCAAGAAGAAAACTTATTTGAGATTGTTAACCAACTTAACATGGGTAAATCCCTGATTGTCGAGCTATCTAAGCAAACACAACTCGCCAAACTGAATCTTAAGGCTGGACAGAAAGCAAGAAACGCGACTGCCTATACCGCAGCACTTGAATATTTGACTACAGGCATCTACTTACTAGCTGAAAATCGTTGGCAAACACAGTACGATCTTAGCTTGGCACTTTATACAAACGCGACTGAAGCAGCTTATCTGAGCGGCAATTATCAGCAAATGGCATACTTAGCGGCAGTAATTCTCGAACATACCAGAACCATATTAGATAGGGTTGAGGTTTACCAAGTTAAAATCCAAGCAGCACAAGCGCAAGCTCAACCTTCAGAGGCAATAGAAATTGCCTTGCAAATTTTGCAACAGTTAGGTGCCAGTTTTCCAGAACAACCTAACGAACACGATATTAGACAGGCAATGGGAGAAACCCTATCGCTGTTAGCTGGCAGACAACCGCTGGAGTTGATTGCTTTACCGCAGATGACCGATCCTAAGCAGTTAGCGATTATGGGAATTCTCGCAAGTGTAACGGCTTCTGCTTATGTAGCTGCACCGACATTGTTGCCCTTAATTATGCTTGAACAAGTGAAGTTATCGTTGCAATATGGCAATAGCTCATTCTCTCCTGATGGCTATTGCGGTTGTGGGATTATTCTCTGCGGGGTGGCAGGAGACATTGAAGCGGGCTATCAATTTGGTCAATTAGCACTTTTATTACTTGAACAACTCGATACCAAAAAACTCAAAGCCAGAACCTACGGACAAGTCAATTGCTGTATTTCCCATTGGAAAGAACCACTTGTTAACACCTTAACTTATTTTCGAGAGGGATACCAAAGTGGTTTGGAAGTTGGAGATTTAGAATGGGGTGGCATTTGTGCAGTTCTCTACCTCATGCACGCTTGGTTTGCAGGCAAAGAACTAAGTGACCTGAGTCGAGAGGGTGCTGCTATTTGTTTGCAATTTTCTCAACTCAGACAAGAAACAATGTCTAAACAGGGAGGAATTTTTCAACAAGCTATATTAAATTTGTTAAGTAATTATCCTGAAGCTTGGCATTTTGCTGGAGATACTTTTAATGAAGCAGAGTATCTGCCAATTTTGCTAGAAGCGGGGAATCAAACAGCACTATGCTACCTTAATGTCAGTAAACTAGTTCTGTGTTATTTATTTGGGCAAATCGATCAGGCAATCACAACTGCTGGCAGACTAGAAAACTACTTAGGTGCAGCCACAGGAATGTCTTTGATACCAGTTTTTCATACCTATGATTCTCTTGTACATTTGGCTATTTATTCTCAAGTTTCTGAAATACAACAACAAAAAATTCTCGAACGGGTGACTAATAATCAAGATAAAATGAGAAAATGGGCTTCTCATGCCCCAGCAAATCAATTACATAAATTCTACTTAGTTGAAGCAGAGCTTCATCGAGTTTTGGATTCTAAAATCGAGGTGATCGACTTTTACGAGCGCGCTATCTCTGGCGCCAAAGAAAACGGCTACATTCAAGAAGAAGCACTCAGCAATGAACTAGCAGCCAAATTCTATTTACAATGGGGTAAAGAAAAAATCGCTCAAACCTATATGCAGGAAGCTTACTATTGCTATGCACGCTGGGGAGCAAAAGCCAAAACCGACGATTTAGAAAAACGCTATCCCCAACTTCTCAAAGCTATTCTGCAACAAAGACGAATCAACCTCAAACATGACGAAACTATTGCGACTATCGCCCGTAGTTCCACTTCTAGATCAACTCACACTGACAGCACAGACAGCACCAATATTTCTGATGTTCTTGATTTCACTTCTGTTCTCAAGGCTGCTCAAGCCATTTCTAGCACTATCGAATTAGATGAGTTAATTACTAACCTAACAAAAATTATCTTAGAAAACTCTGGTGCAAAAAAATCTGTCTTAATTCTTCCCCAAGATAATTTTTGGCAAGTGCGAGCCATTACTTTCATTAATCATGAGTATAAACTAGAAGATGATATCCAAAATATGCTTGTTTGTGAATCTATTGATACTTGTGAATATATACCCAGTAAAATAATTAATTACGTCAAAAATACCCAAGCCACTGTTGTTGTAGATAATTGTCAAACTAATATTCCTGGTATAATTGGCAAATATATGCTCCAACATCAACCAAAAAGTGCATTATGTACGCCAATTATTAAGCAAGGTCATTTAGTAGGTGTTTTATATCTGGAAAATAAAGTAACATCGGGAGTATTTACCCAAGAACGCTTACAAGTAATTAACTTACTTTCCTCGCAAGCTGCTATATCTTTAGAAAATGCACGCCTCTATCAAGAAGCTCAAGAAGCATTACAAAATTTACAACAAGCACAATTACAAATTGTCCAAAGCGAAAAAATGTCAGCACTAGGTAATTTAGTAGCCGGAGTCGCCCATGAAATGAATAATCCTTTAGGTTTTATCGCTGCAAGTCTCAAACAAGCCAAACCCACTTTTGCTGATATTACTGAACACCTAAAACTATATCAAGTTAGCCTTCCTAAGCCAAGTGATGAAATTCTAGACCATGCCGAAGAAATCGACTTAAATTATAGCTTAGAAGACTTACCGAAGATGATAGATGCAATGGTAATAGCATGTGACAGGTTAAAAAATATCAGTACCAGTTTAAGAACTTTCTCTCGTGCAGATAAAGATTACAAAGTATTATTTAACATCCATGACGGTTTGGATAGTACAATTTTAATCCTTAAACATCGCCTTAAAGCTAATGAACAACACCCAGCTATTGAAATTTTAACTGAGTACGGTGATTTACCCCAAATAGAATGTTATCCAGGTCAACTAAATCAGGTTTTTATGAATATTTTGGCAAATGCAATTGATGCATTGGAAGAAGCTAATACAGGCAAGACTTTTGAAAAAATTAAAGCAAATCCTAACATGATTACAGTAAAAACTTTGATTGAAAATAATCACGTAAAAATCTCAATTTCTGATAATGCACAGGGAATACCTGAAGAAATTAAAAGTAAAATATTTAACCATTTATTTACTACCAAATCAGTCAACAAAGGTACGGGATTGGGGTTGGCTATAGCAAGACAAATTGTCGAAGAAACTCACGCTGGTAAATTGAGTTGCAATTCAATTCTAGGTCAGGGTACACAATTTATAATCGAGATTCCAATGTCAGTAAATCGCAAAGTTTTTTCAAGCGTCATGAACGTGCGTATAGTGACGTAGCAATAAACACAAGTTCAATAAGTTAAACTTATACGGTTAAACAGTGTATGTTAGTTTTAGGCGCCTATCGAAGCTTTATAGTAACTTGGTAGCAATCACTATAATTTTTGTAAAAATAAATATTTATTTTTACGAAGATTAATATTTTTTTGTTTAATTTGAAACTTTTAGAGATGCTTTTAAAGTACTCTAGTTTTATTCGCGCATTAAGTTCGCGAATAAACAATCTTAATTTTTATAAAATGTCAAAAAAAATATCTTCTTCTACTGAAGACATAATTATGCGTGCTGATATTCTAGCAGCATTAATTTCAAACTTTGAACGTGAGATTAAACAAATAGCTGAGTCGGGTTCAGTGGCGCCACCAGACTCTTGGATTTTACGTTATCAAGTAAAAGGTAAGAGCGATATTTACTGGTACTATAAACTACAATGCAAAGAACCTGTTTTTCCAGAGCAAGGGGACTCTTCAAAGTTTTCTAAATACAAACACTTAGGAAAACCTGGTAGTACGCCATACAATGAAGCTGTTATATGTTTAGCTCGACGTGCAAAAATTGATGCCCTTGAGCGTATGATAAATACGATAAAGCAAGGTTGGCTCGACTTATATGAAGAAAAAGAAAGAAATAAAAAACGAAAATATTCGCGTAATAAGAACGCGAATTAATATTCAATCTTATATTTAGGTTTTTTGATAACAAACAAGACTTTACTCACTAATCAAAAAATAATCTGCTTTTAATCAAATTACGGTTGCCATCTATCATTTGACGTTTATGACAGCAAAACAACTAGCTCTTACAGACTTAGAAACATTAGATGAAGTTATAAATTGTTTAACTGAAAATTTTAATATTGAAACTCAAGGAGCGACAAATAAACAAAATCTATTTGAAATTTTAGTGAGAGCGGCAAGTACTGGAGATAGCATTGAAAATACAAGCAAAATTTTAAATCAAAGCCCTTCTGGAAATGATATTAGGTATCATTTGAATAAAATTAATGAATTTGAACAAATAGAACAACAGGTTAATTCAGCTTTAAAAAGTCGAATTCCTCAAAGGATTAAAAAAGGTCGGCATAGAATTGCGATTGATTTAAATCTAATTCCATATTATGGTGAACCAAATAGCCAAGAAAAAGATTATATTTATAGAAGTGAAGCCAAAGCTGGTACTTGTTCCTTTTATGCTTACGCAACTGTATATGTATTGACAAGAAATAAAAGAGTTACGCTAGCTATCAGAGGAGTTCGTTGGTTTGATACAAGCGTCGCTATTATAACTTATTTGCTTGCAGAAGTTAGTAAGTTAAAGATAAAAATTAAGACTCTTTATTTAGATAGAGGCTTTTTTAATATTCCCGTAATTCGATGGTTAAAAGCTTTAGATGTACCTTTTATAATGCCAGCAATTAGAAGAGGTAAAACAGGAGGAATTAAACAGTTTCTAAAAGGAAAAAGTAGTTATAAGACAACTTATACAATGAGTAGAAGTAAAGATGATAATGTAACTTTTGATTTATGGATTGTTTGTAAATACAGGAAAGGTAAAAGAAAAAAATATGGAGTGGAGTACTTTGCTTATGTTGTTTATAAAGCAAAGGTTAATTTAAGTTATATACATCAAGATTATCGAAAAAGATTTGGTATAGAAAGCAGCTACAGACTTAAAAATATTTGCCGAATTAGAACGAATAATAAAAAACCTGCATTGAGATTATTGTTTGTTGGCATATCTTTTATTTTAGTTAATATATGGGTATATCTGCTCTGGTTTAAAATTAGTCAGCCTCGTAAAGGCAGGCGTTTAATTTATAGTAGTTTCTTTGGGCTAAAACAAATGCTAGCCTTTTTAAGGCAAACGATTGAAGATAAATATGGAACTGTAAGGAATGTTTATATTCCCGCAAGTTAATATTAATTAACTACTTAAAAACTGAATAATTAACTATTACGATAAAAATTTAAATTATTAATAATGCACGTTTTACTCACTACAAGCGAGAGAGGCGTAAATCAATACTGTTCCTGGTTTTGGAGAAAATCGGGAGCGTATTGGAACGTAAAGAAAGCGGTGAATCAGTTGCCCTTGTCGGTTTCCGGAGAGCCGTTTTGAAGGTCTTGGTGAAGCCAAGACCTTTCATTCTAATTCAATATGCTTTGATAGTATTTAAATACTGTTAATTTTCTTGAGTTTAATTATGGAAGAAATTATTTATAAGTAAATCTAATTAATTTTCCATCGATAGTTAAGATTATTATTGGATAAATTGTATTCTTTGCTACAGTTTTTCGGGTTTTTGAAAAGTTTGTGATTTACTGACCGTACTTTTGGTGCGGCGCCTGGTGGCAATATTGTCATAAATACTTATGAGACGGGGGTAAATGCTTTTGCTGCTGGTGATCCTTCGGCTTTTCGATCAGTTAGCCAGATAGTAGCTGCTTCCTATGGAAATGGGAAGGGTGGAAATATTGCCATCTCCACCAAAAACCTATTTATTTCAGCTGGTGGCAATGTGGCAGCAAGACCTTATGCTTCTGGCAGTGGTGGCGATGTTACAGTAAAGGCGGATACAATTCAGGTAACGAGCGCAGGAGCTCCAACAGGTAATTATTTTAGTCTTTTGTCTACTGCCTCATTTGGATTTGGTGACGCAGGGAACTTGCTGATCGATACTCGAAAACTATCAGTTCAAACTGGTAGTAGAGTATCTGCTTCTAGCATAGTTTTGGGAAATGCGGGTTCACTCACTGTTAATGCTTCTGAATCGATTGATGTGAGTGGGATAAAAGATGCATTAAACCCCAGCTACATTGGAACTGCTGTCCGTCCTGTTGGTTCATATGCTCAACTTTCGAGGGCAAATTCTGGTAACACCACTATTAATACCCCAGTTCTTAACATCAGTGATGGTGCAACAGTTTTTGTCGAAAATCTTGGCTTTGGTACAGCTGGGACTCTGCAGATTAATGCGAATACCCTTAAACTCGACAATAATGCAAGCATTTCGGCATCTACAACAGCGGGAGAAGGGGGCAACATTGACCTCCGACTGCGGAATATATTACTAATGCGTCACGACAGTTTCATTAGTGCAGAAGCTGGTGGTAGTGGTAATGGTGGCAACATCACGATCGATTCGCCAATCATTACAGGTTTAGAAAACAGTGACATAATTGCCAATGCAGTCAAAGGTCGAGGTGGCAATATTCAGATTGCAACTCAGGGAATCATTGGGCTAAAGTACAGCAATCTCCTCAATCCTAAAGAAGTTCCTACCAATGACATTACCGCTAGTTCGCAATTCAATGTTAGTGGCACAGTTCAAATCAATAACATCGGTGTTGATCCAAATTCTGGTTTAGTAGAATTGCCAGAGAATGTAACTGACCCATCGCAGCAAATAGCCAGTGGCTGTTCTGCAAATCAAGGTAGTCGGTTTGTGGCAACTGGAAGGGGTGGGATACCGCAAAACCCAAATCAACATGTGGCGAACAATCGTACCTGGTCTGATATCCGCGACATCTCTGCTTACCGGAAAACAGGTTCGGTAACTGCTCAAATATCTTTATCTTCAGAAACTCTTGTTCAAGCTACTTCTTGGCATCGTAACACCCAAGGAAAAATTCAGCTAGTTGCAAATAAATCTTCTGCTTCTATGCGGCAAGCATTAACCTGTACAGATGTTATCAAGAGTTAAATTTCTTCAAATTCTACATACTTTTTTAATCTCGTGTCAATAGTTTTAGTGGGTTGCTTGGCAACGGATGATGAGCGGATGTAACGGATAGTTGATTTTATATAGGAAAATTTTTTATAACCAGTAAATCATCCGTTACATCCGTTGTATCCTTTGCTAAGTAACCTACCAAATTTAATGACACAGACTACTAGTTAAATTCAGTTTTTGAACATAAAAATTTACATTTGAAACTTTCGATTAGCGTTAAAGATAAAACTATTGAGGGAACCATAATATCATCAACTAAAAGAGTATTGGTGCTATGAGAACTATTCGCAAGGCGACAATTTGGAGACTTAATAAACTTATAGGGACAATTACAACTAGTTTATTATTTTCTCCAATCCCATTACCTGCGAACGCTCAGGTGATATCTGATGGTACTACTAACACCATTGTCAATTCAGATGGTAATAATTTTACTATTATTAATGGAATTGAAAAAGGCAGTAATTTATTTCATAGTTTTAGTAATTTTTCTGTCCCGACGAGAGGTTCTGCTAGCTTTGATTTAGGTAAAACATCAAATATTACTAATATATTCAGCCGGGTTACGGGTGGGAACGTTTCTAATATTGATGGATTAATTCAAACTATTAATGCTAGCAACCCCGTAAGTTTGTTCTTGCTGAATCCTAGTGGAATTATGTTTGGCGCCAATGCCCAATTAAATATTGGTGGCTCATTTGTGGGGACAACTGCTGAAAGTATCAAATTTGCAGATGGCTCCAAATTTAGTGCAAACGACACTACAGCAGCTCCTTTGTTAACAATGAGTACCCCCATTGGATTGCAACTAGGAGCCAATACTGGAGGTATTCGCGCCCAAGGAACACCAGCACTTAACTTCTTTTCTCGTCCTTCCCAAATATTTAAAGCTCAAACAGTCGCATTGGTAGGTGGCGAAATTGACATCAACTCTGCCAGCCTTACCAACCCGGACGGAAGAGTTGAATTATGGGCATTGCGGAATGCAGAAGTTGGTTTGAATAATCAAACAGGATTACAACTAACAAGTCCAGCTTTGGCTGATTGGGGAACGATTTCCCTAAAACAATCCTCTCTCATCGATACTAGTGGCTTTAATGGAGGAGCAATTAACATTCGTGGGCGAGGTTTGACACTTCAGGAAGGTTCGGGAATTGGTTCTGGTACGGGAGCGTTTGGACAAGGACAAGGTATCACCGTCAAAACTACAGAATTTGTTGACCTGTTAGGAGTTTCTGCTCCAGAGAATTATGCGACCCCCGGTTTATTCACTAGTGTATTTGGTACTGGGGCAAGGGCAGGAGACATTACAGTCGAGACTGAACGCTTGCGAATTACGAATGGAGCTTGGTTACAATCTCTCAACTATGGTTTTAATTTCTTTGTTGTACCACCTACCGCAATCAACGATGCTAGTACCGGAAATATTACCATTCGTGCCAAGGATGTGGAAGTTAGTGGATACAATCCATTTCCTGATCCTTTGACTGGTATTGCTAATTTTCAACCTAGCGCTATTACTACCTTAGTAACTGGTGGGAACAGGAATAATAGCGGCGATATTAGTATTGAGGCAGATCGAGTTCGTTTGGTTGACGGAGGTCGCATCAGTACTGACCTTATCGGTCTCAACTTTCCTGGTTTTGAGTTTATCACGACTGGTAAGTCTGGGAACATCTCGATCCAATCTGCTGAGAGTCTGGAAATTAATGGGTTTACACCAGCTGGAATGACTAGTGCTGTAATTAGTTCGATTCAACCTTTTGCAGATGGTCAAGGTGGTAATATTACTATTAATACAGGACGTTTGGCACTTTCCAATGGTGGTACAGTCTCTAGTGCAGTAGCTGGAAATGGTGATGCTGGTAATATCGATATTAGGGCAACTGAAGTGGAGGTAAGTGACCCTGTAATTGATAGCTTTAGCAAAATTATCAGTGGAATCACTGCTTCAATTGGTAAAAATGCAGGTGGTAGTGGCGGAAGTATTAACCTAGCAGCAGAACGTCTGCGTATTTTCAATGGTGGACAGCTAATTTCGTCAACCCAAGGAAATGGAAGTGCGGGTGACGTTAATATACAAGTTAAAAATATTGATGTGCAAGGAACTTCTCAAAATCTAATTAATGGTAGTCAGCTAACCAGTGCAATCGCTGCGTCTTCCACAACTACCTTTAATGCTGGAACAGTAAATGTGATATCTGACACCTTACGCGTTCGCGATAGGGGAGAAATTACTGTTAGTAATACTGGAACTGGGGATGCAGGCAATCTAAATGCTGCTGCCAACAACATTTTCCTCGACAATAAAGGTAGTCTGCGTTCAGAAGTTAAGGGAGGTAGTGAAGGTAATATTCGACTCCAGGTAAACGAAACCCTCTTGTTACGACGTGGTAGCAATATTACTACCAATGCTAGCGATACCTCAACAGGAGGCAATATCGATATTACTGCTGGGTCTATTATTGCTCTTCCTGACGAAGATAGCGATATTGTTGCCAATGCGGTGCTAGGAAGTGGTGGAAATATTCAGATTACTACTCAAGGTATCTTGGGATTAAAATTCCGTTCTCAACTGACACAAGAAAGTGATATTACTGCTAGTTCGCAGTTTGGAGTTAGCGGTACAGTCCAAATCAATAACATCGGTGTCGATCCAAATTCAGGTTTAGTAGAATTACCACAGAATGTAAACGACCCATCACAAAAAATAGCTACAGGTTGCTCTGCAAATCAAGGTAGTAGTTTTGTAGCAACCGGAAGGGGAGGAATACCACAAAATCCCCATCAGGAAGTAAGGAATGAGCGCACTTGGTCTGATATCCGTGATATCTCTACATACCGAAACAGTACAGCAGTCACTGCCCAAATACCTAGTCTAGGAACTCTAGTTCAAGCTACTTCTTGGCACCGCAATGCCCAAGGAAAAATTGAGTTAATTGCAGATAATTCTAGTACTTCTATACAATCATCATTGACATGTGCTGCTGTTCCCAGAAGTTAACTTAAACTATCTGTACGGTAAAATGCCGCTTACTTGAAAACCTACAATCAAATTTTTGAGCTTAAGTAAGCGTTAATCCAAATGTACGCTATGATACAACCTATCGAGGGTGTTAGAAATAATATCATTTAGGGAACTATAAGTAAGTGTTATATAATGGGTTTAGGGTAATGAATGCTACTTTTGTTTGGCTTGGCTTAATCGGTGGAATGTTGACAAGTGCAATTAGCTGCAATTATGCTAATGCCCAAATAATTCCTGATGGAACGCTTACAACTAATGTTTCCCAAAGCGCTAATAACTTTACCATCACTGACGGGAACCGTGTCGGGAATAACCTTTTCCACAGCTTTAGCCAATTCTCAGTTCCCAGCAATGGTTCAGCATTCTTCAACAACGCTTCAGATATCCAAAATATTTTCAGCCGCATTACTGGCGCCACTGTTTCCAACATTGATGGTTTAATTAAAGCCAATGGTAGCGCCAATCTATTTTTACTCAATCCCAATGGCATTATTTTTGGCGCCAATGCCAGCTTGAATATAGGTGGTTCATTTATCGCTACAACAGCCAATAGCCTTAAATTTGCTGATGGGACAGAATTTGGTGTTATTAATACAAATGCCACTCCCTTGTTGACTATGAGTGTACCTATAGGTTTACAGATGGGAAGTAATCCTGGTGCAATTACCGTCAAGAACACGGGACATCGTTTAAAGTTCCCAATTAACCCTTTTAGCTCTTCTCCAGATCGAAGTAACAATCCTGTGGGATTAAGTGTTAATGGTAAAACCTTGGCATTAGTAGGGGGAGAAATCAACTTAGATGGTGGAGTTTTAAATGCACCCTCTGGACATATTGAACTTGCTAGTGGCAGTAGTGGGACGGTTAATCTAAATACTTCTTCTCAGAGTTGGAGTTTTGATTATGGCAATATAAAGCAATTTGGTAATATTAAACTTTCACACCAATCCCTTGCCGATGCCAGTGGTACTCCTGCGGGTTCTATTAACCTCCAGGGTCAAAATATTAGCTTAAATGATGCTTCTGCTGCCCTATTAGTTAATCAAGGAAGTAGCAATTCAGGTAATATTACTGTTAATGCCAGTGAGTCATTAGAACTGGGGGGAGTTGGCGCCAACGCATTTCCGCAAAGTCTATTGCGTGCCGATAACTTTGGCGATGGTGCTGGGGGTAATATTGTAGTTTCTGCATCACGAGTATCCCTCCAAGATGGGGGTTCTCTTCATGGATTTAATTTTGGTAAAGGTTCAGGAAGTAATATCTCTGTAGAAATAAGGGATGTGCTGAAAATTGTGGGATTATCACCAATTAGTGGATTTGCCAGTTCACTTAACACAAACACCAATGGTTCTGGAAAAAGTGGTGATGTTCGAGTCGTAACCAACAAATTGCAGATTTTAGATGGTGCTGTGATTGGTAATTCGAGCTTGGGAACTGGTTTAGGGGGAAATACAACGATTAATGCTTCTGATTTGATCGAAATCAGTGGAGAAAATCCGCAAAACTTAGCTGCTAGTGTTATTGTTGTAGGCACTTTTAGCCAAGCCAATGCTGGGCAATTAACTATTAACACTTCCAAACTGAGGGTACGCGATGGAGGAGGTATTGTTGCCTCTACTGTAAATAGCGGCAATGGAGGGAATTTGTTGATTAATGCATCAGACAGCGTTGAAGTCAGTGGAGCGGGTAGTGTTTCTCGTCTTCCTAGTCGGATTGGCGCCAGGGCAGAATTGCTTGCACCTCCCATTCGGCAGTTATTTGGATTACCAGATGTAATTAAAGGTAATACAGGTCAATTCATCCTCAACACCCAGCGCTTGCAAATTACAGATGGGGCAATTGTTGGTGTTGACCATCAAGGGATTGGGGATGCTGGAAAAGTTGAAATTAATGTGGATTCAATCCGGCTTGACAATAGTGCTAGTCTTACCGCAGCAACTTTTCAGGGTGACGGTGGTAACATTTTTATCCGGTCAAATGACTTGTTCCTGCGTCATGGTAGTTCAATTGTTACTAATGCAGGTGGTATTGGCAATGGTGGCAACATTAAGATTAACTCTCCCATTATCTTCGGGTTGGAAAACAGCGATATTGTTGCCAATGCCGTAAAAGGTAATGGAGGTAACATCGATATCACTACTCAAGGTCTTTTCGGGTTCAAATTCCGCCCTCAGACTACCTCTGAAAGCGATATTACTGCTAGTTCTCAATATGGCGTTAGTGGTACGGTCGATATTAATAACCTAGGTATTGACCCCAATTCAGGCTTAGTAGAACTACCTGCAAATGTAACCGACTCGTCCCAACAAATTGCCGCAGGTTGTGCGGATACTAGGAATAGTAGTTTTATTGCTACAGGAAGAGGTGGAGTACCGCAAAATCCAGGACAAGAAGTGAGGAGCGATCCAACTTGGTCGGATATTCGCGATTTATCCACATATCGAAAAAATAGTGCTGTCACGGCACAAATACCAACACCTTCACAAACTCTCGTTCAAGCGACTTCTTGGGGACGTAATGCCCAAGGAAAAATCGAGTTAATTGCTGATAAATCTTCTGTTCAGGTGCGACAAGCATTAACTTGTGCTGCGGTTCCCAAAAGTGAATAGATATGTAGATAATGTACGTGAGCAAACTAAATTGGAAGTTGAATAACAAATTCTGAACCTTGCCCTAGTGTTGAATTAACATCAATACTTCCACCGTGTTTTTGAACTATTTGACTAGCTATAGCTAATCCCAAGCCTGTACCTTTTCCTACACCTTTGGTAGTAAATAAATAGTCAAATATTTTCTGCTTTACTTCTTGAGTCATTCCTATTCCATTATCTTGAATTTTAATTAAGACGTATTGCTCACAATTGCTTTTTGCAGTACTAATTGTGATGCGATTTGGATTCATTTTTATGTCTTCAAAACTACGTCCTCTATTTGACTCCTCCAAAGCATCGATAGCGTTTGCAATTAAATTCATAAACACCTGACTAAGCTGACCAGGAAAACAATTAATTTCCGGTAGTTCATCGTAGTTTTGTATGATTTCAACTGCTGGACGAGATTCAGATGCTTTTAAACGGTGTTTGAGAATCAAAACTGTGCTATTTATAATCCCATGAATACTGGATTTAATGGGTTTTTGAGCATCTGCTCTAGAGAAAGTTCTTAGGCTCATGCTCACGTCATGAAGTCACACAATATTAAACCGTAAACACCATATCCATACGCAGAAAAAGGTGAGTTTCCATATTTAATAGATAATTGCACCATTGTTAAAACTGCTGGTAAAAATATTGAAGACCCAGCTTGAGCAGCAGCAGTACCCACAAATAATAAAATTTGCATTGCTGCTAATTTATAAGAGGTTGTTTGAAAAGTGTCCGTGAATGTCATGAGTCGCGAAGGTAAAGCGGAGCTTTACGTTCCGTTGGACTCCACTCGCTTGGCACAATTTATACCTTATCCGACTTTTCAAACATCCTCTTAGAAGCGAAATGGGAGAAGCCATTGCGAATGCACTGTTAGAGAGCGGTTGCGCTAACTCATATCTTGCACCTGGAAATTTGAATGTCAATTCCTTGACTAAGTGCTAGTTCTCTCAAACGTTCAATATCTTGTAAAAGAAGTAACACTACCAAATGGGGAAATATAGTTTGGAACGCAATTTCTGCAGCTTCTCCCCAATCAGGTATGGTATTGGAGGCGCCTGCCGTTGATAAATAAGCCCAGTGCGCTAAAACATAAGATATAAGGGATAAAACCAACCAACGATAGACTCCTAAGAGGCTTCCTTAAAATAAATAAGTATTAGTTCGGTGTTTTATAGTTAAAAATATATCTTATAAATTACTTAAAGTTAATTTGATATTGTTGTTATAATTTTATCCTCTCTAACTGCTTTTGTACGGGTTTACCCGTTAGGTGCAAGATATGAGCCTCTAACTAGCGGACTACGCCGCAAGTGATATATGAAAGAAACACAAGGGACACTTAGAAAAATTCTAGAGATTTAGACTATAATTAGTAGTTACCCTGACAGTCAAAACCGTACTTACAGTGGTGTTAATTACGCCCGTATATGAGCCTGGTTCTGAGTGAAGAAGGTGAATTTATTGGTGAAGTAATAGTTGAACTATTGCTATCCCGTTTAGGAGATTAAATTTGGGCACCGCACTCAGGTCAGGGTACTTAATTTAATGTTTAAAAATGCGATTGCGATGACGGAGGTCACCATGAGCAAAAAAGAATTGCAACCGAAATCACCAAATTCTAATTTACCATTAATCAACGTAAATGCAGCAGGTATAGATATTGGTGCAGACAGACATTGGGTAAGTGTTCCCGTAGATAGGGATAAAGACTCTGTACGCAGTTTCGGCTGTTTTACTGCTGACTTATATGCGATGGCAGACTGGCTAAAATCTTGTCGAATCGAAACTGTTGCAATGGAATCAACCGGAGTTTACTGGATACCTGTATTCCAAATTTTAGAAAGTAAGGGATTAGAGGTAAAACTTGTTAATGCTCACTATGTAAAAACTGTACCAGGTCGCAAAACTGACGTACTAGATTGCCAGTGGTTGCAACAGTTACATACCTATGGTTTGCTAGCAGGTTCCCAAGCGTCCAGACGACCAAATTTGTGTTCTCCGTAGTTACATGCGACAACGGGATAACTTAATTAAAAGTGCTTGTGTCCACGTACAAAGAATGCAAAAAGCTTTGACTGAAATGAATATACAATTGCATCGAGTTATTAGTGACATTACGGGCACTACAGGTATGGCAATTATCAATGCGATTGTTTCTGGTGAGCGTGACCCAAAGAAGTTAGCTGAACTAAAAGACGAACATATTAGAGCAAGTTGTACGAGTATCGCTGCTGCTTTAAGTGGCGATTATCGACCAGAACTAGTGTTTATTTTGTCACAAGAGTTAGGACTCTATAAATTCTACCAGACACAAATAACTGAATGCGATGCACAAATCGAGCAGTGCCTAGCTCAATTCACAGACAAAGTAGACGTTAAAATTAACCCTCTTGGTAAACCAAAACGTCGTGGCAAAAAGCAACCAGGAAATGCTCCCCAGTTTGATTTACGTACTCATTTATACCGCATTACAGGTGTAGATTTTACTCAAATCAATGGCTTAGGAGCTTTAACTGTGTTGGTTATATTGTCTGAAGTCGGATTAGACCCATCTCGTTTTCCCACGGTTAAGCATTTCGTTTCTTGGTTGGGGTTATGTCCTGGTAGTCGTGTAACTGGCGGCAAGGTCAAGAGCTCCAAAACTCGTCCTGTTATTAATCGAGCTGCCAATGCTTTCCGTATGGCGGCACAAACACTTTGTCGTAGCAATTCAGCCCTAGGTGGATTTTATAGACGGATGCAATCTCGTATGGGGGCGCTCCTCGGCAATTACTGCTGCTGCTCACAAACTCGCACGCATTTTCTACCGTCTGTGGACATCAGGAGCAGCCTATGCAGATCCAGGTGTTGATGCTTATGAGCAAAAGTACCATGAACGTATGGTGAACAACTTAAAGAAAAAAGCTCACGATGCAGGGGTTTGATGAGCGTTGCTCAACCTACAATCAGTGAGGAACAGTGCGTTGCATAAGATGCTTTCATTACCCCAGTAATAGAAGCGTTACTTAAAAATCAACGCATGACTAAGCGACGGTTTAACTCCCAATCAATTCGTGTATTATAAAAACGCTCATATCGCGCGCTGTTTCTTGATAATCAAGCGTGATAATTACCATGAAAATTTAAGCGCGTTCTTTAAATCGTTACGCTCCTACCAAATCTATTGCGATGGGATGTGTTTCTTAGGAGGTAGGCGAATTTGAGTTTGAGTTAGTTGTTTGTTTTGGAATTATTGTTGTCATGAAAAAATCTCCTGATCGCTATCTTGCTGTAACGAAGCCATATCGATGACGAAGCGAAACTTCACATTACCCTTCAGCATACGTTCATACGCTGTATTTAGGGCTTGCTGAAAAAGTCTGAAAAAGCAATCTTGAGGGTTGACCAGTTATTCAAGCAAAATCAAAAATAAGTTTTTATTATCTATCAATTGCTAAACTATAGGTTTCTGTTGTTTTAAACTCTAAAAAAGACCTATTTTTGAAAAATAGACATAAAAACGCATAAAAAACCCGTGACAGGTGAGTAGAAAGGTTCATTACTAAAAAAGTAATAGCAATTGCAGTTAGAGAAGTATGAGGCAGTTTGGCCATGACTCGATTAAGGCTAAATCTTCTTTTACCCTGTCCAAATTTTCCTTCAATAGAGTTACGAATTCTCTCAGATTCCAAAGCTTGCTTCTTTTCTTCTTTACTAACATTAGCCTTTGGTCTCCCTAACGCTGGCCCACTCATTACAATACCTCTTTCTTTGCACCAAGCTCGGTTCTCCCTTGTTCGATAAATTTTATCCACATGAACGGATTCCGGATAATAACCAGTATAATTTTTATATGCTTCAACTTGTGCTTTTAAATCTCCTGATTCATTAAAATTATCCCAACTAACATGGTCTAAAAATACGTATCCATCAAAGTAACTAGCCGATAATTTAGCGCCAAATTCCACAGTTTTACCTGCTTTACCTCGTACAATTGGGCGGATATGCGGTTGGGTTAAACTAACAATGCGGTCATCAATACTCTGTTTTTGATTCTCATATAACCATAGCTGCTGACGATAGATTTCTGAAACTACAAGTAACATTTCATATTGTCTGTCAGTTAATTTTTCTAAGCTAGAACCCATATTAATCAGTTGATTAATATGGGCTAAATTTCTCTTAATATATTGAAGTTGTTTTTTTATCGCTTTTCTTTTCTCATTCTGGGATGGACGACGTTTTTTAGCTACTTCTAAATAGTCTTTTCTAGCTTTCTCTCTATAAGTTCTTGGTTTTTTCTCTAATGTTCCCTTTAGTTCTTCATAAAGTAAATCTATTATTCGCTCTGTGTGTTTCCGGGCTTGATTTAATAGCTCCAAATCTGTTGGATAACTTATATCTGCTGGCGCGCATGTCGCATCTAATAGATTCTCTAAGGTTTTAAGTTTTTCTTTACCCCCTGGTTAAAAATATAAAAACCTAAGATATGAATGATGTTAAAGATTTGCGTATCATAGTAATTTTTCATACGAGCATCAAAATACGGTTAGAGTTTCATTCAAATTTATACATTCTGCTCAAGGTGTAAAAAACAATTAGAAAGTAAGAAGACGCTCCTAATGGCGCCGCTATGCGCTCACAATTTTTGTAAGCGCTGCCACAAGTCCTCCAAACCCCTAAGAGGATACCTGTTTTTGGCTGACCAACCTCCCTGCCGGTCGGTTAGTCTGTCAAAAACAGGTTAAAAAAATCATAAAAAACAGGTGTATAGAATCTTAAATTTCAGTTGAGTTGGAGCCGTCATGATCCAACTGATTTGAAAATCGCGCATTTTAAGTTTTCATGGATGGAAATTCAATTTCTAATGTGGTAGTTGATTCACTCGGTTGAGAGTTTTTCGGTTGTTGAGGGTAAACAATCTCACGCGGAATCCAAGTATAACCAAAGGCTTGAGTATCTTCCCATCCTAGAAAACGTAAAATTCCACCACCAGCAATATCTGCCATCATCACACCTACAGTTTTTCGTAGGGTGTTAGGATTACAAATAGTACCATTAACTTTGAATGAAGCAGAACGGACTATTTGAGATGGAAAAGTTTTCCCAACAGGTTTATTATGGTGAGCACTGGAAGTAGAAACGAGTAGGTATTGATTATTTTGATGTGTATTTTTGAGTTGACGTATTAACTCTATACTTTCAAGATGCGGTCTAAGCCAAGGTAAAGCATTTTTGGGAATATTAAGTTTTAAACTTGGACGACCAGGTGAGTGTTTACCACAAGATGGTTCTTTTTTGGGTACAATAAAATAATCAACTTCAGATAACTTTAGAGGTAAAATACCAAGAGTAATTGGAATTACGCAGGGAATTTGAACGTGGCGTAACTCCCAAACAGAAAGAGCATGAAAAATAATCAGATATAAAACAATTGCTTCAATTGGGTCAGCGTCAGGTGAGATAATGTAAGAACATAGTTGTCTAATTATTTCTAGGGGATAATGACGAATGGTTGGGTTGTCTGCGCGAATCGAGCGTTGAACAGGATTAATAATTACCATTTTATTCATTAAAGCCCAGTCAAAGAATACTTTTAATTTCCCTCGATGTTGACGTACCGTGTTTTGAGCTAAACGTTTTACTTGTACGTATGAACCAACAGCGCCACAACAATTACAAACTTTCGGTG
>NZ_KB217483.1:1158355-1462201 GCF_000331305.1 Calothrix sp. PCC 7103 | reverse complement strand
TGTGGACGACTCATATTTAGTCTCCCCCTTCAAGCTTAACTTGTTTTACCTAATCATAACCTATTTTATTCAAGTTAAACTTGATTTACAAAGCTTAACCCTTTATTTGACTAGGTTACACGCTTAGTAACAATGTTCTGATTAGATACTAAATACCTTAGATTGTGCCAGTATCAATTTTCCCCAATTTCTTGGTGTATTATCTTCTTTTCCTGGCTCTTCTGTTTTTTTTTCAGTTGCTTCTGAAGATGCTGCCTCTAACATCTTCTTAACCATTTCTTGATTAACTTTATTAACTAGTTCTATATTGATTCTGTCTCGAAAATACACTAACATCGACGCATCAAACGGAGCTTCATTACTATATGATGACATTCCTATAAAATACTGTAGATAAGGATTTTCCTTGATTTGCTCTACTGTTTCCCTATCACTAATCCCTAATTTTTCTTTTATTATTAATGCGCCTAACGCCATCCTAAAAGGCTTTGCTGGCGCCCCCATTTCTAAAGAGAAAGAAGAAGAATATTCGTCCTCAAATTCTGCCCAAGGTATGAAAGAAGCCATGACTACCCAACGATTATCCTCTGATAACCTCCCCCCAACCGGAAGTTCAAAGCTTTCTGCTGAGATGCTTACCTGATCTTGCTTTCTATACATATATACTAATGACACACTTTGGCGCCAGTCACGCAGATGCACGAGTTTTAGGTAATTTTACCTTTTTGTCTTGCACCTGGGTATATTCCTTTGGTCTGATAATCTTGAAGTGTCAGGTTTCCTTTCTTTTTCAGCAAGCCCTACGTAAGCTTTTGTATATATAAAAACAACATCCAAAATAGATATGACTATTAAGAAAATCTTAATTTTATCTGCCAACCCCAAAGACACAAACAAGTTACGTCTGGATGAAGAGGTGCGGAATATTCAGGCTGCACTTAAACGAGCTAAAAATCGAGAACAGTTTGAAATTGTTACAGAGTGGGCAGTACGGGTTGAGGACTTGCGTCGCGCGTTGTTAGACCATCAACCAACAATTGTTCATTTTTCCGGGCATGGTTTAGGAACTACTGGCTTAATTCTAGAAAATAATTTAGGGAAAAGGCAACTGGTAAGCAGTGAATCTCTGGCCCGATTATTTAAATTGTTTCAGAAGAAAATTGAGTGTGTTTTACTTAATGCTTGCTACTCAGAAGTACAAGCGGATGCTATTTATCAACATATTGATTGCGTAATTGGCATGAACCGCTCAATTGGGGATGTTGCTGCAATGGAATTTTCTGTTGGGTTTTATGATGCATTAGGCGCCGGAAATTCCTATGATGATTGTTTTGAAGTTGGTTGTGCATCGATTGACCTAGAAGGAATCCCAGAATCAGAAACCCCCGTACTTAAATTTAGACCGCGTTTACCTCAAGCTTTAGATCAAGAGACAGAACCACAAACAAATACAGAGGAAGATTATACTATGCCAGAAAAAAATTCACAACCAAGAAATAATGGTGGGATTACTCAAAGTGTTAGCGGTGGAACTGTTCACGGTGGGATGCAATCTGCTATTGGTAATAGCAACCAGCAGACAATGACAACCCAAGCTGCACCAACTGCTAAACAGCCAACTAAAGAAGAGGTTATCCAAATGCTTGCAGAAATTGAGCAAATGATTAGTAGCGCAGAACTGCCAACAGATACAAAACAAGAAGCGATTATGTATTTGGGCGCCGCAAAAATTGCAACTGTGAAAGCGGAACCTAACAAAGCGCTAATTGCAAGCAACCTCGGAGGTATGGCTGAAACCCTGCAAAATGCTAGTCAAAACAAGACACTTTGGGAAAAAGCAAAGCCTGTCTTGTTAAAAGTAACTGATTGGTTGGGTCAAGCTGTCGCAGGTTCGCTGCTGGGAATACTCGTAAAGTAAAATTAAATTTTTTCTTTCTTTAGCCAAAAGTGACCAGCTTCACTTAACTTATGAACATTTTGCTCAGATGAAACTAGAAATAAATAAAGGATAGTATAATAAAATACAAAGTTGGCTATTCAGCTTCCTGCCAACCTTCTATAGATGCCAGCAAAATATTAACTAAAGGATGGTCAACTAATTCTTTTATGGCTTCAGTGCCACCTAGTTTGAGCGCTCCAATTACTCGCGCTTTCAGGGTTGGGTTACTCTCAATTTCATTAACAGCTTTAGCGACAACCGTCATTTTTTCAGAGGTGGTTGTAGTGGGGTTTGTTTGCTCTAGCTGCTGTAAGAGTTGTTGAATTTCTGCTGCGGCTTCAGCGAGATTTTGTTTCTGCTGTGGTGTGTAGTTATTGATATTTCCACCTATCTGTCCTGCTTCCACTTTATCCGCATTCACAAGACCGCCTGCAATTTGAGCATTAGGTAAGTTATTATTAAATTGTTGTTTAGAACCTTGTGGCATTATAGTATCTCCTTGATTGTGATAGTTTTCAACATAAAATTTAGAGATTTGTACCGAAGACAATATACATATCGTATTAACGTCTTGCAAACTCCATTTCTGTTCAATTTCTTCTTCTCTTGTACGAGGAGAAACGGATATAGCTAGTTGACTATTTACAATGATCTGAAGTGGTTTTCTTATAGCCTTTGAAAAGTTAATTATCGCTGTAGCAAGCTCTCGTAAAAGATTAGAGTCGGCGATACTTGAGACGATTAAGACTGCCCAGTCTTCTCCTGAAAGGTGGTAGGCTCCGTGTTCTTTATCCGCATTCGGCTTTAATGCTGATTTTGATTGTACTTTTGTTTGTATGTCAGTATGCTGACTTAATTCAATTGTCAAATCCAAGATATCGTCGGAGGAGACAAATAAACTAATCTCTTTCATGAAGTTCTTTTGCTCCTAAAATTTTCACGTACAGATTGTGTAACAAATGCTTTTGCCTCTGCTTCCATTGGATTCCAGTAATAGAGCCTTACACTTCGCCGAACCAATCGGGCTAGATTTTCTTGCTTTTTTCGCATACCCTCTAGCGTGGCTTTTTTCTGCTGTGAGGTCATATTACTAGCTAAAATATTTGTAATCTCTCCATGCAGATTAACTTGTAAAAACTCGAAATGTTCTCTTGCATTGTGAATAGGAGAGTTAATTTGCCATCCAAATTTAGCTAGGTATCGGCAAGCTGTGTGCCATCCCAAACAGAGATAGAAAGGATTGCATATAATCCAAGACTGCAAAATTACGTGAAAGGCATTGAATTCACAATTTTCGGGAAGCTCCTTTGACCACTGGATTTGGTCATAGGGGATACTTGAGTTAACACCTTCCTGAAAGATATCCAGATATTTTCGTAAGTTTATAAAGTAATTTGAACCAGACTCGCAATATGATTTTGGAAAAATCTCCGCCCCCACCTGTGAGTACAATAAACTTTCCAAACCTAGAAGAAAAAATGCATCAATATATTGATTTTCAACATCTAAAAACTGCGCCATTTCTATCTCGTTTGTAATTCCTTCAAGCAACAAAAATTCGTTATCTAGACCATTGAGTTGTCCTCCCTCAACGTAATTTTTTAGATATTGAAGTTCGTCACTGCCTCGTATTTTTGCTAATGCTATCACACTTGCAAGAAAAATTGGATTAATTAATGAGGAGTTTAGTAATGAAGAAAACGCTTCATCTTTGTCCGACGCAGCTAATATGGATTTCTCGATCGCCTCAATCCTATGTTGGATTAAACACTTCAGAACAGATTCAGGAGATCCCTGATTAAGCAATGCTACAACACTTAACAAATCTGTTATTCTATTTTGTTCTGTTAAGCTAAAAGCAGGAATTGCAGCAGTATAAAAACGATTGGTAATCCTTTTATGTTCGAGGTCGAACAATGCTTTTGCAGACTCTATGTTGCCATAGATATTATGTGGAAATATTTTTGACTTAAATCGATCCTTTTCTGGCACGCCCTGATCGTACATGCGAAAAGCCATCTCGAAATCTTGTTGAGCATTTTCATGATCTCCAACCTTATGATAGGTTTCAGCTCGCATGAACAGAAAGTCTGTATTATCAGGATTGTTATTCACAAGTTGGATATAGTCCTCTAATGCTTTTGAGAACTGTCCCATACGTTTGTATAAGTAAGCACGGCTGACTCGTGCCGAAATACTCTTTGATTCTAACCGAAGTGATTCTGAATAATCTTCAATAGCATTGTCTAAGTCATTAAGTGCTTCCCTAGCTCGGCCTCTTATTTCATATGCTAAAGAGGAGGATTGATTAATCTGTAAATAGCATTCGATATCTTCAATAGCACCGCTAGGATTATTAGCTCGAATTAGTAGGTCAGCACGGCTAATTCTGTGTTCAGGATTTTCTGGTGCAAGGGAAATTACTGTGTCATAACAATTAACAGCATATTGATAATCTCCGTTCCGGGCATATGCCCTTGCTAGCATTATGTAAAGACCGGGGTCGTCATCCTGAAGCTGCAGGGATTTCTGTAAATTAGTGATAGCCTTATCATGGTCGCCATCATCTGTATAAGCCATTCCTAAAAGCATGTACAGCTTACTTTCTGTCGAATCAATTTTTAGGGCAGCCTCAAAATTAGCAATTGCATCTTTAAAGTTTCCCTTGTCGTAGCTTTCAATTCCTGACTTAATAAGCTGTCTCATTTCATCAAGACTCATGACTTATCTCCCTCAAATACTCAGCACTAGAAGAGTTTTCTCCCCTTATATCTTTTACCTATTTGTTTGGCGCCCATACCCGCCAATTAAGTTACAAAAGCTGTAGATGCAAGAATAAATTCAATTACGTTGTTTTACTTACACTGTTTAGTATAGCAGTATCTTTGTTATCAAATAAAACTTTGCTTCGAGTTAAGAAAAATTTAAGAATAGTCAGCGTCAGCTATAAATTTAAAACTTTATTCTACGTCTACCAGAAATAAAGCTAAAGTATAACTGTAACGGGTGTAGTACTCTTCTTTTAGTTGCTCTTTATCTGGGTTGGATGCTGCTGACGTGCGTGCCGCTTCTACTTCCTAAGTCAATCAGCAAATATTGATCTTGTTGCCTGACAATCCTGGCATGAAAGCTGTCTACAGATGGGTTATTAATTACCAGTCCTTTCAACGCGAACTTTAGTACCAAATTGTTTACCTAAAATATATGCTCAATTTACTTGGAAAATTGGCGCGAATATAGGCATTATCATTATGACAGCAGGTGTTCACCCTGTAATATTACAAACCCCCCATCCTTTTTGCAGCCAGCCGCAAACTGATTCAGAGCAATTTTGAAGTTTTCACCTACAGCCAAAAAATCCTCGTTAATATAAGATTTTAAAGCAAACTGCAAGATGTATCTTAAAGGCTGTTCGGCATCAACAGGAATCAATTCAAACTGATTAGTCTTTTCATAAATAAAATTAGGCGTTACTTTAGCATCTTCTTCGATTTCATTTATATAAGAAAACAGCACATTTCCTAATGTTTGTACTGGTGCAAGAACTGCGGCTACATTACTGAAATCAGGAGTTTTTAAAATATTCAGTAATTCTTTGTATTGCACACAAAAACTTTGTTCTATTTGAGAAAATCCCTGAGTTTTTTTTATATAATGTTCGCACTTGACGGGAACAAATATCAAAAGCTTTGGTTGTTCTGATAAATCTTCTAAATAAGCTTTTTGTAAGATTTCTTTAATTATTTCTGTCTTATTAATTTGTACGTGATATTTACCTTTCTTTTCAATTAAAGCAGGGGTGTCAATAGCAAGAATAGTGACATGAGAATTTTTGATATAATCTATAACCCTAGTAATCATTTTCTCTTTTTCATGAATTGGCAGCTCGTGATTTTGCTTATCTTCGCCGATTATCCAGCCCCCCGGGTAATCTTGAAATTCTAATAGTAATGATGATAAATTTTTTTGTCTATTACTAAAATAGAAATAAAATTTTTGAGCCTCTGATGTTCCTTGGAGTCCTCCTTTTGCTATCCAAGTATTGCTTCTCTTAACCACCTGTGCCAATTCTGACTCACAGTTATCAAGAAAACTGCTAGTTTCGTAGTCTGAACCTGGTTTTTCTGGGTCTAATGCTTCAAGTCGCAGTTCGCGCGCTACAACCCCTGCTTTCATTTGTCTCCACATAACTGTTAACAGACTGGTCTTACCAACACCTGAAGGACCCAGCATCGCGATTTTAAATGGTTCCAGTTTTTTTGGACTACTTTGCATTAGCTTTAGCGTCACCAATTTTGCTGGGTTTGCATAACCCGTTGTTCCATAATTCTTCCTCTATTTTTTGTTGCTTCTGCGTTTTGTTATCTTTTGTTTCCAGCCATAAAGCTTTTAAAGTAGCATTATCTACTATACCATTAACTTGTATTTTTTGTGCTTTCTCTTTACCTTGATTGTATTGATTTTGAAATTCTGCTACTGCATTTTTGGTATTTTCATTAAAATTACCATCTATATTTACTTTTATCTTTTCTGTTGTTAAAATTCTTTGCAATATCTTGACTGTTTCCTTCTGCTGTTCTTGTGGCTTTAAGTCGTTCACTACTGCTGTTAATACTTCCTGATTGCCACCACAGGGTTCGTTATAAGTCAAGTTTTGCTTATTAATTAGACCTCCGATATCTTGAAGCCATACAAATACAATTAGTATAGCAGAAATAACGATTAAAACTGTTATTAACAGTGCAGTTGTTGGAGGTTTAGTGGAGGTTAATTCAGTACTTCCTGGGATATGCGTCCAGTTATTTGAAATACGAGGGTCGTTTGATAGCCCCCTCCAAACTTTAGCTCCTTCAAGAGTTTCTTTTGATTTACCCTTCGTCACGATAACTAGCACTTCTTCTTTTTTGGGAAGCTCATATCTCAAAAGTTCGGCCGCTAAATTGTGCTTAAAATCGTCTGAAATAAGCGCTATTTTAGCTCTAACTTCCTGGCTGGAAAGAGGTTCACTTCCGGCGGTACTAACTGAAATAAAATTCTGAATATTTTCCCACTCAACCTTGAATCCTTCTAGGCTGCTGTCAACAAATTGGTTAATTTTATTTTCCAGTTCGTTCTGTAATGCTAATGCTGCAATTTTACGTAGGGTAGGTTCATCTTCATTTTCCCCTACCAATGCTAGAGAATTCCTAATAGCGCGCGTTTTAATGTCCTTCCGTTTTGTTGCTAAACCAGCCACTAGTAATAGTAATTTATTATCCTGCGAACGTAGTATGACAACAGACTGATATTCATCATCAATTAAACCATTAGCTTTTTTAATAATGGGAGGACTAATGGGAATTTCTTCTTCTCGCTGATTTTCTTTTTTTACTACCCAGTAATAGTCTCTATCTAAACCACGGCTTTGAACGTATATTTCCATATATAGCTTCCTAAATATCAATAGTTTTTTGCAATTAGTAAAATTTCATCAACTATATTACAATAATCAACATTTAAAGATATTGGAGAAAGAATTTTACCGAATTTCCAGTAATCTCTAATCTTTGTAGCTTTTTATATCCTAGTGCCAAAAACTGATTTTATTATGTCACAAAATATATTCTCCGATGTAGATGCATCTTCATTCGGTTGATTGTTAACCTCTTTGATAATAGGTTGCCAACTTTGTTGAATTTTGGTATCGCTGGATAAACCCCGCCAAACTACTGCTGCTTCGAGAGCCTCTTTACTCTTAATCCCTGTCACAATAACTAGCGCTCCTTCTCCATCTGGAAGACGGTATTTTATAAGTTTTTCAGCCAGTTCTTGTTTTCTAGCTTCTGAAATTCGTGCTATTTGTGCTTTTTCTTCTTCCTTTTGAAGAAGTTCATTTTGAGTTATATCTACTGCTATCAATTGTTCAATTGCTTTCCAATCAACATCAAAACCAACTAAATTGTTAGAAGATTTAACCGCATCATTAATTCTCTGTTCTAGTTGATTCATTAATGCCAGCGCTGCTATCCGACGCAATAAAAATTCATTTTCATTTCTCCCTACCCATGCAATAGAATTAATAATATTGCGACTCTGGATATCCTGTCGCTGTGTTTCCAAACCAGTTACAAGTAATAGCAACGCATTTCGCGACCTCAGTAAAACGACAGAAAAATCTTGAGCATCAATTAAGTCAGTAGCTTTAGCAATAATATCAGGAACAGTGATGTGAATCTCTTCTGAGTGGTTTTCTTCCCTTGCTACCCAATTGTAGTCCTTCTCTAAACCTCGACTTTGAACGTAAATTTCCATATATAACTTCCTAAAGTTCAATATTTTTTACCTAGTTCATAACGGCGGAAATAAACCTACCATTAGAAGCCTTGAAAAATACACGTTTGTAGCCTTTGAAAATGGTTGGCGTATTTACGCCACGCGGTACTAGTAATATTTAAAGGTTTAATAAAAATTTGAGAAATGTATACCTCCCTGCTAAAATTATTATTAATAAAAGTAACCAAAATTTTGGGTCTGTTAACTTAATAAATTTTAATTTTCTTATTTTATGATATGATTTATCGCGCGAATAAGCTTTATGGCTTCGACTCGGTTGTAAGGGTGAAAAGCTCTCTGCCCCTACATTATACATACCTTGATTTGATTGCCAATTAATCTGCTGCAAATCCTCTTCATTCCTGGGGTCATTAGATAAACCTCGCCAAACTACAGAAGCTTCAAGAGCTTCTTTACTCTTAATTCCTGTCACGACAACTAGTGCGCCTGTTTTTTTAGAGGGAAGACGGTATCTTAACAATGTACTAGCCAACTGTTGTTTTCGCTCTTCTAAAATGAGTCCTATTTTTTTTATCTTTTTTTTCTCTGGTAAAAGCTCTCTTGCAGCACTACTTCCCGTCAGCAATTCTTCAATTGCTTGCCAATTAACCTTAAATCCACCCGAACTATTATTAATAGCCACATCAATTTTTTGTTCTAATTCGTTTTGTAAAGCCAGCGCTGCAATTTGACGCAGTGCAAATTCATCATCATCATCATCTCTAGCTATCCATGCTATGGAATTTCTAATATAGCGCGTTTGAATATCCTGCCGTTGAGTTTTTAAACCAGTCACAAGTAATAATAATTTACCATCCTGGGAACGAAATAAAACTAGAGAAAAATCCTTTTCTTCAACTAAATCAATAGCTTCGTTGATTAAAGCAGTAGGCTGAGTAAAAATATCTTCGGGATTTTCTTCTATTGATTGATTGTTTTTTTTAGCTACCCAGTAATAATCTCGCTGCAAACCGCGACTTTTAACGTAAATTTCCATAGTTCACCGTTCACCCCAATAAATGTCCACCTTTAATTACTGTAAATCCGCCATCTTTTTTGCAGCCTTCACCAAATTTCTGAATAGCCATTTTTAGGTCTTCATCTAAACCTAACATATCCCTAAACCAATTAACTAAATCTAGTCTTTCGTTTCTTTTCGCATCCAAAGCGTCTTTTAATGCAAATCCTAAGATGTATCTCAATGGCTGTTCTGCATCGAAAGGAGCTAATTCATGATTGTTGGTTTTTTCATACCAGAACTTAGTTACTATCTTGCCGTTTTCTTCTATTTCATCTATATAAGAAAAAAGCACATTTCCTACTGTCTGAACTGGTGTAATTACAGCAGAGATATTATTAAAAATTTCCGAATTTAAGCTTTCAATTAGAGATTTATAACCCGAACGTATACCTTTCTCAAGTTCACGATACTGGTTACCTTTTCGTAAGTATTTTTCACATTTTACAGGAGCAAATATTAAAAGTCTGCGTTTATTGGAGCCGTCTTCAGAGAAGGCCCTTAGTAACATTTGCTGCACTATTTCACTCTGATTAACTGCTACATGATGTTTACCTTTTCTCTCGAGTAAAGCAGGAGTGTCAATAACAAGAATAGTCACGCTAGAATCTTTAATATAATCTATAACCTGCTTTGCGTTTTCCTCTTGTGCTATCCAACCACCGGGATAGTCTTGAAATTCTAGTACTAATTTTGCTGAGGATACATTTTTTTTCAGTTTACTCAGATTGAAATAGAACTTTTTAGGCTCGCCTGTTCCTCCAATTCCTCCTTGTGCTATATAACCTTTGCTCTTAACAAGTTGCTCCAATTCTTCCAGACATTTTTGAAGAAGTTGGTCTGTCTCAAAACCTGTACCTGGTTTTTGAGGATGACCAGTTTCAAGTCTTAGCTCGCTGACATCAACTGCGGAATTCATTTGTTTCCGTATCACAGTTAACAGCGTCGTCTTGCCAACACCCGAAGGGCCGAGCATAGTAATTTTAAATGGTTTCAATTCTTTTTGGTTACCTAGCATTTGATTACACCTTAATTATTTCTACTGGTTCTCTATTAAACAGATAAATATTAGTTCAAAATAACCATAGAGTCCAACTGATTCGAGACTGCGGCTTGCTCTACTAAATTTAGCCAATCTTTACGAATTATATTTAGCTTTCTTTCTCGAGCAAATTCACTTGCCCAAATTTGGGCACGTTCTTTTTCATAAAAGTCTTGCCATCCATCTTCCGCATCTTTGGAACGTAGCACCTGGTCTACAAACTCTTCGACAATTCCAAAGGCTGCATCACCAGGCTCTGATGAAAATTCTTCCAGTTCTTCGATGCATCTAGATTTGACTTTATCGTACAAAAGATTAAGTTTATCTAGTATTTCCTCAGCCGTGGGGTTTGGTGCCAAATTTAATGATTTTCTATCAGGTGTAATGTCATCTAGTTGTTCGCGAATTCGATGTTGAAATAGGTTTCGATATGAAATATGGAACTCCGATAAAAGTTTAAACCCTTCTTTGAGTTGTTTAAGTGAATCAGGTGATTCAGGCAAAAACTCCGTCATGAATTTCAAAAATTCTGATCCCCGTGCCTCTGACAAGCTGCCTAATTTCCCTGCGTCTATTAATACGTCAGCTACTGCTGCTTTTACTCCACCTATTAATTCTTCCAGACCATCATCTATCTTTAAAAATTGTTTTGACAAATGGGTGCGGCATTTATTTAAAAAGGCATTGTAAGCGTTCTCGTAAGAACCTTCCTTTATATTTCGCATTTCCTCTATTTCTTCAAGAGTTGGTATTACTTCTTGTTTACTCTCTTGGCAATTTTTCTTGACACCCTGTATTTTATCTGAGAAAAGTTTCTTGATTCTTTCTTTTTCACCACTCTCTCTCAAATCTCGAAGCAAATCTTCTAGTCCGCTTGTGAGAAGTTGCCAAATTGGCCTAAATAATCTGCGAAATTCGCTTGGAGTAATGGCATCAGCCACCGAGGCTGGAGTACCTAAAGCGTAACGAGCATTGTTTAGCTGCGTGTTAATTTCTTTGTGGATTAGCAACAGTTCACGGTCACAAAATGATGAGTATTCGTTGTCTAAAAGCTCGATATTCTGAGCCAAATAATCTAAAACCCGGTCAAGAATTTTTGTGTTTGCTTCTTCTTTGTTGGCACAGTTAGCAACAATGACAGGCTCAACAACTTTGATAGGCGTATGTTCTAGTCTCTCTACTAAGTAGTCGCATTGTTGCAAGTTGTCACCTTTGCCCGAACTTGCCTCTGTTCGATTGAGAATTACAAAAGACCACTTATTAATTGGTAGGCGATCTAGCAAAGCCTGCTTCGCAGTGCTGTATAATTCTATATCATATTTCAACCAGTCGTCTCCGGAGGATTTTGGCAGACGGACAAACATTACAGTATCTACTTCTTCTCCCAGAATACGGATTAATTCTTCTTCCGCACCAATCCCTGTATCGCCTAATCCGGGCATATCGACTAACGCAATATCTGCAACATCTGTGTTAGGATATTCGCAAAAAAGATTTACCCTTTGTATTGCTAAGTAGTTAAAATAGTTGCGATTACCTTGGATATCATCTTGAGCAACGTACTGCCTAATGTCGTTTTGTCCAATTTGGTGGGGTGATTCTTTTCTTAATAAATCCCTATATTCGCTGAAATTATTGTGATATTTTTGTAAATATCGATACTGGGCATCAGATATTGGGTTTCTGGCGTGTTCGTCAGGTAGAGAAGGAAGGGTTTGAGCGAATTCTTCAATTGTAGTTGGCGCTTCTCCCAGACTCAGTTTCTCGAAATAAGGTCTGATAACCTGTTTCAAGAATGATTCCTCTGTGTGATACCAGACCATTCCGTAAGTAGCAACTTGCGGACGATGGTAAATAATGCTACGGGCACCAGTGCAGTGTCCTTTGTCCCCATCAGGTATTTCATTAGCAGAAAGTCCAGTTAAGCTCTGAAGCAGACGGCTTTTTCCTTGTCTTGCCATGCCAACCACCCCTAGGTTAAGAGTTGGACGTTCAAAACGAAGTCTCAGCTTTTCTAGCGCTTCTTGCTCCTTGCCAATTCTTAATAAACTATTTGAAAAATCTATTTCCTGTAAGGATTCATCCCACTTTGAATAGTTACTTTGTTGGAGCAATTCTTTGCGCTTGCGTTCCAGCAAGTGAATTGCTAAATTTAGTTTGCCGAGATTTTCTTTTACTTTTTTGATTTTTTCAGCCAATGGCTTGCGCTTTTTAATAATATGAGAGATTTTGTCGCTTCTAGTCATAGCAATTATTTAAGTATCAATACAAAATTGTAGTTTACAGGTTTGAAGAAAATAGCAATATTTGTCCATTTCTGAATGCGGATTGTTTTAAGTTTAATTGAACTAGTTCTCTAAATAATAATTTATGTAAGCATTTTTACAAATAAATTTACGTATTAATACATGCAATTATCACATAAATATTTGAGAAAATTTACCTTAAGAAAGGAATTACATAAAGAATTTATCTTTGTGCAGTTAACGTAACTCGCAAACGCGAGGTTGATATGCGTGATTGCATTTAAGAAGATACGAGCAATGCTTGAAGTTTATAAATTTACTCATGCTTGATCAAGCAGCGCTTCTAAATCAGTCAACAACGACTTAAGTTTTTCCTGCTTGTCAGGGTTTTCCCACACCTTGGATTTTTTAGCTTGCTTGTAAGCAGTATCCAAACGTGATTGTAATTGGTATTGTTCCGACTTAGGTTTTTTCTCTAATACCTTTTTGTGGATTTCTGAAAATGATAGCGAAAACTCGATAGCTTCTTCTAATAGTTGCTGACGGTCTTCTTCTGACTCAAGTTTAGCAATTTCTTTTGCCTTGGTATATTCAATATCACCCGCACGCAATGCTTCAAGTATATTGGATGGCAGTTTGAGCAACCGCAGACGATGTACCCGGAATGCTTCTGGAGAAATCTTACCAATCGTTTGAAACACAGATTCTAAAATCTGTAAGTCTGACGAGCGTACATCATTGTCCGCCAAACCACGCCCAACTTTAGATAGTTTGTTTAGGAGTGCAATAACCCCTTCCCTATTGTTATTTAGTTTTAACGCTAACAAATCTAAAATCGCTTCTGTCTCTTCAACTGGGTTTAAATCCTCGCGCTGTAGATTCTCAGTTAACGCGCATTCCATCGCTTGCGAATCGCTCATCTCTCTAACAACTGCCGGAATTTCGGTTAATCCGGCTTTTTGTGCTGCAATAAATCTACGTTCCCCAGCAACTAATTCGTACTTATTGTCCACTCTTCGCAGCAATATGGGCTGGAGAATCCCTTCATGCTTTACCGATGTCACGAGTGATTCTATTGCTTTAGGGTCAAAGTATCGCCGAGGTTGAGATTTCGGCAATACAATCATATTTATCGGCACTTGGAGGGAAGCGGGTTGAGTCGAGTTAGTTGGTACTGGCACCGCAGCATTTTCCTGCTTCGAGTCGGTTTGTAATGCTACTGGCACCGCAGTATCTTCTTGAAGCTCAGTTGCGGGAGTTTTCTTTACACCTGTAGATGATTTCCTGGTACGCGCGGCAGGCTTCTTCGGTGTTGTTCCATCATTTGTAGTAGCACTCATGGTCAAACCCTATGGATTGCATCAATATTAATCAAAGCATCTAGCGTGCGAGTATATGTCGTTGCTCAAACTAAATTTACTAAAAAGTCGGAAGTCGGAAGTCGGAGGTCGGAAGTAAGAGAAGAAGAAGTAGAATAATATATTAATACTATTATTAAAAGTGTAAATATGAACGAAAGTAATGGAAGTAAGGGAAATATCGGAATTACGGATAGAACGAAGGCGTTTGCTATTAGAATTGTTAAGGCTTGCAGCTTTTTGGAAGAACAGTCAGGAGTTTGCCGCACTTTATCAAAACAATTACTACGTTCTGGTACTAGTATCGGCGCCAATGTGCGTGAGTCTCGTTCGGCACAGTCAGATAAAGACTTTTTGCATAAAATGGAGATAGCCTTAAAAGAAGCACGAGAAACCGAATATTGGTTAGAAATTTTAATCGAGTCGGAAGTTGTTGATAAAGTTAAATTTGACCCTTTGCTTCAAGAAGCTTCTGAAATAGTAGCGATACTTGTTGCTTCAACTCGTAAAATCAAAGAAAGAATTCAAAAGTCGAAGGTTGAAAGCCAAAGGTAAATAAATACAGGTGTGCCGCTCGCTTCACAGAAGTGTAAATATCAACAAAGTAAAAGTCTAAAACTTCTTACTTCTTTCTTCTCTCTTACTTCCGACCTCCGACTTCCGACTTTCGACTTCATACCGAGAATGTTTATTCCCAGTATGAAGTATCATTATTAATATATCTACTCTTATACAGCTATGGAATCGCTACCCATCCCCCATTCCTCTTCTGATATTGTGCATTGCGTTAATGCTGAAATTATCGAGACAGATTCTTCTGGGTATGGGATTAACAGCGATACTTTCAAGAATTATTACTTTCCCAATCGTCAGCGTATTAATAGCGCGCGCGAGCTAATCGATATGTGGTTGGAATCGCAGCGCATCAAGTCTGAGCAAACCGAGCGCGTTTACCGTCAAGTTGCTTATGAGTTATTGCGTTGGTTGGAGGAACGATATAACCTACCTGATTTGCGATTGTGTACGCTTGCTCATTTACAATTTTTTTTAGCGTATCTCAAAGATGAGAAACCACATTTATATAAAGCTAAGGATGGGGAATATAAGAGTAAGCTTGATAAAAATGGTAATCCAAAAATTGGGTTGGGGAAAAATGCGATAGCAAAATATGTTTGTGCGATACGTTCGCTATGGAAGTTTGGCTGCAAGCAAGCGATTGGGTATTTTCCAATTAATATTGCTGAAGAATTAGGTGTAAGTTGGGATGATAAAACTGCCGAGCGGGTATTGAGCGAGCGCAAGGTTTATAAGTTAGATGATGCTGCTAAAGAATTAAGTCAGCGGCACTGGGTACTTTTTATCCTGCTTTATTATTCGGGTTGTCGTGTCGGGGAGATTGGTAGGGTTACTAGCAAAAATTCTAAAACGGGTAAAACTGAAGTTCTCAACCCAGGACTTTACTGGCGCCAGTTGCGCGAACAAACGAATGATGAAGGGGATATGGAACTAGTTTTAACGATTACTGGTAAGCGCAACAAAACTCGAACAATTGTCCTTGATGCTGAAACGAGCGAGGTGTTATTAGCTATACGTGGTGGCGCCCGTGATGATGACCCTGTGTTTCCGTCGTGCAGTCACAGGGATAAAGGGCAACCGCTTACCGACCGAGGTATCCGGTTGATGATGCAAGAAATTGGTGATAAAGCTGATATAAAGTTTTCGCCGCATTATTTGAGACATACTCACGCTACTCACGCGAAGAAGAAAGGCGCCAGTGACTTTGATATTATGGCGCAGTTAGGGCATACTTCATCTACGATGACTTCCCGCTATGTGAAATTATCTGGTAAGCAGGGAACCAGTCACGTTTTGCGGAAGTGAAGGATTGGCAAGTTGCTAATACCATCAGCTAACTTCTCTCCGAAATTCAAGAAGCTACACACTAGTCATAAATCCACTGAACTGCTAGCCACTGCTTGGATAATTCAAACGCAAACTTTGGTCATGTAATGCCAGATACTTTGTTTAATGTATGGATTACACTTAAAGCATTTATACTCTAAATAGCTAACTAAAATCACAATGATAACTTTATCTTGGCTGTTATACCAACCTTTAATCATATCTTGAATGCAAGGAAAGCCAAAATATGAGCAAAGATTATGTAGAAATAATTGAAGAGGCTCAGTTTTATTTAGATAGTGGTCAGCAAGAGCGTGGCATCGCTTTGTTACATCAAGCTAGCGAACTAGCCAAAGAGGCTGGGGAACCCATCCAGCAAAGTGCAATCCTCAATAATTTGGCATTAGAACAAGAGCGTGTTGGACAGGGGACAGCCGCTCGGGAAAGTTTGCTACAATCGTTAAAAATATTACAACAAGCAAATGCATTGAGCGAGGCTGCGGTACTTAAAAATTTAGGGTTAATTGAGCGAAATCTCGGTAATCTAGATGCAGCCAAGCAATACTACCAATCAGCTCTAGAGTTGGTGACAAAAATTGATGACCAATTAGAAATGGCTTGGCTGCTAAATGACTTAGGGATTGTTTGCAAAGACCAGGGTCAACTTACAGAAGCACGAGTTTACTGCGAACAAGCTTTAGATTTATTGAAAGACCAAGAGGCTTTTGATGTTTGCGCTCACGTGCTAACAGGATTAGCGCTTATTTTAGAGTTAATACATGATGTAAAAGGTGCTAAAGCATATTATGGGAAAGCGCTCGAACTTTATCGTCAGGTTGATGACCAGGAAAACGAAGCTGTTGTTTTGCACAACCTTGGTCAGCTATCCGATAATCAAAACCAGTTGCTTGATGCTTTGGAGTACTACTTTCAATCTCTAGCTATCAACTTAAAAAATAACTACAAAATGGGAGTGACTGAAAATCTGAATGCCCTTGCTGCACTGATAAGCACAGCCCACCAGGTAGTAGAAAGTTTAGAACAGCAGTCTGACAATCCTTTGAAAAATAATCCCCTTAGCTTCAAGCAGATTATGTCCGCATGGCGACAAGTACTAGAAGAAGCGCTTACAGAAGGTGGTTTACTCAATAGTTCTGAGGATTTTGCTTTAGTAACTGCTCTGACAGAAGCTAACAATCTAGAATCAGCCATAGAGATGCACAAACAAATTTTAGGTTACAACCAAAAAATTGAATACCGTCAAGGGCAAATAAAAACTCTTATCGACCTAAGTTTATTAGTTCGAGATTCTCAAAAACTTGACTTAGCCGAGCAGTACCTTACTCAAGCCTTACCTCTAGCTCAAGAAACAGCTAATCCAGACGACCTGTACAATATATACTTTAATCGGGGTGATATACGTATGATGGCAGGTCAAGTACCACAAGCTATCGATGACTACAAAGCAGCGGTGGAGGTTGCTGAGTCTATAAGAGCAAACCTATTGTTAGAACAGGAAGCTTTGGATTACTTCGCTTGGCCTAACTTAACAGCTTATGACCGACTTGTTCGCATTAACGCGCACGATAAAGAACCTAAAAAGGCATTTTTTTGGGCAGAACAAGCGAAATCACGTGAGTTTTTACGTCGGTTGCGATTGAGTAGTATTACAAGTCCGAAACAAATACCACAAGCTTTAATAGACCAAGAGATGCAGCTAATAGCCCAACTGCGCCAAACTGGTACACAACTTCAAGTTGCTAATGAACCTAGACTCAACATACTAAGAAATTATGAAATCTTAGAAAACAACTTATACCAATTATGGAACGAGATAGAACAATTGGCGCCTGAATATATAGCACTTCGACAAGGGAAGCCAAGTTCTTGGGAACAACTACAACAATGTCTAATAGTATGACTAAAGATATTCAACCAAGCGAGTGGGATGCTCTTTGGATAGCATTTGAACAAGCCCTAGCCCAATATGGTTCGCTCTCTGAAAATGCCACCCATCACTTATTGAGTGTAGCAGAGGGTTTGAGTACTCAGGGTGATTGGGAGAGAGCTTGGCGAGCTGTGGATATTGCCCAACGGTCTGCTGCTAACGCTAAAGACATCCAGCTGTTAGCCTTGGTCTTTGAACAACGTGGAACCCTAAATCACCGCAAGGGAGTTTTGCCTCAAGCTGCTGCTGACTGGGAAGAAGCATTAAAGCTTTTTATACAGCTAGACCAAAGTAAAAATATTGCCAACACTTACTCAAGCTTGGGCATAGTTTACAGGTCTTTGGGGGAAATACACAAAGCTCAGGAGTATTTGGAGAAAGCTTTAGCCCTTGCCAAAAAGCTAGAACATCGTGCTTGTCATACATCCGCCTTGAACAACCTTGGACTTGTCTTGTGCGACCAGGGAAATGTTGAGTTAGCAACTCGTTGTTTTCTTGAAGCTTTAACGCTGTTTCGGGAAATGGAGAATAAAAAGGGTGAGGCAGGTTGTTTAAGAAATTTGGGGATGCTGGTTTTGCCTCAAGGAAATACACGTGTGGGAAATTCATGCTGGTCGTAGTGAAACCTACCGCCGCAGTGGGAATATCCTTAACGCTGTAGTAGACCTCAAAGAGGCTGTTACAATTATTGAAAGTGTGCGCCGTCGGCTTTTCCAAGATACGGAGCGACTGAGTTTTTTTGGCGAGGGTAAGGGGCATATTTACGCTCGACTTATCATAATGTTACATAAAGAACTACAGCAGGATGCTGATGCTTTAAATTATGTGGAGCGATCGCGTTCGCGGGCATTTCTTGATGTGCTGGAGGCTAAGGGACTGATTTTGCCAGAGGGTGGTGAGGGAGAACCGCTATGCTTTCAGGAATTGGTGGGACTACTTGACTAAATTTACGCCTAACCTAAAGCTAATGCGAGCAAGAAAAACTTAATCAAGCGGTCTTATTGGCGTTGAACTATCTCTAAAATATCCTCAAAAGCCAAAGAGGGAGCTGTGGCAATATTAAAAATTACCTTTTCCTTAGAGAAAATCTGTCGCATTCCTTCTTGAATATCAGAGCGTGTTGCTAAAAGGTCAGCAAATGCTCTGGTTTTAGCCTTTTCAGAAACCACTAATGCTTGTTTATAACTACCTAATTCAAACAGAATTTTTACCAATTCTTGAAAGAATAGCTGTCCCTTACCCAGTGCTTCGATTTTATCAATATCTTTAACTAATTCTTTTCTCCATGATTCCATATAAGTGGACAAATTAGCAAGCGAATGATAATGTGAATTTATTCTTTCTGTAAATTGAAATTTTTCTTCTATTTGCGCTGCATAATTCCTAATACTCATTCGCATAATTTCCATAGAATTAGTCATTAATGATAAAGTCATAATTAATGACAATTGATTCATAAACAGTTGTTTTTCAAAATTAGTCAATTCACTATTATTTGTCACTGATTGCTTAATTTTATTTTCTATTTCATCAAGTTTATATAGGTCGTTAATAGTCGTATTTTTTAGGTTATCGTAATTGCAGCCTCGAAGCCAGATGTTAAAATCGTGAATAATTTCAATTTGGTCTTTAAAAACTTTCCTTTCTCGCTCCGTAACTTTATCTTGTTCTGACAAGATAAATTCTTTTTTTTCTGCAATAAAATTTCCAAAATTCAACCATGTGACTAACTCAGAAGCAATTTGGCTATTAGTTACACTGATTTTGAAATTATTTAATTCGCTACAATCATCATTAAGCCTGTTTTGTAACCATTCCCATTGCTTTGTCAATAATCTGAAAGCTTCTAAAACCTCTATCCGTTCTTGGTTGGTCGTTTGTGGTTGAGAGAGATTTGATTGTAAACTTTGTAGCCGTTCTAAAGTTTCATTAAAAATTTTCATCAAGTCATCAATTTGATTGTTGAAGTACTGTTTTAATAACCTTCTAGGGTCTTGTAGTTGCTGAATTTCTAAGACATATAGCAGACGTTCTGGCAAGCGCTCAAAGTTATTGGATTGAGCTTCACAGCGAATTAGCAAATTCAGAACCTCCACCTCTATAGTCAGAAACTTATCTGTATCTTGAGTTTGCGGCTTCATCCGTTCTGATTTGTAAAAATTTAGGACTTTTTCCAACAACGGTATAGCTAATTCTCCTCTACCTTGCTGCCAAAAGTTCTGCGCTAAATATTTAATTTCCTGGGCATCATCAGCAGTTAAATTTTGGTTAGTAAGTAGAGCAGGATATTGGCGAGTCCCGATTAAACTATGAATGTTAGTTTTGTCTGTACCATATCCCCAAAGCCCGGTTATTATGCCTCGACTAAAAATCGCCCTCAAAAATCCCCAACCTTCTGCTTGCTCATCCTTCCAAGTAAAATCTAGCCGACTTCCACGAACGATGCCTTCAATAAATCCGCCACCTCGTTCCGTATAGGTTCCGCTAACTTTTTGTCCACTTTCCTGTAACTCGATTCGCCCAAAAGCTTGATTTTTTGTTTCCCAACACCCTGCAAAGCCAAATGAGTTGAGTGTAGTGCGAATTTCTTCAGCCACAAGACTGACTTGTTTTTGACCTTCTATTTGAGCATCGTATGTACTTAACTCCTGCTTACCTTCAAAAATCGTGCCAGAAGCGTGAATTTCCCCCGAAATTTTATTCCCTTTGATAGAGAAGGTAAAGTTGCCGCGCTCAACATGCACACGCACAGGGGCTACATCTGATGTCATGTCTTTGGGTAAGGTATACCATATTAGATTTCGGACATTATGACTAGGTTCGACTTCCAAGCGTATTTGACTATTTTCTACAAAAACTCTGCTTTCTAGTTGCTTATCTTTCCCCACATCGTTAAAAGTGATCCATTGGATAAAGCCATTTGTGATGTGCAACCCTACATCAGTATGAAGATTAACAGAAAAGGGGTTAGGGTCTTCAGGGTCGCTATTAGACAGCAGCATGAGTTTAGCAGTAAGGGAATTAAAACTTTTAGCTTCTGTTCTACCTGTAATAGATACATTGAAGACAGAATTTATTGGAATCTCATTTTCTCCTGAACTTTCAGCTTCAGCCAAAGCGTTTTCTGGTTGAGGTTCAACCGTAAGCGGCAAAGTTTCAGCTAGTTTTAAATCATCCACCTTTCGTTGACCTGTAAACTCCGCTTCATAGGTACTGGATGCAGAACCACTGGTGGAAAGAAGGTCAAATAGATTACCAGAAGCATGAATACTGCCTGAAACGCGATCTCCCTGAATTACAAAGCTCAGTGTACCCTGGTTGACATCGACACCAACAGTAGGAAAATACTCAGCCATTTCCCCTTGGTTAATGGTATCCCAGGTTAGTCCAACACGCAGTTCTCCAATCGCAATGGGTTGGAACTCGATAAAGACTTGACCATTTTTGATAGCGATTGCTCCGTTTGCTTTCCCTTCCTCTATTGAAGAACCCGAAAAAGACTGCCACAGAAATCGTCCATTCACGTTATTATTTTCAGTATGCAATCTGACATAAAACGGGTTATGGTCATTGGGATGATCGGAGGGTAAAATTTGGAGCGTTCCTGCGAGAGGACCAAATTCTTGAGCTTCTGTTCTGCCTTCTAGAGATATGTTGAATGTGGATGGAACTTCTATTCCTTTAATTGTTTTAATTTGTATAGAAGGTGGTTGAGCGTTTTGAGAAAGAACCTGCGAAATTTTTTGGATCGTTTTATCCCTACAATAAATAAACTTTGCACGAAAAATTTCACCATTGGTGTGGATGATACCATCTATACAAGCAATATTTCCTTCCGTAGATTGTTGTTCTCCCTGGAATTTGAATGCATCTTCTACTTTTACGTAAGTTCCAGATAATGGAAATAAATTGTTATCAATATTAACTGTTGGAGAAGGTATAAATGAAAATTGTCCGTTGGGGTAAAATACCCATCTAGCTCCCACAAACATTTTCCAAGTGTACTCCTCATCCGGCAAAGGTACTTTCAAGTTTTCTTTAAGCAGTTTGCGAATGCTCTCCTCTATGCGCTGCCCTCCTTTCAATATTTGTATTTCTATCTCTTCAGAACCTGTCAGTAAAAGCTGGTTTTCTCTTTCTGGAAAGGAATTATGTTGAGTCATAAAAATTTAATCATAGATAGGCATACTTAGCGCTAAAGGCACGCTCATAACACTAAGGTAAACTACATCACTTAATCTAACTTATGTAAAACAAAAATTTAATAATTTCCGAAACCCATCAAACCAAGTGTGTATCTTATTTGATATAGCTCACTCAGCAGATAATCGGAAAATGGCTAATCGACCTGAAGCACTGGTTGAAGGATGGCGCCTGTTTCATCTCGGTCAACTACCTGCTGCTATTCATCTGGCTCAAACCGTAACATCTTCCGAAGACTTGGCTCCCCAGGCTCAGTTACTTTTAGTACGTTGCCAGTTGGAGCAAGGATATTTTCGACAAGCCGAAACAATTTTGAGTAAAGTGTTGGCGACATTGCCGTTAAATAGTGAATTGGCATGGGAGATGCGGTTGCGGCGTGCCTTTTTGCAAATTTACTTAGCTGGTAATTTAATTCCTATTGCGAAGGAAAATCGAGCGGCGTTAGCTGAAAATCAAAGTTTCAGATTGAAAGCATTAGCTCAGGATTTACTAGGAAGAGGAAAAGCGATCGCAGTTGTGTGGCATTTAGCTCCAACGTCTGATTTAGTAGAAGCAAAAAAATTGGTAGCTAAAGCGGTTAGTAACTATAATGATGCGGGTGATACTGATGCAGCTTTGGCTGCATTGCTGAAATTGGGTCAGCTTCACCTCTTATGCACACCAAACCCTGATACCGCAGTATCTATATTCCAACAAGCAAGTGACAAAGCAGGAGAGGTTAACAATAAAGCTCGTCAAGCGGAAGCTGCACTGCGTCTTGCTGAACTTGATTTTGATGCTATCCTTGCCCAACGAGCAGTGAACCCAGAAATTCAGGTAGACTCAACTTTATACCACCAAGCAATGACTTTGTATGAGGCTGTATGCCATGCTTTGGGACCAGCCGATGTTTTACTTAGTCTCGGCAGTCGCATGATAAAAGCTGGCTTTGATGGTAGTGATGCAGTACAACAAGCAATACAAATTTATCATCAGCAAGATAATTGTACGGGTTTGTTTAACGCGCTCATTGATTTAAGCACTTGGTACTTGCAACAAGGGCAGATTACTCAAAGCCTGGATTGCCGTCAGGAAGCTGAAAGAATCGCCCAAGAGATGGATTTTCCCCTGGCACAAGCAACAGCTTATTTGGGTATTGGCGACTACTACTTTCGCACAGGTGATTATGCTCGTGCTTTAGGCGCTTGCGAACGAGTTGAACAACTAGCAACAATCCCTAGTGTATCAGCAATGCAGGGTCTAAATCTCGCTAATACTTATACACTGATGAACCTACCTGACAGAGCAGAAAAGGCCTGTTGCAACGCAATCAAGACTCTTGAAAAAGCTGGTTATAGCAAAAGCCTCTCTCTAGCCTACTTTATATTGGGAAATATACTGAGTAGTAAAGGAAACTGGAAACAAGCAATAGATGTTTGGCGTAAGGGCTTGACATCTGACGAAACTTGTGGATATCAATTTGAGCAAGCCGAAAAGCTGAAATGTATTGCACAGGGTATTGTGATGCAATACCATCTTAATGATGCTTCTCCTATGAGCGATACCGCTTATGCAGAATCAATGGCTCTATACTCCCAAGCGATTGACTTACTGAAGGCTATTGGTAATAACGAAGCCACAGCAGCTATTGCTGGTACTTACCAATTGCAAGGTCAAACATCAATTGCTTGTAGACGTTCTCTTGATGCTATTTCCTATTTAGAACAGGCTCGCAATACTTACGCTGACCTCGGTTTAGCTACTCAGACTGCCATTACTGATGCTTTATTGGGGCTAGTATGCCACGACTTAGGAAACCGTGGTGATTCTCATTTTTATACTGAAGCTACTCACTATTGCTCTCAAGCGCTTGAGTACTTCCAAAATACTAAAATGCGGGAGATGAGTTGGAAAATCCGCTTTTACTTGGCTGACATTGCCTTTATGCGGAGCTTTCGGAGTCAGACTAGCTTAGAACAACAAAAAGACTGGGAGGAAGCAGCCCGTTGGCTAGAGGAAGCAGCAGCAGATATTGAGTTAGTACGAGGTAATTTTATCGAAGCTGACCGAGTAGCACGGGAAATAGCTCGTTTGGGATTGGTTTCAGATAAAGAAAAAGTTTATACATTTGCAATTAAGCTACACCATCGATATCTTAAGCTTACTGGTATTACTTTTAATTGGTTGGAACGTCTCAAGGGTCGAGCTTTTTTAGACTCCCTAGCCCTCACACCCTTACGACCTTCATCCGTAACTGATGAAAAGTTACTGGAGAGGGAAAGGGAATTGTTGGCTGCTATTAATCGTGCTTCTACCCAAACTGAAGTAGTGGAATTAAGCGAGCGACTGCATACTCTTTGGGAGCAAATGGCTAACGACCCTGCTGCTAGTGAGTATGTTAGTTTGCGACGCGGGTTCCCCCTGACATTTGATAATTTGAAAACCTGTTTGCAAAATACTTGAATCTAATTGTATAACCTAATACTGCTGATACTACTCTATGTCTTTAAAACGAATTGTCCTAGCTGAATACTTTACTGTTGAAGACCGTACTTTGCTTTTTATTGTCCGCGATGATTTTGAGCAACCAGTAGTTATCGAAATAGAAAAGCGAATTGAAGAAATTCAAGAATTTGTCAAAAAACACTTTCAGGCAGGAACGAATGAGGCTGGCAAATTTATGCCAACAAGCGATAAATTAAGGGTATTGGACGAAGCTGAGTATCAGTCATTTTTTGGAGAATTCGTTGCACCGCTTGTATCCCCTTTACCGGAAGGTGATTTAATAACACAAGAGGGTGATATTATTTGGCTAGTGCCTCATAACTTTTTACATTATCTGCCTTTACATGCATTGAAAGTTGATGGACGTTACTTGATTGAGCGCAACTCTATCTGCTATACTCCCAGCGCTTCAGTTATGAAGTATTGTCATCAAAAGCGTAAGGAGAAACGAGAAAAGGTATTGATTTTTGCTGACTCTCGTACAACACAACAAGATGAACGACTAGTACATGCCCAAATACAAGCTCAGGCAATTAAGCAATTATTTAATGACCCTCCAGCTGAACTTTACATTGGCGATGAAGTTACTAAAGATTTACTTAAACACAAGCTTCAAGAATCGAAAAAAGATATTGATATATTGCACATTGCCTGTCATGGAGTTTTTAAGTCACAGGAAGCCTTGAAGTCAGGCATCAAGTTCGTAAAAAAAGAAAACCTGACAGATGAAGAAAAACTAAAAGATGAAGAAATCCTAACGGCAGAAGAAATTTTTAGCTTGGGCATGAATGTAGATTTAGTAACATTAAGTGCCTGTGAAAGTGGTATTAATGACAACAAACCAGGAGATGAATTAATTGGGCTAACTCGTGCCCTCATTTATGCAGGAACACCTTCTGTATTAGTCAGTTTGTGGTCGGTGGATGAAATTTCAACAAGTATTCTCATGAGCCAATTTTACCAAAAGCTAAAAGAGGGGCTAAACAAAGCAGAGGCTCTACAGCAAGCACAATTAGAAGTGCGACGCATGACAGTTCAAAAAGTGATTGATTACTGTGAAGCTGCCAAAAACCAAATAAATAACCCGATTGCACAACAATTATTAGATATCAACATTGCTGATATGCAGTTTAATGCCAAAGATTTCAAATCGGCATTACATAGCTACAACAAAGTTCTACAAAATATGGATATCGATACAAATGATTATAAAATAATCAAACAGAAGATAACTCAGTGCAAATTGGCTAGAAATTATCAGGTAGATTACACAACTCTTGTTTATAAAAGTCTTTATTATTGGGCACCTTTCGTTTTAATAGGAGATTGGAGATAACAAAATGAGTATAGTTGAACAGTACACAAGTAAAAATTTTAATTTACTGCCGAATTCCTTTAACCTAAAGGATGCACTTGTCGAATTGCAAGTCGGCAACTACGGTGTGGTTATAAATGAGCATCAAAAACCATTAGCCTTGGTTGTAGTTGAAGACTTAGAAGCTGCTTCAGCCAAAGGTGCAATTTCTCTCATAGATGTTGTGGCTAATTCCTCTATAGCTATTACTGTTGGTCGCAAGGTAGATATGCAAGAAGTGGTAACTTCAAAACTGTTAGAGGTAATAGCTGAAGAAACAAGGGGAGCTATAGTTATTGATGATGAAGAAACAATTTTTGGAATATTACCTGTCGAAGCTGTTGGTGATTACTTAGGAAGTGCTGAATATCAGCTGCGGGGTAATACGATGGGTGACATTGGCACCGTTGGTGACACCGGATTAGGAGGACGACATCAACCGCCAAAGTGTTTGGTTAAGTGTGGTGAGTGCAGTTATCTCAATGAGTTATCTTTTCTCGACCGACGAAAGCCACCCACTTGCCAAAACCCTAATGCATCAGCCCATAAATTAAAACTTATTTGAACATACATAGCTATGCTAAACGATATTCTTAAGGAAGCTCCTGGTCTTGTTGGTCGCCGTTTCCTAATTAATGCCACCTTTCCTAGTCTCGTATTTTGGGGGTTGATTATTGCAATTACAATCGTAGGACAGGGCGATGCTTTTAATACACTTAAAAATTGGAACCAACAGGACAATACACTCAAAACCTTGCAAATTATTGGTTTTGTTACTTGGGTAGCTTTTTTCTCTATTATTTTATCTAGCCAACTGAATACAATTCTGCGTTTTTATGAGGGCTACTGGAATTTTCCGCTTGGTAGATATTTTGCAAATAACCGTAAAAAATGGCATCAGTCTCACTTGAAAAAATTAGTTGTTGAAAGACAATCAAAGAAATTAAGAAGAACACTAAAGTTAGTGGATAAAGCACTAGAGGAAATTTCGCCTCAATCATCTAGCCCACTTCAGCAACCAGTTTCACGACAAAAATTTAATCAAGTTAAATTCAAAGAGAAAAAGCTACAGAAACAAAGAAAAAGATTGCTTCAAAAACAAGAAGAACTACAACAACAGCATAACCAAGGAACGCTGTATGAAAATATTTATCTGTACTATCCCCTGCCAACGCAACCTCAAGAAGTAATGCCAACTCGCTTGGGCAACATTCTCAAAAATGCTGAACGATATCCTCTTGACCGTTATGAGATAGATGCAGTCCTCATTTGGCCGCGTTTGTACAATTTGTTTCCCGAACGTTTTATCCAGACCATAGGCGAAGTAAAAAGTTCTCTAGACTTTATGTTAGTAGTTTCTACACTTAGCAGTATTTTTGCTATAGTAACTGGGGTTTATTTAATTATAGTTAAAGCTTCTGGATGGGTTTTTATAGTGTGTTTCTGGGGTGGATTATTTTTATCTTGGTTAGCATATAAGGCAGCTTTAGGGAGTGCCTTAATTTATGCTCAACAAATTAAAGCTGGTTTTGACCTTTATCGCCACGAACTTTTAAAACAAATGCGATTAGAACTGCCAAAAACGCCAATAGAAGAGATGAAGCTATGGAATAATATTTGCCAACTTTTATATAGTAGCAATACCCAAGTATTACTAGAATATAAAGACTCCGATTCTGTTAAAATTCAAAATAATCCGTAGGTTTACAAAAACTAAATTCCTATTTTCTCTTTTTTAAATAAATGTTAACTTTCAAAAAATTCTTTGTTACTACCAATAAGTTATTATTTAAATTATCTCTCATCCAATGGATGAGTATGTTTGCTTTAATTGTTGGCGTTCTCACGACTGCTTACCTTGAAACTCTAACTAAGGATACAGTTCAAGTTCCTAAAGATGATTTACCCGCTTATCACTTAGTTCAACCAAATGACCTAATTTCACGAACTTATGCAACAAAAGACATACCTCAGGGCGCTTTCAAAAAAACAGATGAAATTAAAAATCGCTATACTCTAATTAATATTTCCAAACATAAACCTCTAACAAAAAAACTTCTTAGTTCAATACAAAATTCTGCTCGTCTTACTGATACCATTGCCATCGGCATTCCTGCGACTCCTACCATGACATTAGGTGGTAGCTTGCAAGCAGGTGATATTATTGACATTACACTTATATCGACCAAAGGTAAGGCAGAGTCAGCACCATCTAGAATTATATTTGATAACATCTTGGTGTTGGATGTCAAACAAAATTCGCAAACAAATGCAGCATTTCCGTCCGTAATGGTGATTGCTGTACCCTCAAAACGTCAACCAGAATTTGCTTCACACTCAATTAGTGCGACAATACTTGTAAGTCGCAAGCTATGAAAATATTAACAGTCTTGGAATCTCGCCAAAAGTTAGACTGATGGTGCCCAAGTGTCTACGCACTTACATTTTCGATTTTTTGGTTAGCTAAATATACATTTAGTGCCTCACGTATCAAATCTGGCACCGTACAATTGCGCGCCGAGGCAAGTTGTCTAAGTTCTTCCTTTACAGTTGGACTAACCACCGCCTTCACCTGTTCGGTAAGCGGTTCATCCCTTCCATAATCAAAACGATATTTCACCCCAAAGTCGGGGTTACCATGCGGGTTTGCCATCTGTGAAATTGGCGCCAATCACAACTACGTCTATTATATCGTGACATTCTTTCAAACATAAAAATTTATATATACAAGTTAAACAGTGGTGTACATCGCTGTTATGATTAAAAAATAGAATTTTGTATTGGCGTTTGAAAAATGGTTACGGTTCTTGAACAGTCCACGGGTGCAGTCTTGCTCACTGGTTCAGGTGAACTGACGATTTCGGAGCAAGAGGAACGCGATTATCTGGAAAAGCTAGTCGAAAGAGCGTTCTATTCTGCGGGTAAAGCACTACAAACACTTCGTGATAAAAAGCTATACCGCAGTACACACAAGAGCTTCGAGTCGTACTGTTTAGATAGATTTAATTACAACAGTTCGCGTTCATACCAGCTAATGGACGCAGCTGATGTTGTAGATAATCTCAAAAAAGTTCCACAAATTGTGGAACTTTTGCCAACGGCGGAGGGACAAGTGCGCCCGTTGGTTAAGCTAGATTTTGATACAAGGCGTGAAGCTTGGAAAATGGCGGTTGAGGAGGTTAATGGTAAAGTACCATCAGGAAGAGTGGTGAAAGATATTGTGAACCGTATTCGCGAACGTACCAAATTACCCAATCCCCACCGTGTTGGTGAGGTTTGTATGATTTTACCCAAAGACAACCCCGACTTACGCGGTAAAAGCGGGTTTTGGTGTGTGATTGTGGGAGTGGGAGATTTTAGCTGTACTGTGGAAACATGGGACGGAGAATATACAGTTAAAATTGAACACCTTAAATCGCTTGAATATACTGATACCGACTGTCAATTCATGCAAAAACTGTTAGCACGGTTGCGGCGCCTGTATCAAGTAGCAAATCGTGATGCTGCGACTGATTGGTTACTGTTAGGTTTTGGTAAGCAGCCTCAAGCTTGGTTGACTTTGGTACAAGAAAGTCTTTTGGTTACTCTTGAGCAAACATACGGGGTTGTACCATGAAGTCAGCGCGACTTAACATATTACCGATAAACATTTGAATGTCCTTGATTTTACTTTTATGGTTTTGTGGGAGCCTTATGAATAATTGTTAATGGGTGTAATTATGTTGTTTAGTCGTACAAAGGCAAAAGATTGTCTAGGTTTTACTCTCTGTGGTGATTATTTGGATTTGCGCGCTGCTCATGAAATGATTCATTATATTGTTAATGAGTCCTCTGCATTAAAAGGTCAGCGTAACGTTGATTTAAGTGAATTTATTCTTGGTTTAGCTTATGATATTCGTAAAGCTTATGAACGACAACGAGAAATAATTAACTTGGATGGCGCCGATGATAAACAAGTTACTTATTACGGTGTTGATGTTATTTTTCCCTGCTTTATTTTGCAGTTAGCTGCCTTGCGCGGGGCTTGCGCTTTTACAGTCGTTAATAGAAATCAACAATCAATGCTGTATGGACTTGAATGGGCTGTAGAAAGTGCAATGAATGATTTTGACGCAAAAGTATCTTCAAAAATTGTAGAGCGATTATCAGTTTTTGGTAATATGTTACAAAGTCAAAATATTGATAATATTGAAAATGAAATAGATGCTTGTTGGATACAAAATAAAAAACGTCGATTTACTGAGTTAATGAAATTATTAAATAATGTTACAATTAAATATTTATTAATGGGTAATGATTAAAAATAATCTTTGCTACAGTTATTGTTGTTTCTACACAATCGCTCTTCCCAATTCAATCTTGTATTTAAAAACTCATTAGTTACTATATACTCATGGCAACATCACGCTATTTTTCTTTAAAAAATTTGCCTGAAATATCTCTTGATATTGAAGAGCGATATGCCAGGGCACAAAAGTTGTACAAAAGTCTTTTGGAGGGAACACCAAAGGCATTTGTACTTTGCTTAGTGACTTTTCATTGCCTCAAAAACTTACACGAGTACGAGATACAGACCTTTGTGCCTATGTTTGAACGAGGACTTTCCTCCCTTCTTGAACGTGTGCGAATCACACGAACACAAGCTCAAGAAATTCATCGACTTTTAAAAATCCTTCTTGAGTACCAAAATCTAAGTACCCACCTTATTCCATTACTTGCTTGTGCTGAAGAAGAAACCACAGAAAAACTTCTGCAAAAAACCAGCTACGATACCGAGCTTGACTCACTCAAGTGGGCAGAACCTCTTCCCCCTGCAATACAAGAGGCACTTGCAACCCGTCTAAGTAACATGCAGGTACTTTCATAAAAAATATATATGGGTAGGCGCCACTACTATTTGGTGAGGTATGGTCTAGTATTACGTCTTAAAATGGAATATATGTAATATAAATTAAAAGTACGAGCGAACCAAAATTATAGCATCATGAATTAATATTAAGTATGATTCACTTGAGATTCTTGGAATTAATTCTAAGAATCATTCACCACAACAGGCACTCAACGCTTGTTTGTGGTTTTCATGCGCTTCTATAAAGGTTTCTGTCGGGAGCAAACTGATGAAATCGGAGGGCGCCTGTATCTTTCTAATTTTCTAAAAACTCTTCTTTATATTCTTTTAAAGTTTCTCGTACTTCTGCTTCTATCTCTGGATTAATTCGCTTACTTTCGACAAGATATCTAAAAAATTTCTTAAACGAAGCTAGGTAAGCTTTTGTATTACTTTCCGAAGCCCAAAGTGCTTTTCTAGGATACCAATCAGTTAAAAATGAGGAAACGTCGTTTTCTTCAGCTTCGTCAAGTTTACGTGCAGGTTCGTAGTAACAGAGATATTCAGCAAAGAATTCAATATTACCACTGTGCTGTTTGATAGTCTTAGGAGAAAGATTAGACTTTTCTAACCAGGATTGAAAAGCATGTAGTATAAGTTGATTATCGTTTTGTATATCTACTATTTTTTTATCTTTGTCATTCATATTAGTACGTAAACACTAAAAAGACATAGCACTTTCATTATTTTAATTAACAAATTAGCAGTGCCGATAATTATACAAATTATACTAAATATTTAGGTACTTAAACATTTAAGTATACAATGCCAAAATAATATGTCAATTATGTTACTGAACCGTTTTGGATTACCAGATTACTTCACAATTTCCTCTTCAACGGCGCCTAATGCTTTGAGTGAGTCTTTTGCAGCTTCAGTTAAACCTCTAACACCTTTGATATTCATGCCTTCATACGGTCGAGGGGTTCGTAATATCTTCAGACACTCACCTGTTTTCATATCCCAAAGCCTAATAGTTTCATCTTGGCTACTACTTGCTATAATTTCACTTTCATAATTTATAGCAACTGACCAAACACCTCTAACATGTCCGTGTAAAGTTTTTAAGCACTCGCCATTTCTAGGACTCCACAATTTTACAGTCTTATCAGCACTGCAACTTACCAGTTTTTGACCATCACGGCTAAAAGCTAGTGATTGGATGTCATGGGTATGTCCCTGTAAAGTGTGAATACATTGACCTGTTTTAATATCCCAAAGTTTTATTGTTTTATCTTTGCTGCCACTAGCTAACATTAAGCTATCAAAACTAAACACTACTGTATGTATATCAGCAGTATGTCCTTGTAAAGTTTGAATACATTGACCTGTTTCAATATCCCATAGCCTAATTATCAAGTCGCAACTACCACTGACAAGTATTCTTCCGTTAGGGCTAAATGTAACTGATTGTACGGGTTCAGTATGACCTATCAAAGTTTTAATGCATATACCATTACTTGTATTCCAAAGCTTGATCGTATTGTCAGCACTTCCAGTAGCAAGAATTTTACTATCAGGACTAAAACAAACTGATCTAACCCTGTGAGCGTGTCCCTTAAGAATTGCGAGACACTCATTTGTATTAACGTTCCATAATCTAGCCGTTGTATCTTCACTACCACTAGCTAATATTTCTCCATTAGGACTGAAAGCGATAGACCACAACCAGCTTTTATGCCCTCGAAGAGTTTTAAAACATTCACTAATAGTTATATTCCATAGCCTTATCGTATAGTCATCACTACCGCTTGCAAGCAAATTGTTATTAGGATGAAAAGCTACTGACCATACCCAATTTGCATAACCCTGCAATGTTTTAAGGCATTTACCTGTATCAGCCTCCCATAATTTAACAGTTCGGTCATGACTGGCACTAGCAAGAAGTTTATTGTTAGGACTAAAAACAACTGAATCAACTGAGTGAGTATGCTCTCGTAAAATATTCAAGCATTCTCCTGTGTTAATATCCCATAGTTTAACCGTAGTATCATCACTTGCACTCGCGAGTAAGTTGCCATCATGACTCCAGCTAACTGACTGTACTTGATTTGTATGTGCATGGAACGTTTTCAAGCATTTACCTGCTTTAATATCCCATAAACGCATGGTTTGGTCAGCACCCCCACTAGCAATAGTATTGCCGTCAGGGCAAAAACAAACTGAACGTACCCAACCTGTGTGTCCTTGCAAAATTTTTAGACAATCACCTGTTCTCACATCCCATATGCGTATAGTTCCATCAACACTGCCGCTAGCAAGAATTTGACCATTAGGACTAAAAGCTACTGTCCTTAATCCTCTGGTGTGTCCCTGTAAAATTTTGATACATTCACCTGTGCTAATATTCCATAAACGTATAGTTTGATCAGCACCCCCACTAGCAATTATTTGACCATCAGGAGAAAAAGTAACCGACCTAACTACATTTGTGTGTCCATAAAATGTTCGCAAGCATTTACCTGTTTTGATATCCCACAAACATACGGTTTCGTCAGAGCTTCCACTAGCGAAGGTAACACCATCAGAACTACAGGCAACTGACATTACCCAACTTAAATGTCCTTTGAAGTTCAAAATTTCTTTTCCATCAGCAACTTCCCAAACACAAATCTGACCATTGGCATCGCTTGCAACTAAATATTTACCATCCGAATTAAAAGCTGCTGACTGAACACTTCCAAAGGCTTGGGTAAAAACGCAATAAACTAAGTTTGCTTCATTAAAATTAGTATCTTGTAAACTTGCTTCTCTAAAATCAGTTCCTTTAATAACTGTATGCGATAAATCTCTTGCTTCTAACGCTCTCTTATCAAGCTTTAATGCCAACGTTGCTGCATTCCCGCCTACATAGGCTACTTCATCTTCAGCTTTCCGTCGTGTTGCCTCAATAATATTAATGATGGGCTGATAATTAAATGTCCAAGGAAGAGGCTTGGAAAAACTTATAGAATTTGCTCCTATGTATAACTGCCTTACAGGTTTGTAATCCAGCATTGGTATCAGCAAATCTATCACTGCTTTCGTTAAAGGCGCCTTACCAAAAGTCTCCCGCAATTTCTCCAACGACTCGCTTACAAAACCTTTCAACGGCACCTTAGTAAAACCCACATTTCTTTGGAAATACTCAGACCACGTATAAGAGAGCGGCATTTCCTGAGCTACATTTACGTGTTCGCGTGCCAAGTCAGTAAAATCTTCTGCCAATACTCCTAATTCAGCCGCAAACTTATATGCTACAAAAAACTCCAACAATGAACGATGTGCTGGAGAGTAATCACCGTCAGCATTACGGATGAGCATAGTTTGCCCCATCATATCGAATTGCCAGTGATCTAAATCTTTTTCTTCTTGTACCGCTGTGCCAAACAGGCGCCTGATTCTATCGGGGAAAAGTCGATAGTTTAGACTCATTTGGTCAGTTGATAGCATTTCCCAAGATAGTTCGCATAGGAAATAAAGTTTATCAGCGAGAGAAGTAAATGTACGTATTTGCTTGATATCCCGTTCCATTTTATGCCGCACTGCATATAAATACACGCGCGACATATCTACAGGTTTACCCGCTTCAATATCTGGCAAAGCTTCCAAAATTAGCTCTGTCATCACTGGGCGCCGTGCTAAGTCTAGCAGTTGCGGGTTGCCCATCACAATTTCTACGGTTGAAGATGCTGCAGTATGTGACAGCACTTGTTGAATTTGCTCGTCGTTAAATTTCTCCAGTTCCAAAACTTCAAACTGAGGTGTTTCTCCCGTCAAATTTGCAGTCGAGGCTTGTAATTCAGCATTCAACAGCGCGCGTCCTTCTTTCGCTTCGGGAAAATGTTCGGTACGACAAGTGAGAATTACTTTGGCACCAGGAACCACTACCTTTGCCAACTCCCAAAAGTTATTAATCATCTCCTGACGGTCAACACGAGCTGCCATTTCATCAAAACCATCGAAAATTAGCAGCAATTTACCCATGCGATTGAGTTGGACAAAAGCATCATAATGTGGTAAAGGAATTTTATATTGGCGAAAGAAAAACTCAGAAAACAGCGATTCCACACTCACAGCTTTCGCATAGTCTCGCAAAGGAATTACTAAAGGCAAGCGAGGCAGCTCAGTACCGCGTTTTTGAGCATCGCGATAGCGTTGTAACGTCACCCAGGCATAGTGCAACGCAAACCAAGTCTTACCTGTGCCGAACTCACCGAGTATAGAAATATGCTCTTTCGCTGGGTCATCAAGCCAACGGTCAATGTATCCATCAATCCAACCGTCTTGCTCATCGTAACGGCTGACTGCGATTTGGCGTTTGGTAACGGGGTCGATTTCTTCTTTATTACAAGCAAGAGGTACATACTTAGTATCAATTTTGCGACGCTTGACTTCAGCCTCTAGCCAATCCAAATATCCACTAAAATCAGCATCCTGTGCCAAAAGTTCATCAAAGGTATAGCACCCCAAGTGGCGATTTTCTTCTTTCTCAACCTCCGTGCGCGCTGCCCGCGAAATGCGACGGGCAGTTATTAACCAACCTTCATCAGTGCGTTGTGTTTCAACCGACTGGCGTAAAGCTATTACATCAGCTAGCCCAGCTTCTCCAGCAATACCACGTACTAAGATGCGGTCATAGCGGTTACGCCGTACCGGGATATTTATAATCCACTCAAAGTAAGTATCACTCCATATTTCATAATTTTTTTCAAACCTATAGCCCAACGTCTCAAACCAACCGCGTGCTTGCTGGGCAAGGGCTATAGCTTTACAATTATTTTCATCAATTAAAGAGGCGCCAGGTAATGCAGGATAATTTTCTGCCGCCAACCGTGCTATTTCTGTACGAATTCCTTCTATACTTGGCAGCCTGCTAAGTTGTTCAGTAATACTAGCAATGCGTTTGTGCAACGAACCAAGTTGATGACTCATCAAAACATCACCTGGAGTGCGACTGCGTTTAGCAACCTCTATAAATACTGTCGCGAATTCAGCAACTTCTCGCCGAACATCTAGTCCTAAACTGCGAACTTCATCCCCTACCGCATAATTATCAAGAAATGTATCGACTTCAGACAGGAGAATTGAAGGATTGTTGTGGTCAAACGCTTTGCGAAACGCCTGTTTTACTTCTTCGTGACGAAAAATTTCCAGTAATTGTCTAGGTCTACCAACGCCATATTCTACCAAAGCATAGGCGTACACCCCACTAAAATCGCTGGGTGGATGTTCGGGGTCAAGGTTAAACCGCTGTAGTAGCTTGATAACAGTCTCATTGCGCTGGATTTTGTCCTTGATAACAGGACTTGCAATGCCAGCTAAAGCCTGAATTATTTGGTCGAGAAGTGGTGGTAACACAGGGAGGGTTTTTGTATAAAAGGGCGTATACAGCCTGTTAATTACACTTATCATAGCGTGCAGCTAGTGTGATATACGAAAAGTTTAGGTATAATAAATAGTTATATTCGTCATATGGGCGATTCGATATAGGGAATTGAAAAAATTAATTGGTTTGAGATTAGGGGTAGAACGGTGATGCTTGATGAAGAAAAACTTGATTATTTCAAGTGGCAAATTCCAGATGGTTTTCGTGTACGTCTAACTTTACTTCAAAAAGATGATCTAGAGTTTTTGCACAAGTGGAAAAGCCAAGTTGATATTTCCTACGTAACTTCCAAAGCAATCCAGCCCATTTCTTTAGAAGAACGGCAGCGACGATTCAAAGAGAAAATTCCCTCCATATTTGCAATTCGCCGAATCATAGACAATCGATTTATCGGAGAGATTAGTTTGTATGACCTCAATCCTAAAAATAGATCAGCAGCAGTTGGCTACTTCACTGGGGTAGAGTATCGACAGCAAGGTTATACGAAAGAAGGCTTGTGGCTACTGCTCAACTATTTATTTAAAGTAGTTGGGTTGAATAAAGTAATGGCAGATACAGGTGCGTTTAATCAAGCTTCAATTGCTCTGCTCAAGTCTTTAAAATTCTAACAGGATGGGTGTCTTCGTCAGCACCAATTGTTAGATGGTGTGTTACATGACCAGTTACTCTTCAGCTTGTTGGCGCCCGAATGGAGAGAGCATACCGAAATACTATTTGCAAGTAAGTAGGCATAATTAAACCAAACTGTAGGCATATATTTAGGTACATTATCAAATTTATCAAAATAGTACAAATAGTCGTACAAGAAGCATTTGCAACCCGTTTCCATGATATACAGGCACTTTCATAAAATATATATTGTGCGGCGCCACCACTATTTGATAAGGTGTGCTTGCTCTTAAAACGGAATATTTGATGACAAGCTCCAAACAAACACCCAATTGGCAACCAATTAGTATGTTGCCTGTTATTTCTCAACTTATTGACGGTGGTATAGTCGATACTAAGCAACAGTTATCTACCTTAGAAGAAGCTCAAGGCAGACCATATGCTCTGGATGATTACACGGTAGCAAGAATGGTAAATGTTTATACAGAGCAGAAAGATTTTTTAGATATTTACGCAGAACAATTAGCGAGATGGAAGCTTTCATCACCTTCGGTTAGCCAAAATCAAGAGATTGAGAGATTAGAGAAGCAACTCGTTAAACTGCACGAATTGAATACAAAAATTTTAGATTTAGTTGACAAATTGAAAGAGCAGACCATTGAAAAATTCTTTGCCAAGTCTGACGAGGAGATTGGATTGGAAGCATTGTTGGGTAAGCTGAAATTTTAAGCAAATTTTAACCCCATCATTGGTTTAATTATGTTTGGCTACGTGTCGCGTAACCAGTGGAAGAAACTTTTTAAGGCGCCGCTCTGGTGATTTGTAACCAAACAATTTTTATTGACGAATTGGGTAATACAATCCATCCTCAGAATTGTACCTCCACCCTAGCTGCATTGGGTCACGTCCACTACAATATCTTCTCAAGTCATCAGAACTGTTGGTTTCTCGAACATTAATCAGTGTTTTAACATCGATACCCAGGCGCCGCGCAAGATTTGCCTCTTCCATTTTATCTAGCTGGGGTGGACTTCCAACCTGGTATCCTGATGAGCGCTTGCTACCCCCACTACCTCTTGACATTAGCGCAATTTCAAATTGTCCCATCCTTTCTTTCATGTCGGTAACTTGGGTTTCCAGCCTGATGATTTTCTCTTCCAATTGTTTAATTTTACTGCTGCTATCAGCCTCAAACTCAATTTTACTACTGCTATCAATACTTGATATCAGTTCCTGTAATGTTTCTAAAATAAGGGTTGTGTGCCCTTCTCTGTGCAGCCACGATAATTTCTGAAAAGCTTCAATCAAAGGCGTGGGAACCCTAATCATACGAGATTTGGGTAGCTCAGATTGCTTACTGCTTTTGGGTTTGGACATATTGATATCCGAGATTGATATCAATAATTTTAAAACAAAATGCCTGTGCGAACCCGTAGTTTCTCGTTTCAAGCAACAACTTTTTCGCTCTCCTAAACGACTAATAAAACGTTCTAGCGAAGAAGCCCTACTCGTAGTGCAAAACTACAAATATATTGATTACGGGTTATTTTATATACACAGTATAATTTTCAATCTCATTAGCTAACCGAGCGGCTAGTGACTCACTTGCACCAATTCTCTTTCATGGTAATTATTAGGATATTTATACTCAGTACAAAAGTTTTAAATTTGGCACAGAAATAAAAATAGCAGATATGATTTGCGTTTCAAAATGCAATGCGGTTAAAAATAGCATTAATATATAAGATACTCAATAAAAAGCCTCATATAGTAATGTATTTCACCCCATGCTACAGGCAAACGGAAGCCAAAGTAAGTATCTTTGTAGTTTTAGGGACTCATGCTTACGATTATCTTGATTTCAGCACTTAGTTAAGTTAAATTATGCTTTATAAACAAAAATTAAATTTGTCATATATGAAATTTTTATTATTTACAATTATGATAATTTCATCTTTATTGCTATCGGCTACATCACTGCCAAAAAAAGACAAAATAACAAATAATCAAAATTCAGTTAACATCCCAAGCTTCATTCAACGGTCCTGATTTCAAAGTCGTTGGTGCAGTAGCAAAAAGCACTCCTGAGCCAACTAGTTTAGTAAGTATTGGTTTGGTATCAGGAATGGTCGCTTTATCTCGGCGCCGCAAGGCGACACGCTGTGCGAACGCACGACCCTTTGACAATTTGTACCCAGTAAGGGCGAATCAAAAAACGTTGAAAGTCGCTCTGGATAACAGTTAGGTCTTTTTGCTAGCGGGGAAGTTCAGATTAAAGCATTATTTCTAATCTACCAGTAATACTCCCCATTTTTTCAACTAAATCTCGTAGATATTCAAGATACTCCTCCGCTATCCTAACAACTTCCTCATCTGTAAATCCAGATTTTTCTTTGTTCAAAGCATAAGCGACGAAATGTTTATCATATTTATCAGTTAGATATTTTTCAGGGTTTTCGGCTTTATACCTATAATAAGAGTAAAATGATTGATGAAATTGTTGTAGAATTTCAAGAAGTTGGTTAATAGCACCTTGAAGTTGAGGATTTTCTTCTGTTTCAAAAATAGCTTGTTTAAAAATAGCTTGCCATCTGCCAAAATTTCCTCGCTCTTTTTGACCATGAAAGAGATATTCAACTTTACTCATAACTTCCTCACGCTTTGATTGATTTTGAATAAAGGGAATTATTACCTGCTGATTTTCTCTAAGAGATAAATTAACACAATCGAAAATTTCTTTCGCTGTATTCACGATGCCCTGATTTATTGAATTGTTTACCCGATTTTCTATTTTATTAAATTCTTGAGCAATTGCTTGCAATTTTGCGTTTTTTGGGTTCGACTCACACGCACCAAAAATTAAATTTTCAATCCATCCTTCAGCCTCAGATGTTTGAATTAAATTGAAGGCAATATCTGCTAAGTTATTGCCGAGAGCAATTGTATCTAACTTTTTCTCTAATTCAAGTGATAACATTTGCTCTAATGATGATTTGGTGGGAAAGGCATCCAATAAGGCATCACGTAGTTGTTTGCGATTCTGACCAGATAAATTCATAATTATAAGTGTTTGTCAATGCGTTTTTCAAGTAGAAGATACGGCGCCCGTGGTCATTTATAATTCTTCCACCTTGGCGCCGTTCAATAAGAAAACTCTCAACGATTAATTCAAGGCACCTCTATAATCAAGCAGAATAAATTTTGTCAGTGCGGTAATCTAGAGAGCGCACTTACTATTCCCAGGATTTATCTTAATACTTTCGCCAAATTTAAGAACTGCTAAAGCAAGCACGTTTCGGGATGAATGCGTCCGCGCATTGGTAACTGTGTAGAAAATATTTGCTTTTTATTTTCTTGTATCTTTGAGGAAGGGTTGGAATTATCTTAACGGTTCCAATCACCCGCCGCAGGTAACCCCTTGAACTCAGCGTAGAAACTTGATACGGTCGGTGTGCAACGGGATTGTTAGGCGCACATCGTAGCCACATTACTTCGCTTTCTTGCGTTTTTTAGATTTCTTATTAACAACACTTATCCCCCCAGATAGCATTTTTGTCATTGCTTTGTGGTACTGCTGAACACCTTGCCAATACTGTTCCGATGACTGTTCTGAATTGTTTTCTGTCCTTGTTGATGAAATCAAATCGAACAGCTTTGGATTGTAGTGCGGATCTAGTCCTTTATGACAAGTATGGCAAAGGGTGATGAGATTCTCATCTTGCGTTAACCCGCCCTGCGCCCATAGTCGAATATGGTGAATATGCAACTCAACATCAACATAATCAGCCGCCCTGCGCCCACAAACGCGGCATCGAAAATCATCTCTTTGCATAACCCTCATCCGTTGCTTTGGGGAAGGAGCGCGATTGAACACTTCCTTTGGCAAGGATAAAGGATGCCAGCCCTTTCAACGCGAACATAAGCACTACGCTCGGCGGCGCCTGTAAGCCGCTCCTGGTATTGATTATTAAGGGCGACTTCAAGGTATTCTTGACAGTATCAACCGAAGTGGTGCATCTCTCATGTTATCTACTGTCTTTGAGCAATTTGTAGAAGAAAGTCCCATAAGTGTGATGGCACGAGTATTAATGGAGCGTATTTTTATGCCAGAACGCTTGGATAAAATATTTGAGGTAAATGCGACTGTTCAATATCAGCAAGATTTATTGTTTTCAAGTCAAGTCGATCTAATGAGTTTGGTTGTGTGTGGAATTCATAAGTCAGTTCATGCTGCTTATAGAGCAAAAGCAATAGAAAAAATTGTAAGTACAACAGCATTATATAACAAGCTCTCTGGAATTGAGTTGAATGTAAGTCAAGCATTGTTAAGAGAAACAGCAAGCGATTTAATGTATTTAATTCAAGCAATGGGTGGAGAACAACCAGATTTATTACCAGGGTATAAACTAAAATTCGTAGATGGAACTTGCCTTGCAGCAACAGACCACAGACTTGATGCGATTCGTGCTTATGCAGCTTCTTCGTTACCAGGTAAGGCAATAGCAATATTAGACCAACCATCAAAATTAGTAACAGATATTTTATTAGTTGAGGACGGTCACGCTCAAGAGCGCGCGTCATTTGATCAAATACTATATGTAGTGAAACCAAAAGAAGTTTGGTGTGGAGACCGTAACTTTTGTACAGCTAAATTTTTATATACAATAATATTAAAGGAAGCATTTTTTGTAATTCGTCAACATGGGTCATTAGGATTTAAAGAATTAAGTGAATTAAAGTATTCAGGAGACACTGAAACAGGAAAAGTATTCGAGCAGAAAATAGAAATATCATATGAAGGAGAAATCCTACAACTCAGACGGGTTGTGGTGAAGCTAAATGTGCCAACGCGAGATAAAGAATGGGAAATAGCAATTTTTACTAACATACCAAGTAGCGAAGTAAGCGCGGTTGAAGTTGCTGAAATATACCGTAATCGGTGGAAAATAGAAACGCTTTTTCAAACTGTAACTGAAAATTTTAACGGCGAAATTCAAACTTTGGCTTATCCGAAAGCTGCCTTGTTTTCATTCACTTTTGTCTTAGTGGCATACAATATACTTGCAACTTTACGTGGCGCCTTGGGAAGTGTACACGGAGTTAATAAAATAGAAGTTGGTTTGTCAGATTTTTACTTGGTTGATGAAATCCAGGGAATATATAGAGGGATGATGATTGCTATACCAGCACCACAATGGGAAGTGTTTGGTACATATTCTCTTGACCAAATAGCAGAACTTCTACAACGACTTGCAGTTGGTGTAAATTTGAAACGTTTTTTGAAAGCAACGAGAGGTAAGAAGAAAAAGAAAGAACCTTTAATTGTTAATAGAAATCATCGCCATGTCTCTACCGCGCGACTTTTAGAAGCCCATCAAAAAAATAAATAACGAAGTTAGTTATAGCAGGAAGTATATTTTTATTAACTGCTTGTTGAACATAACATCTCTAACAAGATGGTTATTTTTATTGTCAACTATTTATTAGATATGATGTTTTTATCTAAAAAAAAGTTATGAATAAAATTGTATTTGATAAGATGTGTAAATAAAAAAATTACCACTTTGAGAGTTCATATATTTAATATTCTATAAAAAATATCTGATTTTTGAGCAACCAATAACTTAAACTTTTAATACTTATGTTCCTAGTGCAGCTTGGCTAAAATAGTAGCATAGTTGAAAGAGTAAAAAAAGCGTATGTTTAATAAGGCTTTTCCCTTCTGCCTTCTGCCCTCTGCCATCTGCCTTACTGCACTAGTTCGTTAGTTCGCGTTGAAAGGGCTGGCGTTAAAGTACCTACCAGGAGATGCGAAGCTAGTCTCTTGCTCTAGAACTTACAAGTTAAACAGGTGTATGGGTTAAGCCAGTGCTTGTAGGATAGTACCGACCTTTAACATTGTCTAAGCTCACATTACCCAGAAATGGAGGGACATATGTCCAAAATATTCGTAATTGACACTAACAAAAAACCGCTTAATCCAATACACCCTGCTCAAGCTCGACAATTTTTAAAGAACGGAAAAGCAGCAATATTTCGGCGTTTTCCTTTCACCATAATCCTTAAGAGCGCTGCTACACCAGAAACAACTGTAAAACCATTAAGAATTAAAATAGACCCTGGTGCGAAACAAACCGGAATATCGATAATTAACGATACAACTGGTGAGGTTACATTTGCATCCGAATTAAAGCACAGAGGCTTTGCAATTCGAGACGCGCTTACATCAAGAAAACAGCTTCGCAGAAGTCGTAGAAATAGAAAAACACGTTACAGAAAACCACGCTTTTTAAACAGGAAGCGCTCGAAAGGCTTGTTAGCTCCAAGCTTGCAAAGCCGTATTGATAATATTATTACTTGGGTAGAAAGATATCGAAAATTTGCACCTATTCAAGCAATAAGCCTAGAGTTAGTTCGATTTGACATGCAGCTAATGCGTAACCCAGACATAGAAGGAAAAGAATATCAGCAAGGAACACTTGCAGGCTACGAAACTAGGGAATATTTATTAGAGAAATGGAACAGGCAATGCGCTTATTGTGGAGCTAAGGATATCCCATTACAAATCGAACATATTAAACCGAGAGCTAAAGGTGGTAGTAATTCGATTACTAATCTTACTTTGAGTTGCGAAAAATGCAATATTAAAAAAGGGACTAAGGATATTAAAGAATTTCTCAAGAAAAAGCCTGATGTTCTCGCGAAAATTCTTAAGCAAGTGAAGCAACCTTTAGCGGATGCTGCTGCGGTTAACACAACCAGATTTGCTTTATTAGAAGCGCTAAAGAAAACTGGCTTACCTGTTGAAACAGGCTCAGGAGGTTTAACTAAATTTAACCGTAACCAACAACAACTAGAAAAAACTCACTGGCTAGATGCAGCTTGTGTTGGAGTGTCAACTCCTAAGTTAATAATTAAAGGAATAAAGCCTTTAATAATAACAGCTACAGGACACGGAAGTAGACAAGCTTGTGGAACTGATAAATATGGTTTTCCTTCGCGTTACGTGCCAAGATTTAAGTTTGTTAAAGGCTTTCAAACAGGGGATATTGTTAAAGCTGAAGTTAAAACAGGTAAGAAAGTTGGTATCTACACAGGTAGAATAGCCGTAAGGTCTACAGGTAGTTTTAACATATCAACGGCTAAAGGCTTAGTACAAGGAATTAACTTTAAATTCTGTAAAGCTATTCATAAAAAGGATGGTTATGGTTACAGCTACTAACGTTAAAGCCGCTTGGGTCGCTTCCCTCTCAGAACTGAAGTTACCGAGTTTCCCGCATTCCATGTTGTTCTATTATTTTGGGTTTAGAGGCGCCACGGAAAGATTTTCTTTATGTACGTCAAGCTGATAGTTCGGTTGCATTATGGATGACAAGCGTCGAATTTAAGCGCGAAGTTGCAAGTGTTATTCAACAATATGACCCTAGTAATGAAGCTGTGGTTGTTATGGTTGTACCACCATTAGTAGAACTATTTATCGCACGACCGAACGGTGTGATGGATATGGTAGAAATAAGCAATGTCGTCTTAACCCCCATGAAGATGCCCACGGGAGTTAGCTTCCGCAAGGAACAAGAAGGTAGCACTTTTTATTACGTGTTTACGCACAAAGAACTTGGTAAGCTTAGCAGGATTGTGATAAAGCAGCAATCACCAGGACAAACTGAAATTAAATGCGAAATAGTTGATAATGGTGGGTTTAGCTTTAAGACTAAACAACGTGCAGAAATATTTTATCCCCTCGCCCAACAATTAATCGCAGGCATGGAATTGGGGCTGCTTAAGTAATCCCAAGTGTGTTATAATAGTCATCTTACATCGAGAAGTCTTACGCTTTCTTTGATTGACCTAGGACTACAACGAGCGAAGAAACGAGAATTATTCGACAAGTGCCTCTAACTACAATAGTTTAAAGCGAGGACGATATTAAATCTTGGAGATAAGAGCGTGTCTCTGATAAAGTCAGATACAAAGCGTTGCCTTTATTATCAAAAATCTCATATTCATCAATAATATTACAGTTCGCATCTTCTCCCCATCCACTACCGTGAATTAATCCTAAACTAACAGCTTGTTGTGCAAGCTCAGAAATTTCTAACAGGACTTGTTTATACTCTGGTTTAAGCTTTCCAATTCTAATAATTTCATCGAGTCTGGTCTTATATTCATCAAAAGTTTCGTACATAAATTAAGTTTGCTACATTTTATTAACCGATGCCGTAAATCTCTTCAAATACGGTTTCTAGTCCTGCATTTAAATCTTGTAGTGCTTCATCTATACTTTCATAAGTGTCTTGTCCTTGCCAAAGCATTCCACCACAATCGATTGCGCGGATAAAGGAAGTAAGAGGACTATCATCGTTATAACCAATTTCAATCCAACCTGCGTGTTCATCCACCCAACGAGTAATATTTGGATATTTTTTCTCAAATGAAGCTTTCATGGTTTCCCCCAAAACTAATCTTATTTGCTCTAAAATACCATGCATGAGTAAGACTATTATTGAAACAGTTACGAGTATTAATGGTTACATGTTAATGTTTTTTTACACACCTAAAGATTCTTGGCAGTTCAGGATATTAAGTGGAGAAGGCGCCGTGTATGGGGAACAGAAAAGTTTTTATAATAGCACGCGCAGCAGAAAGTGGTTGGAGCAGCTGGGATAAGTAGTTTTGGTATGTAAGCGCCTTTATAATTATATGGAGTTATATGTAGTAACTGTTGTCAAGGTAATTATTGGTCGTGGTAGGCTAATTACTGCTGACCATTAGTTCATCGGGGTAATGAGTATGGGGTCATCTAGTAAATCGGAAAACGTTCCCAATACGATGCAGGAAAAGTTTAATGCCATCGTAGCGATAACAGACGATTTTGCTAAACAGCATTTAAACGACGAATATGCTCAGATGATTCGTTTTGCTGCAGCGGCGTTGTGTCGAAAGAGACCATCTCCCCTAGTGAGCGGTAAAGAGAAAGTTTGGGCTTGTGGTATTACCCATGCTATCGGTATGGTTAATTTTCTTTTTGACACCTCACAAAAACCCCATGTTGGCGCCAAGGAAATCTACAATTGGTTTGGTGTAAGTGCCAGCACCGGACAGTCGAAATCAAAACAGGTGCGAGATATTTTAGACATGCGCTCCTTGGATCCTAATTGGTGTTTGCCGAGTAAAATAGACAGCAACCCATTAGCTTGGATGGTTTCTATTGATGGATTTATTGTAGATGCCAGAACTCTTCCCCAACACATTCAAGAAGCAGCGCACGCAAAGGGATTTATCCCTTATATCCCCGACGCGCGCTCATCCGATATTGATAGCAAACAAGTTTCATCGCATAGCAACTCTAAAGCTGACTCTTCCACCGATGCACTATATATATTGGATGTATTTTTAATTGATGGTCCAGTTACAGAGAAATTTGTTGCTAAGAACCCGGTAGTATCTCGAACTATTGAGATTAAAGGCAGCAATACGCTTTCAGAGCTTCATAAAATTATCTTTAAAGCATTTGACCGCCACGACGAACATATGTACGAATTTCAAGTTGGAGGTCGCGAACCGCAAGACCCAAATGCTAGAAGATACGGCTTGAAACAAGCAATTCCAAGTGACAAATCTACAAAAAAGCTCTATCATGATGCCTCTAGCACACAAATTGCTTCTTTAGGTTTATCTACTGAGGATGTTTTTGGTTATTGGTTTGACTTTGGTGATGATTGGTGGCATCAAATTAATGTAGCCAATATTATAGATAAAACTCCATCGGGTAATTATCCCAGAATAGCCAAGCGAGTTGGCGCCAGTCCTCCTCAATACGCAGATTTTGATTAAAGAAAAAATAGGCGTTGCAGGGAGTATCCCAAGTACTGACGAATAAGTGTTGTGCTTGATTTATTCTTTATTTTCCACTGCACCTAATGCTTTAAGGGAGGCAATTTCTCGTTCCGTTAATCCTTTAACACCTGCAATATTCATATTTTCATAAGGTCTTTCATTTATTAGAGTTTTGAGGCAATGACCTGTTTTCAAATCCCAAAGTTTTATTGTCCCATCATTACTGCCACTGCCAAGGATTTGATCATTAGGACTAAAAGCAACTGAATATATCCAATTGGCGTGTCCATGTAAGGTGTTTTGGTACTCACCTGTTTTCAAGTCCCAAAGTTTTATTGTCCCATCGTCACTACCACTGGCAAGGATTTGACTATCAGGACTAAAAGCAACTGAATATACCCTATTGGTGTGTCCTTGTAAGGTGTTGCAGCACTGACCTGTTTTCAAATCCCAAAGTTTTATTGTCCCATCGTCACTACCACTAGCAAGGATTTGACCATCGGGACTAAAAGCAACTGAATATGCCCAATTGGTATGCCCCTGCAAGATATAGAGACATTTTTTACTGGTAGTACTCCACAGCCGCACAGTATAGTCACTACTAGAACTAGCAAGAATTTGACCATCGGGACTAAAGGCAACTGAGCGTACCCAATTGGTATGCCCCTGTAATGTTTTGAAGCATTCACCCGTTTTTATATTCCACAGCCTTACTGTATAGTCTCCACTACCACTAGCAAGAATTTGACCATTAGGACTAAAAGCTACTGAGTATACCCAATTGGTGTGCCCTTGCAATATTTTAAAGCATTCACCTGTTTTTGTATCCCACAGCCGTACTGCGCGGTCGCTACTACTAGCGAGGGTTTGACCATCAGAACTAAAGACTACTGAGTATACCCAATTGGTGTGCCCTTGCAATATTTTAAAGCATTCACCTATTTTTGTATCCCACAGCCGTACTGCGTGGTCGCTACTACTACTGGCAAGAGTTTGACCATTGGGACTAAAGGCTACTGAATATATCTTATTGGTGCATCCCTGTAAGGTGTTACGGCATTTACCTGTTTTTGTATCCCACAGCCGTACTGCATGGTCGCTACTACCACTGGCAAGAGTTTGACCATCGGGACTAAAAGCAACTGAATATATTCTATTGGCGTGTCCCTGCAAGGTGTTACGGCATTCACCTGTTTTTGTATCCCACAGCCGTACTGTATAGTCTCCACTACCACTAGCGAGGGTTTGACCATCGGGACTAAAAGCGACTGAATATACCCAGTTTGTATGCCCTTTTAAGGAGTTGTGACGCTCACCTGTCTTGACATTCCACAACCTTACTGTATGGTCTTCGCTACCACTGGCAAGGGTTTGACCATCAGGGCTAAAGGCAACAGAACGTGCCCAATTGGTATGCCGTAAGATATGGAGGCATTCGCCCGTTTTTATATTCCACAGCCTTACTGTATAGTCTCCACTACCACTAGCGAGGGTTTGACCATCAGGACTAAAAGCTACTGAGTATACCCAATCAGTGTGCCCTTGCAATATTTTAAAGCATTCACCTGTTTTTATATCCCACAGCCGTACTGCATGGTCGCTACTACCACTGGTAAGAGTTTGACCATCGGGGCTAAAGGCAACAGAACGCACCCTATCGGTATGCCCCTGTAAGATATGGAGGCATTCACCTGTCTTGATATTCCACAACCGCACCGTTTGATCATCACTACCACTGGCAAGGTTTGTTCCGTCGGGACTAAAAGCGACTGACCTTAACCAACTAGTGTGCCCTTTGAAAATCAACATTTCTCTTCCACTGGTTATGTCCCACAAACGAACTATACCATCGTCATCGCCCGTAGCTAACAGTTTGCCATCTGGGCTAAATGCTACTGATAAAATACTACCTAATACTTTATTAAAAACAGAATCAGTCAGATTTGCACCAGTAAAATTCGTTCGTTTAATTACCGCACCAGTAAAATCTGTTCCCTTAACTACTACACCGCTAAAATCTTTCCCTTCTAATGCAGTTTTATCCATCTTCACCGCCACAGTCGCTGCGTTCCCACCTACATAACCAACCTCATATTCACTTTTACCGCGTGTCGCTTCGATCATATTAATCAATGCCTCTGTGTTACTTAATATTGGCAGCAGCAAATCAATTGTGGCTTTTGAAAGTGGCATTTTCCCAAAAGCTTCCCTCAAATTATCAAAAGACTCGCTTTTAAATTCTTTCAGTGGTGGAATTTTTACAATACGCCCTGTTTTATCCAACTGATGCACAAAGTAATTAGACCAAGTATAGTCAACAGGTGCTGCGCTACTACTCAAATCTGAGCGCGCTTGGGCTACTTCAATAAAATCACTAGGTAATACTCCCAATTCTGCTGCAAATTTAACCGCAACAAAAAACTCTAATAGCGAACGATGGGCGGGAGTATAATCGCCATCTGCATTACGAATCAACATTGTCTGCCCCATCATGTCATAATGCCAGTGGTCTAAGTCTTTTTCTTCTTGCACTACGGAACTAAAAAGACGACGGATGCGGTCTGGGAATAGCCGATAGTTAAGACTCATCTGGTCAGTTGACAGCATCTCCCAGGATAGTTCGCACAGAAAATAAAGTTTGTCAGCTAACGAAGTAAAAGTACGTTCTGCTTTAATATCTCGTTCCATTTTTTGCCGCACTGCATATAAGTAAACCCGTGACATATCTACAGGTTTACCCGCTTCAATATCTGGTAAAGCTTCTAAAATTAGCTCAGTCATCACCGGACGACGGGCTAAGTCCAGCAATTGTGGATTTCCCATTACAATGTCAACCGTCAGAGTATCTGTTTGTAAGGACAAAACCCGCCTAATTTGCTCGTCGTTAAATTTTTCCAGTTCTAACACTTCAAACTGAGGTGCCTCTAAAGTTAATTTCGCTGTGGAAGCTTGCAGTTCAGCATTTAACAAAGCACGACCCTCTTTAGCTTCGGGAAAATGTTCGGTGCGACAGGTCAAGACTGCCTTAGCACCTGGTACTATTACTTTTGCCAATTCCCAAAAATTGTTAATCATCTTTTGGCGGTCTACTTTGGCAGCCATTTCATCAAAACCATCAAAAATAAGTAATACTTTACCCATTCGATTGAGTAAATTAAATACTTTAATATTGGAACGGATATTATGTTTGGAAAAGAAAAAATCAGCTAGAACATTTTCAACATCCAAAGCTCTAGCATAATCTCGCAGGGTAATTAATAAAGGCAAGCGAGGGCGTTGAATACCTCGCTTTTTCGCATCACGATAACGCTGCAAACATACCCAAGCATAATGGAAAGCAAACCAAGTTTTACCAGTCCCAAACTCTCCCAGAATGGAAAGATGTTCTTTCGCTGGGTCGCCTAACCAAATATCAACATATCCATCAATCCAGCCATCATTTTCGTCATAATGACTGACACCTATTTTTTGTTTAGTATCTAGATTAAATTCATCTTTTCTACAAGCCAGAGGAACGTACATCCGATCTATTTTACGGCTTTTAACTTCTGCTTCTAGCCATTCAATATATCTGCTAAAGTCAACTACCTCGTCTAGTAGCATATCGAAGGTGTAGGATAAGAGACGGGGAGTTTCAGATTTTTCTATTTCCTGACACGCAGCCTTACTGATGCGACTGGTAGTAACTATCCATCCTTCATCTGTTTTTTGCTGGTTGATTGATTGACGTAAAGCTTCAACATCATTAATTCCAACTTCTCCTTCAATACCACGCACTAAAATTAAATCGTACCCTCGCCGCGTTGGAATTTTAATAATCCACTCAAAAAAGTTCTTTTCCCATCGCTCATACTTCTCAAATTTGTAATCCAAAGCGTCAAACAAAGCTTTCATCTGTTCTGCCAATGGTAAGTATTGCTTCTGAGGCGATTGCCTTTCTAGCACTGTTTGTTTATGAAGAAATTGCCTTTCTACTACTGTCCGAAAATTTTTTTTATTAACTTCTTCCCCAAATGCCTTCCCTAGGCGCCGCCATAATTCCTTAGCTTCATTTTTTATATGTTGAGTAGCATAACCGCTAGTTTCAGCAATATGGTCGTAAGTTTGAGATTGCCAAGTACCCTCAATGATTATTTTTTCTATATCTTTAAGATGTTTTCTTTCCTTAACAAAAATAGCGTCATCTATAATTTTGAATGCACTTTCAAACTCCATATTCCGTACTACCTTACTTTTTCGTACTTTTAGGTAACAAAAATATTAACCAATAAATCCTGACTTTTTCGTAACGAAATTATAAAGCTTATTTTTAATAATGTTGACATAGCTGAAATCAAAACTATGTGAGGTAAAAGTAGCAAGCGTAACATGAGCAGTCATATAAGGTCTGACAACTTTGTTAAGAAAGGATTACAAAAATAAAATTGCACTATGACTTGAAAAACGCCGAAAAAGCTTATTTTTGCTGCGCTAATCGAAGCCTAGCCTATTTAGTATAGCATTTGGCAACGTAGCTCTGAGAGTTTTAGCCTGTAAAGCTTACAAAGGTTTAACTGGTACAAATTAAAGAGAGTATTTTGGTATGTCAAATGCCGTCCGCATCTTAAAACCGAAAAATTTTTCGGAAATTCCTACCCTGTGAAGTTTTCAAAGTTTTCATGGTGCCTGGTAGCAGATTAAAAACCTTCATCCTCAATACGGCTAATGTGAAATTTAACATTAGTTTACATTACGCCACATAACTATTTATTTGATAGGAGAGTACTTATGCACGCCTGCACAAATTCAAATAAAATTAAAAACCAGCATGTTAGTTTACAACTACGTGACATATTTATGTCGCTATGCTGGACTTTTAGTAATGAGATTTTAAGTATCAATCCCAATTTGATTGAAGCTATAAAATCCAAAATTCTTGTAAGACAAGAAAGATATGAAGGCTCTAGATTTGAGTCTCATCATGGGGTTTCACCTGAATTAGGGGGAATAAAAAGTTCTTCATGTCCGTACCAAAGTTTAAAGAGTGAAGACCAGGTGTTAACAGATTATCAGAAGTACTCTAATGAATTTGATAGCGAAAGAGAGTACTTTCATAGCCTTAAAGAGCATACAAGGACTACTGCAAATTTAAATCAATATAATTTAGAGAACTTAATCTGGGGAAAATACAACACTTATTTATGGTCTCCGGTTAAAGATTTATCCCAGATTGTGAATCATGCTGCTGATACTACTGTGGTGCCTATCGGAGAATATGGTTATGAATGTGCTTTAAAAATGCTTTACACAACGACTATATTAGCAAAGTTATGCGATAATTTTATCCACACAGCCGCAACAATTGCTGAATCTAAAAATTGGGAAATTATTTCATGTGAAACAGCAACAGGAAGGCATAAAAAATATGCACAAGATAAACTTAAATCGCGTGCATCAATAAATTACATAGTGAGTCCAAAAGAGTATAATTTTTTACTTGAAAAAGCTCAAACTATTTCTATCTTAGAAACCTTTAAGGAGGGTATTCAAAGCCTACAATCAGCTATTTCTTCATTAATGGCTAAGAAAATTGAAAATTATTTTTATTATGACCATTTGCTTGAAGAAATTTTTAATGCTGAATTACCGATCGAGTTTTCCAGAATTGTGCCATTTGGCTATACGCTTCCGGTAGTTAGAAGTGGTCGATTTTTCCCTGAAATATTAGAAGTTTGTCGCAGTAAATATTTGTATCCTGATGTCAGAATAAGTTCAAAATTCAAGAAGATAGCACGCCTTATTAAAGAGGAATATTTAGTAAAAAAGGTTAATATAAACTCTCAACACAACCCAGGATATTTAGGAAATGGTTGCCCGCTTTCATATCACAAAGGTGGTTTTTTAGATACGGGAATTGGTTATATAATGAAAGCTTATAGATATATATTTAAGTTAGTAAAAATAGATTTAAATTGATGAGGGCTAAGTGGAAGATTGTTCAATAAATAAAATTATTAAGTATTGGTTTGGTCATGATGAATATGATTGTGCATTACTTATACGTCAATCTCAGTTTTGGTTTAATGGAGGTTCTGAAGTCGATGCTTATATTACTCACAATTTTCAAGAGTTGTTAGAGCTTGCCACTTGTGAAAAGCTTAATTCATGGAAACAAACAAAAACAGGCTTTTTGGCTTTGATTATTCTTTTAGATCAGTTTCCTCGTAATATTTATCGCAACACTTATCAGGCATTTGCTTATGATTTTATCGCTTTGAATACATGTTTAGAGGGCTTGTCAACAGGAAAACATAGACAACTTCCCCCTATCCAAAAAAAATTCTTCTATATGCCTCTACAGCATTCAGAATCTTTAGAAATTCAAAAAAAGTCAGTTTATTATTTTACTGAGCTTCTTGAAGAAGCTCCTTCGGAATTGAAACATTACTTTGAGGACTCACTACGACATGCTAAAAAACACAAAAAAATCATTGAAAAGTTTGGTCGGTTTTTGCATAGAGACAAGATTTTAGGCAGAGAAACTAGCTTAGAAGAATTGGAGTTTATAAAAATTACTGGCAATAGTTTTTAAGCTATTCTAAATTCAATTTTAGTTCGGATATTGATTTCATTTACTAAACTCAAAGGATAAAGAAATGTTACAATTTTTGCAAATAGAAGTAGGACAAGAATATTCTGATAGCTGCTATACTCTAGCAAAGTCATTTACCTACTTATACGAAAATTTTCCACAGTTAGCTCATGATGTATTGGAGATTGAAAATATCCTTTCTCGCTCTTATTCATTTTTTAAATTAGTACAAAATAGTGTAAATGAATTTAGTGAAGAAGGGCGTGGAGATGATTATATTAACAGCATTAAAATATGTCCTTTAGTCCGCCAAGAGGGAGTAATAGAGCTACTAAAGCTAGCAAATTTAGAACCTACACTTTCTTTCAACTCGGATTACATAATTGGTGATTTCCTTGCGGGTGACGGGTATATAGAACAAATCACTAATACCTTGCTTCCAGAAAGTAAACGTCCAAGCTTTATAAATTCCGATATCTCCCATTACATGTTTCAAATTTGTAAAGATGCAGGCCGTTTTGCTGTTCTACAAGATGCCAAAGACCTTTATTGGTTACGTTCCGACTCACTTGATGCCGGAATATTCGCGTATGGTACACATCATATACCCCAAATTGAACGTTCCCAAGCGGCAAAAGAAGCAGCCCGTGTTTTAAAAATTGGGGGAAGATGGGTACTCCACGATTTTGAGGAAGGTGGTCCTATGGCTAGATGGTTTAGGGACATCGTAAATACATTTGGGAAAACACGCCACGACTATCCCCACTTTACCTGTGAAGAAATGTTAGGACTAGCTATGGACGCAGGATTACGGGACGTTAAATTAGACTATATCTCAGACCCATTTGTAGTACAAGCAGCCACAGAAGCTGAAGCATTATCGTTATTAGCCAACTACGTTATAAAAATGTATGGTCTAACAGGTCTAAGTAAGGAAATAAACAAAACTATAGAGCTTTTGGAGCAATATTTTGGGGTTGACGTACATCATTTAACAACGGGTAACTACGAAGCTAAGATTACTCGTAACGCCTTAGTTTGCCACGGCACCAAGTAACATTAAGTCCGAATCTTTTTATATTTAGAACTTACGCATTGGTAGAAAAATAAAAATATGAGTCATAGTTTTCAGCACGTAGAGCTTGGTTTTTCTTTCAAATCAAGCAATCACAACCAAAAAAGATAATTTTAAAAGCTGAAACAGCATCGACTTATTGTACAGTGCGTAAGTTCTAACAACAATACTAGATACAGAAATTACTAATGCTTAATCAGGAAATAATTACAGTTTTTGAGAGCAAGCTTAAGGAATCATTGCCCTCAAGTCAAAGAACCAGCCAGCTTGATCACCGAGTTTCTATGGAAGTCTTGCCACAAGTAATCCAAAGCTTTTTAACTTGGATTACAGGTAAAGCAGCTACAAATGAGAAAATCAAGCCAAAAAACTCCTTGGTTTACTTCACAAAAGTTTTATTCCTTCTAGGAATAGGAGTTTATACCAGTATCATCGCCATAACATTGCAAGAGAAGTGGTCACTATTATTGCTCTTGGGCTGGATGCTTACAGTTTCTGCACTGCGCCAATTACAAGTAGTAGTTGTCCACCACTGCGCCCATAAAAACTTTACTTCCAATCGCAACCTTGATAGATGGATTGGGAAAATAGTCTCGGCACTAATCTTACTAAGAGACTTTGACTCATACGAGAAAAGCCACGGACCAGGACATCATCGTAATCCTTTAGATGCTGAAGACGAGACTGTTAAATTTTTGCAACTTTTGGTAAATCTACAACCTGGTTTAAGCAGAGAAGAACTGTGGCAAAGACTCTGGAAAAGCTTAATCTCCCCCATATTTCACACTCGTTTTTTGGCAGCAAGATTAGTTTCATGCTTTGGCTCAAAGGATACTTATCACCAACTAATATGCTCTGTATTTTACCTCATATTACTAGTATCAGCGGGGATTAGTCATACTTGGAACATCTTTTTAGTTGCATGGGCTTTTCCCTTAACAATTTTATATCAAATCAGTACATGTCTACGCCTTTGTTCTGAGCATTTATGGCCACCCCAAGAATTAGAACTTGATAGCAAATCCAACAAACGCGATAATAACAGTAAAGCAACTGTAGGTATATTCTTAGGAGACCCTGTTCCAGATAAAAAGTTGCAATATTGGCAGCGCTTGCGTCAATGGTCTTGGTGGTGGTTTAGACTATTTTTCCTACATTTCCCAGTTCGGATTTTTATATTGGTTGGGGATACATCTTGCCACGACTACCATCATCGACATCCAGGTATGGATGATTGGGCAAATGGAATTTTTGCAAGGCAGCAAGATATAGATAATGGTCATCCCGGATGGTCAGAACCCTATCGAGAAGTGATTGGTTTATTTGCAGCGATAGATGTCGTATTTACATCCATAAGTCTTCTAGAACCTTTAAAAGATACTGAAGCTCAAAATGCCATTCATAGAGTTTATATAGTAGGAAAATCAGTAGAAAATTAATTACAGATTTTTGTGATTTAAGACCCACGCACAATAGATGTAATACAGGGGTAAACTGCTGGGAAGCTCCTTAAATATAATAGAGATTACAAGGTTTATTTGCGTAAGCCATCCCAGCAACTTACTCATTAGAAGTCTTTACAGAGGGTTGTATATGAAAGCAATAGTCATAGAGAAGCAAGGTGGCTTAGACCAAATTAATTTAGTAGAAGTTCCATTGCCAGAAGTTAAACCTGATGAAATTCTCATCAAATTAACATTCGCTGGAATTAACTTCGTGGATATATACGAAAGAATGGGAGTTTACCCAATTCCACTACCTTTTATTCTAGGAAAAGAAGGTGTAGGAACAATCATTAACAAAGGAGAGAGAGTTAAACAATTTTCCCTTGGTGAGCGTGTAGGCTTTGCTTATGTTACTGGTGGTAGTTACTCAGAGTATATCGCTATTAACGCAGAACATGCGGTAGCTTTACCTCCAGAAGTAGATGATGTAATAGCAGCAAGTTGTTTACTTCAAGGCTTAACATCCTATTTTTTAACCCATGATACATTCCATTTACAACCCGGACATACAGCTTTAATCCATGCAGCCGCAGGAGGCGTTGGTCTATTAACAGTACAGATGGCTAAATTACTAGGTGCAAAAGTTATCGGTACAGTATCTACAGCACGAAAGTTAAAATTGGCAGAGGAAGCTGGTGCTGACTACTTAATTCGTTATGATGAAAAAGACTTTGTTAAAGGAGTAATGCATTGGACAGAAGGTGTCGGTGTAGATGTCGTGTATGATTCTGTGGGAGCAACTACCTTTACTCGCAGCTTTGAGGTTTTAAAGAATCGAGGCACTATAGTGTCTTTTGGACAATCTAGTGGAGTAATACCACCAATTGACCTTAATAGTCGATTAGGTAATCGAACACAGCAACGTGGTTCTTTTTACGTAACACGTCCAGTAATTCGGCACTACATTGATAACCAAGAAGCTTTAAAATTTAAGACTAATGCGTTATTTAACTATATCATACAAGGGAAAATAAGGATTTTAGTCGGAAATCAATACACATTAGAAAATTGCAGACAAGCCCATCAAGACTTAGAGAATAGATTGACACTAGGAAAATCAATATTGAAAATTATTTAGGCCTTACCAAAAAAGTCTACATGGCGAAGCTAGAGTCCATACAGCTAAAAAAATGGTGGGTTTATCGCTTAGTTGGGGTATCGCTACCTACAGCGAATGTCGCCACCAAAAACTATTTCATAAAAATTAACTGCTGGTTCCCCACTCCATGACCGCATGACAAACACAGCATTTTGTTTTGCATCAGAGTAAATTAACCCAGCCGTGTATAGATAATCTATTAAAGTTGCGGGTAATTTCCGTGTGGTAATTAAATAATCTCTCACTGCATTCCAACAAGTATTATCTGGTAGTGGGGGTACAAACTGCGGCGCCTCTTCTACTCTAACTTTGTTTCCATAAAATCACTTTGTACTATATTAATAATTGCATAAGTACTTAAATATTAACCGTTCCCCGTTTGCTTTATAGCGTGCATGGGGAACGGGCGCCGTTTAGTTAGAAATTGATAACCTCTCCTGAAGCGGCTTTTTTATAAAACACTGAGGCAACCATTTCTCCATCCGGACGATAAAGTACGATTCGACCACCTGAGTTGCCCAGTTGCATCGATTGAGGGCTGTTTGTTCGTATAATAAACTGTTTTTGTTCCGATGCAGCTAAAGTACCTTCTAGCATTTTCCGCCGACCCGCTTTGTCTGTAAGATACCAATTATCTACCGAAATTGATTCGGATGAGTTATTTTTTAGCTCTACCCATTCACCTAATTCCTCTCCTTCTGGATTAGGAAGAGCAGCTACTACAACTACTGGACCGCTCTGTGTAGTTACCTCACCAATTGGCTTTAATATAGGAGTACTACCAGGTCGAGGTAGAGGTTCAAAATTTCCACCACCCTGAAATTCGGGATAGAATGAGCGGATGTGCTTGCCTCGTTCTTTATCCTTTGTTGTCTCGCGGTAAATAACTAAGTTGTAATTTCCACCTTGAATAGTTACTGCCCGCCGTTCGTTAACAGTTAATCTTTGAACTGACTCATAATAGGCAACGGTGGCTAACGCTAAGTCACACTCTGGACTGGCGCCAACAAAAAAACCACCACGCTCTTTAAAAACTTGGGCAACGGGGTCACCATTCATATTGTCCAAAGTCCAGGTCATCTGTAATGTGACCACATGGGGATTTAATACTTCTGATACTCCAGGCAGCTTGTACTGTGTACCAAGAAAATTTACCCGCCCCTTAGACTCGTCCAAGTAAAATTTTACCCAATTGTGGTAGCCACTAATTTTTCCCCAATTTGGACCACCCCCAACCCGTGGGTTAAATTGACCTTCACCAACAAATACATGTTCAAAACCAGAACAATAGTTGATTTCATCCTCACCAAAATAGTTGGTATAAGGCTCAAACCATATGATTTCAAGTTCTTTTTTAAACTCATCTAAAGACATTCGCTTGCCCAAACCGGATGTTATATACTCGTAAGCTAATTGCATTGGTTGGGTATTTAAGATCAAATCCAAAAAAGCATCTGTTTCCTGCTTTTCTTGCTCCGTAAAGTCTTCGGGGTCACGATAGTTAACTATATAATTATCGAATAGTCTAATCATCGCCGCATAAGTAGGTTCCTGAAGACGAGATTCTTTCACTTTATTAAATAGAGGGCGAATTGCCAAGTCAGACCATTTATCTCCTGCAGCTTTTACTTGATGGTCGAGCAAAATATCAGCCGAATCGTTAACCCAGTTTCCGTCAGGTTTACGTACACTTACCGAAAAGCCATTTTTATCAGCTTTCCAAATCTGATCATAAATCATTGAATTAGCAAGCATTTTGTTCGTACTCCTTTTAATTTGTTGCTTTATTCCTGATATTTAAGCTAAACTGGATTAAATTATTTACAGGTCAAAAATTGCGATGATTGGTGCATGGTCAGAGCCGGGTTTTCCTCGTCTTAAATTTGGGTCATCGTTAATAGAGGGTAATGCGTCAGTAAAGTCTATATAGCTATCTACTTGTGGTAATTTACGAGGCTGACCAGGTAGTAATTCTTGACTAACAAAAATATGGTCTATTAGCTCCTTATTGTTTTGGAAAATACGAGAATATCGCCTTTCTTCAGGAATTAGGGGAGCTAAATTAAATAATCTTGTATCATCTCCTTTATCTGGCTGATTAAAACCGCGCGTACCAATTTCACTACCGCTAGCTCCTTGAAGTATTTGAGTAGTGGCAGCAGATGGTACATCGTTCATATCCCCCAGTAAAATGAGGGATTGCTTTGAATTATTTTCTAGTAGTTCATTTGCTCTGATACGTAAAGCGGTTGCCTCTGCTGTTCTTTTTAAAAGCGCTAACCCAGCAGTTCGGGTACGTTCATTTTCATCTTTTGGAGTAAACCGTGGTCGATTTGCTGTTGAAGAAAAAGTTAATAGCTTAGATTTTAGATGGGCATTGATAAGATGAATAGGAATGTCTGGTAATGGTCTAATAATAATGCGTAAAGCTGCTCGACCCATGCGGTTAATAGAAGTTACATTCTCAAGTGCTTCTTGAGCAAGTACTTTTAGAAAACCACCTTCAGAAAAATTTACTATTTCCTCATGTTCTTCTATTTCTAATTTTGAAATAAAGCCAACACGTATCCCACGAGGGTCTGAAAATTCAGATACAAGCGTATGTGGATAACGCCCTTCAAGTAGTGTTACGAGTTCTTCCAATGCATCTACATCACCAATTTCTTGGATAGCCAATACATGAGGGTCGAGATGCAATATTACCTTAGCCAAGCTTAAGAGCTTTTGCGTGTAATCTTCTTGTGTTTTGGCGCCAAATCCACTACCAAAGCGAAATAAATTCTCTACATTCCAAGTCATGACTTTAAATTCCGTCATGTTTTCTCCAGATATTGCAGATAGCTTTATATTAATAAATCAAGCAATGTTTACAATAACCTTACAACGATGCACTCTGATAGCTTTGCGGTCTAAATCGTAACATATCTAATTTCCGGCATTCGTGACAACTTAAGATAACATTAGTTTTGTCAATTAGAAATAATACTGAAACTAAAGTAAAAAATAAGGCATAAAACTTAGCTTTGTACTAAGGTTTCAGCAAAAATATGAACGATGGTTACAAAATTAGACGTTAGCTAACCCAAAAATGATGTTTTCCATTACGGTTTTTAGCATCTTTTTCATTCTATAGATATATTGACAAATCTATCATGACCTTAACTTGTGACCAATGAATTTCCGGTATATTATTCTCAATACTGTATAAACATACAAAAATTTAATATTTTTTAAATATTGTTGCATGTATTTGAGCCGAAAATTTGAATTCGCCTATATCGAATTAAGAGCGCTTTTTCATATTAGCTTGTATAACATCTAACCTGTAGTGTAAAGCATACTACAAACTGCGATGGTACCCATGTGGGTGATTTTTATTTTCATGAGTACTAAAGCGGCAGAGAGCCTATAAGGTATTGACTTTTTAGACATATTATGAGCGTTAAAATTGCAGTTACCTCTAAGCTCTCGGCAAAGGTATTGGTTTAATGAGTCAAATAAGGAGGAGTATTTAATTCGTTCGGCGCCGCAATCAATATTGAATATAAGGCACGTATTTACTTAAAAGTGTCCCCAAAGGCTTGATTTAAAGGCGCCTTTATACATACGCACTGATTACAGGCGCCAATCTTTAATCATTTTCTTCAACTCCAGCTGATACTTGATTTTATTGCAACCCCTAACTACTCCTTTTGAATAGAGGTGCCATCCATTAGTACTTTTTTAGTATATTGGAGTGCGTCTCAAGACGCACTCCAATCAAAGTAATGCTAACTTACCTTTTGGTTTTGAAATTCTGCAATCTTCGCCCTTAACATTTGTTCTGTTTGTTCGATACCTTTTAACTTGTCCTGAAGTTCTTTCTTTCGCTTCAATACTTTATCCAGATACTTAGTAAAACAGCTACCATCAATCACAGATTGAAGTCGATGTTCGTATTCTTCATCTGACATGGGTGTGCCACACATAGCGGTCATACCAAGTTCGTCCAATCTTTGCCATCGCTTCAAATCTTCTGTTGTTGGCTGATATTTTTGATTTGTCATTATTTTTTTCTCTACTTGTTCATAATTAAAAATGTAACTAATTATGTAAGTATATATGTAGTTTTATTCTTGCAGGCTTTCTACTAATTGTTTTTCCATTGTTAATAATGAAGCGAGCTTTTCTTCTAGAGCTTGCTTGCGTTCGCGTATCCTTTGTAAACGTGCCATTTTAGCTTCTTTGCTGAAAAATTCGTCGAAGAGGATGTCTTTTTCTTCTTTTGTTAGGCGCCCTATACATGGGTCTTGGTCAACCTCATCAAGCGCGCGCCATATTTCAAGCGTTTCGGGTGTTGGGGTGCTGTCAGTTTGGTTCATGGCATTAGTTTAATCAGGTTGTTAATCAAATGTTTGCGAGTCACGTCGCTGTTGTTGCCTACCTAGAAATTCATCAGAAGCAGCTTCTGTTAGTAGCATTTCTCCTGAGCCATCAGTATCTACAAACCCAATCTTAGTGTAGCGAGATTTTGCGCGCGGGATGGTAAACAACTTGACGACACCACCAAATTGTTTTAATTTACTTTCCTTAACAATTTCCTCTATCAGTGACGTTGGACCACCTTTGCGCGTTTGTACTTGTGTTTGTTCAATCACGTTCCAAGGCGCCGAGCAGATCGATTCGATCGCTATAGCTGGAAATCTTTCTCCTTCATTGTATAATTCAACGTCTTGAATTACAGCAATTGCTTGAAGAATTCCTTGTTCATCTACAACGCCCCTAAAATCATCAATAGTGAATCCTTGTTCTGGTTCTCTAAATAAATTGATTAAGAATTGTATCTTTGATATACAATCGCCAAAGGTAGTATTGCGGACATTTTCTCTATTCCCGTCAAAATAGAGATTTATGTAATCTTCTGATAATGATGCCCATTCGTCTAAATTAAGAGCGAAATCTACTGATTGCCCTACTACATATCTGAAAATGTTCATTATATATTTGGTTGTTTGAGATTTTATACAATTAAATTATCTATCTTGTGAGATGGGTTTTCTAAAGCTTTTCCTATGTTTTGAAGCGGGCAAGGATGCCCACTCCACAAGAAAATTAGGGATTTTTTCATGATTGAGTTCCTGATTGAGGAAGTATTAGTTGGTGTGGTTTAACCTGTTACGCAGTTAAGTGTTTCTTGCTCTTTAAGCCAGCTAATTATACTTGATTTACTAACGCTTACAGGCTTGTTCTCATATTCAATAAATATTTGAAAGTAGCCAGTTTCTAGCTCATAATAGTCAAGAATTAAACCGTTATCTCTAGCTTGATTTAAAAGTAACATTTCTTGAGGCAGTAATTTCTCAATTCTTGATTTTTCTGTAATTGGTAGTTGCTCCCAAGCTTTATCTTTCACGCTGAGGTGGCGATATATTGCGCTTCTAATTTGATAATAGCTGGTGGCTGATTTAAGTTTTTCTACTAGTATAGATGCTTCATCCATCTCAACTGGTTGTGTGGAAGCAGTACTACTGGTTAGATTGCTATCTAGGGTAGTAGCTGTTTCTATGTTATTTGAGGAAGTAGTACACTGTTTTTGGTTGTCACTGTCGGCGCCTTGAACTTGGGGAAATAATACTTGCTCTTGTGGGATAATTTCTTGGCTAGCTTTTTCATTCTCAAGTGGACGTGTGTCAACTTGCAAAAATGTTTCCGATGTTTCCGACTCAACCATCAATTCAGCAGTCTCGATTTGGGATTGCTCCTGATGGGTAATCTTGGCGTGATAATCCGCTATTGCTTCTCTTAATATGGTTTGAGGAATTAAGCCATAATTGTCAATTAGGTCTTGCGCTAGTACACCTGTTTGTTGACTCTCATCCCACTGAGGAGGGAATTGACAATACCTTTCGCCTTTGGGTGTCCGGCGCCAGATGGATAATTTTTCTTTTTCTTTTTCTAGTTCAAGTTGCTGCTGCTTTTCAGCTTTTAGGAGGTCTTCTCTTTCTTCGATTAAGTCAAGTACGATTTGACAGGTTAATCCGGATGGCGGGTAGTTCACGAGCAAATCGATTATTGACCTGTAGTTTTTAGAACACAGCTTGAGAAGGATTGTTACTGGTATTGGCGCCAGTTGTTCTGGACAATTTACGAACTGTTGAAAGTGTTTAGCTATTTTGAGCGCGCGCTGTTCTTCAGAGCTTCCTTTGTCCCATCCGTAATCATCTAGTAGTTGGCGATATTCACGCGCGTCGTAGCTGGTTTTATATTCCCAGAGCAAGAAGCTTGTATGTAGATACGAGAGGGTACTTTCTTCAATATGCTTGGTAGGACTTGAATCTACTTGATGCTGCTGGGAGTAAGGAGTTGATGTGAGAGTAGCTTTCATGATAGATTTACCTTTGCTTTTATAAATGTTTTGGTCTATTTTTCAGACCAAATTCCCTAATTTGACTGTTTTGGAATACTATGCTGATACAGCCAGTCTTGGTTGCTCACATAGATGCTGCTGCAAGATGGCGAGAGCGTAACCCAAGGTGTGTTGGTGATACTTGGGCATTTTTTTGAATGAGATATCTTGCCCCCATTCCTGTACTCCGGAAGGAGCTATTCCCAATACTTGCGACAAGGTTTTAATGCATTGGGGTCGGAAGTTGATATGAGTTACTGTAATTAATCTTTGGTTTGAGGACATCCCCTCGAAAAATACTGCTTTTAGGAAAGTCTCGGCACTTGCGATGGGTGGAGTAAACTTTTCCCCTTCAACAATTTGGAAAATAGTTTTTCTATCTAATTCGCTGTACCTGTTGATATAAGCTAGCGCCAACCTTGTATGGTAAGGCATTTTGTCGAAGCTGGGATTGTCTCCCCAGTTCCGAACCGTCTGCTTTTGGACACCAAGCAGTTCTGATAGTAATTTGATACACGCACTACTGTACTTAAACATGGTTTCCTCTTCCAGCAGACGTTCTGGACTAAGGTCGGCGATTCCAAAACAGAGACGTAGGAACTGTCTTGGCTCCAATCCCTTGCGTGGCAATACTTCTAGGAGTTCGCAGTAACTCATTTTACCTAATGTAAGGGTAGTTGATTATTTGAATAATATCACAGCAGTAAGAATATATAACAAAAATAATAAAATATTTATTTAATATAGATTTATAACAAAAGTAATAAAAGATGTCATAATTTTAGGGAACATCTACCACTTATAATTAACGATGGAATCATTTTTAGAGAACCCGATGAACAAGTACCCGCTTTCTTACTACTACGTTTCCCCGCAGGATGCGGAGAGGATAGAAGCTTTTAGGGAACTATCGGGTGATTCTGAAAAAGGCTTGATTACTCAGTATGTACGGGGATGGATAGGGAAGAATAGGGATTATTACTTACAACTATCGCGAATCGACGCTGCTGCCAGGGAGATTTCGTTCCGGCAGTGGGGAGAGACTGTCTTTAAGGATGGCATTGAAGGATTGCCACCTTATAAGCAGGAAATTAAGAATCTTCCTACTAATCCTCTATGGGATGTTACTTTATCGCCTGATGCAACAGTAAGGAGGCAACTAAACTACATAACCCTTGGAATTCAAAACTTGGTATTTTTGAAAATTGGGGTTTATTACGATAGGGATGGTGCCGTTGGGTTTATTTCTCGAATTGTGAAAGAACACCTAGACCGAAACTGGGACAAACTTTACGCTCCGCAAGTAGCTGCTGAAAATTTTGAAAATTGGGTTTAATTATGACAGCTGTACAATCACCAACTAAGTCTCCAACTCCAGAACAAATTGCTAAATATAATCAAAAAATTCTTGATACGTTAGGCGCCCCACAAAACAAAGAGCAGGAGTCAGCGCTTGCTTTTTACCATCAAGGTGAATCAGAGGAAGTTAAGAAGCTTTCTGCTTGCTACCCAAATGATTTATACATAAAAACATTGGGATACTTAGTATCAACTAAGAAGCCGAGTCCTGCAATATATACCCTGATTGCCGAAACTTCCAGAGCTTGCGCTGATTATAATCGTGAGCAGTTCCTCAACTCTCTTGGTGAATTTACTAGCTCGCTGTAATACTTATGGAATGGGAGTAAAGAGCAAGTAATAAGAAATAGTAAGCGGATATTCTCGTCTTAAAAGATAAGCAAAAATAAAAATAGTAGCTAAATGGAGTTATTAGTAGTCGATGACTCCGTTTTACTTTATACAATATTTACTTAACACCGTATAAAACAGCGACACAAACTGAACTAAGTTCAATTATCAGTTTTGGGTGATTATTACAAATAACTCAGCGAATATAAACGCACTCACTTACATGCGTAGTTTTTTACTTGGTCTTTGAGCAGTTTTAATGTGAAAATGCAGAAATTGGCGCCAGATGATAGAAATCTTCTATACACAGCGTGCGATTACTCCACATTAATACTTGTTGTTGTGCTAAACAAGGATTAATATTCTTGTATTAGCTGTTGACATCTTCTACTAGCCGCATGTGCTTGTTGCATCAATTCTCCACCATGAACAAGTTTGTTTGCAGCAAATGCGGCTCTAGCTTGGCGCGCGTAAGAAAGCTGGCAATGACAATTCGTGCTGAGTTTGTGATTTTATACTCAAAACGGGTAAGAAATGTCATTCTGAGCGTAGCTTTTACCGTAGGGTAAAATCTCTAAGATGCTTCACTGCACTACGTTTCGTTCAGCATGACAAAGTTTATATTTTACCCGTTAACAGTATAAATCTTCCATATATATAAACCATCAAGGAGCGTAATTTTGAATGACGCTCCCGTTCGTGACGACTTATTCAAGGGTGTATGCATTATACACGCTCCCTTGCGCTTTCATGCCACCCCGCAAAATAACAGTTAGGAGCATTTATCATGGCACAGGTAGAAAATGTGTCATTCCCTCATTGGGAACAATTATTAGAAATAAATTTTTGACTACGCATCAAGCAGAGTTGTGGAAAGAAGAACTATTTTGTATGTCAGGATAAATATTAAAAATTTAATCTGCGTCTTCATCTTCAGGATGTTGTTTAACATAATTTCTTAGCTCAACTTCTGTTAGAGGCAGGTTCATTTGTAGCATGGCACCTTAATTGTATTTATCATTCCTATTTCAACTAATTTGCAGGCACCGTTAGTTAATACACTGATAATTTTTTTCGCATCTACCAAGAGAGAGATTTTTAATAATTTAGAAGTATCAAAGCAAGAAACTGATGTTAAAAGTTGGTAAGCAGGCTAAAGAAATTCTTGTACGTAGTTTTGATATCGGGATAGGCACCAGCAATTTGAACGAAAACACCCAAACTGTATCAGTAGAACACGAATCAAGGTAAAGTATAAAAAACATTTTTCTTTCTACCAACCTGTCTTGCCTTTATGGCTAGTTAATCTTAACCTATGCGCCCTCGTTTAGAAATTACCGAAATGTTTTCTACTTTCGCTCACTTTGATAACGATAGTGAGGGGAAATGGTTGACGGATAGTAAACTACGTCGCAGTATCGAAAATTGTTTAGAAAAATCAGAGAAAACAGCACCGGATTCTTTTTGGGCACTTTACTGGTACAAAATTTGGCAAGCTCAGTCTGGTAATTTAGCTGCAATGCATTTATCAGCTTATTTGCAGGAATCGTGTTATTCTGCGGCAAGGCACACCCTTAATAGGTTTGCGAGTACTCAGTATCGCTTGGCTGACTACTTTCAAATGGCAATTGTTAAAGTTAACAAAATCTTAAGAAACTTCGACCCAGAAAGAAATTCTAATTTAAAAGCTTATGCTGTAATGGCATTCTCTAGCTTACTTAAAGATTCGTTGCGGCAACGTAAGGAAGCTGATATATGTACAAACTATGCTCTGTTGCGTAAGGTGAGTAAAAAACGCTTGGTAGCAGCTTTGCAGCATAGGGGACTATCTCCTGAACAAGTTGCTCGCTATCAGTTGGCTTGGAATTGCTTTAAGGCTCTATATATATGTAGTCAAGCTGGTGGTAATGAGAAATTACCAGAACCTGGCCTGAAGTTATGGCAAGCAATTGCAAATCTTTATAACACTGAACGGCAAAGTCAGTTAGCATCTTCTGGCGCCGAAGTTAACGCCAAAACCATAGAGCAGTGGTTAACAGAAGCTTCTGTTTGTGTACGTAGTTATCTTTATCCTCCAATTCGTTCTCTGGATGCACCCAAACCAGGAAGTGAGTCATCGGTCGAATTTGAATTACCAGACCTGTCTTCAGAGTCTTTACTAACAGAATTAATAAATCAGGAAGATTTACACACTCGCCAAAACCAAAAAGCTCAGATATATGATGTTTTGCTTGCCGCGTTGAAACAGCTTGACAAAGAATTACAAGATATGTTGCGAATGTACTACAAAGAGGAATTAACTCAAGCTGCAATTGCGAAGAAGTTCGACAAACCGCAAGCTTGGGTGTCTCGGCGCCTAAATAAAGCACGGGAATTACTCTTACAAGAGTTAATTAAATCGATAAAATCATCTCAAGAAAGTCAAGAAGAACTGTATATTGCCTCAAGCTCAAACCAATTAAAATATGGAAACGCTGCTTTAGATGAATGGCTTCAAGTTCGCACTTGGCCTACTTGACATCGGCTAAAAATTAAGTTGAGGAGAAATAATGGAATGACTTTTATATTTGCAGAACCAAAGGAATGGTGGCTAGATGTACCACCACCAACGCGCGCGCAATCTTGGGAACAAAGCCAACGACATGTAACACCTAGAAGTCGCTGGAATGCTTACATTAATCAAATTTGTATAAAAACTGTTTTAGAACGAATAAAAGTTGATAATGTCCCAGAAGCTACTGCTTGGCTGAGTACGACTCAAATGCCTGCTATATGGGATATTGTTAATGGCAGTGCAATTATAGTAGACACAACAAAGCTGGTATTAATTCCTACTGAAGTAATCGATGATGATGGATTGGAAGTGCCCCAAGAGTGGGTGGATATTCCAAGTTGGGTTGGAGATTATTATATTGTGGTGCAAGTAAAACCAGAAGCAGAATGGCTACGTGTATGGGGATATACAACGCATCACGAAATCAAAACTAAGGGTGATTATGATGCTTCTGACCGCACTTACTGCATTGACGCTCTTGATTTGAACCAAGATATGAATTCTCTGTGGGTAAGGCGCCGATTTTATAGTGAACAAACACGTGCGGTTGTTCCTCAATTACCGAAGTTACCAACTAGCCAAGCCGAAAATTTGATACAGCGTTTAGGTAATCCAGAGCTTGTATTTCCTCATTTATCGGCGCCTTTCACTATTTGGGGTGCTTTGATTGAAGATGAAAACTGGCGCCAACGATTGTATGCAACGCGGGGAGGTAATAATGTATTTCAGTTAACACAGTTGAGCGAATGGTTTGATGGTGCGTTTGGTGCGATGTGGCAAACTCTCGAAGATGTGTTATCTGGACAACAAATTGCTACAGCTTGGAGAGGACAAAATACGCGCAATCCAAATAACTTAATTAGTCAAAATCAAAACTCAGTATTTGATGTGAATCGAGTCAAAGTATTGGATTTTGGTTCTCAACCAAGTAGCCAACAAGTAGCTTTATTAGTAGGAGTATCAACATCTAAGAATGCTGAAGTAGAGATTGGTATAAAAGTTTGCCCGATAGGTGATGCTTCTTATTTGCCAAATGAAGTTCGGGTTCGGTTGCTTGATGAAAATGGTGCCGAGGTAGGTCAAGCTAGCGCAGGTGCGACTCAGACAATTCAATTTCGGTTTGGTGGGCAACCAGGTGAAAGATTTAGTATAGAGGTTGCTTGTGGTAACAAAACAATCACCGAGAATTTTGTAATTTAATCTCACTTCCTCTTTGTAGCAACAGTGACTACTTTATTCATTAATAAATTTCTATTTTCCTAGGTAAAACACCTTTTTTATTATACGTAAAGGTATAGTAAACTACTGGATCTTGTGAAGAGTGGGTATTTTAACGTGGAACAAAATTAAGTTAAAACTAGTACAATGAGTAAACGAGCTATTCTCAGACTAGACGGTAATCTAGAGCAAGGATTCCAAGTAACATTAGAGGTAGGCGAAGAAGGTAATGTCCACTCTATTGAAGATGCTGGATTTTTACCGCCATCTCCAGAATTAATTCAGTTTTTAAACGAGTGGCGCCAGAACTATCATAAACTTTCTGATTCGACTCGTATTACTCTTAAAGAAATAACAGTTGAAACAGGAACTCTTGACCAAACTGCAACTTGTATTCAATTAGCATCTGAGTTAAGACATCATTTGCAAGTTTGGTTAGCATCGGGTACATTTCATGTTATAGATAATCGAATACGTGAAATTGTTAGTTGTAAAGAGCTAATTCGAGTTATATTCCGCACGCAAGATAAACGGTTACATTTACTGCCTTGGCATTTTTGGGATTTTATTGAACGATATCCAAAATCAGAGATAGCTTTTAGTGCGCCAGTATTACAATTAGGTAAGGTTAAGAACCTTGCTAGACCTAGGAAAAAAGTTAGAGTTCTGGCGATTTTGGGAAATAACGCTGGTATAAACGTTGAAGCTGACCGTAAGCTGTTAGAACAATTACCACAAACAGAAGTTGTATTTCTTGTAGAACCACCACGGCAACAAATTAATGAGCAGCTTTGGAATCAACATTGGGATATTCTGTTTTTCGCAGGTCACAGTCAAACTGAGGATGAAGCAGGACGTATACATATCAATGCTAATGATAGTTTAACAATAGAGGATTTAAAATATGGTTTGAGACAAGCGATTTCACACGGGTTACAGCTTGCAATTTTTAACTCCTGTGACGGTTTGGGGTTAGCATACGAACTTGAGCAATTATGCTTACCTCAACTAATTGTGATGCGAGAAGCTGTACCCGATGAAGTTGCCCAGGAATTTTTGAAGCATTTGCTAACTGGGTTTGCTGAAGGTAAACGTTTTTATGTAGCTGTGCGGGATGCAAGAGAAAAGTTACAAGGTTTAGAAGATAAATTTCCTTGTGCATCTTGGTTGCCGATAATTTTTCAAAACCCCGTCCAACCTCCCCTAAGTTGGAAAGATTTGCGTTATCGGGATGTACAGAATCAATATGTACAAGAGTCAAATGCAGATATACAACTAGATAGCGATGAAGTTAAATTTTCATGGCGAAAGTTTTGTAAAAATTTGTTCTTGGCAATGCTTGCGAGTTCGCTTGCGACTAGCTTTGTGATGGGTTTACGCTTATCTGGATATCTACAGCCTTTAGAGCTTTTAGCTTATGACTCATTAATACGCGCGCGTCCGAATACAGAAAAGCCAGATGACCGAATTTTAATTATTGCAGTTGATGAAGAAGACTTGACATATCAAAATCAGCATGGCATGAAAAGGCAGGGTTCTTCGTTGTCAGATGAGGCTTTGAATCAGCTATTAAAAAAGTTAGAACCTTATAAACCAGTTATTATTGGCTTGGATATTTTCCGCGATAGGGCTGTTTCTTTAGAACAAAGTGACTTGAAAGCACGCTTACAACAGATAATTTCAATTTGCTCGGCAGAAGATCGCCAAGGGACTTCTCCAGCAGTATCACCTCCTCCAGAAATTGATGTTAAACAGATGGGTTTTGCAAATACAGCACGCGACCCTGATAATATAATTCGCCGTCACACGATAGGGATGAATGCTTCTAAAGTTTGTAAAACAGATAAATCTTTCAGTTTTCAGTTAGCGTCTCGCTACTTAGCGCGAGTACGAGCCGCAGCCGAACGTCGCAGTCAAGGTACTTTATATATTGGTAGCAAAGCTTTTCCTGATATTGAAAATAACACGAGCGGTTATAATCAGCCTGTATTAGGCGGTTACGAAGTCATGCTTAACTATCGTGCTTCATCTCAAATAGCTGAGAAAGTTCGACTGTCTGATGTTCTAGATGGTTCAAAAAACAATCAGCTAGCAGATTTAATTAGAGACCGTATTATTCTTATAGGCACAACAGCAAGAAGCTACAACGACTATCGCTTTACACCTTATGGGGAAAAACCAGGGTTAGAAATTCAAGCGCACATGGTAAGTCAAATTATAAGTGCAGTCTTGAATAATCGAACTTTGATTCAGACTGTACCACAGTGGGCAGACGCGCTCTGGATTTACTTCTGGTCAATTTTAGGTGGGTTTTTAGTCTTACACTTAAGACCAAAGTTATATTTATTACTGATTTTAAGCGGAGCATTAGTAAGCTTGTATATATTATGTTACACAGCTTTACTCGGTGGTGCTTGGATAGCACTAATTCCTTCTTTGATGGCTTTTACAGTCACTAGTTCAGGTATTGTAGTTGTAAAATCCTTGGTTCGGCGCCTACCATGATGACTGAACTGCATAAATACAAGTATAATATTTTATATTTAATTAAGTATTGTTATTTAAGAGGTATTTTAGAATAATACACAGATGTTACTGTTATACTTACTACAGAATTGCATTGAGATACGGTCTGCTATTAAAAATTTGTTTGAACTGAGGTGATTATTTTTACTTTATCTTAGTAAGAGTTTGATTTAACGCATTAATTTGGTGAAGGGTGTAGTTGGAAGCGTTGATTATAAAAAAGCGATGGCGCCTGCCACTTCTCTCCGAAGTTTCGCTTTAATTACGACATATTTCAAAAAAAATGAGTTGAGACTGTATAAATATTGCGTGTCAAACCAAGATAAATATACAACCAACTCTTCTGAAAGAAAATCATCTTTATTATAAAGACTTCCAGTTATGACCCAGATTCCAAAATATCGCCCATTTTTATTTGTGAGTATACTTGCTTTTATCTTAAGCAATCTCCCAAATTTATTTTTACAAGCATTAGCTGACGTAACCTTTCAGGGAACAGGGACACCCCCAAAAAAGGAAACACCTGGAAGTCGTGGTGATATCTGTTATTTGACAGACAAACCTCTGAAATTATTAGTAAACGAAACTTCTGGCAACAAAGCGACTACGCCACAGACTCCACCAACCACCGTATCAGAACGTCCAACTTTCTGGATTTATGTTCCTTATAAAGATGTACCCGAAAACGCATTTAAGTTTAACTTGAAAGATCCAAGCGGTAAAGATTATCCAATCAAAGTTGCAGGTGGTATAAAATCTCCCGGTATTATCAGTATTAATTTACCTAAAGAAATACCTGCGTTAGAAATTAACAAAGATTACCAATTCTCTTTTTCAGTAGATTGCAGCATTGTTACGGGAGTCTCCAGCAAAGTACCCGATGAAATCATGGGTTGGGTTAAACGAGTACCCCTTGACCCCAGTGTTGTTACAAAAATTGAGCAAGCATCACCAAGCGATCTCAGTAAAATATACGCAGGACAAGGTATTTGGTACGACACGCTCAATACTCTTGCGGAAGCATTACGCAATGACCCCAAAAATCCCCAACTTCTAGCCAGTTGGAAAGAACTATTGGGATATTCCACTGTTAATTTAAAGGATTTTGACTCGGAACCAATAACCCCTTGTTGTACTGCACAGCAATAATCTCGAACAGAACCACCATTTCTTAGGTTGGGAATTGGTGGTTTCACACATCCCTAACATCTTTAATTTATACAATTTTTGATTATGAAAAAAGCCTACATTATCTCGCTAACAAAAAATATACGTGGAATTTTATTATCCCTATCTTTGCCGATAATTTTTCTCAGCAATACCATTACACCTGCAAAAGCTCAATCAATTACCCCTGCTGCTGATGGTACAGGAACAAGTATCACAACAGAGAGAAACCGTATCAACATCCAAGGAGGAACCCTTTCAGGAGATAAAGCCAACCTCTTCCACAGTTTCCAGAAATTTGGTCTTAACCCCAATGAAATCGCTAATTTTGTTTCTAACCCCCAAATTCAAAATATTTTAGGTCGGGTAACTGGTGGTAATGCTTCCATAATTAATGGGTTAATTCAAGTAACGGGTGGTAACTCTAACCTGTATTTAATGAATCCTGCGGGGATAGTGTTTGGTGCAAACGCTCGTTTAGATGTTCCAGCAGCTTTTACCGCGACAACTGCTAATGGTATTGGTTTTGGGAATAATTGGTTTAATGCGATCGGTAGCAACGATTATCAAGCTTTGGTAGGAAATCCCAACAGTTTTGCCTTCACCATGTCCCAACCAGGAAGTATTTTAAATGCAGGGAATTTAACACTTGCAGAAGGGCAAAATTTGATGTTGCTGGGTGGAACCGTAGTTAATACAGGAACCATCAAAACACCGTCTGGGAATATTACTGTTACCGCAATACCGGGAAGTAATTTAGTCAAAATTAGTCAACAAGGTAACGTGTTAAGTTTGGCACTGGAAAAACCAACCAGCAACGTGCCAAATGCTTTGCCATTCTCACCTTTATCTTTGCCACAGATGCTAACTGTAGGAAATATTGCCAATGGGCAAGCAAAGGTAATAGTTGATAGTAACAACAAAGTTAAGTTATCAGGTAGCGGGATAGAGATTCCTACAGAACCAGGAAGTAATATTATCTCCGGTAATTTAGATGCGTCGGGTAACACGGGAGGTAATGTAAATGTACTAGGGGATAAAGTTGGGGTAATTAGTGCCAATATTAACGCTTCCGGGACAAATGGCGGTGGCACAGTGCGAGTTGGTGGGGATTATCAGGGAAAAGGTAATGTACCAAATGCTTTGCGGACATTGGTTAGTAAAGATTCAAGCATCAGCGCTGATGCAGCAAGCAATGGCAATGGTGGTAATATTTTCGTTTGGGCAGATAAAGCAACCCGCTTTGATGGAAATGCCAGCGCTAAGGGTGGAAGTCTGTTTGGTAATGGTGGGTTTATAGAAATATCAGGCAAAGAAAACCTCGCCTTTTTCGGAAATGCTGATGTTGGAGCATCTGCAGGTAAATTAGGGACGGTATTGTTTGACCCACGGGATATTAATATTGTGGATGGTACAGGTACTGACGATGCTCAAGTTGCCGATGGGTCAATTTTATCTGGTGATGGTGGTACAGCAATAGACTTTCAGATTAGTAACACAGCATTGGCAGGAATAAGAGGTAATATCACCCTGCAAGCAGATAGAGATATTAACTTCAATGCTCCCATTACAATTAATTCTTCTAATATTTCTGGTGTTGGGTTGACTGCTCAAGCAGGCAACAATATTAATGTCACCAATAACATTGAAACAAATGGAGCTAATCTTACTCTTACTGCGGATGCAGATAACACGGGTGGAGGTACCCTCAATATTGCGGGCACTCAAAATACTACCACTATCATCACAACTAACGGGGGCGATTTTATCGGTCGTGGTACCGGGAATGCCCTTTTTGGAGTTGGTATAAGTATCGCTAGAAGCAGAATTAATGTTGGCAGTGGAGCAATCGATCTCAAAGGAGTCGGGGGAAACAGTGGTAATAGTAATTATGGAATTGGAATCCTTAACAGCATCATTAATTCTACTAGCGGAAATATTTCCCTAGAAGGCAGAGGTGGAAGTATCTCTGGGGAAGGTAATGTAGGTGTTTTTATAAGAGATGGTAGTCGAGTGGAATCAACAGGAGAAGGCAACATTACTATAACTGGAGTTGGTGGTTTCGGTAACAGTAGTCATGGAATACAAGTTGGAGAAAATGGGAACGCAGGAGTTAGTTCAGGCAAAGGCAATATTCGTTTGCAAGGTGTTGTTACAAACAATCGCGATGATGGTATTAAGGTATTCGCTATATCTCCTGGCACAATTGGCAGTTTTATAGACTCAAAAGAAGGGAACGTTGAACTAGAAGGAAATGTTAAACTTGCAGGATTTGAAGAAATAAATTCCACAGTCAGTATTGGAGGCATTCGAGGTACAAGCGGAGATTTGGGATTTTCTCGAGTTAGAGCAGAATCTGGCAACCTCACCATAAAAGGTAAAAAAATTAGCATTTCTGACAGCTTCACAGAAAGTAAGGGCAGCATCATTTTCACTGGTGATACTACTTTCAACAGTCCGTTAACACTTACCGCGAACACCATTGACTTTACAGGCACAACTTTATCTACAACTGGTGCTAGTCCACTAACTTTGCGAGCGACTCAAATTGCGGCTGGTAATATTACAACACAAGGTAGTAATATCACTCTCGACGGTTCGGTGAACCTCTCCACTTCTCCAGTCACTTTCTCCACGGGTTCAGGTGCAGGTAATATCGAGATAAATGGGGCAGTCAACGGAAATCAAAGTTTAACACTCAATGCTGGAACTGGTATAGTTACGCTCAACGGTTTAGTTGGCGGAACCACACCCCTAACGAATTTGACAACCACTGCATCCAACCTTCAAATAAATGGTGGTGTCATCCTAGCTGATGGTGTCAACCAAGTTTATAACAATCCTGTCGCACTCACTGGTGATGCTGTATTTGGCAGTGCTGGAACTCCAAATATAACTTTCAACAATACCCTTGCCATAGGCAATAATGCTCTAACCCTGAGAGGGCAAGAAATTAACTTTGCTGGGGGAGTTAATTCGGTCAGTGGTACTGGTAATTTATTACTCCAACCCGTCGTTCCTAACCAAAATATTGAAATAGGTGGTTCAAGCGACGCTAGCGATGCTTTAAATTTTACAGCTACCGATATAAATGCACTACAAGATGGATTTCGCGGCATTACCATTGGACGAACAGATGGAACTGGTTCGATTAATTTAGTAGGGGATACTACTTTTAAAGACCCATTAATATTACAGTCTCCATCTGGTTTGATTAATACTTCTGGTTTTACCCTCACTGCTACAGATAATACCTCTATTAATCTACTAGCAAATCAAATTACTACAGGTAATATTAATATCGCATCTCCTGCTTCCGGCTTAACAGTTAAAGCTAGCAATGACATCAATGTCAACGGGAATATTACAACCAACGGTAGTGATACTAACTTTGAGGCTTCAAGAGATATAAATTTCAACACCTCAGTTAATTTAATAGGGACACCAGAAAGCAAAGTAACTTTCACTGCGGGTAGAAATTTTGATAGCTCCAATCAAACTATCACTGCTCCAGGTCAAAATATTAATATCTCAGCCGCAAACGTAAATCTTGGTCAGATTTTGACGAATACGGGAAATAGCACAAAAGCTGGTGATTTTAGCGTCACAGCGAGTAGCGGTAATATCATAACTGATTTTATCAACGCTGGTTTGATTGATTTACAAGCGAGTAGCGATATAAATCTTAATAGCAATATTACAAACACTGGTAATGCTAATTTGCAAGCGAATAGAGATATTAATCTGAACCAATCTCTTAATTTTTCCGGTACACCAGGAAGTACAATTTCTTTTGCTGCTGGTAGAAATTTTAATGGTACAGATAAGAGTATTACTGCCACAGCTAGAAACATTAATCTTTCTGCTGGAGATGTAATTTCCACAGGTAATCTCAACACTTCTGGAATTAACGGTGGTGGAATTAACGTTATAGCCAAAACTAGAATTAAGACTGGAGATATTAATAGTAGTGGTAGTGTTGGTAGCGGTGGTAATGTTTTCCTAGACCCAATTAGTGATATTGAAGTAAATTTTATCAATGCTCAAGGTGGTATTAATGGTGGTAGCGTAGACATTACAAGCGGGCGACATTTCCGTGCTTTAGGAAGTTTCAGAGATAATAATGGTAGATTGGCAAGTATTTCCACTGCTGGAGGACAAGGAGGAGGAAATATTATCATTCGTACAGGTTCAAAAACTGCTCCTTTAATTGTTGGTAAAGCCAATAGAAATGGTACTGCGGCAGCGATAACTAACGGAGAAAACACAATCTCACCAACAAAAGTAGTTTTTGCAAACTCAACTCAAGGTGATATTCAAATTCAAACAGCAACAACCTCACCACCTCAAGCATCAGAAGAACAGCAAGCTAAAAAGGAACCGGAACCCGCAAAAAAACCACAACTTACTCCTACCCGTTTTGTTGCCAACCCCCCTGTTTTAGACCTTGGTATAGTTGAAATCGACAAACAACTTACTCAAAAATTTGCCAATAGTCTGAAACTAGAAATTAATACACCAGCAGGTCTATTATCTCAAGACCCAAATAAAAGTAAATTAGTTGCTAGCAATAATCCAAAAATAATTAATCCTGATAAACCTGGAGGAATCTCATCTAATAATAAAAATCCGAATATACCAACATCATCAACTAATGAAACAGCACAAAATCAAGCACCTGAGTATAAAAATAATCCATCAGAATCGTCTAATTCTTCTAATCGTAATGTATCTGAAAATACTCTTTCACTCAAAACTAACAAAGAGAGTGCAGGAAATACTCTAGGAGAAACTAGAGAACAATTACGAAGAATAGAGTCAGAAACTGGTGTGAAACCAGCAGTAATTTACGGTGTTTTCCAAAATAAACAGTTAAATCTGTTTTTAGTAACAGCTAATGATAGCGTTGTTTTTCGCCCCGCAGGAGTTTCAGAAGAAGAGGCAAAAGAAAAAGTGGGTGAATTTGGAAAACTCATGGCAAATTACCAAAAATCATTGAAGCGATACACCGAAGAATTCAATAAACCCAATAAAGATAATTATGCGATTCAAGAAATTCAAAAAGAACTCAACGATGAGAAACACTTGGAAATATCAAAAAACATGTATGGCTGGTTGTTGAAACCTTTAGAAGAAGAAGTCAAAAACAGAAAAGTTAATAGTTTAGTTTTCATTCTTGATGATGGTTTGCGTAGTTTTCCTCTAGCAGCACTTTATGATGGCAAAAGCAAAAAATACATCATAGAAAAGGAAGAAAATTATAGCATTGGCTTAATGCCCAGCTTAAGTTTGACCGACACTCGGTATGTAAATATCAAAGATGCAGGGATGTTGGCGATGGGTAAATCTAAATTTTCCGATCATAAACCCCTACCAGGAGCCGCTATAGAGGCAACAATAATTAGAGAAAAAATATGGGGTAGGGGAAGTAAGCCAATGTTAGAGGAAAATTTTACTAAAAAAAACTTAATGAATCGTGACAGAGAAGCAATTATTCATCTAGCAACTCATGCAAGTTTCGGAGGAAATGAGAATTCTTTTATTATTCTTGAAAAAGATAATAATTTAAGCTTTACAGATATCCGCAGTTTGGGATGGAATAAACAAGAACCTGTAGAACTAGTCGTCTTAAGTGCTTGTGAAACTACACTGGGTAATAAAGAAGCTGAACTAGGTTTTGCTGGATTTGCTGTTAAAGCAGGCGTAAAATCTGCACTAGCGAGTCTCTGGCAAGTTAATGATGCTGGTAGCTTAGGTATGATGGTTGAATTTTACGAACAACTCAAAAATGCACCAAAGCCTCTCAAAGCTAAGGCATTAAGAGAAGCACAATTAGCGATGATAAATAAAAAAATTAATATAATAAATGGTCAATTGCAGTGGTCAAATAACCGTCTTGAACCACAGCTTAAAGATATTCCCAACCAAGATTTATCACATCCTTATTATTGGTCAGCTTTCACAATGGTTGGTAGCCCTTGGTAAATTTTCATTCAATTACAATATTCCTAGCCTTGGCTACCGTACTAAAATATGTAGAAGCGCTAAATTTAACGTTTCTACAAAATTTTTATATTTATAAGCTTCTAACTAACAGATGTCTGAAATTATGGTTGGTAACGAAGGCTAAAAAACAAACCATCGTCTTGCAGATTATTTCCTTTATCGCTCAAAGTGACCAATGGGAAACCATAATCAAGTCGTAAAGTTAAACCATTAACTCCAAATGGCTGATTCCATAAAAAACCCATACCAGCACTAGCAAGAAATGTTTGTTCGGGTAATTTATTAGGATTATCAGATTTATTCCAAATAGCACCCAAATCAACAAAAGGAATTAGTTGTATTGTTGGTGATGCAGATGCATCACGCTGGATTGTAATTCTATCTTCAACTGTTAAACGAAATCCATTATCTCCGAACCTAGCATTTTGCCGATAACCACGTACCGATTGACTACCACCAATGGTAAATTGTTGCGAACCTAGCAAACTATTTGGTGTTAATTGAATATCAGCTAAAACTAATAATAAGTGGTCATCATTTAGCCTTTGTACTCGCTGTACTTGACCAACCCAACTGATAAAACTACCATCGGGAATTGGTTCTTTATTGCTAGTTGCATTGAACAAACCAAGACCTAAATTAAATTGCGATCGCAATGACCAAGCTCCCTGTGGGTCACGTTTGGTATAATCTTGGCTAAATTTAATTACACTGGTTCGACTAGCTCCATTTTCATCGGGACCAACACCAAAAGGGTTGGGAAGCTCATTAAATATAAAAGTTTGCCCTTCCTGATAAGCAAAACCCAAAGATAAAGCAAATTCTTCTCTAGGAGTTCTCACTAATGGTTGACGATAACTGATTTCGTAAGCTTTTTGATTTCCCCGAATTCCTAATTCATCAAATGGTGATTGAGTAATACGGTTGCGATCAAATGTGGTTCTTAGGCTTAATGTCCCATTTTTTGCATTCAGTGGCACTTGATAATTAAAATTTAAAACTTCAGAACCTCCAGTTAAAGAGCGATAATAAGAAGCTGTAATTTCATCACCAATTCCAGTTAAATTACGATAATTTAAATCAACACCAAATCTCTCAGAACCAACACTAGGAGGTGAGTTGTTATCAATAGTAAAACTGCTGTTAAAAGAATTTGCTTCTTGAACTATAACTTGTAAATTACTCAAACCATCTTCACCCGTTGGTATTAGGGTTGCCTCAACATTTTTTAAGAGTGGGTCTGTTCTCAGTAACTTTAGCTGTTCTTCGAGCTTATTAGTATTAATTGGAATACCTACACCCAATAGTATTCGATTACAAATATAGGATTCACTTAGTCGTTTATTCTTATCAATCGTAATTTCCTTAATCCGACCTTCAATTACTTGAATTTCGTCTTTTTTGCCAGCATTCAGAAGTGCAGTCGAGGTTATATAACCGTTATCTAAGTAGAGTTGAATAATTGCTTCTGCAAGTTTTTCACGAAATTTTTCTTGAGGGATTTTTTTTAAGTCAAGCTTCTTTGCCTCTTCTTCAAAATCCTTTTGAGAGAAAACACTACTACCTGTGATGCTGATATTGCGAACAGTTATAGGGTTAGGGTTTAACTGTTTAACTAAATTTTTAGGTTTAGGACATAGCTTTGGTTTGCTCTCTGATTTCTGGTTGGAAGTTTCTGGAGAAGAGGTTTCAGAGACAGGTTTTGTATTTGGAGTTTGAGAAGTTTCATAAGTTGATGGAAAAGTCAAGTCCGATGGCTGACTTTTGCTTTCATCCAAAACAGGAATAATCCTTTCCCGCAGAGAGTACTTGCCGTCATCGCTCGTATTACTAGAATTCGCTTTTGCTGTTACCAGACTTCCGTCTAGAACCGTGATCGCACATACAATTACAAAGCTGGGTAAAAACCGCCAATATCTCATGGATTACCATCCTTATTTATATTTATGTGGGATAAAGTACAAAAAAATACTGAACTTGTTGTAAGCCGTAAGTAGGGTTGGTAAACATTACACAGAAGCACCATAATTGCGAATGAATTTCAAAGTATTAAATATTACTTTGTAACTAAAAGCAATAGTTATTTTCCGATATCAGCCATTCACCGTACTAAATTTGGTGTTTTGCGGTACGTTAATTAATTGGTTTGTATTTATTGGCTTATACGCGATCGCAATTTTGCTGATTTACATGCTTGGTTTAAAGCGCAACAAAAAAACTGGCGCTACCCTCGATCTAGGTTTAAACGCCAGTTTCTCAGCCAAGAGTATTCAATATTTTAGTTATATATTCATATCGTCACTAACTCATTAAACATAAATAGCCAGTGCGATCGTGGATTGCCTATTTTCTGTCCCTTGGTTTATCTCAATACAGACCAGTTTCCAAAGGGCTGTCCGTCTGCGGCAGAGGTATGATAAATACGCTTGTCATCGATTCCTTTGGCAAACACATAAATACGGTTTCCCAGAGAAGCAGCGCCCAAAGGTACGTTTGTAGTACCACCACCAGGCATTTCCACCCAAGAACCAAAAGGCTGCCCATCTTCTGCTGACGTATGATAGATACGATTATCCATTCCCCTTATAAAGACATAGATACGATTTCCCAAAGAAGCAGAAGCTATAGAAGCATTGGTTAATCCACCACCGGGCATTTCCACCCATCCGCCAAAAGCCTGCCCATCTTCTGCTGACGTATGATAGATACGATTATCCATCCCCTTTATAAAGACATAGATACGATTTCCTAAAGAGCTAGAAGCTATAGCAGCATTGGTTAATCCACCACCAGGCATTTCAACCCATCTTCCAAATCGCTGTCCATCCGCAGCAGAGGTGTGATAGATGCGATTATCACCTAATCCTCTAGCAAAAGCGTAAATGCGATCGCCAAGGGAGGCTGTACCAATTGCACTTGCAGTACGCAGATCGGTAACTTGTCCTTGCACAGTTTGTGGGATTCCGAGATGGAGAAGCATGAAAACACAAGCACCGAGAAACGAGATCGCAGGACGACGCTTCCACAAATATTTTACATTCAAAGATTTCGGATGTGGCTGTTGATTGTTCGTTAGTTTTTTCATGATGATACTGTCCATGCGAATAAATTAGTCTATGAATTTTGCCGCTTTAACGTTAATTCCTACGCCATTTTTGATTATTCCCCCCTGTACAAGGAAATAAAATTAAAGGAGAATGATTACCATTTGAATCCTCAACTTCTCCCCCTGCAACATCAATACACCTGTCTCCTAAACCTCGAATTGTGCCATCAGATGAAAAGCGCCATTTTTGATTATTCCCCCCTGTACAAGGAAATAAAATTAAAGGAGAAGAATTACCATTTGAATCCTCAACTTCACCTCCTGCAACATCAATACACCTGTTTCCTTGACCGCGAATTGTTCCGTTAGATAAAAAGCTCCACTTTTGATTTTTACCCCCCGTGCAAGGAAATAAAATTAAAGGAGAAGGATTATTATTTGCATCCTTAACTTCACCTCCTGCAACATCAATACACCTGTTTCCTTGACCGCGAATTTCTCCTCTGGATTGGGCTGGTGTGGAAAACATTGTACTGAAAAATGTAATTCCTAGTATTGCGGAAAAAACTATGATAAATTTTGACGTATTTATCAGATATGATAGTTTATTGCTACTTAGTTTTGTCATAACGATACTGTGCTGATATGTGTTCTATAATTCATCAGAGTTAGTAATAGCTTCTTAACCCTTGCATTTAGTAATTGGTTCGCTTTGTTCGCTTTATACACCAACTACAAAAAAACTAAAAATTTATTTTGGAGGGCGAAAATATTCAACACAAAACCTTAAAATGAAAACACTGTCCGCAGAGTGCCTGTAAAAATGGTGCTAGTTTGCGTATTGCCAGGGTCGGTAATCACCTGCAATACTGGCGAGATGGAGATATTATCGTTGACTGGTAATTTGTAAAATGCTTCGTAATTTGTCTGGGTACTATTAAACAAGCCAAGAATATCATCTTTATCTTGAAAGATGAGAGGTTGTCCCATAGAAACCCCAAGATTAGCACCTTTCGCGAACAAATCTTTGAATACAAAACCTGCTGACCAAGAGGAAGGTTGAATATTACCGGGGAAGTTAAAAGCATGACCGAAGCGACCGAACAGTCCTACTTTCTCGCTAAGTGCTACTTCTACATTGGCGCCAACTGCGCTAAACTCTTCTCCATTTTGAGTTCCTCCACTATATTGAAGTCGCAGCGCAACAGTTTTGGAAGGTGCATATTCAACTTCAGCTATACCCAAATTTGAGTCGGCAAATAAACCTCCCTGTTTATCGCTTGTATTATTGGAACCAGCAAAAGCTGCTTGCTCCGCGCGATAAACTCCACGAATTGTAAATGCACCATTACCAGGGTTCCAACTAATTGCGGCGCCTCCACCTGGGGTATCTTTGGCTAGCAATAACTGATTGTTTACCAATCCGTAGGTTGAGAAGTTATTAGCGCTGTTATTTGCGAAACTGTTTCCATCCACGTAGTCGGAAGCATAACCTTGGGGAAATACGGACACCCGGAAATCTTCTGATAACGGGAAACTGTAACTGAGTCGGTTGAGTTTTAAGCCCGTATCAGCGCCGGAATAATCTAGTTTGCTGTTGACTTGCAAAAAATCATTAACTTTCCTACTGATGTTAATTCTCTCAGTTAACTTTTGACTCATTTGCAACGCTTCTTCCTGCGAAACTCCTGCTTCTAGACGTTGAGTGGCTGTAATTCCTACTAGTGCATCTCGAACCTCATCAACAGTTTTATACTCCGCCAAACCTATACCCAAATCTTCTAGGCTGACTCCCAATTCATCCAGTGGGAAAAATAGTGATTCAAAGTTTTCCCTGATTATTTTCTCACCGGAGTTTACCAAACGATTTCTCAAATCTCCTTCTTCTCTTTGTAGAAATTGAGTTGCATCACCATTATTTCCCGTTCCTGCTTGAAACTGGGTAAGTAATCTGTCTTTACCCGTGAAACTAGTTTCTAAGTTGATACGGGTGCGGCTAAAGAAAGTTGCATTGGGATTGTCTGCACCAGATTGAGTCCCAGCATTGAGGGCAAAAACTGCTTGACCAGTAAGCTTTGTAGTGGTGGAAAATTGGTTAGCTTCTAGTTCTGCGACTTTAACTTCCAGGTTATCGACTCGACCCCGCAGAGTCGCTAATTCTGTGGAAAACTCTTGCTGTAATTGTTGCAGTGTGGCTAAATCTTCCTTGGATACTTTATCTGCAAGTCCATCTTGTCTCAACCGATCGACTTTATCCAAAGCAGCATTTAAACCAGCCGCAAATTCGTAGCGAGTCATGGGACGGTTTCCTTTGAAAGTGCCATCCGGGTAGCCTGCGATCGCACCATAACGTTCCACTAAAGATTGTAATGCTCTATATGCCCAATCATTTGGTTGTACATCTGATAGTTGCGATACAGAGGTAATTGGGGAGTTTTTTTCGCTTGTGTTTCCAGATGCATCAACTTCGGTTTGAGCAAAGGCTGGATTTGCTTTGGTAGCCACACCGAGACACAGCAAAACGCTCAACAGATATAAATTAAAGCTTTTCATTCTGGTTTGAATTCTGTAAAGGTTGGGGAATGGTATTTAAAACACGAAATTACTGGAGTTGTTTAATGCTGAGGCTGAAACATTGTTAAGGAGAAGGAAAGGTGCTGGTCTGAATGAACCACCTGCTGCACCATCTGGGTCAATCATTATGGCTGCCATGCTCGATCCTGCCGAACGAACACTGAAAAACCCATCAGCTAAGGGGTTAAAACTACGAAAACCTGAGCTATTAACAACTTCTGTAAGAACAATTTTGTCGCTACCAACTGTAAAATCTGTAATGCGATCGCCTGCATCTGTTATGGAACTGTAGGCAAAATAGTCATTGCCATTACCCCCGGTGAGGATATCGTTCCCCTGTCCACCAGTCAACCAGTCGCTACCATCTCCACCAATAAGGGTGTCACCACCAGCAAAACCAAAAAGGCGATCGTCCCCTGCTCCCCCATCAATAATGTTCTTGAAGGAGTTACCATTGATGATGTTATCGAGTTCGTTACCTGTACCGTCAAAGGCTGCTGTACCTTCAATTAAGTTGAGATTTTCTAAATTAGAATTAGCAGCGAGGATGTAATTAACAGCAGCATTGACTGTATCGATACCTTCATTGGCATACTCAGTGACTATATCTCCTGCGCTATATACTTTGTAGGTGTCACTTCCTTTTCCACCTAGCAGTTTATCGTTACCACCAAATCCATCGAGGAAATCATCGCCACCCAAACCAATCAGGATATTATTTTGATTGTCACCAAATAAACTGTCGCCAAACTCGGAACCTTCTAGATTTTCAATAAACTGGTAAATATCTCCGCTAGCATCACCATCTGTACCTTGACCAGTAGATAAGTTTGCGAAAATTCCAGATGTGGCGTTGAAATAAGAGGCTGTATCGCTGCCATCACCACCATTAAGGATATCTGCACCAATTCCACCAATTAATTTATCATCGTCACTTTCGCCAAACAGAGAGTCATTTCCATCATTGCCGTATATGGTGTCTTTTCCACCTCTAGCTTCGATAACATCATTATCCCCGTCACCGAAGAGAATATTAACTAGGTCACTGCCAATAATGCGATCCCTAAATGCAGAACCAACGACTGCTTCAATATTTAGTAATCGATCGATGTTGCCAAAACCATCTGTAGCAGTGTTTTCTTGTAGGTTGACTAACACTTTACCTGGATCGCGGCGATAGCTGACGATATCAAAACCATCACTACCATCTAGTAGGTCATTCCCTGCATTACCGATTAACAGGTCATCACCCAAACCAGCAAAAATACTATTGCTGGAACTATTACCAATTAAAATATCGTTGAATTTAGAGGCAATGATGTCTTCAATGTTTACGAGCGTATCATCCGTAGTTTTAAAATCGTCAAAAGCTTTACCTGCATTAATTTCAAAGCTTCGTTCGAGGTCAAATGGACTACCAACATTTTTGTAGCTGATTTGCCCGTCAATATTAACTGTTACGGCATTAGATGAATTTTGGTAGTCAATAGTATCAGTTTCGCTACCTCCATCAATTTGGTTAATACCTGTGCCACCGATTAAGATATCATTACCAGTGTTTCCAAAAAGGGTATCGTTACCTGAACCGCTAAATACTGTGTCTTTGCCAAGACCACCGTTAAATGTATTGACACCACCACCTAAATAAATTGTTGAATTGGCGTAGTTTCCTTGTAGTGTTACGGTGTCATTACCATCTTGAGTGTTTTCGACAGTATCTTCATCTGCTTTAAGATTAATGGAAAAATCGTTGCGATTCATAGTTACGGTAATGTTGTCATCTCCGTAACCACCGATTATTTTTCCATCAGAACGGGGAGAATCGTTGAGATTGTCGTTGTCGTCCCAATTGCTAGCAAAAGTTATGTTTATGGTGTCATTACCAATTCCTCCTTGGGCTTCAATAACACCATCTGGATCGTTGAGGATGTCATCCCCATCTTGACCAAACAATTTATCGTTTCCAGCCCCGCCGTAAAGCGTGTTCCTTGCGGCATCACCAATCAATGTGTCGGCTTGCTGTGAGCCTTCTAAATCTTCAATGCTTTGGAGTGTATCTCCTTCGGCATCACCGAACATTCCTTTGCCTGTGGTTAAGCTGACGAATACGCCTATGCTAGAGTATTTGTAGGAAGCTGTGTCTTTGCCAGCCCCACCTGTGAGCTTATTACCTACACTGTTACCAATTAGGATGTCGTTACCATCTCCTCCAATTGCATCTTCGATTATTACGTCATAAGCGATCGCTAAATTGTATTTATCCTGACTAGCATTATATTGAGGATCACTGGGAGCATTCCTTACTCCATTTTCAGGTCCTACCGAACTAAATTCTCCAGGGTTGAGATTAATTGTGATATCACGTTTATGATGGGAAGCGTCAATCGTATCATGTCCTCCGGCATCCCATATTGTTGCCATGAAAGGACGAGCCTTACCATTTTCATCTAGAAGTATGGGATTACCATTCTCGTCTAATTGATACTTGGGGTCATCATAATCACTGTAGACGTAGGTAGTGTCACCAGTGCGGGTGTTATTGTTAACGCCGTAAAGCGTCTGGATTGCCTTAATATCGTAGAGCATTGGTGTCCGAGGATAACCTAGCCTATCGCGCTTTATCTTGTTTCCCGCAGAATCTAGTAAGTATTGACCATTAACCGAATAATAGTCATAGGACATGATTGAGTATTGATAAGTATCTTTTTCTGGTAATAAATAAGGACCCTCTGCGCCACCACCGCTTGCATTGTAGTTTCCTGGATGCTTCAACCCTAAAGCATGACCAATTTCATGCACCAAGGTTTTAAACCCATACGCGCCTCGCTTACCAATGTTCTCAGGGTTGTTATTAGGAGAATTCGTATTATTAATCCAAACATCTCCATCAAAATCAAGCTTAATTCTTGGAATCTTTAGAAGCGCTGAAGCCGACGGAATCTTAGGAATCGGATCGAAAATATTTTCTCCACCAAACAAACCAGTAACTAAATTAATAGGATTGGCAATTTTATTGGCAATATCTATGGCGGTATTTATGGGTTTGATAATACTGTCAATCTCATCTAGAAGTTTAATTCGAGCTTCATTAAACCTTGCCCATATATCATTACGTGGTGGCGGACTGCTTCCTCCCTTTTCTGTACCTAAATCTGCTGTACCAAAGCGGATATCAGCCCCCTCTACTAAAGGAAACACAGAAGGAAGTCCAAAGATACCTAAAAACTTATTGAATGCGCCATCTAAAAGTTTCTCAATATCATCCCATAAGCCGACAGCTTTGGCAGCCTTCTCAATAATTCCTAGATCGAGAACATCACCTATTGAAAGTGCCTTATTGGATACTAGTTTAGTTTCAAAATTTGCAACATCAGCCCAAAGTTGTAGAGCATCTTTTGCAGCTTGTTCCTGACGGCTATCAAATGGAACAAAGTTATTTCCTGGAATTTTATCGGTATCATAAAAAATTACTGCTGGGTTATATTTACCTGCAACATAAACTTCAGGTAAGCTAGGCATGAAATTATAAGTTATTGGTTGGTAACGCCAGCGAGGCTCCCCTGAATATAGTAGAGATTCAATTCCATCAATAATTCGATCATCTGACATAATCTCGATTTCCTTCTCTATTGAGATTGAGTTTGATTAAATTTAGATGTCCACTGAAGAATCTTGTCGAGTTCCAAAATTAATGCTGTATCAACCACAGTCGATATACTGTGGACTACCAATAGCTCGATTTAACCGATCGCTCCAGTTTGCAGCCTCACCGGAACCGCGATCGCTAAATGCAACAATCATTACTGTAGAAGTAGGCTGTCCGCACGCTAGTTCGGGATTACTAGCACAGTAAATGAAAACTCCCGTTGTCCCTTGGGGATAGGTCGTCATCATGTAGGTCGTAGCATTAAGTTGGTTGATTGTGCCAGCGCTACCAGTTACTTTGTTGATGGCTTTTTCAACCGAATTTTTACAACCTGAAGCAGGTATCCTTAAATCTCTAAAGGTTTGACCCCAGCCCGGTACTGCGAAGGCAGCAGTAGGCATTAAGGAAATAGTAATAAGCGAAATCGATGTAGCGATCGTAGACAATTTGAGTTGCAGATGGTTCATGACATTTCTCCAAAAAAACTAAATACAGTCGTTATCTTTCTTGCAAAATATAGTTACCACTGCCACTGTTGTCATGAGAACCACCAGCAGGACAAGCCCCTAGAGAATCTCCACCAGCAAAACTAAGCGCTTGGCATTTACGACACCATCGCCATTCAGCTTGACCGGAATAATTTGGGGAATCTTCTTTCGACTTCAACAAATAATCTCCGCTTCCTGTTGAATTATGTTTTCCACCAGCAGGGCAAACTCCTTTTGAACCTCCACCAGCAAAAAAGAGTTCTTGACACTTGTTACACCAACGCCATCCGTACTGACCGCGCAGATTAGCTGTATTTAATATGAGCGAATAGTTACCACTACCTTCGGTATTATGCGAACCACCAGCAGCACATGCTCCTAGAGAATCTCCACCAGCAAAATGTAGTACTTGACATTTATTACACCAACGCCATTGATCCTGACGATTGACTGTTTGGGCTAAAGTTGGATAAAGCAAGCTTGTTGCACTTAAGCCGACTGCTCCTAACCCAGCTATCTTCATCGACTTCAAAAAATCTCGTCGTGTCCTCTTACAATGGAAAACACTATTTTGGCAGTTTGATTTTTTCATAAAATCCTTTTGAACCTTCCTATTTATGTATTGGTTCGTTTTCCCGGTTAATACACTTCCCGCACCAGAAAAGTCTAAAATTATTGGTAAACCTCAACAGCATTAGTTACAAATCAGCAATTAATCTTGCCTTACGGAGAATGAATCGCAGCACAGTTTCTTCACGGGAAATAATATCAACCCTACCTTCCATTCCCAGTTGAATGTGACACTGGTTTTTACCTTTACCTAAAACTAGAGTTTTCGGCTTAATAGTCACTTCATAAAAAGCATTAGGAGCAGACGCTTTTGGACTAGCAGTGGTCGATTCATTTGTAGCGTTCTTTTGAGGAGCGAGCGCATCTGGAGAAATTTCCTCTACTTTACCGCTGAGAGTACCATAATCTGGGTAAGGACAAGCACTCACCCGCATTTTGACTTCTTGATCGATTTTTAACTTATTTTTATCTTCAGATGAGATTGCAGCTTTTACAACCTGAACAGCATTACTGGGAACAATCTGTACTACTTCTTCTCCAGCACGAACGGTTTGACCAGAATTTCTCAGGTTGATTTTGGAGATAGTACCATCTGCTGTAGCTGTGATTGTGGTTTGTACTAGGTCGATTTCTACTTGTTTAAGTTCGCTAGTATCACGTTCTAGCTGTTTTTCAATTTCTATTCGTTGCTTGATTAATGCTTGCTGTTCTTTTTCTAAAGTCGCTTTGTTACTTAGTCCTGCGGCTTTTTCCTGAGCAATACGCGCGCTGGCAATTTCGACTTCTGCATCACTAGGATTTAAGGCAGCTTGGGTACGCTGTCTTCTGGCAATGGCAGCAGACACCGCTTGCTGTAAGCGTTTAATTGTTTGTTGTTGCGCCTCTACAACAGCTTTTTGTGCTTCCACTGCTTGTTGTTGCTGTTTTGCTGTCAGTTGTGCTGACTCCAATTCATTTATAGATAAAGCCCTAGGTGCTTTTGCAGCTACACTCTCATATCGGTTTTGCTTTGACCTAGCTGTAACTAAAGTCGCTTCAGTACTTTGGAGGTTTGCTTGTGCTGTTTTTAACTGTGCTTTTCCAACCTGCAATTCTTCCCCAGCGATTCTGACGTTGGCATCAGCTTCTTGGAGTTCGGCGATAGTGGTAATTTTTTTATCTTGATATTCGCGACGGCGCCCGCTCAATTCAGCTTCGGCGCCAGTAATAATGCGGTTGATGCGATCTGTTTCGGCGCGAATTTGACTGTTGAGGGCATTAATTTGGGCATTAATTTGCACTTGCTGTAATCTAGCTTGTTGGATACTAGTTTGCAATTGGTTCTTTTTGGTTTGCTGACGGGAGTCGTCGATAGTACCAATCGCATCTCCTTTTTTCACCGATTGATTTTCTTTAACATAAATTTCTTTTACCTGACCTTCAATCGCCGCCTGTACAATTCGCAATTCCCCTGCCGGACGCACAACTGCTTGTCCTTTTAGTGTCTCTTTATATTTAGTAACGGCTGCAATTGGAGCAGCTAATCCTAAAACGCAGAGAATAAACATTCCGCCAAAGGTTGTCCAACGACTTATTGGTGGTAGAAATTCGTTTGTTTGAATTGGAGGTAAAAAATCTGTGTTGCTAACCATATTTAGTTTAATAAGATTCAAATGTATTAATTAATGGCGACAGATTTGCCGTTTCGATGAATGGGTGAAGATGTAAGTGTCAATGCATTCTCATGGGAAAAAAATTCGTCTAAGAAATCCAAATGTTCGCCAGGTAATTTCCGTAATTCCTCTGGTCTACCTTCAATTTTTAAACGTCCTTGTTCTAGTAATACAATCCAATCTGCCCGCTGTATCACCTTGGGACGGTGACTAATCAAAATAGTAGTTTTACCCCGACGGTAGTGTAAAAGTCTATCTAGTACTTGCCCTTCGCTTACTGGGTCGAGGGCGCCAGTAGATTCATCTAAAATTAAGATGGGTGGGTTAGTAACTATAGCCCTAGCGATGGCTAATCTTTGCCGTTGTCCACCAGAGAGATTGGCACCAAATTCTCCTAAAATAGTTTGATATTTATCGGGAAGTTTGCTAATAAATTCATCTGCACCAGCAATTTGGCAGGCTTTGACAATTTCTTCAAATGTAATGTGAGGATAGCTAAAGTGAAAATTATCAATAATAGAACGACTCCAGAAATGGGGTTCTTGTGGTATTAATACTACTTGTTGCCGCAAACATTCTAAAGACAAGTCTTGCTGATTATAGAAACCATAACGAATATTGCCTGACTGAAGTTTATATAAACCAGTAATCAATTTAGCAAAGGTACTTTTACCGCAGCCAGATTTCCCAATAAGAGCTATTACTTGACCACCAGCAATAGTTAAGGAAAAATCTTGTATTAGATCAACTCTACCTGAATGGTGAAAGTTCAGTTCAGTGCAGCTAATATCTGCATTACCTGGAATTTCTGCCCAAGGCTTTTTAAAATCATTTTCGTCTTCTGGGGTAGCATCGATAACTTCGGTTAGACGTTGAACGACTATTTGAGCAGTAATAAATTCATCTACTAAGCCGATTGCTGCACCTAAAAAGCCAAGAAAATTGCCACTCATGCCATTATACGCCATCAATTGTCCAATACTTAAGGTACGATCTATTACTAAATAGCTACCTATCCAGAGGATGCCAATATTAATAAACGTGGAAAGAATCCCAGTGACTGTACTGCTGTAAAGTCCTAGCTTCATGTTACTCCAGCCCAAGTTGGCAAGGCGCCCGTAATTGCTTTGATATTCTTCCCAAGCTTGAGATGTGGCTTGGGTAGTTTTTAACACCTGGACACCACGAAATGTTTCCACTAGAAAGCCTTGGTTTTCCGTACCAGAAACAATCAAATTGCGGGTTTTCTGGCGTATTGCTGGTAGAAAAAGCCAGTTAACAGCCGTAACAATAATAAATGCAACTATAGAAGCTAGAGTTAACTGCACGCTGTAAAAGAGCATAAAACCCAAAGAAACTACAGCGATAAAAAATTGGCTGGGTAATCCCAGGACGATTTGGGAAACTAAGTTATTAATGGCATTAACATCAGCAATGCGGCTAACAACTTCCCCACTGCGGCGCCCTTCAAAGTAGGATAAGGGTAAATGTAACAGCTTGCGTCCGTATTCTAGAATTAGTCCTAATTGGAATCTTTGAGCAAAGTGACCAATGAGGTGAGACTGTACTAAGCTAATGGCACTTCTAATTAAGTTCATGGAAATGGCGCCAATAGCCACAGTGGTTAATAATTGAATATCTCCCCGCACTAAAACATCATCGGTGAGTAGTTGCATCATAAAGGGAGATACTAGAGAAAGTAGCCCGATGGCGATGTTAATGGCGATTGCTTGGGTAAGAATAAAGCGATAGGGGTAAACTCGTTGGATATAACGTCCAAGACCGCCAATTTTATCTGATTCTTGTTGATAAAAACGGCTTTCATCTGGCATTAGTAGTAGCATCACGCCATTACCCCAACCTGCCATTAATTCCTTACGAGTCAAGTGACGAATACCAACACCTGGGTCAGCAATTACATATTTTTTGCCTTTTTGCCCGTACAATACCACCCAATGGTTGCCTTTCCAGTGAATAATGGCTGGTAAAGGAGCTTGGTGTAATTGGTCGATTAGTTGAGGATTCGCTTTAACTTGACGAGTATTAAATCCGAGAGCTTCTGCACCCCGGCTTAAACCCAGCAGAGAGGTTCCTCTTGACCCAGTGCCAACAGCTTCCCGGACGCGGTTGAGTGCAAAGGCGCGTCCGTAATGTTTAGCAATGGTGGCAAGGCTTGCGGCGCCACAGTCTTCTTCACTATGTTGAAGGACAATCTGGTATTTCATTTTTAAGCGCAATTATTATTGATAAAATATTAGTCGGGTCCGCTGACCCGACTATATTGAAGGTTTAGCTTGCTAGCTCAGATTTTTGAGTAGTTAACATCCTATTAGGTTATGTCAAATAGTTCGATATCTTGACCATAAGGAGTCCTGGTGTCGTATCGAAATGCGTATTTACGTCCATCGGCCAAATTATATTTGCGCGATTGAACTCCTGAGCGGCCAAAATCATAGTCAAAAGAAATTGTTCCTCCTTTTCCAGTAGTCCATACTGACCCCGAACCACCGTATGGGCGGGTTGTTTGTTTTCCATCAACCGCGTAAGGTATCCGAACATTAGTCTCGTTATAAATGGTAAATCTCTCTCCACCACTAACTGTTTCAGCAGCTTGTTCGTCAATTTCTTCAACTAAAGCAAGGTTTTGTAAGGCGCTTTGATTGTTTAACATGGTTTTTCTCCTTAGAGTTTGTGTTGTTGATTGTTAGAAGGAAAGTAGTGGTTCAACAGTGATTTATTCTGTTTGTAAAGCGATTTTCTCGTTTTCTTCTTTGTTAAGTCAGTCCAATAAACCGCTCTATTTACTTCTTGGTTTACTTTTTTGACTTCTACACAGAGAGCGAATTATCTGTGATTTAAAGTATTTAAACGAGACATTTTTTGCTTTCTGAACCCTTCTGTTTACTTATTGGTTTGCTTTTTATTTTTATTCACTCATTTTTGAAATTGTGAATATTTTTTTTGCAAGCAGGTTGGGTTTGCATTTTTTGCATTTACCCTTCTATTTAGTTATTGGTTTAGATTTTCGCTTTATACACGTTAAACCTGCATTATGGTTGTTTGTTGATGTCGAGGGTGTAGAACCAACTAATAATGCTGCTGAAAGAGCTATACGTCCTGCTGTCATATGGTAAGCCAGCGCTACAGGATGGTTTCCCTCCGTAGGCGACTGGCGAACCCGAAGGGCGACGTACCAGTTTTGGCTCCCAAACACAAACTGGTAGTAATTTTGTTGCTCGAATGTTAACCGTTGTGACTTCGCTAAAGCTGCAACGCCACAATCATGTAAAACTGCATTGGCGAGTGAGATGCCTGATTTTAATAAATTTTTGTTCAAAAGTAAGCAATTAGGTAAATTATATTTTAGATACTTTACTTAAAATATTGATTTTTTTATTAATATTTTAAATCCAGAAATTTCTGACTATTTATCTTTTTATGTTGCAATTCTAAATTTAGAAGTGTAAGCTTGCTTTCATATAGCAAAGGAGGCAAGTAACGAGTAGGTACTTATTAGCTATTTAAAACAGACTTCAATTTAATTAGTGATTTATTCATAATCATTACAATTACTAATTTGAATGAATTAGTTTGAAGTTTAAATTAAGTATCTAATTGTTTAATTATGTTTTCATGGATACATGATGTTTGTAACAAGGCTTCACACAAGAACTACTTTGGCGAAACGTTATGGCGTTTCTACTTCGGCTCTAAAGTTGTGGTATCCGCCTGCGGGAGTAATTCCACCGCGAAAGAAGGGAGGATTTTTTAAGGAGAGAGATGTTGAGAGTTTGGACTATTTTTATGTTGCCACTCGGTACAGAAACTTAAGTTTTAAGGAGTATGAACACCAAGTGTTGCCGATGGGAGGATTAGCAGAATTTCTATTAGATGCGAATGAACTATCGCTTAAAGATTTTCTGCTTAATCCCCAATATGTAAATCAAGAAGATGCTATCGTTCAAGAAGTTTTAAGGAGAATTGGCGCCGATGATTCATATCAATCAGATGGTTTCCGAGTTGAAAGTGCAGCCTGATGAGATTCGCTCGTGTTGCGCTTTGTTAGAATTAGAAATTGATGGGAACCAGTTATCTGCTGAAACGGCTCAACATTTGAAAGATATTAATAAAGCTGCTCTGTCTGCAAATATTTCATTACTTGATGCCACAAAACAAGTAGTTGAAATGCGTAATGCAGCTAAACAATCAGAAAGTGGAGGTTTTAAGTTTGACGCGCGCTCTTACATCAAGCAGCGGTTTGGTAAAGACCCTGAGAGCGAGTCAAAAGATAGCTTCGTAGGGATTCTTTACCGGGATATGCCAGTTGCGTATCAATTAGGTGATACACGATTTATGTCAATTATTGAAGCTTCGACGCATGTGTTACGTGACCGATTAACTAATGGTAGTTCGTCATCGGGATGTACGAAAAACGCGGCAGAATTTGGCGCCGCACAGGAACGGGCACTACAGGCAATTGATGTAAATTTTTTCGAGAATATCCACTGGGGAGAAGGGGAACACCCAATGGTGCTGGGTATATCAACACAACCGCCCAAACAGTTGAATTCATCCAATCCGAAGACTTCCACATCAGCGAAGAACTCGCCAGCAAAATGATGCCCATCGCGGCTGATTATCGTAATCGTGCGCTTATCGGTTTGAGAAACGGTGCATTTACGGGATTGATAGTAATGGGATTTTCTACTTTTTCGGGGCTGTTGGTTGGGTGGTTTGTTACCCAGCCGCCAAGCTCTCAAAAAGTAGAAGTCCAACCCGAACCAATATTGATTGGTGGGCTTTGGGGTACTGTGATTGGTTTTTTGATTGGTATAGGTGTTGTATTAAATAGAACCAGGGAGTTAAGAAATGGCGGCGATTAATTTTTTGGTCAACGGTTTGGCTGGATTGGGTTTAAACGTAACTATTTCCTCAGTTGTGGGAATTTTAACTGGTGTGGGTACGTCACTTGCGTTCAATCCGTTGTTAATGCTTACTGGAGTGTTGATAGGCGGCGCCACTGTAGCAATGTTGCGCGCGATTGAACAGCCGAAACGTTGTTTTATGGTGATTGATGGGGGTATTAATTAATGCAACATCTTTCACCAAAGGAGCGTTATGGGGTTGTTGATGGAGGTAGGCGAAAACCAATACCGCAAAATACCTTACTTTTATTGTTGGGTATAGCCGGATTTTTAGTTTTGGTGACAATTTCGTTAATTGCAGCATCAAAGCAACGAGTTGATGTAAACGCTGTGAATGGTAACGAAGACAAATCTGAGGTAGTTGCAGCCAAACAACAATTACAAGTCGCGCGCGAAGCTGTACTTGAAAAACTATCCCGAACTGACTATTCAACAAATTTGCGACTTAATAATCCAGATGGTACATCAATGGTAGGTTGGCGCCAGTTATCAGCATCGCGTTGGTCGCAAGATATTAAAACCTACATCGAATCGGAGCGTAATCGCAACCAGCAGGGCAATCCATTTTACCGGATGCATATGACACCTGGTTTGGAGGTTGAGAGGATACGAACTCTTGATACTTTTGGTGAAGTTTCAGGTGGTAACAATGAATTTTATTTGTCTTACACAGACACAGATGGTACGGAGGTAAAGCAAAAATTACCAGCGAGTGCAGTTGCGTATTTGTTGTTGGGTAAGCTCGAAGCGATTGATTTGGCGCACAATCTCGAAAGCCAGCCAAATGTCGATTTTACTCGGATGTTAAGCGAAATTCAACGTGGATACAAGCCTTATGTTGATAGCCAAAAACAATTATTGAGAGCGCAAGGATATTCTGACCCGCTTAAACAAATGAGCGATGCCAATAAAGCGGTTGAAGAATTGGAATTATTGGAGCAATTGCGGCGCCAACAGTTAAGAGAATTGCGTCGTAAGCCAACGCCGGAGCCAAAACCAGTAATTAAAGGTGGTGGTGGGAATGGAGCAAAGAAATAGAGGGGGTACATATTTAATTAGTTTTATAGTTGGTGTTGCTTGCTTGGGATTAAGTATTTTCAATGTCATCTACTCGTTTAAGCAGGATTTGGTAGAGACAACTTACCAAGAAAGTAGCCGAACTGGAATTGTAGCGATTTCGTCACCGGGGAAAAATTTGCACTTGTTATGTGGTGTTGTATTTTTTGGAGGATTTATATACTTTCTGTACTTAGGACTGAAGGGATACAACGAAAGTATTTATGTGGAATCTACTTTGGGGCAACAGTCCGAGGACCACCTAAAAGCGCAGTCGGATTATGCGGTAGAGAATATTAACCCTTCGAGTCAGCAGTTAGAGCCGCAACCAAATTTGACTAGGCATTTGCGATTAGTGCGTCCAACTGCTGATGGCGTAATACCACATGATACAAATACTAATTTTGTAGTGCCAGCTGAGAAATTGGCGCCGGATGAATTTAGGAATGCTATAGACTGTGAAGATTTTTGGAGTGATAAGGAGGATTAAATGTCAAATCGCGGTGGCGGAAATAGAACAAGAGAATTAGATGTAGATTTGTCTCAAGGTGGGGGTTTAGTCGCGATGAATAATTTAGCAACTATGTTGGGTTCTGCAATGCAGCAACAGAATGGCGCCCCTGTTGTTAACACTACAGCGCAGACTGTATCGCAGCCAACACCAATATATCCTTCTGGGGTATCTCAACCGATGCCGGGAGTACGTATGCAAGACCGTTCGGCTATGCGGCGCCGTGTGCCAGAAATTGAAATTGACTATGTGGAGACTTACAAAGCACATAGGTTTCACCCACAGAACCCCTGGCGCTATTTTTGGCATCCAGTGACATGGTGTGGCAATATTCTTGGTTCGCCTGTTGGAGTTATTTGTACTGCTAGTTTTTTGATTGTCAGTGCGATTGGGTTTGTACTTAATTCGCAAATTACAGGACCTGGTTATGCTGCGGGTAAGGAAATTAAAGTTATTCCTGATAATTTACCTTCGTTGGCAGTACCAGTAGTACGTCGATTGAATTAGGAGTAGTACGGTGTGGAGCCGGGTTATATTTTGGTGTTTGTTTGTGCTTTGGATTTTAGATATTCTGCAACCTGGATATATGAGATTTTACGACGCAAGGAGTGTTTTAACAAAAGTTGCAGCAGTTGTGATGAGGTCTAGTGTTGTAAATAGCTCTAAAGCAAACGCCAACAAACCCACTCCTACACAGCCTCCTACGAATAATAACGATATAGATACAGCTTGTGCGGCGCCGACAAATGATTTTGAGAGATTGGCGCGTATTCAGAGAATTGACTGTGAACAGCAAACCCGTTAGGTAATGCGAATAATTTTTGAAATTGGTGAAGGCAGTAGCAAGCAACATCAACACAAAGCTTCTGCCAACCAATTGAGTGTAAATGATGCTGTTTCTTTCAGTATCGGTGAATGGAGATATGCAATTGCGTCTATTGTATTGGTTGTGTTGATGGTATCTCCGGTATCAGGCTGGCTTGATTCCTTAACAATAGTACAAAAGCTTCAATCGATGGTTGGCACATTATCAAGAACTAATACTTCATCAATATCTCCGGTAGCTCTTCGAGTATTGGAGCGTGCGCACGCGTGGGTGGGGCGTGATTTCAAGCCGGGTGAAGGTGAGCGGTGTGCTGATTTTGTACGTAACATTCTCACTGAAGCGCAGGTTGAAGGTGTGGGAGTTACAAATCGACCTTGGGATGCAGGCAAGCAACCGAACAATGGCGAATTAATGGCGCGCTCGTTCTTTGGCAGTGATATTGGTAAGGTGATGACTGACCAAAACCAATTCTTGCCTGGTGATTTGATTGGTTTGACCAATACTTATGGCAGTTTCGCTACTGGAGCAATTACTCACGTTGGTATTTATGTGGGTAATGGTGAGTTCATTGATAGAAGTACTCGTTCCGAACCTGTGAGGCAAAGAAATATTCGACGTTCTTTTCCTAACTCGCGCGTTATTGCAGTGCGTCCGCATGTTTATTAAATTGAGATGTTTTCCTATGAATAAGTTGATCTTTAGGTCTTTGTTAATTGCTGAATTAGTACTTGTTCCATCAACTACTGTTATTGCTGAACCTGAAGTACCGATAATTCAAAGAGAATTTGAGCAGGTGGTTAATCGGGTTAATTTTACGCCAAGTGATGCATCTACTATTAAGAATAGCGTTATATCGCGTTTGAGTTATAAGGATAAGAAGATCATAAAAACGTTAAGTTTACAAACTATTCGTAATCTAGCAGATAGCGCTTGTTACAATAATCAATCTTTTGGCTTTTATGCATCTAAAAATGAATTGAGACTTGAGAAAGGACAAACATATGCAAGTAGATGGGCATATTTAGTGACTAGTCAAGAATTAAGTAATCCTTATCCGATTAAGTATCGTTCTGCGTTGCCAGCAATTTATAACTACGTGATAGCTAACTACAATAAATGCGTTTATAGTCCTAATCCTTGAGAATAAATAGTAATGCTGCATCGAATTAAATTTAAACTGCATCCAACTGCAATTTCAATTGTTAGTGTCGCTGTTTTAGGCTTATATGGTTTCACCAATCAAGCATTTTCTATAATTAGCAATACGAAGACTAAAACAAATGTTACTAATTATTCGCCTCGAATGGCTGCATTTCTTGCTACTATAAGATGGGCAGAAACAGGTACTAGTGGATATTCGAGTTATCATAAATTAGTGTTTAATGGCACTTTTAAGAATTTCTCTACCCATCCGAGAGTTAGGCAGTGTGAGCTAATTAATCGTAGGAATGTATGTTCAACTGCTGCTGGCGCCTATCAGATGTTAGATATATCATGGAATGATTTGCAACCTAAATTAGGTTTGAAAAATTTTTCTCCGCCTTCGCAAGATAAAATGGCAATTGAATATATTCGCCGTAATAAAGCTGTTGATGATGTGGAGTCGGGTAATTTTGAAATGGCTGCATGTAAAGTAGGAAAGGTATGGGCTTCGTTTCCTTGTAATGATTACGAACAACATCCAAGGACGGTGGAGGAATTGAGGAATTATTATAATAAGCAGTTAGTTGAAATAAAAGGTAAATATAGTAATCTAATTGATTTGTAAAAAAATGAGTTCTACAAACCTCTCCCCAACCCCTCTCCTGCAAGGATACAGAAGAGCGAATAGTAGGTCTGACCCCTCAGTTTCACGATTTTGCGTGATTTCCGCAAATGTAGAGACGCGAAATTTCGCGTCTTTACACGCCTGTTTTCATAAAATGATGGGCGCCACCCCTGAATCGCCAGCAGTATCCTGCAAGGAGAGGGGCGAATGAATCTCATTTTAGCCATATTCAATCAGCTTTTAAGCCTCTCTCCGCTTCGGGGAGAGGTTTGGAGAGGGGTCAAAATACTCAGCTAAACTCACGTTAAAAAATGAAATTTTAATAACGAACCACAAAGACACGAAGGACACAAAGAAAGAGAAGAAAAAGGTAAGGAGTTTTAATTAATGTATTTACCTGTTAATGAATCAAATATTACGAGTGAGGTTAATCCCTTGCTTGCGGTGGTGTTAGGCGCCAAGCAGCAAGGGTACAATAATCAACAAATAATACAAGAAGCGCAACGTGCTGCTGAGTGTAAAGGGGATGATACTGGATATCATTATGTAGTTGCTACTGTTAATCAAATAGAATTTTTAGAGAAGCTGAATCGTCCGACAATTGCTTATAACCGTGAGTTTTTATTTAATGCTATTTACCAGTCAGTGTTATCTGGTATGAGTGATGCCGATGTTATTCGGGTATGCGGTGAGTATTGTAATTTAGATGATTTTGCGTTTTGCCAACTAGCACTTGAGTATATTTTGGTTAACCGCATTCCATCTGACAGCGAACAAGCTAATTTCCTGCGGATTGTTGACGAGAAGATTATTTTGGGGTTTGAGGTAGTATGCGAATTGTTTATAGGATTAAAGAATATGTACCTTAACAATTTGCTTCGTAAGGTGTTGGATAGTCATATTTATCAGTTGTATTTAGAATCAAAGCCTGTTGAGTATTTCCTCAATTCGCGTGAGAAAATAGCTGATAATTGGGTGCGAGATAGATTGAAGCGTGTTGCGAGTATTATTGCGGTCGGAAGTTCTAAGCAATTGGAGTTTGATGTTACTTCGCTTAGTGGTGTTACTTTAACTTCGGCGCCGAAATCGTTAGAAGCATCGGATGCTGTCGATGAAATTATCGAATCATCACAGTTTAATTTGGATGAGGCTGGTGAGTTAGTTGTTGGCGTGCTGAAAGATTTTAAGATTGAGGCTGAGTTTATTGGCGCCTACTCTGGGCCAACATTTAACAGGATTGAATTAAAATTAGCGCGCGGTACAAAATTTAGTAGTGTTGCCAATTTTGGCGATGACTTGGTACAACAATTGGGGTTGGAATTGGGGATTAAGGTTCCACCGATGGTAAGTTCAATATGTGGACGTACTGCAATTGATATTCCAAGGGTTGACAGGGAGATTGCTTACTTCCGTGACTACGTTGATTTTGATGACGACATTGACGTGAGCCGCATTTGTATTCCTGGTGGTGTGGATGTAAATGCAATATTCCACTGGATAAATCTTTGTGACGATAATATTACCCATGTAATTGGTTCAGGGCGTACTCGTAGTGGTAAATCACAGTTTTTGAAGGGAGGGGTGTTATATCTAGTACGTAAATACCCGCCATCAGTTGTACGGTTAGCATTATCGGATGTGAAACGGGTAACGTTGGGTAAATTCAAAAATTTACCGCATCTGGTTGCGCCTGTTTGTAAAGACGCATCTAGTACAGCTGATATGTTGGAATTTTTGGTAGCGGAAATGGAATTGCGCTATCAAGAGTTTGATGCTCATGAAGACGAGGGTATTGAAAATATTACTCAGTACAACCGTTTTTATTTTGGTAGTAAGGTAATGCCACGTATAATTTGTTGGATTGATGAGGCGCCGGAGATGCTAGCTGACGAGGTTTATACTGAGAGAGTTGAGGCAGCTTTATCAACATTGCTAAGGAAAGCTGGTGCGGCTGGCATTCATCTACTTGTGTATTCGCAGCGTCCTGATAAAGATGCAATTAAGCCACAAATACGGTCTAACTTTCCTTGTAAAACAGCATTTGCAGCCGCGCGACCGGAAGACAGTTATATAGCCTTAGCAGATGATAAAGATAGACGCGCGTTCCATTTACTTGGTCGCGGTGATTTTATTTTGCGTACAAACGAATTTGATGAGCGCTTGCAAGCTTTGTACTTAGCAGATGATGAAGACGTAGAGTATTTTCGTTGTTTACTCTCTGAGGCAATAAATCAGCATGACCCGTATGTAGCATGGGAATCTGGGCTAACATTCGATGATTTTGTCAAGCAATTATACTTAAACAAAGGATTAGTTGACCCAAATGCTGTTGATAGAATTGTGACTAGCAAGCAAATAAAAATACATGACTCGACTAAAAACAAACAATTAGATAATGCTGATTTGTATAAGCATGGAGAAAAAGTTGAATTTCGAGCTAACTATGATTTTAACGTTGAATTTGATGCCGAGAAAAAGAATCAGATTTTAGGACTACATCGTCGTGGATATACTGTTGAAGAAATAGTTAAGGAGATATTTGGAGATTTACCTGGAGGTCGTAATGGTGATAGAAAGTTTACAAAACTCAAAAATGCTGTTGAGCGCTATATTCGTTCATTGAACGAAGAAGACAATTTATGATTTACACTTTGACTATGGAATTACCTCCAACATTAAACGAGATTATTGATGCCGCGCGTGAAAGTTGGCAGAAAAGCGCTGCTATGAAGAAACAGTGGACTAACAAAATCACAGCATTTGTAGCTGAATGCGACATTAAGTTTCTGGGTCAAGTTTGGCTGGAATTTCACTGGTATCTTACCAACTTTGGAAGAGATGCTGATAACGTAGCTGCTGCCTGCAAATTCATCATGGATGGTCTGGCTAACGCTCACGCCGTCCGTAACGACAACTTGACGGTAATACAATCTCCAGTACTTCATTACTACCACCGTAGTAGTCAAGATAATGGCGTAATTTTAAGAATATCCTCTTCAGCAGATTTTTTGTTAGAGAATATTCTTAACGCTAATAAGTATTCCTCTTTCGCACTACAAGAGTGTCAACAAAAAATTAATAGATTTTTAGAATAAAACTTGCTGTTTAGTAGTGAAAGCAAGTTGAGCAGTAATCTGGTGGCAGATATTGCATTTATTAGTGCGATAGGCAAGTTTCGATTCTTGCTACTGCTATTGGAATGCGCGCGCTATGGAAATGAAAATTATCGGTTCTTCAGTAGTTGTTATGCTAAATTGTTAAACACAGATGTAAATGATTATTAACTTTTCTTTAAAAATATTACAAAAATGCTTGATAGGATTGACTTGTAAGCATTATTTATTATTGACTGTATATACGCTCATTGTATTTTAGGGTACATTTACAGTCATGGTCAATAAAAAAGGTATAAAAATATTATCACAAATTCTGGATATAGATGAAGTAAAAGTTATATCGCACAGTATTTATAACGAAATTGGAATGATTTTACGAACAGAGCCAATAAAGCTGTATGGTGTATGTCCATCTTGTGGTACGGAAAGTCATAAACTACATCAAAATCATCGTCATATTATTAAAGATTTACCTTTTGGCGAGAAACAAGTTTTTTTAGAGATAAATCGGCGCCAATTTAAATGCAAAATTTGCAAAAAACCTTTTAGCGAAGAATTTGACTTTGCCAGGAAGAAAAGAACTTATACAAATCGGCTTGCCAATAAAATAATACAAGAAGTTTTAGAAAACGACATACATAGCGTGGCATCTAAAGGTATAGTAACAACAGAAGAGATAGAAAGAATGTTGAAAGATGCATCTGAAAAACTAAATTTAACAAAACCTATAGACTTAAAAAGGCTTGGAATTGATGAAATAGCTTTGAGAAAAGGAAAGGGTAATTACTGTGCAGTCTTAATAGATTTAGATACATCTAAACCAATTGCGATTTTAAGCGCGCGGACACAAGAAGTAATCGCGGAAGTCCTTATAAGCTGGGGCTTTGATGTCTTAGAGCAAATTAAAGAAGTGAGTATAGATTTATGGCAAGGGTACAAAAATTTAGTGATAGAATTAATGCCTAATGTTCAAGTCGTCGCTGATAGATTTCACGTAATGGTACAAGTAAATAAAGAATTAGATACACAAAGAAAGAGAGAAAAATACAAAGTAGAACAACTAATTAAATTAGCAGAAACATCTGAGGAAAAAGATGAATATGAAAAAATATTAGAAGGAATAAAAAATAGTAAATATGCTTTACTCAAAAACGAAGGAGACTTAAATGAAGAACAAATACATAAATTAATTCAAGTAAAATCTGTATCCCCAGTTCTAAAAGCGATGCATGAATTAAAAGAAAAATTGAGAAAAATTTATAATAAAACGAATCATTGGTATCCAGCAGTTTTTAAATTAGGTATGTGGCTTTCAAAAGCTAAAACATACTTCTCAAATAGCAATAATACTTTTATTCGTTGGTTCGACGAAATTATTGCTTACTTTGATAATCGCACAACTAGCGGTGCCGTTGAAGGTATAAACAATAAAATTAAATTAATTAAGCGCTCCGCTTATGGGTTTAGAAATTTTGAAAATTTTCGAGTTCGATGCTTATTAGCTTGGCATTTTTATTAATAGTTTAGCATAACAACTACTGAAGAACCGCGATTATTTAAAATCATGTGCTGGATGTCGGTTTTTGCACGGCGGAAACGGCTTTGTTTGCAATAAGCATTTGGAAGGATGGGAAGGTTATATGTGCCCGGACAAGCAATGGGATGAACGAAAAGTGTTGTACGCTTTCGAGGATGATGCTCGTATTGCCCGACTCAACGACGAATTTGTTGGGACTGAAATTACAATTTTTAAGGGCGATGATAGGGTGTTAATTTGGGACGACTACACAAATCGTAGATACGAATTTAGTTTTGCTGGCGTGTTGCTTGAAGATTCAGATAAAATCCCTGATTTAGGTGAACATGCAAGATTTTTATCTTACGTCCATTATTTCCGCTGCCGAAATTTAGTAGTTAGAGGTCATTTATAAAGTAAATCTTAAGCCGGGAAATAACGGAGTAATAGTTTCGTAATATACTCGATGTAGTTATACCGGACAGGGTGCTAATGATTAGAAAAGCTTATAAAACAGACCTTAAAGACTATGAATGGCAAATTATAGAGCCATTGATACCACCAGCGCGCGGAAGGAGGCAGACGAAGAACTGCTGACATACGTGAGATTTTAAACGCGATATTTTACGTAATACGTACTGGCTGTGCATGGGAGATGATACCAAACGACTTCCCACCGTCATCAACGGTATATTATTATTTCCGTAGGTGGGAGAAAAAAGGTATTTGGCAGGAAATAAATAACGAGCTACGGCAAGCAGTACGGATACAGTTAGGGAGGAATGCTTCTCCAAGTGCAGCAATCGCAGATAGCCAGTCGGTTAAAACGACTGAAAAAAGGGGAGCCAGTGCGTTGGGCGGCTTCGCCGACTTGAAGCAACTGGCGTGGATACATTTGGATTTGACGGCGGAAAGCTAGTTAAAGGTCGTAAACGTCATATATTGGTAGATACACAAGGATTATTACTGGGTGTAGTTGTTACGGAAGCCAATATTAGTGACCGTGTAGGAACTGTTGTTATATTGATGGATGACAACTGTGATAAAGAAGATTTAGATTTAATTTGGGTAGATTCCGGGTATACAGGAGAACGCTTTGCTCGCGCGGTATACGAGATTAGTGGCGCCACTGTTGAGGTCGTAAAACGTAGAGATTCGGGGTTTAAAATACTACCAAGACGGTGGGTAGTGGAAAGAACTTTTGGCTGGTTGGGACGTTACCGCCGTTTAAGTAAAGATTATGAATTGTTACCAGAGGTAAGCGAAGCAATGATATACGCCGCAATGACCAGATTAATGTTAAATCGTCTTGTGTGTTAAATATTACTTTCCCCTATCGGGTTTTAAAGCATTCGCATTTACTTGTATTGAATATAACTTTGATATCAGTCGTGCCACAGATATTCGCGCACACTTCTTCTGCTTGACTATTTTTCTTGCTATTTGAATTGCTTCATCAAAATCTGGCATTGTTATCCATTGGGAATTTGATTCTGTAACATTATCAAGACTGTTTAAGTAATCTTCAAACTCGGAAAATGTCATAGGCGCATTTAATCCTCCCGTACTTGATTCTGTTGCAAAATCAAAGTTGCCTGATATGCTTTGCTCATCAGCATTATTTGAATTTGTTACATAATCATAATTTTTATCTTCTGCCCAATTTGATTCTGTTACAAATTCAATTATCTCTCCTGAATCTAAAGCCCGTGCAAACCTTAAAATTTCGTCGGATAAAGCTTTTGGAATACGAATAGTACAAGTTTCTTCATTGTTCCAAGTTGCTTTCCTGCCTGCATTTGGTCTATATCCTCCCCAGTCAGATTTAGATTTTTTAGTTTTTTTCGCTTTACTCATTGGACACACGCGCATGATTCTGTTACATAATCATAATCGCTCTCTTACTTTACTGTTCGCGAATTTAATAAATTTTTTTTTACCTATGAATAAAGCTGTCGGCTTTTTTCCGATAATGCGCTGCTGACTGCCATTGAGAAGTCTTAGTACTGAATTACTGTTCATCTCTCTTAAGATTTACTTTATAAATACCCTCTGAATCTACCTTTTCGCTAGTTCAAACTGAACCGATGACAATGCCCGTGGGTGCGGAACAAACAAAGCAATTACCTCTCGTAGACGTTGATTTCGAGAAAAAGCAACTAAAATCGTTACACATCCGTAAGCTTGTTAAGTATTGTCAGCATCGCAAATTAAAAGGCTACGCAACGATTCGTAACAGTAATGGAATTGATGGTTTGGTTGAGTTTTTGATAGAACGTAACGTGAGATATGTCGATGTAAGTCGTTTTGTAGAAATGTCTGCTTAGTGGATGAAAAGCCCCGGTTTTAGGTTGGGATGTAAGATTAAAATAATTTTATATTGCATTAATTTTTTATCTTTCCAATCACGTTCCTGCCTGACAGTAGTAATCATGTTCGTTCTTATTCATAAGCACTTATATAGTAAAAACATTGCTTTAATAGTGGGCTTCTTGTTACACATGGTGCCCAAACGCAAATATTTTTAGACATTTAAAATCAAACGTATCGTATAAGTATAGATAATTTCTATACTAATCGTTTGATTTGATTACTATCTAATTTGATAGAAGAACCATTTGGTAAATTAACCGCAATCTCAAAGTTGGCGCCTAACGCGCGCATATAAGTTACAAAATCATCTACACACATGGGATAATTGCAATTTTCAACGTATTCTACCCATTCAACATTTTTATTTACTGCTGCTGCTATTTGCTCTTGGGTCATATTACTAGATAAACGCGCGTCTATTAACACTTGGGTTAATTGAATACGCATTGCTTCCTGTTCTCCAACAAGCTGCATTTCGGGTGTATCAGGAATGATGGAGTTTAGGTATTTTAAAACATCGGCGCCCATGTGTGGATTATTCATAGTATTTACTCCTCAATGACTTCCCAACCAAACAAAGAAGCTAGACGGCGAGCAATAGTTGTCCTATCCGGTCTTCTCAAACAAAAGCCATATCCTGCAGGGTCTGTCATGATAAACCCTGAACCAAATTGTTCTAAGCTTGCGTAATTTTCATTTGAAATACCAACATCAAGTAACTTGTCAATTAATATTTTTCCATGAGCAATTGCTTGAAGATGATTGGCTACACTTCTATTAAGAACCGCTTTAACTTCTGAATCAAAGGGTATCATAGAAAGTCCGGTTAATACAACTTCTGATAAGAAACCATAAAAATGAGGTTGACGCTCCTTTGATAATTGACTAGCCCTTTTCAACCCGCAATCTCGATAACTAGCATACGCGGATATTTCAATATCTTTATATACTTCGGTGTATATCTCTCCGCTATCCCACAATAAAAGCGCTTCCTTTCTTATACGTCGTTCTTCTGCACTTTTATGAGAACGTTTTTTCTTTGGAAGCAGCGCCGTATTATTAACGTCATATAACCACAACCACCGAGTCTGACTTTGCATGTAAATACAACCATCTGGTTTATCTTCGTTACTCGGCGCCAGTTTGAGAGATGCGAGTTGAGTTTTAGTTTTAAGATGCTCAGGAGCCGAGCGTGTATACTGTTCGTTTTGATTCCACCAATTGTAACGCGGTACATCAGGACATTCGGTTGATGGTTTACTTTTCCATTCCCAACCGCATACGCTGCACGTCCAACTATTCTGGGTTTTAAACAAGTTGTGCGCCATACCAATACAACAAAACGCTACAAAAAATATTTTCTCATAATTATATTAATTTACTACGCGGTTATACTAGTTACTCGCTTTGAGTAATAAAATTAACAATATTAAATATAATAATCTGTAGACATAATAGTATTTATTTTTTGATAAAATTATATTTACCTTACTTATGTAACAGGGTGAATTGGTATGGACGAAACAATATTAATGCGTACTTGTTTAACACAGCTTGCTGCATTAGGACATGATTTTGATGAAGACGAAGGATATCCTGTTGATATTAATAGAAATTTTTCCGATGACACTTGGAGTGTTGAAATAGTACTTGATTGGGATACTAGTTGGGATGACTGGATAAGTTTTGTAAATTGTACTATCACGAATGATTTAATAGTACAAAAATGCGTTTTACTTGAAAGAGATGGAGATATTATTGAAAAATTCAGATACCCTGCCGTTGTAGAAGCAATTTAATAACATGTTTATATAATTGGCGCCAGTGTTAATGAAACGGCACCTATTTTATAATAAACAATTTGGCTCACTGAGTTTGTTCTGATTTATGATTTATTTGCATCTTCAGCATCCTTTCTAGTATTTCTTTTTCTGCTGCTTCTAAGTGAGCAAGCCCTAAGAGCGCTTTCTGTTTCCTTTCCCGTACTATTTCTAAGTTACGAATCAGGTACTCGCCACTTAAGTAATAATTACCTAGTCTTATTACTTCTTCGTCTGTAACTTCGGGAAGAGTAAACGGATTACCTTCAAGCTCCAGGTCTTGTTCAATTCGGTTATTAACTTGTTCTTGCATTACCCTTGCCTCCAACGTCTAATATGTTCCTCTAAAAATTGTAGCGCTTTTTCTTCTGTCAATATCATTTCTCTGGAACATAGTATCAATAATTTATTTTTACATAATTTTGATTTGTTTACGAATAATAAGTCTTGATAACCACTTACAAGTAGATTATGTGTAAAGAAAGAGTTTATAATTTTGTTTAAAGATAAACGCAATTTTTGGCACCAAATAATTTACGATAAAAATGAAGATTGTACAAGATTGTAGCAGAGTTTTTAGCAATATAGTATTTAAGTTCTATCAAGCATTTCATTTTCAGCTTCGCCAGATAATTCTTTCTTCAAATGCTGGATAATGGGTATCAATTTTTCAAAGTGTGACACATCCTCATTGCTAAGTTGACTTTGTTCGACTGGTTGCCATTCTCCTTCTATATAAGCAGCTTTCATTAACCGCGCGCGATGCTCATCCTGAGAACTACGCTCAAGCACTAGTTGGTTACTTTCCCAGCGCGCGGCATAGTTATTACCTTGATACTCAGCGCGATTTATACTCTTAAGATAAGCAGCTACTATCGGCGCCACTTTTTGAGTACGAAGAAGTTGTACTTCCGCTTCTGGCTTTGCAATACTGTCTTCTAAAACTACACCTCGATATTTTTGCAGTCCTGGTAGAGAATACGCGCGTCCTAGTTGGCGCCCAGCAAACCATACTCCTTCAAAGCAAAAGCTAATACCTGTGGGGTTATTGTCCTTATCACTCCTGGTGCGGACTGTGACTGAAGATTTTTCAAGTTTATCTATTAACTGTGGGAGTGACGGGCAATCTTTTACGGCGCCATCAATAAGTTTTTGCAGTTGTAGCATTGCTGGTTCTGCTGGTGGAGTATCGCGAAACCCGTTCTCATAAAGGTGTTGTTCATTTTTAAATCGTTGCATCTGCCCAGTGCTAGGCGCCGCTTTATCAATTTCCCAACTATTTGCAACAGATTCTAAGTTGTAAGCAAGTTCTAACTGCCGCACTACTGCTTGACCTTTATAGTAATTCCATGAGGTGTTTACGGTACTACCATCTAATTTCAACACACTAGCAACAATGTGTACATGGTCGTGCTGAGTATCTTGGTGTCTTACTAATATATATTGGTTATCATCAAACTCCATTTGCTGGAGGTAATCTTCGGTAATTGACTGCCATGTATCATCTGATAATCTTTGGCTAATTGGCACGCTTAGGGTAGCATGATAAACCGCCTTTGTAGTCGGTCTGGTTCCGGTTTTAGCTTTCAAGCGGTAGTGCTGCTGCACTGATAATTGGAATTCTTGGGTTAGCTCAGAGGCTGTATCTCCTTCCATGTTGCCACCCAACAGTACGGCATCTTGCTTGGAGAGAACGTAGTTTAGGCATGGGTAAAAGTCATAGCCAGTTACTTGTTTAAGTATCATCGTTGATTAATAGCAATTTCTTTTCTAATTTGTCTTACTACCTTATAAAGGTCATTTATAACCTCACAGCTAAGATTTGGTATTACTTGCCCTTGGGATGTCGCGCGCTGAACCTCACTTTCCAACTTTTTGAGAGATTCGGCAATTTTCAATAACGCGCGGTAGGTTTCAATATTGATTGGTGGATGAGCTACTGTAATATGTCTATGTAATGAAGTTTTTCTGACGTACTCGCTGACTGGTAATCCCGTAGAGTGGGCAAGCGTTATCAAAGTTTGGTACTCTTCCGAGTCGTACCTTATTGTAATTCTGTTATTTTTCATATTCCTAGTGGGTAATTAATTCTTTACTGGATTAGGTCTAATTAATAAAACTTCACTTTACTGCTGTAAACAATGAACGTCACTATATTGTTTAGTAGATTTCGCTACTATCATTTGATATAGCAATCTTATATCCGTCAAGAAACTAACCACAGAGACACAGAGAACACAGAGTCAAGAGAAGAGAAAGTTCTCTCCTTCTCTCTTCCTTTGCGTCCTTTGCGCTCTTTGCGGTTCGTTATTTAATCATAAAACTTCGCTAATTACTTAGAATAGCTATATAAAATATTACAACTTTGAGACAATCACTAAACAACCAATATATTAATTGGTTTAGCAAACTTGAGATGAATTTAGAATCAAACGTTGTCTGACAGTTACATTGCTTGCTATTGCTGTATTTGGTCAAGAACAATTGTTGTTGAAGGCTGTTTAATATGATGTATCTACGACTATATAGAAAAGTATAAGGTAGATACGAGTAAAATTATACCTTTTTTATACCAATTGATATCTTGTCACTTTTAAGTAAAGGGTGTGAAACTAGAAACAACAAATCGAGAGAGGGAGTAAAACGGGATCAAAACGGGATCAAAACGGGACTAAATCGAGAGCATAACATCACAGTATATTAATACAAATTCACTAAATATCGTATTTTATCCCGTTTTACTCCCACTTTACTCCCGGTTTACTCCCGTTTTACTCCCGCTTAGGTTTTTTGAGTATTTATACTGTAAAACTGTAAAAAAATGTATGAGATATGTAGTTTATATGTAGTTAATTTTTATGGCTATTAAAAAGGGAGACAGAGATATAGAGCTAAGAATTAGAAGAAGCGTTGCGCTGCCAGAGGGGAAGTTGCTGGAATATCTGTTAAACCATCCATCAGGCAGTCACGGTTCAAAGATAGTAGTGCAAGCACTGGCAGCTTTTTGGATGCCATTTGCTTTGGAAGCGAAAGGAGTAACTGGTCAAGAACTGATAAACGCAGTGTTAACTTCTATTGCACAGCTAGAGAAGCAAATTAATTTAATCAAGCAAGTTTTGACAGTAAATTTGCACTCAAAAAGTAATGGTACACATCCTATAACTAGTGTAGAAAATACACTAAATACTGAAAGTCCAGTCACACCTTGCCTTGAGGTGGCTACTAACTTTGACTCTCCTGTTTTAGAAGCAGAAGTTAGCCAAAAATATGAGTTGGATAAACAGGAGGAAGAAGAAGATTTAGATGAAGAAACTCTGAGGTTATTGGAAGAAACGGGCTGGAGCCAAGTTTAAATAATTTACTACTTATCAAATGAATCAAGGAGAAACAAAAATGTCAAAAATAGCGCGCATACCTCCTCCAGATTTAGTATTAGCTATCGATTTGGGTGGGAGCAAAACAAAAGCCATCGCAGTTGCATATGCTAGCGGCGCCAAGCCAGTACTTTTGTGCATGGAGCCAGAGGTAGCAGATGTGTCTTACGCATCGCTCCAAGACTACGAGCAAAATAAATCTGGTACATCGGAACCAGAAGATACTTGTTGGATTGGTGTGGGTGATGATTACCATGCTGTGGGATTTTTAGCACAGCATAAATATGGTGGGAACTCGCTGTTAAAACAACTTAAAGAAGCTAGCGCAATTCCTAAAATCTGTGGCGCCTTGTGGGTATTGCGGGAAAAGTTGGGGTTAGATAACAAGTTAAAAGTAGCGCTCACTGTGCTGCTACCTCCAAGTGAGTATCAAGATAAAGAGTCGCTGTTAGTTAAATTGACATCTGCTCTTGAGTGTTTTCGCACTCCCACAGGAGAGATGAGAGTCAAGCTGTTGTTGTTCGATGCAAAGTCCGAGGGTGCTGGTATGTATCTTCACCGTCGCGCGGTTTTGGGAGATGACATTAATAATCGCGCGCTGGCAATTGCAATGGTCGGATACCGCAATGCATCGGTGCTGATGAGTGTGAGGGGTACGGTTAGTCCTGGTCTTACGAGTGAGTTTGGCATGGCATGGATGGTAGATGCCTTTGTGCGACGCACTTCAGGATTACACAAAGAAGACCCGCGACTTATTCCAGCTATTGTAGAAGCTGGGGCTAGTTGTTTACATGAGCCTTTAACTCGTTTAGTTAGAAAGAAAAACCCGTTGGAAATAGAAGCGGAAGCAATTCGTATGGCAGAAGCTTTAAAACTTTCTCGCGATGATTACTTCCGCGCGTTAGTGCGTTGGTTATCTCAGCAGATACCTGTAGATATAGATGAGATTATTTTTTGCGGTGGTACAGCAGAGTATCTCAAAGAAGAACTGGTAGCTCACTGGTCACATACTTATGTTATTTGGAATGGGGGCATTGAGATTCCACCGCAATTGGACACCGCTGGTATGGGTTCAAGAATTGGTGATGTACTGGCATTGTACAAAGCATTCATAACTCGGATTAATCTACTGCAAAACCGTAAACAAACAAGCAACGCGGATGAAAGTACTTCCAATAAAAGTTTTCCTGTAGACCAACAGCATAAATTATTAGTCGGTGCCGTTCATTCAAAGGAACGGAAAAAGCCAAAAGGATTTCTGGATATGCCCGAAAAATTGTAATTGATTAATAACTAATGAAGAAGAAAAGGAAATCAAACATGACTAACGAAACATCTACACTGAACCAGCGAGTAGTAATTGTCACTGGTGATAAAGGCGGCGTGGGAAAAAGTACCTTTGCTAGGGGCTTGCTACAACTATATATAAATAGAAAATTAAATTACCTTGCTTATGACTCAGACAACCGTAACGCTCAGTTGTACAGGCACTATAACTCAGTGGCGCCTGGAGTCAACCTAATAGACATATTTACAAGGGGAGGAGCCGACGACCTACTGATTGATTTAGATACTAAGCGGCCGCGATTAGCGCTAGTTGACTTACCTGCCCAGTCAGGAATGTTTTTTGAACGGTTTGAAAAAGACCTGGGCGTGTTTGATGCTCTCAAGGAGTTAGGCTACAGTGTCACAATGGTAAGCGTTTTATCCAGAGTGAAAGACTCAGTGAATGCCTTACGGGTACTATATGAATACTGTGGCGCCCGCGTGGACTATGTAGTGGTAAAAAACTTGTTCCACGGCGATGCAGATAAATTTGAGCGCTACGAAGATTCTGATACTCGTTCTCAAATTTTAGAACAAGGTGGCATTGAGATTTTGATGCCCGATTTGTTCTACCGCCCTTTTGACTTTGTGGACAACAAAAATTTATCTTTTGGCGATGTCTCAACGAGCAAAGACCCAGGCGCCGACATTACAATTAAATCGCGGATTGGAGCTTGGATGAAGGAATTTGAGCAAAATATGTTAGTCGCTGAAACATTGTTGGGGATAGAGAATAGTGCAGCCGAAGCAGCTTGATACCTTAAATGAAAGTACTTTTAGTCCCAAACGTCTCGTAATTACAGTTGGTGATGCCAGAGTAGGGAAGTCTACGATGGCAAGGTTACTGCTGGAACTTTACTTGGAATTAAACTTTAAAGTTCTTGCCTACTACAACGGTTCTCGCAACAAACTTTACCCTTATAATTCACTTGTACCTATTAATAAGTTAACCATGACGCAAGGTGGCGCCGATAAATTACTAATAGATTTGGAACGCTGCTCAGATATTCACGTAGCTATTACTGATATGCCAGGGCAGTTTATAGACAATTTTAAAGAATTTTCTCAAGAAACGCTCTTATTTGATTCAATAGCTACTTTAGGATACCGCATTACCTTTATCAACCCTATTTCTCATCGACAAGATTGTACTGATTATCTTCAAGAACTACTTGATTACTGTGGTAACAACGCTGATTATGTGGTAGTTAAAAATTTACATTTTGGCAATTATTTTCCTTATTATGATGGAACGAATATCCAAAAGCGTGTTCTAGCCACTGGTGGATTAGAGCTATCTTTAGAAACGCTATGGAAAGATACATATGAATTAGTCGAGTCTATGGTGCTACCTTACAGTAAAGCTATCCAGCATCCAGAAATAGACTTAATGAACCGTTCAAGGATTTTTAATTGGAAGGAAGAGCTAATAGTGCAAATTCAGAATAATCAAGCAGCGCGCGGGTTACTAGGATTATCAAAATCATCGCAATCGTCATTAATTGATTTTTAACTTTAATATATAAAAAGTATTATGAGTGGAGAAGATACATTAGATGTAGCTTTAGAAGGACGTTCAGACAATTTTAAACAAAAGGTTATTGACGTAGTTCGACGGTCTGGCATCAACACCAAAGACCCATTATTTTTAGTATTAGCTTCCCTTGGTAAATTCGAGGTTCTAATGGAAGAAATGCCAGGAAAGCTAGATACAGTTGTGGAAAGCTGGACAGTAGAGATAGATGATAAACTAGATAAAGCAGCAAGCGTAGCCTTAGTTCAGCAAAAAAGTGCAATAGCTAAAGCGGCTCAAACTTTACTAAACAAAGTCGAAAAACAAAAAACTAAAGTAAGTTTTAATTTTACTCTACCAACCATTTTAATTTTATCAGGCGCCTTTTGCATAGGTATCTTTCTTGGCTATATGATTCCTAATTGGAAGGGAAAAAATTCAACAGAACCAGCTAGCCTCACCGCTCAAGAAAGAGAAACCTTAAAATGGGCATTATCGAAAGAAGGGCAATTTGCAAAAGATATTATTAAGTGGAACAGCTTTGACCTTAACGTGTGCCGCTCTAAAATAGAAAAGTTAAAAGGTAAATGTGTTATACGGGTTGTTCCCGATAATGGGCATTCGCGTAGAAAGTAAAAACGATGCTTGTTTTAAGGCGCTAGCAACGTCCACTCAATATATCCACCAGGCAACTAAAAAAGGCGCCATTGCGGCGCCCATTCCCAGTGATGTTAAAAAGATACGGAAGATTGAAGGGATTAAGATTATTACTTAGCAGTAATTGCTTGACCAGCTTTGCTAAAGATATCTGTAAGGTTAGTTACAGAACCTGTGTAACTTCCACCAAGACCTGCGAAAGTTTGTTGACCCACTTGGAGTTGCTTCAGCGAGTAACTGTTGGATGCATCCGAAGCAAACCCACCTACATCGCCTAATGTAATAGCCAAGCCACCAGCTACTGTATCAAGTTCGTCGTTAGATAGTTCAACTGCATTAATTTCGTTATTCATGACTTTATCCTTAAGTATATTGTTTAGATTTGAAAGCTTGTTTCGCTTTCAGTAAGTTAATAGTAGGGGTTTTAATAGTTTCAACACATCGGAAATTAGCTGGAATTAGTGGCTGTGCTTTTTGTTGACTGAGGCATCGTACTAAAGTTGTAAGCTTCAAAGAACATACGTATTTAAATACTTGAGTACTTGTGAAGTGGCGCCGTTTAATAGATTCCCCTACAGGGAAGGCGCCACGAAACCTACACTAACAAGTCAACAACGGATGGAAACCACCGTAGTTGCTGATATGTACCATCATTATGTTGACCTGTAGTAAGAGTAAATTGACTATGTTCAGCACCAGATTCAGTAGCAAGCCAAGGCTGCTTTTTACTAGAACCTTTAGCCTGTAAACCTTTTTCTTCCAAAAGTTTATTCATCGCACGCGCTTCCGCAATCGGTGTACCCAACTTGCTTAACTTGGTGCCAGTGCGCTCATAATAAATTTCTGCAAGTTCACTTGGTGCGAGGAGCTTATCCTCAACAGGTAATAGTAGTGCTTTTTTAGCTTCTTCCATCACTGGATTTAGCATCGGATATTCTCGACATATGGCATTGGCTGCAACTCCTGCAATTAAGTTCGGATGAATGCCAGCTATACTAAGCACTGCTCGCACAGCTTCTGTAATTTGATTGATGCTAGGAGCATTATTTACTGGTGGTTCGGGTTGTGGTTGTTCAGGTTGTGATGATTGATATTGTGATGATTCTGCGGAACCCTCCAGCTTCTCTAACATCACTTTGGCTGCATCTTCACGGTATGCTCTACCAACAGCGCCAGGTAACAAACCGATTAAATAAAGGATGTTTTCCTTGGTAGCTACTGGAGTCGGGCGTTGACCTCTCCCATCAAATTGGAAGTTGTCTGTTTTCCCGACAACCTCTGAATATTGCTCGCAGATAGATTTCCAAGCATCACGGGGATTTTTCTTGCCTCCTAGAACTTCGATAGTATCGTACACGCTGTATCGTCCGTCTTCTGTTTCACGAATGTAACCGTAATTTAGAACTTTTAAACTACTCATAGCAATATGCCCCTGTTTATCTGCACTTGTACTGCTGAAGCGGTAGGAAAGGCGCCCGCAGAATAATATCAGGCGCCCTCCAGTTGTTAAACTACGGTTGCAGCCAAGTTTCCAGTTAAAAACAGGATTATCAAGATTGCTTGAGTATCAGTATTAAACCTACCGTTAACTACACCATATACAGGTTGAGCAATCCACTTATCATCTAAATCTTGGTAAAGGCTACCAATGTAATGATGACCAAGCCAAACTCGGTATAATGTCCCAAAGACTTTATCCAAAACTCCATCAATCTCTAATTCCCGTGGAAAACAAGAATCAGAATCTTGCTCCAGCACAAATGGAGCGATTGCTTGAGGTTCAATCGTTGAAAATGTCATAATCGTAATATCCATGTTTATTTTGGAGGGAAAGGCGCTTTGGTTTGCGAGACGGGGGCGCCTTTCTTGTTATCATTATATTACATGACAAGTAATACTAGCAATGTAATTCTTGATAAGTTATACTAATATATATATGAAATGATATGGAGCGAGATACTTATGGAATCAACATTAATGCGAGTTACCTTTAGTAAAGAGTTTCCGGGTTTGGGCAAGCGTATAAGAAACTATCGGCAAGCCTCAAATAAGCCTCTTGCAGAACTAGCAGCTGCCGCAGGGATTAGCGTTCCCCACTGGAACAGGGTTGAGAATGAAAAAATTCGAGAATTACCAATTGCTACATTACGAGGTATTGAGAAAGCTTTGGGTGTTGATTTAGGAGTGAGCTTTGATGATTAAATGTTTATAACAACTGGGAAGAAATAGAAATGTATGGCGAAACAATAATTATACAAGATATAAGTATGAGAATTGAAGAATTGTTAGCTTATAATGCTAACAACGCTCCAATCTTACAGGTTTAACCATGCATTACTTATGCTGGTAATCTAATTTCCTCTAGTTGATAATTATCAACAAGTCCTTCAGTAATTGCTTTAACAGCAGCCTGACCGCGACTTTCACAATCTAGTTTTCCTAAGATACGATGAACATGAGACCTTACTGTACCAACGCTTAAATGTAGATTTTGTGCAATTTGACGGTTTTTGTAACCTGAAGCAATCATTTGCAGAACTTCCATTTCCCTAGAAGTAAGTAAAGCTTTTGTCAAACTACAAACTTTTTTAATTTTAAACTGCACTGGCTGAGGCTGCATATTTTGAATAACTATTTTACCAATAGCTGGGTCTATCCATGTTTCTCCTTTAAAAGTTGTATCAACCACTTCTATTAATTTCTCTTTAGTTAATCTATTAGTACAGCAAGAGTCGGCGCCAGCTGCAAAAGCATCTTTTACTAATGTTTCATCAGCTTGAGCGTTGAAAACAATAATTTTTATATGTGGTGATAGCTTCTTGATTTTTCTTGTGATTTCAATACCACTATAATTAGGAAAGCCAATATCAACCAATACAATATCTGGATCAGAATATTTTATTAGCTTTATTACTTCAGCTTCGGTTGCGACTTCCCCACATACCTGAATGTTTTCATTTCTCTCAAGAACAACTCGAATCGCAAAGCGGATAAGCTCTTGCTCATCTACAATAAGCACCTTAATCATTTGTAAATACCTAAATAATCAATAAAATATAATTTGATACTGATTTACTAATAGAGAACTTTAAAAAAATAGTATACTTGATTAGTTTTGAGCTAACTTTTCACTCAACTAAACTTCTGCGCTTTTAGGATTTTATCCTTGTTAGCAGCCATTAATTTACTACCGCAATTTAGCCACAGCATTAAATACTTAGAAGCCTTAGCAAAATCCATTTGTAAGCTTTTGATTTATTTAATAACTGATATGTTCCTTGATTTTGAAAAATTGGTATAATCAATATCTGAACTGTATAAAAAGCAATAAAAATAATCTCAGGATTTTAATGAATTAAGTTTATAACGCCTAATTTGCCTGTATTATTGGCATTTAAAGCACAGTATATTTTTTATAACAGTTTAATTACTGAATAAAGTTTTGTATTAAATAATCTCAATCTCGGATAAAAAAGTTTCTTATCGTATGAAGACATTTTTACTATTTTAAAGGTTATTACTTTTGGTTCAATTGTATTATAAAATTCAAATGGCATATTCATAGTCCAACGAAAGTCGTGAGAAGCTTGGGAGGCGCCGCACTTCAACACGACCTGATGCAAATCATATAGTATAGTAAAATAGAACTAATCTAAATTTATAGCTCTCACTTTTAAATTTTTTCAAGCGTTGGGTAGTCGATGTATCCTTGTGCGCCACTGCTATAAAATGTATTACGGTCATACCGATTTAGCGGCTTAGAGAGTGCAAAGCGTAATGGTAAATCTGGATTAGCGAGAAAAAGACGACCATAGGCAACAAAATCGGCATCATTGTTTTGCAAAACAGCTTCTCCGCTTTCACGGTCATAGCCACCTGCTGTAATAATTGAACCTTGAAAAATTGAACGAAAGAAACGGGCGCCTAAACCTGTACCATCATCAGTAATAGTGACATTGCCTTGAATGCGTGGCTCAACAATGTGGAGATAAGCAAGGTTAAACTTATTCAACGCATCACCAACATAGCTAAAAGTTGCGGTTTTGTTTGAATCATGCATGTCGTTAAACGTACTACTTGGAGATAAACGCACACCGACTTTTTCTTTGCCCCACACCTCAATCACTGCTTGGGTTACTTCCAATAATGAACGCGCGCGATTCGCAATTTCTCCTCCATACTCATCCGTTCGGTGATTGGAGTTATCTTGCAAAAATTGGTCAAGCAAATATCCGTTGGCGCCGTGAATCTCAACTCCATCAAATCCAGCATCCAAAGCATTTTTTGCTCCTTTTTGAAACGCTTCGACAATACCCGATATTTCTGCCAGTGTTAAAGCTTTGGGAGTTACGTGTGGTTGCTGTCCATCTGTAGTATCTGCCATACAATTTGCAGCAATGGCACTTGGCGCCACTGGCATTTCACCAGATGGTAATAAGGAAGGGTGAGCAACTCTTCCTGCGTGCCAAAGTTGTAAAAAAATTCTTCCTCCTTCTTTGTGTACCGCGTCAATTACTTGTTTCCATCCTTCAACTTGAGTTTGGTTATAAATTCCGGGTGTATTTGGATAGCCAATACCATTTATTGAGACTTGGGTTGCTTCGCTAATAATTAATCCTGCAGAAGCTCGCTGTGCATAATATGTAGCGTTGATTGGTTGCGGCACATACCCAGCACCAGCACGGCATCGAGTTAGTGGCGCCAAAATCATGCGGTTAGGAAGTTTTAATGTACCAAGAGTTGCTGGAGACAGCAGTTTGAGTGTCAGGTTATGCACTTACAAATACCTTATACATCGACTAACATAATTAATATTACAAAGCTAATTTGTCAAAAAGAATAACAAAAGTAAGCTATTTTGACTAAATAACTTAAAATAGTAATGCTATTCGTGTTTTTTAGTTTATTAATTTAAAATATGCTAAATAATCAACAAAAGTTACTTGATGATACTAGCTGGCAGATTCTGAAAATTTTACAAGAAGATGGTCGTATTCCCTTCAAGGAACTGGGTCAACGAGTGGGATTATCATCACCAGCAGTTGCAGACCGCGTTCGCCGTTTAGAAGAAGCGGAAATTATCACTGGCTACCGTGCTTCGCTTAACCTTGAAAAACTAGGATTACCGATTGCAGCTTTCATCACTATCAAATCATTTGGCTATAGATGTGATGAAGTTCGCGCGCTTATGGACGAGTGTCCGGAGGTTTTAGCCAGTTACCGAGTGGCAGGTAACGACCATTATTTACTCAAGGTCGCTGTTACTTCTGTCAGCCACTTAGAGCAACTTGTTGACCGCTTTATTCCCTATGCAACAGTTACCACTTCGATTGTACTTTCTGTTCCTGTTGCCGGACGAACAATCGATGATGCAATTTTTCGGTAAATATTGTTTAACTTGAGAGAGTCAAGAGAAAAAAATTATTAAGCACTGTATAACTTGTTCCCTTAACAAGGTAGTCTAACATTAAGGAGACTCTAACTCAATTTTAGAAATGCAGCTATCACAATCAGAAGCCGACTATTTTTTTAGTTTGTTTAAACCCCTACTGGTTTACACAAATCAAAAATTTCAGATAAGCTCTGGCATCAAAAAGCCGGAGGACATAGAAAAGTGTCCCTTTGAAGATACTGTAAAAATCCGAAGTACACTTTACCAGAATATTGAGCTTTTCGATAATTTTATTCAAGATAATTTAGCAACAATATCAACTGAAGATATTTCTGTTGTTCAAAGTTGGAAAGGCTTTATTCAAGGTAAATTTTTTATTTTTCGGTATCTGAAAAAGTACACAATTTTTTTGACCGCTGATCAGCCTCATAAAGTTTATGGGGTATTGTCTCTTTACAGTCCTTTTGAGGAAATAGTTGGGGAGTATCTGCCCAAGTTCGTTGAGACAGTCTTGCTACCTTTCAAGGATAAGATTGTCTCAGATGGAATTTTTCAGTCCTCGAATATGTTTTTTGGCGGTGGTTTTCGGAGTGGGCTTAAAGAAACTTATGAAGAAGCGAAAGCAAGATTTGGTATTATTACTTCATTAACAACTACTGTATCGGAGATTGAAACGGTAGATGTAGCTAAATTAAAGACTTATTTGAAAAGTCAGAAAAGTCTGGAAGAACATTGGCATGAAATTCAAGACCTTAGAGATAAAAGCTTAGAATTAAAACAAATTTATTATCAAGATATTGCTAAGGTTTATGCAAAGAAGTTTAGCAAGCAATGGCGAGACATAGGTTTAAATGATGTCTGGTTTGCTTTATTTGAATTCACTCCTATTGCTAGTGGTAGAACAAAAGCTGATGTTGAGCAAACAGTAAAGCAGATTCTTCCAAATACAAAACAACAATTTGTATATTATTTTCATCTTAAAGGAAAATAGTAGGTAGGGAAGTATCTATAAAGAACCCCACTCCGCATAAAGGCGCCCTTTTCGTACACGAAGAGGAGTATAATTCATTTAATTGCAATATACTTTATATGAGGTGCAAGTAATTATGGTTAAGAAATCTAAGGGTTTTGGAGATTTAGTCAAACAGAAAAAGAAGTCTCACGCTTCTACATCAAAAGGAGATAAATTCCAAGCTTGTTTTGATGCAAATGATTTTTTTGAAGAAAATAGTATTTTAATAGGTAGTATTGCTTGGGAAGGTTTCCAAGAAGCACAGTTTCCTGGTATTGTTTTAGTTATAGATGTTGCGAATGCCTCTGCTAGTATTACTTACATTCCACGTCAACATATCTCAAAAGAATTATGCAAACTTGGCGTGGAAGCTGGAAGTGTTGAAACAATAGAAAGTATGGCGGAAATTTACGAACCCCCTGTTGATGTAATTATGGTTTATGTAAATCGCGATGGCGCCATGTCTATGGCAATGCAACAGCCGGAAATGCCACCTCCAGAATGTTACAAAGCTTTGCATAAACAAGCATAAACGGGGTTTGCCTTTGAAATGCCAAGCTGAAATTCTAGCTTTAAGCGCGCGTTCAAGACTAACAAACGCACCCTAAATTACAAAAACTTAATACCGGGTAGCAATATTGTTACAAACATTGATTTAATCGCCTACCTAGCTTCCTATACTATCTATGTATATATTGGTATCAAGTAATGCATCAGACAAACAAGAGCAATATCGTAAAGATTGTAAACATTTATAAAAAACTAAGGTTATTTCTATCAAGTAACTGTAAAAATATACACGAGTGCTTATAGAGTAATTACCTTAAGGTTTACCTGCTTTCATCCATAGTATGGAAGCTTCAAGAACTGCTTGTTCTGCGTTTAGGTTCAGAGTTCCGATACTATAAGGACTGAACTTGCTACTTACAATGTATACCTGACGTAAAGTATTTTGATTATTCAAGGTATATTTTAGTCAACAGTATCTATTAAATATCTACCTTTTGCCTTTATTAAACATTTTCTCAACTCTTATCGCTGTTGAGACAACTTTGAAGTGCAAATATTACATGACAAAAGAGTTTCTGGGCAAATTTTTAATTTAATGATTCTAGTTGAGAAAATAATTTTTATCTATAAGCTGCGCGTACTTAGGGTGTGTTCACAGTTAAAATTAAAAGTATTTATACTCATTAGTGCTTACCTTCGCCGAAATGAACGCTCATTTGTTAGAGAAATATTGAATATAGCAATTGGCCATTGATTAAATCCACTTCCAGTAAGTTTAAAGGAAAAGATTTATGCTCGATCGCCCAAGCCAAAATGATAATAAAACAGCAGAAAATAAAAGCTATTTTGCACCTCCTCAAGCTGTGTCTTTACCGAAAGGAGGAGGCGCCATTAAAGGGATGGGTGAGAAATTTGCTGCTAACCCAGTAACCGGTACTGGTTCTATGAGTGTACCCATTGCTACTAGTCCTGGTCGTTCTGGGTTTGCTCCGCAGCTTTCTATTTCTTATGATTCGGGCGCCGGTAATGGCATATTTGGTTTAGGTTGGAATTTATCGCTTCCTTCTATTACACGCAAGACGGATAAAGGTTTACCTCGTTATCAAGACTCAGAAGAATCTGATGTTTTTATTCTCTCAGGTGCAGAAGATTTGGCGCCTGTATTAAAAGCTGATGGTACGGTGGATGAAACATTACGGGATGGGTATCGTATTCGTAAGTACCGTCCCAGAATTGAGGGATTGTTTGCTCGAATTGAACGTTGGACAAAATTAGATTCGGGAGAAACACATTGGCGTTCTATATCAAAAGATAATATTACAACGTTATACGGCAAAACCGCCGAAAGCCGCATTGAAAACCCAAGTCACTCAACACATGTTTTTAGTTGGCTGATTTGTGAAAGCTACGATGATAAAGGTAATGCCATTCGTTATGAATATAAGGCAGAAAATTCCCTTGGTGTGAATACAGCGCAAGCACACGAGTATAACCGTACATTAAAAAGTCGTTCTGCCAATCGTTATATCAAACAAATTAAATATGGTAATCGTTCTCGAATAGTAGATGACTCAACAAATATAGATTGGTTGTTTAAAGTCGTATTTGACTACGGAGAACATCATCTTACTAACCCCAAACCAGATGACTCTGGACAGTGGTCGGTTCGTAATGACCCATTTTCATCATACCGAGCTGGTTTTGAAGTTCGTACTTATCGACTTTGCCAACGGGTGTTGATGTTTCATCACTTTCCTGAAGAAGTAGGTGTAGGAAAAGATTGTTTAGTACGGTCTAGCGATTTTACTTATTCATACGAACAAAATCCTAGTGATGTTCGTAATCCTATTTATTCTTTTTTACTTTCGGTAACACAAACTGGTTATAGACGTTTAGAAACAGGCGCCTATAAACAAAAATCTCTGCCTGCTCTAGAATTTACCTACAGCGAAGCCAACATTGACGAAACGGTACATGAAGTCGAGCCAGCTAGTTTAGAAAATCTACCTTATGGGATGGATGGTACACGTTACCAATGGGTTGATTTAGATGGAGAAGGATTATCGGGAATTTTGACTGAGCAAGGTAATGGATGGTTTTATAAACGTAATCTTAGCCCAGTTAATACCGTTCAAACTAATGGTTCTAAGCATGTTGAGGCAAAGTTTGCACAAGTTGAGTTGGTAGTTAATAAACCCGTAATGGCTTTAAGTAACGGCGCCCAGTTTCTCGACTTAGCGGGAGATGGGCAACTTGACTTGGTAACATTACGCAGTCCAACTCCTGGTTTTTACGAACGTACCCATGAAGAAAATTGGGAACCGTTTGTTGCTTTTAAATCTTTACCTAATTTAGATTGGGATAATCCGAATTTGAAGTTTATTGATTTGGATGGAGATGGACACAGCGATATTCTGATTACAGAAGATGATTGTTTTGTTTGGCATCCATCACTAGCAGAAGATGGGTTTGGTAAGGCAAAACGGGTACATCAATCTTGGGATGAGGAAAAAGCACCGCGTATTATATTTTCTGACAGTACTCAGTCTATTTACCTAGCGGATATGTCGGGGGATGGACTGACAGATATAGTACGAATTCGTAATGGAGAGGTGTGCTACTGGGCAAATTTGGGATATGGACGGTTTGGCGCCAAGGTAACGATGGATAATTCACCTTACTTTAATGCTTGTGATATTTTTAACCAGCGACGAATTGTGTTGGCAGATATTGATGGGTCTGGAACGACAGATATTTTGTACCTGAGTAGTGAAGGAGTGCAAGTTTACTTTAATCAGTCGGGTAATGGTTGGGCAACAAAGCGCGCGTTGAAGAGTTTTCCAGCGATTGATAATGTGGTTTCAGTGACAACAGTTGATTTGTTGGGAAACGGAACAGCTTGTTTAGTCTGGTCTTCGCCATTACCAGGAAGTATTCCTCGTGTAATGCGTTATATCGACTTGATGGGTGGGCAAAAGCCACATTTATTAATTAAAACAGTTAATAATTTAGGCGCCGAAACAGTTGTTCAGTATGCTACTTCCACCAAATTTTACTTACAAGATAAATTAGCAGGTAAACCCTGGATTACAAAATTACCATTCCCAGTGCATGTAGTCGAACGGGTAGAAACCTACGACCGCATTAGTAAGAACCGCTTTGTTACGCGCTATGCTTACCATCATGGATATTTTGATGGTGTCGAGCGGGAATTTCGCGGTTTTGGCATGGTGGAGCAGTGGGATACAGAAGAAATTGGTACAATTCAACCTGGAGATACAACATCAAATAGCACAAATCTTGATGCAGCTTCGCTTGTACCCCCTGTGTATACCAAAACTTGGTTTCACACAGGAGTATATATCGATAGAGAACATATTTCTAATTACTTTGCTCAAAAAGAATATTATCGAGAATCGCAGCATAAAACATTATTACCAGATACAATTTTACCTGGCAAGTTAACAGCACAAGAAGAACGCGAAGCTTGCCGTGCGCTTAAAGGTAGAATTTTAAGGCAAGAAATCTACGCGCTAGATGGTTCAGACAAACAACCCCATCCTTATAGTGTTTCAGAACGAAATTATCAAATTCGATTAGAGCAAGCATTGCAAACTAACCGTAATGCAGTATTCTTTGCCCACGACAGCGAAACAATCAATTATCACTACGAACGTAATCCAAATGACCCGCGCGTTACCCATGCAATAACATTAGAAGTGGATCAGTTTGGCAATACATTAAAGTCAGTAGCAATTGTTTATCCTCGTCGTAACCCTGCTCATCCCGAACAAGCAAAAACATTAATAACCTATACCGAAAATCAGGTTACGAACAAACCGGATGAACCTAACTGGTATCGTATTGGAGTGCCAATTGAGACACGCACTTACGAAATTACTGGATTAAGTTCAAAAATTCCGTTTACACAAGATTTGATTCGTACCCAGTTACCAACTGCAAGCGAAATAGCTTATGAAATACCTGCTACATCCGGCGCCTTACAAAAACGCTTAATTGAACGTATTAGAACACTTTACCGTAAAGACAGCGAAGCTAATAACATTGATGCAACTTCATTACCATTAGGACAAATTGATTCTCTAGCATTGCCTTGCGAAAGCTTTAAATTAGCATTTACACCTGGATTGCTAACTCAGGTTTATGGCAATAAAATAAATCCCAATGAGCTAAATACATTACTAAGTAACGAAGGTAAATACGTACAGCAAGATGGCGCCTGGTGGATTCCCTCCGGTCGGCAAGCATTTGACCCGAATCAATTTTATCTACCCGTGCAAATCAAAGACCCATTTGGTAATCTTTATATCAGCACCTACGATATCTACCACTTAGTACCTATTCAAACGGTTGACCCGCTAAATAATACAGTGCAGATTCGCAACAATTACCGCACTATGCAACCAGAACAGGTAACTGACCCTAATGGTAATCGTTCTCAGGCAAGTTTTGATGCACTGGGAATGGTAGTTGGTACAGCTATCATGGGTAAAGAGAGTGAAAACAAAGGTGATACGCTTACAAACTTTAACGCAGACCTTACCGATGATGAAATCAAAGCGTTCTTTAACAGCAGCGACCCCCATTCACTCGCAGCACAACATTTAGGAACTGCCACAACCCGAATTATTTATGACCTTAATAGTACCCCTGTTTGTGCAGCATCCATAGTTCGTGAAACCCATATTAACGACTTGGAAGCAGGACAGCAATCTAAGGTTCAACTAAGTTTCGTATATTCTGATGGTTTTGGACGTGAAGCGCAAACTAAAGTCCAAGCAGAACCTGGAGTGCTTGACCCAGATGACTCTAATTCACCCATACTTAACGCGCGTTGGGTAGGTACTGGAGCAACAATTTATAACAATAAAGGTAAACCAGTTAAACAATACGAGCCGTTTTTCAGTTCCACACATAAATTCAGTATTGAGAAACATGGGGTTAGCAGCACACTATTTTATGACCCAGTTGAGCGCGTTGTTGCCACACTACATCCAAATAATACTTACGAGAAAGTAGTCTTTAACTCGTGGGAGCAAAAAACTTATGACGTTAACGACACAGTAACTTTTGACCCCAAAACTGATTTAGATGTACAGGCATTTTTTACCAAACTACCAGATGTAGATTACTTACCTACTTGGTATCAACAGCGTATTAATGGAGCATTAGGTACAGAAGAAAAAGGCGCCGCTTCAAAGGCAGCAAAACACGCTGATACTCCAACTATTGCGTATTTAGATACGTTAGGTCGGACATTTTTGACAATTGCTGATAATGGCAATGACCAAAAATATCATACTCATGTTGAGTTAGATATTGAAGGAAATCAGCGCGGGGTAAAAGATGCCCTTGACCGTGTTGTGATGAAATATGACTATGACTTGTTGGGTAATAGCATTCATCAGTCCAGCATGGAAGCAGGTGAGCGCTGGATGCTTAACAATGTGGCAGGTAAACCCATACGCATGTGGGATAGTCGTAACCATACTTTACGTACTACTTATGATGCGTTAATACGTCCAACTCAATTATTTGTTAAAGCTGTTGCCGAATCTGAGATACTCGTTGAAAAAACAATATATGGTGAAGAACAAGGTGCCGCAAAAAACCATCGTGGTAAAATTTATCAGCATTTTGATAGTGCTGGTGTAGCAACGAGTGTAGAATTTGACTTTAAGGGTAATCTAGAACAAAGGACTCGCCAACTGGTACAGAATTATAAAACTATTCCTGATTGGTCGAGCAATCCTAATTTAGAAGCCGAAATTTTTAGCAGCAGTACCCGATACGATGCCCTAAATCGACCAATTCAGTTAGTTGTACCCCATAGTAATCAACCAAATACAAAAATTAATATAATTCGTCCTAGTTACAACGAGGCGAATTTATTAGAAAAAATAGATGTTTGGTTAGGAGATGTGGCCCCGACAACATTACTCAATCCGCAGTTAGCAAATTTCCATCCTGTTATAAATATTGACTATAACGCCAAGGGACAGCGTACCAAGATTGAATATGGGAATGGCGCCCAAACTGAATATACCTATGATAAAAAAACCTTCCGTTTAACTCATTTAAGAACAATAGGTAGTGGTACATTACAAAACTTGTTTTATACCTATGACCCCGTTGGTAACATTACCCGCATTCGCGACGATGCCCAGCAAACAATCTTTTTCAAAGGACAGGTTGTACAACCACACTGTGACTATATATACGATGCTATCTATCGACTAATTGAAGCAACAGGACGCGAGCATATTGGGCAAATTGGGCAACCAGAAACCATCTGGAACGATGAATTTCGTGTTCACTTGCCCCATCCTAACGATGGTCAGGCAATGCGAAATTATACCGAACAGTATTTTTATGACGCTGTTGGCAACTTTGAAAAGCTAATCCATCAAGCTGCAAATGGTAATTGGAATCGTTCTTATACATATAACGAACCAAGTCTTCTCGAACCAGCAAAGAAAAGTAACCGTTTGAGCAGCACAACTGTAGGTGCAAAGACTGACTCCTACACCTACGATGCTCACGGTAATATGACAAGTATGCCGCACCTGAGTTTGATGGGCTGGAATTACAAGGATGAGTTGAGTGCAACTTCTCGTCAAGCTGTAAATGAAACTCCGGCGCCTGATAAAGTGCCAGAAACAACTTTTTATACGTATGATGCTAGCGGTCAGCGCATGCGTAAAGTTACTGAAGGGCAAAATGGCGCGCGTAAAAATGAACGAATTTATCTGGATGGGTTTGAGATTTACCGGGAGTTTGATTTAAATGGGAATAACATCAAGCTAGCGCACGAGACTTTGCACATTATGGATGATAGGCAGCGTATTGCACTAGTGGAAACAAAAATTGTTACTAACCCCGATGATGAATCTCCTACGCAACTTATTCGCTTTCAGTTTAGTAACCACCTTGGCTCGGCTAGTCTTGAACTAGATGATAGAGCCAACGTTATTTCTTATGAAGAATATTATTCCTACGGCAACACTGCTTATCAGGCAGTGGATAAGAATATTAAAGCGGCAGTAAAACGTTACCGTTACACAGGGAAGGAACGGGATGGGGAAACTGGATTGGAATACCATAGTGCGAGGTACTATGTGACGTGGTTGGGAAGATGGTTGAAACCTGATCCTATTGGGATAAAAGATACTATAAACCTATATCAGTATGTTTCGGGCAATCCAATAAAAATGATTGACCCTTCCGGCTTAGATGGATGGGATCAAGCATTAGGAGGGTTAAGAATGGTCGGCGGTGCTTTTGAAACCTTTGCTGGTGGAAGTCTTATTGCGGCAGGTGTTGCAACAAGCGAGTTTGGTGTTGGCTTCCTCTTGATTGGTGCTGGTGCTGTTGTAGCATCTCATGGGTTAGATACTACTTATGCAGGTGCTCAACAACTGGTTTCGGGAAGTCCAACAGATACTTGGACTTCCACAAGACTTCAACAAGCAGGAATGAGCCGGACAAGCGCCAATCTCGCAGACGCAGGAATAAGTGTAGTAGGAACGCTGGGTGCTGGTTTGGTTACTCGGGCTCCAGTAGCAGCAGCAGTCGTAGCTGAAGGAGGCGCAGAGGCAGGACCATCAGTGAGTTTAGCATTTAGACCAGGACTTGGGACTGGGCACAACATGGTGGGTGTCACCACTGAAGCGGGAACAACCACATGGACGCATTTGGTTACAGATGCACCCCAAACCACATCTGGAATTGTAACAGGAGGTGAAGCAGTTGTTGTTGCTTCTGAATCAGGTCCTTCGGCGGCTTATGCGACAGTCAGGGTGCCTGTTACCGCAGCCCAAGCTGAGACCGCTCTCGCTACATCTACCTCGGCTGTAAGGGCTAGTGCAGCGGCAGAAGCGGCTGGCACACCCGCTGCCTATGGCTTGTGTACTAATAATTGTGCAACATACGCGGCAAGTGTAATGAGGTCAGCAGGGGTGTCCACTCCACCTGTCACAACTCCTCTATTAAATCTTGGTGCAGCGGCTCTTCGATCTCCAGGAGTTGTGCAACCTGTCGCAGCAGCAGGCGCGGTTTTACGTTTAACAGATGCTGGGGTTTCAACAGCTCGTGCATCTGCAACTGGGGCATCTACTAGCTCTGCGACTGGAATTCCCAACCCTGGAAATTACCATTCTTTTGATGAATTTGCAGCATCAGTTTCCGGTCCTTATAACACTGAATTTCTCATGCAACAATGGGCAGAAGTTCATGGTTGGGTTTCATCAGATTAAATGACCATTAATGAAGTGCGATCGCCCAAACCTCAATAAAGCTACTTCTCTGTGTCCTCTGCATCTTTAAGGTGATTATCTCCACCACGAAGGCACAGAGTTCACAGAGGGAAGAATCAAAGTTGCAAAACTCCTAAAACTGGAAATTCTTGTAACACACAGAAATTTATTTGTTTAAAAAATTCATATCCATCTTGCGTTTAAAGATTACATAGGTAAAAACCATGACATCACAATTCAACCTCGAAACCAGAATCGATGCCCTTAACGCAGTTCTCACCAATGAACAACAGCAACAAGCAGTAGGCGCCGCATTTCGTGCAGCTAACGGTGATATCTCAGTAGTCTTTGAAAATTTGCAACAAAACTTACCAGAAGAATCACTACAAAAAGTTGCATTAGCAAATATGTTAGCAGATTGGTCGGATGATAATATTCCCTTAGTTACAGCCCTTACTGAGCATCCAGATGTAAATAACTTACGTGATGTGGCGTTACATTTCAACGTTGAAAGGCTAACTACACTGGTAAACCCGCATTTTGTGCCCCAATCTTTTACTATTAGCGCCACTAACAACGAAGAGAAAAAGCAAAACTTTGCTGTAGCCTTACAACACAAACTATTTGCAATTGAACCAACTGCTGTATTGCAACGAATGGTGCAGGATGCGGAAGTTCCCATTTCTGACCCAACAGTGCGCGTGGGTGTAGCAAATTTCTTAAACAACCAACCCAATTTTAATATTCGTACAACTTCGGTTTATAAAGTACTGCAACCAGAAGCGCTTACGGGTATTGCTGAGGACAAACGCACGGGTGTTGTAGAGCAATTAAAAACCCTCCAAAGAGTGCAAGCGCTTACCCCCATTCCGGAAGCTATCCCAGTATTAATGAATGCTAATTTAACCTCAGCATTTCAAGTTGCCGAAATGCCAGAATCTACATTTATCAATGCATACGGGCAGGTGCTTGGTGAGGAAACAGCGCAACAAATTTATACGAATGCCATTAATAATCGCATTCGTAACGAGCAAGCACTGATAACAATGCGAGAAGCTGTGCGGGGAACGGGTTTGGCGATAATTGATGGTGAGCAATCTCTTGAGACGCGCGTTAAGACTTTGCAGGTAGTTGCCGACCAGCAAGAGGTGCCAGTTCCATTAAACTTGGAAGAATTATTTGGTGGTATGGACTACTGCGAGTGCGAAGAATGTACATCTGTATATAGTCCAGCTTCGTACTTTGTTGATATTCTTCAATTTCTGCGGAATAATAACCTCGAACCGGGAAAAACGAAAACCGACCCAAAAGATATTAAAGATACACCACTAGAAAAGCTATTCGGGCGCCGTCCCGATTTAGGATGTTTAGAATTAACGTGCGAAAATACTTTTACAGTCCTGCCTTATATCGACTTAGTAAACGAAGTAATGGAAAGCTTCGTTGTACATTTAAAAGAGTACGAAGTAGATACAAATGAACCAAAGCAAGCCAAATTAGATACATTCAACGTTGAAGATGAAACTACTAGCGAATTATTAGCACAGCCACAACATACTAATTACGAAGCGTACTGTATTCTTAAAAATGCAGTTTACCCGTTCACGCTACCATACCACCAACCCATTGATGCAACTCGAATTTTTCTGAAATATTTGGGTACAAGTCGTTACGAACTTTTGGATACCTTCCGCAAGAAAAATGATGTTTGTAACAACGTTGAACTCACACCTGCCGAGCAAGAGGAACTAAAAAAACTGCACACCATAACATTAGACCGCGCGGTTGATGCCGAATTTTTGGGAATGACCCAGGAAGAATACATTATCCTTACCAAAGAAGCATTTTGGACAAAACGCTATTTTGACATTACGCTTAAAAAAACTCATAGCGAACACGAGTATCAGCATAACATCGGTGTTAAGCCTGTACATGATTACTATGGATACAAAACACAGCATGATATGCTGAGTATGGATGAAACTCAGAAACTGGGTCTAACATTCGTCAAAAAGCAATTTTTACCACGTACAGGTATTCAGTATGTTGATTTGGTTGAATTATTAAAAACACAGTTTATCAACCCTAATTATCCCCAAGGTAAAGCCTTAACGATATTAGAAAGCATTCGCTTCAGCTATCGTTTCCTTCAGACACTGGTAGATACAAGCACTACTAATCCAAAAGTTAAATTTGCCAAACTAATTCAATTTTTAGAGACATTCCAACCATTTGTCCCTCTGCTTCATGCAATGCTGCATCCTGACCCTTGTCAGCAACAAAAACTTAATTGGTGTTTGGATACTAAAGATTTGCGACGGTGGGTATACTGTTATTTTGAAAAAATCGGTAAGTTAATTGTTTTAGAATCAGGTGAGGGACCACATCTGCCAGTTGAAGGTAACATATATAAGCTACGACTACAAGAACCAATACCTGAACCAATACCTGATAGACCAGATGGTCCAATACTCCACCAGGTTTCGGAGAATGAATCACTCGTTGGTACTTTACGCAAAGACGGAACTATTCTAGATGAAAAGGGAGATATCATTGGTAAAATTGCGGCTACTTTTAGTTTGGAAGACAAAAAAGTACCTGTTTTAATTGCAGGGCCAGTTAATTTGACGAATGGTAAGTCTTTTGTTGAGCAGTTTGGTGCTGAGTGGCTAAGGATTAAAAATCAAGCAAGTGATCAAGAAGCAATTGCTTATCTCAACACAGAAGGACTTTGGCAATATGAAAATGAAGTGCGTTTGTATTGGGCGCCAACTCCAGATACGTGTAATTTAGACAAAGTTAGATTAATGCATCTTGATGGTAGTGTACTTACGCTTAATGAGTACGACCGCATTCATCGTTTGATTCGGCTTTGGCGTAAACTAGGGTGGACTATTGATGAAACCGACAAAGCATTAGTTGGACTTTCTACCCAACCAACAGGAAATAATGGAGGAACACCACAAATTCCTGATAATTGTGATTATGTTGGTTTCGATGATTTTATAGATGTTGATTGTGGCACCATAACTCGTAATGGAGATGATAACGGTTGCAACGATGAACCTACAGATAATTGGAATTGTCCTGATATACCTCAAGTAAGTTATGAGATTACGCCTCATTTACTACATCAGTTAGTAGCTGTCCGTAAATTGCTCGACCAAACAAGCTTAGTACTACCAAAACTGTTGACTTTTTGGGCTAATATTAGCACTGTTGGTGAAAAATCTTTATATTCACGCTTGTTTTTAACTCATAACCTGTTGGGAATTGACAAGGTATTTAAGGCAGATGCAGATGGTAATTATCTAACACAATCAGCAAAAATTACCGACCATTTACCAGTGTTAATGGTAGCACTTAACTTAAAAGCCGATGATATAATAGCACTCATGGCTTTTGCTAAACTTCCCGATGCCTTAACAATACCAAATTTATCAGTACTTTATCGCCATAGCTTACTGGCTAAAACCCTACGTATTAAAATAGCTGACTTGCCAGAAGTGATTACATTGTTTGGCAACCCTTTCCAAGGCGCCTGGAATACATTATCACTTCTCGAAACTTGGGGTAAAATGGAAGATGCAGGTTTTACTTTCCGTCAACTCAATTATATTATCCAAAATCGTGACGACAAACTACGCCCAATCGCCCCATCTCAAAGAACTATCCTGCAAACTACCAAGACGCTCTACGACGGATTAAATACCATTAACCAAGACCATAAAAATATACCTGATGATAAGAAAGATGAAGCAACAACTGAATTAGTCCGTGCCAAAGCTGGGTTATTTTTTGAAGCATCAGTAGTAGAGCAAATTATTGGTTTACTAGAAGGAACCACAGTTTACGCAACTAATGCTCCTTTAAATCTCACAATTAATATTCCATCTCAAACAACACTCGCCAAAAAGCTCAAATACAACTTCCAGAAAGATGCAACCCCACCTAGCGCAGGACTTCAAGTAACGGGTATTCTCACCGAGTCAGAAAAAACTCAGGCTAAAGCACTTTCCACAGATACAAAATGGGTAGAGGCAATTGACCGCGTTAGCAAACAGCCTCAAAATATCTTTAATGATGCGCTGTTAGGAATTTTCCCATCAAATAAAGATAAAGCGAGTGACCAAGCTGGTACACAATGTGATATCGAACCAGACAAGAACAAAACGAAAAATCAGCTCCTAACTGGTGATGTTCTTCCACCTGATGGAAATACACCCCTTGACAAACGGTTTTACTTTCTCCAGCATTTTCTTCCATTCCTACGGCAACGTTTGGCACATCGGTTAATCGTCGATACTCTAGCAGGGGCAATGAGTTTACCGACTGATGTTACAGACGCAATGTTATCTAATTTACTCAAGATTGGCACATCCAATCAAACTGCAATAAGTATATTAGAAAACATTAAAGCACAGCCAGCAGGAACCACAAGCAACTGGAAAGGTTATTTAATACCACCGACAAACGAAGCATATGCTTTTGTTGCTATCAGTGAGACTCAACCACCTGATTTAAAATTAGATGGTGAGCTAATTTCGTTTAAATACCAACAAGAAGACCCTTCTAATGTTTGGTCAACCGACCCAACACAGAAAAAATTAAACAGTGGCAAATTATACTGGCTAGAAGTAAGTGGTCTGCCTATTAATCAACTCCAGTGGAAAACAGCTACTTTATCTAAAGCTACTATTCCAACTTCTGCACTATTACCCGACTACTCGCAAGGGTCAGATGTTGAGGAGGTGTTTACTAAATTATCTAAAGGCGCCTTATTAGTCAACAATTTCAACTTGAGTGTTGATGAATTAACCTATTGGCAAACTCACCCCTCAGATTTTGACCAGTTTAACATCAACGCCATTACACTAAAACATTTCTTGCGACTACAAGCATATACTACCCTCCGTAACAGCTTGCCCAAAACCGAAACTAATTTACTAGATTTATTCGAGTGGGCAACTAAAGCGACTGATGCAAAAGAACTAAGCAAGAAAATAGCCGATGTCACCACATGGAAGCAAGAAAATATTGAAAAGCTTCTCAAACCCGAACACTTTGACTTAAATCATCCAAAAGAATTTCGCAATGAGGAAAATTTAGCCAAGCTACAACATGCATTAATAGTAGCCGATAAAATCGCCGTTGATATTAACCTATTGTTTGAGTGGGCAAAACCAACATCGAAATTCTGGGTATGTCACCAAATTGCCGAAGATATTCGTAAAGCTATCCGCGCGCGTTATGACCAAGAAGATTGGGAACAAGTCGTCAAACCTCTCAACGACCAACTACGAGAAAATCAAAAACTAGCTCTAATTGCGTATTTACTAGTGCAACCAGATTTGAGAGAGTGGGGTGTAGTAGACGCTGATAGCTTGTTTGAATTTTTCTTAATAGATGTACAAATGGACGCTTGTATGGAAACATCCCGCATCAAGCAGGCAATTTCCAGCGTACAGTTGTTTATTCAACGATGTTTTCTGGGGCTAGAAGATAAAAAAGACGCAAGCGGGAATCAAATTGGTGTACATAATGAGGCACTTGGTCGCGCGCGTTGGGAGTGGATGCAACGGTATCGTGTTTGGGAAGCTAACCGCAAAGTCTTTTTATACCCAGAAAATTGGATAGAACCTCCACTTCGCGACGACAAAAGTCCGTTCTACAAAGAACTAGAATCAGAATTGTTACAAAAAGATATCAACACACAAACCGTCCAAGATGCACTAAAGAACTACCTTTTTAAAGTAGACGAGGTAGCAAACTTAAAGGTAGTTGGATTATTCCTCGATATAGAAGGAAGCAAATTACATATCTTTTCTCGAACACGCAATGCACCATACTTTTTCTACTACCGCTATTTTGATACTAAAGAAAAAAATTGGTATCCTTGGGAAAAAGTCCAAGTAGATATTCCAAGTTACGACGTTGAGGACATAAATGGAACTACTATCAATAATGGTACATACTTAATCCCTATAGTCTGGAATCGGCGCCTATTGGTTTTTTTCCCACAGTTCATGAAGAAAACTACAACCTCGGAATTGAAGGTTAAAAATATAACAGATAATACTGAAAGAGACTTGACAACCCGCGAGATTGGTGATTTACCTCCCCGCAGTTCCCAAGCAGCCGAATTCTGGGAAATTAAAATTGCTTGGAGTGAATACCGCAACAGCAAGTGGACACAAAAGCAGGTTTCTAAGGAAGTTTTTCCAGACTTCGATTTTAATGATTTTGTTGACACTTTACCGTTCAATGGCGATAGCAACTTGAGATTAGTTCAGCGTCGTCGTGTTCTACCATCTGTTACCACTTACCAATTTGTACCAAGAGAGATAACTTCTCCCTCACAAGAAGTAGTTATCAATGTTTATCGAAATCATCAAGCGAAAGCAGCTTTCCATTTCCAAGGAAGTCAAATTATTCAGGTAGATAATACTGGAACTGGTATTCCAGCTTTCCCTGGCGCATCAACAGATTTCCATTACGTAGGGTCTAAGATTTACTCGTTACAAACAACAGATGCTAATTCTCCACGGTGGTTTACCAACAAGCCGTATTTTGATGAACAGAAAACAACCGATCAACAAACGATTGTAAAAGTTTTTCCTGAAATCGGTACAGATTTATATTTTTACCATCCTTTTGTCCACAAACTGTTAGGTAAACTAATGACTGGCAACCTTGATGCCTTATTTAGTTACTACCTTAAGGATGTTACGGATCAAGACGAAACGTATGGAGCATATTTTGACACAAACTCCAGTGGCGAAAAACTGTATCATGAATTAAAACGCCCTTACTCTCTATATAATTGGGAGGCGCCTTTCCATGCTCCGATGCTGCTAGTAGACCGCTTGTTAAAATCACAACAATTTGAGCAAGCACTAAAAATGTGTCACTATGTCTTTGACCCCTTTGCACAAGGTTTCGACAATAAGCGCTTCTGGAAGTTTACACCGTTTAAAGAAGTTGATGCCAAGAATGTACTGGAAAAACTGTTTATAGGATTACAACCCAACACACCTGATACTACCCCAAATCAACAAATCAACGAATGGCGAGATAAACCCTTTCAACCGCATGTTATCGCGCGCTCTCGTCCTGTTGCCTACATGAAGTGGGTAGTGATGAAATACATCGAAATTTTAATAGCTTGGGGTGACTATTTATTTCGTCAAGATACCATCGAAACCCTGAACCAAGCTACACAACTTTATGTACTAGCTGGCCATATATATGGGCCAAGGGGACAAAAAATTCCTAAACGCGGCAAAGTTCAACCTCAAACCTATATGTCACTATTGGACAAATGGGATGCGTTCAGTAATGCAATGGTTGAGTTAGAATTAGCATTTCCCTTTAGCAACCAAACCTCATTTCCAATCGGTGTAAGTAATGGTGTTGTGGGACTAGCTAATATCTTTGGTTTTGCAACAACTTTATACTTCTGTATACCTGATAACCCAAAATTAAGAGGTCTCCGTGATACTATTGACGACCGCTTGTTTAAGATTCGCCACTGTCAGAATATTGAAGGCGTATTCCGTAAATTACCACTGTTTGAACCACCAATTGATCCAGCATTATTAGTCCAAGCTGCTGCTCAGGGACTTAGTTTGGCAAGTGTGCTTAATGACTTAAATAGCCCGATGCCTAACTACCGCTTCTATTACTTATTGCAAAAAGCCTTAGAAGTATGTGCGGAACTAAAATCAATGGGTAATGCTTTTCTTTCAGCCAAAGAGAAAAAAGATGGGGAAGCATTATCTCAACTGCGTGCCAAGCACGAAAGCACAATGCACAACCTTTTAATGGAAGTGAAAAAGCAGCAGCTAGAAGAAGCAGGAAAATCTTTAGAAGCTTTAGAACAAAACCGGAAAAGTCCAGTTTACCGTTTGCAACATTACTTAAAGCTGATTGGTGAGGACTTGGGTAAAGTACCAAATGGTAGTACTGATTTTGGTGAACTCCCCAACCAAATCGAACAACCTGTTGACGAAAGCGGTCTGAAATTGATTGCTTATGAAAAAGAGGAGATGGATAAATCAGTGCAGGTTGCTGATAAACAAGTCGATGTTGGACGGGTTGAAAGTATTGCAAGTATTTTACACGCAATACCAACAATTGGTGCTTTTGCTACACCTATTGGAGTTGGTGCAAATTTCACAATTGGTGGTTCAAATTTTGGAAGTGCTATGCAAGGCATTGCACGTTGGATGCAGACGGACGCTAACAAACTCTCATTTGAGAGTACCAATGCAGGGCGTAAAGGTGGTTTTCTGCGCCAGTTACAAGACCGTGTACAACAAGCAAACGTTGCTGGTTATGAAATCAAAAACATTGACAAACAAATGTTAACCCAACAAATTCGGATTAATATTGCCAACCAAGAAATTACCAACCAGCAGAAAAATATTGACAATGCCCAAGAAGTAGAGGAATTCTTACGTAATAAATATACCAACGAAGAACTCTACACATGGATGGAAGGACAAATCCAAACGTTGTATTATCAAGCTTACACGCTAGCCTACGAACTAGCTAAAAAAGCAGAGAAAGTCTTCCGTTTCGAGCGTGGACTGACGACATCTAACTTTATTCAGTTTGGCTATTGGGATACTGCCCACAACGGTTTACTATCTGGTGAGCGGTTATATATTGGTTTAAAACAACTCGAAGGCGCCTATCAAGAAAAACGTGGCTATGACTACGAAGTAACAAAACACGTTTCGCTACGGCAAATTAATCCTTTAGCATTAATTGAACTCAAAGAAACTGGAAAGTGCGAATTTGCCCTACCAGAAGTACTATTCGACATGGATCATCCTGGTCACTACATGCTTCGTATCAAATCTGTAGCTCTAACAGTTCCTTGTGTCGTTGGTCCTTATACTAGCCTTAATTGCACACTGCGACTATTAGAACATAAGTTCCGAATAAATGCCCTCGCCAAAAACAAAACTGATTATCCAGAAAAAACCGATAAAACCGACGAGCGCTTTAGCACGGTTAATGTACCCATAACTTCAATTGCCGTTAGTACAGGTCAAAATGATAGTGGTGTATTTGAGCTAAACTTCAAAGACGAACGCTACATCCCATTTGAAGGCGCCGGCGTTATTAGTAGATGGCGCCTAGAACTACCCGAATTTAGGCAATTTGATTATGACACAATTACAGATGCAGTATTACATATACGTTATACAGCATTGGAAGGTGGAGACAAACTCAAAGCACCTGCTGCTGAGTCCGTGCAAGAGTATATTAAGAGTGTTGAAGAACTTAGTCGCCAAGAGGGACTATTTGCTGCCTTCGACTTAAAGCACGACTTTGCCAGCGAATGGTATAAAGCAATGCAACCGCCCTCTGGCAGTACCGAGCGAGTACTAATACTTAACAACTTGAATGAGCGATTACCAATTTTTACCAAAGGGCGAAATCCAAAAAATATTCAAGCTACCGATGTGTATTTATTTAAGCCCCAAGCTCTTAAATCTGTACCAATCAAGCTAATACAGTCTGACAACGAGACTGATTTTGGTTCGCCACAAAACGTAGGAACAATGGTTTCATTTGCAATACATGCCGCAGACAACGCTATTCCAATAGACAATTGGCAAGTGAAAATTCAAGATGTAAAAACTGAGGTCGATAAACTTTGGTTAATTGTCAGGTATGTATTAATAAAGTAGTTTGTCAGATGCCTGCCTTCGTTAGAGCTTCCTAATTTCCCAAGGAAGCCTTTCAAGCCAACGTTAGTTCTGTAAAAACTAAAGGTAGTTCTTACAGCACCAATATCAATATTGAATGGAGACTTACAGATGAATAATAAACCATATGTACCAGCACCAGAGATTCGAGAAAGATTAAGTGCAAATCTCAAAAAAACAGAGGAAGAGATGAAGGAGATAGGAAAATCACTTGATAAATTATTAGCACATCTAGACGCACAGATTGCAGCCCAACCCAAACGAACAAAGCAAACACTTCCGCAAAATTAATTTGTTGTTGGAACTGATGGCTACTAATAATACTAAACTGGTGTGTCCGGCTAGGGTTTTTATACAGGCGCCTGTATCTGTCTTACTTGGCAGTCTCCGCTACCATTTACTAGATTTTTACCGTTGGGCTGAAGTCGATTAGCCGAAATGCCTTTGTGTATCCTTTTAAGGTTTTTCTACATTGCCCTGTTACTACTTTCCATTTTAATGCGAAGGGGTTTCCGCTCATTAGCGCGGTTAGTATAGCAATCCGTGCAGGACTTGCCTGAGTTTTACTTAACTTTACTGAGGTTTATTAGTTTTTGAAGCAAGATGGCTTAGTTTTTCTACAAGTAAACTCCTGAATTTATTGGTATCGCTATTTTTATATCAATTAGAGAAACTATTAATATGAGCGCAGTTAATGCTGCTTACACAAATACATTCATTTGAATTAGAAGAATTATGAAAACTCTGCTTACTAAAGTTTTAGTCTTGTTACTTGTTATATCTGTACCACAATCAGCTTTTGCGGGACCGCGAGCAGATGATGGTGATAGCCGTTCTAGTTCTGGTTCTAGCTCCCCAGGCGAAACTCTTAAAGGAGGACTGCGTGCTGAAGCACAGACAGAACGTAATCGAGGCAATGATGCTGAAGCTAACCGTCTCGATAATATGGCTGACCGAGTGAATACAAGAAATATTAGTGATGCGGAAGCTTCTGATATATCGAGAGAAGTCGCTAATGGTAACTTTGACCGAGCAGATAGTCTTGTAGACCGTAGTTCACGAGATTAGTGCTTATGTATTGGGCAGGTTACTGTTTACTTTTGTTAAACCTGCCCATGCGTATGTACGAAAATTAGTTATAAAATTTATTTGGAGACCGAATATATTTGGTCGATCTCTATACTATTAGTTATTTTTGCTTAATAAGTCCTCCATTGCTTTTTCAGAGGTTTGTTCTATGAAATGCGGGTATATTACTTGTTCAAATAATTCTTTAATGTTAGAGTTTGATTTTTCAATTATTAGTGTACTATAATCTTCGTATACGGATTTTTGTCGCTTTTTGCGACGATCGTCTTGTGAATTGTTGATATTATTTTTTTCTAACCAGTTTGATTCTAACCACGTTGAGTGGATTGTTAATCCTATATTTAGGCTAGGTTTGACCAAAGGCGCCTGTAATCGGTATACTGGATTATTATTAAAATCGTCTGCATCGAGAATCCAAAATTCATCTTGAGGTTGATTTGGATTTTCTGGATTATCAGCAAGAACGACACAAACTATGTAACCATGCGTAGATGGGTCTCTGTCTTGAGGACAAGTTGAAGTTTTAGGAATAAACTGTGGTGTACAGGCAAAATGACCATATGGAAATTCAAAACTATCCTCAATTTGCATTGTCTCTGTGTTTAGCCTAATTAATTGTGTAGGTTTGTAGTCTTTAGGCAATTTAGTATAATGCATATGACGATAGTCACTGTTTTTGTAAGCTTGATATATTCGTTCGGGTATTATTTCCCAAGAAAAACCCCATGACATCCAATAGATATTTTTAACTTGATTTACAGTTTTATCGTTGGTTTCATTTGTTGATTCGTTGGATGATTCTTGATGAGTATAAACGGATAGCGACCAAGTATATCTTGGGTCGCTCATTACTCTTACATCGCTGATTATTCCTGCTTTTGCATCGATGATGTAACGACTTAAACAGCCTAAATCTGTTGTGCCTACTATCATACCTGCTAATTCTTTACGTAACTTATTTCGCCGCGCTGGTAAGTCGTACTTGCCTACCCACTCGGTTACATCTGAACCATTGTTGTGTCCGATATGAATGGTAATTTTGTTGTCTGGGTTGCTATAATCTACAGTAAAGTGTGAGACTTCGCGAGGAATAGTAACTTTTTGGACTCTTATTTTTCGTTTTTTTGGGTTATTTTCTGAATTATTTTCTGATTCGCTTTCTGAATTAATTTCAGAAATATATTTAAAAGCCTTTACATTTTGATTCTTTTTTGGTACTGATTTACGAGGTATGATGTATAAGTTTGTATAGGGTTGTGGAGGTATAAGGCGTATAAATATTGAGTAAATCCATGCTCCAAATCTAAACAAATTTATTTTTGCTTTCTCAATTGTTTGATTTTTATCTTGTTTTTCTTCAGATGAAGCTGAATTTAAAAGGGTAGTTAAATTATTGACAATTATTTTTTGATTATTTTGAAATTTCTGAAGAAATCTTTGGATTTTGTTGATGTTAGTATCCCATTTATCAATTCCTTCTAGAAAAATGGCAGAAAATATCTGAGAGAATTCTATTTTGAATGCTATATCCATAAATATTATATAGTCTTCTGTTATAGCCATTTGATGGAGTGTTTGCTCTGGAGCAACTGGTTGTCCATCTGGAAGCATCATTTCCCATGAGGAAAATTCTTGTGTTTCTGTATTGTAGCGAACTAAGTGTGCGTAACCGTAGCGAAATATATTGGTAAATGCTCTAATTACAAGCGGATTTTTAACAAGGGGGTTTTCAGTTTGGCTTAATTTATGCTTAATCCATCGTAAAGCTTGTTGGACAAAGATTTTGTATTTGCCTTTGTACCCTGTTGAGTAGTTGATTGTAAATATTTCGTTTCGATTTATATTGTAAACTGGATGCGCTGGGTTTGAGTTGGTGGCAAATATACTACATAATGGGAATATTTCTTGCCAGTTTTGAGTGTTTCCAATAGGCGCCAATATTTCTAAGCTGTCTGGGTCAATTTCATATGGTCGTCCAGCATCAAATGTTACAAAAAGTTGTTTGTTTGTTTTTAAGAAAGCAGTGTTGAGTTGGTTACGTGTACCTAAAGCTTGACTTCTACGACTGGGACCACCATTGTAGAACTTGAAGTTACCTGGATATTTGTTGGGTTGCAACTGAATTGCGAGGTCTGCATAATAACAAGGAGTCTTGGCAATTCTCGTTTTTAATTTTGGTTTACCCCCTGTTAACTCAAGACGATAAATCATACCGTCGCCGTTCAGAACAAAAGTACCATCTAAATACGGTAAAGGAGCAACAACGAAATAATAACCTGATAAATCGTCGGGCAACTTTTCTACTTGTGTGGGTTCTTCACCTTTATTTTCTTGTTTTAGTATGAGTAGTTCAAGTTCATCAATTTCATCACGACTAGCTTTTACTACTGATGTTGGTATTTGATATTTACTCATTAAAAATTTATTCCTGTTATATATAATGTGATTTTTAAATTGCTCCCAAGGTTATTAAGTCAGATGTTTCTGCCACTGTTAAACCTGTTGAAGATGAAATTTGCATTCCTTCGTAAGGTCTTTTTGCTCGCAAGACTACTAACTTTTTATTTGTATTCGCATCCCAAATGATAATACTTTCATCTTGGCTAGCGCTTGCTATTAGCTGATTGTCTAGACTAAATGTTGCTGACCAAACCCAATTTTTGTGTCCAGTTAGCTCTTGAGAATGGTTGTTTTCATTGATGTCCCAAATGCGGATAGTACGCTCGCAGGCACTTGAAATAATTTTTTCTCCGTCTGAGCTAAGAGATACGGATACTACACTGGCGCCATGTCCTGTAAAGTTACGAATACACCAACGTTTGTGTAAGTCCCAGATTTTTATTGTTCTATCAGTACTGCCGCTTACTAAATATTGACTATCTGGACTAAAAGCTACTGATTTTACTCTACCTTTGTGCCCTTCCTCCTCTAGAGTATATAGACATATACCTTTTTCTACATCCCAAACATCTATTGCACCCTCTCCAGCAGTCGCTAGTAGCGAACCAGAAGCATTAAAAGTTACTGCTCCAATTTTATCATGATATCCTTTTAAGGTATAAATACATACTTTGTTTTCAAGTTGCCAAATTTTGATGGTTCGGTCGTAGCTAGCACTTGCTAGTAATTTTCCGTCTGGGCTAAAGCTAACACCCCATACATCACCAGTGTGTTCATTTATTGTATATAAACATTTAGTATCAGTTATGTCCCATATTTTGATAGTGTGGTCTTCACTTCCGCTGGCAATGATTTCACCATTTGGATGTACTGCTAATGATAATACAGAACCTTCATGTCCTTTAAGTGTGCTTTCTTGGCGCCCAGAGATATGCCAAACTCTGATGGCATGGTCTTGATGAGCGCTAACTAACTGTTGACTGTTGGGTGTAAATTTGACTGATTTAACCCAGTTTGTATATCCTTGAATAACTTTGAGACATTTACCGTCGGTTATGTTCCATATTCTTACTGTTTGGTCATCACTGCCTGTGGCTATTTTGTTACCATCTGGATGGTAAGCTAGTGACCATATTTGGTCTGTATGTCCTGTAATTGTTTTTGTGCATTTGCCGCTTGAGACATCCCACATTTTGATAGTTTTATCGGAACCAGTACTAGCAATTTGGACACCATCAGGGCTAAAGACTGCCTTCCACACCCAAGATGTATGACCTTTTAAAATATGTAAGCATTCGCCACTATTAAGTTTCCAAACTCTGATTGTATGGTCAAAACTAGCGCTAGTAAAAGTTTGACCGTCAGGACTAAAGTTTACGTTTAAAATCCAATCTCGATGTCCTTCTATAATTTGGATGCATTTCCCTGTTTCTACTTCCCAAATTCTAATGCTTTTATCATTGCTGCTACTTGCAAGCAATTTACCATCAGGGCTAAAACTGATGCTAAAAACCCAACCATCATGTCCATCTAAAACTTTTAGGCATTTTCCAGTGTCAACATCCCAAAGTTTAACAAGTTGGTCATCTCCACAACTGGCTATTAATTCTCCATTTGGACTAAAAGTTGCTGTGCGTAATGTTTTTGTATGGGCATCAATTGTATTAAGACAAGTGCCATATAAATTCCATATTTTTATTTTATTATCTTCACTTGCACTCAGAAAAGTTTGATTTTTTATATTAAAGTCTACGTTTGATACCCAGCTAGTATGTCCATTACAGGTTAATATATGTTGTCCAGTGTCAACATGCCATAAGCTGATTGAACAGTCAGTGTTAGTAGTTGCCAATATCTGACCGTCAGGACTAAATTTTACACCTTTAACGGCGCCAAAGGCTTTAGTAAAGACCGAATTTTGAAAATTGCACCCAGAAAAATTTACATGATGTAAATTTATGCCTTGCAGATAAGCTTGTCGAATTTGAAAATGAGAAAAATCATAGCTAGTTAAGTCTGTTTTTAAATGAATGAATAGATTAAGTAAGTTTCCACCTATATAACTGTGTCGAAATGCGGCTTCTTGTCTGACTTCATTTAAAATATTTACTAGTTGATGTTCAACTCCAATATAACCATTTAATTTAGATGTTAATTTATTTATTATTGGTTTAAGTATAAAGCGGACTTGAGCTTGCCTTACATAGTCTTCGCTCGAAGCTTTGAGCAATGCATAGTTCTTTAAAAAGCTATAATCTTTAGTAGCTATTCCACCGCTTATTTTTTGTACTAACTTTTCGGTAACGTACTCCATTACAACAGGTTGTAATAGTCGTTTATTTTGACTGCGCTCAACTAAACTTCGTTTGATTAAAGATGCTAACCCATCTACTAATTGGTTTTTTGTGTCTTCAGTTTCGATATCCGCACTAAGTTGAGAAATTGAAACTGGTTCACGATTAATAGCTAACCAGTAAATTATCTCCTTTTCAACGGTGCCTAATCGTTTAAATTGTCGTTCGAGTAAGTCGTTAATGTTTTCAAATCGTAATTCCCCTCGACGCAATAAAGGTATTAGTTCACTCATATTACCATCCGATGATTCTTGGATGGCTGAAGCAACTATTTTTAATGCTAAAGGATTACCCGCATAATGTTGAAATACCTCTTGCCACTCTTCATTGCTGATACCAAAAAAGTTGCCTCTTGCTTGAAAAATTTGATACCCAGCTTTACTAAGTAACCCTCGTAACGGTAACGAGTAAACTTTGGATGTATTTCCTTCGAGTAAGGTAATTTCTCTAGTTTTTTCTCTACTAGTTACAATTAAACAACTTTGATTGTTAGACTCAGCGAAACGTTGAAGTAAGTTACCATACTCTTCATAGCCTGAAATATACTGACCAACATGCTCTCCGTCCTGCAATATAGACTCCATGTTATCGAGTATGACTAAGCAGCGATGATTACGAAGATATTTAAATAAAGTAGATAATTGATTATCAAGCTTTTCGGGAAGCTTTTCTTGTCCACCCGAAAAAAGCTGAATCATATCGGATAAAAGCTCATTAAGTTCAGGAGCATTGCGAATTGAGCGCCAAATAATAAACTCGTAGTGACTCTGTAGTTCCTGTGCTAACTTCAAAGCTAGAGTTGTCTTACCCATTCCTCCCATTCCTAAAATTGCCACAAGTTGGCAACCATCCTTCAAAATTAACTGTTTGAGCGTTGCTATTTCTTCTGTCCTTCCATAAAACGCTGATATATTTGGTGCGTCGCTCCAATCACAGCAAGCTTCTATTAATACTGGCGCCTCCCTATGAGTTGGTAGCACTTTGGTTGAGGCGCCTTGATTTTTCTCTTCATTTTGATCTGAGTACTTGCGTTCTAGCGCAGACCGAAAGCTAGTTTTACTAACCTTTTCAGCAAACACCATTGACAGCAGTTTCCATAGCTTTGGGCCTACATCTTGCTTGAGATATTTATCTGTGTAACCAAGTTCAAGAGCTATGTCCTCATAACTTTGACCTTGCCAAGCACCCCGCAAAATAGAGACTTCAATATCCTTGAGGTGTTTCGAGGTCTTACTGAAAGTTACTGCATCTACAAATCGTAATACTTCTTCGAGATTCACAGAGTCCATATATGGAGAAAGCGGTAACAACAATAACTACAGTTGTGTTCTTAGTATACATGTTTACTCCTGAGCTTTCCTGAATTTTACTGAACTTCTTTATTCTTTTACATAAAGCCTGAACTTTATTGCTATTAAAGTCCTGAGTTTTTTGGTATCGACCGCAATCAAAAAATCAGCGAACGTATATACATAGATTCACGGATAGATAAATTTTTTGGAGACTGCAATGCACGCACAACTACTTCGCCGTTCCCTCTATTCCATCGTATTATTTGCTACTGCTCTTCCTTCAGTATTAATTAACTCAACTGGGTTGGCAGCAACTTCTAATTCAACTGGCGCCGTTGCAACTGGTTGCACGTGTAATGGCAAGCCAATTCCAGCAAGATTATGTCCCCTAATTCATTGTCCAGATGCGGCAGTTCCTTCTAATGACACCAACAAGATTCAGGCACAGGATAATAGCCAAACGCCGTTGCTCATTGCCCGTGATTGGTTTGGTTGGGAAAGACCATCAAGAGAGCCTAAACCTCGAACACGTTAAATATTAAACAGTTTCTGGAACCTCAATCTTTTAGAGGTTCTAGAAATTACAGCAAAAGCTTAATTTTCATGATTTTTGTGGGAAATAATCGATGATATGACGACCTACATCTATGAAAGAGATTTTTTATCGCCAAGTACTAATCAAAAAGAGATTTTTTTAGCTGATTTGAAATCTATTAAATATGCTTTGACACTGACGACTTCCTATTCTACAAGAGCGATCAACCAATTTATTGACTATCATCATCACCTAACCAAACAAATTATGGGAACAACTGTACGTAGTCTAGAAGCTGTTGATAAAAATTTGTTAGGTGAAATTATTTATAAATGGGCTTGTTTATACTCAAATGCAGTCTTACAACTCAGACAAAAATTTCCCCTAAATACTGCTCCACATTTAATAATTGATAGTAAAGATTGGTCAGAAGAGTTAAAAATCAATGCTTTTGGACTGTTGCGAATCGCCTCGGAATCTCGCTATGCAGAATACTGGGCTGAAAAATCATTGACAGAAACAGCCATTTTTCAGACTTATGCTGATAGGTTGAAGTTTTTGAAAACTAATGACCACTTTCAAATTAGTAACTTAAAAGTTACAAACTCACTTGTAGTATTTGATTCATCTAATTTAGGTGTTACGACTTATGACCTTTTCAAAGCAATCTGTCAAGCACCTAATGTTGAATTTGTTCCGTGGTTCGAGTCTCATAAGTGGAATGTCGTTGCTTTTGATGACATGGCAACACAGTACTGCGTGGCTACTCATAAAGCAGCTAAGTATCGCCGATGGTTAAACAAAATTACTAACATTTTATTCAGTTGATGCTTGAGCATTTTCTAAATTTCCAATCCCGAAAAATTTCTGTTTTACTGTTGAATTGATGTAATAAAAGAAGGCAATTATGATTTTATCTCGTTTAGGAACACATATTTTATTAGCTCTGACATTGATGCCAGTAATCGTGCCTGATAGACCAGCAGAAGCAATAACCAGAATTGGTAACGCATCTGCTACCATCGTCAAAGTTAATAATAACAAACTTGCTGAGTCTAGAGTAGGTAACGGTAGAACTATTGACCGAAAGCCACCAAAGGTCTGTTCCTGCGCTTGGGAACCATACTCCAATGACCCATATATTCCTACAACCGCACCGAACAAGCTTTCCAAACCTAGCTTTGCACCATCTTGCCCAAAAATTGAATATCCTCCTAAGTACAATAGCAGTTCATATAAACCAATAATCTGTCCCCATACTTCCAAAAATTCATTTTCTATACCTATGGCGCCAACAATCCTAGCGTACCCAGCCAGATTTGAGGGAGAAAGTACTGGCGCACCCAAAAACCCACCAAAGGCTTCAAAAATTAGGAAAGCTGCTGGTCTTAATAAAAATCTCAACGACAAGTCCGAGGGATAGATGGCGGACTTAGTTGAGTACTGAATTGGAAGCTACAGCAGAGATAAAAGCAATCTACAGCAAATTTTAAGGTTAAGTAAGGTAAAGTCGAAAAACTGGGTTTATGTTCGGTATTATCTTGGAAATATGCATTCCTGTTATCAGGAATATTCCCGGTTTCTAGACTTTACAAACATCTGAGCGAGATTTTCATAATTCCTTCATAGTAATTATGAAAATCATTGTTGACAAGTTTTATACTTTTGCCATAAAGTATCAAAACAAGGTGTTAGAAGCTACACAAGTGTTGACAAGCTGTTATCTGTGGTCAATGGGTGCTGCCGAAGCGTAAGATTTTGGTGCGATTAAAAATAAAAATTTAATGTTTGTTTTGGCATTTCTAAAACAATTATGAAGTAAATGCTTTATCAAAGCAACATTAACTAAACTGGAAAAAGCGTTTGTCAGTAATATCATTACAAATCCCGTTTTTTTTCGGCAGGGAATTACCAATTTTATAATTTCATCATATATTCGTAGAGCATTACGTTCATAATTAATTAAACTTAATCGTACAATTATGCTCGAATTTATAATATATGCATGAGATGTTGAAAGCTCTTGGAGCTTAAATAATCCAGTATTTAATTTGATATACACCAATATCAAAGTTACTATATTTTTGAGGATGAAACGATGAGTACAAAGCCAGATAAAGTCGAACTTTATGAAAAAGGAATTCTCAAACTAGAACTTCTTGATTCAGATGCAGGTTCTCTCAATGGTAGAAAGGGAGCAAATGGTAAGTATAACGGTGAAGCTACATCTGTAAAAATTATTGGTTCAACAGGTTCAGGAGTAACATTTTATGATGATAAAGAGTTTAGGACAGAAGAAAATCGCGTTTATATTGAAAAACTTACAGATGACCCAATAGAAGTTTTCATCAGTAAAAACTTTGTTCCTACTGATGAGAAAATAGGAAGTGGGATTTTCTTTGGTGAAGAACCAGGTAAATATAAGTGGATATTGTACAAACATCCCAAGTCTAGACTGGACTGGGAAGCAGTTTTGAATGTTATTTTAGGCGCCACACAGGGTCTAGCGGGCCGTCTAGTATCTATTGGCGGAGTGGTAGGAAAAATTCTTAATGATGAGAATGAGCCGAAATCAAATAATTATCGTGTTGATAACTGTTCTAGCGTTAAATTTGGAGAACCTCCTGCAGCTTAATTAAGTATGCATAAGCTGTAGTTTTCAAAGTTTTTACCTATTAAAAGATATAAGGCGTGAGGTGGAGCAAGGCAGTTAAACAGTCCTCCCAAAGGGCTAATTTATGGTCAGTGTTTAACAATTTATAGGAGCAAATAAAATGCAACTCACTCTAGAACTTCAAGAACAATATCAAAAGCTATACAAAGATTCTGAAATTAAATCAACTAAACTAACCCAAGTTGATACTATTATCAACCGAATTATGGATAATCGCGCTCGTTATAAAAAAGTAGAGAGAGTGACTGATATTCCTTGGTTTATTATTGCAGTAATTCATAACCTAGAAGCCAGTGGAAATTTCAATACACATTTACATAATGGTAATCCTTTAAGCGCTAAAACAGTTGATGTTCCAAGAAATCGTCCTTTAGGAGAACCGCCTTTTACATGGGAAGAATCAGCACAAGATGCTTTGACATTTGATAACTTGAGTAATTGGGCTGACTGGAGTATTCCGGGAATTTGTTACAAACTTGAAGGTTATAATGGCTGGGGTTATCGTTATTATCATCAAGATGTCAAATCTCCTTATTTATGGAGTTTTTCTAATCATTATATTAAAGGAAAATATCGCTTTGATGGTCACTTTGATAGCGAATTAGTTAGTGAGCAATGTGGAGCGATGATACTACTGAAAAGGATGGAAGAAAAACGACTAATTTCTTTATCCCTACAGAATATAATTGGAGACCTTATTGACACAACAATACCAAAAAAAGAAGTTACATGGTTTGAACTTTATCGCAAAGAAGAAGGTGGTACATCTTACCCAGTTATTGCAGCTAACGCAGGTTCAGAAACCATTGAAGTAATAGAATTAAAAACAAAGCTAACTGATGATTTTGTAGACTTTTTAGGTAAATATCCTACTGCTAAAACTTTTTTAGTCGCTCCATCTAGTAAAACTATTCCTGCTGCGACTATACCAAATATTACTGTTACGCCTAGCTCTACTTTACCTACATTAACTCGCATTCTGCGCTGGGGTACTAAAGGAGATGATGTTAAAGCTCTACAGAAAGCGCTCAATGATGAAGGATTTAATGCAGGAGAAGTGGATGGAGAGTTTGAAAATAATACGGAAGAAGCTGTTAAAGCGTATCAATTGAAAGCAGGTTTAATGGTTGATGGAGAAGTTGGTCCCATGACATGGGGCAAACTAGGCGGTAAATATGACCCTGGCTTTTCTGATGACCCATCCGATTCCATTAATTTACGATTGGCTACTTTTGCAGAAATTGAGGCTGCTAAAGGACTCAGGTGGAGTAATGCAGATAGTGAAGCAGAAAAATATCTTAGCCCTTTCCGTGAACCGATGCAACTCCTTGCTCACATAGGAACGGAGCCAGTTTTTTATAACTGGTGTGCTGCTTTCGTTGCTTACTGTTGTCGTCAAGTAGGAATTACCATACCAAATAGACCTGAAAATTTTTGGGCTACGATGGCTTTGGTTGAGTCTTGGCAGTTCTGGGCAAAGCAAAATGGCTATTGGTATCCTAGAGGTTCTATTATCCCCATGCGTGGCGATATTGTTACCTTTGACTGGGCTGGGACTAACGGAGTCTTTAATCATATTGGGATTATCAGGGCACATTCTCAAGGAAGTTCAGTAATTAAGACTTCTGAAGGTAATGCTAGAAATGTCAGTGGTAATTTTAACCGGAATTTATCTACTGTATCGGGAATTATCAGAATCCGTTAAATGATATGGATGCAGTTCGGATAAGTAACAAATATTCAATGAGGTTAAGATAATGCCAAAGAAACTTGCTGTTGTTATTAGCGGCGCCGTATCGCTGGGTAGTTATGAAGCTGGCGTTATGTATGAAGTGCTTGAAGCAATAGCCAGACATAATGAGAAGGCGACAAGTGATGATGAGCGTATCGAAATTGATGTAATTACAGGTGCTTCGGCTGGTGGAATGACGGCTTGTATTTTAGCGCAGCATTTAATTTGCGGTGATCAGTCTCTACCAAATAGCCCATCTCTACAGGATTCATATAACAATGCACTACCAAATAAAACATCTCTACGAGAACCTTATAACAATCCACTATATAACGTATGGGTAAAGGAAGTTGATATTACCAAGTTACTTGATGTTGCAGTGTCCGAGCAGAAATTTTCACTTTTACAAACAAAAGTTGTTGAAGAAATTGGGGAGAGATATCTGCAAGATAAGCCAAAAATGAATGAGAAACATCCCGCTGCGGCGCCTCAAATTTATGTTGGTATTGCGATGTCCAACCTTTCGGGCTTTAATTTCTCCATTTCAACCGATTATGCTGGTTCCAGTGGAGAACAAACAGAAGGCGAAACAAAGGGAACAGAGAAGTTTTCATATACCCGTTATAAGGATCAATTTTTCTGTATTGCTTCTCGTGATGAATCTGGTGATGCGACGCTTGTTGAAATAGATAGAGAGACTAAAAGAGACCCAGAAACACATCAAAGTATTATACAGTGGGATACATTCGGAGATAAAAGTAGAGATACTACTTGGAGAGAGCTACGCGAGGTGGGTCTGTCGTCGGGTGCGTTTCCCTTTGCTTTTAAAGCCAGGAAAATTAAGCGTTTTGGTGGTCTTGGTAAACGTGGAGACCGGATTGGTGAGTACATTTATACGGATGGTGGCGTTTTTGAGAATGAGCCGATTGGTATGGCTAAAACCCTTGTTGAGAACATTGATCAACCAGGTTCATCTAGTAATAGGTACTACCTTTATATTGCACCAGGTCTACGTGAATTATCTAAGAATCCTTTTACCCAAAAGAAAGATGCTGACTTCTTGGTGATAGGAACTGCTTTGTTGAATTCAATTTTTCAACAATCTCGCTTTCAAGATTGGGTGATGGAAGATATGGATGCTCCGGTGTTCTCAATTACGGCTGATGATTTTAAATTAATTGGGGATGTTTTCTCTGCTTTTGGTGGGTTTCTTGAAGAGAAGTTTCGTGCTTATGACTATAATATAGGTCGTGAGCGCGCGAGATATGAACTTTCTGATCCTGCAGCTACTAGCCAACTTAAAGATTTAATTAAAGTTGAAGTTGATGATATGCCACCTATTGAGTGGGAAGTGAGTTGTAAGATTGGCGGGAAAAATGTAAAAAATTGGGAAGAAGCACGCATAAAGTTAGGCGAATTAGCACAACCGCGTTCAAAAGAAGGTAAAGCATTAGATTTAGAAAATTATCAGCCTGCCGAAAGAGATCAATTTGCAGAATTACGTGAGTTGATGAAAGAAGTTAGCGTAGAGACACAGAATAAAATTATACAACAGTTAAATTTGCGGCTAGAATCTTTGATTGATTTAGCATCGGAGTATTTAATGCGACATCATCAGGCAGGTGATGATTCTTCGGCGCCTAATATTTTGAGTCAGGTTAAGCTCGGAACAATAAAAAAGGTTGGAATACCTTTGATAAAGGGTGCTTTGATGTGGGCTTTTAAGTTCTGGTTGGAAAGAACTATACTTCCGCAAAAATGATGAGTGCTATTGTTTTGGTCATCTCGGCTTTACCTATAATGTTGGTGAATGTGAACCACGGTTCACATTCACCACAAAATAAATGACCGCAGAACAAGAACTTAAGTATTTATTCAGTATTTTTACTTGTTTATATTGCCTGTTATACCTTTTGGACTTTGGACAAAATAGTACGTTTGTGAACTAAAGGACGGATACAGCTTTTTATCCCAGTTATGAGATTAACTGAGTAAAACAAGTATATTTACAGAAAAACTACGCAGCTTGATGCTGTGGAGTGTTTGATTTTTGACCTTTTTTGATAACAGGATGCTTAACTCTTTTCGTCTGGGTCTGACCCCTCACCCGACCAGTTGCATTTCCTCTGGGTTCTGGTGAATTTCCTGGTTTTCCAATCTCCGAAATAATTCGTTGAAAATCGCGTTGTACGGTACTGGGGGAAATAATTTTAGCATTGTTTTGCTCGTGGGGACGTTCCCAAGGCCTTGGTAAATGATTAGATAAGTCCTTTGCAGCCCATAATTGTACGTAGGCGAGCATAACCAGGCGTATCCAATTTTCTTCATGTTTAACTTCTGGAGTCTGGTAATTAGTCATCAGTAAACGTTGCTTTTTAAATCTAAACATATGTTCGATATCAAACCTTTGCCGATAGCAATGATAGACTTCTGTCAAGGAAATACGCTCACGTTGCTCACCTATAACTATTAACCACATTGGTTTCCAAACAGCACAACCAGTATCATCAGTGACATTAACCCGAACTAAAGTGAAAGGGCATTTATACATTTGTTCTTCTTGAGTTCCCCTCATTAACATATGATGCCAAGCATTAAGCGTTACTGTGAATTGACGACCTTTTTTAGTAGTACTTTTGATTTGTGCAGTTTCGCGACTGTGGGCGCCAAGTTTCTTTAAGAGCCAAATCAAAGCGTTCACCAAATTTTTTTGGACAACCACGTTTTTTCTTTTCTTCTTGCATAGGTGGCGCAGAGTAAAAAATTCGATTACTGCGAACTCTGGCAATTACAACCAAATTTTTCTGCTTAGATGCATCAAATAGGAATGAGCGTTGACTATAAACACTATCGGCAGTTAATACTGATAATTTACCATACCAAGGAAGTGATTCATCGGTCATTAATGCATTAATTTGATCAATGCCAATACTTATGCCTTTTTTGTTAGTTGGTATTCTTTCTGCTGATAGAGGAATTGACCAGGGAGATGAAGAGTGAACGTCTTTCTCTGGTAAAAGTGAGACAAATGAAAAAGAATGACCAACGGATACATGTTTATTACCAGCAACAGTATTTGATTGATAAACATAACTTCTTTCTGACAAAGTTGGAGAGTGAGGACGAGGATGAGGAGTGGTATCTGTTGCAAATAAATAAAAAGGACGTTTTTCAGGCTGGGGTGTAACCTCAGCAATTAGCCGAGTTAAATTTTTTAACTTCTTTCTCTTCTTTTTATTACTATCATTAAAATTAAATGATTTTTGAATTGCCTTGTAAAGAGAGCTATAAGTTCTTTCAAATAAAGAACTTAAAGATAACTCGGCAGGAGAAGAAGCGTTATTTGAGTTACTTTTCTTAGCATCAATTAAATCAATAACACTATCACTGTATGATTTAAATAATCCACGTAAATGTTGTCGGAAAGAGCGGAATTGCGCTATTAATTGATTATGGTTTATTTTTTGCATAGTCTATCAGTAGATTCAGTATATAGTACGTTCCGATAATACTATGTATTGAGATACTGATAGCTATTTTATAACTCAATAAATCAGTACTTAAGTTCGCCTTAGTTCATATCAATGTTCAGCCTAACTAATACAATAAACTGAAAGCATAATTAACAATTATTTAAATGTTTTGACGATATTAGTACGCAAACAAACACTTTTTGTCCAAAGTCCAAATACCTTAATAGGCAATTATAGACAATAATCCTAATAAAAATCTGAAATAATTCAATATTGAATGATTCGTTAATTGAGAATACTTCTATTAATTTTGAGGTGCCATTGGTTTATTCAAAACGTGGATAACCCAATTGGAGAAGTTACTGCGTCAGGAATATTGCCTTACTTGGCTGATATGGCGAACATCATCCGAATCTTGCAGTTTCAGTAAATCGGTGGCGCCACAAGTACAACTGTTGAGGTTGGTTAAGACTATGCATCGTAGTTAGTTGTACCTGCTATTTTGAAGAAAGAAGAATTTTTTCAGGAGGAAGTTTAGCGAATGACAGATTTTTGACATCAATGAGAATAACTCAATAGCTAAAGCTAAAATAGAAGTATAGAAGTTGACACATAATTATGGGTGGAGTAAAGGTTTTAATTTGGCTTAACCAAATGTTTTTGAGGTAAGAATTTATGTCTTTAGAAATAGAAACGCATATAAATGTAACTACTGATAAAGACGATTTTATAATCAGTCATTTTAAGACTTCAATTAAAGTTGGTTTAGATTATAATTTTTTTGAAGAATCAGAGGATTTGGAATTCGAGGGAGAATGTGCATATAAAATTATAGGTCACATCTTAGCTGCTAGATTTGACTATTCTTATGCAAATTACTATTTAATAGATTTGGCGGATAGTAAAGATGGCGACATTTATAACTTTGCAGAATTTATATTATCAGAATGTTATTTAGAGAATTTTTTTGCCTTTCCTGATTATATTTTTTATATTGATAGAGTTTTTATTAAGCCTAATTATCGAGGACATGGATATGCTTTACAAGCACTAGCTATGTTTCTAGAATTGTTTGCTAAGGGGCAAGTTGTAGGATTTCATCCTTGTCCGTCAGAAGATTTGAAAGATAGATATCCGGATGAACAAGGAAAAAATTTAATGAAGAAATATTGGTCTAAACTAGGTTTCAACAACTACAGCGAAGAAAATAATATTCTGTGGACAGAAGAATGGCGTATGCCACAGTGGTTAAAAAATCGTATCTTTTTAAAAAACTAAGAATTTTGGTGACTCACTCACCTAGCTCGCTTTGTTTTCTCTCGTTTTGAGATATTTTCTTAGCCTCTCGTAGAGCTATTATTTTTATTTGCTCTAGTTCTTGCTGAGTAATATTGTTGATAATAATCTCAAACCTCAACTGAGAAGATTCTCTAGTTGCCTCCAAAGCTGTGGCATCCTCATTTTTTAGAGGAGCATTTCTATCTAACGTTAATAATTGCTCACCTTCTGAAGTCGCTTTTAATATTGCAGTAAACTTTTCTGACTTATATACCCTAGTTATTAAATCTTTAGTATCTTCGTTTTTTATAGCTGAACCTTCTTTAATTAATCTTGTTAGAATTAGTGGAATTACATATTGGTGTATATCCTCTGTATCTTGCTGATAAAGCTTTAACGAAGTTTGTTCTTGTTCAGTAAAAGTTGATACTTCTTCAAATACATATGAAGCAATTGCTGAACTATCATCTAGTTCATCCACAGAAGAGAGCTGCATTAAAGGCGATGTTTTTTCGTCCTCTACTAATATTATAGGCGCCTCTTCATCACCAATTTCTTCCGCGCGCTCCTCTGGCAAAGATAATGCTATTATTATAGATTCTTCATACGATTTTCCTGAGTTAATTCCAACAATCATCTCTGATAAAGCTTTGATAGCATCGTTTTGCTCGGAAAGACTTACTTCTTCTACATTATCTGCCAAATATTGCTCATCGTACCCAATTGTCTCTATAATCTGGCTAAGTATATAAACTGTTCTAGAAGGAGAAATATCTTTTGATATTGCGGAGGTAGTTTCTGTAAGTGTTACTAAAGGATTTGTATACATATTTTTTAACTTATAGATATAATAATGATAAAATTACATTTCCACATATTCAGCTTTTACTTGAAGCAAAGCTGTATCAATTTTAGTATTAATATCTTCAAAAGTTTTTATTACCTCAGAAGAGATTTGGTTAGTTTTTATTTTACTTGATTCAATATCAAGAACTACATTTCCATTTTTATGGGAAATTGTTAAGTCTTTTTGCGAGGGATTAAGAGAAATATCGTAGGTTGTACCCTTGACTACTATAGAACTACCTTCCCCAGGTTGTCCCAGAACATCACCAATTCTTTGAGCAATTTGAGTCAGCCGATTTATAGAACGCAATTCTTCCATATCTTTGGTCATGGCAATTAATGCTTTCTCGGACAATCCCTGCCCAGACTGTAACTCGGTAGCAACTTCTATAATCCGGTTTTTGTACTCTTCTGATTTGCCGAGCTTGTCAGCAGTACTATACCAATTTCTTAAACTGTCAATAGTGGTTTGCTCATAACTGCTATCAACACAAGTAACTTTTTCTGGCGGTGACGCGCGCGTGTATCCATCACCCTTTGAGCTACTCAACTTATATCCATGCTCTTTCAAATATTTTTGTACTAGCTGGTCAGTGCCAGCTGCATTGCCCACTACAAAGGAACTGCCAGATGCAATGGCTTTATCTAGTAGTGGCACATAATGATTTTTGAAAGTTTCAAGAATTTGTTGCTGGGTAACACCGCGCCAAGGACCAGACCCTGATACCATAATTGTGTCCGAAGCTGAATACACCCCTGTGTTGGCGCCTTTTCCCCAAGCTTGCTCGTAGTTGCGAGTACTGGAGGGTGTATCGGGCGGTGCCGCTGATTTACCGATGAATTGGTTTGCCTCCTGAGCCATCGCTAAATCTTTCTGCATGTGAGGCGCCACAGCATCGTTAAGAGGTTCTAGGTTGGAAAGCGGGTTTGCTGGTTGTGATGCTGGGGAAGCTATGACGGTTACAGTTTTAGAAGTTTCTAAGACTTTGGAGTATGCGTCTATCAAGGCGCCGATGAAAGGTGAATCTTTACCCTTGCCTTCCCAGTAGTTGTCTTTATTTGAGGTGACGTAGTGGGTACAACTTTCTAACCATTCCACTCCACCCCTTGCTGCTATCGCTTCAAACAACTTAGGATGCTGAGTTAGTTTGGCTTCGATAATTTCTGCTATCAATTGGACTCTCGCTTCTGGGATAGGAACTGTATCTTTATAGTGTTGGTAAGCTTGTTCTGCTGAGACAAAGGGAACTCCGTCTGGTTTGTCTTGAGTCCACACCTCAGCCGCACATCTCCCTGCCGCTACAAAAGGATTGTCTCGAAAGGATACTGGATAGTCCCCTTTAATGTTACCCAGTTCTTTAGCTTTGACTGTAGGATTGGTAAGAGCGGCGCCTAGAGGGTCAGAACTCAAGGAACCAATATTAATAGGGGTGCTAATAGTTGGATTATTGAAAGTGGCGCCAGTAGTAATAAGCTCCGTTTTTACTTGAGCATGTGTACTATTGCTTATTACGGTCGCAACTTGAGTTGGTTGCTTAGATTCGATTATTTTTTCTGGGTTTTCTCTAATATTTTGGGGTCGATTAGGCAGGGAGTTGAGATAATTATAGTAAGCATTATTGGCGCCATTCGCATCTAAAAGTTCGCCAAATTTCGCCTGAAGTAATTCATCGTCTCTAGGTTTGATTGTACTAGTAACAAGGTAGAGTACCGCAAGACCTTTCTTTGTTTCTAAAGGAACGTCTTCTGGAGCAATTGCGCTAAATTCAATCGAGCGAGATTTTAACCACTGCTGGACAATTTCAACTTTGTGGTTATCAACTGCCATTCCCATTAGCCCCAATACTTTATCCTCTTGGCTGCTAAATAGTATGGTGGGACGTTCTTTTAATTTCTGAAGAAATGGCGCGCTTTTTTCAATCATTGCTTCTTGTGGAGTTACCACAAGTTGCTGGGTCGTATCTTTGAAAGCTTGATTTTCCTTTGTCCAGACTTCTGGGTACTGTACTGTGCTTTCTTCAACTTGAACAAACGTGTGCGTAAAATTACTTTGGAGGTTGCATTGTACGGAAACTTGGCGCCCTGGCTTTAAAATTCCGAGTTCTCTAAGAGCTTCCTTATCTTGTTTAAAGTGTAGTACTCCCAGCAATTCTCCATCTAGAAGCACTGCATCTCTATTTTTAGTTGGAGGAATCTCTATAGTAAAATTTTGGTATTTCGCATCATCAAATTTTTGACCTTGGTAGTCATAGTAATTAAGCTTATTAATTCTGATTAAATTACCGTTAGGTGATTCCCCAATAACAAAGGCAGATTCATGCTTAGTAGTTTCTATTGTTTTTAACTTAAGCTTTAAATGATTGCCATTTTCAAAATAATTAGCTTCTTGAAGTTGTTTGACTGAATCAACATCCAGTTCTCCTAAAATTTTACCTTCTAATTTAACTTTAGCTGCTTGGCTTGGAACTGGAGCATTTCCAATCAATAATGTTACTTGTTCACCGTTAAAAGTTTTACCTGCATGAGAAAATTTGCTAATTTCTCGTATGGTAAATTCAATAGCAGGTTTATCAGGTTCAACGAGAGTAGCTTTGGCTGTATAAGCTTCTCCTGCTTTAATTGAAGCTTGCGCTTGAGTACCGATGGGCAATCTTCCCGTTCTTTGTTCTAAAACAGCAAATTCCTTATAATCCTCATTATTTTCCTTGACAAACACTACTCTATAACCATGACGCTCGTGTTCCTTTGAATAATGGCTAGCTCTAATTTCTATATCGTATTTTTCTTCTGGGTTCCATATTCGGTCTTTAAAATTATCACCTTCTTTACCTAACCCCGTGAGTTTAAGATTAGTAAATTGTAATTTGTCAACCCTTCCCAAAATTTCTTCTGGGAAAGCAGCGAAGACAAAATTAGATACTTTTTTATCTTCATAATAAGTACTAATGTTTTGCTCCACTTCGTCTTGTCTTGTAGCTGATATACTCCAGGTCGCAGCAGCAGTAGATAAACGTTCTGATTCGGGAATAGAAGCGCAAAAGTTTTCTGCGACTGCATAAGCTTGTTGAAATAACAGCTTAGTCTGGCTTTTTCTAAGTTCGGGCTTAATTTCAACTAAAGTGGCGCCTTGTATTGTTGTTCCAGGTTTCAGTTTATAATCAATGACTGATTGCTGGCTGACTGTACCCAATTTACGATATTTGGGTTCTCCGTTTTCCATTTCGCTATCAATTTGTGCTAATGCCAAAAGTGTATGTGGACGGTCTTGGCTGCGGTACTTTTCTGGTATTTCCTGAAATTTAATATTAAGAGTTTGGGCTTTCCAAATTTTAGGGTGTTCATATCGAATCAAATTGGTAATTTCTATATTGTTTCCTGATGGCGTTGCGATTACCGCATAGGCGCCTTGTTCACTGCTACGTCGTCGTTCCATGCGAGTAGCTTCATTAAATTTGTTATCAAACTCTTCTTTAGCAAGGATAGCTTGAAACTTTTGTTGTGGAGTGAAGTCAACGCCTTTAAATAAATCGGCGAATTGAACAATAGGTCTAGATTCAAGTTGAGATTCTTGAAAGTATTTGTTGGTTTGATTTATTAGCAGTTCTACTGGCGAATAACCTTTGGGGACGATAGCTTCAGTTAAGTAAGCTTGAGGTAATTTTTTATCCTTGATATAATTAACATCACGGTATAAGTAACGTTTATTCTCTTTGATCAACTTCATATCAGGAGCGCGCGCGCTTTTAAACATATCAACTGCAACCTGGTTTTGAAAGCAACCTTCTTCTATCATGCTGCGGTAGATGCTACGATTAATTTCCATTGTTTGGTCTACCAATGCAGGGGTTCTGTTTTTATCTGAAGCTAAACTAATAACTTCATTCATCCGCTCCCTATATTCTTCACGGATAGGTTGAGGGTTTTTCTCGTTATTTTCCTGGGTAAATAACTTTTGATAATGGTTAGCTATTTTATCTAAATAATCGGATTTTTCCTGTAAACTACCGTAAGCTCTTAGAATTTCGATTTCAGATTCTAAAGCTTCGAGAGTAGTTACTTGGTTATTAATAACACCAACGCTGATACCGTCAGACATGAAAATAGCGATTTCCTCAAATTCTGGTTGGGCGCCATCTTCTCTATAAAATGATTGCTTTTTCAGCTTAACTGTAGGAGCGTAGGCATTTTCAGGGAGGTTCCTGTACTCAGCTTCTGCGGTTAAATTAGGATATTTACTGGCTAATTCTACACCAATACAGTCACCATCAAAATCGCGTCCTTGACGTTCTGATTCTGTTTCAGCAGGGTCTACCTCCAAAACTTCCCCTTGTGCTTTTAGCGCTTCTATTCTTGCTTGAATACGCTTGTGGTCTTCATCGTTAACTACAATAATACCTTCTAAGGGTTTACCATTAGGTCCAAAGTAATCTTCAACTTGTTTATTAATAGAAACGCATAAACCATTCGAGTTGAGGAAAGGAGAACGGAAGTTAAGCACTTTCTCTCCATCATCAAACCAAGGTACACAAATTTCTCCATTTTTTAGTGCTTTTGAAGGAATAATCATACCCCGGTCAAAAGTTAAAGTTCTGCCAATAGCAATGTCTCGCCATTCATTTTGTACAAATCGACTTAATTCCTGTTTAACCTTTTCAACCTCTAACAGTTGGCAATGACCCATTAAGTCCGCCTTGATAAGTTTGTACATAAACAAATCATCTTTCTCGGTTTTATTTTTATCCTCCAAATCATCATCTAATTCAAAATCAGGCGTAGCTAAATCTAAATGTCCTGTAAGTTTATATTCTTGAGCTAAGACAGTAATTTCTTGTTCTAGCAAAGACTTATATTCTGCGGTAAGTAGCTTGCGCTTTTCGTATTTCTCACAATACTTTTGGGCTACTTTCCTGGGGTCATCTTGAATACGGGCAAGTTCTACAGCCTGCTTTTCCAACTCCTCAACAAAATCCTTAAGACCTTGGGGAAATGAAGCTATTAGCTGAGATATGGCTGTTCTACCACGCTGTGACTGCGACTTCTCGCCCAGCCAAATAGTTTGATTGTAAAGTCCTGGTTTGATTTGGGGTTTAACTGGACTATTAGGATTATCCTTATCCGTACCTTTAAAGCTTGATAACGGAATGATTATATCGATTTTAGGCTTATTATTAGATTTTGCGTATTCGAGCTTCTCTATCTTATAAGGTCTAAATGTACCCTTCCCAAACCGATACTTAGTGTCCTCTCCTTCAGTCTCCCGCCACCCAAAACGATGTTGGATAACACGATAATTTTTTTCTTCTTTATCAACTTGCTTAGTTAGTCGGTCATACAACTCAGTAGAAATCTGTCCGTAGCAGTCACCTACAAGTTTCCAAGCATCTTCATTCGCCAGTATACCTCCATTTTCCCCTGTAGCATCATCTACAACTAAGATACTTAGTTTTTCGTTGATGGCGTTTTTGCATGAACCTAAAAAGATAGAACCATAGGCGCCACGGTCTTTACGGTCTGGACAAAGTTTCTCTATTACCTCCAAACATTCTTCCGATCCATACAGCAGCCTGGTTTTAGATGAAAATAGCAGTACATGATTATTAGGGTGATTTTTTAAATCCTCTGGAGTACTTTTTTCATCCATTTGCCCGAAAGAAAACTCTTCATCAGCAAAAAAGTATTCTAACAGAGTATTTTCCAGTTCTTCTGTTAGAATTGAATCAAAATTACTAGTATTATCATTTGTATAAATCCAGTTATTTAGTCTAGTATCGAAATGTTTTAGAGTGAGAGACATAAGTCCGTAAATTATAAATTAGGAATACTGAGTAGGTTATATGTCAAGAACAAAACGTTTTTTAAATATGTACCGAGAAAAATTAAACGAAGATGGTACTGTTAAAATTGAGTACAGACAAAAACAATTAGCAAAGGGCTTGAGCGAAGCAGCTTGTGATGATTTTGCATTGAGAATGAAAGAAGAATACGACCAACTCAAACTATTAGACGAAACTGAACCAGAGTCATGGTCTGTTTACACGGCATACGACTTTTTCTCTGAAGATGAAAAGAAGCAGTTTCAACCAGATGGCGCCTTAAGAACCGAGTATATTGAACATGCTCATCACGCTGGCATAAGCAAACAAGCACTTGTAGAAATGGAGCGCAAGAAAAAGATTGAAGTTAATAACTTTAACCGCTTATCTGAGTATTACGTCGCGCGCGGTATAAATTTTGGCGAGTCGGAGATACGTTCCCGGATTAGCGCAGTGACAACCTATAAAGAAAGGCTTAATAATATGCCTCAAGATATCCGTAACGGGGAAGCGATTGAGACACTTCCACTTGATATAGACGTAGACGATTACTACCAACAGCAGGGTTACGATGTAAATCAACATAGCTTCTAATTAATAACTGTGCAGAGGAATAATAAATTCCTCTGCCTGATTTTAGAAACTATTATTTAACTCTTGCTAGTAAATATAGATATAATTTTTAGTTACCATAAATTGATATACGCTTATATCATAAGATATAAAATAGGACTTACCTCTGCTAATAGAAGCTAAGTCAACCGGAGATTTTACCAGTCCTGACAAACGGTGTAAGGAAGAAGCAGCTAAAGCAGGACAATTAAGTATAAGCTTTGACTATTCTTTCTCGAAATTCGGTTGAGTAAGCCTTCATTATCTTTGTTGACACACATTACCGCTATTGTACCTCATTTACCTGCAATCTGCTGTAATTGCTCTTCGACTCTAAAAATGAGCGAACGCACAGACATAAATGGAGGCTCAATCACATTAAATAGAGAAGTAAAAAAATTACTAGAACCACTATTTGTATAAGATGAATTCAATTCTTCAATAGCATTTTTGTTTGATGATTTTGCGTGTATCAATTGATTATTATCTAAATTATCTGTTGATGAGGGGTAAGTGGAGGTTGATGCTGCCTTAGCATTTCCAGGGTAGTTATCATAATTTTCTCTTCCTTGCTCATCGTAATGTAACCCATATAAAGTACCATCTTCACCATAGTAATCGTATGTATAATAAACGTTATTATCACCAATTAAAGCCCTCCGAAAAGGGTCAACAGCAGGGAAAACTTCGCTGCGAAGCCAACTTTGAATTTTACCAATCACGGAACTGGTATTATCTTCATCAAATATTTTAGTTAACTCATTTTGTACATCAAGAGTCCATTGACCATCACCAATTACATAACTATTAGTATTAGCTTGATATCCTTCAAATGTTGCAAACTGATAACCAAAGTCACCATTATTCACGCGCTTTGTTTCAGCATTAGTAATGAAAGAGTAAGTTCCATCAGCATTAATAACTACCATTCCTTCGGGAAAACGTAGTAGCATTTCATCGCCAGCTTCATTTTGTAAGATACCTGGGAAATTAAGAGACGCTTTTGCACCTCTTTCTCCCGTAGGTTCAAAAACAATTAACTTACTTTCAGTTGTAAAACGTTCTGGATTAGTTATATCTCTAGAATTTAACGAACCCCAAGAAGGCGATAGGCTAGAACCAATAAGAGGTGAGTGACTTCTGTTAAACACCCCACCTGTCTGTTTGATAACGGGATTTGTACCATCTTTATAAATAAAAATGGTATCTCCTTCTGTAGGATTAGCATCCATTGCTTTATCGCCCATACCAAGATAAAACTGATCAGAACCACTATTCCCATACAAAGCATCACCTACATATGGTTGTGCATTAATCTGTGATCTATATCCATATTTTCTTGCAAATCCATCTTCTAAAATTCGACCAAATAAATTACTATAATTAAATTCAAAATCATCAGACCAATTACTATTTTGTACAATTCCAATCAGGCTGTCTTGGTCTTCTCCACCTATCGCAATATCATCAGTTTCCCACCATTTTCTATTAGTGGATAAATCTATTTCCATCCCAACATTAATTATGTCATTACCCTTACCACCTTCTATATAATCCCTTCCAGAAGCACCGTTCAATTCATTAGCAACTTCGTTACCTATAATTTTGTCATCGAAATTAGTTCCTGTAACATTTTGAATAGCATTCCCCAAAAAATCTTTGATGACATCACTACCCATTATTTTGGTTACGCCATCTTCAAGGTTTACATTTACACCACTACTACCTTGAACATTCAAATAAATAACTGCTTGAATAGGCTCATCATTCAAGAAAATAGCTCTATCTTTTTCGTTTAAAGGAACAGAAATTCCACCAGATGTTTTAGGAATAACTGTATACTGAGAAAATGGTTCTAATTCTTTACTAGCATCAGTATCAACAACTAAAGTGGTATCTGTATCAAAATTAAATGGTTGCTGAAATTGGTTATCAGGTATTAATTCATTTTTATCAACTTCTATATCAGCTAAAAGCTCACCCACTTTCTTTCTTGCAAGCTTGTCATAAGCCTTTCCATAAACATATGCTCCCCCTACAGAAAGAACAACAGAAGCGGCCACCGGGACGGATGAAACACCTACCGCACTTGCTATGCCAACTGCGGCAGCAGTAGTAGCGGCAGTAGCAATAGTGGTAGCAAACGTACTTGCAACAACTTGTCCAGCAGCAATAAATTTTGCTCGATATCCTGTGTATCCTTGTTCTTCGGCTTTTTCTATTTCAAATGTGTACGATGCGATTCCACTAATTCCAACAAATTTAAACTTTGAGAAGATTTGATAAGCTTTAGGTGCGTCAGCTTTCTTCAATAGGTTGTCTATATATTCCTCCATACTGTCAAATAAAATACCGACAAAATCAGATGCATCCTTTGGTACTAAATCCCCTAAAGTGCTTGTATCTTGAATAGATAGAACGGGAAGTTCCTGATTGAGAGTAGTATTTTCTTGCTTATTTAGAGTATCAAATAAAACAATATTTCCCTCTGCCATTTGTTATACCCTGTGTAAATACAAGGTTTTTATATCATTTTTTATACAAAAATAATCGAAAAATAGTATTTAATTCGTATTTGAAGCCAGTGAGTATAAACAGCGATCGCCCCATCACCCACACAACCGCAAGCTTTCCACGTATTCCCAGACCGCACCCATACAAGCATCCGCAATTCTTGCATGGTGCGCTGCTTGCTACAAATCCCCACGTTGAATCCACTCGTGCATTGCCACAAACGAATACAGTCCGTTATATACATTTTGCTGCCACTGACTCATACACTATCGAGTTGCGGAATTTGGATTTAGATGATTTATTTGCACAGGGTTGCAACTATTTAAAAGATTACTTAGCTACTCGTAATCAGTTAAGGAAGGAGTTCTGGGCAAATAAGGAATTAGGGGACAAAGGGGAATATTTCAATATAGTAACTGCTTGCTTTCTCTTTCTCTGCTTGTGATTGGAGACATTATATAGAAACCAATTGCATTTTTCCACTACTCAGCGTCCTTCAAAATTTTATCAATTTCTGTTAATTTTTGACGCAAGGTATCCTGTAGTTCGAGCAACTGACTGCGTTCAGCTTTCTTCAAAGAATCGAAGGAAAGCTTTTGCAGGCGCCTTACTTCTTGAGAAACTGGCTTACGTGTGTCCTTGATTTCTGTCTCTGAAGCTTGATTGGCTATTACTTCGCTAACTACTTTACGTGTGGCAATTACCGATAAATTCTCCTCAATTACCTTTTTAGTTGTTTCCGTGCGAATTGCATGTGCCTCATCTTCACTGACTCCTAAGTTTCTAGCGGACAATTTTTGTAGTGCTATTGCGTGCATACCTTTTAACCCGCTACGAATAGATGCTTTCAGGTCGTCAGCTAAGGACAACACGGGGAAAATATTCGCATCAATAGAGGCTGGATTAAGCTGTAAATCTAATAATATTGACAACACAGCTTGTTCATAGTCGCTCAAACTAAGACTTGCTAACACTTCCTGTTGTTTTTCTGGTGCCTCTGCAATTAATTCGGCAACCACGTTCATACGTTTTTGCATGTTTAATCGCCGCACGACTGTTGAAAGGATGCGGGGAATATCCGGAGGATCAAGTTCAGTATTACTAGCAATTTCTCGTACAATTGCCTCAGCTTTATCAAGAGGATTGAGGTCTTCACGATGTAAGGAAGTTAATAAAGCCTTACGATGCAAACTTTCTGGCTCTGGAATAATCACCGCTTGTAAAGCTTGCCAACCTAAAGCTTTAGCACTACGCCAACGACGTTCTCCATCAAATAGCAGCAATTTCTCACGCTGAATCAAAATAATTGGTTGCAATTGTCCGTCGCTGTTTAACGAGCGAGACATCGATTCAACACTTTCAGGCAAAAATGTCTGTCTGGGTTGCTCAGGATTGGGTTCGATTTGTTCGATAGGAATCGATAGTATACCTGTTTGTGATTGGAGTTGCTCGCGCAATTCTTTAAGTTGGGCTTCCAACTCATTCGACCCACTTGAGCGTAGTTCTTCAATCTCAGCTTTTAGCTTGAGAATTTCTTCTTCAGCTTCAGATAACTGCTGAGACTGCTTGGCACCAGAAAAATAATTACTAAGGTCAGGAGCTTTGCGTGCGGTTGGTTTGCGAGAGGACATAATTATTTATTTGCAGTAACTTTCGACTTCTTGCCAATTAAAGATACAAGAAAAGTAGCAATTTCTTTGAAATCATCTTTGGCAGGATGGCTTGGGCGATAAAGATGTATTGGTAAACCTTGACCGCTAGAATTAACAAATTCAGCACTATCTCGAATAGCAGGAAACGCGCGGATACCCATTTGCTCTAACTGTCCGGGCAAACTAGCAAGCATTTGTCGGTGAGTAGCTCTGCGCGCGTCATACTGGTTAGGCACAAATCCCAGAATCTCTGGAACTGGCTTTAAACGTAAATGCTTGCAATGGTAATAGTACCATTCCAATAAATGAGCGGCGCCTTGAATTGATTTTGGCTCAAGTTGTACGGGAATAACTATATGTGTACAAGCCGCTAGTGCCATTAAAGGCAAAGGACCAAGCGTTGCAGGACAGTCAAAAATAATTAAGTCCTGTTCGAGTGGACTATCAGTTAAACAATCCCCCAGCAAATAGGCGCCGCGTTTGTGTAGTACCAATTCATCAGCAGTTTGTGTCAACACCATCCCACCCTGACAGATAACTACTTTATCGGTATAGTCGCTCCAACAATTGACGAGAGGCCACGTACCATCAAATTTATCTTTGAGGACAGATGCAAGCGTCTGCTCCGGTTCAGGTGGCGCCAGTCCACAAAACAAAGTCAGCGAACCTTGTGGGTCTAAATCCATCAAAGCTACACTGTGCTTACGTTTTGCTAATTCGTAGGCGAGATGGACAGAAAGCGTCGTCTTGCCACTTCCTCCAGCATTACTAATAACAGCTAATCGAATTTGCATGGCTCTCCATCATATATAGATAGTTTCTTATCATATAACGTTATCCGAGACATACAATTTACCAAAACACTGCTATTTTTTAGTAGCTAAGTTTACTTCAATAACAGCAAAACATCAACCAAATTCTTGATTTGACGTTAAAAGCATTAATATCTTGAGTTAAATATTTGACTTGAGACAGCACAGCTACTTACAGCAATGACTTAAAAACTTGATAGAAAAGTTTGCATTAGTTAAGAGTCTCTCACATAGCCCTTTGCCCGACACACCCTCAACCTCTCCCGCACCTCTGGATGGGTTACAAAATGTGCAAAGCAAAACTTTTTAGGGAGCATCTCACTTTCGAGATGCTTCATTGCCGTTCGCTCCATTCAGCACGACAACCTGTATTTGCAAAAGTGAGATGCTCCCACTTTTTACTTCTACTACCATTTAGAGATCGCTACTTTTATTGAATCATTTTATTGTTCAAGGGCAATCAATTTAAATATACGAAAAATTGTCTAACTTGCTACTAGCTGTTCTCGAAGGTTTTCCATAATCTTATTGATGTGATTGCCAAAACTTTTATTTACTTTGGTGGCTTGTGATGATGTATTGATTGAAAGGGAAATAAAACTAATGGGAATACACATAATGGAGATGCATAATCCAAGAACTACAATAGTTAATGGCACTCCCCATTGTGCAGAAAGTCCTTGGCTATCTCTATCTGAAAAATGTATTACACGTAGAAAAGACCATATAAAGGATACTAGCAAGCCTAAAATTATTGAATGTCCTAATATAGACCAGGTTTTTTTATCCCACAATAAACTTTTCCAAACTGCTCTGTGAAACTGATATTGAAAATGTCCAAAATCTCTGGTAGCGTGGTTTAAAAAGGCAACATATAGGCTTGTGTGGAGTCGTAAATTTCTCGCAATTAAAAGAGTAAGATAATGTCCAGGTCTAGCTATTCTATCCTCAGTATTTTGAAAATCAATACATTTCTCAGTACCATCTTCAAACTGCATCCATAGTGTTTGGTTGACTGACACAGAACTAACAACACCGCTACTATCTCCATAGACCCTTGTCTTAGTTCGTTCTTCTTTACTCATAACAATACCTGTAATTGCTTCAAATTCTATTTCACATTTTCCGTATATCGGAAGAGAAGCTTTAAATAACTTTAAGTTTTCTGGAATAAAACTTCGCATTAAATGTCCTCTAGTTTTGCAGTTTGTACAGATTTATATACCTTGGCTTTCTGTGACGAAATCACCCTTTATCCTATCTTTATTGGTTAATTAAAACACTATAATTTAGCCTGTAATTCAGCTTATTTTCGTATTAATTTTGTTAGAATAGATGCACCAGAATGAGGCACTAAATTGTGCTAATAATTGACATTTACTAATTAATTAATGGCATCAATTAGGCTTTTTAAAACCTGTAACTTTTCCTGCACATTGTTTTTGATTTGCGTATGCTGCACCTGGCTGTGCTGTGTATGTTCCCAATATTTGACCATTACTAATAGTTCCATTAAATCGATAGCCTCCTGTATTCAGTTCAGCTGACCAAGTGCCATCAGTATTAACTTTTCCATTAAATTGATAAATGCTAATAGTACCCTGCATTAAGCCATCTGGAGAAATCGTTAACTCTCTTAATGCTTCAGTTTTCCAACATGCGGTATTTACCTCCTCAACCCATGACAAAGAATATTTGGTTCTTCAGTACTTGTTATGCTAAACTAATTAGTCGTTTTTAGGGAACAGGGAACAGGGAACGGGGAACAGTGAATAAGGAATAGGGGCAAGAGGCGTAAGGTCTGCGCTATTTTTCTAGTTTTTTAATCAGAGCAATAATCATTCGACTTTCCTCGCGAAGTAAAGAAATAATTTGTTCTATATGTTTTTGCTCACATAGTTTTACCCTTTCTGATAAAATAATATGTGTTTCTAATTCGTTGACTGAGCCTTGGGCAATATTAAGAAATCTAATATATTCAGCGGTTGATCTTCTTCCGTAGCCCTCTGCAATATTAGCTGGGATAGATGCCGCAGATTTTCTGATTTGTTGTACCATACCATATAATTCATCTCTAGGAAAAGACTTAGTTAAAAAGTAACACTTCTCAGCTATGTCTATACCTTTTTGCCATATTTTTAAATCTTTGAAATCATGAATATCTGACATAAAAATCCTCATTTGATAATTGATTAATTCAAATGCCAATTTAATAGGCATCTAACTCGGAAATTTTTAAAATTTCTAAACCCGTAAGCCGAACGCTTAATTAATTTGAGCTTGTTATTGATACCTTCAACGGCACCACTAGTCGTTCCATTATCAAAGTAAGCAATAATCTCATCAAACCAGCGTATAAAGGTATTGTTGCTTTTTGGAAAATATGTTTTAGCTTTTGATAACCACATGCCCAATTTAAAAACTGCTGGATACCAATTATCAGTTTTATTAAAAATATTTCTAATTTTCTCTTTGAATTCATGCATCGCTTTTAGAGTAGGAGATACAGCTTTAACTTGAATGAGTTTATTTATTTGTTCAGAGTTGAGTTCTTCTTCATTCTTAAGTAAAACATATTTGCTTTTATTTAGTCCCTCTAAAACTTTTTCATACTCGGTTTTATCAGATAATGTTTTTGCTTTTTTGATTGACTCTTCTATCATACGTTTTTCTTTTTTTCTTTGCGCGTCTAGTTCTTTATTTATTTGAACCATAATATGAAATCTATCGGCGACAACTTGAGCTTGTGGGATTAAATCTGTAACTAAGTTTTTATAAGTTTGCCATAAATCTATACTGACTTCTTCTATTTGTTCTAAAATCTCAGTTCCCCATATCATAAGGGTTTCTCTAATTACGTCTTTCGTGCGTCCACTTAAAATTGCGAGCAATTTAGATGTATCTAAATCTATTAATACTGCACAGTAATTACCTTTCCCTTTTCTTAAAGCTATCTCATCAATTCCAAGCCTCTTTAAGTTGGCAGGTTTGAAATTTAATAATTTTTCCGATGCATCTTTTAACATACGTTCTATTTCTTCTGTTGTCACTATACCTTTCGATGCGACACTATGAATATCATTTTCTAAAACATCTTGTATTATTTTGTCTGCAAGTCTTTTTGTGTAAGTTCTTTTCTTTTTTGCAAAATCGAATTCTTCGCTAAACGGTTTTTTACACGTTTTACATTTAAATTGGCGCCTGTTTATTTCTAAAAAAACTGGTTTTTCTCCAAAAGATAAATCTTTAATAATATGGCGATGATTTTGGTGTAATTTAAAACTTTTTGTGCCACAATGAGGACATATACTATATGATGTTATTGGTTCAGTTTGTAAAATTATTCCAATCCCATTATGAAGACTATGAGATATAACTTTTATCTCTGATAAATCTAAAATTTCTGTTAAAATTTTAATATCTCTCTTGTTAACCATGACCGTCAATACACTTAAAAATAAGTTTGTTATATTTATAGCCAACAGGAAATAGCCTTACATGTCAAGTATGACAAGAGTTTTTGTTATATTTTGATACAATTTAAACATTTAGCATAGTAAGTACTTAAAAATAAGGGAACTCTTAACAGGCAAAATCACTCTTTCCCAAGTCCCCCACTTTCATGTCCCGCTCTTAAATTGCACTCCGGAATAGAGCGCGTTGGTGGTTTAAAGCCCCAAAGGTTTCCTGTTAAGACTTGCCCGTTACAATCATTATTTTCTTACTGAGCGAGAAAATTTCAATGATGATTGCTTTTATCAAACAGCTAGAACAGTAGCAGCGCACGCCTTGTGCCTCTTGCCCCTATTCCTTATTCACTGTTCCCTGTTCCCTAAAAACGACTAATTAGTTTAGCATAACAAGTACTGAAGAGCCGAATATTTTCCCTCAAGGGATATTGAAGAATTTGGCTTTGGAGCAGTTCTATTACTACTATCCTGTACTAATTTGCCACAAACGACTTTTCCAGCATCCGTTTTTACACAGGCTCGTTGTGCTACTGCTGGATTACTAAAAACCCAGACAAGCATAGCTATTGAAGAGGCACCAGCCAGGGCAACGAACTTGTAAGATTTTTTTAGCATAGTATTTCTGTTGATTGTGATTAAGTAATATTACTTAATTAATTTACAATATTGTTTTAAATAAAACAAGTAAATTAAAGATTTGGGATAATTTTGAAATCCAAAAGTTGGTACGTTTTGGTTATTACTGCCTTCAAATGAACACGTTATGGACTCTTGTCTTCTGTCACTAAATCACCTCGTACCCAACCTGTGACGGTGATATAAGATGTTGAATCGTTCTTACTTGAAGTTGTGACATTGACTTTGAGCCAGCAATAGTCATTTTGAGCAACTTGCTGAAGAATAATTACTGGGTTCCCAGAATATGCAGTATGAACAGCAAGAGATTTGATAGTTGGTTTTTCTCGGATGTTAATTAAAGTACGGGGATTGCTAGAAGCATTCTCTCGGTCATATAGTATGTAAAATTCCAATGGCCCTTTTTTAAGCTCCCTATCATCAACACAGCCTTTACGGTTGTTTGCAGAGAGTTTAGTCGCAACTTGATTAACTGGTACATTCGCTTGTATAGTTCGAGGTTCAGCAGTTTTAGTGCCAAACTTGAAGCTAGTCAATATCTCATCAAAGATACGGCTAATGTTCGGGTTATTTTCCTCATTCAAGGTATAGATAGTAATACCTAGTTGTTTGTCAGGCGACAAAAATATTGCTGTAATAAAGCCTTTTCTACTAGCTTCGTAAATCAGAGCAGGTTGACCAGCAATCTTTGTTGTCTTTATCAGACGATAAAAATTGTCGGAAATCAACCCTGACTTTGTAAACTCAGTAGCAGTTTGATACCTCCCGCCTGTTGGAACAATTGAGACTTCAGCAGTCGAATCAGCCTCTGTGGTAATGCGATTTCGCTTTATACATTCTAGATATTCATATTCAACAGGACTAAAAATCTCAATAGATTGACCCCTACTCTGCTTGCTAGTAGTACGATAGTTTCCCGGAATTTTGAATACAATACCAAACCTATCAATCTTAATTTCGCGCAGTTTGGAGGATGGCGGAACCTCCCTAATTGTGTCGCACTCCTGACGGGCTAAAACAGGAGTGATTTCAAAAACTGGCAAGATAGTAGTAAAAAACATGGCTACTGTAATCGATAAGAAAAAATTATGTTGGTATTTTAGCTGTTGCATTTACTACCTCATTCGTATTGCCAAGCACAAAAAATGAGCCAACTGTTTGCCATCAAATATATGATTGCCGTTGGTTACACATTAAGCTGAATACCACATGTCATTAGTTATCTAATGTAATATCCAATACCATTGCTCACAAATAATACTTTGTTACAAATTTAAAGAAAAGCTAAGTAACAAACTCAAATACAACCGTTACCAATAAACTCTTTAAAAAGGGGTGTGTAACATTACATGTAAAGCGAACTTACCCCTAATTAACAGGGAGGTTAGCAGCGATGGCAAGTAAAAATAAAAGTAAATCGAGTACAAATGCAGGTTTTGGTGCTAAAAGTCTGGCGCCTGAACTCGACAAAGCTAGGGCTTTGATAATAAAAAAGAAATGGGCTGAAGCGCGCATAGTTTTGGAGAATATGAGCCGCAGTTACCCGGAGAATTCAGATGTTGCCACCTATTTAGTTAATGTTTGTTGCGAGTTACAAGATTTACCAGGTTATGAGCGTGCTTGCGAGATGCTGGTTTCCTTAGAGCCAAACAATCCTCATGCTGCTTATGCCTTAGCTGGTAGTCGTTACATTAACCTACGTCCAGTACTAGCGCTCGAAGCTTTTCAAGATGCTGTACGTCGTTTCCCCAACCATGAAAAAGCAAATGACGCACGCAAAGCCATTGCGGAGTTGGAACCCAAGGTAGACGAAATTTTGGCTAGTAAGAATTTAACGCGCGCGGATGGTTGGGATATTGCTATTTTGTTTGAACACGCACAATCTTATTTAGCACAAGGGGAGTATCAGAAAGCTGAGGAAGCAGAGAAAGAGTTGCTTAAATTACTACCTGATTTTATTTCCTCGTATAATAATTTAAGTTTGATTAGCTTTGCACAGGGAGATTTAGAGGGAGCGATTGCAATTTCTCAAAAGGGTTTAAAAGTTGAGCCTGATAATATTCATAGCCTTGCAAATTTGACTCGCTACTATTTACTGAGCGGTGATATTCATTCATCAGAAATTACCTGTGAGAAATTAAAGAATTCGCAGGCGCCTGGTTGGGATGTGTGGACGAAGAAAGCCGAAACATTTTCTTACCTCGGTATGGATGAGGAAATTATAGAGCTATTTGAACAGGTAAAAGCTAAAGGTGAACTTCGAGAAGCTTCTGTTACTGGCTATTTTCCACACTTTGTTGCAGCAGCACTGGCAAGAAAGGGGCATATAGACGAAGCTCGTAAATTATGGAGAGAAGCTGCTAAAGCTACCCAAGCATCAGAAATAGCACAGGCAAATCTTGATGACCTAAAGCAACCAGTTGGTCAACATCATGCACCTTGGGCATTACCTCTAGCTAGCTGGATAACAAGAAATGCCCTTGAAGAACTTGCGGCGTTAGTAAATTCTAACTCCAAGTTAAAGGACGAACAGCAAATAGCTAAAGCAACGCAGCGTTATCTTAAAGAACATCCCCAAGTAAGCAATCTTGTACCAATGCTGCTGAAATTAGGAGACCCCCAAGGACGAGAGTTTGCCTTTCGACTCGCATGTTTTGCTAAAACTCCCGAAATGTTGGCTGCACTACGAGATTTTGCTCTTAGTCAAAATGGTCCCGATGCAATGCGTTATGAAGCTGCTACTCAAGCATCCGAAGCTGGTATATTGCCAAAGGGTATGTCTATGTGGTTTCGAGGTAAATGGCACGAGGATGTTAACCTTATTAATTATGAAATCCACTCAGAACCTACAACCAATCATTCACGTAGAGTCAAGCAAATGTCTGCGACTGCTGTATCTTTGATGAAAACACAAAAATTAGAAGATGCAAACCAAGCAGAAAAAATACTCAAAAAAGCATTGGAAATAGAACCAAACTCACCCAATCTACTTAATAATTTAGCTGGTGTGTATCAAATTCAAGGTCGCATGGAGAAAGTATATCAACTTCTGTTAGAAACATCAGAAAAATTTCCTAACTATGCATTTTCACGTATATCTTTGGCTCGGTTGAAAATTGATGAAGGTAAAATTGAGGAAGGAGAAGAATTACTCAAACCTTTGACTACTCGAAAGCGCTTTCATATTATGGAGTTTGGTAGTTATTGCAACGCTCAAATTGAATTATTAATTGCTAAAAAAGAAAAAGATAAGGCTATTGCGTGGTTACAAACGTGGGAGAAGTTAGACCCTGGCAATCAAGAGTTATTGCGATGGAAGTTTAAATTAACTGGTGAGAATGTCTTGAAAAAGTTGTCAAAGAGCGGGTGGGGATTATGAGAAGACTACACCCCAAGGACTTTAAACTGGTAGCGGCGCCACAAACTGCGGCACCGATTTCTGTTAAATAATTTTATGGTTTGAAATAGGTGCAGTTGTCAAACATAGAATATATACTAAATTTGATACCGCAGGTAAAAATTTAATCCATTATCTTGTAAAGAATTGCCTCTATCTTTTACACCAACCAGAGGAATGCCATAATCTAGACTTACATTCAAACCGGGTATAGCTTGCCAGTCCAGACCTAAACCAAGACTGGCAAGTAAATCTGGGTCGGGATTATCTTCACGGTTATTCCACCCAGTTCCAATTTCAAAAAATGGTCTAATCTGTAATGTTCTCGGATTTCTTGTTAAGGGTATGCGTAATTCGACGGCGCCTAATATTCCATTATCTGATACAAGTTGGTTTTGGCGATAACCCCTCACAGTTTCGGCGCCTCCAATGCTAAACTTTTCTAGCGAAAGCAGTGAGTCTGGAGTTAACTGACCATCAACGCGCGTAATCAATAAAATTCTTGGGGATACTTGCTGTACCCATTGAAATTGTCCTAACCAAGAAAAAAAGCGTCCATCCGTTCCAATATCGTTAACTGTAGCATCAAAGGCATTAATACCAAAACTAAATTGTGACCGTGCAGATAATACTTGTGTTGCGCTACGTTTTGTCCAGTCTTGGAAAAAGCGAATTGCTGAAACTCTAGATTCTCCATCTTTTGGTCCTTCTGAGAAAGAAAATGGTATATTATTTAGTAAATATGTTTGACTACGACGTATGTCAAATCCAACACCAACTGCGAACTCTGTTTGCGTTTTTTTAATTAATGGTTGACGATAACTAAAAGATAATGTTTCAGAGTTGCTACGAATACCTAACTCATCAAATGGACTTTCGATGATTTTGCTATTATTGTTGCTATAACTAACTCTCAAAGTCCCATCTAAAGCATTGATTGGTACTTTGTAACTAATATTATATATGTCTAAACCGTCGGTAAAACCATATTCGAGGCTGATTTGGTCGCCATAACCTGTAAAATTATCATGTGTAACAAATACACTTGCTTGATTAGAACCAATGCTAGGCGATTGATTATTAGCATATATTATTCCAGCATGAAACGCAGGCGCCTCTTCTACCTTAACTATTAGTACATTTAAACCGGGACTGCTGCCAGCAAGTAATTCGGCGTTGACTCGTTGTATAATTGGGTCAATCTGTAGTAGCCGCAAAGCTTCTTCTAAACGTTTTTGATTTAATGGTACACTAGTCGCACGTTTAAGACGATTGCGTATATATGGGTCTTCTAACCTTCTGAGTCCATTAATTTGTATACTTTCTAGTCTACCTTCGACTATTTGAATTTGAATAATGCCATCTTCGATAATTTGGTCATTTAATATAAAGGCGCCTGATGTTGTGTAACCATTATCAATATATAGTTGAGTAATGCGAGTTCTCAGCGTTATTAATTCTTCAAAAGAGACTTCCTGCTTTTGTTTATACTCTTGAATTAATTTATTTATCTCGTCTTTTAATACAGTATTACCTATCGCTACTATATCTTTAACTCTAAAACGCTCAGTTACAGGAGTTGGTGGTGATGGTTGGTTTGTTGGTGGTGTGGAAAGTGGTGGAGTTGGAGACTCTTCGGTTGTAGCAGGAGGAAAAGGTAACTCAGGTGGTTTGGGAATCGTTTGTTCTATTCGCTCTTGAGTATTTTCCGGAATAGTAACCCCACTAGGTGGAGTAGATTGAGCCAATATCTTACTGTTTAATAAAGTCAGTCCCACCAAACTCCCAAAAGCTATTTTTTGTACTACACAAATATCAAACATTTTTACATTTTCCCCACACTAAAAACTTCCAACTTCATCTAACATCTGCTCAAAATCCTTTTTCCGTTAGGAAGTCTGTAAACACCTGATGGTTCTACTATTGAGTCACCAATTTTCCACCTTGAAACGGCGCCTGCTGTAGTAGTATTATTACTAGTACTAAAATCAGAAATTGCAGCATCACCTGGACGTTCGGGTAATCCTCCTGAACCTGTAACGAAGAAAGTACCATTTTCCTGATTATTGCGTCGTGCAATGCAACTCCTTGCTAACAGTGCATTTGTATCGACAAGATTTTGCGGTAACTCATTCAAACTGTTTTGTAGAAAGCTGATGTCGGGAACTCCACTAATTGTCCCAGAAATGGCGCCGCTTGCATTTACATCAACGCGGTTGTTATTATTTAAAGTCTGTATCGAATTTGTGGTTTGACTGGGACGATATAAGGGAGAGGAGAAAAAACCAAGGGTGTTAAATCTAATATCTCCACCTTTACCGTCGCGAGCGAAAGATAAAATATCACTATCATTGAGTGCAATAATATAATTAGCAGTGAGAGTAATATCTCCTCCACCTCCAGCACCTGTAAATACATTAGTTTGAATATTACTGTCTCCGAAAAGCAAAATTCTTTCTGCTGCTACATTTACTTTCCCTCCAGAAGAGTTGAGGGAGGATGTTTGAATATTACTGTCTGTTGCTCTAATTCTTCCTACAGTGGTTAAATTTATATTACCTGCTGTACCATTTCCTGTACTTTCTGCGAATATCTGACCATTACGATTTAATTCGACACCCGATGCATTTATATTGATATCCCCCGCTTTTCCTGACCCAGTAGTTGAAGCTGTTATTTGCGCTCCGTCACTAATGCTCAAGTCTCCCGTATTAATGATGGCATTTCCTGCACTGCCATTACTAGTTGTCGAGGTTAGTAAACCACTTCGGAAAACTTCACCATTGCGGTTACGAGTTCCTGCCAAGTTAATTTTACCAGCAGTAACCCGCAAAATACCCCCATCTCCGGCGCCTGTTGTTTGTGTAGAAATTGCAGAACCATCATTTACCGTTAATGAGTTGGTTGTTAAAGTCAGATTTCCCGCTTTTCCTGTACCGCGCGTTTCTGTTGATATAGTATTGAGGATACCAGTGGGTGAAGTTCCGCTCAACACGATTGATTTTTCCGCACGGATATCAATATTTCCAGAATTGCCTTGTCCGAAGTTGCTTGTGTTCTGTTCAGTATTAACCAACTGTTGTAAAAGAGTGATTAATGCTTGCTGTAAACCTGGGTCAAAATTACCTAATCCAGCTTGAACATCGCTGATGAAATTAGGATTTTTAGGGTCAAGACTACTGTTATTTATTTGACTTCCACTGCTAATATTCAACTTTTCAGTCTCAATCGCAATATTACCCCCAGAAGCTGTACTAAATGAAGATGCAGCAATTATGCTATTCGTCGATAGATTTATTGAATCCGCAACTTTTAAGGTGAGATTACCTGGACTTCCCTGTCCTAAAAAACTACTAACAGTTATACCGCTGGAACTTTGAATATTTAAAGATTTAGCGTCAATCGAAATGTTACCACCGGAAATTTTATCTGTATTATTAGCTGTGACTAATGATAAACTACTAATTATACCAATGTTGTCCAAGTTAACATCGTTTGCTTGTATCTTAATATTACCTGCGTTACCTCCATTTGAACTTATAGTACTAATAGTTCCTAAATTCTGAATGTTCAAAGTCTTTGTATTTATGAAAATATCTCCGCTGTTTCCAGAAGCTTGTGTATTTGCAATTATGCTAGAACCATTAAAAATATTTAACTGAGACGCTTGTACTGTAATTGGTTTACCGTTTTGATTTCCTACAGTGATCCCACTAATTTGAGAACCATTTTGCAACGTGACTTGATTACCCAGTAACTTGATTTCACTTCCAGCAATTCCCAAATTACTTATACTAGCTTTGTTATCGAGTAAAATATTGGAATAACGAATGTTGTCAGGAAATACCAAATTTATATTACTACTGTCTATATTCAGTCCCACCTTCGAGACTCCTGCTACTCCTGCTATTTCAATTTTTCCTCCAAAAGCATTTACTACTCCTCCATCAAAGTTAATATCTCCCCCTATAAGCACTAAACTTTGACCCTCAACTCGCAGTCCTTCTACAAATGATGGAACAACAATATTTGTTGCTCTCGATTTATTGATAATAGGCGCCGGAATTTGATTTAATAGTAAAGCAGAAGGATTCACCGTTAAAAGTTGAGGAACTTCTGGAACTGAAGTACTAAACAATCCTTGGTTGCCAAATTCAACTGCGTTTGCAGTAGTCGCAACAAATGAACCAGCTAAATCCAGACGTGCGTTTTCACCAAAAACAATCCCATTCGGATTCATCAAAAACAAGTTTGCACTCGAACGAGAAATTGCACCGCTGATATTTTGTAATGTTCCTAAAGTTCCCAAAATCTCGGAGCTATTCCGACCTGTTACCCTTGCCAAAATATTTTGAATGTCAGCACTTGGACTAAAAAAGTAAGCACTCCTTCCCTCACTGACATTAAATTCCTCAAAGCTATGAAGTAAATTAGCTCCTCGAACTGCTCCACCGTTGATTGCATCTAACGGTAAACCAACAGCATCAAAAGGTGTGACGATAGAACTTTCTACACCCAAGGTGGTATCAGGAATAATATTACTACTTTGAGCAAAAACAGGTTTGGGTGTCTCTAGGCAAAATAAGTAACAAGCTATTCCCCATTGCATCCAGATATTTATTTTTTTCACGGTTCTATTATGAAATTTAATACTTTCCGCATTCAGATAAGATAGTTTTATGCTTTTCTGAAGTTACGCTTTAGTAGTAAGCTTGCACCAAGCAGACCAACTAAAATGCTAAAAGCAGAGGTTGGTTCAGGAATTGATTTGAGAGCAGATGGTAAAGGTTCGTTGAAATATATATTGTCAATAAAAAAATCAAATGGTAACGACGAACCAATTGCACTCGTTATCGTCACTTCACTACCGGTTGCTGCAAAACCTATTTGCTTCTGACCACTACTCAAGTTCTGTGGAAGATTAAAAGTTGCAGAATTACCATTATTATCAGCTACTGTGTAGGCAATGTTTTGAGTATTACCATTGTAGACATCAAGGAAAAAGTTATTAATTGGTTCGGGGAAGGTAACTTTTATTGGGTTGGTAAGACTAGGGTCTGCAATTACACCGTTACCGCTACTTGCTGTTCCATAGATTGAGGTACGATTTGCTGGTAGGTTTGTTACATTTGTTAAAATAACACCACCTTCAAAGCGGACATTTCCAATACTTGTTGGAATATTAATCACTTGAGACCGACCAGCGTCAACAAATCTTGACTTACCAAACAACCCTTGGTCATCAAAATTTATAATAGCCGCAGAAGCTTGATTGATGGAACCGAAAATAATCCCAACAGCGATACCAAAAGTGTAAAGTTTTCTCATTTTGTTTTTATGTAAACTAAATTATCACCACGAACACGAAGTTTGCGTTCATAACTATGTAATGAAATACTCTTTGTATTGACAAAAGTATTGTATTAATGATTAGTAGTAAATATACCTGAAGATTAACTTTCGGTAAAGTTAAATTTAGATTAAGTATATATTTATTTTAAAATAGCCTGGGATAGCTAATTCGATAAAAGTATAATAAAAGCCATGAAAACAAGTAATAATCGCAAAAAAAAGTCTATTAACTGGCTAAAAGCTTTATTTTTGTCTAGTTTTACGTTCTGTGTCACAATGTTTAACGTATTATTAGATACCAATAACCTATCAATAGGGCAGTTTGTAACAGCACAGTTACGTGAGCAAAATAACTTTATCCAACAGGGGCTTGAGCGGTACAATGTAGGAGATGTAACAGCAGCTATTAAATTTTGGGAAAAAGGTTTAAGTATTTATCAGCAGAATAATGACTCTGTGGGTGAAGCAACTGTACGAGAAAATCTTGCCCGTGCGTATCCACAAGTTGGTAAACTCGAAGAAGCCATCAAAGAATGGGCAAAAGTCATAAGTTACTATCGTCAAAGTGGAAATTTGCGGCAAGTTGGGCGCCTGATTACCGAACAAGCACAGATATATAGTAGATTAGGACAACCTAAGAATGCGATTCAATTGTTATGTAATCCTGACGTTGAAAATAAATGTGACAGTGGAAGTAGTCTCGAAATAGCACGGTCTTTTAAAGATGAAACTGCTGAGATTGCTGCGATGGGAGCGTTAGGTGATGCATATAGACTAGCAGGAGACTATGAAATATCGTTAAGTTACTTAGAACAAAGTTTACAAAAAGCGCAAAAGTTGAAAAATACAGCTTTGCCAAAATCAATCTTGAATGGTGTTTTAAATAGTTTAAGCAATGTTCATATAAGTCTTGCTCAAGTTAAATACCGACAGGCAAATTCCTTAAAGCAAGCAGGAGATGATGGAACGGTATTTATGAACGATGGTAAGAAGGAAGATGCTTTAGCTCTTAATTACCTGCAACAAAATTTAGAAATTGCGAGACAGGAGAAAGATGTTTTGGCAATTGTCCGTTCTCTACAGCGGATAATTTATTTGTACTATAGGAATAATGCTACTGTTAAAGCTAAAACCAGTTTGCAAGAGGCAATTAGTCTATTAGATAAACTACCAGAAACACGGTCACGAGTATACGTGACTATCAACCTTGCAAATTTACTCCAACCTCCTAGTGATGCAATATCTAGAATAACTTGTCCGGCGCCGTTGGAGCAAAAAGCCGAATTGCTAAATCAAGCTGTAATTATTGCCCAACGTCTCCAAGATTTTCGTGCGGAGTCTTTTGCATTAGGGGAACTGGGTCATATATATGAGTGTCAGCAAGAATACTCAAAAGCAATGGAAATAACTTCAAGAGCAAGACTAGCAGCAGAAAAAAGTTTGAAGGCACAAGATAGTTTATATTTATGGGAGTGGCAAGCTGCACGTATTTTAAAAGCACAGGGAAAAACTAGCGAAGCAATATTAGTTTACGACCAGGCAGTTAAGACGTTAGAAAGCATTCGTAGTGACTTTTTAACAGCGAACCGAGACATTCAATTTGACTTCCGCGATACAATTGAACCAATCTACCGGGAATTAGTAGCACTGAGATTAAGTACCGAACAACCGATTCAAACAGCGAACAAATCAGTTGCTTCAATAGATAGTAAAAATCAAAAGAATAATTTGAGCAGTATCCTGACAACTATTGACTTGCTAAAACTTGCAGAATTACAAAACTACTTTGGTGATGATTGTATTATTGTACCTATTCAAACAAAAAGCATCAATGAAATAGCTGATCAAAGCTTCAAAACGGCTTTTATTAATACAATTGTTTTAGAAAATCAAATAGCAGTGATTCTTACACTTCCTGGAGGAAAGAATAAATATAGTTCAATAGCTGTTTCTCGTCAAGAATTTATCTATAAGATTAATGAATTTCGCAAAGGTTTAGAAGCAATTCGTGATAATGATGAATTTGATACCACCTTGGCAGAAGAAGTGTACAACTGGTTAATTAAACCTTTTGAAGGATTTCTCGAACCGGAAGAGATTAAAACTTTGGTATTTAGTCAAGATGGGATTTTGCGAAGCGTGCCAATGGCAGCATTATATGATAGTGTAGACAAAAAATTTCTCATTCAAAAATATGTCATTGCCACAATTCCCAGTTTGAATTTAACTGATATAAAACCTTTAAGTCGTCAGAATTTAAGAATATTAGCATTAGGGTTGAGTGAAGATGCTTTTCTCAAAAATAGAAACGCTGTTGTTCCGGGTTTAGATAATGTACCTAGCGAGCTTAGTGCTATTTTAGAAAAAATACCAGGTAAAAAGTTGCTCAATGGTGAATTTACAGCTAGTCGTTTGGAAGCAGAGCTAAAAAAGCAAAGTTATCCAATTATTCATATTGCTACACACGGTGAATTTGGCGCCGAACCTGAAAACACTTATATTATTACGGGGGAGAAAGAGTTATTATCGCGCCAAAATAAAACGTTGAACTTCAATCAATTAGAGCAAAAGATTCGTCGCGTTACCAGCAATAATAAACAATTAGAATTGTTAACATTAACAGCTTGCAAAACCGCAAGAGGAGACGAGCGTGCGACACTAGGAATGGCAGGTGTTGCTATCCAAGCAGGTGCCAGAAGTGCTTTAGCTTCACTATGGGCAATTCCAGATGCTCCAACTGCGGAAATAGCCAAGCAATTTTACGATAAACTATCCAAGAATAGTAATATGAGTAAAGCAGAAGCATTACAATCTGCTCAAATAGCTTTAATTGAAGGTAAGAATGAAAATCAACAATTTACTCACCCTGCTAACTGGGCGCCGTTTATTTTAATTGGTAATTGGTTGTAACCCTATAATGTAGAGACGTGATATATCACGTCTCCAAATTTTTGTTTCTACATCTTTTGTTCAATAGCAATAATTTGCTTAAGTTGTAAAGCTTGTTGCTCCAAACTTTTCTTTCTTTTACCTTCTTGAGATTTGGCGCCTTCTATTTCTAATAATCTTAATTTATCTAATAGCGTTAATTTATACGCTTTATTTATAGGGTCTATGATTACTTCACCTAACGCATCATACCAAAATCCAGCTTTAGCAAATAAATCCGCACGTTTTTGAGGTTCTTTTGTTTGTGCAAGTGAATTTTTCAAGTTAGATGGCATTGCAGCAACTTCAAACTCAGCTTTGACAATTAAGTCTTCTGAAGGACGGTTCGGATTACACAATAGTGCCACTTGCCAAAAATATCTTTGTCCAATAGATAATGCGGGTGTTTCTGAGGGAAGCGTAAATTTCATAATACCATTAGTACTTTGTAATTTCGCACGTTGAATACGCTTACTTTTCCCATTAGCACCATACTCATATAAACTAAATTCAATCTCATAAGGTGTACTATCTGGTATAAACCATGCAAAAGTCGGTTGAGAAGAAGCTGTTTGCCCAACATGACTAAGTGGCGCCAGGACTGTTAAACTTGTTTGTGCATTTCCTGTACACCCATTAGTTCTACTACTGTTTGAACCAGTCGAACCTTTAGGACTAGAAGGTTGTGCAGGTGGGTTATAAGTCGCTGAAGCTATATTTGTTAGTGCAAAGAATGCGGCGAGAAGAGAACAAAATAAAGGTTGATTAATTAAGTTTTTTGATTTTAGGTTCATAGATACTACATCTAGTTGCAGAATGCTTTAATTTTAAAGTCGCGCTTGACTTATTTTGACGACTGCGAATCAAAAATAAAAGTCCTAGCCATATAAACTTGTGTAAAACACCATAAATCTTACATATAGCATGAAATTAATTTTGTCAAGTATTCTTCTTTGCAGAAAAGTGCAATCTTGATGGTAAGTACTTGCAAATAATTTGGCATAAATTGATGATATTTTTATTTAGTGACATTTTATTGTGTTAATTAAGCAGTCAAATTAACAAATTTGAATTTCAACATGAATGACCAAAAATCAAAATAGATTAAATTCCAAATACCACACATGAAGCCATGAAATTAATATTCAGGTGTTTAATCGCTACTGCGTTTATTTTATCACCCATCACATCTCCAGCAATTGCCCAGAATCAATTTCCACCTCGTGGAAATGGTCAATGGACTTTTTACTTTTCTGAAAATGCTAAAATTCCCACAACATCTCAAAAAAATGCTGCATGTTCATCGCTAAGAATGACTTTTGATAAGCAGGGTGAATTTGCCAATTTTCTAAATAGGCGTACTTTTTGGACAGTTCAACCAGCTAATGCATCTTATTACACTGTGAATAATGGTGTTTTAACATTAAAAACTGCCATTACTGGTGCAACACAACACCTTGCAGAGCCTGGAAGTGAATTTATCATTGATAAATATCGAATTATGAAAGTAACTCCTTCTGTTGTGCAGTTAGAAAAATTGAATCGCAACGGTACACCCCAGCCTGTAAGGAATTTTCTCCTTAAATGCAAAACAATTAACCTTTAATTTAATAAAGGAGAATATTTAGTAGTCTCAATATGGAGCAATGCGATTTTGTTAAATTCGGTCTTGATTCTCAATTAAATCGCCTCATTCTCAATAAACACATAATTTTTGAGCTAAAAGTACCGCGAAATAGGCGATTTATGCCCTAATTTTAGGCGCTTAACAAAATCGCGCTGCTCCCAATACTGCTCGGTTAACGCATATAGAGACGTTATATGTAACGTCTCTACAGGGGTTTCAGGTTTCGCAATTTTCTTAACCGAGCAATATTGTTAGTGGTCTGTGTCATTAATTTTAGTACTTTAAATCTTAATAATTCTTTCTTTGCGACCTTTGTGTCCTTTGCGGTTCATTTTTTTAGACTATAAATTTTATGGCATAAACCACTAATTTGTAAAAATTTCACAATCACCAAAACCATATTTTTTGCGATGACCAAGTAAGTTGGCAGATAACCCCAGGAGAATTAGAAAGTCGCTCAAATTTACCTCCCAATTGTTTCGCTATATTCTGCGCTTGTCGCGTTCCAAAACCTGAATGTGAAGAAAGATGAGCAATTGCTTCAAATCCTAAACCGTTATCTGCAACTTTTATAATGTTTTTATTTTTACATTGCTTGCAAATCACTTCAAGTTTAGTCATCCCATTCGCGTACTTTCCAACATTACATAAAGCTTCTTCTAAAAAGCGACAAATACTACGCTTATTTTCGATACTTAAATTTCGCTCATCCATTGGATTAAATGTAATTATTTTTAAGATACTACTGCTTTTTAAATTAGGGTAATCCCGCTCTAATACATCTTCATATACTTCATGGAGAAGTTCGTGAAGTGGCTGTTGCAAATCCAATTTATACTCTTGTTGTAAATAAAAATAGTTTATTTCTGTTAAAGCTTCTTTTCGCACCAAATCATGAACACTATGAATTTCTTGATTAAGTTGTTTAAGTTGTGCGACAAATTGTTGCGGAACCAAGTTTTGCTGACTCGTTACTTCTCGTAACATCATACTTAGAGTCTGCAATGGACGACTGTGAATAGCGCTGAAGGTTTGGTCAATAACTTGTTGACGGTCTTGAATTCGAGAACGTAATGCATCATCATATCGATAAAAAGAGGCTAATACTGCACTATTTAAAAAGAGTGTCATAAAAGCTGGTACAACTGGAACCCACCAACCAAAAAATAATAATATATAGCAAAGTAAAATCAAAAAAATACTTGCACTAATTGCGAATATAATAACATTTAATGGGGAACGAATCCGGCGCCCTAAAACAATACCAAAAATACCCCAAGCGGCAATCCATAAGTATTCCCAAACATCAGCCCAGACATTTATCATTACTCGTTGATTTAGCGTCGCGCTAATAATTTGACTCACAACATGAGCTTGTATTTCAACTCCATAAATTAAACCAGCATTTTCAGTTTTAATGGCAGAAGAAGTTGTATAATCTTTAATACTGGAACTAGTTATACCAATTAAAACTATTTTGTCACGAATTTTACTTGACGGAACTTTTCCGGTTTGAATTTCTTCTAAAGAAACTGTATAAAAAGGTTTTGGGTTAGAACGAAAATTTATTAAAATTTGACTTCCACCTGCATTCCCATTCACATAACCACCAGAATTTGCCTGAAATCGAGTTAAATTAGTCGAGCCAAATTTCATCCCATAAGGGTCTCCTTTAATATTTTCTAATGCAATATTTTTGGTTTTTAAATAAGCTTTAGCTAATAATAAAGGGAAAGAAAGGCGCCATATTTTCTCAGGTTCTGATGACGTACCTAATAAACTACGTCTTTGCTTGGCATCGGCATCAAGAAGTGCATCGGCAAAACCGACACGTTCCTGTGGTAAATTAGGGGGTGGTTTAACTGTCAAACCACTAGTATCGGGTAAGACTTTTTCGACCCCAATTAAGTTTGGACTTGTTTTCAAAACTTTAACAAACTCAGCATGTCCAGGTTCTTCAGGAAAGCTTCTAAAAATATCTAGCCCAATCACTGCTGGTTGATAATTTTGTAATTTATTTAATAAAGCTGCGATATCTTTATCAGGAATCGGATAATTCTTTATACGCTCGATATCTTTTTCATTAATCCCGACAATCAAAATCCTATCATCCATTGGTTCATCTCGGCGCCAATGCAGAAACGTATCAAAGGCAGTCCACTCAAAAAATTGCAATGAACCTACCATACGTAGCAAAAATACAAATGTAATTGCTGCAATTCCTGGTAGCATACTAAGGCGCCAGATAGAAATATCTAACTTAAATTTAGCCCAAACTTGACGCATAGCTGACCCAACCCACTTTTAGCTCTTAACTCTTAATTTTTAGCTAATCAATCAATCCTTCCTCTCTTGCCCTAATTTCTGTTTGAATTCTTAGGTTTTTACCGTTGTCTGGGTAAACTCTTAGCACATCATAAATTTTTGACCAGTAATGTCTTACAGTTCGTTCTGCAACATTCATTTGTTTTGCAATAGCAGTATCTTGTAAACCTTCTTTAAAAGCTAATTGCATCACTTCCAACCATTCTGGTTTAAATTCTAACCCAGAACGTATTTCTGGGGGAGTGTAAATTACACCTTTAAGCGACCAGTCAACTCTAGTCAACATTTCATGCATTGGTAAACTTTTGTCTGCAACTGTAAAACCCCCCTCATGACTACTAATAGCTGGTTTAAGACGCACCAAACAACGAGGGGTAGCGGTTTGTACTACAATATTTAAATTTTTATGCGACCGCATTAGTGCTTTAAGTAACTGAATTCCACTTTCAACTTGCGCTGTTCCACCCGTTAACTCTGGCATATTTAAATCAATAACAGCCAAATCAAGTTCGTTATTTGAAGCTTTTTGGAGTGCATCTTGTGTTGTTTGTGCTTGAATGATTTCTGATAAAGCGTACTCCTGCTTAATAACGTTAATAGTTGCATATAAAGCCAACTCATGGTCATCAGCTACTAGAATTTTTAGTTTAGTTTGTTTCGATTCTGGCTGGTACATAACCCGAAGTTCTCACAAAGTTTTAATAAAGAGGGAGTCAAAACTGTCAAAATGTATAATTACAAAAAATCCTAGCAATTTGAGCTATAACCCCAATAAAGTAGATTGTATACCCAAACATGTCAAATTTGAACAAATTAAGTCGTTTCCAGTCAATAGTTAATTTTCAGGGTAAGACTGTAATGTTGGTTTGTTTTGAGATGCATAGCCGAATGGCTTGTCATCAGACATCGCACTCCATTAGTAAAATTAATTTTGAATGTTATCATAGGAGTCAAATAAACTAAAATTACTACTTCACAAAAAATAGGATACTTATTTGAATACCAACAGTTTTCAGGTAGACAACTCTAAATGTTTGTTTACTAGTTTTATGGTTAAAAAAATACTGTGCGGTCGCTGCTCCCATAATTTTAATAAAAGTGCAAAACTTTCATCATGTGAGTAGTTAATATGGTTTGCAAATAATCTTAATTTCTACAAACCAAACAGATTATCTTGAAAAAACTGGTATACCAGACATTAACGGTTAGGACAGCGAATCCAAGAGACGGATTCTGGTTTTGTCCCTTCTCCTTCTTCGAGAGCTATTGCTGTTAATGTTTTTTTGGTAAGTTTTAAATCGCTTAAAGCATATTCATACGGTTCAACATTTGCGCCAAGTGAAACTAGATTTGATTCCCTGAAAAGAAAATACCCATTAAAGAAGGTTTTCCATCTACCTTGTTTTCTTTGAATTGTTTGATAGCGTCTATTGTTTGTAAAAATATGACGATAGGAATTACATTCACCTTTTTTAGCCCATTCACCTAGAATCAAAGAGCGGTTATTACTATTTTGTGAGATCGCACTATGGAGTAAGGTTTTTGTTGGCACTCTATGTATACTTGATTGGTTGACGTTCTTCGATGATAAAACAGCAACTGTAGGATTTGGAAGTACAGAGAAAACAACGAAAAGATAGAAGCAGTCAGTTGTGCCAATTTCATCATCAAGTCCTAATTATTTTCAAGATGAATATTTCTCTTTAGTTAATCAATACAATAAAAAACTATTTGCTGAAACTGTCATATTTTTCTGCCAATTACTTTGCATAAAAGTGCAAATTAGTGAAATCAAGATGTGATATGGAAAAACGTCTGTTTGTTTACTCACAATATTTATCATACCGAATACGAACGGGTTTTTCTGCAAAAATCGGTCTTATAAGGGAGATAGAGCCATTTTTCAGACTTTTTATTTCTTAACATTTTATTTATAAACTTAACATTGTATTACAAAAGACAACATTCAGTATCAAAAACTTATCTTTTATGGGAAAATCTAAATTAAGCCATTGAGTAACAAAAACTTCCAGAGGATAAGGTGACTACCATACAAAACCCACAGATAGGCGGACGTTATCAAATCCTAACCCAACTAGGAAATGGTGGATTTGGTACTACATTTCTGGCGAAGGATATGCAACGTCCAGGAAACCCGCACTGTGTTGTCAAGCAATTAACATTACCATCGACAGACCCAAATACATTTCGGGCTGCAAAGAAATTATTCGATGAAGAAGCTGCGACTTTGGAGATGTTAGGAAGCCATAACCAAATTCCCCTACTACTTGCTCATATTGAAGAAAACCAAGAGTTTTATTTAGTCGAAGAGTATATAGAGGGACATGATATTACCGAGGAGTTGCCTTATGGAGTTTCCTTAAGTGAAAAAGTTGTGACACAAATGTTGTGTCAAATTTTAGAAGTTTTAGCTTTTGTGCATCAAAATGACTATGTACATCGAGATATAAAACCAGCAAATCTACGTCGTCGAGATTCTGATGGTAAGATAGTTTTGTTAGATTTTGGCGCTGTTAAACAGATTTGTAATCAAACTATTAATCTACAAGGTCAAGTAGTTTCAACTGTTGTGGTGGGAACTCCCGGTTATATGCCAGGAGAACAAGCACAAGGTTGTCCGCAATTTAGCAGCGATATATATGCGGTAGGTGTGATCGCAATTGAAGCTTTGACAGGAATTAAACCACAAAATTTCCAGCTTAATAATAAAGGTGAAATAATTTGGCGAGACAAAGCAACAGTTAGCAAGAATTTAGGCAATATTATAGATAAAATGGTGCGGTATGATTACCGTCAGCGCTACCAATCTGCATCTGAAGCTTTACAAGCTATATCAAAAACTTCTCAATATTCCCTTAGAAGAAAAATCGGAAAGATATTAGCTGTTGCGGAAATCGGTGGATGTTTAATTTTAACGGTGATTATTAGCAATTTTTTATGGCAAACGTTAAAGCCTGTTTCCGAAAACTTTCTCGATTATGAAAATAATATTCAGGGTATCAAAATAAAATATCCCGATAACTGGAAAGTACAGGAAACTCCCAATGCAATCACTCAGGAATTAGTGAATTTTGTTTCACCAAAGCAAGAACAAGATAATTTTTCAGAAGTGGTGACAATTAGTGTTGAAGATTTTTCTGAAACTTTGGATGAATCTGTGAAGGTATTTAGTGAAGAGATTAGTAATAATGTTGAAAATTTGCAGATTTTAGATAATAGTGAAACGACACTTGCTAAGAAACCAGCAAGGCAATTGGTTTTTACTAGCAAAGTCGGGGAGCATAACTTGAAAAGTCTCCAAGTTTGGATTTTAAAAGGAAATAAGGCTTATATTGTTACGTATGCAGCAGATATAGCTGATTATGATCGCTTTGTTCGGACAGCAGAAAAAATGATTGCATCCTTTGAAATAAACTGAAAACAGCCTCATAGTATTAGGTTATTTGAATAACCTCCGAACAATAAAAATCTACTATTAGAGTTTTTTATTTCATTTACTGCATCTTAGTAAAAATTATTATACCTTAACAATAATTATTGATTGTCACTATAGTTGTTACTAAAATTTTCTGACTTGATTAATAGTCATTTGGTAAAGTTCATTTTTGCCTTGTTTATAAAAAAGATCGGCTGCTTTACGCAAATCACTAATTCCTCCTTGCCTATCTCCTAAATCGCGACGGGAAAAAGCTCGGTTATAATAAGATAAAGCATCATTAGGATTAAGTTTAATGGATTGGTTGTAATCAATAATTGCTCCTTGCAAGTCTCCCAATTTCACACGGGCATTACCTCGATTTACATACGGTCGGAAATTTTTAGGATTAATATTAATTGCTTGATTGAAATCACCGATTGCTCTTCGATAGTCTCCTAAATCACTTAGACTAGTACCTCGGTTATAGTAGCTATCTGCAAAATTGGGGTTAATCTCGATGGCTTGATTATAATCAGCTATCGATCCTTGCAAATCTCCTAAGAAAAAGCGGGCAAAACCTCGGTTATTATAAATAATTGCATCTCTAGGGCTAATCCTGACTGCTTGGTTATAATCGGCAATTGCCTCTTGTACCTCTCTTAACTCAACACGGACAATACCCCGGTTATTGTAGGCTATGTAACTATTAGGATTTATCTTGATGGCTTGATTATAATCAGCAATTGCACCTTGTTTATCCCCTAAATCAACACGGACACGACCTCGGTTAGTGTAAGACGAATCATAATTAGGATTAATCTGGATAGCTTGGCTGTAATCAGCAATTGCTCCTTGTCGATCTCCTAACATAGAGCGTGCATTACCTCTACGATTGTACGCTTCAGTATATTTGGGATTAATACGTATTGCTTCGTTTAAATCATTAATTGCTCCTTTAAAATCCTTTTTATTATACTTATCTCCTGCTTGTAAGTACAAATTATCAGCATTGGCTGCTGTAGAAACTACTGCCGGAGCGGAAACACCCAAATTAAGCCCGATATTAGATGAAATTCGCAAAAAAGTATTAATAGGAATACCTAAATTAAATCCAGTTTTAACTAAAATATTGGGGTTTATCTCTGAAGCTTGCAAATTTTCTGTTGATGCATCTGCACGACCATGAATTCCAATCAATTCGCCTTTTTCATTTAATACAGCCCCACCACTCATTCCTGGTAAGGTATCATTATTATAAACTAAGGCATAACCGTCTTTTAGAGCCTTAGAGGCATTTGCAGTAATCTTTCCCTCAACAAAATTGTAGATAGAATTAGAAATTGCAGCCGTTGCTTTAGGATATCCAGCAACATAGGATATTGTGCCTTCTGGACTTTGGTCTGAATTACCAATTTTTGCAGTATTATAAGTTTTATTGCTAGTAAAATATACTACTGCTAAATCTACATTGGCTAATTTTTTTACAGTACTGTTGTTAACTGTATAACGTTGATTATCATAGGTAACAATTTCATATTGACTTTGTTTGCTAACAACATGAGCCGCAGTCAGAACGGTATAGTTATTTCCATCACGCTTGATAATTACTCCAGAACCAGGACTACTATTACTAGTTATCAATACAGTGATTTGTTTAGCGATTTTTCCTACTTCTATCGAGGATAATGCCATGACAACTTGTGGTTGAACTAAGACAGTTGATACACCAATTAATGCAGAAATTAGTCCACAGCTAAATTTCATAATTTCACCTTTAACTTTTAATTTTATGTTTTAAATTTTTAATCTTAATTTTTAAATTTTAGTTTTGAATTTATCAACACTTTTTCTATCGGTATTGCCCAACTTAAACGCACTATTTGTTGATGTAAACTCATCTCTACTTGCGTACCATCCGCGAAAATTGATGGTGTATCCCACAACGGATAAGCATGTTTCCCGTTAACTCCCACCACTTCACCGCGAGAATTTAACAACGCTCCACCGCTCATTCCTTTTTCAATATCGTTGGTGTAACCCAACTGATACCCACCTTCCAAGGCTTTATCCAATTTTAGAGACACTTTACCAACACTTAAGGTAAAACCTTTGGTTTGGTTTCCTTCCTCAGTTGCGGGAAAACCTGCTGCAAACACCATATTTCCGATTTTTGGCGGAGAGCCTAAAGCTGCAACAGTATAAACTATATCTTTGCTCTGGAACTGTAATAGTGCTAAATCATCCTTACCAAAACTAATGTCTTCTAATGGAGTTGCTTGATAGATTTTACCGTCTGGCGTTTGGATACGATAGGGAGAACTATCAGCACGCAGAACATGGGCATTGGTAACCACAGTATAGAGATTATCTTGATTTTTAAGTATTATTCCCGTTGCTAAAAAGTCCTGTGCCAAAACTTTTACACTTATGGCTCGTGCTTGATGTTCCAACTGTTTAATACATTTGGATGTAAGGGAGTGTTGCATTAAATCAGCTTGAGATTTAATACTAGTGCAGCCGTTCAATTCAGGCAGATGGGATATACAGTATGATACTGATGCGCTTAACATCAAAACTAAACCTCCGATAAATGTAACTAATTTCCATTGCATTCAATTCTCTATGTGGTTTTGATATGTAAAGTTAATTTACTCCTGCGATGCAATTCCTTGAATATATGCATCAATATCGATAGTCAGTTCATCACCACCACTTTCATTTAGTACCCTACCAGCAGCCAAACCCCGACGATCTAATAACCTTGCGAGAACGTTGCTAGGTTTTGTACCAGGTTTGAGGGTAAATAGTAAGTTATTGCTAGTACAAGCATCTCCTTGATTTGCGAGCGTGCAAACTACAGACTCCCTATTGACGATTCCAGTGGTAAGATATTTGAGCGAACCATTGTCATAACCACGTTGAAATCTACGTGAAACCTCATCACACCGTCGTTGTGCTGTCCAAGGTGGTGGAAAACTATCATCGGAAACCCAACGCAACATTAATATTTGTTTGCCATTTTGTGTGCGTGCAAAAGTCGCAGGTACGGTTCTACCTTGAAATTTACTTTTTCCGCAGAAGAAGGCTGCTTTTCCAGCATAACTTGGCTGATTAAGCAATATATGTGCTGTCGAAAAAACGACTAATGCTAGAGAGGAAAATATTAATCCGCGAAAGAATTTACTGGATGATTTTTGTTTCATAAATCAGCGCTATTTTCTTTAATGCTTGATGAATTGCCTTGAAATTAGATGCATCTATAATTTGCTTAATGTGTTTAAAGTTTTTAAATGATTGAATTCAAAGTCCTTTAGGAATATCATCCATAGGATAAATATCTAGCAAATCACCACGAACCCAACCTATCAACTTTTTGCGATAGACTTTCACCTGAAACCAACAATAACCATCACTCCCCGTAACCTGTTTGAGAATTTCGACTGGAGTTTTATGTGAACCAACATGAATGATTCTCGATTTTGCAGTAGGCTTTTCTCGAACATTAATAGAAGAATTATTTCCTCTGTTATCGTATAATTGACCATCTGCTGGTGGTACAAAGCCACTAAAACAATTTTTTGTGCTTGCAGTAGCTTTATCAATTGCAACGTTGAAGTTGATGCCAACTATTACAGTTGCTAATGTCAAAATATTAAAAATCAAATTAGATTTCATGGCTTTCTCCTTGATTTAACTTTGTTAGTCAACAGTCACTTTGCTTGATATTCATAATGCAACTATGGATACTTCAAATACAAACTACATACCCCCAAAATAATTTTTGATTACCACCTGGATCAACACATTTGAACGCACCAACCTTATTCCCAGAAATCAACCCAAAAGTCGGGTTATAATCAGTTTCCGCAATTCCAAAGCGCACTTGGCTAACATCGGTACAGCTTGTCACAACATCTTGGGTAAGTGAAGTTAAAAATTTGCTCGATTCTAAAACAGATTCTGCTCCTGCACCAAGCAAAACAAATAAATAACGAAATGAGCGATTTTTTGGATAGTTTTGGTATTCCGTAGATATATTATCTTTAGATATACTAACTACTTTGATTTTTCTACCTTTAGTTATTTTGTTTTTTACAGATTGCAAAGTAGCAGCACATTTAGAACTTTGCTTTACATTTTGAGCTTGCACTGGCAATGGCAATGTCAATGTCAACAGTACATTGAGACTAATTAGACTAGTTGTAATTATCGCTTGATTCAGTTTCATCAGAGATTTTTCCCTTTAAATTAAAAATTGGATATTTGATAAAAATGATAGTTAATACATCAAAATATAAGCTTATTTTTTACTCCTATGTTGATTTCCAAAAAGCTTTTTATCTGCACCATTTAAGAACGTGACAGTACCTTTATAAGTACAAAGACCTCGACTGCTAACCCAAATACTATGATTAAAAGAGCCATTACGCTGAATTTTTAATGATTCTCCATCATAATTATTGGGATGGAGATTTGATGAAGAACGAATTAAAACCAAATTTTTATTCAAAGGAAGATTAGTTTCAGTTACGTCATCAACTATCCTCATATTAAATCCTTGGCTCGTTGCTTCAATAGTTGCTAGTGAGATTTTGCGATAATATTTTTTGCTATTACTGTCAAACATATTTACACACTCAGCACTACCAACATTATTCTTTTTTTGTCTTTTGGCTTGGGCTAATATGGGCTGTTCATTCCAGTATAGTGTTGTCAAAACTGAACTAAAAATAAAACCCATCAATCCAACAGTTAAAAGCACTTTATTTCTATCCATATATTTGCTCGTTTGTTTAATTATGGTTCGGCTTGATTTCTACCGCGAGAATTTTTGGCTCTGCCAAAACTCTACAACCACGCTCGCTTCTACAGTTTTTAGATGGTGGTATTCTTTCTTGACAAGCTTGCTCAATCTCTACATTTAAAATATTTTTCCTCACAACATTTGCTTGTAATTCTTTCGATAAGCGAGAGAGTTCTTTTCTTTTACTTTTAATTTTCTGCTCCAGAGAATTTAAAATTTGACTATGTTGCTGGATTTTAGGAGTTAAGTTTTGAATAATTTGTTGTGCCTTACTTATCTGATATGGTTCATAACCAATCCTACTTGGATTTAGAAATATTCTTGCTGCAAGAATCCAAGGATTGGGGGGTTTTGTGATAACTTTGAAAACTTTTCCTGCTGTTTTCCCTAAAATTTTACTTTTAATCCTTTTTTCAATTTTTGTAGCAACTGTCTCTCTAACTTCTGTTGGTAATACTGGTCTTTTTACAGGTGGGTCAACATTTTGTCCTGATTGACTAGCCTCTCGAAGTAGATTTTCTGAATCTCTAACTACATCTTGTAAACTACTTATTTCATCTTTGAGTGTATTTCGATCGCTGTTTGCATCCGTAAGATATTGCTTTACTTCGTTTACTTCTTTTTCAAGTACAGAAATTCGTAAATTAACTTTCCTCAATTCTTCTTTCAAGAAGCTACATTTATTGTTTTTTGCTTGAGATAAAAGTAAATTATTAGTTAAAATAGGTTGATTTTGTATATGACCATAAGCTGACCCAAAAAACGCGATCGCACCAAAACTAAACACGGCTATTCCCGTTTGAATGATTTTTCTCTTCATACAAATTACCTACCAATCTCATTTAGATAAATTAAACCTCTAACAACGCGCGTTTAATTGAAGGGTTCTCAAACTTTGACCACGTTTGATACTAATTATTTGTTTGTAATCAATTATTGGTGGTTGTACTCCATCTCCATTATCTTCACGAATTAATGTCTCATTAATAACTACTATAAGTTCTTTTGTTTGATATTTGAAAACCGACTTTTTCTGATTTATCTTTTTTTGACTGACAAGCTTTAGTTCAACGTCTTTAGAATTAATATTTATCCAGGCAGAATTACCCAGAGCAACTAAAATCCGCTTTTCTGGTGTCTTAGGATTGAAAGATACACATGCTGCATCTGTAGGAAATATTTTTTTCACATTTCCTATTTTCAAATCTGCTGCCTTTGCAGGATTTGATGGCAATAAACCAAGCGCGATCACGCTAACTATAGCGACATTTTGAGTTAAATTATTTTGATAGCTCATGTGTATTTATTCTCTATTTTTGGTGTAGTATAATGTCTTGTAGTCATCTGTGCTAGATGTAAAAAGTTAGAAAAATGGGGTATCCTTTTATCTAAAAAGCTTTTGTTTTACTCCTTTTCCAAAATTCAAAGTTCCTTCTGCTTCACAATACGATCGAGAAGTTATCATTGCATCATATGAAAACTTTCCATTTTTCCCAATTTTCAGTGATCATTGGGTAACCTATCAGCGTAATAATCAATATCACGAATTTTGAGATCGGGGGTAATTTTATAAACAACGCGATCGCCACTTACCCATCCTCTCGATTGCCACCCTTTAACTGTCATAATTAGTGTAAAACCGTTCTTCGCATTTTCCAGGGTCGCGCTTTGAATGTTGTATGCTCTTTTTGGCATCCCTTCTTGAATACCACTACAGTGGATAACACCAATATTTTTTTGCTTTCTTGCCTGTGCGAAAACTGGTGAATGATGGAAGTTGAAAATTACAATATTTGAACCAAAAATCAAGCTAGATAAGGTAATTACTGTAGTAATATTCTTCCAGTTAATTTTCATGTCTTCTCTCCTTATTTTTTTTGATAAATTATGATGAAATTTATCTCAATGTTCCAGAAGATTTGGATGGAATAATTTTTACATTACGAAACTGTAATTTTGCCGGAGCGGCTGTAGTCCATATATTTGGAGCCGCAAAGTTATAGGGTATTTCTAATAATGTGAATTCCGTAACTTCAGATGGCATTTCAAAAGTTAAGCTAGATTTAATCGGAACACCTTGTACAACACTATGAGCAAATCCAGTTGCGTTTTTACTTAGAAGAAATGACTTCATTGCATATTCATTCCCAGACGAGTCAAATACTCGCGATGGGAAAATTGTTAAACTTCGATCGGTGCTTAAATTTGTAATTAAAAGGTTACAGGTTACTAATTTACTTTTCCTCTGACAGTTTAATAACTGGAATCTAAAATCATTGTCTTCAATAACCTGTTGATTGCTTCTGCTTACGCTATTTTTTTGAGGAGATGCATTAGCAATATTTTGAATAGCAATAATATTAGATAGACTCAAAATTAATCCAGAGATGCCAACAATCTGAGTGATTTTATTCCGGCTCAACATAAATTAATGCTCCTTTTGATTTCCAATTAATTCTGTTATTTACTCTAGTCTGTCTCGCGCTTAATTAATACAATAAAAGACCCCTAAATAAAAATCTCATCCCTGACTGCCAAATGCTTTGCAACTTCCTGCCATAAAGATTGCACTTTTCTGCAAAGGTACAGACTTGACATAATTAACCTCATCTGCTTAAAAATAAGCGGCTACGTTTGTTTCGTGCTTACCTACCTACTCACTACCATGTAGGGCAAATAGGACTATTTTGAGCGAAATCCTTCTATAAAGTGCGATCACGCCAGTTTTCTAACTATTAATCCTTAAGAATTAATTTATATCTCTTTTGTTATTGCCTTAAGTTTGGTAACTTTTTCTATATTCATAGTTTTATTAAACACTAGCGATGAGTAAGGAATGCATATGAAAATAGGACACTGGCTCAATAATTGCTCACAGTCTGGATTGGTATGGATTTTGACATGGTTGAGTATAAGTGTCTTTGCTTGTAAAACCCTTGCTCAAGGCAGCAATATCCTACCAGATAATACTCTAGGTATTGAATCGTCTCAAGTGACACCCAATTACGAGGGAGAAGCGATTGAAGTAATTACTGGTGGTGCGACTCGCGGGATAAATCTATTTCACAGTTTCAGGGAATTTAACGTCAGCGAGGGACGGGGAGCCTATTTTTTAAGCCCCAGCGCAGAAATTCAAAATATTTTGTCGCGGGTAACGGGTAGTAACAAGTCAGAGATTTTAGGTAGGCTGGGTACTTTTGGAGAGTCTCAGCCTAATTTGTTTTTAATTAATCCCAATGGGATTGTGTTTGGGGAAAATGCGAGTTTGGATGTGCAGGGTTCCTTTGCTGCGACGACTGCGAACGGTATGCAATTTGGAAACCAAGGAATTTTTAACGCGACTAATCCCCAAGTACCTTCCCAGTTGTTAACGATTAATCCTTCGGCTTTTTTGTTTAGTCAAATTAACCAGAATGCTGCGATTGAAAATAAATCTTTTGCACCAGCAGGAACCGATCCGGCAGGTTTTGATGCATTTGGCTTGCGTGTACCGGATGGCAAGAGTTTGCTTTTTCTGGGTGGAAGTGTACTGATGGATGGTGGGAAATTAAATGCTTCTGGAGGAAGAGTTGAGTTAGGAGGATTGGTAGAGCCAGGACAAGTTAATTTAAATGCAAATGATCGCGAACTTAGTGTGAGTTTCTTTGATGAAAAGAAACGTGCAGATATTTCACTGACTAACGGTGCAGATGTTTATGTTCGTGCAGGAAATGCAGGAAGTATAGGAGTTAATGCAGGTTCTTTGGAAATTAAAGGAGGAGAAAATGTTGGTCTAAGAGCAGGAATAGCCGATGGTTTAGGTAATGTCAATAGCAAAGCAGGAAATATTGATATCAATTCTCAAAAAACTGTTGAGCTTCAAGATGGAGGTGTTATTTCTAATTCCGTTCGACCAAAGGCTACCGGGGAAGCAGGCGAAATTCACATCAAGGCTAATTCCCTAAATGTTCGCAACGGATTTCAAATCGTTAGCAAAACTGATGGGCAAGGTAATGCGGGAAATGTAACGATTGAAACTCGTGAGCGCGTTTCTTTTGACGGCAAAGATCGGGGTAATTTCCCAAGCGGTATTTACAGTGTTGTAGAGTTGGAAGGCATAGGGAAGGCTGGGGATATACGCATTACTACTGGGGAATTATCAGTGACTAATGGTACAGAATTCGCTACTGCCATTTTTGGAAAGGGGGATGCAGGTAACATCACAATTAATGCGCTTAATAGTGTCGTTTTAGATCGAAGCTCAATCTTGAGTACCGTAGAACAGACAGGTGCAGGAAAGGGTGGAAACATTAGCATTAATACTGAGTCACTTTCTATGACTAATGGTGCGCTACTAGATACGAGTAACAAGGGGGCAGGAGATGCTGGCGATGTCATTATTGACGCAAAAGGACGTATATTGATTCAGGGTATAGCATCTGATTTTGACTCTCGGAGAGTCGGTGGAATTTATAGTAAAGTTGTCTATAATAGCGGTAAAAAATTCGGGCAAATTATCATAAATGCGAATAATATATCTACAGAAAATGCTGAATTAGATGGTGGCAATGTTATTATTAATGCAAATGATAATATTTCCTTTAATGAAGGTTATGTTCGAGGTCGAGGAGGAAACGAAAGTACACTAGGGGGTATTTATATTACTGGTAATTCTTTGTCTCTTAAAAATTCAGGTTGGCTAGATGTCATTTCTGGAGGAGAAGACATTTTTGGAAATATAATTATAAACATTCAAAATAATGTAAACTTTAATAAAAGTGATGCTTGGATATCCTATGGTCAGGGAAATATTCGCATTACCTCTGGCTCGCTTAATGTTACTAATGGCTCTCAACTAAGACCAATAGGTGAAAATAGCCTAGTCAATATCATTATTAATGCTCGCGACCACGTTTTTTTCGATGAGGGCGATGCATATACCTACGGTTCAGGTAAAGTTGGAGAGACGGGTGGAGATATTCGTATCACAACTGGTTCCCTATCAGTTTTGAATGGTGCGCGGTTGGCTACAAATATGTATGGAAATGGGAATGCAGGTGATGTGATTATTGATGCCCGCGATCTCGTCCAATTTGGGGGTGGTAGTATTCGTTTCTTAGATTTGGGCACTGCTGTGTCCACGAATGCTCCCGGTGAAGGTCAAGCTGGGAACATTCAGATTACTGCCAACGCCGTTTCAGTAAGTGATGGTGTACAACTGAGTGCCAATACTAACGGGAGGGGAGACGCAGGCAATATCATTATTAATGCTCGTGACAGTGTATCTTTTTCTAATGCGGCTGAACTATCTAGTCAGACTAGCGGAGATGGGAATGCAGGTAATGTGATTATAAATGCACAAAATGGAGTCTCATTTAATACTAGTAGTCGCCTTTTTAACGGTGTAAGCAAGTTTGGCAAAGGAAAAGGTGGAGAGCTATACATTAATACAGGTTCTTTGTTTGTTGCTAATGGCGCACAACTAAATACTAGTACTGAAGGACAAGGAAGCGCAGGTAATTTGATTATCAATGCTCGTGACAATGCATTTTTCTCACATGGTGCCCTCTTAACTGCTAATACTGAGGGAATAGGAAATGCTGGCAATGTGATTATAAATGCTGGTGACAAAGTTTCTTTTGATGCCAAAAGTATCGCTTTCAGCGATGTGAGAGAAACTGGTCAAGGACAAGGTGGGGAAATAAGGATCGCTGCAGGATCGCTCAATGTTACTAACCAGGCACAATTGAGTGCTAGTACCAGTGGAAAAGGGGACGCAGGAAAGTTAATTATCAATGCTCGTGACAAAATTTCTTTTGAAAATGGAGGTAATGCATTCAGTGTTGTAGAACCTACAGGTATGGGAAAAGGTGGAGACATCTATATTAGCACTGGTTCTCTCTCTGTTAAGGATGTTTCACAACTGTTCGCTGGTACTCGCGGACAAGGAGATTCAGGAAACATATTTATTAATGCCCGTGACACTGTTTCCTTTGATGGTATTTTTAATGGCGGCTTAACCAGTAGTGGTGCTTTCACTAGAGTTGAAGAGACAGGTAAAGGAAAAGGTGGAGATATTCGCATTACCACCAGTTCGCTTGTTCTGACTAATGGTGCCATATTATCTGCTGGGACTTTTGGAGAAGGAGATTCAGGTAATGTAATTATTGATGCTAAAGACAATATTTTCCTTGAAGGTACAGGTGGTATAGTTAGCAGTGTCAACGATAGAAGTATAGGAAAAGGAGGAGATATTCGTATCACTACTGACTCACTCTCAATTGTCAATGGTGCTGCACTCAGTTCCCGTACTCGCGGACAAGGAGATGCTGGGAATATTCAGGTAACTGCAAAAGATTCGATAACTGTTTATGGAAGTAGCTCGACTCTGGGACGTGCAACTTCTTTATTTACATTTACCACAACTTCAAGTAAAGGCGGTGACATCAGCATCAATACACCTATTTTCCGCGTTTTAGATGGTGGTTTGTTAGATGCAAGCACAGTGAGTGATGGCAATAGTGGAAACATTACACTAAATACAAATTTAGTTGAAGCCCTTAATGGGGGACAAATAACCACCGCTACCTTTGGTAGTGGAGAAGCTGGCACAATTAAAGTCAATGCAAATGACCGTATAATTATCTCTGGCATTGATGCTACTTTCAATGAACGAGCGGCTAAATACCCCTTCGTAAAGGAATTTTATAGTCCTGTTAGCGGTTTTTTTGTTCGCTCCGCAGGTTCAGCGATCGCAGGAGACATCGAAGTAAATTCTCCCAAAGTCACCCTCGATAATAGTGGACGGATTAACGCAGAATCTGCATCCGGTGATGGTGGTAACATCAACTTAAATATCAGCGATTTACTTTTGATGCGTCGCGGTTCTCAAATTTCCACCAGCGCAGGTACAGCCCAACAAGGTGGTGATGGTGGTAACATCGATATCAACTCTAGATTTATTGTTGCCATCCCCGATGAAAATAACGACATCTCGGCAAATGCTTTTACAGGAGCAGGTGGAAAGGTGGAAATCAACTCCCGTGGTGTATTTGGTATTGAAGCACGTAAAACATCAAGCGATACAACTAGCGATATTACAGCAAGTTCGCAACGCGGTGTCCAAGGTGTGACAACTATTAATGCACCTGATAATAGTGGTATTCAAAATAGCCTCAATCAATTATCGGAAAACACTATCGACCCTAATGCTTTAATTGCCAATAGTTGCATCGCTCGGCGCCATAATCCTCAAGGTAGCACTTTCCTCATCACTGGCAAAGGTGGTTTACCTGAACGTCCTGGTGAAGCACCGATTTCTCAGTTTTCTACTGGTGCGATGCAAAATATACCGAAGGGCAATGAATCTACTACAAGTCGTCCTTGGAAAATTGGCGACCCGATTGTAGAACCTACTGGTGTATATCGACTAGGGAATGGAAAGCGCGTATTGAGTCGGGAGTGCGATTAACCAGGACAAACGCATCTAAATTCTGTAAGCTTTACGTAGCGAAAGTTTCGGATTTTAGTTACAAAACTAAATAATGGCTAAAACCTTTATCCCGTAAGGATTGTAAAAATAAGGTGCGTTTGCCCTGGAGCTTAAAGGGTGAGTCACGCTGTTTTGCGTCTTCGTTCTGTTCATATTAGTGGAGATTGGTATGAGTATTAGCGCTTTCATTGACGCGCCCGAATACAAGCGTAACTACCTGCCGCTGTACAGAAATGTTCCTTTAACGAAAAGAGTGCAACAAGCTCGTTGTTTAACAACTCCACCGCCACTCGCAATGCTTGTCTGAATCATTCTTTGTCTTTCTAAAAGAGCCGCACCCATTTAGTTTTTTGATGACTGCCAACAGGATTGATACTTGGAAAAAGCTTATCAAAAGCTTTTCCAAGTGTCATTTGATAAGCTTTTCGCAGGCTTTCCCTCCGCCGTTGTTTTCACAGTCTCGGTATGTTTTGGTTAGCTTTTTACAAGCTCGACCGCCACCACCATTGGCACAAGTTTGGTAGTTCGTACTACTTCCACTATCGTTTTGAATGTTGGGAAATTGTTTGGGTTGAGAAAAGAAGAAACCAAAACCACATAAAAGGATGAAAAACAGTAAAAATCCGCCTATAAGACCTGCTAAGTCTTCATTTTGTTTTGATTCTTTTGAAGCTTCCTTCATCAATTGTCGCAGCTTTAAACCAAAACTTTCGGTTGCACATATAAATGGAAGATCGTGGTTTTCTTGGTCATAGAACTCTCGTGCTATTTCTTGATCGAACCTCTGAGAGTTAAGTTCATCATCTATGAACTTCTCAGCTTTTTTAATATCTGAAGTTTTAGTTTTAAAGTATTGAGATAACTTCCCTCGTAATTTAGGGTATTTATTTTCTATTTTTGGAATTTCTTGCTCCGGAAATTCTTCTGACGGTATGTATCGCAATAAATAAACAATACTGTTTTGTTGCCTTTCACAAAGGCAGCAAATCCACCCGCTTTTAGATTCTTGTGTCATAACAGCGTCCGAATTGTTACAATAATAGAGCCGTCAATTTTCAAAGTTTTTTTCAATAAAAAATGGTTTGATGTGACTTGAATCATGAAATCGCGTCACTCGTTCAAGACCATTTTCTACCTTCATCGCGCTTCAGTAATTGCGCTTAATTAATACAATAAAAATTTGATAAAAGGATTTGTTATCTTTTTCTGCCAAATATATGGCAACTTTCTGCAAAAGAAATTACACTTTTCTGCCAAGGGTAGGATAAATCTAAACGACAGAATCGGCAAATTGGTAATTTTTGTTTATTTATTGAAAAAATACCGATTTCATGAGAGATTTTATCCACATGAGGAGGGTAGACGATGAGACAAAGTTACGAGATGGCGCTTTAAACGTTTGCTAAATCCGGAATGCGATTGATTCCAGACACTTTAACATGGAAAAATATATGTGTTTGTTTTTATATCCCTACCAATGAAAATACCATATTTCTGCATTGCCTTGACGACAGTACCAGCATTTCCCGAATGTTAAAAAATGGAAAGCTCGACGTAGGTAGTCATATTCGATAGTTTGAGTACCTTGACATAGATTTTTATAGTTAAATTCTACTTTTAATTTGCTAAAATATTCTTGATTCTTTAAATCAACTGATAAAGAAACTAATTTGAGATTTTGACTATAACTATTTACTGAGCTAAGATGTAAAATTTCTTCTAGTGCCATCAAAATAATACGTCTAACTTGAGGACGATCGGGTTTTAAGTCAGCAGGTAAATCCATTGACAACTTCAACTCAGGAGAATGTAATTTCCATTCAACTAATAAATGCTTAATCGCCAAGGATAAACTATCATCAATATGTGCAGGAAATAAATAATCACTCAGTTCTTTAAGAGAATGGTGAAATTTTTCAATAGTAGTCAAATAATACTGGTGCTGCGGAAACTGGATTCCGGAACTATCTAGCACAGATAATTCTAAATGTCGGCGAACCACAAAAGATTCTTGTAACAAACCATTACGAATAGCTTCCCCTTCCTGGCACATTTTGGCATATTGGCGATCGTGCCACCAAATCATCGCTTGCTGCGTGCGGTGACGAGAATTCATCAACCACCATACAACTACGATACATATAATGATAATAATACTTCCTCCAAGGGTAAACATTTCTGTATTTTAAGTAATTAAGCGCTGTATTATTTTAAACATTACTAGAACGTAGTAACTGTATAGATTCATCTAGTGTACTTTCTTTAGAACACAGTCGGGTTGCAACAAGTTACAACTCCTTTGGCACAAAAGTGCAACTTTTATTTTTGTAGTTGTGCTAATAATCTGAGTGCCTGACAGAAAGCTGAAAAACCCAGTCAAATCAAGAAATTTTATAAAAAAGCTCTATACCTACCATCAATCGACACTAATGGGTGCCAATAGTTTGAAGCATCTCGGTACTTAAACGTTTTCCCAAGCTTACAGGCGCCGTACTCACTCAATAACTATATCCAATTTAAACAGACTTATAGTTTTGTGCGATATTATTATTTAAAATCTGGCTTCAATTAATCCACAAAGGTAAAAGCATGGGTAAAAACAAGGTGATAGCTTTTGGATGGTACGGTGGTAAATTTAGTCACCTAGATTGGCTTTTACCTCTCTTACCCTCTTCTGTGCATTATTGTGAACCTTTTGGTGGTTCGGCAGCTATTTTACTCAACCGTGAACCAGCGGATGTAGAAACATATAATGATATCGATGGCGAAGTCGTTAATTTTTTTCGTGTGCTGCGCTCAGATAAAGAAAAGCTAATAGAGGCAATTGGCTTAACTCCTTTCTCGCGCGAAGAATTTGAAGTTGCGATTTCTAAGTTTACTCCCGATATATCTCACTTTGAGCGAGCAAGACGATTTTTTATTCGGGCAAGGCAGGTAAGAACGGGTTTAGCGCAAACAGCTAGCTCTGGCAGATGGGCACATTGTAAACTAACATCGCGCGCTGGAATGGCAGGCGCGGTTTCTCGGTGGTTGGGAAGTGTGGAGGATTTACCAGAAATTGTGCAGCGACTTTTACGAGTGCAAATAGAAAACGATACAGCGATTAAAGTAATTCAACGTTACGATTCAGAAGATACATTATTTTATTGTGACCCTCCTTACCCGCATGGCTCAAGGGGAGACAGTCAAGCATATGCTTATGAGATGACTGACGAGCAACATCGAGAACTTGCAGCAGTATTACATAATGTTAAGGGTAAAGTAGCAGTTTCTGGCTATAGATGTGATTTAATGGACGAACTTTATGGAGACTGGAAAGAAATTGCGGCGCCTGAAAAAGTTTGTCATTCTACAAAAGGGCTGCGAACTGAGGTATTATGGGTTAATTATGATATTGATAGTTATTATCAACAAATAAATACGGCTAAATCAAAAAAGGTAGAAACTGAATGTCAACACCAACAGCTATCCTTGATTTAGTCTTTGAAAGAGTTATCAATAATTTGACTCAATCTCTTATCGAAGGTAGTACAATAGAAGCAAACGTAGAATTTGTCTGCCGCAATCCTCAAAACAGAGCAGGTGTAAGGTTATTATTAGCTTGTTTATTAGCAAAAGTTCATAGACCAAACTTAGATATTCGTAAACCTTATACAGAAATTGGTGGTGACGACTGTTATTCAGGTCGTACTTATGATGAAGCTTATATTACAAACTTTATTAATAAACACGAACTTCCATGTAACCCAACTACAGCATTTTTAACACCAGCGTTACGCAATCGAAATACAATTTTAACAACCGATATTAATTTGGTTGGTAGACCTCCAATCCTTTACAAAACTGTTCTCCAACTGCTTGATGATGTTTATTGTAGTCGTGTTTCAGCATCCGACTTACTAGCAGAGACTATAAGATATCTTTTGATTGTTAGAGACGAAAAGCAACAAAGAATATCTAGTCTGCTGGCAAATTTACGAACTGTTGTGGGTGGCATTCCGTTATCAGCAGAAGCAATTATTAAATTGATTGAGCAACATTTAAACTGTCCTAATTCTAGCCGATTGCCTGTTTTAATTGTAGCTGCCGCTTACCAATCAGCCTCAACTTATTTAGGGCAACGTTATTTATCTCTGAAGAATCATAACGCAGCGGATGAACAAACAGGAGCGTTGGGTGATGTGGAAATTACTTTACTTAACGAGGAAAATATAGTTACTTGCTATGAGATGAAAACTAAAAAAGTAACAGTCAATGATATTGTACGTAAATATAATAGACAAATTTCTATGATTGTTGAAGGTAAAGACCCTTGCAAACATAATAATATATAATAATATATAGTTATGTTTTAAGTCAGGGTAAGTGAGGCGCATTATGGTTAAATTTAGCGATTTAAGTAGAAAAAGTATATCTTCTAGGGGTGGTGTGGAAACTAAAAGATTTATGGTTGGTATTGAAACTAAAATAAAAAGTTCTGACCAAAAAATTTTAGACTTTCTTGAAGAATGGGGAGCTTTGTACCAGAAGATAGTTAGATGGTCAACAACTCGACTATTGCAAGGTAAAACAAAGAATGAATTACTACCAACTGTACAATCTACTTTCAATATAGATTGGGCATGGGCTGACAGTATTTTAACAGACGCAGTTGGAATTATCTCCTCGGCAGAAGAACTTCGTAAACTAAATATAGAAAACATCGAAACAGATATCAAATCTGGCATGGAAAAAGTAGAAGAGATGATTAGTGAGTACAACAAATTCGTACTTAGTAACGACCAAAATGCGGCAAAAATACAAGCATTTAAAATCAATAATAAGCTAGCGCGACTAGAACGTCGTACTGACAAATTAGTTAAGCTTAGAAATTCCAAGTTAAGTATAACTTTTGGTACAAAAGAGCTTGCAAGGAAACAGCATTTTTTATCAGAAAACAATTTTTCAAGTCATTCAGAATGGCTTGCCGAGTGGAGATTAGCTAGAAGTGGAAACTTTAGTTCTGTAGGTAACGCAAATTCTACAGGTAAGAACAGAGTAATGAAAACTTTCTATAAACAAGATAACATTTTTATATTGAAAATAACTGTACCCAAATGCCTGACTAAAAAGTATTTTCAAGAATTAAGTTTAGAATTTATAGTTCCAGAAAGAAGATTGCCAGACTTGCTGTATGCTGTTAACCCTAAAAATTTACTTAGTTCTGAATCTTCTCAACCAATAACAGTTCGTTGTTTCAGAAGAGAGCATAAAAATAATGCTTGGTATTTACACTTTTCAACTTATGTACCAGAAGTACCGACGTTGACTCAGAATAACGGAACTTTAGGTATTGACTTAAATGCTAAAACCATAGATGTTGTGTATGTTTCTGTAGACGGGAATATTAAAAAGTCACTCGTTAAATCATTTTCTATCCCTGTGGGAACAACGGGACAAGTAAATGCCCAACTGGGAAATATTGTTAAGGACATAGTTGATGTAGCATTTCAAATTGGATGTTCTATTTCTATAGAAAATTTAGACTTCAAGGATAAGAAAGCAGCATTAAGACACTCAGGCTCTAAAAAGTATAATCAGATGCTGTCTGGATTTGTTTATTCTAAGTTTAAGGAATTTCTAGTTGTTTGTTCAGAAAAAAAAGGCATACGAGTTAACTTAACCAATCCAGCATTGACAAGCACAATTGGGCTTTTTAAGTACACAAAGCTTTATGGATTAAGTAGTGGGTTTGCAGCCGCGCTAGTTATAGGCAGGCGTGCATTGGGTTTTAATGAGGCATTAAACGCTGATTCTAAAATATTGTTAAGCAGTTTTGGCTTCAAAGAAATAATTCCAAGAGCGAAGTCTAAAAACTGGAAGCTTTGGAATAAAGTTCATAAAAAAATGAAAGAATCAAAAATACGCAGAAACAGGTTTTATGAGCAGAACATTTCAAAGATAATTATTACGGAAATAAACAACTTGAAAAATCAATCTAAAAAATCTAAAAAATCTAAAAAATATGCCTGATAACCATTGAGAAATCTGTTAATATATAAATATGAGGGAAACAACCAGAGCGATTGCCAACCTCAATATCCCAGTACGTAAACCAAGTAGGGATTGCAAGAGCATTTCTTTAGTACGAAAAGGTTAATTATTGATTTAATAATTAATCTGAGTAGGAGCGAGAAGGACAACCACTCCAAAGAGCAGCGTACTATGCCACAAAGAGTTGAACGGGTAACATTCACCGGAAAACCCCGACTTCTACTAATCAATTTGGTACTAGTTATCATATATTAGTAGTTTATTTGTAGGTGTCCAACAATACGCTTTTTCAATCTACGAACAAACAGGTGGAATTGAATTTCTTATTCTTGACTGTATTAGCTTTTTACGCCATTTTCTACATCTTTTCCATAGGTTGCGGATGGATTTTTTGGAATCTTATCAACAGTTAGTGCTTGCAGAATCTGAAAGTGCTGTAAATCAAGCTTTAAAAGAAGCTTTTCTCGCATTACGACAAGTAGCAGAAAGTAATCAAGACAATAATTTGTCAAATTAATGCGATGGAAAATAATCAAACTGGCGCCTCTCTTTAAGAAGGCGCCCATTCTTCAAACACCGAATTTAACTTGAATCAACTGCTGGTTCCAATCGCGCGCTTTTGGTTTAAGCCTGCTTGTTTGGGGTAAAATTTTCTGAATTGCCTCAAAAATCTCCTTGCCTGCTGCATCGTTATCATAAGCGGCGACAATATTCTTGAAGTAACTCAAAAACTCAACTGGCATACATCGAGGACTGTCAACAGCTATATATATAGTTCTCTCCAGTAAAGAATACTCTAACGCTGCAACTGATAACGCTTCGATTGGAGATTTTGCAAGAACCGCGCGCGTTATCTTATCCTCACCCTGACCGCCAGTAGTAAAATGAAACCAACCTTTGCTGCGTTTACTACCCTTGGCTAATCCATAAAAAGTATTGTTAAATCCATAAGTTCCGCGTAAAAATGCACCCGTAATTTCCAAGTCCATTGCCCGCATCACAAACACGGCATTTTGTTTCGCATCACCATATATCAACCCAGCCACATGAAGGTTATCAATAAAATTTCCAGGCAATTTTCTTACAGCAACCAAATAATCCCTCACCGCATCCCAACGACTTTCATCGGGTACTGGCGCCACAAACTGCGGTGCCAATTCCTGGGAAATAATTTCTTGAGCTTCGGTTCGTGCGCGATGGGTGACTGCGCGCAGCATGTCAGATTCCCCAAAAATATCATATAGCCATGCAACTGCTTGCCTAAAATTGCACTGCAACAAATGCATCGCCAAATCAATGGCGCCAGCACCTCCCTTTTGGGCGCCACTGTAATCATAAAACTTGGCGCCGACTACTCGCACAGAATGACCATCGCCTTGCCAAATTCCTTTATTATTTAGATGCAGCCCCAAATGATAAGCGACTTCTTCTAGGGGTAGGTCACGTATCAAGTTAGCTTGCGCTTGCCACAAGTCTAAAGTCCAGGCTAAATTTTGCACACGCTGCTCTAACTTCTGCCTTTCGCGCTCGCTTGCTTGTGCGGTCTGCTCGATATATTTTTTCTCTCGCAGTTGTAAATCACGGTCATTGATTTGATTATTAAGAATATCTAGTTGAGGCTGAAGAATTTCTTTGATTAACTCACGATATGCAAAAACCGATTGACTATCATTGGGTATTGGTAAAACATCGTCTAAATTAATGTGGAACGACTTGCAGTTTACCGCAGCATAATACTTTTGAATATCCATGTGTTGAGCTTTACTGCCTTTGATGCCACGCTCAATACCAAGATGACTAACAGCAGCGGCAAAACTATCCTGCAACTCTGACAATTTTATTCGACCGTGGAACAGCGCCCTAGCATTGAGCTTACCTTGATTATCGAGCGGTACAATAAAAGCATGAATATGAGGGGTTGTCTCATCAAGGTGAAGTTCCGCGCGTACCACCCTACCGTAATAGCGGTTAAGCAACCAATCAGTACAAGCAGTTGCAAAATCATCTACTCGTTCTTGGAGATAAAACCCAGAACAAGCTGGATTCTCAGGACGGAAGTATTGGGGACTTGCACTTAGAACCATCTCAATACCCAACACAGCATTCGAGCGAATTTTCTGGTCTCCGATTTTCTCCACGAACAAAATCCTGAGACTTTTATTTTCGCCGACATCGATTAACCGAACATTTTTTACCGATAAATCAGCATTGGGAGTTTCGCGCGCTCTCGAATTATGCGAAGCGCAGGTATTCAACTGTACCCAACTCTTAATTTTCTTAATGAGACAGACAGCATAACTATTCATAACTGCATCTTCCCATTACAACCAAGGCACAGTTACAATGAGTTATCCTTGGTAAACAAATATTCTCAGTTCTTCACATTCTTCTTTGAGTTTTGTATCGTACAATCTTCGTACCACTTGTAAACTCAACATCTTTTACTTAGTAAACACCATAACATGTGGCGCCACTGCCAATGATATCAATGTACACTTATTTAGCACTCTGGCACTTTTCACGCTCAAATCAGGCGCCTGAAATTATCAGTAATCATTGTCACAAATTATGCATACAATATCTAATATTGTGTAATAAGTGACATCAATACAAAAAATTAATATACAATTACTGAAGAGGAAATATAACATTAAATACCAATGAGAGTTAATTAAGTAGTATTAGCACGGATAAAAGGGTTCGGTTAACCGAATAAAAAGTGTATATGATGGCATTATCACCTCACGTGTAATAAAAATTTATTGTTTTAATTGCAATAAAAAAACATCAATATAGTTAGTTCATTTTTACAAGGTAGACATATACCACATACAGATACATTATTTTCAAATATTTATAAATTTTAAATTACAGATATAACACTTAAACATTGGCACTATGGATATCGTTACCTTGTTAAACAACAATGATTAAATTCATACCGATTATTGCGTTATGAATTTAGATTTATCGTAAATAAGCAGCTTTAAAAAAAAATTAGTTTTACAATTAAAAAAAATATTACAAAACTAATATTTATATTTAAATTTAAAAATACAGAGTTGTGTTAGTTGAAAAATTATTAAACAAAAAATGCCAGCAAATACAAATTTATTAAGTATTTTCAATAACTGATTCAAAATTTATACAAATTTGGCAATAAAACAATTATATGCGCTCAATAAATCGGGGCAAAGTAGCAATTTAATGAGAATTTTACGTAGTTTGAGCTTTGTCACCAAGGAACTGTAGTAAATTATTAGATGCTTGTAAATAATTTATAAGCCTAATAATATAAGCATTTCATAAGACAGTAATAATTTACGTGATTATAAAATAAAGCTAGTTTAAAGCTTTATTTGTGAGGTGTTAAAATCACATTCAATAATTAATAAAGAAGAATGATGGAAGAAAGTTAGTTAAAAATATATAGCAGTCTAGTGAAATGAAGAAAACTAACCTTTGAAGAACATCTCAAAGGCTTATTCCGAGCATCCTTGTCCATTACATATCTAGAGCAGGCAAGGATGCCTACTCCACAAAAAAATTGGATGTTTTATTACTTGGAAGTCCCTAAGAAAATCAACTACCCGTTACATTCCATTGTATTGGTTATGAATCTCTCTACTTATAGAATTCCATACTAAGAGGTATCATTAAGCACCAATATTAAATCCTCAACTAACCATTGCAATCCGCCTGTTATCTTCGCAATAGCCGTAAATACAACAGTTAACAACTTGATTCTAACTTCAATGCTTGTAGCAGCTAATATATCTCTAAACTTAATACCAACTATACTGGCTACTTCCAGCAAATTGGCTATCATATCCCGTGCGCTTTCTTCTCCAATCAACGGCAGATAAATACTTTTCAACCATTCTGAGTCTTCGTCTAAATTAAGAACAACATTTTTTGCATTCAGCGATGCAATCAAATCAATTGCTGTTTGACGCAACTGGCGCCATCCACCTTCAAGCTTCAAATCACTGGCAATTTGAGATATTCGCCCTTGAGTCACAGGTTCCGACATGCCAAACATTACGTCTGATTGCGTTACATAATGTTTACCCTTTAATATGTGTTCGCTTAATGATTTAATAATCGCATATTGTGTTTGCTCTCCATATTGAGCAGCTTCAACAGCTATTTCAATCGCACGTATGGAAACAAACTTACATCCAGGCAGTTCATCCTTGATGAAAGATATGTCAAAATCACCAACAAAATAATAAGTTAATTTTTCATCCAGTCGTAAATGTGAACGCAGTCTTCCCCCTTCCTGTGATATCTCAGCACGTACCATCCCATCAATAAACTGTTGGAATGTTAATTGATTATCATTATCACAGGTTTCATTAAATTCTAGCTTGCTAAATTGATTTAACTTTGGATCAGTACTACAAGTGTTTAAATCAACTTGTTCGCCTGTCAATATTTGATATTCTGCTGCCATTTCCCCAATATGAGAATAAGGTACGCCTAATGATGTAAGAACTTGTGTATCTAAAAATCTATTTACACCACGCCCATCTCGAAAATGATAACCATCCCCAGGTAAAGCATGTATTTTACGTTCAATAAAATTAACTTTCTTGTCGTTGTGATTATTTATAATCCCATCGCGTAATGCTAACACACGCGGCAACATTGATTGCTTACGTCTATCCTTACCCAGCGTTCCCATTCCGGTTACATGTACAACCGTTAAATTCTCATAACTTGGCAGCGATTGTTCAACAATTAATATGTCTTTAACATCAGTATGTAACTTCAATGCTAGATGTCGCACATCCATTGTGCCATCTAAATAAATGTTGAATTTAGCTGCGCGCGCTACATCCCTATGTCGATAATCTGCTGTATGTATTGATAGTACGCCTTTATCAAAAGCAAGGGCACCATCAATATAATTGCCCAACACTTCCAACAGTGGTACTAACCAATTTAAACTAACCGAGTTCAATTGCTGCTTGACATCTTTATAATTCTCACCGCGCAACAACTTATTTATCTGCCTATCACGCGCTTTATCTTGTTTTGTACCAACCGAAGTATCAATACTATCCGATTTTTCATTTAGAAATGCTAAGTCAGGTGTCAGGGTTGATAACAAGTCTTCAATTATGTCACTTAAGCAGTCAGGCAATTTTCCGATTATTTGCCGAACTTGGATATCACCAAAACCATAACGAGAGGAAGTCGTAAGTTGGAGGTCGGAGGTTGGAAGTTGCGTGCTTTCTACTTCCAACTTCTTACCGGGTGTAAATAAACTTGATAATTGTAGTAATACTGGTTTCAATTTGTTATAAGTTTCAGGCGCCGCAAGTACCAATTGACCAACAGTTTGGTTAAAATCATCAAAACGAACTTCGATTTTAGTACGTGTTCGCATTAATTGAGATACTTCATCCCATATCACACCACAGTGGTCATACTGATAATCCTCAATACTCGGCATACTATCAGGATGCGCGCGCACTTGCGGATTTTTTAACGACCTTGTTCGTAAAAAACGGAATCCAAACCCATCACCGATATTGTTTGGACAAGCATTACTAAGATGACAACTACCACATATCGGATTATCGTTACTTTCAATATCCCGTATGTTCTTAGCGGCAAGTGACCGAAACATGTGTTCACGAAAACAATTAGACTTCGTAAGCTTGTTTCCATCAGCATTACTAGTTGGTCTTACCAAATATGATTTACCTAACGGTGTCTTACGTGTGTTGTCAATCTCCAAACCATTATGACGTGGTATTAAATCAACAAAATTTTCCTCAACCGTTAACGTAGTTGGGTTGCGATGGTCAGCAGCAAGATAAAACAATTGGTTGATGCTATCAAATTCCGCAGCTTTTAAACTACCGGCTGTATGCGACTTACCTAGACCTGGTACAGATTTATCAAATATATGGCGCCATCCCTTACTAGTTGCTTCCAACCACAAGGTAAATCTTTCCGATGCTTGGTAAATTATCTTCGGACACCCAAGTTGAACATATTCATCATAATTAGGTAAATTGCCGACTTGATAATTAAGATTGTTTACAATTACTTGCTTTTTATCTGTATTTAGTTGTTTATCAAATCCTCGTTTTTCTTTAAATACACAACGTAACTTACCTAATTGGTGCTTAACACCATCCCAAAACTGCAACGGATTACGTGACAAACTTTCAAATTGATTCCAAGATAGCAGTTCATAGCTACCAGTATATTCATCAGGGTCAGGGCAAGATTTATCAACTTGTCCCCACCAAGCAATCCGCAATTCATAACCCCATTTCCTCAACAACTGATAAGTTTTTTTGTACTGCCGCATTACTTGCTTGTTTACAACGGCGCCAGCATCAGCCCATAGTACAACTTGTTTAGTGCCATCAAGAAATCGTGATGCAGCTTCAATATATCGCTTCAATATTTGAGGACTGCCTGCAAAGTTACCACCTGCGGCGCCGATACATAAACAATCACGTAATTGGGCAAGTATATAGGGTTTAAGGATACCCTCAGCAAGCATTATATATTTCAATCTCAATTTTGCATCTTCATGCTGGTTTTCACTTTCATGATTTTTAGCAAACAAATGTTGATTTTGTAATGGTTCTGCACTTTCAAAAAAGTTTTTACTTAAATTGACGTTGTTCGATATTAGACTGTGAACACGCATAGGTACGCAGAATGTTAAGGGAAGTTCACCATTTTGTAAATGAACACTGGCACCTGTATTTTTCTTCTTATTAGATTTACTGCTTGCCCAAAAATATTTAGGATTATCATCACCTGAGTTATCATTCCGAATTTGATAACCAACGATTTGAAAGTACTCGTTCCATACCGGAACCATATACCCAGTAGTGAAATTAGTCAGGCTTTTACCAGTTATTCCTACACCTGCAAGACGATACGATACTTCAAAATCAAGCTTTTGGTATTGGTCAATACTACGAAATAACCCCGCGTGTATTAATTCATCCGATAATCCCCGACGTTTGAGGTCATCATGATGTTGGGGTTTTAGAGGTAATTGGTTAATTAATTTACTATGTTGGCGATGACGCTCACTTTCATCCAAAGACTCAGCATGTAGTTTGCGACGTTCAACTTGAAGCTGCTGCCATCGCTCTTTATAAGCAATACGTTCAGCTTCTGTATATGAGCGACCATCATCGGGGACAAACATGCCCCATTGACCACCACTGGTTAGACCTACAAACTTCCAGCCTGGAGGCGTACTATAGGCATCATGGGTATTCATGCAAAACCGGAAATCTCTGTCATCCGGTTTCCAGCCACAATCGGGTTTTTGTCTACCGCAGATAGGGCAATATTCAAAACGAGAGGTGCGCGGAAATTTCATTACACACCCCCGTAGCAACAATAAAAAGCTGTACGTTGTTCAACAGCTTCTTTTAACTGACACTTCTTCTGAAAATTATCTTGAGAATTAGTTGCATTATCTGAATAGGTCAAATTTGACTTAATCTGAACTTGACATTCAAAAATTATCCACACAAGTTTTACCACCCTGAAACAGTAGTTTTACTTGTGCTACATTTATTACCCTGTGCTAATCTAAAAGTCACGTAATTTTATATTGCGGATTTTCGCGGGCAGGATAGATTAGCACTGGACTAACTATGCAGCACAAAAAATATCCGTATTTTTATTTCCACACACTTCTACAATTCCTAATTCCTCCTGAACAAGTCTGATGTTTGTATCATAGTTTCGCTCCAACATTCGTAAGTAAGCTTCCTCCTTGTATGTCAACTCTGGAAGTTTCAGCAAAGCTTCTAAGGAAACCATAACTGGCTCAATCAAAACATACTGATTCATCAACGAGTAGATGCGAAGACGTTGCCCACTCGACAACTCAGAGGTAACTTGCGCGCGTATATCCTTTGGACGCAACCGAACTATTTCAAGGCGCCAGCTACTCATATTTCTGAAACCAAACACGACAAACTCGTTCGTAATATCCACAACACGTCCAGCTAAACTGCAATCTTTGGGTCGTGTTTCTTCACTAAACATATAGATATCGTCTAATTTAAACTTACGGAACGGGTTACGCTCCCCATTTCGTATCCAAGCAATACCATCTGAAACACTACCTATCTCTCCCGACTGTATGAGGTTGATCACACTTGTGTAATCCTCACATTTAATAAACCTGTAAGCTGCGTCAATACTACGGTTAAGTTCCTTTTCCAAAGCGGCAGCAGCAATTAACTTACCCGACTCTTGTAAAGCCAGAATTCGCTTGTAGACTTGTTTTGAGTTTGAGTAAGAGCCACTACTCAGTTGCATTTTCTTGGCTACCGTATCACGCACATTAATACGCTCACCCAAATCCAACTCGGTTAAATCTGATTCGGTCAAATTTGACCGAATCAGAAATTTCCTTGCATACTCAGCACTTAACTGACTCTTTTTTTTAGCCAACGGTTTAAAGTGGCTTTCCCAGTGTTGTGCCTCAACCATCTTTTGAAAGTTCGTCTTACCATCGCGGTTAAGGTTGAGTGACAACACCCAAGCTTCCTCTTCTTGCTCAGACGCACAATCGACATATTGAATCGGTACACTATCACAAGCCAACTTGATAGCAATCGCACGGCGGCATTTTCCAGAAACTACCAAGTTACTGAGAGAAGAAACAATTAGGGGAGTTAAAATAACCCCACGCTTAGATATGTCCTCTTCTAAATCAAAACGATTCTCATGCTCACCATAAATTTCAATTAGTCTTGGATGTACTACCAAATCTCTTGGAGAGATATAAGATACATCCGATAACAAAAGATTATTCATATTACACCCGGTTATCCAAATGAATGCATGAAAACTCACGTTCTAAAACGCTGTGAGTGAGGATGTACTCTCGAATACGCTGGCTTTAGCTCAAATCTGCTAAGGTTAAGGTGTTTGGGTAAATCAAATTAACCCAAGTGTTCAAATTATGAAGTAAGTATTAAGCTTTATTGCTTCATACGAAGCTGGTGTTTTGTTGCTAGAAAAAAAGATAAATTTTGACAAAACATTCGTAGATTACTGCCAAAAAAGTTAAGTCTTGTTAAGATGCCTATAGCAAACGGATTATGAGATGAATTGCATCTATCTAAGGATGGGTGTGCTAAATAGAGTATAGTCATGATATGATAATGTTCAAAGGTTGATTCGACAAAACAATTACCTCCCATTCCATGAATAGGTGGAGTTGTTTTCTTTATCAGAGCCTTGCTGGAACAGGGCTTTGATTAAGTTTTTGGCTAATGTTACTCTTACAAAAAAAGTATATCAGATATCAAATGGTTTTGCAAAAGAGTACAGAAAAAAGAGGTGAAAAGTAATATGCCTCCCTTAGCATTAAGTCCTATTGAAAAAAAAGCATTGGAGCATGTAGCAATCACCAGTAGTGCGGAAGTAAAAAGAAGAGTAACAATACTGTTAATGCTTAACGCAGGTGAGAAATGGGCAAAAATAGCCCAACAAGTTAAGGTTACAGACCATTCAATATCAAAATGGAAAAAAAGGTGGGTTGCAAGCGAGCTAGAACCACAGACCTGGGATGACGCAATTGCTAAGGTCGAGGAAATCCTTGGTGGTGGAATGGGGCGCCCAAAAAAATTAAAAGCCAAAACAGAAGTCTCCAAAATAGTGGAAATCAGCGAGTGGTGCAAAACTCGTCAACCAGGTGCAAATACTTACCAGCACAACAAACAAGTAGCTGAGACAGCAAAGCTAAAAGGTTTACCAGAAATGTCACCAAGAACCGTTGGTCGTCTTTTAGAAGAAAACAAAGTTCTATCAAAATAGCTTCCCTAATATAGGGAACACTCCTATCTTTAAAAAAGATAAAAATTGCATTTACCCTCCTTTTAACTCGCAGTTGCTACTGCGTAGTCTCAAGTTGCATTTTTATACTTTAGGGGTTGGCAATCGAACAGCAAGCCTCAAGATCAGAACTTACCACCCAAAATAGTTACTTGCAAGGGGTTAAAATCGTTTATACGCCGGACTCACATACGACTTATACGCCGGACTCACATACAAAACTATACGCCGGACTCACATACAAAACACGAGTAATATACGCCGGACTCATATACTAAAATATACAAGTATTTGTAAAATATAACGATTTATTAGGCAAATTGCAAATCTTAATTCAGTATGTACAGTATAAAATATAAGACATGCTACTTATGAAAATATACGCCGGACTCACATACAAAACACGGGTAATATACGCCGGACTCACATACAAAATCATACGCCGGACTCACATACAAAACTCTAAAAATCATACGCCGGACTCACATATGATTGTTGAGATTTGTTAAAGGCAGCACAAAGCCTGATAATATTTGTCCAAATGGCAGTATGTATGGGGATGTGCATGAGTGAAAAAGACACTGTTTTCCCAGTAGATGGAGAACTTATGATGATATTGCCGAGAGCAGCAGCGTCATTTAGAAATCCTGATGTGCAGCTGCCTATTTTTCAAATGGACGCAGAAGGATATTTCTTGGAAGTGCGTGTTAACGGCGACCCATTAGAAGAAAGCGAAATGCCTTTCACCCGTCGTGTTCGATTAAATGAGCTTAGTCACGAAGAGTGGAAAGATATAAAAGCTCAATACGATAACTTTGATCTGAAAGCATGTACTGATGAAGGAATTAGCAAAGGACTTGAAAAGATTCAAGATCGTCGCATCCAGCGCTTATTTGTGGCACTGTTTACCTTTCTAAATTCAAGACAAGTTAGCATTGTGTTATTTTTGTACAAAAAAGCGCGCGACCAGGGAAACAGTCGTGTAGTTTCTTTTAAGTCTAATGAGTTGTTGGAAAGCTTAGGTTATACCCCAAATAAACAAGGTATTTTTACTGCGAGGTCACGTTCACAACTCAATCAGGACTTAGTGACTCTCCACAGAACAGAGCTAGTGTTTGCTCAGTCTTTGATAAAAGGTAATAAGAGGGGAGCAAAGGTTATCGTTAAGAGCATTTTGCGTATTCAACATTATGAAATCGACAACTTGCCAAGAGATTTTGATTTAGTTAAAGCTGCTGATTACACTTATGAATTAGCAGATACTTATACCGTAGCATTAGAATTTTTTGATGGACTTGAGCGCACGAAGGATTACGTGCTGTTCGACAATAATATCGATATTAAACAAAAACAAGGAAGTAATGCCAAGTATGACTACAAGATGAAGTTATTGATTTACCTTGCTAACAGAATGAAATGGGATAAGTTGAATAATGGTGAATATCTGACGATTTCCAAACAATATTTATTAAAAAATTTAGATTTATTTGGCAGTAATCCATCTAGAAATAACCAAATTTTGTGGCGAACTATTGAGGAACTGCAAGCTGAGAGTTATATATTAGATGCTAGAGAAGTGCCTGGAAAAAGAAATACGAGTAGCATTCAACTTCAAATAAATCCTGAAAAACTGCGTTGTAATAAAGATTACTTAACTGATACAAAAAAATAGATTATACTAGTAATTTCTGATTCGGTCAGATTCGACCGAATCAGAAATTGTCTTGCTCCCCTCAGCACTTGATTGACAATCATTCTTAGTCAACGGTTTCAAGTGGCTTACGAGTAATTACCCCTGAGTAATAAAAAAAACTATAATGCCTCCGTAAGGAAACGGAAGCATTTATAGTAAGATATTAATTTGAATTTAAACGTTTGTTTATCTACCTACTTTAAAAAGGTATGCTAGAGTCGTCAGCAATATTTAAGTAGCCATTTTTAGATGACATGAGTTTCCCAACCATACTTTTCCTAACCATTCTGGATGTTGGTCATAAATGGTTATAAATTTGGCTTTAGAAAGTTTAATGATAGTGGCTTCTGTCAGTGTCCAAAATGCTGCACAAGCATCTGGTAAGCGGACTGAACACAGCTTTTTATCACCAAAATCTTCTGGATATTTAGGTAGAAACACATATCGTCCGCTTATCGATTTGACACAGCCCAAATCGAACTTAGCGCGCGATTCTATTTCAGCCAAACCTAAAACGGAGGGTTTGAATTTATTGGCATTGCGTACTATCTGTCGCTGGAATTGCGCCAACGTGGAATAAGTGTTCTTCCAACTGTTGGTATGTAATTTGGCTTCCTCCAAGCTTAGTTCAATTCCAGAACCTACACGCACTGTCTGCTGGTGTCGTTTTGCTCCAGAGCCATTCTGGGCGCCATAATGTGCAGATTTGCTGACCGACCTTAATAGTGCTGCTTGTTCATTATTAGGGTGAGTTTTGTCATTTTTCCACAGTTTTATGTTTTCCTCCGTCCACTCTTCGCCTAAACCTTGAGCTTGAGCAATTTTGGCGCCAATAATACAGAAGGCATCACCAGTGGATGAATTTAGTTTTTCTATGAGTAATTTATCTCCTGATGCCTGGGCTGCAATAGCGGTGTGGGCGCCCATCAGGTCATTTATGATGTAAGTGTAATTGGGTGGCGCCACAAATACACTTCGCACGCTTGGTAAATTTAACTGTTTTAGTTCGTGAGGCATTTTGTCCGGGTGCGGCGGGTTCATGAGATTTGGGTCGCGACAATTTGAGCGCCCTAATCCCATTGGTCCAATTTGGTTGTAGCTTCCTCGAACTCGACCATCTTTAATGTTTCTAGCAATGCCTTTAAGGTAATTGATGTAATTTTGTTGAGTTCGGATGAGGGATAGGAGTTTGAGAGATGGAATACTCCAATGTGTACTTAGGGTTTCGGCTGATGTGTCTTTAAGATTGAGTTTGAACTTGGCGTTGATTAGTGGTAGAAGCGCTTTCGGACTGTTAATAACTCCTACTGCTTCTGGAAAAGTTGTTTGTAGTTGATTAATTAATCGCCCTAACACCAACTCATATTCAGCAGTTACCTGATTTAGAACAAGGGTATTTACAGGCATTCCATAGTATTCCATCTGGGCAAATGCTGGAGAAGCTGCACACTCAATTAGCCCATGTTCCCAAGCACCTACTTTCTGCATCAGCAGTTTGAGTTGGTCATAAATATTCAACACCACAGCAGCATCCGTAGCAGCATAGTTGTACTGACGATTAGACAGTTTGCCGTTCCCTAATTCTCCCCATTCCCAGTCAGAGGTTTGGGCTGTTTTATCAATAAAGATGCCTAATCGCAAACACAAAGATTCTAGAGAATGGGGACGACCGCGTACTTGTTCTAACCACTGGTTTAGCCCAGCCCAATACACCTGAGATAGTAGTTGTGTATCAATGATATTACGAATTGGAAAGTTGTATTTGGCAAGCATGAAAGCTTGCTCAAACAACAACGCATGTCCTACAACTTCGACTGCGGGGTTAGCCAGCCTTTCCTTTAAAGTTTCCCAAAACCCAATTGATTGTAAGTGTATGTGTCTGCTCGCGCGCTCCTTGGGTGCCCATCCCAAATCAACTACAATTACCTTACAACCGTGATTTGTGGGAACTGCTATTTGGATTAATCTTATTTCTCCGGTATCTGGTGATAAAGCACCGTCCTTATCCTCCGCTGTTGAATACGTTTCTAAGTCAAACCCAAATCTAGAACACTGTTTCAACAATTTCAAGTAGGTGTTAAATTGTGAATCATCCATCAACACAGCTCTTGAATCTAATTCTTCTTCTGAAAATAGCATGAGAGAGTGTTGATGGAACTTGTTTTTGTTTTCTTGGCTCATCTAAGGCTTAATTGTCTCTTTAACTCTCCTTCTTTCTGCATCTTAAAAACCCTAGATTCTATCTCTAGATGGTAAGTAGAATATGGATGCTGAGAAAGGAAATATTCTAAGTCAGATAAATCTGTTATTGTTAGTTCTATTGGCACAATGACTTCTGGCTTATAAACTATGATTTTGGGATATTCCTTGTTAGGACATTTTGATATTTGAGATAGATGATAAGAAATAGATTTTACATCTAAGTAAAAATTACTGAGATGATAAGCGGCTATAACTTCTACAATTTTTTCTATCTCAAATATTTCCTCTTCAATCATTTGATGCTCTTTTGCTTGGAATCGTACTTTCATTAATACTCCGAGGGCAACATCAGAACTTTTTCACGAACGTAAAGCTTTATTTGAGTAAGTGGAAAGTTTGTATATTCAATTTTTTGAGTTACAACTGGTTCGCAGTCACTGTCAATACGACAAGTTAGTTTTGCTGTTTTATCTGCTTTAACTTCTAACTGCCAAAGTTGAAACTCCTTAAGTTCTGGATGCTTTAATAGAAGACTTCTATTTTGATGGGATGCAATAGCGTCTATTAGCCAGAAAGAATTAGTTTTACTTGCTAAAAATTTGACACCTTCCGTATATGACAATATTTTGAGCCAGTGAGTGAATAAAGCTGTCGAACCAGTAAACTGCGCTAAATCAGCTTCTTTAATCATTCTAAAACCCTGCAAATTAATTACATTATGGTAAAGGCGTTAGCCTTTCATAGAATTAATAAAACCCCAAATATTCGGATGTAATTTTTGATTTGCCTCTGCCAAAAGGTCATCAATGTGGCGCCTTTCCAACGAAGGTGAGCGTGGCGAAGCATGAATTTTATATATTCTGGCTTTAAATTACTCACCATTAACTAACGGCGCCTCTACTGATTCAATTAACGATGGTACTCCACGTGGTAATAATCTATTTAATAGTTGAGCGCAAATTTAATATTAAAAATGGGCAAAAAGCTTATTTTGTAAATCTATCTGGAGTAGTAAATAACTTGACAATCCTACCAACCGCGACAATTTACTATCTGGCGCCTGCCCTCGTTTAAATTTTTAAGGTACGCAATCAGATAGTTGGGTATTCTACAGAAAAGATGAAAAAAATGTTTTGTAGGTTAGCCCCACTTCATAGAACCAGTAATTCTTAAGAAAAACTGCATAAGTTCGTTCTAGTCAGAAATACTGATAAATATAAGTTTAATAACAAACTTTGATAATCATTTTTATCATCATTAAGGGTACACTGGCGATGAATAAGAAACAGGGTCTAGTACACTCGCTTTTATTATGCGGTTTTTTAACGCTTGCTAGTACTTCAGTTCAGGCACAGATTACACCTGATAGTACCTTGGGAGTGGAAGCATCTAAACTTACGCCTAATGTACTAATCAACGGCACCATTGCTGATTTAGTTAATGGTGGCGCCCAACGTGGTAATAATCTTTTTCATAGTTTTAATGAATTTAATATCAAAGAGGGGCAAGGAGTATATTTTGGCAATCCATCTGGAGTAGTAAATATATTAACGCGGGTAACAGGTAGCAATGCGTCGAATATTTTGGGGACGTTAGGTGTTGATGGCGCCGCAAATCTATTTTTAATAAATCCTAATGGTATTCTGTTTGGGAAAAATGCTTCTCTAGATGTGCGGGGTTCTTTTGTAGGGACAACTGCGAACGGTGTACAGTTTGGTAATCAGGGTAATTTTAGCGCGACAAATCCAGAGGCACCTGGGCTTTTAACTATCAATTCTTCAGCATTGTTCTTTAATCAGATTAATCCAAATGCTGCGATTCAAAATAATTCGGTGGCGCCTGTAGGTAAGAACTTATCAGGCTCAGATGTGATTGGTTTACGAGTACCAGATGGTAAAAGCTTGCTGCTGGTCGGTGGTAATATCAGCATGGACGGTGGTCAATTAAATGCTTTTGGTGGGAGAGTTGAGTTAGGAGGTGCTAGTAAACCTGGAAATATAAATCTTCTCTTTGATGCAAATAATTTGAGGTTGCAATTTCCTGAGAATTTGACTCGTGCATCGGTATCCTTAACAAATCAAGCTAAAGTATATACAGAAGGTGCTGGTAAGGGAGATATTGCAGTTAATGCCGAGTTATTAGAGATGTCTAATTCTTCGTTAATTGCAGGAATTGGTGCTGGTCTAGGTGATGGCAGTACTAAAGGTGGGAATATTAATATCAATGCAGACACAATTTCTTTAACTTCGGGCGCTTTCATCAGTTCTAATACATACGGTAAAGGGGATGCAGGAGATATAACTATTAACACAAGAAATTTAATTAGCAAAGATTCGCAGTTAGGTTCTATCATATATGGTGAAGGTTCGGCTGGTACTTTTAAAATCATTGCAACAGACTCTGTGGAATTAAGTGGAGAAGTTCCTGATATTCAAAAAAGATTCCCTGGAGGCATACTCGCAACATCAGATGTCGATGTTAAAGGTAAAGGAGGTTATATTCATCTTGAAACTAAACGATTAAGTATAAGTGACGGCAGTAAAGTGCAAACTGCAACCTTTGGCGAAGGAGACGCAGGTAGTTTATTTATTCGTGCTGAAGAAATAGATATTTTTAAGACAGAAAAACCAAACGTCTATTTGACAGGTATTTTTAATTCTGTTGGGGGAGACCCCCGCGCAGTGAAACCAGCAAAAGGCAACGGTGGAGATTTGACTATTGAAACTGGAAAATTAAGCTTGCGTTCGGGTGGAGCCGTTGGTGTAGAGACCCGAGGAGAAGGTAATGCGGGTTCCTTGTTTATTAAAGCTAGTAATTTGGTAGAAGTAACAGGCAACTTACCATATGCAAGCGAAATCTCTGCTGGAGTGACTGAGACTGGTGTTGGAAATGGTGGAAGCATAAGAATTGAAACTCCCCAATTGAACATCAAAGACGGTGGGATAATAAGTTCTAGCATTCTCGGTAAAGGTGATGCTGGAAATATCGATATTACAACTGGTTCACTTTCATTAACTAATGGCGCTCAAATTAATTCGTTTACGAGCGGACAAGGTAATGCAGGTAATATAACGATTAAAGCTGTTGATGGAGTTTCTTTGGATGGATTTGACACCAATAACAATTACAGTGCTTTATATAGCAATGTACTTGCTGGAGCTATAGGTAACGGTGGTATTATAAATATTGAAGCAGCTTCTTTATCACTAACAAATGGTGGAGAATTACGTGTTAGTGTTAATCAAGCATTTGATACGCTTGCAGGTGGACAAGGTAATGGTGGTACTATAAATATCAATGTGCGGGATGTATTGAACATTTCAGGAACAGATAATAGTGGTATTTTTGCTAATCTTGGTACTGGTGCTACTGGACGTGGTGGAGATATTAAAGTTCAAGCTGGAAACCTCTCAATTAAAGATAATGGAGAAATAAGTTCTACTACTTCTGGTAAAGGCGATTCAGGAAAAATTTCAATTACAATCCGTGATGCAATATCTTTAGATACAGGAGGCATTTACAGCAATGTCCAGTCTCGTGATGCTGTGGGTAATGCTGGAAGTATCGATGTTACAACTGGTTCACTTTCATTAACTTCTGGCGCCCAAGTTAATTCGTTTACACGCGGACAAGGAAATGCAGGAAATATAACTATTCAAGCTCTTAATGCAGTTTTTTTTGATGGAAAAGACACCAATAACAATTACAGCGGTTTATCTAGCAATGTACTTGCTGGAGGTGTTGGTAATGGTGGCATCATAAATATTGAAGCAGGTTCTTTATCACTAACAAATGGTGGAGAATTACGTGCTAGTGTTAATCAAGCATTTGATACACTTGCAGGTGGACAAGGTAATGGTGGTACTATAAACGTCTATGTGCGGGATGCACTAAACATTTCAGGAACAAGCAATAGCGGTATTTTTGCTGGTCTTGGTACTGGTGCTATTGGACGTGGAGGCAATATCAACATTCAAGCTAGAAATCTCTCAATTAAAGATAATGGAGAAATCAGTTCTACCACTTCTGGTAAAGGTGATTCAGGAAACATTTCGATAGCAACCCGTGATGCAATTTCTTTAGATGGTGCATCATATATCGCCAACAATGTTCAAAGTATTGATGTTGTAGGTAATGCTGGAAATATAGACATAAAAACAGGTTCACTTTCATTAATTAACGGCGCCCAGATTAATTCGTTTACTCGTGGACAAGGAAACGCTGGAAATATTACGATTCAAGCAAGAGATGCTATTTCTTTTAATGGGTCAGGTAGCAACAGTAAAAGTGGTTTATTTAGTATTGTGGATGAAAATGCTATTGGTAATGGAGGAACTATTAGTATCACATCTAGCTCTCTTTCTGTTACTAATGGTGCTCTGATTAGTTCCTTTACTGACGGACAAGGGAATGGAGGAAATATAATAATTCAAGCTTTCGATACAGTTTATCTGGATAAAAGCGCCATTGCAAATTTAGTTCTTAGTCGTGAAGCTATTGGTAATGCTGGAAAAATCAATATCACTACTGAGTCACTTTCTCTAACGAATGGTGCCCAAATAATTTCCTCTACTCGTGGACTTGGGAGCGCTGGAAATATAAAAATTCAAGCTCTTGATGCAGTTTCTTTTGATGGGATAGGAAGCAATGAATTTCCAAGCGCTTCTTTTAGCAATGTGGGAGCTGGTGCTGTAGGCAATGGTGGCAACATAAATATTACTGCTGGTTCATTGTCCCTAACTAATGGTGGTGCATTAGGGGTTAATGTGCGTGAAGCCTCTGATACCCTCTCAGGTGGGCAAGGTATTGGTGGTACTGTAAATATCAATCTACATAATGCATTGACGATTTCTGGTACAGGTAGTGGAATTTTTGGAAATTTGGGTGCTGGAGCAATTGGACGTGGCGGAGATATTAAAGTTCAAGCTGGAAACCTCTCAATTAAAGATAATGGAGCAATAATTTCTAGCACTTTGGGTAAAGGCAATTCAGGTAATGTTTTTATTGCAGCCCGTGATACAATCTCACTAGATAAATCAGATATCGCAAACAATATTGGAAGTCGCGATGCAGAAGGCAATGCTGGAAATATCAACATTACTACTAGTTCGCTTTCGTTAACTAATGGCGCCCAAATCAACTCGTTGACTCGCGGACAAGGAAACGCAGGCAATATAACAATTCAAGCTCTTGATGCTGTTTCTTTTGATGGGTTAGATAGTAACGGGAATGAAAGTGGTCTATATAGTGTTGTAGGTGGCAATGCTACTGGCAATGGAGGTACTGTTAGTATTACATCTGGCTCTTTATCCCTGAATAATGGCGGAAGGTTGGGAATTTATGTTAGTGATGCATCAGATGCGCTTCAAGGGAAAAAAGCTACTGGAGGTACAGCAAATATAGATGTGCGTGATTCGTTTATAATTTCAGGAGCAGACAGTGGTATATTTGCAAGTCTGGGTTCTGGTGCTGTAGGGACTGCTGGAGATATAAATATTAAAGCTGGAAATCTGACTATTCAAGATGCTGGAGAAATTAGTTCCTTTTTAGCTTTTGGAGCGGAGGGACGTGGTGGAAATGTTAATATTCAAGCAGGGAATTTATTTATTAAAAATAATGGTGAAATAAATTCAAGTACTTATGGAACAGGGAACTCAGGTAAAATTTATATTGCAACTAGTAACATAACTTCATTAGATACAGATGCCCATATTTATAGTTTTGTTTTCAATGATGCTGTAGGTAATAGTGGAGGAATTAGCATAACTACTGATTCCTTAAAGATTGCAAACAATGCAGGAATTTTTTCCGGTGTCCTTGGTCAAGGAAAAGGAGGGAATATTACGATTGAGGCTAAAGATGTAGTAGAAATATTTAATGAGGGTGATTTAGGTTCTGGTGTTCAAGAAGGTGCTATAGGTCGCTCAGGAGATGTAACTATCAAGACGGGAAGGTTAATTGTTAGAGATTCACAAATAGGACCTAGTACATCTGGTGAGGGTGATTCAGGTGACTTTAATATTATTGCTTCGGAGTCTGTGGAATTAAGTGGACAAATTCGTCGCAAAGATAATGAAATTGGTTTTCCTGGTGGTTTATTGGCTCAGACCGATTTAAAAGGTAAAGGTCGAGGAGGCAACTTAACTATTGAGACCAGACGCTTAAGCGTGAGTGATGGTAGCAAAATACAAGCTGCTACTTTTGGTGATGGTGATGCAGGTAATATGTTTATTCGTGCTGAGGAAATAGATTTGTTTGAAACAGAGAAACCTAACTTTTATAACACAGGAATCTTTGCTGGCGTGCAAACAGATGGAAGGGTTGAAGCTGGTATTATAGACCCTCGCAACGGCAGACCACCTAGAGGCAATGGTGGAAATTTGACGATTGAAGCCAGAAGGTTAAGCGTAAGAAATGGTGCTGAAGTTTTTGTTCAAACTACAGGAGAGGGAGACGCTGGAAATATCTTTATTCGCGCTTCTGATTCTGTAAATGTCGCAGGTATATCTACAGGAACATTGGAAAGACAAAGAACCAGCAAAATTACTACGGGTGCATCTCAAAGTAGTACAGGTAGTGGTGGAAGTTTGACAATTGAAACTCCACTACTAAATGTAGCAGATGGTGGAATTATCAGCAGTAGTAGTGAAGGAAAAGGCAACGCGGGTATTCTCACTATTAATGCTAATACTATCCGGCTGAACAATAAAGCTTCCCTTACTGCCAATACTCAGAGTCCTAATATCGACCCCAACAGAGAACAAGCTACTATCAACCTTAATACTCAAGCTTTAATTCTCCGTCGCAACAGCAATATAACTACTAATGCTCAAGGCGCCAATGTTATTGGGGGTAATATCAATATCAATGCTGATGTATTAGCGGCATTTGAAAACAGCGATATTAGCGCCAACTCTACTGACTCGCGCGGTGGTCGAGTCAAAATTACCTCTCTAGGTATCTTCGGAACTCAAGCTCGTAATTTTCCAACTTTAGAAAGTGATATTACCGCAACAGGCGCCAGTCCTGAATTTAGCGGTACTACAGAAATAAACACTCCTGATGTTGAACCTGTGCAAGGAATAATCGAATTACCCGAAGAAGTAGTTGATGCCACTCGTCGAGTTGCCCAAATTTGTCCCAGACAACCTGGCGCCAAACCACTCGGAGAATTTACCATCACTGGACGCGGTTCTTTACCACCCAGTCCTCTTGAAGCGTTATCCGGCGCCACTAACACCACTAAGCTAGCAACTTTAGAACCTAACAATACTAAAGTATCAAACACAGCCCCCAACAAAGCACAAAACACAATAGTTGAAGCACAAGGCTGGGTTAAAAATGATGACGGGAGTTTAGAGCTTGTTGCTTCGGCGCCGTATGTTACCCCAAATTCTACTAAAACTCCTGTAAATTGTCCGGTTGTGCAGTAAGCAACATTACAGCAATTTAATGCAACATAAGAATTGTAACAAAATTGATGTAATTGCATAAGTATTCGAGTGTCGGGAATATATAGGTAAAAGTACAGCATTGAGTACTCAAATAGTACAGATTGATGCAAGGAACGCTTACCACTAGAACGGGAGGTATTTCAAACCAGAAAACTAAATAAATTTTTCCACAATTATTAAAATCCTACTCGCTAGTAAATATGGCTTCAAAAACATATCGCAGTAGAATACTTTTTGTAGTTCTAATATTCATGACAACTGTGTTTTCTATAGGCATTGCGACACCAGCTTTCGCCGGACGTGGTCTCAATTTAAGACCACTATGGAGACGCATTGCACAAACACTTGAAGAGCAACAATTCTTAAAATCATTTTTCGGGCGCTTTCTTAGCAAGATGATCTCCCAATATTCGGGAGATCATAATTTTTGGGGCGTTGTAATTCTGATACTTGTTGCTCTTGGCATAATCGGAGCATTTAATTCGGAATCAAAAAACTGAAAATATAAGGTGGAGTTATGACAATGACGAATCAATCTATCGGAAATTTCGGTTATTTAGATAAAAAGAAATTTGCAACAAACATTTGTTCTCATTTTTTTAACGCCTTTCTCGCATACAGTATTGTATTACTAATTATCGCAACAATTGGAATAGCTGAACCGTTGCAGAATCTGCTATATGGCAACCTATTTAGTATCTTCGCCTCTCTGTTGATATTTTTTATAATAGGTTGGGGAATACCACAATTAATTAATTCTACTGACTTAGATGATACAGCCAAATATATAGGTTTTGGTTTTATTATTGTTTTGAAAGCAATTTATATCGCGCCATTGATAGTTCCACTAGCTAGTCAGTATCCTGACTTGTTAAGGAACACATTTATAGGTGTTATCGGTATCGCTGGTATTGTGTATAACATTGCAGATACAGGGGTTAAGGAAGGAAGGGATTTTGATTCTTTGACAACTACCTTTATTTTGGGTCTGCGCTTTCTAATTTTCTTTGGATTAGCATCAATCATTTTTGGATTAAGTCCAAGCTTATTGTATGTATTCATTGCGATATTTGTTTATAGTGTCGGGTTACTTATCATGATTAGCGAAGTAATGAGGGCTGATGCAGAGTTATTGATTTTTAGCAAAGGTGATGAACTTAATGCTTCATTAACCATCTTTTCTTTGTTAGAAAATCTTTTAATTGCTGTAATATTGCTTTTTTTATTACTAGCAGCAGCGTCACATAAACATTAAAAAGATGGACGCAATATTTCTGCTAACGCCTCGTTGAGTTTATCTGTATTCTTTGCTAGCAAGGGGTGAAAGATAAGCCCCGTTTAAGTCATTAACCCACGCTCCTTAACGTCGTATTCTCCTGCTAGTCTGGGTCATCGCGAGCAGCTAGCACATAAAGGTGTTCTGTTGCGCTCAAATTCCGGGGTTGATGGGGAACACTAGGGGGAGTAAAAATGAAATCCCCAGTTTCACACACTTGGTATTGCTTGAATCCTTGCCCATAACGAATTTCTACTCGACCCTTAAACTGATATTCCGAAGTAACGAACAATAGAAGTATGTTATCGGCGCCATTTCCAGCAATTCCACAAAATTTTTTTTGAAATGCATAAATTAGCATCAGCTAGAAATAGTAATGTATATAGTTGAGCGTTGAGAGTTTTACTCATGCGTAAATATTCTTACCTGTTAAGCGTCTTATTCGCTGGTATCGGTACCATTAATTGTCACTATACAGATGAGCGGTTTATATTCTTTAATCAATACACATTAACTACTTAGAGTTTTTTCGAGTTATTCCCAACTTTTACATAAAAAGAACTTGACACACTTAAAACATTTGGGGATAACTGATTGAATATTAAGTGCTTTGTGCGAGAAGAATAAAGGTATCAATAATTTTTGGCAAAGGAAAAATATAGCAGTAACTTTGTCTAATGTTCAGTGAATCGTGGCTCTAGATTTGTGAGATTACAAACGTTGTGAAATTTTGCATAGTATCAGTACAAAAAGAAGAATCAAAAATCCTATATTGAGTAAATGGAGATAATACAATGAACACTATGAAGCTAATGACCATTGGCTACTCAAATGTTGGCAAGACATATTTTCTTGGTTCCTTGTTCAAGCTGTCATACGATGTTGGCTCAAAGGGCTTTTCCATCCAATCTAAGAAGTTTAACGAAACGACAGATATTTCATCTGTCTTCGGGATTGTCTCTGGTGTGGATCAAAAAGGAACTGTATCAACAACAGTAGATATACGTTCTAGTTCAATGGTTTTGAAGAGAGGAGTAAATAATTTATTTGATATCGAGATTACAGACATTGAAGGACAAGCCATAGAACCAGGGAGAAATTTAGAAGTATCTAACAAGATTCTTGAAAAAATTACTGAATATGATGGGCTGATACTCATTTTAGAAGCTCCGCAAAATGATGCTGAGTGCGATATCAACAAGCAACAACTTGCTCAGATGTTGAATTTTGCTGGCGAAGCTCTAAGTAGAAATGAAAAAATTCCAATCACTTTAGTCATTAATAAAATTGATCGACTCCAACAAGCTAAAGACATCAATAAACTGGCAAATGAAGAGGTTGCAACACTTAAAGTAGAATTAATGAAAAAGTATCCAGGCAATCCTAGAAAAGTTGCTCAGGAAATGAGATTTCGGGAAGGAACTGTAATTAATAGGCATGTCAAGAACGCTATCAACACTTTTGAAATATTCGAGATTTGCGAGAATTTTTTCAATTTTGTTAGAAATACTAGTCTTTCTGTACCATGCAAAGTGTTTCCGGCAACAAGTTTTGGCTTTGGGTCTGGTAGGATAGATAACATTAATAGCTTCCTTGGCGAAAATGGGCTTTACAAACCGTATGGAGGTGGGGCGTGTTTTCTTTGGACAATATACGCTCGTCTAAAAAGCCTGTCGGTTGAAGCCTTTAATGAGGAATCAGTTGGTACATCCTTGGACAATTTAACTAAGGACTTGCTGGAAGATATCACTGAGATATACTCAAGAGGTAAGGCTTATTACGATACTGATGACAACAACGGTGATAATATATTCTCGCTGAGAAATGTTTCAAATCTTAGGTCTGGAGTGGAAGGCTAGTGGGGAGCATCTACTTTTGGAAAGAACATAATTATTTGGCGCCAAAAACCCTAATATATGGGTGGTCTAAAAAAGTCTATCTGCCAAAAATGGATGCTCCCAGTTAGGGTGTTGACTTTGGGTGTTTTTCTGGGATAAAAATTCATGCTAAATATCTGGTGACTATTTAGGTAAAAGCCTATGATACATGGACTTTGCGTTTACGTGGACACAAAAGTTGCATGAACTAAAAAACGGAAAATTTCATCAAAATCAACACTCTAGCTTCTAGCTAGCGTAACACTTGCTCAATAAAACTAAGGAGGAAAAGTCTATGATTGAGCCTTCAGTGAACCGAGATGTTCCCATCATCAATGTGCCTCTAAATGAGAAGGGTGATTATGATAAAGACCAAATCAATTACTCATCCAACTTTAATTGGACTACTGACGATAAGAGGGTAATCGAAGCAACTATCAACAAGTTCTACAACTCGTATGACTCTAGTGGAGATGAGGTTGTAGGGACTTCATTTGGCGAAGTATTAGTTACACATAAAATTCACCCTGTAGCTAATAGAAGAAAGCTCATACAAGGCTTCTTGCTAAATGAGTATAGCAAGGTATCGAAGATTTCAAGTAATTCTTTGGAAGAGCAAGATATTTTCTCAATAATCAGGAGAACGGCTCCTGACTTTATAAGTAGCAACAAATATGCTACCGAATTTTTAGATAAGTTAATCGAACAAATTAGACTGTATGGAATTTCAAGCGATGAATTCAAACTTGAAGTTTTCTCCTCCATTCTGAGTTCTCTTGAGTCTGTTGCCAGTAGACATATATCTGACCAACCTTCTAAAGAAAGACTTTCCCATTTAGTAGAAGTTGTCAAGACCTATTTACCAAAAGATTGTAATGGCAAACAAGAATAAGAAAAATCAAAAAATTAATGTGAGTTACCCGCTCAAAATTTTTGAGTTTGCACCATTTGTACCCAAACAGGCGCCTTTTTACCGTTAACAGGCATCAGTGTGTTCCACTTTTCTTGCAAAGCTTCCAAACTAAGGTGGGGTAATTTTTGGTGTGCCCAGGATACTGCGTCGGCGGGAGTTTTCCAATTACTCCAAGGTGGATTTACTGTAACTGACGAGGCTATATTTGGAACTGTTGGTTTGGCATTAGGTAATAATCCCAAAATGGCTATCTCTAACCATAACTGCGGCTGGGTCGAAAGTTTGACCTGTACTTCACATTGTCTCAAATGCTGTTGAGCTTGAAGAATGGTGTTTGTATCCCATTGTTCTACAAATTGGCATAACTCTTTCCAGGTATCATCTGTTAATCCCACCATTTCCCGCTTATTGGGAGATGTTTTGGCAATTAACATATCCCTAAAGAAACTGGTAAGATTTTGTAGAATCACCAGTGGTTCTTTACCGTATTCTAGTAAGTCTCTAATAATACCAAGTACCGCGTTGCTATCCGATTCTTTAATCCTTTCTACCAGCGTCAATAATTCATACTCCGAAACAACCCCTGCCATTTCCCATATCCAATTTTGGTCAATGGTGATACCAAGTAAGCTAAGTTGGTCTAACAAACACTCTGCATCTCTCAAGCATCCTGAAGACATTTGTGCTATTAATCGCAGCGCTTCTTCTGTGATGTCAATTAGTTCTTCTTCGGCTACATATCGCAAGTGCTTTACCATTGTTTCAACATCAATTCTCTTGAAATCAAACCTTTGGCATCGAGAAGCAATGGTAGCAGGAACTTTGTGGACTTCGGTCGTACATAGTATAAACACCACGTTTGCTGGCGGTTCTTCCAAAGTCTTGAGTAAAGCCTGAAATGCAGCACCACTGAGAGAATGACATTCATCAATGAGGTAAATTTTGTAACGAGATTCTATGGAAGTTAGCCGCGTGCCTTCTATAATTTCTCTAATGTTCTCTACCCCAGAATTGCTGGCAGCATCAATTTCAATCACATCAAGGGAACTACTTTTTGCGATTGCCTGACAGGAGTTACACTTGCCGCACGGTTGGGTAGTAGGACTATCTACCTCCAAACAGTTGAGTGATTTAGCAAGAATACGCGCGCTGGAGGTTTTGCCAGTGCCACGAGGACCCGTGAACAGGTAAGCTGGAGCAATCCTTTTAGAACTGATAGCATTGCTTAAGGTAGTGGCAATCGCTTCTTGACCGACAAGTTGAGAGAAGATTTGCGGACGATATTTTAGATGTAGTGGTTGGTATGTCATTGTTTTTACATTTGGATATGTTGAATGTCCCTAAGCACATAAATTGACGAAGAGCTTGGGGTGTTATATTTATGCAACTTGAAGTTTCTTCTTTCTACCTTTAGTTTTGGTAGTCACATCGGCGCCTGTTTTAGTTATTACAGGGACTTCTGGCTCAATGTTGCTAGAGTTATCAAGATAGGTGTTGGAATCACTTTCCGTTGCGATAGTCTCATTAGTGGCAATAGTATTTTCGCTTTCCTCAGTGCTTACTTCTGTTGTTTCTTGTGTTGATTCTTTTGATTGCGTAGAAATAATCTGCACTGGCATGACTAAAATTAATTGGTTGAGGATGCCGCCAACTGGATTAATAATGACAGGACTAGTGGGTTTATTGGCTTTAATCATGACCTCATCAGTAGAGATGAACTTTAAAGCATCGTTGAGATATTTGATATTAAAGCCAATTTCAAAGTTTTGGGAACTGTTTTCGGATTTAATTACCACAGACTCGGTAGCACTTCCTACATCTTGAGATTCTGTAGATATGGTCGCTTGCAGGTTGGTATTGTCAAACTCAATTTTAACTATTTTGTCCTTTTTATCAGCAATAATTCCAACTCGCTTTAACGCACCATCAAATGCTTTTCTACCAGTAGTAAATTCATGTTGAAAATATTGAGGCATTAGTGATGAGTATTTAGGATACTCTCCTTCTATCAGTCGGGATATTACTCGAATGTTGGGTAAATTAAATACTGCAATACCATTATCGATATTGATAGTACAGTCACTGGTTTCTGAAACATTACTTAATATTTTCTCCAGTTCTATAAGGGCTTGATAGGGAACATTTATTGCAGCTTCAGAAGCTATATCCTCTGCTGAGTCGATTGTGCCAGATGCAACCGCTAGGCGATGTCCGTCAGTTGCTGCTGCTTCCCAAGTTGTTGGAGAAAACTTAAAATGCACGCCTGCTAATACTTGTTTTGTTTCCTCTCTACTGGCAGCAAACAGCGTAGATTCTATAGCGCTTCTGAGTTTAGCTGCTGGTATTTTAATAGTAGTACCAATGGGTTCAGGTAGTTCAGGATATTCTTGGGAGTCCATGCCAAGAATACGACACTCGCCATTAGAATGGGTAATAATAGCAAGTTCGTTCTCAACATTCAAAGTAATTTCGTTGGGTGGCAGGCTGGAAACTACTTCCGTAAGAAGTTTGGCGGGTAGAGCAACTGTACCCTCATTTTCTACATTGCAATCACATTGCGTGTGAATTCCAAAACTGAGGTCAAATGCCGTAATATTCAATCGATTTGTTTTGCTATTACAAGTTAGCAGTAAAGTTCCAAGAATTGGATGGGTTGGTTTGGCAGAAACAGCACACTTTGCCGTAGTCAGAGCTTCCGCAAGTTCGGGTTGAGAGATTGTGAGTTTCATTATTAATGCTGAATATTGGTTCAATTAACCAGGTGCTTGGTGTGTTTAAAGCACCTGGATATAATTCGTTTACTGTGCTGGTACTATTGCACTTGCATCAGTAGCGGCGCCAGGGAGTGATAGAGGTGTTTCTGGAGAGCCTGGAATCATTAGAGGCTTGCTGGGTTCGAGAGATTCCCATACATAATCCTTAATGTTGCGGTTAAATCCCATGAAGTACTGGCGCCAGTTTTCTAAAGTAGGAACTTCGTGTTCTACAACTTTGCAAGCGAAACTCTTTTGTTTTGTACCAGCTTGTTCTCTAGCTGTTTTAAAGCAGAAGACACCCAAGGAATAAAACAGAGCATTCTTTTGTTTTGCTGGAATACCGTTAACAATTGAGTGGCAAATATTAATTTCTCTACAAAACTCTTGCCAGTGGGCAGAGAAAGAAGCTTGGTTGGCGCCTGCTGCTTTATAAATGAGGGGAATTTGATGAAGTGGTTGATTATTTTGGTTTAACAGAAACACCTGAAAATATTGTAGGTTGCCTATATTCTCGTCTTCCCTCATTTGGGCTGTATACCTTCCCAAGATTATTGTAGAGCGTGACTCTTGCGACTGCTTTCTATCAAACCCTAATACTGGTGTTTTGGGACATACTAACATTCTGGGATTAGGGATAAGGATGCCCTGTTCTTCTTCACCACTAGACTCAAAAGTGTATGTGATGAGTTGTTTAGAATCAAAATCCCTCCATCCCGCGATTGCCATTTGGTCTACAGCGATGAAATAGCCACAGGTAGCGTTTGTTGTGCCTCGAAGTGCTTGGATGCGGGGAAGTTTGGCATCAGGGTCTAGAAATTCGGGAGAGCAAAATTCATCTCTTTGTTGTTCATCAGGGATAGCCGCAGTGTTTTCAGGTTCAACAGTGGCTTTAACTTGTTGGCTTTTGGTCATTTTTTTAATTAGTGGTAAATGATTTGTGGAGAGGTTAAAGTAGAGTTAAATATACTAAGAAACCAATTTATTGAACTTCATGATGTTTACCGTTACTGTTTTGTATTGGTTGCAATGAAGAATGAGGATTCAATAACTGTAATTCCTGAGAAATTTCTTCTTGCCGATGTTTAGAAAGAGACTGGTAAATTTGTTGAAGTACGTGGATAGTCTCTGTTAATTTTTGTAGAGAATCAGTGCTAAAGCTAATAGTTATAGTGTCTCCATTCTCTATAAAGGAGCAACATTGTTTATCGCCATTGTTGTAGAAAGTTACAAATGTGTCTGGTGTGATTTTTGCTGTGAATGAATGGGATAGTTTCATTATTTTATTTACAAAAGTCTATAAGTATACAAGAGGCTTTTCCAATTCTCAAAACCGCCGCGCGTAGCGCCTAACGATAATGACGTGTACGTTTTGACGTTCTAGAATTCATTAAGTTAACTATCTTGGTAGCATTGCATACCGCCCAACCAGCTTCCTTACATTTTTTGATAGCATCCTCTAATTCAAAATTATTTTTGAGGCGTTTGTAGCGAATAAAATCAATATCTTTAGAAACTGGGTGAATATATGTTTGATACTCATTGCCAATTTGGATGTAGCTGATACGCTTGTAAATCAACATCTTTGGAAGTGTGATTTATTTGTTGATAATTAAGATTCTGGTAGCAACCCCTGTGGAATTGATAGAATTTAGAAAGGCACCTGAAGGTAGCTTTTCATCTGCCGCGTTATGTGCTTCTAACCACTGACGAAACTCCTTGTACTTTCGGTCATTGCGAAAGAAAATAGATTCTGGAGCAATTGTAATTAATTTACCTCCATTTACCAAGCATTTATGAGCATGGCGAGTATGTTCTATAAATTTGGAGAATGGTGGGTTCATAATAATCGTCTGCCATTTTCCATTTATCTCAGTAAGAAAGTCACAACCAATAATATTGAATCCCTTCAATTGCAAAATTTTTCGTAGACTGGATTGAATTTCTACAACATCTAATTGAACGTTAGGGCAATGCTGAAGGATAGCTTGAGCTATATCTCCTTTGCCAGCTGATGGTTCCAAAACTCGCATTTCTGGCGCCAGATGTGCTAATTCCACCAACCGATTACATACATCACGAGGGGTAGGAAAAAACTCGTTAAATTTCATCCCTACCAAATCAGCTTCTAAACGACGAATTTGTAGCTCAATAGGGTCTTCTTTAGCTGGGGAAAGCAGTTGCGCTAATGCAGTGGTGGCTTGAAATACTTGTAAATAGTTATGAATGTTGGCTCTTTTTAAAGCTAATTTCCAACTAGAATACTCTCCCTGCTCGCTATCAAACACCTCTTGAATATCATCTTTACTCCAATTTAAAGACATTTTTTTGAGGATTTCCAACTGATTTTTGGTGTAAATACCTTTGAGTATGTCAGGTAGTTCTCCAACTGAGGCAGCATCAGCTATCGCGCAAAGTAAAGATTGAATCTGCTCCAAATATTTGGCTTCCTCATACATTTCCTCAGCAATTTGTAACCTGCGGTGAGTGGGACGTTGTTGAGCGATAGCTGGGTTTTTCTTTGCATTGATAGTTTCTTGCATTGCCGCAGCTAATTGTCTTAATTTTGTGGCTTGATGAGGATTAGGAATACGAATGCATAAAGAAGTTTGCTCGGTATTTGGTAAATTAAATAGAGACAATTGTTGCATGTTTGTATTATTTTGAGTATTATTTATGTGTCAGTAAGCAAGTATTATCGCTATTACTTACAGGGGTAGATCGTAGTGCCAATTCCAAAATCAGTTCTGTTGATACTTGCCATGCTTTACACTCAAAACTCATTGATAAGCGCTCTGCTTTTCTAACAGTGGCAGCAGAGCATTGTTTATTATCAATCAGCCATTTTTTAAATTGCTGTGCTTTTTCTTGAGTATCAAATCCAAAGTAAGACACTTTGCGATTTCCTAAAGGGTTAGTGATAGTGGCAACTCTAGGAGAAAGGAGATTAAGAGTCCACCCATCAGCACTAAGTTGTACTCTAGTAATGTTAAGCATGAAGTTTTTCTATTGATTGATGGGTGTGATGAACTAACACTATTCACACCCATTTTTCATATATTAATAGTTACTCCATCTTTGATAATCGTTGTTCGCAGTATTTTGTCATATTTTCTACAAGCTGCCTTATATTAATGGAACACAAAATTACAAAGAAAGTATCGTTCGCAATATCCTGGTCTTGAAACTTACCATCTATTTGTGGATTTTCTTGGATGAGATGTTTAGCGTTTTTTTCCATACTATCAGCCATTTCACTTAACTTTAATGCAGTTTGAAGGATTTGTTCAAGATATTGTTTTGCAATCATCATAGTTTTTGAATAATTATTAGATCGTGGTAAAGTAACTGATGTATGTAGCGTTAAATTTTGACTTCTGGGATAGTAGCGAGGTATTCGGTGGGAGTCATCTCACTGTTGAGGAACTTTTGTAAATTTAATTCATGTTCATTCATGCTGTTGTCTAGTGATAATTTTGAATGATTAGTGCTGTGAGTGATAGTTGTTAATTTCGATAATGTAGTTACTAATTTGTTTCTAAAGGCATCATATTTCTCTTGGCTGTACTTGTATTGATAGATACTGGGATAGTCATCTCCGTTAACAAAGCAGTGTATTATAGAGATGTTGTCGGGAATAATTTCTAGGGTTTCTGCAATGAGAAATAGTTGCAGTTGAATTTTCCAAGAATCTTCTAACTTTTCTGTCAGGGCAATGTCTTCTATTGTCCAGTCAACAGCTACAACCTTTTCTCCATTTTCAATCAATAAGTCGTATTTCGTAGTTATAACTACGTCCTCAATAAGTTTTTGGAGAGTTAAGTTATACTGTTTATTATCTGAGCGAATATTAATTACTAACTGAAGCTGAGATATCCAATGAGTCATTTCTGGATAAGCTTTGAGAAATGGCTCTATAGGTAATTCCATCATCAACTGCTGCATTAGAAGATGGAATTTTTCTTCAGTATTTCGTTGACTAGCACTTTTATAGCGCGGAAGTGGAAATTTTTGTTCAACAAAATACTGCTCAAACTTTTGGATATCTTTTTCCAATAGCTCCAGCAATTCATGGTTTACATGCTTTAAGTAATTCACAAACTTCTCTCTTTGATTATTACCAAGGAGAAGCGCGTCAGCGATGTTCGGGGTTGTAATTTCGTTACCAAGGATAGAAAAATTAAGTAGCAAAAACGATGCCAAATTCCCTCCTTAATGAGAACTTGGCGCCGTAAAATCGTCAATTATGCTCCTTGGATTGATTTATATTCAGGGTCTTTATTTCTGCCGACCCCGTTTTATAACCCTATTTATACTACTATTTAGATTTTCATCTAATTAGTATTTTTTGCAAAATCTTAAGATTTTCTTAAGATTTGCACTCAGATACCTACTTTCCGATGCGGTCGAGTATTGAAAACGCTAGCGCTCGTTCTTATAAGTAGCCAGACAAAATTAATTACAAAAAAATGGGCTTGAAACCTTTACTCAGCCTAGAACTCAAGATGTAATTATTTCTGTCCAGGTACTTACGCGGTGTTGATCGTAAACCGAAGCGCGAGCCTCCTATTATGACAGATTTGCTAACCGATAGAGAGTTCGTATTGTTATGCCCCATTTTTTAAAAGAATCCCATTTGTACTGACACTCACCGCTTTTATATTTGGCTGATGATTGGCTCCAGTTATCCCAAGCAGAGAGTAAGCTGGGACTGACAGTATGAAGTGCCATTCCTACTTTTACCCAGGTGTCATAGTCATCGGCAAATCTAGGATGAATTACTTCTAGTAGTAGTAATGCTTTTTGAATATCTATATTAGTGGGAGCATTTTCTTGTGGCTTATCCTTTCTCAGGTATGTTGAAGCGGCGCCCGTTAACTTGTGTTGCCGTTTTGGTACTGCCATATGAAGTACTACCCAATTAGGCGCCGCTGCTACTTGAATTTCATCAGGGCGACATCCTGGTAGCCAACGGTAATATCCGGTAATGGGGTGGATGGAAGGAGGTAGTACAGATTGCAAGTTGCTGCCTCTTAACTCCAAAGCTTCTCCTTTTGCTGTGGCGATTTTCCTAGATTGGAGATGCTGTGTTGGGGATTCCTGTATCTTAAATAGGTACTGCGCTCTTCCCTCCCTCCCTGATGTAAATGCTACTGTGGGAGGTAATGGTTTGGGTGCGACTGTTTTTATTCGGTCGTATGCACTTAAACCATCGCAGTCTATAGATACTAAAAATTCTTGAGAATTTTGACCACACAGTAGACCAATCCCTGTCGGATATGCTTCGTATAGAGAACAGGCGCCGTCACGTACCTTAACTTTTCCTGTGCGGGCAAGTTGTTCTCTCAAAGATTGAGGTGTAAAAGGATACTGCTCCCATTGGTATCCCAGCGGTTTTTTCCCTTGGGTTGGTACTATCAGCCAGTGGGAAGGCAGTATTTCTAGGGTTTCAATTAGCTTAATTGTTTGGCAGTTTTTTTGAAAAGCATGGTGAATAAATAGTCAAATTATCGTTAGGCAGATTGAGTTAGATGTTTATGCTAGTTTTCTTCTTTTTTGAAGAAACGACTGTTGCAAATAGGGCAGAAACGCCGACTATTTTTTTGACGTTTAAGTTGTTTTTCTAGAGAGCAATTGCCCTTCCAAACTTCCGCAACTCGAAAAGTGATACCTCGCTCCATAGCAACTTCGGTGAGTCTTGCCCCTTTACCTCGTCGATGCTGGCGTATGCGTTCATCTAAGTCTTTTGCGGCGCCTAAATAATGCTGTGTTGGTCGATTTGGATTTATTGGCTTGTCAAAATGTAGTAAATAAACGTACATGGCAGATAACTGATCATCATCTGCCGTGACTGCGTGAGCAGGCTTGATCTCATATCAGATATAGTAATATTATGCAACATTTAAGTCGTCGTAATTATTGGAAAGAAAAATTGATTTAAGGATGTTTAGCTAATTCTTGCTTAATCATCCAAAGTAGCCAAATTGATATCGCTAAACCAATCGCACCACTAATAAGAAGTTCGTGGAATGCCAGAGTGCGATAAGTATAACTCAAAGCATAGATTCCAAGGCTAAGGGGCAATAACAGTAATAGTCCCGTCCAACTGCCTGGTCGAAGTTTTTGGGTTTTCCAACTCAATGCTAAATGATCGAGCAAGGTATGAGTCACTCCAATTGCTGGTAAAATTCCCCCTACAATCGCCCATTGCCAACCAGCCAATGCAGCACCAATTACAAATATAAAAATAGGTAAATTATCCAAGAAAAGCGCGCGATCAAAAATGACCGTTCGCCAGTTTTATGGAGCTTTTTTATATGTAGAAACCCAAGCTTCATCAACTGTGTGTACAATTATTGCTGTTGCTAACACCAAAATTGAGATATCAAATAGAAAGTGCTGGCTATTAATCATTTGTTAATTTCTCCATAGCATAGTTAGTAATTGGACTTTGATAATTATTTACACGCCACTTTTTATACTTTTATGCATCGGACTCTCAGTCCCACGATTTTGCATCATGGAAGAAAAATTACTAATAGTTCTGCATAAAGTAAAAAAGCCTCACATGTAAGAAAATATAAGTTACTCTTTGCATTAACTACATTTAAGGTTTCCCGATGTCAAAACCTCACTCCATTATTAATGCTGATATAAGTCGAACGGTTACTTCAGAACTTCTCTTAGGTCTAAAAGGTTTCGTTACCTTTATCAATGACGGATATCAACGTCTTATATAGTTTATCAAAGAAATAGAAGAGTCCTGCCATAAATGAATGAAATCAACGCCTAAGAGCTTCCCCTTTCATCCTCCATTCTCTACTGGACACTCCAACCGCGTAGCTACATTCTGGCAATGTTGTGTCACTTGGGCTTGTACACTCCCAACTGTAACCGGATTGGGGGATAACTTTTCTGCAAATGACCGTCCAGGGTGTATTTGATCCCACATCGAACGCATCTGCGCTCCCCGTCCCTTACCTGGAGCATGGATGCCAAAGCCAGAAATGATACTGCACCACACGGGCTGGAAGTGGCGTATTAATATTGCCTCACCCCACGCAACCAAATCTACTGCCATCGCCACTACTGCAAAATCAAAATCCGTAACATCAAGATTTGTGGCTTGGCGGATTGAGCTTCGATGCTCCCTCAAGCGTCCAATCAACCCTCCCGTAACACTTTCTTTACCAGTGCGTTTACCCGGATTCTCTGCTTTCCCAATGTAAATTGGCATACAACAAGAATTTTGGTTAGCATACGTAATACCTGAATATAAAGGGAATTCCCCTCCGTAGTACAATAAATAAACACCAACGTAACCGGATAATTCTTCTTTCAACTGTTCGAGTTCCGCAAGTGGATAGCACTGCTGTCTAGTTTGAAATTCAATTAATTGGTCGCGCAACGTAGCAGGCGCCTGAAAAACTTCTAGGGGCATGAGTAATTATTACTAAACAGCATTTACAATTTTCCTGCTAGGTGTAGCCAACTGCAAATGGTTATAAATGCTAGAAGCAATAATATAAGCAAGGTTGACGGGAACTGCGTTACCAATTTGACGCATAGACTCACCCCAAGTGCAGGGAAAATAATAATCATCTGGGAAAGTCTGTAACCTTGCTGCCTCGCGTACTGTAAAATAACGTACTTCTCCTGATGGAAGGGCGAGCATGTTTTCTCCACCAGGAACACCATGTACACCAGCTTTCAATGTTTTGGCTGGTTCATCCAAAGGGCTACCCGTGTGTCCCGGGTAACTTCTTGCCCCTGGAATATAAATATGGTTGGATATGGATGAAGCTGCATCAATGTTTTTAGGTTCGGGCAGGTCAGAAATAGCATCCCGGACGGTACGCCAAGGAGCGGTCATGCTACCTAACAAGCTGGCGCCAGTTTTTTGTAAGCGTGCGCGTAGTTTGGTGTTGCACTCCGGACGCGCGGTACTGGGAATACGGTGACGCTCCCAATATTCACCTGTTACCCACTTGTCCCAAACAAGTGCATCCTCGGTATGGGTTGGTTCGACCCAAGACCAATTGATGTTTAAATCAGACCTGAAACCAACAATAAAAACTCGTTCGCGTTTTTGCGGTACACCATAATCAGCCGCATTTAGTAATTTATACGTAACTTTGTACCCTAGGTCATTGAAGGTGGCGCCACTATTATGATGACGGGAGAGCCGACCCATGTGGTCAATCCAAGACTCATCGTTATTAAATAAAACTTCTGGGTGAGCAAGCTGTAAGATAATGTACTCAAAATAATTGATAAAATTTTGACGTAGCAAACCGCGTACATTCTCAATTAAAAAAGCTTTGGGACGTAGTTCGCGCACTGCCCGAAAAAATCGGGGGAACATATCTCGCTCATCAAGGTGGGCACCGTGCCTACCACCAATTGAAAAAGGTTGGCAAGGTGGACCACCAGCTAATAAGTCTATTTCTTCACCAATAGTAGAGGTATCAAAATTTGCTACGTCCATTTGGTAAAGGCGCCAGTTACTAACAACATTATTAGAGCGCTGTTGATTTTCACGAATGGTGTGACAGCTATGTTTATCGCGCTCCACAAGTGCTAAGTGATGAAAACCTGCCCTCGCTGTTCCCATCGCTAAACCTCCGGCGCCTGTAAATAACTCTATTGATCTCACGTTTTTAATGTTATGAACTGTATCATACCAAAATTTATTCATTATTTTATACTGAAATTTAATCTTAAAGAATGCTGTTTATAATAATATTTTATTCTGGAGAGCTAATAATGAAGAGTAACAGCAAGCTAAATCGAGTGTTGATTGTAGGTGGAGCTCATGGGAACGAGTTCACTGGAGCATATTTGATCAAAAAGTTTCAACAGTCCCCTGAGCTAATTCGTCGATCCAATTTTGAAACACTAACGTTGTTAGCTAATCCCAGAGCATTTACAGCAGTAAGACGATATATTGATCGAGATCTCAATCATTACTTTTCTCGCGTTGATTTACAGGATACAACACTTTCTTGTTATGAGGATTTACGAGCTAAAGAAATTGACCAAATGTTTGGGTCTAATAGTGAAAATCCGATTGATTTTATTTTTGATATACACAGTATAACCACTAACATGGGCTTAACGCTTATTGTGGACAATGATGATCCCTTCAGTTTACAACTAGCTGCCTACCTCAGTTCTATTAATTCGGAAATCAAAGTTTATAGTTTTGGAGACTTATACCCTAGTCCAAATCTTCTTCCATTACGCGCGCTTGGCAAATCTAGTCTTTGTATTGAGGTTGGTGCTGTTCCTCAAGGTGTTTTGAATGCCGAAATTTTTATGAAAACTGAAGCCTTAGTTTACGCAATTTTAGATTATTTGGAAAATATAACATCGGAGAAATTGCACATTATCAAAATACACTTACTCTCTACAAATATATAGAAGCAGTTTATTTTCCAAGAAACGAACAGGGAGAAATTCAGGGCATGATTCATCCTCAACTTGAATTCAAAGATTATCAAGCTTTGTATCCTGATGACCCGATGTTATTGACATTGGATGGTAAAACAATTCCCTATAAAGGGAACTTTATTGTCTATCCAACTTTTATCAATGAAGCAGCTTATTACGAGAAAGGTATAGCGATGTGTTTAACTCAAAAGCATCAAATCACAATTTAGACGATGATTGTCAAAAATTTTACCTTGATAACAAATGTATGATTTGTAGTAAAAATAAACTTGGATTATATCGGCATCTACTTTTCAGTGATTAAAATAAGAACTCTAAACTTAACTGTACTGATGCCTGCTGGTTGTGACTGTTGGAATTGTGTTTAATTGCGTAGTTAGTGATAAATAACTCTTTACCTTTGGCGGCGCCATTTTGTTTATAATTATTCATTCCATACTGCAATTCCCATTCGTTTAGGTAAGAGGATTTAAAGTTTTCTCTAATAAAAGGTGAGTCATCATAGGTTATTAACCAACGTTGGGGACAGTTTTGTACTTTGGTTGCGAACCTTTGATGCTCGAAGGAGATGTGCAAATCTCCAGATTTACCATAAAGTTTGGATTTAGTGGCTGTAAAATAAGGTGGGTCTAAAAATATAAATATGTCTTGACCCTCTGCTTGTAATAATTCGCTGTAATCTAAGTTAGTAATTTTTACATCTGCCGTTAAGATACTTTCTAATTTTTCTAAACGATCTATAGATGATTTTGTAAACCGTTTGTGGAAAGCTTGCTCGGAATATCCTCCAGATTCGACGGTGCCAGAGAAGGTAATTCTATTAAGGACGAAAAAGCGTACTGCTCTCTCAAAATTAGATAATTTGTTAGTGTCTACTTTGGCTAATTCTTCAAATAGTTGCTTGCCGTTAGTATACTTATCTTTGATGCGATGTATTTCTTCTATAAGTTGTGGGAGATGAGATTGAGAAAATTTCCAAAACAGGAATAGTTCGCGATTTAAATCGTTAATCCAAATTTTAAGGTGAGGAAACTTTTGTTTTAAGTATATAAAGACAGAACCACCACCGACGAAGGGTTCTCTATATTCGGAGAAGCTATCTGGTATATATTCGGCTATTTGGTCAATGGCTTTTGATTTACCTCCTGGGTAACGTAACGGACTTTTTATCATAGCTTTTGACATAACCTATACTTTTGGCTGGCATTTAAATATAAAATTAATCTTACAATGATAATATAATAATTAACTAACTATATATTTTAAGTAATATTACGAGTAACTTCAATCTTAAGTTTCTGATTGTATTCTGCTTCTACAGCCAGTTTCTTAATTATTTCTTTCTGGTTTTTCTTGAATGTTTTTGAGTTATCTGCTAAAAATGATTCTAGCTCTATTGGTGAAGCGTCTGGAAATGTAATGGCGCCAATAACGTTTTTGCCTGTTAATTTTAACTTGGTTATAAATGATACTGCTTGCCCATCAAGGTTTAAAGAATCTAGATTAGAAAATAATATTAACTTGAATAACCCATCTTGAATATCCGAAAGTTTTGGTAGCGAATCTGTAGAAGTGTTTTTAGATTCTTGTATTATATACGTATCTCCATTATGAAATATTTCATCTGGGGTTAAATAATAAACACCTCCTAAGTAATTTTCAATACTGAAAGTAGCTTTTAACCCATCAACTAAATACTCTAGCTGGTGGGATGTAAGAGCTTCCCTTTTACTCGCACTTTGGGAATTCTTAAGAGAAATATTTTTAAATTCCTCGAATTCTTCTATAATTGCTTTCAAATAACTATTCATTCCCTGCCGAGAATGGATTTCTACTCCAGTTTTTTGAGAAATAGAATCATAACAGTTAAGAGCTTTTTCAAAAATTTCTACAAACCTTTCTTCAAATAAGCTTTTGTTCCAATGAAGCGCACTTTGATGGTATGCTAAAATTTCATCGATTTGAGCTTTGACAAATTCGTTATTAAATTTTTGATTTGTTAGCTTCTGCTTATCAACTTGTTCCTTTTTATTACTTTTATCAGCCGTTTCATAGTACGCAAGTACGATATAAATATTAAGTAAATTCATCCATGATATGGTTGAATACTGGATTCTATCTCTATCACCATCTTTACCTTCGTCTTTGATAACTGGGATAATTGTTATGACTTTCGAGGCGCCGTATGTGTTGTAAATTCTTGCAAATGGGTAACTTCTAGTTCTTTTCGGCGATACCCACTGTGAGTAAGCGATTTCCGTGATAGGAGACTTAATTATCCCAAATTTGGGAGATTTATTGACATCAAATTCGGCAATATTTATCTTTTTTAACTTTTCTACTAGGTAAGTTCGATAAATTACTCCTTTGATAAACCCTGTAAAGTGTAAAACTTCTGCCATGTACTTTGCTTTGATAAATGGGAGTGGTCGAGGCGCCGTTCCCGCTTTATTATACGGTAAAGGCTGAGAAGTTAAAACTTTCTCACACACAAAGTATAATTATATACAGTTTACTGACCCATAACAGTAAAACTTACAAAAGTACTAATCATCAGGAATCATTATTATTGCTTAGTCGTATTTTTTTGCTAGTATAGATTTTAGATTGTTGCGGACAGTAACTGTGTTGGGGTGATTTTCTCCCAGCGTGCGCTCGAAAATTAGTAACGCTTGTTGAAATAAAGGTTCAGCTTCACTATAACGTCCTTGCGAGGAGTAGAGTAAAGCTAGATTGTTTAAACTTAAAACAAAGCTGGAATGTTTTTCTCCTAACACCCGTTTTTTCAGTAATAACGCTTGTTGAAATAAAGGTTCAGCTTCGCTGTAACGTCCTTGCGAGTTGTAGAGTAAAGCTAGATTGTTTAAACTTAAAGCAAAGTTGGGATGTTCTTCTCCTAACACCCGTTTTTTCAGTAATAACGCTTGTTGAAATAAAGGTTCAGCTTCACTATAACGCCCTTGTGAGTAGTAGAGATAAGCTAAATTCTCTAAACTTAAAGCAAAATTAGGATGTTTTTCTCCTAACACCTGTTTTCTTAATAACAACGCTTGTTGAAATAAAGGTTCAGCTTCACTATAACGTCCTTGTGAGTAGTAAACTAAAGCCAAATTATTTAAACTACTAGCAAAGTCGGGATGTTCTTCTCCTAACACCTGTTTTTTCAAAAATAATGCTTGTTGGAATAAAGGTTCAGCTTCATTATAACGTCCTTGCAAGTAGTAGAGATAAGCTAAATTGTTTAAACTTGTTGCAAAGTTGGGATGTTTTTCTCCTAATGCTCGTTTGTACAATGACAACGCTTGTTGAAATAAAGATTCAGCTTCGCTGTAACGTCCTTGCGAGTTGTAGATTAAAGCTAGATTATTTAAACTTAAAGCAAAGTTGGGATGTTCTTCTCCTAACACCCGTTTTCTCAATGACAATGCTTGTTGAAATAAAGGTTCAGCTTCAGCGTAACGTCCTTGTGAGTGGTAGACCAAAGCCAAATTGTTTAAACTTGTTGCAAAATCAGGATTTTCTTCTCCTGAAATTCGTTTGTACAATAATAACGCTTGTTTATATAAAGGTTCAGCTTCGCTGTAAAGTCCTTGCGAATTATAGATACCAGCCAAATTATTTAAACTGATAGCAAAGTCAAGATTTTCTTCTCCTAAACGTACTTTAACTTCTTCTAAACACCTCTTGTACCAAGGTTCTGCAATCGCGTACAAACCTTGTCCATTATAAAACCTTGCAATACCAGTCAATACCGACCAAAAATCTTCATCTGTTACTACATTGCTTAAGTTTTTTGCAACTTCTTCCAAATGGGGAATATATAGACTAATAGAAGATATGAACTCGCGGGTGGGAGTATTGGGAATTTTTCGAGCTATTTCTATAAATGGCTGAACGAAAGCACTTTTAATTTGAGTCGCTTCTATTTCTAAGTTCAGCTTGTCTTGTAAAAACTCGCAAATTAATGGATGAGTTTTATAGCATCCGTCTAATTCTTCTAACCTTTGAATTAAATGTAATTTATAAAGTTGCTTTTTCGCTGGTCGTAAATCTCGCTTATCTAAACCTAACTGTTGTGCAAGGTTTTCCTCAATTACCTCTACCCATTCCCAAGCAAAAGGAACAGGTGCAAATAAACTTATATATTGAGCTATATACTGTGTTTTCTCGTTTAATTCCTTCCAGCTTAATTCAAATGCAGCTTTTACCCCTCGCTGTGCTGTACTTAAATTTGGTTGTTGAATCAATAAAGCTTCATCTGATATACGTGTGTCTTCTAGTCGTTCCAATATCTCAGCTAATGATAAATCAGGGTCCTCCTGTAAATATCTCCCTACCAATTCTATACCTAAGGGTAAATACCCTAACCATGAACAAAATTTTTCTGCGGTCGCTAATTCCCTTTTAACTCGTCTTTCTCCTATAATCGCTTGCAAAAGTGACAATGCTTCTCCAGGTGGCAGCACATCCAGGGAAATTTCTTCGATGTTCACATCAATATTTCGCAACCTAGTTGTTATTAACACCCGGAAACGGCTATTTCTTGGTAAATACTCTGCAAAATTCTCTAAATTTGTTACATCATCAAACACTATCAATACTAAACCAGAAGCAGGGTGCCAATGTTCCCAACACCACTTTACTTGCTCAATAGGCGCCAGTTGCCTTCCTGAAAAGTCTTGTTGCGGTACTTCTAATTCTAAATACTTTCGGGCGAACGTAAGAATAGACCCTGCAATATCGGATTCACGAACGTTAAACCAGCAAATTCCTCCAGAATAATCTTTTTCATGGTCTTGAGCGTATTTTACCGCTAGCTCGGTTTTACCCACGCCACCCATACCCGCAACAGCGGAAATTGCCAATGAGTTTTTTTGATAAAGTTTTTCGTGAAGGGAGGCAAGTTCTTGGGAGCGTCCGACGAAATGCCTTACGCCAATGTAGGGAATTTCTTTGATAGCAATATGCACTCGGTTATTAATTTTCTGTTCAATAAAAACATTTCCGATATTGAGTATATCGCCGCCTATACGTCCTGCGTTGACGTTCTCCGCATTAATCAACCCACCCCCAAATTGGGAGTTACGTAAGTCATTATTCGAGACTTTTTTCTGTCCTTCTGACTCTGACATCCTCGGCGCTGCTTCTAAAATATAGGGGTTTCCTCTATAATATTGCCTATTTATACCAAAACCTGTCCAATATAATACTAACTCAAACGAAGTGGTAATCAAATTTGACTATTGTTCTGGGTTATTGGTTATATTACCGCCTACTTGGTGTGTTGTTACTGTCTCAGCATCGACAAGACTACCAGCAAATTGGGTGCCCTTTAAGTCGTAGCTAGAAACCTTCTTGGAACCTTATTTACCAAGCACTTTTTACTTCCTGCAAGAAACTTAGGGCGTAACTCAGCTACTGTATGTTTTTACACTCAGCTTCTCTACACGTTGAGTATATAGACTTCCGGATTTTTAGGCAACGCCGGATAATCTTTATTAAAATTACTGCTGTTGAACGGTGTAAGCTTAATACCCGTAACTGAAACAGGATGTTGGGAAGACTGGGCGCCTAACCTTAGTTCGGTATGTCTGATAAAAAGTATAAATACTTGCTAGCGATGGTTTAATAATTTTCTATGAACGTATTATTTTTTACAAAATCTTTAAATAAATTTTTGCTGAAACAAGTTTAATTGCTTGAAAACTTTAATGAAGTTTTAAGCAAGAGTAAATATGTATGAATTCGATGAAACTAATATAGATTTCCCTGATTTAGATTATGTTGATAGATGTATCGCTTACTTAAGAGAACTTGAGTCATCCCCATATCAAAATGGAAATGGAGAAATAACGGCTGCAATAACTATATGTGAAGCCTATAAACGACTATTGCCTGAATTTGAATCAAGTATTGAATATGGTTCAATGCCTGAGCAAGATTAAATCTAATTAACCATAGATTTGCTGAAGTAGTAAATTAAGGTATACTCTAACCTCTTTAGCTACTTCAGCATTATCTGTCCACGCTTCTGCTTCTTTATGAATAACCCCAAAAGCGTATTCCATTAGTTCACGCGGGCAAGAACTAGTTACAATTTGTAAAAATTTGGCAATGTGTAGAACGAGCGCTTAAACCGCTGTTATTGAAGAACAGTAGCGATTTTCTGCTTACCGTGTAATAATAACCATGCTTCGTACTGAGTATCGCTTAATTCTAATATAATTAATGTAAATTAAGTAGGGAAGTGATATTAACGATGATAGCTGAGTAAATAATTTATTTTTAGAGAGCAAAAACATTATGAAAAAAATCTTAATTTTAGCAGCGAACCCTATTAACACAATTAGACTTCGATTGGATGAGGAGGTAAGAGAAATTCAAGCAGCATTAGAGCGTTCTAAAGATAGAGAGCAGTTTGAAGTAATTAATAAATGGGCAGTACGTGTTGATGATTTACGCCGCGCAATGTTAGACCATGAGCCTCATATTGTACATTTTTCTGGTCATGGTACAGGAGTTAATGGTATTGAATTAGAAGATAATTTAGGAAAATCACAGCTTATTAGTACTCAAGCACTATCAAGTCTGTTTAAATTATTTAAAGATAAAACTGAATGTGTATTACTCAATGCTTGCTACTCAGAAACACAAGCCGAAGCTATTTGGGAGCATATTGATTGTGTTATTGGTATGTCAAACTCTATTCGTGATGACGCTGCATTGAATTTTGCTAAAGCCTTTTATGATGCAATTGGTTCAGGTCGAGACTATCGCGATGCATTTGAATTTGGTTGTAATAATATTGATTTAAATTCAATCCCTGAAGCATCAGTACCAAAAATAAAAAATCGCGTAACTTATATACCTATGGAACCAAATTCTTACGAAGCTAAAGAAAATCAAAGTAGCTCCAAATCAACTATATGGAATATGCAAGGTGCCCAGTTTGGAGGCGGGATAGTAAATGCTACAACAGTAACCGCACATCAAATAGGTGGTAATATTACTAATAATAACTACGCACCCGAACAAAAACAAGATTTAGCTAAAGCTGCAACCCAGATTCAACAGCTTCTACAACAGTTAGAGCAATCTTACCCTACTACTACAAATTCGGAGAAAGCTATTGTTATCGCCAAGGCTATACAGGCAATTGAAAATAATTCTACACTTCACATACAAGTAGTCGGGGTATTGGAAGCTGGAAACGGAGAAGAATTAAAGACTGCGATAAATCATCCTTTAGCTAAAAAGCTAGTGGCACAAATGGATGAGTAAGTTTATTTGTTAATGAACGATGGGTAGCTAAATTATGGCGAATAAGGAACATCTGGCGATACTTCAGCAGGGGACGAAGGTTTGGAATCAATGGCGAAAAGAAAACCCCAATATAATTCCTGATTTTAGTAAAGCTAATCTAGCAGGAATTAATCTTGCACCCCAAAATTATGTGTTTGACGCTAGAGGCAATACTATAGAGGGAATAAAAAAACACAAAGCCATTTGGGATGATTCTTTTAAAGGCAGTACAGTTAGTATTCCTATAAATTTGAGAAATGTTATTTTTACAGAAGCAGACCTGACAGCAGCTAATTTCCATGAAGCAGACCTTGCAGAAGCAGATATTAGTTCAGCTAATCTAAGCAATGCGATTTTTACAGAAGCTAACTTATATGCAGCTAACCTTAGTAAAAGCAAAGTCACAGGTGCGTCGTTTTTCATGGCAAGTTTAAGCAATGCAAATCTTAGAGATGTTGACTTAAGCGGAATTAGTTTTAAAGAAGTAGGAATTAATCAAGAAACACTCATTGATGAAAAATGGCGCTTATGTTGCGAGATAGTTAACGGACAATTATATGATTTTGATTTACAAAGGGTTGATTTAAGTGGAGTAAATCTTGAATATGCTGATTTAAGAGGGCTTGACCTAAGAAATGCTAACCTGACTAATGTAAATTTTGTAAGAGCAAATCTCAAGAAAGTTAAAATTAATGAGAATACTGCAATTGATGGAAAATGGCGCCGAGTATGGGAAATCGTTAATCAAAAATCTAAAAACCAAAACTTCCGAGGGTTTGATTTTAGCGGAGCAAACCTAAGCGAGATTGATTTAAAAGGATTTGATTTCAGCGATGCTAACTTTTATAACGCTGACCTTCAAGCTTCCGACCTAAGTTATGCTCAACTTAGGGGAGCTAATTTTAGAAAATCGAAGATTAATTACGCAGTTATTGATGAGAAATGGCGTAGGGTATGGAAAATTGTCAATAAAAAAACCAATTATAATCTCAAAGAGTTAGACCTGACCGAAGCAAATCTTTGCGATATGGATTTTAATGGGCTTGACCTTAGTTATATTGATTTCTTTGGAGCAAATCTTAGCAGAATTCAAGCACTAGGAACAAATTTTACTTCAGCCAATTTAACAGGTGCTTGTATTGAAGATTGGAATATTAACGATGATACTAAATTAGATAATGTAATTTGCGATTATGTTTATTTAAAACAGGGACAGCAAGAACGGCGCCCAAGTAGTGGGAAGTTTGCGCCAGGGGAGTTTACTCAATTATTTAAAAAATCTTTAGAGAATTTAGACCTTGTTTTCCGTAATGGACTTGACTGGAATGCTTTTGCGTACTCCTTCAAAAAATTAGAAGTGGAAAATCAAGATATACAACTTGATGTTCAAAGTATTGAAAAAAAGAGCGATGGAGTTTTGTTAGTTCGAGTTAATGTTACACCTAATGCTAATAAAGAGAAGATTCATGATGACTTTATGCAAGGTTATGAATTTGCTTTTAAACAATTACAATTGCACCATCAGGCAAGAATAGAGGATAAAGATAAAGAGATTAATCGCTTATTTAATTTAGTCAATCAACTTCAAGATCAACTTGGCGAAGTACCAAAGCTATTAGCTGAAAATCCGAGAAAAGTTTATAATATATATAACTCCGATTTTGCAGGTGGCATTGCAGATGCAGAAAATATTAAAGCTGAACAAATAGGTGGAGATAGTCATAATACTGATTAGCAAACTTCTTATAAAATAATGTTACTTGTATTTCATATTCTTACATGTCCGAAAAGTTATCGATTCCTTAGAGTTACCTCAAGTTATTTACAACTGATTATTTGAGATAGTAAACTCAATATTTATACTCCCATTGCCTTTACCCAGTTTGATTTTTTAAAGAGATAATTCAGCTTTACTTTTGGAGCTATCGTAATTTTTGTTAGCGCTTATTTCTTGTGCTATGGGAATATATTCTTTGGGGGTGTACTTATTTGATATATCTTCCTGGCGCCAAGAAAGCAGGTTTTTGATTATTTCTTTAAGTGGCGGTATTTCGATTTGTTCGGTGGAGGAGTCTAACCTCTGTTGAGCTAAAATTTGGAAATACAATTCCCTCTGCTCACCAATAGATAGTTTTCCATCAAAACCTTGTAAATCTTGTTTGATTCGCTCATTCTCTTGTTTTATATCAGGATGCCACTTAGAATCATCGAGAGCATTTAACTGGTTCCAAGCATCTGCAATTGCGGGGTGGAGAGGGACTTTAATTTCAGAAACAGACTTATTAGACTGCTGTTGTTCTCCTGTTTTATTGGTAAAAGTTTTACCTATATCAAAAGCTTTGGCATTTTCTGAAATAAATTTTAACTGAGCTAAATCCCAATCGCTAATACTCAGTTTGTCTACTTGCTTAATTAGTCCTGCATCCGTTTTTTGCAGTGTAAAAGATAATAATTCTCTCCTTTCCCCACTTTCTGCTATTTTGTGAAGAGAGAGATTTGCTTTTCCTACTTCGGCATCTCTAGCTCTGGAAATAGTGTATTCTCCCACAGTCAGAGTATCTGTGTTGGCTTTTTGCAATGCCGAATTTAGCAATCCCAACATCTCAGTTTCTCTAAAACTTTCTAGTGTTTTGAAAGTGCCAGCAGGGGCGAGAGAACCAAGATTATTCGCAACATCTCTTAGATCTAAGCTCGCCAATTGAGGTAGTTTCTTACCAGTCTCTAATCTCTCTCCCACCATTAGAAACTCATGTCTTTCTACTGACAGCATTTGTGTAGAAGGAGTTTTGATTTTTATTTCACCTTTAGAGTTTTGAGTAAACTCCATAAGGGGATTAGCAAAGTTAGTAAGTTCATCACAGCGCCTATGAATGCTGTACTTATCCCCTTGCTGCTGAATCACAAGCGCATCGCTTTTGTAGATTTTACTACCATCAGGTAAGGTTTCTCCATAAGTCTTGAGGATTTCCTTTGCAGCTTTGGCAATGCTAGCGTCTTCTTGTTGTTGACGTTTATGCTCCGCGCGGCTGTTCGCCATAGGTTGCTTTATGGGTACTTCAACCTCCCTAACCCAGTTTTTATTGGTTTGAGAAGTGACTTCTTTGGGGGATGGCACTTCATCAATATATTGAGACGCTAATTGACGCTTAGGTTTGTTAGTTTCTTCCTCAGTCGCTATGTCGGCGCCTCTCTGTGTTTCCACTTTGGGTAGTGGTGCCGATTTATCTTCTGCTGCCGATGATAGATTACGATTAATTAGCTGTTGTGCTGCATCAATTATTTCTTCAGTATTTAAATTTTCTGTCACTAAGTTTGTAAGGCATTGCCCTTTACTATCTAGGTTATATACTACAAGCTTCTCTCCAGACTCAGTTGTAGCAGTAACGGTTAATGAATTTTTCTCAGCTTTATTAACATCTTCCGCTTCTCTTGTTGTCTCTACTTTTTCTGTCATCAATTTTCTTGCTACATCCTGTGCTTGAAAATCTGTCATCTGGGCTGATTCCCATTTCCAAGCCCCTGAGCATTCCTCATCTGGTACAAGTCGAAATTTCTCGCTATCAATCTGTATCTCGACCTCAGATACCTTTTCTTTCTTAAATTTATCAAAAGCTTTTTCAATAATTGCTGCTATCAAATCTTTTATAGAAAAGCCTATCTCCTTAAGATTATCAATTGTGTTTTCAACTGCTCTTTGGTAATATATGCCTACTTGGGTTGCTCTTTCATCAAACATTGTAGTAGATTAAATTATTCAAAATTACATTTTATTTACAAAATCTTTCTTCTCTTCCTTTGTGTCCTTTGCGCCCTTTGCGGTTCGTTGTAAAAACATCACTTCCGCAAACAAATTACGAATACCATATCAACTTTTAGTTAGAAAAACCCTTTATATGCATCTACAGGTAAAGGCACAGCCCCCGCTTGTACAGGCTTCTGAGGTACAGGGAATAACTTATCCACTTCCGCGACTCGCTTATCCAAATCTTGTTGAGTAGGGCGCCTCTGAGTACTTTTCTTAGTCAACTTTACTATTAATTTTTCCCACCCAGCATCATTTTCTTTTTCAATATTAATAATAACTTTTGGAACCTTAATCGCTTTTAATAAGGGTACAGAAGCTTCATTTCTATTAGAATACGCTGGGTTAATAAATACACACTTACCCGCAGGTAGCTTTAAAAATTGCGCTGGTTCAAACAACTTCCGCGTTTTTTCCTGGTCTGATACTGAAGTACTTGTTTTACCTCCCCCAGTACTTTTCGATTTCTGCTTGTACCTAATCTCTTCATCCCCCAGGTAAGCGCTAAACAGACGCGCGGATTCTTCTTCCCCAGGATTAAAAATAAACTTGGTACCACAGGCGCCTAACATTGTTTTAGCTACTTCTTTGCCATAGTATTTCTCTAGCTGTCCCATGTTCTGCCAACCAAGGATACCGCAGAATCCTTCACTGCGTGATTCGTTGAGCCATTTAAAAAGGTCTGGGAGGTATAGGGACGGTACTTCATCAAGGACAACTACAAGAGGGTCTTTACGTTTTTTGGCAATGGCACGGGCAACAGTCATGTGCAATATACTACATAATAGAGGACCAACCGCATCTCTCCGTTCTCTGTCCAATCCAAAGATAACCATCTGCTTACCCTTGATATCTAGAGGGAGGGTAGTTTTACCTACAAAACACCCTAAAGTATTCTTTTTCATGAAGCGGGTAAACATTAAACTGGCAGTACCAGCGATACCAGCAATAGTTTTTTCGCTCCCAGCAGAACTGAACAGTTGACCAAAGGAAATTTTAATCCACGGGTTGAGGTTAGCTGCCATCAAACGCTCTACCATACGTTCGCTACTGAGAATAGCAGCAGCAGTCATGATATCTGGATACTGCGTTTGTTTGGTGAGCATCAAAATAGCTTCTGTCAACTGGTCGCCCGCAGGACCAAAAAAAGCATCCTCATTGCTCGATGCCATCATTTTGAAATTTTTATTGATGACAGTAGCTAACTGACGGGCTGTTTCAGCATCGGTGGCATCTCGTAAGAAGTCTAAGGGGTTACAGACTTCGCTTTCGGGAAAACCTGGTGCAAACACATGTACTTTGTAACCCATCTTTTTGGCGTAGCTGGCAACTTTGGCTTGTGTTGGATATTTAAAGTCATATAAAACGATGGGAAAACCTTGGTCAATGGCAGAGTAAATCATTGGATTAATAGCCGAAAATGATTTACCGCTACCTGGGGCGCCAACTACAGCAGTACCCCTCTGCACATCCGTAATATATAGTAATCTGCTACTACCTGCTGAATCTTTTCTGCCTTTAAATTTATGCTTGCCAATGTATAGAGAAGCACTATCATATTTGGGGTTTTCAATTTGTTTGAGAGCTTTTTTCCTTGCCGTTCGTGTTTCTCTCCACCCACCAAAGTAACTAGTAGCCAGTTTTCCCTTTTTATGACCAGACAGTATGTGTAGTGCTAGCGCTCCCACTAAGCATCCTACCAATGCTAATCCATTAGGTGAGAGAAAGTGGTTGATATAACTACCGATTGGTAAATCAATATTTTTGGCTTCGTGAACCGTTTGAGTTTCGCTCATTATAACGACTAAAATTTAAGGAACTTTGAGGGGAGTACCGATAAAAATGGGAGACTTTTCTTGGTAAGCGAAAAATGGGAAGGGTCCTATAAAGTAGGGAGAACAGCCCAAATCTACCCAACCCCCGCGTTTGCAAATACGAAAGAACATCGCTGTTGTTGCAGTTCCTGAAGCTTCGTCAATATTCCACACTACTTGCTTAAAACTCTTACCAAAAGGGTGTCTTCCTGTCGGTTCCTTACCACCATTAAGTTTACCTAAAACCCCAAATCCACCTTTGACTTCTTGAAACTTGCCGCTCATCCATTGGGCGCCAGTTATTCGTCCTGCACCTGATAGTTCTATATGAGCGCAATTTTTGGTACATGGGACATTAAATCCTTCTTTATATGAACCGCTGATAGAACGCTGCCTTCTGTTTTCTACTTCCTTCAAAGCCAAGTCTACTTTCCCTGTAATATTCCCTTGGAGCATTGGAACATTGGGAAAATTGTTGAATGTTACTCGATTAAGGCCAGGTACTCTGGAAATAGTTGTGTTCTGCCAGTTAGTAAAGTTTTTGAGAGCAGTGTTCTCAATTCCAGGGATTGAGGTAAGTTTATAACTAGATAAATTAATTTCTCCTAACTCAATATCTTTTAACTCAGGGTAATTGTTTATAAACTGTCCAATTGTTTGATTAGTTGTAACTTGAATTCCTAATTTATTCTCTATTAAATTTTTAATAACAGGTACATCCTCCAAATATACATTAGCTAACTTAGGAATGGCTTTTGTTATTTCAGGTACTGTCTGCCATTTAATCAACCTAAAATCTGACAACTTGAGATTTTTGAGGTAATTACCGCTCAACTGTTCAATGTCCCTTAAACTAAAATCCTCTAAATTAAATACATTCTCAAAATCTCCTAATTCCATTACCTCATCTAAACTTTGTCCTGCTTTCCAAGTTCTTACTGACTTGTACCCAGGAATTTTGGCTTTGGGCAGTTCTACTCTGCCAGGACTGGAGAAAACGAATGATTTAAAGGTAATATTTTGCCAGTCAGGAACTGGAGCGTTGTTGATGTATTTAGTAGTAATAGTGTTAGTCTTGGGTACTGGTGTTGCTACTGCTGGTTGAGAAACTAATAAATAACCTAGTAAATTATCAGGACGAAAGGCAACAAATCCATGCATTGCTAAACTTGTTAATAACCCGAATAACATCCATTTTTTAAGATTGGTGTTAGGATTTGAGCCATTATTTTGATTATTACGATTGAAAGACATAATTACAACTTAATTATTATGATATCTTAAAACTTGTTGAGTTGATCTGTGTAGGGCAGGTTTAATTTTTTGTTGAGTAGGAGTTGGCTCAGTTCCCAGTTGTAACAAGCGCTCTGCAAGCTTAGAGGAAACACCACTACTTTGTACGGCGCCAGTGAGGTTTTTACCTGACTCTAACTCCTGCACCAAATTCTGTAATTTTTGCCACAGGGGATTGCTCGGAGTTATCCACCGTTTCTCTGCTGCCACTTGTATTCCCCTCGAAATAGTGGCGACAATTATAGAATCTGGTGGCGCCGCTTCTTTTTGGGTGACATCAGGGGTAATTTGGATAGAACTGTATTGTGGACTACCTTTGCCCATTACTACACGGAAGTTATAGATTTTGCGCTCTCCATTTTTGTTTTGGGTAACTACTGTGAGATGCGCGCCGTTGGTAGCAACGGGTATCCCAGGAATTTTTACAGGATTAATTTGTCTCAGGTGAATAAGTCCGGCGCCTGAGTTTCTGCAATTGGAGTTTGATAAACCCTCCAAACAACCGTCAACATCTATAAGGATGCGGGAGGGGTCGTCTAACCATACTCGTTTAATAGTTTCATCAGTCTCATAAAACGAGATTGAAACACCATGTCCTGCCCATATTTGAACTGTTTGTAACTCTGCTGATGTTCCAGTGGCTTTGCTTTGAGGGATAGTGCGAACAGACTGTTTTGTATTATTTACAGGTGTTTTTTCTACTGGTGATAACGCATAGGATGGGATAGCAGTCAGTAGAGATGATGCTATACCTAGAGATAGCCAAAAAGTTTTGTTCATTAACTTTATAGTTGTAGAGAGCGATTAACTTGAATGGTAATTTTGGTGTTTTGAGGGACAAACCAGATATTAGGACGACGCATAATTTCATCGATAGCTTTTTGATTTCGTTGTTTTACCTGCTCTGCAATTGTTCCAAATGCTCCTTGAGCGAAGGCACCAAGTAAAGAACGATTGCGACTGCGACTGATTTGGCTGCTGTTAAATCCTGCATTTGATTGGGAGATACTAGTTTCCACTTCTAGTTGGTTGGCTATTTCACCTACCTTTGCCAATCCTGATATCAACCCAATCCCAGCATCCATGCCCATGATTTCTTTACCTTTATCGTGATACTGCTTGGCAATTAAGGGTTTTGCTCCATCTCCCAAAACTGTGATGGCGCCTTTTGGAACAGGGTATTCAGTACCGTCTTTGAGGATTGCGGTAACTACAGCATTAGCTTTACCAGATGAATCCACTCCCTGCATTTCGATACTTAGCAACGTGTCAGCAGGAATCGCTACTTCCCCAGTGTTGCTCATCAATGGTTTAGTAAGTTGAGCAACAAACTTGATTTGGGATTTTGACGCTGAAGAAGGCGCCCAAATTAGGGGAGTCTTTAAGGTAGCAGTTGTATACTCTCCCACTACTAAATACTGCTCTTCCCTACCTTCAATAATTCCTGCTTCCAGAGGCGAGTAATCTTTATTACGCTTGATATTAGTAACTTCACCTTCTTCGCTTGGTTCGGCGCCTTCCTCATCTTGAACTGCTACAGGTGTCCACCGGGGAGAGAGTCGCTCAATCTCTGTATTTTCATCTGTATTATCTACATTTTGAGAAGCTGTGTTACTAATTACTTCTGTCCTGGTTCCAGAATTATTGCTGCTTGATCTACGTCTGGGTGTGTAGTCAGCATCTTCTGCATCATTACTATTCTCTGTATCTGCTGACGCGCTGTAAGAAATTTGCCCAGCACTTCCCAGTGTTCGCAATTTTTCCAGTTCTGCTAAAGGGTCAATGGGTTTACTGGCAATCTCAGTTTGGGTGCGAGGTGAGAGACGTGGCATAACCTGGGGTTTTGGTGCAGGTGTAGCTGTTTTTACTGGTAATGCTGGTAACGAGGCATGTTGTTGAACAATTTGTGGTTCTTTTGCAAGTCTTTCTACCCTTCTTGGAAATTGCGAGAAAGAGGTTTCTTTTCTTACTACTTGTTTTGGTACATTGGGCGAATTATCCTTGGTATTAGCCTTAATTGTTTCTTTACTCTCAGGTTTAACAATTTTAGTTTTTTCTGACTCGGCGCCAAGTTTTGATAATTGTTCCGCTTGTCTTTGTAATGCTAGTTGAGCATAAATATCTCCATCTTTTTTGGTTTCTTTCTGCTCCTCTACAGATGGAGCCTGTGCAACTTGTAGTTCTTCCTTTTTCTTAGCTTTGTCTCCATTCATGATGGGATTAAGAAACAGGAATATAAACAATACTACTACCCCAATACTTCCCCCTACCACTCCAAATCTTGACCAAGGAGAATTAATTACCGAATGCTTCGTTTGTACTAACGCAGGGTCTTCTTGTTCTTCCTCTACATCGCTATTCTCAAGTACAGAATTTTCTACATTATTGTCATCATCCTCGATAAATAGTAGGCTGTTAACTGTGTTACCTTTGGTGCTTGTCTCTAAAGTCATAATTTATACCTAATATATATAAATGGTAGGTTGGGTGTAACGGAGTGAAACCCAACATTATCGTTGTTGATTTACATTGGTGTTGGGTTACGCGCAGCGTACACCAACCTACTAGTAGTTAATGTCATAAATTTTAAAAGTAAAGATTTTTACCACAGAGACGCAGAGGGCACAGAGAAGAGAGTAGGAGAAGCTCTATTTCCGGCGCCAACCAGCCAGAATTAATGACATGAACTTTCCTTTATATGGTCTGTGTTATAAGTTTTGCTAGGTTCTATGATTCTTAATTATTTCTTTGCGTCCTTCGCGTTCTTTGCGGTTCGTTTATCCAACACCCTGAATTTTATGGCATAGAACTAGTAATCCATGTCATCAATTCTTTCTTTGTGTCCTTGGGTCCTTTGTGGTTCATTCCTCTTAACTTAACCAATACATTATTTACTTCCTAAATCTAAATCAGTAATTTCAGTAATTTCCAAACCAGAACTACGAGCAAGATAAATTGCTTTGTTAATCTCCGTACTATCTGCTGGAAACTTCAGTGGAGTAACTGCCTTTACAGTAATTGTTTTGTTAAACGCTATACCTGAACCTTCATTACTTCCCTTAGTATTGAATGTGAGGAGGGTAGCGACTACATTAACTTTCCACTTGTCTTCTCCTATTTTTATAGGTTCGCTAACATGAGTTGGAAGTAAGGAAATTTGTACTCTTCCTGATAAGGCATCTGGAGGAGTGATTTCTGCTAGTTTTTGTAGAAACTTTACCCGAAAATCTTCATGCTCTGAGAGAGCAAATGCTGCTTGCCAAGATTTAGTTGGTATCCTACCAGTACCTTTTTTTAATTTGATTTGTACTCCTGGGTCTGGTTTTTTGGTAATTTCTCCAGCTTCATCTACAGACTCTAATAATCCGTTCCAATTAAACATTTTGACCAGAGTGTTACTAACGAAAGTTTTAATAACTTCTGGAGTACGTTCTTTAGAATCTGCTCCTTTAACATTGACTGTATTACCATCTGCTAACTGTACAAGAGAAGGTGGTTCTTTACGAGCTAATGATGAAGTGGCGCCGTAATTAACAATTAGAAGGGGAAAGGATAAAGCGTTTAATACTAGGGAAGAGATTGTCACAATAGCAATAGGGTTAGAAACTGATTCCCCAGAACTTAGCAGGCGTAGTGATTCTCTTGGTGTATTTTTCTTAGATTTGAATTTTGCTTGTAACATAACGATTAGTGAAATTACTTCTTATTCCCTATATTCTTAATGGCTGCGGATATAGCTATTTGCGTACCACCGGATACACCAGTTGCAACTGCACTACCAACCGCATTACCTACCCACTGAGCGCTATTACTGATTTGAGTGAACACGGCAAGTCCTCCCCCAGCAGCAATTCCAGTTGCTAATAACGGCGCCACAATACCGATAAAAGCAAGAAAAATCATTGGTTGAGAGGCTTTAGATGTAGCGATTAATTGTCCAGCTAAACCAACAATTATGTTGAAGGAAAGCTTTGCAATTGCAACAGTAAAAAATCCCGTCAGCCATGCAACAATTGCTTTACTTCCAACTGGCATTAGAGAACCACCTACAGCCAAAGGACCAATCAATGCTGTTAGCAGTAGTGCTAGTTCCACTCCCCATTGGTAAGCATTATTAAGTGCAAGTAAAATGCTAGTAATTAAAGTAGCGACGACGGCGCCAATTGCGGCGCCAGATGCAGCGGTTAGTTTGTTCGCAATCCCTTCAATCGGATTACTACCTTCCTCAGCTTCTGCAGCTGCTTGGTCTATTTTATCTAGTCCTTGCAGTACCCAACCGCCAATTCCTCCCCCTTTATCTCCTTTAAAAATATCGGGAAACTTGGTTTCGAGTTCAGCCTTCGCGCGCTTGAGACATTCTATCTGTTCTTCATTTGATAATTGAGCAGAACGGCATTGTTGAATAGCATTTCCTACAGCAGCTTCGACCGCAGCTTGTCCTACTCCTTGTTGATAAGCAGCCCTCAAATCCGCATCTGCTGCTGTGTATTCTAAAACGTAATTATTGACAGTATTGATGTATTCTCTCAAGGCAAGAGTGCTGCTCGCCAATACTTTGCCATTATTTGCAAGCAGCAGTGCTACTATCAAAGGCCAAATGAGTTCGCTATATGCTCTCTGCTCTTCGCTGTTGAGCATTTGTTTACCCCACTGCACCATAAATAGTGCAAGAGAACCAACTGCAAATAGTACTCCTACCTTACACAGAGAAGCATACAACCCTCCCTCAAGGGTTTCTTGCCAAAGTTCGTTAAAACCATCTGCTAATGAACTGGCGCCTGCCGCTGCATTTTCTAATAAATCTCCAGCCCCATATACATTAGCCGCAAAGATTATTTGTATTTTATTTAACATAATTTAAATATAATGACTTAACTCTCACAAATTTCTTCCGTTTGTGTTTTCTGTGCCTCTGTGGTGAGATAAATTATTTACCATAGAGACGCAGAGTACACAGAGAAGCTTACTTGGTATAAGCAGGGTCTAGGCGGCTCCAACCAGCTAATTCAAGGAATTGACTTGTTACTCCCGAACTCAGTACTCTTTGAGTACGATTTTGTTCTGCACCATTTTCAGCTATTTGACTAAGCATCAAGTTACTGTGTTGGGCATCATAGCGCTGCTGTAAACCATCAGTTCGTACCTGTCCCAACATAGATACAATTTGGGCATTCTGCGCGGCGATGGCTTTAAGCACATCTTGAGAAGCATCCATATTTTGGGCATCAACAGCTATTTGCTGCGCCTCAGTTACTGTTTCTTTGGTGGCGCCAATTTCTGCTTTGGTGCGCTGTTGCCCTTCTTTGCCTAAAATGCTTGCTGCACTAGCGCGCGTGGTATCTATTTCTAACTGCTTTCCAGCTTCCACAGCACCAATTACTGTACTAGTTTCTGCTGCTACACCACCTTTTTCTTTGAGTTTTGCAATTAACTTAGCACTGGCTGTGGTAGGGTCAGGGGCACTCATTTCTCCTTTAGAGTCTTCAATAGCAGCTAAGGCATCTGCTTTAAGATTGCCCCACTTACTGTTAATTTCTCCTTCAATTTTAGTAGAAATATCTTTGAAGGATTGAGTTAAAGGACTCAATACTTTGTCAAGAGATACATTAATATCGAGTCCAAATGCATAACTAGGTAAAGTTGCTGTTAATGCTAATCCAGTAACAGCAGTAATTGTCATTATTTTCTTGATGTTCATCAGTTTATTCTTTACTATGAGTGGAAAGTGACGAAGTATTATGTCACCATTAATAATGCTTTCTCTGTAGTAACTTCAGATACTTGATTGTGCTTAAATTTATTCTTAGCTTGCTCTAATAACTCGTATGCTTCGCCTGTGAGTTCCTCTCCACGAACCATCTTTATATATGCTTCTGAGAAGCGTACCATTCCAGTAAGTAAGTCATCTTTATATTTGGTTAGATATAGTGTTCTCAACTCTTGTTCGTGAGGGTTGTTAGCAACAGCAGCTAAAAGACAGTATGCAGGATAATAACGGCAAAATGTAAATTTACCATTATCATCTAATAGCCACTGTGAATAAACACCTTCTTTTTTAGGAAAGAAAGCTTCTGTGCTATTTTTAGATATAATTTCTACGGGATATTTAAAGTGTCTGATAAATGGCTCAACAGCACTTGTTTGAATACGACCGATTAATCTAGTAGTAAGGTTAGCAAATATTTTAGATGCCGATCTACTTTGATAAATACTATCCGGCTCTTGGGCAGATAAAATTACTCGAATACCAGCTTTAGCACCGTTAGCGCACAGTCTCCCAATTAATTCGGCAATTGCTTCAAATTGAAACAGAATAGGACTTTCGTCAATAAAAAATATGGAGGCTTTGGAAGAGAGCGCGCGGCGCAGTGCTGCTGCATAAGCGCTTAATGCTAGAATTGCTGCATCTGCCTCTGAAGCAAGAGAACGCAGTGCAAACACAAGTAATTTAGCATCAGTACGAAAACTAGAGGGTTTACTGATAGATTGACCTACTCTGCTATTTAACCAAAATCTAAGTCTCAGCTTAATTTGGTTTAATGCTTTAAGGATATCCTCACTATTATTTGCAACAGAATCAAGTTTGATATAACCTGGAGAACAGTAGTTGTAAAAGTCTTGGAGTGTCGGTATATCTTGCCATTCTGGTGTTTCCAAACCCTTTTCTATGGCTAACTTATAGCGCATTTTTATATCATCGTCTGCAAAAAATGTCTCAATTGCTAGGGTGATAATACTTTCTATATTACTAGCTATTGTAGAGTCTACGCCAATAGGATTAGTGCCTATTACCATTGTGATAAGTGTTGACTTTAAAAAGTCTTTAAAGTCTGTAAGCCGTTCCTTTCTTAATTCTGCCTCTAACCCTCTTAGATCAGGTAATTCAAATAGATTATTAGTTTGATTACTGATATCAAAATACGCTCCATCTTTACCCATAAAATTGGTATAGTCAGTAAATGTACTGCTACCATCTGGCTTGGGATAATCTAAAGCAATTATAGGGATATCCTGAGCTAATGCTGGCGTTAATATTCCAGCAATTAATACTGATTTACCAGCCCTAGTTGTGCCAAATACACAAAGGTTCTTGTGCTGATTGTAAAGGTCTAAATGTACAGGAGTGCCACCTTCTTCAGCAATTAGCTCAAACCCTTGTTTGTCTCCAGTTGCAGTTTTGATTACAGGCATTAGTCCTGGTACTTCGCCACTAAAATAAGGCAGTCGGCGGTTAAAAGGTTTGGTGAGTAGATTCTCCCAAACTATCGGTAAAGACTGTAACCATATCTTCCAAGTATATTCCATCTCCCTCACTACAACAGCGGGTCGAAGGAAACAACTGGAGATATAGCGGCAAGCCTCATCAAGTTTCTGGCGTGTAGGGCGATGGACGAGGAAAACGACAGCGGTGTGGATAGGAACGGCGCCTTTGTATATGGTTTCTTGCGCTGCTATTGCTTCCTCCATATTCAAATTTGCCTTTACATTGACGCTGTTACCCTCTGCTGACATAGCGGAGGAGACAATGGATTGTTTGGTAATTCGTTGCAATGCGGTTTTTGCCAAAGTTTCATTTGCTCTAGTTAATTGACAGATAATTTCTGTATCAAAAACCTTCTCTCTGGCTATTAATTCCCATAAATACCGTAACTGAGCATATTCATCCACCCATCCCGCCGGCTTCTCTGTGAAAGTTAAGGCGCCGATGTAATGATTTTGTAGCTGTACCCATGCTCTATCGAAAAATGGAACAGATTCCTCTCTTTCTAAAATAAGATGACGAATATGGAAATCGCTATTTTGTTCTTCTCTCAAACCATCATCATCCAAGGTAATAAGGTAAGGGATTTTTGAAGGGATACTAGTATTAAATTGTCTCCAAAGAACTCCCCATAATTCCTTAGCTCCTAAAGGTCTAATATTCAACCCCATTTTATTAGTAAGGGTTTGCTCCCATAATTGGAACCCAGAAGTAAAGCTATTTCTGAGAATCGATTCGATACGTTGGTGGCGAAAAGCGTGGATTTGTCCGGTAAACTTAAACCAGCTATCTCTTGCTTGTAAGATAAATTTCTCTACAAAGTCTGTAGTTTTCCCATCTTCGCTGGCAGCAACAGTATAAGTACAGTAAATTCTCAGGAATTTATTTTTGCGGATACCACTTTTAGTTAATTCCTTAATTCTCAGTCGCTCTGACCTAAGAAGCAACATTAATTCCTCTTTGTTACATCCTTCTTCTACCGTTTTTAGTTCTTGTTGGCGTTCATAGTCATCAGTAAAAGAACCAAGATGTAAAGTTAGATTTTCACCATAAGGAATTTCTTTGAGTCCTGCCTCTATCCCCTCAAAAATTGGTAGAATTTGTTCTTCTGGCAATGATGGGTGAATTCCCTGACACTCAAAGCAGAATTTTATTTGAAAATCCTCATTGTTTTTAAGTATCATTGTTCCAATATCTTTACGTCCTGCTAAAGATATGGAAGAAATGGCTGCAATATGAGTTAGGTCTTCAAAAGGGGTAAGACGTTTAGCTACTGCAATTTGTTTAGATTCAATACTCTTAATTCCTACTTTATCCTTCTTGTTTATACTCATCTTTTAAGTTTACTGATATCAATGATATCGTTTTTTATGTTTAGTTTTATGTATCGATTGTGGTTTAGCTAAGGAATAAAATCTTTTGTATCCCCTGGTAACTCGTGGTATTCCAACAAACTTTGCTAACCAAGTCTTATTGCTAGTTAAAGTCCACCAAGTTGCCCATCCCCACGCAATCATTAATCCCGTTACTAGCCAAGAAGCTTGGAATATGAGCTTGCAGAATAAATATATTATTAGCCCAATCATAGTCCAAGGAAATACTTGGTCGGCTGGAAACGGCCCGATTCTTGGTTGCTCTCCCAAGACTCGGTTTACAGTTCTAAATTCTCTACGTTGCTTTGCCATATATTATATGTTTGGGGAATACTAGTAATTAGGAATTCCCCATATATATCGAACAATTTACGGCGCCGTTCCACCAGTACCGCCACCAACAATAAATCCTGTAATAATATCTCCAACTACTACTGTTACAACAATAATTAAAGGTGTTCTTGCTAAATTTTGCCAATCGTCATCGTTCCTGGCAGCATTTACAATCCGCACTAAAGAGATACCAAGATACAGTAGAAAAAGCGCTCTCAAAACATTAAAAAATAATGTAACGCCTTCTTGAGGAATACCATTAAAAGCTCCTGTCATCCATGTTTGTGCGCTATTAAAAAACTGGGCGTTAGCAGGCGCCGTTGCAAAGTCAAGCATGAAAATGATTGACAAAATTCCAAATAAAATACCATATAGGTTAATTCCTAGGCGCCGTTGTAATTTCTCAAAGTTTGTCAGTAGTTTATTAGCTTCCTTGGGAACTGCTAAAATAATAGCCGTGAGAAACATAGTAGCGGACATAAGTAGATGATGGATTGACATATCTACAACCATCAATCCTGTTGCCGCTGCCATTAATACTGCAATTGACCCTTTCTCTTGAACTGTACGGTATCTCGTTGCTACCGTTGAATCTTCTACTTCTTTATTACTGCTAGCAGGGTAGTTTTCGTATTCGCTAATATCGTATCTTCTCATTGTTAACTCGCTATAATCGCTCCTCCTTTGTTAACATCATTCTTCACCATCATCCCTTTTATTGTCTGCTATCAAACTTCATATTTTTGAATCTATACCTATTTTGCTACTTACTTGCTGAAATTCCTCACTATTAAAGCTTTATAGCCTTTTATATCTCTTGATATAAGTATCACGTAAGTTATATACATATATGGTGTCTGTAAGGAACTATTTACTAGACCTACGATACTTGTCGCTATAACTGCTGAAACATACTGATAAGTTGAGGCACCTTTATTGCAGGGAACGCACATCTAATTTTGTATTTAAAAATACAATTTATTTAAAAAATATACTGTGTATCATTACTACAATTTTTGCCCATAAATCTTTTCAGTGCTATAGTATTTAGGGACTAAATCAATAGGTTTAAAAAAGTACATGATATTTTTTAAGTATTTTCCGTAATTCTTGGTAATGCTTTTGAATATCTTGATAATGGATGTATTAGTCGGTACCAACCCTTATTCATGAACGAACAGCGTCAGCAAGCTTATCTTAAGCTACTCCAAAGCTTAGAAAATCGTCCTAGTGGTGAAGCACTTGAGCTTTTAGCTGCGAACCAGGATTTAGTCAATACAGAGTTTGTGGAGACGATGGCAACATTTGCAAAGGAGTTGTTAGGAAACGGCAGTTGTAATACTGTTGAGTCGTTAATCCCTTTTACTTGTAAGCTTACGGAAATCCATTTTGCTTTTAAAATAGTGGAAGAAAAAGGGTTTTCATCATCAACTCCTATTGTTTCTCCACCTCCGGCTCTGGCTTACAGACTTCCATTCATTTTACAGATGTTGATGGTAACAACAGAAAGCGACGGTAATGCTGAAGCAGTATACCCGTTATTAAAAGCGAATTTAGATAAACTGGATGATATTACGGCTTTAGTGTTGCATAGCTGGGCAACAATCATGTTAATGATGGCACAGCCAGAAGAAGCACGGGGCATTGCTTCGCATATCGTTAAGATGAGTGATTTGATTGTAAAATTCCCTTTAGGTGCCCGAGCAGATAACTTGGAGATTGCGATCGCTGGTTATAAAGTAGCGTTCATCGTTTACAAGCGTGAAATATCACCCCATGATTGGGGACAGATTCAAAATAATCTAGGAATTGCTTACGGTGAGAGAATAAAAGGAAAGCGATTCGAGAATTTAGAAGAAGCAATCGCTTGTCACAAGGCAGCATTAAATATTTTCAACAAAGAAACATCTCCTGTTGATTGGGCAATCGCCAACACTAATTTAGCGAAGGCTTACATTGAAAGAATTAAAGGGGAGCAAGCCAGGAACGTTGAAGAAGCTATTGATTTTTGCCAAAATGCCTTGCAAGTCTACAAGCGCGAACTATTTCCTAAAGAATGGGCAGGGATTCAACATAATCTAGGAAGTATTTATTACGACAAAATTCAGGGAGAACGAACTCAAAACCTAGAAAAAGCGCTCGTCTATTACCGAGCTGCATTGGAAGTTCGTACTTGTGAGGAGTTTCCCCAAGACTGGGCGATGACTCAAATCAATTTGGGGACTGTTTATAGAGATAGAGTTAACGGTGAGCGAGCCGAGAACTTGGAAGAATCTATTGCTTGTTATAAAGCTGCTTTGCAAGTTTATTACCGCGAAGCATTTCCTCAACAATGGGCAATGGCTCAGAGCAATCTAGGAAGTGCCTACATGTTCCGTATCCGGGGAGAGCGAGTCCAAAATCAAGAAGATGCGATTACTTGTTACCGAGCAGCTCTAGAAGTTTTTAACTGCGAAGCGTTTCCCCAATACTGGGCAATGACTCAAAATAATCTAGGAATAGTTTACTGGGAGCGAATACAAGGGGAGCGAACTAAAAATTTGGAAGAGGCTATTGCTTGCTGTGAGGCAAGTTTAGAAGTTTGTACTCGCGAGGCTTTTCCCTTAAATTGGGCGATGACTCAACACAATTTGGGAATTGCTTACCATGCCAGAATTGAAGGAGAACGGTCTCAAAACCAGGAAAAAGCGATTTCTTGTTACTTGGCAGCATTAAAAGTTCGTACCCGTGAAGCTTTTCCCCAATACTGGGCAATGACTCAGCATAATCTAGGAATTGCCTATAGTGACCGAATTTTAGGAGAATGGACTGAGAATTTGGGAAAGGCAATCACTTGTTTTTTAGCAGCATTAGAAGTTCGTACCTGTAAAGCTTTTCCTATAAACCATGCAGAGACTCAATTTCACCTTGGTAAAGCTTACCAAGATGCTCGATTATTTACCCAAGCCCACAACGCCTTCAAATCGGCAATTGACACTGTAGAGTCCTTACGGGAAGAGATAATTGTTGGCTCTGGCATGGAATTAGACAAGCAAAAGCTTGCGGAAAAATATAACCAAATGTACCAAAGCATTGTAGAAGTAAGTTTAGAAATAGCTAAAGAGGAACCGCAATATAACGAACTAGCCCTTGAGTATATAGAACGCAGTAAAGCCCGTAACCTTACCGAACTTCTCACTACTCGTGACTTATACCCCGAAGGCAATATTTCTGAAACTATACTTCAAGAACTGGATATTTTGCGTCGAGAAATTGCTGCCGAGCAACGGCATTTTGACCAAAATCAGATGCTAAACCAGCACAAAGTTGAGATAGAAAAACAAAACCTTACCCTTACTACAAGTCAAAATAGCGCCCGCTTAAATGTCTTGCGTAGCAAACTTGACAACTTGATAAAGGAGCAAATTCAACCAATTGACCCGACCTTCAGCCTGACTCAACGTGTTGAAACAATCAACTATCAGCAAATAAGGGATTTGTTACCCAATGAGCAAACCGCCCTCATCCAGTGGTATATCACTAGCAACACCTTTATTACTGCTATTATCACCTACAAATCAACTTCGCCTTGCATCTGGCAATCCACCCCAGAAAATTTACAGTCGTTGCGTAGTTGGGTTAATGAATATTTTAAAGACTACTCCCAACAAAAAGATCAATGGCGTGATCGCTTGGAAAGCCGGCTCAAGGAACTTGTAAAAATTCTCCACTTAGATGATATTTTTTCCCATCCTGAATTAGAAAACTGTACTCGCCTCATCCTCATCCCTCATCGCTTCCTGCACTTGTTACCCCTTCATGCGTTAGAAGTCAGAGCTAAAAAGGCAAAAGGTGAAATAGAGCAGAACGTTTGTACGCACAAAATCCCAAATCTAAAATCTAATTGCTTACTTGATTTATTTCCTGATGGAGTAAGTTATGCTCCCAGTAGCCAACTACTGCAATTAACTAAGAACCAACAACACCCCAAATTGGAGCGTTTGTTTGCAGTACAAAATCCGACTGGAGACTTGGATTACACCGATATTGAAGTCGCGTTCATCCGCCAACAGTTTCACCCATACGATCGCGTTTTGGTTAAAGATGCTGCCAAAAAGGCCAATTTTGACCCGCACGATCTAGAAGATGCCAACGTTGTCCACTTTTCTTGTCACGGCTATTTTAACTTTTTTGAACCTCTAAAATCCGCCCTCGTCTTAGCTGATGCTGTAAAGGAAAATTCAAAACTTGTTGAATTACAGCAGTGCCTGACCCTAGGAGAAATATTCGCCCTCAAGCTTAATAAATGTGGTCTCGTTACCCTTAGTGCCTGTGAAACAGGATTAACGGATTTTAATAACGTTAGCGATGAGTATATTAGTTTACCTTCTGGATTTCTATATGCGGGTAGCTCAAATGTAGTTACTAGTCTTTGGACGGTTAATGACTTATCAACGGCACTGTTAATGATGAAGTTCTACGAAAATCTCAAGAAAGGCATCCCGGTTTTACTTGCTCTCAATAACGCTCAAATATGGCTGCGGGATAGTACGCAAGCAGAATTGTTAAAGAATAGTCAAAAATTACCTTTAGACGAAGTATTGAAACAGAGCATAAATGAGTCACTTAATTGGTTTAATGCTGATGAGCAACCTTTTGCGGAACCGGAGTATTGGGCTGCTTTTTGTATAGTGGGGGGGTAACTATGTTGATAAGCCTACAGAAGTCAATAATTTTATTGGTTGATAATATTTAATAATTTTGTAACCAACAATAATTTTTAGTTAGTTTACGTACATTTAAAGTTGTTAATGTTGAAAATTTTATTCAATGAATAAAAATCGCCATCAAGCTTATCAGAATTTGATTAATCTGCTACTCAATTGCCCTAGTGGTGAGGAAGAGCAAATTTTAAATGCTCATCCAGATTTGCTTGATATTGGTTTGATAGAGATGATGGAACAAGTGGTAGAACTGCTTGGCGAGCAAGGGGAGGTGGGTGTTGCTGAATTTCTCTCAAATCTCGCCAGTCATCTGACCCAACAGTTGGAAGCTTTAAGCCTTAGCTCTCATACCCTAACTACTAGCTCACATTTAGAGTTTCTGTTACAAGTATTACAACTAATTCATGATAGCGATGCCGATCCGCAAGCTGTATACCCGCTTGTAGAAGCGAATTTAGATAAACTGGACGATCGCTTCGTTGATGTGATGCAAAACTGGGCAAAGGCTGCTTTAGCAAAAGCGGATATAAAAATAGCACAGGGACTGGTGTCAGCAATTAACGATTTTAGTAACCTGATCCAGGAATTGCCATTAGACAATCGGGAGCATATTCTCGAAATTGCGATAGCTGGCTATGAAATTGTTACCACAGTTGCTACCTGTACTGCTTTCCCAGAAGAATGGGCAATTATTCAAGTTCATTTGGGCAATATCTACTGCGATCGCATCAAAGGAGATAAGGCTGAAAACATAGAAATAGCTATTCGCTGTTATTTGTCAGTGTTAGAAGTATACACCCGCACTAACTCTGCGGAAAAATGGGGTATCATCCAAAAGAATTTAGGCAATGTTTACTCCGAACGTATTCACGGGGACAAATCAGAAAACCTAGAAACTGCTATTAAATATTACTTCGCTGCTTTGGAAGTAACTACCCCAGAGACTTTCCCCAAACGATGGGCTGAGATTCAAATTAACTTGGGTGCTGTTTATTTTCAGCGTGTTCGCGGAGAAAGAGCGGAAAATGAAGAAGCTGCAATTCGTTGTTATTTGGCTGCTTTAGAGGTTTACAATTCTAAGGATTTCTCCGAGCAGTGGGCGCAAATTCAAAATAATCTGGGAGTTGCTTACCGAAACCGTATTTTGGGAGAGACAGCAGAAAATCTAGAAGCAGCAATTCAATATTACTCAGCAGCATTAAAGGTTTACACCCGCGATGATTCTCCAGAACTGTGGGCGATCGCACAAATGAATTTAGGCGGTGTTTACGATCGCCGTCTGAGGGGAAAGCGAGAAGAAAATTTGCAGTTAGCTATTGAGTGTTACTCAGCAGCATTGTCGGTATACACCCGCGAAGCTTTTCCAGAACAGTGGGCAATCTTACAAAACAATTTAGGCTGTCTCTACTATGACTACAATCAGGAAGAGACGGGAGAAAACTTTGAAATTGCAATTCGCTATTTGCTGTCGGCGCTAGAAGTTAGGACTCGCAAGGCTTTTCCTGAACGATGGGCTGAGACTCAATGTAACTTGGGTAATATTTACCTAGATCGCATTCAAGGGGAGAAAGCAGATAATTTAGATGCGGCGATCCAGTATTACTTAGCAGCATTGTCGGTATACACCTGCGAAGCTTTCCCAGAAGCCTGGGCAGATACTCTAAGTAGCCTAGGTGTCACTTACAATTTGCGTATTTGGGGAAACAGATCGGAAAATTCAGCATCAGCCATTCGCTGTCATCAAGCAGCGTTAAAGGTTTATACACCCGAAACTAACCCACAAGACTACGCAATCACTCAAAATAATTTAGGTATTGCCTACCTGGATGCCCGACAGTTCGCATCTGCTTACACTGCTTTTCAGGCAGCTATTGATACTGTAGAATCCCTACGTGGTGAAATTACGTCTGGTTCTGGTAAAATTGAAGACAAGCAAAAGCTTGCTGAACGGTGGAATATGCTCTATCAAAGGATGGTGGAAGTGTGTTTGGAGTTGGGCGATTACCGTCAGGCAATTGAATATGTGGAACGTAGCAAAACTCGCAATTTAGTCGAACTAATCCTTAACCGTGAATATAAAACCATCTTCCCCCCAGAAGTTGTCAAACAGCTAGAACAACTTCGAGATGAAATTGCTAGCAGTCAAAACAAACTTCAAGCTGCTACTGCCGATCGCCCAACAATTTTAGCGCAAAATCTAGAACGTTTGCGAAAACGGCGTAATGAATTACAGGATAAGTATTTGCCCATCGGTCATGGCTTCAATTTTGACCAATTCCGATTAAGCTTGGATGAACGCACTGCGATTGTGGAATTTTTCATTACAACCAACAAGTTGCTCGTTTTTATCATCACACGCCAAAATCTGCAACCTATCGTATTACCGACCGACAAGCTAAATTTGGCTAAATTCTTGAAATGGGCAAATGCCTACTTAAGAAAATACCGTAGTAAAAAATCCCAGTGGCAGCGCCGTCTGAAAACTCACCTCTATTTTTTGGCGAAGATTTTGCATTTTGGTGAAATTATCACGCAAATACCAGAGGAGTGCGATCGCTTAATTTTTATACCCCATCGTTATTTGCATCTTTTCCCACTTCATGCATTACCACTCGCTAGCGATACTCTCCTCTTCGACCGATTTTCTCAAGGAGTTGGCTATATTCCTAGCTGTCAATTGCAGCAACTAGCCCAAACCCGACAACGCAGCGAATTTACTCACCTCTTCGCTATTCAAAACCCCACGAGCGACCTTAACTACACAGATATAGAAGTCGAAGCTATAGCCAGCTATTTCGACACCACTAATGTCCTGAAACAGAAAACAGCAACTAGAAAAGCGCTCGATGAAGTTGACTTAAATACCATCCACTGCGCCCATTTTAGCTGTCACGGCTACTTTAATACCGCTCAACCTCGCGACTCAGCCCTAATCCTAGCTGGTGCGAATGTTAGTAATGCATCTACAGAAGCAAATTTAGCACACCATCTCAGCTTGCCAAATGGCAATGTACTCGACTTGAACCAGTGTCTGACTTTAGATAATATCTTTGCCCTCAACTTAGATCGCTGTTTTCTCGTCACCTTATCCGCTTGTGAAACAGGATTAATCGACCTGGAAAACATTAGTGATGAGTATATTGGTTTACCTAGTGGCTTTATTTACGCAGGTAGTCCCAACGTTGTCAGTTCTCTCTGGAAAGTGGACGACATCTCTACAGCACTATTAATCATTAGATTTTATGAGAATTTAAAAGCTGGTTCAACAGTTGCTCGCGCACTAAATACTGCCCAAACCTGGTTGTGTGATAGTACACAGTCACAGTTACTAGCGTGGAGTCAAAAATTACCTTTGGCTAAGGAATTGAAGCAGGAAATTACAGAGTCACTTGATTGGTTTGATGCTGAGGAACAACCCTTTACTAAACCACAGTATTGGGCAGCTTTTTGTGCAGTGGGGTGTTAGGGTTTGACTTGTTTGAATCTGAAGGGAATTAGTTGGGAAACAAATTTTCTAAGTATTTTTACGAAATAGCGGGCATAGCTTTTGAATAACTTCATAACAAGTGTGCCAGCCTATAATAGCCTGTACCCATGAACAAATAGAACCATCAAGCCTATCTATAATCATTAATACAAGCCCTGCCAAGGTGTCCCAGTGAGTAAGAATCGGCTATTTTAGCAGTAAATAAAGAGCTACTTGATGTAATGAGGAAGCACAATGAGCTTATTAAATTTTTTAATTCGTGTAGCTCAAAAGCTAGATAAGGCTCTGGGTTTATCAAGAACGAAGAGTACATCTAGCAAAGATAAAGTATTATCAGTTGCATCCCCTGAAGAAAAACTTACTTTCTTTATTGAGGTGTTGAAGGCAACCGTAGATAGTGATGGTGATCCCGAAGTAGTGAGTCTTTTACTAAGAGCAAACCTGGACAAATTGGATGATAACTTTGCTCAAATTTTGCAAATGTGGACAAAAACTTGTTTGTCAAAGATGGAGTTAGAACTGGCGCAGGGCTTTGCTGCATCTATTATTAATTTCAGTGACTTGCTCCAAGAATTTCCATTAGGCGATCAAGTGAGCAATCTAGAAATTGCCATTATAGGTTACGAAGCTGCTGCTACAGTCTTTTCTCAACAAGCCTTTCCTCAAGATTGGGCTATGACCCAAGTTAGTCTAGGTAATGCCTATCGTAAACGTATAAAGGGGAATCAAGCAGAGAATTTGGAAACGGCTATCAGGTGTTACTTGGCTGCTTTAGGAGAATATAGCCGTGAAGCTTTTCCCCAAGACTGGGCAAGGACTCAAGTTAGTCTAGGCAACGCTTACTGTAACCGCATTATGGGTGAACGAGCAGAAAATTTGGAGGCAGCTATCAGGTGTTACTTAGCAGGCTTGCAGGAATATAGTCGCAAAGATTTTCCCGAACAGTGGGCACAAATCCAAAACAACCTGGGCAATGCCTATCTTTTTCGTATCCGAGGTAAACGGGCAGAGAATTTGGAAGCGGCAATAGGCTATTTCTCAAATGCTTTGAAAGAACGAAACCGCGAAGCCTTACCCGAAAAATGGGCAGAAACCCAAAATAATTTGGCTATTGCTTATCGCAATCGTATTCTGGGTGAACAGGCAGAAAATTTGGAACAGGCTATAGTGTATTACTTGGCGGCCTTGGAAGAATACAGTCGCGAAAAATTTCCCCAAGACTGGGCTATGATTCAGAACAATTTGGGCAATATATATTTTTTCCGTATTCTGGGTGAACAGGCAGAAAATTTGGAACAGGCTATAGTGTATTACTTGGCGGCCTTGGAAGAACGCACCCGCGAAGCATTACCTGAAAAATGGGCAGAAACCCAAAACAATCTTGGCGTTGCCTACTGTGAACGTATTCGAGGGAAACTAACAGAGAACTTAAATACGGCAATCTATTATTTTTCTGCTGCCTTAGAGGTATACACACACCAAGTCTTCCCCAGGAAGTATTTAGAAACTAAAAGCAACCTTGGCTTCGCCTACAAAGATGCTCAACAGTTTCCTGATGCTTATACCACTTTTGCAACTGCTATTGATACCTTAGAATCCCTACGTAGCGAAATTCTTTCTGGTTCTGGCAGTGAACAAGACAAGCAAAAGCTAGCTGAAGAATGGAATAAATGCTACCAAACTATGGTAGAAGTATGCTTAACTCTTGACAACCCAACTGAAGCTGTAGAATACGCCGAACTCAGCAAAACTCGTAACTTAGCTGAACTTATCCTCAAGCGTGACTCTAAAACCATTTTCCCACCAGATGTGTTCGCGCAATTAGAACAACTGCGAGACGAAATAGCCGCAGGACAATATCAACTGCAAAATGGCATAGTTGAAAACCCCAAAACCTTAGCCCAACATCTCCAAAAATTGCGACAGCAGCAAAATGAATTGCAAGACAGATATTTATCAGTTGGTTATGGCTTTAATTTGGAGCAGTTTCAAGCAAATTTAGACGCAAAAACTGTTATTATCGAGTGGTATGTTACCAGTACAGCTTTGGAGACTTTTATTATTACTTGTAAAAGTCTCCAACGACTAAACACATCTCAATCAAGTAAGAAGTTGGATGCTTTGATTGATTGGAATAATGAGTATCTAAACACACATTACAACAACAAAATAGAGTGGATAAATACTCTTACCTCTCGCCTCAGTTACCTTGCAGAAATCTTACAAATAGAAGATATCCTCAAATTAATACCAAAAAATTGCTCGCGTCTTATCCTTATTCCCCATCGCTATTTACACCTATTGCCTCTCCATGTACTCCCCTTGGCTAATGGTGAATTGTTGTGCGAAAAATTCTCCAACGGTGTAGGTTATATACCCAGTTGTCAACTTTTGCAACAAGTACAAAAGCGAAAACGTCCGAATTGTGCATCAATCTTTGCCATCCAAAACCCAACCGAAGACCTTGTTTATACAGACTTGGAAGTAGAAAGCATTTTAAATCTTTTTCCCTCCCATCAGGTATTACCTTACAAACAAGCTACCAAAGACGCACTACTCGAACAAATACCAAAGCTAAAAGATGCGAATTTTATATATTTTTCTTGTCACGGTTCATTTAACTTTAACTCTCCTCTAGATTCTTGCTTGAAGCTAGCAGAAAGTGTGGATGAAAATAATAACTTAGATTTAAGTAAATGCCTTACCTTGAGTAATTTATTTGAACGAGATTTTCAGCTAGATAATTGCCGTATTGTCGTCCTCTCTGCTTGCGAAACAGGCTTAGTTGACTTCACAAATACCAGTGATGAATATATCAGTTTACCTAGTGGATTTATCTATGCAGGTAGTACCTGTGTGGTGAGTAGTTTGTGGACAGTAAATGATTTCTCCACTGCGTTTTTGATGATTAAATTTTCGCAAAATATTAAAGCTGCTATGGCTGATAATGGAGATTTTTCAGTAGCAGTCGAACTCCAAAAAGCACAAATATGGCTGCGAGATACGACTACAGCCGAATTCAAAGAATGGGCAAGTAAGTTAAAATTAGTACCAGAACAAGCTAAAAATATTGAGGAAAGCCTAAACTGGTTTGACTCCAATGAACAACCATTCCAAAACCCCTATTGGTGGGCAGCTTTTTGTGCAACTGGGCAATAAATCTCTATGCTGTAGATTTTTGTACAATCACAACAAGTATCGGTGGTTAATCTTTAACACAACATCTTAAAATAGAAAATCCTATGACCTCTGATCCATTACTCCAAAATCTTCCTGTTCTCCTCGAAACAAAACCCGACCTGTTTTCTACTGGTGACCTCCAAGACTTGCTGCAAACTCTAGCACCCTTGAAGAACGACCCTTCAGAAAACGCTGACCAGATTCTTAGAGAATGGTGTAAAGCACGACGAGCTATCCGTGACGCACTGAGAAACTTAGGGAGCGATCGCGCAGAAGTAAAAAAGGTCAAACCCTCCGAGCCCAAAGATTCAAAACGCACTACTAACTTCTTCCAAGAATTGAGCCAGCAGGTAAAAGATATACTCGAACAGCAAAACCAGAGTCAAAATAAACAATAGCTACCAAAGCCCACAAAAAAATGTCTGCCAAAATTTATGCTCCCAATGTCCATTTATTTTGCTTTCATCTGAGAGACAGCAATCAACCTAATTTACTTTGGGACAAATGCAATTACCTTCTGTCTCAAAAATTTGGTGTCACCAAACTACTAGAGGTAGAAGAATACGAAGGATATCGAGTTGACTTGCTGAAAGATAAAATAGACGATGATGTATCTCTCCGATTTGAGAATACAGTTTACCAAAATAGTACACAATTATCAATTACTGGATTTGCTACTCCCCTTCGTATTCATGATACATATGTCCTGACTTTAAACCTGCGTCGCCCTGAATTTGATGAAAACCAGAAGAAGACAAGCCCCATAGAGTTAAATTTTTTAAAGCTTCTCAACCCTTCTGGGTGTTTAATGCCTAATGAAATAGGTGCTTCCCTCGGTCAAACTATACTTTTGACTGTTTGGTACACACCAGATAAACAATGGTTGCCTTGGAAATTACCTCAAAATCGTCAACAATTAAGGGAGTTAGCAAATAATTGTTTAAAAGAATTTATACCAAATAATTATCCTGACATAGGCTTTAATCAAGAAGGCCAGTTATTCGGCAGTCCCATATTTGAATATGGCGTTCCCACTCAACAAAAAGATTACTGCCATGTATTGGTTTGGGTATATTGCGAATCAAACACCAGCGAAATGTTTGTTGAAAACTATAATACCTTTGTTAATTTATTTCATTTTTCAAATAAAACAGTCTCAGCCTATCATTGCAGCCGTAAGGTTTATCAGGCAATTCGACAAAATTATCAAGAGATAGAAAAATATATTAATGATATTTTTCTAAAAATACCTGTTGATAAAACTTTGGATGAAGCAGAATTACAACAATTTAAACATTACCTTAAAGACATACCACAAAAATATTTATCATACTCACAATTAATTTGCGAACTAGACCAATATCGCCTGACAATCGAAATTAACGCTCAAAACTATAGGCGAGAAATTAGAGATATTCAAAGCCAGCTACCATCTGAAGACATTAGCTTTCTGTCTAAATTTGCTGATGAAGATTGCCGCCTTTTTATTGAACAAATTCAAGCCGATTTAGGCTATTCTCAACATGGCATCGCTTTGCTCGAAAAGGCAATGACAGCTATCCAGGGACGGGTGAGCATAGAACAAGCCGATAGTCTTCGTCAAAAAGAGGAAAAGGATAAATTACGTGATGCTAAATTACAAAATACTATTCAAGCGCTTGGTGTTGGTATTGGTGTAGGTACTGGTGTAGCAGGTATATTCTCTCAAACTTTTCCTTTAATTAAAGAGGAAAAATGGGTATTGCCTAATAAAGAACATTTCATTCTTCCTCCTCACCCTTTCTTGATTTCCTTTAGTGTTAGTTTAACATTGGGTGCTTTTCTTGGGTGGCAAGCTTGGCATTACTTTAAACGACATCTTGACAGTAAGCTACCTCCAGAAAGCTCATTAACTAATACTTTAGCTCCTACAGACTCTACAAGCTCGCCAGTATCTCAAAATTCAAAATCTCCACCTACACTCTAAGTAGTGGAACGTGGAAACAGCAAAAAACAATAAGCGAGCGAATTTTCTGTGTTGATGTGACGCATTGCCACTCTACTCCCCATTCGGCGCCATATTTTTTTGTTATCTCCATAGCGTTTGCTTCATTCATCGGATACAAACCTCTGAACTGCTCACTACATTTCTTTAAGCCTACATGCGATTTTTCTTAACATTGTAAATACAGCTATATGGCGCCGTATATTGTAATCACGCTACTGAATCCAGCAAACCTGACATATTTAATACTCTCTGTGAGTAAGTTTCCGCAATTTGGGCTGTCTCTGTTCGACGAAGTTCCGAAGATAAAATATTATCTAAATTCATTTGCCAGCGCGCGAGTTGAACTTGAATGTTAACTAGTTCTTCCGCTTGTTCTGGTTCAATTTCTGCTGCTACCCACTCTATAAACCACTCCGTTTCATCTATCACTACTTCTACACCTTTTTTGAACGCACTATTACAAAACGAACGAACGCGCGCTAAGTTTGAAGCTATATGCCCTAAGCGATGGGGAATATCCTCGCTTTGAAAGCTTACTTTTTTTTCATCTAAAGTCGATTTGGTATCCACCGATTAACTCCTCTGTAATTCGTTTTACACGTTCTTTTATAGTAGAGTCTTGAATTATCATCGAGCGATTGTTTTGACTTGGACGAATATTGATAATCGATTCGTAATCAATCGATTGGTTGAATGGTGTCCAATTGGCGCCCCAAAGGTCTCGCTGCTTACTACCGTCCTCTAGCAATAAAGCTTCGCACCAAGCGTGTTTCTCACCTCCTCCTGCTAATATGCCACGTTCGATGTCAACTACTACCTTGATATAAACTCTCAATGTTTCCAGCATCTGCTCAACCTGTTCCAAGGTCGCGCGTTCCCTAATTATAACTATCAACTCTCAACCCCCGTAGTTCAAATTTAATTCAATAAAGCGCTATTACTTGTTCTTCTGTCAACCGCTAGTTCTTTTAGATAGTAGCTGCGATGCTTACCATCACGACGGAAGCGTAAATAAGGGTATGGTCCATAGCCATTAATAATCTTCCATTCAATACGCGAACCACCACGGGCGCCGCTTCTTGGTTTTGATGCTTGATTGTCCGGGTGTTCGCCATCTACTGCTTCCACCAACGCGGACAAGGCAAACGATAATTCCTCAATCTCACCTAAAGGTAGTTGTGCAGCAAACTGCAAGATTTGCTCAACTGAGTGTGGCGCCGGAGGGGATTTTTGCTTACTCATATTGCTGGAATCACAGTGTATAAAGGGTTTTGCTTTTCAATGGGTGCAAACTAAGAGAGCTAAATCTATAAATTGGTACAAATACTTTTTATATAATTTATTATAGCATTTAACGCTACATATATAGCTTTAAGTGCTATATAATTTTGATTTTGTTATTGTTATGCTTTCCACGCAGGCACTCACGCTATGCTAGAAAAATAAGTTGTATTATGTTTTAGGAAATGAGTGTTGTATTAAGTGCGACAAGTGTACGGTGGAAATTACGTGAAGTAATGGCGCGTCGTAAAATAACGAATAAAGCGTTGGCGGATGAACTGGGCATCCACCAAACAACTGTGTCTCGCTTGAAAACTCAAGATGTGCTACCAGAAATTGGTGGGATAATGCTAGGACAAATCATTGATGCTATAAACAAATTGAGTAAAGATAACTACGGCGCCTGTGATTTATCCGAGTTGATTGAACTGATAGAGAAATAAAAAATAATTTATTACTTAGTTTCTTACGGTTGTGCTTTATTGATCTGGGACATAAAGGCGCCTGTCTTATAACAGTATTTTTACTTAATTTTAAGTATTTTTTAGATATCAGTATATTAATTTTTTAGGGTGCATTTAGAAGCAACAAATGCACCCTAATTAACCTAAAACTAAAGAATTAAAGCCCCTGTTCTATATCAGAACTGTTGCTTAGATAAAGTATATTATATATCACAGTATGCTAATTTATTAGGGTGCATTTAGAAGTGGCGAGCGCACCCTAAAATGTTTTTATTGAGAATTAAATAATTTAATTGAGAGTATGAACCCAATCTAACTTTGGAGCATTACTACTAGCAGTATCAAAAACTTAAAGCAAGCTTGCCAGTTTGTAACTCAAACGTAGGGTGTTGACTTTAAGGGTTTTTGGGCAATTTTTACTCACGCATAATGCGTGTTTTATAACACTAGCTCTAAAAGCTTATAAAATAAGGATTCTAGAGCTTTTACTTGAGACACAAAAACTGTATGAACTTTTGACCAACCGTTTCTCACAAAGTCAACACCCTAACTCAAACGTGTACAGATAAAAACCAAACACAGCAAGTAGAATTGTTATTGTCGTCCGTGGGAATTTCATCCAGTAATTTTAGTAATAAGCCAGCCCCTTCAACATCTCAGCTTGTCACTGAGCTAACACTCTTTAATTAGAAAAGTTGGCGCCTTTAATCTTTGAATGAACGTTCACTCGTAGAACGATATTTAGTTGTACAGGTTTGCGGCGCCAATTACAATTACCTAACTGGGAACCCTAGGAATATAAGATTTAGGGTTCATCTTTATGGAGTGGAAAGACTGGTTGAATGTTGCACTATCAGACAGGCGCCACTTGCCTTCATGTTCAGGTATATACGTTGTAGTTGATGCGGATAACTTCGTTTGGTACGTTGGATTAGCCGTTAATATTAGAGCAAGGTGGATGGGTAAAACTCATCATCGCTATCCACAACTGAGTAGGTCAAATCGAAAACGAGGTTACAAAATTTATTGGAAAGAGTTTCCAGTAAATTCTTTAATTGAAAAGGAAAAATATTACATTGAGTTATGTAAACCAGAGTTGAATGGTTCTAAAGTCAAAAAATATTTGCCTTCGTTGCCGCAAGTCGAACGTGAAATTAAACGACTATTAAAAGCATTAAACACTCCAACATTATTATTTCCCGTTGTGCGCTCACTTGTTGTTGGTGAGTATGAAGGTTCTGACGGTGCCCGCTGCATCATTATCTTAAGAAATGCCAATGACTTTAAAATAACTGGTTATTCAATGATGAAGAGCAACTCGAAGCAAGTAAGAACAGCTTGGAGTACATACATAAGTTATTGTGGCAAAGACAAACAGCACTATCAACCATACTGTGTATCTGTCTACAGTGTCTATAATTATAGATTTGAGTTTATTGAATTACCAAACCTTATATATTATCTAGAAGAAAATATAAGCGTGCGTGAGCAATACGTTAAAACTATAGAACTATTAGGGGTTCAAGTAAAAGCATTGAGATACCTAGATATTTTTACAGAACTACCAATTGAAGAAGAGCGTTTTTTGATTGATAGTCAGCGTAAGAAACATCTTAGGAATATAGATTATTTAAACTGGCGCCGAAATCAACTCAGATGTTTATAACAACAGAGCAAACCTACCTCCCACATCGGCACCACTAATTATAGTTTGTGTTAGTACTAATCAATGAACAAAGAACGAGTATAGATACCCTGGCACTGATATTAAATTGTTTGTGTAGTTACAAATTGTTTTTGGTTGTGTGGATTATCATAGCAAAACCCCGGTGTTAATTGCCGAGGTGCTTCGCTCTTAGGCTGTTGATAGGAGATAGAAGATACCGTGCAGCAAATTTTATTAGCTAACTGAAAATGCAACTAAAACAAAAGTAGCGACAAGCAATGTTGCAAACACACTTTGAATGACATATCGACGTTGTTCCCAAATTGCAGGGTACTCGGCATAGTACATCTGAGGTTCGGTTGCGTAGTTATTCAAAACGCCGTCTTCGTTAACTGTTGTATACATAATCTTTTTGAATTTGTTACTTTATGTAAAGAATAGTAACAATTTTGTTACAAGTGGTCAATATAACTTGACTTTAAAGGGCTGATGGCATTGATAAAAATCACTTATTAGAAAGTGGAGTTGGGCGTTGGCAGCAGTCACTCCGTCTATAGAGTATTGGGAATTTGAACTTGCTAGTTAGTACCGGGTGTTTGTGGTGCCTGTAAAGTTAGAAGGCGCCTTTATTGACGTTGAGCCAAGATACAATTTGTCAACCTCGTGTTTTATCTGTAATTTTAAGAGTCGTCCCTTCTTTAATACCCAAACGAGCAACAGAACCAGCGGAAAGCTCTAACACTTGGTGGACAGGTTCAGTGGAGTAGTAAATTTTACAAGGTTCTTTTGGGCATGGTGGAGCGCTTTGCACTATTGTTTTAACAACACCGTCTTGGAGAAAAAGGATGTCGAGGGGGATATGGACATCTTTCATCCAAAACGGCGCCTTCTCCACACTCTTCCCTAACTCAAACAGCATTCCTGTGTCTTGAGGCAATTGCTTCCTGAACTTTAATCCCTTCGCTAGCTCCTCTGGGATCTGCGCTACTTCCAGTTGAATTTTTTTGTTGCCAATTTGTGCAACCGCGCTGATGGGTAGTTGTTGTGGTTGGCGAGAGATGATGGAAGAAGACAGCGCTGTTACCGTAAATACTACTCCTGCTATGGGACCAGCAATATTGAGGGTGGAGAGCAGTACTTGGGAGGAGTTTTTTGGTTTTTTGAGTTTGTAAAGCAAGTTGGTCATTTTAATTATCGAAAATATCTACGTTCCCAATTGCGTATATTGATTCATCTAATGGCGATGAAGGAAGTCCTTGGAGGTCAGCTTTATTCCGCATACTTTCAACTTTATCTGCTTCCCTAATTGCTAACGGGTTGATTTGCCGACGTTCTTCTAATAAAGTAGCAATCGATATTTCGAGAGGTGGCAGATTGCCATCTTCTGGGAAACTCATATCCTCTGGAAACATTTGATAGAAGGTAGTAGCGGCAGCACGCTCCACAATCGTTTGAATCTCTGCTCCTACACAACGATGAGTTTCTTTTAATAATCGGCGCCATTCATCTTTGGTATAGGGGTCGCCACCATTACGAAACCTATTATCAAATCGGGCGCCGTGCAATTTAAAAATCGCGTGTCTTTCTCCATAGTTTGGCAGGTCAACTTTATATATATAGTCAAATCGTCCTGACCGCGTTAACTCTGGGGGCAACCATTCCATGCGGTTAGCACTGGCGATGACAATCACATCGCTGGTTCTCTCTTGCATCCAAGTTAGTAATTGTCCTGCTAATCTTCTTCCCAGGTCATCATCCCCTGCAAACCCTTTATCAAAATCATCAAAGTAAAGTAAAACCTCGTTAAGTTTATCTGCTAACTTCAGCAAATCTTTGAGCTTTCTTTCTGCCTCATTACCATACCCTCGAAAATTACCCCAATCGACCAAAATAAGAGGAATTCCCATAACCTGGGAACATACTTTTGCTGAGTGAGATTTACCTGTACCTGGAGGACCTACCAGTAAAATCCCTTTGGGAACTTTAAGCTTGTAAGCTTTGGCAAGGGGACTGAGCAGTCTTTTGAATTTCTTGAATGCCTCTTGCATTAAATCTAATCCCCCTAAAGGGACTTTAGGTGGACGAATAAATTCAATTTCGTAGAGTTTATTGAGAAGGTCAATTTTGTATTCAAGTAAGTATTCGACTACTTTTTCATTGCTAATCTGAGGATGCTTTTTTATAATTAATCTCAGCCCTTTGGCTATATCAGTGATATATAACCCAACACAACTACGAGCTATGGTAATTAATTCCTGCTCATTCAATGAGTTTGGTAGTATAAATTTTGATTCGCTCAGAAAATCTAAAATTTCGTTTATATCCGGTAAATCATGCACAATCAACGGGATTTCTGCTGCTAACTCAGGGTGGAGTTCAGCTTTTTGCCCCAGTATAATCAAACACTTATTTCCGGAATAGTCACTATTCTGGGCAATATGAATCAAATTTGACTTTATCCACTCAGAGATTATAAAAAACTCCGTTTCTTGCGGTGGATTTGTTCCTATCCAAGGATAAAGGTTCTCAACAACTAATATACCTGACTCTTGATAATTATTCCAAAATTGAAAAATACTAAAGTAATCTTTCGTTTTTTTAATCTCTACGGGTGTGTAATCTACTAATTCATTTATGTTACACTCAAAATTATTAAATTGACATTTAGCCTCTTTAACTATTTCTTGACCTAAGTTCCATAAATGACACTTGACATTATTTGAAGAGCAATATTGCGCTATATTATATAGCAATCTTTTTCTTTCTTGAATAGGAGATTCACAACAAATTACTGTTTCTCCAGCTTGAATAAGCTCTATCACTTCAGATACAAACTTAAACTCCATATTTTCATAATTAAGCTTTGCTCACAATTTTATGCTGCTAATTGTAAAAATACTACTATTAAATGATGTAACTTTTAATTGATTAATTATATCTTTTGATATAACGAAATTATATTATTTTAACGATTTTGTTATTGCTCATTGTCAAATAGCATGGGTAAAAACTCGGTTTTATTTAGCACAATGCCTATATCAACTCCCATTTACCCCATCCTTTTCATTCCATCATTCCCTGATAAATCTAACTTTTCACCAAGTATCAAACCTTCTGGAATTGGAAATGCTCCAATAGGCGCCTCTGAAGAATTATTTGGGGAAGTATTAAAACACCACTTTGGAGATTGGGTAAAACCACAGATAGAAATGTTACCCCCTGGTCACGGGCGCCCTTACACTGCTGATTTTGTGATTATCGAACCTACCACTGAGCTACACATTGATATAGAGGTAGACGAAAGTCATTGCTTTGCAACAGGAAAACCAACACATTGTGTAGGTGATGATGATTACCGCAATCAGCGTTTTGTAGAAGCAGGGTGGGTAGTGATACGATTTGCAGAAGAACAGGTAGCGAGCCAACCAGCACGATGCTGCCGATTTATTGGTAATGTTGTAACTCGTCTTACTGGTGATGTAAGTATTGCTACGCAGTTTATAGATGTACTGCCTGTAACTCCTATTAAACAGTGGTCGAGACAACGAGCAGTGTCTTTGAAAAATAAGAAGTACCGCCAAAGATATTTGTAATCTCCATGAAAAATACTGATGATGAGTTAGACCGCTGATTGACTCACCAACATTTATTCATAGGGCGGGCAGGGATGCCCGCTCCACAAGAGTTTTAATTAAGTCAAATTGCAATTTAAATGCGCTGTAGCTCCTAGCAATATATTTGTTCTAAGCACTCAACTTTTGTTGAAGCACCGCCATCATTTCTGCTTTTCGCAGATGGCGCCGTTTACTTGTTTTATCATCGATGACTGTATTTCTCCATTGAATGCCCTGTTGCTCGCATTCTTTTCTTAGCAGTTTTATGTCCATGTTGCTCAATTGCACCTGCTCTTTTGGAGGGCTTGCAGGTACAACACTGTCCCTAAATTTAGTTAAATCAACTGTTTTTTGTTCTGTTACTAGTACTAGCGGTCTTACTGTAGATACTGATAAATGTGTATTAGCGCTTTCGCTGACTTCTAGTTTTGAATCTTCTGTTTTTATGCATGGCGCCGTTACTTCCTCCGCTTTCTGAAATATCTTTTCAGCTTGGCTATTTATGATTGAAAATTTAGGTAATTTTACTGCTAGTTGTGCTGAAGATTTTTGTGAGGCTGCGTTATTCAGTATAAAGTTGGTAACTTCACAGTAGATAATTAGCAATGAGAATCCAATTGTTACTGCGTGAAAGGAAGCTAATAATATATCTTGTACATCCACTTTTGTAATACTCCAAACATTTGTATTGACTATTTGGTAAGAGCGTAAGCTCTAATGTATTTTGAGAAGATAAAAATAAAAGTCAGACTTAGGAAAACCTAAATCTGACCTTGAGTCTGCCATTTATCTAGTAAAGGCATTAGCCCTTCTGTCATTTTTGTTTCGTAGATATGACTTTGAACCTAACGTGTTTACCTGATTCAATTTCTGCAATTGCACTCACATCACGACCTTGTTTATGAGCTTCTAAAATTTGTTTAGTGAGTGGGTGATACTCCACGCGCGTATCCCGAAATTCTTCTGGAAATTCGGGATTTTCAAGCTCAACTTTCAGCACAACTCTGGGAGGACTGTTTTGGAAAGCAATTTCTCTTTCTACTCCTGGGTTTCGGTCATTGAGTATGCCATGTATATGGAGATACAGTAAGTATGCTTTGAAGGATTTAAGCTGTTTCTGTTTTCGATTGATGACTTCTGTGTGTAGCTCAGTAATTGCTTCTAGGCGCCTTTGCCATACTTGTATATCTAGTTTCAACTGGTCGGCAACATAAGCAATTGCATCGATTTTGCGTTCAAAGGCGCCTTGTGTTTCAAATAGTTTTTGCAGAATCGTTTCGACGTGACCCTCATCTGAAGAGCCAACTTCTTCTAATTCATCCCAAAGTTTGGCTGCTTCTAAGGACAGTTGCCCAAGAGTAAGAGTATTAATCTTTTGCTCTATTTGTAATGTCATGCTTTATACTAATGCAAGTAATTTACTATTAGCCCTTAATTAAGTCAGTATCGCCTCAATAATTGCTGTAAGCTAAATGGTAATAATCTTGACGTTCAAAAGCTTCCTGAGCTAACATTTCAATTACATCTTCTTGCAATTGATAATTATTTTGTTGAACTATAGGATAAGTTTTTCTATTTTTAATTAGAGAAGCTTTTCGTCTATATAAGTGTAATTTTCGGTAAATTTTCATTATGTGGTGACCATTTGATGCATTTCCTGATGCGTGCGCGCGTAAGCGCATTTTTTATAAGTGCGCTCCTAAAGCGAACCTATAATTGCATAATTTGTTGGTTGTTATCGCCTTGTAATGTTTGAACTCCACCTTGAACATTACTATCTTTTATAAGAATTACCATATTGTTTACAGTACACTTTTTCTTATCAAAATTTTTTGCTAGTTCAATTATTATTGATGGTTGTGGTGGAATCCAGGTATTACGGCGAGTTAAAGCCTCAGCTTCTAATAAAAACCGCTTTAATTTATCTTTTTGGTGTGGTAGTTCTTGCATGATTCGCCGAATTGCTTCACAAACTTCAGGCGTTCCACGGTCTTTTAGACGTTGTGGAATATAGTTTATCCACGTTTTAACTTCTTCTTCTGGTTGTACTACATAGGCTTCTATCCCTTTGAGTTCTTCTGTTTTATAATCCTCTTGTTTACTTTTTTCGATGGGAGGATACTGTTGAACAATAAAAATATATAAATCTGCTATATATTCTTCTTTTAATCTTTGTTCTAAGCTTCCTTGGTATGAAAAAAGAAATGATGCAGACTCAAGAACTTCTCGACCAAATTTAGGGTCTTGCTGAATCGCAGACCAAACAAATAACCAGCCTGCGTCATCCGCATAGTTTATCAAGGCTTTTGCTGCGGCAAGTGCTTTGGCTCTTTCCTCCCCATCTCTAGGTAATGGTAAAGAAATTAGTGATTTTGCAAAAGCTTTGGCTTGCTCATACTTATGTTTTATAAGTTCTTCAAGTAATTCACCGACGTTTTGAGGTTTTAATTTTTTATCCTGGACTTTATCATAGATAGCACTTGCTAATCTTTTATCCCAACATTTTTCTACCGCACGATGAATGTTAATATTACCATTTTCATTATTTTCATGGTCAATTAAAGTTATTAGCGTATTAATGACCTCATCTGGAGCAATGTTGTAAGCAAACAGTACTAATTCTTGGCGAACTACTTCATCTTCTGCATCACCTGTTTTCGGGTAAACCAGTATAGTTGCTGCCCATTTTTCCCAAATATCACCCGAAATACTAGATATATATTCCGGTTCTTCTTTTAATATTAAACAGAGTGCTTTGTAACTAGCTGGTATAGAGTAATAAAATTTATTTGTTCCCAACCACTGTTCAGTTTTTGGGTCTCCTTTATCTATGTATACTTTTGCAGCTTCTATAATTCTCTGCTTGGTTAGCGCCTCCGCTTCTTTCCAGCCAGGGAGAGTTGTTATATTTGGCTTCAGTAAAAGTGTACTGTTATAGTGTTTGCTATTTGGCATAAGCGTCATATCATGACATATCCAATACCACAAATTAATTTCTCCAGATTCAAATTTATTCAGAAGTGCGATAATACGCTTTTTTGGAGGAGGGTCTAGCAGTTGTTGATTGCGTTGTTGTAGCTGTCGGTGCTGCTGCCACAATTCTTCATCTTCCAAGTGGGCTTTAATTATTTCTTCTGCTTTTGGAGAACCTAATTCTATCGGGTCAATTAATGATGTAAATTCAGCTTTTAATACAGGAATCTCTTGACTAACTGTAAGTATTGTATGAACTTGTTGTGTATCAAATCGCTGAAACGCTTTCCAAATTAATTTTGCCCAAGCTTGTTGCTGAATTTCAGATGCTGCTTCTCTTAATTTTTCAACTAGCCAAAAAAAATCTTTTTCTCTTGAAACTAAATTATAACTTAAAACTCTTATTTTTTCCTGTAAATCAGCTTCGGAAACATTAAAGACTATTGCCTCTATAAGTTGATGACGCTTTTTATCATCATTAATTAATGTTTCTTCAGCAGATAATTCTTCATTATTCTCTACAAAGACTTTCTCATAATTTTGAAGTTTTAGATAAACTACTTTTATAAAATCTTCAAGTATCTCTGATTTATCAAGGTTCTGCCAAGCTTTGAGCATTATGGCATCTGAAAGTTTATCAAAGGGGTAATGCTGATTGTATCTAGTAGGTTGCTGCTCAACCCATTTTAAACCTATGGATAAATCATCTAATTTAATGTATTGTCCTATTTCTTTGGCAATAAAATTTTGATATGTTCCACCCATAGCACTTTTCTGAGGTTGCGTGATAATACCAAACAACTCTGCTGTGGTTAAATGATTGGGATAAACGGCACGAAGACCATAACCTTTAAGTTCGTCTTCAGGGTCATCCCCTGCTTTGCCAAATGCTAGTGGTTTTAATTTTGCTTTTGTATTTTCGTCACCTATTCGACAGATAGTATCCGCTGCATTAACCCTAACCCAATAAGGTTGGTCGGGTGCGAGGGCAACTGAAGCAAGGTCTTCTTGGAGGGATTTAACTTCACATTGTTGTACAATTTCTATTGCAACATATCGGGATGTTTCATTTTTTGTTGTATCACAAATATAAGCTTGAAGTTGTGCCACTAAGTTTTGATGTTTAAGATGTGTATAAGCGCCAAATCTAGGCTCGTAAGCTAATTTATCTTCATCATACAGTTTCAGCAATGATCCAACTAAATTTGCTTTAACTGTATCGTCGGCGGTGGCTACGCTGCTATTGAGTAAAATATCTGGGTTTGTCTTTATAACCTCCTGAAAAACCTCTTGATTTATACTCGACAACCAAGCTGCTGTTTCATGAAGTTGGGGAACTAATTTACTATCAGAATCGCCTGGATGAACTATTAAGCTCATCATTTGCTCTAAAGTTAATTGACGGTGTTGTAAATACCAAGCAGCAAGAAACTCAGCATAAGTTTGGTGTGCCCATCCCATGCGATGAGAACCGCGAGAAGAAAATAATGCTGTCGATAATACTTCTCTAACAGCTTCTTCTGTAACGGGAAATTCGTCTCCCAAAGCAAACTCTGTCCCACTAACTAACTCGCGTATTACAACATTTTCTTGTGGAACATCACCTTGATCTATGTTCATCCAAACAGCATAGCGATTGCAAAAAACTGTTACGGCTGCAATGCGCGCGGCAATAACCATTCTTTGGTCAGCAGTTAAGTTACCAGTAAGTCGAGTATCACGGCGATTTTGGTTAGTTTCTTCGGATAGCAATCGACAACCTTGTAAATATAGTTCTGTCTGCTGGGCGGGTAAGCTACCGTTTTTGCGGTATGTATTTAGCAAAAAGTTAAGTGTAATCGGTTTGATAGCTAATGGCGCCACCTCTTGTTGCTCAATGGCTTGAAGAAAGGCATTCTCATCCAAACCTTCTGTTTTTGCTGCCGAAGCAATATCTACCCGACGCAAGGGAGCTAATTCGTAAACTCCTACATTTTCTTTCCCCCAAAGTTCTTTCAATCCCTGTTCTAAACTACTACCCCAGTCAGCAGTTCTACAGGCGATGCGAAAGTATAAACGTTTTAATTTGTCTGAGTAATTCGACGACATTTCATCTACCAAAAGCGCTGCTGTAGTATTAACCCTTAATAGACACTCATCTAAGCTGTCAATAAAAACGTAAAGTCGATAATCGCCTTGTGCCCATGCCTTGAATTTTGGACTGTCAAAAAGTTTGTCAACTAATCTTTGTTCGCTACCACAAGCACGGAGGTCTAACCAAAGTAGCTCAGAACCTTCTTGCTGTATTTTCGCTGCGATTTTTTCTTTCTCTGCTTTAATGGCAGAACTCTTACCAATTCCTGGTTCTCCTAGTAACGCCAAGCAGGGTATATAAGCGATTGCATCGAATGTGACTAAATCTGGATTGAAATGGCGCCCAAAGTCTGTATCCGGGTCATACAAATAACCAAAGCCTGTCAGATTAATCTTACCTGACCTGGGACACCAAAACCTTTTCCAGTCGTAAACTTGTGACATTACTGGGAGTTAACAGCTTAATACACTAGTTATTTTAATCACAATTTAGTATCTGCGGCAGAAAGTATCAATTGCTTACATTTATCTGTCATTATCAATATGATCACATAAGTAACGGTCTGGGTCATCTTTCGGCTTAGAGATTAAATAAGAGCGCACCCAATTACAACTGCGTACCAGTAGTTCGTCGATTCCTCCCACTTGCCATAATCGCACAGTACCGTCATACGCCGCTGTTACAAGTAACTTACCATTGGAGCTAAATGTCTCAAGGGAACCCAAGTTTTGGTTCTCTCCAAATTCAACCAATTTATTTCCTTTAACATCCCAAAGCCTTACTATATCATCTTCTCCAGAACTGGCCAGTAGTTTGCTATCTGGACTGAATAGTACTTTCCATACTTCACCTTGATAACCTGTAAGAACTGCTAAGTTTTTGCCTTTCATATCCCACAATCCCACCGTACCGTCTAGTCCAGCAGTTGCCAGTAACTTACCATTGGGACTGAATGCTACATCGCTGACTGCTCGCGGAAATTCTAAAAATTGAGCAAGCTTATTGTCCTTAGTACTCCATAAATTTGCTCCACCTCCTACAGCAGGCACTAATAGTTTGCTATCAGGGCTGAATTTTACGATTGCATTTCCTTGATATTCTTTCTTGAATACTAAATCTTTGCTATTTATGTCGTAAACGTGAACTTTAACAGTTTCAGGGAAAAAAGTTGTAATAGTATTTTTGTCACTTACAATCTTTTGATGTAAAAAAATAGTAGCTAGTAGCTTTCCATTCGGGCTGAATTCTATTTTAGCGTTACAGTACCATCATATTCAGCGATAGCTATTAGCTTACCGTTAGGGCTAAACTCTGCTGATTGCTGAGGGTAATATTCAGGATGTCCAACTCCTCCAAGGCTTTTCCTAAGCAAAGCTAACTCCTTACCATTGATATCCCATAGTTTTACAATACCCCCAGATTCACTAGTGGCTAGTCGCTTACTATCTAAGCTAAACACCACTTGTTGAAATCCAAATCCCTTTTGATCTTTTCTGAAGATAGCTAATTGTTTACCATTCGTATTCCACAAACGTACTGTACTATCTGAAAAAACATCTTGTCTATCTTGCCCAACAGTTGCCAGTAGTTTGCCATCAGGACTAAACGCTGTATCAGACACATTACCTCGATGTGTTCGGAAAATAGATAATTGTTTGCCGTTGCTGTTCCACAAACGCATAGTACCATCCGTTTCGCCAGTAGCTAGCTGCTTACCATCTGGGCTAAAAACTACATTGCGGATATAATGTCCTTGAAAGTTTGTTAGTTTCTTGCCATTCGTATCCCAAAGGTATGCTGTAGAATCTAATCCTATCGTTACCAGCCTCTTGCTATCACGACTAAACACCACTTCAACAACTTTGTCTTGATGTCCCTTTAGTTGAGCTAACTGTTTGCCATCTATATTGAACAACCTTGTAGTTCCATCTTCTCCACCAGTTGCCAGTAGTTTCCCATCTGGACTGAATTTAATTTCATAGACATCACGCAATCGATTACGTTCTTGAACCCCATGCACTACTTGCTGTAAAGCACCAAGAACTTTAGTAGAAACTTCGTCTTTATCTATCAATAAATAATTTAATTGTTTTGCTGCTTTAATCGCTTCAATCATTGCATCAAGTTGTTTGCCAGTGCCAAGAAAAGCTTCAGTACTCTGAGTAGAAGCTATAATACTTCGCTTTTGAGATTCTTGCTGGTTAAAGAAGCCAAAAATACCACCTGTCGCTGCAAGTGCAGTTAGTATTAAACCACCAACAGCAATCCTTCTTGCTCTTCTTAATTGGCGATCACGTAACCCCAAACTATCATCAATAAATAGGTTTGCTGTTCCACTAAATCCACCCAATACTTGATTAAAAGTTTCTTCTGTCCTCAGTTCTAGAACTTTCTCTAACTTAGAGCCAGTCCATAATTCATCTTCGGTTTTCTTGACTTTCCAGCGTGCCACATCATCATTTAATCTATTACGAATTGCTATAGCTTGACGATTTTCTTTAATCCAGATATTCAGCTTCGTCCATGAAGTCAGCAGTGTTTCATGAGCCACTTCTACGATAGATTGTTGAAATTGAAGTGCTTGATCGCTCACTAGTAAATTATTATTAATCAATTTAGCCAGCACAGCTTGCTCCAGCTCATCACTAAACTCAGAACGCGGCGCCCGTCTACGAACTGGTTTCCATTCAGTACCAGAGTCTTCATCCCCACCAATATCAACTAGTTTGAGGAAAATTCTCTGGGTAGCAATTTTTTCCTGTGCAGATAAATCCTCATAAATGTTATCCACTCGTTGCTGAAGGGCGCCTCTAACACCTCCTAACTGACGGTAGGTACTTGTATTCAATGTGCGGTCATTGATACTGCCATTTTTTACTTCGGTGTCCCACAGTAGATTGAGCGTGTACTGCAATAAAGGTAAATAACCTGCTTGTCCTTGTACATCCTTGGTAATTTCCTCCACTAGCCCTGTTTCAAAAATCACCCCATGATGAGCAGCAGGTTGTTCAATTGCCAAACGTAACTCATCAAGTTGCATTTCTGCAATTAGTGGACGATGTTTATCTGTAGTTTTCACCAATGCAGGGTATGGGCTTAATTTGTCGAGAAAATCAGCCCGCATCGTTGCCATGATTTTGACTTTTGGCAGCTTGGCTTTGGCTAATTGTACTAAGCTAGCGATAAAGCGCTCGCGTTTTTCTGGCTGACTGGTAGTAAATAGTTCCTCAAACTGGTCAATCAAGATGAACCAATAATCATCATCTTGTTTTAGCTGTGTTACTACTTGAGTTAATGTGTTAGCTTTAACCTCACGCGCGATTTGGGCTTGACTTTGCGTATTTTTACTCAGCAAGCTGGCATATAATGATTCAAATGGGTCAACATCGGGAGTAAATGTCAGGTTAACTAACTGCGTTCCGTATTTTTGGAAAAGCCAGGGAACTAAACCCGCGCGCACTACGGATGATTTACCACTACCACTGGCGCCTAAAAGTAAAACTAGGTTAGTTTGTTCTAGCTCATTGACCAAGCTTGTAAGAAACTGGTCGCGACCAAAAAACAGGTCTTTGTCTTCTGGCTCAAATTTCTTTAAACCTTTATAAGGAGAAGTTTCTATAAATTTCCGGGTTTTAATCTCTATTACGGAGATTTGCAAAATTTCTGTTTTGTTGAAGGTGATAACGTTGCTGTCACCCTGAATCTGGATATTATCATCACCTATTGCAGCTTGCATCCCGCCATCCAAAGTAGAATTCTCTACCTGCTGCTGAATCACTGGCAACTGTACGGGTAGCAAATTTTCTTCAGAATGGTCTTGCTGACTCATGGGTGGTGCTGTTCAAAGCTTTTTTGAACTGAGATGATATGCAAAAAAGAGGTATCCGATATGGAAGTTACAGGTCCAATTTTACCTATTGGTACACCGCATTATATTTCACCCGAAGAATGGCAAAACAATCCTGCAAATGTATGTTCAGATGTTTACTCTTTGGGAGTAACTATGTATGAAATGGTAGCTGGTAGGCGCCCTTTTGAGGGGGACACAGTTGAAGAAATTTGCCAGCAGCATTTGCATCAATTGCCTATCCCGCCGTCACGTTATGCAGCATTACCTCAAGCGGTTGAATTGATTATTTTAAAGTGTTTAGAAAAAAATCCAGAAGCGCGCTTTCAGTCGATGGATGAATTAGGAACTGCGATAACTCAGGTAATTCATGACCAACCACCTGTTGATTTGGCACCTTTATTAAAAACAGCTATGGAAGAAGTTAGCAATAATGTTGAGTTCGTCGGAGCAAGTACCGTTATACTAGAATCTGTTCAATCGGTTCCTCCTAATGCATCGCCAATAGCAAATCCACCTACAGATGTTCCATCATTACCCTCTCCTGAACCTAATATAGATTTAACAAATCCTGTTACACATACTCAGTTCCCCTACCTACGTTTATTAAAGGGACCATCTGCGGTTGGAGCCATATTTACACTCAAAAATGACCAAATAAGGTTGGGTCGCAGTAGTGAAAGCGAAATTATTCTAGATAGTGTTCAAATTTCTAGATTTCATGCCAGAATTATTGTTCAAAATGGCAATTACTATATTGAAGATTTAAATTCTATCAATGGCACAAAAGTAAATGGAACTACGATTAGGGATAAACACCAGCTTGAAGATCAGGATATAATGATGTGAACCGTGGTTCACATTTTTTGGATAGGTGATAACTGCGGTGCTTAAGGAGTGTATAAAGCAAGAAGTATTTGCGGATGGAGACTTTGGTGATTTTATTCAGCCAATTTTTGATACACTCGACCTTTACCATAACCAAATATTTACTTACGAATTGACAAACAAGAACGGCGCCCTAGTAGTGGAAATTTTGCACCCGAAGAATTCACCAAGCTTTTTCAAAAATCGTTAGAAACTGTAGACTTAATTTTCCACAACGGTGTTGACTGGGACGCTTTTGCATACTCCTTCAAAAAAGTACAAGTAGAAAACCAAGGTGCCCAACTAGATGTACAAAGTATAGAGAAGAAGAGAGATGGTGTTCTTTTGGTTAGAGTTAGCGTTTCTCCAGATGCTAACAAGGAGAAAATTCACAGCAATATTATGCATGGTTATGAAGTTGCGCTCAAAGCATTAGAAGCACAATATCAAACCAGTATTGAGGGTAAAGATGCGTTGATTGCTAGACAGGAAGCGCAAATTACCAGATATGAAGGTCAGATTAATCGTTTGTTTGACATAGTTGAACAACAAGGGTCTGTTCAAAAAGCTTTGGCAGAAAATCCAAGAAAAGTCTCCAACTATGACCAACGTAACTCGCAGTTTGCTGGTGGAGTTGTAGATGCCGAGACAGTTCAAAGCCATCAGATAGGTGGAGACATTTATAATACAGACAGACCGGAAAATTTTACGTAGGGCTTGCTGAAAAAGTCGTAAAAAACCAATTTGAAGATTGACCAGTTATTTAAGCAAAACCAACCATAAGTTAATATGCTTCTAAAGCATGATATTTATAATTTTCACTTATTATTAACCTGTAAAAAAGGTGTTTTTCTTAAAAATAGACATAAAAAAGCATAAAAAACCCGTGACAGGTGGGTAGAAAGATTCATGACTAAAAAAGTAATAGCAATTGCAGTTAGGGAAGTATGAGGCAGTTTAGCCATGACTCTATTAAGACTAAATCTTCTTTTACCCTGCCCCTTACGGGTTCGCCAGTCGCTACAACGGGGGGAACCCCCGCAACGCGCTGGCTCACCAAACTTTCCTTCAATACAGTTACGAATTCTTTCTGACTCTAAAGCTTGTTTCTTTTCTTCTTTACTAACATTCATCTTTGGTCTTCCCAAAGCAGGTCCACTCATTACGATACCTCTTTCTTTACACCAAGCTCGGTTTTCTCGTGTTCGATAAATTTTATCAACATGAACAGATTCCGGATAATAACCAGTATAATTTTTATATGCTTCTACTTGGGCTTTTAAGTCTCCTGATTCATTAAAATTATCCCAACTGATATGGTCTAAAAATACATATCCATCAAAGTAACTAGCCGATAATTTGGCGCCAAATTCTACTGCCTTACCTGCTTTTCCCCTAACTATTGGGCGGATGTGTGGTTGATTTAAGCTAACAATACGGTCATCGATACTCTGTTTTTTATTTTCATACAACCATAGTTGTTGACGATAGACTTCTGCTGCTACAAGCAGCATCTTATATTGCCTGTTAGTTAATTTTTCTAGAGTTGCTCCGGCTTGAATTAGTTGGTCAATATGAGATAAGTTTCTTTTGATATATTGAAGTTGCTTTTTAATTGCTTTTCTTCTATCATTTTGGGGTACACGGCGTTTTTTAGCAACTTCTAGATAATCTTTTCTAGCTTTTTCTCTATATGTTCTTGGCTTTTTCTCTAATTGACCCTTCATTTGTTCATAAAGGAGGTCTATAATTGTTTCTGTCTGCTTTCTGGCTTGATTGAGTAGCTCTAAATCTGTTGGATAGCTTATATCACCGGGCGCACAAGTTGCATCTAATAGATTCTCTAAGGTTTTAAGTTTTTCTTTACCCCCTGGTTAAAAATATAAAAACCTAAGATATGAATGATGTTAAAGATTTGCGTATCATAGTAATTTTTCATACGAGCATCAAAATACGGTTAGAGTTTCATTCAAATTTATACATTCTGCTCAAGGTGTAAAAAACAATTAGAAAGTAAGAAGACGCTCCTAATGGCGCCGCTATGCGCTCACAATTTTTGTAAGCGCTGCCACAAGTCCTCCAAACCCCTAAGAGGATACCTGTTTTTGGCTGACCAACCTCCCTGCCGGTCGGTTAGTCTGTCAAAAACAGGTTAAAAAAATCATAAAAAACAGGTGTATAGAATCTTAAATTTCAGTTGAGTTGGAGCCGTCATGATCCAACTGATTTGAAAATCGCGCATTTTAAGTTTTCATGGATGGAAATTCAATTTCTAATGTGGTAGTTGATTCACTCGGTTGAGAGTTTTTCGGTTGTTGAGGGTAAACAATCTCACGCGGAATCCAAGTATAACCAAAGGCTTGAGTATCTTCCCATCCTAGAAAACGTAAAATTCCACCACCAGCAATATCTGCTATCATCACACCTACAGTTTTTCGTAGGGTGTTAGGATTACAAATAGTACCATTAACTTTGAATGAAGCAGAACGGACTATTTGAGATGGAAAAGTTTTCCCAACAGGTTTATT
>NZ_KB217483.1:1157422-1158255 GCF_000331305.1 Calothrix sp. PCC 7103 | reverse complement strand
GCCATCACTCTATTAAGACTAAATCTTCTTTTCGCTTGTCCAAATTTCCCCTCAATACTATTACGTACTCTTTCAGATTCGCTCATCTTGCTTTTTTTCTTCTTTACTAAGAGTCTTTGGTCTTCCTAGAGGGGGTCCACTCATTTTAATACCTATGCACTTTACACCAAACTCGATTTTCTCGTGTTCTATAAATTTTATCAACGTGAACAGATTCTGGATAATAGCCAGTATAGTTTTTATATGCTTCTACTTGTGCTTTAAAATCTCCTGATTCATTAAAATTATCCCAACTAATATGGTCTAGGAACACATATCCATCAAAGTAGCTAGCTGACAGTTTAGCGCCAAATTCTACAGCTTTCCCTACTTTACCTCGTACAATTGGGCGGATATGCGGTTGGGTTAAACTAACAATGCGGTCATCAATACTCTGTTTTTTATTCTCATATAACCATAGCTGCTGACGATAGATTTCTGAAACTACAAGCAACATTTTATATTGTCTGTCAGTTAATTTTTCGCTCGCTAGAACCCAATTTTATCAACTGATTAATATGAGCTAAATTTCTCTTAATATCTTGAAGTTGTTTTTTTATAGCTTTTCTTTTCTCATTCTGGGATGGACGACGTTTTTTTGCAACATCTAAGTAGTCTTTTCTAGCTTTCTCTCTATAAGTTCTTGGTTTTTCTCTAATGTTCCCTTTAGTTCTTCATAAAGTAAATCTATTATTCGCTCTGTGTGTTTTCGGGCTTGATTTAATAGTTCCAAATCTGTTGGATAACTTATATCTGCTGGCGCGCATGTCGCATCTAATAGATTCTCTAAGGTT
>NZ_KB217483.1:1112795-1157322 GCF_000331305.1 Calothrix sp. PCC 7103 | reverse complement strand
ATTACTCATCCGATAGCTTTTGAAGAAAGTTATTCAACCACGATTTGTAAATTCATGCGGGTCGGGAAAGATACTTTCATCCGATGAAACTTGTTTTTACCACCGTATAAACGCTCTGGAACACTAGCCTTTGTTTTAGTTTTTTGATAGTTACTTCAACCGGGTCAGGCTGCACTTCACAAAAGTCACTTAGTTTACAATCTAAAGCATTACAAAGAGCTTGAATTGTTTGAAGTCTTAGAGCATTTGGTTTGCCATTAATTAGTGCGGAAACTGCCTGAAGTGATAATTGTACTCCTGCTTTAGAAGCTAGTAATGCTTGTAGTTCAGAAGCTCGGTAGATATCCCGTTCTACTGCTAGCCACTTTTTAGCTTCCACACAACTGGCATAAAATTTCTCCTTTACACTTAACTAGTCTCACTCGTAAGCGAACCTACAATTTCTTCAATCGCTTTCTCATAGTATGACTGACTATGCCTAACATAGCGGTGTAATGTACCTGGATTCAAGTGACCCATTAAATCCATTAATACCCATACTTTATCCGGTTGCTTTTCCATAAAGTTCGTTGCGAATGACCTACGCAAACTGTGCCAGCTTAAATGTTGTGGTAGGTCTAAACCTACTTTCACTGCTGCAATTGCAATTACATGCAAGTTACGCCACATCGTCTGATATGAAATTCTCTCACCACTCTCACTTAAAAACAGTGCTGGATTCTCCTTTGAACAAGGAAAGTTTGGTCGAATCCGCTCCTCATAAACACGCATCGTCGCCTGAGCAAAAGGCGTAAAAATTGTTTTACGTACTCGTTTTCCAGAACCAGACGCTGCTTTACCAAAGCGCGTTTGAATACTGTTTTGTTGATAAAATAGGTCTCGATGTGGTTTTAATGCATCTAAATGTAAAATCTCCGAAGCTCTTAAACCGCTTTCTGCTGCCAATACAATCATCGTATAATCTCTTGAAACTGGTAGCTTTTTTTGATTATTACTAATATATGTTGTGCGTATAAACTCATAAAACTCAATCAGCCTTTCGCCCGTCAGTACAAAACCTTCTTCATCCGAATCAAGTGTATGTATAGGATAGTCATATTCCAAGACTGGTTGCTCAATACGACCATACTTTGCTACCAATAACTGAGTATTTTCTCCTGGTATATACGGACATTCAAGCACGTACTCAAATAATCGTCTGAGTTTACCTAGGTATCCTTGTACTGTACGCACTTTTAAATCAGCGCTTACCAGCCCTTTACCAAACTCCACAATCCTCTGTCGTCCTGTAATTGGACTCATTGCTTCCCAAATCAATAATTGTCTTTCACCCAGTGGATGTAAGTCGTCTTTTATTATTAAGTTCTCGAACCAACCCTTTAAGAACCTGCGTTCTGATTCAATAGTTAGCTCGCTATGGTTACGCGTAACATGAGTATCTAAATACCCCTGTAAGATAGCTTCGTGGTCTGCTAGTTTCTCTGCAAAAGTTATAGGAGCAGAAACTATCGACATGTTATGAACTATGGCAAGGTGTGGACGACTCATATTTAGTCTCCCCCTTCAAGCTTAACTTGTTTTACCTAATCATAACCTATTTTATTCAAGTTAAACTTGATTTACAAAGCTTAACCCTTTATTTGACTAGGTTACACGCTTAGTAACAATGTTCTGATTAGATACTAAATACCTTAGATTGTGCCAGTACTAATTTCCCAAGATTTTTTAGCTCACTTATTTCTTTTTCTGATAGTTCTGTTTTTTTTCAGTATCAATTGAAGATGCAGAGTCTAACATCTTCTTTACCCTTCGGGTTCGCCAGTTTGGCGGGACGGAAGCCGACACCGCCAACTGGACTCACCGTTTCTTGATTTACTTTCCTGACTAATTCTACACTAATTCTTTCTCTAAAATGAACTAGCATCGATGCATCAAATGGTGCTTCATTACTATAAGATGACATTCCTATAAAGTATTGTAGATAAGGGTTTTCCTTTATTTGCTCTACTGTTTCTCTATCACTTATGCCTAATTTTTCTTTAATTATTAATGCCCCTAATGCCATCCGAAATGGCTTTGCTGGCGCCCCCATTTCTACAGAGAAAGAAGAAGAATACTCGTCCTCAAATTCTGCCCAAGGCATTAAAGAAGCCATGATTACCCAACGATTATCTTCTCTTAGCTTCCCCTCAAATGGAAGTTGAAAGTTTTCAGGTAGAATTGGAGGCTGCTCCTGTTTCCGGTACATAATTACCAATAAGTGCCCCTGATTGCTAGTCACGTAGATGCAAGGATTTTAAGTAATTTTACCTTCTTCTCTTGCATCTGGATATATTTCTTTGGTCTGATAATCTGATGCCGCCTGTTTTTCCCTCTTTTTCAGCAAACCCTAAATAGATGCCTATTCACTGTTTTGAGATGGACATACAGATGCAACAACACGCGCGTTGGGTGTAGTATTTGACGCCATCGCAACAAGTTCCATACTGCCATCTACATTTTTAACCCAACCTTGTGCTTCAACTATTGCGTTTTGCACTTTGTTAGGATATGTGTTTGATACATTAGTATTGTTACTATCTAAAGTTGCTAACTTGGTGGTGTTAGTGGCGCCAGGTAATGGTTCGAGGGGGCTGGGTGGTAAACTGCCGCGTCCTGTGATTGTGAATTCTCCGAGTGGTTTGGCGCCGGGAACTCTTGGACAAATTTGAGCAACTCGTTTAGTTGCATCAACAACTTCTTCTGGTAGTTCAATTAATCCTTGTGCAGGTTGAACGTCAGGTTCAGTAATGGAAATTTGACCTTGTACACCAAGTTCAGAAGATGCTGTAATATCGCTAGTTAGTGGAGATTCTGTTGCGCGCGGTTCAATACCTAAAATACCTTGTGTACGGATGAAAACGTTACCACCTTTACCACTGTAAGCATTAGCTGTGATATCGCTGTTTTCATGGGGTACGGCAACAATAAAATTTGAATTTATATATATGTTGCCACCGTCGCCACCTTTTTGTCTGGTACCTGCATTAGTGGTAATTTGACCACCGCGACGCATTAGAAGTAAGTTACCGTCGAGGTTGATATTTCCACCGTTCCCTGATGCGGATTCGGCGCTGAGTTTAGCTTGATTGCCCAAATGAATTTGGGGTGAATTAACGATAATATCCCCAGCAGCACCTGTTGCACTTTGAGAGTTAACAAACAAGCCAGTAGAAAAGTTAGGACTATTACTAAAGATAGTGAAAACATCAGCTACATTAACTTTAATTGTGCCTGCCGAACCCAGACCAGAAGTTGAGGCGGAAAGTGCAGCGTTTTCTCCTAATTTGAAAGAGCCTGTAAGAACGGTAATATTCCCACTATTGCCTTCTGTTCCTGTTTCCACTTGACTGCTAATTAAACTGGGAGACGTTCCTGTTTTGCCAGTGATATCGACAAGTCCAGAAACATTGACATTAACATTTCCCGCATTACCTTTACCTGGTGATTGATTATTGGATGCGCTAAGAACACTGGTTATGAGTTGGGCGCCGTTTTTGAGAGATAAATTGGCTCCGTTTATTTCAATATTGCCTCCTTTCCCTACACCCCCTGACTCAACTGTGCTGAGGATATTACCACCAATCAAATAAATAGTATCCTTTGCAGTTAAAGTCACATTTCCAGCATTGCCAATACCCGAAGTTGAGGTATTAAGTCCAGCATTTTCTCCTAAGTTGAAAGAGCCTGCAAGAACGGTGATATTTCCAGCATTGCCTTTTGTTCCTGTTTGGACTAGACTGCTAATTAAACTGGGAGATGTTTCCGTCCTACTAGTAATATCAACGAGTCCAGAAACATTGACATTAACGTTTCCAGCATCACCTTTACCTGCTGGTTTATTATCATATGCGCTACGAGCAATAGTTACTAGTTGGGCGCCGTTTTGGAGTGAGAGGTTTGCTCCTTTTATATCAATATTGCCTCCTTTACCCACACCTCCTGCTTGTAATGTACTGTAGATACTAGCACCAGTTAAAGAAATCGTATCCTTCACAATTAAAGTCACATTTCCAGCATTGCCAAAACCAGAAGTTGAAGTATTAAATGCAGTACCTTCTCCCAATTTGAAAGAGCCTGCATTAACGGTAATATTTCCACCCTGTCCTTCTACTTGTGATTCAATCTCGCTGATGATATTACTGAAAAACCCATTTTTTTGCCCAGTAATATCAACGAGTCCAGAAACATTGACATTAACGTTCCCTGCATTACCTTTACCGGGTGGTTGATGATTGGATGTGCTACGAACACTAGTTATTAGTTGGGCACCGTTTTTAAGTTCGAGGTTTGCTGCATTTACCTCAATATTGCCTCCTTTGCCCACACCAGAAGCATCTACTGTGCTGAGGATATTACCACCAGTCAAAGAAATTGTATCCTTTACAGTTAAAGTTACATTTCCGGCATTGCCAATACCCGAAGTTGAGGTATTAAGTCCAGCATTTTCTCCTAAGTTGAAAGAGCCTGCAAGAACGGTGATATTTCCACCATTACCTTCTGTTCCTGTTTGGATTAGACTGCTAATTAAACTGGGAGATGCTTCCGTCCTACTAGTAATATCAACGAGTCCAGAAACATTGACATTAACGTTTCCAGCATCACCTTTACCTGCTGGTTTATTATCATATGCGCTACGAGCAATAGTTACTAGTTGGGCGCCGTTTTGGAGTGAGAGGTTTGCTCCTTTTATATCAATATTGCCTCCTTTACCCACACCTCCTGCTTGTAGTGTGCTGTAGATACTAGCACCAGTCAAAGAAATCGTATCCTTTACAGTTAAGGTAACGTTTCCAGCATTGCCAAAACCAGAAGTTGAAGTATTAAATGCAGTGCCTTCTCCCAATTTGAAAGAGCCTGCATTTACGGTAATATTTCCACCCTGTCCTTCTGCAAATGATTCCACCTCACTAACAATTCCGCTAACAAACCCATTTCTTTGCCCAGTAATATCAACAAGTCCAGAAACATTGACATTAACGTTCCCAGCATCACCTTTACCTGCTGGTTTATTATCATATGCGCTACGAACACTAGTTACTAGTGAGCCGCCATTACTAAGTTCGAGGTTTGCCGCATTTATCTCAATATTGCCTCCTTTACCCACACCTCCTGCTTGTAGAGTGCTGTAGACCTTACCACCAGTCAAAGAAATCGTATCCTTTGCAGTTAAGGTAACATTTCCAGCATTGCCAATACTAAAGGTTGAGGTATTAAGTGCAGTACCTTCTCCTAAGTTGAGAGAGCCTGCGTTCACAGTAATATCTCCACCATGACCTTCTACTTGTGATTCAATCTCGCTGATAATTCCACTGAAAAACCCATTTCTTTCGCCCCTTATATCAATAAGTTCAGAAACATTGACATTAACGTTCCCTGCATCACCTTTACCTGGTGGTTGATTATTGGATGTACTACGAACACTAGTTATTATTTGGGCACCATTATTGAGTGAGAGGTTTGCTGCATTTATCTCAATATTGCCTCCTTTACCCACACCGAGTGCATCTACTGTGCTGAGGATATCACCACCAGTCGAAGAAATAGTATCCTTTACAGTTAAGATGACATTTCCAGCATTGCCAATACCCGAAGTTGAGGTATTAAGTGCAGCGTTTTCTCCTAAGTTGAAAGAGCCTGCATTCACAATAATATTTCCACCATTGCCTTCTGTTCCTGTTTGCATTAGACTGCTAATCCCACTGGGGGATGTTCCACTGGTGCCAGTAATATCAACAAGTCCAGAAACATTGACATTAACGTTTCCCGCATTACCCTTACCTGCTGGTTTATTATCATGTGCGCTACGAACAATAGTTACTAATTGGGCGCCGTTTTGGAGTGAGAGGTTTGCTGCATTTATCTCGATATTGCCTCCTTTACCTACACCTCCTGCTTGTAGTGTACTGAAGATATTAGCACCAGTTAAAGAAATAGTATCCTTTGCAGTTAAAGTCACATTTCCAGCATTGCCAATACTAAGGGTTGAGGTATTAAGTGCAGTACCTTCTCCTAAGTTGAGAGAGCCTGCGTTCACAGTAATATTTCCACCCTGTCCTTCTACTTGTGATTCAATCTCACTGATGATATTACTGAAAAACCCATTTTTTTGCCCAGTAATATCAACGAGTCCAGAAACATTGACATTAACGTTTCCCGCATCACCTTTACCTGGTGGTTTAGTATTGGATATGCTACGAACACTAGTTATTAGTTGGGCGCCGTTTTGGAGTGAGAGGTTTGCTGCGTTTACCTCAATATTACCTCCTTTACCTACACCCCCTGACTCGACTGTGCTGAGGATATCACCACCAATCAAAGAAATAGTATCCTTTACAGTTAAAGTCACATTCCCAGCATTGCCAATACCCGAAGTTGAGGTATTAAGTGTAGTATCTTCTCCTAAGTTGAAAGAGCCAGCATTGACGGTAATATTTCCACCATGACCTTCAACTTGTGATTCCACCTCGCTGATAATTCCACCTCGAAACCCATTTCTTCCGCTGGTAATATTAACAAGTCCAGAAACATTGATATTGACCGAACCCGCATCACCTTTACCTGCTGGTTTATTATCGAATGCGCTACGAACACTAGTTATTAGTGAGGCGCCATCACTAAGTTCGAGGTTTGCTGCATTTATCTCAATATTGCCTCCTTTACCCACACCAGAAGCATTTACTGTGCTGAGGATATCACCACCAGTCAAAGAAATCGTATCCTTTACAGTTAAGGTGACATTTCCCGCATTTCCTTTTCCAGAAGTTGAGGCGATAAGTGAAGTACCTTCCCCTAAGTTGAAAGAGCCTGCATTCACAGTAATATTTCCACCATTGCCTTCTGTTCCTGTTTGCATCCGACTGCGAATCCCACTAGGAGATGTATCTGAAGAGCCAGTGATATCAACAACTCCAGAAACATTGACATTCACCGAACCCGCATCACCTTTACCAGAGGATCGATTATTAGATGCGCTACGAACAATAGTTAGTAGCTGGGCGCCGTTTTTGAGAGATAAGTTTGCTGCATTGATCTCAATGTTGCCTCCTTTACCCACACCCCCTTCCTCTACTGTGCTGAGGATATCACCACCAGTCAAAGAAATCGTATCCTTTACAGTTAAGGTCACATTTCCGGCGTTCCCCTGACCAAAAGTTGAGGCAGAAAGTGCAGTATCTTCCCCTAAGTTGAAAGAGTCTGCATTCACAATAATGTTTCCGCTACTGCCTTTTGCATCTGTTCTTACTAAATTACGAATTCCACTCCCAGAGTCAGTAATATTAACTTCTCCCGTTGCGTTCAGGGTTATATCACCTGCTTGACTATCAATTGTTCCCAAACCTGTGTCTATTCCCGCAAAAATTACACTCCTTCCTGAAATATCAATATTTCTAGCATTTACTGCAATGCTACCCCTATCTGTAGCCAAAGTTTCAACCACGCTCCTGTTGGCAAGAACAACATCTCCCCGTTGAACCCCCGAAGGAAAGCTTAAACTCAGTTTATCTCCATTAGTTTGAATACTAATATTCCCTGCTTCTATCAATCCTCCTAATTCGATGTGTCCACCATTTGCAACAACCCGCCCCCTCGAAATGCTGACATTACCACCAATCAGCAATAAACTACTACCATCTTTGACGCGCAACCCAAATGCATTCATACCTGTAGCGTCTTTTCCTGCAGGCGCCACTGAATTGTTCTGAATCCCAGCATTTGGATTAATCTGATTAAAAAACAATGCAGAAGGATTAATAGTCAACAATCCAGGTGCCGAGGGTTCAGTAGCACTAAAATTGCCTTGATTACCAAATTGCACACCGTTTGCAGTCGTCCCTATAAATGAACCCTGCACATTCAATGAAGCATTCCGACCAAATAGAATACCGTTGGGATTTATTAAAAATAGATTGGCGTTACCATCAACACCCAGTGTCCCTCTTATATTCGACGCATTCTTACCTGTAACGCGCGTCAGTATATTTATTACTCCTACGGGATTAGCAAAATAAACTGCTTGTCCATTTTTGATATTAAATTCACTAAAACTATGGAAAAGATTATTACCACGTAGGGCGCCACCGTTAATTAAGTCTATAGAGGTGCCTGGTTGCTCGACAATTGGAGTAAGCAAGGAAGCTTCTGTCCCCAAAGTATTGTCAGGTATAATTTGTGCTTGAACAGGAGCGTTAATTAATACTACAAAACAAAATAAAAGCTTGTGAAACAAAGCCTGATTTTTAATCATCATGCTAATAACTTGATTATTTTAACGGCGGTTACTAAAACGTTACTTTATATTTATCAGTATTTTCAGCTAGAACAAACTTATACAATTTTTTCTTAAGGAATGAAAAAAATTTGTCGATTGTACGATTGTATTCTGTAAGCGTAAAGATTGTTTATACGTATTTAAAGAAATTAAATTTGTTGTAAGTTTAAGGGCGCCATTCTTTGCAATGATTACTTCAATATTTAATTAGTTGGACATGCAAATGCTACAATATGCGCGTTTGGCGTAGTTACTGGCGCCAATGGAACAAGCTCTAAACTCCCATCTTTATTCTTAACGAGGCCTTGTGCTTCAACTATTGCACTTTGCACTTATTGTCACATTTCCGGCATTCCCTTGTCCTCTAGTTAAGGCAGAAAGTCGAGCGCCATCTTGTAACTTGAGGGAGCCAGCATCAATGGTAATATTACCTCCATTACCTTTTGTATCGGTTTGTATCAAACTAAAAATCCCAGTGGAAGATGTACTTTTCAAACCAGCAATATCCACAAGACCTGTAACCTTTACATTCACATTTCCTGCATTTCCTTGTCCTGCTCCTTGAGTCTCAGATGCACGACGGGTAGCAGTTGCTAGTTGGGCGCCACTTCGTAGTATCAGGTTTGCAGCATTAATATCAATATTGCCTCCCTTCCCAACAGCCCCTGCTTCCACTGTGCTAAGTATGAGAGAACTATTTGCACTTGTAACAGTATCTTTAGCAACTACCGTTACATTCCCTGCATTTCCCTGTCCACGAGTTGAGGCTGCAATTTGAGCGCCATCACGTAGTGTTATGTTTGTAGCATTTATATCGATATTACCACCCTTACCAATAGCCCCAGTCTCCACTGCGCTAAAAATATCAACATTGCTTGCAAGCGAAATAGCATCTTTTGCAGTTATTATTACATTTCCGGCATTTCCTTGCCCATCGGTTGAGGCAGAAAGTCGAGCGCCATCTTGTAACTTGAGAGAGCCAGCATCAATCGTGATATTACCACCCTTACCCACACCACTTTTTTCTACTGTACTTAAGATGTCAGCTTCACCTACGAGGAAAACAGTATCTTTTGCAGTTATTGTCACATTTCCGGCATTTCCTTGCCCATCGGTTGAGGCAGAAAGTTGAACGACATCTTGTAACTTGAGGGAGCCAGCATCAATCGTGATATTACCTCCACTACCTTTTGTATCAGTTTGCATTAAACTGAAAATTCCAGTGGAAGATGTATTTTTCATACCAGTAATATCAACAACATCTGTAACTTTTACATTTATATTTCCTGCATCTCCCTGTCCTGCTCCTTGAGTCTCAGATGCACGACGGGTAGCAGTTGCTAGTTGGGCGCCATCTTGTAGTATTAGGTTTGCAGCATTAATATCAATATTGCCTCCATTACCAACAGCCCCTGCTTCTACCGTAGTGAAGATTAAAGAAGGATTTGCAACAAGGGAAACAGTATCTTCTGCAATTATCGTCACATTCCCCGCATTCCCCTGTCCACGAGTTGAGGCTGCAATTTGGGCACCATTGAGTAGTGTTACGTTTGCAGCACCCATATCGATATTACCACCCTTACCAACAGCCCCTGCTTCCACCGCACTGGAGATATTAACATTACCTGTAAGTGAAATGGTATTTTTTGTAGTTATCGTCACATTTCCTGCGTTCCCTTTTCCAGAGGTTGAAGTAAAAACTTGGGCACCATCTTGTAACTCGAATAAGCTTGCATCTTGTAATTTTAAGGAACCTGCATTAATGCCAATATTGCCTCCATTGCCTTGTGAATCCTTACGCACTAAATTGCGAATTCCGCTCCTATCATTTATAACTATTTCTTCTGTTGCGGTCAAAGTAATATCTCCTGCACTAGTATCAGGTGACCCCAAACTTTCCCCAATACCAGCACTTAAGAGACTTCCTCCGTCCATTTTTATATTTCGAGCATGAACTGCAATATTACCGCCACCCGAAGCTTCTACATATACCCCAGCTTGATTTATCAAGGATACCGAAGCAGGAGTTACATTTTCAGGGAATCCTAATCTCAAATTATTTCCGTCAGAGAAAATAAAAACATTTCCAGGCGCCGAAACACCTCCTAGCTGAACTCTTCCGCCAAGAGCATTTAATTGTCCCCCATCCATACTCACATCTCCACCCACTAGCAGTAAGCTTTTACCGTCAAAGACTCGCAAACCAAATGCGTCAAAACCTGCTGGGTCTACACCAGCAGGCGCCACCGAATTATTTTGAATTCCAGCACTAGGATTAATCTGATTAAAAAATAACGCCGAAGGATTAATAGTCAACAAACCAGGCGCCTCCGCATTTGTCGCACTAAAGTTACCTTGATTACCAAACTGCACACCATTCGCTGTTGTCCCAACAAACGAACCTCCTATATCAAGGCGCGCATTTTGACCAAATAAAATACCATTCGGATTAATCAAAAATAAGTTTGCGGCACCATCAACACCCAACGTCCCTAAAATACTTGACGCATTGCTACCTGTAACGCGCGTTAATATATTTACTACTCCAGACGGATTGGCAAAATAAACCCTTTGTCCATCTTTAATATTGAATTCACTAAAACTATGAAATAGATTACTACCACGTAAGGCGCCACCATTAATCAAATCAGCACTGGCGCCATTTATTAGTACATTTGGAGTAAGTTTAGAAGCTTCCGTCCCTAAAGTATTATCAGGTGTAAGTTGTGCATGAACTGAAGTACTACCAAGCGAGAGAAAGGCACACAGCAGAAGCTTTTGAACTAAACAGTAGTTCTTATTCATTGCACTTTACCCCAGATAATAATGATAATCAAAGTTTGTTATTAAACTTATACTTATCAGTATTTCTGCCTACAGTAAACTTATGCAATTTTTTCTTAAGGAATAAACCCGGATTTCTCACAAGATTTTAGAAAAGAGGGGTCAAAAACTGCCAAAATGTATATTGCAAAACAATTCCAGCAGTTTCAAGTATGACCCCAAATAAAAATCATTGTATACCAGAACAGTTCGTATTTGAACAAGTAAAGTCATGTCCAATTGTAGTTAATTTTAAGGGTAAGCCTGTAATATCGGATGCAGGGTTAACACTAATTGCGGAACTGGACAGAAAAAGAGAAATCATATCACGACTGACAGCATGTTTCAAAGACTACCGAGAGCCAAATAAAATTTTACATCCAGTTCAAAGCTTAATTGCACAAAGAGTATATGCCTTAGTCATGGGTTACGAAGATATAAATGACCATGAAACTCTACGTAATGACCCAATATTTGCGCTTGCAGTTGGAAAAGCAATTAACTCATCAGAAGAGTCAGTAACTTTGGCAGGAAAAAGTACTTTAAATCGTATTGAACATTGCCCAGAAAACGTTGATTCAAGGGCTGATAGTAGATATCATCGTATCGACCATGACCCAAAAGCAATAGAAACACTATTGGTGGAGTTTTTTTTAGAATCTTATTTAAAACCGCCACGAGAAATAACCATAGATTTAGATGTTACCGATGATTTAACACATGGTAATCAAGAAGAAAGTTTTTATAATCCTTATTATAAAGGATACTGTTATGCTCCACTCTATCTTTTTTGTGGAAAGCATTTATTAGCGGCAAAACTTCGTGCCTCTAATTCAGACCCAGCAGGAGGAGCATTAGAAGAGTTACAAAGGGTTATTAAACAAATACGTGCGCGCTGGCCTAAAGTTAAAATTCTTGTTCGTGGAGATAGCGCTTATGCACGAGAAGAGATTATGGCATGGTGTGAATCTGAAGTCGGCATCGATTACGTTTTTGGGTTAGCTCAAAACAGTCGGTTACTTCAACTTATACAACCAACTCAACACCGAGCATCTCAAGAATATTTGCAAAAACTTCAGCCTGTAACCAGTTTTTTAGAAACTCTGCTTACTCCATCAGAAGAATTAAAAAAACAAGCAGCAGCATTAGTTAAAAATTCGGTTTGGTATTGTTCGCTTGACTATCAAACCACAGATTCGTGGAGCCGCAGCCGTCGTGTTGTATCAAAGATTGAGTATAGTCGTGAAGAAGTAAAAACTCGTTTTGTTGTCACATCACTTTCTACCAAAAATGTTCCTCCTGGGCGACTTTATACTGAAAAGTATTGTCCGCGCGGCAATATGGAAAACAGTCTTAAGGAGCAAAAGTTAGACCTAAAAAGTGACAGAACTAGTACACACACATTTGCCGGAAATCAATTACGCTTATGGTTCTCTTCTATCGCTTACATTTTAATGAATGCTTTCAGAGAGAAATGTTTGGCACAAACTGAGCTTAAAAATGCTACTGTTGGAACTATTCGTACAAAGCTACTGAAGTTAGGGGCAATTATTAGTTTTAATAGCCAACGGGTTCTAATTGCTATTACTTGTGCTTGTCCCTATATAGATATTTTTGCAACAGCTTACAATTATTTATCTCGGCTTCCAAAATTTGCTTGATTTAGGAGCATTCAATGAAAGCCAAGTGATGTTTTTTTCACGACTATTGTATTAGATAAGGGTTTCAGGCGCCTTAATAATTACGCTTCTTGCCCCATTGGATGCTCCCCTTGATTTTGATTTAATATGCCGTTACAGTTATTAGCTTGCAATTCGGGTAAGTTTTCTTAATTTAACCCTAGCTTTAACATGTCTAGTTTTTTGACTAATAAGTTATTTCTCAGTATTGTTGTAATTTGAATGTGTTTAATTTATCTTAATCGCTTCGGCTTATACGTGAAGATATTTTATTTTTGAATGTCATTTACCAATGTATCAATTAAGGCATCCTAAATTTTACTCAAATTAGTCATTTTTTCTCACAAGTGAGAAATCCGGGTAAAGGGCGCCAGTTTTAAAACGTGTGTTTGAATTAGTAAAAAGATTTAAATATAAGGTGCCTGCCCTTATTACTTATATTTTTTTATACATTTACTACTAAATTTTAGAATAAACTTTTCTCAGCCATTAATACAAAGCAGGCGCCAATATATCATTGTTGTCCTTATGTTTCAGCAGATTTTTGCATCTTTTTTTGCAGAATTTCACTTACCCTCGCTACTTGTCGCTGTTGGTACGTAAATCGCCAGGTTGACTGATGCAAGCTCTTTGTAATCAACTTAAGAGTCTGCCATCAACACCGCGAGGCGCCATTTTATCCGCATGTTTTTTGTATAAATTAATTTTTTTAAGCTACTTCTTTTTTGGGAGAAGCCAATTTTGAAGAGGATAAGTCTTCATTTTCTTGCTCTTCAAGTAAATTTTTACGCCTAGCTCTCTTCCGTTTTATGAGGCTAAATACCTTGTCGGCTTCCGGTGGATTTTTTGGGTCAACAGAATAATCAAGCAAATTTCCAGGGGTAATTGGCGCCTCCAAGTCTTCTGCTAGTTCATTTAAGGCATTGCACATCAAGTTTAATGCCAACCCATCTATACGTGGCATTGTTTTGGCTTTTCTAAGTGCGGACATCGCGTTGGGGCTGATATCCAGTTCCTTAGCTAGGTCTTTAGATTTGATGTTATACCTAGCCATAACTTCTCGAAGTCTCCACCTAATCAAAATTTGATACATATAAATCTGCCATTCCAATGTATTGGATTTCAAACTAGACATAAATCGTCTTTTACATTGTACTATAACCATAGATTTAGTTTGAATTGTAAAATTAAGTTAAAACAAGTAAATCTAAGTCAGACTTGTATTATAATTTTCTGTAAAGAGTAAGGAGTAGCACATTCAAGAAACGAACTGTACTACCTGTACGCTCAACCGCAGAAAAATCGAAAACTCCCAATAAACAAGGCGCCTGCGGCATTCCCCAAAAGGTTTAAAACAGGCGCCTAGTAACAAAATGTCGTTACAAAAGCACGCGATTTACTGAGTGTAGTTTGTGGCGCCAATGGAACAAGCTCTAAACCCCCATCTTTATTCTTAACGAGGCCTTGTGCAGGTTGAACGCATTAATCAACTACACTAGCTTTATTTGGTCAAACTCCAATTGATATATAAGTAGTTGTGCGCCTGACACGAGCTTAACTGCTCATCCCCTTGGTGGTGCCACAATCGGCACCGTGTGTAATCCTTATGGGCGAGTCAAAGGCTATTCTAACTTGTTTGTTGTTGACGGCGCCTTCATTCCTGGTTCTTGTGCTTCTACTAATCCTTCTTTAATGATTGCGGCTTTGGCAGAGCGTAGTATGGATAGGTTTATGAATGGAAATTTTAAGGACTAGTGAATTTATCTATTTGAGCTAAGATACATAAAGTGTATAGGGTATAACTGTGACATTTAAAAAAGTTCAAGCTGATAGCTCTAAAATATCTACATTAGTACATAATAACTCATTTATTGTATCTCGAAGTAATACCACAAATATTCAAGTAATACCAGAGCCAGAAAATTATCAGTTAAAAGAGTCTAAATTTGCACACGATTTTACTAAAACACCTGTACAAAATTCGCGTACTTACTTACCAATTCAGACTAAATTAACAATTGGAAAGGCAGGAGATAGATACGAAGAAGAAGCAGACTCTGTAGGGCACCAAGTAGTACAGCAAATCAACTCACCTCAAAGCGGCAAAACCATTCAACGGGACTTATTACCAGAAGAAGAGGAAATGGTCTTGATGAAACCAATTTCAGGTTATATGCGGCGCCAACAAAAGCCTGAAGAACTAATCAAAAAAACCACACAGGTAGGTATAATAGACGAAACATCTGTACCAGCGGATTTGGAAGCATCAATTCAACAATCACGGGGTAACGGACAAGCTTTATCAAATGACATCCGCAAGCCAATGGAACAGGCATTTGGTTTTGACTTTAGCAAAGTAAAAGTTCACAGTGATGCAAAATCTGACCAGTTGAATCAATCAATTCAGGCAAAAGCATTTACTACAGGGCAAGATATTTTCTTTCGCCAAGGAGAATATAACCCTCAAAGTCATGCTGGGAAAGAGTTAATTGCTCATGAATTAACACACGTGGTGCAACAACACGACGGAGTTATACAAAGGGCAATTTTAAAGACAAAACCAAAATTGAAATCAAGTAGTGACCCTATTTACACTTGGAAATTGTCAGGAAATTTAGAAGGAAATTATATAGACATCAACGAAGTAGAACCCAGCGCGATGAGCGATCGTACTTGGTTATTAACTTTAAGAGATAGAGATGGTGAGAAAAAAGGGCACATTTCAATATTCTACTATAGTGAGCAAAAAATTCTGAAGCCAGATGGACTAGAAGTTCCAGGCAATAAACAGGGGTTAGGTTACGGTGCCGCATTAGGTCAATATGCAGTTATAGCAATGCGATTACCTGTTCTACGTCAACTAACCAGCAATGCAGAAAAGATTTCCCTAAACTTAGTCAATCCACTCAGCGCTCATATTTCTATGAAAGAGCTAAACATAAATCTTAATAGAGGAGAAGACCTACAGAACTCAGTTGCCCTTGATCAAGCAAAGATAGCTCTTGAAGCAAACAAAAAAGAAAGTAAGCTATATAAACGGGAAAGTTTTCCAACATTCTGGGGGCGTTTAGTTTCTTTAGCCAAGATAAACAATGTAAAGTTCCTATCAGTGCTTGGGGAATGGGACTCCCAGCATGAGTTTTCCCAAGATGATGCTAACAAAATTCTTAACCTTGTACTCTCTAGTAAAGCTGGAACCTTTGGCTTAAACATTGAAGCTCCAATTTCTACAAATCTTGACTGAAATACATAAATACTCAACTATCAAAGCTTCTAAAAAACTTTGTGATTTACTGAGATTTGATTGAAGATTACGAACCAATAGCAGTGGTAGATATTCAGCCAAAAGAAATAACTCCCTCCGGGTTCATCAGTTTGGCAGGACGGAAACTAACACTACCAAGTGGTTCACCTGTTGACCTACTAGTTCAAGCATTGCAAACTGCTAGAGCGCCAGAGAGCGTAGAAGTGGTTGACAGAAAAATCTAGCTATGCGTGTTGCTTCAATCGAGCATTTAGGCGCCTTGGTACGATGCGAAGGATAAATAATTTAATCGAAAAATAAGCGTTTTGCCCCGACCCATAAATTTACGCTTCCGTCAATATATATTACTGGACCGGCGCTCTAGCTCTTGGGAAGAAATAAGTGAAGCGCTCAAAAATAATGAGGAATATAAGCAGAAAGCTTGGAATGCTCTTACTCCCGTAGAACGTTCGAGAATTAGAGAACTGACTCCTTCCACGATCAAAAAGCTTAAATATGCTCAACGTGAGGGTTTAATCGTGGAGTTTCGTGTGGAGCGAGAAGGTGTATATCACGTTAGAGAAAATGGCTGCTTTATGTGGGATATTGTTTTTGAATATCGAGTTGATGAATATCTTGCACGGCTTGTAACTTGATAGGGCAGTTCGTAGGGCGCCGTTTCAAAATTGAATACTCAATTTTTTGAGTATTTAAATGTCTAGATACTTAGATACTTATTTTTAAATCAAGGCATTAATCCTCGTCTTCTAAATAAACCAATGCTTCAAGTAAGTCTGGTGGCGCACTCGGATTTAAAGCAACAGCGCGCGCAAGTTCTGTATTCTTCTTGAGTTTAAAGATACTCTAACTAATATCTATAAGGTATTAGATTGTTGAGTGATGGGTATTTTGATGATAAATTCCGTACCATTGCCTGGAGTCGATAAACATTCTAACTGACCATGATGCTTCTCTGTAATGATTTGGTAACTGATATATAAACCAATTCCAGTACCTTTCCCTACAGGTTTTGTAGTAAAAAAGGGGTCAAATATTTTGGCAAGTTGTGTTTCTGATATTCCCAATCCATTATCTTTAATATGGATAGTGATTGTTTCTGGGTTAATTTGTTGAGTAAGTATGTGAATATGAGGTTGAACGGAACATTTTTTTATCGCTTCTTCTAAAGCATCAATTGCATTACTAAGAATGTTCATAAACACCTGGTTTAATTGTCCAGGGTAACATTCGATCAGAGGTAAATCTGCATACTCTTTGGTGATTAAGATTGCACATCGATGAGGTTGGACTTTCAAACGATGATTCAAAATCATTAATGTACTATCAATTCCTGAGTGAATATCTACTAATTTACACTCTGATTCATCCAAACGAGAAAAATTGCGAAGTGAAAGAACTATTTCTTGAATGCGAACGCTACCAACATTCATAGAATCTATCAATTTCGGTAAATCTTGGCGTAAATAATCTAGCTCGATTTTTTCAATAAACTGACTAATTTCTGTATTTGTTGTAGAATAGTAACGCTCATATAATTGCAATAGTTGTATTAAGTCATTTACATATGTATTTAAATGTGATATATTGCTATAAATAAAAGTAGTCGGGTTATTAATTTCATGAGCTATTCCTGCTATCATTTGACCTAAACTAGACATTTTTTCTGCTTGAATAAGCTGGGATTGAGTATTTGTTAATTCTTGTACAGTAGCTGACAATTGCTGCATTTGTTGTTGATTAATATTTTGTCTCAATAACAATTGTTCTGCCATTTGATTGAAACTTATTGCAAGTTCTCCAATTTCGTCTTGAGAGAACACTTTTGCTCGTTCTGTCATGTCTCCTTGGGAAAACTTTTGAGATGCTTTTATAAGATATCTGACAGGACGAGCAATTGCTCTTGTTAAAATTCCAGCTAATACAATATCAATGATTAATGTAAATACAGCTATCGTTGCTTGTAATGACAAACTCTCTCTAAGCAAGGTATTTAAATCTGTTTCTGGTGTACCCCTTATTAATACTGCCACTGATTTTCCTGCATAATTGACAACTTTTTTTGCAGCAACAGTGTAAGTTTTGCCTTGGATATCAATACGCTCAGTCAAAATCTTATTATTTGCAGTAACTGCGCTTTTTAATAGCGATGTGTTTGGTAATGGTATATTTAGTAAATATTTGTTTTTTTCGCTTTGAAGGAGATTGCGATTATTTATCTCAATTGCAGAAGTCGCTAACTCAAATTTTCCTTGAGAAGATTGTAAATAAACTGCACTATAACCACCATTTTGTGAATCCAAGGTTTGACTAACAATCGGTAGTTTTTGATTAACAATGTCCCCAGATAACAAAGCAGCAATAACTTCACCAGTTTGTAGGTCTTTGACTGGTGTGACTGTGTAACGAATCAAAAATTCTTTCCCCGCAAGTAAACGTGCAAAGTCAGGATTCTCTTTAACTAATTCTTGTCTAGTAACAATCTCGCTAGTTTTGATTTGCTCCGGTTTACGAAAAACCTCCGTGACCAAATTTTGGGGGTTAAAGATTTCTCCTATGCGATTTTGATTAGCATTTGCAATAATTCGTAAATTTTTACCCACTAACGTTGCATATTCTATTTTTCTAGCTTTAATTTCATTTTGCAATATTTTATTAACTTCCTGCAAGTCAGGTTTTAAATAGTGCGACTGATTATGTTTTTTTGCGACATTAATAATTGCTAAGTTATCAGATTGTCCTCGAAATCCAAAGCCCATTTGATTGATTTTAATATTATAGTTAATCTCGGTAACAGCAAGTTCTGACCTCGCCTGATTAACTATAATATTTCGTCCACTACTGATAATTAAAATAGACCCTGTTCCCACCAATCCAACAATAGAAATTACTTCTGAAATCAATAATGCAATTAGCTGTTTACGCCGAATAGATAAATTATAGAACCATTTTAATTTAATAATGTTATTAAAGTTCATTTATTTAATATCCAACTATACAGCCAAGACTGCTGAGGTTAAGTAAATTGCGAAACGTAAAACCTCGCTCCGAGACATCGTAACGTCTCTACATATGTTAACCGAGCAGTGTTGTATGCTAAGTATAGTACAGAATATTTTTATTACACGACCTATAAAGATTATCATTACAAGTACTAATTATTAAGAGCGATTCAAGCACTAAGAAGCCCCACACCAACACTTGCATGTATGGTGTTGGGATGAATTACGAGACAAAAACGTTAACGGTAAAGTTTTATTTCATCGTGCCCTACAACCTAGTGAATATTTGTACATACAGATGTTACAACAGGTGAAAGGAGTGTAGTATTCGACGCCATTGCAACAAGCTCTAAACTTCCATCATCATTTTTAACCCACCCTTGTGCTTCAACTATCGTATTTTGCGCTTCGTTAAGAACTATATTTGATACATGAGTATTGTTACTATCTAAAGTCGCCAGCTTGGTAGTATTTGTTGTACCAGGTAAAGCTTCGAGGGGGCTGGGTGGTAAAGAACCGCGTCCAGTGATGGTAAATTCTCCTAACGGTTTGGCGCCGGGAAATCTTGGACAAATTTGAGCAACTCGACGTGTAGCATCAACTACTTCTTCAGGAAGCTCAATTAATCCTTGTTCTGGTTCAACATCTGGTTCTGTAATAGATATTTGTCCTTGAACACCACGGTCAGAACTTGCAGTGATATCGCTAGTTTCCGAAGATGGTAACGCACGCGGTTCGATACCAAAAAGACCCTGCGCGCGGATATTAACGTTACCACCTCTACCAGTAAAAGCGTTGGCTGTTATATCACTGTTTTCTTTTGGGATAGCAACGATAAAACCGGAATCAATATCAATGTTACCCCCATCACCGCCTTGTTGTTGTGTACCTGCGTTGGTGGAAATTTGGGCGCCTCTTCTTAATAAAAGTAAATTGTTATTTTTAAGGTTGATGTTACCACCGTTACCGGATGTAGAATTAGCTTGAAGCTTACCTTGGTTGTCTAGGGTAATATTGGGTGAGTTTATTTCAATGTCGCCAGTGGTTCCTGAACCTGTGGAGTTAACGAAAAATCCAGCGTTGGCGCCGATATTTCCGATACTGCTGGGAAAATTAGTCAGTCGGTTATTATAATTTGGGTCATTGCTGCTAATAAGTACTTTTTCAGCAGCGTTGATTGTGATTTTACCCGCACGTCCATTGCTTAATGTATTGGTGGTAATTTGTCCACCTTGGGTTGTTTCAAACAGATTTACATTTACGGTAATATTGCCACCTCTATTGTTATTTTCAGTGCGTGCGTCTAATAAGGCGCCGTCTCGTAAATAGAAGGAATTCGCATCAATAGTAATACTACCCCCATTGCCTTGTGTACCTGTTTCCACTCTGCTGAAAATTGCACTGGAAAGTCCATTTTTGACACCAGCAATATCAACAACACCTGTTACTTTAACATTTACGTCTCCCGCATCTCCTTGTCCTGCCATTTGAGTATCAAATGCTTCACGAGTAGCAGTTAGTAATTGAGCGCCCGAAAGTAGTGATAATGTTGCAGCATTGATATCGATATTACCACCTTTACCCAGACTCCCTGCTTCGAGTGTAGTGAAGATGTTAGCATCTGAAAGCAAAACGGCACTTTTTGCGTTCACCGTCACATTTCCTGCATTCCCCTGTCCAAAGGTTGAGGCAGTAATTTGAGCGCCATCTCTTAATGAGAAAGAACCAGCATCAATGGTAATATCACCGCCATTACCTACTGTACCTGTTTCCATTCTGCTGAAAATTGCACTGGAAAGTCCATTTTTGACACCAGCAATATCAACAACACCTGCAACCTTAATATTCACATCCCCTGCATCCCCCCTACCTGCTGGTAGATTATTAAATGCTTCACGAGTAGCAGTTAGTAGTTGAGCGCCCGAAAGTAGTGATAGTGTTGCAGCATTAATATCGATATTGCCACCCTTACCCACACCGTTCGCTCCTACTGTGGTGAAGATGTTAGCATCTGCAAGCGAAACACCACCTTTTGTACTCACCGTTACATTACCAGCCAAACCATTTCCAAAGGTTGAGGCAGTGATTACAGCTCCCGAATGTAACTGAAAAGAACCAGCATCAATGGTAATATTACCGCCGTTCCCTACTGCACCTATTCCGACTCTGCTAAAAATTCCACTGGAAAATCCATTTTTGACACCAGCAATATCGACAACACCCGCAACCTTAACATTCACATTTCCCGCACCCCCTTGCCCTACTAGTTGAGTATCAGATACACGACGATTAGTAGTCAGTAGTTGGGCGCCCGAAAGTAGTGAAAGGGTTGCAGCATTGATATTGATATTGCCCCCAGTACCCGTACCCTCTAATTCCACTGTGCTGAGTATACTAGCATTAGCTGTAAGGGAAACACCACCTTTTGCACTCACCGTTACATTACCAGCCGAACCATTTCCAAAGGTTGAGGCAGTAATTTGAGCGCCATCTCTTAATGAGAAAGAACCAGCATCAAAGGTGATGTTACCTCCATTACCTTGTGAACCCAATCGTACTAAATTACCAATTATGCTCCCAGAATCAGTAATTTTGATTTCTCCAGTTGCATTCAGCGTAATATCCCCTGCAATAGATATAGGCGCCCCCAAACCTTCAGCAATACCAGCAATAAGACGACTTCCGTTACTAATTTCTATATTTTGAGCATAAAGAGCAATATCACCACCACTAGCACCTTCTACATATACTCTGGCTTGATTTGTTAAGGATACCGATGCACGAGTCACTATTTCAGGAAATCCCAAGCTGAAGTTATTCCCATCAAAAAGAAGATTTATATTCCCAGCTTCCGAAACACCTCCTAACTCAACTCTTCCACCAAGAGCATTTAACTGCCCTCCCTCCATGCTGATATCACCACCTACCAACAGTAAGCTTTTACCATCTGGAACTCGTAAACCAAATGCATCAAAACCCGCTGGGTCTATACCCGCAGGCGCCACCGATTTATTTACAATCGCGCTTTTATGATTAATCTGATTAAAAAACAATGCAGAAGGATTAATAGTTAATAAACCAGGGTTAACAGGGTCAGTTGCACTAAAATTTCCCTGATTACCAAACTGTACGCCGTTTGCAGTCGTCCCTATAAAAGAACCTCGAATATCCAAAGAAGCGTTCTGACCAAATAAAATACCGTTGGGATTAATTAAAAATAGATTGGCACCACCATCAACACCCAACGTCCCTAAAATATTTGATGCGTTCCCACCTGTAACGCGCGTCAATATATTAATTACTTCAGAGGGACTGGCAAAATACACACTTTGTCCATCTTTGATATTAAATTCTGTAAAACTATGAAAGAGATTATTACCCCGTTTGGCGCCACCATTAATTAAATCTAGAGAGATACCAGCTTGTTCGCCAATTGGAATGAGTTTAGATGCTTCTGCACCCAAGGTATTATCAGGTGTAATCTGTGCATCAACTCTAGTACTAGCAAGCGATAAAAAGGTGCATATCAAAAGCGAGTGTACAAAACCCGGTTTCTTACTCATCGCAGTTATACCCCTAGTGATTATAAAAATGATTATTAAAATTTGTTATTAAACTTACATATATCAGTATTTCTGACTAGAACTAACTTATACAGTTTTTTTTAATAATTAAAGGGCGCCAATAGGAGTAAAAATGTTGCCTCCATCACCACCTTGTTTTCAGTACCTGCATTTGTGGAGATTTGGGCGCCATCTACACAAATGTCCCTAATTATACGTATTCTTGACAAGAGGGACGTGTGCAGTGGTGCCGTTTTTTATGTTTCGAGTAGGGATGTCAATTAATCTTTTATTTCACGGCGCCGTAACCACGCTCGTTTTATTTCACTTTTACTGCCATAATTTACTAATCGAGACAATAAAATAGAAGTTCCTAGAAATTTTTTATAAACAGCCTACAAAAGGTAAGCAAACTTTGGGTTTAACCCGGTTTATTACATTATCAACTGCCCTTTCAGGTGTAGGAATATTTAAACTAGGGAAAAGTTTATTAACGGTTTCTAGGTAACCATTTATTTCCGCTGTAGCGTAAGCGAACTCAGAAAATCCTGTAAATCCAACGTCAAAAATACACCCCTCCATCGTATCTTCACTAACCTTAGCTGCTTCACATTTAGAACGTGCCTTTTTTATCTGTTCTGTGGATAACATTTCTAGTTTGAGATACTTATCTGGGAAATTGCGATTTGTATAACTTTCTGTGGTCTTATTAGGCAAATAATCAAACAGCGACTCTTTTTGGCTAAGGCGCCAACTGTTGGCAAAATCCTTATAAAGTTGGTCAAAATAAAGTTTTTCAGCTGCATCTAGAGAAAAAGGAAGTTGCCCAACTCCGACTAAGTTTAACACCTGCTTTACATCTCCATAGGTTGATTTTGAAGATAAAATAGCACCACCACGAATTTGTTGGTCATCCTTGGGATTACCATTAACATTACCGAGTAAGCCACTATAGCGCTCAGGTTGTGAATCTAAGACAAAAGGTGAGACATTGAAATAAAAATTATCTCCAAATTTGGCTGTGTCTACTACAACCTTCTCACCCGTAGATAAATTAACTATATAGGTATTACCACTTCTAGCTATAGTGTTACCACCTGATAGTGATAGAGAATCACCTTGGATTAGAGTAGGTTTGCCATTAATTCTTAGGGGAGTGCTGATATTAGAGTCAGGAAAGTCTTTTGAATAAAATGTCACACGGTCATTACCCACTTTTATGGCTACAGCGCTATTCAGTGATAGTGATGAATTGACAGGTGCATGGCGTACTTGAACTTCAAATTTACCGTCGTTGGATTTAACAAGGATAAATTCCCCAACTGTCTGAAAGCTATAACTTAATCCATCAAAAGTAATTAAGTGAGGATCACCATAACTCTTGCCTTGTTTTAATTTTTTATTGGGGTTACTCCCTCCATTATTGTTACATTTAGGAGGGTTCTGCTGCTCATATTTAAATTCTTTAAATGAGCTTGGGCGTGTTTGACCACCTGCATTATTAATAGTATTACCAATCCCGCGCATTAAACTTGTCCAACTACGCTTTTGGAAAAAACTTCCTACCAAGCCGCTCACTTCATATTCGGGTCTTGACACGCCTCTAGTGTAAAAAGTTACGCTCCCATCAGAATTTCGTTCAAACCCAAACTCGCGTGAACCATGTTCTGGATGAGAGCCAGTTTCAGGTGTTTTAATAGTGCTAAACACAAAGTATGAGTCACTGCGGTCGCTTAACACGACGCTGCCGTTATCTGGTCCAAGTATGTCGATATCATAGATATCTCCAAGCTTAGGAATCTTATTGCTTCGGCGCTTAAATTCGTTAATATCGTTGAATTCTGAGTCATTGACCTTTCCGTTAATGTTTTTCAGCATTTCGCTAAGAAACTTTTCCGGTGTCATTCCTGGGGGCATTTTATCGATGACAATTTTATATTCATCATATACATATTCCCCTGAACCGTCTGCGATTGGCTGTAGTTCAGCTTTTTCACCTGTAAGAGATGTTTGTACTTTGTCAGGAAGACCATTAGGTCTGCTTAATCGCAATAACCGTTTGTGTGATTCAGAATTACATGGATCAAAATTAGATTTATTGTTGTTTTGAGTTAAGTAGGTTGAATTTGAAATAGAAAAAGTGTTATTTTGGATTGATGGTTTTGAAAGTTTTTGAGACGCAAAGTCAAGTGCATTTTGTGTGTCATGATAACCAGGTTCAATCTGTATAGCAGATGGAGTTGTCGCTATTGTGCGAGCGGCTAATAAGGTGCTAGGAGTGAAGAAAGAAGCTACTATAACAACGATAAAGCTGATGATGGCAGAAATGGCAAAGCGAATCCTAGGCATAAATTCTTTACTCTATTACAATAGTCCTTGCGGTAGAGCATCAATTATAGGATTTGTCTACATTCTTACCTGCATAGTCTCTTACTATAAGAATCAAGACAAACGCATCTAAATTTACAAAAATCTTGATCTAGCGGTATCTAACATAGTTGATGATGCTTTAAGGAAGCGCACCAAGTAAACTACTGATTTGCGTTTCTTAGTAAGCAAAATATAGTACTAGTGTTTTAATAAATGACTACTGAATTATACCAAGTTATCTCGATTCGTTACGGTAAGAGATATTTCCGATAGTTTTAGCTTAACGCTTCGGAGTAATTGCCAACGCCCAGCGAAAACAGGCGCCACTCGCTACCATAAAAGAAAACTACTAGGCAAATTCGCCTATGAACAGTAACTTAGAGTACAATAATACTGCCGAACTGATAATCAATGTATTAATGATTTAGACGGCGCCAACACTAATGCAATCGTATTAGTGTAATATGGTTTGGCGCTCTTAACTCTAGTACAAATTTCACCTTATCTCATTTCTTTAATTTTAACGAATCAAGAAAAGATTCTATTTCCGGAGTATTTAAATTTCCAGATGGGATACCTTCTCCTCCTGTGCCAACTGATATTTTATATAAAGTTGATTGGCGTACATCAAAAAAGATTCTTGTTTTAACTGCTCCATTCCATTTATTATCATAAGTTATATATTCATGAGCATCATAACCATTGAAAATAAATCTCCTTTTATATTCAAATCCTTCTGTACCAGTACTATTATCTTCATAAAGAAACTTCAGTAGTGCATTTATTTCTTTTTTAGATAATTTTTTTAAATACTTATTAGTTTCTATTGTGTAATAATATTTATTGTCTGGGGTTCGATAGGCTACTCTTGTAGTAATAAATTTTGTTTGGGTAGACTTATCAACTTCTTCTTTTGGCTTGCCAGGAAATAAGGCAGTATAGCTACCATCAAAGCTTGTGTACAATAAGCTATCTTTGTTGTCTTGACTTCTATAACATCCATTACCATTTGAATTTTTAGAAGAAGCAGAATACTGTTTGGCACGGCTGCTGCTTACTGCAAGTTTTGATATTTCTGCTTGAGAGCTATTATTGAGTGTTTGCGCTCGTGCTGATGTACTAATAGTTATGAAAAAAACACATAATAAAAGCTTTTGCAGCAAAGCTAGATTTTTACTCATTACATTTTATCCTTATTGATAATAATATCACATTTTTTTAAATTACGTATAACACTATTTCTAAGTAGTATTAACTTATGCATTGCTCGGTCTATATTAAAATAATTTGGCGCCAATTTCAAAACGTGTATAGGCGCCCTGTAAATAGTTAATATTAACCACCAAGACATGCAGATGCTACAATACGCGCGTTTGGTGTAGTTACTGGCGCCATTGTAACAAGCTCCAAACTTCCATCGTTATTCTTAACGAGGCCTTGTGCTTCAACTATTGCACTTTGCACTTTGTTGGGAACTCTGTTTGATACATAAGTATTGTTGTCTAGGGTTGCTAGCTTAGTGATGTTAGCGGCGCCGGTTAATGGTTCGAGTGGGCTGGGTGGTAAACTGCCGCGTCCTGTGATAGTGAACTCTCCTAATGGTTTGGCGCCGGGTTCTCTTGGACAAATTTGAGCGACTTTGCGTGTAGCATCAACTACTTCTTCGGGTAATTCGATTAACCCTTGTACAGGTTGAACTTCTGGTTCTGTAATAGAAACTTCTCCTTGAACACCGTTTTCAGAGCTTGCTGTGATGTCGCTGAAGAGTGAAGATTCGCTCTTCGCGGGTTCAATACCAAAAATACCCTGCGCGCGGATATTAACGTTACCACCTCTACCAGTAAAAGCATTTGCTGTTATATCGCTGTTTTCGTTGGGGACAGCGATGATAAAACGGGAATCAATATCAATGTTGCCTCCATTACCACCAAGTTGTTCTGTACCTGCGTTTGTTGAGATTTGGGCGCCTCGTCTGAGTAGAAGTAAATCGCTGTTAAGGTTGATATTACCGCCGTTATCAGATGCAGAATTAGCTTGAAGTTTTCCTTGGTTGTCTAAGGTAATTTTGGGTGAGTTAATTTCAATGTCACCTGTACCTAATCCTACAGAATTAACGAAAAAGCCAGAGGAAGCACCGATATTTCCAGTAGTATCAGGAAAATTAGCAACTCGGTCATTATAATTGGGGTCGTTAGTGCTGATAAGTACTTTGTCAGTCGCATTTACTGTGATTTTACCCGCGCGTCCAAAGCCCGCGCTAGTAATAGTAATCTGCCCCCCAGTGAATGCTTCAAAGACATTTGTAGTTATGGTAATATTGCCACCACTATAATTAGTTGCGGTACTTGCGTCTAATAAGGCGCCGTCTCGTAGTTTAAAAGAACCAGCATCAATGGTAATGTTACCTCCATTACCTTCTGTTCCTGTTTCCACACGGCTGAAAATCGCAGTCGAAAATCCATTTTTCACACCAGCAATATCCACTTCTCCTGTAACTTTGATATTTACATTCCCTGCATCCCCCCTACCAGCTTCTGTCAATCCTCCTAGCTCGACTCTTCCACCAGAAGCGTTTAATTCACCGCCATCCATGCTGACATTACCACCCACCAGTAACAAACTTTTTCCATCTCTTACTCGCAAACCAAACGCATTAAACCCTGCTGGGTCTTTTCCCGCTGGTGCCACCGAATTATTTTGAATAGCAGCATTTGGATTAATCTGATTAAAAAACAATGCCGAAGGATTAATAGTCAACAAACCTGGCGCCTCCGGGTTAGTCGCACTAAAATTTCCATACTAAAAGGCTGCTGCGTGGCAGTTCTTGGGCTAACTTTCCGGAAGATTGCCGTAGTGCCAACCGCAGCCAGATAACCGTGGCAATGATATTGGTTTTCGGGTGGTAGTTGATCTCGCATGAGAACTCCTCCCTTCACCTTTTTGTTCAACTATATTTAGGCACAGCCACGCAAAGAATCTCGCTTACCATTTTCTTGGTAGATACTCTTTAACTATGCTTCTCGACATAAAATTCGAGCAACAGATTTTTGAAGGAGTAAAACTTCTCCTTATCTTGAGTGCCATAATACCCAGTTGACCCAGAACTTGTGTTTTTAGTCAGGGTGACTTGAAAGATAGGGTTATGCTCGTAGGTCTCTCCATAAGTTTCGGTGGAGCGACTGTCGAATAAATCGTCAGCCACTTTTATCAACTCACGCGGTAAGGAGCGGTGATTATTGTCGGGGCTGCTTAATATGTCTTGGCTAGGAGACTTGGTTCGGTCATAGTGTTCTAAACCTGTCAAGGAAAATTTCCAGCGGGCGATAGAGACGGTCTTTGTTAGGGGGTTGTACTGGTCGTCAAGAGTCAGGTAAGTATATTTAACCCCACATACTTTCCAATAATCGACATCGGCACGGCTACAAGCACCACCCGTTTGGCTGGCGTTGGAAAGGTCAAAAATATTGACTCCTCCTTGTCCGACTACAGACATTTTAACGTTGGGGGTGTCAACATCGGTGACGACTAGGGCCGTATTCTCGTCTGGTGCATAAGCATCGTCAATCGAGTTGTATGAGGCCAATCGCACGAACCGCCCCTGCCGACCTCGTTCGGCAAAGTGGGTATCAAGAATGCCATATTTGAAGAAGCCAAAGCCTCCTAAAGGATAATAGGAAAGGTCATTCTGATGGGGGCAGTAGTTTGTCTTAGAGAGGGCTTCTCTGTTCTGTTCACACAGTTTTTTATCTACAAGAGCTTCATAGCTCTCACCACCAGTAATCATGGGAAGCTTAACGGTGTTATTCCTGACGTAGCTGCCACCTACTTGAATAGCCGTCCCAGCACTAGTCCCAAAAATTGCCGCTCCCGAATCATACCTTTGACGAATAGCCGCTAGTACGGAGCTATCAGTGTTGTCTTTATTAAGGAAAGCATCAATAAGGCGGGATTGGTCGCCACCACCAAAGAAAAAGCCCGTCATGCTGTTAATTTGTTTAACTACTTCTGGGCTATTTTTATTAGAAATGTGGTCTATGTCGATGGGAATCACAGTCGCATCGATAGCTCCCAATTTTTTGAAAACTTTAACGTAATAGATTCCATTATCTCGGTAATTACTCGCTTTACAGGGGTCGCCAGCATTTTTGTCATCGTTAGGAGAGCCAGATGCTGCTGTAATCACCCCAATTTTTGCCACGGACGAACCCCCTGCCAATTCAATCATTTTCTGGTAAATAGCTTGAGTATGAACAAAGCCGGGATCGTTCGTACCTAGGTCATCAGTACAACTTTCTAGAACTGGCTTTAACCCACCTCCAATGAGAACGAGGGATTTAGCCGAAGCAGGCGGGCTAGTAAGCAGACTAAATCCCTCAAACATTAATAGGAAAAGGGATAATAGTAGAAATTTTCGGAGTTTTTTCATATTGCGCTTTATGTTCAAGAATCATCAGTAGTTCATTGTGATGTCTCCGTAGACGGAACTTAGGGTAGCATATAAACAAACCTCGAAGTTAAGGGTAAACACTCACTTTGATCGAATTCTCTTCCTTGAAAACTACAGGCATCCAGATATTACAGCACGCGCGTTTGGTGTAACTTCATCAGTTGCCCTTGATCAAGCAAAGATAGCTCTTGAAGCAAACAAAAAAGAAAGTAAGCTATATAAACGGGAAAGTTTTCCAACATTCTGGGGGTGTTTAGTTTCTTTAGCCAAGATAAACAATGTAAAGTTCCTATCAGTGCTTGGGGAATGGGACTCCCAGCATGAGTTTTCCCAAGATGATGCTAACAAAATTCTTAACCTTGTACTCTCTAGTAAAGCTGGAACCTTTGGCTTAAACATTGAAGCTCCAATTTCTACAAATCTTGACTGAAATACATAAATACTCAACTATCAAAGCTTCTAAAAAACTTTGTGATTTACTGATACTAGGAAGTTGGCTGAAATTTTAAGATGGCGCCCTGATTAGCATTACAACTGAAATAAGCCTTGTAACTAATTTGATTATTGGCGCCAACTTACTTAAAACATTCAAAATTTAAAAATAGGTTGCAGGCGCCGATTATTCTAGTTAAGAGATTTTGATTTAAAGGTGCTTTGTCCAGCTTTAAGTTCAATGCACTTCCGTCAATTTCCCGGAAGCTCTCCTTCAGCATATGGTAGTTTGGGACTTGCTCCTTCTGGTAAGTGTGTAGACATTGCAACACCTGGACGGTAGTAAGGAATTCCTTCTGACTCAATACCAGTTCCCGCAGCATACATCGCAAATTCTTTAACTGGGTCTAGATTAAGAGTTAAGGTAATTAATTCATCGTTTAAAGCACCCGTACTAAATACCCCTAAGCCTAAAGCAGTACCAGTTAAAAGTAGATTTTGACAGTAATGTCCAACTTCTAAATGTGCAAGCCTGTAAATTCTGCCTGTTTTATACTTCCACATAAATCGTTCTGCAACACAAGTAAAAATAAAAACTACCGAAGCAGATTCAAAATAATTTTGATCTAATAGTGCAGAATGAATAAAACTATCAGGGTTTTGACTGGATATTTGATTTAAAGTATGGTGTTCGACACAATAGTGATAAATACCAGGCTCAACATTTTGACATTTACGAATTGCTAAATAAATTTCGGTTCCATGAATTGCACCTGGAGAAGGCGCACATTTTTTAGAGACTTGACCAAAATAGACCGTATCATTTTCAAACACTAATCCACCTGTATAAAAAAGTATATCAGATAATTCCGCTAATTTAATGTCGATATCTATAAAATTACGACATGTACGCCTATTTAATAAAATTTGTGAAAATGAATCTGTAGAGATAGGTCTTGCTTGAGGAAGCTTAATTGAAATTTTACATTGATTACACAAACATTTAAAACGTTGCGGCTTGGGTACTTCTGTAATTTCTTTTGCAATCTCAAGTTGTTCTTGTTCGCTGATTGCAAATTTGATATTTGTAGTCATTTTATGAAAAAACCAAGTTGCATCACCCCAATCTTTCCATGCTTGAGCAATTCCTAGTTTTGGCTTTTCATCGAGCAATATCTTTTTCTCTGCTAAGATTGCTTGTGCTTCTTCAAGACTCTCTTCACTAAAATTTTGCTTAAGAACTTCCATCTTTTGACCAGTTTCATCGCAGATTGCAGTTATTAGATTAAGAGTTGCCGTATCAATGTTAAAACTTTCATGTAAATCTGGCAGTGTTAATGAAATTCCATTGCTGAATGATAAAATTATTTCAGGATTAACGAAGTATTTCTTGCTCATAAATATTTGTTGATTGAATTAAAATTATGGAATTGTGTTTATTTTGCTAAATCCCCCAGAAGCGGGGGATATAATTCAGGATACAAAAATAATTGTATTCAAGAGCCGGGAAATTAATTATTTGCGAATTTGTTGACCATAGACAACTGGTAAATCAGCCGGATGCATTGGTGGAACAGATGTCTTTATTGGGTCTATTTTAATTTGAAATACTGGCTTTTTGATGTCTGAATTAGTTTGTGGCTTCCTCAATGAATCGTTAGTATTAACGATATTTTGCTTCTTAATTTCAGATGTTGTGTTTGTTGGATTTATCGCAGGTGTTATTTTTAATGAATCGGCTCGTGATGGAGCAGAAATAAAAATTGATGGTGCGACTGCAAGCAATACTAAAAGAAGACGCGAAGATAAAAACTTGGGAATGTTCATACTCAATCCTTTGAAGTTTATATTGTACTAGGGCGCTAACCCTTCATTCGCTTATATGTTTGAGGTTGATTTTTTATGCTAGTTTTGGCGGGACTGTGCATTATAAAATTAACTATCTGGGCATACAGGTGTTAAGATACGCGCGCTTGGTGTAGAAGAGGGCGCCATTGCAACAAGCTCCAAACTCCCATCTTGATTCTTAACCCAGCGCGTTCTGACCAAAAAAAATCCCATTCGGATTAATTAAAAAAAGATTTGCGGCGCCATCCACCCCCAAAGTCCCCAAAATATTTGATGTACTGGCGCCTGTTACTCGTGTCAATATATTCTCTACCCCAACTGGATTACCAAAATATACCCTCTGCCCGTTACCAATATTAAACTCGCCAAAACTGTGGAACAAGTTAATACCGCGTTGGGCGCCTCCATTAATACGGTCAGCACTGGCGCCGTTAATTACTTGATTCGGTGTAAGACGAGATGCTTCATTCCCCAACGTTGTATTTGGCGTAACTTGCGCTTTCGCTGGTGCGGTCAGTAATAAAAAACTGTATACCAAAGATGATAAGAGTGTTTTGAGGATTGAATTCATTAGTATGACCCTAGGGAAACCAGATAGATGCGGCTTTAATTGCTACATATATCACTATTTCTGGGTATGTACTTAGATATGCAGGTAATTCAGGCGCTCTTAAACAACTGTAACACCAAGCGCCGAACTCGTTTGATTAACAGGCGCTGAATCTTACATATATTGTAACGAAAAACATTGGTTGGTGGATATTGCTTATGTCCAGCCGTTTTCAACAGAAACTGTAATTGGTACAATTGAACATGAGACGGATACAACAGTAATTATAGCTCTTAAACCGACCCATCATGTTTGCGAAAATGGTATTTTGCTAGAAGGAAACTTCTATTTCAAATGATTCGTTATAAACTTTAAATCCACGCTGAGATACTATTTTAAGTATAGAAAGATGACCATACATCCATACATTTAGTAATAGAGTTTTATTGTCTGCACTATAACTAAATTCTTCAATTTCTGCAAAAGTATCCGCAGGATGAAACTGATTTCCCCCGTAAATCATCAAACTGTATCCACCTTTTATATAGCCTTGTTTATGCAATAATATGAGTTGTTTTAATGATTCAGAAGTAAGTTCACCATTATGTTTATATAGGAGAGGCTCATTTCTATCCGACGATAAATCATCTTGTTTCTGTTTCATAAGTTGTAGAAACTGATAATAGTGTTATTGCATATCTGGTTATAGCTATTATTCCCCTGTTTATGCAGAAAATTACATCAATGTTAAATTTATAACTTCAAAGTGTAAGTGCTTATCCCTCTTCTAAGGCATTACAGGCACCCAACATCAAGTACTTAAATATCTAAGTATCTAGGTACTTAGTTAATTAAGGCGCCTTCTGGAAATCCTTCAATCTTGAATTTATGCTCTTGACGGTAGTCACTTTCTAAGATACTGTACTCTTTAAATTTAGTTACAAAGTCTATAATGAAGTCACGATTAAATGCGGCGCCGAAGTATGCTGGATTTGGTGGTTCTCTCCAGGTAGGGTCTATTACTTCCCCTTTATCGTTGATAAGCCAAGCGTGTGTAAATATAAGCGATACCTCATTATCGGTAGCGTAACCTTCACAATAAGTTAAATTTGGGCGTTTCTTGATGATATTAAAGCAATTTTCGTAGCAATTTTTAGGAGTCCCTTAAGTTTCGAGTTCTTAGCTATAGTTAAATATGGTTTCCTCATATGAATAATTTCTAACGGTAAGTTAGAGCATCCTGAGCTATCTGCTGCTGAGTTAGTCAAAAAACAGTACTAATGTTCGTAAAGCAGTACGTAACCCAGAAAACGCGCGCTTCGATACGGTGAAGAAATTGGCTGAAATATTAGGCGCCGAACTTGTTATAAAGGTTAAGTCGTAATTTATGGTTGGCGCCTGTTAATAAAAGGTTCGGCTTATTCGGTAAACCGTACTTCAAGTATGATTAATGCAGTTAATTTTTGTATATTTTATTTAATAGTCAGAAATATTGTGAGGCGTCGCTGTTTATTGGTATAGAACGCACGAGAGAAAATTTCAAGCAATGATAAATCGATTTGTTATTTTTTGGGGGTTGATGAGTACTTTGTGTACAGGCGCCATTGCAAGTGTGCTTAGATTTTACTCAGTTAACTGGCTGCCCGCTAATCATAATATACTTCGGTCGATTATAATATATTTCGTTTATTGGATTTTATTAGCAAATTTACAAGCAACAGCGCTAGATGGGAAATTCAAAAATAAAAAATTTGCTTCTAGATGGTTTTTTACAACAAGTATAGTTGGCTTTTTAGTTATGTTTATACATGACTTTATAGTTGTAAAAGTAATGGATATAAATACTGGAGGACAGGGAGCAATCATTTTATTATATACTCTACCTAGCTTGGCAGTTTCTGGTGGATTTATATTAGCTTTTGCTCAATTCTTGCTTATCCGAAACCGTTATAAGCCTAATTTTAAATCAAATGAAGTTGAATTAAATCTACTCTGGTTATTTATAGGTGTTCTCTCATGGGTTGCAGGTTTTGCTGTTCTGTTTTTCGGTACTCTGTTTCCTCCATTATTACTTGTTTTTCCTATTGTCAGTACAATTAAAGGCTGGTTTATTAATAAGTTTTTAGAAGCAACGAAAGAATAGTTGAATGTTTAGGCGCCTGTTTAGAGGTAAATTCAATCTTCAGGTTAAGTCGAGCAATAAGGTAGCAATTTAATAGTGGGCGCCATTACTTGGATATCCAAGTATCTAGATACTCAAGTATTTAATGCATGAGTATCAACGGCGCCAAGACGTTTAATGCTACTGCTAATTCATTAATTGACGAAGCGCAGTTGATTTATTTTTACATATCCTTTCTAGAAGCGAGACGCTCACGAGCTAGGGTAACACTTCTAATATTTTCAACAACAGCAGCAATACCACCTGATAAACCAATGCTTCAAGCAAATCTGATAGGGCACTTGGATTTAAAGCAACAACGCACGCAAGTTCTATATTCTTATATGCTAACCTCTTTAATCTTTCAGGAGTAGTGTTAATATCGGAAGCTTCAAGTAAAAGATTTGACATGATTATCGGCGCTGTCTTACTTTGACTTACTACTTGATTGTAGTTATTTTTATACGGCACCGACATTAATGCAATGGTATTGGTAAAAGATTTTACCATGAGTAACTTCTTGTTATGTTACTAACGAGTGGTTACGCTATAGTAGTATTCCTATAGCAATTAGATAGTAAAGATGCATAAAATAAAAACAATTATTATTTCCCTAGTATTAATGGGATGTATTCAAGAACCAGTTCTACCAAGAGAAACTTGGGAATATAGTAAATTTATTCAATCTGTTAAAGATGGCAGAGTAGAAAGAGTAAGTTTAAGTGCAGATAGGACGATAGCAATAGTAAAGGTTAAGCTTGACCCTAACCGAAAGAAGGTAAATTTGTCCAATGACCCTAATTTAATCAATATTCTCACCGAAAACCAAGTGGATATAAGTGTTTTGCCATCAAACTAAAGATTTGGTATCACAAATCAAAACTGATGTAAAAACCTGCAATATGGGTTAAAAACCGGAATACGAATAGTTAATGTTATAAAAGCGTAAACGCTTTCAAATAGCTTTCATCCCTTGCCTAAAGTACGGTTAAGAACCGTAGCAAGTGCGAGGTTCTTAACCTCAAGGGTTTTCAGCATTTTTGCTATAAGATTAATTCGTTGGACATGCAGATGCTATGACACGCGCGTTGAGTGTGGTTTGTGGCGCCACTGCAACAAGCTCAAAACTCCCATCATCATTCTTAACGAGGCCTTGTGCTTCAACTATTGCGTTTGGCACTTTGTTAGGGGCTGTGTTTGATACATTGGTATTGTTGTTATCTAAAGTTGCTAGTTTGGTTGTGTTAGTGGCGCCAGGTAATGGTTCGAGGGGGCTGGGTGGTAAACTGCCGCGTCCTGTGATTGTGAATTCTCCGAGTGGTTTGGCGCCGGGTTCTCTTGGACATATTTGAGCAACTCGACGAGTAGCATCAATAACTTCTTCTGGTAGTTCGATTAATCCTTGTTCTGGCTCAACATCTGGTTCTGTAATCGAAACTTCTCCTTGAACACCACGTTGAGAGCTTGCAGTGATATCGCTAGTTTCTGGAGATTCTCGAAGGCGCGGTTCAATACCGAAGATACCTTGCGCGCGGATATTTACGTTACCACCCTTACCTGCAAAGGCATTGGCTGTTACATCACTGTTTTCGTTGGGGACAGAGACGATAAAACGGGAATCAATACCAATGTTACCTCCATCACCACCAAGTTGTTCTGTACCTGCGTTGGTTGAGATTTGGGCGCCTCTTCTTAATAAAAGTAAATCACTGTTGAGGTTGATGTTACCACCGCTACCCGATGCAGAATCGGCAGCTAGAAGACCTTGGTTGTCTAGAGTGATTTTGGGTGAGGTTACAATAATATTTCCAGCATCACCAATATTTCCAGTATTACCTGTTGTACTTCCGGATGTAACGAATATACCGCTGATATAACTATCACTTTTTCCAGAAATGGTAAAAAAGTCACTAGCATTAACTTTGATGACACCAGCATTACCTTGTCCTAAAGTTGAGGCTGCGAGTAAAGCTCCATCTTGCAACTTGAAAGAACCAGCATCAATAGTAATATTACCCCCATTGCCTGCTGTGCCCTTATCTACCACACTGCCAATCGAACTGGGAAATCCATTTTTCGTCGCCACACCAGCAATATCAACAACACCAGTTACATTCACATTTACGTTCCCCGCATCCCCTTTTCCTGCTGGTTGAGTACCAGAGGCACCACGAGTAATAGTCAGTAGTTGGGCACCCCTTTGTAGCGAGAGGGTTGCAGCGTTGATATCGATATTACCACCCTTGCCCACACCTCCTGGTTCCACTGTGCTAAGGATGTAAGCTTCATCTGTGAGGGAAATAGCTGATGAACTACTCACTTTCAAATTCCCAGCATTTCCTTGTCCATAAGTTGAAGCTTGAAGTGCAGACCAATCTCTTAAGTTAATAAAACCAGCTTCAATAGTAATATTCCCTCCATTTCCTTCTGTTCCTGTTTCCACACGACTAAAAATTCCGCTGAAATCTTCATTTTTTGCACCAAGAATGTCAACAACATCTGTCACATTCAAATTAACGTTCCCAGCATTCCCTTTACCTGGTGGTTGAGTATCAGATGCAATACGAGTAGCAGTTAGTAATTTGACGCCATCTTGTAGAGTTAACGAAGTAGCATTTATATCGATGTTGCCACCTTTTCCTACACCCCCTGCTTCTACTGTACTAACGATAAGAGAATTATTCGTAAGGAAAACAGCATCTTTTGCACTCACCTTCACATTTCCCGCATTTCCTTGTCCATAGGTTGATGTCACAAGTGAAGCGCCACTTTGTAACTTTAAGGAACCTGTATCAATGGTGATGTCCCCTGCATCTCCTTTACCTGCCCCTTGAATATCAGATGCACCACGAATGGCAGTTGCTATTTCGGCATCGTCAGCCAGTGATAGTGTTGCAGCATTGATATCAATGTTACCACCCTTGCCGACACCCCCGGTTTCAACTGTGCTAAAAATGAAAGCACCACCTGTAAGGAAAACGGCATCTTTTGCAATCACCCTCACATTTCCTGCATTCCCCTGTCCAGAAGTTGAGGCATCAAGTCGGGCGCCATCTCGTAATTTGAGAGAACCAGCATCAATGGTAATATTTCCCCCGTTGCCTACTGTACCGATTTCCACACTGCTGATAATCCCACTAGGAAATATATCTTTTTTATCAGCAATATTAACAACGCCTGTAACTTTCACATTTACATTTCCTGCATCTCCCCTACCTGCTGGTTGGGTATCAGATGCACCACGAGTAGCAGTTTGTAGTTGAGCGATATCATTTAGTGACAGTGTTGCAGCATTGATATCGATATTACCACCTTTACCCACACCCCCCGCTTCTACTGTGCTGGATATGGTAGCATCTGTAGCTTGTACAGCATCTTTCGTAGTCACTATCACGTTTCCTGCATCCCCTTGTCCAAGAGTTGAGGCAGAAATTCGAGCGCCATCAGCCAGTGAGAGTGTTGCAGCATTGATATTAATATTGCCACCCTTACCTATACCTCCTTCTTCCACAGTGCTGAAGATGTCAGCACCTGCAACTTGTACAGTATCTTTCGCAGTCACTGTCACATTCCCTGCATTCCCTTCTCCAAAAGTTGAGACAGAAATTCGAGTGCCATTCAGTAACTTCAAGGAACCCGCATCAATAATAATGTTACCTCCATTGCCTTTTGAACCCAAACCCACTAAATTACCAATTCCACTCCCAGAATCAGCAACTTTAATTTCTTCAATCGCATTTAGGGTAATGTCTCCCGCAAAAGTTTCAGGTGTTCCTAAACCTTGACTAATACCAGCAAAAAGACGACTTTCTCCTGAAATCTCTATATTTCGAGCATTAATTACAATATCACCACCACCAGCACCAGGTGCATATACCGTGGCTTGATTTGTTAGGGCGACCGTTGCGCGAGTCACCTGAGCAGGAAATTCCAACCTTAAATTATTCTCATCAAAGAGAAGATTTATATTCCCAGTTTCCAAAACACCTCCTAACTCAACTCTTCCACCATAGGCATTTAATTGACCGCCATCCATGTTGACATTTCCTCCCACTAGCAGCAAACTTTTACCATCGGGTACTCGCAAGCCAAAAACATCAAATAAATTTGTCGGGTCTAAACCTACAGGCGCCACCGAATTATTTTGAATCCCGCCTAAAGGATTAATCTGGTTAAAAAACAATGCCGAAGGATTAATAGTTAATAACCCAGGCGCCTCCGCATTTGTCGCACTAAAGTTACCTTGATTACCAAACTGCACACCATTCGCTGTTGTCCCAACAAACGAACCTCCTATATCAAGGCGCGCATTTTGACCAAATAAAATACCATTCGGATTAATCAAAAATAAGTTTGCGGCGCCATCAACACCCAACGTCCCTAAAATACTTGACGCATTGCTACCTGTAACGCGCGTTAATATATTTACAACTCCAGACGGATTGGCAAAATAAACCCTTTGTCCATCTTTAATATTGAATTCACTAAAACTATGAAATAGATTACTACCACGTAAGGCGCCTCCATTAATTAAATCAGCACTGGCACCATTTATTAGTACATTTGGAGTAAGTTTTGATGCTTCCGTCCCTAAAGTATTATCAGGTGTAAGTTGTGCATGAACTGAAGTACTACCAAGCGAGAGAAAGGCACACAGCAGAAGCTTTTGAACTAAACAGTAGTTTTTATTCATTGCACTTTACCCCAGATAATAATGATAATCAAAGTTTGTTATTAAACTTATACTTATCAGTATTTCTGCCTACAGTAAACTTATGCAATTTTTTCTTAAGGAATTAATTGGCGCCAGTTTCAAAACATGTGTTTTAATTAGTAAAAAGATTTAAATAAAAGGCGCCAATCAATTAGCTAGTTTATTTAAAGCATTACACATTAAAGTCAGTGCGAGTCCATCGATACGTGGCATCGTTTTAGCCTTTCTAAGTACGGATACAGCATTTGGACTGATATCCAAATATGAAGCTAGATATTTGGATTTAATGTTATATCTAGCCATTAGTTCTTTGAGTTTCCATCGAATCATATTTAAACTTTTCTGGTATTAATAAAGGTAGCTGACAAAACGTTTTTTCCCGTACATGAACGAGAAGAAAGCTTTACTTAGCCTCGTTACTTGGAGGTTCTGGTACGTAAACAAGCAAATCACCTGGCTGACAGTTAAGAGCTTGGCAGTACTTTAAAAGCGTATCTCTCTCCAGTCTCTCCGGCATGATTCTCATATTTTTATGCCTGCTTATAGTGACATGATGCATCCCAGTCATCGATGCGAGTTCCTTGTAGTCAACTTCTCTGTCCGCCATCAACACCGCGAGGCGCCATTTTATCCGCATGTTTTGTTGTATATGTTTGTTCACACAGTAAAAGCAATTAGCACAAAAGTATATATAGGCGCCTAGTACCAATCATATTTACAGAATCGAAGCGATTAGTAAATTTGTTTGGTTTCCTTCTTGTTGAATTGGCGCCATTTTACTCTCAACAGAATGAAGCTTTACTCCGGCGTATTGAAATTTTGCCATGAAAACAAGAGCGGCAATCATGAGTTGATCCGCTTTTTTTGTTTTATAAATAGACTGGCCTATTTTCTGTCTATAGTACAAAACCTTATATATAATGTCAACTAGCAGTTCACACGAAGAGTCATCTCAAGGTTCGGAAATATTTATGGTTCCATTAGATTTAGTTGTAATGATAGCTTGGGATTCTAAATGCGGTGAAAACTTAAAACATATACGAGGTGATGTGTCAAGACGTGAAATAGCCCGCAGGGTAGCAAGCCGTGGTATCGAATGTTCACAAGAATACATAAGAAAGTTGGAGCAAGGAACAGCAACCGTAGTTTCAACAAAAATAGTTATTGCACTGGCACAAACACTTGAAGTAGACCTAGCTCAAATAATGCCTGGTTTAAGAGTCAAATTATCGCCATTATTTGTACTGTCAGTTGCTAAGTTGCCAGAATAAAGTTGTATAATCTTAGTACAAGCAAAAAAACAAGGCGCCTGCGACATTCCCCAAAGGGTTTAAAACAGGCGCCTACAAACAAAAAAAACGTACTACGATGCTCGCACAATTCCAAAAATTAAGCATTACCAGTTTGGATGAACTAGTCATTTCTCCTTCCCTGTTCATCGACTTCATAAACGATGCAAATGATGTTGTACACCCAGTCGGCGCCTTATATACATCAACCGTGCAGCTTCTACGTTATTCGTTCTGGTTAGCGGAGCAAAAAGCAAAACTGACCAAACAAGAATATAAAGATTTGTTAAAACAACTGGGTTGGGAAAGTGAGGAAAAGGCTTACCTGAAGGTAGATGCAGCTTTTAACATGTTTGCTCCATATCAACTAGCTCAAATCGAACCACGCACAATCTTTTTAATTGCTTTAAACCTTAAAAAGTACCAGTCTGTTATCACCCAGATGCTTTCCTTGCCTATAATCACTCAGGACAAAGTTCGCTCTCTGATGAAAAAATGCCACAAACCAAGAGCGAAAAAGGAATCCGAGGAAGCAACTATTTGGAGAATGATGCCAGATCAGAAACGCGCGTGTGTTATTGGGCCTATCTATAATCAGGCAGCGGGTGTGATGCTAGAAGAGATGGTCAAGGCTCAAGGCAAAACTGGAGAGGCAATTACCGAGCAAGCAATAATATATTTTTATAATAATGAATTTAAAAAATCAGCAGAGATTATAGATGTAGTAGAGACCATTACAGAAACAGCTACTTGTGAGGCACCAATTGAAGTGACAGTAAATAAATACGATTATTGGGATGCTGACCAAGTGGTTGTGGAAGAAGATTTAAACTCCGAAACCTTGAACTATGAGCTTGATTATGATGTGGACGAAGATTCTCAAGATAATTGGAGTTTTGAACTCGAAGAGAACGACGACGATATAGAAGATTATGAAATGTTAACAACAGTAGGAGCAAAATCTGTTGTGACTACGGCGCCTGTCTGTGAAGAGGTGGAGACAATGGGAAGAGTTCGAGTTGGGGAGAATGTCGTTTCTACTTCCCCCACTCCTAAAATGGCGCCATATGAGGAATTAGTTCAAGCATTGCAAGCTGCTAAGAGTTGGCAAGAAATATCGGTAGCATTTCATACATATGAAGAATATAAGCATGAAGCTTGGAATGCTCTTAAAGATGTGGAACGGCGCCGAATTCTAGAAATGACTCCTCCCACTATCAGAAGGCTATCTTGTGCTAAACGTGAAGGTTTAATTGTGGAGTTCCGTATGGAGCGTGAAGGTGTGTATCATGTCCGAGAAAATGGCAGTTTTATGTGGGATATTGTTTTTGAGTATCGAGTTGAAGAATATCTTGGGCGCCTTGTAAATCAGAGCGCGAAATAATTTGGCGCCTGCCTATCATCGGTTAATCAAATACCTGTGTATTTAAGTATCTAAATTTCTAGGTACGCGCGAATGTATATGGTTAAACAACGGGTTCAGTGGCGCCATTAATAACTTAATTATTTAGATATGCAGTTAGTAGTACATACGCTTTTTGTGTTGTTTCAGGCGCCGTATTATCTTTCTTAAAGGGCGCCAATATTTCTACCACATGCTGCTGCTCGTACAATTCGGTTAGCGACAATACTTAATAATTGGTCGTCTTCATAATCTTCTACAGCCATCGTCAAATATGATAAAGGAACATCGTTTAAACTTAATATACTGGCGATTGTATCGAACGGCATATTTAGAAATAAAGACGGGTTTTCAAGTAATAGTAATGGAAATATCGGATTATTAATTAATTCTCTTGGAAATTCGGCGCCGAGTTCAAATAACATATCAACAGGCGTATTCGGGTTTGTAGCAATATTTCTACGTAATTCTTCGTCTTCTAAATAAACCAATGCTTCAAGTAAATCTGGTGGGGCACTTGGATTCAAAGCAACAGCGCGCGTAAGTTCAAGATTTGTATCCTTGTATGCTAGTTCCTTTAACCTTTCAGGAGTAGTGTTAATATCGGAAGCTTCAAGTAAAATATTTGACATGATTATCGGCGCCTGTTTTACTTTGACTTACCATTTGATTGTAGTCATTTTTAGACGGCGCCAACACTAATGCAATAGTATTAGTGTAATATGGTTTGGCGCTCTTAACTCTAGTACAAATTTCACCTTATCTCATTTCTTTAATTTTAACGAATCAAGAAAAGATTCTATCTCCGGAGTATCTAAACTTCCAGATGGGATACCTTCTCCTCCTGTGCCAACTGATATTTTATATAAAGTTGATTGGCGTACATCAAAAAAGATTCTTGTTTTAACTGCTCCATTCCATTTATTATCATAAGTTATATATTCATGAGCATCATAATCATTGAAAATAAATCTCCTTTTATATTCAAATCCTTCTGTACCAGTACTATTATCTTCATAAAGAAACTTCAGTAGTGCATTTATTTCTTTTTTAGATAATTTTTTTAAATACTTATTAGTTTCTATTGTGTAATAATATTTATTGTCTGGGGTTCGATAGGCTACTCTTGTAGTAATAAATTTTGTTTGGGTAGACTTATTAACTTCTTCTTTTGGCTTGCCAGGAAATAAGGCAGTATAGCTACCATCAAAGCTTGTGTACAATAAGCTATCTTTGTTGTCTTGACTTCTATAACATCCATTACCATTTGAATTTTTAGAAGAAGCAGAATACCTGACTGCCTGACAGAAGTCTGAAAAACCTTATAAAATAAGGGAATTTAATAAAAGGGTCAAGAAACATGAGATGGTAAAGTTACCAGACTTATACCAATTGTGCATCATGTCAAACTCAACCCAACTCTATAGTCAGGTATTCGGATACCTACGTCAATACGGTAACTACTGTGACTTACGTCACCTAAAAACTTTAGCTTGGATGATTAATGGATTAATATATAGTGGGCAACTAAGTTTGAGTGCATGGGAACCATACGTACAAAGTAATGCAGAACAAGCTCAAAGTCTTGAGCGTAGATGGCGTAGATTTCTTGAAAATAAAAGGGTTTGTGTCGAAAAATTATATGTCCCACTAGCAATAGTAGCACTAAAAGATTGGCAGAACCATCGATTGTATTTAGCCATTGATACAACTATGTTATGGAATCGTTTCTGTATGATTCATATCTCAGTAGTATGCTGTGGTCGAGCAATTCCACTACTATGGCGTGTACTGGAACATGGCAGCGCGACAGTAGCGTTTAAAGAATATGAACCAATGTTACGTAAAGCTAGATGGTTACTACGCCATCACCCCGATGTAATGATGCTTGCAGATCGAGGTTTTAGTAATCATGATTTTTTAAGTTGGTTGCAAGCAAGTAGCTGGCATTATTGCATACGTATAACATGCGACACACAGTTACATGGAATTAGGCGCCATACAATAGAAGCTTCTTCAATCTATCCAAACAAAGGTGAAGCTGCTTTTTATCGTAATGTTGGATTATGGCAAGACGGGTTGCTTCGTTGTAACTTGGTAGTTGCTTATCCAGAAGGGGTATCCGAGCATTGGGCGGTCATTACTGATGAACCCCCGACTTTAAAGACATTACACGAGTATGCTTTGAGATTTCGAGTGGAGGAATTATTTCTTGACAGTAAATCAGGTGCTTTTGAACTACAGGATTCTCGTCTTAGAAATGCCAAATCATTGGAGCGTTTGTATTTAGTTGCAGCTCTAACTTTACTTTATAGTACAGCACAGGGTATGGCTGTGCAAGTCGCCGGTCTTCGTTCAAGTGTTGACCCCCATTGGAATCGTGGTTTGAGCTATCTTAAGATTGGTATTAATTGGCTTAAAGGTGTTATTCATAAGGGGCGACAATTGCTAACACCAATTCCTTTGTTACCCGAAGACCCAGAACCTTGTTTTGCTTCCAAAAAAACTCGTCAAGATATAAGTTATGGGATATGCTTTTCTCGCATCTATTCAAAAGAGTGCAGACCTTGATTTCACTGCTTTCCACATAAATCTGTCAGGCAGTCAGGCAGAATACTGTTTGGCACGGCTGCTGCTTACTGCAAGTTTTGATATTTCTGCTTGAGAGCTATTA
>NZ_KB217483.1:1064193-1112695 GCF_000331305.1 Calothrix sp. PCC 7103 | reverse complement strand
GAGAGCTATTATTGAGTGTTTGCGCTCGTGCTGATGTACTAATAGTTATGAAAAAACACATAATAAAAGCTTTTGCAGCAAAGCTAGATTTTTACTCATTACATTTTATCCTTATTGATAATAATATCACATTTTTTAAATTACGTATAACACTATTTCTAAGTAGTATTAACTTATGCATTGCTCGGTCTATATTAAAATAATTTGGCGCCAATTTCAAAACGTGTATAGGCGCCCTGTAAATAGTTAATATTAACCACTAAGACATGCAGATGCTACAATATGCGCGTTTGGCGTAGTTACTGGCGCCAATGAAACAAGCTCTAAACTCCCATCTTTATTCTTAACGAGGCCTTGTGCTTCAACTATTGCACTTTGCACTTTGTTGGGAACTGTGTTTGATACATAAGTATTGTTGTCTAGGGTTGCTAGCTTAGTGATGTTAGTGGCGCCGGGTAATGGTTCCAAAGGACTAGGGGGTAAAGAACCGCGCCCTGTGATGGTAAATTCTCCAAGTGGTTTGGCGCCGGGAACTCTAGGACAGATTTGAGCAACTCTACGGGTAGCATCAACAACTTCTTCGGGTAATTCAATTAGTCCCTGTGCAGGTTTAACATCAGGTTCTGTAATAGATATTTCTCCTTGAACACCACGAAGAGAGCTTGCGGTGATATCGCTGGTTTGTGGGGATTCTCGAAGGCGCGGTTCAATTCCGAAAATACCTTGCGTGCGGATAAAAACATTACCACCTCTACCACTAAAAGCATTGGCTGTTATATCATTGTTTTCGTTGGGGACAGCGACGATAAAACGGGAATCAATATCAATGTTACCCCCATCACCGCCTTGTTGTTCTGTACCTGCGTTGGTTGAGATTTGGGCACCTCTTCTTAATAAAAGTAAGTCACTGTTGAGGTTGATGTTTCCACCATTTCTAGATGTAGAATTAGCTTCAAGTTTTCCTTGATTGTCTAAGGTGATTTTGGGTGAGTTGATTTCAATATCGCCTGTTGTTCCTGCTTCTACGGAATTAACAAAAAAGCCAGCGTTGGCGCCGATATTTCCGGTATTATCAGGAAAATTTTTAACTCGGTCATTGTAATTAGGGTCGTTAGTACTGATAATTACTTTGTCAGTAGCATTTACTGTAATTTTACCCGCACGTCCATTGTTTGAAGTAGTGGTAATTTGCCCTCCAGTAAGTGCTTCAAAGACATTCGCATTTATGGTGATACTACCACCGTTATATTTAGTTGCGGTACTCGCATCTAATAAGGCGCCGTCTCGTAGTTTAAAAGAACCAGCATCAATGGTAATGTTACCCCCATTACCTTCTGTTCCTGTTTCCACACGGCTAAAAATCCCAGTCGAAAATCCATTTTTCACACCAGCAATATCGACTTCTCCAACTTTGATATTCACATTCCCCGCATCGCCCCTACCAGCGGATTGAGTATTAGATGCACTAAAAATAGCAGTTTGTAGTTGAGTACTATCTTGTAGCGAGAGTCTTGCGGCATTAATATTGATATTACCACCCTTACCTTGTCCCCCTGCTCCTATTCTGCTAATAATGTCACTATTTATAAGGGAAACGGCGCCTGTTGCACTTATGGTAACATTTCCGCCATTTCCAATTCCCCTTGAACCAGCAGAAATTTGGGTACCGTCTTGTGAATTTACTGAACCAGCATCAATAGTAATATTACCTCCATTACCTGCTGCACCTGTTTCCACTCTGCTGAGTATTGCACTATAAAGATTATTTTTTGTCCCACCGATATTTACAAAACCTGTCACTTTCAAATTTATATTTCCTGCATCCCCCCTACCTGCGGGTTGGGTATTAGATGCACCAAGAACATTAGTTATCAGTTGAGAACCATTTTGTAGCGAGAATGTTGCAGCATTGATATTGATATTACCACCCTTACCTTGCCCCCCTGCTTCGATTCCACTAAAAATAGCAGCATTATCTGTAACTTGTACAGCGCCTGTTACATTCACTGTTACATTCCCAGCATTACCAATTCCGTAAGTTGAAGCAGAAAGTTGGGCGCCCTCCAGTAGCGAGAATGTTGCAGCATTGATATTGATATTACCACCCTTGCCTACACCTCCCGATTGCACTGTGGTGAAGATATTGGCATCTCTAAGGGAAACAGCATCTGTTGCATTCATTGTTATGTTCCCCGCATCCCCCGTTCCTAAACCTTGACCAATACCAGCACTAAGACTACTTCCTTCTAATATCTCTATGTTTCGGGCATTAATTGTAATATCACCCCCACCAGCAGCTTCTACATATACTCTAGCTTGATTGGTCAAGGATATTGAAGTACGATTTATATTTTCAGGAAATCCTAACCTCAAATTATTTTCATCAAAAAATAGATTTATATTTCCAGCTTCTGCCAATCCTCCTAGCTCGACTCTTCCACCAGAAGCGTTTAATTCACCGCCCGAAATGCTGACATTACCACCTACCAGTAACAAACTTTTTCCATCTTTTACTCGCAAACCAAACGCATTAAATCCTGCTGGGTCTTTTCCCGCTGGCGCCACCGAATTATTTACAATACCAGCATTCGTATTAATCTGATTAAACAATAATGCCGAAGGGTTAATAGTCAATAAACCTGGCGCCTCCGGATTGGTCGCACTAAAATTTCCCTGATTACCAAACTGTACACCATTAGCAGTTGTCCCTACAAATGAACCCTGCACATTCAAAGAAGCATTTCGACCAAATAAGATACCATTGGGATTAATTAAAAATAGATTGGCGGCGCCATCTACACCCAACGTCCCTAAAATGTTTGATGTATTCCCACCTGTACAGGGTCAGCGCATCTCAAATGCTATTGACAAGCGGATTTAGAAGTATCATCATAAGATAAACAAGCAGCAAGAATCGTCAGCATATAGTTATTGTTCATAGCAGCTCGTTTTGATTTTTGACGATTACTACGTTTGAACGATTGCTCCAAATTTAATGCATTGATTGCAAGTCGTCGTAGTAATGATAAGTTTTGTGGAGCATGACCAGTACGGACGCGACAAGCATCTTCATTAAATGTAACATCTAGGCTCCAATGTAAACTATTCTCAATACCCCAATGCAAACGAATAGCTTGCCCTAATTTATTCGCATCACAGTCTAAGCTAGTTAGATAAAACTGAACTTCGCGCGTTGTTTTATTCCATAAGTGCCGTACACGTACAACCATGACTACACATTAGACATCTCCAAAATAGTAATATTTTATGGTAAAAAAATATTGTAGATGTTTTTGGGTGCTAATACATGAGTTCTATACTAAGCCATATCGAAGAGAATCCTCAAGATACACAACGCTTAATTGGTCTTGGGTATCCTGAACTACAACAGTTAATTCAAAATGCGGAACAATTACACAACGAAAAACAAGCTTTAATAGAATCACAAAAAACTAGAATAATTGCTGGTGGCGGTGGTCGTAAAACAATAATGTCAGTGCGAGAGCAGATAATTTTAACTTTAGTTTATCTTAGGCATATGACCACCTTTCAACTTTTAGGTATCCAATTTGGAGTAAGTGAATCAACGGCTAACTCTACGTTTAATTATTGGTTGCCGTTGCTGAGAGATTTACTACCATCTAGCTTGCTTGAACAGGTAAAAAAAAATGAATCAGATTATGAAATTGTCAAAGAAATACTTACTGAATACCAATTAACTGTTGATAGCTATGAACAAGTCAGGGAAAGACCTGGCGATAATAAAGAGCAGGAAAAATATTATTCTGGGAGTAAAACTAATCATACTTTTAAAACTCAGGTTATTATCATTCCAGATGGTAGAGATTTTGTTGATGTTGTAGCTGGTGTTCCTGGTCCAGTACATGACATCACATTGTTTCGAGAAAATCGTGATAACTTTGACCCAGAACAAAAATTCAAAGGTGATTTAGGCTATAAAGGAGAAGAATTAATTGATACTCCAATTAAAAAACCAAAAAATAAAAAATTAACGCCTGAACAAAAAGAGAGTAATAAGTTGTTTGCTGCAAAACGAGTATTCGTTGAACATCGTATTCGCTCGGTTAAGATATTTAGAGTTGCGGCTGATAGATTTAGGTTAAATCCTAAAAAATATGAACAGGTAATTTTGACTATTTTTGGACTAGTAAGATTACGAATTGGAGCGCTAATATTACCATCAGAAATATCTACTATATTATCAGATTAAAAATAATGCATACAACTATATATTTTTGCCTCTTTTTCAACAGTAAATATCTCAAAGCCTTATTATAATGTCAAAGTAGCTGATTTAAAATGTTTGCATTTGCAGCCTGTAAGCTAGTTGTATAAAGGCTTTGATAGTTATTGGAGATGTCTATTTAAGTCCTACCCAATCCGAATGATTGTGTAAAGATGGTAGTTGAGAAATAGGAACACACCAACAGAAGCGCTTTTCGGTACGATGATGACCTCTTTCTATCCTTTCTGAGTAACTATTAATAACGCCTTCAAATCCATTATTTAAATTTTGTTCAAACCAATTTTTAACTTGTTCATAAAGTGTGGGATGGTTCCCTTTCAGTGCTAAAATATAGTTAGCTTTTGCATGATAAATTTGGGATGCAATTGCAGTTTGCGTACCCATTGCATCAATAGTAATAATACATCCTGCTAAATCTAATAATTCTAATAATGCAGGAATTGCAGTAATTTCATTTGATTTATCGGCGACTTTCACCTGTCCCAAAACAAGACGATGCTGACTTGACCATGCACTAACCAAATGTAAAGCGGACTTTCCCTGTTCTCTATCATACGAGCCTTTGAGAGTTTTGCCATCAATAGGAATTATTTGTGCGCCGACTGTTTCAACTATTGACTGTACCCATTTTTGAAAACATTGCTCAAATACTTTTGGGTTAATACGCTCAAATACTCGTCTAAATGTATCTGGGCTGGGGATGCCCCAACGTAACTCTAAAAATTGTTCTAACCAATCATATTTACTTAACCCATAATTCTGCATATCTTCCCATCCCTCACCTCCGGCAATTACTGATAATATTCCAATAATTAAAATATCCATTAATGAATGATAACGTGTTCTTTCTACGCGCGGGTCTTTTATCTCGCTAAAAATTAATTCCATTTTTTCTATTAGTGCATTTGCATCAGCTATACTTAAAGTCTTAGAGTTTTTAGTTGTAAGGTTCTCTGATTTGAAACCTGGTGCCATAAGAATGCCCCCTTCTTATAAGTAGATGTTTTGCTCCAACCGCTTACTACTGCCAGCACTCGGTTGCGTTACAAATGTTTGCTACTTTTAAATCAAGCATGGTTATGCTTTAAAACTCTTTATGCTTGTTATTTTATAAGGTTTATAAACACGCTTACAGCTAGCACTTTTTTTCAAACCTGTTTTTGACTGACCTGAACGACCGCAAGGGAGTTCAGCCAGTCAGTCAAAAACAGGTGACGGGCGGCAGCCCTCCCCCAGCCATATTGTTAGTACTAATTAATTTGAATTAACTTCAAAATTATGGAATTAATCAGTTTATTAATTTCCTACTTAAAATATTGCAAATTCTTAACTGTATAAATTATGTTTATTCGTAAATATTTCTGATTTAAAATATATATTTTTAGTAACTGCTTGATTCTGGAATTAGTATCAATTTATTTGTTATACGTGTATTTATTTGCTGATTTAAAGACTTATTTTTGTTAGTAAACAAGACTCTTACTCGTTACATTTTTCAGCTAATTTGAAGCTGCTATAAACCATTAATAAAAAGAGCTAGTTGCTCCAAAAAATAATCAACGAAGGCAGAGGGCACTTATGTACGTTTAGATGGGGTTTCTGACCACAACACAAACCTTGACACCGTGGGCGACGGTTGGGTTTTATACCTTCTTGTTCCCTTCGGTCACAGGCAGAGGGCAGGAATCAGAATTCCATAAAAGCCTCCTGGCCTCTGCCTTAGCTGATAAATAGACTTCATTTGTAAATCCACTCTTTTTATTGGCGCCCGCCGTCGGTGCGTCGAAGCAACGCGCCATCCGGTGTAGTGAGGTGTTTTTACTGGGCTTGATTAAAAATAAACGTAATGATTATTATTTTTTTGTTGGATAAATAGCATATCTAAAAGTTAGATATTTATTTACATTATAACCTGCCCATGCTTGAAAATAAAATTAGATTTATTAACTCTAGCTATTGCCTGCTTTTCTGCCAGAACAAAATGCTGAATTTTCAATATGATTTTTGTTAGCTATACTCAAATAGTAATAATTATGATTAATCAATTTTTAGTTAATTAAATATAGCGTTTGTAATTAAATTGTAGTTTATCAATATTTAAGATTTCAACTTGATGCCTTTAACATAAGCATTCGACTATTCAACAATATTAACTTACTATATAGTTTGTATAAACTAATTTCTTATTGATAAGAGCATATTTCACCCAAACAAACTGTGTTTTTAAACACAAATTTAGATGCGCTTACCCTGCTACTTGGTAAAAAGCCTCGATTATATTGAAACCATAGGAAAATTACAAAATATTTAATTTATGTTACTACCCAAATTTAGTTTTTTAGCTACACTCTTAACCGTAATTATTGCTACTCAAGCTCTAATTCTAAAGAGTGCTAACAGCCAAATTATCGAAAGAAGTATTACTCAACCTCTCGCAAAAACTACTAAAAAACCGAATGTAGAAAAACTACCGCAGAGTACTTTCCGGCTAATCCAACGCGATATTCAAAAACGTTTTGGCGCCGAACCCGTTAATCTAAAAGTTAATGCAGCAACTCGCGAAACTTGGGATGGATGTATGGGTTTACCAAAGCCTAACGGCGCCTGCACCGCGATTGCTATTTCTGGTTGGCGGGTAGTAGTTTCCGACCAAGCTAAAAATCGTTTCTGGGTTTACCATACCAGTAACGATGGTAAAATACTAGCCTATAATGCTACCGCAAGTTTACCTCGTAATGCTAAAATTAGCGCTCCCAATATTATCAATAAAGATAAAGTTATTCCTACATCCAGCAGTTCGGTTATGTTCCAAGCAGCCCAAATTACAGGCTTTTCATCAGAATATTATGCTTGGGAATTAAGCAGAGATGGTTTATTAACCCGCCGTGCGATTGGCAGAAATCCAGGTAAACCAGAAACAATTGGTCAATTAAGTAAACAGGAGCTAGAACGATTTACCGATATTTTAAGCAAAAACTCATTTGGTCACTTCCACCGCTTGAGCTATTTAGATATGAGTGCGGTGGCCGCTGATGCAGCTAGTTTCCAACTCAATTACAACGGCGCCGTAGTTGAATATACCCAAACTGATATACAAAAATATCCTGCCAATCTTAGACGAATTATTTCCGCATGGGACACGTTGCAGCAACGGAGTAGTTAACATTGTGTTGAGCCGACTTCTCGGTCTAAAGACACGAAGATTCAGGCGAAACTACAGGATTATTACTAACCCCATTTTTTCCTAGCTTTTCGCTCTTCTTCAAAGCTATCTGGCTAGACTGTTTCGTCTTTACACAGTTCTGCTCTAAGGGGGAAATGATGCCACCTGGCTCGGAACTAGTCTTCGCACTTGCAGTTTGCCCAAATACGAAACTCAACGCTTACCCACTGCGCGCAATCAATCGCAACTTCCGGATGAACCCAAGCCTCTCTGTTCATTTTTGCCTGTCGTAATTGTAATAATTAATAGGTCTAAACGTCTAGTTTCAATGCTTACATTTCCACCAGAGCCACTTGAGCCAAGTTCAGCAAACTTTACATTACCAGCGTGCCGTTCCGTTACTATCTTTTTTAAGAATTAATTCACTTTTATACTTAGTTGCTTTTGTTGCCTTGCAATAAATGATACAGACGGTAAAGATTGCATCTACACCACGTCTAAGTCAAACAAAACCGTTTTACCAACTTCTTATTATCTTTAAAAAGTACCCGTAAGGGTACTCTAAAAGCGTGATTACCTGCTTGATAATAAAGAGCAAGGTACATCAAATATTACCTCAACAAGAAGAAATCACTGAAATATTTATGAGTATTAATGTCGATAAAATTTCCTATTGTAAAATTCATCCGGCGATTGGCGTAGCCAGGGTAGGTAATAGCCCGAATGAATTTTTTATTGCTCCGGAAGTTCCCAACCAACCTGCCGATCCAGAAGGCGGTTTTAAAGACAGCGAAGGTCGAATTAAAAGGCAGTCCGCGCGGTTTCGCATATATGCTTACGATGACCAAGGAAACGTTATTGGAGAAATCACTGATAATGATGCAGCCATTGAGTGGAAAGTAGAACTAGCAAACAAAAAAGGAGCATGGCACAGATTTAGAGGACGTTGGCAAAGGGATAAAGATGGCAATGTTGTACTCGATCACAATGGTAAACCTGTCCCGATAGTGCAAGATGAGATTCTTCTAAGAAACCCCGATGTGCAAGGAAACCTCAAACCTGACCAACGTGACCAGTTAATTATTGCTCCTGGGTCTCGACAAGTACAAGGCGCCAATCATCCCAGCGTATACTTCGATAATGGCTACTTCTTAGGAACAAAAGTACCGCTAGGAGAAATTCGCACAGATGAAGTTGGTCGCCTTTTGGTGCTAGGTGGTTACGGTCATTCTGCCTCAGTCGCAAATCCTGCCATACCAATTACGAACTATGCCAACAATAACACCTGGTTTGACGATACTTCAGATGGCCCTGTAACTGCCAAAGTAATACTCAAAGGTAGTAACCGAGAAATTCTCACCTCCGGTGCAAGAGTATTGGTTGCTCCTCCTAATTTTGCCCCTAATATAGATAATCTTGTTACGCTCTACGATGTGGCTTTAGAGGTGGCTATTGAGCAAAAATGGCGAAGCGCTCCCGAACGCCTATCTTTCACGCGCGATATCTATCCAATTTTGGCAAGAGGCGCCAATTATCAATGGGTTAACGTTGCATCGCTACGTGGTCACGGTCCTGGAAAACCTGGCGATTTTTCTAACCCTGAATTGTTAAAGCAACTTGCAGATAACAGCGATAATGCTGAAGCTAAAAACTTACGAAAACACGTTTTTGAACGCTTCCGTAACCCAAACACCTTCGACCCAGAACAAGCAAATTACTTCTATATGCCTCAACTATCAGGTGATGGTGGGGATGCTGTACAAGGAGACCCAACAAAATGGTTTTCTATCCTACCAGGTCAATACGAAACTTTAAGGAAATGGGCTGAGGGTGACTTTGAAAATGACTGGTATCCTGACCAAGCCAGTGGTAGTTTTCTCTCGGAGCAAAAATATCTAACCTTGGCAGAAATTGATATCCAAGACCAACCAGCAGCCTTAGATAGAGCGGCACTCGAACCTTGTGTAGGTGGTCCTTTCTTCCCAGGTATCGAGATGACTTATATTGCTACCGAAGCATCAATTTATTCTGAAGCTTTGAGGTTAAAGCCAGACATTCCACCTGGTGATATCACCAAGTACATGGCAGTTCCTTGGCAGGCAGATTTTTATGAATGCAATACCCATTGGTGGCCCGCTCAAAGACCTGATGATGTAGTTACGGAAGCTGCCTATAAGAAAGTACTCAAAGATGCTTTGAAGTACGAAAAAGAAGATTCTCTAGCATCAAAACTGCAAGAACGTGAACCTTGGGCGCGAGGAGTTGGTGGGCAAATAATATACAAGCCAAATTATCCCCTTAAAGATGGTGAAACAGAAGAAGAAAATTTAGAACGCGAACTAAAACAATGGGAAATCCTTAGAAATTATGCAGGTGACAACGACCTAGTGAGCAAGTGGAGCGAGCTTGGTTTTGTAGTTCCGAAAAAAGATATTTTGGGTGAAACTGTTTATGTCGAGACTGAGCGTGACCCCTATGTGGGAATGAACCAGCGCGAGTATTTTTACATTATGATGAACATTGACGCTCATCCTGATTTCTTGCCTAAAGCACACTTTTTAGTGAAAGAGTTCCTGAACCAAGCATGGAAAATGCAGGATAATCCAGACTTAGGATTTCCTGAAATGTATCGTTATTTTGAATACAGTGATGAAGCATTTGAAGCGAAACTAAACGAAATATATAATTTCTGGCTTTCACAAGCTCTCAACTTCAATCTTTCACAAGCTGTAAAAGCAATCTCTCGTGAAGCTCGCATTGAGAGACTTAGACAGATGGCGCCGTTTAACCAACTTGATGGTGCTTGGATTCGCAACGCGACTCAAGTCGGGCCAATAGATGAGGTTCACGCATTACTTTTCTCAATTTGGATGGATGAAGTAGGCTGTGGGACAGTAGAGCAAAATCACTCTAATCTTTATACTACCTTACTAAATAGCGTAGGTATTTATCTGCCGGACATCAACACGCGCGATTATGCTTACAATCCAGATTTACTGGAATCAGCTTATACATCACCTCTGTTTGAATTGGTAATCTCTCAATTTTCCGAGGAATTTTTACCAGAAATTCTGGGAATGACATTGAATTTGGAATGGGAAGTGCTATCAATCAAACAAATTATTGAGATATTCAGCCATCCCGATATCAATATTGACCCCCATTTCTACAAATTGCACCTTGCAATTGATAACGCTTCTTCTGGTCACGGAGCAATGGCTAAACAAGCTATACAAATCTTCCTTGATAAAGTTCGTAACGAAGGAGGAGAAGCAGCGGTACAGGAAGCTTGGAAACGAATTTGGGGCGGTTATATCGCTTTTGCATTTACAGGAACTCTAGGAGATGACCTTTTGAGGATAGCCAATGAGCAGAAACCAGACCCCAATGACCCAAGCAAGCAGCTACGGCAAAAAATGGTCGAGATGATGGAGCGTAAAAAAGAGTATGCTAGCCTGAATCATGGTTCCAAGAAAGTTGGTGGAAACCTCATCAATGATTGGTTTCAAGACCCAGAAAAATTCCTAGATGCCCTTGTGGAACATGGATATATTGATATCCAACAACCAGAGAAAAGCCGTTTATTTACTTATTTGTCTTTTACTGGGCCAATGTATAAAGTCTTTACAGAAGAAGAAATCTCGCTTTGGCACGAGTGGGCTAGGTCTTTAGGTAAAGTCAAACCGGAGTTAGAACATTTACCTCATCGTAATCCAATGTTGCCACTGTTGAGTGTAATACCTTCTAATAAATACCCACAGGGTAAAGTTTGGGGTAAGGGAGCAATTCATTAATTAGACATAGACGTGGAAATTTTGTAGAGACGCTTCGGTTTTACGCGCCTGTCTCTACAAAGATTTCAGGGCTGTAAGGTGGTGGGAGCCTACGGAAAAATAAGCAGAACGGGCGCTTTTTTCTTAGAATCAATAAAACTAATGCTTGATCAATATAATGTAGTAATCATCGGCGCCGGACCAGCAGGCGCTGTTATTGCCAAGATTTTGGCAGAAGTGCAAATTTCAACGCTATTAATTGACTGTTCTCAAACTAGTAATTGGAAAATAGGAGAAGGTTTACCTCCAGGAGCGAAACCCCTGCTTCAAAAACTAGGAGTTTGGGAACGTTTTATTGAAGATGGTCATTTACCTTCCTACGGGAATAGTTCAGCTTGGGGTTCATCTCGGCTTAGAGATTACAACTTCATTTTTGACCCTAATGGTAATGGCTGGCATTTGGAGCGACAGTGTTTTGATGCGATGCTTGCCTCAGCGGCTGTTGAAGCTGGTGCAGTCAGAAAATGCAACACACAGGTTGTCAGTTACCAAAAAAATCAGCGCGGGGGCTGGCAGTTGGGTTTATTATCTGACAAACAACCGCTCCAGGTTAACGCTGACTTTGTTATTGATGCTAGTGGAAGAGCAAGCTGGTTTGCTAAACGCCAAGGAGTGATAAGACAAGATTATGACCGCCTTGTAGGTGTTGTTGCTCTTCTCACACCACAGTCCTGTACTAGTATTAGTGATTGTTCAACTGTGGTAGAAGCAACAACAGAAGGATGGTGGTATTTGTCGCTTTTATCTAGTAAAAAGCTTGTAGTTGCTTACATGAGTGATGCAGATTTAGTTGGTGCAAAGAAACTACAAAAAGTTGATAATTGGCTGTCGCTCCTGAAGCAGACTGAGCATATTCAAAAGCGTATTAATTTAAAGGATTATTATTTTGATAAATTGCGTATTGTATCTGCAAACAGTTCGCGTTTGCTCCCGGTTATGGGTGAATCTTGGTTGGCAGTTGGTGATGCGGCAGCGGCTTTTGACCCCCTTTCTTCCCAAGGAATTATTACTGCTATTGCTACAGGCTTTCATGCGGCTACGTCCACTATTTCTTATCTCCACGGTCAGCATAACGCTTTGAAAGAATATTCAGACTTTATTAGGCAGATGTATTTTAATTATTTGTCCCATCATACAGCTTACTATGCACTGGAAAAACGATGGAAAACATCACCTTTTTGGCAGAGACGGCATAGTCTGATAGAAATCAAAGCTGGCTTAACAAGCTTGCAGTATCAATAATCGTAGCAAACTCTTGATGTAAATTAGCCAGAGAAATAGCATGAATTTCTTCTGCTTGATAGTGTTTTCCATCATGACCAGTACGCTCAAAGGTAGCTGTAGCATCAGAAATTACGTAAGTTTCAAAGCCTAAGTTACCCGCCATTCTCGCTGTAGTGGAAACACAGTGATTAGTAGTCAAACCAACAATCACTAAAGTTGTACATCCTTGCTCTCGGAGCGTTGCTTCTAGATTAGTACCAATAAAGCCACTATTGACTTGTTTTTGGACTACTAACTCATGAGGCAAAGGTTTTACAATTTCTTTAAACTCGCAACCAACAACATCTGGTCTTAATGGAGAATTTAGTTCGCGCGAAAGATGCTGAATGTGAAAAACAAGACGTTGAGTTTGGCGCCAAGCACTAAGGATTTTGGCAATATTATCCTCTGCTTCTAGATTATTGCGTTTTCCCCATTTTGGGTCATCAAACCCTTTTTGAACATCAACAATAATTAAAGTAGTTTCTTTAGAAAAAATCATATAAGTATTCTCCATTATAAAACGATTCAGTATTTTCCGACAGGCGCCATTCGACAGATGAGAATAACGCTTTATATATTGAAATAGCCAATTACCAATGATACACAGAAACACAGCGCTTTGTATGTAATTTAGCTGCTCCAAGCTCTTGTAAATACTGGAATACATAATATATGTAGCAATTTTAACTTATGTTTTCAATTACCGTCTTCCTTGTGATTGTGTTCGTCAAGTGAAAACAGGTGCCACTTCAGAAATAAAAAGATGTTCGGTTTACCGTACTTGAAATATAATTACTGTAAATTAAATAATTTGGACTTTGGACAAAAAATGTTTGTTTGCGAACAATGTTTGTGAACTAAAAAGGACGCAGTTTTTTATCCCAGTTATGAGATTAACTGAGTAAAACAAGTATATTTACAGAAAAACTACGCAGCTTGAAGCTGTGAAATGTTTGATTTTTTAGGCTCTTGATGGAGTCGATGCCCGGTATTATCCGGGGCACCTCTCCTTGGGAACGTAGCGTGCAGTAGGGTAGGTAGCCAGCGAGTTACCATTGCTGGCACTTTTCCAACCACCCCCCTCCGAACGGAGCATGACGTAGGGTAGGCAGCCAGCGAGTTACCATTTTATTGGCACTTTTCCAACAGCCCCCCTCCAAACTGACCGTGAGTTTTTCAATCTCAGTCAGCTTTCCAGTTAGTAACATTCACTCGGTTTAGGATTTGTGCATCTCGCACCCTGTCGCTTTAAAATGTTACCAACCTGTCCCCCTTCGCCATGTAGTGAGCTTTCCCCACCTCGAACTACTATGAGGACTCCGTTACCTTGGGACTCTCGTCCTTTAGGCAATCCCGTGTTCCGTCGCTAGAGAACGTTATAGAGCAACTTAGGTTTCCCACTTATGTCCTTAAATGAGTTCACTGCTCATTGCTTGCCAAGCAAGGCGTACTTACGAGAGAAACGGTACTCGTATATCTTGGCAAAATCGGTGTACAGACGTGCTACCGAATGGTGTGACAACCACCGCTGGACATTAGGATTCAAACAGTTTAGTTTTAACCATATTGCTCAGGCATTGCGGGACAGTAACATACACGTCTTCTGTTACTTACCGCTTTACGAACATGCTCTTGTTCCCTTTCCCTTTCGAGTCGAGGTAAGTTGTTCGCCTTAGAGTCATTTGCCTTGAACTCTAGCCAACTGAGTTGGCGATTCTCTTTGTGCGTACCACGGCGCACCGTTTCCGTGTCACTCCGCTCTCCAGTGTATTGATGCTTACTTTTGTTATTGGCTATTCGCATCTCGCGTACCTTACAGAAACATCAATTCACCTGTTCTACTTCGCCCTGTAGACGGCTCTCCCGTCTGCCCTGGTGGGGCGTTACTCCCACGACTACTATTAGAACTCCGTTACCATAGGACTCTCGTCCGTTAGGCAATCCCATGTTCCGTCGCTGATGAACGTATAAAGAATGACTTAGGTTCCCTACTCATATCCTTGAATGAGTTCATTACTCATCGTTCCTCGGTCAGGGTGTACCATTAACGAAACTTGATTTAATGGCTACCGAGGACATCGGTGTACAAACGTGATACCGAAGGATGTGCCAGTTCCACCACTGGATATTAGGGTTCAGGCAGTAAGCGCTTTAACCATATCATTCAGGCGTTGCAGAGCTATAACATACACGTTTTCTGTTATTCTCCGCTTTACGAACATGCTCTTGTCCCCTCGCCCTTTCGGGTCTAGGTAAGTTGTTCGCCTTGGAGTCTCGTACCCCGAACTCCAGCCAACTGTGTTGGCGATTCAATCAGTGCGTACCACGGCGCACGGTTTCCCAGCACTACGCTCCTGATAATCTAAGTCTTTCGGCTATGCGTCATGTGGAAATGTTGGTGGCAAGATTGGTGTACGACTACCAGGTTCTTATCCTTCCAATTACTGTGGTTTCCATCTATATGGTGTAGGTTTATATCTTCACCGGGCATAAATCTCATGCCACAATATCCACAAGCATGTTTCTGTTTTTTCAACTTTCTGGCTGTTATCCCATCATAGAGTTTAGATTCTCTTTGTGACCAGTCGGGTAAGGCGCTGATGTTGCCATCAGCGAGACTATCGTCATCCTTACGGATTATTTTTGTCAAGTTTTACACCTCCCCTAAGAACCGGACTTGATACTTTCGCGTCATCCGGCTCAAGCCTCAGTAACTACCCAATCATCGATTGTTGGCGAGGATTCTGACTTTTTGGACTTCTTGGTATGTGTTATTTTGTGACAGGCTTCGTGCATCCAGGTCAAATTTTCCAATTTCTCTGTGCCACCTTTATTAACTGGAATAATGTGGTGCAGTTGTAGTGGTTCAGAGCAGTAGATGTGTTCGCCACATATTGGGCAAAGTATTACTTAGACTAATTGGGGCTTACCGTGTTCCGTATGCTGAACTTGCGATGTTACGGGTGCCATCTTTACTCCGGGAGAAACTTTGGCAGTTGGTTTTAATATATACATGTTAAAACCCGTCCTCCTACCTTTTGGTAATGGGTGTTGTCAAGTCATATCCCACAGGCTGTGGGTTGAATGGCACTAAGAAAAGGCAGAGGGCAGATGGCAGAGGGCAGAAGGAGGAGAAAGTAAAAAGTTTTAAGTTTTAGGTTTTAAGTTTTAGGTTTTAAGTTTGTTAATGCTAGCAACCATAATTCTTTGCATTTCTTCAACTTCTTTAAGAGGAGAGGCAAATAGTTGGTTTTCAGCTTGCAGCACCAGTTATGAGGCTAAAAATAACACAAATTTTGGCTATTGGAAAACCACAACCTTCAAGTTGGCTTGTTGATTGAGGATAAGCTTGTTGCAATTCTTTTGTATCTGGCATTGATACTGTTGAACAGTCTATAACTTTAACATGGCGACCACACCATAAAAATAATGCTTCGATTTTTTCTGAAAAGTTTTCTCCACTTTTATAAAACAGATTTTTCACTAATTCTTCTGGTAATCTTTTTCGTGCTTGGCAATACGCACTTGTATCTGGTGAAGGTATCTCTACATTTTCTCCCGACAACCAAGCGATTACTCTTGAAACTGCATTGTGACAACTTTTATCAGCATCTAATACCTGTGTTCACGAAGTGTCTCCGAAGGAGAATAAAAATGTCCATAGTGTCACAAATGGGTCAAATAAACGTCGTTTATATTTGATTGATAATTCATCAATTGATTGTTGAATTGTGGACTCTGGTAATATGTCTTGGAAAGGTAGACCCAAACTTTGCCTAAATTTTTGCTTGAGTATTTCAACACGATTTGGCACAGTAGAAGTAGTCATTTTATTTAGCCTTGCTGTGTTCTGATCTAATTTGATTTAACACGCAAGGCTTTTTATACCATAGCTAAATTTTCAAATCGTTACTTTTTTAACTGCCCAGCGTTATCGTATGTCTAAGTGAGACGATGAAAACTTCAGATAGATAGCACTTTTACCTTGTTACTTCTCCCTCCTTCTGCCCTCTGCCATCTGCCCTCTGCCTTTTCTTAGTGCCATTCGGCTGTGGGTTTCACCCATATGCGACTATGACGAAGCTTACAATGGTTCAGTTACCTTCACCCTACACACCTTTCCCTTGCCATCATTTGGTCGCCGTGACTTCGGACGTAGTATTATTTATACCATGTGGCTTTCGTGGGCTTGCACTTCATCAGTACCGTTACCAGCCTTGATGCGCCCCCAGGTCAGTGACCTGTTTACGTGGGAATCAGATTTCTGCTCTCTGAGGTCAGACGGCTGACCAATTCAGTTCGTAGGTTTCCCTACTCATACGACTTTCACGTCGCGCATAAATTACATCGCCGCCAAAGGGAGATATATCTCCTTTAACTTTGATAAATGCATTTTCGGAATATGGTATTGCCGGGAAAGCATTTTTTACTAGCTGTTCTGCTTGATATCGGTTCATGTTTCCTTCTTTAAGAAAGACTTTAAAAGTCCTGTGGGTTAAGAACCATAAGGAATACCGTGAGCCATCCATTTTGCAGTATTTATGATAGTTTCTCCATCCTCGTACAATCGGAGCCAGCTTTTCAGTTTTAGTCTCAGCACCATAGTTAGAACAGTTAACAATAGTTTTTACTTTCTTACGGAATGTTTTAAAATTTTCCTCTGAGGGAGTACTTCTAAACTTTCCGTTTCGTTGCACTTTAAAATGCCAACCTAGGAAATCAAAACCGTCTGTCGAGGAAACTAACTTAGTTTTAGAGGCTTTAACATTCAATCCCCTTTGAGCTAGAAATTCAGCAATCTTATCTAGTAACTTTTCAGCATTGTCCTTGGGTTTAACACACTTCTGTCAGGCAGTCATGGTAGATGCACCCTGATAACGACGGCGCCACTCGCTACGCTCAAATTTAAAATTATTAATTGTTAGGGTCGATGGGGAGATAATACTCCCCATCGACCTTAACAATTTGAACGAAGTGAGTGGCGCCTTTTTATTACAAAAAATAGTATTTTTTAATTTTGCGTAGCTAATCTGGTAATTAATTCCTCACGAGACAATTGCATTAACATAGGAGTAAATTCTGATGGAGACAGCGCTAAGATGGATGGAATAATTGCTTGAAGTTCTGAGTCTAGCGAACCAAAGCGACAGGCAAGCAAGTTTTCTACAACTTGGTGCCGAAGAATGCTCCCTACCGCGCTCTACGGTTTCTTGCTCCCACTCCAAATAAGCTTGCGATAAATTCATTTATTTACTCTTCTTTTTCTTAATTATTATTCTCTGTGCTTATTCCTATATTCATTTTTCAGGTGTAATGAAAAATTATAAAAAATAAGGGTAAGAGTATTTTTACTTACCCTAAACACAAAAAATAGCGTTTTTTAATTTTGCGTATTGAATCTGGTAATTAATTCCTCACGAGACAATTGCATTAACATAGAAGTAAATTCTGTTGGAGACAGTGCTAGGATGGATGGAATAATTGCTTGAAGCTCGGGGTCTAACGAACTAAAGCGAAACAAGAGCAAGTTTTCTACAACTTGTCGTCGCTCTTGCTCCTTGCCAATCTCCTTACCGCGCTCTACAGTTTCTTGCTCCCACTCCAAATAAGCTTGTGATAAGTTCATAAGTAACTCTTCTTTATCTTCAATATTAATCTCTGTGCTTATTTCCATGTTAATCTTCCAAGTGTAAAGTAGCGATAAAATCTTGGAACGTTTGGGATTACCTCTCGGCAAAGCTACCACGTCATCAACAGCTTGTTTCTGAGTCAAGCCTTTACCCAAAATTCTTAACCAAAGTGTTTCGGGAATACGCTGTAATTTGTCAATAGCAACAACTCGAGTTAAAAATACTTCTCCTGCAAAATAAATACCTTCTGGCCAAGAAGAGTCTCTATGAGCAGGCAGTTTACTCAGCAGTTCATCAGAAAAAGTTGTTGAAATAATCCATAACCGTGGCAGTTCATCCTCAGATACTGTATCCTCATCTCGTCTTGCTTCGCGTCGCAGTTCTGCTTCTAAGTGAACTAATTTTCCCAAGCAACTGCGAATTTCCCATTCTGTTGGTTGCTTACGAAACGGTTCCAATAAACAGGGAGTTTCAGCAATCCTTGTTAAAATACCCAAATCTGGTAAATCCTCCACAGGTGGTTGAGTTGATGGGATAAACCAAATATCAACAAATCTTGGCTCTCCGGGTATTTCCTCGCTGATTTTTACTTCACCTAATGGTGATAGACATTCTTTGAAGAATTGCTTTGAAAACTGGTCAAAAGGGTTTTTCGTCATTGAATTTAGACAGATACACAGCCTGGGTTTCTTTTATCACCCAACCTTTATTATCTGATAAAGCTAATAGAAATAAAAGGCTTAATTAATAAATCTTGAAGATAATTAAGCCATGTTTTTATTGTTACAATTTATTAGGGAAAGGCGCCTTTTTTAAAGGTATGATGAATTATTGTACGTAAATCATGCTGATGATGTTGAATTAGAAATGGTGCCTGTGTTTCATGCAATAGCTTAAAATAAGCATTTATTTGTATCTAAGTATATTTACGTTATTAACAGAAATAAAAAATACTAAATTCGATTGATTGCTATAAACATTCGTTTGAACAAGACCTGAGTGTTTCTTGGTGATGAGCAGAGGACTAATGGAGGTGAGCAGAGGACTAATGCTACATATTGTATTATATAAGTATAAATAGCTTATTTTAGATAATTACGTTGTTAATACTACTAGTTTAATAACTCAGATTTTATGAATTTAAGCTCTTATGCCAATACTTTTAAGCTAAAAAGGTATAAATTGAGCTTTAATGCCAGTAACGAATATTGCAGACATTGATGTAATACAAATTTTCCAAAATAAAAGGTGAGCAGAGGAGTAATTGGAGGACTAGTTGCAGAATTGAAGGAATTGGGGTAGTATTGGGGTAATTGGTTTACAAGAAGCCTAAAAGTACTGAGAAATCGATGTTACAGGAACACTGAAAATCCTCGTGTCACGAGTTCAAGTCTCGTTCCTGGCATAAACGTCGAAAGCCCCGTGAAGCAAGAGTTTCCGGGGTTTTTTAGTGTCCAAAAAAGTCCATTTCAGCCGTTCTCAATGGTGCAAGTTTGGTGTAATTTGATTCCACGTTGGCCGTTTTTGGACGTAGTTAGACTAATTTTGGGGGTAAATTGGGGGTAAATCAAGGCGCCCTGATTAACCTAACCATAGGACTTTACGATTATGTCTCAACCCAAAGAATCTAAATCGTCCAAAGGAACCGTCCAAATTAAAAACTCGCACGACTGGCTGCAACTTGTATTTCGTGTTGGCGGCAAACGGTACTATCTCTCTACTGGGTTTATAGATACCGTTGCCAACCGCAAAGTCGCGATGGCAAAGGGTCAACTAATTGAGCTAGATATTTTATCTGGCAATTTTGACCCGACTTTGGCGAAGTATAAGCCAGAACCTTTAGTGGAAAAGGTTACACCAAAAATTACACCAGTTATGGAGGAAGTGGCGCCATCGCTGGTTGATTTATGGGAAAGTTACACTGAGTTTAGGCGCCCAGGTTTATCCCCAAGTACTTTAGCTAAAGATTATAAAAAAGTCGCGCGCTGTGTTAGCGTGCATCTTCCAGTCAATACATTAGACAAAGCAGTAGTAATTCGCAATTGGTTAAACGCAAACAGAAGTCCAGATGCATCGAAACGAATGCTGACGCAATTATCTGCTTGCTGTGACTGGGCTGTTAAATCTGAGTTAATCAAGGAAAATCCCTTTGAGAATATGGCTAGCGACATCAAATTGCCAAAGGGTAGTAGGGAAGATAACGATATTAACCCCTTTAGCATTGAAGAACGCGACCGCATTATTACAGGATTCCAAAACAGCGCGCGTTACAAATACTATGCTCCCTTTATTGAGTTCTTATTTATCACAGGTTGCAGACCATCCGAAGCTGTTGCTTTGCAGTGGAAGCATATAAGCAATGACTTTCGTTTTCTGAGGTTTGAGCAAGCTGTGGTAATTTCTGAGTCTGGACTAGTTTGTAAGAAAGGTTTGAAAACTCAGAAAAAACGGGCTTTTCCTGTCAATGAGCGGTTGGGTGCGTTGTTGAAGTCGATTAAACCAAGCGGCGCCTGTAGTGATACAAAAGTATTTCCTTCACGCGAAGGAACTTGGATAGATACACGCAACCTGAATACAAGAGGTTGGAAAGCAGTTATTGGAGAGCTAGATGGTATTGAGTACAAGAAACTTTACCAAACCAGGCACACATTTATCACGATGGCGCTTAGAAATGGGATGGATGTTAAGGACGTAGCGAAACTGGTAGGTAATTCACCAGAAATTATCTATCGACACTACGCAGGGCAAAGTCGAGAAATCCGGGTGCCTAATTTCTAATTTCACTTCTTTGTTCTTGAATTGACAGGCGCCTTGCGAGGCAAGCTGGTATAGCAGTCCTAGATGAATTGTAAAAAATGCCCAAATAATGTAGAGACGCGACATGTCGCGTCTCTACAATGCACGGGTTTCACAAATGATTTAGGACTGCTATATATATATCAGCTTGCGCGCAGGGCGTGTAAATTCAAAGGGTGGATAAGAGTTTTGGCGCCGCTCTAAAATTTACTACAGACATTAATCTGTAATTTTAGTAACTAAAAACATCCAATTTAAGTATTTATATTGAGAAAAAATCGAATTTTTATTTTTTGGCTTAGTATATAAATTTACTTTTGTGCTGCTTTGTCAGCATTGTATAGACGAGTTAAGGGGGCTGCGACTCTTATAAATATATAGTCAAAATACTACTTTATGCAAACTAACATACAACAGTTCCCACATTGGTTCATCGTTATGTAATACAACAAAAATATATTAAATAACAAAAACAACAACAACAATTTATATCGTTGTTTAAAGATAAGTTCATACAAGTAAACTTTCTCATGACGAATAGATTCTGGGCAGTTTTTGAGGTAGCAGCTTATTAGAACCAAAACTTGCTACTTGTTGTATAAAGTATTAATGACGTAGAAATACCTACAATACATAGCTTTCAGCTGTTGTGTATTGCATAATTATCGAACGGCAACTGTTGCCGTTCGATAATTATGCCATACACGATGTATACAACATGCTTGGAGAAAGGGTTTTGTTGTTGTTTATGTTTTATACAACATGCTTTCAACAATAATATTCTTTGTTAGCCTTGAGAAACTACAGTATTACAAAACGTTCCAATAGAAGCAGAAAATTTAACTTTGCAAATACCCGTTGCGCCATTACGATTTTTTGCGACATTTATCTCCATTAATCCCAAGTCTATTGTGTTCGGGTTATAATATTCGTCTCGGTAAAGAAGTAATCCTACATCCATATCTTGTTCAATATCGCCAGAATCTTTAATATCCGCCATTGTTGGGCGTTTATTTGTTTGACTTTCAACACCTCTATTAATTTGAGCTAAAGCGACAAATGGAACATCAAATTCTTTAGCAATATCTTTAAAGGCGCCAGAGAATTGACCAACTGATTGCGCTCTATTACTTGCTGCCCTATCACCAAGTTTTTGGATATAATCCATAACTACTAAACCTAAATTGCCTCGTTCGGACTTAACTTTTCGTAAAACAGAACATATCCTGAATGGATTTTGATACAGTGCAGGTGTATCATCAATGATAATGGGTAGTTGGTTTAAAATAACCAAAGCTTGTTTTAAGTTATCCATCTCGTCAGTATATATTTGATTACGAATTAGCCTACTAGAATCAATACCAGAATGCATTGCTAAAAATCTTTTAGTTAATTGTAATTTAGACATTTCGGCGGAGAAGAAAACAACAGGTAGTTGCTGCATAGCAATATAGTTAGTAAAATAGCACCCTAACCAAGTTTTACCCATTGATGCTCTTGCGGCAATTACGATTAAATCCTGTTTATTTAGTCCTCCAATTAGGACATCTAAATCTTTTAATCCAGTTGGATACCCTGGAGAATATCCTTGTTTTAACTCTTGAAATACTTCACGCAGGCAATCACTTATTATTTGTGGTTTAAATTTATCTTGTTGATTTGAATTTAAATTAAATATTCGGCTTTCTGACCGCTCTAATACTTGTTTAGTTTGAAATGTTTCATCATAGCCGAGTTCAACAATTTCATGACCAATGCTAATTAGCTGCCGACGCTGATATTTATCTAAAACAATATTTGCTATGTGGTCTATATTTATGGCTGATACTGTTGTTTCAACTAATTTACTTAGTTGATTTTTACCGCCAATTTTAGTTAATAGATTCTTGTCGGCTAGCCAAGAAGTAACTGCTAATAAATCAGTTGGTAATGAGTGACTATACAATTCTAATATTGCTTTGTAAATTTGTTGATGAACAGAAAAATAAAATGCTTCTGGCGTTAAAATATCAGCAATTCTGCCAATCGCATTGGGGTCTAGTAAGCAACCACCAAGTATATTTTCTTCTGCTTCAAGATTTTGAGGTGGTATTTTGTCAGTCATCTGATTCACTATCAAATATATTACTAATATTTACAAGTTCTTCAAGAGATACAAACTTTCTATTGCATAGCGTGGCGTTGCTGGAAAATAGTTCCGGTTCTTTTGATAATTTTTCAGCCTTTAAGTTTTGATGTATATCTGGTTTCTTCCAACGCTCTTTAATTGCACGAGCTAACCACCCACCAGGATTTTGAATATTTGTTCGTTCTTGCTCATATTTATAATATTCAATAGCTGCCAAAATATCCGATTCTGTGGCATTTTCAATAAGTTTGGTTAAATTATTGTTGAGTTCTATTCCTATTTCATTCAGTTCAGCTAATATACGCTCACTTACAACTACTGACTTTTTATTTAGAGGAATAACTTTACTTTCAGTTACTTGCTGATTGGCTGATTTTAAACGATTTTCTAAGGTTTCTATAATTTCTTTTTGACGTTCAACTTGTTCAATTAAAGAATGTACTCGATAAACTTGTCCTGCTAATGCTTCATTTTTACGTCTAAACTCGCTCAAATCAGCTTCTAATTCATGGATACGTTTTTTTAAACGTTCTACAACTTGAGAGTGAGCTTTCGCTGTAACAGGTGGTTGTATATAAGGTTCTGATGGCATTGATGATTGTTGGGAGCGCAATTGAGCTATATGCGCTTTTAATTCTGGATATTTATATAAATATGGAACGCTAACCGAAGCTTCTTTCGCTATAGTTTGAAAATTGATTTTAGCACCGATTTTTTGTAGACGCTCAATCGCGTTCTCAACTTTCTTTAAAGCCTCTTGTTTTCTTGCTGCTTGAGTGTCAGTAAGGATTTTAATACGAGCTTCTTTTTGGTCAGGTATCATGAGTAATTTCCTCCTTGCAAGCTAACAATAATTTTATCTAATTGGGCAGCTTGTCGCCCAAATTGTTCTACTAATACATCATGCCCATTTGCCAAAGCATTAGACTCTTTGGCTCTAAGCTCATCGCGGGTTTTAATGTACAGAGGTAATTTTTCAAGTGTGGCAGCAAAACAACTACAAGTATAACAGGCACGAAACTTATCACAATTTTGGTCTAAAGGAAGTCCACAATAACCATAGATAGGAGTGTTAATATGGTCACCTGATAAATTCAACTCATGAGTGCGAGGATTTTTCCAAAATGTTTGAGGCATAGACTCATAATATAAAGGTTTACCATCATTATTAAATAGTGCCTTTTGAATATGTCCAGCCTCTTTCTCTATTAAGTCACAACTAACTTTTGTATAATGAAGAATTGTTGTTGCTAATTTTTTATGACCTGCCCATGCACTCACAACAGTAAGGTCATGCCCTTGTTCAAAAAGTTGAGTTAAACGAGTTGGGCGAACTAAACGATGGCTAAATATTGCTAGTTGATTATTTTCATCTCGAATATTAAGAGCTTTTATTAAGCAACGAATAGATTTTGTAAATGAGTTACAACTCTTAGGAATTACTTTTTTTACTGGTTCTAAATTTGGTTGGCTTGGGTCAGTCTCAGATATATTTTGATAGTGACAGAACAAGTATTCCCATTCATTGCCCCATAAATTATTAATATATGACTGCTGCTCTTGAATAACTTTAGCAATTACTCGTGTCACAGGAACTTCATGTTGATTTTTTCCCTTTTTTCTATTCCAAACAATTTTCCAACTAGCTCCATCTTGCACTAAACAATCTTTCTTTAAAAAAGCCAGTTCTGAAGGACGTAATGCTGCAAAAAATGTGATAATCCACATTCGGGCAATTGAGTCAGGTAATATATGCAAGTTTTTTTCTATTTGTTCTCTAACTGTATCGTCTAGTGGATCTGGATTTCCTAATCTATATTTGGGGTAATCAGTATCTCGAATTATATCTTGGTCAAAATTAAACCATCCTTGGGATGTTCCTATGTAGAAAAAGTCTTTTAAAGTTCCTAATCTATGTCTGACAGCTTGGCTAGTAGATTGGTGACTAAGAAAGTCAAGAACAACGCTGCGATTTATTTGTTTGATACTATCAATATTTTTTTCTACCAAATAACGAGAGAAAAAACGAAAGCTAACCATATGATTAGCGTTAATTTTTTCGGTGATATTTCTAATTTACACAAGTGATAAATATATTTTTTAACTAACATTTTTAACCATTGCGGTTTCAGAGTATTAAAGTATAAAATATAATCGATATTACGACTATCACAACTAGAAATAATACTTCTTAAATCCCACGTATCTTCTTCAAATTTAAATGCTTTTATTGCTATATCTTTATGACTAATTCTACTCACATTCCCACGTGCTAGCTCTATAGCATCATAAGTATATTTTTTACACGTTTTACAATAAAATCGTTTTTTCCCAGTAAGACTACACATTCCATAAAAAAATATATTTGTATCTCCACATGTAGGACAAATAAATTCATTGACTTTTTGCCCCCAAATCCATGTAGTGTTTGTCTTGAAATCAAAAAATATTTTATTTTTCTTTAAATCACAACAGATACTAATTACTCTTCGACAATTGTCACATTTTAACCGTCTTTTACCATGTTTATTAGTACCTTGCAACTTTAATCCATATTTATCGCATCTAGGGCAGATAAATTCTTTTTTATAATCTTGATTCCAATTAATTTCAATCATAATTATTTCCTAAAGCTATAATACACTTACGAAGAATATTTCGGTCGTTTTCTAAACCTTGTTGTTGTCTAAGCATTCCTAGTGCTTCTGCAATTTGAAGTTCATTTTCTACTCGCTGTAAATCTTCTTTTAAATCTTCTAAATCTTCATTACTTACACGCCATTCCTTGCATCTCCAACAAGCATTTACTGTCGGGCAAGGATTTTTTAATGTCGGACGATGACACTCACCATATTGCGTTGTAATTTGAAACATTTTGTGTCTGAGTAGCGTTGTTATCGGATTTGTTGGTTTATAAGAATCCACTACTTTTCCTGTAATATCAACATACTTTTTTTCTTTAATTAATTCTTCGTATTCTTTTTCTAGCACTTCTTTCATAATATGCTTATAGTAAGAAAGCATATCAGGAGAACGATGCCTTAAATATTTTTGAATAATCAAGTCACGGATGCCGACATTAGTCATTATAGTTGCGATTGTCCTACGAAATTGATGTGAAGAAAATTTCCACACCATACCTGAAGAGTCGCAAATATGAGCTGTTTTTGCTAACCAATTTAACCATCTGTTAAAATTTACTGACTTCATAACCTTTGCAACAGGCTTTTTCAAGTGGCATTTTTCATCTTTATTCACAACTCTTGCTTTATAAAGGGTACAAAATAGATGATTATAACTTGACCCAAAAGTTTGTTTAATATAGTTTTGTTGTTCTTGAATTACTAATACTAATTCGGGTATATTTATTGGTAATTCATCTTCGATTTCATATTTTTCGGTTTCTTTTAGTCGTAGTCGCCATTGTTCATTCCGTTTCCTAAGACAATTTAAAGGTAAATTTACTAATTCTCCTATTCTTAATCCTGTTGTTCTAATAATCAAAACCATTCTTTGCAGTTGTTCTGGTAAAAGGTGAAGATTTTCTTCAAGCTGATTCCAAACTTCTTCAGGTATATAATCAATTCTCTCATTATTAAGACTGATTGATGTTTTTCTTCCCTGAAACCAATAAGTATTAACATTTATCCATCCTTCTAAACGACAAGTATCAAAAAAGCTGGAAAGATTTATGTAGTATTGACAAATAGTAGGTTTTGATAAACCTTGAGAACATAAATAAGAATCCAAATTATCAAAAACCAGATTATCAATTTCTTCTAGTTTATCAATGTTCTTTACTCTCAAAAAATTAGAAAATTTTCTGAGCGTTGTCAAATGTCCGTTGAGAGTTACGCTTCTTAATAATTTACATTTTATCAAAATATAAACTTTCGCTAGAATTTTTAACTGCTCTTGATGAATTTCTGTAAAATTTAAAGTCCATATACTTAAATGTTCGGATACTTCTAATCCTAAATCATCAACCTGATGCCAAATATCTTTATTTAACAGATGATTATCCAACAATCTACGTATTTCTTGATTTTGAAATAGATGTTGGTAATTTTTCACAATTTCACAATTTTTCCTGTAGTTGTCATTTCTCCTCGCATTGAAGTCTGTAATGTTTCACGAATTTGGTCAGCAGATAAATAAGCTGCTTCAACTGGCAGGTCTCTGTGGAGAATAACGTAGGCAGTTTCGCTTGTGTCACTCCATGAGATTAATTTCCTATATTGATTTTCTTGTACAGCACCAGGCATCTGAATAGAAAAATCTCTCTCTGGTCCCCAGTAGGTGTCATTGAGCGCAATTTGAGTAGATGATGCTAATAATGTTGATTCAGATTGATTGACTTCGGTTTTTGATAAGCTAATTGCTTGCGCTTTGGGAAGACAAGTTGAAGTTACTAACACTAGAGTTGTTAGTGCCAATTTCCATGTTTTCATGTTATTATCTCCTATGAATAATGTTGAGGTATTGCTTTTGGAGTGAGTTATATTGTTTGAACCCCTTCATTAGGAGATACGAATTGATTTACGTATATTTATGCAGGTTGTGAAAGATTTGTTTTAATTTTTTCAAGGAATATGGCAAGGCGCCAGTCGGAAATGCAACTTCGGTACAGTGTTTATCTGAGCGCGTAAAATCTGAGATAAAAGCAGCAAGTGCATTTTACCTAAAGCGTTAGTCTACTAATATATTGACAAAAACCAATATTTGTGTATCGAGTAAAACATTTGTTTTTAGATTAAATTATTTAGCCTTCGTGCCAATGCGGAGGTGCCTTGATGGTAGATTATACACCAACGCGCACCCCGCAAGCTTTTATGTTCCTGACACTTGCCCGTAAATGACTCTTTTTGGGAATGTCTTCATCTAAATAGTTAAGTTTAGGTTAAGGCTGAAACAACGGCAAAGCAAGGTTTTTGCTAATTAGCTTTGCAAATACTTACAATATGCTCCATTTTGCCGTTATCTCGACTGATAGCCTACTATTTATTCATAGACGGGTCGGAAAGCTCGTCAAACCAAGTCGAAGGTGGTGTTATTTTCTTTCCAGCAGGAATTAACTCGTAGTCATAACCTTTTGTTTGACAAAAAGTTATAACTTCTTGAGCATTGATAGCTTTAACTACTGGTGTTGGAATATTCACATTATTTGGTTTTTCTTCAATTACCTTTTTGACAAAATCGTTTGCATCTTTGGCTAATTCAAACATCAATACATTGTTACGATCATTAAAAAGAATCGTGTAAATTCCTTCATCGTCAGTATGAGGGTTGAACAATATAACATATACGGTTTTATTAACAGCTTGTGCAGTAAGCATTGGCTGCACAGATGCGACTAATTTGTTATTCCCAGCGTAAGTGGGTTGATTGGTTGTGGTAATAGCAACTGCCAAAGCCATAGTTACAGAAGCTGTTGCTACTCCTGGTAATATCTGATCTAATAAATTCAACTGCATATCTAAACACTAAACACTAAACAATAAAAAGCGCTTTTCTAGTAAACGTTACAAAGTTGTTGTATTACATAACCTATTTTGTACGTATCTCGTTTGCCACCCTACAAGGCGCCGTGAATTAAATTTTCATCAAAGGTCGGTAGTCTCCATACAAATTAAACCCAGCCCAAAATTTGGGATTAAATGTTTCAGCACCACAATTCGGTAAGCTACCTTCAAGACAATCTAGCTGTGTACGACGCAGGGCTTCATCTCGTGGAAACTTGTCCAAGTAATCATAAAATCTAGCCATAAAAGATATCGCTATTTTATCGTCTACCTCCCACAGAGAACCTAAAATACTTTGAGTCCCTGCTCGCCAGAGGGTTTCTGGTAAGCTAATAATCCAACGTCTGGGAAGTATAAAGTGGTCAGCAGACCAACAGGAGGAGAGAGTTGCATGGCGTAATTTTGTTAAGTCAATCTCGGAGAGTTCCCTGAGACTAAGAACTTCCTGTTCTCCTGAGTCGGAAATTAGTACTAGTCCTGAGCTATCGGGTTGATTTGGCTCAAAAATTCCATGACAAGCCATGTGGAGCAGTGTTGCTTTGGATATAGTTTCTACAATAGCGGCTTTATGAGCATTATTATTTTCCAATTGCAAATGCTTAATTTGATGCTGGTCTAACCATTTATTAATATGCTGTAATTCTCTTTTGACTCCGGGTAAGGGACGAAAATGTTTATTGCCATTGGATATACCAATAACAAGTGCTTGTTTTTTCAAGGGGATAGGTCGTTTAGGTTGAATTGGTTTATTTTTAGATTCATATGCGATCGCCAGGGCATAATGTTTGATTAAATACTTTCCTTTGTAAGTAATGCAGGCAAAGGGGAATCCGTGTAAGATGTCATCAGGTATTATTGTTAATGCTTGGATATGTTTGGGTATACACTCAAGTATTTGTGGTAGTTGTAAAATGTCCGCGAGATTATCGGTTATTTGTTGCCCGACTTCATTTGCGGATGTTATTTGTTGCTCGTAATCGTTATTAGCAGCGAGGTTCATATCTCGACCACCGTTAAGAGTGTCGATGTTTTGATACCAGCGTCGAACGATATTACGTACTGCTAAACGAGTAGTGGGAATGACATGAAAATCAAATAAAAATTGACTAGTTTTAACTACTAAAACGCGATCGGGTAAAATTAGAAATGAAAGGGTGACTCGATTTTTGGGGTGAGTAAGGATACGCAATAAAAGTGAACCTGGTGGGAGAAGTTGCACTTGAGAGCGTTCGCCTTTGATTGTACGCTTGGCTAAAGCATCTTTATAGCGATCAATATGCTCGACTAAAGGATTTAGCTTTTGTATCAGTTGCCATTGTAGCCAAGGACGGTGGAAAAAAATAGCCTTGCTGAGTTTTAGTTGCAAGCGCTGTAGTTGGTTTATTTGTGCGGCAATGTATTCCTCATCTGCTGTCCATTTATTGAGCAAATAAAATACTTGGTCTTCTGGTGTTAGCGATGATGTCATTTGTTCAAGTAGCAGATTTGTTGATGTTGTTAAAGCTTCAATTTCGGAAAGTGGATAATTTAACCGTGTGCGACACCAAATTAATACTCGCTGTACTTGCCAAAGTTCGGGTTTTAAAGACATTTCCTCTAGTTGGGGGCAAATTGCTTCTAAAATTTGATGGGCTTGGTTAATTTTCGTAATATCATTACGTTCTGTTCCTTGATAGTAAGAAAATATGCCTGATAATATTTGTATTTGTACTTGAATAAATTGGGAGTCTGTAGACTTAAAAACCTTTTTGATTTTTTGAAGAAAATCGTTGGCATTTTTAAACTCTAGATTACTTAAATACCATTGGAAGGCTAGGGCACGGTCTTCAAACCAAGCTAAATAATTAGGGGATTGAGTTGAGAAATTGGGTGATTCCCATAGCTCTTCTACTGTTTGCTTGTAGTGTTTTTGTTTATTACGCATATCCACTACTGACATTCCTACAGGACTTTCTGCTACCAAAGAACGGCTACGGGCGCCAGCAAGCTGTAGTAACAATTCTGCCCTTGCTGCTAAAGCTTTATCGCCAATCGCTAAAGCATTGTTTTGAGTATCTACTAAATATTGTTGAGCTGTGCTTGTTTGGTTAAGGAGAATTAAAATATGGGCAAGATTGAGGTTAGAGCGCAAAACTGCCCGTTGAGAGCGCATGATTGTACATTTTTCTTGAACTTCCTGAAATCGTTTTAATCCTGCACCCAAATTTCCCCACAGTAGATGGAGTTTACCCGATAGCTCCAGCCAACGAATTTGATACTCCAGGTGTTGTGAGCTATCTATTGGCTTTTTGAGCAGTGACAGGTAATTGTCGGCTTGCTCAAAATCGCCTTTTTCGAGATATGCTGCGGCAATTGCTAGCTTTAATGGTAGTAATGTTTGCTTTGCTAAATCGGGTGTTGTCTCCACTTGAGCATGAAATATACCTCTTTGTAAGGCTTCTAATGCCTGACTATATTGCCCTAATGCACTTGATAGTCGTCCCATTGCCAGATATAATTCGGCAAATAATACAGTTCTATCTTTTGAATTTGCATGGCGCCAAATACAACTATTCTCCCACTGTAATAATCCGGAGGAAGAAAACTCTATATCATTAATATCACCAATGCGTGGAGACATTTCTTGCAATAATTTTTGTGCTTGGTATAAATCTCCTTTATCTAAAGACAATTGAATGCGTCTGAGGTTTGCATAATCAGTTAAGGGTTCGCTGTTTGCTTGTTGGTATAAACCAACTGCACCACAAAGTAAGTCATCTGCAACTTGAAATTCACCTAAGATACCAGCTAAGTCAGCGAGGGATTGAATCACCTTCAAATCTGCATCAATTAATTGAGAATTTAAAAGTCGGTAGGTAAAAATTTTAGACAAATCATCATAAGCTGCGAGTAAATTGCCTTGTTGCCATTTTGTCTGGGCTATTTCAAAAGCTGCTTCTAATTCATCAAAGTTATCGTATGACAAAATATTACCTCATTTAATTTTAGTATATGTTTTTTCGCTTTAAATGTTGGATTATATGAAAACCCAGCTACATAAAAAGCTGGGTTCAAACAGTTTATTTTATTTATGATTTAATTAGTACAGAAACAGGTTTTTCTGACTTTTCTGGTGAACAATTAGGATTTTGATTTTCTACTTTTACTTGTTGATTTTCGCAATCATTATTAGAGTCTGAGTTTTGAGGTCGATTTTTTAGAGAATTAGCAATGTTGTTACCTTTAAATTCAGTTGAGGGATGGCTAGAAACACTTACATCACCAAACCCACTATGACTGATTGGAACTTCGCCAATTTTTCCGGGTTGTAATTTGTAACGTTTAATTCCTGAACCTGAAGAAAGACTTTGTTCAATTAGTTGAGTAGGCTCTAAGTTATTTAAACTTGGAGAGTCTTGAACATACAGAAATTCCGTATCAGTTTCAATTCGTTTGAAATTACGACTCTTGATTGCATCAAAGAAATCATTCTTTTTTATTGGTGTTGCACCTTTCTGAGTAATAATTTCTATCTTTACTCTGCCTAACTGTTGCTCTATTGATGCTTTCCTTAGCATTAATTCTGGGTCTTTTCCATGTTGCGTTATTGATTCGTTAACTAACTTTTCGGCTTTAGCATAATTTTGATCTTTCAGCGCTGAATCAATATTTTGTTTTCGCAATTGTAAGTCTACTTTACGACTCTCAATAAAAGCTAATGGGTTTTCAGCAAGTTGTTGAGCTTTTTGACGAGGAGTAAATTCTTTAGGAGAACCTGCTCCTTTACCTGGAAACTCTTGAAACCCTTGTGCATATCCTGGTACTTGAGCTTCATCTACAAATTCCCCGTTTAAGATACGCCCATCTTTAGCTGGTTCTGCAACAGTCATCGTTGGCTGTGAGGGTGGTAAATCGTTTCCACCTCCACTTCCTTCGCTAAATTTTAACCATTTATTAGAATTAGATTGTTTGACGTAGAAATCTTTATGAGATTGTGAGTATCTGAAAGAGACAACATCATCTTTTGAAGCAAGAAAAGTAGGGATATCGCCTTTGTGCTTACTCAGATCAGAAAATGACGAATAAGCTGCGTCAATATCTCGGCTTTGAAAGCCTACCCCAAAGCCATTTTTAGTTTTGGTAATATTGACTTCGCCAAACTCAGTACTAACCCCTTTGGCATCTTCTAATCTTGTTGTTAATTTTAGCCCATTGTTTGGTGTTGACTCAAACTTGGGTATTAATTTTAGATTTTCTGACTTTAATTCAGAATTGTGGGTACGAAATTTAGTTCCTATTTTTGGTGTTATTACAATTTCACTGACATTTTTATTCCGATAAATAAATTTATGTTCTGTTCCAGCTAAATTTGTAAATTCGTCAATTTTTCCGGCTTTAATTTTTACAGAGCTATAGTCGATGTTAGAGCGACGGCTAAGTTTACTTACCGAGCTATTATTATTAGGTAAAGGAATACGACCATCGAAGTTTTTCTTACTAGCCAAAGATACTCCTCCATAAAAAGATGAATAAGATTCACCGTAATTTTCTGAATCTAAAAATTCCAATTTTTCTGTTTTTAGACCTTGATAGTTATATCCTTCAGGAAAAAATTTAATTTTATCCCACTTTGTAAATGCCAACTTTTTCCCTTGCTTTTGAATCCAATTAGGAAACCAATTAGTTCTCGTTACTTCTACTTTTTCTAAAAAACTTAAAGGATTAGTTTGTTGTAATTGATTCAGCTTGTTAATTAACAAGCTCCATTTCATAATTTGATTCAGACGTTCGTATTGTGGTTCGTGACGGGCAACTTCCCCGTAATAATTGTTCCACCAATTCAAAAAAACAGCGGTATTTGGACGTGGATTACTTTCTTCATCTGATTGAGGACCTTCAGATACTGCACCCTGTATTCGCGTTACATTAGGCGCAAAAATAATATTTCTACCTTCATTTGCTATTTCATATGAATCGCTGTCCACTTCTAACCATAGGCGACCATCCCAATATTTCTCCATTTCTGATTTATAAATTGATGAAACAGGAATTCTAGTTGTTGGCTTAAAACCTTCAATACCAGTATCTAAAGTTGCACGCTGAAAGTTGAAATTCCAGATTTTCATCAATAAGTCTGTATAGAACAAAGTCATTCCAACTTCTGTTCCTTGTAAACCAACTTTTTTACCTCGCAAATTACCCTCATATCTGGCAAACATAAAGCCTTTTGTTCGTTCGGCTTCTAATAAATCATAAATAGGCTTTTTTTTATTAGATATAATTTCTTCTTCTTTTGCTTTTAGATACTTTCCCCAATCTTTTTCATACTCTTGCTGTCTTTTGTCTAAGTCAATAAATTGTGAACTAATTGTTTCTGGAGATAAAGTAGAATTAGATGCTACTAACTCTTTCTCTTTTTCAATTTTGTCTTTATGTTTTTTAATATTTTCTTGACTTTTTGGATATTCTTTTTCTTTAAAATCTTTTAGCTCTTTTTGAAGTTCTGCTGCAAGCTCTCCTTGATTAAATGCTTTTTTTACCAGTTCTTTTGACTCCCAAAACTTTTTCAACTTAGCAATTAAATTGAAGTACTCTTTATTGTTTTTACGTGATAATTCCTGTTTTGCAAGTTCAATGTCCTTATCACTTATTACAGGTTGACCATCTAGTTTAAGTTTTTTGAGTATTGGTTTTGCACTGTCTAACGCTTTTGCTAAACTAGGATAATTATACTCTTCGTCTAGAGAAAATAAACTACCATTCTCATTATTAATGTCTGACTGAAGCAACGCTGCAATATCTTCAAGGTTAATAACTTTAGATTTAGGACTATTTTTATCTTTAAAAATCTTCCGTCCACCGATAGTTATTAAGCTATATTCATCGACTTGAGCAAAAGTAAGATCATCTATTTGGTTCAGAAAATTTTGTAATTCATTTGAGCTAGTTATAATAGCTTCATAGTAACCGTAGGTGTTGTGGCTTGCAATCAAGAAGCACCCGGCTTACAAACAAGGCGCTTTTCGGCTCACAATAAGGTTCTTGTCAAGTTTTGGTGAAAGCTTTGGAAACGTTCTTGGCAGAGGGCAGTAGGCAGAGGGCAGAAGGAAGGAGTAAGGGTGAAGACATTTAATAACATTAAAATTTGGAGCTTTATTTTTGTCTCGGTGACTAAATTTTATAGTCAATAAGATAAAACTAAAGCTCCAACAAGCTTTTAGAGGTTGGATTACATCACGCTAAAAATTCAGTTTTTTGAGACTATTTCTTTACTCCAGCAGTTAGTTTGTTTAAGGTTGCAACCAATATACTTTGCATTTCTTCCACCTCGTTCATGATGGTCGTAAAACGATTTTTGTTGTCAAGTATATCTACCTCTTGAGCAATTATAAATTGGGTATCTAATTCTCGTAGTGAGCCTAAAGCAATATATAAGAATTTTATATATTCTTGCCTTGATTGCCGACCATAACCTTCAGCAATATTAGACGCTACTGATACTGCTGAACGCCGTATTTGACTTGTCAAACCATATAATTCATGTTTTGGAAATGCTTGAGTAAACTTATAGCAATGGATAGCTAGTTGTACTGCCCTTTTCCATACAAATTGGTTTCGGTAACTCATAGTTAAGTTGGAAAGCAGAAGATTTGAAGATTTGAAGTAGAACTAATTATATGTTTTTATACTTAGGTTTGTCTTCACTAAGTTAGATTAATTAATGATTGTTATTATTTGGTTATTAATATTTACAAAAATATATTTGTACCTAGCAAATCGAGTCAACTTAAATTTAGATTTGTAACAAAAATCGTCTAGTTAGCAAGTCTAGTTTTGCACGACCATACATTTGTCTTTTCAGCATTTTAAGTCGATTAATTTGTCCTTCGACAGGTCCATTACTCCAAGGCGTTGTCAAAGCAGCTTTGACCGCGTTGTAATCTTCAAGCAAGCTTTGGCAAAGCGATGGAAAGGTGATAAAATGCTGTTGTAAGCAACAGTCAGCCAAGTATCTAATTCTTCTTGTTGTCGTTGACGGATAAGAGATATAAAATTTTCTGCTAACTCAATTCCTTCTCTTAAGCTTGGGCTTTGTGCTTTTAAAGACACGACTAATTCTTCTCGCTCAGACTCTGAAACACCAGAATCAGAGCTACCTAAAATTAGCCATGTTACGCTATAAGGAGTGAGAGGTTTTCTTGATGGTTTAACAATTTTTGGTAGGCGTACAGTTGACAATCTCTGCCGTTTTTAAACCTTGGCATTCGCGTAAACGTGCGGTGTAACGAGTTAAAGTAGCATAGCTACCAACATATCCTTGTTGTTTAATTTCTTCAAATATTATTTTAGTTTCACGACAGCCTTCATTCCATCGTTTTATGATGTAATCTTGATAAGGCTTTACTAAACCTCGACCTTTATCACTACGCCCCCGGCGCTCTACAAAAGTCGGATTACGGAGATTACGGAAAACTGTTGTGCGACTAATACCAAGCCTTTGAGCAATAACTCCCGCATTCATTCCTTGACTATGTAGCTCCCAAGTTTTTGATGATTTCTTTCTTTTGGCACGACGTTGTTCTGCTTTTTGTTTTGTTTAACTGGTGGTGGTGCTTCGGTTGGAGAAGTGACAACAACGATGTTTTCTTCATCCCTAATTACAGAAGCTTGATTTTGTAATTGTTCGACTTCTTTCAAGTCTTTACTATATATCCCAAACACTTCATAAAGCGTTTGAGCTAAATTTTGTAGTAAGTGAAAGCGGTCTGCAACTTGAATTGCATCGGGTGCGCCTTCTTTAATTCCTTTTCATAAGCTTTCGCTCTGTCTCGTGAAACAATCTGAATACCAGGATTTTCTTTTAACCATGAGCTTAAGGTTTCAGATGAACGGTCTTTTAATAATGTAACAGGTTGATTATTTTCTAAATTAACAACGATAGTACCGTAAGTTTTGCATTTACGAAAACAAAAATCATCTACCCCTATAATTTTTAGAGAATCAGGTGATGGTAAAGGTATTCTACGAACTAAATTTAATAGCGTATTACGACTTGTGTTTAAGCCTAATTTTTGTGATAATCTGAATCCTGCTGCACCACCTGATGCTAAACCTATCGCAGTTAATCGAGACGCTAATCTCATAGTTCGACGTGCCCACGGAGCCACAATATCTGTTAATCTTTCAGTAAATATTCGTCTTTTACATTCCGTATTGATGCAAAAAATTTCCTCACACGCAGTTGAAGTAAAGTACCATAGTTCGCCCATGATAAATCAGCTATTTTACGCTCATAGTGGCTATGAATTTTATGTGTTGCCTCATTGCAGACTGGACATTTAACTGCTGTTTGTACTGAAGAAACAAGCACGATTACCTCCCTTCGCTCCTCGTCAATATTACAACTTTCAAGCAGGAGAAGATTTTTATCTGGTAATAAGCTTTTTAGTACTTCCATATTATAATGAAATCTAATATACTAGTATAAATATTTATTATTTTTATTTTAAAACTAAAAAATTATACAGTCAAATGTCTTCACCCTTACTCCTTCCTTCTGCCCTCTGCCTACTGCCCTCTGCCAAGAACGTTTCCAAAGCTTTCACCAAAACTTGACAAGAACCCACAATAAATGCAACTAAATTTACAAAAATAAATTCGATTCACAAAAAATGCAAATAAGCTAAAATGCTTACTTGTAAAGAGTTTGGGATACTTTGCGCTCCGCCCGCACTTCGCCCGATATCTTAAAATCTAGTTGCATTTATTGTGAGCCGAGAATTGTCTTGTTTGTAAGCCCAAGGGTTTATGATTGCAAGCCACAACAGTTAAGAACGCAATTGTGGAAACACTATTACCAGCAGAGAGAGAAGATGAGAAATTTATAGCTACTATTTACCGTTGGTATCTTCGCGGATTGCCAGCTAAGTTAGCGCTTCGTAAATGTAGAGTCGATGCTGAAATTAATAAAAATATGCGTCCAACTTCAGAATCTTAAACAGTACGGCGCCTTTCCATTTCTGATACAAACACATACATACAGTTCATCTAACTTTTGAATTGTATTGGCGCTCAAAATTCAAGCGCCTATTAATTGAAGTCTTGTACGTCCTGACACCGAAAGGCACTTAAAGCTTTACTATGTCTATACTATGCAGATACCTAGATACTTGAGTATTTAAGTACTTAGCTAAAATTATGATGCTTTATAACAAGATTTAAAAAATTACAATTGTCCATCTTTTTTAGCTTTATTTACTGCATCTTAACTACTAATATTATTAAATTTTTAAAATATAATTTACGCTTAAATTCTCTCCAGATAAGATTGAGCAAATCCTTGCAAGCTTTACTAAATTATCAATATCCGCCTTTTTTAACTATTCAAAATCTTCAGATGCTTCCATCGGCTCATACAAATCTGATGGCTTGCAATTAAATAAGTCGCAAAGCTTTGCAACACGGACAAACATTTTGGTTCCATCTCGACCTTTTTCCCAATTACGAACAGTCGATACATCAATATCTAATGCCTTAGCCACTTGAGATTGAGTAAGGCCTTTTTGCCTACGTAAAGCTTCAATACCTCTGGGAGTATGCTTGTCAGTTTCATTCAGTGGTGGCTTAAACCAAGCTATCAAGGCTTTCTCTACAGAATATAAAAGTGGTTCGTCTACTTCTAGGTAAGAAATTTTAACCCCTTCTAAGTTCTTAAGTGCGTTGTACTTTTGATTAGATTCCCGTTGTTGCGAACCATTAATTGCTCGCCCAATATACAAAACCTGACCCGACTTATCCAAGACCAGATAAATACAAGGGTTAATCATTGAACTGCACCCCCAAATTTATACCTAAAGCTTTTTCATTTTTGAAGTACATTTAAACTTATGCTTTTTATCTGTAAGCATGACAATTTACCAACACGAGATATTTTAGTTGCCTTCACATACTTTCTTAAATGCTACTTAAGACGAACTCAGTACAAGGTGCAACTTATATTTTGAGAATTTTGGCTAGTGTAAAAATTCATGGTACCTGCATAAGGGTAAAAGTACCATGCTGAATCCTAATTTATTAGGGGATTTGATGATACAAGGACACCAACCGTTAGGTCAGCACTTAAAACCATCAAAAACGACCCTGTTTTTTAGCTTTGTCTACAGCATCTTGTAATAACACCTCAATTAAATTACTCAAACTACGTTTTTCAAGAGCTGCGAGACGTTCCGCATCCTCTTTCAAATCTTCAGACAAATAAGTTGAAACCTTCTTTTTACTTGTAACCAAAGTCATATACATGTAACTCCACCTTAGAAGTCTATCTCTACTAGCATAATCTTAGGGTAACTTTACTGTCAACCTACGGTATAGTTGATTTCATCCTAAAGTGGAGTTACCATATAACAAGAGAAGGCGCCTCCAAGTTGTCCAGACCGAGGCGCCCTCTCTAAAAACCAATAAATTTTGGAGACTTTCATTATGACTCAAATTACGCTTGAGCATCAAGTCGTCCTGCCACAAATTCGGGTTTTGGATGATTACGAGATAGATGGAGTGCTGGATAAAGATTTCGGCGCCCTCTACCGCTTGTGGAGGGGTTGGAACTTGTTAGGTACTTTTTATCAAGACCTACAGGGCAAATGGGTAGCTCAACCTTCACTGTCTAATAGTGAGCAGCGATTCGATACATGCGAAGAAGCGCAGCAAGAAATTATTTCCAAAAGCGGACTGCTGATATAGCAACTCAATACCCAATCAGCAGGCACCTGTTGGTTGGGTTCAAACGAATATAACCAACTCTCGTAAATCTTTTTAAGCAATATGAATACTGATGGACATGAACTAGAACTTTCAAGCGCGCGTGAGGATTCAAGTTTCTATACTCGGCGCCAGGATGGTGTAAGTGGAATGAATGTAACAGCGTTATCTCAATTTTGCGGTGTTGACCAACCTGTAATAACAGAATTATTAAACAAGTTACGTGATTCCAGTACTCTAGGGAATAATCTTCCTGCTAGCCTGAAACCCTTTGCTGGTATAGAACAAAGGATAATAGGGAATCAAGACGAAAAAAGCTTGTACGTAAAAGACGAACTTTGTCACGCAATTCTAGAATACTATGCACTGGATGCACGTAAGTATAAAGGAAAACAAATAGCACAAGATAATTATCGGATGGTAGCGAAGGCAGGGTTAAGAGTTTTTATTTGGTCACAAACTGGTTACACACCTTCTACGACAAGTGCTTTAACTCAACAGCAAGCAGATTTGATTGCGTTAATACCTGGACTGATTGAGACGGTCACTCAACTTCAAGCTCAAGTACAAAACTTACTACCACAGGCGCCTAAAAACACAATTCCCCCTGGTTGGGATTTGGAAACTTGGAACAATCAGCCGCCACAGGATAAACGACACTTCCGTTACCTGTATCGGCGCCGTAACTTCCGACCATCAGACCAAGGGGTAAACCCAGTCGAGCCTGTGGTTGAAAAAATTATTACCTCAGCAGAAATCAAAGCGCGCGCTAACCAAGAAATCCAAGCCGCCATCGGAGAAATATCCCAGGAAGAAAAAGAGCGGTTAGAAGCCGCTAAACAAAAGGCTTTAGAGGAATTTAGAAATTCACAAGAATAAATACTGGCGCCTAATACCTCGTTGCTACAAGCATTCAGACAGTAACGAGGTTGACTAATTAATTTTTTAAAGGAGTTACAAACATGAGTAAGCTTTTACTACCTAACAGACATTTATTTTATTCACCTGAACTAGCCGCAATAATTGGACGCAACGAAGCGATTTGTTTACAACAGATACATTATTGGATGGGTGTTAAAGGCGGGAAGGTAGTTGATGGTATTAAATGGTTCTGGAAAACTTACGAACAATGGGCGCAGGAATTACAACTCTCTGTTAGTACAGTTAGACGGGTTATAGCCAACCTTAAAGAACTTAACCTCATAATAGTCGATAGATTATCTGCCAAAACTTACTACCAAGCTAATTGGTACACTCTCAATCACGAAGCCCTCAACGCCCTTTTTCAAAATGAACACATCGAGGCGCCCACGTTGGACACATCGAACTGCTCAGAAAAAGCAGATGATAACAAAGAGTCCTCTTCAAGAGAAGTTACCCTACAGGAACACTCTGCTGCCAACGACGAAAAAGTAGAACAAGAAAACAACCAAGAAGTTAAGCAACCAGAAGTTCCTCACTCCGCTGAGGATAATAACCAAGATTCTGCGAACAAACAAAATCATCATGAAGGTAACTATTCCGGCGCCGACGATGAAACCGAAGTAGAAAAAATTACTAACCAAGAACTAAGTGAAATCATTGGTCAACTGCGTAACATTCCCTGTACGCCAGTATTTAAAATAAATCCTCAAGTTCAAGCCACTATTAAAAAACACCCGCATAATGTACCAGGCGCCATTGCTTACCTCAAAGAAGCGTTACGTACTTGGACGAGGGTAGATTGTCCAGAGGCTGTATTCTCTAAAGCTTGTAAGGAAGGATTAAAGCCTTCAAACTGGGGTAAACCAGTGGTTGAACATCCTCAACCCAGTGATGAGCAGATGGCTGAATTAAAGCGCGCGTTGTCTAGAAGAGAGATTAGAGATTTATCTAAGGCGCCAGACGGGCTGTGGTTTGTGGATAGTGGTGCCTCAATTTTGAGTTGGTGGGAATATTTACAAGTTGAAGTGAGTGTCTCAGTTGGCGCCACATGATAGAAGCGCGAGTACTCCAACGCTAAATATTTTGGCGCCTGCACTATCATTACAAGCTAAACGTGAAGAATACAGGTGCTTTACTTTAAGGAATGAGGGATATAGTTACTATTATCTCAGGGGTTTATCTGGAATTACTCATACCACAAAGGAGTGTTTACTAATATGGCTAAAAGTGCAATAAATGAAATAAAAAGATTTGAGCGCAATAATTCTAAGGGTAAAGTAAAATGTATTCTTACTCTGGATGAAATAGATGATTCATACGATTGGGATGGTGAAAACGGCGCCGAGAGAATGTTTGGCAGTACATATATACATGTAGATGAGCATGTAGACGAAATTAAACAACCTGTAGTAGGAAATTCTTATTACTACGAATATTCTCCGGCGCCTTATCAGATTATAAGTGTTAAAAGCCTAGACCATTTTTTGAAAAGGGAAAAAAGTAAAAGTAATGATGATGAAGAAAAGAAATATATTGATAATTTTGTAAATGAACTCTATGAATCTGGCGTTAAATACTGGGTATCTTTAAAGTTAATGCCTATGGATGATGATACAGATAATTGGCAATACTAGTAATATTCGGGTAAGGTATCAGGTGTATGAACGGGTTTGTGGTTCGCGGATACAGGCGCCTTCTCTCGGTACCAAGAAATTATTATCGCTAACTTCAACCAATGGTACGGGTGGCTATACAAAGTATCATTCTTAGCAATTAAACATAGTACATATAACTACAATTGGTTACTCGGCACCATTTAAAGCTACGGCGCCGTTTTAATCAAACCGCGATGTGCAATATAAATGGGTAAAATGTACCTTGAACCAATTTCTGTAAAATATCATGAGTATATCAATGTATGAAGCTTCAGTACCAGTGTGTATCCGTACACTAAGTAACTTAGTAGGTATTTTAGAAAAAGGCGCCGCACATGCAGAAACAAAAAAAATAGACCCATCAGTATTGGTCAATTTTCGTTTATTCCCAGATATGTTTCCACTTTCAAGGCAAGTACAAATTGCTTCTGATATTGCTAAAAGGGGCGCCGCACAGTTAGCAGGAGTAGAGGCGCCAAAATTCGAGGATAATGAAACTACATTTTCCGAACTTATTGACCGCACTCAAAAAACTATCTCTTATTTAGATACTCTAAAGCCTGAACAATTTGATGGTTCAGAGGAAAAAACAATTACTTTAGAAGCGGGCGGTAACACTTTATCTTTCCAGGGAATGCCTTTTCTACTATATTTTGTTTTACCAAATGTATATTTTCATGTTACAACAACGTATGACATTCTTCGACATTGCGGTGTAGAACTTGGTAAACAAGACTTCCTAGGGAAACCTTAACTTAAAATCGAACAATTTTCTGAACGTTATATAAACTATACACAACGTCAAATCCTTGTCCAGTGGGCGTTGTGTACGTTTTGGTGATAACTATTGGTTGGATCACATTTTCACAAATTACGGCGCCATTTTTTAAGTGCGTTCACGCAGTGTTTCACAAGAAAAGAAATTTGAGCTTATGGCGAGCGGCGCCTCTTTAACAAGCACTACATCGTTATTTTTATCAATAATCCATCCCTTTGCTTCTACAATTGGGGTGTCCGGGTTGACTATTGGTGGATGCGTACTGGATACTGGTATTTTTTGTTGCGTGTTGAAATTAGTATTTTCAACATCTGTCGGTAAAGATATCCAATCATCAGTAATATCGGTGTTTCTAAGATAATCTTTAGGGTCAGCGGGTAAACCCCGGCGCCCGACGATAGAAAATTTACTTGCGCTGCGACCTGTTTGTGCAATACAACTTTGGGCTAGTGCAGGTTTACTTGGCTCTGTGGGTAATTGAGTTAATCCGCGTAATGGGTCAAATTCAAATGCATTAATATTTACTTGACCGTTTAAAGTTGGGTTTTGTTGAGAAATTGCTGTAATATCGCTGGTTGGTAAACCTTGAGGGTCTATTTTGAGTGGGTCTGTGGTTCCAAATACCTTTGTTAAGTCATTTCGACTGCGCGGTACTATACCAAAAATACCAGTAGCATTGATCTGAATGTTGCCACCGGCGCCTGTAAATGCATTAGATGTGATATCGCTGTTTTCTCTGCTTTGAGCAACGATAAAACCATTGGGAGCATTAATAGTTATATTACCGCCATCTCCAATTGCTTGTGCCTTACCAGCAGAAGTGGATATTTGGCTGTTGCGGCGCAAATTTAATAAGTTTTGTACTTGTAAATTTATATTACCGCCCTTACTATCGTCAGTTACAGCAACCAATTTTCCTTGATTATCCAAAATTATATAGTTAGCTCGTACTTCAAGGTTGCCTGCCGAACCTAAATTACTTGCATTATTTGAGAAATTAAGAATTTCTGGGTCAAATTGGCTGCTAACATTCACTTTAGCTTGATCGCGCACAATTAGTCGATTTGTATTAATCTTTAAATTTCCAGCATCTCCAGAACTATTAGTTGAAGTAAATAAGCCACTAACTGTCAAACCATTTTTCTCGGCTCCAGCTAGTTCTATGGAATCTAAGGCGTTCACAGTCAAATTTCCTCCTTTCCCTTTAGCTGGTAAATATTCGTTAGAAAGTAATAAATATAGTCCTGGAGAATCTGTTGATATCTTTGCTCCACCTTGAATATTTAACCGAGCCGTATTGACTGTTATTTCGCCAGCATTTCCCGAAGCGAAAGCTACACTTAGAATTGCACTGGGTATGTAGCGTGTACTATTTATTTTTGGCAATATAAAGGAGAAACCACCGATTAGTTCTATAGATTCTGAGGCATTCACAGTTAATCGTCCGGACGACCCTAAACCGCTGCTATAAGTTACTACTTGCGCTCCATTTTTAATAATCAAATTTTTCGTTGTAATTGTTAATTCTCCAGCATTGCCAACGCTCTCAGTTGCAGTAGTTAAAGGTGTACCGCTACCAATTAATTCTACAGAATCTTTTGCATTTACAGTTAAATCTCCTCCTGAATCAGAGCCTAGTGTTTTATTTAAAATATTTGAGCCGCCAGTAACTAATATACGATTTCCGTTTACCACGATGCTACCGCCACCCTCACCACTAGCATCTACATTTGATGGAATTGCAGTTTGGTCAAAAACTTGAATGTTCTGGAAATTTTGGACATTTTCACTTCCAAAAACCCAACCATGTGATGTTAAACGCAAACTTACCTTACTATTATCAGCTACACTTAATAACTCAATTCTTCCACCTGGTGCTGTTAAATTGCCACCCTCTAGTATCACCTCTCCGCCAATAAGTGCCAAGGTTTTGCCAGTCTGTACTTTTAAACCAACTGGATAACCTAAGCTGTTGGTTGTACTATTTGGACTTGCTTGAGATTGATTACGGATGGGATTTGCGGTTTTTTCAAATTGTAAGCCAATAGGTATACTTACTGTCAGTAAAGGTTGTAGTTTTATATCTGTAGCACTAAACTTAGTACCATCAGCAAAGTTAAGACTGCTTGCCGTACTTGCTATAAATGAGCCACCTATATTTAATTCGGCATTGTTACCAAAAATAATTCCATTTGGGTTAATTAAAAATAAGTTAGCAACCCCCGAAGCTTGAATTATGCCATTGATATTAGAAATATTAGAGCCTGTTACCCGACTAATAATATTCTGAATATTAGCATCGTTGTTAAAGTAGGCAGTAGTCCCAGCAGTAACAGAAAACTCCTTAAAACTGTGGAAAAGATTATTTCCTGTTTGAGTTCCTCCATCTATAATACTGATGTTATTGATAGTTTTTACGCTTGAATAATTAGGTAGAGTTCCATCTGGTACAATTTGGGCAATAGCAGAGTTTCCGGATAGAATTATCGCACCAAAACCAACTACTCCTAAACCTTTCAAGCTGTACCGTAGACTGCTGGTTACAAATGTTACGCACATGTTTGGAACAATAGTTACTAACAAAGGTGATGCTTCACCATTAATTAGACTACATCAATATCCGCATCATAATGTGACACGCAGAAAATGTTTTAAAAGTATTAACTGCGTAAAAAAGGAACTCACTAGGTGCTGACATTTGTAGATGTCAGCACCTAGTGAGCGGATGTTGTATGAAATAAAGCGAATAATACTTAATGCTCGTTTATGCTTCAAGAACGTTACTAACAGACTAAGCAACCTTGAGGATTACCCGTTGTTGGACAAGGTTTTATCCATGTACATGCTTTTGGCTTAATCTCAGGGTTTGGACTTTTAGGCAAAACTTCTTCTGTTTGTTTAACCGAAGAATCAACTTCACTATTTAGAAGTTCAGTTAATTCGTTTTCGTCTTGTGGCTGCTGTAATTTATCAGAATTCATAATTTTTCCCTTGTGGTAAATACAATTTTTAAATTTTGCTGTTCTGATAATACTTACAAACCAAGTATTATTAATTTCGGAAAACTATGACTCTTTAGCTCAAAATCTAAATCAAATGGGCTATTTTAATGGGTTTTGTCTTTTTTGTATTATTCCTAACATTAACTAACTATATAGCGATATATCTAAGATACAAGTGCCATCAATCAATTTCTAGTCATTCGTCGGTAAACTTAGGACAAAAGTATTCAAAATATACCAATCAAAAGTGCCATTAATGGTACAGAAGCATAAAAGCTTTACTACGTATAGACTATGGAAAGGCTGGCATTCACTACCAGCCCAATATTTTAACTCCTTTGTGATTTCCTAAACTCCCAAGGCGTCACAGAGTTTACATCACCCCATACACCAAGGCGCCTATCTCTAGCTTCCTTCTCAACCCTTGTTAATACTTCGGGCTCTTCAGTATTCTACGTGCTAAAATGTTAGAATAATCATCTTTTGTTTCAGTAAAATTAGTAATGAAAAGAGTTTTGACCGAACTGTTAAATTTGCCTGACGTAGTAGTAGAATCCAGTCTACAAGAGGGTAATACCTTAATTCTATCAGTAACTAAAAAGTCTAAAAGTGCGGTATGTCGTTATTTGTGGTAAAAGGTCAGACCATCTACACCAAAATCAAAATTACTTAATAAAAGATTTACCGATGGGAGATAAGGAAGTAATACTAAATATAAATAGACGAAGATTTAAATGTAAAAAATGTTGTAAAACATTTAATGAAGAACTTGATTTTGTAGGAGCAAGAAGAAAGCATACGCATCGATATGCCGAAAACATTGTTAAACAGCTTATTCATAGTGATGTAAGTAATGTAGCCAAAAATAATGGATTAAGCGAGGAAGAAGTTTATTCGATGCTTGAGGATATAGTTAAAAATGTGTTGCCAATAAATGTTAGTAATTTGGTAAGGTTAGGAATAGATGAAATAAGTTTAGTTAAAGGTCAAGGAAAATTTATTGTCGTGCTTGTAGATATAGATACGGGAAAATTAATAGGGTTGGTTAAAGAAAGAAAACAAATTGATATCGAAAATGTAATGATAAAGTGGGGGAAAGAAGTTTTAGAACAAATAGAAGAAGTAAGTATGGATATGACCGGAAATTATAAAAGTTTAATCGATAAGATTTGCCCAAACGCCGTTATTACAGTGGATAGGTTCCATGTTACAAAAATAATACATGAAGAGTTAAATCAAGCTAGAATAGCAGAAAAGAAAGCAGCGTTGGAATTAAATGTTGAATCGAGAGAAAAAATATTTAATAGTTTAAAAGGTAACAAATATACAATTTTAAAAGCAGAAGATAAGCTGACGGATAAACAAAAAATAAAGTTAGATACAATTAGAGAAGCATCTCCTTTAGTAGCTATAATGCATTCATTAAAAGAAGAATTTACCTGCGGTACACTTCGTGAACGTAATTTATTTGATACGAGTAAAGACCCAGGAACAGGAATATTAGGGCTACTCGATTGGTTAAAAAAAGCTGAACCTTATTATAAAAAAAGCGTGAATACAATTAAACGCTGGTTTGGAGAAGTCGCAGGATACTTTGATAGAAAAACTACTAATGGAGTTGTAGAAGGGATTAATAATAAATTGAAGCTAATAAAAAGAAGTGGATTTGGCTTTAAAAACTTCCGCAATTTTGAGATTAGAGCTTTACTTTCTTGGCACTATAATGTTTATTTAGCACGTTAAGTACGGAAGAACCATTTTCTTCTACTTACTGCCACACCCTGCTTCCATAAAACTTACTTCTATAAAGCTTAAAATCCATAGCTGGTAGGTATTTTACCCTTCTTAAAATAATTATCACCCAACGAGGCTTCAATCGTTAAAATTTATTATCTTCAGTTCAATAGTATTATATAAATAGCTCTTTTTTAGTATTTAAATACTATTAAAATTTATATTTTCCACCCCAGTCAAATTGTTTCCACTACTACTGTCATCGCAGCGTCCATCCTAACTCTAAAGCTTTAAAGCTTTGTTGGATAAGGCTTTTATCCATTTTTCTTTCGTTACACATACTTACTGCCATCACTGTGGTTCCATTTTTCTACTTACTGCCATCCACTGCTTCCACGTTTTCAAAAATTAAATTTTTTACGTTTGTTTATATAACGCAGTAATAAGGGTTTGAGGCATATTTACTGCCATCGTCTGGTTCCACATTTACTGCCATCCAGTGGGTAAAGTAACAAAATTCTCGCCAATTTTTCCAAACTCGGAAATTACTTCGTCACTATCAGGCGCCGAAATTTGCTGCATTTGAGCCAGTTGGGCATCTTTTTTATGTACCAAGTTCTGTAATCGTTCAACTTCAGACATTAGCGGCGCCACTTTTTTCTCAATTTCTGAGTTCACAACTTTGGCAGCTTGAGTATTGAAAGTGTTACCCCAACTGTCTTCTGAAGCTTTTAGAAGCGCATTTTCTAATTCTGTGACTCGTTGTTGTAACTTTTGATTTTCAACGTGAAGAGAATGTAAACGCGCGATTTCTTGCTCAGAAGCTTCTAGCTGTTCAACTAACGTATGATACTTAGTTGTCATATTTTGAGCATGTTTAACCGTTGCTGCAATTTCTTTTTTGACTGCCTCCAGTGCAGCATTCCGGATTTCTACAAATCTTGCTTGCTCTTCTTCTGCTTTCTCAAACTTATATTGTTTGATAGCTTCTGCCTGAATCTGTTCAATATCAGCAGCAGTAAGAGTTTGAGCCGAAGTTGTGGAAATAGATATTACCGCTTCCAATC
>NZ_KB217483.1:1056037-1064093 GCF_000331305.1 Calothrix sp. PCC 7103 | reverse complement strand
ATAACGGATTGTTTCACGCAAGATGCCCTAGTATTTGACGAAGGCAATACTCATTGGGGGCATGGAGCTATCCAGTCGTGGCTTCAGGAGGCGCGGAAAAAGTTTGAATATTATATAGAGTATATAGAGCCAATCAGCACCTTTCAAGAGGGAGAGTATCTGACAGTCGTTGCAAAAGTCACCGGGAATTTTCCCAGCAGCCCGATACAGCTCCGTCACTCTTTTCAACTTAGAAGTGGCAAAATTCAATCTCTGGAGATTAACTGATGTCTATGAACTTGGAACTGAACGGGAAACGAGTATTGGTTACTGCTGGCACCAAAGGAATTGGTGGAGCCGTTGTCACGCTCTTTCAAGATTGTGGAGCCAGTGTGCTTACTGCGGCACGAACCCGCCCTAACTCCTTTCCAGAAAAACTGTTTATCTCCGCTGACCTGACGACACTAGAGGGATGTAACGCGGTGGTGGATGCCGTTAACGAACGTCTTGGTGGCGTAGATATCATCGTTCATGTGTTGGGTGGTTCATCAGCACCGGCTGGCGGTTTTGCGGCACTCGACGATAAAGAATGGCAACAGGAATTGAATCTCAACCTTTTTCCCGCAGTACGCCTAGACCGCGCCTTACTGCCCGGAATGGTGACGCAAGGGCAGGGGGTAATTATCCATGTCACATCAATTCAACACCAGCTTCCCCTGCCGAACTCAACCACTGCTTATGCTGCGGCTAAAGCCGCGCTTTCAACCTACAGCAAAAGCTTGTCTAAAGAAGTCACGCCAAAAGGTGTACGAGTCTTGCGTGTATCTCCGGGATGGGTAGAAACCGAGGCATCGGTGGCCTTAGCCGAACGCCTTGCCCAAGAAGCAGGCACTGATTACGAAGGAGGCAAGCGGATCGTTATGGAATCGCTGGGTGGCATTCCACTCGGACGACCATCAACACCTGCTGAAGTGGCAAATCTGATCGCGTTTTTGGCATCACCGCGCGCAGCGTCTATTACCGGTACAGAATATGTGATTGACGGAGGAACTGTCCCAACAGCTTAACGGTGAAGTTGTGCGGTCTAGCTCGTCGGCGCGAAGTTGAAATTGGTATCTTCTAAGAAACACCTATACTCAACAACGATGTCACTAATAGAATATTTGGAAGATGGTGATTGGCGTGGCGCCCGGGAGCAGAAGTTTTGAGGGAGCAATTCGCCTACTGCAAACAGATCGATATGGTCGATGTTCTAGCGCCGTCGATGATGTAAAAAGTTGGTTGGTGTCGCGCGGTGTCATTCGTGTCAAACTTCAGCTTGACCGAGAAATGAAATGTAGCCGTTTCAATGAAGACCACCGAAAAGAAATTCGCGATTTTTTAGCGATTTTAATACAAGAGAACCAGCGTCCTCTATTACAACTTATGGCGCTCCCGCATCATTCCTTGGGACAAAGCTGATTTTTTTGGAACTTTTAACTTTCGCTTGGCAGACTTTGATAAAATGTTAGATACTATTGCATCCGGCGCCAACCCATTTGAAAGTGTGGATGTTAGCTAACGGGTATTTTCAAGAAGATATTAATCATATTTATCAAATTATTGATGGCTGGCTTATTAAAAAAGGATTACGTCTTCCTACAAATCCAACTGACCCCACTTTGAACTAATTGCAGCACCATATACAGGTACTTACTTTTAAAGTTAATAGGCGCCTGTCTCCATTAAGTTTTATAGTTAAACGATACGTACAGCATCTTTTAATGAATTCATTAATTTAAAATGCCGTTTCTTGATGGTACTCGCGTGCTAAATCAGAAACAAATGCACTAATCGCATTCATCCCTTTATGTAGTGTACCGTTTCTGTCCCGGTATCCAGAACGATGCCAACCATTCCAACCTAAATTCTCGCCAATTTTTCCAAACTCGGAAATTACTTCGTCACTATCAGGCGCCGAAATTTGCTGCATTTGAGCCAGTTGGGCATCTTTTTTCTGTACCAAGTTCTGTAATCGTTCAACTTCAGACATTAGCGGCGCCACTTTTTTCTCAATTTCTGAGTTCACAACTTTGGCAGCTTGAGTATTGAAAGTGTTACCCCAACTGTCTTCTGAAGCTTTTAGAAGCGCATTTTCTAATTCTGTGACTCGTTGTTGTAACTTTTGATTTTCAACGTGAAGAGAATGTAAACGCGCGATTTCTTGCTCAGAAGCTTCTAACTCTTCAACTAACGCATGATACTTAGTTGTCATATTTTGAGCATGTTTTACCGTTGCTGCAATTTCTTTTTTGACAGTCTCCAGTGCGCCCGAGCGGATTTCTATAAATCTTGCTTGCTCTTCTTCTGCTTTCTCAAACTTATATTGTTTGATAGCTTCTGCCTGAATCCGTTCAATATCAGCAGTAGTAAGAGTTTGAGTCAAATTTGTGGAAGTAGATATTTTGGATTCCAATCTTAACTGGTGAGATTTGAGTAAATGTTTTGTTACCATTCCTTGAGCAATGGTTTGGTCTAATAGCACCCAAAAATCATCATTATTGCCAACAGTCGTAATTATTCCACTGGCACCATTCCAGCCTGTTGATTCATTCTGCACAATTATCCTTACTCCTGGCGTGAAAAGAGGAGTGGGAGAGTGGGGGAGTGGAGGAGTGGGGGAATCTATTTGATTACTCTCATTTATTATCTGTTTTGTGGTCTTAGTCTCTTCCTCGTTCTCCCCCTCTCCCATTCCCCCTTTCCCCCACTCCTCTTGTGGCGCCATTTTTTGATGAACTTTACCAGACAGTTGTTTGAGTTGCGATGCTGTCTTCTTTCCTGTAGTGACTACGGCTTCAATTACATCATCAGTTAAGTGCTTCAGATGGCGTAATGCTGAAACCTTCCAGTCTTGAACGTTTGAACGAATCAATCGTTGTAATCGTGGATTTAAATCTTTAAACCAGTTGTGTAACTGCATCGCACTTCTTGCGATATAAGCACTGGCACCAAACTGGTCACTGTCGAGCCATTGCTTAAAAACCTTCTTGCCGTTTTTACCCAAGTTAAGGCACTGTTCTTCAATTTCTTTTAATTCCTGCCCTATTTGGATGATACCGTCAAAGGTTTGACGAACAAAATTTTTAAAGTTACCAAGAGTCTCTGAAGCTTTTGCTGCTAAATCCTAATTTTCAAATATCTCTTTCATAACCAAATAGATTACTTAGTGAGAGTGCGTATTCCAAAAAATCTTGCGCTTCGATTGTCTCTGGTTTGTAGGCGCCGCTTTTGATGTTACTTGCGTGTAGCAAATCTATTTTCGCAGTACTTATGTATCCTAAAACTAGCTTGTAGTATTCAGGCATTGTTTCAAAATCTAATGTACCCCATCCACATCGAACGGTTGACATACTTACGCCAAGTAGGCAGGACAATACTTTCGCGCACTGTTTTTTGTATCCTCGTTCCATTTCTTGTCTGAGATACTCAACTTCCTGTAGATTGTGCCCAATTAGTAGGTCACGCAGGAAGTCTCGTGGCGCCATCTTTTTTGATGGAAGGCTGTTTATTGGTAGATTCATGATTTTCTACGCTTGCAGAATATTGGTTGTTTTGAAAGTTAATAAAATTTAATATTTTCAACATTGTGCTAGAAAGAGCCAAAAACAAACCCAGACAAGGGTGAAATGGGAATGTGACTAATTGTTCTGGTGTAATACGCCTATCCCTGATTAGAAAAGGAATTAAGGCAATTTTTGGGTTATCTGATATCTTGCACCTCTACGTATAAACCCAGATTAAATTAAAACAGGTGCGATAAAGCTACATTCTTTTAATTGGCTTTTATCGTCAAATCAATGGTTTTGGATTTAATACTGAGTGACTAAATTCCATCAATTTTTCTTGATGCAAGATGTGAGTTATGGGAATCTGGCGCCCAATACAAGGCTGCTTTTCAGTCAACACATGACTTTTGGGCGTTATTAACTTATTAACATTACACTAACACAATGTTGCGCTGTTGCAACAACACAATTATTTATTAATTTGTTATCGCAAGGTGAAAATGGAATATAGTTTGTATCTGGTATAAGGAACGAGATATTGGGCAGACGTAGTAACCCGGAATATTCGCAAATTACAGGACTCATCCCAAAAGCTTTAGCTCAACGCTTTCGGGTCTACTGTGTTGAACATGAAACCCAACTCACAGAAGCCTTGGAAATTGCGATACAGGAGTTCTTGGATAAAAGAACAAACCAACCACAATCAACCACGAAGCAAAACTAATGCTAGGAGGAGGAGGACGCTTTGACGTAAATATGTACTACCAGTTAATACTATTATTCGCAACTATTAAATAAGTATTCGCACTTGCCAAAGTGTAAGTGGTGGCACGATTACATTTAAGAGTCACCCAGTTTATATGAAGGACAAGGTAAAGCGGCGTGCCATACCAGGAAAATATGACAACACAGGACATAAAATTTTCATAAAAAATTTTGCTCCCTGGTGAAAGTCAGATCTACAGGCGCCGATTTTCTTAAGAACCAACACCTGTTGCTTCTAGCTTCGGACTTCCTTTCGTTCCGTCTTAAATAATATAGTAACACAATGCGTCGCAATGTGACGCTAAATTCTCTAATAAAATTTAGCCCGCCTTGTCAGATGACGTAGGCGGGTCTTCTTTGGCTATTTGTAATATACGGTCGCGTTGCAGCCTGAGAGAACGATTCTCTTCTCTCAGGCTAATTATTTTTTTGCAAGTAAAGCGATTTGTTGCTCATGAACCTCTATTTTTTTCGCTTGTAGGTTCACCATATCGTATAAAGCCTTCAAATCAATTGCTTTCGAGTCTTGGGTTACAACGTTATCAAGAAAAAATTCGACTATCTCATTCATCATCTGCGACGGCTTTATACCTCGCTTATTAGCCATATCAACTATTTTTTGTTTAATCTCGGATGATGTACGAAAGTTAATCTGAGCGTCCATTGACATATTTTGTTTCCTGTATTGCGTTGCATCACATTCCACTTAAATTATAGTTTGAGCCTATATATTAGTAAATTTTGCGTTGCAAAGTGTAGACAAATGCGACGCAATAATCTATAGTTAGATTGCAGACAACAAAAACCCCCAGGCGCCGAAGCGACTGAGGAACAAATATCATACAATCAGGATTGTAACAAAATGCAAACCTACTTAGAAACGCAACTCCAAGAAAAAATTCTTGGAGAACTTAAAGAAATAGCCTGTTCACTTAACGTTAAACCCCCAGGCGACGCGCGCATTAAAGCAAACTGGATACTGGTAATACTGGGCGCCATGCCTTCCAAAGTTACTAATTTAAGCTCGAAAGAAACACAACTAATTGCTCACGGGAAAATCTATCGAGTTTTTTTCCAAGGTAAATACATTGGTTACGTAGGTAAATGCGAAAAACCTTACTTTGCTGTTGGTGAAAGTTGGAGAGTTCATGGAGGAATCTGGACTATCGCACATACCAAACAAGAGGGAGTAGAAATTCTCAAGGAATACGTACATAAATTTACACCTTCAGTTGCTGACTTTCCTATGCGCTGATTGGAAAACCGATGAAGGCGCCACATTTCAAAAGGACAACCCTGTAGAACAGAATCCAATACTGCTCGGTTAAGGAAGAATGAAGGGTAAAATGAAGAAAAATTCGTTCTCGTGTTTAAAACGAGAACTTGGCTAAATTTATATAAACGCATAAAGATTCACGCGCGTGCAAGCGAGATTACCCAAAGCACTCGTTGAATGTGTATAGATTTTTAAAAAATAACTAAAAACTTAAATTCTTTTTATGGACTAGATTGTCTACGCACGCACTTAGGACTATGCACAGTTAGTAGCAACAGTTTTAAAAACTTTAAAAGATAACTGCTGTTTAGTATTGGCATTACCTCGATGATGTCGCTTTTTACTCTTAAATTTAGAGCGAGTTTTTTTCACTACTCTTGGATTAATTCTCTGCTGTGGTGGTGGTATTTCTAAGTCTGAAATTTCCCAAACTAACCAGCAATAGTAGATATTAACTAGGTCTTTTGCAGCTTTGTTTTCAATTTTTTGAAACTCTGGAACCGCGCGCTTCACAACTTGCAAGCTTCCAGTAAAGCTTAAGCGTAAAGGGGAAATTCCAGCAACACTTGCACTTTGAAACATTAAAAAACGTATACAGTAATGCCCTAATAACCAGCCATAAATTTCCTGAACTACTTCACGAGGGTTTTTAGAACGTATAGGTGTTTTACGACCATTCAAATGAACTTTTAATTCATCCAAAGTATTTTCTGCTTCCCAACGTTGATGGTACTCACGTGCCATTAGTATTGCTGGAAAAGTCACAAAATCCATTAAATCAGTTATTAAACGGTAAACTTTTTCTACTCCATTCTCTTCAACAATATATTCAATTACACGCACTGGTAGTCGAGTGGCGCCTTTTTTTCTAGATTTTCCATCTGGAACAATCCATGATAAATAAGAACCATCTGGAAAAGTTTTAACAACTTCAAATTTGACATGAGCAGGGACACGACCTAAAATATGACATTTCTTTTTTATTGCTGCATTAAACATCTTAAAAGAATGCAGTCCTCTATCCCACATTAATAACATATCTTCTTCTACACTGCGTAATAGTTTTAAAGCTCCTCTTCTTTCTCCTATGCGGTAAGGACAACAAAATGCATCAATTATTAAATGTGTACCTGCTTCTACGCGCAAAAACTAATCTTGAAGAGCGGAAAACCTGGATATGTACCAGGTCTGGAGCCAGGATAACCAAAGACTTTAACATTCGCTTCTGTTTCTGGAACGTCAAAAACTGTTCCATCCATTGCCATTACTCTTAACCCACATAAAAAGGCGCCTGGTGTTTGAGGAGAAGCTAAGGGTTTAGCTACTGTCTCAAATAAACGGGTCATTACCGCACAACCAGTTCTTTGTCTGGCTTCGCTTATTGATGAAGAAGTCGGCGCGGCTAAACGTATTTTTTCAGGAATTAGTAATGAACTTAAACCATGAGTCAAATTTTTAAAAACATCAACAATTGAATCTCTTGACCAAAAACTCATAGCGATAACCAAAGCTACCACTACATGTGTGGGCAGTACTCGTTGCCGAGTTTCTTCTGAAGAAGTGTTTTCAATTGCTTTATCAATTTCCGACACTGGAATTACTTGTTCCAAAGCACCTAAAAGCTGTGATGGAGCAATACAATAGTTCTGTACGTCAAAATTTATTAACGCCATAGCCACCCTTTGAACAATAATATACTTTTTGTTGTAAAATAATATTAAACTTCTATATGTTCTCGTTTGCAATACGAGAACAAAGCTACTTTACTAATGACCGCAAAACAAGACGACATTATAAATAGGGCTGAACTCTTGCAACAAGGGATTGCGACTTTACAGTTACAAATTCAGCAAATCAAAGCCAGTGGAGAAAGACACCTGGTTGTTGTGTTCTTCGTTACCAAGCGCGTGGTCAAAAGAGTGCTTACTGGTACTATAAGTTACACGCCACTGAACCAATTTTTCCGACGACTCAACCTGAAAAATTAACTAAATATAAGCATCTGGGTAAAGCTGGGACTCCCGCTCATGTCAACGCTGTAATTTCTGTGGCAAGGAGAATTCAAATCGATTACTTGCAATCGTGCATTGACTCTCTCAGGCAAAACTGGGTGGATTTATACGAAAATCTCAAAGAGAAAAAATAAATATAATGAAAGAAATTATGTTCTCGTTTTAAAAACGCGAACATATTTTTCCTTCTTTCACCCTCTTTTTTCCTTAACCGAGCAGTATTGGTATAGGAGTAACAACGACTTTGGGATTGGCAGTATTTTATTTAGCAATCAAAGAGCCTTTATTAATCACGGCTATTTTATTGCTAGGTTCGTTGTTCTACTGCCTTCAAAAAGTAGTTATTTCTACTCCCTTTTTAAATCGCTTGCTTGGTAGGAAAATTCGCTTTTGGCAAGTGGCAGGGGTAATTATGGGGTGTGCTATCACCCTATCAATATATCAAATGCCTGCACAAGCGATTTTTTTGAGCGGTT
>NZ_KB217483.1:1055735-1055937 GCF_000331305.1 Calothrix sp. PCC 7103 | reverse complement strand
AACGAACTTGACCTTTGCTGTATGGTTCGCATTGAGCGTGATAACCGTAGTATCGGCGCCTTATGGGCAGGATTATGTAATCTTGGCACTACCCTTGCGGCTTTGAGTATTATTCTCCTTGCTGTCAAAATGGCTTCTGATTATCAAGAAAAGCGGTTTTTGTGGTCAGAATTAGCAGCATCACTCGTCTATCCTCTAGTTA
>NZ_KB217483.1:978603-1055635 GCF_000331305.1 Calothrix sp. PCC 7103 | reverse complement strand
CTAAAATTACTGAATTTACACTCAATAAATAAAAATGTTTTATGAATCAAGAAAGCTTACAAGAAAATTCTGACAATCAATTGTTAGAAGAAGAATTAACAGCAGAGGAAGAATTAGAAATATATGGATACAACCCTAAACAAGTTGCTTTAATTGACACTGAGTATTTAATCCAACGAGACGGGGAACAAGCAGAACCAGTTGATAGCAGCGAAAACCCGCTTGTGAGAGGTGCCATAGTAGCTTTGTTGGTGGGTGGTGTAATGGGTTTTGGTTGGATGGCATGGTCGATATTCTTCGCACCTAAACAAATCGCAAAACCTGTAGTTACTCCAAAACCAACACCATCGATTTTTGCAGAAGGTTCCAGTGATGAAGCCGCGCGCTTGAAAGCAGAACTGGCATTGCGAAATCAAGCCAGTCGAGCTACTGTGGCGCCACAACAAAAACCAATTACTTCTAAACCCTCTACTCCCCCAATTACTAAAAAACCCACACCTGTTTTACGAGCCAGTACTATCAACCCTCCACCACCTAGAATTATTAGAGAACGAGTATCAGTACCAAGACCATTACCTGCGCCGTCACCACAACCGAAAATTGTTGCTGCTTCAACACCAGTAAAACCAATTGACCCATTTGAGCGATGGAAGGAACTTGCAACTTTAGGACAGCAAACAGTTGCAAATGCGATGCCAGAAGATTTACAAACTAATAAGGATGTAGAAACTTTACCCAAAAATACTGTTGCCAATAAAGTTAGTGAGAATGATACTCCTAGCTCACCTGTTAGTTTTACAAATACAGCTAATATTTCCGAAAATGCCGCGCCTAACACTGCAACTCAACAACCAACAATTCCCGTAGTCTATGTTAGTAGCTCAAACCAACCCACTGCCCAAACTTTGCCAGCAACTCAAACACCAGGAGAATGGGGAATTTTAAATCGCACTTCTCCCACAAACAATAATCAAGGCTTGACTCTAATGAGGAATGAATCAATTACAGAACCAATGCAAGTTCAAATTGGCACTACAGCACAAGGGTCTGTATTAGTGCCAATGATTTGGGCGCCGGAAAATAAAAATCAAGGGCGGTTTGCAGTGCGATTACAGCAGGATGTTTTATCGACTGATAACCGTGTTGCAATTCCCAAAGGAGCAATATTAATCACAGAAGTCGATTCTGTATCCAAGGCTAACAAGCTAGTTCAGCAAAGTGTTATTGCAATCGTTTATACCGATAAGTTCGGACAAGTAAAACAACAAGCTATTCCGAAAGATGCAATTTTAATTCGAGGCGAAGATAATAAACCCCTTATTGCACAATCAATTGAAGATAGAGGCGCCGCAATCGCGCAACAAGATATTTTAATTGGTTTACTTGGCGCCGCGAGTCGTGCGGGTGAAGTTTTTAACCAAAACCAAACTCAATCTTCTACTACCGTTAATAATGGTGGGTTTAGCAGTCAAACTATAATAACTGGCGCTCCTTCACCAGATGTTTTAGCAGCAGCGGTAGAAGGATTTTTCAAACCAATGCAGGAACGCTTGAGCAAGCGCGCGGATAAAACTTCTAATGAATTAGAGAATCGTCCTAACGTCGCGATTGTACCTGCAGGAACAAAAGTTTCGATATTTTTCAATAGTTTCTTTGTAATTTCACGCTGAGATATAAGGCTATGAAGACAGGAATTTTTGGCGTTATTACATTTGGGTTAATTACAGTTTCGTTTTCTGTAGATGCACAACAACCAGGCGCCTCAACAACTAGTCCGAGTCAAACCGTTACCGAAAAAGCAATAAATCTTCAAGTTTGGACAGGTAGAGCAACAGCGATAGATTTTTCTAGTGTTAATGAACAGATTACCCAAATTTTTCTGGCAGACCCCAGCCGCTTTACTTATGCCACAGACACACCATTAGAAACTGGTCGAGCAACAACTATATTTTTACGCCGCATCAAGCCATTACAATTTCCCAATTTAACAACAGCCAGCGTTACCAATTTATTCGTTAAAACGAAAACAGCCAATGGTAACGCGCGGTTATACACCTTCAACCTTCAAGCTGGAGAAAATTCACCTAAGTACAGCACTATAGATATAGCAGCAGTATCCGGAGTCGAGCAGCAAAGGCAAACCTTGGAAGTTGGTTCATTTCGTCGAGCCACACTGAGCGACATCGAACGTGGTTTAGTTGCTGCGGTACGACTTGGGTATGCTCCGACCCGCGACCCAATAGTATTTAAAGTCAGAGAATTTTTAGCAATAGCTCGAAATACATCTTCCCAGTCTTTGGTTGAAATTGCACAAAAAGTCAATCTTCCTTTACCAGTCCTTACAGAAATAGGATTATTGGGAATCGAAGACAACATTAAAAACCCGGCGCCAAGAACTGACTCGTATTCCATGCCAACAAGTGAGTAAATGTTATCCCGTAGTACTCTACCCTTCTTTAATACTTAAATTTCTAGTCAAAAATAATACATATAATGTTAAAAGTTCTCACTCAATACTAAAGTTATCGCAAACAACACCTTTAACTTTAAAATCTTCCTCATATATTCAGGTATTGTTTTTACTGGTTGGTTTTCTCATCCCTTTATCTTTCAGACTTTTATCTCCGCTGTGGTTAGTTGCACTTGTTTGGTTATCAATTAGTTTAGGTGTGATTTGTGTTATATCTCCTAATTACCACAAACCAGCAGTAGTAAAGAACATTTCTCACCGTCAACCAAGCACTGTAATAAACAAAAAACGAAACGAAATTGAACTTAGTCAGTGGCTTAATGGTAAAGTTTTACAACCAACTGGTCAAAGTGATGCGACTGCGGGTGTTTCCGAACAATCGTTTTATCAGGTTATTAACCGTATATTTCCTTCGGTGATTCAAGGTGTAGCATTTCAAAATTCAGAATTTTCGTATCCTTACTCTGCGGATTTTGTATTATTACATACAAGCGGTTTAAGCATAGATATTGAAATTGATGAACCCTACGTTGGAAATACTCAGGCGCCTCATCACTGTACCGACCAAGGAAAAGACGATACCAGAAATGCATTTTTCACCAACGGTAACTGGATAGTAATTCGTTTCAGTGAGAAGCAAGCCGTTAAATATCCACTTCGTTGCTGCAAGGTGATAGCTTCTGTTTTGGCACAAGTAGCAGGTGACTACATATATATTAAAAAGTTAGAAAAGATACCATTATTACCAACTGACCCAATGTGGACTACCAAGCAAGCAAAAAAATGGGCGCGCGCTGATTATCGCAAAACTTATTTACCTAACTATCGAAAATAATTATGGAATTCAAAGATTTACCAATGCTGTTTGACCAAGGACAAACTGTTGTTGCTATAGAATCCCCACTCACTGAACGGGCGAAAGTGTTGGAGTTTCTTTATGAAGTTGCCCAGAGTCGCAAATTACCTTTATATTTCTGGAATCAAGGTTATACTCGGTTGCAACAAGTATTAGAAGTTACGCGACTTATACCAACTGATGCCAAATGTACATCAGGTTTAGTTTGGTTATTGGAACACAACGATGTGCCAGGAATATTTGTTTTTGAAGGCGCCATTTCACCTGACGCTGCTACAGGTAGATTCTCACAAAAATTAACAGCAGTGTTAAGTAACTTAATTTACAACCTTGCAGCTAACAAAAATCAGCAATTTCTAGTTTGTGTAGAAAGTTATGCTGAATTTCCTCCATCTTTGGCGCCTCTACTTCCAGTAATACCTTATACACTTCCGAATATTACAGAAATTCAGCAAGTAACAAAAAAGCTTATAGAAAAGCGATTTGAGTTAAATTTAAGTAATTTTAATGAGTTTGAAACTTTAGTTCGTACCTGTTTAGGTATACCATTGGGCGAACTTGAAATGCTGCTATCTCGGTCATTAGGGCTTGTTCACACTCTTGAAGAACTGACAAATGCAGTGTTAGCTCATAAAAAAAGTAAGCTCAAAAGTCAGGGTATCGAATTTATCAACGAGCCAGATGTACCCCAAGCTTCTGGTTTGGACTTATTAGAAGAAATTTTAGAACGCGCGGCAGCACTTCTCAAACCCGAAGCAAAACACTATAATCTCAGATTTCCCAAAGGAATGATTCTTTGGGGACCACCAGGAACAGGAAAATCTCTAAGCGCTAAACTGGCAGCTTCTAAAATGGGTGTACCAATGGTCGCGGCTGACTGGGCTTCTTTGCGTGGTACAACAACCTACGAGTCAAGAGTTTTTCAATCATCTATTTAATAGATGATTGAAAAACTCTTGACTGCATATTGGTTAGGAATGAATTTTATAAACTAAACTTTTAATATCCAAGCATTGCGATTTTCTACACTTACAAAAGCTGCTGGAACAATTTCGATACCTACTCCCAATGCCCTAAAGGTGGCTCTAATTGCTGCTGCATGGGCAGACTCAGTAGTGCCAATACTGGCGCCTACTGTTACAAACTTAGGAGTTTTAAGTTTAGCAGCTTCTAGTGTATAGGCAATTGCGGCATCGACTTCCAAAGCCAAAGCCAATTTTGCAATATTCACATCGGTATCTATATTACCTTCACCCTTTTTGATATAAGAAGAAACATCATAGCTAGACTCGGCTTTAACTGGAGTACCTCCCAAATTCCTAACAGCAGCAGCTAAAGCATCCCGGTGTTGTTTGTGGTCAGCTTGGTTACGAAGTGCAAGAGCCAAAACAGCTTTACCAACATCAGTATTCGTTAACTTTCCAGCTGCAAACCTATAAGCCCAAATTGCCTGATGCTCATAATAAAGAGCATTATTCAGAATTTTCACATCATTGCGTTTGTCTCCAGATTGAGCTTCTGCTTTTTCTCCAATTAGTGGTACAAAAGCTGTAGCAACACCTGCAATGGCGCCACTTACGACAATTTCACGATGTGAGAACATAGAACGACGAGAGGATTTTTTGGTTAAATCGTTTGAATAGTCCATGAGGATACTTGTTTACATATGGTTTTACGGGTTTTAAATCCGATGATTTTAGTTTCTCCTCAAGCAATATTCACATTCCAGGCCATTTTCTACTCATTTTGGGGTCAAATGAGCAAAAAAATATTTCCATGTCTAATTTTATACTGGTGTCAACCATCATAGAACATCGAATATAAATAAGTCCTGGCTACTAAAGCCAAGACTCAAGGTTACGTTTATGCAAGCTAATAATTTCAAAATCCTTCATTATGGCATGTGATTGAAATAAATACCCCAAAGGGTTCCTGTGACAGCAACAGCAATTAGAATGTTTGTGAAAAACTTACCTAATTCAACTTCAGTTCCTAATACCTTGTCTTCTTGACCAGCAGTGAAAAACAATGACCATGCTTGATTGAGGTTTATTTTCTCGAAATTATTAAAGCTGGGGCGAAAAACAACAGAGCTAACTAAGTATTTGCTTGGGTAATTAAAATCAGTTCTCATAATTTTCCTCTAACTTTCTTTTGGTGGCAGGAGTAAAAAGAGCAACATGTAAAGTAACGCGCACGTTTAATTTACAAACTTGTTAACCATCCAATGAGTCCATGCCCAGTCGCAAGTTCCAATGCAACAAGTGAGACAAAACCAATCATAGCCAATCGCCCATTCAATTTTTCAGCATACTCCGTAAAACCAAAGCGTGGAGTAGAGTCAACGTATACCTTGGGTTCAACGGCAAAGTTATCTAGTTTGTTGAATTCATCGGTTGTATAGCCTCGTGCAGTCATGTCTTTTTCCTTTATTGGTTGATTTGTAAACTAATGTAACTTAATGTAAATATTTATTGAAAGTACTTGACATAGCTTTTATAGTCGTGAAAACTGCCCCTAAGTAGGTAGGAAAACCGTAAAAAGTTCTGAAACCCTTGCATAGCGTATGAATCAATACCGTTGGGTTAAGGGTAATCGTAGGTTAAGTTGCGCGAAGTGCAATCAAATATCCATAAGCTTTTTGTTGGGCTACCGTTATATCTATCACCCTAGCTGTAATGATAGGTGCCGTCAAAATCTCTCCACTACGAGTATGGCAAATTGCTTTATCACAAATTATTTCTGGTATCACTGAAGACTGGGTGCCTGCACAAGTACAAATTATCTGGTATATTCGGTTTCCAAGAACATTACTAGCTGTTTTAGTTGGTGCAATTTATGATTATCATTATCAAAGGATTGTGTCCTCATGTAATGTGGACAGGTTCAAACGAAACACGTTTACTACGTACTCGAAAAGTGAGATAACATGCCAAGCAAGAAGGTTCGTGTTAAAGAATATACAGTTAGGGCACATGAACGTATTATCCGTACTAGGGTTTATAAGTTTATATGTCAGTACTGCCGTGCAGCGGTGGAAAGAGAGACTTATGCGACTTGTTGTCCAAAATACGGTGATGCGTGTAACGGTAACGAGAGGAAGTGTTTACGTTATAAATAGTAGGCTCTCAAAGTTCAATGAGATATGAATTAATTATAAATGCTAAACTTGCCGCCACCACCTCTTCCGCCCTCACATAATGGGCTAGCACTTGGTGAATTAGCTGAGTATTACCGTCAGTTGGTTAGTTACCATCAACGTGGATTACTCGTTGCTACCCAACAGCTTTACTATGTCGAATCAATCTTAAATTCAAACCGAACTTTGAATACTGACGCTGCTTCTGAGCAAATTAGCTTACTTTTACCGAACAGTAACTCTCTTGGCGCCGATAATAGTGATGCTTACTCAGAAGGAGTATTAGAATCATCTTCTGATATTCAGAGTCTAAATAAGGGTAGTGATAGTGATGGTAGTGACGAGCAAAATATCTACCAAAGGCTAGCTCAGGTTTTGGAGGCAAACAAAGGCAAAATGCTGCATGTTGATTATCTCAGTTGGGAACTTCATGGCAGACTAGATGATAAGAAGTCATCAGTTCTGAAGGCAGAAGTTAAGCGCGCGCTTGCCCTAGGAGAAGAAGAGGGACACTGGTTTGCAGTTCCGGATTCTCCTGATTGTTGGACTATTGACTTGAATGATTTCCCGGATTTCAGCAGTAAAAAGTCTCAAAATCGGCAGAAAACTAGAAAACACAAGTCAATTAATGACAAAGTATCGCAGCGCTTACCTTACTCCGAAAAACTGGAGATGTTTGTCACGCTAACAACTGCTATTCAAGAATGTTTGCAGTTACATTATCCAAAAACGATGAACGCGACAGATATTATGCAGTGGCTATATCCAAATAGACTATCCGCATCGCAGAAAGAAACTGTGCGGTCATCGATTAATAGTACTTTGAGTAAAGGATGTAATACTCAAGGTTGGAAGCGTGTAAAAACTGGATATTATATCTCAGACATCTAATATATAGAGGTGCCTTCATCAAGAGCGTCTCTATATTATCTGAGTTCTAAACTTTCTTCTCAACTAACTGCACAAGAATTGAAAAAAGGTGGCTTGCGTGTTGAAATAGATAATACAGGCGAACGTTTAGGTAAATTAATTCGCACCGCAGAAGTTATATGCAGACGCAATACTTAAATTATGCGAACAGTATTACACAAGCAGTGATGGTCTTATTCCACGGCAACAACGACCAGAAATTCTGCAAAAAGGAACATTAGCCAGAATTCCACCTCCTCCACAACTTTAAAGAGCGCATCATGATGTTATAAGTCTGTAAGCAGTCGTGCTTTGCGTAGGATAAATCTGAGTACTGTCTCTTGAGAATAAATGATGTCGGCTCTCACTTCCATACCAGTTTGAATAGGAAACTGTTGACCATTTTTAACTAGGTATGGTGTTTCTGGTTGGATGGTAACTTCGTAATAAGAAGGAGATGCACTATTTTCAGGCTTAGTAGCATCGGGTGAAATGGCTTTCACAGCGCCTCTAAGCGTACCATAATCTGGATAAGGATAAGCAGATACTCGCATTTCTACTTTGCCTGTTGTACATTGTGCAACCTGTTCTGTTTCGCATAACTGCACTTTACTAATATCTTGGGCGACAACGCGCGTCTTAATAACTAAAGGTGCTTGACTGGGAGCAATTTCTGCAATTGCTTCACCCGCACTCACCACCTGTGCTGAATTTTTTAGCTTAAATTTGAGAATCGTGCCTGATTCGGAAGCACGAATCACAGTTTTTTCCAAGTCTAACTCTATTTGTTGCAGTTCTTTTTGAGCGCGGTTATTTTGGTTTTCAATTTCCCCAATACGGCGCTTGAGTTCTTGTTGTTGCTGATTTAATGTTGCAAAAGTCGATTCTCCGCGCGCTTGTTCCTGGGCAATTCGTTCTTGTGCCATCGTTACTGTTGCCGAACTGGGATTTAATAATGTTTTGGCACGTTTTAGTCTGGCTGCGGCAGCTTTGAAAACTTGTTCTTTTTCTTTAATTTGTAGTACCGCTATGGCGCCTGTACTTCCGAGTTGCTGGTAACGTCTTAACTCCTCGCGCGCTAACTCTAATGCAGCTTCTGCTTCCTGCACTTCGGTTTGAGAAGTAATTTGTTTGTCTTTGTACTCCCTCTCGTTACGAGATAAATCAGCTTGTGCAGAGGCAATAGATCTTTGTGTTGAGTTTGACTCTGCTACTATCTGAATTTGCAAAGCTTTCATCTGCGCTGCCATCTGTGTTAATTGCTGTTTATTCTGCTGGATATTCCCTTGTAGTTGACTAAATTGTGTTTGTAGACGGGAAGCATTAATAGTGGCAAGTACATCTCCCTTTTTTACGGGTTGATTTTCTTTAACTAAAATTCTTTCAATTGTGCCTGGTGCTGCCGCTTGCACTACCCGTAAATCTCCCGTGGGGCGAACGACACCAGGTGATTTTACTGTCATGGGGTACTTAACCACTGCCGCTAACATAATTACTACACCTACTGACCCTACCAAAAATAATCCACCCATAGATTCCCAAACGCTAATAGTAGGGAGAAATTCGTTGCTTTGTACTGGACGGAGGGTATCTGTATGTAATTCATCAAGCATAAATACTGAATATGATTTTATGATTTTAACTTTTATTGCTAATGATAATAATAATCGTTTTTAATGGGAGTATAATCCTACTGTATATCAAAAGGGTGTTTTACCCAAAGGAAGAAAGCTATGTCCAATGTTGATATTATTCGAGCGTGGAAAGACCCAGAGTATCGCGCGAGCCTAAGCGAAGCAGAAAAAGCCCAACTGCCAGAACACCCAGCAGGTTTAATTGAACTGTCTGATGAAGACATGTCCTCTTTAGGCGGTGGTCTGGTCGCTGAACCAACTCATACTAAAACCTGTCGTCATTGTTGTAAACCTAAGCCTGAATTAGGAGATGCTTCAATTGAACTTTACTAATTACCAAGTAAAAGGAAGAAGGTAGTCCTTCTTCCTCGTCAATCAATATCTATAAATATTGTAGAGACGTTGCAAGCGCACGTCTCTACAGTTAAAAGAAATTGACTTTTAATATCCGTTAAATATTCTGTGTTAATGCTTTGAGTTTCTTCTTACGGACAACCACAGCACTTACTAAGGTAAACGCTAGCACACAATAGCCAGCACTCTTGTCTGGTACTGGAGTAGCGATGAAGGCGTGTTTCGCGCCTGTACTATCAAAATAGTACCCAACAATTTTACCGGAGTTGTCAACTGCAGAAGCAAAAGTTCCAGTGGCGCCTGGGTACTTGAGTTCTTCAAACACTCCGTTTTGCCAAGCAAAAGCATATAATTTTCTATCAGTTTCAGGACGAAAGAAACTGCCTACTACCTTACCAGAATCATTGATACCGTAGGCAGCAGTCAGGCTAGAACCAGGAAATTGCAACTTGGTAACATTACCTTTGTCGTAAATATATCCAACTTGCCCCTCAGTATTACGGTAGGAACCGACTATCTGATTCAAGTTGTTTATACCCCAAGCATAAGCTCTATCTCCAGATAAGGGAATATTAATTTGATTGTAAGCATTGGTTTTGGTATCAAGGGAAAAAGCGTAAGAAGTTGTATAAGATGGGTCAAAATAGTAACCTACCGCTATCCCCTTGTCATTAATACCAGAAAGCGCTGTTTCAGCGGAAGGCGGGTCGTTAGGGAAGTTAATAGTAATGTACTTATCGCCTTCTTTGATAAAACCGCGCGGTATATCTTCTAAGTCAAAATAACCACCAACAATTTGACCGTTATCATTGATGCCAGGAATGAAAACTTCTCCTGAAGCAGGTGGTTTGAAAGATGTAAAGTCCTTACCGTCGTATAAAAACCCTGATGCGCCATCTCCATAAGTACCAACTATTTGACCCAGATTATTAATATCTGATGCTGCTGTCTCTGTTTTCCCAGGATAATCAAAGCTGCTAAATTGGTATATCGATGCAGCTATAGCTTCTTTTGGTGAAGCAAAGAATAGCGCAGCTAATAAGGAAAGCTTGCAAGCCTTAAAACTCAGATTTAGGACACCCATGTAATTATTCCTTTGCAATAACGATTATCATTTTTATATATTTTCTACATTCAGGCTAGTGCATTTACGTAATCTTTATATATAAATACAGACATAAACTTTAAAGTAGTACTTATGTTGCATCGTAATCAGGTCAAATATGTGATGCAATAATTACCAAAAAGAAAATTACGGTCTTGTGATAAAAAGTTTGTGAACTCAATTATACTGATAATAATTATCATGCTCATATTTAATTAGGTTCTATAGCTATAAGCAAGATAAGAGTGCTATCGCGGGAGTTTTTGCCATGCATCAAAGATTGTTTGACGTTGAAGATTGGTACAAGGCGCTAACTTTAACAGAAAGGGTAGAGTCTTTGGATAAGTGTCAATTTCAGAGTTTTAATGTCGAACTGGCAGACAAAAGATTACAACGCTGGCAAAGTCAGGCACCCTTTACTTCAGATACTGATTTTAGAATGCGCTTGGCGACTGATGGTTTAGATATAAGTAAATTTCGCTATATATTAGGCGAAGCACCACTAATTTTGCAACAGCGTATAAAATTCCCGCCTGCGTGGTTGAAAGAAGTAGAGCAAGCGTTTGAAATTAATTCTCCAAAGATAAAAGTAATTCCTCCTGCACAAATACCACCAGGGAAGGAATATTTTGGCTTTTTGTATGCAATAGAGCCATTAGTTAGTCAGGGAATAGAATGTTTAGAAACAGGAGTAGAAGCATTATTAAGAAAGTATACTCAAGTTCCCTTTGAAGCTAGCCAAATAAAAAGTTTGCTTTTTACTCTTTTACCGGAGCAATTACTCGCGATATTAACGCCGACAATGGTTTTAGAACTGAATATCGCACGTTTACAGGAGATTTTAGTAGGTGAAACCCCGCAGCAAAGATTCTTGTCTTTTTTAGAAGGATTGTACGAGCGAGAAAGAACGCAAGCACTACTTTGCGAATACCCTGTTTTGGCGCGACAACTGTTAATTTGCATCTCTAAATGGGTAAATTTTAGCTTAGAATTTCTTCAACATCTATGTGCAGACTGGGAGGACATCTGTAGTACTTTTAGCCCTCTGGAAAGCCCTGGTGTATTAGTAGGACTAAAAGGTAACTTAAGTGACAGCCATCGTGGCGGGCGTAGTGTACTTATTGCTCAATTTAGTTATGGATTGCAGGTAGTTTATAAACCGAAACCTCTAGCTGTGGATATACATTTTCAAGAACTACTGACATGGCTAAATGAAAAAGGAAATTACCTGCCTTTTCCAATACTCAAAATTCTTAACCGCGCTCATTATGGCTGGGTAGAATTTATAAATGCACAAAGTTGCTCTTCTACCGTAGAAATTGAGCGATTTTATCAACGTCTTGGTGGGTACTTGGCTCTTCTTTACGCTTTAGAAGCTACAGATTTTCATTCAGAAAACCTGATTGCAGCAGGAGAAAATCCAGTTTTAATAGATTTGGAGTCACTATTTCATCCCCGTTATACCCCTAACCAAGAAACATCATCCACTTGGTTAGGTTGGGAGGAAATGACTTACTCAGTATTACGGGTGGGGTTATTGCCACAACGTCTTTGGGCAAATAATCAATCTGAAGGAGTCGATATTAGTGGGATGGGGGGAAATGCAGGGCAGATTTTACCTAACCATATAACAGCGTGGCAGGGAGAAGCAACTGACAAAATGCATGTGGCTCGGCGCCTAGGAGTTTTAGAAGCTTCGGAAAATCAACCACGTCTTATAGATAAGGTGGTAAATGTCTTAGACTATGCATCAGCGATTACTCAGGGTTTTAATAATATTTATCAATTGCTATTGCAGCACAAAGATGAATTACAAGTGTTTTTGACTCGCTTTATATCAGATGAAGTCAGGGTAGTACTACGTCCGACTCGGACATACACTTTATTGCTTCAAGAGAGTTTCCATCCAGATTTGTTGCAAAATGCTTTAGAACGGGAGCGCCACTTTGATCGATTATGGTTAGCGGTACAGCATCAATCATACCTCGCACAAGTTATTGTTTACGAGCGTGCTTGTTTGTGGCAAGGTGATATTCCTATATTTACAACTCGCCCTAATTCTTCTGATTTATATTGTGGTGATGAGAATTGTATCCCAAACTTCTTTGCTAAATCTGGTTGGGAACTTGTAACTAGGCGCCTACAAAAACTATGCGAACAGGATAAAGAACGTCAACTTTGGTTTATACGTGCATCATTAAGCACTTTGGGTTGTTCTGAAGAAGCAGCAAGTTGGAAAGGTTATCGTATCTTTACACCGCAAATAATTCCGCAACGAGAGCAGCTATTGGAGACTGCGTGTAAAGTTGGAGACCGACTAGAGTTTTTAGCGTTACGCCACTTTGAGGAAGCAACTTGGATTGGTTTAACACTTGTAGGGGGCAAACATTGGTCACTTTCTCCTTTAAGCTGGACTCTTTATGATGGGCTGCCAGGTGTAGCATTATTTTTAGCTTATCTAGGTCAAATAACGCAAGAAGCTCGTTATACCCAGTTAGCACAAGCAGCATTGCGAGCTTTGCAAAACCAATTAAAACGTGATAAATCGCAAATAAAATTAATCGGCGCTTTTAGTGGTTGGGGAGGAATCATTTACACGTTGACTCATCTTGGTGCCTTGTGGCAACAACCAGAATTATTAGCCTTAGCAGCGCGATGGGTAAAAGAATGCCAAAATTTGATTTCTCAAGATAAGTATTTTGACATAATTGATGGTGTGGCTGGATATATTCCCTGTTTACTAGGATTGTATCAATACATTCAAGAAGATTGGATTCTAGAGGCAGCAATAGCATGTGGGGAAAAGTTGTTTGAATTTAAGCCTGCTGGTACAGGATTTGCCCACGGCACACCTGGTATAGCTTGGGCTTTGCTAGAATTAGCAACGGCAACCAGCATCTCTCAGTTTAGGGAAAGGGCAAGAACTCTTATTATTAATGAAAACAGATATGAAAATAACGCAAGTAATTTTACTAATGAAGTCGCAACGTGGTGTAATGGGGCGCCGGGACAAGGTTTAGCCCACGTGCGTTATTTGAGAAATTTTGTCGATGTAGATATTAGTAAAGAAATTGATATAATGCTCCAAACAACTTTGAAACAAGGATTTGGTTTGAACCATTGTTTGTGTCATGGTGATTTAGGAAATTTAGAGTTATTATTGCAAATGCATGAACATACTAGTAAAAATTGTGATAAAGAAATTCAGCTTATTACTGCTATGATTTGGGAAAGTATCAATCAAAATGGTTATTTATCCGGCGTTCCTTTAGGAGTAGAAACACCGGGATTAATGACTGGTATATCGGGTATTGGTTACGGACTTTTGCGGTTAGTTGCACCGGAGGAAATACCCGCTGTTGTTATGCTTGCACCACCACATAAAAAGTTTGATGTCTCAAAAAAATTAATATGAATTGATACTTTTTTAGCATTAATATATTATTTTAAAATGAAATATAAAGTTACCTTACAAAATAGTGATGAAGATTGTGGCGCCGCCTGTCTTGCTTCTGTTGCAAAATACTATGGACAAGTTTTTACTATTAATCGCACTCGTGAAGCTACGGGAACAGGACAATTAGGTACAACACTTCTTAACTTAAAACAAGGCGCACAAGTCCTTGGCTTTGATGCACGAGGGGTTAAAACACCATTAGAATTAATAGATGAAAAAAGAATTACTTTACCAGGAATTATTCATTGGAATAGCAATCATTGGGTGGTACTGTATGGTAAACGTGGGAAAAAGTATATAGTTGCAGACCCAGCGGTTGGAATTAGGTATTTAACTCAGCAAGAACTGCTAAGGGGATGGAGTAATAACGCCATGCTTTTACTCGAACCACGTCCAGATTTTTTCCTTGCATCCGACGATAAAGATAAAATTAATGGGTTGTGGAAGTTGCTAGGGAGAGTTCGGAGCGATAGTAATGTAATTATAGAAGTGTTATTACTCAATTTAGCTCTTGGTCTACTATCTCTTACTTCTCCTTTTTTAATCCAAATTCTTACAGATGATGTATTAATTCGTCGTGATGCACAATTACTAAATGGATTAATCATTGCGGTACTGACTCTAACATTAATAAGTAGTGCCTTACGCTACATCCAATCTAATCTGGTAGCTTACTTTGCCCAACGCATCGAATTAGATATGATACTTGAATTTGGTAGAGCAATTTTAGCCTTACCTCTTGGATATTACGAAACTCGTCGCAGTGGCGAAGTTGTGAGCCGCTTGCGAGATATTCAAGAAATAAACCAATTAATTTCTCAAGTTGGTGTAACTCTACCTAGTCAATTATTCATTGCCCTTGTCTCACTGGGTTTGATGCTATTTTATAGCAATGAACTTACCGTAGTCCCCCTAGCTATGAGTGTATTGATGATTGTCTCTACTCTAGCTTTGCTACCTGCTATCAGTAAGAAAATTCAAAATCTACTAGTTTTAGCTAGCGAAAATCAAGGAATTTTAGTTGAAACATTTAAAGGCGCAATTGCTCTGAAAACAACTAACTCAGCTTCTTACTTATGGGAGGAATTTCAAAGCCGATACGGACAATTAGCGAATATTAGTTTAAGTTCAATTAAAATAGCCGTTATTAATAATAGCTTTGCTAATTTTATTCTTAATGTTGGCAAAATTGCATTATTATGGTTTGGTAGTCTTTTAGTAATAAAGCAAGAGTTAAGTATTGGTCAACTACTTGCATTTAGCAGCCTCAGCAATAATTTTTTATCTTTAATTATTACTATTCTTAGTTTTATCAATCCTCTAATTCGCACTCAAATGGCAACTAAGAGGCTTACAGAAGTCATTGATGCGACTCCAGAGATTATTGGAGATACCCAAAAAGCTTGGGTCAAAATTCCTAATAATGCTAATATTATTTGTACAAATATCAATTTTCATCATCCCGGTCGAGTCGATTTAATCAAAGATTTTTCTCTAACATTACCAGGTAGCAAAGTTATTGCTATTATTGGTCAATCTGGATGTGGTAAAAGTACACTAGCTAAATTGATTGCGGCTTTATATAAATCACAGTCTGGTAGTATTCGTATAGGTAATTATAATTTAGAAGATTTATCATTAAGTTGTTTACGCCAACAAGTAATTTTGGTTCCTCAAGATGCCCATTTTTGGAGCCGTACAATTATAGCTAACTTTCGTCTTGCCGCTCCTAAAGCTAGCTTTGAAGAAATCGTCCAAGCTTGTCAAATTGCTCAAGCTGATGAATTTATTAGTAAACTACCCGATAAATATCAAACTGTTTTAGGAGAATTTGCTGCTAACCTCTCTGGTGGGCAAAAGCAGAGACTTGCAATTGCTAGAGGAATAATTAATAATCCACCAATCCTAATTTTAGATGAATCAACCGCTAGCCTTGACCCTGTAAATGAAATTCAAGTTTTAGATAAAGTATTATCTTATCGGCAAGGAAAAACTACAATTTTGATTAGTCATCGTCCGCAAGTTATTAACCGAGCAGATTGGATTGTATTACTTGAAAAAGGTGAAATTAAAATACAGGCTTCTCTACAAGAGTTTCAAACCCAATCAGGAGAACATTTAAAGTTCTTGCATTCCTCTTAACGATAATTAGGCAGTAGGAGCGCGTTATAATTTGACAAAGGGTAATTAGAGGGCACCAAGAATACTAGCGCCTGTCTCTTTTGTATACGGTGCCTTTGAGATGCTCCCTTTACCAATTAGCTGTTATTTACTAATACGCTACGTATCGATTTTACTATTTATGTTAAGTAATACTAAGTAGCAAATTTAGAGAGTAAAAGCTGATTATCTAGACTATTTTACAGGCGCCTGAGCCAGTGGTGATATATGCTGGCGCCAAAGGGCGAAAATTTATGAAGCTGAATATCCCAAAAGAACTTTTTTGCGCTACCATGATAACGATTCTCACTTTTACTAGGTATGGTAAGCTCTATAGTTGAGTCTGGCAAAACTTTAACCTCAAGGAAAACGATAAGCTGCAACGAACTTGTCACTCTTGCCTGTGTCGAACCACCTAAAAATTCTATGTGTTCTCAAAAGTTTGGCATTGGACTAGTTATAGACTTACTTCACTCCCGATGATGCATCAAAAATTTACAAGACAAAAACACATAATCTTGACTAAACCAGAGGATGACATATTATGACGGCTTTAAATGCAACAGCTTCGACTTCAGAAATTATTAATAACATTCCTAAAATGGGAATGCCTGTTACTATAATCACAGGATTTTTGGGTAGTGGTAAAACTACATTGTTAAATGAAATTCTTCAGAACAAACAAAATTTAAAAGTTGCTGTTTTAGTCAATGAATTTGGTGATATTAATATTGATAGTCAATTGCTAGTTTCTACCGACGATGATATGGTGGAATTAAACAACGGTTGTATTTGCTGTACTATCAATGATGGATTAGTTGATGCTGTTTATCGAGTCTTAGAACGTGAAGACCGTGTTGATTATATGGTGGTAGAAACCACAGGTGTCGCTGATCCATTACCAATTATGTTGACATTTCTGGGAACAGAACTAAGAGATTTTACAAATCTTGATTCTATCTTGACTGTAGTTGATGCCGAATCTTTTGATGCAGAACATTTTCAAAGTGAAGCAGCATTGAAACAAATTACCTATGGGGATATTGTTATTCTCAATAAAACTGACCTTGCGACACCGGAAAAACTTCAAGAATTAGAAAATTTTGTCCACGACGTTAAAGATTCACCAAGAATCTTGCAAACTACTCACGGAAAAGTTGCATTGCCATTAATTCTCGGTGTCGGATTAACCCCTTCAGATTTATATACTCCTCAAAAAGAAGAACATCAGCACGAGCATCATAATCATAACCATAATCACGAGCATTATGACCACAACCATGAGCATGAACATCATCACGAGCATCATAACCATAAACATGAACATCACGGTCACGATTCCCAGCACCTAGACAATGATGGATTTGTATCAGTGTCTTTCCAAGTTAATAAACCGTTTGATGTTGAAAAATTTGAGAAATTCTTAATTGAAGAAATGCCAAAAGATGTATTTAGAGCTAAGGGTATTTTGTGGTTTGATAATAGTCCCCTTCGGCATATTTTTCAATTGAGTGATCCTCGTTATCAATTAGATGCTTCTGAATGGAAAACATCTCCTAAAAATGAAGTTGTGTTTATTGGTAGACACCTCGATACAAATAAAATTCATTTTTTACTTAACGAATGTCTGGTATAATTAAGATGTGTTAAGTTATTAATTATTAAGTTATAATTTACTATTAAAGAATAAATCAAAAATAGTAGTTTATAACTATTTTTAATGTGATGAAATCGCGTCTCTACGAAAATTGGCAAAGATATTAACTAGCATATAGTGCAAATCTTCTATGTGGCTCGAAAGAAAAAAGGAATCAAGCTTAAATCGAAGGGTGAATTATGGCAACTTTAACCACACCAGCTTCGCTCTTATTTTTGGGCACTATCCCGAAGCAGGAAATGCCTGTTACGATAATTATGGGCGCCAATGGCAGCGGTAAAACTACGCTACTGAACCATGTTTTGAAAAATAAGCATAATTTGAAAATAGCTGTGCTAATCAATGAATTTGGTGATATTGATAGTCATTCGGTAGTTTCAATCGATAAAGACATAGTTAAATTGAGCAACGGTTGTATATTGTTGCACAATTAATGAAGGTTTAGTCGATTCTGTTTACCAAATTTTAGAGCGAGAAGAAATAGATTATATCATTGTTGAAACTTATTAAAAAATGGTAAGTTTTCTACCATAGTATAGAATAAGCCTGAGATCAAGTACAAATGAATCAAAATTTTTTGTGGATTGAACAACTAAAGTTTAATGAGAAAGGTTTAATTCCTGCTATTGCCCAAGATTATCAAGACGGCACTATCCTGATGATGGCATGGATGAACCGAGAATCAATATATAGCACCCTAAAAACTAACGAAGCACACTATTGGAGCCGTTCACGTAACGAATTATGGCACAAAGGGGGTAGTAGCGGACATATCCAGAAAATTAAAGAAATACTTTACGATTGCGATGGTGATACTATTGTGCTGAAAATTGAACAAGTTGGGGATATTGCTTGTCACACTGGTGTAAGAAGTTGCTTTTTTAATTCTGTACCAATAAAAACTTTTGTCCTTATCTAATAAGTTGATAAATATTACATGACCCTAACTATTTACAATACTCTTACTTCAAGCAAACAACCTTTCACTTCAGTACAACCTGGTAAGGTAACAATGTATTGCTGTGGTGTTACGGTTTACGATTACTGCCATCTTGGTCATGCTCGTTCTTATATAGTGTGGGATATTGTGCGTCGCTACTTAAAATGGCGGGGTTATCAGGTACGCTATGTACAAAATTTTACAGATATTGATGATAAAATTCTGAACCGTGCGAAAGCGGAGGGAAGCTCGATGAGCGAGGTTTCTGAGCGTTTTATCAATGCTTATTTTGAAGACATTCGTCGCTTAAATGTACTGGATGCTTCAGAATACCCCCGCGTAACCGAGCATATTTCTTCTATTCATCAACTAATCAAAGCATTAGAGGAAAAAGGCTATGCTTACGCAGTCGATGGTGATGTATATTACAATGTGCGCTTATTTCCTGAATATGGCAAGTTATCCAAAAGGCAGCTTGAGCAGATGCTTTCTGACGCTAGCGGGCGCCTAGACTCATCTAACCATGATGGTAACAAAAAGCAAGACTCGTGTGATTTTGCCTTGTGGAAAGCATCGAAATCTGGGGAACCAGGATGGGAATCTCCTTGGGGTATGGGGCGCCCAGGTTGGCATATTGAATGCTCGGCAATGATTCGTTCTCGGTTGGGCGAAACTATTGATATTCATGGTGGTGGTGGAGATTTAGTTTTTCCCCATCATGAAAATGAAATTGCTCAATCGGAGGTACTGACGGGGAAAGCGCTAGCAAAATACTGGTTGCACAACGGCATGGTGACAGTTAACGGTGAGAAAATGTCTAAATCTCTTGGGAACTTTACCACGATTCGTCAGCTGCTAAACACAGGTGTTGACCCGATGGCAGTACGATTATTTGTACTGCAAGCCCATTACCGCAAACCGTTAGATTTTACGCCATCTGCAATATCTGCCGCCCAAAATAGTTGGGAAACTCTCAAAGATGGGTTGCTATGTGGCTATAAATATGGACAGCAGTTGGGTTGGAATTTAGAAGAATCAGTAAACCAAACTGGTGAACCTGTAGAAATAAATCGTTTTCAAGCAGCAATGGATGATGACTTTAATACTTCATCTGGTTTAGCTATTTTATTTGAACTAGCAAAAACGTTACGACGCGAGTGTAATGCTATTTTACATCAAGGCGAAAGTCGAATGTCTGGAGCCGAATTGCAACAGCGCTGGCAGACGCTAATACATCTAGCAGACATATTTGGCTTAGAAGCTAACGTGACAAATGATACCAAACAGCAATACCAGGGAGATGATAGTTTTATTGAAAACTTAGTTGAACAGCGTTCTCTTGCCCGTAAAGAAAAGCGCTTTGCAGATAGCGACCGCTTACGAAATGAACTTCAGGTAATAGGGGTTAACTTAATTGATTTACCTAATAACGAAACTCATTGGCGCCGCGTCACTTAACCAGGTAGAACTTAAGCGATAAATCTCTAGTGTGATAAGATAGGCATATTGGTTCTAATAGGGAACAGCTATTAGTAAGATGATAAATGGCAAAGCCTCGTCCTAGCTGCATTCAAAAATACATCATGATCCTAGAAATAGCTGTAAATTTATTATGCTCTCTGAATATGTTAGACTCTATAAGGTTCTCAATTAAAACATGAATCTTTCCCAACAATACGAGCGTTAGCAACAATGTCATATTCATCTAAACCATTTGCTGAACCTTGCGTAACGACCTTCGATGAGTTTGTGCAATTGGCAGACTATTCTCTGATGGATACTTTAAATGCCGATCCTGACGCTACCAGAGATGGTGACGATCGCCGTGCCCGCCAGGTTTTTTCTGGCCATTTCGTACCTGTGACCCCCACGCCGCTTGCAGAACCGGAATACGTAACCCATAGCAGCACTTTTTTTAAGGAACTTGGGTTGAGCGATGAGTTGGCGTTTAATGAAAAATTTCGCCGTGTATTTTCTGGTGATATCTCTGCGGCGCATGAGCCTATGCGTCGGGTTGGTTGGGTGACTGGTTATGCACTGTCGATTTATGGCACCGAATATACCCAAAATTGTCCATTCGGGACGGGTAATGGTTATGGTGATGGTCGGGCGATATCTGTATTTGAAGGAATCATTAATGGGCAGCGCTGGGAAATGCAATTGAAAGGTGGTGGTCCAACGCCTTATTGCCGTGGTGCCGACGGGCGCGCAGTGCTTCGTTCAAGTGTGCGTGAGTTTTTAGCGCAAGAATATATGCAGGCTTTAGGTGTTCCAACATCGCGTTCTTTGACACTGTATGTTTCTAAATCTGACACCGTTACCCGACCTTGGTATTCTCAAGACTCTCACTCCATCGAACCTGATGTTTTGGTGGACAATCCTGTGGCTATTTCAACTCGCGTTGCACCATCCTTTTTGCGGATTGGTCAGCTAGAGCTATTTGCCCGCCGTGTTCGCAGTAATGCTCATCCAAGAGCATTAGAAGAGTTGAACATGATAGTGTCGCATTTAATTGAGCGAGAATACAAACGCGATATTGATCAAAACTTTGGTTTTGCATATCAATTGGTTGAATTAGCGAAGTTATTTCGCCAGCGTCTGACTTCACTGGTGGCTAATTGGCTACGGATTGGTTACTGCCAGGGTAATTTTAATAGTGACAACTGTGCTGCGGGTGGCTTTACTCTCGACTATGGGCCATTTGGATTTTGTGAAATTTTTGACCCTTGGTTTCAACCTTGGACTGGCGGCGGCAAACACTTTTCATTCTTCAATCAGCCGAGCGCAGCAGAGGCGAATTATCATATGTTTTGGCAATCTGTGAGACCGCTGCTTGCAGGAGATGCCGAAGCTTTAGAACATTTCGACCAAGTACGCCATGTTTTTGCAGAAGCAATGCAAAAACAAATACAAAAAATGTGGGCGGACAAACTTGGTTTGTCTGAATTTAATCCAACGCTATTTCAGGAATTAATGCAGTTAATGTCCCAGTCAGAGGTAGATTACACTATCTTCTTCCGAGAGTTATCCCACATACCAGACGATATTTCAGCATTAAAAAAGAGCTTCTACGTTAAAACTTCGCCCCAACTCGATGAACAATGGCAATTTTGGCTAAAAAGCTGGCGCAATCTCGTCATGAATGGCGGCAATTTGGCTGAGATATCAACCAAGATGAAACAGACTAACCCAAAATACGCATGGCGAGAGTGGTTGGTTGTCCCTGCCTATCAACAAGCCATGCAGGCTAACTACACATTAATTAAAGAGTTGCAAGAAATACTGAGCTATCCATATGATGAGCAATCACAAGAAGTAGAAGATAAATACTATCGCCTAAAACCCAAGGCGCTTTCTAGCGTTGGTGGCGTATCGCACTATAGCTGTTCATCTTGATGATCGATTTGGTTAAGATGTCAGGGTTACGTTAGGTAATGTGGTTGAAATCGGTGCTAGTAAGTTGTTCGTCTTGCCAACTCCGCACTCCGGGCTGAAATTCGTCCCAAGTTTTACATACTTGCTCGTAGCATTGAGGTGGTGTAATGGGCAGGTTTTTCAGGTAAAAGAACCTGAGTTCGACGTAAGAAAAAGCCTAAAAATCAAGCAGAGCAAATGTCAAAACATATGAAACAGGGGGAAATGGTTTGGTTCCAGGGGCGCCATTTACAGTTCTGGGAACAGCATCAATTGAATTTTGATTAATTCAAAAATGACCACACCTAAAAATAAGTTATCCATTACTGCTGATTTCACAATAGCAACAAAATCTTTGTATTATTTTAACATTGAGAATGCTTATCATTATCTTATAATGTAACTTGAGTTTAAGTATAAGTACATCAGTTGCTCTTGCTCCATTGCAGGCGCCAGCTTTGTTTTGTCAATACAATATTAAAACCTTCATGAGTAAATTGTATCTCCTGGCTAATTTAGGACTAACTGTATTTTCAGTATTAGGCACTACTCAGTATGCTTGGGCAGATGTCAAGTCTAATTCTTCGGCACCAATAACAGACATATCCAGCATAGGTCAAGTTCAAAATTATCATACCAACGTTAAAGATTGGCTTGCACAAACACCAAGTCAAGTTAATAACATAACGAAGGTCAATTTAAATAAAACTTCCACTGGCATAGAGGTAATTTTAGAGACACAAGATTCTAGTAAATTGCAAGTGATAAATAAAAGTGAAGGTAATAATTTTATAGCAGATATTTCCAATGTGCAATTAAAGTTAACACGTACAAATTCTTTTCTTCAAGAAAAGTCTGTTGCGGGAATTACTGAGATTTTAGTATCAAATCTAGACGCAAATACTGTTCGTGTAATTTTAAAGGGTGAAACTAACTTACCAAAAGTAGAGTTAGATGATAGTGATAACGGTTTGATTTTTATTGTGGCGCCAGTTACAACCTCTATACAACAACCAGCATCCGAAGCAACAGAACAAAGTCAAGAGTCGATTGAGTTGTTGGTAACTGGTGAACAAGATGGGTACATAGTACCGAATGCGACAACTGCAACAAAAATTAATGTTCCCTTGCGTGATATACCTCAAGCAATTCAAGTAGTTCCACGTCAGGTAATTGAAGATAGACAAGTAACACGCATTGGTGAGCTAACAGAAAATGTCAGTGGTGTCCAAGAATTACCAGGTTATGGTGGTTCTCCATCTTTGACAGGTTATTATTTTCGTGGTCTTTCTTTAGCCTATCAAAGTTTACGCAATGGCTTTCGTGATATTGGGGCTATAGGAGTTCGAGATATTGCGAACATTGATAGGGTAGAATTCTTTAAAGGTCCAGCGTCAGTTCTTTATGGTGGTAGATTTTCGTTGGGTGGACTAGTAAACACAGTTACAAAAAAGCCATTAGAACAGTCTTCATATAATATTAATGGTACTGTTGGTAGTTTTGACTTTTATCGTTCTAGCATAGATTTAACCGGACCAGTAGTTGAAGATAAATCTGCTCTTTATCGAATCAACGTAGCTTATCAAAATGCAGGTAGTTTCCGCGATTTTGGAGAAAACGAAAGTTTCTTTGTGGTGCCAGCATTGACGATGAAACTTAGTCCAAACACGAATTTAACAGTTGAATTTGAACACCAGCGTTCAAATTATCTTTTTGATTATGGCTTACCACCAGAACCAGAGGTTTTAAATCTTCCTGTAAATAGATTTTTAGGCGAGCCAAATTTTAATAATGCTGAATTTCAATCGACAGCTATTAACTATAATTTTGAACATAAGTTCAGTAATGCGTGGAAGTTTCGCTCTGGCTTTAATGCGTTAATTGTCGATGGAGATACTAAACAAGTAGAATATTTTTCTCCTTTAGAAGATGATCGTCGAACACTTCCTCGCTCTCCTTTAATAACCAATGAGCGACAAGAAGATTATGTACTTCAAAATGAAGTGTTTGGAGAATTTAAAACTGGGAGTATCAAGCATAATTTATTAATCGGTATCGAATTATCTCGTTGGAGTTATGATTTTGATTACTATCGAGGTAATTTGGATCCAATTGATATTTTTAACCCAAGCTACGGCGCCCAAGCAACAGGTTTTGAGCAAGAACTACATCGAATTCAAAAATCAGATAATTTAGCAGTCTATGTTCAAGATTTTGTTGAAATTTTACCAAATTTAAAAGTACTGGCAGGTTTACGTTATGATATTAATGCTGCATCTGTTGATAATCTAGTTACAAATACATTAATTAACGAGCAAACGACCAGTCGTATTTCACCCAGAGTCGGTATTGTTTACCAACCAACTCAAACAACATCGCTTTATTTTAGTTGGGCTAATTCTTATAATCCTCAATTTTTTAGAGTTAGCAGAACTGGAGAGCAATTTGAACCAACTACAGGACAACAATTTGAAGTTGGAATCAAACAAAATTTGTTTGACAATCGTCTATCTGCAACTTTAGCCCTATTTGAAATCACTCAGCAAAATGTCTTAACTACTGACCCAGCAAACTCACGTTTTAGTATTGCGACTGGTGAACAAAAAAGTCGTGGTGTTGAGTTAGATATTGCAGGTGAAATACTTCCAGGGTGGAAAATCATCGCTAACTATGCTTACCTTGATGGATTTGTTAGTAAGGATAATAGTATTCCTGTTGGTGATAATATAGCAGGTATTCCAAGAAACAGTGCTAGTATATGGACAACTTATGAACTACAAAAAGGTAATTTACAAGGTGTAGGAGTTGGTCTGGGATTGGTATACGTATCAGAACGTGAAGCTTTATTACCCAATGCTTTTACTCTTCCTTCCTATGCAAGAGTTGATGCTTCTCTTTCTTATCGTCGAGATAATTACAAAATTGGGTTGAATGTCAAGAATTTATTTGATACCAAATATTTTAATACTGACACTTACTATATTCAACCTCAAGCACCTCTAACAGTTTTGGGAACTGTCTCAGTACAGTTTTAAAATGATATAATCAAGTGTTTTATCAAATAATTTCTACAACAAATGAGAATTAAGCTGCTGAGTATTTATAAATGTTGTATCAAGCGAAAATACATTACATTTTGTTTGTTGGGAATAATTTTAGTAACTTTTCTGACTGCATGTAATCAAGCTTTACACAAAAATAAAATATCTCAAAGCAAGGGTTCTCAAAATCAAATTGTAATTGGTTTAGGGTGGGGAGATTCACCAACAGGATTTGACCCGATACTCGGTTGGGGATATCATGACCCTCCCTTATTCCAAAGTACTTTATTACGTCGAGACAAGAATCATCAACTACTTAACGATTTGGCACAAAGTTATACTCTTAGTGCTGATAAAAAAGTTTGGACTTTCAACATTCGTCCAGATGTTCGCTTTTCGGATAATAAACCCCTAACAGCAGAAGATGTTGCTTACACATTTAATAAAGCAAAAGAGAATGCTGGGTTGACTGATGTAACAGTACTAGATAAAGCAGTTGCGAAAAGTACTTATGAAGTTAAGTTATACTTGAAAAAACCACAAATCACCTTTATTAACCGCATTACTCAATTAGGAATTGTACCAAAACACGCTTACAATTCAAATTACGGGCGTCATCCTATTGGTTCGGGACCTTATCAACTGGTGCAGTGGGATGAAGGGCAGCAAATGATAGTTGAAGCAAACCCCAACTACTACGGTAATCAACCTGCAATAAAACGTATAGTATTTCTATTCATTAAAGGCGATGCAGTATTTACAGCTGCAAAAGCAGGTAGAATTCAGCTTGCTAATATTCCTCCATTTCTTGCAAACAAATCAATTGCGGGGATGAAATTGCATATTTTGAAAACCTATTCTCGTCTAGGCTTAATGTTTCCTTACGTCCCAGACACAGGTCGTAAAACCGCTCAAGGAAATCCAATTGGCAATAATGTGACTGCAAATCGTGCAATTCGTCAAGCCGTTAACTATGCAATTAATCGTAAAGAATTAGTCGCAGGAGTATTAGAAGGTTATGGGTTTCCCTCTTATAGCCCAGCCAGTGGTTTGCCTTGGGATGTATCTAGCGCAGTAATTAAAGATGGAAATTTGAATAAAGCAAAGCAAATTCTTGCATCAGACGGATGGAAGGATAATGACGGTGATGGAATAGTTGAAAAAGAAGGAATAACAGCAAAGTTTAAAATTGTTTATCCAATCGACAATAATACTTCCCAAGGACTAGCGTTAGCTATTTCTCAAATGCTTAAATATGCTGGCATCAAAGTTAATGTCGAAGGAAAAAGTTGGTCGGATATTTCTCGAAGAATGCATAGGGATGTTGGTTTATTTCCTTGGGGAATATATGACCCTTTAGAGTTATATAATTTATATCATAGTTCAGCAGCTCAAGGTGACTGGCGAAATTCTGGTTACTACTCAAATCAAAGTGTTGACCAAGCACTTGACAAAGGAATGGCAGCTGCATCAGAAAATGAAGCACTTCAATACTGGAAACAAGCTCAATGGAATGGGAAAACTGGCCCTATAACTTTAGGAGATAGCGCATCTGCTTGGCTCGTTAACCTTAATCAAACTTATTTTATTAGCTCTTGTTTAGATATTGGTATGGATAATCAAACATCCAGTAGTTACAATAGTTCAATCATAATTAATATTACTAATTGGAAGTGGGTATGTCAAAAAATGTAAAATTACAAATAAAGATATATATGCTTATCTCTTAAAAAAAACCACCGACCAAAGTGAATGTGTTACATTACAGTTCAAATCACAAAGATTAATATGGTTAATGAGTTGGTTGATAATTGTTTTAGTACTAATGCAATTTTTGCGCGTGTTTTAGCAATACAGGTCAAAATTCTATTTTTGAGCAGAATTTCAAACTATAGCAGTCCTAAATCATTCGTGAAAACCGTGCGTTGTAGAGACGCGATTAATCGCGTCTCTACGGGGATAAATTTTTACAATTCATATAGGAATGCTATATAAATAAAAGTATCATAGAAAACTTTTAACTCAAACTAATATTGATAATCATTCTATTTAGTGAGTTGGTTAATAATTGTTTTAGTACTAATGCAAGTTTTTGGATGTAGTCAAAATATATTTAAGACATCTGCAACTGCTGTTCAAGCAAAATCACAAATAATTATTGCTCCCGGTTGGGATGTAAGTGCAAAAGAAGGATTTGACCCAACCCAAGGATGGAACTACTACGGAAACCCTCTCTTTTTTAGTACTTTACTGCGTCGCGATGAAAATATGGAGTTGATAAATGACTTAGCAGAAAGTTATAATTTGAGCGATGACCGCAAAGTTTGGAAAATTAAAATTCGTCAAGATGCTCGTTTTTCTGATAGTGTACCTCTAACTGCTTCCGATGTTGCTTTTACCTTTAATCAAATTAAGCAAAATGCAGGGTTAGTAGATTTGAGCATTTTAGAGAAAGCTGCTGCTACAAGTAATTATGAACTGGAATTGCGACTCAAACAACCTGAATTTACCTTTTTAAACAAGTTAACCACCATTGGAATTGTACCAAAACATAAGTATAATGAAAATTTTCCTCGTAATCCGATTGGTTCCGGCGCCTATAAACTAGTACAATGGGATAACACTCAGCAATTAATTATCGAAGCAAATCCTTACTATTATGGTAAAAAACCTCAAATTCAGCGTGTAGTAATTTTATTTACCGCTGGAGATTCGGTATTTGCAGCAGCAAAAGCAGGAAAATTACAATTAGCTCAAGCTCCCCAATTCCTCGCTTCACAAAAGATTGAGGGAATGAATTTGTATGTGACTAAAAATAAAGGTCATTATGGTCTAATGTTTCCCACTGTTCCCAATCAAGGAAGAAAAACCCCTAAAGGTAACTTAATTGGTAATGATATCACCGCAGATAGAGCAATACGTCAAGCTGTTAACTATGCTATCGACCGTCAAAAACTCGTAAAAGACATTTTACAGGGTTATGGCTCGCCTGCATATGGTGCTGTTGCAACTGGTTTTCCTTGGGAGGAGACAACATCTACTTTTCAAGATAACAACGTCGAAACAGCTAAACAAATTCTTACTGATGCAGGTTGGAAGGACACTGATGATGATAGAATTTTAGAAAAGCAAGGACAAAAAGCGGAATTTAGTCTGCTTTACCCAGCAAATGAACCTATTCGTCAGGGATTAGCTTTAGCTGTAGCACAAATGCTTGAACCCACAGGAATTAAAGTAAATGTCGAAGGAAAAAGTTGGGCAGAAATAGATCGGCGAATGCATAGTAATGTAGTAATGTATGCTATGGGAACCCGTGACCCCCAAGATTTGCAGTTTTTTTATCATACTGCAATGGCAAAGGGTGATTTTCAAAACCCTGGTTACTACTCAAATAAAAGTGTTGATGAAGCAATTGAAAAAGCTTTGACTGCTGCTTCTGAGCAAGAAGCTAATAGTTTTTGGAAACAAGTACAGTGGAATGGAGAAACAGGAGTAAGTGTTAAAGGTGATGCAGCTTCTGCTTGGCTAGTAAATACAAATGATACTTATTTTGTCAGTAAATGTTTGGATATTGGTATTCCACCTGATGAAAAAAAAAGTTGGGGTAGATTGCTTATGGACAATTTAAGTGATTGGAAATGGGTATGTTAAAAAACTTAAAGGTTAAATATATAAAATATGCTCAACTCTTTATTAAATTTTAGTTTAAGAAGGCTGTTACATTTGTTTCTGCTCTTATTCGCAGTTTCAATTGCGACTTTTGTTTTAGTTAGTTTATCACCTATAGACCCAATTGATGCTTATGTCGGCGCCGCGCGTCGATTATCGATGACATCTGAACAACGTGAGTTAATAGCTCAACGCTGGGGATTAGATAAACCGATGTACATTCGTTTTTTCCTTTGGTTGGGACAACTTATTAAAGGTAATTGGGGAGAGTCAATGACTTATAACCAATCTGTTGCTGATGTAATAGCTACTCGCTTTGGAGCATCTTTAGCTTTGATGGCTTTAGCTTGGCTGCTTTCGGGTATTTTTGGCGCCATTCTAGGTATTATCGCTGGAGCAAAAGAAAATTCGGTTATAGATAGAGCTATTCGCTTTTATTGTTTTACTTTGGCATCGAGTCCGACTTTTTGGGTAGGATTACTTTTACTGAATGTTTTTGCTGTTCAATGGCAAATTGCTCCTATTTGTTGCGCGGCACCTGTTGGAGTTTTGCTTAAAGATGTTACTAATTGGGAACGATTGCAACATTTATTTTTACCTGCATTAACTTTGAGTTTAGCAGGAGTTGCAAATATTGCCTTGCATACGCGCGAGAAGCTAATTGAAATTATACATAGTAATTATGCTTTATTCGCTTTTGCTCAAGGCGAAACAAAAACAGGATTTATTTGGCATCACGGTTTACGAAATATTGCTTTACCTGCTATTACGCTACAATTTGCCAGTTTGAGTGAATTATTTGGAGGTTCTGTACTTGCAGAAAGAGTATTTGGCTATCCTGGTTTAGGTGATGCGACTACCCAAGCTGCGCTTAAAAGTGATGTTCCTTTACTAGTCGGAATTGTCTTCTTTAGTGCTATTTTCGTATTCACTGGTAATAGTCTTGCTGATTTAAGTTACCAAATAATTGACCCTCGCATTCGTATTGGAAATAAGAAAAGATAATTATGATTTCTTTAACAAAATCTCCATTTTCATTTTTACGCGGATTTTCTTTTAGTAACCGTCGTAGTCGCATCTTGGTGATGATTGGCTTGTGTACACTAATTTTAAGTGTTTTATTATTAATTACCCACATTATTAGTTCGGAAGGTTTAGAAATTTCCCTGTCAACACGAAATCAACCACCAACTTTAGCACATCCTTTTGGTACTGACTGGTTAGGTCGCGATATGCTAGTTCGCACTTTACATGGTTTAAATTTGAGTTTATGGGTAGGTTTGTTAACAGCAACAGTCAGCGCAATATTCGGCTTAATACTTGGAACTATTTCAGCGACATTAGGAGGTAGAGTTGATGCAGTTATTACTTGGATAATAGATGTATTTTTTAGTTTACCACACTTAGTATTGATAATTTTAGTCGCCTTTGCAGCAGGTGGTGGTACAAGAGGTTTAATAATTTCTATTGCCTTAACACATTGGTCGGGTTTAGCTAGAATATTGCGCGCGGAGGTTTTTCAAGTCAAAAGCTCTGACTATGTACAACTTTCTGCTAAATTAGGACATTCTCCATTGTGGATAGCCTATCATCATATGTTGCCTCATTTAGTTCCGCAGTTTTTAGTCGGCTTAGTTTTATTATTCCCTCATGCAATTCTTCATGAAGCAGGTTTAACCTTTTTAGGATTAGGAATTTCTCCAGAAACTCCAGCGATAGGAATTATTTTATCAGAGTCAATGCGTTATTTATCTGCTGGTTATTGGTGGTTAGCAGTATTACCGGGTGTTGCATTATTAATTGCAGTGCAAACGTTTGAAATTTTGGGTCAAAGCTTACGCGCGTTGCTCGACCCTAAAACAAGTCAGGAGTGATATTATCAAAAATGCTATCAGTACAAAATCTCAGCATTAAGTTTAAAATGTACGATACGGCTTTAAGCCAAAGTCAATCAACCGCTATTGTAAACTTAGATTTAGAAGTTAATTCCAGTCAAATAGTAGCAGTAGTCGGCGCCAGTGGTTCAGGAAAAAGCTTGCTCGCTCACGCCATACTAGGGATATTACCAGATAATGCAGCAATTACAGGAGAAATAATTTATAAAGGGGAAATACTTACACCACAGCGTCAAATCAAACTACGTGGAAAAGAAATTACACTAATTCCTCAATCTATTAGCTATCTTAACCCATTAATGACAGTAGGCGCCCACATTACTCGTGCTGCGCGTTTAAATGGCTTATCAGCAAACCATGCAAAACAAGCTGTTGATAAAATCCTTGAACGCTACGAGTTAGATATATCAGTCAAAAAAATATATCCATTCCAACTTTCTGGAGGAATGGCAAGACGTGTATTGGTTGCTACTGCCACTATTGGAAACCCTGACTTAATAATAGCTGATGAACCAACTTCTAGTTTAAATCCAGAATTAGTTACCGAAACACTTAATCATTTACGACAACTAGCAAATGCAGGTAAAGGTGTAATATTAATTACTCACGACTTATTAGCAGCTTTAGAAGTAGCTGATAAAGTAGCTGTTTTTTACAAAGGAACCACATTAGAGGTTGTTCTACCATCAGACTTTAAACAAGGAAAGCTAAAACATCCTTACACACAAGCATTGTGGAAAGCTTTACCTCAAAATGATTTTATTCCCACATTATTTGTATAAAAATAACAATCATGCTTAAAGGTGAAGGCTTATCATTTCGTTATCAATCAAATCAACGCTGGATTCTACGCGATTTTAACATTCAAATTGCGCCCGGTGAAATTATTGGCTTACAGGCGCCTTCAGGGTTTGGTAAAACAACTTTAAGTAAATTGCTTGCCGGATACTTAAAACCAACAGAAGGTAAAATTACAATTGACAACGAACCTGTACCAACGCGCGGTTACTCACCCATACAATTAATATTCCAGAATCCAGAACTGACAATGAATCCGAGATGGCGTATCCGCAGGATTCTTGCTGAAGGCAAATTACCCACAATAGAATTACTAGAAAAACTAAGTATTAATAAAAACTGGCTTAACCGTTTTTCCCATGAACTTAGTGGTGGTGAATTACAAAGAATAGCAGTCGCGCGAATTCTCAATCATCATACACGCTATTTAATTGCAGATGAAATGACGGCAATGTTAGACGCAAATACTCAAGTACTAATTTGGCAAGTAGTTCAAGAATACGCTCACGATAATCAACTAGGAATTTTAGTTATTAGCCATGATAAAGCTCTAATTAATCGCTTGTGTAGACAGATAATTAATCTTTAAAACAGATTTTGCTTATAATAATCATTATTATTCTGTTACCTTGTACCTTAGTTGCCTACAGTGATTGATAAATCAACAGCTTGTGAAACTGCGTTTAAATACCTACTTGACTACCTGCAAGTAAAACCACAACATTATAATCTATTTGAGTTATTTGGAACGACGTTATTTGAAAATGGCGATTGGATGGTAGATATTGGACTTTTGGGTTTGGTAGGCGAGTATTGGACTGTTTTTGTTAGCTCTGAGTCAGGCGCCGTGCTGGACGAAGTTAATTTTACTACTGTTAGTACTGAGTTAAATAAACGACATAATTACTCTCATCTTCCTGATGATCTAAACAGATTATTGGATAAGTTTACACATTAAGGTACTGGAATGAAGTTATGAGCGCGCAATCATACTTAATATTTCCAAAAAGCATTTTTAAGTAGAATTATAATCCTTATGCCACATTTTCCAACTTAAGTGGTAGTCGCTACAACGGTTCTTTCGTATATAGCGTGCTAAATTTTAATTACAATCGACAATTATCCTTTATTTTCAAGGCTTACAGGCTCTTATAGTTGAAATTTCAGTAATTTTATTTTTATAAAGCTAATAATGGCTGTAAGATAAGCATAGCAAGGATTATAAGCTAATTTTCTAACATATTTAGCACGCTAACTACGGAAGAGCCTAAAATGGGCGAAGCAAAAAAGTGTAATAGGTGTCACAGTTGTAGTAATGATGCAAGTGAATTTTACGAATCGGTAAATCCTGAATGAAGCAGTAGTTTTTTTAGCAAGTATAACTATTGACAAAACCACTCTGAGAATGATAATCATCCAATAGCTGTTAATTTTTAATGTGTACATTGCTATGGAAAGTTTGATATATATTTTCAACATGTCTTATAAAAATACTGGGAGTAAATGTAATATTTATACACAAATGAATTGTTGCATAGGTGTTATGCTGCAACAATGTATTGGTTTTGATACTTCATCATCTATCAAAGTTAACGGGGAAAGTTTGGTGTAAATCCAGCGCTGTCCCGCAGCTGTAATGAGGTTTTACCTCTAAGTCAGAACGCCCGCCAATTATAAACACAATTATCTGCGAGGTACAGATGAGAAATATTTTTTTTAATTCCCAGTGGGGAATCAAGTTTGTTGTGTCAAGTTTGACTGCAACTTTCGGGATACTGTATGGAAGTTACGGCGCCGTAGCAACAGCAGAAGAAATCGTTCAAAACCCGACATCTACAGAAGAGAAAGAAGCAGATATTGAATTAACTGTCATTGAGAAGTTATTAAACGAACCTGTATATTCACCATTCCGTCGTGAGGGGACAGTCAAAGACTCGACTCGTCCAGTTTATGTCATTACTGGTGAAGAGATAGAAGCACAAGGCGCCCGAACTGTTAGAGAAGCGCTCAAATTTCTTCCTGGTATACTCCCAGATGGCACGGTTGGTACTGAACCTCATGCATTGAGTGGTCAATTTATACGCGGTTCTAATAGTGAGCAAGTGCTGATACTACTTGATGGTAGACCAATTAATAACTTAGGTGGTGGTCGTTTTGACTTGTCGGAATTCACCACTAATAATATTGAAAGAGTAGAAGTACTACCAGGTGGAGGTTCAACTCTATATGGTTCTGATGCGATTGGTGGTGTCATTAACATTATTACTAGGCGCCCAACAACAGGTAAAATTAGTACTGACACAAAGATAAATTTTGGTTCCTACGGACTCAACCAACAGAGCATTCAATCGAGTGGAAAAACGGGAAATATTGGTTGGGTAGTTGGTTATAACCGCACTCAAGGACAATATAACTATCCTTTTTCAATACCCGAAGCTAACTTTAGAGGAGTGCGAAAGAATAATGACGTTTTCTACAATAACTTCAACGTCAAACTAGAAGCAGATATAGACAAGCGTAATACCGTAACTCTGTCTACCTTATATTTGGGTAAAGACCAGGGAGTTCCAGGAGGAGTTCGTATACTGGTGCCACAATTTGGTCAAGGTTCTGGTAATAATTTAACCGATAGAAACCGGAAATATACAGACCAAGTTTTAAGTGATTTAACCTGGAATTCTAAGCTGGGAGGAGGGAATGATTCGCTATTAACAGCGAGATTTTACCTTGATTTCACCAATACTCGCTTTGACTCTAACTCTATTACTACTCCACCTCAATTCAATAGAAGATTTGAGACGAATCAAAGTTCTTACGGTTTTCAGGGAACTCATAGCTGGCAATTTGCCAAAAATCAAAGTTTAGTTTATGGTTTTGACTATCGCAATGTAAACGTTGCTAGTCGTGCGGTTAGATTTGCCACAGGCGCCACGACCCCCAACTATGATGATAATATTGGTCAAGGCGCCGTTTTTGCCAGGTACGAAACAAGCTTTATACCTAACGTCAAGTTCAACGTCGGTGTACGTCAAGATTTTAATACGTTAGCAAATGCTTCAGCTACATCACCATCAATTGGCGCCAAATGGGATATTCGCAACTCTACAACATTACGTGCGAACTACATTAGAAACTTTCGTGTTCCAACCGTTGCTAACTTATTTAATCTTAATCCTACTAATATCGGTAATCCAGACCTGAGACCAGAAAAAGGAGACAGTTACGATATTGGTATTGACCAAAAATTAGGCGATATTGGTTTGTTACGCTTAACATTTTTTCAAAATAACATATCTGACGTAATAGCCTTTAAATCTATTATACCAGCAGTTAATGGAGTGACAGGAACTTGGGAAAACATCGGTTTAGTAGAAACATCAGGAATCGAAGCCGCATTAAATTTACAACTTGCTAGAAATATCTATGCTTTTGTAAATTATACGCTAAACGACCCACGTATCAGAAAAAGCTCAAACCCTGCTGAAATTGGTAAAGAATTACGATTTGCGGGTGCAGATAAATTAAACTTGGGTGTTTCTTACGAAAATACTGAAGGTTGGTATCTGGGATTATTAATGAATTCTCTGGGTGGATATCCAACAAATAACACCAATACTGAATCACTCGCAGGTTATACAACTTTTGATGTAAAAACTAGAATTCCTATCAGCCAAGCTTTTACACTTAATGCTAGTGTAGACAATATCTTTAACCAAAGATATCAATTGTTCCCAGGATTCCCTGATGCAGGTAGAATGTTCCAAATTGGCTTGAGTGCAAATTTTTAACCAACCAAATATACAAGGAAAATGCCATGACTCAATTTAACCCTTGGGTAACTCCATTAAATAAGACTGATGTAGAAGAAACTGGGAGCGGTTGGCACATTGAATACGAATATTTTGATTGTCAACGAGACGTGCTTGCTTGTTTAACTTACACATTATTTCAAGATAACTGGCGCCAAATAGGGTTAGGACACCTGGAACAAGGTAGTGTTTTAGAGTTAGAATTTAATCATGCACCAAAAAAATGTGTTCTCTACGATGGATATTTAACGGTAATAGCTCAAGATTGGCATTTTCACTTGTGTATTGAAGAAACGATTGGTGGTCCAGACTCAGAAACACCTAAAGAATTAAGAAAAAAAAGACTAATTAGTAAAGGAGCATTATATAGACGCATTAATCCAGAAGGAGAACCTCGCAGTTGGGGTATTCAATTTTGGAATGGTGCGGGTGAAAAAGCAATGACTATATTTCTACCAAACCCATATGTAGAAGATGAAAATTTATTGCCAGATGGAAAAGCTAACTTCTCTAAGTTAGAACTATATAACGAACTTAGAGAAACATACGTATTAGGAAGTAAACAACTACCTTTTACCAAAAATCCTTTTAAATGTGCTTACATAGCAGTTTGTACATCCGGACGTTGTTATCCGTCTCAAAAATGGCAACCTACTTTCGACGCACTTTCTTCTTCTGTCGAAAAAGCACAATTAGATGTAGAAGTCCGGACAACAGGTTGTTTACAGGTATGTAAATTAGGACCCGTAGTCTTTTATTCTGACGATAAAACCTGGTACACGCGCGTCAAACCAGAAATTGCCGAACAAATAGTCAATTCACATCTAATAGCAGGCAACAAAGTCACAGAACACATTTACCCACCTATATAATTAAAAAATGTAGAGACCGTATTAACCCGGTCTCTCTGCCAAATAATATAATTTATTATCAAAAACAATGTACAAGCGGCGCCATTTCAAACCAATCATATTTATAATAAACATACTAATTATTTCCGGTCTAATCATAGCTTGCCAAAACCCCCAAACAAACCAGCCAAACACCGCAAATGCAGCTTGCGTTCAAAACTATGATGCCAACCGTGATTACTTCCCTGATAAAATTACTGTTACCCGTGCGAAAGGTTTTAGCGTTGAATATCACAATAATTATAAAGTTATTACAATTAACAGTCCTTGGAAAGACGCAAAAACAGGATTTAAATATATTTTAGTTCAATGCGGAACTCCGGCGCCTAAAAATATTGATTCGGCTCAAGTCATTAACATTCCTGTTAACTCTGTAATATCTCTTTCTACTACCCATCTTCCACATTTAGCAAAACTAGGAGTAGTCGATAAACTACTTGCAGTAAGCGACACCAAAACAGTCAACACATCTGAAGTAGTAGAAAAAATCAAAACTGGTAAAATTGCCAACGTCGGAAGTAATGCCAGTATTAACATAGAAAAAATTTTAGAACTCAACCCAGAGTTAATTACAACATATGGAACTGGAGATGCCAATAATGATAGTTATCCAAAGTTATTAGAAGCAGGTTTGAAGGTAGCTATCAATGCCGAGTATATGGAAGATTCACCTTTAGGTAGAAGCGAATGGTTAAAATTTACTGCTTTATTCTTTAATCACGACAAGAAAGCAGAGCAAATATTTGGGGAGGTTGCAAAGAAATATGAAGAAGTGGCAAGTAAAGGCAAAGCTGTAAAGACACGTCCAAGTGTGTTTGTAGGGTTTAACTTTAAAGGTACTTGGTATATGCCAGGTGGTAAAAGTTACGCTGCCCAATATTTAGAAGATGCAGGCGCCAGTTATCTTTGGAGCAATGATAAATCTACAGGTAGTTTACCTCTATCTTTTGAAGCAATTATTGAACGTGCAAGTGATGCTGACTACTGGCTAAATTTTAGTCAGAAGTGGAAAGAGAAAAAAGAGATATTAGCAGAAGATAGTCGTTATGGTGATTTCAAAGCCGTAAAAAATGGGAATCTATATAATAATAATTTGCGTGTAAATGAAAATGGTGGTAATGACTATTGGGAAGGAGGAATTAGCAACCCTGATGTTGTGTTATCAGATTTAATTAAAATATTCCATCCGGATATATTACCACAGCATCAACTTGTTTTTTACCGTCGTGTTAATTAATTATGTATAACATCAAAATTGTAAAATATAGTAATTATTTAATTTTTACTTTATTAATTGGAGTATTAATTCTAGCTTTTCTATTAGATATTGCATTAGGTTCGGTACAAATACCTATTGATGAAGTTGTCAAAGTGTTATTTGGCGGAAAAGCAGAAAAAGTAAGCTGGACTAATATTATTTTAAAATTTAGATTACCAAAAGCAATAACTGCAACACTAGCAGGTGCCGCATTAGGTGTAAGCGGTTTACAAATGCAAACAATTTTTAGAAACCCACTTGCTGGACCTTTTATATTAGGAATTAGTGCGGGAGCATCGTTAGGTGTAGCGTTGGTTACATTAACAGCAAATTTAGCTGGTGCAGGTGCTATTTTTCAAACTCTAGGTATTTTAGGTGATTTGACTTTAGTTATTGCATCGAGCTTAGGCGCCGCTGCTGTATTAGGCTTAGTGTTAATAGTATCACATCGAGTTCAAGATACAATGACGCTGTTAATTCTAGGCTTATTATTTGGTTATGCTACAAGCGCACTAGTAAGTATTTTATTGCAGTTTAGCGACAGTCAACGAATTCAAGCATATTTACAATGGACTTTTGGTAGCTTTGCTGGAGTAACATGGCGCCAAATGCCTATTTTAATAAGTGTAGTATTATTAGGGTTACTGGTTGCAGCAGTATTATCCAAATCTTTAAATGTGCTACTTGTAGGTGAGTCTTATGCTTTAACACTGGGTTTAAATTTAGAAAGAACCAGGTTTTGGATAATTACAAGTGCTTCTATATTAGCAGGCGCCGTTACAGCATTTTGCGGACCAATAGCATTTCTGGGTGTAGCAGTTCCTCATTTATGTAGGAGCATGTTTGGTAGTTGCGACCATCGTATTTTAGTACCTGCGGTGATAATAATGGGAGCAATTATGGCATTGATTGCAGACTTAATGTGTACTATCCCTGGAAATCAAACAGTGTTACCATTAAACTCAGTCACTGCTTTAATTGGTACACCTGTTGTTTCCTGGGTAATTTTACGTCGCTATTATACCAAGTAATATATTGGATAACTCCACGAATATCATTAGATAGCTATCTAAGTAAAGAAAATCAATATCATAACTATTACCTTTGTACTTTCATGAGTTAGTACATATGTTTTTGTTGATTGAGATGACTATGGTGTTATTTTCCATCTGCGAGATTGTTGTTGTGCATTCCAAAGTATTGCATAGCGTTTATTTTGAGAAAGTAATTCTTCGTGGTTGCCGCTTTCTATAATTTGTCCTGCTTCTAATACTAAGATTTTATCGGCGCCTCCTATTTTAATAGAACCGCTTTTGACATCAGCAAATCTACTAATAAGGCGTGTAATAGTTGTTTTACCACTTCCGGAACTGCCTACCAATGCTGTTAAACTTTTTTCTGGTAGATGGAATGAGATATTGTTTAATACAAATTCTTTTTGGTCTGCATAGGCAAAGTCAACGTCTTTAAAGTTGATATCGAATTTACTGAGTGTTGTTGGTGTTGTATTAATAGGTAAGGGTTTTATTGCCATTAATGCTTCTATCCGTTCTAATGCTGCTTCCATTAAATTGAATACAGCAGTAAGTTCACCAAAAATTGCTATTGGTTCGCTAAAACGTGTGGCAACGACTGCTAAAGCAAATACTTGTGGGATGGAAATACTGCTTTGTAATACCAGTAAAGTACTTAGAGCAATAATAAAAATTATTCCTATTTCTACAATAGTAGACATGAGTATTGCAGGCGCCGTTCCTAGACTTGTTGCTTGGGTTTGAATTTGTCGCTGTTCGTTAATAGCTTGATGCAAACGTTGCGACTGTTGACCGACTTGTTGAGTCGCGCGCAATACTGGCATTCCTTGAGCATATTCGATAATGCGAGATGCGGTGTTGGCGTCTGCAATAGCTACATCGCGTGTTGCTTTGGAGGTAATAGCTTTTTGCCAACGGTAAAAAGGAACTGCTAGAGGGAAGGTTAGAAGCATTGCTGTTGCTAGGCGCCAGTCGATGAAGAAGGTCACTATAATTACAATTGTTGGCACTACCATTGTTTTGATGATGATTGATGCAATAGTGCCGATGGATAGTAATGAATCTGTAACGTTTCCGCTTAAAATAACGTTGAGGTCTCCAGAACGGCGCCGACTTAGCTCTTCTAATGGCATTTTTCGCAATTGTTCGCCTAGTTTTAAGCGCATTTCACTGGCTGCATCTATTGTGATTATCCAGCCAAATTCTAGTTCACGCCAACGGATGAGAAATTCGATGATTACTAGGAAGGCTATTAGTGCGACTAGTGTCCATACGCGCGGAATGTCAATGGGTGTGGACATTAGGGCGGAAAATAGGGGGAAGAACAGGGCAAATATTATTCCTTGTGTTGTTGAGGCGATGATGGAGAGTAGGAGGGAGAGTTTTATACTTAACACGGGTAATAAATGTCATTCTGAGCGTAGCGGAGAATCTCTAAGATGCTTCACTGCACTACGTTTCGTTCAGCATGACAAAGTTTATATTCTACCCATTAGCAGTATAGTTCAGGTGCGTAGGAACCTGATGCGGATATCATTTGTTGGAAGCTTTTTATCATGTTAGAAAGGATGAATAATGTAAGGAAATCCCTAAATAAGGCAGGACGTGTACACAAATCTCTAAAAATAACTTTTCTTCTCTTTCTTTGTGTCTTTGTGGTTCGTTAAAAGATTAAACCACAAAGGCACAAAGGGCACGAAGGGGGATCAAATTACTACTTTACTTCTAAGTCCCCAAGAAAGCGCGCGCTGATGATTTTTCCATAGTTGTGCGTACAGGTTATTTGCTGCGACTAATTGTTGATGTGTTCCTTGTTCGATTACTTGCCCGTTGTCTAATACAATTATTTGGTCGGCGTTTATTATTGTGGAGAGACGGTGAGCTACTACTACTACTAGAGTTTTACCTGCGGTCAAAGATGCTATTGCTTCTTGAATTAAGGCTTCGTTTTCTGGGTCGGTGAATGCTGTTGCTTCGTCTAGTACTATTACTGGATTATTTTGTAATATGGCACGCGCGATGGTGATGCGTTGTTTTTGTCCTCCTGATAAACGACTACCGCGTTCTCCTGCAATGGTGTCGTAACCATTGGGTAATTCTATGATAAAATCGTGAGCCTGTGCCGCGCGCGCTGCTGCTTCGATTTGTTCGTTTGTGGCGCCTGGGCAACCCAAACGAATGTTTTCGCGTATGGTGTCATAGAGCAGAAATGTATCTTGAAAGACGAATGATACTTGAGACATGAGAGTTTCTGCTGTCATGTTTCTAACATCAACACCACCTATTTCTACGCTGCCTGCATCAACATCCCAAAAGCGGGGAATTAGTTTAGCTACTGTACTTTTACCTGCTCCTGATGGGCCAACTAAGGCTGTAACTGTACCCGCAGGTATATTAATATTTACTCCTTTTAGTGCTTGACGGTTTTCGTCTGCATAAGAAAATAAGACGTTACGGAAATGTATGGAGGTGTCGAGGGGTTGTTGGGGATTTTTTGGTTCTGGTAGGGGAGGTAATACCAGAAGTTTACCGATACGTTTGGCAGCGGCGGCAGATTTATTAATAAACGATGATAGCCACATTATTGGTAATAGTGCTTCCATTACTCCAGATGAAAGCAAGAGAAAGAATATGAAAACAGGAATTTCTAACTTTCCTTGCAGCATTAAGTAGGCGCCTAGCGTTACCACAATAATTAATGTTGGTAAAGATGCCATTACTAAACTACCAACTCTGCCACCAAACTGAGTTCTTAGAGTCCATGCTTTGGTACGGTTGGTAAATTCATCTAAAGAATTGCGAAACCTAACAAAAGATGTTGTACCATCATCAAATGTTCGCACTACTTGCATTCCCTGGACAAACTCAATTACCGTCCCGTTAATTTGCTCATTCGCTTCATCATATGCTTGGCGTTCCTTTTCATAGTCACGCATCGCCAAATTCATAAATATCAATCCCACAGGTGCCGTTGCTAAAGTCGCCAATGCCATACGCCAATCAACCACAAACATCAGTACTAACGTTAAAGCAGGCGCCGTATAAGCGCGGGCAATTAACGGTGTACTATCAGCAACAAAAGCATGTAGCGACTTTACATCATCTTGGACAATTTTCTTGATGGCGCCGGAACCAGTAGTGACAACATAACCAAGTGGTAAACGTCCCAAATGTTCAGCAATTTGAATTCTAAGTAACTCCTCTAACTTGAAGGCGCCGATATGAGAAGTACGAAACGCCCAAGTTCGAGAGAAAAAGCTAACTACAACAGCAGTAGTAGATAAACCAATTAATATCCCAATATGCTGTACATTTGTATTTTCAGATAGTAGCTCGCGCGCGATAAAGGGAATAGTTAACAAAGAAGCAAGGGCAGATGCAGCATTCAAACCAGAAAGAAACATCGCTGTAATAATATAACCCTTGATAGGCTTAATAATATCCCAAAGACCCGTATCAGAACTTACATTTATTGTATCATCCATTATTTCTTTGCGTCCTTTGCGTCCTTTGCGGTTCGTTTTAAAAGAATAATTTAGGTAAAACTCGACCAGTGCTTTGCATATAACTTTGATATTCATCACCAAATTGGTCAAGCATCATTTTTTCTTCATTACTAACCCGGAGAAAATATAATATAGCAAAAGAGGTAATTCCAGAAAATCCTGCTATATAGTTAGGTAATAATAAAGCTTGTGCCAAACACCATAACCAAACGGAAGTATACATAGGATGGCGAATACTTTTGTAAATACCATTTGTAATTAAAGTATGTTCTGCTCTCATCTCTAAACTTGGAGACCAATTTTGACCTAAATCATGGTGAGACTTCCAAAACAAGTACATTGATATTGCGTATAACAAAATGCCAACAATACTTACCGTTTCAGGTAATTGATAATCAGCAAAGCTAAGTAAAGGTGAAAAAACATAGATATTAGGTATAAGTAACATTCCTAGAAAGACAAGAACCAACAAAAACTTTTCTTGACTCGTTTTCCTATCGTCCGTTATTTGATTTTTCTTATTTTGCTGTTGATAGGGGTACCGGATAAAGAAAAAAAGTACAATACCTGCAAAGAACACAATTTTTAAAGTCAATGTATCCATAGCTGTTACCGTTTACTAGGAAGAAATCGCAAGTAGTCTAGGTACATCATAACGGATATTACTTTAGAGGCGCCTATCCTAAAAGGATTTTGTCCAATTCCATACGGATTTACAAGCTTATCCCACAAATGTAATTCTGAACACAGAAAATCTCAAATGTCATTCTGAACGCAGTGAAGAATCTAAAAGATTTGGCTCTTCCGTACTTAGCGTGCTAAATTAACATCATAGTGCCAAGAAAGCAAAGCTCTAATTTCAAAATTACGGAAGTTTTTAAAGCCAAATCCGCTTCTTTTTATTAGCTTCAATTTATTATTAATTCCTTCTACAACACCATTAGTAGTTTTGTTATCAAAATATCCCGCTACTTCTCCAAACCATCGTTTAATTGTATTAACACTTTTTTGATAATAAGGTTCAGCTTTTTCTAGCCAATCAAGTAGCCCTAATATTCCTGTTCCTGGGTCTTCACTCGTATCAAATAAATTGCGTTCACGGAGTGTACCGCAGGTAAATTCTTCTTTGAATGAATGCATTGTTGCTATTAAAGGAGATGCTTCTCTAATTATATCTAATTTTATTTTTTGTTTATCAGTGAGGTTTTCTTCTGCTTTTAAAATTGTATATTTATTACCTTTTAAACTATCAAATACTTTTTCTCTCGATTCAATGTTTAACTCTAAAGCTGCTTTTTTTTCTGCTATTCTGGCTTGGTTTAACTCTTCATGTATTAATTTGGTAACATGGAATCTATCCACCGTAACAACGGCGTTTGAGCATATTTTCTCAACTAAATTTTTATAATTTCCGGTCATATCTATACTTACTTCTTCTATTTGTTCTAAAACTTCTTCTCCCCACATTTTCATCACATTTTCTATTACAACTTGTTTTCTCTCTTTTACTAATCCTATTAATTTTCCTGAATCTATATCTACAAGCACCACAATAAATTTACCTTGACCTTTAACTAAACTTATTTCATCTATTCCTAATCTCCTCAAATTGCTAACATTTATTGGTAAAATATCTTTAACTATATCTTCAAGCATCGAATAAACTTCTTCTTCACTTAATCCATTATTTTTGGCTACATTACTTACATCGCTATTAATAAGTTGTTTAATAACATTTTCCGCATAACGATGCGTATATTTTCTTCTTACTCCTACAAAATCGAGTTCTTCGTTAAATGTTTTACGACATTTTTTACATTTAAATCTTCGCCTATTTATGTTTAGTATTACTTCTTTATCTCCCATCGGTAAATCTTTTATTAAGTAATTTTGATTTTGGTGTAAATGATGCGACTCTTTACCGCACTGTGGGCATACCGCAGTTTTAGTCTTTTTAGTTACTGATAAAATTAAGGTTTTACCCTCTTGTAGACTGGATTCTACTACTACTTCAGATAAATTTAACAGCTCAGTCAAAACCCTTTTCATAACTAATTTTACTGAAATATAAGATAATTATCTTAACATTATAGCACGTTAATTACCGAAGAGCCAAAATTCTGCACTCACTTGACGATAATTAGTCCAAGGTATAATTGCAAGCGGACGTAAACTTACAAGTATACTCAGTGAAATAACACTAAATATACTTAAACAGGCGCCTATACGCCAATCTTGTAAAAAGGGCTCTTCCGTATTTTACGTGCTAAAATACGGAAGAGCCAAGCAGAAGAAGTTTTAGAACAATACCAGAAGCGAATTAAACAATTAAGAAAACGTTTAGGAAAACAGTTGAATAAAATAAAGGTTTCTGTAATTTTTTATGGTGAGGGTTATATTTGGACAATTACTAAAAGCGATATGATTTCCCATATTTTAACTGATATTGGGCTGCGTCATAAATTTGTGCCTTATGGTGAGTGGAATCTCAGTATAGAAACCATTAATGAATACGATTATGATGTTTTATTTATTGTTGATGTAGACAGAAAAACGTCAAGCTTTTATTTTGAAAATCCGATATTTAGTAATTTAAACGCATTCAAAAATAATCGAGCTTATGTTGTCAGTCAAGAAAATTGGCGTTCGTTCGGGATATCAGGAGCTAATAAGATATTGGATGATTTGTTTAAATACTTACCATCAGGAACATAAAATTTATATTTGATAAAAAAATGCCATATTACAAATATTTTAATTAAAATAGTCTCAGACGAAATTATTCTGGATGCAATATTAGATGATTTGTTTAAATATTTAATAAAAATTAATAATTAGGCATACAATATGCGTACTTTCTTAATTATTTGGTTTGGTCAGTTAGTATCTAATATGGGTAGCTATATGACATCTTTTGCTATCAATATTTGGGCATGAGAAATAACAAACAAAGTAACAACATTAGCTTTACTAAACTTTTTTAGCTTGATACCCAGTATTTTAATGACTATAGTAGCAGGTCTAATCGTAGACCGTGTAAACCGTAAATATATCATTATATTTTCTGATTTAGTCGCGGCTATTACTACTTTGTTTATTTGTTATCTATACTCCACTCACCAATTACAGGTTTGGCATCTTTATATAATTGCAGCAATTAAAGGCGCCTCTACTGAAATTCAAACACTGACATATTCTGCTTCAATTTCCTTGTTAGTAACTAAACAACATTATACCCGTGCAACCAGTATGAATTCTGCTATTCATTACGGCTCTATTATCATCGCTCCAGCGTTAGCAGGTGTACTATATTATAGTATCGATATAACAGGCATATTATTAATTGACCTATTTACTTTTATAATTGCAATTGCTTCTATTATCAAGTTACATATACCTCAACCCACAATTATTGAGCAATCTCAGTATACAGGATTTTGGCGAGGTATTCTCTTTGGTTTTCATTACTTAATGTCGCTTCCAAGCTTATTAACACTTTTAACTGCTAGTTCTTTATTTTGGTTTGCCCACGATATCGGCGCCACTTTATTTTCGCCAATGATTTTAGCACGTACAGATAATAATGCAAAAGTATTAGGTAGTATTTCTTCCGCAGCAGGGTTAGGTGGAGTAACAGGAACATTACTGTTAAGCATTTGGGGTGGTTCTAGGCGCCGTATTCACGGTTTTCTTTTAGGAATGATAGGTGCTGGAGTTAGCAAAACAATATTTGGGTTATCTCAAGGACTAATAACTTGGTGACCTGCTCAGTTTTGTTCGTCGCTAAATTTTCCCATGCTTACTAGTTCAAACACAGCCATTCTACTTAGTAAAATTAGACCAGATGTTCAAAGACGAGTCTTTGCTACAGAGTCTTGTATTCAACAAACTTTTTCAGAAATTGCAATTTTTATCGCTAGTTCGCTTGCTGATAATATCTTTGAACCAGCTATGATGCCAGGAGGTCAACTTGCACCCTGGTTAGGCACCGTATTTGGTGTTTGTTGGTAAAGGCGCCGGAATGGCACTACTCTATGTTATCTCTTCGCTTACTTTATTGCTCGTTGGGTTGATTGGATATGCTTTTCCTACACTGCGAAATGTAGAAACTCTTCCAGACCATGATCATGTTGAACGCTCGTGTTAAATGCTGCTATCAACAGGTCGGATGGAGGCGCCTCTTGAACTCTTACCTCCTCTTTTCTCTATGTACTCTGCGCTGAAAAACGTAATATCACAGTTTATTGATAATTTTTATTATTATTTTTATTTTTTGATTTTGTTGTGATATTGCACCGTTATGTATTCAAATTAATGAGAAGTTATGGTATTTAATATAGTAGGTGACTTAAAAGTAATTCTCAATAATTAATGAGTAAATCAACCTCATCTTTGGGGAGAAATTTTCTATCGTCGCTAAGTTTGCCTGTTGGAGGTTTAATTTTAGCGACAACTGCTCTCCTGGTATGTTTAGTTTTTAGCGTCTCGTTCGGCGCCGCTGATATTCCGCTCAATCAAATATTAAGTGCTTTTACTGAGTTTGATGGTTCTAGAGAACACCTAATTATTCAAACTGTCCGCTTACCACGTTCCATAATTGCCATGATGGTAGGCGCCGCAATGGCTACTGCTGGTGCGATAATGCAAGGTATAACTCGTAACCCTCTTGCTGACCCTGGTATTTTAGGTATTAATGCAGGCGCCGCGTTTGCTGTGGTAATTAGTATTTTTGCGTTTGGTGCTTCAACTCCAAGCACCTATATTTGGTATGCATTTGCAGGCGCCGGAGTCACTGTTTTTAGTGTATACTTCCTCGCATCGTTGGGACGTAGTGGTGTTACACCTCTCAATCTTACTATTGCAGGCGCCGCTGTGAGTGCGTTACTTGCTTCGTTAACTACAGGTGTTCTCATTGTCAGTCAACGCACTTTAGAAGAAATTCGCTTTTGGCTTGCTGGGTCTTTAGCTGGTATTGATGAAGGCATTATTGTTCAAATTCTGCCTTATATAATTATTGGTTTGATAATCGCATTCGCCTTATCTAGACAAATTACAATTTTAAGTCTTGGGGAGGATGTGGCGAAAGGATTAGGGCAACAAACTTTATGGGTAAAAATTGCAGGCGCCGTTAGTGTTCTACTTTTAGAAGGTGCTGCGGTTGCTGCTGCTGGGTCAATAGGATTTATTGGTTTAGTTGTTCCTCATATTGTTCGTTTTATAGTAGGCACTGATTATCGTTGGATTTTACCTTATAGTGCCATTTTTGGAGCAATCTTACTTTTGGGTTCTGATGTCTTAGCACGATTGGTAATTAGACCCCAAGAAATTCCCGTTGGAGTTATGACCGCTTTAGTTGGAGCGCCGTTCTTTGTTTATCTAGCGAAAAAGAAGGTGAAAAAGTGAAATCACTAGTTATTCGTTCTCCCAAACTTGGTATTTCCTTGAGATTGCAACGCCAAGTTCCCGGTATATTTATGATTTTGACAGTAATTACTCTTGCGGCAATGGTAATTAATACCTCCGTTGGAGAATACCCGACTCCACCGTTGATTGTAATTAAAACTGTATTAGGAATAGATACGGGAAACCCTGATTATGCGTTTGTAATTAATACCTTAAGATTACCGAGAACATTAATAGCTTGCTTAGTGGGTGTAGCACTGGCAATTTCTGGAACAATTATGCAAGGTTTAACTAAAAATCCTTTAGCTGATCCTGGCATTATTGGTGTAAACGCAGGCGCCAGTCTAGCGGCTGTTAGTTTAATAGTACTATTACCTAGCTTTCCTGTAGGAGTTTTACCATTATCTGCCTTTGCTGGTGCGTTACTGACTTCTTTATTAATTTATTTATTGGCATGGGATAAAGGAACTCATCCCATTAAATTAATTTTGATTGGTGTGGGAATTGCCGCTGTTGCAAGTGCTTTTACTAGTTTGATGGTGACATTCGGTAATATATATGATGTCAGTCAAGCTTTGGTTTGGTTAGCGGGTAGTGTTTATGGTCGAACTTGGGAGCAGGTTTTTTCTTTACTACCTTGGATAGTTGTATTTGTACCTTTATCTATAATGAAGGCGCCGCAATTGAATACTTTAAACTTAGGAGATGATATTGCTAAAGGGTTAGGTAGTCGGGTGGAATGGCAACGCAGTTTTTTACTATTAATTAGTGCAGCACTTTCTGGAGCAGCAATTGCAACCGCTGGAACAATTGGTTTTATCGGTTTAATTGCTCCTCACATCGCGCGGCAGTTAGTTGGTGCAAATCATCAAGGTTTAATTCCAGTCGCAGGAGTAACAGGCGCCATGATTGTAGTACTATCTGATTTTATTGGGCGTACTATTTTTGCTCCGATAGAATTGCCTTGTGGTATCGTCACCGCTGTTATTGGGGCACCGTATTTTGTGTATTTATTAGTCAAAAGTCGTAAATCTTTATAAAACATGTCAAACTTAATAACAGCAAATAATCTAACTCTTGGTTATGATAACGCTACAATTATCAAAAATCTTGATTTGACCATACCCCAAGGACAAATCACAGCATTAGTTGGCGCCAACGGTTGTGGCAAATCTACATTATTACGTGGATTAGCAAGATTACTTAAACCTAGTAATGGTACAGTATATTTAAATTCAGCAGATATATTTAAATTATCTACTAAAGATGTCGCAAAACAGTTAGGAATACTCACTCAAGGACCAGTGGCGCCGGAAGGTCTAACAGTTCGCGACTTAGTAGCTTGCGGACGTTTTCCGTATCAAAACTGGTTACAACAATGGACAAAAGAAGATGAACGCTTGGTAGAAGTAGCTTTAGAGACAACTGGAATAAAAGAACTTGGTGAACGTGAATTAGACACCTTATCTGGTGGACAAAGACAACGCGCGTGGATTGCAATGGCATTAGCGCAGGACACAAATATTTTACTATTGGATGAACCGACTACGTTTTTAGATTTGGCACACCAAATTGAAGTATTAGATTTATTATATGATTTGAACCAAAATCAACAGCGAACAATTGTAATGGTGCTGCACGATTTAAATCAAGCTTGTCGCTATGCTGATTATCTTGTTGCTGTTAAAGGGGGCACAATTTTTGCAGCAGGTAGACCAGAAGTTGTGATGACACAAGAAATGGTTTTAAAAGTATTTGGTTTGGAATGTCGAGTTGTACCTGACCCAGTAGCGGGGACACCAATGTGTGTACCAATTGGAGGAAAGGCAAGAAAGTTGGCAACGGATGTAACGGATGTAACGGATAGGTAATTTTAGATAATATATTAGATAAAAAAATTATGATACAATTGCATTAGTAATGGAACGCAGGCAGAGGGTTATATGGCACTGAGAGATCACTTCCGACCTCCATTAAGTACTAGAGCGCCATTGGCACAGGACATCGAGCAATCACCGGACGAATACAGTACAATGGGTTTATAAATTTATGGGAAAGTTAGAAAAATGCAGCGCTTTTCTGTTCAAGAAATTCAAGAAACCAATAGCGAAGTTTTAAATCGAGCTGCTGTTGAACCTGTTTTGCTGACGGAAGAATCACAGAAGAGCTATGTTATCATGTCAGTTGAAAATTACGAAAAACTGATGGATAGACTTACCCAACTTGAAGATTTAATTCTAGGACAACAAGCTCAATCTGCATTATCCAACTCTCAGATGGTTGGCACAGAAAATTTTATGGCGGAACTCAAGCGACTGGCTGCGCTTGATAATGATAGTTTATAGTATGGCGAAACTTGACGGTTTAGAGACAGTTCTTGAGTTTATCAAGGGTTTACAGCCAAAAATTGCTGCCCAGATTGCCAAAAAAGTTATGTCGTTGAATGTTGACCCTTTACCTACTGATTACAAGGAATTAGCTGGTTATACAGGATATTATCGTGTAGATTCGGGGGAATATCGTATTGTTTACCGATTTGATACTGATGCGGATTTGGTTGAGGTAATTTTAGTAGGAAAGCGTAACGATGATGAAGTATATAAGCAACTTAAGCGTTTATTATGATAATGAATATTTAGATATATATAAATAAGTTGATACCACTGGCAACGAATACAACAGATGTAATGGATGAAACGGTAGAGACGTGAAGAACATCGCGTCTTTACAATAACCCATCCGTTACATCCTTTTATAATCCGTTGCCAATTTTGCTACTTCGGACTTTGAGTTGCAATGGCTAACTTGGCGCCTTTTACCTGACGTACTTTATCCATCACCTCAACAATTTCTCCGTGTTCTACCGTTTTGTCAGCATTAATAATCACTACCGATTCCGGATTGGCACCTACTAATGTACGCACCTTTTCAGTTAAAGCATCAATGCTGGTTGGTACTTTATTCACACTGACTTCACCCTCTGCATTGACTGTCACAGTGATTTTAGTGGGGATTTGCGATTTTTGCGAAGTCGCTGCTTGTGGTAAGTTTACTGGTAAACCTTCTTGGCGTGTTAAAAATAGCGTTGACATGATAAAAAACGTCAAAATCGCGAATATCACGTCAATCATTGGCACAATATTGATTTGTGCTGGAATATCTGCCTCATCTTGTAATCGCATAATTTCTTTCTCCTCCTTTCTCGTAACGACGACGATAAAGTAGCTCTAACTGTCCACCGTATTCTTGCATGAACGCGATTTGACGTTGATATAGTCCTCGGAAAGTATTAGAAAACATTAAGGTGAAAATCGCAACAATTAATCCTGATGCAGTAGATACCAACGCTTCACTGATACCCGATGTTACACCAGCAGTCTTTGTACCACCTACGTCACCTAGATTGAGTGAAGCAAACGATGCAATTAATCCTAATACAGTTCCTAACAAACCTAACAACGGCGCCAAAGAAATAATAGTCTCGAATATATTATTGAATCGCTTCAAAATCGGAATTTCTGCCTGCGCTTCACTTTCGAGTGCCAAGCGAAACTCCTCTGGATTAGCTCCTTCTAACTCTAATGCAGAGAGAAAAATACGCGCCATTGGTAAATCTGTATTGTTTTGCAGTTTATCCAAGGCACCAACGACATTATCCAAGCGGTAAAGATTTAAGACTTCGCGGACTACTTTATTCTGACGATGGGTAATGCGATACCAAAAACGAACTCGCTCGATAATTAGCGCGATAGCAGCAACGCTGAAACCAAGCAGGGGCCACATGACAATACCACCAGCGGCAAATAACTTATCTATTCCCATATCCTCCCATATCCTTTTATAAATCTCAGATTTGCTTGAGCTACAAGGGTTTCAAACTACCAAACACATTGTTAGCAAAATTTGAAATATGTTGCGATAATATCTCATCTTTATGTATATCATAATGACATTAAGTTAATATTTTTTTCAAGCTTGATTTGTATCAATTGTGTAAAGGATTGGTATACTAGTCGAAAGTGAAGGGGCGAGTAATATTCAAAAATGCTCTCTAGACATGTTTTTGATTAGTGTAACTAGTCGTAAACAAGTGCTGGTTTTCTAGTTGACTTATTAATTACATAACTTTATAGTACATTATAGTGAGAATAAGTAGCAATAAATTATGAGTTTCTCCAACACCGCTTTTAATCAACGTGAAAAGGAATCTAAGGCTCTGAGGGGTTTTCTCACTCTGAGTCTGATTGGTTCTTTGGGTATACATGTAGGTGTATTAGCTTCCGGTATCGGAAATTATCTAACTAGGGCGCCTGAAGTAAGTGAAGACCCAATAGAATTTGCGGTTGTTGATACTCCGTCGGAGAAACCAAAAGAGACTGCAAAACTAGAACAAGACACAAAAGTTCTGACAAGTTCGGCAAGTAAACCTTCAACAGAAGGAATAGTATCTAACAATACAAAAGTTGAGCCACAAACAAAAATAGAAAGGAATTCTATACCAAAACCCGTACCAATACCAATACCAGTACCGCAAAGACAAACAGTAGTGCCACCTCAACCAACACAAAGCATAGTTGAGGAAGCAAAGGTAGTACAGCCAGAAAAAATTCAACCCAAAGTTGAAAGAGCAACTACCCAAAATACAAACGAGGAAAGACCAACACAACCACGTCAAGTTGCATCATCAAATAGTAATCCTGTTCGTACCAACACCAATACATCTTCGCAGTCTGCAAATACTCCAAGCCAAAATAATAATTCTGATGCACTACGCGAAACGCTGCGAGGTGTAAGAGAATCACGTAGCCAAAGTGTTGCTAGCAGTGCCGAAGGTTCAGGAACACCTGGTAATGGAGATACAGGAACCCCTGGAAGCGGCGCACCTGGTGGTACTAATACATTAACAGGTAGTGGTACAGGTGTTACTAGTAACACAGGAACTGGTGGAGGAAATGGTGGCACAGGTACTACTGGGGCTGGTACAAGTGGCAGTGGTGGTACAGGTACTACTGGCTCAGGTTTAGGCAGAACTGGAAATGGTAGCGGTGCTGGTATTGCTTTAAATCCTGGTGATGGTGGTACAGGTACCCGTAATTCAGAAGGTAATGGTAGACAACGAGTCGCAACGGCGCCTACAACTCCCAAATTACCAAGCAACAGTGGAGACGACGATAACTCACGCCGTAGCGGTGATGGTCGTGCTGCCTGTCGCGAATGTAAAGTTAGATACTCAGAACGTGCCCGTCGTCGAGGAGCAGAAGGACGAGTAGAGGTATCTGTTGATACAGACAATGAAGGTAGAGTTACTAATGTAAGGTTAGCTCGTTCGAGTGGAGATAGAGACCTTGACGAAGAAACCCTAAGACAAGCGCGCGAGTGGAAGTTGAAGCCTTCCGAAAGCGGTAGACAAGGAGTAAATATTGGTACAGAGTTTGCAATTTCTGGTTCACGACGTTATCGTGATGTGCAAAAACGTCGGCGAGAGCGTGAAGAGCGTTCAAGACAAGAGCAAGTAGCATCTAGCAGTAGCAACAATGCAAGTACACCAAGACGCAGGCGCCGTATATTAGAAGCGAATACGAACACGGCAACCAGCGATGTACCAACAACATCAACAAGACAGCGCCGCAGCTTTGGCACCGAGTTACAGCAAGCATCTTCTGGTTCGTCTGAGTCAACAAGTAATAGACTAAGCCGTCGTTTGCGTCGTCAAACCGAAGTTACTTCAGCACCAGAAACTACTCCTAGACGGGTGCGACGTACTTCTGAAAGAGAAAATTCTATCGGTAGTCGCTTGCGTCCTACAGAAAGTGCATCATCAACTCAGCCAACACCACGTCGGCGCCGGGAAGTTACAGCCGATGTCCGAACATCTGGTGAAACACGACCAACTCGCAGACGGCGCCGGGAATTTAATCAATCTTCTCCAGCATCCGATTCTAGCAGTCGTTTACGCAACGCTTTACGTCGCAGTCGTGAATCTGCACCTGCCGCTGCTCCCAGCACTGGTAGTACAGAAGAATAACTTTTTATATCCCCTAACCTCATTAATTTCACACTCTTGTGGCACAGGCTTTTGATGCCTGTGCAGTCATATATTATAATGCCCCAAATGCAACTCCAATGCAAAGATGGGGCGAAGTTGACGATGTTGCTCCCTTGGTAGCTTTTGTGTTCCCACGAAAATTTGAAAATGTGAACCACGGTTCACATTTTTACAGGCGCCTAATTTAAAGTGTAGCAAGTAATATCATGTCCGGGAGCGTAACCATAATAAAATCATTGTAGAGACGCGATTAATCGCGTCTCTACGTGACGTGGTAATTATGGGTAATCAACCGGACATGATATAACAGCCTTGTAATGGTATATAAAAAACATCCTCAGCAAATTAGAATGCTAAGGACTATATAAGTAGTAACGCAAAATTAATTATGTATCTGTTGGGAGCAAATGGAATGGAGTAAAACCTATTAACTGTAAGGGTTGTAGCTCAATCATAATTTCCTCGCTTTTTGCATAAATATTTTTGCGTAAGTACTTATAAATATTCTCTCCTGTTATATATATCTCGGAACTATAAGAAGTTATGCAATCGGTACTAATTCCACAACTAATGCAACTAACTCAGATGCATTTAAGGTTTGCAAAGATGTCACGCACCCTACTTGTATCTTTATTTGCTCTAGGTTCAAATAAAAAGTCGATTTTTTATCAATATAAATACGCAAATAAAGATTTTTGTGTATAAATAATTACTAATTTGTCAAGATATTATAAGATACTTTACAATGGGATTCATGACATAGCCACTATTTCCCCATAATATTCTAACAAACTACGCCCAATTGCATCCCAGCTAAATGAATTCAAGGCACATTCTTTTGCATTAGCTCCTCGTTTTATTCTTTCTTGGGGGTTTTGCAGTGCTTGGATGATAGCTTCGGTAAGAGAGTCAACTTCTGTTTTACTTACCCATCCCGATTGACTATTATATATTTCATGCCATATGTGTACTTGGTCCGATATAACTACGGGTTTACCTGCAACCATTGCTTCTGCTACTGCTATTCCAAAGTTTTCGTAGTATGAGGGTAAAACAAATATGTCGGATGCTTCGAGTAGTGCTGATTTGGAGGCACCTGTAACAAACCCAGTGATGGTAGTATGTGGATGTAAGGGTGAGTTTTCTAATTGTGTCCTAATGGATGTTTCGTAATTGGGGTCTTGGGGATTTGTGCCAGCTAGGATAAAATGAAAGTCCAATTTTTGTGCTTGGATTATTTTTAAGGCGGGTATTAATAAGTCTAAACCCTTTTTAGGGTCTATCCGCGACATAAATAAAATTATTGGCACATTTTCTGGTATGCGATATTTGGAACGAATGTTTTCTTCACTTTGACTTGCTGACGGTGTTACACCTAGTGGTAATATTATATCCCGCGTTTTTACGCCAAATCGTTCTGATACTTTTGCCTCCTGATTACTGGTAAAATGTAAAGCCGAGGCGCCTGCAATGTTAGAACGTTCTAAGAATGCTGCATATATTTTTTTGAGATATTTCTTTTTACGTAGGTCAGCAGGGTCAAGTGTACCTAGTGGACGCAATATATAAGGTAATTTGTTTTGACGACATATTGCCGCTGCTGCACTTGTAACCGGAGAAAATAATGCATGAAGATGCGCTACATCATATTCATGTGCATGTTCATTTAACCATTTTAGTAATGAAAGCGAAAATTTATAACGACGAAACGGTACACAACGAAAATAAATTACTTCATACCCGTCTCGCTTTATGGGTTGCTGCAAAGCTACATCTAAAGGTTTCTGTCCTGTGTCACCATTACTATCTGTTGTTAGTATAGTCACTTCGGCACCATGTTTTACTAACGCAGGCGCCAGTCCCAACACCATTTGACTCGGTCCACCATATATTAATGATATTGATGGTACTATTTGCAATATTTTCATTTTGTTAATATTTCTTTATAAAAATCTAACTGCTGTTTCGCCAAAGCTGTATTAGTATATTTTGACATCGCTTTGACATAACCCAATTGTCCCAAATTATGCGCTAACTCTGGGTCTTCCATCAACGCAGTCAAACAACTCGCTAACGAGTCAACGTTACCTTCCGGAAATACCATCCCAGCATCCCCTATAACATGAGGTATTTCTCCAGAGTCTGAACCTATCACTGGTGTTTGACATGCCATCGCCTCTATTATCACATGTCCAAATTGCTCTTTCCAACCGACTGACGTTAAAGTTTTGAATTTATATGTTGTTTCTGATGGCAATACTAAAGTACTCATCAAATTAATATAATTACAGACTTCGTGATGCGGTACACTTTCAACGATAATTATTCTGTCTTCTAAATTAGCTACACGCGCTTTCTGTAATAATTCATCTTTGAGTTGTCCTCTTCCCAATAACAAACACTTCCACTCTTTATGCTTTATTGTTTCTAACGCACTCAATAACGTCATTATGCCTTTTTCTGGTACAAATCTACCAACAAAGCCAATAATAAACTCACCTAGTTTGATGTTTAATTTTTCAGCAAGTTCGGGTTTAAGTTTTGGGGTAAAGAGGTTTTCATCGACTCCTAATTGTGGCATAACTTTGATTTTGCCGTTATATCCACGTTGAGTGAGTATTTCGGCGCCGTCTTGGTTGCCTGATATAATACCGTGAGTATTGTCTAGGTTATATTTTTCGAGTAGGGAAGCAACTTTGTTGAGTTGGTATGGTAAATTCCACCAAGTAAAGAAGACGTTTTTAGCTTTGAGTCCAAAAAGTTTGTTCAAGGTGATTAATTGAGCATAACCCAAACTTTTGGCGCCTTGCTCAACTTGGATTATATCAGGACGGAATGATTTGAGTAAGGGTACTAAATCGGCGCCGAATGTCAGTAAACCTTGATGGTTTTGACTAAAGTTAGAAACGGGGACTATTCGGAAGTTACCTTCGTCTTTATATTGGGTTTCGATGATTTTGTTTTGAACTCCACCTGGTTTCCATCGTTTGGGAACGACTACCGTCACCTCGGTGTTGTCTTCTAGTCGAGAAAGTGCGCGGAGTTTCTCGCAGTTGAGGTCTACTATATATGTATGGCTGGCAACTAATATTTTCATGGTTTTTTATATAATTTCTTCTCTTTCTTCCTTTGCGTACTTTGCGGTTTGTTTATTTGAACCGCAAAGTACGCAAAGGCGCAAAGAAGGAATAAATTCAGGCGCCTACGGTATCATCCAAGTGGGTATATATTTGTCCGTCGTTCCATTTGGACTGAATAACAGTACCTAATGCTTTCAAAAATCCGAGGGTGTAAAAGACGAAGCGCGTTAATATTTTAATTGGGGAACCGCTTTTATGACAAGGGGGGCGCCCAAGTACATGGCAGTCAAATAAACGCGCGTATAATCTGAGTGCCTGGTTTGCGGTAAGATTTTTTAAACCCATCAAAAAATGATTATGGTAAAAGGTGAGTTGATATTTTGGTGAACGTGTACTGATATCGTGACAACCACCCGTTTCTTCCCCGATATGAATAAGATGTGCTTCGGGGTCGTACCAAATTTTATATCCTGTTTGTCGTAATCTTAAACAAAAGTCTGATTCTTCTCTAACCGCACTACCACGAAATCTTTCATCAAAGTGTAAACCATGTTTGAAAAAGATTTCACGACGAAACGACATGTTACATCCCCTTGCGGTTAATACTTGTTGGGGTTTGACGGTATGAACTAAGTCGATATAATACCAAGCAATACCTGGGTCCATTGCTTGTGGTGGTAAATAGTCGATGCTTTTATAGTTTGCATCACCTTGAGTTCTACCCACAGAAGCATCTGCCATTTTCATCCGGTCAAATACTCTTCCTGCTACGGCGCCTATTTCTGGTTTATCGATAAAGTTCTGAGCGTGAGCCTTTAAAAATCCAGGTTCCACTTTTACATCATCATCGATAAATAAGATTATCTCACCAATTGAGCGTCGCACCGCATAATTTCTGGCACCGGGTAAACTTGCCCAGTTCAAACGAAACCATTTAATTTTGCTTCCTTTGGTTTGTTGCTGTAAATAAGTTTCTATTTCAGGTTTATGTTGGGGGGTTTGGTCTACAACGATAATTTCGTAGTTAGGATAATCTTGGTTTAAAATATCATCGAGACTGTCGCGTAAAGGTTCTTCACGCCCATAAGTCGGTATAATTACTGATATATACGGTAAATTCATTTGAACTCATAACTCCTAATTTGTAAGGTGCGTGACGCTATTAGACGTTCGCTTCGTTTAAGGATTGTTGGTAGCTTCACGCACCCTACCTTTTTTACCTTTTGTAGTTTCCACCCTTTCTAATTGTTCCTCTTTAAGTCGTTCGATTTTATCGATTTCCGGAAGTTTTAATAAAATTCCAGCGGCAAACCAGTAATATACAGCTACCGGGTCAACATCAAGAGGATAGTAATAAGTGTTGTAACTTATAAACAATATAAACACCCACATAGTCGCAGCGTAACTGCGGAAATTACGGTTTTTTATTTTTCGATAAGTTGTGAAGCAAATAATTGTCAAACATGTTACAAACGCTATCCAGGCAATTAGCCCAATAATGCCAACTTCGTGTAATACTTTGGGATAGTATGTTTCGACTAATTTAGTTTCACCCATTGCACGTGCGGAGTTGGTAGCACGACCAACACCACTACCAAGGGGACCATCAACATTTTTCCAAACTTCCTCGAATTGGTTGACAATAAATTCTTGAGGAGGAGAAGCTTCCCAACGACTGGTAAAGCTTTCGGTACGTTCTGCGACAACAGTGGGGTTACTGACAAAAGCAAAACCGAGAATTAATACAAGTCCACCAAACATGGGGATAAACTTTTTTAAGTTGCCGAGTTGTCCTGTGAGTAATAGACAGAGAATAAAACACACAGGGACTAAAGCTAGAGCAATGCGCTGTCCAGAAATAACAGCGTTGATGAAAACCAGAATTAAAGACCCTAAGCTGATACCTTTCCAAAGTATTGAGGGGTCGCTAAACCCGGTTGCGAAGGTAAAAAAGGTGCTGGATATTAAAAACCATGCCCATTGCCACGGCGCCACAAAGGTTCCGGGTAAACGTATCATACCTTCAGAGGGGCTATAAATTAGGGCGCCGCCGAAATAACATCGAGCATCAATAGATGCTTTATATAAAGCGTCACCAGTAGCGTTACGAGTACCTTCGCATACTCCAACTAACAGCAGTAGATATTGAATAATTCCTAAAATACCGCAAATGAGAATAAATATGACTTGTAAGCGTGACAGTCGTAGAAAATCTCTTTTATCGCGAATACTATAATAAATGCAGCTAATTAACGGAACATAACCTAAAAATACTTTGAGTCCCAATAAACCCATACCAATAGGGAACTCTTTTGGAGCAGGTTTAAAAGGTAAAGAAGGGGGAGGGTTGAATTGTTGGGCGCCGTTAACAAATAATAGAGTTAAAGCGCAACACCCTAGTAAGATATATAAAGGGGTTTTAATACCTTGGGGGATGAGTAAAGGTAAACGTTGTTTTTTAAGGTTTTGCCATAACCCGATTAAAGCAGGTAAATAGAAAGCATCCTTAGCGAGTTGTAATATAGGACTATTACCGATGTAATAAGTAATAGTACCGCCAAATGGCACATAAGCCATAAAACAGACTAAAGCTGGGATAGGATATTTGTAAGATAGGGAAATTGAAATTACCCCTAGAACACCAGGTACGGCAACCTTAATACCACCGACTAAGAACAGAATAACACCAAGAAACAACCCGGCGCCGATGGCAGCAGAAAGAAAATTAATCAACTCTTTCTTAGCTTGAGCAGCTTTACGCTTTTGTGTCAGTCGTTGCTTCAAGTCAATTTCAGAATCTTGCGACTTTGACTTTGACTTTGACTTTGACTTTGACTTTGATTTCGACTTCGACTGAGTAGATTTTCGTGAAATAGGAGTATCCGTCATCGTTCCTTTGGCACTAACACATAAAACCTGTTATACACCCTTTTACCCAGCAAACCCGGTATCCACTTGCAGAAAAAATACGATTTAGCAAAAAATTGATAAATAATCTAAAAATTCAGGTTCTTCAGTAGTTGTTATGCTAAATTGTTAAATAAAGATGTCAACTATTATTAATTTATTGTAAAAAATATTACAAAAATGCTTGATAGGATTGACTTGTAAGTCTTATCTATTATTGACTGTATGTACGTTCATTGTATTTTAGGGTACATTTACAGTCATGACTAATAAAAAAGATATAAAAATCTTATCACAAATTCTGGATATAGACGAAGTAAAAGTTATATCGCACAGCATTTATAACGAAATTGGAATAATTTTACGAACAGAGCCAATAAAGCTGTATAGTGTATGTCCATCTTGTGGTACGGAGAGTCATAAACTACATCAAAACCATCGTCATATTATTAAAGATTTACCTTTTGGAGAGAAACCAATTTTTTTAGAAATAAATCGGCGCCAATTTAAATGTAGAATTTGTAAAAAACCGTTTAGTGAAGAATTTGAGTTTGCAAGAAAGAAAAGAACCTATACAAATCGCCTTGCAAACAAAATAATACAAGAAGTTTTAGAAAACGACATACATAGCGTGGCATCAAAAGGTATAGTCACAACAGAAGAGATAGAAAGAATGTTAAAAGATGCATCTGAAAAACTAAATTTAACAAAACCTAAGAATTTAAAAAGGCTGGGAATTGATGAAATAGCTTTAAGAAAAGGAAAGGGTAACTACTGTGCAGTGTTAATAGATTTAGATACATCTAAACCAATCGCTATTTTGAACGCACGTACACAAGGAGTAATCGAGGAAGTTCTTATCAGTTGGGGAGTTGAGGTGTTAGAGCAAATTAAGGAAGTGAGTATAGATTTATGGCAAGGGTACAAAAATTTAGTGATAGAATTAATGCCTAACGTTCAAGTCGTCGCCGATAGATTTCACGTAATGGTGCAAGTAAATAAAGAATTAGACACACAGAGGAAGAGAGAAAAGTACAAAATAGAGGAACTAATTAAATTAGCAGAAACATCTGAAAAGAAAGATGAATATGAAAAAATATTAGAAGGATTGAAAAATAGTAAATATGCTTTACTTAAAAATGAAAAGGACTTAAATGAAGAACAAATAAAGAAATTAATTCAAGTAAAAGCTGTATCTCCTACTTTAAAAATGATGCATGAATTAAAGGAAAAACTTAGAAAAATTTTTAATAAAACTAATCATTGGTATCCAGCAGTATTTAAATTAGGTATGTGGCTTTCAAAAGCTAAAACATATTTTCCAAATAGCAATAACACTTTTATTCGTTGGTTTGATGAAATTATTGCTTATTTTGATAATGGCACGACTAGCGGCGCCGTTGAAGGTATTAATAATAAAATAAAATTAATTAAGCGCTCGGCTTATGGGTTTAGAAATTTTGAAAATTTCCGAGTTCGATGCTTATTAGCTTGGCACTTTAATTGTTAGTTTAGCATAACAAGTACTGAAGAGCCTAAATTTTTGACTTGGTTAAATAAAAATCTCCCACCCCTCTCACCCATATATTCTTTTTGAGTGAGTGAAAAAGAGCAGGATTTACAAATATATAAAGCGTGAGTCATAAGGTGCTATATGATTGTTTTTTCGGTAACTACTTGTTGTAAACGATTAATTATATCATTTACTGTTAATGCTCCTAAATCTCCAGATTTACGAGTGCGTATGCTTAAAGTGTTTGTTTCTACTTCGCGTTTGCCAATCACAGCAACGACGGGTATTTTTTCCACCTCTGCGGTGCGAATTAATTTACCTAAACGTTCACCTGTATTATCTATTTCAACACGTAAGCCACCTTTTTTGAATTCTTGTGCAATTAATTGAGCATATTCGCGCACTTCATCACTAACGGGTAATAAACGCATTTGTACTGGCGCCAACCATAGCGGAAAATCACCTGCATAGTTTTCGATTAAAATACCAAAGAACCTTTCTAACGAGCCAAAAATTGCGCGATGAATCATAATTGGACGTTTTTTTGTACCATCAGACGCCACATACTCCATATCAAACCTTTCTGGTAAGTTAAAATCTACCTGTATTGTGGAACATTGCCAGAGACGACCGATTGCATCTTGAATTTTAATATCTATTTTGGGACCATAAAAGGCGCCGCCACCATCATCGACTATATATTTCCAACCCTTAGTATTTAAAGCCTCAACCAGAGCATTAGTGGCAAGTTCCCAAACTTCATCGGAACCAACCGACTTATTTGGACGAGTAGATAGGTTTATCTCATAGTCCTTAAAACCAAAGTCAGACAAAATCTTTTCTGTTAGATTTAACACACCTAAAATTTCTGAAGCAATTTGCTCAGGTAAACAGAAAATATGCGCGTCATCTTGAGTGAAACCGCGAACACGCATCAATCCGTGTAATGCACCCGAACGTTCGTAACGGTAAACTGTACCTAACTCTGCCCATCTCAAAGGTAATTCTCTGTATGAATGAAGATTATTTTTATACGTTAGAACATGGAAAGGACAGTTCATTGGCTTAATTTGATAAGCTTGTTTTTCCACCTCCATCGAATCAAACATGCTTTCTCGATAAAAGTCAAAGTGACCCGATGTTTTCCACAAATCTAAATTTGCCACATGTGGAGTATATAGCAACTCATAACCCGCTTCGATGTGAGAACGGCGCCAATAATCTTCAATTTGATAACGAATAGCGGCACCTTTAGGATGCCAAAACACCAAACCACCACCAGCTTCATCTTGAATACTAAATAAATTAAGTTCTTGACCTAACTTGCGATGGTCACGACGTAGCGCTTCTTCCCTCTGCTTTAAATATGCTTGTAATTGTTCGGGTGTTTCCCAAGCTGTACCATATATACGTTGCAACATCGGTTTGGTTTCATCACCTTGCCAGTAGGCACCTGCAACATTTAACAACGCAAAAGCTTTGGGGTTAATCTCTTTCGTAGAATTAACATGTGGTCCTGCACATAAATCCCACCAGGACTCTTTTGGTGGTAAAGTCTCAGCGATAAATAGTGATGCATCAACCCTACGACCTTCAGGACTGCCAATATAGTAACGAGTAATTATCTCACCATCAGGAATCCGATTTAATATCTCTAGCTTGTAAGGTTCATTTAAACTAGTTATTTCCGCCCTAATATCTTGTTTCTCAACTTCTTCGTGAATTATCGGTAAATTTAACTTAATTATCCGCCGCATTTCGGCTTCTATCTTGCCCAAATCATCAGGGGTTATACTAACCGGACAGTCAAAATCATAGAAAAATCCTGTTTCGGTAACTGGGCCAATAGCCACTTTTGTCCCTTTGAATAGCTTCTGCACTGCCATTGCCATTATATGGGCACAAGTATGGCGTATTCTCTCTATATTTTGGCTATCTGACTGTACATCTTGCGGTTGAGACAAAGAATTTACCATATAAGCAATTTAATATGACTATGATAATCGTTATTATAATAGCGCAAAAATATACTTATTATAGAATGATTACGATTTTCAAAGTTTTTTGGCTCAAAAGGAGATATACAAGGTGGTTGGTGGATACAAATAGCATCTCTATATTTAGAGATATCCGAAAAACTAGCCACACCTAATTAACCTAGAATTGGCTCTCAGTAAAGAAAAGACCTAAATGTGCTTTGAAAGTATTGACAATTGCCAAGTATAAAATACCCTATAAGCAAATACTGTTGCATCTGTATAAGTGTTTTATCTATAACTGAAAAATTCTCCGTTTAAAATTAATTGGAGTCAGTAAATATATGAAGTTGGCTGTTTATGGTAAGGGAGGAAGCGGAAAAACTACCCTGAGTGCAAGTTTATTGCAATTTCTGAGTTATTTCTGCGATTTCCACGTTCTAGGTATAGATGGCGACCACAATCTACATCTTGCTTCGGAATTAGGCGCCACTGCAAGTGATATGCAATGGTTTGTCCAAGGCAGCGCGCGGGATATTGGTAATGATTTAGAATGGTTACGTGCGTACTTTGCTGGAAATAATCCGCGTATAACTCCTGACTTGCCAATGATTAAAACCACTCCACCAGGAGAAGGTTCACGAGTACTCAAATTTTCTGAACAAGCTGAGTGGCGCCAGCGTTATGTTACTGTTATCGATGGAGTCGAGTTAATTCGTGTTGGTGATTTCACTTCAGACGATTACCGGAAGAAATGCTTTCATAGTAAAACTGGCGCCATCGAGATATTCCTCAAACACGTATGGGAAGATAGCAACGAAGCGATTATAGTTGACATGTCAGCAGGAAAAGACGTTTTCGCTTCACCGTTACCCAGTTTATTCGATGGTAATCTCTACGTTGTTAAACCAACACGCAAATCAGTTGCAAATGCGGTTGATTTTTTAAGTCACGCAAAAAGCTTTGGTGTTGAAATGCTAGTCATTGCAACCGATATTTCCAACCGTCAAGAAATTACTGCAATAGAAAGTTCTTTACAAAGACCAGTAGATGGTGTAATTCCCCATGACCCATTTTTCGTACAACGAGATAGTTTACTACTATCACGTCCACCTCATGTGCGAGAAGCTAGCTTTGCTGTTTTAGATGCATTGTACGACTTGACAGCTTTATTGCAACAATTACCAAAACACAACTGGGATAAAATACTAACAAAAATGCTGTACCACCACGAAGAAACAGCAGCAGACTGGGCAGGTAATAAGTTTACCGCACAAATCAATACCTTCGCCAAAATAAAGAGGACCTTCTGTAGTAGAGTTATGTGTACCAAACTACAACTCAATCACCACAGAAAGCCCATGCCAGATATATTAGCACTATTGGAATGCTTACAACGACACACGACTAGAACAACTTTACGACGGTGGAACAGAATCATATCAGCAATGCTGGCTATGAGCGGAAGAATAACCATGCTGGGCATATCACGGTGGTGTGGAAAGGGAGGGAGTTATCGAACAATACAACGTTTCTTTGCTTCATCACTACCTTGGGCAGTGCTTTTTTGGGTATTTTTTAAAGAACATATATTTCGTAGCAAAGAGACATATATATTAGCAGGGGATGAAGTAGTAGGAGCGTAAAGCAGGAGAAAAAAGTTATGGGATTGATAGATTTTTCTCATCCTTGTATGAGAAACCCATACTCGGATTATCTTTTTTTACATTATCCCTTGTAAGTATCGAGCAAAGAAAAGCATTTCCTATCAGCGTAGAGCAAATTATAAAACCAAAAGAAGATAAAGCAAAAAAAATAATAGAAAAGCCCAAAGCATCTAAAAATGAGTCTCAAGAAGGAACTATAAAAAAGAAAGGTGGGCGCCCAAAGGGAAGTAAGACAAAGGATAAGAAAGAAGTAATTTTAACACCAGACTTTCTACGTATTCGTCGTCTGGTTCAGGATTTACTGAAAAAAATCAGTAACTTTTTACCATTGACATATTTAGTACTAGACGGTTATTTCGGAAATAATAAAGCCGTAGTTATGGCTCGGCAGGTAGGTTTACATCTAATTTGTAAAATGCGTCATGACTCTGCTTTATATGTACCTTACGAGAATCCAGACCCGACCCGTAAGTCTCGACGTAAGTACGGGGAGAAAATTAACTATTCATTTATACCAGAGCGCTTTTTCAAAGAAACTAATATTAAAGATGACATTCGTACAGATATTTACCAAGCACAACTTCTACACAAGGAGTATTGTCAAGCATTAAATGTTGTCATCCTAGTACGAACAAATATGAAAACTTTAACACGAACTCATGCGGTGTTATTTTCAACAGACCTAAACCTCAGTCATGAGAAGTTAATTGATTATTATAGTTTGAGATTTCAAATTGAGTTCAATTACCGAGACGCTAAACAATTTTGGGGGCTAGAAGATTTTATGAATGTTGGAAAAACAGCAGTTACAAACGCGGCTAATCTTGCATTTTTCATGGTTAATGTTTCACAAATTTTGCTTATTGATTTTCGTAAGTTTAATCCAGATTTTAGTATTACGGATTTGAAAGCACTGTTCCGAGGTTACAAATATGTTGAGGAAACTATAAAACTCCTTCCGGTAAAACCAGACCCAGTATAAAAAGCAAATATTTTCCATAGAGTCACCAATTTAGGGCGCATACACCCTGCTAGTGCTTGCTCTACCAGTTCTTAAATTTGGCGAAGGTATTGACAAATTCAACCTGGTTTTAATCCATTCGCGCGCTTCCAACCTCAAGTAGCTGCTAGAGTTTAAAATTTTTGTCGCTCATGGACGACAAAATGATTTGGCGCCATCAGGTATAAAAATTACATTATCAAAAATATGACTTGTAATATTTAAGCTTTTTTTATAAGTTAAGCAAAATATTATCCTATAAGTGCTTATCGCAAGTAATATTCATTAAGTCGAAATGCCTTCATCTCTATTTAAGTAATATTAGCGATAAATTGTAATGTCAGATGTGGAATATTAGGGTTTTCTACCAAATTCAAACCTGTTAGTGATTGGGAATCTCTGGAAATAGATATTTTAAGTAAATTCTAAGCAATTAGAGGGTAACAAATTTAACGTTTCAATCCAGAGGAAGCTTGAATTATGGCAAAGATGGCTATTTTTTACGGCAGCACTTCGGGTATTACAGCATCGGTTGCTACGAAATTACACGAGTATTTTACCGAAGAGGTTTGTGATATTTATAGCATGGAAGAAGATTTTATGGGCGCCGACCAAATGCTTGAGTACGACTATTTGCTGTTTGGTTGTTCGACTTGGGGGTCTGGAGAAGTTCAAAATGATTGGCGTGACCCAATATTTGATATGTCATTGGAAAAGCCAGATTTTACTGGTAAAACGATTGCTTTATTTGGTGCAGGAGATTGTGTAACTCACGGGGAGCAGTTTGTGAGTGCGCTAGGTACTTTATATGACCACTTCAAAAAATTAGGCGCCACTATAGTTGGTCAGTTTCCGCTTGATGGTTATAGTTATGAATATTCCTTTGCTGTGCGTGATGATAAATTTGTAGGATTGCCAATTGATGAAGTCAATGAAAGCGATAAAACCTCGGAGCGAATTGCACAATGGTTAGAAATTATAAAGCAGCATTTCCCTAACATGTCTTTAAAAGCTGCTTAAAGCATGTTTTAAAAATTGTCATTCTGAGCGAAGCGAAGAATCTAAGGTTTCACTGTATATTTAGATGCTTCACTGCGTTCAGCATGACAAATTGTATATCATGGCAAAGTGTTTAAATTAAACGAACACAAAGCTGTTGGCATTCAAGTTACTGGCTTGGATACCTTTGAGGACAGCTAAATTACTACTGTTAAAACTAACTAGTAAATCTTGGTTTTGTTGTGTAAATGTTAACGTGCCAAAGCTGGCGCCACTGCCTGCAACACCAATAACATCTTCACCAGCGTAAAGTCAGTAATAGTATTGGCGCCATCTGATATTCCTGCAGAAGCAATCCAAAACTGGTCTGAACCGCTACCACCTGTTAACACATTTCCACCACCTGATGTAGCAAAAAATCTATCGTCTCCATCTTCACCAAATGCTGTATCTTTTTCACCTAGAGTAAATGTATCATTACCCGTGCCACCATAAAAACGATTGTTGCCTGGACTGGCGCCTGCGTCAATTAAGTCATTTCCTGCTCCGGCAAAAACTAATTGATTTCCTTTATCGATAACAAGAATATCATCTCCTGATGTGCCGAACTTGGGTTCGCTAAGTATGGGAGGAGTTAAACCTTCGTATTCTGTAGAAACTAAAGCATTTGTACCAGGAATATCACTCTTGATTTGCACAAGTTGGAGATTTTCACCTTCTTCAATACGAGCAATTTAGTCACCATCTTTAGTCAAAATCTGAAATTCTTTATATGGGACTCCTTCATATACACCATCAAAAATACCTAGATTATAGTCACTAATATCACCAGCTACAATAAATTGATCTTTTTTCGTGCCATTCCCCCTAAGCCCTGTGTATGCTAGCACTCTTTACAGAATGATAATCGTTATTATTTTATTAAGTTTGTTATGTCAGTTGTTTTATTATTTTGATTTATGAAAGTTATTATGTATTCGGTCACGCATTGTTATATTATTCCTGTAACGCACGTAGAATTAAGTATGTTAGTATTTATATATTGTGAGTAACCCTTGTTCTATACCAGACTACTCGCGCTACAATAGTGGAGATATATTAGTACTTTATGCCAGCTAAGGATGTTTATCATTATCAAGCCAAAAATGCCTTAATCAAAGCTGGTTGGAGAATCATCCGTGAAACTTATCAAATCAAGTTTAAAGAAATCAAGCTTTATGCTGATATTGCAGCAATGGCAATGTTTGCAGCAGAGCGTGAGCAACAACAAATCATTGTTGAGGTCAAAAGCTTTTTGGGAGCTTCACGAGTTCGAGATTTTGAAGCGGCGCTGGGTCAATATATTCTCTATAGGCTATACTTAACACAAATATTTCCTGAAGCAGTTTTATATATGGCTGTAAGTCAAACAATATATCAAAGTTTTTTTCTCAAAAGTGCGATTCAACTAGCAGTGACGGAGCTAAATATAAAGATAATTGTTTTTGATGTAGATAAAGAGGAGATTGTCCAATGGATAGATTGAATACTTATCGAACAATTATTAAGCAAGTGCTAACTCGTTATTATGAGCTTGATCTGGAACAACCGAGCGCTAACATCGAACCTGTTTTGGCTCTTGATGAAGTTCGAGATCATTATTTTTGGGCACAGGTAGGCTGGAACCAACGAGAGAGAACCTGTGGGAGTACGGTTTATATTCGGATCAAAGATGGAAAGGTTTGGGTGGAGGAGGATTTAACGGAAGATGGGATAACCAATGATTTACTAGAAGCTGGCATTCCAAAGCATGATATTGTTTTAGGTTTTCAGCATCCTAGAGAGCGAGCTTTGACCGAGTTTGCGGTTGCATAGGGCAAAGAATTTTCTGTGGGGTAGTGAAGAATTTTTAAAATATCCTACCCTGCCCGTCACATGTCAATTAAAAAAATTTTCCCCTTCCCTCGTGCGCTTGGAGGTTAAGGGGTTAGGTTTTATTCACTCTTGAACCACATACTAATTTTAACCTACTGCATACTCTGTAAACTGCCGTTTAAACGGAGAATGAAAGCCAATAACAATATCTTGCTTGGGAACACCCATATTTACTAACAAATTTTTATTGGTTGTGTTTGTTACATTTATTGCAAGGTTTATCAATAAGTATGGAATTTTAACAGAAGAAAGATTTTTATTATTGACGGCTGGGGACAGCCGTTCCACAAGATGTTGATTTTAGGATATTTATTACAATTTGAAATTTTTCCCAAATATATTTGATACAGATTCTTTGAGTTCGGGTCGTGTTAGTAAGCCTTGGGATGGACTGAATAAAAAGGCTAATATGAAGGAAAAACCTGTTACTAATACTATTGTGGCGCCTGATGGTGCGTCTAAGTGGTAGCTTAGATACATTCCTAAAACGCTAGATATTACGCCAATGATGGAACCTAATATCATCATGATGTGTAATTTTCTAACTAGTAAGTAAGCAGTGCTTGATGGTCCGATTAACATTGCAATAACTAAGCCAGCGCCAACTGTTTGCAGTGAAACGACAACCGCAATGGTCATGGCAACGACTAAACCTAAGTAATAGAACTGCACTGGCATTCCATCAGCTTGAGCGCCAAGGGGGTCAAATGTGTAGTATAGTAATTCTTTGAAGAATAAAAACACTAACGCTAAAACTATTATTGTTGTAATTAGGGTCATTTTCATATCGTCTTCGTTGACCCCAAGAATGTTTCCAAATAGAATATCCATTAAATCAAGTTTGTTGGCGCCGGGTAGTACTTTGAGTAATGTCACTCCTAACGCTGTAAATATAGATAAAATAATCGCCATTGCTGTATCTAATTTTAAACGCGATTGCGATTCTATCCAAGCTAGTCCTAGGGCACTAATCACACCCGCAATAAAGGCGCCTAACGATAGCGAAACTCCCAATACATAAGCAATTGGTAATCCTGGTAATATTGAATGGGATATTGCATGAGACATCATTCCCATCTGCTGCACAATCATATAACTACCCACAACAGCGCAGAGAATGCCCATTAAGATACCAACGGTGATGGCATTCCGCATAAACTCTGATTGTAAAGGCTCAACAAACCAATTTAACATTTATTATTTTCCTCTATATTTTATTTATTCATAAAACCTAATGACATTCCATATGCTTGTTGAATATTACTGGGTGTAAATACTTCGCTTTTGGAACCCAAGGCTATTAATTGTTTATTTAGCAGTAACAGCTTATCGTAATAATTTAATGTTTCACCTAAATCATGGTTGATAACTAGTAATGTTTTGCCTTCACTCTTAAGTTCCTGAAAGACTTGGAATATCACATCTTCGGTTTTCTTGTCTACCCCTGTAAATGGTTCATCGAATAAAAATAAATCTGCTTGCTTTGCTAACGCGCGTGCAATAAATACCCTTTGCTGCTGTCCACCCGATAATTCTCCAATTTGGCGCCCTTTCAACTCTGCCATTGCCACCTTTTCTAAAGCAGCAGCAGCTAACTCAATAGACATACGACTCGGTTGACGAAATAACCCAGTTTTCACCGTCCGCGCCATCATCACAACATCCCACACCGTAGCAGGATAATCCCAGTCGATGTTAGCTCGCTGCGGTACATAAGCAACCTTCGATAACAGGCGCCGTAACAGCTGCCCATTAAACTTAACTACTCCACTCGCTACAGGTATCAACCCCAGCATCGCCTTTATCATCGTACTTTTGCCGGCGCCGTTGGGTCCGATAATACCAGCGATTTGACTCGACTCTAGGTTAAAACTTACACCTTCCAAGGCATAACGTCCTCGGTAACGCACTGACAAGTTTTCTACTTCTATCATTTTAGAAACCCGGTTTCTTACTCAATATTGCTAAAAAACCTTAATTTATCGTAAAGAAACCCGGTTTTGGGTCTCTTTAAAATAATAAAAGGTTGCATTAAGGTTAAACTATTTTTTATAATAACGATTATCATTCAAATGTAATGTTGTCTATGTCTTGATTCAAGTCGAATACGCTATTATAGCTGAAAGTGCTTGAGCAATGAAACTTAATCGGCTTCTGTATCGCATTTAACTTGATTGTAAAGCTTAATAATTTCTTCGTGATTATTGATACTGGGTATCAATAGTTTTAGTTTCACAGTAATTTAGTAGGGGTTACTTATGAAGGTGTTTAGAGGAGTTGATCGGAATTCATTTTGGGGCACCGCAGTTATAGCAGTAGCGCTTAGTATATCAGGTTGTGCAGAGGCGCCTCCAACTAAGCAAGCAACCGCAAGTCCCGAAGCGGTAGGTACGGCATCACCTGCTGCAAATACCACTACAGGTAAACTGAAAGTAGTTGCATCGTACAGCGTACCTTGTCATTTCGTGCAAGAAGTTGCTCAAGATAAAGTAGACCTCAACTGTTTAATTGACGCAGGTCAAGACCCTCATGTTTATGAAGCAACTCCAAAAAATCGACAAGCAATAGATGAAGCGAATATTGTCTTTTATGGAGGAATACAGTTTGAGCCTGCCATAGTAGACATGGTAGAAGCAAGTAAAAGTGCGGCGCCTAAAATAGCTTTGAATGAAATTGCAGCTCCAGCAGCAGAAAGACTTTCATTAGAAGAAGACGGCAAAAAAGAAGAAGACCCCCATGTTTGGCACGATGTCAAAAATGGAATAGACATGGTAGAAGCAATTAAAACGAACCTTGTAAAAGTAGATAGTGCAAATGCAGATTTTTATACCAAAAACGCTGATGCACTTGTTGCTAAGTTACAAAAACTTGATGCTTGGGTGCCGCAGCAAATAGCAACAATACCAGCAAACCAGCGCCGTTTGGTAACAACGCACGACGCATTAGGTTACTATGCCAAAGCATACGGCTTGAAAGTAGAAGGAACATTAGTAGGTGTTTCCACTGAAGAAGAACCCACAGCAGCTAAGGTTAAATCTCTTTCAGATGGAATCAAAAAGGCTAAAGTCCCTACTATATTTGCAGAATTAACAGCAAACGACAAAGTACTTAAAACAGTAGCCAAAGAAGCTAATGTGAAAATTTCTGATAAACCCATAGTAGCTGATGGACTTGGGGAGAAAGGTACTCCTGAAGCAACTTATGCCGGAATGATTGAATCCAATACCTGTACTTTAGTCAATAACTTGGGTGGTAAATGCACTCTTTTTACACCTTAAAGTGTTTTTGTGGGGTGGGGCATCCTTGCCCCGCCCATATACATACATATAACGGGCAAGGATGCCCGTTCCACAAGAAATTAAGTTGCTCAATTAATAAGTATAAATACTCTTGACTGTCTTATCAAATAGTTAATAATTAATATCAATAAGTTAGTTTGTAAAGCAAAGCTGAAGACATGGGTTAGTCTTGGTTATCCTCTAGCCGCCGTAACTCAACATATTCGTATTTACAGAACATCTAGTTCCTCATAGTGTTATATTCTTCCCAAATTCTCTAGAGCAGAGTTTGGGACTTTTTCTGTCACACACAGATTTTTACTATTAGTACTAATTTTCAATAAACTAGATATTTAACATTTACAGTGAATAATGATATAATTTTTCAACAAGTGTAAGCAAAACCAGGCAAATATGACCCTAATTATCTCGGAAGAAGACTTTTACAAACAAATATTTCGAGCCGAAGAGAAAAATCTTTTGCCTTATCAAACTATTGAAATACCCTTGAATGACAGAAAAAATCTGAGTAAAGGATATCGTCGGTCAATTGAAATTTGTTCTGGACTCGATTTTTTAGTTGATGATTATAGGTTGCAAGAAGATTTAATTGTTGAAGTAGCTCATGGTACACCTGGCTCGCAATTAGAATTAAGTTTCAGTCTTTTAGGCGATAACTATACTGAAAACGCTCCTTGCGGACAAAATTTTTTTTGCGCTGGGTGGCATTCAGGAGAAGCGAGTTACTTTAAATGGCGAGCAGGTTCGCGCGTTCTTAAATTTGATATCCATCTTGATGTCTCGTTCTTCCAAACCTTGATAGCTTCTGAGCTTGAGCTATTACCCCAACAAATGCGACGAGTAATGGAAGTAGAAGGAGAACCAGATTATCGTCATTTGGCGAAAACTACTCCAGCGATGCAAAATTTAATAAATCAAATTTTAAGCTGTCCCTATGAAGGAATTACAAGAAGGTTGTATTTGGAAAGTAAAGCACTAGAATTAATTGCACTACGCTTAGAAAAAATTAAAAGTGATTCACCTACAAATATATCCGCCAGTCTCAAACCTGATGATATTGACCGTATTTATGGCGCCAGAGATATTTTAATTGAAAATCTGAATAATCCACCTTCATTAATGGAACTCGCGCGGATGGTCGGTTTAAATGACTGCACCCTCAAAAAAGGCTTTCGAGAAGTTTTTAATACAACAGCATTTGGGTATTTATATAATTATAGACTAGAAAAAGCCCGACATTTACTTGAAACAGAAGGCGCCAGAGTTACAGACGTAGTGCAGATGGTCGGATTTCGCGATAGAAGTTACTTCGCTGCGGCTTTTCGCAAGAAGTTTGGTGTCAACCCTAGTATCTATATTAAAGGAAGTGATAAAAATCTCAGAAATTCCGCCTAGCCACCATAAAAATTCCGTCTAGCCACCAAAACCATCTTCACCTACAGAGAGCTTACCTTTAAGCTTATTGATAAATATTTTTGTGTGGTGTGAAGATATGTTAGATAAGATACAATACTTGTTTTTGGCGTTGAGCGTATTTTCGGTGTTTTTCTCTGCTTCTGCAAAAGCTGAAGTCAAGCGAGATGCTGATAGTCAAATTAATTCTATTTCAAAAAGTTCTCAATTGACTGAATTTCCAAAACCTGCAACAACTATTAAAGAATGGCTTTCTCAATCACCTACACCTTCACAAATCTTGATAACGGGTGTTCGCATTAACCAAGTGAATGAAGGTATTGAAGTAATTTTAGATACCAAAGAAGCAATAAAGCTTCAGCCGACAAGTCAAAGTGAAGGCAATAGCTTTATTATTGATATACCTAATGCTCAGTTACGTTTGCAAGATGGGAATACATTTCGGCAAGAAAAGCCGATTGCGGGAATTACTGAAGTTTCTGTAATAAATACAGATGCAAATACTATTAGGCTAATAGTGACAGGGGATAATAGTTTACCCAAAGTTGAGTTGTCTGACAGCGATGAGGGTTTAATTTTTGAAGTGGCACCAGCTTCGACAACACCGCAAAAACCCGAATTAGAAAAACCAACAAGTGAAACAAAACCAGAACAACCAACGGCTGAGAGTCAAGAACCTATTGAATTAGTAGTAACGGGTGAACAAGACGGATATCGCGCGGAAGAAGCATCAACAGCTACCAAGATTGAAGCTCCTATACGTGATATTCCGCAATCAATTCAAGTTATTCCACGACAGGTTATTGAAGATAGACAAGTTGTTCGTCTGAACGAATTAACAGATGCCGTTTTGGGATAGACTTAGCACTCAGAAAAATATTAAAATCCTTTGTGCTTTGTTTGGCTATAGTTTTCGATAACTCTCTGTATGTAGAATACGCTAATGGCATCAAAACCCCACCCCTTGCAACGTCTCCTTGCTTATGCGCGCGCATATCGTTCCCAAATTTATACAGCATCGACCTTTTCTATTCTCAATTGTATCTTTGACCTGGCGCCACCTTGGTTAGTTGGTATTGCTGTAGATATATTAGTCAAAAAGCAAGACTCAACTATTGCTAGTTTGGGTGTACCAGATGTAACCTCACAGTTTGTCCTGCTTTCTGTCATCACTGTATTAATTTGGGTTCTTGAATCAGCGTTTGAATATGCTTATGATAGACTTTGGCGCCATTTAGCCCAAAATATTCAGCACAGTCTACGTTTAGAAGCTTATAATCATCTACAAAAATTAGAATTAGCTTATTTTGAAGACACTAGTACTGGTGGATTGCTATCTATACTCAATGACGATATTAACCAGCTAGAAAGGTTTTTGGATGGAGGTGCCAATCAAATCATCCAAATTACGACATCAATGATAATTTTGATTGGTGGTGCATTTTTTATCTTACCTCTAAATATTACGATTGCGGCAATGTTACCAATGCCGTTTATTTTGTGGGGTTCGCTTTCTTTTCAAGGGCGCCTAGAACCAGTTTATGCTGATGTTAGGGAAAAGGTTAGTGTACTTAACGCTAGATTGGCAAATAATATTAGTGGTATTACAACAATTAAAAGCTTTACCGCTGAAGAATATGAAAATGCTCGATTAAGAACTGAGAGTGAAGCGTATAGAAAAAGTAATAATAAAGCAATTAAACTTTCGGCGGCATTTGTTCCTTTAATTAGAATGTTAGTATTAGCTGGATTTACAGCGATACTATTTATGGGAGGAATGGCAGCGTATTCCGGTAGAATATCTATAGGTAATTATAGTGTTTTACTCGTATTAGTACAGCGTTTATTATGGCCACTTGTGTCGTTAGGTGAAATATTTGACGAATATCAGCGCGCGATGGCTTCTGTAAATAGAGTAATGGATTTATTGGATACACCCATTCAAATTAATACAGGTGATATACATTTAGACGTAGATGAAACGCGCGGGGAGATTGAATTTAAAAATGTTAGTTTTAGTTATCAAGCAGAACATCAACCAATAATCAAAAATCTATCTTTACATATCGGCGCCGGAAAAACCATTGCCATCGTCGGTTCCACAGGTTCGGGAAAAAGCACCTTAGTAAAACTCTTGCTCAGATTCTATGATGTAACTTCTGGAATAATAGCAATAGACGGTATCAACATTCAAAACTTAGATTTACATGACTTACGTAGCTGCATCGGTTTAGTTAGTCAAGACGTATTTTTATTTCATGGCACAGTTGCAGAAAATATCGCTTACGGAAGCTTTGGCGCCAGAGACGAAGAAATAATTAGCGCAGCCAAAATAGCCGAAGCACACGATTTTATCACACAACTTCCCCAAGGATATGAAACAATAGTAGGCGAAAGAGGTCAAAAACTCTCAGGAGGACAAAGACAACGAATAGCCATAGCTAGAGCAGTATTAAAAAATCCACCCATCTTAATATTAGACGAAGCCACATCAGCCGTAGACAACGAAACCGAAGCAGCAATACAACGTTCTCTAGAAAAAATTACAGTAAATAGAACCACAATTGCAATAGCCCATCGCCTTTCAACCATCCGTAACGCCGACTGCATATATGTCATGGAATATGGACAATTAGTAGAAGCAGGCAAACACGAGCAACTATTAGAAAAAAATGGAATCTACACAAGTTTATGGAGGGTACAATCAGGAGTAAGATAATAAATTTCTTAAATTAGTAGAATGCTTACACTCGGAACGACCTTTAAAATATTATCTTCAAGCGCAGATTCTTCTCCCTATTTTTAAGCACAAACAAAGATTAAGAAGAACTTAGTCCCTCTGTTGCTAAAGCTTCAAGTAATGGCTTTAAATCGAGATACATTGTGCGGTAGGAATCGGTAGGTGGTAAAGATTCATAAGAGGATGTTTGAAAAGTCGAGCAAGGTATAAATTGTCATTCTGAGTGGAGTGCAACGAAACGTAATGCGGAGCATTTGCCGCAGGCTAGAATCTAGAGTTTGAGCTATATACTGAGATGCTACCCTACCATAAGCGGATATCCTACCAGTAAAGGGAAAACTCCGTTTACGGATAACGGGAAAACTGCGCCCTTCGTTCGCGACTCATGACACTCAAAGATACAGGGCAAACAACCTCTAAGGGTCAGCAAATTCAAACCCAAACTTTGCATAGAAACCAGATGCATCATACGGCGGAACAACCTCGGTAATAACATAGTTAATTGCCCACTCCACCAATCTTACTCCAAGACCTCTCGTGCGACAGTCAACCGCAAGTAATCCAATATATTACTTGGTATAATATCGACGTAAAATCACCCAAGAAACAACAGGTGTACCAATTAAAGCAGTGACTGAGTTTAATGGTAGCAAAGTCTGATTTCCAGGAATAGTACACATTAAGTCTGCAATCAACGCCATAATTGCTCCCATTATTATCACCGCAGGTACTAAAATACGATGGTCGCAACTACCAAACATGCTCCTACATAAATGAGGAACTGCTACACCCAAAAATGCTATTGGTCCGCAAAATGCTGTAACGGCGCCTGCTAATATAGAAGCGCTGGTAATTATCCAAAACCTGGTTCTTTCTAAATTTAAACCTAGTGTTAAAGCATAAGACTCACCTACAAGTAGCACATTTAAAGGTTTGGATAATACTGCTGCAACTAGTAACCCTAATAATACTACACTTATTAAAATAGGCATTTGGCGCCATGTTACTCCAGCAAAGCTACCAAAAGTCCATTGTAAATATGCTTGAATTCGTTGACTG
>NZ_KB217483.1:768339-978503 GCF_000331305.1 Calothrix sp. PCC 7103 | reverse complement strand
GTGTCAGTACTAATTTTACCTGCTGTTGGGCGCCTGGTAATAATGTTAATGACACCACCAATTGCATCAGAACCATATAGAGTTGAACCTCCACCTGGTAGTACTTCTACTCTTTCAATATTATTAGTGGTGAATTCCGACAAGTCAAAACGACCACCACCTAAGTTATTAATTGGTCTACCATCAAGTAGTATCAGCACTTGCTCACTATTAGAACCGCGTATAAATTGACCACTCAATGCATGAGGTTCAGTACCAACCGTGCCATCTGGGAGTATACCAGGAAGAAACTTGAGCGCTTCTCTAACAGTTCGGGCACCTTGCGCTTCCATCTCTTCACTAGTAATGACATAGATAGGGCGTGTCGAGTCTTTGACTGTCCCCTCACGACGGAATGGTGAATAAACAGGTTCGTTTAATAACTTCTCAATGACAGTTAATTCAATATCTGCTTCTTTCTCTTCTGTAGATGTCGGGTTTTGAACGATTTCTTCTGCTGTTGCTACGGCGCCGTAACTTCCATACAGTATCCCGAAAGTTGCAGCCAAACTGAACACAACAAATTTGATTCCCCACTGGGAATTAAAAAAAATATTTCTCATCTGTACCTCGCAGATAATTGTGTTTATAATTGGCGGGCGTTCTGACTTAGAGGTAAAACCTCATTACAGCTGCGGGACAGCGCTGGATTTACACCAAACTTTCCCCGTTAACTTTGATAGATGATGAAGTATCAAAACCAATACATTTTTGCAGCATAACACCTATGCAACAATTCATTTGTGTATAAATGTTACATTTACTCCCAGTATTTTTATAAAATATATTGAGAATATCTATCAAATCTTGCATAGCAATGTACCCATAAAAAATTATCAACTATTAAATGATTATCATTCTCAAGCAGATATTTGTCAATAGTTAGGGTTTGCTGAAAAAATACTACTGCATTTACAGTAGTTTTCACCGATGCACGACCACACCACAAAAAACGCCTAAATCATAGTTTATAAAGGTAAAAAGTGCTTTATTCGGGATTTACCCATTCGTAAAATTCAATTGCATCATTACTACAACTGTGACACCCACTACACTTTTTTACTTCATCCATTTTACGGACTCGACCTTTGCGGATTAGTCTATTCAGCATGTCTTGCAAAGGTTCTGTGTCTATATGAAAATGAAGTTTTAAATCTGCTAGTGAGACTTTTTTATGTAAGCTTAAGAATTTTTGTAGTTCGCTGAGTATCATACTTTTATCTTTTGATGTAATGCAGATATAATATTTAAAATGTTGTGGAGACTGTACATGTACAGTCTCTACATATTTATGGGATGAATTTATATAGGGAGATATCTATGTTATGGGTTGGTGTTTAATGTGATGTTTGGAGCCTGCTATTTTCATTACAAAAAATGTAATTACTATGGTTAGGAGTAATGCAATTATCCAGGTGATGGAGGATATTGGATGTTTTGAGAATGTTACGGTTTGGTAGTATAATACCGCTGCCCAATATGCTAAACCTGTTGTCCAGCATCCCGCAAATATTGTCCATTTTAGACTTGTTTCGCGGTAAAGTGCTGCGGTAGCTGAGACGCAAGGGAAGTATAGTAAGACGAATAGTAAGTAGGCAAAGGCTGCATTTTGACTACCAAATCTCTGTGACATTTGTCCGTATGTGCTAACGGATATTCCCTGCGCTTCTGCAGCTTGTTTTTGGTCTTGAATATTTATGGCGCCTAAACCAAGTGGGTCAAAAAGTTTATCGGTAAGTTTTGCTAAGTTTTCTGGAATGCTGAGGAATGCTTTAGTAATACCACCCCAAAAGCTATATTCTTCTGGTTTTTCAGATTCTTTCACTGCTTTTTCTTCTTCTGCTAGTTGAGTATATAAGGAGTTCATTGTGCCAACCATTACTTCTTTGGCAAATACTCCAGACATTAAACCAACAGTAGCAGGCCAGTTTTCTTGCGTGATTCCCATTGGTGTAAATATAGGTGTAATGGTGCGACTCATTGCGCTCAATATTGAGTCTTTACTATCTTGCTTCCCAAAAGAACCGTCTGTACCAACTGAGTTCATGAAACCTAGTACAATGACCATGAGAATAATAGCTATACCAGCTTTTTTAATGAAAGCTTTGAGTCTGTCCCATGCACGCAATAATACTCCTTTGAGTTTAGGAATATGATAAGGAGGTAATTCCATAATGAAAGGCGCCGCTTCTCCTTGGAGAATAGTATTTTTCAAAATTAGCCCTGTGAAAATGGCTGCTAAAATACCCATTAAGTAAAGACCCAATACTATGTTGTGTCCTCCCACTTGGAAAAAGGCGCCGCAAAATAAAGCATAAACAGCTAATCTGGCACTACACGACATAAATGGATTCATCATTACAGCCATCATGCGGTCACGTTTATTTTCTAATGTCCGTGTTGCCATAATGCCAGGAATATTACATCCAAACCCCACCATCATTGGTACAAAAGATTTTCCTGGTAGTCCGACAAACCGCATTAGTCTGTCCATGACAAAAGCCGCGCGTGCCATATAACCAGTATCTTCTAATGCTGACAAACATAAAAACATCATCCCAATTTGAGGAATAAATGTAGCTGTTGTTTGAATACCGCCACCTGCACCTTGTGCTAAAACACCAATTAACCAACCTGGTGTATTAATTGCTTTTAAGAGATGTGCGAATCCATCTACAAAAATCGTTGCAAAGGTAATATCAAAGAAATCGATAAATGCACCACCAATATTAATTGACACCATGAACATTAAGTACATAACGAGAAAAAAAATCGGAATACCCAAAAACCGATTTAATACCACCTGGTCAATTTTGTCAGAAAGAGTAGTTTTAATTTCTCTAGTGCGTTCAGTTGCACCTTGAGTTAAGTTGCGAATAAATCCGTAACGGCTATCAGCGATGATAATATCTAAATCATCATCAAGCGTTTGATGAACTCGGCGCCGATGTTCAACAATTATATGCTCTAACTCTCTACCTCGAAGTTCAGGAGCAATTCTGTCTTCATATTCTAAAAGCTTTAAAGCTTTCCAACGAGCATCAACCGCGCGGTTAGAGGTATGCTCATTAATAAAAGGAATTAATTGAGTAATTGCGTCTTCGATAACAGCAGGGTAAGCAACGTAAGTAGTTGATACTTTGGGATTTACTACAGCTTGGTTAATTACATCCTTCAACTGTGGTACTCCCTTATTAGTAGCAGCACTCATGGGAATTACTGGACAACCAAGTCGTTCTGCCAGTAACTTTGCATTAATTCGCATATCGCGCGCATTAGCAACATCCATCATGTTTAACGCGATTATCATCGGTAAGCGCATTTCCATGATTTGAGTTGTCAGATATAAATTACGCTCTAAATTAGAAGCATCAACGATGTTAATAATTATATCCGCTTCATTCTGGAGCAAATAATCGCGCGCGACTAATTCATCAAGTCCAGTATCATCATTTTCTGCATCTAACGAATAAACACCAGGTAAATCAACAACAGTGATTTCACTGCCATTATGAGTATATTTTCCTTCCTTACGTTCAACAGTCACACCAGGCCAATTACCAGTCCTTTGATTGGCGCCAGTCAAAGCATTAAATAAAGTAGTTTTACCGCAATTAGGATTACCCACCAATCCAACTATCCACTTACTCATCGTTACATCTCCTCTACAAAAAGAGCATTTGCTTCGTATGACCGTAAACTGAGTTTAAAACCGCGCACTAAAATTTCTACAGGGTCTCCTAGAGGGGCATAGCGAGTAATAGTAAACTCGGTTCCTGGCGTCAAACCCATCGCAAGTAATTTCCCCTTGTAACCACGAGCAGCTTTTTCATAACCAACTACCCGTCCCGTACAACCCACCGCCAAATCTCGTAAATGTTTCTTATCATCCATTTGCTTTATCCGTACAATTAGTACACATAATTTTTTGCGCCATACCCACTCCTAAACCAATACGGTTGGCGCCGATAGCAACAATTACAGAACCCCCAGTATTGCTAATGACTTGAACCTGACAACCTGGCGCAAACCCCATGCTCATAAGTCTACGTACCATATCTTCAGAAGCTTGAAATTTAACAATATGCATACTCTCCCCCACACTTGCCATAGCTAAAGGGAAAGATTTTGTGATATCCGAAAAAGCTTTATTACTAACGTTCTTCTCTACTTCTGTTGCGCTTAACTTTTCTTCAAAAAAATCAAATCCTTGCCATTGAGGTTTTGAAGGACTTTGTTCGCTGTTACAGTGGTTGTCTTTCATCGCTAATTACCAAATGCTAATTTTTGCAATAATTCTTCTAGGTAATGACTGCTATTTTACTTGATTTTAGACAAATTCGTCCAATTAATCCAATTAACAGGTTAACTAAATTTGAATATTCTCAAAAATTTACTATAGCGAATTTCTCTCAAAACACAAGTTAGTTGTAACTTTTCTCAATAAATATATAGCACTTCCCGTTCTGATCAAGTACATAAGGGCGGGTAAGGATGCCTACCCCACAAGAGTTTTATTAATATATCAGTACCTCACTTGATGAAGGACATCTATAGTAGCTCCGAAGAAACATATCCCACCGCATAGGCGTTTACAACCCTATGCTGGTAAGAACGCAGCGAATAATTTACAATTACTGAGTATTATGATATGAGATTGTAAAGAATCCTTAGTGCATGTTCTACAGTTTCATCTAATCTAACAATTCTAAACGCGGCAAATATTTATACTCACTTTATATTTTGCCGCGTTAATTGGTAGTAGCTGCGTAACGCTACGAAATTATTCACTTCGTTTATAGATAGTAAAAAAGTAATAAAAGGGGTGACTTTAAATCAAGTCACCCCAAAAATCATTTTGGCGAAAGGAAAATTGTTATTTGTGCAGCATCAACGCCACTTCCTTGGCAAAATAGGTCAATATCAAATCTGCACCTGCGCGTTTAATACTAAGTAAAGTCTCTAAAATCACTTTTTTCTCATCAATCCAACCATTTTGAGCAGCGGCTTTAATCATGGCGTATTCTCCACTGACGTTATACGCAGCTACAGGAATATTAGTATAATCTTTGACTTGGCGGATGATATCTAGGTATGCTAAGGCTGGCTTCACCATGACGATATCTGCACCCTCGGCAATATCTAATGCCACTTCCTTAATGGCTTCTTTTGCGTTCGCTGCATCCATTTGATAGGTTTTTTTGTCTCCAAACTTTGGTGCCGATGATAACGCATCTCGAAATGGTCCATAGTAGGCAGAGGCATATTTGGCGGAGTATGCCAGAATGCGCGTATCAATATAGCCTGCCTCATCTAATGCTTTACGAATAGCACCAACTCTACCATCCATCATGTCACTTGGTGCCACCATATCAGAACCAGCTTCCGCTTGGGAAAGTGCCATTTTTACCAGAACTTCCACTGTCGGGTCATTCAAAATTACACCGTTTTCATTAACGATTCCGTCGTGACCGTGAGTAGTAAATGGGTCAAGGGCAACATCGGTTATTACGACTATATCGGGTACAGCTTGCTTTATTGCTTTGACTGTTTGCTGTACCAATCCCAAAGCATTGTAACTCTCACTACCAGTGTCATCTTTTTTGCTTTCAGCAATAACGGGGAATAATGCGATGGCGCCAATTCCTAATTTATACACTTCTGTGATTTCGTTTAACAACAAATCTAAAGTAAATCGATAACAACCGGGCATTGAAGCGATTTCTACCTTTTGTTGCTCCCCCTCCATTACAAACATCGGGTAGATAAGATCATCAACAGTTAAGCTTGTTTCCCGTACCATTCGACGCAGGGTTTCGGTACGACGGAGGCGCCGGGGACGCTTAGTTATGGTGCTAGTGGCAGTTGAATCGGACGACATAATACGATAATGATTATTACTCTAAAAATAATCATAATTGTTTTTGGCTAGCTTTCAGCTTATGTTTTAGAAAAGCAAATCCTTTACTTTCCCCATACCGGGCAGTCCTAAATTCCACGTGGTTCGCATTGGGATTGTAAATAGTATAAGTATTGCCATCGAGTAAAACGGCGCCATTTTGAGCAGAAAGAATAAAGAATGCGACTTAGCTGCAATGAACCAAGTCCTCCAGCCGTTCCCCATGTGTCCAGAGAACCTGGGTTAGAAGCGAGTGGCGCGATAAAAACAAGGCACCCTAAAACAATCTCAAATACTGTAAGAAATTTTAAAGTAGCATCGTTATTTGCTTCGACAATTTCTTTAAGAATATTTAGTTGCTCTTCATTTAACTTTGGTGGAGTTTGTTGCATCCTAATTTTAGGAGCTATGCTTCCTGTTTCTCGATATTGTTTAAGTATTTTTTCAACAAAGCTTAAAGCTACTTTAAATCTTTCTGCAAGCTGACGTTGCGATATTCCGCCTTCTAAGTATGTATCAAGTATTTTTTGACGTAAGTCAAGTGAGTATGCATATCATAAATTGCTTCTAATGCTGATTCGATGGAACCTTGTAACCAAGCGGGATATTTTGAGCAATGTTCTCCAGCAAAGAATAAGGTGTTTTGAGGTCTTGCTGCTTCTAAGTAGCTTGCTGTATAATTTTCTTCGTCCCAATGTACTGTACAACCACCTGCACTCCATTCGTAGTTACCCCAAGCTATTGATGCGGTTTGTAGTATCATTCCTGATTGTTGGAGTTCAGGATGTACGTTACTTACTACTTCTTTTACATAGCTGTGGCGTTGTTGTTCGCTCATGTTGCCTAGACGGTCTGCGTCGTCACCGATTGTGTAGCTTGCTAACATTACACTACCGCGTTCAGGGTTAAATTTAACACTAGGGTAGTAGGTTTGACGAACTCCGGCGCCGCTGAATGATGCTCCACCTTTAATTCCTTGTTGTGACCAGAAGTTTTCTTTAGTATGAAAAGCTACTTTTGTTGCAGGGCAGTATACTGTGTTATTGATAGAGTCGATTTTGCGTTGGTCGAATCCTTCTAATTCCATTTTTCTCATTACAGAGAAGGGAATTGTGCAAAGTACATAGTCGCAACGACGGGTTTGTTTTTGTCCGTTTTCTAAGTAGTCAATTTCTGTATAGTTGGAACGAACTTTTATTGCTACTACTGGTTGGTTACATTTAATTGGCGCCTTAATTGATTCTACTAAACGGTCGATTAAAAGTTGTGTTCCACCTTTGATTTGTAGTAAGTCGTGGCTGGTTTCTGTTACGATGTCGCCAAGGAATGTATCTAATGCTTTGCTGCAACGAGCGCGGAAACCTGGATTTTCTTGAACAAATTTTTGTAGGTCGATGGTTTCGCCATTGGTATTAAAATATGGTGTTAAGTCGAGACGTTCCAATTCATCCATTAAGTGTGAGCGTAAGTCTTGGTCTAAACTATCACGTAAGCTTCCGGGGGAGATGGTATTAACAATTGTTTTTAACCATGCTGCAAAAAGTTTTGTTTGTTGGCTGTAGTTGGATGTAAAAATTTCTGGATAGCGAGTGCTGAAGAAGTTAGCGGCGTCTTTCATGCGGAAGAGGTTTCCTTCCATGTTCATAAAAGCGTTTTCTTCTTCAAATACTGTCATAAACTTGCAGAGTTTATCGTTTAAGCCCATTTCTTTAACATAATGTAATGTATGTTGGTGAGAACTGGGGATACGCATTGCTCCTAACTCTGCATAAGGTGCGTCTGGCTCGTTGCTAAAGCGGTGTGTCCAAACTCTACCACCTATGCGTGGGCTTGCTTCCATAATATCTACTTCGTGTCCCATGCGCTCTAATTCTCTTGCTGCAACTAATCCAGCGATTCCTGCTCCTAAGATTGTAATTTTTTTGCCTTTTTCAATGTTTGCGAATTGAGCCATTTCCAGCATAAATTTGGTGTCCATGATTTGATACCTCTTAAATAATGTTCTTGAGTAATTAAAATTTTGGTGTTGTAAGCGGTGAAGATTGCTTTGGAGTTGGGTTTCAGCCCCTCAACCGCTCATGTTTTTATTTACAGTTGAGAATTTTGGTTTATGCATTTTGATTAAAAAGGAGGCGCCCAGACAGGCGTGAGAGTTGCTCTGGGCGCCTCTACTTCGTCAGAGCGGCGATGGTTATATCTATATATTGGAATGCATACCTGCAATTAGTGCAGCTTCTTTAACGCTCAATGTATCGAAAGTTTTAGATGCTAACCAATTATCACTCAATAAGGCGAAGTCAGTAACTTGATTTTATAGTTCTTTTGTACCTATATTTTCTGAAGTAACTAATACAGATCGAGGTTGGTTACATACATATATATATATATATATATATATATAAGCTTCTCCCCCAACTGCTTGTATTTCGTAGATAGCACGCCGTACCAACCCTTCCGAGGTGTCAGAATCCATCAATATGTTCTCTTGTGGTGTTGTATAGGTTATGTACATTAAACTGACTCGCCAAATATACAAATGACCTGACATCCGCCACCTTGAAGTAGAGGTAAAATAATAGTCTTGAGTAAAATTTTAGGTGCAAGAGATGAAACGGTGACGCCTAATACAGATTAGAAAATAATGCAAGTAACTATTTTAGCTGTCTAAATATAATTTGTCACAGATTATAAAGATGAAAAAATAAAAAGTAATTTTTGCACATTCATTAGTTAAATTACTTTTTATCTATCAAGACCTGAAATTAAATCAAAAGTTCTAACTAGTAACTCAAGGAGATGAATACTATGAAAATATACAAATTTATCTGCACGACTATTATAGTTAGCTTGATTTTTCCTTTATCTAGACCGGCTCATGCTGGCTGGCTAAAAAAAATAACTGGTGGTCGCATTCAAACTCCTAAAATCATACAAAACATTGATAGAAATATAATTCAACCAGCAGGTGATGCAATTAGAGAAGGTTTAGATAGCGCCAACGCAATGTGTACCAAAGTTGGTATTGCTACTTGTATGAATCCTGAATTTCAGAAAGTCTATCGAACACTCAAATTAGCTGCTGACACCCAAATTATTAACGATGCAAATACTTGTGGTGCTTTAGTTACAACATTAGCTGATGGAGGTGCAAAGGGTATACAAGCTTACGCTTTATACAATGGTATTGCTATGCCTGACGATATTGTTAAATTAGCAATTTCAGTTCATAAAAACTTCGGTTATTCCTCATGTGAACTTATGTATGGTCAACAGCCAAATTTAAGCAGTATGATACAAACTCCTGAAGGTGCTGTTATCACGCAAGAAGTCTATCAAAAAATAAAGGGAACTGCGATTGGAGAGCCTACATTAGTGCCTTCGACAAATGACCATCCGACAAATTATCCGCCAACTAATTACCCCCCAACTCATTACCCGCCAACTAATTATCCGTCAACAAACTACCCCCCAACTCATTACCCGCCAACTAATTATCCGTCAACAAACTACCCCTCAACTCATTACCCGCCAACTAATTATCCGTCAACAAACTACCCCCCAACTCATTACCCGCCAACTAATTATCCGTCAACAAACTACCCCCCAACTCATTACCCGCTAACTAATTACCCCACAACTAATTATCCGTCAACAAACTATCCGTCAACAAACTACCCCCCAACTCGTTAGTAACCGTTTAGGGTAGGCGCCTGTGTGGTTTCGCGCATAACGTGAAAACACATAAGGTGCTTGCTTGTAGAGAGCAAATTTGTGGGGTACAAATGAAATTAGTAGAAGCAAATCTGTATAGCGAGTGTGATTTTAGTGACATACGGTTGAATAAAAGAGCAATGTTTATAGCGGAGTTTTTGACAGTAAAATATGGCGTTTCTGGAGAAAGAAGTACAATATATATATTAGTGCAACTCTACCGCAAACAAATAAAAAAGGCATCCTGAACACCTTGGATACCTTTTAATAAACGTTAAGCTGATACCAAAAAATTATTTTTATTAAGGCTATTAATTAAAATTGATAGTTACAAATTCTAGCCATTTCTAATCGATGTTGCATAAATTGAACACGAATATCGCATCAATAATCATAAGCTTTTCGTAAGAATATTGTTCTGTCACTGGACGGCGCCGCATATGGTCAAATGTTACCGACAACCCCTCTCCAATATATCGAGCCGATTGTAAGACTTCATTCGCATAATTACTAACTTGTTTCCAACAGTTAAGCATGAAAAAAACTCTTGGTAGCACTATTATTAGCACATTTAATAGCCTTATCCTCCCAAAGCACGTCTATCAAAAGAAAGGCTACCAAGTGAAGTTAATTTGTAAACATTAGTACATTAAAACCCAAGCCATGCCACTTTAATTCAAGTTAAATCAGAACGTCAGGTATTTACACATAATGTTATTGAAGCTACTACTGAGACTCGTTATTACATTTCTTCATTAAGTTTAACAGTGTATTCACAAAACTTGATATCTGAATTACGGTCGCCTATGCCAATCGCACGGATTGTAATTCCTTTTGAAGCGAGCTTTTCTTTTTCTCTTCGCAGCCACCAAGCGTATTCTAGATTATCAAAATCTCCTAACTGCGACCAAATTAGTACCAGTAACTGTGAGACAGTTGAGCAACCATCCAAAACGGGCTTAATTTCTTCATCGCTGACTTGCAAGCGTTGAATTTGACTCAAAATTGAGTAAACATATAATGTAATTGCAGAGCAAGTAGCAATTACGCTTGTATTGATAGAAACATTGAAGAAATGTAAAGATAATCTAAAGAACTTACTAGAAGACCCCGATTACATTTTGTATTTATATGCTCTATGTAAAAATAGAAAGAATAAAAAGTAGTTTTTGGTATCAATCAAGTAATTTTTTTATGTATCAACATAACATCAGTTTTTTCTTAGCGACTTTACTAACAATAGCTTTGGCGTTTCCGCACTTAGCGATAGCAGACACTAGACCGCGAACACAACTAAGAGCGGAGATTCCTACACCAGAAACATCAATTTCAGCTAAAGCTGCTTTGGAAAGATTATTTACAAGTACACAAATACAGACTGAATGGTTTGCAACAGAATTTTTAGTTCAGGTTCCCATCGAACAGGTAAGGAAAATAATTACAGAGCTAAAAGGTCAACTGGGAAACTACCAAGCTGTACAAAGTAATGCTCAAGATTACTTGATTCTTTTTAATCAAGGCGCCGTACCAGCTAAAATAGTTCTCAATTCCAAGGGACAAATATCCGGGTTGCTATTCGAGCCACCCCAAGCCAAAGTCGCTAATTTAGAAAAAGCCATTGCTCAATTTAAAGCTTTACCTGGTAACGTAAGTGTTTTAGTGAAGGAAGGTAAAATAACGAAAGCAGCATTAAATCCGCAAATACCCTTGGCAGTTGGTTCTGCTTTTAAATTAGCTGTACTCAAAGCACTAAAATCAGAAATTTCATTGGGTAAGCGAAGCTGGAAGGATGTAGTGCAGTTGCAAGCAAGTATGAAAAGTTTACCATCAGGAATGTTACAAACATGGGCTTCGGGGTCATACTTAACAGTACAAACACTGGCAACTTTGATGATTTCCATTAGCGATAATACGGCGACAGATACTTTAATGAACTTAATTGGACGACAGAAAATTGAGTTGTTATCTCCTCGTAACCGTCCTTTTTTAACTACTCGTGAATTATTTATTTTGAAAGGTAAAGAAAATCGGAATTTACTAAAGCGCTACCAAACTAGCAATCAAGCTCAACGTCGTGCAATATTAAATGGATTAGCAAGCAAACCGCTTCCCGATGTAAGTGATTTCGAGGGCGTTAATCCAGTTGCCCTTGATGTCGAATGGTTTTTTACAGCATCCGAACTTTGTGAATTAATGTCCGATGTTGCCGATTTACCACTGATGAGTATCAATCCAGGTGTGGCAAATCCGAAAAATTGGCAGAAAGTAGCGTTTAAAGGTGGCTCTGAGCCTGGTGTTATAAATTTTACAACTTGGCTGCAAGCGAAAAATGGTAAAAATTACTGTGTAGTTGCCACTTGGAATAATAGTAATGCACCAATCGAAGAGTCAAAATTTATGGCATTGTATAGTAGTATAGTTGCTCAACTTGCGACAAGATGAATTTTATTAACCAACGTGGAACTTTAGCACGGTGAGATTGCTTTAGAACGCATTGCATGTAAATATTCGCACTTTTAGTAAGCAGTTGATTGTGTTGAAAAGCACAGCTAAAAGAGCAATGTGTACTTGGGGCGCCAAGTTTTCGATATGCCACCAAAGTCCATACTGGAATTCGCGTATTTCTAATCCGTGCCTGTCCCCGCAAACTCCTGGTGTAATCTGAACCGGATTTTGCAACCGAAGTACATAGGTCAACGCTTGGTCAACTAGCTCAAGAAGGCAGGACTGCAATTGCTTCCACCAGTTGAGTCCTCTTACTCATTACAACAAAACCTCTCCCGCTAATCTCATCAAGGGGGCGAAATTTGCGCGACCCGCGATGATTAAAAAACTGTTAAAGCCCATTACCAATTAAAATAAATGGCGCCGCGCACAGTAGTAAGGGTGAGAGCATCTCTTGTTCGATAAAATACTGTTGATCGCTAAACGAATATGAAGCTTAGGAAGGCGCCGACCCACCTGGTTATATTTTTGTATCGCAACGTGCTTCACAAAAGAATAACCAAACAGAAGTTGATGTTATAAAAATTACAAAACTTGACTGACAAGAGCGAACATTGCAAATCGAGTATCTCATATCTTGCACCTACACCCGCGCGTGGGCGAGACTATACAAACAAAGCCTGCCTACGCAGACTATAAATACTAATTTCACGTCTTGTTGATAAAAATATATGTTTATTAAAAAAATACGATTCCAGTATTTATACTTGAGTGTAAGATGTGAGGTATGAGATACTAACCCCAGACATATCCGCGCGCACTGGCTCAAACATTATGCAATGCCTAATTTATATGTCAGGAATTTCTACTTAAATTTTGGGTACAGCTGCACAGGTGAATGATGGTTGCATGTGAGTGGAAGAGTTACCTGCAACAAGTTCAATTTTGCCTTGGGCTAGTCGCCAAGAGGTAGCTTGGACAAGTATTTCTGGAGATTTTGGTATTTGGGCTTGTATTGGTTGTGTTGTGTGGAATGCAGAGATATCACGAGTATCAGACCAAGTGCGATCGCTCCAAAGTTGCTGTGTAGGATTTTGCGGTATTCCACCGCGTCCTGTGGCGACAAAACTACTATCAGTATTTGCTGAACAACCTGAAGCAATTTGCTGTGACGGGTCGCTGACATTGGCTGGCAGTTCGACTAAGCCAGAATTGGGATCGACGCTGATAGTATTAACTTGAATTGTGCCATTTACACCAAATTGGGAACTGGCAGTGATGTCACTATTGGGTGTGAGTTGGTCAAGAAACTCGAATCCAAAAATACCTTGAGTTGTGATTTGGATATTGCCACCACTTCCCAGGACGGCATTGGCAGAAATATCACTGTTTTCGGTTGGGGCAGCAACAATCGACCCCGCATTGATATTAATGTTGCCACCAGTAGAAGCACCAAGGGCATTGGTGATGATGTTACTGCCATGCCGTAATAGCAGTACATCATTGGCATTGAGGTTGATGTTACCCTGACCCCCTCCATCCACCTCAGAACGGAGATTTGCGCCATTGTCAAGGAAGATGTTATTAGCAGTAATATTTAGGTTGCCTGCATCGCCACTGCCTGTATTACTAACAGTAATTTCCGCATTATCCCTGACACGCACTGCATCTGATGTGATATTTACAGACCCCGCAGCAAAGCTAGTTGTTGAAGATGCGGCGATCGCACTCTTGAGAGAGCTACCATTAATTAAGTTTTGGGAAGTTCCTTGTACGTCAAGATTTTTCACTTGCAGGTTAACACTACCAGCACTTCCTTGACCCAAACTAGAAGAAGTAATTTGTCCACCGTTGAACACACGTAAATTATTGGCTGTCAGGTTAATGTTGCCACCTGAACCTACAGAACCATTACCCAGAGAAGCTTTGATACCTGTGATAGTTTGGCTATATCCATCAATCATCGGCTCGCTGACTTGTACATCTTTAGCTCGAATATCAATATCTCCTGCTGTACCAGTTGCTCCTGGTATAACCAAGCCCAAGTAATTTACTTGAGAACCTACTACCTCACTGGTAATCCCCCCACCATTTGATAATATTAGATTCCCTGTATCGATAGAAATGCGTCCTCCTTGTCCTGTTGTACCAGATTCCAGCGAAGCGAGAACTGCACTTAATATACCAACAGAGTTAGCTCCTTGAATCTCTAAACTCTCGGTAGCTCGAATGGAGACTTCTCCTCCTGTACCATTCCCTCCCAACACACTACTACTAATACGACTACCATTGAGTAGGTGAACCCTTTGAGCATCAACAGTAACTTGTCCACTCTGATTATTGCTTCCAGAGAGAATTAAATTAGCAATTGTAGTTGCAGAAGGCCCAGGTAAAGTTTCATATCCCAATATATCCACATCTGTTGCGCGAACGGTAATATCTCCGGTTCTAGAATTATTGCCAGAAGTCGTGGACACAAGCCAAGCTCCATTAGCCATCTTTAAACGTCCAGTTTCGATGGTTATATTTCCTGCTTGTCCTGTTGCTGGTGATCCTGGAAGTACAAGTAATCCTAATGAATTGCCTACAGAAGTGCTGATCCCAGCGAAGAGAGGTTGGTTAACCAGATCGGTGCTTCCTAAAAGATCGATAAATTCTGTAGTGTGAACGGTAATACCTTTTCCTTGTCCAGCAAAGGTTGTTGCACCAATGTTCGAGCCATCCTGTAAGCTTAATCCCCGTCCCCAAATATTGATTGCGCCACCGTTGCTACCATCCGCAGTGACGAAGGCACTTTGTTGCAGTGTAATTGTACCCCCGTTGACAATATTTGGCTTAGAAGTGAGTTGCCATCCAGTTTCCTTGTCTAGGGCAATTTCTCCATTTTGCAGTGCCCATAATTCGATATGTCCATTAGGAGCAGAAATACTGGCACTATCAATATCAATCTGACCACCCACAAGTGCTAGAGTCTGATTGGGAATCACTGATAATGTTGGTAATCTAAGAAAGAACAAACCGAACCCTAACCCTGGAGGTCCTTGCACTTGAACTGGTTGTCCTTGTACTTGAATTGCTCCCGCATTACTTCCCATTTGCAACCCCACGGGTACACTCATAGTCAATAATGGCGGTGCAGCAGAGTTAGTTGCACTAAATTCTGTCCCATCAGCAAACTTAATACTACTCGCCGTTGTCCCCACAAAGGAACCACCGATATTCAAGCTGGCATTTGGCCCGAATACAATACCATTGGGATTCATCAAGAATAAACTGACTGGGTTATTGCTATTAAGGGTATGAATCAACCCATCAATATTAGAAACATTACCGCCTGTGACTCGACTAAATATAGTTGTAATATTTGGCGTGTTCGTTAAATCAAAAGTTGCGCTGCCACCTGTTGGTACAGAGAAATTACTGAAGCTATGAAATAAATTATTACCTTTGCTGAGTCCATGCAGAATCTCTAAATTATTACCTTGGATGTTCACGTTAGTGTTAGTAGTCCCATCTGGTGTGATTTGTGCAAGGGCTGATGACATCATCCCTGGAATTAGCAATCCAGTTGTTAAGCCTGTGAGAATTGCGACACACCACAAACTTGTACTTTTGTCGATTCTGATCATAATTCGTACCTTTGTGTAACTTTAACCACTTAAAGTTAGAATGCCCACAAAAGTATCTTTTTCATTAAGTAGTTATGTAATATTTTATGCGACATTTTGAAGTGCGGAATGTGGGTTAGAACATTCACAGGTGAAAAAAACCACGCTTGAGGGCAACGATAATCGCCTGGGTGCGATCACTCACGCCCAGTTTTTGCAGGATATTCCGAACGTGAAACTTTACGGTGCCATCAACAATGCACAGCGCTTCACTGATTTCGTGATTGCTTTTACCCTGGATCATCAAAGCCAATACTTCGAGTTCTCGCTCCGTTAATGCTTCTCCCTGGAGTCGCTCTGCCAATTTTAGGGCAACTTGGCTCATTAAGTATTTTTGTCCGGCATTTACTTTACGAATGCCGTCAAACAGTTCCTGGCTGAGAACGTCTTTGAGTAAGTACCCACAAGCTCCAGCTCTAAGGGAGCGATAAATGTCTTCATCGCCATCATAAGTTGTCAGGATAATGATGCGCGCGTTGGAAAATTTAGCCCGGATAGCAGCAACTAGTTCGTTTCCTTCCATACCAGGCATAGAGAGGTCTAGCAGTAGCACATCCGGTTGATGTTCATGGTAAAGAGCAATAGTTTCCAGACTATCCTTGGCCAGAGCAATCACTTGGAAATCTGGCTGTAGTCCCAGTAAAACTGCCAGCCCTTCTCGCATAGACGGGTGGTCATCAGCAATGAGGATACGAATCTTTGCAGGATTTATCATTTGCTGCTTTCAATGTCAACTATCACTTGGGTTCCCTGCCCTAGGTGGCTGGATATAGAAAACTTGGCTCCTATTTTTTGAGTACGCTCTTGCATACTGATTAAGCCAAAGCCATTTGTTGCTGTGGATTCAGAGAGTAAAAATCCGCTACCGTTGTCTTGTACTAATAATCTAACTTTCTGAGGCAGGAAGAACAGTTGCACCATAATTTGACTCGAAGCAGCATGTTTGCAAGCATTGGTAATAGCCTCCTGAGCAATTCGCAACAGTTCAACCTCCACGTTAACGGGTAAAGTACTGGGTAAACCCACGACGCAAAATTCGCTTTCTATACCTGTAGCTGCTGCAACAATAGAGTGCAAACATTTCTCTAGTGCCTCCTGAAAATTTCTACCCTCCAAGTGTTGGGGGCGAAGAGCGTAGACCGAGCGACGGGCTTCTGCTAAACCGAAACGAGCCTGTTCGCAGGCATGGTAGATATTGGTTCGGGCTGTTTCAATATCTTTGGGAAGGGAAAGTTCGGCAGTTTGCAAACGCATGAGGATGCTGGTAAAAGATTGCGCCAGGGTATCATGGATTTCTCGGGCCATACGCTTGCGCTCAGAGCTAATGGCTGATTCTGCATTGGCTTTGATTTGTTGTTCCGTAAGCTGCTTTGATGCTTTTTCTTGCTCGCGGAGGAAAAATAGTTGTTCCTCTAATTGCCGTTCTCGTTGGCGCAATTGCAACACCTCTGCCTGCAACAGCCCATAAGCCGCTTCCATCTCTAAAATGGAAATACTGTGAGCGGACAATACATCCTCGTATTGCCTTGGCAGAAGTCTCTCTACTGTTTCATCTGTCTGTATATTTTCATATCTCATAACAAGTCACCTGTTTTTGTTGACAAGTATGCCAGTCCCTGTTGTTTGATTGCAGGGATACAACAAAATGCAATTGAGATCAGCAACTCTGTGAGTTAAAAAACATCTCCTTAGAAAAACCAGTCAAACTATATCAAGGCAGAAAGTATAAGCGCTTGATTCAAATCAATTTTGGTTAATTTTGACAAAAATATTTACATTACATATTTAGCCATTGATTTCAGGATTAAGGATAATCCGCCCCGTTACACGGCTGATAGTTTTTTCTGACTCTAATTGCGTTAAAGCACGAGATAAACTTTCTGGGGTTAAATCCAGGTCGCGAGCTATCTCTTTGAGCAAGCGGTCGAGAACAACTATATTCGTCTTTGGTTTGGCAACTATTTGAAGGTAGCTGAGTACGCGGTCGCGGGCCGAGCGAATTCCTCGTAAACGCATGATAATTTTGGTCATATGCAAACGATAAGCCACTTCTCCAAGGAAGGCAAGTGCCAAATCGGGATACTGTCGAAGAGCATCCAAAAAAGGTTGCTTGGGGATGATTAGCACCTGTGACGCTTCCTCAGCAATACAAGTACAAAGACACTGGTCGCTCGCAACCAAAACTTCACCAAAAAATTCTCCTGCCATTACTGTGTAGTGGTCAGCTGCGTGCCCAGATAGGGTATAGTTAAGCAAACGAATTTGCCCAGATTCCAAATAATATATAGCGTGCGCTGGGTCTCCCTCCTGAAAGAAAATTTCTGAGGCTACTAGTTTCCGTCGGTCTATCTTGATCCAGAGTTCTTTTGGTATGTTGTCAATTGTGAAACGTTTTAGCATCAGTTCTGTTGATTCAACCTTGTTTTAATATATGTAATACACCATTAGCGCCTTCGAGCAAAACTGGCGCCTAAAACCTTGTAGATTTTTGTTGCTTTATTACCTGATCTCAAGTCTAGTTCAGAAACTACCTGTAAAGAAAGGTGATTATCATTTCTCTCGGTTAGTATAAAGACTATCTTCCAGGAATGTTACTCTCAACAGCGTTCAACCCTAAACTCATTACTAACTAACGAAGTTCTTAGCAATAAGTATCTAGATCTTCCATTGTTGTAATTGAGGAGTTGAACTGTGAAAAAATTTACTATTATTACTGCTCTCGCTTTAGGCTGTGTAGCTACCGTTTCTGGACTACCAAATCAGATAATTAATCCTTATAGTGGACAAGTTCAGGCCCAGTCGATGAAGGATGTAACTGGGTTGAGCATCTCGCAAAAAATAGACTTACTTGCTAAAGGAAAGGGTCAGTTTGGCAGTGGAGATGCCTTGCGTCGCTTCTTCTTTGGAGATTTAGAACCACTCGGTGTGCAACCTGGTGGGGCAGGTATGGTTGTAAATCTTTACAATAAGGCTAATGACATGACATTTTCCTACTGTTCGACTTATGACGTAGTTGTGGCAATGAAAAAAGGTAAAATTGCCAATTTCCCTGCTAACGAAGTAAAGTAGACCGAAAGTCGGGGGGAGCGTATGAAGCAACAATCCCCCTAGTAATTAGTTCTGTTGAATTTTCAAAGTAAGTGTGAGGTAAGTGTGAGGTAACTTATGGCTCTTAACCTCGAAGATTATTATGTCCTTTTGCATCCAGCACTTGCCATTGTCATAGGTTTTCCAATGCTAGGATTAATCGTGCGACTGGCTTGGCAGACTCGGATTCGGCGCCTGAAAATTGCAAGTGGAGAACGGAACACAATCCCTGCAAGCTCAGGGAGTGAGCATTTGCGCTTAGGACGTTGGTTTAGTTCGGTTGTAGTTGGGCTATCCCTGGTAGGGCTTGGTAATTCTATCTTTTCGACAATGGTGTTGAAAGGGGGATTTAGTAAGGAACCACTACGATACATTCTCTTATCGTTTATGTTTCTAGCGACAATAGTTTCTTTGATTCTGCTTTACCAAGCAAAGGCAAAGCTGTGGCGGGGTATATTTGCCACCCTTACGGGAATGGGCGTGATACTCTTAGGCAGTCAGCCAGAAGTGTTTCGCCGCACGGACGAGTGGTATATTTCCCACTACTATTACGGCATAATACTGACAATGCTTATGATTTTCTCTGTAGCAATTGTGCCGGATATCTACCAGGATCGAAAGAATCGCTGGCGCAATGTTCATATCATACTCAATACAATAGCCTTAGCATTGTTTATTGCCCAGGCATTTCTTGGCGCCAGAGATTTACTAGAAATTCCTCTAAGTTGGCAGGAGACTTTTATTGGCAAATGCGACTTTACACATAAAGTTTGTCCAAAGTAAAGCACTCGCTCCTGGTTGAGTAAAATTTTTAAAGGAGATTAAATTATGAGGACAACAGCAAATAATCTTTTTTTGAAGAGTGCAGAATGTGCAGGGGCAGGTTTTGCTATTGCTACGTTTTTAAGCGGTGTAATGATTGGTCTACTAAGTCCTAAAGAACGAGCGGCAAATCATTGGGGGGTGTCAGCTTCTCTTTTAGGGTTAGTTGGGGGAGCGTCAATTGGGCTAATTCAGAAGCGAGAAAGCCAGTCTGGTGTTGATAATGAACCAATAAAAATAGACTCACAGCCAACTGGGGAAGCATACTGGAAAGGTTGGCGAAATTTCACCGTTGTTCATAAGGTAAAAGAGAGCGAAGAAATCACCTCCTTCTATTTACAACCTCAAGATGGAGGACAATTGCCACAGTTTGAAGCAGGTCAATTTCTGACGCTAAAACTCGATATTCCAGGACAGAGCAAGCCTGTTATTCGTACTTACTCGCTGTCTGACTATCCCATTCCTGTCGCATATTATCGTCTATCAATCAAACGAGAACCCGCACCGCCAGAACTAAACGTGATGCCAGGGATTGCTTCTAACTATCTTCACGCTAATATTGGTGAAGGTTCAGTAATTGCTGTTAGACCACCCAGCGGTAAATTTGTGATTGATGTCCATAAGTCTCTCCCTGCTGTGTTAATCAGCAATGGGGTAGGGATTACACCCATGATTAGTATGGCAATCGCCTGCTGTTATCTCAATCCTAATCGCCCTATCTGGTTTGTACATGGAACCAGAAATGGACTATCCCATGCCTTTCGAGATGATATATTAGCTTTGGCTCAAAAGCATCCTAACCTACATGTACACTTTACTTACAGTCGTCCTCGACCAGAAGATAATGGATTTTACCACAGCGAAGGTTATGTAGATAGCCAAAAAATCAAGCAATTGGTGGGTAAAGAGGCAGAATTTTTCCTTTGCGGTTCACCATCTTTCATGCAATCTCTACAGTCTGGATTGAAAATGTGGGGAGTTCCCGATAACCAGGTTTTTTATGAATCCTTCGAGCGCCAAGCAAGTAATTCTATTGAACCTCAAATTGCAACTGATAAGGGTATTACCGAAGCGCAAATTGTATTCACCGAATCCAATCGCAAACTGATCTGGACTATGAATGATGGCACTTTGCTGGAATTTGCAGAAGCAAATGATATTTACCCACCTTTTAGTTGCCGTTCGGGTATTTGCGGCACTTGCATGTGCAAAATCCTAGAGGGAGAAGTCACTTATCAGCAGGTGCCAACAGCAGATATTGAACCTGGCTCTGTCTTAATATGTATTTCCAAGCCTCGTACTTCTAGGGTTGTTTTAGCCCTTTGAATTTAACTTTTGTCTCTCATTTAAATTGGCCTTTTTAAGTAAATTTTATTCTTAATTTATAAAGTCGGTGATGCCACAAATACTTTATTCAGGATTCTAGAAACTCTACAAAGAAAGCGAAAGTAGATAAAAATATGAAACACGTACTAATTGGATTTTTTGACACCCACACTCAGTTAGATAAAGCTGTAGGAGAACTATACAAAGCTGGCTTTCCACTGAGCCAATTTTCAATTGTAGGAAAAGAACAACGCAGTCCCGATTTTGTTAGCTGGCAGCAAACAGCTATGGCGGGCGCCTCACATGTTGGACAAGTAGGAGCAGTTTTTGGTGGACTGCTTGGTTTGTTGGTCGGAACTAGTGTTTTATCAATACCCGGACTCGGCGCCGTTTTTATGGCAGGCCCAATAGCTGGTTTAATAGCTGGCGAAGTTGGCGGTCTTGCAGCAGGAGGAATCGCTGGGGCAATGGTGGGAAAATTAAAGTTTGCTCATCACAAAGCCGTATTTTGTGAACAAGCCATACAAGCTGGAAAACACGCGCTTCTGTTTTTAGGTACAGTTCAACAGCAAGAACAAGTAAAAAATACTCTGCTGAGTGCTGGTTATAACTTAGACGCTACAGAATGCCAATAAAATATTGCCTATTTTTTAATACAAAAATTATATTATTATAACTTACGCCAAGAAACCGGGTTTCTACGCATTCATTGTCGCAGACAAATCGTCGTTTTTGTGATAGGTTATCGACAAAGAAACCCGGTTTCTAAGAAAAAATATTTGTTTTTTCACTTAAAACTTAGTGTATTCTAAGCAAATTCTCAGTTAAGAAGCTGATAATAATTGGATTAGGAGCCTTAATTAAAACATGAGTAACTCAAATATCACAACTAATATAGCCAGCAATCAAAACGAAAAATACCAATCTTCAAACGATACGGTTAAAATTTATCTTCGTGAGATTGGAAGTATCCCATTATTGACTATTGAGCAAGAAGTTTTTTATGCGAAACAAGTTCAGAAGATGATGGTTTTGCTCGAAGCTAAGGAAAAATTAGAATTTGAATTAAAGCATGAGCCTACAACTTCAGAATGGGCTAATAAAATGCAGTTGAGTCAAGAAACACTTTTAGAACAGCTAGGTCAAGGACATATTGCCAAGCAGGCAATGATTCGAGCTAATTTACGATTAGTAGTTTCTATTGCGAAGAAATACCTAAAACGGAATGTAGAATTTTTAGATTTAATTCAAGAAGGAACGTTAGGATTAGAACGGGGGGTAGAAAAATTTGACCCGACTCTTGGTTATAAATTTTCTACCTATGCTTATTGGTGGATTCGTCAAGCTATCACAAGAGCGATTTCTCAACAAGGACGCATTATTCGTTTACCCGTTCACATCACAGAGAAATTAAATAAAATTAAGCGCGTTCAGCGGGAATTGTCGCAAAAACTAAGCCGCACACCAAATGTAGTAGAAATCGCTCAAGCATTATCTTTAGAACCTCAACAAATTCGAGATTTCCTGCTATTAGCTCGTCAACCGTTATCTTTAGATATACGGATTAGCTCAGACAAAGATATTGTATTACAAGATACATTAAAAGATGAAGGACTTGATAAGAAATTAGATGCAGAGCAGGAATTTTTATACCAAGATATTGATAAATTATTATTAAAGCTAACTCCTCTACAGCGGGAAGTTTTGACTTTACGCTTTGGCTTAGTTGATGAGAAAGAACTATCTTTATCACAGATTAGTCTACGTATAGGAATTAGCCGTGAACGAGTGCGACAGCTAGAAAACCAAGCTCTTAGTACGTTGCGAAGGTATCAAGATAAAGTACGCGGTTATATGGCTAGCTAATAATTATTCTTAGATGAGATAAAATGAGAATTCCACATGACACAAAAGACTCTCATCATATTGAGAGTAAGCATTTATTTAAATTCCGTACAGCAACATTAGTTATATTAGCCATTGTTGCCTTGTCTGCCATCATCGTTTTAGCATGGTTCAGTGGTGAAGGTACAATTAATAGAATTTTCTCCCAAATAAATGCTTTTGAGCAAAAACGACCAATGTGGTTAGCAGTACCAATGGTAACAGTAAAATATTTACTAGTACCGACTGTGGCAGTTTTTATAGCATTACTAGTAGTTATCAAAATTTCTCCTCAACCTCGTGTTTGGTCACGATGGTTGGTAATAGGAATGCTGATTTTTTTAACTGGACGCTATTTAGCATGGCGAGTTTTTACCACTCTAAATGTTGCAACCCCTTTAAATGGCGTTTTTAGTCTAGGATTATTTTTCCTAGAAATGATAATTTTGCTCAGTAGCACTATCCAACTGTTTTTAATGTTAAACGTTAAAGACCGTCGCCGAGAAGCTTCGGAAAATTTATTAGCTGCTATTAATAATAATTTTACTCCTGAAGTTGATATTTTGATACCAACTTACAATGAGCCTATATTTATTCTACGCCGAACAATAATTGGTTGCCAAGCTTTGGATTATATCAACAAAAATATATATCTGCTGGATGATACTCGGCGCCGAGAAATGAAAGTATTAGCAGAAGAATTAGGGTGTAATTATTTAACGCGGTCTAATAATATTCATGCGAAGGCGGGTAATTTAAATCATGCTTTAACTCGAATCAAGGGAGAGTTTATAGTAATATTTGATGCTGATTTCATTCCTACCAAAAACTTTTTAACCCGGACTATTGGCTTCTTTCAAGATAAAAAAGTTGCTCTTGTACAAACACCTCAAAGCTTTTATAATGCAGACCCAATCGCTCGCAATTTAGGTTTAGAAAACATTGTTACCCCAGAAGAAGAAGTTTTTTATCGTCAAATTCAACCGATTAAAGATGGAGTGGGTAGTGTCGTTTGTGCTGGAACTTCTTTTGTCGTGCGTCGCAGTGCATTAGAAGAAACAGGAGGTTTTGTTACTGAATCTTTGAGTGAGGATTACTTTACAGGAATTCGCCTTTCCGCTAAAGGTTATAAATTAATTTATCTAGACGAAAAATTAAGCGCAGGTTTAGCTGCTGAGAATATTTCAGCCCATGCAACTCAAAGATTGCGTTGGGCACAAGGTACGCTTCAAGCTTTTTTTATTCAATCTAATCCCTTAACAATTCGTGGATTGCGACCAATACAAAGACTTGCTCACTTAGAGGGTTTACTACATTGGTTTACTAGTATTTCCCGGATTGGATTTTTGATGATGCCATTAGCTTATTCATTTGTAAACGTTATTCCTATTCGCGCGACTCAAGCCGAAACATTATATTATTTTTTGCCTTATTTTGGTGCTAATATCACTGTTTTTTCTTGGTTAAATTCTCGTTCGCGTTCTGCTATACTATCAGAAATTTACAGTTTAGTACTTGCTTTTCCTCTAGCGCTAACTGTGATTCAAGTAATGTTACGTCCATTTTCAAAAGGATTTAAAGTTACCCCAAAAGGTACGATAAGTGATAAGTATTATTTTAATTGGGGTTTAGCTTTACCCTTAATTGTTTTATTTATTGCCACTGCTGTCAGTTTTTGGCGAAACTTAGGAATGTATCTGATGAAATTATCGATGGAAGCAAGTAATTCTGAACTTGTGCAACATCTTGAAGGTTTTGGTTTGGGCTGGATTTGGAGCGCTTATAACTTGATACTGCTTGGCATTTCTTTGTTGATTTTAATTGATGCTCCTAAATCAGATACTTATGAATGGTTTGATTTACGACGAGTGGTTTGTTTAAATTTAGATGAAAAGCAGGTGTGGGGGGTAACGACAATAATATCGGAAATTGGGGTGGAAATCGCTCTTACTCAAAAACCTCCAATGAATTTAATTGTAAATCAGCAAGTTAACTTAGAAATTCCTGAGTCAGATTTAAAATTAGAGGGAACAATTATTAACAGTGGACTTAAAAATGAATTTCCAATTATTAGAATACAGTTTGAATCAACGACTTTAGAGCAACACCGCAGCTTGGTAGAAATGCTATTTTGTCGTCCAGGGCAATGGAAACGTTACTGTACGCCAAATGAGTTTAATTCACTTTTGTTATTATTCAAAATTTTATCTAGACCAAGGATAATTTTTGAGAGAAACTTGGATGTGAGTGTGGTGAGAGTTAACAAAGTTTAATCTTTTAAGAAGCTCTGATTTAGTCAAAGTATATGTATTATATATTTGTAATATTTTAGCACGGATAGTTTTATGTATGGTCAGATGATAATGATGCTTTCAACTGAAGCGGCGACCAAAGCAATTGGAACAATAATTGTTCCTGCGGTTTTGATTTCCGCCTGCGCGATTTTGCTTAACGGGTTAATACTCCGCTACAAAGCCATTGAGGACTTACTACGCTCTTTAAACCAGGAATGGCTAAATTTGAAGAGTATCAATGCAAGTAATGGTAATATCAATACAGAACAATTTTACCATGTAGAACATTTAATTTCTAGGTTATTTGTTCATCATCATATCCTGCATGATGTGCTGATTTATATTTATTTATCTATTCTCATCTTTGTAGTTGATATGCTGGCAATTGCTGTTGCCGGGTCAACTTCAATCGAATGGGTTTCCTACTTGGTGTTATTTATTTTCATATTGGGAGTAGGTATTCTCTGCTGGAGCCTATTTCTAACCTGTTATGAAATGCGCGCGGCTCATGAATTTATCCAAATTGAGCTACAAAAAAGCTGTCATTCGTGCAATCCAAGACGAGGAAATAGTCGAGATCGATTATTTAATTTCAAGTCTCTTTCTCATCCTTAAAATAATTTTAATTAAGATAATTTCAATATGCATTTATGAAGTTTAAAATCAATCAGATATCCGCAAGCTTACAAACTGCAGTTAGTTATCAAAGTTTAGCAGTCGGAGAAATTCTTTTTAATGAAAATGAGCTTGCACAAGCCATTTTTGTTATTGATTATGGATGCATTAAGCTTGTTAATTATACCAATACAGGTAAAATTATTAACCATTACTTAGTCAGACCTGGGGAGTATTTTTCAGAAGTATCACTGTTTAACGATGTTTATGTTTGTACGGCAGTTGCTGAACTACCAACAAAAATTATTTCTATTTCCAAGCAGCTATTTTTACAAGCATTAGATCAGGATATTAACTTATCGAAAGCTTTTACAGAACAGTTAGTACGGCGCTTGCACCACACTAAGTTGTTATTAGAACTGCGGGGAATGCGCTCCGCACGCGACCGTGTATTACATTACTTGCATGTTATTACTCCTCCTAATCAAAAAATTATAGATTTAGATCATCCGCTCAAAGACATCGCTGTCGATATTGGAATTACTCCTGAAGTATTATCGCGTACATTAACTAAACTACAAAATGAAGGTGTAATTACCCGTATCAAGAAAAAAATTATCCTCCAATCCAAATTTCTTACCCCAGGCGCCATGTAAGGTTTAGTTTTTGAGTACAAATTCACTGATTAGACAATATAATCTCGCTCTAGGCGAACTTCAACCTCACGTTCTACATACTCCCATTCTTTGCTTGCACGCATCCGCAACAATAATTCATCAAAAGCCTTGGTGTGTTCTGGAGCAAATTCAAACCATGTAAGAAAATCAAATGGTTCTCCGAAATCACGACAGTGAAGTAGCCGACGTGCAACTCCTGGAAGATACTCCAAACCAACAGCTGTATGATGAGACTCTTCTTCAAAAATTGCTCGCCGCTCATCTTGTGCCATTTCCCACCACTGGAGAGATTTTTTAATCGGAATCAGCACCGCAGAAACTGCTTCCGAGCGATTTAGCACAGGTTGTACTGCCTGTAGAACATCAAGTTCATTACGCATGGCATAGCGAATATTACTACTAAAACCTTGTAGAACCCACGAACTATCCAATGGCAATTTCGTGACCGCATCATTCAGCACATTTACTCTTTCAGCATGTTCTAAACTAATTCCAAAAACATCCTGAATATCTACCACTCTCCATATACCCTGATTGCCACCAATAAACGAATATCTGTTGTTCATAATAGTTACCATTGAATCAATGGAATCAATCTAGAATAGGAAATTATCAAATTGAGTCAAAGATTTTAAAATCTTATATTGCTGCGACACAAAATTCAATTATATTAACAATATTTATACCTTTTTAACAAGAAAATTTTTAGTATGTAAAGTTTATCCAATAAATTGATTCTAATCATGTACAACCGAAAGTATAAAAGATAGACTTCTACTGCAAATGCTAATAATCGCCAGAAATAATTAATCAAATCTTAAGTTTGATTAATTTGTAATTAGCAAAGTTACTAGTAATTTTTAAAGTACCGGAGTAAACGCAATGAAATCTCATTATTTACCAACAATACTTATAGCTAGCATTATTACTGCTTGCTCTGCTCCTGCTAATGAAACCAATAATAGCACTGCACCTGAACCTGTTCCTGTTGCTAGCAACAATAGCAAAGAGATGAAAGATTTAACGGGTATGACTCCTCAGCAACACATCGATAAGATTACAGCCAATAAAGGTAAATTTGGTACTGGTGATGCAATGCGTCGTTTTTTCTTCGGAGACCTTGAGCCAATAGGTATTCAACCTGGAGGCGCAGGAATGGTTGTCAATCTTTTTAATAAAAAAAATGATGTGACATTTTCCTATTGCACAACTTTCGACGTAATAGTAGCAGTAAAAAAAGGTAAAGTGACTGAGTTTCCAGCAGCAGAAGTTAAATAATAACTTTCTACTAATAGGAAAAGATTGAAGATTACTGGATGTAACTATACTGCAAAATCTCAACGAATCTCAAAAATACAATTTATTTAATCCACATTAATGTATAGTGCGCCATTTTTTGGCGCCAATCACTAAACTTTATTAAATACAAAAATAAAAAATTATGGCTCCTCAGTAGTTATTATGCTCGCGTTTATAAATACTTTGTGTAATCTTAAAGGGAAAGTAGGAAATCAAAGATAATTTACCTAATCGCAAGTAATAGTGTCAATACCTTCGCCAAATTTAAGAACTGGTAGAGCAAGCACTAGCAGGGTGTATGCGCCCTAAATTGGTGACTCTATGGAAAATATTTGCTTTTTATACTGGGTCTGGTTTTACCGGAAGGAGTTTTATAGTTTCCTCAACATATTTGTAACCTCGGAACAGTGCTTTCAAATCCGTAATACTAAAATCTGGATTAAACTTACGAAAATCAATAAGCAAAATTTGTGAAACATTAACCATGAAAAATGCAAGATTAGCCGCGTTTGTAACTGCTGTTTTTCCAACATTCATAAAATCTTCTAGCCCCCAAAATTGTTTAGCGTCTCGGTAATTGAACTCAATTTGAAATCTCAAACTATAATAATCAATTAACTTCTCATGACTGAGGTTTAGGTCTGTTGAAAATAACACCGCATGAGTTCGTGTTAAAGTTTTCATATTTGTTCGTACTAGGATGACAACATTTAATGCTTGACAATACTCCTTGTGTAGAAGTTGTGCTTGGTAAATATCTGTACGAATGTCATCTTTAATATTAGTTTCTTTGAAAAAGCGCTCTGGTATAAATGAATAGTTAATTTTCTCCCCGTACTTACGTCGAGACTTACGGGTCGGGTCTGGATTCTCGTAAGGTACATATAAAGCAGAGTCATGACGCATTTTACAAATTAGATGTAAACCTACCTGCCGAGCCATAACTACGGCTTTATTATTTCCGAAATAACCGTCTAGTACTAAATATGTCAATGGTAAAAAGTTACTGATTTTTTTCAGTAAATCCTGAACCAGACGACGAATACGTAGAAAGTCTGGTGTTAAAATTACTTCTTTCTTATCCTTTGTCTTACTTCCCTTTGGGCGCCCACCTTTCTTTTTTATAGTTCCTTCTTGAGACTCATTTTTAGATGCTTTGGGCTTTTCTATTATTTTTTTGCTTTATCTTCTTTTGGTTTTATAATTTGCTCTACGCTGATAGGAAATGCTTTTCTTTGCTCGATACTTACAAGGGATAATGTAAAAAAAGATAATCCGAGTATGGGTTTCTCATACAAGGATGAGAAAAATCTATCAATCCCATAACTTTTTTCTCCTGCTTTACGCTCCTACTACTTCATCCCCTGCTAATATATATGTCTCTTTGCTACGAAATATATGTTCTTTAAAAAATACCCAAAAAAGCACTGCCCAAGGTAGTGATGAAGCAAAGAAACGTTGTATTGTTCGATAACTCCCTCCCTTTCCACACCACCGTGATATGCCCAGCATGGTTATTCTTCCGCTCATAGCCAGCATTGCTGATATGATTCTGTTCCACCGTCGTAAAGTTGTTCTAGTCGTGTGTCGTTGTAAGCATTCCAATAGTGCTAATATATCTGGCATGGGCTTTCTGTGGTGATTGAGTTGTAGTTTGGTACACATAACTCTACTACAGAAGGTCCTCTTTATTTTGGCGAAGGTATTGATAGTAGTAGTGATATTTATCCTTTGAAACAGATTCTTAGCAAATTTTAACGATTTTATCAGGGAGAATTCAGAATACAAATTCATACTAATAGTTAGCATACTTCGGCAAACAAATTATGAAAAAACGGTATTTTATACAAGCTGGTGCGGCAATGTTTGGAACAGCGTGGTTATCACATCATTTTACAGGAAAGTCAAAAGTTATGGCAACTGCAAAGAACGAGTTTGAAATCACTAAAACTAACGAAGAGTGGCGCCAAATTCTAACAGCCGAGCAATTTCGCGTGTTGCGTAAGCACGGAACTGAAGCCCCTGGCAGTAGTCCTCTCGACAAACAATATAATAAAGGTACTTATGCATGTGCTGCCTGCAAATTACCACTTTTTACATCTAATACCAAATTCAACAGCAACACAGGATGGCCGAGTTTTTATGAACCTGTTAATGGAGCAATTGCTACAACTGTAGACAACTCACTGTTTATGACTAGGGTTGAAGTACATTGTAGTCGCTGCGGTGGACATTTGGGTCATGTGTTTGATGATGGTCCGGCGCCTACGGGTAAGCGTTATTGTATGAATGGGGTAGCAATGAAGTTTACAGAAGCATGAGCAAGCCCTATGATCGTTAAAAACCAGATGCAGTAAATCCACCATCTACAGCAATGCACTGCCCAGTGATGTAGCTTGCTGTGGGCATACAGAGGAAGGCCGCTAGTCCAGCAATTTCTTCAGGTTGCCCAACTCGTCCCATTGGGGTACGTGCTTGCACTTGATCCAGAAAGTCTAGGTTGTTTAACAATGGCTCTGTCAGAGGAGTTTCAATGAACCAGGGAGCAATGGCATTAACTCGAATCCTTTGCTTTGCCCACTCAAAAGCCAACGCACGAGTTAGTTGCACTAGTGCTGCCTTGGTCATGCCGTAGGGTACGCCTGTACGAATCGCTGTTAAACCAGCAACAGAACTGATATTAATAATGCTGGCTGACTCACTCTCTTTTAAGATCTGGTAAGTGAGTCGGCTAAGTTCAAACACGGAAGTTAAGTTAGTTTGAAAGATTTCTGCATACTCTTCTTCTGTGTAGTCCAATGCTTTCTTGCGAATGTTGGTACCAACATTGTTTACCAAAATATCCAGATTCCCTAAAGCAGACTGGACAAATTCCATAATTTGATGCCGACCATCAGATGTTGCCACGTCTGCAGCAACTCCGTGCGCTTGCCAACCTAATTTTTGGCAGGGTTCCAGTACTTGCAATATTTTGTCTTGATTACGACCAACAATTACTACTTCGGCGCCTAGTGAAAGAAATTCCTCGGCAATTGCCAATCCAATGCCTTTTGTTGCTCCTGTAAGCAGAGCTTTTTTCCCGGTCAGTGTCCAGCGTTCAGTAAATGTCTTTTTAGGCAGATGATTCATCTAGAAGCCTCCGGGCATGTGAATAGCTTGCGGCTTGAACCGCAAGAATGAAACTGACAGATGCTTCGTCCCTCAGCATGACATGAGTTTAAATTCTACCCGTTTTCAGTATAAAAAAGGTTTCAACCGTTGCGTAAATCAGTTGCAGTAATACCTTCTAGAGCTAAACCGTAACCAATTCCTTCACTAACCAGTCGCTTGATCCGTTGGGTAAGAGCGACACGAGTATAGCGCAAATTGAGAGTGGGTTGCTTGGCAAGCTGTTTTGCCAGTTCCCAAGCACGGTCTAAAAGCTTGTGGGATGGCAAAACTTCATTGACGACTCCCAATTCATGCGCTTGCTGGGCAGTGAGTGTTTCTTGAGTCAGCAAGAAATAACGACCACGAGACGAACCTAATACCAGGGGCCACAGAATGTGGACTCCATCGCCCGGTACAATACCTGCATTGAGGTGAGGCATATCTTGAAATACCGCATTCTCACAAGCAAGAATAATATCTGTTGTCAGTATGTATTCAGTATGCAGTAGAGCCGGACCATTTACCGCGCTAATAACTGGAACTTCAATATCTAACAAGTTTTGCAACACTTTCCTACCTTCCCAAAAGGTTTTATCCCACTCACGGGGATTGGTTACATCACCCAGACTAGCGAAATCAATTTGCGCCATCCAGGAATCCCCTGCACCAGTCAGAATGACCACTCGGTTATCGCGGTCACGACTAATGTCATAAAAGGCATCTGGAAACTCCCGATGCGTTTTTCCCGTGAAGACTAGAGAATCTCCATTTGTATGCATCTTAACTTCCAAAATACCATTTTCATCGCGCTGGAAGCTTAGATTTTCGTACTTACTAAAATAATCAGGCTGGGTTGTCGAAGTCATAACACATCAAGTATTTATAAATTTGTCTAAATCACAGTAGTAAGCTTATCTTTGGAGTGGCTTAAATGTCCTTAATCGAAAGTCATGTTAAGATACTATACTAAAGACAAGGTTGAATCAGGCGCGTTTTTGCGATTCAATCTTTACTTCCTTCCAGCGCCTTGCCCAAAAATTCGTTCCCTATCCCCTTATTTATCATGTACAGCGCTTATGTAATCGCCAGGAACCAAAACCACCCGAAAACCCATAACGTAGTCATGAATTTCGGGGTCGGGGTCACTGTACTCGCGGCTAGCACAACGACAGAATTCCGCGAGGTCGAACCAAGAACCACCACGCAGCACCCGGTTATTATCATCTCCACCGTTTAACCAGGCGCTTCCATCAGTTGGGGCGCCTTGATAATCAGTATGCCAAACATCTTCACACCACTCCCATACGTTCCCATGCATATCGTATAGTCCGAATGCATTAGCAGGAAAAGTACCTACTGGTGTTGTTTGTTGGCGATATTGCCCTTTTGATGCTCCCGTCTTTTCTCCTCTGTAATTAGCCAAATTAGTTGTGATTGATTCTCCAAAATGGAAAGGTGTAGTCGTAAGGGCGCGACAAGCATATTCCCATTCCCCTTCACTCGGTAGACGGTAAGTCAACCCAGATTTTTGACTCAATTGCTTACAGAACTTCATTGCAGAATACCAAGATACTTGCTCGACAGGATGGTTTGCACCAATAAAATGTGAAGGATTAATTCCCATAACCGCTTCATATTGAGCTTGTGTAACTTGATATTTACCCATAAAAAAGGAAGATACAGTCACTTGATGCTGCGGATTTTCCCTATTAGTTCTACCAACTTCATTTGGTGGCGCTCCCATAGTGAAAGTATCGCCTGGTATTTCTATTAACCGTAACTCTACACCTTTTCCTAAATCTTGAATAAAAAATCTTGAACCGCATTGAAGACATGCTTCTCCCCAAGCGCACGTTTCCTCAAATGCTGCACTCAACTCGTCGAGCAACCTTGTTCCATAGCCACAGTTGTCGCAAGTGAAGCTTTGTTCGTATTCCTCTATAGACATGGCAGTAACTATACCTAAACATGTAAAGAATTCTATATTATCAATGTTAATAATTGACGTGTAGAAATATTTATCCATTATTAATGAATGGCGCCAGTTTGGGAAGCAGTTCTTCAAATAGGAGTATGCAGGTGCCTGATTTCTCGCTTTGGGAACAGGCGCCGATTTCAGGACAAAGTGTAATTATTTTTACAAATCTTGCGATATCTACGGCACCGCTTCTTAAGATGTTACTTTTGTTTACCGTATAAAGGTGCCTTTTATCTAACCAACGGTATCAATAAACTTAGTAAGTCAACAGCGCTGCGCTCCTGACGGGGCGCCCAGTCTAACAAGTTGGGCTGTACTGCTCCTTAACTGTTAGTTGGTAGCGACGCGGATAATCGGTTGGCTGATAAAGCAAGCGTGACGTTGCTCCAGGCAATCCACTGAATACTGTTATACTTGTAGCGAATTTCTATACATTACGGAGAGTGGGTAACGATGATAAAACTGTCACATCTTCCGAGTATTTTAGTGGGGATGCGTTTCGCTCTAGCTACTTTACTAGTTTTCGATGCTTTGGACCATAGAACCAGTTTTTGGTTCATCATTGGTTACGTTATTGCTGTACTTTCAGACATTTTTGATGGTATAATTGCCCGTCGCTTAAAGGTTAGTACATCTCAACTTCGTCAAGCAGATAGCTGGGCTGATATTTGTTTGTATGTGTGTGTGGCGATTAGTACTTGGTTAGTATATCCCCAAGTGATTCATAATTTTCAAGTACCATTATTATCTGCACTCGTAATTCAATTAACGTTGTTTGCCATTAGCCTGATTAAATTTAAAAAGTTTCCTAGTTTTCATACCTACACCGCCAAAACCTGGGGATTAACTCTTCTATCTGCCACAATAGGTTTATTTGGTTTTGGTTATGCGAATACCCTTTGGTTAGCGATAGCACTTTGTTGGCTCAATAGTTTAGAAGAAATTGCCATGACACTGTTGTTACCAACTTGGCAGTGTGATATTTTGAGTATCTTTCACGCAATTGATTTACGTAAAACATTAATGCACTCGTTAGCCAGTCAGGATGGAGTGTAGCTCCGTGAGATTAAAGCATCTACTACGCAAAAATTTCCAGATATTATTACTGCTGAGTGCAATCTTACTCTTTTTCACAACTCCCTTACGGAATTTACTTAATCAAGAGATTCTCTCCCAATGGTTGCTCTTATTAGGTATTTGGGCAGTTCCCTTATTTATCTCCACCTACGTATTGGTTACTGCCATGTGAATTTAGTTGTCTCTAATTCTTCTGGGGTGTTTGGTTGCTCACGTCTAGCTTGTTGGAGTTTCCAGACAAAGGCTAGTCCTACTCCAAAGCTAATATACAACAATGTCACCTTGAACCCAAATAAGCCCCACAGTAAGACAACAGCCACTTCATTCACCATTGGGGCAGAAATTAGGTAAGAAAAAGTTACTCCTAACGGTACGCCAGCTTCTAAAAATCCGATAAATAAAGGTACAGCAGAACAGGAACAAAAGGGTGTAACAATTCCTACTGTCGCTGCCATGAGATTACTGATAAATGTGCGCTTCTCACCCAGCCAAAAGCGGACTCGTTCGGGTTGGAGGAAGCTTTGCACTGTACCTACTACAAAACTAATCGTGAGTAATAAGGTCAAGACTTTGGGAACGTCGTAGAAGAAGAAATGTAAACTCGCTCCCAAATGTGATTCTATAGATAGCCCCAAAAGCCGGGTGACAATTTGGGTTGATAACCAGTCAAATGGGTAGAATGGGTCAAACATAAGCAAATCCTTGCACTCCTAATTTCACTACAAAAGTGTCTGGATTTGCTCAGGGGGTAAAACTTGACCTTTACTCACTACTTTACCATTAATGGCTAAAGCTGGAGTTGTCATCACTCAAAAAGTCGTCTTCTTGAGGCGCTCGCAAATTGAGTACAGACTTGAATCCCGCTTCGATTAATGAACTTTGGTGAGCCTTATTTGAAGAATTGCTAAGTGCAGATTGCAAAATTTTTAAATACAAAAGAACTAACTTCAAATAGGCTTATTTTTAATATTTACGGATATTTTGCATGTGCTGATTTAAATAATTATGATTCGTCAGAATAATGAATAATCATTGCTGGACGGCTTGCTGCAATCAGTCCGGTTGAGTATAATAACTATTGACTACTCGAGCCATACGGAATTGTAAGCGCGTGTTTTCTTGAACTTACAAATGTAAAATACTTTATACCCAGAACTAATTAACCTACAAAAATGGCTGAAATTGAAACACCAAACCTTCTCATTATTGAAGAATTTCTAGATACACATTGGGTTATTTTTAAAAAATTATTGTCAACAGTTAAATGGGATGACAGCATGAGTGCGCGTAAAACAGCATCCTTTGGTGTCCCGTACAATTATTTACAAATGAGTTATGAGATGGCGCCGATGCATCCACTTCTTGTGCCCATCCAGTCCAAACTTTTAAGTCAACTTGGGGTCAAGTTCAATAATTGTTTACTGAATTATTACGAAACTGGTAACAATAAAATGGGTTTTCACTCTGATGACACAAGCGCCTTGCAAACAGGAACTGGTATAGCAATTGTATCACTTGGAAACCCTCGTAACATCACTTACCGCAATAAGAAAAATAAAAATATACGGCACATCTTTACGCTCTCGCCAGGTTCACTGTTATATATGGACTCAGCGATTCAGAATGAATGGGTACATGCTATAAATAAACAAAAAGGGGCTGATTCACGAATTAGTCTTACCTGGCGTGCTTTTGATGTAAATGAATTTGATTAAGTATTCAAACAGTGTCATGCTGAACGTAGTGTCATGCGTAAACTCCGTTTACGGATAATGCTGCGCTCAGAATGACAATTTATAGGTTTTACGATGCTTGGGATATTAATTGGTTGGCTATTTGCTGCGCTTGGTTGATGGGGATAGCAAAACCTAGTCCTTGGGCGCCTTGAATAATAGCAGTATTAATACCTATTACTTGTCCACGTTGGTTTAATAGTGGCCCTCCTGAGTTACCTGGGTTAATAGCTGCGTCTGTTTGAATAAAGTTGACGTTGCGACCACGGGCGCCTATATCACGACTGCTTCTACCTGTACCGCTTATAATGCCTACGGTGACGGTGTTGTCTAAACCGAGGGGGTTGCCTATTGCTATTGCCCACTCACCTGGTTTGAGTCGGTCGGAGTTACCCATATTTACAACAGGTAAATTGTTAGCTTGAATTTCTACTACTGCTACATCCATACGTCGGTCTTCTCCTATTACTCTACCTGGATAACGGCGCCCCGAAGTGAGGGTTACTGTTACTCGGTCGGCGCCATCTACTACGTGAGCATTTGTCAGAATTAAACCATCTTGCCTAAATATAAAGCCTGAACCTGTACCGCGCGCAACTCTCTGACCGCTAAAGCTATTAGGGTTTTGAAAAGTACGCGATGAGTCAATTCGCACAACGGCAGGGCCTGTTCGTTCAACTGCCGTAGCAACAAAATTATTATCATTAGTAGCGAATGATGGAGATGACTCAAAAGGTACTTGGGTTGATGCTGGCACTACTTGAGGCCCTAAAAAAGCTGCCATTGCTCCAAAGGTTAATAAAGATAAAGTAGCTATTGTACTTTTATTAGCTGTAAAAGACATTGAAATTATCCTAGTGTGAGTAAGTAAGTAAGTAAGTAAGTAAGTAGATAAACTATTAATTGCTTATTAAGCGTTTGAAAATATCCAAACCAGCTTGAGTAGTTTCATCAAGTAGTTTTGGGTCTACGGTTTTATCGTTCGGTGAATGGTAGTTTGGCTCCATACCCCGATAGAAAAATAGAATAGGTACACCTTTGGCAGCGAAGGGAGCATGGTCACTAGCGCCGTTTGCATAGCTGGCGCCGAATAACTCAGCTTTTGGTTGAACAACTTGAGCTAATTTGGTTAAATCTGAACTACCACCAATTAGCAATTTGTTGTTCACTCCAACCATATCAAAGTTCATCATCCCTTTTAGTTCGCTAAGGAACTGTGGAGTTGCAGCGTCAACAAATGCGCGTGAACCATGCAAACCGTCTTCTTCTCCGTCGAAAGCAATAAACCAAGCTTCACGAGCTAGGGGTGTTTTTGAAACTTTCCGCGCAATATCAAGCACTACCGCAGTACCCGAAGCATTATCATTTGCTCCTGGGGCACCTTCTACCGAGTCAAAATGACCGCCTAAAATAATGCGCGGTTGTGTAACACCTTCTTGATAAGCAATGACATTACGTCCAGTAACATCAATGTTTTGAGCGTTAGCGTTGAGGTTAATAGTAAGCGGTGCTTCTGCATAAAGCTTGTTGCCTTCATCACCTGATATACCTAAAACAGGTATTTGTGAGTCTTGGATTAGCGTACCATATGTAAGGTTGCCAGCTTTATTATTGACTATGACTATACCAATGGCGCCTGCATTTATAGCATTAGTAACTTTTTCTGAAAATCGTATTTCTCCACGTTTAACAAGTGCGATGGCTCCTTTAACGTTAACTTTGGCAAAATCGTTTGCACGTCCAAAGTTAGGGACTGCTATGAGTCTTGCTGAAAGTTTACCAGGCGCCGAACCTTTAAACGCGCTGGCTTTAATGTTTCTTCCATCTACTGTTAAGTTTGAGCCAAAGTCTCGAAATTTAGAGTAGGTAAAGGTTTGAATACGAGTTCTGTAACCAGCTTTGCGATATTGCTGCTCTATATAAGCGCTTGCTTTCTCGTTTGTAGGAGTACCAGCAACACGCGGACCAAAATTAATTAAGTTTTGTACATCTGTATAAGCTTGACTATCAGCTTGATTTTGAATTTTTTGTTTAACGGTTGGTTCTACTGCATTTATTATGTTAGATTGAATCGCACAAGCTGGGGGTATGATAAATAATGACGTTGCCAGTACAACCTTAAGCCAGGATTTAGTTTGTGGTTTTACGGACATAGGGTGTGTAAGTGCTGTATATATATAGTGTGTGAATTAAATATGACAAAAAAATGTCAGCATCTGTTTTAAGACAAAAAAAACGAGATATTATAAAATACCTCGTTTCTTCGGTTATTACTACTCTTTATTACGGTTTTAATCTACAGCTTCACTTAACTTGTCTTGTTTCTTCTCATTAGTCTGGTAACGGTAGATATTATTTTCAGCTTGTCTAGCTTGGCCTTCTATTTCGGTTTCAGAAATGGGATAAGTTGTACGAATTTCACCTTCAGCTTGTTTTGCCTTACCTTCAATTTGAGTATCTCTGTCTCCAGTGAGGTTTCCGTAAGTTTCCTGAACTTGACCTTGAGCCTTTTGAACAGTACCCTTAACTTGATTACCCAAACCTACTGAATTATCAGCGATATATACACCTGCTGCTTCTAATGTACTCGCAAATGCGGCGCCGACATTTCCAGAGGCGATAATTACAGCCAAAAACGCAACTAATAAAAACTGACTTATTCGTTTAACCAATTTCATGCTAATGTCTCCAGTATTATCAAAGGTGAGAATTCAGCCTCAGAGCCGAAAAGAGTCCGAGCAACCGAATGAACCCAATCATAAACATATTGGACACACACATAAATAACTTCTGCCTTTGGTTGTATATCGGCGCCTACACCAGTACGTGGGAAGGCTATACAAACAAAAAACAAAGCCTGCCGGGAGCAGGCTAAAATAAGTATTTTTAACAGCTTGATGAGATTTTTACTTCAGAGAAAGTTTGCAGTTGAAGATAGCAAAAGTTTTGGTAATATAAATTTAGGTAGCTTTAGCGATTCGGGTTTCTTTGGAGTGTTAGCATCTAATTCTGAGGTGCCTATTTTAGGTTTTAGAACTTTGAGTAGTGGAGAAATAGGTTCTAATGTAATTCGCAATTTTAGCTTTACCCAAACAAACACAGTAACTCAAGTGCCAGCATATAGTAGTGCATTTGCGTTGGGTGTTTTAGGTTTAGGGTTTGTATTTTATAAGGGACTTCCAAAAATTTAATTCTCCATCTTCTGGAATGGGCATCCTTGCCGGTTCTAAACTAACTTTAAATTTAAACTCTTGAGTAATGATGCGTGAAGATATATACTTAACACGGGTAAGAAATGTCATTCTGAGCGTAGCGCTCCGGCGGAGCATTTGCCGCAGGCTAGAATATCTAAGATGCTTCACTGCACTACGTTTCGTTCAGCATGACAAAGTTTATATTCTACCCATTAGCAGTATATTTATCTAAATCTTGTACTTGAGAAACAGATTTCATTAATTCTAAAGCATCGGTGCCGAATTTTAACTCTAGTCCTAACTCAATAACAGATAGGATACCCCGTTGCTCACCGCGTTTTTCACCTACTTACTCACCTTCACCAAAGATTTGTTGATACCAAGGAGACTCTTGTAAAATTGCCATATCTAACCTCATAATGTTTTGAACTAACGCCTTATCTAACATAAAGCTAGCAAAAAAACCTAAAAGCATGTCAAACTGCTCTAACTGCTCCGAGGTACGCATTACTCGCAGTGCTTGTGTAATTGTCGCTTCATTGGCGCCATTTTGGAGAACGATTTTTTATACATATAGGGATATTTGTAGTTGACATATCTTTTATGGTATTTTTGTTCTACAATGAGATGAGTAGAGCAGTAAGGTCATATATGGAAATAGCATTTACTGGAACAAGATACACAAATTCTGAGCAAGCTTTGATTGTTAAGGATAAGTTACAGGAGATTGCCCAAATAGATGCAACTTGGCATGTGGGTGATGCGATGGGAGTTGATGCGCTAGTTAGAATTGAAGCTCGGCGCCTAGCTAAAGAGTTAAATATATATGTGTGCCAAGGAAAGGAGCGTTATGAATTTGCGAAACGTTCCAAATCGATGATTGATGCAATTGCAGGTACTTATAACAAGTTGTATGCGTTTGCTAATAAGTCTTGTCCTGCTGGATGTAAGCCATGTAGAAATCCTAATGGACAAGGTTCTGGTACTTGGTTAACTGTTGCTTACGCTTATTATCTTGGTGTGCCAGTAGAATTAATTTTTTTGGAGGATGGTTTGGTGGCGCCAGATTGGTTAAATGTGCCTACATCAGTAAGTAAATATCAGCAGTTATCGCTTTGGTAAACTAATTTAGTATTATTTTTAACTTCAATTGATTTGATACGGTCATTTATTTTTTGCTTAAGCGTGACTGGTATAGGTAAAGTTGTAAGATGTGGCAACCAAGAGTTAAGAGTTTCTAATTGATGCCCAAAGTGGTAGTATCGCTTGCACCAATTCAAATGGTAATTTAATATACTGCTAATGGGTAGAATATAAACTTTGTCATGCTGAACGAAACGTAGTGCAGTGAAGCATCTTAGAGATTCTAGCCTGCGGCAAATGCTCCGCCGGAGCGCTACGCTCAGAATGACATTTCTTACCCGTGTTAAGTATAGTTTCAAATTCAGTGAGACTTTTACTGTGGTTTAATTGCATAAGTAATGTCGCTATTCTTTCTATGTCTTGTTGTAATAGTTGCATTATATTAGTATATTAAGGAGTGCAAAAATACTAATAAAAGTTCTCTAATTAAGTAGTATAAAGTAATACTAGTCTATCCTAATTACCTAAGCATTCCCATTACCTGATTCCCCAAACTTATATATTTAAATATTTAAATTCAACATCATATATGTTTACAATTTATATTCAAAATAATTATCAAAAAAAGAGATAAGAAAGACAAACCACAAAGTCACAAAGGACACAAAGGAAAAGGTATGATGAAATTTTATTGTAAAATTTAAATGAGTTTACTAACAAAAGTTAAAAAGCAATTTAAGCGTTCAATCGTTCAGAGTGTCTCTATTGAAACATTATTAAAAGATAATTTAAGTAAATATAATGTCGTGTTACCAGAGACGATTGCCACGGAAGAAGCACCACAAATGGTTTTTGCTTCGGAAACAACATCTTTACAGGGAGTATTTTATTCTACTCCCCTTGCTTACACTACTGTTTTAGAAGATGTTTTTTACTGTCCTTTGTATTCAGTTATTCTCACCAAAGATAGAAAAATTATCCGTGAATCGTTTAATATTACGAAACCAGTAGAAGATTTCAAGCTTGATTGTTTATTTACTTCCAAGGTTGAAGATATTTCTGGCTATTCTGTTATTTGGCATCAAACCACTAATAATTACTATCATACGCTTATCGATAATCTACCCCGTTTTTATCTCACTTCTTTACACGACATTATTCAAGATAATGATAATCACGTCAAGTTAATACATTCACGTAAAATTTTTGACATGGAAGCTTTTTACTTGTCAAAATTGCTTTTACCCAATATTCAAATCTGTCAAGTGTCAGGTTATGCATCTGAAGACCGACCTTTGCTGTTTCGTCTCGAAAAGCTCATTTTATCAAAATTTTTAAATCATAATTTTAGCGGTTTTATTCCAAGTTCATATCGCAATCAGATTTTTACTCGGTTTTTACCTCAACGACCCCGCATCAAAAACAAGCGCATCTTCATTTCTCGACGACAAGCTCATAACCAGCGTCATATTATCAACGAAGCTGAGGTGATTCAAACTCTTGCTATATATGGGTTTGAAGTTTATACTCTCGAAAAAATGCCTCTACATGAACAAATTGAGCTTTTCTACGATGCTGATGCTGTTGTTGCTACTCACGGCGCCGGGTTAACTAATATATTATTCTGTGAGCATGTTAAAGTGCTGGAGCTTTTCCCTTACCCTTTCGTTATTCCTTACTTTTACTATTTAGCTAAATCAATGGGTCATAAGTACCAATATTGGTGCGGGAATGGTGAGTATGATGCGACGCAAGGTTGGAATAGTAATTTTGTCGTTGATATTCTACAGTTACAAAATATTTTAGAGTCGTTTATGGCGCCAAAAATTGGCGAGCATATTCTATAGCTTCGTCATAGTTGGAAACCTTGCCCTCAATTTGTGCGATGGCAATTTCAGTCAGCATTTTTCCTACCAGTGGCGAAGCTGGTATGTTTAGTGCTATAATCAGTTTCTTCCCATTTAATAAGGAAATGGGATGAGCCACCGGATCATCAGGGTTAAGGTAGCGGGCGATAATTGGTGCAATGCCCTCTACCGAATTATCACATGCCATTGCCATAATGCATGTCGCGGGCAATACGTTTTCCGCTTCCTTATACAAAAAGTATTGTTCGCGCAATGGCATGTGTGGTGTATTTAAGTGTGGGTACAGTTTCAATACAGTTATTACGGCTTTAATTTCAGCACGACTGTAGGTAAGTTCAGTCAATTCACGTTCGGCTTGTTCTAAATCGGGATTTACTAAACATGCGAGTTTGGCAATACCTAACCATGTTGTTTTTATAGTATCACGTATATACGTATTTAGCTCAACTTCTAGCTGGCGCCATTTTTGTGATAGTTCTAAGTAAGCTGCATCGACTTTTTGTAACCGTGAATATACTTCTGGGGTTATATTTTGAAAGAATGGTGCCAATAATTTGTCTTGTATAGCTTTTATTATCCAGGGAGTTCCTTGAGAATTCAGAAGCATGTAGCTCAGTTCGGTACGCACTCTCTCTGCGGCAACTTGTGTTAGTAGTGGCGCCAAAGTCCGAATGGTATTTTGAGTGTGGGTTTCTATCTCAAAACCAAGTTGTGCAGCTTGACGATATCCACGCATTAACCGTAAAGGGTCATCTTCGAGGTTATGTTGCGAAACCATCCGTAAAATCCCCGCTTGTATATCAGCATAACCAAAGAGGGGGTCGATTATTTCTTGGGTATGAGGATTGAACGCAATCGCATTTATCGTAAAATCACGTCTATGCAAATCTATTTCTAAGCTGTCTCCTTCCTGCTGGGCAATATCTACCGTCGCATTGGCAAATACTACCCGTGCTATTTGTCTTTGTGGGTCGAGCAAAACAAATCCTGCTTTATAATGTGCTGCAAGTTTATGGGCAACACCAACCGCATTCTCCGGTAATATAAAATCTAAATCCAAATACTCGCGCTTTCTACCTAATATCGCATCCCGAACGGCGCCTCCTACTAAATAAATAGGTTGCGGTAATAAATCTAAATCAAAAGGATAATTTTCTGGAGATAAAGAAGGTAAAGGTAAATTATACATTTTTGTCAAAGAAACCCGGTTTCTACCCAAAGTTACCATGTTTATTACAATCTCGATAAAGAAACCCGGTTTCTCAAATTTTAAGCTAGATTAGCAATACAAGGTTATGGAGTTGATTCTGTTATGTGTGTTTGTATCAACTGCCACTATGTAGACCGCTGTTTTACCTACCACGCAGTAGAAGGACAGCACGAACAACCTCATTTGACCGAAACACCTGATTTCGAGGCAAATGAACCATCAATTAATGTTAACATCCGCCCGCGCGGAGATATTATTGAGATGGAATGGGACGTAGTTGGCTGTCTCAGCTTCAAAGAAGAAAAAGGTAAGTGGTCGAAACTGCGTCCAGGTGAGCTAGTCCCGACCTGACACAAAAGGGTATGGTGCGTTATGCCGTTGCACGTCGCACCATTTTATCTTAATAAATTAATCAGTTACTCGCTATTTGAGTCAAACGTTTTAAAATACAAAGCACATCATACAACTCATTCCCAGGTTTCCTTTCTCTAATTTAACAAAAATAAAATCACTACCTGAAAGCACCATACTATAACAAGGTATCTAGAAAGTTTAGTTAAGAATGTTCTACCCATTTTCGTCCAGCATGTTCTGCTGCTTGGGCAGAATTATATACTTTGCGTTTTCCGTAAACGCTCCCCTCTGGACTAATCACACGGAACTGCCACAAATGCGTACCTGTGTAGAAAACCATTAACACGAACTGGTTGATGCTTGTAACCTGTTGAATTATTGTTCTAGTCATGCTCTGTATTTCTTAGCACATTTCCCACACTCTTATAACTTTGAATATACCTATTTTGTCAACAGTATTACAACAAGTTTTATTACAAACGGCGCCTGCTGTTACTCTATATAAGTATGTACTTATATTACGTTGGGCAGTTTACCTCAACTGAATTTTAGCTTAAAATAGCATCTGTATATCCCGATTAAATTATTACAGGCGCTTACAAACAATCCCTCTCACGTTCGTCAAAATCTTCAATCCAGTTTTCGTCTTGCTTCTCTGTTTCTGATTTTTTCTTTCGCTGGAGTTTTAAACCTATATATTCTGGTAGTTTTTTGGTTACAAAATATACAATTTCTTTCAGTACCATCTTAAATACCGTTGATTAAATAGTAATGACAAGATATTACGTTATTATACTGATAATAATCAAAGTTAGGGTAATTTAATTTGCTCATTATTTTTATATACAGTTGAGGTTACTTCTGTTGTAACTCACGAAAACAGTTTGTGCTGTATTAAAACTGTAATTAAATTATATTTAGGTGCAGGGTGCAGTTGATTTGGGTAATTGTAATTTCGCGAGTTCCTTGTTGGGTGTGTGTTAAATGGATGTTTATATAACTATCTGGTTTATAAGGCATTCTTTCTGCCCATTCGATTGCTACAATTCCTGGTATAACTTCTATACCTTCCCAGTAAGTTTCTAGGTTTAATGCTGAGACTTCGTTTGGTTCTAAACGATATAAATCTAAATGGTAAAGTGGTATACGCGCTTCGGTATACTCGTTGATTAATGTAAAGGTTGGACTAACGATGGGGTCGGTAACACCTAAACCTTCTCCTATTCCTTTTACCAAGGTGGTTTTACCTGCTCCTAGGTCTCCGGATAATAAGATGACGGTTGAAGCTGGTAAGGTGCTACCTAGTTCTACTCCTATTTGGTGTGTGAGTTCTGCGTCTTTAAGGGTGAGCTTTATCATTGGGGAAAGGGGAAGAGTCAAGATTATTTAATTCTTAATTGTTAATTTAACTTTAAAATTCAATATTTAACTCTATTCTTTGCTCTGGTGCGTGACTTTACAATTCAATATTTAAGTCTATTCTTTGCTTTAGTGCGTGACGCTACTAGATAAGCGCTTCGTTTGATAATTGTTATGGCGTCACGCACCCTACTTAAATTTTGGCGCCACTGTACCATTTGATAAGTACTTTTGCAAGTTTTTGCGAGTCGTGACGAACGCACCCTTTTTCGTCTTCATGCATTATATTAGCTAAAACGATACGGCGCCCAAGTTTGGTTACATCTTCTCGGTCTAAGAAAACGGGGTGTGAGTTTCCTTGAGCGTAACGTACTAAGGCTCGTGGTGATGGTGATTTTTTATGAACGAGTACTGCGTTGAATAATGGCCTTCCACATGCTTTGTCTATTGCTTTGATGTGTTCGGAGACTGAGTAACCTTGAGTTTCACCCGGTTGTGTCATAATGTTACACACGTAAATACGTGGTACGTCTGCTGCTGCGATTGCATCTGCTATTTGTGGTACCAGTAAATTAGGAATGACACTGGTGTAAAGGCTACCTGGACCCATGATTATATAATCGGCTTCTTTGATAGCTTTTATCGCTCCTGGTAAAGCTTTAGGGTCTATGGGTGTGCAACCAAAGTCTGTAATTGTACCTTTAGCATCAGTAATTTTTGATTCACCTACAATTCGGCGCCCGTCAGATAGTTCTGCCCAAAGACGAATATCACTGAGCGTTGCGGGTAATACTTGTCCACGAATAGCTAAGACTTTGGAACTAGCAGCAACTGCACGCTCTAAGTCTCCTGTAATATCACTTAAAGCGGTTAAGAATAAGTTACCAAAACTATGGCCGCTTAAACCGTCACCACTACTAAAACGGTATTCAAATAATTCTGTTAACAGTTTTTCTTCATCTGCTAACGCGGTTAAACATTTACGGATATCTCCTGGTGGTAACATGCCAAATTCTTCGCGTAGTCTACCAGAAGAGCCACCATCATCACCAACTGTCACAATTGCGGTGATATTAGCACTGTAGGTTTTGAGACCACGTAATAAAGTTGACAGTCCTGTACCGCCACCAATAACTACTATTTTCGGGCCGCGATATAATCGACGATGCGCTAGTAAAACATCTACCAGTTCCTCTTCGGCACCAGGTCGAAGAACTTGAGTAATAGAGCTAACAGTGCGCGTTTGACCCCAAAGCAGTAGTAACAGTCCCAGCAATAAAACAATGGGACCACTAATATAGTAGGGTACAATATCTGTGATTTTTCCTAAGAAATTTCTAAGTAGTTCGATGGCCCAGAAAATTGGTGTGAGTCGAATCGAAATAGCCAACCCTAAAACTCCAAGCACCACACCACTGATGCTGATAAGTAACCAACGCTTAACCGAAAGTCCTGGAGATAGCCACTTGAACCACTGGTTAACCCGGTAGGAAGTACGGCGCCTTGACTGAGGAAGCAGAGTGTTGAGGGCTTGTTTTATAAAACCAATTGACATACAAGCATGAAGAAAGTGGTGATCTAAAATAATGATTAACAGAAAATGTACACTACATGCATTCAAAACTGAGTGCAAGATTATTACATTTATAATTCTATTTATCTAAAAAACATGCAATTAAAGTTGCTAGCATTGCTATACAAGCGTTGTTTATGGTATTTGTAAATAAAAGTACATGGAAAAGCGCATTTTAGGATTAGACCCAGGTCTTGCCATTTTAGGTTTTGGTGCCATTACTTATACAGCAAGCAATAATATAGCTCAGGATACATCTGTAAAAATGCTTGACTTTGGCGTAATTCGCACAGAAGCAGGAACAGAAATGGGAACGCGCTTGTGTACTCTGTTTGATGATTTGCATATCCTAATTGAAGAAATTAAACCAGATTTAGTTGCAATAGAACAATTGTTTTTCTATCGAATGGGAAATACCATCTTAGTCGCTCAAGCACGCGGCGTCATTATGCTGGTACTAGCACAGCATAAACTACCATACGTCGAATTTGCACCTAAACAAGTCAAGCACGCTTTAACAGGGTATGGAAATGCAGAAAAATACGAAGTTCAAGAAGCTGTAGCGAACGAATTAAATTTGGATACTATTCCAAAACCCGACGATGCCGCAGATGCGCTGGCTATCGCATTAACCGCATTGTATCAAATCTAGGCAACGGATGGATGTAAAGGATCGGTGGTTTTAAATAATTAGATTTTGTTTAAAATCAATAGCTTATATAATTTATCCGTTACATCCGTTCATCATCCGTTGCCATGTATCCACCATCTTACGACCCCCTTGACAGGCGCCCACCTTTAAAGCTACCCAATAATGAGCGGGTAGCAGTTTGGGTGGTAATGAATGTAGAACATTTTACTTTTGGTAAACTTGGCACAGCGATTCAGCCACATTTGAATAGTCAGCCAGAAATTGCTAACTACGGTTGGCGAGATTATGGTAATAGAGTAGGAATATGGCGCCTATTTGAGTTGTTCGCTGAATTATCCATACCAGTCACAGCAGCAGTCAACGGTGAAATTTGCACGCTGTACCCAGAAATTATGACAGCAATAAATACATATGGCTGGGAAGTCATGGCTCATGGTATTAATAATTCCACAGGTCATAGCGGTATGGATAAACAAACAGAGACGCAAATTATTGAGAAAACCTTAAATTTATTAAAACAAGCAACAGGAAAATTACCCAAAGGATGGTTAACACCGGGGTTTTCCATTACAGAATCAACGTTTGAATTATTGCACGGCACCGGAATAGTATATACTGCTGACTGGGTTAACGACGACCAACCATATTGGTACCCGCTTCAAGATGGTCGAATGTTAGCGATACCGTATACTATTGAAGCTAATGATATCACCCTGTGTTTAAGTAACAGATTTTCAGGCGCCGAATTTGCACAAGCGATACAAGACCAGTTTGACCAACTTTGGCTAGATGGCGAAAAAAACCCACGCATCATGGCAATAGGTTTACATCCCTTCATAGTCGGTCAACCATTACGGATGAAATATTTAAAACAGTGTTTATCATATATTAAAAGCAAGCCACATACCTGGATAACCACAGGTGAGGCAATATACGAACATTTAGCATGACAATATCACAAACTAAAACTCTCACGATTCCAGTTATTGATGCGACTCAAGAAAATATCAAACCGTATGGATATTTACTTGGTGACGATGTGAGTAAACCTGGTTTATCCATACCTTTTTACCAAGAAAGAGTTCTTGAAGGTGAAAATATCGATTTTAGCTATCGTGGTACTGCTACATTTAGAACGGCTAAAATCATGCCGGGATATCCCAATATTATCTGGTTGGAACGTCATATGCATATGACACAGATGTTTATTGCCCTAGGACAATCACCCTTTATTATGGTAATGGCGCCACCTAATCACGATAATGATAATCAAAGCGTACCAAATTTAAATGAAGTAAAAGCATTACGTTTTCCACCAGGACACGGATTATTATTACATTTGGGTACATGGCACGATTTTCCGATAGCGTGTGAAACACCCGTAGTTATCCTGACGGCAAACTCAGACGAAGTAGTTACAGCATTAAGTGAGATGAAGGAACCAGGAGAAATGAACCAAGGTGATGTGTATAAAATTTCGTTGCCGAAAAGATTAGGTTATGAAATTCAACTTAATGTAGCTTAAACAAATTTGTGCGCCAATGGCGCACAAAAATCATAGATTAATTTCTGCGAACGACTACAGGGGTTCCGACTTTTGCCCAGTTGAATACTAGTTGTGCTTTTTTTGGTGGTAGGTTGACGCAACCGTGACTGACGGGTGTACCAAAGTTATTATGCCAGTAGGCACCGTGAATTGCATAGTTGCCGTCGTAGTACATTGTATAAGGTACATCAGGAATATTATAGTCGGCGCCACGCATTCTGGCTTTACGTAGTTTAGTTTGAACAGCGTAAACTCCCGTGAGTGTAGGAGTAGACTTTTTACCACTTGAAACAGTAACTTGGTATATAACCTTATTTCCTTCCCAAGCAGTTAATTTTTGCTGTTTAAGATTTATTTCTATCCAACGTTCCTGTGACTGCTTTAACTCGTTGATTTTTCGAGTTATTTTCTCTGACTTTGATACTGTGGGTGTGGGTGTGGGTGTTGGTATAGGCGCCGATATAGCTTCTTGGGGTACTATGTTTAATGTAGCCAAAACGGAAATAGCCGTCAGTAATATTAATCTAGATACAGAGTTTCTACGGTCGTTGACTATCATATCGCCACGCCCCTTATAATAAAATTTTGTAATTAGATAAACAATTTAATAAATTTTGTAACTTTTATTGAAGTAGACGATTAATGCCCTGTGCTTCTATTAACTAACTTCACGACCTTATGGTAAAATTCCGTAATTTGATAAAATCTTTTTGAGTATATTTGTAAAATATTTTTTCTAACTGTGGGTAGATTGAACGTAATGTAGAGACTAAACATGTTTAGTCTCTACGTCTCTACGCTAACAATATTACACAGAAACCTCCCAGAAATTTTCGCGAAGTTTGGGTAATTTGATAATTTGGTCACGTTCGGCGCCTTTCATACGCCAAATTTCATTCTCTCCTGTACTAAAATCACGATAGAGAAAGTCTAAGTTACCGTCGTTGTCGAAGTCGGTAATTTGCTCTATTCTCATGTTGGCGCCATTAGTTGGTAGTATTGCTTTGGTTGTAATTTTAATTTCGTTCGCAGTGTTATCTAAGTACCAAACGGTATTTTCACCTGTTAGGTAGTTACTTGCTACTATGTCCAGTTTACCGTCGTTGTTAAAGTCTCCTGCTCCTTGTATGTGAATATTCGCATCTGCTGAAGCTTCGAGCGTAATTTCTTTTTGTACGGTTGTGTCACCCATTACCCAAGCTGTACTGGCGCCTGTTCTTTCATTACGCCATATAATATCAGCTTTACCATCACCACTTAAATCGGCAACTAGTTCTACATTCAGTTCTACATTTAAAGGTGTAGATGTGACTTTTGGTAATGATATACTTCTGGAAATTGTTGGCCCGTTCATTTGCCAAATCATACTTTCACTAGTTTTGGCATTATACCACATAATATCGGTTTTACGGTCGCCGTTAAAATCTTGGACTGCTTTAATTTCCCAGTTCGTGTCAGTTAATTTTAACAATGGCAGTACTTGCAGACGTTGTGTACCATCCATCATCCATATTTCGTTTTCACCTGTTTTATAGTTGCGGTACAGAAAATCTAGTTTTCCTTCGGTTGTAAAGTCCGCAACTCCTTCTAATACCCAGTTGGTATCTTGCTGTCGGTCAATGATTACACTTTTATCGATTGTAAAGTTGTTCATGAACCAGATGATGTTTTCACCTGTTCGATAGTTACGCAATACTATATCGCTATAACCATCATTATTGAAATCGGTGGTATTTTTGGCATCATCGTTGATTATTTTTGCTGTCGCTTTATTCGCTGTTGTTGATATTGTACCGTTAGTGGGGTCTTTCAGTTCTACAAAGAATGTTTCGTTTGTTTCAAAAATATCATCATTATTTATGGGGATACTGATGGTTTTACTAATTTCACCTGGTGCAAATACTACCGCAACACTGGCGCCTGCTATATAGTCTTTGTCTGCTGTAGCGGTACCATCTGTTACAATGTAGTCTACGGTTACTTGTTCGTCACTGGCATTTGATAAACCAACTGGAATTTCTAAAGTTGATTTACCTTCTCGACTATAAGCGTCACCAATACTAATTACAGGTTTGGTGTCATCGTCTTTGATTTTACCAACTACACTCGTTGTTGTTCCCAAATCTACGTTTCTAGGTTCTGACAAGTTAACTCGGAAGGTTTGGTCGGTTTCAAACTTAGTATCACCGTTGATTTTGACTTTTACTGTTTTACTCGTTTCTCCAGGTCTAAAGGTGACTGTTCCTGAAGCTTCTTGATAATCTTTATCGGCGCCCGTTGCAGTCTCATCTACGGTAAAATATTCAACGGTCACTGTTTCGTTACTGGCGCCTGATAAACGAACGTCAAAGTCGTAATCTGTTGTTCCACTATTTCCTTCTTCGATAAATTCTGTAGCAGTAGATATATTAACCTGAATTGGGTCAACTGTAATCTCAAAGGTTTTTTCCTCTGAAGTATCGACTCCACCCAAGTTCGTTCCACCATTATCTCGAACTCTGACTCCAATAGTTGCCGTAGTAGAAGTTTTAATATCTCTTGCGGTACTAAAAATTAAGTTACCTTGTCTATCGATGACTGGTCTACCAGAAAATACTGTAGGGTTACTAATAACTCTAACTATGTACTCAGATACTTGTTGTGCAGACTCATTATCTGGACCAGCAGTAAATGTTGCCCATGTTGGAATGTTAAACGAAGCACCTGCTGATCTTGATAACTTTGCTCCTGGTATAACGGTGGGTGCATCATTTACAGGGGTGACGTTTACTTTTATAATATCTACATCTTCCATTCCCTGCTTACTGCTGGCTATTCTAATTTTAGCTTCACCGTTAAAGTTGAGGTTTGGTTTGAATGTTAAACCATCCAATGCACGGTTAATATCACTTAAGGCGCCAGTTAAAGATACATTACTCGAAAAATCAGCACTCGGCAGCGCCAGTTTGATTGTACCATCTTCCGAAGACAGATTAATTTGAACCGTCGCATTTGGCTCTTTGTCTACTTCTGTAATAGTTATCGCGTTTCCTGTATTAACTGAGAAAACAGCCAAAGCTAAACCATCCTCAGTAATTGTTTGCACTATACTAGGAATATTATTGACCGGAGCATCGTTTACTGCATTAACTGTAATTTTGAAAGTAACTGGGTTTGAAGTATCTTTACCACCCTTCAACACACCCCCATCATCTTGCAATTGCACTGTAACAGTTGCTTCTCCATTTGCATTAACAGCAGATTTAAAGGTTAATTTGCCATCTGTCGAAATGCTTGGTTGTTCGCTGAATAAAGAATTGTCAGTATTGGTGACGATAAAGGTTAATTTTTGTCTGGTATCGTCTAATAGACCAGTGGTAATTTCTGTAGCCCAAGTTTCATTATACCGCTCTGCGTCTTCAGATATAGGAGGAATGTCGGCGCCTTTAGTAAAGGTTGGTGCGTCGTTGACTGGGTTGACGTTAACTATAATTATATCTGTATCTTTAAGGGCGCCACCACTTCCAGTATTACCTTGGTCGTTAGTTGTTACCTGAATTTTCGCTACACCATTAAAATTAGCTGTAGGTGTAAAAGTTAAACCATCCAAAGCTTTGTTAATGGCATTTACCGTTCCAACCAAAGTAATGCTACCAGGAGTACTACTAGAACTGGTAAGTTCACTCGTGTTAGTTACGCTGAGAGTTCCATTCTCTGTAGATATTGTTGTTTCTAATGCAAGTCCTTCTAAATCTACATCTACATCGCTAACAGTAATTGCATTATTAACACCACCAAGTGCAGAGAAAACAATTGTATTATCTTCATCCATTGTTTGAGGAGTTGGAACACGATTAATCGGAGCATCATTAACGGCGCCGACATTAATAGTAAACTCTTGTTCTACAGAAGTATCAACACCATTATCTCGTGTACCACCAGTATCTCGCAAACTGACAAATACTTTTGCAGTCCCATTCGCATTTGGAGCAGTTCTAAAAATAAGCGTACCTAACGAACCATTTACAGAAATTCTTGGTTGTTCAGCAAATAACGCATTATTGCTGTTTCTAACGTTAAATTGTAAACTCTGAAATTCATCCGCAGCACCAGTATTAACTCTAGTTGCCCAACCAACTATTTGCTGTAAACCAGCATCTTCGTCAACGGGAATATCACCACCTATAGTAAAGCTAGGAACATCATTGACTGGGTTGACTACAACTCCAATATTGCTAGAAGTTTGCCATGCTTGTCCATCACCTATACTACCTTGGTCATTGGTAATAACTTGAATAGTTGTGAACCCGATAAAGTTAGTACTGGGTTTAAAGGTTAAACCATTTAGGTCAGAATTAATATCGGCGAGTTTTCCTGTAAGGGTGACAACACCTGTTCCTTTTCCTTGTGCAGTGGTAAGAGTTTTACTATCATTCCAAGTCAATATGCCATTATTAGCGATGACTCTAACTTGTACTGGGTTATTACCTACATCAATATTAATATCGATATCGATATCGCTGATGGAAATAAGCTTATCATCGGTAAACACCAACTCTGAGTCTTCCAAAATTGTTTGCGTATTTGGAACTCTATTTGTGGGACTATCATTAACTGGGGTGACGGTGATGGTAAAGGTTTCTTCTCTAGATAGACTTATACCTCCATCACTGTTATCACCACCATCTTCTAGCACTACCGTCACATTCGCTACCGTCACATTCGCTACACCATTTTTATCTTTTGCCAATGTATTTTTATCTTTTGCCAATGTATAAAAGAGAATACCGTTGGCAGAAATTTGAGGTTGAACGGAAAATAGAGAATTATTATCGTTCGTGACATTGAATTTTAAAGATTGACCAGTTTCATTTGTGGCGCCAGGAGAAATAGCAGTTGCCCAAGGTATACTCTGTGATGGTGTGTCTTCTTTAACGAGTTGATTATCACCCTTAGTGAAGCGAGGTGCGTCGTTAACTGCGATGACATCTATATTAATATCATTACTAACTGTATATGCGGGGCCTTTTCCGGTATTACCTTGGTCATTCGTAGTAATCTTAACTAAGGTTCTACCGTTAAAGTCTTTGTTGGGTGTAAATTGTAAACCATCTAACCCAGCATTGATTTTTTCGAGAGTACCAGTTAAGGTTACCGAACCTGTTTTATTGTTGCGAATATTTAAGTCGGTAGTTTGCGCCACTTCTAGTATACCGTTAGGCGCCTCGACTAGAAGCTGCATAATTCCGGCGCCTGGATTATCAATATCAGTGATACTGATGGTATTATTACGGGCATTAGAGAAAGTGAGTACAGAATCTTCTAGTACTGTTTGAAGTTGTAAGGGAATTAAATTAACAGGAGGGTCATTGACGGGGTTAATGGTAATAGAAAATGATTCTCGTTTTGATTCAGCGTTTTCACTGTCTGTGAGAAAAACTGTGACATTCGCTGTTCCAGACATATTTGCTTTCGGTGTGTAGCGAAGCGTACCATTGGCATCGATAGTTGGTATACTCTGGAATAGTTTACTATCTTCGGGACTGATGATGACGTTGAAAGCGACTGTTTGATTAGATTCGTTACTAGCACCTTTAGATATATTAGTAGCCCAAGTAACAGTTCGTACACCAAAGTCTTCATCAACAGTCTCATTAAAACCTTTTGTGAATGTAGGTGCATCATTCACAGGTAAGACATTTAAATAAATAGTATCTTCATCGCTTCTTTGAGTACCACCCGTATTTCCACGGTCTGTAGTAAAAACTCGAATATTAACGGCACCGTTATAATCTTTAATAGGTTTGTAAACCAATTTGTCGAGAGTAGCGTTGATACTGGCGAGAGTACCTGATATAGATATTGTATTGGTGGGGTTTGGAATAATGGAGTCTGAGAGGAATAGTGTACCACTAGTAGCATTCACCGTGACATCAATGGCGCCATTACCAGCATCGATATCCGCCACTCGAATTGCGTTATCATCTTTAAAAGCAAACTCTGTATCTTCATTGAAGCCAATACGTGAAGTTTGAGTAGAAACAGGAACAGTATTTACAGGAGCATCATTAACTGCCTGAACTTGTAGAGAAGCAGTATCTGTAGTGTTACTGAACGCTGTAGTTCCTCCATTAGTAGCGACATTTGCTGTATTACCTGCGGTTCCATCAGTATTATCCCAAGCACGGAAAGTTATGGCACGACTAATAAAACCGTTATAATCAGCAACTGGTTGGAAGTAAATACGACTATTTAAATTTGCTAATAATAAACGCGCACTGCTTTCAGAGACCTCACCGAGTGGTGCCCATGCTCTGCCACCATCGGTAGTAAAATACCAAGTACCGTTACTGCCAGTACCGACTTCAGTAATGGCAATACCAATTTGCCCGTTATCAGTGACATTATTAAAGTTAATAATAGAGGAAATTGGAGTACCAACACTTCCAACAGGCGCCTGAGCATCTTCAGAAACAGGGAGTAGAGTGACTGTTGTATCACGAAGTATAGGAGCAATATTAGCACTACTGGCACTAAAGCTAATAAAACTTTGTAATTCTCCCGGTAGGTTTGTATTTAAAGGAGAAGTTATAAGTTGCGTACCTGATAAACGATTTAAATCTAAACTGTCCATTTATTCCTGTAAATACACATAACAATATCGCGCAGCATAGACATTAAAGCCTGTACTATCACGGGTTTATATAATGAAAGAAAATTAACTCTTGAACTATAACTTGTTTTAATACTTAGTTAGCTCAGTGAAAATACTTGGTTTGTTTTAACTAATATTTAAATTTTAGATGAAGCTTGGCAACGCATATAACGGATGTAGCAGATGGGGTTTTATTCGGAAATGTTGAGACGATAACCAATACCATAAACGTTTTCTAACCAATCTTTGGCGCCAACGGTTTGGAGTCTTTGCCTGAGTCTACGTACCAAAGTTGTGATAGCATTGCTTTCGGGTTCGTCTCCCCATCCCCAAAGTGCTTGTTCGATTTGGGTGTAAGTTAATACTTGACGGGGATGACGCATTAGGTATTCCATAAGTTGGAATTCGCGACCAGATAGTTGCGTTGTGGTATTATGTTTGGTAATTGTTAAGTTATTACGGTCGAGATGTAGTGAAGAGAGTGTGAGTGTATCGCTTTGCCATAAGGGAGAACGTCTGCCAAGGGCGCGTACTCGTGCTAATAGTTCTATAATATCAATTGGTTTGACTAAATAATCGTCGGCGCCTGCATCTAGACCAATAACTTTGTCTTGTGTGGTGTCTTTTGCAGTCAACATAAGGACAGGGGATGTTTTACCACTATTGCGATATTGCCGACATAATTGTATACCGCTAACTTTTGGTAGCATCCAATCTAGAATTAATAAATCGTAATCTTTTTGTGACATTAACCATTGGGCAGTGTCTCCATCTTCTACAGCGTCAACGGTGTGTCCGACTTTTGCGAGTGCTGCACGTATCGGTTCTAATTGGTCAGTGTCGTCTTCCACTAGTAAAATTAACATAACATGTTTAAACCTAAGTTATTGAAAAAGTTACGCGCGACTTTGTTCGAGTTATGGTTGCCCATACCTTTACTCGCATTTGGTTGTTGGGGACTAAGTGGAATTGTAATGTATGCCGTGTTAAATCGTGACTATAAGGCGCCAAAATATTTACCACTTGAATCGTCCTTCAAACCACTTCAAGTTACAGTACCTTATATAGTGGCGCCGCGTGCTATTTTTGTAAAAGTAGATAAAACAAGGGGAATATCGCAAGTAAAGGTTCAAACTAAAGACTTTCCTATGACCGAAATTATATTCGAGTTTTCCACAACCGACATTTTGCAACTAGAAGTAGAAATAAGCAAAGCACTAGGAATGTCTAAAGAAGAAATCAGAAAGCTACGCTCATCACCACAAAAATAACATAATTTCGCGGTGCCCATAACCATAAAGATTTGTGAATATTTTTTCCTTTGTGTCCTTTGTGTCTTTGTGGTTTATTGTCTTCTCTCAGTATACTCTGCGTCTCTGTGGTAAAACAATTTGACCGCACAGGCGCCGCTATATCCTGTGCGACAAAGTTTATAATTTACCAAGGTAGTTTGCTACCATCCCACGAGAAGAACTGACCGCTATCATTTTTATCTAATTTTCCAATCACTTCTAAAAGCTGACTGACGGTGCGTTCAATACTAAAAAGTTTTTCGGGTGGAACGTTTGCTTGAAAGGGACGAGATAAACGAGTGTTTGTAGTACCTGGATGCAATGTAACTACTATATTTTTAGGACAACTGCGTGCATACTCTATTGAAACATTCCGCATAAACATATTGAGTGCTGTTTTCGATGCGCGATAACCATACCATCCACCCAAATTATTATCGCCGATACTGGCGACTTTAGCGGAAATGCTTGCAAATACACTATTCTCTTGGTGTTTGAATAAGGGGACAAGATGTTTTGCTAAGAGTACACTCCCTATACTATTAACCTGAAAATAACGAGTTAGATTTTCTATATTCAAGTGCCTTAAGCTTTTTTCGGGTTGAAAGTCCCCATCATGAAGTAGTCCAACACAGTTTATTACTAAGTGCAGTGTTTTGACTTCACTTTTAATTTGCTGTAATCCTTCGGTTATTTGCGCTTCATTAGTGACATCGATGACTAAGCACGTTAAGCGTGTAGGGTTTTCGGTTGCGAGTTGTAGTAATTCGGTGGCAGAGTCTGGGTTACGAAATGCTGCGTAAATTCTATTAATTTTACCATCATCGAGTAATTTTTTGACGAAACCCAAGCCAATACCTTGACTTGCTCCTACAATTAATGCGTTTGCTGAATTGATTTGATTTAGGAATAACATTAGTATTATTTAGTTACTGTGTAGTTTAAAAAATGATTTGTAGCCACGAAAGTTTAATCAAGAGTGCTGATGGTACAGAATTATACTACCAATCCTGGCGCCCAGAGAATGAGGTGCGAGGAATAGTTGCTATAATTCACGGTTTAGGGGGGCACAGTGGAGTATACTTAAATATAGTAAAGCATTTAATACCAAATAATTATGCTGTATACGGTATTGATTTACGAGGAAGTGGAAAATCACCCGGTCAACGTGCGTATATAAATTCTTGGAACGAGTATCGTGAGGATGTGGGAAGTTTTTTAGAGTTGATAGCGACCTCGAATGTGGAGACTCCCTTATTTTTGTTTGGTCACAGTTTGGGAGGGTTAACAGTTTTAGATTATGTATTGCGGTATAAAGGAGAAAAACCGAAATTAAATGGTGTAATAGCTTTTACTCCTGCTTTAGGAGAATCTGGTGTTTCACCAATTAAAATTTTAATCGGTAGAATCCTCTCAAAAGTATATCCTCGTTTTTCCATGAATACGGGTATAGACATGAAGTTAGCAGCTCGTGATGAAAAAGTGATTGCATATCATCAACAAGATAAATTGAGACATACTGTGGGAACTGCGCGTTTATCAACAGAGTTTTCGAGTACACTAGCTTGGGTACAAGCACATGCGAGTCATATTAATATACCATTTTTGATGATGCTCGCAGGCGCCGACAAGGTGACATTACCCGAAGGAAGTCGTAAATTCTTTGAAAAAATCACTTTTGCGGATAAAGAACTGCGAGAATATCCAGAGAGCTATCACGAACTTCACGACGATTATGGTTATCAAGAGGTATTATCTGATTTAATTGATTGGTTAGAACGCCATTTATAATATTAAGTACATATGTCAGTATCAAACATTAATCAAAACGACACAACAGCAATAAAAGCTGCTCAAGAAAGAGTTGCAGTTTATGACCGTAGTCATTGGGGACGTATAAAAGTATCTGGTGATGACCGTTTACGGTTTCTGCATAACCAAAGTACAAATGATTTTCAGTCTCTTAAACCCGGTCAAGGTTGTGATACTGTTTTTGTCACATCCACAGCTAGAACAATCGATTTAACGACAGCGTATATCAAAGAAGACGCTGTATTATTGATTGTATCACCTAACCGTCGTGAGTATTTAATGCAGTGGTTAGATAAATATATATTCTTTGCTGATAAAGTTGAATTGAGTGATATTACAGAAGAAACTGCCGCTTTTAGTTTAATTGGCCCAGAAAGTCAGGCAATTATTCAAGAGTTAGGTGTAACTCCTCTTGAGACTCCTAATAGTAATCAAGTATATAATATACTCACAGTAGAAACTTTGATAGCAGTAGGTAGTGGTTTAGCTTTACCCGGATACACATTAATTTTTCCAGTTGTTCATAAAGACACAATATGGAATAAACTTTTAGAGATAGGCGCCGTTGCGATGAAAGAGACAGCATGGGAAACACTGCGAATTATTCAAGGTCGTCCAGTCCCAGAAAAAGAACTAACGGAAGACTATAATCCCCTTGAAGTTGGGTTATGGCAAACTATTTGTTTTACTAAAGGTTGCTATATTGGACAAGAAACAATTGCCCGTTTAAACACGTATAAAGGTGTAAAAACATACTTGTGGGGAATAAAATTAAATAATTATGCAGACCCAGGTAGTCAAATCTATATAGAAGAAGAGAAAGTAGGCACCTTAACAAGTATCACAGGAACTACTGAAGGGTATTATGGACTAGGTTACATCCGCAAGCAAGCAGGTGGAATAGGAACAAAAGTAAGAATAGCAGAAAACGAAGGTGAAATTATCGAAATACCATTCATATCACATCAATATCCAGAATCATAACATCAAACATTGTGTTGTAGAGACGTAAATGCGCGCGTCTCTACTATAATAACCATAGGGTAAGCAGCTATTTTAAAAGCTGTAATGGATATTGCAATTTGAGTGATTTTTAATCAAAAATTCGTTATTTCGACTGATTTATAAAACTTATATAGTCCGGAAGATAGATGACAAAATTAGTTGATAGGAATAAGATATGTAAGAATAGATATGTCTAAAACCACAAAGTTGAATAAAAACTGGAGGTGAGGTTTAGACGGTTCGGTGTTAGCCTTAACTGCGTTTGTTTACAGACTAACCGCATAGGTTAGTGTCACTCTGGTGTGTAGTTGAAGGGTGAAATATGGTCTAGTAACCCTAATTAGCATCTGATTGAATTATCGTTTATAGGCTTTGAAAAGCTGAACCAACAAAACTTATGAAAATCGCACAAATTGCTCCCTTATGGGAAACGGTTCCTCCTCCAACCTATGGTGGAATAGAACTTGTAGTAAGTCGCGTATCTGACGAGTTAGTACGTAGAGGTCATGAAGTCACATTATTTGCCTCTGGGGACTCACAAACGTTAGCTAAGTTAGAAGGAGTTAGCCCACGTGCATTGCGTTTAGACCCAGATATTAAAGAACACATTATTTACGAAGTGTTGGCGCCGGGTCAAGTATATCAAAGAGCAGCAGACTTCGACATAATACACTCACACGTCGGGGTTTGGTCATTAGCATTAGCAAGCATGGTATCAACACCAACAGTTCATACGCTGCATGGAAGCTTCACAAAAGACAGTGCGAAAGTATTTAGTGAATACGGGTCACAATCATACATCAGCATAAGTAATGCACAGCGACAAGTAGATTTAAATTATGCAGGCACAGTATATAACGGAATAGTGGTTGAAGAATATCCGTTTGTAGAAAAGCCCCACGACCCACCATATTTAGCATTTTTAGGAAGATTCTCTCCAGAAAAAGGACCCCAACATGCAATAGCCATTGCCAAGAAAACGGGAATGAAGCTAAAAATGGCAGGGAAAGTGGACATAGTAGATAAAGAGTTCTACGAAGCAGAGATAGAACCGTTTATAGACGGTAAGCAAATAGAGTTTTTGGGTGAAGTAAATCACGCACAGAAATCGGAATTACTAGGTAATGCAGCAGCAACATTGTTTGCAATTACTTGGAGAGAGCCATTTGGCTTAGTCATGATAGAATCAATGGCTTGTGGTACACCAGTTATAGGAATGAACATGGGTTCAGTACCCGAAGTAGTAGCACATGGTGTTAGTGGAATAGTCTGCGACACATACGAAGAAATGGCTTCTGTAATGCCACAAGTGTTAGAACTTGACCGTCGTAAATGTCGTGAACACGTCCAAAACAACTTTAGTGTTACCCAAATGGTAGACGGATACGAAGCGATTTATGAAAAAATCGTCAGAGAGCGTACCGAAACCAGATGGTACATGCAAGCACTTAGAGCTTCCTTAGAATCTATCACAGGACTAGGTTCAAGGCGCCTGTAAAACAGTGACTTTTAATCGAGTCCAAACGTTAACCTCCTAAACGACCTCGTTGTATTCTCTCTCGCACAAACCAGTTAACATAAATCACACGAACAAAATAAGTAAATGCTTTTTTACATTACACAGTGTAAAAAGGCATTTTTATTTATACTCGTATACTTTGTTGACGTAACAGCGCATCCATCCAAACAGCATCGCTTTTACTTAACTGTGGCACAGGTTCATCATTATAATTAACCACCAAATCATAAGCATACACATCGTAAACATTATTTAATAAAGACTGTAAATCTAAAACAGGTTCGTTATCCCCTGCACGTAAAGGAAGAGAAAAACAAGGAATTACATCAGGTAAATTAAAAGCATATAAATCAGCATTAGGACGGCTATTACCACGGCACACTAAAATTCTATATTGACTTTGAGTATTATTATCAACGATGGGCATTGGATTGCCTCTACGTAGTAAATCAATTTCAACCAAGTTCGTGCGACTCGCCAAAACTTGCTCGCGTTTCTCTTCATACATCTCTCGTCCTTTACCAACACGTTTATTACTAGGTGAAACAATTTCAATAGTAGTAATTAATGTTTCCGTTCCAACTTCTCTAACTTCCAAATATCCTTCTTTTATAGCTACAGGCATAGGAATTTTGACTTTGACAGGTTGAGAAGTAGGTGTAGCTACAGCCACATTAGCCATGTCAGATGAATTTGAATCTTGAATTTGACGACTTTTAACAGTTACATCAGGAATACCCACAACCAAAGAACTGTCATCTGTAGTTTCATACATCCTCACCTCGACAGCAACACGATATTTAGGACGTAGTTGGGGCGATAAAAACCGAGCAATTTCGCTAATCAAATAATGGTGTATACCCGGAAACAGTTCCGGATGCTCTAAATACGGATTCATTCCTGGAAAAGGTGAAGGCATATGAGGTACCCGAATTACCTGCTTATTATCTTACTCCCTTCACGCTCAAAGAATACCAAAAATGAACCAACCGCAAAGGACGCAAAGAACGCAAAGGAAGAGGGAGAGTTTATAGGTAATCTTCTAACACGAAGGGTGCTAACGCAGGCAAGTATCAAAATCAAGCAATCGTTCAAATGTCACAGGGTAACTACGAGCAAGCAGCAGTCGATTATACTAAAGCTATTATTCTTAAACCCAACGAAGCTCATCTTTATAGTAATCGCGGTGATATATATAAACAAATGGGTTATTATCAGCTAGCTATTTTTGATTACGGGCAAGCTATTAAACTAAGTCCTCTTCGCAAATACTACGAGCAAAGGGCAAAGCTTTGGGATGACTTAAAAGAGCAAGACAAAGCAAACGCTGATAGAAAAGTTTTGTAATCGGCGCCTGTGGTTGTAAATTGGTGGGTGACGCACCCTACGTTACATCCGTTACATCCGTTACATCCGTTGCCAGGGAACTATTTTGGAGTACAGATGTCTTCTGAGAAAGATTGCTACATGCATTTGTATGTAATTTCTTCCGGATGTAGGAGGTTAATACAGAAAAATGGTGCTAGTAAACCCCACACACAAATAAGATTGTTTCCGCATGAAGTTAAGATATTTCTTACTTGCGAGTGCGAGTGTTGTAATGCTATGCGCTCCTGTTAATGCTGCTCGTTTAGAGTCTTGGTATTTTGACCAAGCGCAAAACAAACTCAATATCACTACAGAATCTGGTGTTAGACCAAGAGCATTTTTAATCAATAATCCCACACGCTTAGTTATTGACCTTCCTAATACAGATTTAGAAGGAAATACGCTTCGTCAAACTTATGGTGCTGCAATTAAAGAAATTCGTGTTGGTAAGTTTGATGCTAACACAACTAGATTGGTTGTGGAACTGGCGCCGGGATACACGGTACAACCAGATAAGGTATTAATTCAAGGTGATACGTCATCGCACTGGATTGTCAATTTCTCTTCAATAGAACGTATTGCAAGTGGTGATTCACAGTCGGGTGAGGTTAAAACACCAGTTCAAGTAGGTGGTATTTCACCCTTTGCTGGAGTGGTACCTCTAGGTAATGAAATCACACAGCTAAGTTCACAAGTCCGGTCTTTGATGTCACGTTACCGTTCGCTTGACCCAGGATTATTTTTTATTGATTTAGAAACGGGGAATTATGTAGATTACAACGGTGAAAAAGCATTTTCAGCAGCGAGTACAATTAAGTTTCCGATATTAATTGCTTTATTCCAAGAAATTGATGCTGGTCGAGTTAAGTTAAACGAAACATTAACAATGCGTCGTGACTTAGTGACTGGTGGTTCTGGTACAATGCAATATCGGGCGCCGGGAACTAAATTCAGCTTGCTAGAAACTGCGACTAAAATGATTACCATCAGCGATAACACCGCAACTAACATGATAATCGACCGTTTAGGGGGCAGAAACAAGTTAAATCCACGCTTCCGCACTTGGGGATTACAAAATACTGTAATTCGCAATTTACTGGGTGACTTCAAAGGAACTAATATAACTAGTGCCAAAGATTTAGTTAGATTATCTGCTTTAGTTGCTAATAACCAATTATTGAGTAACTCAAGTCGTGTAAGAGTATTAGACATCATGCGTCGCGTTGAAAACACCAGCTTACTAGCATCTGGACTAGGAAGAGGCGCCACAATAGCTCATAAAACAGGTACACTAGGAGTCATTCTCGGAGATGCAGGAATTATTCAAATGCCCAACGGTAAACGTTACCTAGCAGGTATCTTTGTCAGAAGACCTTTTGGTGACGCAAGAGGTAGAGAATTTATCTCTCAAGTTTCCCGCACCGTATACAGTTTCCTCAGTCAACCCAGAGTTGCACAAAAATAAGCTTTCCCCCCTGTCATGCTGAACGCAGTGTAAAGCGGAGCTTTTCCCGCAGGGTAGCATCTAATAAAGTTTCAATATAAGAGATTCTTCGCTACGCTCAGAATGACAATTTTCGACGCTTAGAATGAAAATTTTCGGCGCCAAAAATGTATTAATAATCATTATCAGCAACACAAATTCCTTTACATTTAATACCATTTGTAGCAGTGCGCTTACAATGAGGACATAATATTTTTTCTTGTTCGGTTTCTTGCTGTGTCTTCGTATTAGTGTTGCTTTGTGACTTATTCTGTTCAGTCTGGGATTCCATAGTTAAACTTATTGGCTATTAAATATATATTTTTACATATACTACGTTCGCGACTCATAATATATATTTAAAGCCAGTTACCTACTAGTATATAAGGCGCCCAGAAAGCGGGACGGGTATAGTTAGGATATTTGTTTAAAAGTGTGATTTGGGCTTTTCTTAGTGCTTCGGCTTTTGTGACTTTGGTTTTGGCTAGTTCTCGGTAAAATTCCCCTATTAATATAGATGTGGATTTGTCATTGACGTGCCATAGTGATGCTAATGTACTTCTGGCACCTGCTTTGAGTGATGCTCCTGCTAACCCTAATGTCGCGCGATTGTCTCCAGCAGCGGTTTGACATGCACTTAGTACTAACATTTCTAATGCTTCGGGACGGGTTTCGTCGCGACGACGCAATAAGCTATCAAACTGTGTGACGTTTATTGGACCATCGGCTGCTAGGATAAAGGTATTCTCGGCGCGCGAGCTAAATTGACCGTGGGTTGCTAGATGTAATACGTTATATCCAGAAGCATTAACTCTGGCTTCTAAGTTTTTACTATTGAAGTTTTGGTTTAGTAATTGGGTATTGGAAACTCCGGCTTGAGATATTAATTTAAATTCGGACTGAATTTCTGGTAAAGGAGGAAATTGCTTTTTATAATTGAGTGGTGGTTGTATTAATCCACCTGCGAGTACATTCAGCTTTGTTTTTGCTAGGGGTTTAGGTTGAAACAGTTGTAATCCTAAACTTAATGCTACAGCGTATTTTTCAATCAGGTATTTTTGACCATCGTATAATGCTGCCATTGGCACGTTTCTTAAGGCGCCATCTAATACAAATACAAGCGTATTTATTTTGTTTTTTTCTAAATCAGATTCATTTGGTTTAATTAACCAGCTATAAACTTCTTGAGAAAGCGCTTGTACATCTTCTGTACGGTCTGGTTCTGTAATATACTCTCGAATTTTTTCGAGAATGCCTTCTACTTCTACTTGAGATTTTTTGATAGTGTAATGACGCAACGGTTGCTGAGGAATTTTGACGATGATTTGAAGTTGTTCGGGAAGGATAATTGGGTAAATAATTGCAGCTGTGGAATTTGCTTCATCTACAAGTTTATCAAGAAGTACTTTTTGCCCTTGTAGACAAGCTTCACGGAAAAAGTTATCTATTTCTGCTAACTGTAGTGCTTCGATACGCGCTCTAGCTTTTTCAAGTGTTTTTTCTGAGGTTTGCTGTGTGGAAAGTAATAAAGCAACTGATTCGCGGTAAACTGGTTCTACGTTATCTCGAAAGTTAAATTGTATATCTTGATTTACTGCTACTAGGTCTGTTCGTAGTTGCTCTAAACTATCTACTGCTGCATCATATGCGCTAATTGCTCCTTTAATATCACCTTCCGATTTCAAGATTCTTCCTAATTGCCATTGCCACAAATAAGCTATTTCAGGCGTATTTGTTTCTTTGGCTAAGTTTAATGCTTTTTCGGTAAGTTCGCGCGCTTGCTGCCATTGCTGTGTTTTTTCATATAAGCTTCCTAGTTTTCCCAGTGCATAAGCTTCCGCACGTGTATCACCGATGATGCGAGATTGTTGTATTGCTGTTGCGAGAAGGGTGGAGGGGAGGGTGGGAGGGTGGGAGGGTGAGAGGGTGTGAGCGAAGTTTATTCGAGCGTATATTGATGCGCGTGATGGGGGGAGTTGTTCTAATTGAGTTTGAATTGCTGGTATTAGAGATTGAGCTTCATTTTTTTGTGTTTCATCTTTTGTTTGAACTAGTAAAGTATATTGATTAATTTGAGCTTGAACTTTGGTTAAGGGTGAGAGAGATGTTATATATGTTTGTTGGTAAAATGATATAGCTTCTGGTATTTTCTGTTGCGCGCGGGCATTATTACCTAAATTTAGAAAAATTGCGGCAGTGTAGATGGGAGACTTTAATCGTTGTGATATTTCTAAACTTTTTTTGAAAACGCGGTCAGATTCTTCGAGTTTGCCAATTCTTTGTAGTGTGTTACCAAGCGAAAGTAAGGCTGCTACTTTATCCAGTGAGTCTGGTTGAAATTGTAAGGTTTGATTGGTTTGTGCGAGCATTTCGACTGCGCGACGGTTAAACCCCTGACTTCGTAAAGCTTGAGATTGATTCAGACGCGCTCTAGCTATACTATTTTTATCTCCGATTTTAGTGTAAATTTCCTCCATTTCCTTCCAGGTTGAAAGCGCTTGTTCTGCTTGCCCTATTTCTAACTGTAAACGTCCTTGAATATCTAAAGTTTGAGCAAGAACTGTAAGGTTAATATTATTTTGTGATGCTTTTTTATATCCTTGTAAATTCAAACTTTGAGTAATTGTGTTTTGAGCTTCTTTCCAGTCACCTAGTTGTTGATATGTGAGTGAAAGATTACTTAGAGCTACAGCTTGTTCAAGTGTTTTGCCTTGCTTTTGATAAGAGTCAACAGCTTGCTGTAATATTTGTGCGGCTTCAACATAGCGTCCGCTGTCGTATAATAATTTACCTGTCTCTTGCGTTTGTGATTGATATTCTATGTCTTTTAGATAGGGAGTATTTGCAAAAGCGGGTAATAATTGAACACATAATATAGTAGTTATAACAGCAACCACAATAAATCTTAAGTAGGATTTACGTAAAGAAACTAGCCTAGTTATCAATTGTGTTTTGTTCATTTTTTAAACAGCTTTATATAGTAATACTCTTTTCTTTTTTTTCTTTTCTTCCTTTGTGTCCTTTGTGCCTTTGTGGTTTTTTACATAAATCTGATGTTCACAAGTAAATTTAGCTTAATAAAAATACACATTGATTTTGCACGTTGGGTTGCACCCAACCTACGTTTTTAATATATAACGAGTATATATGCTGATATATTAAAAGATTATACTAAATTTTTAGGTTGGAAATGTCTAATTAAAACCGTAGAATTTCGCGTTCGTAGTTTTCGGGTGTTGGTTCAACTTCCCAAACGATACCCTCTCCAGATTCAAGCATGACTTCAACATACAGCAGTTCAGCAGGTGCCGTTGCAATATCTTCATTATTTGTAAACGTTTTTAAATCTTCAGTTAGCAGTCTTAACCTAAAACCTTCAGGTATTAAACCTTCTGAATTAAAACTTCGTAATTCAAATCGCCAAACTAGTTCCGAAGCATTACCTTTAGAGAAAATGCGTAACTCGTATGCATCACCAGCTATTAACAGTTGTCGAGACAACCCTATTATAGATGTTTCTCTGCTTCGCATACCTGTTGGCGCCGTTATAAATTCGCGTGTTGACCAACCAAGCTGGGTTGCAAAATTTGAAACTCCATAAGTCAGCCACTGTAGAACAGATGTTTGCTGCGTTATACTTTGTCGTAATTCATACAAACGCTGGCGCCAACCACCGTGTGCTAGCAATGCTCCCCAAAGCTGAAATGGAATTTCTAAACGTGGAAATTTAATGTCTGCTCCTAAACGTTGTAATAAATTTTCAGCTTGAGCTTGGGGTAATGGTGGTAGTTCAGATACGAAGGCGCGCGTAACTTCAGGGTAATATTGAATAGTTAACCACAAAACGTTTAAATCTTGAATTAAATCTTCTTCCAAACTGTAGGTACGGTCGCTAGGGTTATAAACACCAAGAGTTTTGATATTTTGATGGTTTGTGTAGCCATAAACTCTTACCCAACCTTCATCTGGGTTTACCTGTACTGCTAAATAGTAATCACCAACCCATTCAGGAATATCTATCCACTCTTGCGGTACACGCAGTTCATCACTATCCATTGCTAAGGTTGGTATTAACACTAAACGTGTACTACCAAAACTAATAGCTGTACCGTTGACAAACTCCCAAATACTAGCCAATGCTGCATTATTAGGATAAACCTTTGGAGTCACAGAAAATTCTTCGCCCAACATGCATAAAAATGCGTCCAAACACAGTTTGTTAATTAAAGCACGCTGAGAGGCGCCTGCGGTTGAGAACTTTTGTTCTGGTGCAGTAGATGTTTGAGGAATTTCCAGAATGTGTTCGTTATCAAGTAAAGAGGGGAAAGACGCACTAAACATAATTTTGTTGACTCCAATTTAATTATCTGCTAGGTAATTAGTATGGCCGTAATAATTTTTGAGCCATTCCTCCAAGCTTTTGCTTACTACATCTAGTACGTTAGATGTAGGATTAATATGCATGTTGTTTGTACTCCACTGAGTTAAAGCTAGTAACAATGCGCGTTTAATGCTCGTCAAACGGCGAGAAACAGTGTACTGCTTCATTTCCAGCTTTTCGGCAATTTGCTGCTGAGTTAGCTGTTGCTTGTAATAGACTTGCAGTAGTTGCTGTGACTGTGTATCAAGTGCTGCTATGGCATCAGTCAAAACTTGAGTTAGCTCGACTTGAAGATTATGCCTATCTATATATTCTTCTTGGGTAATAACTTTCATCAGTAGCGACGTATCTTCCGAAGCTGGTAACACATCAAGTAAATTACCAGTTTCTTGCCCTGTAAACGTAGCATCAGCAGAAACCATTTTTGGAAATAGATAGTTACGTGCAGCTACACAGCAAGCACTTATCCATTTTTCCAAATTCTCTGGGGTTGCTTTAGATGTAGATGTCAACTGACTCAACTGCTGTATATTATATAAGTCAGCTATTGATTGCCAAGTTGAAGTACCGGGTTTATTCAGAGCGCGAGTTTTCTTTCCTTCAGTTGCGTATATTTCCTTAAAACATTCCCAAGCTAGAAGGTAGCTCTCAATAATGTGACTGTTATAGCCCGCATTCGTCAAGGCGCCTATCAAGCGTTTACGGCTAATTTTGTGCAGTAATGACCAGTCGCTACAAATATCAGCTTCGTGATGTAACCGTAAGGAGTCTTTGATAAAACCCTCAAAAGCTAATTCAGCATAACTTTTTAAACTACTCCCAATTTCTGAGTTGAAGTTTTTCAGTATCTTGGGAACGCGCGCGATAGCGATTTGGAAGCAGTCAGCTATGCTAGATTGACTTTTAAAATTCAGCGCCATTTTTTTTGCCGTCCAGTAGCACACCTCCTGTAAGTAAGCTGAAATATGTGCCATTGCAAGAGAATTGGATTCAGCTTGCCATATTTTATGCCAATAAACTGCCCAAAACCTGTCTGTTTGCGTTTGTGGTGATTGTCCCAAGCAATATTTTATACTACGTCTCAACTTAGCATCGGTTGCCCAAGTGCTAAACCTATCTGCATCGAATAGCAGAAAGGTAGAAAATATTTCGATAATGCCCTGCCTAGGTTGCATGAAAAAAAATATATATAAAGGTTTTAAATTTAGTGGCTTGGTAATCAATTTTAACCTATTTGCATACTTCTGCTTATCTGTATAGTAGTTCGGGTTCATATAGATACTTCATAATTTTTTTGAGTACGTCCATAAGCTGAAAAAGTCCTCGTTCGTATATGGGGATAACGGAGAGTTTGATGCAAGAGATACTTTATGGAGTACTACTTTATGTTTGTAACGGGCAGGGATGCCCGTTCCACAAGATGAGAATTACACAAGAGTTCAAAAAATTCTACAAGATATCCAAAAAATTTTTTACTTTAACTGCATAAACTAAAAAACCTACCGTATAGGGTGAAAGAAGAGAGGTTCACACTTTTCAGCAGAAGAATGATAAACATAGCTTGATGTGAACCAAACTTTATACACACAACTTTAATTGGTCTAGAAGGAGAAATAAATTATGGCTACTATTAACGGTCATTGGTACAGCGAAACCCTCTATGGCACTGGCAGCAATGATGTTATTAAAGGTTATCCAACATCTGGTTATGGCTCTGGTTATGACGACTATGACGGCAAGGATACGTTGTACGGTTATGGCGGCGACGATATTATGTACGGGGGTAATCAAAATGACATCCTGTATGGTGGAAGTGGTAACGATACTATGTATGGTGGTTTGAATCCAAAATACTCTGGTGATGATATCCTCTACGGTGAATCTGGTAATGACTCTCTTTATGGTGGCGCCGGCAATGACTATGTAGATGGTGGTACTGGCAATGACTGGCTCTACGGTCAAGAAGGTAACGATTTTGTCTACGGTGGGTCTGGTAACGACTATCTATCAGGTGGCGCCGGTGATGACTTTGTTAACGGCTATCAAGCTTATAGTTACGGTGAAAAAGATACCTTAAGTGGTGGTGCTGGTAAAGATACCTTTGGACTTGGTTACAACGGTTCTTGGAGTGAAGTTGGTTACTACGGTGACGGTAAAAATGGATACGCTACTATTACTGACTTTAAATATTGGGAAGGTGATAAAGTCCGCTTAGGTGGCAGCAAGAACGATTACACTGTTAAGTACAATGAAAACATGAGCGGTTCCGGAGCATTAGATACGACTTTGTACTATAAAGGTGATTTAATTGCTGTTTTCCAAGATAACACTAGCTTTTCACTCAACTTGGATGCTACCTTCTAGGTTAGGGATTCCTACTTATAGGGTTGTAATGCTTCCCTATTTGTAAGATATCTATATAATCATCCGTCGATAAATTGAAACCCGGTTTTTGGATGAAACTGGGTTTTCAAATGTACTGTAACTCTTGTGTGTTTTTTTGATGAAGAAATTAGTTTGCCTAAGTTAAAATACGTTTAGTTGTGTTTTAATGTTAATTCAGTTCTACAATCAAATCAATTTATACAGGTTGAATCTTACGAAGTCGAACAGTCTGTTAAAAACTTTTTGTCTAAGGCAACGCATAAATTCATAATTAGAAATGTGAGAGATACCTTAATGAAAGTAATAATAGCTTTAGCAACTGCTACCATTTTTACCTCAGCTTTTCTAGAACCAGCGGTAGCTCAAAGAGCAACTAAAGGTAATCAATATAACCAAATGGGCTTAGATGATTCTCCACAGCCAACATTTACTTATTCTCAATTTAATTTATTTGGTACAGATCAAGCAGGAAAAACTATTACCGACTCAGCAAGCTTAGATCCTAATTTGGGCATTTTCAATGGTGCAATAGAAAATTTTCGTATTGGCTTCGGACAATTACTCGAAGATAACGAGATTCTAATTCGAGATTCTTCTGGATTCCCTAGATTTAACAGTCTTTTCAAGGCTGATGAAAAACTATTTGATGTGGGCAACTTAAGAGCAGAGCTAAAAGTTGAAGATACTTCGTTCGGCAAATTAGAGTATATTGATTATAGCATTTTTGGAGGAGCGACTAATTCAGTTGTACAAATAAATAGACTAAACGTAGATACAAATTTTTTAAGTAAGTTTGATAAAAATCGTTCTGTTAATGATTTATCGTATATATTAACACAAGATATCTTAGGTCTGACAAGGGCAAGGGAACGCCCTGATGGTTCCAAAGTTTCAGAAGTTATTAATCTGGCACCGATATATCGTACAGGTTCTGTTTCAACCTCAATTCCTGAACCAAGTATCACAGCAAGTTTATTATCACTTGGGATTTTGGGTATGATTTCCTTACGAAAGCACGCATGTTAAGTAAGCTTAACATAGTTATTACTTTACTGTTTTTTGAAAGAGCATCCGTGCAAATGTAAGTTTGTTAATTTATGAAAATTTAAATCAACTGTACAGTCAGGTTGGGTTATACTGAACCTGACTGTTTTTAATTTTTTATAATTCAAAAATTATAGAACTAATGTTTAACGTAATAGCCTTTTACAAACCAGAGTTTTTACCGTTCAATTCTAGAAAATCATCTTACTTAGTGAAATCAAAACTAAGTATTTTTGTTTTAATTATAATTGAACGTTTTTCTCTTAAATTGTATTTACTCTATGCAGGATGCATATTTAATTTACTAATTTCTTTACCGAGTACAGCACAGATTATCCCAGATACAACACTACCTAATAACTCAATAGTCCCACTTGATTGCAGTAATTGTGAGATTACAGGTGGTACAATAAGAGGTAACAACTTGTTCCATAGCTTTGAGCAATTTTCTATTCCCACAGCGGGTAGTGCATACTTTAACAACACTGCAAATATTGAAAATATTATAAGTCGAGTTACAGGTAAGTCTATATCTAACATTAATGGGCTAATCCGTGCTAATGATACAGCTAGTTTATTTTTAATGAACCCGAATGGAATTATATTTGGTAGTAATGCCTATCTCAATATTGGAGGTTCTTTTATCGCAACTACGGCTAATCGACTTAGATTTGCTGATGGGACTGAATTTATAGCCACTTCAAATCAAGCTATTCCTCTTCTTACTATCACTGCTCCTGTTGGTTTGGGATTTGGAACGCAACCAGGAACAATTGTTAATCAGGCGAATGCTTTAGATATTGATCAAAATCCTATTGGTCTTCAAGTGCTATCAGGGAAAACATTAGCACTTGTTGGTGGTGAGGTGCTAATAGAAGGAGGTTTTTTGACAACACCGGGAGGAAGAATCGAGTTAACTAGTGTTTCTGATAATAGTTTAGTCAGTCTGACACCAATAGATAAAGGTTGGATTTTGGGCTATGAGAATACCCAAAACTTTCGAGATATTAGTTTATCGCAAGCAGCTTACATTGGTTCAAGCGATTTTAAGGGCGCCGACATACAAATACAGGCGAATCGCGTAACCTTAACCCAAGGTAGCCAAATTAGAAACGTGGCTGGAAATGATGCTCAACCAGGAAATCTTAAAGTTAATGCATTAGAGCAATTAGAATTAGTCGCTACACCAGAAGATTTATTTCTTACAGGTATATTAAATGAAGTTGTGGGAACAGCTACAGGTGAAGGCTTTGCTTTGACAATTAATACAAAAAAACTAATTGTTCAGGGAGGGGCACAGATATCAACTTCTAGCTTCGGAACGGGCAGAGGAGTCAATTTAATAGTAAGAGCTTCTGAATCAGTTGAGCTTGCAGGTGGTTCACCTACTTTTAATCTTCCTAGTGGTTTGTTTGCTCAGGTTGATACAACAGCTACAGGTAATGGTGGAACGCTCGTTATTGAAACCAGACTTTTAAATGTTTTTGAAGGAGCGCAGGTCGCAACAAGTACTTTTGGTTCTGGGGATGCTGGAGATTTGAGAATTTTAGCCTCTTCGGTAAAAGTTGCAGGCAGGAGAGCAGATAATATTATCGGTAGCGGTTTGTTTGCTCAAGTTAATGAACAAGCTACAGGTGATGGTGGCAATCTCACGATTGAAACTCAACAATTAGAAATCTCAGGTGGGGCACAGGTATCAACAGCTGCTCGTAGTGGTGGGCGTGGGGGAACTCTAAACATAAAAGCCTCCGACTCTATCCTTGTAACTGGAACCGCTCCAGTTCAAGACGAGTTTGCTAAAAGTAACATTCTTGTTTCTGCTGACCCAGGCGCCACCCGTGATGCTGGAGAATTGAATATTACAACTGGGCAGTTAGTAGTGGAAGATAGCGCCAGAATTTCGGCGGACAACTTTGGTTTGGGCAAGGGTGGAAGTGGAACCTTTAATGTTGGAAAATTAATTATTCGTAATGGAGGAGAAGTAAGAGCAGGTTCTTTTGCTGATGGAAATGGTGGTATATTAACCGTCAACGCTAGCGAATCTGTAGATATAGTTGGTGCTGCAACTATCGCAGGTAAAACTATCCCCAGTACTTTGTTCTCCCAAGCGCTTGCAGGTGGCAATGCTGGTAACTTAATTGTTAATACTCCAATTTTAAATGTGCGAGACGGCGCCGAAGTTACGGTAAGTGCTAAAGGTACAGGTGCAGCAGGTAACTTGACGGTGGGAGCAAACACTATTCGTCTCAACCGAGGTAGACTCACGGCAGAAACGGCAGCAGGGAATGGCGCCAATATAAACTTGAATGAATTAAAACTGTTGGGGTTGGAAAATCAAAGTTTAATTTCTGCTCAAGCATTCAATCAAGCTTCGGGGGGTAACATTAACATTAATGCACCTAATGGCTTTATTGTTGCTTTCCCAAATCAAAATAACGATATTGTTGCGAATGCAGTTGCTGGTCAAGGTGGTAAAATCAGCATTAATGCCCGTAGCTTATTTAACTTGGGTGAAAGCAAGTCAATTCCTGAAAATTTTACTAATGATATTGATGCCAGTTCTGAGTTTGGTTTAGATGGGGAAGTACTGATTAATACACCTGATGTTGATCCTAGTCGTGGTTTAGTGGAGTTACCATCTGGTTTAACGGATGCATCGCAACAAATAGCATCGAGTTGTAACCCAGGAGTTCGCGCGCGCGGTAATTCTTTTTCCGTGACTGGGCGTTCGGGAATGGCGCCGAGTCCAACTGAACCATTACAAACAGAAGTGCAAACAGGAAGGTGGATAACATTCAATGCTGTAACCAGTAAACAAACTGGTTACATCTCTAGTACTACCAATAATAATATAGTCGAAGCGCAGCACTGGGTTAAAGATAAAGATGGTGGTGTAGTGTTAGTTGCGCGGGCGCCTGTACAGATAGGTTTATTAGGTTCTCGTAACTTGTGTCATTAAAAAACCTCCGGATAGGGGAGGCGCCTGTCCATCATTGTTTGTCATGAGTCGGGCACGTTAACGCAGTTTTCGCGCTTTCTTAGCATCTTAAAGATTTTAACTTTGTTTAAGAGAAGCCCACAGAATAATTGATCCAATATTGTCATGCTGAGGAACGTTAACGCAGTTTTCCCGGAGGGTAGCATCTCAAAGCGTGATGTAAATGTAGTTTTGCCGCTTTCTTCGCATATCCGCGAGATTCTTCACTGCGTTCAGAATGACATTGGGCATTTCTTGTCATGGAGTTCTCTAAAAGTAAAGCTCTAATCTGTTTCTAGTATATTACAGGTGCCTGCTTAAAAAACTCAATATTAAGTACCCTTCAATTAGAAATAAGTCAATGACTTGCTACAGAAGGATTTCAATGATTTAAACAAATTTACGCTATTTTCATGCATAAACCAAAAAAGCAGTCGTATATAAAATCGGTTTGCATGTTTAAGCAACGTAAAGACTTGTAAAACATTGCTTAAACTCAACTAGCAATATCGTTATTTGTTGAAACTAGTAGACAAACTTAGGAGAGAAATAATTATGCTCGAATATGAAATGGATCCAATCTGGGGTGAGCAAGGATTACCAGCAAATACTTGGAAAGGTGACTTTGGAATTTATCCTGATGCTCAAAATATTGTCGTGGATACAAGTGGTAAAGCGTCGATTTCTGGTGTAGCATTCAATGATAAAGACCAAGATGGAGATAATATTTTTGCTTTAAGTGTTAGTGATAGCTTGAATATAGGTTTTGAAAATGATGTTTACCAGTTAGAAGAAAAGAATGGTGTAACATTACCTGATGAGGGTTCACCAGATAATTCAGAATTAGAAGCAAAAAAAGTTTCAATCGGACTTAATACAAGCTCTACAACTAAAACTGCATACATATTAATCTACGATGACGAAAACCCTAGTCGTAAAACTAAAGGTGATAATTCGGCTAACAATATTGATTTAAGAGGTGCTAATAATAGTGACACTAGTAACGATACCGTGCTTGCAGGTGCTGGTAACGATACAGTAAATTCTGGAAAAGGTAATGACGTTGTTTTTGGGCAGAAAGGTGACGACAAAATTTGGGGAGGAGAAGGAAATGACGCTCTGATAGGTGGTGAAGGAAATGATTATCTTAATGGTGGCGATGGTAAAGATTACTTAGATGGTGGTACTAGTGTGGATACTTTGGAAGGTGGTTACGGGGATGATACTTATGTTGTTGATAACTCCAAGGATAAAATTATTGACAAGCCCCAAACAGGAATAGAAACAGTTATATCTTCTATAAATTGGGATTTAATAGATGGTTCGGGATTAGATCATCTTTATTTAACTGGTAATGCAACTGAAGGTATAGGTAATAATCTCAACAACAAAATTTACGGCAACAATCAAGATAATATCCTTAAAGGTAAAGAGGGTAACGATATTATTATTGGCAATGGTGGCAACGATAATATTTATGGTGGAACTGGTGACGATACTCTAGAGGGTTGGGAAGGAAATGATAAATTATATGGTGGTGATGGTAACGATACCTTGACCGGAGGTTTTGATGATGGTGCAGATACCCTATATGGAGAAGCAGGTAACGATACTATTGATGGTGGTGGTGGCACCGACTATATTTATGGTGGAAGTGGCAATGATAGTCTTGATGGTGGTTTTGACAATGACTACTTATATGGTAACAATGGCAACGATACCTTAGATGGAGGTGGTTATGATGACTATTTATATGGTGGCAACGGTAATGATACTCTGATTGAAGGAAATAATAGCTGGGGTCGTGACACATTAGACGGTGGAAATGGCAACGATATTTTAGATGGTGGACATGGCAACGACATTTTAATAGGTGGTGAAGGGAAAGATATTCTTACAGGTGGATATAATAATGATACTCTTACTGGTGGTAAGGGTGCTGATAACTTTGTTTTTAATACTTTAGCTTCAAATCCTTATTCTGGTATTTTGATCGGTATTGATACAATTACCGACTTTAATTGGGCTGAAGGTGACAAAATTCAAATATCAAAATCTGGTTTTGGTGCAACTTCCACAAGTCAATTTAGTTATGACAGTAGCACTGGTGCATTATTCTTTGATGCTTCACCTAGTGATAGTATTGCAAAAATACAGTTTGCCACTTTTGCATCTGGTACTAACTTTATACCCAGTGTTGATATTAATTTAGTGTAAGGATTATTGACGATATCTAGTGTCTTACTGTGGTTATAAGATAGGTTTGAATATAAATTGTAGAGACGTAAAATGTAATGTCTCTACATTAATTTACTAGTTAATTGTGAGCTAAAAAATATGGTTAATATTGTAATTAAAAAGCTTTCTATACCTTTAGTTTTAAATATGTTTTTTATCTCTTATTGTATTAAAATTTCCCCATTGCAAGCTCAAATAATTCCAGACAATACTTTAGTTAATACTACTTTAGTAAATCCAAATAATAATACGACATTTATTACGGGAGGAACGCAAGCAGGAAGTAATTTATTTCATAGTTTTAGTGAGTTTTCTGTTCCAAGTGGAAAAATTGCTTCTTTTAAGCATGATGCAAGTATAGCAAATATTTTTTCGCGCGTTACTGGTACATTACCATCAAAAATTAATGGTTTAATAGAGATTGTACAAAATGGTAATACTGCAAGCTCTGCCAATTTATTCTTAATTAATCCTAATGGACTTATTTTTGGAAAGGATGCTGCTTTAAATATTGGTGGTTCTTTTATTGCCAGTACTGCTGATAGCCTCACATTTAAGAATGCAACAGAGTTTAGCGCTGTTAATACTGCAAATAATGAATTATTGTTAACAATCAGCGTTCCCACTGGCTTACAATTTGGAAAGAATCCAGGTACAATAGTTAATCAATCAGTATCAAATAATGTGGGTTTAGCTGTCAAACCGGGTAAAATGTTGGCACTTGTGGGGGGTAATGTAGAGTTACCTGGTGGCTATCTCACAGCTTTAGATGGAAAGATAGAATTAGGAAGTACTGCAAGTTTAGGGTTAGTAAGTATAAGCCCGACTGACACAAGTTTTTCTTTAGGATACGCAGGAATACAAGAATTTGGCGACATTCGACTATCCCAAGGTTCAAAAGTCAGTGTTGGTGGCGATATTGGTGGCGATGCAGCAATTAATTCTCGAAATTTAAAAATCGAAAATGGTTCGCTAATTGTATCTTTTATCACTGGTAATGGAAAAGGAGGAAATGTCATTATAAATGCAAAGGAAAATTTTGAATTAATTGGTAATTCTAGTGCTTTATTTTCACAACTATCAGCTACTGCATCTGGGAAAGGTACAAATTTATTAATTTTCGCTAATAAAATCTTGATTCAAAATGGAGCAACTTTATTTACTGATAATCGCGCTTCTGGAATTGGCGGTAATATTACAATTAAAACTCAATTCATAGAATCTACTGGATCTAACACAGGTATTCTTACAAATGCACGAGGTGCCGGTAAAGCTGGAGATGTCAATGTTGAGACACAACAATTATTTTTACAAGGTGGAGCGCAAATATCATCTAATGCTTTAGGAGTTGGGCAAGGAGGATACATTGATATCACAGCAAAAGAATCTTTAACTGCAACTGGTGTATCAAATACAGGTAATAGAAGTAGTGGCATTTACGCACAAAGCTTTGGAAAAGGGTCTGCTGGAAGATTGGTAATTAAAACTTCGGAGTTACGTCTATCTAATGGGGCACAAATTAGTTCTATTACTTTTGCAGATGGTGCTGCTGGAGAAATATTTGTAGATGCCAATAACATTGATTTATCAGGAATTGCCTTTACCGCAGATGGAAAAGTTGTTTCCAGACCAGATAATCCTGTGGTTAACAGTGGTATATTGGCGAGTAGCGCGCGCAATTCTTCAGGTAATGCTGCACTTTTGACTCTTAAGGCTAATAATTTGAATATGCGTGATGGTGCAATTATTCAAACTTCGACTTTAGGTAGTGGCGATGCTGGTAATCTTATCATTAATGCTAAGAATATCTCCTTATCGGGTATTAGCAAAAATGGACTTTTTCCAACTGCTATACTCAGTGCTTCTGGTGGGTTGCCCGGTAATAATTTTTTTAATGTTCCTGAAGCTACGGGTAAAGGTGGTTTTCTCTCCATTACAACTGATAAATTAATTGTTGCAAATCAAGCCCAAATTGCTGTTAGCAGTTTCAATCCTACTATTGCTGCAAAGGGCGCCGGAAATTTAGATATTACTGCCAGAAATATTACTTTAAGCAACAGTGCTAAACTTAATGCTCAGAGTAATTCCGGTGATGGGGGTAACATCACCATAAATTTGAAAGACTTGTTTATCCTACGCGGTAATAGTTTGATTTCTACTACTGCGGGAACTGCGGAACAAGGTGGGAATGGAGGTAACATTAGTATCAACGCTAAAAACGGTTTTATTGTGGCGTATCCTAAAGAGAATAGTAATATTACAGCAAATGCTTTCACTGGTAATGGTGGTACGATTAATATTAATGCCTTGAATATATTTAATCTTTCCGAAGGAAATTCACGCGAAGTTAACACTACTAACGATATAGATGCTAGTTCCCGGTTTGGTCAAGCAGGCTCAATTATACTAAATACGCCGGATGTTGACCCCAATCGCGGTATAGTCGAGTTACCCGAAGGTTTAGTAGATGCATCGCAACAAATAACATCGAGTTGTAACCCAGGTGTTCGCGCGCGCGGTAATTCTTTCACTGTAACAGGACGCTCCGGAACGGCGCCAACTCCCACCGAAACGCTACAAGCAGAAGTTCAAACTGGTAGGTGGATAACATTAAATACTGAGCATCCAACTATCTCATCTTCTTACACCCCTACACACTCCTACACTCCAGTTATAGAAGCACAAAGCTGGGTTAAAGACAAGAATGGTGATGTGATATTGGTCGCGCAGGCGCCTGTACAGAGAGTTACATTGGCTTCTCGTAATTTGTGTAGGGTGCGTAACGCCATAACATTTAATTTTTAATTTTAGTAAAGCGAGTAAGACAAGCTACTATTAATATTCCTAACACTAAAGATGGTTCGGGAATTGTTGCCTGAACTCGTGCGATTGCTGCTTCTGCATTGATTAATCCATAACCTGTAGCAAAATCAAAACCTCTGTCAAATCCAGGGGTATCTGGGTCATCCATATCAAGAGCTGTTTCTTTAAGGATGGAATAGATTTGGGTAGGGGTTAAATTTGGATTAAGCTGAAGCATTAAAGCTGCTACTGCGGCAGCGTGAGGTGCTGCCGCAGAGCTTCCAGAAAAATTTGGAAAATCGTCTGAGTCTTCCTCTATATCATTCCCAAAAAATGTGTTATTCACGTTATCAGGCGCCATTATTCCAGGTTTTTCTCGACATTCGGGTTGTGCTAAACGGTTGCCACTTATATCAAATAAAATTGGTACACATCCAGTTGAAGAGAAAAGTCTTTTGCGTGCTGGGTTAACTCCAAATTCTGGTGTTTCTAAGTATGAAACGGTGCCAACTGCCATAGCTCCCTTGGCATTGCTATACCCAAAAGTAGTACCACTCTTTGTGTCATATTCGTTGATTTGAAACTCACCCCCTGCTCCTCCCACGATATATTTCATCAAACCAGGGCTTTTTCCACTTTTTTTAGAAATTGCTAAATTAAATTCTTGTGTTAGTCCATCGTTGGGGAATGAAAAGAATTCTGCTGGGTCTTGACCTATATTCGCATCCGTACTTTGAGCCAATATATTAGTACCACTACTATCGTATAAGTAAAAATCAAGGTCATTTTCAGAACCTTTACCACCCAAAGAAGCAAAGGGTTCGTCCCATTGAAAAAAGAAATTAGCAAAACGACCTTCAGGAATTGTTATTTTTTGAAAAATATCAACGTCTCTATCCGAGTTAAAATTATGGAATTCTCCACCGTTTAGGGGGTCTTGTATGCCACTACTCCTAAATGCACTTTCATAACTACTCCGAGCGTCATTACCTGCAGATGCAAAAAAGGAGACTCCAGAATTTCCGGGTCTAAATGCTACACTATCGATAGTTTGAGCAATTATTCCATCTTGAAACATTGGGTCAAATGGGTCGCCGATATCAGATACAATAATCTTTGCTCCCGCGTCTGCCAGTTTACGAATTGCTTCTGCATAGTCTCTTGTTACTGTCGAAAGATCATTTGGTGATGCCGTTGGTACGTGAAATGCAAATTTGGCGCCTGGAGCAACATCATGAATAATTTGCATCAAGGCACGAGCTTCGTCTGAGCCTCCACTTGGTAACTCTTTTAAGACTTTGATATCTGACGGCAAGTCCCCGTTGGTTATATCTGTTTGGGCGCCGCCTAGGTTATTGAAGCTATCTGAAATTACGCCTACAAGTATACCGCTACCATCAACATTAAATCTTTGCCTTGCTTTATCTGCACGCATTGCTATATCGCCCTGAGTAACAGTCAGTCCAGTAGAACGTTGTCCTAATCTAAATGTTGATGCTTCTGCTGCAACTACAAAACAACCAATGGCGCCTGTTATCGCAACCGTAACTGATGTTATAACTTTATAAATGAGCTTCACTTTGGTTTTTATTTTTTATTTTATTTGCACACTTTCTGACATTTTATAACAAAACTTTTATTTTTTACTTTTTAATTGGAAGTTCTTAAATTGTCTTTATATATGTACGATTTGTACTACTAAACTCAGTTTTTTAAATTCCTAATCCTTTTTCAGAAAATTTATTCAAAAGTTTTAGTATGATTCTATACATATGTGCTTCTCCGTAACCTTTGCTAAATAAGCTTTACATTTTTAATTTTAATATTTTTGTATCAAATTCAACATAGTATTGAAAATTAAATATAAAGTTTTGTAACAATGAACTGCATAAATTCTTAAATAACATCGTTACGGTGAGACAAGAGTTCAAAATTTTTATCAAAGGAGATTGCGTAACTCATGACATTATTACTGAAGTTGAAACAAAGCTAATAACTTTAATTGTTAACCTTATTACTTTCTGTGTAAATATCAAATCTGTTAATAGTATTTATGCAAACAAGTTTAGTTCTTACTAAATTACTTATTTTCAGCATTCAACTTTTATTAAGCACAGGATTTACTTTATGTTCGTTAAGTCGTTAGAAATAGAAATGCATTCCTTTATGCAAGAAAATCAAGGAAATGAAGACAAATTTGACTTGAATCAACTTATTGAACAACTACGCTCTCATATAAACGCAATTATTACATCAGCCGACTTGCTCAAAACAAACGGAAAAAGTTGGAGTGATGACAAAAAGCAAGAGTGCTTACAAAGCTTACAAAGTGCTGTTGAGCAGATTAATGGTTTAATTGATACCGCAGATCAACAGTCTGAGCAGTCAACATCAAAAATTAACGAAATCCATGATTTCCGCATGTCTCACCCTTGTCCGCAAGTGAATCAAGTCTTTGAATTTATTGAAGACAATTATCAAAAAAACATTAAACTGGAAGATGTTGCCAAAGCTGTTGGTTATTCGCCTACTTATTTAACTGATTTAATGCGGCGCCAAACCGGGAAGTCGTTACATCGCTGGATAATTCATCGTCGGATAATAGCAGCGTGTAAGTTGCTTTCGGAAACTGACCTATCAATCGAACAAATTGCAGAAACTATAGGTTATAGATATGTAGGCTGTTTTTTCCGTCAGTTTCGCCTTAGCTTTGATGTAACCCCTCAAGTATGGCGCCGAGAAAATCGACCTTGAGTAAACGAAATGTGATAGGTTTGTTCTAGAATAGCGTGTCTGTTTTGTGTTTATTGATGAAACGAAAAAATTATTAGTCATATCGAAGCATTTCAGATAGGTAACCAAAATACTATGCTCTAGAATTAATATAGGTTTTATTGTGGGGAAATGTGAGTAAAGCCAAAATTTTAATTTATAGGAGTTGTATTACATGAAAGTATTGCTACAAGATTTAGTATCAATAGTTGAGCAAGCAAGTAATTTAAAAGAAAGATTAAGCAATCAATTTGTTCCAGATACAAAAAAAGTAGATACTCAGATAGTTCGCTCTCGTTGGCAGGTATGGAGTCAGGGAGTTGCAAAAGGGAATATTGAAAAATTTGCTAAACGTCTTGTGTGGGATGATGTAAATTCTAGTGCGGTTGCTACCCTTCTTGGTGATGTTCGTCTTGCCACAGAAGATTTTCCTGAGTGGGCAAATACTTTACAAGAAGTTTTTAATACAGACTGGGAAGCTTGTGCAAATACTTATAAATATCTTGCTAAATGTCTTGATATCAATAAACAAATTCCCTTTGAATCACTTTATCTACCATTCGTTTTCGTCGCTCGACAACAGTTAAATTCACTACTGAACAATTGCACTTATTTGCCATCAAAAGAGTGTTATGTAAGTATGGAGCGCCAGCTTCTAGTGAAATTAGCCATGCTTTGTTCTCAAACCTTAGAATTTGAGTTTTCAGAATTTAAAGCATTAAAGTCTTCTACTTATACACTTGCATCATCTCGACAAAAGAATGGCTTTGATTCACAGTATAAAATTTTTCTCCAATATTTGGCAGCAGATAAACTACTATCTTTTTTCCAAAAATATAGTGTTCTTGCGCGCTTAGTTGGAACAGCAATAAACTTTTGGGTAGAGGAGAAAGCAGAGTTCATTCAGCGGTTAGAAACAGATTTACCAGTCATTCAACAAACCTTTCAAGCAGACGTAAGCCAACTAACTGGAGTAAAACTTAATCTTTCTGACCCACACAACCAAGGACGTTCGGTAATTGCTTTAACCTTTGCTTCTGGATTTAAGCTCATATACAAACCTAGAGGTTTAGGTTTAGAAAAAGCTTATTCTGAACTTTTGAACTGGTGTAATCAACAATCTACTGAAGTACCTTTCAAAATCATCAAAGTCATAGATTCTAAAACTCATGGTTGGATGGAGTATGTAGAGCATTTACCTTGTGACTCTGAACAAGAAGTGCAGCGATATTACCAGCGTTCGGGGATGATTTTATGTTTACTTTATATACTTCAAGCTACAGATTTCCATCATGAAAATCTAATTGCCAATGGTGAACATCCGGTTCTAATAGATTTGGAAACTCTTTTGCAACCAGATGCATGTGATATTGACCCAACGATGCAAGAAAAAAGAGGCGCCCAGTATTTGGCAAGTAAATTAGTGACAAGTTCTGTAATTAGAACAGGACTACTACCTAGATGGGAATTTGATTCACAAGGTAATGCTGTAGATGATAGTGGTTTAGGAGGAGTTGAAGAGCAGGAAATTGCAGCTCGCAAACGCAAATGGCAAAACGTCAATACTGACGACATGGTAATGGAGTATGAAACTGGCACAATGTCAGTTCAAGCAAACACTGTTATGCTTGGTGATACTTTTGTTTCGCCAAATAACTACCTAAAGGAAATTATAGATGGCTTTGAGACAATGTATCGGTTGCTATCTTCTCGGCGCCAAGAACTTTTAGCTAGCGATAATCCATTACAGTCTTTAGCTCATCAAAAAATACGGTTTTTGTTTCGTAACAGTCAAATCTACGCTGATGTCTTAGATAGAGCGCAGCAACCAAAATATTTACAGCATGGTATTGATTACAGCATTAAACTGGATGTATTAAGTCGTGCAATGCTTGTAGTTGATGATAAACCCCCTGCTTGGTCGCTTTTGGCTTTTGAGTTAGAAGCTATGGAACAGATGGATATTCCATACTTTGTGACTGACTCTAACAGCGATGCTTTGATGCTCAAGAATTCCCAAGTCGCTCGGTATTTTAAAGAATCTGGTTACGACCGAATGGTTTCTCGTCTTCAGCAGATGAGTAATGATGATTTAGCATTACAAGTCTCAATTATTCGCAGTTCTTTTCAGTTACGCATTGCTCAAGGCAAAAATAATACAGCATCTACTGATACGAAGAACGCTTTAAGTGTAGACTCACAATATGAATTAACGCAAGCTGAGTTAGTGCAAGAAGCTGTAGAAATAGCCAAAGAGATTCAGAAACGAGCTATTCATACAGCCAACGGTAGTGTTACTTGGATTGGTATGGAATATAACCCTGAAGCTGGACGATATCAACTTCAACCTATTGGTGATAGTTTATATGATGGTGTTTGTGGTATCGCTTTATTCTTAGCAACAGTAGCAAAAGTTACTGGCAATACTGAATTTAAAGACTTAGCGATAGGCGCTTTAAATGACCTGACAGAATCTTTACTATCTCCACCAAACTCAAGTAACCAACCAATCTTTATGCAAGAGGGTATAGGTGCAGGTAGTGGTTATGGATCTATTATTTATACACTAGTCAAAATTAGTCAATTACTAGATGAGCCTAAGCTGATAGAAGTTGCGAGTATTGTTGCGACTTTAATAACCAAGGAAATAATAGAGAATGATAATCAGCTTGATTTAGTAAATGGCGCCGCTGGAACAATACTAGGGTTACTAAGTTTGTACACCATCAAACCAGAACCAGCGATTCTAGAACAAGCGGTTAACTGTGGGCATCATTTACTAAACAATACGACTCAGATTAGTTCTGGATTTTCGCATGGCGCCGCTGGTATTGCTTATGCTTTATTACAATTATTCCAAATAACGCAACAAACATCTTTTTTTGAAGCAGCTAAGGCAGCAATATCAAAAGAGCGGAGTTTATTTTTCCCTGATACTGGAAACTGGGCAGATACCAAAGCTGACTTAGACGACAATAATTTTATGACTAGTTGGTGTCACGGCGCCCCTGGCATCGCTTTAGGACGTTTAGGTAGTTTATCTGTTCTTGATAACTCAGAAATTCGTCGAGAGATAGAGGTTGCCATTAATACGACTAAAAACTTTGGTTTACCCAACCTAGACCATCTTTGTTGCGGAAACTTTGGCAGAATAGAAACATTATTAGTTGGCGCCTCTAAGCTATCATCACCCGAACTTTTAGAACTAGCACAGAAACAAGCAGCATTTCTTGTAGCAAGAAAAACAAAACTTGGAAATTATTATTTATTCCCTGACCTAAAAGCTGATATCTTTAACCCCGCATTCTTTCAGGGCGCCGCAGGTATTGGTTATCAGTTACTAAGACTCGTATATCCAGAGTCACTCCCATCCGTATTACTCTGGGAATAGATATAGTTTAAGCAGAGTAGGGTAGCATCTCAGAAAAGCCTAAAAAAACCTGGTTTATTGTATGAACCAGGTTTTTTTAATAATTAAAAACCTGGCTTATTAAATAAACCAGGCTGGAAAGATACTACAATCATCTGTTATTTACTGAAAAGTATTAGCTCTTATAAGCTTTCTAATCTTTGACTTGTTAAATAAACTACATTGCAGCATCTTGGCATTTTGTACTCGAATTCAAAGTATTTAAGCAAAAGCCTTAATCTGAATTTTAATCATTTTCGCTATAAATACGAGAGCGGAGAAGACATTTTTTGATACGTCGGCGAATTCGAGTAAACAAGAAGCATACTACTACATTAATGCCACCTGCGACTTGTTCTAGGTCTTCGTCAGATAATTCATCGCTTGCGACTTCATTTCCCAACGCGATAGCTTTTTTGAGTTCTTCTTGCATGAGTTGTTCGTTAGACATTGTTTTGTTTCCTTTGTTGTGAAAGTAATTAATTTGTGATTCCGGATTCACAATTACCAATATAGTGTTATTCAACACTTAAAACAATTCAAATTCTTTTGACGTATCAACGAAATATTTAATAGTTAGTGCTGTTGAATAAAGGCAAATTATCGGGTAGATAAAAGCATGTAAAAACCTGGTTTATTTAATAAACCAGGCTGGAAAGATACTACAATCATCTGTTATTTACTGAAAAGTATTAGCTCTTATAAGCTTTCTAATCTTTGACTTGTTAAATAAACTACATTGCAGCATCTTGGCATTTTGTACTCGAATCAAAAGTATTTAAGAAAAAGCCTTAATCTGAATCTTAATCATTTTCGCTATAAATACGAGAGCGGAGAAGACATCTTCTGATACGTCGGCGAATTCGAGTAAACAAGAAGCATACTACTACATTAATGCCACCTGCGACTTGTTCTAGGTCTTCGTCAGATAATTCATCGCTTGCGACTTCATTTCCCAACGCGATAGCTTTTTTGAGTTCTTCTTGCATGAGTTGTTCGTTAGACATTGTTTTGTTTCCTTTATTTTGAGAATAGTGAGTTTGTGATTTTGGTCTCACAATTACCAATATAGTCACACCCAAACTATCTAACAATTCAATTTCTTTCGATGTCTTGTCTAAATAAATGATAGTTACAGTTATGACACCTAATTTTGCACAAATTGGTACGTAGAGACCGAATTAAATAGGGTCTCTACAAAATCTGAAATTATACGTTCATTATCGCAGGCAAATCGTTCATTGATGGGTCATAAATTATACCGATTTCAATACTGCTCGGTTAAGAACATAGCGTAGCCTGAAACCCTTATAATATCGTTGTTGATCATCCTGAAAAAAGCTTAGCCGAGCAGTATTGATACCGATTTAATATTAAATTACACATTATTTGACCCCTTTGTGTCCTTCGCTTTCTTTGCGGTTATTTTTTAACGAACCGCAAAGGACGCAAAGAAAAAGAAGAAAGAGAAGAAAGATAACTACTCACTTTGCAGGGGTAGTGTACCTTCTGTGCAGCTTCACATTGTTATTACATTCTTTCCATGCAGCATTATGCAGTATACGAGTGCGGTTCTTTACAAAAATTAACCTTTCAAACATCCTCTAAAGATTTATTAGTGATATCGAAATATTTAGAATAGCTAGGATTTGAGAGAGAAGGCTACAATAAGTTATGAATTTTACGAAAATTATGAGTAAATGATATACCAAAAACGTACTTTATTTAGACAAGAGTCGTTAGACCGTCTAGCTTCTCCTGAGAAACTAGACCAGTTGATGAAGGTTGTTGGCTCTAAAAGCTGGTTAACTCTATTCGCTTTGAGTTCTTTGGTCGCAGTCGGTGCTGTTTGGAGTGTCTATGGACGTATTCCCGTTACTGTTGAAGGTCAGGGAGTAGTAATTTACCCTCGCAAAGTGGCGCCACTCGAAGCGACGACTTCAGGGATGTTACAGAGTTTGCATGTTAAAGTTGGTGATACAGTCAAAAAGGGACAAATAATAGCGACTATTGACCAGTCGGAAGTACAAAGGCAGCTACAACAACAGCAGAATAAATTAATACAGCTAAGGTTACAAGAGCAAGCTGCTATTTCTTTGCAAAAAATGCAAACTCAGCAGGAAAAAAACTCGATACAACAACAGCGTTTATATTTACTGACGCGAATTCGAGAAACCCAGTCCATAACACCTATGGTCAAAAATACAAATAAGAATACTATAAAAGCACAACGCCAAAGTTTACAACAACGTATTAAAGAAGCTCAAGCGTTAACTCCCACGTTGAAGCAAACAATGGATATTCGTAAAAAACTGTTTCAACAAGAAAGAGCAATTACAATGGATGTTGCTTTAGACGCAGAACAAAAGTACTTGGCAAATACAGAAAAAATATTAGAATTACAATCTCAGTTAAAAGACCTAGACGTAAAGGAAGCTGAACAAGAAAAAACTTATAGTGAAAGTATGACTACAATTACAGAACTACAAGCTCAGTTAAAACGCTTGGATAGTGATTTTAGCTCGAATGCTCAACGAAACTTAGACGATGTAAATAATCGCAGAAAAGAGATACAAGAACAAGAGCGAGAGATTATTAAATTTGAGCAGCAAATACGGAATAATAGACAGATTGTAAGTCAACACTCTGGACGCATTTTAGAGCTTACTATCTCACCTGGGCAATTAGTTAGCTCTGGAGTTCGTATTGGAAATATAGATAAAGTCAACCCTGGTAGCAAATTAGTAGGTGTAACTTATTTTCCTGTTGCTGAGGGTAAGAAAATTCAGCCAGGAATGAGGTTACAAATTACACCTCAAACCGTTAAACGAGAACGTTTTGGTGGTATATCCGGTACTGTTACCTCTGTTTCTTCTTTTCCAGTCACTAAGGAGGAAGCTAATAGCGTTGTTGGTAACTCGGAATTAGTGGAAGGTATCATAGGTCAACAGCAAAAGGGAGTAATACAAGTTTTTGCTGAGTTAGATACAGATTCTACAACTCCAAGTGGATATAAATGGTCTTCTTCTAATGGACCTGCATTAAAACTTTCTTCTGGTACGACTGCTACTGCGCGTGTCAAGGTCGAAGAATCATCTCCTATCAGCTATGTTTTACCAATATTGAGGTCTGTAAGTGGTGCATACTAATTTAACTACTTATCCTACTGATATGTGGCAGCACTGGCAAAAATTGTTTATGCGTAATAAACGAGTTACGACTCCTACTGTTTTACAAATGGAAGCAGTAGAATGCGGCGCCGCTGCCCTAGGAATTATACTTGCTTATTATGGTAGATTTGTTCCATTACCAGAATTACGTCGAGAGTGTGGTGTTTCTCGCGATGGCAGTAAAGCTTCTAATGTCCTTAAAGCTGCCAGACATTATGGACTCGAAGCAAGAGGTTTTAAAAAAGAACTCGACCAACTCCGAAGTTTGCGTTTTCCTTATATAGTCTTTTGGAACTTCAATCACTTTTTAATCGTTGAAGGATTTTCTAACCGACGAGTTTATTTGAATGATCCTGCCAACGGGCGCCGACATGTATCTTTAGAAGAGTTCGATGCTGGATATACTGGAGTTGTGCTAACAATGCAACCCAGTTTCGGGTTTACCAAAGGTGGACATCGAACTAATGTATTGGCTTCACTATGGGAACGTTTACAAGGCGCCAGTGCTGCTTTAGTATATTGTGTAATTGCAGGGTTTTTCTTAGCCATAATTGGGCTAGCTGTACCAATATTTAGTCAGGTCTTTGTAGATGAAATTTTATTAAAAGGGCAATATCATTGGATACGTCCGCTAATATTGGGGTTCTTTGTTATAGCTCTACTTCAAGGATGGTTTGTTCAACTAAGATTACAACATTTGCGGCGCCTTAAAAGTAAATTAGCCGTGGGAATGTCGAGCCGTTTTTTGTGGCATGTACTGCGTTTACCTGTTAGTTTTTATGCTCAAAGATTTTCTGGAGAAATCAGTAACCGTACAAATCTGAACGATGAAGTTGCTGACGCACTTTCTGGGAAGCTAGCAACCACAGTGATTGACACAATCATGGTATCTTTTTACGCGCTTGTCATGTATCAGTATGATTGGTTACTTAGTTCAATTATTGTCAGCTTTGCTTTTATAAATTTTTTCACATTACAATGGATTGGGCGCCAGCGTGTAGATGCAAATCAATTATTACAACAAGAACAGGGAAAAGCATCGGGAGCATCTATAGCTGCTTTACAAGGTATAGAAACACTCAAAGCATCAGGTTTAGAATCAGATTTCTTTTCTAAATGGTCAGGTTATTATACCAAAGCAATTAACTCACAGCAGCAATTAGAAAGTACAAACCAGGTACTCAACGCATTACCCACACTTTTAAGCGCACTTTCATCAATGCTTTTATTAGTTATTGGTGGTTGGAGAGTTATGAGCGGACATATGAGTATTGGAATGTTGGTAGCTTTCCAAGGACTGGTGCAACACTTTCAAACCCCAATTAATAGTCTTGTTGGTTTTGGTAAAACTCTTCAGGAACTAGAAGGTAATTTAATTCGTTTAGATGATGTTTTATATAACCCTATAGATTCACAATTTGAACAAAAAAATAATAGCTTATCATCCAACTCTTTTTTACCAAAGTTACAAGGATATGTTGAGTTAAGAAATGTAAAATTTGGCTTTAATCACCTTGACCCTCCCCTCATAGAAAATTTTAATCTTGCAATTAAACCTGGACAGCGAGTAGCTTTAGTAGGCGCCAGTGGTTCAGGAAAATCTACTATAGCTAAACTAGTATCTGGACTATATCAACCTTGGTCTGGAGAGATTTTATTTGATAATAATATTAACCAACCTCAACATATATTAACGAACTCCCTAGCAATGGTGGAGCAAGAAATTTTGCTATTTAGTGGAACTGTGAGAGAAAATTTAACGCTTTGGGATACAACAGTCCCAGAAAAGAATTTAATTCAAGCTTGTAAAGACGCAGCTATTGACGATGTAATTAGCGCGCTGGGGGGATACGACGCTGAGTTAATAGAAGATGCAGCAAATTTAAGTGGAGGTCAGCGACAAAGGTTAGAAATAGCTCGTGCTTTAGTAAACAAACCCTCAATACTTATCATGGATGAAGCGACAAGTGCTTTAGATACAGAAACTGAAAAAATCATTGATGAGAACCTACGTAAAAGAGGTTGTAGTTGTTTAATAGTGGCACACAGATTAAGTACTATTCGAGACTGCGACCAAATAATTGTTCTTGAACATGGAAAGGTTGTACAACAAGGAACCCACGAAGAGCTTTGGCAAGTAGATGGTGCTTACTCACGGTTAATTCGTATCGAAGGTGAAGCAATACTAGAAGAGATAGATAAAATCCCCCCAACCCCTCTTAATAAGGTGGGCTAAAAACTTATCTTTTTCCCTCTTTGCATTCTTTGCGGTTCGTTAAGTAAATAACCGCAAAGGTCGCAAAGGGCGCAAAGAAGGGGAAGCACTCAATAAGGAGGAATTATAAGATGGAATTGCAAGGGAAATTATATGAGCTTAAAGGTAATGAACCAATACTGTTAAACGACCCGCAAACAGTTTGGGTGATTAAATCTGGTTCTGTTAGTTTATTTGTCACCACTGTTAATCAAGGAATTATTGAAGGAACTCGTCGTTACTTATTTACTTGTAACTCAGGTGAAGCGCTATTTGGAAATTTAAGTAAAAGCGATAATACGCACCGTCAAATATTAGCAGTACCCATTGGTAAAGCAGAACTTCTTAAAGTAGATATTGAATCTTTGAGTCAAGGTCTCTCTGTTGATACTTTAGCCAAAACTTGGTGTCATAAATGTAAAACTGCCTTTAATAATGAATTTGAATATAATATAGAAACTATACAGCTTCAACACTTAACACAATTCCATCTTCAACTTTTTGATTATATAGATATTATAGAACTGCAAGAAGCACAAGAAGAAATACAACGTTTACATGCACGAAAAAATCTTAATTATCAAGTAACAACGCAAGCATTAGGAGAACTAGCGTCTTCTCTCAATCACGAACAAGAGAGCTACTTTTTACCAAAAACAGGAGATTCACCATTATTATATGTAGCAGGCACCGTAGGCAAAGCTTTAGGAATAAATATTCATCCACCAGCCAATTTAGATAATTTAAAGACAAAAGAACCTCTTGAAGCAATAGTCAGAGCATCAAGAGTGCGAATGCGACAAGTGCTATTGGAAGACAACTGGTGGAAAAACGACTGTGGAGCAATGGTTGCTTTTACTGAAGAAGACAACAGACCCATAGCTTTACTGCCAATTTCTCCAACTTGCTATCAAATGCTTGACCCGGAGGAGCAAACGCGCGCAATTGTTACAAAACGTAGAGCTTTGCAGTTGGCGCCAGTAGCATATACATTTTATCGGTCTTTACCCAACCAAATTCTTAAAGCTACAGATTTACTCAAATTTATACTTTTTGGTCGCCGTCGAGACTTAATGATTATTTTACTAAGTAGTACTGTTGCCGTCTTACTAGGGATGGTAACACCTCAAGCAACTGCTTTAATAATGGATAACGCCATCCCTGATAGTGATCAAAATTTACTATTGCAAATTGGAGCAGGACTATTAGTTACTACCTTTGCCACAACACTATTTAAATTAGTTCAAGGATTTACTATGTTGCGTGTAGAAACAACATCTGATGTTTCTGCTCAAGCAGCAGTATGGGATAGGTTACTTAGGCTACCTGTATCTTTTTTTCGACAGTACACTACAGGAGACCTACATAACCGAGTTTTATCGATTAATAATATTCGGCGCCAACTCAGTGGCACATCTTTAGTAAATGTACTTACAGGTTTTTTTGCCTTATTTTATTTAGGTCAATTATTCTACTACAACATCACATTAGCAATAATTGGAGTAGCAGTAGCAATAATCACAATTCTAATTATTATTGTGAGTGGTGCCATGCTTACCGAGAAAGTACGTCCACTACTCGAATTACAAGGAAGTATCTTTGGTCAGAAAGTACAATTAATCAATGGCATATCTAAATTAAGAATAGCAGGAGCAGAAGAGCGCGCATTTGCATCATGGAGTAAAAAATATAGTCGGCAAGTCAAACTAGAAATAAGTAAGCAAAAAGTTGAAGACACGGTTACACTTATAACAACAGTAATGCCGACATTAACAAATGCAGCTTTATTCTGGTTTACAGTGCAAATGGTGGCGCCATCACAATCAACAAGCGTAGCACTTTCTATTGGTACCTTCTTAGCTTTTAATACAGCATTGGATGCCTTCATGGATGGGACATCAGAATTGAGTAATACACTTGTAGAAACATTGCAAATCTTGCCAGAATGGAAACGGACTTTGCCAATAATACAAACATTAGCAGAAGTAAACTCAAATCAGGCAAGTCCAGGTACACTTACTGGCGAAATTGAGATGGAGCGTATTAGTTTTCGTTATCATCAAAACAAGCCACTGGTATTAGATAATGTTAGTTTCTCTGTCAAACCTGGAGAATTTATTGCTTTTGTAGGCACTTCTGGAAGTGGTAAATCAACTTTATTTAGATTATTACTAGGATTTGAGAAACCAGAATCGGGTAATATTTATTACTCAGGTCAAGATTTATCCAAATTAGATGTAGAAGCAGTGCGCCGACAAATGGGTGTAGTCTTACAAAACGGTCAACTTCAATCAGCTTCAATATTTGATACTATTGCTGGAGGCGCCGCAATAACACTAGACGAAGCGTGGGAAGCAGCAAAAATGGCAGGACTCGCTTCGGACATCGCGACGATGCCAATGAATATGCACACCATAGTCAGCGAAGGAGGTAGTAACCTATCTGGGGGTCAACGTCAACGCTTACTTATCGCACGCGCTTTAGCACTAAAACCAAAAATTTTGCTATTTGATGAAGCCACCAGTGCATTAGATAATAAAACCCAAGCAATTGTCAGCGACAGCTTAGAACAACTACAAGTAACACGAATAGTTATAGCCCATCGTCTCAGCACTATCCGTTCAGCCAACCGTATATACGTACTTCAAGCTGGTCGCATTATCCAACAAGGAACTTTTTTGCAACTTGCCAACGAAAAAGGATTGTTTACTCAATTAATGCAAAGACAAGTCGCGTAATTAGAGAATATCACAGACTTTCAAAATTCCCTCTTGTGGCGCCTGCATATTATGGCAAAGCAATCGTATAAACCAGCGTAAGGGATAGTACTGAGGGGTAAATTATGAATGCGCCAGTTTTGCAAGTCGGTGAGCAAGCAGTTCACGCAGATGAACTAGCTGTAATGCTAAATCGCTATCAAATGATGTCGCAGGTTCGCCGAGGTTTGGTTATTGACCAGGCTATAGCTAATATACCGTGCAATGAGTCAGAACAGATTGTGGCGATTACAGAGTTTGAAAAGCACAATCATGGTATGAACCCAGAAGCGATGGAAGAGATAGCGATTCGCAATTTTAAAATATATAAATTTAAAATGATTACTTTTGGTAACAAAGTTGAGTCATATTTTTTAAAAACCAAAGCCAGATTTGACCAAGTTATTTATTCTGTAATTCGTGTTAAAGACCAAGGTCTTGCTTCGGAGATATATTTTCGTATTCAAGCTGGTGAACAGTCTTTTTCTGAGTTAGCGCGTGAGTTTTCTCAAGGTTTAGAAGCATATACTGGGGGTATATTAGGTCCTGTTGCTCTGCGTCAAGTACACCCGGTTATTGGTCGAGTGTTAGCTGTAAGTAAACCCGGTCAACTTTGGGCACCTCATAATATAGAGGGTAATTTTGTAATTATTCGGCTTGAAAAGAGTATACCAGCTAGGCTCGATGACGTTATGCGGCGCCGACTGATTGATGAACTATTTGAAAATTGGCTCAACGAACATATTTAATTTAAGGTTGCATAAATTTCTATTACATACGTATAAAACGGCATGATGCTTATAAAAGAAGGACGACACCAATGGTTTCCCGTGTAATGACATCTACGCAAGTTGATATAGAAGAGTTTCTCGCGGGTGTATTTCCTTTTAATCACTTGTCTGAAAAGGCTTTAAATAACTTATGTAAAAAAGCTGAGTTTCTACGCTATCGCATTGGACAGGTTATTATCATGCGTGAAGCGATGCCTCAATATATTAGTATTATTTACGAAGGACAGGCACGTCTTTTAGGTTATGACCCTCGTAACGATAAAGCTACTACTTTAAAGTTGCTGAGTGCGGGAGAGGTGTTTGGCTGGGTCAGTCATCTGCGTTCTTGTCCTTGCGAAACTGTTATTGCTTCGACCGAAGTTGTTTGTCTCAATATTAAAAGCGCCGATTTTTTAAGTTTATTACAGCAAAATTCATCTTTTACAGAAGCATTATATAATCACGCTGGATGGATTGAAGTATATGATTTGTTAGGAGAGGAACTTAGCCGACAAGCTTTTGGAGAGACTAACTTAGTAAAGCTTACGCACGATGTTATTGAAAGTAATGCTGTAGAGGTATTATCTGCACGGAAGTTTTATAAGCAGTTAGACTCAGACTTTTTATGGCTAGTTAGTGGTAGTTCACAAGCTGAGTTTGCTGTTGGTAGTCGTATTGAATGTCAAGATGCTAACCAAAGCATTTCTGCAAGAGGTTTTTTACGTTTGTTGGGTGTGCGTCGTGATGTGTTGACAAGTACTGAAGTACTTACTACGGGTATTTCTTCATCTACTACTTTAAGTGTAGATTTAGCTTGTGTTCCTTATGCTGCTGATACAGTTATAGATGTATCTGAATCTACTAAGCATAAGAAGTATCCTTATATAAGAGGTAAGGGTCAGCAAGATGTAGCTTTGGCTTGCTTTCAAATGCTATGTCAGTATTTTAATATGCCGTTTCGTCGCGATATGTTACGTCGAATAGTCGCGAAACAAATACAGCATACAGGAGTATCGCTTCAATTTTGCGGCGCCGTAGCAGAATTGATGGGGTTAACAACACAAATGGTGAAAGTTCCTGCTACTGCGGTAAGTAGTTTGCAACCCCCAGTCATGATTTCTTGGCAAGAGAGTTTTGCAATTATTTACAAAAGCAGTCCCCAGGAATTAGTTATAGCTGTTCCAGAGACGGGAGTAGTATGTCGCAAAACGCGCGACTTTGTTGAGAGTTGGGGTACGGAAGGTGAAGTGTTGCTTTTTCAACCGACAAAACAAACACCTCAGTCTCGGTTTAGCTTGCGCTGGTTTGTACCTGCGATGCGACGCTACCATAAAGTTTTAATCGAGGTATTGATTGCTTCGATTGTTGTACAGGTGTTTGGATTAGTCAATCCTTTGGCAACACAAGTAATTATTGATAAAGTTATCGTTGGTAATAGTCCAGATAGCTTGGAAGTATTTGGTATCTTTCTAATTGTTGTTGCAGTTGTCGAAGCTATATTGACCGCTATTCGCACGCAGTTATTTGTAGATACAACTAACCGCATTGATTTATCTCTTGGTTCGGAAGTTATTAATCACCTGTTACGCTTGCCTTTATCTTACTTTGAACGGCGCCCAGTTGGAGAATTAGCGACGCGCGTCAACGAGCTAGAAAACATTCGCCAATTTCTCACGGGTACAGCACTGACTGTTGTAATGGATGCTGTATTCTCTGTGGTGTACATCTTGGTGATGGTAATTTACAGTCCAGTGCTAACACTTGTGGCACTCACAACAGTACCTTTGTTTGCACTCCTCAACTTGATGGTATCACCTATTATTAGGCGCCAACTACAAGATAAAGCCGAACGTAACAGCGAAACACATTCCTATCTTGTAGAAATGATGGGGGGAATGCAAACAGTTAAAGCGCAGAATTTAGAAATGCGTTCGCGATGGCAATGGCAAGAAAAATATGCGCGTTATATTAGTGCTGGGTTCAAAACCATTTCAACGCAAACCACCGCTAGTTCTATTAGCAGTTTTCTCAACAAGTTCTCCACTTTATTAGTACTTTGGGTTGGCGCCTATCTAGTTCTAAACCAACAATTAACTTTAGGACAACTTATTGCCTTTCGTATTTTATCAGGTTATGTAACTAGTCCATTACTGCGATTAGTGCAATTATGGCAAAATTTCCAAGAAACAGCTTTATCTTTACAAAGATTAGCGGATATTCTCGATACTCCTCAAGAAACTGAAACCGATAATCAAAATATCCTTATGCCAGCAATTCAAGGAAGCGTTCGTTATGATAATCTTTCCTTTAGCTTCCGTCAGGGTGGTACGTTGCAGCTATGTAATATTAACTTAGATATTCCTGCTGGCGCCTTTATTGGTATAGTTGGACAAAGCGGTTCTGGTAAAAGTACACTGTTAAAATTATTACCAAGGCTTTACGAACCTCAAGCAGGTAAGATTTTAATCGATGGTTATGATATCAGCAAAGTAGAGCTTTATTCACTCAGGCGCCAGATAGGTGTAGTGCTACAAGACACCTTACTTTTTGATGGTACAGTCCGCGATAACATTGCCCTTGCTTATCCAGATGCTAGCGACGATGAAATTATAACTGCTGCAAAAGTCGCATTTGCTCACGATTTTATTATGAATCTGCCTAACGGTTATAATACGCAGGTTGGTGAACGTGGTTCTAATTTATCTGGAGGACAAAGACAACGTGTAGCTATCGCGCGTACTGTTTTACAAAATCCTCAAATTTTAATATTAGATGAAGCTACTAGTGCATTAGATTATAACGCTGAATCACAAGTTTGCCGTAATTTGGCAACTGCGTTTAAGAATAAGACTGTATTTTTTATTACTCATAGGCTTAGTAATATTCGCAACGCTGATACTATTTTAATGATGGATAATGGCGCCGTTGTTGAGCAAGGTACTCATGATGAGTTAATGTCTGATAAAGGTTATTATTACTGTTTATATAAGCAACAAGACTCTCAAATTTAATATTAAAGGTGCGTGACGTTACTAATAAGGTGCGTGACGCTACTAGATTCATAGTTTTGTTCCACAATTGTTATAGCGTCATGCACCCTACTTTAAATTATGGCTATTCAACATCAATTTGATCAACCTGTTTTATTAAAACAATCTCCTATCTGGTCGCGTGCGATTGCTTTGGGTATTGTTGGAATTACTGCGTTTACTGTGGTTTGGGCTTCTGTTTTTAAAATTGAAGAATCTATTCCTGCTACTGGTAAACTGGAACCAAAGGCAACTGTGCAAGAAATTCAGGCGCCTGTTGGTGGTGTAGTTAAAAATATATATGTAAAAGATGGTGAAGCTATTAAGAAAGGTCAAGTATTAATTAGTTTTGAAGATACTTCTTCTCAAGCACAGCTAACCGCATTACAGAAAACGCGCACTTCGCTAGTTTTACAAAAAAATGCTGTTCAACAAGAAACTGATTTTTACCGTTCTCAAATTCAAGCAGTAGTATCACCTCAAGAAGTGACGCAAAAAGCTACTTTACTAGGAATTAAGCCAGAATTAGCTTTTTTGATGAAAAGTCGAGCCACTTATACAGCAGAAAATCAACTTTATCGCGCACATTTACAAGGTTCTACCATAGATACTAGTTTTACTCCAGAGCAACAACTGCGTTTAAAAAGTCGTCAGATCGAGCTAGAGTCTCGTGTTGAAGGTGTAAAGTTAGAAACGGGTCAAATACAACAGCAATTATTACAAACCGAAGCACAGCTAACTAGTGCAAAACAATTACTAACTATTAACCAAAATATTCTCAATAAATTTGCACCTTTAGCACAAGCAGGAGCAATTTCTCAAATTCAGTATTTAAAGCAGCAGCAAGATGTTAGTACAAAACAAGCTGAAGTAATACGCTTAACAAAAGAAAAACAACGATTGCAGTTAGCATTTGCAGGAAGTAATGAAAAAGTTCGTAATACAACTGCTGTATCTAAAGAAGATACATTTGCTAAAATTACAGTTAACGATAAAAGTATTGCGGAAATAGACAGTCAATTATCTAAAGTTATTTTAGAAAATCAAAAGCGTATTTATGATATTAACAGTCAAATTGGTGAAATCGATAGTAAATTAACCCAAACTAAAGAAACATTAAAATATCAAAAAATTAATTCCCCTTTAGAAGGCACAATTTTTGAACTGAAAGCGAAATCATCGGGGTTTGTGGCTAATTCCAGCGAACCAATATTAAAAATAGTTCCTAAAGATAACTTGATTGCCAAAGTCTATATTACCAATAGAGACATAGGCTTTGTAAAGGAAGGTCAAAAAGTAGACGTTCGTATTGACTCGTTTCCATTTCAAGAGTATGGTGACATCAAAGGTGAATTAATAGATATAGGTTCGGATGCTTTACCACCAGACCAAGTATATCCATACTGGCGTTTCCCCGCCAAAGTCCGCTTAGATGGACAAGCATTATCAATTAACAATCGTCAAGTTCCTTTACAATCAGGAATGTCAATTAATGCCAATATTAAACTACGCAAACGAACTATTATTAGCATCTTCACAGATTTCCTAGTCAAAAAAGCCGAAAGTTTAAAATATGTACGGTAGGGGCGGGTTAACCCATATCCTGCTTAATAATGGAAAATGTCGCTAAACGCGCCCGTACAATAATTATGATTTAGGAGCATTGCGATTGTGAGCAAGTTAGTTATTTTAAAATTAGGAGAAGGTAATTTTGAACAAGGTTTCCACGTCACCTTACAAATAGGTGACGAAAATGTTCGCCCAAGCGTAGAAATTACTGGTGAGCTACCACCTGACCCCGATATCAAACGCTACTACCATCAATGGCAATCTATTTACCGTAGTCTAAATTTACCCGGTCGTCCTATTGGTATTCCGAAACGAGATATACAAACTGCCACTATCGAAGATTGCCAAAAAGCTGCTCAAGAACTTTCATGGCACCTGAATTTATGGCTTGCTTCTGAGTCATTTCGCCGTATTCGCGAGAAATGGCTAGAAAAACTTTTACCTCAAGACAATATTCGCGTACTGCTACAAACAAAAGATTTATGGTTACAAAAACTACCTTGGCATTTATGGGATTTTTTAGAACGGTATCCCAATGCTGAAATAGCTTTAAGTACACCTAGTTATGAACAAGTAAATCGCAGTTTACCAGAATCAACAGCCGTAAAAATTCTAGCTATTTTAGGCAACAGTGATGGTATTGATACAAAAACAGACCGTAAAATTCTTGAACAATTACCCCAAGCTGATACGACATTCATAGTTGAACCAGAATGTAAAGACCTTACTAATCAATTGTGGGAGCAAAACTGGCAAATTTTGTTTTTCGCTGGACATAGTTCTAGCCAAGAAAACTGTGATAATGGAAAAATTTATATTAATCAAACCGAGAGTTTGGCAATTGGTCAGCTAAAGTATGCACTCAAAAAAGCAGTAGAAAGAGGTTTACAGCTAGCTATTTTTAACTCTTGTGACGGTTTGGGGTTAGCGCGTGAGTTTGCTGATTTGCAAATTCCTCAAATTATCATTATGCGTGAACCTGTTCCTGATAAGGTAGCGCAAGAATTTTTAAAGTATTTTTTAGAAGCAATGATAAGGGGTGAGTCACTATATGTAGCTGTACGCGAAGCACGAGAACGGTTACAAGGATTAGAAAATAAGTATCCCTGTGCTAGCTGGTTGCCTATTATTTGTCAAAACCCTGCTGATATGCCATTTACTTGGCAGTCATTAATCAAAACACCTGATATCTCCATATTTAACGAAGCACCTGTTAAACGTGCGAACAATTTGGTTGGTTTCTCATTGACATTGCTTTTAAGCTTGGCTACCACTGGATTAATAATGGGAGTAAGATATTTAGGAATTTTACAACCATTTGAATTAGGAGCATTTGACCTTTTATTACGCTCACGTCCTACTGAAAATCCTGACTCTCGCATACTAGTTATAACTGCTACTGAAGAAGATATCCAAACGCAAACTCAAGAACGGCGAGGTTCTTGGTCTGATGAGTCATTGAGCAAAGTTTTAGAAAAAGTAGAGGCACTTCAACCACTTGCAATTGGTCTAGATTTATACAGAGATTATCCTGTTAGTAAAAATACTCCTCAATTAGCAAAGCAACTTCGAGAAAGTGAAAAGATAGTAGCAGTTTGTCAAGTTAACGACTCTCAAAAAGAAAAAATAGGTGTTGCTCCACCACCAGAAGTTTCTGCTGACCGTTTAGGATTTAGCAATACGCTTAACGATAAAGATAATATAGTGCGTCGTCATTATTTGGCATTAACTCCTCCTCCCTCATCTCCTTGCTTATCCTCTTATTCATTGAGTGTACAATTAGCACTACGTTACTTACATAGTAAAGGAGTCCAACTCAAATTTGCTCCCGATGGTGCGTGGCAACTAGGAAAAGTGAAAATTAATCCTATAGAAGCTCATACAGGAGGATATCAAGGAATTAATGCTTTAGGACATCAAATATTACTTAATTACCGTGCATCTCCAACTATTGAAACTGTTGCCCCACAAATTACTCTAAAAGATGTACTCGCTGGTAAATTAAATGCAGCAGCAGTTAAAGACCGCATCATTATTATTGGTACAACCGCAGAAACTTTTCATGACTATTGGTTAACTCCTTACATCAATAACGACTCTCATTCTCAAGAAGTACCTGGGATTATACTTCAAGCACAGATGGTTAGTCAATTGGTTAGTGCTGTTTTAGATGAAAGACCGTTACTATCAAGTTGGTCTATTGGAAACGAAACAATTTGGATTTGGTTTTGGTCTAACTTAGGGTGCGTTATTGTCTATTTTCTAGGACGGCAACCAATTTATATATTAGTATCTGGTGGAGTTTTTATAATTATATTGTATAGCGCCTGTTTTGTGTTTTTGGTTTTATTTCATTCTTGGGTTCCACTGGTTCCTGCTGCTGTCAGTTTAATAATTAGTACTATTGGTGCGTTAGTGTTTTCAAAGTCTTTACCAAAATATCAGGATTTACGCCCTTGAAACCAGGTTTATAAGGTTTATAAAATTTTAATTAACAGGTAGGTGTATTTTATGAAAAACGATTTTAGAAAAATACAGATAACAGCTTTATTTAGTTTAGCTTTATTCAGTAGCATTGTTTGTTCAACATATTGGACGGCGCCTATAGCTTCTGCTCAAAACACCCCAATTAAATTTATTCCACCTCCACCTCCACCAGACCGAGGCGCCGCAGGTACGCGCGGAGGTTCAGCTAGTCGCGGATGTAGTGGTGACCAGCCACTTATGGCATTAGTACCTGTATATGAAGGAACTACAACTCAAGCTAGTCCTATTACTCAAGTTTGGGGTTTAACAACTGCGGAACTTCCGACTTTTTGGTTTTTTGTTCCATATCAAAAAGCATCGATCAAAACAATGGAGTTTGTGCTTAAAGACGAGACAACTAAACCTAGTAAAACTATATATCGTAGCTTTGTAACACCTCCACAGGCGCCGGGAATTATAAATATCAAACTGCCATCAAATGTGAGTGCTTTGCAAGTTGGGAAATCATATAACTGGTTTCTGAAGCTAAAAGTAGATTGTAATTTACAATTACCAGCACAATTAGAATATGTAGAAGGATGGGTGCAAAGAGTTAACCCCAATTCTAAACTTGCTTCGAGTCTAGCAGGCGCCAGTCCACAGCAAAAAGTCGTGCTATATGCCGAAAATAGTATTTGGCACGATGCTTTGACGACGCTAGCAGAACTTCGACTCTCGAAACCAAAAGATACTGCATTAATAGCTGACTGGAATGGTTTGCTTAAATCGGTTGGTCTAGAAAATCTGGCAAATCAACCCCTTGTGAAATAAAAGAACAAAGAAACCCGGTTTCTATATTTAGAGGAGGGCGGGCAAGGATGCCCGCTCCACAAGACCCACAAGACATTAAGCAACACCATAAGCAGTGTATGGTCTTTTATAAGGCGCCTGTAAACCTAATATAATATCCTCTCTTAGAACTCCCATTTCAACTAATTCTTCTGCTGGATTTTCCTCAGTTAAATTTTGCTGAAGCCATATTTTCCCATTTATAATATAGAAATGAATTATACATCGATAAATGCGATTAAAACCTTGCCAACCGACTGATAATTGTTGTATTCCTCAATTTCTTCTGTAAACTCGTCAACCTGGCTTTGATATGCGTCCCTATAGAGTTGCCAACGAGTTGGGTCTGCTTTCAAGTCCTCATTAACATCAATTTCTGCCACTGAGCGTTTAAATTTTTGTAACCATTCTTTAGTAATATGATACTGTTGCTCGTTTTTTATCATGGCACCCATCTTTTTAAATCAATACTTATTTAAAGAGGCTTTGAGTAAAGTAAACGTCTCACCCAAGGACTTGAGCTATTCGTAACTCTTGCAATAGTTTTCTTTTCTATAAACCATCTATACGCTTCTAGCACAATTGCGGCACCATCGGGTGTTAACTCTTGTAATATCTTTGTTATAGCACCTACGTCATCTGATAATATTGCTTCTGTTACATCTTCAACTCGACCTTGTAGCACATAGCGATGCCTATCTATAAGACTAACTACAACAAGTGCGTATGGTTCTTTCGTTTGCATTGTGATTTTACCGTCTTTTTGCTTATTTTAACAAAGTATTTAGCCAAAAGTCGGCGCCGATTGTCCTCAACTAAATACATCAGTACGTACACTTCTCCAATTAATAACCTTACCAGGCGCCGTAAATACTCTTCATAACAAAAACTTTCATATGTAAAATCCCCGTTCTCAATAACTAGTGACTGAGTAACGGGGAAGCGTCATGATTGGCTAAATACAATCCGTAATATTAATTTTGGCTAAATAATCTATCTAAGAAATCAACCTTGACGGCAGAATTGATAATATCTTGTCCAGTGCGACGATTTTTAAATTCCATATTATTGATGGCAACAATATAGTATTGGTCGTCGATTGTGGCGATAATTGCACCACCGGAAGAACCACCAGCAGTATCGCAATCGTGGAGTAAAAGGTTTGCGTCTTCTGAGGTAATGCTGCAACCTGCTTCAAATCCTGCTGTCATTCCGGGATTTGATTTGGGGAAATCTTTGGAATATCCGACAAAAAAGAATTTTTTCGGGTTACGAGTAAGAGTTGAGGCAATACTGCTCGGTTAAGGAAAAATGAAGGGTAAAATGAAGAAGATTTTGTTCTCGTGTTTAAAACGAGAACTTAGCGAAGTTTATATGAACGCATAAAAATCCGCGCGTGCAAGCGAGATTATCCTTCTTCACTCGTTGAATGTGTATAGATTTTTTTAATAACTATAAAAAACTTAAATTCCTTTTATAGACTGGATTGTCTACGCACGCACGCGCGTACTACGCACAGGCGATAGTAACAGTTTTAAAAACTTTAAAAGATAACTGCTGTTTAATAGTACCATTACCTCGATGATGTCGCTTTTTACTCTTAAATTTACAACGAGTTTTTTTCACAACTCTGGGATTACTTCTTTGCTGCGGTGGTGGTATTTCTAAGTCTCTTATTTCCCAAATTAACCAACTATAGTATATATTAGCTAGTTCTAAATCAGCTTTATTTTCGATTTTTTGAAACTCTGGAACAGCACGCTTCAAAACTTGCAAACTTCCAGTAAAACTTAAACGTAAAGGAGAGATACCAGCAACTGTAGCACTTTGAAACATCAAAGAACGTATACAGTAATGCCCTAGCAACCAGCCATAAATTTCCTGAATTACTTCACGAGGATTTTTAGAACGTATAGGAATTTTACGACCATTGAGATGAACTTTTAACTCGTCTAAAGTATTTTCTGCTTCCCAACGCTGATGATATTCAATTGCTAAAAGCTGTGCTGGAAAAGTAGCAATATCCATTAAATTTGTAATTAAACGGTAAACTTTTTCAACGCCTTCTTCTTCAACTATATATTCAATTACACGCACTGGTAATAGAGTTGCACCCTTCTTTCTAGATTTTCCATCTGGAGCAATCCATGATATGTATGAACCGTCAGGAAGATTTTGAACAACTTCAAATTTAACATGGGCTGGTACACGACCTAAAACATGGCATTTTTTTTTGATTGCTGCACTAAACATCTTGTATGAATGCAATCCCCTGTCCCACATTAATAACATACCTTCAGAAGCGCTGCGTAATAGTTTTAAAGCTCCTCTTCTTTCTCCAATTTTATAAGGACAACAAAATGCATCTATTATTAAATGCGTGCCTGTTTCTACGCGCAAAAACTAATCTTGCTTTTGGGAAAGCTGGATATGTGCCTCTTCTTGAGCCAGGATAGCCAAAAACCCTAGCATTTTCATCTGTTTCTGGAACATCAAAAACTGTTCCATCCATTGCCATTACTCTTAACCCGCCTAAAAAAGCTCCTGGTGTTTGAGGAGAAGCTAGGGGTTTAGCAACTGTCTCAAATAAACGAGTCATTACAGCAGGTCCTGATATGAGTCGGGCTTCACTTATTGATGAAGAAGTCGGCGCCTTTAAACGTATTTTTTCAGGAATTTGTAACGAACTCAAGCCATGAGTCAAATTTTTAAACACATCAACTATTGAATCTCTTGACCAAAAACTCATAGCGATAACTAAAGCTACCACTACGTGTGTGGGAAGTATTCGTTGTCTTTGCTCAGATGAAGAAGTAACAGTAATAGCTAATTCAACGTCTTTTTCTGAAATCACTTGTTCTATAGCACCGAGCAGCTGTTCCGGTTCTATACAGTAGTTTTGTACGTCAAAATTTATTAATGCCATAGCCACCCTTTAAAGAATAATATACTTTTTGTGGTAAGATAATATTAAACTTCTATAAGTTCTCGTTTGCAATACGAAAACAAAGCTACTTTAAGAATAATGACCACGAAAAAAGATGACATCATAAACAGGGCTGAACTCTTACAACAAGGGATTGCGACTCTACAGTTGCAAATCCAGCAAATCAAAGCATCGGGAGAGGTGGCACCACCTGGTTGTTGCGTTCTTCGCTACCAAGCGCGTGGTCAAAAAGGTACTTACTGGTACTATAAATTACACGCAACTGAACCAATTTTTCCGGCGACTCAACCCGAAAAACTAACTAAATATAAGCATTTAGGCAAAGCTGGGACTCCAGCCCATGTCAACGCTGTAATCTAGTTAGGCAAGGAGAATTCAAATCGATTACTTGCAATCATGTATTGACTCTCTCAGGCAAAACTGGGTGGATTTATACGAAAGTCTTAAAGAGAAAAAATAAATATGATCAAAGAAACTATGTTCTCGTTTTAAAAACGCGAACCAAATTTCCCTTCTTTCACCCTCTTTTTTCCTTAACCGAGCAGTATTGCTGCTGGAAGTTATTTGATTTTGTACCGCACTCTAGATGAAGGAATTGAAATTGCGCGTATTATTCATGGTTCACAAGACATAGAACAAATTTTTAAAGAAGTTGAGGATACAGATGCTTGATACGCGCGTTTGTACAAGCAGGTTTGGAGAAATGACGCTTATGATGTGCCAAACTCAGTAAACTGGCGTATATAAGGTTCATGAAACGCCAAAATAATATCTTGCTTAGGTACTCCCATTTCAACTAAACGATTAGCTATTCCTTCTTCCGTACCATCATGCTGAATCCAAATTTTCTCATTTTTGATATCAAGATGTAGAACACAGCCAAAATCACGTTTATTTCCACGCCAACCAACATAAAGTAATTGATAATGGTCTTGCTTTTCATCGAAAACTGTTTGTATCTCATACTCTTCGGTATTTCTTTTTTGCATTGAAGAACGTTTTTGTCGTTCAGAAAGAAGATGCTGAATATATTGACGATATTGTTCTACAGCCATTGACTAATAACCTCCTGTTCTACATCATAGATTACCAATCGTAATTGATATCGAGCAACTGCCGATACAATAAACTTTCGTTGAAAAAAAGTTTCATATATTGGTACGCGAACCGCTAAATACAACTGACGTTCTGGGTCAATTTTATCTAATGCGTCTCGATAGTTTAAAAATTGCCCCAAGGCAGTATGAAATTCTGAAACATTCGATGTACTGATAAAACTTTTTACTTCTACCGCTATTTTTCGTCCCTCTCGCTCTGCTCCTAAAAGTTCCTCTGCTGCTAAATCAATCTCAAAATCTACATCATCTACATTAATGTTATAACATTCAGCCGTAATCTCCCAGCCATCTTTTTCTAAAGCTGTTTTAACTACACCATGAAATCTATCTTTTGCCATACGAGTTCAACTTCATACTAAAATCGGCGCCTGTTAAAGGCGGATAATATAGAGGATTCACCTTAGACTTATATTGTAACTCAGGGTTTAATTTAATAATTCACTTAGGATTATGGGCTTCATAAATAAGTAAAATCAAAAATCTAGTGCTTTTTTATACCACTTTTCCCCTTCTGTGTCCTCTGCGTCTCTGTGGTAAACCTAATTACGTGACTGCACAGGCGAGACACGTATGCTCAAGTATGAATCGGCGCCTAAGCTAAATTATTTATCATATAGAATTAGTTAGAGTTTTTACCGTTAAAACTTGAGGTGGTGTGGAATCTGGGGGGTAAATGAAATCTACTTCAACTTTCTTGGTGGCGCCTGCTGGCAATTTTAACGTGACTAAAGGCTCTCCTTGCTGTCCTCTTCTTTGCACTAAATGTAAGTACCTTTGAACTTTCCCCAAATCATCTTCATAACTAACCTTTACTGTACCGCGAAAAAATACTTGCTCGACTTGCGGGTTTAAAAATAATAATCTATCGTTTCCACCCTCATCTTTGAGTGGTGTTTGAATTGATACACTTACTGTTTGGGTTTGGTTTGTTGAATTATGTAAAGGCAAAGTCAAATCATATTCTACACCGTAATTACTGTGGGCAAAATATGCTGTGTCGGGATAGCGAGCTAGCATAGGGGCACTTTGTATTTGCTTGGTGGCAAGGGTGACTAAATGTACTGTTCCTAATGCGTATGAAATCGCTTTTCCTAGTTTTGGTATAGTTAGTTTTGCTGTATTAGGGTTGTCTGTAATTACTGCTTCCCACTTTGCACCTTGGGAAACACCCGCTACTCGACCGAATACGGTTGGTTCTCTGGGTGGTTCTAATGGGGTGGGGATGGCGTCACGTTTTTCTGCTAAATTACCTGTGTTGAGTAAATTTTGTAATTCGTTTAAAGTTGGTGGACGATTGGAAGTCATTGCTAAATTGGCAACGTGAATTATACCGTCGCTTTTCAATCGCATCATTGTTGTGCGACCGTTGGAAGAAGGAGCTTGTACAGGAATTGGTAGGTTCGCTAATATTTGACTTTTTCTGGGTTCTATAATTATTTTTTCATAAAAAATATTTTGTCTAATTCCTCGCAATACTTCACCCATTGTTCTGCTTCCTGGTCCCGAATAAACTGTATTTTGGGGATTATCTTGAATATCGGGTAACGGAATAAAAGGAGCTTGTTGAGTCAGATAGCTGGCGCCGTTTAATATTTCTAAGGTAACTATTTTGTCACTAGGATTATAAACGATTATTCCCTGGTAGACTGTACGGCTTCGAGATGATGTTGCGGCTCTAATAATATGATGAGAAAAAATATCAAATCTGCCTTGAAACGGGTAATTTAAATGTGCAGCAGGTGTTTTTTTACCTTCTGGGGAAAAAGTTGATAGTAAAATTCCATCGGTTTCTACTAATTCTGGGCTGTTGCTGTTGAAGGTGGGTATAGTATCGAGTTTTCCTGGTAATGGATATACTTGTTGCGGTTGTACTTCGATACCAACGATGTATTGCGGGGGAATAGTGTAGATGTTGAGCGCGCGACACATCAATGCTGCAACTTCTCCTCTAGTGGCGCCAACTTTGGGTCTTAGCTGTTTGACGTTGGGATAGTTAACCACAATACTATGAATTGCGGCAGATGCAATCGAAGTTTGAGCATAGTTGGGAATTTCTGCTGCATCTTGAAAGTATGTTCGTAGTGTTTGCGCGGGGTTCGCTACAGCACTGTAATTTTTTGCTCCAGCGATGACACCAATAATTTGCGCGCGGGGTATTGCTTGGTTAGGTTGGAATATACCTCCTGGATACCCAGAAAAAAAGCCTTTTTGGAACGCGCTAGATATCGCTTTATATGCCCAGTGGGTTTGCGGAACATCTCGAAATGCTGTAGAACTACGTTTATTTGGCGCCGTAGGAAAAGCATTTAGCATCAAGACAGCTGCCTCTGCACGTGTTACCGTTACATTTGGACGAAAAGTATTATCAGAGTATCCTGTAATAAGTTTACGTTCATTGAGTTTTTGAATACAATCAGTAGCCCAGTAGTTTTGAGTGTCGTTGAATACCAAGGCACTAGAGATTGGTAAAATAGCGATGGTTGTAGAAAGGATAAATAAGCGCAGCAAAGATGGCATAGGCAAACTGATTTACAATTATTTTTTAAGAATAAGTAAGAATTAAAGTTTTGGGAACCAAGCATGTGATATAGTTCATATGCTCAAAGTTGGGAAACTCTGGTGAAATTCCAGGACTGTGCCGCAGCTGTAAACAGTATTGAGTATAGAGACGCCATTAATCGCATCTCTACTCATGACTGAAGAGTCAGAATGCCAACTTGAGCATTGTTAAACAATCAACTCCCTGCGTTGCACAGGGAAGGAGATAGTACCGTGTTTAAGTCTGTTAACCAGGTTGATGACCCCCTACCTTTATTAGATAATCCTCTAACTTGTCCAGGATTATTTTACGCTACACCAGCTATTGATGGAGTTATTTCTCGCATCCGCATTCCTTCTGGTATTTTGACTAGTCAGCAGGTAAACATTGTTGCTGATTATGCTACTAATTTTGGTGGTAGCGATAAAAACGTTTACGTAACGAATCGTGCAAATTTACAAGTTCGAGGAATAAGAGGTACAGAAACAGCGTTAATTACTTTGCGTTCTGTGGGTTTAGCTGGAATTCCCGAAGTTGACCATATTCGGAATATTATGTCAAGTCCAACAGCAGGTATTGATAGAGATGAACTGATTGATACTCGTTATTTAGTTCGTGAGCTAGATGAGTATATATGTTCGCACAAAGAATTAGGAGGGTTGTCAGCTAAGTTTAGTGTTGCGTTTGATGGTGGTGGGAAGGTGTCGGTATGTCAACAACCAAATGAAATTACATTTGCTGCTGTTAAAGAAAATACATTTATATATTTTCACCTTTTAATAGGAGGGGAAGCAACCAATATCTTATTAGAGCCTGAAAAGTGTATATTCGTAGTTGCCGCTCTAGCAAAACTTTACCTCAACGAAGTAGATATTACCGAAAAACGTAAACCTCGTTTAAAAAAGCTATTTCAACAAAAAGGTCTTTCTAAGACTTTAGAACAAGCTCAAAAGTATTTACCTTTCTCACTTAATGTCTCAAATAACACATATCCTTTAAATAAAAATACTAATCACCATTTAGGCGCCCATCCTCAGCGACAAAAAGGTTATTCTTACATTGGAATAGTTTTACCGCTGGGCAAGCTAAATACAAACCAATTATATAACTTGGCTTCTTTAGTAGATACTTATGGTAGTAGTGTACTACGATTAACACCTTGGCAAAATATAATCATCCCCGATATTAAAAACGAAGTTATACCTGAAGTTCAAGAACATATCGAAAATTTAGGATTGCATTGGTCAGCAAATCATATATATAGTGGTCTAGTTGCTTGTACAGGAAATAAGGGTTGTGCATCTTCTGCTACCGATACAAAAAGTGACGCTCTCGCTTTAGCAGAATATCTACAGCAAGACATTATCTTTGATATACCTGTAAAAATTCACTTTACTGGCTGTTCTAAATCCTGCGCTTATCATGGTAAAAGTGATATAACCTTGTTAGGCGCCCAAAAAATTGAAGATGACACCATTACAGAAGGTTATCAAGTTTTTGTCGGAAGCGAGCAAGATTTCGGCAGAGAAATATATAGTTTTATTAATCAAACTCATTTACCAAAATTAATATCACGGTTACTGCAAGTATATAAACTTCTGCGTAAACATAATCATGATTCCTTTGGGGAATGGGTAGACCAATATACAGTATGTGAAATACAGCAGTGGTTAAATGCAGGAGGGATTGGATAATGGATTATATTCGCGATGGCAATGAAATTTACCGTCGTTCTTTTAGTATTATTCGCTCGGAAGCTAACTTAGAAAAATTACCTACTGACTTAGCGACCGTAGTTGTGCGTCTTATTCATACTTGTGGAATGACAGATATTGTAAATGATTTAAGTGCTTCATTCGATGCAGTCGCAGCAGGACGCACCGCACTTAAAAACGGTAAACCAATATTATGCGATGCTCAAATGGTCGCAGAAGGAATTACTAAAAAACGATTGCCTGCTAACAATCAAATCATTTGCACTTTAAATAACCCTGAAGTGCCAACATTAGCGCAAAAGATGATCAATACTCGTTCTGCGGTTGCTTTAGAGTTATGGGAACCTTACCTTGAGGGGGCAGTAGTAGCAATTGGTAATGCACCGACTGCGTTATTTCACTTACTCGAACTGCTTGATGCAGGAGCGAATAAACCAGCGGTAATTCTAGGCTTTCCAGTCGGATTCGTCGGTGCCGCAGAATCGAAAGCAGCGTTAGCAGAAAACAGTAGAGGAGTGCCTTTTATTACTTTAAATGGGCGCCGAGGTGGCAGTGCAATGGCAGCAGCGGCAGTAAATGCTCTGGCAAAAGAGGAGGAAATATAACATGTCTTTAGTATCTCAAACAACTGGGCGCCTGTATGGTATCGGTATCGGACCAGGAGACCCAGAACTATTAACAATTAAAGCTTTACGGATATTACAAGCTTCACCTGTAGTCGCTTATCCAATATCCGATAAACAGAAACCGCTTGCACGTTCAATTATTGCTCCATATTTAACGGGGAACCAAATCGAAGTACCAATGCTTTTTCCTTTTAAACTTGAGGAATCTGCTCAACCTTATTATGACAGTGCCGCAGAAAAATTAGCTGAATATTTAAATGCTGGTCAGGATGTTGTGGTGTTATGCGAAGGCGATCCGTTTTTTTACGGAAGCTTTATGTATCTTTATACACGTTTGTCACCACAGTTTTATGTAGAAGTAGTACCGGGAGTATCTTCTATTATGGCAAGTGCATCGGCTTTAGGGGCGCCGCTTACCTACCGTAATGATGTATTCATGGTGCTATCTTCGATATTAAGCGCAGAAATATTAACAGAAAAATTAGCAGTCGCAGATGCAGCAGTAATTATTAAACTGGGCAAACATTTTAGAAAAGTATATGGGGTATTAAAAGACTTAGGTTTAGCAGAGCGTGCGAAATATATCGAACGTGCAACAACTAGCAATCAAGTAATTATACCCTTAGAAAAAGTTGACCCAGATACAGTTCCTTACTTCTCACTGATATTAATACCGAGTAAATGGCAACCTTAATATAGATATCATAAATCTATAATACCGATGCAGAACAACGCGCGCAAAGATTAGCAGAAAATTTACGCCAATTAGGAGTAAATCCTGATGAATTATAAAAAACCCAGTTTCTACTATACTAGTACTTACGCTGCATAAACCAGGTTTCTAAGTTTTCGTGCGTAATTCCTGTATATGTTGCGGATACCCTAGGCTATGAGTTATACCTGACGTGGATTGATGAAATATATAAATACATCATCAAATAGATAAATTTTTACGTGATATCACGGTTGAAATATTGTATCTATTAATTTATTGGTTATAATTAGAGGTGGGAGCAATTGAAATACGAAATCCGTTATAAACCTGCATTTGCGTCTATTTTTGTCACGCTTAACCCTGGTGACAGTATTATTGCAGAAGCAGGCGCCATGACTAGTATGGATGGTCAGGTATCCATGCAAACTCAGTTCTCTGGTGGTTTAATTTCTGGGTTATTAAAAAAATTTTTCGGTGGTGAATCTTTATTTGTCAACGAGTTTTCTAATAAAGCTTCTCAACCCTTGACAGTAGTATTAAACCAGTCTTGCGTTGGTGATATTGAACAATTTGATTTGAATAACGGCGAAATATGCTTACAACCCGGCGCCTACATCGCTCATACTCCTGGTGTCAAAATGGGTATAGCTTGGGCAGGTTTTTCGAGTTTTTTCGCTGGTGAAGGGTTATTTAAACTCAAATTAAGCGGTACAGGACAGGTGTTTTTTGGCGCCTATGGTGGGATTACCAAGAAGCGTGTAGACGGTGAATTTATCGTTGATAGCGGTCATTTAGTCGCATATCCAGCAAATATGAAGTTAAATCTTAAACTTGCTGGTGGTTTAATTGGTTCTGTGACTTCTGGGGAAGGTGTCGTTAGTAAACTATCCGGTCAGGGAGATATTTATTTACAGTCTCGCAGTATCGATGGTTTAGTTCGTTTTCTAAGTTCTAAAGTTCGCTAAGAGTAAATTAAACAGAAATTAAACAATGGATATAAAATTATTACATCAACCAGATAGTACCATTGCACGTGTAACAATGCAAGCTGGTGAAGAGTTAGTAGCTGAAGCCGGATGTATGATTGCTATGAGCGGCAATATTAACACCAGCACCACTTTGAGACAAGGAAAAGGAGGAGGTATCCTCGGTGGACTGAAGCGAATGTTAGGTGGTGAATCATTATTTTTGAGCGTTTATCGTTCTCCGGTAAATGGAGGAGAAGTTTTTCTAGCGCCAAAATTAATGGGAGACATTTTACTTTACAAAGTCAATAATAATGAGTTAGTTGTACAAGCTAGTTCATATCTTGCGAGTGCTGCGAGTGTAGATATTGATTTAGGATTTCAAGGTTTTAAGTCTTTGTTTTCTGGAGAGTCTATTTTTTGGTTAACAATAAGTGGCGATGGTGAAGTTGCACTGACTTCGTTCGGCGCCATTTATGAAATAGATGTTGATGGTGAATATGTGGTTGACACAGGTAACATAGTTGCCTTTGAGAAAAGCTTGACATTTAATATCAGTAAAGCAAATACATCTTGGCTAGGTGCCTTTTTTGGTGGAGAAGGATTAATTTGTCGATTTAAAGGCAAAGGTAAAGTATATTGTCAAACTCATAACCCAGGCGCCTTTGGTCAATTAGTTGGCTCACAGCTACCAGCTATCAAAACCTCATAATTTCACCCAACATTACCATCATCAAATATAAACATGAATAAAATAGCCTACAATATTGAACACTCACCTGCTTACGCTTCGTTAAAAGTTCAATTACAAGCCCACCAAACCATAGTTGTAGAATCAGGTGCGATGGCAGCAATGGATCCCTGGATAGAAATGAAAGCCAAAACGAGAGGGGGTTTAATGAAAAGTGTAGCTCGAATGTTTGCGGGTGAATCACTATTTTTAAGTGATTTTACAGCCAAAGATAAACCCGGTCAATTATATATATCTCCTGGTGTACCTGGAGATGTACAGCACTATTGCCTTGATGGTAGTAAAGGTTTAATGATACAATCATCAGGATTTCTTGCATCAAGTGTAACCGTAGAAATCGACACTAAATTTCAAGGATTTAAAGGCTTTTTCAGTGGCGAATCTTTATTTTTATTAAGAGCTATTGGTGAAGGAGATATTTGGTTTAGTTCTTACGGTGGAATTGTAGAGATTCCGGTTACAGGTGAGTATGTAGTTGATACTGGTTATATCGTAGCATTTGAAGATACACTCAATTATAAGGTCGAAATGATAGGGGGATTATCGTTTAGAGGATTGAAGACAGGGGTTTTAGGTGGAGAAGGTTTAGTTTGTAGGTTTACGGGTACAGGTAAGTTGTGGGTACAGTCACGTCAACTTTATAATTTGATAAATTACTTGAATGTATTTCGTCCTGTTGAAAGTAGTTCTAGTTCTAGTAGTAGCGACGGGTAAACTGGCAACGGATACAATGGATGTAACGGATGGTTGATTTGTGATGAACGGTCTATTTTTTATACTGCTCAAAGACAAAATCTAGACTTCTGTCATGCGCTCGGTACGAAGCATCTGTTTGTCATGCTAAAGAACAAAGCGCGTAGGGTGGGCACTGCCCATCTTACGATTTTAACACTACCTTAAAAATAAATGGCGCCAACAAATCGCAACCCACCAACTAGTAACCGTCAATTATTTATAATCTTAGGCATATTTTTATCAATCATTCTATGTATAATTTGGTTAGTAGCCTTATTAATAGATAACCTAGTCTGGATAGTACCTCCAGATGTAGAAACAAAGTTAGGCGCCTTAATAGCCCCAACATATGAGAAATTATCTCAACCATCACAAACACAAGATATCTTAAACCAGCTTTTAAATAAACTAGAATCGAATTTACCATCAGAACAACATAAACGTGATTATCAAATAATTTACGTTCCAAACAAAACAGTAAACGCTTTAGCATTACCAGGTGACCGCATTGTAATTTTTGATGGTTTACTCAAACAAGCAGAGTCAGAAAACGAGTTAATGATGATTTTAGGTCATGAATTAGGACATTTTGCGAACCGCGACCATCTACGCAGTATATTAAGACAACTAATACTACCAATTGCTTTAGCTTCTATCACAGGAAATAATGATTTACTAGTATCAGTCGCTTCTGGTATTACGACCTTTAGTGATGCTAAGTATTCGCAGTCGCAAGAATCACAAGCAGACGAAATAGGATTAAATTTATTATATAAAACTTATGGACATGTAGCTGGAGCGACAGATTTTTTTAATCGATTAAGCAAACAAAAAAATATAAATATAGAATTTCTATCAACGCATCCGGCGCCGCAACAACGAGTCAAAAATTTACAAAAATTAATTAAACAAAAACACTATCAATCTAAAAATTTATCTCCATTACCAAAAGAATTAAAATTGTAAAGAAACAAGAAACCTGGTTTCTATGCAAAATCATTAGTCAGGTCAAAAGCTGCCACTAATACCGTAGATGATGCGGTTACTGCTAATATTCGCTACCAAGTGCAAAAACTAAAAGAAAGTTCCACTGTTTTAACAAAACTACAAAATGAAGGTAAGCTGCAAATTAGAGACGCCCGTTACGACTTACATACAGGACAAGTCAAAATTGTTGCCTAAATTTACCACGTAAGGTGGGCACTGCCAGCCCTTTCAACGCTCCAAAATCAATGACAATCACTATTTAATCAATTTGTATTATTTTTTTTAACCCAAGCACGAAATGATTTAAGTAAAGCAATTTCTGGCTGGGTTTTACTTTGCTCAATAAAATTATTAATATCACTAGCTGCAACTAAAGGAAAAGCAATACTATAATCGCGTTCTACATATTTATTTTCTACCAATTCATAAAATTTAAGTTTGCTTCCGTTGTATCTCCAAATTTCAGGTACCTTTAATGCTGAATAAATGGAAAATTTATTAACTGAACTGCTTGTAATATCTATTTCAATGGCTAAGTCTGGAGGAGGGTCAGTTTCAAAATCAAGTGTTTCCCTTCCTCTCACCGCAACTTCATTCTGAATATAATAACAATTATCAGGCTCTATACCTTTTTTGATATCTTCTTGTTTTATAGTTGTAGAACCTGCACTTTTGATTTCAATTTCTAATTCTTCTGCTAAAATAAATATAAAACGGTCAAAGTTAATTTTAGGGTTTTCGTGTTCAAACAGGGGTGTCATAATTTCTAACGTACCATCTTCATACGCAAACCGTGAGCCTCTACCGCTACCTGTTTCACGTAGCAAAGCTTCAAAGGTTTCCCAGCTAATATTATGCAGTACTGTTCGCTGTTCGGCGCCTATCGAAGTAGCAAGCATAGTTGTTTACCTGCAAAAGTTATATAAACAATTGTAGATGTATAAACGTGAAGCGTCTTTACATTATCACGTCTGTGTAAAAACGTAAATATACTTACTTATCTGTTTGCCATGTCAGTAGTTCATCCAACTTTCCTTCCAAAGCAAAGGTTCTAACCGCAAGTAAGCAGCGTAATAAATCTACACACTGCAAAGCTGTAAAATTTCCATATTGCCCTCCTACAACCAACTTTTCCATATTGTTAGATTTGGCTAAATCAACCAATATATAAAAATTAAGATTATCAAAAGTCACAGTAACTATATATTTCCCTGCTCCACCACCGATGCTCATATAGGTTTTTTCATCGGCACCTAAAGTTACTAAAGTATGATTAGCGCCATCAGCAGCAAAAAACTAATTGTGAACCACTTCGTTCAATGCTTCATCAATTATTTCATCACTTACTCCCCGACGCTTCAAACTCGCAATTAACGCTGTCACGATTTCACTTTCAAATCGTTCTAAATCCGCGCGTAATCCTTGACCGATATAAGCGCGAATTAATGGCTGATACCCAGAAAAGCCTAACAATTGTGCAACACGCTTTAAGTCTTCAATAACATCTTCGGGAATGCGAATCGTCACACTGGTCATTGGACGATTTCGATCCAACCGCTTTTTTAATGCTTCAATTTTCATACTCTGCTCGCTCCTGACGAGTAGCTTTACGTGCTGAAATAATCCGATCGTGTTTGGGGAAATTTGAATATTGGTGTATCTGTAACTTTGATTCGGTAGTTCAAAATCCCATAAATAAATATAGAGACATTCTTGCAAAATGTCTCTACTGCGTTGTTGTGTTTATGTTAAGAATGTTGGGTGGAGGCTTTGCGGAACCCAACCTACAATTGTTAGCTTAGGATGCTGGTGAAGAAGTCGATTGTGTCTTTTAGGGATTTGATGAATATGTCGATTTCTTGGTGGGTGTTGTAGAAGGCTAAACTTGCACGTGCGGTTCCGCTTGTTAGTTTTAAGTAGCGGTGTAAGGGTTGTGTACAATGGTGCCCGGAACGTATTGCTACACCTTCTTGGTCTAGTAGTGCGGATAAGTCGTTGGGGTGGATGTCACCGACGGTGAAGGATGCTAGTGCTGCTCTTCCAAATCCGTTGGCGTTGGGTTTGGGGCCATATATAGTAATGTCTGGAATGGTTTCTAGTTGTTCAAATAAGTATGATGTTAGTTCGGCTTCGTAGGCATGAATTTGATCCATACCTAGTTTAGTTAAATAATCTACTGCGGCGCCTAATGCAATAGCTTCACCTATAGCGGGTGTGCCTGCTTCAAATTTATGTGGTAGTTCTGCGTAGGTGGAATGGTCTAAATATACATCGGCTATCATTTCTCCACCGCCTAAGAAGGGTGGCATAGCATTGAGTATTTCTTCTTTTCCGTATAAGAAACCAATACCAGTAGGGGCGCACATTTTATGGCCGGAGGCTACTAGCCAATCACAGTCTATTTCCTGTACGTCTACAGGCATATGAGGTACACTTTGGCAAGCATCAATTAAAACTTTGGCGCCATATGTATGAGCGAGCGCGCAAATCTCTTGGACGGGGTTAATGCATCCCAAGGTATTTGAGACATGCACTACCGATACTAATTTAGTTTTTTCTGAAATTAATGTTTTAAAATGTTCAAAATTAAAAGTTTCTTCTTCTGTGAGTTCGACGTGCTTTAACACCGCACCCGTTTTTTGAGCAACAAAATGCCAGGGTACCAAGTTGCTGTGGTGTTCCATCACTGAGAGGATTATTTCATCCCCTGCTTTTAAATTATTCATTGCCCAGCTATATGCTACCAAGTTAATAGCCTCGGAAGCGTTGCGGGTGTAAATGATTTCGTTACGAGAATTGGCGTTTATAAATGCTGCAATTTTATCACGTGCGGCTTCGTAAGCGTCTGTTGCTTTAGCGCTGAGAGTATGGGCGCCACGGTGAACATTAGAATTGTAACCTTCGTGGTAGTGGCGCCATGTATCAAGAACAAACAGCGGTTTTTGAGAAGTAGCTGCACTATCTAAATAAACAAGAGGTTTGCCGTTAACTTCTTGGTGGAGAATAGGGAAGTCACGACGTACTCTGTGGGCAATGGTAATATCTTTTGCAAGAGTCATGGGATTAAGAGTTAGGGGGTAGGGTGCGTGACGCCATAACAATCGTAAAGTGAAACTAATGAACTAGTAGCGTCACGCACCTTACGAGTTAGGAGTTGTTTGTATCTAACTCCTAGTTGTCTGTTTAAAATTGTTTGACTTCGTTTAAAAGATTATCGCGTAAAGAGGTGACGGGAATGTTGTTGATTATTTCAGTGGCGAAGGCATTGATTAAAAGATGACGCGAACTATTCTCATCAATACCTCGACTTTGCAGATAGAAAATTTGATCATCTTCTAACTGACTAACCGTGGCGCCGTGGGCACATTTAACGTTATCGGCGGTAATTTCTAGTTGAGGTTTTGTGTCAACTCGTGCCTTACTGGTTAACATTAAGTTACGGTTTAATTGTGCTGCATCGGTTTGTTGTGCTGGTTTAGGGACGAATACTTTCCCGTTAAAAATAGCGTGCGCTTTGTCACCGACAATATTCTTTTGTAGCTGTTTACAAACACCATTAGGATGATTTAAAGCAATAGCGCTGTGCATATCCGCTACTTGTGTACCTTTAATCATCGCCAACCCATTCAGGGTAGTCTCGGTTTGCTCACCAGCTTGTAAAATCTCTAAATTATGGCGCCCTAAGCTCGCACCAATATTAATAGCATTACAGGTATAACGACTATAACGTGCTTGAGTAACAGCAGTTTTACCAACATGAAACGCTGAAAAATCCTCCTTCTGTACCCTAGTATGACTCACACTAGCATTATCAGAAATCCAGATTTCCGTAACTGCATTGGTGAAATAACTGCCCTCTTGTGGAACAGGCATCTTACCTGTTACATATTCTTCCACAAAACTCACTTGTGAGCCAGTATCAGCCACCACCAAACAACGCGGCAAAGAAATAGCACTCTCACCAGCAGTAATATATACCAAATGAACTGGTGTTTCTACTACTACATTTTTCGACACCCAAATTACCGCAGCATCCTGCATACCCGCAGTATTTAAAGCTGTAAATACCTCTAAGGCGCCTTCCGCTTGAGCGAAATATTCTTGTGCTTTTACAGTATATTCTTCAGGTAGATTAGCTAAATTTGTAACTAATATTCCTTCGGGTAAACCTGATAATGCTGATAATTCTGGTACGTATACACCGTTAATAAAGACCAAACGGCTGTTTTGGGTTTCGGGTAGAATTTGGGGTTGAACAGACGCGATATGTGGTGTCTCTACAGCATTTTTGAAATTTATCTGTTTTAATTTGGATAAATCTGTAAAACGCCATTCTTCGTCACGGTTGGTTGGTAAATTTGAATGACGTACCGAATTTGCTGCACGCTGTTTAATTTCTTGTAACCAATGTTGCGTCTCCCCAACAACAACGTTGTTTAATAACCCTGTTAAATAAACATCTCTATCTAACAAAGTAGAGGTTAGACTGACAACATTGGAATTTGGAATAGGACTAGGAGAAACTTGTGTTATCATCTTACACCCCCACAGTTTCAGCAAATTCTTCTAAAACCCAGTCGTAACCGCGTTCTTCTAATTCCAATGCCAAGTCTTTACCACCAGAAGTTAGAATTTTTCCGCGCGCCATGACATGCACATAATCAGGAACTATATAATTAAGCAAGCGCTGATAATGAGTAATCATAATTGTGGCGTTTTCTGGTTTGGCTAATTGATTTACCCCACTCGATACAATTTTGAGGGCATCAATATCTAAACCTGAGTCTGTCTCATCTAAAATTGCTACTGCTGGTTCTAAAAGCGCCATTTGTAATATTTCGTTACGCTTTTTCTCACCACCGGAAAACCCTTCGTTAACGCTGCGATTTAAGAATGCTGAGTCCATTTTGACGACATCGAGCTTTTCGTAAACCAAATCTTCAAAGTCGAAAGGTTCTAATTCTTCTAAGCCTTGTGCTTTAAGCTTTGAGTTATATGCTACACGCAAAAAGTCTAAGTTTGTGACACCTGGAATTTCTAAAGGATATTGGAAAGCAAGAAATACACCACTACGTGCGCGGTCTTCAGGTTCCATATCTAATAAATTTTGCCCTTTAAAAATAACTTCTCCACCTGTGACTTCGTATGCTGGGTGTCCAGCTAGTACTTTGGAGAGGGTACTTTTTCCAGAACCGTTGGGTCCCATTATGGCGTGAATTTCCCCTGCCCGTACTTCTAAGTTTACGCCTTTGAGGATTGGAGTTTCATCAACACTTGCCGTCAAGTCACGCACTGACAGCACTACTTCACTGTTTTCAATAATCATGTTTCCTGTTGTTGTCTGTTGTGTGTTGTGTATGGTGGGCAGTCCCCACCCTACTTAGCCGACGCTGCCTTCGAGTTTGAGGCTGAGTAATTTGTCTGCTTCGACGGCAAACTCCATTGGTAACTGGTTAAATACATCTTTACAGAACCCGCTTATCATCATTGATATTGCGTCTTCAGATGAAATGCCCCGCTGTGTGAAGTAAAATAGTTGGTCTTCTCCAATCTTGGATGTCGATGCTTCGTGTTCGACTTTGGCGGTATGGTTTTGTACCTGGATGTACGGGAAAGTGTTTGCGTGGGCATTGTCACCAATTAGCATTGAGTCGCACTGTGAGTAATTTCTGGCGCCTTTTGCTGTGGGGTTAACTTTGACTAAACCACGGTAGCTGTTACTAGATTTTCCGGCAGAAATTCCTTTAGAGATAATTGTGCTGCGGGTATTTTTACCAACGTGAACCATTTTGGTACCAGTATCAGCTTGCTGCATGTTGTTGGTTAATGCGACAGAGTAAAATTCTCCAACAGAGTTATCACCAACTAATACACAGCTTGGATATTTCCAAGTAATAGCTGAACCTGTTTCTACTTGTGTCCAAGAAATTTTGGAGTTAACACCTTGGCACAAACCGCGCTTGGTAACGAAGTTGTAAATACCACCTTTACCGTTAACATCTCCTGCATACCAGTTTTGCACGGTGGAATATTTAATTTCGGCATCGTCGAGAGCTACTAACTCTACAACTGCGGCGTGTAATTGGTTGCTATCGTACATCGGCGCCGTACAGCCTTCGAGGTACGATACATAGCTACCTTCTTCGGCAACAATTAAGGTGCGCTCAAATTGTCCAGTATCACCACTGTTAATACGGAAGTAAGTCGATAATTCCATTGGGCACTTTACCCCTTTCGGAATATACACAAACGATCCATCGCTGAACACAGCAGCATTCAAAGCCGCAAAATAGTTGTCAGCAGGAGGAACGACGCTACCCAAATACTTCTTCACAAGTTCGGGATGCTCGTGTAATGCTTCAGAAATGGAGCAAAATATTACACCGTCTTTGGCAAGCTTATCTTTAAAAGTAGTTGCAACCGATACGCTATCAAAAATCGCATCTACTGCTACGTTCGCCAAACGCTTCTGCTCAGTTAAAGGAATACCCAACTTTTCAAATGTTTCTAGCAACGTTGGGTCTACCTCATCCAAACTATTTAATTTTTTCTTGGCTTGCTTTGGCGCCGAGTAGTAGATAATGTCTTGGTAATTGATGGGTGGGTAATTTAGACCTGACCAATCTGGCTCAGTCATCTTTAACCACTGGCGATACGCTCGCAGACGAAACTCCAGCATGAACTCCGGTTCATTCTTCTTTTCGGAGATGAGGCGGACAATGTCTTCGCTTAACCCACGCGGTATAGTGTCCGCCTCTATATCGGTGACGAAGCCATACTTGTAGGGTTGGTTGACTAGGGTTTTGACAGTAGCACTCATTGGTAGTTCTCTTGTCTTATTGACGTTCTCTTTAAGGGTGTTGGACGGTCTAGTCAGCTTTATAAGGCTGATTTTAGGTTTTTGTTACCACGGGGCAACAGGGCTGTTAGAATAGATTTAAGAGTAAAACAACATCTTTGTTGTTTAATATATCTTTATTTTACGCTAAATTAACAACAAGAATGTTGTTAAAGTCAAATTTTCTAGATCAATTTTCTGAAATTTATTTTTGAACCCAACCAGGACGACAATGCAAACAGCGCAGCAGTCCTCTAAGCAAGATATCCTAGAGTATCTTTTGAAACATACTCAAGCATCCGCACTCGAACTTGCCGATGCGTTGGAGATAAGTGTCCAAGCGGTTAGGCGCCATTTAAAGGATTTAGAAGCTTTGGAGTTGATTGTAAATTCAGCAACAGTACAAGCTGGAACTGGGCGCCCACAACATATATATAAGTTAAGTCAGCAGGGACGCGATAGCTTACGAAAGGAATTCGTCGATAGCTATGGAGACTTTGCCGTATCACTGTTAGATGCTTTAGCTCAAACGGTGGGACGCGACCAAGTAAGCACAATATTGCGTTTACAGTGGCAGCGTAAAGCAGTGGAATATCATCAAAAATTAGGGATGGCGCCATTACAAGACCGGGTAGCAATGCTGGTGGAGTTGCGAAAAGCCGAAGGTTATATGGCAGAGTGGCATCCGGTAGAATCAAATGACTCATCGGATGAAGGTTTTATAATCGCAGAACATAATTGTGCCATATCGAACGTCGCAGAGTCGTTCCCCAGCATATGCGGTCACGAATTAGAAATGTTTGCCGCAGTTTTGCCAGACTGTACTGTCGAGCGTACCCACTGGATAATCAATGGTGAACATCGCTGTGGCTATTTAGTACAGTCACGAAAGATAAAATGAAATAAAATAAATTAAGATTCATTACTAAATATTTAGTTTAGGTGAAGATTGTTGAGTAATTAGTCATCTGGGTTACAGATTCACTAGACTCATGAGTTTTTAGGTATTTACTCGTTGTAAGCACTAAAGTGCTTAAAAATTACGTACACATTTATGAACACACCACAACCAGGAGCGCAATTTTTAACGCTAGAAGACTCTGGCAAAGTAGACGCAGCATTGCTATCTTCACCAGAAAAATTCCTAGCACGCATAACGCTCTCCTCCCAGAAACTACTCATACACATAGCCAAAGAACACGGTATCCCCATCGAAGAACTAACCACACAGCAAATAATAGCCTGGTTTGAAAAAGATGGAAAAATCCGTCGCGAACAAGGCATCGAAGCAGCATATTTACAATGGTAAAAAGGGTGAAGGATAAAGGTAGCTTTTTTATCTTTTCCCTTGCCCAATTGAAAAACACCCAAACGGGTGCTTTAAGCAAGTGATTGCTGATTGTAGAGAAATATTAAGCGTAATTATTAGTACGTGGACTACGTGTACCAGCTGCGGCACCTATCATAGAAGCGAGAAGTCCAAGCAGCGAACCAAACACGAACCACCATAAACCTTGACGTACAGCAGCAGCAGTTTCACGAGCTTGTTGTGCGCTGACATTAGGTTGAGGAACATTAACACCACCTTGTTGCTGCACTTGGTTAATAACTTCGCCAGCATTTGAAGCAGCTACACCAAAAGCACCAGACACACCGCTTGCTAACAACCAAGAACTAACAGCTAAAGTTGTTGCCCAAAGAATGGCGCCATTAAGTAACGCAGTATTACGATTCATGGGACCACAAGCACGTGCAGTTACCCAACCACCAGTAAATAAAGAAATTAATAAACCAATAGTAGACCAAATACCAACATTACCAGCAACATCTCCTGCAATTGTTCTAGGTCTGCCAGAACCTTCAACAGTACCGGCACCAATAGCAGAAAACATCGCACTTAGAATCAACTGAGTAGCTAATGCGACCAATAAACCAGATATGATAGGACCCCAGCGAACACGATCATGGTAATCGGCGACACGACCTACCACAGCGGGTTCCTGAATAACATCATCACCAACTCGATTTACATATGACATCGCCTTTCTCCTTACCTCTAAAGTAAATTTTTTGTCTTGTTTTCCGATGATGTCTATGATTTAAAGCTATATCAAGTCTAAACAAATCTATCACTAGAAATACTTATGTAATCTATCCAGAGTTATAAAAAATAATTGAAATCAAAAATTAATACGTAGGGTGCATGACGCTATTAAAACCTAACAACGAAGCCGATAACTTCAATAGCGTGACGCACTATTTTACTATCTTAATTAATATTAATAAATCATTCCACCAATCAAACTCTAACCGCAGTAATAAGTAAAAGAACCCCAGATTGGTCAAGATTAATCGTACCCGTGTCAATTTCTATACCAAGAACAGCATTAGCTCCCAGGCGCCTAACTCGTTGTTCAAGTTCCCAATCGAGCTTTCTGTTGTCATAATTGAAACAACCTCTCATAACTAGCGGTACGTCCACCAAGTAATATCGCGAATGCCAGCAAAAAAATCGCGCAGGAAATTGCTGCCATAAACAACCTGTGCAGTAACGACATCCAGGTAAGACTGAACCACCGTACCTTGAATAACATCTGTAGTCGTTAAAATCATCGCACATCCGTATAACATGTAACTGTAAACTTCCCAAACGTTTATTTAAGATTTGGAAACAGGGAACATACTGTCTCAATAGTAAATCTTTTGTAAAAGTTGAGTAATGGAGTTTTCAAAACTGAATATTTTTGTTTTAATGTACAAGCAATTACGGAAATTTTGAATCATAACATTGGCAAAAAACTTTCAGGAAATTTACTGTGTATAATCGAACAGCATTTATTTTAAGTGTTCTCTTACTAGGAAGCATTGGGGCAACAGTACCCACGGTAGCTTCGGCACAGGTTGTTGTAGCGCAACGTACAAACCAAGAGGTCAAGCAGCTTTTAGAGGACGGGCGCCGGATGGTTGATTCAGGCGACTACAATGGGGCAATAAGCGTTTATCAGCAAGCAGCAAGCTTAGAACCAAAAAATGCCTCAATTCAGTCGGGAATAGGTTACTTACAAGCATTGCAAGGAAATCTCCAAGCTGCATTATCATCTTATCGTCGGGCAGTATCACTCAACCCCAATAACGGTGACTATCAATATGCATTAGCTTACATTAGTGGTAACTTAGGCGATAACCGTACAGCAAAGGATGCATATCGTAAAGCTATCCAACTTAACCGCAACAGCATTGATGCTTATTTAGGACTAGCAACAGTGTTACTGCGTTTAGGGGAAACTAATAACGCAATGTGGGCAACCGAGCAAGCAATGAATTTAGATAGAAACAATCCTCAAGTCTTTGAATTACGGGGTACGTTTTTGATGAAACAAGGTAAACGAGGGGATGCAGTCACCTTGTTTAGAAGAGCGCGCGAAATATACGAAAAACAAGGGAAACAAGAAAACGTCACCCGTATTGACGCAACATTGCGACAACTCGGAGGGTAGCATCTTCGTAGGGTGCGTGAAAAATTGGCATCACGCATCCAAATATTTGAGTTCAATCCAAAAATGGTTTAAATACAGGTAATAATTCCGCACGACTCAAAACAAGAGTTGGATAAGAAATATTACTATAATCAACTCCTGGTTTGGCAGGGAAAGGTTTTGAATCTAATGGTATCCAAGTACCACCTGCTGCTTGAACAATAACCCATGCTGCTGCAATATCCCAAATTTTAGGTGTAGCTTCAATACCACCCAATACGGCGCCATTAGCAACAGTAAGAAAATTATAGCTTGCTACCCCTAGCATTCTAATTTTGCATGGAAAATCTTTTTGAATTACCGAAGTACTACGCGAACAAACGTTAAAAAAATGATTCCCGCTCTTATCATCATTACTTGTATGTATCGGGTGATTATTACGAAAGGCACCGGATGGTGTAGATAATCCCGAATAACCTTCGTAAAATCCGTGAAAAGCTTCATTCAACGTTGGCACATAAACATAACCAAATATAGGTGTGCCTTGATACAGTAAACCTAGTGAAATTGACCAAAGTGGAAGACCGCGCGTAAAGTTAGTAGTTCCATCGAGCGGGTCAACAACCCAGCACCACTCCGTATCGGGAAATATTTTATCGCCTTCCTCGGTAAGAATCCCGTAACCATTGAAATTAGAAGCGATAGCATCACGAATTGCTTGGTCTGCCCATTTATCAGCTCGCGTAACTAAGCTTCCATCAGCTTTTTCTTCAGCTTGCACTTGTCCAAAATCTTGAATAAGTTGATTACCAACCGTTACACAAGTTGTTTGAGCGAATTCAAGAATCGTTGTCCAAAAATCTATCATTTTATCTTGGTAAATAGAGAATGGAGAATTTGCTGACCTTGACGCACGTTCTCAAGCAGCAGTGTTTGTATCATAGCAACAGCTTAAATAGGTAACAATACAAGGCGCATGTTGCATAATCTTTTTACAAACTACAGATAAATGCGAAAAAGAAAATGGAACAGTAGTAGATTTTTACAACAAAAATAGTACTATGTTTCCAGTTTATAAAACTGCTACCGTGTAACTACGTATAAAGTAAGATGGCAAATAACACTGTGACTACTCGATTCAACATCAAGGAAATGCCGTTATTGATTTGAATGTTGGTTATAAATATAAAAATGGCATTGGGTATTATTGCGCTTGCTGGGTTAATGCGACGGAAAAAATTTGCAACAGATATAAAGGATGTAACGGATAAACGGATGATCATGAATTAATATTGAGGCGCCTTAAATAAACGGATGCATGGTCATTGGTTTATTTTGAGGTGCCTCAAATACATAATTTAATCTAATTCTTGTTCTAAGATTGAAAACATTGTATCTTTTGCGTCGCGTTGAAACTCACTGACGTTGACGCGCGCTAAAAATGATAGCGCTACTATCATACCAATTGCTTGGACTGTAAAGACTAAGCCATATGACATTAGGGGTGCATTAAATAAGTATTTCCCAAAATTCAATACTGCCCCTCCTGACACTGTTGCTAGTGCCCGTGACATTGCTTGTGCTAAACCCCAGGCGCCTACAAATGTTCCTGCGGCTTCGGCGGCGGTTAAGTCTAACATTAAACTAAGGGCGCCTGTTGTGGTGACACCTGAAGCAAACCCAAATAATACTAAACACAATTGCAGGACTTTTGGGTTAGCAGTTACTCCAGCAAAAATTAGTAGTATAAAGCAAATAGCAACGCCAATACATCCAAGTTTCGTAGTAGTTTTTTTACCAATACGTGGTGCGATTAAAATACCTGTTAGTCCTAAGCCAAGCAGTGTCCCGGTTCCAAAAAATGCATTTAACTTAGTTGTCTCGGCAATGGTCATTTTAAATACTTCGCCCCCGTAAGGTTCCATCACTGCATCTTGCATAAATAAGCTGATGGTCATTACCAGTAAGAAGGTAAAAAATATTCCTGTTTGGCGACTGGCTGTTAATATAGCCAACGCATGACCTAGGGTAATTTTATCTTCTCTAACAGTAGGTGCAGAACGTGTACTCATACGCGAGTATTTTTTCTCAACACCAACTGTCCCAATAAGGCACAGCAAAAATGCAACAAGAGGTATTATGGTAAATAAGCGGTTGACTTGAGTTTGAATAACTTCAATTGGTGCGTTTAATTGAATTTGTCTAAGTAAGCCACTACTAGTTATGGCGCCGATAATAATGCCCACCATCAACATTGACCAAACAATACCAACTATTTTGGAGCGGTTATCTTCGTCGGAGATATCTACTAATAGTGCAGTGAAAGGTGTAGAACTAGCACTTAATGCAACTCCATATATGGCAAATACTAACCCTAGCAGTGCCACCCACATTGTAGTTTGACTTGTCCAGGCGCCTCCTTGTAAACTATTACCAACCTGCCAAACCAACTGCACTGCCAAAAAAGCTGAAGAAGCGAATAAAGCGGCGCCTAACCATATATAACCCGTGCGATGATGTCCTAAAAATGGCTTCGAGTCAGAAATCTGTCCAAACAATATGCGAACCGGAGCAACAAATTGATGCATTGCAATAGCCAGTGCAGTTATAAACGCTGGAACCTTCAACTCATCAATCATGATGCGGTTAAGCACACCTAACGTCAAAACCGACATTATCCCCAAAGCCATTTGAAAAAAGCCCAGTCGAAACATAGTTAAAATATCGACTTTTGGGAGACTGTGTGCATCGGACTGTGAACTTGATAAATTTCCGCTAGCCATTGTGCTTATAAATTCCGAGGAATAAAAGTTTTATCATCTTTTTCCTAGGATAAACGTTCCCACGCACGCATTGGAATCAGAAATGAACTTTTTCCTTACTCTTCGCCCTGTGAACCCTGTGCCTCTGTGATAAATATCTATACAAAAAAACAGGTAATAGATAGTAACGCTTAGAACTATCTACTACCAGTAAAGCAGAAATAGGAGAACTTTGTTGGAATAAGGGAAGCTTTTGGAGAACCGAAAAAAACTAGCTCAAGGAATTAATTACATAATCAATATAAGAATTTGCTTCTACAGCAGGGTCGCCACTCAGACCATGATTAGCTTTAATGTATTTCAGAGCTTCAACATACCAGCTAGGTGACAATTCAAAAGATTTGTTGATTTCAGCTAAACCAGCAATTAAATAATCATCAATTGGGCCTGTACCACCTGCAACTAACGCATATGTAATAATTCGCAGGTAGTAACCAATGTCACGCACGCATTTTTGCTTACCACGCGCATCTGATGCGTAGTTGGGACCTTGTAATTGAGTGGTATAAGGATATTTCTGGTACACAGCGTTTGCTGCTGCTTCAGCAAGACTTTGGGCTTTACCAGACAAAGTTTTCACCGCTTCGAGTGATGCTGCTGCTTGTCGAAATCGTCCAAAAGCAACTTGGAATTCTGTGCTGCTCAAAAAGCGACCTTGTGAATCTGCTGTTGCAATTGCTTCTGTTAAAGGTGTTTTGGACATGATTTATAATCTCCCTGCAAAGTTTGTGTACAAAGAAAAGAAGGTTTAAGTTGCTGATTAATTTATGCAACTGCTGATGCTGCACGGTCAAAGTAACTAGCAACTTCAGCAAGTAAAGCGCTGCAATCTCCACGAGTAATTCCATTTGGGTCACCTGCAATTGCAAGTGAAGCTTCTTTGAGCTTTTGAATTCCAACTGCTACTGAAGCTCCTGGAGTTCCTAGCGCCAAATAAGTTTCTCGCAAACCGTTTAAAGCACGGTCATCTAGCACGCTCGTGTCACCTGCAAATATGGCATAAGTCACATAGCGCAAAATGATTTCTAAATCTCGCAAGCAAGCTGCTGCACGACGGTTAGTATATGCATTACCACCAGGAGCAATCAGTTGGGGTTGCTCTTCAAACAATGAGCGTGCAGCATTTGCAACAATTGCTGAAGCATTGCTTGAAATACGATTCACAATATCTACACGCTTATTTCCTTCTCTGACAAGGTTAAGCAAAGCGTCTAACTGCGAATTATTCAGGTACTCCCCGCGTGTATCTGCTTGAGCAACAACCTTGGTGAATGCATCTAGTACCATTGTTTTAATCTCCTTATTATGAATCTCTAGTCACTAACTTGCAAACACAATATCTCTATCGAGTTACCGTATTTTCTGAAAATTAGTATGCCACATGAAATGTGCAAACACAACCACCTCTTTTTGTAAAGTTTTATTAATGAATTTGTTTTGCTGATTTATCTACTTGCGTTTTAGAGAAACTCGTGACAAAGTGAATATCATAAAAGTACTTAAATTCTATCGACTAACTGTACTTTAATGAAGCGACGGGCATTGTGTATAGTCAGCGCGTCCATTATCTTCGTCATGTCATCAAAATTACATTCAAGGAGAATCATCAATGGTTAGTCAGCACAGAACTATCGAATTGTCTTTGGCAGAACAAGCAGGATGGCTGAATGAAGGTGTATCTGGGTGCAGTGTTGCTTCATCGCTCTCACTGCTTTCTTCTTCAGGACGGTTAGCGCACGGTGTACCAGAGAATCTTGGTGGCTCAGGTGGAACATTACTAAGTGCAGTCGAAGAAATAGCAACCGTTTCAGAGCAATGCTTGACAAGCGGATTTGTATTTTGGTGCCAACGAACATTTATTGAATACTTAGTATCAAGTTCCAACCGTTGGTTACATTTGCAAATACTGCCCAAAATTTTACTAGCAGAATGCTCTGGCGCCATACTCATAGAAGATTTTGTTGACTCGGCGCCAATACATGCATCATTACAAGGAGACACAGTAACTCTACAAGGTTTCTTACCGTGGGTGTCTAATTTGCAACCTAAAAACTTTTATGTAGTGGTGACAGCAAAAACTGATGATGGGAAAAAATTGACAGTCGCTGTTCCCTCCAAAGCCAAAGGAATACAACGGGGAGATGATTTACAACTACTAGGGTTGCAAGCATCATGGACAAGCACATTGCGTCTCAATAAAGTATGCTTATCTCGTCAATGGATTATCAATGAAAACGCCGATTTATTCTTATCAAAAATTCGTCATAAATTAATACTAATGCAATGTGCTTTAGGACTAGGAATAACACGACGGTCACTACAAGAAACATTACAAAGTACAGACGGAGACAACGAAGAAGCATTAATCAACCGTCTGAGATACAATGCTTTTACATTAACTCAGTTAGAAGCCCAAATTTGGAAACTAGGTACTTTGCAAAACTTCAACTCATCAAAACGTGAAATACTAGAACTACGAGTAGCTTTAACTAGATTAGCACTAGACTCAGTTTGGTTAGAGTTAGAAGCTAAAGGTGTCAACGCCTACTTAAAACCCAGTGGAACTGCAAGACGACTACGCGAAGTCGCATTTTTACCAGTAATGGCGCCAACTCTTCTACACCTTGAACAAGAACTCCAAAAAACAGCTAATATTCTACCTGGACTAGGCACCAGTACATTCAAACAAATCTAAAACTTTCACCTCGTAACAAATTCAAAACTCCACCAAAGTATAAAATGTCATTCTGAGCGTAGCGTAATGCGGAGCATTTGCCGCAGGCTAGAATCTATCAAAGTCTTGATGTTTATAACATGCTTCACGTAGCAAGGATGACATTATATATACTTTTAAAATTGACTATAGTACGATTCATATATCAGTTTTTAGTATTTAAAGTATATATTTTTCTTATACCACGGTTGTTGACTTAGACGGCGCCTGCTTGACACAAGGCATAGATTTACGGCAATATACTACAAATCGATATAATTATCGGAGATTGGAAACATTACACAGTATTCCTTGAGAAAAAAATATGTTTGTAACAAAATCTACAAAATTCCGACTGGTTTGTAGGAGATTATGTAAATATCACGTAGACTATCAGTATTTACAAAGGAGTTCATAGGTAATGGGAATTACAGTTAAAGGTGTAACTAAACGGTTTGGTAGTTTTCTTGCTCTTGACGACATAAATTTGGAGGTCAAAACAGGTTCGCTCGTTGCTCTTTTAGGGCCATCGGGTTCAGGGAAGTCAACTCTGTTACGTTCAATAGCTGGGTTGGAGTTACCAGATACAGGAAGAATTTACTTAACGGGTCGAGATGCAACGTATCAAACTGTGCAAGAGCGAAATATTGGTTTCGTGTTTCAGCATTACGCTTTATTCAAACATCTAACAATAAAAGAAAATATCGCGTTTGGACTGGATATTCGTAAAGTTGGTAAGCAGGTATCTGGTAGAAGAGTAGATGAGTTATTAGAGTTGGTGCAGTTAAAAGGGTTAGGAAACCGTTATCCATCACAACTATCTGGAGGTCAAAGACAGCGAGTTGCATTAGCACGTGCTTTGGCAGTGCAACCAAAGGTGTTATTACTTGATGAACCGTTTGGTGCTTTAGATGCAAAAGTTCGGAAAGATTTGCGTAATTGGTTGCGTAATTTAATCGAGCAAGTTCAGGTAACAACAGTATTTGTAACTCACGACCAAGAAGAAGCAATGGAAGTTTCAGATGAAATTGTTGTGATGAATCAAGGAAGAATAGAGCAAGTCGGTTCACCTGCTCAAGTTTACGATAATCCTGCAACTGCTTTTGTTATGAGTTTTATTGGTCCTGTAAACGTTGTGCCAAGAAATTCGCAGTTAGTTAGAAATTTTGAGTTAGATAATGCGGCGCCAGATGTATTTGTGCGACCGCATGATGTTGTGATAGAAATAAGTAGGGTAGAAGGTGGTGTGCCAGCTAAAATAAGTCGTTTAATTCACTTAGGCTGGGAAATTTTAGCTGAATTAGTATTTGATGATGGAAACATTATTACTGCTAATTTATCACGCGAACAGTATGATAAATTGAATTTACAACCTCAACAAAAAGTCTTTGTTAAGCCAAAAGATGCAAGAGCTTTCCCGGCAGCATATGCAGCTTAGTTTTTAATATTTATATAACATCAGCGTGTTTTATATCCGGTACTTGCTCAATCAAGCATCCGTTACATCCGTTACATCCGTTGCCAATTTACCATTAACGTGTGGTCGAAAAGTCAAGTTAATACGTTCTTCTACAGGGTGAGTAGTTTTAGGCAACTGATGAACCCAGCTTTCCTGACATCCTGGGTGCATCACCAATAAACTCCCATTTTCTAACCAAATATCTACTAGTTTACCTTTTTTTCCTTGTCGCATTTGGAATTTACGCTTTTGCCCAAGCGTTATTGATGCGATAGCTGGAGACTTACCCATACTCTTCTCATTGTCTGCGTGCCATCCATTCGAGTCGCGACCATCTCGATAACGGTTACATAGCACTATATGAAATCGATAACCCGTACTTGATTCGATACGTAATCGTAGTTGTTGAAGTTCTGGTGTCCAAGGAATTGGCTGTAATAATACTGATTTTGAGTAAATATAATCACATCCTTCATCCCCATACATACATTCTAATCGCGGTACGGGCATAGTTTTACCAATAATTTTAATTGTGTTCTGGCGCCATGCTAAAGTTTCGCAATGATTATACAGTTCCAAAGCCTGACTTGGTGTTAAAAAGTCCGGTATATATTCGATTGGCGGATTTGTATCAGTTAATGGTAAGAGTTGTTGCATTTGAATCGATTTGTTATACCGACGCGAAATAACCTAGGGGCAGGTTAAGCAAAAATTTCAGGCCATATTACAATCTCGTTGTTTCAATCATCAAAAATATTAAGAAAAGTTAATAACATTTCTTTACATACAAATACTTACCTTATGGTACGGCGCCTCGCTCCAATAGAGAACAAGTACTGCTAGCGAACTCGAAAATGGCTCAGTGATTACATTTGGGTTTTTTGATGATGCTAATTTGAAGCCATTTTTAATTGTACTTAAAGGAAGAGTCAATACTGCATTAGTTGTACTTTTATGAAGTATAATTAAGAATGAAGATATATATACGTAGGTAGTTAATTTTTGTTACTTACCTCTTGTATATTACCCGGAAATGTACATATTCAAGTTGTTTTAAAAAAAAGCAGCAAGTATCCTTCGGGAGAAGCGTGCATTTTGTTTAGTACGTTTTGTTAATTGTAAATTTATTGGTTTGAGAGGCAAAGGTCGGCGTGGGTCAGTATCAACCTACTCAGCTTATTCGCTACAGTCCGGATGCTGTAGCTAGTTATTATCGCTTCCGTCCTTGGCGCGTTTGGGCAAGGGCAATCAAGATAATATGGAATTTTGCTGGGTTTATTCTTGGTTTAAAGTCCGATGAATGGTTTGACCGTGTTGAACAAAATAAGTTGAAGCGGGCAACCCAGTTAAGGATGATGTTGACAAAATTAGGTCCAACTTTTATTAAGGTTGGTCAAGCGCTTTCAACTCGTCCTGACTTGATACGTAAGGATTTTCTCGAAGAATTGATAAAACTGCAAGACCAGTTACCAGCATTCGATAGTAATCTCGCTTATCGTATTATTGAAGCTCAACTTGGTGAGTCAATATCTAAAATTTATAGTGAGTTATCACCAACTCCTGTTGCAGCAGCTTCTCTAGGTCAAGTATACCGTGGGCGCCTTGCCTCTACAGGAGAAGAAATAGCGGTAAAAGTGCAGCGTCCCAACCTTCGTCCCACACTAACGCTTGACTTATATTTAATGCGGTGGGCAGCAGGTTGGCTATCTCCGTGGTTGCCTCTCAATCTTGGGCACGATTTAACTTTGATAGTAGACGAATTTGGCACCAAGCTATTTGAAGAAATTGACTATCTCAATGAAGCACGCAATGCTGAGAAGTTTGCTGGTAACTTTCGTAATGAACCCACTGTAAAAGTTCCAAAAATTTACTGGCACCATACAACGAACCGCGTTTTAACTCTAGAATGGATAAACGGGTTCAAATTAAACGATACAAAAGCTATTCGTGAAGCTGGTTTAGACCCAGAAGCAATAGTTCAAATAGGTGTAACAGCAGGGTTACAACAATTACTCGAACATGGTTTCTTCCATGCAGACCCTCATCCAGGTAACTTGTTTGCAACTCCCGATGGTCGCATGGCTTATATTGACTTTGGGATGATGGACCAACTCGATGAAACCACAAAAGAGACGTTGGTTGATTCGGTGGTACATTTGACTAATAAAGAGTACACAGACTTAGCCATCGACTTTGTTAATTTAGGTTTCTTAACATCCGATACTGACATTCGTCCAATTATTCCTGCACTCGAAACAGTATTGGGAGATGCTATAGGTAAAAACGTCGGGGAGTTTAACTTTAAAACTGTTACCGACCAGTTTTCCGAGTTAATGTACGAGTATCCCTTCCGAGTCCCTGCTAAGTTTGCCTTAATTATTCGTTCCTTAGTAACACAAGAAGGTATTGCTCTAAGTCTCAACCGTAACTTTAAAATAGTCGAGGTTGCACATCCATATGTCGCACGCAGGTTATTAACGGGTGAGTCACCTCAACTACGGCGCCGCTTATTGAATATACTATTTAAAGACGGGAAATTCCAGTGGGAACGTTTAGAAAACTTAATTAGTATTGCGCGTACCGATAATAGCTTTGACGTATTACCCACAGCAAAACTTGGTATTCAATATTTAATGTCGGATGAGGGTAAGTTTTTACGGCGCCAGTTGGTGTTAGCGTTAACTGAAGACGACCGTTTACACACCGAAGAAGTACAACGTTTGTGGAATTTAGTCAAGGATGATTTACAACCTGACAAAATATTAAGCGCAGCTATTGGAGTGTTGACTGAGTTTTCACGTGAAGGTGTTGCTGCTATTTTACCAAAGGCGCCGATGTTTGCCGTGTTTGATAAACCAAAAGCATAATACCTCGAGTTCGGGGGCTAAGAATAACCATTTCCCCCCTTCTTAAGGATATAATATAGCCCGCCAAGGCGGGCTTTGTCCGTATAGTACCACCCTTATAGGGTGATGGCATACACCCAAAAGTGAGCAAGAAGTTTAAATTTATCACTCTCCTAATATTTCAAAGTTAAAAATTGGGAACTATAGAGTTAACGAGTAAATTTCTATACTTCCTAAAACAATGACTAAGAATTTATGTATAATAGGATACGATTTATCCCTGAGCATCAGTACTGGTATAATTACTAATGTTTATCGTGCAACAAAACAAGATGGAAATATAACAGTAATTATCAAAGCTCTCAAGGATGACTACCCCACATTAGAAGCGATAGCTCGTCTTAAGCATGAGTATTCCATTGCTGCGGGTATTGACCATGAAAATATTGTTAAGATTATACGACTGGAGAATTACGAAAACTTCCATGCGATTATATTTGAGGATTTTGGTGGTATCTCTCTAAAACAATATTTAGAAGCTAATGGGTCATCATTACAACTGACTCTCCAAGTTGCAATCGCCATTACCAAAGCGCTTGTTTATATTCACAGTCACAGTATTATTCACAAAGATATTAAACCGACAAATATTATTATTGAAAATAAAAAAGACAATGATGCTTCAGATTTCCGACCTGTAATTAAACTTACAGACTTTAGTATTGCTTCCTATTTAGAAAGGGAAGTTACTCAACAAACGAACCCTAGTCACTTAGAAGGTACTCTTGCTTATATTTCTCCCGAACAAACGGGAAGGATGAATCGCAGCTTAGACTACCGCAGTGACTTTTATTCCTTGGGAGTAACATTATATGAAATGTTAACAGGTCAAGTTCCATTTATTAACGATGACCCTTTAGAACTAGTACATGCTCACATTGCCCAACAACCTACTCCCATTAAGAAAATAAATCCAGATGTCAGCAATGTTGTTTGTGCAATTGTTGAAAAATTAATGGCTAAAAATGCTGAAGATAGATATCAAAGTGCTAAAGGTTTGCTAGCAGATTTAGAGAAATGCTGGCAACAATTACAAGACACTGGAACAATTGTGGATTTTATTCCAGGTCGCTTAGAGGTTATATCGCAGTTGTTTATTTCCCAAAAGTTATATGGAAGGGAATCTCAAGTCAGCTTATTACTAGATGCATATGAAAGAGCAACGTGTGGAAATAGCGAATTAATTTTAGTATCGGGTTATTCTGGTATTGGGAAAACATCGTTAATTAACGAAATCAACAAACCAATAACAAAAACCAGAGGATATTTTATTAGCGGCAAGTCTGACCAATTTAAACGAGATATTCCCTATGCATCTTTGGCACAGGCTTTTTCAAGTTTCTGTGAGCAAATACTCACAGAAAATTCTGCCCAATTAGAACTCTGGCGCCAAAAAATACAAGATGCTGTTGGTAATAATGGACAAGTTATAATTGATATAATTCCAGAAGTTGAGTTAATTATTGGTAAACAGCCTGAATTACCACAATTAGAAGCGACAGAAGCACAAAACAGGTTAAATCTAGTATTTCAAAAATTTGTAAGTGTCTTACCACAAAAAGAGCATCCTTTAGTTATATTTTTAGATGACTTACAATGGTCGGATTCTGCTACTTTGAAATTGATACAATTACTCATAGCTGATTACAATCTTCAATATTTATTAGTAATTGGCGCCTATCGTAATAACGAGGTTAACCCAGCTCACCCTTTAGTTACAGCTATTGAAGAAATTGAGAAAAAAGGCACAGTTACTAACATTATTCTACAGCCTCTATCAGCAAATCATGTCTTAGAGTTGGTAGCAGAAACCCTGAATCAGAAAATAGAAGATTGCGAACCCCTTGCAAAATTAATTTTTAATAAAACTACAGGAAACCCATTCTTTATCGTCCAGCTAATACAGGTATTAAAGCAAGAATCTTTACTCATATTTGATTTTAATCAACAAAACTGGTTATGGAATCTTGAAGAAATCCAGGTAATTGGTGTAACAGATAAAAGTGTTGTAGAATTAGTAACATCTCGAATTGAAAAATTACCAAAAGCCACCCAACAGGTATTACAATTAGCAGCTTGCATTGGGAATAAATTTTACCTAGATGTATTGTCAGTAGTAAATGAAAGCTCGATTAATGAAATTGCCCATAAATTAAATTTAGCGCTTCAAGCTGGTTTAATTTTACCACTGAATGAAAACTACCGCATCCCTTTATTATTTAGCGATAGTGAAAATGCAACTTCATTTAATAGTAAGCAAATTGGTTATAAATTTTTGCACGACCGCGTTCAGCAAGCAGCTTATTCATTGATTCCAAATAGCGATAAACAAGCAATACATTTGAAGATTGGCCAGCTTCTCAAAGCATCAAGTAATCAGGAGAATATGGAAGACAATATTTTGGATATTGTCAATCAACTGAATTTTGGCGCCCAGCTTTTAAATACCGACAAAGAAAAATATGAGCTAGCAAATTTAAATTTTATTGCAGGTAGAAAAGCCAAGAAAAATTCTGCATTTGCAGTTGCACTCAAATATTTTAATATTGGATTGAGCTTATTGAGTATCAATGCATGGCAAAAAAATTACAAATTCACTTTATATTTACACGTAGAAACTGCGGAAGCTGAGTATTTATGTGGAAATTTTGATAAATCTCAAGAACTAGTTAATATTTCATTAAATAAGTGCCAAAATATTTTAGATAAAGTTAAGTTATCTGAAATTAAAATTCAAGCGTACACGGCAACAGGAGAGATAAAACAAGCACTAGAGATAGGAGTTATTGTCTTAAAACAGTTGGGTTTAAACTTACCAAAGCAGGCTAAAAATGTTCACATTTTATTAGCATTTTTCCAAACTAAATTAGTTTTAGGTGGGAAGAAAATCGAAGATTTACTCGAACTACCAGAAATGCAAGATCTTTATAAATTAGCAACAATAAAAATGCTAATGCTTATAACTCCTGTCGCATCCATGTGTGGCTCATTACTTTTTCCGATAATGGCTCTAGCAATGGTTAGATTGTCCGTTCAATATGGTAATTGTACATTCTCTAGTACTGCATACAGTATTTATGGTGCTACACTCTGTAACAATATTGGAGACATTGATTCTGGGTATCGTTTTGGTAAATTAGGAATTCAACTACTTTCTAAGTTAGATGCTTATCCATTAAAAGCGAAAGTTTGCTTGATATACAATACAATGATTAAGCATTTTAAAGTAAATATCTCTCAAACAATTTCTGAACTGATTGTAGGAGCGCAGGATGGCATAGAAACAGGAGATATAATATTTTCCGGCTACAATGCTTTAAATGTAGTCCAAAATATGTTTTTTGCTAATATATCTCTGGATGTTCTGATTAAACAAATAGACAAATATATCGATTTTTTCAGTAATAATATAAAAATTGAAACAACTACTTTTGTTTTAAAATTATTAAAATCAATTGTATTGGAACTACAAATTTTACCATTAAATGCAGTTTCCTTTATAGATACTTATTTGAGTGAAATTGAGTTAAATACTTCATACAAAGATGATTTGATGATAATGAGAATTGCTTATTTTTGCGAAGCTCAAAAAAACTATTTTTTTGGTGATTATCGGATTGCAATAGAAGCTTCACGAAAGTTACAAAAATATCAATCAAGTGATCCGGGATTTTTTGTATATTTAGTTAACAATTTTGGCTCTTCAGTACTTGTTATGCTAAACTAACAATTAAAGTGCCAAGCTAATAAGCATCGAACTCGGAAATTTTCAAAATTTCTAAACCCATAAGCCGAGCGCTTAATTAATTTTATTTTATTATTAATACCTTCAACGGCGCCGCTAGTCGTGCCATTATCAAAATAAGCAATAATTTCATCAAACCAACGAATAAAAGTGTTATTGCTATTTGGAAAATATGTTTTAGCTTTTGAAAGCCACATACCTAATTTAAATACTGCTGGATACCAATGATTAGTTTTATTAAAAATTTTTCTAAGTTTTTCCTTTAATTCATGCATCATTTTTAAAGTAGGAGATACAGCTTTTACTTGAATTAATTTCTTTATTTGTTCTTCATTTAAGTCCTTTTCATTTTTAAGTAAAGCATATTTACTATTTTTCAATCCTTCTAATATTTTTTCATATTCATCTTTCTTTTCAGATGTTTCTGCTAATTTAATTAGTTCCTCTATTTTGTACTTTTCTCTCTTCCTCTGTGTGTCTAATTCTTTATTTACTTGCACCATTACGTGAAATCTATCGGCGACGACTTGAACGTTAGGCATTAATTCTATCACTAAATTTTTGTACCCTTGCCATAAATCTATACTCACTTCCTTAATTTGCTCTAACACCTCAACTCCCCAACTGATAAGAACTTCCTCGATTACTCCTTGTGTACGTGCGTTCAAAATAGCGATTGGTTTAGATGTATCTAAATCTATTAACACTGCACAGTAGTTACCCTTTCCTTTTCTTAAAGCTATTTCATCAATTCCCAGCCTTTTTAAATTCTTAGGTTTTGTTAAATTTAGTTTTTCAGATGCATCTTTTAACATTCTTTCTATCTCTTCTGTTGTGACTATACCTTTTGATGCCACGCTATGTATGTCGTTTTCTAAAACTTCTTGTATTATTTTGTTTGCAAGGCGATTTGTATAGGTTCTTTTCTTTCTTGCAAACTCAAATTCTTCACTAAACGGTTTTTTACAAATTCTACATTTAAATTGGCGCCGATTTATTTCTAAAAAAATTGGTTTCTCTCCAAAAGGTAAATCTTTAATAATATGACGATGGTTTTGATGTAGTTTATGACTCTCCGTACCACAAGATGGACATACACTATACAGCTTTATTGGCTCTGTTCGTAAAATTATTCCAATTTCGTTATAAATGCTGTGCGATATAACTTTTACTTCGTCTATATCCAGAATTTGTGATAAGATTTTTATATCTTTTTTATTAGTCATGACTGTAAATGTACCCTAAAATACAATGAACGTACATACAGTCAATAATAAATAAGACTTACAAGTCAATCCTATCAAGCATTTTTGTAATATTTTTTACAATAAATTAATAATAGTTGACATCTTTATTTAACAATTTAGCATAACAACTACTGAAGAACCAAAAAAATCAAATAATTCTAGTTGTGCAAATTCTTGACCTTTGATTTCAATTAAATCTAATATTTCTTTCATCTTTATTGTTCCGTATTAAGCAGGTGGGCGGAAATAAAGCACACTTGTTTTGTTCTGGTTAAGAGCGCTAAAGTCAAACTGTGAGAGGATTACAGTAGTTTTACATTTTGTTACATAGTTGTAAATTTTTCCGTTCACCTACTGATGTAAAGTGTCAGATTCTTAAAAATTTAAGCAATAACCTCGAAAAGTAGCTCACATCTACCCGATTGCTATAGCAGTCCTAAATCATTTGTGTAACCCGCACGTTGTAGAGACGCGATTAATCGCGTCTCTACGCGGATATAATTTTCACGACTCATATAGGATTGCTATAGTAATAAAATAGATGAGATTCTAAAGCTAGATAAACTGTTACTCGTGGCTTTAGCTGTTTATCTAGACGGAATGAAACATAGGAATGTATTCCGGGTCTAGCTTCTAAGGGACGCACCGCAACAGTTTTTATTGAATTGTCATAAATAGAAACAGGGAGGTTGTTATTTTCTAGATAGCGATGAATGCGCTTTTGCATTATGGCATCATTAAGTGTGTAAGATGATACAGGAATTTGAAGCGTGGTTTCATTTGGAACGCTAGGATTGCCTTCAATGAACGCTAAATGGGAAATAATAGGTCTTTTAGAAAATCTCGTGGTATCTGCAATCGCCTGACAAAATTCGGTAACATCTCCCGGTACGTAAGTAGGTACGCAAAAATATTTATGCATTTCATGAGAAACTATGACTAGAAAACTAAAACGTCAAGAAAGGGGTGCGAACATGCGTTTTATCAAAGGATTAAGTCAAGAAACCATCAAAATTTTAGAAAGAATTTATAAATACAGTAAATATCATCAAGTACGGCAGAGAGCGCAGTGTATAAAATTAAGTCATGATGGATATAAAATAACCGACTTAACTAAAATTTTTAATGTCAGTCGTCTAACGATTACTAACTGGTTTGATGATTGGGATAATTATGTACTAGCTGGGTTATACGACAAAAAGGGAAGAGGAAGAAAGTCAAAATTAGATGATGAACAAAAAGAGCAGGTTAAACACTGGTCGCTTGAAAATTCAAGAAATTTACATATTGTAAGAATGAAAATTAGAGATGAATGGGGAATTGATGTTAGTAATGATACAATTAAGCGAGTTTTAGAGTTTTTTGATGTTACATGGCGCCGCATTAAAAGAGGCGTGGCAGGAGAGCCAGAAGAGTCAGTATACAAGCAAAAAAAGGAAGAATTAGAAGAATTAAGAAAACAAGACGATAGAGGAGAAATTGATTTAAGATATGTTGATGAAACAGGGTTTTGCTTAACTTCTTATGTTCCATATGCATGGCAAGAAAAAGGAGAAACTATTATTGTAAAAACTCAGAGAAGTAAGCGTTTAAATGCTTTAGGCTTTTTAAATAGAAGAAACGATTTAGAGGTTTATTTATTTGAACGCAGCATTAATAGTGATGTTGTAATAGCATGTATTGATAAATTTTGTGAAACTCTTGAGAAAAAGACTGTATTAGTAGTTGATAATTCTTCAATTCATACTAGTCATGCGCTACTTGATAAACTAGAAGAATGGAAAGAAAAAGGATTAACCTTATTTTTCCTACCCACATACTCCCCCGAATTGAATATCATTGAATCTTTGTGGCGTTTTATTAAATATTATTGGCTAGAAATAGATGCTTATGAGAGTTGGGAGAGGTTGGTTGAGTCAGTAGAATACATCTTAAAGAATTTTGGAGAAGAATATATAATCGATTTTGCGTAACTACTTAGTTACGCGCGACAGAGTACATTTTCTCTAATTCATCCGTCGTAATGTCATGATGGCACCAATAGATTTTGACTCTTGCCTCTGGTTTATCCGACAGGTCAAGAGAAAAATACTTGAGTTCGTTCTTACTTGCATCTTGCTCTTGTAAAACAGCTTCCACAGAAGACCAAGATTCTTTTAGTCCAAGTCTTTTGAAAGCTTCTTTAATCAAGTCCGATGCCTGTTCCTTTCCTTGAGCTTGTGGATTCAAGTAAATTTTAAACTCCGATTTTTTGTCGGGCAAAAAGCAGACGCCATGCCACATGGCGAAATGAGCAGATTCATCTTCAGGAAAAAATAGGTCGCTGACTTGATTTAATCTAGTTAAACTGGCGCCATAATTATCCATCAACCAGTAATTGAATTTCATCCCCGCACGCCAATTGGATAGCAAGTTGAAACTTTCTCGTTGACATTCACATAAAATCCGTAGCTCTGGAGTATCACTATCGATAGCAACGGAAAACTCAAACGGAGTATGGTCATCAGCAATTCCAGACAACCATAGTGGTTCATCTTTAATGATGTTATTTCCCCAAGGTAAAGTCATCTGCTTAAAGACTTCCATTATTTCCGGGGTTTTATGCTTCATCCCACAAATATCTACGAGCGATTGTAATTTTTCAGAAGCATATTCCAAGTATGTACATGTTTTTAAGGCAATCTGTTCTGCGTACATAGCTCTGACTCCTAATATTTTGTGATATTTTCTATTGAACAATTTTTTAGTAAGCACAATTGATGTAGGTATCCAATTGCGGAAATATATGCATTGCCGCATGTATCCATAAATCAACTGCACTTAGTAAAATGCTTACTTCTAGACTACAAAAGCATTCAAATAAGTAACATAAACTAGGTAGCTAATGTAAAACCTATAGGATTTACCTACAATATACTCAAACAGCACCGAGTATTAGATGACGCTGTAAACGTCATAAAACATTAAAAATGATGGTATAGCAATACGCTCAACTATGTCAACATATTATCTGTTTATTAGCTGCTTATATCATGTCCGGGAGCGTAAACATAATAAAATCATTGTAGAGACGCGATTAATCGCGTCTCTACGTGACGTGGTAATTATGGGTAATCAACCGGACATGATATTAGTCAGCATTTAGATACTGTATGCATTTTATAGCATTCTAAAAAGAATTATTAGAATCAACAACATTTGTTCGTGTATATGCATCTATCACAGGGTATATTTATTTTAAAGTACCATAATGATTTTGGACTTTGGACAAAATCTTGAATTAAGCTTTGACTGGCGCCTCTCCCAATAACGATTTTGCCAATTCTTTAATCGAAACTCTCTCTTCAGTTGACTCTTACACTGGGTTAACCGCAGCAGGATGGTTGACACAGTTACAAGTTATTAGCACTCCACTATCTATATGGTTATCTAGTGTGCAGGGTGTTATCGAAGTTGTCCCTGTACAAGAACGCAGACTTTTCAGAAGATGGTAACACAATAGCCTCAGCATCTGAAGACAAAACAATCAAACTTTGACATATCGATGGGCGCTTAATAACTACATTACCAGAACCTGACTTTTCACGGTAAGTCCTCAACCAACCAAAATACGTTGCTTTTTCCACAGGCTTATTCGCAATAGTCTTAAACTAATGACAATAGTCAACGGAAAAATAGGGGTCGGGAGAAAGCGCAAAATGACCTTTTCCACATGCCGTGAAAAGTCAGTACCAGAACAAGGCACCGGAGTTATGAGCGTGAGTTTTAGTCCTGTCTTGTTTATGCAGCCCTGTCATATATTTATATACAGTGGCGCCTATGAAATTTCGGAATTTTAGTACGCAGCATAGTTATATAGCAAATTCTGCTGTTAGTATGCCCAAGCAATATAGAGATGTAACAAGAGTGACGGCAGTTTTTTGTGAAGTTGTCGGTTGTACAGTAAACTATTGTTACAAAGGCATAATTTATTTAACGTTCAGAATTTAAACAGGAGTCCTGCGTGTACTATTATCCAACCTACCCGCCATATTTTGTACTTGTATTTGGATTATTTGCGGCTATAACATCGGGTGCAGCACTCGCTGGAACTCTAAAAACAGTTGTAACTAAATGGCAAAGCAGTGGCGCCGAGAAGTCTGGCACGACTTTATCGAAAAAAGCTTTATTATTCCCATTTTTGGGCGTAACCATTGGTCTGGTGTCGTTTTTAGTGTCAGGTTTAGAAATATTTGGGTTTCCTCCAAGTCTCGCTTTAGCTATAGGTTTACCTATTGCGCTGTTGACATGTTTACTTATGTGGGTACAGCTTGGCAGCATGATGACCTTTGTTGAAACACGCGGAATGAGTTCTTTAGATTTAGATTCAATGAGCTAGATTTTAAATTACTACTTATCATAAATAGAGGTGCGCCTTTTAAGTACCTCTATTTTTATGTGTATCTTAAAAACATGATTCAAAATAACCCAGAATTTTGCTTTTGCAGTTTGGCAATAGGTCAACAATACCGTGCGTTGGCATTGTTACTTGCTCAAGATATAGAAAAATATTCTCCAAATACGGCGTTTATTATATTAACCGACAAACCTCAAGATTTTAGGCATCAATCAAACGTTATTGCTTATAAACATCAACAGCAAGGCATAAAATGTTACCACGATAAACGATTTGCCATTAGTAAAGGTTTATTGCACTGCGATTCTTGTATATATATAGATGCAGATATGAGAATTATATCACCAATGGCGCCTATAGAATGGATTCATGAACCGGGTATAGCAGCGCGTGCATGTGATAATATGCCCAAAAAATATGTCAAAATTACCGAAAAAAAAGATGATAAGAAATTACAAAAAGAATATATAATTACACGTCAAGCCGCTAAGAAACTAGATTTAGATAAAGATTGGGGAAATCTTAAATTTGTTTACGAATATTTATTTGCTGTTACCAAAGATAACGGTAAAGAAGCAAAATTTATCGAATATTGGGGACAACTGGCGCCTTACTTTGAATTGAATGGAGTATTAGACGGAGAAGGTAACGCTATTGGGTTAGCAGCAGCAAAAGCTGGGTTAAATATACGTTGGAGTGAAATGAAAGGAATTCCCTTTTTTAAAGATAGAACCGAATTGGTGCGCGTTAAGAAAGGTGAGTCTAATATGAAAGAAATGTCAGCATATTTTGAAAAGCAACAACAATTAGAGTATTCACATTCTATGCTTACTAGGATATACAAAAAATGCATTAACATATTTATAGCTTTAGTTAATTTAATAAAATTACGATTTTATACTCTAAATAACTTTGACTTTTACTATCGTCATTAATTATGAAATTAAAAATACCAAAAACACATATTTGTAAGATATGCCGCAAAAAGACGCAAAGCGCGCAAAGGAAGGAAAGAAAGAAGAGAAATATTTTACAAGCGATTTAGGATTGCTATAGTTTTATTAAGTTTTCAAAACTTAAAGTTTTGTGTCGAAAAGTAATGCTTAATATATTAATACTTTAAAACAAAAAATGAGTAAATGTTTTCAATTTTGTAACTTTTGTAACAATTAGTAAATCCCAGAAACCGGGTTTCTGTTGAGAAATTGTAATCAAAACGAGAATTTTGGGTAAAAACCCGGTTTCGTTGAAGTTTTGTACTACAATTATAAATATGAGAAATAGTAACATTGGAAACTTGCTGCGCCAATCTCTGGGTGTCTTTCGCTATAGTGGGCGTGCTATAAATTTGGTATGGACGACGAGCAGAAATCTTACTATTATTTTTGGAGTGTTGACACTGGCTGGGGGTATATTGCCTGCTGCAATGGCTTATATCGGTAAGTTCATAGTAGATGCAGTAGTTGTAGCAGCACAGTCAAATAATGATATATATCATCCGTTGATGTTTGTTGGGTTAGAAGCTATAGCTGTTATATTACTGGCAGCAAGTCAACGTGGACAAAGTATTTGCCAGTCTTTATTACGGGCAATGCTTGGACAACGAGTTAATGAGCTTATATTAAGTAAGGCTCTAACTTTAGAGTTATCCCAGTTTGAAGATTCAGAGTTTTATGACAAGATGACTAACGCACGTCGTGAAGCTTCATCGCGTCCGCTATCTTTAGTGACTCGGACTTTTGGGTTAGTTCAAAATGCTCTTTCGCTAATAACATTCGGTGCCTTATTAGTCAAGTTTTCGATATGGGCTGTAATAATATTAGTCATTGCCGCTATTCCTTCATTTATTGGTGAAACGAAATTCGCTTCGCAAGCTTTTCGCCTTTTTAGCTGGAGGGCGCCGGAAACTCGGCAACAATCTTATTTAGAAACTCTAGTTGCTCGCGAAGATTTTGCCAAAGAAGTAAAATTGTATCAATTGGGAGACATGTTGCTGCGACGTTATAGGAATAACTTCCATCAACTTTTTTATGAAGACAGAGATTTAACGTTGCGACGAGGCTTATGGGGGTACTTATTAGGGTTACTGAGTAACGTTACTTTCTATATAACTTATGCCTGGATAGTTATCGAAACAGTAGCGGGACGAATATCTTTGGGAGATATGACGATGTATATTACTGTGTTTCGCCAAGGACAAGCAACTTTTTCCGGCGCCTTAACTTCGATAGGTGGAATGTACGAAGATAATTTATATTTATCTAACTTGTATGAGTTTTTGGAAGCAGAAGTTCCAACGCGAATAGGTAGGGCAACTAAAGGAGTTAAGCTAGACGACGGAATTAAATTTGAAAATGTTAGCTTTACTTACCCAGGAAATAATCAGCCAGCGCTACAAAACATATCCTTTCACCTCAAACCAGGAGAAAAGCTGGCAATTGTTGGTGAAAACGGTTCAGGTAAGACAACTTTAATCAAACTTCTAACTCGACTATATAATCCTGACTCTGGAAGAATTTTACTCGATGGTTTAGATTTACAAGAGTGGGATGTAGATATATTACGTCAACGTATTGGAGTTATTTTCCAGAACTTTGTCCGCTACCAGTTTACAGTCGGCGAAAATATCGGTATTGGAGATGTGCAGCGCATTGATGATAAAAAGCAATGGGAAATGGCAGCATCAAAGGGTATGGCAACACCATTTATTGAAAAATTGCCCGATAATTTTTCTACCCAGTTGGGTAAATGGTTTAAAGACGGACAAGAACTATCGGGTGGACAATGGCAGAAAATAGCCCTTGCGCGCGCCTTCATGCGAACCGATGCAGATATTCTAGTATTAGACGAACCAACTTCTGCCATCGATGCCCAAGCAGAATTTGAAATTTTTGAACGACTGCGAACCTTGACCAAACACCAAATGGTCTTTTTAATATCACACCGCTTTTCCACCGTGCGAATGGCAAACAAAATTATCGTCATCGAAGGTGGAGAACTCATCGAAGAAGGAACCCACGAACAACTTCTTAAAAAAGGTGCCAGATATGCCGAATTATTTACATTACAAGCATCTGGATACAGATAATATATACCGTAGGGGCGAATGGCACTTACTTAAGCATCCGCTCCAAGGTAAACGTATTGCTATGATAGGCTTTCACGCTTTGGTGATGGCGATTAACACGGTCGGCGCCTACATCAATACCAATACGTATCAACTATACATCAACGTGAATTCGATTCATTTATTAAGTGGTGAACAACAATTTATCACTTTCCTAAATCTAACTATCAATTAAAAAAATCTAGATTAATATATAAATACTATCTAATACTTACTAATAAAACCGGAGGGCGCGTTATTAAATCGCGCCGACGGCGGGCGCCTGTAACACTATGTTAAAAATATAACAGTTGTACAAGGAACGGGCTTAGTTCATCTTATGTAAGAATTTTAGCTCCGAAAATAGTACGTGCAATATGAGAAAATGTGCATGTAAAAAATCTCCAAGTCAAGGTAAAAAGTGAACTGGAGAGCAAGGCTATTTAGAGAGACCTGCTTGATTTCACTTCATTCTGTGACTTGGAGACGTAATAAAAATGTTCATATCTACTATGCCTAATTGTGTAGAAATTCGATGCGGAAAAATTCAGTCGTTCTCTAGGAATACCGTGGCAAGGGATCTTATCAGCATCAACAATTGAAGAAGTTCTGTTGTCATCAACTATCTCAGACACAGAATTATCATCACAGACCAAAAAACGTCGTAACCGTTTTTTCAATCCGATTGTTACACTTTGGGCTTTTTTGTACCAAGTACTTGACGAAGATAAAAGTTGCAGCAACGCAGTAAGTAAAATAGTTGCATGGTTAGCAGCAAGTAATATGAAAACACCTTCATCAAACACAGGGGGTTACACAAAAGCGAAACAAAGATTATCAGAAAACTTTTTAAAAAATTTATTTAAAAAAACAGGAGATAATCTTGAATCAAAGGCAAACTCACAAGATTTATGGTGTGGTCGTCATGTAAAAATGATAGACGGTTCAAGTGTTTTAATGCCAGATACACCAGCGAATCAATTATGTTATCCACAGCACTCGAATCAATCACCTGGATGCGGCTTTCCAATTGCTAAACTGGTAGTTATGTTTAGTTTAGTAACAGGAGCAGCTATGGGAGTTTTGATAGAAGCTTTTAATACAAGTGAAATAGTTATGGCTCGACAAATGTATTATTTGTTGTCACCACAAGATGTGGCTCTTGCAGACAGAGCTTTCGGTACTTATGTAGATTTAGCACTTGTTAAAGGAAGACTTGCAGATGCTGTGTTTCGTTGTCACCATAGTCGTAAAAATAACTTTAAACGCGGAAAACGCTTAAGTAAAAATGATTATTTAGTTACTTGGTACAAGCCAAAAACCCGTCCTCGACATATGAGTGCTGTTGGATTTAATTGCTTACCAGATAGTCAAGTAGTTCGTCAAGTTCGCTTTCAGGTTCCTCAATCAGGTTTTCGTACTAAGGAAATTATCGTAGTAACTACTTTATTAGATAATAAAATTTATACTCTTCAAAAAATTGCACAGTTATATCGTTGGAGATGGCAAGTCGAAATTGATATTCGACATGTGAAGACTACTTTAAAAATGGAAATGCTTCGAGGTAAAACTCCAGATATGGTTCGTAAAGAAATTTTTGTATACTTAATGGCTTACAATTTATTACGTGCGATAATGTGGGATGCTGCCGATACTAATAATGTTTCAAAACGTCTTATTTCTTTACAAACATCTCGTCAATATTTGAAGAGTTTTATTACTGCACTTCTAAATGCTGGAAAAATAAAATCTCAAATTTTATATAAAACGATGCTTGATAAAATGTATCCGCTCAATAAGTAGGGGTAGCACCAATGTACGAGCGCACGGTGCCTCTCAAGGTATAAAGAATTAAAGGCAATGATATTGCCCTATTGCTCCCAGCTAAAATTAGGCGCCGACAACCGTTGACAACAAAGCAGGAACGAGCGTTACAAAAAGGTTCGTTATATAAAAAACGAAGTGCTTATTGCTTGCACAATATATGTACAAGGCAACTAGAGCGTCGGCCCAGTAGAACCGAATTTGTTCATTTCAGCCGATAAATCCTTATTGAAACACGGCTCAAACGTTAATTTCTCGTTGAGAATGATTCTACTGGACTGGCGCTCTAGCAAGAAGTTAACAGCAAAACAATATTAGGAAACCAGTTACGAAAAGTGTAGTTCGGGATGAGAAGTACACGTAGCGTTATAGAATATGACGCATGACGCAAAAATCAGAACTTGAAAAATTAGAAGAAACATTGCTGCAAACAATTGACCCATCAGAGATTGCAGACCCTTCATTGCGCCGTACCGTAGAGATACTACTCAACGTAATAGAGCAGTTACAAGCTCAAACAAAAGAACTACAAGAGGAAAATCAAAGACTTCGAGACGAAAATAATCGCCTCAAGGGAGAGGACGGCAAGCCAAATGTAAAAGCGAATAAATCAAAGGGTTTTAAAGAGAATCATTCATCAGAGAAAGAACGAAAAACACCTAAAAAACATATAAAAAGTAGTAAAAACGTCAACATTACAATAGATAGAAAGGAAATATTACCATACCCCAAGTCAGAGCTACCGCCCGATGCAGAGTTTAAGGGTTACGAAGAAGTTATCGTTCAAGACATCTCACTTAAAACAGATAACGTATTATTCTTGAAACCAAAATACTACTCACCTTCAGAAGGGAAAACATATTTGGCGCCGTTACCAGCAGGTTACGATGGGGAGTTTGGTCCTGGAGTAAAAGCATTAGTAATGAGTCTGTACTACGGAGCCAACATGACTCAAGGTAAACTTTTAGAGTTTCTAGAAGATATTGGAATCTCTATGTCGGCTGGATATTTGTCGAATCTGCTAATTAAAAATACTGTTGATTTTGAAGCTGAGTTCAATGAATTATATACATCCGGTTTAGCTAGTACTCCCTGGCAGCATTTAGATCAAACATCCGCGCGTGTCAAAGGAATAAATCATACAACGAATGTAATTTGTAACCCTTTATATACAGTTTATTCAACGACGCTAAAAAAAGATAGGTTAAGCGTACTGGGGGTATTACAGAATAAACAAGAGCTTGAATTTATTTTAAATGAGCTTACCTACGAGCTATTGGATAGTCTGAATATACCAGTTAAATGGAGCAATAGACTTAAATTATTGCCTCAAGGAATAGTGTTTACAGAGTCACGGTTTAATTCTTTGCTTAACAGATATTTGAGCAAATTAGGTTCTCAACATCGTACTCGTGTATTAGAAGCAGCAGCAATTAGTTTTTACCATCAGCAAGCCAACATTCCAATAATACAGACTCTCGTATGTGATGATGCTCCTCAATTCAAGCTATTGACTGATAATTTAGCTCTATGCTGGGTACATGAAGGGCGCCATTATAAAAAATTGACTCCGTTTGTTGCCTGCCATCAAAAAATTTTAGACGACTTTCTCACGGAATTTTGGAATTACTACCGAGAATTACTCGCTTATAGAGAATCTCCTTCCCTTGAGATAAAACTTAAGCTAGAGTCAAAATTTTGGAAAATTTTCGGCACTGAAACTGGTTACAAGCAGTTGGATGAACGAAAACGATTAACGGCAGCAAAAGTATCTGAGTTACTATTAGTTTTAGAATATCCTGAACTACCTTTACATAATAACCCAGCGGAACTGGCAGCTAGAACTATGGTGCAGCGACGCAAGATTAGTTATGCGACTCAAACGAGTGAGGGTACCAAGGCTTGGGACATGTTTATGTCTCTTGTTGTGACTACTCGTAAATTGGGAATAAGCTTTTTTAAATACATGCAAGACCGTATTTCTAAGAAGATTGTTCACGTAGTGTCTCCGCAGGAGAAATTCCATCATTGGGAACAATTATTAGAAATAAATCTTTGACTATGCCTATGGCAGAGTCGTCGCAAAAAGAATTATTCTGTATGTCAGGGTAAACATTCAAAAATTAATCCGCGAGTCTTGCTCAAAACTTAGTACCTTTTATTTTAGAGGCGCTCAATTGCACCTGCATAAAAATTTCTACGCTCGTTGGTTCTGCGCGGTTGCATTGGTGCGCCTAAAAGTCTATTATTCCATTAGCGCTATGGTAGTTCGTATTTTTTGTTATTAGTTAATATAGTTATTTCTTCCACTTTATAATCAAAACGGTAGCACGCTTCTTGTTGAGTGAAAACGCACGGTAATACATCAATACTCTCGATACATATTAAAGCAAAGTTATATGGCGCAGCGGGCGCCTTGCGCCCGCATGGCTTAAGTTACTTGTATTAATAATACATTTATTAAACAATACTGGATAATTATTACTTACCCCAACTTATTGAGCCGATACCCATGACCTAACTCTAAAACTGTTTGCGCTTGAAAACGCCGTTTGAATGCGCCCTTTAATTTAAGTGCTGTTTCTGCTAGCATTTTTTTGACAGATTCAGTTAATTGTATTGACATTACACGTTGTACCCAAAATATTACCAATAACTCAATTTACTACAAAACGGTATAACCTTGAAGTGCTGATCACTCATAATCTTTGACAATGATTATGATTATCTGCCTTTGGTGATTTTATTTTTTGGAAGTCCCCTATTTGTAACAGTACTTTATTTTTAGCTAAATCAACTTTTAATACTGGTACTGCAAAAGAATGTGAGACTGACTGAAAATTAAAACATTTAAGCTTTTCATAATTATTCGTGTCACAACACTGTGTTATACATGCAAGTTGCGTAATCTCCACAAAAATATTATGTGGAAAATCACAATACTATATAGGTGTGAACAAAACCTAGTTATGCACTAGTAAGTAAAATTAACTTACATCTTGCACTAACGTATTAATACTTATAGAACTAGCACATTTTCTGAAACTATTGGTACATATGGGATTTTTGCTAAGGATATTTTTTCAAGCTACAATTTTTCAATTACAGTGTATTATTAATCACTGCATCGATCTCAGTCTATAGTTATAATCAATATATTGCCTAATACATTACCTATATAAGTCATTCAGGGTTTAGACACTAAATACAAAGACGTGTTTAAAAAAACCGGGTTTCTATGCAAAATCGCCGTTTTATAACAATATTGTAACGAATAAACCCGGTTTCTAATATTTCATTTGTTGCTAGCGATTAAAGGAATATATAAACTATGATAGCGAACATCGATTCATTTTCTGATGAACAGTTTCGCGCATTGATTCAATTTTATTGTAATCAACTCGGATGGAAAATAGGAGAGATTAATGATAGACGAGCTATCATTAAATTTCAAATGCAGTCAGGTAGCACACAAATTCTTTTTATTATACGCTTTGAAACTACTCTAGAATTTTCTGTCCCCAGCGCTATTTACTATAATAGCACAGACAACGTTCCTGGGTGGATGTCTACAATGTTGCTGATGGAAAACAGTAAGCATAAAATTGGGTTTTGGTGTTTAGAAGATATTGAAGGAAGACAAGTAGTATCCATTATGCACAATGCTCAAATTGCCATGATGGATATTGAATACTTCCAAATAATCATTCAAAATTTACTCTTAGCTTGTGATAAATTTGAAAAAGAAATTGCCACCTTTTTTAAGGACTTAGAGTAAATTCCGGACAACTACCTTCAGGGGCAATTTGACGGTTATGAAATATACTTTCTGGCATTAAACATAAACTACCATCAAAGTATTTACATCTTGCACAGCAGTTCCCAGCAGTTATCATTGGTGCTTTCTTCGGTATTTGTTTCTTTGTAATAGGTAGTAACATTAAACTATCTCTATGCCATTTGGCTCGAATGATACCTACTTGTGATAAAGTTTGCCAACGAGGGTCTGTATCTACTACTTCTTGAGGAATACGAATCCAGGCGCCATCATGTTCTGCTACAATTTCTAATTCCACCTCTTTGGGGTGTTCTATTTCTACTTGTCGTTTTTGGCTCAAAAAATCTGGAAACACTCCATATTCTATAGTCTCCCCACAAGATGGAATATGCACAACATGATTCTTTTGTAAATCGGTTCGTGCTAAATCGTAAAGACTATCAGGCATTCCGTGTATTAAAATTAAATGACGTGGCGCCACTTTAGCAATAACTTGTCCTATCCCAATACGGTCGGTATGAGCAGATAAATTAAATTTACGAATCTCCGCTTTTACTGTATAATCCACCCCATCCATCGTCACAACTTCACCCGACTTCATACTTTGTAATAATCGTCCCGGTGATTCTTCGTCGGTATACCCACTCATAAAAATAGCCGCATCATCTCTTTCTAACAAAGATTTGGCATAATAAACTGAGGCGCCACCAGTCAGCATTCCAGAAGAAGCAATAATTACACTAGGTTGAACCATCGCAAATGGACGTTCCTTAGTATCAGTGACAAAAATCACCTTTTTTCCATCGCAAAAGGGTGGAATACGACAATTTGCAGCAAAGTTACTAACAGCTTCGGGTAACAAATCTAAATTATCATTGAAGACATCAGTAATCTTTCTCACCAACCCATCTACAAAGATGGGAATATTACTATTTGTGAATAAAGCGCTGGTTTTGAGTAGTAAAATAATTTCTTGGGCACGTCCGAGAGCAAAAGCGGGAATTAACACATTACCACCTTTGGCAACTACATTCCAAACTGCTTGCACTAACTCAGTTTCTTGCTGTTTGCGACTTGGGTGAATTGCGGCGCCATAAGTTGCTTCTGTTATTAAAATATCAGCAGTGGGTAAATCAGCTAATTTTAGTCCTACTGTAGTTCGACTATTGGCAATATTATAGTCTCCTGTATATACTAAACTACGATTGCCATACTTTAAATAAATACAAGCGGCACCTACAATATGTCCAGCATTGATAAACTTTACGGTTAAACCTGGCAACGGTTCAAACTCTACACCAATAGGTTGAGTTTCCAGGTGTAAAAGCGTTTGGTACAAATCTTGCTCTTCAAATAACGGTTCAAAGTCTTCATTCTTCAAAGTCACCTTCAAACAATCTTCCAACATCACCCGTGCAATCGACCGAGTACCTGGAGTACAAATCATCGGTGTTGCTTTAAACATACGATGTAACACAGGTAAGGCGCCGATATGGTCAGAGTGCGCGTGTGTGATTAATATAAGATTAGGGTTTTTGAGTAATTCAAATGCTGGTAACGGATTATCCCCTTTCGGTCGAGTCCCCGCATCCAGAACTATTTCATACTTTCCTATCTCTACTTTAAAACAAGAGGCGCCTATTGAACGCGCGGCGCCTAAAGGTGTAACCCTTAATATATCGTCTTCATTTTCCTCTTCATCATCAAAATCATCATCATCTATATCACTATCATTACTCAATGCTGGTTGCTGATAAAACCCCAACTCATAAATAAGTAAAGAAGTAGATCCAACAGTACCCTGAACTCGATACCTTTTCTCTTGTACCGTACCTTCCCACTCCAAAACCCCAGTGTACACATTAAATTCAGAAATTTTAATTCCTGGTATTCTCTCTAATATCAACGGTTCCAACTTTTCACGCCATACTTTTTCTAGTGTTTTCGGCGTAGCAACTGTAGTAGCTGTAGCAACTGTAGCAGGAATTGCCACAGATTCCACAACTTCCTCTGGTAACGCTACCGATATTGGTTGATTTTGGTAATCAGAATCAAATTTAGTTGCTGTAGTTACATATAACTTTCCGGAAAGAAACTCAAAGTCCAATCGATAAATACTACTAACGTGTAAAATTTGCGTAGTTGTAAAAGTAATTTTACAGCTATTGGATACTTTAACTAAAATAGTGCCACGTTTAGCGACTTGTGTAACTCTGCCAATACAATAAGACTGTTGTGTTGACTCTACTTGAGAAATAATTGAAACACTCACTACGGTACCATTCGAGTCGGTAGCAGGAATACATATCCAAATACCCGTACCAGATAAATCGCAATTTCCGCGTACTTTGAGTTCTTCACCAGTTATAGTAGTCAAACATTGGTTTTCAATGCTTCCTTGTAAACAGCAAAATATTTCTGTTGTTAAGTTTTGTTGAGAATCTGCCATAAAAATTCTAAAAAGTAATATACTCTAACCACTAAAAACTTCTAACTTAGAAAAAGAAACCTGACATCAATAGCGAAGTCTGGTTTCTTTCTTTTTATTCACCTAATATACTATGGCTCGTCGATTTTATGTAATTCAACTTGGTTCTTACTGGAGTTTACCAAAACAAGAATATTTAAAATTATTACAACAAGGCGCCGTATCCAACCTTGTTAATATAGATTTAAACACATATCAAGCGCGCATAATCAAAAAGCCACCACTACAAGCAAAACCCATCGACTTATCAGATTTTGAAATAGAACACTTTCAAATGGAACTCGAACACTTTATGAAAACGGGTGAGCAAACAGGGTTTGACGCAAAAGAATACGTCAATATCTTCTTTGAATAGCTAATAACCGTTAAAGCGCAAATTTTTTTACCATCTTTCTAGACAATTATACCTTATTAATATTTTGACGTTCTTACAGAAAAACATGGTGACAAACTTTATTGCTAGTCAGTATTAGAACAAGGTCTGAGTTTATTATTGAAATTTCGGTTCGACTATTGTACGTAAACTCCAAATAACAATTTATTTAAGTAGATTTAATACTGAACAACTTCTTCCTGAAATCCATGAGTTTCGTCTAAACACCAGCTTCTCATATCTCTAGCTTTTCCATCATAAACGGAAACTATAATATAAGAATATGAGTGCCAAGCATATTCACGGTCAAACTCAGAAGGAACTGCTAAATTATCAACGTGTGAATGAAATATGCCAATAATATCCAACGATTCCTCTCGTGCTTGCTTTTGTGCTGCCATTAAATCTTTAGGTGAAATTGTATACCTACTGTTACGACTCCCTTCTTGATGTGTAAATATATCCGGTTCTTCTTCCGTATTCCAAACATTTTTCGTTGTAATAACTTTGACACATTCCTTATTAGTCCCCAAAGCTACACCCAGTAGAATACCACAACACTCTTCAGGATAGGCGCCTTCTGCATGGTTGTAAATAATTTGTAAATGTGAGGAAGTAAGTTGTATCATGTGGAGATTTATTAAAAAATATTACAGTCTAAAACTTATTATTGAACTTTGTAATTAACTCATCTATCGCTTCTCTCACCTCCACAGCTTTACTTACCAAACGGTCATAATCTTCAATGGGTAACATTTGTAACTCGTAACTGAGTAAAAGAAAGTATTGAACTTCTGTAGCATTATCGCTTGCTAATTCCAAATAATTAATCTTTTCTTCATAATCTTCCCTATCATATCCCTGAGCAATTTTAATTGGAATAGCAGAACAAGCTAAACGTATTTGCTGCGTCAAACCCAAAATTTCCACTTCTGGAAACTCTCGTGTAGCTTGATAGACAGCAACTGTTAACTCATGGGCTTTTTCCCATTCTTTGATCTCTCGAAAGTCGGTCATGTGGTTTATAAAATATTTGTCTATTCTTAGAATTGTCCCAAAATCATAACAAATATTTACGCATTTTTCTATACTCAAAATTTTTGGCAACAATCTAAAGAAAGTATTAAATTTTATCTGCTAAAAAAGGATTAATTAGAATTTTATTTTATTTTTTATTCATATTTTAATTTTTACTACATTTAAATGTCTAAACATCTATACATACAGGCGCCGAATCTGGTATATTTGCCGTAGAAATACTGAAAACTTATGATTGTGACAGTAGCAGCATTTAAAGGGGGAGTAGGGAAGTCAACGACAGCACTACACTTAGCAACGTATTTACAAACACAAGCTGATACGTTGTTAATAGATGGTGATTTAAATCGTTGTTCGTTAGATTGGTCAAATCGTGGTAGTTTACCTTTTAAAGTGGCGGACGAAGAAAAAGGAGTAAATTTAGCAAAGCTTTATGAGCATATAGTTATAGATACTCCAGCACGACCATCACTGGGTGATTTAAAAACATTAGCGTGTGGGTGTGATTTACTAGTTATTCCGACAGCACCGGATGCAATGTGTATGGCAGCTACTTTACAAATGTTTAGTGCCTTAAAAGGATTTAGAGCGAAGTATCGTGTATTACTAACATTAGTTCCACCGCATCCAAATAAAGCAGGAGAAGAAGCACGTATAACGTTGGAAAGTATTGAAGTACCATTATTTAAAACAAGTATAAGGCGCCTGAGTGTATTTCAAGATGCAGCATTAGAGGGGGTGCCAGTAAACGCAGTCAAAGACCCAAAAGCGAAAATTGCGTGGAGAAGCTATGTAGAAGTAGGGAAAGAAATTTGTAACGGATGTAACGGATAGGAATACTATAAATTATTATATGAGTGAAAAAAAGAAAGGTAGTCGTTTTGATGATTTGATTGATGCAGCGCGTAGTCGTAAACAACGCGATGAGTTACCATCGATTGTAGAAGAAGACAAATTGGGCATAAAGAGTAAGAGTACAGACCCTAACTATATTCGTACAACTATTTATTTACCAAAACAGTTACATCGAAGAATGAAGGCAGCAGCATTATCTCAAGACCGACAAATGAGTGATGTTATTGCTGAATTAGTCGAACAATGGCTTTTAAAGAGTTAGGAGTGCTGAGTGTTGAGTTGTTAGAAACGTTAGAAACCTGGAATATACGTTGATAGCATGTAATAAAAATGATGCTTTTGCGTAGAACCCAGGTTTCTTTGCGTAAGTCCGAAATTGTATTTGTTACTTTTTAACTGTTTACTCTCAATTATACTCAGTACTCAGCACTTTCCACTCAGCACTCTTAAAAAACGACTTCTTCTCCTTTTTCTGTGAAGCGGACGTTTTTAATTTTCCATTTACTGTTGCTGGTTAAAGTTCTACTGACGCTACCAAATATAGCTGAGTTTTCGCAACTTGAAAGTGAACTTAATGACCGTTTTGAGTTGGGTGCTACTCGTAAGTCTACTGTTGCTGTACCATTTTGAACGCTGACACGATACCCAGATAAGCTAAAGTCTCCGTTATCATGTCCTTCTAATGCTCTACCTACTGCTCCTGCAACAGGTTCATCCGCAGGAACGCTTGTTTTTTTCGGCACTAAATCTTGGCATTGTGAATCAATAGTATATACGGTAACGTCTACTGTTTTACCAGCAGGCGCCTGGTTTTCTGTAGGAATAGCGTTATAGGTAAGTGTTTTAGAATTTGGTGTTTCGGTCAACTTGGTTTTTTCCCGTAATTTAGCTGCACTTGGTGAAGGAGATGGGGAAAGAGCAGTTGTAACTGAAGGCGCCTCACTAGTTGGTGTTGGTGTTACAGTAACGCTAGGGGTTTCAGTCGGTGTTACTGCGATAATATCGGGTGTGGGTGATGCTGCGACACTAGGTGTAGTTGTCACGGGTGCTTCACTCGTTTTTTGATTTGGATTTGATGCACAGCTACTAAGACTAGCTGCTACTGTCACAATAAATAAAGGAACAATCAGTTTTTTTACAACTTTCATAATTTGCACGCTCTCCTGCTGCCTTGGGAGTTAATATTTAACTTCAGTGTGGAGGATAAAGTTTCCGTATAATTTTGCAGTCAATGGGGAAAATAAGAAAGGGGGGAGACAAAAAAAATTTTTTAATTATTTCAAATTCCCGTACTGGCGCCGATATTCCGTATAATCCTTATCTTACATACGCGGTATACTGGTGTGTGTTTGCCTTATATCATTCAATCAAATAATATAGAACCTTTAGATTCGATTTATGAGTGAAGCTTATGTCTAATTTTAATAGTACATACGAACCTCGTAAAGCTGAGTGGGATAATGTATCTATAGATAAATACCCACCAGCGAAATGGAAGCAATGGAAAGCTGGTTTATCTGATGAGTCAGTTAAATTAGAGCGTGAGTATTTACGCATGAAGCACTCAGTTCAAGTTGCTAACTCAGCGTTGTTACTAGAAAGAATAAAAGTTAAGTTAAAATTAACCAGTTCTAAATCTATTGGGTTACAGGGTACTTTTCCTTGTAAACCGGGGGATGTTGGTAAAAAGGGATGTCCAAATAAACAGTATACTATTTCTTTGGGATTTATAGCAAATGATATTGGTTTAAAGCTTGCGGTGGCAAAAGCGCGTGAATTAGATTTATTGTTAGTCACCAAACAATTTAAATGGACTGCTGAGTTACTGGGTAAACAAGCGCAAAAAATATTTCCAGATACAGAAAAAGTACCAAAGCTAATTTCTGAATTAATTGAAGAATATGAAAAAGCGTTTTGGAAGACCCATGAAAGAAACCGTCAAGGGGTACGTACTTGGGAAAGTCATTATTTGCGACACTTAAATAAATTACCCCAAAACGAACCTTTAACTCTAGAAGCCATAGAAACAGCTTTAGAAAAAACTAAACCCAACACTTCCTCACGCTTTTACTTATCTTGGCAATTAAAAAAATTCTCCGAGTTTTGCGGTATTGACGCTGCAAAAAATATTACTGCCTATGCTACCCCAAATCCGGCGCCAACAATTAGAAGAATCCCTACAGACGAGGAAATAATTGAAGGATTTAATGTAATAGGGATGCCACTTTCTCAATACGCTAGTAAAGAAAATATTACATATCCTGACCAATGGCAGTGGGCATATGGAATGTTAGCAACATATGGACTAAGACCACACGAACTATTTGCAGTAGACCTAGAAGCATTTACAAACCCCGAAAACACCTTCCACCTCATCAAACTCAACCCAGCGTTAACCCAAGGAACCAAAACCGGAGAACGTAACTGTGGAGTTCCCCCCTTATACCCACACTGGATAGAACTATTCGACTTAAAAAATATCAAGGCGCCTGCTCTTGGTGGTACGCTAGAAAATCAAACGGCAAAACTCCACACTCGCTTTAGAACAGTCAAACTAGACTTTCGTCCCTACGACTTACGTCATGCATACGCAATACGTGGACACCGTTTAAGAGTACCCATCAAAACAATGTCCGACTACATGGGACACACAGTCAACGAACACACAAAAACCTACCAACGCTGGATGAGCGAAGATGCTAACCTAGAAATATATAAAGAAGTAGTCATCCACCGAGTTGGCGCCAGTAAAGAAGCAATGAAAGAACGCATCCAAGAACTAGAAGCCGAAAACATCGCTTTAAAAGCCGAAAACAACACTCTAAAATCAATCTTAATCAAACACCAACTAGAATTCCTAACATAACTCTTGTGGAATAAACTTCTTGTGAAGCGGGCATCCCTGCCCGTCCAACAAAATTATTTTCTAACTAATTCCATTTTTTGGATAACCTGTTCTTGACGAGTTTTACCGCAAGGTTCAGCACTTTGACAGTCACTTACATTTGTCAGTCCATAAGTCAAACGAACTTTTTTGTTCAAATAAGCTTTCTCCTGCCCACAAATGCCAAAGTCGGCACCTAATTCATGCTTCTTGCCCTTATCATCAACAATAGAGACATAACATAGCAAATCACCGTTTGTAATTTTTTTTACTCTCCCCATTGCAGGTAAAGTAGCTGTTTTAGTCCCAGCACCAATCACTTCCATTTTAGAAATAAGACTTACTCTTTGTGTCTTATTACAAGGTACTCTTCCTTGGCATTCTGGACTATTGACATTGCCCATCTTATAAGTCAAGCGGACTTTTTTATTTAAATAAGCTTTCTCTTGTTCACAAATACTAAAATTTGCACTGAGGTTATAACGTTTACCTGTATCATCAACAAGGGTTACATAACATGCATTGTCACCAGTTACAAGCTTTTTAACCGTTCCCGTTGTTGGCTGTACACTTTTCTTCTTACCAGTCGGTGCTGCTTCGGTTACTGCATGAATCGACGTTGTAAGTATGACAGAGCAAGCGACAGAAGCAATTATTGGTATAAACTTTTTCATGCAAAACACTTGTTTTCAATTTTCAAATCTTTGTTCCACAGTAGTTTAGAATAAAACATCTTGGTCAAATCTTGTTTTTTTATTAACAATGTATACTAAATTACTTTTACCACAATAGTTTAAAAATACTATAAACTTATTCTACCAACCATAAGGGGAATTTGAAAATAAAGTTGAAATTCTTCCGTTTGAAAATATTTAATTTTTTGCTGATCACGTTGTAAGTAAACATGGCTTACATTAATATCATTTAATTTAGTTGAAATATCAATATACCACTTTTCTAAACATGTACCCGAAAACTTGGCGCCAGTAAAGTCAGTTCCTCCTGCTTGTATTCGCGTCAAGTTTGCCTCATTTAAATTTGAATCACAAAAATTGGCGCCACTAACATCAGCATCTTGCAAATTTGCGTTTGTTAATTCAGCACTGTGTAAATTTGCTGCGGTCAAATTGGCTTGTTTTAAATTAGCTTCTTGTAGTTGACAACATTCTAAGTTAGCTGATACAAATTTTGCTCTATAACAGTTTGCATTCCTTAACACAGCATTCCTTAAATTAGCTTTACTTAAGTTAACGCCACTTAAATTTACCATACTCAAATTAGCATCAATCAAATTTGCTTGACTGAGATTTGCATTTGCTAAACTTACTCCAGTTAAATTGACTCCACTCAAATTTGTATTGCTCAAATTTGCTGCATCCAGACTAATATCATTTACAACTGCGTTACTAAAAATTGTACAACACAAATTGGCACCGATTAAATTTGTGCTTTTGAGAATCGTTTCACTTAGAATTGCACGACTTAATATAGCACCACTTAAATCTGCTCCGCTTAAGTTCGTTTTACTCAAATTCGCTTTCGTTAACTTTGCCTCACTTAAATTACAACCAGTTAAATTTGACTCGCTCAAATTTACTTTACTCAAATTAACACCGCTTAAATTGGCTCCTTTCAAATTTACCTTATTTAAAATGGCACTATTTAAATTAGAACCGCTCAAATTAGCTTTATTTAAATTAGCTCCACTTAAATCTACACCACTAAAATCTATTCCAATTAAAATATATCTTCCTAAATTAGCTTTTTCCAATTCGGGTATTAATTCTGGATTATCCCATCTCCACTTATTCCAAACATTTACACCTTTATTTAATATAGCAAGGTGTGTACGATTAGCCATATTAAATTCTCCTAACAAGAACTTATTTTATATATATTTTATTGGTTAAAATAAACTTTTTAAGTGCTATCACATACCTTTAATAACAATAAAATCAATAATCATATTTACTTACAAATATTTGAACATCTAAATATCTAAACATCTAAATGAATAGTAACTCCACATACCTCGCGCTATATTGAAAAGGAAAATTTTAGTTGTGGCGCCTACTATGGCAATTCTTGACTCAAATCAGAGTTATACTTTTAGTCGATACTTTGAGCTTGGCTTTGAAGCTAGCGAGTTAGCTCAAGAGTTTGGTTATGGATTAACTCGTAAAACCCTCAATTTACCTGAGTCCCCTTCCGAACTAGACCGTTTGCAAGAATTACGCGACCGGATTGAAGAAGTACTACCATTTGTACCATTAACTAACGAGTTAGCGAGACGAGAAATTATTATTTCACGAGTAGTAACAGAATTAATTCAGGTTCTTCAGTAGTTGTTATGCTAAATTGTTAAATAAAGATGTCAACTATTATTAATTTATTGTAAAAAATATTACAAAAATGCTTGATAGGATTGACTTGTAAGTCTTATTTATTATTGACTGTATGTACGTTCATTGTATTTTAGGGTACATTTACAGTCATGACTAATAAAAAAGATATAAAAATCTTATCACAAATTCTGGATATAGACGAAGTAAAAGTTATATCGCACAGCATTTATAACGAAATTGGAATAATTTTACGAACAGAGCCAATAAAGCTGTATAGTGTATGTCCATCTTGTGGTACGGAGAGTCATAAACTACATCAAAACCATCGTCATATTATTAAAGATTTACCTTTTGGAGAGAAACCAATTTTTTTAGAAATAAATCGGCGCCAATTTAAATGTAGAATTTGTAAAAAACCGTTTAGTGAAGAATTTGAGTTTGCAAGAAAGAAAAGAACCTATACAAATCGCCTTGCAAACAAAATAATACAAGAAGTTTTAGAAAACGACATACATAGCGTGGCATCAAAAGGTATAGTCACAACAGAAGAGATAGAAAGAATGTTAAAAGATGCATCTGAAAAACTAAATTTAACAAAACCTAAGAATTTAAAAAGGCTGGGAATTGATGAAATAGCTTTAAGAAAAGGAAAGGGTAACTACTGTGCAGTGTTAATAGATTTAGATACATCTAAACCAATCGCTATTTTGAACGCACGTACACAAGGAGTAATCGAGGAAGTTCTTATCAGTTGGGGAGTTGAGGTGTTAGAGCAAATTAAGGAAGTGAGTATAGATTTATGGCAAGGGTACAAAAATTTAGTGATAGAATTAATGCCTAACGTTCAAGTCGTCGCCGATAGATTTCACGTAATGGTGCAAGTAAATAAAGAATTAGACACACAGAGGAAGAGAGAAAAGTACAAAATAGAGGAACTAATTAAATTAGCAGAAACATCTGAAAAGAAAGATGAATATGAAAAAATATTAGAAGGATTGAAAAATAGTAAATATGCTTTACTTAAAAATGAAAAGGACTTAAATGAAGAACAAATAAAGAAATTAATTCAAGTAAAAGCTGTATCTCCTACTTTAAAAATGATGCATGAATTAAAGGAAAAACTTAGAAAAATTTTTAATAAAACTAATCATTGGTATCCAGCAGTATTTAAATTAGGTATGTGGCTTTCAAAAGCTAAAACATATTTTCCAAATAGCAATAACACTTTTATTCGTTGGTTTGATGAAATTATTGCTTATTTTGATAATGGCACGACTAGCGGCGCCGTTGAAGGTATTAATAATAAAATAAAATTAATTAAGCGCTCGGCTTATGGGTTTAGAAATTTTGAAAATTTCCGAGTTCGATGCTTATTAGCTTGGCACTTTAATTGTTAGTTTAGCATAACAAGTACTGAAGAGCCTTAATTCATTACACACAAGCAGAATTACGGATTGAATATGGTTTAAAAGTGTCTAATTGGCTTCAAGGTAATTTAGATTACTTTCTGAAATTAAATTCTGCTAATCAATTATTAGTCATTGAAGCCAAATATGAAGATTTAACACGGGGTTTTACTCAACTGGTAGCTGAACTAGTTGCACTCGACCAATGGGAAGGAGCAACTACAGTATCTCAACAGCCTATTTTAATAGGAGTTGTCACCACAGGTACAATTTGGCAATTTGGCAGACTAGACCGTACAGCAAAACATTTTGAACAAGGTATTAATAGCTACCGCGTTACCGAAGATTTAGAACAAGTTATGCGAATTTTGGTTGCTGCTTTGAAAGGCGCCGATTAAATGTAGAATAAAAAATCTTGATGCAAATCTTGATGCTGAAGAGTTAGTAATATTTTTAAATTGGACAATTGTTCGATTTTGCAACCTACCAAGCTATCCAATTTGATTTTATATTCGGAATTTGTCACCTTCATCACCGGAATCCCTATTGTGCGCTCTGTAAATTCCCATTTACAAACTCTGACATCTGGGAACTGTCATTATTTCTTTAACTGCGCCAAAGTCTATCAATACTATCTTGCCATTAGAGTGACGCCGCATTAAGTTTGCAGGTTTTATGTCACGGTGAATAATGTTGCGCTCGTAAACTACAGCCAAAACTGTCAAAATATTTCTAGTAACTGCTTAAGTGTTTTTTCATCTAAACGTTTACCAGGACTAAGTTCCTTACTTAAATCTTCTCCATCTACAAACTCTTGTCCTTCCTTAAAGTGAGCATGTAGCTTAGGTATTTCACTATGAAGATTATTTAGACGATATAAAACTTCTGCTTCACGGTTGAATAGACTCTAAGCTATCTGTATAACTGCGGAGTCACTACTTTGCGGTCTTAAATGTTTGACAACACACTTTGGTTTCGGTGAGGTTGGTATATCAAGATCTTCTGCTAGGTAAGTTTCACCAAACCCACCGCTTCCCAAAAGTCTGACGATTTTGTAGCGACTGCGAATAATGGCGCCACTTTGTAGCATTTTTTTGACCCTTAGTTACTAACTGGCTCCCATTCTCCCAAATTTTCTACTTTCTGGCAATCAGGTGTGATATAAACGTGACAACGGCGCTTCTCAATTACAAACTACCTTTAAAAATTTGGTTAGCTGTTAGATTTAACTCTGGGAAAATTGGGGAAATAATACGGTCATCACCTCTAAACTGAGTTACCTGGTACTCTCCATCGACTAGTTCATAAATCGATAAGGTTGGTTGTTTTGGATTGCCTATGAACTTTCTAGCTCCAAGTGCAGCATAATCTACAATCCAATACTCAGAAATCTTCATTGCTTCGTAATTACCTAATTTAGTATAATAATCATCCTCCCAATTTGTGCTTACAACTTCGATTATTAATGGTATTGATTCACTTTGAGTTACGGTAGATTCTTTTTCCCACAAATCCTCGTTGTGTAAATTTGCATCGTTAATTAACACGATGTCGGGAAAGTAACCAGACGATTTATTTGGTGGTTTTACTAAAACTGTTTTAGGAATAAAATAAGGAAGTTTCAATCGCTTATACTCTACAGTAATTTCACCTGCTAAAAATCCTGTGGTTTTTTCGTGCTTCCCACTTGGTTGTGACATTTCGACAATTATCCCATCATGTAGCTCGTAGCGTTTCCCTGTGTTTTCTGGCAACCACTCGACAAATTCCTCGAAAGTTAATGTTTTGGGTAGAGTCTGAGTCATAGTCATTACTTCCACATATACTTGACTTTAGCATGAATGTTAGAGGACGTGTCTGCAAAATATCTAAACATTTAATTACTTAGATGTTGCAGTAAGAATTTTTACCACATAGACGCAGATGGCACAGAGGAAAGAAGGTAGTAGTCTGTGTCATTAAGTTTGGGGAATCTGAGCAAAAAGTTTTGTCGTGTTTTCTCTTCTTACCTCTTTCTTTGCGTCTTTGTGGTTAAATTATCTTCTCTCTGTGTACTAGTAGTATTCCTATAAGAAAATTCCTAGTAAATAAGTCACCTCTAACATCTAGATGCTTAGATGCTATAATATTGAATCTATATACAGGCGCCACTTCTACAGTAAAAATATATTTTGTTTTCTAATGCTCTTTGTGTTCGTAGTCGTGTATTATATTTAACTAGTTCTTAATTATAAGTGTAAGCATAAAAATAGCAAAAGTCCAGTCATATAGACTAGTAATGAATTTGTAACACATGTAAATAATAATACACATTCGTGAAGCCATTAAAGCTACAGATTTAATAAGCCTGCTAATTAAAGAACTTACATACTATAAAATATCTAGATAAAAGCACCTGGAGATAATTGAATGACAAACGCAGGACAGCCATCAACCATTTAGAAAATTTCTTTGCTAACGCTGGTGAAACAATACTCGCGCAAAATAATACTTTAGCCTTAACACTCGATTATAATCAAGTCTTTTCTACAAAAGTCAATTACCATTTTATATCAAGCTTGTAAAAAAATAAATTGTGCGTAATCCTGTATTAGAGGATATTTTAAAAATTTAACTCAGGTATACATGTTATTCTCCGTCCTACTACACGGACAGAGTGAGCGCAACTTTTTTCGCACATTTTAATTTAATTTTTTGAGGAAGTAGATATATCACATTTTATATTAACTCCTGTTTTTACACTAATGCATCTTAAGTTAGGATATAAAATATTTTTACGCTTGCTGTATACGAGCGATAAATTTTATGCGGTTTCAAATTTTACATTTTTAACACCACATTCAAAAATATCTGAATATAGGCGCCTCAATAACCTATAATTATTCTTTAAATAACCTACCTATATCAGGAAAACTACAAAACGTATAAAATCCACTTAAAATCAAGTTAATTTAATTAAGCCAATTTAGTTTAAACTTATATACGCTCACTTCTATTTGATTAAATCAGGCGCCTTTCCCTATGTATCCTTGTCCAACCTTACCACTATCACACTACTCACATCATAAACACAGCCATCTTTACCATGAATTATACTTAAAGTCAATAGCTTGTGTATAAAATAGTCTAAAAAGTTTCAAAAATAAGTAAGTAATAAATAAGAAAATTGTATTTTTAAAGAGGCTGAAAATGTTGCTATGAAAGGAAAAGGGGAAGTAAGGACTCGCAGGGCACTTGCCCAGCACTGGCTCAAAAGTGAGAGTGCTTTGGACAACATAGTACGTGCAGCGGAGTGTAGTAAGGAAGATAGGGTTTTAGAGATAGGTCCCGGAACTGGGGTTTTGACACGCAGAATTTTACCTTTGGTACAGGCTTTAATTTCTGTGGAAATTGACAGGGATTTGTGTAAGATGTTGGTAAAGGAGTTCGGGAAGAGAGAGAATTTTTTACTGTTGCAAGGTGATTTTTTAGAGTTGGATGTAGAATCACAGCTTAGTAGGTTTGAGAAGTTTCAGCATCAGAATAAGGTAGTAGCCAATATTCCATATAATATTACAGGACCAATTATTGAGAAGTTATTGGGGACAATTGCTAATCCGAATGAAAGACCGTATGAGTCGATTGTTTTATTAATACAGAAAGAGGTAGCTGAGAGGATTGTTGCAAAACCTGGTGGTCGGACTTTCGGCGCCTTAACTGTGCGTGTACAATATTTAGCAGAGTGTGAATATGTTTGTACAGTTCCCGCAAAAGCTTTTCATCCGGCGCCGAAAGTTGATTCAGCAGTGGTAAGATTAATACCACGTCAATTAGAAAAACAAGCTAATGACCCAAAGTATTTAGAGACTTTAGTAAAATTGGGGTTTAGTGCAAAGCGGAAGATGTTGAGGAATAATTTGCAGAGTGTTATTGAGCGTGATGAGTTGACTGCAATTTTGGAAAGATTAAATATAAATCCTCAAGCACGTGGTGAAGATATTGGTGTTGTGCAATGGGTACAGTTAAGCAATGAGTTAAAAGAGAAAGCGAAACAACACGATGGTTTAGACGATGAGCTTGATAACTCAGACGAAATTGATATTTTGGATGAAGATGAAGATTAAATAATTTTAGAGCTTGCATAAACACCTCTACGCAAACCTTACAAGTCATCCATTTAGTGCTAATGCAAACAAAAATTGGCAGAAATACCGGGTATATCAGGAAGTTTGTTAAATATGACACCAGTAGTTAATGCGGGCAGAAAGCAAAACATTAAACCAATAAAATGTGAACCGTGGTTCACATTTTATAGTTTTTTTAGCACAGGGACGCAGAGTTCACAGAGAGAGGAGAGTAAGAGAATATCAGCTTACAAAAACTTATGAGATAGAACACCAAGTAAACACCCTAGTTAAAAACCCCTATCCTAATAGCACAAGTCCTCTTGTAGAGGAAAAGGAGTTCAATCAAGTTGCAGTTACAACCTGCTGATAACCCAGATGGTGTTTGCGTCTTCCATTTTGCTTCCAGTTGAAAATACTGTTAAAATACTGTTTCTAATTATTACATGGGTGTATGTTTTAAGCACTGAAGTGCTTAGTACGAGCGTAAATACAGGTATATTTAAGCAGATGAGTTAATGTATAGCAATGCAAGGTTATAGTTTAGTAGCTCCTGCCAAAATAAATTTATATTTGGAAATCATCGGCGCCCGTGAGGACGGGTATCATGAGTTAGCAATGGTAATGCAAAGTATTGACTTAGCTGACCAAATAGATATTACACCAAACGGTAGTGAGAATATTCGTGTACAGTGTGATAACTTGGAAGTGCCTCTCGATAAAACTAATCTTGCTTACCGTGCAGCAGAATTAATGGCAAAAGAGTTTCCCGAACAGTTTGCCAAGCTTGGGGGAGTTGATATAAAAATTCACAAGCGTATACCTGTAGCTGCTGGGTTAGCTGGTGGTTCCACAAATGCAGCAGCGGTATTGGTTGGAATAGATTTATTATGGAAGTTAGGACTAACGAAAGTTGAGATAGAAGAATTAGGCGCCACTTTAGGTTCAGATGTTCCCTTTTGTGTAGCGGGCGGAACTGCGATAGCAACAGGACGAGGTGAACAGCTTGCAGAAATTTTAGGTTTAGACAATATATATATAGTATTGGGTAAGCATCTTAGTCTTAGCGTTTCTACTCCTTGGGCATATAAAACTTATCGTGCCACATACGGTGATACATATCCCCAAGATAACCAAAGTTTAACAGCGCGCGCTTCTTCTGTACACTCGGCGCCAATGATAAAAGCCATAGTACACAAAAATGCTAGAGAAATATCGCAGCTGTTACATAACGACTTAGAAAAAGTTGTATTACCAGAGTATGCCAAAGTCTTAGAGTTACGCGAAGCTTTTGCTTCATCTGGTGCATTAGGAACAATGATGTCTGGTTCAGGACCAAGCGTCTTTGGAATTTGCGAATCCTTGGAACATGCTGAAAAAGTTAAACAACAAGTTCGCTCATCAATACCCGACGAAGATTTAGAATTGTTTACAACGCAAACAATTTCCCAAGGAATTCATTTAAAGTCATCTATATAGATAACATAACTTACATAAACATATCTATATGGATATATAGCCATATTAATTCAAGGTGACATATGAGTGAAGAAAAGATAGTCAAAGAACCAGAAACACCAGTTAAGGAAACTATAACACCATTAAAGTGTACGATAGGCGCCTTCTTAGCTGGTGCAATGTCATACGGTTCATATAACCTAACAAGTGCAATAGCAACAACCTTTGCCAACAAACCCATACACACAACCAACCAAATAGTAGCAAACATCTCCTCAGTAGTCCGCTCCCTAGTAGTAGGAGTAGTATCACTAGGAATATGGGTCTTTGGAATAGTCGCAATAGGTCTACTAGCATTAGGAATACAGCTACTAGTACAAAACTCCAAAAAACAATCCCCAAACACCTAACTAAAGACGCAGATTATTCGTAGGTTGGGTTCCTACACCCAACCCAGCAAAAACTATTGTTCGATGTCATAAAATTAGGGAGGGTTGTTTGCAACGGGATGTAACGGATGAGTTATACTGTAAACGGGTAAAATCTGAACTTTTGTCATGCTAAGGAACGTTAACGCAGTTTTCCCACAGGGTAGCATCTTAAAGGTTTTGAAGCTTATTTTAAAGTAAAATTTTAACCGGTAAAAATGATGATAGTTGCTTCCCTATTAGATATAGCAGGTTTTTATGATGCCCCTTTTAACACACGCTTTGAAAAATCAGTAACATTAGAAGTTGAAGCAGAAGAAGAGATATTACAAGGACGAATAGATGCGCTGGTTGTACAAAATCAATTTTGAACTTGGGTTATCGAAGTAAAACATACAACATTCTCTCTCAGCTTAGGAATACCCCAAGCACTAGCATACATGCTGACAAATCTAAATTCATGAAAACCAGCATATGGACTCTTGACAAGAGGAGAAGACTTTATTTTTATAAAGCTGCTACAGCAATAAAACCCTGTATATGGATTATCGCGCAAATTCAGTATTCTGAATCAGGGAGATTTATATGAAGTCCTAAAAATCATGCGTCACATAGGAAATTGTATAACATAAAATTATATTTTTGTAGAGACGTGATTAATCACGTCTCTACAATGTGATTTTTACTAAATAATCACAAATGAGATATTAAATATTTTAGAAGACTTAAAAGCATAAAATTAGGTGAAGTTTAGACAAACGCTCATTTAAGACGGAAACTATTAAGTAGTAAAAATGCGTAAGTCACGTAGCGTAATGCGGAGCATTTACCCTTACTGTTAGAATCTCGCTCGATGCTTCACTGCGGGACTCATGACAAAATTCTCGCGTAAGTCCTGTCTATATTATAGTTTAGGCGCCTTGCATAGTACATCAAGAGTTTAGAAATAGGCGCCCAGCGTTGTAATTATTTTGAATTAAAAACAAAATAAATAATGTAAAGGCGTGGGGAAACATAAACATCTAAACATCTAGACGCTTAAATGTAATTTTTAATTAAAATAGTAAAAACAGCGCACTAAGCGTATAAATCAATCTGAATATGGGATGAGAAAAATCGACTCGCTTTGCTAGGAAAAAGGGGAAAGAGTAAGATAGGAAAAGTGTAAAGGGCTAACGAGTCCTCGTCGCACTATCACACACCACCCGAAAGCCGATATTGATACCATCGAGGTCGGGAAGATACCAAAAGCGAAAAGCAGAACGGCAGTTATACGGATCGTAGTCCCACGCACCACCACGCAGCGCCTTTAGATTAGAATGATTAGATGTCCAAACACTTCCATTGTTAGGCACCCCAGAATAATTTTCGTGCCAATCATCAGCACACCATTCCCAAACATTACCATGAATATCACATAAACCAAAGGGATTAGAAGGAAAAAATCCTACAGAAGTAGTTTTTTGTTTATATTCACCTTTTGGAGCATCTGCATATTGAAACTCACCATTGAAATTAGCTATTTTGGTTGTAATACTCTCACCAAAATAGAATGGTGTTGTAGTTCCAGCGCGGCAAGCATATTCCCATTCAGCTTCGCTTGGTAGCCTGTAATTACGTCCGCTGAATTTAGAAAGTCGTTCACAAAACTCTACTGCATCAGACCATGAAACACATTCTACAGGCAAATTATGTCCATTAAAGTGTGATGGTTCAGGATTAAGGTGACGATTTATTTCTGGTAATGCAGCAACCGCGCGCCATTGTGGTTGAGTAATAGGGTATTTACCCATGAAAAATGGTTGAACGGTAACATAGTGTTGTGGGCGTTCATAATCGCTGCTACCTTTTTCATTATCCGGCGCCCCCATTAAAAAAGTGCCACCTGGAATAGATACGATATCTAGGGTGACGTTATTGTCAAGGTTTTTCGGTGAAATATTCAGCACTTCGATTTTCACGTTTAATAATGGCGCCAGTTTGGTTGACAGTGACAACTTCAAATCTAAAGGTTTTGGTTGATTTTTCTGGGTTCGTGGATATTTGTGGCTTTTGTCCAGTAATTCCCCAAATTAATTGTGTCATTGGTTCAGGTTGTGGTTGTCGAAAGTCTACCCACATGTGACCACTTAGAAATACTGGCAGTTTTGGCTTATCGGGTGCAGTGGAAAGTAAGACTGGAATTACAGGACATTCTCTTTTTACAAACTCACGCAAGAAAGCTTCTATTTCAAGTTCTTGCCAAGGTCCTAAACCACTACTGCCAATAAACACTGCTGCTGCTTTAATATTTTCTATCTGCGTTTCAAGTGTACGTTGCCAAGGAAAACCAGGACGAAACTCCCATTCATCCAGCCAAGGTTTAATGCTCTGTTTTGTTAATTGTTCTCCTATCTGTTTTACTTCTAGTTTATCTTTGCTGTTGTGGCAAAGAAAGACATCAAACTGTGAGGGTGAAGTCATTTGACCGTGTGTAAAGTCAATATTATATCATCTGGCGCCAGGTGTTTGATGGTATGAAACATGGCACCGCAATTTTTGAATGTTTAAATGTTTAAATGTTTAGATGTTTGATATGTCAAAAAAAACGCCATATGAATGGCGTTGAGAATGATATGATTACGCTTTTTTGTCGTAATGTGAGGGTTCAGCAAATCCAGCGGTGTCTGCTTCTTTCACAAATCCGTGGTAAGCTTCCATACCATGTTCGCTGATATCCAAACCTTCGATTTCCTCAGCAGTAGTAACGCGAATACCCAAAGTAGATTTGAGTGCAATCCAAAATATTGTACTCAGAAGTACTGCCATTCCGCCAACAGAGACAATACCTACAAGTTGTGGAATAAGCGATGAAAGTCCACCACCCATAAATAAACCGTGAGGTCCAACAGGTTTACCAGCAAGGTCAACCATCCAAGGATAACCACCAGGTCCAACTGAAAATAATCCGACTGCTAAAGTACCCCAAATACCACATACTAAGTGTACGGAAGTGGCGCCAACAGGGTCATCTATACCTAAACGGTCAAAGAAGGTGACAGAGAAGACGACAATTATACCAGCAATTAAACCAATGACAATGGAACTAGCAATACTAACGTAAGCACAAGCAGCAGTGACTCCTACTAAACCTGCTAGAACACCATTGATAATCATCGATAGGTCAGGTTTTTTCAGGTATAACCATGCAGTAACAGTTGCCGCAATTCCACCAACAGCACCTGCCATGTTAGTTGTCAAAGCAATGTGAGTAATTGCTTTAGGGTCAGCTGCCATTACAGAACCTGGGTTAAAACCAAACCAACCTAACCAAAGAATTAAACAACCAAGGGTAGCAATACTCATATTATGGCCAGGTATCGCGACCGCTTGCTTACCTTGATATTTACCAATACGGGGTCCTAAGAAAGCTGCACCCATCAAAGCTGCCCAACCACCAACTGAGTGAACAACGGTGGAACCAGCAAAGTCAAAAAAGCCCATGTCAGCTAACCAACCAGCACCCCAAATCCAGTGTCCAGTAATTGGGTAAGCTATACCAACAAGTAAAAGGCTAAAAATTAAGAAGTCAACAAATTTTATCCTTTCGGCAACGGCGCCAGAAACAATAGTGGCAGCAGTCCCAGCAAAGACTAATTGGAACAAGAATTTTGCTTCAAGGGGTACACCAGCCCAATTTAGAGAACCAAAAACTCCTTTGTAAGCATCACCTACGGCAGGACTATTATCGGTGCCATTCAAAAAGAATCCACTCAAACCGATAAAATCGTTACCATCACCGAACATCAACCCAAAGCCAATCGCCCAAAATGCAAGTGTCGCTAATGCAAATACAATCAAATTCTTTGCAAGAACGTTAACAGCATTCTTCTGACGACAGAACCCGGTTTCTAACATACAGAATCCGGCATTCATAAAGAAGACTAGAAACGCTGCGATTGCAACCCATAATGTATCTAATGCAACTTTTAAATCGCCAGTAGTAGGTCCAGCAGGTGTTTGCGCGACTGCAGCATAACCCCATGCCAACACAATTATTGAGGCTAGGGGAATAGTAGCCTGCCAGCTTGGAGATAAGCGTTTAATTGTGCTAAATAACCGCCATGTAATCGAATTATACTTAGAATAATTCAGAGGCGAAGTTACATACGACCGATTTTTTCTTGTCCTTTTTTTCGTTGGCTTGGGTTTTAACATTTCTTAAAAAATACCTGACTACAACAGAACCGTAAAATGAAAATCAAACTCGACAGTCAAAAGTATCGAGTTTTCAAATGCTAGGATTGTAATAACTTTTATCCCAATGCCAGCATTAAAAAGCGTCAAGATTGAAATCCGATATAGAATTTTCACACAACGCGAAAATCACATCCATCGAAAATCAAAACCAGTCTCACCCTGTTTTACAAAGTAAATGTAGAACAGTTTAAGTTTTTCTTAAGACTTTATTATGAGCTTATTTGGCAAACAGTCAAGACTTCTTGATAAAGTCTTTAAAAATTTAATAAATATTCAAGATATTTAAGACATATTTTTTAATTACAAGAGAGTTTGATTACGAACTGTTAAATTTTAACAAAATCGAACTAATATATGCTTACACACAATTTATATTTCAAAATTCATTCTGTAGTTCTTATTACTGTGAATGATTTGACACAATAATTTACGTGCATACATTATTTAGTTACAAATTGTTAAGAGCTTTACGAACTCTAAGTAGTGAATATATTGTGCCTTTTTAGACTTCAAGAATTCTGTAACAGTTAATACTGTTTTTTATGATTGCTGGCTTTAGCACAATCTGTCAGCATCGGGTTAATGCTCGTATTTGTTGCTGTGTCAGGGTTTCTTAACTTAGTGAATAGCCAAAAACAAATTTATGAATTTTTTTAAATAGTTACATAGCATATAAAAACGTAGGGTATGTGGCGCGATTAAAAATCTGAACACAGAAATAAAACTGATGTTGCCACGCACCGTAGTTTGTGATTAGTTATACTTCTAGCAAGTTGTAAGGGTCGATACCTTGAAATTGGAAATAGGCATCTAATCGTTCTTTTTGGTTACGCTCAAATTCAACTTTTTCAACTGTCCACAGTAATAAATTACCTGTTTCATCCCATCAGCGTAGCCAATAACCCGTTCGTCCTTCTTTGCTTCCTTGCCAAGTTCCTAAAAATAAGCTCATTGAAGCTATCCAATGATACCCATTCTCATCCGGCATTTGTAGATTGTATACTCCAAGAGGTTAGCTTTCAGCTTGTAGCATATTTTGTCTTTATTTTATCTATCCTTAAAGGATAGTATCAGCTTTTAAACTTTTGCATTACAAAGATATTGATAAACGTAATTAAGCAAAGTATATTTTTCAGTTCTCATGGTAGAACCTTACGTTAAAACTAGATAACAATGTTTTACTACCTGAGTAGAATAATACTATAAATATTTTTACTCGTCTCTGCATGTGGCAAATTTATGCGTATCAAAAACATCTAGATGTTTAAATTTTTAGATGTTTGGATGTCTAAATAATCAGAGAAACATTTGTAGGCGCCTGCATAATTTTGTAATGTTATAAAATAATTTACACATCAGTATTTATCTATGTATAAGCGTTCTTGTTGTGCGGGTGTTTGTAAGAAGATTGGCATCGTGCGTGCAACCAGTGTGTTCTGCCAGTAAAATAAAGCGTAAGGTTGGTTGACCGACAATTAGCGGCAGTAACCAGTATGTGAAAAACCAAGGCTGACCATAAAACAATGAGATACCAAAAGCTACTATATATATAGTCACTTGTAAACGAGTAGAGCGTATAACTTTGGCGCCGCTTGTATATTGTAGCCTTTACGCACCAAACTTGTATATAGTCGCAAAAAGGCACCAGGAATCAGGAATTAATAATCACAATTAATAATAAAAAAATCATTAGATATAATAACTTATTGTTATATCTAAATTTGTGTTAAATAGTGAATTTTTTGTTAAGGTTAATGAGTAAGTAAAAAAACTGCTGGAATTATCAATCCAAAATTTTTACTGTTCGTGACGAATAAGATTGATTTATATATAGGCTGGAAGTCCAGTTGATTAAGTCGATTGTTAACTGAATTTTAAATTTTTGGAGTAGCAGATTATGATTAAGAATGAACAAGAATTGGCGATTGCAAAACAGGAAGTAGAAGTTATCGCATCAGAAAATAAGAGCTTGATGCAAAAGCTTCAAGCAGAAATAGCAGAATACGAAGCACTAGTTGCTCATAACCCAGAAAATCCGATTCTTTTAGAAGTAGAAAGTGCAGAACAAATTTCTGATTTACCAATCAAAGTGAGTATAGCTTTTAAAATTACCTCTCAAGAATTGGCGAAAATTTGCTCAGATGAAACAGAACCCCAAAATAATATCGATTATGCATCTGAGTTTTTGAAAGTTATGAAAATTTTAGGTGTACAGTTGATTGATGATTTATTTTTTGTGGCTCAAATGAGCAATGAGTTAAAACAAAAGCTGCAATTTTTGCGAATGGAAGAAGGTTTGCATAACGTTATCCAAGAAGCTGCTTAAAAGAAAATTCCAAATTGGGGACGTGATGAATGGGAGACGCGATTAATCGCGTCTCTACGTTTATATATAATAAAAAATTATAGATATAAATTAGGTATATTGCTATTGGTGTTTACTTTTATTGGGTGCTTATCGAGATAATGAGGTTTCGTTAACATATCGTTTACAGTAGAAGAAATACTTAAGATAGAAGCAAGAATTAATACTAATACTCTGGTGCCACTGGCTTTTATATAATACATTTTTATTAATATGGATAAATTATCTATTGAAATATAAGAAGCTTTAAAATTAGCTAAAATTAGCAGATTGTAGAGGTAAATCAATTTGACTTGGCGACATTAGCGATTAATGAATATTTGATGCTTTTAGTAATGGTCAATATTATTGGTATGAACCACGGTGCTATTCTAATATGGAAGCTGGTCAGATATTTTCGCCAGCCTGCACTAGCTGAAAAAAGCTGTACAAGGTTGAGTCATATGTAGAACTTATGCAATAATTAGCCATAAATTCAATGTATATATACTTTAAAATTATTTGGTAGGCACGTATAAAAAATGTATAACCCATCTGATCTTGGACTTGAAATACTCAGTCCTTTGTATATAAATAGTTCTTATTTATCGGAATGGCTTACCCCAGAAATAGCCTCCGGCATGATGTTTCAAATGGCTGACGGTACGATTAAAGCCTGTAATGCAGCAGCAGAAAAAATTCTGGGCTTTACACTGGCACAGATGCAAAGTAACACATCGCTCGACCACCTCTGGCAAACCATTAAGGAGGATGGCTCACCGTTTCCAGGAGAAGTTCATCCAACAATGGTAGCGCTCCGAACAGGCCAGCCTGTCGTAGGAGTTATTATGGGGGTTTATCAACCCAATGGTAATTTAATTTGGATAAAAATTAATGCCCAGCCGTTATTTGAAGTCGATAGCTCAACTCCTTGGGCAGCTGTGGCGACTTTCACTGATGTGACGCAGCAAAAACGACGTATAGAGGCTGAATCCGTTTCTCCTAGCTTGCTGCCTCAAAGCGAGTCGCAGATACGAACGGTTTTAGTAGTAGAAGATTGTGCAGAAGACCGAGAAATTTACTCCCGATATTTACAACAAAATACGGATTGTACCTACAAGATTTTGGAAGCGAAGACAGGAAATGCTGGGTTAGAGATTTGCCGAACGACTCAGGTAGATGTTGTGTTGTTAGACTATCGACTCCCAGATTATGAAGGGTTGGAATTTATGGCAGCACTGTACACTCAATCAAGGAATCCTCCCCCTGTGATTGTGGTGACGGGACAAGGCAATGAAGCAATCGCGGTTCAGATACTCAAAGCGGGTGGAAAGGATTACTTGATCAAGGGACAGTTTTCAGCGCGTGAATTACAATGTGCTGTGGATTTTGTAATTAAAAATGCCCAATTAACGCTTCAACTTCGGCGGTCTAACGAGCAAGAGCGGCTCTTGTCCCAAATTGCTCAACGCATGACACAGCGCCTGCAAGAATCGCAGGAACAGTTAGAATTAGGGATTAAGGTAGCAGGAATCGCGCTTGCCAAATTCGATTATGCCTCGAATATGGTTGAGCTTTCAAAAGAAGCTGCGACTTTATATGGAATTTCCGCGTCGGAATTAACGGTCACGCGCGAGCGCATCCACGCTACGTTTCATCCCGACGAGCGTGCCGAATTGCTTTTAATTATTGAGCAAGTACTTGATCCGACTGGCATAGGTTGGTTTGCTCGTGAGCATAGGGTCGTTTGGGAAACTGGCGAGGTAAGGTGGCTCTACGTTCGCAAACAGGTCTTCTTTGATGGTTCGGGTGCTTCTGCACGACCTCAAGTAGCAATTTTGGCAGCGATAGACATAACTGAGCGCAAACAGGCAGAACTTGAACGAGAACGCCTTTTACAACAGGAGCAGAGGGCACGGGTAGAAGCAGAACGAGCTAACAGGATTAAGGACGAATTCTTGGCGGTATTATCGCATGAATTACGCTCGCCGCTCAATCCAATTTTGGGCTGGACGAATCTTTTGCTACAGGGCAAGTTAGATAAAATTCGAGCCACTGAGGCACTTACTACAATCCAACGCAACGCCAAACTGCAAGCACAATTGATTGACGATTTGCTTGACATTTCCCGCATTATGCAAGGCAAGCTCACCTTTAATGTGGCGCCTGTAAGTTTAACGTTTGTAATTACTGCTGCGCTGGAAACGATACGGCTGGCAGCCGAAACCAAAAACATTGAAATCAACCTAGAACTTCCTCGCAACCTGATTCAAGTCTCTGGCGATAGTGGGCGGTTGCAACAGCTAGTTTGGAATCTGCTCTCTAATGCGGTCAAATTTACTCCGTATAATGGAAAAGTCAGCGTTCGACTGACGCAGACAGAAACTTATGCTCAAATTCAAGTCATCGACACGGGCAAGGGAATCCATTCGGAGTTTTTGCCTTACGTTTTTGAGCATTTTCGCCAAGAAGATTCAGCCACAACACGAAAATTTGGCGGTTTAGGGTTGGGACTGGCCATTGCTCGTCAAATCGTCGAGATGCATGGTGGTACGATTGGGGTATTCAGTTTGGGCGAAAATCAGGGAGCAACCTTTACGATTCAAATCCCATTACTTAAGGCTTCAAATTCCCAAATTCAACCTTTGGAGATAGTTCAAGAGCGAACCACGTGTGACGACACTGCCCCACTCGCGAACATTCGCGTCTTGATCGCAGATGATGATCCTGATACTCGCGACTTTCTAGCGATTTTATTGGAGATGAGCGGCGCCAGTGTCACCGTTACAGCATCTGCTTTTGAAGTATTACAAGCATTGGAGCAAAGCCGTTTTGATATTTTGCTCAGTGATATTGGAATGCCTGAAATGGATGGCTACACACTTATCCAAACGATTCGAGGGCAAACTTCATTCCCCTACTGTCAAATTCCCGCCATTGCCATCACTGCTTATGCGGGAGAAGCGGATCAGCAGCAAGCGATATCCGCTGGTTTCCAGTGCCATGTTGCCAAACCAATTGATCCAAACCAAGTTATCACGCTGATTCTCGAATTAACGCTCAACAAATAAAAACGATCTTGACCCAAAGTTTGACAAAGAATTATGATCAATCACGCTGTTGATTTAACTAACTGCGACCGCGAACCGATTCACATTCCAGGTCAAATTCAACCCCACGGTGTGCTGTTGGTTCTGCAAGAAGCTGACTTGGAAATCATTCAAGTCAGCAACAATGCGTTTAAGTTGTTAGGTCAGCATCCCCAAGAACTATTGGGTAAACCGTTATCAAGCTTACTTAATCAATCGCAAATTGATGCCATCCGGCAATGCTTATGCGAGGACTTTGAACATGTAAATCCTTTAAAGATTCGCATCAAAGATAAAACCAAATTACTCCGGTTTGATGGTATTGTTCATCGCTGCAATGCCCTGATTATTTTGGAATTAGAACCATTACACACTCGACAGAAAACGGACTTCTTCGAGTTTTACCAGCGAGTCAAAAGCGTGATTACTAAGATTCAAAAGGCGCCAACTTTGGTTTCGATGTGCGAGGTAGTGGTTAAAGAAGTGCGAAAAATTACGGGGTTTGATCGCGTTATGGTGTATCAATTTAATGAGGAAGGAGCCGGACGGGTGATTGCAGAAGATCACGCAGATGGGCTAACTCCTTATCTTGGTTTGCACTATCCTGCAACTGATATCCCCAAGCAAGCAAAGCAACTTTATACCCTCAACTGGCTAAGGATAATTCCCGACTCGACCTATGAACCTGTCGCGTTAGTGCCAGCGCATGATCCCTTAGATAACCCAACGGATTTAAGTTTATCCGTGCTGCGGAGTGTTTCTCCCTTACACCTAGAATACCTTAATAATATGGGTGTAGGCGCCTCTATGTCTATTTCACTGATACGAGACCAAAAATTATGGGGGCTAATTGCCTGTCATCACTGTACCCCTCGATATGTACCCTACAGCGTGCGAACTATTTGTGAATTTGTGGGGCAGGTAATGTCCGTCGAACTGGGAACCAAGGAAAATTATGAAGACTTAGATTACAAAATGGCATTGAAATCCCTCTCTAGCAAGTTTGTAGAATCGCTATCTCAGTCAAAAAACTTCTTGGATGGATTAGTTCAAATGGACTCAAGCCTGCTTGATCTTGTAGGCGCCACAGGAGTAGCAATTTGTGCTGGGGAACAAATAATATGTATAGGGAAAACACCGCCCAAAGCTGAACTAACTGCTTTACGAGACTGGATAAAAACACAGATTCAACACAACTTGTTTCATACCCGATGTTTATCTGGGGTTTATCCAAAAGCAGAAGCATTTAAGGCAATTGCCAGTGGATTGCTAGCATTAGAAATTTCTAAAGTTAACCAAAATTATATCATCTGGTTCCGCCCAGAAGTTATTCAAACGGTCAACTGGGGTGGCAACCCTAATAAAGCTATGGAGGTTACTGATAATGGCGAGGTGCGGTTGTCTCCAAGAAAATCTTTTGAACTTTGGCAAGAAACGGTGCGGGGCTATTCGTTAGCTTGGAAAGCTTGTGAGATTGAAATCGTCACAGAACTACGTAGTTTAATCGTTGGCATTATTCTCAGTCAGGCAGATGAAATGGCAAAAATCAATCTGGAACTCGAACGCAGCAACACTGAGCTAGATGCTTTTGCCTACGTTGCCTCTCACGATCTCAAAGAACCACTGCGGGGAATTCATAATTATTCTAATTTTTTGATGGAAGATTATGCAGATGTGTTGCATGAAAGCGGTATCGCCAAATTGCAAACGCTAGTGCGACTGACACAGCGCATGGAGGATTTGATTAACTCGCTGCTGCACTATTCGCGGCTGGGACGGACTGAACTTTTGCGGCAACCAACAAACCTAAATGATATGGTAAGACAGGTAATCGATACCTTAAAAATCAGCCAGCCGCGCATGGTGATCGAATTTCGTGTGCCCAAACCTTTGCCGACAATTGGCTGCGACCGTACTCAAGTTAGCGAGTTGTTTACCAATTTGATTAGCAACGCTATTAAATATAACGATAAAACCGAGAGATGGGTTGAAATAGGCTTTATCGAATCAACAGTGAATAATAGTACAGAAAAACCTATTTCTTACACTTTCTACGTTCGCGACAACGGCATTGGAATTCCTCAACAGCATTTGGAACGGGTTTTTCAAATTTTCAAGCGGCTTCATGCACAAGACGAATATGGAGGTGGTACAGGGGCAGGTTTAACGATAGTTCAAAAAATTGTTGAGCGACATGGGGGCAAAATTTGGATAAAATCTATTCCAGATGAGGGCAGCACTTTTTACTTCACGTTATAAGCAGCAATAAAATTATGAGCGGATCGAAAATCATGTCCAATATACAACTTCCTCCGTTACTGATCGTTGAAGACAGCAATGAAGACTTTGAATCGTTCTTACGCTACCTAAACCAATATTCTTCAACAATCCCAGTTTATCGCTGTATTAACGGTGATCAAGCGCTGGCGTTTCTTTACCACACCAATCGCTACACCGATCCTGAAACTTACCCACGTCCTGGACTGATTGTGCTAGACCTAAACTTGCCGGGAACGGATGGACGAGAGGTGCTGCGCCAAATTAAACAAGATAACAATTTGAAAACGCTTCCGGTGGTTGTTTTTACCACATCCAACAATCCCAGAGACATCGAAACCTGCTATCGACAAGGGGTAAACGGCTATGTAATCAAACCTATGGACATCCATCTATTGAAGCGAAGTATTCACACGTTATTGAGCTACTGGTTTGAAATCACGGTACTTCCTTTTAATTTGCCGCAGGAAATTTAATCATGATTCAAATTGGGTATGACCTATATCCATAGATAGAGAAAGTTAAGTAGTTTTTAATTTTTTAGATAGAGGCCTGACTTTTTTAATCACCCTAATTTATTGCAATAAAGCTTTTAGCAAATATAAAAAATGGTTCTTCCTTACTTGTTATGCTAAACACGTCTAAAAATAAGCTTGAAACCTTTACTGGACAAAGATAGTAGCCATTAGTCTTAACGTTCTCCCTTTTGTGTGCAATCTAGACTATAACTGCCTGAAAGCCTTGGTTTGAAAGGAAATTTCTGATTTTTAGTTTTAAGTTCAGCATAACACCTACGGAAGAGCCTAAAAAATAAAAATACCAACTTTTTGTAATTAAAATAATGATTATTATTACTAGTAGTCTATGTCATTAATTTTGGTGTGTTCTCTTCTCTTATTTCTTCCTTTGCGCCCTTCGCGTACTTTGCGGTTCGTTTTTTGTACTCCCCAAAATTAATGACATGAAATACTAATATATTAAGAGATTTTATTGTTCTTGCAAACGAGTGAAGAACGTTTCAGCGTTTATGCTCTTTCTCTAACCATTCAACAATGTCGCCGTAGCTACTAAACCCTTCTCCTGTTTCCAACTCTCGCCCCAAGGCTACTATTACCTCCTCATTCATTATAGGGGTTGCACCCGGCGCCTTTTTTATTTCCAATAGGTTAGCTAATCCTCCCAAACTGTATTTCTTTAACCCGAAGCGTTATCGTTGAAGTATCTCTACCTAGACGTTTTCCGATTTCCTGCTGCTCTCTTAGCTGACCAATTTTAAGCCACGAGAGAAGAGCAAAGTTTTTCTTTTTGGTCTGCAAGTCTGGCTGTTTGTAGCCGTCTCTTTAACTCCTCTTTACTCTCAATTATCTCTATTTTAAATGGGCGGCTCATAGGTACTAAAGGTAAATGCAGATTACAACACTATTATACGCGACTTCATATTAAATTGGTATTAGAAACCGACCCCATTATCGAACACTTAATTAATTTTCGAATATGCCATAAAAGTTTATTACAAAATATTTTATAAACTAAAAAAACTATTAATTAATCAGAAAATAACCTACTGTTTTTTGTCGAGCAAATGAATAAAATTGCCTTTATTTACTATAAACACTCGTATTACACTTTTGAGTGAAAAGAATCAAACTATTTTGAAAGTTTGGAACATAAAAAAATTATGAGGAGTGTAATTAAAATGCTTGATAAAATTTGCAAAATATTGATAGCCGTTGCAATTGGTGCATCAGTTTATCAGTATCTTCACATGCAGTATATAAAAAGAAATGACTCTATTCAGGGGTTTGAACCACCACCAAACAACCCTAGACCACGTTGTAAAAATCGTGAATGCCGTGATGGTGGTTCGCGTCTCGTTAAAAACTAAGTATAATTTTTTCTAGAGCGGCAAAACCTGCTAGAGATAGGCTGGAAGCATAATAAATTCGTTTGATATTTTCCACGGCGCCTACGTAATTAAGGCATTAGTTTCATCTCTCAAGTTAGTTTTGCCGTTCTAGATTTTTTTCTTTGAGTTCTACCACTTAGTCTAAACTCCAGTAGGATACAGCAATTCTATTAAATCGGCGCCTCCATTTTATCCCTAATAGGCGCCAATAATCTATCTAGACGATTTAATTGTCAAATGTTTGTGCTGTAAGGAATTCGTTGTATTGGGTGGCGCCGAATAAACAGGATTCTATCCGCAGTGCCTAATTTTTTATGGGACGGTAAAGACGGGCGCCAAATATATAAATAATCAATTAGTAATCGAGCATATTACTTACGGGTTTAGACAGGCGCCGCAGCATCTTACTTATATGTAGCTATGAGATTGATACCACAATACCGTATCTTTCAACGTGTCTCTTAAGGGACGAAAAGTTGCTCCCAACTCAAGTTCAGCTTTGGTCGAACAAAGGAAAGCTTTCTCCAATAAAGTCTGAATACCAGCTAGTGGCATAGGGTTGATTCCATTTGTTAAACCCGCCCAGCTTTCTAACAACCATGCGATTGAGAGTGCCATACTATCAGGAATTTCCATTGTGGGCGCCTTTACTCCCGAAATCACTTCTAACTCTAAGGCAATATCTTTCATGGTTGTTAGTGGCCCAGCTACGATGTAACGCTCACCACGCTTCCCTCGTTCAACAGCAGTTATCATAGCAGCCGCCACATCGCGAGCATCAGCCAATGAAGCACCACCATCAATAATCCCAGGCAGTTTACTTGCTAATAAATCCAATACAAGTTGCCCTGCGCTCGTTGGTGCAGCGTCCCGAGGTCCCATCATCCAACCAGGCAGAATCATCACCACATCCATATGGCTAGTTTCTAGGAATCGATAAATTTCCTGTTCTGCTAAAACCTTAGTTTTGAAATAAAGATTCTTTTGAGCAAATTTACTGTAGGGAGCTGTTTCATTGGCAGCCTGATTTGGATTGGTTTGGATTACTCCACTTGATGAAGTAAAAACTGTCCGTTTCACCCCTCGCGCCTCTGCTGCTTTTATAAGTTCCATTGTGGCATCCACATTAATGCGCTTCATTTTCTCCCAGTGATGACCTGGTTGATAGTACTCTCGGAAAAAGGCTGCTGTATGAAAAACCACATCCACCCCCTCTAATGCAATCGCAAAGGCAGCCACATCCTCAATATCACCCTGAATAAATTCAATTCCACTGTTTCCTAAGAAGCGTTTGGCTTTATCAATTGAACGAACCAATCCCTTGACTTGCCATCCCTGTGAAACCAATGCTTTTGCTAGATTACTACCCAGCAGACCTGTTGCTCCAGTCACAAACGCTGTATGAAAAGTCATGATCTTTATTCTCGCTATGGCTATATTACTTGTAGTTTTAGTCCAAATTTTGCTAATGTGAGCTATTACTCACATCACACTTATCAGTATATGAGCAAAAACTCACATCGTCAACCTTCAGATCACAAAAAACGGAAGTCACCCGTTTCAAAGGATGATAATAAGGCACCTTCTATTACTCGCCGCAGTCCCTCTGGGGAACGTGGTCAACAACGGCGCGATTTAATCCTAGACACTGCTGCTAATTTATTGGCACAAGGGGGAGTAGAAGCTATCAACACCAATGCCTTAGCAGAACGAGCTAATATTTCCGTCGGCTCGGTGTACCAATATTTCTCCAATAAGGAAGCAATTTTAATTGCCTTGGGGGAACGATATATTCAGCAATTAGGCAACAATACGGTAGCTGCTTTACAACAGGATGTATCTGGTCTGGATTTTACTGCTATGGTTGATCGGGTAATTGACCCTATGATTGCCTTTGAACGCAAGCATCCTGCCTTTGGATATTTAAATACTGGACTCAGTATGGAAGGCGCCCTTGCTCTTGGGTCTAAACGGATTGATCGAGAGATACTAGCCACCATTTACGATTTGCTTTTGCGGGTTTATCCCAACAACAGCACGGCTCAGGGCTGGCAGATTGCATGGGTGATGAAAGCTCTATATAAAGGTATAAGTTATTTATTACAACAGGAAAAAGAGATTAAGGAGGCTGGTAGAGATGTTGATGGCATGATTACTGATATTAAAAGATTGATGGCCACTTATCTGCAAGACCTTAGTCAGTAACTTATAAACCTTTTTGATATAACAACGGGTTGAATTAAGAGGTAATGATTTTAGCGGCGCCAACATAAGTGGGATAATTTTACATCAAGTTCATTTAGAAGAAGCATCCAAAAGCAACTTCTCTCCATCTCAAAACAAAACTTCTTCCTTCTTCTTTCATTCAACGCCTAAATAATTACCGAAATAATTTAAGATTTTCTTAGTATTATGTAGGCGTATTTTATAATCATGGGTATAGGTGCAGTTGCAATTGGAAGAAATGAGGGGCAGCGGCTAGTGCGCTGTTTGAAATCGCTGATTACGAACCTTCCACCAGGGACACCAATAGTTTATGTTGATTCGGGTTCTACTGATGGTAGTGTGAATATGGCAATATCTTTGGGTGTGAATGTTGTAGAATTGGATATGTCACGTCCATTTACGATGGCACGAGGATATAACACCGGGTTTAACTATATATGTGAGCATTTTCCAGAAGTTGAGTACGTGCAGTTTATTGATGGTGATTGCGAAATGCTTTGCGGATGGATAGAGCCAGCGATAAAAATGTTGAGCAATAAGTAGTTACGCAAAATCGATTATATATTCTTCTCCAAAATTCTTTAAGATGTATTCTACTGACTCAACCAACCTCTCCCAACTCTCATAAGCATCTATTTCTAGCCAATAATATTTAATAAAACGCCACAAAGATTCAATGATATTCAATTCGGGGGAGTATGTGGGTAGGAAAAATAAGGTTAATCCTTTTTCTTTCCATTCTTCTAGTTTATCAAGTAGCGCATGACTAGTATGAATTGAAGAATTATCAACTACTAATACAGTCTTTTTCTCAAGAGTTTCACAAAATTTATCAATACATGCTATTACAACATCACTATTAATGCTGCGTTCAAATAAATAAACCTCTAAATCGTTTCTTCTATTTAAAAAGCCTAAAGCATTTAAACGCTTACTTCTCTGAGTTTTTACAATAATAGTTTCTCCTTTTTCTTGCCATGCATATGGAACATAAGAAGTTAAGCAAAACCCTGTTTCATCAACATATCTTAAATCAATTTCTCCTCTATCGTCTTGTTTTCTTAATTCTTCTAATTCTTCCTTTTTTTGCTTGTATACTGACTCTTCTGGCTCTCCTGCCACGCCTCTTTTAATGCGGCGCCATGTAACATCAAAAAACTCTAAAACTCGCTTAATTGTATCATTACTAACATCAATTCCCCATTCATCTCTAATTTTCATTCTTACAATATGTAAATTTCTTGAATTTTCAAGCGACCAGTGTTTAACCTGCTCTTTTTGTTCATCATCTAATTTTGACTTTCTTCCTCTTCCCTTTTTGTCGTATAACCCAGCTAGTACATAATTATCCCAATCATCAAACCAGTTAGTAATCGTTAGACGACTGACATTAAAAATTTTAGTTAAGTCGGTTATTTTATATCCATCATGACTTAATTTTATACACTGCGCTCTCTGCCGTACTTGATGATATTTACTGTATTTATAAATTCTTTCTAAAATTTTGATGGTTTCTTGACTTAATCCTTTGATAAAACGCATGTTCGCACCCCTTTCTTGACGTTTTAGTTTTCTAGTCATAGTTTATCATGAAATGCATAAATATTTTTGCGTACCTACTTAATATTGCAATCGCAATTGTTAGTGGTAATTTGCAAGAACGGCAACCTGAGTTATCTATATATAATCGTCTTGCTCAAATGGAATGGAATACTCCGTTAGGGGAAGTTGATGCTTGTGTGGGTATTGCAATGATGCGAGTGAGTGCGATTTTTGCGGTTCATGGTTATAATGAATCGCTGATTGCGGGTGAAGAGCCAGAAATGTATTTCCGTTTACGGCAATTGGGGTGGAAAATTTGGCGTATTGATGTTGATATGGCAGTACATGATGCTGCGATGTTTAAGTTTAGCCAATGGTGGAAGCGCTCAATGCGTTCAGGATGGGCATTTCAAGAAGGTGTGGTAATGCATGGTTCTCATAAGGAAAGATTTTGCGTTCGTCAAGCTCGGAGTAATTGGTTTTGGGGAATTATCTTTCCATCAGGAGTATTATTAATGTTATGGGAAACATCGGGTTTAAGTTTGTTGTTGCTGCTGGCTTATTTTTTGTTATTTTGGCGTATATATAAATATCGTATTACTCAGGGTGATATACACGAACATGCTCGATTGTATGCGTTTTGGTGCGTTTTATCAAAATTTCCCCAAGCGATAGGACAGTTGAAGTATTATTGGAATCAATGGCTCAATCAACAAGCGACTTTAATTGAATACAAGTAGAGATTGCGATGTTTCTTCACCTTCGCTTTTGCATCTGTGCTGAAGGCAAGAATCTAATTCCCTCTGCCACTAGGGTAGAAGCTAGGGTTGCCAAGCATTAAGGGTTACTGTGAATTGACGTTAACTATAAACACTCAGTAGATTCAGTATATAGTAAGTTCCGATAATATTATGTATTGAGATACCTGATAGCTATTTTTCTAACTTGATAAAACAGTACTTAAGTTCGCCTTAGTTCACGTTAATGTTCAGGATAATTAATACAATAAACTAAAAAATAATTAAAAATTATTTAAATGTTTTTACGATATTAGTACGCAAACAAACACTTTTTGTCCAAAGTCTAATACTAAACCTGTGGGACCTACAGAGTTAGGCGCCATTATTGCAAGTTTAATTAATCAACAAGACTAACTTTTCATATATTATTTATCCAATATTGTTGGTACTCTTGAATATATTGACGCATGGTTAACGGTGAACGGTTAAGTAATTGCTCTGTTTCTGGTGTAATTTGACTTGCCAGTCCCAAACGTGTTGTTGTATATATTGCTGCCATTACTAGAATAAAATTAATTGGTAATCCTCTAGCACGCATTGTAATAATAAAACTTATTAGCGAAGGATTTGTGTATTTAATGGGTTTATTTAAAACTTCAGTGAATATATCAGCTACTTGATAATATGTTAAAGCTTCGCTACCTGTAAGAGTATATGCCTTATTGATATGTTTGTTTTCTAACAGCGCGCGCTTTGCTACTGCGGCAATATCACGTATATCAATAAAGCTTGTTTTACCATTTCCTGCTGGCATAAATAATTCACCACGAGTTTTGATATCTTCTAGATGTACAGTGTTGAGGTTCTGCATGAAAAAACCTGCACGTAAAAATGTGGCGCCTATTTCTAGTTGATTGATGTAGCGTTCAATTTTAGAGTGCGGTACAATTCGATTACGCTCGGCGCCGAGTATAGAAAGAAATACAATTTGCTCGATACCAGCTAGTTTGGCAGCTTCTAATGCTGGAGCAATTTCACGAATATTTGCCAGTGCAGGTGGACGTACCAAGAAAACTTTGTTTATTTGACGAAAAGCATTTATAAAAGTGCTTGGGTTTGTAAAGTCAAATTCAACGTAACTAATTTTACTCGAATCACCTAATATTTTTTTAGCTTGTTCAGGATTTCTGACTGCTGCATAAATATGACAGTCTTGGTCAGTTAGTAAGCGAACTAGTTCTTTCCCGACATTTCCAGTGGCGCCTGTTACAAGTATATTTAACATTGAGACTCACTATGCTGCTATCTGGGGAGGTTGTAATGACTATTGTAAATGATGCTGCAATTGTTGCCGAACTGACTGAGTTATATATGAAATATGAGGATGCCCTCTGTAATAATAACTTAGAAGTAATGGATGAACTGTTTTGGCAGGCGCCTGAAGTAGTGCGATTTGGGTTAACAGAGAATTTATATGGGAGTGATGAAATACGCGCATTTCGTGCATCACGACCCACACACAACATTAAACGAGAAATTTATAACTTAAAAGTTGTTACCTTTGATAGTAACTTTGCAAGCGTGACATTAGAATTTCGTCGCGTAATGGATGGAGTAGAACGTCAGGGAAGGCAAAGTCAAATGTGGTACAAGTTTGACTTTGGATGGAAAGTAGTTTCAGCACATGTTTCACTTCTACCTATCTAATAATATCTAATAATATCTAAGTAAGCCACATTCCGCACCCCAAGGCGCCTATTCGCTTCAGAACATTTGTATGCAGTACTTAAAAACTAATAAAACGGAGCATTTTATTTGGCTAAATGACAAGTAGCTACAGCAGAAGGCGCCGATGGTGTAGTTTCTGGAGCGTTAGCGACAAGTGAAATACTCCCATCAGTATTTTTAAGCCAACTTTGCGCTTCAACTATTATATTTAGTGGTTTGTTAGGGACTATATCAGTATTAGATATATTTCTGGTATTATTACTGTCTAAAGTTGCAAGCTTAATAGTGTTGGTTGTGCCAGGTAAAAATTCGAGGGGACTAGGAGGTAAACTACCACGTCCAGTTATAGTAAATTCACCTAAAGTACGTTTAGCTCCGGCGCCTCTAGGGCACATTTGACCAATTTGATTGCTTACATCTACAAGTTGTGTCGGTAGTTCAATTAATCCTTGCTCCGGTTCAACATCAGGCTCGCTAATAGAAATTTCTCCTTGAACACCGCGTTCGGAACTTGCCGTAATATCACTAGTTTGTATTGACGCGACATCACGCGGTTCGATACCAAAAATACCTTGCGTGCGGATATTTACATTACCACCCCTACCAGTAAAAGCGTTGGCTAAGATGTCGCTGTTCTCGTTGCTGTTCCCAACGAGAAATTTAGAGTTAATATTGATGTTACCCCCATTACCCCCAGCTTGTGCCGTGCCTGCGGTGGTAGAGATTTGGGCGCCACGACGTAGGAGAAGTAAATCACTTTGTAAGTTGATGTTACCACCATTACCCGATGCAGATTCGGCGTTGAGTGTACCATTGTTGTCTAAGGTAACTCTGGGTGAGGTAACGATAATATCTCCCGCACTGCCTGTAGGACTTTGAGAGTAAACGAGCAACCCACTATCAGACATGTTGACTTTAGCAGCAGCATTAATTTTAATTGTACCTGCATTGCCTTGTCCACGGGTTGAGGCAGTAAGTAGAGCGCCCGAACCTAATGAGAATGAACCAGAATCAATAGTAATGTTACCCCCACTGCCAATTGTCCCCGTTTCCACCAGATTGCTAATCGCACTGGGAAAACCATTTTTCTTCCCAGCAATATTAACAGCACCAGTCACTTTCACATTGACATTCCCCGCATCCCCCCGTCCTGCTGGCTGGGTATTAGATGCACCACGAGTCAGAGTTTGCAGTTGGGCGCCATCAATTATCGATAGCGTTGCAGCATTGATGTCAATATTACCTCCCTTACCTACACCCCCCGATTCCACCGTGCTAAAAATGGAAACATCACCAGTCAGAGAAACGGTATTGCGAGCATTGATTTCGATATTACCTGCATCACCCTGCCCATAAGTGCTACTGGCTACTTCAGTACCATTAGTAAGTGAAAGCAATCCTGTAGTGATACTAATGTTTCCTCCCCTACCTACAGTATTAGTTCCCAGATAACTGAAAACCCCGCTGACACTGCTTTTATCTACACTTACTCCATCAAATGAAGTACTATCACGAGCTTGGATAATCACATTACCTGCATTACCAACATTCCCTGAGTTTCGACTTCTTATCTGCGCTCCGTTGACTAAAGAAACTGACGCGGCATTGATTTCGATATTACCTGCATCACCCGCAGTCTTCTCCCCCTCTACATCGCTAAATACACCCGTGATATTAGGCTTGGGGCTGTCCAGAGCATCGAAAACTATGGCGCCAAGAGTTGAAATTGTCACATTGCCTGCCGAACCCCGTCCTAAACTACTGGTACCTATGTAAGAACCATTGATCAATGCAACCCTATCTTGAGCTTGAAGCGTTACATTTCCAGCATTTCCCTTCCCAAAGGTGCTAGTTACCACAGTAGCTGTATTTGAAAGCGTAAATGAGCCAGCAGTAATATTAATATCTCCTCCCGTTCCAGCTGCGCCTAGCATAGCGTTAGAAATGAGGCTACCATCCTTGATATTGACTGCTCCTGTTGCATTCACCTCAATGTTTCCCGCCTTGCTATTAGTCGAACCCAACCCAAATTCTATTCCTGCCCGCAGGCTGCTTCCTCCTAAAAGCTCTAAATTCCGAGCGTTAATTACAATACTGCCGCCATTGTCTGTACGAACATTAACTCGAGCGCGATTAATCAGCGATACTGTAGCTCGTTCTACTCCTTCGGGAAAACTCAAACTTAGGTTATTGCCATTAATATTCAGCCCAACTGTACCTGTTTGCGCGACTCCTCCTAACTCCACTCGTCCACCAAAAGCATTCAATTGTCCTCTATCCATACTAATGTTGCCGCCTACTAGCAACAGACTGCGACTATTGGGAACACGTAGGCCTGTAGTCGAGCCTGTTAGTGATGATCTTGCTGGCGCCACCGAGTTATTCTGAATTGTTACATTAGGATTAATCTGATTGAATAACAGTGCTGAAGGGTTGACTGTCAATAATGCAGGACTAGAAGGGTTTGTCGCGCTAAAATTCCCGATGTTGCCAAACTGTACCCCGTTTGCAGTTGTCGCAACAAACGAACCCCGCACATCTAGAGAAGCATTTTTCCCAAACAAAATACCATTGGGATTTATCAAAAATAGATTTGCGGCACCATCAACACCCAATGTTCCTAAAATATTCGATGCTTTCCCACCAGTTATGCGCGTCAATATATTTATTGCTCCAGATGGATTAGCAAAGTAAACCCGCTGCCCATCATTAATATTAAATTCTGTAAAACTATGAAAAACATTATTATCACGTTGGGCACCACCGTTTATTAAATCAGTAGAGGCGCCCTGTAACTGCACATTTGGGGTGAGTTTAGACGCTTCTGCTCCCAAGGTGTTATCAGGAGTAATTTGTGCATGAATACGAGTGTTGACAAAAACCAAAAAGCTGCATAATAAAAACGTTCGAGCTAAACTCCACTTCTTACTCATCGCAGATAATTTGAAAAATGATTATTAAAGTTTTAATTAAACTTATATCTATCAGTATTTCTAGCCATAACAAACTTATGCAGCTTTTTCTTAAGGATTGCGAGGTAACTGGGTAGTTTTGAATCAGGATGCAGTCGCAGCAGTAAAGCGCTCTTTGTAATTGTTTGGCTCAGTTTTTTTGGCTAATGGGAGGGACTAGAAGGTAGGGTAGGGAATTTAAGCGCGGCGAGTGAGGTAGGTTAGGTTTTTGCTTTTAAAAAGATTGTCTATTATTGAAAACTGCACCTTCTATGCAGTTTCCAATAATTTAAATTTATTGTTTCATTGCTTATACATAAGAATAATTTATTGCTGATTTTGCTTGAATAACTAGTAAACCCTTAAGATTGCTTTTTCAGACTGTTTCAGCAAACCCTAATTATGAAATTGTGATGTTTTGCGTATGGAGGCACGTTCGGCAAGATAGGTAAATACAATAATACCGCATACGTCAGCGATAAGGTCTACAATATCTGCGCTGCGATGCGGTGTAAATTTTTGGATAATTTCGTCTAGTATACAGAAAAAGAATACTATAAACGGCGCCAGAGGTAAGGCGGTACCAAGTATATGAAGTTGTCGTTTGTTTAAGGCAAGATGACTCAAGTAAGCAGCAATTCCTAGTAAAACAAAGTGTAAAACGGTATCGTAGTGAGGAAACCTTGCTATTTCTGTTGGTATAACCCTCAAGTACGCTGATATGGAGATAGCCAATAAAATACCCAAGTAGAACCAAAAAGCAATAATCCAAAAACGATGTGATTTCATAAGTTTATTTCAAAGTGATTTATTTATTCTTCACTTTTAATAAAGATTTTTATGCGAATTTTGGCGTCTGTTTAGTAAAGATTAGATAAATTTATTTTAAAGCTTTTCTACGCGCTTTATTCCCTTCGCGACACTACGTGAACACGTAACTTCTGTGTAAATAAATAACCAAAGCCAAGTTCCTCCATTATCAAGACAAATTCCTCATCGGTTCGTAATAAAGCTTTGGCTGCTTGGGAAATATTCCAATTATTTTCATCAAGTTTGCCCAAATAGTAAACTCGATTTATTTGCTGTTGGGAAAGGCGATATGTATGTAAGTATTCTACCTCTCCATTATCACGCAATATAACTTCACCAATATGGTTTTCATTACTTACATCTAAAGGTGAATTGACATTTGTCATAAATCGTTGTAGTTCAAAACGACCTGCTGTATATACTGTTTTTGATTTTACTGAGCGTCCAATTAATCCAGTTAACATTACTCCTTGATGAAATTTTGCCCAGTCGGAACGCATTTTAACAACAGCACTTCTCAAATCGGCTAAGTTATTAACTTTCTTATCATCAATAGATAAGCTCATCTCATAAATTTTATCATATAATGATGCATATTGATATATTAACTCACCGTAAAAATCTTCGAGCAAGTTATAGTGTAAACAAAGGTAGTCTTCAGGTGTGGAGACTACAAACGCTGATGCTAATGCGTCAGCAACATATATTAGTACTCCTACTTGGTTTGGATGAATTTCAAAAACCCGCAGTGCTTCTTCTAACCCAACTATTCCACGTCCTGAGTATGAATATTCGCTACGGCAACCCAACCCATAAGTAAGTGCATACCTCGAATATTCTTCCCATGCAATTTTAGGGCCATTGAAGTATAATGAAAGAAAACCTTCCATTGCCAGGTGTAATGGTAGGAAACGTAATGAATTTTTGGTTTCACGTTTTGCCATACGTTGCATTACTTGCACATTACGTCCACTTTTAACACTTTTACCATCTTTTTTAATAATACTGGCGCCTATATTTGCCACAGCACTACCATCATCAGTCCAAGACATAACCATTCCATGAGGTATGTAGGACATATACTGCATATCATCTTCGAGTGAAACAATGCTATATTTAGCATCGTAGCTACGACGTTGTAATCGTAAATCTCCACGAATTTTACGACGAATAAGGGGCACAATACGAATACTGCCACAAATTTGAGAAGGGGCAATTTCAAGTCCTTTTAATAACATAATTATTTATTGATATTTGATGTAAAATCTTGTGTTCTTTGCGCTAAATATGTCTCTAAGTCAGATAATGTAGTTGAACCTTGAGCAAATTTAGCAAAACCTAACATTGTAGGCATATCTTCAGCGTCACGTAACCCAACTGTGGGAATATAGGGACTAAGGGTACGCAATAAGTAATCTTCGGTGCTGAATACTGGGTTACAGTGAATAATCGAGGTTTTATGACAACGGTCGAGTTTTTGATACACACGCAATACTTCAGCGGCGCCGTTGGGTGGGTCATTATCGCAACCGTCAGATATTATAATAATAGTTTCGGCGCCGGAACCAAGTGCAGCAAGTAATGGCGTTGCTAAGTCAGTTTGTCCATATGGATATACAAGTAATGGGTGTTTTGGTGGAACCGTCCAAAACGCACGATAGTTTTGTGATGCTGCTTTAAGTAGATAATGTGCAGCAAGTACCACACCCAAAGGACGGCGCCTTTTTTCAGATGAACCAGAGCTAGAATAACTACAGTCCAAAACTGCTGCAACTCGTCCTAAGTGCATTGGTGCTTTTTTCAAAGCGTTACGAGTAGCAGCTTCCATTGCTTGGTTAAATTTATCAAAATCTTGGGTACGTGCTTTTTGTGAAAGTGACAGAATATATAAAGCTAACTTGGTTAACGGTAAACGCTCCCAATTTACATTTATATCAACTTCACTACGCGATGCGGCGCCTTGGTAACGAAGTTTTTCTGCTACAGTCATTTTTGGTTGAATGCGTTTGAGAAAAATTTCGCGCTTAATATTATGTTTAGCAGCAAACCCTTCGGCAATAGTAAAAGGCAATTCATATACTGCCTCAGTACTATAATGAGCTTTGCGGAATTGTTCAAATAATTTTGTATTAAAAGCCTTTTGTTCGTGAAAATTAAACAAAAACTTAGGAAGCTCACCAGATAGCTTTAAATGAGCATGTGATACTGCCGCTTTAACTTTAGTACGATACTTGATAGCATCAAAATCCATATCTCGACGCATAGCTATATAATCGCGTGCAATGGCTCTAGCACGACGATTATTGACTCGTAATCTCTGTAATTCTTGTAATGCGCCCCAACCACGTTGAGGTGGTAGTTGATTTAGGGCAGATGTAATTAAGGCAGATTCTTCAGTACGATACTGAGGTAATGTATTGCGTCCAGTAGCCAAAAGTTTGATAATAATTTGCGCTTGATTAAAGTGGTTAATACCAGCAGCTAAAGTACGAGCATAAAGTAAACGGTAATTACCTAATATATAATCATGTAAAAAATTAATAGATACTTTTTGCCCATAAGCATCATCATAAAACTCACGCTGACCACTACAAGAAAAGCAAGCATTGATAAACATCACCAAATCTTCCTGCGCTACTTGCTGCGCGCGGAACTCCAAATTTAACATAATATATTGGGGTTAAATATAAATAATTAAAAGGGAAAGCAGTTCGGGGAATGTCGGTACGACTTTGTGAGACAGTTTAACAGACTGGTACGGAAGTCATGCCATAGTCCCGCAAACCACCTTCGTAAATATAGAGTATCCAAATTATCTTCCCCGAAGCTAATTTGGATAAAAATGGTTATAAAGCTTGCAAATACTAGGTTTCGGCAGTTGGGGGAAGCTTGAGTTCCTGTGGGACTCCCCTAAGTTGTCTAAAATCCTAGAAACCGGGTTTCTTCATTGAAATATTGTAATCAAAACGACAATTTGTCTGCGACAATGAATGCGTATAAACCCGGTTTCTTTAAAATATTAAGGAAATATTTTTATTTAACGCTATCCAGCTTGTAAATTTGCTTGTTCAACTAACCAAGGGTCAACAGGTAGTCCGTCTTTTCGCTGGAACTCAATTTCTACTACCATCACAGACTTAGAACCAGGAGGCGCCGGTTTTTGTTTAAAAGTAATATCATAATCATTTGGTTCATGTCCATGTTCTTTCAACCAGTCATGCACTTTTGTGGTTGCAAAGAATGATTGCCCCTGCTCAAACATGCGGGTAATCTGTAATTGTAACGAGAATGGATTTAAACGTCCCATGCTTTTCTACCTAGTGTAAGTTCCAGCGATAATTCCTATGTTATCTCTGAGACTAGATATAGGTAGATTATTAATTATTGTTTAGCGAAACGAATGATACCCGCATATTACAACAATGGCGCCGAATTTTATAGACAATAAATGTAGAGACGTTACATGTAACGTCTCTACGCGAGGATCTTTTACATATTGGGTGATTCTTCGGGGATGATTTCGAGGACTAACTTTTGATTTTGACGCAAGATGGTAACATAGGTGCGGGCGCCTACTCGTTCGTGAGTTAGAAATTTATGTAATTCGTCAACGCTACCTATTGGTTGGCTGTTGAACCCTACTATTACATCTCCTTCTCGAAGTCCTGCTTTTTGTGCTGGGCTTTTAGCTTCGGTTGATATGATTAATATGCCTCGTTCTTTGTTAAGTTCATGGTATAAAACAAGACGCCTTGGTAATTCTACGTTTTGTCCACCTATACCGATGTAACCACGTCTGACCTTTCCGTCTTTGAGTAATGCTGGAATTATTAGCTTGGCTGTATTTATTGGTACGGCAAAGCACAGTCCTTGGGCAGATAATATCACTGCTGTGTTTATTCCTATTACTTCTCCGTGGGATGTCACAAGTGGTCCACCTGAGTTGCCTGGGTTCAGTGCTGCGTCGGTTTGTATCATATTGTCTATTAACCGACCTGAACGACTTCTGAATGAACGCCCGGTTGCACTAATTACACCACTGGTAACTGTAGCTTGGAAACCGTAAGGATTACCAATTGCGATTGCTAGTTGACCTACTTGGAGCGTTTCGGAGTCACCTAAACGTGCCGAAATTAAGTTGGGTGCATTAATTCTTATAACCGCTAGGTCTGTGTCTGGGTCATCTCCTATTAATTGGGCACCTATTTTACGACCATCTGATAGTGTAACCTCGATTTTGGTGGCGCCGTTAACAACGTGAGAGTTGGTAAGAATATATCCATCTGGTGTGAAGATAAACCCAGAACCGTTACCTTGTAGTTCCTGAGTTTGTGGAGAATTTCGGTTACGTCCTGTTACTTGCCGTTGCACATCGATGTTGACAACTGCGGGACTGACCTTTTGTACGACGCTAATTACAGCCTGCGAATATGCATCAAGTAGCTGCTCCGAGGCTTTTGACATACTTTGCCCAACTCCACTGTCGCGCGCGAAATAATCATTTGACACTTGTTGCAGATTTCCTCTCATGTCTGCCTCTCCTATCGTGGCACAGTGATTGATTGAGTTTTTGTTCACTTGAGGCTTTTTCAATTATCGATAATGTATCGAGAATATCAAAGACGGGTGAACATAAATACTATCGTATATGTTCAATTAATTGAGGGAGGTTATTACGTCAATTAATATACAACTAACCGAACCTAAGTTAGATGCGTTTTCACTTTAAATTATTTCTAATGGTACAAGACTTTATATGTTTAATAATGGAGTATTAATTTATTATGGATATTACGAAAAAACTAGAAACTCTGAATCGTATCCGCAAATTCAGCCGTCTGATGGATACTGCTTTTGGCATTCCTGGTACTAAGTTTCGCTTTGGTTTAGACCCTATTATTGGTTTGATTCCTGGACTGGGTGATTTGATAAGTACTATTATTTCTGCTTATATTATATATTTAGCTATGCGTTTTAATCTTCCTCAAGATATGCTGGGTAAGATGATTTTTAATGTTGGTTTGGAATCTGTTATTGGTAGTGTTCCTTTTTTAGGTGATTTATTTGACGCTTTTTATAAGTCTAATATCCGGAATTTGGAAATTTTAGAGCAGCATTTAAATCAAGTTGACCCAGAGTTGGAAAAAGTTGAATTTAAGGGGTTTCAAAGAGTAATGTAACTATAATTTAACAAATTACTCTCTTGTGGAGCGGGCATCCCGAACCGTCCTTAATATACAACTAGATGAAGAACGGGCAAGGATGCCGATTCCACTCTTATGCCCCTTGCACAAGATAAAGAGTTAATATTTCCACAGGTTTATGCCACCTAGTAAACCATTGAGGTTGGAGATGATTTTAGTGTTTTCTGCTAGTTTAATTGTGACTAGTTTAGCTTCTCCACCACCTATATATAGATAATCATAGTTAAATAAATGTTGTAGTGAGGCTATTGCTTTTTCTAGTCTTTCATTCCACTTTGATTCCCCGACTTTTTCTAACGCTGCTCTTCCTAGTTGCTCTTCATAGGTTTCTCCTTTTCGGAAGCGATGGTGTCCCATTTCTAAGTTGGGTACTAATTTACCATCTAAAAATAATGCCGACCCAAATCCAGTTCCAAGGGTAATTACTAATTCTACTCCTTTACCCGCAATGGCGCCTAATCCCTGCATATCAGCGTCGTTTATAACTCGTGCGGGTTTTTGAAATTGCTTTGATAATGCGGTTCCTAAATCATATCCTACCCAGTCAGGATGTAAATTAACGGCTGTTTCTGTTACTCCTGCACGCACTACACCCGGAAACCCCGCAGAAATTCTATCGAAGTCTCCAACTGATGTTACTAATTGGGCTATTGTGTTCATTACCGCTTCGGGTGTTGGAGGTTGTGGAGTATTTAAACGTACACGTTCGGTTAAAGGGTTGCCAGTTTCATCTAATACCATTACTTTTATACCACTTCCACCAATATCTATTGATAAAGTGCGAGTAGATGCATTTGTGTCAGCCATTGAAATTTGTTCTCCTTCTGTATTATGTTCTTAAATCTGGCAAACCCAGGTAAAATTTGAGTTAAGGATTATATACATATACCCCTATGCATAGTTTTATCCCTCCTAAGCGTTTTTTTCCATATTTAACCTGGACAGATATCGAGTTAATGCCCGATAAAGAAAATGTGGTAATCATTCAACCTGTGGGAGCTATTGAACAACATGGTCCACATCTACCATTAATTGTGGATGCTGCAATTGGCATGGGAGTATTAGGAAAAGCGCTCGAAAAACTAGACTCTAGTGTTCCTGCTTATGCAATGCCATCCCTCTACTACGGTAAATCGAATGAGCATTGGCATTTTCCTGGAACTATTACTTTGAGTACAGAAACACTCTCCGCAACACTAATGGAAGTCGGAGATAGCTTATATCGCGCAGGATTTAGAAAATTAGTACTAATGAATTCGCATGGTGGACAACCACAAGTGATGCAAATGGTAGCGCGAGATTTACACGTAAAATATAGTGATTTTATAGTATTCCCATTATTTACATGGCGTGTGCCACATATCTCTAAAGAGCTAGTAACACCCAAAGAAGCGCAGCTAGGAATGCACGCAGGAGATTTAGAGACGAGTATAATTTTGGCACTTTTACCCGAACAAGTCAAAATGGAGCGTGCAGTTACCGAATATCCACCCGAACAACCAGAAGGCAGCTTACTTTCACCAGAAGGTAAACTACCTTTCGCATGGACAACACGCGACCTAAGTAAAAGTGGTGTAATAGGAGACGCAACAACAGCAACTAAAGAAAAAGGTATAAAAATTCTCGAATCTGTATCTGACGGTTGGGTAACAGCACTCAAAGACATTTATACCTTTCGTCAACCTCAAATCAACTAACTGGCAACGGATAAAACGGATGTAACGGATAGGTAATTTTAAATCACTCATCCGTTACATCCGCTCATCATCCGTTGCCAAATATCCGCTTTAAAAATGTGGTAACTTCAAACCAAGCTAATGTTGATTGCTCCGAGTCATACCTATACCCATCATCGCGCATAAACGTATGTTCAGCCTCATACAACAAAACTTTATGTTGTATATCAGCATTTGAAAGTGACTTTAAAATTATTTGACGGTCATGTTCAGGAATATGTGGGTCTTGGGTTCCAAAAACTACCAACATTTCACCTTTAATTTCACTACATCGCTCAATGCTATCTGCTACACTCGCACCCAACTTTCCACTCGGAATGCCCGTAGGATAACAACATACAGTCGCTTTAACTTCACTTTGAAAAGCGGCTCTAAAAGCAAGGTGTCCTCCTATACAAAAACCAAAGGCGCCTATTTTCTCAGAATTTACAGAAGCATCACTCTTAATAAATTCCAAAACAGCCTTACAGTCAGCATCATATTCAGAAATAGCAGTACGACGCGCATCATCATTTCCTCGCATTCTCCCAATATCATCGGGTTCAATAACTTGACCAACAGGTTCAACACGATGGAAAATTTCTGGCGCCGCTACAACATACCCAAACCCTGCTAAATAATTGACAGCCCGTAACATGGCGCCGCCCAATTGATAAATATCACTATAAAAAATAATACCTGGGTAACTACCTGGTGGTTTCGGAGTAGCCACATAAACACGCATCAAACTATCGTCAACTCGTAACTCAACATTGCGCTTAGTTATTTGCATTATTCTTCTCCACGTAGGTTGGGTGCTAACCCAACCCAATATTCAACTAAATTTTATCCCGCATTGCCGTTACCGTTTGTTCGGATTTGGCTTTCGAGATATAACCATATACGATCTATGTTTTGTTGATTAATGGCTATTGCCTGTTGATTAGCCTTTAAAGCTTGATGGTGCCTCAGAAACCTGGTTTCTGGATATTTTCTTGTATTTTTGATATTTTGGAGTCATTGGCTTTTTTTATGTTAACAGCAAAGTAGTAATTTTGAATTACATATATGTATATTGAAGATATTATTGAAAAGGCAACTGACCCTTGCACTCATCCAGATGAGCTTTATCAAATTTATGATGAGCATAAAGTTCGCGGTTATAAGCGTCAGATATTAGAAGCAATTGGCAGTAATCCGAATACTTCTACAGAATTACTCGAATATTTATTTACTAAAGAACCGAATATGGCTGATATTGTGTTTGATAACCCTGTTATGCCTTTGCTTATACTTGAAGACCCTTTACTTGTAACTAATTGGTTTATAAAATTTCATAGTTCAATTTTTAGGTATAATAAATTACTGTCTCTAGAATTACAAAACATTGCCGTTAGAACTGAGCGTTTAGAAATTTTTTTACATCTTCTTGAATCGAAAACTACGGCGCCGTCTATTATCGAAGATATTGCGAAACGTATAAATATAGAAAAATATATCATTGGCAATTACGAAATTGCGAATCTAATTTTTAAACATCCGAATGCACCGGAAAGTATCAAAAGTTTACAGGTTAAAAAACCGCCCTTGGCTACTGTGTTGTAGTTAAGGGCGCATGAAGTGATGGGAAACTTGATAGAAACCGGGCTTCTCGCAGAGTATTTTGCGTTCTGAATTGTAATTTTTCTAGAAGCCCGGTTTCTTAGGTTAGGCGCCTGCTCCTAGGTAGAAGCCCATTTTTTCTACATAAGCACTAACTTTATTCGCTCCTAGTCGAACAGGACAAGCTAAAGGTGAGGCAACAGCGACTACAGCGTGCGTACTGGCGCCAGCTATTAATTCCTCAGCGTGGTTTGAGTCGATGGCACGACGGATAATATTGCTGTTGCAAATCATTTGTTTGTCATACTGGTGTGTACAGTTGTAAATCAGTTCAAATTTAGTCATGATAGATAGACAACCTTTTCAAACGTGGAAAGGGTAGCCTCGCGACTGTATTGCTTGGCTGGACACCTTAATACAGTCGTCTGGCTACATCTTCTATAATAATCGGAAACGAGTCATTAATGAATTTTTAGTGAAATTTATTTGAATCAATATTGATGTAAAAAATATTACTGATTTGACTTTTCGCTTATGAGGTTGAATAGTAACAAAAGTACCTTAAAATTTACATCGATGAATCAGCGACGGGAAGACCGTTTAGAACGGCTACAAATTCCTGCTTTGGGGGAATATTACGATGATTTACTAGATATTGACGCTGAACTCAGTAACCGCACCAAGGTTCAGCAAGCGCAAAGTCTAATATCTGAGAGACTTCAGGAGCGGTTACTTGGCATTAAAGACAGGGTTCAATACCTCGCTGACAAGAGGGGTGTTACGTTTAATCAAATGTGGGGCGAAATTCTTGCAAAGCGAGGCAAGGTCACTGCTTTTACTGAAGGCGCCATTCAGTATAAACCTGGAGAAGAAGGATAAATAATCTTTTTTAAGCACATCCGAACCATTATTACATAATGTTACGAAAAATTATATTTTCAATGAAATTGTAACATTCCCCTTAATATTGATTTGGATTTAATCCCCCTAAAGGGCTAGGGGGATTATGTTTTGCTCCACAAATTAATTTATAATCGTAACGCCCCCAACATTCACGCACTACCCCAAGCGAGCATGAAAGATATGTCAAACATGCATGACAATTTAATCAATAATATTAATATTGAAAGCTCTGATGTATTATTAACGCCTGATGAGTTAAAAGCCAAAGTGCCTTTAACAGCATCAGCAGAACAAAATATTTTAAAATTTAGACAAGAAATCAAAAATATCTTAGACTTTCAAGATAGAAGAAAATTTGTAGTAGTCGGGCCATGTTCAATTCACGATACAACAGCTGCTATTGAATATTCAGAAAAATTAAAGGCTTTGGCAGAAAAGGTACAAGATAAGCTTTTATTGATTATGCGAGTTTATTTTGAAAAGCCTCGCACGACAGTTGGATGGAAAGGTCTAATTAATGACCCTGATATGGATGATTCTTTCCATTTAGAAAAAGGTTTATTAATAGCACGTAGTTTACTAATTAAAATTGCCGAATTAGGATTACCATCTGGAACAGAAGCTCTTGACCCTATTGTACCTCAGTATATCAGCGAACTTGTGGCATGGTCTGCAATTGGCGCCCGCACTACCGAATCACAAACACACCGAGAGTTAGCGAGTGGACTTTCGATGCCAGTTGGTTTTAAAAATGGTACAGATGGGAATATTCAGGTAGCGTTAAATGCAATGCAAGCTGCTAAAAGTCCGCACAATTTCTTAGGAATAAATCAGCAAGGGCAAGTCAGCGTATTTAAAACGAAAGGCAATACCCACGGACATATTATTCTACGAGGTGGCAACGGTCAACCTAACTACGATGCGGCAAATATTGCGCGTGCAGAAATAAAGCTAAAAGAAGCCAAAGTCTCACCAGCTATTGTCATAGACTGTAGTCACGGAAATTCAAACAAAGATTATAAATTACAAGGTGCTGTCTTTGAAAATGTGATTCAACAAATTGTCAATGGGAATAACTCAATAGTGGGGATGATGCTAGAGTCACATTTATCTGAGGGTAATCAACCAATACCTAGTAACCTACAAGACTTGAAATATGGTGTTTCTGTCACAGACCAGTGTATAAATTGGCAGGAAACTGAAGAGATTATTTTAAGTGCCTACGACAAGCTGTAGTACCGATTCCAATTTGTTACATTTTTGATTCAATAGTAAAGGTGTTTAATTTACCTTTACAATGAATCAACGCCGAGAAGAGCGCTTACAAATCCCAGCTTTGGGAGAATTTTTTGATGACCTGCTAGATATTGATGCGGAACTCAGCAACCGTACCAGAGTCCAGCAAGCACAAAGCTTACTATCCGAAAAACTCAATGAACGAATACCAGATATTGAACAACGGATAAAATACCTTGCTGAAAAAAGAGGTATCACCCCTGACCAACTGCGGGGGGAAATGCTTGCTAAACGCGGCAAGACAACTGCCTTTACAGCAGACGCCGAGGAGTAATATGTAGGCTGGGTGGAGGCTTTGCGTTCACGTAGTATGCCGTAGGCGCAACCCAACATTAACAATATATATATATATATATTGGGTTCCGCTGTCGCTCCACCCAACCTACAGTTAAGCTACATTTGAGCTAAATATTCGTACATTTTCCAACGCGCGTTAACTTCGGCTTGTGCTTCATCGAGTAAGCGTTTGGCTAGTTCGGGTTTAGATTTAGTCAACATTTTGAAGCGGTTTTCTTGGTACATTGATTGTTCTACAGGTTGTTTGGGTTTTTGCATGTCTAACAATAAGGGCTTTTTACCTTGTTTGAGTAAGTCAGGGTTGTAGCGGTATAGTAACCAGCGTCCTGACTCAACTAGGCTTTTTTGGTGGCTCATTGCTGTTGTCATGTTGATCCCGTGGGCAATACAGTGACTATAAGCAATTATTAATGATGGACCATCATATGCTTCTGCTTCAATAAAAGCTTTGAGTGTATGCTCATCACGGGCGCCTATTGCAACGCTGGCGACATATATATTACCGTAGGTCATAGCAATTAAACCGAGGTCTTTTTTTGCCGCAGGTTTACCACTAGCAGCAAATTTGGCAACGGCGCCTTTTGGTGTTGATTTTGATGACTGTCCACCTGTGTTGGAATATACTTCTGTATCCATTACTAGGACATTTACATTGCGACCACTAGCAAGTATATGGTCAAGTCCACCAAAGTCTATATCATACGCCCATCCGTCACCACCTACTATCCAAACGCTTTTACGAACAAGATAATCAGCAAGGGATTTTAGATGACTGGCATTTTCAAGCTTTTGCTTTAATAGTTCTACTCGCTGACGTTGTTCGTATATATCAGCTTCGGTATTTTGCGAAGCGTTTAATATTGATTTTACTAGCTCTTTGTCTCCTGCTTCTCCCCATTTTTTTAATAGCTCTGCTGCATATTCTGCGTGTTTATCTAGAGAAAGACGAAAACCAAAGCCAAATTCCGCGTTATCTTCAAATAAGTTATTCGACCAAGCTGGACCTCTACCTTCGGCATTTTTTGTCCAAGGAGTTGTCGGTAGGTTTCCCCCATATATAGATGAGCATCCTGTGGCGTTGGCAATTATTGCTCTATCGCCAAATAGTTGTGTTAGTAGTTTTAAATAAGGAGTTTCACCACATCCTCCACAGGCGCCAGAAAATTCAAATAATGGTTCTTGGAATTGTTGCTGACGAATTTGGTTTAATTTGAGTTTAGTACGGTCGGGTAGAGGTAAGTTTAAAAAGAAATCCCAATTTTCAGATTCTTGTGTACGCAAAGGTAGCTGCGGTTCCATATTTATAGCTTTGCGTTCGGGTTGCGTTTTGTCTCTAGCAGGACATACTTCTACACAGATACCGCATCCAGTACAATCTGATGGCGCCACTTGAATAGTAAATTTATCACCTGCAAAGTCTTTGTCTTTGGCACTGGTAGACTTGAAAGTTGCAGGTGCCTTAACTAACTCACTTGGGTCATAAGCTTTACTACGTATTGCCGCATGAGGACAAACTATAACGCATTTACTGCATTGTATACACAAATTTGTGTCCCATACTGGTATATTTTCTGCTACGTCACGTTTTTCCCATTTAGCTGTACCTGTGGGAAAAGTTCCATCTGCGGGTAATGCACTCACAGGCAAATTGTCCCCTTCCCAAATCATCATTTTACCAAGTACATCGCGGACAAACTCAGGGGCACTTACTAAAGTTTGAATTTGTGGTTTTTGATTTTTGATTAAATTGGGGATATCTACTTTTTGAAGATTATTTAGGGTGTTATCAACTGCATCTAAATTTTTACGAACAACATCGGCACCTTTTTTCCCGTAAGTTTTTTCTATAGCTTGTTTAATTTTGGCGATAGCTTCGTCTTGAGGTAACACACCCGCTAAAGCAAAGAAGCAAACCTGCATAATAGTGTTGATGCGTCCACCCATACCGCTATTACGGGCAACTTTATTTGCATCAATAACATACAGTTTGAGTTGCTTATCAATAATTTGCTGTTGAACTGATGTTGGAATTTGTTCCCATACATAATTACTATCGTAAGAACTGTTAACTAAAAAAGTGGCGCCAATCTTAGCGTCTTTGAGAATATTGACTCTCTCCAAAAATACCCATTGATGACACCCAATAAAATTAGCTTTGTCGATGAGATAGGTTGAGTGAATAGGTGTACTACCGAACCGTAAGTGGGATACTGTCATTGAACCTGATTTTTTAGAGTCATAGACAAAGTAACCCTGAGCATAATTATCTGTTTCTTCGCCAATAATTTTGATAGAATTCTTATTAGCGCCGACAGTACCATCTGACCCAAGTCCATAGAACATCGCACGAACTACTTGATCTGACTCGGTAGAAAAGTTTGTGTTTAATGGTAACGAAGTATAACTAACATCATCGTTGATACCGACAGTAAAGTGATTTTTTGGCTTTTCACTGGCTAAGTTATCGAAAACAGCTTTTACCATTGCAGGTGTAAACTCTTTTGAACGCTTTACAATATAGAGTTAGACGCAAAAATATTAATTGTTTACCAGGATTGTTAAATTTTCTACATCGACTTTATCGATATTTTCCATGTAGCATTTTACTTGCTCACGCGGAAGGTGCTTTATCTTAGCATAAAGAATTGCGGTTTGAAGTAATATCGAGCGTGCTGTTTTATTGTTCATGATTTTGGCTTATTTCTTAATTTAAATTAGTTTGAACAATTTGTTTTTTCTGTTAGTCATTAACTTCAAATCGTTGATGGCTTTCTTTTCTTATGGGGTTAGTTGGCACCAAATTGACGGAAAACAATTAAGACGTTCGTATAATAAAAAATCATCTCAGCGCGCGATTAATATGATTAGTGCTTGGGCGGTGAGCAATAGATTAGTTATGGGTCAGCTAAAGGTAGATAATAAATCCAATGAAATAGCGAAAAGTATTAGATATTTCTGGCTGTATTGTTACAATTGATGCAATCGGTTGCCAGAAAGAAATTGTTAATTAATTTATAGTATTTATGTATTTACGTGAGTTATTATTTAATGATTGATTAAATTACGATATAGTTAAATAGTTGGTAATAAATGATAGTTGTATTTAAATAGAATCGGCGCTACTGTTTGACCGCTATTCCTTGCCCACAGACAATTTAAGATGCGTTTGCCCTGCCCTGCCTCCTGCTTCCCTGCTTCCCTGCTTCCATTAGCCCAATTTAAGATGCGTTTGCCCTGGGCGCCTCCTGCCTTCTTACTTCTGCCTTCATGTACTAGGGTAAAGGTTATAAATTTAAGCATTGTTAAAAATTCAGCGCATAAACAATTGCAGTCATACATATCAAGTTGATGTAGAGACAGTAAATTGGTGATGTCAATGAGAAGCTTAACTTTAAACCCAAAGATAATTCTAGGAAGTTTTATCAGCCTCAGTTTCCTCTGTGCTAACCCTCAATCTTCAATGGCACAAATTGATTGTAACGCACTAGAATCATTTGGAAATACTTACAATTCCGAGATTTTAAGAGCAGTAAATGACCGCCTAGCAGGAAAGAGTATAGATATCAGCCGCCGCAAAGATTTAGAAATTAATCATGTAGAAAGCATTTCTTTTAATGGTTGTCGAATCACAGGTAAAGCCAATGTAACATTAGAAAGGAAAATCCGCCGAGATGCTCACGGAACTATGACAGTACGAGCAGATATCACATCTTTTAGTTTACCGAATCGACAATTATGTTATGACAATGCAAAAGTAACTGACGTGAGTTTGAGTAGAACACTTAATATTGGGGAAGCAGTTTATAAACTGGTAGCAAATAGAATATTCCCCGATAAAGAATGCTTAAGTGTTTAAGGTATCGCACCGAAATGCGCGTAAAAACCTGCAAGATACACTCACAAAAATGTAAAATTAGTGGCTCTTCAGTACTTGTTATGCTAAACTAACAATTAAAGTGCCAAGCTAATAAGCATCGAACTC
>NZ_KB217483.1:703017-768239 GCF_000331305.1 Calothrix sp. PCC 7103 | reverse complement strand
GTTCCTCTATTTTGTACTTTTCTCTCTTCCTCTGTGTGTCTAATTCTTTATTTACTTGCACCATTACGTGAAATCTATCGGGGAAGACTTGAACGTTAGGGCATTAATTCTATCACTAAAATTTTGTACCCTTGCCATAAATCTATACTCACTTCCTTAATTTGCTCTAACACCTCAACTCCCCAACTGATAAGAACTTCCTCGATTACTCCTTGTGTACGTGCGTTCAAAATAGCGATTGGTTTAGATGTATCTAAATCTATTAACACTGCACAGTAGTTACCCTTTCCTTTTCTTAAAGCTATTTCATCAATTCCCAGCCTTTTTAAATTCTTAGGTTTTGTTAAATTTAGTTTTTCAGATGCATCTTTTAACATTCTTTCTATCTCTTCTGTTGTGACTATACCTTTTGATGCCACGCTATGTATGTCGTTTTCTAAAACTTCTTGTATTATTTTGTTTGCAAGGCGATTTGTATAGGTTCTTTTCTTTCTTGCAAACTCAAATTCTTCACTAAACGGTTTTTTACAAATTCTACATTTAAATTGGCGCCGATTTATTTCTAAAAAAATTGGTTTCTCTCCAAAAGGTAAATCTTTAATAATATGACGATGGTTTTGATGTAGTTTATGACTCTCCGTACCACAAGATGGACATACACTATACAGCTTTATTGGCTCTGTTCGTAAAATTATTCCAATTTCGTTATAAATGCTGTGCGATATAACTTTTACTTCGTCTATATCCAGAATTTGTGATAAGATTTTTATATCTTTTTTATTAGTCATGACTGTAAATGTACCCTAAAATACAATGAACGTACATACAGTCAATAATAAATAAGACTTACAAGTCAATCCTATCAAGCATTTTTGTAATATTTTTTACAATAAATTAATAATAGTTGACATCTTTATTTAACAATTTAGCATAACAACTACTGAAGAACCAAATTAGTTACAAATTATGGTTTTGACCATAGTGTTATAATTTTTTAAACCCAGACGGGATAAGCCTTTTCAGATCATCTTGCAGAAAATTACACGTGTCTTAGTGCTATGCCTAATTGGCGCCACCTAAATCACAAGGCGCCATTCAAACACTTGCGATGCAAAAAATGGAACCAAGCGATGGCAGTAAGCAATATTTATATACAAAGTGATATGTAATTATTATTGCGTTCATTAATTTATTACTAAGTATTTATCGCAAAAAAGGCGCAATTTTACAAAATAAACTTGTGTGATTATGATGATTTTTATACAATCACTTACATAAGGAAGCAGTGCATAGCAGTTTGTGCCACAGGCAGTTGTGAACCTTGTAAAGTTATCGTGACATCAAACGCAAGCGGTATAGTCTGAGCAATGGAAGTCCTGTTAATTTAAAGCTTGATTTATAACAGCAATGTCGTACCAATGAACGCGAGATAATCCTGCAAGCGCGCAAATCACCGTGTATAAGTTAAAAATGGCACCGACTTGACCTCTGAGAACAGTGCTAAAATAATTCCCAAGCAACGATTTGAGGATTCATCAAAGGATGTATACTGTATACACCTTTTCATTAAAATGCTAATGTAATACGGATGTTACATCTAGTCTTTCGAGAAGATCCGCACCCATAGAATTAAGGCGTCTGTATCATTATGTTGCGGGTAGCTGGTTCTCTTAAATTAGGGACGGTTAATGTTTCTAGCTATGGTTGGCGATAGCACCAACAGGTGTATTTGATTTACTTATGAATTACTATCAATATTGGTGTATTAGCTTTACTCTTATAAATAATAGCTGGAAATTTTACTGTTGACTTGAGTGAATACACTTAAATACATACTGAAAGCGTTAATGGCTTGCCGAAACTGACCAACTTTGATGTAATGTATCGTTTTATTAAAATTAAATTTTAGAGCTAAAATGCTTAAAAAGCTCTTGAACAAAAGATTTCGCTGCCTTAAGTAGAATTATCCCAAAAATTATTGTGTATAATCGGTGGCTATAACTTCTAAGTATTTACAGTGGAAAGGTTTTTATGTCCGATCAATACACATTCAAAGTAACCAATAATACTGATTTGGCGATTACAGAGCTATGGGTTTCGCTTGATGATGAAGACTGGGCTGAGTTTGAGTTGGGAGAATCAGGGATTCCATCGGGAGAGACAGTGACAATTGCTTGGGCTGAATACACAAATGATTCGCCCTGTGAATGGTATATATGTGCGACTTACGAAGATGAATCTGAAACTGAATCAGCAGTCTTCAATTTTTGCGAGGAGCCTGCTTTAGTATTTAACTAAGTAGCTAGGGGCAGTTAGAATAAGTGTTTGTGGCTGATTTACATTCGTTTGCATACTTTTGTTGTTTCTGCTGACCTACTTAATCGCGCCCTCACACACAATTATTTTTAATTCTTCAACATTTAACACTACAGCAGGGTTGGTGACAACCTTGCTGGGAAAGTGAAAAATTTCAGGTTCTCGCTCACGAGTGGTGATAGGGGGTCATCGTACCCACGTGGAAATTTTGTACGCTAAGAGATTGTGATAATCGTTATAACTATTTGCCAGCAAGACTTAAAGGCTAAAGCTAAAGTTGTATTCATATATATATACGAATTCAGAAAGTCTGCGGTGGACGTGGCGCCAGGAAACATATTTGGCTAATAAGTTATAACCAACTGGTTTTGATGGATGTGGGCGCCAAGTAACTCTAGTTGCTTCTTGCTCTGGGGGTTTATTCGGTGTAAAATTTCAAATAATAAAATTTTTACACCAAATGAATTGGCTTATAGAGGAGCTTGAGTTAATAATACGCGCTCGTACTAATATTGCCTATGAACTGTCATTTCGGGCGCCAATCAAGAATATATCAGAGGGTGCCTTTAGATATCGACTTAATAAGTTAGGTCGTGAAGAAGAATTACAAGGCGCCGAATGAAAAGCTTAAAAAAATAAAAAATTTAAGTATAGTTAATTTATGCAAGTGCATAAACTCTAAGAAGCTGACATATAGAAAGAGCAGAAGAGTTTGAAGTAAAACATAACTGACTGCGCGCTTTAGTAAATCTACCGAAATATCTACGTAACGGGCAACTCTTAACAGAGACTGCGTATGGCGTGGGACTCAGACCCTTTGATTTTGCCTATTCTCTTCTTGTTGAATACTTTTTGGAAAGAATTTGAGATGAAGAAACACATTATGAATAAAAAACATGTAGAGTCGTCTTCTGCGAAAAAATCTACAAACTTACACCTGAAGAAGTATTTACTTGGGATTTTTCCAGCAACTGTTTTTGCTCTAAGTTTGCTTTCGCCAATGATTGCAATCGCGGCGCCAGTTATGACACGGTTTAATCCAAATCAACACGGCTTTAAATTCTCAAATCGGTTTAAAAACATTTTTATCAGTGAACTTAACTGGACGACCAGTGGGTTATGTGGTGGCATGGCATATTCCAGCCTTGACTACTTTAATAGAGGGATGCAAATTCCGCAACAAGATTTTATGCCTGCTGAAGGGACAACACTGCAAAGCTATCTTTATAATCGTCAAGTCAACTCGATTGAGCGCAACATTGACAAGTGGGCAGAATATGGATTTAACCCTGGAGGGGCACGGAATCGTGAGTTTTTTAACTGGGGGCTTCAGTTTGGTGGGGGACGATTGGGCGAACTACGCCAACGTATTGACAGAGGGCAGCCTGTGCCGCTAGGGTTGCAAGCATGTGGTAGCGATTGTGGATGCCCGAAAGGTTGCCCTAGTAGTCACCAAGTACTTGCAATTGGTTATGACCTCGGTCGTTATAGAGGCAACCTAAATGCAAATGCAGAAGATGTATCTATTTTCGTTTACGACCCCAATTTTCCAAATGAAATATTGACACTCAAGCCTAATGTTACAGGTGCGATGTATACCTACGCAGGAAAAGAAAATCAACGTTGGCGTGCTTATTTTGTAGATACCAAATACTCTCAAGCGGTGCCACCAGTAGTAGCAGATAAACCCAATGAGTTGATTGTTGAGTTTAGAACAGGTGGCGATGATTTACGTGGGGGCAATGATAACGTACATCTTGTACTACTTTTACGTACAGTCAGCCCAATCAGATTTGATAATATTAACGACCGCAAACGTTGGATTGACAACTCAACTCAGACTGTATCGCGGTCTCTCCCTGCAAATTTCAGGTTTGAGGATATTATTGGCGCCAGATTGGAGACTACCTTCGGTGGTGGAATTGGTGGTGATAACTGGAACCTCGACGGTTTAAACGTAAAGGTACGGCTTGGCAGCGAAGTTCGTACTTTGTTTAACCAAAGTGGAAGCCCACTGTTTCGATTTACAGGAGATCAGCGCATACGCGAGTTTCGTTTTTGAACTAGCGGCAATGTGTTGTGCAAGGTCATCATTATTGCGCTTTCGAGCGTAGCGTAGATTTAGAATGGCGCCATTCTAAATTCAAAATGTTCTGGGTAAGTAGCAAGTGGTTATTATGAAACATTACCGGGTAATTTTAAAAAAAGTTGGTGCAGTCTTAGTTATAGTTGCTAGCATTGATATTGCTTTGTGGGTTTATTATGTTACCAACAACCTAAGCTACTCATCCAACTTTAATATCCCCTCTGTTGTGGCAGGTATCTTTCTATTACGTGCCGACCTCAAAGCAGCACAGCTTATAACTAGTATATCAGCCTTTATGTTCAGCTTCATTGGAGCGACCTTGTTGCTGACACCATTTCTAAAACCAGCCGAGTTGTGGGTTACGGAGTTAAGATTTAAACCAACTACTATGATAACGTCATTTGCAGTCACGTTTGTGACGGTTGGAGTTATGTTCTGGATTTACCGTCAATTACGATCCGCACCAGTTGTTTTCGCTCTTCAGAACGCTGGCCGCTCTACTTCCCCGCCTAAGTTTGCCTTTGGTCTCGGAGTTGGTCTTGTGATTTTTTTTGCAGCTATCTGGTACTTGACCCTAAATAGTGATTCAGCCACTAAGGCTATTGAACTAGCTAGAGTCAAGTATGGAGAGCAATATCAGTATCATCCTACTAGTATTCTTTGGTCTGGTAAGCACACATCCGCCACGCTTGTTGCATACAGCGAGCGCGAAATCAAATCTGTCATGGTACATTGGGACCAGTAACAACTAATGTTTTCTCTAAATTCAATATGTATCGGCACCTCTTAGATACGGAAAATCCCGTATCCAAAACATAATCGTACATTTGTTTTCATGTATATCGTAGAATCAAGGCGCCTGTTGTTTATAACTAGATAGGCGCCTCAAATCCTGCATGGTTCTCGGAATTTAACAATTACAATGTAATAACAATATTTCCTTTTTTATGTCCTAAATCAACATACTGATGAGAAGTGCGGATTTGTTCAAGCGGGTAAGTTTTGTCGATTACTGGTTCCAAATGTTTATTTTCAATTAAGGTGCCAAGAAATTTGAGGTCATCTGAATTTACTTCAGCAACTCCAGCAATAAGTTTAAGCTTACGTTTTTTGGCTATCCACATTCCTTGAATTAATACGAATGATAATTATTACTTACCCCAACTTATTGAGCCGATACCTTTTTCAATTTATAGCAAATTATGATTAGCTAGTTACGGATGCGTGTTCAAATGGAGACGATTTCTGCTGCGCCTAGCAGAAGTTGCTGTTGTCGCCGCAGTTTCAAGACTTAAGCATAAAGTACTGAATTACTTCTTTAATCTGAACTTCCCCTCTACTTCTTCACGTAAATCTTACTGGGATAAAGATTCTCAAAGTAGGCAATTGTAGCTTCCCCGAAAGCTTTAACTGCGCCTGCCCCAATAGCAGGTTGAACAAGTCCCCCTACACCAGGAATCATTCCAGCTAGTGTTCCCCCAACCCTGGCTAATAACTGCCCTCCACCAGCAGCAATAATAGCTCCGGCAAGGGCGCCTGCTCCACCCGCTGCAATAATATCTACGTCATAAACTTGAGCAATACGAGTAACAACAGCAGCTTGCACCGCAGTTAAACTCGCATTAAAAACTCCGGCACCGACAACGGGAATGCCACCAGCAACTCCACATAAGGCGCCTCCCCCCATAATTTAACGCGCGTTCTTCGGTGCCGCGCAGCGGTGCCGAGATTTCCATGCCCAAAATATTACCCTTCGGCTATCTTTCTTACGTCGAACTCAGGGTATTTTTAACATTTTAAAGGTTTTTGTTTGGTAATATTAATCCTGGTAAACAGCAGCACAGGTTAAAGATGTTTGCACCTGAGTAGGAGATTTATCAGCAACTAACTCAATTTTTCCCTGAGTATTACGCCGCCAAGAAGTTGCTTGCACCAGAGTTTCCGCCTGTGTGGGGATTTGGGCTGTAGCTTGATGATTATGGCGATATGCGCTGAGATTGCGGACATCAGACCAAGTGAGATCGCTCCTCACATCTTGATTGGGGTTTTGAGGTATACCACCGCGTCCCGTAGCGATAAAACTACTATCCGTCGTCTTTGAACAACCTGTAGTTATTTGTTGTGATGAGTCAGTTACATTTGCAGGTAATTTAACTAAGCCAGAATTAGGATCAACACCGACATTATTAATATGCACTGTGCCGCTAACATTGAATTGGGAACTGGCTGTAATATCGTTGGTCAAGTCTTCCCTAGGAGTGAGGGTGTTGCGGAATTCCAGACCAATAATACCTTGAGTGTTAATGGCAATATTGCCTCCTTTTCCTTGCACAGCATTGGCAATAATATCGCTATTCTCTAAACCAATAATGATTGGTGCGTTAATGTTAACATTCCCTCCGTCACCGTTACTGCTTGCAGTGGAAGTAATTTGGCTATTATCGCGCAACCGTAAAGAGTTAACTACTTGTAAATCTATATTGCCCCCATTACCGGATTCTGTCCTAGCCTCGATGAAAGCTTGATTTTGTAATTTGATAGTATTGGCATGAATTTTCAAGCTGCCACCATCACCAGTACCTTGATTAGTAACGGTCACAGTTCCTTGGTTCTTGAGGATGAGGTTTGGTGTCGTCAGGTCAATTGTACCAGCATCAGCAGTCAGTTTATATTTTGATAACCCAAATAACTGTTGCAGTACTGGGTTAAGAATCAGGGCAGAGGAGTTAATAGCACTGGGTGTTAAGGGATTGTAACCTGTAACTTCCACAAATTCCGTAGCGTTAATCTTTACATCCCCAGCATGACCGATAAAATATGAACTTGTGCCCACCGAGGCTCCATCTATAACTTTTAACCTGGCACTATCTATGGTTAAGGTTTTAGCATTGCCTACGTTAAAAGTGACTGAGGCAATTCTTGTTCCGAAGGGAGAGCTATTACTACTTTGCACAGTGGTATCTAGGTTGCGAACCACAATTTCACCACTAGAACCAACACCCCGCGATACGGAAGACACTCCACCACCATAGGATACAAGTAAACTATCACCTTGGACAAAAATGTTACCTGCATTTCCAGAACCAAAGGTACTGGTGTTTATAAAACTGCCAGTGGCGTTATTGGGCGATAAGCCGGATATTTCTACGTTTTTGGCGTTAACCTGAATATTTCCACTGTTAGACCCTCCATAAGTGTTACTACTTAATATCCCCCCTTCATAAAGATTGAGTTTAGGGGTAATAACACTAATATTGCTACCAGTTCCCTGGCTTCGGGTTTCACTGCGAACACCGCTCACTGCATTGATCAGATTAATGCTTGAAGATGCTTGAAGATGCAAATTGCCACCAGGAAGATTACCATGATTTTGTGCCAGCAACAGAGAGCCATCAGTAAATTGAATCTGCTTACCTTGCACCTGAACAGAACCAGCATTCATTCCACTGACATCTATTAGAGATTTTTGGGTAACTTGAATATCCCCAAAACTGTTTACGTTTCTGTAACCCAATGTATACCCTTGAGTCTTTGAAATCAGATCAACAAATTCTGAGCTACCCAAACTACCCAACTCAATGTGACCAGTTTCAGCTGTCAAGGTTGCTCCATTCAAATTTAAATTACCGCCTACTAACGCCAGAGTCTTTCCAGACTCTACTTCCAGTTGTGTCAGGCTAGGAGTGCGAATAATTGGAGAGAGTATACTAGCAATATTTAAGCTGTATCCTGAACCTTGCACAGTAATCGCTCCTGGATTTTGTCCCATCTGCAAGCCAATTGGCGCACTCATAGTTAATAATGGTGCTACAGGATTTACTGCAATAAATTCCACCCCATCGGCGAACTTAATACTATCAGCTGTTGTCCCCAAAAATGAGCCGCCAATATCTAACTTGGCGTTGGCTCCAAATACAATCCCGTTCGGGTTTAGCAAAAATAAACTTGCAGAATTATTGCTGTTGAGAATTTGAATTAACCCATCAATATTAGAAACATTTCCGCCTGTAACTCGACTAAATATGGTGGTAATATCAGGCGTGTTTTTTAAATCAAAAGTTGCCGAGCCATTTGTAGGTACAGAGAAACTACTGAAACTATGAAATAAATTGCTACCTTTTTGTGTGCCATTAAGAATCGTAAAATTATTACCGCTAGGGTTGACAGTGCTGTTGGTAGTTCCATCCGATATCACCTGAGCCATCGCTGGTAGAAATATTCCACTTATCAAAATTTCACTGACCAAGCCCAAGCACACAGAAGCTACCTTCATTACCCTATCTCCATTAAACCTTTATACTTAAGTAAACCTTTATACTTAAGATTCCCTAAATCATTTTTTACTAACAGATTCATTGCAGTAAAATTAGCCTGACTGCCTGACAGAACTCTCTAAATGCTTATTTAGCAAGAATTTTATTCTAGAGCGTGGTCTGGAACTCTAGACTGGATTTATCGCTCGAAACCCTTATTTCCCTCTACTAAGGGGATCGGGGTTGGAACGTAAAACCAAGGCTTTGAGGAGATGTGTCAGGCAGCCAGCGTAGCACCTGTATTATTTGCCTTCTATAAAGAATTTAATTTCATTAATAGTTTTATGGCTATCAATTATTGTTTGTATTGGTGCCACTTCCCAACCGAGGTACAGAAAACGAGCAACCTTTCCACTCCCCGTTTTCTAAAACCTCGTAGAAATAAATTTAGCACTAATGTTCTACTTGATTCAGGTCACGCTCACCTACAACGCGCGGGTAGGAAGCAAATACACCTAAATTCAAGGTTTTATCTACATGAATGTATAAAAGCAAGATTATTAATTCAAATACCTAGAGCTTTTTTAACCTTTGGATTATAAGTTAATAATTCTAATATTTCAATAACTGGCGCCTTTGATTCATTTAATGCAGTCACTTCTTCTTTGAGGTGTGAGCGTACATATGTTTTTCCTCTCATGCCACCATATTCCCATTCAAAATAAAGCTGTTTAATTGGCTTTTTCTTCTTACTATTAGCATTTGCATAACCCCAGGACAAATTACCACTACCTTCACCGTGTTTACGATGGGTATTAGGGGGAATTGAGTGTAATATATTTCCCCCTAGCACTTGGTTATTATCACGGTTATGAGTGCTGGAATCAGTTGACGGTTTAAATACGCCATACTGTTCAAACACTTCCTTAAACCGCGCGCTATTATCCCCCCAATAAACTAGTACATAGGGTTTCTGTGCAGGCGCCGCTGGTAAATAGTCAGCATCTAAAAACTGAATTCGACCTCTCCAAAAACATACAGCTTGAGTTGCTAACAATTTTGATAGCCAATCAGTATCAGTAGCAGCCGCAGTTTAGGAATGGTAAGGGCGGCGCCGTTTCTCATACGATCTTGGAGCAGATGTTACAAGCGATGGAAGAACTGGCGCCTGGTTCTAGATTTTATTTTTGCTTACTACTTGGGGGCAAAAATCCCGCTGAATTTATGGCTGGACATTCTGATATTGATTTACACTCAGTAGTCGCATTGGCAACGCCTGCCCAAAAAGCTGAGATTTTGATTATGATTGCTGGTTGGGTTTCATCTGGTAAAGAAGAAGCACGCTATGGCGCCCAGGAACTTGAATTAGCTAGTTAATACTAAAGTACTTATTGCCGACGATTTGTGGTTGGCATAGACAGCGCCTGTTTTTCTATATAATTGCCCCTTGAATTGGCATCATCTTAAGGTTGTTAAGGTACGCAGATGAATGGTAATTACCAATACTTGTAACGTTATAATTAGCATCCGTCTAGTAGCTTGCCTTGAAAAGGTATCAGTTCGTGCTTGGCAACGCCGCTATGGTAAAGCAATATCTGAGATTTTGAATGTAATTGCGCTTAGTATTTATTTAGCTAGCACAGGTATTTATACTAAAAAGAGTCTTTGGTCTACGTTCCCTATGTCTTTTCGCGTTCAATACTGCTTGAAATGTCTCATCGGTAATTCCGAATTTATGACGAAGATTATAATCGAGTGCGAGAACGTTCTTTAGTTCCATTGGGTTGCAACCAGATAGTCTCTGCCTGCTCTTACATAACCATTTAGCTCGCTATCTACGAAAAAACCGGCTATTTATGATGTTCAAAAATATGTTCAGGAGTCATATGTGTATTGAAATTAGGAAAATCTCGTATTGAAGCGTGTTTATTTGGATATTCTGTAAGCATACGTATTAGATGATTTGTAGCTTGTTTAAAATAATAAGTTGATTTACCTTTCCCCAGTCGGGTAAATGTCCAAGCATCTGTTTTGTGTCCCAATATTGTATGGCTGCCTGCATAAGTAGCATTATTCCGAATTAATATATCTTGTGTTAACAACAACTCATAACAAGCATCCACATCATTTTTTAAAGGTATAGCCTGGTAAATATTTTGTTCTTTCTTTTCTTCTTTAGTGTATGCTATTTTACTCTTACATGTTTGACCCTGACTTGGTGTAAATATCTCAGACATCCAAAGTTTGTATCCGGTTTTTTTTTCAGACCAGGGATTAAATAAACCATCTATACGGCAAACATTGCGACTATAGTCAAACCAGCAATATCCAGAGGTCATCTCATCTTCTTCCAGCATAGGTTGCCAATATGAAATATAGCTACTACTCCATTGGGATGGAAGCATAGGCGGTGTTGATGGTGTTTCTAATAGTGGTATTTCCATTAATACATTTTGATAATTTGTTACAAATATTTTGTTTTTTGTAATTGAAAAAGCAATTTTGATAAGTGTCGATGTTTCAATTTAATATTGCCAGGGAAGGTGAAGTATTTTTCTCCAAACTCAAAGATTTATGGAATACAATGTCATGTACTGCTTGGAGCGCTGACTCGATAGAGCCTTCCATCCATGCTGGTAGCCTCGAACAGTGTTCGCCAGCAAAAAAAAGTGTGTTCTGAGGTCTAGCGATGTCTTGATATTGTCGATATTCATATGACATATCATGCTTCCAAGGGACGGAACAACCTCCAGCAGACCATTTATAAGTGTTCCAAGCAATAGTGGCTGTGCCAGAAATCATGCCAGGAATTTTTATTTCAGGGTGAAGTTTCCCAAGGGCATTTTTAACATAAACTTTGCGAACTTGCTCTGACATCATTCCCAGACGTTCCGCGTCATCACCAATAGTGTAACTAGCCAGTAGTACGCTCTCGCCAGAAAAGCTTTGTTTTACTGAAGGATAATAAACCTGCCGAATACCTTCATCGCTGAAAGAGGCGCCGCCGAAGATTCCATTTTCCTGCCAAAAGGGACGCGCGCAATTAAATAAAACCTTGGTCGCAGGCCAGTAACATGTGTTGTAAATTGCAAGCAGTTTTTTGTCGTCAAAACCGCTTAACTCTATCTTTTTCAGGACTGAGAATGGAATAGTGCATAATACGTAGTCGCAGTGACGTGTATGCAAATGCCCTTCCTCTAGCCAGGAAACCTCAACGCCATCTTTAAGTACTTTCAAACGTACTACCTCTTGGTTACATCTGATCGGACTATTGATTGCTTTAGCTAGGCAGATGGTAAGTTGATCCATTCCCCCTTGTAGCTGCAATAAATCATGACTCGTCTCAACAAGAATATCGCTGAGAAATAAAGCAAGTGCTTTGCTGCATTTTTCTCGAAAATCTGGATAAGCTTTGATAAACTCGTGAAGGTCGATGCCTTTGCCTTCAGCATTCAAGAAAGGTTGCAAATCTAGCATCTCCAGTTTATCCATCAAATATGAACTCAGGTCTTGCTCCAGACATTTACGTAATTCCCCAGAGCCGATAGCATCCACTATAGTCTTGAGCCAAGCTGCAAACAAGCGGGTGTTCTTGTTGTAGCGCTTGGACATAAAGAGTCCTTGATAGCATGTCTGGAGTGTCCTATTTGTTAAGTTCTTCATACGGAAGACTTTTCTTTGGATACTCAGCAGAGCGTTATGCTCCTCGAACATCGTGACGAACTTGCACAACTTATTACTCAGCCCCATAGTGTGTATGTAATGTAAAACGCACTTATGATCGCTGGAAATACGCATTGCACCGAGTTCTCCATAAGATGCTTCAGGACTGCAGCCAAAGCGGTGTGTCCAGATTCGACCACCAATACGCGGGCTACCCTCAATAACATCGACCTGGTGACCCAAACGTTCAAGTTCATAAGCTGCTACTAGACCAGCAATGCCAGCACCTAATATGGTTATGCGCTTGCTCTGTTGGTGATTAGTATGATTGCACTTCTGCAATATTGTTTTAACATCCATTTATAAAATTCCTTACTCTCAAGAAACACGAACTGGAAAGGTTATAATGCTCGTGTTTGTTTCATTTGTAGTGGGTGGCTAATGGTTACATTACTTTTATTGGCTTTGGGATAAATTCCTTAACATCACTTTATGCACCACTGCTTATTTCACCCCACTACCAACAAATCGATAAACCAATTCACTGCGTGCATGTAACGCAATTTCTCTCCGAGACATGTTCATGTCAGTAGGAAAAAGCAATTTCCTGCTGACATGAACGCAATTACGTGCGTGTAATGGGGAATTAAACCCCTATAACTTGATAAATAACTTTACTGTCAAACCCAGCAAAATTGAGCTGACAAATTGATGGTATATTCTTCTATCATAGGCTGATTTATTGTATAGTACTTGCTTGCACAGCACCACTTTATTCGTATTTTAGACAAATGCCATCGTCAATAACACTTACAATAGTAGTACACGACGGCGTAAATCAAGCAAGTATTATACTAAAAACGGTTGGGAAATAAACTTTTACCAAGTAGCTCGTAGGTTGGCTTCGTTACACCTGGCTGCCTAAGTATTAATACTTAAAAGTTTTGCTTATTTGTAATTATTATTTAACCTCCATTAAGCGAATCTTGGAAATCTACGTGTATTACATTCCGGAAGTGCGGAAAGTGGGATTGAAGTGTGGCGTGGCGCCAGTATAAGTGTGAAACTTACGGATGCTCTAGAGACAGGTGCCGATATTTAAGCTGAACTTCCCATATGGGCACCGTCATACTTAACAACTTGTATTAGTTGCTTTTGTCATCATCATCCTTGTCTTTATCTTTCTTCCTTAACCCTATATCAGTGGAGTAGTTGCCGTAACTAACAGTGAAATTTCTGTTATATACCCGACCACCGCCAACTATTAAGACTTCTGTTTTGATATTGTTTATATGTTGTAAATTCTAATGGAATAAAGATTGAGGAGACTTTGCTAAGTCATCAAAAAACTTAGTATAGAATTCAAACATTTCACACACCATATTTGGCACAAATTCGTTTTCTCTAGCTTTATTCCTTAATGCTTCAAACCGTCGTGATATTGTCGTCATCGCGACTTCGGGAAGCGGAATATAAGCAGGTGTATCAATTTCAAACGATGGTCCAGCAGTTTTACCACGTTTACCCGAAGGTAAACTCATTAATAACTCACCCAAAGGACGCATCATACCTGTCATTACATCAATGCCAGCATTCATTAATTTGGAACGTCGTAAACTAGCTTTTGGCGCCATTCCAAAATGCTGTACCATTAGCTGCATCATTAAAAAATAACTAGAGTTAAATATTTCCATAACTTCACGAGTTTGAGGAACAGTTACAACATTGCTGCTGTAATCTTGGTAATATAGTGAAGGATTTCGTAAGGCAGGGTAAGAAGGATTCCACGGTACTTTACGTCCTGTTTCTGAGTCATGCATTTGTTCTGAGGCTAAAGAATTGGCCAAGCGACGAAATTTTTGATAGTGGGAATCAGAGAATGAAAGCGATTCTTTGCTGCAACCCTCACCCTGTTCGATTATTAAATCAATGGCAAACAGTGCGCTGTTTAAATCATCGACTTGCATTTGATAATCTGGGTGTATTTTATTAAAATCATCGCGTAGAAATAAACGATGCTCACCACCAACGCAACCTTTTTTAACAATAAACAAATCTGGAATATTTTGCAATGCTTCACGGATTTGGCGATATAACTCGCTTAAAGAACCATAACCATGTAAACGTTCAGCAGCAAAATATGAAGATATCGGTTCGTTGGCTAAATTTGCTTCTAAAAAGTCAGGCGTTTCTAAATGTATAAACCGCTGTAAAGATGAAGCGTTCAATGCTTCCAAGGCAAAATCTATATCAATTGGGAAACGCGCGTTTAATGTACGTAAGTTCGGTACTGCTGGGTAAAAAGGTTCACCAATTGCCATTAATATATTATTGACCATCAAAAAGTGTATCATTTCCTCACGGGAAATTTCGATTAATATCCCTCGCATTCCGTAATTATGTACTTCTTTACCATCACCACAAGCTAACTGTAGTTGTTGAGGAGTCCATAAACCCCGACGTACATATTCTTCTCCAGTTATGTAATTAGGTACAGAATATCCTGCATAAATATATTGCAGCATCACAGTTACTTCCAATTCAGCAGCATGTCGCAGTGCTGTTACTAATTCTGCACGAGTTTGAATACTGCGTTGAACTTGTTTAGGTTCGCTATGAACAGGTGGAACGTAACCAAGTCGCTGTTGATTTTGCAGGAATTTACGTAATAAATTTGTTTTTGGTTGTGACATATCACGACTAGGAGGCATATAATAAGTTTTGTATTTATTTTTAGGGTCACACATTTGCCACATCAAACGCGCGTAAGTTTCGACTTTACACTGGTCAGCAAGACTAAAAACATCGACCTTCATAAATGAAAAGCTAAATTCATAGTATGCTAGGATGTGTTTATAAATTAAGTTAAAATCTACGTCTTTATCAGGAATATCTTCTAAATGCCAATCATTTCCTAATACTCGCACAGCAAAGAAACCAGCACCAGCCCAAAAATTGAGATTATCATCGTTATCATAAGCAATCAGAGCATCATCAACTAGTTGGTCAGGGTTAACGGTAAGTAAAACCTTCGCAGTACCGGACTTGGCGCCACGTATTGTCAACCAACCACGTCCATTTGAGTCAGTGGAAATTTTGCCTGAAGGAGCAAACTCACCAAATTTATTACTAAGACCAGGTTTAAAATGTACAACAGACATCAACGAACTGGGCGGAAATTCAAAAGTCTTCCCGGCATTTTCTGCAAAGCTTTCAAACTCATATTTCAATTGAGGAAAAGCTTTGGGGTTATAAAACTGACGTAAATAAACATCAACGCTTTCTGGGCGCCCTCTAACAAAAGACCGCACTTCTAATTCAACAGCATGGTCTTCACCACGCCCCCAATTAGGATGTTCAAGAAATAAACAAGCATCATCTATTTGAAAGTTGGTTTCTTGTTCTTGAAGTAAAATTTGCGGTTGTTTATTAGCATCATATCCAACAATACATAATCCCTCATCTTCTATTTGGGCGCCCAACTCACATAGAATAGGAACATCTATTATTCCACTTGTTAAATTATGCGCTTCTTGGTTGTACGCTTGTTTTGGAATATGGGTAATTAATGTTTGACTCTTAAGAGTACGCAATTCTAAATCACCCAAATCAAGCTTAGAAGTAATTGGTTGAATAGGACCAAATTCAGGTTTATTTGCACGTCCAACTCCAGGTACAGCCGTAATCATGTTTATATTAACACCATTAGGAGTAATTTGAAGAGTTAAATTAGAAAGCGATTTTTGAGATTTATCAAGGTGACAAGGAGTTAATAGGCGCCCGTGAGGATAAGTACGAAGTTCGTCTTGACACCATAGTCCTATTGTTCCATGTAATTCCCAAAAACTTGGAGAGTCAGGTTGAACTGGTGCAGACATATTGCTGATACTAAATTGAACAACCAACCCCAACACATCATTACGGCTCATAGCATCTTGTAACATAGATACCGTAGGAGACTGAGCAACATCACCCCATAAAAAATCATCACTCGTTTTAGGTATTGCAAACTGAAAAACAGCAGCACGCTGAAATTGTTTATTTAAAGAGTGTTCAGGTAAATTTTTTAAATGGTTAAAATCTTGCCATCGAGCTAATTGTACACCAGTAATAGGAGCAGAAACCATATATGGAACTTCATGCGAACCACCTTGTCTGCCAAAACTTAACTGACCTAACATAATAGTATCAGTCCAATTTGATGCTGGGTCGCATTCAAAAAAGCGTGCGCGGTTAAAAGTTGTTTTCACATAATCATTATAATGACCCCACAAATCAACACTGCGTCCTACCACAGAGTCATTTTGGTCAACTTCCCCAAGCGAGCGTTGAGTGCTAATTATTTGCGCTTCGATAGAAAAATGACCATTTCCGCCAAAATTCCACCCCGTTGCCATACTAAAGGCGCCGTTTTCATCTTCATATCCCTGAGAATTGAAGCGAGGACCCAAATTATAAAGATATTCATGGTATTTAAATGAAGGTAAAGTACTATCAACAGGCTTACCATCCATATAAACAGTATTACTACCAACATCAACATTTCCATACTTATGTCCCGTAGGAGCATGGATACGTGCGAAACCCTGGAAATGTAGACGGGGAAAATCTAAAATACTCATTTTCAAGTTATAACAGATTGTGCGTGAAAAATTATTGTCCCGAACCAGAGCGAGTCAATACCATACTGAAAATTCAGGAATAACGGATATATAAAGTTGCTCTTGTACTCTTATTTAAGCCTGTGAAGCAGTTTTTTGCCAAGCAGGTAATTGCTCAATCAGAGCGTACCAATTTCTGATATTAGAGTATGTTTCTAGAGGAACACCTGCTGGCACAGCATAAGTGAGATCACAAGCAACTGCGAAATCGGCTAATGTCAATGTATTGTTGACTAGAAATTTGTGCTTTGCTAAATGATTGTTCAACACTGTTGCTTCTTTGTGAAATGCTTTTGTAGCACGTTCCACTATTTGGGGGTCAGGATCACCTTCTTGAAGGATCTGTTTGACAAATTTTTCATATTGTAAAGATTGACACGCTGGTCCCCAATGTACTAACTCCCAACTTTGCCAACGTGTAATCTCTGTACGAATCTTGACATTATCAGGCCAAAGAGAATTAGGAACTTGACTAGCTAGGTATTGCATAATAGCTGCCGATTCCCAAATTACCCAGTTTCCATCCTGTAATACTGGAGTCCGTCCAGTGGGATTTAATTGCAGAAATTCTGGAGTGTACTGTTCGCCTTTTTGTATATCGACAAATTTTAATTCGAGAGGAAGTTCTAAATAAACAGCAACAATATGAGCTTTTCGACTGTTGGGAGAGGGGGGAAAATAATAAAGCTTCATAATTTTACCTTAAATTTACTTTTGACTTTCGACTTCCATATAAATATATAGCAGTCCTAAATCATTTGTGTAACCCGCACGTTGTAGAGACGCGATTAATCGCGTCTCTACGCGGATATAATTTTCACGACTCATATAGGATTGCTATAGGATATAAGTAAATCTATTTCATTAGATATTGTATTAGATTCATATGAAATTAAATCCTTATTCATTTTTAGACGAGTAAGCTGTTCTTCAGTTGTTTGAGGAAGGTTTTGCGCTCCTCGTCGGAGATAAACTTTACCGTCTGATGCAACTTTTTTGAAATTAAAGCTACGAATTGTAAATGGCGCCTTTAGCAAACTTTTGTAGAATTCCAGAACTGGGGTGGTCAGCTAAGGACACTAGCTTATTAGCTAAAGCAACTGGTATAAGCGCACTATCATACATGTCGCACTTAAGTTTCTCAATGTTACTTAAAATTACATCAAGGTTATGAAAATCTGACTGTTTCGGGTCGGCTAAAACATTAGAGTTGGGTAGCGATACTACATACATTCCACCACTGTTAGTTTTGAAAATTATCTTGTTGCTGTAGTAAGTAGTGGCGCCATAAGGTCTACTAAGATCGGGTTTCCCTGGAAGAATGTACTTATATATATAGTTATTGTTCAAAATCAGTACAGTTCCGTCTTTAAGCTTTTCTGAAATTTCGTCAGCGTGTTCCACAAAAGCCCCACTCTTTTCTAACCCTGCCAGATATAAATTATGGTTCTTGAATAAGTACGCTACCAAGTTACACATTGGTTTGTACATATTTGCTGTTTGTCCAAAGAACGCGAGTGGACCATCCTTGATGAACAGCATTTCGTTCAGCAGTTCAGATTTGATTTTGAGGATGACTTTAATCAAATGAATAAGCACCATTTGTTCTACAGTGTTAATCAAATACCCTAAAATACCTCCGGCGCCTAGTTCTTCATCAATTGCCTCGTGCAGCCGGAACACATCGGTCAAGAAAAGTTCGGTGCCGCAACAGGGGAAACGCATCTAAAAAATGTTTAGGGGTATTGACAAAAGTAGATATTAATGTATTAAAAACAAGCTGAGTTGATTTTGCTTATAAAAGTAAATTATTTTAGTAATTAAATTTTATTATCTGTAAGTTTTTCTCAAAATGCATCTATTTAAAGTCTGGCATTATTTCTTACATAAATACAATTTATTTATCAGTATATTTTTGGTAGACAGAATTACCAATTCATAGGTACACATTCAAAATTAGTGATTTTAAGTAATTGACTCTTGATGATGGTATTTTAAATTTTAGGAAAACACTAAAAATTAAAATTTACAAATGAAGCTAAAACCAAAAATAACTATCGCAGACCACTTTGACTTAATTGAAGACCCAAGAATTGAACGAACAAAACTGCATGATTTAAATGATATTATTACTATTGCAATTTGTGCTGTGGTCTGTGGTGCAGAGACATGGGTTGAAATTGAACAGTATGGGAAATCAAAACAAAAATGGCTAAAAAAATTTCTGAAGTTACCGAATGGTATACCTTCACATGATACTTTTTCTCGTGTATTTGCACGTATAAATCCAGAACAGTTTCAAAGCAGTTTTATAAATTGGATTAAGTCAATTAGTAATTTGACCGAGGGCGAAATTGTTGCAATTGATGGTAAAACATTACGTCATTCATATGATAAAAGTAAGGATAAAGCTGCTATCCACATGATTAGCGCATGGGCTACAAACGCGCGATTAGTTTTAGGTCAATTAAAAGTTGATGATAAATCAAATGAGATTACAGCAATTCCTGAATTGATTAAGCTACTATCACTAAAAGGCTGTATTGTTTCTATCGATGCAATCGGCTGTCAAAAAGCAATTGTTAAACAAATCGTAGAGCAGGAAGCTGATTATATTATTGCGCTTAAGAAGAATCAAAAAAACTTGTATAATCAAGTAGAAGCGATATTTAAAAATGCAATTATTTCTAAATTTCAAGGATATAAACATACCGAATATCGTTTAGTTGATGAAAGCCACGGACGTACAGTTACTAGATATTACAGTGTACTAAATAATGTTGGACATCTAATAGATACAAAAAACGAATGGGCTAATCTAAATAGTATTGGTAAAGTCGATACTTTAAGGGTTGTAAATGGTAAAATCAAATTAGAAAGTCGTTATTATATTTTAAGTGTAAACCGTAATGCAGAATTTTTTGGTAATTTATCTCTGAGAGTATGCAAAAATGCTAAAACTTCAGACTGCCATTCATCCTGACTATTACCTGAAACCTTGACGACGCATGGAACTTCAGGGAATATCTTATCTTCCTGCTCTTTAATTTTCTTCTGGAAACGAAATTCTTTGCCGTTATCCTTCCACTCTTGCTCTTTCATCCAGCGATTGTAGAAGTCAATAATGTCTGGGTGAGAGCGATAGTTAGTAGTTAGATAAACTTGTTCACAGCTTCCATCAGGAAAATTGTTTTTGAACTCCAAGATGTTACGAATGGTTGCCCCTCGAAAGCGGTACAAACCTTGGTCGTCATCACCCACAACACAAAGGTTTGGAGAATCCCCAGCTGCTAGAAGACTCAAAAGTTGCTCTTGAATGGTATTAGTATCTTGATACTCATCAACCATTAAATATTTGATTTTGGCTAGAATTTCAGTAAGAATCTGCGGATTCTGCTTCAGAAGTTTCAAGGCTTCGTACTGGATAGTAGAAAAATCGATTGCATTTTCTTCTTCCAAGTATTGTTGGTAAAGATAATAACAATGACCCAGTACTTTTATCTCTGGCTCCGGGGCACCTATTAATATCTGTGGGTTTAGTGCTTCTTCGCTGACAGTATTAATCCATTTGAGAAGATTTTCTGACTTATCCCATGCAGATTGCTTATGATTACCAATGACAAGTTCAATATTAGGGATACTTTGAAACTGTGACAGGCGCCGATAAAGAAAATACTGCTGGTCAAATTGATCCATCATGATGAAGTTACGCTTGAGGCGAGTAAATTCTCGATGTTCATCAAGCCAACGTAAACAGATGGAGTGAAAAGTCCCCAAATACATCTCATTCAGATTAAAACGCACACCTAATTCAAGGAGGCGATTTGAAATCCGAGTTGTTAGCTCTTGGGCTGCTTTATCAGTAAAGGTTACAACCAGAAGGTTTTCCGGCGCCACTCCTTTTTGTGTAATTAAATAAATAATCCGCTCAACAAGGGTGAAAGTCTTGCCAGAACCGGGACCAGCGATAATTAGCAAAGCACCTTCAGTAGCCTGTATTGCCTTTAATTGTTCGGGATTGGCTTTACTTGTAAAAGCACTTTGCATGTTGTGAAATAACCTTTAAAAATAACGTCAATTTGCTAATAGTATTACAATTGCGTAAAGCAAGTATGCACCTAAATAAAATCGGCGCACATGCTTTAAATTGCAACACTAAATTTAATCTAACAAAGCTTAATATATGTTAAATCTAAGTATTTAACAGCTTTTGAACTTGTTAGTGAAATTGATTTTGATGACTTTTTACAGAAAATTGAAACTTCTTAATATTCCTTATCTGCAACGGATAGGAACCGTAATTTCTCGGAATAAAGAGAAATCTTCCGGATAATTTTATTTAGCTTTAGTAGATATAAATATTTGAGCTAAATCTCTTACACCCCTTAGTTTTCAAACGTAAAACTTGCATTACTGCATCTTGAAAACAAAACAAACTTGTAAGTAATAATATTTAAATATAATAATTTTCCTGTATTAGAAATATATGCATAATCAGCCGAGGCGCCATCTCTAACAAAAAGAGATTCAAGCGTCCAGTTGAATGCATTATATTGATGTGCTTAACCCTAGATGATTTGTGACCTTCCGATTATTGACGAACTAGTTAGAAGTCGGCGCCTGTAGGTTAACCATCCAAGTTTTCACTAGTTGTTAAATGTAGTGATTGATATATCACTTGCTGAGTTCCAGTGTAGTTGAAAATTCTAGGGTTTATTATTTTCCAGTTTAAACTTAATTGTACTTTTACAATGCCTCAGTAACTTTACGTAATAATTAATTAGCACGGCGCCTAAACTAAAGTTTTTGTGGTAATACCTGATAGTGCTATAACAGTAAAGCTACTGATAATGCTTGAGGTAACTCCAAAAATACTATGGCGCCAGAAATAAATAATTTAAATAGATACAAAACGTACAGTTATTAGATTAGATGCTTCAACATATTATACGGCGCCTGTGCAAGGCTGTTGCTGTTGTATTGCTTTGACGGTAAGTTTTTTGTGAGCGGCGCCTATAACCTAACAATCAAAATACATAAGTTTTGTACTTGCTATCGTTGCTAAATCACGGAAATTTTGTTGACTTACGGTGCCGTTCACCAATTGGTGTTTATGAACGACAATACAAATACTAGTACATCACCCGATACAATCCAGACTCTACCACTGAGGGAAGCTGTTGCTGCTGTGTTGCTTTGACGGTCAGTTTTTTGTGAACGGCGCCGATACTGAGTGAGAAAACGCCCTTTTCTACCAATCCTAAAAAGGCGTCGAATCATTATATTCATTCAAAAGTAAATGCTGCTTGACTAGCAGGGAATCCTATATATAGATTCTTCAAAAAGTCTGTAGGAGAAAATTAATGGATTTTACTCGTTTAAAATATATTAAGAACGTGAATGATGATGACGGTTGGGCATATAGCGACTGCCTTGTTGCATCTTACTTTCGATTAAACTTTAAAAGAAGTGATGCTCAAGATGTTTTGGCTCATGCATTGAGTTTGCCCAAGGAGTCTCTTATTATTCTTTCCCAAAGTTACCACGGAGAGCGATACCTGACACACGTAGTTGAATTAGTTAATGAAGGAAGTGAAGATGAACCTCAACAAGAGGAAGGTATCTGGGGTATTTTCCGGTGGGTCAAGGTTCACTGGGTTGCTGATTTTGCTTGTCCTGATAATATTCCTCTTGATAAGGATGTAATGAAAGCTCACAGGGGATGGCGTGACACAAAAGCCAAATTGCTAACAAGTCCAAGCTTGATGTCTGAGTGGGGAACCATTAATAACCTGAGAGACGCGCTTACAAGAGTATTTTAATGCTGGCGCCGTCCGTCAACCACCTTCTCCATCGCTTTGTAACTAACAGATGCAGCGTACTCGAAAAAAGGCGCCTGTAAGGATTATATAGATACAATGCGTCTAGTTTTAAAATATAAGCAGGATTCGGCGCCTTCTTTTCTGTCAAGTAAGGAGAAAACAAACTGCAATTGAATAGTGACCAGCAACAGACTTTTCAAAATAAATATAATTTGATAGCAATTAATACAACTACTAAAGTGTACCCAATGCCGAAATAAGCTAATAAAACAGTCGGATGCGGTCTTCCTAATCTATTTCTCATAAGGGTACAACTCACAATATATAAATGCGGCGCCTGTAATAACTTTACAGATACAACACGTTGAGTTTTAAAATACTGAATAACAGGTAATTCACATACCGCACGAGGTTTAACCATAATAGTAAATGCGTTTTATCAACCATAGCATTCACTATTTATGTATGTCTGTTGTGGAAAACTCTTATTCAAGTGCTACGCTGGAATTAAAGCATCCAAGAAAATGTGAACAATTTGTTCACATCGATATTACTGTTAGGTACGGCGCCGAACGTATCTATATAAAATTTTAGAATATTTACTGTCAGAGTTCCCATTTAAATTCCGTAAAAGAACACAAGACATTTATTTAAAGTAAATTAAAAAAGTATAAAGCAGCTTTGCTTTATACTTTTTTACTGTAGTATTTTATTGTAACATTTAACATTCCAAAAAATGCTTATACCTTATCATATTGGATTTAGAAGAGAAGACCTAGGAGAAAAGCCACCAACTACTGCTTTATTGTGTGGCGACCCAAAAAGGGCAAGTTTAATTGCTCAGTCATATTTACAATCGAGTCGTTTGTTGTCAGATAATCGTGGTTTAAACAGCTATATAGGCACTTTAAATAGTGGAAAAACAATTATATCTACAACTAGTGGCATGGGGGCGTCATCTTTAAGCATTGTTGTTAATGAGTTAGTACAAGTGGGTATTAGACAAATTATTCGTATTGGAACATGCGGTTCAATTCAAGACAATATATTACCAAGTAGTATTGTAATATCTAGCGCTGCCTTATGTAAGCAAGGTGCAGCGAATGATATTGCACCGATTGAGTACCCAGCAGCAGCAGACCCATTTTTAACAGTAGCGATGGCTAAAGCCGCAAAAAAATTAGAAGTCGAATATCACGTTGGCATTACTGCTTCTGTAGATACTTTTTATGAGGGGCAAGAACGTACTGATTCAGCAAACCCTTATTTAATAAGACAATTGCATGGTATTACACAAGAATATCGTTATTTAAATATACTTAATTATGAAATGGAATGTGGAACCTTGTTTAAGATGGGAAACGTATATGGATTTGAAGCAGGTTGTGTATGTGCTGTTATTGCACAACGTACAGTTGGTGAAAATGTAATAATAGAAAGTAAAGAATCGGCTATTCATAATGCTATTAAGATTGCGGTAACGGCAGTCAGTGATTATGAAGAAGATGTCTACTAGTTCACAAAGGGAATTTGTATACCTTACTTGAAGGGAAAACTGCCTATAGCAAAACTTTGTTTATGTTTACGACTCCAGTAGGTTCATGACAATACTACAGGCGCCCTAACCAAACAGCCTCTACCCATGAAGCGAATAACACCAGCAATTAAAATCCGGCGCCTGCCCAAAAACTTTTGATACTCCATCTTCTCCAACTATTTGGTTGCATGGTGCCACAGCATAGTTATGCTCGCACGCATATTTCAATCAACTATTCAATTATTTACTGGCGCCTGCCCATCAACCACTTTAATAAAAAACTAATGGTCCACAGTCCTGGTGCAGAAATTTGTGTAACATTTTTAAAGTGGAATCAACCAAAGCGAGAACTATATGCGGTTATATGAATTTAGAACTATTATCAAACGAAGATAATAGCAAGGTTCTGGCTTCAATTGCATTTGCATTCGGGCATCTCAAAGATTCAAGGAGTGTTTTTCCATTAGTCAAATTAAAAAATCATTCCGATTCACGTGTCCGTCATGGCGTTACTTTTGGTTAACATGCTCTGAAGATGAATTGGCAATTCAAGCATTAATTGATTTATCTAGTGATAAAGATGAAGATGTCAGAAATTGGGCAACTTTTGGTTTGGGTTCTCAGATAGAAGCTGATACGCCAGCTATTCGAGATGCTTATGAAGCTCGCGTAATTGCAGAAACAGGAGAAGAGAAAATGTGAACAAATTATTCACCCTAAAACCTTTTAGCAACATGAGTGCATTCATCATCTTGGTTTACGACTCTCCCCAGCGATACCACTTGTAAAAGTTAGAGCCGTCACTTACTGCTAACCCTATCTGGTGCTGTGTCGATAGCTCATCATAGCCGCCTTCGTTAGCACCAATATAATACATGCGGAAACTCCCGTCATTCATCGGTACCACACAAGGAGTGCCAACTGCACGCGCATCCCAACGAAGAGAACCACTTGGAGCATGGCGAAAAACTGGACCACCAGGCTGCTCGCCCTCATACTTACTCCACTTAATACCGTCATTAGATGTAGCAACACCAATACAGTGGTAGCTACTATTGTTGGCGCCTTCGTAAAACATTACGTAGCGAGAGCTTACTTTTAATACATGCCGAGTACCAATACCCCGCTCGTCAAAACTGCCTAGCTCGCCAGGTCCCAATATTTGACCAACTTTCTCCCAGTTGAAACCATCAGTGGAAACCGCCAAGCCTACGAGAAATCCTAACTCCGGGTTGAAAGTGTGGTAATACATTTTCCAAGTACCATCGTCATCGCGCAGAACTTGGGGCCACCCACAAAACAAGCAGTCAAACTCCGGAGTCTTGCCAATATCTAGAAATGCTCCTCGATAAGCACCTTCTAGACGCACCCAATTAATACCATCGCGAGATATAGCACAACCCGGACGCATTTGGATTCCTTTAGCTTTAAATTTTCCTACCTCTTGAACTGTTTGGTCACCACCGAAGTACCACATCCAATAAAGACCATCAGAGTATTCCACACTACTGACACCAATATGAGCTGAGTCAAATCTGCTTGGGTCTGGGCTTGGCTCAAGAACTGCACCCATAGTCATAAAACCTTTAACTCGTTCCCAGCTAATACCATCAGCAGAAATTGCTAAACCACAACGACCAGTGGGTAAGTTTATTTGTCGGTCAAAGCTAGCATCTCTACCGTAGTACCACATTTTCCAAGTACCATCCGCACAACGGATGACACGTGGACACGAAACACGTTCGGAGTCCCACCAACCCTGTGGACCTGGTGTAAAAATCAAACCAGGTTGATTAAATGTCGCTTGATTACTCATGAAATTATTTTTAAGCTATTGATTTAGTTTAAATTCTCATATTTAAGAGCAAAGTGAACTCATAAATAATATTCTGATTAATTTATGTAAGAGAACTCGACTAAAGTCAAGTTTTTAGCATCAAATTCTGAATAAATACAAAATATTGGTACAAGCAAACTACTGGTGTTTAAGTATTTATGATTGGAGGCGCCTTAATAATAAACACTTAATTACGGGTGCCACTTATGAACATCACAGATAGCTTTTACTTTGGCATTAGATTTTAACTAATACAAAATAACTAGATTAGAATTGGTGCCATATCGAAAAAACAGGCGCCCTAACCTAACCATCCAGTAAAATAGTAGAAGGCAAAACACAATCACGTTATCAAGTAGCACAAGATGTCACTAATCGAACTTTTAGAACGCGGTGATTGGCGCTCTTCCCTTCGTAGAAGCTTTGAGGGAGCAATTCGTTTATTACAAACAGATAGATTTGGTCGATGTTCTAGCGCCGTCGATGATGTCAAAAGTTGGTTAACTTCGGGTGGCGTTAGTCGTGTTAAACTTCAACTCGACCGACAAATGGAATACTGTTGTTTAGAAGAAGACCACCAACAGGAGATTCGCGATTATTTGGGTCAACTGGTACAAGAAAACCAGCGTTCTTTATTGCAACTGATGGCTGACCGCATTATTCCTTGGGATAAATCTGATTTTTTAGCAACTTGCAGCACTAGTGAATCAGATTTTGAAAAAATGTTAGAACAAATTGCCTCCGATGCCAAACCGTTTGAAAATTGGATGTTAGCTAACGGCTATACCCAAGAAGATATTAACTATATTTATAAAATTATTGATGAGTGGCTTGTTAAAAATGGATGCGTCCTCCCGCGCGCCAAGAGCGACCCTAATTTGAACTAATATTTTAGTACTTGTGTTTTGTATTGTTTCAGGTGCCATAATTGGGTACTTATTGATACATAAGCGCACCTTTTCAAATGTAGTGCTATGCAGTACTTATGTTCATAGTATTTTAGGCGCCACAATTGATTAAGATGATGACTCAAGGTAATTACGATATGGGTGCAATATGAGTAAAATCGCATTAATCACAGGGGGCAGCCGAGGTCTTGGTAAAGACATGGCTTTGCGTCTAGCTCAAACCAAATGTGACATTATAATTACTTACCAATCAAAACTAGAAGAAGCCAATAAGGTAGTGTCTCAAATCCGGGAAACTGGACGAAAAGCTGCGACCTTAAAACTTGATGTAGGAGAAATCAAGAGTTTTGATGATTTTGTATCTGAGTTGCAAACCACATTATTACAAGAGTTTGAAACAAACAAGGTTGATTTTTTGATTAACAATGCTGGCATAGGCGCCACAATTCCAATTGCTCAGGTAACAGAAGAGGATTTTGATAAGCTGGTAAACATTCACTTCAAGGGAGTATACTTTTTAACTCAGAAACTGTTACCACACTTGAATGATGGGGGGAGAATTATCAACATTTCTAGTGGGACAACACGTTTTGCTAATCCGGGCTACTCGGTTTATGCTTCAGCTAAAAGTGCTATTGAGACTTTTACTCGTTATCTTGCTAAGGAAGTCGGAGCAAGAGGTATTACTGCGAATGTACTGGCGCCTGGAGCAATTGAAACCGACTTTAATAACGCTACTATCCGCTCTAATCCCCAAATTAAAAATATGATAGCCTCTAATACTGCTTTAGGACGAGTGGGACAAGCCGAAGATATTGGTGGAATAGTAGCTTTTTTGTGTTCCCCTGATGCTCAATGGATTAACGGTCAAAGAATTGAAGCCAGTGGTGGAGTGTTTCTTTAAGGTTCTGGAATCACTAGTTTCAGACGCCTGTAATTAACTTACTGGTGTGCAGATAAAGTTAGTTCGTGGAAACACTACCCGACTTTCTCAGTTTTTTTCTAGGGCGGCAAAACCTGCTAGAGATAGGCTGGAAGCATAATAAATTCGTTTGATATTTTCCACGGCGCCTACGTAATTAAGTAGGTGGACGGGAAAATTTACCGCTATGTAACGAAATGTAAATCGGCTATAATCCTTTCACAGTATGCCTTTAGCGCTCTTAACCGGAAAACCCCAAGTGTGGTTTATTTCCACCCACCTACTTAAGCCATTAGTTTCATCTCTCAAGTTAGTTTTGCCGTTCTAGTTTTTTTTAAGATAACTCTTACTCGCATCTTAGTTTCTCATCACAAGTTTCTCAGCATCATCCTCGATATTGGTAATTAAGGAAAGGGAAACAAAAAACACCGAGGAATTACAAATCATGAAACTCAACAAATTAGCAGCAGGAACAATCGTATCGCTCGTATTATTCGGTAGTGTTGGGCAATTAGCTATCAATACTCAACCTGCAAGTGCAGCTGAAGTTACACAAACCACCACAGTTGCGGTCAAACCCCAATCTTTGATTTCATCCGGTAGCTTTGTCACCACCGAACAAGACCATCCTACTAACGGTATAGCTCAAGTTGTTAAAGTTGATGGTAAGCGTTATATTGAATTTAACAAAGCTTTTACTACAGCACGCGGACCGAAAGTTAGAGTTATTTTGTATCGCAACAATAATGTACCTGTAAAGCTTAAAGCACAAGATTATGTGACAATTGCTCCCCTCAAGAAGTTTGATGGCGCCCAACGTTATGAAATACCAGCTAATCTAGACTTGAAAGACTTTAAATCTGTAGCTATTTGGTGCGAAAAGTTTAACGTAACCTTTGGTTATGCTAGTTTGCAAAATTCTTAACTGTCGTTGCGATTTTTACGAATGGTGACTTATTTAATTAGCCATACACGGAAATATTAAAAGAGGCTGGTAGCCCCTGGCTTTTAAGTTATATAGACTTATGGCAAACAGCAAAAATAACGTTTAAAGCTCAAATGTTTAATTATCTACCTGCAACAGCTACCCAAGTTCAGCGACGGCGCCTTTGAATTTGTCGGTTCAGTCGGACGAGGACAAAACCCATAATTCCACCCCATAATGGGGCGCCGATGTAAGGAGGCAACCACACGCCCGGTATTGTCAGCACCTGAATCACCAGATACCACCACGGCTTCGATTCACCGCGCAGTCCCCAAGCAGCCATAATAAAAGTAAAGCAGAACACAGTGTATGCAAGCGCGCAGAGCGGGACAAACACCCAGTAATGCCACCGCGACCGTCGTGGGAAAGAAGGCCTAGTCACTGGAGGTTCACTTTTGGGCATAGTTTTTGTTTATTCGTAAAAGTCTTATTTTAAGTATAATCATTACCTTGCATATCAGTATATTTACTAAAAAGGATTATAACACCTGACGGGGCGACATTATTATAGCCCTGAAGGTACCCCTGTTAAGGTGTACTCATATTTGAACTAATAAAAGGCTGAAGCTCTTACCAGATAAGCGATTACATCAAAACTAATCAAAATTTAGGGAAAATTTAGGAATTTAAGAACAATCAAACATAGGATTATGTATTTAACTGAACAAAGTAACTGATGGGTGTTTTACCATGCTGAGTCCAATTTTTGAGCGATTTGCGCTTATCGTCACCAATAACAGTAATGCTCAGAGCAACGTGTGGCGCTCTCTGATGCTATTAGCATACACAGAAGAAAAAATCTTTCATAACTGGCGCCAATAACAATCGGGATAAAGCTATTTTTATGTGAATAGTTGTTGGCATAAAGCAAATACCTCTATACAATGAAGAAATTCCATGAAAATGTAAATTAATTTCGTAACTAAACTCTCTCAACATGGCGAAAAAGAAAATAACAAAGTCCCCAGAACCCAAGGCATCAGCTAAAACAACTAAAGGAAGTAAACCCTCTAAAAGTGAGGCGCTAGCCCAGAAAGTAAAACAAGTGAAGCCCGAAGTTGAAGAGGCGCCAGCTAAAAAAGCTAAAAAAATTGAAGCTCTAGAAGGTAAGGCATTAACTGATAAAGTTAAAGAAATGCCCAATAGTAGTAAAGAAGAAAAAGCTAAAGCGTGCGGCTACTATAGCGTCACCAAAGATGGCATAGAGCGAGTTAACATGATGAAATTCCTCAATGCTCTACTTGATGCAGAAGAGATATCATTTGATACCCCCTCGGACAAGCATAGTCGCGGACGTAGTGCTAGCTACCGAATTGCAGTACAGTCTAACGGTGCCTTGCTAATAGGTTCTACTTATACAAAACAATTGGGCTTAAAGCCAGGGGATGAATTTTCCCTGAATATAGGTAGAAAGCATATCAAGTTGATAGCAATTTCCGAAGAAGAAAATCAAGACGAAATCGCTGCTTAATAGCAAATGTAAATTAACGGTTTCGGGGCGCCTAGAGTTATGCATTTCAGGGCGCCTATCTATATAAATACATGAGTACTTGATTATAGGCGCCTGAAGTCATCACAAAACGTGACACTACCAGCTACACGTTTAGTTCAATCGAAACAGGCTTCCCGTCGCGAACGAGTATTTTGCTAATTAAAGCCCGGTATATTGGAATTTTCTGTTCATCTGTTAAAAATTGCCAGTATTCAGTGTCGCCGAAAGTATCGCGTAGGATTTGATACTTGTATCGGTCGAGCGTGCTTGAACTCTTGTCCTGAGCAAGTAATACCCGCAATTGACTATTGAGTTCAGCAATGGCGCCTTTAACAGTTGGGTTGTTACTACCTAGCGCTTCAAGGTTACTAATCTCAGAGCGTAAATCGCGAATGTTTTCAGGTTCAATTATATCGTCCGTTTTCTCTAACGAATAGCTGGCAACCTGTTCTGCTCTTTGCGTCAATGCTTCGACTACAGCTTTGTTAATAAGAGAAGCAGGCGCCATTTTTTGTTGACTACAGGTGCGAGTAGCCCAATTCTTGCATTGATAGTATGGTTTTTTTGATGAACCAGAACCTTTGTAACACGTACTGTTACACTCAGCGCAAATCACTAGTCCTGAGAGTGGGTGTGACTGGCGTGTTGAACCGAAACCGCGCGTGTTTCTATTCCACTCCAATATTTGCTTAATCTCTAAATATTCGCTTTCAGTGATAATTATTTCTTCAGGGTGGGTGTTGTAAATTATTTGCTCTTCGTACTGCCCATTTGCTTGTCTGTAGCGAGTGTGTCCACGTAACACGGGTGAGTTGAGCCAATAGCGAAGACCAGGTGCCGAAAATCTAAACATATCAGGCGCAATACGTCCAGCCCATTTATTATGATGCGATTTTACCCAAATGCCATATTTTTGATTAATCCCTTGTAAACATCGCCTGATACTTCGTTGTTCAAGAAATGTTGATTTAATATCAATTGCTATTTGGTAGCGTGATAATTCAGATTTTTCATTTATCAAGCACAAGAACGGGCGCCTATCTCTCTCAAGCTTCTCTCCTACTTTTATTAAGCCAAACGGCGCCTTAGTAGCAGCCCCTTTATTTCTTAAATGCTCCCATCCATGCCGAACCGCTTCACTTTTTTGGTCGCTGTGATGTTGAGCAAGTATAGCGACAATACCCGCTTGCATTTTACCCGCTGCTGTTGTTAAGTCGATTGGTTCGTCCAACACCAAAAGCTGAACTTCACTTTTGATAAAATCTTCAACCAAAGTAAACCACTGCTTACCACGCCGAGATAGCCTGTCAACGCGCGTTACTACGACTTTAGTCACTCGCCTCGCTCTAACGTCCTCAAGTAAGCGCTCTAGTTCTTCACGGCGATTACCTTTGTAACCTGACTCAACATCAATATATAACTTTTCGGCACCTGCATGTTTCAGACGCTCGACTTGCTGTTCTAATGCATTTGTATCAGCTTGATGTTTTGAGCTAACGCGCGCGTATCCTACAATCATTGTTTTTCGCGACATTTAGAATGTACTCTGGATTGTACAATATTCTTTTGAAGATAATCCATAACGACCACCAATTATTTTAGGAGTGAGTCGTGCTGAGTGAGTCGTGCTGAGTGACCAAGCTTCGTGAATAGCGGTAACTACATCTAAATAAAGAGGTTCTCCTGCACTTCCAGGTTCTTTAGTACGGTCGAGAACAGCTATTGATTTTACGGTACTGGGCAATACATCTATAAATTTTTGGACATCGAAGGGACGATATAACCGCACTTTCACGACACCGACTTTTTCACCGCGAGTATTTAAATAATCTACTGTTTCGTGTACTGTTTCACATCCCGACCCCATAATCACAAGAACTTTTTCAGCATCACTGGCGCCATGATATTCATATATCTTGTAATATCTACCTGTACGCTTTCCAAAATCATTCATGACTTGCTGAACAATATCTGGACAAGCTTGATAATAAAGATTGGCACCTTCTCTAGATTGAAAATATACATCGGGGTTTTGGGCTGTACCACGTAACACAGGACGGTCAGGAGTTAAAGCGCGCGCACGGTGTGCCAAAATTAAATCTTCATCTATTAAAGCTTTTAAATCTTCATCTTGTAATAATTCTACTTTTTGCACTTCGTGAGAAGTACGGAAACCATCGAAGAAATGCATGAAACTAACTCGTGCTTTGAGGGTAGCAGCTTGAGCTATCAAAGCAAAATCATGTGCTTCTTGTACCGAAGCAGAACATAACATAACAAACCCAGTTGCGCGCGCTGCCATAACATCACTATGGTCGCCAAATATTGATAGTGCATGAGTAGCAAGCGCACGTGCAGCAACGTGAACAACAACACTCGTAAGTTCACCAGCAATTTTATATAAGTTGGGAATCATTAACAACAACCCTTGTGATGAAGTAAAAGTTGTTGTTAGTGAACCAGCTTGTAAGGCGCCATGTGCAGCAGCTACGGCGCCACCCTCACTTTGCATTTCAATAACACTAGGAACAGTACCCCATAAATTTGTACGGTTGTCAGCAGACCAAGCATCTGCCCACTCTCCAATAGCCGAAGAAGGTGTTATTGGATAAATAGCAATAACCTCATTCAAACGGTAAGCAACACGAGCAACCGCTTCGTTTCCATCTATAGTGGCAAATTTTTTACCCATGACATGCGCTCAAGCAACAGTAAATACTTAACATTGTTAGTTTTTAAGTATCAATTTTCTGTTACTCTCAGACAAACATTACACCTATAAATGTCTACTAGATGCACATTTTCATCCCCCCAACCCCCCGAATTCGGGGGGGTTAAAATTTGTTCTTTTTATAACTTTTAAAATAAATGTTCTTTAGGGTATACTACTTTTAGAGTAGTCTAAATAGTACTATTGATAGAGATATAATTAATTATAAGATTTTATTATTATTTGTTAAATTGAGAATTATATTTTGGTGCGTGGTGCTTGAGGTCTTATAACTACGTTTAAATTTTTTCATGGCGCCACGCACCCTACGATATTATCAAATTATCTTAAATTATGTTAACTAAATTATTTTTGAAGTCGTCATTATCGTTGTCGGTAGGTTTGATGACTGTTGGCGCCAATTTTTTACCAAGTGTACGTCCTGCGTTTGGCGCCGAACGGATTAATATTTATTATGGGGTTTTACAAAGGTCTATTCCAATTAAGTCTTTGGAGTTGTTCGCTAGAACGGGTGAAATAGATGAAGATTTTTCTGCTTATGCTCGGTATGTTAATAAACAGGAGCTAGGACAGTTAAGACGACTTTTAGTTACTCCTATTCCTCTTGGTGCTGTTGAGGTTTCACAGTTTTTATATACGGCTATTGGTCAGACTTTGTTAGAACGTTTGGGGGATGTTATTCAGTTGGAGTCTGGGCTAAATGGTTTTTATGCTATTCGTTCTGCTTTGATTGTTTCGGCGGCGCAAAAACAAGGGTTTACGCTACTTGATGTTTTTCGGAATTATTCTTCTAATGCTATTTCGGTTAATTTATCTCGTACTCAGGAAATTGCCCAAACTGTTCAGATTTTAATTAATCAGACTCAAAATGCGGTTGCTTTGATTAATCAAGAGTCGAGGGAAGAAGCGGGAAGCACTGAAGTGCTTACAACGAGGGTTACAACGACGAGACGTTTTCAAACGCAGAAGACAACTTTTAATTTTAATGATGTGTCTCGTAATCGGGTAATTAATACTGATGTTTATATGCCTGTAACGTCTGGTCGGCGTCCTATTGTTGTTATTTCTCATGGACTTGGGTCTGACCGCACGAGTTTTGGGTATTTGGCTCAATATTTAGCTCGGTCGGGTTTTGTTGTTGTCGTTCCTGAGCATCCTGGTAGTAATGCTGCACAGTTACAAGCTTTGTTATCTGGTAGAGCGGATACTGTTACTGACCCTAGAGAGTTTGTAGATCGTCCTTTGGATATTAAGTTTGTACTTGATGAAGTGACGAGGTTACAAGATTCTAATACTACTTTGCGCGGGCGCCTCAATTTACAGCAGGTTGGTGTGGTTGGGCAGTCGTTTGGTGGTTACACTGCTTTGGCTTTAGCTGGCGCCAAAATCAATTTTGAGCAGTTAAATAAAGATTGCCCTACTTTGAGGAGTTCTTTAAATGTTTCACAGTTGCTTCAGTGTTTAGCAGTACGTTTACCAAGGACTGAGTATAATTTGTCTGATTCAAGGGTGAAGGCTGTAATTGCTATTAACCCTGTAAGTAGCAGTATATTAGGACAAACTGGACTGAGCGAAATCAAGATACCTGTAATGATTGTTGCTGGTAGTGCTGATACTGTTACTCCTGCGCTTCCTGAACAAATTCAACCTTTTACTTGGGTGACTACTCCCAATAAATATTTAGCGTTGATTAATGGTGGAACTCACTTTTCTACTATCGCTGAATCTCCTAACAATGCTCTCCCTATTCCACAAGAAGCTGTAGGCGCCAGTCCGGAAGTTTCACGTTCCTATATCGAATCTTTAAGTTTTCCCTTCTTTCAAACTTATGTTGCTCAACAACCAAGTTATATAAATTACCTAAATGCAGGTTATGCAAAAGCTATTAGTCAAGAACAATTGCCTCTAAGTTTGGTGCGAAATATCACTCCCAATGAGTTGCAACAAGCGCTGAATGGTTCTCCTTTATCTTCTAATCAATAATAAATTTATATTGTTTATGTGAAGTTTCTGTTAAGCGAATGGATGTATAATTAAAAGTTATAAAAGTAAGCGTAATAGAGATGTATCAGTTGTGCTAAATGTAGGTTAGGTGCCTGTATTTATAACGAACATAAGTAATATAAGTAAGTAAAAAAAGATTTCTACGATTTCTTCCGTGATTTGCTGTGGTTAGTTCGTATAAAGATTCTAGCCCAGTCAATTACGGAAATATTTACCCAGCATGTCTAACTTTCGTAGCATTACGCTCTTAATTATTACATTAACTATCATGCCAATTCTAATGGTGCTTTTTGTTCATTATCTTAAACAAGAAAAAGTAGGTGATACTCAGAAACATTTACCTGAATTAATAAGTCAAAGTAAATTTAAACCACCAAGCACCAGTAAACCTAAAGGTTCTTCTGGCGCCGGCTCTCGTCGTATATCTAATAATGATAGATATAAGGATAAGAGTAGCTAGTGTAAGGTTAGCAATTGTTATTTTTCAGTATTTTATCTATAAAGAGTTGATTTTCTTGACTTTCAGATTGTTTCAAATATTCAATTGCAATTTGCCCAGCTACAGGTTGTTCTTGAGTAAATTTAATTAGCTGTTGTACTATTTGACTTAATTGATTTTTCTCTGAATGTTTGGTGATAATTATTATCTGCGTAATTACGCCAGTTAAAAAAGCAATTATTGCGGGTATAATTGGAATCCACCATCCTAGCAAAAAGGCAATGTAGGTAACTAATGTTAGTATCAAGATGAAAAATACAATTGAAACTAGCAAATATTTTAATGGCTTAAAAAACCAACTAATAAGTGTTCCCATCCCAGACCACAGTAAAATCCAAAACCATTCAATTTGATGCAACCATACTTTTAATAGTGGGCGCCCATCGAGTGCTGCACTTAAAATGGAACTTGCAATATTAGCGTGAATAACAACTCCAGGCATTCGAGCCGGGTTATCGAAACTGCTGTTACTATAAGGAGTATGATATAAATCGTTCACACTCTCTGCTGTCGCACCAATTAAAACTATGCGATGGCGTATTAAATCAGCAGGTATCTGATTTTTTAATACATCTTGAATGGAAATAACTTGAAACTGTTTCTGGGTACCGTGAAAGTTAAGCAAAATCTGATATCCACCCGCATCTGCTCTCACATATCCCCCATCATTCGAGTGAAAGGGAGTGAGAAGTGCGTTCCCTATTTTGATTTGGTGATTTGGAAACTCTAAAGCGTAGATATTATAGGTTTCTAAGTAGCGTAATGCTAAATCTAAACCCAAGTTTAAAGTTATTTTATTATCTTCTTGAATCGATAATAACGCACGACGAATTTTTCCATCTCCGTCTAGCACTTGGTCGGCAAGACTTACTTGTTTGAGTTCAGCTAAAACTGGTGAAGGGGCAATTTTATCATCAATTGCCTTCTTTACACCAATTAAATTTGGCGTTGTTCTGTATATTTGTATTAGTTTCTCGGCGCCAGGTTCTACTGCTAAATCTCGATATAAGTCTAATCCAATAGCTGTTGGGTTGTAATTTTTTAATGTTTGCAATACTTGTGCAAGAGTGGCATCTGACATTGGATATTGACCATATTGCTGAATGTGCAATTCATCAAGAGCAACAATCACAATTCTAGGGTCAACTGTTGTAACAGGACGCGCTTGAAATAATTTATCTAAGCTCGTCAACTCTATTTGTTCTAATACGCCACTAAAACGTAAAATAATTACTGCTATGGCAACAATAAAGGTAATCGAAATAATATGAATTCTAGCTAATCGTAGTTTATGTATATTCTTTTTGGCACTTTTACGTGCATTCGCTAAAATTTGCTGGGCAAGCCTATGCATTTCAAGGACAAACTGCGCTTTTTCTTGTTCAAGATATCTTGCTTGTTTTTCTGCTAATAAATCTTTTTCAATTTCTCGCTTCGCTGCTTCTTGACTTGCAGTTAAAAAGCGATAGTCTTGGTCACTAAGTCTTTTACTGTATGACCATGCAAGTGCTTGTTCTAAAGTTTCTCCACGCAGTAAATATTCAGTTTCTTTTTGCCCTGAAGCTATCCACGCTTTAAATTTTTGCGCGTAAGGACGCAATTCTTCCATTTGTTTGGAAATCCATTGTAAATCAAAAACTGCTTCGTAAATCAAATTTTTGACTTTTAATTTACCTTGTGAGTTAATTACTAATCCTGATAGTAGTAACTCTATTTGCTCTCGACTATCATCAACTAAAACTTCTTCACCTAAAATAATTCGCTGATACACCTCTAAATGGCGCCCTGCAATATGCTCATTTCTGAGAATTCGGTCTGAAATTGTTCGTAAATGCTGCGGCTCATCTTGAAATTCCCACTTGTTGATGATATAATTTATGACGATATCTTTTACTATTGTTTCTACTGATTGAGTAGTATTTATTTTTGGAGTTAAATCAAATAATAATTGACAGAGTTTATGAGTCAAGAAAGGTTGTCCGTTCGTCCATATCAAGATTTGACGCATTATTTCAAAAACATTATGTCCTGGAATATTTAGTCCGTCAGCTAATGGCTGAATATTATCTATAGTAAAACCATCTAATTGTATTGATTTACCAATATTGAACGGTGTACGTTGCTTATCTTGAATTAAGTCTGATGGTTTGGCAACTCCAAAAATAGCAAACGTTAAACGATTATATTCTGGATTGATAGCACGCTGATTATAACAGAACCGAATGAACGCAAAAAAATCATCTACCGGAAAGTCAAGTGCCAGTACATTATCAATTTCGTCTATGAAGATAATAATTTGTTCATTTTTAAACTCGACTAACAGGACTTCTAAAATAAATCGGCTTAATTTTTGAAGTAAAGATATTTCTTTGTGTTCTTGCCACCAAGCTTTTAAATTAATTTTATGAAATAAATTAAATCCTGACAATAAATCTGTAACTATTCCTTTATACCATTGCAATGGGGTTATATTTTCGCTGCCTATATTCGTCAAGTCCACTACACTACATTTATAATTCTCTTGTTTTAAACGGCAACTCGTTTTTACTAAAAGTGAAGATTTCCCCATCTGTCTAGAGTTAAGAACATAGCAAAATTCACCCCTCTTTAATGCTTGGTAAAGTTCGCTATCACATGCACGCTCTACATAACTAAGAGCATTACTTCTTAAACTGCCTCCAACTTGATATCTGTAACTGGCCATACTTAACGTTTACTTCCCTTAATTAATAGTGGATATTGTGTATAACTTCAGTTAAATTAACGATAATTACGTCAATGTTACAAATCTTGTTTTTTTAATCTTAACCAATTAAACTTACTTTTATAACTAATATAACTTATTTATTGTACTAAGTTATTAAAAGTTATGTTTATTTGATTTGTATGGTGTCGTCATGTAGTTAGTGGTAAATTATATATTTTTCTTGAGAGAAAATACTCTTTATAAAGTTTTGAAAAAAGTGTAGCCAATACATATTTATAGATTATAATTGTCAGCTAGTATGAAATTATTTTCGATTTTAATTATAGAGACTATTAATTAAGATGAATCAAAACTACGTTAATTTATTTGCCCTGCCAGTCGCTGATGCCATGTTAGCATCAAATCTCAATCATTCTAAAAGCAATGAGCTAGCTTTTAAAAAGATTGATGATATCAACGAAAACCAAGATAAACATTTTTATCAATTTTGGCTTCTTCTGTATATTAGTCAACAGTTAGATATAATGCACCTCGAAAATATATGTTATACCGATGATTTAACACAACTTCGTAACAAACGCTACTTTGATTTTTACCTAGAAAATTGCTGGAAAGACTTAGCCAACGAGCAGGCGCCGCTGTCGGTTATATTTTTAGATATCGATAATCTCAAGGTCTATAATTTGATGCGGGGACAAGAAATGGGTGATAAGTGTGTATATGAAATTGCGAATGCGATTCCTAAATGCTTAAATAAACATGGCACCTTGGTTGCACGCTATCAAGATGACGCATTTGCAATAGTTCTTCCCAACACTACAGCGAGTAATGCAGTAGAAATAGCTGAGGTCATTCGCGAAGAAGTAAAAAACTTAAATATTCAACACGCTGTTGCTCAACTTGGTGGACTGCGTTTTCCTATTGTTACAGTTAGTTTAGGAGTTGCAACCACAATTCCCAATTTAGAACAATCTCCAAATGTTTTGTGTGATGCAGCTTTAAATGCATTACATCGCGCGAAAAAGTTAGAGGGAAATTGCACTTGTGTTAGCAAAACTCTGAAATAATCTATATATATATATTATGTGCTAACTCGATTTCTTCCAAGTTTTTTGGATTGCATCATTGCTTGTTGAGCAGCAGCAATTAATGTATCTGGATATAACTCCGAATTTGGCTCGATAGTCGCTACCCCCAAACTCATAGTTAAAACTTCTGACGGTTCACGAGTTATTGATAAATCTTCAACACACGCGCGAATTTGTTCTGCAAGTGAAATTGCTGTGTCAGTAGTTGTTTGAGGTAATACTACAATAAATTCTTCTCCTTTGTGACGCGCTATTAAAGTTGCTTGCTGCTTTACACAGTCACACAAAGCTGTACTAATTTGTTGTAACGCCGCATTACTGGCACCTAAACCATAGGATTGATTGTATGATTTAAAGTAGTCGATATCACACCAAATCATCGATAACGGTAATGCTTCGGAATTCCACTGGCGCCATTCGGTTTCTAAATAATGCTTGAAATAACCGTATTGTGTATAAAATTCGAGTGATTCATCTGCACTATTTTGCTTTCGCACGCTAAATATACTTGGATTTAAACCTTCTAACTGTTGGCGAAAATATAAACGATACAATTCACAACTTATGAAAGCTAAGTTACCATCTAAATGTATCAACCCTATACTCTCTAGCTTATACGCTGCCATTGCATCAAGAAAAACACCTTCATTCGTAGTTAACACTTGCTCTAACAAAAGTGCTAATTCTGGTTGCTGTTGTAGAATTACTAAAATACCTCGTAAATGGTCACTGTAAATACCTGCTAGCGTGGGAGCGTTCTGCAACAACTCTTCTAAAGTCATCTCTCCTCTATAAAGATGATAAAAAGCTAGGTTAATTAAATAAGGATGTCCCCCAACCATTGACATTAACTGTTGAATTTGATGCTCCTGAATCGATTCTAATTTGTAGCGAGCAGCTAATAATTTAACTTGTTCGCAAGAAAACTCAGGCAACTTAACCGCTAAACCCACATTAAATGGAGATTGATGCAACTTTAAAGGTATATATACTTCGGTTGAATGGGCAATTACTAAGCGTAATTTTTGCCAAACTTGTTGCGAACGAGCAATTTCATGCCAATACCGCAGCATTGGTAAAAATTCTGAGGCAATACTTGAATGTTCAAAAATGCAGTTTACTTCATTTAACACCAAAACTAATGGATGTTTAATTTTAGCAAGCAAATATTCTTGAAAATAAACTTTAGAACTCACCTTGCTGCCAATATCTTCATCCCAATAATCATCTAGTTGAGGATTCATCTGCAACTGTCTACTAATCGTACTACAAAACCAGCGTAAAAATTTATCAAGATTCGTAAATATTGCTTTGTCCGGTTCCTGAAAATCTATATAAGCTGATTCGTAATCCTCCTGTTTCACACTGCTAATTATTTTGTTAATTAAAGAATTTTTGCCCATTTTTTTGGAAGCTCTAATTCTAACTACACTACCTGGTTTTCTTACTTCTGCAAAAACAAGCTCTTCAATTGGAGAACGGTGAATGTAAAAAGAAGAATTATATGGTAGAGGACTACTAAGTAGTTCTATTTCAAAGTTTGCTTTTATACTTGGTATGGTCTTATTATCACTATTAAATTTATTTGAAATTTTCTCAATATTTGATAAATACTTGGGTAAAATTAAATGTATATTTTTCTTTGTTACTCTTTGCCCAAGTACATTGGAAATATTATTCCATAAATCAAAGCCAATTACTTTTAGGTAATTACTAGAATAATTAGTATTGTGTGCCATTTCTTCATAACTTTTACCTGCCCACGATTGACGCAATATTAATTGTTCAATCGGTGTAAGTTGTCGAAACAGCAATCTTTCTACTACTTCTAAAGCATTCTCGCTATCCATAACGCCAATTGCAAGATTTGTATAAACTTGGACTTATATCAACAAAGGGAACATCTATTTATTATTTACTACATATGCTAATTTTACAACAAAATGCTTTCACAACATCTATTTAATAATAAAGATGGTACATTTATTTATGTGAACGGCAAATTTATAGTTGTTGTCAAGAAATACTATACCAGTACTCGTTCATATGTATCAGGCACTCCGGTTACAAACCCAGGAGTTGGAGGACACTGCCCAATTGAGGAAAGATTATTTTTTGAATAATTGTTGAGAAATGTTGCATACCTATCTATACCTAATTTAAAGACAGATGTTACATTAATATGGCACTTTTACCTGCTGTAGTGCATTTCAGTTAGTCCAAAACAGTTACAAACAAGGCTAATATAGTGAGAAGTATAGCTAAAGAGCCTCCGGATGAGCCACTACACCAAAGTTCTATTTTTTACATAGAGCGTCCACCAATCGAAGCAACAGTTTGCCAAGAAATTAGTAAAGAAGGTTGTATTATCCGTATCAAGTCACCTCAAAAAATGGGAAAGACTTCTTTAGTTTTGCGATTAATGAAATACGCGAAAAGTGTATTATATGCTACAGTATACATCGATTTCCAGCAAGCAGATAAAGATATTCTTTGCTGTGAGGATAAATTTTTTCGTTGGTTTTGCGCTAATATTAGTAAGCAATTGCAGTTAAATATACTCATAAATGAATATTGGGATTTGGAAATTGGTAACAAAGTTAACTGTACACTATATTTAAAGAATTATATACTCCAGCAGCTAAATGTACCTTTAGTATTAGTTTTAAATAAATTAGATTACATTTTTGAATATCCTATTGCTACTAGCTTTTTGACTCTACTGCGTTCTTGGCACGATGCTAAATATGATGTCGATTTGAATCAAATTAGATTAGCGCTAGTCTACTCGACTGAAATTTATATTAGTTTAAATATAAATCAATCTCCTTTTAATGTAGGACTTTTAGTTGAACTACCTGAGTTCACAACGAAACAAATACAAGAGCTAGCTTTACGCTATGGATTAAATTGGTCTAGTAAAATTAACAATAGATACGCTTTTCAGCTAAAGTCCTTGCTCGGAGGACATCCTTATTTAGTTCGGATGTTCATTCATAACCTAGTAAACAATCCCGATAGTACATTTGATGAACTTTTAGAGCAAAGTCATACATATCAAGGTATTTACAATAGTTATCTTAGAGGTATATTAGCAACCGTTATCCAGCATCCAGAATTAGTATCCGCACTTAAAGATTTAATGTATCATGGTGAAATATTGTTAAATGATATAGTGGCTTATAAATTAGAGAGTTTAGGATTAATTAAAGTTGATAGCCAGTGTACTTTTTCGTGTGAATTATATAAAAAGTATTTTGCCACTCAAAATTTTGAAGAGCTTAATGTTTGGCGATATATGAAAAATTTACAAAAAGATAACAAAACTTTAAGAAGTTTATCAAATACTGATGAACTGACTCAACTTAATAACCGACGTTATTTTGAGACAATGCTCCATCAGTTATGGTTTATGCTTGTTGGAAAAGAGGCGCCAATGTCAATGATTATACTAGACATTGACCATCTCAAAATTTATAATCAAAGCTATGACCGTATAAAAGGAGATAATTGTATAAAAAAAATTGCTAATGTTATCCAAGAAGTTGTGAGTGATTTTTCTAAAGTTGGTTTATATCAAATACAACCCGTTCGATATAGCGGTGGAGAATTTGCCATATTATTACCTGGTAAAACTCTTGATATTGCTGTACAAATAGCAGAAATTATTCGTACAAAAGTTAAAGACTTAAATATTCTACAATCACAAAAATACTTTGGTCTTACTGCGCCTATTGTTACAATTAGTTTAGGTGTTGTTTGTGCAGTAACGAATGCAGATAAATCCCCAATCAAATTAATGGAAATGGCTCGTAAAGCCTTATATCAATCTAAAAATGATGGACGCGATTGTATTTCAGTTGACATTTATTAAATATTGAAGAATAAGATAATGAATGAAAATAATGAACCATCTGAAGCACTGATTTTGCTTTGGTTAACTCTATTTATTATTTGTGTAATTCTGATAAAAATTATTTTTTTTGCAACAGATACACCAAATGAGTTATTGTTTATAAATTAATTTTAATTAAATTAATTTTAATTAAATAAATGTAATTGAATAAATTGATAGTTGTTTTTATTATCATGATGATTAATGTTATTATTAAGGTTCGATAGTGAAATACCGAGCAGTCGGATACTTTGCTCGTTTAAGTCAACGCTTTCTAATAATTCTACAGTTTTGGCGCCAATTGTTTCTAAGTCGTTAATAGGGGCAAGTAAAGTTTTGCTGCGAGTGATTTGTCGATAGTTAGAAAATTTGATTTTTAAAGTGATGGTACGACCAGAAGCTTGGTGTTTTTCTATACGTTGTTTAAGGATTCTTGCAATTTCTTGAAGTTCTGATAAGATAGATAATTTATCGCTTAAATCTTGAGCAAATGAAGTTTCGGCGCCAATAGATTTACGTATACGGTTAGCTTCAACAGGGCGGTCATCTTGTGCCCTAGCTATTTTATAATAGTATTCCCCGGCTTTACCAAAACAATCTGTTAACTCTTTTTGTGAACGCAGCTTTAAATCGGCGCCGTTTTTAATTCCTAGTGAATGCATCTTAGCGGCAGTGACTTTACCAATACCATGAAACTTCTCAATCGGTAAAGCCTCCACAAAAACCTCAGCGTTTTGTGGTAAAATAACAGTCATACCATTTGGCTTGTTCATACCCGAAGCCATTTTGGCTAAAAACTTGTTCATCGAGACACCCGCAGATGCAGTTAAACCAGTCTGTTTAAAAATATCTGCCCGTATTAACTTAGCAATAGTAGAAGCATATTTAATATTTTGCTTATTTTGCGTAACATCTAAATAAGCCTCATCAAGGGCAACAGGTTCAATTTTGGAAGTGTAACACGCAAAAATATCATGAATTTGCTCCGAAACTTCCCGATACACATCAAACCGAGGACGTACAAAAATCAAACTTGGACACTTCTTTATAGCAATACGCGAAGACATCGCAGAATAAATTCCAAACTTACGCGCTTCGTAACTAGCAGCAGCAACTACTCCCCGTTGAGTTGGAGAACCACCCACAACTAAAGGTAGCGAACGGTAACTTGGGTTATCCCGTTGTTCCACCGAAGCATAAAAAGCATCCATATCTATATGAATAATTTTTCTAGTCATAATCAATTAGAAACCGGGCTTCTTCGATTGTAACGAATTGTTAAAAATACTGTGAAAATTCCGGGTGGATAACATAGAACGGAATAACGGCTAAAGAAAAGAGCCTTTGTTTCATAAGTAATCAATACATTTTACAGGGATTGCATTTATTCAATGTCGTGTTTTGCTTTACATTAATTCTAAAGCAAGGCGCCACAAATAGAGCGTTCAATTATAATATCGCTCATTCAAAAAATTTTTCTTTTATTCTTTGGGTGTAGAAAAATCTACATCAACCGCATTACCCGTCATATAAACAAGGAATTTATCATATGTCTAATCGTTCATTGATGGTGCCATTTGACCTTCAAGATGGTTACTCTGTTGCATTTAATGATGTGCATAAAAATGAAAATCATATTCATGAAAATAATTTTAGAGAGGAGAGTAACCAGCGCTCCGCAACTCAGAGCTTTTTGGAAGAAAAACAGCGACTAACTGAAGCTCAAAGAGAAGAAAATTCTCAAAACTGGTTATGGTATCAGATGTCAAAAATAGAAACGAGCATGGGTAACTATACTGGTTCAGTATCGGTGGAAGCAATTCAGGAACTTGCTATAATTAAGGCGCCTGTTCTAGAACAGTTGTTATCAGAACGGAGTGAAGCTGTAGATAAGGCATCACAATTTGTATTAAAAGTAGCGCTCAAAGCATTAGAGCAAGATGGTAGAGAAGTAATACCGGGTGTGATAACAGTAATAGTCATGGGTTACACAATAATTTACAACTGTCGATTAACACATTATTTGTCGTCGTTAACAGATTAATGTCGCCATAACAAATTATTTGTCGTCGTTAACAGATTAATGTCGTTGAACTAGCCATACATAGCGTTAACAAATTAATGTCGTCGAGTAATAGATGCTTAATACAATAATATATTCTGTCTTGATATGCTTGCAAGATATTGCTTTTCGCTAGAAGGTATTTTTACATCTTACTTTGCTCATTTAGTGCATATGTATTAAAATTATACTGTCAGCCATAATAGGAATTTCTTAAGAGTCCTATGCTGTAGAGCGACGAATTAAATGTCGCTTTTCGCAAATTAGTGTCGTTCCTTCATACAGAAAGTAGCATTTACAAAATTTCAATCCACCCCTAGCCGGGTTAGTTATTGAAACTCATAGTCAGCTTCAGAACCCGGAATTACTTCTCCTTTCAACCCACCTCTAGCCGGGTTAGTTATTGAAACTACGTGACCTGTCAACAAAAATAAGACATGTTGCCTCTTTCAACCCACCTCTAGCTGGGTTGGTTATTGAAACAAAGTAGAATAATTTCATTGCGGAGAAGTAAACCCTCTTTCAACCCACCTCTAGCTGGGTTGGTTATTGAAACCCAAACTTGGATAGCACCATACGTTCCAAATCAGACTTTCAACCCACCTCTAGCTGGGTTGGTTATTGAAACCGCTATGTTACTGATTTGTTGAGTCATAATTTTAATACTTTCAACCCACCTCTAGCTGGGTTGGTTATTGAAACCCGGAATCAACGCACTGTAATGACAAGAAATCACGACTTTCAACCCACCTCTAGCTGGGTTGGTTATTGAAACTTCGCCCGTCTAGAACCTTACCAGTAAAGCTTTTCTAACATAGATTTGGCGTCGCCCTAAAAAAGCATCTTCATTTAAAATGAAAAAACTAAATTAATTGACAGTCCTATTCTTGAATCATTTACTAGATAAAGGTTTTAAGATTTTGGCGGGACTCCAGGGATTTTGCCTGCGCTTCGACACGCCAAAAAAAATATTTGGAGGGTTCCCCCGACGAAGGGGGTGATTCGGTAGCCACCACTGAGGTAGTCCCCACCGTTATGCAACGGCTCAAGCTTTTGGGCTTTACTCTTTTTGCTGGGAGCGCACCTGTCCCTTATTAATATTCTTGTATAAGCATTCTTCTTTGTTACTAGAACATAGAAAAGTTTTGCTTATCTAAGACTTAAAAGAGGGCGTATCCTGTCTGAACGAGCCAGACAGCAGCTTCGAGAGCGGGCAGCTACTAGGGCCAGAAAGCAAAACGGTTTTCAAGCCGTCAAACTAACCCATACTTATCACAATTCAGAGGCTAAAAGCATGAATCGCGGCGCTATTATTTAAATTATATTATTGTATTTTCAAGGTGCTGTTTTATTTAACAAATTTTTACTTATTTAAAATTGTTTGGCGTTCTATATAAGCGGAAATCGCTAAATGTTTTGCTTGTTCTTGAGGACTACCCCTTATTTGCCCAGATGATGTTTCTATTAAAATTCCGGCTTGAGCGGCTTGAGCTTGAATATTCCCAATTAATCTTCCATAGCTCCAACGGTGAACACTCATACGGTACTCTTTTGCGTACTTTTCCTGACCTTCTTTGTATCCTGGAATCTTACTTTCTGCTTTCGCTTGAATCTCGCTCTGAATGATTTCTCGCATATCACGAAGTTTTGGTAGAGCGATACTACTAGCTTGGTAAGTTTTTGCAAAGTTAATTATTGACTTTGCTAATAATCTGTCTACATATAGCCCTAGCTCTGATTCACCAAATTGATTCGGCGCCTGTTTCTTTTGAGATTCGTGACGTTTCTGAGCAAGATGTTTTTGTTGCTGTCGCTGACGGTTTAAGAGTTTATAGTTTTGACCAAGTAGTTGTTTCACACTGCGATAAGCTAAAACTTTATTGCTCACTACGTCTACTGCTGCTACAGTGACTGGTTTTTCTAATCCTAAACTAACCCCGACAAGAATATGCGAATTACCCTTGTATATAGGTTTACTAGGGCGACCAGGAAAAGAGTTGTTTAGTTTATTGCGTGTAGATTGTTGTCTTTGAAGATAGGCAAGTTGATTTTCAGTAAGTTCCTGCTTGTCTTTAGTTTTTGCTTTGGCTATTGCTTCATCAGTTTCATTGATTTTGTTTATGCGAATCTGCTCTGTTCCTTCTGCTGTCCATAGTGATGTATCCAAGGAGCAGTGGAGATAAAGGTAATTCACATTCCAAGGTTTACCCCTCCCTTTTTTTTCTAACCAAACTAGACGCGCTGAACGCAGCATAAACAGTGCGGAAGAATATTTTTCTTCGTCATTATGCCAAATCTGCATATCTTCACAAAAACGTTGAAAATAGGGAAGCTGTCTAGAATCACAATATACTTCAAATTGATGTTCGCCTAAACCATTAAAGTTAACGAAAATACTTCCATTATTATGTTTTACCCATTTTATATCTGTGTTAGTCTCATAGTCTACTGAGTACGGAACAGAACTAGATGTTTTAAGTAGCTGATTCTGCCATGATTTTGCTTCGTTTTCATCTTGAGGAACTTGAGAAGAAGCAAGTTTGATTGTATCCAACCACTTTTTATCTGTTAAATCACGACCTTTTGGTATTCTGCCTACAATCTGGTCTTGTAGTCGCTTAATTTCTATTTCTTTAGCTCGCTTCCGTTTTAAAAATGTGTCTGGGTTTTCCTCTGTGTCAATTACTTGACAATTATTTTTTAGCAAGTATATAATAGCACATTTTGACAAAGTATCTTCTGTTTTATCATAGATATCACATAATGCTTGGAAGAGTGTAGAATTTGATTCTTCTGTATCTTTTTTTGTTTTTTTATTAGACTTTTTGGTAGATTTTATTTTTGTCTTAGACTTTTTAGTCGTATCTTTGGTAAATTTTGAGACAAATTCAGCTAGAATTTCAGTCCCTTTAGCGCGAATTTTTTCTAAACTGCAATTACTTTCCTCTTGTAACTCCACATCACTTTTTAGCATTCCCAACCAGCGTTGCTTTCCTTCTATTTGTCGTTGGCGCCGCTTCTGCAAAGTAAGCCAGGATTTATAGATTTCTTTCACCTGACTAATCGCAGAGGTATAAAAACGACCTGGTTGACCAGCGAAACGACTTTGAGTTTTGAGAGAGTCGCATAGTATTTTTATTGTGTCTTTTGGCACTTTACCGTTTTTTAACCATGTCTCAAAGTCAGGATGCTTTCCTAGTTGTTCGAGCAACTCAGATATTAAGGGCGTGTTTTTCTCCGCCATCAGTTCCCAGAGATGCTGAAGGGTTCGGTCATTTGCAACCAAGCGACATTGAATCGTGATAATGCTCATAGATGCACACAGCAATTTTTATTAACGACCTAATTTAATTATGAGCGCAATGCCGCAAACGCGCAAGCGCTATTGAGCGCAAATTAACTTTTGTTCATATACTGTGCAAAAATTAAGCCCGGACAAGGATTTTGGTGCTGGGATGGCTGAAGAAACAAGAGAAGTTCGGGGAAGAATCCCTAAAGACTTAAAAATTGCCTTTGAAATTGCCTGCGCGCGTTTGGAGGTAACGCAAACGGCAGCGATAGAGGAGGCAATCAAGGATTGGTTGAAAAAAAAGGAGTCGGAGTTGGCGCCTAACGATTAGTAAGCTCGTTTTAAAATAAATATTGACTCCACTGCTAACTAGCAAATTTTTCTAGGTATTTCTGGATACTGTATGCAATTGTTCTCATTGGGATAATTCCTATTGATATCCTGAGTGGGTTCAAAACTTAAATTTTTACCCATTGCCTTCCCAATAAGCTCCATCAAGGCTTTTGCCCTTGCTTGGAAAAATACTTCAAAGTCGTCACACTGTAAATTTTCTAGCTCTATGTGATGCGATTGCATTATTTCATCAAGATTTGTAACCCCTGTTCCATTTTGTTCAAATTCTCTGACGTAAACCGAAGGCGCCTTACAACCTATGGTTTTATTCGTCTTTGCGCTTAATGGGGTGCGATTGATAAGGCAGTTATACTTTTTGGGGTCAATTCCTTGTTTACGGCACCATGCAACAGGAAATATATGGTGAGAATCAATTTGTTCTTCAAAGTAAACAACGTCATTAATTTCTTCTCCCGTAAACCAATCAACGGCGCCTTCGCGTCGTAGTAATGCAGCGAATCCTTGGTAAACTGCACCGAGTCGCTTTCTGACACTACTTAGTCGCTCAAACGAGAAATTAGCTTGCGTAATTGCAAAAGGAGTTGAGCCACCATCAAGCCATGCTGGAACTTCAACAATATCTCGTCCAGCTTGTGAATCGTGCCAATGAGTATAAATCTCGCCAAACATCCCGCACCACAACCAACGTTCGAGCATACAGCGTGCTTGGTATGAACGAGAACGTTCGCCAAGAATAGTTAAAATTGCGCTCAAAGCAACTATTTGGATAGGACAACCAACATCTTCAGCATCAAAGATTTTTTGACAGTGTAAAAAACGAGCTGCTTCTTCAAAACCTCTGGAAACAGGGTCAGCCCAGTTTTGATACTCTTCTTTAGTTAGCTTCAAAACTTCAGCACGACTACAAGCAACACCAGGTAATTTATCTAAGTTCCAGCCTTGTTTAGCTGCTTCCATCCTTCGGGTGTAGCCAGCTACTAAAGTTATAGCTTGTATAAAATCGGTATTACGAAGTTTCCGCAAAACCTTGAAAGACTGAAGACGTTTTTCGCGATTTTTCCAGTCATCCCGAAGGCTAAAATTACCAGCGCAATAGCTGGAACTCATTAAATCGAAGAAGTTAAGGTCACATCCTGCGGTGTTTGTGTCCTCGAAAACTTGGCATACAGCTTCTTTGGGTAATGAGTCGCGTAGTTGAATTACTGGTATTTGATAATGCTCAAATTTCTTAAGAACCTCTAACTCTAAGTTATCGATGAGTTCTAGTTTCTCAGGATTGTACTGCCAGTACTTAGAAAACTTGCTTCGCCATTCGGAGAAAAAGAATACTTTAGATAACGGAAATAAAAGAGTTTCGTACTCCTTGTCAGCCGTTGAACAGTCTATAAAATCGCCATTTCGTGTCCGCATAACTTTTGACTCTGGCAAAGCAATTACGGCTGTTTTACGGTCGCGTTCAGGTTCAAGGCATTTTTGAATATCCAGGTAGTACCATTTTTTCGTCAATTTCTGGCTTTTTGGGTCTTTAATGACGACAGGTTGCTCGGATAGCAGCACCATAAATAGTGTTGTCAAACGTTGTTGCCCATCAAGCACAAGTAAATTTGGCGCCTGACAAGCAGTAATTATTACACCATCAAGTAAACGTGGTTTAAATTGTTGGTGCTGGATACCTTGGTGTAACATCATTACCGCGCCAATTGGGTAAGCTAGCGATATACTTGCCAACAATCGGCGCACATGGCTATCATCCCACACCCAGTCTCTCTGAAAATCTGGCAATTGAATGCGCCCGACTTTAATGTCTTTCATGACATCGAATAAGGGATATTTTGTTATGTCAAAGGTCGAGATAGAATCCATTTGAAGTTCTGCCGTTGCTATCATCACATAAGTTTTGAAACAATCTGCATCCCAGCCTAAAAACCTTTGTACTGCTTTGCAAGGGTTTTTTCTTGTATTTGCTAGCGAGTAGCGACCAAATTACTCTTTGGGAAAATCTGATGGTAAATTTATAGTTCCTTGAGCAACAAGCAGCTTAAATTGGTTGATTAAATCAGCTTGCCGAAGTATCCGAGTTACATATTTTGGTCTGTAGCGGAAATCCTTTCCCCAGTCCTTGACAGTATTTGGGCTTGTGCCAGTAACGTGAGCAATCGCGTTAATACAAGTTTTGCGATAATTACGTCCTGGTTCATGAGTAACCCAACGACGACAATACTCCATCGGTTCAAGGGGCAACTGACAGAGGATATCAATTTGATGTTTATTTTGATGGGATTGTCTCCCAGTTTGCATCTTTCACGGCTGCGCGAGTTAGTAAAAGCAAGAAAGGATAAGCAGCGTAGTAATTTTCTTTGTTTTGTGTACTTAACCTTAAAAATTTCTTGCTTGCTGAACTCAAGTTATGAAATCTCTGCTCCAAACACAAGTGTTTAGTCACGAATCGCGAGTAAATTATTTTTGCAGAAAGTCAGGAGGTAGGACTATTGTCTTGATTTGGTTAAGCATATCCGCCATGCGTAAAATATGCGCCACGTAGTTTGGGCGCCTTTCAAAATTTTGCCCCCAGTTGCCAATAGTCCTTGGACTTAGCCCAGTTGCTTCAGCTAAGGCCGCGATACAGGCTTTTCTATACCCACGGTCATCGGGGGACATATCAATCCATCTTTTGCAGTATTCAATCGGCTCCAAGGGTTTTTCATTCAGCGCGTCGATTCTATATTTATCCCTTGGGGGAACGATGTCTATTACCTGACTCGATTTAAGTAACACGTTAACTCACGATTCATGACTAATATTTATATATCATTTAGCCTCCAGCAGGATGTGAAAACTGTTGACAACGCCTTACGGCATCTTAGGTTCAAACACCTCTCCAACCGACAAGTTAAGGGGGCTTATTGTGTAGTTGACAACGCCTTACGGCATCTTAGGTTCAAACACCAAGTTAGCACTGCGCCAGTCATCTTGGTAAGCCTGTTGACAACGCCTTACGGCATCTTAGGTTCAAACACAGCGCCTGTTGAAAACGTTACGCTGTAAAACCCCCTGAATAATTTTACAAGCACCTGGCGCAAAATACCGTTACAACAATTGGTTATATAAGTAAGCGGGAAAATTTGAGTTATACAATTGTTGTCTAGTAAGGCTTTCAGTATTTTGCAAGCACCGATGAGGTTTTGAAAACTACTTCCAGTTCTTTTATTACAAGCCTTCTCAATGAAATAGTTGTCTTTTCTGGTTTTACACTCAGAGATGCTTGCAATTTTAGATGATTAAAAAAGGTTCATCTCTATTTTGCCATATTCCAGGACGGTTGTATTTTGGGATATCTTCAACACAGCGATTGCTTAGACGAATGAATAGGATGTTGTCCTCGCTTGCTAAGATTGTTTCTAGTTCCCAACGTAACTTTTCGCGCGTGCGTTGACTTAGCCAGCAGCGAAAAATTGAGTATTGAACTCTTTCGCCGTATCCTTCTATAAGTTTATAAGCTTTACGCCATCTTTTTTGACAACGAATATCGTAACAAACAATGTAGCAATTTTTTAGTTCTGCCATATTCCAAAATTGTTTATCTGACAATTAGTTGTGCAAATAATCCACCTTCACCTGACCACTCTTTTTCTAATAACCTCACCTCTAGTTCTAAAAGCCTGCGATATGTCAGTGAATATTCTGTAACGGGATGTTTCCAAGTTTCTTGCTTACGCCGTTCGTACAAGTCTACAAATTTACGCTTACCTGCTTCGCTTAACCAAACTCGGTTTCCGCGCACGTCAAAGTCTTCTTTCACATCCCATTGACCACGATTAATTGATGCGACAATTGGCATGTCAACAAGTGGGACGCGGAAAATTTCCATCAAGTCTAATGCTAATGGCGGCGCCTGAGTACGGGGTTGGTGGTAAAGCCCTAATGCAGGTTCTAAGCCAACTGTAAGGATGCTATTCATCACATCTTTGAGTAGCAATGCATACCCAAATCCCAACATTGTATTAAAGCGGTCTTTCGGTGGGCGCCTATTTCGTCCATCGAATTGTAGTTCATTAGCGGCGTTAGGTAAAATTAAACTTGGCAAAGCACCGAAGTATAAAGCAGCGAGTTTACCTTCTAATCCGAGTAAAGATGCAATTGATTTTGCTGAGGGAACTTGTTTAAGCAAAATTTGCATCTGCTTAATAGCTGCTTGTAATGTCTCTGTGACTGCTTTACTTCGTGTAGCACGCATCAAAAATTTACGCTGTCCCTGTCCACGACAAATTACTAATCTTCGCGCTAGTTCCAAGCAAGTTTCTGAGTTACTCAATGCTGCATACTGGCGCACTCGTCGTTGAATACTGCCTTGACGGATATCGAAACTACCAAGATAACGTCCACCACCAGAAATAAAATGCACGCCTATACCGTGTTCTGCACAGAAATATAATGCCTGAGTAGAAATTTGAGAAAAGCTGTGTAGTACTAATTGTCCTATTTGCTGTGCAGGTATTTTTTCTTCTGGTTGACCGCGACGGGCAATTTTAATTTGTTCTCCAGTTCTTCCAACTGCTGTACCCGGTTCGAGTACATGTATAATTTGTCGCGTGTCGTCTTCTGGAAAAAGCCTTATCGGTTGCCACTCGCGGTCATGTACTAAGCGTGCTTCTTCGGGTAAACATACAGGTGCCAGTGAACATCGAGTGCAAAGCCGTTCGTTATCAGCAACTGGTGGTCTATGTGTCGATTGTTGCAACATACGTGCTTGCTGTATTGCGTCACGTACTGCTTGGCGCCCGATGTCATCCAAAGGTACATGCACTAACAGATTATCAGCATGGTAGCGAATACGACCTTCTTTAATCGGAATTCCTAATGCTGATTCAAGTAAACAAGCATAAGAGAGAATTTGCAACTTATCACTCTCCCAAGCTTGTGGTTGCTTGTTCTCATCGCGGTGGCAACGTCCGCGTTTATGTTCATAAGGAATTGTTTCCCCGTCACGAGTTCGCAGTGCATCAACACGTCCACGTAAACCTAACTCTTCACTAACAAGAAATAACTCCTCCCACTCTTCATCTTCCTTTTTTTCAAGTTCCGCGTGCAAACGGCGCCCAGCAAAGACAGCTGCATCTTGCGTGTAAAGCTGCTCAACTTCTTCGAGGTAAAAAAGACGAGGGCAATAGGCAAGTGCGTGAAGCGAAGACACACGAATAGTTTCAAGTTTGGTATTAAGTTCCAAAGTTTCCATAAATATCTGTAAGGTAATTTTGGTTTGGTGAAGGCGCCTTACGCCATCTAAGGTACAGCACATTGCAGCACGTTGATGTTCCTGGCACCCGATGGAGTGTTCAACGCCTTGCGGCATCTTAGGTTACAGCACTTTTTCTTTACTAAAATAATTATCTCTGCCATATCCTGCTCAACGCCTTGCGACATCTTAGGTTACAGCACCGTGATAGAAGCTAGCTCCACTAAAAAATCTGTGACTGCTCAACGCCTTGCGACATCTTAGGTTACAGCACTTTTCTTCAGATATTGCTTTTTGAATTTCTTTTACTGCTCAACGCCTTGCGACATCTTAGGTTACAGCACTCCCTTCCATAGTCAGGTACCTTGCCAGTCTCTTCTGCTCAACGCCTTGCGACATCTTAGGTTACAGCACCAATAAACTTGAGGTTGTGTTCCTGTTGTAAGTCATCTGCTCAACGCCTTGCGACATCTTAGGTTACAGCACTATAATCCTGATAGCAACAAAACATTTTTTCTTAATCTGCTCAACGCCTTGCGACATCTTAGGTTACAGCACATCAGTATAATCTAAATTCCCTCTTAGGCATTCAGCTGCTCAACGCCTTGCGACATCTTAGGTTACAGCACGGCGCCTGTTGAAAGCGTTACGCTGTGAAGCCTCCTGAACAATTTTACAAGTACCTGGCGCAAAATGCCATTACAGCAGTTGGTTGTCTCAGTAAGTTATGAAATTTGACTTATACAACTGTTGAGCAGTAAAGCTTTCAGGATTTTGCAAGCACTAAGGAGGTTTTTAAAACTGCTTCTAACTCTTCTATTACAAGCCTTCTGGACGAAAAAGTTGCTTCCTTGAGTTTTACATTCACAGATGCTTGCAATTTTAGACGATTGGTAATGTTATTTTGCTTGAATTATTGTCCAGGCTTGTTCAGGTGGATGGGGTTGTACAAGTTCTTGAAATAAATATCGCCGCCAACGAGTGCCTTGTGAACCAACGTGGTCTACCCAATAAGGTAATGCTAGCATTCCATCTTGGTCTTGAACCAGCCATTGCGGTTGTTTGTTAAAACAACCTGACCACAGTTTGACTGAATTTACTAAATCTCGACTTTCGCCTAAAGATAGTCCACCAAAACGGTCTATTGTTTCAGGGTGGGTAAATGCGTGTTGCAAGCGTTCTAATAAATTTGGCTTGCTAGCATCTGTACCTGGTTTTACCCAAACGATAAATTCGGTATTCGTCAGCAATTCTTGATAATCTGGACGCGCGTTAGTTGGGTCGTGAATATCTTTTTTTTTAAACCTGCGAAATGTTCTGATAACAGTTGATTTTTCAGGTTCAGAAAGTAAAGCGATGGCTAACTCAACTCCACAATGTTTGTAACGGTCTGTTTCTCCAATAATTGATAAGAGCATCCCGTATACTGTTGAAGGTGGGGGCACAGGGTAAGTTTCTGCATACTCGCGCGCGCGAGATTGGCGAAAACAGGCAATAGGTACTTCAACTTGGATAGCTAAATAATTCACAGCGAAGGAACTTGTCATTTAGTTAACTCCAGTTGTGGTAACTGTAAGTCTTGAGCAATTGTTTGGTTTAAGTTTTGTACGGCAGCTTTAATTCCTGGGGTTACATTAGCGCCTAATTCTTTTAGCTTTTTACCGTCTTCCGAGTTAGCAATACTTCCTGCAACCCATAATTCTTTTGCTTCAATGTCTTTTGCTTCTACGCGACGTATTAATTCAGGTGCTGTTATTTCACTGTCTTCACCTTCTTCAAAACTATAAAGTAATCTAGGTGAGAAATCATGTGTCCAACGCAGTACAATACAATCGGGTGAAAAATCATATAAAAAGCGTGAATGATTTCCTCCTACTTCTCCTAAAGAAGTTAAACCTTCTAAAACTGTAATAATACGAGATTGATCTTTGAGACGGTTTGGAGTTAATGCAAAACCATATTGATAACAGGTTGCATGAACTTCTGTGCCGTAAAGCGATGTGCGACCCTTTTTACCACTCGCAGAATTAAAAGTTAAATCTCCTGCATAAGGAGTCATTGAGACTGCACGAGTAACTTCTAATACTCCGCGTTTGGCTGTTGTGGTTCCTTTTGGAGTTTCCTTATCTTTGCTTTTTCCTTTTGCTGGTTTTTCAGGTTTATCTGAAGCTTCTGTTTTGGCGCCTTCTGCTCGCATAAAGCCTAAAACGTCGTCATCAATAAAAGTAGTATCGTCAAAGTTTTGATTTTCCCATATATTATCGTTGGTGCTATCGTCCCAGCGACGATTGACTTGATAATTATTATCAGCAGTCTGCCAATAGTAACGTAATGCCCAACGAATTGCTTCTGCTGATACTGTTGTATGAACTTCTCCTTTCCACAATATTTTTTGTAGAGTTGTTATATTGCCTTCATTTTCTCCACGATTATTTGCTGCTGTACCGTAACTGGTTAAAATGTTGCCGAAAAGATGTAATGTCATGAGTTATTTACTCCTATTTTATTTGTCATAATTACTGTGTGTCTCTTGATAATTTAAAAGTAACAATTTACTCCAAATCGTCAAATCCATATATTCCATCATCTGATTCATTAACTGTTTGAGTTTCGGTTATATCACTTTCATATTCGTTTTCTTCTTCATTATTAACTCCTTTCCCTTTATAACTAGCAAGCGCTAGTAAAGCTAAATCTCTAGACTTTTTCCAATGCTTTTCTTGCATGACTAACTCCATCAGTTCTTGCCAGTTTTCTTGCAATGTAGGTATTTTTCCTGCTCTTGACCAAAAATCTGTAATAAATTCTCTAAACGTTTCAGAATTTTTACAGCGTGCTAAACCTGTCCTTATACGTATAGTTTCTCTGTCTAAATTAGCTATCTCACTTTGCTTTTTAGCACGTCCAGATATTTTTCCATAAGTATTTTTAATTGCTTCGTGACACACTTGAACAAATAATTTTTCTCGTTCTGCCCAATCTGCTTTTTGAACCATTTGATTTAATCCTCCTCGTTCATATGTTAATCTGTCAAATAATTCATTGCTGTTAACTTTATTTGCTAAACCTGCATACCAGGATTGATTTCGCGCTAGATTTTCAGCAATTATTTCACGTGCAAAGCTGCAAGCAATAAATCCGTTTTCTTTACCTTTGACTGACTTATCTGGTAAATAATCTTTACAAAGATGATAGTTTTTACAAATTTGACTATCTGCTTGAACTATGTACAAATCAGTACGTGTTTTTTGCTGAGTTGACCATGCTACAGTTCCTAAAGTCACTACTTGACAGCTTGATAAGCCAAAAGTATTAGCAATATTTGCTGTTGTTTCATAAGTTAAAAATCTTAGCCCTGCATCACCTAAACCCGATGCATAAAAGTCTTTATAGACTGCGTTTCTCAGATGTTCGTTTTGACGATAGGAAGCGTATTTTTCTAAATCGGTAATTTCAGGAATTACAAGCGCATATTGCGCGCGTTTATCTCGCAATCTTGAGCGTAGAACATAATAGTAACATGCGACTGGCGCAAAAAGTAGCAAGAAAGCATTTTCTGCTGATTCTTCAAAACTTGTATCTGTACTAAAGGCAACATGACGCACCACTGCACCAGGATTTAACCATCCTGCAATACTAATAGGTTTACCGAAAAATTTACGTTTTGTGTCACATAGATTACTAGCAAAGTCTTGATAAGCGTAACTTGATAAAGATTTATAAGTAATGGGAATTTGTACTCCTCCCTCTTCTAACTGTAACGTCTCTTTGATAACCCCCGTAGATTTATGAGTGCTGTTATGTTGCAAAAAAGTACCTAAGATGCCTTGATGGACTATTACCAAAGCATCTTTTCGTATTGTTTTAGCATCTAAACCCCGTAGTGCAATTAAACCGTCTTGTAGCTGAAAAGATTCTTTTAGTAGCCATTCAATAACAGTTTGGTCATCATCGTTATTTTCCCATTTTAGTGTTACCTGTCGATTTCTTATTTTCCATTGAATTTTTAGGGGAGCGTTAACTTTATCTTTTTCTAGCTGTTTTAATGTTATCCATAATCCCGCTAGCCCTGCTCGATGTAATAATGTATAGCTAGGATTACTTAAATCAAATTCTATTTGCATGGTTCTGCCCCCGTCTCTTCGCTATAGTGAATATCTTCAGGGGGAGCTACAGGATAAAATTTGATTCGGTGCCAATCATACAAATTATTATCGATTTGAACGGGAACTGACCATCCTTGCGCTTCCCTCATAAATGATTTATCTGGACGTTTGCTAGCAGCGTCTTTAATACTAGCCAAATCATCCTGTAATAAAACAGTGATTGTATAACCAGGTTGACGTAGAAAATCGGGATAAGTACACCAATTACCCTCTAACCAAATAGATTTCACACTTTCAGGAATATCACTACTAAGTTCTGCTGCAATTTCTGATAAATCCTGTTGAGATACGATTTTACTCGTTAATTTGTTGAGTAAATCTTTTCCTGTGTTGAGTTCGGCTATTTTATAAGGTTTATCATTCATCCAAGGATAAATAATTGCTAGACGTGTTCCTTCTTCTGGTTTAGTCATACGACGGTTTAACCTTCCCAAACGTTGAATCAAAGCTGAAAAAGGTGCCATTGCAGATACCAGTAAATCAGCACTTAAATCAAGCGACATTTCACACACCTGGGTTGTGATGACTAGTACATATGAACCTGTTTTAAAGGCATCAATTACTGCTTTATGTTTACAAACTCTATCTCTGTATCTAAAACGACTGTGATATATTAGGGGGTTAACTTCTACAGGTAAATCTTGAACTTTTGTTTTCGCTTGACGGTACAAATCAATACAGGATTGTACGGAGTTTGTAACCCATAGTACTTTTTGCCGATTTTTCAATGCTCCGAGTACTCCTTCCCACACTTCTTTTATCTCTTCAGTATTAGAAACTTCTCGTAACTCGCGTATTTCGTACCGTTTTAGTTTTTCTAGCTCTTCTGGTCCTTCTATGGGTTCATCTATTTCTTCGCCTAATTCAGCCATTAGCTCACGAAGTTTTGTCAATTGTCCGGGGGTAAAGCTAGCACTCATCAGCAAAATAGGGGCGCCGCGAAATGTTTTAATGAATTGCAATAAGGCGCCAAATAGCCGCGCATCGTAAGCATGAACCTCATCAAATACAAAAGCAGATTGAACAATCGCTGCCCAAGCATACAATGGCTTGCGGTTATTTTGAATTAAACCCAACACAGTATCTACAGTGCAGACTAATAATTTTTTGCGCCATGCTGCAAATGCGCTCAAACGCGCATCAATTCCTTCTGAATCATCTGAATCTCCTGAAAACAGCAACTCTCGATCTAAATCTGCCCGCGAATGCATCAACTCAGCTTCGATATTAGTGCCTTCTGCATAATCAATAAATCCCTGTGAAGCAGTCCCTGTAGTTGGATAGCAAAAGAATAGCTTACGATTAACCGCCCATTTTTTTGCCCAAGCATAGGCGCCAACAGTTTTACCAGTTCCGCAACCTGCTTTAACTAAAGTAACTTGGCGAGGAGCTTGAGCAATTTTCTGCTGAAATGGTCGTAAGGGTTTACCTTGCAAACGCTGATTAACTAACTTTTGTATTTCCTCGCTGGATAAAGTTAGACTTAGTACTTCTCGCATCCAGCTTTTAAAATCTTCTTCAACCAATGGCAATGCAGAACCTGCTAAGTCGGCAGCCATAACAGTTGCTTTGACTGCGGCAATAAATTTTTGCTGTTCCCAGGTTATGTCAGACTCAAGCTGGGTAAATTCATTACGCAACAAATTTAAAGCTGTTTGTAGTTCTGATTTTGACCAAGTTTCTTTAGGTAATTCTGGAAGTTTCTCCGGCAAGCCAAGATACCTACAGCCCATTTTCAAAACAGCTTGAAAATCTTGGTGATGAGTATAAATATTTAGTTCATCCCCTGTTCCATCAGGAATTTCTGCAATAAACTCGGCTGGTTTATCATTTTTGTTCACCCCAGTCTTGAGATGATGTCCCATTGCTGCCCACACAGCAGCAACCAAATCTACATTCTTACATTCTTGAAGCCATTTTCTAAAGCTAGGGACTTGCAGCGCTAAAATACCACTGATTATCTCATGACGCAGCATTTGCTTATTTGAATGTTGCGAAGCAAGGTCTTTCAAAACTTTTTTAAAGTTAAGAACTTTTGGTTCTTTGGACTTCAAGTCAAGTGATTTCCAATAAACCATTTCTTGGAAATGCTGATTTGCTTTACCCCAGTCGTGTGAATAGGCGCCTAATTTTACAGTCTTAGCGAAATAGTGTAGATCAACGTCAGTTAATCCTAACTGCTTTAAAATTTGCTCTCCTAATACCTCCACTAAAACCTCTGCCGCTTGCATGACTAAGCTGATATGCCCTGTATACTTTGCGGCGCCGCGTGCTTGTTCCGAATTACTCTCTGAATCTTTTTTGGGTAAAGATTTTGCTAGAAGCGGTTTAAACCCTTTAAAGTCTGTCATAAACTTTGTGTACGGAAGCATTTAAATGTTTGATTTAACACCTTACGGCATCAAAGGTTACGACAAGGCATAAAGATTCCACAACCCATGCGACGCTTGCCACCTAATCCCCACTGCTGTAATTTTACTGAGTCTTCATCGCTTAACTGCGTGATTTCAGTAGTAAAACCAACTATAGTAAAGCGTTTGACCTTGATAGTTTTACGACTTGGTAAACCTTGCCTATCAAGTGGAACCGAAACTTCACCATTAATATTCAGGCTTTGTAACTGGCGCCGTGCAGCTTCTAAGAATGCATCTTTTTCTGTATAGTCTTTGCCTTTAATCGTGACAATCCTAGAACGAAGCTTTGACGTTGGTTTTAAGACAGATACAGTTGGAATGCAAACTTGAATTTCGTGTATGCCTACAGAAAAGCGTTTACCTGCCAGTTGATAGACCAGAGGTATTTTGGTAACTGGAACTCGAATCTTTAAATAAGATTGCTCCGTAAGAAGAATTTTTCCTTGTCTATCGCTGACACCAGGAATAGTCAAAATGCTAACGTCATCATGCTGCCGTAACTCCGGCACTAAATGAACAAATGCGGCATATAAACCGTAATTATGGTCAGCAGGCAAATACTTACCATGCACCTGATAGGCTAACTCGACAAAAGGCGCCAAATCATCCCCAGCATTCTGCGATGTAGAAACATTCACCGAAGGTCTCACAAAAAATTCCTCCTCAAGAATTAACGAACGCGCGCTAAATATTCTCAAAGCCTTACGGCTTTCAAAGGCATTTACTTTTAGACAGCCATTAGAAACACAATTCTTGTGTTCGTTCATTTCTGTCTAACTTTAAACTTTAAAACATCGCAATTTAGTATAAGCTAACGTCCGGAACATATTTCTGTCAAGTATTTACTTAGAAAATTTGTTTAACGCCTAACTGCGGCATCTAAGGTATTGAGCGTACAAGGATACTTTAGTCCTTGCGGCTCCGCGCACTTCAGCACTTTAAAAACTTTAAACTGTAAAAATGCTCAAAGCCGAGTTTAAAACTTTGCGGCATCATAGGTCAATTCAATCATACCACACCCAGAGTTATCAATCCAAGGTGGTTGAGGTTAGGAACCATGCCTATGGGGCACAGTCCATACAGCAGTTAACTTTGTTGATGGGTTTGATCGTTATTACGCATTGAATAATACCAGGGTGGGTCTAAAACAATACACTGGTAGACTTTTTCTGGGAGTGGTATTTTGCCGTTGTTGAGTAAGCCTTCTAGTTTTGCTAGACGGGTTAAGTAAGCTTGCTTATCAGTTTCAGCAACATTTCGTAAACGCCCGATTTGCAGCACGGCATCTTCATAGGCGCCGAGGTATTGCAAAATCTCATGCCTTGGTTTTCCGTCAACTCGAACACTTTTGACGAGCGAATAGTAATGGCGCCAGCAATTCTAAATTTAAAACTATATAAGGATTTCAGCCATATATCTATCTCAAAATAGTAGGGTTTCTGGCGGCAAATAGTTATGTTTCTTCCATTCATTGGATACTAAGTACCTGGACAGAAATAATTACATCTTGAGTTTTAGGCTGAGTAAAGGTTTCAAGCCCATTTTTTTGCAATTAATTTTGTCTGGCTACTTATCCATCAACAGTAGGAGTAATTTTGGTGTGCGAGCGCATTTCCTAACCCTTCTGCTGCTTTCTCACCATCGTCACAAAAGGTAAACAACAATGCGGACATTCCCCCGTTACCCAATCCGCAGGAATAGGGAAAACTGCACCGCAGTTCGTACATTTGGTTAGCAAGCGCATTTGATGATAGCTACACTTCATTACATCCTTAAACTGCCATTCAATATGATGATAGGGAGATTCTGCATAGCAAGCAGCACATAGCCTAATTGGTCGAGGCTTCATTGTCACGCCAATTGGTGGTAGCATTTCTCTGAGTTTTTCAACTTCTGCACCAACTACACTCGCTAATGCTTCCAACTCTTGCTGTGTTGGAAACGGATTGAAATAACAATTCTCCCATCGGCTAATCACTGCACCTAACCCTGTCAATTTACCAAGCTGGGTCGCAGTTAAATAATTCTCCCGGCGAAAACGTCCTAAAAAATGGCTCAAACTTTCGCATTCAAAGGGTTCAATCTCAAAAAATCTTGGTTCATTCATAGTTCTTTCTGTTACTCAAACCACTCCAAAACCTCGTCCAAAGTAATTTTATCAATAATGCTCAAGCCTTTTCTCAATGATAAAATCGCTGCTCGTCTTAGCACTCTGTCTACTAAACCAATCTTGCCCCCTGTTTTCTGATATAACGGTATCAATGTTTCACGTTTAACTAAGTTCGATGGAACTGGTAAACACAAAACATCATCTTCCCAAATTTGTACTAATTCGGAAAACTTCTTTTCTGATACCAGTTGCAGTCGATAGCATTCAATAAAACGGTCGTGAATATACGGCTCTTTTTTGATAAGATTATCAAGACCATCTGTTCCGACAAGCACTATAGAAACTTTTAACAAATCATAAATACGAGCTATTTCACTGAAAGTATTAAGCTTGAGAAAATTTGCCTCATCTATAATCAGCATCTCGACTTTAGATTCTTTAAGTAATCGTTGTACTCGGCGCCGTAAATCCGTCAGTTTTCCAGACGTTGCTTCGTATTTCAAACTCTCAAGTATCAAAGTTAACAATTCTCCTGCTGAACAATCACCAGGCACTTGCATATACAAAACAGGCACAATATCTCGCTTTCCTGTCCGCTTTTGAGGTTTGTTTAGGAGTTTATAAACATCACAAGTTACTGACTTACCTGCACGTGGTGGCGCCACAATTCGACCACATTGCTTAGAAAGGCGCAAACTATCTAACCAATCGTGGATTTTTTGAATGTGGTCAAGTTCTACAATGCTGGGAGTAATCAACCGTTCGATTTGCGGCATTAATTCTTCTGGTATTGGGTCATCTCCCCATAAATTCTGCACCCATTTACGCAAATACTCATCAGCCATAGTTTATACAGTTCCATCTATTTTATAAGTTCAATTCAAACCAGATATACCGAACTAATCGTCATAATCTCGACGAAGTTGTTCGTAATTAAATACTCTAGGTCGCGGTTTGGGAGGCTGAGATGTTTCTTGCGTATCCTCTACTAGCTCGCGTAATTGAGGTGATTCATGAACCGGATGTACTTGAGCCTGTTCTTCCTTTTTACGCTCTTTTTGAGTTTTTTTCTTCTGCTTGATAAATATGTCTCTATCTCGTACTTCAGCCAAAATAGATTTATTGCTTATTTGTTTACCAGTATTGCGAATTCGGCGGCTAGCAGCTTTTGCCTCTTCCAAAGAAATTTGCTCAGTTTCCAAATCTATTGCATGAGCTTGAGATAAAAGTACTTCTTTCCCTGAATCCTGACGATAGACGAAAACAGTTGATATATCTCTAGGGTCGAATGGCACTTACTTAAGGGTAAACGTATTGGTATGATAGGCTTTCACGCTTTGGTGATGGCGATTAACACGGTCGGCGCCTACATCAACACCAATACGTATCAACTATACATCAACGTAAAGCGCGATTAATTTATCAGTGGTGAACAACAATTTATCACTTTCCTAAATCTAACTATCAATTAAAAAATCGCGCATCAATACTTAAATACTACTTAATATTTACTAATAAAACCGGAGGGCGCGTTACTAAATCGCGCCGACGGCGGGCGCCTGGAACACTGTGTTAAAAATATAACAGTTATACAGAGAGCGGAGCTTACTCCTTTTTATATAAGAATTTTAGCTCCGGAAATAGTATGTGCAATATGAGAGAATAGGCATGTAAAAAATCTCCAAGCAAGGTAAAAAGTGAACTGGAGAGCAAGGTTAAATAGAAACCTGCTTTATTTCACTTCATTCAGGACTTGGAGACAAAATCAAAAAACGATTATATCTACTATGCCTAATTGTGTAGAAATTCTCAAGCAAAAATTTAGTAGTTCTTTGGGAATACCCTGGCAAGGAATTTTATCAGCATCAACAATTGAAGAAGTTCTGTTGTCATCAACTATCTCAGATGCAGAATTATCATCACAGACCAAAAAACGTCGTAACCGTTTTTTCAATCCGATTGTTACATTTTGGGCTTTTTTATACCAAGTTCTTGACGAAGATAAAAGTTATAGCAATGCAGTCAGTAAAATTGTTGCATGGTTAGCAGCAAGTAATATGAAAATACCTTCATCAAATACAGGGGGGTTACACTAAAGCAAAACAAAGATTATCAGAAAACTTTTTAAAAAAGTTATTTCAAAAAAACAGGAGATAATCTTGAAGAAAAGTCACAATTACAAGATTTA
>NZ_KB217483.1:629364-702917 GCF_000331305.1 Calothrix sp. PCC 7103 | reverse complement strand
TTTATTCTTTTGGTAGTGATTGTATGACATTTTTATCTCTTAGGCAGACTTAATAAAGTATAACAGGATTCAGAAATATAAATTGCTGAAAAGCTAATTTTTAAAGATTTTACAGCAACAATTTTACATCCTGATTTACATCCTGAGTGTTTGAGTTTACCTACTTTTTTACAAACTTCTAAGTAGGAGGACGGAAAAATTTACAACTATTTAACGAAATGTAAAACTGCTGTAATCCTTTCAGAGCTGGACTTTAGCGTTCTTAACCGGAACAAAACAAGTATGGTTTATTTTCACCCACCTACTTTTTCTTAAATATAGCGTTACAGGCGCCCGCCGTCGGCGCGATTTAGTAACGCGCCCTCCGGTTTTATTAGTAAATATTAAGTAGTATTTAAGTATTAATCGAAATCTTGTAATTGATAGTTAAATTTAGGAAAGTGATAAATTGTTGTTCACCACCTATAAATTAATTTAATTCACGTGAATGTGTAGTTGATACGTATTGGTATTGATGTAGGCGCCGACCGTGTTAATCGCCATCACCAAAGCGTGAAAGCCTATCATACCAATACGTTTACCCTTAAGTAAGTGCCATTCATCTCTAGGGTCAAATCGTAGTATTACACTTTCACCTGCATAGGCTGCTAAATATTCTCCTCGGTAAGTAATATTTTCAAAACTGACATACCCACCTTTGTAAATACTGCGGTGTGTCTTCTTCATCAAACAGATATCTAACTGCCGCTCATCAATTAAAGGAGCTAATGCAGGTAATCCCGCTTCCCAACGTTGAAATCGCGTTTGATTCCCACTACGAGCATCAATCCGTTGGTTGTAGTTATCAACGATATATCGTACTAGCAACAGATGTAATTCTCGCAACGTAATACAAGCTTCTGATTCCGCTTCTTCTGGACGTTGTTGTAAATTGGAACCTAAATATCCATAAAATCCAGCTAAAAAATCTGTGTTGATAGTCCCAAAACCTCGTTCTTCTATTCCACCTTCGGGAGGACGGTCGCGCAAATGACATTCAAACCCCAGGTGAAATCCAATTTGCTTTAAATGCTCAGAACGAAAATCTTTCCCACCATCTGTAAACAAATTTTCTGGGACACCGTAAGTTTCCCACTTACAATGAAGTTTGTACTCAGAACCATAGCTTTTGGGTAATATTGCATGACGCATAGCTAAGGCTACGACCAGAGAACTTGGCGCGTCAAAACCCAAATTAATACCCATAATGCAGCGTGAATAACTGTCTGTAATTTTTGTTAACCAAGGACGCGCTAAAGTTTCACCGTATTGGTCAACGAGCATGATATCCAATTTTGTATGGTCACACTGCCAAGTATGATTGCTATATCTCGGTTCCAAAGTTTGTCCATCACGGGTTTTGTGAGATACTCTTGACCCTCGCCAGCCAATATTCCGAACTTTTTGCTTTTGCTCTTTGCGTTCAATAATTGGATTAAGAACTCGATAAACCGTCATATGGCTGGGGTAATTAGACAAAGCTAACTGTTCGGCTTTAACTTGAACCCGAATCGCCACTTGAGCAGGAGTCATTTTTCTCCCATTTTTATTACCTTCTTTATAAGTTTTGAAGATAAACTCTTGCCACTCTTTGTCTATGCGGTAATCACCTTTATCTGACCTTTCAGCTTCTGTAATAGCGGATAAACCCTCTTCTTGGTACTTTTTAACTAATCGCTGCACAGTCCGAATTGTCTTACCAAGTTTTTCTGCTGCGTCGTGTAGTTTTATTCCATAAGTTTTGCGGTCACATGGCTCAAGCAGACTTTGCAACACCTCCATTCTCAGCTTTGCTTCTGCTGAGAGTTCAGTGACTATCGTATTTTTACTCTCTGTATCGTCACTTTCTGAAATTTCCTCTAGCTCTCCTGAATCATCAAAAACTTGTAAGGCATTAATGTTATCGGAATTTAGTGTTTCACCCATAAAGAAACTCCATTAGCTATAATCCGAACCTAGAAACATCTGAAGCGGTTCTTTTACAATAAGCCAAGTTCACTCTCAAGAAACACGAGCTAGAAAGCTTATAAAATAAGGATTATTTAAAATGCTCGTGTTTGTTTCATTCGTAGCGGGTAGCTCGGTGCCGCCAGTGGGGCTGCACCTAACTGACGCTGACATCTAATCAATATCTCCTTGAGTGCTGACCTCATAAGCAAAGAGAACAAGGCTTCAGTAGAACAATGTAAAATTAAGTACTTATCTACTATTGCCTAATAAATATAATACCACTTTGTTCCAAAAAACGACATTTAATTTGTTATTGCATTAGTTTATCCGAAAAACGACATTTATTGTGTTATAGCTAGTTCCAAATTTTGGAATTGTCATTTTTGCAAAAACGACATCTAATTAGTTAAAAAAATAAAAAACGACATCTAATTAGTTAAAAATACAAATGTGCATATTAACGAACAAAAAGCTATAATCCTTATGCAGAGGGCATTATAGCTTTTGAGTTTGGACGACATTAATTTGTTAAGACGACAAATAATGTGTTAATCGACAACAACTCGGTAACACATGACTTATCAATTGACAAAGTAAGTCAAGCTTACATGCGTCATGAGACAGGAAAAATCGAGAGAAGTTACCGTCCAGATGGTATTTTGAAAGCACAAGGTCAAAAAATCACCTTAAATAGGCTATTAACAAAAGATTTGGCAAATTTTGACTATATAGAGTGCAGGCAACTAACAAAAGAATGTTTACCCTTGCTGCGTGACATAGTTGAGAGGTATGCAAAAGAAGATAAAGTCTCGATTGAAATTTGGGCAGGGGGCAAAAGCGAAGAAGCCAAAATCGAGAAAACGTTAGGTAAAATCTTTGTTTCCTCCAAAGCGGGTATGCAAATAATCGAATCTGGTAAGCACTTACAGGTTAGAGACTTAGAAGGTAAATTAATCGTAAAAGCATACGGAGACAAAGTAGAAAAACCAATGACACGAGCAATATGTTCAGACTTTAAAGCACGCTACGCACTCATTCAAAAAAATTAAAAACACCCAAATGTAGAGGCCGTACATGTACAGTCTCTACAAACGACAGATGTAACAGATGAGTCGTTAACGAATCAAATTTGTCAAAAAAGATTAATAAAATAAACTCCAGAATATAATAGGAGTTACAAAATATTAAGCAACTCCAATCGTAAGCCACTTGTATCCTAAAATAAGGAGAAATATAGGCAAATTCTAGGGAAAGCTCTGTTTTACGCTTCATTTACTCAATTTAGGTATGCTAAGTTTGATTAATTATCTATATAAGATAGATAATATAAATATACTTAACACGGGTAAGAAATGTCATTCTGAGCGTAGCGAAGAATCTCTAAGATGCTTCACTGCACTACGTTTCGTTCAGAATGACAAAGTTTATATTCTACCCATTAGCAGTATAAACACTAACTGTAAATGTAAGCTGATATTAGGAGTTGCGACATGAATATGCCGCTACGTGTTTTAATTGTAGAAGACTCAGACGATGATGAGTTGATGATTGTGCGTACATTACAGTCGAATGGTTATGATGTTACTTATACAAGGGTAGAAACAGCCGTAGAAATGGATGCGGCACTAGACTTAAATATATGGGATTTAGTACTTTGTGATTATTGTCTGCCAGATTTTGATGGTTTAGAAGCTTTAAAAATAATGCAAAACAAAGGTATAGACTTACCTTTTATTATAGTTTCCGGCGCCATAAATGAGGAAATAGCAGTAAGTGCAATGAAAGCGGGAGCTTCTGATTTTGTAACAAAAAGCCGTTTAATGCGACTCGTTCCAGCAATTCGACGTGAACTCAAAGAAGCGGAAAATCGACGAGCACGATTCAAGAGCGAACTAGCGTTGCAAAAAACCCAAGAGCAACTGCGATTTGTTTTGGAAACAAACCGAATAGGAACTTGGGAATGGAATATTGCCACAAATGAAATTACCTGTTCAAGCAGTTGCGAATATTTATTTGATATTACTCCGGGGACTGGGAGCAACTTAGATATATTTATAGACCGCATCCACCCTCAAGACCGTGACGCAATATTAGAAGCGCTTAGAACTGCTCAACAGTCACATCAAAGTTATCAACATGAATACCGAGTAATTTGGCAGGATGGTAGTATTCACTGGATTCAGGCAATAGGCGATTTTTATCAACGAGCTTATGTAAAAGATAATTTGTTATCGAAAAATTATAATAGAATGTTGGGGATAGTGATAGATGTCACCAAGCAAAAGTTAGCAGAGCAAAAAATATACGAACAAGCTGCATTATTAGACGTTGCCACAAACGCAATTTTATTAAGACATTTAAATGGTATAGTTACTTATTGGAATAAAGGCGCCGAACGTCTTTATGGTTGGACAGCCGAAGAAGTTATAGATAAAAATTCTTATGACATTTTGTATGGTGATTATTTGCCACCAGAAACAGCTTTAGAAAGCGTTATTAAATATGGAGAATGGCAAGGGGAGTTAAATAAAATTACAAAAGATGAGCAAGATATAATTGTAGATAGTCACTGGACTTTAATACGAGGCGAAGATAATCAACCTAAATATATTTTAACAGTTGATACAGATATTACAGCGAAAAAACAACTAGAATTGAGATTTATGCGTACCCAGAGGTTAGAAAATATAGGTATTCTAGCAGGTGGTATAGCTCACGACTTAAATAATATTTTAACTCCAATTTTAGCAGTAGCTCAACTTTTACCTTTAACACTTCCCAAGTTGAACACGCGAAATCAAGACATGCTTCATATTTTAGAAGTAAGTGCAAAAAGAGGTGCAGATTTAGTCAAGCAAATTTTATGTTTTGCGCGTGGAAATAATGACGAAAAACGTTTAATATTACAAGTTAAGCATTTGCTGTTAGATATTGAGCAAATAATTCAAGGTACATTTCCAAAGTCTATCGAAATTAATAAACATATTCATGATGACTTATGGATGGTAAGCGCAGATTCTACGCAGTTGCATCAAGTATTTATGAATTTAGCTATCAACGCGCGTGATGCGATGCCAGAAGGAGGAACTTTAACAATTACAGCAGAAAACCAGGTCATCGATACCAATTATACTAAAATGAATATCGATGCTCATGAGGGAAATTATATTTTAATAACTTTTCAAGACACAGGTATTGGTATTCGTAGAGATATTATAGACAAAATATTTGACCCATTTTTCACAACTAAAGAAGTAGGAAAGGGAACAGGTTTAGGTTTATCAACAGTATTTAACATTATTAAAAATCATGATGGTTTTATTGAAGTTGATAGTAGTAGTAAAGGCTCAACCTTCAAAATATTTATACCAGCGAGTACACAAACAGACACTACAGTAAAAGAAGATACAAGTATAGTAAATGGGAATAGCGAATTAATATTATTTGTAGATGATGAGATAGCTATTTCAGAAGTTAGTAAAACCACGTTAGAAACACATAAATATCAAGTATTAGTCGCAAATAATGGAATTGAAGCAATCGCAATTTTTGTTCAAAATAAATTAACAATCAAAGCAGTAATTATAGATTTAATGATGCCAAGCTTAGATGGTGTCACAACTATTCGAGCATTGCAAAAAATAATGCCCAATATCAAAATTATTGCAATGAGCGGTTCCAATGATAGTGAAGAAAAAACGAAAGCTATAGAGTGCGGTATTCAAGAGTTTTTGCCCAAACCTTTTACCGCGACTTTTTTGCTAAATACATTACATCGTGTGCTTAATTGAACAAACAAGTTTTGGAGTGTTGTATGGTGGGCAGTGTCCACCATACCCCTTAATTTGTAGTTCAAAACACAATTAATTTGGCGCCTGAACAAAAGGAAAAATAATTCATTAAGGTGTTTTATATTACTTGAAAGTACGTAACAATAATATATACTCGTTATAGTTAGATAACCCGGTTTCTGGTTTAATCATTTGCATCAATAATAAGTGTCCAAACAGCGGTGAGTTTAACGATTAGAAAAACTATTAAAAAGTGAGTATCTGGGCGCCGCAAATTAACTAATATATTCCTTAACCATGATTAAAAAAATATTCACACTGCTATCTCATAGAGGTAGCGGCAGGTTTCAGGTGTAATTTTATGGATTTCAGGTGCCTTGCTTGAGTTATGATGTAGTGGCACAGGTGGAAACATCTGTGCCACAAATATCAAATAAGTATCAATGGCTGCAAAAATACCTGTTACTGTTATTACTGGATTTCTAGGTAGTGGAAAAACTACTTTAATTCGTCACTTATTGCAAAATAACCAAGGACGTCGTATTGCTGTACTAGTAAACGAGTTTGGCGAGTTGGGTATCGATGGAGAGTTACTCAAATCTTGTCAAGTTTGTCCTGAAGATGAAAATGAAAACATTGGTAATATATATGAGTTAACGAACGGATGTTTATGTTGTACAGTTCAAGAAGAGTTTTTGCCAACAATGCAGGAGTTATTAAAACGGCGCTCTGAGATTGATTGTATTTTAATAGAAACTTCTGGTTTAGCATTACCCAAACCATTAATAAAAGCATTTCGTTGGCAAGAAATAAAAGCAGGCGCCACAGTTGACGCGGTTATTACTGTGGTAGATTGTTCAGCAGTGGTAAATGGAACTTTTGCTTCTAATCCAGAATTGGTAGAAGCGCAGCGTCAAGCTGATGATAGTTTAGAACATGAAACTCCGTTGCAAGAACTATTTGAAGACCAACTTGCTTGTGCTGACTTAGTAATTTTGAGCAAAACTGATTTAATAAATGAGGCTGAGAAATCACAAGTTGAGAAAATAGTCAAGCAAGAATTATCTAGAAACGTTAAAATAGTTGACTCTATGAACGGCGCCCTCGACTCTTCTATATTATTAGGGTGGAATGCGGCCGTTGAAGATAATTTAGATAGGCGCCCAAGTCATCATGACACAGAAGAAGACCATGACCATGACGAGGAAATTACTTCAACCCACATAATATTTAACCAAAGTTTTGACCCAAAAGTATTACAATCTCGATTAGAATGGTTAGTGGAACACTCTGATATATATCGCATCAAAGGTTTTGTATCGGTACCAAACAAAGCGATGCGTTTAGTAATGCAAGGGGTAGGGACAAGATTTGACCAGTTTTATGACCGTCCTTGGTATGCTTCAGAAGAAAGGCAAACCAAACTAGTTTTTATCGGTCGTGATTTGGATGCATCTAAAATTAAGGCAGCGATAAGCGAGAATTAAAGATTATGGATGCGAAAAACGTTTTAGGTGAGAAGCTACAAATCTGTTGCACTTCCCCAATGACAGGTTTTAGAAGAGATGGAATGTGTGACACCGATGGAACGGATATGGGTGTACACGTAGTTTGTGCGCGTGTGACAGAGGAGTTTTTGAATTACACCAAATCGCGCGGTAACGATTTAACGACACCCGCACCGCACTATAATTTTCCTGGATTAAAACCAGGTGATTGTTGGTGTTTATGTGCCTCACGTTGGAAAGAAGCTCTTAATGCTGGGGTGGCGCCATCGGTTGTGTTAGCATCAACGCACGAGAAGGCTTTGGAGTATGTAGCGCTAGAAGTGTTGCAAGAATTTGCTGTAGAAAATTAATCTTGTGGGGTGGGCATCCCTGTCCACCCATTCCATAGAATTATATAAATTATATCTTTGGGTAGAAGAAGAGATTATAAAAGTATGCGTTAAAGTTTTTAATTACTGAGAATAAGACGTAAAAATAATCACTGAATACGGAATATTAAGAGCGAAAAGAATAGTTAATTGGTGATAGATAGATGATTTTGTTTGAATAAAGCAAAAAAATCGTAAATAAAAAAGTAAAAAAGATTTTTTGTAAGCAATTACCTGTAATATTTTACTGGTAATTCACCGTGTAAAAAATTCATGAAGTTATCTGGGGGTTGAGTTGTTTATATTTCGAGCAATCGGCGCCTTTAGATAGAAGAGTGCGTTTTTTACAATATCACTCAAATTAAAATATCAGAAAACCATGAATGCAACTTGGCAACATATCAACCAAGTAATGGACTTTGGTTTTTGGATAAGCGCGCAGCAACAATTAGCACAAGCGTCGCCGAGTCTAGCAGTAAATGAAACAGCTAATTACTTACAGGGTATAGCCCAACAGGTCGTAGCGTTTCTACCGCGATTACTAGGCGCCGTTTTGATACTGCTGGTTGGTTGGCTAATAGCTGCTGTCGCTGCTGCCATTGTGCGAGGAATTCTTAACCGCACAAAAATAGATAACCGCATTGCGGCGAGCGTTACTGGTAGAGATGCACCTCAAGTTGAGGGATTTATCTCTAGTCTAGTGTTTTGGGGCGTTTTATTACTAACGGTAGTAGCTGTTCTTGACACATTAGAGCTACGTGTAGCATCGCAACCTCTCAACACTTTCCTCCAACAAATTGGTAATTTTCTACCCAAACTCGTTGGCGCCGGAATACTCTTGGCTATTGCTTGGGCAGTTGCAACTGTAGTCAAGCTAATAACTGTACGTGGGTTAGATGCAGCACGTATTGATGAACGTATAAATTCGCCGAGTGACGAAAGGGCAGGTTTAAACCAGCTATCGCTTTCAGAAACAATAGGTAATGCGCTTTACTGGTTTATCTTTTTAATGTTTTTGGTTCCAGTTCTCGATACGTTGGGACTGCAACAAGCGTTAGTACCAGTACAGTCGCTAATCACGCAAATTATTTCGATTCTGCCAAATATTCTGGCAGCAGCTTTAATTGCAGCAGTTGGTTGGTTTCTTGCCAATGTTGTGCGACGAATCGTTACAAATTTGTTAGCAACAACAGGTATAGACCACATGGGCAGTCGCTTCGGTTTGAGTAATGCATCTGGAGCGCAGACACTATCAAGCATTATCGGCACAATTGTTTATGTGTTGATTTTGATACCTGTAGCAATTTCCGCATTAACTGCGTTACAAATTCAGGCTATTTCGTTACCTGCAATTGCAATGCTGCAACAGGTGCTAGGGGCAGTACCATTAATTTTCACAGCTGCAACGATTTTGATTGTCGCTTACTTCGTAGGACGCTTTGTATCTGAATTAGTTACAAGTATTCTTACTAGTATTGGATTTAACAATATCTTCAGCGTTATTGGTTTACCGTCTTTAAATCGCCCTGTTACATCTGTAAGCACTACACCAAGGGCGCCTGCGAAAACACCATCGGAAATTGCGGGCATAATAGTGCTGGTAGGTATAATATTATTTGCCACAGTTGCAGCAGTAAATGTCCTAAATATTCCAGCCTTAACAGTATTAGTGACTGGGATTTTAGTAATTCTGGGAAGAATTTTAGCAGGGTTGATAATATTTGCGATTGGTTTGTTCTTTGCAAATTTAGCGTTTAGCATTATTGCGAGTACAGGTAATGCTCAAGCGCGAATTCTCGGACAAGTAGCGCGAATTTCTATTATTACCTTAGTCTCGGCAATGGCTTTACAACAAATAGGTGTAGCCCCCGATATTGTCAACCTCGCATTCGGATTACTCTTAGGAGCTATAGCTATTGCTATCTCGCTTGCCTTTGGTTTAGGTGGACGCGATATCGCACGCTCTCAAGTTCAAGAATGGCTCGACTCTTATAAGAGTAAAAGTTAAATAATATTAAGTTAGAGTTCAGTTAGAGTTCAGTTTATAAACCCGACTTCTAGTTATAAGAAGTTGGGTTTTTTAGTAGGGTGCGTGACGCTACAAAATTATTTGCTTCGTTGAAATATAGTTATAGCGTTACGCACCCTACTTTAAAATTTGCATAAATATCCCTAATAAATGCTCAACTGGTCGAAGTGGAATTTCATAAATATCAATATATAGCTTTTGTTGTTCTAATTTCAAAAACTTCCACAAAATCCCAGTGGTAATACATCCATAAATAGTTTCAAGGGGTTGATTATTTTTTTGATTAAATATCTGTGCTGCTATCATTTCTGAAGCGCATTGTCCTAAACCGCTATTAATATCTTGATTTTTCGCTTCTACTAGTACCATGACAGGCGCTTTGATATAATACTGTTCAGGGCTAGTACCGTGCGGCGTAAATACGCCTACCATTTTCAAAGGCTGCAAATCATGATTTTTTCAAGGCTCGTAATGGTGGGTTTATTTCCGCCGTCGTATACTAGTACTAATTAAGAAATCAGGTGAACCATTTAGACCCCTTGCAATATCAACATTAAATTCTTTTCCAGAAAATAAAGATATACTATAATTATTTTTGCGTTTCAATTCTAGCAGTACTGGAAATATGATTAACTCACCGCGTGCTTTCTCACTATTAATAGCTGTGGCAAGCGGTACGTTTTCATCCAACGTCATCACCAAAAAGTCACTTGGATTTACTGGTTCAACATTGGTAAATAATTGTATCCTTTCTTCTAAAGTTAAACTAAATTGTTCAACAACATCTTGTAATGAAAAAGAACTGTAAGGCATATTCTTAATTACCTTTGTCGTTTGAGTTTAATTTTGGTTTGTAGTTTTTATTTGATACGATAATGAATTTAGATTCTTCGCTGCGCTCAGAATGACATACGCTATCCGTTACATCCGTTACATCCGTTGTATCCGTTGCCATTACCTTTGTCGTTTAAGTTTAATTTTGGTTTGTAGTTCTTCTTTGATACGGTTTAAAATTGATTCTTCGTCTAAGTTTTCTAATATCTTACTAATTACAAATTTTGGACCATCCGAACCCCATGTGGCGCCATTTGCTAAATAAGTTTTGGTAACATGTCCAATAGCATACGTAGAGAATCCGGCTACACCTGCCTGCGTAATTGCCACAGTAGCATAGGCGCCTAACGATAAACCACCTGTAGCGGGTGCTGATATTCCTAGTAAGGTTTTTAATGAGCTTAAACCAAAATTAGCTAGTAGTTCACTTGCCGAAATGCCACCCATAGAAAGAGCAATTTTTTGCAGCAACTTAACGGCACCTGCTTCGCTCATTGGAATACCATATAGTTTAGACAAGCCGATAATTAATACTATATCTATAACGGCGCCGCTTAATATATCTACTACAGTAATAGGGTTAAGAGCAATTGCCACAGCTTTTGTCATTGTCGCACGCCATATAAACGAATTTGCAGCAGCTTCGCGAATTGCTAATTTACGCTGCACTAACTGTTCGTTCACAACGTCAGCATATATCATCGAGTTTAGAGCAACCAGCGCTTTACCCTCACGGTGCAATATCTCTAAAATCTTTAACTTTAAATCTTCTACTCGTGCTGTTCCCGTTCGTAACTGTACCCTTCGTGTACCATCAGGATTTTGTATTAGTGCGCGTACTACTGGAGAAGCTGCTGACATGACTATTTCATCGGGAGATACTAGTTCTCGCACCCTTTCATCACGAATTTTTTCATAAATTGCCATGCGGTCAGCTTCAGGATATTGGTCAATTTTATTGAAGACTAATAATATTGGTTTACCTGCATCACGCAACTGTGATAGTGCTTCATGCTCAACTGAAGTCATGTCACCCGATATCAAAAATAAAATTAAATCGGCTTGATTTGCAATATTAGTAGCTAAAGCTGCACGTGTTTCTCCATCAACTTCATCTAACCCAGGTGTGTCAATTAATTCTACTTGCGACTGACCACTACTTTTTAACCGCACTCGCAACGCTCTTTCGTTGGCGCCGAATGTTTCTTCTGTTATACTCCAATTTACACTTTGAGCAGAACGAGTAACACCATGTAAAGGACCCGTCTCAAAGACGTTTTGACCAACCAACGCATTTAATAAAGACGACTTACCACGTCCAACCATTCCAAACGCTGCTATTTGCACCACCATACGGTCAAGCTTTGACAGCATATTCTCTAAATCATTAATTTCGCTCTCTAAACCCCGCTGTTCAGTTGGTGTTAAGTCAAGCTTTGTCACCATGTTACGTAGAGCAGTTTGTGCTTGACGGTAGTTTAACTCGGTTTGTATCTCGTCAAAACTAAATATAGCTTTATCCATTTCCTCTTCCCATACCTGGGAAGTATCATTTGTTTGGTTAGAGTTTGGAGGTGTAGTCGAAGTCATAACGATTTTATATTTTTATATAACTATTATCTTTAATCCTAATAATATTTAAGGACGCATAACCGTAATTCTTCCTTTGTGTTCTTTGTGTGCTTTGTGGTTTATTCCTCTTACACCATATTCAATAGTATATTTATTTACAACAGAGAGTATTAGGACACAGAGAGCAAAGATTAATTAACTCTCTTTATGTAAGTGCCTTTTGCTCTGTTGTAGTTGATTTTAAATCCAAAGCTGAAATTAAACAGAAAAAACTTGCGCTTGAAGGAGAGTCATGAAAGCGATTATATGCACAAAATATGCAACACTGGATGTTCTTCGACTAATAAAAGTAGAAAAACTCAGTAATTATTGGGTTTTCAACATTTTTATCACTAAGCAATAAACGTCATATTCTTAAGTACTTAGTATAAAAAGTTATGCAACTATGAAAAATAATTTTGTAAAAAAGCGGTTTTTTTACGTTCACGGAGTGTCTCAGGAGGAGAATAATACGTAAAATTTCAAAAATATAAACACTAAAATATACTTTTTCAGTATGATTTATCGAAACTGCCATGACCAAGTATTCTTCCGGGATATCATTATAACACTAATATACTATTAACTGCTTCAATGGACATTTCTGGGAACAGATGGGGTTTTCGAGTAGTAACAACTATAATACATAGTCACTAATTAGTTCAGATATAAAGTTGGCACCGAGTAATATTAAATCATTAATAGGGGTCACGCGAGATTCCCTAATCGTTTTATCGAATCAAACCGTATAGCTAGCGATTTTCTGCGATGCTAACCATACATTGGTAACAGTATACTTCGTAAACACCGAATCTTTGGTGGCGCCGCAAGAACCTTTGAGTTCAACAGTCTTTTTAGCATCTCTAAATAATTGTGCCTGATGACAGTACATAGAACCATCTGGTTTTTCAAAAGTCAGTTCGGCAATAATATTGCTATTGTCTTCACTTGCCTCAACGATTCTACCAGCAACTTTATAACTGAACCAGTCCCAACCGTAACGCAGTATCAGGTCTCGTTCCAAAACTTGAATTTCGGGTGGTAAAATTGAACTACCTCTATACACCTGATTCAAACATTCGATATTACCGGTGCGGGTAAGTATAGCTTTAAAAATATCTGGTTCCAAGGCGCCATAATATCTACCATCAGGTAAGTCTATTGCAGTTGGAGCAAATCGATGCCCACCAAAATGCGTAGTTTTCCACATCCGCACAGTATCGGGATATAAATCAGATACTAATTCAGAAGCGTAAAAATGAAAAGGGGCGCCGTATCTAGCACAGCAACGGTCATGACTACCGTGGGTACATACTAAAATATCTCGCTTTACACTTGTTTCAACTTCATGCTCAGTAACATTGCCGTACAACCACTTTGTCACCAAACCAGCAACTTGTTCGATATTAGGCAAACTATATTCTTGTTTACGATATCCACTTCCTAAACCGTCCTTACGCTGATATATCAACAGCGTTGTACGATTCGATTTATGAGATACATTATTGGCTATCAATAAGAACTTTATTGGCAGTCGCGCACGTTTAACTTCTTCTGCTAAGTTTTTTAAGTTACTTGGAACCCACTTAGAATCAAACGCTTCAGATGCCCAAGGTGGAGGACACTCTACTAATATATAAGTCTGATGATTGGCTGCGCTGCCAATGATGTCTTCTCCTAAAGAACGTGAATTATCAGAACAAAAGAAATTACTCATCTACCTGTACTACACTTTTATATGCGGACAAAGAAATTTAAGGTTTTTTACACAGAATTTGTTAAAAAGGCGCCCTTATTCAAATGATAAACTCGCATCTATCATCTACCAAGAGAGCGATATCAACGGCGTTTAATTATGATTCTCTAACATATTGTGATATCAAGCCATCTTTCTTCAGAAACATATTGATAACTATTATCAACAATCTGAAAACAATATAAATATAGAGCAATATATCTGCTCATCATTAGTTTTATTGCTTAAGGTTGATTGACAAAAAAGTATGTTTGCTCAGTAATAGCATCACACTTCAGAAATGTCCACTTTTAAGACTTATCTATGTTTTTGTGCGGAATTTAAAGTTAACCTCCTGAACACTTAACTGTATTTGGTTTTTTAAGCTTATGCCTCGACTCTAACTCAAGTCAGAAAAATTTGCAAGTAGTTGCAATTCTTTCTCTTTTATTTTTAGAAAAATCGGTTGCTATGAACAGATTAAAGGTCGATTAAATGTGATTCATGAACAAACTATAAAGTTCATAGACAATAATCTATGTCTCAAATAAAATAAAAAACTTTCGCAATAAAATAATACGAATCGTAGTTTGACACGTTATACCGTAATGACTACGAAGATAAGGAACTAACGCGCGACAAAGGATTATTGATGCTATATCTTGCACCTACACCCGCGCGTGGGTGAGACTATACGAACAAAGCCTGCCTACGCAGGCTGAAAATACCTATTTTTTCGTGTTAATGATAAAAAATTATGTTTATTAGCAACAATAAAATTAAGTATTAATACGTTGATGCAAGATATGAGGTATGGTTACTACGTTCGACAAACTGACCCAAACAAGCAAATAATAGAACTGATTCAAAGATTTAATTTATTTAAACACGTGGCGCCGTTTCGTAGATGCATACGTTGTAACGCTATAACAATATCTCAACGAAGCGCATAATATCGTAGCGTTACGCACCATGAATCTCTGGGTCATCACGATTAATAGTGCGTGGTGGTAAAATCGATTTTGGCTTTTTGTTCTGTAATTACTCCTATATATAATGCCAAAGACTGAATTACGTAATAGTACCTATAAACTATAAAGATAGGCGCCTCATTGGGTTTGTTGGTTGTTTTGGGTGAGATGTGAGACAATAAGAGAAAAATAGACAGTCTTCGATACATTTATTAACAAAGAGAATTTATAGAATGTTGAAATTAAGGCAGAACTATGTATTCAGCAAAAGTAGCAGCACTTTTAATATTGGATGCTCAAAATAGAACCAAAGCTGTACCAGAGAAGTTAGAAAGTGAATTAACATATGTAGCAGGGTGGTGCTACTGGTATAAAGGAGCAAGTCTTGTGAAAGAGTTTGCTTACTCTTGTTTAGAGTTGTTAACAAAAGAGAAATTAAATCTGATATTGAAAGAGTTAGGGTTAACGGTAGCAAAATCATCGGCAAAAGAAGATATAGTAAAAGTATTAAAAGAAGTTAAGATTACAGAGTTACGTGCTGTTTTAACGAAAAAATTTATGCCAGACTTTGAATTGTCGGTAGTGACTTTTGAGAAATTGTTTCGTATATCTACAGCAAACCGTCGCAGACTGCAAGAAATAAAAGATGCTCTACCCATTCTTTACTGGGGAGAATCAAAATATGGACAGTATCCAGTTTTTAGTTTATTGAAAGTATTAGAGATTTTACATGCAGATAAAACGTTATTAAAACAGTTTTATGATTATGTCGAAGAACATTTGACGGCAAAAGCAAAACAACTTGCACGAGAGAAAGAATTAGAGCTTTCGTTTAAAGAAAAGTTTTTGACTAGAGTTGTACAATATCCAGAGATAGCAAAAAATGACAATATAAAACACTTAGTCAAACAAGATAAGTATCGAGCAGCACATAATTTATTAAATAATTTAATTCAGCAGAAAGAAAGAATTGACCGTGAAAATGCAATTGAACTTTCGTTTAAATACGAGTTTACAGAAAAAGCGGCAATATATCCAGATTTGATTTATGATAATAACCTTCAACAGTTGATTCAAAAAGAATATTATAAAACTGCGTGTAGATTATTGAATGAGTTAATTCAAAAACAAGATAAAATCAAGCGTCAAAGAGCATTAGAGCTTTCATTTCGAGACAAATTCGTCCAAAAATCGGCAGAATATCCAGAATTTGGACAAAGAAAGAATATTCAAAAGCTACTTACCGAAGAAAAATATCAAGCTGCGTATAACGCATTATCTGATTTAATTCAAGAACAAGAAAAATATGTACGACTTCAGCAACAATATTTAGACTTGTGTGAGGAGTTGGGTACAGAAGCAGAACAACACAAAAATTTCAATGCGTTAACAAAAGCTATTCAAGAATTACAGGTCATTCGTAAAGAATTAATGAACAGCAAGACAATGGGAGAGTTAGCAAAATCGTTAGATAATTTGCTACAACAAGAAGTAGAAATTTTTAGCCAAACTGCTGACCGTCAATTTCAATATTCCAAAGAATTACAATCGGATAACAAAGCATTAAAGTTTTGTCAGATGGTTTTATCAAGCAAAGGGAACTGTCCAGAGACTCAAATGCGGTGGAAAAATATTCACAACGTTCCAGATACCATTGCTAAGTACGAAGATTTAATTTTTTCTCATCCTGTACTACTGCAAATTCAGGGTGTCTCAGAGCTTACGTAAAAACCACAGTAAATTATGTTCATTTGTTACATTCTATTTGATGTATTCTAACTGGATTATTAAAAAAATATTAACAATTTTCAACAATTTTGAAAAATTATGTATTTTGTTAACTCCTGATGTCAGCTGATTCTTAGACTACATGTAATTTCATTACTTGAATAATTTTAATGCCTTTGCATGATATAGATTGTAACGCAGAACCATTTATGTCATCCAAAGTCGAAAAATTCCAAGTAAGTGCAACAAAAGTAGTAGCTCAACCTTGGTTAGGGGAACGGTATTAGTAGCAAAGATAACTGGACGTTAACATATCCTAGTAAAAATTTGTAGTAAAAAGTTATAATTAGAACCAGGACTTACGCATGAAAACCTAGAAACCTGGTTTGGGAGCAAAATCGTCATTTTTATTACATGCTATCAACGTATATTCCAGGTTTCTTTGCGTAAATCCTAACAACAACCCAATGACCATGCGTAAAAAAGGAGTAACTGTGACTAAGTACAACAGTTTGCCAACTAACGAGCATGATGTAAACTTAGAAGTGGCACCACAAGAAACAGTATTTCAATGGACAAAACAGTGGTATCCAGTTGCTGTTGTTGATTTTTTAGACTCATCACGTCCTCATGCAATGCAATTACTTGGAAAAAATATTGTATTGTGGAAAGATGGCTCTGGGAAATGGCGATGTTTTGAAGATGCTTGTCCTCACCGACTGGCGCCTTTTTCAGAAGGGCGAGTAGAAACAGATGGTACACTAATGTGCGCTTACCATGCTTGGCGTTTTGATGGTGAAGGAAATTGTGTTAGCATTCCCCAAGCTAAAGATGAACAAACGGAGTCACAACATTGCTCAAATTCTAAATCTTGTGCAGTTTTTTATCCAACTCAAGAACAACAAGGATTATTATGGGTATGGGCAGAGTCAGGAGTAGAAGCACAACTTGAAAGTCAGTCATCTCAACCGTTAATTACCCCAGAGTTAGAAAACAAGTCAGATAAAGTAGTAAAGTTATTTTGGAATTTTCGTGACTTGGCGTATGGATGGGACTTTTTCATGGAGAATATTTCTGACCCAGCGCATGTTCCTGTCTCGCATCATGGAATTGTCGGCAACCGATATAAGGACGCTAAATATTATGATATGATTCGCTTGAGTGAAATATCAAGTCAATCTGGTTTTGCTTATGAAATTACACCAACAGCCCCTAATATAAAACAAGCTGTTCATAATTTTCAACCGCCTTGTTTGATGCGGATTGTTTCAACTTTACAAGATGGTGGTCAACTAATTCTAGTTTTGTATGCAACTCCAACTCGTCCGGGATGGTGTCGTCATATTGGGTGCCAGGTATTAGTCAAAAATGACGAAAACAAAACACCAGCAGGTTTAGGATTTTTTGGATTACCAATGCCAACATGGTTAGGTCATGTTCTGGCTTCGTTATTTCTACACCAAGATATGGTTTTTCTTCATTATCAAGAAAAGATTATAGCTCAAAAACAAGGTAGATGGTTGAACAAAGTTTTCACGCCTAACCCTCAAGATAAGATGATAATCGCGTTTCGCAATTGGTTAGAAAATAAAGCAGGTGGTGGCATTCCTTGGGCGCCAGAATGCAACTCACACCTTCCTACTCCGGAATTAGATAAACAAAAGCTATTTGATGTTTGGACAGCACACACCCAGCACTGTAGCGTTTGTCAAAATGCTTTAAAAAACATAAATAGGCTGACTGTTTTTGCTTTTGCAACATCTATAATACTTACATATTGGAGTGTAATTATTGATGCACGCGCTGTTGAATCTTTCCCTCCTGCTGGTTTTTGGTTAGCTATTTTAGGCGCCGTTACGTTTGCTGGTATAGGTTATCTACTTCTAAAATTGCGCCGCTTGTTTTACGTGTACGAATTTGAACACGCACGTAATAACTAAATAAGCAGTATATAATTACTATTTTTCAATTTGACAACCATTGGTTGTCAAATTGTAATACCTATACTGTATACTCAACAAAGTGAGTATACAATCAAGCTTTATTTATAAAAGCTAAAGAAAGAATAGAATTTTATGGCAATATCTCATGCGATTTTGGCGGCTTTATTAGATACAGCGTGTAGTGGTTATGATTTGTCGAAGCAGTTTGCGGGGACTGTGGGTTTTTTTTGGCACGCAACGCAGCAGCAGATTTACCGAGAATTGAGTAAGTTAGAGGAAGAGGGACATATTGTTGCAGAGGTAATTAGGCAAGAGGGGCGCCCAGACAAGAAGGTATTTTCAGTTACAGAGGCAGGGAAAGAATATTTACGTAAATGGATATTGGAACCATCAGAAGTTAGCCCAATAAAAGATGAGTTGTTAGTAAAAATATTTGCTGGTGAGGTGGCGCCGAAACAGAAAATTATTAAAGAATTAGAAAATCACCGCGCGCAGCACCAAGACAAGTTAAAAGCGTATCGAGCTATTGAGGAGAAGCATTTTGCAAACCCGCAAACTTTACCTTTGGCAGAAAAGTATCGCTATTTAACGCTTCAGCAGGGAATACGCTACGAAATTGAATGGTTAAAGTGGTGTGAAGATACTATCAAGTTTTTACATGAGGATAGCTCTAATTTAATTTAAATAGAAAGCTAATACTATACGTCACGCTACAGCATCTCCGCTTTTGTAAATTATGACTAGAACAGTACAAGCAAAAGAAGTTACTTTATTGGAGTTAGAAGCAAATTATGGACTCCAGATAGTTTACGATGAGCAATTTTTTATAGCTAATTCTGATCAACCTGTATTTGGATTGATCACAAACGGCGCCAGTTTTCTTTTTATCAAATTAGTCAAGCAACAAGCACCAGTATATGGATTTTCTCGTTTGTTCTATTTATACAATCCAGGCAATGAGTTATACAATGTTCTCAGCATTTTAAAGCGTTTAGGTCAATGAAAAAATTACTAATTACAGGCGCCAGTGGTTTTCTAGGGTGGCATATAATCGAGGTAGGACGCGAACACTACGAAGTTTACGGTACATATAACTCGCATACGTTAGAAGTAAATGGCGCCAGTTTAGTAAAAGCTAATTTATCAGACTTTGAAGAGCTGAAACAAATCTTTACAAATATTAAACCAGATGCAGTAATTCATACAGCAGCAATTTCGCAACCAAACTACTGTCAAAATCATCCCGAAGAGTCTCACGCAATTAATGTCACAGCATCAGCAAACATAGCAGGATTGTGCGCTGAGTATTCCATACCATGTGCATTTACATCAACTGACCTAGTATTCGATGGTAAAAATGCACCATATAAAGAAACAGATACAGTCAACCCAGTAAATTTATACGGGGAACAAAAGGTATTAGCAGAGCAAGCGATGTTAAAAGAATATTCTAAAACAGCTATATGTAGAATGCCATTAATGTTTGGTGCCGCAACACCCACAGCAAAAAGTTTCATGCAAGGGTTTATACAAACGCTGCAATCTGGGAAAGAGTTAAAATTATTTACCGATGAATTTAGAACACCAGCAAGTGGAGTTACAGCCGCCAAGGGATTACTATTAATGATAGAAAAACAATATCACGGTATTATTCACCTAGGTGGGAGAGAAAGAATATCTCGTTACGACTTCGGAAAGTTAATGATTGAAGCATTTCAACTACCAGATACAAACCTAAAAGCATGTAAACAGCAAGAAGTACAAATGTCGGCGCCACGTCCCGCAGATGTATCATTCGACAGTACAATAGCATTTACATTAGGATACAACCCGTTACCAATAAAAGAAGAATTAGAGGCAATAGCAAAGAAGGTCAAATCTATATAAATTTTGATGGGTTGTGCTATATTATTATAGTGACGACGCAAATAGGAAGTATGAACAAAAAGCACAAAGTTGTTCTAAGTAATGAGCAACGGATGCAGCTACTTGACTTAGTAAAGAAAGGAAAAGCTAGTGCTAGGACAATCCGTCGCGCGCATACATTACTAATGGCACATGAAGGTAGTACAGATGAAGCCATAGCCAAGACGCTATATACATCTGTAACCACAGTTGAGAGAACTCGTAAACAGTTCTGTGAAGAAAATTTAGAGCAAACGCTAATCGAACGTCCACGCAGTGGAAAACCACGTAAAAAATAAGTTGTGGGTTATGCATCAACATTATCTGGTTTAATATCAATTGCACGTCGATAAGAAGTCAATGCATCTTGAATTCTGCCTAACTCAAAAAGCGCATCTCCACGATTTTTCCAGGTTTCAGAAAATTCTGGTTGAATATGAATAGCTTGGTTATAAGACTCAATAGCACCTTCATAATCTTTGATATTCAACATCAAATTACCGCGACAATACCATGCTTCCCAGTATTTAGAGTTACACTTAATAGCTTCCTCATAATCTAAAATAGCTTCTTCATAGCGTTGCAAACTCGACAAGGCGCCTGCGCGATAATGCCAAGCTTCATGAAAATCAGGTTTCAGAGCAATAGATTGGTCATACGAAATAATCGCAGCTTCGTTTTTACCCAAAGATTCAAGCGAAATACCGCGAATCCACCAGGTATAATAATCATCACGATAGCGTAGAAGCGATTGGTCATAAGACGAAACCGCATCACTATAAAGTTGTGAAGCAGCCAACGCTAAACCACGATATCTCCAAGGTGCAGCACTATCTGGTTGAATTTTGATAGCTTGATTGTAAGCCAATACCGCTTCAGTAGGGCGCCCTAAGTATCTCAAAGCTTGACCACGACCAAACCAACCCATAAAGTGACTGCTATCTTTAGCAATGCATTGGTCAAAACATTCCAATGCATCGCCAAACCGTTGCAAATGACCTAAGATAAAACCTATATTTATTAGAGCATCAAAGTAATCGGGTTGAATTTGTAGCGCTTTTTGATAAAACCCCATCGCCTCTTCATACTCTTGGTTATCATAAAACTTGTTACCAACCTGAAACCAATCTTCCGCAGTTACCAAAGACCTTTCGTAAATGTTTTTAGTTGTAGGCACTTGTGTGTAAGTCATATAAAAGTTGTATAAATTGCGACATATATTAATTAATCAACAAAAGTAAGGGTAAATTGCCCATACATTACCTAATACGTCTAAGCTTACCCAACTTATGCAATCTAGAATAAAAGAATGTTGTGTGTAGAAACTTAGCTATGACTTCTGAGTTATTAGACGAATACTTGCAATGGCAGGCAAAAACAAAAATTGAACTAGTTGATCCATCACGATTATTGGAGATGTCTAATGATTAGTATGTAATGGCGCCAATGGGACAAGATTCACGGATTAGGTATAATATCCTTTAATATCCAAGAGCCATTAATTTCTTCTGGAATTAGCTTTGCTTCCCAATTGGTAGTATAGTCAATGTTCCAAGGTTTGGCGATTGGATTCATTCTGTCAAGTCCGAAAACATCTGCATCAGAATAGTATTGTTTATCGCTGGCTTGGTTGAGCATTGCCGTAAAAAATTGTTCAACGGCACCGTGTCCTTTGTTAACTCCAGGAATATCAGGAAACTGTGTATAAAAGGGAAAGTCTATTATAAAAGATTCGTCGGCAGTTCTCGCGCGGTCTTGGGCGCCAAACCCACTACCGTAAAAAGCCCAAGACCAGCGTGAATTATCACTAAATTTTGTTTGCTTATACTTATCGCCTCCTATTTGTAAATTACCAGGGTCTAAAGCAATAATTCGGTTAATACCTCCTGTAATATCAGCAGCTACAGATGATGCAACGTAGCTACCAAAGCTGTGACCAATTAAATTAATATTTGGTGTAGCGATTCCAAATTGTTTTAGAATATTAGCAGTCCAAATGGCAGCAGCGTCAATCCATGAAAGAGCAATTACAGGATTGGGAATATTAAAATCTCCACGGTAATTTATTCCTGGAGAATAAGCTGCACTTCTCCAGTCTAAGACAAGTACTTGGTCATCAGGAGAAAAGGCATCAACTGATGAAGCTAAGTTTTTAATATCTCCTAGTTGTTCAAGTATATCTCCTTTGGGTAAATTCATTTGTAAACCATGAATAACTATCCACGTACTTTTGTTTGGGTCAAAAGTCTTGGAAACACCATCAGCCCATTCAATGCTGATATCATGTGATTCTATACCCAGTAAAGTGTTACCAGTGATAGTCCCTTGTAACTTTAGCCAATGATTAAGGCTTTGCGGTTCGTTGTTTTTATCAAAACTAGCACCATTAAGCCGTAATGGATAATTTGTTATATTTAGGCTAGATTCGATATTAAGTGAGCTTGTATAATTCGTGAAATGATTATTTTGGTTGCCTAACATAGCTGCACCTTGTCTATATTATGATAATTACGCAACCGGGACATAAAAACTGTAGGGTGTGTGACGCTACGAAAAAAATTCAACCTAGTAATAAGACTTGTAGCCTGATCGCACCTATTTATAATTGTCACGCGGTTTGGCGATTCACACATATTATTTGGTGCGTGGCGCCTGGTGCTGGAGAAGTCAGAAACGATCAAGTTGGGGTTGAAGTCTCGGTTTTCGCAGTTGCCGAAAGATAGAAGTTTGACTTTGGAATTGATTGCGGAACGCCGTGAAAAAGTGAAAAGGGAAGAAGAATGTGAACCGTGGTTCACATTTTTAAGTACTGGAGGTACGGGAAACCGAACTAACCGAACATATTTTTAGATTGGTGCCAGTAAAGAGAGTAATTCTTCTACCCGTTTAACCTGTCAACAATGAGCATAAATACTGTATATACTCTTCAACCCCCAATCACTTCGGTATCATTTGGCACGGCACCTATCTTAATTATAGATACTGGCGCCGTTTTTTGTTAGTTTTAATCTTGGCGTGTTTCTTCCCAAACTTGTTCAAGTGCTATTGCCTTTTGCTTATCAGCTTTTTCTGCTTTATTATTTCCTAACTTGCTATATACTTGACTTCGCAATGCATAAGCGTCATGTAGTTGAGGTTCGAGTTGTATAGCTTTATTTGCATCAGCTAAGGCGCCTTTATAGTCTTTTAGCTGAATATATATATAACCACGATTAATATAATTCCAGTAGCTTTTAGGATTGAGTTTAATAACTTCATTATAATCGGCAATAGCGCCTTTATAATAGCGTAACTTTGTTCTAGCTTCTGCCCGTTGATAGTATACTATATGAGGTTTATGATTTAGCTTTAGTAAATAATCATAGTCTTGTATTTCAGCTTTGATATTACCAAGTTGAGAATTTAAGGAAGCACGAATAAAGCGGTGTTGAGTTTCTTTAGGTTGTAATCGCACAATTTGATTATAGTCAGAAATGGCGCCTTTATTATCTCGCATGACTTTAAATGATTTTGCGCGTTTAATGTATGCATTTATATCATTGGGATTTTTTTGTAATATTGCTGTTGCTTTTTGAATTTCATGCTTATGCATACTGAGAAAACGTTCTCGTCGCTGCTGTGGTTTATCGAACATAAGCGGAATTTCACTTAGTAAGCTAACTGCACGTGGTGATATTGCATACAAAGAACCTGTTAATCCCCCAAGGAGACTACCGCAGTAAAGAACAATTAAAGAAATTCGCGTTATCCATTTACCCTGTGATTCGTTATAACGTCGAATTATATCTTTAACTAGAAAGTTTCTAGTAGCGACAGGTAATTTGTTATACCCCAAGTCTTGAAAATATTTAAAAATATTATGAATAAGATTATCTTGATTAGTGGGTTTAGTTTGTTTGAGAAGTCGCTGTAATTTAGAATTGGCTTTAGCTGCACGAAAGCTTTGCGGTATACTTAAAGATGTTAAAATAACAAATATCAATAATATAGGTTGAGAAATAGAAAGACATCCTAATACAATTAAACCAAATAATTTAAATAAGACATCAATATAAGCAAAGCGTGAAAACACAAGTAAGTTTGCAATTTTACCACCATCAAGTGGATAAATAGGCAGTAAATTTATTAAATTCAAACCAATTAACATCCAAGCTGTATCTTTTACCCAAAACAAATCATTTGTACTACTAAAGGTAAGATCCAAAAAGATTCCCAAAATTAAACCGGGCAAAGGGCCAGCGAGTAAAACCCATACATTTTGAGCAAGTGTTGTATCATATTTCTGACTTGCTGTTGCAACGGCGCCTAAAAAGGGCAAAAATAACATAGAAGTATCACGATAACCGCATAACTTCATGGCAATTAGATGTCCAGCTTCGTGTAGCATTATCACTAGCACAAAAATTGCCAAGCGATGTATTTCAAACATGTGCATAAAAGATGCTACAAACAAACCAAAACTTATAAACAGCATCCAAGCACGAAATTTACCATCGACTAGTCCTTTATTTTGACTTTCTGTACGCTTAAACCCTTCAACTTCCAACTCAATAGGAATATCAAACCGCATTTCAGGATTAGTTTTAGCTGCTAATAAACGCTGGTTGAGAATTTTTGTAACTTTATGTTTTCCGTCAACCAATTTCTTAGCAACTTTCCATGCAACCTGTAATGTAGGACTATATTGTCTTTCTCCAACTAACCGTAGTTTGCCAGCTTTAAATAAATAATCTAAATGTTTATTGCTAAATTTTGCTAAAGCTATGGCAAATTTATCAGGGGATAGACCAATTGCAGGTTTTGTTATATTTATTTTTTCGACAGTATCTTGATGTAACTGCCACTGTACCAAAGTTTCTGCTGTATAAGCATCTTGAATAGTAAAGTTAGGCGTTTCAGCAATGACTCCATCAGCTTTACCATTCATGGTTAATAATAAACTACCGTCTTGAAAAAATGTATAAAATTCAATATCAAATAAATTAACAGCTTCCAACGGATAACGAACTCCTACCTTTGCATACGACTTTAGCAATTGATTATACAGCAGTATTTCTACCACTGTTGGTGGGTCAATTTGAAGCATGGGTTCTACTTGCACATAGCAACACGCTTTAAAACCCAATTCCTCTAGTTCAGAAATGGCGCCTTTAAATAGTTGTTCGAGGTATACTGGTACTTGTTTACTATTTATGATTTCGTATTTAGGGCGCCGAAAAACAGACTTGAAAATAAACAAAAACGCCACTAAATAGTTGATAGCAGCGAAAAGCACCAAAATAGCGATGGGGTAGAGAATATATTGCATAGCAGTGTTAAAGAGCAAACTATGCTTAGTATTCCCATTTTTATTGTCATTAGATTAACATGCGTTTTTTAATTTCATCAGTAAATATACGAGCTTTAAGAGGAATATAAGCACGAGAAGGATAAACCAGCCAAGCTGCTGTGTTAAAGTTTGTTGCTGTAACTTCGTAATCTGGAAATAGGTTTAAAAGTTTACCATCATGTACATCTTCATCAATTAGCCAATGGGGAAGTAATGCTAAACCTTTCAAGAAACCGGGTTTGTTAAAAGTTAAACTGCCAGCAAGTTGATGATTTTGTGGTAAGAATGTTGAACTGGCAACGGCCAAAAGAAAATGGAAGAATGGCTTTTGCAGTTTGTTTAATAAATTAAAATTTATATAAATATGGGACGGGCAAGGATGCCCATCCCACAAGATTAGTTATTTACTACAAGTGTGATTATTTAGTTTTTGGGTTATTCGCTGTATGCTTCCATTGGGAGGCAGGAGCAGACGAAGTTTCTATCACCAAATGCTGCGTCGATGCGACTGACGCTGACCCAGAATTTATTATCGCGTGTCCACGGTGCCGGGTATGCGGCTTGTTCTCTAGTATATGGATGTTTCCAGTCACCAGCAATTAAGCTTTCGGCGGTGTGAGGGGCATTTTTTAAGAGGTTGTCTTGAATATCCATTTTGCCAGATTCAATTTCGGCAATTTCTTGGCGAATGGAAATTAATGCATCACAGAAACGGTCGAGTTCTTCTTTTGATTCGCTTTCGGTTGGTTCTACCATGATGGTACCAGCGACGGGCCATGATACGGTGGGTGCATGGTAACCATAGTCCATTAAGCGTTTTGCTACGTCATCAATGTCGATATTGGCAGATTTTTTCAACGCGCGCAAATCTAAGATACACTCGTGAGCAACATAACCGTTACTACCTTTGTAAAGTACTGGGTAGTGGTTTTCTAATCGTTTGGCGATGTAGTTGGCGTTGAGAATTGCAATTTTGGTAGCTTCGGTTAAACCAGAGGCGCCCATCATTACAATATACATCCAAGAAATTACTAGGATGCTGGCACTACCCCAAGGTGCAGCAGAAACGGCACCTATTTTAGAGTGCTGAGTAGGGGAGATATCAACAACAGCGTGTCCTGGAAGGAAGGGGACTAGGTGTGAGGCAACACCGATGGGTCCCATGCCGGGGCCACCACCACCATGAGGTATGCAGAAGGTTTTGTGGAGGTTTAAGTGGCAAACGTCGGCGCCTATATCTCCAGGACGGCAAAGTCCGACTTGAGCATTCATGTTGGCGCCGTCCATATATACCTGTCCACCGTGAGAATGAACGATAGTACAAATTTCTTTGATGGCTTCTTCAAATACACCGTGGGTAGATGGGTATGTCACCATCAACGCTGAAAGGTTATTGCTGTGCTTTTCGGCTTTTGCTTTCAGGTCGGCAACATCAATATTACCGTCTTTATCACAGGCAACACCTATTACTTTCATTCCACACATTACTGCACTTGCTGGGTTAGTTCCATGTGCAGATTCTGGAATTAAACAAATATTACGATGACCTTCGTTGCGTGATTCGTGATACTGACGAATTACTAAAAGTCCCGCATATTCACCTTGTGAGCCAGCGTTTGGTTGGAGAGATATTCCGGCAAAACCAGTAATTTCAGCTAACCACTCTTCAAGCTGTTCAAATAAAATTTGATACCCATGTGTTTGTGATTTTGGTGCAAATGGGTGAATGTTACCAAACTCTGCCCAAGTTACAGGTATCATTTCCGCTGTCGCGTTTAGCTTCATCGTACATGAACCTAAAGGAATCATCGATGTTGTTAATGATAAGTCCTTTGTTTCAAGTTTATGTATGTAACGTAATAACTCAGTTTCGGAGTGATAGCGGTTGAAAACTGGGTGGGTTAGGTAGGAAGTACGTGAGAAAGTGGGTGTGGGGGTGTGGGGGAGAGGTGTAGAACCTCCGAAAATTTCTAGTAAATCTATTAAATCAGCTTCGGTAGTTGTTTCATCAAGGGAAATACCTACTGCTGTATCGTTATAAATTCTCAAGTTGATTTTTTTGGCTTCGCTTCTATTTAAAATATCTTCTAACTTTTGGTTTCCTAGTTCAACCTTGAATGTGTCGAAGACATGAAGAGAAGCTATTTTATAGCCTAATTGCTTGAGTCCTTGAGCTAGTGTTAAAGTTTTTTGATGAATATCTAGAGCAATTTGTCTTAATCCATCGGCGCCATGATACACAGCATACATCCCAGCGATAACAGCTAGTAAAACTTGTGCTGTACAAATATTACTAGTAGCTTTATCACGACGGATGTGTTGTTCGCGTGTTTGTAATGCTAAACGTAATGCTGCGTTACCACGAGCATCTTTCGATACCCCAACAATTCTACCTGGGACTTGCCGCTTGTATTCTTCTTTGGTGGCAAAATATGCTGCGTGTGGACCACCATAGCCAAGGGGAACTCCGAAACGTTGAGTACTACCTACAACGATATCGGCGCCAAATTCTCCTGGAGGTGTTAGTAAACACAAGCTCATAATATCAGCAGCAACCGTAACGAGAGCGCCTTTTTGATGTGCTTGCTGACAAAAGGTGCTGTAATCGTAAATTGTGCCGTCGGTAGCAGGGTATTGTAAAACGGCGCCGAAGATAGCTTGCTCGAAATCAAAAGTACGATGGTCTCCAATAACGATTTCGATACCCAAGGGTCTGGCACGTGTCTGTAACACGTCGATTGTCTGGGGATGGCAATCTTGAGACACAAAGAAAGTATTTGCTTTGTTTTTACAAATACCATAACTCATAGTCATCGCTTCGGCAGCAGCAGTACCCTCATCGAGTAACGAAGCATTGGCTATTTCCAAACCTGTGAGGTCGATAATCATTGTTTGGAAATTTAATAGCGCTTCGAGGCGCCCCTGAGAAATTTCAGGCTGGTAAGGAGTGTAAGCTGTATACCAACCAGGATTTTCGAGAATATTGCGTAAAATTACGGGAGGAGTAATACAGTTATAATACCCCATACCAATATACGAACGATAAACCTGATTTTGCAAAGCAATTTCCTTCAACTGAGCTAAAGCAGCATATTCGCTTTTAGCTTCTGAAAGATTAAGCTCCCTTTTAAGTTGAATTGCTTGCGGTACGCTCTTATCAATAAGTTCATCTAAACTAGAAAATCCCATAACTTCCAGCATATGACGAACCTGAACATCAGACGGTCCAATGTGTCGAACTTGAAAATTGTTCGATTGACTCTTTTTTCCCAACGGTAGATTAGTTGACTTAGGCTGTGGAGCGGAAATTACCACAATATGGTCTCCAGACGTGACTATTTAATATTTTGCAACATCTGTATTTGTAACGTCATATATTTTTTTAAGTAGGAGAAGATTCCCGACAACTTTTACGAAGTCGGAAATCTGACCACCTTAGTCTCCTTCGACCTGTGCGCGATATTCGTCTGCTGTCATTGCGTCTTCGACTTCGCTTTCGTCGTCAACACGAATTTTTAACAGCCAACTTTCTCCATAGGGGTCATCGCCTATTTGCTCCGGCGCCTCAATTAAGGCATCATTACGTTCGAGGACGGTGCCAGTAATGGGTGCATTGAGGTCTTCAACGGCTTTTACAGACTCAACAGTACCAAAGCTGTCACCCTTAGTAACAGTCTCTCCAACGTCTGGCAGTTCCAAAAATACAATGTCCCCTAATTGGTCAACAGCAAATGCCGTAATACCAACAGTGGCAATATCTCCATCTAGTCTCACATACTCGTGAGTGTCTAAGTATCTTAAATTTTCAGGGTATTCAAAGCCCATATGAAATCCTCTAAAAAGTGCTGAGTAGAAAGTGCTGAGTACTGAGTAAAGTTAAAAGTTATGAGGAACGGAGTTAGGAGTTAGGAGACTCAATACTCAGCACTCAGCACTTTTTACTAATTCGTCAATCGTGATTTTGAACGATAAAAGGGACGTTTGACAACAACTGCGGGATAAGTTTTACCACGAATATCAACATTTAGGGTTTGACCGATTGAAGATAATTCGGTGGGAACGTATGCTAAAGCAATGGGATAACCAAGTGTGGGTGATAAAGTACCGCTTGTAATTTCCCCAACTATTTTACCTTCGGATAATACTTGGTAAGCATGACGCGCAATATTACGTCCCTGCATTTGTAACCCTACCAGGCGCCGTTTTACACCTTCTGCTTTTTGCTGTTCTAATACCGAACGTCCAATAAAGTCACCTTTTGTATCTAAATGAACTAGCCAACCTAACCCAGCTTCTAAGGGTGTAGTTGTATCATCTATATCTTGTCCATACAGTGCCATTGCCGCTTCAAGACGTAGGGTATCACGGGCGCCAAGTCCACAAGGAGCGGCGCCAGCTTGAATTAGATTTTGCCATAATTGGGCGCCGATATCAGGGTCAAGCATAATTTCAAACCCATCTTCACCCGTATAACCAGTTCGGGCAATAAAAGCAGGTTGGTCTAAGATACTAGCCTCGATATGTCCAAAAGCTTTAATAGAGGAAAGGTCTTGGTTTACAAAGAGTTGTAGTAAAGCAACACTCGATGGACCTTGAAGCGCAATTAGAACTTTTTGAGACGATACGTCTTGGAACTTTATTTGATTAGTATCAAGATTGTTTAGTAACCATTCTTTGTCTTTAGCACAGGTAGCAGCATTAACGATTAGTACTCCTCGTTGTTCCCTGGTAGTAGTTTCACCTTGGTAGTAAAAAATAATGTCATCAATGATACCACCTTGAGAATTTAACAACACACTATACTGTGCTTGACCAGATTGGAGACGGCTAAAATCGGAAGGCGCCAGTTTTTGTAGCTGTGAGACTAAATCTTTACCTTCGAGAGTAAACTTACCCATATGGGATATATCAAAAATGCCCGCCTTATTTCTAACCGCTTCATGTTCAGCAGTAATACCGCTAAACTGTACAGGCATATCCCAACCACCAAAACCAGTAAACCTAGCTTTGAGTTCCTGGGCAAAAGCATACAACGGAGTACGCGCGAGAATTTCGAGGTCTTCTTTCGGATTAGCCACGGGTAATTTTACTTATAGTAGGTCAATATCTCTTATCCTAATGTCCTCTGTCAATGCACAGGTAGAAGCATCTTTAAGTAGTACATTTGGACAGGCAAGGATGCCCATCCCACAAGATAAATTTTTTATGTCATGCGCTCGGTACGTTAACGCAGTTTTCTCGTTATCCGTTAACAGAGTTTCTCTGAAAAAGTGATTATTATAATTAAATAATAAAATAAATTTTAAAATTATTTATTAAGATTTAATTTATTGGAAGTTCCTTAAGAATTTAAGCATAGATTATACTCAATGCCTAAAGAAAAAATTAGAATTATTAAAAATAGCAGTTTTGAGGTAAATTTTCCTAAAATTAATAAAATATCGTAGACTTACGGAGGATTTTTTCAATATTTTAAGCAAAAATGTAATACAAATAAATAAAACAAAGGAGTCATTAAAGTGGACATTTTCCCCAAAAGGAAAACCTGTTTCTGTCTGCTGTCTCTGTTCTGGCATTCAAATTGCAGAAGGACGGATGGGGATGCTGGTTGAAAGCACAATAGAAGTTGCCAATCAGATTGATCAACAAGCACTACGCTCAATTGAAGCATTGCATCACATTAGTGTAATGGTCTCGCTCTACACAATGGATGGTGTAGTGTTGATGCAAAACCCCTCAGCCGTTCGCTGTTATGGAGATACCTTACAACCCCACAGATCAACCGAGAATATTTTTTTGAGGCATTTTGCTGATCAAAATGTTGGAAAAAAGGCTATAGAAGCAATTCATTTAGGTAAGGTTTGCATTATTGAAACCCAGGTGTTAACTGCCAAGGGGGTTCGATGGCATGAAATGAATATACGATGCATACCCGATCCAGTTATGGGTCATCCTATAATCCTTGTTAGCGAACAAGATATTACTAAGCAACAAACTGCTTTAGAAGAACGCCAGCGCGTGGAAGAAGAGTTGCGCTGGAAGGAAGCTTTGCTGCGCGCGATGACTGACACTTCTTTGCTAGCATTCTATGTTGTTGATAATCGCACAGACAAAATCCTTTATTTTAATCACCGCTTCTGTGAAATTTGGGGCATTGAACATTTGGAAGCTCAGATGCGACTTGCTCAACTTAAAAATAATGATATCATTCCTGATTGCATAACCAAGGTTGCCAATTTGCCAGCATTCGATGAATCCTGCAAACCATTGCAATCTGAGGAGAATCGTTGCACGATTGAGGATGAAATTGTATTTGTTGATGGTCGCACAATTCGCCGCTTTTCCAACCAAATTCGAGATATTCAAGACCGATATTTTGGACGATTGTATATTTTTGAAGACATTAGCGGTCGTAAACAGTTAGAAACCGCACTTAGAGAAAGTGAACAACTTTACCGTTCTGTAATTAAGTAGTTACGCAAAATCGATTATATATTCTTCTCCAAAATTCTTTAAGATGTATTCTACTGACTCAACCAACCTCTCCCAACTCTCATAAGCATCTATTTCTAGCCAATAATATTTAATAAAACGCCACAAAGATTCAATGATATTCAATTCGGGGGAGTATGTGGGTAGGAAAAATAAGGTTAATCCTTTTTCTTTCCATTCTTCTAGTTTATCAAGTAGCGCATGACTAGTATGAATTGAAGAATTATCAACTACTAATACAGTCTTTTTCTCAAGAGTTTCACAAAATTTATCAATACATGCTATTACAACATCACTATTAATGCTGCGTTCAAATAAATAAACCTCTAAATCGTTTCTTCTATTTAAAAAGCCTAAAGCATTTAAACGCTTACTTCTCTGAGTTTTTACAATAATAGTTTCTCCTTTTTCTTGCCATGCATATGGAACATAAGAAGTTAAGCAAAACCCTGTTTCATCAACATATCTTAAATCAATTTCTCCTCTATCGTCTTGTTTTCTTAATTCTTCTAATTCTTCCTTTTTTTGCTTGTATACTGACTCTTCTGGCTCTCCTGCCACGCCTCTTTTAATGCGGCGCCATGTAACATCAAAAAACTCTAAAACTCGCTTAATTGTATCATTACTAACATCAATTCCCCATTCATCTCTAATTTTCATTCTTACAATATGTAAATTTCTTGAATTTTCAAGCGACCAGTGTTTAACCTGCTCTTTTTGTTCATCATCTAATTTTGACTTTCTTCCTCTTCCCTTTTTGTCGTATAACCCAGCTAGTACATAATTATCCCAATCATCAAACCAGTTAGTAATCGTTAGACGACTGACATTAAAAATTTTAGTTAAGTCGGTTATTTTATATCCATCATGACTTAATTTTATACACTGCGCTCTCTGCCGTACTTGATGATATTTACTGTATTTATAAATTCTTTCTAAAATTTTGATGGTTTCTTGACTTAATCCTTTGATAAAACGCATGTTCGCACCCCTTTCTTGACGTTTTAGTTTTCTAGTCATAGTTTATCATGAAATGCATAAATATTTTTGCGTACCTACTTATCAACAATTACAGTTTGCTAATCGCCAGTTGCAAAATCTCGCAATGGTCGATCAAGTAACCCAGATTTCAAATCGACGCTGTTTTGATCTCAAGTTTGATTATGCATGGCGATATCTTTTACGAGAACAACGTTGTCTGTCATTACTTTTATGCGACATTGATTATTTCAAACAATATAACGATACCTACGGTCATCGCACCGGAGATACTTGTTTGGCTCTCGTTGCCCAAGCTTTGAAACGAACAGTTAAACGTTCTACAGATTTAGCTGCTCGTTATGGCGGAGAAGAATTCGTTGTTATATTACCAAACACAGATAGTAACAAAGCTGTTCAGGTAGCCCAAGAAATTCAAGAAGCTGTTAAACAGCTTTCTATTCCTCATAAAACATCACCTGTAAACCAACACGTCACCTTAAGTATAGGTATTGCAACAGTAACTCCTAGTACTGATATAGTTGCTTCAGATTTGCTTGAGGCAGCAGATCAGGCTCTTTACAAAGCTAAAGCAGAAGGACGTAATTGTTATTCGGTAAACACCGAAGTATATTCTGTCAAAAAATTTATAGAAATACTATTTAATTTTTGAAAGGTTTCAGCATACCACTGGTTGGCTGTAATGTTACGATTACCGCCCTTTGCAAAAGGTTATAACTACAAAGCTTTTAGGAACCTGCACCAGTTGAAGCGATAAGAAAAGATGCAACCTGATAAGAAAGAATATATGCAAGAACGATTTCACAGTCCCACTAATTAATTATTTCATCCGGGACGGTACTCGTAGGCGCCTATGTCATTACCTTGAGAACGAGTAACGCCATCTTTATCTTTGTTTGCGTAGGCACCTATTCCAAGAAAACCTGCATTAATAGATGGTGAAGAGGCTAATAAATGAAAGTCATTTCCCGAAGGATTGACGAATTGAGCATCTCCAGTGATATTGTTACTACTTTGTAAGTTCGTCAATGTTCCCTGAGTTTGGTAGAGTTCTTTAAAGCCATTGGTGAATAAGTTATTGCTTAGGGTAACGTTGTCTGTATGACCAATAAATCCATTACGGTACGTACTGTTAGCGAAAATATTGTTGCGGATTGTAATGTTACTCGCTTTCTTACCACCATAATAGTCTATGCCAGCAATATTAAAGGCTTGAACGTTGTTTACGAAAGTATTGTGCAGAATTTCAACATCACGCACATTTGAGTTAATGGCAATTCCACTACCACCGTTAACACCTTGTTTTCCATTACCATAAACTACGTTATTGTAGACGCGGATATCATATACATCTCCTTGTTCTGGAACCTCGTCTGCAATTGCAATCGCGTCTGCGGTGTTTGCATAAACAGTATTGTTGTAGACGCTAATATTGAACATCGTGGCACGGTTGCCATCAAGGTAAATCCCTGGACCACCATTGTAACCTTGGGGTGTTCCAGATACTATAGCCTGAGCAGTGACAGTGTTACCGTGAACTGAGCCATTGCGAGAACCAACTTTGATGTCAATACCTTCTCTTTTTCCTTCTTTAACAGTGTTATTGGCAACTTCAAATCCATTCACACCCCAAACGCTCAAAGATTCTTGAGTGCCTTGGTCATTGCTTGTTTTCCAATTCCAGTTAGCTCGCTCAATGGTGTTGTTGAGAATCTTGATGTTAGAGTTAGTAACTTCAGCTTCACCTCCATCGTAGTAAGTATCAGGGAGAACGATGATTCCTGATGCACCTGTTTGGTAAGTGTAATTGTTTTGCACAATCATATTGTTGGCATCGCGAAGTGAAATACCAGCCCAAGAAGTATTTTCAATCCGAAATCCATCAATAGTCCAATAGCCTTTACCTGCCGATTGAATTACACCTTCTCTAAAACCACCTTTACTTGAATCTGGGTCACGCAAAGTAACGGCGCCCGACGCTTTGAGTGTAATATTACCAAGAGTAGAATTACCTGATTTACCAAGAGTAATTAACTCTGTGTAAACACCTGACTCTACTTGGATTGTGTCACCAGCTTTGATAGGAGAGTCTGATGATGTCGCATGATTGATACTTCTCCAAGGACTATTCAAAGTACCAGAATTAGTGTCTAAACCGTTTGTTGCAACGTAGTAAGTCATTCCTGAAGAAGCAGAAGTCGCTAACGGATTCATTGCGTCAGAGGATGTTACTGAAACTCTTGTTGCTTGTGTCATAGGGTATAATCTAACTCACGTGTGTTGTTTTAAGAAGCCAGCCGCGTGCAGGGATGGGAAATAGAGAGCGGACTAGCACACTTAAAAATCAGGACTTCAGGCTTCGGAGGGCAAGCGTATTTTTCATCTCCAACGCTCACCATACTAAGTAGAAATTATTACTAATGAAAATACCTTCCATTGTTATTTTCAAGCCCGCTTATGACAGTTTGTAGATTGTAACCCTTGCTGAGTTGGCGCCGAAATTTTCTCGTTTTGAGTATAGAAAACAAGTCCTACTCCATTTAAAATAGAATAGGTTCTACAATTTCAATATTCCAATAAATTGAATAATCGAATGAACGTGGCGCCGAATAGTGATGTGGGTAGAGTTACATCTAACGTCTCTACTTTGTACGGATAATTAATCGAACATCATTATAACTAATCAACCAATCCAAATGTGAACCAATGGTTCACATTATTGAAATAGCTAACATAAAACTTGGCGCCGTTGAGCTAGCAACCCTAAATCGCTTGTAAAATATTTCTCTTCTTTCTTTCCTTCCTTTGCGCCCTTTGCGTTCTTTGCGGTTCGTTACATAAGCATCATTTTTTACAAATCAATTAGGAATGCTATATATCGCATCTATTGTTTACAAAAACAGTAAAAAACAGTTAAAATTCAAAGCTACAAATAGAGAGAATTAATATACAAGCTTTAGAGTGTCACTTTAGTCATGGTTAAAATCATGACTTTTGATACTTCCTGTTAAGGCTAGAAACTTTGAAAATTTTAACATAGCGTAAACAAAGCAGCAAATGCTGTTTTTATTAATCAAAATAAATTATGATGCAAAGCAATACTCCTTCAAATCCTACCCCACGTTTACAACAAGTTTTAGATTTAATAGACAAAGTTACTGAAGCACAAGGGTTAAGTGTTCCACAAATTGTGGACATAGAAAAATTACGTTCTCTCCCAAGCGGTACTTTTGGCAGAACATGGGCAGACTTTCTTGACGAACATAATTTAAAGCCCTTTATCACAGGCCCTCGTCGTAAACAATTGCATGATGGCATTCACGTTATAACAGGTTATGGTACAGATCCTATTGGTGAAGCTGAAGTGCAAGCATTTTTATTAGGAGCTAAATTCAGGCTAGCTAACGTATTACTTGGTTTAGGACTGTTGCGAGTTATTAATAAAAATATAAATTACAAGCAACAGTTTAGCTGGGATAGATTACAGCAAGCATACAAACGTGGTCGTAATTCTAAATTTGACCCAGATACTTGGGAACCAGAGCAACTTTGGCACCTTCTAACTGCTGATGTTGTAGCTTTATTTAAAGTTTAACACTAGGTCGTAAAGGTATTTAGATTATAGTCGGTATCTATTGTTTTAGTTACTGCTAATAAGCTTTTCATGGCAGGACTTTTAGCAATTAAGTTAATTTGCTTACGAGTCCTACCACTTTACCTAATTTACTTCAAAAATGAAGGAGGAATGCTATAGTTTTAACTTATAGCATTCCAAAGCTGTTCTTCCGTCCAAGTCACACCATTGCTAAACTTGATTCTTTCTACTCCATAATTGGAGGTTGTGCTAAAAACTTGGTTTTTAAGAATAATAGAGTCAGAGATACCACCACCGAAAGAAATCTTTAAATCATTACTTGTGCCTAAGCGAGTAATAATCGCATTAGTTGATGTTAAACCTGTACCTGAAAATACAAGTTGGTCAACGCTTTTATCTGTACTGCTATCATAGAGGGTATCTTGCCCGTCTCCCAGATTAAAGAGGTAAGTATCGGCGCCTGCTCGACCATTGAGAAAATCTGTTCCAAGACCACCTCTAATTGTGTTATTGAGATTTGTGCCTTCCAAAGTATCATTAGAAGCGGCGCCTGTTGTTAGATAAGCATTCCAAAGCTGTTCTTCTGTCCAAGTTACGCCATTACTAAATTTGATTCTTTCCACCCCATAGTTGGAGGTAGGACTAAAAACTTGGTTTTTGAGAACAACCGAGTCAGAGATACCACCACCGAAAGAAATCTTTAAATCATTACTTGTGCCTAAGCGAGTAATAATCGCATTAGTTGATGTTAAACCTGTACCTGAAAATACAAGTTGGTCAACGCTATTATCTGTACTGCTATCATAGAGGGTATCTTGCCCATCTCCACGATTAAAGAGGTAAGTATCGGCGCCTGCTCGACCATTGAGAAAATCTGTTCCAAGACCACCTCTAATTGTGTTATTGAGATTTGTGCCTTCCAAAGTATCATTAGAAGCGGCGCCTGTTGTTAGATAAGCATTCCAAAGCTGTTCTTCTGTCCAAGTTACGCCATTACTAAATCTGATTCTTTCTACTCCATAGTTGGAGGTAGGACTAAAAACTTGGTTTTTGAGAACAATCGAGTCAGAGATACCAGCAAAAGAAATCTTTAAATCATTACTTGTGCCTAAGCGAGTAATAATCGCATTAGTTGATGTTAAACCTGCACCAGAAAATACAACTTGGTCAACGCTATTATCTGTACTGCTATCATAGAGGGTATCTTGCCCATCTCCACGATTAAAGAGGTAAGTATCGGCGCCTGCTCGACCATTGAGAAAATCTGTTCCAAGACCACCTCTAATTATGTTATTGATATTTGTGCCTTCCAAAGTATCATTAGAAGCGGCGCCTGTTGTTAGATAAGCGTTCCAAAGTTGTTCTTCATTCCAAGTTACCCCATCACTAAAGCTGATACTTTCCACCCCATAGTTGGAGGTAGCGCTAAAAACTTGGTTTTTGAGAACAACCGACTCAGAAAGACCACCAAAAGATATTTTCAAATCGTTACTAGTGCCCAAACGAGTAACAATAGCATTAGCTGACGTTAGACCTGTACCTGAAAAGACAAGTTGGTCAACGCTATTATCTAAACTGCTGTCAAAAAGAGTATCTTGCCCACTCGCGCGATAAAAAAGATACGTATCGGCGCCTGCTCGGCCATCCAGAGAATCGTTACCCCCAAGACCTGACAATGTATCAATTGCAGCAGTACCAATCAAAGAATCGTTACCATTTGTACCATTTATAATCATGTTGATTGTTCCTTAATGACTACTTTTTTTCGCTGATTTACCTTACAATCGCTACAAAATAACTGTGTAAACACTTGTTTCACAGTAATTCCACCGCCTATGATTTTTAACAATGATGTTTGGGCTTTACACAAAACTCCTGTAACATTGTAAGTAAATTTTTCATATAACACCCATATAAAAAATATTATACAAATATTTTTACGTATAACTACCCTTCACAGAAAATTTATATACAATTGTTCAGTATAAAAAAGATTTGAGAGGCGCCAATACGAATTTAATTCTAATCACCTTTTAAAGTAAAAAGAACGCAGTAATATAATTATGCCAATATAAAATTTAGCATAATTATAAGTAAGCTTATTACAAAGCTTCTGTAGAATATTTTGGATTAAAACACTTTAAAAAAGAACAGCATTAATAATATGATGTCTCAGTATAGCTTAAATTTACGTAAGGATACCAACACGACTTTTGAACCTACATCAGTAGTCCTTATGAACTTTTCACCTTTAACATCTTCACCTAGAAAAGTATAGCAGGTTCTTAAATTACACGTTAACTTATGTCATCCAAGCATAAATAGCCTTTAACTGGTTTACCTTATTTATCCAACAGTAAAGAGTACAATTCCGGATAATTCCAAATCATGAATAGTGCGAATAAATATTGTCTAAATTACTGACTATTTAAACTTAAACATTTTAGAGTAAGCAATCTTCCTTTTTGAGAGTAAAGGTGTTTTCTATACACCATTCTCCTTTAAACTCTACCTCAAGAGAGTGCAACAGTTTCATCCCTAGTCGTGTTAACAGGTTAATAGATGGTTGATTACGCGCGTCGGTTATCGCAATAACTTGATTAATTCCTTCAAACTCAAACAAAAAATCTATTAATGCTCGAATAGCTTCCCGTGCGTATCCTTTACCCTGTGCTTTGCGGTCTAAAGTGAACCCTATCTCTACTGTCGTTGGATTTTCTAGATAAACCTGTATCCCAATATCACCTACAAGCAAATTATCTTGCTTCTCTGCAATGGCAATTTGGAACCACTCACCAGGAATACCGAATTCTAAAGTTTGCATCTCATTGATAAAAGATTTTGCTTCGCTATAGAAAAACATCGACCAACTTTGATATCGAGCAATTTCAGGGTCTTGACGGTAGGAAAGAAACTGTTCAATATCTGCATCGATAAATTTTCGCAAAATCAACCTTTCAGTTGAGTGAGGAAGAAAGCTATGTGTAAAGACCATATCTTTACTGGTTTATGTATATATGGGTACAAGTATTTTATAATAAATACAAAATACAAAATACAAAATACAAAATACAAAATACAAAATACAAAATACAAAATACAAAATACAAAATACAAAATTTTATTTTGCGTCACGCACCATCCCACGATAAAGAAAATCTAATTGTTGATTATATGAGACTTGTTCGCGTATTGCTAGTATTTGGGAATGTTGGGGTGATAAGTGACAAACTGGGTCGGTGGCAGTAGAGTCTTGAGTTAATAGATATGCTTGACAGCGACACCCACCCCAGTCAAGTTCTTTACGGTCACAATTTTGACATAATTCTGGCATCCATGCGGCGCCACGATAGGCATTCATTGCAGGAGAGTCATACCAAATATACTCTAAAGAGTGTTCGCGTGCATTTGCAAATGTTAAATGTGGTATTGACATTGCTGCTTGGCAAGGTAAACCATCACCGTTGGGAGCAATAATTAAAGTACGTTGTCCCCAACCCCCCATGCATGGTTTTGGATATTTATCATAGTAATCTGGTATGACGTAAAGTATTCCCATTGGAATTTTACGCCGTCGTTGAGCCGCTTTTACTACTTGCTCTGCATTTTCTAATTGTTCGCGCGTTGGTAATAAAGCAGCACTATTTTTTAGTGCCCAACCGTAATATTGGGTGTTAGCTAATTCTATACAGTCAGCTTGTAGTGTTTCTGCTAATTCAATAATTTCTTCGATTCTATCTAAATTTTGGCGATGCAGTACTACATTTAATGTTAAAGGAAAACCAAGCTCTTTTACTAAACGTGCTGCTGCTATTTTTTGATGAAAAGAAGGTGTACCAGCAATATAATCTGATTCAGGCGCCCGACTATCTTGTAAACTAATTTGAATATGGTCGAGTCCTAAAGAATGTAAAGTACTAGCACGTTCTTTAGTTAATAAAGTACCTGCGGTAACGAGGGTAGTATAAAGACGTAAGTTTGCTGCTGCTTCTACTAATATTTCTAAATCTTTTCGCAGTAATGGTTCTCCTCCTGTAAAACCAAGCTGTAATACACCTAGTTGTCGTGCTTGTTGAATTATACGTAACCAATCTTCTGTTGCTAATTCGGTGCGATAATTATCACTACTCCAGTTTAACGGATTGGAACAGTAAGGACATTGTAAGGGACAACGATAAGTGAGTTCGGCAACCAAGCTAAATGGACGAGGGGTCATCATATAAAAATCCTCGTTCTGTAATTTTGTTTAATAATTTTAATACATCGGGTTCGATATTGGGATGGGAGTATTCAGTGCTTAATATACTAATAATATCACTAACAGTACGGCGCCCATCACACAATTGTAATATATCCCATGCGGTGTTATTTAATACTAAAGCTCCTTCGGGAAATAAGAGGAACTTTTGCTGTCTTACATCATCCCAAAATAAACGGATGCCTTTTACTAAACGTGGGCAATTATGATTAATCATTGAATTAAATATTGATGGGGCGTGTTTCACCTCTATCTATAGCTTCTAATTGACTCCACAACAAGTCACATTTAAATATTAATGCTTGTACTGCACGTTCTTGCATGTCACGAGTGCGACAGTTAGATATTACCAAGTTTAAAGCATACCGTGCATCTTGAGGTGCCTGATGTAATCGCGTGCGAAAATAGTCAAAGCCTGTTGGGTCAATCCATAAATAGTGTTTTTCTAATGCTGCCAAACGTGTACGAATCGCATCGGGTCCAAATAACTCGGTTAGCGATGAAGCTACCGACTCTATCCAAGGTTTAGTTTTACAAAAGTTTACATATGCATCTACTGCATAGCGTACACCAGGTAGTGTATTTTGGTCATTTAAAAGCTGTTCGCGTGATAAACCAACAGCTTCACCTAATTTTAGCCAAGCTTCGATACCTCCTGTACCTTCTGTTGTTCCATCATGGTCAATAATACGACTAATCCAGTGGCGCCGAACTTCATGGTTAGGACAGTTGGATAAAATAGCAGCGTCTTTAAGTGGTATATTGCGTTGATAGTAAAAGCGGTTTATTACCCAAAGTTGTACTTCTTCTTTTGTAAGTTCCCCTGCATTCATTCTTTGATGGAAAGGATGCAAATGGTGGTAACGGTGGTGTTGTTTACGCAGTTCAGCTTCAAATTCTGTGGCAGTCCAAGGTTGGATGGTGAGCATAATAAAAGACCTTATTTAACTCTTTGCGTACTTTGCGTCCTTTGCGGTTTATCCCTCTTCAACGAACCGCAAAGTACGCGAAGAGCGCAAAGGAAGAAAGGAAGAAGGTTTATAATTTAATAGTTAATCCGTCATAACTAATTTCAATACCTGTATTTTCTACAGTTTGGCGTTCGGGTGAATTAGGTATGAGAATTGGATTTGTATTATTAATATGAACAAAAATCTTGCGAGTATTGGTAATACTTGCTAATTGGGATAAACTACCATCATCACCTGATAAAGCTAAGTGTCCCATTTGCTCGGCTGTACGGGCGCCAATTCCTAATTTCGGAAGTTCATCGTTAGTCCAGAATGTACCATCAATTAATATACAATCACTGTTTTCAAATCTTTGACGTAAGTCTTTATCAATACTTCCCATTCCAGGGGCATAAGTTAAACTTGTATTTGTAATTTTATCACGAATTGTTAACCCAATTCCCCAAACTTCTACTTCTGTTGATTGTATATATTTCGGCGCCTTAGTAGATAAAGCAAATGCTTCAACTTCTAAATCATCGGTGAGTTTAATTATTTCTCCGGGAGTTATAGGCGCCCACTTAACACCGCAATAATTTTGTAAAGTGGATAATATCGCATATCCACTGGTCAATGCTTGTTTTACTGTAGCAGTACTGTAAATATTAAGTGGCGCCGTTGACTCGCGTAATAAAATTAAACCTGTAGTATGGTCAATTTCTGCATCAGTAAGTAAAATACCCGCAAAAGGTAATGAACGATTTCCAGAATGTGAATTACCAGAATATAAATTAAAACATCCTTCTGCTCGCATTGCCTCTATCTGTTGGCGTACATCAGGAGACGCATTAATCAAAAACCAAGAACCATCTTCTTCAGATTGTACTGCAATAGAAGATTGAGTTAACGGTATGGCGCCACCATCGCGAACTGTCTCACATCCATTACAGTGGCAGTTCCACTGTGGATAACCACCCCCTGCTGCTGCACCCAAGATTCTAATTAACATACATTACTTAACTCGCAGGTTCCAAACGTATTAATCGCCCATCTTGCTCATCGGTCAAAACATATAATAGTCCATCAGGTCCTTGACGTACATCTCGAACTCGCTGACCAATATTAATTAAGTTTTGACTTGTTACATTTCCTTTTGCATCCAAATTAATATGGCGAACACTTTGTTCTACCAATTCTCCGGAAAATAAATCGCCTTGCCAATCCGGTACGCGCTTATTATCATAAAATGCTAATCCAGAGGGAGCAGGAGATGGAGTCCAATAAGTTTTAGGGTCAACCATACCTGGACGAGAACGCTCTGTGGTAATTTCTCCTCCAGAATATTCACGACTATAAGTAACGATAGGCCAACCGTAATTTTTACCAGCTTCGACTAAATTAAGCTCATCTCCTCCCCTAGCTCCATGTTCGGTTGACCATACACGCTTATTATTTGCATCAAATGCGAGTCCTTGGATATTACGATGACCATAACTCCATACTGCTGGGTTAGCATTAGCAGTATTTACAAAAGGATTATCTTTAGGAATTGAGCCATCGTCATTAAGTCGTAATATCTTACCTAAATGACTATTACGGTTTTGCGCTTGCTTGCGTATTAATTCACCATTTAGTTGTAGAGGTGGATTACCTCCATCACCTATAGCTAATAACATAGTATTATCAGGCAACCAAGTAATACGCGAGCCGAAATGTTGTCCTCCAGATTTTGCTTGAGAAACTTCAAAAATAACTTTTACATCTTTTAATGATTTCCCATCAAAGACCGCGCGTGCCATACGAGTACGGTTCGCGTCGTTAGTACCGTGAGAGTATGTAAGATATATAAAACGGTTCTCTGCAAAGCGAGGATGGATTGAAACTTCCATTAACCCCCCTTGGTTAACTGCAAATACTTCGGGTACTCCTGTAATGGGAGTTGGATCGAGTACTCCGTTGCTAACTACTCTTAGGCGCCCTGGACGTTCTGTAATTAGTTGAGAACCATCTGGCAACCACGCTATACTCCAAGGACGCTCTAACCCTTCTAGTAATACTGACTGTTTTATTGATGTGGTAGAGGCGCCTGTATTTTGGGCAACTTGTGTTGTACTGGAGGATGTTGTACTGGAGGAAGCTTGTGTAAATGAACACGCTGATGTTGCTATCATTGCGGTTCCCATCACAATAGATAAAGATACTTTTATTAAAGAATTAATGTTTACTTTCATGGTGATGGAGACTTGATGTAATAAAAACGATTTAGGAGGGAGACTGTACATGTACAGTCTCTACATTTGTTATTGCCAATGATTGATATAGGCTGTTACTTCCATACATAAATCAAATTCGTCAAAATCAGGTTCTTCCCAGTTTGTAGTGGGTTTGATTGGTTGACCAGTTGAACGATTTTCCTTTTTTAAAATTGGTGAAACAAAATTATGATTTTGATTATCGTTGTTCTGCTGTTTCAAGTCTAAATTCATACCAGACTCCAGATAAAATAAATTAAAATGGTCACTCTAACTAGTTTGGTATGTAAATATAAAAATTGTATTAAGATTAGATGAATTTTTTTTCATCTAAATTTATTATGTAATGCCTAATCACCGTAAAATATATCTTGACTCTTGTCTTGAATTATAAATAGCAATGTGAACCGTGGTTCACATCGTTGTAAGGCGCCAATACCGTAGGGGCAGGTTCACCCAAAATTTCAAACTGTATTACAATCCCGTAAACCTGCCCCCCAAAACGCGCGTGTAATTACAACATTGTATTAACGGGGCGGGTGAGCGTATGATTGTATTATATGTGTAGATTGTAGGTTAACCCGTCAAAAGCGTTATGCGCTACACTGGGCATTGTCTATTCATGCTTGTGGAAGTTGTCATGCCTCGTTGGTTTAACATTTCAGGTCCTTGTAACAGGGACGACCACTACATGTTGTCACCCACCGTTCGGTTGCCTTCCCTTGAGCGGTTGATTAGGCAACGCAGCTATTTTGTTATCCATGCACCACGTCAAACGGGTAAAACTACAGGAATGCTAGCGCTGGCTGAACAAATAACTAGCATGGGACAATATTGTGCAGTTACTTTATCGGCAGAAGTGGGAAATGCTTTTAAAGATGATATAGGAGGCGCCGAATCTGCAATTCTTGATACATGGCGCGATACAATTGCAATACGTTTACCTGCTGACCTACAACCACCATTATGGGGTTATGGGGCGCCTGGACAAAGAATTAGATCAAGCTTACAAGTTTGGGCACAAAATTGTCCACGACCGATAGTATTATTTATAGATGAAATAGATTCTTTAGAGAACCAAGTATTAATTTCTGTTTTGCGACAACTGCGTGATGGTTATGCCAATCGTCCAAAACACTTTCCTTCTTCTGTAGGATTGGTTGGGATGCGGGATGTGCGAGATTATAAGGTCGCTTCTGGTGGTAAAGATAGGTTAAATACAGCAAGTCCGTTTAATATCAAAGACCGCTCGCTCACAATGAGATATTTTAATGAGAAAGAAGTTGTAGAATTATATCAAGAACATACTTTAGATACAAAACAAGTTTTTACTCCTGAAGCTGCCAAAATGGCTTTTGATTTAACTCTTGGACAACCTTGGTTAGTCAATGCTTTAGCAAAAGAAATTGTTGAAGAATTGGTAACTGATACACAAGTAACTATTACAGTAGAACATATTAATCAAGCTAAAGAAATACTTATTGCATGTAAAGATACTCACCTTGATTCTCTTGCTGATAGACTTACTGAAACAAGAATTAAAGCTATAATGGAACCAATGTTAGCGGGAGACACGTTAGGTGAAACACCCGATGATGACCGTCAATATTTGGTTGATTTAGGCTTATTACGTCGAGAACCAAATGGTGGACTAGTAATTGCTAACCCTATTTACAGAGAGGTTATTCCTCGTGTTTTAATTCAAGGCGCCTCTGATAGTTTACCTACTATAACTCCTACCTGGTTAAATAAAGATGGTGAATTAAACGTTGATGCTTTACAAGAGGCATTTATAGATTTTTGGCGCCAGCATGGAGAGCCATTACTTAGTACCACATCATACCAAGAAATAGCACCCCATATAGTATTAATGGCATTTTTACATCGTGTCGTAAATGGGGGAGGAACTTTAGAGCGGGAGTATGCGATTGGAAAGGGTCGTATGGATTTATGCTTAAAATATAAAAAAGTAACATTGGGAATTGAAGTAAAAACTTGGGCGGATAAAATAAAAGACCCAGAAGAAAAGGGGTTAGACCAATTAGAAACTTATTTAGCACGGATAAAAGCAGATTATGGATGGTTATGTATTTTTGATAGACGTGAAAAGGCGCCTGCTTTTCTAGACCGTTTACAAACCAAAAATGCCACAACAAAAAAGGGACGTAACGTAGTTATCATACGCGCATAAATACCGTAGGGGCAGGTTAACCCATAACTTCAGACTATATTATAACCCTGAGTTTTGAGTTTTGCTCCAATCAGCGGTGTGGATTGGGGGGTAGATGGATGCACCTCAAGGGAAACATTGACCTGCGGCTGACCAAAGATACTTGCGAAGCATTAGACCAATGAGACCGCCAAAACTGGGAGGAAACCAATGCTGTTTTATTTAAACAGTTTAAAAAATATCAAGAAACAGGTGTAAACCAAGCTTATGATCCTGCCTGTAAGATTGCTTCCAAATGGAATTTTAGGTGCCGACATCGTACCCCATCAGAAGAATCCTACGCTCAGTACAAACACCAATTAGCTAGTAATGATAGATACGAATTAGAGGTAACAGAGAACAATGAACAATAGTAAACATCTTTAACCAAATACTAGTTTCCCCTAGGAAATAGAGAACAAGTTTATTCCTAGGAGAAACATAGTATCTATATACTGCAAAAAATGTGGAAATTCCTGTATTGAAGGCGCCTTCTCAAAAAGATAGGCGCTTCAATTTATCGATATTTTATTAATTATCGTAAATCGCATAAAGTAATCAGGTTTGGTTGATGAAAACCAGGTTGGTTCGATTTATGCATGGTAACTCCTGTAAATTCTGCACGGAAACCAAGTTGATTAATTATGCAGTATGCATCATGATGACTTGTGTTAACTCCTGTAGTTAGCTTTGACATACCTGATTGCAAAGTAAAAACCTCACATGCTGCTAATAGCTGCTCCAAGTAGAAGTTTTGCTGATTATGGGGAAGTACAGCAGCAAATTTTATATAACAATTATCATTGCCTGCTTCAGTTTGGGCGCCGCAGTGACAAATTGCAAACCCGACTAAACCAATATCATCCCATAACAGAATTGTATCGCCTAGCTTTAAGATGCGTACCGCTTCTATCTCGCTTGATAAATCCAGACCTTCGTAGATATTGTTAGTTAACTTCAAACAATTCTTCAAAATTGGCGCCATTTCAAATGACGTAATTTCTGAATATCTCTCACTTCGTAATTTGCACTGTGTACTTGTTGAAGGTGATTTAGACATTACAGGATTTAGAAATCTAGGATAAAATCCGAACTTTTGGTAAAGTTCATGATGCTTGGGACTGTTGGCAAAAGTAAAAAAAGCGATGTATTTTATCCCCCATTGCTCAAAACATTCCATAGTCGTTGTGAGCAGTTTTTGAGCGATACCTTGATTCCAATAGTCAGGATGTACTGTTAATGGTCCAAAAATTCCAAAGCTACCCCAGCGAATGGCTAAATTTGTCCCGACTAGATTATTATCTACGTATGCAGCAAAGGCTCCTGTCGGTTCTGTCTTCCATCGATGTTGGATATAATTTAAATCACTCATAAACTCGATTGGATTTGGTAGACCCATAAATGTACCAAAAGCAAGCCGAAAAATTTCGTCTGCAACAGGTATTTCACTTTCTTGTAACTGGGAAATAGAAACTTGCATAGTTTTGGCCCTTAATTCAAGGTCTTTTGTTTATAAATAAGGAACAAACAGTAAAATCAAGCTATCTTCATCATAAGGTGGAAGAGAAAGCGCAAAATCAGTAATTTATCTAAATTTTTAGCGTTCTAAGTGGGAATAATAATCATAATCTTAGAACCTTCTCTTAACGCAGTCTTAGGCGCCGACATCGTACCCCCGAAGAAGAATCCTACGCCCAGTACAAACACAAATTAGCGAGTAATGATAGATACGAATTAGAGGACACAGTAAGTTCGTCAGTGACAACCATACGTAAGAATAAAAACGCTCGTATAATCAAATACAAGTTTCCCCTAGGAAAATAGAGAACAAGTTTATTCCTAGGGGAAACATAGTATTTATATACTGCAAAAAATATAGAAATTTTTGTATTGAAGGCGCCTTCTCAAAAAGACAGGCGCCTCTTCTTCAGTTACATTTAAACTAGGTCGTTTGGTTGCACAAGGTGGATTTGCTGGTAAAGATGTAGTGCCAATTGAGTGGCAAACCAGAAGAATCTGAATAAATTTATCAGTTAGCAAAGCTTTATTAATCAACATTTAAGTAAAAATACTCATGACTAATTATGCCAAATTTGGCATAATTAAAAAGCTAATTGAGTCATGCGTAAAAATGAGTAGCAATTTTGCAACCAGAACAACTTAAAACAGTGGAATGGATAGGGACATCTTTAGATGACCTTAAAGATTTACCCGACGAAGTACAAAAACAAGTAGGATATGCTCTGTACATAGCTCAAATTGGTGATAAACATCCCGATGCAAAACCTTTAAAAGGGTTCAGTGGTGCAAGTGTTTTAGAGGTAGTCGAAGATTTTGACAGTGATACATATCGTGCTGTATATACTGTCAAATTTAAAAAAGCAGTCTATGTTTTGCACGTTTTTCAGAAAAAATCAAAACATGGTATTGCTACATCCAAACAAGACCTCGATTTAATCGAAAAAAGACTCCAAAAAGCTAAAGAGCATTACGAACAATTTTATGAATAATGCTAAGGTAAAAAATTATGACGCAAGATATTAATGTAACAACTAGCAGTGGTAATGTATTTGCTGATTTAGGCTTACCTGATTCAGAAGAGTTACTCATAAAAGCGCAACTCGCGCAAAACATTAATGCTTACATTACTGCAAATAAAATGACTCAAGAGTCGGCAGCTAAATTATTAGGAATTGACCAACCTAAAATTTCTGCTTTGATGCGAGGTAAACTAACAGGTTTTTCTCTTGAAAGGCTGTTTAAGTTTATTAACATTATTGGTAGTGATGTGAAAATTACAATTCAACCAAAATCTGGCGATAACGCTCGAACTACTGTTTGTTATTAAATTTTTAATAGTTATTGTGTAGGTTGAGAAATTTTAACAATTCTCAACCTTTTATTTTTGAGTAATTGATTTAAAAAGCACAAATATAACCAGCACGCTTTTTGTTTACAGCAGACAGAACATAAGCTAGAAAAACTGAAGACAGTTTATTACCAGATATTCTTCGTGTTTTTCGCTCCTCCTTCCCGAAAGTAAATTTAGAATTGCGAGAGGCTGTGTATAAAGAGTGTTTTCAGAGACTACAAAATCGTACTCTAGATGTAAATTTTGATAATTTATACAACCTAAGAGATGTAGACAAGAACCACTTTCTTACCTACGAAATTATCAGTAAAGAATCATTATTAATGGTACTACCTCAACAACATCCCTTAGCCAATGAGCCACTAGTTATGCTCGCAGATTTGAAGAGCGAACCTTTCATACTTCCTTGTCGCGAAACAGTACCAGCACTACATACATTGACTCAAATTGCTTGTGAGCAAGCGGGATTTAATCCCAAAATAGTTCAAGAAGCTACATGGATGCCAACAGTCCTTAGTTTAGTCGCAAGTGAAATGGGAGTAGCGTTGTTGCCAGCTAACGTCAGAAATCTTCAGCGTACTGGTGTTGTGTATCGAGAAATCATCGAAAATGTACCGATGTTTCAAATGGTGATGGTTTGGCGCCAAGATAACCACTCCAAAATCTTACATAATTTCCTCAATATAGTCAGAAAAATATCTGGTCAGTAGCAAGCAATTAACAGGGCTTGTAGTGTTTTTTATCAGATATCGGTTCTTTCGTACATAGCGTGCTAAATTTTAATTAAAATCTACAAATATGCTTTATTTACAAGGCTTACAGGCACTTATAGTTTTAATTTAAGCAGTGAATACCGTTCTGATGATAATAATGGCTGTAAGACAAGCCGAGCAATAGTTTTAAGCTTATTTTCCCACAAGTTTAGCACGCTAAGTACGCAAGAGCCAGGTTTGGAGAGGGGTCTTCTTTCTTTTTCGGAGATGTCTAATTAGTAACGGCGCCGTCTGAAATAATTTGAGAATCTCGCTTGTCCCGTATAAACTTTAGATAATTACAACACCGAATCAAAAACTTGTTGTGCAGTAAGATTTAATTGTGGGAATGTGGGAGATTTAATTAAGTTATTTCCTCGAAACATTGTTTTTACATATTCCCTATCAATCAACTCGCATACAAATATAGTAGGTTGTTTGGGATAACCAATAAAATCGCGTCCACCCAAAGCAGCATAATCTACAATCCAATACTCAGGAATGCCCATATTCTCATAATCACGAAGCTTATCATAATAATCATCTTGCCAATTTGTACTAACCAGCTCAATACATATTGAACCACCACTGTTTTGATGCGAATGACAAAATATACTCGTTTTGAGGCGCCAGCGGTAACAATGCTTCACTGTTTAGGAATTGCTCTGGGTTTTGCTCCCACACCCGAATAACTGTAATCTAGCAAATACTGATAGTGCGTAACGCCATTATCAATCTTTCAACGAAGCTAATAATCTTGTAGCGTTACGCACCCTGCGTTGTGGTAAATATTTATAGACACCTGATTATTTCCTCATTCGCACAACAATGTAGAAAATAGGTTATACAGGGTTTATATTGAAAAGGTAAAAGATTTAACTATATAAAAATGCCTACAATAGCCCATTTCCTAATTGGTGTACCTGCTAGCGGTAAGTCCACCTTGTCACTATTAATATCCCAAACTGGAAGTTATGAGATTGTCTCTACAGATGCTATTCGCGAGGAATTGTACGGTGGCGCCGAAATTCAAGGTGATTGGCAAACCATTGAAACGACTGCCATTAACCGTATTTCTACGGCACTAGCAGCAGGAAAAAGTATTATTTATGATGCTACTAACTTTAAACGCGCGTTTCGTATCGATTTTTTGCAGAAGGTCAAGAAGAGTTCTGCAAACTTAACTTGGATAGCATGGCATTTGAATACACCTCTGCACACTTGCTTGACTTGGAACAAGCAGCGTACTCGTCATGTTCCCGAAGCGATTATTGATAGTATGTACAAGGTACTGCAAGCTTTTCCTCCTATTACCGCAGAGGGGTTTGCAATGGTCAATACTCTAGATGTGACTTCACCCAAGTTTTCTGTTACGGAAATTGAGAAGTTAATTCAAAAGCTTCCCCGCAGTATCATCAATAGCAATAATCGCACGCAGCATAAAAAGATTACTTTTCATCGATATAGTAATTTATTAGATTTTGAGCGTTTGCTGCATTTAATTGCTTTAATTATTAAATATTCTGGTTTGGGTAATTTACAAACGATAAATCCAGGTTTGCTAGAAAAAATTTTAGGTTATGCACCGCAGTTTACGAATGATATCCAAGAAATTACTGCTGTTATGGCAAAACTGCGTGGTGGAGTTTATGCAGATGCTGAAAAAATAGGCGCCGATTTAAATTGGTTAGCTAGTGCTGGTATTATTAGTAATAAGTCAGAACCAATAAAGGATATAGAAGTTTCTTGTACAGCAACACATGCGTACTCAGACAAACAACCGTTCGACCGTTTAATTGGAATAATTCGCACTTGTATTCAACAACCATTTTTAACGAACACAGAACAAGGACAACTCAAAACTCTTGCGAAAGCACTTGGGCAAGCTGGAGTAATTTACGATGCTGAAAACGAACTTGATACTGTCCGTAAAGATATTGAGAAAGTTTTAAAGCCATATAAAATATTACCCGAATATTCAATGCGTCAAGGCTACTTTATAGGTACAGCGATTTTGTCACAATCAGAACTCATTAGAGTTTTTGATATTCTTCAATCTCATGCAAACAGCCTTGATGACCCGTTAGCATTAGAAGTATATGATACATTCAAACAGCGATTACTTAATTCTAAATTAATCGAAACAATAGATAATATCTACCCTGTACGCGCGATTGCAAATAGTTCTAAAATTGATATTAACTATTTACCTGCATATGCACTTACTAATAGTATTAGCGAACTAGAGCTTGCTATTGTCCAGGGTAAATTACTCGAACTTGGTTGTTTTCCTGGCGCCGCTAAATACAAAGAAGATGAAAAGAGCTTTTTCTTAGCTTACCCGTTACAAATCACCTTCTCTAATTTAGCATGGTATTTAGGATACGAATGCGTACAAGGGGAAAAACCAGGTTTATTTAAATTTGAACGTCTCGATAGATTATTTCTAGGAAGACCACAAACACTTTCAAGAAGTCTTCGTGAACAAGAAAAAGCATTATCCAAACTGCAAACTTTACTCAAACACAGTGCTGGAATATACTTAGGCTACAATCCCAGCGACCAACAGAAATTTCTCAGTCCCAGAAAAGAAATACGCGCACAAGTTACCGTCAAAGTCGAGCTATGGTTTAGTGATAAAATTTACCCATTCATTACCGAAGCAACCAAAAGATTTTCGCAAATTAAAATGTCTCCCCCCATCAAACCCATACTATCTTTACCCAATTCTAAAAAATCAATCTTCACCCTACGTCCAACAGGTGAGAAAAAACTCCCTCACCGCTTTGAAGTAATTTTACCAAAATGGTCACTAGACGAATTTGACTTTTTACGATGGATAATTGGTTTTGGAGGTGAAGTAAAAGTAATCGAACCTATCGAACTAGTACAAAAAGTTCAAAATATAGGCGCCAGTATCACCGAAACATATACTCCATAAATTCTAGAAACCTGGTTTCTTCATTGATATCATGTAATAAAAACAACGATTTGTCTGCGACAATGAATGCTCCTGAAACCAGGTTTCTTTATGGAAAACACAGAATTTACATTTGACCCAATGATGACAGTTTGGGAGTTTGGTTATTGGACTAAGGGTTGGAATGAACCAGATATCTCTAATCATCAGCATTGGGAGGGAGCTAGTACTTTTGAGCCTTGGAGTATCGAAAAAGCTTTAGACCGTGCGATGGAACTTGGTTATTTAGATGCATCCGACCGAGAACATGTTCGTACTACTTGTTTAACCGAAGGGGAATATATTTTTGGTTCTGAAGAAACAGAGGGATGGATGATTGGGCAAAATGAGGACTTTACGTGTATATCTCCTTTTCCTCACGAAAAGGTATGGATGTTAGTAAAAAGTCCAGCGATTTGTCCAACGATTGATGAGTTTGATTTTGAAGAACTATCGGAGGCAAATAGAATCCTTTATCCTAATTCAACTTTACCTGAAATTTTAAATATTGTTTTTGAAGAAGGAGAAAAGCATCCGAAGTATCAAGAAATTTGGTTGCAATCTTTATATGCTGCGACTCCTGATGAATCTTATGTTTTCTCTTCTAAATCGGATGGATTGTTACAAATTTGTGTATTACATGCTGAGGAGGAGTAAGGTTAGCTTTTAAATTACTCGTTTTTGCTAGTTGGTTCAGCTTTCTCAACCGAATTATCCCCTACTCCCAAAGTTAACTGTAAAGGTGTACGTGATGGATATGCTTTGACTACCTCTCTGTATACATCGTAATTTGTGGGTAATGTTCTTTGTTGGGCGCCATCATTATACTTAAATTCATACTTAACAGATTTTAATAATTGTGGCTGACTAGCTTGTTTCCCGTCTTTACGTCGTTCTATATCATCAACTGTCGGTCGTGGTGGCAGTGCGGCCCACCATAAACCTTTATCGTCGGGGCCTATAACTGCTCCGGGTGGTTTTAACCCATTGCGGTTTAGCAACGAAGTTGTGCCAAACTCTTCTAAGCGTGGTGATGGTTCTGTAGTTAAATTGTTCGCATATTTTACTTGCCAAGTATAAGTTGTCAGTGCTGTGGCTTCATATTCGTTGCTTGTTACATTACTACAACCAGTAATCACTGTTGAAAAAAGAAGAGAAAACAATAATAAACGCATACTCTCTAATCTATTAAGCTTAATTTTAATTATGGCAAAACAAACGGCGCCTAAACCCCTAAATGATAGTCTTGTATAAAAAATACCACTACTATACATATTCATCCTGTAAAAAAGCGCTTTTTTTGCGTTCACGGAGTGTCTCCGGAGGAGAAAATTACTTATTTATAAATATTTAAAGTAATTATATTTACTCGTTTTTTGAAGATTGTAATGCTCAATGTAGAGAAACCCGGTTTCTTTCGGTAATGCTGAAGATTGTAATGCTTAGTATAGAGAAACCGGGTTTATGGTTATTTTTTAACTAAAATGTACGCATTGGCAAATTCAGGAAGTGTACGAATATAGTCTTGAAAATCTCCTTTGCTCTTAAAAACACCGGAAAGATAATCAAGTTGGTATAAACTTGGTAAAAAAGCACCACCAGTATCAGCAATGACAGCCATTCGCAGGCGCCGATTATTGCCTTTTCCTGAATCTAGCACAATCATACGACCTAAGCCAATATTTAAAACATCACCAGCAAAGGTTACACCAGGTTTGATTGAGATTTTTGCGTCAATTTTATATCCATAACCTTTGATAGCGTCAACCTTTCTAAAATACCAGTAGCGCTTTTGGTTACGTGGATTTACCCCTTTAACAAAAGGAATTTCGTTACTTCTGTCTACGTTAAAGTAACCACTAGTACCATCGGGAAAATTAATTAATATAGTACCTTCCATCAATGCTTCTTCTAAACCTTGCCGAGTTAGATAAGCAAGGGGTTCAACTTTACCGTGTTCTTTGCCACCCGGTTCGTATATACCACTTAATACATCTTGTTTTGTGTATTTGGTATAAAACTTATTAGTAGCAAATTCATCTTTAAGACTGTAGATAGGAATAGTGAAAGCTTGGGTTTTAGTACGCGAACCTGGATGTGTAAAGACAGCATACTTAGTTAAGCGTACCTGTTTTTGGGCGGGTTTTTTAGGATTATGTGCCGTCCATTTGATAACTCGGAAGTTTTGATTGATAAAATCTGGGTTTTGTAAGCGAGTTTGGCGCCCGTTTGAGATATCTTCTCGCAAAACGGATATCATAAAGTCAAGGGTTTTGAGCGTATCATCGACAGTTACGCCTTGTGTAGCAAGTAAACCAGGACGTAAAACGTCAGGGTCTGCGCTTGAATGTTCTTGATAGTACTTACGAGTATTAACTAAAGTAGTTAATAAATCAGCTTGATTGAAGTTAACTCTCGCTTTTGGTAGATTTGCCGCATCAAGAATTTCGTTACCTTGAACAGTGTATCTATATTGTCTTGCTTCATCAATTACCTTGTAGGCATCAGAAGCTTGTGCAATTTCGTGGCTCTGAGCTACAATTGATACTTGCGACTGCGTAGAATCCGCTTTGACTAAATTCTGTGAACAGCTATTTAGAGCAACTGTTGAAAGAACTGACAGTAAACACAAGCCAAGAGATAGGTAAAATTTGCGACTAAATTTAAAAGGCATAAAACGTAGAAACGACTTCTACAGGTAAATGATAGGGTGAATTGACGAAAATAAACAGCAACTAAGATGTTTGACGACAAGACGGGATGTATGTATATTTGGTTTCCTGAATTTGTATCATAAGTAACCAGACAGAATTAATTACAATACTTATTCTTCTGTTTTTATGCTAGGCAAGAGTTTCAGCCCAGATTCTGTGTAATTAATTGTGTCCAACTACTTAGTAAAGTGTTGACAAATTAGCTAATTGTAGCAGCTGACATTTCTTACCTACTTGGATGGAGGATTTGATAGCCAAACTTATTTTATGATTATTAAATATTGTAAGTCTAAGTAAAAATGACTATAGGTGTTTGGATATTAGGTGACCAACTGAATCACGGACAAGCAGCACTTGCTTCTGTTGGTAGTCAAAAGGCGCCTATAATTTTTATTGAATCACTACAACACGTCAAAGTGCGCGAGTACCATAAACAGAAGCTTGTACTGGTATGGTCAGCAATGCGACATTTTGCAGAAGAATTACGTCAACAAGGGTATGATGTCACCTATAAAATAGCGGATGATTTTGCCGAACCCCTTACTGAATGGGTCAAAGACAATAAAATTAGCGAAGTACGGGTAATGGCGCCTGCCGATAAACCCTTCCTTGATATCATCAAAAATATACAGTGCCATATTACATTAATACCCAACAATCATTATTTATGGACACACGAACAATTCGCACAATGGACAAAGGGTCGTCAAAACCTATTAATGGAATACTTCTACAGAGAAGGGCGCCAGCGTTTTGATATATTAATGTCTGGTAATAAACCTGCTGGAGGAACTTGGAACTACGATAAAGATAATCGTCAACCCCCCAAAGGAAAATTAAACACTCCACTAGCTAAATGGTTTGAACCAGATGAAATAACGCAGGAAGTAATAAATTTTGTTAACTCTCTGACTATTCCTACATATGGAGAATTAAAAGATTTTCATTGGGGAGTTACACGAGCACAAGCATTAGAAGTATTAGACTGGTTTGTAAATGTCCGTCTAGCTAACTTTGGTCCCTATCAAGATGCAATGGTGGTAGCGGAAGAAACGATGTGGCACGCAATGATATCTCCATATATTAATATAGGGTTGCTGCATCCATTAGAAGTAGTGCAAGCTGCCGAAAAAGCATATCAAGAAAAAAAACTGCCATTAAACAGTGTAGAAGGATTCATTCGTCAAGTTATGGGATGGCGCGAATATATGTATGGACTGTATCATTATGTGGGCGCCGATTATCCAGAAAAGAATTACTTCAACCATACAGAAGCACTACCTGAATTTTTCTGGACGGGTGATACTAAAATGAATTGCTTACATCAAGTTATATCTCAATTGCTGCGTATTGGATATGTGCATCACATCCAGCGTTTAATGATATTGAGTAATTTTTCCTTAATAGCAGGGTTTTCACCGCAACAGGTAGAAAGTTGGTTTCACACAGCATTTATCGATGCGTATGATTGGGTAATGCAAACTAATGTTATTGGTATGGGATTGTTTGCAGATGGTGGAATTGTTGGTTCAAAACCATATGCATCATCTGCTAATTATGTCAATAAAATGAGCAATTACTGTAAAGGGTGTGAATATGACCCTAAAGCACGCACAGGAGAAAAAGCTTGTCCGTTCAACTATTTTTACTGGGATTTTCTTGACCGTAACCGCGATAAACTTACTAACCAAGGACGAATGAGTTTTATTCTGAAAAATTTAGATGGTATGTCTGAAGAGGAATTAAATGCTATTCGCAAATTAGCGCGCGGTTGGCATCAAGAGACTAAAAAAACGTAGGTTGGGTCGAGGAACGAGACCCAATCTTTTTGTGCCTATACCCTAATGCCTATACCCTAGAAGGGTATGGCTACACGAACAAAGCCTGCCTTCGCAGGCTATAAATAATTATAATTTAATATTTTGTTTACTTTTTATTTTGTGTTCTTTGTGTCTTTGTAGTTCCTATCATGGCGCCATTCTTAAACTAATCAACCATCCGTTACATCTGTTTTTATCCGTTGCAAATCTCGCACAATTCACCGAAGCATCACAATTTAACAATAAACACACTTGTTGATATAATTGATGGATTATTTTGGCTCAGAGCGCACCTTACTTGATAATCTAATTAATTGAAATACCAACAGGGTTTTGTATTCCTTCATCAAAACTAATTAGCTTTACATATTCAGGATTTGCGAGTAATTGTTTTGCTGCCAACAATCCTGCTATTGTCCAAGTTTGATAACTTCTCGCTTCTTTTCCTATTAAACGACCGTTTTTTCCATCGTAATACTCTGGAAATTTATCATGCATCAAACGTTTTTCTGCTATATCTATTGCCCGTTGTGCTAATTCTACTCTACCTGTTTTCTGGGCAACAGCAGCGAATAACCATAATAACACTGGCCAGTTACCTCCATTATGGTAAGACCAAGGCCAATTCTTAGGGTCACATCCTGTTATTAGGCGCCATTCTGAACCTGATAAAGCTGGAAAGCAAATTTTTACTGGCATGTAACCAATTAAATCATACCAGCGTTGTTCAAATAAATCCATAATACGGTGCGATTCTTTCTTACTGGCTAAAGATACTAAAATTGACATTAGGTTTCCTAAAGCAAAGAATCGAAAATCCATCATCCCTGGTCCCAAATTCCCAACTAAATATCCCCCTGACTCTGGCAACCACTCAGTCAACCAATTAGGTATAGACTCAGCAAAAATATTAAACTTGTTTGCAACCTCTTTCCCAAACTCGTTACTTTGATAACGGTAAATTTCATTTATTCGCTGAAGGTCTATCCAGTAATATTGGCGAACATGGTAGTTTAAAGCACTCAATCTTTGTTTAATACGGAAAATATAACGTTTATTTTCTTCATCTGATGGTAAAAGTAATTCGCTTGCTGCACGCAAAGCAGCGTAAAATAGTACTTGAATTTCCAATGGATGTCCTGATACTCCCATCCGACGGTCAATCATAAAGGCGCCATCAGGAACTAGTAACGTCGGAAACATATCAAAACGATGTGCTAAACATAAATCGAGAATGAGTTTTATTCCGTCTTGGTACTCTTGCTGATGAGCAAAAGAAACATCGTTTGTAACCTTACAATATGCTCGTAACAACAAAACCCACCATAAACACGAATCTACTGGTGGTACACGTGCTATGGCATGTTCTCCAAAATCAGCATCTAAAAACTCTTCATTATTCTTAAATACTACTTTAAAACTAGCTGGCATCAAACCTGGCCCAGGTTGAAAAAAATCCATCTCTTTATGATTACTTTGTAACTTTAATGTAGTATTTAAGAAGTTACGTACAATTGTTGTCTTACCATGCATTAAGAATAATAATGCAGAAGGTACAAAATCGCGAATAAAGCATTGGTCATAGTTAAGTGCATTTAATTTCGGGTCTTGAGCAGCTACACTTCCTATCGCTTCCCCTTGATAATATATGATAGATTTTTCTAAAATTTCCCAGCATTTATCTGTCCAGTCTTGATAAGTGGTAAATAAAGTCATAGTTTTTACAAGATAAACTAGAAATTAATCAGTTTTTAATCGATTACCTTTTTCCGACATTTCCCCTCTTTCTTAAGATAGCGCTTACATTCTTAATCTAATTCATTCTTTTGGTAGAATTAAATAAGTTACATGACATTACTTTTTAAATAAAAAAATATAAATAAGTATCCTAATTATCTACCATTTGCAGTATTGACGACACCATTTTTTTAGAATTAATAATAAGTATCTAATAATTTTTAAAATTTAAATCCTAATAAGTTCCAATAATTGAGAAAAGTTAAAAACATCAATGCGGTGCCTGTAATTACTGTATAATATATTCGTTGAATGCATGTTCCTTGTTTATTCTTCCAAATCAAACAAATATAATAGGTTAATATAACAGTCATTCCACCTGATATAATTGGCATCGACAACAAAATTTTATACGCTGGATTCACACCGTAAATTATTCTGAAAAACTCCGATTGCTTGTAAGGTATTACCAATCTACCAATCACTATAAACAGTAAGTTGACATAAGCAATCAGAACTATAAGTAACTTAGTTCTGCTGATTATATATGATGATTGATTTTCTGTTATAATAGAACCGAGGCGCCTGGGTAAATATATAAGATTAAAAAGTTTGAATTTTCGATTTAAGTAAATTAAAGCTAATTTGACAGGTTGACATAAACACGCCACTATAAATATTGAAAAAAAGATTTTGTATAAAAGTATTTGTGTAGAAAGATTTTCGTACCAGTTTTTTTTACGAAGCGTAAAAATACCATCGAATAAATAAATACTATGGTCACGTTCTCGAAAACTAATGTACTTATCACCTTCTAAAGATAGAAATAGCATAGGTGCGACTTGAACATATTGACGAGAATCATAAACAAGGGTATTATCAGGTTGAATTTCCACGGTAAAATAATACGGTTCAAAAAACTTTTCTATCGTTGTTTGAGATGTAATAGTATCTAAATAATTCCCGTTTAACCGACGCAATGCTTTTAAAGATTTAGCAGCAATAAGATTTGGTTTATTTTCAATTGGATAGTAACGATTGAGAAATTCTCTGATAAACTGAGAATCGAGTGTGGATGTGGAATTACAGACAACGAACACTCCTACGTTATCTTGGGGTATCAAAATTAATTGACTTACAAACCCTTCTATCAAACCTCCGTGTCGAATTATTCTGACGTTGTTACGAAACTGCTCTTGAAATGCATACGCTATACCCGGAATGCGTGCGTCTGATGTAAAATGTTGACGCTGCATTTCTTTGATGGTATCTGGTTGTAATATTTCATTATCATACAGGCGCCCTTGGTTTAAGTGGGCTATCATAAAATTGGCAATGTCGGTTGCTGTGGTACTCAAAGCTATTGCTGGAACTTGATGTTCGTATGTATAAGGCTGCGGTTGATAAAAGTTATCCTTATATTCGTAACCTACTGCTAAGTTTGATTTTAATGAGGGTGGTGGTGGCTGTAAAAAAGTAGTATGCTGCATCCCCAATGGTTGTAAAATCTTTTTATCTATATATTCAGCAAACGGTATCCCTGAAACTCGCTCGACGATATAACCTACTAATGCGATTCCATAATTAGAATAGGTTGATATTATACCTGGAGGTTGTATTTGTAACGGTTTACGTTTTGCTAAATGCTCTCCCAGTGGTTGTAGTAAGTTCTGAGTTCGAGCTGACATACCAATATCATTGACATCTAAGCCTGATGTGTGAGTTAATAAGTTAGTTACTGTGATGGGTTGTGAAAAATTATTGTCAAGCTGAAAGTGTTTAATATACTCGTTTACAGGATTTTTCAAGTTGATTTTACCCTGCTCCACAAGCTGCATTATCGCAGTGGCAGTAAATAACTTAGATATTGATGCGACTCTAAATAAAGTTTTATCTGGAACAACAGGTATTTTCTTGTCTACATCCGCATAACCATATCCCTGTTGGAAATATATCTTTCCATCTTTAACCACCACAACTGCTACACCCGGAACTTTTTCTAAGTCCATTTTTTCGGCAAAGTACTCGTCAACAAATTTCTTCAAACCTTCTAAATGATTTAAAGATTGTTTTTCGACGTAGGTTAAAGGTATTTGCTGCGGTTGCAAGTGTATTAACCGTGCAGGTGCTGCAATTGCAGTCTGAAACAATGCTGCTATCATTACAATACATACAACTAGTAGACGTTTCATTTACTGGCTATGTTAGATAAGTGAAAATCCCGACTTTGAATCGAGATTACACATTCTACTCGATTTTGTATCATTCCTTGCTTTTTACTATTTCATCCGTTCAAATACCAATCTTGATATATCAGGAAAAATACTGTTACTCTCACTATATTCACTATCGCATCCAAAAACTGCCACTATATACTCCATTCTACCATCTTTACTTCCTATATAAGCCACTTCTTGGCGCCCAGTTGATGTTTGACCCGCTTTGGAAGCAAATATAATCTCTTTATCTGACAACGATTCACCCAAAAAATTCTCTACCGCATTAAATCCCTCTGTAGACCGAGGATTATTTTTCCACGTGGATGTATTCAAATCTCGTTTTAACAATGTCAACATTTTCTGACTTGATGGCGCCGAAACAGCACGATTTGTTACAATTTCATACATCAGTCGCGCCGCATGATATGTTGATATGCGATTGCCAGTATTTTGACTATTTTGTAACTGTAATTCTGTACCTTGAGGTTCGCTCATTATTGGTTCAGCGACTGGAAAGGTTTTTTGACTAATATTGATACCTTTATATCCAGCTTTTTCAAAAAAACGGTTTACCTGGTATCTTTTATTTAGCCAGGTTGCTAATTTAGACTCACTCAATTGATTCAAAGATGATTTTGTGTCGGTTATTGTGTCTATTACCTGACTTGCTGCATCATTATCTGATTTCAAAATCATATTTACTAAATTTTTCTGATATTCATTATTGTTTTCAATGACATCCAAGTTGTGATACTGCTCTAATATGACCATCCAGAATAACTTGACCACACTGGCAGGATATCTAGGGACGTGTTGATGATATCCTGAAATTGTTTTAGTTTTGATGTCAATTAATGTAACTGATAAAGATTTTGATGGTAGTTCTTGCTGTTTGGTTAAGTTAACGATAGCGTTGACTATTTTATCTAATTTTTGACTTTTGGTGAATTTTGGGCTATTTCCGACATTATATGTAATTTCAAAGTTCTTTGTTTTGATTAAGGGGTTACTTTTTATCGCTGAAACCTTTAATGTGTTGATGACTTCCACAGCAGAGGAATTTATAAATCTTGCATGGGGTAATTGATGACGATTTACTTTATACCGTTGACGAATAATTTGATTATATCCGAAGGTGCCGATTAAAACGGCGCCGAATATTATAAAAATTTTCTTGATAAATAACCATGAGTACCAATTGGGAGTTTTTTTGTCTTGGTTATCTAATTTATTTGTCCTGATTTGTTTCATTTAGAATAAAGTCAGAATTTTAACCGACAGTATACCAGATAACATGCGCTTATATTGTTTTACAGTTATGGCGCCATTCAACATAAGCACTGTTAACCCTACGATAGATGTCAAGTAGCTATATACCCTGTTTAGATTAAAATTATTGGCACAGAGTCCAAAAGTTCTGATAGGGTGAAATAATGTTTAAATGTATGGAAACTACTTGAAATAAATCATTAATTAGAACTAGAAGTGTAAATTATTACTTAAAGTTATTATGAGACATTTACCACCAGGGCGTGATTCAGAACCACTTAATCGTCGATTATGGCTTTTACTGTTGAGACGTGGTAGTATTGCTTTGATTGTGGTTTTACTCGCTTCCATTAGTGGTGGCGCCTGGTGGTTAAGAAATTTTATCCTTAAAGATTTAGTACCCTTAGTTGAAACGAATCTAGCTCAGTTACTCGGACGACCGATAGAAGTAGGTAAGGTAGATAGTGTAACTTTAAACAGTATCCGATTTAGTTCGCTCAATATACCCGCAACTGCGACAGACCCAGATAGAGTTACAGCAAAAGGTATCGATGTTCAATTTAATCCTTTACAAGTTCTTTTGACCAGGACTTTGAATTTGAATGTCGCTTTAGTCGAACCAAGTGTTTATTTAGAGCAAGATAAAAATGGTCAGTGGTTAACTACACAAATAAAGACAGGGAAAGAAGAGAAAGGTTTTATTACGACTAATTTAGAAAGTTTGATTATACGCAATGCCAGTTTGGTCTTAGTACCCACACCAAAACCTGGTACACCTAAAACTACTGTTGGTTTTAATCAAGCCAATGGTGTTGTCAGAATTTTACCAGAGAAGCAAGGCACCACTACTATAACGAACTTAACATATGATATCGGCGCCTCTCAGAATAATACTCAAGGTAAAGTAGATATCGATGGCAAAACACAGTTAGTCTCAGGACAGGTAAATTCGACGAACTTAAATGTCCAAGCGCGTGATTTACTCGTTGCTGATATAACTAAATTAGTGCAATCACCAATAAATGCGACTTCGGGTAGCGTTAATGCCAACTTAACTGTAGATATTACACCGAAGGCGCCTATAAGTGTAACTGGAACCACCGATTTAAATAAAATTGCTGCGAAAGTCGATAATATTCCCCAATTAATTACCAACACTCAAGGGAACTTACAGTTTCAAGGTCAGAACATTTCTACAAATAACCTAACCACGAACTTTGGGAAAATACCACTTCAGGTACAAGGCGCCGTCAATACTCAAACAGGTTACAATCTAAATGCGCTGATTTTACCCACCAATATTCAAACCATTCTCAGCACCCTCAACGCAAAGTTACCAGTTACAGCTATCGGACAAGTACAAGCAAACGTCAAAATTCAAGGAAACATCAAACAACCCACCGCAACAGGAACCATTAGTACAGTAAAACTAGCGACTATTGACCGTTTGCAACTGAATAATGTCAGCAGCAACTTTCGTGTAGATATTTTAGGTAGACCCGTTCTTACCCTTTCCAACCTCCAAGTCACACCAACCCTAGGAGGACAAATTTTAGGAAGTGGAAAAATTGAACTTGCTCAAAATGGAAATGTCAACCTAAATATACAAGCTTTGGGAATTCCTGGAAATTCTGTTGCGGGTATATATAATGTTGCACTTCCTCTCAATATTGGTAACGTTGCTGCAAATGCGAATATTTCTGGTCAACTCGGTCAACCACTACAACTCGCTTTACAAAACTTAAAAGTGGCGCCACAAATTGGTGGAACAGTCACAGCAAGCGGTAATATACAGTTAGCGCAACAAGGTAATGTAAACCTAAATATACAAGCTTCGGGAATTCCTGGAAACGCAGTTGCTCAAGTTTATAATATTGCACTTCCAATAAATATAGGTAATATCGGCGCCAATGGAAACGTTTCTGGTCGTTTGGGAACATCTTCATTACAACTCGCTTTACAAAACTTAAAAGTGGCGCCACAAATTGGTGGAGTAGTAACAGGTAGGGGTAATATACAGTTAGCGCAACAAGGTCGAGTCAACTTAAATTTAAACGCATTGCAAATACCTGGGGATGTGATAGCGCGTGCATATAAAGTGAATGCTCCAATTACAATAGGTAATGTAAATGCGAATGCGAATATTTCGGGTGTGCTGGGTAATTTAAGGACAATAGCACAATTTGCGGCGCCGAGTTCTACTTATCCGAGTTCGGGAGAAATTAGCATTGCCAGTAATAATAATATAGAGTTGCAAAATGCGAATATTCGCTTCGCTGGTGGAACGGTGACAGCGCAGGGTAGAGTAGAAGATAAACGTTTTAATGTAGCTGTTCGTGCGGATGGTGTACAGTTGAACCGTTTTGATAAATTACAGTTACCGAAACAACTGTCATCGGGTACTTTGAATACAGCGTTGAATTTAGTGGGTACAACAGACTCGTTACAGCTAGAGAATATACAAGTATTAGGACTTGCCACTATAAATAATGTAGCATCCGGCGCCGTCAATATAAGCAATATCAGTTTGAATAACGGTCGTTGGCAAGTTAATGGTGGTGTTTCGCAAATTGCCTTAAATCAGTTTTCGTCAAACTTACGTGGTCGGTTAAATAGTAGCTTTAATATAGGGGGGACTACAAAATCGTTTGCTCTCTCAAATATTCGTGGAAGTGGAAATTTTAATTTATCTCAAGGGGTATCGGTACTTGAGCAACCCATAGTGGGTAACTTACAGTGGGATGGTCAACAAGTCGGACTGAGTGCGAGAACTACAGGTTTAACCGCAAATGGTGTAATAGCAGTCAACACCGAAAGTCAAACACCACAAATTACAGATTTGAATTTGAATGTTGCTGCACGTAACTTTAACTTACAACAGGCGCCAGTAACAATACCAAATTTAGCTTTGGCTGGTAGAGTAGATTTTACGGGAAATGTCACGGGTAATTTAAACACACCTGTTGCCAATGGAAATTTAGAGTTACGCAACTTTGCTGTAAATAACTTAGCGTTCGACCCAGTTTTGACAGGAAGTGTAAGTTATGCTGGTGGGACGGGTGCCGCTTTGAACTTAGTGGGCAACAGACAAGATAGAATAGCAGTGAATCTAGGCGCCGATAATCTAGCTACAGACTTTATAATTCAACGTGGAGAGAGTGTCGCAAAGGGTAGGACAGAGGGAGATAATTTAATTGCTAGTGCAGAAAACTTTCCTGTAACTGTTTTAGGAAGTCTTGTTCCTGCGAATATCCCTAATATCCAACCGTTAGCAGGGAATATCTCTGGGAATATAGTTGCGAATATTAGAACGAGAAATGCAAGTGGCGCCGTTGCAGTGGTTCAACCTAGAATTGGTAGAATAGCAGGAGAAGCATTTACAGGAGACTTTGACTTTACGAATGGAACCGCAAGTTTAAAAAATGGACAATTTCAAGTCGGTGATAGTTTAATATCGTTGAATGGTAACGTAGAGACACAAGGAAATCGTCAAGTTCAAGTTCAAGCTTCGGTAAATCAAGTCAGAATCGAAAACCTTTTACAAGCATTGAGTATTTATAACTTTGAAGATTTATTAACGGGTGTAGAGTCTCCACAATTAGCAGGAGCTTCGGTATTAAGACCAACAACTGAGTTATTTATACCGCAGGATGTGAGTTTATTAACGCAGTTGGATATATTTCAGAAGATTACAGATGTTATAGCTAAACAGGAAAAAGTTCAGCAGCAACAAGAAGCAACGGGTATACCAGCACTTTCAGAATTACAAGGTTTAATCAGTGCGAAACTTGATGTAACAGGTTCGTTACAGTCGGGGTTAAATACGAACTTTAATGTAAATGGTTCAAATGTGGAATGGGGGAGTTACAATATTGGGGAAGTAACGGCAAATGGTGATTTTACGAATGGAACATTAACGTTACAACCTTTACAGGTAGGTTTTGAAGGTGGACTTTTAGCATTTACAGGACAGTTGGGACAAAAAGACTTATCAGGACAATTCCGAGTATCAAGCTTACCAATTTCAGCATTACAACGATTTGGTAATTTACCAGTAAATGCGACGGGTGAAATTAATGCTTTAACATCGCTAAGTGGTAGTTTAGCAAATCCGAGTGTAAAAGGGGATGTGTCTTTAGCAAATGCGACGTTGAACTCTAAACCGATAAAAAGCGCACAGTTGAGTTTTAATTTAAATAATGCACGTTTAAATTTTGGTAGTACAGTAGCAGCAACAGATGCACAACCACTTAATATTATAGGTAATATACCTGCTGCATTACCATTCGGCGCCAAACCAGATAGTAACCAAATAAATATAACAGCGAATGTAAAAAATGATGGTTTATCGTTGTTGAATGTGCTTACCGACCAAGTTAACTGGGTTGATGGTACAGGAGAGGTAAATGTAGCGATAGGGGGAACATTAAGTCAACCAACGATAACCGGAACAGCAAACGTGAATAATGCGACTTTAACAACGGTAGCATTAACAGAGCCTTTAACTAATGTAACAGGCGCCGTGCAATTTGACCGTGATGTAATAAATGTGCAGAATTTAGAAGCTTTATATAATAGAGAACGAGTAACAGCAGCAGGAAGTTTACCAATATTTGAGCAGCAAACAGTAAATAATCCTTTGACAGTATCATTAAATGACTTGAATGTGAGATTACAAGGACTGTATGAAGGGGGAGTTAGTGGAGATGCGGTAATTACAGGTAGTGCAGTCCAACCAGTATTGGGTGGAACAATAAGACTAGCTTCAGGAGAAGTATCAATAACTCAACGGTCAGGACAACAACGACAGCAACCACAACAAGAAACAGCAACTAACCAAAATATTACAACAGAACGTCCTTCCATTGAGTTTTCGGGACTAAGATTAATATTAGAGGATAACGTGCGGGTTACAAGTGACCTATTGCCAACAAATTTAACTAATCCACTTTTATCGAGTATAACAAATCAAGACTTTTTGAGTTTCGATGCAAAAGGCGCCTTAACGATAAATGGTACATTAGAAAAACCACTTCCCGAAGGAGTAATCAACTTAACAGGGGGACAAATAAACTTATTTGCCACACAATTTGTATTAGAAAGAGGATACGAACAAACAGCAACGTTTACACCAAGTCTAGGTTTAGACCCAATACTGGACGTAAGATTGTTAGCAATAGTACCAGAATCAAATGCAACTCGACTACCCACATCATCAATATCGGGAGAAATAAATGAAGTTCCAGTAACAAGCTTAGGTACATTACGCAGTGTGCGTGTATTCGCACGTGTCAACGGTCAAGCAAGTAATATAAATGACAACTTAGAATTAACAAGTGACCCAAGACGCAATAGAGCCGAAATAGTATCTTTAATAGGAGGGACTATTATTAATGCATTCAACCAACAAGACGGAGGACTAGGAATAATATCCGCAGCAGGAAATAGAATATTAACACCCCTACAAGGAATAATCAGTTCACTCGGTCAAACAATAGGTTTAAGTGAACTACGCTTATATCCCACAGTCATCAACAACCGCAGCACAAATAGAAGTTCATCAGTATTAGGATTAGCAGCAGAAGCAGGATTTAACGTAAATAGGAACTTCTCATTATCAGTATCACGAGTCTTTATCGTCGATGAACCATTCAGATACAATTTAATATATCGAATCAACGAAGAAATATTATTAAGAGGTTCAACAGATTTATCAGAAGACAGTAGAGCATTAATCGAATATGAAACCAGACTGTAGGAGTAAATGGCACTATGGAAGCGCATCGGGGCAAGGTGCGACTCGGATAATGCATCTTGGAACCAAAATGTGAACCGTGGTTCACATTTTCTATGTACAAAAGAACAAGCTTTGTATTATTATATACTCCTAGGCAATGTAAGTAAAAATATCAGATTTGCGTTGTAGAGCTTTTAAGCATAATTATAGAGTATATGTCGCAAAAGACACACTATTGTTATCATAGCCGCAAGTATGATACAAATGTTTATAATGATTCCCGGAAATATCATCGTGTAAAATTATACACTGGTGCGTGAAAGCTGTTTGATTTTGCGTTTTATTTGTGGTTAGTAATAGCTTTCACGCACCCTACTCTACGTTTAAATTTAAGGTGTAATTTATGATTCCATCTCCACTTGTTTGCTGGGTGATATTGTTGTAAGTACTCTTCATTTCTACATTTACGGATGCTGTCGCTGGTATGTAACGACCTGAAATTTCTACTTTTTTCTGTCCTCTTGTTAAATAGGGTGATAAATTAATCTCAGATTGTTTACCATTTAGGTGCCTGACTATTTTCCCGTTAACTTTGATTACTCCTCGTATTTTGGCGCCACCAGAGTTGATTTTTAGTATATGAGGTTGTCTACGATTCGCTGCACTTATATTTATGCTATCACTTTGAATGTTTGTGTTATCTGATATTTGAGTACTGGAAGATGTAAAGTTGACGTTATCATCATCAACATCTTCTGTGTCTTCATACGAGTCGTCGTCTATTTCTTGCGCGGAGCTTTTTAGTAGCTTAGGAAACGAAGTTTGTTTTGAGCTAATACTAGTTTTTACCGTTGAGGTTTGTTGGCTATAAGAATTATTACTGAACAAGGTGAATAGGCTGATAATTAAGCCAAGGGGAAGACCGTAAAGAAGTAATTTTCGCATAAGTTTTAATTAAAGATAAAAGTCTAAAAATGTCTAAATCTAGATGTAGAGACTGAATATATTTGGTCTCTACCACTAATTTATCCAACAATGCCGAAAGCCCCCAGGAGGGGGCAACAATTTGTTACAATTACTCAAATTAAAGAAACCGGGTTTCTAAGCAAAATTGTTGTTTTTATTACAAGATATAAACAAGAAACCCGGTTTCTGTAAATTAGCGCTTGCGAAGAGGTACGTTTACTTTAGTGCCAACATTAATGTTGATATGTGGCATTCTTACACCTGTTGGGTTTTTACCACCAGATAGATGTTGGGTTCTATTGATGGTTTGATTGACTTTACCTCCTCCTGTGTAAACTTGAGTTCCGGTTGCAGTAGAGGTATTACCGAAACAATCTTTGCTGATGCTTTGACTGGTGTTTCTTGTTTGGTTTGCTCGTTTGGCGCCAACTGCGATTTGGTTATCAACAGCAACGTTAATACAGGTAGCGCTAGCTTTTGGTGTAAGTGTAGGAACCAGTGTTGGCAGTGCGCTCATTGCAGCAGCAAGAGCAATTAATTTTAGTTTCATGATTTTCTCCGTATATGTGATGATAAATTAAATAAACCGGGTTTCTTGTCGATATAGAAACCCGGTTTCTGGTTTCTATTAGCAACCTCTAGCTTGTTGTTGGGTTGTTTTCTGCGTTCCGTTAACGTTAACTGTGTTACGGCGCCCTACAAGTCCAACATTCTGATTCATAAGTTGGTCGGAATATTGACGTTGAGAACCAGAGCGATGGCTACAGTATCCTCTTTTACGTTGGTTTTGAGTGGTAATTTGGGTACCGTTAACATTGGCTGAGTTGCCAGAACCATTAACATATACAGATTGATTCAGTTCTTGATTTGCGTCTTGCTTGGAACCAGCGAATGCAGCATTAGGAATCATAAGTACAGCAGCTAATAAACCAAGAGCGTAGATAGAATTTTTCATTTTTGTATACCTAATTAGTTGTATTTTTGTATACTAGCTATTAGAACAGCCAGCAGATTGTTGACCTTGAACAACGTTAGTATTAGTAATTTTGATACGATTACGATTTCCGTTGTTTGCTGCTGAGATGTTTGTGTCATTGGCGCCTCCTTGAGTTTGATTGGTAGGAGTTTGACACAAAAGCTTTTTAGCTCTTCTTTGTGACCTAATAACGTAGGTTCTGTTGATAATACGGATTCTGTTGTTTTTACCAACGTTACTAGCATTAATATTTGTGTTTCCGGTATCACCCTGGACTTGTTCACCCGCAAATGCGACAGGCGCCATTGCAAAAGCTGCAAGTATACCAAGAATTAAAGACTTTTTAAACATCACTGCTTTAACTATTCCTATATATATTGATAAATTTAGTAGCAAGCAGCAGATTGACCTTGGTTAACGTTGGTTTGATTCGACACACGGGTGCGATTGTAATTTCCAACAACTCCTGCATTAATTGCTGTATCAGTAACATTACCTTGAGTTTGGCTTCCACCAGAACACTTATTTCTGTGATGTCTGCCACGACGAGATTCATACTTATCTTGGTATTGACCAACATTAGTTGTGTTATCAACATAAGTGCTGTTACCATTACCTACGCTACCTGCTTCGATGGTGGTAACGGTGCTGTTACCTTGTACTTGATCACCCGCAAAAGCTGCTGGCGCCAATGTCATAGCTGCGAGTACGCCTAAAACCAAAGATTTCTTCAACATTGTTATGTACCTTAAGTTAGTTGTGTGTGTGTCGTTTTAACGTTTGATGTTGTCGTAGAGACGTGTTCACAAAGTGTCCCTTTAGGAATAAATCACGTCTCAATTCTCTAAATTTAGTAACAAGCAGCAGATTGAGCTTGTCTAACGTTGGTTACATTATTAATGCGGGTATTATTGCGATTTCCAACCACTCCCGTATTAATTGCAGTGTCAGTAACATTACCTTGAGTTTGGCTTCCAGCAGCGCACATACGAGTGTGGAGTATAACGCGACTAGCCTCATAATTGCTATGAGATTGATTCACATTAGTTCTGTAATTGATATTGGTTCTGTTACCATTACCTACGCTACCTGCTTCGATGGTGGTAACGGTGCTATTACCTTGTGTTTGACCTGCAAAAGCTGCTGGCGCCAATGTCATAGCTGCGAGTACGCCTAAAACCAAAGATCTCTTCAACATTGTTATATACCTTAAGTTAGTTGTGTGTGTTGTTTTAACGTTTGATGTTGTCGTAGAGACGTGTTCACAAAGTGTCCCTTCAGGAATAAATCACGTCTCAATTCTCTAAATTTAGTAACAAGCAGCAGATTGAGCTTGTCTAACGTTGGTTACATTATTAATGCGGGTATTATTGCGATTTCCAACCACTCCCGTATTAATTGCAGTGTCAGTAACATTACCTTGAGTTTGGCTTCCAGCAGCGCACTTACGAGTGTGGCGTTTAACGCGACGAGCCTCATAATTGCTTTGAGATTGGTTCACATTAGTTCTGTTATTGATATTGGTTCTGTTACCATTACCCACGCTACCTGCTTCGATGGTGGTAACGGTGCTATTACCTTGTGTTTGACCTGCAAAAGCTGCTGGCGCCAATGTCATAGCTGCGAGTACGCCTAAAACCAAAGATTTCTTCAACATTGTTATGTACCTTAAGTTAGTTGTGTGTGTTGTTTTAACGTTTGATGTTGTCGTAGAGACGTGTTCACGGAGTGTCCCTTCAGAAATAAATCACGTCTCAATTCTCTAAATTTAGTAACAAACAGCAGATTGAGCTTGTCTAACGTTGGTTACATTATTAATGCGGGTATTATTGCGATTTCCAACCGCTCCCGTATTAATTGCAGTGTCAGTAACATTACCTTGAGTTTGGCTTCCAGCAGCGCACTTACGAGTGTGGCGTTTAACGCGACGAGCCTCATAATTGCTTTGAGATTGATTCACATTAGTTCTGTTATTGATATTGGTTCTGTTACCATTACCTACGCTACCTGCTTCGATGGTGGTAACGGTGCTATTACCTTGTGTTTGACCTGCAAAAGCTGCTGGCGCCAATGTCATAGCTGCGAGTACGCCTAAAACCAAAGATTTCTTCAACATTGTTATATACCTTAAGTTAGTTGTGTGTGTGTTGTTTTAACGTTTGATGTTGTCGTAGAGACGTGTTCACGGAGTGTCCCTTCAGGAATAAATCACGTCTCAATTCTCTAAATTTAGTAACAAGCAGCAGATTGAGCTTGTCTAACGTTGGTTACATTATTAATGCGGGTATTATTGCGATTTCCAACCACTCCTGCATTAATTGCAGTGTCAGTAACATTACCTTGAGTTTGGCTTCCAGCAGCGCACTTACGAGCGTGGCGTTTAACGCGACGAGCCTCATAATTGCTTTGAGATTGATTCACATTAGTTCTGTTATTGATATTGGTTCTGTTACCATTACCCACGCTACCTGCTTCGATGGTGGTAACGGTGCTATTACCTTGTGTTTGACCTGCAAAAGCTGCTGGCGCCAATGTCATAGCTGCGAGTACGCCTAAAACCAAAGATTTCTTCAACATTTTTATATACCTCTTAGTTGTGTGTTGTTCTGTAAGCTCAATTATCTTTAACCAAGAAACTTAAGTGTTTGAGACGACAAAAAGCCCTAAATGTTTCCAGTTAATCTTTATCCCTTAGAGAATTAACATCATTGAAATTCAGTAATCTTACTTTGTTCAATGTAATTGTTTTATCGTTTGGAATAATTTGTTATACAGGGCTGAATCGAGTCATTCCGGATGATTTAGAAAAATTTTTCTTTATCGTTGTGAAGCTGTTCTCAGAAGACCTGAGAAATAAGCTCTTTCCGCTTGCCTCTATAAATAGTTTTAACCAAAGTTTTTAAGTGTGTCAAGTGTTAATGCAAAAATTTTGGTAATTTTTTTGTGGGCATTAAGGGGGAATATTGATAACATGTATTAGCTTAAATGGAATTACCCACGAGGGTACTTTAAATTTAATTGCATACTTAGGCGCAC
>NZ_KB217483.1:43533-629264 GCF_000331305.1 Calothrix sp. PCC 7103 | reverse complement strand
TGTTGTTTTAACGTTTGATGTTGTCGTAGAGACGTGTTCACGGAGTGTCCCTTCAGGAATAAATCACGTCTCAATTCTCTAAATTTAGTAACAAGCAGCAGATTGAGCTTGTCTAACGTTGGTTACATTATTAATGCGGGTATTATTGCGATTTCCAACCACTCCCGTATTAATTGCAGTGTCAGTAACATTACCTTGAGTTTGGCTTCCAGCAGCGCACTTACGAGTGTGGCGTTTAACGCGACGAGCCTCATAATTGCTTTGAGATTGATTCACATTAGTTCTGTTATTGATATTGGTTCTGTTACCATTACCCACGCTACCTGCTTCGATGGTGGTAACGGTGCTATTACCTTGTGTTTGACCTGCAAAAGCTGCTGGCGCCAATGTCATAGCTGCGAGTACGCCTAAAACCAAAGATTTCTTCAACATTTTTATATACCTCTTAGTTGTGTGTTGTTCTGTAAGCTCAATTATCTTTAACCAAGAAACTTAAGTGTTTGAGACGACAAAAAGCCCTAAATGTTTCCAGTTAATCTTTATCCCTTAGAGAATTAACATCATTGAAATTCAGTAATCTTACTTTGTTCAATGTAATTGTTTTATCGTTTGGAATAATTTGTTATACAGGGCTGAATCGAGTCATTCCGGATGATTTAGAAAAATTTTTCTTTATCGTTGTGAAGCTGTTCTCAGAAGACCTGAGAAATAAGCTCTTTCCGCTTGCCTCTATAAATAGTTTTAACCAAAGTTTTTAAGTGTGTCAAGTGTTAATGCAAAAATTTTGGTAATTTTTTTGTGGGCATTAAGGGGGAATATTGATAACATGTATTAGCTTAAATGGAATTACCCACGAGGGTACTTTAAATTTAATTGCATACTTAGGCGCACACCGAGGGCGCCATCAATATATATATAGTGTTACCAGTCACTACTACGTTCTAGGCGTTGCATTAAACCACTTTCTAATTTATCTTTCCATTTTAATACATCTGTACGTTCTGGTTCAATGCGTTCCCACATTTTTAGCCAAGCACGGGCGCCATCGCGTTGTTTTTTTGCAACTAAGAGTTCTAGGTAAGCATTGCTAAATGCTGAGAACTCGTCGTAGTGGAAGCGTTTGCGCTGCATGATGGGTTTGAGTATTTCTAGTGCTTCGTCAAGTTCGCCTTTAACTATGTGTCCGCGCGCGATACCGACTTTAGATAATATATAGTCAGGAAATTGTTCTATAACCTGATGTAACAGTGCTTGTCCTTCTTCTCTACGTCCCTGATATTCGTAGCAAAGTGCAAGGTTATTAAGTACTGTGGGTGATGTAGTAATTTCCAAAGCTTGTTTGAGGATTGTTTCGGCTTGTTCCAAGGTTTCAGGTGTTGGTGTTTTCATCAACCAGTACGTTTGTGTTAGCATGTCATGAACTTCTGGTGAATGCCGAAATATTGGTTCATTATGGAATTCGTAGCTAAGAAGACTGATATGTTGCCACTTGCCTTGTAACCACATGCGGATGGTTTCAGGTAATAAACCGACTGCTGATAAGTTGGTTGCAGCATGGTAACGCATTTCATCGGGTCCACGCTGACTGAGTGCAAAATTACGCATTGCGTTTTGCATGTCGGGGGTTTTGGCTAAAAAAGCTAAACTATAAGCTAGTTCACGTCCAGTAATGTCACCTCGGTCTAGAAGTGCGGGTATTAAAGAGGCAAAATTAGGATGTTCGGCTAAGAATTTTCGTATGGTTTTTGACTTTTGTGCATCATCTTTATATTTAGCATTGGCGCCTATGACTAGTTTAAGTTGGTCAATGGTTTTTTGTGTTACCCATTGTTCTAAACTAAAAGCCCAAGGTGCATGATGCTGTGCAATTGGTTTTTTAAGGTCATCTAAATTTTGTTGTACTAAATGGGCGCCTGTCAAATAGCTCTGTGCTTTTTTCCACAAGTCACGTGCTTCATCAAACCTAGAGAGCCTAGCCATAGTCACAGCAACCAAGTGGTAAAATAAACCACTACCGCTTTTCGTGTCATCGTGTAATTTAACTTCTTCGTAAATTTGTAAAATTCCTTCATCATCACCTAAGTAAGCGAGTGCCTCAACTTTTTTTATCCAAGAGTCCCAACCTTTGGCACTACTAACTTTGAGACGTTGGGCAATAAGTTTAGCGTCTTCAAACTGACCGTTCAGACAAAGAAAGCGTGTTAAATTCGCAAGCGCATGTATATTATCAAGTTGGATATCAAGAACTTTTTGACAAGTACTAATAGCCTCGTTTAAATTACCTTCAACAAAACTAATCAAACTAAGATTATTATAAGCTGAGATAAAATTAGGACGCGCTTGTAAAACAGCTTCTTCAGCTTGACGTGCTTTCACGTACTCACCCTGTTCTAAATATAACTGTCCATGTTCATGTAATATAGCTATTTCTAATCCACCTTCTTCTACCAAACCAATATCAGCAACTAGTTTTTCTGTTTTACCTTCTAATTCTGCCACTTTAACAGCAGCATCAGCAGCGCGTTCATGGTTTGGAAATTTACTTAAAGCATTACGAAAAGCTTGTAATGCTAATAAAAAATGCTGCGTTAAAAAATATCCACCAGCTAACCCATAAGCAATATCAGCATTATTAGGTTGTACAGCTAATAACATCTCACACGCGCGCGTATAACCAGGAATATCCTTAACTTCGTAACAAGCATTAATGAGATTTAATAAAACATCAAGATTTTGGGGATAATCATGTGATAAGGCATTTAAAATATAACGTGCTTCCAGCCATTGTGCCCTCACTATAAACGCTTCAGCTTTACGCAACTCAGGCGCCAAAGGTAAGGCACCAAACCCAGTATGCTTATGTAAAGACTTATTCTTGCTTGCCATTTACAGATAACCCCTGCTTTTAACAACACAGATCACCTCTTCAAAGTTTATCCATCTTTAACAGGAGTTAATGCGCTTTTCTTAGTTTTTCTTTAAATAAGCTCTCAACACTACGTATTGCAATACCAACCAAAAACTTACCATTGGCGCCTATAATTACTTTTACACCCAGGTACAGACGACTTTATGATTCATAGTCCTCCAATGGCGCCTCTAGAAATTCTTCATATGTTTTTATATGACTTGTACCTTCCTACACGTCCTTGTGCTTCTTAGTAACTTTCGTTGTCATCATCTAATTTTACAAGTAGATAAAAAAGCATTATAGAAATATTAAATATATAGTAAAATCTTTCATAGTATTTACGGTGGGTGCCCATTATTAATGCAAACGACGCATAAAATTGATGTTGAGGATTGGTTGCATGAGTGATTACAACTATCAAGTTGGGGGTAGTCTAACCAATGATGCGCCTACTTACGTATTTAGACAAGCAGATGAAACACTTTATAATGCTTTAGGCGCCGGAGAATTTTGCTATGTTCTCAACTCCCGACAAATGGGCAAATCTTCTTTGTTGGTACGTGTAATATACAGATTGCGGCAAGAAGGATACATATATATAGTAGTAGATATGACTAGTGTAGGTAGCCAAAATATTACTCCATCACAGTGGTATAAAGGCATTATTACTCAACTTTGGCGTGGAGTTAATAGTATAAGCAAATTGGATTTAAAAGCTTGGTGGAGTTCAAAAGAAGGTTTATCGCTTTTGCAACAGTTAACTTATTTTATTGAAGATATACTTTTAGCGAAATTACCTCAAGAAAAAATAATTATATTTTTTGATGAAATAGATAGTATTCTAAGTTTAAATTTTTCTGTAGATGATTTTTTTGCATTGATTCGCTATTGCTATAATAAAAGAGCTATAAGTCCAGAATACAATCGTCTGAACTTTGCTATTTTTGGAGTTGCGACACCAAGTGATTTAATTGCCGATAAAAATCGCACTCCTTTTAATATTGGCACAGCAATAGAACTACATGGCTTTAAATTAACAGAAGCACAACCGTTAATAAAAGGATTAGAAGGTAAAGTCAGTAATGCCCAAGCAGTCATGGCAGAAATATTAGCTTGGACTTCTGGACAGCCATTTTTGACCCAAAAATTATGTAATTTAGTAGCAAATTTTAATCTAACCCAACAAGGTTCTGAAATTCAAGAGTCACTATTAGCACTGTTAGTACAAAAGCACATCATAAACAATTGGGAATCTCAAGACGAGCCAGAACACCTACGTACAATACAAAATCGGCTTCTTCGTAACGAGCATTTAAGCAGCAGACTACTGGGAATTTATCAACAAATTTTACAAACACTAGAACCCACATTATCAAAAGAGGCAAGGGGAATAGAAACCGATAATAGCCAAGAGCAAACCGAATTAATCTTATCTGGACTAGTCGAAAAACATCAAGGATACCTAAGAGTAAAAAACCGGATTTATCAAGAAGTATTTAACCTCGAATGGGTAGAGAAACAATTAAGTTCCTTGCGTCCCTATTCCCAAACCTTTGATGCTTGGATTGCTTCTAAACAGACAGATTTTTCCCGATTGCTGCGTGGGCAAGCATTAATTGACGCTCAACAATGGTCACAAGGTAAGAGTTTAAGCAATTTAGATTATCAATTTTTAGTTAAGAGCGAAGAACATGACCGTCAAGAAATGAAACTAGCATTAGAGGCAGAAAGAGCCAAAGCTGTTGAAGCACAATTGATTGCAGCACAAAAAGCAGCCAAGTTCCAAAAGTTTTTTCTTCGTGCAGTAACAACGGGATTGTTTGTGTCTCTAATTTTGGGAATAACCAATTTTTTTCAATACCGCAACGTAGTTAAAAGCGAACGCGAAGCCAGAATCAGCGAAATCAAAGCGTTAGAAAAATCATCACAGGGATTATTTGCTTCTAATCAGCAGTTAGATGCAATGGTCGCTGCCATTAAAGCCAAACGCAAACTGCAAAATCAACCTTTAGTTGATGCTAAAACAAGTGCTGATGTAGAAACCGCCTTGCGGCAAACTGTTTATGGTACCAACGAATTTAACAGCCTTATTGGGCATCAAGGTGGTGTTTTAAGTGTCAGTATTAGTACTGATGAAAAGTTTTTTGCTACGGGCAGTAACGATAAAACCGTTAAGATGTGGAAACGAAACGGCGCGTTAGTGCAAACTTTGCAACAGAAGGCGACACAGTTTAGCGTTACTTTTAGTCCTGACAGGCGCCTGCTTATTACTGGCGGTTTAGATGGCTTTATCCATTTGTGGCGCCTAGATAACACAGGTCTAGCAACTCCCTTCTCAACAATTCAAGCGCATAATTCACCCATCTGGAAAGTTGCCATTAGTCCGGATGGCAAACTTATTGCTTCAGCCAGTGCAGATAGCACAGTAAAATTATGGAGCCTTGACGGCAAGCTACAAACCACATTAACAGGACATAAAAAAGCGGTTTGGGGCGTTGCCTTTAGTCCAGATAGCCAGACAGTTGCTTCCTCTGGGGTCGATAATATGGTCAAGTTGTGGAATATTAATGGCAATTTGCTTAACACCCTTACAGGTCATCAAGCTCCCGTTTGGAATGTAGCATTTTGTCCAAAAACAAATTTACTAGTATCTGGAAGTAGTGACCGTACAGCAAAATTGTGGCAACTAGACGGCGCCAACATTAAAACACTCCAGGGTTCCAATCCAATTATCGCAGTAAGCTGTAGTGCTAATGGTAAATATATTGCCACTGCTGGTCAGGATAGATATGTCAAATTGTGGAAGCCAAATGGAACCTTGCTCAAAACCTTAAAGCAGCATAATGCAGTGATTCGGGAGGTGGCATTAAGTTCTGACGGTCTTATAGCTGCTTCTGCGAGTGAGGATGGTACCGTCAAACTGTGGAAACGTAACAAACTGCTGTTGAAAACGCTCGACGGTCATAAGGATACCGTTTGGGATGTAGCCACCAGCCCCTTTGGTGAGTACATTGCTTCCGTTGGTGGTGATATGCTCAAATTGTGGCGCCGGGATGGAACGCTGTGGAAAACGATTCAAGATAAAAAATTTGCATTTCGCAGCGTCAGCTTCAGTCCAAAGAGTCGAATTATAGTGACTGGCGGTCAAAACTGGACGTTGCAGCTTTGGGAGTTACGACCAGAGACATCTGAGCTTCGGTTGCTGCGAACATTGGTGGGACATCAAGCAGACATTTATGCCGTGGCAATTAGTCCAGATGGGAAAACTATCGCCTCTGCGGGAGATGACAGAACCATCAAACTGTGGACAATTGAGGGTAAACTCTTACATAACATTGTCGCCCATGAAGGAAGAATTTGGAAATTAGCCTTTAGTCCAAAAGGAAATACACTTGCGAGTGCGAGTGTAGATGGCACGGTAAAAGTGTGGAAAACTGATGGCAGCGCAATAGCAACGCTTCCAGTACAAGGAGGGGTGTGGGGAGTCGCCTTTAACCCAAAAGAAAATATCATAGTCTCAGCCAGTCGAAACGACAACCTTAAACTCTGGCGCCTAGATGGCAGCTTAATCAAAACAATTCCGGGGCAAAGTCGAGGATTAACGCGAATAGCATTTAGTCCCGATGGTAATACAATTGCAACAGCAGGCGTAGACAACACCATAAAACTGTGGAGTACAACAGGTAAATTACTAACCACATTACCAGGACATTCGGGTATGGTAATCAGCCTTGCATTTACAACCGACGGTAACACACTAATATCCGGAGGTGATGAAAGTACAGTAATTTTGTGGGAATTAAAGCAAATTCGCACCCTTAACGAACTAGAATATGCTTGCAAATGGGTACAAGATTACCTGCAAACAAACATAAAAGTGCAACCAAGCGACCACCACCTCTGCAACCCACCCCACCCCCGTACCCCGTAATAAGCACTTCACTGCTTCCTAACACTTCCCAGCGCTTCCTAGTATATACTACTAAAAGTGTTTGTAGCACAGAAACGATTAGATACGCACATCCTATTACACCTAGGTATTTTGCTCCAACCATCACGGATATGAAGCGAAATTTGGGCGCTTTATTTTTGACTTTCATAGCTCAAATTATCAAAACAATCCAAAAATATCTTATGACAATTGCTAGCAAACCAAATTTGATTCGGCACGGATTATACGTAAAACAAATACGTCCTCTATTGCCAGACGAAGCATTTCTAAAAGATTCAAATAAACTAACTATCCTACTAATCAATATTGGAATATTGATTCTAGGTTGGGGTATAGCATCTTATTTAAATCAATGGCCCATATACTTACTATGGTTATATCTACCATTATCCCTAATAATGGGCAACAGCATAATAGTATTATTATTTAGTTCCCATGAACTACTACACAACAGCGTCATCAAAAACCCTCGCTTAATTTATGCGTTTGGTTTTTTAGGAATGACAATGCTAGGAATGCCACCAACATTTTGGCTAGCAGTACACAACCGAGAACATCATAACAAAACCAATTCATTAGATGACCCCGACCGAAACTATTTATTAAGCCAACCAGATACTTGGGGAAAATGGATTCAAGATAAATTTGTTCCCTCAGCGGAAGTAAATTCATTTGGACTGATGTTAGGCATGACATCAGCATGGGCAATACACAATTTTCGGAATTTAACTTCCGTATTATTATTTAATAGCAAATCTGTCAATTACGTTCCTGCTGCCTTTACAGTAGGCGCCAAAGAACGCCGTATAATAGCCGTAGAATGGTTAGTAATCATAGCAATTCACGGAAGTATCTTAGCATACTTACAATTTGACTTATTAAAAATAGTACTGGCTTATATTATACCAATCGCCATTGGCTATGCAGGAGCAATGTTTTACATTTATACGAATCATATGATTTGTGAAATGACAGATGTTAACGACCCTTTAGTTAACAGTGTTTCTTTGAGAATGCCAAAAATATTTGATTTACTGCATCTCAATTTTTCCTACCATACCGAGCATCACATATTCCCAAGCATGAATTCCAACTACTATCCCTTAGTGCAACAATTACTCATTCAACACTACCCAGAAAAATATAATCTCATCGATGTAAAAGAAGCTTGGTCATTGTTAATGCGAACTCCCAGACATTATCGAAATAATAATCATTTCACTGATTGGTCTGGTAAAAAATCAGTTCCTTGTCCACTGATAGATAACTAGCACAACGAATGTAACGGATGAGTTATACTGGAAACGGCTTAAAACACTTACTAATGTCATGCTGAGGAACGTTAACGCAGTTTTCCCGCAGGGTAGCATCTAAAAAATCTTGACTTTATTTAAAAGTAAAGTTCTAACCCGTTTTGAGTATAATCCGTTGCCAATATGGTTTTCAACGCTACGATGCTAGATATACATCAAAAATATTTTTAGATAATTTTTTGAATGTTTAATTTAATGTTTCATAAATTCTTGGACGACAAATTCCATCACAACAGGTTTTTGTGTGTAACGTGTATGATTTTTCTCAATCAACGAACGTCTTTGTAATGCTGATAATGCTCCCATTAATTCCCAAACCGTTTTTTGTTCTTCTAAATCTGCTTGTAATTCTAATATAGTAACTGGTTTACGATTAATCGCTATTTGATACATCAAAGCTTTTTCTAAATCTGTTAACCGATTAAATTGTCTTTCTAAAATTTCTCTAATCCCATCAAAAATTAATGTTTCGGTTTGAAAAAAATTAACAAAGCTAGTTAAATTACCTTCAAAAAAATCCACAATTGCCGTAGCAGCAATTTTCAAAGCTAGGGGATTTCCAGCATAATAATGTACTAGCACTTCCCATTCCAAATCAGAACCAATCAAAGCTCCTTTTAATTGCATAACTTCTTTTGCTGCTGAAGTTGGTAATCCTGTTAACTGTAAACAGTGAACTGGTAATTTTTCTCCTTCTTTAAAAGCCAGACCTTTGGGAATTTCTCGCGTTGTTAAAATTAATGTACTGCAATGAAGTGTATCTGCAATGCATCTAAATAACTGACCGTAACCTTCATATCCAGATTTATAATTACCTGCTATATCATTACTTTGCAGTATTGACTCAGCGTTGTCTAATATTATTAAACAACTATGAGCGCGTAGATACCCTAGCAACTGCAATATTTTCCCATCTAGAGTTTTAGGCAATTGCGTTTCTTCAGCTTCGTCCAAGAATTTAATTAAATCTGCTATAGTATCTTCTACGGATGGAGCATTGCGAAGACTACGCCAAATTACATATTTAAAATTATTTTTTATTCTTTGTGTGATACCTACTGCTAAAGTCGTCTTACCAATTCCACCCATCCCGAATAAAGTCACAAAGCGACAGTGTTCTCCTACTATCCACTGTTCAAGTGTCGCTAGTTCTTCTGTACGCCCAGACAATGCTGATACATCCGGCGCCTCACCCCAATCTATATAATAATGAATAAAAGATTTAGATTTGCATGTCGCCAAAACCCAATTAGATACATTATCTGTCTCATTAACTGGGATGTGATAATCATTCACATCCAATTGCAAACAAAAAGCACTGAAGCAGCGAATTAAGGTTTGTTTGTCAACTCGTACCCTACCGCTAAACACCTTCATCAAAGTATCTGGGTCTAAACCAGTACGCGCGCTCAAAGTTTCAAGCGTAAAACGTTTATCAAAATTTTCATAAATTTCCGCCTCAGACTTAGCAGTTTGAAGCTTCTGTAGACCTGCGCGTGTAAGAACGACACCACGCTGGCGCCTGCGTTTTTCTGAATTCATTACGAGCCTCTAGTATTGGTAGATACAAATGTTTTCATAAGCAAAGCTAGACGCTGGTCAATAAACAAGCGTACAAAGTCAAGTTGCAAGATTTAGTAGTACACATCAGATGCTACATAAGCACAAGACTATTTATCAGAACACAAAGCAGCGGAATTTGAACATTAGAAATATACCATAAGTATAAGTACTTCACCGAAGTTAAACAATTTTTACCGATTTTAAGTAATAAATATCACAGTTATAATTTCTACTTGATGCTTAAGAAGCTTGCAATTACAGGATTAGAGAGATAGTGGGCAATAATTCCTTAAGTTCGTTCTTAACTACCTTAACTTCGGTTGTACGAATTGTTGTTTATGATGCAATCTTACTTGATATGCTTACTGGCAAAAAATACCAACGGATGTAACAGTTGGTTTTAGTCAACAAGTAGCTAGTGAGTTACATTTTTGACAATTACTACTGAGCTTTTGCGTTTAATAATTTTAGAGGTTTGTATGGCAAATTACTCATTTAATATTGAGCCTGTAGTTCTTGGCGATAAAAATTTAGCTAAGTCTAACATACTAGCTTATCTCATTGCTAGTAATGCTCCTACCAACGTAGAAGTGAGAAATCAAGAAGAAACTTTTCTTGTTTCATCTAAAAATGATAACGGAACTAATAAGTCTTTAGTACGTAAAAACCAAGAAAGACTTTATGATATAGCAAAATTTTTAGTTGACAATAAAACCAAGGTTGAAGTAGTTATACTTATTCACGGTTATAATACTAGCGAAAAAGATTTTGAGGATTGGGTATCTGAAGTATATGAATATATAACTGAAGATGAATATATTAACAAGAAGACATTTCTATTTCTAGGTTATCGTTGGCCATCAGAGCATATTGCAGCAGTTGCAAATGATAAAGATGGAACAATAGGTAGTAATTTACGTACAGCACTTACAACCTTACCTGTTTTCTTTCAAACGCTCTTACGATACTCAATTGTGGGAATAATTGCCGCTTCTATATTTGTAATGCTACTTGCTATTGTTAGCGCTTTTGCTAGTAATGCATTTGAGTTTTCAAGTTTTATATCCTTTTTATTTACTTTGGGTATTGGCTTTTTTGCGTGTTTACTTGGTTTGGTTGTATGCGTGATTATTCAGCGTGCAACAAATTATTTTCGGGATAATTACCGTGCGGTAAATTATGGAGTTCCAGATTTAGTAGAATTTATCAGACAAGTAGATTATACAATTAATAAAATTGATTCTAATTTTATTAATGATGATACTTGCAGAATAAAATTATCTTTTATCGCTCATAGTATGGGAGCCTTTGTTACTACAAATACTATTCGTATTCTTTCTGATGTTTTTGACGATAAATCTATTTTAGATCTGGATAAACATGCTAATACTGATGTATCGCCGTCACAAAATATTGGTAGGGTATTTTCTTTAGGGCGCCTGGTACTAGCATCACCAGATATTCCGATAGAGTCTATAATGCCAGAGAGGTCTAATTTTCTACGTTCTTCTTTACGTCGTTTTGAAGAATCTTATTTATTTAGTAATCAGGGAGATGTTGTATTGCGAGTTGCATCTACAGCAGCTAATTATATGAGTTTTCCAGCAAATACTTATGAACGAGGTTTTAGATTAGGAAATATTGTTGTTAATAGCACTGAGAAATTAGGAAATATATTATATGGGATTGTAAATCAAGACAGTAGCAGCGGAAAAATAGAAGGGGCAATAACATTTGATAGCAGTAATTCAGATAGTACTAAAAATAGTTTAATATCCAAAAAAGCTGTAAAAAAAATAAATCTTAATAATTCAGAGTTAGATAATGATAGTGCAATGAGACAAGTTGGTATTGTTTCCGAAAAAGTACAGACATTATCAGACTTATTATTCGCGTCATTGCAATCAACAACAGGTAAAAATCAATTAAAGGTTGAACAAAATTTGAAAGTTCCCCAAGGTACTAGCGAAGAAACTACAACTCCCAGCACTGTTGAATCAATAGCAGACTTCTTTACTTACTTCGATTGTACTGATTATATTGATTTCAATCACGTTGTGAAAGAGAAGGAAGTTAAAGCCAAGAATGAAAATACAAAACCAAAAGGTATTTTAACTAAAGCTTTACGTAAAAAAGAGTTAAGTTTTATGGATTGTTTTTGGCTAATTATTGATAGTTCTTTACGCGGTTCTAATAACATAGATGTTCATGGAGGTTACTTTAGTGGTAAATTTAGTCGAAAAATGATTTACCGTATAGCTTTTATGGGTTTTCAAGAATTTATTAAATCTTTAGAAGGTGAGCTTGATACTTCTAAAATTCAAATCGACACAGAAACAATAAACGGCTTGATTCAATCTTATAATCTAGAGCTTAGTAATAATGAAAAGAAAAATGTAACAAAATTAATTAAGTTATCAATGCTTTTTTCTCAGGAATGTAAAGAAAAGCAAATTAAAGTATTTTTGGCGCCTCAGCGCTATTTAGATATGTTACGTGGGGAAAAGCGTAAGGTAAACGAAATATGTAGCAACTAAAATATATAAAATTTTACATTTTAAGAATTTACCTAAATGTAAAAAAATGATAAATATACACTTAAATATATAAAATTTAAGTGTATATTGATTTGTATCAAAAAGAACTGCTGCTATTAACACCTATTGAAATAGATTTGAAGTAATAGCAGCCAAGCTGAAGATTTCACGCGCGTTACTAACATAAACTAGTTAGCACGTAATTTAATTCATGTAATCTTTTATGTAGGGAAGTTATTTATGCCCGTCACTCCCACTTATCCTGGTGTTTACATTGAAGAGATTCCTAGTGGTGTAAGGACAATCACAGGTGTAGCAACGTCTATTACTGCGTTTATCGGTCGAACATTACGAGGACCTGTGAATGAAGCTATTACCATCAATAATTTTGGTGATTTTGAACGTGCGTTTGGTGGACTGTGGAAAGAAAGTACATTAAGTTACGCAGTGCGCGACTTTTATCTCAATGGTGGTGGACAAGCGATTATCGTGCGTTTGTATAAGGATAAAGGAAATGAGAAAAAAGCTAAACTCAAGGTTGGAGAATTAAATTTAGAAGCAGCTAACGAAGGTTCATGGGGCAACAATCTGCAAGCAAAAATCGATCATGATTTTCCTCCAACGGAAAATGAGAAAGCACAAAATGACAAACTTTTTAACCTGACTGTTGCCCTTATTAATAATGATGGTGTGCAGCAAATAGAACTATTGCGTGGTGTTTCGACTAAACTAGGTCATCCTCGACAAGTTGATAAGGTACTAGAAGCTGAATCGCAATTAGTTCGATTCGATGGTACTATTGCTGACAATACTGCCAGACCTGCTGTGATTTCTGACGTTAAGGTAAGTGATAATAACCAAGGGTCAGACGGTGATGCTCCAGACGCTACCGAATATACAGGAAATCAAGGGCAGAAGACGGGAATTTATGCGCTGGAAAAAGCTGATTTATTTAACCTGTTGTGCATTCCTCCCTTTTCTCGTGACAAAGATGTTTCTGTAGCTGTTTGGAATACAGCAGCTTCTTACTGTAAGCAAAGACGCGCGTTTTTGCTTATTGATCCACCAAAGACTTGGACAGACAAAGATAAAGCCAAAACAGGGATTAACACTGATTTCGTTGACAAAACAGAAAACGCGGCAATTTTCTTTCCGAGGTTGCGTCAGTCTGACCCGCAGAGCGATGGACAAATAAATGATTTTGTTCCTTGCGGCGCCATTGCGGGTATTTTTGCTCGAACAGACACTCAACGCGGAATTTGGAAGGCGCCCGCAGGGTTAGAGGCAACGTTGCTTGGAGTACCGCAACTTAGCGTATCGCTAACAGATGCAGAAAACGGTGAACTCAATCCACTTGGTGTTAATTGTTTACGTTCATTTCCAGCATCCGGTCGAATTGTTTGGGGTTCACGAACTCTCAGGGGAGACGACAGATTAGCTTCGGAATGGAAATATATTCCCGTTCGTCGTTTGGCATTATTTCTAGAAGAAAGTTTGTATCGAGGAACTCAGTGGGTTGTCTTTGAACCGAATGATGAACCATTGTGGGCACAAATTCGCTTGAATATCGGCGCCTTCATGAATAACTTATTCCGACAAGGTGCGTTTCAAGGTAAGACACCAGCAGAAGCGTATTTTGTCAAGTGCGACAAGGAAACAACAACACAGAATGATATCAACTTAGGCATTGTCAATATAGTTGTCGGATATGCACCGTTGAAACCTGCTGAGTTTGTAATCTTGAAATTTCAACAAATGGCAGGTCAAATTGCAACTTAATTTTATTCCTTACTACATCTATATCAAGGAAAAATAATGGCTCAATTTAGCGTAAACTCTACCCGATTTGACCCCTACAAAAATTTTAAATTCCGCGTCAAATGGGATGGTAAATATGTTGCTGGCATCAGTAAAGTTGGCGGATTAAAACGCACTACTGAAGTTGTTACTCATCGCGAAGGAGGAGACCCAAGCAGTCCGCGTCATTCTCCCGGACAAAGTAAGTTTGAAGCAATTACACTAGAGCGTGGTGTAACTCATGATACCGAGTTTGAAGCATGGGCAACTAAAGTTTGGAATTTTGGCGGCGGATTAGGCGCGGAAGTATCGTTAAAAGATTTTCGCAAAGATATTATCATTGAGGTGTACAACGAAGCCGGACAACTGGCGATTGCATATAACGTTTATCGCTGTTGGGTTTCAGAATTTCAAGCGATGCCAGAACTTGATGCTAATGCAAATGCTGTTGCAATTCAAAGCATTCAACTCCAAAACGAAGGCTGGAAACGTGATACAGCGGTAACGGAACCTACTGAACCGACTTTGTAAATAATTAAATTATGCAACCCTTGTGTACTCGTGATGTTGTCAAGATTTGGGAAATCGGTCAAACACAGCATCCTCTAGACCGTGCTTTGACTCTGCTAACAACAGCTTGTCCAGAAATTTCACCTCATGCTATCGCTCAACTGAGTGTAGGAATGCGGGATGCAGCACTGTTACTGCTGAGGGAAATTACATTTGGCAAACAATTAAACTGTTTTGCTGATTGTCCCCAGTGTGAAGAAAGGTTAGAAACAAATCTAAACGTAGCAGATTTGCGCGTAATAGATTTAACTCAACCGCAGCAACAAGAATACTTCTACACATTCGACGACTTATTAGTGCAATTTCGTTTACCCAACAGTTGGGACTTAGCGACAATTGCAGGTTATCGAGACTTGGAAGCAGCACGAGTACATTTAGGGAAGCAATGTTTTATCGGCGCCAGCCGCAAAGGAACTACAGTGACATATAGTGAGTTATCATCAGATATTCTTACTCGTTTAGCAACTCAAATAGGAGCTTGCGACCCACAAGCTGAAATATTGCTCGACATGACTTGTCCCGCTTGTGGACATGAATGGCAACTGTTATTTGATATTGTGACGTTTTTATGGGCAGAAATAGGCGCCGAAGCTAAAAGATTATTGCGCGATGTACACACACTCGCTCTTGTTTACGGTTGGCGAGAAGTAGACATTTTAGCAATGAGTTCAATGAGACGACACATTTATTTAGCAATGGTAGGCGAATGAGCGATTTTCTAATGCGGTTGGCACAACGTACATTGGGGGTTGCGGATGTAATGCATCCAGCAATACCGTCAATATTTTCCCCTGGATTAGAAATAAATAGCACGGGTATCTCGCCTGTGCAATCAAATACGTCAATCAACTCAGTATCAGAGGCGCCAACACCTTCTTTTAACGAGAGCATTTTACCTAATAATCCCAACTTAAAAACCTCTCCCCCAACCCCTCTCCTACAAGAAGAGGGGAGCAAATATACTTCCCCTTTTTTTGAAGGAAACTCTGTTAGGGGGTTAGATTTTTCACATAACGTGAAAAGTCAGATTTTAGACCATCGAGCTACACCTTCAATATCCAGTGCATCAGAGGCGCCAACATCTTATGCTAGCAAGAGCATTTTACCTAATAATTTCAATATTAGAAAAATTCAAGCTGCTACAGAAACAAATTTCAATAATAACTTAGCTCAAATAAACCACTCGAATCAACTTAAACCAGTAATTACTAGTGAATCATCTAGTATTTTAGACTATAAAACTACACCAACATTAGTTGAGTTAAACAATTTATCTTCTTCAATAAACCGTGTATCAGAGGCGCCAACATCGTACACAACCAAAAATATTTTACCCGATAACTCCAGTCTTGGAACAGTTGAAGCTGCTAGAGAAGCAAATTTCAATAATAACTTATCTCAAATCAATCAAGCTTATCAACTTAACCCGATAATTACTAATGAATCAACTCGTATTTTCAACCATCAAACAACACCAACATTAGTTGAGTTAAACAAATTATCTACTTCAATAAACCGTGTATTAGAGGCGCCAACATCGTACACAACCAAAAATATTTTACCCGATAACTCCAGTCTTGGAACAGTTGAAGCTGCTACAGAAACAAATTTCAATAATAACTTATCTCAAATCAATCAAGCTTATCAACTCAACCCGATAATTACTAATGAATCGACTCGTATTTTCAACCATCAAACAACACCAACATTAGTTGAATTAAACAAATTATTTACTTCAATAAACCGTGTATCAGAGGCGCCAACATCTTACACGAGCAATAACATTTTACCGAATAACTCCAGTCTTGGAACAGTTGAAGCTGCTACAGAAACAAATTTCAATAATAACTTATCTCAAATCAATCAAGCTTATCAACTCAACCCGATAATTACTAATGAGTCAACTCGTATTTTCAACCATCAAACAAAACAAACATTAGTTGAGTTAAATAATTTATCTTCTTCAATAAACCGTGTATCAGAGGCGCCAACATCGTACACAACCAATAACATTTTATCGAATAACTCCAGTCTTGGAACAGTTGAAGCTGCTACAGAAACAAATTTCAATAATAACTTATCTCACATCAATCAAGCTAATCAACTTAACCCGATAATTACTAATGAATCAACTCGTATTTTCAACCATCAAACAAAACCAACATTAGTTGAGTTAAACAAATTATCTACTTCAATAAATCGTGTAATAGAGGCGCCAACATCGTACACAACCAATAACATTTTACCGAATAACTCCAGTCTTGGAACAGTTGAAGCTGATATAAAGACAAACTTATACCCATTTAATATGAAGCTGCAAATAACTAAATCCCCCCAACCCCCCTTAATAAGGGGGGCTAAGAATAAGAATGTGCATCCTCATATAAAAATGGTGTTAGGTAATCAGAATTCATCTCAAGTAAATCAATCGAATCAACTTAACTCAGTAGTTACTAATGAATTAACTCGTATTTTTAACCATCAAACAACACCAACATTAGTTGAGTTAAACAAATTATCTACTTCAATAAATCGTGTACTAGAGGCGCCAACATCTTATACAAACAAAAATATTTTACCGAATAATTCCAGCACTGGAGCAGTTCAAGCTGCTACAGAAACAAACTTAGTTAAAAATAACCTCTTTCAAATCAATCAATCAAATCAACAACTTCATTCAGTAATTATTAAAGAATTAACTCGTACTGTAGACCATCCAAATGCACAAAACTCAAATCTTATTCCCCCCTTATTAAGGGGGGTTAGGGGGGATCAAAAATTTGAAGAATTAGAACAAAAATATTCCCCATCTACACCATTAGTTCCTATTACTCCCGAAGCAACTCCACCAACACCTCGTCCCCGTCTTCCCTCACCTTCACAAAGTATTAAAGTTAGCATCGGTCGTATCGATGTTCAAAACACCCCTGCTCATTCTCCCGAACCGGAGAGGCGCCGCACAAACAAATCACATCCGAAATGTGGGTTGAAAGATTATTTAAAACGACGTGAAGGGAGGTCAAAATGAGTAATTCGCTAGCAATTGCTGCTGTTACTGCTACCCTGCGAAACCTTCTCGACCAAGGAGTACGCGAAGAATTGGGGGGTGGAGTTGTTACCGCTAATCCCCCTGATAAAGCGAGACAATCTAGAGAAGGTCGCAACCAACTTAATCTTTTTCTCTACCAAACTGTAGCTAATGCTGCTTGGCGCAATTTAGATATGCCAAACCGTGTTAAACCTGGTGAGACAGGGCAACCTCCTTTGGCATTAAATCTTTATTATCTAATTACTGCCTATGCGAAAGACAACGATGATGTAATTGGGCATCGACTTTTAGGAACTGCAATGCAAATTTTCCACGACCGCGCGCTTCTTAATCCTGAAGAGATAAAACGCGCGCTAGCAGAAAGTAACTTGCATAATCAAATCGAACGAGTCAGAATAACACCTCAAACGCTATCTATCGAGGAACTCTCCAAGCTATGGTCAATATTCCAAACACAATATCGAATTTCTGCCGCTTACGAAGTCGCAGTAATTTTAATTGATAGTAAGCGACCAGTAAAAGCTCCTTTACCTGTTTTAACAAGAGGAGAAAGTGACCGAGGTGTTGAAACCCAAGCGGATGTAACATCACCCTTTCCTACACTCGAATCGTTGGAATTTCCAAATCGTCAATCTAGCTTACGGTTAGGAGAAAGTTTAGTGCTACAAGGTAAACGACTCGAAGGTGCAAACGCAGTTTTATTAAAAAATTCGCGTTTAACACAAACTGTTACACTGGCGCCAACACTCGAAGCAAATCAACTTAAAATCGAATTACCATTACAACCCGAAACTTTACCTGCTGGTTTTTACACAGCCACAGTTCAAGTTCAAACAGAAGGAAAAACCCGATACTCAAACGCACTTTCCTTTTCTGTGGCGCCCTTCATAAGCAGTCGTAACGTCTTACCCAACCGTCAACTTACATTAACTTGTGTACCTGATATTTGGGTAGAACAATCTGTTACATTACTCATTGGCGACCGTGAATTGGCGCCAGAACCCTTTTCAGTAAAAACTAATCAATTAAATTTTGATATTAGAGAAATTCTACCAGGTGAATACTTCTTACGCTTACGAGTTGATGGTGTCGATAGTTTACTAATTGACCGCTCTGTAACTCCTCCGGTATTTGACTCGAATCAAAAAATAATACTGTAACTCATATGCAATGGCAACATCACAACAGTCTTTACTTGAGTGCAGCCTTAACATGGTTACGGCTAAAACTAACTCATCTAAGTAATTCTCAAACTGTAACAATAGAGCAAATAGAAGATGCAAAAACCAAAATGATTGCTGCTGAAAGTGTAGAATATCCTCCTGCACTAGCCATTTTAGGACAGCAACTTGGATTATCACAGTTTGAGCAACAAACACTATTATTGTCTGCAGCAATGGCACTCGACATACAAATAGGCTATTTGTGTGCCCAAGCTCAAGATAACTCAGCACAACCTTACCCCACATTTGCGCTAGCTCTCGTTTTATTTGAGCAACCAAGCTGGGACATCATGTCTCCAGAACGTCCACTGCGGTACTGGCGCCTAATTGAAATTCATCAGTCAGGAGTGCAAACTCTCACAATAAGTCCACTGCGCGCGGATGAGCGAATAGTAAATTATATCAAAGGATTAAACTACTTGGATGACCGTGTAGCAGCATTTGTATTTCCACTTCCTGAACAAAGTACAATTGCATTACCACCTTCTCAACAAGTATGTGTAACAGAGATTGTAGAAACATGGCGCCAGTCTCAATCATCGCCTATATATCAACTTTTAGGCGCCGATTCTCCGAGTAAGCAAATAGTCGCAGAGCGAGCGTGTGAGGAATTAGGAGTACAAATTTACCGCTTCTCACTCGAATTGCTACCAACTCAAATTCATGAACTAGAAACTTTAATTCGACTGTGGCAGCGAGAAAGTTTATTGTTGCCATTAGCGTTGTATTTAAATATCCAGGCATTGGATGATGGTACTACAAGTGTAGAGAAAAAAGTCGCATCGCGGCATTTTATTACTCGTAGCGAAAGCTTAATTTTTTTAGATGTTTACGAAACTGGATTTACGTTGGATAAAACTACAATAAATATAGATATTAATAAACCTACTTTAGCAGAACAGCAACAAGCTTGGCAAGAAGAATTAAACTTATTTGATAATTATAAACCACAACTTTTAGCAAGTCAATTTAATTTAGATTTATCAACTATTCATAATATAGCTAATTCTACTAATTCTACTAATTCTGAATCACATCTTTGGCAAAATTGTTTAAAAGCGACTAGACCAAAATTAGATACATTAGCTCAAAGACTAGACACAAAAGCAACTTGGGATGATATTGTACTACCTACAGAAGAGTTAAATATGCTACATCAAATAGCTGAACAAGTGAAACATCGAAGCTATGTATATAACCAATGGGGGTTTCAGAAGCGCATGAATCGGGGTTTTGGGATAAACGTTTTATTTGCAGGAGAAAGTGGAACTGGAAAAACAATGGCAGCAGAAGTATTAGCCAATGCTTTAAATTTGAATCTTTATCGTATAGATTTATCTTCTGTAATCAATAAATATATTGGTGAAACAGAAAAGAATTTGCGACGATTATTTGATGCTGCTGAAGATGGAGGCGCCATTTTGTTTTTTGACGAAGCCGATGCACTATTTGGTTCGCGTAGTGAGGTTAAAGATTCCCACGACCGCTACGCCAATATTGAAGTTAACTATCTTCTCCAGCGCATCGAATCATTTCGAGGATTAGCAATTTTAGCAACAAATCTTAAAAATTCTCTCGACCATGCATTTTTAAGAAGATTAAGATTTGTCATTAACTTTCCCTTCCCCGCATTACCTGAACGTAAACAACTATGGCAAAAAGCCTTTCCGCAGGATACACCAACATCAAATCTTGATTATAATTATCTTGCTAAATTAAACCTAGCAGGTGGTAGCATACATAATATCGCTATTAACGCGGCATTTTTAGCAAAAAGTGCTAATTCTCCAGTAAAAATGAACCATGTTCTAACAGCAGCGCGCTATGAGTTTCATAAATTAGAGCATTCTATAAACGAAGCTGATTTTATTTGGCAAACAGAGGAGGCAGTGCGATGAATATAGATTTGCAAATCGACCAATTGAACCTGACAGGAGTCAACCTAACACCCCATCAATGTCAAGAACTGCAAGTTGCCCTCGAAGCTGAACTATCGCGACTTTTAATGAGCAGTGATATGGGTAGGCGCCAAGTTAATATTTCATTACCTAGTGTTCCTATTAAAGTAGATACGAGCGGCGCCAAAAATCCAACTCTATTAGGACAGCAAATTGCTCAATCTATCTACGGAGGGTTAAATCTATGACTTGCCAATATATTAGCTTACTGAAAATAGTATTTTTGGATTAAAAATAGTTAATATTATGCATAATACTCTTGTGCTACTCATTGTAATTCCATTTATCTTAGGATTTATTACCTATGGAATTAATCAACTTATAAAACCACCTGTTAGCGATTTTACCCCTGTTTCTATTAAAATTTCCTCCGACACAATGAAACAGCTTCAGAAAAAAGGATTTTTTAATGCTGCGACTGGCAAGTTAAATAACAAAGCACTGACGCTTTTAAAATTTGAAGTCGAGAAATCAAAGAGTTAGTTACCATATGAATTTACAATGAGGTTAAACCGATGACTCCTAAGCATCTGACACAATCGGCACCAGCTAAAAGCAAGCATACAAGTGTACTACTAAATGCAGCAGTTTATACGAATAACAATAAACCAAATGTAGAAACTCAAGCTAATAAACAATCTCGCTTTAATTGTAGTTTTGCTGAGGTGTCTGTACAAACAACACCAAAAATCCAAACCAAATTAAAGATTGGTGCAGTTGGGGATAAGTATGAGCAGGAAGCAGATCGGGTAGCTAAGGATGTGGTGCAGCGTATCAACGCACCAATAACGAACGTAGTGCGAGGGAAAGAGGGGGCGCAAAGGCAAGCTGATACCTCACAGCATCAGGCAACAGAGGAAGAAGAACTACAACTAAAGCAAGAAAATGGGGAAATACAACGAAAACAGTTGCCAGTGATAGTACAGCGTTGGGAAGCTAAGGGAGGAAGAGAAGTTTCAACGGATTTGGAATCTACCCTGAACAGTGCTAGAGGTGGTGGACGGTCTTTAGATGCAGGTCTGCAACAGTCAATGGGACAGGCAATGGGAAGGGATTTCAGCGGAGTGCGGGTGCATACAGATGCACGTGCGGATGCGTTGAACCGCAGCCTAGGAGCGCGGGCGTTTACGACGGAGCAGGATTTGTTTTTTAAGTGGGGGGAATATCAACCAGGAAGTCGGGGAGGGCAGGAGTTGATAGCCCATGAATTGACCCATGTGCTACAGCAAAGAGATGCAATAGTGCAGAGATCGCATGAGGTTAGTAAGAAGTTTATGATCGGTATTATTCAGCGAGCTCCGTGGCAAAACGAAGAGGCAAAATTTAAAACGGACAACGAAATGCCAGACATTCCAAATTCTGAATATATGGTTCATGCTACAGGATACAAGCGGTACGCGCCAATAAATGAAAATAGAGCTCCTGGGCAGTTCTACCATGAAGGACCGCGAAGTTTCGCATACGTTTATAGCAAAGATGAAAATAGTCCAGCTTATGAAGCGACTGAGACAGCAACAGCAATGCCACCTGGTAATACATGGCTGAAGTTAACTGGGAGTGGCAAAACGATCATAGCTTCACGGATACCGAAAAATGGGCTAAGAGTATGGGACGGAGATGTAGCGGATGATGGTACTGTCAGTAAAAGACATCCAGGTCATACAGTAACCGAGTTAGGGTTTCCACTTCCTCACCTAGAAAACAGCGACTTACAGTCGAAGGCACGAGAGGCGCAACTGTCCGTTAAGATAGCACAGGATCTAGGAATTGTAGATTCTGACGAAGAAATGATAGACCAGGTCTACAAGTTCAGCGACGATAATTTTAATGGTGATGATAATGCGGCACTAAAATATCTCGCCGATAACCCAAAGATAATACCCACATTGAAAACGGCCAAAAGGAAAGGCCTATTAAATGCCGAATTTAAGGCGCGATTCGCCTAGCCTCTTAGGTTGGGTTGACGCAGGAAACCCAACACCCACATGCCTTCCAGATTAACCCAAATCTTACCTCGATTTAGCAAATCTCGCGCTAAAAATCGAACCAAAATATATTTGGGAAAATATTGTACTACTGCAAATCAACTAATACAGTTAAATACCTTCGCCAAAAATATGATTGGCAAAAATACTTTTGCGGTCAACGTTTCCAGCCAAACAAAATATTGAATCTGTCTGCTAGACGTTGATATCAGAGTCCTTATACACCAAGGCTTTGAATTTAAAAACCCGGTGTGGAATAACGGGACGGAGTTTTTAACTAGTCTGGGAATTATAGAATCTGGCGAAGGTATTGACAGTTAGAAGAGATTTGCAAACAACTATAGTTAGGTATTTAGATATCTACGTCAATAAGCAGATCGAAAATTGCATAAGCGCATTTGTTTACCCTTCTGTAGTCTAAGGTGCCCGCTATACGGATACTATAGATAGTTATCTGACTAAGGGATATTGCTCAACTTTTTACCATCTTGACAGGGCTACGTCATGCACCCTATGTTTTACTGTCCGGCGCCCCACTCCCACTAATTTGTTTATACTCAGGCATTGGGGGCAAATCGATTGTTACACCAAGTTTGGTTTCAATTTGAGTTTTTGTCCAGTCCCAGATGGGTTCCAATATTGATTTTAGGAGTTGACGAGTTTTTGATAATAATTGTGGAAACGTGGGTTGTTCATTCTCTAACCACGCCCGCAGTGTTCGACCACTTTGAAAGCTGAAGCTTAAAACCCAGACTGCTAAAGCAGATAAAAATAAGGTTAGTAATAGCAGCAACAACGCTAGCTGCTGAATAACTTGCCAGATGCGTTGTAAAGCAAGTTGAAAGATGGTGAAGGTTTCTGAGTTGAAAATGGTGTACCAGAGATTTAAAGCGGCAAATCGAAGAGTACGCATTAGATATCTCCAAAAGTTCAGTATGGTTGAGAGGTTTAATGTATTAAATAAAGCAGAGTAATGCTTTCTGGAAAGTAAATGTTAAAGATTCATAAACTACCGTAGTTTTTAAGTATGTATCGTATAACAATAACTCTAGCTGCAATGTGTCTTTTGTATTTTGCAAGAAAATTTCCCCGAATAGGAGGGTTTGCAACATAACTCAATGAAACTTTTTTTATGATCAGATACCAATCACAATGTATATATGACGACATTCCCCAACTCACCGCGTTTACTCAAAGGCGCCATTGTTACACTCTCTAAATCTGGTAACGAAGTCGAAAGTACAATTGCCTTTCAATATAATCCACAAAGTCTCTCGCGCACGGTCAGCGCTCAAGTTGATACTGGAAATGATAAGTCTAAAGCTCAGACTCGGCAGTTGTGGGGTCCTCCAAGCGAGGAAATTAGTCTTAGTATTATTATTGATGCCACTGACCAGCTTGAAAAAGCGACAAATGCTAATGATATTGCCTGTCAATTAGGCATTCATCCACAGCTTGCTGCATTAGAACTGCTGATTTACCGCAACAGTGGAACTGTACGCGAGGCAAATAATCAAGCTGCAAAAGGTGTTTTAGAAATTCTTCCTCCGGAGTTGCCGCTGACGTTGTTGGTTTGGGGGCAAAAGCGGGTGCTTCCTGTTAGTCTGACTCGGTTTAGTATTCAAGAAGAAATGCATGATGTCAATCTCAATCCTATTTATGCGAAGGTTGATTTATCGCTCTCTGTCATAAATTATGATAACGCGCGCTGGAATGACCGTAGCGCCAAGTTATTCTATGCTCATCAGACAGGAAAAGAACGAATGGCATCTAAAGGTTATGCCAGAGACGGCGCCAAGCTTACAGGTGTAAATCAGAGCAGATTTTTTCAGTAAGTAGTAATAAGTAATAAAATTATGTTTGACCCTACAAGTCGCTATTTTGCAATTGAAACTAATGAATATGTTACAAAAGAAGGTCGGACTGTCGCTTATAAACGGCGCCGATTTTTACCTCGCAGTAGTAATCTTACTGTGTTGACTGAGGTCGTTGTTACAGATAGTGACCGTTTAGATTTAATTGCATCTCGAACTTTGGGAAATCCAGAGTTGTTTTGGCAGGTTTGCGATGCCAATGAAGCAATGAACCCTCATGATTTAACTAGCGAACCTGGGCAAACCTTACGTGTTCCTATGCTATTTATTTGATTTTTATAGGAGGTTTTCATGAGTGTTAGTTTTTCGCTGCTGATTGGCAAAACTAGACCGAGACCGGCGCCTGCTGCTTTAATGGAGGTTATTGATTCTGTTGAATTGACTCACAGCGATGATGGTCGTTCTGGGTTTCAAATTGTTTTTAAAGTTGGACGCTCGTTTTTGACTTCGACAGGTAACGAAACTTTGAAAGATGACCCGGTGTTGGCGGAAGATTTACTCGAACCGTTTAATCGGGTAATTGCCACTGTCACCATCAATTCTAATCCGCGAGTTTTGTTTGATGGAATTATTACTTATCACGAGTTTTCTCCTAGTTTAGAGCCAGGAGAGTCTATTTTTACTATTACAGGTGAAGATGTTAGCGTCATGATGGATTTAGAGGAGAAATCTATCGAGCATCCTGCACTTAGTGAGCAAAATATTGTGACTCAAATTGTTTCTAAATATGCTAAATATGGATTAGTCGCTAATGTGAAAACTCCGTCTTTTGTCGAACAACCATTAGCTAATGAACGTGTTCCTGTACAGCTATGTACTGATTTAGAATATGTTCGCGAACTTGCTGACCGTCATGGATTTACTTTTTATGTGATCCCCGGTCTAAGTATCGGACAAAATCAAGCTTACTGGGGACCTCCTCGACAAAAACAGGTGCCACTTAAAGCGTTAACGGTTAATCAAGAATCATTTAGCAACGTAGAATCAATCAATTTTCAATACGATGCACTAGCTGCTTATACAGTAGCAGGGCAAGTACAAGACCGTAAAACAAATCAAATACAACCGATTTCAAGTCTAACAAGTAGGCGGGCACCACTCGCTCGACAACCTGCACTCACACAACAATCAGACATTCGTAAAGTACAATTTCGCGAAACTGCCCGAAAAAAAGCACAGTCTGATAGTCGTACACAAGCAATGGTTGATAGGTCACAAGACCGTGTGGTTACTGTAACAGGGCAATTAGATACATCTGAATATGAAGATTTATTAGAAATAGGCAGGCTTGTAGATTTGCGCGGTGTTGGATATACCTATGATGGTCGTTACTATGTTGAAAAAGTCACACACATCATTCATCCAGGTAATAGTTATAAACAACAATTTGTCCTCACGCGCGAAGGACTCGGAACCACAATTCAACAAGTCGCTGTTTGATTTTCTAAATTATTTTTAAATTAATTAAAAAAATGAAACAATTTTTTGGTAAATATCGTGGTAAAGTCTCAGCAAATAAAGACCCATTGTACTTGGGACGAATTCAAGTAATAGTTCCAGCAGTATATGGTGAAGGTCGGCAAAGCTGGGCAATGCCATGTACACCTTATGCAGGAAAAGATATAGGTTTTTTTACAATTCCTCCAGTCAATACTAATATTTGGGTAGAATTTGAGGCTGGAGACCCAGATTATCCGATTTGGAGTGGATGTTTTTGGGGTGAAGATGAATTACCTCAAAATGCCAAAGTAGAAGAACCCGATAAGGTTCAAGTTTTTAGAACTGATGGAATAACTGCGACTTTAAGTAAATTGGGAGAAAACAAAGGTGTAACGCTCGAAGTCGAGTCACCTGTAGTAGAGCGAAAATTGAAAATGGTCTTTAATGCTGATGGTATTGAAATTAATAATAAAGATGAAACAACTATTAAAATTACAGCCGATATGATTGAACTAAAAAATAAAGCGTCTTCAACAGTCACTATTACATCTGATATGATTCAGCAAAAGGAAAGTAGTGTTGAAACGAAATTAACTGCTAATACAATTGATTTAATATGTAATCCTGCTACAATTAAATTAGCAACATCTTCTGGAATTGAAATAAATAATAGTCCAGCTAATGCTAAATTTAGTTCAACAGGAATTAAATTAAGTACGACACCCGCAAGTTTAGAAATCATGCCTGGTAAAATTGAACTGAGTAATTCAGCAGCCAATATTAAATTATCACCAGTTACAGTCAATGTTAATAACGGCGCCTTAGAAGTAATCTAAGGAAAGAAACGAAGCATCTCTCAATGTCATGCTGAGGAACGAAGCATCTCAAATAACTTAAATCAAAACAAAGATTCTTCGCTACGCTCAGAATGACACAAAGACCTTTATTTAGTAATATAGAGTAGATTATTATGCCTGGTTTTCTTCTCAATATTGGTAGTACAGTAATTTGCTCTCATGGTGGACAAGCTAAATGTACCATGCCTATGCCTCGCGTTCGAGTGATGGGCTTACCTGTAACCGTTCAACCACCACCTTATGTTATTGCTGGCTGTGCAAACCCACCACCACCTGTTAATGTTGGCCCTTGTATAACCGGAGTATGGGTATTAGCAGCTTTGCGAGTTAAAGCAATGGGTATGCCAGTATTACTCCAAGATAGTCAAGCAATTTGCGCGCCAACTGGTACTCCATTAACAGTTGTATTGACGCAAATGCGAGTCAAAGGGATGTAATTTTAATCATAAATATAACTATATATGCAAATAGATTATCCTTTCCATATTGACGACAAAGGGCGTGTTGCCGAAGCTAACGAAGATAACCATATTCAAGATTTGATTGAACAAGTTTTGTTTACTAGTCCTGGTGAGCGTGTTAACCGTCCAGATTTTGGCAGTGGCATTATGCAGTTGATTTTTGGCAAGAATAATCAAGAATTAGCTGTAGCAACGCAATTTTTAGTGCAAGGCGCCTTGGAGCAATGGTTAGGTGACATTATTGATATTGAAACGGTTGATGCAACCGCAGTTAAAAGTATTAGTGAGGGTGATAGTTTACAAGTAATAGTCAAATACGTCGTGCGACGCACAAACGAACCTAAAACAGTACAGTTTACTCGCGAGGTGTAAAATGGTTAGCCGTCTTGACCCCCAGCGACAAACAAGCGTTCGCAAAACCAAAGACGAAGACGGGCGCCCAATTCTTAATGGTATTGATTTCTTAGAAGTGGCGCCAGACCAAAGAACGCTTTTAGTATATTTTATTCATTCTTTACCTTCATACTTTCAATCTGAAACTAAAAATACCGTCCCTAGAAATGGAATACCTTTAAACGAAACTAATATACTAATAAAAGGTGGAAATCGAATACAAGCGGTGTTTGTAGAGTATGCATCCGCGCTGGGTAATGTGCTAACAGTACGAGTAAATGAACCTGGCGACCGCTCAACTTACACTTTACAATTAGTAAAATCTCTTAGCCAAACTGACCCACCCGACGGAATTGATAGCCAGTTAGCAGCGGTGGATTTTGTGTTTGCAGTCAGCTATAGTGATTTTGATTGTCAATTCAATATTATTCCTTCACACCAAGAACCCCTTCCCACTCCCACAATTGATTACCTCGCCAAAGATTATGCAAGCTTTCGGCAGTTAATGCTAAATCGACTAGCGTTGACGATGCCCAAATGGACAGAACGTAGTCCAGCGGATATTGGTGTAATGTTAGTAGAGTTAATGGCATATGCCGCCGATTATTTAAGTTATCATCAAGACGCTGTTGCTACGGAAACTTACTTAGAAACTGCTCGCAAACGAGTTTCAGTTCGTCGTCATGCCCGATTATTAGATTACTTTTTACACAACGGTTCCAATGCTGAAGCATGGGTAATTCTTCAAGTTGATACAAGTATGGATGGTATTACCTTACTTGGCCCTTCAGAAAAAGAAAATCGTCCCGGCACAAAGTTTTTAACAAAAGTGCAGTCTAACAAAACAGGACTAAATCAACGAGAATATCAAGAGGCAATAGCATCAGGAGCGCAAGTTTTTGAGACTTCGCACGATATTACATTGTATGCGTCTAAAAATTATATTGAGTTTCATACTTGGGGAACGGCGCCTTATTCATTACCTCTTGGCGCCACTCAAGCTGTATTAAAAGACACAGGTGGACGTTTACAGCAGCAACTTAGTGTTGGTGATATGTTAATTTTTGAGGAGATGCGCGGAGTCGAAGGTCAAGATGCAAATCCTACTCATCGTCATGCAGTGCGACTAATTCGAGTAACTCCACTTTTAGACAAACTTACAGAAGAAAGTATAAAGCAAAATCAAAAACTATCAGAACGGGTTACTACACCTCAGCGATTAGTAGAAATTGAGTGGGCAACTGAAGATGCATTGCCTTTTCGGTTAGACATTGCTGAGATGATTAATGATATACCCAGAACCGATATTAGCATTGCACGGGGAAATGTTGTTTTAGTTAATCATGGTTTGACTGTAGAAGAGAATTTGGCCGAGGTGCCCGCACAAAAACGTTACCAACCAAGACTCAAATATGGCCCCTTGGCTTATCATAAAAGTTCTCTATCACGCGCGCATCCCAGCATTTGGTTACAAGAACTTGACCGAAACGATGAACGCTGGCGCCCTCAACAAGATTTATTAGTGAGCGACCGTTTCGCACGTGATTTTGTGGTTGAGCAAGAAGAAGATGGACGTGCGTTTCTGCGATTTGGAGATAATCAACTCGGTAGACAACCAAATCCTGGAACTCGGTTTCGGGCGATTTACCGAATTGGCAATCCAAATGCAGGCAACGTTGGAGCTGAATCAATCACACATATTTACCCATATATAGATGGAATTAATAAAATTCGGAATCCACTTCCTGCCAAAGGGGGAGTTGATGCTGAATCGTTAGAACAAGTACGAATTCGGGCTAGTCAAGCTTTTCGTACACGTCAATGTGCTGTTACAGAAGATGATTATGTAGAGTTTGCCCAAGAATACCCTGGTGTACAAAAAGCTTTGGCAACTCGTCGCTGGACAGGTAGTTGGGAAACGATATTTATTACTATTGACCGTAAAGAAGGCGCCTTACTTGATGATACATTTCGGCAAGGGTTACTAAATTATTTACAGCCATATCGACTTGCAGGGCATACTTTAGAACTAGATAACCCTAGCTTTGTACCATTAGATATTGCCATGACCGTTGATGTCAAGCAAGATTATTCGCGTCGAGATGTAGAAGCATTACTATTAGAAACTTTTAGTGATAAGCGGTTGTCTAATAGTCAATTAGGCTTCTTTCATCCCGATAACTTTACGTTTGCAAAACCTGTATATTTGAGCGAAATTATTAAGGTTGCCATGCAAGTTCCTGGAGTTTTATCAGTCCAAGTCACTCGCTTTCAAAGACTCCAGCAACCCCCTGAAGGAGAACTTGAGGCAGGAGTAATTAAATTTGAACGGTTAGAAATTCCTATATTAAAGAACGCTCCTAACGTTCCAGAAAATGGCAAAATCGCGTTTAATTTGCAGGGAGGACTTATACATGCCTAGCGATTTAATTCCATCATCCCCTAGTAACCCACCTGGATTAAATACCATTGCCTATCGAATTAGCGATTACTCTTCTGTCAAACGTCGCTTACTCGATTATCTTCACACATCAATTATTCCGAATCACTCCACATTAGCAAAATTAAAAACCAGAGATTCTGATGATGCAGCAATTGCTTTAATCGACTCGTGGGCAATGGTAATTGATATCCTCACGTTTTACCAAGAGCGAATAGCTAACGAAGGATATTGGCGAACTGCCACCGAGCGACAATCAATTATAGAGCTAGCTCGAACTATTGGTTGTGAACTCAAGCCAGGAGTTGCCGCTAGTACATATTTAGCATTTACTGTTGATGAAACACCCAATTCTCCCAATATTGTTACAGTCCCAAAAGGAACGCAAATTCAAAGCATTCCATCTCAAGATGAACTACCCCAAACCTTCGAGACAAGCGAAACATTTGTCGCGCGCACTGATTGGAATGCAATAAAACCACGAAAAAGGCGCCCTCAAGAAATTACAACGAAAACAGAAGAACTTTACCTGCAAGGCATTAACTCGCAACTTCAAGCTGGCGACCATATTTTATTAATTGATGAGCCAACCACAGATAACCAAATTATAACTTGGACAGTACTAAAAATTTCAAATATTGATACTGTCAAAACAGAATACACACGTATTAAAGTTACATGGATTCAACCACATTCCATTTCAACCTTGCTTCGGAACCCTCGTATTCTTGCCTTTCGTCAGCGCGCAGCATTATTTGGGAATGTTGCTCCCAAATGGAAAGACTTACCCGATGAAATTAAACGACGATATAGCGAATTGCAAGGTGGTGTTTTTCAATACAATAGTACAAGTACAAGCTGGGTTGCCAGAAGTGAAGGACTACCAATAGTTGATATTCGTTGCCTTGTAGTAAATTCTAGTAATCAGTATTTGTTTGCAGGAACAGCAGGTAGAGGTATATACCGCTCAATCGATAATGGTATAAATTGGACTGTAGTCAATGTTGGATTAACAAATTTTAATATAGAGTCTTTATTTTGCGACCAGCGTGGGTATCTATTAGCAGGAACACCAACAGGTGGAGTATTTCGCTCGAAAGATAATGGCGAAAACTGGAGTCCAATTGGTATTGGCACAATTGAAATGCAAGAAGTTACAGTCAGTGATAAAAACAGTAATACAAAAACTTTTCAAGCAGTCAATACAGGCTTACCAAATACAGTTGTTCGCAGCTTGCTTGTTTCATATTCTGAATCTCAAGAGTATATTTATGTAGGAACTGATGATGGCATTTTTTACTCAACAGATTCAGGCAAACGGTGGCAAAATAAAAATATTGGTTTAGAAAATAAATCTGTTCGGGCTTTAGTAAAAATAGAAATATCACAATCACAAATCAAATTATTTGCAGCAACTGATTCAGGTATACAACAATTAAATGTAAATGTTAATGAAACTGATAATCCAGTAGCGTTAGTAAGGAATGTACTAAATCTCAATATACCAAATGATATCATAGGACTAATTTACTATAAAAAAGTTGATACACACTATTTATTTGCTAATACAAAAAACGATGGTATATATTGCTCTATCAATAGTACAGGTCGTTTGTCTGAGAGTATAAATTGGGTATCCAAAGGCTTGTCAGATAAAAATATTACTACACTGAGCGTTATTGATACAACAATATTTGCAGGCGCCTCAAATGGGCAAGTTTTTAAATCTATCGATGATGGAGATACCTGGACAGAGATTAATATTAATAGACTTACAGATATAACTGCATTAGCAGGAAGAGGAACAAATCAAGATATTCAGCTTTTTGCAGGTACTCGATTTGCGGGTTTCGTGCAAAAAAAATTATCTCAACCAAACCAGGGAAATAACTATATCAACCTCGATAACGTTTATCCTAAAATTATTTCTGATAGTTGGATAGTGTTGCTCGATAATCTAGAAACTCAAGCTTATCAAGTAAAAAGCGTTTCTAATGCCGTAGTTAATAAATTAACTTTAGAAGCTCAAGTTACTCAACTTCAAACTATAAATCAAACCAGACTAGAAAAGTTTCAACCATCAACTACAATAGTTTTAGCACAAAGCGAACCATTAACGCTTGCAGAAATTCCGCTTACCCTCGATATTCAACAAGAACAAATCTTTCAAGACCCAATTACAAAAGACTACATCTTTCTTAATCAATTTGTTCAAGGACTTGAAGCAAAACAAAAACTACTAATTAGTGGACAAAGATTGCAAGTAGAAATTAAGCAAGTTGGTGGTGTGTTTCAATGGTCAAATGCTCAAAATTCTTGGCAGCGTTATAATCTTGGTCTAGATAATTTAGTAGTTTCAGCATTAGTAATGAAAGATGATTATCTTTATGCAGGAACGGATGAAGGTATATTTCGTTGCAATTTCATCAATAATAGTTGGGCGCCAATTAATCAGGGTTTGACAAATAAACACATTCGTGCATTGGTAGTGGATTCAGATAGCCAACTTTATGCAGGCACCGCAGGTTCCGGTGTGTTTAGCTGGAATGGAGAAACATGGGCGCCAATCAGCAAAGATTTAGTTCCGCTTAATATTACTACACTAGTTACCAGTTCAACCGAACAGGGAAATATTTTACTAGCTGGTACAAATGATGCAGGAATATTTCGTTTCGATTTAGAAAACCGCGATGGATGGAAAGCAATTAATAGAAACCTAATAGATGCTAAAATTCAAGCGATTCTGATTACAAATTTAGGCTGGTTTGTCGGCACATCTAAACAAGGAATTTTTCGCTCACAAGACCAAGGAAACTTTTGGGAGTTATTTGGTTACGCTGATTTATCAGGAATTGGTGCAATTAGAAGTGATGAAAATAATAGTTTACATATAATTGGTACGGGTACTGAGTTTGAACAGAAACTTCAGGGCAAATTAATTACTGTAATGGGACAAATTCGGAGAATTAACGCTGTTGATTCTAAAACAGTTCTTACCATTGATCAAGCTTTTAGTACATCAGATTTATCCAATGAAACATCTTTCACATTAAGCAGTGGACTTACTCATCCCAATGTTACAGCGCTTTTAGAATATAACAATAATTTTATCGAACCGAATCTAAATTTGATTTTTGCAGGAACAAATGGCGGAGGAATATTTCGCTTCAACTCTGTACAACCTCAAGCTCTTTGGCAAGCAGTTAATCAGGGTTTAATCAATTTAGATATCACGACTTTAGCAATTTATCAAAAACCTGGTATTGGTCTACTAAGTAGTGATAACTTAGTTGTAACATTCACTCAATTGACCGAATATATCCAAGTTGGAGCTTTTATTACAGTAAATAATCAAACTCGTCGAGTTACAGCCATTCTTTCGGATAGTAAGATAAGCATTAATCAGCCATTTGAGCCAAATTTATTATCAGAAGGAACAGATTATTCGATTGAGATGCTTATTGCTGGCACAAAAACCAGAGGCATTTTTTATTCGGTAGACCAAGGTGACCACTGGAATGCTTTCAACTCTGGGTTAGCAAATGTTGAAATTAAGACAATTGCTGATAATAACGATAAAACGAAATTATTCATTGGGGGTATGGGTATTTTATCATCAGTAGATGGTTTATCGGGTGTTCCTATAAAACCAGGCGACCATTTAAAAGTTATGACACAACCTAGTGATAAAAATTGGCGCCTTCAAGATATAAATGGATTTGAGGGAATATTTACTCGCACAACTTCGGTAAATGCGGAAATAGACTTAGTGTTAAATAATACAGATTTTACTGAGGAACCAGTCAGCGAACTAATTGAAGTATTAACTCCACCTAACAATCAACAACTACCAATCTTAGAATTAAGTCAACCTTTGCAAAACTGCTATGACCCAGAAACCGTAACAATATCTGCCAATGTAGTAGCTGCAACTCACGGAGAAACAATTCCAGATGTTGAGGAAATATTAGGCAGTGGTGATGGAAGAGTTGCCAACCAACAATTTTTTATTACAAAACCACCCCTTACTTACGTTTCTGCTGCAACACCCGATGGTATAAAAAGTACGCTTGAAGTTCGCGTGAATGGATTACTTTGGCAACAAGTTCCTGATTTATATAACAAAAAGCCTGACCAGGAAGTATATATAGTTAGGACTGAAGACAACGGCGCCGTTAGTATTACTTTTGGAGATGGTATAAATGGGGCAAGATTACCAAGCGGAATTGATAATGTTGTCGCCACTTATCGTAGTGGTATTGGTCTTGCAGGTAACGTAATCGTAAATAGTTTAAAACTTTTGAAAACTCGCCCTCTTGGCATTAAGGAAGTAACAAATCCAATCGCAGCTTCGGGAGCAGCAAATCCAGAAACGGCTCTTGAAGCTAGGCGCCGTACACCCCAAACAGTCAGAACCTTAGAACGTATTGTATCACTGCGAGACTTCGAGGATTTTGCTCGAACATTTGCTGGAATTAGTAAAGTGATGGCAGTGTCGCTTTGGTCAGAACAAACTCAAGTTGTACACCTCACAATTGCGGCAAGTGGTGGTAAAGAAGTTCCTAGTAACTCTGAACTTTACAAAAATTTAGTTGATGCCATTGAGAAAGTTCGCGACCCTTATCAACTGGCGCCGTTTGTTTCATCTTATGAACAAATCTGGTTTAAATTAACAGCTACTGTTATTATTGATAAACGGTATATTCCGGAAATAGTAAAAGCACAAATCGAAGCCGATTTACAAGCAACGTTCGCTTTTGAAAAACGCCAATTTGGGCAAAATGTGACAGCCTCTGAAATAATTGCAGTAATTCAACAAGTCAAAGGAGTTATCGCCGTGAATTTAAATTTACTTCATCGATTAGATGCACCGCAAACCCTTGAACAAACTATTCCTGCAACATTGGCTAATTGGGACAGTGCAAATCAAAAGTTTATGCCCTCTCAATTACTAACGTTACATTCTACTGAAATATTTATATCATAAAAAATAAAAATATGGCGCCTCAAATTACAGAACGACTCTACCAATTATTACCAGCAATTTATCAAACCTACGACCAACTACAAGGTGAATCGTTACGTGCCTTGTTGGCTTTGTTAGAACAAGAGTTGCGAACGTTAGAAACAGATATTGAGGGACTATACGAAAACTGGTTTATCGAAACATGTGATGATTGGGTCGTTCCATACATCGGTGACTTACTTGATGTACAGCGACTATCTGCTACAAGTGCGCGAACGTTTGGACAAGAACGACGGGCATATGTAGCAAACACCCTAGCATATCGGCGCCGCAAAGGAACTGTTATTGTTCTTGAACAGCTAGCACAAGATGTAAGCGGTTGGCGAGGTAAAGCAGTCGAGTTTATTGATTGGTTAGCAAGAACTCAACCCCTCAATACTGGAAGTCCCACGTTTCCAAATACAGTTGATTTGCGACAGTCTACACGAATTGACCGCTTAGACAACCCATTTAGTGGAGGCGCCTACACAGCAGAAGTTCGTGCCCAAGGTCGTTATACTGCATCGAATGTAGGTTTATTTTTATGGCGTTTGCAAAGCTATCCCCTAACTCGTGTAACAGCGCGCGCTTTTGGCAAAGGGTATTACACTTTTAGTCCACTAGGATACAATAATATTCCCCTATTCAATCAACCTCAAACAAAAATTGACACAACACAACCTACTAGCGGAATTCACGTCCCTGAAATATTAAGAAGAACTATTCTTTACGAAGAAATTCGTCATCAACGAATAAACTCACAAGCTGAATATTTTGGTGAAAATCCAGTACTACAAATTTTTATTAACGGTCAATCTGCTCCACTATTGCCCGAACAAATTTTAATTACAAACTTAGAAACAAACTGGGATACTCAAAATCAGCTTAGTACGGAAATATTATTAGCTGATAATGATAGTCAAGACAACTTGCCCTCTTTACGATTTGAAGTAGCTGTTGACCCAGAATTAGGAAGATTAGTATTTTTGAATCGTCCTTTTCCGCATCATGTAGAAGTCAGTTACAGTTACGGATTTAGTGGTGATATTGGTGGGGGTTCTTATGACCGTCGTCTAACAATCTCTGAGAATAATAAAAATAATATTAAAGAAACTGAAAAAACCAAAGTCATTTGGAAAATTCAGCAAGAAGCACCATTTAATAGTAACCCACTAAGCAAAGCGTTGGAAACTTGGCATAATACAAATCAAGCATGGCAGTATTGTAAAGACAAACATTATATTCCAATAGCAAAGTTAGAAGTTCAAACAATCAGGTTAAATAATACTGATATTAACACGACTGAAGACACTAATCGCAGTCCATTATTTAGTCCGGGTATTTTAAACGGTTTAAATGTAATGGTTGCACCTTGTAGCACACAAGCTATTGTATCGTCAGGAACAGCAATCGATGGACAAGGACGAGTACTTAATATTCAAAAAAATCAATCATTTTCTTTTAAAAACTACAAAAATCAAATTGTCTTTTTAGTAATTTATTATACAATTAAAAATGAATTGCCTGTTGCATCACTCGAAGTCATTCCGGCAAATTCTGCTTCGTTGTATTACTCGGAACGAACTTATATTAGATTAAGTTTACTTGAAATTAATAGTCGCGGCAGAATTATTAGCCAATCAACAGATAATACTAAAATTAGAAGAGCTTTTAAACCCGGTATTGTTACAGGACTTGTCGTTAAACTTAACGATGCACGAGATGGTATAATTATAACACCTGGATTAGCGGTAAATGGTAAAGGAGACCGAATCAAGCTCAACCAAAATTATCGGCTGAATTTAGGTTATGAGCGCAATCAAGAAATGTGGCTTATTTATAGGCGCCGTCAGCTAAGTAGTGGGCAGTACGAACAATCAGAAGAATATTGGCAAATAGATTTAGTATCAAACGCTGATTTAATAAATTATTCGGAGAATCTTTACCTAAAATTAGCTTGCATTCAACCAACAAATGTTCAGATATCTAGCATTAAAGTTGAGCAGATTGCTTCAGTTTTTACACCTGGAATTATTAAAGGACTAAATGTAATTGCTCATCCTGGAGAAAATTGGGCGATTATTACACCGGGAATGGCAATTTCGGCTGAAGGCGAATCTATTTCTATTTCTTATACTGAACGTCTGAGTCTCAGAAATTTTCCAAATCGAGACATATGGCTGGTTTTATCAAAATTAGATACACATCGCTGGAAAATTCAAGCCGTTGATAAATTAACTAATAAATTAAATTCCAATGACTTTAGGTTAGCCAATTTAACACTAGGCGCCGAAGGTCGGTTAATTGATGTAGTAAATACAACTTCACGTACTGACTTCAAACCAGGAATAATCGAGCGGAATAATTTTCAACTTCAACCAATAGACATAAATCAGCAAAATAATTCTAGTAATTTACCAAAAGTAGAAATTGCACCGGGAATAGCAGTCAACTGTGATGGCAACGTAATTCGTCTTACTAGTCCACAAGAATTTAGTTTGAGTAATTTTCTTGGGTCTTCAGTAATTTTGTATTTAGCTTACCATCCTCAACTTGGCTGCAAAATTGACGCTGTTGTAGAAGAGGCAGATGTTGGCATAATTTTAATTGAAGATAATGCAACTTACGGTCAAGAAGACTTAAGGATTCAAATCCCAACAGATAAACACTTGCATATAATTGCTGCTAACGGCAACCGTCCACATATCTGGGGCAACATATCAGTTGTAACACAGCAAACTACAAAAGACCCAGGTGAACTGAGTTTAGAGGGTTTGCTTATAGAAGGTCAACTCGTCTTACTTCCCGGAAATCTCAAAACTTTGTCTCTCCGTCATTGTACATTAGTACCTTCGTGCGGTGGGTTATTAATTGAGGAAAGAAAAGAAGCAGAAGGATCAGAAGCATGGTCAGTCATAGCTTTAGCAATGTACTACCTTTATCAAATTCGTCAAATGATAGCTTTGCAGTTTGATAAAACTCGTTCCCCTGCTCAAATTTTGGCTCAACTGTTAAAAATGCAATTTCAACAAGCAACATCATGCCTTTACGAATTTTGGACTTCGCGGCAGAATAAACAAAATCATGATTGGATGCAGACCATAAATTCCGAAGAAAACCACAACCAGCTTCAACTTATAATTGAGCGTAGCATTTGTGGCTCGATTAATTTGATTCAAACAGTTCCAGAATTAAATATTTCAGATAGCATTATTGATATTGATACTGCATCTAACACGCTTTATAAACCTGCAATTGCGGCGCCTGGAACACAAGTTAAAATCAATGCCTGCACTATTTTTGGCAGTACTAGAGTATTAACACTCGAAGCTAGCAATAGTTTGTTTACCGAAATTGTAACAACAGGGCGCCGACAAATAGGGTGTGTACGTTTTTGCTACTTGCCAGATGAGTCAATCACACCTCGTCGATACCATTGCCAACCAGACGAAAAAATACTCCAAACTTTACCTCAAATGCCTGCTGCAATTAATCAAATTGTATGTAATGCATCAAATATATTTATTGCAACAGGTGATGGCATATATCAATCGAAAGACTTAGGTGTTTCATGGGAAAAAATAAATCAAGGCTTAACAAATTTAAAAGTCAATGCATTACTAATTAAAGAGAATCAAATCATTGCTGGCACAAATGATGGATATTTATTTCAGAAAGAAATTAGCAGTACGCAGGGTTGGGAGGCAATAACACAACTCAAAAGCGATGCACCCACATTTGGAAATGCAACTAATCAAACTAGTATTAATGCATTACTAAGTAATGATAATGAAATCTTTGTTGCCACTTTAAGCGGACGTGTTTTTGTTTCTAATGTTTTTAGCTCTAATAGTCAAACTTATATATGGAAGGCGCCAATCAAAGGATTAGAAAAAGCAATTTGGAATATTAAGGCTTTAGCGATTCACCCTCAAAATAAATTAATCTTTGCAGGAACCGCAGGTACTGGGATTTATTATTTTAATGGGCAAGAATGGCAAAGACCAATGAATTTATCTTTAAACAATCAAGATATTACAGCATTAGCAATTACAAGTAACGGTAAAATATTTGCAGGTACTACCAATTTATTAACACAAGAAACTGGAATATATTATTCTGAAGACAATGGCAATAATTGGAATTTTGTTAAATTAGAGATTGGAGGTGAACAAGTTACTACAAACGTTAATATAATTGCTATTCATCCTGAACAACAATATATTTTCGTTGGCACAACTAATTTTGGACTATTGCGTTCTACTAACCAAGGCAATACATGGGAATTTCTCAATCAGTTACCAAATCGAAACATTACAGCTTTAGCATTCAACGAAGACAAATATATTTTTGCGGGAACTGCTTCAGGTCAAATATGGAGGTCTAACGACAATGGACAAAGCTGGATTGCTGTAAACACAGGTATAATTAATGTAGAAGAAAAAATTCAAATATTGAATGAGTTACGACCTAGTTTTACTTCTATTCAGTACGGTACACCTGGTTATACTCAACTTAGCCTCAACTGCGCTTCCGAAATTCGTATGGGCGCCGACGATGGTTCAGAGGTAGGTTGTTTTTATTATCTTAAACAGCCCCAACGAGAAGAAAACCTTCGTAAAAGTTTAGCAGAATATTTACGCTTTGGACTCAAAACAAATATTTTATACATCACTTAACTAATACTATAACTAAGGAAAATTACTATGAAAGGCGATTTTACCCGTTCTACCTTCCAAGCTACAAAACATTACAGCAGTGTCAGAATGCAACAAGGGCGCCTGCAACTGGATTCTGACTGGAACGAACAAGTTGATATTCAAAACCATATCATGCAAGCGCAAGCAAAACACATGATTGGTGAGGTAGCACAAGCAAAGCAGATAATAAATGGAAAAGAAATTATTGGCTTTAAACTAGAGTCGGCGCCAGAAAACTCAGATATTATAATTTTGCCAGGTCAAATTTATATCAATGGTACATTATGCGAACTAGAAGCTGGAACCGCAATAAAATTTAATGTACCTGAGCAAGTCCAAAATAAAAATATAAATAAAAATATAAATCAAGATAAAAACGAAACGTTAATTAATATTCAAACTTTATTAGTCGATGGACGAAAACTCAGCGAAGGGCAATGGGTTGAGATTTTAGAGGAATCTAAAAGTAAATTCAAAATTAATGCAATTGATGAAACTCCTCGTTCATCTGGATTTTATGTAACTATAGGTGGAGAGATTACTATAAAGGAAGGTTCATTGCGTCGTCTTGTAACCTATACAACCCAACCTGACTTTCCCATAGATTCTGATAGCTTAAAAAATAGCGATGGTACTAACCCTTACATTGCCTACTTAGATGTATGGCAGCGTCATATTACCGCAATTGAAGACCAAAGTATTCGTGAAACAGCACTTAATCTACCTGATACAACCACACGCACCAAAACAATTTGGCAACTAAAACTAATTTCAGAAACCGAATTTAAAAATTTAAAAAGGCAACGCCAAGTTTACTTAAAAGCGCGAGTCAACCCAAAAGCAACCGGATTCAGACGTTTAGAGAACCACTTGTATCGAGTTGAAATTCACACCCCTGGAAAGCTTGGCATCGCCACCTTTAAATGGTCGCGTGATAATGGTTCAATTGTAGGCGTCATTCAAAACATTGATGACAACTCAATCACCTTAACTCAACCTAACCGAGATTTATCACAGGCATTTGCAGCCAACCAGTGGATTGAAATTTTTGACGAAAAGCAAGAACTACAAGGAACCTCCGGAATACTCATTAAATTAACAAAACAAATATCAAGTAACAAATTTACCTTTAGCAAAGTCAAGGATAGTGACATTGTTAACAGCAGTGAATTCCAAAAAATGCAGCAGCCAAGAGCAAGACGTTGGGATCAAATAATAAAAGCAGATATTGCGACCGCTAACGAAAATTGGGTTGCCTTAGAAAATGGCATTGAAGTTTGGTTTGAGACAGATGGTGACTCTGAATATCAAACTGGAGATTACTGGCTTATTCCAGCACGAACAATAGAAAATAAAATAGTCTGGCCTCAAGATTCGCAAAAAAATCCCCAACTTCAACCTATTCATGGAATTCATCATGATTATTGCCAGCTTGGCACAGTTGCAATTACGACTGATAGCAATAGTAATAAAGTATTTAACGTAAATAGTATCGATTACAGCTTTATTCCATTATCTGACACTTATTCTAAAAAAGGCGGAACAATTGACGGTGAAGTAACCATTACTAAAACACTTACAATTAATTCGGGTATTATTAACAGTACGCAAAATTTACGCTTACAAACTAACGGTAGCGATAAACTCGTTATTAAAAATGATACAGGTGATATTGGTATCGGTACAGACACACCAGGCGCCAAATTACATATCTTAGCTACCGATAATAAAACTCCAGTATTTACAGTTAGTAACAAAATTGGTAACAACGAACATAATTTTAATATTATTCCAGACGCGCAAAGTGTCAAATTCACCACTAATACTCAACAATATAGCTTTGACAAAAAGATTCTTTTCAGTACCCTTGAATTATTTGATACTATAAACAGTACGCAAAATCTACGCTTGCAAACGAACGGTAGCGATAAACTCGTTATCAAGAATGATACAGGCGATATTGGTATTGGCATAGACACACCAGGCGCCAAACTACATATCCTAGCTCTCGATAATAAAACTCCAGTATTTACAGTTAGCAACAAAATTGGTGACAACGAACATAACTTTAATATTATTCCAGACGCGCAAAGTGTCAAATTCACCACTAATACTCAACAATATAGCTTTGACAAAAAGATTGTTTTTAATACTCTTGAATTATCTGATACTATAAACAGTACACAAAATCTACGCTTACAAACTAACGGTAGCGATAAACTCGTTATCAAGAATGATACAGGTGATATTGGTATTGGCACAGAACCAGGCGCCAAACTACATATCCTAGCTCTCGATAATAAAACTCCAGTATTTACAGTTAGCAACAAAATTGGTGACAACGAACATAACTTTAATATTATTCCAGACGCGCAAAGTGTCAAATTCACCACTAATACTCAACAATATAGCTTTGACAAAAAGATTGTTTTTAATACTCTTGAATTATCTGATACTATAAACAGTACACAAAATCTACGCTTACAAACTAACGGTAGCGATAAACTCGTTATCAAGAATGATACAGGTGATATTGGTATTGGCACAGAACCAGGCGCCAAACTACATATCTTAGCTGGCGATGATGAGACTCCAGCATTTAAAATTAGTAAACAAATACAAGAATCACAAAAAAAAATATTAACTATCGATACTTACGATAATAATACAGTTCAATTCGAGACAGATTATGATGAATATTCATTTAATAAAGATATAACTGTAAACAAGATAAATGTCAGAACAGGCATAATTAATAGCTCTGCTCAATTAGCCTTGCAAATTGATAGTAACACTCCAGATAACAGGAAAATTATAGTTTTAAATACAAACGGAAACGTTGGAATTGGAACAGATACACCAAACCATAAACTAGAAGTAGAAGGTAATGTCAGCATTAATGGAGATACGTTTTATCAAGGAAATCAATTAATTATCTCATCTGAAGACACAAAGACAGATATCAAGGACTTATCCACTAAAAAAGCAACTGAAATACTTCAAGGATTAAATCCAGTTACCTTCAGCAATAAAAAAGATACAAATGCAAGAATACATGCTGGTTTTATTGCAGAAAATGTCCCGGAAATGATTTCTACAGATGACCGCAAAGCAATTCGTCCGATGGAAATAATTGCAGTTTTAACAGCAATGCTTAAAGACCATAAAAACACTGTTGTTAATTTAAACGAGACAATTAACAACCAAAACTCTCAAATTGCGGAGATGATTGAGAGAATTAGAATTTTGGAAGAAGGCTTGATACCTGTAACTGATATAGATAATATTGATGAAATAAGTAGAATTACTACGGTAGCACCCGAAAGCATTAACAAACCTAATGAGCAGACATTTAGAGTAGTTAATCCTTCAAAAAATACTTCTCAAAGTTTTATGACAATGCCTACAACACCGCAATTAGAACAGCAAGAGATACAAGCAGAACTTGCAATTTTATTAAATAGAATTCAAGTTTTAGAACAAGATGCTTATAGAACCAAAAAGCAGAATACTAAAAAAAGGGCACCTATCATTATTAGGATATTTAAGAAAGTATTTACTATTTTTAGTAGACCACAGTCATTTTTGTAGGGTTGATAAATTGCGTCTTTTTTGTATTTATTCTACTGGGTTAAAAACAAAACCCATGAATAGCAAGGCGCCAGTTTGGTTATCGCGAATTGCATGAAAGAACGGGCGGTCAATAATCATTCTAAATCTAGACGTAAACCCCATACTTCTCGCCATTACTACAGCAGTCGCAGCAGCAGCTTCAGTTCCCTCTTCGTTAACCTCGATAATGGCTTTATGAATAACTTTGCTAATTTTTAAATTTCCCGCTCCTATACCTTCAAAGTTTGCATCAGCCGAAAAAGCTTCACCCATACCAAGATTAATCAAAGCATCATTTAAAATTTTGCTATATTCAATCTTGAAACGAGGCAGAACAATATCGCCCTCTATTTTATCAAACTGAGACATCCAAATTCGCCAATTCTCTACAGTAAGAAGTTGTTGAAATTCTTTTATAGATGATGATAGTTGGGGAAGAAAAATGTACATACTCAGGTGCCTATTTTCGTAAGGTAAACTAACAGCCTGGAATTTTTCAGTTTCGTAATATAAATATTGCCCTGACTGTGACATCATAGGGTGTGACTTATGGCTACCATTAGGTAGGGTAAAACTTTGCTCTTTCGTCTTCTGTTTGTCAAATAGATACGTCCATGTTCCTTTGAAATAAATTGTATTAATTAGAACTAAAATTGCGGCTACAATGTCATCTGGTGTAACTAATTGTTTAATTTTATCATGAGTTTTCTCTTCTACCCATTTATTTATAGTTATAGCGGCGCCGGGATGAGGAAAATCTAGATTTGCAACCTCGCTATTATAAGCTTCTTGTAGTTGTTGAACAAAATTATTATTTAGTAAAATGTCGGGTCTTACCCAGATTGCATTTGCAAATCCTAATTGATTATCAGTATCAGTACCGTCTCCTATTGACATTAGCGATTTGTTAGCTGCATTAATTTCTTGTATATTTAACCCTGTTAATCCAAAAACCTTAGCTATTGTTTGTTCGGTTATCCCGCGCGCGCCGTTGTATATCATTGCAAAAGCTATTCCCACACTAAAAGGGGATATAAACACATTTGTGTCAGGGTCTTGTTTTAGTAATAGCGATAGTAATTGAAAACTAAAGCTTTCGTATGCTGAAACTAATTTATTTACAATCATATCTCTTAATTTAGTTGGTCTCTTATTCCCCCTTTATTAAGAAGGGGGTTAGGGGGGATAAGTCATTATATAAAAATTTTAACAGAGTGTGTAGGACAGGCGAGACACCTATCCTACGGGATTAAAAACTATTTGTATAGATTATGAAGTAGGGTGAAGTAGAGTGAAGCATCTTGAAGAATGCTCGCTACATGGCTAATGACAGTTTATATTCCTGCACAAGTGGAATACTTGTTTAGGAAACTATAGAAGTATATTGAAAATAACAACACCAAAGCAGCAAATTGTATGCTCATACTACGTATCAGCATCAATATTTGCTTTTTATAAACAGTAATACCTATGGATTTCCGAAGATTTTTTGAGATGGTTCATTCTAGTAAAAATATTGCAGTGGGGTTTGGAATAGCTGCACTAACTGTAACTTTATCTTGTCAAACACAAATAAGTTCTTCTCAAACAATTTTCAGTCAAAGCAAAAGTTTAATAGCAAACAATCAAATTATGACAACAGAACCAAGAACTTTAGCTGGTCATAGCAATGTCGCCAATGCTGTTACCTGGAGTCCCAACGGCAAAATTATTGCTTCTGCAAGCCACGATAACAGTATTAAACTTTGGGATGCAAGCACGAATAAGTTAATCAAAACATTAGCTGGGCATAATGGCGGCGCCAATACTATATCTTGGAGTCCAGACGGTAAAACTATTGCTTCTAGCGGTTTCGACGACACCATCAAACTTTGGGATGCATCTACAGGTAACTTAATCAAAACTTTAGCTAAACATAATAGTATTCGTAGTATAGCTTGGAGTCCAGACGGTAAAACTATTGCTTCTAGCGGTTTAGATAACAACATCAATATCTGGAATGCAACTACAGGTAAATTAATTCAAACATTAAATCATAGCTATGCAGTTGTTGGTATAGCTTGGAGTCCCGACGGCAAAAACATTGCTGCTGCAAGCTTAGATAGTACTGCTATTTGGGATGTTACTACTGGTAAGCGACTTAAAACTCTTTATGGACATATGGGTTATCTCAGCAGTGTCGCTTGGAGTGGCGATGCTAAAATGATTGCTTCAGCTAGCGATGACCAAACTATCAAACTCTGGAACGCAACTACAGGTGAGCTAATCAAAAATCTTTATGGACACGGTTACGGCGCCACAAGTGTAGCATGGAGTAAAGATAGCAAAATTCTCGCTTCTGCGGGTGTGGATAATACAATCAAACTTTGGGATACCACGGGTAAACGTATCAAAACCCTAGCTGGACATAATAATCCTGTTACAAGTGTATCTTGGAGTCAGGATGGTAAAACTCTCGTTTCTGCAAGCCAAGACAAAACGATTAAACTTTGGAATTTAAATAATTTAGTCAAAGATAAAGAAGTTACAGAAAAAGTAACTTTAAATGGACATAGCAGTGACGTTGATGATACTGCTTGGAGTTATAACGGTAAAATTCTTGCTTCTGCCAGTGGCGATAAAACCATTAAACTTTGGGATGGAACCACAGGTAAATTAATTAAAACCCTAACTGGACACAAATATGGCGCCTTAAACGTATCATGGAGTGCTGACAATAAAACCCTTGCTTCTAGTAGTGGGAGCGAAGTTATTATTTGGGATACAACCACAGGTAAATTAATTAAAACCTTTACAAGTAAAGCGAGCAATGGTTTGACTTGGAGCGTAGACGGTAAAACTCTCGCAGTTGCAGGTAATGATGGCACCATAACACTTTGGGATGCAACCATAGGTAAATTAATTAAAACCTTAGCAGGGCATAGTAATTCTTACATCAGTAGTGTAGCTTGGAGCGTAGACGGTCAAATACTAGCTTCTGCGGCTAACGATAATACCATCAAACTCTGGGATAAAACCACGGGTAATTTAATCAAAACCTTGACAGGACATACCAATGTAGGAGTTAATGACGTACCAGATGGTACTTTTACTAACGGTATGGCTTGGAGTTATGACGGTAAAACCTTTGCCTCTGCAAGCGGCGATAAAACTATTAAACTTTGGGATGTATCCACAGGTAAATTAATCAAAACCTTGGCTGGGCATAGCAGTACAGTTATTGATGTAATTTGGAATGGAAATGGTACTCTCACTTCTGTAAGCCAAGATAAAACTGTAAAACTTTGGGATGTATCTACAGGTAAATCACTCAAAACTGTTGGCATCAACATGCCTTTATCTTGGAATGTAGCTTGGAGTCGCGATGGTAAAAAACTTGCTTCTGGAAAGGCATTCAAAACCATTAAAATCTGGGATATAGATTTTAATAACCTTGCTAAAGATGAAAAAAAAGTAGAATTAATCAAAGAAACAAAAGCAAAAAATACTATAGCTGCTCATAGCGATGTTGTTAATAGTGTAGCATGGAGTCCTGATAATAAGACACTTGCTTCAGCTAGCGCAGATACAACTATCAAACTTTGGAATGCATCCACAAGTAAATTAATCCAAACCCTAACTGGACATAATAATGCTGTTTTAGATGTAGCATGGAAATAAAATTATGAAAAACTTGCAGAAATCTAGGATTATTTTTTTCTCACTCATGACATTCCTTGGTTTAGGAAGTCATGTTCTTGCACAATCTTCATCACCAAAAATTCCAGAAGCTCCAATACTTCCAGATACGTCGGAATCACCTAGGTCGCTTCTTGAATATAGAAATCCTGAGTCTTGCAGTCATGATGCTCAATGCGTAGCTGATTTCATAAAAAGACTAGAAAGTCCAAACCATTTAATACGTCGCGGTACCGCTTGGCAATTGGGTTGGATGAAACAAAAAGCAACAAAAGCAGTCCCAGCTTTAATCAAAATGCTTCAAAATGACCCAGGTAAATGGGAGCGTATCCATGCAGCTATAGCTTTAAGAAGTATAAATATACCAATAAGTAAAATTTTATCTGCTCTGCGGGTTGCACTTAATGATTCTGATAAAGACGTTGCTAATACTGCTGCTACATACATCGGAGAAATTGCTGCCAATCTCCACAAAGAAACTAATATTACCCCGCTATCTTTATCTGAACCTTTATTTGAGTCTTTATCTGAGTCTGAAAGAAAAATTGTTATATCAGAATTAAAGGCTAGCTTAAGAGTTCTACAAAATCCACGTAGAAAATTTGCTACAGAGCCAATAAATAGAGTGACAGCATCTCTCTCGCTTATATCTAAGGCGCCTAAAATTAAATCATAAGGAATTGTTTTCTACAACCAAGCCAATTTCTTGCCCATAAGATAGTTCAAGCGTATGACCATCTGGGTCTTGTAAAAAAGCCCAATAACCAATTGGATACCCAGAATCTTTAGGTTCTTGAATTAATAAATCTTCTTGTCGTGCTTTGTCACATAAAGAATCCATATATTCGCGACTTTTGCAACCAACCCCAAGATGAGCAAGCGGAGAAAGAACGGGATGTACTGAATCTTTTTGAATCAAAACAATTACAAAAGGACGAGTGTTGTCAGAAAGCCATGCAACTGCAACACCTGTTTCTACATCAATACGTTGATGAATAACTTGCATTTGAGCATAGGTAGAATAAAACTTAATACTTTGTTCCAAGTTAGATACAGGGAGTGCTATATGAGTAAGTCCAATATCAATCATTACGGTAATGCCTCCAGATAATATATGATAAAATCGCAAAGAAACCAGGTTTCTGTCTATAAACACTATTATAAAGATTGAAATTTATGACTTCTCTGATAAGTTGGAAATCTTATTATTTTCCAAGCATAAAATTACAATAAAAAATGATACGGCGCCCCAAGTAAGTTCATTCAGAGGTGTAATTGTGTTCGCTGGTTGTATTAAAATTGATACAAAGGCACCTGCGAAACCAAGTCCACCAAAATATAAACCCGTTCCTAAACCTGCTCTATCACTAGGAACCATTCCTAAAATTAAGGGGATTTGACTTTCAAAAATTAATCCAAAACCAAATCCAGCAACTAATATCAATCCTATTGCTAATATACTACCCAACCGAAATAAAAGTAAACCTAGACAGATTACAATAATTAACATTCCTAGTTTCATTGTTAACCTGGCGCCTAATTTAGTAGTTAATGTAGCAACTGGCACTACCACTAAAGCAGAAACAACTAATATCCCAGATACAATCCAATCAGCTGGCATACCAGATAACTGTTGAATAATCTTAGGAAAAGTTCTCAACAGCAAATTTATTTCTATCCCGACCCCTAAACCAATTGCAAAAATTATACTAATAGTTTTAAGTGATATCAAAGATTTACTGGTTTCAATAGTCGTAAATAAAACATCTTTAGGAGTTGAAGTATATAAAACAGTGGCGCCAATAGTCAAAGAAATGGCGCCTAAAATAAAAGTAATAGAACCACCAATACTATTGAGAAAAGCAGTCATAATTGGAGATAAGGCGCCAACTAATCCAAATACAACGGTCAGTAGCATATTTGCCTGGGGTAAAGCAGCTAAAGGTGCAGCTTGTCTGAGTAAAGCAACCACTGGCCCCCGAAATACAATCATTGACATTACCCACAAAGTCATTAACACAGGAACAAAAGGACGAATGACAATAGGTATTTGCCATTGCAACAATATTGCAACCGCAACAAAAATTAACCCTGCTAACGTCACACCTGTAGTAATAACTGGTAAACGACTGCCAAAGCGTCGTTGAATTTGGTCAGAAACACTTCCAACGAAAGGTTCAAGCACTGCACCTAAAAACCCCTGAATAATTCCTAACCATGCAGCAAGTTTGACAAACCCCAATTCTTGGAGAATCTTGGGTTGATAAAGACTATAAGCCATCCAGCTAAACATTACTGCTGCTAATATCGCCGATAATCCTACAACTTGGCGCCATAATATAGATGATTGAGAAACTCTGAACTGCATATTAGTTAGGTTTTATTTTTACAAATTATACTTTCAATACCCAAGCATTACGAGTTTCCACGCTGACAAAAGCCGCTGGCACAATCTCTATACCAACTCCCAACGCTCTAAAAGTGGCACGAATTGCCGCAGCATGTGCAGACTCAGTAGAGCCAATACTGGCGCCAACTGTAACTAACTTAGGAGTTTTGAGTTTAGCAGCTTCCAAAGTATAGGCAATTGCCGCATCAACTTCTAAAGCCAGAGCCAACTTAGCAATATTCACATCACTGTCAATATTACCTTCACCCTTTTTGATATAAGACGAAACATCATAGCTAGACTCTGCTTTAACAGGATTACCACCCAAACTACTAACAGCAGCAGCTAAAGCATCACGATGTTTTTTATGGTCAACTTGGTTACGCAACGCAAGAGCCAAAACTGCTTTACCAACATCAGTATTAGTCAACTTTCCTGCCGCAAAACTATAAGCCCAAATAGCTTGATGCTCATAGTAAAGCGCATTATTCAAAATTTTCAAATCATTCCGTTTCGCGCTCGTTGTAAGCGCTTCAGCGCTTTCACCAATTAGCGGCAAACCCAAAGCTGTAGCGGCGCCTGCAATTACCCCACTCACCACAACTCCACGACGCGACAATTTTTGTAACCGGTTTGAATAGTTCATCATATGTAAAGACAAAAAATACTTTAAATTCGATAGATTTAGTTTGTCTTAACCCAATATTCACTATCCAGTTCAATTTCTGTTCAATAACTACTCACTCAAGTCGGCGCCCCTGAACGGTTACTCCTTTGATCACAAAAAAACCCCAGCTAACAAGTAACTGGGGAACTAGAGGTTAATCAGGGTGCATCTATATATTTGTATTCGTCAAGCAATTAACTGTATCAGGATAAATCTGGTAAAGGATGTATAACAAATCAATCATCCGTTACATCCGTTTATAATCCGTTGCAAAAAAACCCCAACCGTTAAAACGATTGAGGTCAAATTGAATCAGGGTGCATCTACCATCTAAGTATCCCTGCCCGCTTGGGACATATCAGGATAATTTAGGTAATTGAATTAATATTACCAGCATCTGTCTATAGATAGATAAAAATTATTGCACAAAGTCAAAATTGTTTAGGGAGAATTGATAGAGCGCATGAATCGCTGTAGTTGCCGACTTTCTAATTCAAGAACGCGACGAGCAAAATCGCTATCGCTATCTAGTAAATCATCGAATGTATGTACTGGAATTGCCAAAATACGAGTTTTTGGGCTGCTGGCAATAATCGTATTCCTAGATTGACTATGCGCTAATACATCTAGAAACCCACATTCCGCACCCTAACTGTCACAAGCTCATTAGTACTAAATGAATTGTCGCCCTCATCGTAACTTTAGGTACAAGATGAGGTGATATTTGAAGCATTAATAAGAAATAATTCTGTTAACCTCTGATTGATTTAAACCGAAACTTACAAGTGTATATGTTCCAAGGTGCCGATTCCGAAGCGGTGACTGGCATTACAAATAAATATTGAGGTTCATAAAATGTGGTTGGGAAGTCACTCACGTGCGCGGATTCTTGTACAGGGCATTTTCATACGAAAAAATAAAAATTGTGAATGGAAGATAATACTCCCCCTCGACCTAACTCAATACTGTGCGTTCGCTCATTTTTATAGTTGAGGAGGAATTAATGCCTTGATGGGAAAGGGATAGGACGCTCAATAATACCAAGCGCGTTTTCACTCAGCTTGTAAGACATTTTTTAGAAATGTGTGTACGTATTTTAGTTATTGACCAGGTAAAAATTAATTCTTTTGCTCTCAATCATACCGCTCTCCATCGTAGAGTAGGGAAAGCTTATTGAGATAAAAAACTTGTTGAGGTAAAAATCTGAATAAATCGCACAAAAATATGAGGGTTATCTATTCGCTTCTCCACTTTGAGAGATGGGATAAATACCTGCTGCGTTTGAATACTTTCATAATATAACTATTTATAAAGAATAAGGTTTTAAAGAAAGGAACAAGAAGCTAATTATGTTTGACATTGCAATGAATTTAACTGATAAAGAGATTCAGGCATTTTCATCAATATCAAAATTTGTTTTTGAAGCTCGTTAATTGGAGTGATAAAGATGGTAGAATCAGGAAGAAAGTAAAGAGTTAAATTACAAAAAGCTTTAAGCATTTGCTCGGCAGACGGGCGAAAAGTTTTTCGCTTCGGATTGCCATCATAAAGACCAGAAGACAGATTGCTGGGTGTCTATAAGTGCCTGTCGTACCACAAACTCCATCAAGGTAAATACTCGCAAAGCTATATTTAAAATAAACATTAATCCGACAATTCTATCTTGGTTTTGAAAATAAATAGGTAAGGCTGGTAAAGAACCTATGCATAAAACGATGAAAACCTCGCTCTAAAAGCCATTCATCTCTATAGTACATTACGGCTAGTGGTAATGTTAGTTGAAAAGTTGGCGCATTCGTAACATACAATCGCCATCCCGCCAATTTTTCCGCTTCCTTAATTGCAGCGTCAATATAAGTGAATACGAAGTTGAAAACATATTTTAGTTACTTCTTCAACCGGAGATTTTTTTGATGGTCGTCCCCGTCCAACATGACGAGTTTCTTTAATAATTTCTTCTGTAATCATAGTTGAGAAGAAATCTCTAACACGGTAACGTTTGAGAATGTTTTCGACTTTCTGTCCCAGTTGTTCCCGGTCTTCTAGCGGCTTTGCTGCTAAGAGCGTTGAGAGCAGCAATCGCTTGATTGATGCGTTGCTGTTGACCACGTATGGCAGCATCAGCAAGGCTTTGAGAATACACCACCAAGTAGCGTTCGTGCCAACGCACAAATTTATTGGTTTCTGGATTCAGCCAAAATTTACCTAACTCTACTTCAAAACCCTTTCCCACTGCTGGTTCTGCTTCATCTTGTCGCGGTAAACGAATATCTATAGCCTCCGCTGGTGGGTCAAGTACCCATTGCTTGAGATACTGGGGGTGTTGTCCACTCATTGGCACGGGAATGCAGTAAACACCACCATGTGCTGCAATGTTCGCGCGCTTATTAATTGACCCAGCCTTACAATCAGCTATGAAGACAAACTTTTTGTGCCCAATCACTTTGACAATTTTTTGCCAGGTGGGAAAATAAGTAGCCAGACAAAATTAATTACAAAAAAATGGACTTGAAACCTTTACTCAGCCTAGAACTCAAGATGTAATTATTTCTGTCCAGGTACTTATAATGGGTCATCGGCGCCATTACCTTCAAGGGTGGCACTGACCAACGGCATTCCCATCGGGTCGAGGGTTGCTAGTAATTGACGGTATTGCAATAAATCGGGGCGTTTATCTTTGGAGTAGCCATAACGTAGTAGGCTTTGTTCTGATGATTTTCCCTGTTCATGATTGACACTAAAACTGCTGGTGTCACTTCGTGCGACTTCTGTCGGTAATTGGTAAGCGCGAATTATATGCCGTCCTAACTTTATTTCTATTTCTTGCCTTGCCTCTGACTGTATACCTAACCCTTCGACTACATCGCCCAATCGGTCATCTGTGGTATCTTTTTCTCCTATTGACCACCCCGTACTTAACTCTAAAATATGGCGATGTTCCTTCACCCAGGCTTGTACAGCACATAGACGATGGTCTGATTGAGTGATTATGTATGTTAATAACAATACACTCAACTGCCCATAACTCAGTCCTTTATGGTTTCCGTGTAGTGGACTTAATTTTTGGTCAATAGATTTAGCCACTTCCATCTGTTTGAGCCACTCAACTATTACGGGAATATCATCAATTCTCTCAGAATCAATTTTTACCTGTTCACTTATCACCATACGTACACCCGCTTCTAGAATATGTCTTACACATTACTTGAAAATGGTGCCAAGCTTACTGACTGCCCTATTCCTCTCCTCTCAAGGCATTAATTCCTCTTCGACTCTAAAAATGAGCGAACGCACAGTTAACAGGCGCCTTCTTCGCAATAAAAATGTGGCCCCTACACCTATCGCAACGAATGCAGCAGTAGTATTTGGCTCTGGTACTCTTTTACTTATTGGTACAGTAATGGCGCCGTTTATTTTCACAATTCCTTTGCTAGCACTAGTTGGGTCTACTAGAAGGTTAGCAACTTGAAAAACTTCAGAATTACTCAGTGTGCCTGTGGCGCCTTCAAATATACCTTCTCCACCAGTGATTATGTTTGTATTAGAACTAGTAGTAGTCAAAGTTTCAGGATTAAAAACTCCTGCACCATCTTCAAACTGATAGAACAATTTGTTGGCGCCTTCTCCGAATAACGTAACTCCACCAAGTGGCTGGTTTTGTAAACCAAATGTTTGTGGATTAGAGCTAAAACGATATGAGCCGTCAATTGGGTTTGTTTTTACATAAGCAAAACCGCTTGCTTTAGTCAAACCATAAGGCGCATCATTACTTAAACCTGAAATACTTCTTGTTGCAATGTCTTCTGTTATCTGTCTTAATAGTGTAGATGTTCCGTCATAGGTAGCATTGAATGTATAGGTAGTTTGTGCATTTGCACTTCCTAAACTTGACCCGAAACCAGCTAAAGTCACGATTCCTAAAAGCCAGGAAGTATACAAACGGTTCATAACTGCCCTTATAAATGTGGAAATTACTTAATATAACCATTAGAATATAATAACTGCTTATTTTTCACAACCGGGCTATCCAATAACCTGATGATAAGTGCTACCCGTGACCAACTGCACAATTTCTTTTGCATTGTCCCAAGCGAGTGGAGCGCTGCGATATTTTGAAATAATATCATGTCCGGGAGCGTAACCATAATAAAATCATTGTAGAGACGCGATTAATCGCGTCTCTACGTGACGTGGTAATTATGGGTAATCAACCGGACATGATATAAATCGGCGCCTTTCCCAGGCGCCGCTCGTCTCGGACTATCGAAGCGCTCATATAAATCAGCCGATGCTCGGAATGTAGGTACTTTTAAACAATTACTGCATGGCCCTTCATTATTAAAATCTATTTAGCCTCTACCCAGGTGCCGTTACATAACAACTGATTATAATTTTAATCTAAAGTGTACCTGACGACATTGACATATCAATTTTTTTGAAATGATGGAGGTATAGATTATTTCAGTTGTGAGGAAGCTTGGTAAAGTCTTTTTTAAAAGAAGTCACTAAAAGCAGGCGCCTGCTTGCTGCTGAGTTATTTGGTACTTTTATTTTGATATTTGCTGGAACTGGCGCCATAGTTGTAAATTCCCTAAGTCAAGGTGTGATTACGCATGTTGGAGTTAGCTTTGTTTTTGGTGCAGTTGTATCAGCGTTGATTTATTCGCTAGGACATATAAGTGGCGCCCATTTTAATCCAGCTGTAACGTTAGCGTTTTGGACGAGTGGTTTTTTTCCAAGACGATACGTATTGCCCTACATATTAGCGCAGTTAATAGGGGCAATAATGGCTTCGGGGTTATTATTAATAAGCTTTGGGAAAGTTGGAAATTTGGGAGCAACGCTACCGTTGAATGGAAATTGGTTACAGTCTTTTATACTGGAAACAGTTCTGACGTTTATTTTAATGTTTGTAATTTTTGGCGCCGCGCTTGATAAACGCGCGCATTCAAATCTTGCTGGATTGGCAATTGGTTTAACAGTTGGGGTCGAAGCAACTTGTATGGGCCCAATTACAGGTGCAAGCATGAATCCTGCGCGTTCGTTTAGTCCGGCACTGATGGCAGGTATTTGGCAGCACCAATGGTTATATTGGGTGGCGCCAATTTTAGGGGCACAAATTGCTGTAATTGTATACAGAATCCTTTCAAATCAGTTTCGTGATGCTCAATAATTATTGAACTTCCCGTCTAAATTTATACTAAGATAATTATGAAAAGAGTTATGTTTGTTTGCAAGAAGAATTCTCGCCGTTCCCAAATGGCAGAAGGATTTGCTCGTGTATTAGGTGAAGGTAAAATTACAGTTTCTAGTTCTGGTTTAGAAGCAAGTCATGTAGACCCAGTTGCCGTACAAGTTATGGCGGAAATTGGTATTGATATTAGCAAGCAAACATCGAAAGCACTGAGTGAATTTAACTCGCAAGATTATGATGCTGTAATTTCTCTGTGCGGTTGTGGAGTTAACTTACCAGAAGAATGGGTACTAAGAGAAGTATTTCAAGATTGGCAACTCGAAGACCCAGAAGAACAAGATATTGAAAAATTCCGCATTGTTCGTGACCAGGTAAAAGAACGAGTTGAACAGTTATTGGCAACAAGCATTTTCGGAATTTAACCGAGACACTCCAAAAGTTGTTGAATCTTCCAGAACTGTGTAAACTTCCCAATCGGCGCCATCAGGGTCTTTTAGCCAAACCTTATCCTGTAAAGCGTAACAGCAAGTAGTTTGATTCTCTGGTGTAATCTCTAAATTCGCCTCCTGAAGTCGATTGCTTGCTTCCATCACTTTCTCGGATGATTCAACTTCAACTCCTAGATGATTTATACTACCTGCTGCTGAAGAGTTTTCAATTAGCACTAACTTCAAAGGTGGTTCTACAATCGCAAAATTCGCATAACCTGGGCGCCACTTTGCTGGTGCAGTTCCAAAAAGCTTGCTATAAAAGTCAACGGCAGCATCGATATTACTGACATTCAGAGCTAACTGTACACGTGACATAGTTATTAATCCTCTTCAATATTGACATCAGTCGATATTGACCAATATCAATATTTTGCAATACATATCGATATATGTCAATATAGAAGTATGAAATTGTCTAAATCGCGCCCCTGTTGTTCTGGATTGTTTAGTGGTAAGCTTACGCAAAGTGAAGCTGTAGATTTGGCTGCTATTTTTCGGGTGTTAGGCGAGCCAGTGCGTTTACAGATGTTAAGTTTAATTGCTTCGCAACCAAATCAAGAGGTTTGTGCATGTGAGTTGGTGGAACCACTAGGACTTTCACAACCAACAATTAGTCATCACCTCAAGGTGATGTATGAAGCGGGTTTGGTAGATAAACAAAGACGTGGGACTTGGATTTATTACCGAATTCTTACAGAAAAGTTAATGGTGCTTAAAGAAGCAATTTCATGAGCGGCATATTTCAACAATTGGTTATATTAGTTGTTAATATAGAAGAAGTACACTCTGTTAAAAAAACATTTATATATAAGTACAGCAACAAAATGCAAACTCAAGAAGCTACCGTTCCGAAAAATATCGCTGCTGGTTTTCATGCTCTTTCTGACCCTTTACGAATTGGCACTTTGGAACTATTACGGAAACGAGAGCAGTGTGTTTGTGATTTGTGTGAAGTGTTAGGTGTTACTCAGTCAAAGCTATCGTTTCATCTTAAAATTCTTAAAGAAGCTGGTTTTGTTAACGCGCGGCAAGAAGGACGTTGGATTTACTACAGTCTGAATAGCTCTCAATTTGAAGTTTTACAAAATTATTTAAGAGATTTTAGTCGCATTAGTAAAATTACTCCTGCTTCACCCTGTTCTGATAATAAATAGTACTATAGTGAGGTGGGCACTGCCCACCATACAATATTAAATACAAGATTAAAAGGGTTTAATGCACCTGGGGTCAATTAGTGTAGCTTTTTCAGGTTCGCGTGGGAACCAAGCTGCTGTTCGCTTACAAAGTTCTACCAACATTAACATTACAGGTACTTCGATTAAAACCCCTACTACTGTTGCTAATGCGGCGCCAGAATTTAAACCAAACAACATCACAGCAGTGGCAATTGCAACTTCAAAATGATTACTAGCTCCAATTAATGCTGCTGGCGCCGCATCTTCGTATGGTATGTTGAGCTTTAACGCTGCGACATATCCAATCAAGAAAATAAAATTAGTTTGAATAAATAGTGGCACTGCAATTAGTAAAATATGTAAAGGATTATTAACTATTAATTCTCCTTTGAACGCAAATAGTAGAACTAAAGTAATTAATAGTGCAGTAATCGCAATTGGACTAAGATACTTTAAAAAACGTCTTTCAAACCATTCTCTACCTTTATGCTTTAAAATCCAGTAGCGGCTATACATTCCTGCTATCAATGGCAAACCAACATAAATTAAGACCGACAAAACAATCGTTTCCCAAGGTACAGCTAAATCATTTGCTGCCAGCAACCATCTTCCTAAAGGAGCATATAAAAATAGCATTGCTAAAGAATTAACTGCTACCATTACTAAAGTATGTCCCTGATTACCATAGCAAAGGTATCCCCACATCAACACCATCGCCGTACAAGGTGCAATTCCTAATAAAATAGTACCCGCTATATAAGAATTAAAAATTGGTACTTGACTTCCACGAATTATTTCTGTCCCCACTATCAAAGGACGAAATAACCATCCTAAAAAGAACTGAGCAAACACTACCATTGTAAATGGCTTAATCAACCAATTCACCACTAACGTCAAAATTACCGCTTTCGGCGCCCGAATAGCATTAGCTGCCTGAGTAAAATCAATTTTGACCATGATGGGGTACATCATGAAGAATAAACATATCGCGATAGGTATAGATACTTGATACACACTCATCGCATCAAGCGCTACCGCAACTCCCGGAAATAATCTCCCAAGTACTATTCCCGCTACGATACATAAAAACACCCAAACAGTCAGGTATTTTTCAAAAAAGCTTAAATTGCTACCTGCTTGTACCCTAACTGGCCTTACTTGCGGATTGTTTGCACTCATAAACTCTACTCCGTGACCCAAATCATTTAATTAAACTATTTCAAAAAAAATTGATGCATAAGTTTCATGATAATCCCATCTTAGTAAAAGCATCAAAAAAAATTGATAAGTTTTGTTTTTTGTATCGCACGCACGTTTCATACATCAATTTTATTTGAAATGATGGGCACATACCTTTGATGTAACTAACCCACAGGAGTGTGGTCAATGAACGTAGTTGTGAAAAATTTTGCTCTCGTGGTCGGGATGTTGGTACTGGCTAGCTGTACTAACACATCTAATACACCTTCTCAAGTTCAGTCATCACCTACCGGGCAAAGTGTCACAGATAAAGAAATTGTTCCTACAATCAAAATAGATGGTTCTAGTACCGTATTTCCTATCACAGAAGCAATTGCAAAACAATATCAAGCGAACCCAAACGTTAAAGCCCAAGTATCAGTAAACATTTCGGGTACTAGTGGTGGGTTTGAGAAATTCTGTGCTGGAGAAACTGATATCAGCAATGCTTCTCGACCTATTTCCAAGAAAGAAATAGAAGTTTGTAAACAGAATAATATTCAGTATGTAGAGATTCCGGTAGCTTTTGACGCTCTTACTGTAGTTGTAAACCCTCAAAACGACTGGGCAAAAGATATTACTGTTGCCGAGTTGAAAAAAATGTGGGAACCAGCAGCTGAAGGTAAAATTACTCGCTGGTCCCAAGTACGTGCATCTTGGCCCGATAAACCCCTTACTTTATTTGGTGCTGGTGAAAAATCTGGTACATTCGACTACTTTACTGAAGCGACTGTAGGTGAAGCTAAAGTTAGTCGTAAAGATTATACAGGAAGTGAAGATGATGAAGTCTTAGTAAATGGAATCATTCAAGACCCTAATGCATTGGGTTACTTTGGCTATGCATACTACAAAGAACACAAAAATAAATTAAAAACTTTAAGAGTCGATAACGGAAACGGAGCAGTCGAACCATCACCAGAAGCTGTACATAAGAATAAATACAAACCACTGTCTCGACCCTTATTTATATATGTAAATCCATATTCGTCTGAAAAACACTATGTTTACGAATTCGTTAACTTTTATCTGCAAAAAGCATCTTCTGTTGCAGATTCTGTAGGTTATGTGTCTTTACCTGACGAAATCTATAGAATTGGTGTTGTTCACTTAAATAAAGGTAAAGTGGGAACCGTATTTGGTGGAGAGTCACAGTTTGATTTGACGATAGGACAGTTACTACAGAAGCAGAAGCAATTTTAGGTTTATTTATCTTCGTACTATTTGGCTCATTGCGGCGCCTTCAATTTACGGTCGGCGCCAGATGATTTATTCTTTATATTTAATTCGCGACTTTTGCTACTTGACAATTACCTGAATCACAATTGAAGTAATAAAGGCATTATGACTCGTTTATTAATAATTGGTGGTAGCGATGCTGGTATTAGCGCGGGTTTACGAGCAAAAGAATTAGATTCTACAGTTAATGTGACTCTAGTTGTTGCTGATAACTTCCCTAACTACAGTATTTGTGGTATTCCTTTTTACTTGAGTGGAGAAGTTACTGACTGGCGCCATCTTGCTCATCGAACAGCAGAAGAAATCACTTCCACAGGAATAAATTTATTACTCAACCATACTGCTACGATGGTAGACGCGATTAACAAAAGTGTTAAAATCGTAAATCAACAAGGGCAAGAGCAATGGTTGAATTACGATAAATTAGTAATTGGTACAGGCGCCGTTTCCGTTCAACCCCGTATCAAAGGGTTAGACAACAAGGGTGTGTTTCTGTTGCATTCGATGGGTGATACTTTTGCCGTTCATGAATATATGACGACTCATCAACCAAAGCACGCAGTAATTGTTGGGGGTGGGTATATTGGTTTAGAAATGGCGGATGCTTTAACTCATCAAAATATAAGTGTGACACTGGTGGAACATTCACCAACAGTGATGAAAACTGTTGACTCTAGTTTAGGACTGATGATTGCCGAAAAACTTCAACAACATGGAATAGAAGTAATTAATAGTACTGAAATTAATACAGTTGAACAACAAGGAACCCAATTAGTAGTTACTGGTTCTGATGGTTTTAATAAAACTACTGATATGGTTCTGGTAGCAGTTGGAATTAAGCCATTAACAGACTTAGCTGTGTCGGCAGGATTTAAAACTGGTATACGTGGCGCCATTCAAGTTAATAGAAAAATGGAAACCAATGTGCCCGATATTTATGCTGCGGGAGATTGTACTGAAACTTGGCATCGTTTACTCAATGAGTATGTTTACTTACCCTTGGGCACAACAGCACATAAACAAGGTCGCATTGCTGGTGAGAATGCAATTGGTGGAAATGTAGAATTTGCTGGAACGCTTGGTACTCAAGTTATAAAGATATTTGATTTAGCTGTAGCTCGTACAGGGTTACGTGATTTTGAAGTTAATAACACACGATTAAATCCTGTGACAGTTGAATTTGAAACCTGGGATCACAAAGTTTATTATCCAGGTGCGAAGAAATTACGGATTCGTGTTACCGGAGATTCTAAAACAGGCAAATTATTAGGCGCCCAAATTGCCGGACATTACCAAGGAGAAGTTGCCAAGCGCATCGACATTTTTGCTTGTGCTTTGTTTCACGGAATGAAAGTAGAAGATATGAGCGAGCTTGACTTGAGTTACACACCTCCTTTGAGCAGTCCTTGGGACCCCGTACAAATGAGCGCTCAAGCTTGGGTTAAGCGAATACTAAATGCTTAATTGATCTGCCAAAGAACGTAAAAAGCTAATTTGAGCTTGTTCTAAATGAACAGCAGGGTTAGCATTCTGAATTTTCTGCATTGCATCGCTGTAAGATGAACCGTTGAAAATTAGGTAAGAAGCCAGCATTGTACCTGTGCGATGTACTCCACCTGTACAATGAACTGCTACAGCATGACCTAAAGAATTTTGAATGTTAACAAATTGTTGTAATTCCTGAACCTGTTCTCGACTTGGTGAGCTACCTACATCAATGGGCAGCCAAAGATGAGGGATATCGAACTGCTCGTATAAATCTAAGTTTGCCGGGTAATTCATGACTGAAACAATTGCACTAATTCCTGCAGCTTTCAGTTCGCTTAGTTCTTCTAAGGTTGGTTTACGAACACCTGCTAATGTGTTTGGCATTACCCACCATAAATTTTCTGCAATTGGCTGAGTTGTTTGTTGCATTGAGTTTAACCGCTATTGAATAGGAATAAAACCTGCTCTTTTGATTATTTGTTGTCCTTGAGTAGATAAGGTGAAGTCTATAAATTGTTTTGTTGCTGGATTGGTTTTTTGTGGTACTGCTAGGTAGACTACTCGACTAATTGGATAAGATGCGTTTTGAATAGCGGTTTGATCTGTGGGAGATATTCCATCGATAGGAACGATGCGAACGGTTTTTTGGTTTTCAATTTGGGTTACGGTACTGTAACTTATGCCATCTTTCCCTAACGCACGCAATATTGGTGTGGTTTCATCCTGTTCAAGCGTTTTAAAGTTTGCCCCATCTGGAGGAAATTCTTTTCCTAAAAGAACTACATCTTGAAATAAGGTGTGAGTACCGCTATCGCGAGAACGGTTAATTACTTTAATTGGTGCGTTAGGTCCCCCCACTTCCGACCAGTTTGTAATTTTTCCTTGGAATATTCCTTTTAATTGCGCCATTGTCAATCCCCCTTGGTAGGGATTGTTGATACCTATTGTTACAGCTAAAGCGTCTTTTGCAATTGGAATTCCCACAAGACCTGCTTGAATTTCTTCTGGTTTCAGGCGCCGGGAAGAAGCAGCCATCAAAACTTTACCATCAATTAGATTTTTGATCCCCGCATTAGTTCCATTCGGCTTACCATCGGGTACACCATAAGTTGTAGACAAAGATGGGTTTACTAATGAAAAAGCTATTTGTAACTGTTTAATCGCAGCGACCATTGTTACGCTACCATCAATAGTCAACACACTGGGGCTTGGCAAACTGGTGTCTAAGCTTGACGTTCCAATAATTTGATTTGTAGAATTTTGGACTTGACGATTTTGATTATCGTCAGTCTTCTCTATACTCTGATTAGATAAATTACCTTGGAAGTACCATATACCACCTGCCGCTAGCCCGCCAGTGATAAGCAGAGCTAAGACCAACGTTAAGGTTTCTTTGTTGCTTGCTTTTGACATATATTAGGTATTATAAATGGGTAAAACCCTTTAATTAATCACCTTCGCCTGCCTTCCATGCTATGCCTTTACTTGGTTGAGGGTTAGGTAATTTCAACGATACTATTCCGGCAGCTAAAATAAATACCATTGATGTCCATAAACACCCTACCAATCCAAAAGCTTGAAAAATTGCTCCTGATAATACTGTACCAGCTAATCTTCCGGCTGAGTTTGCCATGTAATAAAAGCCTACATTCAACGCGACTTTATCATCATCGGTAAATGCTAATACTAAGTAAGAATGGACTGCGGAGTTAAAAGCAAATACCAAACCAAATAGAAGTAGCCCAGCAATAATTACGGTGTTCGGCTCAATACCTGCTTGTAAACCAATGGCAATAAGCGCTGGTACTGCGGTTAAGGTAAAAGTCCAAAATTGAATAGTTGATGCAGTAGGAGGACGACCGGAACCAAAACGTTTTAGCAAGGTTGGGGCAGATGATTGCACAATACCATAAGCAATTACCCAAATAGCTAAGAAACCTCCGACTTGGTAAAACGTCCATCCCAGTACACTACGTAAAAATACTGGTAGACCTACTACAAACCAAACATCTCTGGAACCAAACAGAAAGAATCTTGCAGCGGAAAGAATATTGATTTCCTGGCTTTTAGAAAAGAGTTGGGAAAATTTGACTTTTTTCTTGATTTTTCCCATTCCTTTCGGAAGCATTAAACCTATAAAAATTATTACAAATAGCCCTGCTGCCATTATCCATAGAGCATTCACGAAGCCAAATACAGACAGCAGTACACTACCAACAAAGAAACCAATACCTTTAAGAGCGTTCTTAGAACCAGTAAGTATTGCTACCCATTTAAACAGTGCAGATTGAGCATCTTGGGGTACAACTAAGCGTATGGCACTTTTTGTACTCATTTTAGTCAGGTCTTTGGCTATTCCAGAAAATGCCTGTGCAACCATCACAAATAGTACTGCTACCCATTCAGGCCAACCACGATTTAACCCAGACAACATTACTAAAGAGAATATTTGTAGCCCTATTCCAGAGTAAAGCGTTAATTTTAGTCCGAATTGTGAACCAATCCACCCACCTAAAAAGTTGGTGACAATACCAAAAATTTCGTAAAACAGAAACAGCGAGGCAATTTGAATTGGGCTGTAACCTATCTGGTTAAAATAAAGTAACACCAACATTCGCAAGGCACCATCAGTTATTGTGAAGCCCCAATATGTAAGCGTTACTAAGATATAGTTTCTTAAATTAGTGTTTGTCATGAGTGATGAGTGCTTAGTGTTAAAGAGTAAGAGCTACTTTGCGTGCGAGTTCAACCATGCGATTTGCATAGCCCCATTCGTTGTCATACCAAGCTAAAATTTTGACTTGAGTTTGGTCTACTACCATCGTGGAAAGAGCATCAATTATTGATGAGCGAGGGTCATCTTTATAATCGATTGAGACTAGTGGTAGTTCTTCATATCCGAGAATACCCTTCAGTTCACCATTCGCGGCGCCAAAGAGCAAACTGTTAACTTCTTCTTTCGTAGTGGGTCTTGCCACTTCAAATACACAATCTGTTAATGATGCATTAAGCAAAGGTACACGTACAGCAAGTCCGTTGAGCTTACCGTTAAGTTCGGGATATATCAAACCAATCGCTGTCGCTGAACCCGTTGTAGTTGGAATCAACGACATATTTGTAGCTCTAGCTCGTCGTAAATCTTTATGAGGTGCATCTACTATAGTTTGGGTGTTGGTATGGTCATGCACTGTAGTAATTAACCCGTGCTTAATGCCTATACCTTCATGAATTACCTTAACTACAGGCGCCAAACAATTTGTAGTACAAGATGCCGCCGTCAATAAATGATGTTTTTCAGGTTCGTAAAGATAGTCATTTACCCCCATGACTATATTTAAAGCTTCCTCCTTCACTGGCGCCGCAACAATCACTTTCTTTGCTCCTCTCTCAAAATAAGGCGCCAAAGTATCAGGTGTTCGGAATTTACCAGAAGACTCTAAAACAATATCTACTCCCAAACTTGCCCAGTCTACATCACCAGGCTTACTAAACTCACTAAAAGTCAATGCCTTGCCATCTATAACAATTTTATCTTCTTTGGCTACTACTTCTTGTCCCCAGCGTCCATGAACTGAGTCAAATTTCAACAAGTGAGCGGCTGTCTCAGCTCCACCTTTAATTTCATTAATATGCACAAACTCAATATCCGACCAACCCCAAGCTGCTCGCAACGAAAGGCGCCCAATTCTACCAAATCCATTAATTCCAACTCTTACCGCCATGAATTCTCCCAAATAATTAACTATTGGTTAACAAACAGTTAATGAATAATTAAATCGCTGCAACTTTATTTTTGAACGTGAAAATAAAGCAAGAACATTTACTTAGTATACATACTAATCAACTTTTTTTGATGCATTATTACCCATTATTTCAAAAAAAATTGATAAGTTTTGTATCCACTTATATATTTCAGTAGCAAAATACACATTCTTCAGTAGCCATCGACTAAGCATCAATTTTTTTTGATAAGTTTTATGTTTTTTTGCTATCATCCATAATTATGCATCAAGTTTATTTGAAATAATGTGTGTATACTTTTGGTACTACTCTCTAGGAGTGAAGTAAATGAATATCGTCGTGAAGAATTTGACTTTGATTGCGGGAATATTGGCATTGGCGAGTTGTACCTCTACGTCTGACCAGTCTGCTCAGACTCCAACGGCGCCAAATGTAACTCAAGTAAGTAATTCGGATAGTCTTACCACAATTAAAATAGATGGTTCAAGTACGGTATATCCGATAACAGCAGCGATTGGTAAAGAGTATGCTGCGAATCAAAACAATAAAGTGCAAGTTCAGGTTAACTTTTCTGGTACGGGTGGTGGGTTTAAGAGATTTTGTGCAGGAGAAATAGATATCAGCAATGCTTCTCGACCGATAACTACTGAAGAGATGGAAGCTTGTAGAAAAAATAATGTTGCGTATATTGAGATTCCTGTTGCTTTTGATGCTCTTTCGGTAGTTGTTCATCCTCAGAATACCTGGGCAAAAGATATTACTGTAGATGAATTGAAGAAGTTATGGGAACCTGGCGCCCAAGGTAAAATTACTAAGTGGTCACAAATCCGTGCGTCTTGGCCCGACCGACCCATCAAATTATTCGGTGCTGGTAAAGACTCTGGTACCTTTGACTACTTCACCGAAGCAATAGTTGGAAAAGCTAAAGCTAGTCGTACTGATTATACAGCTAGCGAAGACGACGAAGTAATTGTAAGTGGTGTCAGTAATGACCCCGATGCTTTAGGATATTTTGGATACGCATATTATCAAGAACATAAAGATAAGTTAAGACTTGTAGCTATAAATAACGGTAAAGGTGCTGTATTACCTGAAACGAAAACAGTAGAGAACAATACATATCAGCCTTTATCTCGACCGTTATTTATTTACATTAATCCTGAGTACACTAAAAATAAAGGGCAATCGTACCAATTTGTTAACTATTACTTACAAAAGGCGCCTTCGGTTGTAAGTTCTTTAGGTTATGTGCCATTACCAGATGAAGCATATCGTATCGGTTATGTTCAGCTAAATACTGGCAAAATAGGAACAGTATATGCGGGTAAAGCTGAATTAGATTTGACTATTGCAGAATTATTGCGTAAGCAAAAACAATTTTGAGTCATAATTACTACTTTGGTGTGTGATGCCATAAGTATTATTGGCAGGTTACAATTTTTTACGTGGCATTACACACCGTACAAGTATTTTATTATTTTTAAGTATTTTAATGATGACAACTTTTAACCACAAACCAAGAATTTTATTTTTGTATGGCTCAGTACGCGAACGTTCCTATAGTCGTCTTTTAGCAGAAGAAGCAGCAAGAATTATTGAAGGATACGGCGCCGAAGTTCGATTTTTCGACCCAAGAGAATTACCAATTCATAGAAGTGTCCCCGATACGCATCCAAAAGTCCAAGAATTGCTCGAACTAAGTATGTGGTCAGAAGGGCAAGTGTGGTCATCACCAGAATTGCACGGTAATGTTTCGGGAATTCTGAAAAATCAAATTGATTGGATTCCCCTTAACATCGGTTCAATTCGTCCAACTCAAGGTAAAACTTTAGCAGTAATGCAAGTCAGCGGTGGTTCTCAGTCATTTAACGCAGTAAACACATTGCGAATTCTAGGACGCTGGATGCGGATGTTTACAATTCCCAATCAGTCTTCTGTACCTAAAGCATACGAAGAATTTAACGAAGACGGCACAATGAAAGACTCGTCTTATCGCGACCGAGTTATCGATGTTATGGAAGAACTATATAAGTTTACCGTACTTTTACGCGATAAAGTCGATTATCTTACCGACCGCCACAGCGAACGCAAAGAAAAAGCAGCTAAACAATAATATATCATGCTGAGGAACGTAAACGTAGTTTTCCCGCAGGGTAGCATCTTAATGTTTCGACATAGAACAACGTATTGATAAAGTTCAAGCTTCATAATAGTTTCTCCTCCATCAATTTTACTCACTAAAGTAACAAAAATAAGCTATCTTTCTTGAATTTTTGTCTTTACCCAAGTACGAAAAGCTCTCATTGTTTTATTTCTCCCCTCGATTTTACTGCGCTCTAAATATTGTGGAATTAACTCACTTAAGGGAAAACTAGGAAAAGTAGGGCTTTCATTCACCTGGACATATTCACCAGATTGCAGTACATTAATTTCTAATTGCGTTCCGTTAAATCGCCATAATTCTTTTACACCTAACACTTTATAATTATCAAACCGAGTTCGGGAAGTAATATCAATTTCAAGTGCTAAATCTGGTGGAGGGTCTACACTTAAATCTATGCGCTTCTTTCCCCTAACTGCTATTTCATGTTCGATATAAAAACAGTCATCAGCTTCTATACCTTGCTTCATAGCTTGACTTTTAAAGGTTGTTGACCCTAAGTTTCTAAATTCAATTTCAAGTTCTTCAAGAAGCACCTTTACCAAGTCGGCAATTATCACTTTATCATCTTCATGCTCGGGTAAAGGCACCATGATTTCTAAGACTCCACCACTGTAATTAATGCGTGAACCCCGTTTTTCACCTAACTCTTCTAGCAATTGTTCATACATTTGCCAACTCACATCAGTCATTATGAGTTGCTGACCGACAGGGACAACAATTTGTTTAAGTTGGACTTGCATAGTTTCCTCACTGCCAGAATTATTGAGCGAAGGTTTAGGGGTTACGGTTTTTAGTAATAATTAATTTTAACATACTCGTTCTCTCATAGAACCTTTTTACTACTTACTCACTTAATAAGTACTTGTAGACCGTTACTTCATATTGAATTGGTATTAGATTCTTCGCTAAACGACTAATGACAACAGATAAACATCCGTTACATCCGTTACATCCGTTGCCCACTTTCACCCACCATAATACCGCGTCCAGTCAAAGCCACATAAACCAAGTTTTCTGTACGCATATCACCCTCCATATAAGTAATTCCTGGAAACTGTAAAATCTCAGGGTCACTAATACGACTCCAAGATTTGCCCATATCCTCAGATTTGTATATCGCGTCTTTAGTCACATTACCAACACGACCAAACATGTAAATATACGGAAGTGTATTAGATTTACCCTTACCAAAAGCAACAAACTCACAACTTTTAACAGATGCTACTTTATTAAAAGACTTTCCACCATCAGTAGAATGATACAACGGATTACCATTAACATCTTCAGGGTTACGCGCAAAACTCATCCACACATCATCCTGTTGTGTTGGGTTACTAATAATAGCAGGACGAATTAACCAACCAGGTAAATTATTTGCTTTGCTCTTACTCCAACTGGCGCCACCATTATTACTATAATAAAAGCCACTAACATCGTAGTAATAGAAAGTTTTACCTTGAGGGTCTTTTCTATCTGCTGCCAAAATATATGAACTCAACCACGGACTAATGCTGTTTGACCAAGACTTTGGTAAAGCTTGGTAATGTAAATGGTCGTTATTCTTATCGTCAAACGGCTGAGGTGGGGGACTATAATCTAAATTATGTGCAAGGCGCCAAGTTTTTCCACCATCATTAGTATAGTGTGTCCAAGTTCCCCAAGCTGGGGCCCATACCATATTTTTTGGATTCGTTGGGGACATAGCTATTTGTCCACCTATTGCATAAACTTTCTCTTTTCCAGACTTATCACTTTTCCAAAGTTCTTCTGTAGGGATAGACTCGAATGCCCTCCAAGTTTTACCATTATCACTAGTTACACCATGTATTCCCCAAAACCCTTGCCATTGATGAAAACCTACAAATGCTGCATGGTCAGGATGATTATACGAAAAATCCATTCCTGTGGCGCCTGCTACGTGAGGAAAAGGAACGGGATATACTTTCCAGTCAGGGTTTGCCCATTTATAACTAGGATTAATAGCTATATTTTGGGAACCGATAGCTTTTATTGGTACTTCATAGCGACTTACATGCCGAAACCCTATTTTATCTTGTGTGGCGCTTAATAAATCTGCACCCCCTTGTGCTTTCGGTTTGGGTGGTACTCGCACCATATTTAAGTCTAATTCTTCCAAATTATTCATCAACCATTTATAAACAGGAGTTTTTACCATCACATCATCACTGCTCGCAACTCCCCAACCGTTTGTCCACCACACTTTTTTTGCATTACTGGGGTCAAATGTAATTGATGCGGCACCTGTTGAAGCATAAGATTGATAATACCCTGGTGCAGTAGAATTAATTTTATCTTTCGGATTGTTTGCATCATAGGCACCCATATACATAGTTTGTTTATCCCAACTTTGTCCACCATTGGTGGACATATAAACAAACTTGTCGGCAACTGCCATTACTGTGTTGGGTTGATTTGGGTGTACGGTAATAGCTGAATATACTCTTGCTTCTCCATCAGGTGTAATAGATGTCCAATTACCGTTACTATACTTACGGATACTTCCCGATGTATTCTGACCGTTACCACCCCAAGTCCCAAACGCTACATATAATGTTCCATCACTAGCAACTACTGCACGTACCGGATTTTTGGCGCCTTCATTACTAATATTTTGCCATGAATTACCACCATCAGCACTGCGCCAAACTCCACTACCATGAACACCTACATATATATTTTTGGCTTTATCAAATACAACAAATGTAAAACCAGGTATATCTTTATTATCTTTACCGTCTTTTTGATATTCTGGTAAACTACTAGCTTCTGGCAACCCTGTAACCAGAGTCCAATCTGTATTACCGTCTTTTCTCCACAAACCATTGCGTCGTGAAGCAAAGTAAATTAACTCTGGTTTATTTGGGTCAACTGCTATTCTCTCACCTGTATCTGAACGGTATGCATTATTTGGACCAACGAAAATATCATGTTTTCCTAAACCTGTTGGTTGCCATGTTATACCTTTATTGTTAGATACTAATATTTCACCCGAATATTTATATTTGAGTTTATCTTTTTCTGTAAAAGTTGAACTATTCCGATTGACAGCAGCATAAACGCGCTTTGTCAATCCATCAACAGTAATACTTTCTACTCCAATTCCACCACCAGCGAAATTAGTGTCAAACATGTCCATTAAAGGAAACCATGTTTTATTCTTACGGTCAAAACGATAGGCACCACCTACATCTGTACGAACATATACATCATAAGGCGAACTTGGACTAATTACTAAACCTGTAACATAACCCATTCCTTGAATATTAACATTGCGCCATGTAAATAGATTATTGGCTTGTGCTGACTTTGGTTTGCGTATTGCTGGAGGCGCCTTTGCACGTACTAAAACAGGCGCTTGAGTTGTTCCATTTTGTACATTCACTACAATAGGTGCTTGTGTACAAGCATGTAAGTTTAATAGTACCAGCACGCTTGCCGTTAGTCGTAATAAGAATGATGTTAGGCGCCGTTCCATCCGCTTACCTGACTTTACGATTTGTATTAATAATACAGGAATTTTCCACGTATTGTAACAAATATTTATGCTGCGTAACGCTACTAAATTATTCGCTTCGTTGAAATATTGTTATAGCGTTACGCACCCCACCTCCCATATTGCAAGCCCTCTGCCGATAAAAATGTAAAATTATTTATTATTTATTGATATTATGAATAAATATCACGTATCATATTGCATTAAATTTTTTAAAGCTTTTCCCAATCATCGGGGTGTACAACCAACTCCCAGTTCTGAGCAGCTTTTTAGAAGGTCATACCATAGTAGTCGTATCAGCGCTCGTTCGCAAATAGGAACTCAGCGTTGCCATCCGTTACCCAAATAATTTGATGAATCGAAAGGGTCGATGATTAAAACTGTATATGGACACTGCATTGTATACTGCTAATGGGTAGAATATAAACTTTGTCATGCTGAACGAAACGTAGTGTAGTGAAGCATCTTAGAGATTCTAGCCTGCGGCAAATGCTCCGCATTACGCTACGCGACTAATGACATTTCTTACCCGTGTTAAGTATAACTTATTTGCTTTATAACTTTGACATTACGACAGCCTACAACTCATTATTTTTATAAATCGGGGGTAACTTTTCATTACTGTCCAAAGAGAGCAATGATTTTTAGCAGCGAGTTTTAAAGTTCTTTATGTGGCAGTCCGACTATGCAAAATACTTAATTCTTTTATTTGACTTTTAAAGAATTAACTCAAAAATTTGCATTACTTTATATTAGCATCTACCTAAAGGGATATTTAATCTTTAAATAAATTTACTTAAAGCTATAATTTTTATTTTTATTTAATAATCTTGCCTATATAGCGCTAATTAAGTCAATCTATTATAAATACTAACCTATGTGCGGTGCCTCTAACCAAGAGGTGATTTATTTTGCCGCAATTACTCAGGGGTTAGCAGCTAGAAAACCAGAATATCATCTAAAATTAGAAAAGATTACAGTGTTGGTAAATTTAAACAACAAAATATAACAAAACCATATACAGTAATAAAAAAAATATATGTAAAAAATATTACATGCATTAACTATGAGAATTATCGTAGTTGAAGATGATGATTTAATTGTGGGAAGGTTGGTCAAGATTTTGAATGACCAGCATTATACTGTTGATTTCGCAACAGATGGTGAAGCAGCTTGGGAACTGATGGACTGCTTTACCTATGATTTGATATTGCTTGATGTCATGTTACCAAAGCTTGATGGAATTAGTCTTTGTCGAAGATTACGCTCTATTGGTAATAAAACGCCAATTCTTTTATTAACTGCCCAAGACAATAGTACTACTAAAGTTATGGGTTTGGATGCAGGCGCCGATGATTATTTAGCCAAACCTTTTGATTTTCAAGAATTATTAGCTCGGATACGTGCTTTACTGCGTCGAGGTGGTTCTACCTTGCCACCAATGCTTGTATGGCAGAACTTACAACTTGACCCCAGCACTTGCCAGGTTACTTGCGATAGTCAACTTTTACATTTAACACCCAAGGAATATAGTTTACTTGAGCTTTTTCTTCGCAATACACAGCGAGTATTTAGCTGTGGAATGTTGATTCAGCATTTATGGTCATTTGAAGAACCTCCTTCTGATGATACCGTGCGGTCACATATTAAGGGATTACGTCAAAAACTTAAAGCTGCGGGAGTCAATAGTGATGTAATAGAGACAGTATACGGTATTGGCTATCGTCTTAAAACCGTTGAGAAGGAAGAACTCACGAAAGTGAGAACACGGAAACAAAAAAAAGTCGAAAAGGAAAAAAACCCAAAATTAGCAACTCAAACCCCTTCATATGCAGAGCAAAATCAAATTAGGACTGGTGTCTCCCAAGTATGGGAGCAGGTAGCAGAAACTCTTAGTCAGCGTATTACTGTAATTGAAGAAGCATTGACTACTTTATTACAGAACAAATTGCTGGGTGACGAAGTGCTATCAAAAGTAAAGCAAGAAGCTCACAAACTGGTTGGTTCCCTAGGAATGTTTGGTTCAGATAAAGGTTCTTATGTCGCTAGTAAAATAGAATCTTTATTTGTAAATGGGAAAACACTGGATAGTTCACAAATAATTCACTTTTCCGAATTAGTTGGTACCTTGCGTGACTGTCTGCAAAGCATGAATGGTGAAGAAATTCCTGAAATGCTTTCAAATGAAACTTTAAATAAAAGTCCTTTACTACTGATTCTCGATGAAGACACAGAATTTACAAGTAGTTTAATTGCTATAGCTTCTAGCTGGGGTATCAAGGTACAAGTTACTCCTAACATTATTACAGCTAGAAAGTTGATTGTAGATTTATGTCCTGATATTGTATTGCTTGACCTTTCTTGTGGTGATACCACAGAAGAAGCTCTTGGGTTACTAGTGGAATTAACCAGTCGTACTCCTGCATTATCAGTTATTGTAACTACCGCACAAGATAGTTTGATTGACCGTGTTAAAATTGCCCGTCTCGGTGGACGTGGAGTTTTGCAAAAACCTGTGTCAGTAACTCAAGTACTAGAAGCTGTTACTCAAGTACTAAAGAATACTCCTTCCCCAGAAGCAAAGGTAATGGTTGTCGATGATGACCCACAAATATTAACTACTCTGCAAACTTTGCTTACACCTTGGGGTTTAAAAGTTTATACCCTTGATAATCCTTCTCATTTTTGGGAGGTAATGACGGTCGTAAATCCCGATTTATTAATTTTAGATGTGGAAATGCCTGAAATTAATGGTATTGAATTATGCCAAGTTGTACGTAGTGACACTCGTTATAGTGCAGTGCCAATTCTGTTTTTAACGGCACATAATGATACCAAAACAAGGCAAGATGTATTCGCAGCAGGCGCCGACGATTATATAAGTAAGCCAATTGTTAAAGTAGAATTAGTAACACGTATTCTCAATCGTTTAGAGAGAACTCGCTTACTAAAGAGTTTAGCAGAAACGGATGTTTTAACTGGTATTGCTAATCGCCCTAAGTCTATTCAAGAATTGAATCGGTGTATAGAGTGGAGTCAAAATTATAATCAACACTTTTGTTTTGCAATTGTAGAGGTAGATAAATTTAAGCAAATTAATCAGCAATATGGTTATGCTGTGGGAGATGCTATTTTATCTCGCTTAGGTCGAATTTTACGGTTAAATTTCCATTACGAGGATGTAGTCGGTCGTTGGGGTGGTACTGAATTTATTATCGGAATGTGTGGTATGACTAAAGTTGAGGGTACTAGGCGCCTGTCTGAAGTCATTAAAAATCTTGCCACATCATGTAGAGACGTTACATGTAACGTCTCCTGTAACAAACAATTTTGTGTTAATTTTAACGTTGGCATTGTACAGTATCCTGAAGATGGCGCCGATATTGATACTTTATACCGAGTCGCTAATGAAGCTCTCGAACAGTCGAAAACAGTAGCACAAAATCGATTGTTAAATAATTAGAAACCCGGTTTCTTTATTCAGAAACCGGGTTTATTGCATTTGTGAAGGAGGTAATATGTCAGAATTTTTACATAACTTTTTTACTACAAGCTACTTTATTCCCCACGGAGATTGTTATTTATGGAAACCTGGATTGGTATCACTGCATGTCATTTCTGATGCAGTAATTAGTTTAGCATATTATTCCATACCTATAACCTTGTTTTATTTTGTTAAAAAGCGTGACGATTTACCTTTTAACTGGGTTTTTCTACTATTTTCAGCTTTTCTCGTTGCTTGTGGAACTACCCATTTCATGGAAATTTGGACTCATTGGTATCCAATTTACTGGTTATCAGGGACAATCAAAGCAATTACAGGATTCATTTCAGCGTATACAGGAATAATTCTGGTATGTTTAATACCTCAAGCTTTAGTGTTGCCGAGTCCTGCACAATTAAAAGCAGCAAATCAAGAGTTGCAACAGCAAATTATTGAGCGTCAAAAAGTAGAGGAAGCTTTACGTCGAACGCACGACGAATTAGAAATTCGAGTTAGAGAACGAACCTTAGATTTAGCGACGGCAAATCAAGCATTGCAAACACAAATTGACGAACGTCAACGAACAGAGTTAGCACTACAGGAAATTACAACACTACAGAGAGCAATTTTAGATAGTGCAAACTACACAATTATTTCCACTACTGTAGACGGTACGATTCGGACTTTTAATCCAGCAGCAGAAAAATGCTTGGGATATACTGCTGCTGAGGTAGTTGGCAAAACTACTCCTGCAATTATTCACAACCCTTCGGAAATTTTACAGCGCTCCCAAGAATTATCGCAGGAATTATCTACTACAATTGAACCAGGTTTTGAGGTTTTTGTAGCTAAGGCACGTCGTGGCTATGTAGACGAGCGTGAATGGTCTTACATTCGCAAAGACGGTTCTCACTTTCCTGTGTTGTTGTCAGTAACTGCTTTACGCGATCAGGAAAATAATATTACAGGCTTTCTTGGCATTGGTAGTGATATCAGCGCGCGTAAACATGCAGAGTCAGCGCTTTTAGAAAATGAGCAACTACTACGGACTGTGTTAGAAATATTACCTGTGGGTGTTTGGATTGTTGATCAAACTGGGCGAATCTTGCAAGTTAACCCAGCAGGAGAGCAAATTTGGGCAGGCGCCAGGTATGTTGGTATAGAGCAGTATTGTGAGTATAAAGGTTGGTGGGAATCAACAGGTAAACGGATAGAACTAGAAGAGTGGGCACTTTACAGGGCAGTTATACATGGAGAAACTTCAATTGATGAAGTAATTAAAATTCAATGTTTCGATGGTAATTACAAAACTGTACTCAATTCAGCCTTGCCAATTTTGGATGCTGAAAACAATATACATGGTGCCATTGCCGTTAATCAAGATATTACTAATATTAAACAGACAGAAGAGCAATTACGGCACCAAAATTTGCGGTCACAACTATTTGCAGAAGTAACACTCAAAATTCGCACTTCTTTACAAATTGAAGAAATTCTTCAAACCACCGTTACTGAGGTGCAAAGAATTCTTCAAGCAGACCGGGTATTAATCTTTAAGCTGAATCCAGATGGTTCGGGAAGAGTTGTTCAAGAGTCGGTAGTTTCAGGTTGGCCAGTCACCCTTAGTCAGGATATTTTTGATCCTTGCTTTGAACGGATATATCTAGAGAAATATCGCCAAGGAGAAATTACCGCCGTCACCGATGTTGATAATGGTAGTATTTTACCTTGTTACGTAGAATTTCTCCAGCAATTTAGTGTTAAAGCAAACCTAGTAGTGCCCATTTTTGTTAGGGAAAACCTTTGGGGCTTATTAATTGCTCACCAATGCTCGGCGCCGCGTCAGTGGACTGAGTTTGAGCTAACATTATTAAAGCATTTGGCAGACCAAATAGGCATTGCTTTGTCTCAAGCTCAATTATTAGAACAAGAAATTATACAGCGTCAAGAACTAATTCGTTCTCAAGAAGAACTACGTGCAATGAGTGCTGCTCTCGAAAGTGCAGTAGAAGGTATTTCTCAGTTAGACACTTCTGCTCGATATATAAAAGTTAACCCAGCTTATGGCAGTATGCTTGGTTATCAACCAGAGGAATTAATAAATATGGAATGGCAGCAAACCATCCATCCTGATGACCAAGAAAGAATGATTGCTGCTTACCAAGATATGTTAGCTAATGGGAAAGTAGAAGTTGAGGTCAAGGGTGTGCGGAAAGATAACTCTGTTTTTGACAAGCAGGTAATGATGGTCAAAGCTTACAATCCGCAACAAGAATTTATTGGGCACTACTGTTTTATGAAGGATATTAGTGACCGTCGAGAAGTCGAACGTCTCAAAGATGAATTTGTCTCGGTCGTTAGTCACGAGTTACGAACACCATTAACTTCAATATCAGGCGCCTTAGATTTGTTAGCAAGTGGTATTCTAAAAACTCAACCCGAAGAGCAAAAGCGGATGTTAAATATTGCCGCAAATAATACAGATAGACTAGTGCGTTTAATCAACGATATCCTTGATATTGAGCGCATTGAGTCTGGTAAAATTCAAATGACCAAACAAATCTGTAACACTGCCGACTTAATGACGCAATCAGCAGAAGTTGTAGAAGAAATGGCTCTTCAAGAGTCGGTGGTGTTATCTGTTTCTCCTCTCAAAGCGAATATTTGGGCAGATAGTGACCGTATTATTCAAGTTTTTACAAATTTACTCAGCAATGCTATTAAATTTTCTCCCAAAGGCGCCACAGTTTATTTAAGTGCAGAAATTAAAAATTCGCAACCAAATACTTTATCTCCCCACGTTCTTTTCAAGGTGGAAGACCAAGGAAGAGGTATACCTGCTGATAAACTCGAATCGATATTTGAGCGCTTTCAGCAAGTGGATGCTTCTGACTCGCGTCAAAAAGGAGGAACAGGATTAGGTTTAGCTATTTGTCGCAGTATTTTACAACATCACGGTGGGCAAATTTGGACATCTAGTACATTAGGTGTTGGTAGTACTTTCTTTTTTACCCTACCACTGCTGCCAGAAGCTGATTGTGATGTAAATACAGAAGAAGAAGGCGCCCCATTAATATTACAGTGTGACGATGACAGCGACATTCGAGTAGTCGTCCAAACAATGCTACAACGACAAGGCTATCGTGTATTGACAGCTGCATCAGGATTAGAAGCTGTAGAAATGGCGATTCAACAACATCCTGCGGTAATACTTCTTAACCTAATGATGCCCGGTATGGATGGATGGGAAACCTTAGCACTACTCAAACAGCGGACAGATACACAAAATATCCCAATTATAATTCTTAGTGGTTTACTTCCCAACCAAAGTTTACCCCCTGGTGTCAGCGACTGGATTGTAAAGCCACCAAATTTAAGATCATTGTGCCAAGCATTAGAAAAAGCGTTAGCTAAAAATAATCAAAGTATCAAAGTTTTGATTATAGAAGACGACCAAGATTTAGCGCAGGTGCTAATTGCCATCTTCAACCGTCACGGAATTGAAACCTATCATGCACCTACAGGAAGAGAAGCACTTCAAGTCAGTCAGCACATAATTCCTGATTTACTAGTGCTTGACCTAGGATTACCAGAATATGATGGTTTTGCTGTAGTAGATTGGTTGCGGCAACATAATAGTTTATGCCGTGTACCTTTAGTTGTATATACAGCCCAAGACTTAAACGAAAGCGAACGGCAACGATTAAAATTAGGACAAACCATATACCTTACCAAAGGACGCATTTCTCCCCAGGAATTCGAGCAGCGAGTAATTATTTTACTCAACCGTATGATTCGAGGTAATGAAAATAATGAAACGCATTTTAATCATTGATGACGAATTTGACATTCGAGCAGTTGCTGAACTTACTCTAAAAGCAGTAGGTGGTTGGCAAGTTTCGACAGCTGCTTCTGGAAGTGAAGGTTTAGAAAAGGCTAGAGCAGAACAACCCGATGTTATTTTACTAGATGTAATGATGCCCGATATGGATGGCATTGCTACCTTTAATGCGTTGCAAGCGAATCCTGAAACCCAGTCTATACCAGTAATTTTATTAACAGCTAAGGTACAAGCCGCAGACCAACGACGATTTGCTGAACTTGGAGTACGAGCAGTTATCACCAAACCGTTCAAAGCAATGAAGCTGCCTACTCAGATTTCATCTGTCCTAGGATAGATAAATTGTTAAGTTATGTAACTTTATTTCTATCTCCACAAGTTCTGCATATTTTACCTATAACGTCAGAAGCAAGTAAGAGTTAGCTAGGCACCAGTATTAATGTAAATAAATATACAGTATAAAATTAAGGTGGTGAAATTATGTATAGGACAAATGATTCAGAGTTATTTAATTTCAGTCTTACAAAAACGATTAATGCCTTAAAAACGCAAAACAAGACACGGGTTGAAAGTTGTGAAAAGGCATTTATAGCACTATTGGGAAGTAATTATACAGTAAATGTTTTTACGGCTGCAATACTTGAATTATCTGAAATTGATATACCCACTTTTCATTGGACTATAGAAAATTTTTCACACTTAAAAGCTTGTGACTATTTACTAGAAGCAGTGACTGGGTTAACAATTCAAAAATTATTAAAAGCAGGATTTACTCCCGGTAAAGATTTTAGTGCATCTCAAGGACAACTATTAGTAAATGAAGACGTAAAAAACGTATTAATGGAGAGCAAATCAAATACAGAACGTCTTTTAATTGAAAAATTATTGCTACCAGCTTGAAAAAGCAACATAATTACCTATTCTGAACACCCTACCCATTACCCAAATGAATCTTCTTGTAAATCCTATCGTACAAATAATACTACTACCAATTCGTCAATGGCTAGAATCAATCAAAGTCAACAACTATAAAAAAGCACATACACTCTGCCAACTTATACCTGCCAGTTGTCCCTTTGAACGAAATATTACACTTTTCAAGCGTACAATTCTTCATATTCCACCTCTTTGTAAACTAAATCCTTTCTACGAGCAATTAGTGGAACTTCGTTTTAAAGCCTTAACTTATCTTGCAGAGTGTGGTGAGGATGTAACGATTTATTGCTAAGTTTATTAAATAATTTATTTTTCCTACCGGAATCTTAATCCGGTATGGATTATTGTTTTACAATTTAAAAAACTCACTCAATTTTAATTTAGAGGTATATATGAATTTCACTAATAATAATCATATCATAAAAATGAATCAAGAACAATCGCTAAGACCAGAAATGCCTTATCAATTACAAAATCTGATTTTTCCTGGTACTCAAGAAGAAACTGTTGCTACACCCGATGACAAAAGCGATGTCAGTATCTTCAATAATATAAATCGTGGTCGAGTTGCGATTTTTCTCGATGGCTCAAACCTCTTTTATGCCGCCTTACAACTTGGTATTGAAGTTGATTATACCAAACTACTTTGTCTTTTAATTGAGAAATCACAGCTTTTACGTGCTTTTTTTTATACAGGAGTAGACCGTACCAATGAAAAGCAACAGGGTTTTTTGTTGTGGATGCGTCGAAATGGCTACCGTGTAATTACCAAAGATTTAATCCAGCTTGCAGATGGTTCTAAAAAAGCTAACCTAGATGTAGAAATTGCAGTTGACATGATAACTTTAGCTGGGCACTACGATACAGCTGTTTTAGTTAGTGGTGACGGAGACCTAGCTTATGCGGCAAATGCCATCAGTTTTCAAGGTGTCCGAGTAGAGGTTGTAAGTTTACGCTCCATGACTAGCGATAGCTTAATTAACGTTGCCGACCGCTACATAGACCTTGACTCTATCAAACAGCATATCCAAAAGGCGCCTTTCACTTCACCCTAATTAAATTTTATACTGCACCCTATGCCACTCGGCGCCTACCCCTAAGCCTATTTGACAACTGTATATTTACTCGCTACAATAAACTCATAGTCATTACGAGTTCGTTTATTTAGAAATTAAACGATATTAAGTAAAAACTAAAGTTTTTAAAGATGTTTAGTGAGTTGCGGTTGATTATGGTGAAGATAGTAGGTATTGCAGGCAGCCTTAGAACAGACTCTTACTCGCAGTTAGCTTTAGAAGTAGCTGCACAGAGACTTCAAGCGCTCGGCGCCGAGGTAGAAATATTAGACTTAAGACAGATGCAGTTGCCATTTTGTGATGGTGGAGACGATTACTCAGAATATCCTGATGTTGAGAAATTACAAAATGCCATCAAAAATGCTGATGGGCTAGTTTTAGCGACACCAGAATATCACGGTAGCGTTAGCGGAGTCTTAAAAAATGCACTTGATTTAATGAGCTTTGACCAGTTGTCTGGTAAAGTCACAGGATTAATTAGCGTTTTAGGTGGACAGCCCAACAGTAACGCACTTAACGACTTGCGGGTAATTATGCGTTGGGTACACGCATGGGTCATACCTTATGTCAACGCATTTTAAGTTGCAAAGATTTAAAATACATAGAACTGCTAGCAGTAATAGATTCTAGCTTCAAACTCATTCCTTCGGAAGCAGTTATTGATATTGATAATTCATTGAAGTCATAACGATTTTACTTTTTTAGAAAAATACTATTGAAGCTTGATTTAAGGAGCATACAGATTAATTATGGTCAAAATAGTAGGTATCGCAGGTAGCTTAAGAACTGATTCGTACAGCCAGACGGCTCTAGAATTAGCTGCTCAAAGAGTCCAAGCACTAGGTGCAGAAGTCGAAATTCTGGATTTGAGACAAATGAAATTACCATTTTGTGATGGAGGAGACGAATACCCAGATTATCCTGATGTGAAACGCTTGCAAGATACTGTTAGCCGCGCGGACGGGCTAATTTTAGTAACACCTGAGTACCACGGCAGTGTTAGTGGAGTACTAAAAAATGCTCTTGATTTAATGAGCTTTGACCAACTATCCGGTAAAGTAGCAGGGTTAATTAGTATTTTGGGTGGACAACAAAATAGTAATGCCCTTAACGATTTGAGAGTAATTCTTAGATGGACTCATACATGGTCTATCCTTGAGCAGATAGCTATTGGTCAAGCATGGAAAGCTTTTAGCCCAGAAGGTAAACTTTTAGACGAAAAGCTTTCTCAAAGATTTGATCAATTTGCTCAAAGCTTGGTTGATAATACTCGCAAACTACGAGGAGTTAATTAGTCATTTAAATAGCAGGCAGTGCGATTTTTAACTAAATGCCAGCTAAAAATCGCATTTGTATAAATGGTGCGTCTTACCCATAGCTAGAAGGGCAATGAATCTGTCTCTTGAGATTACCCGCATCCGTGTCCGCTTATCTTGGAGTGAATCTGAGAAAACACGTATGGAGGGGCGATTTTAGTGGTTACGCAGTGCTTGCAGTTGCTCTAATTGCTGAGTTTGTTCTTCGAGACGAATAGAAAGGCGCTCACAGACCAAATCACATATAGCAAAAATTACAGGGTCGGCAATTTCATAGTAAACGCTGATTCCCTGCGGCTTACGAGCTACCATGCCTGCTTGCGTCAATACCTTTAGGTGCTTAGAAACGTTTGCTTGTCCTAACCCAGTTACCTCAATAATGGATGTCACATTTTTAGCTCCAGACTTGAGACTGCACAACACTTGTAAGCGGCTCACTTCTGATAAAACTTTAAAATACTCCGCAACTGTTCCCAAAGCTTGAGTAGAAACCTCTAGCATATAAATTCATTAATTCTGTCTTTTGACACATATTACCATATTACTGTATGATAATATGGTAGATAAAGCGAAGGTAAACCAATGGAAAACGTTAAGAAGATTTCAGACGAACTGACAGTTAGCGGACAGCTAACACCAGAACAACTTCAACAAGCGGCACAATCTGGGTTTAAGTCCGTACTCAATTTGCGTTCTACTGACGAGCAAGGTTTTTTGACATCGGAGCAACAACTTGTCGAATCTGCTGGATTGCAATATAAAAACATCCCCGTTAAGCCGAATGCAATTAACGAAGATTTAACAACGGAAGTACTCAAGCAAATTGATGATTTACCCAAACCAGCTTTGATTCACTGTGCAAGCGGAATGCGCGCAGGTGCAATGGCGTTTATGAATTTAGCAACACGGCAAGGATTAACACCAGAACAAATATTCTCAAAAGCCGAAGAGGCTGGTTTTGACTGTAATGCTAACCCGCAGTTAAAGCAGTTTTTAGAAGACTATATTTCAGTACATTCTACAAAAAAAGTTGAGTAAAATTTTGTGACTGCGGTGCTGCTCCACAAAATAGCTGCTAGGCTTTTTCCATCATAGAAGTACCTGTAACGCGCACCCATATTTACCAATGCTTGGACATCAACATAAGTAGGATTTGTAACATTAACTGTGGCTATGACGATGGTGGATATCACCATGAGAGTGAGAGTGGTTATGATTAATAGTCGTTGCATGTTCGTGAGAATGAGTATGAGCTTCGTTCATAGAAATTCCCTCGGAATGCTCATGTTGATGATGCTCATCATGAATATGTTTGTGTTCATGTGAAATTGGATAATGTAAGTGTTCGTGAGAATGTCCATGTGGTTGAAAAATAATTTGCACAATAGCTAGCAACGCTAAACCAATCAAACTACCGTACATAAACTCTGTTTGAACAAAATGACTACCCAACCATCCAGCCAATGGATACGAAATAGCCCACCATAAATGACTCCAAGCAAAATGGGCGCCATATACTCGTCCTTGAGCATCAGTAGGAATGCGGTCAGCAATCAAAGTCTGTGTCGGTAAGTTAACACAGTTTTGTCCTGCCCCTGCTAACAACCATAAACACATCAAGATTGGTAAATTAGCGTAATTCGCGGGTAGTAATGCCAGAGTTATCAGCACGGCACCGAACAGTACTACACTTGTACGAGCAAAACGATTGCCAGCGGTGCCAACAGCTACAGCAGAAATGGTGGCGCCAATACCAAACGCAGCCATAACCCAGCCATACTGAACATTTCCTAGTTTTAATGTCCCTTGCACATAACCAACGGTATTTACTAAAATTTGCGCTCCAGCAATAGAGGCGACTAATTGCATGAACAAACTGTAACGGATAGATGTATCACCAAATAAACGAGTAGTACCGTTTTTGATATCATGCCAAGTTCTGCCTCTGCTTAAAGACTGTTGATTTTGCTCAACTCGAAGTACGTTAGGCAAAGTAAAAATCAATACTGCTGCAATTAAAAAAGTCAGTGCGTCAAGAAAGAAAACTTGCCTTGCACCAACAAAAGCCGCAACACTACCAGCAATACCGGGGCCAAGAACACCGAGTAATTGATATGTTGCGCTTGATAACGCTATTGCTTGCGCGTAATCATTCTGTCCCGTTACCAATGGAATCGTCGCTTGGTAAGTTGGTGTAAAAAAGGCATTAAAAACATTCAGGGCAAATATCAAAATATATATTTGCCATATTTGTGTTACTAACGGCAGTAAACCTACAATCACCATACGGATAACGTGGGTGATGACCATGATTTGTTTACGGTCGAAACGGTCAGCGATGGCGCCTGCTAGTGGTGAAAGTAGTACAAAAGCGGTAACGCGCAACGTCAAGGCACTAGATAACACAACCGCCGATTTAGGACCTGCTAATTCAAAAGCGAGCAAGGCTAGACCAACCCAGGTTAGTGCATCTCCCAACAGACTAGTAGTTTGGGCAGCATAAAGACGCGCAAAAATCGAGTTTCTTAAGCTGTGAAAAAGCGTAAAGCGATTCATTGAGCCAAAGGGGATATTAATATAGATTGTTTTTAATAAAAATTTTATCAGATATGGGGTAGGGGGGGATAGTTTTTTATTGAAGATTGTGCGTAGGTCAGGCAGGATGCTATGAACCGACGACCAAATCGGATTGGAGGTAACGTATTAACAAGGCTATAAGCTCCTGTTCAAATTGTTCATCCACTAGAAAATCAGGTTCTCCCAGTGCAGCATGGATTAGGTTTTCAAGGGTATGGGCAAGAATAAAAGCTGCTAGATCAAGATTTTGAGGTTGAATTTGGTCGCATTTATCCTTAAGGTAACTGCGAATCATTGCTCTAAGGGATTTCTCGACTTCGGTAACTTTTTCAAGTTGACCAATGCGTGGCACTTGCTCAAGTAAAACTTTGTGAAGCTTTGGATTAATTGCATTGGCTTGAATACAAGCTTTAACCAATTCGCATAAAGCACTTTCAATCGGTGCGTCTGATACAAGCTCCAACTTTGCTTCAATTATACAAATCATTGACTGCGCGTGGTTTTCAATTAGTGCAGCCACAATTGCTTCTTTGCTTGGAAAATACTGATATAGCGAACCAATACTTACACCCGCACGTTCTGCAATTTTATTTGTACTAGCAGTATCGTATCCCTCTTTGATAAGAATGTGAGTAGTTGCCGTCAAAATAGCTTCAACAGTTATACGTGAGCGCTCTTGCTGTGGTATTTTTCGGGCTTTTGTGCGGATGCGATGCGGCATTTATGGCTCCTTAATTAATGCGAGTTGCGAATATGAGCTATCACTCACATAATAATAGACAAGGTTTAAAACTTAAAAACAGGAGGTGAAATACTATGTCAACTTTAATGGAAGCTCTACATAGACTTGACGAGTTAATCCAAGAAAAATCATCATATCTCGCAAGGTGCCTACAAGCTGGTTTGACTCGTACAAAAATTGACGAACAGATTCAAGATTTTTCTTGGACATTACCAGAAGAACTTTATGAATTTTATCAATGGCATAACGGACTAATTAATGAACCCAATGCAACAGGATATTCAATCGAGTCACTAAAAATTAAGGATAAATGGCAAAGTGACTTATCACAGGCTAATCAGATTAACGTGAAATATGATAATAACCTAATTGCAATTAAATTCCCTTCTCTAGAATACGCTCTAGCAGGACATAATCATCTAAAACTAGGTCAATGTCCTCTCGATTTACTACCTATTTTCACTTGTAGTAATGGAAACAATCAAAGTTATTGCATTGCTAATTTAGAGAGAGAAAAATTTGCTATATATTTCTTGAATGGAACAAAACTACATCCAACTAAAATCAATGAGCAATTTTTGTCAAAGCAAATCAAATTTAATAGTCTTACCGATTTAGTTTTATTTATCACATCTTGCTGTGAACATGCTGTGGAGTCTAGTCAAGAAGTTGATAGTACAGTTTTTGAGCTTGATAAAAACGTATTTGAGCGCGCATAGTTTTATATGACACTGAGAAAAGTTCTAATTGTTGGCACCGGAATTGGAGGATTAACTGTAGCTATTGCCCTGCAACGACTTGGATTTGAAGTCGAAATTTACGAAAAAGCATCTAAGCTACTACCCATTGGTTGGGGACTTGCACTTGCACCTAATGCTCTGCTTGCTCTTCGCCACATCGACTTAGATAAATCCGCACTTAAAGCAGGACACAAAATTTGTCAGGTGCAAATGAAAACTTGGCAAGGAAAGATTTTAAAAGAAGTTTCTTTGAGCGCTTTAGAAGAAAGACTAGGTGATTCCATCATCACAATCAACCGAGGTTGCTTGCATCAAATTTTACTCACAGCATTTGGTGAATCTGGATTACATATTGGGAACAAAGCAACTAGTTACAAAGAATATGATACACATGTTGTGTTGACTTTAGAAAACGGTCAAGAAGTTGAAGGAGATTTACTTATCGGCGCCGATGGTATTCATTCGGTGGTGCGGCGCCAATTATTCCCTGATACACAGTTACATTACTCTGGCTACACTGCTTGGCGTGGTCTTTGTGACAGCAGTAATTTACTGAAAGATGGTACTTATCTTTCAATCTTAGGTCGCGATATGCGTTTTGGCTGCACACCGTTGGGAGATGGAACTTTATGTTGGTACGCTACGTATTTAACTCCACCAGGAAAAGCTGTTGTTGATCACCGATCAGCATTACTTTTGAAGCGCTATCAAAATTGGTGTTTTCCTGTTTGCGAAATTATTACTAGTACACCCAATTCATCAATTATACAAACCGATGTGTATGATGCAGACCCTTTGGTCACGTGGAGTAGTCAGCGTGTAACTCTGCTTGGAGATGCTGCCCACCCGATGACACCTGACATGAATCAAGGCGCCGCTTCTACAATTGAGGATGCAATAATTTTGGCTGACTCTCTTCAATTAAGTTCTACCTTGCAGGAGGGATTAAAGCTTTACGAGTCTTACCGAATTAAGCGAACTTCCCATATAGTCAAGCAATCGCGTCAGTCTGGGCAAATAGAACATATTAAAAATCCGCTATTATACAGTTTGCGTAATGTTGTTTATGCTTGGACTCCGGTGGAGATGCTGCTTAAACAGTTAATAATTGTTTCTAAGTTTGAAAAACTACTATAGGTAATTTACAAAATATTTTACTTAGGCTTACGTAAGCTGTAATACAGTCTTTTAAATAAAGAAATAGAACTTTTCTTTTTAAAAGCAGTGACATCCAAAGGTAATTGAACTGTAAAGGTGCTACCTTCGCCCAATTGACTTTCGACATTTAATTTACCTCTATGTACAGTAACTATCGCGTTTACAATAGCTAAACCTAAGCCTGAACCACCAGTGGTGCGAGAACGGTCACTCGCAACACGGTAAAAACGGTCAAAAATGTGAGGAAGTTCATGTTGGGGAATACCAATACCCGTATCTTGGACTTTAATTACAGCATAATTATCGCTTCTATTTAAAAATACTGTTACCTCTCCTCCTCTAGGTGTGTATTGAATAGCATTAACAATTAAATTAGAAATTAAACGATAAAGCTGGTCAGTATTACCAATAATATTTAACGGTTGATACACTAGTATTACAGATGTTAGCGTTATTTCTGCGGCATTTGCCATTGCTTCAAATTCTTCTATTAAATCGCTAACAATATCATTTAGACAACAAATATCTCGTTGTTTAATAGGTTGTTTATCTAAACGTACTAACATTAGTAAATCAGCAACTAAAGTTGTAAGTCGCTGATTTTGACGGTGTATAGTTTGTAAAATATCGCGCGTTTCTTCTTGAGCTAATTGTGGCGATAGCAACGCTGACTCTACAGTGGCGCCACTTGCAGCTAAAGGTGTTCGTAATTCGTGTGCAGCATCAGCTGTAAACTGTTGGATTTGCCGATAGGATTGGTATATTGGCTGCATTGCTAATCCTGCTAACCACCAAGATGCAAGAGCAATCATTGCCATTGCCATTGGCAACCCTAATGCTAAAGTTAATTTTACACTATCGAGATAACCATTAAACTCTTCCAAACTTCGCCCAACTTGCATATAGCCCCAATCTTGATAACTTTGAGTATGCAAATCTACAGTAATTTGATGGTACTCTTCGCCCTTGCTATCTTTAATAAACTGCCAAGTTTTTTGATTAAAAACAGTGGGTAAACCCTGTGGATAAGAACCAGCTGTAGCAATCAATTTTCCGGAAGTATCAAAAAACCGCACGTAGTAGCTACTTTTGGTAACAATACCTAAAAAATGACGTTTAGAATCGAGTGGTTGTTGAATACAACTAGCTCCAATGGTACAATTATCTATGTTTGGAAATAGCTGTTGTGCAATTGGTTCCAAACGTCCAGGTTGCAGTAGTTTTAGCTCGATACTGTCGTGGAGTGTTCCGGCTACCGACTCGATTTCATTGTCTAAAGCTACCACATGAGCATGAAACACTGCTCTGTAAAAACCGAAAGCACATAGGCTTAATATTAAACCCATGACAAGCGCATAGTACAGAGCTAAACGAACGCGAGTAAGCCGAAAAAGTTTATTTTGATTCATCAGTCGAATTAAGTCGATATCCCAGACCGTGCAAAGTTTCAATTGGGTTAGTGCAACCACTGTTAGTTAGCTTGCGACGCAACAAACGTATTTGTGCTGCCACCACATTACTACCTGTTTCTGCATTTACTTCCCATAGTTGATTGCGAATTTGTTCAGTAGTAACAATTTGGTTGGGATGCTTCATAAAATATTCCAGAAGTTGGAATTCTTTATTGGTTAGAGAAATTACCTGTTTTTCTCCTGATGCATTTTGATTAACAACTGCGCTGCGACTATAATCTAGACTAAGATTACCAACAGCGAGTTGTCGAGGTTGGAACTGCGGCGAACGACGCTGCAAAGCTCGTAACCTTGCCAATAGTTCTCCCATTCCAAACGGTTTTACTAGGTAATCATCGGCGCCTGCATCTAAACCAGCAATCTTATCTTCCATCCTATCTCTAGCAGTAAGCATTAAAACAGGTAGAGAATTTCCTTTCAAACGTATTTTTTTACACAACTCTAAACCAGTAAAGCCTGGAACCATCCAATCGAGAATAGCTACAGTATATTGCGCCGAGCTATTTTCTAGATATGCCCACGCTTCTGTACCATCCATTACCCAATCAACTAAATACATATGTTGATTGAGAGTACGCTTGATAGCTGCTCCTAAATCCGGCTCATCTTCGACTAGCAATACCCGCATATCAAATTGAGTAGTTAAAATTTCGTTTTCAGTTTGTAAAATAAGCATAGTTAGTAACTGGGTTATCCCCTAGAGATAAGCTTGACAGGGTTTGATGAAATCAGGATGAAATCTTTAGATTTTAAAGAAAAATTGTATAATGAACTACGAAAAAGTTAAATTTTCCTTAAAAAATAATGTTTAAGGAAAACTCATTAGACTCTTTTGCCCCATTGGTGCTAGAGGAGTTATCAAAGCCAATTTTTTAACAAAGAGTCTACAGAGCTATAAATTATCATGGCAGGTAAAAATGAAATCAGGATGAAATATCATCGATTGTTTTTGCTACCGTAGAAAATACTTGATAAATAACTTTTCTAGTTCAATCCAGACAAATACCAAAGCGCTAAATCCTACAGATATGGCTAGTTCAGGCAAACTTAACAAGTGAGTGTTAAAGAAACTACGTAAGGGTGCAACGTAGATTAACATTAGTTGTAAAATAGTTGTCAATGAAACTGCGGCAAGTACGTAAGGATTTGAGAACGGATTCAACTGTAAAGTTAATTGCGTGTTAGAACGAATTGCCAGCGCATGACCCATCTGTGCTAGGCACAAAGTTGTAAACACCATTGTTTTCCATCTTTCGGGGTCGCCTGACTGTTGAGTATAGTTATAAGCCCACACCATCAGAGCAATAGTGATAATTGCAAAAATAATACCAATGCGGATAATATAAAACCCTAGCCCACGTGCGAATATACTCTCATGGGAGTTGTAGGGAGGACGACGCATCACATTAGGTTCAGGAGGTTCCATTGCCAAAGCTAAAGCTGGTAGCCCATCGGTAACAAGATTCATCCAAAGTATTTGCAGCGGTGAGAGGGGAACACCGCCTAAACCAATAAGGGGAGCTGCTGCTACTGTCAAAACTTCACCGATGTTGCTACCTAAAATATATTTAATAAAGCGGCGGATATTATCGTAAACAACCCGTCCTTCTTTAACTGCGCGAACAATTGTAGCAAAATTGTCATCCAGCAGTATCATATCACTAGCTTCCTTGCTGACATCAGTGCCAGTAACACCCATTGCAATGCCAATATTTGCACAGCGTAAAGCAGGGGCATCATTTACACCATCTCCAGTCATCGCTACCAATTTGCCTTGATTTTTTAATGCTTGGACAATTCGTAGTTTGTGTTCGGGAGAGACGCGCGCGTAAACACTAACTTGGTTAACTTGTTGCTCTAGTTCATCTGTTGAAAGTGTTTCCAAGTCCTGACCGCTAAGAACTAAGTCACCTGGTTTTGCGATACCTAAATCGTAAGCAACAGCTTGTGCTGTTAATTGGTGGTCTCCAGTAATCATAATTGGGCGGATGCCTGCTTGTTGACACTGAGCAACAGCTTCTTTTGCTTCTGGTCGTGCTGCGTCCAGCATTCCAACTAATCCTAACCAGACTAATTCTCGCTCGGTTGTTTTTTCGTCGTCTTTCGGTACAACATCTAAAAGTTTATAGGCAAATCCCAGCACTCGCAGTCCTTGACGCGCCATTTGGTTATTTTGTTCAAGAATATAAGCGCGTTTTTCTGCATTTAGAGCAAAAGAGCGTTTCGTGTGGGGTGCGGTTGGGAAGTTATCACTTATCCCGTCATCTAGTATTTGAGATGTAAAAGTATCAGAAGCATCATTATAATACGTGCAAAGTTCTAAAACTAACTCTGGCGAACCTTTTGTAAACATCAGTAGTTGAGAGTCAGGCGCCAGGTGTGAAGAATCCAGCGAAAATATTTGTGTTATCTCCTCTTTCAGGCGCCTCTGACAAATAGCACTCATCCGTTTGCGCTCAGAAGAAAAAGGAAACTCGGCTACACGGTTGAACTGCGAAAGCAGCTTTGTTTGTTGTATACCAGCTTTACCAGCAACAGATAATAATGCTCCCTCAGTTGGGTCTCCCAAAATTTCCCATTCTGAATGCTTTTTCTGTAATACAGCATCATTGCAAAGTACACAGGCAAGTAACAGTAGTTCAAGTTCTGGATAATTTTGTGGTTTTATCGGTGTAACGGTTTGGTTAAGATTGGATTCTGGATTGCGTTCTACAGCATAGCTAGTATGTAATTCAAATGTTCCAGTAGGAGAATAACCTTCTCCAGTTACCCTAACAATATAACCAGGTACGTTAATCGACTGTACAACCATCTTGTTTTGAGTAAGCGTGCCTGTTTTATCTGAGCAAATGGTAGTAACTGAGCCTAATGTCTCAACTGCTGGTAATTTGCGAATTAATGCTTGGTGACGTACCATCCGTTGAGTACCAATTGCTAAAGTCACTGTAATTACAGCAGGTAAACCTTCCGGTACAACCGCTACAGCCATACTCAAAGAAACTTCTAACAATTGTTCAAAGTATTTAAAACTACCTGTCTGTAAAATACCAGCGATAATTACAACAGCCACCAACCCAAGCGAACCTGCAACCAAAACATTTGCTAGCTGTGCCATTCGTTGTTGTAAAGGGGTTGGTTCCGCTTCAACAGACTGGAGTAAAGTAGCAATTTTACCCAGTTCAGTTTGCATTCCTGTAGCTGTAACAAGCACTTTTGCTCGACCTTGGACAACTTCAGTGCCTTGATACACCATATTTATACGGTCTCCCAAGGAAGCATTTTCAGGTAAATGAAGAGTAGAGTCTTTATGAACTGCCTGTGCTTCCCCTGTTAAAGCAGACTCCATCAATTGCAAATTTTGGGCTGATAGCAAACGACCATCTGCGGCTACTTGCATTCCAGCTTCCAGAAAGATAATATCACCAAGCGCCAGTTCCTTTGCTGGCACCTCAAATATTTTGCTGTCGCGTACAACTCGGACTTTAGGAGAACTAAGACGTTTGAGAGCAGCAAGGGCTTTTTCTGCGCGGCTTTCTTGTAAAAAGCCAAGTAAACCATTGAGAATTACAATAAAGGATATCGCGATTGCATATGAAAGGAAAATCGCCAGAGCGCAAATCTAAAATTGCTGAAACTACTGCTACTGCTATGAGCATCACTAGCATGATGTTCGTAAACTGTTCTATCAATATAGATAAAGGTTTGCGACTGCCAAACTCTTGTAATTCGTTAGTTCCATATTGCTGTAATCGTTCCGACGCTTGCTCAAAAGTCAACCCTGTATCAAAGTTGCTTTCTTGCATTTTCAAAGCTTCTTCGACTTCTAGGGTGTGCCAAGGTATGGTTGTGTTTACCAATGCAGAGTCAGATAATTTAGATTTCATAATGGGTGGCTAACTATCATACAGATTTACTTCTATACTCAGATTGACAGAGTTTGATGAAATCAGGATGAAATATTAGCCCTTTAAAAAATTTTTACACTATAAAATGCTTATGATCTTAAATTTAATGATATAAATATATTTGTGTGAAAAATAATTATCAGGTCATATTTTTATTTGTCTGCCAGCAAAATTTTTCGACAGTTATGAAAAAATGGAGTTGCAACCCTGGTATTATTCGTATAAATCAATTTTAAATTAACGGTAGATAAATAGTAACCCTACCCCTGCAACAGCAACAAATACGCCAAGTATTGCCCGTATCGTAACGGCATCACCTAAAAAGAAAGTGATTGGTATCACAAATATTGGACTTGTGGCGCCTAAAGATTTAGCAACACCAGCAGTAGTAAATTTGAGAGAAATCTGTTGCAGCCAAAAGCCTAGATAAGTGCTGAGAAACGCACACAAAGCAATGATACACAGTAACTTACCAGAACGTAATTCTTTCACTGGCACACCAACTGGTTTTCGTTCCAGCATCAGCCAAAGTAAGAGTATTAATGCTCCTCCTATAAGTCGCACCATTGCGCTCCATAAGGGAGTTACACTTGTATATGTGAGCGCAGCACGAGAAAAAACGGCGCCTAGTGCATCCGTGAAGGCGGAAAGAAGGGCAAAACCGACACCTGGAATGAGTTGCTTATTTGTACCTGTTACACTTGTAGCTCGTTCACTAATTACCCAAGCTACACCTAAAACAGTTAACAATATACCTACCCAGGCTGTATAGGACAATTGTTCTTTTAAAAATATAGTAGACGTAATAGCAGCGAAAGGTGGGCCTAATGTTTTCAGCAGCAGCGTTCGACGTGCCCCTAAACGATTTAAGGCTGAGAAATAAGCAGTATCACCAATACCAATTCCCACTGCACCGCTCAGAACTAAGAGCATAAAAGGAATTAGGTTTATGCTTGGTAGTAGTTGCTGACCACTGAGCAGAATTGTGAAGATAATTAAAGCAATAGCAATTCCTCCTTTACTTAAATTCATCAATAGCGGAGGAATTTTCTTACCCAGTTTACTGTAAACTATTGAAGTCAGCGCCCATAAAAATGCTACTCCTAACGCTGCTAATTCTCCTTGAAAATTTGCTAAAAAAACCATTCAAAATCCTTAAGGTTTGTTTGTATAAATATTCCAAATAAAAGTTATGGGTTAAAAGATTGAAGGTAATACTAATAACTCATAACTTTAAAATACCAACTACTTAACTAACGAAAATACTTATTTAAGCAAGTACTGGTGGTATTTGGATTTGGGCTTCCATTGTACGACGTTGAATTTTTGCAACCCAAGCGTCATCATAAACTAAATCAAGATAGCGTTCCCCTCGGTCTGGGAACAGTGTCAAGACGCGGTAGGATTGTGGGAAATTAGGAAGAAGTTTTTGGATAGCGGCAACTACAGAACCAGATGAACCACCAGCAAAAATACCTTCTTTTGCTACTAATTCACGACATCCTTGCATCGATTCTAAATCATTAACATAAACAACTTCATCAATTTCAGCCCTGCTCAATAGTTCTGGAACGCGACTTGAACCAATACCAGGTAAATCACGAACTCCAGGATTAGCACCAAAAATTACTGAACCGGCAGCATCAACAGCAACAACTCGTAATTTGGGAAACTTCTCACGTAGGCGCCGAGCTACTCCTAGAATTGTTCCTGTAGTACTAACAGCAATTACAAGACAATCAATATTACCATCCAAGTTCTCAATTATTTCACCACCAATCCCATTGTAATGTGCTTGCCAATTCAATTGGTTAGCATACTGATTAATCCATAAACAGTGAGGAATCACTTTACGTAATTGATGCACTCTCTGTATCCGCGTTTTCAGATATCCTCCTTGGTCATCTGGTTCTTGCACCATATTAATATTGGCGCCTAATTGTCTCAGTATTTGCAAGTTAGTAGGTGATATTTTTGGGTCTACTACACAGGTGAAGGAAAGCTTATAAATTCGTGCCATCATAGCTAACGCGATACCCAAATTACCAGATGTGCTTTCAATCAAATGAGTTTCACTGGTAATTGTACCGTCTTGCAATCCCTTTTCCACAATAAATTTAGCGGGACGGTCTTTTACACTACCACCAGGATTCAAAAACTCTAGTTTAGCAATTATATCAACACCATCTTGGGGAAATAACCGACGCAAACGAACTAGCGGTGTTGTTCCAACACAACTTACTATCGAATCATGAATCATTTTATTACTCTCTTACTCAAAATTAAAACAGGTTAATTGTTATTTGGTTAAAAAGTAGCAGCATAACCAAATTTATATTTGTGAATAATCTCTAAACGATTATCTGTACACCCATTTATTATCTTTACAACTAAATATGAAATTAGGATGAAATTTATTGCTTTATCTTATTTAATTATTTATCTTAATTATTCAGTAATAACCACATAAATTTTACTTAAGTAATTAGCTTGGTTATAATCACTTTATATAGATTACAATTACCAAAATTAGTCAGTGCAATTACTGTGAAAATTTACCAAGTACTAGGTAACAAAAAAAGCCTATTACTGTTTATAGGCTCGTAAAAGATAATGTATTAAGTGTTTACTGTATATTCATGAAAAATCACAAAACAGAATTAGATAGAAAATTATTTGCTCTCGATGAAACCGAAAGGTTAGGTAGGGTAGGTTAAATTCACTACCTACCCTAAGACTACTAACTTATTTTGCAATCTAGTCGCGGGAAGTTTGAACTCTAGCTAAACCTAGAGAAATATCTCCATTCATTCCGACAAACTTTGCAGACACTCGATAATGCAAAGTTTGTCCATAATCAGGACCGTCAACTCCATTCATAAAGACTGTCAGTGAGTTTCCAGAAGCTACAGGTTCTGAAAATGCTACTGTTGCTTTTCGACCATTTATTGAAACTGTCGCAGGAATTTTTTGGCCTGATTTATTTTTGACTACAATTCCTTTAACACTTACTTCTTCGGGTATATCAATTGCCAATTCTGAAACAGCTTTGCCTTGAGTATGAACATCAAACTTATGAGTAGCATCTGGCACTAAGGAATCTATAGGGATAGCAGCACTTTTTCCTAGATGGGTGATGTTCGCATCATTTGGATTGCTTGCCCAAGCTGAAGGAACTGTAGATGCAAGAACTAAGGTAAAAGCTGTGGCATAAATCAATTTCTTCATCTCTATTCTCCTTGTTTAATTTAGTTAATCGATAACCTCTATATTTATTATTGTGATAGCTGATTATGAAATGAAGATGAAATTTTAGGTTTCAAAGTTCATTATTTCAAACATAATTTTTGAAATTTGCTTGTAATCATCTATGGTATAATTACTGCAAAATCATCTAACTTTTCTTATTAAGGGGAAGAAAAGTTAGATGATTAATTACTATTTAATAATTTGGAAAATTTAATTTACACGAAATCTTGCTGTTCCTATGGACATTTCTGTAGTACTACCAGCAAGTATAGCTTTAATACTGTAAACAGGCCCATTACCACGGAATGGTTGCTTTACATTCTTAATATCAATTTCTAGCTTAGTGTTGGAAGCTACTGGTTCGACAAATGCAATTAGTATGCTCTTGCCATTAGTAGAAATACTTGCGTTAATTTTCTTACCATTTTCATTCGCTATAACAATGTCATTAGTATTATTACTCCAGGTTAAAGTATTTGGAACTTCAATATTTAATTGAGAAACACTTGGACTATTTTTAGGAATATGTACGCGAAAAGTATGTCTAACATTTGACCTGCGAGTTTCAGGAAACTGTGAATTGCCATCAATATGGGGAAGTGTTCCATTATTATCTTTCGCACTTACGTAACTTACAGGAATAAAAAACGTAGCAGCAATGGCGCCGACAGCAGTATAAATTAGTACTTTTTTCATAGTAGCTCCTTATTTAACCAATAAACATAGCAAAGTTACAGATTCATTTTTAATGATGAACCTGTTATCAATAAATACATCAAAATGTAGTCAAGTCAGAATTAACTACCCTTACACTAAAACTTTCATAGAAGCAAGTAAAGTTTATAACTGACTTACCGTTAACTTATTTGCCTTTGTAGAGGCGTTGTTCCAAAAGGTATTCTACCTCTATTTATTAGTTTGACAGACCAGTATGAAATCAAGGTGAAATTTACGCTAGTCCTCTAAAAATTACGAAACTGAGCTTGACCTATGGGAATCTCTACATCGCTTCCAATCACTTTCGCCGATAAACTGTAGACAGTACCCAATTCATTAGTTCGCTGTTGTACTCTGTTGAGTGAGACTAAAATCTTACTAGTGCTAGAAGTAACCGTTTCTGGAAAACTTATAATAATTTTTCTATCATCAACAGAAATATCGATGTTAACTTTTTTACCTTTATCATCAAACACATTAATATCACTACTTACAGCTACAGTAGGGGGAGTTTCAATTATTAGCTGCTTCAGAGGTTTACCACGTTTAGGAACACGTATTTGAAAAGTTTGTTTGACAAGCTGCCATTGATCTGGGAATAACTGTGTATCATTCTCAGTATTAGTGGGTTTAGTATCATTTACTTTAGCGCTGGCATAACCACTATAGATAATGGTTATAGTACTTATAGCCAATACACCAACATTAATTAACTTTCGCATCATCTTGACTGCTATAATCAAAAAGAACTCTAATTAGATCAGCGATTCATCAATGATGAATGAAGCTTCCTCTAACTAGCTTCGCATCTCACGATGAAATCAAGATGAAATTTTTGCACTCCGCACGAAAATTTTTTTATTCAAGTTCCAACAGAACAAGGGCTGATGCTATAACGCACTTGCCCTATGAAAACTCCAATTTCAGCAAATTGAAAATTTCTATCAATCAACGTAGTGATAGAAGTTTTAGGCAGTATTTTTGCACTCAGTAATACAATACATGCGTTTTAGATATGATATGTTTTACACTTACTGATGTTTAAGCAAATCGCGCGATTTCATAAACTGTTGGCGAATCTTGATAATAACGATGTAAAGCACTGGCACTATAAACAAGCTCAAGAATGTAGAAACAAACATCCCACCAAAAACCGCTGTACCTAATGACAGTCGGCTAGCAGACCCCGCTCCTGTTGCAACAAGCAGTGGATAGCTACCGATTAAAGTCGAAACCGTTGTCATGAGAATAGGGCGTAATCGTGCTTGTGCAGCTTGTACCACTGCTGCCGTAATTGAAAGTCCCTGTTCTCGTAGCTGGTTGGCAAATTCTACAATCAAAATCGAATTCTTGCTAGCTAACCCAATTAGCATGACCAAGCCAACTTGGCAGTAAACATCATTGTACAAACCTCGTAGAGATTGAGCAGACAAAGCTCCCAAGACCGCTAAGGGAACCGCGAGCATAATGATTAAAGGATCGACAAAATTATTATATTGCGCTGCTAACACCAGGAAAACAAAAAATACTCCTAATCCAAAAATAATTGGAGCAATACCACCAGATTCCACTTCTTCCAAGGAGATACCCGACCATTCAAAATCAAAATTCGCGGGTAAAACCTCAGCCGCTAATTTTTCCATTTTCTGTATTGCTTGTCCAGAACTAAAACCAGGAGCAGCAGTTCCGTTAATTTCAATCGAGCGATAAAGGTTGTAGTGGTTAATTGTTTGTGCCCCAGTTGTCGATTTTATCGTTACAACGCTACTGAGAGGTATCATGTTTCCTTGCCTTGAGCGCACATACAAACGACCAACATCTTCTGGATTCGAGCGAAATTGTGAGTCTGCTTGAACGTAAACACGATAAGTACGCCCAAATTCGTTGAAGTCATTTACATAGCGGGAACCAATGAACGTTTGTAGCGTGCTGAAAATTTCATTAATCGGAACTTGTAGAGCCTCTGCTTTACTTCTCTGTACTTCAACCATTAACTGGGGTGCATTGGCAGTAAAGGTACTAAAGACTCCTTGTAATCCAGGAGTTTGATTCGCGCGGCTAATTAGCTCGTTTTTGGCTTTATCTAATGCATTAATATCTCGATTGCTTTGATCTCCTCGGTCTTGTAATTGAAACACAAAGCCACCTACACTGCCGAGACTCTGAATAGTTGGAGGGTTGACGGCTAGAACAGGTGCTTCAGGAATTCCCATTAACGGCGCCCGTACCCGGTTGAGAATTGCTGACACAGATTGCTCAGGTTTTTTTCGTTCTGACCAAGATTTGAGAGGAGTCATAATTAACCCACGATTAGGAGTGTTTCCGCTAAAACTAACGCCACCCATTGCAAACACCCCCTCAATTTCGGGAACATTAAGCAATTCCTTTTCGGCTTTCATCACGACCGAGCGAGTGTAGTCTAACGAAACGCCATCAGGTCCTTGAATCAGGTTTACAAAATAGCCTTGGTCTTCCTCTGGTAAAAATGCTTGAGGAACGCGCATATACAACCAGCCGGTTAATACCAACGACACAGTAAATAATAGTAATACAACTATTTTAAAGCGGGTAACGGCGCCGAGAATACTTTGATAGCCTCGGCGCATCCAGTCTAAAAGGTCATTTACCCTTGCAAAAAACCAGCCAAGCAAACCGCGCGGTTGTTGTCCCCGACGTAGTAACATCGCGGATACCGCAGGAGTAAATGTAATGGCGTTAAATGTGGAAATTGTAGTTGAAAATGCAATTGTTAGCGCAAATTGCTTATATAGTTGTCCTGTTGTTCCCGGAAAGAAAGCAACTGGAACAAAAACAGCCATGAGAACTAGTGAGGTTGCAATTACTGCTCCAAACAGTTCGTGCATTGCTTCAGAAGCCGCTTGACGTGGAGTGATATTTTTTTCCTCAAGCAAACGAACTACGTCTTCAACAATAATAATCGCATCATCGACAACCATCCCAGTTGCCAAGGTTAAACCAAATAAAGTCAAACTATTAAGCGAAAAATCAAATACTTTGACAAATGCAAAAGTACCAATTAACGAAACTGGAATTACAATTGCAGGAACAATAGTAGTGCGCCAATCTTGTAAGAAAAGGAAAATGATTCCCACAACTAGTACAATAGACTCAATTAACGTTTTGACAACTTCCCAGAAAGATGCTTCAACAAATAGCGAAGAATCATAAGGGATTTCATATGTTAATCCTGGGGGAAAATTCTTTGCTAGCCTTACCATTTCTGCCTTGACCGCTTTTGCTATTTCCAAAGCGTTACTACCAGGAATTTGAATAATTTGATAGCCTACAGAGATGTGACCATCATACCGAGCAAATGTACTGTAGTTTTCTGCACCTAGTTCTGCGCGCCCTACATCTTTAAGTTTAATCAGCGTCCCATCATTTCCAGCTTTAAGAATAATATTCTCGAATTCCTTGGGTTCTCGTAATCTTCCAACAGCTTGCAAATCGATTTGAAACTTTTGCCCTTCGGGAGCGGGTGGTTGTCCAATTGCACCAATGCCTAATTGTAAGTTTTGTTGATTCAGCGCATTCACTACATCTTGAGCCGTTAAATTACGACTAGCAAGACGATTTGGGTCAATCCAAATTCGCATAGCATAACGACGTTCTCCAAAGGATAGAACATTCCCTACACCATTTATACGTCTAAGAGAGTCTAACACATATAAATCAGTATAGTTACTAATAAAAGTATCATCGTAGCGGTCGTCAGAACTGTATAGCGCCATCGCTAAAACAATTCCGCTTGATTGTTTTGTAACCGCAACTCCTGTTTGTTGTACCACTTCTGGCAGTTTAGGTTGTGCCAACAAAACACGATTTTGTACATCAGAAGCTGCAACATTAATATCATAACCCTGCTCAAAAGTAACAGTAATTGTACTAGTACCATCATTGCTACTGGTCGAACTCATGTATCTCATACCTTCGACCCCATTAATTTGTCGCTCTAAAACCGATGTCACGGTTTCCTCGACAATTTGGGCACTGGCGCCAACATAGTTAGCAGTGACGCTAATTTGAACTGGGCTAATGTCTGGATACTGCTCTATGGGTAACGTTGGTATGCTAATTAGTCCTGACACTAAAACTATCAAGGAGCAGACGATTGCAAAAACGGGTCGCTTAATAAAAAAATCTGCGAACATAGTTAAACAGCACAAAGAAACATCAGTAATTAATTGCTTTTTTCTGGTTCAGGAATAATTGGCGCGCCATCCCTTAAACTGAGCAAACCAGAGGTAATAATTCGTTCTCCAGGTCGCAATCCTTTAATGACCTGGTATTGGTTATTTTCAATACCGCCTAATTCAACAGGTTTTTGCCGAGCTATAAATTGAGATTGGGCAGACTGCGATGACCGTTCCTCAACTACAAACACAAACGCTTCTTTGGCTAAACGAGTTACGGCGCTTGTGGGAATCAGGACTCCAGGGCGCCGAGCCAAAATCACCCGCGCCCGAACAAACTGGTCGGTTCGCACTTTAAATTGAGAATTATCCAACAGAGCTTTAACAAGTACAGATTGCGTTTGATTTGCTGTATTGGGTGCAATGAAAAATATACGACTAGTGCCAATATTACGCCCTTGACCATCTACTAGCTCAATATCGCTTCCTAACCGCAACTGAGCCACCTGTTCCACTGGAACCGAAATATTAACCTCCAATAAACCGTTTTCAGAAACGCTTATTAACTGAGTAGACGTATCAACAAAATCACCTACCTTGACAGGAATATCACCTACGATTCCTGCAAACGGTGCGGTAATTGTATAAAACTGAAGTTCCGCTGCCTGCTCCTTAATATTTGCCCTAGCTTGATTAACTAACCTCTGGTTCTTAACAATTGTAGCCTTTGCCCTAGAAACTACTGCCTGTGCCCTAGTAATCATCGCTTCTTGCGCTGCAATGTCAGCATCCGTTTGAGCAAGCTTGGCTTTTGTTGTCTCTAAGCTGTTTCGTCTTTGTTCTAAAATTTGTAAACTGCTGGCGCCTTCTTTATACAGTTGGTTGAACCGCTCGTACTCGCTTTGATTAAGTCTTAAATCAGACTGTTCAGAAGCTCGACGAGCTTTTAAGGCTCTAAGTGCTGCTGTTGCATTTTTTGCATCTGCTTGGGCGCTTTTTAGTTCTGCTTGAGCAGTTTCTAAATCAGCTTGACTTGATTGATAAGCTGCAATTCGACTGTCAACAGAAGCTTGTTGCTGCTTGGCATCAACTTTCAGAATGGGAGTATCTTTTTTAACTCTCTCTCCTGCCCGAACAAATATTTGAGAAACCTGACCCTGAATTCTTGGTCGCAAAGTTACAGAGCGACGAGACTCCAGATTTGCAACAAATTCTGCACTTTCCTCTATAGTGCTAGATGACAATGTTGTAACTTGCACCTTTGTTGCCGAGGGTTGCCCAGGTACTGTTGGGGGTGATTCTTTGCCCGGAGCCATAAACCACCAAAACCCAATACCCCCACCAAGTAGAAGTAAGGCTAACATTGCCCAGAAACCAGGTGTTAATGGCGCCAACAAACGTTTACCATGTGAACGTTGAGATTCAAAAGATTCCATAACTAAACATTTAGAGCGATGTAAAATTTACACAAATTTAAAGTCAAGACTTTTTATTAAGTTGCCTTTACCCAAAAATCAGCCGTGATAATTTCGCCATTGCGATTAAACTGTCCCCAAAGCTTGTATAGTCCGGGTTCTGGAAAGCTAGTCATAAATTTAACCTGTCCGGGAGTTTGATTTTTGACTGCGTGAGCATGGATATAATCAGCAGAGGTAAGTGAGGTTTCTTGACGTACTATTACCAAATGTCCTTGATGATTTCCTGATTGTGTTGAATGCATATGGTTTTGCTCTCCTGCTGAAACTGCTTTTATCGGTTCTTGACTATTGGGTGATGTTGAGCAACTTTGTGCAAATAATAAAGTTGCAGTAGTAACGAGCGCGCTCATCAATATCTTCATAAAACTTACCTCCTACAATCTAAATTCCTGTTTTAACTGAGCAACCCAAGTTTTGATGCGTTGTTGTGTTAACTCAGATTGGTTATCTTCATCTAGTGCTAGACCTACAAACTTACCATTGCGTAATGCTTTCGAGTCTGTAAAATCATAACCCTCAGTTCGCCAATAACCAACGGTTTTACCCCCTAGTTCTGAAATCCTTTCTTCTAAGATGCCTATTGCATCTTGAAAAGAGTCAGGGTAGCCATTTTGATCGCCAACCCCAAAGTAAGCAACTTTCTTGCCGCTAAAGTCTATATTGTCTAGCTCGTCAAAGAAATCATCCCAGTCGTCTTGCAATTCACCGACATTCCAGGTAGGACAACCAATAATAATATAGTTGTAGTCGTGAAAATCGCTTGACTCTACTTTAGAAATATCGTAGATATCAACAACACTGTCGCCACCAAACTCTTTCTGAATAAGTTCGGCTTCTGTTTGAGTATTCCCTGTTTGAGTTCCGTAAAACAAGCCAACAAGAGCCATCTTTCCTCCTTGCTAAGTAGCGTGATAAAGGTAGAGTTAGGTGTATGATTCAATAACTCAATTTCGTTTCAAACTACTTTAAATGCTCCACCTAACTGGAGAGTCAAGAGGGGCACAAAAATTTTTTCAAAAGGCTAAGGATGCCAGTTTTACTCTCTTGTAGGCTGTGTTGGAAGTTATCATTTAATTTCAAGCGGATAAATCAATATAAATAAAGGCTTCTAGCCCTAACATATTAGTAGAGCTAAAAGCCTAAAAACAGTATCTCTGAGAATCTAGTCAGATGTTTTCAACTTTTAGTTTATTATATGAAAATGAAATCATGATGAAATTTTTATAGTTCATTTTGTTTTTAATAAAAACAGCTTCATAGTAATAAACATACAAAAGATATGTTTACACCTATAAAGCTGTGGTTTTGGCGAAACATGAGGAATTCGTTTCTATAATTTATTTTAGTAAATCAAAATGAAATTAAGATGAAAAACTAACACAACTATTGCACATCAACCCAGAAGTCAGCAGTGATAATCTTGTCATTACGATTAAACTGTCCCCACATCTTATATTTACCTGGTTGGGGAAAACTAGTAATAAAATGAATCTCACCTGGGGGAGTATCTTTCATCGCATGAGCATGGATATAGTCTGCTTCGGTTAGCGGTGATGATTGTTTGAGGATAACTAAGTGTCCTCTTTCACCTAAGTAATTTTGTAAATCTTTAGGTGGTTGGTTACTGGCTGCATCTAATAAGTTAAAAATTAAATGTACTTCTTGTCCAGCTTTGATAGTTGGTTGAGACACTTTTAGATTGGCTTTTGTATTACCGAAAGTTTTAGTAGTTGCTAAATCAATTTTTGATGTATTAGAACTTGTACCCGGAACTTGAACTTTTAAAGTTGACACTTGTTCGGCTTTACCAGCTACTTTGTAATCACTGAATAGTGTATAACCTCCAGGCTGTGGAAAATCGGCTTGAACTTCAAAGCGTCCGTTTCCTTTATATGTAGGATGGATATGATTAAAAGATTGAAGGTCGTCACTAACGACTATCAAATGCATTAATTTTTCTTGGAATTTATCGAAATTGGCAATTGGCTTACCTTTCTTGTCTTTTACATCAATTGCTAGAGCGATAGGCGCCTTATTAGTGACTTTAGCCGGGACAGTCAATGTAGCTACAGCATTTGCAGGCTCCAATTTAGAGTTCTCCGAATGACCGCCATGACCACCATGAGGATTTTCTTCTGCCCCAGGAGTTTTGGAATCACCCATGTTATGACCAGAATGAGGATTAGCATCAGCAACAGTCGTAGCACTACTACTAGGTGTCTGCCTACTGTTTACTTCGCTTGCACAACCAGCAGTAACAACAAGAGTTGAAGTGATAGCAAGTGCAGTCAAAATACGCTTCATTTTTTCTCCAGTTAGCAAATTAGATTCTCAAAAACAAACCACAACAAGCATATTCCAAAAGTTAGAAAGGCGCCCTTCATGACAACCAAATAGCACGGAAGCAGCAAATAATTATATTAGTGTTTATGTACTGGTAAGTCATGATGGCAAAAATTAAGTTGAACTTTGGGCTTTAAACAGGGAAGGCTATACTCAGTTTCTCAGGCAAAAATGAAATTAGGATGAAATTTATAGTTTGTTTTGGCTTTTGACACAAATAACTGCAACCTGCTCTTGAAGCTGAAATCATTGACTGGCTTACGTTACGTCAGTTTTTGGATAATTTCGGCAAAAAATTTTCTCAAACCCCTTGACTCTCCAGTAGACAGGAGAATTCAAAATAGAATTAGTTATTAAAGGGTAATTAACATGACACTTCAACTTAAAGTTCCAAATATGGCTTGTTCTGCTTGTGGCGCCACGATTACAGAGGCAATAAAAGCTATTGACCCAACTGCTGCGGTTCAAACTGACCCGAAAACAAAGTTAGTTAACGTTGAAACTCAAGCATCCGAAGTGGCAATTAAACAAGCGATTACAACTGCTGGTTACTCGGTTGCGTGATAGCTGTACTATATGAGGGCGGGCGATCTGAAGCCCACCCCACAATATTTTGAGTGGAGGAAAATATGGAGAACACGACTTTAAAGCTACGCGGTATGAGTTGTGCTTCTTGCGCGCGAGGCATAGAAGAAGCAATTAGGGAAGTAAACGGTGTCAACGAGTGTATTGTTAATTTTGGCGCCGAACTAGCAACAGTAGAATATGACCCAAGCAAAACTGATGTCACAGTTATCCAACAAGCTGTAGATGAAGCTGGTTATTCTGCATACCCACTGCAACAACAAAACCCGACTGCACAACAAGATGAAGCCGAAAAACGTAGACAATCAAAAGAAACTAATGAACTAACCCGCAAAGTAATTGTTGCAAGTATTCTGAGTGGGATAATTGTTATTGGTTCTATACCAATGATGACAGGATTACATGTACCTTTCATTCCGATGTGGTTACATAACCCTTGGCTACAACTAGTGCTAACAATTCCCATTCAATTTTGGTGCGGCTTATCTTTCTATAGTAATGCGTGGAAAGCTTTTAAACGCCATGCGGCAACTATGGATACTCTTGTTGTATTAGGCACTAGTGCGGCATTTATTTATTCGCTATTTCCTACCTTTTTCCCAAACTTTTTTATCTCTCAGGGTTTAAGACCCGATGTATATTATGAAGCAGCGGCAGTTATTATTGCTTTGATTTTAGTTGGAAAGCTTCTAGAAAGTCGCGCGAAAAAACAAACTGGAGAAGCGATTCGTAAACTCATTGGTTTACAAGCAAAAACCGCGCGTTTAATTCGCAACGGGCAAGAAATAGATATTCCAATCGAAGAAGTACAAATTGGAGATGTAATATTAGTTCGTCCTGGTGAGAAAATTCCTGTTGATGGTGAAGTAGTTGATGGCACATCGACTATCGATGAATCTATGGTGACAGGAGAAAGTGTACCTGTTAAAAAACAACAAGGTGATGAAGTAATTGGCGCCACTATTAACAAAACAGGTAGCTTTAAATTTCAAGCAACGCGAGTAGGTAAAGATACAGTGTTGGCGCAGATTGTTCAGCTTGTCCAACAGGCTCAAGGAAGCAGGGCGCCTATCCAAAGATTAGCAGACTCTGTAACAGGATGGTTTGTACCTGCCGTAATTGCAATCGCACTGCTTACTTTCATGATTTGGTTTAATATCATGGGTAATCTGACTCTGGCTTTGATTACCACAGTGGGAGTTTTGATTATCGCTTGTCCTTGTGCGCTGGGTTTAGCAACTCCAACATCAGTAATGGTAGGAACTGGTAAAGGCGCCGAAAATGGTATCTTGATTAAAGGCGCCGATAGTTTGGAGTTAGCACACAAAATCAAAACAATTGTTCTAGATAAAACAGGAACTATTACCCAAGGCAAACCCACAGTTACAGATTTTGTTACCACTGATGGAACCGCAAACGGTAATGAAATTAAATTACTGCAATTAGCAGCATCACTTGAACGTAACTCAGAACACCCACTAGCAGAAGCGGTTGTGAGATATGCTCAAACTCAAGAAGTAGGGTTGGTTTCGGTGGAAAATTTTGAAGCAATTGCAGGTAGTGGTGTACAAGGTATAGTTGATAACCACCTAATACAGATTGGTACGCAACGCTGGATGTCAGAGTTAAATGTAAAAACTCAAGTTTTGGAAAAAGAAAAAGAACGCTTAGAGTATCTCGGTAAAACCGCCATTTATATCGCGATAGATGGTAAGATTCAAGGGTTAATGGGGATTTCTGATGCAGTTAAACCTACATCTACCCAAGCTATAAAAGCATTGCAAAAATTGGGTTTAGAAGTAGTAATGCTTACAGGAGACAATCGCCGTACCGCAGAAACTATTGCCCGTGAAGTTGGTATAAAGCGTGTTTTGGCAGAAGTTCGCCCTGACCAAAAAGCTGACACTGTAAGGAAATTACAACGCGAAGGAAAAATTGTTGCAATGGTGGGTGATGGTATCAATGATGCACCTGCACTAGCTCAAGCTGATGTGGGTATAGCTATTGGTACAGGAACAGATGTAGCAATTGCTGCTAGTGACATTACGCTTATCTCTGGTGATTTACAAGGTGTAGTGACAGCAATTCAACTTAGCAATGCAACAATTCGCAACATTCGTCAGAATTTATTCTTTGCCTTCATTTACAACGTAGCAGGAATTCCGATTGCTGCTGGTATTCTCTTCCCTATTTTCGGCTGGTTGCTCAATCCAATTATTGCAGGCGCCGCGATGGCGTTCAGTTCAGTATCAGTATTAACAAATGCATTGCGTCTACGTAACTTCCGACCCAAAGTAATTGCATAAAAAGGGGGCAAATATGTTAAATAGAAAGACAATTATTGGCAGTATAGCTTCTTTGGGATTATTGTTTGGTGTCGCTACTAACAGAGCGGTAGCACAACAAATGCCTCACGAAACCCATAATTCTGCGACATCACAGACGAGTGAATTTCAACGTATTGAACAACCACTATGGGTGAAAGCAGCAGTTACAGCTTCTGGTTTAGGATTAATTGGTTTAGAAATATGGTGGTTTTTGTTGAGTAAGCCAAAGTCACGGAATGCAGAAGCTCATGATGGCATTCAAGAAGTTACAATTACAGTAGATGGAGGTTACGAGCCAAGTCGAGTAGTAGTTGATGCAGGTAAACCAGTACGCTTAAACTTCTTACGTCGTGACAAAAGTAGCTGCTTGGAACAAGTTGTATTTCCCGATTTTCACATTGCTCAAGATTTAGATTTGAATCAAGTTACCCCAATTGAGTTTACACCTCAGAAACCAGGCCAGTACACTTTTGCTTGCGGCATGAATATGTTTCGCGGTGTTGTGGAAGTTAGGTAGTGCAATGAATAAGGGTTTCCCCTACTCGTCTTGACTCTCCAGTTAACTGGAGAGTTTAAAATAAAGATTAGGGAATGATTCTAGAGGTATGTTTCATGTTACTCCAAGAAAAAACAAAACAAATAGGCGCCGTTGCTAAAAATACGGGTGTACCAATCAAAACTATCCGTTATTACGAAGAGCTAGGGTTACTCAAAGCGTCGGGTAGAACTGAGGGTGGGTTTAGATTATTCGACTCTGATGTTTATGAACGCTTACACTTTATTAAGCGCGCGCAAAGTCTTGGATTAAGTTTGTTAGAAATTAAAGAGCTTTTAGAAGTTTATGACCAAGGTGATTTGCCTTGTAACCATATAAAAGAAAAATTGCAAGATAAAGTCGCAGTAATTGAGAAGCAAATTCAAGAACTCCTGATTTTTAAGCAGGAGTTACAAGGTCTTCTTTCAGGATGGGAAGTGGTGATAGACAATTCTGAACCAAAAATTTGCCCAATTATTCAAAAAGATTAATTCAAATTGATCTGCAAACAGTATTTAATTGTAATGTTTATTACATCATTGCTACAGCCATCCAAAACGTCGCTACAAAAATGCTTTGCTTAACCAATATAGCTTTTCGCTCTATGATAATTGTGGCTTTCCATGCAGCTAAATCTGAATCACCTACCCATCACTTTAATATATCCTTCATGTCAAATAGCTTCCTTCTATTTGTAGATGGTAAGGACAAGGTTTAACGTTAACATAATCTTCAACTAAAAGCTAGAGAGTCTCTGCTATGACACGAAGTGGACGGGCACAAGCAGGAAAGCCAACTGGGATAGTCGGTAGAATACTCGGCTATTTGATGGATATTTATAATCGAGAGGATAATCATTGGACTATCTCATTACTCGATATTAGCGAAACGAGCAAAGTGCTTGAAATCGGTTTCGGAACAGGTTTAGCAATTGCTGATGCTGCGAAGAAAACAATACATGGGTGTATTTACGGCATTGAACTTTCTGAAACTATGCAGAAAGTAGCTCAAAAACGAAACCAGAACGCTGTTAAGTCTGGTCGTGTCAGTCTTCAACTTGGTAATGTGATGGCATTACCATTCGAGGACAATTACTTTGACATTGTTTATTCAATTAATTGTATATATTTTTGGGAACCGCCAACTCAAGGTTTGGCTGAGATATATCGCGTATTAAAGCCAGAAGGAACTGTAGCAATTACTGCCCGTAATAAAAACGATGAAGTTTACCTTCGGTGGAAACCTAACGTGGTTAGAGATTTGCTTTTATCTTCTGAATTTATAAATGTAAGAATCCTTGATGGATTGAATCCCAAGCATCCAATTTATTGTGCAATTGGTAACAAGCCTATAAATTAGAAAAATATTTTTATTTTATAGGTTGGTGTCGAAAAACGTATCCGACTATCTGTCGTGGAGCGCGTCCGATATTAGAACGTAGCTCTTGACCCTAAGTTTTTTAAATATTTTCTCGAAATAAGGTTAAGTAAAATTTATATATTTATCTCTTGACTCTCTACCTGACTTGAGAGTTTAGCATGGATTCAGTCAGTCAAGAAGAGCTGACGGAAAACAAGATAGAGAGTAAAAAACATATGACTACACACATGAAAAGCATATTCGTCGGCGCCTTAGCAAGTTTTGCGCTTCTGACATTAGTTGCTAGTCCCAGTCGAGCAGAGAGTCGTGCTACCAATGCGAATACAACTACAAGCTCTAAAACTGAACAGCAGATTAGCCAAACACCACCTTCCCCAACTAAACAACAATCAGAAGACAAAGGATGCCCTTGTTGTAAAAAAATGATGGGTAATACGCAGCAGATGGACAGCAAAATACATCAAATGATGAACAATCAACAAAGCCCTTCCAGATAGATTTCTAGAAGACTAGCGGCAAGGATGGCTTAAAATATCCTTGTCGCTATAATGTATAATTGGTAACAAAATCGCAATATTGCTGTAATTAAATTAAGAATTACCTATCATGAATAATCCTAACTCTAAAGACCACACTATGAAGTGGATGGGAATCGCAATGGTAGCTTGTTGTGCCATCCCCATTATTGTATCTCTTTCTATTGGTGGAGGTTTTGGTTTTTTGTTAAGTCGTTCTAACCAGGAACCTTCTAGCGATAGGTTAAGCGCTTCAACAAATCAAAAAGCACCACAACCCCAGTCTCAGTCTCAGCCCACAGTTACAAAAGTATCTTTGGAGCCTGCTGTCAATTGGCAAACAAACAATCACGTTCATGGTTTGGCAGTAAATCGAGATAATCCTAAAGTAATTTATATTGCTACTCACAATGGACTGTTGCAACGTTCCGAAATTGGTGATTGGTATTGGATGGGGAAAGAACGAGCCGACTACATGGGTTTCACTGCCGACCCTACAAACAGCAATCGCTTTTATGCTAGCGGACACCCTCCTACTGGAGGTAATTTAGGATTTATCAAAAGTGAGAATCAAGGGCAGGATTGGCAACAAATTTCGATGCCAGGGGTAGATTTTCATGCTTTAGCGATATCTCCTAGTAACCCGCAAGTTTTTTATGGATTTCCTGTTTCTGGAACCCAAGCACCACTGCACATTTCTAAAGATGGTGGCAAAACTTGGAATCAACTTGGCAGTCAGGGGTTAGGTGGTACTCCTTTTGAGCTTGCAGTGGACCCACGGAACCCTGACCATGTTTTTGCTACTACTCGCGCGGGTATGTATGAAAGTAGCAATGGAGGTAATGATTGGACTTTAATACCAAACACTCAAGAAGCCCCCATAGTTAGTTTAGCTTTGCTTAAAGACGGTGATACTACTGTTATGTATGGATACCGTTTTCTCAAGTCGGCGCCAGGTATTTATCGCAGTAATGACGGTGGAAAAACTTGGAATAAGCTTTGGACTGAAACTAGTGGAGTGATTGTGAAACTAGCTTCTTCTGCTAACAGTCCACAGGTACTTTATGCAGTTAATGACAAAAATGCTGTATTTCAATCGCTGGATAGGGGTCAAAACTGGAGAAAAATAAGCTAAATATTGCTACATATTTTTTAGTAATTTAGTACCATTATTTATCGTTCCTTTCGATAGCCCAACATCTGACGGTGACTTAAATAAAGTACCAACGGTGGCAAAATAATCCACTGAAATACAGCTAGCCAACTCATACCAAGAACAGGTACAGCGAATAGCGGAACTCCATAGGTTTTAGTGACATTTACTCGGTATGTTTCAATTACTAAGGTGATGATTAAACCTACACTAGTAAAAAGTAAAGTAAATTTCAAGGTTGGATTAATCATCCAACGACGAGAACGATCTAGCATACTTACAATCCAAGCACTAATAAGAGTAATAACGCCATCACCGAATGAACAGTGAGTTAAGTCTTTAATTTTGTCTAATAAAGTCGGCTTACCATAGAATTCGTAATAAGGCGCCTGCCAAACTTCATAAACAAAATTTATGAGAAAAGCAAAAAGGAATAAGTTCACTTCCGGTGTAGCTAAAACCCAAATTATCCAAGACTTGATTGGCTTGTTTTTCATTATTTTTTCCAATTACAATGTTTTATTGCAAAAGTAGTTCAAAATTGGAAAATAGAACTATCGACCAGTAGGTTAATTTTTCTGAATGATTGGGCAAATTTTGTCCTCTGGCTTGTCTGGTAAATTTTTCCAACCAGAAAGTAATTCTCCTAGTTCATTGCGTAGAGTTAACAGTTCGTCAATTTTATTATCAATTTCTAACAGCTTGTTTTCTAACTTTTCTTTAATATCACTACATGGGGGCTTTCCATTGTCATAAACATTAAGAATATCTCTAATTTCCTCTAGACTAAGACCAAGATTTTGTGCCCGTTTAATAAAAGCTAAACGGGTAAGGACATCTTCTGAAAACTGCCGATATCCTCCCTCTGTACGTCCATAAGATTTGAGGAGACCTAAACTCTCATAATAGCGAATAGTTCCAATCGGAACTCCGCTTAAAACTGTGACTTGACCAATTAACATACATTTTTTTGATTGTGACTCAACATTTACACATCTATATATTTATAATTAATACCAAAATTTTCTGTATACTATTGTCGCAGATATTTATAATTTTGATAAGAGCAAAGTATACAAAGCTTAATGCTGTGTAGCAGTTCGTTCAGGAATTGTAAAAAATTGCAAGCAGGTAGAGACGCGCTTACGTTTACGTGAAAGCGTCTCTACGAATGCACGATTTTCACTTAGGCTATCACACCCTGGACTCCATACCTCTAACTTTTCACGATATGTGTAAACGTCAGATACTTTGACCCACCCCAGCAGCTATAAGTTGCTCTCGATTAGGTTTGCCAGTCAGAACTAGTTTTCCATTAACGATGATCGCTGGCACTGCATTTACTCCATACTGTTTGGCTTTTTCCTGTTCTTGCCGCAGCTTATAAATCGATACTTCACAATGAGAGCAAGCCAATTCTTGCACCATTTGCACTGTTTCATCACAGAGAGGACAGTCAGCCGTAAAAATTTCTATTTGACGTTTTGTCATAATGTCCACCTAAAATTTTTCTTACTTATTTATTTTTAACCCTCTAGTGGGCTATAGAGTCAACCCCTTTCTAGTTTCTAAATTTTTTTCTTGGACTGGCGCCTAATTGTAATTAAGATGACAGCTCAGTTTGTAGGTATTGCAATCAAATCTGGAAATAAATCTTTATACATATTTACTTAACTATATAGTGAACTATAAAAGGATACGCTTGTTGTTAAAAATGATATCAAACATGGGTAAATACACGTAGTTTAAATAAGCCAAAATCTTTGTCTTGTAAGGATTGAGTTATGCCGGAACTGTGTTAAATCAAGCGAATTTGATATTCTGGATAAAATGCAATAGGTGGACAATAAAATTGATCAAATTATGAACAGTCAACAAAACTTTGAAAATAGACTTTAAGAAAGCTAGCGTCAAGAGACGACTTAAAAGATTTTTGTAGCTATAATGTATAATTGGTTATTAAGAAAATCGCAATATTACTGTAAACAAATTAAGAAACACTCAGCAAGTCCAATTGCCAAGTAGGTGTAAGTGAGACTTAGTTAAAGTAGTAATAAAATTTAACTAAGTGCAATGGACCTGATTGAGCTATTTTAATTCTGACAGGTCAAGATGAAATCAATATGAAATATGAAGCAATATAAGAAATTTATGCTTGCGTTTAAAACTACAAAAACTTTATTAAATGTTATGCATCTAAAACGACTCAAGTACTATTAACAAACTATTAGCATCTTTTTATACAGAAAATAAACTATGTAGCATTTCTAATTTATTCGTGTTCACGAACTGCGCGTCACTCAAATCAAGATTATAGAGACGCGACATATCGCGTCTCTAGATTTGCACTTGAGTGAGATGCTCCCTAAACAACAGCGAATTGCACTCTAAAACGAAAAGTTAGTACGGAGTGTACCTACATATATAGTGTCATTGTTGTTGTTATGTTCGGGATTGAAGATTACTAATAAACCTGGAGTAACAGAAATATTCTTATTTACTTGCATACGGTACAAAGCTTCCAGGTGGTAAGAAGTGTCGTTATCTTCGCGTCTAATAGTTCTTGTGGCAGAAGTGAAAGCATCGTTACTGCTGACTTTAGGTGGTTGACCAAAGATAAAGCCAAGCAAGTTACCTTCTTTCACAAAGTCTTTGATGCTAAGGGTTGCAGCCCAATAATTGATTGATGCATTATCTCCTTTATTTACTCCTGCACCATTTACCAATGCTTCAGCATCGGCATAACCGTACCAGCCACCAATGGTCAAGCTTGAGCTAGGTATGAAATTTGCTTGTATGCCATAGTGGTTGGCAGTAGTGGCAACACCATTAAAAGGATTACCCGCGTAGATACTCCCAGTACCTTCAAACATGTTGATACCAGACAAACTATTTTGATAGTTACGAGCATAAGTCAAACCAACATTTAATGCTTTACTAGGTTGGAAAACTAGTTGACCAAGAGCAGTGTAGGCGCCATTTGTCAGACCTGCACCTAGACCAGGATTATTTGCTGTACGAGCTACATAAGATGCTGATGCAGAGAAAGGAGAACCTTTCGGATTTATATTTATAGTTGCGCCTGCACCACCAAAGCCTGTGCGGTAAATGGGGCTAAAACGACCATAACGAGATAAAGCGCCCTTATTATCACTAGCTAAGTCTGGGTTGAAGTTGTTGATATTGTCGTATATATTACCACCTGCTGCATCTACTTTGACTCGTATTGAATCACTGAGGTCAAAAGAGTAGTTGACTTTATCAACACCCATGTTATTATCTTGATTTCCATCGAAACCAAAGCGGGTCATGTTAGTGCCTGTAACATTTGTGTCATAGGGAGTTACATTTCGGGCTTGCAAACGTATTTGCAACAAGTCTTTAGCATCAAAGCTCGTATTCAAGATTAAACGAACTCGGTCAGTGAAAATAGTGTTAGAATCTAATTCTCTAGCGGTATTTGGGTTGGCGCCAGAAGACACCGCCCTTTTATTACCCCCAAAAACATTAGATACGTTAAAGATGATTTCTCCATTCAGCTTTGTTGTAGTGGAAAATTGATTGGCTTCTATTTCAGAAGTACGAGCTTCAAGAGCATCTACACGACCGCGTAGAGTCGCGAGTTCAGCAGAGAATTCTTCTTGAAGTCGTTGCAAGGTTGCTAAGTCTTCTTTAGTAACCAAGTTAGTAGTAGCTGTGGCAATCAGTTCGTTGACTCGCTCTAAGCAAGCATTTAAACCAGCGGCAAATTCATAACGGGTCATAGCACGATTTCCCCGAAAAGTCCCATTCGGATAACCAGCAATACAACCATAACGCTCAACAAGCGACTGCAACGCTTGGAAAGCCCAGTCTGTAGGTTGCACATCAGAAAACTGGGAAACAGATGTGACTTGGGCAGTGTCACCACTGTATTGTTGGATTTGGTTTAAAGAAGAATTACCGGAAGTCGAGTCTACTTGAGCTAGAACATCAATTTGATTTACTTCAGACTTTACTGCATTCTCAGCAGCTATGGTTGATACTGAAAAAGCAAGGCTACTTACTAGAGCAACAGGACTAAACAGTAGACATTTCCACAAGAATTTAGCTTGGGACATGATTTTTATTCCTCACACAAAGTAATATTTGTTACAGCAGGTTTCCCCTATAAATAAGATTCTCATAGTCGGATGAAATCAAGATGAAATTTAACTCAATTTTTTAAAATAGAAGTAAGCACTCAGAGAAGCACCTGCTCAATTCAAAAAAACCTACCCTTTTACAGGTAGGTGGAGCCAAGCAAAAAAATCAGCTAGTCAAATTGCCTTTCTTTAAATATTCCAGATTATTTTTTATACCAAGCTTGACGCCACTGCTTCATCTGACTAATTTCTGCTTGTTGTGAGGAAATAATATCAGCCGCCAGCTTCTTGATTTCCGGACGCTTCGATTTGGCGGCAGCATCTCTTGCCATTGTTAAGGCGCCTTCGTGGTGAGGAATCATCGCATTAATAAAGCGCAAGTCAAACTCGTTGTCTGCTGCACCTAAGTCCATGTTCATCATCATCATTTGCATTTGTTCAGAGGACATGTCCACAGTTTTATTAAGCTTTGCATCGTAAGCTACAGGCTTGCTTCCAGATGAGGGATACCAAGCTTGGCGCCACTGCTTAAGTTCAGCAATTTCTTTGTTTTGAGCTTTAATAATATCGTTTGCTAGTTTTTTAATTTCTGGACGCTTCGATTTTTCCAGTGCTTGTTTTGCCATCATCACGGCGCCTTCGTGGTGCGGAATCATTGAGTCAATAAATCGCAAATCGAAATTTGCATCGGCTGGACCTAAATCCATTGACATGTTGCTATGATTCATCCCACCATGATTCATACCATCATGATTCATACCACCCTGAGCCGTCTGCTTGTCGGTAGCTTCGGTTGCAGGAGTAGAATTATTCGATTGAACCTCGTTTTGGGATGCAGTTGTGGAACAAGCTGCTAAGGCACCAGTAGCAAGAGTTGCCGTAGCAATCAGGCTAAATGTAAAGAATTTATTTTTGAGATTAGAGAGTTGCATAAATTATGATTTATGATTTCCGTTTAGATTGTAAAATCTCCAGTTGGCTGGAGAGTCAACCTGTAGAATGATTTAATTTGGGTGGTGTCCACCTTTATTACCTAGTTTCGCAGCCAAATATGAAATCAGCATGAAATTTTTGTATTTAATTAGTAATAAATAGTAGTAAATATTTCTTATGCCATTAGGAAGACGTAACTAGAACTAGCAATTTCTTAATGTAGCGACAAGAAGGCATAAATACTGCCTCATGTAAGATTTATCAATTTAGGAGTCAAATCATGACTACAACAACTCATAAATCCCAGCTTGAAACCTGCATTCAGAACTGTCTTGATTGCTTACGCGACTGCGAATATTGTGCAAGCGCTTGCTTGAGTAGCGATATGGTACAAATGATGGTTCAATGTATCAAGCTATGCCAAGACTGTGCTGATACTTGTACTTTTTGCGCGCGTTTCATGTCTCGCAATTCTGCTCTTCATGCTCAAATGTGTAGTGTCTGTGCTGAAGCTTGTGACCGTTGTGCTGCTGAATGCGAAAAACATAACAGCGAACATTGCAAACGCTGCGCTCAATCTTGCCGTCGCTGTGCAGATTCCTGCCGACAAATGGCGACAGCAATGGCTGCATAAGTAACTCACTCGTGATGAATGCTGGTTGTCGCTATCTAAAACGGCAATCAGTGTTCAAATAATTAAGCAATAATCGATGACAAATATAAATGTATTAAGGTTAGCGGATACACTACTCTTGACTCTCCGCTTAGGTAGAGAATTTAGCATGATTTTAAATTAATATTTATGACGGATTAAATATTAACACGAAATCTTGCTATACCTATTTGTATATTTGTATTAGTATTAACAGATTTAGCAAATAAACGGTAAACGGGACCGTTGCCACGAATAGGCTGTCTAATATTTTTGATATCAATTTCTAACTTGCTGTTAGGAGATACTGGTTCGTTGAATGCTAGTATGATTGTCTTCTCATTTAGAGAAATGTTAGCATTAACTTTTTGCCCATTATTTCCACTAACGACGACATCTTTAAGCTTCTTACTCCAGTTAATAACTTCTGGGACTGCAATACTAATTTGAGATATACTCTGACTATTTTTAGGAATATGTATTCGTAAGGTGTGTCTGACATTACTCCGCTTTGTTTGAGGGAATTGATAATTACCATCAACATGAGGAACTGTACCGTTGTCATAACTAGCACTTGCAGGTATGGAGGGTATGATAAGTACAGCAAAAATGGCGCCTACAGCAGTAGTGCTAATTAAGGATTTTTTCATAATAGTACCTTAGTCTGTTAGTTAATTAACAGCGATGTTTTTTTAGATGAAGTTCAGTTGCCAGTCAGTACAAGGACTAGAAGGTTTTAAATGTAGCTACACCCATTGGAATTTCTGCATCGCTACCAACAACTTTAGCTGATAATCTATAAACTGAATCAGTACCAGATGTTGGTTGTCTAACTCGGTTAAGATTAACTAAAAGTTTAGTGTTATGAATTACCTTGTCAGGAAAGTCGATGATAATTTGTTTTCCATTTGTGGAAATATTAATGTCAACTTTCTGACCTGTAGTATCTATCACTTCAATATCACTACTTACAGCCACAGTAGATGGAGTCTCAATTATTACTTGAGAAAGTGGTTTATCATTTTTGGGGATATGCAATTGGAACCTATGCTTGACAAGGCGCCAGCTATTAGAGAAAGGGTTAACTTGATTCTCAATAGTTGATGATTGATTATTATCAGTTTTAGCAAAAGCATAGTTAACATTTGCCAGTATAACTAAACTAATTAGTAGTGCGCCCGTATAACTCACTCTTCTCTTCATATGATAACTGTATCAACTCACCACAAGATTCACTTCTGTGCTTGTGAACCTTTATTTAACAAGTGTGACAGATAGCGATGAAATTAGGATGAAATTTTAGTGAGTTTACAAAAATTAAAAGTTAATGGCTATGACGATGATGGATATCAGTGTGAGAATGAGAGTGACAGTGAAAACTAATTGTTACATGTGAGTGATAATAAGCATGAGGTTCGCTTAAAGAAATTTCTCCGGGATGCTCATGATGATGGTGTTCATCATGAATATGTTCGTGCGAGTGCGAAACTGGATAATGTGAGTGTTCGTGAGAATGCTGGTATGGGTGAAAAAGAATTTGTACAATAGCTAATAATACAAAACCAATCAAACTTCCGTATATAAACTCTGTTTGCACGAAATGACTACCTAACCATCCAGAAGCAGGATAGGAAATTGCCCACCAAAGATGACTCCAGGCAAAGTGGGTGCCATACACACGTCCTTGAGCATCAGTAGGAATGCGGTCAGCAATCAAAGTTTGTGTTGGTAAGTTGACACAATTTTGTCCTGCACCTGCTAACAACCACAAACACATCAAGATTGGTAAATTGGCATAATTTGCAGGCAGCAACGCCAGAGTAATCAACACGGCGCCGAAAAATACAACAGTTGTACGTGCAAAACGTCTACCAACGAGTAGCGCTAAACCCACCCAAGTTAGCGCATCACCCAATAAGCTAGTGGTCTGAGCCGTGTACAGTCTTGCGAATATCGGATTTCTTAAACTCCGTAACAGAACAAGGCGGTTCATACAAGGGGCATAGTTATAAAAGATTTTATATATAAGATTTTAGCAAACTATGGGGTAGGGGGGGATATTTTTTATCAGATTAACTAAGAGCGTGAAATCCCTGCGGTGTATGGAAATAGAAAATAGATTATAAACTAGCTTGTCTCATGCGCTGTAGCTTCAGCATTGTAATACATATTGTCAGCCACAAGAATCCAACTCCATAGCCCGCTATTATATCGGTAGGCCAGTGAACTCCTAGATACAATCTACTCAAACCAATGGCGCCAATTAAAATTACAGCTACTATATAGATAAGCCCAGAAAATCTAGGATAGTGAAAAGCTAGTAGATAAGCAATAAAACCATATAAAACCATCGAACCAATTGCGTGACCACTAGGGAAGCTAAAAGATTTCTCTGTAATCAATTGATTCCAAAGCTGTGGACGAGGTTTTGAGAAAAATAACTTTAAACCCGTATTTAAAATTACCCCACCCAAACAAGTAAGTATAAATATCATTATCTCTAAGCGATAGCGGCGCCACAATAGAATCGCTAAAGTAATAAAAGCTACTATTACTACTGTAGTTGGGTTGCCTAGATTAGTGATAAACAACATTAGGTTATCAAGAGCAGGATTACTGAATTGATGTAACCAAAGTAGAAAAGTTGTATCAAACTTGAAAGCTTCTTTTTCTAAAACTTCTTCTGCTAACTTGGCTACAATGAATAAAATTACTAAACAGACAGCAAGTCCAAATGTACCAAGAGTCGCGATTAAAGTAACCAAACGCGGATGTATATAGCGTAACCAAAAGCGTAAGATATTTCTAAGCATACTTAAGAAGGTAACGAAGTAAAACAGCCGTAAGTTCTTGCTCAAATTCTTCATTAACTATAAAATCTGGTTCACAGGCAGCAGCATGAATTAAAGATTCAAGCGAATGTGCCAGCATAAATGCAGCCAAATCTAGGTTTTGAGGTTGGATTTTGTTACGTTTATTTTCAAGATAACTCCGAATTAAAGCTTTAACTCGTTTCTCAACATCAGTTATTTTTTCGAGTTGCCCGACGTGCGGAACTTGTTCAATTAAAACCTTGTGTAATTTCGGATTAATTGTGTGAGCAGATATACAAACTTTAACTAATTCGCGTAAAGCAACTTCTAATGGCGCCTCTTGTTTATCTAAAAGTTTTGCTTCAATCATGCAAATCATTGAATCAGCATGACATCCTATAAGTGTAGCGATAATCGCTTCCTTACTAGGAAAGTATTGATAAAGCGAGCCAATACTCACTCCTGCTAGCTCGGCAATTTTATTTGTGTTAGTACTTTCATAGCCAAACTCGATCAAAATGCGAGTAGTTGCAATTAAAATAGCTTCTACAGTGATGCGGGAGCGTTCCTGTCGCGGTAGTTTACGGGGTTTTGTACGTTCGGGTTGGGGCATTAGGTTTGCTTTCTTGAATGCGAGTTGCTTTCCTGAGCTATTGCGAACATACTAATACTATAAATCGGTTCACATCCTTATTGTTAACCAAAAAAATATGCATAAACTTCATAAATCTAATCAAGTTCAGCAAACTACAGGATTAACGATTCGACGCTGGGCAAAGTTCTATGATTCAGCGCGCTCACTTAGCATCTTTAGGTCAGGAGCAAAATATTCGGGCAATGACGATTGAGTTAGCTGCTTTGCAACCAGGTGAGCGCGTTTTAGACGTTGGTTGTGGTACAGGTAGTTTAAGCTTGGTTGCTAAAAAGCAAGTTGGTACTAAAGGACAAGTCGTAGGAATTGATGCTTCAGAAGAAATGATTGAGATTGCACAGCCCAAAGCATCTCAAACTAATTTAGATGTTACTTTCCAGCTTGGATTAATTGAGGGCATTCCCTATCCGAATCAAACTTTCGACGTTGTTTTCAGTAGTATGATGTTTCATCATTTACCTGGAGGTGACTTCAAGCGTCAAGCAATAGAGCAACTTTACCGTGTACTTAAACCCAGTGGTCGTTTAGTAATTGTTGATGTAGAACCACCAACTAATTGGCTACACAGAATTTTATACCCTGTTCTTTTAGTTCATTTCTGGGTAGGGACAAACTTGGGATAGTATGAGGTTCTGATGGAAAATGTTGGCTTTACAGAAATTGAAGTTGGAAAGACTTGCCACGGAGGATTGTCATTTATTCGAGGAAGAGTAAGTTCGCTTTAGTAATGAGTTAGAGGCGCCCATGAAATTGAGAAAGATTATAATTGCAGGTACTGAAATAGATTACTACAATCCCTCAAATCTTCCTAGGAAAGTTGGTTTAGGGCGAATCACGTGAACTTCCCATAAAGCTTTTACATTTGCTAGCATTTCGCGTCTTAAATCTGGAATCATTCCCCATAGTCCATAAATTTCTATATCTGGAGTTCCTAAACCAACTACTTCTACTCCTAATTGATGACAGGTATAAACAGCACGGGGTAAGTGATAATTTTGGGTAATGACGACAGCTTGATGTACGCCAAAAACTTGATGAGCGCGATAACAACTCTCATAAGTGCTAAAACCTGCATAGTCTAAAGCAATGTCTTTCATCGGGACACCTAAATTATGTGCATACTGCTGCATTGACCTAACTTCGTTATAGGAAACTTTGCTGTTGTCTCCAGTCATCAGCAATTTTTGAACTCTTTTCAAGTGGTAAAGATTTACAGCAGCTTCTACTCTATCAGATAAGAACGGGGTCGGTTTACCATCAGGAAGAAGTCCGGCGCCAAAAACTATTGCTATTCTTTGTTGGGGTACTTGTTCTGGTTTGAAATAGCGTTCCCCATTGGTAACTAAGCCAATATAAGTGGTTGCTATTAAAGGTTTTATAATAATACTGATTATTAAACCTAACAAAACTAATTGTAGCAAGCGGAACCATTTATAATGTTTTTTGTCAATATTCAGTTTTAACTTTCGTCTAAAAATGTATAGCATTCTTTTGATTATAATATGATTAGCAATATTTTTATCGTAGATGCTAATGAAAATATGAAGTTGAGTTACGTTCCTTCACTTAACCGCTTACTTCATAGTTTCTCACGCTCCAATGAAATTAAGATGAAATTTTCAAGCGATAACAAGAGCTTTGTATAGTTTCAATTGGGTTAGTGCAACCAGAGTTGATTAACTTTTGTCGCAACGCGCGTATTTGAGTTGCGACTACACAACTATAGCTTTCTGAATTCATCTTTTGTAAATAAACACGAATATCCGAGCCAGTAATAATCTGGTTTGGATGCTTCATCAAGTATTCAAGTACGTAAAATTCTTTGTGAGTAAGGGAAATTTCTTGTCTTTCAGAAGCTTGGTTCTGACTCTTTATCGTACTGCTATTGTAATCCAGAGTTAAATGACCAACAGTTAGTTGTGTTTGTTGACATTGCCCGAAACGTCGTTGCAATGCTTGCAAGCGTGCAACTAGTTCTGTCATACTACATGACTTAAGCAGATAGTCATCGGCGCCCGTATCTAAACCAATAACTTTATCTTTCACCCGATCTTGAATTGTGAGCATCAAAACAGGTAAAGCATTATCTTTTTCTCGTAAACGTTGACACAATTCCAAACCCGTTACACCAGGTAATATCCAATCGAAAATAGCCAATGTATATTGAGCTTGCTGATTTTCTAAATATGTCCAAGCTTCTGCTCCATCAGTTACCCAGTCCACTGAGTAATTTTGCTGCTTTAATGCCCGCTTGACTGCAGCGCCGAAATCAAGGTCATCTTCTACTAATAGAATACTTGTATTCAAGTTTTCTTTTTGCGTTGATTGGTTAAAGTTTTGTGAAATTAGCATGGTTTATAAAGAGGTTATTCCTAATACTAGTTTGACAAAAGTTAATGAAATTCGGATGAAATTTATGCGTTTCCAAGATTTTAATTGGTCAGCCTGCCGACCCGTACCTATCTAGCAAAAGCGAATCAGAGAATTCAGGCTTAAGAGCAGCATACAATTAGAATTTAGGAAGTCATAAAATAAAACTTTGGCGCTTTCCATGAAAATTAATCATTCATGCTGTGATATGTAGCAACTGCCGAGGGGGAACTGCGATTAAGATATCGAAAAATCCAGTATTTAAAGATGCTATCCATGACGACGGGAACTGTAGCGATAAATAGGGAAATCAAACTTTTTTGTTCTGGAAGACCAAAATGTTTTAAAGTATTTTCTAAAATTATTTCCCATCCAAAAGGAGAGTGATAACCAACAAAAATGTCAGTAAGAAGAATAATTATAAAAGCTTTGCCTGAATCACTAATACCGTAAAATATATTATCAATTAGTTCTTTGACGGCGCCAAGCTGTTGTTTGCCAATAATGATTAAAATCGTAAACGTAGCTAATGAAATCATATCTGCAAAAATATTGGCAATCGCATCAATACTTTCAGATTTATATTTCTTTGCTAAACTGATAGCCTTTTCAGCTATTTTTTCTTCTACAAGCTTTGGTGATTCTAGACTTTTACCTAATAAACTCTCAAATTTTATATGTTTTTCAAATCTCTTTAGTTCAGTTAACGCTTTTAATTCCTGAGAAGAGTTTATGAAAATTCTTGACGGTTCTTGGCTCCAAAATTTATGTATCAAAGGATTAATGATTAACGGTTTAGATAATTGGTTTATCAGTATGGGAATTGTAATCAAAATTAATAAGTAACGAATTGAGGTGACTGTTATACGACGGTTAGCTCGGAACTCTTCTAAGACTTTTGACTCAGCGTTTGGGTCTAATGTCTGTTTTAATCTATCTATAGTATCTATTATAGAGCGAGGTATAAAACTAGTTTTTTTAGGTTTTTGATTAGGATTCATCGTAATTTCTTTAATAAATAGGCTTATTAATGTATCTAGATACACTAATAAACCAGACAATAGTGTGGAATGGATGTTAAGGGATAAACATCTAATCACTACTATAGAAAATCAAAATGAAATTGTGATGAAATTTAGTGATTAATATAGAAAATCAGGCTTTGAGTTGTAACCTTTTGAATTGGTATAACTTAAAAACCTGGTATATTTATGGAACATGAGGAACATGTTATTGATATCTATTTTAACTAATAAGAATGAAATTTAGATGAAATTTTAATATGCTGGTTATATAATAATGAGTCTACTCTTGAATTTATAAAAATTAACTAAACCAAATTATCCGGAGCAAAAGGACATGAGTAGCTTGGGTCGCCAGTTTCTATTTGAATTGTTGGGTGTTCTATGCCGAAATTGTCGTGGAGTTCCCGAACAATCCTTGCTAAAAAACTATCTCCAGGGGAACCTGCGGGCATGACCAAGTGAACGGTGAGGGCTGTCTCGGTTGTACTCATTGCCCATATATGTAGGTCATGAACTTGTACTACACCTGGAAGTTCTGACAGGTATGTACGGACAGCAAGTGGTTCTATATTTGCTGGAACTGCATCTGTAATTAAATTTAATGATTCCTGCAATAACCCCCAAGTGCCAGCTACGATTACAATGGTGACAATTAAACTTACCGCTGGGTCAAACCACAGCCAACCTGTAGTAATAATTGCTATCCCAGCTAGCACAACTCCCACGGAAACTGCAGCATCTGCAACCAAATGCAAAAATGCACCTCTGATATTTAAATCGTTCTTACGTCCTGAAAGGAACATTAAGGCACTTCCAGTGTTAATAGCAATTCCAATCGCTGCTACAGTAATTACTGTTCCTCCAGCTACAGGCGCCGGAGAACGAAATCTTTGAACAGCTTCCCAGCCAATACCACCAGAAACGATTAGCAGAAACGCAGCATTTAGCAAGGCGGCTAAAATCGAAGAGCGTCTTAAGCCAAATGTTCGGCGTGCTGTTGGACTGCGACGAGCAAGAATACTTGCTCCCCAAGCAAGTAATAAACCCAGAACATCACTTAGATTGTGACCTGCATCGGCAAGTAGAGCTAAAGAATTGGCGACAATTCCGTAAAATGCCTCAATAACGACAAAAGTAGTGTTGAGAGCGACGCTTATAATAAAAGCACGATTATAATTACCACCACTACTATGGTTATGTCCAGAGTGGTTATGACTGTGAGACATAAATGCAACCTTGAAATTGTCATTATTTTTGGTAGGTTAGTACCTCTTATAGTAGTAGGGTGGGCAGTGCTAGCCCTGTCAAGGTGTACCAATACAGTACTAGATAAAAGCCTTATTCTTACGTTGTACCCCCAACTCTGGAATATAAAATTGAGCGCAAATATTATTTTTTGCTTTCAAATTTTAATCAGTGAAAGGCTAAAACCCTTATAAATGGTTAGTACCCATGCTCACCTTGACAGGGCTAGGTGGGCAGTGCCCACCCAGCCCTTTCAACGCGAACTAAAGTACTATGAAGTTTGAGCCTGAAACCCTCATTCTTGCGTTACCCACAAGGTAGGTTTTTTAGTTAACCACCCAACTTAATTACGAGAGCAGATCAAAAATGGTCAATATGGCGCCCAGAGAATTGTTCATTTTTTTGAAGGATATGCCGCAAGTCTTGTTGTTACGAGGTTAATTGAACATGTATTTTAGGTAAATAATTTAGTACTAGTGTTCGCATTGAAAGGGCTGGCAGTGCCCACCTTACTACTCACGGTAGATTATTGTTTAACAGTGAATCGACCTTCTACCTTCTCGCTACCAACATTGGCAGTAACTTTCATCTGATATTGACCAGTCGCATTGCCTGGTAGTAGGGCAGTGTATTCTTTTTCCTTCTCATCATATTTAAAGTCTACATTTTTCTGTGTTCCATCAGGTAGCTGAACTTGTGCGGTTACTTTTGCATTTGTTACAGGTTCGTGCTTCTCCCCTTTTTCCAAGTGGAAATGCATATGTGTTCCTTTGTCTTCTTTTTCTGTAACTAACTCTAAATGATAGGCGCCTGACTCCACAACTTGACCGCCATGCGAGTGTTCGCTATTTTTATGAGAGTCAGAATGCTCTCCATCTTTATGGTCATGCCCGTCGCCTTTTTCCGATTTGCCCGTTTCAGTTTTTGCTACGTTTTCAGTTTTCGCTGTTTCAGTTTTATTTGATTCTGCACTTTCTTGAGTGCCACCACTACAAGCGCCTAAAAACAGCATACTTGTACTAGCTAAAATAACGAAGCCTAATTTGAGAGATTTCATTGATCTATTCCTCACGCCTTGTAATATTAGGATGACACTTAGGGATGAAATTAGGATGAAATTTTCAGGAAATTATAGGTTTTATTGCGGCGCCTCATACGGTTGATCCTTGAGAAGCATCAATATTTTGGATTTCTGCCCTCTTTTTCGGTACTAAAAACTTGCTAAACTGCATGTAACAAGCTGGAAGCACAAGTAACGTCAAAATAGTCGATGTAAATAAACCGCCTAATACCACAACTGCTAAGGGTTGGAGGATTTCTTTACCTGCACCGCTACCAATCACTAATGGAACCATACCCAAAGCCGATGCGAAAGCAGTCATTAAGATAGCAACTAATCTTTCCATCGAACCAGAGATTAAAACCTCGCGTAAAGACTGTCCTTGTTCTAATCGAGCGTTATAGTTTTCAACTAATAACAATCCGTTTCGGGCAGCCACGCCAAATAAAGTAATAAATCCCACCATTGATGCTACAGATATAATTCCATCTGTTAAAGCGATAGAAATTACACCGCCAATTAACGCTAAAGGTAAGTTGACCAAAATCATAATAGTAGCAGGAATTGACTTGACGGCAAAGTAAAGTATGACAGCAATAGCTATGAAAGCTAAAATGCCTGCCCACAATAAAGTTTTGGTAGCTCCTTCTTGTGCCTCAAATTGACCGCCATATTCAATAAAATATCCAGGTGGTAATTGCACTTGCTGCGTAACTTTCTCACGAATGTCTTTAATTACAGAACCTAAATCTCGTCCCGCAACATTACTCGATACCACAATATATCTAGATACATTTTCGCGGTTAATGGTGTTGGCGCCAGTTCCATAATTTATAGTGGCTACTTGCGCTAGTGGTATTTTTTGTCCGTTGGGAGTATCGATTAATAAATTACCAATTATATCAATATTATGACGGTATTTTTCTTGCAACCAAACCACCATATCAAAAGTTTGTTGCTGTTCGAGGACTTGAGAAACAACTCGCCCATTCAGCGCAGTTTCTACTTCTTCAGATAATTCACCAATTGTTAAACCATAACGTGCTGCTGCATTCCGGTCAAATTGTATTTGCACTTGTTTCATTGGTACTTGGGGTTCAAGTTGCAAATCTGCTAAACCCTGTACTTGACTCATTGCTGATTGTACCTGTTTACCGAGACTACGCAACTGTTCCAAGTCGGGACCAAAAATTTTCACAGCAATTGCACTTCTTACCCCAGACAAAACTTCGTCCATACGGTGCGAAATAAAACCACCAATATTCGTTACGACACCAGGTATTCTCTCAAATTCCTTACGTATCGTTTCAATTGTTTTTTCTCTATCTAATGCACCTTCTTCAGTCAGTTGCACATCTAGTTCCGCGCTGTTGACACCTGCTACTTCTGTATCTCCTTGAGCGCGTCCAGAGCGCAGTTGGGCGGTTTCAATACCAGGATTGTTCTTTAAGGCTTCCTCAATTGCCAACCCAACTTGATTGGTAGCTTCTAAAGACTCACCAGGCATGAGAACTGCGGCAATTACTAGCGAACGGTCTTTGAACTCTGGTAAAAAAACTGACCCTAAACCCTGCATGATTATTAATGATGCAACAAACCCTGCTATTGCTGCCGTCAAAATGATTTTGGGGCGCCGGATAGAAAATTTCAACGCTGGACGGTAAACTTTATGTGCTTGCTTTTCTAACCAAGTTTCCGTACTGGGCAATTTTGTGTTCACTAGCAATAGCGCGCACATTGCTGGGGTTAGTGTCAGCGCAACTAAAGTAGAAGCAGCAATTGATAATAAATATGCTAACCCCATTGGTGCAAATATTTTACCTTCTACTCCAGACAGGGCGAAAATTGGCGCAAAAACAACGGCAATAATAATAGTGGCAAACAGTACACTGACCCGCACTTCTACTGAACCGTCAAAAACAACTTGGTATGGTGGTACTGGATAGCCAGCTAGCTGATTTTCTCGCAGGCGCCGATAAACATTTTCCATATCCACAATTGCATCATCCACTACCGAACCAATGGCTACTACCAGTCCACCTAAAGTCATAGTGTTAATACCTTGTCCCGTCCAGTTGAGAATCATCATCCCCAGTAACAAAGATACGGGAAGCGCACTTAAACTGATAATAACTGTGCGCCAATTCATTAAAAACAAAATCAAAATGATGGAAACAATAATAGTTCCGTCGCGCAAGGCTTCTTCAACATTCTTAATAGAGGCTTCAATAAAATCTTCTTGGCGAAAAGTAACCGTAACTTTAACATCTTTTGGTAAACCTGCTTTTATCTCTTCCATTGCCGTTTCAACAGCTTTTGTAACTCTGGGCGTATCGGCGGTAGGTTGCTTGTTGACTGTTAAAACTACTGCTTGTTTTCCACCAAAACTAGCATCACCACGTTTGAGTGCGGAGCCAATTTGTACATCCGCAACTTGTTCTAATAAAATAGGAGTACCATTTTTCGCTTTAATTACCGATTTTTTTAATTGTTCGATAGACTCAACCCGCCCCACACCACGCACTAAAGTTTCTTGGTCGGGAGTAATTAAAAATCCTCCTGGTGCGTTAGCATTAGCTGCTTGTGCGGCTTTGGTAACATCTGCAAGGGTAACGTTAAATGCTTTTAGCTTATCTGGGTTAACTAAAACTTGATACTGGCGCTCATCCCCACCAAATATAACTATATTGCTAACACCAGGCACAGCCAACAGACGATTTTTGACTTGCCAGTTGACAATACGCCAAACTTCCATATTAGGAGTGGTATCAGAAGTAAAAGCGTATTTAACAGTCCATCCTAAAGGAGAGCTTACGGGAAGAATTTCTGGGTCAGTAACACCTTGTGGTAACTGACTGCGTGCTTGTTGTAACCTTTCGGTAATAAGTTGACGCGCGCGGTAAATGTCAGTATCCCAACCGAAAGTCGCTCTCACAGCAGAAAGTCCAACAGCAGAGGAAGAACGCAACGCATTCAATCCGGGAGTTCCATTAATAGTACTTTCAATCGGACGAGTTACTAAAGATTCTACTTCCTCCGGCGCCAGTCCAGGAGCTTCGGTCATAATTTCCACTTGCGGTGGTGCAAAGTTGGGAAATACATCTAACGGCATTTGCCCTAGAACCCGAAAACCCCATAAACTAATGATAATAGAAGCAAAGACGACTAGCCAACGTTGGGCTATTGACCATTTGACGATGCTGTTGAGCATTTTTAATACCTAAAATTGAGATAGGCACGGTTTTGACTCTACCTTCCAATATCTCAAATCAGGATGAAATTAGGATGAAATTTATATTAATTATGGTTATAACAATACCTTCGCCAAAATAATAAGTTGCAAAAATGCTTTTGCCGTCAACGTCTCAAGCAAAAGCAAAATTTAATTCTATCCGCGTTATTGATGGTCTTAAATTCCTTATAAACCTTTGCTTTCAAGGTAAAAACTTGGTCTAGGAAAACGCGAAGAAGTTATTAACCAATCTAGGACTTATAACAGATATTTATCTAGTACGAAAAAACCTTATATAAATAAGGTTTGATAGTGCGTCACTACCCATAAGGGACTTCCAAATAAAAAAATGTCCAAAATTTTCTTGTGGAGCGGGCATCCTTGCCCGCTCCAAGCTCGAAATATTGAACTAAAGGTTTGACGAGGTGAAATTAGCTAGGTTACCGCAATGCTCGTTAGCAGGAACAGCTTCCATCATCTTTTTGGGTTCTGGTAAATCCAAGTTGCCCATAAGCTTAATGAAGCTAGCGCGATCGCGTAGACGCGGAGCGGCTTCCGTAGGTAGCGTATTTGAAGGAGATTCGCGTTCAGCAAATCGCGGATTCCATCGTTTCTCTTCCCCAATTGTAGATACTGTATGACCTCGATAGTCATGACTGGGGTATACAAGAGTCTCGTCTGGTAATGTAAACAGCCGTTGTGTTACCGAGTCATACAGAGTTCCCGCATCACCGCTTTGAAAATCTGTCCGTCCACAGCCTCGGATAAACAGAGCATCTCCTGTAAGAACGCGAAGCTCCTTTGCAGCCACTTGGCTAACACCATTGACTAAATAAGCCATGTGGCTATCAGTGTGACCAGGGGTGGCAATCGCTTGGATAGTAATGCTTCCTATGTGCAGGATTTCTCCATCTCGAATAAACTGATTAGCACATTCTGCTTGAGCATTTTCTGGCAGTACCCCCAGGCAAAGAGTCAATGAGCGCAGTTTTGCAGTTCCTGTAATGTGGTCTGCGTGAATATGGGTTTCTAAACAATATCGAAGCGTGAAACCAAGCTCTTGGAGGAGATGGTAGTCACGCTCAACTTGTTCCAAAACTGGATCGACCAAAACTGCTTCTTGTGTGTTGGGGTCAGCAATCAGGTAGGTATACGTTCTAGATTCAAGATCGAACAACTGCCGAAAAAACATATTTAGCCCTCTGGAAAGTCTAATGTCTGTGACTTCAAGCGAGTTCTACTGGGATAGAGGTAGCAGAAAGTTAAGTACAACTGTTTTTTCTTGCCCAAACAGCTGTTCATTATCGGCTACGTTAGCATTTTCATTTTATAGATGAGCGAAGTTACTTATTCGGTTGAGGAGTCATCCGCAGATAGGGTTTGACTTCTTTATAGCCCTTGGGAAACTTTTGCTTTAGCTCATTAGGATCTTTTATCGAAGGGACGATAACACAGTCATTTCCATCTTTCCAGTCAGCTGGAGTAGCAACTTGGTAGTTGTCAGTCAACTGTAAGGAGTCAATAACCCGCAAGATTTCGTCAAAGTTACGACCCGTGCTAGCAGGATAGGTAAGTGTTAACCGCAGTTTCTTCTGAGGGTCAATGATAAAGACCGAACGAACAGTTAAGGTATTGTTGGCATTAGGATGGATCATGCCATAGAGGTCAGAAACCTTACGATCTGGATCTGCCAGAATGGGATAGTTGAGCTGGGTAGATTGCGTTTCTTCAATGTCTCCAATCCATCCTTTGTGGGACTCGACATCATCAACGCTCAGTGCCAACACTTTAACACTGCGTCGATCAAAATCAGGTTTAAGTTTGGCAACAGCACCTAGTTCAGTCGTACAAACAGGTGTGAAGTCGGCTGGGTGAGAGAATAGCACAACCCAGTTATCACCTGCCCACTCATAAAAATCGATCTCACCAGTACTCGACGCTTGAGTAAAATTTGGCACTGTATCGCCCAATTGTAGAGACATAGAAAACCTCCGATTTTATAAAAAAAACTAACTTATCGGGTTAATAGATTTCTTCCAAGCTGCAGGACAGTATTTTTAAAGTTTCGAGATACTTGATCGCCAGACATATTGGCTAACTATCTAATGCCCTGGTTTTGGCGCGTTTTGGAAATTACGCGATCCCCGATAATTCGACAAATCTGCAAGTTCTTGCAGCGTCTTTTCTCCACTATATTTCTGTCCATTTATTTCCCAGGTGGGGAAACCCTCAATTCCTGCTGCTTGACACACCTGGGGCTGCGCGTTTTGCCCTTGAGGATGGCATTCCACGTAATTCAACTGCTTGGCGGCTTCTGCACCAAAGAGGTGTTTCTGGTTCTGACAGTGGGGACAGGTGAACGCCCCGTACATTTTGGCGCCCGTTTGCTTGAGATGCTGCGCCAAAGCGATTTCGGCTGCACCAGAGGATGAGGAGATTGTATAACCACCCGGTTGGGCAGCGACACGTGGATTGCTCACATTAGCGTAAACGCCAAGTGTGCCAACCAGTGTAATCATGGCTATGATCGTCCCAGTAAAAAATAGTTGCCCAACTTCTTCCCAATCACGCCCAATAATGGACAGAATTAACAGGCTGGTTGACAGCAATGCTGACCCAACACAGTAAATACAAACTGCTTTGATCACAAATGCAATCAGGTACATCAGATAACCACTGAAGAGCGTCATGGCGGTTGCGCCCATGAACAGCAGTAGTCCAGTCCAGCGTTCTAAATTAGTGCGGAGGTCTTTCTGTTTAGAGGAATTGACTAGCAGAGGGGTGATTGCAAAAACGACCATACTGGCATAAGCAAGGAAACCAAACAGCGCGAGGGGTAACCCAAACACGGTCGCATAAACACTAGAAAGAACGACATCACATCCTCCGGTTGGGCAAGCAGTAGGATCTCCACTGAGCTTGGTGATTGTAAGATACGCGGTGACTACTGCCCCAATCGTGGCAATTCCTGCCATTAGAGGGCGTGACCAACGATGAATCCAGGGGATAGAACGTTTACGAGGTATCATGTTTCGTGCTTTTGGTTCGTGCTTTTGGTATTTACGTTCGCCAGTTTACTGATTTGGAAATAGCATTTGTTATACCAGTGTCGCATTTTACCAATTTGTTTTTATGCGAACATTTTAGGATATCAACTATGCCTGATATGTCACTCCCACTTTTTCCATAATTATTCAACTTCTTGGCACCGATGTATGTATATTTATGGAACATGAGGAACATGTTGTTAATACCTATCGTAACTAATCAAAATGAAATTAGGATGAAATTTTTAGATGTGTAAATGAGCATGTCCGAACATGATATTACTTTAAATTTGGACTACTAACAGATCTTTGCAAGCCTGCTAAAGCACGATTGTAATCCAATATAGCCCTAACCCTGTTACCCTCAGCCCTAGTAAGCTCAGTCTCTGAAGCAATAACATCTGTTTGAGTACCTACACCAGCTTGAAATCTAAGCCTTGCTAAAGTTAAAGCTTCTCTAGCTTGATTTAAAGCAACAGTAGCAGTTTGAACGTTACTTAAATTAGACTGCAAATTACTATAAGACTGTTCTACTTGATAACGAATTTGGTTACGTTGCTCACTAAAACGATTTTCGGATATCGCAATATTAGCTTTTGATTGAGCCGTTCTTGCTCTTGCGGCGCCTCCATCAAATAAATTCCAGTTTGCTCTAACACCGAGTGAGTAACCATCGGTAATGCCAATCCTGTCATTAAACACATCTAACAAGTTGTAACTAGCAATCAAACTAACTTGTGGTCGAACTTCTGAATTTGCCAAGCGTCGTTGCTGTTCGTTTATATTACGTTGTGCTAATTGCTGTCGCAGTTCTGGACGATTTTGAAATGCCAGGATAATACTTTCTTCAAGTGTTTGATTCCACAAACTAGATAATTTCACAGCATCTGCAGCGCTAATATTTGCCGACTGCGGTAAATTTAATCTGGCTGACAGGCGCCTTGCTATAACTAACTGCTGACTAATACTGTTAGTTAGTTCTTGTTGAGCATTGGCTAAGTTGACTTGAAAACGCAGCACGTCAAATCGAGTACCGACACCAGCAGTTTCTAATGCTTGAGCATCTTTTAAACTACGTTGCGCGTTCTCGACGGCAGCACGGTTAATTCTTACTTGTTCATCAGCTTGTTGCAAATCGTAGTAATCAATGGCTACTTGAAGGCTAATTTCTGCTGATAAACGCTCTACATCTAATTCATCGAAACGTAATTGTTCCTCTGCGGCTCGAATGCGGGCTGACCTTGCACCAGAAGTATATATGTTGTAGCTCAACTGTGCTGCACCAGAAAAAGTTGTACCTGGTGATTCCTCTCTTGTCGGTATGCCACTTCGAGAGCCTAATTCGGCGGAAAGTTGACCGCTTGCAGTTTGTTGGCGCGAGATGTCTGTACTCAAACCAACATTGGGATATAAAGCTGCTTGTGCTTCGCGTAATGCCGCACGGCTGCGTTCAAGAGTTAATATTCCTATTTGTAACTCCCGATTATTACGTCGTGCTAGTTCCAAAGCTTGTTCTAAAGTAATTGGCTGAGTTAATTGAATTTTGACTTCTTCTGATTTAGTCGGAAACTGTAAAGGATTTGAATTAGGATTAAGATTGTCAAGTGAAGTTGAATTAGGAGATGCAGATTGAGATTGTGTTGACTGAGATATTGTTTGGGCTGAACTAATAGTAACATTACTTAATAAAAATGTACCACTAATGCCTGCAATAATTAAGTAACGGTACTTCGACATAAATTTTGACTTCTAAGATAAAACGACAATGCGAGATGTAGTTGATATTAGGATGAAATTTTGTAAGTTATCTTTCGCTCTTGTCGAAAATGCTTAATAAATAACTTTTCTAATTCAATCCAGACAAATACCAAAGCGCTGCATCCAATACAAATAGCTAGTTCTGGCAAACTTAACAAGTGAGTGTTAAAGAAGCTACGCAGTGGCGCCACATATATTAACATTAGCTGTAAAACAGTTGTCAATGAAATCGCGGCAAGTAGGTAAGGATTGGAGAACGGATTGAGTTGTATAGTTAATTGTGTGTTGGAACGAATCGCCAGCGCATGACCCATTTGTGCTAGACACAAAGTAGTGAATACCATCGTTTTCCATCTTTCAGGGTCGCCTGATTGTTTAGTATAGTTATAAGCCCACGCCATTAGAGCAATAGTAATAAGTGCAATGATAATCCCAATGCGAATGATATAAAATCCTAGTCCTCGTGCGAATATACTTTCATGAGGGTTGTAAGGAGGACGATTCATCACGTCAGGTTCAGGAGATTCCATTGCCAAAGCTAAGGCAGGTAAACCATCGGTTACTAAATTCATCCAAAGTATTTGTAGTGGTGAGAGGGGAGTTTCACCTAAGCCAATCAGAGAAGCTGCAGCTACTGTCAAAACTTCGCCAATATTGCTGCCTAATATGTATTTAATAAAACGACGGATATTGTCGTAAACTACTCGTCCTTCTTCTATAGCTCTAATAATAGTTGCAAAGTTATCGTCAAGTAGTATCATATCACTTGCTTCTTTGCTTACATCAGTTCCTGTAATGCCCATTGCAACACCAATATTTGCTTGCTTTAGGGCTGGTGCATCGTTTACACCGTCTCCAGTCATCGCTACTAATTTGCCTTGATTTTTCAATGCTTCGACAATTCGTAGTTTATGTTCAGGAGAAACACGAGCATAAATGCTTACTTGGTTAACTTGCTGCTCTAATTCAGGCGCCGAGAGTTTTTCCAATTCCTGACCGCTAAGAATCAAATCACCTGGTTTGGCAATCCCTAAATCGTAGGCAATAGCTTGTGCTGTTAACTGGTGGTCTCCGGTAATCATAATTGGGCGAATACCTGCTTGCTGACATTGAGCAACAGCTTGTTTTGCTTCTGGTCTTGGTGCATCAAGCATTCCGACTAATCCAATCCAGATTAATTCTCGCTCGGTTGTTTTTTCGTCTAATAATATAGTAGGCACAGTATCTAAAGGTTTATAGGCAAATCCTAGTACTCGAAGTCCTTGACTTGCCATTTGGTTATTTTGCTCAAGAATGTAAGCACGTTTTTCATCATTCAGAGCAAAAGAGCTTTTTGTACCAACGTAATAAGATGTGCAAAGCTCTAATATCAACTCTGGCGAACCTTTTGTAAACATAATTAACTGTGAGTCAGGCGCCTGATATTCCTCTTGGGCAGATAAAATTTGTGTCAATTCTGTTTGGCGCCTTTGACAAATAACGCTCATGCGTTTGCGTTCAGAAGAAAAAGGAAACTCTGCGATGCGGGTAAACTGATTTAATAGTTTTGCTTGTTGCATACCAGCTTTACCTGCAACAGATAACAACGCTCCCTCGGTTGGGTCTCCTAAAATTTCCCATTCTGAATGCTTTTTCTGTAATACAGCATCATTACAAAGCACACAGGCAAATAATAGTTGTTCGAGTTCTGGATAATCTTTTGGTTCTATAGATTTAATATTTTTGTCTTGATTGGAAGTAGATAATTCAAATGTCCCTGTAGGAGCATAACCATCTCCAGTCACCCTAATAGTATTACCAGATATATTAATTTGCTGTACAACCATCTTGTTTTGAGTAAGCGTACCTGTTTTATCTGAACAAATCGTAGTAACTGAGCCTAATGTCTCAACTGCTGGTAGTTTGCGAATTAAAGCTTGATGACGTACCATCCGCTGAGTACCAATTGCCAATGTTACCGTAATTACAGCAGGCAAACCTTCTGGCACAACCGCCACCGCCATACTCAAAGACACTTTTAGTAATTGGTCAAAGTGTTGAAAGCTACCTGTCCGTACAATACCACCTATAATCACAACAGCGACTAATGCAAGTGAACTTATTACTAAAACGTTTGCTAACTGTGACATTCGCTGTTGTAAGGGGGTTGGTTGGGCTTCAACAGACTGGAGCAAAGCCGCAATTTTACCAAGTTCAGTTTGCATCCCTGTTGCAGTCACAAGCATTTTTGCCCGTCCTTGAACAACCTCAGTACCTTGATACACCATATTTATACGGTCTCCCAAGGAAGCGTCTTCAGGTAAATCAAGAGTAGAATCTTTATGAACTGCCTCTGCTTCCCCAGTTAAAGCAGCTTCCATCACCTGTAAATTTTGTGCTTCTAGCAAACGACCATCTGCAGCAGCTTGCATTCCTGTTTCCAGAAATACAATATCTCCTGGCACTAATTCCTTTGCTGACAACTCAAAAATTTTGCTGTCGCGTAAAACTCGGACTCTAGGAGAACTCAGACGCTTGAGAGCTGCGAGAGCTTTTTCTGCACGACTTTCTTGTACAAAGCCAAGCAATCCGTTAAGAATAACAATAAAGGATATTGCGATTGCATCTTTAGGAAAATCACCAGAGCGCAAATCTAGAATCGCTGAAACTACTGCTACCGCCATCAGCATTACAAGCATGATATTGGTAAATTGGTCTATCAAAATAGATAAAGGTTTACGACCGCCAAACTCCTGTAATTCGTTAGTACCGTATTGATGTAATAATTCCGACGTTTGCTTAGAAGTCAATCCAGTGTCGGGGTTACTTCCCTGTACTTCCAAAGCTTTCTCAATTTCTAAGGAGTGCCAAGGTATGGCTGTATTTGATGCAGAGTCTGGTAATTTAGGTTTCATGTTAGTAGTTAACTGATATAGTGATTCACGTCTATACTTAGATTGACAGACATTGATGAAATTTGGATGAAATTTTAGCTGCTTGAAAGATGTATTATACTTTTCTGCTTACAAAACAGCCTGACTTTGCCATTGTTAAGAGATAAAATGAATTTAAAAGTTATTGCAAAAAAACATCCAATTTCTTCCTCACATGTTTCAATGGGTGTAATCTAAGGAAAAAGCCTATTAGCATTCATAAGTACTGAAACTACAAAAAAGACTTATAGCCTTAACAAATTAGTATGGCTATAAATCCTAAAATTAGTATCTCTGAAAAATCGAGTTAGATGTTTTCGTTTTTTAGTCTACTATATAAAGTGAAATTTTTGGTGTCAATTTAAATCTCACTAATTGCGCTATAAATTTCACTTTGCTCATGGGGAGCATCCAATGAAGGTAGTTCGACTTTTTATACTAATTACTATTGACACGAAATCTTGCTATACCTATTTGTATATCTACATTATTATCAACAGATTTTGCAAATAAACGGTAAACGGGGCCGTTACCGAGAAGTGGCTGTCTAATATTTTTGATATCAATTTCTAACTTGCTGTTAGGAGATACTGGCTCGTTAAATGCTAGTATGATAGTCTTTTCATTTATAGAAATGTTAGCATTGACTTTTTTCTGATTATTTCCACTAACGACGACATCTTTAAGCTTATTACTCCAGTTAATAGTTTTTGGAACCGCAATACTAATTTGAGATATACTTTGACTATTTTTAGGAATATGTACTCGTAAGGTATGTCTAACATTACTCCATTTTGTTTGAGGGAATTGATAATTACCATCAACATGAGGAAGCGTACCGTTCTCATCACTTGCATTTGCAGGTATGGAGGGTATGATAAGTACAGCAAAAATGGCGCCTACAGCAGTAGTGCTAATTAAGGATTTTTTCATAATAGTACCTTAGTCTGTTAGTTAATTAACAGTGATGTTTTTTTTAGATGAAGTTCAGTTGCCAGTCAGTACAAGGACTAGAAAGTTTTAAATGTAGCTACACCCATTAGAATTTCTGCATCGCTACCAAGTACTTTCGCTGATAATCTATAAACTGAATCAATACCAGATGTTGGTTGTCTAACTCGGTTCAGATTAACTAAAAGTTTAGTGTTCTGAATTACCTTATCAGGAAAGTCTATAATAATTTGTCTTCCATTTGTGGAAATATTAATGTCAACTTTCTGACCTGTAGTATCTATCACTTCAATATCACTACTTACAGCCACAGTTGATGGAGTCTCAATTAATAATTGAGAAAGTGGTTTATCATTTTTGGGGATATGCAATTGGAAACTATGTTTGACAAGGCGCCAGCTATTAGAGGAAGGTTGAAATTGATTCTCAACAGTTGATGATTGATTATCATCTGTTTTAGCAAAAGCGTAGTCAACATTTGCCAGTATAACTAAACTAATTAGTAGCGCGCCCGTATAACTCACTCTTCTTTTTATACCAAATTCATACATGACAAGTTATATCAACTAGTTACAAGATTCACTTTAGGGTTTGTAAACCTTTACTGGCTAGTATGACAGGTAGCGATGAAATTAGGATGAAATTTTAGTGAGTCTACAAAAATTAAAAGTTTATTAAGCATTCACAGCGTTTTCAAACCCTTGCTTTTCAGATACGTAAAAAAAATATGTCAAAAATAATACAATCTAGCAATAGTACACTTTTGGAGAAAGTGCTAACTGGAACTATTTATAACACTTATATCAGTATTAAGATAAAAGTATTTAATCTAAAAGTAACTATAGTTTTAAATTTCTGATAATATGTTGATAAAGTATTTTACACATAAATAATGAAATGTAGGATTTATTAATAGTGCTGTCTTGGGTTATGAAGTGACAGACAAATTTAGTACTTATGTGGAAATATTTACTGACTTTACAACCGAATCAGATTCCGAATTAGTTGCTACATTTGATACTGGTGTAACATACCTTATAGCAGAAAATTTGCAACTAGATGCAGGTGTTAACATTGGGTTAACACAAGCAAGTGATGATTTTAACCCTTTTGTAGGTTTTTCAGTTCGCTTCTAACAAGCTTAACAATAACAGTTTCTGAAAAATCATGTTTACCTGCACTCCCTGAAGGATAATTACTCAAAAAAGTTTATAGCCTTAACTTTGAAAAGGTCTACGAAAACGTTTTTCTAATCTATCTAAATGCATAATTACAGTATTTCCCCTTTGTTCTTGTTGCTTTGCCCACATTGATAGCCAGTCAAGACTAGAGTGGTCTATATAAAGCAAATTATCAAAGTGAACATGCAAGTCAACGTCTGGTGGAATCTGCTCTAAAGTAGATGTTAACTTTGGTAGACGAATAAATGTTGCAACTCCTTCAATGTAAATGTCTATTCGCTGATTTTTTTCATCTTTTTTCAAATAAATATTGAGGTAGGAAATTTTATAAACTAGTGTTAATACTGTCAGTGCTACGCCAATAATTACACCTGTTAGCAAATCGGCGCCAATAATTCCAATAAAAGTACCAAAAAAGATAATCAAAGGCATACGACCGTACTGTTTCAACTGACGAATATTTTTTACTTCCACTAACTTATAACCTGTAACTACAAGAATAGCAGCCAAGCTGGACATGGGAATCATTCTTAATAAACCTGGTGCAGAGACTACCAAAGCCAGTATCCACACACCATGAAGTACCGCAGATAATCTAGTTTTTGCTCCGGCTTTGACATTCACAGAACTGCGAACAATTACTCCTGTCATTGGTAACACTCCTAACACTCCGCAAACCACATTCCCAAGACCTTGTGCTGCTAATTCAACATCAAAATCGGTTTTTGAGCCTTTGTGCAGTCGATCTACGGCTGCTGCCGAGAGCAAACTTTCTGCACTGGCAATGAAAGCAATTGCAATAGCTGATATCAGAAGTGATGGATTGATTAACTTTGACAATGTAGTAAGTGTTGGAATTTGAATGACTTCGCTTAGATTAGCAGGCACATCAACATATGCTATTTGCAGACGCATTACATTCGCGATTGTAGTTCCAACTATTACAGCAACTAGCGCTCCTGGTAAAAGCTTTAAGGTTTGAGGTTTAAATTTATCCCAAAGGATAAGCGTGATTAAAGTTACAACTCCAACCGCAGCAGTCGTCAAGTGGCTAATATTATCAGAGTCAAAAAAAGCATGATAAAGAGAAACGGGAATGGTCATCAGATTTTCAATTCCAGTGGCGAGTGGCTTCTCCCTAAGCATTACATGGAATTGAGAAGTGAAAATTAGTACGCCAATGCCTGCAAGCATTCCATAAATAACAGCTGGGGATATAGCGCGGAATATTTGACCAAGCCGAAATACTCCTGCAAGCAACTGTATAAAGCCAGCAAGTAGTAGAACAGGACCAAGCATTTCAATACCGTAATTGCGAACTAGTTCCGCAACAACAATAGCTAGTCCAGCCGCAGGTCCGCTCACCTGCAAAGGCGAACCGGAAATAGGGGCGACAATTATACCACCAACTATTCCTGTCACCAAACCACGAGCTGGTGGAACTCCTGAAGCAACTGCAATACCCATACAAAGTGGAAGGGCGACAAGAAACACAACAAAAGAAGCTAACACGTCTTTACCAAAAGAACGCTCATTCTTAATACCTTTAATACTTGTCATGATTACTTTCTAAGAGAATCTGTAGTGTAAAGAACCATTAATCATTATTCATTGTCCGAATGAAATTAGAATGAAATTTATTTAAGAAAATTAGGATATTAGAAATTTATATTGTTTTTTAAGATTTTATGATTCGTAGAACAATAAATCTTATGAAAAAAACGATAAACTCCTTGTATATATTGAGTATGTGTGATAGTAATAAAAAAATGGTGAGACAGATTTGTAAAAAACTATTTATGTCCATGTTATGTTGGTAGGCTCTGTTAATTAGTACACTGAAAGCCACTGACTCGTGAACATGTATCTTAAAAAATATAAAGGGGGTACTCTTGGCTAGTAAGCTATTAATTGTGTTGCCTTATACCCTAGTTCCAGTCGCAGCCGCTACTATAGGTGGGGCGATTGCTGCGTGGCGAACGCCGGGGCCAAGGTTAAAAAGCATTGTTCAGCACTTTGCAGCAGGTGTGGTATTTGCCGCCGCCGCAGGTGAGCTGTTGCCAGATCTAGTTCATGAAAAGTCCCTAGCTGCAACAATTATTGGCGGCTCACTTGGGGTAGCTGTAATGCTTGGCGTGAAACAATTGGTCAAAAAAGCTTCTGAACCCATCAGTCTAATTGCGGTAGTGGGCGTGGATGTATTTATTGACGGTCTCATAATTGGTATTGGATTCGCTGCGGGCGCCAAGGAAGGGATACTACTGACAATTGCTTTAACAATTGAAATCTTATTCCTCAGTTTATCAGTATCGACGGTACTCAGCCAAGACAATGCATCGCGTGGTCGGTTAATGCTAACAACTTTGGGGATTGCCTTGTTACTTCCAATAGGCGCCGTGATTGGTGCAGTTTTGCTTGGGGGACTATCGGGTTTTTCTTTGGCTACTTTCTTCGCGTTCGGATTAATAGCACTGCTGTACTTAGTTACCGAGGAACTACTTGTTGAGGCACATGAAATACCTGATACTCCATTAACTGTGGCAGTATTCTTTGTAGGTTTCTTGCTGTTAATTGTAATTGAGGAGATGCTTTAATAGTTTGACATTTAAGTATATAACTTAAATAATGGTAGTAGGATATAATTTGATATGCTAGTTGGCTTTTTTATTTAATTACCACGCTAGTAGAGACCGTACTTAATTCGGTCTCTACCAGTTCAAAATATTATTCATTTATGATTTACGGTTTACTTAGTGCCGCGTAATCTTTCTCTATAGCACTCTTGCAAAACTTGCATTCTTGTTGAAGTCGCTCCACCTGTAGGTTTAGCTTGTGGTAAATCACAAACTCCTGTGGCTGATTGTATAGTACCCTTTGCAATATTTTTGTAACACTCTTGTAAAACTAATATTCTTGTTAGAGTGGCGCCACCAGTAGGTCTGGCTGGAGGAACTGAGTTACAGATGTTTGTATTTGAGCGATTGGACGATGTACTCGTATTGGGTAATTCTTGCTGCTGTGCCGACGCGGTACTATTGAAAGAAGCATTTGTAAATGCAATTCCTAGAGAAACTGCAAGAATAGACGCACCCCGAATGATAAGTCTGTTCATATTTAAAATCCACACGAAAATTACAACCTATTTGAATTAATTGGCTTAAAAGATTTAAGAAGTAGAGTGAATGATGCTCGTGCGCTCACTCTACTTATACCAAAATACTAGTTAACCATTAGCTACCGTAAGTTTGAATTCGTGCTAAACCAAGTGAACTTTCTTCCTTGATTCCTACTTTGTTGACAGATATTGGATAATGCCAGGTTTTTTCATACCCTGGAGTACTAACTCCCTTCATGTTAACTGATAATGAGGTTCCAGGATTTACTGCTTCTGAAAATGCAACAGTTACTTTTTTATCATTAATAGAAACTGTGGCAGGAATTTTTCGACCTGATTTATTTCTTACTTCTACGCCTCGATTAATTTTCACTCCCTCTGGCAAATTAATCATCAACTCAGAAATAGCTTTACCTTGAACGTGGACATCAAATTTATGAGTAGCATCAGAATCTTGAGCATAGTTAGGAATGGCGCTACTATTGCCCAAATGTGAGGCATTCGCATCATTTAGGTTCCTAGCATAAGCTGGAGCAATCGATGAAATCGCTAAGGTAAAAGCAGCAGCATAGACTAACTTGTTCATTTGTTTTATCCTATTGAATCGAATTAATGTTTGGTTTCACAACCTTTATATCTTTATTGTGATATCTACTGATGAAATTCAGATGAAAAATTTCAGATTTAAATTTAAATATACTTATTATAAATCTATTTAAATTAAGTTATACTTATGATATTTTTATTAAAAACAAACCTCTCATTCTTTTTGTTTGATTAAAAAGAATAAGAGGTAAAAATATAATATTAGGATGACATCTCAGGATGAAATCAAGATGAAATTTTGGCGCCTGCTCACACAACTTATTATTGAAAAATATCAATATAAGTTTTATGTAGCTTTGGTGGTTATTTATACGTTGTTCATTTATGATGTCAATTAGATAAATAACAGCGTATTTTATCTTGATGTTTTCGTAAAGCACTCAAAGCTTGCTGTTCTAGCTGACGCACACGTTCTCTACTGATACTCATACGTTGACCAATTTGTGCTAAAGTAAGCTCTTTTCCATCAACTAAACCGAAGCGTAATGTTAGCACTTCTCGTTGTTGAGAAGTCAGCTTTAACAGCAGCTTGTCAATGTCATTACGTAAAAGTTCTCGGTCTGCGTGAAATTCCGGAAGAGGAGCTTTATCTTCTAGCATATCTTGTAATTCAGTCTCTTTCTCGGCGCCAACCCGCACATCTAAAGAAATTGATTGATATGCATAATGTAAACATTCTCGAATTTCTTGAGGGTTTAATGATAATGCTTTAGCTATTTCTGTCGCGTTTGGCGTATGACCTAACTCTTGTGATAATTCTTGACGAATACGCTTAATTTTATTCAATTTTTCAGTCATGTGGATAGGTAAACGAATAGTTCGTGCTTGTTGAGCAATCGCGCGTGTAATCGCTTGACGAATCCACCAAAAAGCATAGGTAGAGAACTTGTATCCAAGAGTTGGGTCAAATTTTTCTACCCCGCGTTCTAATCCCAGCGTTCCTTCTTGAATTAAATCTAGTAAGTCAACATTGCGTCTTTGGTATTTTTTAGCGATGGAAACTACCAGCCTTAAATTAGCTTGAATCATTATTTGTTTGGCAAGATGCCCTTGACTTAGCTTAAGTTGTAGTTCTTCATGACTCAACTGTAATCGAGATGCCCATACTTCCAAAGTGGGTTTACACTTCAATTCCTTTTCTAGCTTATCTCTAGCCGATAATAAAGTCATCCGAAGCTGAATTTGTTGAGCATAAAATATTTCTTGTTCCCTTGTTAGTAAAGGTATGCGACCAATTTCATGCAGGTAAACTCGTATCATGTCTACTGTAGAAACTGTTTTTCCTTGATTAGAGGCTTCAATAGTTACTAAATCTGAGCTTTTCATAGTGAAGTTGTCCTGATCTAAATTATTCTAATGTATTCACTACTATTTGTAGTTTTGCATCTTCAAATGAAATTAGGATGAAATTTAATTTGTTTATTTAAAAATTACTTGACTTTGAACAGAAAACGGAGAGGGCGTGCGGGATAACTCGGAAATGGGCAGGTGTGTGAGCTATAAGTTCACCGTCACCATCAATTGAGCGAGATTTGCTTGAAGTATAAATTTCAATTTCTTGCGCCTGAATAGTTTGAACACAACGATGCCGAATAGCAAAATTCCCTTTTGTGATTGCAGGTAACAGCATAAGAGTATGCCACCAATTGCGAACTTCAATGCTATATAAATCTAACCTTTGATCATCAATTGCCGCATATTGAGCAACCACCATACCACCAGCGTAGTATCGACCATTACCAACCACAATTTGGATGGCTTTAATCGAAATTGACCGTTCTTTAGCCCGAATCTCCGCTTTAAAAGGACGAAAAAGCCGGAATTTATGTAAGGCTGCAACGAAGTAAGCTAGCATTCCCCATCGTCGTTTCGTTTCTTGCGTAACCTTTCTACTGACAGTAACACTTAAACCCAAACTAGCAACGGTGTGAAAATACTTACCATTAACCCAACCTAAATCTATGTAACGAGTATATCCGTCTGCAATAACCTGACATGCTTCCGGCAATGAATCTGGAATACCTAGAGTTCGTGCAAGATCATTTGCTGTTCCTAGCGGCAAAATTCCTAAAGGTAAGCCAGTACTTACTAACCCATCTAGCGCAGCATTAAGTGTACCATCTCCCCCACCAATAATGACAAGATCAACCTGGTCGTGGTATTGCTGAATTAGTTGGGATAAAGATTTAATATCGTTAATTAGCTTCTCAATCAAATCAAACCCCAGTTTTTTTAAATACTGTGTTACTTGCACAAACTTTTCTTGTCCCTTTCGAGCATGTGGATTTACGATTAATAGTGCGATTTTTCTATCCATAATATTACTCATTTTGGTCGATGGAACACTTATCGCTGCTGTCTTGCAACCAGCACTTATCACACTAATTGAATTTGTGCGGACAATTCTGTCATTTGTAAAGTAGACTCATAAATATTGAATTCTTGATTTAAATGAGTTTGTAACTGAAAAAGCAACTTATCCCGCTCTGAGGCAGGTAAAGGTTCGACTATTAGATGGGCGCACAAAGCAACTTGTCCAGATGTAATAGTCCAAATGTGTAGCATTTCGACTTTTCGCACATCCGTAAAAGAATTTAGAGTGTTTTCAATTAGAGATACGTCAACAGATGGAGGTGCAAATTCCATCAATACTCTTAGGCTATCCCAAACGAGGGAGAAAGCACTAAAACTTATAAGACCTGCTACAAATAAACTGCCTGCTGCATCTGCCCACTGCCAATTTAACCAGTAAACTGCACTGGTAGCCACAATCACGCTCAAAAAGCTCGCGGCATCAGCCACTATATGAAGGAAAGCACCTCGCAGATTCAAGTCATTGTGGCTTAAAGAGTGTAGTTTAATAATCAACAAACTGTTAATTGCCAAGCCCACTGCTGCCACAATCAACGTTGTTAAGCTAGATGTTGGTGGCGTTTGGAATTGACCAATGGCTTTCCAGGCAATGAAGACAGAAAGCACCATTAATGCTAATCCATTTACTAACGCTACTAAAATTTCTGCCCGCTGATACCCGAAGGTCGCCTGACCGTAAGGAGGACGCTGCGCCAGAACAGAGGCAAGGAGCGCTAACCCCAAAGTCAATATGTCAGAAAGCATATGCCCTGCAACAGCTAACAGTGATAAGCTGTGGAGCCATCGCCCAAATCCCAATTGCAATAGAAAAAGGCTGCTTCGTAATCCTAAAACAACCCACAGTAACTGTACTTTTTGTTTGGAGGATACAGTTACTGTGTCGCTGTGATGGCTATGTTCAAACTTATTGTGTTCAAACTTATTGTGTTCAAACTCAGGAGAAATAGTCACTTAATCGTACCTTTTATTTCAAGACTCTAGTGGCGTTAAAAATAGCCAGTAACGCAACACCCACATCAGCAAAAACAGCTTCCCACATAGTTGCTAGACCAAAAATTCCCAGAGCAACAAACACGGCTTTAACTACTAAGGCAAGAATAATATTTTGCCAAACAATTTGATGAGTTTTTCTGCCAACTTGTATTGCTTCGGCAATTTTTGAGGGTGCATCCGTCATCAAAACTACATCCGCAGTTTCTATGGCAGCATCAGACCCTAACCCACCCATTGCCATTCCAACATCGGCTCTCGCAATCACTGGTGCATCATTAATTCCATCGCCTACAAAAGCAACCTTATTATTTTTTCCTGAGCGGCGAAGTATCTTTTCTATTGCACTTACTTTGTCTTCTGGTAACAACTGAGCTTCATAAGAATCTAAACCCAGATTTTGTGCCACTCTATGAGCTACAGTTTGATTATCCCCCGTTAACATTACAGTTCCAATTCCTAGTTTCTTCAAAGATTGAATTGCCTGTATTGCATCGTCTTTAATTTCATCCGCTATCAAAATATACCCAGCGTAACGTTTATCTACGGCTAAATGAACAACTGTACCTTCAACATCACAAACATCATGAGCAATATTTTCGCGATGTAACAAACGGTCATTACCTGCAATCACTAACCGATTTTCGACTAAAGCTCTGATACCATGACCAGCAATTTCTTCGTAAGATTCAACGTTAGATGTGTCAATTTCTTTACCATACGCTTCTAAAATTGACTTAGCCACTGGATGGTTTGATTGTGACTCTATCTCTGCTGCTAATCTAAGCAGCTCATCTTTTGTAAATCCATTTTTAGGTACAATTTCTGCTACTTTAAATACACCTTTGGTTAATGTTCCTGTTTTATCAAAAACAACCGTTTTTACTGCCGTCAGTATATCCAAATAGACAGAGCCTTTGACTAAAATCCCCCGTTTTGCGGCGCCTCCAACACCTCCAAAATAACCAAGTGGAATACTAATAACCAGTCCACAAGGGCAGGAAATAACTAATAAAACAAGCGCGCGGTAAACCCACTCAGAAGAAGTGGCGCCTGGAATAAATAAAGGAGGCAGCAGAGCAACAGCTAGTGAGCCAAAAACTACAAATGGTGTGTAGTACCTGGCAAATTTGGTAATAAACTTCTCAGACTCAGCTTTTTTGCTACTAGCATTCTGCACCATATCTAATATCTTAGATATCGAAGATTCACCAAATAGTTTTGTCACTTGAATTGAGAGAACTCCTGTTTTGTTAATCATCCCTGCCAAAACAGCTTCTCCAACTCTAACTACTCGTGGTACAGATTCTCCAGTTAGTGCAGAAGTATCAATTTGGGAATCACCTTCCAGAATGTTACCATCTAACGGAATCTTTTCTCCTGGTTTAACGACAATAACATCTCCTACCCTTACTTCATCTGGTGACACTTTTCTGACTGAACCATTTGTCTTCAAGTTCGCATAATCAGGTCTAACTTCTAGCAATGACTTAATCGATTTTTTAGAACGGCTAAGTGCAGCTTCTTGAAATAATTCGCCGACTTTGAAAAACAACATTACCCCTACGGCTTCTGGTAATTTATGAATTGTAATGGCGCCGAGGGTTGCCACAGTCATCAGAAAATTCTCATCAAAAATCCTACCTCGCAGAATATTTCGTCCAGCACTGGTCAAAACATTCCAACCACTCAGAAGATAGGCAGGGATAAAAACTAGGTACTCAGCAACAGAGTAAGGTGTATTATGTAACTTTTCTTCAAATATTGAACCCAGTACAAACAAAATAACGACTACACCAACGGAAATTAATTCCTTTTTAAGATCAAAATCTCCATCACCGTGACTATGACCATGATCGTGATCGTGGTCGTGGTCGTGGTCGTGCTTATGATTGCTGTGATTGGCTTGACCATGCGAGTGGTTATGGTCACGACTGTTTAAATCTGACTTTTGCATAACGTATTTGTTCTACAGAACCGGAGACACTGCTACTCTTCAATCATACTTGATTAGTTGAGCAGTTGTTCAATTATTTAACATAACATTTAATTCAATGTTAATATTTAGAGTTTTTAAGTAGTATTTAATACAAATTATTTACATACTAATGACTGACCAATTTCAAGCCCCAGCTTGACATACTGGTGCTTGACCTGGTCTGGGCAGCCACATTTAGATTTAGAGCCGAGTCATAAGAGGGAGGTGTAATATTTAGTATGTCAAAAGGGGATGAAATTACGATGAAATTCTGAAGCGATAACAAAGAAATTAATGAAATTTGGATGAAATATATGCATATTCTAAATTTTAATTGGTCAGCCTGCCAAATTTATTTGCTAGTATCTGAGTATAAAAAATGTCATAAAAAAATCTAGTATACAGCCTAAGTTTTAAAGTAAAACTGTATACTAGAAACAATAATGCTTTGGAAATCAACATTATTAGCTAAAAACTAGTTTAAACAATCTAAATGAAATTTGGATGAAATATTTTAAGCAATTGGATAAATGTAACGCTAAAATCAAAACTAAAAATAACTTGATAACCGAATCAGCTTTAGAATTAGTTGCTAAATTTAATACTGGTGTGACATACCTTATAACAGAAAACTCCTAAACTTTCAACTTTAAATTATTTGACCACATCCATAATGCCAAAGTTAGTAAAATACTTAACCCAACCACTCCAGCTAAAGGATTATCATTAACACCTGTCACCCAAACAGGAACCTGACCCGTGTACTCAATTAACTTACCAACATTAACAACATACCAACCCCAAACCAACCCAGCATGAATACCTATCGATAAACCCAAACGCCCTCGACTATTACGTTTTGCCCAAATACAAATTAACGAAAGCAATAGTAAACCGAAAAATTGCGGTGAAGTGCGAATTATTTCCGCTATCGGTTTGAGAAAATGCGATATTGGAAAAATTAACGAAGCTGCCCAAAGCACAACATTAGGTCTATAATCTCGGGATAACTCATCATATATCCAACCGCGAAAAAATAACCCCTCAGCAAGTGCAGTCCCAAAAGCTGTAGGTATCCCTTCTAAAATAAATCGTACTACCGACTGACTCGGAGAAAGCCATTCCAACCAACCTAATGAACTTTGAACAAAAAATAATAATTGAATGCTAATTAATCCTATTGCCAAACCCCGCAGTAACTCAAAAGCGAATTGCTTTGTAAATTCTAAACCCACATGTTGATATATTTGGGATTGATTGTGAACTAACTTACCCCAACGAGGCAGAAAAATAAAGAACGAGATCGCTAGCATTCCCATTGTCAGAATAGTCATTAAGTTAGCATCATATACCAATAAATATATGGGAATAGCAATAGGTAACCATATCACCAGTAAGCATAAAAGAAAGGCAATTATCCGAACAGCTGCTGGACGCTGGGCTAAAAGACTGAAGTTACTTTTCATAGTTTATTTTCACATATACAGTCTTGAGCGGCTAATTATCGCACCTACGATACCATCCCCTAAATAGGAATTAGTTTCATTTCAAGCGCGTACAAATTTGTCTACATATGCATCAAAAATTGTTGGTCTTTAATTTCTTCTTGTTTTTTCGGGAATAAAAACTTACCAAACTTTGCGTACAAAGCAGGTAACACAACCAAAGTTATCGCAGTAGAAGTAAATAAACCACCAAATACAACTATTGATAGCGGTTGCAAAATTTCTTGTCCGGGTCCACCTTGTAGTACCATCGGCGCCAAACCGAGTGCAGAAGTTAAAGCTGTCATTAAAATTGCGTTGAGTCGTTCCATTGACCCTTTTACAATAATATCTTTTAATGGCATACCTTCGGCATATTTACTATTATAGTTATCTACCAGCAGTAAACCATTGCGAGTTGCGACCCCAAATAAGGAAACAAATCCAACCAGCGATGCAACAGAAATTACTCCACCAGTTAAAGCAACGGCAATTACACCCCCAACCAAGCCAATGGGTAGGTTAATCATAATCATTGCGGTGGAAGGAATAGATTTAACCGACAGATACATAATGACGGTAATTGCGACAAACGCAATAACACTAAAAACTAAAATATTTTGTGTCGCGCGTTCTTCAGCTTCAAATTGACCCGCATACTGAATAAAATAACCTGGGGTCACTTGGACATTACGTTTTACCTTAGCTTCAATATCATTGACAATTGAACGTAAATCTCTACCTTTAGCATTCGCTGAAACAATAATTAAACGAGAAACATTCTCACGGTTAATTGTATTTGGTCCAGTACCTTCTGAGATTGTAGCTACACTACCCAAAGGTACTTTCTGACCGTTAGGAGTATCTATAAGTAAATTACGAATTGTGTCTAAATTTTGTCGTGCTTCTGGCTTTAACCATACAAGTAACGCGAAAGATTGTTGGTTTTCTAAAACTTGAGATACAATTCTACCATTTAGTGCAGTTTCAATCGTATCCGCTAAATCTCCGACTGTATGACCGTAGCGACTTGCAGCATCACGGTCAAATTTGATTTGAATTTGCGGTACAGGAATTTGAGGTTCAAGTTGTAAATCAATAACACCATTAACTGTTGCCATTTGTTGTTCTACTTGCTGTCCTATTTTTCGCAGTTCAGCTAAGTCGGAACCAAAAATTTTCACAGCTATTGAACTACGAACCCCAGATAATACTTCATCCATTCGGTGCTGGAGAAATCCACCGATATTAGCTGCGGCGCCTGGTATACTTTCAAACGCACGTCGCATCACTTGTAAAGATTTTTCGCGGTTCTGCATTCCTTCTTTACTTAATTCAATATCAACGTGGGCAACGTTGACACCTGCTGCTTCTGCATCACCCGAAGCACGTCCGGCACGAGTTTGAATAAATTTAAATCTACGGTCATTTTTTAACGCTTCTTCGACTACATGACCTGCTTTTGTGCTAGTTTCAAGAGAACTTGTTGGATAAGATATCAACGTATTTACCATTGTTTGCTCTTGAAACTCTGGTAAAAATGCTCTACCAAAAGAAGGAAGGATGCTAATTGATGCAACCGTTATAACTGTAGCAATACCTACAACTAGTAATGAATTTCGCATTGAAAAATTTAGGCATAATGCATAAATACCCTTACAAAACCTTGCAAGCCAGGGTTCTCGTTTAGTAATTTTTACATTTGGTAATAAAATTGCACACAAAGCTGGAGAAACTAATAAAGATTCTAGACTAGAAACTACAACTACCACCAAATAAGAAATACCCATTGGCGTGAAAATTTTTCCTTCAATTCCCGGTAAGGTAAAAATAGGTGAGAAAACGATAATTCCAATAATAGTGGCGCCAATTAACGAATCGCGTACTTCTTGTGAACCTTCAAAAATAATTTCTAATGGTGACAATGGGTTATCTGAAGTTTTATTTTCCCGCAGTCGGCGATAAGTATTTTCACCATATACAATCGCATCATCAATTGCAGTACCAATTGCAACCGCCAAACCACCCAAGGTCATCGTATTTAATCCAATCCCTAACCAAGACAAAGCAAGTAATCCAAATAGTAATGTTAGGAAAAAATCAAGTAAACATACTGCCAAAGTACGCCAATTCATCAAAAATGGTATCAAAATTATGGCAGCAATAATACTACCTTGAATCAAAGATGAGCGAACATTATCAACAGAAGATTCAATATAACTATCTTGACGGAATGTAGTAGTTACCTTAATATTTTTTGGCAATCCAGCTTTGATCTCACCCATTGCTCTCTCTACCGCGCGGGTAACAGTTGGAGTATCAATAATTGGCTGTTTATTCACCATGACAATAATTGCGGGTTTGCCATTAAAACTGCCATCACCACGCTTAATTGCGGCGCCTATTTGCACATCCGCGACATCCTGCAACCTTACAGGAACACCATTACGAGAAACAATAGTTGATTTCTTTAAATCTTCGATTGATTCGATTCTACCAATACCTCGAATTAATTTTTCTGTATCTGGAGTAATATAAAAGCCACCAGGAGCGTTAACGTTTGCTTTTTGAGTAGCTTGTGTAACTTGGTCTAATGTTATATTAAATGCTGCTAATTTTACTGGGTCAACTAAAACTTGAAATTGTCGTTCATCACCGCCAAAAGTTAAAACCTGACTAACCCCAGGAACAGCTAAAAGGCGATTTGTTACTTGCCAATCAACGATTCGACGCGCTTCCATTAGGGAGTTAGGAGTGAGGAGTGAGGAGTTAGGAGTTTTATCTTCAACAGTAAAAGCGTATTGGACGACTAAACCAACAGGGGAAGTGGTGGGAGATATTTGTGGTGTTTCTACTCCTGGTGGTAGTTTACCTGTAGCTTGTTGTAATCGTTCAGTAACTAGCTGACGTGCTTGGTATATCTCGGTGTTCTGGTTAAATATTACTCTCACTGCGGAAATACCTGCTGCACTCGATGAACGTACAGCAGTTACTCCAGGTGTACCGTTAATTGCACTTTCAATTGGTAAAGTTACTAAAGATTCTACCTCCTCTGGGGCTAATCCAGGCGCCTCCGCTTGAATTTCTACTTGGGGTGGCGCAAAAGCTGGAAGTACATCCAACGGCATAGTTGGGATGACATAAAATGTCCAAAATGAAACAAGAACCGTAGCCAATACAACGAGCCAACGCCGCTCAATCACCCACCTAACAATATTTCCAAGCATTTTCTATTTTTAATAATTTAATGAATCAGACAATGACCAACCTATAATTAATCTTCCTGCCGCAAACTATCTTTTTTCTCCGAAGCAGAAGTACTCGACAAACTTGGCTGTTTATGGTTATCTGTATGGCTATCTATATAAATATCACTTTCATAGCTTAATCCATCCACATCCCCAACCGCTACCAAACCTTGACGTTTTTGCTTAGAAGACCAAAAACTACCAGCAGCAAAGGCTAAGACTGCAATTAAAGTACCTCCACCTGCTGTTAACAACCACAATGGAACTGGAAAATTATTACCTTTGACAGATGTTTCTTCTGCATGATTGTCTTCTGAGTGGTTATCACCTTCTGCTTTTTGGCTTCCACCCCGCAAAGACTGTGCATAAAGTTGGGTAGCACGCTGTGTTACAACTAAATCTCCTGCAAACAAACCTGTTTTAACTTCGACTAAATCACCTGAAGTTTGACCTAGTTCTACATCTACAGATTGAAATGCGTTTCCATTTTGTACGTAAATTAATTTTCTCCCATTTGCATCAACAACTGCGGAATTGGGAATTACCATTGTGGGTGTTGATTGTTGCCCGGTTAAAACTTCTAGTTCCACAAACATACCCGGTTTAAACTGCCCACCTGAGTTTTCAACTTCTGCCTGTACGGGCACAACGCGCGTTTCTCCCTGTACTAAAGTCCCAATTCTTGTAATTCTTCCTGTAAAATTACGCCCAGGCAAAGAAGCGGTGCTGACATTAATGCGCTGACCGACTTTTACTTGACTTAAGTCTTTCTCAAAAATATTCGCCGTAGCAAACACTCGACTATCATTAACAATAGTCATAAGTTTACCACCAGCATCGTTGAAGGTTTGACCAATGGTAACTTCCCGGTCGGCAACTTTACCTGAAATCGGCGCCGTTATTGTTACCAATCCTTTTGAATTCGAGCGATTTCCTAATTGTTGCAGTCTAGTGTTGTAAATATCTCCACTCAGACGTAAACGTTCTTGTGCTACTTGCACGGCTGACTGCGCGCGCTTCATTTGGGCTTCTGAAGAGATAACATCACGTTTACTCGCAGCATTTGTAAGTTTAGCTTGAGCATCTGCTAATTGAGTTTGAGATTCCAAAGCGTTACGACGTGGAAGGGCGCCAGCAGAGGCTAACTGTGTATCTTTACTATATTTTTCAGTAGCAAATGCAACTTGACTTTGTGCTTGTGCGATTTCAGCCTGTGCTATTTGTAAATATCTTTGATAATTTTGTCGTGCTAAATTTAAATCAGCTTGTGCTTGTTGTAGAGAGGCTACAGCATCCGCACGTTTTTCTTGAGAGGTGACGCGCAAGTCTACTAAATCAGGACTGGTAACAACCGCTACAGGTTGACCTTTAGTTACAGTGGCACCTGGTTCTACCAATAACTCTACTACCTTCGCTCCTGTGATAGGAGTAGTTACCTCAACTCTTTGACTCGGTAAAGTTTCTATTTGTCCGGTGGTTCTAATTCCCAAAGCCAATGGTTGCTTTTTTACTGTTTCGGTTTTGATTCCTAGCCGTTGGGCTGTTTGAGCATCAACATTTACTGGACTATTTGTATCGCTCCCCCCCTTGAACGAGCTGGCGCCACTGTGGTCATGTCCTGCACCTGCAAATACTGCGGTAGGAGCAATTAGCAGTAAACTAAGGATAGCAGAAGAAACGCGACCAAGTGATGTTATTCGGTTTTTGGCACTGTTAAACTTTTGCATCGTCCAGAGATTCCTTCTTGAATGGGGGAACTTAAATCGTAATAGCAGTTAAAAAAACTTAACCACCTACTTTACAGTTTGTCACGCTCCGATGAAATTCGGATGAAATTCCTATGCATGAATTGACCAATTTCATTTACTAACTATAATTTCAGTCAATAGTACCCATGTTCTGCATGATTTAATTACTCTTGATTTTTGTGATTTTCTACCGTTACTGATGCAGGGGACAATGAAGGTTGCTCATGATTGTTTAAGTGAAGTTCTGCTTCTGTTTCAAAAGTAACAACTTCTTGACTGTCAAAACCCGCTGTTGCCAATCGAGAGCGTTTACGATTAGATAGTAAGTTGCTTGTACCAAAAGCTACTGCTGTAGCCATAGAACCACCGAAAGCCGCAATTAACCACAAAGGAATAGGGAATTTATTAGCTTTTACCTCAGCTCCCTCTGCTTGAACTTGTCCTTCTTCACTGTGGTTATCACCTTCTTCTTTCTTACTTCCACCCCGCAACGACTGAGCATGAATCTGGGTAGCGCGTTGAGTAACTACTAAATCTCCCTCAAATAAACCTGTTTTGATTTCAACCATATCTCCAGAAGTTTGACCCAGAGTTACTTCGACTGCTTCAAAGGCATTACCGTTTTGTACGTAAACTAATTTTTTGCCATTCACATCTACAATTGCAGTGGAAGGAATTGCGAGTAAAGCAGAAGCGGTTTTATCTGTTATTACCTCTAATTCGGCAAACATTCCCGGTTTTAGGGAACCATTCAAATTATTTATTTGGGCTTGTACGGGTACAACGCGCGTTTCTCCTTGCACTACCGTACCGATTTGTGTAATTCGACCTTCAAAAGTTTGGTTGGGTAAAGAAGCAACTTTAACTCTGACTCGCTGACCATTTTTTATATTGCTTAAGTCTTTTTCATAAATATTCGCAGTCGCAAATACTTGACCATCATTTAATATAGTCATTAATTTACCGCCCGCATCTTGCAGCGATTGACCAATACTAACGGTACGTTCGGCAACCGTTCCAGTTAAGGGAGCAGTAATTGTTACCAAACCTTTGGCGTTTGCGGTTGTTCCTAGTTGTTGCAAACGGGTATTATAAGTAGTATTACTTAGTTTGATTTGAGATTGTGCAACCTCTACATCAGCTTGCGCGCGTTTAAGTTGTGCTTGTGCCTCTAAAACTTCTCGACGAGTTTGAGCGCGTTTGAGTTGTGTTTCAGCTTCGGCAACGCGCGATTGTGAATCCCGTAACTCTCTTAACGGCAAATCAACTTCGGCTTTTTTGACTTCGCTTTCCGCTTGAACTACTTGGGGAAGATTTTTTGCTCTGGCTAGTTCAGCTCTTGCCCTTTCTAATTTCGCCTGCGACTCTAGCATTTGGCGCCTTGGTAATGCTCCTTTTTCCACCAGCTCTTTATCGCGCTCATACTGCTCAGTCGCTACTGCAACTTCTGTGGTAGCTTGGGCGATTTCAGCAGTAGCGATTTGTTGTTGACGTTTAAGGTTTTCTTGAGCAACTTTTAATACACTGCGTTGATTTACTAAAGTTAAATCACGGTTATACTGTGCTTTTGCAGCAGAAAGCTGGGTTGCTGCCTGTGTTATTTCTGCTTCTGATATTTGTTGCTGACGCTCAAGATTTTCCTTGGCTAATCTTAAATCGGCTTGTGCCTTTTGCAGGGCTGCAACTGCATCCGCCTGCTTTGCTTGTGAACCAACACGCAGTTCTACCAATTCAGGTGAAGCTACAACAGCTACAGGTTGACCTTTTTTGACCTTACTGCCTGGTTTTACCAACAATTCAACCACTTTACTTGTTAGTGGCGCCGTTACATCAACTCGTTGGTCGGGTAAAGTTTCAATTTGTCCAGTAGTTTTTATACCGACATCTAACGCTTGCTTTTTAGCTGGTTCTACTTTTATACCTAACCGTTGGGCAGTTTGGGCATCAACATTAACTGGACTACTTTCTCCTCCTGACTGAAACTCACTGGCGCCACTGTGGTCATGTCCCGCACCTGCTATTACTGGGGTAGATGTAGTCAACAGTAGTAAACCAAGTATGGCAGATGATGCAATTTTGTTTTGGTAACGGTTAAGCTGCGGCATTGACAGAAAATTCCTTTTTTATCCAGAGGAGTTAATATAACAGTCTTAGTAGAAGGTCAAAAATGTTTAACCCGCTTACTTAACAGTCTGTCATGCTCGGATGAAATTAGGGTGAAATTTTAAAGCGATAACAAGAGTTTTGCATGGTTTCAATTGGGTTAGCGCAACCAGAGTTGATTAACTTTTGCCGCAGCGCGCGTATTTGAGTTGCGACTACACAGCTACAGCTTTCTGAATTCATCTTCTTTAAATAGTCACGGATTTCATCACCAGCAATAATCTGGTTTGGATGCTTCATCAAGTATTCGAGTACGTGAAATTCTTTATGAGTAAGGAAAATTTCTTGTCTTTCAAAAGCTTGATTCTGACTCTTTATCGTATTGCTATTGTAATCCAGAGTTAGGTTACCAACAGTTAGTTGTGTTAGTTGACATTGCCCGAAACGTCGTTGCAATGCTTGCAAGCGCGCGACTAGTTCTGTCATGCTACATGACTTGAGCAGATAATCTGAGGCGCCTGCATCTAAACCAATAACTTTATCTTTCACTCTATCTTTGGCTGTCAGCATCAAAACAGGTAAAGGATTGTCTTTTTCTCGTAAACGTTGACATAATTCCAAACCCGTTACACCAGGCAACATCCAATCGAAAACTGCTAATGCGTATTGAGTATTTTCTAGATTTACCCAAGCTTCTGCTCCATCAGTTACCCAGTCCACCGAGTAATTGTGCTGCGTTAATGCTCGCTTGACAGCGGCGCCGAAATCAAGGTCTTCTTCTACTAATAGAATAGTAGTGTTGAATTCTTTTCCTTGCGTTAATTGGTTAGGGTTGTGTGAAGTCAGCATAGTTTGTTAAAAATTTATCCCTAATACTACCTTGACAAAAGTTAATGAAATTTGGGTGAAATTTGTGCGTCTTTAAGATTTAAATTGGTCAGCTTGCCAATTAACTAAGCTTGAGAGTTGAGAGTAAGATGCAGTCCGAATTTTGTCAGTCATAGATAAGAAAAATTGCAAGAGTGCAACTAGTTATTTAGTAATTGTTGCAGATGATAGTCAAATTTTCGCAAGAAACTTAGTATCTTTTAATACTTAAAGGGACATCAGTGTAATTGTTCATGTGTACTGCAAATAGGTAATTGCACGATAAAATTACTACCTTTATTAGGTGAAGAATGGACTTTGATGCTTCCTTTGTGTGCCTCAACAATAGCTTTTGCAATAGCTAGTCCCAGTCCAGAACCTCCACTGCTACGAGAGCGATTACTATCAACGCGGTAAAATCTGTCAAAAATTCGCACTTGTTCAGTAAGCGGAATGCCAATACCTGTATCTTTAACTTCAATTACCGCATCACCGTTGCTGCGTTTGAGAGTTACATTAACGTAACCGTATGAAGGAGTATATTTAATTGCATTTGCAATCAAGTTAGAAATTAGGCGTAAAATTTGGTCTTCATCAGCTAGCACGTATACAGGTTGTGAATATTCCAACGATGAACTTAGCTCTAAATCAGCATTACTTGCCAACGCTGAAAACTCTTCCATTACATCGCTAATTAAATCGTTGAGACAAATTTGTTGTCTGTCTGTTACCTGAGTTTTTTGGTCAAATCGTGACAATAGTAGTAAATCTTGCACTAAACTAGAAAGTCTCAAGTTTTGGCGCCTAATTGAGATAAGCGTATCGCGTGCTTCTTTTTCGGATAAATACTCTAAATCAAGCACCGTTTCAACGGTAGCATTAATTGCTGCTAAAGGAGTGCGTAGTTCATGGGAAGCATCAGAGGTAAATTGCTGCATCTGTTTATACGACCTGTCAATTGGTCGCATTGCTAACCCAGCTAACCACCAACTTGAAGCACCAACCAAAAATATAGAAGTTGGCAACCCAAAAGCTAAGGTTAGCTTTAACGCAAGAAGACGATTATCTAATTCTTTGAGGCTGCGTCCAACTTGTATATATCCCCATGTCCGGTTATCTTGAGTGTGTAGCTCCAAAGACTTTTGACTATAGCGGTTGCCCTGTGCATCTCTAAGTGTTTGCCATACGTCCGTTCGTATAGTTGATGGTAGTTCATTTACATTTGCTCCAGCTACAGCAATTACTTTTAAAGAAGTATCAACAAAGCGAACATAGTATCTTTTATCTTTATATACTGCGCTAAATATACCGTGACGATTGTGAGCTAGTTGAGCGTGACTATAAGCTTGTTGATTGTAACAACCGTCAGTAAAACATAGATTGGGTAAAACCAATTCAAAAACAGGTTCAATTTGACCAGGTTGTTTTAAATTCGGCTCAATTACACTATGTAACGTACCAGTAACAGATTCTAGCTCTAAATCAATAGATACTAAGTACGCACGAATCATTACCTGGTATACTACAAGACCGCATAACCCTAAAATCAGAGCCAGAACCAAAGCATACCAAGACGCTAGGCGCCAACGAGTTTTAGTGAAAAGCTTAATTTGCATTGCTAGGATTAAAACGGTAGCCCATACTTGGAACAGTTTCGATTAGCCCCTCGCAGTCGTACTCTGATAATTTGCGTCGTAGCAGTCGAACTTGTGCAGCTACAACGTTACTAACCCGTTCGGCGCTAAGGCTATAAATATGATTCAAGATTTGGTCGCGTGTGACTATACTGTTGGGACGTTTCATAAAATATTCTAGAAGGTGAAATTCTTTCTTTGTTAAATTAATTGTCGCCTTATCACCATTCAGCTTTTGATAGTAAAGTGCATAGTTAGCATAGTCTAAAATTAAATTGCCAACCTGTAACTCTTGCGCTTGAAAACTAGGACAACGTCTTTGTAAAGCCCGTAGTCTTGCTAGTAATTCCGCCATTCCAAACGGTTTTGTTAAATAATCATCGGCGCCTGCATCTAAGCCAGTTACCTTGTCAGCCATACTATCTTTCGCTGTCAACATTAAAACAGGTAAAGAATTACTACGAAGTCGCAAGCGTTTACACAGTTCGATACCAGATATTCCAGGTAGCAACCAATCAAATATTGCCACTGTATACTCAGTCCATTTAGCATCTAGGCAACACCAAGCTTCTTCTCCATCTTGAATCCAATCAACGATGTACTTTTCTTGATGCAATTTTCGTACTATTGATGCACCTAAGTCCGGCTCGTCTTCAACTAGTAATATTTTCATACTTGCCTCAACCTAATGTAATTGGCATACGTACCATAGATTAATATCAATCGTTTATATTAGTTAAATAGATTAACCTCATATTTACCTAGCAGCCTAAGTGTTATCAAGTTAATGAGTCGCGTTATATATTCTTTCTACTAGCATGGCAGAACTGGATGAAATCAGGATGAAATTTTTGTGCTTCCACAAAAATAGCTTAACTTTTATATTTAATGAGTTAAATTCTCATTTAGCAGCAATGTTTGTGAGTTTGTAGGCGCCTTGACATTTTTATAAAAATAGGGTGAGTCAGTAATTGCTCACCCAACGCTCAATAAACTGAGATTAACGTTCTTTTTACTGCTGAACTCGTTGGAGCAAAACTTGTGTTTGCTGATATGCTTGGACATTTCCCTGTTGTTGAAATAAATCTGCTGCTTTTTGTAAATCTGTAATTGCGTTGCTTTTATTTCCTAAAGCATATTGTGCAAGTCCTCGATTACCGTAAGCATCAGCGAGTTTAGGATTAATATTCAATGCTAAGTTAAATTGGGATATTGCTTGGTTATGGTCTCCTTCTCTGTAGTTGAGAAGTCCTAAATTGTAGTAACCATCGACGTATTTAGGGTCAACTTTAATTGACTGCTCAAAGTCTTTTTTTGCTGTATTAACCTGACCGAGTTCCGCGTTAATCATTCCCCGACCATTGTAAGCGTCCGCATGTCTGGGGTTTAGCTTTAATGATTGATTATAGTCAACTAATGCAGCTTGAAAATCTCTTAATTGTGCCTTTGCCAGTCCCCGCAGGCAATAAGCTTCTGCATTCATTGGGTTTAATTGTACTACTCTATCAAAATCTGCCACTGCACCATCAAAGTTGCCTTGAGCTAACTTTTGCAAGCCTTGATTATAATATTGTCGTAAATTCCCTTGTTCTGTTCGATATACAGGCGCCTGTGCATGAACGGTTGCACTCACTCCAGGTAATACAGTCGTTATTCCTAATAAGGTCAGCGATATGAGCATTTTCATGTTTGTACCTCCAAGGGTAACTTTCGCTTTACCACCATTTTAATCAATTAAGTTTGTGACAACTATCCGAAAATCGTTTGCACTAACAGCCAAGCATTTGAACCTACTATTATTAGTGTGACTAACCAAGATACAATTTTTAGCCACCAAGGATTAACTAATTCATTTTCTTTTCAGAATTTATCTCTATGATATATTTCTTATACGTGCTAATCTAGCTTAATCGGTTCTAGTGGGGTCAGCTACTAGAGGTAACGGGGAAAGTCCGGTTTAAATCCGGCGCTGTCCCGCAACTGTGTTCAAGGATTTCCTTGTTAGTCAGAATACCCGCCGATTAATAAAGTTACTCATCTACGAGGTATAGGTGAAAATCCAATGTCAAATATTTATCAGTACTACTTGTATTATTGATAGAAAGCAAGTGGTGTGTGGCTTTAAGAAATTACTCCATCTGTTGCAAAATTCCTAAGCGCGCTTGATATTTAGGCTAAAAGTACAAGCGTTTTGAAACATGAGGATATATCATTGAGGTAGCAAAATGTTAAGTAATATTTCGATATCTAAACGAAAATCACGCTTATTTAATTTGGGTTTAATGGCATTTTTAAGCTTCTATCTAATTGTTGGCAGTGATGCAAAAGCTCACGCTATGCACATTATGGAAGGCTTTTTACCTGTGGGTTGGGCAATTTTTTGGTATATAATCGCATTACCATTTTTTATTTTGGGTTTACGCAGTCTTACGCGCGTTACTAAAGAAAAACCTGAGTTAAAGCTGTTAATTGCATTAGCTGGGGCTTTTACTTTTGTACTATCAGCATTAAAATTACCTTCTGTAACAGGAAGTTGCTCCCATCCCACGGGTACAGGTTTGGGAGCAGTGTTATTTGGTCCTTTGGCAATGTCAGTCCTTGGTACTTTGGTATTAATGTTCCAAGCTTTGCTTTTAGCTCATGGTGGTTTAACAACGCTAGGAGCGAATGCATTTTCAATGGCAATTGTTGGACCAATCGTTGCTTTTTGCATTTATCGTAGTTTGGCGCCAACTGGTAATCAAAAGTTAGCAATATTCCTTGCATCTGCTGTAGCTAATTTATTTACATATATTGTTACTTCGATACAGTTAGCTCTAGCATTCCCTGCTGCAACTGGTGGGTTTATGGCTTCGTTTATCAAGTTTGCAGGGATTTTTGCAGTGACGCAGATTCCTTTAGCGATTAGTGAGGGATTATTAACTGTTTTAGTATGGAATTGGCTTTCTAGCTATGGGTGCCAAGAATTGCAAATGCTAAATTTAATTAAAGCAGATTAGATAATATATAAATCAATAAGCTGATAAAAGGAGCGAATAACGCATGGCAAATAAAAAATCTCATAATTGGCTGTTGATATTAGGAGTAATTGTATTAGCAGTTGCACCACTATTATTTGTGAAAGGTGACTTTGCCGGTGCTGATGGTCAAGCAGAAAAAGCAATCACAGAATTACATCCGCAATATAAACCTTGGTTCAATTCATTAGTTGAATTACCAAGTGGAGAAGTTGAAAGTTTGCTGTTTGCTGTACAAGCTGGATTAGGTGCTGGTGTGATTGGCTATGTGATTGGGCTTTACAAAGGACGTAGCGAACAGCGACAAAAATAAAATGAAAATTCAGATAGACCAGCTCGCATACACTAATCGTTTGCGGTGGTTGCCTCCAGAACATAAACTTACATTTGCAACCACGCTTTTTTTAATTACTTTTTTTTCCCATCCAACTGTACAAATATTAATTGCAGTATGGATGAGTATTTGGATAGTGATTTATGCAGACATTTCTGCTAAAGTTTATTTAAAACTACTATATGTTGGGCTATTCTTTTGGTTGACTAGTTTATTCGCTTTAGCTTTTAATATAGTTGCTAGTGACAGCGTAGCTAATATACAAAACGATGCACTAGCTGGTTTAACTATTGGCTTTTTTCATATATATATTAGCTTCAACGGAATCTTACAAGGCTTAAGCATTTTAACGCGCGCATTAGCTTCGCTTTCCTGCTTGTATTTTGTAATGCTAACTATTCCTTTTTCTGAGTTATTAGAAGTTTTACGTCGCATTGGTTTACCAGAACTGCTATGCGAAATTTTATTATTAATGTATCGTTTCATTTTTGTTTTATTGAATACAGCCAGCCAGCTATGGACCGCTCAACAAGCGCGTTTTGGTTATCGTACTTTTAATACCTCAATAAAAAGTTTAGGACTATTGGTTGGTCAATTATTTAAGCGGACTTTAGAGAATTATCGTCAAGTATCTCTAAGTGTTGAATCGCGAGGTTTCAACGGGCAATTTCGTGTTTGGCATCCTTACCGATATAGACCATCAAAACGGTATACGGTAGAAGCAATTATTGGTTCTACAATATTAGTAGGACTAGAACTATTAAATCATGCAAGAATTTATACTAGAGTTTGAGCAGGTAGATTACAATTACCCCAATACCAAGAATAAAGCATTAAATGGATTAGCCTTAAAAATACCAACAGGTAAAAAATGTGCTTTAATTGGTCAAAATGGTTGTGGAAAGACTACTTTCTTTCTATTATGTAATGGACTTTATCAACCTAATAGTGGTCGAATACTATGGAAAAAAAGACCTATAGATTATAACCGCAAATCATTGATACAGCTACGTCAAAAAGTAGGGTTGATATTTCAAGACCCAGAGCAACAATTAGTTGCTTCTACGGTGGAGGAAGATATTTCTTATGGTTTGTGTAACTTAGGTTTACCAGAAACCGAGATCAAAGCACGAGTCGAACAAGCTTTAGTCGAATTTGGATTAACAGAACTTGCCCAAAGACCAGTACATCACATGAGTTTGGGACAGAAAAAGCGAGTTTCTATTGCGGATGTCATGGTTTTACAGCCTGAATTACTTTTACTTGATGAACCAACAGCTTATTTGGATAAGCTGCATACTCATAACTTAATGACAACTCTCAAAAAGATTCATTCGTCTGGAACAACAATACTTATGGCATCCCATGACCTTGATTTAGTTTACCGTTGGGCAGATTGGGTTTTTGTGATGGGTGATGGAAAACTGTTGTTGGAAGGAAAGCCAGCGGAGATTTTTAACCAACGGGAAATAATTGAAGAGTTACGTTTGGAAATACCTTTAATACATGAAATGGTGTCTACTCTTGAATTAATTGATGAAAAAGCAGTTTTACAAAACTTAAAACAACAAATATCCAATCAGTTTAAATTTTAATTGAGGATTAGACATATTTATTAAGAATTAAGACCATATCCAACAAAATTGCATTGCTCCCAGTAACGACAAGCCCGCAACTCAAAGTTTTACCGAGTGTTAGTAATTTAAACATAAGTTTTTTCATTAGATTCCCATCAAGTAAATACCTATGTCAAAAGACAAGCTGTCGAACTTCTTTCTTAAGGGTCTTGTTACACTACGAGTTATTAAACTTCTCTGCTAAAACACGACGATTAATCAGGAAATGCAATAGCAACTTTAGTTATCCTAAAAACCTATCAAAAATTAGGCTTGTAAGTCTTCTAAATCCTCTGCCAAAACGCTGTAAAGATTAAAAATAGTGCTACCCGCTAAACTATAATAAATTTTTCTTCCTTCACGGCGATATTTAACTAAACGCATTACTTTAAATAGACGCAGTTGATGACAAACCGCAGATTCGCTCATATGAGTTAATGCAGCCAAATCGCAAACGCATAACTCTTGTGAAGCTAGTGCAGAGACTAATCGTAAGCGATTTGGGTCTCCCAGCACTGAAAAAACTTCTGCCATCTCTTTTGCTTTATCTAGGGGCAAAAGTTTTGGCATTGATGCACGTACACTATCGAGATGGACTAGATGTTCATCACAGTGTAGCTGTTCAAGGGAGGCACCATCGTCTTGATACTTGTCTACGTTTTTCTTAGAAACAGCTTTTTTCACCACTTACCTTAGTTTTAAAGAATGATTATCACTCTATATTATATCATCTTTAGTAAATAAATGTAATAATTGAATAGTTATTCAACTTTTGTGATAAAGTCTTTGTAAGTAAATATCTAAATGGTAAAATTTATCAAAAACCTATGAGTCAAACACCTTCCCTTAAATCCCAACAATTTCGAGTCACTGGCATGGACTGCGGAAGCTGCGCGAAAACTATAGAAGTCGGTTTACAGCAGTTGAACGGAGTAGCATCCGCTTCTGTGAGCTTTGCTACAGAAAAAGTCAAGGTTTCCTACGACTCTGGTAAAGTTAGCCAAGAAGCTATTTATAACCTGATTAAAGCTTTGGGTTTTACGGTTGAGCAGAGTAGTACAGCTGATAAAGACGTACATTCTAATGATGATGACCACAAGCATGAACAGGCTCATAGTGATGCTTGCTGCGACCATGAAAATCATGAACCAAATCATAAGCACGTTAATAGTGAAGCCTGCGACCATAACCACGAGCATAATCAAGTCAAAGTGGCTGGGGCAAAAACTTTTAGTGCTTTGATTCATGGAATGGACTGCGGAAGTTGTGCAAAAACTGTAGAAGCTGGTTTGCAGCAACTTGCGGGTGTTTTGGATGTATCGGTTAGCTTTGCCACTGAACGATTACAATTATCTTATGAACCGAGCTTAATTCAGGAAGAATCGATTTGCGAACGGATTAAGCATTTAGGTTACACGGTTGAGCAATCTGTTGATATCAATTCTCATCATCACAGCTATCACTCACACAACCATTCTCACAAAAATTCCAAACCTACACAACAAACGGCAACAAACTGGCAATTCTTTCTTCATAACCGTCGCGCGCAAAGTGTAATTTTGGCAGGAGCGGGATTAGTTTTGGGTTTGATTGCTCAAAAACTAGCATTACCGATTTGGATAGCACGTGCGTTTTATGGCGTTGGAATTATTGTTGCTGGTTATCCTGTAGCACGTGCGGGTTTATTTGAATTACGTTTACGGCGTGCTGACATGAATTTACTAATGAGTATTTCAGTTATCGGCGCCATTATTCTTGGAGACTGGTTTGAGGCGGCTCTAGTAGTTTTTCTATTTTCCTTGGGTAGTACACTGCAACTTTTTAGTATTGGTCGTACCCGCAATGCAATTCGCGCTTTAATGGACTTAACGCCACCAACAGCGACTGTTAAACGTAATGGTAAAGAACAAACAGTCAGTATTGAAAGCGTTCAAATTAACGAGATTATTACAATTCGACCGGGACAGCGCATTGCATTAGATGGTTTGGTTGTTTCTGGTAGTAGTGCCGTTGACCAGTCACCAATTACAGGAGAATCAATTCCTGAAGATAAAGAGATTGGTGATACAGTTTATGCGGGGACGATGAATCAAACAGGATTTTTAGAAGTAAAAGTTACCCATGCAGCAAGCGATACTACGGTGGCAAAAATTATTCATTTAGTTGAAGAAGCACAAGAAAGTCGGGCGCCTTCGCAACAATGGATAGATAAATTTGCAGCAATTTATACACCGATTGTGATTTTAATCGCGTTAGCCATTGCTTTGATTCCACCCTTAGCATTTGCTCAACCTTCAAACGTTTGGGTATATCGGTCGTTAGTAATGTTAGTAATTGCTTGTCCGTGTTCGTTAGTAATTTCTACACCTGTTTCTATTGTAAGTGCAATCGGCGCAGCAACTCGTAACGGTGTATTATTTAAAGGTGGTCATGCGCTTGAAACAGCCGGAAGGTTGCAGACTCTTGCATTTGATAAAACTGGTACAATTACGCGGGGATTACCAATTGTTCAAGGAATTTATAACACTGATAAAATTAGTGCCCAGATGGTGCTATTAATTGCTGCATCGTTAGAAGTGCAATCTGAACATCCTTTAGCGAAAGCAATAGTAACAGAAGCAAAAAATAGAGGGATGGATTTAGCAATACCCGATAACTTTAAATCATTCACAGGACAAGGAATTTGGGCAAACTTGGGAGAACGAATTTATGTAGTCGGCAACCGTCGTCTATTTAAAGAAGTTGGTATTCCAATTTCAGGTGAAGCCGAATCTATGTTAATTAAAATTGAAGCCCTTGGGCAAACTCCTGTATTAGTAGGAAATGATAATGAATTTTTAGGCGCCATTGCATTGGCTGATGGATTAAGATTAGAAGCAAGCGAAGCATTACGACAACTCAAACAAGTTGGGCTAAAAAATTTGGTGATGCTAACAGGAGACAGAAATGCAGTAGCTCAACAAATTGCTCAATCTGTAGGAATTAATGAGTATCGTGCGGAACTACTACCGCAAGATAAATTAAATGAAATTCAACAGCTACGACGTACCGGAGTTGTTGGGATGGTTGGTGATGGAATAAATGATGCTCCTGCGTTAGCTGCCGCTGATATTAGTTTTGCACTTGGTACGATTGATATCGCGTTGGAAACTGCTGATGTGGTGCTTGCGGGAAGTGACTTAAGAAAGCTTCCTTACGCGGTTGAATTAAGTCGTCGTACAGTATCTGTAATTCAACAAAATGTTGTGTTTTCGCTTGTTACCAAAGGGTTATTTTTACTGTTTGGTACTTTTGGTTTTGTTGGGTTAGCAGTTGCAGTCTTGGCAGATACCGGAAGCTCTTTACTAGTGACCGCAAATGGAATGCGACTGTTTAAGGTTAAGGATACCGGAATTTAACGCTTGCTTCGATAGTCCGGTACCAATTACACCCGAAATCATTTAATTAAGTTACTGTGTTAGCAAGTGTAGTGGCATTTTTCACTTTATTATATAAAGACATCTTGACTGCGAACTTTCTAAAGCAAAAGCAATTTTTTATTGAATCCCTGAAAGTTTGGGTAAAGCTTTATCAATTGCTGGTATTTTGCATGAGAAGCTTCATATGGCAGGCTCAGTCTTCACCATTTAAAGCTGGAGTCTGAGCCTATCATTATAGTTAATATTTAAGCAATTGTTATAGAAGTGGTATTTTTCACAGTTGCGAGTAAGTCACTACCAACACTGATTAAAGTATCGTTGCCACTTAAGCTAACAGTAAGTAAATCTGTTACTTTGAGAGTACTACCACGTGCAAGCTGGTCATTTGCTGAATATCCATAAATGGTTACAGAATCGGCGCCAGCATCTAAGATAAATTTATCGGCGCCACTACCTGCGTATACAGTATCATTACCAGTACCTGCTGCAATAATATTCTTACCTTCACCAGCATAGATTAAATCATTTCCTGCACCAGTGCGAATTTCATCGTTGCCGGCGCCTGTATAAACAATATTGTTACCACTACCAGCAGCAGTAATATAGTTATTACCTTCGCCAGCGTAAATTAAATTGTTTCCTGCACCTGCATATATTTGGTCGTCACCAGCGCCAGTATAAATTGTATCATCGCCAGCACCGGAGAAGATATTGTTAATTCCTTCGCCTGCATAAATAAGGTCTTTACCTGTACCTGAGTAAATAAGGTCATTACCTGCACCAGTGTATACTTTATTATCACCTTGGTTAGCAAAGATATAGTTATTACCTTCTCCAGCGTAAAAAGTATCATTATCTGCTCCACCATAGAAAATGTCATCTTTGCTGTCACCATAATAGGTTTGAGAACCTTTTGGTGTTGGTTTATCAGCAGAACCAGTAACCGCAGCGTACATTGTTTTATAGATTTGTGACTGGTCTACAAGACCTGGGTTTCCTGGTATTTGATAACCATAGCTTTCGTAACCTTGACCAATGTAATTAGTAAGAACATCGGCACCTGCACCTTGATAATAAACTGGTACGGGACGGTTAGAATGGTTTCCCCAACCGTATTTCACATTTGGGTCTGAACCCCAGTAATGACCTACTTCTTCCGGTGTGTCCAAATCAGTCAACGCTTGACCCCCAAGCGATTGTACCAAACCAGGGAAATCTGGGTTGAGTGTTAGATAATGGTCGTGGTCAGCAGTGACAATTAGCAGGTTTTCTTCCCAACCACCATTATTCTCAATCCAGTTAATCGTGGAAGTAACAGTTTTATCAAAATCCAACATAGTACCTATTAAGTTATCCATGTTGTTGTCGTGTGCTGACCAGTCAATGTCACCAGCTTCGACCATTAACCAAAAACCATCTTTGTCTTTACTTAATACATTTAATGCTGCATCGGTTAACTCTTTGAGTGTAGGGTTCTCGTTGCGTTCTGTAGCAATGAAAGATGCGTCTGTTTCTCCCGGAAGTAAGGGACGTTTAGTATCAACTTTCTCCCCTTTGGTTGAAAACACGCTGAACATATCGAGTCCAGTTGTGCTGTAATCTCCATTTGCTGAACTTACGGGTAAATTACCATTTTGCCCGCGCGCACCATATAAACCTAATAAACGTTCACCTTTATTCGGGTCAAGATTGTTTGCAGTCTCAGCTAACGTTGCAGCAGCATTGGCGCCTCTTTCCAAAAAAGTGTAATCGTAAATATTACTATTTGGGTTTTTGCTAAGTTCGTTGTAAGTTTCTTCAGTAACAAAGTCCTCAGTGCGAGGTGGTTCTACACCTTCGGGTAATGGGTCTTTTGTATTCGATAAGGGATGTCCACCACCTAGCAATACGGTAGGCTGATAAACTCTTAACTCTTGCTGAAGAATGTTATCTATATTTGGATATTCGCCGTCGTACTTACTTCTACGGTTCACAGCTGCCGCTGCTGCGCCAGGGGTAGCATGGTCTATAGGTACTGATGTCACCAAACCTGTAGACTTACCCTGTAAGTTTGCACTTACCAAGATTGTTTCTAAAGGTTGTTCGTAAATATCAACACCGATAGCGTTGTTATAACTTTTAACTCCGGTATATAAAGTCGTTGCAGTGTTCGCAGAATCTGGATAACTGTACTTGATGTATTCTTTATCTGTTCCGGGAGTCCAAGGAGTGGCGCCACCACGCACAGGGTCATAACCAACCAAGTTACCGACTACACCATCAGCAACTAAAGCACCTCCAGCAGCAGTAGTCCCAGGATTAAAAGTAGGGTTAAATTCAAAACCTGGACGAACGCCACTACCTCCTGTTACGGGGTCTGAGCCATCTAACGCAGAATTATTAGTGCTGTAAACTCCTTTACTGTCAGCTATTGTTGTACCGTATGTTGTAGCGAGTGTATAGCCTGACAAATCTTGATAGCTAAGTCCTTTACCTTCGCCCGCCGTGTAATAATCACTTAAGTTAGTACCTTGCTTGCCAGCTTGAATTTGTTTATAAATCGCAGTAGCACGAGCCATTTCCCAGCCCATGCCGTCACCAATCATGATAATGACATTCTTTGTCATAAAAATGTATTTCCTTTCTTATTGCGGTGAAATCAGTTCATTTACACTATTGCCACCGTGATGTATAGATAAAACTCTATACTCAGTATTTCTAAGTGTTTCACCTATAGGTTAAGAAAAGAGTGCATTTTTTATTAAAAAGATGTTAAGTAATAAAATTTGAAAGTGTTTTAAACTCTCTTTTTCAAATTTAGTTATGAATAAGTACTAGCCTGTTGTACTATTAAGCATAGTAGTTTCAGTTACATTTGTCTGCTTATGCTTCCAAACTGGATAAATTTTGGGTTTGGTTACAATTGGCTACGAAATCTATTAATACCAATAGCTAAAAAAACAAAAAGAAAGCCTATTAATGCGAGGGCGTGTATCCAAAGTACATCTAAACCAACACCTTTGAGTAAAATTCCTCTCACAATCGTAATGTAATGCCGCAAAGGATTAAACAGAGACAGAAATTGCAAAAAAGATGGCATTGCTTCAACAGGAGCGATTGCTCCAGAAGTTTGGATTGTGGGTAAATTGATGAAAAAAGACATTAGTACCACTTGCTCTTGAGAACGGGAAATAGTTGCTAATAAAATGCCTAAACTAATTCCCACCAACAAATATATGCTCGACAATCCAAAAAACAGCCAAAAATTGCCACGAAATGGTACGTCAAATACTACCTTTGCTAGAGTCAGTGCTATAAGAATATCCCCACTCAATAAACAACTTAGTGGTAACATTTTTGATACCAAGATTTCCCAGTTAGCAGCTGGTGTCATCAGTAATTGTTCTAGAGTTCCTACGTCTTTCTCACGCACAACTATGACCGCTGAAACTAGTGTTGCAATTAGCGTTAATACTAAACCCATGATTCCGGGCAAAAAAAACCAACTACTAGTCAGCCCATGATTATAGAGAAATACGAATTTAGGTAATACAGGAGGACTTACGTTAGTTGAAGCTAAACGATTGTTGTAGGCTTGAACTATCTGATTTATATAGTTATTTGCAATACCTGCTGTATTTGCATTTACTCCATCAATAAATACTTGTATGGTTGCTGACTTTGTTATTAACTGACGTGTAAAGTCTGGTGGAATAATCACACCTACATCCAATTTACCTTCCTCTACTTGACTACTTAACTTCTTTTCATTAGTCAGCGTTGACTCTAAAATAAAAACATTATTTGAAGTCATTGCTGTTAATAATTCTCGGCTTTCTTCAACTTGAGCATAATCAACAACACCCAATTTCAAATTTTTTACGTCTGGATTGAGTGCAAAACCATAAAGTAGTAATTGTAAAGTAGGCGGAATAATTAGCATAATAATCAACTGTTTATTGCGTCGTAGTTGATTAAGTTCTTTAATTACTAGTGTCCAAAATAAATTATCGAATAATCTCAAAATAAATTTCATACTTGTTAATTTGGTAATTGCATTTGTTTGATTACACGATGTGAGGCTTTAAATAAGATTAAACCAAAGATAGCTAAAATTAGTAAATCAAACCAAACACTTTTCCAACCAATACCTCGCACAAAAACATCACGAGTAATATTAATGTAGTAACGAGTTGGAACTATGTTAGGTATAAGTGAAATTGGAAATGGAATATTGTTAAGTGGATAAATACAACCAGACAATAATATAGATGTAATAAAACCGATTAAACTAACACCTTGAACAGCTGAATTTTGATTACTGCTGCGTACTCCTATTAACAAACCAAATAGAACGCTATTAATGAGAAAAAGCACAGTACCAAGTATTAAAATTATAGGACTACCTACCAAGCCAACTTCAAAAATTACTGAAGCGACAACTAGAACTACAAAAGCTTCACTAATGGCAATTAGTAAGTAAGCTAGCCCTTTACCAAGTAAAAACTCAGCCGCACTTATACTGGAAGCATAGACTTGCAAAATCGTACCTCTTTCTTTTTCCCGCACCATTGCAATTGCTGTCAATAAAGAAGGAAAAATCCAAAACACTACACCATAAACCCCTGGTACAAAATATAGTGTTTCTAAACGACTGGGATTAAACCACAGGCGAATCTGTGCTTTAATGCTATTTGTTGATTGAGCAAGTTGTTGGTCTCTAATAAAAAAATTTGTGACGTTTTGAATATTATTTTTGATCACACGAGCATTATTAACATCAGTAGCATCAATTAATACTTGTATCTCCGCAGTGCTGCTAGCTTTGATGGATCGACTGAATTGTGGAGGTATGATGACTGCTACCTTTGCAACACCACGGTCAATCACATGGGATGGATCTCCACCTGACCATTGTGTAGGTATAAACTGATTGGTAGCATATAAGCGTTCAATATAGCTGCTACTTAAGCTTGTACGGTCAAAATCTTGAACAATCAAGGGAATATTATCACTTTGCAATCGCAGGGCAAATCCGTAGATCAATAAGGATATCGTAGGTAACAGAAACGCTAACGCCAATGTCAAGCGATCACGATGGAATTGGGCTAGTTCTTTTTTACACTGAGTAAAAATTCTTTGTATGGCGATCATGATAATGTTAAAAATATTTCTTAAGTAAATGTTTCAATAAAATTAACAATTCCCAAATACTTAGTTTTGCGCTCGTTGGACTATGCCAATAAATGCATCTTCTAGAGAAAAAGAAATTGGACGTAGGGAGTGAACGTTTAGGTGGGCTTGCTCAAGCAGTTCACGTAGCATGGGAATTTCTTGTTCTGGATTATTGAGAACAATATGCAAACTAGTGGCAAAAATAGATACACGCCAAGGCTCTAGATATTTTTTGAGCAAGTTTGAGGCAGCTTGATTGTGGTCTACGATTAATTCTATCAGCTGTCCTGGTTGAGAAGATTTAATGTAACTGGGTGAGCCTTCGGCAGCTGTTTCCCCCGCTACCATAAAACTCATGCGGTTACATTGTTCGGCTTCTTCTAAATAATGGGTCGTAACTAAAATAGCTGTACCATTACGGGCAAAGTCATTTATTAACTTCCAAAACTGACGACGAGCAAGGGGATCGACTCCTGATGTTGGCTCATCTAAAAATAAAATATCTGGCTCATGTAAAACGGAAGCACCAAAAGCCACTCTCTGTTTCCAACCACCTGGTAATTGTCCAGTAATCATCATCTCTTGTCCCTCTAATCCACAGGTGGCAATTACCCATTCAATTTTTTCCCGTCTCAACTTCCTAGGTACACCGTAAACGCCACTATAAAACTCCAAGTTTTCTAAAATTGTTAGATCATCGTAAAGAGTGAATTTCTGGCTCATATAACCTATGCGTCGCCGTAATTCTGGACTACGCAAGTTACCTGTTTCACCTTTGAGGGAAATTTCTCCACCAGTGGCTGGAAGTAAACCACAAAGCATTTTAATTGTAGTGGTTTTTCCCGCTCCGTTAGCACCTAGTAATCCAAAAATTTCACCGTATTGCACCTTGATGTTAACGTTCTTGACTGCTTGAAAACTACCAAATGACCGACTAAGATTGTGAGCATAAATGGCAATAGGTGAAGAAGTAGTTGGCTCGTCGCTCAAAATCTCGACATTGGGGTTGACTGTACCTCTTATTCCTTTGCGATAGCGGGGGAACAAAAAAAATTGTGGAGCCGATCCCTGCTGGCGCAAACGAGCCACAAAAACATTTTCTAGCGTGGGTTCGGCAGGAGTGATACTAGAAAATGTTAGCTGATGCTTTTGCAGTAATTGCCGCACTTGAGTTTCACCTTCTGCCAAATCTGGAACTAAAACATCAAGACGATCGCCAAATGTTTGCACATCAGCTATATTTATAGATTCATTCTGCAATAATACTTGTTCGGCTAGTTCCAAGTTGGGTGTGTGGACTTCGAGGCGATATAAACCTAGGCTGGCACGCAAAGAATTAGGAGTACCAATTTCTTGAATTTGCCCATCATACATAAACGCCACTCGATGACAACGCTCTGCTTCATCTAAATAAGGCGTGGCTACAACAATCGTAATTCCCTCGACTGATAGTTCCGCCAATACGTCCCAAAACTCCCGTCGCGACACTGGATCGACACCTGTTGTCGGTTCATCAAGTAAGAGAATTTGGGGTTGGGAAACCAAAGCACAGCAAAGTGCTAACTTTTGTTTCATGCCACCAGAAAGCTGTCCAGCCAAGCGCTCGCTAAATTGCTCTAGGTTCATTAAACTCAAGTATTTATGGCGGCGTTCTTGAAATAAATCCTCTGGTATTATTCGCAACCCCGCAGCATAGCGTAAATTCTCATCAATACTCAAATCCTGGAATAGTGAAAACTGCTGTGTCAGATACCCTGTTGTCAAGCGAGCATCCCTTGGAGGTAAACCAAATATCTGCACTTCCCCAGTGGTAGCTTCCATCACTCCGCTTAAAATATGAAAGGTGGTGGTTTTACCTGCACCATCGGGTCCAATTAATCCAAACATTTCACCTTTATTAACAGTGAAATCTATACCCCGTACAGCTGGCAAGTGACCATAGTGCTTATGTAAACCATGTACGAAAACTGCTGCTGTTGAAGAACTAAAGTTAGAAGATTGAGTTGTGGCTTGGAGGATCATTTTTCTGACTCCTTAGCCTTCAACAAAATTTCTGCATCTGCGGGCATCCCAATCTTAGCACAGGGCAAATCAGTTCCAGTGTATGGTTGATTAGGGTTAAAGCACCCAGTTGGGTTTTGGACACTAATGCGGATACCAACAACTTGTTTGACTCTATCCTTTTGAAAATAAATATTCTCTGGTGTAAACGAGGCTTGTGGATCAATCGCAATTACTTTGCCTTTAAGAGGATGTTGAGGAGCAGAATCCAAAAATATCTTGGTTTCCTGTCCGACACGCACTTTGCCAATATCTCCTTCAGGAATAAAACCTCTAAGATATACTGTACTAGGATTAACCAATTTGAGAATTTTACTTTGATTGGTTACTATCGCACCTGCTTCCACATTCCGGGCTGTGACTACTCCATCGATGGGACTGATAACATTTAAATCTTTCTGAGAATCTTGAATTTGGGTAGAAATTTGCTGTTTGAATGCTTGAGCCTCTTTAACTTTAGCTTGAGCAGCTTTAAGTTGCGCTTGAGCAGCATTTAATTGAGCATCGTTCTGCTTCTGCTTTCTTTGCAGTGCTTCAATTTGAGCATTACGGATACTGGGGTTCAAAGCAGAAGTTTTTGCTTGGGTTAAGCTTCCTTTGGTGGCGTTTAATTGTTCAGCTGCAGCATTGACTGTGGCTTTGCGTGCTTCGAGAGTGGCTATGGTTGTGTCTAGAGTAGTTTGTGCTTGGTCAAATTGTTGCTGATTGATGGCTCCTTCATTTACTAGCTTTGCATAACGATCGCGATTTGTTTTCGCTAGTTTTAATTCTGCTTCGGCTAATTTTATTTGTGCTTGGGCTTGTACCAGTTGGGCTTTAGCTACGGCTACTTGAGAGCGTGCTTGAGCAATTTCACCTTGGGCATTGCCTTGCGATTGCTGAAAATTGATTTGTGCCTCTTGAATTTGGCTTACGACTTGCTCAATTTGCGCTTTGGCTCGCTCTATTTCTGCTTTAGCTTGCTGTTCCTGAGATTGAGCAGTAGCAATTTGTGCTTCTGCGGAACGCAGTTGTCCTTGTAAGAGTTGGTCGTTACTATTGTCAAGTTGAACTAACTTCTGCCCTTTTTTCACTGCTTCTCCTTCGCGAACAGTAATTAACTCTATTCTCCCAGAACGTTTCACCCCAATTTCAGTTTCGTAGCCATCGATTCGCCCACTCAATTGGAGAGTATTAGCTGCTGTTCGAGGCTGATTTTGCCACACAATATAATAACCAACGCCTCCAAGCACTGCTAGGATTGCTAATAACAACTTAATTGGCTTTTTGCGATTCTGCTTTTTAGCAAGTAGGGCTGGAGCTTGTGTTTGATTGTCAATAAATTTCCGGTTAATAGAACGAGTCATTTTGGTGGCTTGGGAAAAAGTTTTTACAAAGGTGGACAAGCAGGATAATCGGGTGCATAAGATAGTTATATACTTAAGTTACATTATCGCTCCTTAGAGCCATTCAACCAAATAGTTTTTCTACTCGCTGACGAACTGCTAGCAAACTAGCTGGTATATCATTATTGAGGAAATGTTCAAATATTGGCGTTGGAATGATAGGTTTGGGCAAAACTGAGAAGTCATAAATCAGTTCGATTCCAGCTTGCATCTCTGATGACTGACGGGGCGACAGGCGCCAGTAGCCAGAAAATTCCTTTAAGTCTCCCTCAACGAGTTGATAATGAACCTCGTGAGGAAAATTTTCTTCTATGTCAACAACTGAACGAGCAGATATTTTTATGCCTACTAAGCTTTTAGTGCGAACTTGTTCCAGACGAATGCCTCCTGCAGGATGATCTAAACGTCGGCTGCCAATCATATTGGGAATAAACTCAACGAAAGCTTCATAGTTGGTTATTACTTGCCAGACTTGCTCTAAAGTGTAGGGAATTTCGGTTTTAGCAAAGATGCGCCGCTTCCGTCCCTCTAGCTTATCAATTTTTATGTCCACGTCTGATTTCTGATTGAGATTTTGTGTTTTGCTCATTTTCAAGTTTTGCCAAAAAAATAGAATATCTTACCTCTAGCCGAGACAAATTCTCTAACCTAATTTTTCTTAGCAAGTTTTCCTGAACTTATTAATAAGTTAGTATCTCTCACCAAATACTTTTGAACCTCACAAATTACGTTTTCTGCATCTTGAGGAAGCCCCATTAATAACTCCGAAGCGCGGCAACTTAACCACTTACGCCCAATAATAAATAAACCAGGTTCAGGGGTTATGCCGTATTCTTCTACAAAGCCCGCTTCGTTAATGCAGTGGGATAATTTTAGCCAGCTAGTGTTATCACTGTAACCAGTCGCCCAAATGACTACATCAGCCTCGGATGTTTCACCGTGTTCAAAAAACACAGTGTGTTCTGAGCAGTTTTGTGCCCTTCCCACAATACGAACCCCCATTTTTTTGAGTTTTCGATTGTTAAAGTCTCCACATGGTACTGGATTACGTTTCTGAAGAAATTTGGCTACCACGCTGTACTTATCAGCAAACAAAACCCCTATCTTGTTAAGCCACCAAAACAAATCCTTGCCTAATATAACTCCTGGAGGCAACCCACGAGTTGCACCAGTTGCCAATGTAACCTTGCATACACTAGCAAGTCCACCACTGATCTGGCGACCTGTTGCACCATCACCCACTACTACTACTTTGCTCCCATCTGGGACTTGCTTTAAACTTTTAAGAGTGCCATCAAACTGTAGCACATCGTCTGATAGATGAGAGCTTATCGATGGAATATGGGGAACTTGGTTTGAGCCTGTTGCATTAATGAGCGATTTAGCTGTTAGTTGCTCACCATCTTTTAAAGTAACAATAAACTGCTCCTGCTGTTTTGTAACACTTAGAACTTCACAATTCTCGCGAACGGAGAGTTTAAAAGTATCAGCAAATACCTCTAAATATTCTCCCATCTCATTTACTGTTGGGAAGCTATCAGCATTACCAGGGAATGGTAGCCCAGGCAACCCGCAAAATTGCCGAGACGTAAACAATCTCATTCCACCCCATCGATTTTTCCAGACCTGCCCAACTTTATCCCGTTCCAGCACAATGTAAGGAATATTTTTTTCCTTGAGTAGTTTTGCAGCATACAAACCGCTCTGCCCTGCCCCGATAACTACACAATCGTAATGTCTCATCAGTTTTTCTCCTCCAACTCAGTAGCTTCTATAAAGTTCTGCTGCAAATAATCAACCAAAGAGTTAATGGTTGGGTAGTTAAACGCCAACGCGGGATCGACACTTACCTGGAGGTAATCTTCGATAATACTAGTCATCTCCACATGAGAGGCAGAATCAAGGCCCAAACCTGAGAACGAATTGTCAAGATGTTCTTTAGATGAAAAATCGGGTACTTTTACGGATATATACTCAACCAATTTCTCAATTAGGGCACCTCTGGTTTTGTCTCTAAACTCAGTCTTCATTGCTATTTCTTCCATTTTTTCCTCTTTATTAAACGGAATGAATCAAATCTCTACATGCGGTTCGTTTTATCTTGCCGCTACTTGTTTTGGGGATAGTTCCCGGTTTGACTAATATAAGCTTATCAAAAACTATATTGTGACTAGCCATGACCGCCTCTTGCAAATCGTTTATCAGCTTATGGTGATCGCATTCAGCAAAATGCTTTCTCTGTATTTCAACTATTAATGCTAGTTTTGATTCACCATCTTCATCAATAGTAAAAACAGAGGCGCCATTGTTCCCTGCCGCATAATAATAATCATTACAGGTACACTCAATATCATACGGATAAAGATTTCGTCCCCGTATAATTAGCATTTCCTTAATACGTCCTGTTATAAAGAGCATTCCTTTATGAATAAACCCCATATCTCCAGTCCGTAAATAGTATCTACCATCAGGATATTTTAACTGTGCATGGAAACACTCCTCTGTTTTTTCTATATTCTTCCAATATCCTTGAGCCACTGACGACCCTGAGACCCAAACTTCACCAATTTCTCCTTCCTCACATTCCTCAGTTGTATCAGGATTAACTATGCGTACCTTAAGAAGAGAGCTGATCAAACCGCAGTTAACAGCAATTTTCCCCTTATCAGCTTCTATTACCCTACCACTTTCAAATGCCTCTTTATCTAAGCTTAACGTCTGTGCGCCAGTAAGTCGGGGACCACCAGAAACAAACAATGTAGACTCAGCAAGACCATAACATGGGGAGAAAGCCTTCGGATCAAAACCATACTGACGAAATTTAGCCGAAAAGGAATTCATAGTGTCAATATCGATTGGTTCTGAACCATTCAACGCCACCTGCCAGCAACTCAGGTCTAAGTGTGAGAGATCTACACTGTCCTTGATGCACTTTACGCAATGCTTATAACCGAAATTAGGAGATGCAGAACTATGAAGACGATATTGAGAAATTAGTTCGAGCCATCGAAGAGGACGCTGCACAAAATTCATTGGCGGCATAAACACGTAGGTTCCACCAAGAAACAATGGTTGTAACATTTGACCAATTAGTCCCATATCATGGAACTGCGGCAACCAACCTCCACCAACTAATCCTTCTTGATAATTATAAGCTTCTTGAATGGCTTTCTGATTTTCTACAAGATTATCATGACTTACCATTACACCTTTAGGTAAACTGGTTGAACCGGACGTATACTGAATGAGGGCTAGTTTATCAGGGCTAATTATGGGTAATGCAATATCTGGCGATTCTGATTGATGCTCATCTATCCAAGTCCAATTTCGCCCATATAATTTTGGTATTTCGTGCAGTTGCTGCTCTAGCTGGGTTCTCACAGCAGCAGTTGTAAGGATCGCTTCTACCCCGGCATCATCTAAAATTGCCACAATGCGTTCCATTTGTTGAGCATTGCGAGACACGTTTAAAGGCACCGCAATAACTCCAGAAGCAAGACATGCCAGAAAATTTACAACAAAATCAAGACCATTGGGAAACAAAAGTGCAATGGGTTGATCCATATACCCGTGATGAAGAAGAAATCGAGACCGTTGTAATACAAGCTTGTTCAATTCTGTATAAGTCAGCTTCTTTGCAGTTTCAACACCATGAGTTTGAAAGATACATGCTAGAGCATCACCTTTCTGCGTAGAATGGCTGAGAATGGCATCAAAAAACAGTTTATAACTTTCAATATAACTCATCGTCCAAAAGCCTTCTGTCATTACGCAACATAACTAATTTTCAACAGCATATCAACACAGCACTCCAGAGAGTAGACAAATTTTTGTATATCTTCTAGCGTGGTGAAACGACCAAAGCTCACACGAATAGAACCTTGAATATCCCTCTCACTTACCCTCATAGCTTCTAAAACGTGAGAAAGCTTTTTTACTTTGTTATTACTACATGCCGAACCAATGGAAATAATTATGCCATGTTTTTTTTCCATTAGAGCTGCTAATGCTTCAGTTCTAATTCCGGGAATGACTATATTTACTGTATTGGAAATACTGTTTTCATAATCAGTCAACCCGTTGAATATTGCTCCAGTATGAGATTTACTTAAAAGCGTCATCAGGTATGTTTTACATTTCCAACAATGGATATCCCACTGGTCAATATTAATGTAAGCCTCCTCAGCTGCCTTTGACAAACCAGCAATAGCAACCAGGTTCTCAGTCCCAGAACGCATTGCCATCTCCTGACCGCCGCCATGAATAAGTGGGAAAACGCCCTCGGTATCTCGTATATACAACCCACCTATACCTTTCGGTCCGTAGAATTTGTGTCCCGAAAACGATAGGTAATCTATGCCAATTGTGTCAACATTTATTTTGCGTTTACCAACCACTTGCACAGCATCAACATGAAACTTTATGTTTCTTTCACGCATTATTTGAGCAACGGTTTCCACTGGCTGAAGCACACCAGTTTCGTTATTGGCATACATCATTGATACTAACTGGGTATTGCACTGTATGGCGCCTACAATGTCCTCGACGGCGACAACACCATTAGCTTGGGGCAAAACGAAAGTTACTTCAAATCCAAACTTTTCGGCATAATGCTTCACAGTATTTAGAACTGAGGGATGCTCAATAGCAGTAGTAACAATATGCCCAGGCGCCTTAATGTGTTGAAGCAAAGTACTCTTAATAGCCCAGTTATTTGCTTCTGACCCACCAGATGTAAAAAATACCTTCTGCGCTTCTGTTCCTAATAGCCGAGCCACAATTTCTCTGGAACTGTTTAACAGATATCTATTAGCGGCTGAGTATTTATTAATACTAGAAGGATTAGCAAATAGGTTTATAGCTGACTTCATTGCCTCCGCCACAGCATCTGAAACTGGAGTAGTAGCATTATAGTCAAAATAACCTGAAATCATCTCATTTTGCATCGTATCAATCTTCTTTGACAAAATTTATTTTTAGCTTATTGTGAAGTTCGTGCAGGATATCAAGGCAATGATGCTGCGAAGGTTCTAACTCTCCAAGCATTTTATCAAATTCACTTTTGTCACAATTTACTACAGTTTCAATTACATTGCCGTTAATCAAAGAACAGAAAATATTGGCAGTAGCAACAGAAGTAGCACAGCCCCAAGCCCGAAATACTCCCCTTACAATTTTTCTCCCATCCATTTCAATCTGAATTTTAATTCTGTCTCCACAAACAGAATTACCTACTTCAAATTCGAGATGCGGATTTTCTATTTCGCCACTATGTTCTGGCTCTGAAAAATTCGTAATAATGATGTCATTGTACATACTTAACACTTTGTAAGGAATGATGTTGTTATCTTTGATAAGTTGCGTAACTACTTACTTATCAAGTTGTTTTACTTAGTTCCTAAATAGAAGTAGATGACCCCTTTCTACTTTAAGAGACTATAGGACATGCACCATCGGAATTAACTTTTTTACCTTCCAGGTCATCCAAGCGTTTATCAAGATTTACAGCACAGCATCCAAATTCACTCGATTCAGGCAAGCGCATTATATATTGTAATCGTTGACCACTTCGACCAAAGTCATTTTCTTTGCGAACAAGCCTAACCAAGTCCTCAGTTAGTATAAATCCTGGAGTAGAGATAGACAAAGGGTCTAAGATTGCTAATTGTCCTGTTTCACCAATAGCAACTTCCTGATTTAATTGCTTGGGGTTTCGTACCGAGAAATGAATAAATGGAGAAACATGTTTTACTCCATACTCATCATCAATTGCTACAACATTTGATTCCACAAGTGCATACATATCTCGTATCTGACTCTTCTCAACACCGAGATACTCTATACATTCGTTATCAAAATCTACTCTGGAAATCATTTGACCACTAAAACGTTTCCATCCTCCAAGTGTTATTATGTAGCTATTTTTACCGAGCTTAATTTTTTGATTAGTTGCTTTGAGAAAGCTGATAAAACGATGAATGATAAAAGGTGGACCAATGATGTGACGGTCAAATTTATTAGCCCATTCATCTAACAGGGTTAAGGCATCCTCTGGTACAAAGCGGTCATTCTTAACCATAAAGCGATGAGTATCTAGTAAACCTGCAAGCATATTAAGAGCTTTAATCATACCCATTTCTGGGATGTCTTCTGTAGAAGGGCATAAATACAATCCAGCTCCCTTGGAAATCTTGAAGAATTCGCGATACATGGCATAGATGCCTAAAATCCCGTAATCTACTGTGTTTGAGCAACGACGCGCGACACTTGGAATACCAGAAGTACCAGTGCTACGCATCTCCAGTTCAATCGCTTTCAGGCTAACTGACAATAATTTGTGACTATCAGCAGACTTGAAAAAGCTGATAGGAATCAGAGGGATATTTATCAGATCGTCGGGCGATTTAATGGCATCGGGTGCAATTCCTTTCTCATCGCAAGAAGCCCTGAAAAAGCTATTGTTATCGTAGTGGAAAGCAAACGAATCCTTAATCAGGTCTGTCTTAAATGCAAGCAGTTCTGACTCAGGCATTGCATACAACTCACTAACAGAAGACAAGGCTACTTTAACTGGGTCTAACCCGCCTTCTTTTAAGGCAAAGTGTAGATTACTTCGCATTACATATCTCCTAATATTGTGGTTTTTTCTTTTATTTTTCCATGTGCATAATCATGGAAAAATATTGGGGAGTTAAGAAGGAAACCCCTTTGACAGAGTGACTCCATCGATAATATTGATTTCCTAAGAATACTTCAGAGTTTCGCCTTTGCTTTTACGCAGTATTTCGGTTTTTGTAACAATTCTTTACAAGAATCGATTGCTGTCATGCTTGCGTCTAGATTCATATACTGGAACTGCAACCATTTCTACATTTTAGCATCCAAAAAAGCAGAGGGTTGCATAATAGACGGATGATTTACGCAGGAATGGGCACAATGCGATAGTGCAAGCGCTGACTTGGTTAGTTTGCAAAGAGAATAAAGTAATCATTTAATCGATAACCTCAATATTTTCTCGGATATGGAGTCACAGAACGAAATTTGGTTATTTGATAGTCATGCATAGTGCCTAATAAAATCTCTTAATGTGCAGTAACCCACGGTATAAAATATTGCAAGTCGTTGAATTTCGGTTTTTTGCGAATCTTAGACTTTTTGTTTCTCTCTATCGTAATCTATTCCCAAAACAACATTTAGTAGCTTGCAAACAGAAACTTACATAATAATAAGGATTCCAGTCCTTGATTACAAGGGGCAAATATTACAAAAAGATTAAACAACCTTTCTTCGTCAAAACTTACCTTAACCTCATCAAAACTTTACCTTTAGATATATCCTAACCCAAAAGCGTAGTGCTATAGTATGCTATTTTCTTGTGTCCAGGTGTTTTGCCAAAATGACGATGTGACAGAACATCTAAAAAATTTTGCGTTCTACTGACATTCTCATTCGAGCAGCATAGATTCTGTTTTATATCCAGCATCTCTTGCAACAGTAAATCTACTTCAGTTTGAAGCTGGCAAAACTTTAATTGTTGCTCTAATGGATACAATAATCGTGTTGGATCCATATATCATTTCGGCTCCATAAAGATGAAATAACAAGAATACAACGAAGTTTTTTTGGAGTAAAAACAGCAAAAACTATTGTATATATTCTTGTTCATTCACTACAGTGCTTCTCAATGGTATTTCGGAAAAATTAGGAATAATTTTTGATGGACTTCTTTGTTCGGGGATTTTTAGCCTCAAATTTTGCATCTTAACCTATCGTAATTAATACGCTTATAAATGTACATTTTCTTAAGTATTATTTTACACATCATAAATTTAATTGAAGAACTGGGGAACGTTTATCCAGTACATGAACCTATATTTCCTTAATTTTAACCAATACGCAGTAGTTGTCAACACTAGTGAATTTATTGAGGATAATGCAATATAGCGTTACTTCTAAGAAACACATTTTAAAATCCATATATAGCAAGCTTTACAGAATATTGTGTTTATTACATATTTTACTGGAGCGCTTGCGGCACCAGTAAAATATGTAACAAGCACATTTTTTGAAACCCTGGTGGCACTTGGGTTGCGGATTTCAGAATAGCGATATTTGATGAGTTTGACATATAACGCAAAATAATACCTATATATACAATTAATTAGTAATAACACAAATAATCTGAGTGGCACCGGACTTGGAAATACACACCATTAACACATAATTTGTAGCTAATTAGTGCTAGCACAAACTATTTAGATGGTACACAAATATATGGTTTCAAGTCTACTCGATAGCTGAGAAACTGTAGTAATATAATACAATCTAACAATTTCACGGCTTAGATATGTTAACTTTGTTTACGCTCCAAGAGTCACACTGTTTTTTGTGGGTTAAGGCGCGTGAAAATAACTTATGAGAATTCTACTTGTGAGAACTGGTAATCTAAGTAAGTTTGTGTAAAAAATACAACTAAATTAAGAAATTATAATCGCTTAAAAGCTTATTTTTAAAGCCTTTATAGTGCTTTACATAAGTTTACATAGTTAACTTTAATTGTACCTACCTACTTACACAGAGGGAGTACTTCCTTAAACCATATTGCTTACTGATAGCAGTCTGTTTAAAAATCCTCAAATTACTAAGATACTGATTAATGATCCACAATGTGTCCATCTTCCATATGAATGATGCGGTTAGCAATATCAAGAATACGATTGTCGTGAGTAACCATTAAGATGGTACAACCCTGTTCCTTGGCTAAACGCTGCATAAGTTCTACTACGTCCCGACCTGATTTACTATCCAAAGCGGCAGTAGGTTCATCAGCTAAAATCAATTTAGGATGACTTACCAAAGCACGAGCGACCGCAACTCTTTGCTTCTGCCCACCAGAGAGGTCGTCAGGGTAGTAATTTACTCTATGCCCCAAGCTAACAGCTTCTAGCATTGCTTTGGCTTTTGCTTCCGCTTGCTGGCTATGAAATTCCTGATGCAGTTCAAGTGACATCTGTACATTCTGGCAAGCAGTTAAAAATCGTAACAAATTGTGAGCTTGGAAGATATAGCCAATATCTCTTCGGATTTTCACTAATTCGTTATTATTGGCTTTGTAAAGTTCATGTTTCAAAACTTTGAGATTCCCCTCTTGGACAGATCTCAAACCTCCTATCAGGGTAAGTAGAGTAGTTTTCCCCGATCCAGACTGCCCCATCAAGATAACGACTTCACCTGAATAAATTTCTAGATTGATGTCGAATAAAGTCTGTTTACGCAATGCGCCACTACCATAATAGTGATTTAAATTTTGAATAGTAACAATGGGATTTTGTAACATTGATTGAATGAAGTAGAAGTAATACGCTTAATTTGCTTAAAAAATATCTGCTGGGTCTAGCGCTCCCAACTTGCGTACAGCAATGGCACCAGAAATCGTACACATTAAAATTGTTAAAACGAAAACTAATAAAGAGCGACTAACACTCATGACCATTGGTAAAAAAGTTGCAGCCTTGGTTAATTCATACAAACCCAAAGAAATTCCCAATCCTGGAATGTAGCCAAGAACTGCTAGAATCAGTGCTTCTTGAAAAACAACACTTAGTAAATATTTATCCGTAAACCCCATAGCCTTGAGAGTCGCGTATTCAGCCAAGTGTTCATTAACATCTGTGAAAAGAATTTGGTATACAATGACTGTACCAACAACAAATCCCATCCCAGTACCAAGAGCGAACATAAAGCCGATAGGTGTACTTGTACGCCAATATTCTTTTTCAAATTCTATAAATCCCTCATAAGTAAGTAATTTTACATCTTTAGGTAGTTTTACAGATAAATTATCAAGGGCTTTTTGTTTATCAACGCCTGGTTTAAGGGAAATTAATCCAGCATCGATTTCTCCATCTCGACGATTTTTGAATAAACGCAGAAAGTTTTGGTCGCTAGTAATTAAATTACCATCGGCAGCAAAGGAAGGACCAAGAGTGAATAAACCAACGGTTTTTATCCGATAATTACTTAGTTCTGTAACTACCTTTTTGTTCTGCTCAAGTTCAGTAGCAATAGGTCCATACTCTGAGCGAGAAGAACGGTCAAAAAGGATAGTATCAGGAAGTTTGAGCTTGTTTATATTTTGATTTACTTCCGGTAAGTTAAAAACTGGTTTTTCTGGCTCAAAACCAAAAACAAATATTGCTCGATAATCTGCATTTATGGGATTTTTCCAGTCAGCAAAGTCAATATATAAAGGACTAACTGAATCTACTCCATTAACGCCTAAAGCTTGATAGAGACGGCGAGAAGAAAACTGTCTCATATAAGCAAGAGATTTAGAGCGAGGACTAATCATAATCAAGTCCGCTTTTAAAGTGGAGTGTAAGCGTGCAGAGCTATCATATAGCGCACCCTCAAATCCTAACTGCATAAACATGAGAATATTGGAAAAAGCAATGCCTGCCATCGCAACAATCATACGAGATTTTTCGCGGGTAAGTTGTAACCAAGCTAGAGGTATTTTGGACATGATTACTAACACTCTCTCAAAAATTATGTATTAATTAATACTTCTACTTGTAAGTTGGTTAAAGTTGTAACTTTCTCTGTGTCCTCTGGATTTAGACGAATTTTCACCTCAACCACTCTACGATCTACATCCGCAACAGGATCAGTACTAAAACTCGCTTGTCTCCGCACTTGTAAACCAACTTGAGTCACTTTTCCTTGTAATTTTCCAGAGAAAGCATCGCTAGTAATGGTAGCTTGTTTACCAATATGTACTTGACTTACATCTGTTTCATAAACTTCTGCAACTACATACATATGGTCTGTTTGCCCCATGTCCGCAATTCCCTCGTTGCCAACAACTTCTCCAGGGAAAGTGTAAATTTTTAAAATCTGACCGTTTTTGGGCGCGCGTACATAAGCTAAGTTAAGATCAGCTTGAACTTTTTCTACAGCAGCTATCGCACTTTCTACCTCTGCTTGAGCAGCTTGCACATCAGTGGGACGAACCTCAGCTATTTGATTTAAGGTTGCAAAGGCCTGATTAATTTGCTGTTGTAAAGTTTCCTCACTTTGCTTAAGGGTGGCTTTAGCCTCATTGATTTGCTGTTGTAAAGTTTCCTCACTTTGCTTAAGGGTGGCTTTAGCCTCATTGATTTGCTGTTGTAAAGTTTCCTTACTTTGATTCAGGCTAGCTCTAGCTTCATTTAGCTGCTCTTTTGCAGTTTCCAATTCCAAACGTTTGCTATCAAATTTAGAGGTTTCAACAGCACCTTCTTTATACAGCATCTGATAGCGTTCAAATTCTATTTGGGCATTGTTGAGTTGAGCTTGTAGACGGGCATTGGTTGCTTGTTGAGTCTTCCTTTCTCCATTTAATTGAGCTTGTAGACGGGCAATGGTTGCTTGTTGAGTCTTCCTTTCTCCATTTAATTGAGCTTGTAGACGGGCAATGGTTGTTTGTTGAGTTTTCCTTTCTCCATTTAATTGAGCTTGTAAACGGGCAATCTCAGCTTTTTGAGCGCTGATTTGTCCTACTTTTGCTCCAGCCTTTACCTTGGCTAGATTAGCTTCAGCAACTTTAACTTGTTGTTTAGCCTGTTTTAAAGCAGCTAAAAGACGATTATAGTTGTCTAAAATAGCAATTACCTGATTGGATGTGACTCGATCTCCCTCTTTGACTAAAAGTTTTTCAATCTTAACAGTTTCAACAGAGGTAGAAGCAGACAGGCGAATAACTTCACCTTGCGGTTCTATTCTTCCTCTCGCACTGACGGTATTGGTGGCAGAAGCAGTTGTCGCCAAGGAAATTGACGAGGGATTTTGCTGACTAGGATGGGAACGAAGGAGACTGTAAATAGTAGCTGTAGCTGTAACTGAGGCAGCAACAGTTACAAATATTGTTATCCACCACCTTTTAGATTTGAAAACAGGCTTGCCCATTAGTCTCGAATCATGCATATTATTATTATTATTAAACAATTAACACTCTTTGTTTACTAGAAAAAATCTTTCATGAACTCTTGAAGAGAGACAAGACGAAAACTTTGACTTTGGGCATTTTTAATATCAGATATATTGGGAAAGGAAAAGTAAGAGCCACCAGAACCTTGAGGAGTTCTGTTTTGATAATATAAGTGAAAGTTATTTATAACCTTGGATACTAAACTTACGCCTTTATTGTTCACTTGTTTATCCAATGATAAAATACTGTGTTTATGATCTACTACTAATTCATCTTGTACGAATATGGCGCCTGAATCAATAGAAGTGTCTACAATCTCATGAACTGTTATACCAAACTTTCTATCGTTATTAAACGCCGAATAGAAAACTGGAAACAATCCTTTACATTTAGGCAAAAGAGCAGCGTGTACGTTAATAACTCCTTTTTTCGGTATACTGATTATTTGCTCTTTAATAATTTGGTCGAAAAAATATATCACGATTAAGTCAAGATTAGCTTTTTTCAACTCAGCTATAACATCTTCACTATTTACATTTGGTGTTTTAATGTGCCGAATTTGGTATTTGTGGCAAATTTCAGATATGGTAAATTTTTTTCGTTCACGTCTGGTAATAAATGAGACTAAGCGAGACAAATAAATCAACCAAAAATATAAAATAAAGTTGTAAGTTAGATATATGACGAAACCTAAACCAGACCTACGATAGTTGACAATAACTTGCTTAAAAACATTACCACGCTTGCCTCTGTACATATCAGTTGTGACTACAATTGCTAATTTTTCGTAATGTTCTTCAATAAATTGGATTATAGCTTCACTTGAAGAATAGCATTCGATATTAAACAGAGCGATTCTTTGCATCAGAAAATCCTGTTTTTACTTCTAAATAAATTGGTAAAAGCACTAGTTTAAAGCCCAAGAAGCCGATGCTCTGCTTTCCTTGTTGTGTAAGGTTATAATTAAACTTGATACTTCACACTTCAACCTTCATTCGACTTCTCTGAGCCTGACAAAAAGAGGGTTAGCTTACTGCATGAGCAAAGCTTCTCCCGCTAGGTATTTATCCAAAGCAGGTGAGATACTGAGCCGTGAGGGTGGGTGAAATGCGAGTGCGCGGGTAGCAGCGAACATGTAAGCAACTTCGGATGAACTGATAAATGCCATACCGCCCAATAACTCCACTGCACGAGAAGTGACCCGTTCTATGGCGCCTTGAACTGCATAACGTACAAACAGGACACGTGCAAGTTGATCGTTACCTTGGTTGTTATCACTAACCACCATTGACTGAGCTACTCCTTCTAGTGCAGCCATTGCTCCCTCGGTTTCAATCCCCAAAAGTGCCCGCTCGCAGTGTGTAATACTCTTGCTAGCTGCAATAGTTCGCTCAACTAAGGCACTGGCAATACCAAGGTAAGATGCGGAAATTAGCAATTCAAACCAAAGAAAGCCCCTAGTTTGAACATAATCTAAATTTCCTGAATTACCAGTATAGGAGATAAGTTGTTCCGGAACTTTAACATCGTGAAGAATAACTTCATCGCTTTGTGCGCCTGCAAGCACTGAGTTTGTCCAGAAGGGGCGACGTTCAATTCCTGGAGTACTGGCTGGAATAATTATAACTGCTAATTCGCTTCCATCTCCCGATTTATTAGGAATAGACACACTGGCAGTAAGAAGATCCATTGATGTAGCCAAGCTACAAGGCTTTTTACTTCCACTAACTGTCACACTACCTTCCTCTGTTCGTTTTACTTGCATATGGGGAGTGAGAATGCCTGAACCTGTCTTTCCCTCTGCAAAGCCTGAAGCCACATAAAGGTTTTGTTTGGCAATCCCCTCAAGTAACATCCACTCTAAACCCGTTCCCGAACCCTGAGCGATCATCTCCACGATAGTTGCAACTGAAAAATGATGCATCGTAGTGGCAATCGCCAATGAAGGCGCGCGGCTGGCAATTGCGCGTTGAACCCGAACAGCTTCTATAGGAGTGGCGCCCAAACCAGCATATTTAGTTGGGATTAATAAACGAGGACCACCAAGTTCACGAAATATTTGTATCGCTGGATTTTGTGGCTTTTCCATTTCCAACAAAGGAATATGCGCCAGTTTTTCATCTAAGTCTGGAAAAAACTCTTTTAGGGTTGTTCGTTCTTGCTTGAGAAAATTCACCTGGAAAAGCTCCTATTTACTATGAATTAAGTTGATTGAACAAAATTGGCTATTGCTTATAAATATTGTATGAGGGAACTAAAGGCGGCTTTGGGAAAAGCATATTAAAACTTTTGCGAACAAACCAATTTAGCAGAAAGCCCTTACCTTTTATATATAAATAGAGGGGTGTTTGATAAGAGCCTAATCTAGCTTTAAATGTATCTGCCGTTTGACCAAAATGGATTTCAGCCACATTCTGCTTTAGTGCTTCATCTAAAGCGGCATACATTAAATTAAAATAAATATCTGACTCAGCGTTTAAACTATAATCTAATCCACAAAATAAATAGTGAACATTTAATGGAGTGCATAAAGAACAGTTAAATGCCACTATTGTATTATCTTTGTAAACTAAAGTAAAAAGCACTTGATTGGGAAAGTTTATTACTAAGTCTCGGAAAAAATTTACAGGTAAAGTCTCCAGTTGATTCTCAGATTTTTGCACAACTGCTTCATAAAGCTGATGCATCTCTGAAGTATATATCTGCAAAATCTTTTCTGTATCCTTTAACTGCTCAACGCGAAGACCTGCTTTTTCAAATTTTCGCCTTGACCTGTTAATATCATTACGATAATGAGACTTTAAAGCAGCACAGTAAGAGGTGAAATTGGAAAATTTCGCTTTAAAGCTGTGCATAGGTAGACTATTAGCCCGTAGGTAACCAAGCTGTAACAGAGCATCAAGCTTATTACACTCTACAGAGTTAAACTCCTTGTAAATGATCAGTTTGGCTTTTTCTTTGGCAGCAATAGTATTCATAATACCATCAAGCAACTTTAAAATCAATTGATAATTAGCCTTTTTTGTAATTATTAAATGATTTTTACCAATAGAAATAGGTAAGCCGCAAAAGAGAACCTTCAAGTATAAAAAAGAGGAGAAAAAATGTCTAGTATAATTGATTAAATCTTTAGTCTTTTTACTGGCTACTATACCTAAATCAACTTCAAACGTAGATAAACTAGTACAAGCAGCGGGGTTTCCATTATTATCATAAAAAATAATGTACCAAAATTTACTAAAATCAGCCATTGTTTTTTCAATTGTTATGAAAACCCTGGTATCCATATAAGCATTAGAAGTGCTTTCTTGAAAAACCTGTTTCCAATCGTTTAAATTTACATCAAAAATTGAATTGTATAGTTGATAGGAATAATTCATATTCAGCACCAAATTTTCCTGTTTTATAGTTTTTACGGAATGCATTTTAGCAGATTGATTAAATTCCCAGACTCAGTCCGGGAACAAGTGTAAAAATGGAATGCTGACTCCTAATTTTTTAGCTGATCAAACTGCTGTTTTCTCCGAAGTTTCCGTTTCTAATGAAGTAACTTGCATTGGCAAGAATTCTACTTGTTCGCCAAACAAGCCCTTAATAATTGCTGTGATATTTTCCTGTAGTGCTTGTATGGCAATTGGATCGAGAATTTGACTTAGAGAGGGTATTCCCATGTCAAATTCAGCCAAAAAGGATATTAAACAACTCTCATCTTGGCTTTGAACTTTCCACTCACCACAAAAATGTTCAACATCCCCCTCAGTTTGATTGAAACTAATTTTGTAAGTGGAGGGATCAAACAGGTCTTCTTCTGTCCAGCACATAGCACCACCACGAAAGTCTACTTCCCAGGTAGAAAAAGTCCTTCCATCAGGTAGCACTTGACTTGTGACACTACGTACAGCTTTGCTATTTTTCGGGTAAGACTCGAAGTCACACATAATTGAATAAACTTCGTTTGCATTGCGATGGGGAACTTCTGCAACAATTTCTAAGTATTGCATTTCCAAAATCTCCTTTATAAATTAGCAATATTTAAAGATGGGTTACGCTCTCTAAGTGCGAACGCACTTAGAGAGATAGCAGTAATGAGCCAACTTACATCTGACTCATCAAGAGTAGCTGGCGGTGTTAGCCTAACAACGCGGTGAGCGTTGAGCGAATAAGAAACCAACACATTTCGATGCATGAGTTCAAACATAAAGTCACCAGCCAAAAACTCAGCTTCAAACTCAATGCCAATTAAGAGTCCGACCCCCCGAACTTCACGGACTAGGTGAGGACAAATCTCTTCAATAATTTTCTTTACCTGAAAAATTAACTTTTCACCCAGTTCCTTGGCTCGCGATACTATCCCTTCGTTTTTGATTACGTTAATTGCAGTTCGTGCTGCTACTGTTGCCAGAGGACTACCTGCAAATGTCGATGTATGTAGGAGGGGGTCGCGATTGAGCTTAAAGTAAGCTGATTTAGAAGCAACAGCAGCACTGACGGGTATGACTCCTCCACTCAAAGCTTTCCCTACCAGGAGGACATCAGGAACGATTTGTTCTCGGTCTGCTCCCCACCAAGTTCCTAACCGTGCAAGTCCCGTTTGAATTTCATCAAGAATTAAAAATGCTCCGTAATGACGGCAGAGCCTTTCTACCTCTCGCAAATAGCCCTCGTAGGGAATGATGACACCGCCTTCTGCCTGAACAGGTTCTAAAATAACACAACATTCATCACCGTTTTGTAAAAGAACCTTCTCTAGAGATTCTGAATCTGCAAAGGGAATAAACTCGACATCTGGTAGTAGAGGCTGAAAAGGCATACGGTAGGCTGCACGGCTTGTAACACTTAACGCTCCGAATGTCTTACCGTGGTAACCACCTTCCATTGCCACTAGCTTGGTTTTACCGGATAAACGTGCTAATTTGAGACCTGCCTCCGTTGCTTCGGCGCCAGAATTAGCAAAGTATACGTAGTCTAAACCCTTGGGAGTAACTGAAGCCAGAGTTTCTGCTGCTTGGGCTAGTTCAGCATTTAAAAGCGCCCGAGTAGATAATGGATGGCGCTCAAGTTGAGATTTAACAGCTTCAATAACTGTTGGATGGCAGTGACCAATGGTAAATACACCATATCCACCACAAGCCAAATATTTCTCTCCACGTTCATCAAAAATGTAGTTACCAGAAGAGCGAACCTCAATATGAGTACCCATTAAATCAGCCAGCTTGGCAAGTGATTTATTAACATGGCACTTGTGCTGCTGGATCACAAGATGTCGAAACTCGGCAGCTTTATGTGGATTGTGATCAATTTCTTCTATATTTTCAAGCAATTGTTGGTTCTCTTTCATATTAAACTCATCCTATGTAATAGATTCATTCGCTGATCTTCCTATTTCGCATACGGTGCCATAATTTGTACCTTTGTTTATATCACCCTGATGCTCTAGCAATGCCTGTTCTATTAGAGGGATCGCCTTGCCGTAGCGAAACCAAGGAATACCGGGACAAAGATGATGAACCAAGTGATAGTTTTGATTCAGCATTAATATCTGTAAAAGTCGTCCCTTAAATATACGTGTGTTCTCTAGAGGATGCTGCGATTCATGGGGGAAATGCACAGCCCATGCAACCGTCAGTTCGATCAATGCCCCAGCAATAAGCAATGGAACAACCCATAGGAAAAGAACATCTTGCAGATGGCCTACCAAAGCAGCACTGATTGCTACCGATAACTGCAACCCTACCGTTACTAAATGTTCAATCAATTGCGAGCGTTTGTTCGACCACAAACGCCGACTCATCATAAAAGAGTTATCATGTGTGAGACGAACTAAAATCCAAAGAGGCAACAACCACCGTGGCTTTTGACCAATGACGTAGTCAGGGTCTAGTTTCGGGTGATTTGTAAATGCATGATGCTGCGGGTGTAGAATACGAAACATTGGAAAAGTTGTACCCTCTAGTGCCGCAGCAATGCGTCCAATCCAGTTGTTAATGGCGCGATTGGGATGTACTAAACGATGTACAGCTTCATGATTAAACGTATACAGAGCGTAAAGACATATTAAGTTAATTACTGCGGAACCTTTTAGAGGCAAATACCCAAAAAAATAGGCAATAATCGAAATCGTAAAGCAGCTAATAATAGCGAAAAAAAGTAACAGGGTTGGATTGCTAATGATACCATTTGGTATCTGCATCAGAGAGTGGTCAATCTCGCGCAGTCTCTGATTTACTAATTTACTTTCCACGTCTGTCTTATTAAATAAATGGGCTAAAGAAGGATGAATTTTTGCAGACCACAGATCGAGAGTTTTTTACTCTCGACCTTTGGGCTTTTAAGCTTCTAGGCAAAGACTGGTGTCAAGACCTTACCCTCAAGATGCTGGCGAATGAGAGATTTGTTTTTGTCACTGACTTTAAGATAGTCATTCTCCAAAAACCATTGGATTGCCTTAATTGCTGCCTGTTTGACACTGCTACGAGGCTCAAACCCCAACTCCTGATTCGCTTTACTGGTGTTAATAAAATAGTAGAGGCTAGAAAATTTGACCATCGGCGCCGTGTACAGAGGATGTTGGTTGGTAATGTGGTCGGAAATAAATTCCATAGCCTGAGCCAGCTTTAAAGCACTTATATAAGGTAGTTTGAACTTAGGAGCGGGAATTCCAGAAATTTCTTCTAAAGCTGTAAATAAATCAACAATAGAAAGGTTTTCATGCCCTAAAATATAACGCTCGCCCACCTTTCCCTTTTTAGCTGCAAGAATGTGACCGTAGGCAACATCATCGACATCAATAAAATTGGCGCCACCATCAATATAACCAGGTATCCGACGAGAGAGGAAATCAAGGATGAGCTTACCAGTGGGATTTGGCTTGATATCTCTTGCTCCTAAAGGGGCAGAAGGCATAACAACAACAATAGGCAATCCTTTCGCCGCAAACCGATAAGCCTCAAACTCCGCAGAGTATTTTGACTGCTCGTACTCTATGCTCATATCCCACAGGTTAAAATTGTTTTCCTCTGTAGTGGGAGTGTCTTTCCCATAACTGCCGATTGTAGAGATTGTGCTAGTGTAAATTACTTTCTCAATATTTAACTTGAGTGCAGCTGAAAAAACATTCTTGGATCCTTGAACGTTAACCAAATCAAAGAGATGGCGGTCTTTACGGGGAACCCAAAAAGCTACCATTGCAGCACCATGATAAACAGAATGACAGCCCTGCATTGCTTGCTCTATCGACTCATAATCGGTAATGTCCCCGTAAGCGATTTCGATATCCAGTTTTTCTAGATTTTTGATATCTGATTCTTTTCTAACCAGTGCTTTAACTTCCTGACCATCTTCCAAGAGTTGACGAACAATAGCAGAGCCTACAAAGCCTGTAGCACCAGTGACTAAAGCTTTCATTATTTATTTCCTCCAATTATTCAATAATTTTTCTTAATGACCAGAGAAAGGACAGCCAGACTTTTGGTGAGTTGCGAACTCCCGCCAGGGATCAGGCTGATAAAAGAAGTTGGGTTTTAACTCAACATCTTCATAGCTGTGGTGAAAAACAGGTGTCGTCGAGCTAGAAACGGGAGGCACAATCCACCCCCAGTCGGCATATGTACATCTTCCTGCTAGCGCTTCACTCTTCTCAAACTGCACGAAGCGGCGAGTTTCGCTATGATGATCCACCATTGTCACACCAGCATATCGAAATGAGTGAAGAACTGCAACATTCAATTCAACTAAGGCGCGGTCTCGCCACAAGGTATGGTCATAGCGAGTATCCAAACCCATGTGCCGCGCGATAGTAGGCAGCAAGTTATACCGATGTTCATCTGCAAAGTTGCGAGCCGCAATTTCTGTAACCATATACCAGCCGCTGAAAGGGGCAGCCGTGTACTGAATACCGCCAACATCAAGCATCATGTTGCAAATTGCAGGCAGTGCGTGCCACTTTAAACCAAGTTTTGCAAACCAAGAGTATTCAGGGTGCTGGATTGGCACTTCAAGCACTGCATCACAAGGCAACTCGAACAATTTGGGACGCTGATTCGGCATCTGAATTACAATTGGCAAGATATCAAAGGCAGTTCCTTCGCCCCCTTGCCACCCCATTCGACGCACGATTTCTGTAAACTCCACATATTTTGGATCGCCAACAACCGAACCATCAGGTTGTCGATATCCTGCGTAGCGAATGAGTTGTTCGTTCCAAATGCGAATTCCTGCTTGACCCGGTTGTTGCGGTGCAAAGACGGTGATAAAGGGCTTTATACGACCACCGTTAGTGGATAACCTTAGATGCTCAACTAGGGCATCGAATATTTCTCCTGCTTGATTCAAACTACGAAGATCACGAACTTCTAAAGTGTTCCAATAACTGCGTCCAACACACCGGGTACTGTTACGCCATGCTAATTTGGTTCCATAAACCAGTTCATCAATATTCTGCCAATAGGTTCCGGTTTTCTCCAGTTCACTCTTGATTTGTGCCAATCGGTTCAGGCAGTCCTGGGCTAGCTGTTCCTCTTGCAACAACATTCTTAAGGCTTTGACATCAGATAAAATAGATTTATAGGTTTTCGGATTGTGTTGCAAGGCTATTTTGTTGATTAACATGGTGTGTTAACATTCGCATTTAGCAAGTTGAGTACGGTCTTTCTTAGCTTTTGCACTAGAGCAAACCCTAGTTTGATTAGCCCAGTATTCGAGGCTATGCATCAAAGCAGTTTCTTGATTTGGCAGCGATGGCACACCGAAGCGGGTTTCTATCTCTGGTAATGATGTGGGGAAGGGTTCCTCATTACACAAGTAAGGCGAGACTTGCGTAAACCAGTCAAAACCTTTTTTGACGGATTTTGGTAGTTCTGACATGAAAGCAGGACGGAGCAACCGATCTATGATGTCAGGGTTGACCATTCGGGGTAAGTTAATTTTTAGCCCACGAGTAGCGCCAAATTCCACTATCAAATCCGCAATCTGGCGTACTGTCATGGCTTTAGTTCCAGCAGTTAGCCAATATTCGCCTGCTACACAATCATGCTCAATAAGTGCAGCTACCGTGTTAGCAACAACGTCTTGAGGAATAAAATCTATATACGCTTGCGGCAACATTGGCAGGATAGGCAAGAACCCTCTAATCAAGGAGCCTACAATGTTATAAATGCCTTGAAAACGTGCAATTTGACCTGATGTAGAATCACCAATCACAATCGAGGGACGAATAATTGCAGAGGTTAGCCCACTCTCTTTTACAAGCCGCTCTCCTTCGCGTTTTGAGATAGTGTACGAATGTTCTAAAGGGCTATCTTTACGTTTGTGAGGACGGATAAAAGCAGTACTAATGTAGTAAAAGGGAACTTTCGCTATTGCTGCCAATTCCAGCATATTTTCTAAGCCGCGCACGTTTGTGCGGTGAATTAATTCATCAGATTCAGCAAAATCAGTTATTGCAGCTGAATGCACAATGCAGTCGATGCACTTTGCTATATCTTTTAGCTGTGTTTTACTTAGACCTAGCTGAGGTAATGAAATGTCGCAAGGAACGGTAATAACACCTGGATTTGCGATCGGCTTTTTATATGTCAAACAAATAACCGAATGTGAATGAAGTCGTGCTAATAAAGCTTGACCAACTACTCCTGATGCACCAGTGAGTAAGATGGTTTTTTTATTAGAAAGCTGATTGATGTACACAGTTATCAACCTTGTTAATTACTAATGAATTATGAAATCAAATTTATGCCCGTGAAATGGTTATAAGACTAACGTTTAATTAATTTAGGTAGTCTTGTTTTTCGATTCACTACTATGGACGACTTGTGTCTGATGCAGCATTGTTTTTGAGGATAAAGATAGTTCTTGGTTAAGAAGCTGCATCTGTTGCAACAGAAATTCTACTTCAGTTTCAAGCTGACAAAACTTCAATTGTTGCTCCAATGGATACAAGAACTTTTTAGTTCTCATTTTGGTCTTGGCTCCATTAAAGATTAAATCATGACGATACGATAGCAGCGCCAATAATCTGCTATAGCACTTGAAAAACTAGTGGACATATTTTATTTCATATAAATCATTTCCATTTTACTAACTTGGCTTATATCTTGTTATTTCTCTACAGCTTTACTAAGTAATTTTTCGGGAAAATACACTGCATTCCTAAAAGCTCTCCATATTTTTATTATGAGACAATCTGTAATTTCATATTTACTTATACGACTGGCACCAGGAAATTATGCAGCACTTTACAAAGTTTTACACAATATTCCGCCAATGAATAATGATCAACTCGGCATAGGTTAAAGCATTGAAGTACCTATTGAGGGTAATATCAATTACGCCATCAGCTAATTTGCGTCTGGTAATAAGGCTACCCCTAGTGTTGAGCGCATTGCCGTAACCACTACTCACAGTTGTATCAATTCGTATTACGTTAGTTAGAAATGCACTAAGTAGAGCATTAGTACTGTGACCGTCATTACTTAAGGCTTTTATGGTTTTTATTGCTTCTGCACCAATGGGGACAGCAGTGAGACTTAAGTCAACGGTGGATGGAACACCGCTAAAGAAATTCAACAAATCATTGGTGGTGACGATTAAAAACTTCATAAACACCAGGGCATCTCAAACGTTCAAATTGTCGGAATGCACCTGTGCGGGGAATGCGTACTGAAATCGTTTGCCAGACATCAAAAGTGGTTGTAGTCAGTGCGCCCTTTTAGTAATTTGCGCTTATGCTTGTACATATTTGGGCACGAACATCAATACAGTTAACATCAAACTTAAGCTGCGCCAAGCTTCCATACTCCTTTGCGTTTCATTTGTTTGGTTAAATATTGCTAGATGCCGTTGCTTACAAACCAGGTCAAAAATTATTCAATTTTTGCTCACTTCATATTTAACCGAGGAATTCTATTGAAGCTGCTACCCACGGGAATGATGTAATTACTTTTGTACTAAAAAATACTCAAAATCTTTTGCCTATTAGCTTTTAACTTAAACGCGACAAAATAGATTTTCGGATTTGTTACAACCAAATCATAGCTGTAGAGGTTCAATCTCCAAATCTCCACTCCTGCAAAATTTCTTAATAAAACATTCTGCGTTTAGTACAAAACACCTATCCAAGAGCTACTTAAAATGAGCTACTTAAAATATTTGATTTTTCCGTAACAATCAAAACCTTTGGTGTATTGATAACAAGTTGTTTTAATAAAGCGCGGCAAAACTAATTTATAAATGGCGCCGTTTTCAAAGCTAGTTTAAGATTTCCACATTATTGTACTTCAATAGGGGATGTGTACTGCACATCTTCTTTTTTATTGAAAAATAAAATTAAAAACTTAGTTAGATTTTAGGTTTAGACCTCCTAAATCTAATAAATCTAATATGGTAGAGTTTATCTTTGGGAGATGAAATGAAGTAAGTAAGTTTTTTCGGCTGAGTTATTTTTATTATATGAGAATCTTAGATGTAGTGCTATAACTGGGTATAACAATTTAGGCATATACCTAGTTAACCCTAATGAAAGTGCCGGGGTTTTTCATTAATGTCCACGCGTCAACATATCTACATGCTTTAACTATTGCTCAATTTGATGAGCATAGATTTGTTTTGTCAATAAAAACTCTACTAATCCATCTAGTCCACGTCGGTTGTAAGCACTAGCGTACCCTTTAATTTTGCTATTTCGACAAAAATCTCGAAGTTTACGAGTGCCCAACGCTTTCAAGTTTTGGTGCCCAGTATCAACGTCACTTCCAATTCGGTCATCTTCAGCTTTTTGAGAAGAATTATCTTTATCAATTTGAGTTTGGACAATACCATTGGTAAACTCTTCATCCACAGGTAAGTTGCCTTCAACTGCAACATCGATTAAGAAAATCTCACACATTAGCCAAAAAATAACTACAAATAGAACAACTGGAAACAACACATCGTTGATAGCCTGAACGGAAGTAGAAGTTTCAAACGCAGAACAATTAAATAGGTTAAACATGCTAGTTCCTCCGAATTATTAATGGGTGTCTTTCTAGAATTCACCCAGTAGCGGGGGAAATACCCCCGTACTGAATGAACTATTTACAAACCACTAACAAGACAGAAGGAATATTGGCGCTATTACACCGTAGCAGATAGACCAAATTGCATTCTGATTTGAGGTTGTCTCAAAGGGAGGTGTAAGTTTTGAGAAATTGTTACGTCTGATACTTCAATCATGGTATTTTGAGTATGTAGGAGCCTCTAGAAAACTAGATTCACTTTCCAAGCTTAGTTTTATTTGCTTTCAGCCAGACAATAAAAGTAGCTAAATTGTAATTATGCTTTAACTCTACAGGCACAATTGATTCGTAAGGATATAACGGGATACCATCAAAACGAAAACGATAAGTACGAGTAATATGATTATTAAAATGTGGACAATAATTCGTCCGAACATTAATAGTATCGTTTTCAATGTCAATAGTAGCAATACCCTTCAACTGTTTAGTAAACTCTAAAAGCTTAGTAGAGTAATCAAACTCAATTATAGCCCTGACAGCAAAGTATTTAATGTAGGAAAGCAAGCGGGCATGTGTACCCAATTCTAAAAGTCGGTCAGAATCTTCAAGAAGAATTCCTGCCCATGAAAAATGAAACCTACGTAAAGTGTGATTATCCCAAAGAGTTAAAGTACCATCGTCATCTTTGAGCAACAATGCCTTATTTGACTCAATATCTTGATTCAATTTGTCGATAGTTTCTTGACGCTCATATGGGAAATAAACCTTTCTACCATCAGATTGCCAATCAGGACAAGCACAACTAGAATCCCATCCAAAGGGGTAGTACCCGCATAAAATTTTGTTAGCACCGTGTAGATTACGACATCCAACACATGTTTCTAGGTTAATCCCAGAAAATTCTCCACACGACTTTACTCGCAGTATAGAATTATGAAAGCTAACAAACTCGCAAACTGCCTTCCAAGGATTAGGATTTTGGGATGAAAAAGCTTTTCCTACTAGCTTATCCTCATCGTAATCAATGTCAAAAATTTCCATTAAGCTATCGACGTGATGGCATAACGTATCGTAAATCACAACTTTTCGATGTGTTTCATCCTCTATTCTTCCAATAATCAACTTGCTATTGAGGTTACGACAACCTTCAATTTTCATTATCTGGTAAAGATAAATCAAACTAGTATTGTCGTCACAGCAAATACTATTGCTCGAATTGAATACCACAGAATTAGTATCAGAATTTAAAGATTTCTCCAACTGCGCCTTGTCAACTGCATTTGCAGCACCAGCAGCAGCTATTACCGCAGCAACAAAGCCAACGGCGCCACCAATGGTAGTCCTCATGCCAAGATTAATTGCTTGTACAGCATTTTCTTCTCGAACAATTCTGACTCCAACTTTAGCAAGACAAAGAGAACCAGAACCACCGAAAATTGCTACCGCACCCAAGCCAATCGCGGACAGAGAAATAACTCCTACTGACATATTAATCGCTTCAAATGCTTGACCACAAATTTTCCTCAACATAGTCTATCCCTCTTTAAATACAGGTTTACAAGAACAAAAATTACTCTTGCCCCGGCATCTTTTTAATTGGGATTTGGAGAGAAACAATTAACCTACACCTTACTCTCTTAAATCTTCCAGAACTAGATAATTCTTCTGTACCAGTTAATTTTCAGTATCGGTCAACTGCTTAATCCCCAATTGTGATAGTAAGAATCGAAACTTACTTTATTGTTTAAAACAATAATCCACCAATTGGAATATCACTTTATATTAAGTTTAAATATCATCATCAGACTCAGACTCTAAAGAGGCTATAAAACCGTATACCATATCACGTACTCGTTTATATTGCCTCCCATCCGCACGCGATAATTTAAATACTTCTTGAATGATTTGATGCAGTTCGTAACCCCTACTGTGTAGAGAAATAATCTGAGACTTGCTTAAATCATCAAGAGAAAAACTAGAAAAAGTGTCTTGTGCTTCTTGATTTATTAATGATTTAGTAATAGCTTTATTTAACCGATTGCGTAATTGTTCATTACTGGCGCCACTATTACTACTATTTAGAGTATTAAAGCTAGAAAAATCTAACCCTGAATTCCAACAAGGGGTATCAGTATGGGCAGTCATGCATGTGTCGAGCAATGCTTGAAAGTCAGCTTTGGCACCTAAGTATAAACCTTGGAGACGCATAACCCCTTTAGGAGATTTGTAAAGCATGTCTCCACCTCCTAACAAACTAGCTGCACGGTCATCATCAGGATTACCTAAAATAATGCCGCTATCTTCGGGACGGGACACCATAAAAGCAATCTTACCCGAACAGTTCGACCGAATCAGGGGTTTGATTACATCCTTATCTGGACGCTGAGTAAAAAGAAAAATATTAATTCCCGCTGCACCCGCTTTTGCTAGTAGTTTCATTAATGCCATTTCCATAGGGTCTTTATAAGTGGTATCCGAGAGCAAGTCAAAACATTCGTCAGTAACAGAGATAATTCGAGGTATGGGGCAGCTAGAAAACATTTGGTTGTACTCGTTAATGTTTTCAACTCCCACCCGCTTAAATTCTTGGTAGCGAAGTTCCTGTTCTGCCACCAGGTAATTGAAAATTTGCAGCGTACTAACTGCATCTTCGGCAACAGGTGCCACTAAATGAGGAAGTCCGTTAAAGCAAGTGAGCGAAACTAGCTTTACATCGCTGAGGGCTAGTTTGACCAAACTTGGGGGATAGCGCAGCGCTAAGTATAAAACCATCGCCTTTTCGTATTGACTTTTACCCCCGCCGGTCATCCCACCACCCAATGTGTGGTAAACATTTGAGTCGCATAAGGAGATTTCAATATACTTACCGTCAACATCCACCCCACCAGGGATAACTATCCGGCTAATATCAATCTTACTTGTCAGGTCAACATAGTCGGAAAAACAAGCTACCTGCCTGTCAAGTCTAGGAATATCAAATACAACTGCTCCTGGTACAACAGATATCATAGGTGGGTTTTCTAAACCCAGTTCTTCACCTAACTGCTGTACTAAGTCATTACCTAAACCTTGAACTTTTTTAAAACTAACCCCCTTTCCTAACTTAATCTTAACTCGCTTAAAGGTTGGGCCAGTCTTGGTATTAACATAGCTACACGTAATACCAAAGTCGTTTAAGGTTTCAACTAAAATATCACCAACCTTATTTTCAAAGTCTGTTTTAATTATACTAACATCCTCATTATAATTATCTGATGCTATTAAAGCATTTTTAGTTACGTTCTGTAATGATAATGATGTAACTTCGCCTGTTTTCTTAGCAACTAGCTCTACTGTTTTGTAAACTAGCTGCTTCAAATAAAGGTTTTTAGTTAAATTAGCCACTTTCATTAATTCATTATAAGACTTTACCTCTTGATAAAGCTTATATAAGTCAAGTATAAAAGCATCTCGCTCGTACTTACTAATATACCTATTAATTAAAATATACTCCAAAGCTAATTTAGAAAAAGCTAAATCCTCTAGGCTTAATTCTGACTGACAAGCCTCAATTATCTGACTTTCAGAAGTACCACTAACAACTGCTTGGTAAATCATCTCAAACAGATAATTATGGTCATAGGTTTTGATAGGGCGGATAATTTTACTACCAAAGTCTGACTCTTGAAGAAGATTTAAAACATATAGCTGCTGGTTAAAATCAAATAAATTTTCAGCTTCAGTCAAAATCTCCTGATTTGATAAACCCGCTTGTCTAAGACATGTAATTGCTTGATAAATTTCTTCATTGGAGTAGTTTGCTTGCATATTACTGACCTCCATAAACCAATAATTGCTTTTGATAATAACTTCTCAATTGTTCTAATGTTTTTGCATTTTGATTGTAATTGTTATAAGGTATACTCGCCCAAACTCTCCCCACTTTTTCAAGAGCAGCATCAAAATTACCTGTTTCAACGTCAGCTATAGCTTGATTACGGCGAATATACTCTACTGCCATTTTGTCTTGGGAAGCAGGAGAAAAATTAGTCAAGTTTAGTTTTGGCTGGAGGTCATACCAAGATTTATCTAGCATCTGGTAAGCACCAGCAGCAGTAGAACAAACGCGCTTTCTATTAATTGGCGCACATTGTTTAATCAATGGATGAGTGGAAAAATCATTAAAAGTCCCACTAAAAACTAACTTCCGATAACTCTCAATATTAGAAGTACCAGTCTCAGCCCAGCGAATCGTTGCCAAAAAAGCCTGCATTCTTTGGGAGTAAGAAGATTTCACGGCAGAAGTATTGTTATAGCTCTTGGTTCCTAAACCAAAAGTTTGTGAGCCTAGCATGTAAATTCCTAAGCATAAAACTGAAGCTACTGAAACATGACTAGGTTGCAAGCAAGATACAGGACGCGAATTTCTTCCCCTTAGTAACCCCACTAAGGAGCCAGCAACAAAACCAAATTTCCAACTGTCAAGTGACTGTGACTCTTCGCGCGTCTGACATACAGTATCAGCGCCATGAGAACCTGACCGACATGGAACTGAAGCTGCACCATAAGAAAAAGCAATAGAACTAGCAGCACCAATTAAACCAGAAATAAAAATTCTTAACAGCATAATTATCGCTTTGCTAAATACTGCTGCAAATAAGGGCGTGGGTTAACTGGTTTATCGTTAATCCTCACCTCAAAGTGCAAATGTGGTCCTGTTGAAAATCCCGTACTTCCCACTAATGCAATCAATTGTCCTGGCGCCACAGAAGCACCTTCATTTACATAGAGTTGGCTGGAATGTCCATATAAGGTAGAAAAATTATCGTTATGCTCAATAATTACAGCCTTACCATACCCACCTTTCTCACCTGAAAACTCGACTTTACCACCTGCTACTGCGTAAATCGGTGTCCCAAATTGGGCGCCAAAGTCTATTCCCGTGTGTAATTTCCTCTCTCCTGTAATTGGATGCAGGCGCCAACCAAACTCAGAAGTAACAGGTATACCTTTAAGAGTGGGGAAAACAAACCTAAGAGTAGAAACTTTCTTCGATACGTTACCTGCAATCGGTATTTGTACTAAATCTTGAAGAGCTACTACTAGTGGTTGCGATTGTACCCAATTAGAAATACCAGGAATAATGATTGCTGCAATTAGGATAAGCGATGCAAATGCATAACCGAATTCACTCTTTTCTACTTGTTTATGAGCGTTTTTCCTAGTCCCACCATCAGTAGTGATGACAATTCGCATGTTTTAAATATCACTAACGTCCAAAATGGTTGTAGTCAAGACAAAATTCTTATCCCGACGGTAGCGAGGGTCTGACATCACAAGTTTCATAAATTTATTCAGGTGTGCATTTTGAGATTGGGCAGCAAGACAAGCATAAGAAGCTTTATTTACGTACTGTTGGTCACTACCTGAATGTTGGTTTAATCCAATCATTCCCGACTGCACAGGCTGGTCACTTACATCGCCAAGCCGAATAGCATCACGGCGAAACTTTACAGGCGCCACTTGTACCAAACCCAACTCTACACGCCCAAATATTCCATGATGAGTACCAACTCGCCAAGCCGAATACTGTCCAGGTTCAATAAAAGCGGCGCCTTGATTATTAGTCGGATTCTGAATGGCAGGCAATCCTGGCTTAACAGTAGCAGCCCAATTGCCTACAACAGTGGGTTGACCATTGCGAAACATCAAAACAAGCCGACGGTCAGACCATTCGTTGATACGATTGCCGTTCGAGTTACCATATTGGTCGGCGCCGCGCAGGTAGATAATATTTACCTCCGAAGGATTAGTTGATAATTGATAACCCTTGCGCTGCATTGCTTTGACAATCCGATTCGCCAAATTGTCACTACGGTTATTTAAAACACTGGTACTAACTAAGGTTTGTAGATATTGAGTTGGAGGAAGCGAATCTATAAAACTAGATAGTGGAGGAATTACCATTACGGCAACTAAAAAAGCTGTTGCAATCGCATAACCCCAGTTGTTTTCAGGTGCGTCAACTTCATTGTGGCTATTGATTAGTTCAGGAGAGGGAACTATTACATCTTCTTCCTTACCTCCTTTATTAATCTCAAAAACTACCCGCATTCAATTTTCTCCAGTTGATTTACAACCAACTAATTGAGTATTCAGTATCTCTTCAAAATCATTCTTCGCTTCTCGACACTTTGCACCTTGAGTTATTGAACTATTAGGTTTACTCTCCGCAGTATCAGTGGAAAATGCAGTAGTAGAATTAAGCGCAGGTGATCTAACCCTTTGTGCCATTGTTACAAAATTACGTAAGTCATAAAATTGTAAATACCCTGGTTGCAAGATATCCAAAACCCACACTAGGAAAACTACCCAAAAAGTAATCTTTACCCACATAGCTATTCCAATTGCTTAAACACAGGTGAAAACTGAGGTATTTCCTTGGGCACTACTTCAATTTTCTTACCATTAGCGTATCCGGGTCCTGTGTAGCTTCCATTTAGAAGAAAGTTTAGTGCAAGATAAATCAGCCATAATCCGACGGCGCCAACTCCAATCGGAGATTTTATACAATCACCTAGAAAATAAGCAGGATACCATACAAATCGCCAAGGGTTCTGGGGATGTAATCTATGAGCTTTCCAAGTTTCGACGTAAGGAATTTCGATGCGTGGAACTACTGGTTTGTACGGTGCAGGTGCAGTAATATGCCTAACTTCAACTGGTTGAGTATCAATTACAGTTGGATAATTCGATTGCTGGTTAGTTGTTGTCCCACCTTGTTGCTGTACTTGCTGTAGCATATTTTGCAAGCGATTAACAGGTACAATGGCGCCTGCTTCAGCATAATCAATATCAAATCCACGACGATTTTTATTCATATTTAAACTTCCTTGATTTACGCAGAGTGATTGTCTTTCGATTCGTCGTCCCAGTAGTCCTCATCCTGAAGTTGGGAGAAAAATTCTTCTCTTGAAAGTTCCTCGGGTTTATTTGACTGCTGTAACGAAGATGGAAATGAAGAAACAGCGCGCGGAGCAAACTGGACTATGTTATGAGGATTATTTGCGGGAATATTAGGATTTGTTGGGACATTGTTCTGTGTATCCTCGCTTTGCTGTTGTTTACGGTTGGGTAAATTTTCTTGAGCTAATTCATCCGAATCTAAAGATTTGTTGTAATCAGCAAGTCCCCAACTTAAAAAGCAAGCAAATGTTGCAGCAAACATCACAGCGCTTGTCCATTGCACAGCAGACGATGGTGATTCCATCATTTCAACAGTAGGACGAGAGGAACCAGACATTACAGTACGCACTGGTGTACGACGCACCGCCGCTACGACATTAACTGTAGCCAAAACTATACAAACTATCGCAGCAGCAAATTTAGCGTACATAAGATCACCCCCTAAGATTTAGGTTGTTTTTTATCTGTGTAAACTGGCTTAACCGTTTCCTTCATTCCCTGTAAATACTGGCGCCGTTCTTCAGAAAGTTGTTTTATCTTGGCTCGAATATCTCCCAACTGCGTCATCTGCTTTACTGGGTCAGAATATCCGCGCGCTCGTAATAACTGAGCTTGAGCTAAAGAATACGGCTCACTTGCGCTACGAATTTGAACCAACATCTGGTTTAAATCAACTGACGGTTGTGATTCCAAATTCTGTGCATAGTCAATTGCTTCTAACTTACCTAATAAAAAAACAGCAGCGGCGCCTGTTGGTATTTTCTCTTCCACTTTTGTACCATCGGTTCGACGGTAGCCCCAGTAAAATGTATTATTACCAGATGCTGCTTCCAACAAAACATCCAAGGCGTTAAATCTAACTATCTCTAAAGCTGGCATATAGTGCAGACGGTAAAATCCTGAATTTTCGTCACTTTGCATCTTAGATATCTCACTACGCAATTGCTGCGACCACAACGCTGCTGAATTCTGGCGCCATCCTGTAAGTGTTGGTACACCTTCAGATGAGGAATAATTGGAAAGATTATCGATGTTGTAATCAGTTCGAGATAGCTTCTCAAGATAAACTTCCCTAATTTGCTTTACTTGTCCTTTTGCTTGTTGTACCTCTGATGGTTGGTTGTTTGGAAGTTGCTGGCGCCAACCTACCATTAGAGCAACCGAAGCAATTACACATAGGGCACCAATAGTAAAACAAGCAGTCCACAAACCAACACTTACTTTCTTCTTTTTACGACTGAACAGCTTGGTTCGTACAGAAGTAGGAGTAAACATACTAACTCCTTTCTAAGTATTATCTACAACCAAATGTAGTTGTGGACGTTTGTTTAACTCGCGCGCAATTGCAATACTGGCGCCACCAACTACTATCCCGGTTAGTAGTAACAGTGGGTGGAGAGCAAGAGTGGCGCCTACTCCAATTAAATTACCCACCATTCCAGAAACTCCCAAATTCATTAATAATCCACCTGCTGTATTAATCAAAAAATCAAACGCTGCGTTCATGTCCACCCCGTATCCAAATTAGTAAAAGTGCTAAAACTAACCCAACTAATTCACCTATACCAACACCAATCAAAATTGGTTCAATTGAGGAAATTTCTTGTTTCTCTTGAGTTGGAGGAATTGCCATCCAAGTTCCAACAACTGTACCTGCAATAACTGAAAGACAATTTATACCAACTGCTAGCGTTGATGTTTTTCTCAAAGAAAATAAACTCTCGTCGCGCAGTTGATAACAAATTGGAAGCATTTGGTTAATTATTTCTTCTGAGATTGCCCGGTTTTCGGCTGCAACGGTTTCAACTGTTTCTGAGAATGTGTCGATGAACCGACTAGCAGCGGGTGACTCCCTTCCCCCCAGTTTACCTTCGCAAAAAAATCGTTATCGATTCGAGACTGAATTCGCTCTTGGGCTTCGTTGTAATCGTTGTTATCTGTATTGCTACTGCCATTAAAGACAAATTCTTCTAAAGCAAGGGTAGAAGTTTCTAACACGACTTTATGACGCAACTGTCCTAGCTGAACACCTCTGTCAGCATCATGATAAAGCATTCCCACAAAACTATCAGGCGCCGCAATTTCTGGGTCAATTCCAAAACGTTGCTTAATATATTCACGCTTATCAAATTTGTGGGCGCCTGTTTCTGCTTCCACCTTACGGTCACGCATCTCAACCAAATGACGAGCTGCTTCTTCTAAAGAAATACCCTCGCGCTCTGCAACCTCTTTTAATTGAACTAGCTGTCTTTCAACTGTTTCATCAACTGTATCGTTCGGTTTTAAAGGCAAACCTAATAAATTACAGGTTGAGCGTACTAGCTCAGGCGACACTTGCAACTGTTGTGCTAGCTGATTTATATGCTTCATTGCGTTCAATCCTCTTAATTACTGCCTGGACAATATAGTTCTCTCGTTCAGTATCAGAAATATGTTTAGTCAAAAAGTCATAGAGACTAATACCGTTGACTTTTTGCATGAAGGCATCCAACCCACCCGCAGGAATCACCTGCTGTAAGTACTCCTCACAAGTTAAGCGTCGAATTTTGATAGCAACATAGAAGGTATCAGCTATCTCAATAGTCGAAGCATCAAAATATCCCCCACGTTTTCTTGGTTTGACTATTCCCGCAAAAGGATACCATCGCTGTAAAGCAGCAATCGATATGTCATATCTATCCGCAAGGGTCTTCTGGGTGTACATAACATCGTCACATACCATCTCAATTCCAACTAAATAGGACTATTACTCGAAAAAATGAAAAACTAAAGATTTACCAAAGAAATTGTCAATTATTTTTTAATTTATAATTTCTGTGGCTTGAGTTTGGGTTTAACTTAACTGAAGTACAACTACTCGTCAGTTAACAATGAGTTTAATTCAACAATAGTCAGGTTATATATTATTTTTAGGTATTGCAAGCTTGTTTCTATATGATATTCGCTCTTCAATAAAAACTTTTTTTAAATATATGATGCTGAAGTATAGAAATTGTATGCAAAAGAAGAAACGTTCGTAATTTATACAAATGGGCTGACAAGCAAAAAAGTGTTACAATTCGTAGAAGTATATAGATTGTATTAGGAAATTTAAGTTAAAATAGCTCAAAGCGAATATTTATGTAGTCAAAATGGAAGTTTCATCTACTAAATCTCCTTTAATTCAATCGGACGTTTGCAAAACAGCCGTAGTCATGGCTGCTAAACGAGCCATTGAGACAGAAAGACCGGACAGATTATTTGATGACCACTTTGCCGCACAATTAGCTGGTGAGGCTGCAATTACTCTACAAAAAGAATATTTGTCTCAACTACCAGACAAGAGGAGTGAGATAAAAGTACAGTTTGTGGCAGTACGTACTCGTTATTTTGATGATTTCCTTATGGAATCGCTACAATCCGCTTCTCAAGTTGTTATTCTTGGGTCAGGTTTGGATACACGAGCTTTTAGACTACCACTTGCGCCAATAACAAATTTATACGAAATTGATTTACAAGAAATTATTGATTACAAATTAAACATACTCAATGCAGTTGAGCCTAAGTGTAATTACCATGCAATTGCTGGTGATTTGAAGCAGGAATGGATGGAAAAACTTTTGGCATCAGGGTATGACACAAATACACCAGCAGTTTGGCTAATGGAAGGTTTGTTAATGTACCTTAACGAGACGGAGGTTGATCAACTTTTGAAAACAATTACCTTCTTAAGCGCTCCTAATAGCTTCTTGGGAGCAGATTTAGTTAGTGTTCAATCATGGCAAGTCGGGACTCAAAATAGTAAAGCTGTTATTAGTGGTCATTGGAAGTCAGGATGCGACGAACCAGAACAATTGTTTGCTAGTCACGGTTGGGAAGTGTCTGTTGTTCAACCAGGTGATATCCGTGCTAGTTACGGACGATATGCAGTGGAATTGGCGCCAAGAGAAATTCCTGGTAAAAGACGTTCCTATTTAGTCGTAGGAAAGAAAAATTAATGCGCGCACTCAGTCGCAAGACGTACAATTTCAAAATCTTCTTTGCGAGAGATACCAAATCGTGTAGGTTCTCCCATATAGTCAATTAAATAAAAATTTGTCGAGTAGCGACACCTCGAACCATCCGGTCGAATTCCCTCATACTCATAGCCAAAAACATGTTTGTCTCTTGCTAAAATCTGCTGCAAAGTCTCTAGTTGAGGAAGAGTCTGGCGCCAAAACTCTAGATAGTTGTAACCAATAAACCGAGTTGGACTCCAAATAGCCCTACCCTGCTCCAGATTTGGATTAGTGTGAAGACAAACGTTAGTGATATTACTCACAGCACAGGCTATTAACCCAAGAGAAGTGTACTGTATAATTTTTTCCTGAAAACGCATGTAATCTAGACCTAGAATATCTTCTAGAACTTGAGTCGAATTAGTCATAGATAGCACCTGCCGTCTTTGTAAAAAAGGATTTTGAGTTGATTTGTGCTTAAAAATACAATCTGGAGATACGCAAGTCTCCACATCAAGAAAATCCCAAATACCCTCTCCGTACTTAATAATTGCCGAGCTTAAACCAAAGCGTGTAGCCCACGACTTTAAAACGGGACTAAAATTTTTCAAGATATAAGCAGCAAAGCAGTAATTATTGACTTTGACTATCAACGCATCAATAGTAAAGTCGGGAGTGCAATTCCAACCATAATGCTGCAACTCCTTCCAAAACATTAAAGATGAATCAGATAATTCCATTGCTGCAAGTCAAAAAAATTATTAGAGGCTGTGCAAATTCCTTACTGCTGTTGAAATTGGAATTTGTAAATTCTAATGGTGATACTACAACATCTGGTACAAATTATCAAACTCTTCAAACGGATTTTCGGATAATCTCGCTTATGTAAAGCTGTATTAAGCTCGATTTGCAATTACTCTAGTATACAGTCGATAATATAAAAACAGAAAATCCGATTCTGCTTGTATATTCTGTTAAAAGCGCGCTTATCATGACAAACCCAGCCCAGAAGCCACAAAAACCCGTAACTCTTGAAGAACTGGAGGCAGATCAAAAAGCTCATCCAGAGAGGGGGCTGATAAATGGGATACTAGTAGTTGAAAGAGGGTCTGTGGAATTGAGGGGCTATATTCCTAAACCTTTGTACGACGAAATGATTTACATTACCCGTGCTTTTTCGTTAGGCAAAGCAGAAGCCGCACAGTATGGTGCTTGGGAAGCAATAGATCGGATGTGCGTCCATGAAAGCGGGCAAGATTTTCTCAAGTGGAAAACTGTTAAATACGATGGGGCGTACAGATTATTTAGAGGAGGCATATCTATTGGCTTATATGAATCACTGACATCTACACTGTTAGAAAAAGGCTACGCTCCCGAAGATATGGCGATAATAGTAATTAGTTGCTTTGTTAGTAAATGCAATAAAGCCTATCAAAAACGATTAAACCAACTAGCAGAAAAATTTCAAGTTAGCGTTGCAGAAATTCTTGATGCATTTGCTTTAGATGCGAAAAAAATAGCAAGAGAAAAGAAAATTGAAAAGTTGAAATCAGGAGGAGAACTCACTGAACTTGACAAAGAGAAAATGGACTAAACATCAATGGCAATCGCATTTATCATCATTTTTACTTTCACCGTCACAACCAGAATGTTCTGTACCACATCCGTGCATAAGGTAATAAATTTTATATAACTGTCTAGTACGTACCTTGTACTTATTAGCCAAAAACGTCATTTCTTCTTGGTTTGGAAGAGTATCCATATTCAGCAGTAGTTCTAGTAAATCATGACAGAGATTAGAATCAGAACAATATTTTTTAACCCAACCCTCAGTATCTGAAACACTAGGTTCAGGTACTTTTAACTTTGCTAAATTTGCTAGAAGCTGCTGATAAGCAAAGTAACCAGCAGCTAATTTTTTTATTAATACAGAAATACCTTCTTTTCTATATGGCTTAATAACTTCTAATTCATCAGTTTCAAAAATTTCTATTAAGTCACGCCCAAGCTGAGTTTCATAAGAAATTGATTCATGCTTATCTTGAACCATTTCATTAATTGTAGTATTTGGCAGCAAGTCAGTTTTCTCTGACCTATAAATAGCCCAGCTAGATGCTGCAAAAAACTTGTCAAATGCTCCTGGACTAGGTACATGTATACCATTCGACACTAAATAATCCAAAAAAGCAAAGGCAAAGTCCACCAAATTACGCAAGCGTTTGCTTTCTGGTTTATTACCTCTAGATTTATTACCCACAGCTTTCTCCCAAGCTGCCGGCAATGACATCAGCTTTTGTTCCATCTCCTCACTCAGAGGAATATCAATGTATTTGTACTGCTTATTTTTATCAGGATTAGAAGTATCACTCATATTTACCAGTCTACAGCTACAGCATAAAACTAGTTCTCTGCCTAACTGCAAAGGCTTATGGCGCCAAGCTTGTGTAAAGCAGATGCAGTCAGACAAGCGAGAAATTTCCTAAATATATTAAATTTTGTAAACTATTTAGGAAATTAAAACGATTTTTTTGTACATTTTTAGAAAGAAGCGAGGATTAACAAAAATGAAAAAAGGCATCTAAGCAAAAAATTGTCTTCAAGGTAAGAATTTGGTTGTTTAAGCCCCAAGAGTAGACGGGAAAGTCAGTGTTTGTGATACATCAATAAAATCATGAACTTAGAGTCTTGTTTTTATTGTTATCCAAAATGTATAGTTTTTATGTTCTATATCTATTTTCCCTTCTGCTTTAACCATTCGTTCATAGCCTGCTCAATTAACAAGTTGCATAAGTTGCTGACTGTCCGCTTTTCCTCTTTGGCTCGTTCCTCAAGGGCTTGCATCAGTTCAGGTTCAAGATAAATTGTTGTTCTAGGTTTTTTTGTAGGCACGTTATGACATAAAGATTGGTTATAGTTCATTATTTTTGCGCCATAACCAATATTTGTCACTTAAGTGCATTACTAGTTGACATAGTTCATTACTGGTCGTAGCATAACAGTATTGGTCAAAAACTTCTACAAATTCCATAAATACGTAAATATGGAAAACTGCGAAATCCTGAAAGACTTACCTAAAAGAGGTTTAGAACCTCGACAGTTTCTACGCCATTGCTTCGGTATTGCTTCCCTTAGTACCGAAAGTCTTCTAGAAGAGGAAACTGACTCTCAGTACCGCAAAAAATGTATCTCTGTACTGAGTTGCATTTTTGATATAGAAAGAGCAACAGTTCGCAACTGGGGAACTGACCTCAATTTTGATGGAATGCCAAACTACTGCAAGGCTGGTCTGGCTTACTTTTTTACTACTGGCATTAAATCAAATACAGTCGAAACAATTCTGATCGGTGAATATGTACCACCAACAGTGGAAGCTCAAACTTTTTTGGAGACAGTTCTACTTGATGGTTTAACCGAACAGCAAAGAGTGCAAACTATATCTCGTACTGGGTTTCACGCAAGCTGTATCAAAACTCTTACGCAAGTCTTGCATGTTGGCGCCAGGTCTGTTCAAAAGTGGGGTCAGGACATCACTTTCAGCAAAATGCCCCGCATCCACAAACACACCTTGGGTTATGCACTCGCTGCTATTTCAAAATCTCAGCCTCAACAAGGGCACAACTGGAACAAAAAAGCGGCTTGATTCATAGCATTATTCAATAGAGCGCCAATAGAGAAAGAGTCTTTCTAGACCAAGAAAAGGGTCTATCAAGACCAAAAAATAATAAAACCAGAGGTATCTTAGCATGACTACTACTTTTGCATCCGCTACTTATGCTCAACAGCATCAATTAAACCCAAATCCTACCGTACACATCGAAACCAGCACTCTCGAATACCTTCATACAGCTTTCTTGCTATACGAATACAAAACGAACTACAGTAAGCGTGATTATAAAATTCAGTTAGAAATTTGTGGTTGGAATAAAGGCAGTTTTGAAGAGAAGCGCGCGCTCAAAATTGGACAATACTTTCAAGATTTCGTAAATTGCCCACAACAACTGGCGCCAATACCAGTCACAGTCTTGTTAAAGTTGTGTTCTCTTGAATACAGACCAGTTATAGATTTGATTACAAACTATGCTCCAGGTGCATTAACCTGTGAAATCGTGCTCTTATTGATTGAAGAAAGGAAATCACTGATAAAATCACAAAAAGAAGAACAACTTAAACCCAAAAAGGAAGAAAAACCAAATATCTGGAGGAGGGCGCCTTCTTCTGGAGCAAGATATTGCCAATTCCCTCCAGTGTGGGAGGATGACGAAAGAACTGGTGTACTAACACAGCGTTTAATAGATGAACATGGAATGATTCCTCAAAGTATACTAAGAGAGGCAGTTGCAGACTATTATGCTAAAATTACGCAAACCCCAGAGGAGTCTCAAACTGAAGCTTCAGAGTCGATGCTTGTTCCAGAGCCAGAAACGTCCTCTAGTTCGGAAGTATTAGCAGTAGAGATTGAAGAAACGATACAAGAAGACTCAAGCATAGTAGAGCCTGAACAAATCATCAACCCTGAAGTTGAAGAAGTTTCAAACCACTCTAACCATCAGGAGGATAATTCCCTTAATGATAATGTTACTGTGGCGCCGTCTGCTGAAGAGCAAGAAACATTAGTACTGATTGAGAAGTTAGAATCAGCTACAAGTTATTACCAAATTAGAAGCGCATTATATCGCCACCAGTCAGTTAAAGATAAAGCAATTGAGCTATTAAGCGAAGCAGAAAAATCTCGAATTGAGGAATTACTTCCCCAGCGAGTCAAAGCCTTGAACAAAGCAAGAGAATCCAACTTGATTTTAGATTACTACGAGCTAGAAACAGGGTCATTCCAAATATTTATTGAAGGTGAAGATAGACCTGTAAACGTTAGTAAGTCAAGCGTAGTGAGTTGGCTTGAAGAACAAGAGCGAATTAACTCCATGACAGTTTGAATCATGTTGTTTATAAGGAAGAGGAAACTATCAAGTTCATAGACAAATTGTTGAAGATGGCGGCGCAGGTATAATGATTTACTTGCAGTTAGTTAGAGGAAAATTTAGACTGCTTGCATTGGATAAAAATAATGTTCGAGCTTGACTTTACTGAGAGCGCGCTCTTAGGATTTGCGCTATTTTAAAAAGACTGAACAAAATTTAATTTTGGATAGCATAGAGGAGCAAATAGCGCAGGAACCGCTGAATGTTACTAAAAACAGAAAACCACTTCGTCCCAATGATATTTCTGCTTGGGAACTACGGATTGATAAGTACCGCGTGTTTTATGATGTAAATGTGGAGGAAAATTTAGTTATAATCAAAGCAGTTGGCGCCAAAGAACATAACCAGTTATTTATTCGTGGTAAGGAGTCGAAGTTATGAGAACAATTGACCTTTCAACAACAAATGCTAACTTAACAGAAGTATTATCACTAGCGGGGGATGAAACAATTCTTATTAGAACACCTGAAGGACGAGAATTTGTGATATCAGAGGTCGATGATTTTGCACATGAAGTTGCTTTAACTGCTCAAAATAAAGAATTGATGGAATTTCTTGCTTTTCGTTCAAAAGAGACGAAACGTCATAGTATTAGTAAAGTTAGAGAGATGTTAAATCAAGAATGATTTATTTATGATGGCTAGCTCTGTCTTGAATTTCTTGCCATTGCATCTGATTGATTACGTTGATAATGGTACCAAAACTATATCGACACACTATCATTAATCATCCTACTTTTTGCAACAGTTCTTCAAACAAGGGGTCTCCAAAACTCATTAATCTTAAGGAGGGCATTTCGTCAAAAACGTTTGGGTAAAAAGTTACGTTGTAGATATTTCCTTTATATAAAAGTTGCCAAACTTTATCTTTATCTTGAATACGAGTAAAGAGAATACTTTGATTATTGAAAATTACCGAGGTAGTGAACATTTGTTCTATGCTTTCTGGTTGAAAAGGTGATGGGGCAATTGGTTTTTGAATTTCTGCAATATCTGCCTCTAAATCCATTGTAGTCATTTCTTCTATCGATAAACGCCCCAGCGGCGCCTCTATTACCGACTCAAAATCAGACATTAAAACATCTTCTTCTTCTGGGTCTGCACTCATAGCCGCGCGTTCAATAAAGGTAGGCACTTGGGCTAAAATAGGTTGGAGATTACCGACGACTGTAGCAAAAGCGTTGATTCGGTCACGTAATTTTCGGTAAACTTTGGCTTCAACTGTGCCATCGTAGTAAAAATTGTGAATTCTGACTGTGGAGTATCTTTGCCCGATACGGTCGATACGTCCAATACGTTGTTCAACGCGCATCGGGTTCCACGGCATATCATAGTTAATTAATACACCACAGTTTTGTAAGTTTAAACCTTCGGATGCTGATTCGGTACATAGAAGGATTTTGATTTCATCTTGGCGAAAGCGCTTTTTAATTTCTTCTTTAAGGACTAAACGCCATTCTCCCTCAGTGTAAAGTTCGCCACCACGACCTGAGTAACATGCAACTTGACTACCATATAGCGAGCGTAAGGATGAGCGCAAATAGTCCATAGTATCGGTGTATTGGGTGAAGACAATAACACTTTCACGCTCAGTTAATTCTCGGCGTAGAATATTAATGAATGAGGAAAGTTTAGTATCCTCTCCTGTATTGTCAAACTGTTGTAACAAATCTTCAAGATATTGTATTTCTTGAGGATCTACGGGTTCAAAGAACGATTCCATTCCCGTTATTACCGCATCGTCTGCATCATCTAAATCTGCTAAATCATCGTTACTCAAAACGCTTCCTTGTTGGGTGAGCAGAAAATCTAGGCGCCGTTGCAGCGATGATTTAATAGCGTAGAATGAACTTGTTAAACGCTTGCGGTACAAAGTCATCAAAAAACCCAAGCAGGAACGTTGGTCAAATTGTGCTAGTCGGTAAAAATGTCGTACATAGTCGCTAACAGCTAAATAAAGTGGGACTTCTCGTTGCGGTTCTAAGGTAATAGCGTTATCTTGAACAACGCGCGTGGGAATGTCGCGTTCTAATAACCCTCGACGGTAGTATTGACGCAAAGTATCGCGCGTGTGACGAAACATCAAATCTTTGAGGGGAGTATTTGTAGTTAGATAAGAGCGCGAGGAATTAATAAAATTATCATCAGCGATTAATTGTTTGTGGTTACTGATTTTTCGACCTGTTTCCCAAGTATCTTGGAGTTTATAAGCGAGAATACGGTCTTTTTGTTGCAAATACTGCTTTAACCTAGAACAAGGCATTCCCCCACGTTTAAAATAATCGTTAGACATAACTTGCCAAAAATCAAGGGTTTCTGGCTTTAACTGTGCTTGTAATGAAGTAAAATAATTACAAAAATTATCACCGTAACTCCAATGTCCTTGTAAACCGAGAATATACAATAAATCAAATACCTCAATAGCATCTATTTGCATGGGAGTTGCAGACAGTAGCAGCAGGGATTTTGTTTTTTCCTTTAATTGCTGCATTAACTCTAGTAAACGATTGGGTGTTTCCTTCCGTTCTTGAGGACTTTTACGACGTGCGTGGTGTGCTTCGTCTAATACTACTAAATCCCAAGGTAGAGCTTCCAACAGTTGATGCATTCTCTCGGTTCGTCGTACTAAATGCGAGGAAGCGAGGATTAAGTTTTGGGTGTTCCAGGGGTTTGACTTCTCCCCCACTGTATTTTCAAAGACAGGAGTCAAATTTAGTGGGTGTTTAAATTCGTTCTGCGTGTAACTCCAAAAATGTAGGTTAAATTTTTCTCGTAGTTCTTCTTGCCATTGCGGTTGAACACTTGCAGGCGCCAGAATAAGTACACGCTGAACTTTTTTAGATAAAATTAGGTAACGTAGAATTAGCCCAGTTTCAATAGTTTTACCTAAACCAACTTCATCTGCAATAAGGAAACTATGAGGAAATTTTTCCGCAACGCGACGCAGAATTTTAATTTGGTGTATCCAAGGTTTAATTGGTATTGATTTGAGACAAAAATCTAAACAACCTGGGTGTTCATAAATGCTTGCTAATTGCTTAAATAAAACTTTTTCCTCTTCAACTTTTGTAGAATATACATCCTCAACTCTTGTGGAACAGGCATCCTGCCTGTTAATATTATCATTTTTTTCAATTGGTCGAGTATCAAATTCTACTTGGGGATTCCATTTAGGTTTAGAAGTTGGTGCATACCGTAACAGCTTTTTCTGTACCGCTTCCGGAACTTCAAATACACACACATTTGGCGCCAAATCATACCAAAGCTGTTCAAATCGAGAAATTTCTTCTTGAACTCTATCAAGTTCCCTTCCACCTTCCCAGGAACAATATACATGAAAAGACTCGACATTAAGTTCCCAACCACCGATAGATTCGTTATTAGAACCATTAAAAGCTAACTGGTCACCATTAGTATCTGTAAAAATTCCCACCTTTTCGTGAAAAATATGTTGTGGGTCTAGTTGCTTTGTACTTTCTTCAGGTAGTCCGTTATCTTTTAAAGGAATAGCAATTTTAATATCAAGATAATTATTTTGAATTAGCCAGCAAAGAATTTCAAAGTGCTTTAATTGAGCAAAGTTTTCTGGAGGTTTTAATTCAGTGTCGAGACGAGTTAATAAAGCATCCCGTAAAGCGTAACCTTGTTGAATAGCTTGTAAATCATTAGAACTAAATTGGCATCCCATGATTAACCGCATTTTACCTCCTCCTTGAAGCATGGCGCCTAAACCGCGCGCAACTCTACTAAGGATAGCGCTGTTAAAAAATCCAGCTTTGCGGTCGTATTGGACAGCGCATTCTAAGGCCGGAATATAAAAATCAGCTATTGTGTTATGAGTGTTGCTAGTGTAACTAATTTTCCAGGGATGTGTACGCAGTGTTTTCAAGGTTCTAACCAGTTTTCTAATTCAAGATTAGGGATATTTTCAAAATCTTTAATATTATTGGTAACAATAACATCGTCGCGAGAACGAGCAACAGCAGCAATTAAAGCATCAATTTCTCCTGTTGGTTTACCTATTTGTTTAAGTTCGCTTTGAATTTTGCCAAATTCTACAGCAGCATTCAAATCAAATGGTTCAATAGATATTAGCTCTGTGAACTGCTGTAGACTGTCTAAATTTTTCTCAAACTGTCTAGAGCCATAAACTCCCTTATAAAGTTCTGACAGTACTATCGTAGAAATGTAGCACTGGCTAAAAACACAATTAAATCGAGCTACCACTTTACGGTTCTCGTTAAGCAACGCAATACAAATATTAGTATCTAGTAGATACATTAGCTGTTATCCTGATTATCAATCAAGTTTATTGCTCTGCCGCGATAAGCATGGCGTTGCTCATCAATCTCTTCAAATATTTCTTTTAGGTCAGGTTGGTCTTTCCATGCACCAAATAGTCGATTTAGTTTTGTTAATCTTTCTTCATCTGTTAAATCATGCTTTGCTGTATTGAGTTGATTTGGAGATATTTCAAATTCTACTATAACTTCTGTTCCATCTGGAACATTACTAATATCTCCTAAAATCTCTATAGATTGGCTACGCTTAATTCCTTTAATCTTCATAAAAATTTATCTCCTAAACGAAATATTCATTTGAATTGTTAACTACTCAATTATAGCAATTGTATTAAAAAGCGGAAATGGAAACTATTGAGTATTGAATATTGATTGGAACTTCTCCCCAACCACCTTAAGAGAAGTGGAAAGGAGGAGTATTTTGTTCCCCTCCACGCTTCGGGGAGGGGTTAGGGGAGGGGTTCTTCATTCCCAAATAAATCTAAACTCATCTGTCCATAATTTAATGGTAACTCAGTTTGCTTATAGCTAACTTTGGCTTTAATTTCATCCATTGCTAACCATAAATCTAGTAAAGCTTTTTCTTCAGGTATACGCTTTTTCTCATCACCAATTCGCGGTATAACTTTTAAAGCAACTTCAAACGTCCGCATAAATAAGTCGTTACTTACTAACCCAGTATTTTTCATAAACCTACGCACAGGCTCAATATTGCCTTCTTCTAAATAAAGGGCAATAATTGTATGAATTCCATCGACTAAAAACCGTGCGGAGAATTCATTATCAATTACAGAGAACACGCGCTTTTTCAATCTTTGTTCAGGAGTAAGTAATTTACAGTAACCGCTAGCTGAGTCAAGTAGTTTATGTTTTTTAACCAAGTCGGAAACATCAAACCCACCTACAGCCAAAGCAAGTTGTCTCGCTTCGTCAAAAGGAAACTCACGTGCTTCAAAGGTATCCCATGCAAGGATGTACCATTGGGTTAAGGGGTCGATACCATTAAAGTCTTTACCTTCTAATAAATTTTGCAGTCGATACTCAACTATAGCTTGACGCACTTCTTCAAATGCAGCTTTTGGTTCAACTTGATTACCTGCACTATCAAGAACACTACTATATTTAGTAAATACGCTCAATGCGCTACCAAAAGCAGTTAAACATAAATCAATACCAGGGGGTTTTATACGGCGCCTGGGGTCTGCTACTCTATCAGCAGCAGGACGACTATCACCAGTTAAAGATTTTTCGATTTCTGGCGCCTTTTCAAATACAATATTTCTAACATCGCGTCGCACATCATCCCACCAGGCTTGTTCAGCATCAGGCGCGCGTTTGCGACATACTAAAAGTACAGTACTAGAAACTGCGTTTTTTTGAGCTTGGTGTAAGTTTTGCGGGTTTTCAGTACTAACAGCCCAAGATGCAGTAATTTCAAAACCAGCATCAATGAGAGATTTTGCGAGAACGTCCCAGGCGCCGGAATCTTTGTGATTAAATTGTACTGTCATCACACCATCATCGCGTAACACACGGTGGTACTCGGCAAAAGCCATTGCCATTTTTGCTTCATAATCTTGATTAGCAAGTTCTTCCGGAGACACTCCCATGTTACGGAAGCGTCCAGGGTTCGCTATCGCTTCTCTGTCTTTATCAGTAAGTTCATTAAAAAATAATTCGGGAAAGACACTTAATAAATTTGCTCGAAGCCATACATAAAAGAAATCTGAAATTTCACCATAACGGATAGAATCATAGTATGGAGGGTCAGTAACTATAGAATCTACAGTCTTATCATCAATATGACTTAAACTATCGGCGGACTCTGCATTGATATTGATCGATTTAAAATCTTTTAATTCAATTTCTGGGATAGAATAAATAGACTTAGCATTAATTAAATGACATAGTTCAGAATAATCTGAAATTGTTCTAGAAGATTCATAAAGCCATAGCAACCCCCACAGGCTTATTTCTGGGTAATTCCAGAATAAACTAAGCGAATGTTGTCCCATTGCCGGCTTGACCGAACCTGTTACAGCATCCAAGTGCGATAAACGAGAATTTTTATCTACGCATCTATTTAATATTATTGATAAATATAATGTTATAGCATTCGCTTGTTCTAAGTCATAACTCTTCTGTATCAATAACTTGGCTTCGTTAATAATTTCTACATAAGTAATAAGAGTTAGAAGTTGACGCTGATTAAACATCTCATGCCATTTATAAATACCGTATAGGTACATGTCCGGCCCTCTGTGAGTGTTTTCAGGAATTTCCTGAATTGGCAAAAAACCAGATAGTTCCCAATAATTTATTTTACTAATCACAAATTTTTCTGCTTTCTTAACTCCCTCATCATCTATTGCCGTAGGTATTCTAAATTCTAATGAACCGCTTCCTTTACGGTAAGCTACTGCATATAATATATGTCCTAAACCAGATGATCGAGCATAGGCTTTTATAGTTTCTTCTTCAATTACACTACTACAATTTGGGCATTTACCAACACCTCTACTAATTGTCGTGTTTTTATCCGGTTCATATTCTCCGTCGCTAGTTAATATTGTTGTTCCTTTTCCTTTACTACCCTTAATCAACTCGAAATCAACACATTTATTTTCTGGATTAGGAATTGGTTTAACAGCACACCATCTATGCAAATTTTGTTTCTCAGTACGTCTATACAGCCACCAATTTGGACTTAAAGGAACAACAGACTCACAACTCGGACAAACAACAGTATGCGCCCAAAGATAATGCAGTGTTTTCTCCCCTGGTAAACATGGGAAAAACTCAGCTAACCTTTTCTCTGCTTCATCCCCAACCCACTTTACCCATTTATCAATATCTTGCTGTAAGTCGAGTCCAAATTTAAGCGGATATTCCATTGCAGCTTTCATCGTTACTACTGCAACTGGGTTTAAATCTGACGCCAGCACGTTTAAACCATACCTTGCAGCCTCAAATGGTATTGAACCGCCTCCTGCGAAGGCATCCAGTACTGTCGGCGCCCTTTTTCCCCAAACTTTCTCGCAATAATCTTGTACTTTCTTTATTCTCGTTGAACTTGGTGGTGTTTTGTAAAGTTTTACTTCCTTTCCTGGTTCCAACCCTAATAAATGCTCAAACTCTGCCATCGTTACCGAAGATGGTAATAACGAAGCTAAAACCGACGCACGGCTAAACGATAGGGGTTTGCGTGAGTACCAACGATGTAAACCTTTAAATGGGTTTCCCCCATGCTCATAGTATACTTGCTCGTTCAGTAGTTGCACGGGCATCATTTTTTCGATGAACAGTTCGGGACGTTTAGGGGTGGAGTTTGACATATAGGTTAAATATAGCAAGTATTACCAACGTTATGTTTTTTGATATAAAAATGATAAAGATAAAATTAGCGGTTATTTTAGGAATTAACCAGTAATTTCAGTCAAATTTCAGCTAAAATTTTCATAAAGACTGACATAATAAAAAATTTAATCATTTAAATAATCAATGGTAAATAATATACCAAAGCTTTTGTATCTTGACGATCTTTCTCAATCCAAGCCAGAACGACCTGGGTGGTCACTTACTTTTGGTGCTACTTGCCGAGATGCAGCAGCAGTTTGTCTGGACGACCAAAATCATCCTTATCGTGTTAGTCTTCAAATCGATGGCATACAAGAAACTCAGGTAGAATTGCAATGGAACCCTATTAATGATACTGTGCGTCGCTTTAACGCTGACCAGGAAGTTGCTACTGAATATGGAGCTTATGGAATTGCCGCGCTCCTCATGCCTTACCTAACGGGACTTACTGTTATTGAGCGCTCAATCAAAGGCAAAAGTTTCGGGTTTGATTTTTGGTTAGGTTCCATTCATGACCCCAGTACTTTGTTTCAAAGAAAGGCTCGCCTGGAAGTTTCCGGTATTCGTAAAGGTTCCCAAAGCGTATTAGAATCTAGGGTTAAAATAAAATTAGAACAGATTAGCCCCTCGGATACTTTGTCCCCTGGCTACGTCTGCGTCGTTGAATTTGGTACACCACGCACCCGCATAATTGAAAAATAAAAATGCAAGACGTAGAAATTCTTCATCAAGAAGCAATGGAACTTGTTGACCAAGCTTTTTTAGCTCGCCAAAAAGGTGATGCTACTGCTGCGGTTGAGTTAACTAAAGCTGCCTTTGCTCAAGAGCGAGCTGCCGCAGACCTGGTAGCAAACTTGTTCGAGCTTGAACCAACTCGGTCAGTTCTTCATCGCAGCGCCGCAGTGCTTGCTGTAGAATGTTCAGAATTGCGAGAGGCAGAAAGGTTGATTGGACGCGCGCTTGCAGGAAATCCACCTGATGATATTGCAAATGAGCTACGAGATTTACTTTTAGAAGAAATTTATTCTCGTAGACAAGCAATTGGACACTGAAACACTTCATGTATAAATTCCCACTGTAATTAGGAGGCACCGAGCGACTTTGTAGTAAACTGGGATTACAACAGAGGTATCTGAGTCTAAAGCGCATAATTTTATATATCTCACACTTTATTCAAAAAAAGTATATGAGCATTGAACAAACAACTTTACAAGCAAGCGCCGCCGAAATAACCAAGGCGATGTTACCAGATTTGGAACAGCTTTCAAAGTGTGCAGAAGAACCTGTAGCGGCTGTTTTTGCTGATAGCTTATTACGAAAAATGCGTTCTCTACATGATGCGTATATGTATAACCCCTACACAGAAGTTGTAATGGCATTACATGATGCACTTGCTCATCAAAATCGTTGGATTAATTATACTAGTAAGCAGTATGAAGGTGCTTACAAGCTATTTTTAGCATTAGTTAATCAAAACACAATCACTAACTCAGATGTAGAAAATGCAATTATATCCCTAGAAAATTTAGGCTTTAATACATTACCTTTCGGTACTATACTTGAAGACGATAATGATGAAGATTCGGAACAGGTATAATAAAATATGTCAGAGGCGCCGATTCAGGGATACTTTTTAGATACCTCAGTAATGCGGTCACTATTACTTTCTACACAAGTATATCAACAGTACTTATATATTCAACTGAATAAAAAAGAGCTTTATATATCTAACTACGTTCAAATGGAAATTAAACGTAGTTATCTTGTAAATATAATATCTTTTTATTTTGTTTTGAAGATGGGTGGTATCAATACTATAGGAGATGCTTTTGCATTATGGAGTAATAAGTTTAAGGGAAGTGAGCTAAAAGCTATTTTACAAGTTATTCCGCAGCTTTTTAATGACCGTCAACTAAATTTCTCTAACCCGAAAGATAAAGAGAAAGCTATATCACTTTTAGCAATTTATATCAAGCGTTTTAATTTAGTTATTAAAACAAAATTTAAGAATACAAATGATTTAACTTCGTGCGCGCGTGCCCTTGTACAGTTAGATGTTGATTATGACAATCCAGAACCAGGTTTTAAAAAGTTTCTTCTAGAGTTTCGGGATACAAAAACCTGTCGAAGCCAATGTCAAATTGACCAATTTATTTTAGTACACTATCGCGACGAGGTAGAGCAATTACTTAACGTAGCGTCACAATTACCTAGAAATACAAATACAAGAGGGTTTTTAAATATTGCCTCTAATTTGAAGGAAATTTTAGCAATGGGTGAAAAAGCATGTGACTGTAAACGTTGTGAAAAAATAGGAGATGCTGTTATTGCATTAAATGCGCCTCGTAATTTACGATTAGAACATACTGATAGCTCCTTTGATTATTTATGTCCTTCAATTAACCAACCTCACTTCAAACATCCTTCAGAAAACCAAGTCGTAATGAATATTTCAAATTTAAATTTAGAAAATAATTTTGATGAGTGATTATTTAATTGTGCGTGAAAGCTGCCAATTTTTTAGTTTGGTTGTGTTTTGTAAAAGTGTAGACTACTCCCTACGAAATTATTGAAGTACGTTTAGTTTCCTTTGTCATACCTACTGCTTTATATCATTAATTTTGTCCAAAAGAGGCGCCAACGTAAAATCTCTTAATCTCTGCTCTCTGTGCCCTCTGCGCCAAATAAGGTAAAAATCTTTACTTTCAACAGGTTGTTGGGTTGCGCCTACGGCGTACTACGTAAACGCAGAGCCTCCACCCAACCTACTTACTATCCGTTACATCCGTTGTATCCGTTGCCATTAGTCACCCAGCAATACACGAATAGCCTTCAAAGCTTGACTACGTTTACCGTTACTAATCTTCGCAAACCAGTAATGTGACTCTTCATTCCCCATCGCTAAAATTCCCTTAGTAATATTAGCAATACGTTCAGGCTTAGAGAGTGGTTGCAAAGTCTGAAATAACAACGCCAAATTAGTCCCTGATTCCTCATCTAATGTATAGGGGGTTTGGCGCCCGTTACTAAGAGTCTTTGGGTCATAATTGTTCGCCTTTAAACAATCGTAGATTGCTTGCCTTGCTTGCACGAGCGCATTGCCTTTTAGGCGCCCAATGCGTTTGGCACTTGGGCGCTTTTTTTCTCCAGCTTTTTTGTAAGCACACTGGTATAGTTCCAGAGCAAAGTTATTGTTATCTGTTGGAACTACGCGCAGTTGGAACTCTTGCATGTTGGTTTTTAGCTGTGTATGAACCTAATATGTCACTTTTGCACTTAAACTCAGTCTTTCAACTGGGTTACGATTAAGCGCATTTTTGATATTAGCGATTTCTGTGCCATCTGGTTGCACTGGTGATAAAAATTTAAATTCCAGTTTCATGGACACGTCCGCTTTGGCATCTGGGCTGTTTAATAAGCTGTTAATAACACCCTGGAAACCTTGAAACCCTCTAATGGCGCCTTGATATTCTAATCTTACAAACTGTTCACCCGCGCTAATTGTGGCTGTTTGGTCAATTTGTAAGGGAAGTTTGACGAATAACGGTAACGCTGTCATCAGCTTACGGTAGTCCATCACTTGGGAAACTGAGATTTCCACGCTTGTTATACCTTGGACTTTATTATCTTGGATTAAGTCGCTTAGTTGGTTGAAGACTGTGTTTAATGTTCCCTCTAAGTTAAATTCTTCGGGTTTGGTGAATATGGAGCCATTATCCCATAAGCCACCCTGGTCTTCGCTGCTACTTGGTGTAGGGTTTGTATTTGTACCATAAGTTACTAGCTTTGCTTGAGTTTCCTGTTGGGCTGTTTCCCCATTACCATAGTCGGCTACGATTTTGAAGGTGGTAGTGGCGCCTATAATAGTTTCATGTTCATCCGACGGGCGAAATTCTCCAGGGACTAAATTTTCATCTTGATACAGTTTAACCGTTAAGGCGCCTGTTGCTTTCCACCTGACACGCACAGGTTTTGCTTTTTCAGTGCTTGACATTATTTGAGCAGCTAGTTCTATTTCCCGTGGTTTTGGTGGTTGTAAAATACCGCGACGATAAAGCACCATTCTTTCAGAAAATTCAATCGTGTCGGGTAAGCTAAAGTTGGTGCCATCAGTTTTAATATATACTCTCTCGCCGAGTTTCATATCCCAGTGTCCACCTTGTAACCCTTGCCGGATGGTATCTCGCAGTTTGGATATATCGGCATCAAGCAGTATATTTAAGCTCAAGTCCTTCGCAAATGCTTCCTTGAGTGCTTTTGTTGACCAATGGTCTAAGCCTGCTAGCCAGACTTTCTGTAATATATAAGCAGGTGCATATTGCGGCGCCTCTTCGGAACGGATTTTTTGACAGTCTTTTAGCGCTTTTAATATTACTTCCTGTTGGTTGTTTTTACCTTTCATCTCGCTTGCATCTTGTGGAGGGAGGGTGTAGTGCATCAATCCTTTGGCTGCTTTTACTGGGTCATTAGCAGGGTAAAATAGGTGACGGTAAGCATTTGTTAAGGAGATTCGCACGCTTAAATCTAATTCTCCCTTTTTCTGTTTGAGTTGCTGCTGTTGATTTTCTGATAAATCTTGCAAGCGGTTGGGGGAGTTTAGTATGTTCAGAATCGCGCGATATTCCCTAGCGTTATCAATTGCCCTGTCTAGCTCGTTTTTATTGGCGATTAAAAATAATAAGCGGTTACGGTAGGTACGAAATTTACCAGATTCTCCTGTGTTATTAAATATACGTTCAACTATATCAGGGGCTACATCTGTGGTTGTGGAAATAGTCGCTTCCTGAAAATCTATTAAACACAAAGCAATACTATCTGCGGTATCATCAACATCTGCTGCTGACTCCGGCGCCGAAACTGTTTTAAAATACTTCTCAGCAAATACCGTATCACGACGATTTCTTAAGTCTTCTTTTGCTTCAGTAATACCGATTTGGGCTTTTTCTTCAGAAATTATTTTATTAATAGATGGTTCTTCTTTAAAGCGGGCAACCGAAGTTATGGCATCATTCTCTAAATACCAGGCAACGGTGGATAACCTTTCTAACGCTATATCAACAAAACCAATTTCCAATCCTGGTGTCAGTAACGATAAATTTAATTCCGCGCGTCGAATACCCGCTACTATTCCTTGGTTGATAGAATGCAAAAATATCGTGCGCGCGACCCAAGTCGAAAATGGTGGTTTCCCCGCAGCAGTCCATTCTCCATCTTGTAATTGTGCATGTGCTTCTCTGCCATCAGGGTTGTAAATATCCGCAACAATGGGTATTCGCATCAACGGACGTTCCAAGCGTGACGTTAAATCACTTGTAACTTCTTCCTCGACGCCAAGGGGAATATGATGAGGATGAATTAACGGTATCCAAGTTTTGGTATCACACCATAAATTACGAATAACTCTAGCAAATAATCGTAAGGCACCTCTAGTACGTTGGAAATTTTGAATTGAGGCTATTTTTTTCGTCAGCAAGTTAAATAGTTCTGGGTGAAACGGGTAACTCGCTGCAATGTTGTCTGCATAGCGCGCGTCTTTACAACCATCAGGTAAGTTAATTCTACTGGCTTTATATACTTGTAAATACTCTTTGGCTGACTCAGCAGCAGCACTTGCATCAATACTACTGAATAATCGCTGTTTAACTATATTATAAATTTCAATATCAGTACTGGGCTTAAGAACTCGCTCTTGGCGCGCGGATGCTAAAATTGCCTCACGAATATCGGTAGTCTCTTCGCCAAAGCTGTCTGAGGAAGATGCTAATGTATAAACGAACACTAAATTATTACAAGCAGCTGCCAAATCCATTAAAGAGAATAGAAAACCTACAACCTGCTGTGCTAAATTGCTGTTTCCAATTACCGTAGCTTTAGCCGCGCGTAAATGTCGAGCGATTTCATCAAGGATAATAACAGTCGGTTCATTTTGAATAATTCTTTCTAGAACTACAGTACCAGGACTAACACGCTGCTCATCAGAACCTTTTAACAAACTATACCCAGCGATACCAGCAATTTGATAAGCAATTTCTCCCCAAAGCGTATAAGTAGTAATACCTGTATCAGCATGATAAACACCGTTAACCGGGTCTAAATCTTGACAAGCAATAGCTGCAACCTGTATTGTCCGGTCAGGAACCCACATTAAATCAACAAACCGTTCTAACCCTGGTATAGAGCGCCCATTTTTGGCAATATGCCATAAAGCGATTTCATCATGTGTCTTACCACCGCCAAAACTGGTTTCTAGACGAATTATAGGTGAACCTGCTTTCGTGCCAACTAGGCGCCCAAAAACTTCTGCAATCAGGGTTTTCAAACCATCAGTAGCAAAAGTATTTGCAAAAAAAGTAGTAGGGTCTTGATAGACGTGAGGTGCTTTCCCCTCTACAACCAACCGCAATTTCGCGGCAAACAAATCTAGGGATAATTCCCCTGCTAATATTTCTTCTCTAGGTACACAGGTTTTAAATACGGTAGGTAACATATGTTTTACATTGTCTTATTAGAGACATTGTAAACAACCTGCTCCCTTATGAGCGAATCAGAGCTTTGAAAGTAGAGGCTTCTACTTCAAGGATGGTTGAATTTATCACTCAGTATATACTGCAAACCCATACTCACTAGCTGGTCGATGGTTGGTTTTTCTGCATGGATATATTCTGGACTTTCTGACGTGACTTTTATTATTGGTCGGTTTTACGGCAACTGGTAGTGATACATGGTTACTGTTAAGTATCATTTCATAGCTACTTAATTTATTTTATACCACCTGTTTTTATGTTTGGTGTTAAAGTTTTGTAATATTTGCTCAACTTGTGACTGTACTGTATTATTTATAACTTCAATCTCTGTAATTAGTGCCCAAGGACAGAGTTAATGCACTAAAAACTCAGCTTGCCGTCGGCACCTTCTATCACCATCTTAAGAGCGTGTTGTTCCAGTACCTTGCCTGCATAATTTCCCAATCTATCATGTTTAAAAATTGAAGGTCATCATAAAATTCGCTATAGTCCATTACCGCATGACCATCAGTAAAAGCAAAAACGCGCATTGTTAGCCGATATTATTTCTGCTTCTGTGACTATATGAAGAATAGGATTTTGCCCTTCTGCGTATCCTTCAACATTACCTCTGTTAATTGTATACAGCATAGGTGAACGTGGAGCAAAGTAAAAAGGGATATAATCGTGTAAATATCCACCCACCGCACACGTGTATGTTTTGTGACTAGGGTATCAAAAACTACTGACTGAGTAAGTATGTCCATAACAGAAGTGACATAAATTGCCAGTGCTTCTGAATGTCAAACGACGTATTTTTCATATTCTGCCTGATTGTACATTCCTAATGTTCATACCTCCTAAAACAATAATTTAGTTTGCAATTGTAACAATATTATTAGATTATTAAAGTTTTGTTTACATAAAAACAAAATATTTAATGTCAAGTTTCTATTTATATAAAACGTTTGTAGGCTTATAATCTAATTTTGCGGTTAGATAAAAGCTTAATAAAAACTCTAATGAAGGAAAATTCGCCATTATCAAATTGTGTATTAGTATCAGAGATAAAGACAGATTTAAACTATACACTTGCTGTGCCCAACGTTTTTGGAGCTAATGTTGAAGATGTAGAAAAGTTTTATTGCTTAGTGACTAAAGCTCCAAAGACGGATCAATACATATTTGATATGGGAATTGTCGCATTTATAAATCCATACGGCGCAATCGCTTTAGTGTTAGCCGCCCGTTACCTGTGCAGTATATCAAAACGTCCAGTTAAGTTAAAAAAACTTCATAATAATCTATATTTGTATCTCAAACGTATGAACATCTTTAATATAAGTGGTGATTGGTTGCAGCCAATTGATGCTTTTGACGAAGATTGGAGCCGAAATTCAAACACACCTAATTTACTTGAACTGACAATTATTCAATCTCCTTCTGATGTTACAGCCATAGTCGAGAGAGCAGAGAACATTTTTACTAATTGGCTAAAGTTTCCAGACCTGCAAAATCTTCTGCGAGTCATCAGTGAATTATGTTCAAATGTCTATGAACATAGTGAAGATAACTGTGGGTGCATACTTATCCAAAAATATGAGATGACTTCCCAAAAGCAAGTAGCCGTGCGTTTGGCAGTTGGCGATATGGGATGTGGGATACGCCAAAGTTTAATTTCTCGCTATGGAGAAATTAAGCACGAACCTTTAGAGTACATACAAGAAGCATTAAGCGGTCAACGAACATCTAGAGCAACAGGTCGCGGTGGATTAGGTTTACATACAGTGGAAGAACATGCTTCTAATGCACAAGGTTATCTTTGGGTACGATCTGAAACAGCAGCTGTCAAGAGCTTAGGCGCCAGCAAAACTAAAGGGCACCAAAAGTTAGCTTATCTTCGTGGCACTCAAATCGCTGTAGAATTTCGCGCCCCCATGTAAATTTAAAAAATCTGTGTCATAATTAAAACAGTTCACAACAAATTTGTGAACGGTCACAAATCACAAGTGAAAAGTTAGAATAATGGAACACCAAGACATGGCAACGCTTGGTCGTGACCTTGGTATTTCAGAAAGGCTATTTCTCACCCGGCAACACGGCGAGCAAGCTTATCAAGTATTAAAGGCGAGGCTACAAGCGTTAGATGAAGGACAAGCACTGATACTTTCATTCCCCCCAAACCAATTGATGGATGCTTCGTTTGCGGACGAAACAATCGTTCGCCTTGGTGAGGAAATCGTGTCCGGTAATTTTGGAGAGCGTTCGATTTTGCTTGACAATTTAACCGAGGATTCGATTATCAACCTAAATTCAATTATTAAGTTTCGGCAACTAAAACTAGCATTTTTGGCGGTTGAACCTAACAATGTTTGGCAATGTATTGGTCAATTGGAACCTAGTCTCCGGGAGACTTTAGAACTTTTGTCACATCGTAATAGCCTAACAGCTCCAGAGTTAGGGACAATTAAACAACTTGAAGTTAACACAGCGAGCAATCGCTTAAAGCGTCTGTACAATCTACACCTTGTACGGCGTGAACACGAGATTACAAATCAGGGTTTGCAGTACATCTACCACTTCTGGCAATGGAAAACGTAACTGTATAAAATAGGAGACTTAATAAATAATGCAATCAGTACGTAGAACAGATGCACTATTTGTAACTAGATTGGACAAAATCCTTGAAAATATTTGTCGCAAACTGCAACTCACAGTAACTCAATACAATTTGGCTGAAAGTCATTATCAGGCGGTTGGAAAATGGTTGGAAGACAAAAGCTCAATTCTTGCTCCATACCGTCCGATACTGTACCCTCAAGGTTCGTTGCCAATGGGAACTACGAACAAACCGATTGGTAAAGAAGAGTATGATTTGGACTTCGTATGTGAACTCTTAATTGATTGGTGGACAATTTGCCCAATTGACTTATTATCTAAAGTTGAGTATAGAATTCGGCAGCACGAAGACTACGCTAAAAGAATGGAACGGGGAAACCGTTGTATTAAATTAATTTACGCACATGACTTCCATCTGGATATCGTACCCGCCTGCTCAAACAGTGTACTAGGTGAAGGACAAATTCGGATTCCAGATAGAGAAACAAAGGGCTGGAAAGATAGTAACTCAAGAGCCTATATTCAATGGTTTAATTCGGAGGCAAAAGTATCATCTCGTAATCTAGACCATGCTGAACCACTGCCGCTTCAGGAGACTTTAGAACAGAAGCCTCCGCTAAAGTGCGCGGTACAACTTTTAAAAAGACATCGAGACGTAGCCTTTAAAAATAAACCCGATTTGGCGCCTGCTAGTATTGTCCTCAGCACGCTCGCCGCAATGCACTATCAAGGACAGGAATCTGTGGGAGAAGCGGTTGCCGCAATTCTTCAAGGTATTGCAATCACTATTGCTCGACAGCAAGGGAAACGCCTCCAAGTATGGAATCCAGTAAACAATGTACCAGAAGATTTAGGTGAACGCTGGGAAAATCCCAAAGCTTACCATGAGTTTGTAGTCTGGATTAGAGAATTTAACAGACTGTGGCTAGAATTAAGTGCTGCTAAAGGATACGCTGACATTAGCAAACTTTTGGTTACTCTTTTCGACGAACAACCAACGCGCGATGTAATCCATGATGCAATTCGCTTAGATGAACAACATATTGCTCAAAACCGCGTGAATGGGCAGCTTGGAATTAAACCACAAATAGGAACTTTGACATCCCAACCCAGCAGCATTGTTGTACCGAAAAATACCTTTTATGGTCAATAACAAGTTTCAGTTTCCCAAACGTCCCATCTCACTGATGGAACAGATGGTCGTTATGAAGAAATTTTTCCCTAACTTTCAGGTGAGATGGCGTAAGAATATCATTACTTGGATAGGAGAAATTCAGCCTCATGAACTGTATCAGCAATACAGAATCAAAATCATCCATCAACTTCACCGTGTTCCAGAAGTGTCAGTTCTTAAGCCACAACTATCAACCGGAATAAATGGGGAAGCTATACCTCATACTTATCCTGGTAATCGGCTTTGTTTGTATCACCCCAAAAAACAGGAGTGGAGCCACCAAATGCATATAGCAAAAACAATCGTTCCCTGGACTGCGCTATGGCTATTTTATTACGAGACATGGCAAGCTACAGGGGAATGGTTGGGAGGAGGAGAGCATCCAGTCTTAAACAAGCGAAAGTCGCCTTCACTATTTAATTCTCTAAAATGACTGATACTTAACGACTAGAAAATACTGGAGTTTGTATTATATGCAACAAATTCGCCGCATCCTTTCAATTGACGGTGGTGGTATTAAAGGAGTCTTTCCCGCATCGTTTCTAGCCACGATTGAAGATACGATTGGAGACAGAATTACAAACTACTTCGACCTAATTGTTGGCACTTCAACTGGCGGAATTATTGCTTTAGGATTAGGTTTGGGGTTAAGCTCGGCAGAAATTCTCTCATTCTATGAAGAATTGGGACCAGAAATATTTGGAGGAAATCGTTTTCTTAAAGCCATACGCCACCTTGTTTTTTCTAAATATAATGATAAACCGCTACGTGAAGCTTTGGAGCGACATTTTGGGAATCGTACTTTAGGTGAAAGCAAAACTCGCTTGGTAATTCCAGCGATGAATCTAGATACAGGAGAAGCACATCTTTACAAAACCGCTCACAATCGTAAAAACGAGCGTGACTATAAACAATTAGCCGTTACTGTAGCACTTGCAACATCAGCAGCACCTACGTATTTTCCTTCTCACCAAGAAACAAGCGGACTAGCCCTTATTGATGGGGGAATTTGGGCAAATAATCCTACGGCATGTGCGGTTATCGAAGCTATAACAAATTTAGATTGGGATGCAAAATCTCTTCGCGTACTTAGTCTTGGCTGTACGACTTGTCCACCACATGTTGGTTGGGAAAAATGGATGCCACTTGGGCAACTATACTGGGCAAGCAGAAGTATTGATTTGTTTATGTCAGGACAATCTTCATCATCACTAGGTATTGCAAAACTATTTACAGGGGAAGAGAATGTTCTACGAATTGATCCACCAGCCACTCGTGGACGTTTTACTTTAGATGGTATTAAAGCAATCTCCTGTCTTAAAGGGTTAGGTGTGTCAGAGGCACGAAAAGCTTTATCCAAGGTACGCGAGATGTTTTTAACACACCCAGCGCCAACTTTTGAACCTTGTTACCCTGCAATTAGGTCAACGACAAGTCATATTCTAATCAGTAAAGACGTAACAAAATTTATCCATTAGTAAATAGTATGCCTACATATTCTCGTCCATCTCGTCCAATAGAGTTTCAGAAAGCAATGGTGTTTATCGATGGCACAAATCTATTTTATCGTTTAGAAGGTAACAAACTAAATTTCAGTATAGACCTAGTGCAGATTTTCAATAATTTTATTGATGGGCGCCAATTAATCAGAACTTATTTATATACAATCGAACAACACTTCGACAAAGCTAAAACTTTTCATGGCGACTACATCCGCAATGGCGTAAGAACTGTCTATGGGGAAGGAGTTCCAACCAAAAATGGCAACATCAAAGAAAAAGGAGTTGACGCTTTGCTTGTTGCTGACCTAGTTTATCATGCCGCAGTTAAGAACTATGATTACGCACTACTTGTTAGTACTGATACTGATTTTGTCCAAGCTTTGCGTCGGGTAGAAGACTTTGGTTGCAGAACAGGGGTACTTAGTATATGTAATGACATACCTATTAGGCTGCGTAATGCCTGTGATGATAATCAAACTCTTACTAAGGACGAACTAATTAACAAAAATTGGGTAACAGTCAGAGATTAGACATAATTCGGGCAGAAGGAGTGTATGGTGACCTTGCTTGACAAACTTAGCAAGTTAGCTATAATTAGCATATGTCTCAAGAATCGAATAACTTAGGCTCCTTCCTTGCTTCTGCTCGACAGCACAAAAATTTAACACTGCGTGCAGTTGAGGCTGATACAGGCGTATCTAATGCGTATTTAAGTCAACTAGAGAATGGTAAAATTCGTTCCCCTTCGCCAAATATTTTGCGTAAGTTGAGCGATTTATATGATGTTCCCTATGTGACTGTGTTGGAGTTAGCTGGGTATCCAGTTCCAGAAAGTGGAAAATCAGAAGTTCAACTAACCGACCTTACTGCTAGATTAGGTCCAGTTACTGCCGATGAAGCAGATGAATTAGCTGATTATCTTAGATATTTACGTTCAAAACGAAAAAGAAAACGCTAATGATTTGGTCGTTATCCGCAGCAAAAACTTTCAAAAAATGTCAACGACAGTGGTACTTCAAAAATTGTTTAAGTGATGCTAGGGCAAAAGATTCACGTCGTCATGAAGCTTATTTATTAAGCAAGCTACAAAGTATTAGTGCTTGGCGAGGTAGTATTGTTGACGCAGTAATCAGTAATGTGATTGTACCTGCAATCAACAAAAGAAATAATATTTCACTTAAGCAGGTTCAAAAAATAGCAATGGAGCAATTTGATAAACAATTAGCTTTTGCTTGTCAGCATCCATTACACCTACCAGGACTTCAGCCCACTAAAGTAGGAGATGAATTTGCTGTGTTTCATTGTATGGAATACGGTGGTAATATTCTTGAAGAGGAAATAGAAATTGCTAGAAAAGAGGTTAAACAAGCACTAGCCAATTTATTTGAAATGTCTAACATTTGGATAGAATTGAAGGCAGCAGAATATATAATTACTCAGCGAACACTCACTTTCCCTTACACTGAGCAAATAATCCGCGCGGTGCCTGATTTAATTGCTTTTTTTAAAAGTAAACCTCCACTTATTGTAGATTGGAAAGTACATTCTCTAGGTGTGTACAGAGCTTCAAAGCAACTTGGAATTTATGCACTAGCGTTACTTAGATGTAATCCACATAAAGATTTTCCTAAATCTTTAAAACAATGGCAAGAAATTGATATTCGCGTATTAGAGGTTCAATTGCTAACTAATCAAATTCGTCAATATACTCTTGATGATTATCGTATTAGCGAAATAGAAACTTATATGGGTGAAAGTATTACAGAAATGCAATTGCTGGTGCAAAACGTTAAGAAAAAAGCCATGCTTGATCCTTTAGAATTTTTAGCAGCACAATCACCAGAAACCTGCCAGCGCTGTAATTATCAATCTTTATGTTGGTGCGAGGAATGATTATGAGTTTAGAAAGTAATATTTTCACCTTTTCCAATCTCGGAACGCTTACAACTCAATATCGTTTGTATGAAATACGAGGACTTCAAAAGCGTCATCAAGAATACTATCAAAATCGACAAATTTTGATACATCGGTTGAGCTATCTTCTGAAAAACGCTGTCACAATTATAGAACGTGATGAAAAACTGTATCTTGTTGTTGCAGCAGATGCACCAGAACCTCCTAATTCTTATCCAATTGTTCGAGGAGTAATTTATTTTAAGCCAACTGGGCAAATTTTGACTTTAGACTATTCGTTACGTACACCACAGAATGAAGAAATTTGCCAGCGATTCTTACATTTTATGGTACAGTCTGCATTATTCCAAAATGCAAATTTATGGCAACCATCTGCAGGAAAAGCTTTCTTTGAGAAAAAACCGTCTTTTGAATTTGGCTCTATTCTATTGTTTCAAGGTTTTTCTGTTCGCCCTATATTTACAAAAGATAAAATTGGATTATGTGTAGATATCCATCATAAATTTGTAAGCAAAGAACCTCTCCCAAGTTATTTAAATTTTAACGAGTTCCAGAAATATCGCGGTGTTAGCTGTATTTATCACTTTGGTCATCAATGGTATGAGATTCAACTTAGTGAACTTTCTGAGTTAAATGCTACAGAAGCAATGGTTCCTATAGAAAACAAATTTGTTACATTGATCAACTATATTACTCAACAAGCTCGTAAGCCAATTCCAGAGGAGTTAGCAAACGTTTCTCAAGATGCAGCAGTAGTTCATTACTTTAATAACCAAAACCAAGACCGTATGGCTGTCACCTCGTTATGTTATCAAGTTTATGATAATTCTTATCCTGAGATAAGAAAATACCATCAACATACGATTCTTAAGCCACATATTCGGCGTTCGGCAATCCACGGTATTGTCCAAAAATATTTAGCTGAGTTGAGATTTGGAGATATTACGTTAAAAGTTTCAACTATACCTGAACTAGTACCACAGGAAATGTTTAACTTACCCGATTATTGTTTTGGTAATGATTATAAATTGTCAGTCAAGGGTAGTGAAGGAACTGCTCAAATAAGTTTGGATCAGGTTGGAAAACAACGACTAGAATTACTCAGCAAGGCAGAAGCAGGTATATATGTACAAGAGAAATTTGATAGACAATATATTCTACTACCTCAAACAGTTGGAGATAGCTTTGGAAGTAGATTTATAGATGATCTCAAAAAAACTGTTGATAAACTTTACCCAGCAGGTGGGGGATACGACCCTAAGATTATTTACTATCCGGACCGTGGTTTACGAACTTATATTGAACAAGGCAGAGCGATACTCAAAACTGTTGAGGAAAACGAGCTTCAGCCTGGATACGGTATAGTGATGTTGCATGATTCACCAGATAGACTACTACGTCAGCATGATAAGCTTGCAGCTTTAGTAATTCGTGAATTGAAAGATTATGACTTATATGTTGCTGTAATTCATTCTAAAACAGGTAGAGAATGCTATGAACTTCGGTATAACAATCAAGGAGAACCATTCTATGCAGTTATACATGAAAAACGTGGGAAGCTTTACGGGTACATGCGCGGTGTTGCTTTAAATAAGGTGTTGTTAACAAACGAACGTTGGCCTTTTGTCTTAAGTACACCTCTCAATGCGGATGTTGTTATTGGCATTGATGTTAAGCATCATACGGCAGGATATATAGTTGTTAATAAAAATGGAAGTCGAATTTGGACTCTTCCAACAATTACTTCTAAACAAAAAGAGCGCTTGCCTAGTATCCAAATAAAAGCTAGTTTAATAGAGATTATCACAAAGGAAGCAGAACAAACAGTAGACCAGCTTCATAATATAGTTATTCATCGTGATGGTCGAATTCATGAATCAGAAATTGAAGGAGCAAAACAAGCAATGGCTGAATTAATATCAAGATGTACTTTGCCAGTAAATGCTACGCTTACTATTCTAGAAGTTGCTAAATCTTCACCAGTATCATTTAGGCTATTTGACGTTTCAAATACTAATAGTAAAGACCCATTTGTTCAAAATCCTCAAGTAGGTTGCTATTATATAGCAAATTCTACGGATGCATATCTCTGCTCTACAGGTCGGGCATTTCTCAAATTTGGAACTGTTAATCCACTTCATATTAGATATGTGGAAGGTACACTTCCTTTAAAATTATGCTTAGAAGATGTTTATTATCTCACGGCATTACCTTGGACAAAACCAGATGGCTGCATTCGTTATCCAATTACAGTAAAAATTAACGATAGGCGCCTAGGGGAAGACGCAAGCGAGTACGATGAAGACGCACTTCGTTTTGAATTATTTGAAAGTTTAGAATCTGAAGATGATTTTGACGAAATGACGGATAGTGATTTCAACCAAGAGGAAACAATGGTATGAGTACCATCGGCTTATATTCAACTTTATATGCTCGGCTTGCACAATGCGCCGAGCTTCTTGACCAAACTCTTATTCAATTAAAGCAAAAAAAGTTAACTGAAGTACCTGAACAACAAAGACAATTAGGAGAAATGCTACTTAGTTTTGCACAATCATCTAAAAGTTTAGAGGCACAATTATTAATTGTTTTGTTACAAAACAAACCTAAAAAAAGCCTAAGTGAGTGGAGCCAGCTAGGACAAGCGCTTCTATCAAATAAAATTACCCCAAACGATATTGCAAAACTTGAGAAACTAGCAAGTACTTTAGAATATGAGCGCGCAAATACTTTTGCCCGAATGCGAGGTGGGGATGCTTAATAAATATTTGTCTGGCGCAATCCCACAAATGATTGAAAGAGGAAGAACTCTTATTGCTTGTATTCCTCGTGACCTTCCCAGAGACTATGATGCTCTTAGGAAAACGTGCAAAGACAAAGTGAATTCTTTAATCGATGCATTGCAAATACTTAAAGGCAGTGCAAGTAATATTTCTTGCCCGGAAGACTTGCGAATATTCAAGCGTATTGTAGCAGAAATGGATTTACTCGAAACAGTTGGAGTAGCAGCATTAAATAGAGCTTCTAGTGAAGACCATCGATTAAACGTACTCATTGAGAAAATAACACGGGAAATTGAGTATCCTCTCCTTACACCAACAGTTACTACCCTTTCTCAACAGTACTTTTGCATTTATCGTCAACTTAATTTACTTTGCATTCCACTTATTGAAGGAAAGTTTTTGCTGCATCTACCCGATTTGTATCATGAATTGGCGCATCCTTTTTTTACAGAAAAGAACGACCCACTACTTGAACCTTTTCAAGAATCTTATAAAGAAGCAATTGTACAAGTTCTCACTCATTTTGAAGATGAGAAAAACAAAGCAGAGTATCGACGCGGACCGAAACAACTTTACGAATTACTCCACAATTGGCAGTTGTGTTGGATGAAATTTTGGCTAGAGGAATTTTTCTGTGACTTATTTGCAGTTTATACATTAGGACCTGCGTTTGTGTGGTCACACCTTCATTTAGCTATAAAACGTGGTGGAAATCCTCATGAACTAGCATACATGCGCTCAAGTTCACATCCTTGTGACCATGCAAGAATGCAAGTAATGCTGTATGCTTTAAAATTATCTGGTTTTGAATCTGATGTTAAAGAAGTTCAAAATCAATGGAGTCAATTTCTTGAACAAATTTCAGCTAGACCTGAACCTGAGTATCATCGTTGTTATCCAGTTAATTTATTAGAAAATATTGCTGATCATGCCTTGATAGCAGTTACGGAAGTTCAAGCACAAATTGTGACACCAGGTACTCAAAGACCTATTAATGCTCTGTTAAATCAAGCGTGGCAGGAATTTTGGAAAAATCCGATAAATTATGTTGATTGGGAAAAACAAGCAATAGAGATGCTGATGTCTGAATTAGGAGAGTCTTGAACGCAATCAGAAAAATAACCCTTTCAAATCAATATGCTTTGTATGGGTCAACCTTGGCACGTTGTTTAAAACTTTCAAATTGAATCACCTTCGATTTTTTAGCTGTTTCCCAAATAGCTTTTACAATATTGGCTATAGGCGGCAACACAATCAAGACAAACTGACCAAGACCTTTATTTTTTATTATCAGCCACCTTCATCACACGAGCCATGTCAGACCAATCAGGCATTACTAAAAATACTTCATCATTGAAAACTACTATGTGGTTTTTAGCAAAATTTTTGTGGTAATTATGCTCATCTAAGTATTTAAGGATTAACGTTTATCTTCTGTTTCTACTAAGCAGTGCTAGCATATATATAGAGCTAATTCGATACTATTATACCGAACGGCAACTGTTGCCGTTCGGGAAATTCTGCCAATATTTTTATAGTCGCTTTGTTGAAAAGTTATTTTATAAGTTGATAAGCCCTTGCTCGTCGCCAAGTGCATCACAGTGCAGGAATAGTCAACACACAACCGCACCAACTAAAAGCACGTATTTTTTGCTTTACAACTAGCAGGTGCCTGCTAATTGATTAAGCGTTGTGACATTACATCCCTTTTATAAAACAAAATGAAGGTAAAAGCAAATATTTAGATAACATGAACTGATTTTTTCGGCTGACGCCGTTATCAGTATGAAAGCCATTAGTGCGACATATATGATTCAGCAAATAAGCGTTGAGCAAGCTTTTGTAACTAGTCTTGAGAAATTTATGGGTAAAGCCGACAAATTTATCAAGATTTACTATGCAGGCGCCAGTGATAAAGAGCATATTCAAAAAATAATGTGCGAGGTCAAAGCGCTTGCATCAGAAGTAGATTTAGAACAACTGGAACTTGAATACCAATTGTATTGTGATAAAAAAGACTTGATGGCTGATTGTGATCAAAAAACTTGGTGGTGACTAAACTATGTAGGATTTTAGGCTAACGCCAGTTAGAAAAATGAAGAATTAGGAATTGTGAATATGGCGAAACAAAAATCTACTATCCCATCTTTGGAGCCAATTGATAGTTCGATTTTAGGTGAGTATGCTGTTGCCGACTATTCTGAGCGCGTGTACTCAAAAGTATACTATGCAATTCGCGAACTCTCCGGACTGATTGCAAAGCACTCTCTTAAAGAGGCATTTGATTGGAATGACTTTAAAGAGCGGTTTTCTCATGATTTTGGAAATATTCAAGAGAAACGTTTCTCTCTGCAACAGCTACTTGAATACGCTAGCCGTAAATTTGGTAAAACTCTTCAGGATTTGATACTGCAAAATCAAATTTCTTGGCAGCGTAGACAAGAGTACGCAGAAAGAAAAAATCTAAACTATCAGTCAGAAACGATTCAGTCACAGGAGTTTTTCTAAGCTCTGTATAAAGCCAAACAACTTAACACTTATGTTTCAAAGGGTGATAAAGCTTGTATTTATTACCCTTTTTGCAATCTAAACACACGCTCTAATAACCGCTTCACGCTTTTTAACACTCTAATAATTCATCATCATAACACAATATGTTAGAAAATGGTTACATTGTTTGGGAGGGGGCATCTCTACTTGATAATTCTCCCATATTTCTAGTGCTGACTGGTTTTGTTTTCCCCACATCAAACCGTAGAACAGGAAGACAAATACAAAGTTGGATACTACAGCAAGAATTCACTCCAACAAAAGCAGCAAAGCAAGGATTAGATCACGGGATCTGTGGGGACTGTTGTTTGAAAATGAGTCAAACAAATACATGCTACGTTCGTCTATTACCGATTAATAATATATACCACAAGTACACTAGGGGAAGCTATCCAAAATTTGGCGCCAACGAAATCGCAATGTTAGAGCGATACCGCTATTCGATTAGAATTGGTTCGTATGGAGACCCTACAGCAGTACCGTTTGAAGTGTGGGAACCTATAATTTTAGCATCAAAAAAGTGGACAGGGTTTTCTCATCAGTGGTCTCAGTGTGATCAGCGTTGGAAGAAATATTTAATGGCATCAGTTCAAACTCAAGCAGAAGCGCGCATTGCCCAAAATAAAGGTTGGAGAACTTTCAGAATTATCGTCCCTAATGCACCTTTGAATGAAAATGAAATTCTCTGTCGTCATACCGAGGATGATAGAATGCAGTGTAGGGAGTGTGGGCTTTGTCATGGCGCCTCATCCAAGCCAAATATCGTTGACCCAGTTCATGGCTTAAATTGGAAAGTCTCTAATTTCATAAAGTATTTAAATCAGCAGTAGTTTGAATACTTATACATATTTGACGCTTTTGGTAATTCGCCAGAAGCGTCTTGATAAGTTGCCATAAATAACGATGATTAAAACCCATCTTATAGAACACGAGCGGCGCCGTAATACTCACTAAGACTTTACTCAATACATATGTATGCATTCAATATAGTATCAAGACAGTAAAGCAATAGTGTAATCATTGAAAATATTTATTAAACAGCTAATTATTTGCAAACATAATCAAACTATAGCGACAATTTAAATGCTATAATAAATATATCAAATTACAAGACTTCTATGCATGAAATTATTAATCATGATGCTAATTTTTGAATTACCATGATTCAGTAAAATTTTACCATTGCGTCTTAAATTGAAGGCATTGTAAATATAAACAAATTTAAGCTAGTGCAGGCATATATCTAACGAGAAACGTGTAAGCGCTTGTCTGAATTTGTGCTACTACAGAAGATATTCTCAGGCTGACGCTGGAATTGAAAATGAATACTGTCGTATTTCCATTACACAAAATATGAACACTATCACCATAGAATTCGTTCACTACTGTGCAAAATCTCCAAAATATACATTCAACTCGCGCGTTGCAATGAGAAGTAATTGCGACTCCAGTAAATGGGCTATCGGTCGAGTTACTGGGTTACGGCTTGATGACGATAACGTTTGGAATTACACAATAGTCTTTGATTACCCGCTTGGTTACTGTGATGAGTTAACAGAGTCAGAGTTAGCTCCTGAGAGTGAATTCGCTTGTGTTTCTAATCGCTAATTATAATTATATAAAATATAAAGCTACTAGTTTTACAACTACTAGTAGCTTTTTTTCGGCTCACGCCTTTTTAGACAACGAAAACGTGTTTAAAGGGTTAAGCCATGAAAAGTGCAGAAGAAATAATCGCAGAACTAAAAAAGTTTAGTGGTTCTTGTGTTTTGTATAAGCATTGGTTAAATATCTTATATACCGAAGGCATAAAGCATTTAGCTGAAACTACAAAAAGTTTTTGGCTCATTGATGCTATCGCTTCACATCAAAGTAGAAAATTGTTATCAAATCCTTATTTAAAAGAACTTCAGATTTGGCGCCTGGTAGTTCAAGAAAAATCTGGTATCTTAATTTGTGAGTGGGATACTGATAAAGAAGTGTTAAAGCAAAATATTCCTTACACTGACTTTCCATTGCCTACTATCAAACTTTACCTAGCTCAAAAAGTGTTGATGTTGCCTAGCGAGTACTGATGTAAAAATATACAGCCATAAACAAAAACTATTGAACTGGGTAACAAAATCATGAATAGTAATGGCTTTATTCAACTATCGCTCAACTTTTCTGTAATTAAAAATGGTACTAAGGTTCGTATTGATGGATACGACTGTCACCAACTGCTTGATTTAACAAACTGTGTTGGGGTGGTTTATTTATATAGCCAATCAACAGGTGATTACTTGGTTCGCTTTCCAGGCAAAAAAGGAATTGTACCTGATACACCCTTAATTCTTAGATATCGGCGCCAGCAATTAGAAATTGTTGCTCGTAAGGCTCATAATGCTTAATCTACGGAAATAATAGCTTATTCAACAGTTTATATGCTACGAGAATTGGAGCATTTATTTTTTATAAGTCGGCTCACGCCTTGAAGGGCTATGAAATTGCTGTGATAGAGATTTTATATGTTTATATCCTGCCGAACACAATACGGAACATTACATTCACATGAAATTAACTCAATTGAGCGTTTGTTAGACTTTTTAAATTGTTATTCGGGTCTGGACTACAAATTGCAAATTAATCAAATACCTTATCAATTAATACAAACTGGGAGATGCCAGAAAAGAGAATACCCAAAAATAATATTTCAAAAAAGTGACCATGCTCTTGCAAATGAGCTTTCTTTAACTGTGATATCCGACTTGGAATATTTTCTAAGTCAACATCCTGGGAATCTTTACTACTTAGAAATTGACACGGGCGTTTATAAATTATCTAAATAGTCGTTTCTACAAACGCGGCGCCTGTAACGGAGCGATATTTAATACTGGGTATTAACTATATAGAAAACCCAGTATTGGAATCGTTATCTTCTTTTGTCCTTTTTTCGACGGTAATTTAATATGGCACTAGTTTTAACACACCCGCAATTTCAGGTATTAATTTGCAAACGAACTGGAAATATCAGCGGTCGTATTTATTTTCCCGCATTATTTATTGCAGAATTTTATGATATTTTAATTAGGTGGTTACAACGACAAGAAATTGTCTTTGATGAAAAAGACTTGAAAATGTATGCAGATGGTTCTTTTCGCATATACTTCAGCACACAATTCTCTCCAGAAGTAGAATTTCAAAGATTAATTGCGATGCTTGAACAACAATCTGGAGGAAGTTTGAGTTAAGCAAAAAAGTATAACTGTAAACCCTTACGGGCTGATGTCTGTGAAAAGAAGCGCACTCGCTGCATACGCGCGATTTATTTGGAGAGACAGAAAATGCAAACCATTCAAGATTTCTTAACAATGACCATTGTTGTACTTTGTGCGACTATCACAATTACAATAGCGTTAGATTTGTGTGTTAACTTAACGCAATTATGGAATAATGTTGCAAACAACGTTCAGGACGTTCAACAAGTGTACGTACAATTTAATAGTGAGAATAAACCAGAGTCTCGATTAACTGCAAAAGAAATGAAAACTATATCTATATCGACAACGGATTACTCGGCGCCAACTGTTGCAGACAGTACAAATATAGAATCGCTCCAACTGTTGATACAAAAGCTACCGCAGTCTCGTGTTCGTACTGCTGCACGACGTTTAGGAATTAAAGATAAAATTGATGGAAGCTACCAAAAGGTAGGAATATTACGCGCGCAACTTCAAGAGAAGTTAAAATCTCAACAATCCGAAGTTGAACAGGTACTAAGTCATCTTTGTTAATGCTTATAAAACTAAGTAAGGGTAGCGACAACAGAATTATAAGTTTCTATCCTTAATGACCGTAATAACATATATAGGTCGAATAAATTCATCGCTCATGTGCTGTTTCCATTCTGGTAATGTGTTATTCCAGCTTGTTCCGTACCGTGTATTACGGCGATTGAAACTCCAAAATTACCAGATTTTAGTGTTCGTTGCCAAATAAGTCTATAAACCAACAATAAATATTAGGAAGATTATGAATTTAATTAAACAAGTCTATAACGCTGTTTCTAATTGGTTAAATCATAACCTGATGAACCCAACTCACAGCATTCGAGAGATTATACCTGGTTGGGACGATGATTATCCAGACCCTATATTTACAGATGAATGGCAATTAACTAGTGAGGCTGATTTATCTTCAACAATTAAAAACGATAATTATGATGTTGAAGTTGAAACAGCTGACAATATGGACTTAAATGATTTCCATAAGGAAAAAAATCAGTATCAAGAATTGACAACAAGTTGCAATAACTGCAAATACTTTCACGGTCAAGGTTACGGGGACAACGATATCGCCTTTATTTGTGCAGTTAAGCCTTACGGAGATACCAACTGCTCTGATTTTGAACTTATAGATGTAGACAACCTATATTCAGATTTAGAACCAGACGATACATTCGATTTAACAGAAGAAGATGAACTTCGTGCTGCTTATGGACCTTATTATGAATTTGTAAAAGATGCCGAATGGAAGGGTGATTGGTTGGACAATTATTTGGGCAAGCATGACGCGGAACAACAGGATTAATATATAATCCCAAACAAAAACTCTCATGACAAAAAGCTTGATAGTCATGAGTGCAAAATTTTTATTTTAAAAGATGTCTAAATTTTCATCCTCATCATTATCATCTGGTTGGGGACAATAGGGAACCGGGGTGTCTTCCCATTTTTTTCCCACACGGATTATACGGATGTTTACTTCACTTTGCTCTTGAGAAATTGTTTGAGCGCTCACATCATCAATATCTTCGCTTTGCTCTTCAAAAATTGCTTGAGCGCTCACATCATCAATATCTATAACACCTTCAGCAAGTAAATCCCCAAGATAATCAGTATGCCAGACAGAAGTACGTATGCGAATTTGATTTGGTTGTGATTCGCTCATAACGTTTCCTCCTCAAAAATTACGCTCCCTCTATAATACATAGCAAATATGACTGTAGAGATTAATTTTTATGACCTTAGTCCTATTAATAATCTCGACTCTAGTTTAGTAACTAATTATGGTGTATCGGAATAAATTGATAGTGCGTTGATTATAAGGATTGTTGCTATGGCAATCACCCTTGAACACTTTTGCACTAAAACCCTTGAGCCAATTACTGTAAATGGCTTACCATTGACCGAAACCATCGAACATTGTTTGGCTGAATATTTTGCATCAGGCGCCACGTATAAGGTCGGCATAGTCTACCCAGCTCTAACAAAAGAGGCAGACCTACAAAAACTTGAAGAACAAGGTTTGAGTTTGGAGTTCGCAGCCTCGGAACGCTTCTACTTTATGGATAAAGCATTGCGTAATAAGTTATTTGACCAGCCCCACTTCGGCGCCGCTTATGGCAGTAATATGTTTACTCCATGTGAAAGTTTTAGTGAGCGCGAGAATTTGCGTGTCTTGGTAGTAGATGCAAGCACTGGAGAAAATGGTGGAGTTATGCCACCAGACGAAGCAATTAAACTAGTGGGAGACGGGGACGGTAAAATTGATGCACGATTACATCACGATTTGAGTAACCAACCTCAAACGCCCTTTCAAGCTAGATTTGGAATTAAAGAACGTTGTTGTGGATTGAATACTAATAACAAAACTATTGACTTACAAAAGCAAATAGGAAAAGGAACATTCGCACCGCGCGATTTAAGTTCTATTGGAAATGGCTATGACCTGATTATCTCCACCGACCAACTTAAGGGAAGAGGAAAGGGGGAGAGGGAGATTGGGAGAGTGGGGGAATTGAAAGAAGCCAGCACCCAGTTTACTGAATCTTCAGATTGTCCACTCCCCTTATCCCCCACTCCCCCCTTCGGGTTCACCAGTTTGCCGGGACGGAAACCGACCCCGGCAACAGGTTCACCACTCTTCCCTTCCCCCACTCCTCTTGTTCCTGGAGAGTACACAATGACTATGGGTATTGGGAATAAGACAGATGCTTATTATGGTGTGACATCAACAGGCGCCCAGTTTTGGAATTTATTCCCAGAAGGGGTTAAGGGGGATGTTGTGCCACGGTTAGAGCAGCGCCTTCTATACCTCAAAGATATTGCTTCCGACCCCAGGAAAATTGCCCAAGATTATATTGATACGATGGATGCTAAGTATAAATACCAAATTAATAGTGAAACTGAACCAGAAGATTTGATTGATTTTGAAAATCTGAATTTGGGAGAATTTGAAAAATTAATTGACGATTTATTTGGAGATAAGGAGCAAGATGTAATTTATCGTGTCCTAAAGGCTGATTTATCAGGTCATTACCAATTACTCGAACATCCTAAAATTGTAGATAAGCTTTTCGGACACTGGCGCTCCTCATATATGGATTGTGCAACGGGCAGGTTTATTAAGTTTGATTCAGCGATGGCACAAACTTGTCATGACTTGGCACCGAACGAGGTTTGCTACCCGAACTTTCCAGACGGTGCCGAGTTAATAGTTTATCGTAGTCCTGTTGCAAACTCTAACACAGTAGATATTTATATTAATCGCCATCTACCAGACGACCCCAAGGATATTGGCACTATCAAGCTATCACCAATTGGACTAAAACATTCGCTGTCAGATTGTGATGGAGACAGAATGGCAATTGCACTTGCGAGTGAGTTTCCTCATACCGCAGCAGAAATTAAACAAAAACAACTCACACAAAACCGCTATGCTGAAATTGTCAAACCGCAGAAGAAAGCCTATACAGGTTCCTTTGAGCAGATTGCGTTAGACGCAATGGAAAATAAAATTGGCTTAGTTGCTAATTTGTGTATGAAGGCAATTGCGCTAGAAAACGAATGTTTATCAACTCGACTCGAAGATGCTTGGAGCCTAATAAGAGATATTTCCTGTGCTGCAACGAAAATGTTAAGAGCAGGAACTCGTTCACACAATGCAGTTAAATATCCTGAAAATATTAAATCACAGATTTCCGAACTATCACATCTGTGTCTAGAATCGAATCGTAACCATATAGATGTTAAAAAAATTAACACATTAGCAGAGTACAATCAAAATTGTGATAAAAGAAATATACCTCTTTTATCACCAGAATACGTAAGCAAGTTTTTAGAAAAAGCAGGTAAATTTTATCATGACTTAGTTGGTATTTTAGGAGGGCAACTACAAATAGAGGTTGACCGGGGAAAAAGCGCTAACCGTAGTGACGCATCAATCGTCAATGCTTGTAGCTATATTACCAAATGCTTTGATATTGCAACTTGGGTAGAAGAAAGGAAAGTAGACGACGTATATACCAACCGAGCGATGAATATCAAAGGCAACGGCGCCATCGATATAATGGCGAAAATGACGAACTCAGCATTTTCAGAAAACGCACTTTTGCCTCGTTCAACACAACAATTTCAGGATTTCTTCAAAGGTGTGGAATTTACTGCTGCTCAAAAGGAACAAGCTTTCACTATAAAGAGAAATTATGACATCTTAATCAATAAAGCGATTGAAATTAGTAAAGAGGTACAGTCAGCACCAGGACCAAGAATCATTGCCACAAGTCCTCGTGGCAATCAGTTAGAAATTATTGGTATTGCAAAATATAAGCATCCCAACGCTTTTGATGATAGAAAACTTGACATTAAAATTATTGAAGATAAAAATCCTCACCAATCGGCTAAAAGTAGATGGTTAGCCTTTTCTCCTATATATAATGATAAAAATCAACCGTTACGTCAACCAAATGGAGAAATAGAGTATAAGCAGCTTGGCTACATTGCCGAATCCTCGGTTCAAAAGCACTCTTCTATCCTCCTGCACCAAACCGAGTTGAAAAATTTAAGTACACATATTGTAACTGGGTTGGCACCAAGTCAAGTTAAAGCCGCGTTTTCGCGCATTCGAGAATATGCCCAAGAGATAAGAGAAAGTATCCCCGACTCCGAAAAACAAAGCATCGCAGCCGCAATGTGGCAAATTTCAACAGCCAACAAGGAAGAATATGGTTTCAAGAAAACCTCAGCAGTCTTCGCAATATTTCCAGACGAATTAATCGAACGACTAGCTAAACTACAACTAACAGAATTTGCAATAGTCGGCGCCCATAAAACGAGCAATGAACACTTGGGGCGTACATGGCAAGGAGAAAAAGTAGAATGCAGCATTATTATGGCACCCGACCCAGCTAATCCCGCACAAAACAAGCGATGGTTAGTTGCAGAAGAGAAAAAACTGGGTGTATTCCGCAGTGAATCAGCGCAATTACCTATCGGTACTAGTATGATCGCAGAAATAACCTCCCCACCAAGTGCTTCTGTTATCATCACAAGTACCCAAGGCAATCAATTGAAAGTTGGACAACTCAAAAAATATGCGTTTGCTGACTTTGACTGGAAGGGGGAACAGGGGTTAATAACAATTAACACGATTAATGAAGGTAAAGCTTTTCATCCAATTGCACTAGTCGATGGTAAACCTTTAGGAGTGATTGACAAAGAGTCTTTTGGGTTATTAAGTCAAAAATTAGCTGCCAAAAATTTATCAATTCAAGGATTTAAGTTTCAAGGTACTTTGGAATCGGCGCCTGCCACTATCGTCAATATCAAAGTTGAACCACAAACAGTTAAGTATCCTGAAGTCTGGACAAGAGAACAAGCTTTAGTGAAGGAAAGTCAACCAACTTTGTTGGATGAACTTAAACTGATACTGAAAGATAAGTATCAACAGAAAATAAACATAGGCTTAATACATGACTCTGAAGCATCTCTGGGTGCAGTAATGATTAAAAGCGATGATTTTCAAACCTTTATGCAGCAGCAAGGTAAAGAGATAAAGTATATAAAAGCACTTGCTGCTCTTATTGATCAGAAGCTTGGAGAAGAATCTTTTATTGGTATCGCTCGAAAACAAAGCTTTGAAGAGCTATATTTCTGTGTGAACTTGCCAATTGAGGCGCCGAAACCGAAAACAGCAAATAGAATTAGCGATACTTTGAACTTTCCCCTCGAATATGACCAGCTAGAGGATGGGAAACGAACAAAATTTATCGCTATTCCCTTGAATGACCTGGAAAAAGCGATTACTCAGGCTGAAAATAAGATAAAACAGCACAATCATACGGTAACTGCTGCATTCCCAAGTAATCAAGAAGCTCTTAAAAATCCAACTGATGCAACACCTTCTAAAAAGAAGGTATCAACACAAATCCATACTTCAAATATGACCACACCAAAACAAATACAGTCATCAAACCAAGCTCTAAATCGAGAAGATTGGGAAAATGCAATGCTAAAACTTGCACTCGGTAGTCTAAAAGCCAATCCTGGAAACATTGGAGAAGAAATACAAACAGCAACTTTTGGCGAAGGGAAATACCGAGTTGTCCATCATGCTCCCTCTGAGTTACTGCGAATTGTAGACGAATTAGCAGATAGAGGTACGCTCTATAAAGCACAAAAGGGTAAACCTGCTACAATATGTGAGTTTAGTAATGAAGAGAAGAAGAGTTTTGAGCAGCACGCGCTCACAAATCAGCATAAAAACTTACAACATGATGCTTAAAATGATTTATTGGCACCACTGCAATACGCAACTAATTGACTAACGCGGCAACAGGTCATCAAGTTTTAGTTTTATATTTGGAAACGTGTTGGAAGTTACATTTTGACCTAAACGATACTGTTGTTGCTGATATGTATCGCCAATTAATTGACAAACGGTAAATGTCGGTTGTTTTGGTTTACCAATGAATTGCAAGCCTCCCAACCCTAAAAAGTCTACAATCCAATATTCTTGTATACCTAGAAATGCGTATTCCTCAACTTTTCGGGCATAATCGTCTTGCCAGTTAGTACTTACAACTTCGACAACATGTTTAATTGTACTACCGTTGCAAATTATTGGCTCTTTTTGCCACAAAGGTTCAAATCGAAGTTGTTCGTTATCTAAGACTATAACATCGGGACGAAGTGCTGTGGCTTGGGCAGCAGGCGGCTTGATTAAACAACTTTTTGGAACTATCCAATCGAATTCGGCTTTCAGGATTTCAACAAAAACCCGACCAGCTATATTACCTGAAACTGTTTCGTGAGGACCTGTTGGTTCCATGTCGCGTAACTCTCCATCAATTAGTTCGTAGCGTGGATTGTCGCCATATTCGGCAACGAATTCCTCGAAAGTAAGAAGTTTTGGTGGGGTGTAGGTCATACAATCATGTTTTACGAGAAAGTAAGCTGATAATTATTTTAACCTAGAGTAATTATACTTATAACAATAATTGCTATCCTTAATCCATCAGGTATTTTAAATTTGGGACAAGTAGCGATAGTCGTGATTGCAAAAACAACAGCGAATAGTTGAAAGTGAAATAAACAGAATATAGATAAAATTGCTGTGGTGATGCAAATTAGCCAACCGCAGATAAGTTGAGAATTTTCTAGAATTTTATCTAATTGATTCGGATTTTTCATGAAAACCTCCAGTGAATGAATTTTTAAGGTGCTTTTACTCGCAGCAAACAGTAATCTCCGGCGCCTCGTTTCTCTTTTGCTGCTATTATACGTTGGGCATCAACTTTGGTACAGTTAAGATTAGTCAAGCTTTCTGAGTTCCAAGTCATAATGCGACGCGCAAGTTTACCTTCAGGACTATTCGACCATTGCAAAGTTTCAACTTCGGCAACAGTTAATTTTCTTGGTTGAACAGGTGCATATCCACCAGCGAGCCATACGGGAACAGCTAACCCAGCTAAAACCCCAAACCCAATCGCTGAAGAAAGTAAACCCAATGCTGGTATCATCACCTTTAAACGACTACGTTCCTTTGACTCGCTATGCTTAATTAATCGGTCTACCATTTTACGAATTTCTATTTCCTGACCGCAAGTAGCAGTACGTTTGGCTTTTTCTAGTTGGTCGTAGATAGATTCTGACCAGCGCTTAAACAAGTTATCTAGTTCGTTAGGTTTATCTTCGAGTAATACCTGAAGTTGACCTGTTGCTAGCATTACGAGAAATAGCGGGTCGTTGGTAGAAAGTCCATGCTCAACTGTTATTGCTAAAACCCGTCTTTGAAAATCAGCGTCTTTACCCTCAAGTAAATGATTTAAAAAGTTTTCTGTTTTAGCTTGCCGTAAACTATGTACCATAATCAATTCCCTTCTGTAGGTTTGCGTTTTCAGTTTGAGAGTGGCTTTGATTTGATAACAGCATGGAAACTTCTATTTCATGAGATTGCAGTAATGAGGTAAACTCAATTGCGTCAGCAAGATTTAGCTCCTCCATAACTTCTCCATCGAAGGTAGCAGCTAATATTGTGTGCCCATCAACCGAGTCAGACAGTACAAAATAATCTGACTCAACATGAATCGTTACTTGGACGGTTGGGGATAAGATAAACTCACTCGTATCATGAGTTTGATACTCCTCTATAATTTTGTCTACAATTGCCTGTTCAATTTCTAGTAACTCAGCTTTTTCCAACTGTGGTGTGGAGATTATTTCATTTGTAATTATATCAGTCATAACAGGCGCCTCTTTTTCAAACAATTTATTTAATTCATACGTGTCTGCTTCTTCTTGACGCAAATCGTCTGAAGAAGAACGTAAAATTATTTCTCCTAACATCTCTAAATTAGGGATACTAATACTTAACTGAGTTGAAGTAGTGGAGTTAACAGTCTCTTTATTATCATCCGAATCATCATTGTTATCATTCAAACGTTCACTATCATTGATAAATTCTGACGATTGGACAAATTTCTTGCTATGTAACACTTCTTGAATATACTCATGGCTAAAAACCTGGTCAAATATTTGACTTCTGGTTGTATATTCTAAACTAGGTTCTAAGCTTTTATACGATGATAAGCTCCACTCGCCAACGTTATTAATATGACCGCAAATCAAAAATTCTCCCGACTCATGAGCAAGAAACCACTCTTTCTCAATTCCCAAATTCTGTAACATTGGATCTTCTGCGGCAAGGATATACAGGCGCCCCATATACTGGCTATCGTTAGAAGTTGTAACATCGTAGCTTAAGGCACTATCTGTAGAATATAGAGACTTAAATTGATATGACATAAAGCTAACTAACTTTTTACGTCTAAGTTCTGTTTTACGGGTTGTTTCTCTTTTGACCAAAGCTGTGTGCGTTCAATAGCTAGATGTGATTCCTCCAAGAAAGTAGATAGTCGCTGCTGGGACATAATTGGCATTGTCTCTTCGATGTTAGGAGCATCGAACCGAAACTTATTTGAGTCAATAAAATATCTGTCACCCGGATACAGCAAAGGAAAATCAATGATTTTGAGTGTATTTTTATACTTATTTGTGATTGTTTTGTAAGCATGATTATCATTTAAAAAGCTCCAATCGTCTGTTTTACCTAAATTCCTAACAAATACATGCAGCATTTTGTCCTTATGTAAATTAATTGATTGATAAAATAAGTCAATCGACTCAAAACCTCCATCACAAACGAACCATTTACAAATATCTACGCCATACTTTGAGGCAACCTCTAACAATTTTCCCTTTTGAATCCAGTTATTGACTTTTGGAAACACGTTTGCAGGAAGGTTGACAATAACTGGTTTCTTTCGAGCTAATTCAAAAATCACATCTGCTTTGTCTCCTTTGTTTAGAGCTTCGCTAAACTCAGCATCAACTGCAGTGGGATAGAATCGCTTTACATCTTGGTTCGTTATGTCCGCATCAACCAAAGCGTATTCAAACTTTTTGTTAATCGCATACTGCACCATGACACGCGCGAACAAAGACTTACCGACACCTCCCTTTTCTCCATCGATTAAATGTATTCTTCCCATATGCTGTGTTACATCTCCACTCTCAAAATGTTTCGCTATCTGTTGTGATTCCTGCTAAATTCCACATTTGCAGGTCAAAATTATCGACTTCGTTCTCTACATCCAGTACCGTCGTTTGCTCAGACTCCAAGTTTTGGGAATTATCTACTTCGGCTGTCACCTTTCCAAATGCACTATACAAAATACGACTGACTTTTCCTTCATCTACTTTCATCACAGTACATAAGTATTTCAGATGATTTGCAATTGCATTCACTGAATCAAAAAATACCAACTCCAAAGTTTCACGAGAACAATTACCTTCGCTGTATAATGCCAGTGGTAAATAATAGGCACTAAGAGCAGTCATTATTATCGCTGTCTTATGTTGAAACGGGTGCAAATTTTCATTTTGAACATAATCAAGCAATTTTGCATTATCCGAGTCTAACAGTGGCTGATGGCGCCATAAGAAATCTTTTTTTTTACCCATGATTTTAGAAGAGGGGGGAGAGTGAGAGAGCGTCCGTGTGAGAGAGGAGTTTCAAGACTGAATATTACTTTTCATTGTTTCATCCCTTACTTCTCGACTACCTGCTTTAACTTTTATGCCGTGGTAAACGGATAGTGCCCAAACATCAGCAAGACGATTACCTAACCATTGTTCGCTAAGACTGTGGGGAATTTCGACACCTCCATGCCATTCAATTGGTGTCACTGGAAATATCGTGTCAAGTTCACTACGCAGATAATCTGCCGTCCCACCACAAATAATTAACTCGTCCAATTCATTGGAATGTGGCAATACTTCTTTTAACCAGTTAGCAAGCGAAATTGTGTATTCGGCTCTGGAAGAATTTACAGCAGCTATAATTTTTTCTATTTCTAAATCTTGATGACTACTTGAGGTGCAAACACCATAGAAGTGTTGAGGCTTTGGTTCACCCGAAGCATTTACAATCGCTTGAGTTAACTGTTCAACCTCTAACCCTGATGTACGTTCTATAACCTTTTCAACCATTTGCGCCATACCCAAGTTAGTAGTTTTACCTCTGTTCAAAATACCGCGTCGAGAAATTATCACCGATGCATTGCGGTATCCCAACATCACTATTGCGATAACTTTACGTCGAATTGCCTCACCCGTGTTTTTGCAGTACATCGCATAAATCCCGGCGCCTTCAGGAAAACATTCATAGCCAATTAAGTTCGCATTTAAAATTCCCGTTGGTGTATCAAACTCAGTCAAAGCATCCTTAAGCATTGGTTTGAGTAAAGCCGAATCTTCAAACTCCCCCGGTGGCAATAGCAACGCCAAGGATACGTCAAAAGATTCTCTTAACTTGCACTTCTGCTTTATAACCCAAATCGCAGCCAATGTTTTATATACAGCTAACTCAAATTTTCGCGGTCTTAATCCTGGTGTGGCGCCATAAGTGCTACGTGCCAAGTAACCAACTGCTCGGTAATCTTTACCCACTCCTATCCAAGCTGTATTTTCTGGATAAGCATTGCCCAAGTTACGAGTTTGAAACCCAAGCGACATCTTCGTTGCTTCGATGACAGCTGGTTCGATCCATATTGAGTAAGGTCTACCTCCTTTAATTTGTACAATTCCTTTTGTTCCACTCCCACCAAAGTCCAGCGTTAATGTAACATCTGGTAATCGCTCTTTGTTTAATCTGCTCATAAGCACTCATAACATTCGATGGCATTTGTCTCACATTAGCAGCATTAAATCAAAAGGTGGATAGGACAGTAGTCTATATTTTATCTATGACTCTAGGCATAAATCGATTAGGAGGGAATTGGTAGGGTTTTTAAGTCCATCATCAAGCTAGTGGTACACAAATTCCCTACCAATTCCCTACTGGTCACTTCTTGATAGTGTGCGTTCAAACAACCTTTATATTGCTCACTATCTGAAGGAGCAAGCAGTGGTGACATACGTATTTATTTATTCAGAGAAAAATATAGTTAGTTGTTTGAAGAATATTAGCCTGGTTCTGCTTGTTCTCAACTGCCGACGTTTATTTAATATATTAATCGCATGGTCAAAAACTTGATTTAACTTTTCAGGCACCACGGTACTTAATTAGCGCCTTTCAGTTGAAGTTGTTGGTAATGGTATTGCGTTATGTTGGTACTATAAGTCAAAGCGGAATAGAACTAGTGCGGTGACTACACTGCGGATAGATTAGTTGGGGTGCTGATTTCAAAAGCGGAATTTAACGCGCGCACTAGCTCTCAGTAAACTTCTAGATATTTAACGCCGTGAAACGCATAGGAAACGACTATACGGCATTACTGGTAACTTCGTAAGTTTTATTGACCATGATTATGCAAAATTATTTTCAATATAACGGTCGAAGGTAAAACCACGAACAAAAACACCATATTCTTGAATAACATCCCTGAACCTACAAGGACTGTCATCAAAGCTATTAGTTCTAGTCAGTTGAAGATTGACTCTAGTAAAATAAGTACTGGTAAGGTTGACTGATGTTAAAGTAGTGTTTGTAAAACTACAGTCAAAGAATCTCGTGCTTTCCAGATTGCAAGATTCGATTTTAGCATTTGTGAAGTTACAGTAGTTAAAGTTAGCACTTAAACTATAATTTTTCAGCTTGATACGACTCAAATTAACATAATTAAATTGAGCGCCTCCCATCTCTATATATTGAAGTTCAGCCCCACTTAAGTCAGCATATTCTAAAAGGATTGTTCATTTTTAAGCTAGCCTATAATAGTAGGAGTTTTACATGAATCAAATTAAAAACTGTGTATCGCCTACTTAATCAAGTTTATTCAATATTAAGACCAAGACCCGAAATGCCAGCTAAACCAAAACAAAAAATGGTAAGATTTGAAATGCTGCTAACTAAAGAGCAGAATAATTCTTTGGTTCAAGTCGCGGATTCTCTAGGTATCAGTAAAGCAGAGTTAGTCAGGCGCCGGATAGCACAATGTCGCATCAAAACTATTCCACAGGTAAACTGGCAGTGCTACTGGCAATTATTAAAGATTGCCGAAGATATTAATTACATAGCTCAAACCCAAAATAATGCTATGGGTAATAGTTCGGCGCCACCAGCTATTAACCCTATCATGATTGAGGAATTGATGAAGAATATTTCTGAAATACGATTGCATTTAATAGTTGGCGCCAAAGCTTTAAATAAACAACTGGAAGAAAACGATGATTGGGAAAATTAAGAAAGGTAAACATTTTGCTGGGCTGACCAAATACATTCTGGAAAAAGAAGAAGCACAGCTTCTCTATACTAACCTTGCTGGAGAAACTCCGCAAGATTTCTATAGACAATTAACAGCAACTCGACAACTCAACCCAGAAGTAAAATCGCCTGTAAGCCATATCAGTATTAGCTTTGCACGCTCTGAAAGACCTGATACACATCAATTACAACAAATAGTAAAAGGCACTATGAATGGTATGGGGTTTGATAAAAACTTATATTTTGCTGCTACTCATGATGACTGTGACCACTTTCATATACATATCGGCGCCAGTCGTATTAATATGGATGGTAAGTGTGTATCTGATTGGTACGATAAGCGGCGTTTAGAGAAAGTTTTAAGAAATTTGGAATCAGAGTTTAATTTGACACCTGTACCATATTCTTGGGAAATAGAACGTGCGGCGCCAAACTGTGGTCAGAAACGACGAATGCGACGAGAACAAGAAGAATTTGATTCATGTTTACGAAACCAAAAAGCGAGTTGTAGTGCATTGGAAAAAATTCAGGATGCGATAGAAGCTGTGATTAAACCCTCAATGTCGATAACTCAATTTCTAGAGAAGCTTGAGTTATGGGGTATAGAAACTCAATTCAAAGTTGATAATGATGGTGCAATACAAGGTATCTCCTACTCAATAGACTCTATAGCTTTTCAAGCAAATAAACTAGGTCGAAACAAAAAAGCCTGCACAATTAAAGGACTTTTAGCACGAGGTATCAGAATTAATTTGGAAAATGACTCAGAAGCACTAGCACTTCGTGTTATTAATAACAGCGAAAACTATGATGAAGCAGAATTGAATATATTGATTGAACAAATCAAAAATCATCCTGGCAACTTAAATTTAAGTACGCAGGCTCCAGATAAACATTTGCGAAAAGTACCAACGCTTAAAACTTCTGGAAGTCAGCGCCAGCAATACTCTCAAAACGAGCTTGGCTAAAATTATCCTTAAAAGTAGGCGACAATTTAAATAAGCTGTCGCCCCTCATAAGTATTATTTCAATTCTATTATGCCAAAACGTATAGCCTGGATTAAAGCTTGAGTACGGTTACTGGCGCCTAGCTTTGAATAAAGTTTAGTAATATGAGCTTTAACAGTACCGACTGTAATGTAAAGTTTTTTAGCAATTTCTGCATTTTTACTACCTGCAACAACACATCCTAATACTTCTACCTCTCTCTGTGTAAAACCACAACACTGAATTGCTTCTTCTACAAATTTAATGTTGGCTTCTATATCAAAAGGAGTTACTGCACTTAATGGGCAAGTTTGGGCTATATCTAAGATAATATCTCCAACTACAGGGTCTACCCATTTTTTACCGCTTCGGGTAACGCGGATAGCTTCAAGCAAATGATGATATTTGATGTCTTTTAGGCAATAAGAATTGGCGCCTGCCGTAAAAGCAGATACAACAGTTTCTGTGTTGTTGTATTTCGCCAAAATTACTGATTTAACATCCAAATTGCTTTGTTGTAACTGTCGTGTTAATTCAATGCCATTTTTATCTGGTAAGTCAGCATCTATAATTGCAACATCTGGTTGTTGCTGCTGTATAAGCGTTAAACCATCAAAATAAGAAGTTGCTTCACCAATAACTTCTATCTCTGGGTTCTCAGACAGTGTTGTGCGAATACCTGTGCGAATAATGTAATTACCTTCTATAATAACCAGTCGAATTTTACCTGTTAATAATTCAGCGTCTTTTAAAACAGGTGATGTTAAATTCTCTTTCTCATAAGCAATATTGATTTCTGTAATAGCATCTTTCAATCGACCATCTGAGTAAATTATACCAAAAATTTTATTAGCAGTTTGCAAGTCCTCTTGCTCTAAAGCTTTGACATATAAGCAAAGAAGTTGTAAGGGTGAAACTAAGTGTTGATGTTCTTGTCGTTCTGACATATTTGTATCCTTTTTAAAGACAGTGAGTCGAGAAGTGGGGAAGCGGAGGAGTAGGCGACAAGGAGAGAGAATAAAATAATAAGAAGTAATGCCAAGTATTAAGACTCTTTTCTTATCCCCCCACTCAAGAGTGAAAGATATTGAGTCAAAAACTGTTGACTTAATTTAGTCCAGGGGTTGCTTTTACCCGACTCCTCGTCGATATTTCCAAAAATCACATGCGTATGGGATAGGAATCATATCTGTAACAACATGATTTGGAAGAATAACCGAGATTGGCTCTATTCCTAAACTTTTCATATATTGCTTGCCTGACAATTCTGATTTATGAGCAATCGCAGCCATCTTACGAGTTGGCAAAGCAATCTCTCCATCCGTAAACCTGTAAGTAATTATTTGGAAACATCGTTGCCAAATGATGATTCTTTCCTTGCTATGCATTAAATGAGAAGCATCACTATAACTTTTAGAAAAGTGCTGTCTGTGCATGTGATTCACCCGTTAATATTGATATATCGGAGCGGTAATCCAATAACGCTTTAGACATCTATATCCATCTCTAGAGGATATATTTCGTCAAAATTTGGAGAAAGCGTGCGGACTTCACAAATGCAAGGAGTAATTATTAGACGTTTATAGTGTGGAGCAACCATAAAAGACTATGGTTGTCATTAACTTCACAGTGTAAATAAGTTGTTTGCCACCTACTTCATCTCTTTATAACTTATTTTAAAAAGATTCGACATACTCAAAACGCGCTTTCAGCGGCTAATCAAGAACTTTTGCAATACGTAGTGGGTTGATATTTATACAAAAATTTGCAATATACAACACGACAAAAGAGCAAATTAACATGTCATGTCAAAATTGTACGCATGTTAATATAACGCTTTCCTAAATCGACCAAAGTCGGTTATGCTATGAGCTTCGGCAATTACTGTGCAAATATTATTCTCACGACAAAAAATATACTACCTATACTTTAGGCATAATTATCTAAGTGCCTATGTAAGATATGTATTTATTTGACTTAAAAAAATAAATTTTGTGTGATTATACTGAACTTTGTCAGCCAGCTTAAAAATATACAAACTTTACAAATTTTAAAAAATAACATTCACATGCGTTTATATGTGTTATAAAAATACTCTATATTATCTATAATCATTCGGATATTTGCTGTATGTTTACTCTTGAAAAACAAATGAAGCTAACAGCAACTAGCTTGATAGTAAATGCATATTTAAAAAAATGAGGCGCCTACTTACTCACACATCGCTCTGGGTTTCTCTACCAAGCTTCTTCGGATGATGGAGTAACTAATTCAATAACAGATGCTTGATTGTTCGTGGAAGAAGGTTGATCTAGTGGCAGTAGTTGGGAAGCAATGTGTTTTCTCAAATCAATTGCAGCATCCAACTGATTGATATCAACTTGAGGGGAGCGTGCAATTAGTCGCGGGCAAAGTTGCTGTTCCCAAAGTTCTTGACTGTTAGTGATTCGATTGATGTCTGATTGAGGAATGGGAATTGTTAATGGGTAAGGAATAGAACCCTCATTGCTAGATGTGTAACCAGGATTAGTGATAACACACTTACCTTGAGGAAAGCGCATAATTTCGTCTGGAGTAATAATGGGCATTGCTTGCAAGTTATCTGTAATCGTCAAAGTTTGCCCATCTTTAGAATTGCTAATAGATTTATTTTTAACGATGATGTCCTTGTTTCCGAAAGACTGAGAAAATTTTTCCGCAGTAGAATAATTGGCAGGGTTATATAAAATTTTTGTACTACAGGCGCTAGTAATTGCAGCAGCTAAGTTCTCACCGTATGCGTTGGCTAGCTGTTCGAGTGATTGAACACCCAACACAAAACAGGCGCCGTTACTTCTGTATTCATTAATCCATTGGGGCAGTGCTTTTAGGTACAGTGACGGTAACTCATCGATGAAAATTCCAATTGGGTCAGTGCGTGGTGTAGATAAGTTACTAACGATTGTCATGTGTAGAGCAGCAGCTAGCAATGGTCCAACTACATCGCGTCTGGGGTCATCTAATTTAAAAATCAGCATCTGACGCCCTGACAGCTTGGTAGGTATAGTACTTTTACCAATAAAGCTGGGAAGTAAAGAACGCTGAATAAAACCAGAAAATATTCCCACAGTCGTTGTGTCGATACTAGCTATCGTTTTTTCGCTGTCTCTGGCTTTAAGATATTGTTGAAACGAAGCTGCAACCCAGCGGGACACTTGTCCTGCAGTTACAGCACTTTGCAGTTTGTTGGTAAATTCATCAATCGACTGGATGCAATAAACTGTTGCTAAATCTGGACAATCACTGCTTTTAGCCAACTGAATTAAGGCTTTTGCGAGTAAGTCAGCGGCTTTAGAAAAAAACTCATCACTTCTACCACTACCACCTGCGTTCGCATTAATCACTTGTGCAATTTGTGCTGCTGTCACTGCATCCTCTTGATTTTCCATAAAATCGAGAGGATTGATTATCTCACTATATGGTTCACCAGGAGCAAATATTCGCACATCATACCCGTATCTAGCTGCAAGCGGCGCCAGTAACTTCATTTGGTCGCCTTTTTTATCGTAAACAATTAAAGGAAACCCTTGTATCATGCAACTTTCAGCCATACGGTCAATCGTGCCGAAAGTTTTTCCTGAACCTGGGGCGCCTAATACAAGAGTCGAACGTTCGGCATGAGGAATCCAAACCGTAGGTGAGGCGCCGAAAAATGTTTGAATTCGGGCGCCTGTTTCCATAAACTTTCCAGAAAACCAGTAGCGGGGAGAACCACACCAAAAGCAAACTCTATTATGCTTACGTTCTCGAATTTGTTTTAAGGCAGTGATTGTTGCTGCTACTTTTTCTTTGCGTCCTACAAGTCTTCCCGTAGAAATCTTGCCTTTCTTACCATTTCCAAGTTGGCTCAACACAATCAGAAATACCAAACTACCCAGCATTACCAATGCTTCTGGATTTATAAATGTTTTAAACAATCCTTGAATATCAATACTTGATTTGTAGGGAATTGCTTGCTGAGTTACAACTTGACTGCTGTGTAATTTTGGCTGTTTCATTTGCGCTCATATTTTAATCAAAGTATTTTCAACAGGTTGGTAATCACTGCCATCAAAGCAATAAGTTAACTTTTGTAAAGTAGTATTGTTTACAACTTGTTGAACATCTAAACAAGGTAAACCTGAAGTTTCGCTTGAATTATTGCTCCTTGAGGTGATTAAATGCTTACCAGGTAAGACGTTCGGCTGTAAGTAAAAGTTAAGCACTTGCTTTAGACCTTGAGCATTACTCGAATATCCAGCATATAAGCATCCAAGCTCCCCGCATAAACCGGGAGAATTGAAGTTGAAGATATACAAATGATTATTTCCTTGTGTTGGAATAACAGCTATTTTAGCTGCACTGATTTGAGTAGATGGTAAATTTGTATTTTGAGCAGCTAAGAAAAGTATTGATTTGGGAACAGTATCAGCATTACGCCAATTTAAAAAAGTCCCCTCCGTAGCGTTACTGCAACCGCTAAGGAATAAGCTTGTTATCAGTAAAGAAAATCCTAAAGCTAAGTGAAAGTAGCGCAATAAACGCACTACTTTTATCGAAACAGCAGAATCTAGTTTCATAATAGTTAACACTCAAATGCAATCTGTTTGTAACGTTCTAAAACATCGTTACCATAATTCTTTAGCGACATCCTGCCAAAAATATCTTTTGCATTGCTGTCAACAACTGAAGAATCTCCACCAAAGTATTTCTGAGTTACTCGCTCAACCAATCGCTCTCCAGAGAAAGCCTTTTTAGTTGTTGGGTCAATTTCTTGGGATGTCGAATTTACAGACGAAGCTATACGAGTTTTGAATACTGCATCTTGAGCTTCGGGAGGGAAAAATTGAAATAATTCAGTCCCTGATGGTTGATACCCTTGGGATAATTTAGCTAAAAACTCTTCACCACCAACAAAATGGGATATTTGTTCCCGCACGTCGGAGCCGTAACTCATAATTTGGTGCTTGCCCAACGCAACACCACAATTAGCCTCCCCATCTACACAAGTGTAAGCTCCGACCGAGTTGTAATCTCCATCGCTACTTTCTTGTTCGCTGATTGATTTACCCAGCGCTGCCAAGTTAACTCCTTGAGTTGTTTCTGTTGGTTCACAATTGTTTTGAGGAATAGTTTGTGTAACTTCTAATTTAGCTGAGTTAGAAGCACTTTTAAACGAGGCGCCAGTTTTGATGTTGCTCTTTTGGGTACGTACTTGAGTACTAGTAGGAGCAGTACTGTTGTAAGCGCCAATAAAGATTGGTGCATTTACCCTGTATGTCATAAATGGAACTGGACCAATGAAGTAAGGAGTGGCGCCGCAAATATTCTTAAAGCGGAAGAATAAAGCAGTGTCAACGGTATCTGTTTTCTCGTCTGGCTCCATTACCACTACTTTGAAAGCACTACCGAAAGGTAATCTTCCCGTTGGTTCCTTACCACCATTCACCCCTTTCAAACAACCCCACCCACCTTTTACTTTTTGATATTTGCCACTTATCCACGAACGTCCTTCAAATTCTCCCCTAATATTACGCCCTGAATTTTCCAAATCGTCGAGTTCAATATAAGGACAGCTTTGCCCAGAACAAGGAACAGCAAACCCTTCAACATCCGAGCCAGAAACAGTACGCAGGCGCCGTTTTTCTGCCTTACCCCATATAAAATCTATTCTAGCAACGGTGTTACCAGACGACGTTATTCCAATGGGGAATGAAGCCAAAGGTAAAGAGTTTAGTAAAGGAACGTCTTTAATTAGGGTATTCTGCCAACCAGTAAAATTTGATAACTGTACTGTATCTATATCTGGGATATCACCAACAGTATACGATGATAAATTAATTTGGTTCAGCTTCAATTCTCCTAATGTTGAATTAGGTGCCACAATTTCTCTTAGTGGTCTATCTAGGTTTGTTTGAGGAGACTTTGTTTGTAATAGTTTGGCAATTGGTGGAACTTCTGCTGCTTTTGTTTGCCCTAAAGACGGTACAAAATTTATTAATTCTTGAAGAGTCTGCTGTCCTAACAGTGGGAAACTATCTAGAGTAAATGTCTCTAAATCAGGATAGTTAAGTGTTTGAGCAATTGTATTTAAACTTAACAAATCCGGTTGCAGCGCTTCATCAATATCACCCAATGTTAAATATTTATCTGGTGTATCTCCTTGAGCGAACGAGCGCTCTATTCCATCAACATTAATTGAACCGCTTTCTCCAATGACAGGCATTGTACTAAATGATATTCGGCTCCAATCTGGTAAAAGAGTATTGGTAGTTGTTGAGGTGCCTAGTAAGCGAGTTGGTAAATCGTTCTTTGGCTTTGAGGAAACCTGGGCATTCGATAAAATTAAATGCCAAGGTTTAATCCAAACGATAAGCACCAAACTCACAGAGACTAATAATAGCTTCAAGAATCGAAAAATTTTCATAAACCTATAATCGAGTGGGTTTATACAAAATTATCGATGAGTCCTATTCGACTTTGTACTCGACTGGAGTCGTAAAATCTTCTATTTTAGAGTCATATTTTTAAGCACAGACAGTAATAATTCCGATTTGAGTACAAAGATGACCAGCTACTTCATTACACTAATGAGCAAGAGATAATTCTGTCAAAGGTACAAGATTGGCATAATAATCTAGTTTTGCTTTATCTCCGTCTATTCTACAAATAAGAAAAGGTTGCCAACTTTGTAGGTGTGGAGAACAGTTGTCCCACATGACTTTATCTCCAACTTTTAAGCTATTCTCGTTCTCATAATTTGATGAAATATCAGATACTTCTTTATAAGTTGCAACAAAAGTATCACTAATCTCAAATTCGTGTTTGAGTTTATGTATCCGCGCTTTTTGCTCCTCTGAAAGTAATTGCCAAGATGATGATTTCAAATCACTTGGGCAATTTTGCATTACCGAAGCTACTTCTCCCCATGTTTCAACATCAGATAAGTATTCAGCAATTATTGCTGCTTCTTTCTCTAATTCCGAATCTGCCTCACTTTGGGGTACTACCACCAACTCACTCATTTGGGAATTGTCAACTGTTGACTCACTAATAGCCGAGTTATTAACATCGTCGCTAACTTCTGATTTTAATGCTACTTCAGTAAGCTCACTGGGAGTTGCAGAAGTGCTAAGACCTTCACTACTTTGATCTTCCTCGCTTAAAGTCAGGTTTGAATTTACACTCGACTCTATTGAGTATGGGTGTAAATTTTCTGTATGGGTCGAATCACAAGAACTACTTGTCTCTCTGCTCTCTTGTTGGGCATCAAGCTCCCTGGTTTCGTTTAGTTCTTCATTTTTAGGTAATTGAGATTCAGAATCGATGCAAGGAGAACTACAGTTGGGCGCCTCAACACTGGTTAGAGTATTAATTTCTTTAATCTCAAAGAAACTTTTTAGGGTATCATTATTTAACTCTTGAGAATTATTGACCCATACCAACTGTCCTGAAGAGCAAGCTTCAACCAGTGACATAGCGTTCCTAACTACAGTTTGAGGAAGTACGCCTTTTTCTTTAACGATTCTTTGTATAGTCACACCTGTAAACTCATCTTCTTCGTGGATAGATCCAATTTGGCAATATCTCTTGCCTGATTTATTACGGCGCCAAACACTAACATCTTTTTTATCGGTATCCGAATTATTGTCATCCGAGGTTTCTTGTTTCTGAGGTTTACGATAATCGTTGATTAAGTCGCGTACTCTTTTTTGAGTAATATTAGTCTCGTTTTTAAGTTGCTCAATTACTGGTTGGTACTTTTTGCTATTTTTAGCAAGCAGAAATATTGTGTCAGGTTCAACTAAAGCTAAATCTAATGGGTCAAAGCCAGCGAATGTGTTACCAACTTTTACATACTTCTTGTCCTCTCCTTCCAAATCCAGAGATACAACTACTTTGTTATACTCTTTTCTCTTCAGCACGCGCTTTTGCTCTTTCAAGTAGAAAGAAACCTCAAGAATATTTATGGTACCTCGTTGCAGTTTTCTTGAAGCTTCAGCATATTTGTACAGTACATAAGTTCGACCAACATACTGCTCTAAATTGACCTCTCCTGACGCTGGTGAGTCGCTAATCACTTCAAAGCCTTGATTTTGTGTCATCATATGCTTATGGCTCCCATTAAAGCTTGTGTTTGGAACTGGTGTAATGCATTACCAAGTGCAAGTGTGTACATGAGTGGGCTTATGTTCAGGAACTTTGTTGCAAGCAAAATTCCTGAAGGTCGCGTCAAAGATATTTGCCTTTGCAAGAGGCATTATTTGACGTTCGATTTATATTGACCTGAAGGCGACTGCGATTCCGCTAAGAATTTAAGCAGTCGTCTTTATTTTTGTTCACTTGCTGGGTTTTGGATTTGTCCTACGCCCTATTTTTTTTGCGAATGAACAAAAGCTTGTATATGTCTATTATATCCTTTTAAGCAAACAAAAAACATTTTAAAACATAAAATTGTTATATTAATACATAAAAAATAAGGTTTAAACCAGAAATTGTCTGATTTGATCTCTGGATGTACGATAGAAAGCATGAAAAAGATGTATTGTCGCCTAGCCGTGCTGATGGCAGAAAAAGACCCGCAGTTGTCACAAAGACAGCTAGCCAAAGAAGTTGGACTCGATATTACGACCATTAATCGTTTATTTACAAACAATTTTGGTCGAGTCGATACTGTTACGGTAGAAGCATTATGTAACTACTTTGACAAGGAAGTCGGTGAATTATTTGAAATGAGAAAACCCGAAGATATTCCGCAAAGAAAGACACGAAAGCGTTCTAAACTTGATTCGGTGCCTGAAGAAGTCGCATAATGGCAGTTAATATTACCTTCAGTTCCCAAACAATACGGACGGCGCCTTCGCCCATCTACTTTTATCAGGCGATGCAGCAGGGCGTGCTAACAACGCATTATTACGAATTTCAACAATTTTGTCTTCCTCTCGAATCATGCTAGGGGTAAAGCTATATCGTTGTTCGATAAAATCTCTTACGGTTACTTGTTTTGGTTGAAAAATAAGTTCTTCGTTCAAAAACTGCTTGCTGTTTCGGTAAAATGCTTCTTCTGCGGTTTTTCTTACAACAAGTGCAATTTCGGCGGGAGTCAAAAGTTTAGTTTCACCTAACAGGCGCCACCAATCTTGTTCACTAAAGTCTAGCCCCGGAAAATATTTAGCTAAGTGCAGCTTAAAAATTTCGTATCTGGCGCCAGCGTGAGGCAGGTCTACAAAAATAATGTCATCAAAACGACGTATCAGCTCAGGTGGTAAAAACTCTAATCTATTGACTGTTGCCATTACCAGTACTTGAGAGGTTCGCTCTTGCATCCAGGTGAGCAATTTTCCTGCTAGTTGACGAGATATTCCGCCATCGTTGTCTGAGTCAAAACCAGCAAAACCTTTATCAAAGTCATCAAAATAGAGAACTAAACCGTGTGTACCATTCGCATCACAGAACTGTAAAAATTCTCGTAAATTCTTTCTTGACTCAAAAGCAGTGGCGCCACGTAATCCTGACCAGTCAGCAGCGACAAGAGGAACGCCCATCTTTTTCGCAGCGAGTTTTGCACTTAAAGATTTACCAGTTCCTGGTGGTCCCCATAGAATCATTCCTTTGGGAAATTTGAGATTATGGTTTTTGGCTTCAGGTTTGAGTAAAACTGCCGCACGTTCCAATATTTCCTCTAATAAATCTAAACCTCCAGCTTCCGGAACATCTGGCTCACTGATAAACTCGACTCCCTGACCCTTTAACTTGTTCTTTTTATAAGTTAGGACTGCATCAACTAGTTCTTTATTACTATTAACCAGCCCTGATAATCGAGAGAGTGCCATTTCTAGTTCACCACAAGGTAAACCTAAACAGTTACGGTAAAAATTTTCATCTTTCAAATTAAATTGACCAACAAAAACCCTATCTACTATTTGCTGTAATTGTTCTAGAGTAGTAGGCTCATAAGTTAAAACTGGAATTAGCGGCGCCAAACTTGGGGGTAGCTCAATATAAGTCTCTAGGCAAACAACAAGCTGCTGTCTTTTGTTTGTGGTTAATTCGTAAAATAAATTACTCAGTATGAAGAGTATTTGTTGCTCAATGGCGCCGGATTCAGCACTTGGAGAAATCACCCCTTCAAAAACAAATATCCCTGTCATATCAGAGTTTTCCAACAACCAAGCTAAACCCGAAGTGCATATGTCGGCTGTTTGCCTAACAAGTTGTATTGATTCGTTTACTTGCTGTAATTGTCTATAACCCTGGTTCCAAAAATACAGTTGTTGTCCGCGATTGAGTGCGGTTTGATAAAGAAACTCCAGTATCTTCATCCTTTCGGTAAGTGGCGCCTCTACTGCGACAACACTTTGCCCGTGGTCAAATAGTATTGGTAAATCTTGAAATTGCATGATTATTTCCGATAAGCGGGTAGGTAGGTTTTACGATAATTAGCTTTCGCCCATTTTTTAGCTTGCTTGATATTCCACATTGGTTCACATGGCAGGTCAGCTATTTCCCCCAGTTGGTTGAGATAAGTCAAATCACCTGCAACGCGCGCTAGAACCAAGGCAATAAATTTGCAGCAACTGTATGGATATTTGACTACTTGCTTCTCACTGAAGCGAATTACTACCCAGTTGTTACTGGTAAAAAATTTATTTCTCGTATCATCTTTACCTTGGTCAAGGCAATGGTGAGGAGCTTTAGTATCACCTACATAAGGCTCATCAATCTCAATGTCTATACTTAAACCACTTTCGTGTACAAGTATAAAATCGGCAGAATATGGGTAAGAAAATTCTGGATTATCAAATGCCATTCCTTGAGTTACCGAACCAAACAGGCGCCTGAGTATCTGATAAAAAGCTTTCTCAGAAACTCCTGCGGGTGCATCACTTTTACTTGTTGGCTGCAAAACGTTATTTAAGAGTAGGTAGCTCAGTTTAGCTTCATATGCAGGAAAACGTAAAATAGCTTTGGGTTTTGTTACTGGTGTTTGTACTGGATTCATATTCCGATTCCCTAACTTTTGGATGGGCAGGGGGGGCAAAGTGCAGACAATACCTAGACCAATCGATAACCAAACAAGTGCAACTAACCACCAGGGAGATAAGACACCAAAAGATATGGGAATAATAAAACCGAGTAAAAAACACAAAACTTGATTGAATTTGAATAAGTATGATTTATTAGGTGTTGAAAATTTAAGGATTGGATTTGATTTAAAGTTATGATGTTCATGGCTACTAGATATAGGATTGTTTGCGAGAAAATTGAGTATTAAAGCTGGATAAATAACAGTAGGGTAAAATTTGCTCACCTAATTATTAGAGTTTTCTGTTGTGGCGCCATTAGAATCCGAGGGAAGCTGATTATCACGCTTATCTAGGTAAGACTTGTATTTTTAAACTATCTTCAATTCCCAGCAGTCCTAGTTCCGTTAGTACTCTTAGGGACAAATTAGAATTTTGTGCAATTTCAACTAAAGATTTATTCGAGATATTTCTGGCAAGCGCTACAAATTCTCTAACCTTTGACACTACTGGGTCAGAAGCGGGAGCATATCCTAGACGGATTGATGCAATTAAACCGCGCTCAATATCTCCCAATGTTGCTTTGCGCCCATCACCAACCTCTAAAGTACGATTATTTTGTTGACTAGCGTTTATAAGCGCCATATTTAAAGCGCTGTATCCTGGTTCATTTTCTCCTGGCTGGATATTAAATGTATATAATCGTGAGTTTCCTGCACTCGTTTTAGTTTTGACAAATAAGTTTGTAACGTTCGCTGTAGTCAAATTTGGAAATTTTAACGGCTTGATTCGGCGAAGAAACACCGTTGTAGCTTGACCGCTAGATAATGGAGTATCGGTTGCATAAGTAAAACGGCTGGGGTCAGCAAGAAAAATTTGAGTTATTTGTTCGTTGGCATCAGAGAAATCAATCGCTGTTCCTCTACCTGACCAGACTTGAACATTTATTGAAGAGTCTGTATTTTCTGGAACTTGCTGTTTTACTAATTGTTGCGCGTAAGCAGGCGCCGTAAAAGCTATAATCACAAAACTAATCGCACTGATTATTTTGGTTTTCATAAGTCTAACGGGTAATTTCAAAGAAACTGTTGAAAAAGATAGATACCTTAGTACCTGCTGGAACGATTGCGACGTTAGGACGGTTTTGTAAATCACTATCTGTTTTATCCGCGCGCTTACTCAAGCGCTGTTGCATTGGTTGAAAAAAACCTTCGACTGCTGCCGCTAAAATATTCGGTTTACGGGCAAGAGTTACAATCGTTTGACTATTAAACCCGCCGTTGGAAATTACTGTTTGAGATTGAGTTTGATTTTGGTTAAAAACTTGACCAGCCCGACCTGCTGCACCAAGTAAACCAATTAAAATATCTTGTTGTGCAATGGCGGCGCCTCTATCTTGAAGTGATTGTGCTATCAAGGGTTTATTATCTGAACCTCGAACTAAAATAGCATCTGGTGGAATTGTTTGTTGTCGAACTTTCCCTAAACTATCAGTATAAACAATTGCTACAACGCTCTGTTTTACTAAGTTGTTAGCTCCCGACACCGAATCAACCTCTGTGATTAAAATTGTTCCTTTGGGTAAAGCTACGCGACCATCATTTGACAAAACATCCTCTTCTAACTCAACAGCAAACCGTCCCTGATTTTTATCTTCTTTAGCCCAAAGCATTGGTACTAGTACTTTTGCTTTTGCTGTTGTTCCAATTTGAACTTGTAAATTACTTGGTGTAGTAGAAGCAGTTTGTATAAAGTCAGAATATTGAGTATTTGGACTTTGACGGTTAACTATCCCCCATTCTCCAGGTGTTTGAATTTGGTCTAAACTTTTTTCTGTATTAAATGCACTGCTATTTACACTAACAACCGGAATCGGTGAAGGCTTCTCTATGTTGGCTTTTGAGGTCTGTTCCACCGGGTAAGAGCTTACCTCTGTGTAAACTTCTGGGGATGAATTAATTCTTGATGTACTATCGAGTGTATTAGTTTGTTCAACTTTATTAAACACAGTTTTCGTTTCTTGAACGGAAGGACTCTCGCTTAAAGCGACTACTTGCTGCCCGACGGTCGCAAGTTCGCTCCATTGCTTAAATGGATCGATAGGTTGTATTGGCTTGTTAACGGGTAAATTTCTTGGTTGTCTTGGTTGTTGGCGTGGCGCCGTTTGTGTAATTACCCTTGGTGCCGATGGAACAATCGAACGGATAACTCTAGGTGGTGGTAGGCTAGCAATTCGAGTTTGTTTAACTGGCACCGATTTCTGAACCCTTGGTTCGGGTTTTGGTATTGAAGGTTTTTGTATTTCCTTGTCTTTCAAACTTTGTTGATTACGCAGTGCGAGTTCAGCTTTTAGACGTGCTTCCTCTTCACTTTGAGATTGCGCGAATGCTTGTTGTGTTGGTTTTGGTGTAGTAGGAGTTTTCGCAATTTGTTTCGGTGCGAAAAATATTGACCAACACATCCAACCAAAACCCATCACACCACCTACTAAAAGAGATACGATGGCGCCTCGAACGAGTGGATTCTCGCTGCTGTCAATTGGTTCGGCTTGTTCTGAGTCACGCCCAATTAAGTATTCTTGGTCAATTAAAGCCGCTTCTTGGGGTTGATACCCTGATATTTCTAGTTCTTCTTGCGGTGTTAAATCATCATCTAAATCTGGACTATTAAAATTATTCATAAGTTTCTCTCTATTTATTTGGTGTGAATTCAGAAATATTGGTTATTTCTAAACCTGCACTTCTAATTTCATATAATTGTCTTGCTAGTACTTCAGCATTATTTTCTGGTGATTGAGGTATATCTACAGCTTGTAAAGTAAACGTGCGGTTGAAAGAGATTTCTTCATCAGCGCCACCCGAAGTATTTACTAGAACTCGTGTAGCGACCATATCTACTTCCCATTTACCCGTTTTAATTTGCCGAGGACTTGAGAGGTAAGAAATAATAATTTTTGAGCGAACTTGACCATTAAATACACGCGACGGTGTAATATCCGCTAGTTGTTGTAATGCAGCTTGCCGAAATCCACCTTTAGAAAGCTCTATTAAGAATGAGCCGAAATAAGCATTTGTTGTAACACGCTTACCTTTACCAATATCTCGCCCTTTATCTAGCTCTTTAGTGCCACTAATTACACCATCCCAATTAAAAGTCAAATTAGCCCACTGTCGAACTGTATTTTTGATAACTTCTGGATAGCGATATAAATAATCTTGCTCTGACATAACCAAAGCACGACCATTGACCAACTGTACAAAAGTCGTTTTCCGTTCTGAGAGTTGATTGACTTTAAAACTCAAAAACAATATGAATAAAAAGCTTAATAAACTAAAAATAGTCAGCCCAATAAAACATAGCGGCAGAATATCTTTAGAATCAAGCAATATTTTAGGTCGTCTAACCTGTTTCAAAGACTTCAGCATTGTAATACCTCACAAGCTCTTACCAGCAAAACCCGTTGCAACGGCTACCACACCATCAAATGCAGCATTAACAAGGGCTGGAACTCGACTATTAATACCTGTATAAAGTGCAACGCCTCCACCTCCTGCTATTAAAAGCGCTAAAGCTGGAGCAAAAATACTAATAAATGCTAAAAAAGCTAAATCAGATGCACTTTGGGCGCCAGCAGCAACTATTACCGTCGCAGCTAAACCAACAACAATGTTGTAACCAAGTTGAACTCCAAACAATGAAACAAACCCGCTAGCCCAAGCCCATATTGGTTTTGAACCTAAAGGTAATAAACTTAATCCCAAAGCAATAGGTGCAAAAGTCGCAGTCATAATTAGTGCAGCTTCTAAAATGTTTACAAATGCCCATTGCAGGGCGTAGAGAAAGGTGATTAATATTAGTGAAATCGATGCACTGAAAACGGCGCCTGGATTTTGTACAAAGTCTGTTAGCTGTGCCACAGCTTTACGCGCCTCTTCCAGGGGTCCATTATTTTGTTTTTCTGCCTCCGTAAGAATCTGCTCTATTATTGGTCTTTTTTCAGTGAGGCAGTCTGTAAGCGGTTTACCAATTTTACCTTGGCATTCAGCATAGATTGTAGATACTTGGGTTTTGACGCTTTGAGTTAGAGTTACATCAGATATTGCTTGTTTAAAAGTTGTATCGGCTAGTTGGATATTGAGAACACTAATAACTTGCTGGTGCCCGATATTTCTAACGATAAGAACTGTTTGAGAAAGTAAGTAGCCATTGCTACCTAAAAATAAAGCAATAACTAAAGGATAGACAACAGATGCAGCTAGCTCTGACCATAAAAAGCGCTTTTCTTGGTAATCAGAAGCCATTTTCACAGCTAAGAAAATGATACTTAATGCTGCAAGGGTAGTACCTAGATTACATAAACCAGCCCATAAGGCGCCGGATGGGTTAACTACATCTCCCCAAGCTTTATTCCACGATTCAACGGTTTGTTTACTCAGTTCAATACTACTGGTGATTAGGGTAAGACCAACAGATGAAGCTGAGTTATTATCAGGTGGCGTTACTTGTGAAATCAAGAGGGGAGAGAACATAAAGCTTAAATAATCTACAATTACTGACTGGTCGAATTTTGACTAAAGACACTTCCTCCAGGCATTGTTAATAAGGCGCCTTGAGATACTGCATTATTACCTGTTGCAATCCTGGTTTGGCGTTCTCCTGTGTTGAAAGTATTTAGTTCTTGTGCAGTTTGAGCGGTGAGAGTTAAATCTAGAGCTCTATCTTGACGTGCTTGTGATGCTTCCTGTAACTGTAAGTCAGCAATTGTGGCATTATTTTTTAGCTGTTGAGATATGTTTTGGAGAATATGCTGTGAAGTATCAGTATTTTGTGAATCATCCGCCATAGAGCTTGATTCAAGTTGAGAATTTGCGCTTTGTTCTAATGTATTTTTAGATTTGTTTTGAGCATTTTTAGAGAGAGTTTTGTTTTGCGCTACTTCAATTGCTCCTACTCGTTCGCTTTGATTTGCTAAGTCTTGACGAATTGCATAAGAGTTTTTAAGGTTATTTTCCAATTTGCTCGATGTTTCTCCATCTTCAGGTAGCGAACCTTTCATAATTTCCCCAACAACTTCACCCAAATCGGGCACTTCAACTGAACCAAGAGCGTTATTGACAAAATTTGTAATACCTCCAAATAAATTACCTCTTACAAATGAGCCTAAATCATCAACAAAATTTTGAATTGAGTTAGAGGTATTGCTAATAGAATTAGCTGTTTTAGTAATTGAACGAGTCTCTGGCGTATCGACATTGGCGCAAAATGCTGAGTTTATTACTGTTAAACTTAATCCTATTGCTGTTATACCAACCACAGAAATACTTTTCACTTTTTTGGTAAATCTATGTAACGAACGATGTTTTCTTTTCAGGTTCATATTTATCAACTCCTTGATTAATATAAAATTCCTAAATCCTTTGTACAAAAATCAATTTATTAAACCACAAAGGCACAAAGGACACGAAGGAAGAAAGAAAGAAAGGAAAAGTAACAGGAAACGTGAGAGAGTAAATACGATTATTTTACGACTGTTGTCACAATACTAATCATTCGTCAAATGCTTCTTCTCTTCTCTTGCTTTGTGCCTTTGTGTCCTACCCTGCGGGAAATCCTCGCTCCTTATGTGGTTCATCATTTAACCCTCTATTTTCTTTAAGAGCCGCAACATATACTTTTGTAAACTCAGCCAAACCTTGAAGTTGTCCTTTAATCGTATTCGGATACCGTGCCATCAAAGCACGACGCGCGCGACGTTCTTCTTGGTTTGTTACGACTGCTGCTAAAGCCATTTCACCGGGATAAAATCTACACTGCCAAAAACGTCCTCCTTTTTCTATTAGCCAGCATGAGTACAAATCTGTCCTATGAGGGAAAAATGACTCGGATGCATTTTGAGAAATAATGTTACTTGGGTAGGTTAGGTATTTTTGGAATGAGGCAACTGCATTTGATGTAATGCACCCTGTGATTCGGTAGCTGATATTCTGCATAATCATTGCAGCGGCGGCAGATTGGCAAATTGTATCTGGGTCTTGACTTGATAAAATTATGCTTACACCATCTTTACGCGCGGTCGCGCAAAGTTCGCCAACCATTGCACTAAAGCCATCTTTACGGAAAAGTACTGAAAGCTCATCCCCAATAAACAAACTTTTAGTATAAGAAAGGGCTACTCGTAAACATGCGGCTTTTGCAGCAACGGCCATTGTGTATGAATCTTGGTCGTTGCTCAAACCTGTTAGCGCATAAAATTTGACCATTGGTTCTGGAGAAAAGCTGCTTGGTTTTCCTATCGCTGTTCCTAGCGGGCTTACTAATAGCGCTGTGATTTGGCTGGTGATTTGGTTTATTGCTTGATAGTCGATTGCCTCTGGTTTTTGGATATTAAGCCGAGCAATTGAACAAAACCGTACAAAATCTTTTAGTGTTGGAATGTTTTGCCATTCTCCTGATTTCCATCCTTTATCAAAAGCTTCGTTATAACGCTCAATCATATCTGGATCACTTAGAAATACATCGAGCGCTTGCATCAAAATCGCATCAACTCGCTGTGCTAAATGAGGAGCATTAAGGCGCCCCATTATAATCACACTTAGAGCATTGCGTATAAACTCGCGCCAAGACTTCATACGTGATGCACGTTCGTCAACATCGAAGCAACGTAAATCAGGGGGTTCCATTAAATTATTAGAAGCGCGCGATAAATCAAAATAGGCACCTGCCTCACCTAGTAATTCAATTCCCGTTTTAAAAGAACTTTCACCGTCTGCCGCAGGAATATCGATACCAACTACTGGAATATTTTGCGACAATGCATCAAGCATAAATCGCCATAATAATACAGATTTTCCAGAACCAGTTTTACCTGTGATTAAGGCATGTTGAGTGTAAGAGAATAAATCAACATACACAGGTTTACCACCTCTATTTGTTAAAAATTCTACACCGATAGAGTCGAGTTCTCTAGGTACTGTTAAAGGTAAGATGCCAGCAACCGTTTCGCTTTCCAACACCAACCGACGTTCACTTAATATTGAACTTGAATGCAGTATACGGCGCCAAGTTATCGGTAAAGTTTCAAGCCAGATAGAGGGAGCAATGTGTCGTTCGCGTAAAACTTTCGCATTACCAAAACTCGAACAAAGTAAATCACATGCTCTTTCTAGACTTTCTGCATTTTCGCGCGTTACGAGAAATACAACCGCACAATTTAATGGAACAGCACCTTTGTATAGTTTTTTCTGTGCGTCAAAACTTTCCTCTTGCTTAATTTCGGCGCCGACATCTCGACCCGTACCTTTAAGCAAAGCACGTTCGCGTGCGGCTTTAGTTTGTTTGGCTTGGCGATGTAGATTATCTTCAGTTAAATAGCGATTAGCAGCGGATATTTCTACGATTGCTTCCGTATCGCGAACATGACTTTCACTCAAAACCTTCCACATCCACAGTATTTGCTCCCTAGCCGACACCCACGCAGCGACAGTATCCGCCATTGTTAAAACGCCAACAACTTTATCTTTTACGTATACGCGATTTGTACATTGACGGTGTTCTGGACATGAGCTTCGCCCGTATTCTCCAGTTATCAAGATAGTTGTAGCGTGTTTTTGTGAGTTTTGAATTTCGGTTAATTTTACACCCCTATCTTTATCTTCTGTTAGTAGAAGTAATTGCGGAATTGCTGGAGGCTCCGATTTATTAAACCTACCCCAAAGCCAAGACCAAAGCTCAGTGTCGGTCATTGGAGTATTTTCTAATTGGGCTTTAGTGTTAAATAACATTTCCCATTGAATAAATCCCTCGGTGTAAGCTTTCATTAATAAGCGACTTAAAATTTGTTCTTGCCGTTGGGATATTCTGCCTGTCACACCATCTAATAGCAGGCGCCCGCTTTTGCCCAAACTATGTATAAGTTTAGACAACATGTCAGTTTTACGTTCACCAACCGCATCTGCTGTCCAAGTGCAAAATAGAGTTTGCTGCCAAATTGATCGGGCGCCAGAACGAGTTAAGGAATTTACTCTTGCTTGTTCATTCCGCATTAAAATTGCAGGTAATTTTAGAGAGCAAGCATCAGCAAGCTGGTTAAGGTAGCGCTGTCTTTTTTCGTCTTGGGAATAACGACCTAAAAAGAACGTACATTTCTCGCTTGCAAGGACAAATTTCATAGCCTCACCAATTCCATTAGACAAAGCTAAAAGCTCTTCTTGATATAGCTGGTCATGGATACCTTTGAGCTTAAAACCAAAAACTAGCTGAAACTGAGTAGCATCAGAAATATCACCTTTATTGAGAAGAAACGCTCCAATACTACGATTATCCCGTTCAATACGAACCATACAGCAAAGGTCAAGCTCGTTCTCAAAAGGTAGATATTGTACCGAGTGATGCTGCTCTTTAACAGAAATTGCTGGGATACTACTCTTCATATGCGTTGATTTTTATTTTTACGTAGGTGTTGCCGACTATGAGCAGAAAGTAGAGGAGATATGTAAACGGCACCACCTGTTATCCAATTACGTCCTTTTGGTTTACGGAAGCGGTTAATATATTTATCAGGGTCTTTACCTGTTACAAACCACCAACTCAGAATTAACCAAAAACTAATTACAGCCACTTTCGGAATTCCCCATCCTAACAATCCATCAAAAATAAAGTATGTAATCGTAATAATTGCAAACCAAGGTAGAATTTGATTCGCCGGTATTGGCCCAAAAGAGGCTTGTTTGCCTAAAATTTTATTGACTTTTACCGTTTGTTTTTCTGTATCTATTGACATGGTTTATTTCTAGCCTCCTGGGGCAGTTCCACCGCCACCACCAGCACCACCACCAGCACCAGTTCCATCACCGACGAATAGAAACGTAATCACATCGACTGTGAGAATAATTCCGATTGCTAAACCTGCTTGAGTCGCAATCGGGCGCCAATCGTTTCCTTGTTGTGCTTGGTTATAAGCGAATAGTGCTGCTATACCGACTAATAGTAAAAACACACCTCGAATCGCATTAAAAACCAAAGTAATTGCTTGTGGGTCTATCGCACTTGTACCTCCTGTAGAACTTTGCTGTGCAATATTTGTGAGGAATTGTTCTAAACCGCTTAAAAAAATCGCCTGTGCTGGCATTTCAAATACTGTCAAGGTTGCTGTTAATCCGATTATTACTCCTGTAATCTGCCAAAAGTGAATTTTTCTTTTGACATACAAGTTTAGGTATGGGATGTAACTAATTACTCTGTTAAGGCAGTAAAAAAATAACGCTAGCGATAACATTACTGTAACTAAAAGCGGTTCTTTTACTGTCATGTAAATTAACCCTGATAATAAAGCAATAAAGGCGCCTGTATCATTAGTAGTCCAATTCAATGAAGATAGTAACCCAATTGCAATATTATTTTGGATGTTTTGGAAATAACGAAGTTTTATCAGCCATCCGATGTCGTTTTCTGGCGCCACCTCCGTGCTTTGGTTCCCAAGGTTGAGGGGAGTAACGTTCCTGTCCGATTGCAAGACACGTTGTGTTCTCTCCTGACGATTGCAATAGTTATCATGCATAAGAATTAGCTAGTTAGAGGCATTTATTTTTCTTTTATTCAATGCTCAATTTCTAGAGAAAACCCTTCTCCGGTAGTGGAAATTACCGGAGAAACATTAGGGGGTGTGGGTTTTACCGCAACGCTTAAATCACGAATCTGGCTTAGAGTGAAATCGCATTGTTCAATACTCCATTGATTATATTTACTATCAATCAAAGTTGCTGCAAACACGGGTCGTATTAAATTTGAACCAGGTATTGTTTCAATTCCTTGCAGTTTAATTGGTTTTACGGTTTCGCTCGAATCGGAAACAAGACACTCTTCAAATTTAAAGCAATACTGTTTGCCTGACTTTGAGTCATTCCATTCAAAAACTTTTGGAATTTCTCCTTCTTTAAGACCTGCAAATTCTTGAGGTAATACCTGTTGAAAGCGTTTGATTATTGCTAATCCTTTCTCATGTATATCTGGATTATTCTCTGACTGCAAACTTGAAGCAAGTGTAACTCCCGCTTTAAGAATTACACCAGTTAATAGTAATCCATCTATTTCGTTACGCGATGTTAATTGGTGTGCAACCCTAATTAAACCCGGATTTATCTTATTAAATTTATCACAAGTCCCCGACAGTACGTCTATCGCTTCCTTTTCGATAACGTGAAGATTATCTACTTGTGATGGTGGAGGAATAATAATTTCACCGCGTTGCTGAGAATAAGTAGTTAGATGCCCCTCTGATTCTGGTTTCGCTACATCAATCGTACTAGTTAGTGGTTTGTAGGGTGTAATATTACCCCTGTACACCTGTATATCTAGCTGGTCTGGTTTGAAGTAAATAGCTTCAGTCGCATTGTTTGGGTCTAGTTTGAACGCAAAATTAAATCCTTTAAGTTTGTCCTCCTCAAAAACTAAATTCATCTGTATTTCCCGACCGCACGCAACACTGACCTCTCTTAAAGCTGCTTGTACACCTTTAATATCTGTCAATTTGTGTTGGCAATCCAATACTTGGTTAACGACATCTGAGATGTACCACAAGTCTTGGGGGTCAGTGATAGCCATAGCCGGGAAGTTAATATTAGTCGTTTGTGCGACTTCATTAAAAAGTCGTATGTTTATTTTCTAACATGTAGCGAAAAAATGAATATAGACTGGTGGCCTAAATTTCCTATGACTAGAGTCGAAACTTATCCGTAACGTAAGGTCATAGATAAATTGTAAAGAAAGGTTAAAATCTTTGCTATATATGTCTTTAAGGGTTCATCCAACGTATAGTGATGAGTATGCTTGGATTTATAAATAATTGTTAAGAATATAGTTTCTGAGTTAACAAAATTATCGTGAACTAGTCATCTTTCTAGGGAATCTTGGTATTGCTTAAATCTTTCAAAAATTCAGCATCAAGTGTTTTAATGTATTTTTATATACTGTTAAACCTAAGTATATCCACCTTCGTTTTCGTTACATAAATTGTTTAGAAGGGATTCCAAGCATTGTAGGTGTTATTTCGCATAAATACATAACTACTTATTTCATGCAAAATATGATACGGCTTGATATCAGCTTGAAATTCTCTCTTACGAGAAAAGTTGCTAAATAAATAGAACTTATGTATAAATAATTTAGTGTACTGGGTTAATCTAGAAGTTAAGTTTTGTCGCTTTAATTCTTCACGGTTTGGCATATTTCTTTAATGGCAGCCATTTAAAAATCTAATCAAACTTCAAAATAAAGATGAGTAGGAGCTTGTAATTTTGAAAATTTGATACTAAATAAAGGATTTACTTATCAATGATTTGGATGTTATTTGCACTGAGTTAAGATTAATAACAAAATTTTTAGTTCAGCAAAATGCTCGATACGAATTTTTTTATGTTAATTAAGTATTGAGGTAAAGATTTAGGTTAATTATTTAAACTCCATATTTCTACTTTTTTATATTATTTAAAGTAGCTGTCAATTTCTGTTATCATAAGTATAATAATTATTAAAAATAATCGCTTTTTGATAGGTAGGTAATTTCATATGAGCCACGCCAAAAAAATTATCAAAACATTAGAGAAAGAATACTTAGAGTATTTATTATCCTTAGAAGAGGTTATTGAAGTAATTCCTGAGCCTCAGCTAGCAGAAGATGGTAAAAGTGTAGTGCTTGCAAAAGAAGATTGGGATAAAATAAAGCGTTTTAAACACGCAGCTTGATTAACAATCTTCCACAATCACAGTCAACCTTTTCTACAAATTCTGTAAATCATACTTTCTGCAGCTCTAAAGTCGCAAACCTCCAGAATCTAGATTCTGATGCCAAAGTCTTAAGTATTTCACATCGCCTGACTAAATCATCAGATTCGTAATGTAATCTTGAGAGCATTTCTAAAAGCTTGGCTTTTGCCCTTTGTATAACCCTTCAGGGCATTGTTTGTGATAGTAAATCTTTAGTAGCTTGCTGTCCAATAAAGCGCTTTAATGGACAGATGTTATATATGTATTCCAGGGTCTTGTTTATTTCCAAGAACACGTACAATCAAAATACCGTATTCTGTAGACTGATAATAAATGAAATGGGAACGATATTCATAACGGTATAGCCCTAGTGTAATGAAATCATTTTCATTTTTTAGTACATGAGTATGCAAACCTGTTGACCTTTTAAAAACGAACAGCAGAAAATATGACCCTAGATGAGTGATTTGATGGAAGGGTGTTACTCAAACATGCTAATTGTGTACGAGGTATAAGTATGAACTTTATAGTATCAGTAACAAAAAAACTCAGTAGGCTGTGCAGTAATTGCAAAAGAAGATTGGGATAAAATAAAGCGTTTTATACACGTAGCTTGATTGACAATTTCCCACAATCACACTCAACCTTTTCTACAAATTCTGTAAATAGTACTTTCTGCTGCTCTAAAGTCGCAAATCTCCAGAATCTGGATTCCGATGCCAAAGTCTTAAGTCTCTCCTGGCGCCTGACTAAATCATCAGATTCGTAACGTAATTTTGAAAGCATTTCCGAAAGCTTGGCTTTTTTCCTTTCTATAACCTCATCCAACTCCGGGTCATCGATAACCTCTAATTTTGTTATCTGATTACGTATCTCAGTTATCTCTACCGTTTCTTCTACTACCTCTGGTTGAATTGCCCACTGCGCTATTTTTTCTGCACGGTCACAAAGAGCAGAAATAACAGCTTCAACTACATCGATAATTTCTAGTGAATAACTGGAACGACGGTTACATACTTTAGGTTTTCCTGATATAGGGTAAGCTCCTTTACAATACAAGTAATTTTTATAGCTTCCTTTTTGACCACATCGTTTTGCTCTCATTCCAGACCCACAACCACTACAAAAACATAATCCCGCTAAAGGGTTACTGACCTCATCGGGTCTTGTTTTCAGCTTTGTGTTTTGCTTGAGAAGAATATGTATATCTTTACTCTCCTCTGGCGAAACCAGTGCAGGATGCTGATTTAGAACTAATGTTCTTTTATCCTCTTGTTTCGGAAAATAAATAATATGCCCTCGTAGTACCTCATTTCTAAGCCAATAATCTAAAGCTGTATAATCATGTGGAAAATCAGCATGTTTAGTTTTAACTTTTCTATCGCCGTACTTAGCAACTAATCGCCGCACGGTTCCTGATAAAGTTTTCTCAACATAAAGAAATGTTTCTATGACTTCCCTGGCTACTTCATAGTAGGATTTATTCGTACTTTTGTACTTATCGTGGTTAAGTACAAGGTGTTCCCCTTGTTTCTTATAGCCAAAAGGAGCAGTGTAAATTTTATTCTGCGAGCGAAAAAACTTATGCCCTTGTAAGGAGTTGTAGCGGTTGCGGTCGCGCACCTGAGCTGCAACTGCCGCCAAAATTCGACTAGTGAATAAACCTTCAGGTGTTTCTAAATCTAGTCCTCCACCGTCAAGAAACTCGACTTTCACACTATATTGTTGAAATTCTTCGCGCGCGACCTCCCAATGCAACGGGTTTCGAGTAAAGCGGTCAAAGCAAGGTACAATAAGCTTTTTATACTTACCAGTCCTGATTAATTCTAAAACCTTGTTGTAGCCTTTACGTTTGTCAGAGGCGCCTGATTCAATATCCCAAAAAATTCGCTCATCAGGTAGCCCGTATTTTCTCAAGTCGTTAATATATCTTTCGAGCGAGTGCCCTTCACAGAACTGCCTTTGAGTACTAACTCGGCAATAGCCCAAACAATTGTCCATACAGGATGTTAGTATTAATGCGTTAAGATAAGTATAACTATGGGTTATACCTGAGCAAATAGGAATCGGGCAAGTTTGGAAAGCTTTTAGCCCAGAAGGTAAACTTGTAGATGAAAAACTTTCTCAAAGATTTGACCAATTTGCTCAAAGTTTAGTTGAGAACACTCGCAAGCTACGAGGAGTAAACTAGTACCGTGCGGCGTAAATACGTCTACCATTTTCAAACCTAGCTAATGGAGATTTTTTCAAGGTTCGTAATGGTGGGTTTATTTCCGCCGCCGTGTACTAGTAGGTTGGGTGACGCTATCAAAAAATACAAACTTAGTTATAAGACTAGTAGCGTCACGCACCAATCTATCAAAAAATATTATTTTTTATTTTGCAGTGTTTTTAATTGATTGCGAAAATCAGAAACCAAAGGATTATTCGGGTCTATTTTTACAGCTTCTTGATATGCCCACATTGCGTTAGTATTTTCACCCAAACGTGTGAGAACAGTTGCCAAACCCATATATCCTTTAAAATGGCGCCGATTTAATTGTACAGTTCTTCGATAAGCTTCTTTTGCTTTCGGATAATCTCCTAAATTAGCGTTGATATATCCTAAAGCGTATTGGTAATCGGCATTATTAGGGGCAAGCTGAACCGCACGCTGAAAAGCTGTTTGAGCAGCAGGGAAGTTACCCTGTTTCACATATATTATACCTATTCCCGAATGAATTGAAGCATTTCTTGGCTGTATAGTTAGCGCACGCTGATAATTGTCTATGGCGCCATTATAATCACCGATATCAAGCAATCTACGTCCTTCATCAAGCAACTGTTTTAACTCAGCATTCTTATTAGTGCTACGTTCTGAGGCAACCTGTGCATTTGATGGTATAACTATTGTGGTAACATTTCCAATAAGGACAAAACTTACAACTATCGCCAATTTTGTCATTTTTAGGGATGTGAAATTCAAGGATACCTCCAAGTCAGGGTGTGTAAGGGAAAGTACATATTCATTGACATGTTAGTTACTAAAATCCCCAGCGTCAAGAGATATCCATAACACAATCTACAGTTAATTAAAATAATTATAAAAAATGAAAAATGGAATACAGTAGATTTAACTGCATCCCATTAAAATAAACACTATTCAATAATCGTATTAACTAGCAAGCGCATTCCTATTGGACTTCAGCCTATATTTTAACCAGGCGCCATAATTGAATTTGATAACATAAATGTTTTTCAAAAATAGACTTGGCTTGTAATCCTTCAATAATGGGTTTTTGCAGCCAGCGTTTAAAAGCCCAATTAAAAACTGCATACACTGGAGGTGCCGCAATATTTAAAACGTTTCCAATATATTTACCAGTCGATAACCCAAAAGTCCGAAAGTTATCCATACACAAATCAATGGTTGGAGTAATTTTGCTAGAAATATCCTCAGTTTTAACTAGCTCAAATCCAGCTTGCTCTAACGCAGTATTAAGCTCTGTAACCACATGACAATTAGAAAATATACCCTCATTATACTTATCATCAACACGTAACATATCCGCAAGTAACAAATAACCATCAGAGCTAAGTAAACGTGATGCACACTGAGCAATATCCGAAGCCGCTATGTACTGACTACTTTCGCTAAGAAGAATGAGACTATAAGAATTTGTTGTCTTAAAATCTTCAAATTTGGTTAAATGGAATGGTGCTTTACAGTTTGTTTGTTTTAAAAACATTTCCTCCTGAAGTCCATCTGGTGCCAGTCCTTCTACCGTAAAACCACGTTCCAGTAAATAACTAGCATTACCTCCTATTCCACAACCGACATCAAGAATAGAATTTACTTCCTCTGGGATAAAGCTTAAAAGTTTATTTGAATAAGCTTCTTGAGCAATACGCAGCTGACTAATAGTCAGTTCCTGATTTGCTACTGGTGGTGATTCCCAATACCCATAATGTAGGAATGGAGAATTTGTTAGTTCTAAATAATATTGAATCGCAGCATTTTGGTAGCGAGTCGCTGGGGAAATGTTTTTCAACTTGGATTTTTGCATGAGTAATTAATGGTAATGTTGACTAAAAAGTTCGATGAGACGGTTTAGATTCTTCCCATCTTCTAGAGATTTTTTTCTAAGATTCGACGCGACAAATTACTGAATTTACCAGGATATTTACCTCTAATTCATTACCACATTTCAAGACGAATTTTTTTTGGCGCCGTTTCCAAATTTAAAAAAACCTTCCTAAAAAACCTTGCCAAGTAGTGTAACCAATTAGTAGCAAACTATTAATATTTAATCTAGGCGAAAAATTATTTTTCAGAGACGTTTACTTCCTCATGCGAGCAATGTAATCATAACCATCAATTGATTGACGACAAAAAGGCACCATTCAAAAATGTATTAAGGTTACTTCCTCCATTGACTCGCACGAATTGTATAAACAGATATTTCATACTGTACTTTCATCTATACCTCGTAGATATATAACTAAATTTAGTTCATTTGATATTGTTATTCTATCATACACCTATCTTTCAATTTGAATACTACTTCGCGCAATACTCTTTACGCTACATTACCAAGTTTTTAGAATTTTGTATATCTGCAATGTTATAACTAAGCTAATCTGTTCCAACAGTAACTTGGCTAGATACAGCTATATATAAACCGATAAGGAGTATTACAAAACCTATCCAATTTGAAAAACTTAACCTTTCCCAAAATATTACCCAAGCAAAAAGGCTGCTAATAATTGGCTCTAACAAATGAACCAAGGAAACAACTACCGAGGAAAACCTATTAAGACTATACGTCAATAACCCTTGACCGACAATTTGGCAAACCAAAGCAAGGCTAATCACCCAAGTCCACCCTGAGAGTGTTGAAGGAAAAATTTCATCTCCACTCAATAAAACGAAGGGTAACATTACTATAACAGAAATTCCACACACCCATAATTGTATCGTAACCGAATCAAATTTGGCTCGCAATTTTTCGACAGCTAGCAAATAAGCAGCAGCAAAAATCGCACTTAAAATTGCGACTGAACTTCCAACTAAATTGCTGGTAGCAGTAGATAGTTCCTCGATTTCGATGCCAATCGCTCCTGCAAAAGCGATAATCATTCCAATGACAAATTGGCGGTTGAAGCCTTGATTAAATAGTAACCACGCTCCTAAGCTAGTAAATATCGGCGCCAAATTATGTAGTACAGTAGAAATAGCAACACTAGTTTGAGTCAGTGACCAAGCGATGCAAACTAGATTTAAGGCAAACGAAATTCCAGAAGTGGACAATATGAACAAATTTTGATAAGTGTAAGGCTGCTGTTCTATTGGCTCCCTTGCTCTAAATTGTATTATCACCTTGCCAAACTGCCATAGGGCAAAGAATACAGTAGCTAGCCAAAAGCGATTAAATACAGTAGCATCGGCACTAAGTTCGTTTTCACTCCATTTAATAAAGATAGAACCGAATGATAGAGCAACTATACCGATAAATAACAAGGCAGGGGAAGCCATAGCTGATATTTTAGCCAATAGTCGCCCAATAAAATTCAGTTGATTTTCCATCTTTTAGCTCGTTCTCCAAAGGAAAACATTAACACAAATAATAAAAGTCTGAATAACACTCCAATCATATACACTGCTCACCTTCCTCTGCTACTACCAAATGGAATTTTACCAGGCAACGGTGCCTAAGAGCGTTGCGTAGGTAAAATAATTATTTATCATCTTGACACCAAGCAGCAACCCTCCTATAGTTTGTCTACTCAAAAAATTTACTTGACTTATTGAAGTTCAAAAATATGAAGAAAATAATCACATCCAGTTAATTAGCTATTACTGTTGCAACATTTCTAACAATGTTTGTATGTTTCTTGGGAAATATTAGGGTGTAATACCTTGCGTATAACACTTAGTAATGCTTGGGTTGTGAAGGGTTTTGGTAAGAATTCTTGGAAGTTAAGACTTTTATTAGTATTTTCTGAGTTGGATATTAGCCCACTCATCGCAATTATTTGCACTTGTGGATTGATGCGTTGTAATGTGAGAATTGTCGTATGTCCATCCATACAAGGCATCATCAAGTCTATTAATACTAAATTTATATTATTTTTATACTGAGTATAAAGCGCAAGTGCCTCTATTCCATCATTCGCGGTTAAAACTCTATAGTTATGCCTTAAAAGGGTAGTTTTAGTAATTTCACAAATTGCTGTTTCGTCATCTACTACCAAAATTAATTCATCATTGCCGTTTCCTAAAGAAGTCTCGCCTTTTACTTCGGGTTCAGTGACTTTGGTACTTGGTAAGTATATCTTAAAGGTGCTTCCTTTTCCTAACTCGCTATGAACATTTAAAAAACCTTTATGATTTTTAATAATACCTATTGCACTCGATAACCCTAACCCAGTTCCCTTGCCTACCTCTTTTGTGGTAAAAAATGGGTCAAAAATACGGTCTATAATAGACTGTGAAATTCCTGTTCCAGTATCAGTAATAGTAATTACAATATATGCTCCAACTTCAGCATCCATATGCAAACGAGCATAGCTTTCATCAACCCAGGTATTAAAAGCGCTAATTTCTAAGCTTCCCCCATCAGGCATGGCATCGCGAGCATTGACTATTAAGTTTAGCAGTACCTGATGGATTTGAGTCGCATCTGCAAAAATAGTCCATAGATTGGGTACTATATTTGTTTGAGTTGTGATAGATTTTGGGAAGGTTCTTTGAGCTACTCGTGCTACATCTAAAATCAAATGACTAGGTTGGAAAACAGCACAACTTCCCTCTACTCCTCGGCGAGTAAATGATAGAATTTGCTTGACTAAATCGGCGCCTCGCTTTGCACTATCTTCTAAAATGTTTAGCAGTTGTTGACTATTCTCATCAAGATTAGCAAATTTAAGAGGTAGCAGTTGAGCAACTGCCAAAACGGGAGTAAGAATATTGTTAAAGTCGTGAGCAATACCACTTGCTAAAGTTCCTACACTTTCAAGACGTTGCGCGCGCAGAAACTGTGCTTGAAGTTGTTTTTTCTCAGTAATATCAGTACTAACGTTAAGAATAGATTTAGGATTTCCTGCCTGATCGCGCATTAAAGTCCAGCGACTCTCAACAATAATATTTTTACCATTCTTTGTGACTTGGTGCAATTCACCCTGCCATTTACCTTCTTTAGCCAGCATTGCTAGCATCATTTTAAATTGTGACACATCCTCCGTATCGTACAAAGTTTCAATGGCACTTTTACCAAGGATTTCTGCTGTCTCCCATCCATACAAACGTTCGGCGCCTTTACTCCAAAATAAAAGATTATGTTCAAAATCTTGAACGGAAATTGCATCCGTTGCAACATCTAATAAAGCAGCTTGTTCGCGGATTTGTTGTTCTGCCAGTTGTAACGCCTGCTCTGCACTGTGCCGTTTATGCCGTTCCTGCGCTTCCCTTAACTCCCGCTCTACCGCAGGAACTAGACGAGTCAGATTTCCTTTAATTAAATAATCATGGGCACCAGCTTTCATCGCAGCGACTGCCGTATCTTCGCCAATTGTACCAGAGATGATAATAAATGGTAAGTCTAGCTTTTGGCTTTGGACAATTTTAAGTGCTTCTAAGGCACTGAAAGCTGGCATACTATAATCTGCAATGACGATATCCCAAGAATTTTGACCTAAAGCTGACTGCATCGCAACTGAGGTATCGACGCGAACGTAGTCTAGTGTATAACCACCACGACGTAGTTCTCGTAGGGTCAAGAGAGTATCATCTTCCGAATCCTCGACAATGATAATACGTAGGTGGGAGTTCATAAAAGGCGCCTCGCTACAACATTATTTAGCTATAAGGGTGGTACTTCGTTCATTAGTAACCAATATATTCCCAACTGCCGAATTGCATCTGAAAACTGAGTAAAATCGACAGGTTTACGAATGTAACTGTTGCACCCTAAGCTATAACTATTGAGCAAATCTTGTTCTTCGTTAGAAGTCGTTAAAACCACCACTGGTAAAAGCTTAGTACGTTCATCTTCTCGCAAACGTCGCAAAACTTCAAGTCCATCAATGCGGGGCAGTTTTAAATCCAATAAAACTACCGTCGGCTTAATATTAATATTGCGTCCTTTATAAATTCCAGTGCCAAAGAGGTAATCTAAAGCCTCGACACCATCACGGGCTACCACAATTTCATTGGCAACGTGATGACGCTTGAGCGCGCGAATCGCTAATGCCTCATCATCAGGATTATCCTCAACCAAAAGGATACTTTTGTTACTTGCAATCACATTCATGCTCCAGCCTCTTCCGTTAACGTAAAGTAAAAAGTAGCTCCCTGTTCCACATTTCCCTCAGCCCAAACCCGACCGGAATGTCGGTGTACAATTCTTTGTACGGTGGCAAGCCCAATTCCATTACCTGGAAATTCGTGCATCCCGTGCAACCGCTGAAAAGGTCCAAATAATTTATCACTATACGTCATATCAAAGCCGACACCATCATCCCGAACAAAGTAAACTAGGGTGCCATCCTCTTTCTGGGTTGCTCCAAACTCAATTTTGGCTTGGGGGTGCTTAGAGGTAAATTTCCAAGAGTTATTAAGTAAGTTTTCTAATAAAACTTCTAGTAAATTAGTATCCCCAGTAGCTCCCAAGTTATTTTGAATTACAAATTTTACCTGCCGCTCGCTTTGATATTGTAAATTGGTGCAGATGCGGCTAGCTAACATACTTAAATCCACAGGTTTTAAATTTATATCGCTGCGGGTCACACGCGATAGAGTAAGAAGGTCATCAATTAATTGCCCCATCCGCTGAGTCGCTGACCGAATACGCCGTAAATAGTCTTGCCCAGTTGCATCCAATTCATTTAGGCAGTCTTCGAGCAGTGCTAAACTGAAACCATCAATACTACGTAAAGGCGCCCGCAGGTCGTGGGAAACTGAGTAGCTAAAAGCTTCTAGTTCTTTGTTAACTACCTTCAAATCAGTAATGGCTTGCCGTAACTCCTGGTTCAAGCCTTGAACACGCTCCTCAGCTTGCTGTCGTTCTATAATTTCTACTCGTAGCTCTGCTAAAAGCTCTCCGTGGTGGAGCGCAACCCCTAAATGGTTAGCAATTTGGCCAACAAACTCGATCTCGTTTGAGTCCCACTGACGCGCGGAACTACATTGATGAATACAAAGCAGTCCCCATAAATTTTGTTCTAAAAGGAGTGGTACAACTAAATTAGCCCGAACTTGAAATTGGGACAGTATATTAATATGACAATCGCTCAATCCATAATCGTAGATGTCTGCTACTGCCTGAACTCGACCATGTTGATAATGAACTGCAAACTGTTCCCCAAAACAGTGGTCATGAATTTTTTGTCCCATCGCTGACCCAAAAGCTGGGTCTACATCCTCAGAAACAAATTCTCCATCATCCCAACCTGAATTTGGATAAAAGCGGAACATTGCCACCCGATCTGCTTTTAAAAGCTGACGAATCTCAGTAGCAGTAGCTTGAAAAATTGTTTCCAAATCTAAAGGTTCGCGCAGACGGGTAATTACACGGAATAATGCTTTCTGTTGCTCTATCAAGGAACTCGCTTTTGTGATTTCTTGCTCGTAGTGCTGGACTTCGCCTGCTAAAATCTGTTTAACCTGCTCGAATGCTGCTTCATCTCGACATAAACTTCGCAATTTTGACAATATTTCTAAATTCATCAGTTTTAGCTACTTAACTTCAAAAATCGCCTCTTTTATCTATCGCGCGTTGCTTGCAAGCAAATGAATTGTTTCTTAAATACTAAGATAACACTATATGATGTTTATTAACAATTTCTAAATTTTTACTGCAACATACTGAGTAAATTATGAGGAGTGCTTTTCTTCAATACATTGCGAAAGCATTAAAAGTTACCCAATTACAACTGACATACATGTATACTAGCTAAACATGTAGTCGTAGCAAACCTCACTAATTATAATCGTAGATGTCTTGAAAAAACTTTTAAGGATTATAGATATTTTTATGGCTATCCATAAGAATTTTATATGCATTCGTATTTAGATATGGAAAGAGCGTGTTTTATTTTTTATAGGCGCCAATTTCTTGCTTTGAGTGCCTAAAATAACTTATTCTCAATATTATTATCTTTTTTGCAAGATAATTACGGCTAATCCTACCAAACAGGCAATTCCCGTGTTAGAAGCATTCGTATTCGCTACAGTATTATGCGGATTTTTCGGCATAATTCTGAAAAAAAACCTGGTGATGAAAATCATCTCTATGGATGTAATGAGTACAGGGGTTATTGCCTATTATGTGCTAATTGCATCGCGAGAGGGCTTATTCACGCCAATTGTTTCTTCATTCGTCAAAAATGGTGCTTATTCCGACCCAGTCCCCCAAGCAATTATTTTAACTGCGATTGTAATCGGTTTCTCGATTCAGGCGTTAATGCTTGTTGGTGTCATGAAGTTGGCACGTGATAATCCAACATTAGAAACCAATGAGATTGAGAAGAATAATACACCATGACCACCATTACAATCGCATGGATTGCACTACCGTTTTTTCTGGGATTCGTCATTTATCTATTTCCCAAGCTTGACAAATTCCTCGCACTATGCGGTGCCGTTATTTCTGGCGCTTATGCGTTAAAGCTATTTATCGAAAATTCCCCTATCAAACTACAGCTAGTAGACCATTTCGGTGTCATATTACTAGTCGATCAGTTGACTGGCTACTTTATATTAACCAATGCGCTGGTAACGACTGCCGTTTTACTCTACTGTTGGCGTACCGATAAATCGACTTTCTTTTACGCACAAACTATCATTTTGCATGGTAGCGTCAATGCCGCCTTTGCTTGTTCTGATTTTATCAGTTTATATGTGGCGTTAGAAGTCAGTGGTATTGCCGCGTTCCTTCTAATTGCTTATCCCCGCACAGACCGTTCGCTTTGGGTTGGTTTAAGCTATCTGTTTATTAGCAACACAGCGATGTTGTTTTATCTTGTAGGCGCCGCGTTGGTTTACAAAGCAAATCATTCGTTTGATTTTGCTGGGTTACGTGGGGCGCCTCCAGAAGCACTCGCACTAATATTTTTGGGACTATTGGTAAAAGGAGGAGTCTTTGTATCAGGATTGTGGTTGCCATTAACCCACTCTGAATCAGAAACTCCAGTGTCGGCGTTACTGTCGGGAGTTGTCGTCAAAACTGGGGTGCTTCCACTGCTGCGTTGCGCTTTGGTCGTGGAGGAAATCGATCCCATCGTCAGAATTTTTGGAGTTGGGACTGCGCTTTTAGGAGTTTCCTATGCTGTGTTTGAAAAAGATACTAAGCGTATGCTGGCATTTCACACTATTTCGCAGTTGGGTTTTATTCTGGCTGCACCATTAGTAGGTGGCTTTTATGCACTAACGCATGGTCTCGTTAAATCTACACTCTTTTTAATCGCAGGCGCCTTACCTAGCCGAAACTTTAAGGAGTTACAACAAAAGCCTATAAATACAGCAATTTGGGTTGCTTTGGTTATAGCTAGCTTTTCAATATCAGGCTTTCCCTTGTTGTCAGGTTTTGGAGCGAAAGTGTTGACGACCAAGAATTTGCTACCCTGGCAAACCATCGCCATGAACGTCGCAGCTTTAGGAACAGCAATTTCGTTTGCCAAGTTTATATTTTTACCTCGTGGTGGACAAGAGAAAGAAGTACGTCCTGGTTTCTGGGCAGCCGTAATTTTACTTATCGGTGGTCTAATTGTTGCAAATATTGCATATGCCGAGGCGTATACCGTTGCTAACATCATAAAACCGCTCGCAATCATCGCTGTTGGCTGGTTGGCATATCTTTTAATTTTTCGACGAGTTGCTCTCAAACTGCCACGTATACTTGAGCGATTTGAGCATCTTGTTGGTTTTATGAGCTTGATTTTAATTATGCTGTTCTGGATGAGATTTGCCATATGATTGGACACTTTATACTACGACTGCTAATTTGGTTTTTGCTTACCGCTAATTTTACAGTTGCGAATACTATAATTGGTGTTTGCATCGCTGCTTTATTACCACGTACCAATACGGCAAGGGAAACATTAAAAGATTGGTTACAAATGCTGTGTAAAATTATATTAGCATTTCCACAAGCATATATGGAAGCGTTTGAGTTGCTCGTTCGTCCTCATAAATATGAAGAAGTAGTTATGGAGCGAGTATCATCAAAACGCTCACCCAGAATGATTTTCTTGGATGTATTTTTAATTACTTTTACACCCAAAACCATTGTTTTGAAATACCACGAAGAAGGTTGGTACGAAGTTCACCAAATTCGACGGAGGAGAAGTACATGAACTTAAACATAGTATTAATTGCAATGATTTTGGCGTTACTTATACCATTTTATGAAGCTTGGAAAGACGATGATATCTGGCAGAAAATGTTGGCATTAGCAAGTATTTCTAGCAAAACGGCAATTATAGTATTAGTCGTTTCTGTCTTACGTGATGATTGGATGATTGGTGTTGTTGCCGCAATTATTTTAAGTGTGGGTAATGCTGGGTTTATGCTGCTAGCAAATGTAATCAAGAGAATGGGTAATGTATGATAAATATCTTAAGTTATATATGTATAACTGTAGGAATTGTCTTCTGGTTTTGGGGAACTTCTTACTTACTGGGTAATCGCTCGGTATTATACAAGCTGCACAGTCTTTCGGTTGCAGATACTTTAGGGTCAATTGCTATTCTCGTAGGACTTTTGTTAAAAAGACCCAATGAATGGCCACTACTTATCCTTGGCATTATCTGTTTAGCAATTTGGAACACCATGTTAGGGTACGTACTAGCGTACTGCTCCACTACACCTAGTGAGGTAAGCAATGACTGATACTTATATATATTTCATCGTTGCTCTGTTACCTTTGTCTGCTTGTATGTTAGTACTTCAAGCAAATCCTTATAATGCATTGGTAATTCGTGGCATTTTAGGAGCAATTGCGGCAATGGTGTATAGTATTTTAGGCGCCGCAGATGTTGCGTTGACCGAAGCATTAATGGGCACCATGCTTGCAATTACTTTGTATGCTGTGGCAGTACGTTCATCAATGGTGATGCGTTTAGGTGTGCTAAAAGGGACAACCGAAACAGATAAAAATACCTCTGAATTTGAAAACCTTATCGCCAACATCCGAACAATTTTTAATAAACGCCATATGCGTCTGGAGTTAGTACCATACACTGATACACAAGCATTACATCGCGCGTTAATGGAAAAAGAAGTACATGCGACTTGTGTCCACTCACAATTAAGTCACGAAGAACCAATACAAACTTTAACCAGACTGCAACGCATCTACGACATCATGCAAGCCGAACTTTCATCACCAGGGACAACCCTGACTTATGTAAGTGCGTCATATTTAGGGGAACAGCAATGAAATGGATTTACGTATTAGCAGGGTTAGCATTGTATATCAAAATGCTTGTCATCGCCAATCCGGCGCCAGACTTTCCTGAATCTATTGTAGATGTAGTTGTGAAAGACAGCGGTGTGACTAATGCGGTTTCGGGAATCATTTTCAGAAATCGTTTATATGACACCATCTTCGAGGTGGTAGTATTTACGATTGCCATATTAGGCGCCAACTTTTTACTAGCGACAGAAAAGCCTCCCACTGAAGTCCATCATTTCACAGATAAACCATCTGTAGTATTAGCACGTTTAGGAGCAACTATTGCAGCATTAGTAGGTATAGAACTAGCAATTCGAGGACACCTCAGTCCCGGTGGTGGTTTTGCAGCAGGTGTAGCAGGTGGAACCGCTATTGGTCTCGTAGCTATTACCGCACCACCAGAATGGATGCAGGCAATTTATAAACGATGGCACGCTGCCATATTAGAAAAACTTTCAGTACTCGTTTTCATTGTACTGTCAGTCGTTACTTTAGCAGGCGCCGAACTACCACACGGAGAACTAGGAGCGTTATTTAGTGGAGGAATTCTCCCCATCCTCAACATCCTAGTTGCAGCAAAAGTAGCACTAGGTTCATGGGCAGTAATCCTAGTCTTCATCCGCTACCGAGGACTACTGTAGGTTGGTTGGAGGCTTTGCGGAACCCAACATATTAAATTTAAATATATTGGGTTTCGTTAAAAATTTTTAATACGAGTGTTCCAAACGGCAACAATGAAGGAAAATGAGTTGTGGCTTCCAACACACACCACATCTAGTACGAAGAATGAACGACACATACAGCTTCAACTTCAATCCTTCACGAGCCATGACAGCCTTAAAACAGCGTCAACACGATGATATAAAATATTACAATGCGCGTAACGAACTCTTCAAATTATCACTGATGGCAGACTACGACCAGTTAGTTTGTCTTCCAGGACTTACCGCAATTGATAAACACTGGTATCAAATAGAGACAGCTAGAAAAGTATTGCGACAACTAGGAGGGCGTGCATTACTCGCTGACGAGGTAGGATTAGGTAAAACTATTGAAGCAGGGTTAATAGTTAGTGAATACTTAGCGAGAGGAATGATTCAATCAATATTGATACTAACACCCGCTTCTCTAGTTTCTCAATGGCAATTAGAACTAGCTTCCAAGTTTGGTATTTCTTCCATCACTACCGATGATGACAGTAGACAACAAAACCCAGAAGAATTTTGGACAGCTAATCAAAGAATTGTAGCATCTCTCAATACCGCAAAATCTGCAAAACATTACCCTTTGGTAACATCACGTAGCTGGGATTTAGTTGTAGTTGATGAAGCACATCATTTGAAAAACCGCAATACCCTGAACTGGAAAGTTGTTAATGCTTTAAATAAAAGATTTATTCTCATGTTGACTGCAACACCAGTACAAAACTCTTTGGTGGAACTATTTAATTTACTAACTTTATTAAAACCAGGTTTACTTAAAACTGAAGCGGATTTTAAGCGAGAATACGTTTCCAGTAAAAATGGCAGAATACCCAAAAATCAAGAAAAGTTGCGGAGTCTCATGCGTGAAGTCATGATACGCAACACTCGTTCTTTAGTCGATGTCCAGTTACCTAAAAGATTTGCTACAACTATTACTGTTACTCCCAGCGACACTGAAAAGAAACTTTACCAAGATTTGAGTAACTTTTTACGTGTACATTCCGAAGACCTTGATAAATTATCTCGTACAAACTTACTTATGCGCGCAGGTTCTAGTATAAATGCGCTATCGGAATCTTTGAAAAATCTTTCTAAGAAGTTAGATAATGAGGAATTAAAGACTTTAATTCGACGTGCAGGGCAAATTAAGCAAGTTGAAAAAGCTAAAAGTTTAGTCGAACTATTAAAAAAATCATCACAGAAAACTATAGTCTTTACTACACATCGAGCAACTTCAGCGTATTTAGCACAAATCTTTACAGAAGCAGGTATTGAGTTTGCTGAGTTTTTGGGAGATATGACGTTAAAACAAAAGGATGCGGCAATTGAAGCTTTTCGTGATAATGTAAATGTTTTAGTTGCGTCGGAAACTGGGGGAGAAGGACGTAATATTCAATTTGCTAATTGTATTGTTAATTATGATTTACCCTGGAACCCAATGAAAATTGAGCAACGTATCGGTAGAATTCACCGTATTGGGCAAACTCAGGATGTATTTATTTTTAACTTTTGTCAGAAAGATACTATTGAAGAATATATATTGAGAATATTACATGATAAAATTAATATGTTTGAACTGGTTGTAGGTGAAATTGAGACTATTTTAGGCAACGTTGATGATGATTTCGATTTTGGTGAGATAATCATGGATATTTGGTTAAAAAATCAGTCGCTTCCTGAGTTAGATACTGCTTTTGAAAATTTAGCTGATAATTTACTTAAGGCTAAAGATAAATATAGAGAGACGCAAGAGTTAGATGAGAAAATTTTTGGTGAAGATTTTGAAGCTTAAATAAACGAACCGCAAAGTACGCAAAGTACGCAAAGTACGCAAAAAATAAATACAAAAGAGGAGTGCTATTATATGATTATTATATCTGACCCAATTATTAATACCTTAGAGAAGGTTGTTTCTGTTTGTGATGGGTTATCTGAAGTTGTTAATGAGAAAACTATTCAGGTTGTTTTGCCCGAAAATGTTGCAAGCTCTTTAGGTGTTGATGAGGAAACTGTATTTAGTACGGTTATTGATACTCCTAACAGTCAATTTGTTAGTTACCACTCTGAGCTTTTAAATAAGTTTTTGGATATTCTTGCTGGTGTTGGTAGTGTTACTGCTTTGGAAGTTAAGTATGAAAGTTATTTGAAAACTTCTGGGTTTGAAAAATTAGTTACTCAAAAGATAGTACCACTTAATGGCTTAATGCGTTACGTCGGCGCCGAGCCAAAAACAACTCGTTATATATTTTGTAATGTAGCATATGTTGCTGAAGCCGATGAAAAAAGAATCGGAATGGTTTCGTTTATTATAAATGAATTTACCGGAGTGGCACCTGTCGATATTGGTGATGCGTTACTATGGGAATCTGATTTAGTTCCAGTCGATGATAGTTTACTTCCAGAAACCACTTCAGATTTAGAATTATCTAATATAATTGAGACAAAATCAGCAGAGTTAATTAAAACTGATTTGGAAAAATGGTCAGCCAAATTAAATCGAGCTAGAGAAAGAGATGAAGACAGATTAAAAAATTATTACGGTACCATTAGCTCAGAAATTGCCACCAAGATAAAAAATAAAAATTTAGAAGGTGGAGATAAAGATAAAGAGTTAGCACGCATCGAAGCAACTAATCGTGAGCTAGAAAGAAAGCTTGAAGATATCAAAGAACGCTACACACTTAAAGTGTCTGCTGAATTATATAGTGCAATTGTATTGCATTTGCCAACAGTACATATCACCTGCACTCTCCAAAAAAAGAAAGCAAAAAGAGATATAACCTTAGTTTGGAATCCATTTACTAAAATATTGGAACCTTTACGCTGTGAGGTAACAGGAGAACCAATATACAAATTTTACCTCGACGAGAAAGATGCAAAAATAATAGGCGCCAAACATTGGGAATCTTATTAATTACTTAGGTAATTTAATTATTGGGATTCAACTTTTCTGGGAAATTTCAAACTTTATATTCTCTATAATCATTACTGGTATACTATTTGCCTTAATTTATAAAGTTTTACCTGACGTTAAAATTGTTTGGAGTAATGTTTGCATTGGTGCAATTATTCGCTCTGTACTATTTAACTTCGGAAAATCTTTGTTAGCAATATACTTAATTAAAATAAGTTTGAGTTCTACTTATGGCGCCGAATATTTCAAATCTAAAAACAACAACACTCAAGCCACGACTTGCTTAATTATTTCCTCTCCTAAATTCTGCCACGCAGGGCTACAACTTACTAATTTCACAAACTGTGAAACATTATATTCAATCAGTTGCATTGCCCCCTCTGGTCTACAATTATGAAGAAATGTAAGCTTTCGAGTTGGGTGTTGTTGTTAGTTGACGAGACAGATGATTCAACAGTTTTTTCTCCTTAATTAAATTGAACTTGTTTTCATGACTGTTTTAATCTGCCAGGGAAGCTTTTCACTGCTTCAATTATTAATTTAGCACTCTTGAGTCAGCTTGAATCTTATTAGATAAAAAACTTTACTTTTAGCAACACTTCGTCAACTACAAATTTCTTTCGCTGTATTTAGTATTAATAATAACTAAGTATAAAAGCTCCTCACAATTTCCTCAAATTAATCACTTATAACCGAAATATAGCGTAACTGACATCTTGCACCTTAAGCTTATTGAGAATAAAAGAGCTTGTAATACCTATTTTTGCGTAGGGCTACTGCCCACCTTACCCAAGCCAAAAGAAGGTACATTTCGGTGAGGTAACGCCAAGCGGGAGAAATTGTGAGGTAACAACTATGAAACGACGCCGTATAGCAGTCCTAAATCATTTGTGTAACCCGCACGTTGTAGAGACGCGATTAATCGCGTCTCTACGCGGATATAATTTTCACGACTCATATAGGATTGCTATATAAGCCATTGGAATAGCTTACTTTTGTGGGAACGTTGGGTGCTAGCAACATCGATAAATTTTAAATTCCTATATTTGGAATTATTATTGCTCTGTTAAATTCAAAAATATGAGAAAACGACAATTTTTGCTTCTAATTGCGATTGGGGTTTTACAATTAAATATTTTACTTAATTTTGGTATGCCTTTAATGACAAATGCATTAATTACGGCTACCAATTCTTTACTAGACCCTGCGACTCAACCCAAATTCTTAAATTCTTTGCCATCTCCTGTAAAAATAGATGCGACAAAAGGCGGAAAATTCAATGTTGAGATGAGTCAAAGCGATCAATGGCTTGGATTATATCGCAGTGCTGGTACAGATGGCGTGTATGGTACTCTTGATGATGTACGCTTAAACTGCTACATTTGAAAAACAAGGAAAATATGTTTGGCACTGCCATATGCTGTCCCATGAAGACTATGAAATGATGCGACCTTACATCGTAAATGGAATCTAGCGAAATAAATACACTGTAGTTGATGGCAACTACAGTCAGATCAAAAATGGCATCAAACCGAACTAGATTTGGTATGGTGGGCAGTTCCCACCTTACTTTATTTAGTTGTATCATTTTATACTATTGCTAAATTTTAATGGGTTTAATTCTACCCATGCTTTAACTTTCCTCACAACTTCCTCAAAATATTTGCCTATTAAATCTGCAAAATGCAGAAGCTGTACAAGATGCGTATTACCAAATTCAAGAAATCAATACTCAAAACTTCTAGATTGCAATATTTAGACAGAGGCTGTTTGTACTTGTTGGAGTTCTTCTGTATTAAGTTTTATTGGTTGTTGTACTGTTAGAACAGAACAAGGAGCATGATGCAATACGTAATTACTAACGCTACCCAAGAGTAACTCACTCAACCCAGTATGACCACGACGACCAAGAATAATTAAATCAGCGTTCCAATTACGAGCTAATTCGCAAATCATTCTACTGGGGTCGCCAAGGTGCTGTGTAAATTCTGCATTGACACCCATATCTCTTGCTTGTTGACAACGTTGACTTAAAAAATTAATTCCGTCTTGTTTAAGTTTTTCCCATTCTCCCATATATTCTTTCATAGCTTCTTCATGCAAATTTAGGGCAATGAAATTACCGTTAATATAAGCAGGGTAAGGATATTGTTCGTCGAAGGGTGATATGACGTTGAACAACATTAGATGAGCATCTGCTAATTTTGCAAGCGATACAGCTTTTTCAAAAACGGGCTGGCAAATATCAGAGTTATCAATTGCAACTAAAATCTTGTGAAACATATTTAAAATTCCTTAGTTATCAGCCTAATTTTAAATTTTTAATTGTGAGTTATGAGTTTGTCTTTTTGCTCATTTTCCTCACAATTCTGTTTATACGCAGATAATTTGAGGAACTTGTGAGGATCATATTTTTAAAAATTATTTCAAATTATTACAAAATATTAAGTAGTATTACAAATTTTAAATTGATGGGCTTTGTCCCTCGCTGACTCAGCCCATCAACTTTCTTTTTGTCTTGTCACATTATTCTCCATAAGTAATCATGAAGATTTAATAAGCACCAATTTGTCATCTGGTAACTGAGGCAAATGTATCAATTATTATCAAGGCATAATGGAACAAAATTAAATACGTTACCGCTAAATAAACCTTTATCGCTATCGCTGAGTTTTAAATCTGGAATTACCAACAGTGCCATAAATGAAAGCGTCATAAACGGTGCAGATAGTTTTGAACCTTTTGCCCTAATTACAGCATTAACTGCGGCACCAAGTTCAGAGTCTGCTGTGCCGACGGCTACCGAGCGAAGGTACAACAGTTTTTAAACGCTCTGCGTCGGAAATTATTTTTACGCGCGGAATTGATGGCAGATGCCGCTCCTATTTGTAATTGCAGGCACCTCAACAAGCTGATCCTGGCTTTGGGCGCCTCGGAACGGCTTGTTGATTGGCATAGAAATTTATACCAAAAAAGTTAGCAGAACTTTTTATAACTCGCGTAGTGACTGTAGCTGCTCTAATTGTTGGCTTTGTTCCTGAAGTCTAATGGCAAGTCTTCCACAAACCAAATCACATATCTCAAAAATTACTGGGTCGGTAATTTTATAAAAAACACTGATCCCTTCAGGCTTACGAGTCACCATACCTGCTTGTGTCAACACGTTCAAATGCTTGGAAACATTGGCTTGTCCCAATCCTGTTTCTTGTATAATTTGTGTCACATTTTTTGCCTCTGACTTTAACGAACATAAAACTTGCAACCGACTAACTTGTGAAAGAATTTTAAAGTATTCAGCTACAGGTAGTAATAACTTGGGAGAGGGGTTGAGCATAGTAAACCAAAAATACAACTAACTATTAAATTGACATGATATTACTATATAATAATATGATACTGTAAAAAATACAAAACGGCGTAGGAATATACATCGGTTTGATGGTGGGACTGTTTGATTGAACCTGCGCCAGTTTTTAGCAATCGGAGTAATCAGCATGGTTCACGTTGTGTTATTGGGCGCAGGAATCGGAGGTTTACCAACAGCTTATGAACTGCGACATCTGTTGCCGAAATCTCATCGCATCACTCTTATTTCTGACAACCCAAAATTTACCTTTATTCCTTCTCTACCTTGGGTAGCCTTTGATTTAACACCATTAGAAAATATTCAACTAGATATAGAAAATTTGCTTTTAAGAAAGGGTATTAATTGGATAGAAGGAAAAGTTACAGCCCTTGACCCTCATACACAAACGCTTAAGGTTGCAGGAAAAAGAATTAATTACGACTACGTAGTCATTGCAACGGGGGCATCCTTAGCGCTGAATGTAGTGCCGGGATTAGGTCCAGAGGAAGGTTATACTCAATCTGTGTGTAATCCCCATCACGCTTTATTGGCACGGGAGGCTTGGCGAAAGTTTCTAGAGAACCCAGGACCTTTAGTGGTGGGAGCAGTGCCAGGAGCTAGTTGTTTTGGTCCTCTGTATGAGTTTACGATGTTAGCGGATTATGTCTTGCGAACAGAGGGATTGCGTCATCAAGTACCTATTACTTTAGTTACGCCTGAACCCTATGCAGGTCATTTAGGAATTGGGGGAATGACAAACTCAGCAGAGTTAGTGTCTCAACTGCTAGAGGAGCGAGATATTAAATTAATTGAGAATGCGGAAATTGCTGAGATATTTCCCGAAAAGATGACCTTAGCAGATGGCCGTATTTTACCTTTTCAATACTCAATGGTAGTGCCACCTTTCCAAGGTGTGGCATTTTTAAGGTCAGTAAAGGGATTAACTGATGAGAAAGGGTTTGTGCCAATTTTACCGACATGTCAACATCCAAACTTTCCCTCAATTTATAGCTTGGGTGTTGCGGTGCAGTTAACTCAGCCAGAACAGACACCTATACCAATTGGGGTACCGAAAACTGGGCAAATGACGGAAGCGATGGGAATGGCTGTTGCTCACAACATTGCTAGAGAATTAGGAGTGATTGAAGCAGCACCAGTGACACCCACTTTAGAAGCAATTTGTATGGCAGATTTTGGCGCCACAGGTCTCATTTTTATTGCGGCTCCAGTATTGCCTGATCCTATAACTGGGAAACGGCGGAGTTCTGTAGCAAAACGGGGTCGTTGGGTTAGTTGGATTAAGATAGCTTTTGAGAAATTTTTCCTTATCAAGATGCGCTTGGGAATGTCTGTACCGTGGTTTGAACGTTGGGGTTTGCGGGTTTTCGGTTTATCTTTAGTCGAACCAATCCCAAATAGGATAAAAAATTAACCCCTAAAATGACGTTGTATAATTCTTGTGGTGCTATAATTATCCACCTGAGACGATCGTGGACGCTGGCAATTCTGTACCAAAACCAAAGTCGCAATTGCAAGCAAAAAATAACCAAAACTTTGCTGAAGTCTACTAGGTGGAACAAATTCAGCCAAGTATGCACCGAAAAATGTTCCTATACTAGCAGCTACAATGAAAGATAACATTAAGTTCCAATCTAAAGAAACATGTCCCAAGTAACCCAAAAAACCTGCAACTGAATTAAATACAATAATTAATAAGGATGTTCCAATCGCCTGTTTCATGGGTATATTTGCTAATAATACCAAAGCCGGAACAATCGCAAACCCACCACCAACACCAACTAATCCAGTTAGCACCCCTACGCCCAAACCTTCACTCATTAACCACAACCAGCAATACTTGCAAACGGGTGAAGGATAAAATGCTAGTTTATCATCTGCTGTGACAGGTTTAGAACTACGGCGAATCATAAATACCGCAGCCAGCAACATCATGACTGCAAACAGCATCATTTGAAAAGCTTCAGTAACTACAGTTAGGGTAGCAATTTTTGCCCCCATAAATGCCCCCAGCATCGTTGCAGAACCAAAGATAAATGCTGTCTTTAAATTAACATTTTTGGCTCGCCAGTGGGGGATTACCCCCAACAGGCTAACAGTACCTACAATTACTAAAGTCATGGCGATTGCTGGTTTTGGAGGTACACCCATAACATAAACTAGAATCGGTAGCGCTAATACCGAACCACCACCACCAATTAAGCCTAAACTAACTCCAATACAAGCAGCTAAGAAATGCCCAATTATCCAAGTCATACACTGCTCCGCTGATTATAAGGAAGTTTTGCTAGTAGCATTCCTAACGCGCAAGTATCTGTAATTCCCGCAAACATTAATCCTGCTCCCATAAAGCCACTGAGAATCAGGAACCAAGGAGAAACAAATGCTCCTAATAATGTGCCCGTTAACACTAATGAGCCTGCAACAATCTGTACCTGCCGCATTAAACTAATTGGGGCATTTTTGTCAATTTTAGTGGGATAACCCGCTTGTTTCCAAGCACCCATACCCCCTTCTAGATGGGTTACTCTAGTAAATCCGGTATCAAAAAGCTTTTGAGCAGCCATTGTGGATCGGTTCCCGGAACGACAGTATAGAACTACTTGGGTATTCTCATCTTGTGGAACTTTGCGAGGATCGAACTTGGAAAGAGAAACCAATCTTGCACCTGGAATATGCTCTGTTGCATACTCAACTGGTTCACGGACATCTATAAGTGTGATCGCTTTTTGCTCTAGCAATTGTTTGAGATTGTGAGCATCAACAGTTTGTAATTTGTTCATACGGGAAATAGCCATAAATCTGTATCTTTGGAAATATAGGGTTTTTAAACGAAGAAATACGCAAAGTTCCTTATCTAATTTGGTTACGCAGCAACGCTACCACAGCGCTCGTTAGCAGGTACTGCTTCCATAATCTTTTTCGGGTTGGGTAGATTTAGGTTTGCCATTAATTTGATAAATCCATCACGGTCACGTCCCACAAGCCTGGGATTCCACTGTTTTTCTTCGCCAATAGTAGAAACTGTGTTACCTCGATAATCATGACCAGGATAAACCAAGGTTTCGTTAGGCAATGTAAACAACCGTTGCGTTATTGCATCGTACATCATTCCTGCATTCCCGCTTTGGAAGTCAGTCCGTCCACAACCACGAATTAACAACGCATCTCCAGTTAACAGATGAGTACTATTAACTAAATAGGCATTATGGCTATTAGTATGACCGGGAGTTGCGATCGCAATAACTTTCACACTTCCTAACTCTAATACTTCTCCATCTTTCATAAATCTGTCTGCACATACAGCTTGAGCATTCTCCGGTACAATTCCCAAACAGCCCGTTTTCTCCCGAAGTTTAGCTGTTCCAGTAATGTGATCGGCGTGGATGTGAGTTTCTAAACAGTATTTCAAAGTTAGTCCTAGTTCTTTCACTAATTGCTCATCGCGTTCTACTTGCTCTAATACCGGATCGACCAAAATCGCAGTTTTAGTCCCGAAATCAGCAATTAAATAAGTATATGTACTTGTTTCTGGATCAAAGAGTTGTCGGAATAACATGATGTTTAACTCCAGGTTAACATTAATCTACTAGCTCATGATATTACTATACAGTAATATGCATAAAGTGTCTAGTATATGGCCATACTTTTATGTTCACGTAACATTGCTTCATATTCTTTAAACGCTACTGTCGCGCTGCTATCTTCCAATACACGCCATAGAAGTGCAATTGCTTGACCACAGCATACTACGGAGATATGAATCATACAGGAAAAAAATTACATGTTTAATACTTGACAACACCATAACTAATAAGTTATAAAGTAAATATGATGGCAAACAAAACTTGTCAATTCAAAATCTTAGGACTGAAACCGCACGTTGCATAGAATCAAAATTTTTGGTTTTTAGGAAGGGCTAACCAGCGAAAAATGGCTGTTTATAGTCTTATTTTTCATGATTGCTATGATCTGAAATCATTTGCTATTTACGTAACGATATGTTGCGTCTGAAAGCATTTAAATCTGTTTGCTCATGAAAGCACAATGGTGTAAGTCCTAATTTCAAAATTTCATTCGCACTATATACAACTATGACAACAATTCTGGAAAAAACCAGTCAGAGTAATTCATGGGATAGATTCTCTAGCTGGGTTACTAGTACTGACAATCGCATGTATGTGGGTTGGTTTGGAGTGTTACTGATTCCAACAGCACTGACTGCTGCAATTGTATTTACTCTTGCGTTTATTGCCGCACCTCCTGTTGATATTGATGGAATTCGAGAGCCTGTAACTGGTTCACTTCTTTATGGCAATAATATCATCACTGCTACTGTAGTTCCCACTTCAGCAGCAGTTGGTTTGCACTTTTACCCGATCTGGGAAGCTGCGACTCTGGATGAATGGCTCTATAATGGCGGTCCTTACGAAATGATTGTGTTCCACTTCCTAATTGCCGTGTATGCCTACATGGGTCGGCAATGGGAATTGAGTTACCGTTTGGGGATGCGTCCTTGGATTCCTGTTGCTTTTTCTGCACCTGCTGCTGCTGCAACAGCTGTGTTGTTAATTTATCCAATAGGGCAAGGCAGTTTCTCTGATGGGATGATGCTTGGTATTTCTGGAACGTTCAATTTCATGATTGTGTTTTCACCAGAACATAATATTCTGATGCATCCATTCCATATGTTAGGTGTAGTCGGAGTTTTTGGGGGAGCTTTGTTTTCTGCGATGCATGGCTCTTTGGTGACTTCTACTCTAGTTCGGGAGACCTCAGAATTAGAATCAGCCAATGCAGGGTATAAGTTTGGTCAAGAACAAGAAACTTACAACATCGTAGCAGCACATGGTTACTTTGGGCGGTTAATCTTTCAATATGCTAGCTTTAATAACTCGCGTTCTCTGCATTTCTTCTTAGCTGCTTGGCCTGTTGTCGGTATTTGGTTTGCGGCTCTTGGCATCAGCACCATGTCGTTTAACCTGAATGGCTTTAACTTTAATAATTCCATCCTAGATAGCCAGGGACGAACAATTAACACCTGGGCAGACATGCTCAATCGGGCAAATCTAGGCATTGAGGTAATGCATGAGCGCAATGCTCATAACTTCCCATTAGATTTGGCATCTGGTGAAGCTCAACCACTAGCACTAATAGCTCCTGCAATTGCTAGTTAGTTTGCGTTTGTTAACAACTACCGTCAAATAACGAAAAACCGCCCCAATTAATTGATTGGGGCGGAAATATTCTGTGCCTGACTGCCTGACAGAAGTCTGAAAAGCCTAGTAAAATAGCAGCACAGCCTAAACCGTCAATTCCACTACACAACTCATAAATCAGGCGCCTGTTGTGAAGGTGTTGACGAAGCCAAGACCTCTCACCAACGCCTAAAAATTCAAACTCCTCAAACTCCTAAATCCACCAGGGTTTTTGTCCTGTGCGAGGGTCAATTTCCGTCCAAGGAGAAAGGCGAATATACTCCCCTTCAACCTTAACACTAGCCAGTTTGAGGGGAAGAGGTGCAGGACCGCGTACTACTCTCCCCTCAGCGTCATAGCGAGAACCGTGACATGGACATTGAAATTCATTGTCATTAGGATTCCAAGGAAAGGTACAACCCAAATGGGTGCAGTTATCAACAATCCCCCAGGAGTGCAGAGTACTATCTTCTTTAATAGTGAGATATGTTGGTTCACCAGCTAAACCCGCTACTAAAGCGCGAGTTTCAGGAGGTTCAGCCAAAATCTGGCTAGCAGGAATGAGATTGCCATTAATATCTTTGGCGAGGATAGAACCATCTTCACCCAATTCTGTAGGGGCAATAAAGAATTTAGCCGCAGGATAGAGTAGGCTACTAGCTGTAGTAACAACAACTGCACCTGTTAAAAAGTTCAGTAATTGGCGCCTCGACATTGAGGGGCTTTCTAGAGGAAACCTTTCTGACATGAATTGATGCCTCCTACTTGCGGTATAAATATTGAGTAACTTGGTTTCTGTTTCACTTTTATAAATATGCCTTACTTTACTAATATATCATATTATCATATTACTGTGCAATAATATGATAATTCAATAAACCCGACACCGTGCTCCTTGACTCACCATACTTACGACGAGACTTACGGGTTGGGTCTGGATTCTCGCTTCTGTATGATAAAGCGCTCGTCATGTCGCATTTTACAAATTAGGTGTAAAATAGTGGTTCGTGTCATTAATTTTGGGGAGTACAAAAAACGAACCGCAAAGTACGCGAAGGGCGCAAAGGAAGAAATAAGAGAAGAGAACACACCAAAACTTTTGACACACCCTACCCAATTACAGCTTTATTATTTCCAAAGTAACCATCTAGCACACTACAATGAACAAGATTAATTCAAGCAAAAGTGCCGGAAATTAAGTTTTAAATTTACGATGCCGTATTCTATGAATAAAGGTTGGCAAACTCAAGATACATTCTTGGAACTACACTCGCAATGGCTGACAGTAATTGGTGAGCATCTTCAAGATGAAACAGGACAAATCCTAGAATATTGGCGGGTGGAAAAAGCGGATTCAGTGATTATTTTACCAATTCAAAACCAACAGTTGATTTTACCACCACCAACTTATCGTCAGGGGCTGGGGGAAAAAACCCTCGATTTCCCTGGTGGAAGAATTCCAGAAGGAGAACAAGCAGCTACTGTTGTGCCCAAAATTCTCCAACGAGAATTAGGAATTATACCAGAAACAATTTCCCAACTGACACCTTTAAATTCTCAAGGTTGGGCAGTAAATAGCTCTTTCTCTAATCAGAAGCTGTTTGGCTTTGTTGCTGAATTACAACCCACTGTACAAATTCCTTCAAATTTTGTCGGAGCTATATACCCAATTTATAATGATGGCATAGCATCCTTACTTAATTCATTAATCTGCTTGCAATGTCGGGCTGTGCTATTGGAGTGGTGGATTAGCACCAGCCATTCCAGCAAAAGCTTCTAACAAAGCTTTTTTATACATGGTAATCTTTAAGGTGCTTGTGCTTCTTCTCAATATCAGCCTGTCTCAACTCCAAGTTAGTAGAACATAAAGGACAAGCCAACACAATACAATCTGCACTCAGAGATTTTGCTTCATCTAGTAATTGCTTCGTTAGTGACAAAGCCACATCTTCTTTCGGGACTAGAATTGTTCCACCACAGCATTCAGTCTTGGAGCGAAAATCCACTACCTCAGCACCACAAGCTTGAGCTAATTTATCCATAGACATCGGGAACACAGGATAATCCCATCCCGTGATATCTGCTGCAAGATTCCCAACTTCTATAAATCGGGAATCTGACGAATCTGACCATTAATAAAAGGGAGCTTGACCAGCTAAATACTATATTCAGGCGCCATTTTCACTACATAACTGCCAGGAGTATGCTCTGTGCTACCAACCTTATCTTGGCGAGTAATCAAGTCAAAGACATGCTCACCAACCGTACTCTTTACATCTACCTCTAGTTCGTGAAAAACATCTCTATTTAGAGCAAAGGCATAGTTTGCTTCGTTGACAATCTTTTCAATCGTTGCCTCATTTATTGGTAGAGAATTCAACACCTGACGGTACCGCTCTTTGAATGCCCGTTTGGCTTCAGGTGTCGGTAACTGCTCAAATTCATGCATCGCTGTGCCTTGGTCGTCTGGTAGATCCATTGCCGAACGGGCAATATTTCTTAATGCTTGCCCACCCGATAAATCTCCCATGTAACGAGTATAGGCATGGGCAATTAGTAACTCAGGCTGAGTGTTGGCGATTTCGTGAATTCGAGCAACATAAACTTTACCAGCTGGGGAAGGTTTTATTTCTTCTCGCCAGTTTTCACCGTAATAAAAGGCTAAATCCTTCTCTAGATTCGCCTTCCGATTCAGTTCGGGGAAGTAAATCAACCCCATAATACAGTGTTCTTGATACCGCTGTAATTCTTCCTCTAAAGCACTGTAAACAAAATATAAATCCGCCAGCAACTTGCGGAAAAAACTTTTTTCCACTATACCTTTGAGAAAGCATTTCATAAATGCGGTGTTTTCCACCATTGTGTGGGAATGCTTAGTACCTTCTCGGACACGAATATCTATATGGCAGGTCATTGTCAATACCTCTTTATCTCTGAGAAAGAGCAATTGCTTTAACTTAATAACTTTAGAGTTATTAAGCTTATTAGTCACCAATAATTATCAAAAATTAACAAAGTTCGCCTTTGACATTCCTCTAGTAGCTACACCTTGGCAACTGACGGGCTGACTTAAAATAGAGACAGTAAATTTACTATCTCTACAACACACGATTATCACAAATGATGGCGATTACTATACCTTCATAGTTGGTATATCATGTTCACCATCATCGACTTCAGGAAGTTCGTTAGGCGCCCCACACGCGGAAATATTCCCAAAATCTACATCTGCCTTCAGTTCTGGATGATTTTGCTTAAGTTGGGCTATTTGTTCGCGAGTGAGAATCTTCGACTCATCAAAACCTAGTTCGACCTTTGCTTGTATTACATTATACTTAACTCTTTTCAGATTGTAGAAGCGTTTATTTATTGTGGTTTGAACAAAAGCTTTCAAGCAGCCTAATAGATACTTACGTTTAAAAGGGTCTTTAACAAACCAATATTCCAAAGTTTTACGTAAGTAGAAACGGGCATAATTCCGTAGTACTCCTTTGAGAACATCCTCCCTTTCCATCGCATCCGGCTTCATGATTGGTGTGACAAAGTTATATTGAGAATAATCCCGAACTTCGACGCGATCGCCTAAATCTTGAAACAATTCTGAAAAGGGCCAAGGGGTAAACATGTTCCAGTTCACCATATCTGGTTTCCAATCTAGAGCCATCTGATAGGTTTGCTCAATAGTCTCTGGAGTTTCGTTCTCCATACCCATAATGAATTGAGCTTCGGCAACCATACCATTCTGCTTCAACAGTTTAATTGCACGCTTGTTTTGTTCGATGGTGGTTTCTTTGCGGAACAAATTCAACCTTAACTGTGCTGCTGCTTCTGTTCCCAAGGATACATGAACTAGACCAGCCTTGCGGTAAAGTGGTAATTCCTGTTCATCTCGCAGAATATCCGTCACCCTGGTATTAATTCCCCAGTAAACACCTAAATTACGTTCAATTAATTCGTTACACAGCGCGATAAATTTTGGTTTATTAATCGTTGGCTCTTCATCAGCTAAGATAAAAAAGCCTACCTTGTGTTCTTTTACTAAAGTTTCAATCTCATCGACAAATTTCTTGGGAGTACCTGAACGGTATTTGCGCCAGAATTTCCACTGCGAACAAAAACGACAGGTGAAGGGACATCCTCTAGCATAATTGGGAACAGCAACCCGCACATTCAGAGGAGTATATATATACTTACTCCAGTCTAAAAGACTCCAATCTGGAGTTAGAGTATCTAAATCAGCAATGGGAGGATTAGCAGGTGTTACAACTACTTGAGCATCTTCAAGGAAAGCAATACCGAGAATATTTCTGCGCTCTTGCTCATCAGTACCGTTAGCAATCACTGTGAGCAAATTGACAGTAATTTCTTCTCCTTCACCCCGGATAATATAATCTACCCAAGGCGCCTCATTGAGAACTTCATTATACATATAGGTAGGATGAACACCACCCATAACGGTTTTGGCTTGCGGACAAACTTCTTTAACAATCTTCAGGGTTTTCTGCGATTGATAAATCATCGGTGTGATTGCCGTTGCCAGCACTACATCCGGTTGATGTTTAGCAATAATCTTAGCTAAAGCATCATCGGAAATATAATCTGTCATGGCATCAACAAAACGGATGTCATTGAAACCAGCCGTTTTCAATGCCCCACCAACATACGGTACCCAACTAGGTGGCCAATTTCCCGCAATTTCAGCACCACCAGAATGATAATTGGGTTGAATCATCATAATCCGCATAATACACCTCCTTATTTTTGACGGATGAATACCAAATAGGCTGCTAGCAAACACCCAATTAAACAATTCTCTGCCAAAATATCCATCAAATCGGTATCGAAAGCTAGCTATCTCAACTTTTCTCTATAGCTATATAGCAATTGAACTTAGTTCGTATTTTAACAAAATTGCTAATGTTCTTGCTCAAAGTCCCTTGCTTGTAAGTGCGAATAGTTATTTAGTCTCAACAGCACGCGCGTTAGGTATTTATGTAGGAAAATAATCAGCAAAAGTTATCACAGTTATCAATTTCCTCACAAGTTCCTCAACTTATTTAAGTACAAATAACAATGTCTGGTCTAATTCAAGACTATTCTCAATAAACGTAGCTTTTTAAGTTTCCAGCTTCCATCACTTTAAAAAGGATATTGTCTTATGGTATCAACATCCGTAAATCCACAAACAGTAAACCAAAATTCGCTACATGCACTGGTTCTACCGTTGGAAACCGTTAGTATTGCAGATGTTTCTATTGTTGGAGGTAAGAATGCATCATTAGGAGAGATGATTCAGCAACTAGCGCAGAAAGGTGTGAAAGTTCCTACTGGTTTTGCAACTACTGCTCATGCTTATCGCTACTTTATAGAAAATGCTGGTTTAGAGAAAAAACTACGAGACATTTTTGCCGATTTAGATGTAAATGATGTTAATAATCTGTGTCAAAGGGGTAAGCAAGCGCGTGCATTAATGCTCTGTACTCCATTTCCGAAAGAATTAGAAAATGCAATAACCGAAGCATATCAACAATTATGCGAGAAGTATGGCTCGGATACCGATGTTGCAGTACGTTCGAGTGCCACTGCGGAAGATTTACCTGATGCGAGTTTTGCAGGGCAGCAAGAAACTTACCTTAATGTCCACGGATTGAAAGCAGTACTTGAAGCATGTCATAAATGCTTGGCATCAATATTTACCAACCGTGCGATTTCTTATCGCCAAATTAAGGGCTTTGACCATTTTAACGTTGCACTTTCCGTAGGTGTACAAAAAATGGTGCGTTCAGACCTTGCGGCATCAGGTGTAATGTTCTCTATCGATACTGAGACGGGTTTCAAAGGTGCAGCATTAATCACAGCAGCTTATGGGTTGGGTGAAAACGTTGTTCAAGGCGCCGTTAACCCCGACGAGTATTTAGTCTTCAAACCCACACTTAAACAAGGATATCGCCCAATAATCAAGAAGCAATTAGGAACCAAAGAAATTAAGATGGTTTATGATTTAAGTGGTTCTAAGCTGACTAAAAATATACCAGTATCGCAATGTGACCGAGCGACATTTGCTTTGACTAATGATGAAATTCTCCAACTAGCACATTGGGCTTGTTTAATTGAAGAACATTACTCAAAAGTTCGCAATATTTACACTCCAATGGATATTGAATGGGCAAAAGATGGAATTACCCAGGAGTTATTTATTGTCCAAGCACGTCCAGAAACAGTACAGTCACAAAAATCACGGAACATTTTACGTACTTATAAATTACGAGAAAAAGGTTCGGAACTAGTAACTGGTCGTGCTGTTGGTGAAATGATTGGACAAGGTAAAGCGCGAATTATTTTAGACATACGTCAAATTAATCAATTCCAAGAGGGTGAAGTATTGGTAACAAATCGTACAGACCCAGATTGGGAACCAATTATGAAGCGCGCAAGTGCAATTGTCACAAACACAGGTGGGAGAGTATGTCACGCTGCAATAATCGCACGAGAGATGGGAATTCCAGCAATAGTTGGTTGTGGTAATGCGACAAAACTAATTCAATCTGGGCAAGAGATAACCGTAAGTTGTGCAAACGGTGAAACAGGTAGAGTTTATCAAGGTTTAATACCTTATGAAGTCGAAGAAATAGCCTTAGAAAAACTTCCTATTACCCAAACAAAAATCATGATGAATGTGGGAAACCCCGAAGAAGCATTTACTTGTAGTGCAATACCAAATGATGGTGTAGGGTTAGCACGGATGGAATTTATTATTGCCAATCAAATTAAAATACATCCCTTGGCATTAGTAAATTTTGATAAATTAGATGATAAATTTGTAGCAGAGAAAATTGCTGGACTAACTTCTCAATATGAAGATAAAACGCAATTTTTTATTGAGAAATTAGCTGCTGGTATTGGCACAATTGCAGCGGCATTTTATCCCAAACCCGTAATCGTCCGCTTAAGCGATTTTAAGAGTAATGAGTATGCCAATCTCTTGGGAGGAAAGCAATTTGAACCCAAAGAAGAAAACCCAATGATTGGTTGGCGTGGAGCATCGCGCTACTATGACGAACGTTATCGCAAAGGATTTGCACTTGAATGTCAAGCAATGAAGAAAGTACGCGACGAAATGGGTTTAACGAACGTAATTTTGATGGTACCATTTTGCCGAACCCCAGAAGAAGGACAGCGTGTAATTACAGAAATGGCTCTTCATGGATTAGTGCAAGGAGAAAACGATTTACAAATCTACGTGATGTGCGAGTTACCAAGTAATGTATTACTAGCTGGGGAATTTAGTGAAATATTTGATGGTTTCTCGATTGGTTCTAATGATTTAACACAATTAACTTTAGGACTCGATAGAGATTCTGAGTTAGTAGCGCATCTATTTGACGAACGTAACGATGCCGTGAAACGAATGATTGCTAAAGCGATACACACCGTCAAACAACATGGACGTAAGATTGGTATTTGTGGACAGGCGCCTAGCGATTATCCAGAATTCGCGCGATTCTTAGTAAATGAAGGCATTGATTCGATAAGTCTCAATCCAGATTCTGTACTGAAGATGCGATTAGAAATAAATAAAAATTTTTAAAAATCAATATCCCCGAAAACTTCTACAATTCTATCATTGTTTTGTTCGTGAGGACGTTCCCAAGGTCTAAACGAACGCGCAGGATTCATACTTGCTGGTGTAATTAGATCAATACAAGTGGCTTCGACACCAACTGTTAATCCAATTGCCAATCCAGCAAGATTTGAATGCGCGTGTTTATCAAGTGCGGCGCCAAAAATTACAAACATTAAAATAAACAATTCGATTTGTAAGATTAAGCGATTTTTATGGGTAGGAGCAATTCCTTTATGAAAACAAAGTCCATCTTCCACAAATCCAAAACCAGCTTGACTGTAAATGGTGATTAGAGATTTTTCACCGTTTAGAGACAGGTACTTAACTAAGTCGATGCTAACTTTAATACTAAGTATATTTTTTTGTAAACATTTTTTATTTTTGTCGTATTTAGCTAAACTGCAAGTGTAAATATAGACATAGAGAATCAAATCACATTATGATTCATATTAAGTGTTTTACTGTTTGTGCATCTACGTAATAAACAAAATTTTTTTGGCTAAATTTGATTTTGTTTAAACATAAACTATTCTATCGACTGTTCTGCGTTTAGAAACTTCCAAATAAAAAATATCCCAACTTTTCTTGTGGAATAGGTATTCTCTTGTGGAACAGGCATCCTTACCTGTTATAAACATAAATATAATGGCGGGCGGGCAAGGATGCCCACCCCACAAGAACAGGGAATTAAAGTTTTGGGGATAAAAACTAACTTTGAATTTTTTTAGTTCTGTTTTTCATAAGTACGCAATTATGAAACAAATAATTGGGTCTACTGGAGATTCTTTGTCTCCTAAGTTTGATGGTATTCATAAACTGCTTGATGATATTCTTTTAAATTTGTTTCCTGGCAATAACAGCTTAGTTTCTGAATTCAGCAAAGAATTTGAGGCTATTCAGTTTCATTTAGGGGATGAGATTACTAATTACACAAAAAACGTTCAGTTATCTAGGCGCCAAGATAATGGCAAGGGTTTTTATATTATTTGCCAAGGACGAGTGCGATTAGTTGGTTTTAATACAAGTTTACAGCGCGAAGTTTCTGTATCTTTACTCGAAGCGGGTGATTGCTTTGGCGCCAATGAATTATTTGATAATAACCCTTTGGCTTATCGTGCTGTCGGTGCAGCAACGGTAATAATTGCGTTTATTAGTTCAGCAAAGTTGGAAGCATGGTTAGATAAAATACCTAATTTACAAATCTACTTACGCAATTTAGTTAAAGAGCAAAAAGCGCTCATATTCTTTAAAACTTTAACAAAATTGCGTGCTGTCTCTAGCTATCATCTCAAACAAATTATTCCGTATCTAGTAGAAACACGGTTTCAAACTGGCGAACTATTACATAAAGCCACACACAAAGAAACTGGTTGCTTTTGGTTGCAAATGGGAGAAGTTGAAAGTCAAAATCCTTTATCAAAAGCTCCTCAAGTCGGCGCCAGTTGGGGTTATCCAGATGAAATCCCTGTTGATTGGGTTGCTAAAACCGATTTGCTTGTATATAAACTACCACAGGAGTATTGGGAAGCAGTCCAGTTAGTAGCGCCATTATTACCAGAGACTGACAATGCCAAAAAGCAAGTCGTTAAAGCGAAAATTTCTAACTTACAAGAATCTAAATCTTCTCTGTTAATTCCTACTCCCACATCTGAATCTAAAGTCATTCCCTTTCCTCAACCAACCAAAGGTCGCAAACGTGGTTTGAATTGGCGCTATCCATTTGTTCAGCAGCAGAGCGCAATGGATTGTGGTATTGCGTGCTTGGCAATGGTGTCGCAGTACTGGGGTAAACATTTTAGTATTAATATGTTGCGGAACTTGGCAAGAGTAACTCGTTCTGGCGCCTCACTCAAAAATTTAGCGGTTGCGGCGGAAAATATCGGTTTTCAAGCTAGACCTGTTCGTGCTAGCTTAAATCGCTTGATAGAACAAATGAATCCTTGGATTGCTCATTGGCAAGGCGACCATTATATAGTTGTATACCATGTTAAGGGAAATAAGATTCTAATTGCTGACCCAGCAGTGAGCAAGCGATGGTTAACAATTAAGGAATTTCAAGCAGATTGGACTGGGTATGCGTTACTTTTAAACCCAACAAGTCTTTTACAAAAAATACCTAGCACTAAACCTTCTTTAGGAAGAATATGGGGCGCCTTCTTACCTTTTAGTTCAATGCTTGCTCCCATTATTCTGGCATCAGTTTTGCTGCAAGTCTTAGGTTTAGTTACACCCCTGTTTACACAAATCATTCTTGACCAGGTGGTAATACACAAAAGCTTGATGACTTTACATGTATTTGCCATAGGAGTGCTACTGTTTGGTGTTTGGCGAGTTGGCTTACTTGGCGTTCGTCAGTACTTATTAGATTATTTCTCAAACCGTGTAGATTTGACGTTAATTAGTGCTTTTATCAGTCATGCGCTCAATCTACCTCTAGAGTTTTTTGCCGACCGTCATGTTGGCGATATTGTGACGCGCGTGCAAGAAAACCAAAAAATCCAAATGTTTCTCACTCGTCAAGCTGTCACAACTGGTTTAGATGCGCTGATGGCATTTGTTTATGTGGGGTTGATGGTTTATTACAACTGGCGCCTGACTTTATTAGTACTTGGCATACTACCACCTATTATTTTATTGACTGTGGTAGCAAGTCCAATACTGCGGAAAGTATCACGAAATATATTCACTGAATCTGCAAAACAGAACTCATCACTAGTAGAAATGCTGACTGGAGTGGCAACTTTGAAGACAGCAGCAGCAGAACGAGATTTGCGCTGGTTGTGGGAAGACCATTTGACAAGTATGTTCAATGCTCAATTTCATGGGCAAAAGCTCGCTAATAACTTACAAGTCATTGGTGGACTAATTAATACTCTGGGCAGTACTTCTTTACTATGGTATGGAGCAACGCTAGTAATTCAGGACCAATTGAGTATTGGTCAATTTGTTGCGTTCAACATGCTAATTGGTAATGTTATCAACCCAGTTTTATCATTGGTTAGTCTTTGGGATGAATTGCAGGAAGTAATGGTGTCGGTGGAACGTCTGGATGATGTGTTTGCAGCACAACCAGAAGAGAGTACAGATAAACCACTGTTAGTTTTGCCGAAGTTGAAAGGTTTCCTTAAGTTTGAAAATGTCTGTTTTCGCTACCACCCTGATGAACAACGAAATATATTGCAAAATATTTCCTTTGAAGTACATCCTGGTGAAACAGTAGCAATTGTTGGACGCAGTGGTTCCGGGAAGAGTACTTTAATTAATTTACTTCAAGGTTTATATCATCCTACGAGTGGTCGGGTCTTAATCGATGGACACGATATCCGCCATGTTTCACCGCAATCTTTACGGCGCCAGTTAGGAGTAGTACCGCAAGAGTGTTTTTTATTCTCCGGTACAATCTTGGATAACATCACGTTGTATCGACCGGAATATCCTTTAGCGCAAGTAGTAGAAGTTGCCAAGTTAGCTGAAGCACAAGCATTTATCCAAAGTTTACCCCTTGGTTACAATACCAAAGTTGGTGAACGTGGTTCTGCATTGTCAGGTGGACAGCGACAAAGAATAGCCATTGCTCGTGCGCTTCTTCCTAACCCACGTATTCTAATTCTCGATGAAGCTACTAGTTCTCTAGATACTGAATCAGAAAGACGCTTTCAAGAGAACTTACGCCGTATTAGTAAACAACGCACTACTTTTATTATTGCCCATCGTCTGTCAACCGTGCGAAATGCTTCGTGCATTCTTGTTCTAGACAAAGGTGTTATTGTTGAACACGGCGCCCATGAGGAATTAATGCAGCAAGGTGGTCTTTACTATCACCTGGCACAGCAACAGCTTGATATTTGAAATGAGCTGAAATATATGCCAATTTGGCATTAATAAATGTCCAATATCGAATTTATCGAGAATAATATGTATATAAGGCAACCAAACTTGGCAACGAATACTTGATGCGTGAAAGCAGGTTAATACTCGGTTTTCTTTTTAGATTGTAATAGCTCTCACGCACCCTACACTCATTATTTTAAATTTAAAATTTATATGAAAATATCGATTTCTTCACTTCCTGCAATGGAAGAAACTCTATCTATTACTGACGAAGCAAGTGATGATGAATTAGATTTGCTTTATGGTGGTTCTAGTGCTTCGCTTTCATTTGCTAATTCTATAGATATGACACAATTGGCGCCTGTTGAGGAAAGTGCAGTTTCTAATTGGTCTGCATCATTACAAACAGTTCTGGATAATCCACCAGCATCGTTACCAGGTCGTGTTGTTTTGGGTGGAATCGTTTTTTGCGCTGCGTTTGGCACCTGGGCAAATTTCGGACATATTGACGAGGTGGGCAAAGCAAGTGGTTTGTTGGTGCCGCAGGGTGAAGTCTATAAAGTTAATCCAGTTGTTGCAGGTAAGATTACAAAGCTGTATGCTCAAGAAGGCGAACCAGTCAAAGCTGGACAAGTTGTGGCTGAGATTGATAATCAAATTGCATTTAAAGAAATTGAGCGTTTAGAACAAGAAAGTACAGCTTTACATACAGAATTACTTCAAACTGAATCTTTAATTGATAAAACACAGTTGGAACTACAAACGCGCGCGCAAATAGCTCAAGCTGAACAACAAGCACAGACAAGTGCTGTTACCGGAGCGAAAGTTAGGTTAGTGGCAAGTTATCAACTGCTTAATCAATTACAAAATCAGTATACAGATACCATTAACAGACGTTCTGCTATTGAGCCTTTACTGGCAAAGTCAAAAGAACTATTAAAGCAAAGACAAGAAGAAGTAAATGCATATCGAGAACGTGTTGAACGTCTTAAACCTTTACTCAAGGAAGGCGGCATTTCCCGTGATATGGTATTTAATGCCGAACAAGAGTTGCGTACACGTCAGCTGGCAATTACTAAAAATCAGCTTGAAGAAACACCAATGACGCGCGAGCGTTTATTTGAAGCCAAACAATCTGAAGCACAAATACTACGCAGTATTACTCAAAACCAAAGTGAAATTGAACAGACGCAAACTGAAATCAAACGACTTCAAGCTGAGTTGATGCAAAAAGGCGCCGAAGCAAGTACAGTAAGGATTCAATCGCAACAAAAAATTCAGCAGTTAGAAGTTGAAAAGACGCAAATCAAAGCCAAAATTCAACAAGCGGGAAAACTTTTAGAGAAAGCTAAAGCTGAATTGAAGCAACTTTATCTAACTACACCTGTTGATGGAGTTGTATTATCGCTGAATATTCGTAACACTGGTGAGACTATCCAAGCTGGTCAAACACTTGCTGAAATTGCACCACAGTCAGCGCCGTTAGTTCTACAAGCAGTGTTACCTAACCGTGAAGCTGGCTTTGTCAAAGTTGGGGAAACTGCACAAGTTAAATTTGACGCTTATCCTTACCAAGACTACGGAATTATTACAGGTAAGGTGAAATCAATATCTCCCGGCGCCAGAGTTGATGAACGCTTGGGTGCTGTTTACCGCGTTGAAATAGAGCTTGAACGTAATTATGTGGCTGCTAATAAGCAAATTATAAAATTTAAACCAGGTCAAACTGCAACTGCCGAAATTATTACTCGTCAGCGTCGGATTGTAGATGTTTTACTCGACCCAATTCAACAAATCCAAAAAGGTAGTTTGAGTTTATAAAATATAGGAGACTTATAATAATGGCACAAAATATAACAGCGAATCAAAAGCACCTTGACAGAACTATGAAACCTGAACAATTCAGTCAAGTTGTGGAAGCTATTTCATCTGGTAGATATTCTTGGGCTTGTGTATTAATTTTACGCTTTGCTGGTTATAATCCTTTGCATTACATACCTTACCGCACTTACAGCCGTCTTTTGAAAGAAAATCGTCAACAATCTTCTATGGCGAGTAATATAAAGAGTCAGGAAGTGACAGATTATTCAAATTCTACACAAAGGCAAAATATTTCTTGTTTAAATCAAATTAATGATTTAACGTATTTGGAACCTACAGATAATCAGGCATTAGCTTCTAGAGGTGGCAAGGGTTCTATTTATGGGGATATAGAGGCTAGGAGATGGAATCTCTTTGTTTTTCCATTTTTTAAGTTTAGATAAAATACACAGATCGAAAAGCGTGTCTTACAAGAGGCGTACTCTGTTTAGAGGGCGCCTTTTTTTATGTAAACAAGGCTACTTATAAGAGAAGAAATAACATGCCACAATGGCATCATATTCTGTAATAAATGGTACACATTAAAAAGAAAAGAGCTACATTATAAATATCAACTCAAGAGAGAGTTGAGAGCAAAAAAAATCAAAGTTTTTAACAAGGAGAAAGGTATGTTAATTCAAGATTTAAGTTACGTTGAAATTTCTAATGAATCAGTTCAAATCGAAGGTGGTGTATCTCCTTTTGATGCTATTGGATTTAGTGGTTCATTTGATAGTACTCATATGGCTGGTATCAAAACACTTTCTAGTTCTGGAGCAGGTGGAACTGTTACAGGTTCAGAAAGCGTTAATATGACCAAATTTACTGGAGGAGCAACATTTGTAGGTTGGAACTTCTAGAGACTAAAGAGCTAACCAGGATTGCACTACCAATACAAATCATAAAAACTAGTATTTTTCACAGGAGCAAGCTATGTTGATCAACGATTTAAATTATCTCGAAGCTGTAGATGAAGCAAATAATCTCGAAGGTGGTGCTTTAGTTCTACCTAATCTTGCAGCACTTGGCGCCAGTGGCTCAGTATATGCAGAACACTTGAGAGGAATCAAAACCTACTCTGCTTCGGGACCAAATGGTACTACTACAGGTTCAGAAAGCATGGATTTAAGTAAAATCACTGGTGGATTAACTTTAGTAGGTTGGAATTAAACAATAATTAGAAACCAGGTTTCTTTATAAACCTAGAAACCTGGTTTCTTTATACATAGTAAAGGAGCAATTTATGATTATCTCTGACCTTGAGCATATGGAACAAATCACCGAAGCATCTAATATAAAAGGTGGTTTTGATTGGTCAACTATTATGCAATCACTTAGTATTTATCCTGCTGCATCATCTGCTGTAAATACTTTAGGTGGACACTCAATAGGTAATACGGTTACAACCATGAATATATCCATGCCCATTTTTTTAGTGATTAATTACTCACCAAGTCGGTCATCTCGAAGTCGATTTAATCCTTTTTTTTTAAGACCGGAAAAATCTTCTAGGCGAGGATTGTTTTTTTAACTTGTCATCTCATAATTCTAATTAGTTTTTATTCTATGTGAGGTGAATTACCTTATGATTAGCCTAAAAGGTAAAATAATTCAACCGGAGGAAATTATTGCTTCACTAAGAAAAGATATGCAACTAAAAGATGTATGTCAAAAAGTATTAGAAAAGCAAATCATTGAACAAGTTGCTCAAGCGCGAGGAATATCGCTGACATCCGAGGAAATTCAAGCTGAAGCGGATAGGCAAAGATATGCCAAAAGATTAGTGAAAGCTAGTGATACAATTGCATGGCTAACAGATAATTTAATAACTTCTGATGACTGGGAAGCTGGCATTAGAGATAATTTGCTAGCAAGTAAATTAACTCAATCATTATTTGCTAAAGACGCTGAAGTTTTTTTTGCAGAGAATAAACTTGATTTTGAACAAATTATACTTTATCAAATTGTCGTTCCTTACGAGCAACTCGCACAAGAAATTTTTTATCAAATTGAAGAAAGCGAAATGAGCTTTTATCAAGCTGCTCATTTATATGACAGTGATGAGCGTAGGCGCCGAGACTGTGGTTTTGAGGGTAAACTATACCGTTGGAACTTACAACCAGATGTAGCAACTATTTTATTTAACAGCAAAGTTGGAGAATTAGTAGGACCTATACGCATTGAGCAAGCAAGTTATATTTTTCTAATCGAGGAAAAAATCTCCGCAGAACTAACATCAGAAATTTATCAAGAAATTTTAAACCGAATATTTAGAACATGGCTAGATTCAGAATTAAACCATATTGGAATTAGATTAATATGAAAAAAATATTAAATATCACAGCTTTTTTCCGAAATCAACGATAATCGACTTGTTTTTACGTTTAAGAATCAATAAGAGCGGAAATGCTACAAATCATGATTAACAAGCGACTTTTACCTGGTGCTGTTGTAATTAGTCTTTTATATCTAACAGGTTGTGGGCAAACAAATTCTAACTCTGCAACCGTATCTCCTACTGTAACATCTAGTCCAGTAGCATCCGCTCAACCAGATACAGTCACACCTGTATCCCAGACATCCCCAACAACCTCACCTGATAAAGCTGGTAAAAAATTGGCGCCTGGTAAATATTGCTATGTAGCCAAAACAAAAACGCTTGATGCAACAGCAGAAATAAATATTGGTGCAGCCAATAATATTAGTGGTACTGTGCAAGCAACTATCCAAAATCCTGCTGCAAGTTATTATAGTTCTTATAACCAAACCCTAATGGGAGAATTAGCTGCTGATAAAGCGAAGCTTAACATTGTTACACAAATAGAAGAAGATACTCAAATTACTCAAGAAACGTGGACAATTACCGAGTCTAAATTAAATACAGTTAGAGAAACCTTTACTAAAGTCAATTGTACAACCGCTACTGCTGAAAAAGAAACAACTAGAGCAAGAAAACCTGTACGAGTCAACTTTGCTAGTGGCGCCAACTCAACAACAATAAAACAATCCGTAATTAGAGGAGAACGTGACACTTACTTGCTTGGCGCCAAACAAGGACAGCAAATGGATCTAAAAATTACATCTCTAGAAAATAATGCTGTATTCGATGTCACCGCACCAGATAGTAAAACTATCAAGCAAGAAGCTACAACTTGGAGCGGAAAACTTACAGCAAATGGAGATTACCAAATTGTAGTTGGAGGAACTCGCGGGAATGCTACCTACGAACTAACTGTAGAAATAAAATAAAAATTACATTTACACGTAGAGACGCAATTAATTGCGTCTCTACAACACACAATGTTACAAATGATTTACTAACCATTTACTAATTACTTTTTCCATACAAGTATCGCCTTCAGTAAAACCTAACTTTTCATAAAAATCTACCGCATCTTCAGTAAGTAAACAAACATGTTGACCAGGTAACTTTTCTAGCAATAACGATATCATGTTACTGGCAATACCTTGGCGCCGATGAGGAGTGAATCACCCTATAAATTTGGTGTATAACTTTTGCGCTCCCTTAAAACCTCATTTACGCGATTTACAAAAACCCAGTCGGGAGCTTTAATTATAGGTTGGTTATTCAAGGTTACACAAAGACCAAAATTTGATGCTATCAACATTGTTGGTAGTATATACCCAGCTATTTCTAATATTTCGCGCAAAACCCCAGCCAATAATGGATGGTTGATATTTTCCACTGGTTTTTTCTCTAACCTAAAATCATCGGGCAAGGGTTCCCAGGATATTACCATTGGAGCCAAAGATTTTGGTTCACTAAGTTGGGTTGCCATTTTTCACCCCATGCGAGTTTATTTGTTCCTGTTATATATAACTAAATCTCTGTGTTCTCTGTGTCTCTGTGGTAAATACTTAAATAATCATATAATATATCCAAACGTTGTTGAACATCCTCTTTATATTTACCTATTATAAATCTCCACAGCATTTTTCCTAAACAACGAGATGCACGCCACGAAAAGACTGCATCTTGTATGTCGATGTGGCTACGTTCAAATAATAAGTGTCCTGTTAGACCTACTAGCTGTGTTAAAGGTAAGGCACAAAGTAACCAAATATTGTGGAAGTAAGCGGCGCCGAGAAGTATGCTGTAAAATATAAATATTCCTAGGATGTGAAATATGATGTTAATAGGGTGTTGATGTTTGAGAACAAATATGTCCCAATAGTCTGTAAATGGATGGTCTGTGACATTTTTGTTGATACTGTTTCTGAAATTTTTCATTGTATTAGTAAGATTTATGTTGGGTTACGCAAAGGCTCCACCCAACCTACTATTTTGTAATTAGGACTTTTCCGAGTTGTTGTTGACCTAAGCTTTGAGTTACTTTACCTTGGTCAATGACTTTTACACCGCTTATATATACGGCTTTAATTATTTCTTCTGAACCTCGTTTAACTATTCGCGGTTCACCGTCTAGTACTGGGTCGAAAACTTCTATTTGGGGACTGATGGGTTGATTGAGTGCATTAGGGTTGATAATAACTATATCGGCTTTGGCGCCTATTTTTATTACTCCTGTATCTAACCGAAACCATTGGGCAGGTTCTCCTGTTACGCGAGAAATTGCTATTTCGGGTTTCATAAATTTGCTGACTACTGCTTGTTTGAGTAAAGATAAGGCGCCATCATAATATCCTAAGTTCCGCACATGTGCCCCTGCATCGGTAAAACCTGGCAATATATGCGGGTGTGACATCATTGCTTTCCTGGGTTCGAGTCGGTCGTTGGCGCCTGTTGCCACCCATAGTATATTTGTATCGTGTAGTTGTAATGCTTCGATGAAAAAGTCTAAGGGGTCTTGCTGTCTTTTACGTGCGACTTTCGCGAAGCTTAAACCTTGCCATGTTTCATCTGGACAACGTACTATTTCCATGTTTTCTAACTGACGATGAAATGAACGGCGCCATTTATTAGACCAGTCAGTACGAAATTGAGATACAAAACCAGGTGATGTCCATAGTTTTTGACGTTCTTCTCTGGAGTTACAACCATTCAGCTTTACACCACAGGGAAATTCTTCAAATAAGGGTGTAACTGGTCCGTTGGAATAAATAGTAAAGGGTTCTGTTAAAGTTTGAAACCTGACATTGCCTCTCATTATTCGGTTCCAAAAGAATAAAAGAGGAGCAAATACTCTCCAGAGTTTACGGTCGTGGACAGCATCTAATGCACTTAGCACTGTTAAGCGCAAAGGTCGCTTTCCTATACTCATCCGAAAAATTTCCCAAAATGAAGCTAGTCGTTGTAGGTTGGGTGTTACCTGAAAAACTTTATCGTGTTGCCGACATAAATTTGCCAGCATTGCATATTCTTTATATTGCGCGTGTTGTGAAGGAATAGTGCAACCACTCCATTCTCCACTCATTAAATGCCAAGGGAACATATCTATAGAGATGCCAATAAATCCTGATAATAATGCTTTCGCTGCTATATCCTCCATTATTTGTAGTTCTTTTGCGTTGGGTTGAGCAGTTAAGCTACGTTCCAACCCCATGACATGTGCGCGTAATGCACTATGTCCAAACATTGCTGCTACGTTTGGCCCTAACGGTAACTGCTGTAAGTGTAGTAAATATTCTTTGGGAGTTTGCCACGAAACAGATTTTTGTAACCATTTCTCAATTAGTCTGTGTGAGAGCGTTTCGACTCGTTGAAAAATATCTGCTAGTGTTTGCGGCGCCCCTATTGCCACAGACAAGCTACAATTCCCAATAACTACACTCGTTACTCCATGACGAACTGACTCGCTTAAACCTGGTGCTATCTCTACTTCTAAATCATAGTGCGTATGAATATCAATAAAACCAGGTGTTACCCATAAACCTGTTGCATCAACTATTTCGTCTGCATCTATAGATAGCGATGCAGCGATATTGACAATTTGCCCATTTTGAATAGCAATATCTCGGCGCACTGGCGCCGTTCCTAATCCGTCAAAAACTAAACCGTTCTTTATTAATAGGTCTAGCATAATTAATATTCCATAGTACTCAGTTTTTACCCAGTTTAACTGTTGTCGCTTTATATATAAGGGTATAGTGGTCACAATTATAACTGGTATGCAGCTTATGGGTTGTAGCATAGGCTTCTAGCCTATGCAGTCATGTGTTCTTTTTACCACAGAGACTATAAGAGAAATTAACCACATAATCCAGAGGATTTCCCGCAGGGTAGGCACAAAGGACACAAAGGAAGAAGTATGGAGTTAAAGTTAATTTCCATAATGCTCAGTTTTTACCCAGTTTAACTGTCGTGGCTTTATACATAAACTAAGTGTAGCAACAATCATAATTGGTATCCAGTGCAACATGTAAAAAGAACCTTGAAGCGTTGACGACAATAATGACCATCCCCGTAAGTTTTGAAATTGGTATAGTCCTGCGATAAAACCAATGGTAAGAATTATGCCTAGGAGGGTTTGAAGTGGAAACAGTACAGGGTTATGGCTATAATAAATTGTCCAAAGTAAATCGGGAATTAGTCCAATTGGTAAAATAAATTGTAGTAATAAAAATAAAAGTAAATCTATTTCTTTTTTCCAACCCAAGTTTAGCATTTGTGGTAAATAATCTAAATAACGCTGATAACCTCCTAGTGACCAACGATAGCGTTGATGCCATAGTTGCCCCAAGCTTGTTACTCCTTGTTCTTTAATAGCAGGCGCCACGACAAACTCAATTTCTGTGCCTGCCATATATAATCTAAATACCAAATCTAAATCATCGGTAACGGTGTTTTCATTCCAGCCGTTACATTTCTCTATAAGCTGGCGCCTTATAAACATTCCACTTCCTCTAAGTTCAGTCATACCAGAAGCTGCAATACGGTGAGTTTGTAACCAAGCATCACAACTCATTTCCATTTGCTGACAGCGAGTTAAGAAATTAAGATGACGATTAGCAATTGTTTTTCTTACTTGTACTGCACCAATTGTGTTGTCTTTAAATATTGGAAGTGTTTGTTTTAAAAAGTTAGTGGAAATTTGTGCGTCAGCATCGCAAACAAGAATAATTTCTCCTTTTGTGGCACCGAATACTGCATTTAAGGCGCCTGATTTACCTCCAATAGAAGTTTCACGATGATAAACTTGTAACGCTGGAAATTGAGATTGTAATTTTTCTAAGCGTTGACGAGTATTATCTGTACTCGCATCATTAATAATCCAAATGTCTAAATTTGATGCTGGATAATCTAAATGAAATAAGCTTTCAACTATATTAGGTAATACTATACTTTCATTTTTCGCTGGAACTAGAATTGTTACGGTAGGTAAATAAGCTTCGTTTGAGTTAATCAAAGTCTTTGGTTTGGCTATGAGCATTCTTACTGCTTGCCAAGTCAAGATAAGTGTTAATACCAACATGAACCATCGTGTGTTGGGTACCAAGTGCATCAAGCTAATAATACCCCAAACTGAGATAACTACTGTGATGGCTTTGAGGCGCCTATAGTTAGTCGTATTGTGGTTTTGTTCTAAGGTAATGTTGCTCATTACTGTGTAGTAGATATATATACTTAACATTACCACAGAGACACAGAGGACACAGAGGACACAGAGAGTTTTTAAGTATTTTTTTAAATGTATTTTTATAGACTACACACTTTCTTGATAAAAATTATACCATTATATTAAGCTTGGTTTATCAATTTATTATGTAAGTATTCTTGCTCTTTTATAAATGTAAACAGTAAATTCACGGAATTATTTTTGCGAAATACAAAGGAAACAAGGAATAAAAAATATGATAGATTTACGTGCCTTTTATCAAGCTACAAATCCTAGTAAGACGATAGTTTTTGATAATGTTGAAGACCAGAAGTTGTATATCGATTTTTCTTCGGTCAGAGGTGGAAAGATTATTGAGGAGTTGAGAGATAATATTAGTTTTTTCTCTCCATATGAGCCGACTTGTCAATTGTTCACAGGTCACATAGGTTGCGGAAAATCTACTGAATTATTACAGTTAAAATTAGAGTTGGAAAAAGAAAATTTTTATGTAGTTTACTTTGAGTCTAGTCAAGACTTGGAAATGGCAGATGTTGATATTGGTGATTTTCTACTAGCTGTTGCACGTCACGTTAGTCAAAGTTTGGTTGATATTAAATTAAGCGAACCTGGTAAACTCAAAGAATTACTAGTCGGTGCCTGGAAAATTTTGAATTCAGAGATTATTGGAATAAAAGCAAAGCTTCCTATTGGTGATGTTGGTTTTAATTTAGATGGAGATAAGTTTTCGCTCTCAGTTGGTATTGCTGAAATTACAACTAGAACCAAAGGTGATGCAATGTTACGCGAACGACTTAACCAGTATTTGGCGCCTCAAAAAGGTAAGTTATTAGAAGCGATAAATACAGAGTTGTTAGAACCTGCGATTAAAAAACTCAAACAACGCGGTAAAAATGGACTTGTTGTTATTGTCGATAATCTCGACCGTATCGACAGTCGCGCAAAACCTTGGGGGCGCCCGCAACAAGAGTATTTATTCATCGACCAAAGCGAATATTTAACAAAACTACATTGCCATGTAGTCTACACAATGCCCTTAGCCTTAAAATTCTCTAACGACTACAACAACCTAACACAGCGTTTTCCTGAAGAACCAAGAGTCTTACCAATGGTACCAGTCCATCATAAAGACGGTAGTTATGATGAAGCAGGAATACAACTGATGCGTCACATGGTACTAGCACGGGCTTTCCCTAATTTAGACCCAAACGAACGTTTAAGCAAAATAACCCAAATATTTGATACACCCGAAAGCTTAGACCGTTTATGCCAAATTAGCGGTGGTCATGTACGTGACTTACTCAGATTACTAAACAACTGGATTCAACGCCAAAGAAAACTTCCCTTACAAAAACAAACACTAGAAGCATTAATTCGTTCGCGTCGAAACGAAATGACCATGCAAATATGTGAAGAAGAATGGGAACTTCTACGACAAGTACGCATACGAAAAAAAGTTGGTGGAGACAGAGACTATCAAAAACTCATTCATAGTCGCTTAGTATTTGAATACCGTAACTACCACGGAGAATCTTGGTTCGACGTAAACCCAATATTAATAGAATCAGAAGAGCTAAAACAATAACCTCCCCCTACTCTCTTTTCTCTGTGTACTCTACGTCTCTGTGGTAAAAAATTAATGCCTATCCAAAACGAAAAAATCTCTCCATCCCTAGAAGAACTAGCATGGACACTCTCAGCATCACAAGGAGAATTCCGATTAATATTAGCACATTGTAACTACATACTCTTACGCTCATTTCTATACAAACACCTGCAACAACAAATAAACAGTAAAATACCCATACTCAACATAAAAAAAACAGAAACGAGCTTATACCAAAAAATAGAAGCACTTCTACCCAAACAACCAGATGCAGTCATGGTATGGGGTTTAGAAACACACTTAAACCTAGACCAGCTACTAACTACAACTAACCTCATTCGTGAAGAGTTTCGTAAAAACTTTAATTTCCCCATAGTATTATGGGTAAACGATGAAATATTAGCCAAAATGATGCGGTTATCAAGTGATTTTGAAAGCTGGGCAACCACCATAGAATTTACCATTACCACCTCGGAACTTATAAAACAATTAAAATGCGATACTGACGCAATTTTTGAATTTGCACTCTTCTCTGACACATATTCTATTGGTTGGCAAATAGGATATATCCGGCGCCGAGAAATCATTAGATACTATTACGATTTAAAACTGATAAAATACCCAGTAGAACCTATAATACAAGCAGGTGTAGATTTTGTACGTGGACAAGAAGCTTATCTAAAAAATCATATAGATACAGCTTTAGATTATTTCCAGCGTAGTTTGATTTTTTGGAATCAAGAAGAACTATTTCAAATGCGTGCAGGAGTACTACTTTTTCATATTGGATTATGTTACTACCAAAAAGCTGAACAAAAAACAGTTTCACGAGAATATCTAGCGCAAGCAAGATACTTTTTTGAAAAATGTATTAATATATTTACCGAAGCAAACTATCCAAACTTAGTAGCTAAATATATTAACCCATTAGGTGAAACACTACGACGCTTAGAAGCATGGGACGAGTTGCAACATTTAGCACTAACAGCCTTAAATTTACAGAAATTATATGGTAATTCAACACGAGTCGCACGTGCTTATGGTTTTTTAGCAGAAACAGCTTTGAGTAAACGACTTTGGAATCAAGCCAAGCAACATGCATATCAAGCGTTACACTATCTTATTAAAGACCCAGTTGCACAACAGCATCAAGGACTATATTTACTATTATTAGCTCAGACAGAACTTAAATTAGGTAGAACATCGCGTGCAGTAAATCATTTACAAAAAGCGCGTTTTCTTGGTCATAAAGATAACCCTCAACAGTTTATTCAAATTTTACAGTTATTAAGAACTGTATATTTAAAACAAAACCTTTATCTTGAAGCTTTTCGAGTCAAATTAGAAATACGTTCTACCGAACAGCAATATGGGTTTAGAGCATTTATCGGCGCCGGAAAAATTCAACCGCAGCGAAAACCTCAGTCAAGCTTAACTCAAATTATAGATAGAGTAAATGATAGTTCAATTGAAGAAACATTGGCGCCGGAAATTACTGCATCTGGACGTGAGCAAGATGTTAAACACTTACTCGAACGTTTAATGCGTCCAGACCACAAATTAATCGTTATTCATGGATACTCTGGTGTTGGAAAAACTTCGCTTGTACAAGCTGGTTTAATTCCCGCCATTAAACAAATAAATATAAATACTCGCGGTAATATTATACCAGTATTTGTGCGATATTATGATAACTGGATTAATGAATTAAACAAAGCATTATTTGCAGCACTACCAGCAACACAAGAAAGCAATAAATTCACATCAAATGATATCTTGCAAACTCTACAAGAATCTTGTACATATAATTTTAAAGTTATACTAATTTTTGACCAATTTGAGGAATTTTTATTTAAATATAACACATATCAACGGCGCCGTGATTTCTTTTCATTTTTAGGAGCATGTTTAAATATACTAGGTGTCAAAGTTATATTATCATTACGCAAAGAATATTTACATTACTTGCTCGAATGTATCCAAATTCCTAGTATGAATATTATTAACCATGACTTGCTGAGTAAAAATGTTTTATATGAACTCGGTAATTTTTCAATAAACGATGCCGAAACATTAATCGCGCGTTTAAGCAAACGTTCAAAACACTATCTAGAAGAAGATTTAATTAAGCGTTTAGTACATGACTTATCAATTAAATTTGGTGAAGTGCGTCCTATTGAATTACAAATTGTTTGCGCGCAGCTAGAGACAGAAAATATTACAACATCAGTACAATATAAACAGATTGGAACAAAACAAGAGTTAATTAAACGCTACTTAGAAGAAGTAGTTAAAGACTGCGGAGATGAAAATCAAAAAATAGCAGAAATACTATTATATTTATTGACTGATGATAAAGGAATTCGACCAGCTAAAACTCGTACAGAGTTGAAACAAGATTTTATTTTAAGAATTACAGATACTAATTGGAAACCAACTTTAATAAATGATAAGCAATTAGATTTGGTCTTACAGATTTTTGTGGCAGCGGGCATTGTAGTATTAATACCAACCAGCCCCGAAGACCGTTATCAACTCGTTCATGACTATTTAGCTACATTTATTCAAAAGCAGCAACCAAAAGTAAATGACTTAATTATCAAACTTCAACATTTACAAGCAAAAATCAAAATTTATAACTATATATTATTTACTTTCTTAAGTATAATAGTATTATTGGTAATACTCGTTATTAAACTATGGCTGTAAGAGCGCGTGTAAAACCTTGTCACATATGTATACAAACGGTGCCTGTTTTGTACCGCGTCAAATACGAAGAAGAAGGAGACTGGGTTTTCGTATGTCCTAATTGCTGGCAGGACATTAGTCAAGATAACCCATTTTACGTCTACGGAGGAACCTGGAAAGCTGAAAAAGTTAAAAAATGATATGCATAAATATTTGTGGCAATGAGATTTGGCACAAGTTCCCGCAGTACAATTACTGTTGGAATATAAATTTTTGTAAGGATTCAGTTTTCCATGACCATGATTAGAAAAGTGATATCCAGTGATATGGAAGCTGTAATTGCCTTGGCTGAAGTGAGCGGTTTGTTCAATTCGGATGGAATCAATCAGATTAGAGAGCGGTTGGACGACTACGAACGCGGCAATAAAGACCTTTGGTTCATTGCAGTGAGCGAGCAACCAGTAGGTGTGGTTTATTGCGCCCCAGAGCCAATGACTGATGGAACATGGAATATTCTTATGCTTCTGGTTAGTCCTGGCGCTCAAGGGCAAGGTCACGGTAGGTCTTTAATAAGCCATGTTGAAGAAATATTACGCTCTAGTGGCGCCCGCTTGGTAATTGTGGAAACGTCAAGTATTGATGGTTTTGAACGCGCGCGGGCTTTCTATCCTAAGTGTGGCTATACTCTTGAGGCGCGAATTCGGAACTTCTATACAGTAGGTGACGATAAAGTGGTGTTCAGCAAGGAACTAACTGCGTGATCTTACTTTTAAAAGTTTGTAATTCAAAGGACGAGCAAGGGAAGGGTTTTCTCTGCCCATCCCTTAGTTTCAATTAGAAGCTCCCAGGAACATCATCCAATGCTAGTAAGAAATTAATCAGGTCTGTTTGCTGGTTTGGATTAAACCCAGCCAACCTATCTACATAAAAATCATGACCTGTGCCATCAAGATTACTACGTACTAAACTGGGGTTAGCTTTGTTGATATTGTTTTTGGCTGATGTAGCGTTTCCCGTTCGAGTTAAGTACACAAGAGCGGTTCGGGATGCCCACCCCACATGAACTTTAATGAGTTAATCTGTCCTCACTCAACTGAGAACGGCTATAAATTATAACTTCTGATTTTTTTTAATTGTTCCTATTTATACTGCTGAATTTCTGAAGGGGGAACCAAAACCCCTGAACCTAAGATAAGGCAATCCTTTGAAGCAAGATTGTCACCTTGCCAGGTTCCAGAGGGGTGGAATTTGTGATGGGTTTTGGAATATGACAGGTAACCACGTGGTGGTGGGATATTCGTTTTCTAGTCCCTGTAGTTTTTCTCTCGCTTCTCTTACTGATATATATAGGGTTTTACCATTGGAAAACTCTGTGAGAAAGTTTTTCAAAAATTCTTGCGCGACTTTATCTGCTACAGGTTCGCGCATTACTATCATTTGGGGTATATTTAGTTCTGCTAGGTTTAATGCTAATCCTAATCCATCGCATGAGTTGAAGATTGCTAGTTTTAATCCTTGCTGAATAGCTTTTTGTAGTGCGTTCTTCAGTTGACCTATACTCAACGTCTCATTTTTGTTAATATTTATTTGACCTATTTCTTGTTTTGTATAACTGTGTCCTGCAAAAAACAAAATATCCCACGTTTGTTGCCATAACTCATCGTTAACTTCTTTTCGTAACGGTTCGACTAAAAATGTTACTTCGCTATTCGGTAATTGTTCCAGTATTCTTCTATCTTGGTTAACATCTATTCCTGTACTGTCTCCCAGTATTGCTAAGATTTTAACACGATTATGAGTAATAGACGGCGCCTCTATTTTATTATACGCAGCAGTATATATTGCTAACTCCGCATTTCGGTACGTATCAAAGAAAGTCCACTGTTGAAAAGGTAATTTTAGTAAAGTGCGGTTTTCGGTTTGCAGAATAACACGTATTGTTTCTGATGGGTTTAATTGTTCGAGCAGTTTTTCTTTAATAACTCGGAACGACTCTGAGTTATTCAACCAGTGATTTAAATATTGTTTAAAGCGTTTTGCTGATGCTTCGCATTCTTGTAAATAGTCGTAACGACTAATATTTGTTGTTTGCATCTCAGGTATTTCTAACCGCGCGCTTGAAAGTAAGGTACGATAGTAAGCTGATTGCCATTGACTATATAATATCTCTAACTGCGGCGCCGCTGGTAGTTTGGCTGTACATTCGACACTAGGAGTTTCACCTTCATTGGAAATTTGTAGCGTTACAGGAATGCTCGCACTTAACTCATCCATGTCTCCAATTTTGAGTACTACTAGTTTACCGATGTTATCTGACTTTGATGCAGGCGCCACTATCATTTGCATCAAGTTCTTTAAATCGGCTTGGTGTTGACGGTATAATTCGATTTGTTCGTCTTTACTTTGTAATTGTGCTTGGTATTTCGCTTCGATTGCTTGCAATGCTACCTGGTAACTTTGCGTAAAGTCACTGTGAATCTTTGTTTTATTCGCTTCTTCGGTTACTTGAACTTTTACTACTACTACTCCGTCCCCTTTATTTTCTATACTCCTTATCGCTAACTGCGTATCTTGATTTGCTGCCTTTACATCTACCAATGCACTATATAATGCTTGTAAGTCTAATCCGTTTTGAAATATTAAATCAACTGTATTAATAAATACCTGGAATAATTTAGTAAATTCTCCGGGTGCAAATACTCCACTACTCGGACGACGTTCATTTTGGTTGTTTAATAAAAATACATAATCACATATTACTTCTTCTAACTGTGTGGTACTATCTATATTCCAAGCTTCCAAACATGCTGCTGTGAGTCTTGCTTGTTGAAAGTTGGTATTTATCGCTTGTGCTTTGGTAAAGTTCGCACGTTCTAAAATCGCATCTACAAACGTTGCTTCACTTACATCTGCTTCAGTAAAGTTCGCTTCACTTAAATCGGCGCCTGCTAAATTGCCTCCTTGAATGTTACATCCGATGTATGATTGTTTAACACCACGCTTTTTGACTAATAATTCCCGCACTTTCGGATTTGCCAAAATTGTATTGCCAACTCTGGCACAATCAAGCTTTTGGGCAAGATGAAAGTTTGTATGAGTTAGAGTCGCATTACTAAAGTCGCAGTGTTTGAGAACACTTTGCTGAAATTTGCTATCGGTCAAATTGGCATTTATAAAACTTGTACCACGAATCGAAGCTAAATTCACAGCTATAGTACGAAAGAACAAAAACTTCTCTTCGTTCTTAAAAACTTGTCTTGCTAAATAACTACCTAAAAATGTCCCAGTGGACGCTGTACATATTCCCACACTAATGGCGCTGACAAATGCACTATTATTATTGGTAATCAAAGCACCTAACGCTACTCCCCCTATTCCACCTACTATTACAGAAAATATAGCTATAATTAGACCCAAATTGCGGGTTAGTATTATCGTCATTGTAAACGAAACAGCCATCACCAAACCAAAAGCCACATTTACAGCAACCAAAACCCCAGCTACTGAACCAGCTATTACCCCATCAATAGCACTAATAGCAGCTATAGCTATTGCTACAGCACCAACTACAGCTGAAGCACCCAGTGCAACTTCGAGTGCTTGATAATTACTCAACACACAAAAAACGAAAAGCGTTACTAAGGCAATACCACCTGCAACGAAAGTAAATTTTAATCCTTCCTGAACAGCAAAGTAAATAAAATCTGTGGCAATAACTCCTGAAAACGCTGCCGCAAATCCGCAGATTCCCGATAAAATCAAAGCTACTCCTATCAAAAGCAGATTTTGGTAATTTCCCAACCCTGCTTTCGCATGACTAAAATTGGCGCCAATAAGTGTGGTTTCGCTAAAGTCGGCGCCGCGTATGTCACAATAACTAAAGTTGGCACCCCTTAAATTGGCGCCACGAAACGAACGACCACGAAGGTCTTGATATGCAAAGTCTATAGGATGCTCCATTCGCTCGCTTCATCAAAACTTCACAATTGTAGCTTAACGAGTTTGTCTAGGTAAAACAATACTCCCTGTGGGTAAATTAATTTGCTCGTTCCTGTTACTTGTGTTTATATCATGGGCAACCTTAAATTAGCGATAGGTAGAAATGAGCGGGTATAATTACGGGGGGTAAAATGTTAAAAGTAGTTATCGGTCATAGTGAAGACCCAGATTCGATATGTGCTGTTAAAGAAGTTGTACAGCAGTGTCAAGAAGATTTAATGGATATGGCGCCTAGTGCGGGTATACTATTCGTAGCTATAGATTTTAACCATGCTGTTATTCTTGAGGAAATATCACGTGTGTTTCCTGGACTTGAGTTGATTGGTTGTACTACAGATGGTGAAATGTCATCTAAGATAGGGTTTCAACAAGATTCTTTGGTGCTGGTGCTATTTTGTTCTGATACCGTGGAAATTCATGCAGGAGTTGGAACTTCTGCGAGTTGTGACCCAATCGTTGCTGCAAAACAAGCTGTACTACAAGCATCTGAAAAATTTACTACTCCGATTAAATTATGTATTGCTCTACCTGCTAGTTATACTGAAGGTGGCGCCACTACAGATGGAGAGATGCTACTCAAAGGTTTAGAGTTAGCTTTTTCGTCACCAGTTCCGGTTATTGGTGGAACCGCAGGTGACCAGTATCGTTTTAAAACTACTTATCAGTTTTTTGGGAATAATATTTTAACAGATTCGTTACCAATTTTGACTTTTGGTGGCAATATTATTTTTTCTCATGCAATATCTTGTGGATGGTGTCCACTAGGACGCAAAAGCATAATAACAAAAGCTAAGGGAAATATACTTTATGAAGTAGAAGGTATTACTGCCGTTGAATTTTATAAACGTTATTTAGGCAACCGTTTACCAACTGCCGAAAATCCACTCGCTGTTTATGCTCGTGATAATGAGTATTATTATATGCGAGTGCCTAATAGTTGTAATGATGATGGTAGCATTAATTTTTTGGCAAATATACCCGAACAAGCAAGCGTTCGAGTTACCGATAGCAGTCGAGACGAAATAATTGCCGCTTCTTTGAATTCATTTAAAACTGCTTTACAAAACTATCCTGGTAACAAGTTAGATGCTGTACTCATATTCTCTTGCTGTTGTCGTCGTTGGCTTTTAGGTACAAGGGCAAAAGAAGAGTATCAAATGATTCAAAATACGCTACCGTATGAGGCGCCTATTTGTGGGTTTTATACTTATGGAGAATTTGCACCTTTAGAACCACGAGGAGCGACTTATTTCCACCAAGAAACTTTTATTACTCTACTTTTGGGGACTCAGTAGAGACTATGGATATAGAAAACTTGGAAGTGGAAAGCAAAATTCAACAATTAGAAAAAAGCGTTCGGATTTTACAAAAAAAATTAGAACGCTCTGAAGCTGACCGTATAAACTTAGAGAAAGCTAGCGAACTCAAAGAATTACTGCTCAAAAGTGTGATTCGAGAATTTGAAGAGTCGCAAGTTGTTCTAGAAAAACGTACTGTTGAATTAGAAACAGCGCTTAAAAACCTCAAATCATTACAGGTTAAACTTATTGAGTCGGAAAAAATGTCTGCGTTAGGAGTATTGGTTGCTGGAGTTGCACACGAAATAAATAACCCTGTTAATTTTATTTATGGTAATTTAGACCATGTGAGTAATTATTTTCAAGAACTATTGAATTTATTAACTTTATATAGACATTATTATCCTACACCTGTAATTGCTATTCAAAAACAAATTAAAAAAATTGAACTGGACTATATTATTAAAGATTGGCAAAATATATTTGATTCTATGAATATGGGAGTGGAGCGAATTCAACAAATTGTTAAATCGTTGCGGACATTTTCTCGACTCGATGAAGCTAAGTTCAAAGTCGTTGATATTCATCCTGGAATTGATAGTACTTTATTGATATTGAATAACCGTATCAAACCTTCAGCACGTTTTCATCAAGGTATTCAAGTTATTCGGAATTATGGTGATTTGCCTAAGTTGGAATGTTATCCAGGTCAATTAAATCAAGTTTTTATGAATATTCTGGTGAATTCTATTGATGCTTTGGAAGATGCAGGACATGTATTAATCCCTACAATTAGGATTAGCACCGAAGTGCTTAATACGAATTGGGCAGTAATTCGCATTGCTGATAATGGTGTTGGGATAAGTGAAACAGTGCAGTCTCAATTATTTAATCCCTTTTTTACTACCAAAGATGTTGGTAAAGGGACTGGATTAGGGTTATCTATAAGCTATCAAATTATTACGGAATTGCATAAGGGAAAATTAGAGTGTTACTCGACACCCGGAAATGGTGCAGAGTTTGTTATTACTATACCAGTCAAGCAAGATGTTAAATGATAAAATGTTCGGTAGTTTCGGCTTCTCCTATACAAATTTTAACGATGAAAGCTTCACCAAGTTCTCCGCTAAATTTAATTTGTATAAATAAATCTGCTAGTTGTGCTGTTACTTTTTTTAGCACTTTACCTGCTGTGTCAAGTAGCGCTAACTTTAATTGTGGTGGTAAATAAATTTCTCTGCCTGTCGGGTAGACTTGTAATAATATCCCAAATCGATTATTGATTTTCGGGATTAATGCGATAGCTAGAGCTATTCCTTCTCCTGCTAGCTCAATTCCTAAGTCGATTAATTTGACTCTTCGCACTCCTACCGCTGAATTTCCTGGGTCTATTTGCCATAAACTCTCAACTGCTGTCCACAATGTTTCGTCGTCTTGTGTCGTTTGTAATAAATGTATTAGTGCTTGTATCACGTTTTGATTATCTTTGCCAATTTCACTCAGTCTTTTTGCGATGCTACGCTTTTGAGATTCATCTCTTAGAAGCGGTAATTGTTTTATTAATGTGGAAATCTCATCAATTGTCGATATTATGTACTCACGATGATTAACACTGCGGGTTGCAACTGCTAATTTTAGTGTTTGAGTTGGAATTTGCCATTCAGGTGGATGTATATTTTGTAGCCAGTGGGTAAGAGTAATTGGTGTCAAGGTGCTTGGGATGAATTCAATAATGTTATGACGTGTGGTATCTATCAAGTCTTGCTCGGTTTGCACTGCTTGATTTAATACTTGTTCTGCTATTCGCATTATACTGTGTTGATTGTTACATAGTGCTGGCGCCTTGAATTTATTGATTTTACTTTGTTCACTTGTATGAAACCCTTTGAGGATGTCGTTATTTACAAGTGCTTGAATACCTTGTTGAAGTCCTAAGCTCTGAAGATGATGCTTTGCTGGTAGTTCTGCCAAGTTATGGTATAAGTCTCCTATATTTAATAGTGTTTCATATATTTGGTATGATAAGCGGGCGCCTGTGGGGTGACGTAAATCGCATACGAACATGGGAAAGACTAACCAAGTTTCGGCAAGCAAGTCTTTTTTTAACCCAGAAATGTCACTGGGAATTAATATATCAACTTCACTCAGAAAATTTGTATCTTCTGATAATAGCATTACAGAGACAGTCGGTACAACTTCTTCTGCTTCTGTAATAATCATGACATATCTGGGCGCCTGATGATGGCACGGAGGAATTGATATTGTATTAAGTTCCCAAATTTCACCAGGTAATGGTTGTGTCATAATCAATTAGTTTAAAAACTTGCGTGATAAAGATAACGTTTAACCGCATTTTTATATACTGGGTATTTTACAAATTTATGTAATGACGGGTTAACCCATATCATAAAATCATACGCAAATCACCTAAACCCACCATTACCATATGTTTTTTGTACGGCGCCGTTCTGAATGGTTGGGTTGTTTTTGATTTTTGTGTTTGGTAGAATTAGATTGCACTAGTCCTAACTCAATAACGACACGTAACGCTAACTCTTTGCGTCTTCGAGAAATTTCGGGTTGTGTGACCCCAAGATATGAAGCAAGTTGGGTTTGCTTAGTTCCTTTTACTAGTCCTTGCCAAAGTTTTAAGTACCCCCGTTCTGGATAACGTTCGTCGAGATTTTTTACTGCTTTGGTGACTTGTAACGTAAAATCAGCACGTTCGACTGCATCGAAAGAGTTAAAATCGTCAGAAATGTTATCTAATATAGATATGTCAGTTCCTGGGATAACGCAGTCTAGACTTTGGCACTGTTTGCGTAACTCTTTGCGTACAAAGTCTATTATCTCGTAACGCGCCACAACTGTCGCCCAACGAGAAAAGTCTTCTGCATCCCCACGACGAAACCGACCTGCTGAATAAGCTTCTAAAACCTTTATATAACCAGTTTGCACTGCATCTTCCCAACTGACCGAAGTCCCATGTACGTACTTCTTGGCAATTCTTTCGATAATGCGACGCTGTTTTAAGTCAGCTAACAGATAATCGTGCGAATATGATGACGAGTTGCTTAACATATTTAGATGCTTCCGTTTTCATATTTCTTAGAAACCTGGTTTCTTTGTTGATACCTTGTAATCAAAACAACGACTTTGCACAGAAACCCGGTTTTTTAAGTACTTCAAATGTAGACTCCATTTAAAAAACCAGGTTTCCGGAAAACCTGGTTTCTTGTACTTGTTTATTCATAATTTTATTTGGTAAATTTTGTAACCCTGGTTATATAAGTATTAATATATCTCGAAGTTGGATTCTATAATGCCAGGTTCTCTTTTTTCTGGAATTCCGGTTGTTGGCGGCGCCGTTCTGTTAGAATGTAGGTTCGTACTATTTAAGTGAGATATATAATAGTTGTTTTGACTATTGCAGAATATAAGGGTTCCTGTAAAAATTAAGAATAATATTATAGTCCTTTTCATCGCTTTGTGCTTTAATTCGTTGCACTTATTTATATGGTTGCTATTTTGAAAATATGCAGTATAGTAGACTTTTTAAGTATTTCTGTATAAACTATGTCTAGTAAAAATCAAACAGTATTGATAACAGGCGCCTCAAGTGGTATTGGTTTAGAAACGGCAAAAATATTTTCTAGTCAGGGTTGGAACGTAATTGCCACAATGCGGAACCCCATCGGAATAGGTACTTCAGTACCAAATATATTGTGTTTGCCATTGGATGTAACACGAATTGACACCATAGAAGCAGCGATTACAGCAGCGATAGAAAAGTTTGGCGCCATTGATGTTTTAATCAATAATGCGGGTTATGCGTTGATAGGTGCCTTTGAAGCGTGTACATCTGAAGAAATAGAGCGGCAATTTGCGACGAATGTTTTTGGGTTAATGGCAGTGACACGTGCGATATTGCCACATTTTCGAGGGCGCCGACAAGGAATTATAGTAAATGTCGCTTCGATAGGTGGTAAAATGACATTCCCACTATATAGTCCTTATCATGCGACAAAGTGGGCAGTTGAAGGTTTTTCAGAATCACTGCAATATGAACTAAGACAATTTAATATAAAAGTGAAAATTATAGAACCAGGGCCAATTAAAACAGACTTTTATAATCGTTCCATGTCTGTAGCTACAAAACCAGAATTAACAGACTATAAAAATTATGTATCTAAAGTATTACCACAAATGCAACAACCAGATGTAGGTTCACCACCCGAAGTCACAGCAAAAGTAATATATCGTGCAGCTACAGATAATAGTTGGAAACTACGTTATCCAGCAGGTGGTAATGCAGGGTTTTTGTTAACTTTACGCGCATTATTACCTGATGCTATATTTCACAATATAATTAGAGCAGGTGTAGAACGTTAATTTTGAGAGGTTAAAGAAACGAACCGCAAAGCACGCAAAGAACGCAAAGGAAGAAAGAAGAGAAGAGAATACACCAAAATTTTTGACATGAACCAGTATTGGTCTGTGTCATAAAATTTGATATGTTGGGTAAGGTGTGTGAAAGCCATTACAGTCTTCACTTTAAACGAAAAGTTAAAATGCTTTCACGCACCACCGATGATTACCGATGCTATATTTACATTAATTCATTATTTCTATTAACTTGTTCAATTCGTTGCTTAATTGCTTATTCTGCAATACGAATATTTTCTTGTATGGGTGTACCGTCTGCTGTTACGAATGGTTCTGGTGCAAGATGTGAGGTATGATAAACAATCAAAAACCTGACAGGAACAAGTGATGTCCCTATCAGGTTTAAATTAAAACTTGTAAAAGTTTAGAGAATTCCCCAGAAGTGTAAAAAGCCTTTACCAGAGGATAATTCAATAATAACTGCTGCTAAAAAACCAATCTGAGCAAAGCGACCGTTCCAAATTTCTGATTGTGGAGTGAAACCCCATACCCAAGCGTTGCGGTCTTGAACTGGTGTGTTGATGTTTGTGGTTTTTGTAGTTGTAGTATCTGGCATAACTAAGTATATTCTCTAGAAGTAATGTAAAGGTTTGTAAGCCTCTATTAAGAACTGTAACAGGTTTTTCAAAATAGTGTGTAGATTTATGTGATTGGTATATTTGACATACTTATATCGGCTATCAGTTTCTGTTCTATATACTGATAACCATTTTCAAAAATTTGTGGTAGTAGCGGCTGTAATTAGTTTGATTCGCAGGCAATTCCGTCTTTGTCTTGGTCTAAGGGTTTTGCCCAGCCCAGTTAAGGTTATATAAATAACCGATGAAAGAGTGTAATAACAAGACTTTACAAGAAATATGCATATAAATTAATTTTTACAAATACCACAGTTACTAATAATAACTCTCAAAAAGATGATATTTTAGCCATATTTATAGTGATTTTGGGTGTCGATGTAGGTTCGCGTTAAAGATGCTAATTATTGAACGTGATTACGTTGTTTCAGGCACTTATTTTCGCACATGCGCGCTAATTTCCAGAACAATTCGCTTTTGGGGTGCAAATTCCAGGATTTGACTGGCACGGAGTCCAAAAGCATTGTGGTAGATACTGGAGAGCGCTTTTACTTATATCATGCTTGGATTCCACCTTGGGCAATATTCCTTGCAGTATAAAGCTTATAGCGAAAAAAGTTGCATGACCGTGCGAAAAATTAGCGACTTTTGTGCGAATATTAGCGCCTTTATATATAATAGTTTGCCGTTATAGTTGCCAACGTTTAAGCTTGCTACTTCAGAAGCGCGCAGACCATGACATAATATATGGACTAATGCAGTGTCGCGTAGTTTGGTTTCTCCTAAGTTATTTAATGCTGTCCTAATTTGTTCTACTTCTGATGGTGCCAAGTCTTGGGCACCAGGAAGTGGTAATTTCTCAAATTTTACTCTTGCCATTGGGTTGACTTCGATGATATCAGGGTATGTGTCGCGCAACCAGTGGAAAAAACTTTTTAAGGCGCCTAATGCTGCATTTATACTGGACTTTGCAAGCGGTCTACCTTTATCGGTGCTAACTTCTTCAGTTAAATACTCTTTATAATGTGCTAAATGTCGTGTGCGGAGTTCATGATAACCTAGCTCACTCCAAGCTAAGAATCTTCGTAGTTCACGCTCGTATAATTTACGACTGTTTGGCGCCAAGCTTACACTTCGTAAAAATTCTTGTACTTTTAACCAACGAATATCTGTGGAATTTGAAGGTTTTTTGTCGGAGGTCGGAGGTAAGAGAGGTTTTTTACCTTCTAGGGGAATCAATTTAATGGGTAGCAAATTTGTACTACAAATCATTGTAAATTTTACCTACGTTCCGGGGCGCATTCTTTACATGTCTGGAGACTATTAATCATATCAGAGAAGCACACACAATAAGTTAGGGCAGGAACTGAAATTTGAACTATAAGACGTCTACTACAGGTTGCTTATTTATAGTTATTTAGTTATAAAAAAGTGTATATAAGTTTTAAGACATCCTCTTAAAGAGAAAAAATGAACTATTTGTTATCGTTATAGTAAAAACGGGTCATAACTTTACTTTTGTAATCAGTGAGAATCTTTAAGATGCTACCCTACCCTTCGGGAAAACTCCGTTTACGGGATATCTTCGATAACGGGAAAACTACCCTGCGGGAAAACTGCGTTTACGTTTACGTTAACGACTCATGACAAAAGTCTATATCTTATCCGTTCACAGTATATTAACACGCGAACAGAATCTCCCTTGTTTTACCCCTCTTTCCCTTAATCGAGCAGTATTGCCTACACTGGTTATTTGCTAGCAATAAATTTGAGAACATAAAAGTTTCAATTATGTTTAATTAATAATTGCATAAGTACTGAGAATTTTCTAACTCTTTTGTAGAATATAGAAGTCAGATTCAGTAACTATGCTGGTGAATGTTAAATATAAATTTGGCATCAATTTGGCAACAAATCAAAAATGAAAAGAAAAATGAACGAAAGCTAAATAAATTTAATCGCTCAAAATTAAGTGGTATTTACACTTAATTAGCAATATTTTAATATTTCATTTAGTTTGGAGTTGGCGACTATTATTTTTAAACAGTAACTTATGATGACATTTCTAATAAACGAGCATAATGTTTGCGATTACTTACTTAAGCATTGCAATCAACCAAAGCGACCTCTAAGTAAGGTAGAACCACTAACAGCCAAAAATTTTAATTTACTAGTGACTTTTTTAGATGACGAAAAATTTCTTGTTAAACAGGAACGCCATAACCAGAAAGGGAAAGCAGTTGGAGAATTTTTAGCAGAGTGGAAAATTCAAGAATTTTTACTAACGTTTTCTTCAGTAAATAATCTTCATCTATTTCTCCCAGAGGTATTACATTTTGATAGAGACAATTCAATTCTTGTCGTTAAATATTTAGATAAATATCGAGATTTGATGGACTTTTATACAAAAGAGCAGAATTTTCCTAGTAAAGTTGCTTTCTCGATTGGTACCCTTTTAGCATCTATTCACGGTGAGACTTTCAATCACAAAGAATATCGGGATTTCTTCTCTCAGAAACAAGATAATCTCAAAATTAATCTGGTGAAAGATTTACAACAAAGTTTGGACAGGATTGAACCAGAAATCTTTGGCATGGTACCTGCTGATGGGTTGAAATTTTTTGCTTTGTATCAAAGATATGATAGTTTAGGGCAAGCAATAGCAGAGGTAGCGAATGCCTTTACTGCTTCTTGTCTTACCCACAATGACCTAAAACTCAATAACATTCTGGTACATAGTAACTGGGAACAAACAACAGACTCAACTGTGCGATTAATAGATTGGGAACGTTCAGCTTGGGGAGACCCAGCTTTTGATTTAGGTACTATCATCGCGAGCTATGTACAAATTTGGTTAGGTAGCTTAGTCATTAGCAAATCTTTGAGCATTGATGAATCTTTAGGCCTAGCTGTAACCCCCTTAGACAAACTTCAACCTTCAATTTTGATATTAACTCAAGCTTATCTAGAAAAATTCCCAAAAATTCTAGAACAACGACCAGATTTCTTAAAGCGAGCAATTCAATTTGCAGGGTTCGCCTTAATTCAACAAATTCAAGCAATGATTCAATACCAAAAATCTTTTGGTAATACAGGTATTGTTATGCTTCAGGTTGCAAAATCATTGCTGTGTCGCCCTTATGAATCAATGCCAACCATTTTTGGCACAGAGACTTTAAACATCGTATAAATCCAAAAATAGACAAATGGCACAATTACTCAATAATCCACTAAATCAGATAACTGGGCGATTGCTCAAGGTTTTAGAAGATATCCTTCACAATGTTGAAATCTATCCTGATTTTTCGATTCGCCACCCAGGTTATAAACCCTTAGAATTGCCAAGTGATGCTGTTGAGCGTTTCCAGAAACTACCTGAGCAAATGCAGCAGAAATATATGAGCCTGCAATTGCGAAGTTTTCTCTATGGCATTTATTACAACGGTTATTTACAGAATATACTGGCGCCAGATGCAGATGAGAATAGTTTAATTCTAGATTTGGAGAATAATACATTTTTAGGAGTAAATGTAGCGTTTTACCAGCAGTTGCATGAAAATAATTCAGGGGAAGGCTATTTTGACCCAGGTTGGTCTGTAATCAAGGAAGAGGAAGACGGCACTTTAGCAGTGAAAAAGGGAACTTTGAGGCTGCATATACATAGAGACAAGCACCTTCAGCTTGATAAACAATCTGCTGCTGTTGGTGAAATAGTCGCGATTCGTCTACCTAAAAATATAGTGCAAAATGGCTTTTACATGGCGGTAGGTAATGCAGGTATACAAAGTCACCACCATTCTGAAGGACAACAGCAAATAACACGTATCTATTTCAATTTTACACCTAATGGTGCTGTGGAAGTTATGCGTGACTTAACTGAGCAGTTAAATGCTATTGCTCTTTCCTTTACATTCAAAGTTCTTTATAACCCAGGCGATTATAAACGTTATGATGCTGGAGTATTATACTTTGACAAGAAAGATTATCCAGCTGTTAAAGAAGTTTTAGAGGTTGTTTACCAGGAAAAAAAATCGCATTTTATTTCTGACATTCCCTTATTTACCAAACAACTGGCGCCTGGGCTAGGTTTAGCAGAAGAACCAGACCAGAAATTTGGTAGTCAGGAAAGTTTTGGCATGAACAGATGTCAAATTGTGGCGAATGGATTGTTAGAAAGTTGGTATCAGGGCGAGAATTCGGCAGTAGGGAAGATGAAGGCTATTCTTGAGGAGTTCTCGCGATTAGGTATTGATGTGGAGCGAGCTTATTTGAATGCTGGTTCTGAGGATATTTATGAGCTTATAGGAGGTTTATAGTTAGGCTTTAGTCCTTAAATCATTCAGTAAGAGGGGTTAAATACCAACTACGAACAAAATCCTGTATCTTATTTTATTTAAGATGCAGGATTTTTTATTTTTTACTAGATTCTGAGGTTAGGTCGAGGGAGGCTATTATGCCTCGCCCCTCCCTTTTATGACACAGAAAGTCTGACCCCTCACTGCAACGATTTAATAAGGTTTTTGAGCCATAATTAAGTCGGGAGTCTTAATTTTTCAATTATGTTCCGATTCGCTTTATAAAATCAATCGCCAGATTCTAAATTAGCTGAAAGATAACTTATGGGATAACAAAAGTATAACTTTTTTGTTACTTTACTCTTGCTTAAACACTTGCAACTATCTATTAAATAGCAGATTATAGTGATAGGAGGAGGCGATTTAATACCTCATCTAAATACACAACTTTAATTAGAAGCGAAACTACAATGGCTGCAATTTCTATTTCTGATTTACGTATCTCCGGTGCTGATTTGTTTGTGGATGCAGAAACATATCTTCATGAACTTACAGACACCGAATTGGGCATGACTAAGGGTGGATGTTTTCCTATTCCTACATTTAGACCTACCACTAATACAATCACAACAATTACAATTACTTCAATAGTAAGCAAATTAGTGTAGATTGTATCTTTCATAAAATCAAGTCAATCCAAATACAAAATCTTAGCTCGGAGTAAAATCTCAATGGCTACAATTACCATTTCAAATCTAAATCTCTCTGGTTCTGAGTTGTTGATAGATACAGAAACCTATCTTCATGAGCTTACAGAAGCTGAACTAGACATGACTAAAGGTGGATATTTTTATATTACTTCACCTATTGTATATCCGACATCTATATTTACTGTAAAGCCTGTATTTCCTGACATAATGCAGACAATTATACTACGATAATTTGTCAGTTTCTTTTACACGCTCTGTACATCTGGATTTAGTCAATCCTTACTCTATTAAAAAACCGAATATAATTACTATATAACCTGTATCTTATTTTATTAAGTTGCAGGTTTTTTTATTTATTTCGCCAGCAGTATCCGATTAGGGATAAGGGCTTAGAGGATGAGAGTAAAAATTGGGATGCTTCCATAATATTTTAATTTTGTTCTAAATATTTTCTATCTAAACAATTGCCAAACTCGCAAACTAGCTAAATACCATATATGACAATAATAAAACAATAGAATATCGAATTTAATTATAACATTTTTGTTATTTAGATACTGTTGATATTATTGAATCTATAAAATAACAAACTATAATAAAGAAAAGAGGCAATTGCAATCTTAATCTCAATTCAAACATTTTGATTAAATGATGGAAATGAGATGAGGCAATTTAAATCTTTAAATAAAGTCAAACATTTTAAACATGGAGTAAAATTTCAATGGCTACAATTTCTATTTCTAACCTACGTAACTCTGGTGCTGAACTATTTACTGATTCCGAAAGCTATCTTAACGAATTGACAGATGTTGAATTGAATGAAACTAAGGGTGGAAGCATTATTGCTGGTGCGGCATTTATAGCGGGTGTAATCATAGGAGCCGCGATTGCTGGTCGTATCGCCAAGGAAGTATGCTAAATAATTTACAGCCAATTTAAAGCCTTGCATTATATCCTGTATCTTATTTTATTAAGGTACAGGTATTTTTTATCATATACATTGAAAAAATATCCCCGACTTATTAAAGAAGTCGGGGATATAAAATATAAGAGAACATAACTATTGAATAATTTCAAATAGCTCTATTTGCTGTTTTAGCCATTCCGAAAACATATCGGACAAAATCATCGCACGTAATTTATCATCTAAGTTAGGTTGAATTAACTCTTCTACTAAAATTAGATGCGCTCCTTTAGAGGTGACTATTGGCTTGAGAAGTTGTGGTGGTTTTGCAGCAAAAACAGCGGCAGAGATTTCTGGCTTTAAATCTTTGCGGTGTACTATTCCTTTATACCCCCCTTTACGGCGCAGTTCTTTATCTTCTATGTATTGGCAAGTAACATTATGAAAGCTTATTTCGCTTTCTTTTATCGCATAAAATAGCTCTATCGCAAGGTCTTCATCATCTAATACAACTTCGTACAAAGCGGCGCCTGCATAATCTAACTGGTGTTCAAAGAAATAACGCTCAAGTTTATCTGCAAATAAATGATTGGCTAATTGTCCGGAAATGAAATTTGTGTAAGCGATTTGTTCAAAGTCATCTAAAGTCAGACTAAATTTTTCTAACCATTCCCAGGTGTCATCAGCAGTTTCGAGTTTACTCATTAATCGTAGAGCATCTGCTGTTTGTTGGAGTGCTTCGTTGGTTACTTCGATACCTGCTTCTTTTGCGGCATTTTCAATTGCTTTACGGGTAATTATTTGCTCGACTATCTCAGGCATTTTGCAAGATAGCTTAATTTCGTTGATGATTTCTTCGTTGGTGATAGTGATTGTTTGTGTCATATTTTGCTCCAAATATTTAGATTTATTGACTGACCACAGAGACGCGGAGTACGCAGAGAGAAATTATTGGGTTAGGTTTCCGTCCCAGCAAAATTCGGAAGAGGGTGGGAGAGTTTGGGGAAAATTTACAATTTTAAGCCTCCTTTATCTAATTGTTTGAATGGGTCAAGAAGGAAGTCTATAATTCGTCGTTGGCGTACAATTACTTCTGCCGTTGCTGTATCGCCAGGACGTAGGGGAATACATTGATTATTACTACGTATACAATCTTGTTTCAGGATAATTTCTAAGTTATATGCAGATACTTTTCCGTTTGGGGTATCCACGTCTACAGTAGTAGGAGAAATGTTTAGTAATTCTCCTTCGATAACGCCATAATCTTGGAATGGATAGGCATCAAATTTTACTTTAACTGCTAATCCTTTCTTTAAAGAACCGCTTTCTGTTGTTGCCATTGTTGCTCTAATAATTAATGGAGAACCTTCAGGTGCGATTTCTGCTACCATTGTTCCAGGTTGAACTACTGAACCGGGACGTTGAATTGGTAGTTGGAAGACTTTACCTGTTATGGGGGATGTTATTTTTCTTTGCTGTAGTTGCAATTTTAGGCTTTGTATTTGGTTCTTACTTTGAGTTATTTCGGCATTTAATCCCATCATTTCTGTATCTAAGTTCTTTATTTGTTCCTCACTTTTGAGAACTGCTAGCTTGCCAGAGTGAATTAAGGTTTTATGACTTCTTTGCTGCTCCTTCAAGCGCAAATATGCCTGTTCAATTTCAGCCTTTGCTTGACGAATAGTGCGTTCATAGTTACTGTTTTGTTCCGCTAAACGTAAACTAGCCTGTTTAATGTCTGATTGACTTTTTTCATATATTCTTTGTCTTTCTTTTGCAATATCCTGCTTTTCAACCACATTAATTTCTGGTACTGCCCCTACCTCCTTTAACTGGCGATAGCGTTCTACTTCCCGTTTCGCGCTAGCTAAACTGCTTGCCATTAATTTACTGGCTGTTTGAGTTTCTTCTATCGCTTGTTTTGCCTGATTGACTTGTGTTAACTTTTCTTCGTTTTGAACTGCATAGGAATTTTTTAAAGCGATGAAACTCTGTTGTGCTTGTTCAATTTGTGCCTGTTTTTCTAGTTCTTGCGCTTGACTTTGCTGTTCTTGAGTTGCAAGCGCTACTACTAATTGATTTTTGAGAATTTTTAATTGAGACAGTCTATTTAATTGACCTTCTAATTTATCTTTACCTTGACGCAATTCTGCCTGAACTAATTCCGAATCTAAAATTAGTACAGGTTCTCCGACTTTGACAGTTTCACCTTCTTTAATAAGAATATTTGCAACAGTTCCTGCAACAGCACTATCAAGTTTAACTGTTTTACCTTTCGGTTCAAGTTTACCCCTAGCAGCACCAGTTTCGTCTACTTTCGATAACGTCGCCCAAGGTAAAATGATAGAAACAAAGCAAAATAAAAAATATAATATTCCCCTTGTCCAAACTTGAGGTAAACTATTTAATGAATTCTGAGTGACATTAGACCAATCATTATTTACTTTTGATGATTCTTTAACGGGAGCATCTTCTGATATATCCTGCATTAACCGTTCGTTCCATGAATTTGACATATAGCTATTTTGAATTTGAAATTTTAGATTATTTGTTAGCTGATTAGGTTCTGCTGCTGATTGAGATAAAAATAATGCCCGCGCTTTGCCATCAAATCCTCATGATTACCGCTCTCAATCAACACACCCCTATCAAGTACTAAAATTAAATCAGCATTTCGCACAGTAGATAAACGATGAGCTATTATCAAAGTAGTTCTATCTTTGAGAATCGTATTTAAATTACGCTGAATAATTCTTTCCGACTCGGTATCTAAATGAGAAGTAGCCTCATCCATAATTAATAATTTAGGATTACCCAACAACGCCCTCGCTATCGCAATACGTTGTCTTTGCCCACCAGATAGTAGTCCCCCACCTTCACCAATTTTAGTTTCATACCCCATTGGTAACTTCTTAATAAACTCATCGGCGCCTGCTAAAGTTGCAGCTTCAACAACTTCTGATAAACTTGCTCCTGGATACCCTAAAGTAATATTTTCTCGAATAGTTGAACCAAATAAAAATGTATCTTGGTCAACTACCCCTACAGAAGAACGTAATGAACGTAGGGAAATGCTAGTAATATCATGTCCATCTATGGAAATCTTACCATCGCTAGGTGTATACAGCCCTAAAACTAATTTAGAAATGGTAGTTTTTCCAGAACCACTGCGTCCTACCAGCGCTACCATTTGTCCTGGTTTGACTTCAAAACTGAGATTTTCTAAGACATTAATATCGCTTTCGGGATGATAACGGAATGTAACATTATCAAAACGAATATGCCCTTGAATTTGTGCTAAGGTTTGTCTTGCTTGATAATGCAAATCTTCCTCTGCTTCAGTGTCCAATACATCATTAATACGTTCGACAGCGATTATTACTTCCTGTACTTCATTCCACAGTACAGTTAGTCGTTGAAATGGTGTAATAATATTTCCTAGTAGCATATTAAACGCCACCAATTGACCTATAGTTAACTGATTATGAATAACCTGATATGCACCAAACCAAAGTAAACCAGTAGTTACTAATGCTTGAATTGAGTTGCTGAAAATTTGCAGTCTATTACCAATAACTTGTCCAGAAAAGTTATTTTTTATTTCTTTATCTAATAACTCTTCCCAATGCCATCGTACTGTTTGTTCTACTGCTGTTGCTTTTATCGTCCGCACTCCTGTCAAAGCTTCAATTAAATAACTACTTTCATGGGCAACAGCACCAAATATTTCTCGTGAAATCTTTTGCAGAAAAGGTGTTGCGATTAAAGCCAAAATCGCAAATGGTGGTATAATCACTAATGCCAGCAATGCCATTTTCCAACTATACCAAAACATCAATCCTACATAGATAAAAACTGTAAGCAAATCCAGTAATATGGATAATGCTTCCCCTGATAGAAAACGTTGAATTTTTCGATTTTCCTGCAACCGAGAGACAATATCGCCAACATAACGAGTTTCAAAAAAACTTAAAGGTAATCGCAAAGTATGACGAATAAAACCAACAACTAACGCTAAATCTATTTTACTTGCCGTATGGTCGAGAAGATATTGCCGTAACCCAGTCATCGCCACACGGAATATACTAAATATCAGCAGTCCTAACCCAACAGCATTTAAGGTTAGTTCCGAACGTTGCACCACTACTCTATCTAGTATCAGCTGGGTAAATAAAGGAGTAATAAGTCCAAATATTTGGATAAAAATGGAAGCAATAAACACCTCAAATATTACCAAATAGTAAGGTTTTATTAGCTCAAAAAATTGCCAAAAAGGGGTAGTGGCTTCCTTAATATTTTTAAACAAAACTGTAGGTTGTAATAATAAGGTATAACCAGTCCAACCTTTCTTAAATTCAGCATAACTAAGGGTGCGTTGACCAATCGCAGGGTCAGCAACAATTACATATTTCCGTGTAACTTCATAAAGAACAATGTAATGCTTGCCTTCCCAATGAACAATCGCAGGTAATTTCTGTTTTGCCAACTGGTCAAGACTTGCTTTTACAGGCCGCGTACTGAAACCAATACTCTCTGCTGCTGCTGTCAACCCACGTAAAGATGCACCATCGCGGTCAACATTGGCAATATCCCGTAGGCGATTGACACTAAAACGTTTTCCCCAATAACGCGATACCATTACCAAACAAGCAGCACCACAGTCAGAGGAACTTTGTTGTGCAAAAAACGGATAGCGATGGACAAAGCGTTGCCATAAATGCCCAACTCTAACGCTAGGATTGGGGAAGTAGGCTTTGCTGATTTTTTTCTGGCGTTTTAGTTCTGGGTAAATTTCTTCTCCAGCATAGGTATTGGAAGACGGGGCTTTAGCTGCAATTGCAGAGTTATCATAGTATTGATTCCCTACTGTTACCTCAGAGTTCTGAGAATCTGCTGAATGCAAATTATACTTTTGTGCCTTGCCCCACAAATATTCTCGAATTTGCGGATATTTAGCTAATAGTGGCGATAACACCTGACCCGAAAGAAAACAAAGCTGTAAATTTACACTTGCCCTGGCGCCATAAGGCTTTAACCCTGCTTCCGAAAACAAAGTAAATTCTCCAAAGGAATCCCCTGCTTCCAAAGTAGCAATTAACTCACCCTCATCATCAAGCAATCGTACTTTACCAGTAACTACAATATAAATACCTGGTTCAACTTCGCTTCCTTCCCAGAACTTGCCAACTTTCGGAGTTAAAAATTTAGCTTGCTGCAAATATTGCTTCCACTGCTGTTCTGAAAGGGAATATCCTAAATTATGATTGAGCTGTTCTAAAGATAACTGCTCGGATAGATTTTGTGTCATGAATTTGAAGAATGCTTTACAAATGGAGCGAAATTAATAGGTAAAATTTCAAAACTATTGCCCAAAGTAGGCGATTTCAGGTCAGAAATAGATATCTGTGAACTATTTTTTTGTTGATTAATGGTTTCTTCGACACAGTTGGGTTTTTGTCGTGTAGATAATCCCATTTGTTTGAGCAGCCGATTTATATGCTGCGGTGTTACATCAACTCCAAATTCCTTTGCCAAATGTCTGCTTAACCAAGTTCCTGTCCACTGCCGGAAAGGATAACCATAATCGCGAGGGCTATTGCTAACCAATTCCTTTAAACGTTCTAAATGCTGGTCATTAACGCTCTTACGCCTACCAATTGGGCAATCCTGCCATTGGTGAGCCATTCCTGTACGCGCGATATGTGTCCAATGCCTTACTGTTGCTGCACAACACCCCAAGCTACGACAAATTTCTGCTTGAGTTTTACCCTCATCTGCCAGCAACATAATTTGAATGCGCTGCTGGTATGATTCTGTTAAATTATCTTCTAAGCTTTTGTGCAGTATTTTACGTTGGAATGGTGTTAAGAGTTTTCCGGTATTAATTTCGTAATGTGACATATTTGTAAAATATTGTTCGTTATTGGTAATTCTTTTTAAGAACCGACAACTTCAAAAGCTATTGTCATTGCCGCAATTTTTTTTGTATCGGCGCCACGTACACCCGCTGTTAGTTGAACTCCCTCAACATTAATGCCACCACGGGTATCGTCATCAAAATCGCCTAGTAATTTATCAGTTAAATTTAAAAACTCATCATTACTAGGAGCAAGTGGTCCACGGTCTTTACCTTTATTCTTAGCAATTTCTTTTAGTGCTTTGAGTGAATTTCTTAGTGGAGATGTACTAGCGATAATTAATGCTTCTGTAATTCCAAATGGCTTTCCCACAGTTAGTTTAAAGCCATCATTATTGCCAGGAACTACTCGCTTATCTTTGGCTAATAATAATGCTGCATCATCAGCGACAGACCAATCATTGGGAAATATTATTCCCATCTCACCAGCAGCATCAATTACTAAAATAGAAACATAAATAGGAACAGATTCTTGATTTTCGACTTCAAAGGTGATTTGTGTACCTATAGGTAATTTAGGAAGTTCTCCTTCTTTAATACTTATTGGTTTTGTTGGATTACTTGTACTTCCACCAGTTTGTTTAATAATACCGCGAGTGGGAAGGGTTTCACCAATAAGTTTTTTACTATCAGCAAGATTTAAGGAGGCTTTTACTTTTAGTTGCGATGTATTGTTATTGCCTATCATCTGCTTGACAATCCGCGCAGCTAAAAGAGATTTAAAATTAGGTTGTAAACGCTGTACAGCATTGGGAACAGCTTCGTTAGCTGCACCGAAGGAATTTGGAACGATGCGGTCGAATGAGGACAAAAATAAACCTAAACTGCCGATAGTGGGTAAATTCGTCACCTTCAATTTTTGCAATTGTCGATATCGCGCTTCGGTCATACGACCAAATATATAATGGACTTCTTGTTGCCTTAACGGTAAGGGATTAATACGAGAAATTCCTTGTAAAGCTTGTTTAGCTTGGCTTGTTGAATTACCATCAAAGCTATCATCTAAACCAATTTTTAAGTTTAAATTTCCAGGAATACCGCGAACTCTTTCCTGTAAAAGTGTGCCTGGTTTGAGTACTGAATTTCCTCGTGATGCACTCACAAATTTACCTTGCCCCATCAATCCCTGACGCGATTCTAGTTTTACCAATCCCATTTCTTTCCCATTGGCATCAACAACGCTAAAAGCAGAATCTTTTCTAAAAGCTTCGAGTGCGCGCATATCGATTCCACCCAACCACAATTCGACTTTATCACCTGTTACTTGTGTCACTACAGCTTCAGCATAGGTTGTTTTAAAGGGTGTAAAATAAATTGCTGGATTAGGATTTTTTTTATTAATTTCCAATTCAGGTTCTTGGAAAACACCACTATTGCGCGATAGAATATTAGTACTGCGATTAACATCAAGCAATATTCTTGTCACTGGTTGATTAGCTGTTTGTTGCCAGAGATATTGAGTAAATAAATAAGTAAATGCCCCTGCATGAAAATCATCAAAAGGGGCATCTGCTGCATATTGGTCGCGTTTTGCAGAAGCGATAACAACACCTTTGGCAACACCTTGGCGCCGTAATTTAATAAATTCTTGCTGAGATAAATTTAATCGTTTTAACCACTGTTTTTGATATGCAAATTCTTGCGGAAGGGCTTGGAATTTCTTGCCACCATCGCGAGAACGTACAACAAAATTCCCCCGTTTTGCTCCCCCGGAGTGACAACTATCAAGTACAACGGTGACATTATCGGTTTTCAATGCATACATAAGTAAAAACAGAGTATGTCCCATGATGTCTTGCACTACCCCACCAGAGACATTGTATCCAGAATCAATCGGGACAAGTGTACTATTAAGACCATCAGGACTATCTTTATCTGGATCGACAACCTGCGAACCATGCCCAGAAAAGTGAAACACAACCGCATCACCAGGTTTTGCTTGGTTGATAAGATGTTCTTCAAAGGCAGTAAGGATATTTTGACGGGTAGCTTGTTCATCGGTGAGGATTTTTATATCCTTGGGATTAAAACCAAAGCGATGTATCAATAAGTGTTTTTGTAACAACACATCATTAACACAGCCATTAAGGGGGTTCATCCCATTAGTGTATGCATTAATACCTACTAGCAGGGCTAGCTTACGCCCTGTATTTTGTGCTAAAGCTTGAGTATACTTATCCCCCTGTAGCATAATATCCAACTGGCTTAAACCCAGAGTTGTCAGGGTCGAACTAGCGAATTGGAGAAAATGGCGGCGTTTCATAGAATTTAGGCATTTAGATTTTCTGGTCAATTATACTTCTGGTAGTTTGGGGGGTATGCAAATTGCACCACTTATATTCTTTGATACTTAGTATTGAAACTTCTAAGTAGGCTTTTGCATACCCTGACTCACTATATAAGTATATTGTAATACTACTTTGTTAATAATAAAAATCCCCCCTTATTAAGGGGGGATGGGGGGATTTGCCAAGGCTATAGTTTAATTTTATGCGTTACGTATTTTGTTAATTAAGTTGATAGTCATTTGCACCATATCCTTAGTCCCATCTTTCTCAAACAGGTTGGCGGCTATTTGTAAATCAGCGATTGCTTCAGTTTTATTCCCTAATCCGTGGTTAGATAAACCTCTGAAGAAATAAGCAAAATGAATACTAGAATCAATTTGAATTGATTTCTCTAAATCTACTTTTGCTGCTTGGTAATTTCTGAGTTCGTAGTAACTTGCACCTCTGCCGAGATAAGCATATTGATTATTTGGTTCAACTTGAATAATTTCGGTAAACAGTTGAAGTGAGGCGCGATAATCTTTCTTTGTAAAGAATAAATCATATGCTTTTTTTAATTTAGCTCTTGTTGCTTGGTTATTATCATTCGCTTGATTTGGGCTGATTTGAGATTCTACAAGGGGTTGATTTTGTTGCAATTGGATTTGAGCGTTTGTATGGGGTATGCATACTGTTAAACCAAATAAAACGATTGCAGAAGCTAAACCTTTTAGACCTTTCATTTGAATTACTCCATTTAATGTTCTAGTTATCTATATCTCTGTGCCGATATAGGGTATGCAGTTTTGGAAAAATGCATTAGTTATTTTTTTACAGCCCTAATAGCAGCTTCAGCGTTAATTAATCCACTGCCGAAGAAAAGTTGTTTTTCTGTGGCAGAGGCTGATAGAAAACCTTGATTAACTAAGGCACGATATTGTTGTTTTTCTTGGTCAGAAATGGTTAAACTATCGTAACTTGCAGTTGATTTGAGGATATTAATTATTTGTTCTCGGTTTAATTTTCTATCACTATCTTCACCCTTCATTAAAGCTACTACTCCTGCAACCGCTGGGGATGAGAATGAAGTACCTTCCATCCACCAATATTGTCCACGCAAATCAATTACAGGAGACCAACGGAAATTTGGAAAAGCTAAACCCTGCCAGAATGTATCCATCCAAGTTCCCCCTGTGGTGGGTATTCCACCCAACCATCCCACTGAGGTACTCAAATCTCCACCTGGTGCAACTACACCTAATCCTTTGCCATAGTTGCTATAAGGCGCGCGATGGCCAAATAAATTTGTGGCGCCGACGGATAACACTCCCTCATACCCAGAAGGATAACCAACGATAGGCTGATTAGAATTACCAGATGAAGCGACTATAACTAACTTGGGATTTTGTTGCAGTACTTGCTTGAAGGCTAATTCTTCCACATCTATGGGCACAGAACCCCCCAAACTCAAGTTAATTACATCTGCACCTCGGCTAGCAGCATAGCCCACAGCTTCAATTACTGAATTTCTTTGAATGCTGCCATTTAAACCAAACACTCGCACGGGTAAAATTTTAGCGTTAGGCGCCACTCCCGATATACCTTGAGAATTCCCAGGTTTTGCAGCGATAACGCCACTCACTAAAGTACCGTGAAATTCACCACCAACTTGCGAGCGAATTCTCTTACGCCAAAAATCAGCTAATTGCTTTTGTGTAATTTGAGGATTTATTCTTGCTAATTCTCTAGATGATAAGTATCGCTTAATTAATTCGCCATCAGATAATTTAAAGCTATCTTGCAATTTCCTTCGTAGAATATTTAATTCTAAGGGACTAAGTTTTGTATCTGCATCACCTATGTTGCAAGGATTTTTACTATTACTTGGTTCTGAGAAGTCCCACCCATATTCTTCTTGTGGACATTTATCAGCTACTGATACTTTGTGTAAACTATTTCTTAAATCAGGATGATTCCATTGAATTAAACTGTCAATAACCGCAACAACTACGCCTTTTCCACCGTTACTGTTTTGCCAAGCTTCAGTAACACGTAAGTCAGTGCGAGGTAATTTTGAAGGTGATTTTGATTGTTTATTTTTGGTAATTTGTTGTTGGAGACAGTTTTGCAGCACATCAAAGCTATTAATTTCCTGTTGTAAACATGTCTGGAGAGGAGCGCTATTTAAATGCCACTGTAACCCGAAATAATTTGTTGTGGAATTCCCGCGCGTTCTTGCGTTAGGTTGTGTTTCGGTTGACTCGATATTGAAACGCTGAACCTGTTCTTTATTGATATCCACCGAGTTGGAAATCGATTCGAGGAAATTGGGAGCAGCAGAGCTTATTCCTCTAACTTGATTAAGTTGATTAGCAACATTTAAAACTTCCGTACCAGAAACACTGCTTGATTTAACAATAAAAATATTGGGAAAGAAGCGTAGAGGACGAATAATCTCTAAATTATTTTTATTGAGAATTGATTCCCTCTCGCTTTCACTCATATTTGGTTGAAAGCTAACAACAATTTCGTTAGGTAAAACAATCGTATCTTGATTGTTCGTGCGGCTTAACACAGGTAAAGAAGCTTTGACATAACTTTGATTTTGAATTTGATTTTTAATTGCATCAGCGCTGCCACGAGGTAAAGCAACAACAGCATAATTTCCTCCTAAAGGTTTGACCTGTACCTGGGAACCACCGCTACTACGAGTACCACCACCTTTTTTTAAATCTTGCTCTAATTGCAGATAAAGAGGATTCCCACTGCGGGTATTTGCTACAGGTTTAAACTCAACTGCAACAGCATCTTGTTGCTGAGTTAAAGGAACACGCTGTCCTTTATAAATATAAAATAATTGAGTATTTGATTCTGCTGTTTGAGCAACAGCAGTTGAATTCAATTGGCGATTTATTGCTGTCAAAGGGAAAATATTTGTCATTGCCAAAATATTAGCAGCAATAACAATATTTGATACAATGCGCTTGCGATTCATAATTGTTTTGTCCTTTAAATAACATGTTTAAAACTCTCCCCTACAACTGCTGTGTACACACATCTTTATAACGTTTCGTATATTCCCACCTTTGTGACCTTTGTGGTTTATCTCTATTAAGGAACCACAAAGGCACAAAGGACACGAAGAAAGATAAACGAAGGGGGTTGGAGGGTTAGGTTATAATTCGCTGGAAAGTAATACAATTGATACTCGATGCACTTAAATATGTGTTGTAATGATGTATATTTCTCAGCCATTTGGAGGGTATGCAGTTTTTGGAAATAAGACGCTACTTGGCTTCCCCAATCAGAGTAAAAGCAGCCCAATCGCGAGGATTTGGGTGTTGCTTCATTGTTGTTAATATTGCCTGTCGCAACGCCTGGGCTTTATCAGAGTTTTTTTGCAGATTTTGATAAAATTCTGTCATTAGCCCTGCGGTCGGCGCATCTGGAACCGCCCACAGCGATACTAAGACGCTAGGTACACCGGAACTAATTAACGAACGTGATAATCCAATTACCCCGTCCCCTGTTAGTCGTCCCCGTCCTGTATCGCAAGCACTGAGTACAGCTAACTCGGCATTGAGTTTTAAATTTAAGATTTCCTCCGCAGTTAGTAAACCATCGCCGTTATTGTTCCCATTTCTAGTGGGAGATGGCGCCAGGGCGATGCTACTATTTAATCCTTGGGTGTCATCGAATAAACCGTGGGTTGCTAAGTGAATCAATCTTGCTTGAGGTAAGCGCTGAGTAATTTCTGCTTCTGTGGCTTGATTACCGATGAAGGATTGAGTTTTGAATAAGTTTGCAATCGCTTTTGCTTCCAGTTCCGCACCGGGTAGTGGTTTTAGTTGTTGCAGTGGTTCGCCAATTTTGGGTGCAATCGAAGGCATGGTAGGATTGCCAACAATTAGCATATTGTTTCCCTGAATTGGTTTGTTGCCTATGCGCTGTTTTTGTTTGCGGGTTAAATCTAAAACTTGAATCGATGGCGATGTCAGAATAGTATGTTTTTCAATCAAGTATTTACCGTCTTTGTCCTGAAGTGCGGGAAAAGGAACGAGAAATATACTATTCTGTGGGATAAAAACTACTCTATCGCTAGGATTTTTGGGCAATAAATCTGAGATGGGATTAATTAACAATTCGTGGAGACGTTTGAGACGACTGGTTGCTTTGGGTGTATCTGGATTGTAGGACACATCAATGCCACCGCGAAAAGCAACACCCCTTACACCGATAGATTCGCGACTTGTGGTTACGAGGTCGTTTAAGGTTGTATTTTCTTTTTGCCACAATGGTTTGAGGTCTGATTTACGGAAGATGATTTCTCCCGTAGGTTTAACTACCCAAATATATAAATCGGATTCTTTGGTTTGCTCTCTACCTGCAACTTTAAAATCATCGTCAATAATCGAATATTGAACGAGGGTTGCATTTTGCGATTTGGCAATTTGCTTAATTTGACTAATATTAACTTCAGTAGTGGAATCATTAGCATTTTTGTTTAAACGACTAACCAATAAATCAACAAAAGCTCTCGCACGTCCACTTTCTGATACTTCTAAGGCAGCATCAGTTTTATTTTGGGCGATAAGCACTTTTTGTAAATTACGATAGGTGCGTGTTTGTTCCTCAAAAATGGAAATTTTCAAATCATCTCGACCTTCTAATTTACCTCTTTGAGACTTCCAAACTTCAATTCCCTGTTTTAATACTTTTTCCGCTTCTACAGAATTTCCAGAATTGAATAAAGCATCTCCTAAATTATTTAGTGCAGCACCTTCATTATTACGGTCGCCAATTTGTCTAAAGATTGTTAAAGCTTGCTGAGAAAAGTCAATCGCTTTTTTATTATCCCCCAGCGAAGCATGAGTATTTCCCAAATTAATTAGTGCGGCGCCTTCACCAGCACGCTCACCTGTTTGTTTGGCAATAACTAAACGTTGTTGGTAAAATTCAATTGCTTTTTTCGTATCCCCCAGCGCATCATAACTACTTCCTAAATTACCCAGTGCTTTTCCCTCACCGGAGCGGTCACCCATTTGTTTGGCAATTAATAAAGCTTGTTGGTAGAAGTCTATTGCTTTTTGGTAATCCTTTAAAGCACCGTAAGCATTTCCCAGATTATTAAGAGCAGCACTTTCACCTTGACGTTCGCCAATTTGTTTGGCAATTGCTAAACGTTGTTGGTGGTAGTCAATTGCTTTTTGATATTCTCCTATAGCATAATAAACATTTCCTAAACCACCCAATGCCCCACTTTCACCAGAGCGATTGCCGATTTGTTTGTAAATAGTTAAACTTTGCTGGTGGAAGTCAATCGCTCTTTTATAATCTCCCTGCCCATAATAAGCATTTCCTAAACCAGCTAGTACACCAGCTTCACCTGCACGCTCACCGATTTGTTTGAAAATTCCTAAACTTTGTTGATGGAAGTCAATCGCTTTTTGATAGTCTCCTAGCGAATTATAAGCATTTCCCAAACTATCCAATGCTTGTCCTTCAGCAGCGCGATTGCCAATTTGTTTACTAATTGTTAAAGCTTGTTGGTGGAATTCAATCGCTTTTTGGTAGTTTCCTTGGGAAGCATAGACAGCTCCCAAACTACCCAGCGTATTACCAACAAATGTGCGATTACCAGTTTGTCTAGCGATTGTTAAAGTTTGTTGGTAGAATTCAATCGCTTTTTGATAGTCTCCCAACCTATAGTAAGCATTTCCCAAATTACCCAATCCTTTCCCAACACCAGCACTATCACCAATTTCTTTGGAGATTGCTAAACGCTGTTGTTGGAAGCTAATCGCTTTTTGATAATCCCCTAACTCAAAGTAAACAACTCCCAAATTACCCAAAGCAGAGGCAACACCAGGGCGATCTCCAAGTTCTTTAGCAACTGCTAAACGCTGTTGGTGGAACTCAATCGCTTTTTGATAGTTCCCCAGAGCATCGTAAGCAACTCCCAAATTACCCAATGAACGACCAGCACCAGCGCGATCGCCAATTTCTTTGAAGATGACTAAACTTTGTTGGTGGAAGTCGATGGCTTTTTGATAGTCTCCTAGAATGTGGTAAGCATTCCCCAAATTACCTAGGGTTTGTCCTTCACCTCTTCTATCTTTAATTTGTCGATATATTTGCAGTGCTTGTTCATAAGACAGCAAAGCAGCTTTCAACTCACCTGTTTGATACTGTTGTATCCCTTGTTCTAAAATCCTATCTGCTTCTGCCTTTTGTTGTGCGTTGCTTTGTGCCCAAACCTGCGATGTTGCCCTTAGCATCGGCATCGGAACAAACGAAGTAGATGCGACTAGTAACAAGCCAAGAAAAATACTTTGTTCAATTTTCTGATTACGCATACTTAGAACTCCCCACTATTACAACAAGCCAATCGACGTAAATCCGCCCCAATCTTGAGGATTTGGGTACTTTTTCATTGTTTCTAAGATAGCTTGACGTAATGCGCCAGCTTTATCCGGACTTTTACTTAAATTTTCATAAAATTTAGTCATTAAAAATGTCATCGCCATATCATCCACTACCCATAGCGAAGCAATAACGCTATCCGCACCAGCTGCCAAAAATGCACGAGGCAGTCCAATTACCCCATCGCTAGTGATTTTTCCCAAGGCTGTTTTACCTGCCCTCAATACCACCAAATCAGCTTGAAGATTCAAGTTTTGGATTTCTTCGATTGACAGCCATCCATCATCTTGATTCGATGAAGCAAGGGCGATTGTATTGGTGCCATTAAACTCCACAGCATGAGTCGCTAGGTGTATAATTTTTGCTTGAGGCATTTTTTGTACAACTACAGTTTCACTTGCCGCATTACCAGTGAGAGCTTGAGTTTTAAGTATCCTTGCAATAGTGTTTGCTTCCCTCTCTGCATCCGGTATTGGCAATAATTGAGAGGGGTTTTCTCCTGGTTTAGAAGGTATTTTTGGCAGTGTTGGATTTCCGATTATTAAAAATTCATTATTTTTTCTGTTGGCAATAGATGATTGTTCCGCGTTTCGCTTCATTTTTCGCTGGTAGAGCAAATCTAATGCTTGAATTGATGGCGCCGTAGAAATGGTGTATTTTTCAATTAAATATTGACCGTCATTATTTTGTAACGCGGCAAAAGGAACAAAGAATAAATCTCCTTGAGGAATAAAGATGATTCGTCCCTCTGATTTCGATAATAGGTCAGTTATTGGTTGAATCAATATTTGATGCAACTCTTTTAATCTCAAATTTTGGGTTAAACAACCTTGATTTTTATGGATTAAATTTAAAAATGAAAATCTTTCTTTACATCGTTTTCCTTGCAAATTAAGCAGACGCATTGATATTTCACCATTAGGTTGAATTACCCAAGTTAATAACTGTGACTCTTGACTTTGTTTTTTCCCATTTATAGTCACGTCATTATAGATAATTGAATATTGGATAAGAGTTGCATTTTGCGTTTTTGCAACTTGCTTAATTTGCTTTACATTCAGATATTCACTATTTGATTGATTTTGTCGGGTTTGTTTTTGTAAATTTCCGGAAAGAAGATTGTCAGTGCTTTCAAAAAGTTCTGAAGGTGTTTCTATAACAGATGCTTTCAGAATAGATATTTCTACATTTAGAATGCTGCATATCAATAGACTCAAGCTTGAAATAGATAAACTGACTATAGCTATTTTGTAAAACCGATGAGGAAGATTTATTTTTGATGCGGACATGTGTATCATAAATTTAAGTTTGCGAGCGATAAACTTATTAAAGCTTTCATTTTAAGGGACTTCCAATAATTTAATTCTCCATTTTGTGGAATGGGCATCCTTGCCCGTTCCAAGCATCGGTGCCACTCCACAAAAAAAAATTGGAGATTTTTTTATTTGGAAGTCCCTAATTCCTCCAATGTAATGGCTTTTCAACTTTTCGACCTATAGATAACTAGTCTTTAGGGTTCTGCCTATCTATATTTCTCAGCTAAAAGGGGGGTATGCAAAAAGCAACTTTTTACAGGTTAAACCTCTCCCCCAACCTCTTTCATGGGTAGGTATTTCACAAAGGGGCACCAATAGCGGTAAAATACTTACCCAGCGTGTATCCGCAGAAATATTTAGGGCACACGCAATTGTCAGGGTGTAGGAGAGAATCATGCAAGTAGGAAAAAATGAGGAATTAAGAGAGTGGACTAGAAAAGTAATAGAGAAAATGCCTAATTTGACCAAGCCTCAAGCGGTTGTGTTGGCAATGTGGAGTTTTGGAATCGTGATGACCCAATCGAGTGGACTGACGACAGTTTCTGTATTTTTAGCAGAACTGTTAGGTAAAAAAGAAAATACAGTACGCGACTCAACTACGAGAATGGTATTGGGATGCAGAAGATAAAACCAAAACTGGACGAGCATCGCTGGATGTAAAATCTTGCTTTAGCCCATTACTACTTTGGGTTTTAAGCCTTTGACCTGAAGATGAAAAATGTCTGGCTTTGGCGGCAGATGCGTCAACTTTGAGTGATAGGTTTACTGTGCTAGCTATTAGTATTGTGTACAGAGGTTGCGGAATCCCTATCGCTTGGAAGATAGTTGAGGCAACTAAACCAGGAAGTTGGAAACCGCATTGGCAAGAACTGTTTAACCACATTAATGGTGCCGTACCAACAGATTGGTTTGTAATCGTGACTGCAGATAGAGGACTCTATGCCGACTGGATGTATGAACAAATTAAATTGGTTGGTTGGCATCCGTTTTTGAGGATTAATCAAATTGGACTTTTTCAAAAACAAGGGGAAAAGTTATGGATAGCTTTAAACACGTTAGTTCCCAAAGTTGGTCAATCATGGAAGGGTAAAGTTACTTGTTTTAAAACTAATTCAATTGAATGTACCTTCGACGCTCGTTATGATGAAGGTTATACTGACCCTTGGCTGATTGTTACTGACCTATCACCCGAAGTTGCAGATGCTTGTTGGTACAGTATGCGGTCTTGGATTGAGTGTTTATTTAAAGACAGTATGCATAGGCGGGTTTTGTTGGCATCAAACTAAAACTATCAAGCCATCGCGCGCTGAAAGACAAAGGCTCGCGCTATAGCGATTGCGACTTTATGGCAAATTAGTGTTGGTGGTGAGCCAGTGCGTTGGGCGGCTGTGCCGACTTGAAGCAACTGGCGAACCCGAAGGGAAAAGTGGATGCGAATATGCCTGTTAGCAGTTTAGATGAATTACCAAAGAGTCACGTTGCTAGACGCAATTTTAAGGACAGTGTGCCCCATCGTTGGTTAAGCTGTTTTCGTCGTGGATACGTAACCATTAAAGCTGCCTTACTTAATCGTCTTCCACTACCTTTAGGCGGTTTTTTCCCGCTCACCTTGGCCTTCCTTAATTCCAAGACTTGATGTTTTCCAAATTACCCTCTCTACTGCCTGAATTTAAAATACCTACCCATGAAAGGCAGCCCTCCCCCCGGAGCGTTGCGGTTTTATTACTGATTCTGAATACATTTACTATTTATGCTTTTTTGCACTTTTTTTCCGTTTTTATTTGATAGTCAAGTTCAAAACTGTTTGCCAAAACTAAAACTTTATTAGTAAAGAATATTAAATATCCAAAACCAAATCGTTTTTCATAACTTTTAAACAAATTGCTATAATTTAGATATTTTTCATATATTAGCTTTCTGAATCTTTTAAAATATTATGATTTATTAAATTCATTACAGGCGCCGTGGCGTCGTTGCAGCCTTTGGCTACAACCTCCGCTTATGTTGAATTTAGTTTTTATTAGTATTATTTTCGGTTAATATTTAGCTCTTGTTGCGAAAAATAGTTAAAGAGTACTATTACAAAGAAAATTCTGCTTTTTTTTGTAGTATCTGTAGTGGGCGTTATAACTAACCATATTTAAAATTAAAGTTAGATGAACAGAGGCGCCTCTCGTAATGGTATTTCTGCTAAAACTAGATACGGGAGCATCAGGAAAAATGGATAAAGTCGAGCTTAAGCGGTTATTTAAGGCATAGGGATAGCTTAAATCGTAAAATAGCTAAAAGCCCTATACTAAACGAAAATGCCTGAATCGATTGATTAGTCTGGATTATAAGCCCAGTAAGCCTTAATTAAGCCATGAGCTAAAAAAATGAGCGAACGGGCAGTATCTCGGCTCGACCTCTATAATTGTAAAGTCTTCAAAAAAATGTTTTTGAAAAGTCTGATGTTAAAAAGGCGCCTTAGCTAATTTATACTTAACTAGCTTTGATAAAAATGTGCCAATCAAGGCATTAAAACAATTCGCAATTTCCTTCGGATAACTTTACCATCTTATGTAAGAGTGACCCTTTCTATTAAAATCCTTGATTTTACCGGGTTTTTCAGACTTCTGTCAGGCAGTCAGCTGACTATGACACCTCGACTACTGTACTACCTCCATTAATTGTCCTGGAGCGATTACTGCAAAGCTGGTTATTAGTCACCACAAAACTGCATATCCCCTTACCGCTGAGAATTAAGAACCGATAACAGCAATCAATAGGGAGAAAAGCCAATCCAAAACAAATTAACTATCAAGCAATCAAATGAAGCAGCTAAAATACTACACTCTAATAATGCTCAATGCTAGTGGAAAACGCCAACTTAGAGAAATCGAGTCGGCAAAAATATTTTTCACTAAAACTTTTGTGAATTTTTGTGATATTAATTCTGAGCCAGATATAGTCATCCAAAAGCAATTACTGGAGTTATCTCAAAATAATGCGAGCCAATCAAGCTTATTTGCACAGCGATGTTTACTTTGCTTTATTTCTTGGCAAATCGAACAAGTCTGTTTATCATTAGAAAAATTATTTGGCAATTTTCACGGGTTTACAAGTTGTGATTTATTTGCTTATGTTCTTGATGACGATGGTAGTTTACAAGCATCAAACACTTACCAGTGTCTTAGTAGGGAAATTTTAGAAACTTTTGACCCAGACAAAAGCAGCCTTACTACTTGGGTCAGTCGAAAAGTCAAACAGCACAGAGAACTTAATAAATATTTATTAGAGCGTGGCTTATATCTGGTAAGTGATTGGGCAATACTTAATGATACCAAACCTCAACAATTACCAAAAATTATAGGTGAATTTTATTCCTTTACAAATTTAGAAGTAGAGCAAGCGCAAAAACTACTATCAGCATATCATAAAATTTATCGCACTGAACGATTTCGCCAACGCGCTAATCAACAAGCTAAAGGCAAGTGCAACCCACCCACAAACCAACAGCTAAAAGAAATCGCTGAAGTTTTACGAACAAAAGAAATTTATAGTTTATCGACAAAAGCAGTGATACAAAATTTGCAAAAACTTGCTAGTCAACTGCGAGAATACCGCATTTATGTCAGAAGTAGTTCATTTCCGGCAGTCTCTTTAGATGCAGAACTAAATGAAAATTTCACTTTGCTTGAGCAAATCCCTGATGCTAAGTCAGAAAATATAATTATCGAAATTGATGGAGTTAATGAAACAGACGATTTTTTAAAAAACTATCGAAAGCAAATGGTAGAATGTCTAGATGCTGCCTTCAATACTGTAATTGAATCGCGTCTGAAAGAACTACAAAAGAAGAACACACAAAAGGCAAATAATTTTTTAGCAGCTCTACAATTATTCCATTGTCAAAGACTATCAATGAGTAAAATTGCCAATCAATTAGGTTTACGTGCCCAAGATGCTGTAGCTCGCTTATTAAAGCTTAAGGAATTTCGCGCGGATGTGCGCCAACAAACTTTAGTAAAATTGAAAGAGCAAGTAATCGAGCTAGCAAAAAAATATTCAAGCCCCACAAGCCTAGCAAATTTAGAAGTACAAATAACAGAAGCGGTTGACGGACAAGTTATTAATGTAATTTCTCAAGCAGAAATCGAAGCTACCAGTATGCAGAGTAATTGTGCAGTTAGTTTATTCTCTGAAAGACTTTGCAAACAGTTAGCTATAGACGCTTTGTCTTCTCGAAGAGTAGTCCAATTACAAACAAGAGATAATAACTATGAATAATATAACAATGTCAGTAGAATTTGACCGCTTACCAACAGAATCTATAAGTCTCGAAACCGAAGATATTAATCACGCCATAATCTTAAGTAGCAAAATTCCAGATGATTCACGTCAATGGCAAACTTATTTAAATAGTTTAGCATTATTTGGTTTAAAGCAATGGATTAAAGAACGGGATGGGAATTTTACGGTAAATTGGCAAGAATCAACAATTGCTAAACCCGAACTTGCAAATGCAATTCCTGTTGCCACTAATTTACAAGTGGGTTCATTTAAAATTTGTACTATTGCGATTGGTAATTTGTTTGAAGAACAAGTCTTATTACCAAAACTAGTCGTTGATTTACCTGAATATGTTCCTCATTTTTATGTATTGGTAGAAGTTCTCGAAGAACAAGAATGTTGTGTTGTTCGAGGTTTAATGCCTTACCAACAATTAATTGAACATCTTCAAGCTACTCAAACTAACCACCCTCAAACGGACTGGACATATCAAATACCTTTGAATTGGTTTGAACATGACCCTAATCGCTTATTATTATATTTACGCGCATTAGAACCAGAAGCGCTTCCCTTACCTGCTATAACAGAAAATCGCCAGCAGCAATTAGCTGCGATTGAACGTGAATTAGTGCGATTATTACCTCAGTTACAATCACCCGAAACCGAACTGTGGCAGGTTTTAAATTGGGAACAGGGAAGCATAGTTTTAAGGTCTCCTGAATTGTTGGAATGGATATATCATTTGCAAATCAATAATCTAGAAACGGCGAATTCAGTATCTATACAAACGTACTTATTAGATTTCATTAAATTAATTACACAACCTGCGATAAACTTAGGACGCTGGTTATGGGATGAACTAGATGAAGTAGGAGAATCCCTAGCTTGGACATTATTACCTCCCACACCTGTCAGTGAATTCCGCACTCCAGCAGAAGAATTTCGAGGAATTCAAATGCAATTACAAGCACAAGGTATAGAAATTCCGACTGTAGCGCGATGTGGACATCATAATTTTCTGTTAGCTGGAAATCCTTTGAGAATTTATGCAGTGGCTTGGAACTCATCAACAGAAAGTAATCCAAGTACGTGGAGTTTATTGTTAATTTTAGGCGCCACCGCACCCAATAGTCTTCCAAATAATTTGAAATTTAGAATTAGTGATAAAACTGGTATTTTGGCAGAACAGCAAGTACATCCACAACAGACTGACTCATATTTATTTACTGCCGTAGCAGGTACTTGGGATGAGAAATTTATTGCCAGTGTGAGTATAGCTCCAGGTGTTGAGGTGGCGTTACCACCGTTTGCATTTGATATTAGACAGACAGGTTGAGAGATGATTTACCAAACTATAATTACAATCATACTTGACTTTTTAAGGGTTTTGCAAACCTCCCACTCTGCTCTATAAGGTAACGTGGGGGGTTAAGCGATTTAATTGTAAGAGGCTTAATTATGAATAACTTTTACCTACAAGTACAAAAAGTGGAAAATAAATGTTTATTCCAGCTTTCATGGAGTAACAATCAAAAAATTACTGCTGAACTTCCCTATCCAGAAAGTATCATTTATTTATACCAAGAATGGCAACGTGCTTATCAGAAATTTTACAGTAAAGGGGTGAGGGGAAAAGTAGTAAATTTAGGCACTATCACCCCACCTCCGGTTGATTGGCAAGCCCAATTAGTTCAGGCAGAGGCAAAGCTTTTATATGAATTCCATCAATGGCTAAGAAGTAAAGAATTATATGATATTCGTTTAATTTTAACTACAAATAATTTAAATAATAAAGACTTCAAGGAAATCAAAAATAATATAAATAATTACCTAGATATCTTCATTAGTTGCAATTCTCCTGAATTAATACGTTTACCTTGGGAAGGGTGGGAAATTGGTGACCAATTATCTAACCCTAAAGTTCGTATCGCCCGACAGCCATTACATATTAATCGCAGTATCAAAAAAGTAAAGCGTTCTCCTGGTAAATTGAGAATTTTAGCAATCTTTGGTGATAATACGGGGTTAAATTTTGAGAAAGAGAAGCAGGCGATTGATACCCTTAAAAAGCAAGTTGAAGTTGTTCAAGTTGACTGGCAGCAAGGAAAGGATATTCTAAAATTCAAATCTGAAATAGTCAATAACCTAACTGCAGATAAAGGCTGGGATATTTTATTTTTTGCTGGACATAGCCAAGAAACTGACTTGACGGGTGGGCAAATATCTATCGCCCCAAATGCAACTATTTTATTGAGCGAAATTGAAAACCCATTAACTACAGCAATAAAAAATGGATTGCAATTTGCTGTTTTTAATTCCTGTGATGGATTAAGTATCGCTAATAAATTAATTGATTTGGGCTTAAGCCAAGTTGCTGTCATGCGAGAGCAAGTGCATAATCGTGTAGCTGAAGAGATTTTTGTTCAATTTTTAAATACCATTGCCCAATATAAAGATGTCCATCAAGCATTATTAACAGCTTGCGATTATCTCAAACTCGAAAAAAATCTTACCTACCCTAGCGCTTATTTAATTCCTTCCTTATTTCGCCACCCATCGGCGCCATTATTTTACCTTGAACCATTTGGATTTAAACAGTTCATAAAAAGATTAGCACCAACACCCTTAGAAGCAGTTACAATTTCAGCCTTAGCAGTAATTAGTTTACAGCTTCCCTTACAAACTTGGTTACTAGAAAAACGGGTTTTAGTACAAGCAATGTACCGTAATCTAACAAATCAAGTGGATGCGAAAATAACTCCTCCTGTACTGCTGGTACAAATCGATAATGAATCAATTAATAAAGCCGGAATTTTAAGTCCGCGACCAATAAACCGCGAATATATGGCGCAAATAATTGATAAACTAGTGGAGCTGAAGGCGCCAGTTGTGGGTATCGATTACTTATTGGATAGACCCGATTTAAAACGCGATCCCATTCTCGCTAAATCAATTCAAACTGGGTTCAAGTCTTCGTCACAATCGACACGCTTTGTATTTATAACAACCCGTGATCCTCAAGGTAAGTGGTTAAGCGTCCACCCACAAATAGCTAGCGATAATTGGAGTTTAACAGGAGAAATGGAAATTTTGCCTGGGTGGTATATGCAACTACTGCCTAGTAATAAATTAAGCTCTAAACCTAGGGCTTTTGGGTTTATGTTAGCTCTTTCTCAAGAGTTACAGCAATTTCGGAATTCACCGCAACCACAACTAACAAGTAAACAAGACTTGTGGCAGCAGGTAAATACTTATATTAATAATACCAGTAAAAGTACGATATTGGCATCAGCGCGATTGCATCTACACCCATTAACAGCTTTTAGCTATAACCTAAATCAAATGTGGTTGCATCCGATAGTAGATTTTTCGATTCCACCAAAGCAGGTATATCAAACCACCCCTGCATGGAAATTACTCGAATATGAAACCATTTCCAGTTTGCCAAAAAAAATACAGCAGCAAATCGTAATTGTCGCACCAGGTGGGTATGAAGAAGCAGGAACCGGGAAAGACAACGAGGATAATTTCGAGTTACCAGCAGCAATGGGTTATTGGCGAAATCAAGATAACCCTGATAATACTCGCGGGATACTTACAGGTGGCGAAGTTCATGCCTACATGACCCATCACTATCTTAACAGCAGAATGGTTGTACCTATTCCCGATTTGTGGATGACAGCTTTAGCGATATTGCTAGGTAAAATAACGTTAAACTATCTCAGTAAGAATCCGGAACAACACCGACAATTTTTGATTCTACTAAGTGTGGCTTCTATAGCTTATGCGCTGATTAGCTTACAACTTTACATCTCATCTGCCGCTATTCTTCTACCTTGGTTGTTACCGACAACGACTTTTTGGTTCTATATTCTACATACTGTTTATACACGGCTTAAATTCTAAGCAACATGAATAAAATTATACTAGCATTACGTGGTTCAACCTTATCAGTTACAGCTTTTATTAGTTTATTTTCCTTCACCCATCAACCAGCTTATCCCCAAACAATTTCGCCCACACCTGGCTTTTGGGATAAGGTTTTTAAACCCGCGCGTGACCCAGAACCCCCGATAAAACCACGTAAGGGGGGTTCTCGTCCTGGACAAACGCTTTGTCTAATTTCTCCAGATGCACCTTCTCAAACTAGAGTCATTTGGAACACTAAACCCTTATTTATCTGGAAAAATGGAGAAGCTCAAAGAGGTGAGGGAGTTCAAAAAGTTGAAGAAGTTAAGAAAATAGCAGTAGGAATTCTAGATAGTCAAGTAGATAGTCAAGGATATTCAAAAACTCAAATCGTTACCGGAAGACAAAGCATAAGTTATCAAGGTGAACCTTTGGAACCCGGTCAAACTTATAAATGGTTAATCTTCTTAAATCAAGAAAGTACTTCTCCAGCGATGCTTGTTCCTTTTCAAATCATGGAAGCACCCCAACGAAACCGTGTCACCCTTGAATTGAAGCTTTTGGAAAAATTGCACAAAAATCAAAGTGCAGGAGCAGAAACCATCGCTTTAGCAAAAGCTAAGTATTTCGCTGATAAAGGACTGTGGTCAGATGCATTGCAGCAAGCGTATTCTGTTGCTAATCCCTCATCCGAGTTATCCCAGATAATTAAAGACTTACCAAATCAGCTATGCAAGCTAAAGGGAATTGGGAAGTCCTCGTAAGAAAATCATAGAATTTTATACTGCAAACGGGTAAAATTTGGACTTCTGTCATGCTGAGGAAGGTTTCGCCCATATACTGAGATGCTAACTGACTTTTCACGGTAAGTCCTCAACCAACCAAAATACGTTGCTTTTTCCACAGGCTTATTCGCAATAGTCTTAAACTAATGACAATAGTCAACGGAAAAATAGGGGTCGGGAGAAAGCGCAAAATGACCTTTTCCACATACCGTGAAAAGTCAGAGATGCTAAGAAAGCGGGAAAACTCCGTTTGCGTTCCTCAGCATGACATTCATAGATACTTTTCAAACATCCTCTTAGCTCGACTTTATCCAAAATTAAGAACTTGGTTTCCTTTATCCGCAAAAACTCTAGCTTTCAGGCAAAAACTTTTTGCATGTCACTAATTATCGGTGAAATCTAAAAAGTAAAACAGGCGTCGCACAAGGGTTTTAGCCTCAGCTTTAACGAAGAGGAAAAATGGATAAAGTCGAGCTTTAATTGCATCTAAATTGTCAAGCTTGGCAAATTTAGCAAGTCTACCCAAGACATCGCATACCCTTTTGCGATTTCGCGTATCAGGTTTGCTTTGGCATACAAACTTGAGGCTAATATGATACAAATAACAATTCCGGCTCTTGAAGCTAGAAGCTGGTTGTGGAGCCGGAAAGGGTGATAAGTTGAAAGAGGCGCCACCCGGATTTGAACCGGGGGATGGAGGTTTTGCAGACCATCAAACAAAATGCAAAACCTTTATATAGCAAAAGTTTCAACAATCAATAAATTTAGCATACTTAAAATCGTTCTTAATTAATAGCCAGCACAACTCTCCATCGCGGCAAAAAGTGTTAGAGTCAACTAAAGATGCGTTTCCCCTGATTTCACAGGCACGTACAAAGTAACGCAGAACAAGCCCAAAGTTATGAACGTAGGTGGTGACTTTAGAGTTCCCAAAGGGCAATGTGAGGATACCGACATTGACCCCTTTACCCTTGAAGAACGAGACAAAATCATCGAAACCTTTAAAAATGAGCGTCACTACAAGTACTATGCTCCTTTTATTGAATTTCTGTTCATGACAGGTTGCAGACCATCTGAAGGAATTGCTTTGCAGTGGAAACACATCTCAAATGACTTTAAGGCGTTGCTTATTTGCGGGATGAACTAGTGCCTGAAACCATTAATAATTCGTTAGAAATTAGGCAAAACCATCCCATGATTCAGCAACGCCGACTTTAAGACAATACGGTTTGAGCAAGCAGTAGTGATATCTGAAGATGGTTTGGTTTGCAAGCAAGGATTGAAGACTCAGAGGAGGTGCCAATTTCCAGTCAATCCCAAGTTGGCAACACTGTTACAGTCGATAAAACCAGAAGGCGCCACGGATAACATGAAAGTATTTCCGGCGCCGAAAGGAGGATGGATTGATGTTCATAATCTGACGAATAGAGCTTGGCGCGCGGTTCTGAAAAAATTAAATACCAACATGGAGTACCGCAAGCTTTATCAGACCAGACACACCTTCATTACCGCAGCATTGGAAACACCTATTACCATGCCAGATGGAAGAACCAAGATGCTCGATGCTAAAGATGTCGCCAAATTAGTTGGTACAAGCGCCAAGATGATTTACGAACATTATGCTGGAGTTATGAAAAAATTGTTTGTGCCAGAGTTTTAGGTTGTGTACGCTTTGTATGAACGATTGTGGCAAATTTTCCATAATCGTTCTAGTTTTTGAATGTATACAACGGCGCCCAATACTGCTCGGTTAAGCCTTTTTAGGTATAAAAAAACGCAATATTAAGGGTTTCAGCCTAGGGTGTTGACTTTGTTAGAAATTAGGTAAAAATTCTTCATACAAGTTTATTGATTAATGAAAACTGTAACTGTTATTTTGGGATAAGTGCAGTATTTGCTTTTAAAAATTAGATCATCTGACGGGCGATAAGTTGGGCAAATAATCCGTCTTGCTGGGCTAGTTGGGCAAATGTTCCCTGTTGCACAATGCGACCTGCATCTAAAACGTAAATTCGGTCGGCGTTGCGAACTGTGCTGAGTCTATGGGCAATTACAATCCGTGTCACCTTAAGCTGATCTAAGCTTTGGCTAACAATCTCTTGGGTGCGGTTATCGAGGGCACTGGTGGCTTCGTCAAATAACAATATTTTGGGTTTTAGTACAAGCGATCTGGCAATTAGCAATCGCTGCCGTTGTCCCCCAGAAAGATTCGTGCCGCCTTCGCTTATAATAGTGTGCATCCCCATCGGCATTGCTTCAATATCTGAGGCAAACCCTGCCATCCGGGCTGCTTCCTTGGCCTCATCCATCGAAATCAAGGCGCCGCTTGCAATATTCTCAAACAGTGGAGCGGACATTAAGCGGCTATTTTGCAGCACCACACCAAGCTGGCGCCGTACAGCGTTTACATTCAATCCGTTTAAGTCTTGCCCATCGTAATAAATACTACCTGACTCAGGCGTGTCGAAGCCCAATAGCAACCGAAACAGCGTTGATTTGCCGCTACCCGACGGTCCTACCAAAGCAATAAACTCACCCGGTTCCGCATGTAAACTTACATCATCGAGGGTTAATGCTCCGTCCGAACGATAGCGAAAAATCACATGGTCTACGATTACCTTTCCCATTAATCTTCCGGGGTCGGTTTTGCTAGCGTCCACTTCAGGAATGGCACTCAGAATTGGTTGCGCGCGTTTCCAAAGAGGTAAAACTTGCAGTACATCGACCACGGTACTGCTCAAGCTGGTTGCACCACTAATAAATGTGCCAAACGCTGCATTAAATGCCAGAAAGGTTCCCGTGGATAAGCTACCACCTTGAGACTGAGATTGCTTTAGCAACGTGATGGCAAACCAGAAGAGAGCAGCCGTTGTGAGCGCGGGCAGCACCTTGTTGATCACTGCCAGACTGTCTTCAATTCCCTGAGTAGCTAGGATCAATTTGAGTTGGTGTCGATACTGTTTGCCCCAGTAGGCAAAAGCTCTAGACTCTGCACCCGCTACGCGCAGTTTCGTCACACCATTGATCAACTGCACTACCACACCAAAGAGTTTGCCTTGTCGCTCCAGCAAAGGATTAACCTGGCGTAGGGTGAGAATACCGGAGACGATCGTCACTGCGATGTTGACTAACGCCACAACCACAGCAATAAGTGCCAGTGGCGCGCTGTAGAAGAACAGCAGCCCCAAATTGAGTAACGAAAACAGGCTGGAGAAGATCGTTTTGAGAACGGTGTTACTCAGTTTTTTATGGATTTCGCTAATTGCGCTAACCCGTGAGTTGAGATCGCCGATTGCATACTGACGAAAAAATGATACTTTCAATTTCAGTAATCGATCCCACACCCCCGCCTGAATCGAAGAATTGGCAAAGGTATCCAACCGCATTAAGGCAAAGCCTTGTGTAAGTTCAAACAGCGTGGCGCCAAAAGCAGTTGCCAACAGCCCTAACGCGATTTGTCCTAATAAGCTGCGATTAGCATCGGGAATTGCACTGTCGATCAAAATGGCAGTAGCTTGGGGAGTCAGCATTTCGAGTAGTGCCGCTAAAATGCCAGTACATAGAATAATTACGAGTTCCTTGATATGTCCCCGCACGGCAAATTGCATTAGGCTCTGGGTTTTGAGGACGAGCGGTAGAGGTCGATAGAAGGTATAACCTGTCGCAGCAAGTGTCCCCGCACGGTGACGATCTACTGGAGTACGGGTAAATGTTAACGGGTCAAGCAGTTCGTAACGGGTGTCTGAAATAGGCAGTAGTGCAACAGGATGGTTTTCTTCTAGGGTATATGCCAGCATCGGGCCACCATCTTTCTGCCACCAGTTATCGCGCAATGTTACCCGCCGCATTCGCACCCTAGAGGCACGAGCAATCGCTTCTATCGGCTCTCGCACCCGGTTGATATCTTCTGACTTGGCAGGTGGCTCAATAGCAATTCCTAGTGCTTTACCCACTGCTCCAACCGCTAGCAGCAGCGCTTGATACGAATCGGTTTTGTGTACTATATTATGGAAGTGTGTTGGGTTTTGAGAATATAAGACAGATGCCAGGTCTACTAGGGTATCCTCCATTGCCTGACGATTAAGACGATCTTTTTCCTCAAACCACGCTGCGGAACTATTTAGTTGAGTATTTTCGTGTAATTGCATCGTTAAATTTTCTCCTCAAGGGCTTCCCCTTCGCTGCGAATCAAATGTAAATAGGCGCCTTCAACCTGTTGTAATGCCTCATGGGTGCCACGCTGCACCACTTTTCCCCGCTCCAAAACGATGATTTCATCACAATCGCGAATGGTGCTGAGGCGATGTGCCACGATGATACAGGTGCAACTACGCTGCCGAAGATTCTGATTGATAATGTTCTCTGTCTCAGCATCGAGCGCGCTTGTAGCTTCATCCATTACCAACACGCTGGGATTGTTTACTAGCGCACGGGCGATTTCCAGGCGTTGTCGTTGTCCACCACTTAAGTTGGTTGCCCCTTCTAACAAGTCCGCATCGTAGCCACCTGGTTGCGCCAGTACTACATCATGAATGGCAGCATCTCGACAAGCTCGAATTAAATCGGATTCGGGAACCGTTGAATCCCAAAGCGTTAAGTTATCCCGGATGCTGCCGCCAAAAAGGACGATATCTTGCTCAACAAGGGAAATCCCCGTTACAATTGCTGCACGCGAAATTTGTGACCGTAGTCGCCCATCGAACCGAATTTCACCCTGCCACGGTTCATATAGCCCACAAATCAGCTTGGCAATAGTTGACTTACCCGACCCACTACTACCCACCAGCGCAATTCGTTGTCCTGGTTTGAGTGAAAGATTGAAGTTTTCAATCAACGGTGGTGCAACTCGGTTGTAGCCGAAGGTGAGGTTGCAAAGTTCGACGTAGCCTTGTAGTTTGGTGGGAGTGATGGCGCCTGCTACTTGATTAAGAGCCAACTGCGGATCAATTGGATTTTCTAACACATCATCTAAACGGTTTAAATCCCCTTCCACAACTTGCAAATCGCTGGCTAAACTGACGAGTGTGTTGACGGGTTCCATAAACCGTTGCATCAATCCCTGGAATGCCACTAACATACCAAGGCTAAGAACGCCATCCATGACCCGTAGTCCACCAATCACCAGCAGCAGCATTGAGGCAATTGCCGACAGCAACGATGGCACTAAGTTCAGGGATTGGTTCGACACGTTGAGCGCTTGCTGCACATTGTTGGATTTGGCGTAGTATCCTGCCCATCGAGCAAAGAAGTCGGACTCTAACCCGGATGCCTTGAGGGTTTCCATACTTTGTAGTCCGGCGATTGCCACACCACTTACTTTGCCCTGCTCCTGCATCAATTGCATATTGGAGTCTACTTGTCGGCGTGAAACAAATCTCCAAGCCATAATATTGATAATGACAAACGCAATGCCAATGGCAGTTAAAACGACATCATATTGCAGCATAACTATCGCATAAAAAACTACCGTTACTACTGAAATTAAAGTAGTTGCCAACTGTCCAGAAAGAATGCCAGCTAAATTATCATTCAAGCTGAAGCGGCTGCTAATTTCGCCAGCAAACCGTTGATCGTAAAAGCTCACTGGGAGACGTAGAATATGCCACAAAAAGCGGCTTGACATGCCGACCGATAGCTTGATTTTCATCCGACGCAGAAACTGCAACTCCAGCAGTGTCAAAAAACCATTCAGTACACCCGTGAACAAAATGCCAATAATTAGTGGTCGCAACCACTCCTCTCGATTTTGCACTAACACGTCATCTACAAATACGCGCGAAAACGCCGCCATTGCCAACCCTGGAATTACCAGTAGCAATCCTGCTAGCACACAGTAGATTAAGGCGCCCAATGAACCCTGTAGTCGTTCCCAGAGCGATAGCAAAATACTCGGCTTTTTTCCCCCCGGTTGAAACTCGGCGCCAGGTTTTAGTGACAGAACAATGCCAGTGAACGACTCTGCAAATTCTGTGCGGGAAACGGTGCGTGGTCCTGTAGCTGGATCATTGAGATAAACACGCCTTTTACTGAATCCTTCGACCACCAAGAAATGGTTTAAATTCCAAAACACAATGTAAGGACAAACTAATTGCTGCAACCTTTCCAGGTCTGTCTTAAGTCCTTTTGCCTCCAGCCCATAGCTTCGTGCGACCAAAAGGATATTAGCGGCTTTGCTACCGTCGCGCGAAATGCCACACTTCTGCCGCAGTTCAGCCAGGGGAACGATACGCTTGTAGTAGTAGAGAATAATTCCTAAAGCTGCTGCACCACATTCGACGGCTTCCATTTGGAGTAGCGTGGGTGTATGTCTGCGTCGTCGTATCCATTTCTGTTTCAGCCATTGTATTGGCGCCCGAATACATTTTTGTAGGATTTGCATATTAATAAACCCCCGTCCAAGATTTGAGGATGGGAAATACAAACGAAATTGGCGCCCGTTCTTCCACGGTGACGCGCACCGTCGTTGGGGTGCCAGAGGTAATTTTCTGGCGAGGACCTTTAGAGGATGACCACTTCCAACCACTGAAAGTGGAAGTATCAGGCTGAAGTGTGGCAAATGCCTGAAGTTGTGGACCTTGAGATAGCAACCCTTTGACCACTTCGGCACTACCGACTAAACTGACGGCGCCTTCTTGTGTGACCGGAAAGGCGGAGATATTGCTGACAGTACCGACGATACCCCCAAATTCTTCTCGCTTAACAGTGGTGGGCGTAATTTGGAGTTTCATGCCGGGTTTAAGCTTTTTGCCTTCGCCGGGGGCAAAAAAAGTAACACTCATTAGTTTGCCAGAACGCTCTTGCGCCTCAATCGATCCAAGCGCGTTTCCTTGAGCAATTAGTTGTCCGGGGGTTGTTGAGAGTTCAATTACCCGTCCGGTATAATTACTAGTAATTTGGCTAGTGTTTTTGAGTTGCAGTTCAAGTTGAGCGATTTCTCGTTGTGTTTCCTGTATCTCTTTTTTACGATTGGTTACAGCATCTAAATCTTGTTGCGCTTGGCTGGCTTTTTTGGTATCCAGTTCTTTTAACTGAGCCTGAATCTCTTGGATGGAGTTGAGATTTTCTAGAAATTGCCGTTGTGCATCCGCTTCTTTGACATCCAGTTGTTTGAGTTGAGATTGAACATCATTGACTTTGGTTTGTGCATCAATAAACTCTTGCCGTGCTTGCAGCACCGAATCCCCAGAAATTGCACCTTCTTTTAATAACTGCTGGCGAATCTCGAATCGCTGTTTGAGCGTCGGTAGCAGTTCACGGGTGGTTTGCAAACGTTGCTGAAGGTTTTGGCGGTCGCTGCGAATAGATTCTAAACCCTTCTCGCGCAACAAAGGACTTACTGAGCGCCGAGTTTGCAAACTGTTTAAGAGTGTAGCTCGCTGCTGTTGCAGTGCAACTTGATCTAACCCAATTCGTTGCTGTTGCAAAATGCTAGCATTGTTATAGTGCAAAAGAAGTTGCCCAAGTTTAGCCTGCGACTGTTGCAGTCTCTTTTGCAGTTCCGCCTGGTCGAGCGTTGCAATTACCTGTCCTTTTTTAACCATATCACCAACGCGAGCATTCAAGGTAAGAAGGCGCCCTGCACCCGAACTTTGGAACGGCATCACTTTACTAGGGAAAATCAATACACCCTGTCCTGAGACTGTCACTGGAATTCGACCTAACACGCTCCAGGCTACACCTGCGGCGATTATTGTACCGAACGCTGCCAGCGGAATCCATTTCTGGAAACTGACAACTTGCATAATTTGATCAAGTCGTTCAGGTGATGAAATTCTCTCTAATGCTTCTTTGCGGAATAAATTATGCTTTTGTGTAAACATAGGGGCGCCTGTTGAGGAATGTGATGGGAAATTAGGCGATGAGAAGGTTGCGAGCGCTAATCGGGGTGACAATCAGCTGCTAAAGCAAGCGTTAATGCTTACTGGGTAGTAGTTAAAAGGGAAGCCATTTAGTAATAGCTCCAAATATCTCGCGCCCCGCTTTAGCTCCCCCAACCGCATGTTCGCCAAGATCAGAAGGCTTACCCCTAATAGCCTGCACACCAGCTATGCCAGCACCGGTGACCGTACCAAAGACGCTCCCATAGGCTTCACCAATCCTATCTGACACTTTCCCGCCACCTGCTACTACTTCCAACTGCTCATCGGCAAGTTCGACCATGCCCGTGGTTTCAGTAGAGGGTTGGGCGAGGGCAATCGCTTGAATCACTTCTTCTTTTGTGAAACTGTAGCCATGTTGTTGCCCCAGTTCCACAGCCATATTTACCAGGTTTTCCTCGTCGGTTGCAAATTGAAACTGTAGTTGTAGTTCTGGATTTCGCGATACAATTTGATAAAATTGATTGACATTTTCGATTGACATGGATTTTTCCTTGATGGATAAGTTTTTGTTTGAACTGAAAAAATATTGCGAATAAAATCAGTCAGTAGGATACAGAAGGCAAGCTACTGACTATAGCCTTATCTTCTTCTTTGTTCTTCCTGCGAATTATTGGAAGACTCATTTTTTTTAACGCCATCGTAAATCTGGTAACCAGTTTTTCCAGCATTAATCGCATCTTCTCCGTATGTATTTCTTTGAGGAACTTTTTTAACATTACCTCCTACTTTTTTTGCACAGTTTTTAGCACAGGGTTGAATTTTACGAAATAGACTAAACACACCACCATATGATGGAGAAATATTAACAGCAATAGTTGTCGTTACAGTTGTTACAGCGAAAAAAAACAGCCAAAAAACGTTGATTAAACATCTGATTTCCTTTTTTGAGTCTAAGTTTGTAAGTTTGTAGTAGCATTGTAATTTTGACAAATTTGTCTTCAGAGACAACTTTTTAGGAATTAAGCATTGACACAAATCTGATATTGGCAAATCAATACTATTGACTTTTTGGAAAATGCAAGGTGAGCGCTTGTTTGTTAACTCCTTTGCTCTTTCTTAATACCAATACTATTATTTATCAAAATGGTATACATCTACCTTTTCTGCTTGTTTGTGTGCAGTATTAATACCTGGATAATGCATGAATGTGATTGCCTAATTGTAGAAAACTGCATAATTAATTCATGAGGAGGTGACGCAGGCAGTGGGTTTTTCTATAATTAACGTTTCACGATCAGCAATTTGAACTGATGTAGTTGGTTGGCTCGCACCGTTGATCAGAGATTTGAAGCAACCCCTGGTCTCCTCAATCGAGATTAAATATGGCGCCATATGTTTTCTGACAAACTGAAGCATGGGAGCACGCGAGCAAGAAACTACCCAAATCCCGTTTGGTATATTTTCAGCATCGATTTGAAGCTGAATCGCATTGGCAATCAGAGAAATCAACCGCCCCATTTTTTGCAAATCCTGCCGGATAAAACCGTAGGAATATCGAATGGTGTCTGGCGCCAGACGATGGGTAATCATCCAGCCCACAACTTGTCCCTGATAACGTAAACCCAAGCTATTCAACGGCTCTAAGTTTTTTTCTGGTTGAAATGGATACAAATCTCTGGGAATCCAGGGAGACGATGCCTGCGTTTGTTGAATTGCGAGACACTCGGCGGTTGTAATATCCTGCCAAGGGAAAATTTCATAAACCGAAGGTAGGGTTTGCCGCCGCATCCAGGGGGCGTTGGCGATAATTTCAATACTAGACCGACAGACCAACATCCGAGGTTGGGGCAATGTCCAGTTGCCCTTTTGCAACAGACGTTCCAGGGCTGGCGTTGTCGATTGTCCCGTGGTATAAACTAAATGGACACTCTTGGCGCCACGCAAACTTAATTCTGCTGTCAACCTCTTCAAAAGTGCGGCGCCTACTCCTTGTTGACGGTGAGTTGGTTGCACAAAAATGGAAAGCACTTCTGCCGATTGCCCCGATGGGCGAATCTCTGCTAGAGCTAAACCAATCGGTTGATTGGCAGCATCAGAAGCAGCGATTGCCACAGTCGAGGGCGCCAGTTTTAATTCTTGCAGGCGCCATCGGTAGAGCGGAAACGTGAAACGCTGATATGCGCTCGCAGTAAACGCATTATCAAGGCAATTGAATGTATACATTTAAGGATGGCTGGGTTTTACAAAAAAGTAGGCGGCTTTTTCAATATTTGCAATCGTTGTCATGGAATGTCTCCTAATTAATGGTTTGTTTGAGGTAAATTTAGTTATTGGACTTTCTACCTATTTAGTACAATAGCTAATTAATATCGTTTGTATCAGTGACTTTTATGCTCATAAACGTGCATAAAACTGCATTACTTATTTTGCAGTTAACAGCCATATCCGTTCTAGCTTTTCAACACTTAGTCGAAAAATAGCAATTTTACATTTACGATAAGCAATAATTGTTAATAAAAATATCAAAGGTGCTAATACAATTAAATATCCGGCAATTGGATTCACAGGAATATTATTTTCTTTACTACCAGAGACTTGAGGTGGAACAGCTATTTGTAAATACATGGTTATTCTCAGTTAAAATAAAAAATTTAAAAGCTAAATCTACCGCCCAGTGATTGTATTAATGGTTCGACAATAACTATTAGCACATTGAGGCAGCCAGCTATTACACGCCCAAGCAGCATCCTCGCGTTTATGTCCCCACCAAATAATGACACGCCCCAGTTGTTGGTCAGTATATTTGTGTAAGCAAGTCCAATCACTTGTACGGTTCGCTGCGCCAGCAGGTACGGTAGTGGTTACAGCAAAAATTGTTGAAACGAAAATTAGAGCAAATTTGCTTTTTATCGATTGATTAGAATTAGTAGACATAATTTTTCTCTTTTAAAAATAGAGTTTTGGGAAAATGCAGAGTTAGCTTTTTTATTAGCTATTTCGTTTTTTCTTAATATTAATATTATTTTTAATTCAAATCTTGTACATTCACTTTTTATGTATATTTGCGTGCGGTTTTAACACCTGAAGAATGCACGAAAATGATTGCTTGATTGCAGAAAACTGCATTCCAGTAAAGTGGTGATGCCGGTCGAGTTTCTAATTACAAGCTCTACTTAACAGCAATTGCCCTGATGGTAATCGATATAATCCTTGTGGCTCCACTATTGGGTCGCCTTTTTTCCAAGGACGCGATGTTGGTTCAACATTACGTACATCACCAGTTGTATAAGCTGAAATTAATGCGTCTCCTGGGCTATTGCGTAAGGCACCAGAACCTGTAATTGTAAAAGTGTTTTCTTCTCGCTTGGCGCCGCGTGCAATGCAGCTATTAGCAATAAGTGCATTAGTATCAATCACGTTTGGCGATAACTCGGTAAAGCTGTTTTGAATAGAACTGTTATCGGGTTGATTAAGATTTACTGTACCGGAAATGCCTAATTCCGAACTGGCAGTAATATCACTTTTAGCAGTTAGTTTTGGACGTGACTCGATACCGAAGATACCTTGCGAGTTAATTTGGATGTTTCCACCAGTTCCACTGAAAGCATCAGCACTAATGTCGCTGTTTTCGTTTTCGAGAGCAATAATGAACTTGCCATCAAAGTTAATGTTACCGCCATTACCCCCTGCCTTATCCGTTCCAGCACTGGCTGAAATTAGGCTATTGCGCCGCAACAAAGTTAGGTCTTTGACATTCAACGAAATGTTTCCGCCAGTAGTACTAGCAGTTTTAGCGGTGATGGAACCTTGTTGATTTAATACTAACCGACTTGCTTGCAGTGAAATATTGCCACCGATGCCACTACCCCGACTATCAACTGCAATAGTGGCGCCGTCTTCAATTTGCACCAGTCTAGGATCAATAATGATGTTACCACCGATACCAGTAGAATTGTCAGTTGTAGTGGCAAATAGTCCTGTACCTCGTCCAGTTAGGAAAAGTTGATCGTTTACCTGGACAGTAAGGTTGCCTGCTGAACCACTGCTAGAGGTATTCGTTGAGACTTTTGCCCCTCCACTTAGGGTAAACTTCTCTGCATTAATGCTAATTTCTCCAGCTTTTCCAATGCCTGATGTGGAGGCAGAAATTTCTACTCCGTCTTTCAAGGTCAGTTGTTGGGTAGTAAAATTCATATTACCAGCATTGCCGATGTTGCTAGTTTCCACAGCTAATTTTCCAGAACCAGCAATGGTGATTGATTGAGGCGCCGTCACAATCAAGTCACCCCCCTTACCGCTGCCAGAGGTGGATGCCGAAATCTTTGAGTTGGGAGTTAACGCAATATCTAAATCGGGTTGATTATTGTAAGGATTAAGTTGTAAAGTGCCAGCCGGCGCCTCTCCTTTGGTTTCGGCAAAAATACCAACGATACCTGCCAAATTTAGGTTAGAAGCGTTGATCGTAATGCTACCGCCACCTCGGGGATTGGTTGCGTTTGCGGTTGCGGTCGCGGTGATGCTTGCCTGCTCAGAAAGGTTGAGGCTGTTCGTGTTGATAGTAATATTGCCCGCCTTTCCTGCTCCACTGGTTTCGACCGAAAGCACGGGAGACAAATTATCTTGCCTTATAAGGTTTACGGATGTAGGGGCATTCACAAAAATGCTGCCACTATCACCAGTACTGGTAGTTTCTGCTAAAACGCGCGCGTCTCCAGCAACAACGAGCGTTGGCGCCTCAAAGGTGATATTTCCAGCTTTCCCACCGCTACTGCTTCTGGCGGAGATGTTGCTGCTGTCGGCAATGGTTATGCCTTGATTTGCTTTGAACGTAATATCCCCAGCTGGATTGCCTCCATTAGTATCGCTGGCAATCGTGCTATTACTAAACGTTAGACTGCCCTCACTGATTGCTGCCACATTTGCAGCCCTACCTAAGTCACTTAAATTGATTGTAATAGGGTTGCTAGAGAGAGGCAGGCTTATTTTAACCTGTTGAGCGGTCTGCAAATTTGTATTGACAACCCGGAGATCATCAAGCCCAATGACTTCCACACTCCCAGCAAGACCATTGGAAGCGGTGGTGGTAACTGCCAAACCAGATATTTCTCTGCTTGCTGCCAGCGTTACATTGCCACCATTACCTGAGCTTGCTGTCGAAGAAACGGAAAACGAATTCAGCAAGTTAGAACTGCCGAAAATTGTTCCACCTGCTGCACTCAAATTGATCGTTCCCCCGTTCCCCGCATTACCCGTATTCGAGAACGAGTACGAGGACAGGGACGGGGAAAAGTCAGCAGAGGCGCCTTTTTTTAGAAAGATGTTGCCGGAACGGGTGGAGACGGAAATTGATCCCCCATTTCCCGCAGTACCTGTGTTCGAGGTCGAAGTCGAGGACAAGAACGAATTTTCTAGAGAAACATTGCCGGATTGGGTGATGGCGGAAATGCTCCCTCCGTTGCCCGCAGTGCCTATAGCTGAGAACGAGTACGAGTTAGCGAGAGAGCTTTTTAGAGAGATGTCACCGGAGCGGGTAAAGAAGGAAATCGCCCCTCCATCCCTTGAATTGTTAGAGCCAGATTGCGCGTGTGTTCGCAATTGCATATTGTTTAGGGAAATGTTGCCGGAGTTGGTGGCAAAGGAAACTGCCCCGCCATTCCCTGAATTGCCAGAGTTTAATCGTGCTTCCGAGTACAAGTCCAAATACCCGTTCGTTAAGGAAATATTGCCGGAGTTGCTGAAGAACGAAATGTTCCCCCCATTTCCCGCATTACCACCACCCGAAGCTGAACTCCAATAAGAGTAAGAGTACAAGCTCGCGTTTTCTAAGGAGATATCGCCAATATTAGCAGCGAAGGAAATGCTCCCCCCATCCCCTGTATTACCTACAGACAAACCCGAGTTTTTAAGGGAAATATTGCCGATATTGGTAGCAACGGAAAAGCTTCCTACGTTACCCCTAAACCCCGCGCTCCAGTTTGAGTTCGTTACAGAGATATTGCCAACGTTTGTGGAAAGAGAAATATCTCCTCCGCTACCAGGAAAAGGCATAAAAACCCTCAAGGAAATATTGCCAACGTTGCTGAACAGAGAAATATCTCCGCCTTTGCCCTCACCGTCTAAGGACAAAAAGTTCGAGTTCAGAGAGATGGGATTAACAGGATTGCCCATAATATCCCCGCGTCCATACACCCGAATATCTCCACCATTTACCTCAGAAACACTTGTGCTGGTATCTACATTTCCTCGGATAGATATTGTTCCTGGCAAGGCGTTGGGGCGAAACTGATTGGTCAACAACACCAGCCCCCCTGGTTGGGCAACCTGAATATTACCATTGAGTATGATGTCGGCGCTAGAAGCCGTTCCAGTTGCAGTTGGTGCAGGCGCCACGCTACCGGAAGCCACAGAACTTGTCTGTAAACCGCCCAATGTTGTCCAATCCACCCCAGTTCTCACATCCAATGTGGCTTGAGTACTACCATTAATCGCGATAGGCGCCGCAACTGGATCAACACTTCTAACACTACCATCGCTATTCGGCGTAGCTTTATATTCCGTCAAGTTAAAGTTTGCCAGATCAGCATAGGTCTTGCTGCTATTAAACAAAGTCGTATTGCTGAGGTTAATCGTAGCACCAGTATCCCCAGTTTCTGTAATAGTGACATTGCCCAGACTAACACTTCCACCTGCCAAAATGTGCAGCGAAGCCCCTATATAATCCCCCAAGGCAACATCACCATTGGTAAGAATAATTGAGCCACGAGAACTGGATAAATTGCCCAAACTACCATTTAACCGTTCAGTTCTAAAACTGCCACCGCTCCGAAAATGAGTATTACCTCCTACTGTACCATTAGAGCGCAGCACTAAATTCCCGCCTGCAAACAACCCGCTATTGGGGTGACTCAGGACAGCAATATCAATTCCCTGATTCCCCTGTACTAGTAAATTACTGCCTGCCGATGCCACAAACGGGATGTTTATGCTGTCTCGCGCTATCACCGTATTGGCTGCTAACCTCAAATCTCCACCAGCTACCAATTGTCCTTGCAGGTCGAGTTGATCGGCGCCCAGGCTCAAGTCTTGTCCAGCAGTGAGGTTCGCACGGTTGGTAAGCACACTACCAGCTGGGATCGAACCAGTTTGCAATCCGAGGGGGACGTTGATACTCAACTGGGGTGGTTCTTCGGGAGTAGTGGCACTGAATTCGTTGCCGTCAGTAAATTTGAAATTATTTGCAGTGCTTGCCGAAAAGGAACCTTGCACATCTAACTGAGCATTAGACCCAAATAAAATTCCATTGGGATTAATCAAAAACAAATTTGATGTACCAAGGACTCCCAAAGTTCCGAAAATATTTGATGCATTTTTACCTGTTACGCGCGTCAATATATTTTCTACTCCAGCAGGATTGACAAAATATACTCGTTGTCCATCTTGGATATTAAACTCGCTAAAACTATGAAAAAGATTGCTACCACGTGTTGCACCACCCTCAATTTTGTCACCTAGGGCGCCGTTAATTATCTGATTTTGATTGAGTCGAGAAGTTTCTGTACTGAGAGTGTTATCGGGTATAATTTGTCCTTTAACTGGTGAAGCCAAGCCGAATGCAGTGGATATTAAACATAAACAAAAAATACTTTTAATACTGAGTGTTTCAGCTTGACTCATAAATAATCTTCCTTGGATATAATGAAATCCACGATATTACTGATGTGAATATTTTTCGTAATACGTTCAGATTATCATTCATCGAGGCGCCTGGTGAGCGAGATGATGCCTCATTCTGTAATGCTATACAATAATTGTAAATCAATGTGCTTGAGTGCAAGAATCGAGGTTGTTGTGAGTGAAAGTCAATTTATAGAGAAAGTTAGCTCTTCAAATTCTCAAGCTTGCTCAAAACCCTACATTTATACACCACAAATGGTATACCAAACATCATTTGTTGATTGTCGAATAAATTGCGATAAAACTTTGCAGCATATATCAAAATGGTAATCAAGAACTCGTATCACTGCTTGTTTGGATGCATGATTATGGAAAAATCACAAATCGATCAGCACATGATTCAGAAATAGCAGGAGAAAAATTTCTGATTGACAGTGGAGTTTCTGCCAAGCTCGCAAAGCAAGTTATTAACAGCATCAAAATAATCGACCGCAAAGACTCTCAAGAGTTAATAGCTTCTAATATTTAAATTCAAATCGTCTCTTCCGCAGATGGTGCAACTCATATGATTGGACCATTTTTTAGTATATATTGGTGGGAAAATAGTGATGTATCCATAGAAGAACTACAAGCGAGGAACCGAAAAAAACTCACAACGGATTGGGAAATAAAAATTGTCTTACCGGAGATAAAGCACGCTTTTGAATTTCAATACCGTTATTTATTAAATAATGCTAGTGAGGATAGGCAGATATATATTTAGGAAGTTGGGTGAGAGGTTTTTAACTGTTGTAGAGACCAAATTAATTTGGTCTCTATGTACATACAATACTTGATTATTTGTTATAACATAACGAATCAGAACGAAGCGCTAAAGTAACAACATATTTAGTCGCCAACCTTTTCCAATTGCCGAGTATTAATCCAACCAGGAGCGTCAGAAAGCTTTACCCAATCGCGAGAAGACTTGCTTACCGTAACGTTGACATCATAATTATAAGGAAGAATACGAATTTTTTTATAATTAGAACCAGGACTACTTCGGACAGTAGCTCCAGCACGGGAGGTTACTATCACTGTGCAAGCAGGCTTAACTCCTGGTGGTAGCTGATCTACGCGACATAACCGTTGTGCTGGAGTTAGAGCATTTGCAGCAGATGGCAAAGCTACACCAGTGGTGATTAGTGTTAAAAATGCTAAAGCTGCTAGTGGTTTGTTGAAATTGAACATGATTTTATCCTTTAATTAATTGGGTGTTTTGGAAAATTTAGAAATACAAAGTGAGCGCTTGTTAGCTAACTCTTCTGCTTTCTGATATTCATAGTAGGTAATGACAATTTCATTAGTAAGTGACTTCATGGAAAAATCAACACACCCTGCCCGTTGACCGTGACTGGAATTCGACCCACCACGCTCCAAGCAACCCCTGTAGCGATTATTGTCTCTTGACATATGGGCACCAGCCTTAACTTGACGCCAATGGCATCCTTGCCAATTCCACAAGAGAATTTTGGATATTTTTTTATTTGGAAGTCCCTTGGATTTAGATAACCAGAAAGAAAGAGCATAGTTGCCGTTCTTTTGAATTTGTCTTGTGACATTCGTCAATTGGCAAATGGCAGGTGAAGGCGTTTGGCTGTTTCGGCAAAAACTTTTTCAACATCTCCAGCAGGGCGCCCTGCTTGCTTGGTATCGAATCGTTTCCGGCGCCAGACGATGGGTAATCATCCAGCCCACTACCTGTCTCTGGTAGCGTAAACCCAAGCTATTAAGCGGCTCGAAGTTTTTTTCGGGTTGAATTGGATACAAATCTTTGGGAATCCAGGGAGACGATGCCTGCGTTTGTTGAATTGCGAGACACTCGGTGGTTGTAATATCCTGCCAGGGAAAGATTTCATAAGCCGAAGGCAGGGTTTGCCGCTGCATCCAGGGGGCATTGGCAATGATGTCAGTGGTAGATTAACATACCAACATTCGAGGCTGGGGCGATGTCCAGTTACCCTTTTGTAACAGACGTTCCAGGGCTGGCGTTGTCGATTGTCCCGTGGTATAAACTAAATGGACACTCTTGGCGCCACGCAAACTTAATTCTGCTACCAACCGCTGCAAAAGCGCGGCGCCTACTCCTTGCTGGCGGCAATTTGGTTGCACAAAAATGGAAAGCACTTCCGCTGATTGACCATCGGGGCAGATTTTTGCTAGGGCTAAACCGACTGGTTGCTTGGCAGCATCAGCGACAGCGATCGCCACAGTCGAGGGTGCAAGTTTTAATTCTTGCAGACGCGAGCGCTAAAGCGGAAATGTGAACGGCTGATATGCAATCGCAGCAAAAGCATTATCAAGGCAATTGAATGTGTACATTTCAGGATGCCTTCCTAATATCCAATTGTGTTTTGAGGTTTTTGACGAACATCAATTTTGAAACAATACTGCTCGGTTAATGTTTTTGTAGTAACCCAACAAAGTTTTATCAACGTTCGGTTTTCATAAGCGATAACTTCGTTAACGTCCCTCAACCCAACCTACGAATTTTGAGATTTTTCGCTATTCCTTGCAGTATTGGTTGTTGAAAGCGCTTAACCTACCGAAAATCTGCTATGGCTTACAGGTTAATTCTCGGTCTTCTTTCTTCCTGCCTTTGCCTGACAAATTCCACCTCGCCTTGTGAAAAGCCTGGAACCTTAAAAACAGGTCGCGGAGTTGTATATGGCTTACCAATGGGTAATCCTCCTACTTTACCCCCCGCAACAGCTTCCAGTTCAAGATCACTCAACTCCTCGCTGGCAGGATTAACGGGCAAAACCAAATGTTTCACCGTGGGGGTGTCTTCGTAAACTCGAATCTCGAATGATATCGGCAGTGTCAAACCCGTTGCTTCTGTGATAGCAGACTTTGGCTCGCTCAACAGCAGTGTTTTGAAGCTTTCATTGGTTAATGCTAACTTGATCGCTTGCCCTGCAACTGGCTCAATTTCCGGTTCTTGTCAAGTTTTGGTGAAAGCTTTGGAAACGTTCTTGGCAGAGGGCAGTAGGCAGAGGGCAGAAGGAAGGAGTAAGGGTGAAGACATTTAATAACATTAAAATTTGGAGCTTTATTTTTGTCTCGGTGACTAAATTTTATAGTCAATAAGATAAAACTAAAGCTCCAACAAGCTTTTAGAGGTTGGATTACATCACGCTAAAAATTCAGTTTTTTGAGACTATTTCTTTACTCCAGCAGTTAGTTTGTTTAAGGTTGCAACCAATATACTTTGCATTTCTTCCACCTCGTTCATGATGGTCGTAAAACGATTTTTGTTGTCAAGTATATCTACCTCTTGAGCAATTATAAATTGGGTATCTAATTCTCGTAGTGAGCCTAAAGCAATATATAAGAATTTTATATATTCTTGCCTTGATTGCCGACCATAACCTTCAGCAATATTAGACGCTACTGATACTGCTGAACGCCGTATTTGACTTGTCAAACCATATAATTCATGTTTTGGAAATGCTTGAGTAAACTTATAGCAATGGATAGCTAGTTGTACTGCCCTTTTCCATACAAATTGGTTTCGGTAACTCATAGTTAAGTTGGAAAGCAGAAGATTTGAAGATTTGAAGTAGAACTAATTATATGTTTTTTATACTTAGGTTTGTCTTCACTAAGTTAGATTAATTAATGATTGTTATTATTTGGTTATTAATATTTACAAAAATATATTTGTACCTAGCAAATCGAGTCAACTTAAATTTAGATTTGTAACAAAAATCGTCTAGTTAGCAAGTCTAGTTTTGCACGACCATACATTTGTCTTTTCAGCATTTTAAGTCGATTAATTTGTCCTTCGACAGGTCCATTACTCCAAGGCGTTGTCAAAGCAGCTTTGACCGCGTTGTAATCTTCAAGCAAGCTTTTGGCAAAGCGATGGAAAGGTGATAAAATGCTGTTGTAAGCAACAGTCAGCCAAGTATCTAATTCTTCTTGTTGTCGTTGACGGATAAGAGATATAAAATTTTCTGCTAACTCAATTCCTTCTCTTAAGCTTGGGCTTTGTGCTTTTAAAGACACGACTAATTCTTCTCGCTCAGACTCTGAAACACCAGAATCAGAGCTACCTAAAATTAGCCATGTTACGCTATAAGGAGTGAGAGGTTTTCTTGATGGTTTAACAATTTTTGGTAGGCGTACAGTTGACAATCTCTGCCGTTTTTTTAAACCTTGGCATTCGCGTAAACGTGCGGTGTAACGAGTTAAAGTAGCATAGCTACCAACATATCCTTGTTGTTTAATTTCTTCAAATATTATTTTAGTTTCACGACAGCCTTCATTCCATCGTTTTATGATGTAATCTTGATAAGGCTTTACTAAACCTCGACCTTTATCACTACGCCCCCGGCGCTCTACAAAAGTCGGATTACGGAGATTACGGAAAACTGTTGTGCGACTAATACCAAGCCTTTGAGCAATAACTCCCGCATTCATTCCTTGACTATGTAGCTCCCAAGTTTTTTGATGATTTTCTTTTCTTTTGGCACGACGTTGTTCTGCTTTTTGTTTTTGTTTAACTGGTGGTGGTGCTTCGGTTGGAGAAGTGACAACAACGATGTTTTCTTCATCCCTAATTACAGAAGCTTGATTTTGTAATTGTTCGACTTCTTTCAAGTCTTTACTATATATCCCAAACACTTCATAAAGCGTTTGAGCTAAAATTTTGTAGTAAGTGAAAGCGGTCTGCAACTTGAATTGCATCGGGTGCGCCTTCTTTAATTCCTTTTTCATAAGCTTTCGCTCTGTCTCGTGAAACAATCTGAATACCAGGATTTTCTTTTAACCATGAGCTTAAGGTTTCAGATGAACGGTCTTTTAATAATGTAACAGGTTGATTATTTTCTAAATTAACAACGATAGTACCGTAAGTTTTGCATTTACGAAAACAAAAATCATCTACCCCTATAATTTTTAGAGAATCAGGTGATGGTAAAGGTATTCTACGAACTAAATTTAATAGCGTATTACGACTTGTGTTTAAGCCTAATTTTTGTGATAATCTGAATCCTGCTGCACCACCTGATGCTAAACCTATCGCAGTTAATCGAGACGCTAATCTCATAGTTCGACGTGCCCACGGAGCCACAATATCTGTTAATCTTTCAGTAAATATTCGTCTTTTACATTCCGTATTGATGCAAAAAAATTTCCTCACACGCAGTTGAAGTAAAGTACCATAGTTCGCCCATGATAAATCAGCTATTTTACGCTCATAGTGGCTATGAATTTTATGTGTTGCCTCATTGCAGACTGGACATTTAACTGCTGTTTGTACTGAAGAAACAAGCACGATTACCTCCCTTCGCTCCTCGTCAATATTACAACTTTCAAGCAGGAGAAGATTTTTATCTGGTAATAAGCTTTTTAGTACTTCCATATTATAATGAAATCTAATATACTAGTATAAATATTTATTATTTTTATTTTAAAACTAAAAAATTATACAGTCAAATGTCTTCACCCTTACTCCTTCCTTCTGCCCTCTGCCTACTGCCCTCTGCCAAGAACGTTTCCAAAGCTTTCACCAAAACTTGACAAGAACCCAATTTCCTCCAAATTTACTCCTTCGGAAATTTCACTTGCTTGTGGCAATACATAGTTCATCAAATTCGATGTATTTTCATGCACTTGTACCTCCACAGAATTGGGAAACTCTAGTCCATGTTCAGCAAAAATAGACTTGGGATTGTTCAACAGCTTGTGTTTCAGTGATTCATCTGCCCAAACCTGAGCTAGAACTTCTTGAATTTTTTGAATATTTGCAATCGTTGTCATGGAATATCTCCTAATTAATGGTTTGTTTGAGGCGCCTAATAACCCAGGTGATGCAAATCCCAACGCCCATACTTTTCAACCACAGGCGTTGTGGTTTAAGTCTATTAAAATGAACTAATAACAAAAGTCAGTGAGGTAGCAATCCTAGGTGCTAGTAACCAATATCATTAGGGTTGACGAGTCGGGCTTGGCACCCGCCTTGATTACCGCATTCGGATTTCCAGTTGTTGCACGCCCAAGCGGCATCTTGTGGCCTATGTCCCCACCAGATAACAACCCTACCCGCGTATTGCTTATTGGAATTTAGGGAGCAATCCCAGACGCTATTCTTTGTATTTGCTCGCGCAGGTACGGTAGCACTTACAGCAAATATTGTACCCGCGAAAATTAGAGCTAGTTTGCTTTTGATAGATTGCTTAGAAGTTGTAGACATAATTCTCTCCTTTGAGGAATGAAGTTTTTTGGGAAATGTAAGGTGAGCGTTTTTTTGCTAACCTTGAACCTCTTTCTTAATACCAATACTATTCTTGATTGAAATGTTATACATTCACCTTTTCTGCTTGTTTTCCTTCAGTATTCATACTTAGAGAATGCACGAATAAGAACACCTAATTGCAGAAAACTGCATTCCTAAAATAAAATTGACTAATGTATTATTTAGGCGCTGCATCGCCGAAAGGGATGATTTGAGTTGCTTTGCTGTGCAATGCCCATACTGTGATTAAAAAAAAGCCGCCATGCTAAAAACATTGGCAGCGTGATTGACTATATTAAGAGCTTTTAACCACTATGATGCACAACTAACGGCAAACTATTAAAGAAGCTTACTTGTCGTTCTTATAAATTATTTTGTCAGGAATAAAGATTGTCCTAGAACCAAATTTTAGATGGGTAGCATTTTGATTATTCCTATTTACATTAGGTTGAAATGATACATTTTGACCAATTTCATATCTGTGAACGTTTCCAGCTAATACATGATTAGAAGAGCCAAACATTGCAGAGCCGAAAATAAGAAGTGAACCAAAAGGCAGTATAAATTTATTTCTTAATACTTGGCTATATGATAACATAATTTTCTCCTTGAGGATTTGGGTTAAATTGAATAATTTGATTTATAAGTGACTACTAATTGCGAACTAATCCAATCAAAAACTTAATTAAACGTATTATTGAAATAAATAAAAAACGGATTAAAGGAGCGAATAGAATTTCGGTTAACACAATTAAAATCTCCAAAATTTGAAAATCATTATTTTTTTTCATACAAAATTTAGCTTGTTCGCTAACTTTTTTGCTTCCTGATATTCATAGTAAGTAATAACAATTTGATTGGTAAGTGACTTTTCTGCTCAGAGATGTGCATAAAACTGCATCGACTATTGAGAGTACCCACTTTCGGCAGGAATTGCCAACTGGAGTCACCGTATACACGCTTATACAAAATTTGCACTTTTCTGTATAGATGAAAAATTGATCTCCAATTAGAATAAGCGCATACCTGAACTAATTTGGTTCGGGGATTTATAAAAATTATGTAGAGACGTTACATGTAACGTCTCTACAGGGTTTCGGGTATCATATACGTACCTCATTAACCTGAAATATGCCGTAACGAGTGTTAGCGTAAAAAGGAGGGTTTTAAATGAAGCTTAAGAAAATATTAATTTAAATGAATAGAGGTCAAAATATGGTATCGGTAAGCTCAGAGGAACATCAAGTTTATGGGTATTTACCAGTGGAAAAAAAACTAGATATTCTTGTGGTTGATGACCATCAATTAATTTTAACTGGTACTTTAGATGTACTAAGTAACGCATATCCAGAAGCTGATATTGTGAAGACTCAGACAGCTAAAGAGACGCTTTCTCTAATTCAATCTCACCAGTTTGAACTAATTGTGATGGATTTGTCGATTCCTAACCAACTAGGGGAGACGGCAGAAATTGATACCGGAATTAAGCTGATGCAAACTTTGCTCAAACAGTACCCCAATCAAAATTTTATGGTACAAACAAGTTATGTGAAGGCATTAATCCGAATTAAACACGAAATAGATAATCATCAAGGTGGGTTTGCAATTGCAGACAAAGGATTACCCGAAGCGGATATGCTGATGCGAGCTAATTTAGCACTTAATGGCGCCACCCACACAAAAGATATCAAAACAGGGATTGAACTGAAACCCGAATGGTTGGACGTATTGCGGTTAGCTTTTGAAGAAAGTTTAACAGATAAAGCAATCGCTGAACGCATGTATAAATCAGAACGCGCAGTACGTACTTACTGGACGAAGATTCAGGATGTTTTAGGGGTCTATCCTGAAGATTGTAAACAATATGGTAGGAATATGCGAATTCAAACCGAAGTTCGTTCCCGTGAAGAAGGTCTAATTGATTAGCAGATGAGAAACAAAATCTGGAATCGCATTCGCAAGGAATTTGGGTTGTGGTCGCTTGCTGCCCCTCCAGGTATTATAGTACTGATTGTGGTGATATTGATACGTATGACTGGAGGACTTCAACCTTTAGAATGGATGTTCTTTGATACTATGTTACGTCTACGTCCACAAGAAAAACTTGATGAACGTATCGTAATTGTAGGAATCGATGAAAAGGATATTCAATGGGTTGGACAGTACCCGGTTCCAGATGAGAAAATAGCAGAGTTACTTACCAAGCTAGAAACCTATCAACCGCTAGCTATTGGGCTAGATATTTTTAAAAATGTTCCTGTTGAACCTGGTGCAGAACAACTCACACGGGTGTTTCAGAAAAATACTAATATTATTGGTATTGAAAAAGTATTACGACCCGGAGAAATTCCACCACATCCCAATTTACCACCCGAACAAGTTGGATTTGGTGATTTAGTTCATGATAATGATATCAAAAATCGACGTTATTTGTTATATACAACTAATCCTACTAATCCTAAAAATCAAAAAGAAGATAAATATTCTCTAGCACTACGATTAGTTAGCACGTATTTAGATGCTAAAGGAATTAATGGTGGTGCAGGTAAAAATGACCCGAACACAATAATGATTAATCAGGTCGAATTACCCCGTATTACCAAAAATTTTGGTGGATACGTTAATGTTAAGAATGACGGATTGTATATTTTGATGAATTTCCGCAATAATTCTAAACCTTTTCATGTTTTATCGCTACGCAATATTTTAAACGATAAAAACGACGAGGTTAATCAAAAATTATTGCGCGGGCGCCTCGTGTTAATTGGCAACCGAAACATGAGTGCTGGGGATATTTTTTATACAAATGCTATACATACATTAGAATTAAAAGGTGTAATTTATGGAGTTGATTATCATGCTCACGTAATTAGTCAAATTCTTAGTACTGTAATTGATGGGCGCCCAATGCTGGGTAGTTGGGGAGATATAGAAGAATACACATGGATAGTTATTTGGGGTTTTCTTCCTATTATTATCGGACGACTTACCCAATCTGTTTGGAGAAATGTATTAAGTGTTGGTGTTGCTGGGATTGGTTTGTTTTGTTGTGGGTATATAATGCTTTGGCAGTGGGGTATATGGATTCCTGTGGCGCCGAGTTTACTTATATTAACTATGAATGGAGTTGGGCTGAGTGCTTTTGCATTTTACCAACATGATAAATTTTTGCGTTCGCAAATTAACGAACGTCAAAACACAATTCAAAACACTTTTCATGTAATTCATAACGGTCCATTGCAAACGCTTGGTTACGGATTAAAACACATGCGCTCGAAAGATATTTCATATGAACAACTGCTTGCACAATTTGAAAAACTTGATAAAGAAATTCGAGAACTTGGAGATTTACTCAAGCTCCAAGCATTAACAGAAGAAGAAAGCTTGCATTTAGGAAGCGGATTGATACTTGAATTGAGCCGACCGCTTCATGATTTACTATATGAAGTTTATTCAAGTACGTTAGAACGTGATAATTTTGAGAATTTTAAAACCTTAAAAGTCAAAGTTCGCAATTTTGAACCAATTGAAGATAAGTATGTAAGTATGGAAGATAAACGCGGAATTTGTTTGTTTTTAGAAGAAGCTTTGTGTAATATTGGTAAACATGCCCAAGGAGCAAAGCGTGTTCAAGCATCGGGTGTGTATGCTGAAAGTAAATATAAACTGTCGGTTAAAGACAACGGTTGTGGAATTAAATCGAAGCTTGAAAATAAAGGCACTAAACATTGTAAAGTAGTTGCCAAACAATTAGGTGGCGAGTTTAGACGCGAATCAATTTCTCCTTGTGGCACGATATGCGAACTTACTTGGATACCGACGAAGAATTTTAGATTTTAGATTTTTTAGTTTAGTTTTTAGTAAACAACTCTATAACCAGGAACATATATCATGAATTATCAAAATTTTTCATTTTTGCTTCTGAGCCATAAACTTACAAGTCTAATTGTGGGAATAATTTTTATAATTAAACTAATTAATGTATTCCCCGCATTTGCGGAAGTAAAACCACAGGCGCCTAAACCCGCTAATCAGAATAATAAGGCGCCTAGCTCAGGTATCGTATTTAAACCACGTGACCGCAAACCAGCGAGTGAAAATTCTCGTGCAGGAGGTTCGCGCGGGTGTGCAATTAACAATAGTATTCCAATAACGCAACTTGCACCACAGGCATTTATTGGTAAGACCGCTTCGACACGTCCAATGTTAGTTTGGTACATGTCAAGTTCACAAATGGTAGAATTCCGACTTTTTGAACTTGAGTCAGGTGCAACCCCCAAACAAATTGGTGAGCCAAAAGAAATATCAGGAACAGTAGGTATTAACAAGCTAAAACTTCCCCTTGATTACCCTGAACTCACATTAGGTAAAACATATCTTTGGCAAATTGCAATAAACTGTGACAATGATGTAAATGTTAACCGCGCAGAATTTATAGTTATAAATCCTCAATCACTTCCCAAGAAACAATTTACCAGTCTTGAGGGAAGTGTAAATTATTATATTGAAAATGAACTATGGTATGAAGCACTTGAAGAAGCATTAAAGGTAGGGAATAACGGTAAACTTAGCTCGATTGCATCAAAATTGATTCAAAATCTTGCAGAATCGGAGGTATCAATGAAAATTGAAACCGATATCGAAAATGTTAAAAACCGAACTGAATATCTCCAAAAAATTTCAGCAATGTAGGATTTATATATTTAATACTAACAATGATTTTTTACTTTTGGATTAAAAAGCTATTTTTAATATTGCTTTATTGCAGAAAACTGCATTCCAGTAAAGTAGTGATGCCGATCGAGTTTCTAATTGCAAGCTCGACTTAACAGCAATTGCCCTGATGGCTGAACCTGTAATTGTAAAAGTGTTTTCTTGTCGCTTGGCGCCGCGTGCAATACAACTAATTGATTTTTGCAAATGCTGGAGCCGAAGATAAGATATATAAAGCTCCGATTAGTCCAGAAATAGCTGTATTGCGTCTCATGATGATTCAACCTCCGCTTTTGTGAGTTTGTATGTTGAAGTTTGAGCTTTTACATAATATTTAGGTTAAGGAAAAGAACTAGGTAATGCATTCACCTTTTATGCATAGTCTGTTGCTTGGGTTATACGTTGCAATTACATGATTGTGCGTTCTATTGTGCAGAAAACTGTAACTGTTATTTTGAGATAGCGCAATATTTCCTTTAAAAAATTGTAAAAGAGTTTTCTTGCCGTTTGGCACCGCGTGAAATGCAGCTATGAGTCCAAAAAATTTCAGCAATGTAGAGACGTTACATGTAACGTCTCCGCCAAAATCGATAATTAACAAAATATAATATCAAAACCAATTACCGATAATAATCATCGGCGCCCAATATGCAGGGTTATCATATATAGTAATTATATCTTTAGAGGGTGATTTTCTTGCATTAATCATTTTGATTTGAGCTTTTTGTAATGCTTCGGCAATACTCATTCCTGTGTTACGGTAGTTGGTATAAAATTCTTTGATTAAAACTGATATTGATTTATCCTCAACACTCCACAAAGATGCAATTGCAGTTTTTACACCAACTTGTAATGCGACTCCAGCTAATCCTAGTGTAGCACGGTCATCGCCAACAGCGGTTTGACATGCGGTAAGCGCAAGAAGTTCGACGCTACTTGATTTATTATTAAGTCTTCGCAATGAATTTTCTAATTGATTGATGCTAAGTTTTTCGTTTTTGCCTGTTGCTTCGTTTTTACCTGCTACAATAAAGGTGTCTTCGGGGATAATGCCAAATTGAGCATGACTCGCTACATGAACAATAGGATATGTGGCTTTTTCTAGTTTGTTCTGGAAATTTTTAGAGATAAAGTTTGTATCAATGAGGGGGACAGAGTTGGGGAATAAGGTTTGAAGTGATTTTACTTCGCTCTCAACTGATTTTAGTGCAGGAAATGACTTTCCATCAATTGTTGCCTCTTTGGTTAAACCCAAAATTAACGCTTTTTGCTCACCACGTGCGTGTAATTTAGTTGCAGTAACTCGTAAACTAGGAGTTGTGGCAATTGCATAGGTTTCCACCAAATATTTCTTTTCTTGGCTATCATAAAGTGCTGCCATTGGAACGCTACGTAAAAATCCATCCTGAATAAATACAAGCGTTTTAATTTTATCAGGATTGATATCTGGTAGTATTGGACGAATTATCCAATCATAAAGCTGTTGTGCAGTTGTTGTATCGTATTCAAATACTTTTTTTGCATCAATTAAGCTTTTGCGAAACTTTTGAATTGTTTTCTCAAGAATGTCGGTGCTAACTATTTTATTTGCATCTTGTTGATTGAAATCTTCAATCCATCTAAATTTGGTTGTTTGGTTGGGTAATTGTAGCAATATCCCAGTTTTGCCGTCTAAAATTATCGAACTCAAAAACGCAGTATTCTTATTTACATTATTATCTTCAATCATTTCACCTACTTGTTGGGGGTTTAATGCACTCAAAACACAATCGTTTCCAAAATAATTTTGTAGTTCTGCCAGTTTCAAAGCATCAATTGTGTTAACAACTTTTGATAATTCTTCTGTGCGTCCTTTTTCGGAAACGGCGCCTTTATAAAGCAGTTCAAGCCGCGACTGTGCCAATGTACGGTATAATGGGCGGACGACATCACGGAAGTCAAACTGTACATCTCGTTCTGCCGTTAAAATATCACTACGGATGTTTTCCAAGATATCAAATGCACGTTGATAGGATGCGGTTGCTTGTTCTTTCTGATTTTCTTTTTCCAAAATTCGTCCAGCTTGCCACTCCCATAAATACAGACTATCCTTTGAACTCAATTTACTGTCTGCTGCAATTATTGCGTTTTGGGTATATTTTAATGCTTGTTTATTATCTCCACGACATTCCCATAAATGTCCTAAAGCACCATTAGAATAAGATTGTAAACGTTCGGATTGCAAGTTATTACTACTTAATACTGCTTGATTGAGTAAATTTAATATTTTATCATCTGAAGCAACTAGCTGTTGTGGGCAAATGGTAAAAGGTGAAATTCTTTTATCGTTGTGCTGTAAATATGCTAAGTCAATTGCCCCGTAAACTTTTGTTGCTGAATCAGGTAAACCTTCGAGAAGTTTCAATGCATCGTTATAAGTATTGTTGGTCGCTTCATCAAAAAATTTCGTCTTACTTGTTTGCGAACTCAACTGGATTAAATTTAATAATCCCCGCATTTCTGCTAAAGCTTGTTTTGAAGAGCGAGCAAGTTCTATACTATCTTTAAAATATGCGCGGGCTTTATTGTAATCTGCCATTGACTTTTGCGTCAATTCCTTCTCTTTCTCAACAATGCCAGCTTGAAGAGCAGAATTAGCTTGTAACTCTTGCAATTGAGCGCGATTTCTATATGCATTTCCTAAACTATTTAACACCAAAAACTCATATTCTGAAGAAATTTGCTTTGCTGCGTGTAAATACTTAATAGACTGGTCATAATTCCCAATTCTTCGATATGCTTCACCGAGAATTCCTAAAGCTGCGACCATGCCACGTTTATCGTTATACTTAGTAGCAATTTGTTCGGCACTTTCCGGAGTGCATTTTATTTCCATCGCTTGACTTTCTGAGCTTTGCGACTTTTCTACCAGTTTTCCACACAAAAACGCAATTGCCTTGCGAGGTTGCCCCAAATTGTTGTAAACTTGGGCGAGTTCCGACTTCATTCGTCCAACCTGTGGGATGTTATTCAGTGCGTTATAGTTATAAATTGCTGCCGACAGTGATTCAATAGCTTCCTTATTTTGTCCTAGTTCTTGGTAAGCACGCGCTAAATTTTCATGAATAATTGCTGCACCCGATGGGTCATTTTTATATTGAAAGAGCGCATCTTGCCAGTGCTTTATCGCATTTAGGAAATTTCCGGCATTATAGTCTTTAATCCCTTGCTCAACTAGAGTTCGGCTATTTGGAGCTTGTGCTAATACTATTTGTCCTAATGATAAAGATATTATTAAGGTTGTTAAAAATAATATTTTACTAAATTGGTGTCTATTTAATTGTTGACATTGCTTGGTAAAAAAACTAAGTAGTCTCTGACCTAGACACAGAGGCAGAAAAAGTAATTTTAATTTTAGATATTTGTTGGGCATATTATTACAAAAAGTCAAAAATTGATTTGTTATATAAATAATTAGTACTATGATAGTTTTGTAGCAAAGATGGTCTAATTAAAACAATAGCTTATTAAAAATTTACATACTAAATACTAACAATGAATTTTTACTTTCGCATTCAAAAGCTGTTGTTAATATTACTATCATACATTGGTATCACTCCACTTGCAGTGTTTGCACAATCTGCGCCCCCACCCAGAGTGATAATTCCCCCAGAAATACCTAGAAAAGTTGAAGAAACGATACCTCAACCATTACCATCACCAACGGTTGCTCCAACACCTATGGCACCAACTACGCCAATAATTCCATCACCGAGGTCTTATAATCCACCCGAAACAACTTTTCCTAGTGGCGAAAGTTTTTTTGTTAAGGAAATTCAAGTCAAAGGGTATTCTGTTTTAGAAAATGAAATAATCAAGTTAAAACGTTCCGTAGAACAGAAGAAAAAAATTACATTTGAGGACTTGCTAGAACTGCGAACACAAATCACTCAACTTTATATTAAGAAAGGTTATATTACCAGTGGTGCATTTATTCCAAACAACCAAGATTTGACTAGCGGCATCGTACAAATTCAAATTGTTGAAGGCGAACTCGAAGGAATTTTAATTTCTGGGTTAAAAAGATTGCAATCAGTTTACGTGCGTTCTCGTATTGAGCGTTATACAGGAAAGCCATTAAATAAAAACCGCCTTGAAGAAGCGTTGCAATTATTACAACTTGACCCTTTAATTGAACGAGTCAATGCTGAGTTAACCGCAGGCAGTATTTCCGGAAGTAATATTTTACAGGTGAAAATTAGCGAATCGTCCGCATTCCATGCAGGAGTTGCCTTTGCAAATAACCAATCACCAAGCATTGGTTCGGAGCAAGGGACTATTTTTGTTGCCCACGATAATTTATTGGGGTTTGGCGATAAATTGAGTGCAGAATATGGAATAACTGAAGGATTCAATATATATGATGTCGGTTATTCTGTACCTATTAACGCCTTAGACGGAGCAATTAGTGTCCGCTATAGTAACAGTGAAAGCCGAATTATTGAAAGCCAATTTCGTGAGTTAGATATCCGCAGCGAAGCTGAAACCCTTTCATTTAGCATTCGTCAACCTTTAGTTCGTAGACCAAACAGTGAATTTGCTCTTTCGTTAGCATTAGATTTGCGTCGTAGTCAAACTTTTTTACTTAATGATATTCCCTATTCCTTTACCTCTGGGTCTGAAGATGGGGAATCAAAAGTTACAGTTATTCGCTTTTCCCAAGATTGGTTACAACGTAATACTACTAGTGTTTTAGCCGCGCGCTCACAATTTAGTTTAGGAATTGGCGCCTTGGATGCGACAGTTAATAATACAGGTACAGATGGACGTTTTTTTTCCTGGCTAGGACAATTTCAATGGGTACAAAGGTTATCTCCTCGTATATTAATGCTTGCCAAAATTAATGCTCAACTCACAGGTGATTCGTTACTATCACCAGAAAAAATTACCATTGGGGGAGTTGAAACAGTACGCGGTTATCGTCAAAATCAACTCGTTGCAGATAACGGGGTAATTGGAGGGGTGGAAATTCGTATTCCTTTAACATCGAACGTTGAAAATCTACAGTTAGTACCATTTTTTGATATCAGTACAGTTTGGAATAATATCGGTAGCAATTTAGACCATCAAACCCTTGCTAGTTTAGGATTAGGCTTGCAGTGGCAACCCTTTAACGGTTTGGCACTGCGTGCAGACTATGGTATCCCATTAATTGGCGCCAGCGATAGTGGTAGTTCACTGCAAGATAACGGCTTTAATTTTTCAGTACGATATCAACTGTTTTAAACAATTTTTAATTTTTAATTTGAGCCAAGCGTGTGGTGTATCCTTTATTTTCCGAGTAGATTCTCCACAACAAAGAAAATATTCACATAATAAATATCGTGGATTTTTGATTTATCCAAGCTAAATTATTTATGAATCGAACACAGCAGCCAAAAAAAGTCAGTATTAAAAGTATTTTTTATTTATGTTTAGTATCTATTGCATTCAGTGTACTCCCCCCCGTTCAGGCACAGATAATACCTGATAGCACCTTGGGTACAGAAGCTTCTCAACTCAATCAAAATCAGATAATTAAAGACGCACCAGGTAACAAAATTGACGGTGGTGCAACACGCGGCATCAATCTGTTTCATAGTTTTACTGAGTTTAATATCCAAGATGGGCAACGTGTGTATTTTGCCAACCCCACTGGGGTAGAAAATATATTGACGCGGGTAACAGGTAGGAATGGGTCAAATATTTTCGGGACGTTGGGCGTAGCTGGTGCAGCAAATTTGTTTTTGATTAATCCCAATGGAATTGTGTTTGGGCAGAATGCTTCTTTAGATGTGCAAGGGAGTTTTGTTGGGACAACAGCCAATGGAGTGCAGTTTGGGAATCAACAATTGTTTAGTGCCACAAATCCCCAAATACCTTCATTACTGATTGTGAGTGTGCCTGTAGGGTTGCAGTATGGGCAAAATCCGGGGGAGATTCAAACTCAGGGAGCGAGTTTAAAGGTTCTTAATGGTCAAACCTTAACTCTGGCAGGCGGCACTGTAAATATTGATGGTGGGCAGTTGTTTGCGCCGGGAGGACGGGTGGAATTGGCAGGGGTGGCAGCACTAGACGAGGTAGGGCTGACGCGGCAGTTGCAGGAGTGGCGATTGAGTGTCCCAGAGGGATTGGCGAGATATGATGTATCCTTGACGAATGGCGCGATCGTGAATGGCAGTGGTGGAAGTATTGCGATTAATGCCAGGAACGTGAATATTTTGGGAACCGGGACAAGGTTGTTTGCAAGAATAAACCCAGGCTTAGGTTCTGTTGGCGCAAAGGCGGGAGATATTGATGTTAATGCGGTACAGGAAGTAAATATAGCTGTGGGCGGAGGTATTGCGGGCGGTGTCTATAGTGGAACGGGAAGAGGAAGTGTGGGTGACAGTGGCAATATCAACATCACTACTGGATCATTAAAAGTTTCGGGAGACGGTGCTCGGATAGCTACACCCACCTTTGGAGGGGGGAAGGCAGGCAATATAAATATCGTTGCCCGCGATACAGTGACCTTTGATGGCGGTGGCTTCCATAGCGTCAGAGGCGGTGTAGCCTTAGTCAGTAGTGTGGAAGAAGGCGCAGTCAGCGGGGGCGACATCAACATCACCACCGGATCGCTTAATGTCATCCGGGGCGCTCAACTGAATGCCATCACCTTTGGAGGGGGCAATGCAGGAAATGTAAATATCGTTGCCCGCGATACCGTGACTTTTGATGGCGGTAACTTCGGGAGTACTGGATTCTCCTCCACTGGAGCAGCAACTGCTGTGACGCAGGAAGGGACAGGCAACGGGGGCGACATCAACATCACCACGGGGTCGCTAAAAGTCACTGGAGGTGCTAGGTTGAGCGCCAACACCTTTGGAGGTGGCAATTCGGGGAATGTGATCATCAATGCCCGCGATACAGTGACCTTTGATGGGGTAGCGAGCAATGGAGTTACCAGTCGGGTAACAACCAATGTGACAGAGACAGGCAAGGGCAACGGAGGAGATATCAGCATCAACACAGGCGTGCTTTCCCTCACCAATGGGGGAAACATCGATGCAGCTACTTATGGTCAAGGAAATGCGGGAAATATAAACATTACGGCTAGAGATGCGGTGTTCTTTGATGGAGTGGACAGCGATGGATTTGGCAGTGGTGCTTATAGCTCGGTGGACTCAGAAGCCAGCGGTCAGGGTGGAAGGATTACGGTTAATGCCGGACTGTTCTCAATCATCAACAAAGGTATATTGTCTGTCTCCTCTGAAGGTCAAGGAAATGCAGGCGACCTAGAAGTAAATGCTCGTCAACTCCTGCTGGATAATCAGGGATCGATTGTGGCACAAACAGCATCAGGGGAGGGTGGCAATATCACGTTGAAAGCCCCGGAACTCTTGGTATTGCGACGGGGTAGCTTTATTTCCACCACTGCTGGAACGGCTCAGTCCGGGGGGAATGGCGGCAACATTACCTTTGATGGCAAGTTCATCGTGGCGATTCCCAACGAGAATAGCGACATTAGCGGCAATGCCTTCACTGGCACTGGTGGAAATATCCAAATCAACTCCCAAGGTATCTTCGGTATCGAGTCCCGTCCAAAACCAACAGATAAAAGTGATATTACTGCCAGTTCAGAATTAGGCATTTCCGGTACAATAAATCTTAATCAACCCGATAACAGTTCTATTCAAAACAGCTTTACCGAGTTATCGCCAAACGTCATTGATACCAATGCACTGATTGCCAATAGCTGTATTGCGCGCGGTGCCAAGCGAGAAGAAAACTCGTTTACGATTACAGGTTCTGGCGCTTTACGCAATAGTCCAGGCGATGTGTTAATTTCCACCTATACAACTGGTGATGTGCGTAGTGTTGAATCCACATCGCGTCCTTGGAAAAAAGGCGACCCAATAATTGAGCCACAAGGATTATATCGATTACCTGATGGGCGATCGCTCTTAAGTCGGGCTTGTAATTAAAGGAAATATTGCCGCGAGCGCACCTTGCTTTGGAGGATTGGAACTTGGCTCTTGATTATGATGGTTTATCGGCTCACCACAAACTGGGCAACTAGAGAGCGCATCATCGGTAAAAAGGTTACAACTAGAACAGCGCATAAACTTGACATTACCCCGTTCTTTGCTGGCTTTTTCGGCATAGTGACCGCAATCGTCGTAAAAGTTGAAGAAGCGCCCCAGCCGTAGTGCAGCGATTTCAGGACGAGACGTTACTTCAGCAATGTAGGGTGTAATCAGTGCGCTTACTTCTTGCGCTATAAGTGTGGGTGATTTACCGGCTTTCTCGCCTTCTTGAAAGATTACTTTGACTGCTTTAATGCGCTGCATATTGTCGGGATGCAAAAAATTCCAGACATAGGGATCTGTCGCGGAATACTCGGTGCGCTCAAGGATATCTTCTATCCCAGAGAAGAATTTGTTAGCAAGTACCCGTTCATAACTATTTACATGGGCAAACGACCGATACAGCGTGTCGGTATCATCCAATAAGGCATCAATCAGCGTGCGCGCATAGGTTTCGTATTTGGCAAAGGTAGCACGGCTGAGGTCTTTGCGATCTAATCCTGCGGCGGAATCGCAGGCTGCCATGTAAGACGTACCTGTACCGAAAGTCATACCAGGTGAAATTATGGGGTTGGAGAAGAGAGCAGCATCGCCAATCGCACACCAACCGTCACCAGCAAATTGTTCCGCATCATGTGCCATGTTGGTGACGGAAAACCAAGGAGACTTGTGTTCTGGGTAAGGCTCCTCTACCAGTTCATAATGTGACATCAGCCACTCAATTGCCGGATATTTCTTGACATAATGAGCAAAGCGCTCGCCAATGCTACCATGTGAGTCGTCCTGGTCAGCACGGATGGTTAAGCCAATGCTGATCACCTGCTCGCTTTGACCACCATACTCGGCTTCTAGCTCCTTACGAGTGGGATAGGTCGGTTCGGGAGCGTCCGACTCATCTAATAAACGTTTGACTATCTGCACTAAGTTGGCATCTGGTGTTTTCTCCCACGACACCAACGTGATAAACCACATCCAACCACCTGGAAAAGTGATATGCCGTGTGGTGGGATATTCCCAAAAGCGCAGAGCTACATCCTTCTTTAATTTGAAGTAAGCGTAATAAGCGTTGCAATTGAAGGTATCATACATCTCCATATTTTTGCGATAGACACCAAAATGTTTAGGTAACATACTGGCAGCACCACTAGCATCTACTACCAGATGGCTATGCAAAGTGATATGTTCACCCGTAACGGTTTCGCAGACTAACTGGTTGCCTGCGGCAGTGATTGTGCTTGCTTTCGGGATAAAAGTAGTGTTGGTCAAGATATCGATCCCCCGACGACGGACAGTTTCTTGCAACACCATCTCTAATACCCGTCGCTCCACCTGGAAGGTTTCTTCAATATCCACTACGTCAATCTCCTTTTCGAGTTGATCTGTGTCGGGATGAGTGTGGAAGAAGCGCAATCCCGCTTTTTTGCCAAACAAACGGCGCAACACTGGCATCGACAAGCCCATAGCACGGAACGCCCGCACCGTTGTGCTCAAAGTACTTTCCCCCACTTTGTGTCCAGGTTTGGCTTTCCGCTCCAATAGGGCAATGGTAGTCTGCGGACGCATCTTTTTGAGCATAGCTGCGTAGAAAATCCCAATCGGTCCAGCCCCAATTACCACTACGTCGTAATTTTTTTCTGTGTTGTTCTGCTGTGTCTGTACGTTGTGGGCAAACATTTCTGTGTTCATCATTTTTGCTTAGGGACTTCCAAATAAAAAAATACCCAAAAATTTCTTGTGGGGTGGGCATCCTCGCACGCCTACAGTTGGAACGGGCAAGGATGCCCATTCCACAACATGGAGAATTAAATTTTTGGAAGTCCCTTATCCCTTTTTGTTGTGTTGTGTTGTATTTTGCCGACTTTTTTATTACCAAGTCTTGCGAGTTAACGCATAATTGTTTGCATGTTGATGCATTGACTGAAATTTACTTCAATGCTAGTACCAGCTAAATTGGGCTTGTAGTTAAAATAAATATTGTATTTATCGCAAAAATAGCAAATAGCATATACAATTTTCTGCACAATAAAATGCACAGTCATGTAATTTCAAAATATAAATCATGCAACTAATTTTGCAGAAAAGGTGAATACATTACGTAGTTATTTTGCTTAACATCAGTGTTGTAAGAAGCTCAGTTTTCAACTATTACAAGCTATTCAGGAAAATAAATATGCTATCTATTCCTCATCAAAAAAAAACCAACACTATTGCAAATAAAGATTTGATTGAAAATCCCAGCGAACCATATTTATCCTCAACGATTCCTCAAAAAGAAAGTCCGAAAAAAGCCTCTCCTCAACTTTCGATGATATGGGTAAAAAAATTTGACGGAACACGCGATCGCTTAGTGGCAAAGTGGGTTATAGAAGCATAAATCAAGTTAATAAAAATCTAAAAAGAACCAGAAACACGAGCATCATCAAAAAGCGTATCAAAACGCAGGCATAACCCGCATTTCTCACAAGCAATGCGCTACTATTACCCAAACCTTTATCTAGCTTCAGTTTCGAGCGTTTTAGACGCTGCACAAATATAACAGTATGGAATGGAGCATTTTATTTCAAACGTAAGCTACATAAGGTTTTTGACTAGTTATCAAAAGATTTGTGAGAAATCCGGGATAAGTATTAGACACCAGTCCTCCACCAACCATAACAAAAGCAGGAGGGCAAATGAAAGTCAAATGAGGAAACTCTTGTTTGCAAAAAAGAGTCCTACACTCTTGAGTAGTTTGGATATGCTCGTTTTGAATTTGCCCCAACCAGTGGATTTTTTGCAACATAAGAGACTACTTCTGTTAAGTTAATGTTTTTTTGAAAGCATTACGCATTAAAACGTAACAATTAAGTATCAAGCTCATTTTATTGAGTCTTAATACATCTACATTAAGCCAAGATTTTAGAGCCTTTATCGTTTATATAGTTTAAGTATAGTAAAGGTAAAATTTAGAGATGTTTTTATCATAATCTAAGAAAAATTATTCTAATCATTTTTTTGCAACCACAAATATTAAAATAAGCTTTACATTTGAGAATAATTAGAGCTATAATTGTTTTAACTGATGCTACTTATCTTAATTTTAAAAGATAGTCAAGCTTATTGCTATTTATGGAGTGACTGGGAGCAACACCATCAGCAGCTTTTGTCAAAACTTGGTTTATCGCTTCTAAACGGCGCCGTTGATCCAGAGCAATACAGTTCCAACGCCAACGTTCTGACAACATAGGGTACTGCTGCAACCGAGTTGTATAGTATGTATTGCTTGGATTAGCACAAATCGAGAACAAGCCGACTCGCGAATTACCCGCCTCCAACTCTCCATTGTTCTTGCGGAAAGCTTCAACTCTTGCCCACAAGATAGCCTCTTTACCCTTCAATCCTTGTTTGATAGCAGATGCGTAACGCTCTGCAAATGTATTACTAACACGAGGAGATGCTTGATTCCATTGGTCAATCGAATTCAAAAACACTTCTACATTTTCTTCTGGATTTAACCCAGCAGCTTGCATTTTACGAACTAATACAGAAATACGACTTTGAGTTCTTCTTAAACAGCCAGCATCCGCATTTTGCAAATTAGCCCCTCCTCTACCTTGGTCACTACACCACCCTCTGTTATTAACTCTGTTGCCAGGGTCAACATGCCCATAATATAAAGAAGTTTTGTTGCCTTCAATGGTACAGTTACCTTCCGCAGCGCACAAGGCTAATACTCCTATTGAAGAATTATTAGCAAATAAAGTATTTAGCTTACCGGAATAAGATGCATTGATTTCACTCAGATTTTCTAAACTATCAGCGCTAAATTTTATCGCAGGCTTACTAAATGAAAAGATGACGATACCAATTAATAATAGGGCGTTGAGAAAATCCCACTTACGCCCTAACTTGTGTAAATACATGAAAGTTAGTTAAACAGCAATACTAAAAGAAAAACACCTAAAACAAAACCCATCCACCAAGAAACAAGAGATGCAATTAGTAATCCAGCAACTAGAAAAACTAACTGTTTTAATAGCAGTGGTAAACTACACCAAAAGTGTAATATTTGTTGAACAATGTTCGGTTTCCAGGGAGCTTTAGCTTTCATATGCCCACCATGAATTAGCCAGTGAGCGAGTGGGCATAGCGGAAGTACATCTGTCCACAACTCTTCATGTCCCAAATGGCGATAACCAACACCCGTATAGTGCATACTATATTTTCCGTACTTTTTAGATGCATATTTTCCAATTCTGACCCAAGGAAACATTGAGCATCGGTAATTACATTGCTTTAACCAACAATAGTGCTTATTTCTCCAAGCATCAGACTTCATGTACAAATAATAATCGTTTGGGGAAAGATATTTTTTTTTCATTTATAAACCCCTTGATTGCGCCATCCGACTAAAAATTCTTTGAGCAATTCCACAAGTCCTAGGGTCGCGAATTGACTTCAGTATTTCTACGCCTTCGGTTAAATCAAATCTATCCAACGCGGCTATCAATCTAATAGCGGTAGTACAATCAACCCCATTTGCAATAAATTGTCCTTCTAAACCAACCGGGAATTGTAATAACAGTTGCTCTGTATCTTGCAATGCCTCATCTAAAAAATCACTATGTTCTGAAAACGTATAAGCAGCGGCATAGAGTTGCTTTAAAACAGCTAAAATTCCTGTTAAAGCTTCAGAAACTAGCTCAGAATATTGATTATTTAATACTCTATTTCTCGACATAATCAAAACCTCAAATCCTTGGCAGTAATAAAACCCGTAGAGAAGATAAAATCTTTGTTCAGAGAATAATCAGCGTCTTGTTGTAAAAATCTCATAAATTCTTGATGCCCTTTAGATGTTCGCCCTACCGGACAACCTGCACTTGCATCATCAACTAACTGCTGGTCATGTGCGCTATGTTGATTGGCGCCAATTAACGCGCGCTGTTTCAAATCACCTTCATCAGCCTTACCATTACGGTTTTTATCACGCGATATATCAACAGGCGCCACTTGTACCAAAGCAAGTTCTCGGTTCTTATGCATACCAATACGCCATGCTTTATACTGTCCTGGTACTTGTATATGTGCCGCACCATTAGCATTCATTGGTTGCTTGGTGTAATGATTACCTGGTTCAACAGAAGCATCCCAGGCGCCAATCAAATGCGGAGTCGGATTGACTTCAACTAAAAATCGACTGTCATTAAATTGATTGGGAGCGTTATCGTTACTAACACCATTGGGAAACATTCCTTGAACGTAAAAAATGTTGTAACGACGGGCGCCAGTTCTTACGAACCAGTTATGAGCGCGCGCGTAAGAAACAAGTGCAGCAGCTATTTTGTCAGCTTCTTTAACCTGTGTAGAACTTACAGAACTAATGCCAATAAAACGGTTTAGCTGAAGCTTGCTTTCAACCCACGCATTAACACCAGGATGAACAATGACAATTGCCATAATCAAAGACAATCCAAAACAGCAAACACATCCCCTAGCTTGGGCAATAACATTTTGGCGAAGTGCTTCTTCTACTGCTTTAATTTCTTGGTATTGGACTTCTGGGGGGAGGTATTTGAATAGGTCGGTGGCTCGAATTGACATTTAGCACCTTGTCTATAAGCATCTAGCAAAGTTTGGCAATCTTTATTTGTGGGTTGTTTTTGCGCGCTATTCCTGGGTAACGACTTTGAGCGCATCAAACTTTCCAAGTCGGAACGTACATCAGTTGTTAGTGCTGCAATATTAAGGCGCCAGTTGGGAATTAGAGCGAACTGCCCATAGCCAGGACTAGCCATATCTAAAACAAACACAACAAATATGGCGCCTGTAATTAGAAAGCTTGACGGAGGAATCTTTATCCAAGAGGAGGGAGGGAGCGAAGGAGTGAGGGAGTGAGGGTGAACAATCTGCTTGAATTTCATTATGTCGTACTCCTTGTTGGCTCCTTTTCCTCCCTCCCCTCTCACTCTCTCCATCTCTCACTCCTACCGGCGCCCGTCCAATTAGTTAAGGGCAAAGTAGTTGTGGGTTGTTGCGCTTGTTGCACAGTTACTCGTGGTTGTTGCCAATCGCCGGCGCCTGAATTTAACCGTACAGCTTTATCCAAACTGTCACCTGCTCCCGTGGCAACAGTACCAAATCCATTCCAAACCCCTGTTGCAACAGGTTTACCAGCATTTACAACACCATGACCAAATCTAACTGCCGTGGGAGCATTTTGTGGAAGTTGTCTTGGATTACGAGTTGCAATTAGTCCACCCAAAAAGAATTGAGCAACCCATCCACCAACAATTAAAGTACCGATGCCCATCGACCAAAAAGCAAACGACCTCCACGGTTTGAAAGGGTTGGTGTGACTAGCGACAGTACCCAAAGTACCAATAGCTGCACTGGCGCCGTTTTCCATTGCTGGTGTAATCCCACGACTATAATTTTGTCCCCAATCGTAGGCGCCTCTTGCATAACGTCCAGCACGGTACGCGCGTCCATGCCAGTTTGAGCCTCTGTTGTGGCGATTGGTGTAATCATCGTCAGTTTCTTCGTAATTTGCGTCCATAACATCAGTGTCTAAATAATTGCTTGAACGTAACTCTGGTAAGTTGGCGCCTCTTAATTGTTTTCTGACCATAAATACTCCTTAAATGACATTGGTTAATTTGGCTCAGAATCAAGTCCCCATATATCTTCTTGCTCAATTAGTTTCAGGCGAAACTGCTCAGTATCAACTGGGTCGGATGTAGGTTGTTGAGCATTAGTTGGAAGGTATAGAAATTGAGGGCAATATTTTTGGACGAGTTGAACGTAGTTATATTTGTCTTTTCCATCAAGTCGAGTTGCTGGTGGTCCTTGCATCCAAGTTGGAATATCAACTCGTAGTTTCTGACGCTCCCCTCCATCTGGGCGAATTAAATATGCCCAGCCAGCACAACGTTTATTGCCTTCAATATTTCTATCCGTTACTGCTTGGGCGTACAACCAAACAATCGCATCTTTAATAGTTTCTGATTTTCCAGCCAGAGCTTTGGCGCCGCCTAACATTGCTTGCGTATCACCGTGGCTAGCAAAGGATACAGACATATTCGATTGCCGCACAAATTGCACCACTGCTTCCCAGAATTTAGGCATGACGGTAGCATCGATATTATCGACTTCGCTCGAATAATTGGACATTTCATCAAGCGAGAGATGAATATGGATATCTTCAAACGGTTCGTATTCTTTGGTTTCATCACCAGCTTCAGCAATTCTAAAAAAAGCAATGCGGGTAAACTCACGAATCGCGTTTGTAGCTTCAACAAAGTTGTAACCACGTCCAAAAACTTTAATTCCCTTCCAGTGCTGACCCTTGGCGAAAGGGTTAACCATCCATACCAAATGACCAAGTTTGATATGTTCGGCAATTAAATAACCAAGTTTTGAAGTTTTGCCGCTCCCTTTCTCCTTACCAACGATGCCCACTGTGTTTTCGTAAACAAGAGATTTTATGTCTCCATATTTATCTTCATTGATGGCGCCCGACATTCTCCTTTCTGCATCAACTTTATTGCCTGAGTTTATAGATTCATAGGCGCCTGTTTGATAGAAATTTGGAACTTGCTTGGGAACTGGAGGACTATTTGTTTGTTGGTAGCTTGTATCAACTCGATTAATATCAGTATGAGTACTAGCAACACTTTTAACTTTAGGTTGCGTATTGTCTACCCCAAACGAAGATGGTTGAGATTGTTGATTTGACACATTCTGGCTCGCTTTCAATAAGAGTTGAGGCGGTTGTGTTAAATGCCGTTTTTTACTAGTTAATTCCCAAAAAACTAAACTTGATGGTGCTGCGACTGCTAAAACGGCGCCTCCAATTCGTAGAAAAGACTTGGCTGGTTCTGGCATCTCCACTTCAACTGACTGCTGTTGCGTAGAGTATGGTGTTGTTGGTTGCATTATCGTACTTACTGTAAAGCTGCTTGTGAACATCCAACCACCTACAAGCAAAGGTATGGGAGCAAAAAATAACTTACTGCTCATTGTTATCCTCCTTGATTGGTTTTGGAGGCAAGTTTGACTGCTGCGGTTTTCGCGGTTTTGGTTCTGGTTTATCCTGCTGGTAATCAGATATTTCAGCACCTTGTGGATTTGTTGTATTTCCAAACCAATCGGTCTTTTCTAACTGCAATGCAACAGGCGCCAATCCTTTGACTCGTAATGCTTCGACTCTTGTGTTTTTGATTTCTGTTAAAGCTTTGCGCGTGTTTTGGGCAATTGTAATCAAGTCAAACCTTTGTGTTGTCTCCCTCCTACTAGTCGAGATGATATTTAGTCTGACTAAACCACTCGCTGCTAATTCGGCAGAGTCGAGAGGAATTGTTACCCATGAATCTGTGCTTGGGTCAATATATCGTAATTCTGCTTCTTTGCCAGAGGCGCCCAAGTTGATACGTTTGAGCGCTTCAATTTCTGAGCCATAATTAATCACCTCCTCATGCTGGTTGTATGCTTGGTTTTGAGGATTATTTTGACTGGCAACAATTCGATTACGGTAACGCGCGGAAGCTTCTAAAACTGCTGCTTGTAGTAAACCAGGATTGCTTACCATTCCAGAACTGTAATCATTGCGCGTTAAATACTCTCGGAAGTTGCTATCGCTTGCCTCCAAGTTTTGAGATTTTTGTAACAGTGCTTGCTGTGTTTCTTGTTCGGGTGTAAGTTCTGTCGAACGTTGACCCATCATTATTGCTGCAATCGAAGCAATCAATATTGAGATTACTATTGCAATAAAAATTGATACGAGCCAAGGATTTGTTAGTAAAGAATCTAAACTCCCAGATTTAATAATATTGATAAACCCCTGTGAGGGTGCCTGGTTTTGTTGAAACTTTCCGCGTGGGTCTGGAACCCAATCATCAAAATCATCGGAGCTATATTCATGGTTTTGGTAATCAGATGGCGAATCAGTAAACTGCATGTTGGTTAAGCCGTTAATTAACGTGAGTTCAACAAACCTCCTAAACCTTGTTACTTAAGATTTGCTTTCTGTAATGACGAAGAACTAATGCCGCTAACGCTACTCCTAAAATAGCCCCAGTAATGAAAGTGCCTATAATCTTTAAAAAAACTGGTTTTGGCGGAGAGCTAATAGCAATGGCAATAGTGGCGATAGTGGTGGTAGTAGTAATCGCAACAGTAGTAGCAACCGTTCCTCCTTCTGTCATATAGTTTGTAATTGTTTGGCGGTCACTCAAGAGAACTTGATTTATCGTTGGCGCCATTACTTGTAACGTTTCTGCTGCCAAAGCTGGCGCCGCTTCAACTACTTCTTCGACACATGGGACGTTGATGTAGTCGTTTTCTTGGCGCCTGGAAGCGATGTTTGTTGTGCCGCTACCAACACTGGATGTTCTTCCTCCCCCCAATTTACCGATGTTCCTAAAAAATTTTGCTCGAACTGATGCTCGATGCTCTCAAATGCGGCGCCGAAACCATTGACTGTTTGGTTGTGTGTAATCTCCGATTCTTCAACACCGTTTAAAATCAAATCCTGGGTTTGACGTAAAAACGCTTCTCTAAATAGGGTGTAGCCAACTTGAGATATTGAATGAGATTTGAGTAACAGTTGATACAGGTCATAGTGGTAGCTACCAGGTTTTATTACCTGTGGGTCAACACCAATGCGCTGCCTGAAGAACTCATCCAAATTAAATCTGGCGCCCATCGTTTGTTGTTGCGCTTGCGCTTCGGTTTTAAGACGCAGCAATTCTTGAATACCCTCAGCAAATGAACACGCGCGCTCTTTGCAAGCAGTAACGAAAGCTTGAACTTTCTGGAAATTGTCATCGCTAATTGAGTTATCGGTAATTGCAATATCTAAAGCTTGGCAAATAGCTTTCAAATCGGTTATGGGTATTTCAAGCTGCTGTACTGCTGCTGACAGATTCATTTGCTTGTTCCTCCTTCAATTTATCAACCAATATTTTGACGAAAAAGTTATCTTGTTCCTCTGGAGTTAAAAACTCAGTCACAAATGTGTACAAGTCAGTACGCCGGACTTCGCGAACGTATAATTTTATTCCTCCTCTGCTGACGACTTCTTTTTGGTAATCGACTTGCGCGACTCTTAAAAACCGATTAGCAACGTAAAAACAAGCTAATAATTCCAAATCAAGACAGCTAAATAAACCTCCGCGCTTTGGTGATTTGATGTCAGCGAACTCACACCAGTTTTTGATGGTTGTTACGCAAACACCTGATTCTTTGGCTAATGTAGTTTGGGAGTAAAGTCGTTGTACATATTTCATGGAGCCAATTTAAATGACAGTCAAACTCAACTTGAAGTTGAACTAAATTCCAGTTTGGATTATGCTCACTCTTCAGTTGCATAGCATTACTTTTTATTTAACACTCAATAACTTTACGATTACCTATATTTACGCAAAATTTCGGTAATTAGCTCACAAAAAGTCAAAGACTTATTTACAGCATTTTTGTGTTTATATTGTTTGCTGAACAATAATTTTCTTTCATAACAAATCAAGTGGAAGTAATATATTGACGCTCGTTAGAACGCTTATAATAGTCTGAAATTTTATGTTTCCACTTCGACGACGCGCGACTGGCGCCTTGATTACAATTTGCGGTTTATAATTAAAATAATTACAATACTATCTCCGAATGTACGAAATTATACATACATGTGTGGGTTCTGAAATAAATAGCATATAATTATAAGGACGCTGAACTTATATAAAGCCAGTTGTATTTATAATGGGTTTGAGATATGAGACATTTGCTCAACACCAAAATATTAAAAATGATTGAGGAGTAACAAATGAAAGTTAGAGCAATAAAACGTGGTCAGATTATAGAATTATTGGAACAAATTAACGACATTCCCGATAATACAGAAATTTTAGTTGAGTTGCAGGTGCCCTCAGCTACAACACAAGAGGCTTTAACTAATGACGAAAAATTAGCAAAACTTAATCAATTATTTGGCGTTTGGAAAGATGACACAGAATTAATAGAAATATTTACAGAAATCGATAAAGACCGTCATGCCTATAAAGGCAGAGAAATTAACTCGCTTGATAACCAAGTGGAGGACTGATGTATTTACTAGACACCAATATTTGTATTGCGCTACTCCAAGATAATCGTTTGGCAGTAGGAAAATTCAATCGGTTTTTTGGTCAGTGCTATCTGTCTACGATTGTTGTTGCTGAACTTTACAAAGGTGTTTACTGTTCTCAACAATTTCAAAATAATTTAGAAGGATTAGTTTCCTTCATAGAATTATTACCACTGGAGCCATTTACTGAAGATGCAGCAGAAGAATTTGGTAAAATTCAACTTGAACTGAGACGCATTGGTAGACCAACTGGTGAATTCGATGTATTAATTGCGGCTGTCGCGCGCTCTCGTAATGATATTATTGTTACCAACAATATCAAAGATTTTGAAAATATCGAAAATTTGCGATTAGAAAACTGGTTGCAACCTTGAAATTACGTTTGTCAATTCAGGCGCCATGAAGTATGAGTATTTAAAAAGTAACAACTTATGTACGCTAGTTCTTTAAACATTGCTGCAATTTAAAAATTAAATGAAAACAGCGCAGTAATATGCCAACCGAATAGTGGTATGGCTTTCCGTAAAACCAACCTTCGATAGTTCTCTGGTTGTAACCAGTTAGTAAAGTAAGAGTTGCATTACAAGCTTTCATATATCCTATCGGGTTACGTTGCCCAGGAGTTGGAAGTTCTACATCTGGAAAAATTACAGGTATCCATAAGATGCACCATTCAGATGGGGTCATCGGTTTCAAAAGTTCAAAAAATATTTTTTTACTTTTAGGGTTGTCCTGCGTTGACATGAATATGAATTTTTCTAGCCAGCGCGGAATTTTGATAGTTTGTTGTGATTTTTTATCCGGCGTTTTCATTTAATCATTAGTAAGTATTTTAAACTGTAGATTCAACTGAATCAGCAAGGAGTCCCACACCATAGCGCAAGCTTGGTGTCAGGACGCTAGTCCGCTCAACGGGGGGAACCCCCGCACGCGGCTAGCTCAGGAATTGCGGTTTAATTAATTGCGTCCTCCTGAAAAATTCTTCTCAATTGAGAAGAGAGGTGAAGGAGGATATTGATTAATTAAAAATGAAGTCGGAAGTTGCAGGTTAGAATCGACTTCGTTAAACTATCTCTTACGCTACTACGCACAATCTTGAACTTCGATTAATCAGCTTCACAATTTTAGGATTAAACTGACCAATACGTAACCAATTATGGTCATAAATTGCAATATTTTGTGTTTTACCAGAATTAGTAAATCCACCAACCCAGCCGCGTATTATCTCTCCCTTGCGGGTTACTTTCACATAATCACCCGACCTAAAACCAAATGGCGTGATAGTCCCACCTTGTCGTTTTAAAACACCTCCCTTTGAGTAGTTTTCTTGATACAGTTTACGCCTAAATAATTTGGGTCTGGTTACAACCACAAATGGTGCAAGTGTTGCTACACATTTTCCAACCCAAGCATAACCGCGAGTTTTAGAGGTGTGGAATTCTTTGTATTGAATAAAGTGTGTAGATGCTAAAGCAATTGCATCATTTGTATGAGTTTCTGGACTTTGAACTGACTTATCAATATAATTTTTTACAAGCCCCAAATAATCACGATATTTACCCGTGTCAAGAGAATCTACTTCTACAACAGATGCAATTTTAGACGCCTGTGACCTAAACCATTCTTGCCCAACCGTCACTGGGGAAATACCAAACCCATTGTTTTTAGAATTGCCCCCACATGATTCATCTCTAATTTGAGAAATAGGAAGTATTTTAGCCATCTCGGTTAAAATGCGTAATTCCATTTCTCTGTTAGCTTTCACGCTAGGAGGAATTTTGTTTTGACGACGATTATTGAACCGCTTTTCTCTATGATTCCTCTGGTTAAATGAGACTTTCCGATTAATGCGCTGCCCTCTGCGTGTACGACGTAATTCGGTACGCTTCGCCATTTTACCTGTCACGGATTGTCTATCTTTACTTGCCTTTTTTGATTTGTAAAATCCAGGTAAACACGCATGAAACAAAGCAATTGTTGCTAATTTTGTTTGAAATGCGATTCCCGTAAAAGCCTTACCTCTATCTGTTCCCACTACTATTTCTTGTATCTCATACCCTGATGGTTCGCGCAACAACTGAACATAAAATACACCCAAGTTATTACGTTTACCTACCGCTTTTTTCGCTTTTATCCACTTTCTTGCACGACCGCAAGTTGTTGGCATAAGCGGTTTACCTTCTGGACTAATTACAGGTACTCTTGTTGTTTGATTCATGGTGATAAACCAAATTATTGAGCCACTGCGGTGGACGGGTTCCCCGGCATAAAGCAAGTGGCGTGCTAACTTGTATTTGGAATAAATTCCGTCCCTTCGGGCAATCTAGCAGGCTTATCTCCTATTTACGACTAGGCAATACAGAGGATACGAACTAGGGAAATATTCGCACGTGTAACCCTACCAAATCTCATGCCCTAACCAACTCTTTCGTTGCGTACCGCAAGTCTAGTAAACTAGATTTTTCGCAAGCCTACACTGTACCCGAAGGTGTCAGCATAGGTAGTTGACGAAGGGAAGTTTTTGAATATTTAATAAAACTTCCCGGTTGATGGAACGATTAGCAGATTTTAGTTGAACTGTCTCTGTTGAGACTGCTCAACATTCTGCATCCAAGCCTGTATCGCTGTGACTTCGGGGATTCCCGAAGAAACAGGCTCAACTACATGTTCGTGATATGAACTAACCACATGGTTAGGATGCTCAAATTTATCTTGCCCCCAAGATAAACACATGCTTTTCACCAATTCGTCAACTTGGCTCTCTTCAAGTTCGCTTGGACGCTCTACTTCCTGAAAACTCAGCCATTCGATTACGCTCTTTACTGGGTAGTTTAGTAAAGTACGAATTTGCTTAACCCGCAAATCTTGATTCAGCTCAGGTGACAGAGGAACTACAACTTTACGTGTTTGTGCTTGTTCCTGTTGTGGTAAAGGAACCTCTATTGATGAACCAGCTAATTTAGATTGAACATAGCTTATGATTCCAGCCCAATCGGCATCTTTGTTCCACTCACGCCGAATCCTGGTTTTAGTTGCAGCATCGTAAAGCCGACAGAAAACCACATTTTCCTCACCAGGCGTTGCCGCTAAAATTAGAGGTCTAGAAAAATCTTGCACTTGCGACACTGCTAAAAGAAATGTTTTTGCAAAGTTTGTCTCTATCCCGGTTCTAACGACATATAATTCATCCGCTGCCACAACAATATCAAGCTTCATATTGTCCTTGCCTTTGAACTCTTTACTCGTTAGTCGCAGATTTTGTAAATATCCGCTCAAAGCTCTTTGCTGCACCGGAATCGTTTTCTCGTTGTTAATATCGTAGTTATACCAAAGGTAAGACTCACCACTGAGTTCTCCATTTTTGACGTACAAATAAATTGGCTCTGGTGGATTACAAAGCCCTAATTTAATTTCTGCAACCATTTCAATTCCTCCTTTATTGTCTGTAGTGATAGCAGCATCGTTACGGCAGTTGAGTTTATTTACGCGATATTTCAACTTGAAACTGTGGCGCCTGCTGCATTTAGTACTATTAATTGTACTAAAGCGATAATAAATTCGATGATTTTTTTCTAATATTCTCGTTCGCAAACAATAATTGAAATTCAGTAACTCTCGTTTTTGAGAGTCAACAATAAATACAGGTATTTTGACGCGCTCACTTTCGGGGGTGCCTGTTTCTACTTCAAGCTTAAGCATAGGCAAGGTTTCTTGCTTGTAGTGCCATGTAATGTAGTTGTAACACTTAGCCCAAGTATTAGCCCTATGGATTTCTAAACCATTTATAATGACTAACCAATTTTGGGTAACAAACTCATCACTATCGTAGATAATTTTGGCAATTAGCTTTTCACCAACATATATTTCGTGCTTGTCAAACGATATCTCAACTGCCTTAATCTCCTGACGGGGCGCCGCATCCAAATATGAAGCACACTCTACATCACACATATCGCGGTTAGGTACTTGCTGTGTATAGGCGGTATGAGGCATAATACTATTCCCTGTAAAAAGGTTGCTCATGTGGTCGCTGTTGCTTACCAGGCTTGGAGCGATTTCATGAGTATTTGTATATATTTAGCATATACGCTGGCTAGTCAGTCTGTCAATGCAATTTTAGATTTTGCATATACAAGTTTAGTCAAAAGCTCTAAATATATGCTGTAAGCAAGTATAGGCATTGCATAGACGGGGAAACAAAGCTAGTCTATGTATAGACAAATTAACTATGGGAAATGCTATGGGCCAATTAAACATCCGAATTGATGAGGAGCTAAAGGAAGCTTTCATCAGAAAAGCGAAGGAACATAATACCTCTGCTACAGAATTATTAATTGAGTACATGAAACAGTATTTAGCCACCCCTCACAGGAATGAATCTCAAAAAATTGAGGAATTGGAGAAAAGATTAGTAAGGGTGGAGCAAGTCTTGGGGGAATTGGCAGCCTGAGAAGCGAACTTCTGTTTCTCAGGCAATGGCGGGATCGTGTTCGTAAATCTTTAAAAGTTAATTCAAAATCCCCTGATGATGAGTCGGGGGATTTTGCTTAATTGCCGCGTATATACATTTTTAGGCATTGTATTGACTTGTCTATGCAATGCCTATATTATATCTAGTTAATTAAATCGGTATAAATATCTTTCCTCATGAAGGCATCTTTTTCTTGAAAGCCGCTCTATTGTTATGCGGAGGCTGGCACATCGACACTTAAAACTAGTTGAGTAATATGTACTGGCAACAAATAAAACTCCTGTATAAGTGTAAAACGCTTGTTTTCAGATTAATTCTTTAGCCTTCGCCTCAATACTGAAGCACTGCAATATCCGATTATACAAAACTCACCCCGCAGAGTTTTGGTTCAAATACAAATACTTATACTTTCCCTGACTTCTAGCTTTAGCTCACAACAAATAGTTAAAAATTTGGAGTTCCTATGAACGCAGTTAATATCGACGAGAGTAATTTCCAATTTCAACATCTTACTGAATGGCTAAATAGCTCAGTTGATAAAGAAATCATTGCCCTTAATGTTATATCGCTATCAGGAACAACACCCTACGAATATTTACTTTATAGCTCCAGTATCTCACGCCGTAACGACGGGCGCCTGCGAGATAAGGATTTAAAGAAATATCGCCACATTGAATATGGAGGTTGGTGGTGTAATGGCATTGACCCTCTCAACAACTACAATCCAATGATGTGGGGATGCTTCAAGCCAGATAAACCCAGACGCGATTACGAAAAAATTCATAAATTTATTAAATATGAGCATCCTTATAAAGAGGCAACGCGCGCATTTTTTCTACAAGTGCCAAAAAAGATTTGGGAAAAAGTTGCGGAGCGTTATAGTATCGCCGTTACTCCAGGTGAATGGGAACATCCGCATGGATTTTGGTACTGGGTATGGCGCCGAAATGTTCCGGTAGTAATTGTTGAAGGAGCTAAGAAAGCAGCTTGCTTACTAACCGCTGGTTATGCTGCAATTGCAATCCCTGGAGTCAACGGTGGTTATCGCATTCCTAAAGATGAAGCAGGTAATGTAATTGGAAATATCTTTCTTGTGCCAGATTTGAAACATTTTGCGACTCCAGATAGACAGATTACTATTTGCTTCGACCGAGATGATAAACCAGAAACTGTTCAACGGGTAAGAACTGCTACCCAAATAATGGGGAAATTACTTGCGTACTCTGGTTGTGAGGTTAAAGTAATTGATTTACCAGGTCCATCCAAGGGAGTTGACGATTTTATTTTTGCTCAAGGAGAAGAAGAATTTGAGACGCTTTACGAAAAAGCCGACACTTTAGAGATATGGCAAGTCAAACTTTTTACACTTTTGACTTATCAACCAGCTATTTCACTTGAGCAAAAATATCTTGGACAAATATCAGTTCCAGAGTCTGAAAAGCTTATTCTCCTTAAATCAGGAAAAGGGACGGGTAAAACCGAATGGTTAACCTCGGAAGTAGCAAAAGCTCATGAACAAAATCGTCGAGTGTTAATTATTACCCATCGCATTCAATTAGGGGAGGCATTATGCGAGCGTTTTGGAGTCAATTATGTAACTAAAGTACACTCTTCTGGTACGGGGGATTTACTTGGATATGGAGTCTGTATAGATTCTCTCCACCATAGTAGTCAAGCTAGATTTAACCCTAGCGATTGGTATAACGATACAGTTATCATTGATGAGTGTGACCAAGTATTTTGGCATCTTCTCAATTCTTCAACAGAAGTCGCAAAACATCGGGTTTCTGTACTTAAAAATCTTAAATTGCTAATTCAGAATGTTTTAAGTAGCCCCAAAGGTAAGATTTATTTAGCAAGTGCGGATGTATCCGATTGTGATGCGGACTACGTGCTTTCTTTAGTAGGAGAGATTAAGGTTAAACCATTTGTAATTCTTAACAATTATAGACCTCAAGCAGGAAATTGTTACAGCTACGATGGGACTAATCCGAAAAATTTAGTTGCAGCACTTGATAAGGCAATTTCTAAGGGGGGACATCATTTGTTATGTTGTTCTGCTCAAAAAGCTAAATCAAAATGGGGAACCCAGGCATTAGAGGAAAGATTTCGGCGTAAATTTCCACAGTTGAGAATTTTACGAATTGATAGTGAGTCGGTCGCTGACCCAGAGCATCCTGCTTACGGTTGCATTGCTCATCTCAACTCGATTCTGCGGGAATACGATTTAGTGATTGCTTCACCCAGTTTAGAAACTGGTGTGTCTATCGATATTCAAGGTCATTTCAACGCTGTATGGGGAATATTTCAAGGAGTTCAGTCTGCTAACTCCGCGCGGCAGATGTTAGCAAGATTGAGAGAAACTGTTGACCGTCATATTTGGGTTAGGAATTGCGGCATGGGATTTGTAGGAAATGGCGCCGCGTCATTAGGCGTACTTTTGGCAAGTCAACATGTGGCGACAAGAGCAAACATTGCGTTATTGTCTGAAGCTGATAATGCTGATTACAGTTGCATTGATGAGAATTTTCAACCGGAATCATTACAAACCTGGGGAAAACGGGCTTGTGTCATCAATGCTCAAATGCGCTGCTATCGAGAATCTGTGCTGAAGGGTTTGGTAGAAGATGGTTACACAATTATTGATGTAGAAGATATGGAGCCTCTTGAGAGTGAGCAAGTGTTTGAATCTGTTAAAGCTGCTTCTATGGAGTTACATGTATCTGAATGTCGCGCGGTTGAAACAGCATCCGATATCTCTGACGTTGAGTTAGAGAAACTAAAAGATAAGCGCGCAAAGACTACCACGGAACGGCAGCAAGAACGCAAAGCTGTGTTAAAAGAACTTTATGGTATTGAGGTAACGGCTTCCTTGGTATGGAAAGACTCGGATGGCTGGTATCCTCAACTACGCTTGCATTACTTTTTGACCTTGGGACGAGAGCATCTTGCCCAACGTGACATCACGACAGCTAAGGCACAAATAGAATTGGGTGAGAATGCTGTCTGGAAGCCGGATTTTAACCGAGGGCAGTTATTACCTGTAGTTTTGTTATTGGAAAATCTCAACATCAGTTATTTTCTAACTCCAGGGGTGATGTTTCGTGGTTCTGACCCACAATTACAGCAGTTTAAGGCTTTGGCTGTACAGCATCGGTATATTATTAGGAATTATTTGGGAGTGTCGATTTCCGAGGGATTAGGCGCCATCACGATTGTTCAAAAAATATTGAGTAAGTTGGGGTTGAAATTATCCTACGTTGGGCGATTTGGAAGTAGAGGTCATAGGGAAAGAGTTTATAAGTTTATTGAACCAAAAGATGAACGTGACATAATTTTTACCCAATGGGAAAAACGTTATGCTTAGGCGTGTCCAGCACTAATAATAAAGAGACTATACAGATATATTTTGGACACAACCACCTATAATCTCCCAAATTATATATACGGGGGAATCTGGGCGCCTTTAAAAATACGAGCCAAAAAATAGTACAAATAAACGATGACTCCGAACGGCAACAGTTGCCGTTCGACAGAACCTTGCTCTTTTATGTTTCTCCAAACTTTGTTGAAACGTTAATTGAGGGTGTCAACTGATATGGGCGCCATTTGCACGCCCTACGTAGGTTTTGGATTTTTCGTACCAATCAGCATAATGTAGCGGGTCTGGTTGACCGACATGTCAGGCTAGACTCGGTTCATACCTAGTTAACCCATTGAGCTTTGTACCTACCAACGGGAACAAACTGCCACCCAAGCGCTTTGGCAGCGACGGCATCCCAGTGTCCGTCCCCATAGTAAGTAACGGTTTCAAAGACACCATTCAGTTGCCGGAGCGCGCTCTTCATTATTTCCTTCCTCTGGAAATGGTCATCGCAGGTGGCCGGTGGGATGCCTGTCACAGGAAAGCCTGAGAGCGACAGTTTTAGTAGTGCCTTACCGCGCCAACCGCCTGTTGCGTAGGCAATTCGATGCATGGTCGAATTGTGAAGACTCTGCACAAAGTCAAGAGCGCCCGCTATGTGGGCACCATCACGATTGTTCAAAAAATATTGAGTAAGTTGGGATTGAAATTATCCTATGTTGGGCGATTTGGGAGTAGGGGTAACAGGGAAAGAGTTTATCGATTTATTAAACCATAAGATAAGCGTGATGATATTTTCGCTACTTGGAAAAAACGCTATAATCCTGAGTCCAAGACAGTGGAAATAAATACGGCAGCTTAAGTAGCAATTAGAAGATACAGCAAATGCCTACTGATTACTATCTTGGTGTCCAGCATCAATAATATAGAGATTATGTAGATAAATTTTGGACACAACCCAAATTTATTCCCCAAATAATTATTTTAGGGGGTTGGGTGTTGCGTGGGCAGGTGGTGAAAATTGCTTAGATGACCAAGCTAGGAACAGAAACAATATTGATGCAAAAGCCTTTATGCGAAGGTTTTCAAATAGCATTACTCTGAAATCCTTTATCGAAGATTGATCTGTTTATGTGTAATGCGCGGCGCCGCTCAAGAATACAAGCAAGATAATTTAATGCACTCATTTAATATCTATGAAATACTTTACGTTGCTACTCTACCGAACGGCAAAACTTGCCGTTCGATAAATCTTGGATGGCGCCAACGGATTTGTTAGCGTGTTAATTACTTCATCTAAAAGCACGATGTAACGACTGCCTACTCCACCATCTCCGCCAATCGTTGTCTAGTATCACTCTTCCTCTTTTTAAAACAGCCACACCCATAGGATTTTTTACAATGTATAAATTTAAGTTATCCTAAATCTGGCTAACCCCAAGTTTCTTTTCTCACTTGTCAAAAATCTGGGCTGTGTATATAATTGGGTGAATACTTGCCATAAGTAATTAATTATACAAAAGTGCTATGTACAATTTGCAGTCCCCAATTACAATCAGTGAGGATTTGAACCCATCATTGATTGCATAAATATATAGAAAAAGTCATTAATTATACAATGTATCAATTTTCAACTTTAGTAGACCTGCTAAGTGTGAGAGCGCAAAATCAACCAGACTTGGTAGCTTATACGTTTTTGCAGGATGGGGAAACAGAATCCGCACAGTTGAGTTATAAAGAATTAGACCAGCAAGCAAGGGCAATAGCAGTTCAGCTTCAAAGTATGAATGCTGCCGGTTCTCGTGCTTTACTACTCTACCCACCTGGATTGGATTTTATAGCAGCCTTTTTTGGATGTTTGTATGCTTCTGTTGTGGCTGTTCCCGCTTATCCACCGCGACCGAATCAGAGTTTGTCGAGGTTGCAGGCGATAGTTGACGATTCTCAAGCAACATTCGCACTCACCACGAAAGCGATGTTAGATTTCATTAGGAGCCGCAGAGTAGATAATTCAGAATTTAGCTCTTTGAAGTGGATAGCAACGGATAATATTACTCTTGACCTAGCCTCTGATTGGCACGTACCAAACTTGACTTTGGAGACGCTCGCTTTTCTACAATACACATCAGGCTCTACGGGTAGACCAAAAGGTGTCATGGTAAGTCATGGCAATATTTTACACAACTCCGAACTGATTAAAAAAAGTTTTGCTCATACGCCCAATAGTCAAGTTGTAAGCTGGCTACCAGTTTACCATGATATGGGATTGATTGGAGGAATCCTGCAACCCCTGTATATAGGCGCTCCAATGGTTTTAATGCCAGCATTAGCATTTATACAAAAACCTATACGTTGGCTAAAAGCGATTACTCGCTATCAAACTACGACCAGTGGAGGTCCTAATTTTGCTTATGACCTTTGTTGCCGCAAAATTACAGAGGAACAAAGGTCTAAGCTTGACCTAAGTAGTTGGGAAGTAGCTTTTACTGGTGCCGAGCCAATTCGCGCAGAAACCCTTGAACTTTTTGCTCGTACTTTTGCTGATTGTGGCTTTAACATGAAGGCATTTCATCCTTGCTACGGGATGGCGGAAACAACTTTAATTATTTCTGGTAGTAAAAAATTAGCTTCGCCCATTGTTAGGCATGTTGATAAAGCTGCGCTCGAACAAAATCAAGTAGTAATTGTAGATAGTATTCAATCCGCAACGACGAAGGCTATAGTTGGTTGTGGTGAGTGTTTGGACAATGAAGTTTTAATCGTCGAGCCAGAAACCTTAACTCCATGTTTAGAAAATCAAATCGGAGAAATTTGGGTATCAAACCCTTCTGTTGCAGGTGGCTATTGGAACCAGTCTGATTTGACCCAAGACACTTTCCACTTGCAATTGCGTCATTCTGCCAACGGGCGCCAATTTTTGCGTACAGGAGATTTGGGATTTTTGCATGATGGGGAGTTGTTCGTTACTGGTCGGATAAAAGATGTAATTATTATTCGCGGGCAGAATCATTATCCTCAAGACATTGAATTAACTGTAGAAAGCAGTCATCCAGCCCTGAAAATTAGTTCTGGAGTTGCTTTTAGTATCAATTTCAACGATTCTGAGCAGCTAGTTATCGTTCAGGAAGTAGAGCGGACTTACCTGCGGAAATTAAATGTTGAAGAAATAATAGGAAATATTAGAAAAGCAGTGGCAGAAGAACACGATTTACAGGCTTACGCAATTTTGCTGCTTAAAACTGCAACGCTTCCAAAAACTTCTTCTGGAAAAGTGCAGCGTAGTGCTTGTCGAGATAGTTTTTTGGCTGGCAGTTTGGATGTAGTGGCAGACTGGAGTGTAAATGCCCAATATAAAAACTATTTTCAGCATCTGAAATCAGAAGTAGAATCTCTGTGGCAAAAACTGCAAACGGATAATTTGTCATCCAGCTCTTCGGAGAGTGTAAACGAGCGACTACCAGCACTAAACAATCAACCAAAATCTAAAAATGTAGAGGAGATCGAAGCTTGGCTACTGGCAAAAATTGCCGAACACACACAAATATTACCTGTAGAGATAAATATTCGCCAACCTCTAGCTCAATACGGTTTAAATTCTTTAGCAGCAGTGAGAATTTCGGGTGAACTACAAGAATGGATTGGACGCGAATTTTCTCCCACCTTACTATACGATTATCCCACCCTTGAAGGTTTAGCTCGACATATAGCAGATGAAACTTCTGCTGAAGACTTTGCTCCCCAAAAAATTAAAACTGAAAGTGGGAAATATTTTGAAGAGATCGCGATCATTGGAATGGGTTGCCGTTTTCCAAAAGCCAATAATCCAGATGCTTTCTGGCAGCTATTACGCGACGGAGTTGATGCGATTACTGAGGTACCCACATCACGTTGGGACAATTATACTTGCTATGGAGGCTTTTTGGAGCAAGTGGATCGGTTTGACGCGCAGTTTTTTGGAATATCCCCGCGTGAAGCTTTAAGTATGGATCCTCAACAGCGGCTGTTACTAGAAGTAAGCTGGGAAGCTTTAGAACACGCTGGCAAGGCGCCAGATAAGTTAGCAGGAAGTCAAACAGGTGTGTTTTTTGGCATTAGTAACTTTGATTATTCTCAGTTACAGTTCGACTTGAATACTAAATTTGATGCCTATACTGGAACTGGTAATGCTTTTAGTATTGCCGCTAATCGTTTATCCTATATTCTAGATTTGCGGGGTCCAAGCTGGGCAGTAGATACAGCTTGCTCTTCATCTTTAGTGGCAGTTCATCAGGCTTGTCAAAGCTTGCGCCAAGGAGAATGCAACCTAGCACTAGCTGGAGGAGTGAATATCATTCTCACTCCCCAACTAACTATCTCTTTCGATCAAGCAGGAATGATGGCTGCTGACGGTCGCTGTAAGACCTTCGATAAAAATGCGGATGGTTATGTTCGTGGAGAAGGTTGTGGTGTAGTGGTTCTCAAACGTCTCTCCAACGCGCTTAGAGATGGAGATAAAATTCTAGCGATTATTAAAGGTTCGGCAGTCAATCAAGACGGCCGCAGTAATGGACTTACTGCCCCGAATGGATCTTCCCAGCAAGCTGTTATTCGCCAAGCGCTACAAAATGCTGGCTTAACACCAAACCAAATTAGCTATGTTGAAGCTCACGGTACTGGCACTCCTTTGGGAGACCCAATTGAATTTAAATCCTTAAAAGCTGTCTTGATGCAACGTGAAAAAGACCAAGCTTGCTGGCTTGGTTCAGTTAAAACCAATATAGGTCATTTGGAAGCTGCTTCTGGAATAGCTAGCGTTATTAAAGTTGTACTAGCACTGCAAAATAAAGAAATTCCCCCTCATCTGCATCTTAAGGAACTTAACCCATATATCTCTTTAGAAGGGACAACTTTTAATATTCCAACCCAGCATCAACCTTGGAACCCAGGAACTTCAAGCCGTTTCGCTGGGATAAGTGCTTTCGGGTTTGGCGGTACTAATTGTCACGTTATTTTGTCAGAGGCGCCAGAAGAAAGTAATAAAAAATCCATAGAACGACCTTTTCACATTCTTACTCTTTCCGCAAAAACAGAGAATGGGTTGCAAGAATTAGCACAACGTTACGCTGATTTCTTGGCTAATCATCCTGATGTATCCCTAGCTGATGTTTGCTTTACCGCCAATACAGGGCGATCGCATTTTGAACACCGTTTGGCTGTGGTGGCTGATTCTAACATACAGTTACAGGAACGTCTTCTTGCTTTTGCCGATAGTAAGGAAGCTATAGGAATAGTGAGTGGGCATATTGATGGTAAAAAGCGCCCGAAAATAGCTTTCCTTTTTACTGGTCAGGGTTCGCAATATGTAGATATGGGGCGCCAGCTTTACGAAACTCAACCGATATTTCGGCAAGCTCTCGAACTTTGCGATAAAATCCTCCACCCTTATTTAGGAACTTCCCTGCTAAAAATTATATACCCAAATACCAAATCAAAAGATTCAGAATTAGATAAAACTGCTTATACCCAACCTGCTTTATTTGCCCTAGAGTATGCCTTATGCCAATTATGGAAGTCTTGGGGTGTTGAACCAGCAGCCGTTATGGGGCACAGTGTTGGAGAGTATGTTGCTGCTTGTGTGGCAGGTGTATTTAGTCTGGAAGATGGTCTAAAGTTAATTGCCGAGCGCGCACGCTTGATGCAAGGTCTTCCTGAAAATGGTGAGATGGTGGTGGTGATGGCTGGCTCTGATTTGGTAAATTCCTTAATTAAGGATAAAACCAAGCAAGTCGCTATCGCTGCTTTGAACAGTCCTAGTAGTACAGTAATCAGCGGTGCGACCCCTGTAATTAGAGAGATTTGCGCCCAACTTGACGACAAGGGAATTAAATTTAAAAAGCTAGAGGTTTCTCACGCTTTCCATTCGCCGTTAATGCAGCCAATGTTGACTGATTTTGAGGTGATAGTAAATCAAGTTACTTACAATCGCCCGCAAATTTCCCTCATTTCCAATGTAACTGGCACAAGGGTAGATGATACAATTTGTACGCCTCAATATTGGTTAAATCATATCCTCCAACCAGTCCGGTTTGTTGATAGTATTACCTGCTTAAATCAGCATGGCTATGAAATATATTTAGAGATTGGACCGAAACCAGTTTTGTTAGGTATAGGGTGTCAATGTCTTCCAGAAAATATGGGGTTGTGGCTACCTTCATTACGTTCGCCTCAAACTGATTGGCAGCAAATGCTCCAAAGTTTAGCCTTGTTATATATAAGTGGTGTGTCTGTTGATTGGAAAGGATTTGATAAAGACTACAACCACCAGAAAGTTGCTTTACCTACTTATCCCTTTGAAAGAAAGCGTTACTGGTTGCCAGAAACGATCGCAGACCAAAACATAAATACAAAAGAATTTAGTCAGACATCTATTATACAGTTATTGTATCAAGGAGATACACATTCGTTAGCCCAACGGTTAGCTGGAGAACTCGATGAATCACTTCGGAGAGACTTACCTCAAATATTGTCTGTTCTTGTCAAATGTCATCAACAGGAAATAAACTCTACACTTATCAAAGATTGGTGTTATCAAGTAGAATGGCAACCCAAGCCAAAAATTTTCCCCAAATTCTTAAATACGGTAGAGAGCATTAGCCAGGATGAATTGGTCTTTTACCTTAAATCAAAAATTGCGAAAGTACTGAATTTAGGTTCGACTGAACAATTAAATTTATATCAACCTCTAAACGATATGGGATTCGACTCATTAATGGCAGTCGAATTAAGGAATTGGGTTCAAACTTTTTTTGATGTAGAGGTATCCATAATGAAAATCATGGACAAACTCAGCACTCTCGATTTAGCGACATACATCAGAGAGCAAATCACGAAAGTTACATCAACATCAAAAGAATCTGTATTAGTAGTTGCATCAAATAATGGTAATTTAGTAGAGGGTGAGTTATGAACATAGCTGAGTTTCTGCAAAATCTTGCTTCAAAAAATATAGAATTGTGGACTGACGATGGTAAACTGTGCTACCGGGCACCTCAAGAGGTATTAACTCCGACACTATTAAGTGAAATTAAGCAACGTAAATCAGAAATTATAAACTTCCTCAAAAGCGGTGTTGCAATTCCTAATACTTTTCCTCTCTCCCACAGGCAGCAAGCACTAGTGCCTATCCCAGAAAAAAAACATCAACCCTTCCCACTCACAGATATTCAACAAGCTTACTGGCTAGGTCGCAATCAAAACTTTGACCTGGGTAATATTTCTACTCATAGTTACATAGAACTAGATTGCTACGATTTAGATATACCACGATTGAACCAAGCATGGCAGAAATTAATTGAACACCATGATATGCTCAGGGCAGTGGTATTGGCCTCTGGCAAACAACAAATTCTGGAAAAAGTACCTCCCTACTTCATAGAAGTACTAGACTTACGCTCCCAACTACCGCCTAGCAAAACCGAGCAACTAGAAGCAATTCGCTCACAAATGTCTCACGAAGTATTACCAGCAGAACAATGGCCTATATTCAAAATCCGCACCACAATATTAGATGAAAAAATAACCCGTCTCCACTTAAGCTTTGATGCAATAATCGCTGATGCTTTGAGTATGATGTTGCTGCTACAACAATGGCAACAACTCTATGAAAATCCGTCAACCTACTTACCACCACTAGAAATTTCTTTCCGGGATTACGTTCTCACAGAATTATCGCTCAAAGACACGCTACAATATCAAAAAGCACAGGAATATTGGTTCAATCGCAATTTACCACCAGCACCAGAACTGCCTTTTGCATTACACCCATCTTCTATCACAAAACCGGAATTTAAGCGTTACAGCGCTCGAATAGAGGTTCAAGAATGGCTTCAATTAAAACAGCGTGCGACTAAAGCAAATCTGACCAATAGTGCAGTATTGTTAGCAACTTTTGCTGATGTCTTAAACTACTGGAGTAAAAGTTCCAACTTTACAGTTAATCTTACCTTATTCAATCGTTTCAACTTCCATCCCCAAGTAAATCAATTAGTGGGAGACTTTACCTCACTGACATTATTAGAAGTTAATAACAATATTGCCGACTCATTTAAAATTCGCGCTCGAAAACTGCAACAGCAACTGTGGCAAGATTTAGACCACAACTATGTCAGCGGAGTAGAAGTACAGAGGGAATTACGGCGCTTGCGTGGTAGTACGCAACTAATGGGTGTAGTTTTTACTAGTACATTGGGGCTTAACTCCTTGAGAGAGGACACATCATCAAGTCAGTTAGGAGAGGTCGTTTACGGAATCAGCCAAACTCCACAAGTTTGGTTAGACCATCAAATATCTGAGTCAGATGGAGCATTAGTATTTAATTGGGATGTGGTAGAACATTTGTTTCCACCCGGTCTAATTGAAGATATGTTTGCCAGCTATTGTAATTGGTTAAAACAACTAGCCAACACAGATTCAGCTTGGTCAGAAACTCATCCCCAACTATTACCACAAGAGCAGCTAACTTCCATTGTCGCAGTTAACGATACTGATACTGCCGTTGACCAGGAAACTTTACAAGGTTTGTTTTACAAGCAAGTAGCAGTGCGTTCTCAACAAACTGCGGTAATTACGCCCCACCAAACTCTCACCTACGAGCAATTACATCAACTCGCAAATAGTTTAGGGCGGCAATTGCGACTTCGGGGTGCAACTCCCAACACTTTAGTAGCCGTAATTATGGAGAAAGGTTGGGAGCAAATAGTAGCAGTCTTGGCAATCTTAATGTCAGGAGCCGCATACCTTCCAATTTCACCTGATTTTCCCCAAGAACGGCAACGGTATTTGCTCGAACAAGGAAGAGTAAAGTTGGTTGTCACCCAGGTACAACTCGAACAAAACTTATCTTTACCGTCGGGTATTGAATGTTTACATGTTAGCCAAGAAGATTTACAAGCAGCAGAGTTAAACCTGATTGAAACTGTACAAAGCCCCGATGATTTAGCTTACGTAATTTATACTTCCGGTTCTACGGGTAGTCCCAAGGGTGTAATGATTGACCACAAGGGAGCAGTTAACACAATTTTAGATATTAACAAACGCTTTGGGGTCAGGGCTAATGACCGAGTATTAGCGCTATCAGCACTGGAATTTGACTTATCTGTTTACGATATTTTTGGTATTTTAGCTGCTGGTGGTGCCATAGTAATTCCCGAACCACAACAGTGTAGAATCAAAGACCCCGCCCACTGGTTAGAATTAATTAATGCCCATCAAATAACAATTTGGAATACGGTTCCTGGTTTGATGCAAATGCTAGTTGAACATTTTTCAACAAAAGCAGATAGACAGGTTGGTGATTTACGATTAGCGTTACTCAGTGGTGATTGGTTACCCGTTGACCTACCCGAAAAAGTTAAATCACTGTACTCAAATATACAAGTTGTTAGTTTGGGAGGAGCTACCGAAGCTTCGATTTGGTCGATTTTTTACCCGATTGATAAAGTTGAATTAAATTGTCAGAGTATTCCTTACGGTAAACCTTTAGATAATCAACGTTTTTATGTTCTCAACCAATCGATGCAAACAACTCCAACTTGGGTAAGTGGAGAGCTTTATATTGGGGGTCTTGGATTAGCTAAAGGATATTGGCAAGATGAAGAAAAAACCAATAACAGTTTTATTACTCATCCCTTTACTGGAGAAAGACTATATAAAACTGGTGATTTAGGACGGTACTTACCTGATGGCAATATTGAATTTTTGGGAAGGTCAGATTTTCAGGTAAAAATTAATGGTTTCCGTATTGAGTTGGGAGAAATAGAAGCTGCATTGAAACAACATCCTGCACTCAAAGAAGCGGTGGTTACTTCTCATCATAATCAACTTGTAGCTTATGTTGTTCCCCAGCAAGAAACTGGAAATAATTTAATTAACTCATCAGAAGCTTCTGCACCCGAACAATTATCAGGAGTGCTACTCAATCCCATAGAGCGTACCGAGTTCAAACTCAAGCAACCGGGATTACGGCAGTTTTCTTCACAAGCAGTGACGATTGATTTACCATTAGCTTCGATTGACGAAGTTAAAAATCAAGCTTATTTACAACGCAAAAGTTATTGCCCATTTTTAAATGAACCAATTCTCTTAGAATATTTTAGCGAGTTTTTAAGCTGCTTATTGCAGAAAAATTTTGATGATTTTTCTTTATCTAAATATCGTTATCCGTCTGCGGGAAACCTTTATCCTGTGCAGGTTTATTTGTTGATTAAACCCAATGCAGTTTGCGGATTGTCACCGGGCATTTATTATTATGAGCCGCAGCAACACCATTTAATATTGGTGTCGGAGTTTGGCGAAATTGACCCAGATATTTATGGTGTAAATAAATCAATTTTTGAGCAATCAGGTTTTAGTTTATTCTTGATTGGTAAAATTAGTGCAATTGCTCCGATGTATGGAGAAATGGCAAGAGACTTTTGTTTTTTGGAAGCTGGACATATTGGTCAATTATTGATGGAAAATTCCTATAAATTTGAAATTGGTCTCTGTCCGCTTGGCAGTTTGGAATTTGCTCGCATACAAGATAAATTTGAGTTGGAATCAAATCAGATTCTACTTTACAGCTTTGTTGGAGGAAAAATCAATTTAGCTCAAACAAAACAGGTATCCTCAACTCAAGTTAGTGGAGCTTATAAGTCAATTTCATCTTTGATGCATGAATATTTAAAACAGAAATTACCTGCTTACATGGTGCCGTCTGAATACGTCATTTTAAACACATTACCATTAACAGCTAATGGTAAACTAGACCGCAAAGCGCTACCTGTGCCTAATAGTACTAAATCCCAATCAGAAATTATTTATGTAGCACCCCGTACCCCAAGTGAAGAACAGTTAGCTCAGATATGGAGTGAACTTCTTGGGGTTACTCAAGTTGGTATTGATGACAACTTCTTTAGCTTGGGAGGAGACTCTCTAAGGGCAACTCAAGTTATTTCTAGAATTCGAGAAATATGGAAGTTTGAATTTCCGCTACAATATTTATTTGAAGCACCTACAGTCAGAAATATCGTTGAATACTTAGAAGTTGCTCATAAAGCCTCAAAAACTTCAGAAACTTCAAAATTCAATAAAGAAAGAGTAGAAATTTAAAAGGATAATTTAATAATGAAAACTACCAGTTTAATTGAGTTTATATCCTTTCTCCAAAATCAAAGTATTGAAATTTCAACTGATGGAGAAAAACTATTATGCGATGCTCCCCAAGGAGTGCTAACACCTACACTACGTCAAGAAATAGCTGAACGAAAAGCAGAAATTATTAAATTTTTGCAAAAAGTAAGTCAGGCTTATAATTCTAATCTTCCGCCAATTAAACCTTTTCCCAGAGACAAAAATTTGCCCCTATCTTTTAGTCAAGAAAGACTGTGGTTCATGAACCAACTTGAAGATTCAAATGCTCCTTATATTGAGTGTGGTGGTTTACGAATTATTGGGAGATTAAATGTATTAACTCTTGAAAGGGCATTATCAGAAATAGTATGTCGCCACGAAGTACTACGTACTAGCTTCCAAACACAAGAGGGTAAACCAATACAAGTAATTCATCCAAAAGCTACCATCAAGATAAATCTGGTAGACTTACAAAAACATTCACAGCAAGAACGCCAAAACATAGTTATTCAGTTAGCAACTCAGGAAGCAGCTACTCCCTTTAAGTTGGAGAAGGTGCCATTAATTAGATGTAGTTTGCTGCACTTATCGCCAGAAGAATATGTATTATTATTAACAATGCACCACATTGTTTCTGATGGCTGGTCAATGGGGATATTAACAAAAGAAATATCTAGCTTATATCAGGCTTTTACACTTGGAAAAGCATCCCCCTTAACAGAATTACCTATTCAATATGCCGATTTTGCAGTCTGGCAAAGACAATATTTGGCAGGCAAAGTATTAGAAACTCAACTCAATTACTGGAAGCAGCAATTGAATGGTGCGCCAGAATTATTACAGCTACCAACTGACCGTCCTCGTCCCAGTGTACAAACTTATCAAGGTCGCAGTACTGGTTTTAGTTTAAATACAGATTTAACCCAGAAGTTGCAAATCCTTTCTCGTCAGTCGGGTACTACATTATTTATGACGCTTTACGCGGCATTTGCAACTTTGCTATATCGCTACAGTGGTGAAACAGACATTTTAATTGGTTCCCCAATTGCGAATCGTAACCGCAATGAGATTGAGCCTTTAATTGGCTTTTTTTTGAATAACTTGGTTTTGAGAACACGTTTTGAAGACAATCCTAGTTTCAAGGAGTTACTTGTACAAGTTAAAGAAACTACACTCAAAGCTTATGAGCATCAGGATGTGCCTTTTGAACGAGTAGTAGAAGCATTGCAACCACAACGTTCTTTGAGCCATTCACCCCTGTTCCAGGTGATGTTTGATTTGCAAAATGCACTGACAGGTGAATTAGAACTACCTGGTTGTAACTGGCGTGAGTTAAATCAACAAAGCACTATCGCGAAGTTTGATTTAACACTTTCAATTATGGAAACTGACCAGGGATTGCTGGGGTCATGGGAATATAATACTGACTTGTTTGATGCCTCAACGATTGAGCGTATGGCTGCTCATTTCCATAACCTGTGTAAAGCGATTGTCTCTAATCCTCAAGTTTGTGTGGCTCAATTACCCCTGTTGAGTGAAGCCGAACGTCATCAATTATTGGTGGAATGGAATAACACTGCAACTGAATATCCCCAAGATAAATGTATCCATCACTTGTTTGAGCAACAAGTCGAAAAAACACCCAATGCTGTGGCTGTGGTATTTGAAGGCGAACAATTAACCTACCAACAATTAAACACCAGAGCCAACCAACTAGCACATCATCTGAAAACATTGGGAGTTAAACCAGAAGTATTGGTGGGTATTTGTATTGAGCGTTCTATTGAGATGGTGGTAGGACTGTTGGCAATACTTAAAGCTGGTGGCGCTTATGTGCCAATAGACCCAAAATATCCTCAAGAACGCTTGAGTTACATGTTGGCAGATTCTGCTGTGTCTGTATTATTGACCCAAGAGTCTTTGTTGTCATTATTACCAAAACACCAAGCAACGGTTGTTTGTTTGGATATAGATTGGCAGGGGATTGAGCAACATAGTCAAGCTAATCTCTATGTTGGGGTTTGTTCGGATAATTTGGCTTATGTTATCTACACTTCTGGTTCTACTGGCCAGCCTAAAGGGGTACTGATTGCTCATCAAAGCTTAGTAAGCGCATATTATAGTTGGGAAGCAATATACCATCTGGGTTCAAAAAGTACCAGCCATCTGCAAATGGCTAGTTTCTCCTTTGATGTCTTTTCTGGGGATTTGATTCGTGCGCTTTGTTCTGGTGGCAAATTAGTATTATGCCCACGAGAGTTGCTTTTGGAACCTGAAAAGCTGTATAAACTGATGCTACATGAAAAGGTCGATAGTGCGGAGTTTGTTCCAGCAGTTTTGAGGAATTTGGTTGAATATCTGGGCAGAACTAAGCAAAATCTTCAGTTTATGCGGTTGCTAATAGTTGGTTCAGATAGCTTATATGCTGATGAGTATGAGAAATTTCAGAGTTTTTGCGATCCTAGTACTCGCTTTTATAATTCCTACGGTGTAAGTGAAGCTACCATTGACAGCACTTATTTTGAAAGTACTCGTGTAATCAAGCTTGTTGATGGACTAGCCCCCATTGGACGACCGTTTCCTAACACGCATATTTTTATCCTAGACCGTCATTTACAACCAGTGCCCATAGGTGTTAAAGGTGAATTATATATAAGTGGTGATGGGTTAGCCCGAGGTTACCTTAATCGTCCAGAACTTACCACCTCAAAATTCATCAAAAACCCGTTCGATAATTTAAAATCAAATCGCCTATATAAAACAGGAGACTTAGTTCGCTACTTAAGTGATGGGAATATCGAATATCTCGGTCGTATCGATAATCAAGCCAAGGTGAGGGGTTTCCGCATCGAACTGGGGGAAATTGAATCAGTTCTGCAAACTCATCCCCACATCCAACAAGCTATAGTTATCGCCACAGAAGATACAGTTGGAAACAAATGCTTAGTAGCCTATATAGTCAGTAAGGATGAAACAATCACTAGCAACCAACTACACGAATTTCTCTTTTCAAAGCTACCCGAATACATGGTACCTAATGCTTTTGTGACTTTAAACACCTTACCTTTGACACCTAACGGCAAAGTAGATAGGAAAGCCCTACCATTGCCTAGTGGGAAAATTAGCAGAGAACAGGAATACGTAGCACCACACACAGAAACTGAAGAGTTAGTTACCAATATTTTCGCTTCTGTTCTCGGTGTGCAAAATGTCGGAATTCATGACAACTTCTTTAGTTTGGGAGGGCATTCGCTACTAGCAACGCAATTAATTTCCCGACTTCGAGTTGCCTTTGAAGTTGAAATTGAATTACGTAAAGTTTTTGAATTTCCCACTGTCGCTCAACTCGAACGCTTATTAACCCAGTTACGCACGAATGATAGAAAATTAAGCCTTCCCCCGATTCAACCAAGAACTAATAGCGAACAATTACCTTTATCTTTTGCACAAGAAAGACTGTGGTTCCTCAACCAACTAGAAGGTTTGAGTGCCACTTACAATATTTCAGGGGGAATACGTATCGCTGGTAACTTGGATATTAATGCCTTGCAACAAGCATTATCAGAAATAGTACGGCGCCACGAAGTACTACGCACCAGTTTCCAAAATCTCAATGGCACACCAATACAGGTAATTCACCCGCAAGCAGCAACCAGCACAAACATTAATTTGGTGGACTTGCAGCAACTAGAAGCAACACAAAAGGAAACAGTACTACATCAACAAGTACAACTTGAAGCAATTACCCCGTTTGACTTAGAGACTGCACCATTAATTAGGTGTAGTTTATTGCAGTTAGATACGCAAGAATATGTATTATTATTAACGATGCACCACATTGTCTCTGATGGTTGGTCAACGGGGATATTTGTCCAAGAGCTATCGACTTTATATCGAGCTTTTAGTGCAGGAGAACCATCGCGTTTAGGAGAATTATCAATCCAATATGCCGACTTTGCAATTTGGCAGAGACAAGCGTTGAGTGGGGAGGTATTAGAAACTCAACTTAATTACTGGGTTTCGCAGTTAGAGGGGGCGCCAGAATTATTACAATTACCTACAGACCGGACTCGTCCCAATATACAAACTTACCTGGGTACGACTTACAGTTTAAGTATCGATACTGATTTAACTCAAAAGCTGCAAACCCTGTCTCGCAATCAGGGTACTACTTTATTTATGACCTTGCAGGCGGCGTTTGCGACTTTACTATATCGCTACAGTGGTCAATCAGATATTTTAATTGGTTCACCGATAGCCAATCGCAACCGCAGTGAAATCGAACCATTGATTGGCTTTTTTGTGAATACCTTGGTGTTAAGAAGCCGTTTTGAAGATAATCTCAGCTTTCTTGAGTTGCTAGTACAAGTTAGAGAAACCACACTCAAAGCCTATGAACATCAGGATGTACCTTTTGAGCAAGTTGTAGAAGCATTGCAACCACAACGTTCTTTGAGTCATTCACCCCTATTCCAGGTGATGTTTGTGTTGCAAAATGTACCGACAGGTGAATTGGAACTACCTGGTTGTAACTGGCATGAGTTAAATCAACAAAGCACTATCGCGAAGTTTGATTTAACACTTTCAATTATGGAAACTGACCAGGGATTGCTGGGGTCATGGGAATATAATACTGACTTGTTTGATGCCTCAACGATTGAGCGTATGGCTGCTCATTTCCATAACCTGTGTAAAGCGATTGTCTCTAATCCTCAAGTTTGTGTGGCTCAATTGCCCCTGTTGAGTGAAGCCGAACGTCATCAATTATTGGTGGAATGGAATAACACTGCAACTAAATATCCCCAAGATAAATGTATCCATCACTTATTTGAGCAACAAGTCGAAAAAACACCATTAGCTGTGGCTGTGGTATTTGAAGGCGAACAATTAACCTACCAACAATTAAATACCAGAGCCAACCAACTAGCACATCATCTGAAAACATTGGGAGTCAAACCAGAAGTATTGGTAGGTATTTGTATTGAGCGTTCTATTGAGATGGTGGTAGGACTGTTGGCGATACTCAAAGCTGGTGGCGCCTACGTACCTCTTGACCCCAGCTATCCAAAAGAACGCTTAAGTTATATGTTGGCAGATTCTGCTGTGTCTGTATTATTGACCCAAGAGTCTTTGTTGTCACTATTGCCAAAAGACCAAGCAACGGTAGTTTGTTTGGATATAGATTGGCAGGTGATTGAGCAACATAGTCAAGCTAATCTCTATGTTGGGGTTTGTTCGGATAATTTGGCTTATGTGATTTACACTTCCGGTTCTACTGGTGTTCCCAAGGGAGCAATGAATACGCACCAGGGAATTCGTAATCGTTTGTTGTGGATGCAAGAAACTTACCAATTAACCAGTAGCGATCATGTTTTGCAAAAAACCCCTTTCAGTTTTGATGTTTCAGTTTGGGAGTTTTTCTGGCCGTTACTAACTGGAGCTAGGATTGTAGTTGCTCAACCAGAAGCACACAAAGATACTAATTATTTAGTTAATTTAATTCTTCAACAGCAAATTACGACAATACATTTTGTCCCATCAATGCTGCAAGTTTTTCTGCAAGCACCTAATTTAGAAAATTGTAATTGCTTGAAGCGAGTATTCTGTAGTGGAGAAGCACTATCCAAAGAACTGACTCAATACTTCTTCTCCAAACTCGAATGTGAATTGTATAATCTTTATGGACCAACAGAAGCAGCAATTGATGTAACTTTTTGGCAATGTCAATCCCAAGAAAATTTAAACGTAGTTCCCATTGGTCGTCCAATCGCCAACACCCAAATATATATTTTAGACTCACGCTTACAACCAGCACCCATAGGCGTATGCGGAGAATTGTATATTGGAGGTGATGGTTTAGCCAGAGGTTACCTCAATCGCCCAGAACTAACGCAAGAAAAATTTATATCTAATCTCTTCTCAAGTTCCCAATCCGAACGCCTTTACAAAACAGGCGATTTGGCTCGATATTTGCCATCGGGTGATATTGAGTATCTCGGTCGAATTGACTATCAAGTGAAACTGCGGGGCTTCCGTATCGAACTTGGGGAGATTGAATCTGTCCTCAACACCCACTCCCAAATCCAACAAGCCATAGTTATTGCTACAGAAGATGCACTAGGAAACAAATGCTTAGTAGCCTATGTAGTCAGCGATAGTAAATTAATTACTACCCATGAATTACGTGATTTTACTAGACAAAAGTTACCCGAATACATGGTGCCTAGTGCTTTTGTTACTTTAGACACCTTACCTTTGACACCTAATGGTAAAGTAGACCGCAAAGCCTTAGCAGCAGCTAATAGGGAAATTAGCCGAGAGCATGAATACGTCGCACCACGTACAGCCATAGAACTTCAACTTTCTCAAATTTGGTCATCCGTTATTAATATCACTCCAGTGGGAGTTCGAGACAACTTCTTTGAACTTGGGGGTCATTCCCTTCTGGCTGTCCGCCTAATATCCCAGATTCAACAACATTTCCAGATAAATCTACCTTTAGCGACCCTTTTCCAAAATCCTACCATCGAACAACTAGCACATATTCTCCATTCCTGTGCAGATTCTTTACCTTGGTCAGCATTAGTTCCCATTAAATCTAATGGCAATCAATCACCTTTATTCTGTATTCACCCTGTGGGGGGAAATGTCCTTTGCTATCAGGATTTAGCTTCTTATCTATCCTCAGAACAACCATTATATGGACTACAAGCTTTTGGTCTTAATCCCCAAAATCAACCTCATACTAGCATTGAACAGATGGCAACTCACTATATCCAAGAGTTACAAGCTGTTCAACCTCATGGTCCTTATTTTCTCTCTGGCTGGTCTTTGGGCGGTTTGGTAGCTTTTGAAATGGCTCAACAACTTTCCCTGCAAGGTGAACAAATAGCTTTGCTGGCTCTAATAGATACTTATCCTTTTTTTAGAACTTCTCAAGAACCAGAAGACGATACTGCTTTATTAGTAGACTTACTTGGAGAAGATTTAGATATCTGTTTAGAGCAACTGCGGCAATTGGAACCAGAGGAGCAGCTAATTTACTTGGTGGAACAAGCTAAACAGACAAATTTAGTATCAGAGGATTTTGATTTAGCTTATGCTTGCCATCTTCTGGAGATTTACAAGCTCAACGCTCAAGCCAGTAAAATTTACCAACCTCAATATTATTCAGGTTCAGTTGTTCTATTTAAAACGAGTGAAACTGCTCCTGACGTTGAATCTACCTGGAATGAACTAGTGGAGAATCTAGAAACTTATGTGGTACCTGGTAATCATCAAAATATGGTCAAACCACCTTATGTAAAGGTGCTAGCGGAAAAACTCCAAAAATCTCTTGAAAAAGCGCAGGCAAATCAATTAGAAAAATCAAATGCTTAAACCACTCAAAATGGAAGGAATGTCCATCTTTGTTCTGGTATGGTTGGGGCAATTAGTCTCCCTCTTAGGCTCAAGTATCAGCAACTTTGCCCTTGATGTTTGGGTTTATCAACAGAGTGCTTCCATTACCCAGTTATCGTTTCTGATTCTGTTTACTACCCTCCCCCTAGTAGTAATTTCTCCCTTTGCTGGTATCTTAGTAGACAATTGGAATCGCCGCTGGGTGATGATTATCAGCGATTCGGGTGCAGCTTTCAGCACTCTGACTATAGCAATCTTACTATTTACTGGGCAAATACAAATTTGGCATATATATCTGGTAAATGCCTTAAGTTCAAGCTTTCGTGCTTTCCAGTATCCTGCTTACAGCGCCGCTACTACCTTGTTAGTTACGAAAAAACACTTAGGTAGAGCCAGTGGGATGAATCAGTTAGCACAAGCTCTAGGGCAACTCCTTGCTCCTATTCTAGGCGGTGTACTGCTAGTAATTATACAGCTACCAGGAATTTTTATTCTGGACTTAAGCAGTTTTCTATTTGCCATAACTACCCTACTCTTGGTTCGATTTCCCCACCACAAAGTAACACAAAGCTTGCAAACTCATAAAACCTCACCGCTCACACAAGCCCTTCAAAGTTTCCATTACCTGAGAGTTCGTTCTGGACTCCTAGCCCTATTATTATTTTTTGCTAGTAGCAACTTCCTTGTGGGAATTGTTCAGGTACTCACCTATCCCCTAATACTCTCCTTTGCTTCCCCAGCCCAACTTGGCACAATCATGTCTGTTGGCGGTGTGGGCATGATAGCAGGTAGCCTAATTATGAGTATTTGGGGAAGTGGACGGCAAAAATATATCAATATATTATTCTGCTTTATGCTGCTCCAAGGATTTTCCATGATGGTTGCAGGACTTTATCGTTCAATTCTTCTGTTTGCGATAGCTGCTTTTCTATTTTTTCTTGGACTCCCTTTTATTAACAGTTGCGCGCGAGTAATTTTTCAAAAGAAAGTTGCTCCCGATGTACAGGGAAGAGTCTTTTCCCTTAATAATGCAATCTGTGACTCCTGTTTACCCCTAGCTTATCTTATTGCTGGCCCCCTAGCTGACAGAATATTTAACCCTTTGATGACAGTAAATGGTTCTCTTGCCGGAAGCGTTGGACAAGTTATCGGAACTGGACCTGGACGAGGGATTGGTTTGATGTTTATTATCTTGGGAATATTAACTATGTTAATGACTATTATTGCCTATCAATATGCTCCTTTAAGGTTAGTAGAAGATGAATTACCCGATGTCATTTATTAATCCCATTGATTGTTGTGTTTCACAGTGCTGATGTACAGTAAGTTTAATTTATTTTGGGGTATTTTCGTTAATTTGATACCTAGGTCAGAGTCGGAAAAAAGCTATGACTACAGTCTAGTTTTTCTGGTTGCTACTGTTTTTCTATGCGTTCGCCCTCACAATAAAACAAACGGTGCCGAAGAATTAACTATGGGCTTACAATTCCTTTGTTGCCGCGTGTCGCCAACAGTAAAACCAAACGGCGCCGAGGAAGTTAGATTACAAACCAGGGATATTTATCAGGAATCAAACACGGCCAGTAGTATTTTTTAACTATCGAATGGCAACTGTTGCCGTTCGGTAATCATGCCCTTTTGTATTTCTCCAAAGCTTGTTGAAACGTTAATTGAGGACGCACGAACTCCAGGGTGCTTTGCACGCAGCATCCGCTGTGGTTGCGCTTCCGCACAACCCAGAAGATACATTATGTAGCAAAATACAACTTCAGTAGTTTTACTCAGGTTTTTGAAATTCAAGCGTAGCTATAGTGCTAATTAAGTTAATTGACATTTATATTATGTGAATTTACTTACTTATTTTAATAATTGGGGGATATCGAAAATATGAAAACTTATTTAAGTCGGAGGTAATTATGATATCTTACCCTCATTTGCGTAGGATTTTAGCGGCATTAACGCTGCACACTTTACTAATTACAACCAATACATCGTGTGCAACTAAGGCTAAGGAACCAGGACGCTTTGATGCGGTACAGCAAGAAAGTAGCGGTAAGCGTAGCAGTCAAGCAATTGATAAAAATGCAACTCAGGGTAGCGAGTTTAATAAGTTATTCCCTGCATCTGGTGGAGGATTTGATAGAGTTTTCACCCAAGAGAAAAAAGGTTTTGCTGAAGCGAATTTGAAGAAAGGCGGTAAATTAGTTGCCCAATTAGCGGTATCAGATACAACAAGTACACCAAAAACTGCTGCTGACTATTCAAAAAGCACAAAGAAAATAGCTGGGTATCCTGCGAAAACATTAGGTAGCACAAAAACATCAGTTTTAGTTGGTAAGTACCAAGTATCTGTAATATCGAAAGACGCTTCATTTGCAGCTAGAGATCGCGAAGCGTGGATTCAGAAATTTAACCTCAATGGCTTGTCGCGATTGAAATAGCTAAATTATTAGCTGTTAGCTTCTAGTTTATTTCCCTTCTTCAAATAAGGAGATTTTTGTGGGTAAACCAATTTTTGATTTAGTTGATGAATTACCAACTGGTGGTATGACAATTTCAATGCTGAAGGCGTTAGATTTTGTTGCTCCTGGTCAATGGCAAAATATTACAGGGTTTGTCAACACCATTAAGCACGTAACAGGTGAATCAGACGAAAGCGTAATTCAACAAATTGGAGAACGTGCGATATATCTTTATAACGACAAATCGCAAGGCTATCAAACCGCGATGTGGTTGTATCAAACAGTTGATGGAACCGATAAAGCATTAGGTGCAGCAGCGTTAGCCAATAAAGTTGGTGAAAGTGTTTCGTTTTTGGGTTTTTTAGATAAACTGACACCAAAGCCAGATAAAGCTCAAACAATCGATTTATGTTTGAAGTTGGTGGCAGAAGTAGTTTGTTTTTGCCAAATAAACGGTATTCCTGGCGATAGTATTGGAGATTTTGTTGCTGCGTTGGGAGAATACGGCAAGGAGTCAATGATTCGTATGGCTGGCTTAGTTTGTGTTGATGGCTTGATTCCCTTGGGACCTGATTTTACTCAAAAAATCAGTTCGGGTATCAGTAATATGACACCTAATGAATTAGAGCAAAACTCGACTTTTAATAACATTAAGGATGCGATTCCGGGTAATGACTCTGGTGGAAAGCTCGACTTTATTGGTCACAGTTTTGACTCAGTAAAAGGTTGGATGAACGATTTGGTTGTTTCGAGAAACCTATCGCCACAGGCAGTTTTAGGTAATTTGAGCAACTTTATGCAAATTGCTGATGATCAATTGGACTATCTGGCTGCATTCTTAGATGTATCAACTAATTACTACGAACATACGGGTACGCAGACTTTAGCACGTCGTTTGATTGAACGCGCGATTGCAGAAATATAATTTGTAGCTTGGACTACTAATACCCCTAACTTCTTTCCCAGATATTAGTTTGAGTTTTTTTGGAACTATAAACATAGTTTGCTATTTACATGGCAACTGAACAACGTTAACTCTCAACAACTGTAAAAATCATGGCTAAACGTAATTTTCCTAATTCTCGTCGTAACACCCAAGTAACTCTGGAGCCAGATGTAGCCATCGCTGTTATGGGTATCGCCTCTGCATATTCGGATGGAGAAGAATTAGGGCATGAAGAAGATTATGCTCTTGGTGAAATCTTATGCAGCATTTCCGGATTTGAGGATTACTCCGAAGAAGCGTATGTGGAACTGTATAATCGTGCGATTGATGTTATTCACGAAGAAGGGTGGGAAGGAGCATTGGTTCAGGCGGTTGAATCTTTGCCAAACAAAGATTATCGAGAAGCTGCATACATGACCGTTCTCACAGTATTGGTTGTCGATGGCGAACTACCTGATGATGAAGGAGATTTTCTTGCGGGACTCCAAGAATCTTTAAAAATATCGGATGCACGAGCGCAAGAAATAATGGATGAAGTGTTCGGGGAAGATGAAGACGAAGACGAAGAGTAATTACTCACGGTTCGCCCATTTGAAATTGAGTTAGAAAAAAGCCGAACGATTTAATAAGGGTTCCAGCTTATGATTCAAATATACTCTAACCCTAACTTGATGAAATCACATAAAAATAGAGTTTTTATAGCAGGGTGGTAGTTCAAGGTAAATTTAGGGAAATCGCTAAAACCATTACGGCACATAGATTGCCTGCTTTTCGGCAATTTCTCGAACTCCAAAAAAAAATGAGCGAACCGGGAGTAATTAGTTTGGATATCCAAATAATCGCTTACTGATATTTAATCTTGGGTTGCGCGGAGCGCAACCCAACCTTGTATCTTATTCGTCGTGGTAGACTACACCTACAAAGTCATTTTCGCGTTGTGTTTGTTCCCTAAAACCAGGAATGAATAACATCCTTCAAGTTTTCATTGCCTTCCCATTCCATTGGTACTTCTATAACGGCAGCGGGTCTAAAGTCCAGGGTATAGGGACATGAATGAATTTTTAATTTGAGCGAAGCGAGTGGCGCCGTTGGTACAATTATTAATCCTGCAAGTATTTTTTATTCTCAGTATATTGGTTTAGGAAAAAAATGGTCGTATTAATTTTAGTTGGGGATATCGCAGCAATTGGAGAGACCCCGACGTTCGTCAATTACTTTCTTTAAACAACGTTAATCTAGCAAACGAGTTACGTCAGGGAAAACAACAAAGTTTATTTCATTCCTTTTTCCTATTTTTACACCATCAAGGTCAACTAATACCTTTACTCAATCGTCTTCATGGCGAACATGGAGATGGTATAGACCGCATCGAACAAATTTTTAATAAATCTATGGCACAAGTCGATGCTGATTGGCAGAAATGGTTAAAAACAGAAGCTTTATATGCAGCCAATGGTTGAATCTTCTTTTGTCACTTGGGGAGATAAAACCTTGAAGATAGAAAAGTATCTACAAAAATATTCGGTTTGGAACGATACTAAACAAATGTGGTTAATACTGAAAAAATCACCTTGGATACTTATTCCTAGGATTTCACAGTAGGATGCGAAGCTCAACACCCCATTAGTACAAATATAATGTGTGTGCGCCATTGGCGCACAAAATCCTGGTTGTAACAATACATTTTATCAAATCTGATTCAAATTTACATTTTACTTTAACTGTTGGCGCCTTTCAATCAGAATCGAAACTAAATTTTCGCACTGAGTATAACCGTACACTGCATCGATTAGCACATCATAACCACCGGGTCTTTGATAATGAATATCGATGCCTAATGCCACCAGAAATTGCATCATTTCTAAGCTTGTATTTGTACTACTGACAGCACACATTAACGGTGTTTGTGACGATTTATCAAGGCAATCTATGTTAACTCCATTAGTTAATTGTTGTTTTACACCCCCGATATGTCCTTGTAATGCAAAGTCATGAATTTTCATATTTCAATTTTTACGATATAAACTCAATTATTCTCCTCATCTGGTGCAAACTGTGCAAATAACTCTGCTCCTGTCAGATTTTTGGTTTCATTAGCAAAGGAATAATATTCGGGCTTTTCGTCAATAAAAACCTGATGGTCAAAAACAAGACTGTCGCTATTATCAAAGATTCCAGCAGGCATAAAGTATTGATTATTTTGTTTCAATTTGTAAAATAAATGGGTACCACACCTTTGACAAAATCCACGTTCTGCCCATTGAGAAGATTCATAAACACCAATATTTTCTTCACCTTCAAAACTAACATCATTGCCACACTCAACAGCTAAAAATGCTCCTCCACCCCATTTTCTACACATATTGCAGTGACAGGCGCCCACATGATTACTCATATTTTTTGCTTCGACGTTTACTACTCCACATAAGCAGTTACCTTTGACAACACTGGCATTAGACATATTTTTCTCCTGTGCGCTATCTGCATAACTATCTATTATATGGAGAAAGTAAGCTTTCTAATGGGCGCCTCTCAAAACAAAACGTTATAAACTATCACGGAGTGATAATTACATTTAATTCTTGTCGCAAATAAGAACAACGGTTTAGACCACATTTCTTCCCATCTTTGAGCAATTAGGGGTTTTGCTTGCTTACCCATGTGCCAACCGCGCGCGACTGCATCCAACAATAACCCTGTTTCTTCTGGTTGGTACAAAATACTTCCTACCAAACCACTTGCTACTACCAAACCAGAGAATGGTAAGCCAAATTGTGCTAAGTAAAACGCTTGCAAACCGATTTCGCCAATTTCAGAAATATCGAAACCTGTAATTACATGCCAAATATCATGGGGAAAGGCGCCAGCGATATTCGACATAACTCGTGTCAGAATCAATATTTAGTATCGGTATGTAATTTAAATCTAATCCCTGTTCCTGAGAGCGTATTTGCATAAATGTAACCAAAGGAATTTTGAGGATATTGCAACAATGCCTCTAAATCATGCTTGCTGCCTACATAACGCTCTGACAAAATAGCTGCCATACTAGGTTCTGCTTCCATCTGCTTAACAACCAATTCATAAGCACGACTATTGGTCAACATTTCACCCAAGTCGAAAACTGCTTTATCTACCACTTCGGTTCCGCTCTCGTTAGTCGTCATAGTCATGAATGCTTCCAATGCTTTTACATCGCTGAAATTCATTACTTGATTCATTGTAAAAATCTCCTTTGTTTTGAACTATTGGTTTGATTGGAATATTTTATATCGAACACTCGTTATAAAATAATTTTCATACATATCTGCATTTATGTCAAGAATGAAATACTTGTTATTTGATTCTTACACCTGGACTTGTCAGTGCAAAAATACCAGTACACAACATTAAAACTCCTGCTGCGACAAATAGAAAACTCAAGCTTACATCGATTAAAAAACCTGAAATTGCCTGAGAAAAAGGGTCAAGAGCAATCGAGGCAAAAGCGATTAAACTCATTACTCTCCCCTGCATGTGCATTTCTGTTTGTTCCTGCAACCAAGTCACTCGCTTCGCTCAAATTCAAAATTCAAAATGCAAAATGCAAAATTGGAGAAGAAATCCAATACTCTTAAATCTGTATATAGTTAATGAGTTTTCTGCACCCTCTTACATTTTGAATTTTGAATTCTACATTTTGAATTTGAGCGAAGCGAGTGGCGCCTGCACCATATGCGGCAAGAAAATAACCGAATTGAATCGCATCACCACCAAATCTGACCTCTACCAATTTAGCTCCACCCACTACTAAGGGACCGAGGAGAGCAAAATTGAGCATAGCAGCAACAATCAGACACAACCGAATAATTCGATTTCGCCAAGCATATCGAAGTCCTTCCATAATTTCGCTACTGAAACTTTGTTGAGATGTCGAAACTTCTAGATTCGTTAAATTTAGATTTTTTGGTTGGCGAACCAGATATAAAAATAGACTACCCAAACCAAAAAGCACAGTATTGATAGCAAAAGCAATAGGCAGTCCAAAATTACCGACTACAATTCCAGAAACCGCAGGACCGATAACATTAGTAATTTGTTCTCCTCCTCCTAAAATCGCGTTCGCTCCTTGAAGTTGAGATTTATCAACAATCCTGGGCAAGATAGTCATCAATGCAGGGTAAATAAAAGCATCACTGGCGCCGAATAAAGCAGCAATGATAAATATTTGGGGTAACTGTAAGCTGTTGAAAAACAATAATGTTGTACAAATTCCCACGAGTAGAGTCAAAGCCAAAGCACCACTAACTGCAACCCGGTTAGGAATGAAACGGTCAATAATAACTCCCCCCACTAAAGTCAAAATTCCTCGTGGAATTGCAGCAGTCATCAATACGGAACCGATGGCAGTACCAGAATGCGTTGTTTTTAAAACCAGCCAAGTCAGAGCAACTACCCAAAATTGCACAGCACATAAAATTAATGCCTGTCCCAGCCAAAGGAAACAAAAGTTCCGTTGCAGCATAGGGAATTTGGTTTGTTTTGGTTTTGATTTTGATTTCGATGAAGTTGCCATAATATGGGCTTTTTGTACTAATTGTGTTTGGTCTATTTATATCGAACGTTTGTTATATATTAAGGGAGATGTTCAGCTCGGTCAAGTCTTTTGCATTAGAGATTTTGTTCAATAAATGCCTTAAACCCTTATGCAGCGACAATTATAAACAAAGACTGTTTTAGCAACACTCCAACTCGTGCGTTGCCCATCAGATAGGACGTAGGTCATATTTTCTGCTGCGGTGCCTGCATTCAAGGCGCCGAAGGGTTCTTCATCTATATCGGGATAATATCTTACTGTAAAAAGGATAAAGGGTTACTCATATTTTCGGCGAAACCAAGAATACCACGGTCGCGATGAGAGTAAATTAAATTACCTTGGGAATCAAATAGAAAAGTTCCTCCCCGTTGTGTTAAGTAAGAGGAATCTGGGACATAAGTATTCCAGTTGCTCAAAACTTCGGTCAACTAAACGCAGACGCAAGGTTGCTAATTCACTCGTGGCGTTGAAAACCTTCTCGTCCAGCAGCTTTGAAAAACGAACCTTTAATAGGTGGTAAAGGTGTATTTCTCACAAATTCCTCATTCGCAATTAACTGCGACCAAACCAGTTGAGCAACCATCTAAAATAGGTTTAATCTCTCCATCGCGCTCCTCGTAAGCGTTGAGTTTGATTCAAAATTGAGTAAACGTTTGGGGAATTGGAGCGTGTTTGGGTATCCATTTAGGTGAAAGGAATATTTTTGATGTTACGGTTCATTCATATTTTAATTTAACCAGGCAACTGACTACTTGAGAAATGCTGCCAACAGTAAAAACGGCGCCACCTTTTATGTTCATTCCATATGTATGTACTATTGAAATAAATGCCGCACGAGTGGGTAGTTTACCGAACGGCAACAGTTGCCGTTCGGTAATTCAAACTAATATGCTTGTAGTCGATTCGTATTAAAGCTAGTTTTGACGAAAGCGCGCATACTGCGTTTAAGATGCAAGGCGCCTCGTGAATCAGTTCATTATCAGTATTTAAATACTATACTAGGTAGTGGCACCTCAAATTACCAAAGAACCAGAAATTCTACATTATCTATTCAACAAGCGATAATTCCTCTAGAGGTACATAGTTGGTATAGTAATCAAGCTTTGCTTCATTCCCCTCTATCTTACAAATTATAAATGGTTGCCAACTTTGTAAATGTGGGTAACAGTTATCCCACATGACTTTATCTCCAACTTTCAAATTATAAGCAGAGTCTTGATTTAAGGTTGTATTCGATATTTCTTCGTTAGTATCTACATTTGTAGCGCGCGTCTCGAATTTGCGCTTCAGTTCATGTATCCGGGCTTTTTGCTCCAAGTCAAGTAATTCCCAGGATAATGATTTCAAATCGTCTGGGCAATTTTGCATTACACCCACCACTTCTTCTGACCAGGTTTCAATGCCAGATAGATACTCCGCAATTATTACTGCTTCTTCTAATAGTGAATCGGCAGCGAGAGAGCTTACCATTACTGGGTCACTAACATCTGAGTTATTTACATCGTTATCAACTTCTAAATTGGCGCCACTATTAAAAACTACTACTGGCTGACTCGCATCCGAGTTATTAACATCTTTGGCGGCACCATTGTTAAACACCACTACTGGCTCACTGACATCTGAGTTATTAACATCTTTTGCGGCGCCACTATCAAACACTACTACTGGCTCACTAACATCTGAATTATTTACGCCGTTATCAACTTCTAAATTGGCGCCACTATCAAACACTACTAATGGCTCACCGACATCCGAATCATTTACGTCGTTATTAACTTCTTTTGCGGCGCCACTATCAAACACTACAATTGGCTCACCAACATCCGAATCATTTACGTCGTTATTAACTTCTTTTGCGGCGCCACTATCACACACTACAATTGGCTGACTAGCATCCGAGTTATCAACTTCGTTCCACGATGTTACTTTCTGAAGTTCTTTATTGTTGGGTGATTGTGATTCAGTGTCTGTGCAAGAAGAATTGTAGTTAGGCGCCTCAACACCGTTTGGAGTATCAATTTTAACAACGTCAAAGAAGCTTTTTAGGTCATCATTGTTTAACTCAGTCGAATTATTAGCCCATACCAACTGTGCTGAGGAGTAAGCTTGAACGAGTGACATCGCATTTCTAACTACAGTTTGGGGAGGAACACCTTTTTCATCGACAATTCTTTGTATGACCGTGCCACTGAACTCATCTTCTTCGTGGATAGCTCCAATTTGGCAATACTTCTTACCTTTTTGGGTTTGCCGCCAAACACTACCATTCGTATCTGAGCTTTTTTCTTTCTGAGCTTTACGATTCAGTGTGATGAATTCACGCACTCTTTGTTGAGTAATATTAGTTTCATTTTTGAGTTGGTCAATGACTGATTGGTATTTTTTGCTACTCTTCGCAAGTAAAAATATTGTGGCAGGTTCAACTAAAGCTAAATCTTTAGAGTCAAAATCAGAAAATGTGGCGCTTACTTTTATATAGTTCCTGTCCTCTCCTTCTAAACCCAGTGATACAACTAGTTCTTTATAGTTTTTTCTCTTCATCACGCGCTTTTGTTCTTTAAGGTAGGAGGAAAATTCGAGAATGTCTATCGTGCATCGTTGCAGTTTCCTTGAAGCATCCGCGTGTTTGTAAAGTACATAAGGCTGACTAGGATATTGCTCTAAATTCACCTCTGCCGATGCCCTAGAATCGTTAATTACTTCAAAATCTTGATTTCCCGACATATGTTCATATCCTCCAAAGCAAGCTTATGTTTAGAACAGGTCTAATCGACCCAATACCCGTGAGAAGACGCGAAAATATTTCGCCAAAAAGATACGCAAGCGTTCTAAATTCAATGCGGCGCCGTTATAAGTTGGCTAATTATGGTAAATGCAGCTTTTAACTCTCAAACAAAATGATTAGCGCCTGTACCCCAAAAGAAGAAGGGAAGGTGATGCAGCTTCGAGCGCGCGTAAAAATAAATGTTTCCGAATCCCAACATTTTGTTGTCTTCTAGAATCATGTTGGGGGTAAAGCGATATCGTTGGTCAATACAATAGTTTGAATGTGACTTGTTTTAGTTGCTATTGTTCATTCAAAAAATAGTTACTCCTCAAAAATCTAAATTCATCAGTATCTGCCAACCGCGCGCTGCGACACGCCTTCCTTTAAAGCTGCTTGCACATCTTTAATATCAGTTACTCCACTTGGACGCGATTTCAAGCGCTTCGACTTCGTTTAAAAGTCTTGTATTTATTTTGAGGCATTTTCGTTAAATGATACCTAGACTACCGACGTAGAAAACTTGGACTATAGTCTAGTTTTTACTCAACTGACTAGCATATAAATAAAAGGCGCCTCGTCAGACACTTACTATATAGTATTTAAGTATTAATAGAAATTGATTAAAAATAAAATTGAGGTCACTATCGTTAATGCTTTGCGTATGATAAATGTATTTGAAGAGACATTTTCAAGAAAGTGGTTTTATTAATCTACACTTCTTATAATTCCCTAATTGATTGGCAAAATAACAGTTTAACGTTATTCAGACTTGGTAATGGCGCCACTCTAATAAATGCTTTAATAGTACAAAAACATGTATTATTCTTGGTTGCCGATGCTGCGAAGAGCTGTGTTTTCGTGTAGGTGGCGCCAACAGTAAAAATAAACGGCGCCAGTGAAACTGGATTGCAAGCCTTAAAAATATCTATCAGGAATCAGGTATAAAACAATAGTACTATTAAGTTAACACGCTATGTACCATAAGTGGTTTACGACTATTCTACCGAAGGGCATCTTTTGCCGTTCGAGAAATCCTTTCAATTTTTCTTCGTGCTTTGTAATTAAACACGACGTAAACTGAACATAGGCCGGACTCAAAGTGTTGATAGGTTTGAGATATCGCCTCGGATTGGTATTGCCTTAAGTCGAGGTCAAGGAAGGCACTCACAGTTGGCGGTGCCGTTGTAGTCAAATAGGACACGAGTATCGTTAGTTGCAGCACTTAATGTTTTAACAAATATTTAATTATTTGCCAACTTTCCTTATACAGATTATGTATGTGTAGCAGGCAATTAAAGCTTGCGCGCGATATTAGGCGCCGATACAGATAAGCTTATGTATTACTATTTGTAACTGTTTCCAGGTGCCTGTGTTTTATGTGATGCTGGAATGTGTAATAATTAATCTCTATTTTCATAGGTGTACAAGTTCAATCTGATTCTTGGTGCTAAATCGAAATATGACTTTAATCAGAAAATCTGACCAGCAACTTCTCCTTAAAATCAAAAGAATGGAGGATGAAAAACAAAACATTCAACCGGACACTAAAGATGTTCCGGTAGTTAATCTGGAGCTTAAACCAATAGTTACACAAAATCAAGAGTCCAATTATATTTCAGCGCGTGATAACCCCATAGTTCAATCTATCAGCAACTCAGGGTGGCAGGTTTCTGATATTTGGAGAGATATTAGAGTTGATTATTTTTCTGATTAAGAAAATGAATACTTGTATAGTTTACTACTTCATGTTTGACATCGGATGAGAGTTTTTTAACTTTTGTTGCAGTTGAAAAATTAGATGAAAGCATCGTAGCAAAATTCCTACCGAGTAATGGTAGGGTTTGCCATAAAACCACCCTTCTATAGTTCTTTCGTTGTATCCTGTCAAAGTTGACAACGTTGTAGTACATGCTTTCATATACCCATGAGGACTCCTTTCTCCTTGATAAGGGAGTTCGACACCTGGATGAATAATGGGAATCCATATCAGGCACCACTCAGATGGCGCCATTGGTTCAAGGAGTGCTAAAAATATTCGCTGGTTATTTAGTTGCTCTTGTACTTGGGACAAGATAAATTTCATCAACCAACGCGGAACTTTAGCACGGTGAGATTGCTTTTCTTCACATTGCATGTAACAAGTAAAAAGTAAAAAGTGAAAAGGTAAAAGAAAGAAAAAAAGCTTGAAAGTTTATAAATCAATGAAATATTGACTTTTGACTTTTGCCTTTTATCTTTTGACTTTATAAAGGGGCGCCAGTTTAAAACGCAACTTCGGGACATAGGTTATCAGAATGGGTTAAATCTGAGATAAAAGCAGCAAGTGCATCAATACCAGTGTGTAACGTTCCATCTTCTGAGCGATAACCTCGGCGCCCCCAACCGTGCCAACCTAAGCTTTGACCTACTTCTCCAAATGTTGTGATAACTTCTTCATAATCAGGCGCCGATACCGTGTTTTGTTGTAATGCTTTTAGCTCTTCTTGTTGCTTGATACCAATTGCCCTTAGTTGAGTTAATTCTTTATCTTTTAATTCGACAACATTTTGTAAACGCTCGACTTTCGCCATTAGCGGTGCAATAGTTTTTTCTAGGTCTGAGTTAACAACTTTCGCAGCTTGGGCGTTAAAAGTGTTACCCCAGTTATTTGCACTGGCGCCAACTAAAGCTTTTTCTAACTCTGCAACTCGTTGTTCTAGTTGTTGGTTTTCGATTTGTAGCGCGCGGACAGATTGGAGTTCCTGTTCTTTTGCAGTGAGTTGCTCAATTAATGATTGTTTTGCTTGTGCCAGTTTTTCAATATGCTGTTCGGCTACTATAAGTTCGCGCTTCACTGCTTGTTGCGCTGCGTCCCTAATTTCTATAAACCGTCCTTGGTCTGACTCGGCTTTTTCTCTATCTCGTTGTGCCAAAGCTTGGGCTATTTTTTCTTCTACCTCAGCATTCGTAAAATATTCCTGTTTAGAAGCTGGCTTCTTGACTAACTGTTGAACTTCTAGCTGTATTTGGTCTGGTTTGAGCAATTTTCTTACATCCATGCCTTGGGCTACTGTGTGGTCAAGCAAAACCCAAAAATTATCTTCACTCTTCGACATAATGATGCCGCTGTGCCCATTCCAACCCATATCGTCATTTATTACTATGATTCGTACTCCTGGACGAAGGGAGGGAGTGGGTGAAGGGGTGAGTGGGGGAGTGGGGGAATTGGAGGAAGTTAACATAGACTTTTCGCTATTCTCTACTTCTCTGTGTTCCTTCTCTCTTTCTCTCCCACTCTCATGAACTCCCCCTCCCCCACTCTTCTTCACTTGTTGTGCTGTTTTCTTTCCTGTGCCTACTAATTCTTTTACTAAATCAGTACTGACCTTGCTTAACTGGCGAAGTGCTGATACGCTCCAATTTTGGACATTTTGACGCACTAAACGCTGTACTCTTGAGGGAAGCTTTTCATACCAAGCCCATATGGACATTGCTGAGGTTGCAAAATGTTTTGTCGCGCCAAAGTCATCGCTACCGAGCCAGTCAGAAAAGACTTTCTTACCATTTGGACATTCTTGTAAACATTCAAAATAAAAATCCTGTAATGCTTGCCCGATAGAAAGTAAACCGTCGAAAGAGGAACGGACAAAACCTAAGAAGTTCGAGAGAGTGCTTTTAGCTTTGCTTTGTAGTTCGGCTTTGTCAAATTGACTGTAATCGAAGTTGTACGATAGTACAAAAGGTACAATTGTGTCGGCTTGTGAGTTAAATTGTACTACGCCAATACTTTGTTTGTGTGTCATCATAGTTTTGACCTTAAATATTTGGTCTACATAGAAGGCGAGCGTCTATTCCGCCAAGTTTAGTTGCGCTCGCTTTTTATTTATATAGCCATTTTACTACATGTTAGGTTTAAATATGTACATCTCCTAAAAAAATATTTACATAATTTAAGATTGGTTATATCCAATTTAGGCTTGGCTTTATAGAATAAGCAGATGCAAGTACATTAGAGTTGTTGAATTCATGTGCCTTAAACTTTGATTAGGTGGAGACTCAAAGAGATTATGGCTAGGTACAGCATTAAAGGCGTAGACCTAGCAGGTAAGTTGGACATTAGTACAAATGCAATGTCTAACCTGAGAAATTCTAAAACAATGCCACGACTGGATGGGGTGGCGTTAGATTTGTTATGCAATGCTTTAAATGAGCTAGCACAAGATTTGGATAAACCTATTGCACCAGCAGACTTACTTGATTACTTGCCGAACCCAGTGAATCCAGCAGATGCAGTTACGGTGTTTAGTTTAACTAAACGTCGTCGTAAGAAGAGAGAACAGGGAGTTGCAAGTGGGCAGTCTGTAGATAAGAATGTTGCAAATGCCTCCTAAAGAAGGCAAGCATTTTAATTCAGCTTTTGGAAAAATAGTCGTTTTATCAGCTAAAACTCGTATCCCCTTTCCCGACTTGATAATACGGTACGCTCTTCGAGTTCCGAAGTAATAGCCACCAGGTGGTTTTTTACAGCATCCGAACTTTGTGGATTAATGTCCGATGTTGCCGATTTACCACTTATGAGTATTAATCCAGGTGTGGCAAATCCGAAAAATTGGCAGAAAGTAGCGTATAAAGGTGGTTCTGAGCCTGGTGTTATAAATATGACAACTTGGCTGCAAGCGAAAAATGGTAAAAATTACTGTGTAGTTGCCACTTGGAATAATAGCAAGGCGCCAATAGAAGAGTCAAAATTTATGGCATTGTATACTAGTACAATTACTCAACTCGCGACAAGTAAATAAACATATAGTTAGCGTAAGCACTAATTCCACAAAATGATTTGGGTGTGTAGATACCCTTAGTAAGTCATAAATTATTTTGGGAATGAAATTATGCTATCTTCATAATATCCAAAATTCCAAATCCACAATTTAAATTGTTTATCGATTTCATCTACTACTTGATATTGAGCCGCATCTTTCATAGTAAAATCAGTGATTAAGGCATAATATTCGCCTTCTCGTTTCACTTGGATATTTATGCTTTCTTGATTATTTGCCAGACTTTTCGCTGCGGATTTTAAACTATCTAAATTATCTTCATCAGGTGGCTTGGATACTAAAATTTTAAATCGTACATTCATAATTATAAATATATAATTGACTTTTGTAATCACCCTTATGTAAGTCTAGCACCTGGTAGAAAGTCTTAAAAAGCCTTTCTTGTCCTGAGTCTTCTTTGATACCCAGCGCTATCACAGGCAGCTTTAGTCAATAATATTTCAACTAAGAGGCGCCTTAAACTTTTGAGCCAATTCAGTACAAATGGTGCCGACTTTGAAAGAGCGTCTGTATTCTCTGACAGCTAAAACTACGATACATTGATGGCACTGCTTACTTCTTTATGATTTATTTCAAAAATTGTTGCAATTTAAATATCAAATCAAAGCATCGCAGCAAAATCCCTACCGAGTAATGGTAGGTTTTGCCATAGAACCACCCTTCGATAGTTCTCTCGTTATACCCTGTCAAAGTTGATAAAGTTGTAGTACATGCTTTCATATACCCATGAGGATTTCGCTGTCCTGGGTAAGGCAGTTCAACACCAGGATGAATAATAGGAATCCATATTAGGCACCACTCAGATGGCGCCATTGGTTGAAGAAGTGCCAAAAATATTCTCTGGTTGTTTGGTTGCCCTTGCACTTGAGACAATATAAATTTTGCTAACCAACGAGGAAGGTTAATTGTTTTGTCTGCTGCTTTATCTGGAGCTTGCATTTAATATGTATCACTAATTTTCATGCTTTTCTTGTTTACTAACCTTTGATACTAAGCGCGCTTCTTGTTGCTTATGCTTGCTTTAACACCACTCGCTCGCGTGGCACCCTTATACCCTTATTAATGGGCGCCGATTTTCGCTTTCCATTTAAAACGCGACTTCGGGACACAGGTTATCGGAGTGCGTTAAATCTGAAATAAAAGCAGCAAGTGCATTTATACCAGTGTGTAACGTACCATCGGATGACCGATAGCCTCGGCGCCCCCAACCGTTCCAGCCTAGACTTTGCCCTACTTCTCCAAATGTTGTGATAACTTCCTCATAATCAGGCGCCGAAGTTGTGTTTTGTTCTAATGCCTTCAACTCTTCTTGTTGCTTGACGCTAATTGTCCTTAGTTGGATTAATTCTTTATCTTTAAACTCAACAACATTTTGTAGGCGTTCGACTTGTGCCATCAACGGCGCAATAGTTTTTTCTAGGTCTGAGTTAACCACTTTCGCTGCTTGGGCGTTAAAAGTGTTACCCCAGTTGTTTGCACTGGCGCCTTCTAGGGCTTTTTCTAACTCAGCTACTCGTTGCTCTAATTTTTGGTTTTCGATTTGTAGCGCGCGGACTGATTGTAGTTCCTCTTCTTTAGCCGCGAGTTGCTCAATTAATGCTTGTTTGAAAAGTGCCAATTTTTGAGCATGTTGTTCGGCTGCGATAAGCTCCCGTTTTGCTGCTTGTAGTGCTGCGTCCCGAATTTCTATAAACCGCCCCTGCTCTTCTTCAGCTTTTTCTCTATCTCGCTGTGCCAAAGCTTGGGCTATTTTTTCTTCTACCTCAGCAGCAGTAAAATATTCTTGTTTAGAAGCTGGCTTCCTGACTAGCTGTTGAACTTCTGGCTGGATTTGGTGTGGCTTGAGCAAGTGCTTTACGAACATCCCTTGGGCTACTGTATGGTCAAGCAAAACCCAGAAATTATCTTTACTCTTGGACATAATGATGCCGCTGTGCCCATTCCAACCCATATCGTCATTTTTTACTATGATTCGCATTCCTGGCGCCAGTTCTGGAGTGGGAGATTGGGTGAGTTCTGGAGTGAGGGAATTGGAGGAAGTTAACACAGACTTTTCGCTGTTCTCTACTTCACTAGTCCCATTCTCTGACCCTCCCTTACTCTTTTTCACTTGCGCTGCTGTTTTTTTACCAGAACAAACGAGTTCTTTCACTAAGTCATTACTGACCTTGGTTAGCTGCCGCAACGCTGATACACTCCAGTTTTGAACGTTTTTCCGCACTAATCGTTGTACTTTCACAGGCAGTTGTTCATACCAAGCATAAATGGACATTGCTGAGGAAGCGATATATTTTGAGGCGCCGAAGTCAGAATCAAGCCACGCTTGGAAAACTTTTTTACCGTCAGGACAGTGAGCAATGCACTCAAAATAGAGGTTTTGCAATGCTCGACCGTTTTCTAATAAACCGTCAAAGGTTTGAGCTACAAAGCCTAAGAAATTTGTAAGCGTGTTTTGAGCTTGCTCGCGGAGGTCGGAATTTTCAAATTGGCTGTAATCAAAGCTGTAGGTTAGCGAAAAAGGAGCAATCGGATTCATAATGAAAATGTCCCTGTGCTATTTGGGGAAACCAAGCTCTCCGTTCAGATTGCGAGTCGGTGCGGGGGGCTTTGGTATTGAAAAAACAAGTTGCAAACTCTCGCACTGCAATGCTTAAATGCGATGCGGGGAGAAGTTTTGCTTTTATACCTAAAATCATATCACTCAGTCACTCACTCACGCAATCACTTAAAATTAGTTAACACTAGTTATGTCTAGAAAAACCAGAACAGAGAGGCTTAATCTTACAATGGACGAAAATTTGAAGCGTCGCTTTAATCTCGTATGTACTTGGAAGGGAGTAAATATGAGCGATGTCGCGCAAGAACTAATTGAAGATTGGGTAGATAAGAACGCGCCTCCAGGGCTTTTTACTCAAGAAAATGATAATCACGAAGAAAATAATAAGTAGAATACTTTTGTATTATATATACGTATTAGAGAAGATACAATTTACACATCATACTTAAATCGATGCTGCTTGATTCCTGTTGCTCACAATTTAAAAGTAGCTATTATTAGTAATTTCAATGAAAAATGTGATTGTAGGGTTCATCTTTGCGTATGTGTTTTTCAAATTAGACAATAGGCCTTAGCAGTGTTTCTTCAATTCTTTGTCTAACAATATTATTTACAATGCAAAGTCATCCATCTCTTTTATTAATGCCAAAGCAGCACGTTTTTTCAGAGCTTTTCGTGCCATCATTTGTTTGTTTAATTGGCGCCATTCTCATACAATTGTTGAACCTGCTTACAATCCGGGAGTTATGGCATTGTATAGTAGTATAATTGCTTAACTAGCGACAAGTAAATAAATACATAGTTTACACAAGTATTAATGAGCGTACAATTATTTGGGTGTGTAAATACCTTCAGTAGTTCATAAATTATTTCAGAAATAAAATTATACTATCTTCATAATCTCGAAAATCCCAAATCCATTCATGTTCCTCTTAGGAAAAATTTAAATTTATTATCGATTTCATCTACTATTCCTCTTCTTTAGCCGCTAGTTGCGAGAATTTTTGCTTGTTTTGCTTGCGTCATTTTTTGAGCATGTTGTTCGGCTGCAATGAATTCGCGTTTTGTTGCTTGCAGTGCAGCATCCCGAATTTCTATAAACCGCCCTTGGTCTTCTTCAGCTTTTTCTCTATCTCGCTGTGCCAAAGCTTGGGCTATCTTATCCTCTCCTTGAGCAGCAGTAAAAAATTTTTGTTTAGAGGCTGGGTTTGTAACCGGCTGTAGAACTTCTGGCTGGATTTGGCGCGGCTTGAGCAAGTGCTTTACGAACATCCCTTGGGCTAGGGTGTTTACTTTGTGTATAAGGCTTGTAAAAAAGTTCATACAGTTTTTGTGTCACGTGGCGCCAGCGTATAATCCTTGTATAATCAGGGTTTTGAGCTTTACGACAAAACACAGTACTGTGATGACCGATTTATGTCTAAATTATAACATAATTAACACCCTACCCTTGGGCTACTGTGTGGTCGAGCAAAACCCAGAAATTATTTTCACTCTTCGACATAATGATGCCGTTGTGCCCATTCTAACCCATGTCATCATTTTTTACTGTGATTCGCATTCCTGGCTTAAGAAGAGTGGGGGAATTGGAGGAAGTTAACATAGACTTTTCGCTATGTTAGTTATAAACAAAAAGGACGATAGGTATTAGCCCTTTCAGAGGAGAAGTATTATAGTTTATCCTTAATGGCAACGTTCGTGAGGGAGAACCTGAAATTTTTTACTCTCCAAAGGGCATTCATGGTCAAAAGCAAAGGGCAACGAAGTCCTCACACAACTATTTTTTAGCTTTCACTATTTAAAGTGAATTTGAAGAGAATTGATAGTATGTAAAGCTTAAATAAACTTATACATAGACTTCAGTAAAAACACTTGACGAAAAAGAATTTATAGTTAATGATTAAATAGTATTAATCAATCATGTCAAATAGTATAGTAAGAATACACATAATTTAGATTAGGGTGTAGTCAGTCCGAAAAAAAATTACTCTGAAAAATGGGTTTTTAATAGCCATTTTTCTGTAACTGTTGAAAAAAAGTAAACTTCGGATTTCATCACATTTTTATCAAAGTAAGAAAATATGCTCAAAAAAAAGAGTAACTTTACTATTGGATTATTTAATCCATTATACATTTGATGATATCTATTTTGATGGCATCCAGTCATTTGATATTAGATAAATTTAGGTTTTATTGTGTTTTAAAATATCTAGTTAATAAAATATTATCAAGGTAAAAATAATGATTTAATAATGTTATAGTTACTGATAACTATTTTTATTAATATGCTCGTTTTAAATAACAGCTAATTTCATGCTTGTCTTTAAAAATATTAATAATATTAGTTTATTTTTACAAGAAGTAAATTGAATCTTGCTTAGGCTTTCTAAAACTATCAATTTTGAAAAATACAACTGATTTGAATTAAACAATAGGAATTAATTTAAGGAGTTATTCTCAATGAATAAAGCGGGTTTCTCTGGTATCCAATCATCTATAGAGATTGGGAAAAATCCACTCGTTTTTGATGTTACAGCAGCTATTGTAGGAGATAACGACCCACCAAATTTGAATTTTCAGCAATCCTGGAATACTGTAAGTCCTAGTTCTTCTTTTCCCACTAAAGAAAATTTAGCAATAACCGTAACTACTAAATCATTTTCTAGTAATGTTAGCTTTTCTGTCACCGCAGAAGGAATTGTAGTTATTAACAATGGTGGTGACTTCGACGGTAATCCTTTAGATGTGATGGACGACGCATTTATCTACGCAGGTAAGGGTTTTACCATTAACAACAGTCCAGTTTTACCTGTCATCAGAGATGCACTTACGGGAAACCCCGTACTCGACGCATTTGGAAAACAAATTTTAGTTAATAATGCTGTTACTGTTGCTGCGGATTACACTACCCTTAACGCTCCCAATAATCCCTACAATGGTTTAGTTCCCCCACAAGTTGTAGATAAACGCATTGTTGAAATCCCTGATTTTGCAAAGATTCAACAACAAGAATTAGCTAATCGAGTTAATACTAATGCTCCTGTTAATTTTAATCAGGGTATTCAACCAATTAATAGTGCTAGCGATTGGAATAATTTTTTCCCTAAAGGTGGAACGCAAGAAAATTCCACCTTTGTGCAAGTATCTGGTTGGGGGTTAAATATTCCGGATGGGGTACAACTTGAAAATACGATAATTGTTGTTGAAAACGGGGATATAAACTTTAATGGTAGGGGACATAATTTTACTAACGTCCTCCTAATTACCAATAATGGCAATATTAATTTAAGCGGTATCCATGCAAATAATCTAACTGTACTATCTTCGGGTTCTATCAATATGAACTCAGAAGCTAGATTTGCAGGCAAAACTTTATTAGCGCAAGGCTCTAATGTTTCAGCTATCAATTTTAATGGAGCAACATCTGGCAAGGATGTAAATAGTAATTTACAGGTAATTTCTCAAGGGGATATTATCTATAACAGTACCTTAGAGACTCGTGGAGAATTTCGCAGTGGTAGAAATTTCATCGCTAATAGTAATTCCACAATAACTGGTGAAATTGCTGCTAAGGGTGACATTATTTTTAATAATCAAATTACCGTTATTGGCAAATCCACACCAATCGATACCAACACTATTACACCAACCTTAGATTTAGCTTCAGATAGCGATAGCGGTGTTAGCAATAGTGACGATATTACCCTTGATAACACTCCCACAATCCTTGGGAATGCGGAAGCTGGAGCATTGGTGCAATTGTTCGATGGTACTCAATTCATTGCTAGTACGAGAGCAAATAGCACCGGAAACTGGCAAATTACGACAAATGAATTGAGTAATGGGACGAGAAATTTTACTGCGATCGCAACTGATATCGCTGGTAATGTCAGTTCTCCCTCCCTACCGTTAAATATTGTTATCGATACAGTTAATCCATCGTTTAACCTTACTAACCCAATTAATACAACTCCCTTGCAACCTGGTGCGAGATTGACGGGTAAAGGTGATGGGACTGGTTCGGGTATTGCCTCCCTCAGCTATCGATTCGATAATTTGTCGGAGATACCGTTGGTATTTAATCCTGTAGGAGAGTTTGACCAAGTAATTGATTTAACTGGGATTAGTCCAGGCGATCGCATCCTCACAATTACAACTACAGATATTGCTGGTAATGCCACCACTAGGCAGTTTAATGTAGTTATTAACAATGGGGGTGGGGTTGTAAATAACGCTCCTGAAATCATCAGCCAAGCAGAAACTGACTATATTATTCTGCGTAATAGCAACACGCAAATTAAGGGAATTGCATTAGGAACAATTCAAGTAGGTTTAGCAGAAATTCAAGGTCAAGCATTCTTGGATTTTGATAGAAATGGTGTGAGAACGCGAGAAGCTGGTTTAGATGGGTTTGTAGTGGAATTAGTTAATTCAGCTACAGGGGAAGTTGTAGGAACCCAAATTACTCGCAGTTTTGATGTCAACGGAGACGGAAAAATTGACCCCTTTGCAGAACAAGGATTATACAAATTTACCAATCTCCAAGCAGGAAGTTACCAAGTTAGACAAATTTTCCAGGATGATTGGAGTTTAACTTTACCAGCCTCTTCTACATATAATTTGACTTTAAATGGTGGTGAGAGAGGAGAGAATATTAATTTTGGTAATGCTCAAAATTATGTTTACGAAGTGCGAGGAATTGACGCAGATAACGATACCCTTACCTACAGTTTAGTTTCTGCACCCCAAGGAGCCAGAATTGATAGTCAAACAGGTAAATTAATTTGGACTCCACCTGCAACTGGGGAATATGCTTTTAAAATCAAAGTTACCGATGGGAAAGGTGGGGAAGATATTCAAGAGTATAAATTAAATGTTCTTGACCCCAATCGCTTACCCAGCATCTCTTCTAACCCAGGTGGGAATGCGACTGTTGGAGAAAATTACACCTACCAAATAATTGCCGATAATCCCGATTTAGATGGTTTAAATTTCCAGTTAAATCAAGCACCCCAGGGGATGACGATTTCTCCTGACGGTTTAATTCGGTGGACACCTCAAGCAAACCAAATCGGCGCTCAACAAGTAAAATTATTAGTTAAAGATGACCGGGGTGGTGAAGTTGAACAGGTATTTACGATTTTGACCCAAGGAACACCCGCAAATCCTCAGCCATCGGGTAATTATGCACCTGTAATTACTAGTAAGTCTGTCACAGCAACTACCCGTCAACAGTATACCTATGATGTGGATGCGATCGATGCCGATGGGGATGTATTGAAATATTCGCTGGTTGCTGCACCCCAAGGGATGACAATTGACGAAAATACAGGTTTGATTTATTGGAATCCTGGTACGCAAACAGTAGGGAACTATAACATTAATGTACGGGTTGAAGATGGTAAAAATGGCTTTGATAATCAAGCATTTAGCCTCGCGCTATCCAATACAGTTCCTGGGGGAATTAGTGGAGTTGTTTGGGATGATTTGAATGGTAACGGGGTCAGAGATACTAGCTTTGCTCAAGGTGCTAATCCTGATATTGTATTTGTATTTGATGTTTCTTTAAGTACATTATTTAGTTTCCAAGGAACATCTACTGGAAATCAAATAACTAATATTTTGCAAGCTGAAATTGCTGGTATTACTGCTCTCAATCAACAGCTAATTCGTCAAGGGCTTGGAGAAACAGCAAGAGTTGGCATAGTTTCTTTTGCTGGAGATGCAAGTTCTATTGATATGAACCCATCTGTTAGTGGAATACAGCTACTTACAAACCCCATTGCTGATAATGACAATAATGGCATTTTAGATTTTGAACAAGTATTACAAGGAACTAATATCCGCCTTGGTACTAATTTTGAAGTTGCACTACAAGAATCTGAAAGAGTTTTTAAAACTATAGGTACAACTCCAGGAAACGGTACTCTTGTCTTTCTATCCGATGGTCAAAGTTTTGGTGGAAGTATAACTGATGAAGTTAATAACCTTAAAGCATTAGGCATTAAATTATATGCTTTTGGTGTTGGAGATAGTTCGACTTTAAACGATGGAGATGCTCTTGATGATGATTTAATTACTATTGACCCTAACGCCAAAATTTTCAAGAATACCGATGAGTTATTAGATACTTTCAATAATTTAGGTGGCGGTCAAAATGTAGCCGAACCAGCTTTGTCGGGAGTACAAGTTTATTTAGACTTAAATAACAATGGAGTTTTTGACGCTGATGAACCTAGTCAGTTAACTAATAATCAAAATAATCAAGTTCAAACTAATTCCATTACGGTTGCCGCAACAGATGCTATCTTCCTTGCAGGTAGAGATGATATTACCATTCCACCTTTAGGTACTAATGATCCATCATTCCCACTTCAAAGAAGAAGAACTGTTAGACCTGGTTCAGTTCCGGAAACATTTCCCCAGTCGATTGCGGTTCAGAACAATGAAATATTTACCTTTGAAGCAAGTGGTTCTGTAGATTTTTCTAATGGATTTAGTCCATTTAGTCCCGATGGCAATAGTTTAAGAAATACAGTTACTGGATTAGATGGAATTAGTGCTTATAATGGTAGGCTGGGTTCACTTGTTGGTGTATTTTTAAATGAAGCAAACCCAGGAAATCAGACTTCTTCCACAGCATTAAATTTTCAACAAATAGGCAGTGATTTTAAATTTTTGACCCCAAGTATTGGGCAGGTGTTCTTTATTGGTGATGGTAGTAATAGCTCTGGTCAAATCCAGCAATTTGCAGCACCACAAGGAGCCACACGCTTATTTGTAGGAATAGCTGATGGTTCCAGTCTTAGTCCCGGTAGTTATGAAGATAATACTGGTTCCTATCAAGTAACAATTCGGAGTGATCGCTTTGGTGATGATGGGAATTATAGCTTTACTGGTTTGCTTCCTGGTAATTACACAGTTCGTCAAGTCGTACCTAATGGTTATGCACAAACTTTCCCAACTAGCACAACGACTAATCTTGGCTCCCACACAGTTAATTTAGGTGCTGGTGAAATAGTTGAAAATCTTAACTTTGGTAATCAAAATACTACCAGACCTAATCGATTACCAAACTTTATTACCGCACCACCAAGCAACGGTCAAACTGGTCAATTATTCCGCTACGAAGCTAGTGCTACAGACCCTGATGGAGACGTTCTCACCTACAAATTGCTAACAAAACCAACAGGTATGGTGATTGACTCCGAACGTGGTACATTAGTTTGGCAACCTGCTGCTGACCAATTAGGCAATTTTAATGTAGCTTTGCAAGTAGAGGATGGTAAAGGAGGTTCAGCTACCCAAACCTTCCAAATCAATGTTGGTGATGGTGTTGATCGGGAATTACCTACAGTTCAATTTGGCTTTAGCAGCAACGTGGTCAATATTGGCGAAAGCGTCACGTTCCAAGTATCTGGTACAGATAATAATGGTATTGCCAATATTGCCCTAACGATCGATGGAAACCCCGTAACTCTCAATGCAGGTTCTGCGACAGTCCAGTTAAACAAAGCTGGTGTATTTCAAGTCGTAGCAACTGCAAGCGACACCGCAGGGAATGTAGTTAAAAAAGATTTATCTCTGCGCGTACTTGACCCCAGCGACACCACTGCACCGACAATTGAAATTATCAGTCCCCAAACGAATAAAACTATTACCAACCTCACAGATATTGTTGGTAGCGTTAGCGATGATAATTTGGAATTTTACCGTGTAGACTACGCACCTTTAGACCTGGTTGATATTAATAATCTGGCTGCTACTGACCCAGATTTTGTCACCATTTCTGAAGGTAAAACTAATGTTAATAAGACGATAATCGGTCAATTTGACCCCACTGTATTATTTAATGGTAACTATGTACTGCGAGTCACAGCCCAAGATTTTAGCGGGAATATTAGCTCGCGAGGAGTTTTTCTGGGTGTTTCAGGTGACAATAAAGTTGGTAATTTCCGACTAGAGTTAACCGATTTATCGATTCCATTAGCAGGAATTCCTATTCAAATTAATCGGGTTTATGACACTCTCCAAAGTAGTTTCTCTGGTGATTTTGGCTTTGGTTGGAGTTTGGGAGTTAAAGATGCCAAAATTCAAGAATCAGTACCCTTAACGGATGCCGAAAAACAAGGTGTACCATCACTATTTGGTGCAAATCCTTTTACTGCTGGCACAAAAGTCTATTTAACTAACCCCGAAGGTCGTCGTGTTGGTTTTACCTTTGACCCCTTTATTGCTGGTGGTAGCTTATTGGGTGCATTTTGGAAACCTCGGTTTGTTGCTGACGCTGGAGTTTACGACAAGTTAGAAGTCGATGATATTAACCTCCAACAAAGGTCAGATGGTAGTTTTAGTTTGTTCTTTATTCCCTTCGCTTACAACCCCTCAGAATATAAACTCACTACCAAAGACGGTACAACTTACGAGTATGACCAATTTAAAGGTCTGCAAAAAGTTAAAGACCGTAACAATAATACTTTAACTTTCCGGGATAACGGTATTTTCAGTTCTACAGGCGCTTCTGTTGAATTTCTGCGGGATACCCAAGGACGAATTACCCAAATTAAAGACCCTACAGGTAAAGTAATTCTTTACGGGTACGATGCGAGGGGGAATTTGGTAAGTGTAAGCGATCGCAACAATAATGCAACCCAGTTTGTTTACAATAATCCAAATCGTCCAAGCTTCTTAACCGAGATAATTGACCCATTGGGACGTAAGGGTGTTCGCACTGAATATGACGAGAAAGGACGATTAGCGCGAATTATTGATGGTAATGGCAATGTTACGAACTTGGACTTTGAGGCTAATGGTTCGGTGCAAACTATTACAGATGCTTTAGGTAATTCCACAACACTGGTTTACGACGATCGCGGTAATATTACTAGCGAAATTAATCCCTTGAGTGGTGTTATCCAAAGAACTTATGACGCGAATAATAACCTTCTCAGCGTAAAAGACCCGTTAGGTAATACAGCAAATTACACTTATGACAGTAGGGGAAATCTTCTTAGCGAAACTAATGGTTTAAATCAAACTACTACCTTCACTTACAACAACTTAAATAAAGTTGTAACGGTTACTGACCCCCTTGGTAATAAGACCCAAAATTCTTACGACAACCAAGGAAATCTTCTAACTACAACTAATGCAGCAGGTCAAACAACCACCTACGTTTACGATAATCAGGGCAATGTTGTAAGTGTTACTAATCCTCAAACTAATGCAACCCGATATGAGTATGATAGCCAAGGTCGCATAACTGCTATCGTTGATGCTCGAAATCAGAAGAGTCTATTAACTTACGACAATAACGGTAACTTACTGACTACTACCACAGCGTTAGGCAATACTACGCGGTTTACCTATGATGGGGAAAATCGCCCAGTTGTTGTTACCGATGCTTTGGGTAATGTCAGTCGAATTGAATATAATGCTTCAGGCGATCGCACGGCGACAATTGATGCACTAGGTCGTAGAACGGAGTATATCTACGATAATCGCAGCCAGCTAACAGCGATTCGCTATGCAGATGGTACAACCGAACAGTTTAGCTACGATGCAAATGGACGACGGACAAATTCCATTGATAGGGGTGGTCGTGTTACTAACTTTGTTTATGATGCTTTGGGTCGTTTAGTTGAAACAATTGCTCCTGATAGCACCCCCAGCAATCTTGCTGATAATCCCAGAATTCGTAGAGAATACGATGCTGCTGGTCGTTTAATTGGTTTTGTTGACGAACGAGGAAATCGAACCCAATATGGATATGATGCTGCTGGTCGTCAAATCCTCATCCGCGATGCATTAGGAAATCTCACCCGCAATGCTTACAATGCCAATGGGGAAGTAGTAACTGTTACCGATGCTCTTAACCGTGCTACCCAGTTTGTGTATGACCCATTAGGTCGTATTGTCGAAACTCGGTTAAGCGATGGCACAAAAACAATTACCACATACGATGCTATCGATCGCGTTATTGCGGAAACAGACCAAGCTGGTATTACCACTCAATTTGAATATGATGCCCTCGATCGGCTAACGGCTGTAGTTGATGCTCTGGGTCAGCGTACAGAGTACGGCTATGATGCGGAAGGGAACTTAATTAGCCAGAAGGATGCTAAAGGAAACACAACTACTTACCAGTATGATGCTGTTAGTCAACGTTTCGCCACCATACTACCTTTAGGTCAACGTTCTACCCAAACCTACGATGCTGTGGGAAATGTTACCAGTGTCACGGATTTTAACGGCAAAACAATAACTTACAGATATAACAGCAACGACCAAATAATTACAGAAGGTTTTGTAGATGGAACCTCTGTTAATTACACCTATACGCCAACACTGCAACGGGCAACGGTGACGGATAGCAGAGGTGTAACTAGCTATACATACAACGAGCGAGACCAACTAACTACACGCACCGAAGTAGATGGCGTAACTATTGGTTACACCTATGATATTGCTGGAAACCGCACATCTCTAACCACCCCTGCGGGAACAGTTGGTTATACTTACGATGCCCTGAATCGAATGCAAACAGTCAGCGATCGCAGTGGAGGAGTTACCAGATATGTTTACGATGCAGTTGGCAACTTAGTTCGCACCGAATTACCCAACAATACAGTAGAAACTCGCCGCTATGATAGCTTAGATAGGCTTGTTTCCGTAGAGCAAAGGGGAGCATCCGGTATAATTGCTGGTTATGAATACACTTTGGGGCTAGCAGGAAACCGTTTAGCTGTAACAGAAGCAAACGGACGACAGGTTAATTACGCCTACGATCAACTTTATCGTCTAGTTCAAGAAGCAATTTCCGATCCAACTGCCGGAAATCGCACAATTGGTTATACCTATGATGCGGTAGGTAATCGTCTCAGTCGCAATGACTCAGGTGAAGGTGTAACGACATACAGCTATGATGACAATGACCGATTGCTCAGAGAAATCCTCAATGGTCAAACCACTGAGTATACCTACGATGACAACGGCAGTACGCTAACTGTTAAAGTTAATGGCACAGACCAAGTAAACTACAGATGGGACGACCAAGGACGATTAATTGGTGCGGACATTGTAACCCCGCAAGGTACACAGCGTATTGAATACGGTTATGACCCTGATGGCAATCGGGTTGCGGTAATTGTTAATGGGGAAGAAACACGCTACTTGGTTGATACGGAAGAAGCATACGCTGAGGTTGTTGAGGAATATAAACCCGATGGAACAATCGAGAAGTCGTATGTTCGCGGACTGGATTTAATTTCCCAAGACCAACAAGGTCAAGAATCGATTCATCATGCTGCTGGGTTGGGTTCTGTAAATGCGTTGACCGATAGTAATGGTAATGTAACTGACCGATATATTTATGATGCCTTTGGTCGGTTGATAGGGCAACAGGGCAATACAGATAATGATTTTGGCTTTACTGGGGAGCAGTTTGACGAAAATAGCGACTTGTATTATCTGAGGGCTAGGTACTATAACCCGGAAAATGGGCGATTTATTTCTAAAGACTCGTTTGAAGGATTCCTAGATGACCCCCAGTCGTTGCACAAGTATACTTATGTGCATAACGATCCGGTTAATTTGATTGACCCCAGTGGGAATGTTGCGGCTAGTGAAAAAGGCGGAATATTAGGGAGAGTATCTATCCCTGTTGTGCTAGCCTTAGCAGGACGATTAGCAGGACAAGTAGCATCAGGTTTATTAAGCTCACGACAACTAGCACTATTAGCAAGGGCAAGAGTCGCTGCTAGAACGATATATGAGCTTGAAGCCGTTGTTAAATCTGCTTTTCGTGATGAGGGTTTAGTTTTCGGCACACTTGTGACTTTTGAGGCTATATCTAAAGCGTTACAAAATCTCCCTGACAATCCACCTGATGAATCAAATAGTAGTAAAGGTGATGGCAGTAGATCGGGTACAAATAGACAAAGTGGAACTAGGGGGGGTACTGGTAGTGCATCAACTAGTGGAGGTACACCTCCAGAAGATAATGGAGGCGATGATGATAGTGGTGATCAAACAGAATCTCGCCAACCCGGACAAAGAGGGGATAGAACAAGAAAGCAAGGACAGATGGGGAAAAATGCTAGGGAAAATAAACAGTTTGATGCAGCTTTAAAGGAAGCTCAAAAAAGAACAGGTAACAACAATCTGCCAAAGAACAAAAGAAAGATACTACATGATGAAATAACAAGAAGAGGTATAAACCAATACGACGAATTAGTGAATGAATTAATCGATCTATTGAATTAGTTTCGAGACGGTAAGTGTTATGGGAAATGGGAAGTGCGATTCCATTATTATATTTTAATAGAGTGAGTTCGCAGTTCCCTGAATTCTCAGGTTATTAGAGAAAATGCGATCGCTGTTTGGGTTGTTGGGAGGTGCGATCACATTTTTAGGGTGGTTGCGAAGATGGCGATCGCTGTCGAACTCACTTTAATAAAAATGGCAAGCGATCGCGTTTTGTACTTACGAGGAATATAGGCGATCGCTAATTATTCAGCACGAACTTGCCATAGTCAGTTATCAATATCGCTATACTTCTAAATAAGTATACAAGTACACCAGATAAATGCGATATCTACGGTTAGCGATCGCTAACACGCTTGAAGTAATTATTTGTAAATCTTATTGATAACGATTAAAATTAGAGAAAATGTCAAGCTAATATTAATGTCTGCTAGAGATAAATTTCATTACGCTGTCAAACAAGGCTCAGAAAAAGAGGGATGGGTAATCACTCACGACCCATTGCGTATTGAATTCGGTGAAGAGGATAAAATTTCCATCGACTTAGGAGCAGAACAACTTTTAGGAGCAGAAAAATCTGAACAAAAAATAGCTGTGGAAATCAAAAGTTTTTTAAGTGATTCAGCTATCTTTGACTTTCATCTTGCTTTGGGACAATTTTTGAATTATCGTCTAGTTTTAGAAGAAACTGAGCCAGAACGCCTTCTATATTTAGCTGTTCCGATTGAAGCCTATGAATCATTTTTTTATCGAGACTTACCAAAAGCTTCTATCAAAAAGTATCAAATAAAATTAATAATCTATGACTCAGTTAATGAGGCGATTATCAAATGGATAAATTAACTAAATATCGTCAATACATTCAACAACTATTAACCGAAGAATCTCAAGGTGACACATTAGGAGGAGATATTATTGAATCAGAAACAGTTTTTGATTTAGTTAATGATAGATATTTATTAATTGACTTGGGATGGAAGGGGCATAAACGGATTTATAACTGTGTGCTTCATTTGGAAATTAGAGAAGATAAGATTTGGATTCAACGAAATCAAACAGATACGCTAATTGCCGATAAATTAATGGCAAAAGGCGTTGTAAAAGACGATATAATTTTGGGGCTTCAACCTCCCAGTATAAGAGAATACAGTGATTTTGATGCTGTTTAAATAATAGTATTGTTTCTGAGTTGGAAGTAAAGCGTGGAAAGTGCGGAATGACTGCAACAGGAAACCCCGAAGAAGGCTTAAGAATATTGACAAAACTTGACGATTTGACACAATAACAGCAACTTTGTCGTGCGATCTCTGGCTGATTTTGAATTAATGTAGTGCGTTGCTTGTTTAAGAGGAAGTGCGATCGCTGCTTGATTTTGAGTTAATGGGGTGCGTTGCTTTTTTTGAGAGAGAGTGCGATCACTGTATAGTTAAGCGAGAAAAAGCAATTATTCGCTAACTTCGACAGTTGAGGCACAAACCTGATTCGATATTGGTTGCGATCGAAAGGCAACAGTAGCAAAGATTGAGATAATCCGTGTGACCGTTAAAATCGTCAACATGGTGAAGTACTGGCGCCATTTATTAAAATTCATCCTCGCTCCTTTTTGAAGGTGGAGGAAAATCCTGTGCATCTAACCATTCTTCAAACAACCTTTCTGATTCTTCAAAAGCTTCTTCTTGTTGCATCTTCAAACCAGCTATTGCAGCTAAATCATCTGTGTGAGTTATACCCTGAGTAAGTAATTCACTCTGGGTATCAAAACTATATGGTGAAGTATACTTACGCTTTGGTTGTGGATTATCCATATCTACTACCTCCGGCTTAATCCGATGCTACGTCAAATAACCTTTTAGCACTAAAGCGATAGCAAAACTTCTGTCTTAAGACTTATTAGCCAGAAACTAGCAGAAAACAAAATTGTATTTGATTGTATTGCAACTTGCACTATGTCAATTACCTTAGAACATTTCTGCACCAAAACTGGAAAATCTATCTTTATTGATGGTAAACCGTTAACAGAAACGATTGAACACTGTCTTGCAGAATATTTTGCACCTTTTTCCACATTTAAATTAGGCGCCGTCTACCAAGACTCAACTACAGAAGCAGACCTACAAAAGTTTCAAAACAAGGATTAAGCCTTGAGTTTGCTGCTGACGACCGCTTCTACTTTATGAATGAAGCGCTGCGAGAGAAAGTATTCGACCAACCACACTTCGGCGCCGCTTATGGAAGGTACAAGCCCCCACTGTTTGTCTTAATTGCGAATTGCTAACTGTACGAAATGGCGCCGTTTCATAATTACACCTGGTATTATTGCCTATCTAAAATCCTCATTGAGTAAAAAGTGTAGAGTATTTTCAGAATTTACGGAATAATGGTTACTATTTTTGCAATTCAAATATATTTATCTAAGTAAAATTAATTAAATTATCCGGAAATTTAGTACAAAAACAAACCGCGCCGCTCTATATTAATTATAAGCCAGGGATATTTATCAGGTATCAGGAATCAAGCATAGCCAGTAGTACCTTAAAACTACTATATCGATGTACCACTGCTGCCTTGATTTGAGAAATTTGTGCAGTTAGAGCCTTAGCAATGTAAACCTCAGCAATGCAATCCTCAACATGTTTACTGCTAGCACGCTAACATAAGGATAAATAAAAGGCTGAATACGGACTTTTATATAAAAACTTTGTGTTACCAATGCCTCTAAACGAAATTATTCAAGCGATAGCTGGTTTTGCTAGTCCTATTCTCAAGGACAAGATTCAACGCAATGAGACTGTAATCAAGCTGTTGCAAAGGTTTCAGCTTGACCCCGAACATCCACCCAGCGATTATAGTGGGGTTTATGCCTATGCGTTGGTGGAATATGGCGTTGGTAAACCCAGACAATTGTTAGAAATTTTTCGTCACGATGAGGTTAAACAGGCATTTCGTAAAGCTTTTGACCATAATAACCCTTCAATTTTGCTTTCGGAAGTCGATACATTTCTCGATAGTAATGCTTTGGGCGATGAGGTTCGCAACTTAGGACTTGATGTCAGGCGAGAAATGGCTGAGTTCGCTACTGTTTTTATTGAAGTTGCCAAACGCAGTCGCACTCCTGGGGATGTTCTGATGAGCCATCAGCTTGGTTCCTTGCACAAACGTATCGCTAGCATTACTGAACAACTCAGTAGGTTGCCTAATTTAGAAGGAATTCGTACAGAAATCGCACGGTTAGCAGCGGAAAATTATCCTGCACTGCCAGGGTTCCCTACAGAAAGTAATTGTAAAGCAATTGCGATTGCTCAACAAATGCGCGGTTGGTTTGAAACTTTAGGATATCGGTTTGAAAAATATGAAGTTTGGAGCGATAGCTACTTCGAGTGGATTCTAAATATCCCAGTACGGCGTAATCGATATGACCGCATCCTTGTGCGTGGTATTGCAGGGGAAGCTGGATTGATTGATGTGATGGCTTTACGCCAATCAGTAGAGACGCAGCGCACTGATGAAGGTTGGTTAGTAACTGCTCGTCGTGTTTCAAGGGCAGCACGGGATGAGGTAGAAAAAGAGGAGAATCGCAACCTGGGTTGTTACACTTTTGATGAGCTTTTGGCACAGGATGCTGACTTTAGTGGATATCTTGACTGGTTAGAAGCAGAAGTAAAACGGCGGAATATTGATACTAAGTATGTGCCTCTTGCTTGTAATAAAGAAGAAATTGACCCCGTTAGCAAGCGTCAAATTGCTGTTAGCCAATACTCAGAGCAAGATGGCTGGATTGATGGATATATTGACCGTTGGCTTGATGACCCAGCAAAAGAGCATATTTCTATACTTGGGGAGTTCGGTACAGGAAAAACTTGGTTTGCTTTGCATTATGCTTGGGTAACATTGCAACGCTATCGTGATGCTCAAAAACGGGGTACAGAATTGCCTCGTTTGCCCTTGGTGATTCCTTTGCGAGACTATGCCAAAGCTGTGAGCGTGGAATCGCTATTTTCTGAGTTTTTCTTTCGCCAGTACAAAATCCCTTTACCCCACTACGATGCTTTTGTTCAACTTAATCGCATGGGTAAATTGCTGCTAATTTTCGATGGCTTCGATGAAATGGCTGCAAAAGTTGATAAGCAGGAGATGATTAACAACTTTTGGGAATTGGCTAAAGTTGTAGTTCCTGGCGCCAAAGTCATTCTCACTTGTCGTACCGAGCATTTCCCCGAAGCGCAAGAAGGACGTGCTTTGTTGAATGCAGAATTACAAGCATCTACCAAGAACTTGACAGGGGAAACACCACAGTTTGAAGTTTTGGAACTAGAGAAATTTAACGATGACCAAATTCAGCAAGTACTGTCATTTCAAGCGGCGCCTGCAACTGTGGAAATGGTGATGGGGAACCCGCAATTATTAGACTTAGCCCGTCGTCCGATAATGACAGAATTAATTTTAGAAGCCTTGCCAGACATTGAAGCAGGGAAACCCGTGGATATGTCGCGGGTATATTTGTATGCGGCGCGGCATAAGATGGAACGGGATATTAAGAGTGAGCGTACTTTTACTTCTTTGGCAGATAAGCTGTATTTCTTATGCGAGTTGTCTTGGGAAATGCTTTCTACAGACCAATTGAGCTTGAATTACAAATTTTTTCCCAATCGTATTCGCCAGTTGTTTGGGGTTACAGAGAAGGATTTAGACTACTGGCAGTACGACATGATGGGACAGACGATGTTAATTCGTAATGCTGATGGTGATTACACTCCAGCCCATCGGTCATTGTTGGAGTTTTTTGTCGCGTATAAATTTGCGGCAGAGTTGGGTGTGTTGGCTGATGATTTTACTGAGTTAGCACGGGGAGAAGTAGTTGGTGGTGTTGGACAGGATTATACTTGGTCGTCCTATTTTCGGCGAAATGGGCAAAGTTTACCGTTGCGGGGATTTGTCAGCGAATCGTTGGAAGTGTTACGGGAGAGTTTGGGGCGATCAATTTTGACTAAAGCGGTGATGGATTTGCTTTTGCCGATGGTTGATGTTGGGAAGAAGGAGGGGATTATTAAGGTTCTTGAGGGGACGAGGGGAAGGAATGAGGATGAGGTTGGTTATGTTGGGGGGAATGCGGCAACAGTTTTGGTCAAAAGCGACTATGCAGCCCTTGAGGGTAAGGATATGAGTCGAACCGTTATTTTGGGGGCTGATTTTAGTTACACCAGCTTAAGAAATTGCAGTTTTGTAGAAGCCAAGCTTGCTGAATCTACTTTCCCTCAAATGTTTGGTTCTGTGTTTGCAGTAGCATTCAGTCCCGATGGCACAATTTTTGCGTCAGGAGATGCGAAATGTGAAATTAGCCTGTGGAATGTAAAAGACGGTAAGCAAGTTGGATACTTCAAAGGACATACTGATTGGATACGTGCAGTAGCATTTAACCCCGATGGTACAGTCCTTGCAAGTTCTAGTAATGATCAAACTATCAGGTTGTGGAATGTCCAAACTGGAGAGTGTTTGCACATCTTAAGAGGACACACTGGGCGAGTTCTCTCGATAGTATTTAGTCCAATTAATAACATCTTGATCAGCAGTAGTAGTGGGCATGATCAGACCGTTAAACTTTGGGATATCTCAACTGGTGAATGTGTTCAAACATTGTACGGGCATACAGACAATGTTCTTGCATTGGCAATTAGTTCAGACGGTAAAATTCTAATTAGTGGGAGTCTTGACAGAAGCATCAAAATTTGGGAGGTAGAGACAGGTAAGTGTCTGAAGACACTGCACGGTAACATTAGTTCTGTTACAGCTCTCTCAATTAGTTCTGATAACATAACTCTTGCCAGCAGTGGTAAAGACAAGATGATTCGACTATGGAATTTGGAAACAGCACAGCTAATTAAAGTTTTAGATGGGCATACAGATGAAGTGCAATCGGTAATGTTTGACTCAAGTTCGCAAACGCTAGTAAGTAGTAGCTCTGATGCAACAATTAAGTTATGGAATATCGATTCTGGAGAATGTTTCAAGACATTGATTGGTCATAAAAATTGGGTACGTTCCGTTGCATTTAGTCCTGATAGCTTAACTTTAATTAGTGGAAGTGACGATCAAACTATTAAGTTATGGGATGTAAGTACAGGAAAATGTATAAGGACTTGGGAGGGTTGTATAAAAGCTGTTCGTAATTTAGCAATCAGTGAAGATGGGCAGATACTTGTTAGTGGTACGGAGTCCCATACCGTTAAACTTTGGAACACAAAAACAGGTGAGTATTATAAAGCACTACGGGAACACAAAAGCCGGATCAATTCGGTTGCGATTAGCTCTGGAATGATTGTTAGCAGCAGCTATGACAGAACTGTAAAAATTTGGAATGCCTCAACAGGAAAGTGTATTGCTACACTAACAGGATATCCTACAGGCGTAGACGCAGTTACTATTAGTTCAAATGGTGGAATTGTTGCTACTGGTAGTGGTGATTGTCTTATCAGAATTTGGGATGTTCAAACAAGAACATGTCTCAAAGTTTTGGAAGGTCATACAGATTGGATATGGTCAGTAAGAATTAGCCTAAATAATCTCATGCTAATCAGTGGCAGCTATGACCGAACAATTAAAATATGGGATATAAAAACAGGAAAATGCCTTAAAACACTGAAAGGTCATACAGGATTTGTTAACTCTGTAGTTATTAGTCCTGATTCACAAGTTATAGCTACAGGTAGTAATGATACAACAATTCGTCTTTGGCATCTGGATACAGGTGATTGTTTGGCAATTTTTCGAGGACATACCAATGTAATTAGTTCAGTTGCATTTAGTCCTGATGGAAAGTTACTCGCTAGTGCTAGTAACGATACAACAGTTAAGATTTGGAATGTTCAGACAGGAGAATGCCTAAAAACATTGCAAGGACATACAGGTTGGGTATCATCTGTTGTTTTTAATATTGATGGTCATATTTTATACAGTGGTAGCTGGGATGAAACTATAAAAGTTTGGGATACGAGTGAAGGTATATGCTTACAAACGCTCACAGCTCGTCCCTACGAACATATGAACATCACTGGTGTCAAAGGCTTAACTAATACTGTAATTTCCACTCTCAAAGCATTAGGTGCAGTGGAGGATGGGGAAATCTAAAATCAGCAAATTCTACCTATTGATCAATTTGAATATGAGGCGCGATCTCGTGAATTTGTTTGTATTTGCAGATATTGCGAGTTGCTATATTCACCTCATCTCCTAAACTGAACTTCCCCCCAAACAAAAAGACGGAACTCTTTCCTAGAGCGACTTCCCAGCTTTTTAAAATCGCTCTTACTGCAATACTGCTCGGTTAAGCCTTTTTAGATATGAAAAACAACGCAATATTAAGGGTTTCAGCCTGCTTTATTTCCTTAACCGAGCAGTATTGGCTCTTACTGGGTACAAATTGCCAAAGGGGCTTGCGAGGCGGTTTTGAGGCGTTTACCCCCCGTTTTTACGTTACCACGTATGTGCCCAAAAATCAAAGCTTACATGGGTACAGCAGATATTGTTGCAAACGCTAGAAGTATTATACATCAAAGCTTTAATGCCTGTTTAGTACATTAGCACCGGGGGAAGTTCAGCCTAAAAAACACATCCCCGGAGCAGTAAATTTGGTGACGTAACGATTTAAATTGGCTAGAATTTTTTATGGTAATTATCAAGCTTGATTATCAAGAAACAGCGCACGATATGAGTTATCATGTCAGTCGGCAACTTTTCTCATCACGAGATCGCGAACAGGAGTACAGCCGCTATGAGAAAGGGGAGCGAGATTTCTTTGGAATTGACTTAAGTGGAGCAGTTTTGTCGATTACTTACGTTTCTAATTACGACCCCACTCAAAATATTTTGAGCGGTACAGCACTTCCGGCTATTACACAATACAGTTTTTCTCCTTATCTCTCTCCTACTCATAGTTTTCAGCTTTGAGTGCGTACCTCATAGCTGCCGGAAGTGCTGTATTAACCTCAGCTTTGCCAACCTCACCAACGCTGATTTGAGGGAAAGCCAAATGCGCCTCACTATATTTGACCGTACTAACTTGACAGGAGCTAATCTCAGCAATGCTTTCTTTCAAGGGGTTAGTGGTGACGATGAAACCCTTTTTAATTCTACAGAAATTCCAAATACTTTAGAATTAAAGGCTACTAGCTGGATTAATCAACTAAGCGGTTATATAACTGTAGATTTACAAGGTAGTGTTTTATCTGATGAAAAAAGAATAGTAGGCAATGTTTTAAATGCTCCTAATTGTACTAAATTTGATGTAGTTAAAGTTGGACAAAATAGATAATGTAATTTTGTACTGATTAGTTTGGTAATGGCACCACTCCAATAACTGTTTTTATAGTACAAAGCTATGGATTACGGATGCTGCGAAGAGTGGTGTTTTCGTGTAGGTGGCACCAAAAGTAAAAAGAAATAGTTATCATTCTTGCATTTTTTCTATAGCCTTTTTACACTCTTCCACTTGTTGTTCCAATCCTATTGTTTGAAATAGCTCGCAGGCATGATAGTACGCAGAGATGGCACAATTAGTTCGCTGGGAAATAGTAAAAATGTATCCTAGATTTAACCAAGCACGAGCTTCACTAGATCGGTCTTGAATCGCTTGGCTAATTTCTAAAGATTGTTCGAGGTATTCAATAGCTTGCTGATAGTTTTCTAGGGATTTGGAAGTATCGCTCAACCCTATTAATCCATAGACCATACTCTGACGATCCCCTACTTCTTTTGCAATTAGCAAAGCTTGTTGACGATATTTCATTGATTGCTCGTACTGTCCCCATGCTTGATATATGTTAGCAAATCCCCCTAGTGAGTCAGTTTCCCCTCTGCGATCTCCAATTTCTCTGACAATTTCCAGTTGTCTTTGACGGAATTCAATTGCTTGTTGATAATCTCCCAGAGCCATATACGCATTTCCCAGTTTCCCTAAACAGCATCCTTTCTCGAACCGCTTGCCAAGTATTTGCATAATTTCTAGGGATTTATTGCAAAGAGCAATAGCCTGCTGGTATTGTCCCAAAGCATTATGAACATTGCCCATATTACCCAAAGCATTGGCTTGTGCATATGGATCATCAGTGTCTTCCGCAATTCTTAGTGCTTCCTGGTAACATTGTCTTGCTTGCTCATATTGCCCAGTGGCTTGGTAAGCGTTGCCAAGATGCGTTAGTGCAGCAGATTCACCTCCGCGAACGCTAAATTCTTGAAACACACTCTGGCAAAGTTTGTGATATTTAATTGCTTTGTTATATTCACCAAGAGCATGGTAGGCATTCCCTAAGCAAGTTAAAGCCCTGCCAATATTACCCTTTTCTTCGTTTTTGGCAACATCCATCCATTTCTGTAGTAGTGGTTCGTATAGTTCAACTCGAATGCTGTTGTAGCTATTGGTATACAAAAATTCATTGCACTCGTATAAAGTCTGAAAGGCAGCATTATATTCGTTGATACTAAAGTAGTGATAGAAAACTTCAAAATAAGAAGCAATATTTTCAAGTTTTGCCCAAGGTTTAGGTTTGGCTATTCCTGTGTAATAAGTAATAGCACGTCGATGTGCTTCTGTTTGCTCCCCTGCTCGCTCTTGAGCAAAATTTCGTAGTAGAGGTAAGAAGAAAAACTCCCACGATGTCTCAGTAGTTTCCTCTTGCAATAGTGCATATCGAGCTAACTCTCGCAGATTTTCTTCCGTAGCTTCCGGTTGCATTACATTTGCCTGTACCAACCCAAATGCTCGCCGATATACGCTCAAATCTAACCAAAGCTGCTGCAAAAAGGGTAGTAATAAACATACGGACTGTTCTAGCATTTTGCCAATACTTGCTTCTGGATCGTCTCGATGCTGCCCAACAATATCCTTGAATAAATTAATATCTTGTTGTTCTAGAATAAATGTTACATTTGCTGACTTTCCTCTTTTTTTTCGTAACCATCCTACAGTCAGTTTGAGTAGTAATGGATGGCAATCAGTTAGATTAACAAGCTGCCTCAAATCAGCTTCGCTTCCTTGCAGGTTTTGTGTTCCCAAAAAGTCTATGCCAGCCTGTTCTGACAGACCTTTAAGAGGCATTTCTTCTGACCTCCAATTTAACCCTTCCGGCTTGATTCTACTAGTGATTAGCACTCGACTATGACTACTACTATCACACAGTGCTTGTAAAAAAAATCGATAGGGTTGCCACCAAATTTCTTCTTCCAAAACTGTTTCTAAATTGTCTAGCACTAACAAAAAGCGTTTTTGACTTAAACAGTTTACTAAAGCTAAAGTCAGTTGCTCATCAGGCAAGCGCTCATCAAATTCCTGACCCAATTGCTTCAATATCCACCGACCCCACTGACCAAAGCGATATGGCTGATCGAGGGATACCCAAAACTGTTGGTAGAAGCCTATTGCTTCTTCATACAGCTTTGACACCAAAGTTGATTTACCATAACCTCCAGCAGCAGTAATTATGATGAGACAAGTAGAAGCATCATCAAGCCAATTTTTGAGCCTTTTAAGTTCTATTTCTCTCCCTTTCCAATAATTTGTATTGGGACGAGATAAGTTGAGAATAACACTGTTAGTAACTAGTTTATGTGCCTGTGTTTGTCCTGCATTGCTTAGTTGCTCAGTCTTTTTTTTTAATACAGGTGTCAATTCTTCTGGGATTCCTTCCAAAGCGATCGCACTACAACCCATATCAAATGCTTCTTCATACGACCAACCCGCACCCAATGCATTGTAAAAACCAACTGCAAACTTAACCGCAGCGCGATCGCTAATTTCATTGCTCATCCCCACCACATAATTGATATGCTGGGAAATAGCCTGGGCTTGGACTTCGGCATAGCAGGCATTTAGCACGACACATTCAACACCACGACTGGCAAATAATTTAAACAGGTTTGCCAAAGCATTGGTAGGTACTAACTGGGCTTCTCTTGCTTCATTTTCTAGCAAAATCCCCCTTTCTCCCTTACCATGTCCACTAAAATGAACGATTTGAGGATTCAAATCCAGTAATGCGCGACGCAAATCATCGGGACGAACAGCCCATTTTTGTTCTAGGGTAAATTGTTCTCGTTTTTGTGCCCTTCGCAAACCCTCATCTATTTCCCGCACTTCCGCGTCCAAGCGCAATCTGGCTCTATCAATTGGACTGGATGCAAGGATGAGGATTTTGCGTTTTGGCTCTGAGTTTTCGGTTTGGTTTGTGATGGAATTATTACTTTGGTTAATGCTGCCAATCGTTATACTGCCACCAACGTTGATATTGCCACCAAAAATACTTTGATCGACATTGAGACGATTATTTGGTTGTAAGACTTTTGGTTGGCTGGAAAAAGTATCTTTTTTGCCACCCGTTCCATATTTCAACTCGATTTTATACCTGGGTTCAGGGTTATTTTTGTCACTCCAACGCGCATCCGCAAACCAAGCACCATCGGCTTTTTCCTTCTTCCGCGCCTCCACCGTCATCACCCCGCTTTCGGGGTCGAGGGTCAGCAAATTATACTGCAATGGTATACCCGTCACCTGTTCTCTTACTGGTGCGCCAAAAGTTCCAGCCCCAATAATCCGCAGTCCCCGTCGGGTGTCGTATAGAAAATGTTCATCCTTGGCTTCGTGGATATGTCCGTGGATACCAAGCTGAAAACCATTAACTGCTAATTGTTCTAGGAATGCAACATTTTTCATTGACTCAGAACTATTAACAGGATGGTGCCAAATCGCAATTTTCAGCCAGTTGTCGTAATTTCCCGTGAGCAATTGGTCGAGAGCATTGGCGATCGCATCGGCATTTATGCCAGATCGATCTGTGTATTCTTGGTCGATTTCCCAACAAGAATTCAGCCCTAAAAACAGGATTTTATCTTGGGGACAGGGATAGAGGATGGCTTGCTGACTATATTCCTGGGGATAGGATTGGTTGTAAATTTTTTTGTAAAAGTGATCGCTAAAATAATCGAACCGTTTTTTATATTCATCCTCGTCACGAATTAACGCTCCCGCATCACCTGCGCTAATGTACTTACCTTCGGGCAAGGGATTGGAGAGTTTGCGCTGGGGAACAAAATCATAAGCGGCTTCCGATAAATCCCAATTGAGGTCGTGGTTTCCTGGAACGATGACAATCCGATTGGGGTCGAGTCCGTAACGTTTTACCAGTTTATCGACAAGTTCAAAGGCTGCTTCGTACTCTTCTTGGGTAGATCGGTCGGCGATATCCCCAGAAATTACCAAATAGTTAAGCTGCTTGACGTTGAGATTTTGGGTAAGGTCGGTAGCAAGTTGGGTAAAGTAGCGTTGTGCTTGGGCTGTGGTTCCCAGGTGGATGTCGGAAAGGTGGAGGATACGAATTTGTCGATCTGCGTCTGTCATGTATAATTTCTTATCCTGGCAGAGTATTTTGGTTTTCTCGGTATGTATTTACTTTTGTTGATAGCTCCGGTTATTTTTCAACATACCTCCACTTTGTTCGATATTTTTTTTAATTCTAGATATTAATATATAGTTATTTTTCTGGGGTTTCAGAGCATTTTATATTACTTTTATTTTTACTGAACTATTTGTGTCAAAAATTGGTAACAATTTCTCCATGCCAAGAGCGATTGCTGCAACCACTCCCTTTTCTTCTCGATACCAATTATAGACACTGCTCCCAAAACCACATTGCTTCTGCCACCCAGTAGAAGGTCTTGAAAAGTCTTTCTCTTTACGGGTCTTGTTTGATACCCAGCAGCATTGTCACACTCGGCTTTAGCCAGTAATTTTTCAACTTACAGGCGCCTTAAACTTTTGAGCGAATTCAGTACAAACGGATGCCGACGAGAAAGGGCGCCTGTACTTTCTAACAACTAGAACTACGATACATTGATGGACTCAAAGAGATTATGGCTAGGTACAGCATTAAAGGCGTAGACCTAGCAGGTAAGTTGGACATTAGTACAAATGCAATGTCTAACCTGAGAAATTCTAAAACGATGCCACGGCTGGATGGGGTGGCGTTAGATTTGTTATGCAATGCTTTAAATGCAATACCCGTGAATCAACTCGTATCTTATACCCTCAACAGGCACCCAAATCGCTCATTCTACCGTCACTTTATCGATTTCATTCACGGGTATTGCGTTTAAACAAACAAAAATTATTTATCTTTAGATGGTATTTCAATGGTCAGTCCTACATTAAAAGGTGACTGATCTATACTAAGTGGGATACCAGCATCTTTAGAGTATACTATTATAATTCTCAGCTTTTGCCAAGCAATCTTGCGTTTTGCTTCTTCATGACAAGAACGGAGTAGCCCGAAAAAGTCGATACGAATTCTGGGGTATTTAAAAATTCCCTCTAGATTATCTATACCGAGAGCGAGCGCATTAGGAATTTGAGGTAACAAATATTCATCTAAATATTTTTTAAAAGTACGCATACTACCAAGACGATTTCCCCAACTCTCCCAATAATTGCTTGAATTATCAGCTAAATTTAGCTTTTGGCTGATATTATAACAAAGCCATTGTAATAGTCTACTTAGATTATCAAGAACATCAATATCAGCATCTTGAAAGTTTAGGTTAACAGTTTGGTAATCTTGCTGGCTTGCATATTGTAGAATTTTATTTAATAAAGTAGTTTTGCCGGAGTTGCTAGATTTTAGAATCCTAATTAATGAGCCAGGTCTACTAATCTCTTTATAACAATTATGCTCCAAAATAGTTTTTTTAGATTGAAGAACAGGTTTCAAGTACTCTGGAATATTTTCTAAATCAATCGCAATACAGCCAAATTCATAGGCTTCTTCATAACTTCTTCCTGCACCTAAAGCATCATAGAAACCAACAGCAAACTTAATTGCTTGGTCACTAATTTCATTCTTAATACCAACTACATAGCTAATATATTGAGATATTGCCTGAGCTTGTTCCTCAGAATAGCAACCATTGAAGACAACACACTCAATTTTATTAAATAGTTTAAATAAAATTGCTAGGGATTCCGCATTAATCAATTGCGTTTCTCCAAGGTTATTTTCCAAAATTAAACCTTGATTTCCTCTGCCATGAGCAGAGAAATGTACTATTTCTGGTGCGTGGTCTAACAAAGCTCGACGTAAATCAGTAGGACGTACAACCCATTGAGAGATAATTTCAAATTGAGAGCGTTTTTCTACACGTTTCAACGCTGTCTGAATTTCCCGCACTTCTTCATCTAAACGTAGTTGTGATGTACTTTGAGGATTGGCAGATAAAATTAATATTTTTTTCAAATTAAACTGCTGTTGTTGCTTATTAACCCAATTTTCATTAAATACTGCTTTGTAGATGGGGTTACAAACTTTTAAAGTTTCCCCCTTTTTTACCACCAAACCAGATAAGCGCAATTGTATACATTCTGAGCTACCGTCTGCTATTATTTCTCCTTGCTGTAAAATAATATTTTGATATAGTCTCAACAAACGTCTAGACTCTTCCCCTGAAAATCTTAAAATTCTGTCTCTAATCGTCCTCAAATGTTCTGGGTCGTCTTTGTATTCCCAATTTTTAATTATTTCTGAATCTACTAATTCTGCCACCCATGCAGCTTCGTTGCCAGTGGTGGGAATAACATTAGATTTTACAATCAGCCAACAAATTTTTTGAGTTAAAAACGGTTGCCCTGCAGTCCAATGAAGAATCGCTCGCATCAATTTTTTAGGATTTCCTATGCTTACTAAACCTTTTTCTAAAGGTTCTGTTTCATTAATTTGAAACCCATTTAGCTCTATTGCACGACCAATATTAAACACTGTATGCTGCTTATCTTGAGTTAATTCTGAAGGAGTTGTTACACCAAGCATAGTAAAGGTCAGGTAATTATAAGCTGGTCGTTCTATCCGACGATTGTAACACTCCAAAATGGCTGCAAAAAAATTATCTATGTTTATAAAATGATAAATCGAGTCAATCTCATCTATAAAAATAACAATTTTTTTATTAGGATTATTTCGCAGTATTTGTACTAACAAAACTGTTTCGATAAACTTACTAAATCGCTTATTCGGAGAAAGTAATTCTTGCTCCTTCCACCAATATTCTAAATCAAAATCTAAAATAAATTCATCAATAAGCGTATCAATTATAGCTATGTACCACTGTTCCTCAGTAATATCTCTACTTCCTAAGCCGGTAACATCCACCACTGCACAGGCATAACCCTCCTGAAGCAAACGCTCCATTACTCGCATCCGCAAACTTGATTTACCCATTTGCCGAGAGTTAAAAACATAACAAAATTCTCCAGCTTTCAACCCTTTGTATAAATCTTTATCTGCTTGCCGTTCAATATAAGTAGGTGCAGAACCTGGTAAGCAACCACCAATTTGATATTTGTAGTTAAATACAGGAGTTTCTTGTTTAACTTTGTATATATCGGCTTGAGATGAAGATTCGGAGAACTGCTCTAACTTCTTGGCTAACTGAGCATAACTTCCTCCCAAACGCCTCAAAACCTGAGCCGTTATCTTAGCAAAAGGACGAACTAGAACATTTTTTGAAATATTTGTAGGTAATAGTGCATTAGTCAAAATACCTGTAAACTCATCAACAGATAGACCAGCACGTTTGGCTACGTAATCAGAAATATTACCCACTACCTCAGTAGACAAATTGGTGGGTACTGAATCTAACAACAAATCACGGACACCATCAAAAAAATCATACTGTACGTTATCTGTCTCTACATCTACATTGATATCCGAAAGTGGTTTCAATATCCCACCTAAAAATACCTCCGCAACATGAACTTGGCTCGACTGCGGTAACATCGTTTGCTGTATCAACCGTACTACAGGTAAACTGACAGGCGCCGCAGCCATTAGTCCTGCTAGTTTCCGTGCCATTGGGGAGGCAGAAAGACGAAAGCGCTGGAGACGTTGTTTGGCTGAAAGTGAGGCGCCAGAACTCTCTGTTTGTACAAAAATATCATTTAATATTGACGAATAAGAGGCGAATAAAAATCCTTTACTTTGTGCATCTCCCGCACCAGCAACTATTAGTGCCCAAGCTTTTAAGGATTCTGGTTCTAAGGACACCACAGGAATTTTTAGACTGTTAGTAACATCATCTAGCAAATCAAAAGCCGTTGCTATTAACTGTTGGTTTGGTAGTCCAGGCGCCAAACTTCGTAGTAAAACTGATTCAGCCATACCTAAAGCGCTTCTTTCCCAAAGCCACTCTGGTAAAACTTGAAGGATAGCCATTGGACTTGTGTTAGCCCAAACACTTAAAGCTCTTGTGATTGCGCCACTACGCCAAGCTGGGGAAACACAATCACTTATAACTAAAAATAAACGCCGTCCATTTGGTTCGATTAATTCTTTGGGACTATGAAACCTTTTCTGCGCTGAACCGCTGGGACGTAACAAAATTTTTTCATTGGTATTTATAGATAATTCCCATGTTCGCACGTCTCGAAAAGCACCGTGTCGTTCGAGCAGTTGCCGAAATTCTTTAATTGTTTGCTTCCACAGCATCATTGATGGTGACTCATCAATTACCAAAGCTACTTCTAGCCAGCGTTCTGGTGCTGGACGCATTACGGGTATCCAAAGTTTTTCTTCGGCAATGCGTTGTGCAGTGGCGCCTTCATCAATGACGCAGGCAGTGCGTGAAGGAACTCGGCGTTTTAAAGGTTTGAGGGAACGTGCGAGCGCAAGTTGATTTCGCAGTGCTTGAGGGGAGGGAACTTTAATTGGTAAACCAGATGATTCTGTAGAGTCGTCGCTGTTACTTGCGGGAGACTGGGGGTAGATGTTGGTGCTTTTTTCTTTGGAAGTGGAAGGTTTTTGAGAATCTGTGTTTTTATTTGATTGTGAGGGAATTACTGGAGTTTCGGGAAGTGTTGGTTGTATTGGTTGCACTTGAAGAGAAGAAGGCGCAGATTTTCGCTGCATTTGAACTGCAAGCCAAAGGACATCAGCAATCTCTTTGCTGGTTAACTCTAATCCAACGCTTTTGCTCCCTAGAGCCGCAATTATCCGCTCTATCATATACCCTCTGTGCTGGTTAAATATTTCATTAGTTCGCCTAACAGCCGTTCTTTATCATCGCCAACTGGGCTAATATCACGAGTGACTAAATAAATAGCATTAAGTAGCTGGTCTGTAGCTAAGTCCCCAGCATTGCTTTTATCTCGAAGTGCAATAAATTTTTCAATCAATGTCTCTGCTTCTTGCATTACATTTTCGCCCAAGTGAGCCTGAACAATTTTTTTGAGGGCTTCTGCATTGGCATTTTCCATCGTTAGTCGTAGACAGCGCCGCAAAAAGGCTGGAGGAAATTCCCGCTCGCCGTTACTAGTGAGCAGTACAAAAGGAAAATTTGTACAACGCACTCGCCCCTGATCAATAGTAGCAACACCACCGTCGTAAGTTCGCACTTCCACTGGCTGTAACTCCTGGGGTAATCGAGCTAGTTCGGGAATTTCAAACTCGCCTTCTTCAAATATATTAAGTAAATCATTGGGCAAATCAATATCGCTTTTATCAATTTCGTCGATAAGCAAAACGCGCGGATGAGACGAAGCCAAAAGTGCTGTTCCCACCGGACCAAGTTGGATATACTTGCCGATATCCCTTGTGTTATCTTTTCCTTGGGCATCTTGCAACCGCGCAATTGCATCATAGCGGTAAAGTCCATCTTGAAGCATTGAGCGTGTAGTAATAGGCCATAGCAGTACGGAACCCAGTTTTAACTCATAAGCGACTTTGTAAGCAAGAGAAGTTTTACCAGTTCCTGGTTTCCCTGTCACCAAAAGAGGGCGCCGTAGGTACAATGCTGCATTGACTAACTCAATTTCGTTGGGACGAACTTGGAACGTTTTGCCACGCTGCTGTTCTTTAACCTCTCCAAACTGGCGCCATTTTGGGGCTTCTGGGAGATTTTGAATCCCATCGTGGGGTAAGTCCGTACCTTGAAAAATTAGCCAATCGCTCATTGCTTACTCCTCATCTATGAAGCTGAAAACTCTAACGCTGGATTTGGTGGTACTCTGTTGGGGTCATCCCAAAGCAGGACTAAATGATGACCCAAGTGCATTTCATCACCATCATTATCAGCCGCGAGACGTTGCTTTTTCAGACGTGCAGATAATTCAGATAACGAACCATCATTTAGTAGTTTATCGAACTCAGTAGCGTTTTTGAGATTTTGCACCTCACGTCGCGATAAAAGTAAAATTGGTGTCCCCGCACTGTCAATAGCGCTAAACAAAACGTTTCGTTCTGTTTCAGATAGACAACAGCATACCTTGAGAACTATTTTCTCGATTAATGATTTTCTTAATTTATTTGGGTCAAAACAAGATTGAGAGAGCGTTGTAATTTCTTCGTGACAGGGAGTATTCTTCCAAAGCTGCTTGACTTTTAACCAGTTTTTGCGCCAAGTAGCTCCCTGGACTTTACGTAGGTTTTTTAACCGCTCGTAGGAGCGCACAATTACACAATGCTCAGTTCCGATTGTGATGCTGAAATTCTCATCATCTATATATTGCCATTTCTCGACTTCATCACACAAACGTTCTCGTGGTAAGAAAACTTCTACTGTCAGTTCGGTTGGTTGACCCTGAAGATGTTCTTCAAAACATTGCTTGATCAAGTTATTAAGCAAAGTTGGTATTTGTTCTGGCACATAAGGAATTTCTGTTTGTTGTGGGTCAACAGTTAAAGCTTTAAAACGTTCCCACTCATCTTGAACGTTATCATCGGGAATAAACCAAGCTTTCAGCAGAATTTTGTTATTGACTTCTGGACGCAACTGGATTAATAGATAGGATTGTAGCAGTTGTCTTGATACGTATTTACTACTATTTTCTATGGGAGTAACGTTTAAAAGTTCTTTCAGCTTATCCTGTATATATTTAGGTACGTTATCATCTTGAACAAGACGCTCAACAAATTGTAACAAAGGTGAAATACCAGCCTTTTGATGAGGAATTTCTTTCAATTGCGTCAAAATGCCATCAAGTTGTGTTTCCTTCGGGCGCCAGTCAAACCAGCCATCAGGAACAGTTACCACGTAAGCTTTGCTAATGGCGTTGATTATTTCTTGATTAGTTTTTTCTGAATCTGGGATATTTAAAACTAAGACATTTATTTGGTTTTCAATGCTTTCTTGCTTAACGTCCCTAAAAGTTAAATCACGTCCAGCAAAGATATCTTTCAAAATTTCCTGCTGGTTTGTTGAACTTGAAACTTCCTGGCTCATCTCTTGCTAAAAGTGCTGTTTGATGTATATGTAGTCTGTTTACGCGCGTGTACTATCACTTATATTTTAAATAAGTTCAAAGAATAATAGCAACCACCCTGGTAGGCTTAGAGGCGCCGACGGTAATGTTTTAAGAAAAATATTAAATATTTCTGTAATTATAAGCAATTTACCGTCGGTATGCATACCCGTATTTACGATTTTTGGGTTAAGTCTCCCAAGTTAATATTTCCCTCTATATTTACATCTTTTAACATTTCCTGATTTACATCAGTACTACCTGACTTTGCTTCCTGCAACAAATCTTTAGCCGTTAAGCTTTTACCCTTAATCCCCACTGCCATCTTCTGCACTACCTTTGATGGCAACTGCGGTAAAACTTCGGCTGCAAGTGCATCGACAACTTCGGCAATTTCGGCATCTTGTTTGGTTGCTGACTCTAACTTCGCCGTTAGTACTTCAATACCATATTGTTCTGGCTGCTGTTCTACTAGCTCTGGTTGGTAAGTTACTCTTTCAATGGCACTGGCTGTTTCTGGCGCCTTACGCCACAGCAATTGCTTAAGTTTTCCTATCTGTTCGAGTGCCTTGCTTCCTAGCTCTGGCAGTTTCTCACCCATCTTTTCTCCAACTTTTTCAATCATCTTGGTTAGGAGAAGGGTGGCAACTGCGGCGCCTGTTAATGCTTCCATAATTATCAGTGTGTGTGGTGTACAATATATCTAATACACAGCGCAGTTTGCGTTTTCCGCATTGCTTAGATTTGTTTAAGTTACCTTTAGCGCCACCATCGCCTTACATCTTGGATGGTAGAAGCAAGTTCGTTAAGAGCTTCTGTGCCACCTAAAGTAAAAATTACTGGTATAAGTGACTCTACACCTTCTTGAAAATCTTTCTGTTTAAATCGTGCCAAAATTTTGATAATTTCTACCCATGATGCGAAAATTTAATACGGTGTTTTATGTAATAAGTTAAGCTAGAAAAGCTAATATGTTTAACTAGAAAAGCTAATATGTTTAACTCATTAATCCTTCTCTGAATTAATCTTTAAAATCATGTCCTTACCAGCATCCCACATCGAATAATTTTTACGTACATCACGCTCAAAAATCCACCACTCAATACCCCAAAGATAAGCACGACTTATTCCTGAGTCCTGCACATATTTTATATTATGTTCCAACTCAGATGGTGACATGGACTCTAAACATTCTGCCTCTGATAATTCTGAAGTGATACTGGCTGGTCCCCACGGTTCTGCCTGTAGTTCCGCAACCCATAGCTCTTTTTGGCTTTTCTTAGCGAGAAACCGTTGATATTTCAGAGAAAGTGGAGCAAAAATACCCATCCTCAACAATTTTAGGTAACCTTGATACAAAGAGCTTTTGAACCAGATCTTATTGTAAACGTCAACACCAGCGATGTCAGCAATATTGATAATCTCTTGGTGCCGTGAGAGCATCCACGGCACACTAGGGTAAGTTAAAACTACTGGATGTAAAGGTGATCGCTTTTTCACAATATCAATTTCACATTGAAGAATTTGAGTAGTATTACGACAATTGATTCCCCATTTTGTTTCAAAAGGTTCATTCTCAATTTGAAATGCTTCAATACAAGAAAATCTGCTTGTATGAGATATTACTGTATCAATGTAAACAAAAAGTGCGTTCATAAAATCGTCGTCACTGAAAGAAACTGCCCAAGAAGGACAGTAGCACTCGGGCCACCGAGGTGAGCGATGACCAACAGTTAAAACAACAAGTACATCATCCAATTCTGCTTTTCTAAGTATTTGGTCAAGTATATTCCAATCAAATTGATAGCGAATCTTTTCTAACTCATCCCAATATGTCGGGATTCTAAGCTTTTTAATGCCTAAATCCTTAACAAAAACATCATACACATATGCCCAGTCTAATCCAAGTTCGCCAGCGTAACGGTGGCTAAAATTTGCTCCTAATTCCAGTAAGGATTGATCAGCATTCCTTTCAACGAAAAACTGCCTCAGAAAATCCGAACTTAAATTTGATATTCTTCTCAACATAAGTAGCATCTCTGCGCGTGATAAAAATTTTACCCTGTAGATTGTAACACTGGACAAATTAAGAGTGTTAGTTGTCAGAATAATAAATTTCACTAAAAAAGTGCAAGAAGATTGTTTGTAGTAGTTTTTCACTCTCCCCCTGTAGATGAGAGCTTGCTGTATAGGTAGAACTAAGGGGGGCAACACCTCTGGTTCCAAGCCAAACCATACCCCATTATCCAGAAACTTGTGCGTCATGTAACAGTGCGTTAGAAATAGACCCAGAAGCAAAGTCTCACATGGGCTATTACGTATTAGAACTAGAAAAATTAGAATCTGGAATCGAGGTTAAGTGTACGCTCCATCTTTACTATCAGGCAACTTGTGCTTGTGGACATCACACAAGGGAAAAGCCTTTGGTTGGTTATGTTTCACAAGTTGAAGGAAGAAATAAAGATTTAAGCTTGCAGGAGTATGAACTTGTCGATCCAATGTTGGCAACGTTTATTGCGTCTCTTGCAATAATGCACCTTATATTAGATGTATCGTAATTTTAGTGAAATGGTATTAGCTATTTCTATCAAGAAGGCTAGAACATTCTTTTCTGTTATCAGCGAAGTAGTCTCGAAGGTAAATATGAATAAATCTGTATCTGCCACCAACTCTTTGTAAAATTCGTTTTTGAGTTGCATATTCGAGAAATTTTTTGTAGTTAAATGGCAGTGATTCTGACAATGATAATAGTAATCTGACTGTGAAATGTTGAATTACTGCTGCACCAGGCGTTAGAAAACCGCCAAGAACACCAAGACGTACACCGACATCAGTATTGTTAATAAAGCTAAATACGAGTCCTGCGGATAAACCAAGAAAGAAAGGGAAAATTATAGCACTTACAGCAGTATTTTTTAGCCCTTGATTCGTGCTTTTAGGAATAGGTATATCGCTTCCGATTAAACTTACTATGACAATTACAGACAGTCCAAATATAGTCCCACCAGCTAATCCATTCGGCATATTTTTGCTTATTATCCATGCTATTCCACCAACTATGATAAAAGTTGTTAAAGCTAACCAGATTGATTTTTTAAATCTTATCCAAGACCACTCAAATTTTTTCAAAAACTGTATATCCCTAATAACTTTAAAAGAAATATTGAAGCTTGATTTGTATACAAAGCCACTTAAAATCCAACTACTTATTCCAATCACTAAACCCAAATTCACTCCTAAAGTCAATATCCATGCCAATAAAACAACGTTCTCAACTATTAAAAAATAAATAAATTTATATCTTACAGATAAATGTTTTGGCTGTAAGTCATCAACAGAAAATTCTGTTTGTTCATAAAATTTTAATACTGATGCTAGCCATGATAATACACTCAAAGCTTGCTTAGAATCTCGATATGTCTCTTTTAGAAAACTTATATTTTCTCCCATCGGATAAATCAGCATTTCTTGAAGATAAGATTTAATCAGAGAGTTTTTTTGAGGTATAACTTCATTGCATGAATAATCTATTGCGCCTTCTTTTACTAAAGCAAAAAAATGTAGCATCAATGGTGTTTTACAAAGAGACATTAAAGAAGGAGAAGATTGCAGATAATCCCATTTATAGCTCAATTGCAATGACTCTAAATACTGTCTTATCTCTAGTTCACTTAATGAACAAAGAAGAATACATGAGTTCAAACATAATCTTTCATGAGACGCTTCATATTCATCCTTCCGACTACAAACAACAACAGATGGAGGGCAATACTCGTTAATAAATTTATTGATTAATTGGATGCATTTATCTGTAAATTCGGGATTAACTTCATCAAGACCGTCTAATAAAAGAATAACTTCTTTTAACTCAACCCAATGTTTAGCGACCTCTATTGCGATACCGTACTTATCCTTCAGTTCAGCTAAAACCCAATCGAATAAAGATTGATTGCTTCTTGTCCATGTTGATAAACTTAAAATCACAGGAATTGGATAGTCTTCACTTATTTCAGCTCGATGAACTAACTTCATTGTAAGCTCATGCAAAAGAATAGTTTTACCTGCGCCAGGGGACCCTAAAATTAAAAGTTTTCCACCGACATTAGGTTGGTCAAATATATTTTCCACCGAGTTTTTCACTAATTCAGTATCTTCTTGACGAAAAAACACGGGAGTTCTATTTTTCCAAACAGGAGATATTTGCCATGATTGAATTTCAAAGTTTAATTTGATTAATGTGTTCCCATATATAGCTTGCTCTCTAACATTAAATATATGCTCCTTCATCGTTTTTAACAATGATTTTCTACTTGTTTTAATTTTTTTATTGCGTTGATCAGAGTCTTGATTATTAATTGTTTGGATAATAGTGCCAATGGATAAATTCCCACCGACTCTGATGTTCTTCAAAGCACTTTGCAAAATATTTTGCGTTTTACGGTCGTTATTAGACATGCAACTTCCTCTACCTAATAAAGCTTCTAATTTGGGTAGCAATTATACTGCGTAATCACAAAATAAGGTCGTTTAATTGAGGTTTACGCCCTATTAAGTAGGTAGTGCTGGAAAAACTCAACTATATTATGTTGTAAAGATAGGCAAAAAATTCCTATCTATGAGCTACCGTCTTCATGTGTTTCTGACTCCATAACAAAATTGCACCTTGTGAGAATTGAGGATGGCAAAACATTTACCTTAACGAGTCCGCGTGTCCTTCGGAACCTCGCAGAGCGAATACACACAGAAGTTGTGCGTCTCAATTCGCACAGTTGGTCCGTCGAGAAATTGCAGTGCGTATTTTTACTGGAATCTACAAGCGGTGCCAATACTGCTCGGTAGACGCTGCATCGCTGGCAAGATCAGAGCTTGGGTGGACTCTGGGATGTACCTCAAGCTGACGGTATCCGACGGTGGGAAGAAGCCGATCTGGTGTGTCTCGAAACCGACTTGTGGCATTAATCCTATGCAAAACAAAACTATAATTTTTTTATTTTCATAATGAGTTATAAATCAGTACGGCAACTAAGCATGTATTAGAGTAAACAATACAATATTGTCGAGTCGATCAATGTGACTATAATCACCTGTTTTATATTATACAATCACTTGACGTAATACTGGATAAAGAGGTAGATGTAGCGGAGACATTATTGGCAAAATACTTCTTTACGATTTTTGTAAGTAATATTACACGTACATCCTGCTTGGTTTGACATCGATAGGATAATTACGTCTGTAGAAAGAATAATTTACAACCATGTTAATACATCCTCAGAATATACCTGATATCTCTCAACAAACAGTAGAGGTAATGCATGTATCTTTTCCGCTTAGGAATATTTATATACAAATTCGGGATATTTAGGGAAGTGTCTTTGATTGTAAGTATTTACCCAGATTTCTCACAAAATTTGAGACAATAGAGGTCAAAAACTGCTAAAATGTATATTAAACAACAATTAGAACAGTTTGAAGTATGGCCCCAAATAAAAATCATTCTATACCTTCCCAGTTTGAATTTGAATAAGTAAAGTTGCGCCTAGTTATAGTTAATTTCAACGCTGATCCTGTAACATCGGATGCAGGATTAACTATAATTGCGGAACTAGACAGAAGAAGAGAAATAACATCATGGTTGGTAGGATGTTTCAAAGACTACCGAGAGCCAAATAAAATTTTGTATCCTGTTCATCAGTACTCCAAAGTATCGCTGTCATTTTTGAGGTGATGCTTGCATCTTCTGGTAAAACTCCCAATCAAGCAAAATAGTCTCGGTCACTTTCTTGTAAACGCTTCACACTTAAATTTAATGATGCTTGCAAAATCCCTACAAAAGAAAATCTGGCTAAACCAAATGTATATCGGGAATATCCAGTTTTGGTAGATCGACTTTTGTAGACCTACCGTATAGTAGCGTTTTTGGCACCAAGTACTTATGTTTCTTCCAAAAGTGGATGCTCTCTGTATATCTATTTAACTCATTAACTCATAATTTGAATGATGCTGCCAATGTTAAATACTCATACTTGTTTGAATATATTGATTGTTTTTGTTACAACAATCTTAGATTCCACATTTCTCTAAATAGTCGTTATATTTGAATAGATAAAGTTTTATACTGATTTTTTATAGTGGGAGAATAAAACATGGATCCATTATCTGTGGTTGCTGCGGTGGTTACTACGGTTATTCTGCCGAAAGCGTTGGAAAAAGTTGGTGAGAAAATAGGTGAAACAGCCTGGGATAAAAGTGGGGAAACTATTGAAAGTGTCCGTAAAACAGTCCAGGCAAAATTGCAAACCGCAGGAACATCTGGGTTGCTAACACGAGCAGAAGTAAGTCCAACTGAGGTAAATACTCAAGTACTACGGGCAGAACTCGTCACCCACATGGAGTCAGATCAAGATTTTGCAACTAAGTTACAGGAATTAGTCAAGCAATTGCAGTCACAGTCTCCTGCTGCACAAGTAGTTTTGGAGGAACTGCGTGTAAGAGGCAAGGTTGAAATTGGAAATGTGAAACAACTTAATGACGGGCAAAGTAACGCTCAACAGACGTTTGGTAAAAATTGGCACGTTGGTGGTGATATTAAAGTTGGTGATGTAACTCAGGAAAATCGAGGTGACAAATAACCAGTCAAGAGAGAATCAACAACCCAATATTAAGCAGGGAATGCTGAATCAGCTAAACGTGGGCGGCAATTTGAATGTTGAGAACGCGACCCAAAATATCTATCTGGCGCCTCCACCCCCAGAACTGACTATCAATGGAATGCGTCAGCACTTTCAAGAAGTTCGGGCAAGTGCTGGCGCCCGTTATCCTCAAGAAATTCACGTTGATGTACCTGAAGCTTGGGTCTTTGAGGGACTTGGCAGGACTGATAAGTTTTTTGAGCGCATTCAAAATGTATACGTTTAGCTTTGTCAAAAATTGAGTAAAGCTAAAGATAAGTTCATTTCACGAAGGCACTTTATATACACAAAAATTAATTTTTACATAATTTATTGTGAAAAGCTAAAAACTAGTTATAATACACTTTCACTATTGCTAATATACTGACATAAAATTCGAGTAAATACAGAGATAAGGTTAATTTATATTACTTAAGTGATGAATAGTGATATTTGTATTAATGCTAAAGTAATTCTGCTTGGCGAAAGTGGTGTTGGCAAATCTGGTCTTGCTATTCGCATCGCCGAACAAGAATTCCGTACAACCGAATCGACTCACGGAGCGCAAGTTTGGCAAATTCCTATAACCAAAAAATTAAAGTTGCTTAATAACCAAAGCAATATACAGGCGCAACTTACGCTTTGGGACTTAGCAGGACAACCAGACTACCATTTAGTTCACCAACTTTTCTTAGAGGATACCGATGTAGCCCTTTTATTATTTGACTGCTCCGATGTCGCAAACCCTTTCCGAGGAATACCATATTGGGCAAAGGTTTTAAAAAAATTGGCTCCTACAAATGCCCTCAAATATTTGGTATCTGCCCGTTGCGATGTTAGTCCCGTTACGGTAGACAAGCGAGAAATCAATCAAATTATAGGCGAGCATGGTTTAGATGGCTACTTCTGCACCTCCGCAAAAACTGGGGTTGGGATAGAAGAATTACTACAACAAATTATAGCTGACATTCCCTGGGATAAACTACCCCGCCCCACTACACCAAAGCTGTTTCAGTTAATTCACAAATTTCTGTTAGAGCGCAAAGAAGAAGGAAATAGCTTAATTGATATAAACGATGTCAATAAAAAAGTAAAACAAAAGTATAAAGAGCATCTATCCAACCAAGCAGAAATTGATTCGGTAGTAAGTTTACTGCAAGCGCAGGGGTTTATTTATCGCCTTGCTCCTACCCCTAATATGCAACTTCTGTTGCTGCGTCCTGAATTAATCAATCAATACGCCTCCTCTATCATCCAACAAGCTCGCAATCACCCAGAGGGTATAGGCTCAATCCCTGAACGAGATGTAGTTTGTGCCTATTTAACTGATGAAGGCTTTGAGCAGGAAAAATATTTGGATTTAGAACAAAAATCGATATTGGAATCTACTGTAGAGCTATTTATTCGCAACAACTTAGCTTTTAGGGAATTAGGGCTATTAGTTTTTCCTAGCCAGTTTAATACATTACGTCGCTTTGCCGAAAATATCCATCCACTCACAGAAGTTACCTACGAATTTTCTGGTTGTGTCGAAGCAATTTATGCATCCTTAGTAGTTAGCCTTAGATATACCACTTACTTTCATATCGAGAACCTGTGGAAATATGCTGCCGAGTTTTCACGCAAAGAGCATCGCCTCGGTTTTTCGATGAAGCAAGTGTCAGAAGGCACCGTAGAATTGGAGATTTACTTTTATCCTGGGGTTAGGGACTTTGACCGCGTTACTTTCATTTGCTTTATTACCAGCCACCTAAATCACAAGGGTATCGATGTTCAAGAACGTATCCTTCTCTACTGTCCCAACTATTCATGTGGCAAAGAAGTTACAAACCGGGAGGCAATCGAAACACGGGTAAAAGCTGGTAAGCTAGAAATTACCTGTCAGTATTGTGACACTAGTATACTTATACCTAGTAGTATCGAAAAAAAGTATACAACAGACAGAGCCTACCCTGAAAAACAGCAGGAACTAGAAGCTACAGTCAAAAAACGTACTGAAGAAGAACTTAAAGCATTCCGCCAGGATAAGGAACTTTACACGACAAAACCTGATAACCAAATTCGTATCCTCCACTTATCCGACATTCACTTGGGAACTGGCGCCCAAGCACAACAGTATTCTACTCAACTTGCTCTTGACCTCACCCAAAATCTCGATGTCAAGCAGCTTAATTATTTAGTTATTTCTGGGGATATTGCCAACTGTTCAACGCAGGAGGAATACGAGGCTGCTTTTGAGCTAGTGGATAGACTGCTGAAACGCTATAAGCTCGATCCAAATCGCGTTATTATCGTTCCTGGAAATCATGACCTCAACTGGGAACTATCTGAAACTGCATATGAGTTTGTGCCAACTCGTAAACTTCCCAAATCATTACCTGAAGGACGCTATATCGAAGCAGGTAGTGCAGGGGCGTTAATTTGTGATGAAACCGAGTATAAAAAGCGTTTCGATTATTTCAATAATCATTTTTATAAAAAAATTTATAATAAGTCCTATCCCCAGGAGTACGACCAACAAGCAATCTTACATCCTTGCCCTGAAGACAAAATTTTATTTTTAGCACTTAATTCCTGTTGGGAAATTGACCACGAGTACAAAAATCGTGCTGGTATACATCCAAATGCAATCTACAACGCTCTCGACCAAATTTTGAATCCGGACTATAGCGACTGGTTAAAGATAGCTGTTTGGCATCATCCCGTTAATGGGTTCGAGTCGATAAAAAATGTTGCTTTTCTAGAGCAGTTAGCAGCTAATGGTTTTCAGCTTGGTATTCATGGACACATCCATGAAGCTAAAGATGAGAATTTTCAATATGACACTCGGTGGGGACTACGGATTATTGCTGCTGGAACATTCGGCGCCCCAACCAAAGAACAAGTAACGGGTATTCCTCTACAATATAATTTGCTCACGCTTGACCCAGAAAGCGGCATATTAACGGTGGAGACACGTAAGAAAGAAAAAACAGATGGCGCCTGGTCTGCGGACGCACGTTGGGGTGATAAAAATAATCCAGCGCCAAGGTATAATATCAACTTGCAATATGGAACTGGTAGTAAAACTGATAATTCTTCCAATCAGCAGAAAACTTCAATGCAAGATAATCGTCCCAATCCTGGGCAAAGTATTTTTGGTGGTAATATCCAAGTTGGCGGTAACATAATTGTGGGTAACATTACGCAGAACATTCATTCTAACACAGCAAATGAACCGGCAATACCATCCTCAAAGCTTACACAAGAACAGCAAAAGCCTACACTTACATTTATAGAACCAAGAGATCTAGTCTTAGAATTGATTGCCACTTTAAATGATGCAAGGTTTCAGGGTGAAGAAGGTGAACAAGGCGGTACGGGAAGCTTTTATCGGTATGAAATTTACCTAGAGGATGTAAGTTATGAAAATGAGCAAAACAAAGATAATAATCAAGAGTATAAGCTCAGTGGTAGTTGGTCATCCTTTGTTTATAAATATGTCTATTTATTCAACAAGTTAGTTGATACACCTTGGGGACATAACAAAAAACCATATGGTAATTTCCATGTTATAGTTAAAATCATAAATGGAGTATTAAGAACGATTCGGGTTAAAGCTGACCGATATAACGACACTGCAAATAACTATGCAGCTAACAAAGTGGAGCAGCTAATTGAATCAAAAATAAAGGAGATAAGCATAAACATAGATACCACCCAAAACAATTATTCCACTACCACAAATAAACCCATAAACCCAACTCTAAAACGCACAATCCTAATTCTCGCATCCAGCCCGGTCGATAAAGCTAGATTGCGCTTAGAACAAGAAGTACGAGAAATTGACGAGGGTTTGCGAAGGGCGCAAAAACGAGAACAATTTACCCTAGAACAAAAATGGGCTGTTCGTCCCGATGATTTGCATCGCGCACTTTTAGATTTGAACCCCCAAATCGTTCACTTTAGCGGACATGGTATAGGAGAAAAAGGACTCTTGTTGGAAAACACTGAGAGAGAAGCACAGTTAGTTCCAACCAATGCCTTAGCAAACCTGTTTAAATTATTTGCTAGTCGTGGTGTCGAATGCGTTGTGCTAAATGCCTGCTACGCCGAAGTCCAAGCAGATGCTATTTCCCAGCATATCAAATATGTAGTAGGGATGAGCGACGAAATAAGTGATCGCGCTGCGGTTAAGTTTGCAGTTGGTTTTTACGATGCTTTGGGTGCTGGTTGGTCATATGAAGATGCTTTTGATATGGGTTGTAGTGCTATTGCCTTAGAAAATATTCCAGAAGAATTAACTCCTGTTCTAAAAAGGAAGAATGGTTAACACTAACCTGAAAGTAAAAAGTATACACTAAAATCTAAGTAAGAGTTGTCAATTTAGCATAGGAAAGCGAGTTGAAAAATAACCAGTCAGGAGAAAATCAACAGCCCAATCTTCAGCAAGAAATGCTGAATAACCTGACTGTGGGTGGTAATTTAACAATTGGAAATATTACACAAATTTATGGTGCGGTAGATAGTAGTCAACACATTAGTAGATCTGAGGATTTTCCTTCATCGAATACAGCCAACTCAGTAGATAAATTGGTGCAACAAGTGCGAGCGCGTATCCACGATGACATTAAAAGGTTGCACGGTACGATGCCCTTATGGGGAATAAACAATTGGGTGCCTTTGGGAGATTTATTCGTGGATGTAAATATCCTAGAGTCACTTAGCAGCAGTCGCAGGTGGAAACTGGATGATTTGTGGCAAGACTTTACAACTGGTAATTCTAACTATCGTAGTTTAGATCGAATTGGGTTAGGTAGGCAACAGCAGCGTATTTCTGGGTTGGCAGTGCTAGAGCGGAATACAAACTTGATGGTGGTAGGTAAACCTGGTTCGGGTAAAACAACTTATTTACAGCGAATTGTAACAGAATGTAATGTAGGCAAGCTACAAACACACCGCATTCCAGTGTTGATTAAACTACGGTATTTTGTAGACGATGGGCGCCAGTTTGGCTATAATTTAGAGCAGTTTTTAGAGCAGCTTTGGCAGTTGAGCAATACAAATGTCCAATTACTGCTCAATCAAGGTAAGGCATTAGTATTGCTGGATGGGTTGGATGAGTTAACGGGGGAAGCAGGAAAGCAAATTAGCAAGAAAATTAAGCAATTTGCCCGTGTCTATCCACAGGTGCAGATAGTGGTGACTTGTCGAACGCAAACCTTATCAGATTTATTCGATTGGCAATCACTACGCTTTACCTGCATAGAAGTGGCGAGTTTTGAGGAGGAGCAAGTCAGAGCTTTTGCAACCCACTGGTTTGAGACAGTGTGTGGGGGTATGGGGGAGAAACAAGCACGAGAATTTTTAGAACAGTTGTTTCGAGAAGAGAACAAACCGATTAAGGAACTAGCAACAACACCTATTTTACTAAGTTTAACTTGTCTGCTATTCCAGGGAAAGGAAAAATTTTACTCGAAGCGTTCCGAGTTATATGAGGAGGGGTTAGAGTTATTACTGGAAGGTTGGGATGAGTCGAAAGAAGTTGAGCGGGATGAGATTTATCGAGATTTATCGGTGGAGCGAAAGTTAGAACTGTTAAGCTTTTTAGCGATGAAAAAGTTTGAGCAGCAGCAGTATGTGTTTTTTGAACAAAAGGAGTTAGAGGGGTATATTGGGGAGTTTTTGAAGATTGAGCGGCGCTCAAGTCGGGGGGTTTTGCAAGCAATTGAGGCGCAGCATGGGTTGTTAATCCAAAGAGCGCAGAAAGTTTGGTCTTTCTCACATTTGACGTTTCAAGAGTATTTGGCAGCGAAGTGGTTTTGCGATCACTCTGATTGGGATAGTTTTGTGACCTACTTCAAAAATAAGCAGTGGCAAGAAGTATTTTTAGTAGCTGCCGAAATCACAAAAGAACCTAAAAACTTACTTACAAAAATCAGATCAGAAATTGATATTAGTATTTCTCAAGAAGCTACTTTACAAAATTTATTAATCCATGCATCAAGCAGATCAGAATTACTGGTTAGTTCTTATAAATCATCAGCAATCCGTGCTTTTTATTTTGAATTGATATTAATAAGTATTGTTAATGCGTATTCAATCAATGAAAATGTAGATTCTGCTTATTTTAGTGCTAGAGGTAGTGATTTATATATAATAATTGGTTTAGGTTTTGAAATAGAATCTAAAATTGATAGGAGTTTCATATTCGGCTTTGACTTTGGATTTATCTCCTATAACCCCAATGAATCATCCTTTGGTGATGTATATAGTGTTGATGATTTATCTCTTCCAGATATACTCGCTTTTGACTTAAGTGTCACAATGGTTTGGATTATTGCTTACAGCTTTTCTCTAGATTATGTTAACTTCTTACCAGATGAACAGATACAAAAGGCATCTAGAGTTATATCAAAAGCGTTAAATCTTGCAATAAAAGTATGTTCAGATATAAAAATAAAAGATTATTTGATAGCAGCCAATAATTCTCTATTTAAAAACTATCAATATGGAAATATTAAAAACTGGTATATTTGTGATGGCAAAACATGGTCTGAAAGTTTTAAAGAAAATATAATAGGAAACATTATTTATAATAAGCAATTTTCCTTACAAGAGAGAGAAACAATAGCAAACTACTATAATTCTAATACTTTATTAATTCAATGTTTAGATAGAATCGATTCTAAGTATATAAAAATAGTTGAAGAAATTAAAGAATCTCTATTTTTACCGATAGCTGGAATTCAAAAACGTTGTTGATTTTAACGCATGGTAAGTATGAATATAGACAATGCTATTCTAAGTAAGTGGCTATCTCAAGAACGGACAGAATTGATATTAGCAATTGCTCAATCAATTTCCAACCATGTATCCTTACTCAACTCTCAAGGAATTGACTTTTACGGATACGCTCTTTTACCTGGCGAACCTTACGACATAAACAGTATTGTTGTAGCTTTCAATCGTGAGTCAGATATTCAGGTGAGTAGCGAACACGAAGAATATCGGTACTATAAATACAGTGTAGATGAATGGTCGCACTGGGTATATGATGGATTTGACACTGTAAACAAGCTTTTAGAAGAAGCAAATGCTGAATTTTCAAGTATGCATACAAAGGATGAGAATAATTATTTAATGGATGAATATGAAATACTTCATTCTGACGTATTACTTGAAGCTGTTGTTAGAGGTTTAGAGATTGCTTCACATAATGGCGCGTTTGGAACAAAAAATCCTTTCCTTGTAGTCTGGATTTCAGATTCTGACCACAAAATTATAAATGAATCTGTTCACAGACTAAATTCTCAAGCAGTTACGCGCGATTTCATGGCAGAGTTTCGGTAAATTTATAGATGATGAAAGAAATAATAGATGATATCAAGCAAAATATAACACCATCAAAAATATTTTGGGCTTATCCAATTGCGCTCAAACTAGATGAATATGGCTATAGTTTAGCAATCCAATGGGCAATAGAATGCATCAAAATATATGGATATGAATTTAACCCGGATAAATTGTCTCAAATGAGTAAATATATTCAGCAAATAGATGAGCGAGATACTTTAACTGCTTCGCAGTGTGTTGAAATCAGTCGAGAGATATGGTATTTGCCAGAAAGGGAAGATGTGCAAACTGCTGTGGCTCAATTGTGGGGTTCCATTAGCTTTAAATATGGAGACGAAGAAGGTGAGTATCGAGCAAGGGACATCGCTTCAGTTGTTGAGTTATTACTCCCTGATGTATTCAATCGTTCTTTATTAGATAAATACTTAAATACCGCTCAGAGAATTTATGAAGAATATTCTCCGCGAATATAGTGGCTTATAAAATATTATGTGTTTTCTTTGTATTCGTATGCTATTGCCACCCAATAGCAAAAACTGCTATTGCTAATAACTATTTTTCTAAAATCAAAGTCTAATACCAGAATATATAAATTTATCAATTGTTGATATCTATACATAAACAATTTTATTTTACGGCTCACGCCTCTAGTTATGTGAAATATATACAGAGGTAAAAGCTGTGGAAAATGCTGAACAAATTGCTGCCAAACTCAAGCGGTTCGTTGGGTCTGATGAAATTTACAAACATTGGTTAGGTATCAAATATACTTCAGGCATCAAGTATCTTGCTGAAGCTGCTGAATGCTTTTGGTTACTCGATGCCATCGCTTCACACCAAAATGCTAATTTACTATCCTTACCTCAACTTCGAGAATTCCAGATTTGGCGCCTAGTTGTACAAGAAAAATCTGGCGTTTTAATTTGTGAATGGGACGTGGGCAAAGAAGTTTTACGCCAGGAAATCCCATACACTAACTTTCCTCTACCTCGTATCAAACTTTACCTGATAGAAAAAGTATTGCTGTTGCCGAGTGAATATTAACTACAAATCAATACAAGCGCCAACAATCCATTCTTTAAAGTAGTCATGAATAAAAACAACATAAACCAGCTAGAGCTTGATTTCTCTGTGATTCCAAGAGGTACAAGAGTTCGGCTGAGTGGGTACGATTGCCATAACTGGCTAGATTTGACAAATTGTATCGGAGTTGTTGATTCTTATTACCAACCTACAGGCGATTATGTCGTTTACTTCAAGGATAAACCAGGCATTGCTGAAGGCACTCGTTTAATCCTCTACTACAGGCGCCAACAATTAGAAGTTATTTCTGGCAAACGCGGTCGGTGTAGTTGGGAGCGTTTGGTTAAGAAGAATAAACAAAGACTAGAAGGCTTGTAACAACACAAACAATCAACAACTACACACATCAAAGACTGGCGCCATTTCTTAAAATTCTTCTTCGCTCCTTTTTGAAGGTGGAGGAAAATCCTGTGCATCCAACCATTCTTCAAACAACCTCTCAGATTCTTCAAAAGCTTCTTCTTGTTGCATCTTCAAACCAGCTATTGCAGCTAAATCATCAATGTGAGTTATACCCTGAGTTAGTAATTCACTTTGTGTATCAAAACTATATGGTGAAGTATACTTACGCTGTGGTTGTGGATTATCCATATCTACTACCTCCGGCTTAATTCGATGCTACGTAAAATAACCTTTTAGCACTAAAGCGATAGCAAAACTTCTGTCTTAAGACTTATTAGCCAGAAACTAGCAGAAAACAAAATTGTAAGTGACTTTATTGCAGTACTTGCACTATGTCAATTACCTTAGAACATTTCTGCACCAAAACTGGAAAATCTATCTTTATCGATGGTAAACCGTTAACAGAAACGATTGAACATTGTCTTGCAGAATATTTTGCCCCTTCTTCCACATTTAAATTAGGCGCCGTCTACCAAGGCTTAACGAAAGAAGCAGACCTACAAAAGTTTTCAAAACAAGGATTAAGCTTTGAGTTTGCTGCTGATGACCGCTTCTACTTTATGAATGAAGCGCTACGAGAGAAAGTATTCGACCAACCACACTTCGGCGCCGCTTATGGAAGCAACATGTTTACTCCATGTAAAAGTTTCGGTGAGCGTCAAAATTTGAGAGTCTTGGTAGTTGATGCCAACACAGGCGCCAATGGTGGAGTAATGCCAAATGAAGAAGCAATAAAATTAGTAGGTGATGGAGATGGAAAAATTGATGCACAGTTACATCAAAGTTTAGGTAACGAGCCAGAAACTCCTTTTCAAACCAGGTTTGGCATTAAGGAACGACGCGCGGGACTTAACTCAGACAATGATTCCCAACCAATAAATCAAACATGGCAGGTGGGTAAAGGTACATTCGCTCCGCGCGATTTAAGTAGTGTTGGAAATGGCTACGACCTAATTATTTCCACCGACCAACTTAAGGGAAGAGTGGGGGACAAGGGGAGTGGGAGAGTGGGGGAGTGGGAGAATACAGAAGTAGCCAACTGCTTTAAGTCAGTGCTAACTTCCTCCAATTCCCCCCCTCTCCCTTTCTCCCCATCCCCCACTCCTCTTCCTGGTGAATACTTGATGACGATGGGTATTGGTAATAAAACCGATGCTTACTACGGAATCACATCAACAGGCGCCCAATTTTGGAATTTATTTCCAGAAGGGGTAAAAGGCGATGTGCTACCACGACTAGAAAGGCGCCTCTCAGAATTATCCCAAATAGCAAGCGACCCTAGAAAGATTGCTGCTGATTACATTGAGTCGATGGATGATAAACACAAACACCAGATAAAAAGGGAAACTGAGCAGGAAGATTTTATTGATTTTGACAGTTTGAATTTACAGGGATTAGAAAAACTTATTGACGATGCCTTCGGCGCCAGCGACCAAGATGTAGTTTATCGCGTTCTCAAAGCCGATTTACAAGGACACTGCCAGCTACTAGAACATCCCAAAATTGTAGATAAACTAGCTGAACACTGGCGCCAACAATATATGGATTGTGCAACAGGCAGATTTATCAAATTTGAATCGGCAATGGCACAAACTTGTCATGACCTAGCGCCGAATGAAGTTTGTTACCCTAACAAACCTGATGGCGCCGAATTAATTGTTTATCGCAGTCCAGTTGCTAACTCGAACACTGTAGATATTTACATCAACCGTCATTTATCAAACGAACCAAACGATATTGGCACAATTAAGATGGCGCCACAGGGACTAAAGCATTCGTTATCAGATTGCGATGGCGACCGTATGGCTATAGCTCTCGCAAGTGACTTTCCCCACACAACAGCAGAAATCAAAGAAAAACAACTGAATCATAAACGCTATGCTGAAATCGTCAAACCCGATAAGAAGGCGTATACAGGGTCTTTTGAGCAAATCGCCTTAGACGCGATGGAAAATAAAGTCGGCTTAGTTGCGAATTTATGCATGAAAAGCATCGCGCTTGAAAATGAATGTGTATCGATTCCCAGTACAAATGCTTGGTCGTTGATGAAAAATATTTCTTGCGCTGCGGTGAAAATGTTGTTTGCAGAATCTGACCAATATAAGCCAGTTCAATTTCCTGACAATATTAGAAAACAGATTAAACAGTTATCACAGTTCTGCTTAGAAAATAATAAAATTAATATTAATGTTGGTGAAACTCAGACGCTAGATGAATATAACCAAATTCGCGACAAGAAGAATTTACCTTTACTATCATCAGAAGATGTAAATAAATTTTTAGAAAAATGCAAGCAGTTTTATCACGATTTAGTTGGTGTACTAGGAGGACAACTACAAATTGAGGTTGACAGGGGAAAAAGCGCTAACCGTTCCGACCCAGCAATTATAAACGCTTGCAGCGCTATTATCAAAAGCTTTGACGTGGCGCCTTGGGTAGAGGAGAGGAAAGTTGATGATGTATACACAACTAGAGGTATAAAACTCAATGGTCACGGCGCCATCGATATTATGGCAACCAAAACGAACGAGGCATTTACAGAAAATTCCCTCGAAGCGCGCTCTACACAGCAATTCCAAGATTTATTTAAGCAAGTTACATTTACCTCATCTCAAAGAGAGAACGCTGTACAAATTAAGAAAACCTACGACACATTGATAAATCGGGCAATCGAAATTGGTCGTGAAGTCGAACAGGCGCCGGGACCAAGAATCATTGCAACCAGCCCAAAAGACAACCAACTAGAAATAATGGGTTTGACAGAATTTAAACATCCCAACGCCTTCCTTCACAGAAAACTCGATATACTAATTGTTGAAAATAATAACCCTTCCTCCAAAGGCGCCCACAATAAGTGGATAGCACTTGCCCCAGTTCTTGACGCTGATGGTAAGCCAGAACTAAAGCTTGATAAAAAACAGAAATACAAGCGCTTGGGCTATATCTCGCAAGAAAGCGCAAAGAATTATTCAGAAATTACGAAACAGGAATTCAAGGAACTAACAGCAGAAATTGTACCAGGTATAACACAAAGCCAAGTTCGAGCCGCTTTCAAGCAAGTGCGGGAATTTGCGGACACCACAGCACAAAGTATTCCTGAATCTCATAAAGAAGCATTGGCAGCCGCAATGTGGCAAGTTTCAACAGCAAGTAAAGAAGATGCAGAACGGGGTTTTAGGAAAACATCAGCAGTTTTCGCAATTTTTGGAGAGGAGTTAGTAGAACGATTGCACTCGCTACAATTCACAGATTTTGCAGTTGTAGGAACCCACAAACCATGTAACGAGCATTTAGGACGCTCCTGGGTTGGTGAAAAAGTCGAATGTAGCATCCAAAAGGCGCCTGACCCAGCCAACCCTGAACTTTGGAAGCGCTGGTTAGTTGTCGAAGATAAAAAGCTGGGAGTATTTCGCAGCGAATCAGCCCAATTACCAATCGGCACTTCATTTGAAGCAGAAATTACCTCGCCTCATAGCGCTTCAGTTATTATCACCAGCAGCCAAGGTAATCAGTTGAAAATAGGGCAGTTAAAAAAGTACGCTTTTGCTGACCGAGAATGGAAAGGAGAACAAGGTACTATAACAATTAACCATTCTCAAAACTCTAACGCTGCTAAACCCATTGCTCTAGTTGATGGTAAACCTTTGGGAGTCATTGATTCAGAATCATTTACAACTTTAAGCGAGAAGTTACGCGCGCATGGCAAGCAAGTTCAAGGTTTTCAATTTAAAGCAACCCTCGAATCGGCGCCTGCAACAATAGCCAACATCAAGGTAAATCCCGAAACAATTAAATATCCTGAAATCTGGACGAGGGAACAGGCGCCAATTCGGGAGGGAGAGAGTGAGAGAGGGAGAGAGGGAGGGAATAAAAGTGCGAAGCAGGTAATAAATGCAAATAATCAACTAGATTACCCCTCACCCTCCCTCACTCCTGCACTCCCTCACTCCCTCACTCCTAATTTGGCGCCAGTAAAAGACAAACAACCAACGCTATTGGAATTTCTCAAACCGCTTCTCAAAGAAGAGTACAAGCAAAAAAATAATCAAGGACTTCTACACGATGATGAAGCATCCTTAAAAACAGTGCCAATTAACAGCGATTTATTGCAAACCCTGATACCAGATAATCTAGGAACCTTAAAACAGCTATCTCAAGAAATCAACAAAAAACTTGGCACAGAAAGTTTTATCGCTATTGCTCAGAAAGGGACTGAGAAAGAACTTTACTTTTGCTGTAATCTCAATAGTACGCACTTCAACCAAGCTAGCACAACTCAGATTACCGACACTCTCAACTTTCCCCTAGAATACGACCAGTTACAAAACTCTAAGAGAACAAAGTTTATTGCCATTCCTCTAGATGAACTGCATCTTTTCATCTCGTCAGCTGAACAACAGATGCAACTTCATCACAACCAAGCTACGACTACTAAATCTAATATTGCCACAGAGAAGCAAAACCCGAAAGCTAATAAAACGAATCAACAAGAGTTAAATAAAGCAGCAAGTTCCCGTAACCCTCATTCTAAAGAAGCAGTTGGTGTAAGGCGCCCCAATTGGGAACAAAATTTAATTAATGCGAGCTTCGCCGCAATTAAAGAAAATCCCGTTAATAAAGATGAAGTTCTGCAAACAGGTATAATTGATTCCAAGTATGTAGCTATTTATCATGCTCAAAAAGAAACTTTATCAATTGTTAATGATAATCAAGAAGTAATTTACAAAGCTGCCAAAAACCAGGAAGCATCCATTAATAAGCTGACTATCGAAGAACAACAGTATTGGCAAAACCCGTCAAAATCAGCCAAACAACAAAAATTTAAAGAAACTGGTAAAGATTTAAGTTGATAATAACCATAGTAAATATCAACTGCCAAGTCTGTTAACAGGTGTTCGCAACCTACAGCATAGAAACAGCAATCCTTGACAAAGGCGCCTATCTCTAATGCTCAATTGCCTGATATAAAATTTTACTAGTGATTTAACGGCACCTTATAATAAATCATAAAATGTTCGGTTAGTCTGGTTAACCGTATCTTAAGTATGCTAATGACTAAGTTAAATCCTCTAAAACGTGTAAAATACTATATAGTACTTAAGTTATATACAAGCTAAAATTACTGTTAAGAAGATGTTCTAGGAGATTATAGACCTGATATGCGATTGAGAGGAAACCACCTTTTAAAGGCTTTGCCAATAATGAATTTACGATGTACAACACCCCAGCAGCGACCGTCATAACTTTGAGTTCGATTATCCCCTAATGCTAAGTAAGAATTGTCAGGAATCTTTACCGCTTTTATTAGATAAGGCTGTTGTGAACCGGAAATACAAACATCCATTGATGTTGTTTGCCCTGGACTGAGATATTTATCTTCTTGTAATTGTTTATTATTAATATAAATTTTTCCATCTTTTAATTCTACTTTTTCTCCTGGTAGTCCAACGATACGTTTAATAAAAGCATCTTGAAAATTTTCTTTTTGTAATTCTTCAGTTGGTTTAAAAACTATAATGTCGCCTCTTGCTGGTGCTTGAAAACGATATATAGATTTATCTACCAAGATTCGGTCGGCTTCCCACAAGTTTGGAGTACCATGTAAAGTTGGTTCCATTGCACCTGAAGGTATCCAGCGCGCTTCAATAAAATATTTTCTATTAATATATGGTAAAGCTGCGGAAAACATTGTGGAGATTAAGATAAAAATTGCTACAACAAACGCTAAGTTTTTCGAGTTTTCTCTTTTGACAGGGGCAAATACATATGCTAAATAAGCAATCCAAGCAATTACAATCGAGGATGTAACTGCTGAAAATAAACCTGGCGCCAGCGAGCTAATTATGATTAAAATGACTGCAAATATCCCAAATAGCCACTTTCCAATATAAAAATGTCCAATTCCCAAAAATAGTTGGGATAGAAACATTGCTTTCCAAGGGTCTTTATTCTGCTGACGACTGTACTCAAAATCTTGATTATTCTTCTTTTTGACACAATTATAAGCGTCGAAAAGATTCCAAATCCCAATGATGAAACTTATTAAGAAAAATCCAACACCAACCAAAACATTTCCAGTCGGGCTAATTATAATATATGAAGCAATTATTTGTGTAGCAATACAAATCAGGATTATTAGATAGCCTCTAATTTTATCACCTGAATATATTTGTCCTAAACCTGGAAAAATCTTTGATAGATTGACCGCAAGCCAAGGCTCCTTATTTTTCATAAGTTTATTTGCAAGTATAGCAGTTCGATGTATTAAAGAGAATACTTCAAAACCCTTAATCTTTATTTATTTAAATAATTTTTTAACAAATTTCAGTACAAAAAACTGTAAGTGAGATTCCTATACGGAAAAGGAAGAGTGTTTTTACGGTTCTGTGAATACTGCACGCTCCCAATTGTATAAAGCAACAAAAACTGAATATGACATTTGTACGCGCGCTCCAGAGAACGAACCAATATTCCATTAATCTTTAACTGGTACAAAATTTACATCATCACAAGACACAAAAGAATTCCACTATGCAATGCTTATAAATCGTGAGATATTCTGGCTGTGGCAGAAAATTGCCGCTCGTGGCTAGGTGCCAGTTGAGTAACAAAAAACAAACGTTCGTTTGCATTGGAATAATGCACGCTTGAAGGCGCCATTTCGGAGCGGCTCACGCCTGTTGAAGTATGGAAATAATTGGTCAAAATATCTATGATTCAACAACTTAGCTATGAACAAAGCTTTGTCACCAGTCTTGAAAAATTTTTGGGTAAAGCTGACAAGTTTATTAAGAGTTACTACGCGGGTGTAAGCGAGCAGGAGCATGTTAGAGAAATAATGTGTGAAGCGCGCCTTCTTGCAATAGATGTGGATTTGGAACAATTAGAAAATGAGTACCAAATGTACTGTGACAAGAAAGATTTGATGGTTGACTGTGATGATTCAGCTTGGTGGTGAACTCAAATAATTGTACGAACACTAACACTATTGGGCTGACGCCCTGTATAAAAATGAAGATAATGGAGTCTTAAATATGCCTAAGCAAAAATCTGTTGTGCCATCTTTCCAGCCAATCGACACTTCAATTTTAGGTGAGTACGCTGTTGTTGATTACTCCGAACGTGTGTACTCAAAAGTATATTACGCTATCCGTGAACTTTCTGGACTGGTTGCCAAGCGTTCCCTAAAAGAATTGTTTGATTGGAATGAATTTAAAGAGCGCTTTTCTAATGATTTTGGTAAAGTTCAAGAAAAACGCTATTCTCTAGAACAATTATTGGAATACGCTAGCCGTAAATTTGGTAAAACTCTCGACAACCTAATCGTACAAAATCAAATATCATGGCAGCGCAGGCAGCAATACGCAGAACGCACAAATATCAACTACCAGTCAGAAATAGTTGATGAGACTAATTATTTCTAAGCTACTGTCGTTGTATTTATGCTGATTATCCTCCAGTTAAAGATTATGCTGGGGGATATTAATTAAAAGTTAATACTTGCGTATTGAAGTATTAATACCTCTCCATCTTAACACTTCAATATTTGTAAATAGCCGGGTGAGAAAGCTTTATTTGTCACCCTTTTTGCTGTTAATCGACGTTTTTCAATTGCTTCACCCTTTTAACTTCTTAAAATCATCCCTCAACATATGTTAGAAAATAGTTACCTTGTTTGGGAAGGGGCATCTTTAATAGATGGTTCCCCTATATTTCTAGTACTCACTGGTTTTGTATACCCTACGCCAAACCGCAGGACTGGAAGATTATTACAATCATGGATTTTGCAACAAGAATTCCTTCCTACATATGCAGCAAAGCAAGGATTCGACACTGGGATCTGCGGGTCGTGCCCGATGAAAATGAGCCAAACTGGAAGTTGCTACGTTCAACTTGGCAACGTTAATAACATCTACCGTAAATATGTAGCTGGAACCTACCAGAAGCTCGGCGCCAAAGAGATAAGTATCATAGAACACTATCGCTATCCGATTAGAATTGGTTCTTATGGTGACCCAACAGCAGTACCCTTTGATGTGTGGGAGCCAATCATTTTAGCATCGAGTAAGTGGACAGGCTATTCTCATTTTTGGTATAAGTGTGATAAGCGGTGGAAGAAATATTTAATGGCATCAGTGCAAACCCCTTCAGAAGCAAAACAAGCTCAAAATCAAGGTTGGAGAACTTTTAGAATTATACCTCCTGATGCACCTTTAAGTAATAATGAAGTTCTTTGCCGCAATGCAGAAGATGACAGGACGAAATGTGAAGACTGTTTTTTATGTAACGGTAGTTCATCTAAACCAAATATTGCTGATAGAGTTCACGGTCTAAACTGGAAAGTTTCAAATTTTGTCAAATATGTGAATCAACAGTAATGTACACAATATGGATATTTAACGGGTCAGCGAAATTTTCCTGAAGCGTTATTTTTTTATTTAGTCTCTATTTTAAAAATAGTTTTTAAACGTAATTGTCGTGCATTTGCTATAATATATAAACAAGTTTCCCGTGGTAAATGTTTATGACCCTTACTTATCCAGTCGTCGAAAACAAAACAGCACCGTCTAGTAATTACGTCTTGCTGCATGATGTAAGTTGGGAACAGCTAGAACAACTTGATATTACTCTTGCGGGTACAGGCGCCCGATTAACTTATCTAGATGGTGTTCTCGAAATTATGTCTCCATTTTTTTCTGAACACGAAGACTTAAAGAAAACAATTGCAATGTTGCTTGAAGCATACATGCGAATTAAAAATATTAGGTTTTATTGTCGAGGAAGTGCAACGCTCGGTAGACAGGACAATAAAGGTCGTTGCGAACCGCATGAGTCATACAATTTAGAAACAAAGAAACCTATTCCTGATTTAATTTTGGAAGTTACAGTTACTAGCGGTGGTATCGATAAACTAGAAATATATAAGCGTTTGGGAGTTCCAGAAGTTTGGTATTGGGAAGATGGTCTAGTTACTGTGTATTCGCTACAAGCAAGTGTGTATCAAAAAGTTACTCAAAGTGTTTTATTACCTGAGTTAGATTTAGAGCTAATTGCAAGATATTCGCGTATGGCTGACCCTTCGGGTCAACCAGTTTGGCGGGACGGAAACCGACACCGCCAACAGGTTGACCAGTATGATGCAGTAACCGAGTATAGCCAAATTATTGCTGTATAATAATATATTTAATTTTTATAAACTAGCTTTTAATTTATTTAGACGCATGTTAACACGTATTGAAATAGATGGTTTTAAAACTTTTGAGAATTTCGGTCTAGATTTGGCGCCAATGCAGGTGATTGTAGGGCCAAATGCGACAGGTAAATCAAATTTATTTGATGTGATTCGCTTACTGGCTAACTTAGCTAGAAATGACTTGCGTTCCTCACTTACTGGTCTACGTGGCGAACCAATTGAGCTATTTCGTTTACTTGCAGATGGTTCAAGAAGCAAGCGTATGGCTTTTGCTGTCGAGTTACTTTTAAAACCAGAGTTAAGCGATGCCTGGGGAGAAACGGTAAGAATTTCTCACTCGCGCGCGCGTTACGAAGTAGAAATTGAACTGCGTCAGGATAAGCAAGGAATAGAACAACTGGTAGTTGTAAAAGAAACTGCCCTACCGATACTGCCCGAAACAGATTCATGGTTACAATCCAAAGAAATATCGGCACAATGGAAGCAAACCTTCCTCAAGTATGGACGTTCTTCTCCTTGGTTAACCACAACTCAAACAGATGGAAAAAGTAGCTTTCAAATTATGCCAGATGGTGAGGCTGCTGGTCGGGATCGAAAAGCCGCTAATGCTGAAGCTACAATACTTTCAAGTATTACTACCAACGAATACCCTCATCTTTATGCTATTCGCGAAGAAATACATTCCTGGCATTTTCTCCAGCTTGACCCTACTTCCTTGCGTCGTCCTAGCCCTACCATTGCAGCATTAGAATTAGAACCAGATGGGGCAAATTTAGCTACTGTGTTAGCAAGGATACAAGCACAAACTGCGAGTGAAAGTCAACCAAAAGGCGCCATAGCAAATATTGCCGCTGCACTTGCTTCTCTAATTCCAGGAGTCATTGATATAGATATTTCTCTGGATAATAAAAATAAGGAGTACCAAATTGAAATTGGATATCGAGACGGTATACCTTTTAGTTCGCGTGTTGTTTCCGATGGGACTTTAAGAATTTTGGCACTTCTTTCTCTCCTGTACGACCCAAAACATTCTGGATTAATATGTTTTGAAGAACCAGAAAATGGAGTTCATCCTGGACGTTTGAAAACTTTAATAGATAAATTACGTAATGGGGTAACTGATATAACCAGTGAAGAGGTAGATGAAACCGAGCCATTATTTCAAATACTACTTAACAGTCACTCCCCAGTAGTTCTCTCTTGTTTAGAGGAAGGGGAAGCAATGTTTGCTGATTTGGTAAGTGTGGTTAACCCAGAAGCTGGTGTAATAAATCGTAAAACTAGGATTCGACCTGTGGCAACTTCTGTAATGCCAGGTGCAATGGCGCCAGAATATGTAGGTCGTTTTGAGGTTGAGCGGTATTTACAAAGTGTAGAACGGGAGAGCTAAAGCGCGTGCGTTATCTAGGTTTAGCTATTTTTGCTGAAGGACCAACTGACTATAGATTTTTTCCACCAGTGTTGCGACGCGCGACAGAAGATTTGTGGAAAGCGTAGAAGTCGCTCTACCATCGAAGTGGGGGAAGTTTTAGGACTGTATACACCCATTAACTACCGTGACGCTGACCTTGCTACTCAAATTTTAGAAGCAGCGCGCGAAGCTGAAGGAGCTTTTAACATTTTATTTGTCCATACTGATGGAGCAGGGGACTCCGCAGCAGCCTATGAACAACGAATTCAGCCTGCAGAGCAACGCATAATTTTGGAATTGAGCAGCCAGAATGAGCGAATTGTAGGAGTTGTGCCAGTTCGAGAAATGGAAGCTTGGACACTGGCAGACGGGGATGCTTTGCGAAGTGCATTTGGCACAGTTTTAGATAATGCAGCACTAGGTATCCCAACAAAAGCTCGTGAAGTAGAGGGAATACTTGACCCAAAGCAAATATTTGAGCAAGCTTATGTAAAAGTTGCTGGTGGTAAACGGCGTTCCAAGAGAAAAGCCGCCGATTTTTTTGATGCAATTGGTGAACGGGTGCGGTTAGAGCGATTACGAGAGGTTCCTGCTTACCAGCGTTTTGAAGAAGAACTTTATAACGTTCTCGTTGAACTTGGTTACGTTAGTTGACGTTAAGCTAAACTTTTCCTGAACAAAAAGCTTTGACATAAGAGGAAAATTTTCATATCTCATACAAGATTAAATAACAACAGCGTGGGTTAAACAAGATTAGCGGCGCCGCAATATTGATTCAATGCATAGTACAAAAGCATTAAATAAATCAAAATATAAATATTGTAAAGCACTGATATAGATATTAAAAAAGTTATTAAATTTGATAATTAGCAATGATTTAATCACAATTTCATCAACTAAAAATGATATAATATACATATAAAATTACATCATTAGTAATTGTAAAAAAATGTAATGAATTTGAATAATTAAAATTTATATGCATTTGAGTAATTGCATGAATGAAATTCGTAAAGATGTGTGTCAAACGATTCAAATACAATCTTTGCGTAATCTCAAAATATATTTTCAGGCTCACGCCGGAATTTAAGTTGAATACTTTTGTATTTTTATCACACAAAAATATGAACCTTGTTACAATACAATTCGCTCATTTTTGCGCTAAAGCTCCAAAATACACATTTAACTCGCGCCTCGGCATGAGAAGCAACTGCCAAGTAAGTAAGTGGGCTATTGGTAGAGTTACTGGATTACGTCTTGATGATGATAACGTCTGGAATTACACAATCGTTTTTGATTATCCACTGGGCTATTGTGATGAATTAGCAGAGTCAGAAATAGCAGGTGAGGATGAATTGCTATGCTTAAACTAATTTATTTTGAAATTCTAAATAGGAAAAGCTACTAAGGTTTTTGCAGATAAAAGAATCCTCATAAAGCAATAAGAGCCTTTGTACAACTAGCCTCCAGAAGTTGTCATCAAATGTGACAACTTCTAAATTTTTACTTATGGGTTAATGCAGCAATGTTAAATTACATCAATTCTACCTCAATAACGGCGCCGTTTTTTAATTTTAGTACGTATTGAAATATTTATTTAGTTAACTGGTGTTACTTGTAATTATTAGTAATCAGCGCGCCCTTAGTAGTCAATAACAGTTATTTACGCTCTCCGTGATGCCTGAAATTCGCGGTTTAGGCGCCTTTGTCACCCTTCAGAGATAATATAATAATCTTTTTTTTCTATTTGAGATTTGGTATATTAATAAAATTATAATGGCGAGTGCGACAATAGCAAGTAAGTAAAAGTGTGTAACCATACATTCCAATATCACCCTGATATTCAATAGCAGATTTTTCGTGTACTACCGAGAATTTCACAGAATTACCATCAATTTGATAAATACCTTCATAAATAAACGGGTTATGCCCTTGATAAAACCATTCTGCCGTTTTATCAAGAAAATCTTTTTTACCAGAAAATACATTAGTATCTAAAATTAGTCAGGGTAAGCGCATCTAAATTTGTGTTTAAAAACACAGTTTTTTTGGATAAAATATGATTATATCAATAAAAATTTAGCTCATAAAAACTAAATAGTTATTTAGTATTATTGACTAATTGAATGCTTATGTTAAAGGCATCAAGTTTAAATCTTAAATATTGATAAGTTACAATTTAATTACAAGCGCTATATTTAATTAACTAAAAATTGATTAATAGTTTTTACTATTTAAGTATAGCTAACAAAAATAATATTGAAAATTAAGCATTTTGTTCTGGCAGAAATACGGGCAATAACTAGGGCTAATAAATCTAATTTTAGTTTCAAATATGGGCAAGTTATGATGTTAATAAATATATGACTTTTAAATATACTATTTGTCCAACAAAAAATAATAATTATCACGTTTATTTTTAATCAAGCCCAGTAAAAACACCTCATCACACCGTATGGCGCGTTGCCTCGACGCGCCGACGGCGGGCGCCTATAAAAAGAGCAGATTTATAAATGAAGTCTATTGATTATTTTTTGAAGCAGCTTTCTCTCTTTATTAATGGTTTATAGCAACTTTTGTGATGTTACGCGAATAAATTTATTATTCTTAGAAATAACTTAAGCCATGCGGGTGCCTTGCGCCTGCGCGTAGATAGAACACGTTATCATTCATTAATAGATATTTTAATTATTGGAATATTATCAGTAATTGCGGGAGGTGAGGGATGGGAAGATATGCAGAATTATGGATTAAGTAAATATGACTGGTTAAAAGAATTTTTAGAGTTACGTTGGGGTATCCCTAGCCCAGATACATTTAGACGAGTATTTGAACGTATTAACCCAAAAATATTTGAGCAATGCTTTCAAAAATGGGTAAAATCAATAGTTGAAACAGTAGGCGCACAAATAATTCCTATTGATGGTAAAACTCTCAAAGGTTCTTATGATAGAGAACAGGGACAATCCGCTTTACATTTAGTTAGTGCATGGTCAAGTCAGCACCGTCTAGTTTTAGGGCAAGTAAAAGTCGCCGACAAATCAAATGAAATTACTGCAATTCCTGCGTTATTAGAATTATTAGATTTGGCAGGATGCATTATTACTATTGATGCAATGGGTACGCAAACTGCAATTGCATCTCAAATTTATAATGCAAATGCTAATTATATTTTAGCACTTAAAGGAAACCATCCTACACTTCATAACCAAGTTAAAGAGTGGTTTGAAAAACATTTAAGTCAGGGATTTGAAGGTGTTATTCATAGTTACTCACAAAGGGTAGAAAGAGGTCATCATCGTACCGAAAAAAGGCAAGTTTGGTGTGTTCCTATTTCTCAATTACCATCTTTACATAATCATTCGGATTGGGTGGGACTTAAATGTGTGGTAATGGTTGTACGTGTACGGCATTTATGGAATAAAACTACGCGCGAAGTTCAATTTTATCTAACTAGCTTAGACTGTGATGCAAATAAATTGGCACAAGCTATCCGTTTACATTGGGGAATTGAGAATAGTCTACACTGGAGCCTAGATGTAACATTCAATGAAGATGCTTGTCGCGTTCGCACTGGTCATGCTCCACAAAACTTATCATTATTACGACGACTTGCACTCAATGCATTAAATTTGGAGCAATCCTTTAAGCGTAGTAATCGTCAAAAATCAAAACGAGCTGCTATGGACAATAACTATATGTTGACGATTCTTGCTGCTTGTTTATCTTGTGATGATGCTTCTGAACCCGCTTGTCAATAGCATTTGAGATGCGCTTACCCTGGAATATATATAGGTTGGAAATTGATGGCAATGTTTATCAAATGTCAAGGTAAATTCTCAAAATGTGGCGCCTACAACAAGGGAATGAGTTTAAATCTCATTCCTTTTTTCATGAATTCTGATATTTCCCCTAAAAACATTGGTATTTTATGGCTATTGTTATATCACACCCTCAATTTCAAGTATTAACTCACGAGCAAACTGGAGTAATTAGCGGAAGAATTTACTTTCCCGCTTTGTTTCTTGCTGAATTTAATAAAAGCGTTGTGCAATGGTTACAACGACCAGAAATCTTCTTTGACGAGAAAGACCTCAAAATTTATGGTGACGGTTCTTTCCGTATATATTTTAAAACAGAATTATCTCCAGAAACCGAATATCTTACCTTGATTGTAATGATTGAAGAATCTACCGAAGCTTAATTTTACAGAGAGCAGATAATTGCAATCCCTTACGGGTAAAAAATTATGACAGCAAGCGCATCGCTACACGCGCGATTTTTTGGAGAAATAGAAAATGCAAAACATTCAAGACTGCTTAACAATTATTATTGTTGTTTTGTTCAATTTAGCTACAGCAATGATAGCGCTGGATTTATCTATCACTCTAGTACAATTGTGGAATCGTATAGCAGGTACAGATAGTTATTTACTCCGAGTGGATAACAATACTATATTTCAGCATGATGAAGTAATTAACGATACCATACTATCATCGACTGTTTCAGTTGATTGCAACACTAAAAGTATTACAGATGAAGATGAAGTAGATATAGAATCACTTGCACTTCTGATACAGAAGTTACCACAAACGCGCGTTCGTACTGCTGCAAGACGTTTGGGAATCTTGGATAAAGTCGATGGTAAATATCAGAGGTTAGGGATTTTACGAATGCAGCTACAAGAAGTATTAAAATCTCAACCACAAAAAGTACAACATGTGTTGAGTTAGCGTTGTTGATTTTGGTAAAGTTGGGGGCAGCAATTACAGAGTTTTAGATTTGCTGCCTTAATTCAACCAGCAAGAAAGCCTATGATTATATTTTATTGCTTTGATTTATGCAATATTTGACGGTTTCCAAAACAGATTGAGAAAGGCTATCTAATTCATAACCACCTTCCAAACCAAACACAACTTTCGAGGTAATCTCCATGCAGTATTGCGCTAGTGGAGCATAATCTTGGGGTTGCAAATTGACCTTAGACATCAAATCCGTTTGATTTGCATCGTATCCAGCACTGACAATAAGCAAATCTGGGGAGAAGTTCTTAAAAAAGGGAAGAACTTTGGCTTCAAATAATTGATGGTAGTTTTCTATGGTGCTACCAGGAGCAATAGGGAGATTCAAAACGTTGTTAAATTTTCCCTGTATAACAATATTCAAGTAACGTCGCTCAAAAAGCTTATACTCATCGAACGGCAAGAGTTGCCGTTCGGCAATTTAGACTTATTTTCCACTTGGTAGTTACATTTATTACAATTCTAAAGTTTCAAGTACCGATTCAAACCATCTCAAGTGTTGCACTGTTTTATCACGCCCTTTCGCTGTGTTCAACGTCATTTGCGAATATGGTTTACCTTTATCTGTTGGCAGATAATCAGGATTGCCTTCTAGGTTACGTACTTGAAAACCTTGTTCAGTCAAAAGCTTATTGATTCGCTGTGGAGACCAAACCTCACCTGTGTTTTCTGTAAGTATCTCACCTAACTGCTTCGGCGCCAGCAGTTTATTTTCTACAGGAATAGCAAGCATTGACTTTGCTTCTTCAGTTTCTTGCTTTAAATGAGGATATCTTTTAGCTATCGCGTTTAGTTTGGCGCCTGCTACTAGTTTTGGCTCCAACCCAGCTTTACCAAGTGTCAAATCAAGTAAGGTTGAAATTTCTTCTAAGGACGGTGTTGGGAGTATTTGTTGAGGCGCCGTCTCTTGCTCCCAACCCTTGATTTTTTGCATCCAACTACGAATGCCGATGGTCATAAATGCTTGACAAACTAACTTCGCCTGCTCTGTGCAGTATCTTCCGGCATTATATGCATAGTATGTAAAGATAACTGAAATTGCAAGGTCAGGAATTTTAGATTGGCGCCAGTCGTTTAGGTCGGCAGGGCTAAAGCCATAATGCATAAGCATTTGAGCTAATTTTGTTGGCTTTTGCTCGGCAGTGTATACGAGAGCTTTTCTAACAGATTCATCATCTACACCTGCAAGCCTAGCCGTTGCACGAATACTGCCTTTTCCCTTGCCTTGAGCATCAATTTCAATTTCAGATTCTATCTGCTTAATGACATCATCTAAAGTTTTTTGCGTCATAATCTTGAGCATTCATATTCAAAACATTTCTAAATTTCGCGCACAAGTCGGTTAATTCTAATTTGACAGTCAGACGATTAAGACTCAAATTTAAATTTCGAGTGCTAATCGCTGTTTCATACAAAAGGGTTATAAATTTAACTAATTCTAAGTTACTATCCCATAACGTAGAGCGTTGACTGCTGCTTGGGTACGGTCGTCAGCGCATAGTTTATTGAGAATATTGCGTACATGAGATTTTACCGTTCCAACTGTGATGTAAAGCTCTTCGCTAATTTTTGCGTTGGTAAAACCGGAGGCAATCAAACGTAATACTTCTAATTCTCTCTCGGTTAGAGGGTACATCTGAAGAAATTCTAAATCCTCATCGTTGTTTGAGGTTGGAGAAATAAACTTACTGGCGCCATAAAATCCGTTGTCCAGCAAGCTTGGATTTTGCTGCAATATGGTTCGAGAAACTGTTGAATCAATCCAAGTGTTGCCGTTGTATGTGACATGGAGGGCTTCGAGCAGATTATCGTATTTGATATCCTTCATACAATAAGAGTCAGCACCAGCAGCAAATGCAGCTAATACAGCTTGCTTCTCGTTATTGAGTGTCAAAATTAATACCTTGGTCTGAAAATTTAGCCCTTGTGCAATCAATTTGATTTCTTTTGTTAGTTCAATACCATCCTTGTCAGGCAAACCAATATCTACAATTGCGATATCTGGTCGCGACGACTTAAAGAGTGTTAACCCGTCTCTAGCATTGATAGCTTCCCCCGCAAATTTAATGTCTTGGTTTTGCTGTAGTGTTGTGCGAATCCCAACGCGCGTTAAATCGTTGTCTTCGATGACAATTACACTGATTTTACTCATGCTTCAAAATTCCATGCAATATTCCCTAATACTAACTTGTACTGATAATCACTATCAAATCCGAAAAAAAGTTCAATGTTTCAGGAATTTAAAGTAAAGCAATGAAGCCAATAAATGCAACAAATATTTTTAACTCGTCAGGAACAGTAACCAGAGGGCAAATGCCAATAGCCACAAGCGCTATAACTATAGCGTTGAGCGGTAACGGCATAAATAAAAATAGCGACAAGGCAAATAAACTGATAGAAATTAACCAGGCGCAAGTAACTTGTATCGCTGTAAGTACGTCCATGAATTTGTTTTGCTTGTTCATAAATAAATCCTAATGGTCACATTTCATTAAATTATGTCTCAGCTAATAGCTAAGGTTGCTTCACTCTTAACAAACAGTAATCAGATATTCGCTTTTGACCTCGCTCTCTAGCAACTAACGATTTTTGAGCAGAAGCGTTAGTACAGTCAAGATTAGTCAAACTTTCAGAGTTCCAAATAGAAATATCGCGCGCGAGTTTGCCTTGAGAACTATTTGCCCAGCGTAATATTTCCGCTTCTGCAACAGTTAGTAATCTCGGTTTCAGGGGAGCATAACCACCTGCTAACCATACTGGAACGGATAAACCTGCTAAAACGCCAAATCCAGTTGCTGCTACTAGTAACCCAAGCGCAGGTAGCATTACTTTTAATCGTGATTGCTGCTTTGACTCAGCTTTTTTAATCAGTCTTTGAACACAGGCGCCGATTTCTACTTCTAATCCCTTCAAAGAAATACGCTTTTGTTCCTCCATAGTTTGCTTTGTTTTTTCCAGGTGGTCATATAAGGCATGTGACCATCGTTCAAATAACCCTTCTAACTCGTTGGGTTTGTCCTCTAGTAATACTTGAAGCTGACCAGTTGCTAGCATGACTAAAAATAAAGGGTCACTGGTGGAAAGTCCATGTTCAACTGTAATTGCCAGCACTCGTCTTTGAAAATCTGCGTCTTTACCTTCGAGTAAGCGATTTAAGAAGCTTTCGTTTTTGGTTTGCCGTAAACTATGCACCATAATCAACCCCATGTAAGTTCATCGACTGCGGGGGTTTCAGGAGTGGGGGAGTGAAGGAGTGAGGGTGCGGGGGAATCTAATTGATTCTTATCATTTATTAACTGTTTTGTTATCTTACTCTCTCCCTCTCTCACTCTCTCACTCCCTCCCTCCTCCTGTTGTTGCAACATGAATGCAAATTGCCGCGCGTCAACTTCTTTTAATTCGTCGAGAACTTCCCCGTCCATTGTGGCACCCAAAATAGTATGTCCATCCTCTGTTGAGAGCAATACAAAGTAATCTTCTTCAACGTGAATCGTTACTGTGGCTTCATCAGATAATATAAACTCGCTTGCGTTGTGTTGCTGGTAATCTTCCAATACTTTCTCAATTAGAGCATCTTGAATTTCTGATATCTCTACTTTTTGTATTTCTTCTATCAACACAGATTCCTGTGGCAAGATAACAATAGTTACTGCTGACTCCTGTGTATGTAAGCCAGTTTCTTCAAATTCTTTTAATTCAAGAGGAGACAAACGCAGTAGCAAATCTCTCAAGATATCCAATTTGTCAATGCTTATATTCTCGTTGTTTGAGAAATTGCTGTAAACTTTTGTTACTGTAGCATCCGAAGATTCATCATTCGAGTCATCGGCGCCGTTGTTAAGTAAAATTGGCTGTTGTAATTCCATACTTAGTTCGTTACGCAATTGTAAAACTTCCCTTACATAGTCAGTACTGAATACACGGTCAAATATCTCACTTTGAGTTGTGTACCGTAAGCTCGGTTCTAAACTTTTATAAGACGATAAAGACCATTGCCCATCAGTATTAATATGACCACAAACTAAGAATTGTCCTTGAGTATGAGCGAGGAACCATTCTTTTTCAATTCCTAAATTTAATAGTTTTGGCTCTGATGCGGTAAGGATGTATAGCCGCCCCATGTATTCATCTTTACCCTCGGAAACAACATCGCAGTTAAAAGCCGTATCACTAGAATACAAAGTATGAAAATCGTAGTTCATTTTAGCCTCCTAGTTAGGAATGCTGTTTGATTGCATCTTTTTTCTTGGGCTGTTTGTCTTTCGCCCACAAATGGCTATTTTCAATCGCGCGCTCGGAGTCTTCCAAAAAAGTAGATAGTCTTTGCTGTGACATTATCGGCATGGTTTGCTCAATGTCGGGTGCATCGAACCGGAACTTATGAGAGTCGATAAAGTATCTGTCTCCTGGGTAAAGTAAGGGAAAGTCTATTATTTGCAGTGTATTTTTGTACTTGTTCTTCAATCCTTTATAGGCTGCATCACCGTCTAGAAAGCTCCAATCATCGGTCTTTCCGTGGTTTCTGACAAAGACGTGCAGCATTGTGTCCTTGTATAAATTCATCGATTGGTAAAACAAGTCAATGGATTCAAAACCCCCGTCACAAACAAACCACTTGCAAACATCTACACCGTATTTATCTGCAACTTCTAGTAGGCGCCCCTTTTTTATCCAGTTTTGAACAAGGGGGAATACGTTGGCAGGAAGGTTTACGATAACTGGCTTGTTGCGAGCTAGTTCAAAAATTATGTCAGCTTTATTTCCTTTGTTTAAGGCTTCGCTAAATTCTGCATCAACAGCATAATCGTAAAATCGCTTCACATCCTGGTTTGTCATATCAGCATCTACTAAAGAATGTTCTAGTTTTTTGTCGATAACGTACTGCACCATGACGCGCGCGAACAATGACTTTCCGACCCCTCCTTTTTCACCATCGATTAAATGAATTCTTGCCATCTTTAAATTGTCTCCAATTAAAACGTTTCGCTATCTGTGGTAATGCCTGCCATATTCCACCCAGTAAGCTCAAAATTATTGAACTCATCTTGGACTGTACTATTTTCATCGAATGCTTGGGCGCCTTCAAGGGAAATGGGAAATGCTTTAAACAACACCTTACCAATGCGCCAGCTATCAACATTGAGTGCTGCACATAAATAACCAAGTTGATTGGCAAAGGCGTTTGCAGAATCTAGAAGTAGCAATTCCAAATATTCCTTTGAATGATTACCTTCACATAGAAGCGCTATAGGCATATAGTACGCAGTCAAAGCAGCATTTATCATCGCAGTTGTATCTTGGCTTGGGTGCAAATTTTGATTTTGTATGTAAGCGAACATCTTTGCCTTATCTGAATGGAGCGGCGGTTGATGGCGCCATGTAAAATCTTTCTTTTTACTCATAATGAAAGAGGAGGGGGAGAGTGGGAGAAAGGGGGAGTGGGGGAAAAGTTTCAAGATTCAAATATTACTTTTCATTCATTTATTCTTACTTCCGTTGCCCCCACTCTCCCACTCTCCCTCTCCCCCACTCCTCTACAAGCTGCTTTGACTTTTAAACCGTGATATACAGACAACGCCCACACGTCAGCAAGACGATTTCCTAACCATTGTTCGTCAAGGCTTGCTGGAACTTTCACACCACCATGCCACATCACTGGTGTTGCTGGAAACACTGCATCTAGTTCTTGGCGGAGGTAATCTGCTGTACCTCCACAGATTATCACTTCGTCTAATTCGTTTTTAGATGGTAAAACCTCTTTCAACCACGCAGTAAGGGCAGTCGCATATTCATCTTTAGAAGAATAAACCGCAGCAACAGTTTTTTCAATTTCCTGCTCTCGAACGTTGTTACCACAAATATATTTAAAGTGAGCTAGCTTTGGTTCGTTACCAGCAGCAACAATTGCTTCTATTAACTGCTCCTCTTCAAGTCCAGAAGTACGCTCCATAACTAAATCAACCATCTTCGCCATACCCAAGTTCACACTTTTACCCCGGTTCAAAATTCCGCGCCGAGATATCAGTATTGAGGCATTGCGATAACCCAACATAACTATTGCAACGACTTTACGTCTGATTGCTTCACCTATATTTTTGCAGTACATTGCATAAATACCACCACCTTCGGGAAAACATTCATAACCAACTAACTTGCAATTCAAAACTCCAGTCGGCGTATCAAAATAAGCCAAAGCATCCTTGAGCATTGGTTTGAGCAATGCTGAATCTTCAAATTCTCCTGGTGGCAGCAATAAAGCCAGTGAAATTTGCAGCGTGTCGGGTAACTTAAATTTTTGCTTTATCATCCACACAGCAGCTAGCGTCTTATACAATGCCAGTTCATATTTTCGCGGTCTGAGTCCTTGCGTTGCACTATATACACTTTTAGCTAAGTACCCAACTGCTCGATAATCTTCACCCACTCCTACCCAAGCTGTGTTTTCTGGATAAGCATTACCCAAATTGCGAGTTTGGAAAGTTAAAGAAGTGCGACTGGCTTCAATCACAGCAGGTTCCATCCAGAATGCAGTTGGCTTGGCGCCTGCTACTTGTACAATCCCTTTAGTTCCGCTTCCTCCAAAATCGAGTGTTAGTGTGATTTCGGGAAAAGCATTTTTATTAAGTCTGCCCATAAGCTATTTGTATTTTCGGCATCTACCTTAAGTTATCAAGTACGAACCGAAAAGAAATATACCAATAGTGATTTAAATTAATATCACTATTGACGTAATCATTGAAGAGTGAATTGGTATGGGTAAAGCGCCTGTTGTGCAGCAAATAACTTGATGATTTAACTACCATTACCCTACTGTGCGTCTTGGTACACATGCCCAAAGGCGCCGTGTTTTCATATGGAGCAAGCAGTGCTAACATACGTATTTCTCTCCGTGCAAAATAATTGAAGTTTAGAAGGTATTCCAGAAATTAAGCGAGTGTTTTTTATAGCAACAACGACACAGTTATGCAATAACATGGCGCCTGCTTGCGGCGTGGGCTAGTGTCTCTTCGTTAAGTATCGACAAGTATAAATTAAATAGCTAAAACAGAACTAGAAGATTCACAACAACTTGATATATACCTTTAATGGAGGTGGTTATGGTTGAGGAAAAGACATATTTAGAGCTTTCTGAGGCTGATGTCGGCTCACATAAATTTTACGAGATTATAGTCAAAGATACTGAACTAATTATTCGATATGGTCGTATTGGCGACTCCGGGCGGATTCAGAGTAAGGTTTATCCTAGCGCAGAGAAGGCACAAGCGGAAGCGAAAAAGAAAATTAACGAGAAGCTCAAAGGTGGTTACGAAGTAGCTCTCATGGGAGTACGCCAAAAACGCCAGGTAACACGACGTGCTGTTACAAGTAGCGCTTCAGAAGCTATGATGGCGCCAATTTTGTGGAAATTCAAATCACAATCGTCCGCTTTCGGAATATTTATCGATGCAAATCGTTGTTGGGTGGGAAATCAATCTGGTGAGATTTTTGTACTCAACCCTCAAGGTAAAGTAATTAATCAGTTTCAATTACCTGATGGTGTGAAGTGTTTAGTTGCTGATGACGCTTGGATTTATGCGGGTTGTGATGATGGGAATGTTTATGATTTGACGGGGAAATTACCACGTTTAGCATACAAAATTGATGAAAACGTCGATATTTTTTGGTTAGATATTAAAGATGGTTTACTAGCTGTCTCCGATGCGAATGGAGGATTAACAACAATTGATCATGATGATGAATCTCAATGGACTCGGTTGAGTCAGGGGAATTCCGGATGGATGGTGCGTTGCGACTCTGATGGGGTTTACCACGGACATAGTGGTGGTGTCACGATGTATGATTACCAAGATGGTCGTGTGCTGTGGAATCAATTTACCAAAGGTGCGGTATTATTTGGTTGGCAAGAAGCTTCGACTGTTTATGCTGGCGCCAGTAATCGCAAAGTCTATAGTTTTAGCAAAAAAGGCGAAGTGGGTGCAGTTTATTCATGCCATAATTCCGTTTATTCTTGTGCGGCTACAGTTGATGGTAAATATGTATTTGCAGGTGATGATAGTTCCTCCCTGTACTGCTTCCAAGAGTCAGGAGAACTACTATGGAAACTGGGTACCGGTTGCGGTTCAGCCCTTTCGATGCAATTTTTCAATAACCGTATCTATATAGTTACCACCGATGGTACCTTAGCTTGTATTGATGCTAGCCCAAACGCAATCTCCGAAGCTCAGTCAGGCAATGTCCCTCAAGCTACAGTTATTAAAGCACCGAATCAACAAGGCATAGCACCTTCGACTGAATTACAATTGGCTACACCTGCCGAAGTTGCCCAAGCTGTAATAGTTGAATGCTATTGCGAAGGTAGTAAATTGAGAATTCGGGCTGTGTCTCCAGGATATAACCCTAACTGGAAAGTTCAGTTCCCTAGGGACATCCGCATCGAAGGTGAGCGCTATCTAGTTTCAGAACTGCGTTCTTCAGGTCGTGGAGGTTTTTATCGAGCCTTTGGGGATATCAAAAAAATAGTTGATTAAAGGCGCCGGGAGCATGAAGTTGTTTTTCGGTTAAACACATTGCAATTCCTTTTTCGTAGTAAGCTGCTTCATTGATGAAAACAGGATAAACAGTTGCAAAGCCTGAGTAGGTAATAGCTTGTCCATCAAAAGTCAAAAACATCGGGGCGCCATGATTGAGAGGTTGATAGTCTCTAAATTGAAGCTGGGGGTGAATCATTGCTTGTAATTCTCCCGTCAGATTTTTTGGATAGTCAATCATCTCCACGCATTGATAAAGTGTCAATGTCGAAGAAATTTCCTTCAACTGACCTTGGTTATAAGCATCCAAATAATCGAGAATCGTGTAAATAAGTTTTTCGGTTTGCTCAAATAACGTTGCGTTCAAAACACCTTGAGCAATTGAACCAACCTCAATTGTACAGCCCAGTTGACAGATTGACCTTAGAAAAGGGCTTTCTTGTCCAGTCATATGCCAAGAATAAACATGCACAAGTGGATTTATAGAACACAGATACGCAGCTAGCCTCATATTGAACGGATTTTTATCTACTGGGATAATAGTCAATCCCATGTTGGCAGTTGTGCTATGTAAGTCAATGATGAAATCAACGTTGGAGTTTTCTTTTGGTCTAAATATTTTCTCAATAGCTTGAGCAAGATTTTCTTCTAAGGCAGTTGGACTAGGATTGCTCAACTTCTCTTTACTGAAACAACGATTCAAATCACAGTCTATATATCGTCGTCCGAGTGCAAATGCTTTGGGATTTGCTAACAGAGTCAAGGTTTCAAAGCTCGACCGTTTAATTAGATTTGGAAATCTTTCAAACTTTTTTACCAAATAGGCGCCTGTAAATTCGTTTCCATGCGTACCACCAACGATTGCAACCCGTTGAATTCGGTTTACGGTCATAGAGGATATTTCTCCCTTTACCAAATATTGATTGTTTATTTAGCTGGATAGAAAGTAAATACTTTGCTTTTGTTAGTTCAAATATAAATAAACTCTTACTATATGTAAAATACTTATTTCAACGACTAACTATACTTAAAAGATATAGTTAACTAACTCAGATATGGAACTAAGGCATCTGCGCTATTTCATTGCTGTCGCCGAAGAGTTGAATTTTAGCCGTGCCGCTACACGGTTGCATATGGCTCAACCCCCTTTAAGCAAACAGATTCAAGATTTAGAAGAAGAGTTAGGCGTACAAATGTTTGTTGACCGTAGAAGACGCCCTCTTGAACTAACACCCGCAGGGCAAACATTTTTAGAAGAAGCCCGTTTAGCCATAGCTCAAGCTGAACAAGCTGTAAAATTAGCACAACGAGTTCATCAAGGTAAACTAGGTCGCTTGACTGTTGGGTTTACAAGCTCGATAGCCAATAGTGTGTTACCTGATATCCTACGCTTACAACGTACACACATGAGAGAAGTTCAATTAGTTTGGCGTGAACTTGCAACTTATTTACAAATACAAGCGCTGCGTTCCTCTTCACTTGATGTTGGCTTTTTTCATCTACCATCGGAGATTATTGAGTATGATGACCTGAGTTTTACAACAATTTTAGTTGAACCATTAATTCTTGTTCTTCCAGAAGCTCACCCACTAGCGGTTTTACCAGAAATACCACTAAAAGCGCTTGCAGAAGAAGAATTTGTTCTACCAATTCGTCAGCTTGTTCCAAGTTTAGCCGATAAGATGTATCACCTTTGTAGTCAAGCTGGGTTTGTTCCAAAAGTTACGAGTGAAGCTATGCTAATGACAACAATTTTAGGATTAGTAGCAGGAGGAGTTGGGGTTGCATTACTTCCCGCGAATGCCCAGAATCTTCAACGCAAAGGTGTTGTTTATAGGTGTATTGAAGGAAAAACCGAGACAGTTGAATTGGTTGCTGTTTGGCGCCGTAATAACTCGTCAAATATATTACATCGGTTCCTTGAACTGATCAAAAAATGATATTAGCTCACACAAAGGCGCCATGATTCAAAGGCTGATAGTTTAATTTTGGTCGCCTGTAATGATGTTCCTAAAGTTAATTTATAACAATTTGTAAATCGATTGTACGTGCAGTCTATGTGGTGATATGGTGTTATCAGGTGCTAGCACTTGTTGGCACTTGCTGAGAAATACGCTTTTTTGCTGTGAGCGCTTAAGATGTTGAGTAGTAGTCAAATTACTATAAATGCCATCTAATAACCCACAAGTGTCAATTCGATTAACCCCTGATGAATACAATTATCTTCAGGGGTTAGCAGAGAGAAACTTTGTAACATTGCCGCAGTTTGTCAAGATTTTGGCTAAACGGGCAATTGCAGAGGATAAAAACAAACAAGGTCAGCAAGCATCGTAAAGGAGTACAACTGAAAATAGGTTCGTATAAATAATGACCGCAGGGCGCAACAACGAAAGTAGTAGGTACGACCCCAAAGAAAACGTTTCTCGACATGCAGTAAGTCATCCGCTCCTTATGTCGTCAAATGGCATCTAGATATGATTGGACATTACTACGGGTAGAACCGACAAATACCAGAATACTGGAATTTGATTGTGTTTTTGAGGGTAAAACAGAATTTCCTAGTTATTTTCAGGAGAATGATGACGATGAGTAAGTATATTATTTTCAAAGCCGAAAACGCATCTGCTGAACAATGGAAAAAAATGATATTAGCTCACACAGGGGCATGTACTGATATTCTCGCAGAACATTATGACTCATCAAAGCGTCCACTACCCCAACCAGGTTATCGGTTACAAGAATATCATCGCATAGAGCAGTTTGTTGACCCGAAATTTCCTGGCGCCAGTACTCACAGCAGGGTAGGAGACTGGGAAGTTAGCAGGGTTGAAGAATACGTTCCAGATTTACCAGTAGCTGAATTTAAAACTATTGTTATTTGTTATTGTCGCTATGCCCCTATTACTAGCCCATTAGAGCCACTGCCAGAAATTCAGGTTTCTCAACAGTTGCAGGAGGCATGATAATTCTTTGAACAGTTTCAGTTTCCGCACACCAGAACGCAAGTGCCCTTAATTTACGCTCCTGCTGTGAAGACCTCACCGCAATCGCCGCATTTTTTATAAATCAAGGATGATTAAATAAAAAATATCTAAACAACAAGTAAGCATAAGTACTTTGAAGTGATTACGCACTTTTCTGCTTTAGCGAAACACTTATGCTACATTAGGCTGTTTTTCTTCATCGCATAGGAAAATAAATAACGCCATATATAGCAACACCTCTACCAAAATTATGGTATCCAACAAGAATGTCGCGATATGTACAAAGCCCATCTATATACAAGGCTTACGTTAGTATCGCGACATCCATCAAATAAACAGATTGGGTTGTAAAGATATTAGGCACCAACGATAGCCATTTAAACTCATATCACTTTTGACATAATTATTAGCTAGGGTGTAGGTAGGGTTGAAGCATAATTTATACAGCAAATAACCTGATTGCTTCCCTACGTAAACCCTACTCAGCGCCTTGGCACACGTACTCCTTGGCGCCGTGTTTTTATATGGAGCAAGCAGTGGTGACATCCGTATTTTCTGTAAGTAGTATGTTTGTGTTGCTAAGTTTGGAGGAAAACTCTAAACCCTTTGTTTGAGTCGATAAAGGTGAAAGCCAAAAAAATTACTTTTTCGCCTTCAAATTTTTTTGATTGTCCTGCTTCTGTTGATCTCCTAGCTTGCCAGCTTGTTGCAATACAGGTATGCACTGGTTAATCATCCAAATTAAGACTTCAATCGGTGCATCTCCTTGTTGAATGCGTTTGTCAGCTTGGGCGCCAATAAGCATCAGCTTCACAATCAATAACAAAGTAATAATTTTCTGACTGAGCTTGGAGTTCGGTTTTTGTGTAGACATTTGGTGTGCCTCGTATTTGTGTTTACGAGGTAAATTGTTTTCTTGGGTTATTTCCCACACACATTCCTCAAGCAGTGTCTATAATGCTTGTAGTCTCAGGGTTTGCTCTTTGAGGAAGTTTTTCTGTTTGGGGAAACTGAATTTCTTAATATTTTATTTATATTTGAGTTGATGGCAAGGAATATTCGTTGGGATGAATCAGTTTTAGAAAATGCGCTCTCGTTGGTAGAAGCTTTGCTACAACTATCAGAACATCAATTAGAGGATTTAAAGTTACCGCTTATTGCCAAGTGGGAAAATGATAAATTGCGTATTACGGGATTTGACACTAAAAAAACCAATGCCAAAGCAAGCCGTACAGTTGAATTAGGGACAAAAAAAGAATACCTACTCAAGCAAATACAGGAAGCTGGTAAAACTTTAAAGTGCCCCAAACATAAAGAGTTAGAAGAAATTCAAACAGTACTCGATTTATTGTCGGAATTAGGTGTGCGTCAAGATAATAAGTCAGCCAAAAATAAGGGCTATTGGAAATTTGCTATAGCGCTAAAACATCAAACGGCTACGGTTCAAGAGAATTTAGAGGTAGTAAAACATAAGTGGAAAGAACACTCTAAGACGAATCCACGAAAAAGTTCCTTGACTACACAAACAGCAAGTAACAGCATTAACTGGCGCCATATTTGTGGTGAAATGCTGAATAAACACAAACGTTTGACAACAGATGAATTACTTTATACCCATGAAGACATGAAATTTCAGTTTGATGACATTCATGTTCCTTTGGCACTTGTACAACGCACTAAACCCGACAAACGGCAAGAAAATATAACACCTGAATTTGGCTCGCAACTTATACAACCTGTTGAATATGAGGAACGCCAGAAGTTGCAGCATGATGATTTTTTAGAGAAAGTGTTAAAACAAGGTATTGGTAAAACTCAAGGCAAACGCATTGCTTTAATTGGGGAACCAGGTGCAGGTAAAACTACATTATTGCAAACTATTGCCTTTTGGATAATAGAGGAGAACTTAGGTTTACCAATTTGGATTTCCTTAGCTGACTTACAATTGCAAAATGGGAGTTTCCAAAATTTTGATGAGTATTTACGAGAATCGTGGCTGCCTAAAGCGGTTTCCAATTTAACACCAGCAACTAAAAGCGATTTTATTAGTAGCTTTGAATCAGGGCAGGTTTGGTTATTATTGGATGGGGTAGATGAAATAGTGGGGGGTACTAATTCCCCGTTACAAGTAATATCATCTCAATTAGACGGATGGATAGCAAAGTCGTGCGTAGTTTTAACCTGTCGATTAAATGTTTGGGAAGCAAACCTCAATGCATTGAATGATTTTGAAACGTTTCGGTTGTTAGATTTTGATTATCCATTACAAGTAAAGCAGTTTATTAATAATTGGTTCCATCTGCAGAAGCCTGCCTATCAAAACCCTCTCCAAAATAAAGAGAGGAATAAGAAAGAAGAGGAATTATGGCAAGAATTGAATAAACCTGAACGTCAACGCATTCAAGATTTAGTTAAAAATCCTTTACTATTAGCATTATTGTGCGCGACTTGGCAGAGTACTGAGAAAGGTTTGCCAGATACAAAAGCTGGACTTTATCATCTATTTGTCAAACATTTTTATAGTTGGAAATCAAACCGCTTTCATACAACAGAAAAGCAACGACGGGAATTAAATGCAGCATTGGGAGATTTAGCAAAGCAAGCATTAGATGGAGAAAGTTCTCGCTTTCGACTACACCATGAATTTATAAGTAATTTATTAGGAGACCCAGAAGATAAAGGTTCTTTATTTTGGTTAGCATTACAGTTAGGATGGTTAAACAAAGTTGGTATTGCAGCGGAGGCCGATACCCAAGAAGAAGTTTATGCTTTTTATCATCCGACATTTCAGGAATATTTTGCAGCGTTAGGAGTTGATGATTGGGATTTTTTCTTACCTAGAAAACATAAAGACAAACCAGTTAAAGACAAAGATAAGCCTAGCCAATATCGTAGATATCGTGTGTTTGAACCACAATGGAAACAGACAATTATATTGTGGTTAGGACGAAATAAAAATAAAGTTTCTGAAAAGATAAAAGAAGAATTTATCATCGCTTTATTAAACTTTCAAGATGGATGTGGATATCATTATGAATGTATAGCCTATTTTTTAGTTGCAGTTTCAATTAATGAGTTTGTAAATTATAAATATGCTGAAAAAATTATAAATATTTTGATACTAGCGGCTTTTGGTAATATTTGCCTTTTCAACCAATCGAAAATTATTAGACCAATTACAGAAGCAGCCAAGGCAGTAATACCACAAACTACTCGCACAATAGCAATAAAATTTTTAGTACAGTTAATTGAAAACAGTAATAATCAATATTATTTAATTAAAATAGCAGAAATTTTAGGAGAAATTGATTACGATAATTCAATTGCTATTGCAACTTTAATTAGGTTAATACAAACGAACCAAAATCAAGCTCATATTAATAGGATTATAGAGATTCTAGGAAAAATAACCAGAAAAAACACATCAAGTATAACAATGTTATTAAATATAATGGAAAAACCAGATGAATTTATTTGTTTAGATACCGAAAATAAAAATTTCTACAAAATACATAATTTAGATTATCTACCTCATTGCCCTACTTTACAATATGCTTTAGGAGAAATTGCAAAACACAATCAAAATATAATTGATAGTTTAATTAAGCTAGTTTATAAATGTAAGAATGAACTTGTACATAAACAGATAGCTATTTGTTTTGAATTTATTAAAGCAGATAGCCAAGATATAGTTGATGCTTTGATTTATATGATTAAAAACTCTCAACATAAATATACACGTAGGCAAGCAACAGGCAGTTTAGGAAAAATAACTCAAAGTAATCCTAAAGCTATAGCAACCTTTATAGCATTACTTCAAAATCATCAATTTGAGGATGAATTTACTTGTATTTTAGCAATGGCTGGGTTGAGCAGAACTCGCATAAATCATCTAAGTATTATTAATACATTTGTTGACTTAATTAATTACTCTGAGAATGAATCTCTCTGTCATCAAGCAGCTTTAAGCTTAAGGTGGATAGGTAAACACAGTACTACCGCAGCCCAGGTTTTGGTTAATTTAATATATAGAACTAAAGAAGAATCAACTCAATTAACAGCAGTAGAAAGTTTAATAGAAATTGATAGCGATAATTCAATTATAATTCAAACGTTAATTAATTTAATCAAAACCTCAAGAAATGAATATGTACTGAGGCAAGCGGCAGAATTTTTAGGAAAAGTTACCAAAGAGCATCAAATTGGATTTGATACTTTGGTAAATTTAATTGCCCAATCTCAGGACGAGGCAATATTAAGATACTCAGTGTCTACTTTAGTAGAAGTTTACAAGGACAATCCTATGACTGTTAATATATTAGCGAAATTAGTCAAAAATTCTTCCAATGACCTAATTAGTTTGCATATTATAGAGAAATTGTCACAAATTGATAAAGACAACCCAATAATTAGTGATTTCTTAGTAAAGTTATTGTTGCAATCCCAAGAAAAATCGCTTCAAAAGCAAGCAGTCCAACTTTTAAAAAATGTATTATTTGAAACTCAGAGTATGCCCGAAATTATCACTATATTAAAAGGTTATTTAACAGATAAATTATACAATAGTGATTTTGAACGATTTAATAATTGCTATGAAATCATTTGGCACTGCGCTCAATTTATGATTTATCCCGACTTCTATGAAGCTTGGCATTCTGAGGATAACAATCGATTGGACATCGCTTTAGGAAGATGACTATTAATCTTATAGTTTGGCAAGCTAGTAACAGCACTTTACCTACTTATCGGAATGCCTACTAAGCCAAAATTATATACAATTCGCTTTGAAATGCTAATTACAAAAGAGCTTTCAGCGTGTTGGCAAGCTCTTGCTAATAAAGTAGGCATTAGCAAAGCTGAGTTAGTTAGACGTTCTATGGCTGGATGCCGCATTAAAACTATTCCGGAGGCTAACTGGCAGTGTTATTGGGAGTTGTTAAAAATAAGTACAAGCATTAGTCAAATTGCCCAAGCTCAAGAAAATGCGATTAACCTTCGTTTAACGCCACCACCTATTGACCCCGTTCCTTTTGAGAAGCTAGCAACAGAAATTTCGAGACTGCGAGCGCAATTAATATTGGGAACAGACGGCGCCAACAACGAGGCAGAAGATACCAATGATTGGGAAAATTAAGAAAGGTAAAGGTTTTGCAGGGCTTACCAAGTACATTCTAGAAAAAGGAGAAGCACAGCTTATTTGTACTAACCTCGCAGGAGAAACTCCCCAAGATTTTTATAAACAGCTTGCAGCAACTTGCTGTCTCAATCCCAGAGTAAAATCTCCTGTTAGCCATATTAGTATTAGCTTTGCACCATTTGAAAGACCCGAACCTAAACAGCTACGGAAAATTGTTGAAGGTACCATGAAGGGCATGGGCTTTGACAAAAACCTATATTTTGCAGCCACTCATGATGACCGCGACCATTTCCACCTACATATTGCTACAAGCCGTATAAATATAGATGGAGAATGTGTATCTGACTGGTGGGATAAGCGGAGACTAGAAAAAGTCCTGAGAAATTTAGAATCCGAATTTGGCTTGGCGCCTGTGTCATGTTCTTGGGAGATAGAACGTGCGGCGCCCTCATGTGGCCAAAAAAGGCGGATGATGCGTGAGCGGCAAGATTTTGAGACAGGACTACGTGATAAACCAACTTCCAAGAGCGCAGTTGAGAAAATTCAGGATGCAATCGATGCGACCATTCAGCCAGGGATAACAATGACCCAATTTCTTGAGAAGTTGGCTTCAAGAGGTATACAAACAAAAGTCAAAGTTACAACAGAGGGTGAAATACAAGGAATCTCTTATTCAGTGGACTCTGTAGCGTTTCAAGGTCGAAAATTGGGTAGAAATAATAAAGCTTGCACTCTAAAAGGACTTGTAGCGCGCGGTGTAGACTTTAACTTGAAGCGTGATGTTCTGGCATTGGCGCCGTGTCTTGAAAACGATGACCAAGATAATAGTCAAACAGCAGTAGCAGCTTTGATTGGCAAAATTAAAAATAATCCTCACAATTTATACTTGAATACGCTAGATAAACAGCAAAAATCAATCCCTCAACCACGAGGAAAAGAGAATCAAATAGAGCTTGACTAATTGATAAAACATAACTGCAAATATTGCGATAATTCGTGTGCAAGGGTATGTATATTTCGATTAAAGGTTGGTGATGCTTCAACTCCAATTAACGGTTGCTCAGACATCCTTTAAATCTTCCCAAACTTGATCAATCTTGATTGTTTGTCCGGTTCGAGCTTCATGCCAAGCAGTACGAAAATCCTCTAAAATTACTTCATCGGGGGTATCATCCTCCGAGGCTTCTACTTCTTCTGGGATAAGCACAATTACTTCAACCCGACTATTCTTCAGAGTTATTATCGGGCAATCCAAGGTCAGTTGCCCATGTTCATCAATGCTTGCCGTCACTTTGATTGCTTTCATTTGGCTGTCCAAATTCTGATAGTATAATGCTTCGCGGCGCCTCCTCATTTTAAGCTTACACAAATTTTTAGGTAGGGTTAGCATGACACTGTTTTTTTGTGCGTGAGCGCCAATGTAGGCAAAATTCTAATGTGTCTTGTACTTGGATAAATCATTTTTACTAAAGAAATTTGTTCCTCTAACATCATTATTTATTTGGTATATAAAATTACATAAGCTCTATGCTAAACATATATTTCGCTGTCATACTTTAGAAGTAATACCTAGGTAAAATCGTAAAATGTCAGGCGATGATAACGAAAATTTAGAAGAGATTTTAGACCAACTTGAGGAGATAGAAGCGACATTATTATTACCGCAGTCTCAAAACTATTTTCGACGAGTTGTTCAGGAATTGGAACCACTCGAAGCTTTAAAAAAATTCCGAACTGAGGCAGCTAGAAGCGCGGGTATTCATCCCCGTCTTGAGGCAATCCGTCAAGAATTGGGACTTGGAATTAATATAGAAGGTAGCCCAACTGTTGCGCTACTCATACCTAACATACCAGGTATTGAGGGTGAATATCAAGGTGTAAGTGGTAAATTTGAACCAAATGTTAGAAGTGATTTAAGGCTTGGTGCTGTATCATTGACTCATGCCGAGGGACGCGCGCGCGGCCTTACTTGCGGCTGACATGCAAGCAAAAAATATAACTGGAGGAGAAGCGACTTTATACGTAGACAAACCTTTATGTAATTACTGTCAAAAAGTTGTATTTAGTATCCATGCATCAATATGGTGTAAAACTTACAATAATAGCTCCATAAATTTAAAATACCGTAGCGTAGTTCAATTAGGAGAACAGTAAGATGACAATATCAAGCGATATTAAAAATCAATTTAACTCAAAAGCAGTTAATTTTATTGATGAGCTAGAAAATATCCCCTGGTTACAAAATGTGGGTAAAGATTTACACACGGCTGAAGTAACACAATTATTTTCTTGGAACGAGGCATGGGAAACTTTACAAAACGATAATTGGATAAATGCTTCATTTCACGAACATGTAGATAACATGAACCAAATTTGGGATATTGCTTATGATAAAGCTCTAGAAGTTGTATCCAAATCAGCGTATTGTCACGAGTTTGAAGATGGTATAAGTGTTGCAGATGCAATTGCTTATGATGTTGCGGCTGCTGCTGTTGAAATTTCAACACGAGGTTCCAGTACTTTCTTTAGTGATTTAATGAAGTGGTATCGTAATGGACATTTTCCTTGTGGCTGGGATGGGCAATATCCTGATGGTAAGCTAATTGTTTATTAGGATTATATTATGTGTGAATAATACATGGTGCGTTATGGCAGCCAGATTTTTCGCTTAATTGTTTATTTTTAGGCGCCATAACACATTCCAGTATGGATTATAGTGCTTTATGTCATGCAATAAGAAAGTTTACAGTCACCGAACGGCAACTGTTGCCGTTCGGTAATTTGTGTTTATTATCGGAAGCGCAACAAGCAAAAGCATTGATTTATACGTCAATAGCGATAAATAATTACATGTCTAATGGATAGGTGCCACTCAAAGTATTTAGGAGAAAATAGGCGCATGACAACTCGATAGCTTTACCTCAATGGCAGAGGCAGTTAATCGCTCATCCATCACCGACCCTGAAGACCTAAATTATATTTCTGGTGTTGTAAGTCAAGTATTGGAGGATAAACATAAACTAGGTTCTATCAAAGACGTGCAGTCTGCTTTAAGTGCAGTGAGTTTAGAACAAGGTCGAGAAGTCCAAATAAATTTAGTCTTTGAAGAAAGTCAACTGGCTGGACTTAATTTTTCGTTTAAAAGCGAACCAAATAAAACTACTCCGACTATACCTTTTAAGCAACAGCAACTTAATGTAGATACACGAAGCGGTGACATGATACCGCACAAGCAACAGACAACTATTGATGTAACAACATCCAAAGGGAGCCAGCATCTTGCAATTCCTACAAATTCGAGTAGTGAAATAATTGTGACGCCAGGACTACAAGTTGAAGGTCAACGTATCATCACTCCTTCAGAAGAAGCTCTCGAAGTTCTCAAATCACCATCCTCAAACTTTAATCAGATTAATCCTGGCTTAAAGGTTGTTGCACATCAATTAGCGTCTCGTCATGAAATTGATGGTTTGTTGTTGACGGGTTTAACTCTCAAAGCTGGAGTCCAGATTGCATCTACTCTCCAAACTGAAGATAAACCGGATATTCATACTGCCGGTTTGGCTGTAATTAAACGCTTTCAACAAGTACTGCCTGACGAGTTTGCTCTTCTAAAATCAGGCGTCACTCCTAAACCATTAACGTGGAAAGACCCTGAGTCTGGCAAGCAATACCGTTTTGAATTTGAACAAGCTACAACTTCACCATTAGGCGATGTCGTAACACCAATACGTTTAAAAGGATTCGAGAAGAATGATTTAACCCAACCTGTGTTTGCTGCTACCTTAATTGATGCTAAGTACGACCGTTGGCATATCGAGCAGTGTGATTTTACTCCAAAGCAAATTTTTTCCCTAAACAAAGTTAGCTTACCCACGCGAAAAGAGCTTTCTCCAGTAACCGCAATTACTGGAGAGGGTTTTTCTTATTCAATGTAACTCCATAAAGCGTTACCACACAAAAATTACCTGCGGCTTAATTATGGATGAAAAACACAACTACAGCTATTACAATCAAACCAAAAAAGGTAAGCACTATCTACATGCTTTTACAAATTTCCTGTCATTAATTACAACTGGAAGGGCAAGAAGTGGTATAGGAGTAACAACGACTTTGGGATTGGCAGTATTTTATTTAGCAATCAAAGAGCCTTTATTAATCACGGCTATTTTATTGCTAGGTTCGTTGTTCTACTGCCTTCAAAAAGTAGTTATTTCTACTCCCTTTTTAAATCGCTTGCTTGGTAGGAAAATTCGCTTTTGGCAAGTGGCAGGGGTAATTATGGGGTGTGCTATCACCCTATCAATATATCAAATGCCTGCACAAGCGATTTTTTTGAGCGGTTTGGAACAATTCCTTACTGATATTGCCCAACAAAGTTCTACAGGTGGTGCAGGTGGTGGCGCCATTGACCCGCAGGCGATAAAACTTGTTTTCAATGCAATTCGTGGTGTTTTTCTACTATTGGTTGGTGTCGCTGCACTATTTGCTTATAACCAAGCCCAACAAGGTAATGACTGGCGCCCAATTGCAACTCAAGCAGGTTTGGCAATTGGCATCATTCTGATTATTGACGTGATTACGTTTCTGTTTATTGGGAATGGTACGGGTGGAGGTACTGGAGGAACTGGTGGCGCCGGAACTTGAAGAAGACTTTAGAAAATGAAGTATTGTACAGCTTATGTCAGTAGACCCAGATAAAGAAATAGTCAAGGTTAATAAGATTTTAGGTAAGCAAGCAGGATTTGGACCGGTACCAGCGAATCAAATACTGCCTTGGTTTGCAATTATCATAATTTCCTACTTTATCTTTGATGGACTGTTAGGCTGGGGAATTCCATTAGTTGCAGCTATTAGTTTCTGGTTAATTCTAAGTTGGTGGTTTGTCACAGGTAAAGACCCGGATAAATTTATTAATCGCTTTCGCAAACCAAAAGGACGTAATTGGGCAATTGGTGGAGCGGTGTATGTATCTCCATTACTAAACGTAACAAAAAGGAAGCAATTGAAAAGAAATAAAAATAATTAGCAATGAAAACTCTAATTCCACCAATTAATGTAGTAGAACAACACCAAGGGAAAGTGACATATCTTCCTTTTGAGAACGAACTTGACCTTTGCTGTATGGTTCGCATTGAGCGTGATAACCGTAGTATCGGCGCCTTTATTCTCAATAAAGGTGATATTTCAGATGAAAACTTATTTCAGGTAGTTTTCGCTTTCTACTTAAAAGGCACTCACGACCAGCTTTATCCTGAAGAAGTTGTAGCAATTGCCTCTGGAATTTCAGAAGCAATGAAATCTATCCTCTCCAACGAAAAATGTACTTTCCTTTTAGGTCGTTACTCGAATGATTTTGAGCGACAAAAACATTTGAACTATCTTGCTGAGTCTTGCAACTTAAAATTACCTGCTATTCTAATGCGGAACGAACAAGCTAGGGTGCAGGAATTAACAAGATTAGGCGCCAGGTCGATTTGGCGTTCTATGGTATTTTGTACTTGGACTGCGGATGAGTTTGGAGAACGCAAAACTGACCCATTATCTAAAATTATCTACAACTTAGGAAAAGGAGGAAGGTTATTTTTAGATGGAGTAACAGGGCGAATATCCCAGCGGCAAGAACAACTTCTTAGTCGCGTGTTGATGAAAGCATACACTGAGGGGTTTATTCAGTGGGAGATGTTATTCAACACCAAAGCAGGTTTAGAAATTACCCCACTTAGCGACGTAGAGCTTTGGTCATGGCTTTGGGGCAGATTCAATAAATCTCAATCTCCAGCGATTCCACAACTATTAGTTTTAACAGAAGATAAAGATAGAGGCATTAAAATCACAGAAATCCAAAATTCTCCGAAACATGCCACAACAATTTTAATTACTGGCAATCAAGGACGAAGCACTTGTCCCGAACACCGTCAATGTCCAAATCGTGTCTATGTTAAAGATAAAGTTTGCGGTGTCTTAACAATGGCGGATACCGTAACAGCTTGGATAAGCATCAGGGAACAAATACTGTGGATGTGGAAAGTGTTGAGCGAAAGCCATATCCGCGACACCGAAGCAATTGTAGAAATATCTAAAGCTAACCGTTACCTCACAGAAGACAACCTGCATCGCCAAGCAAAACAAACTAAAGTTGCCAGGGAACGTGCATTACTCAAAGGCAGTGGTCGAGATGTCGGCGCCGAAATCAAACAAGAAGAAAGTTTTGATGCACAAAAGAAACTTTATAAAGGCGCCGTTCCTCTTAACTGTGCTGTTGTTTTTCTCGTTTACCGTGAGAATGCTGAAAGTTTAGATTTAGCCTGCGATTTATTGTGTAACAGCTTTGGCACTGCTTTAGTTGTACGTGAGAGAAACATTGCTTCTCAAATCTGGCTGGAAACTCTGCCTATTACATGGCGCCGCATATTACATTCAAGTTCAATTTTGAGCGAGAGGCGCCTGGTGTTGGAGAGCGAAACGGTTGCGGGTATATTACCTCTAACGCTTCCCAGAGAACTTGATACCAAAGGAGTTGAATTTCTCACAAACCGAGGTGGTAAACCTGTTTGTGTAGACTTATTTACCCATACCCAACACGCATTAGTCACGGGTAAAACAGGTTCAGGTAAATCAGTTTTACTATGGCGATTTATGCTCGATGCTTTATCGCAGGGTATTCCAGTAGTTGGTATGGATATTCCCGCAGCAGATGGAGAAAGCTCTTTTAAAACAGCCATTGAGTTACTAGGAGATGCGGGTGCTTATTTTGATTTATCGCGCGCTTCTAATAATTTAATGGAACCACCAGATTTAAGGAAGTTTGATAGCGAAGAACGAACTTCACGGATGAAATCTTGGCGTTCGTTTATACGTAATGCCTTGAGTGTGATAGTTATGGGGCGCCTTAATGCTCCTCATTTAGCACAAAGAGTAGATGCGATTTTAATGCAAGCGCTCGACGTGTTTTTAAGTGACTCAGATATTATTGAGCGTTACAACTTAGCATTTAATCAAGGTTGGAAATCTACCCAATGGCAAGATATACCAACATTAAAAGATTTTGCTCGCTTCTGTTCAATCGCGCGGTTGAATATTCTTAAACCCGAAGCAATTGACCACCAAGCCATCAATCAAATAACCAGCCAAATTGCAGCATTGTTAGTAAGTCCCTTGGGAGCAGCGATAGGTAAACCAAGCAGCTTTTCCCCTGAGCCGATGGTCAAGTTCTATGCTTTGACAGGATTAAGCAACGACCAAGATTCTTACACAATGGCAGTTGCAGCCAAAGCAGCTTGTTTGCGAGTAGCTCTCTCCCACCCTAAAAGTTTGTTTATTGGTGATGAACTTTCGGTGCTTTTTCGCAAAGATGGTTTTAGCGCAATGGTTGGTGAACTTTGTGCGACTGCTCGTAAAGATGGGTTAAGCATTGTTCTATCAAGCCAAGACCCTGATACCATCTGCCAATCCGCTGCTGCTGCAATGATTATGCAAAATATAACCTACCGTTTAACAGGTTGTATCACCTCAAATGCTGTCGCATCATTCCAGCAATATTTATCCTACCCAAGCGAAATTATTGCTGCAAATGCATCCGAATCATTTTTCCCGCGTCGTTCGGATTTATATTCATGCTGGCTAATTGAAAAAGGTGGACGCTTTTGGTCATGTAGATTTTATCCTGGCGAAATGACGCTGGCAGCAGTCGCAACAAATCAGGAAGAAAGACGCGCGCGTCGCATGATTTTAGCCCGTTACCCAAATACTCTCAAAGGGCAACTTCAAGGATTACGAGACTTTACAAAAGTTTACGTTACAGCACTCAAGGAGAATAAACAACTTGCAAATGTTTGAACAACCTCTTTCTCTCTTCCTTCGTGTCCTTTGTGCCTTTGTGGTTCGTTTCATAAAACTACAAATTTAATGATAAGGATTATTACCACAGAGACGCAGAGTACACAGAGAAAAACATAAGAGGGATGAACCCTTCGGGTTCGCCAGTTTGGCGGGACGGAAGCCGACACCGCCAACTGGTCTCACCACAAAGACACGTAAACCGGAGGTTTTCCCGCAGGGTAGGACACAAAGGTAGGAGTGGGAAGAGAGAGTTTACCAAATTTAATGAGATTGTTACAGAGGCGCCTCAATGAAGGAGTTAATAATGAATACAAAAACAATAAAAAAGAAACGCTTACTTATACGTAGACTGAATCGACAAATCAAAAGCGTTTCTGTAATTGGCATAACGCTTTTGAGCTTAAGCTTGACTGTTATCAATTCATCAGTAGCAGCAACTTTAGATACGGCAGAAAGTCGTAATGTCACTCAAACTGCAACCGCATCGTTCGACAAAAACTCATCAAACCAAATTAACGGATTTATCAATGATGTACATTCTTTTCTTCGAGGTGATTTTTTCGGTGGTATCGCACAACTCGTTCAAAATGCAATTGGTTCAGTCCAAGTGCCTGATTTGGGTCAAGTCGTCGGGGAAATAATGAAAGGCGCCTTGCCCGAAGATGGAGTAAATAATAATAAACTTGAGAACAATATCCCCAACTCATACGCAATACGTGAAGATTTAGCTCATCAAAGCGAAAGAGTTGGAGCAATTGACTTTGCACAACTTAAAACTCTTTCTAAAACTGCTCAAAATAAATCAAAGGAAACACTTGAGCAAAGTGCTAACTCTGAACTTGAATCAAGCCAAATGTCAGACGACTCCCAAAATACAGATACCTCACAGCACATTCTACAAAACATCTCTCGACAGCTAAAAAACAACGCGACTATTGCCAACTTGCAGTTACAGGAAGCATCACAAGCGCGACAAGACAGAGCGTTAGGGCTAACTTTAAACGCTCAAACAGCACAGGAACTTAACGCTGCTAATACCAGAGAACGCCAAAGTGCAATTGCAAGCGGTAACGGCGCCATATCTCAAGGAGCATTATTAGTTATGCCAGGAGGCGTCGTACTTGGTAAAGATTCATCTAACTAAAATATTCTCTCTGTGTACTCTGCGTCTCTGTGGTAAAATTCTTAACTTCCATGCTATTTCCCACCTTAATTGCTCAATCTACACCTAATGAAAATTCTGCATCGGCTGCAGTAGGTATTACTTTGGTAACAAGTAGTATCGAACTAAGCAAGCAAACTGTTGAATCGTGGAATAAGGCATGGGGAGATGCAATTAACCAAGACAGCGCCTTATGGGCAGGATTATGTAATCTTGGCACTACCCTTGCGGCTTTGAGTATTATTCTCCTTGCTGTCAAAATGGCTTCTGATTATCAAGAAAAGCGGTTTTTGTGGTCAGAATTAGCAGCATCACTCGTCTATCCTCTAGTTATTGCTTTATTCTTGGGCAATAATGGCTATTTGCTTTCTCAATCTGTTCTCCTAATACGGAATATTGGTCATCAGCAAGTTACTGCTGTTCTCAACATTCAACTAGCTGATACAACTTTTAAAAGTGCAATATCTAACGTTACCCTGACTCAAAGCGTCAAAACTCAAATATCTACTGTTTATGCTGAGTGTCAGGGTAAAACAGGTAAACCTCTTACAGATTGTCTCCAAGAAAAAAGACCAGTAGTCGAGCAAATTCTTGCTTCGGCTGAAAAACAAAACAATGGGCCGTTAGAAGAAGCGCGCAAAGCCGTTGCGGAGTTAACCAATTTTGTACAGAATCCAGGCGCCGTTTTTAGTGCATCAATTTCTCTAATTTTAATTACCTTTCTCTATGCACTTCAGTGGGCTTTTGTCAACATTTTGGAAGCTGCATTAATTATGACTGCAACTTTTGCACCCATCGCTTTGGGATTGAGTTTACTACCACTTGGCTCAAAACCAATATGGGCTTGGGCAAGTGGTTTTATTGCCTTGTTTGGTGTGCAACTCGGTTACAACATTGTAGTCGGTTTAGCTGCAACGGTAATTGTCGCTGCTGGCGCCCAAAGTGCTTCTGATTTAGCTTTTTTAACGTTTATAAGTATTTTTGCTCCAGCTTTGGCACTACTAATTGCAGGTGGTGGTGGAGTTGCGCTTTATACAGGTATTAATAGTAGAGTTCCTGCGTTAGTCAATGCAGCTTTTGATGGTATCGTTGCTGTCACAACAGGATTAGTTGGAAAAATTTAGTTAGTACTGTGTTTTTTATGCTGAAATCTTTACAACGAGTTAAGCGACCATCAATATTACTTGATTCTAAAGATATCTTACCCCTATGTTTTATCGGGCTGACTGTTTTTAGTTTATTAAGCTTTTTGTTTGTGTTATTTCTGAGTTTTAGGGTCAATCAACTAGCTGCACGAAAAACTACTTTCGTTCAGTTGGTAAATGGTCATGCTTTAGTAATGTCCGAGCAAGATTATTTATACCGTCAACCGGAAGTTGTCAAAAATACTGTTAGACAGTGGGCAGAGTTAACTTTTAACTGGGATGGTGTAATCCCTGGAACTAAAGAACTAGATAAAGGACGAGATGTTGGTAAGGGTAAGCGTATTACTACTAATGCTTACTTTGGTTCATTTTTAATTCAAGGTGGAAAAGATGGGTTTCGTCAAGCTGCGTTACAAGCTTTGGCTGATATTACACCAACGCGCGTATTTGCAGGTCAAGTTCGCTCTAAGATTATTATTTCCTACCTTTCGGCACCAAGACAAATCAAGACTGGTGAGTGGGAAGTTGATATGGTCGCAACGCGCGTCATCGTAAATCTTTCTGGTGGTGCAGATGAAGAAATTCCAATTAACCGCACTTTTACCTTACAAGCAGTAGACATTCCCTCCCCACTTGCTGCCAATGCTTCCACTCTAGAACAACAACTGTATGAAATAAGAAGCGCAGGTTTAGAAATTACTAAAATTACTGAATTTACACTCAATAAATAAAAATATTTTATGAATCAAGAAAGCTTACAAGAAAATTCTGACAATCAATTGTTAGAAGAAGAATTAACAGCAGAGGAAGAATTAGAAATATCTGGATACAACCCTAAACAAGTTGCTTTAATTGACACTGAGTATTTAATCCAACGAGACGGGGAACAAGCAGAACCAGTTGATAGCAGCGAAAACCCGCTTGTGAGAGGTGCCATAGTAGCTTTGTTGGTGGGTGGTGTAATGGGTTTTGGTTGGATGGCATGGTCAATCTTTTTCGCACCCAAACAAATTGCAAAACCTGTAGTCACTCCAAAACCTACATCATCTGTTTTTGCAGAAGGTTCCAGTGATGAAGCCGCGCGCTTGAAAGCAGAACTAGCATTGCGAAATCAAGCTAGCCGTACAGAAAAGGCGCCGCAACAAAGACCAATTTCTTCTAAACCCTCTACTCCCACAACTGTTAGAAGACCAGCACCAGTTTTACGAGCTAGTAATATCAACCCTCCACCACCTAGAATTATTAGAGAACAAGTATCAGTACCAACGCCCTTACAACAGCCAAAAATAATACAACCCAAAATTGTTGCTACTTCAACACAAACAAAACCAAAACCAATTGACCCATTCGAGCGATGGAAAGAACTTGCGACTTTAGGGCAACAAACCGTAGCAAATGGAAAGATAGAAGCAAGTCAACCTTCTGAGTCAACACAAGCTTTACCTCAAAATCCTATTGCCACCAACGTTAGTAAGAATAATATTGTTAGTTCGACAAACACAGTAAATACAACTAAAGATACTGTGCTAGATGCAACTACTAAACAAGCAACAATTCCTGTTGTTTATGTTAGTGACTCAAAGGAGCCGACTACTGACACTCAGCAAACAACCCAAACACCAGGAGAATGGGGAATTTTAAATCGTACTCCTCTTACAGGCAATCAAAACTTGACTTTAACTGCCAAGGAATCGATTACACAACCTATGCAAGTTCAAATCGGTACAACAGCACAAGGCTCTGTGTTAGTTCCAATGATTTGGGCGCCTGAAAATAAAAATCAAGGTCGATTTGCAGTGCGATTACAGCAAGATGTTTTATCAACTGATAACCGTGTAGCAATTCCCAAAGGAGTAATTTTAATTACAGAAGTGGATTCTGTATCTAAAGCTAACAAGCTAGTTCAACAAAGTGTGATTGCAATTGTTTATATCGATAGTTACGGTCAAGTTAAACAACAACCCATTCCGAGGGATGTAATTTTAATTCGAGGCGAAGATAATAAACCTCTAATTGCACAATCAATTGAAGCATTAGGCGCCTCGTTAGCACAACAAGATATTTTGATTGGTTTACTTGGCGCCGCGAGTCGTGCAGGTGAAGTTTTTAACCAAAACCAAACTCAATCTTCTACTACCGTTAATAATGGTGGGTTTAGCAGTCAAACTATAATAACTGGCGCCGGTAAACCAGATGTCTTGGCAGCAGCAGTAGAAGGATTTTTCAAACCAATGCAGGAACGTTTAAGCAAGCGTGCGGATAAAACTTCTAATGAATTAGAGAATCGCCCTAACGTCGCGATTGTACCTGCTGGAACAAAAGTTTCCATATTTTTCAATAGTTTCTTTGAAATTTCACGTTGAGATAGACCAATGAAGACAGGAATTTTTTGCGTTATTACATTTGGGTTAATTACAGTTTCGTTTTCTGTAAATGCACAACAACCAGGCGCCTTAACAACTAGTCCAAGTCAGAGCGTTACTGAAAAAGCAATAAATCTTCAAGTTTGGACAGGTAGAGCAACAGCGATAGATTTTTCTAGTGTTAATGAACAGATTACCCAAATTTTTCTGGCAGACCCTAGTCGCTTTACTTACGCCACAGACGCACCATTAGAAGCTGGTCGAGCAACAACTATATTTTTACGCCGCATAAAGCCATTACAATTTCCCAACTTAACAACAGCAAGCGTTACCAATTTATTCGTCAAAACAAAAACAGCCAATGGTAACGTGCGATTATATACCTTCAACCTTCAAGCTGGAAAAAATTCACCCAAGTACAGCACTATAGATATAGCAGCAGTATCAGGAATTGAGCAACAAAGGCAAACCTTGGAAGTTGGTTTATTCCGTAGAGCTACACTAAGCGACATCGAACGTGGTTTAGTTGCTGCGGTACGACTTGGCTATGCTCCAACGCGCGACCCAATAGTATTTAAGGTCAGAGAATTTTTAGCAATTGCTCGAAATACATCTTCCCAAACTTTGGTTGAAATTGCACAAAAAGTCAATCTTCCTTTACCAGTCCTCACAGAAATAGGATTATTAGGAATCGAAGACAATATTAAAAACCCGGCGCCCAAACCTAATTTAAATTCAATGCCAATAAGTGAGTAAATGTTATCCCGTAATACTTTACCCTTCTTTAATACTTAAATTTCTAGCCAAAAATAATACATATAACGTTAAAGGCTCTCACTCAATACCAAAGCTATCGCAAACAACATTCTTAACTTCAAAATCTTCCTCATCCATATATATTCAGGTATTGTTCTTGCTGGTTGGTTTTCTCATCCCTTTATCTTTCAGACTTTTATCTCCGCTATGGTTAATTACACTTGTTTGGTTATCAATTAGTTTAGGTGTGATTTGTATTATATCTCCTAATTACCCCAAACCAGCAGTAGTCAAGAACATTTCTCATCGCCAACCAACCACCGTAATAAACAAACAACGAAACGAAATTGAACTTAGTCAGTGGCTTAATGGTAAAGTTTTACAACCAACTGGTCAAAGTGATGCTCCTGCGGGTGTTTCCGAACAATCATTTTATCAGGTTATTAACCGTATATTTCCTTCGGTGATTCAAGGTGTAGCATTCCAAAATCCAGAATTTTCTTATCCTTATTCTGCGGATTTTGTATTATTACATACAAGCGGTTTAAGCATAGATATTGAAATTGATGAACCCTACGTTGGAAATACGAAGGCGCCTCATCACTGTACCGACCAAGGAAAAGACGATACCAGAAATGCATTTTTCACCAACAGCAACTGGATAGTAATTCGTTTCAGTGAGAAGCAAGCTGTTAAATATCCGCTTCGTTGCTGCAAGGTGATAGCTTCTGTTTTGGCACAAGTAGCAGATGACCGCATTTATCTTACACAGTTGCAAAATATACCCAACTTACCAACTGACCCAATGTGGACTACCAAGCAAGCGAAAAAATGGGCGCGCGCTGATTATCGCAAAACTTACTTACCCAATTATTGGAAATAGTCATGAAACCCAAAGATTTACCAGTGCTGTTTGACCAGGGACAAACAGTTGTTGCTATAGAAGCACCACTTACCGAACGGATGAAAGTGCTGGAGTTTTTCTATGAAGTCGCTCAGAGTCGCAAATTATCCTTATATTTTTGGAATCAAGGTTATACTCATTTGCAGCAAGTAGTGGAATTTACACGGCTAATACCAACCAATGCCGAATGTACATCAGGTTTAGTTTGGTTATTGGAACATGAACAGGCGCCAGGAATATTTGTTTTTGAAGGTGTGATTTCACCTGATGCTATAGGTAAATTTTCACAGAAAACAACAGCGGTATTAAGTAACTTAGTTTACAGCTTGAGAGCGAATAATAATCAGCAATTTCTAGTTTGTATGGAAAGTTATGCTGAATTTCCTTCATATGTGGCGCCGCTACTTCCAGCAATTAGTTACACACTGCCAAATATTACAGAAATTCGGGAAGCAATTAAAAAGCTTATAGAAACAAGATTCGATTTGGATGCAAAGTTTGAAACTTTAATTCGTACCTGTTTAGGGATACCAATGGGGGAGCTTGAAATGCTGCTGTCTCGGTCTTTAGAGTTTGCCCATACCCTTGAAGAACTAACAAATGCAGTTTTAGCTTACAAAAAAGGTAAGCTCAAAGGTCAGGGTATCGAATTTATTAACGAACCAGACGTACCAGAGGCTGGAGGTTTAGATTTATTAGAAGAAATTTTAGAGCGCGCGGCTGCCCTTCTCAAACCCGAAGCAAAGCATCATAATCTTCTATTTCCCAAGGGAATGATTCTTTGGGGACCACCAGGAACAGGAAAATCTCTAAGTGCGAAACTCGCAGCTTCTAAAATGGGTGTACCGATGGTCGCTGCTGACTGGGCAGGCTTGCGTGGTGCAACAGCTTACGAGTCGAGAAAAAATTTACGAGAATTTTTACAATTCTGTGATGCCAGTGGTGAGTATGGTTTAGTTCTCTACTTCGATGACTTTGACAAAGGATTTGCTGGGTTTGACTCAGATAGCGATGGTGGTGTATCCCGTCAGTTGGCAGGAAAACTTTTAACTTGGATGCAAGAGCGAACTTCTCAAGTACTAGTGATGGCAACAGTTAACAGATTAGAATTTCTACCTCCTGAGTTAGTTCGCCGCTTCGACGAAATTATTTTTGTAGACCTTCCTCATACTGGCGCCAGGTATGAAATTTTTAAATTGCACTTAGCTAAATATTTCCCAGGACTGGATTTCAATGATAAAGATTGGTGGCGCCTGCTGTCTGAAACCAAACTTCTAACTCCGGCTGAAATTGCGTTGCTTGTAAGGAAGACGGCAGAAGAAGCATTTTATCAAAATTCAAAACAATTCTATCATGGGGAATTGGAGAAACAACCTCTCAAGGTGACTGTACAAGATTTTCTAGAACAGCGGTATAATTTCACTCCCAGCATGATTCGTGAAGAAGATAAAATTATTGAGATTCGCAATAAAGCTGTTTACGCGCGTCCAGCGTCATCACCTGATAAAAGTCGTTGGGTTAAACAGCCAGAGGTTTTGTTTGGTAGTTAAACTATAATTACCCCGATACTCGTTTAAAATAGGAAAATAAAAAACAATCATTATGGTACTTACCACTGCCAAATGGACACTCGACGAATATCACAGCATGATTGACGCAGGTATTTTGAGTGGACGTAAAGTAGAATTACTTAGAGGAGAAATTGTTGAGAGGCGCTCTTATGGAGAGCCGCACGCTTATTCCAGTGATGAAGCTGGTGAGTACTTAGCTTCTTTGCTCTTAGAACGTGCCACGATACGTGAAGCGAAACCAATAACGCTAAGAGACGATTCGGAACCAGAACCAGATATTGCAGTTGTTCAACGCTTAGGACGTGAGTATCGAAACCATCATCCTTATCCGGAGAATATTTTTTGGCTGATTGAATACAGTAACACTAGTTTAGAGAAAGACTTAGAAACAAAAAGCAAAATTTATGCAGGCGCCGATATTCAAGAATATTGGGTCGTAAACCTCAAAAAATTACATCTAGTAGTATTTCGGCAACCATTAGATGGAGAATATGCAACAAAACAAACACTGACTACAGGAATAATTCATCCCCTCGCATTTGCAAACATCTCTGTTTCAGTAGACCAAATTATAAATGCTTAAAAGGAAAATTTAGAGATATTAAGTGCCCGTATTCTAAACAGTACTTGGCGCCTAACCTAATAAAAGTCGCGTAGTAAACCTTTGTCATTCAACCCACTTGTAAACAAACAATACATGTGGTACACCAATAATTAAATAGCAACTATCTACTGAAAAAGTTGCCCAACGCCAATCTCTTGATTCATCGTAAAATTCTATAATCTGCTTGATTTCGTAGGAGCTATTCAAAATGACTAATCGCTCCTGTTGTGGTTCCAAAGATATTCCATCACCTAGATTGTTTCGTAAGATAGGAACCCCACCATATAGCCCAAGCGTTGGATAAATATTTCCATTTAAAATTAGGACACTTCGGTCTTCGTCTATCATGTCGTATATCTCTTCCCCTCGCTTGACTGCTGAAATACGAATTTCTGGGGCTAAAGTTATACATAATAGCTCATCCCAAGAAAACACCAAAATTTCGGCGCTCTTTGGGATTGAAAAAGCTACGATGCGTTAACAAATAAAAGGTAAAGCAAGAGGCTTCCACATTCAAAAATTATTTTTAAACTTACTGTTGATTATAAGATAGTAGACCAATAGTGTTTTTGTATTATAAAAAATGATTAGGAATAGGGTTTAATATCTCTAACTCAATATTCTTACTTCTGATAATGCCTGTACAGTTTAGGTATATAGCTCACAAATCTTGCCTTTGACTGTAGAATTGCGTTCTTACGATGCTAACCCTAATAATATATTGATACTGAAAGAAATAACTAAAGCTGTTGTTAAATAACTTAATCAGGCGCCAATTACTCACAATCAAGAATATCACTATTGTGATAGATGAATTTACCTCTATTGAACAGTAACAGTAAGCAGCAAGTAAACGACAATAAGGCGTAAAATCACTCTCAGGATTGATTTATGAAAATTGGTCGATTTTTAGTCATTACGTGTTTATCTCTTTTTTTAGTCATATTTAGTTGGTTTAGTTTGTACTTAACGTCACCATCGGTAGCGCAGAATCAGCCAAGTCTACCCACTCGCTTGACTAATGGCGCCACCAGCACCCAATTATCACTACCCGACTGGCAAAGAATATTCTTCGCGACAATGCCTCCAATTCAAAAAGGTGGTTCAATTAATATTGATAATAAAGAGCGAAAGTGGAAAGTTGGGGATACACCAGATAAGTATCTAAGCTTGGGAGATATTGAAGATGCGTTACAACCAAGCCTGTTAAGTTTAAATAGCATTACAAAAACTGTTAGTAATTTAGATTTAAAGACAGTTCCTCTAAATAACTTCCCGCTTTTAGGGCAACAAACTCTCCAAAACTTGGCGGATGTTGTACCAAATTTAGGACAAGCTAATGCGGAACTAATACAGCCAGTCGCCGCATTGCTCAAAACCCAGGCGCCTCAAACTAATATAAACACCCCACTCTCTAAACTTCTGGCTCAAAATCAAGCGTTGGGAGAACTTAAGCTCAATCAAACAAATTTATCGTCTTACACTATAGAAGATATTCCCAATGTTGATGCGGTACAGCTATCGAATTTTACAGGTTGGCAAAATACTCTAATTTCTGGAGTACCTGGACTTGGCGCCTTGCCATTAACCGAGTTTCCTATTCCTTTAGCTGAGTTTGGTAACACGTTTGCCAGGATAGACTTTATTTGGGGTAAAGCAGAGAAACGGCGCCAGAGAACTATATCAGGTTCGGATGTAGCAGGTTTTTCAGTTCCTTGTTCTGACCAGGAGTGCCCATACATTGAACTTGACGATTTAGAAAATTCGGGACGTAGTAAACAAAGCCAATTTGAAGGACGTTCGTGGATAAGTGGTAAGTATCAACAAGTTGAAGGAGGTTGGGGTTGTTTAGAAGGAGTCAACTCAGGAAAAGAGCCGACAGGAAGATTACCCTTTGGTAGTGCTTTTAAGGTAGTAGTGATGGAACCAGATGAAAAAACTGATACTGTTAACACTGCTTTGTTCTTTCGCTTCAAAAATATCTGTGGTGCCACACCTTATTTTATTGGTCCTGTTCCATTCTTGACGTATAAGCTGAATGCTCCAATTTTTATTGGTACTCTTGGCTCAGAACTCTCTCAAAATACTTATACACCTAACTTAAATAGCAGTGAGGTATCAGCTAATGTCAGTAAAACTAATACAGTGTCTGCTTTCAATAGCGCTCAACCTAATTGTCAGTCTCAAAGTTCTCAAACTGCAAACCTAATGGCGCTTGCTAAATCTATTGCTGATACTGAAAACAATGGTAATTATAACAATGGTAATTATAATGATGTTGGCGCCTATGCTTGTACTAATGATAGAAGTAATTGCGGTGTGTCTTTGGGTAAATATAAGTTTCTTAGCTACGATAAGTACGCTCAGGAACAAATTCAAAAAGCTAATGGTGGTAAAGAATTCTTAGCCAAGCTTTCTCAAGGATATCGACCAAATGATGCTGAGGTATTTCAGTTCTTCCCTCCCGTAGCTCAAGAGGATGCTTTTCAAAACAGTATTGCCGATAAAATTAATAGCACATCTCAAGAAATTGACCCAGTAACCAAAAAGCCTTTCTCCGGCGCCCGCTTAGTTGAACGAGTTGCTCAAAAGTATTTTGGTGGTGATTCTTCAATAGTTGATAGTGATGCCAAAGATGTTTTTGGTAGGCTTTCTATTAAAAATTACGGTGAAGATGTTTTAAATAAGTATAAACAGAATTTTCAAGGTTGTTAATTATTTGGAAAATATATCATGCCTAATGATAAAATTGTACGTTTAGTGCGTTACTTTCATTTCAGTTTAGGAATATTCCTGCTTATCAGTGTTTTGTTTCTGAATGGATGTAGTAGCCGCGCGGATGGAGTCAAAATTAGCTGGAATGATGCAAATAAAGTTCCTGCTTCCTTAATGCAACTAGCTATATCTGAGAATACATCCTTATCTTCTACAGCAAAAAGTCTAATCAAATTTGCTAATGTCAAGGGTCAGGATAAACATTTGTATCTTTTCAACTATAATAATTCTAGTTTGTGTGGAAAATTAGGATGCTTGTATACAGGCTATGTAGATAAAGGTAAAAATCAGTATACTCGCGTGATAAATCTTTATTTACATCCGGAATTAGAACCTAATCAAAATTTAATTAGTGTTAGTTCAGATAATTTTAATAGTAATTTGAATTTACCTTGTTTAGATATTCAACAGCTTAATGATAATCAAACGTTGCAAAAACTTACTTATTGCGACGAGGACGGTTATTATCAAGCTGTTGAAAGTTTATTCCTTAAATTGCCTACCTTGGGAAGCAAGAAGTAATGTTAATTTCAAAAACTATAACAGAGCACTCTCCACAACATGGTTATAATTCAGGTATTGATTTTGTAGGACTGTTTAAAAATTTTGCAAATCCAGAAGGGTTGGCAATGCTGGGAAGTTTAACGTTCTTGATTTTATTGACTCAAGTAGCTGGTAGTAAAAAGGGTAAAATTTCTACTGGAAGAGTGGTAGGGACTGCTGAAAAACTAGCAGCAACAAATCTCGCGCTTAAACAAATTCGAGCTAGCAAGCACAATAAAGTCTGTTTTTGGTGCGGTTCTCCCCGCTATTGGTTTAAAGGAAAATTTAGAGATACAGGCGCCATATTTCAAACTATCCTTGGCGCCTCACCTACAGTTTGGATTCCTCATGCTGAACGTTCTACTTTAGTTCTTGGCGCCCCTGGTTCAGGTAAAACTTTTGGCACAATCGACCGTATGGCAGAAAGCTGCATGGTGCAGGGATTTCCGCTGATTGTATACGATAAAAAGGGCGACCAAATGAAACTACTGGCGCCGTTAGCAGCATGTTACGGTTACGATGTACGGATATTCGCGCCAGGAGAACCATATAGTGAAGTAATCAACCCTCTTGATTTTATGGAGAACCAAGAGGATGCAGTTACAGCAGCACAAATTGCCCAAGTAATTAATGCAAATGCTGGTGGTAGTGGTAAGGGTGACGAGTTTTTCTCCAAAGCTGCTGATTTATTAGCGAAAGCGTTAATTCAGTTAGCCAAAAGTAGTGACTGCCCTGATTTAGCAACCGTTTACTGCATTCAGTCGGTTGATGATTTTATTAATAAGCTACACGCATCCGTACAAGCAGGTAAAGTTTCACGCTGGGTCGCAGCTTCCTTTCAACAGTATCTCAAAGCTAGAGACAGTGAGAAGACGATAGCGAGTATCGACACAACGACAGTAGGAATATTTTCAAGCTTTATTCAACGTTCTCTACTTCCCTCATTTATTGGTAAAAGTACAATTCCCACCAAATTATCAAGGCGCCAGATACTAATCTTCAAATTAGACGACCCTAGACGAGACGTTGTTGGACCATTGTTAGCCGCAGCGCTACACATGACAATTGTCAGTAATTTATCCACTCCCCGCTTTGACCCAATTGGAATTTTCATCGATGAGTTACCTTCTTTGTATCTCAAAGCTTTACCTCAATGGATTAACGAGTACAGAAGTAACGGCGCCTGTTTTGTATTGGGTGTTCAGTCTCTCGAACAACTCGCTTCTGCTTACGGAGAAAACGGTTCTGCGGCAATTACCAGCGCTTGCAGCACCAAAATTTTGTATAACCCAGCCAACTACTCGACTGCCGAGAAATTTTCTCAGTCTTTCGGCAACAAGGAATTTATCGTTAAAAACAAATCAATAAGTAACTCCAAAGATGGACACACCACAACTTGGTCGGACAGCTTGCAAACAATGCCCATCATCACAGCAGATGAGATTATGCGCTTTCCTCAAGGTAAATGCGTAATTACAAATCCTGGTTACACATCTTCTGGCGAAGGTTCTATTCCTTACCCGCTTACCATTCCCATTCCTAAATTAGATATTTATCGAATCTCTAAGTGCGAAAAACTTTGGAACTCTCAACTTTACTCACGACTAATAGCACGCTCGACTTTGATTGAACAGCAGCACTTGGATGAAGCTATCGATTTGAGAAAGCAAATTGCTCAACAATTATTAAATATTGAGTCGATAAGAGATGAACATGGCGCCGAAGCAGAAGGAGAGATAGAGTTAACTTCTCCAACTGTTGATGATTCTCCTTGGTAATCAGCTAGCAAGTAAGCTGATAAATTTTGCTGATTATAACAAATTAAAACGTATGAGCAGCAAATAACATTATATCAACTTGATACTATTTATTACTATTAATAATCAAAAATAAAAATATTACTTATCACTTGCATCGATTTTTGCTTATACACTCTGTATAATTACTGAAATAAAACAGACTAATTAATAACATTTTTTTAACTTTAATAAATCTTTACATTATGAGAAAAACTGAAGATAAGACTCTTTTATAGATTATAAGGGTTTTTGTTATTATTCAAACCAAGTTGGAAACCCTATCTCTTAGGGCGTAGCAGCATACAAGCAACCAAACTGCAACTATTTTATTTCTCTGCAAAAAATAATAGTTTGCACTCGTCTCATTTAGTGTGCATTGTGTAAAGATTGTATAAAGTTAAACGTTGGCCATTTTTGGCCATCTAAAAATTAAATTTGTGCTACCTATCAAAAGTGATATAAATATCACTTTCGGTCAGGTGAAATCATCAAAAAATACTTGTAAGACTGTGTTAAAAGTAAATAAAGCAACTCAGGGTAAACGCCAAAAATTAGTAGTGATTTAAAGTTAAGGTTTGCATGTAATTAGATGTAAATTTTACTTCAAGTCCGAAGCGCGTATTAGACAGCATCAATCTAGCTTGATTGATGCGTGCAATATATATCAAACCTCTACCAGGATGCAGCCTACCAGTTATCATCATCAATTTTACTAGCTTTACTTGACTTGTTTGGCTAACAAATTGAAATGCAATTAATTAATCAGCGAGCAATGATTAACAGTCCTAATCAATCCACAAACGATGAAGAACACTCCGGCCATACAAATTGCTATTGAGCGAATTAAACTCAAGAAGAAGGCTTTTCGAGTAACCGCTTACAAACTTGCGAACGGACAAATTACAATTACTGTTCGTCAAATGGCTATTACAGTTAGAAAGCAACCTGGAACAGCAAAGAATTTCATTAAAAGATTGGGGGTGAATCCAACAGTCGCAAGGATGCCAAACTGCTGTGTCGCTGATATGGTTGACCTCAAAGTTGCTATTGATTATTTCCGAGACCTGAATGAATCAGGTAAAGGTAATATTAGAACTCTCTTAGGTCAAGAATGTTTGACAGAGCGTTTATCGCAAGAAGAAGCAAAAAGAAACGATTAAAGTGCTTACCAATACAATCTATTAGTAAACAATCCATGATTGTTAACAACGCACGTGTTCACTACCAATAGAGTTAAGTAAATTAAACTTTCGTATTCCCATGACTCAAGCTAGAAAGAATAAAATGTTTCTGTTTCACCAACTAACACGTACAGAGCGGATACACACGCTTGATAGATTTAACTGGCGCCTTCTTCAAGTTTATCAAGAGGCGCCGTTTGATTCACCTGTTAAAACTTCCAGAACGAAGGCTCGCTGACTGCAAAATCTACACTTGCGAATCAGCTTATGAACCAACTAACTCATCAGATATTTTTGAGAGGGTTGCAGACAACATCCAGAATTACTTATTTCGACCCAAGTACTGTCAAGCATAGAGTCAAGCGAGCTAATCGCAGTAGAAGCTCGACATGACGATTAAAAATGCAGTGGGTTCATAAAAGCCCTCAGCATAGATGAATTACTTTTATTAATGCAACGGAGCTATTAATAAGTATGAATTTAGCTTCAACAGACAATTACAACGATAATAATTTTCGAGTGGGTTCGCGTGTTCAAATTCAGCCTGAGTTTCTTGATAACAACTGCCAACATCTTGCTTTATCTTATGGTGAAATCAAGAAAATCCAAGGCACCCAAATATCTGTTTTGCTTGATAAACAAGACAACAAAGCTTATAAACCACATATAGTTCACATTCCAACTAGTTGGGTAACTTTGGTAGGTGCTTCCTTTGAGGTTGAACAGGAACAACAAATATCTAATAATACTGATGAATTAGTATTTTCTCAGCCATCTGTTAATATTGACCCTGAGTTTAAAAATCTAATTCTTCCTTTATCAGATGAGGAAAAATCTATATTAGAGGCAAATTTAACAAAGTCTGGCTGCCTTTACCCTTTGCTTGTATGGAAAGGTACAGGCATTTTACTCGATGGTCACAATCGCTATGAATTATGTCAAAAATTGCAAATTCCTTACAAGATAGAAGAGGTTGAAATAGAATCAAGAGCCGCAGCTATTTGCTGGATTGTCAATAATCAATTAGGGCGCCGTAACATTACGCCGGAGGCTGCTTCCTATCTCAGGGGTAAACGTTATCTGAATCTGAAAGGAAATCGCGAAGATAATTTAAAGCAGAATTTACCGAACGGCAAGAATTGCCGTTCGATGGAATCCGACTCTGAGCAGGATTTACCGAACGGCAACGTTTGCCGTTCGATGGAATCCGACGACGAGGATTTGCCTTACAATGATTTAATAACATTAGATGTTGCCAAGGAGCTTGCTGAAGAATATAAAGTTGGCGAGCGCAGTATTCGTAACGACGCGAATTACGCACAAGCTGTTGATACTCTAGCTTCGACGCAGGGAGATTCGCTCAAAGACTCGATTCTTAACCGAACTGTAAAACTTCCCAAGAAAGAAATTCTTGAGCTTGCTGAGTTGACATCTACCAAAGGAAAGGAACATGTACAAAAAAGACTTGATGAAAAATTGAAAAAACCAGACATAGTTGAACAGATTAAAAACAAAAAGCGCGTACCAAATCCGCACCATGTTGGCGAAGTCTGCCGAATTATTTCAAAAGGCAACCCTGATTTAAAGCCAGTTGCAGGTGCCTGGTGCATTGTTACTCAAGTTAACCCTCACAGTTGTGGTATCAAAACCTGGAAAATGGATTTCCCAGCAGTTAAACCCGAAAATTTGGAGATAACTTACGGAGTTTGCGAACAAAAAGCAGCCGAAAACTGCGACCGCATTCTAAAATTATTTCAAAAAGTTCGTGAAGATTATGAACCTGCCTACATGGCAATACTTGAAGTCCTTTCAAAAGTTCCAGACCCATCAAACTTTACACGTAGGCAGGAGCAACTACTAACTATTTTGGAACAAGAATACAAACTATAACCTTGTGCTTCAAGCTAAAACATTCACGAACGATAGTCAAATTACGTGGCGCCATAACTGGAGTAAAGGAGTGAGAGAGAGAAACATCTAGTAATCAAAGGCTTGCTTGGCACCTTGGGTGAAGCGCTGGGGGTTGGTAATTCAGGGGAAACGCTGCGGCTGCTATTAGCTTTCTTAACAAAAGCTAAACAGATAAATAACAAGCTTCTTTTCCGATTGGAAAGGAAGCCTAAACCTTAATCCTGATTATATTATGCAGAACGTGATATCCCATTCGGGGCGTTACTTCCACGTCAGAGAAGATTATTTAGAAATTTGTGACCGCAACGTTTGCGCGGCGCAAATACTTGACCTGCTGGAATATTGGACAAGTTGCAGGTTTGTCGAAATCAGTCGAATTGAAAAGTATAACGCAGGTGTAGAAGCGTCATATAAAAAGGCAGTACCTGATATTTGGTTGCGAGAATCACTATCTAATTTTGTTGATGGCTTACTTGGTAGCTTTGGGGAAAAATCTGTTAGAGCAGCGCTAAAGCTTCTAAAAACCAAAGGCTATATTACTGAGCGCTCATCCAATTTTTTATCAAGACTCAAAGAGTTTAAGCTTAATATAGGCAGGATTCAGGAAACCTTAGATAAATGGCGCCAAGCTTCCGTTATCAACAAAACGGCAGAAAAGCCGTTATGTAACGATGCAGACGAATCAGAACGGCAAAAAAGCCGTTACGATACGGCAGAATTGCCGGATAATAATGGCAAAAATGCCACCACACTATATATAACTAAAAATCAAAAAACTAATAGTCTTTTTTCTAATGCTCAGGACGAAAGCGATTCAACAGTGACTTCAACTTCGCATAAAGTCGTTGAGTCGGTGCCAAATAATGCATCTAATTCAGTGAAAGAAGAGTTTTTCATTGAAAAACAAAATTCTTTATTAGAGTCAAATGTTGCGCCCTCCGGGTTCGCCAGTTTGCCGCACAACGCCAGTCGTCTCAAGTCGCAAAGCTCGCCACGGGGATACTCCCCGGTGGCAGACTTTGCGGCAGAGCCGCCCACGACGCTGGCTCCGGAAACCGTTCACGTTCACGCAGTGTTGCGAAGCAAAGTATCTCCTTCTGAGAAAACGCGGCAACTGGACTCACCACCCGGTGAGACAGAAATTTTTGAAGCTGAAGTTGTTGAAGAAAGTTCCGGGTTGGTAAGAAGCGCAGGCGAGAACAAAACCTCACCTGAAGTAGCGCGCATAATTCAGGCATATGAGAACAGTGGCGTAATACCGAGTCCGATTGAATTAAAACAGTGGGCAAACGAGGTAATTGGGGATACTGTCAGTCATTACCGTAAATCAGGAAGGATACTGTATACAGCACCTAACGATGTTGATTATGGATTTATCACTTATCTTGCGAAGAGATTGAAAAATCAGGAGAATACTGCTGGTGCCAGCGCTTGGATTAGAGCAATGGAAAAAGACCCTGGACGATGGCAAGAGCTTTCTGAATGCGTCACCCAATGGCGAAAAGAACAATTTCTCCGCAGCGAAGAAGGGAAAGTAGCAAAGCGCGTTTATAACAAAGCATCTGGTTCAATTTTAAGCGATTACGAAGATTTAGGAATTTTTGATTAAAGTAAAAATGAAAACATCTATAAATAACGAGCAGTTCAAGGAATATATGGCTATCCTTGAAGAGCATTACAGATGCGGAGTAAATAACTCTGTTAGCGAAGAACTCGTAAAAATGCGGCGCCTGGGTTACTGGGAAATGCTCAAGGAGTGCGATGTTGTAGAACTTAGAACGGGCGTAATAAATGCAATCTCAACTTTAAAATTTCTACCATCAGCACGAGATTTAAAAGAGCTTTGCTACGGTGGGAAAAGTGACGAACTTCGGGCTTTTGAAAAGAATAATAAAGCCGCTAAGATTGCAGGATATCTTCAGGGAAGGGATGATTCTCTGGAACTTAAACTCAATATTGAAAACTGGAACTTAATTCCTTTAGCATATAAATGTGGTATTTCCAAAGCGCAAATTCTTGATTGTGTCAAGAATGGTAGGTCTTTGAAGGAAATCATCTTGGCAGCCAGAAATCCGCAAATTGACGCTGACAATTATAAAGAGATTTGTGGTGATTTATTTAGTGGGAAGCGCGCCGCAACAGCCGACGATTACAAAGAAATAGCTCGTAATGCCTTGCAAACTTGGAAAGAAGAGGGTTTGGCATGATAGAAGATGCTCCCCCCTCTGCCGCACATCACAACTTATTAATTGTCAACAAATAATCTTTAAACTAACAGGAATAAGTTTATGCCCAAAGTCAATCTATTGAAAACAACAATCAAAGAAGAAGATTGTGTAACACTTGAGACAGCTTATAAGTTGCTGGGTCGCGGTTACAGCCCACGCAATGTTGTGCGACTTATAAAAGATGGAGTGCTTATTGAGGGCGAACACTGGGTAAATGATGCTTCCCCCCATAGTAAAAAGCGCAACATAAAAATTAATTTGGAGGGAATTAGGCGCCTGAGAGCAACACCTACCCACAAACGTTAGGTGGCATTGGTCGGTTTGGCGCCTCTATCGCGTTAAGGTAAGCTTTATCATAAAGTTCTTCATCAAACCAGGCACGGTAAGTGGTGAGGTGAACTTCGAGCGAGTGTCCCATCATTTTTGCTGCACGGTCGGGTGCTATATTAAATTCAAAACAGCGACGTGCATAGCAGTGCCGCAAGTCAAGCGCTCTAAACGGTGCGTTCTCTCCAAACCAGCCAGAAACCTTAGTCGAAAGCTTTCCGTTATCAAATTCTTTATCTATATTTGGTAACCTGATTTCCGAAAGCTTCCACTGCTCAACCCACTCTGGGTATAAGGGGCGAATAATGCGTGCGCCAGTTTTACCCTTGGTGATTTCGTTTTTAGTAGCAGCGATAATTTCGAGGTGAAATGTTTCGTGTGAGCGTAACCCATAAGTCGCAATAGCAGCAACGAGCCACTGCCAATCAGAATTTTTGATGCCACTTATAAACTCCGCAATCTGGGCATCGGTAGGCAACGCACGAGGATTTACAGATTTTGCTGAATAATTACCAACAAGCTTTTTAATATCCTGTGTCGGCAACTTCGCGAATTCTGCGAGCCGACAGCAATATTCAGTTAGCCGCTTGCGAACGCGCGTGTCGGGTGGTGTCTTTTTAATCGTTTCGATTAGTGCTTCGGCAGAGAGCTTGTCATTAGAAGGTAATTTTTTGGAAATTAATAAATAGTCTGTTTTCCAGGTGGAAGGTGCCACCTTTGATATTGATAGACGATGCTCATGATATTCTTCAATCCACTGCTTGATGGTTTTAGTTTCAACTATAGGCGCCTTCGCTTCCATCCAGTTCGACCAATCAAACTTACCTGAATCAAGTTCGATTGCCAATTGCTTGGCCCTTTGTTCGGCGTGGCGCAACCCTGCGATTGTTGACTTAGCGCCAGTACTGACATATTGCTGATATGGTTTTGGCTTCTCACTGTTTGGCTTTGGTGGTAGAGTCGCGCGTAGCCACAGGTGATTATCTCGCTCGAATACGGCGACCCTCAACTTCGCGCCCTTCAAGCGGTTGTTTAATTTCTGTAGTTCTTCTTTTAAACTAGCCAAATCGTACTTAAAATCGTAACTACATCTGTCTTAATTTGACATGATTTGTCCTGATTTGGCAAGGTGGATTGATATATTCCTTGAGGTGGGCAAGATACGAAACAACCGCCCTAAGCGTTGTAGAGCGGTTGTTTCCAGGTTATTTCCTTTAGAGGCGCCACCCGGATTTGAACCGGGGGATGGAGGTTTTGCAGACCGAAAATCCGTTGCCCAAAACCCTTGCTGCAAGCACTTCCTAAATTTCATGGTTCTACTGTTGGACTAAATTTGGACTAAACACCACTGCTAATTAGTAATTAATTCTAACTTATCATTAATCAACCTCTGTGACACCAAGTTTTTACTGTTAGTGTTATATGAGGACTTTTACGCTTGGCATATTCGATTTGAGTCTTCTTATCAGTTAGGCGCCAGTACCAAAATCTGCTTTTGTCAAAGCGTTTACCATACTTTTTTGGTTAACTACGTGCAGCCAGCCCTTTCAACGCTGGCTTGGCGTAACCACTCACGAGAGGAGTGTTGTTTTTCCTGAGCCTGCGGGCGCCGAAATCAAAGTTAACTTACATTCCATGCCATAATTGAGCTTCTCAATTAGCCGCGCGCTTTGAACTAGGGATGAACGAATCGACGAAATATAAAATTTTGTTGACAAAAGGAGATTAGTCATAGATATATAACTCCTCAGTCGTAAACAATACCTCAATTTCAATATACGGCGCCCCCCAACGTTGGTAGCGACCAGGAAGAAACCCCAACCAATCAAAATCAGTAACCCGCCGAATCTGCTTAGTTGCCAACGCCAAAGGAAGCGCAATAGCTTGCAGCAGCGTAGTTTTCCCAGTACCGTTATCACCCAGTAACAGGAAACGATTACTAACCGTATCGAGAGTTTGATTTTTAAACAACACCTCCAAACGCTCAAAGCGCTTAAAGTCCTTAATAGTAATAGACTCAACCTTCATTAAAATTATATCCCTTGTAAGGTAGGCACTCTTCTCTCTCTTGTGGAGCGGGCTTAAGATTGCCCGCCCCATATATACTCACCTAAATTATGTGCAGGCGCCTGGGCATTATAAATTTAAGTGTGGGTTCACTGAAAAGTTGCAAATTTTGGAACGTAATTACTCTACGATGGAGAGCGGTATGATTGAGAGCAAGAGAATTAATTTTTACCTGGTCAATCACTAAAATACGTACACACCTTTCTAAAAAATGTCTTACAAGCTGACTGAAAATGCGCTTGGTATTATTGAGCGTCCTATTCCTTTCCCATCAAGGCATTAATTCCTCCTCAACTATAAAAATGAGCGAACGCACAGTATTAATAATTTGATATCGTGTTTTTAATTGATTTGTAAGAAGTAATTTTTGTGTGACGAACCACAAAGGAAGAAGGGAATTTTGTTTATAATTCCAATTGAATTAGTTAAAGTTGAGCGAAGAGTCTATGTTCTAATTGATATTCTCTGTCGTGATAGATACTTATGTACCACTGACAATCAAGATATTGAAACTGTATCTATATATACCCTGCGATAGATGCGTATGTTAGCAATCGTAGTTTTTAAACTACAACCAAACTCAAAAGAAGATGCATCATATAACTATCTAATTGATTGATACTTGATTGATAAAAGCAGCATATAACTATCTAATTGGTTGATACTTGATTGATAAAATGTATAGTAAGATACTATCTTCCCAAAAAATAGTGTGTTATATAATACATGGTGCTGCTTCAAATGCTTCTTTGTAAAGCATGTATGTTTTTACTCTGGTTTCCAGGTTCGCTATTTTTTGGTGATTCTCAAATAAGTAATGGAGTATTTGCATTTATTTTCTAGCTAAATACAATTAACCTATTGATACGCACATAGCGGAAATTTTTTTGTGTCCAGGTATACATGAAAATTGTATTCAATAGAAGAGTATTTATTTATTTCTGATATTTGCGAGATACAAACTAATGCTTGAAAATCATGAAAGTCAAGATAAATGCAGATATCCAAGCATTGGCAGGCTTTTTGGTGCCAACAATTTCGGGTCAGAATTCTCCTGGCTGTCTGCCAGTACCAACAAGCATGTAACCAAATGTAAGCAATTCAGCAGCACCTCGTTGTAATAAAAATGGAATCAAAAGCGATGAAAGAAATACTTGAGTTAATCGACACCAAGAAAGAAAAGCTTTCTCAATTACCTTTCTTTCGTTTCTTGCAGGAGAAAAGCATACATCCTCACCAAAGGTTAGCTTGGGCGCCTTGTTATGCTCCTTTAGCAATGAGTTTTACAGATTTGTTAAAGTATGATTTCCGCAGAGAACCTGCAATTGATAAGGTACAAGAGTTGCTTAACAATCACACTTATGATGAAGCTACTCACTATATATGGTATTTGCAAGATATTGAGAAGCTAGGATTTAATCAACCACAAAAGTTTACTGATTTCTTAAAATTTATTTGGAGCGAGGACACAAGTAAAACACGCCAAATATATCGTGAAATTACCAAGCTTACTGATAAAGCAGACTCTGTTGTCTTATTGGCTATGATGGAGATGATAGAAGCAGCAACTTATGTTTTCTTCTCTAACACAAAAAAAGTAGCTGAAGAACTACAGGGAATCACGCACGAGAAATATAATTTCTTTGGAGACCATCATATTGATGCAGAAACAGCTCATGATTTGTGGAATACGGGTACAGAAGATTTCATTAAGAGCATACAATTAACTAAGTTACAACAAGAAGAAGCAAGATATGCAGTCGAAAAGATTTTTGATATGGTTGTCGAGTTTGTGGATGGATTAATGCGATATGCAGAAAAATATCCAGTGCAAAAGCAGTTAGTTTCAGTATAAAGGTAGCAACTGTTTGCCCTGTTTATTATTTACATTTGTAGTTTGTAATTATTAATTTTAGAATTTGGAATTTAAAATTAATTATTGCAAATTACAAAAATGGAGAACAAATTCACTATAAATATCAAATTAGTCAACATCATGCAAAGAAGCATCACACCCGAAAAAATAGAAAAGAGTACTTCAGGTTGGGAGATGTTTTGGAACAAAGCATCTAAATTGTCTTATCCAATCGTATGGGATTGTAATCCAGAATTAGCGTCAGCTTCAGACTTACCCCGCTTTCAAAATTTGATGAATCCTGAACTACCACTTATTGACTTTGCTTGTGGTAACGGTACACAAACTCGTTTTCTCGCCAATTATTTTTCTCGTCTTATCGGAGTTGATATTTCCTCAAGTGCTATTGAGGTGGCAAAAAAACAAAATGCTGCTTCTAATATTGAGTATCGGGTTCTTGATGGTTTACAACCAGAGCAAGCAGCTATTCTTCATTCTGAAATAGGCGATACTAATATTTATATGAGAACTGGTTTTCACCATATTCTAAAAGAATCTCGTCCGGATGTTGCTCGCTCTTTGGAGATATTATTAGGGAATACAGGTACTCTTTACCTGATAGAGTTTGGTGAAAATGCGCTTATTTTCTTTAAAGAATTATTAGAAAAGCTTGATAAACCTCCTCAAGAATTGTCAATGGTTTTAGAACATGAATTAAAACCTGGTACTGTCACAATAGAAGATATTATCCAGTTTTTTCCTAATTTCGATATAGTATTATCTGGAGAAGATACTCTTGGAACAATTATGAAGTTTCCCAATGGGGAATATGTTAGAGTTCCAGGAATTTATGCAGTATTAAAACGAAAATAAATTGGAAAAATTGTGATTTAGTTAAGACGCGATATATATCGCGTCTCTACATTACACTGATTAAAAATAAAGGGTTAATTGAAATGAACGCAAATGTAATTAAGGATTTAAATTACTATCAAGTAGACCCAGTACGAGGTTTTTTACCAAAAGAAGACCCTTTAGAAAAATTAACAGATTTTTTTGACCCTTGGGAACGTGTTGCTGCTGACTTAAGTTTTTTATTGATGACAAATCAGTTGCGATTCACCTTAGAGAAACTTCCTTTACTTGATGTTTCATATCTTGAGGATGAAGCGAGTATGCGACGTGCTTTTCTTCTTCTATCAGTCTTTGGGAATGCTTATGTATGGGGTGGTGTAACCAGTGCAACCCATATTCCTTCCACAATTGCCATTCCTTGGTGCCAACTTGCCGAAAAATTAAAGTATCCTCCTATTGTTACCCATGCTTCTATCGTCTTAGATAATTGGAGAAGACTTGATAAAACAAAACCAATCGAATTAGACAATATCGCAACACTGCAACTCTTTCACGGTGGACTTGATGAGCAATGGTTTCTTCTGACACATGTCGTAATAGAAGCAAAAGGAGCAAAAGGACTTTTACCTCTAGTCGAAGCACAAAGGTCAGTAAGTCTAGGTGATGCTCTTGCAGTAGCTCAAAATTTAGATGTGATATTAGAAGTATTAGTTGAAATACACACAGTACTTGAACAAATTCAACATAAATGCGACCCTTATATTTTTTTCCATCGGGTGCGTCCTTGGCTTGCTGGTTGGCAAGAGCCAGGTGTAATTTACTGTGGTGTAAGTGATAAAATACAAAAATTTGCTGGCGCCAGTGCGGCTCAAAGCTCTTTAATTCAATCTTTTGATGCAGGGTTGGGAATAAAACACCAAGGTGATAGACAAGCATCTTTTTTACTCAATATGCGTTCGTATATGCCTCCTTTGCACCGCAAATTCATTGAAGCATTAGAAAGCGGGCCATCGATAAGGGAATTTGCAATAAATTTAAAATCTGACTATCCAGTGGTGTGTGATTTATACAATAGCTGCATCCAAGCTCTTGAAAATTTTAGAATGAAACACATGCAAATAGCTGCTTGCTATATTTCACGACAGTCAACACATCAAGAAAAGGGAACTGGAGGTACAAATTTTGCAAAACTTTTACTTAAGGTTAAGCAAGAAACAGCAGAATACTTAATATCTTAATCGCCTCATTAACAAAATAAAAAATATCTAGTAAACCGACGTTTCAGGAAGGCGCCGAACCTCGGACAATGGAGGCATTTCTTCTCCCACCCAAGCGCGAGCCTAAATGGTTTTACAACTCTTAGATTAAGTAGTTACGCAAAATTAAATATATATTGCCCACAGTGTACCGCAAGGGTTTGAGCGTGTCGCAACGTATAAATATTTTTGCGTACCCACTTACCTTTCTCATCAAGGCGTTCAACCTTTATTATTGACATTGGGCGCGTGGCAGTTTTACGTTCAGGCAAGTTTTCCCATAAGCGAATTTTTACCAAGCCTAGCTTTGGGTCATTAACCGTTAGTTCTGTCGTTGCTTGCTGCCATGAATCCGGTTCATTAAGTTTAAATTTGTTACCGTGCTTTCTTGGACGCCCCTTGCCAGAATATTCCGGTGGTGCTGTCCATAAGCTGCATATTTGAACGCAAACGTACAAGAATGTCTGCTGTTTTGTAGTGCCTCGTAAATACTAGGCCACTTGCGTCGAAAAAATGGTGATAAAGAGTTGGGAGCCAAGCTGTAAGCGGTACGTGTCGTTAATATTGCATCCGCTAGTTCAAATGTTGCATCATGTGCTTTGCCTAAAAGCTTGTAGGCAGCTTGACGAAATTCTCTAAGTTTGTCAGATTTCATATTGGCACATGGGAGATTTGGTGGTTCTTATCTCAGCATCTGTCAAAAGGGGTCTGTATTCAATCAGACCCCTTATTTTTTTCTTGGACGCCGACTGTTTAGTCTAAACTCCAGTTTTTGACAAGGTAGACGAAACGCACTTTTAAACCAAACCGGCTGCGGTGTGTTCGATTTAAAGCAATTATGGGAATCATATACTTGTCAGCATAAAGTATATGTTCCCGATTACCATGAAGACAAACATTTGTATCTTTGGATACAATTTATATACTGAGTTATACAGCGGCGTAAGTACTAATATATACAGAGGTTTAGTTACTTCAACTAAAACCCCTGTTATAATTAAGCTTTTAAAAGAAAATTGCTTTGATGCGGGAGCGCTAGCTCGTCTTAAACACGAATACCATATAGTAAAGGCTTTAAAACATGAAAATATTGTTCGAGCTATAACATTTGAAAGTGATTCTAAATATTTAGCAATTGTATATGAAGATTTTGGAGGAGTAAGTCTTAGAAATTATTTAGATACAACTACTATTTCTATTGAGGTTTTTCTGAAAATAGCTAGAAATTTATCCTCTGCGCTGGAGTATATTCATAAAAATCAAATTATTCATAAAGATATCAAGCCTGATAATATTATTATTAATCCTAATACTCTTGAAATCAAATTAACTGACTTTGGTGCAGCTTCTAAATTGTCAAAAGAAGTAGTACAGTTAGTTAATACTGTGGAATCAAGAGGAACTTTAGCTTATATGTCTCCGGAACAAACCGGAAGAATGAACCGGGTAGTAGACTATCGTAGCGATTTCTACTCTTTAGGCATTACATTGTACGAAGTTATAACTCAGCAACTTCCTTTTGTGAGTGATGACCCTATAGAGTTAGTATATGCCCATATTGCCAAAGAAGCAACTCCAATCAAAGATTTAAAGCCAGAAGTAAGCAAAACAATAGTAGCTATTGTTGCTAAATTAATGGCAAAAAATGCTGAAGATAGATATCAAACTGCATCGGGTTTATTAGCTGATTTATCTGAATGTCTCTCGCAAATACAATCAAAAGGAAGTATTGGCGATTTTAAACTTGGAGAGTTAGATTTTTTATCACAATTATTAATACCTCAGAAACTATATGGTAGGGATGAAGAAATAAAGTCCTTACATTTTGCATTTGATAGAGTTAGGAATGGTTGTACTGAGATTATATTAGTCTCTGGTTACTCAGGCATTGGTAAAACATCAGTTATAAATGAAATTCAAAAACCTATTACTTCATCACGTGGTTATTTCATTAAAGGTAAATTTGACCAATTTAAGCGAGATATTCCCTATTCTGCATTGATACAAGCATTTTCTGAGTTAGCACAACAACTTTTAACTGAATCAGTAGAACAATTAGAAATTTGGAAAAGGAAAATATCAAAGGCAGTAGGTAGCAATGGTCAAGTTATCACTAATGTAATCCCAGAAATTGAGTTAATTATTGGCAAACAACCTAATATTGTTCAATTAGAGGCAAAAGAAGTACAAAATCGCTTTCAAAGAGTTTTTTCAAAATTTCTTAAGGTTTTCAGCCAAAAAGAACATCCCTTAGTCATTTTTTTAGACGATTTACAATGGGCAGATACGGCAACGCTTGAGCTAGTAAAACGATTAGTGACAAATACAGATATCCAATACTTACTGCTAATCGGCGCCTATCGGAACAATGAAGTAAGTTCTACTCACCCTTTTATCAAGACTATTGAGGAAGTAGAAAAATCAGGCACGTTTGTCAATAATATTATTCTAAAACCATTATCTCTTCAAGATACAACGCAATTACTTTTAGATACTTTTGTACCTAAACAAAGGCAAAATAATCAGTGTAATTCACAAATTTACACAGATGAAGAAGTTTACTCACTGGCAAATTTAATATTTGATAAAGCTAGCGGTAATCCTTTTTATATTACTCAAATTCTTGAAAGTATTCATCAAGAATCTATGTTAAAATTTGATTTTGAACTACGTAAATGGAAGTGGAATATTGAGGAGATTAAAGCAGCTAGCTTTATTAATAAGAATGTTATAGAGCTAGTTGCTAGTCGTATTCAGGAGTTGCCTGATAAGACGCAAGAAATATTAAAGTTAGCAGCTTGTATTGGTGATAAATTTACCCTAAATGTCTTATCTATTATTAGTAATATACCATCGTCTCAAATAGCTTCTGAGTTATACCCAGCCATACAAGCTGGGCTAATTATGCTGCTAAACGATGGTCATCATAACTCTTTATTATATCAGCAAGAAGAAGAGATACTCATTGATGGTAATCTGATTTGCTATAAATTTATTCATGATAGGGTACAGCAAGCAGCATATGTACTAATGCCCGACAGTCAAAAGCAAAAAACTCATTTAGAGATTGGACGACTATTAAAAAATTCTATACCTTTAGAGTTGTTAGAAGATAATGTTTTAGATATTGTAAATCAATTTAATTTAGGCGTGAAGTTAATTACGGTCGAAAAAGAAAAGCAAGACCTAGCTTTGTTAAATTTAATTGCAGGAAAGAAGGCTAAGGAAAATGCAGCCTTTGAAGCAGCTAGTAATTATTTTAGTATAGGTACAAATTTATTGCAAGCAAAGAATTGGTCTAATAGTTATGATTTAACTCTGTCATTACATATTGAATATGCAAATTCTTTATATTTAACAAGTAATTTTAGCTTATCTATAAAAATTGCAAATTTGGCTTTGACAAAAGTTAATAATAATTTAGAAGCTGTAAGTTTATACGAAATTATAATTAGGTCTTATGCTGCTCAAAATTGTTTCTCTGAGGCAATAAGTACTGCTCTAGTAATTCTGAAAAAATTAGGTATATCATTACCAAAAAAACCAAAGTCTAGTCATGTGATAATTGCATTTATTCAAACAAAAACATTATTATTTGGAAAGCGAATAGAAAATTTAGCAAATCTTCCTGTAATGGCTGATTCTAGCAAATTAGCAGCGATGAAAATATTAATGCTCCTTGCTCCTATTGTTAGCATGGCTGGTTCTCTATATTTTCCACTAATTATACTTTTGATGGTAAGGTTATCAATTAATTATGGTATAAGTATTTTTGCAGCATTTTCCTACAGTATTTACGGTGCTATGTTATGCGATAAATTTGGAGATATTAATGCTGGTTATCAATTTGGACTATTAGGAATAAAACTACTAGATAAAACAAATGCTGATTCTTTAAGATGTAAAGTGTATTTTTTATTTAATACTATGATTCGGCATTTTAAAGAACCAGCAATAAACACCATAGAATCATTAATAGAAGGGATACAAATAGGGTTAGAAACTGGTGATATTGAATATGCTAGTTATAGCGTTTGGAATTTAAGTCAAAATTTCTTTTTCACAAGTAATAATTTACAAGAGAATAAACAAAAAATAATAAATTATATTAAAATAACAAAAGATTTAAAACTAGATATAGTTAATTTGTTTTCAAATGGAATTCAACAAATATTCCTAAATTTACAATGCTTGTCAAAGAGCAAAAAGCTATTAATAGGCGATGTGTTTGATGAGACAGAATCAATATCGTTACTAAACACTAACCCTGGCTTTTTAAGCCAATTTTACGCTTGCAAGTCTGTTATGCAGTTTTTGCTATGCGATTATGAAGAAATAATTAAATCAGTTAGTTTTATTGAAGAACAGCACAATACTGCTGTGGGTTTTCTTTCTTATTCTATTAATAGTTTTTATTATTCTTTATCCTTGTTAGCTAAATCTCAACATTTTACAAAAGCAGAGCGTAAAAAGTATATTAAGAAAGTTAATTTAAATCAAAATAAGCTTAAAAATTGGGCAGATCATGCACCATTTAATTATCAGCATAAATATGATTTGATAGAAGCAGAAAAGGCAAGAATTTTGGGTAAAAATTCTTTAGCTATGGATTTGTATGACAAAGCAATTACTGGAGCATTTAAAAATGGTTATATTTATGAAGCTGCCATTGCGAGTGAACTAGCCGCTAAGTTTTATCTGGCATTGGATAAAATATATATTGCTAAGACTTACATGAGTGAAGCATACTCTAGTTATATTCGCTGGGGAGCGATAGTGAAAGTCAAAGATTTAGAAGAACAGTATCCTCATTTACTTCCTTACACATCCCAACCAGCATCAAGTACCTCTCTTTCTACCCATTCTACTTATACTAATTCTTTATCGCTTGATATTTCAACAGTGACAAAAGCCTCTCAAGCATTAAGTGGTGAAATTGTATTGGAGCAATTATTAGAAAAGCTTTTATATTTAGTTAAAGAAAACGCTGGCGCCCAAAAGGTGTTTTTTATTGTCAAGAAAGATAGCGAGTTAGTAATTGAAGCTCTATTGACGGAGCAAGATAGTTTTATTACATTACAATCACCTTCTATTGCTCGACAAGAATTATTACCATTATCGGTCATAAATTATGTAACAATAACTACAAAATCTTTAGTATTGGATGATGCGACAAGTAATAATAATTTCTCCAAAGACTCTTATATTATTGCTAATCAACCCAAATCTATTTTAGCATCACCAATTATTCATCAAGGCAAACTAACAGGTATATTATATTTAGAAAACAATTTAACTACTAAAGCTTTTAGTAAAGATAGGCTAGAAGTTTTACAGATATTATCAGCACAAGCAGCTATTTCTTTAGAAAATGCTCAGTTTTACTCTACATTAGAAGCACGTATTCAAGAACGCACTTATCAATTAGAGGAAAAAAATCAACAATTACAATCTACCTTACAAGAATTACAGCGTACTCAAACTCAGCTAATTCATAATGAAAAAATGTCTTCTTTAGGACAATTGGTAGCAGGTGTTGCTCACGAAATTAATAACCCTATAAACTTTATATATGGTAATTTATCTCACATCAAAAACTATGCTCAGTCATTTTTAGAAATGTTTGACGTTTATCAAAAAGAATATCCTAATCCTACATCAAATATTATAGATAAAGCTGAGGAAGTGGATTTAGATTTTATTTGTGAAGACATGCCTAAATTACTCGATTCAATGAAAGCTGGTGCTTTGCGAGTAAGAGATATAGTTCAATCTCTGAGAGTATTTTCACGTTTAGATGAGGCTGCTAGCAAAAACACTAACATCCATGAAAATATTGATAGTACATTAATGATTTTACAACAAAAAATAAATAATATTGAAGTCATCAAAGAATATGGTGATTTACCAGAAGTTTATTGCTATCCTGGAGAGTTAAACCAAGTTTTTCTGCATTTACTTACAAACGCAATTGATGCATTATCAGAAAATAATACAGAATTGGTGCCGGAAAAAGTTCCTACTATTTGGATATCTACAACATTAGAACCTCATAACCAAGTATATATTCGTATCAAAGATAATGGTGTAGGGATAGATGATACAACACAAAGTAAAATCTTCGACCCATTTTTTACTACTAAACCAGTTGGAAGAGGTACTGGTTTAGGTTTATCGATTAGCTATCAAATCATCACGCAAAAGCATGGTGGAACTCTAGAATGTACATCTTCACCAGGAGCAGGTACTGAGTTTTTGATTAGTATTCCTTTAAAGTAATGAGCGCGCGTTTTCGGAGACGGTCGCGGGCAAAAAATAGAAGGCATTGGCGCGCGAATATACAACACCTTCTATTTTTAAATTACGCCTGTATTAACTGATTTTTTGAATAAAATCAGGTCCCAAGGGAATCAAGCCATCAACACAAACTAAGCCAGCCATACGAATCATTGACTCCTTGCCGTATTCCCCCAACGCAGCAACAAAATCTCCAATACTATCGCCAGGAATACCGTTAATTTGACAAAAACCAACTACTTCTGCCAGCAACTTCAAACATAAATCGATTGTTTGAGCTTTATCTGGCTTTGGAGTCAGTTTATCTAAAAAACCCAGGAACGAAACACTTTCACCAACTTTATTGGCTAATGCTGCTGCACCTAATGCTTTATCGGTTCCATCAACTGTCAATACTGCAATACTGCTCGGTTAAGGAAAAAAGAGGGTGAAAGAAGGGAAAATATGTTCGCGTTTTAAAAACGAGAATCTAATTTCTTTCATTATATTTATTTTTTCTCTTTGAGACTTTCGTATAAATCCACCCAGTTCTGCCTGAGAGAGTCAATACACGATTGCAAGTAATCGATTTGAATTCTCCTTGCCACAGAAATTACAGCGTTGACATGAGCCGGAGTCCCAGCTTTGCCTAGATGTTTATATTTAGTTAGTTTTTCGGGTTGAGTCGTCGGAAAAATTGGTTCAGTTGCGTGTAACTTATATTACCAGTAAGCACTCTTTTGACCACGCGCTTGGTAACGAAGAACACAACAATCAGGTGGCGCCACCTCTCCCGACGCTTTAATTTGCTGAATTTGTAACTGTAAAGTCGCAATCCCTTGTTGTAAAAGTTCAGCCCTATTTATAATGTCATCTTGTTTTGTGGTCATTATTCGTAAAGTAGCTTTGTTCTCGTATTGCAAACGAGAACATATAGAAGTTTAATATTATTCTACAACAAAAAGTATATTATTGTTCTTTGAGTGACTATGGCGTTAATAAATTTTGACGTACAGAACTATTGTATTGCTCCGTCACAGCTTTTAGGTGCTTTGGAACAAGTAATTCCAACATCTAAAATTGATGAAGCAATTCAAAATACTTCTTCAGAAGAAAGTCGGCAACGAGTACTGCCCACACATGTAGTGGTAGCTTTGGTTATCGCTATGAGTTTTTGGTCAAGAGATTCAATTGTTGAGGTTTTTAAAAATTTGACTCAGGGTTTGAGTTCGTTACTAATTCCTGAAAAAATACGTTTTCAGGCGCCGACTTCTTCTTCAATAAGTGAAGCGAGACAAAGAACTGGCTGTGCTGTACTGACCCGTTTATTTGAGACAGTAGCTAAACCGTTAGCTTTTCCTGAAACACTAGGCGCCTTTTTATGTGGATTAAGAGTAATGGCAATGGATGGAACAGTTTTTGACGTTCCAGAAACAGAAGCAAATGCAAGAGTTTTTGGTTATCCAGGTTCCAGACCTGGTACATATCCAGGTTTCCCCAAAGCAAGATTAGTTTTTGCGCGTAGAAGCAGGTACTCATTTAATAATTGATGCATTCTGTTGTCCTTATCGAATTGGAGAAAGAAGGGGAGCTTTAAAACTATTACGCAGTGTAGAAGAAGATATGTTATTAATGTGGGATAGAGGGCTGCATTCATTTAAGATGTTTAATGCAGCAATAAAAAAGAAATGCCATATTTTAGGTCGTGTCCCCGCTCATGTCAAATTTGAAATTGTCAAAACTTTTCCAGATGGCTCTTATTTATCATGGATTGCTCCAGATGGAAAATCTAGAAAAAAAGGCGCCACTCGACTACCAGTACGTGTAATTGAATATATTGTTGAAGAGAATGGAGTAGAAAAAGTTTATCGTTTGATAACTGATTTAATGGATGTTGTGACTTTTCCAGCTTTGCTTTTAGCACGTGAATACCATCAACGGTGGGAAGCAGAGAATACTTTGGATGAATTAAAAGTTCATTTGAATGGTCGCAAAACACCGATACGTTCTAAAAATCCTCGTGAAGTAGTTCAGGAAATTTATGGCTGGTTATTAGCACATTATTGTATACGCTTTTTAATGTTTCAAAGTGCAAGTGTTGCTGGAATCTCCCCTTTACGCTTGAGCTTTACTGGAAGCCTACAAGTTTTGAAGCGTGCAGTTCCAGTATAGGCATCAAATTTAGTATTCAAGTCAAATTGTAACTGAGAATAATCAAAGTTACTAATGCCAAAAAACACACCTGTTTGACTTCCTGCTAACTTATCTGGCGCCTTGCCAGCGTGTTCTAAAGCTTCCCAGCTTACTTCTAGTAACAGCCGCTGTTGAGGATCCATACCTAGAGCTTCACGCGGGGATATTCCAAAAAACTGCGCGTCAAACCGATCCACTTGCTCCAAAAAGCCTCCATAGCAAGTATAATTGTCCCAACGTGATGTGGGTACCTCAGCAATCGCATCAACTCCGTCGCGTAATAGCTGCCAGAAAGCATCTGGATTATTGGCTTTTGGAAAACGGCAACCCATTCCAATGATCGCGATCTCTTCAGAATATTTCCCACTTTCAGTTTTAATTTTTTGGGGAGCAAAGTCTTCAGCAGAAGTTTCATCTGCTATATGTCGAGCTAAACCTTCAAGGGTGGGATAATCGTATAGTAAGGTGGGAGAAAATTCGCGTCCAATCCATTCTTGTAGTTCGCCCGAAATTCTCACTGCTGCTAAAGAATTTAAACCGTATTGAGCTAGAGGTTGGCGAATATTTATCTCTACAGGTAATATTTGTGTGTGTTCGGCAATTTTTGCCAGTAGCCAAGCCTCGATCTCCTCTATATTTTTAGATTTTGGTTGATTGTTTAGTGCTGGTAGTCGCTCGTTTACACTCTCCGAAGAGCTGGATGACAAATTATCCGTTTGCAGTTTTTGCCACAGAGATTCTACTTCTGATTTCAGATGCTGAAAATAGTTTTTATATTGGGCATTTACACTCCAGTCTGCCACTACATCCAAACTGCCAGCCAAAAAACTATCTCGACAAGCACTACGCTGCACTTTTCCAGAAGAAGTTTTTGGAAGCGTTGCAGTTTTAAGCAGCAAAATTGCGTAGGCCTGTAAATCGTGTTCTTCTGCCACTGCTTTTCTAATATTTCCTATTATTTCTTCAACATTTAATTTCCGCAGGTAAGTCCGCTCTACTTCCTGAACGATAACTAGCTGCTCAGAATCGTTGAAATTGATACTAAAAGCAACTCCAGAACTAATTTTCAGGGCTGGATGACTGCTTTCTACAGTTAATTCAATGTCTTGAGGATAATGATTCTGCCCGCGAATAATAATTACATCTTTTATCCGACCAGTAACGAACAACTCCCCATCATGCAAAAATCCCAAATCTCCTGTACGCAAAAATTGGCGCCCGTTGGCAG
>NZ_KB217483.1:42940-43433 GCF_000331305.1 Calothrix sp. PCC 7103 | reverse complement strand
TTATTTCCACTGTCTTGGACTCAGGATTATAGCGTTTTTTCCAAGTAGCGAAAATATCATCACGCTGTAACCGTTCACAGGATTTTTTTAGCTACCGCAAAAAATAGGTACACATTGATGGTAGATTGAAAAACATGGATGTTTTGTGCCTCATTTACGGGATTGAACTCCCAAACTCAGATTGGGAGGAGACTCCACCTAGTGTCAAAGAACTGGTGGCGCGACGTGAAAGTCGTATGAGTAGGATTACCTACGAACTGAACTGGTCAGCCGTCTGACCTCAGAGAGCAGAAATCTGGTTCCCAAGTAAAAGGGTCACCGACCCCGGTCACGATAAAGCTGGTAACGGCAATATTGGAGTGCAGACCACTTAAGCCACACGGTGATGTTTATCACCTACCCGAAGTCACGGAAACCAAGTGAGGGCAAGGGAAAGATATGAAGGGTTAAGGCAACTGAACCATCGTAAGCTTCGTAATCTTTGACACATGGG
>NZ_KB217483.1:3620-42840 GCF_000331305.1 Calothrix sp. PCC 7103 | reverse complement strand
TTGAGCGCTACAAAAAGGACAAAGATGGCAACGTAGTCATTAACAGACAAGGTAAAAATCAAGGCAAACCGCAGGTAAAAAAAGTTGAAGATAAATGTCCATTTGGTTTCATTAGATACGCCGACGACTTTATCGTGACAGCACCTAACGCTGAATGTATGGAGGTAGTTATAGCTCATATAACCACCTTACTTCAAGAAAGAGGTCTGGAACTTAATATCGAAAAAACTAAGATAAGACATACCGAACAAGGTATTGATTATCTAGGTTTTAATATCAGGAAATACAATGGTAAAACTATCATTAAACCTGAAAAACAAAAAGTTCTCGAAAAAATCCAAGAAATCAAGACATGGCTGAAAAACAACAATAATATATCCGTTTCAGCTGTTATCAACTACTTAAACCCCATTATTAGAGGATTTGCATATTACTACCGAACTGTTTGCTCCAAAGAAGTTCTCAGCTACTTTGATAAGGAAATATGGAAGGCACTATATAACTGGGCACGCAGAAAGCACGGAGGCTTAAGTCGTAAAGAAGTAGTAAAAAGATACTTCAATGTCGGCATAAAACACCCAGAGTATAATAAATGGGACTTCCTAACAATAACTAAAGACCGAAGAGGAAAAGAAAAAGTACTCGCTTTATTCAAAGCTTCTTCTGTTGGGATAGTCAGACACGTTAAAGTAGCGGGCAGAAACTCTTCAGATGACCCTAACTTGATTAAATACTGGGAAAACAGAGCCACACAATATGGTAAATTTATTTTCGCAGCTAATAGCAAAAATGAAAAGATAGCCAAAAGACAAGGCAATAAATGCCCAGTATGCGGCGAACACATCCACAACAGAGAGCCACTTCATCTGCATCACATTAATCAAGTAAATAAAGGCGGTACGGATAAACTGGAAAACTTAGTTTGGATGCATGAAGCCTGTCACAAGATAACTCATACTAAGGGGTCTAAAAAGGATAAACCTGAGTTAACAGATAATGATTGGGTAGTCACTGAGGCTTGAGCCGGATGATGGGTAACTGTCATGTCCGGTTCTTAGGGGAGTGCGGCAGGGCGACCTGCCAATCTTACCCGACGAAATAATTAGGCTGAACGCGCATGGCTGGTATGTGGAAAAAATAGCTGCTCACTTTGATTTGACTGCTCAAACCGTGAGAGAGGTTTTAAACAAATGGGAGAATCTTGGTCTAGAAGCGCTTTGGGAGAAACCTGGTAGGGGTAGAAAGCCAAAATGGACGGAAACCGACATCGTGTTTTTGGAAAAATGCCTTCGAGAAGAACCGCGTACATACAATAGCCTTCAACTCGCCCAGAAATTAGAACACGAACACTCGATAAAGCTGAGTCCCGACAGAATAAGGCGGGTACTCAAAAAAAGGGGGTCAATTGGAAGCGAACAAGGAAAAGTCACAAAAGAAAACAAGACCCGATAGTACGAGAGAACAAGCAAGCAGACTTAGATATGCTGGAACTTTCAGCAGGCGCCGGAGAAATAGACTTAAAGTATTTGGATGAATCAGGTTTTTGTGCATGGAGTGAACCAAGCTATACGTACTACTTTAAAGGTGAGCAAAAACGTGTGGAACAAACAGCACGTCGTGGTCGCAGGTTAAGCATTATTGGATTTCTCCAACCGTTGATAAGTTTTGTTTATGGGCTTGTAATTGGAGGTGTTAACCGCTGGTCATATATCAATATGATGGAACGAGAAGCACAGGAAGCACAAGAATTAGGACGCATGAGAGTAATCGTGCAAGATAATGGACCAATACATCGGTGCCGAGAAGTCCAACAATTATGGACAAAATGGGAACAGATGGGTTTATACATTTTTTTCTTGCCCAAATATTGCTCGCTCATTGAACCCAATTGAGTTGGAGTGGCAGCACCTTAAAAAAGACGAATTACGCGGGCAAAGTTTTGATGACGAACTAGACCTTGCTTACGCTGTGATTGATGGTATTGAGACCAGAGGTAAAAAAGGGAATTACAGTACACAACGTGTAAAATTTAACAAAAATAGCTTAGGTTAAGCTTTTGTTACATAACTATGAATTTTTCTGCCCACCTACTTACTTGAGCTAATTGTCAACAAAGTAGAACCATTGCGCTATCGGATGGGACAGACAATTTTTGCCAAAAATAACCTGCCTGCTAACATTTATATTTTATACTCTGGGCAAGCACGGTTATTAGGATATCAACCTGGCATAGAGGCGCCACAAACGTTGGAGAGACTCGAAGCGGGTGCAGTAATTGGCGCCACTAGTATTATCAGAAATGTACCATGTGAAACAGTTATTGCATCAGTTGAATCAGTCTGCCTCACCATCAAAGTATCTGATTTTATCGAATTATTAACCAAACAGCCTGACATAGCTACTATCTTTCGTAACCAAATTAATTTAATAGAAATATTCGACTTAATAGGCGCCGAACTTAATCGCCGAGGTAAAGTAGTTCATGACCTCAAAGAATTAGCAACCAAAGCAATACATCATGCTACTATTTTAAACTTACCTAATGGTAAAACTCCACTGAATCAGATTGACCCCAATTTACTATGGTTCGTTAGCAGTGAAGGTAGTAATTATCCAGTTGGTAGTATTATCAATCCTTCGACTGGGAATGATATTCAATCTACTGGTAAGGGAGTTCGCCTTATCGGGTTTGCTGACCATACATTATCATTTGAGCAACCCACAACCACAGATACTCTTGAAATAACAACCACCAATTCCAATCCTTGGGATAGTGTACCATTCGCACCAGAAAAACCAGAGGCGCCGGAACAACAAGAATCAAAACAAACCAAATACCCCTACATTCATGGTCGAGGGCCAATTGATGCAACGCTTGCTTGCTTCCAAATGCTATCGCAATATTGGAACACACCGTGGAAAAGGGATGTAATCAAACGCGCGCTCGATAGTAATTTCCAACGTACTGGTAAAATATCAATTGAATTGTGTGGCGCCGTTGCCGAATTGATGGGGTTTAAATCACAGCTTGTAGAAGTACCAGGAGTTGCAGTATCTAAATTACCCACACCAGTATTAATTCCTTGGCAAGACAGCTTTGCAATTCTTTACCATGCTACCGAAAAAGAATTAGTACTCGCTATCCCCGAACAGGGTATCGTTCGTAAAAAGCCAGCTGCTTTTATCGATATCTGGGGTGAAGATGGACAAGTACTCCTTATACAATCTACACCAGAAACACCCAAGAAGCGATTTAATCTAAGCTGGTTTTTACCTGCTATCAAGAAACATAAAACCGTATTAATCGAAGTGTTTATAGCATCATTATTTGTACAATTATTAGGACTTGCTAACCCACTCGTTACTCAAGTAATTATTGATAAAGTTATCATCCAAAATGGTGTCAACACCCTCAACGTATTGGGATTTGTGTTGATAGCAATGGCAATCATCGAGGGAATAATCACTTGGTTGCGTACTAACTTATTTGTAGATACCACCAATAGGATTGATTTATCATTAGGTAGTGAAGTCATTGACCACTTATTGAGATTACCATTACGCTACTTCGAGAAACGACCAGTAGGGGAAATATCATCAAGGATTAACGAATTAGAGAATATTCGCTCATTCTTAACTGGTACTGCCCTTACGGTTGTACTAGATGCTATCTTCTCGGTAATTTATATCGTAGTGATGATATTTTACAGTTGGTTACTCACTATAGTAGCACTAGCCACTGTACCATTATTTGCATTATTAACATTTATATTTGCTCCAATTATTCGCAGTCAAACTCGTACTAAAGCTGAACGTAATGCAGAAACTCAATCGTATTTAGTTGAAGTAGTATCTGGTATACAAACAGTCAAAGCACAGAATATCGAACTAAATTCAAGATGGCAGTGGCAACAACGCTATGGCAAATATATCAGTGCCAGCTTTGATAATGTACTCACATCCAATACAGCAGGTTCATTATCTAACTTCCTCAATAAATTATCCAGCTTACTTTTATTATGGGTCGGCGCCTATTTATTGGACTTTGGACAAAATAGTACGTTCATGAACTAAAAAAGACGCAGCTTTCTTATCCCAGTTATGAAATTAACCGAGTAAAACAAGTATATTTACAGAAAAACTACGCAGCTAGAGGCTGTGGGGTGTTGGATTTTTTGCTTTTTTTGATAACAGGATACTTAGCTTTTTTCGTCTGGGTCTGACCCCTCACCCGACCAGTCGCATTTCCTCTGGGTTTCGGTGAATTCCCTGGTTTTCCGACCTCCGAAATAATTCTTTGAAAGTCACGTTGCACGGAGCTAGGTGAAATAATTTTATCATTATTTTGCTTTTGATAGCGTTCCCAAGGCCTTGGTAAATAATTAGATAATTCTTTTGCAGCCCATAATTGTACGTAGGCAAGCATTACTAAACGTATCCAATTTTCCTCACGCTTTACTTCGGTAGTTTGGAAATTAGTCATTAGCAAGCGTTGCTTTTGAAATCTAAACATATGTTCGATATCAAACCGTTGCCGATAGCAAGAATAGATTTCTTCGAGGGAAATACGTCCGCGATGCTCGCCTATAACTACCAACCACATCGGTTTCCAAACAGCACAGCCAGTATCATCAGTAACATGAACCCGGACTAGGGTAAATGGACATTTATACATTTGTTCTTGTTGAGTTCCTCTCATCAGCATATTGTGCCAAGCTTTAAGGGCTACTGTGAATTGACGACCTTTCTTGGTAGTACTTTTGACTTCTGTTGTCTCGTCAGGTGGACGCCAAGTCTCTTCAAGAGCAAGGTCGAAACGTTCACCAAATTTTTTTGGACATCCACGTTTCTTCTCTTCTTGTTGTGTTGGTGGTGAAGAGTAAAAAATTCGATTACTACGAACTCTGGCAATTACAACCAAATTTTTGTGTTTGGATGAATTAAATAGGAATGAGCGTTGACTATAAGCACTATCAGCAGTTAATACTGATAATTTACCGTGCCACGGAAGCGATTCATCTGACATCAATGCATTAATTTGATTAATGCCAACACTTATACCTTTTTTATCAGTTGGAACTCTTTCTGCCGACAGTGGAATTGACCAGGGTGCCGAATTTTGGGATTCTTTTTCTGGTAACAGTGAGACAAATGAATAAGCATGACCAATGCCGATGGGCTTATTACCTGCAACAGTGTTTGCTTGATAAATATAACTTCTTTCTCTTAGAGTTGGAGAGTAAGGGCGTGGATGAGGAGTTATATCTGTTGTAAATAAATAAAAAGGGCGCTTTTCTGGCTGTGGCGTTACTTCAGCTATCAACCTAGTTAAATTTTTCAACTTTTTTCTTTTCTTTTTCTTGTCATCATTAAAATTAAATGATTGATTAATTGCTTTATAAACAGAATTGTGAGTTCTTTCAAACAAAGGACTTAAAGATAATTCAACAGGAGAAGAAGCACTGTTTGAATTACTAGCTAAAGCATCAATTAAATCAATTATACTATCACTGTATGACTTAAATAATTTACGTAAATGTTGTCGAAAAGAGCGTAGTTGCGCTATTAATTGATTATGGTTTATTTTTTGCATAGCTTATCAGTAGATTTAGTAGATAGTACATTTAGATAATACTATGTATTGAAATGCTGATAGCTATTTTTATAATCCAACAATTAAGTACTATTGTTCGACTAAGTTCATGCTAATTATTTATTAGAATTAATTTAATAGCCTGAAAAGCATAAATAAAAATGATTTAAATGTTGTCCACAAGTTTAGTACGGAAACGAACGTTTTTGTCCAAAGTCCAAAATTATTGTTTGGCATGGTAAATGTACCTGGGCTGTTGGAGTCGAGCAAGGCGCCACGTTTAAATGATTGTTACTTAAACAGTAGGAGGAAAAAATAATGGCACTTCGCTTCCTCTTGCTTGACAATAATTCAAGAGATGCAGAGGTAATAAAAGCAGCTCTGCTATCGAGTAACATTAACTGTGAATTGCTTCGAGTCGAAACCCGCTCCAACTTTGTTACAGCACTTGATAATAATGATTTTGATCTGATTTTGGCTTCTTATGTGTTGCCAGATTTTGATGGTTTATCTGCTTTAGAAATAGCCCGCAACAAGTGTCCTGAAATTCCATTTATTTTTGTATCTAACAGTTTGGGCGAGGAGTTGGCGATTGAAACGCTCAAAAGTGGCGCCACAGATTATGTACTCAAATCACGGTTAGAGCGGTTAGTACCATCTGTCGAACGAGCATTACGAGAAGCCAAAGAACGTATTCAGCATAAACGCGCGTCTAGGATGCTGATCGAACAGAAGCGACTACTGGAATTAATTGCATTAGGGCGCCCAATGGATGAATGTTTAGAAGCTGTGTGTGCCTCGATATCTCTGCTGAGTAAAAGTACGCGCGCTTGCTTTTTGTTACCTGATGCCGAACGGCTTACTTTTCAACGCTTTATTACCCCAGACTTGGCGCCATCGTTTGGGCAAGCAGTTAAGGATGCTCCGATTAATAATTTATGTATTATGTATTGGTACTTGCGGTGAGGCAGTATACAGCGGCCAGCCCGTTACTTGTGCGGATATTGCCAATGACGAGCGCTGGTCTATTGGCTGGCGCAACTTATGTGTGGCTCACGGGATACTAGCGTGTCATTCAGCACCTGTGTTAGGCGTGGATAGTTTACCCCTAGGTTCTTTGATGCTATGTTTCGATCAAGCACGACAACCGACTGATTGGGAATACCAACTGGCTAATTTTGGCGCCCAAGTTGCTAGCATTGTGTTCGAGCGTAATCGCGCCGAGCTTGTTCATAGGGCACGTTCTGAGCAGTTGCAGACGCTTTTTGATGAAGCACCACTGGGTATTTATTTGGTTGACGAAGATTTCCGCATTAGCCAGGTAAATCCGATTGCGCTGTCAGTATTTGGAAATATCCCTGACCTGATTGGTCGGGATTTCGACGAGGTAATGCATGTTCTCTGGCCGCAAGAATACGCAAAAGAAATTGTCGAATGGTTCCCAATACTGCTCGGTTAAGGAAAAAAGTGGGTAAAACAAGGGAAAATTTGTTCGTGTTTAAAATACGAGAACCAAATTTCTTTAATTATATTTATTTTTTCTCTTTGAGACTTTCGTATAAGTCCACCCAGTTTTGCCTGAGAGAGTCAATACACGATTGCAAGTAATCGATTTGAATTCTCCTTGCCACAGAAATTACAGCGTTGACATGAGCGGGAGTCCCAGCTTTACCCAGATGCTTATATTTAGTTAGTTTTTCAGGTTGAGCCGCCGGAAAAATTGGTTCAGTTGCATGTAGTTTATAGTACCAGTAAGTACCTTTTTGACCACGCGCTTGGTAACGAAGAACGCAACAACCAGGTGGCGCCACCTCTCCCGATGCAATGAGAATGCTGGATTTGCAACTGTAAAGTTGCAATCCCTTGTTGTAAGAGTTCAGCCCTGTTTATGATGTCATCTTTTTTTGTGGTCATTATTCGTGAACTAGCTTTGTTCTCGTATTGCAAACGAGAACTTATAGAAGTTTAATATTATTTTACCACAAAAAGTATATTATTCTTCTTTGGGTGGCTATGGCATTAATAAATTTTGACGTACAAAACTACTGTATAGAACCGGAACACTTGCTCGGTGCTATAGAACAAGTGATTTCAGCCTCAGATGTTGAATTGGCAATTACTGTTACTTCTTCGTCTGAGCTTCATACAACGAATACTTCCTACACATGTAGTGGTAGCCCTAGTTATTGCTATGAGTTTTTGGTCGTCTGATTCAATAGTTGATGTGTTTAAAAATTTGACTCATGGTTTGAGTTCGTTACAAATTCCTGAAAAAATACGTTTAAAGGCGCCAACTTCTTCATCAATAAGCGAAGCCCGACTCATATCAGGTCCTGCTGTAATGACTCGTTTATTTGAGACTGTTGCTAAACCGTTAGCTTCTCCTCAAACACCAGGAGCTTTTTTAGGCGGTTTAAGAGTAATGGCAATGGATGGAACAGTTTTTGATGTTCCAGAAACAGATGAAAATGCTAGGGTTTTTGGTTATCCTGGCTCTAGACCTGGCACATATCCAGCTTTCCCAAAAGCAAGATTAGTTTTTGCGCGTAGAAGCAGGTACGCATTTAATAATAGATGCATTTTGTTGTCCTTATAAAATTGGGGTCATATGAGGAGCTTTAAAACTATTACGCAGCGTTTCTGAAGGTATGTTATTAATGTGGGATAGGGGGTTGCATTCATTCAAGATGTTTAATGCAGCAATAAAAAAGGGATGTCATGTTTTAGGTCGTGTTCCTGCTCATGTAAAATTTGAAGTTGTTAAAACTTTTCCAGATGGCTCTTATTTATCATGGATTGCTCCAGATGGAAAATCTAGAAAGAAGGGCGCCACTCGATTACCAGTGCGTGTAATTGAATATATAGTTGAAGAAGATGGTGTTGAAAAAGTTTACCGTTTAATTAGAGATTTAACGGATATTGTTACTTTCCCAGCACAGCTTTTAGCAATTGAATATCATCAACGTTGGGAAGCAGAGAATACTTTGGATGAATTAAAAGTTCATTTGAATGGTCGTAAAATTCCTATACGTTCTAAAAACCCTCGTGAAGTAATTCAGGAAATTTATGGCTGGCTGTTAGGGCATTATTGTATACGTTCTTTGATGTTTCAAAGTGCTACGGTGGCTGGTATCTCCCCTTTACGCTTAAGTTTTACTGGAAGCCTACAAGTTTTGAAGCGCGCAGTTCCAGAGTTTCAAAGAATTGAAAATAAAACTGATTTAGAACTAGTTAATATATATTATAGCTGGTTCATTTGGGAAATCTTAGAATTAGAAATACCACCACCACAGCAGAGAAGCAATCCAAGAGTTGTGAAAAAAACTCGTTGTAAATTTAAGAGTAAAAAGCGACATAATCGAGGGAATGGCACTACTAAACAACGGTTATCTTTTAGAATTTTTAAAACTGTTGCTATTGGCTGTGCGTAGTACTACGTGCGTGCGTAGACAACCCAGTCCATAAAAGGAATTTAAGTTTTTTCTAGTTATTTTAAACAAATCTATACACATTCAACGAGTGAAGAAGGATAATCTCGCTTGCACGCGCGCGGATTTTTATGTGTTTATATAAACTTCACTAAGTTCTCGTTTTAAACACGAGAACAAAATTCTCTTCCTTTTACCCTTCCTTTTTCCTTAACCGAGCAGTATTGAGGGTCATGGTTGACTTATGGGGGTGGTGTCGAGCGGCAACAGGCAGAAGCTTGCATTCACAAAGCCTTTGATGTTGGTATTAATTTTATTGATACTGCAAATGTATATGGTAGAGGTGCCGCAGAATCACTTTTGGGTGAAATTTTACAGGGTATTGACCGCAAATCCTATGTTTTAGCCACTAAAGTTTATTTCCCCATGTCTTCTACTGACCAAGGATTATCTGGCGCTCAAATACATAAACAAATTGATGCTTCATTAAAACGATTACGCACGGATTACGTAGATTTGTATCAGTGCCATCGCTATGACGTGAATACGCCATTAGAAGAAACAATGGAAGCTTTGACCAATGTTGTACAACAAGGGAAAGCTCGTTACATTGGGTTTAGTGAATGGATGAGCGCACAGATTCAAGCGGCATTAAATATGAAGAATGTGGAACGATTTGTATCTAGTCAACCGCAATATTCAATGTTATGGCGCAAACCTGAAACTGAAGTATTTCCATTATGTGCAACCAATGGCATTGGTCAAATAGTGTGGTCTCCACTTGCTCAAGGTGTTCTCACCGGAAAATATAAACCCGGAGAAGTTTCACCTCAAGATTCCCGCGCGGCAAATAGCCAAATGAATGGATTTATGGGTGACATTACAACCGAGCGAGTACTTAGTGCAGTTCAAAATCTTAAGCCAATTGCTCAAGGTTTAAATATTTCGATGGCTCAACTTGCTTTAGCATGGGTTTTAAGAGACGAGCGAGTATCCTCTGCTATTATTGGCGCCAGTCGTCCTGAACAAGTAGTAGATAATGCTGCTGCATCTGGTGTGAAGTTGAGCGATGATGTGTTGCAAAAAATTGATGAAGTGCTGTCACCTGCTCTGCCTCATGCAGCAGTAGCTTAATTGATTTTCTTGTGGGGTAGGCATCCTTGCCTGCCCCTTCAGATAAAACAGACCATCCTGCTAATGTTAACTTTGAATAAGTAGCGCCACTACTATTAAAGCTTGTTTCCCTAAAATTACGCAAGTTATTACGATACAGGTAGCTAATAAAATCGAGGCAATAAAAACCAATGCTTTGTGCTTTTGTATTCACAATCACATTTTTACTTAGCATTAATTTATCTCTTTAGACAGATTAGTAACTTAGGCATTACCAACTGGCGCTAGAGGACAGGTGGCTTTAGTGTTTCTATGCTTACTTGTGTAAGTTACTTACATTGTTATTAGTTGACTAGTATTGAGTTTTTTAAACGAGAATTTTGGTGTCAGCACAGTTCAATCATAACTTAGAGGATAATTATGTTCAAAAGTATGGAGGCAATTTGCTTGCGTCTAGCCACGCTTGGAGTCCTCCTATCGACACGTAGTATACAACGCACTTACCTGACACCACACTGAAGGTTGATAGATATTGCTCATGGTTAATCGCGATTAATCAAAAATAGCGATTATAAATTAATTAAAAGAGGAAAAACAATGAAAGCAGTTTGCTGGCAAGGTACGAATAAGGTAGAAGTTGAAACTGTACCTGATCCCAAAATTATTAATTCACGTGATGCAATTGTGAAGATTACGTCAACAGCAATCTGCGGCTCTGATTTGCATCTGTATGACGGCTACAACCCCACTATGAAACCAGGCGACATCTTGGGGCATGAATTTATGGGAGAGATCGTTGAACTAGGCAGCGGCGTTAAGAATAAAAAAGTTGGTGATCGGGTGGTTGTCCCCTTTACGATTTCCTGCGGATCGTGTTTCTTCTGCAATCGGGATTTATGGTCGCTGTGCGATAACTCCAACCCCAACGCTTGGATGGCGGAAAAACTTATGGGTCATTCCCCATCGGGTCTTTTCGGCTACTCCCATTTGACGGGAGGCTATGCGGGCGGTCAAGCTGAATATGCTCGCGTTCCCTTTGCCGATGTCGGATTATTCAAGATTCCCGATGGACTGGCGGATGAACAAGTCCTGTTTTTTACCGATATCTTTCCTACTGGTTATATGGCAGCAGAAAATTGTGATATACAACCAGGAGATACGGTTGCGATTTGGGGTTGCGGCCCTGTTGGGCAGTTTGCGATCAGAAGTGCCTTTATGCTGGGTGCTGGGCGTGTGATTGCGATAGATCGCGTTAGAGAACGGCTCCAGATGGCATTAGACGGCGGAGCAGAAGTTTTGAACTATGAAGAAATTGAGGTGGGTGAAGCTCTCAAAGAAATGACTGGGGGTCTGGGGCCCGATTCGGTCATGGATGCGGTGGGGATGGAAGCTCACGGTATGGGTTTGGAAGGCTTTTATGACAAAACAATGCAAGCGGTGCGAATGGAAACGGATCGACCCAATGTATTGCGTCAAGCGATCGTTGCTTGCCGTAAAGGGGGCACAGTGTCGGTTCCTGGTGTTTACACAGGCTTTGTAGACAAAATACCGATGGGCGCCTTCATGAACAAAGGCTTAACCATGAAAACAGGACAGACGCATGTACATAGGTATTTGCAGCCTTTACTTGATCGCGTTCAAAACGGCGATATTGACCCCTCGTTTGTGATCACCCACTGTCTGCCGCTAGAGCAAGCCCCGCACGCCTATGAAATTTTCAAGCATAAGCGGGACAACTGCATCAAGGTCGTACTCAAGCCGGGTCAGGCTGCTTGAAACCCACGTACAAACACCATGATTAACGGCAGTCCTTATTTGCCGTTGATCAAATGTGTGAAATATGTATATTTATCCAGCAAGAAGCGCACTGTCAACAACGCTGCTTTCCAGATAGCGAGAGAGCGTTGAGAAGATTCTGTCTCTGGAGTTCGACTGTACCTTCAAAACCAATCACATGATACATAAGTTCAGAAAACTCTACATCAATTTTATAATTCCTCTGATTGGAGCTATGGCGCTGTTAATCGCGGGGCTTACGACTAGTGGACAGGTATGCTCATCTAGTGAGGAGGAGTACAAGTTTGGCAGCATCGATTTTGCTGGACGCTATATAGCTACACTTTCTGATGCCGATTTTATCAGTGAGAATGAAAACTACCCAAAAGCTTCGCAGCCTGCCACAGATAAACTATCGATAATCCCCTTACCCTTAAATGGTTACAAAAGACCATCAGCGCAAATAAGTGTTTCTAACGCAGTGAGAAGCTCTACTTTTCCTATGGCTACCTCCCCAGATGGAAAAACTATATTTGTTATTGAGGCATTGGGTCATGCAAAAGGCGCCTCAAATCCTTCGCGGATAATGCCCGGAAGCAAGCTGACAGCAATAGACTTATCCGACTTAGGGCATCCCAAGGCTACTGATACAATTCAACTAGATTACAATCCTAAATCAGTCAATGTTAATCCGAATGGTGATTTATTGGCAATTCCAACAAAAATCGGTCAAGAAATTACTTTCGTTCCCGTACAAAATAACCAATTTGGTATGCCCAAATCATTTCCAATTATTGGTATTCAAGCAGACTCTAGAAAAGGCTCGGAAGTTACGCACATCGAATGGCACCCAGATGGTGACTATATTGCAGCAGTTATGCCCGCTCGCAATCAAGTAATTTTCTACAAAGTCCAGCGCAATGGTGCAGATATCAAGCTAGTACACTGGGGCAAACCTGTTGAAGTTACAAACCCGTTTTCAGGTAAATTCACGCCAGATGGTCGCTTTTTCATCACCAATAATGTCCAATGTTTCTTCAGTACTCAAAGACAATTCAACTATAAAAGATTTGCCAAAGAACAGCCAAAGGAAACACTGTCTGTTATCCGACTTGCCAACGAGGGAAACATTCCATCAAATGCTAAACACCAAATTGTATCCACAGTAGTAGCAGATGATTGCCAAGAGGGTATGGCTATTAATGCTAATGGTGATTTGGTAGCTACAGCTAATAAGCTTGTTACTTCCTATCCCGAAGATATTAAGTACTTAAGTAAAGATTTTTCAGTTTCCTTATTTAAGCTTGATCCCCAAACTGGTCAGTTAACCAAAGCTGCCTCATCTCGCGTAGAGGGAGTGTTATCTAAAGGTATTCACTTTGATGCAAGTGGTGACTACTTAGCAATAGCCGTATCTAAATACTTCAAACCTAAAAAAACTGGCGCCATAGAAATTTGGCGCGTGGCGCGCTCTGATAAATTTGCGCTCGAACGGACAAACTATATTATTGATGTTGATAAAGGAACTCACGCTGTTGTTGTATGGTAGTACATTTTGTATTGTCCAAACTGTTAGAAAAACAGGAGTTAATGTGAGTAAAAGACACTATAATAGTGTGGAAGAAAGCGTAGTTATTTCACCAATTGCCTTAAACCCACATTCCGCACCCCGGCTCTTCCGTACTTGGCGTGCTAAATGTATTGATAAAATAGCTTGAAAATCTTGCTATGCCTATCTTGCAGCCATTATTACCTTTGTAAAAAATAAAATTCCTAAAATTTCAACTATAAGTGCCTGTAAGCCTTGATTTTAAAGGAAAACTCTCGATTATAATTAAAATTTAGCACGCTACATACGCAAGAACCAAAATATTTGAGCAAAGCTTGAAGAATCTGCTTGATTTCCAGATGCAGGTTTTAAAAATATTGGTATATCTCCATCTCAGTAGCGATATTAATTCTATAATAAATTGCTTTAAATCAGGTCTGTGGTCGCGAGAGTAGCCATAGGTTATCTCAATCGCTTGTGGCGCCTTGATTTTAATACCTGATGAATGTTCAAAAATTACGTCTGGTAAATTAGTGCTATACTCACCATGTAAATGCATTGAAGTCGAATCTAAGTGTGACGATTTTAAACTAATATTAAATTGTTTCATCACACTTACACTAATAGCGAAAAACATCTCTGTCAAACCTTTAATAAACAATTTATCCATGACTCTACCTAGTTTATCATCATTCAAATATTCAGGTTTTACTCCTTCTCCTATTAGATATTCACAAGCTTTATCTTGAAAAAATTCAGGAAACATATATAGGGGGCTGCTTACAAAACCCATTCCATTTAATATCATCGCCTTAACTACATGTCCCGCACTTACTTTTTCGTCAGGCGCCTGCCCAACTATTTCATTAATAATTTCTACTAACCCAATTGAGTCAATAATTCCTGCGATTATACCCAAATGGTCTATGCTCTGTATTTCAACATTTTTCAGATTAGACATAGCGATATGATAAAGTAACAGCGTCTGTCATATTTTCACATTTTTTGTGTCTAAAAATTTACTTTCAATTCTCGCTTATCCTAACTTTTAAGAACTCAATATCTTCGTGCATTACCCGATGGCGCTATCGCTTGATACTAATAAAGGAATAATAGAATTTATTCTCATTAAGTTTTGAAAATATCTCTATATAAAAATACTATATAGTTATTAAATACTAAATAATGATAATTATTTAAGTACTAATGACCTTGTGACAGTTGGGTGATAGCTAGGGGGTGCGGAATATGGGTTTCAAAGCAGCAAGTCTGGAAAAACTGTAAGTCTCTTCATTGTGTTGAATCCTTAGCGAACTTAACAATCAGCTTCCCGAAGTTTTTCCCTTCCAGTAAACCGATAAAAGCATGGGGGGCATTTTCTAAACCTTCTATAACGTCTTCTTTATACTTCAACTTACCTCCGCGCAACCACTGAGAAACATCGTTGATAAACTCTGAGCGACGATGTTCATAATCCCCAACCAGAAATCCTTTGATTAAAGCACGTTTATTCAACAGTGGCATCAAATTCGGACCAGAAGGCGGATTTTCGGCGTTATACTGCGAAATCATACCAACTAATGGAATTCTTGCCCCCAGATTAATGTTGTGCAATACAGCTTCTAAAATTGAACCGCCTGTATTATCAAAGTAAATATCGATCCCTTTAGGACAAGCGTCCTTCAGTGCGGAACTCAGTTCTTGAGTTTTGCGGTTAATGCAGGCATCAAACCCTAATTCTTTCAGCACATAATCACATTTCGCATCACTTCCAGCTATTCCCACTACCCTACAGCCTTTAATCTTAGCAATTTGACCTGCTATGGAACCGACTGCACCAGATGCCGCAGAAACAACAACTGTTTCACCAGCTTGAGGTTGTCCTATATCCAGCAGCGCACAATATGCTGTCATACCGGGCATTCCCATTACACTCAAGGCATAGGAAATCCGAGCTTGATTAGGGTCAAGCTTACGCAACGTTTCACCTTTTGAAACGCCATAGGCTTGCCAGCCATCATAACCGAGAACAAAATCTCCGACTGAGAATTGAGGATGATTAGATTTTATCACTTGACTCACAGTGCCACCGACCATAACATTTTCCAATGCTACCGGCTCAGCATAAGACTCACGATCACTCATACGACCTCGCATGTAAGGATCGAGGGATAAGTAGATTGTGCGATTCAGTACTTCATCCTTGCCAGGTTCTGGAACGGTGGTTTCGACAAGGACGAAATCACTCTCTTTCGGTTCTCCCTTTGGGCGGTTTTTGAGTAAGATTTGTTGGTTGATTGAACTAGACATTCACAATTCCTAGTTTCTTTGATTTGGTGGTTCATTTTTGGAACCATGCTTACCAAAGTAGAGGCTTACCATCACAGAAAAATCTACCTGTTGGACTATTTTCAGAAAGCATCGCTGCCATCAACAATTACAATGTTTATTTCCTCTCTCCGCTCGACTTTATCCACAGGGCAAACAAGTTGATGGAGGGTCATTTTCAGACGGAAGATTACATCAAAAAGTGTGGATTGAACTATGCGATATTTCGCAATGTCTTGTATATGGACACTATTCCGCAGTTCGTAGGGGAAAAAGTTTTTGATACGGGTATCAACTTACCAACAGCGATGGGAAGAGTTCCCTTTGCCCTTAGAAGCGAAATGGGAGAAGCCATTGCGAATGCACTGTTAGAGAGCGGTTGCGCTAACCGAATCTACAAACTGACAGGAAGTGAGTGCTATTCCTTTGACAATGTCGCGGCTACCTTAACCGACTTATCAGGCAAAGAGGTAGATTATACACCTACTGAGAAATCAACATTTGAGGCGCAAATGAAAGAACGCAGCGTCCCCGAAATTATGATTGAGAGGGTTACAGGTTTTCTAACCGACATTAAAAACGGGCAGGAAGAAGAAGTAAGCTCCGATCTGGAGAACCTGCTTGGGCGAAAGCCTACATCACTTCGAGAGGGGTTAAAAGCTCTTTTCAATTTATAGGGAAATCCCGCACTACGGCCTTTGCGCCCCAGTCACGGTTCCGGTGGTTCCGAAATAGAAATTAAACGTAGCCCAATAAACGGCAACCACCCGATCACAGAACAAAGATTTACGGAGCGGACTCCAAGCGGAAGTTGTCAGCACTGGTTTAAAATTAAAAGATTATTTAAACAAATGCTTTCTTGAGATCACAATGGGTAGGTACGTGGACTGTGTTGAACGGTAATCCAATGATCGGTCGTGAATTCCTCGATCCCCCAATTGCCACCAAAACGTCCAATTCCACTATTCTTCTCGCCACCAAAGGGAGCGTTCGGTAAATCATTGACCGTCTGATCGTTGATATGCGTCATCCCCGCTTCCATTTTCAGTGCAAATCGAAGTCCTCGTCCCTCGTCGCGGGTAAACACTGCACTCGATAAACCATACTCTGTGTCGTTGGCTACCTGTAACGCTTCTGCTTCGTTACTGACTTTAATAATGGGAGCGATAGGACCGAATAACTCCTCCCGTGCGACCGACATCTGATTGTTAACATCGACAAAAACATGCGGTGGTAATACCAGTCCATCAGGATCACCACCAAGTAGTTGACGGGCGCCTTCTTGACGTGCTTTTTGAATGTGCTTGAGATGTGAATTCAATTGAGCTTCATCAATGATAGGGCCAATGTCAGTATTTGCGTCGTTTGGATCGCCAATCTTTAGATTGCGAACACGATCAACAAAGCGCTCGACGAATTCATCATATATGCGCTCATCAATTATTAGCCTATTTGTACTCATGCATATCTGACCTGAGTTCAAAAACTTACCAAACACAGCAGCGTTTACCGCTAATTCCAAATCGGCATCATCTAAAACAACTAGTGGACTATTACCACCTAGTTCGAGCGAAACACGTTTCATAATGGGGCTGAACATCGCCAGTTCACCAATATGCCGACCTGCTTTTGTTGAACCAGTAAAAGTAATGACACGTGGGATCGGATGGCTTACAAACGCATCGCCGATTTCACGGGCTGGGCCTGCTACAATACTGAGTACGCCAGATGGAAGTCCAGCTTCCTCGAATATCTTAGCAAATATCAGACCGCCAGAAATAGGAGTATTTGAGGGCGGTTTCACCACAACAGCATTTCCAAGTGCTAGGGCTGGGGCGACCGAGCGATTGGCGAGGTTTAGAGCAAAGTCCCACGGGCTGATGACAGCCACCACACCTACTGGGCGGCGATAGACGCGGCTTTCCTTACCTGGTATGTCAGACGGGAGAAGGCGCCCCTCAGCACCATAGGGAGCTGAAACAGCTTGTTCCATGACATCACGCGCAGCCTTCCATTCCAGCATTGCTTTCTTGCGCGGGCTGCCCGCTTCCCGAATTGACCACGAAATAATTTCCTCACGGCGAGCATCCATAATTTCAACCGCACGACGCATCACAAGAGAGCGCTCGCTTGGTAATGCCTCTGCCCACGACACTTGAGCGCGTTGGGCTTCTTGGTAGGCATCTTCGAGGTCACGTTGATCTGCCGCAGGAATTTCCAAAATCACGGTTTGGCGGTACGGGTTGATAGGTTGCAGTTTATGTTCAGAGCGACCTTTAACCCAACGTCCACCGATGAAGAGTTGATCGAATCCTGTGTAAGGAGTAGGCGAATTTGAGTTTGAGTTAGTTGTTTGTTTTGGAATTGTTGTTGTCATGAAAAAATCTCCTGATCGCTATCTTGCTGTAACGAAGCCATATCGATGACGAAGCGAAACTTCACATCACCCTTCAGCATACGTTCATACGCTGTATTTATTTGTTGGATTGGAATAATCTCCACATCCGAGACAATATTGTGTTTAGCACAGAAGTCAAGCACCTCCTGTGTTTCTGCAATGCCACCAATTAGCGATCCTGTAATACTACGACGGTGAAAGGCTACTTGGCTATTGTTCAGTCCTGGCTCTAATGGCTCCAGCGCTCCTACAAGTGTTAAAGTGGCATCACGCTTCAAAAGGTTCACATAAGGATTGATGTCGTGGGAGGTCGGAATTGTACTTAATATATAGTCAAAGCTGAGTTCGTATTTACTCATTGCTTCCTTGTCGGTGGAAAGGACAACATCATCAGCACCTAGTCGGGAAGCATCCACTTTTTTCTGTGGTGACGTAGTAAAAACAGTTACGTTGGCACCCATTGCTTTTGCAAGTTTGATAGCCATATGTCCCAATCCACCGAGTCCTACCACACCCACCTTTTGTCCTGGTTTCACCTTCCAGTGACGCAGTGGCGAGTAAGTTGTAATGCCTGCACAAAGCAGTGGCGCCACCGCTTTGATATCTAAATTATCAGGAATTCTCAGCACAAATTTTTCGCTAACAATGATATTGTTAGAATATCCACCGTAAGTATTCGTACCGTCTGGCTTTTGGGGTCCGTTATAAGTAGCAGTCCATCCCTTTGGTCCTTCACAGTACTGCTCTAAGCCTTCCCGACAGGGTGAACAGGACTGGCACGAGTTAACCATACAGCCTACACCCGCTAAATCACCTTCCTTGAACTTAGCGCTCTTTTATTACTCTCGCTAGATAAAAATTAAAACCCTTGTTTTTCCGTACTTGGTTAAAAATCAGAATTTTTAGCTTCGACGTGGAAACAAGATTTAGAATCAAGGATTTAAGGTAGATTCAAGGTTTGCATATTATTTTTCTCTCGCCAGAGACATAAAAGAGCGATAATCAAGCAATTGTCACTATTATAAATAGTGAGCCATCAAGTGATTTACAAGATAGCTCACTTAAACCAGAAGAAAATCAAAATTCGTTGGCGCCTATCGAACTAACTGGTGCAGCATTAGCAAGAAGGCTAAATGTTTCTCCCAGTACTCTTCGCCACAAGAAAAACGCTCGCAATTTTGGACAATGGACTTCTGGACATGACCCAGATAGAATCGCTTGGTACTTTGATGGTCAAAAATTTGTCTCAAAGGCTAATTCTCATATACAGTAAAACCCTTTGAGTAATTTTTTACTCAAAAGGTTAAACACTTTTCAAAACAATTATTCAATAGCCACACAGTCGGGAATTATTCAAATTTAACTGGCACACGGCGGATTTTGTCACGTAAAGTTTCTAAAACTTCAGGTGTAACTATATACCACCAAGGGCTTTTATCCTTTTCTTGAAAACCCTGGATAATGCCTTTTTCTCGCCAATAATGGATGGTATGAATTCCAACACCCAATTTTTCGGCTAGGGCACTAGTAGAATAGTAACCTTCAGGGCTAATCCCTGATTTTGCAACAAGTGGGGCACTTAAAGGTTTATCAAGACCATATTTCCAGCGAAGCCAAGCAACACCTTTTTTGGTAAAAGGTCGCCCAGTAGTATTAAGTAAACCCCGACGATTTAGTTCCAAAGCAATTTCAGTATCAGTTCGACCAGGAACTAATTCTTCAACTAGTTGAATCACTTGGTTGGGTGTTCGGTATTTTTCTGTAGTTGTTGGACGTATTGCAATTAGCTCACTTATAGCTCCAGTATGCCAAAGTATTTGGATACGAGTAGAGCGTTCTGGAGTATCTATTGGCGTAATCGCAACTTGTTTTACTAACAACCCTAGTATCTCTTTACGCTCTTGGTGAGTAGTGCTACTTGCGTGCCAAATTGTTGGAATATCATTGGCTAATTGTAATATTTGTTGCCTTTGAGTTTCCGTCAATTCCAACCTTTCTACTTGGTGCGCCTTATTATATGCCTCTTCTAATTCCGTTAACTGTTGTAATTTTTCATTCCATCGCTTTTCTAGTGTACGGGCGACTAAACGATTCTCTGGCTCGGTAGCATCATATTGCCGGAAAGCTCTATCAGCTTCATAATGTGCCCTTTCTAACCTGAGTTGCCATGTTTTATCTGCCTCATGTGCTTGATGTTCAAGCTCGGAAAGTACAGCTAGAGAAATATTGAGTTGTTCAAGAGTTAAAGCTTCAAGTACGTGTGCCTCAACCGCTGTATCAATTGCTGCACCTGCAACGCTCCAGCAAACACCCACGCTACCATCTTGTTTTCGAGCTTGTGTACATTCGTAAGCCACTCTCTTGCCACCATCACCGTGGTAGCGAGGACTCATACGTCGTCCGCATTTACCACAAATAACTAAACCTTGAAGAAGAGCAAAACCCTCTCTTGGTGTTCTTTGGCATCCGTCAGATATATAGCCTGTGTTATTGCGTCTGAGTTGTTCACAATTAGCTAAATATTCAGACCAACTAACGTAAGGCTCGTGAGCATCATGGATTACAACTTTCCACTCTTCTTGGGGTAATAATTGGGTTTTCACCTTGGTTATTTGCCCATTCTCAATTACATTTAGACTACGCCGTCTACCATATACGTAAGTTCCTGTATAGGTTGGATTACGCAGAATTGCTGTTATACGGCTAAGGTTAGCTGGTCCCCAATAAAGTGTGCCTATGTGCCCAGGTCGCCAACGTCTTCTTGGAAAAGGAATTTGGTTGACACAAAAGTAGCGCATTACCTTGAATGCTGTTCCAAGAGCATGGAACTTTTGGAAAACTAGCTTTATTGCTGCAACTACACCTTCATCTGGGTCTAGCACCAGTTGTCCTTCTGGGTCGTATACATAGCCAGTAGGTGGAGAACAGCGCAACTCTCCTTTTTTAGCTTTATTTAGTTTGGCGCCTTGTAAGCGTAAACGCATACCATGCAGTTCCGTGTGGCTCCAAGTTCCCTTAAACCCTAATATTACTCGGTCATTAAAATCATTTGGGTCGTAAATTCCATCGTGATCAATTACTAATGTATCTGTTAGGGCACAGATATCTAATAGTTTATGCCAATCTGCTTGCGAACGAGAAAATCTTGAAGCTTCCAAAGCTAAAACAGCCCCGACTTCTCCTAAACCAACAGCAGCCATTAGTCGATGAAAATCTTCCCGTCCTGTTGTTGTTTGACCACTTTTACCTAGGTCACTATCTAAAACGGATATTTGGCTTTTGTCCCAGCCCAAGTTTAACGCACGGTCAGCCAAAGCATACTGTCTTTCTGTACTTTCACGGTGTAATTCTATTTGGTTAGGTGTTGATTGTCTTAAGTACACAACTGCACGCCGTTCCAGATGCGTTGTTCTAATTTTACTATTCATCTGGTTTACTCCTTGCAATCGCCGGGTCGGGACTTTGGTTTCTGAGCATCTTGTCCACTAACCGTGCTGTTAGAAGAGTTAGACGACCTAGCCTTTCTGAGTTTTCGGGGTTTTGAGTTGGTAGTAGATGCCTTTGTACCATGATTTTTTTTCCTGTGTTCGACTCCTTTATTTTCGGAGACACAAGAAAATTCTTCCGTAAAATATTTTTTGCGCTCTCCTACCCATTCACTCAAACGCAATAGTTTTTGTGGTGAAAATTTCTCAGATCGTTGGGTAATGCTTGCTTGTTGCATCCATAAGTCAGTTTCTGAAGCTGGAAGAGACAAAAATCCTCCCAACGGACTTTTTATGGTGACTTTTGTCTCTTGCCCAACTTTGCGGATTTGTAGTATCTCAACAGACTGACCATACAACGGGTGGATGGAGTTGGTGATTGTCACACAACTTCCCAAAAGAGACTTGAAGTTATGTGCAGTGTTATTATAGCGTGCCTACAATTTTAGACCGCGCCTTGCAAGCACTCGTCCTTTTTGCCTTAGAGCCAGAATGGGAAGCGCGATTTGAACCTAACTCATACGGGTTTAGAGCCGGAAGGTCATGTCATGATGCAATCGAGGCAATTTTTAACTGCATTAGATACAAACCCAAATTTGTGTTAGATGCCGACATATCAAAGTGTTTTGATTGGGCATCTTGATACTCCTCTCAAAAACATAAGTTGTCAATTTGTCCAGTTTTTAGCTGATTAATTTGTACTAATGTATCCGGCGAATCTGGGAATAGATAAAGCCCTGTTGTCTGATCTCTTTTGATTTGAATCGTTCCCTTATGAATACGATCATATATCCAATGTGGTGGAACCTCAACAGCTGTGGCAACTTGGGGAATTGTGAGACAGCCAGAAATATGACGGGGATGAGACTGACTGTGATTGTGAAAAATGTGATGTTTAAGTCGGATAGTTTTAACTGTACTAGGTAATAAAGTTTTGCATAGCGGTGAGCGATGTCCTTGTGCGGTCAGTTGTTGGGCAATAAGTTCGTCATCGAAACCTTCAGTGCTGAGAGTAACAACCTGGGCTTCTAATTCATCTGCTTTTGTAAGTTCTGCGAGTGAACCAACAGGGATTGGAAGGTCAACAGTTGTAGTGTCACCACCTTTCCAAATAATACGAGTACGAACTTGGTCGCGAACAATACGATGAATAACTACTTTATCAATCAAGCAACGCAACAAGGCTTTTTTCTGTACACGAGTCAGAGTTTCACCTGACCAAAGCTCAGGAAGTTTCTGCCCGATAGCACTCAAAGCAGTTTTTAATTCGGTAGGTATTGAAGTCGCATTTTTAGATGGCTTTTGTTTGGTATAAGCCGCTTCTGCAAGCTTCAAATCACGTAAGGCATTTTCCCAACGTTGTTCCAATTCTGCCGCAACTAATCGGTTATCTGGGTCTACTCGACTAAATTGTCGCTCACAGAGCGCGACAGTATAGCGCAAGCGTTCGATTTGCTGACAATGCGCTCGCTCTATGGCATCATCCGTTTCTTTTTGAGCTTTCACAGCTTTTTGGTAAGCATCAATTTCCACTGCTTTCATCGCAGCAAAAAACGCCTGAACGACGTGTTCATCGATTGCATCCGCCGGAATATACTGGCAGACAGGAACGCCATATTGTTGGCGTAGATAATTACAAATATAGCGCGTAGCTCCTTTATATTGTACAACCATTTTGTGACCGCATTCTCCACAGTAAACTAAGCCATGCAGCAAAGCTGAACCCTGACGGGGAATACCACGGGTTTTGTTGCGGTCATATTCAGCATAGTTATCTAAAAGTTGAGCTTGAATACGTTCGTAAACTTCCCAGCTGATATAAGCCGGATATTTATCGTTAACCCGAATTTTCCATTCTTCTATCGGCTGTTGCTGTTGCTGCGATTGATACGGCGCCAACCCACTTCTCACCGCACGTGTGCGACCATAAACAAATGCGCCTGCGTAAGCAGGATTTTTTAACATTGATATGATTGCAGCCACGCTCGGCTTGCGCCATATAATGTCTCCAAATCTGTCGCGTCTGGGGATTAATAAGTTTTGCTCGTTGCACATCCGCAACACTTTACAAGCTGATCTTAGCTTCAAAAAACTCTGAAAAATCAGGTCAATTCGGTCTTGTACTTCACGATTTGGGTCTTTATGTACGACTCCTAACTCATCACGAACTAGACCAACAGGTAACGTTAGCCCTAACTCTCCGCGCTGGGCTTTGCTGATAATCCCAGCTGTCAATCTTGCCCGAATTGTATGCAACTCAACCTCTGAGATTTGTCCCTTTAGTCCGAGTAACAAACGACCATTAGCATTACCTGGATTATACACAGAATCTCGGTCAGCGATCAAACAATTTTTGTAACCGCATAAATCCAATAAGGGATACCAATCTGAGCAATTGCGTGACAATCGTGTTACATCATAGGAAAGTATAATCCCTACTACCCCCAATGTTACCTGAGCTAACATATCTTTAAAGCCTGGTCGCTGCTCGGCAGAAGCCCCAGTTATTCCTAAGTCACAATCAATTACCTCAATGTTGCTATCTGACCAACCTAATTCGATAGCTCTTTGGCGCAGAGCGTATTGCAGGCGCAGACTTTCTTGGTTGCTGATTAATTGGTGTGGAGTTGACTGACGAATGTATATTATCGCTTTGCGGTTCACATGTTCGAGGGTCACCAGTTCGGATGTGGTCATAAATCACCTCACGGAGGACGCTTTGGATTTCTTCGATGATTGCTTCTTGGAGTTCTGGGGTAAGACGACTCCAGACGGCGCCTGGTTCGATGGGCATAAAACCTCACATTCAGTCGCGAGTGTGACCAATTCAGTCACGCTTTCTAATGTGAGCTTAGTACCTAAACAGTGTTTTTGAACAACAAGTTGCGTTGCTTCTGTCTCAATGCGTAAGCGCATATGTTCTTTATAGATAACAACCACGTGACCTGTGCCACTTCGTGGGGTCGATGTCGATACTACAAAAAACCGCCGTCCAAACAGTGGATGCATTGGGTCAGTTACCTCAATTTGTCTTAAATCCTCTGCCGGGTTCTTGACGTGGGCATTAACATTGGGGATTGTTTGACGGCATCAACCATGATTATTTACTCCAAAAGTTGAAAATAAAAGGAAAAATCAGGCAACAAATAAAAGCTTGGCTTAAATCTGGAGTCGTAGACCAAGGGGTATTTACTGCTACATCTGAGGGCACGATGCAAGGTGGCGTGATTTCGCCACTGTTAGCAAATATTGCCCTCCACGGCATAGAAAATTTGATAAAACAGGAATTTCCTGCAATGTCAAAACGCGGCAGAGAAACCTGGTATCACAAGAAAGGTAAATATTTTGCCACCCCAGACGTTATACGTTATGCGGACGATTTTGTGATATTACATGAAGATAAAGCCGTCGTCCAAAGATGCCGAGAAATTATCTCGGAATGGTTAGCTGGCATAGGACTTGAATTAAAACCCTCTAAAACCCGACTAACTCATACATTCAAACCTGAATTAAGTGAGGATGGTGTTGCTGGATTTGACTTCCTCGGTCATCATATAAAACAATACCCCGCTGGGAAGTACCGTAGTAACAAAAATAGTTACGGGACAATATTAGGTTTTAACACCCTCATCACCCCAACCGCGAAGGCGAGTAAGGCACATACTGAGGAAATTGGAAGAGTCATTTTCAAACATAGGTCATCGCCCCAAGCGGCACTCATCAAAGACCTAAACCCTGTCATCAGGGGATGGACTTCCTACTACATAAACTCCGATGCTAAATCAACCGGAGAACTATCAAAACAAGATAACCTCACATACCTGAAACTTCGACGTTGGGCAAAACGTAGATGTGGTAACAGTAAAGATGCTCACAGCAAATACTGGACGACCATAGAAAACGAAAACTGGGTATTCGCAACCAGGTCAGGGGACGCGAACCCCCTACGGTTACTAAAGCATAGTCAATTCAGTTGCAGTAGTACTGATTATGTAAAAGTTAAAGGCGATAAAAGCCTTTATGATGGCGACCTAGTATATTGGAGTACAAGGCTAGGGAAACACCCGGAAATGCCTAATTATAAGGCAGAATTGTTGAAAAAGCAAAAAGGTAAATGTCCCTGGTGCGGATTGCACTTCAAAGATGGAGATGTAATTGAAGAAGACCATCTAATCCCTAGAGCAAACGGCGGTAAGGATGAATGGAAAAATAAACAACTTCTCCATCGGCATTGTCATGATGAAAAAACTGCCATTGACTTAATAGAAATTCGGAAGAAGAAACACTCCAATATACAAGAAAAACTATTCCAATTTTGGGAAAAAATTGACTGGGAGTGGGTAAACGATATTCCGTTTTATAAAGGTCATAAAACAGGGAAGTCTTGTAATGACAAAAAGGATACATGTTGAGTAGCCGTGTGCGGTGAAAGTCGCAAGCACGGTTTCGGATGGGAGGGGTGGAATAGTAATATTCCCCTCGACCCTAACACTATATAGTTGGGTCGAGTTTGACATGATGCACTTGGTAGGTGTAGTAACTTTACCATCTCATGTTTCTTGACCTTTTATTAAATGCCTTGATTTTACTGGGTTTTCAGACTTCTGTCAGGCAGTCAGCTGTGAATCATACCAGGGTATCTATAAGGGTTATCATCAGGTATTGCTCCGCCAATTCTAATAGTAAAATACGGGCACCAAAAATATAATCCCGGCATCAATAAATCCATACTATAAGTAATCGCACGAAGCTGTTCTTGTTTATTGATTAATGCTTGTTTATTGTTCATTTATATGCCTTTAAAAAGTACCAATATTTTCTATTGCAATTTATAGTATTCATTTAAATATTAACCATACTTGATTGAGTATTATAGATTGCGATAGCTAGAAATGCCATTTTCATATGATAAAGGAGAGCAATAACCTTCATCAATCATCTGCGCGTGAATGAGATCGGCAAGAGATAGACAAAGAATTTTAGTTTGAACCGCTTTGATAAGAATACCTAGAGTTCCTGTTAGACGAATATCTCGTTCTTTAGCAAAATTTCTAGCAGCCCCATCATCAGAAGCAAAAACCCAGTTCCGGTTACGAGCAATCGCCATTGCTTCAGACTCTCCCATACTAAACCTTTTGCTGTACTCTAATTGTAGCCGCAACTCAATAGCATCATCGTTCGGGTTAACTTGCTCTGGAGGTATCTGTAACCAACCACAATTTAACGCCTGATTAATTTCTTCCAGTTGCGTTAGATTTTTCGCACTAGCACACGTGGAAGCACCTTTAATACGTGCTTGAATTTCGCGTTGGACAGCTTTAGGAACAAAGGCTCTACCTGTATAGAGCCTTTGAAGGACATGGAAAACCTGTGCAATAGCAAAATTACTCAGTACAGCGCTATCAAAAATTATTGGCGATGCCTCTGATTCTTTACTTTTTGACTCCACTATTTTGTTCCCGTTTACTTCTCACACTAATTAATTAAGCGTTTTCAATATCGCTTAAAAGTTCTAACTCAGAATTAACACCTAAATCAATAGGAATCTCTCTTGCATTTAATAGATTTTTTGCTTCTTCCACAGTAATTTCCAGCAGTTCTGCTAATTTACTCAAACTGATATAGCCTAGTCGATATGCATCAAAGTTCATCTCCATATATTCATTAGGAAAGTGATTGATTTTTTCCAAACGAGGAACAGAACGACCAATTGTCTCAAGAAGTTGTTTTGGTTTTGCTTTAGCGAGTTTCTGAGAGACGCTTTTGTCAATTAATTCAACTCTTTTGTCTGCTAGACGGAAGAGCATTGCTTTGTAACTAACTCCAAAATCTAAAGCCAAGTGCATAACAATTTCAGCAGTAATTTCTCCATCTGATTTCTCCAAATAATTAGTCAATCTTGGAACAATTGCTTCTTCTGGCATAAGGAAATTAGCAGCAAACCATTGAGCAAAATACTCTTCCGGTCGGCGATAATTACCATTAGGATCGCAAGCGATACCTTTTTGCTGACGATGAATTAAGTGATGACAATATTCATGTGCTAAGACAAAATTCAGCATATTAGCTGAATAATCCCCCAAATTCCTTTTAACTAAAACAAAGGAACCAAGCAAAGGAGAAAAAATAAAACATCCCCCTAATTTAGGTGTTGCTAGATTCCATGCCATCACCCTGACACCTTCATTTTCCAAAATCTCCCACATATTTCTAATAGGGCTGAAAATTGAAATTCCTAATCGGGCACGTTCTTGCGTTGCCATCCACTTAGCTGCTGCCGGAGTAGGTTTAAATACGTTGTGTAGCGGTTCCATAGAAAATGGTTCACTTATACGATTCAGCTTTCGAGCTAAATCGCCAAAATTGCGGTGAAACTTACGAAATCGCTCAATTTGCTCCTTATCCGGCGAAATATCGACTACTTGATTGGCACTAAAAAGAATTTGAGTTGGGTCATCTTCCTCAGAATTACTTTTTTCTGTAGTTTCAGAAACTTCATCAAAAAAAAACAGGATATTTTTACCAACTAAACGGGAGAATCGTTCGAGTTCCAGACTGTCTACCTTACGTTTGCCACTCTCAATTAAAGACACAGCAGAACGCGGCATGTCAAGATGCTGTGCTACGGCATCTTGAGACAGCGAAGCTTCCTCCCTAGCTACGCGAATCCGGCGACCTAGTTCTGCGTAATTCATCTCCTTGTAACCTAAGCGTTGTTTGATTATCGGACATATACCTTGATTCTAAGACAATTTGATCATAAAATCACTCATCCTATTGTTAGATTTTAAAACAGTGTGTTAGTATCAAGCTATTATTGTCCGATAATCAAACAAAAAGGAAATCTATGGCTGACGAACTAAAGAAACCAGGCGAAATCGCAAAACAGTCTGGTCAATACGAGATTACTGGACCTCGTGGCGGTGGGACAGGAGAGGAACGCACTGTTACCAAAGGCGAACCTCTACCTCCAACTCCGCAAGCAGGTCAGCGTTATAAGCTGGTTGACGCAACCAAGCACAAGCGCTCTAAGTAGTTCGTTTTCCGAACAATTTCTTTTTGGGGAGTGCAAAATCAGGTACTCCCCAAAAATCGAATCCCAAAACCAAAATTAAATTCTCAAGGAGTTTTCCATGCAAGTTGAATCGATACAAAATGCAGAATTATTGGCGAAAAAGCCAAAAACCATTACTGTTACAGTTAACGAACGTCCTGTAACGTTCTCGAATCATAAGGTTACAGGCTTAGAAATTAAACAAACTGCGATCAAGCAGTGTGTTGCCATTCAAGAAGATTTCGTACTCTTTGAGGTCAAATGCGATTCTGAACTTAACCAAATTGGAGATTGCGAAACCATTACTCTGCATGAGGGACAGCGTTTTCGCGCAACTGCACCTGATGATAACTCATAGGAGGCACCAATGACACCAGAAGTTCAACGAGCAATTGAAGAAATTCAGCAAACTTTTCCGAAGCATCGCGTCGAAGTTACATCTGAAGGGCAGGGAGGAGCATACGTCATTGTTCATGATTTGCTTATTGGCGAACGTTACTTACCTTCTACCTCTTGGATTGGTTTTACAATTTCTTACCAATATCCTTATGCGGATGTTTACCCGCATTATCTTGATGGGTCATTGCGCCGAATTGATGGTCTTATTCAAGGTGCTGGATTACAGTTTCCTGTGAATTGGCATAACCGTCAAGTAATCCAAGTGTCACGGCGTTCAAATCGGTGGAATGCCACCATTGATACTGCTGCAACTAAGTTAAGTAAAGTACTAGTCTGGTTAAGGAGTTTATGAAAGAACCTCTAGAACTTAGAATCGATGCGCCATTGTTTGAAAAACTCGAAAATCATCTCTTTCCTGGTGACAGAGACGAACATGGCGCCGTAATTGTCGCTGGTATAGTCGAAACTCCTCGCGGTACACGCTTGTTAGCACGAGAAGTTTTCTTAGCGCGCGATGGAATTGATTATGTACCTGGTCAACATGGTTATCGTGCTTTAACGGCGAGATTTGTTGCTGAGACATCTGGTTACTGTGCAAAAGAAAACCTTTGTTATGTTGCCGTACATTGTCATGGTGGTAAGGACGAAGTTAGTTTCTCTAGCGATGACATGGCATCTCACGAACGCGGTTACCCAGCACTACTTGATATCACTCGTGGTGGTCCAGTGGGAGCGTTGGTATTTGCCAAAAACGCAGTAGCTGGAGATATTTGGACTCCTTCTGGTCGGTATAAACTTGAGCATATGACTATTATTGGTGCAAATATCCGCAAACTCTATCCTTCTCCTCGAAAGCGTTCGCCTATCGCCAACCCTATGTATGACCGTCACTCACGTATGTTTGGTGATGTCGGACAAGAAATTCTCTCGAATTTAAAAGTAGGAATTATTGGTCTTGGTGGGGGAGGTTCGTTGATTAATGAATGGTTATCGCGTTTGGGAGTAGAGCATATTGTCGCTATCGATTTTGACCGAGTTGAATTAACCAATCTGCCCCGCATTGTTGGCGCCACCCACCGGGATGCAATGACTTGGCTTACTAAATCAGGTATTCCTTGGTTAGAAAAACTTGGCAAACGTTTGGCTGCTTATAAAGTCCATGTTGCTCGAAGGGTCGCCAAGCAAGCTAATCCTTCCATTCACTACGACGCTATTGTTGGAAACATTGTTGATGAATCAATAGCAAAGTTGTTAGTGGACACTGATTTCATATTTTTAGCAACAGACTCGATGCAAAGCCGTTTGGTTTTCAATGCGATTCTACATCAATATCTAATTCCTGGAATTCAGATAGGTGCCAAAGTTCCCGTTGATAAGCAAACAAAACAAGTTGGTGATATATTTACAGCAACTCGTCCTGTACTTCCCTATGCTTACGCCGGTTGCTTGCAATGTCATGAATTAATTCCGCCAGGTCGCTTGCAACAAGAAACATTAAGTGAAACAGAACGCCGAAATCAGCAGTATGTCGAAGATGAAAATATTGCTCAACCCAGCGTAATTACACTTAACGTTAAGTCTGCCGAGCAAGCAGTAAACGATTTTAAAATGATGTTTACTGGACTGTACAAACCTGAAGTTCAGTTGCGGCATCAAGTGCATTTCGCACGAGAAAGGAAAACTAGCGAAGTAGGTCCGCGTGCTGACCCGAATTGCTTAGACTGTAGCGACAGTAATAGAAGCCGTCGGGCTAGAGGCGACCGCTTCCGTTTGCCTTGTCGAATGCTAGAAGCTCCATCAAGTAGTAAATAATTTTACACTACTATCAACATAATGTTTTAGGTTGTGGTTAATCTCAATGGCGCCTTACCCAACCTAACTATTTTTGATTAACCACTAATGATTTGGCACTGTTTAAAGTGTGCGAGTACAATTTAACAAATATTTGGAGGATAATTTATGCCTGATATTTATTTACCTCTTCCATACACTCCTATTATCCCAAGCCAAGAGCCGCGCGTTCTATTTCCACTAGGTAAAATTGATGGCAACTTGGAACTTGGTAGAGAATATGAGGTGAGAAATGGGGTAGGTATTTTTGCCAGCACTTTCTTTCCTGTGATGGTGACTGGTTTTTATAAAGGATTAGTTCTAGCACAGTGTCCAGTCAGCAGAGTCGAAAATAAAGCAACAGAAACTTTCTTTTTGTTACATGGGCAACATAATTATAGACGCCTTTCTCAAGAGGAGTATTACTTTCTTTATCCTGAAGAACGCCTATTACTTTCCGGAAGAATTATAGATGAGTATTGATAAAAATGCAGTAACTGTGAAAGCTATGAGGTTTTTCGTTGTATAAATGCCCATTATGACCATTAATTAATGTAAGTTATTTAATAAATTTTGAATGACTATTATTTAAATAGATTATTATTTGTATAAACATTAAATTAATATTTTACTTTTATTGTAAAATATAATAAAATGAAGTTAATTAATTTGGGATTTTTCAAAATAATGAACATTTTTAGTTACGTTACAGGAAATTCAATTGATGTTGTCAACATTTTAGATGAATGGGCATTAAAAGCTCAAGAATACATCAACATTTACTTTGAAGGCAATAGAGAAAACACTCGTAACACTGCTTTTTGGGATTGTGTATCAAAAATACAGTTTTTAAGTGATGCAATACAATTTGGAGACCAAGACATAACAATCGATGATTTCAGAGGAGTAGTTGATAATAACCAAGTTCTTCAAGCTATTGCAGCAATAAAAGAGGTAGAAGTAGAGTACGAAGGGGAAAGATTAAGAGCTATAGCAATCGAATCTTTGACAAATAGCCCTTGGAATGTTATCGAGCAAATACAAGCGGAAACAAAGAAAGGCTCCGCAACTTCTTTGGTGGAAGAAATTGTAAAAGAGAGTCAATCTAAGCAATTTGGTGGGGTTGTTAAATTATTTACTATTCCTCGTGCCAAATACCGTTACAATGAAATTGGGTTCATAGAAACTGATGGTTCAGGAGAAATGTTGCTTACAAGAGAATTAGCAGAAAGATTTCTCGCTAACCAAGCTTACCGTCGTTCATCTCAATTATTTGATTAGTAAAACCATGAGTCAAACTAATAACACTCCAACAGAACAACAACTTAAAATGTGGCAGGTTCTTGATGAAATAGATAAAGACCCAGGTATCGGACGATTAACTCCAACTCAACAAGAAACTTTGGTTGAAAGATTTTTTAGTAAAGAAGTACAAGCGCAACGGTTAGAAAGAATTCGTAAGCGCAAGCAAGCACTAGAGCTAGAGTTAGCACACGTAATAGCTATGGAGAAACAATTGACACAAAGCGTTAATAAGTAATCACGGAAATTGAGATTAAATATCTGCTTTTCTGGGCGCCTGAATGTAACAAATCCCCTATTGCAAAAATATGTTGCACGGGCGCCAGACTATGCGACTTGGTAGTAAACTGGCATTACAACAGAGGTGTCTTTTGTTTGCTAGCATAATTTATATATCTCACACTTTATCCAAAAAAAGTATATGAGCATTGAGCAAACAACTTTAAAAGCAAGCGCTGCCGAAATAACCAAGGCGATGTTACCAGATTTGGAACAGCTTTCAAAGTGTGCAGAAGAACCTGTAGCGGTATCGGCTCAATAAGTTGGGGTAAGTAATAATATCCGGTGTTATGGAAAAAAATTTATTCTTCATACAAATAACTTAAGCCATGCGGGCGCCCTGCGCCCGCTGCGCCAGAAAACGAAGATAAAAAATAAAATACAAGATTTTTGTAGTTACAGACCCTGGTATTTTAACGAATGGAGCGCACAGTGCGCGCGTCAATTCAGAGAAGAATTAACTATACAACAATGGAAAAATGTAGACTACCATAGCACGAATATAATAATGTGTTTTTTTTAAACACAAAACATGTTTCGCACGGCACTGCAACCGCATAAATTTTTATGCAGCACGATTAAACGTATCCCATATCAAATGTTATGAGTTTTGAATTTAATGAACTAACCAACGCTCTTAAAAGTGTTTACCCTGACATACAAAGTAATTCTTCTTGGCAACTAAGAAGCATTGGCTCTTGAAAATATATATTTCTAATGATAGTTCCCAATGACGGAATTTTCTCCTGCGGAGACACTTCGTGAACGCTTTTCAAAGAAATACGGTCTTGCATATATTTAAAAAAGCTTATTCCTAATTTACGAGTCGTTGCGACAAGAGACATAAAAATGCCCCAAGCTTTAGTACCCTGAATCGTTTGAGTCGCATAACTAATGTTGCGTCGTTGCACCATTGTTCTAGCAGCTAGTACCGTGCGGCGTAAATACGTCTACCATTTTCAAACCTAGCGAATGGAGATTTTTTCAAGGTTCGTAATGGTGGGTTTATTTCCGCCGCCGTGTACTAGTTCAGCAGGGTTGTTATGTAATGGCAGTTCAGGATACTCTAAAACTAGAAGCAACTCAGAAACTTTGGCTGCTGTTAGCTGTTTGCGCTCATCTAACTGCTTATAACCACTTTCAGTACTAAAAATTTCCCAAAATCGTGACTGAAGCTCAACTTTTCTCTTGGGGGAAGGAGAATCCCTATAAGCAAGTAACTCTCGGTAATAATCCCAAAATTCCGTTAGAAACTTGTCTAAAATCTCTTGATGACAAGGAATAAATGGAGTCATTTTTTTATAGTGGCGCCCTTCATGCACCCAGCACAATGCTAAACTGTCAGTTAATAGCTTGAATTGCGGAGCATCATCGCACACGAGGGTCTGTATTATTGGAATTTCGGTTTGCTGATGATAAAAACTAATTGCTGCTGCTTCTAATACACGAGTACGATGTTGAGAACCGAGTTTGCTTAAATAAGTATCAAGCAAAGTGTTATACTCTGGCTCTGTGAACACTGTATTTTGAGGTAATAATTTGAGTTTATTTTTCCACTTTGTTGGTACATTTAGGCTATCGAGTAATTCGTAAGTAAGTGGACTGATTATAAATTGGAGTTCTTGCTTGTTCTGTAAGCAGCCAAGTACACTTAATCGGTCTTTTTTCAGTGTCGTCGAATAAAATGTATACAATGGGTTACAAATTACATTCGTGGTGTGATTTACACCTTTTACACGTGCGGACGTTTGGTCTAGATGTTGCCAGGGAGTACTAGAGCGCCAGTCCAGTAGAAGGCATTGACGAATCAAACATACTATGTATATACAAAACCATGAGTTTTAGCAGTGCATATGAATTAATTAAGTCGCTTGAAAAGGATGAGCATTTCCGTATTTTATTATCCCAATCAACATCACTACATATATACTGTTCAGATTGATTTCAAACTACTCAACTCATCAAAAATTATAAACACTCATACTCAACACCAAAATCATAACAATATTTAAATACTATTTTCTCAAACATGAAAGAGGCGGAGGGTGCGTTTTTAAGCGCGCCGACGCTCCGGGCGCCTGGTCAATCCCGCAAAACTCATATAATAAAAGATTTTATCTATACAAGATTAGTATTTAATAATTTAATTTTTAAATTAATTAACTAATAAAGACAGTAAATATTGATATCAAAATTTTAAAAGTAATACAACAAATGGCAAACACACAAATACTAAGCAACGAACCAATAGTTTTGGCTTGCTTTATAAACATGTATGTTAGTATCATTTAAACAAAGAATATGTTATTGAAGTGAGAAATTTTGTTGGGCATTATTCTCAGATATGCGAGCAAGAACGTGGAGGTTGTGAATAACAGCCATACGTCGAAGATCAAAAAGGTTTTTACGTAACCCTCGATAACGAGCTTTATCTCCTTGCCACTGACCAATGTGAGCCAAGCTGTGTTCAACACTAACACGTTCACGGAGTTTAGCACGCCCACTTTCTGATTTTTGACGCTCTCGTAGTTCCACAAGTAAAGATTCATCAGGATGAATAGAGATACTACGACCATTCTTGCTTTCCGTGCATTGAGAGCGTAGGAGACAAGTTTCACATTCATGTTTGGGGAAACGAATAACAGTTCCTTCATCAAAAGGTAAACTGACTCCATTAGGACAACGAATCAAATAATTTTCCCAATCAAGAACAAAAGCATTCTTATCAAAAAACTTGCCGTTTTTAACTTTCCATGCTTTGCAAATAATAGTCATATTATCATTACGTTCTTTAACCCAATCGCTAACTAGATATGCACGATCAATCTGTAACTCTTTAATGTCTTGAATAGTCAAATGCTGTGCATTTAAATCGAGTTCAATATCTGAAGTTACAAACGCTTCTGGCTCATTTGCCTTTGTAACACCAACAGCCCTTATCATTTGCAAATCCAAGTCTTTTAGAATATGGCGTTTGTAACCATCAACTTTTTGGCTACGACTTTTGCGCCCATGACGCATATCCTCATCATAAGATTGAAATACGCCTATCTTTAGCAACACCTTTAGTTAGCTTTGGGGAACCATCTAATTCCTCCTCAACATCCTGTGCTTCAATTTGCCTTGCATCTTTAATACTATTTTGTGCTTGAGTTTTTACTTCTGAACTCAAATCATTTTTTTGCTCCACCCAGGACTCAACTGAGTTTAATGATTGTAATATTGTAGATAGCGCTTCTTTTCGTTCTGTTGGGTCATCCCAATCTAAATCTAAAGCTGCTTTCAAGCTGCTTCCTGTTATAATTTCTGCTCCTGCATTTACAGCAACTGTTGCTAAAGAAAGCTGTTGAGCTTTAGCAATTACGGATAAAGCTTTTCTTAGCGCATGACCTAATAAATTATATGTATCTTCAACTCGCGCGGCTCCCCAAAGTGGGCTTGAATCTAATGCTACTTTTAGAGAACGTGAATCATAACCTTTTGATTTTTGTGCCATTTCAATTGTTTTTTCTACTAGTCTTCGGTCAAATGAGTTTAATATTAAAAGGGCACGAAATCTGACAAATGTTCCTTTACCAAAAGGTGCTTGTTCGCAATCAGTACAATCTAAAACTAATTGCCATCTTCTATCCATTTCAATTGCTTCGATTGCTTCGTCATCTGAAACCCCTGTGTATGCTTGCAAAATTACTGCAAGTGCTAATTGTGCGGGTGGTACTGGGGATAATCCAACACTACTGTCTTTAAAAACTGTTGCCAATTCTTCTTGAAATTCCAAATCGAATAATTCGTGACGTATTTGCCTTAAAAATACAAATAATTTTGCTCTCCGTATACGTTTTATAATTTTTTCTTCTTTAGATGATAGTTCTATTGGTGGGTTCCAAACTTCTGGACGCATAGTCGCTGCACTCCTAATAATATTTTTGCTTATCTTTAAGCTCACTAAAAAATGTAGCTTTTGTCAACTACTACCAAAGTTAGGGCTTCTTTTATTACATAAGTTTTACTTACGCGAACAGGCGCCTTTCTTCGTCGGCACGCTTAAAAACGCACCCTCCGAAGAGCGTTGTGTTTGATAAGATAGTACTTATGTATTATTTTAATTTTGGTTTTCAGTATGCGTTATTTATAATTTATGATGGGTTGAATGTTTTGAAATCAATCTGAGCAGCATATAGGTAGTAATGTTAATTGGGATAATAAAATACGGGAAATGCTCACCCTTTTGAAAAAACCTAATTAATTCATATGCACTGCTAAAACTTAAAATTTTGCGTATACATAGTATGTTTGATTCGTCAACGCCTTCTACTGGACTGGCGCTCTAGCTAAACCTTCTATATATACTTCGTTTAACTCAATCTCAAAATCTTCTGTCTTTTTAATTAGTAGATTGGACAAGTATCCTGCTGACATTGAGATACCAATATCTTCTAGAAACTCCAAAAGTTTACCTTGAGTCATGTTGGCTCCGTAGTACAGACTCAGTACTAATGCTTTTACTCCAGGACCGAACTCACCATCATAACCCGCTGGTAATGGTGCCAAGTATGTTTTACCTTCTGAAGGCGAGTAGTATTTCGGTTTTAAGAATAATACGTTATCTGTTTTAAGTAAGATGTCTTGAACAATTACTTCTTCGTAACCCTTAAACTCTGCATCGGGCGGTAGCTCCGACTTAGGATACGGTAATATCTCTTTTCTATCTATTGTGATGTTAACATTCTTACTACTTTTAGTATGCTCTTTAGGTGCTTTTCGTTCTTTCTCTGACGAATGGTCTTTCTTGAATCCTTTAGTTTTATTAGCTTTAATATCTGGCTTGCCATCTTCTCCCTTGAGGCGATTGATTTCATCCTGTAACTTTTGGTTTTCTTCTTCTAAACGTTTTACCTTTGAGTTTAGCTCTTCTATGAAGTTCAACAGTATTTCTATCGTTTGACGCATGGAAGGGTCTGCAATTTCTCTTGGGTCAATGTTTTGCAGCAATTGGGGTACTAATTTTTCACTCTCATGTTTTTGCGTCATGTACTATATTCTATAACGCGCTTGTGTACTTTCCATCCCAAACTACATGAGTTGTACCTGGTTTCTTATTATTGTTTTGCTGTTGACTCCTTATTAGCTGCCTTGTACATGTATGCTGCAAGCCTTTGAGCCTTTTATTGTAACGCTCGTTCCATATCTGATATGTGAACGACATAAGGCGCCTGATTTTACCAGGAAACAATAGGGCAATATCACCGCCTGGGCATGACGATATGTTTACTTTACATGTAAATGTTGGCACCGTGTACTCGCACATTGCCGCTACCCCTGTTTATTGAGCGGATACAATTTGCCAGAGGTGCTGGAAGTTTTGATTGTAAAAAAGTACCTGCATATTTTCATCAACGACTAAAATCCCGTCGCGACCTGCTTCTTGCTGGGCTTTCAAAAAAGCGTTACTGCGATTAAGGGCGGCAATCATCTGTTTGCGCTCGCTGGCGATTGCTTCTAATTCTTCGTTAGCTTTACTTAGTTCAAGGGTGCGTTGCAACACTAAGGATTCTAATTTAGCGTTGAGATTAAGCAATTCACTATTGGCTTTTTCTAACTTTTCCTGTGTTTGGTTCAGCAGCAGCGGCCCATCGACTAGAAAAGAAAAGTAGCGACGCAGAGCAACATAGGTGAGAGCGATGCAGGCTGTCATAGAATCAATTACAATTTGTAGTTTTAGCAGCAATGGGGAATAGGTAGTGTCAGGGAATGCCATCATCAACACGTGTCCCCCGTGCCCAAGAGCGCAACTGAAAAAGACTAGAATAGTTGCCAGCACTAGCGAGGTTTTTTGCTCTCCGCGCAAGTATGGCAGCAACATTAAGAAGGCAATAACGAAATAACAAATCTAGATGACGTTATTGGCAGCAATTAGTAGTCCGTTTAACATTTAAGTATCCGTAAACTTACAGGCAACAAAGAATTGATGCTATTGCCAAGCAACATTTCTTAAACTTAGGATACCCAAAGCTAAAGGCTAAATTATGACTGATATTGAATCTTATCTATGAGGTTAATAGAGAATATTTAAATTAAAGCGAGGCGGTACTGTAACTTCAGGTTTCAATCTGGCAGTTAGGTAAAAGAGGTCAAAACTACTAAATTAACCAGATGGCTCATGTTATAGTGCTTGCTATGATGTATTCCTTTTAACTATTCTCGTCCTCTATATCTAATGTTGTCTAATTGTATCCTCTATCCCTAGATACAGTAGAATGATGCACCCTAAAACCAAGTAATCAAAAAATTGGTTGCTTAGTTGAATCCTCCGACCACAGACCAGTAGAGTCGTTTCTGGCTTTTACTATTCTCTGAAGGGGCAAGTACCAATCGCTTTGGCTACACTCAAATTACATATGTACCACGAGTCGCGCAGGAACAACTTCTAGTTGCTAGTGATACTTTAACTGTACGGTTATAATTGGTTCTATCGATTACAAAATCGACCTGATAACTCCCCTCTTTCCTTGGCGTGAGAGGGATTTTTTATTACGGCTGTATAATTTGACTTGGTTATATATAAAAGACAACAGTACCCCTTTTATTCAGCTTGCTGGTAGAAGGGTTTTTTTCCTCTCTAGTGGTATAATTTGCAGCAATAGAATTTAGTACAAAAGATGTACCTATTTTTTCTTCTATCTAGC
>NZ_KB217483.1:1930-3520 GCF_000331305.1 Calothrix sp. PCC 7103 | reverse complement strand
ATTGGGGTAAAAATTAGAGACTTCAACTACCTCAAAGCAGGTTTTAATTTTGGTAATGCTGCGCTTAATCTCTTCTTCAGTTCCGGTTAAGCGTATTTCCATAATGGTGTATAACTTTTCCATTAGCTAGAAAAATGTTAATGATTATCTGTACTCATTATCAAGCAGAGCTAAAATTTTGGTTGAGACGAGGCTTTTCTTCTCTCTCGAAGCGAAAATATCTTGCTGATTTAAGACCGCAAATTATGGGTGTTACTTTTAACTACCCGTAGCTTCTTCCAGCCTTGAGAGTAGCCGAGTACAGCTAGGTGGCAATTACAAGTTTTTAAGCTATAATTGGCACCTTCCCTGTGTAGTCGGGTTTTTACACGAGTGTTAAATATAACTGCTCAAAACCGAAGCGTCAATAAATAGGGGAATAATTTTTAAGAATGCTTGTCTATTAGCCTCTCAGCTAGCGGCGCCATTGGCAACTTCACGCAGACAAAGACCTGCACCGTTTCATCTTCAAAGACAAAGTAAGTCGTTTTTAGAACTTCAAAAACCGTCCGCAACTTTTCAATGGCAAGGGTAACTTGGCTAAAAGTACCCGACATCTTCATATTCATTTATTTTTGCGCCTCACAAACACAACTGCGTAGTTTACTGGTTTTAACTAAAGTTTTATGCCACTGGCCTAGTTTTAAACCTTTTCTGACTCAGTTAGTCTGGATATACTTAGTGCGGCTTAATACCCCAGTTCAATCAGTAACTGCTGCCTTTGGCTTAGACTAGGAGATTTTGGCGCCAATTTTCGGATACCAGGGAAAACACTTAAACTTTTAAGTTCATTCAGAAATTTCTATGGTAGCATTTGAAAAATGTTAATTTTGTGACACCTATTTTTGCCTCTTAGCTCCTAATTCAGTTCCATTGTTCATTAGTTCCGTAACTATAAAGTCCTGACCTCTGCACAAGTAGGTCTAATCACCATTGTTGGCATCTTCTTGGTACTTTACTTATTAAGAAAGTTGTGGGTTAGAAGGTTCTGGTTACAGAAAAAATTGTTCGTTTTTAAAACTTAGGGAATATGAAAAAGCTTTGTGTTGAAGAGCAGCAAATTCAAGAGCAACAAGAGTTTAGCTTCTTGCTAGAGATGATTTCTCAAAAATCAATTCAAGGGTGCCTGCAAGTCTTGAGCCATCGCCAAACCTGGCTGCTGTATTTTGAGCGGGGACGGTTGATTTACGCCTACCAAGCTAATAATATGTGGGAGATTTTTTCTGATTCCCTATTCCAATTATGCCCTGAAATTGGCAGTTTGGATAGCGAACTTGTTTCCCAACTGCAAGAAGGCTTTGCAACTAATGTCAATGATATTAAGACAGATAAAGCAGATTATTTAACCATCTGCTGGTTAGTTGAAGAGCAATATCTTAGCTTTTCACAAGCTGGAATTTAATTCAAAAAATGGCTGTTAGAATGCTAGAGTCAATCCTGAAACTAGACGCGGGTACTTACCAATTTTTACCTCAGTCCTTGCCAGAATATCTACCGAAATTTTGCCACCTTGATGTTGCCTTGCTCACCCGCCGCAGCCAATTAAGCTCC
>NZ_KB217483.1:0-1830 GCF_000331305.1 Calothrix sp. PCC 7103 | reverse complement strand
GATTCCCTATTCCAATTATGCCCTGAAATTTGCAGTTGGGATAGCGAACTTGTTTCCCAACTGCAAGAAGCCTTTGCAACTAATGTCAATGATATTAAGACAGAAGCAGATTATTTAACCATCTGCTGGTTAGTTGAAGAGCAATATCTTAGCTTTTCACAAGCTGGGAATTTAATTCAAAAAATGGCTGTTAGAATGCTAGAGTCAATCCTGAAACTAGACACGGGGACTTACCAATTTTTACCTCAGTCCTTGCCAGATTATCTACCGAAATTTTGCCACCTGGATGTTGCCTTGCTCACCCGCCGCAGCCAACTAAGCTCCCTTGATGCAGGTAATCTCAACCTTTCTAATCGTCTAAATAATTCTTATAAAATTCAAGGACTTGCTGACTTAAAAGCCCAATCACTTTTAAAATCAACTCAACCAATACCACCAGTTAAGGACGTTAAAACTAGTCCTCAAATTTTAGAACAGAAGATTACTTCCTATCAGCAAGTCCAGGAGAACAATACCATACCAAGAGTTTATAAGATTTTGTGTATTGATGATAGTCCGGTGATGCTTAAAACTCTTACAACTCTTTTAGATAAGCAGATATTTAGTGTTATTGGTGTTGATGATCCTCTCAAAGCCTTAATGCAGATTCTGCGAACCAAACCGGATTTAATTCTGCTTGATATTTCCATGCCTCAGCTAAATGGCTACAAGCTTTGCTTTATGCTTCGCAAGCACGCCAATTTTGCCACCACTCCAGTAGTCATGCTTACCGCCAGAACTGGACTAATTGATAAAGCACGAGCCAAGATGGTCAAAGCTTCGGCGTATTTAAGCAAACCCTTTACTAAAGCTGAGTTACTCAAGGTTGTCTTCTCCCAACTCGGTTCTATGCCCTAAGTTGGCTTGGGTAAGTATACACTAGCAGCCAAGCATTTTTAGATAAAAACTACGTACATCATCTACAACCAGAATGTAGCTTTTGTTAAAATAACTCACTTTTAAAAAACCTTTGAAGAACTGTGATTAATTATTGCTGATAAAATGCAAGTTTCAGCACAGTCTAGCCCAAAACAGAGGGCAATTGCCAAAGCTTTATTTAAAGGTATCAACTGGCATTGCTAAGTTTGCGATTAGCAATGCCAGTTGAAGCGGTTCGGGCAGCTTCGCAACAACTGGGAGGGGTTGTGAGTAAAACGAAAAAACACTTTGACTTAGGGTTGTCAGTTCTTCGGCAATAGCTTGAGGTGGTAGCACAAAATCAACATTTCCAGTGGCAACGGCAGTATTGGGCATACTGTCAAATTTGGCTGTGTCTTCACATTGAGCAAAAGTTATCCCTCCAGCAACCTTAATGGCTTTTATTCCCTGCGAACCGTCTCCATCTGTACCTGATAGAACGACAGCCAGTGCTTTGTTACCCCTAGCTGCCGCTAGGGAGACAAAAAATGCATCTCCTGGCAGATATTTGCCGTGTATTTTCTGCCGAGGTGCTAAATGTAGCATTCCGTCCACCAGCGTCATTTGGGTATTGGGAGGGATAACATAAATTTCATTTGGCTCGACCATCATCCGGTCTTGTACCTGACGCACAGGCATTGCTGTCACCCTACCTAGAATTTCGGACAGTAGCCTTTCACCGTCGTAGTATTACAGGATCGCTAATTGGTGGTATTGCAGAAACACAGGAGGTGCTTGACTTCTGTGCTAAACACAATATTGTCTCGGATGTGGAGATTATTCCAATCCAACAAATAAATAGGGTTTGCTGAAAAAGACAGAAAACCTAGTACTCTCGGATTATCAGACCACAGAGATATATCCAGGTGCAAG
>NZ_KB217482.1 GCF_000331305.1 Calothrix sp. PCC 7103 | reverse complement strand
TTTTATAAAGCGTTTACCTGATTAATTGGTAACGGCAAAAGAATATTTCAAATTTTACTAATAGAAAGTGCATAAACGATGCTTAATGAAGCCTATACATAAAAATAATGGTACACGAACAATTCGTAACTATAGGTGCGGATTGGATTCGGATGCTAATCGTGCAGGAAAAATTATTTACTCATTAAAATCTATGAAAAGCAAATTGGCTATACTTTTCGCTTCAACAATCTTTGCTGTAACCACTACCGTACCTGGTAGAGCAGAAAGAATAGGGCAATCCATCTGGGAGTGCAGGCTCACGTTCAGTAGGCAATTCGCAGGTACTGTCACTATATGGTGGGGACACACACCAGGAGATGCTGCATGGGCATGTAAGAACTGGATATCTAAATGTGGTAATACTCCAGGTAACTGCATAGCAACTAACCTGCACTATGTTATTACACCTTAATCAGTGTATTGGAATGAACTAATCATAGCTTACTGAATTGCAAAGAGATGTAACGTCGGCGCCAGCAATCTATTTTTGGGTTATTTGTAACTTCTCGTTGGATGGCGCCGAGATTTTTCGTTATCTTCGTTAAACGAGTAGCAACATTATCTTGCACAAAAAGCTTCTCTTGTTGTATCAAATCTGTCATACGCCACTTAATAGTAACAATATCTAAATAACTTTAAACTTGGAGGTTGAATGAAAACTACTGAAAAATTAAAAGCGCACGATGCAAGAATTAACCAAACTTACTATCGAACTCGAAAATTTTCAAAATTTCTAAACCCATAAGCGGAGCGCTTGATTAATTTAATTTTATTGTTTATGCCTTCAACAGCGCCGCTAGTTGTGCCATTATCAAAGTAAGCAATAATTTCGTCGAACCAACGTATAAAAGTATTGTTGCTATTTGGGAAGTATATTATAGCTTTATTGGCTCTGTTCGTAAAATTATTCCAATTTCGTTATAAATGCTGTGCGATATAACTTTTACTTCGTCTATATCCAGAATTTGTGATAAGATTTTTATATCTTTTTTATTGATCATGACTGTAAATGTACCCTAAAATACAATGAGCGTAATATACAGTCAATAATAAATAATGCTTATAAGTCAATCCCATCAAGCATTTTTGTAATATTTTTTACAATAAATTAATAATAGTTGACATCTTTATTTAACAATTTAGCATAACAACTACTGAAGAACCAGAATTATTTATTTTTGATATGGTGCCCACTCCCATAAGATGATTTGAGTTGACAATTATTGCCAACGCTATCCGAGTTGGAGAACATCTACTAAGATAGATGAAATTTATACAATGTCAGGTAACTCTTTTTCTAACCATCGCAGTCGCGGATAGTGGTAAGCGATAATGGTAATTAATAGCGTCAAAAATCCTGTGACTATACATAGTAAAGCGATACCTCGACCTTTACCAACACCTATAATCGAGCCAACAGTACTAGCTAGAATGCCATATTCTCCCATTGCAGGCTCAAAAACTTTATCTGCAAGAGGTCCAGCAAGCAAATATGCCAAAGGTCGAGAAGCAAAAGCAATAGCTCTTCTGGCAGCAAATACTCTACCTTGTATATCAGGTGCAACTTTGATTTGCCAAATCGCTTGACTACAACCATTAACGATAGGAACGCAAAAGAAGCCAACAAAACTAGCAGTGGTAATTAAAGGAATAGAAGCTTGTAGTCCAATACATATGATGCAAAGACCTATAATGGCTTCAGAACCAATCACTCCAAAGATGCGATTTGTTTTAGGTCCTCCCCACACAATCATAAAAATACTGCCCAGCATTAAACCGCTACCTGCAAGCGATAGCACAATACCCAGCGTAGCAGCATCTGTTAAAGATAACACCAATGGTTTGATTAATACTTCAGCGATACTAATTGCAAAATTACTAGTAGCAAAGAAAATTAAAAGCGATAGTAACCCTTTTCTTGAATAGATATAATTCCAACCGTAACTGATTTGTTGCGAGAATGGTGTTTCTTGTGTGGTAGTAATCGTTATTTGAGGAAATTTAACGCTGATTAGAGCAATTAGAGAAATAAGAAAAGTGCTACAGTCAATCGCAATAATTCCACGTAGCCCAATATTTGTTAAGAATACACCTGCCAAGATGGGTGATATAAGTTGGGCTGTTGCATCTGCGATTTGAACCATCCCAGAGGCACGTCCTAAATGCTGTTTAGGAACTAACGAAGAAATACTGGCTGTGTAGGCAAGATTTCCAAGTGTGTTGAAAATAGAACTTAGAGCGATTCCTAAATAAATATGCCAAACTTCAAGATGACCGAAAGTAACCAATAGAGCAATCGCAATTGTACAACTCATCGCTACACAATCGCTGATTATCATACAAACACGGCGATTCCAACGGTCAACAAAGGCTCCTGCAATTGGTGCAATTAAAATTCCAGGAAGCATAATGAATAGTGAAATCAAGCTAAGTTGAGTAACTGACCCAGTTTTTTGATAAATCCAAATACCAATAGCAAAATTAGTCAGGTCAGACCCAAGAAATGAAATTAATTGCCCAAGCCAGATTGTGATAAATAATCGCATCTTTATGCAGGTGAGTAATGTAGCATTTATATTAGAATTGCAACTTTTGTGATTAGATACTCGTTACTTATTGAAATCAGCTAATATCAGTTTGCAATATATTAATATAAGAATAAAAATCAACCCGCCTTGTATATTGTGCTGAAAGCACATAGCGCCTACGAAGTTGCTGGTATTGCTCCTCAACCACGCGCCACATTTTATCCCGCTTAGGCAGTTTGAACTTACCTGCAAGTAAACCAGCTACCCAGTGGGATTGCGTTTCAGCCAAAGGCGGTAGTCCTCCAAAGGTATCAATTAGCCCGATAAAAAAAAGATTTGGATAATCAGGATGTACGACTTGACGGTAGAGAGGCAAATCGTTACCTTCCACTTGCATAAAAGACGACTTAAAAAAAGGGAAACTTAATTGGTATCCAGTTGCGTAGATAATTACATCAATTAATTCTTTACTGCCATCAGAAAATATTATGCTTTTGTCAGTTAGTTCTTCAACATTAGGTCTAATTTTTACCCGCCCTTGCTTTACAAGCTCAAGCAATTCATTAGAGAGGGTTACGGGAGCAGCTAATAGCGGATAGTTGGGTTTAGCAACCCCATAAATAGTTTGAGAACCCCGAGCAAATTCTAATAGCGAACTTAAAGTCAAGCGTTGAAACCAAAGGGGTAAACGGCTGCTCAGGCGACTTCCGAGATGATCAATCGGACGACCCAAAATGTATTTGGGCAAAATGTATGTGCTGCTGCGGGTTGATAAACAAGTCTGTCGGGCTACCTTTGAAATTTCGCAAGCAATATCTGCTCCAGAGCTACCAATCCCAACAACTAAAACATTTAAATTTTTAAATTCATTTGGCGTTTTGTAATCATGAGAATGTATTTGTTTTCCAGAAAAGTAGCCTGGAAATTTAATCAAATTTGGATACCAATAGTGTCCGTTAGCTACCACAACTGCTTGATAGCAAACTTTTTTTGCGTGATTCAGTGTGACTTCCCACCCCCCATTTGTTAAAGGTAAAACCTCTGTGACTTCAGTGTTAAACGTAATATGCTTATACAATCCGAAATGGTCTGTATAATCTTCTAAGTATTTTAAAACCTGAGTATGGTGTGGATGAGATGGATAATCCTCCGGCATTGGAAAGTCCTTAAAACACGTTCGTTGTTTTGAGGTGTTTGTATGAAGTGAAGCGTAAATTGATGACATTCCATTGTCGTTATCAAACCGCCAAATACCACCTATATTCGACCCTTTCTCAAAGCAGTCAAATTGGATGGCATGTTGCTTAAGTACCTTGGCGGCTGCTAAACCAGATAATCCTGCACCTATAACACAAACACGCTGAGAATTCATAACAAAAAGCTCCCTAGAGTTCCTTACCGTATAATTTTCTCGTTTTACCACAGTCCACCCTTAAAATCGGGTGAATTTCATCCCCAGCCCTTAGAATCATTGGCAATACGTCCCTATATAAAGGATGGCGCATCGGCTCTTGAGACAAGTATTTGAAGCCACTTTTTGCAAACAACGCAGCATTGTGAGGTTCAGCATACAAAAGGCAATACTGCCGACCACGCTCTAATTGCAATCGTATTCCTTCTCGGAACAGGGAAATATATGTTTTGGAGCGGCGCCATTCAGGATGTACCACTAACATTGATGTAATCACCGTTTGTTCAGGGTGATCCCAACAAAATTCTGGCACCTGAAAAAACGGTAATTCATCACGGCGATATTCTGTGAGTGGGTTATAACGTAATGTTCCACACAATTTGTCGTCGTAATAAGCGCCTAATATTTCTGCTGATTTCCTATCACTATTATCAGACAGTAAGCCTTGATGGTGGTCTGCATCAGGAACCTTATTGCTTAGTTCCGTTATATAAACACTATAGCGAAGACGGTAAACTTCAATCAGGTTCTCTGAGTTCTGAACAAGCCGCACTATCATTGTTTAAATCTCCTTTATGTTATCTCAGTTCATCGAAACCTACAATCTTTTAGTTTGAGAATAATTCTGTATCCAGATATCAAAAAAATTATCAAACCAATCTTCCATAGTTTTATCATTACGAGAATGCATCTTTAACTGATGAGTAGGCGACTGAGCGCCCTTAAGATTTAACCAGTTATCGCTATCTTCACTTGAAGTCCACTTATTAATAATTTCTTCCGTTACTTCTGGATGAAACTGAAATCCGTAACAATTTTCACCATAACGGAAAGCTTGATTGATAAATATTTCGCCTTCTGCTAGCAAAATGGCACTTTTTGGTAGCCCAAACCCTTCGCGGTGCCAATGATACACAGAAAAACCATTGTTAAAACAATTATTCTCAACATTTGTTGATTTAATTGGAAAGTAACCTATTTCCGCTACATTATCAGGATGCGGCGATACAGATGCACCAAGACAACGAGCTAATAACTGGGCGCCAAGGCAAATTCCAAGAAATGGTTTTTGAGCATCAAGACATATGGGTATCCAATCAAGCTCTGCTTGGATAAATGGTAAAGTATCGCTATCATTGACACTCATTGGTCCTCCAAAGATAACTACCCCATCATGATGTTCCATAGTGATAGGTAATTCTTCTCCAAAACGAGGACATCTAATATCAAGCGTATATCCTTTTTCTTTAATTATTCTGCCAACACGGCCAGTGTTAGTATTTTGTGAATGAACAATAGCAAGAATTTTTTTATTGACTACTTCAGATGATTCTGATGATAACATATTAGTTTAGAAGAACTACAACAGTGAAAAAACTGCAAATTGCGAATTGAATTGTGCTTATTCTAGTTATCAATGTCAGCTACCTCAGCGATTAGAAGACAGCTAAATTTTTTAATAACCGAAAGCTAAAAAGCCACCATCAACAGAAATACATTCGCCAGTAATAAAAGATGCTGCTGGTAAGCAAAGAAAGCCAACTACACTTGCAACTTCTTCAGGTTCGCCAACTCGTCCCATAGGTGTACGAGATACAATAGCAGCGTGACTTTCAGAATTATTTAACATTGAGTTAGTAAATTCTGTGCGAATAACCCAAGGTGCAACTGTATTTACCCGTATACCATCAGATGACCATTCGACAGATAAATAGCGTGTCATTTGAGTTATTGCCGCTTTTGTCATTCCGTAAATAGCACCACTGCGACTGGAAACAAACCCTAAAACGGAACCCATGTTGACAATGCTGCTTTTTTCACTTTTCTTCAGTAAAGGATGAAATAGCTGACACATCTCAAACATAGAGGTTTGATTTGTTTGAATAATAAACTCGTATTGTTCTGATGTATATTCCACCATTTTCCTACGGATATTATCGCCTACATTGTTGACTAAAATATCCAAACTACCATAGTTATCAGCAACATATTTTAAAACTTCTTCACGTCCCTTTGATGTAGACACATCTGCATCAATACCATAAACTGGTAACTTACTCTCCGACCATATTGATAATTGTTGATGCAAATTTTCAGCATTTCTTGCCACAACTATGACTTCTGCTCCTAAAGACAGCAATTCATTAGCGATTGCTAAACCTATACCTTTAGTTGCTCCTGTAACTAATGCTTTTTTCCCTTTTAATGACCAGCGCTGTTGAAAGGAAAGAGTTTGTGCCTGAACCATTGATGTAACCACCTTAATAAATATTTAAATTGTGTATTTTGGCAAGATATGTTTAGTGGAAATATATTTTGGAATTAGTCAGATTATCCAATGTTGAATTACATTTACCTTTGCTCTACAATGTAATCTATAATCCGTAAAATGGTTGCACCAATTTCGATGACAATATCTTTTGTTAAATGTGCCCCAAGTGCGATGCCACAAGCTTTATCGAGCGATAACTCAGTTAATTCTAACTCTTGATTATTTTCTAAATAAGCCCATGTACGGAAATATCTAGCTTCGTCTTTTGTCGCAAATAATTGCAATGGAATTCCTTCCATTTCTGATAGCTTCATAAAATCTGTAATTTCTGTATGAGTAAACTTAGGCAGATGAAACTGTATTGTATCTCGAAACAATTTAATATTAGGATTTTGTTGTTGTAATTCTATGTAGGAAGAATCCATCAAAATATCAGCCAGCACATTATAGTTATCGTCATGAACTTGAACTAATTTGGGAAGTCTTTTAATTTGAGGTCTAAGCATTGCTGCTGTTACTTCATTCATCCTCAAGCTATAGCTAGGTATATAGTTTTGTAACTGCACGATTGAAGCTTTGGGTAAATTATAGTGACGTTCCCAAAGCCTTTCATATGACCCGGAATAAAGAACAGCTTTGGAAATCATTTCATCATCATCAGTAATTATGATTCCACCTTCTCCAGCAGACAAAGCTTTACTCGATTGGGTAGAGAAGCAAGATATATGACCAAAACGGCCCATTGGTACTCCCTTCCAATACGTACAATGAGCATGAGCGCAATCTTCAATTAACGTGATGCCAAACTCTTTACATATTTCAACTACTTCATCCATATTCGGTACTTGTCCTCTCATATATGAAAGTAACAGCACTTTATATTCACCGTCCGAGGCTTTCTTACGTAAATCTATTGTGTCTACCGTAAAATCTCTACCGCTTTCAACAAGCATCGCGATCGCACCAGTATGATGTATCGCACTAGGTACTGCTGTAAAAGTGAAAGCATTCATCAATACTTTATCGTTGGGAACCACACCAGCACATTTCAAAGCTATGAATAAAGCACTTCCACAAGAATTAACAGCTACAGCATATTTAGCACCAACATACTCGGCAAATTCTTTTTCAAATAATGAAGTTTCAGATTCCTCTGGTTTCAATGCTTGATATCGATAAAGCTTTGCAGAGCGCATAATTTCAACCGCACGTTGAATACCAGATTCAGGAATTGGTTTAAATTCTTTGAGATTTACTTTAATAGCAGGTTCTCCACCTTCAACTACTAAAAGCTTTTTTGTTGACTTAACACTGGAATTTGTATCGATTTTATTACCTGGTATTGTATACATAATTCTCCTTCGATTCACTCTTGTTATAGTTTGGAGGGGGTGGTTGTCCAAGTGCCGATAATGGTAACTCGCTGGCTACCTATCCTAACTCCTTCAATCAGCCCAGTCAAGGTGGCGTTAGAGGAGGGAGAGGATTGTCAATAAGGGGACATATTATCAATAATTTATTTAGCTTATTTAGAATAAATTAAATTAAATATTTGCAAAAAGATATTTCACAGATAAACTAAGTTCTGGAGATATTTTTATGCTGAAGGGGTGACAAAGGCGTCTGAAAAGCTTTACGGGTAAAGTGTGTGCCATTTCATGGTAGAAAAAGATAGGTCTATAATTGTCAACAAGACCTACTTAATGATAATGTTGCCATCATTCTACCAAAAGCATCTAAAAAGTCAACTAAAGTTAGCTGATTTTATCTTCCTACAGATTTTATTAACTCTTCTGCAATCCATCAAAAAAGTCAGTTTAGAAAAATTAGCAAATGCTTTAACGATAGGGATTAAATTTGAGAGTAGGAGAAAGAGAATACAGCGATTTTTATCGTTACCTTGTCTAACAATTGAAACAATTTGGTTTCCAATAGTATTATCATTTTTAGAAGCCTATTTTGAACGCAAAAAAATTATTTACATAGCAATAAACGGTACAAATTGGAGTCGGATAAATTTATTTATTACCAGTATTATTTGGGATAAAAGAGCGTTCTCAATATATTTTGAATTATTGCCAAAATTAGGAAGTAGCAATATTGATGAGCAGAAAGCTCATCTTTCTAAAAGTATCTGGCTTTTTAATAATTATAAAATATGTGTGTGTATTTTGGACTTTGGACAAAATAGTAAGTTCGCGAACAATATTCGTTAACTAAAAAAGGACGCAGCTTTCTATCCCAGTTGTGAGATTAACTGAGTAAAACAAGTATATTTACAGAAAAATTACGCAGCTTGAGGCTGTGGAATGTTTGATTTTTGACTTTTTTTGATAACAGGATGCTTAATTCTTTTGGTCTGGGTCTGACCCCTCACCCTACCTGTTGAATTTCCTCTGGGTTTTGGTGAATTTCCTGGTTTTCCTATCTCTGAAATAATTCGTTGAAAATCACGTTGTACGGTACTGGGAGAAATAATTTTAGCATTGTTTGGCTCGTGAGAACGTTCCCAAGGTCTCGGTAAATGATTAGATAAGTCCTTTGCAGCCCATAATTGCACGTAGGCAAGCATGACTAGGCGTATCCAATTTTCTTCATACTCAACTTCTGGAGTCTGGTAATTAGTCATCAGTAAACGTTGCTTTTTAAATCTAAACATATGTTCGTCTTGGAAAGTTTTGCGCCGGGAAACCCGGACGCGCAAACTTTCCGCTATATCAAACCGTTGCCGATAGCAATGATAGACTTCTGCCAATGAGATACACTCACGTTGCTTGCCCATAACTATCAGCCACATCGGTTTCCAAACAGCACAACCAGTATCATCGGTAACAGTAACCCTCACTAAAGTAAACGGACATTTATACATTTGTTCTTCTTGAGTCCCTCTCATCAACATATGGTTCCAAGCATCAAGGGTTACTGTGAATTGACGACCTTTCTTTGTAGTACTCTTGAAAAGTGTTGTCTCATCTGGTAGGCGCCAAGTTCCTTCAACAGCAAGGTCAAAGCGTTCGCCAAATTTTTTTGGACACCCACGTTTTTTCTCATCTTGTTGTAATTGTGGTGTAGAGTAGAAAATTCTATTGCTACGAACTCTGGCAATTAAAACCAAATTTTTGTGCTTAGATATATCAAATATTTAGGAGCGCTGACTATAAACACTATCGGCAGTTAATACTGATAATTTACCGTACCAAGGAAGTGATTCATCGGTCATCAGTGCATCAATTTGCTCAATGGCAACACTTGTACCTTTTTTCTCAATTGGTACTCTTTCTGCTGATAAAGGAATTGACCAGGGTGCTGAGGATTGAAGGTGTTTCTCTGGTAACATTGAGACAAATGAAAAAGTATGACCAACACCAACAGACTTATTCCCTGCAACAGTATTTGGCTGGTAGATATAACCTCTTTCAGGCAAAGTTGGAGAGTGAGGACGTGGATGAGGAGTCGTATCCGTTGCAAATAAATAAAAAGGGCGTTTTTTTGGTTGGGGCGTAACTTCAGCAATTAAGCGAGTTAAATTTTTTAGCTTCTTTCTCTTCTTTTTATTACTATCATTAAAATTAAATGATTTTTGAATTGCTTTATAAAGAGAGTCATAAGTTCTTTCAAATAAAGAACTTAAAGATAACTCGACAGGAGAAGACGCGCCATTTGAGTTACTTTTCTTAGCATCAATTAAATCAATAACGCTATCACTGTATGATTTAAACAATCCACGTAAATGTTGTCGATGCATAGCGGAATTGCGCTATTAATTGATTATTGTTAATTATTTGCATAGCTCATCAGTTGATTTGGTACATAGTTTGTTTTGATAATACTATGTATTGATATGCTGATAGCTATTTTTATAACTCAATAATTCAGTACTATTGTTCGTTTTAGTTCACATTAATGTTCAGCAAAATTAATGAAATAAACTGAAAAGTACAAATAAGCATCATTGAAATTGTCTAAACGAGGTTAGTACGTGAACAAACTTTTTTTTGTCCAAAGTCCAATGTATTAGGAGACCGAGAATTTTGCTCGATAAAACTCGCTAAATGGCTTGCAGAGCAGTCTTTATATTTCTGCTTACGACTTAAAAAGAACGAGTTTATTGAATTAAAAGCAGATTTACGAATTGGTTTTACTAATCAGTTTAAAAATACTGGTGTGCGTTCTAATCTAAGTCGAGATGTGCTGCAACGACGGGCATTACTATGTATGTTTGTACGGGTTAACTACAAATACTGGACTATCGCGCGTTTGTTCTGGTGTCAGTGATAACGAAACTGACCTGCGTTACTTTAAATGTTTTATTTAAATTATGATTAAATATCTACGCCTTGGTTCAGAGTCGAATTAAAGCATCATTTTTGCAGCATACAAACTTAGACTATTTCAATTCTTATCACGCTCAATTGACGCGCATATAACTTTTAAATTATAAATAATTGATTAATCATAAATTGTCAGCCCTTATTTCAATTCTCACACATTATCTATTATGGCTTCTATACGGCATTGAGCCGTATAAACTTCTATGATTTATATGAGATTATTACCGTTGCACTTGTATCCCTGTAAAGCGTAAAGATGGTATCCACCTAACACCTTGACCTCTGGCACTAAGAAATGCAACTTTGAATGTTGTATCGTTGATTCTATCAATTCGACCAATGTGCATATCGTGCCCATCATTCATTATGGACTCTAGAGCCACAGCATCTACTTTTTCTGGAAAAACGACTACGACATCTGATGTCGCGTTTGTTGTATCATTTGTTGCTGTAACAGTAAAAAACTTAATATTTTTTACCGAGTTTGCAACTGCTGAACTAGCTGCTTGTTGAGCAGTATCAGCTGCTACTTGAGCACTGTTTGCTTTGCTAACTGCATCATTAGCTGTGTTTTGAGCATTTTCAATATCAGCAACTTTAGCTTGATACTCAGCCCTCGCTTGATCGAGCCTTCTAATTGCTTCGTCGTATGCTTGTTGAGGTGTCATAGTGTCATTAAACTCCTGCCACATTTTAAAAAGTTGACCATATTTCAACCACTTCTTCATAAAAAGTTCTTGAAAAGCTGGTGCGCCTCTACCCAGACAAGTCATTTTAAATGACTCTAATTGAAGAAGTGAGTAAATTTCTTGAATTTCTTTAACAGTTGTACCGCCATCATCCAACCGTTTTAGTTGAGCGCATTCAAAAAGATTAAAAAGATCAATGTGTGTCAATCTTCCTGTTGGCGTTAATGCTAATCCTAGTTGTTGACGACAAGGGTCAAGCGGATTAAATATAGGATTGAAAATTTTAAACAAATCATCCTTAAATTCTTTGATTGTTCCAGTGAAGAAGTTAAAGATTTTATCGAGTACCTGATTGATGTTCTCGAAAATCTTCTTCTCTAGCTCAAAAATTGCATCAACTATCGGGTCAACAAAATTTTTCTTAATATCCTTGATTAGATTAGAAAGGTCTTGAAAAAAGCGCTCCATTAGCTTATCAAGCTTCTTTTCTAATTCAAATAGGTTATCAAATACCTGTTGAACCAAATTCTGAAGTTCTTGGCTTGTTTTATCTATAGTGTTATCTAGTGCAAAAACTGCTCTGTCAATGACTTTCAAGAAAGAATCATCAAGAATGACTCTGATTCCTGCATCTATATCTGCACTCAAGCCTAAATCAAAACTTGCACCTAGAACCGACTTTAACTTTGGCTTAATACCTTCAACCTTCTTAACAATTCCTCTTGCTTTATTCTTTATGGCATTTCTGCGCTCTGTAAACCAACTCATATTTATGATTTCCTAAATTATTTAGTTGAGCGAATAAGATAAGAATTGTAAGTAGTGTGCGACACTAGAAAGTTAGTACGGCTTATATTTTTCCATATCCGGGCAAAAACTAGCTTATTTTTACTTTAAACCCTATTTGGCATTGCATTCCTCCCGATAGCTTACTCTTCAATACTTGGCTTTGGCTTTAAACATTGTCAAATATCCTCCAAATGCTTTCTCTTCCGAGAAGTGAAGAAATCTAACGGGAAAAGCCAACGACGGTAGATAACCTTGAACACCCCATAGGGGTTTTCGACCCTTTACTACGCTCTTTGTGTTGGGCTGCTATTGCTACACCACAAACTTTGCGCCAAGATAATGCAACAATGTTGGTGTTACCTTATTTTTCTTTAGTGAATCATATCATACTAAGCCTTCTAAGTAGAAAGATGCTTAATAGTATCTTAATTTATTGTTATGTTATATAATTTACATTTATTGCTATTCCTATTGAATGACCAAAGTGGATTACTATTGCGACTATGAACAACTACATTGCCGTCCCTATGAGTGATAATTGATACCATCACTTCTCCTATATGTGTTTTATGCTCTCGTAAGCTGTTTAACAACCCCGCACAGTTGTACAAATAACAGTTCTCCAACTTTATAAGTAAATTAGTTGTCATTAAAGCTACTTAAATAATAATGAAGTTGTTACTAGTTTATTAATGGCTGTGCCCTATTAGACACGCATTAACTATACCTCACTTGTTGCCTGAACCTTATCTTTATGCCACAAAACAGGCGCCTCCCCAACACCACCTTCAATTACAATCCGCCTTATTGCGTTTAACAGGCATAGTAAACTTACTACCATCTGTAGTTGCTTCTTTCTGCGGCGCCACTTCTCCTTTACGCAGTGAGAGAGCTTCAGCTTTCATTTTCTTGCTAGCTTTAAGGAACTTCGGCGCCTCAAGTAATGGCATTTGAGCAAGTGACTCGAAGCCAAATGCATTTTTGTAAGGAAGGAACTTAGCTATTATAGAGACAAAGTATGGTCGTCCCTGCTGTTCCTTTGGCGCCTTGGGGTTAAATCTAAATGGGAGTACAAGTGCATCCTTCCAAAATAAAGGAAGATGACTAGCTTTCATGAAATTAACCCGTTTAGTAATATCTGATTTTTTGACGAATTCTAATCTATCTTGTGTAAAATTTTTGAAGACAGAAATACAAGGAACTTGGCAGACTGGGATAAATTGCCATATACCACTTAGTTTAAATTGAAAGTCTTGTAATTCCTGAAACATTCCTTCATTATTCCCTGTGTCAAATCCTACAAGCTGGAATCCTATTATATGGGGTTTGTTTCGTTCGGGAAAGTGAAGTATTTTTGGGTATACTATTAAACGCTGATTATTATTACCACTATTTTTTATACATATCTTAAGTGCATCAAACGTTTTTAACCCTTTACTTGTGCCAATGTAGGACAATGGGTATTTATTACCACTAACCGTGACGCTGGCAGATTTTTTATCCTCTGAGAATTCCACTACACCGGGAATAAGACCTACTGCTCTAAACAACAATTCTGAAGCAGGTTTGTCAAAATCTGTTTCTGTGGGTTGTACAGTCTGGGTAATTTCTATATTCCTTTTAGGCTTTACGATTGGTGGTAGCACCCGTTTTTCTTGATTGTCTGACATAGAATTTTTTTTATTAATTATATAGCAGCAATGGCGTCGTCATAAGTCACGCGCACGTATTATACGGTTAACTAAGCTTAAATAATCGTCTAATTCTTCATACCCATCTAATTCGTTTTCTTCATCTTCAGTTAGGGACGAGGCAATCGCGGTTTCTGTTGATAGGGTGGATGAATCCGATTCGTTCTTCGCAGAAAGGATGTCTCTTGCTATCACTGGTGGTATTCAATCCGGTATTTTCAGGAAAGTATTTAAGGATGAACTGGATGCGACTGGGATGCAAGCACGCATCTTGTTCGCAATGCCCCAAAAGGGACGTAAATGTTACGTAGAGGGCTTTTGTGAACTTAGTGACATCCTGCCTCAAATGTTTAACTACGCGGCTTCAATGGCGCCGAACAATATTAAACTGGCGCCGGATGCGAAGAAATACTTTGCCAAACTCGTTGAATCAATTGGGGAGCAGGCAGACGCTACCTCAAACCCTGGTATTCGTGTATGGATGAACAAGTTAGATACGCAATTACTACGTATCGCATTGAATTTACATATCATTGAGTGCTTTTATTACAGAGAGCGTCGAGATATCAATACTTTACAGCTTGATACATTAGAACGCGCGGTAAAGTTTGCCCAGTATTACCGCAGTACTTTCCATGTCTTACAAGAAAAAATTACCGACAGCGACGACATTAGTTCAATCCTGCTACAAATATATGACCGCGCGCTGCAACAACCAGAGGGTATTACCCCAAGAGATGTTTACCGCCGATTTTACCAACGAGCGAAGGTAAAATACGTGCGCTGTTTAAGTTTCTTTGGTTTTATTAATAGCAATTGCATATACTGCTACTACAATTCAAGGGCAAGAAATTAAACGTAAAGGTATTCAAGAATATGTCTCTAGAGTTAAAGAAAGCGGTCGTGTAGAACGAAGACACAGCAGTTTTTACGTTGGCCTCTACGGTCAAACTTGGGTCAATTTCAAAGAGTCATGCATTGAATTAGTAAACGAATTAATGAAACTTAATCGCAATAAGATGAAATATTATCAACGAGGCAAGAGGGCTATGGAGCTTATTGAATCAATGTTGTAGGCGCCTTTGTCACCCCTTCAGATTGCCGTTACAAATTGACTAATATTTATACAAATTATGATTAGCTAGTTACGGATGCGCGTTCAAATGAAGACGATTTTAAGGCGCTTGCTTTCATTCAATTTGTGAAATTTTGTACTATTAAAATTCCAGTAGATAATGTAAGTATCCGAACACTACGCACTTCATAGATTCAGTGCTTTGCAATTAAAAAATATAAATGCTGATATAATAAATTACTCAGTATTGCGTCAGAGTAGTTTATACATTTTATCGATATGTTTTCATCTTTGCGCTTAAAAATTATCTTAACTGCGTTTGTAGTGAGTTCGTTGTTTGCATTGCCCGTAGAGGCTCAATCATTAAGAATTCAGGATATCCTACGTAATACACCATCCTCACGTATAAAATTTTCACCTTTTACAGTGGGAGTGATAATTAGAGGAGGAGGCGATAGAGTTTATACATTAAATCTCAAAAAAGGTGATAGCCTGATAGTTAATGTCGATAATACAGGCGCCCGTGCAGCAGTTTACGTTTTTGATAAAACAGGTAAGCAATTGAGAGTGCTAACTTCGCAGGAAAATCAGAATAGTTTTACCTACGAAGTTCCATCATCTGGAGATTACTATATTTTTTGTTATAGTGGTCCAACAGTTCACACTTACAGCTTAAGTGTTACGGTCGAGTAACGCTTTACTTAATATCTTTGCTCAATACTTAGAATAAAAGCACTATTATTTGCAATCGCTTGAAGGCACCTACCAGCAGTTAGTATTTTGAAGCGCTACAGGCGCCTATAATTAAGTACTTATGTATTTATTATAGATAGGCGCCCCACTGCAAGCGAGGTTGTTATGAAAAGCGAGAACTTCCTGCAATGAACGGCGCCTTCAACAGATGTTACAACTGCACACTAAAATTCAAAATCAATGAGGTGGCGCCACAATGCTGGCTTGTCCCAAAAAATATGGGGTGCGAGTAGCAACGGAACAGAAAACCGGGATAAGAAAAAAATCTTGAAAAATGTCGGTATACCCATAATATTGCCGTTTGGCACGCTTATACTTCTTATTCTCCCCGGCAATGTTATGCTTTTAATACCTATAATGCTTGTCACGCCTTGATTACAATTTACCTGAGTATATTTTATGCACAGTGATTTTGATGAAAATTGTTGTGGTTTTGGCGGACTTATAATTCTATTTAGCGGTTTCGGCAAACTTATCTGTAGTTTAAAGGATAAGATGGCCGCTTTTAAAGCATAAAGTGTCCGCCCAAACAAAGCTGTAATCCTTATTTTATCGTTGTGGACGGTTCTGTACGTTCTCGCATTATTAAAGTATAAACACCCGCAAACATACTTCTAGCTTGGGTTTTGTCGTGCGGTCATTTTATGCTTTAAGAACGGCCACTTTATCCTTTAAGTTACATTTAACTAGGAGAGCGAAAAATTTCAAGTTCTCGCTCACTTTTAGTAATAGCTCTGGCATTGGTTTTTGGCACTAAAGATATTATGAAAAAGGATTTGGAAAGTAGTTCCAATAAGTATTAGGTAAATTTAAACCTTGTAATTTCAAGTTTTGCAGTCGATACAGGTATGCAGCACCAGTCATAATGTGATGTGCAACATCGACTACTTTACGGTTACTGGGTTCGGCTAAATAAGAATCTTTAACCCAAGTATTAAAGGAACCCATTGCAGGACCACACCAAATTTGGTAGTCCATTTCTCTATCTTTTTCGCCAGTATTTGACCAACGGGAAGAAAGTCCTAGATACCAACGAAAAATCAGCGCCATTTTACGTTTAGGATTATCCTGTGCCCGATGTATTTGTTCTGGGTCACGTTGGGTGAAATATGCGACTGTCTCATCCCAGATAGATTCTATGCTCTTGCGGAATATTTGTTTTTCTAATTGTGTACGTTCGGCAACAGGAATTTCTTCAATCGAGTTATATTTCTTATAAAACTCAAATAACTTTTGCGAGCGCATTCCAAATAAAGTACCGTTTTTTAGTACCTGTAGCTTGACTCCCATTTCAAACATATCTGCTGCAGGCGCCATCATTATGTCAGTCATCCCAGCTTTGGCAAGCAACTTTTTGGTATGCTCAGAGGCGCCAGCTTCAATACAGGATTGGTTAATTGAACCAGTTACAATATATGCTGCTCCCATCATAAAAGCAGCTAATGCCGCTTGTGGAGTTCCAATTCCACCACCTGCTCCAACTCTTACCTGCTGCGAGTAACCATATTTTTCTTGAATTTCGTCGCGAAGGGTAAGAATTGATGGAAGCAAACAAACCAAAGAACGATTATCTGTGTGACCTCCAGAATCAGCTTCCACGGTGATATCATCAGCGAGAGGAATTTTTTCTGTTAGATTTGCTTGTAGTTCTGTAATCAAACCCTGTTCGACTAATGACTTAAGAATTTTGGTAGGTGCGGGTTGGAGAAATTTCGCTGCTACTTCTGTACGAGAAATCTTGGCGATAATTTTATTTCTAATTTCAATTTGATTGTTTGAATTGACACTTAAACCAGATGCTCGATAGTAAACTATATTAGGGGTTAAATCTAAAAAAGCTGAAGCTTCCACAGTAATAACCCCATATTTTAGATATAAATCTACTGCTTTTTTTTCGATTACTGCTTCACTGGGGCTGTGAATTAAATTAAATGCATAAGCTCCTTGAGGCAATTCTTTCTGAATGCGATTAATTGCAGCTTCGATGCGAGAAGGAACTAACCCTGCGGCGCCAAACGAACTAAGTATTTTGTTCTTACCTAGTGCAATAATCATTTCTTCGGAAGCAATACCATTTGCCATTGCTCCCGTTTTATAAGCATATTTTACACCATAGCAACTGAGAAAACTTGGGTCGCCTAATTGCTGAATTGCTAGAGGTGGAACAGCGGTTAAGGTTTCAAAATGTTGAGAGTTTAAGTTTTCAATATCACTTAAATAGCCTTCGTTGGTCATTCCAATTTGACCTGCTTTTCGGATAATATAACAAGGTTTGTTTAAATTCAATACTTTTGCCTTTATACCTGCTTCATCAAAGGCTATGGAACTAAAATCTCCTTGCCAAACTAGATTTTTATTGTTGAAAAATCCAGTAAAATTTATTTTATTATCTTTACTAAGCGAGAAAGTTGATAACATATTTTTATCTTATCACAAATTATGATTATTATCGATTTTATTTGATATAGTAATAACTATTTAACAATATTTTATAAAAATTACTATTGTTTAATTTTATTTATAAGCTGAATAATAGCAAATCTTTTAGATAGCAAATATCAGTACATTTACAACAATAATCAAGTTTTTATATAATAGCTTCAGTGATAATACGGATAAAGCGTAAATTATATATTTAAATCGTTAAATGCAAAAGTATCATATAACTACTTTTGCTTTATATTTAGTAGGACTTACACATTGACGATGTGGTAAAATAATGCATTGAGGCAGATTGTACTATAGGCTTCTCTACATTGGTTTCGTGGAGTTTTCCAGCAAACCCTATTCAGCAGTCCGAAATATTTGTAAAAATTATATCTACGTAGGCAAAAGATTACTTATGCCTCCACAATCTAGATTGTGTTCTTAACTACAGATGATATACTGTGATTAACCATCTGATTTTCAGTGATTTTACTGAGTGCTAATTAGATTAATTAAAGATAATCTAAAAAAATAGAATATAATCATTTCTTACGTAAAGTGCATTTAACAATATATTTGCACTTAATTAGATTATGATACTATTATAATTAAATTATGAGTTTTAATCAATCAGAAGATAGTAATCTTGGCTTGCGATTGCAGCAATGCCCTGTGGCAATTATTGGTATGGGTTGTATTTTCCCACAAGCAATAAATTTACAAGATTATTGGGAAAATATTATAAGTAAGGCTGATTGTATAACAGATGTTCCAACGACACGTTGGAATATTGAAGATTATTATGATGCTGACCCAAACGTACCAGATAAAACATACTGTAAACGTGGAGGTTTTTTACCAGATATTGATTTTAACCCATTGGAATTTGGGCTACCTCCTAATATTTTAGAAATTACAGATGTTTCTCAAATGCTTTCGCTGGTTGTTGCTAAACAAGCGATGGAAGATGCTGGCTATTTTGATACAAAGGTATTTAATCGCGAAAAAATAGGTGTAATTTTAGGTGTTGGAGGTGGACAGAAGCTGATTACACCATTAACTGCGCGTTTACAATATCCTGTATGGGAAAAGGTTTTAAAAAGTAGTGGTTTATCTGAAGAAGATACTCAAAAAATAATTGAAAAAATTAAATTAGCTTACATTAAATGGGAGGAAAACTCTTTTCCTGGAATGTTAGGTAATGTGATTTCTGGACGTATTGCCAACCGCTTGGACTTAGGTGGTATTAACTGTGTAGTAGATGCTGCTTGTGCTAGTTCTTTAAGTGCTTTGAGAATGGCATTGAGTGAACTCACTGAGCATCGCTGTGACATGATGCTAACAGGTGGTGTGGATACTGATAACTCTCCTTTCATGTATCTGTGTTTTAGCAAAACACCCGCTTTCTCTAAAAAGCAGATTACTCGTCCTTTTGATATTGAGTCTGATGGGATGTTGTTGGGTGAGGGAATTGGGATGATGCTGCTAAAACGTTTGTCGGATGCTGAGAGAGATGGCGACCGTATTTATGCAGTGATTAAAGGCATCGGTACTTCTAGCGATGGTAAGTATAAAAGTATATATGCACCACGTTCTTCGGGACAAGCAAAAGCTTTGCGTCGAGCTTATGCAGAAGCTGGTTTTGCTCCATATACCGTAGGTTTGATTGAAGCACATGGTACGGGAACGATGGCTGGTGACCCTGCTGAATTTGCGGCTTTGGATGAAGTTTTTAGCACTGACAATTCCAATAAACAACATATTGCTTTAGGAAGCGTTAAGTCTCAAATTGGGCATACCAAATCTACTGCTGGCGCCGCAAGTTTAATTAAGGCTGCTTTGGCTTTGCATCATAAAGTCTTACCAGCTACTATTAATATTACCAAACCCCATCCCCAGCTAAAGATAGAAAATTCACCTTTTTATCTGAATACCGAAACTCGTCCTTGGATTTGTAGCGAAGAAAATTCACCTCGACGTGCTGGTGTTAGTTCATTTGGGTTTGGCGGCACAAATTATCATGTTGTGCTGGAAGAATATACTAGAGAACACTCTCAATCTTACCGTCTACACAACACCCGTGCTGAAATTATTTTGTTTGCTCCTACTCCACAACAGTTAGTTACTCGCTGTCGGACAGTACTTGAAGAATTACAGGCGCCTACGAATCAGCAAAACTACTTAGATTTAGTAAATTCGTGTAAATCATTAAAAATTCCTACTGTTGCGGCTAGAGTTGGCTTCGTTGCTGAATCATTCGCAGAAGCTTGTGAGTTTTTACAGGTAATCATCACATCTTTGCAAAAGAATTTTAATGCAGAATCTTGGGAATATCCACAGGGTATTTACTACCGCAAAACAGGCTTAAATCCCAAAGCCAAAGTAGTTGCTTTGTTCTCTGGACAGGGTTCACAATATATAAATATGGGTAAGGAATTGGCTTTAAGCTTCCCCATGCTTCGTCAAGTTTACGGTGATGTGGATAGGTTGTTACAAAAAGATGGACGCGCGCCAATTTCTGATTTAGTTTTTCCCAAACCAGCTTTTGAGCAAGAAGACAACGATAAGCAAGTAGCAGCATTGCAAAGAACTGAAAATGCTCAACCTGCCATTGGCGCCTTTAGTGTTGGTTTGTATAAAATTCTTTCTTGTGCAGGGTTTAAAGCAGATTTTGTTGCTGGGCATAGTTTTGGTGAACTAACTGCATTGTGGGCAGCAGGTGTATTTGATGATAAAGATTATTTTGCTTTGGTTAAAGCTAGAGGGGAAGCAATGGCATCTCCCCAAAATGCGGATAATGATGCAGGGCAAATGCTAGCTGTAACAGGAGATATCGAAAAAATTAAACAAATAATTGCTAATCACCCCCAAATCACAATTGCGAACTGGAATTCTAATAATCAGGTGGTACTTGCGGGAACTAAGCCAGCAATTGCCAAAATTCAGCAAGTTTTAGATGAGCAGGGATATGCTTTTGTATTGTTGCCCGTTTCCGCTGCTTTCCATACACCTCTTGTTAGTTATGCTCAAAAACCTTTTGCAGCTTCAGTTAGAACTGTAAATTTTCAGGTTCCCAAAATTCCTGTATTTTCTAACATTACGGGTAATCCCTATCCTCAAGAGCCAGACAAGATTCGTCAAACTTTAGCAGATCATATTCTCAACCCTGTGTTGTTTAAACAGGAAATTGAAAATATCTATGCTCATGGTGGTTATTGTTTTGTTGAATTCGGCGCCAAAAGTATCCTCACCAATTTAGTCAAAAATATATTAGGAAATCGTCCTCATCTAGCTGTCGCGTTAAATCCTCAAAGTCGTCGTCATTGGGAACGATTACCTAAACAAGTAGTTTGTAGGGTGGAATCCGAATCGAAAATAGTTGAGCTACTTGGTGATAATATTTCTAGCGGTGGTGTATGTTTAAAAAATGTGCCACCTAGTTGGGAAAAAGGTCAGCAAATTCGTCTATGCCTTCTAATATCCGATAATTCCCAACAATTATGGTTAAATGGTGAGATTATTTGGCTAGAAAAAAATCGTGCTGGAATTCAGTTTAAAATAACACAGCAAGAAGAAGTAGAATTACATAAACACTTAGTTAGTAACCAAACGCCTCAATCCAAAGACAGCGACCGTACTTTCCGAGAAGCTGTAGTACAGTTGCGTGTTGCTGGTTTAGCTTTAAATAATCTTGACCCCTATTTACTACCCCACAAAGAAATTTCCCAAACCAAAAAAGGTTTAAATGTGCGGTTGAACGGCAGTAATTATGTATCAGAAAAAACGAAAGCTGCCTTTGAAGAAGCTTTGCGAGATGGATTCAAAGTTACACTTCCCATCTTAAGAACAGAAAAAGAAAATTCTCCAACTAAAGATAACAACCAACCAACTCCAATTACAAAATTATCAACCACAGAATCAGAGGTATCTACCATGTCACAATCATCTATCGACCATCAACAACAAGTTTTAATTTCATTAGAAAAAGTTTTGATGCATTTTCAACAGCATCAAGCGGAAATTTTACGAGTTCACAAACAATTTTTGGACAATCAACACTCACACTCACAAAATTTTTTTAAAATTTTGCAACAACAGTATTCTTTATTAAGCACTGGAAATTTAAATCAGAATTTAAGTAATAGTTTTGTCCAAAATATCCAAGATAATAGTGATGCTAAAGAAATTATTGCATCCGCTTCACCTACAATAGAAAAACTAGAAGCATCGCTACAACAACAGGTTTTTACTTCTCAACACGTATTAGAAAAGGCGCCAGTACAAACGGCAGCAATTGATTTAGCTCCATTGACCCAAGCAATGTTGCAAGTGGTTAGCGAAAAAACTGGCTATCCAACAGAAATGCTAGAGCTTTCAATGGATATGGAAGCTGATTTGGGTATTGACTCGATTAAACGTGTAGAAATTTTGGGTGCGATGCAAGAGTTATTCCCCAATTTACCACCACCAGTTAATCCTGAAGATTTAGGTGAACTACGTACTTTGGGTGAAATTGTTGGGTATATGGGTAAACAGTCCTCACCACAAGAAGTACAAACACAAACAAAAGTAGAACCAAAAGTAGAGATACAAACTACCCAACCTTCCACCAACGAGAGTGTTGCATCGCAGGTAGATTTAGCTCCATTAACTCAAGCAATGTTACAAGTAGTCAGCGAAAAAACTGGTTATCCAACAGAAATGTTGGAGCTTTCAATGGATATGGAAGCTGATTTAGGTATTGACTCGATTAAGCGTGTAGAAATTTTGGGTGCGATGCAAGAGTTATTCTCTAATTTACCACCAGTTAACCCTGAAGAATTAGGTGAACTTCGCACCTTGGGAGAAATTGTTCAGCACATGGGAAAGCAACTGGCGCCAGAAAAAAAAAATTAGAATGTAGAGACGCGATATATTGCGTCCCTAAACCAGATATCGAACAATATCAAAATATCCAACGTAGTCGAGCCAAGCTTAAACCTTTAACGGCGCCAGATTTTCTTGAATTTAGTTTACCTGATGGCTATATCTGTTTAGTTACCGATGATGGTACTGATACGAGTATTGCATTAGCTCAATTACTTACATCACGAGAATGGAAAGTTGTAATGTTAAGGTTTCCAGAATCGCTAATTCAATACACTTCAACTCTACCTGCAGAAGTTGCTGGAGTTGTATTAGCAGATATAACCGAAGAGCATTTACAACAACAAATTAATGCGATTGCAACAAAATACGGTTCTGTTGGCGCCTTTGTCCACGTGAATGCTTTTACTCCAACCAACGAAAGTCATCTCTTAAGTAATGCATCCGAAAAAACTATTCTCCAACATGTTTTCTTAATGGCTAAACATTTGAAAAAGTCTTTGAATGATGCAGCAACAAAAGGGCGTAGCTGTTTTTTAACGGTGACTCGTTTGGATGGGAAATTTGGTTTGAGTGCAGACAATAATTTTGGTGTAATCACTGGTGGTTTATTTGGCTTAACTAAAACAGTTAATCTGGAATGGGAAGGTGTATTCTGTCGTGCGATTGATTTACATCCGCAGTTGGATGCTCAACAAGCCGCAGAAAATATTATTGCTGAACTTCACGACCCTAATCGCTTGCTCGTTGAAGTTGGATATACTTTGCAAGAACGAAATACCTTAGTAGGTGAACAATCGACTGTAATTAGAAATACTCAAAGTCCCTATATAGGCACAAAATCAGTATTTCTCGTCAGTGGTGGCGCCAAAGGAATTACAGCCCAATGCGTTATTAAGTTAGCACAGCAAGCAAAATGTAAGTTTATCTTAATTGGGCGCTCAAAACTTATCGATGAACCAATATGGGCAAAAGGTTGTGTTGATGAAGCGGAATTGAAAAAACTGATTATCGCCAATATAACTAGTTCAGGAGAAAAACCTACACCAATTAAAGTTCAAACCATACTCAAAGGGATTTTATCTCAACGAGAAATTACTGCAACCTTAGAAGCCATCGAACAAGTTGGTGGAAAAGCAGAGTATATAAGTGCAGATGTTACCAATTCTCTGGAATTACAAGAGAAACTTATACCTGTAGTTAATAAATTGGGAGGGGTCACTGGAATAATACATGGCGCCGGTAATCTTGCAGATAAATTAATCGAGAAGAAGTCAATACAAGATTTTGTAGCTGTATATGCTGCCAAAATTCAAGGTTTAGAAAGCTTACTTAGCTGTGTAAATATCAATCAATTACAGCATTTAGTATTGTTTTCTTCTGCTGCTGGGTTTTACGGAAATATTGGACAATCGGATTACGCAATCGCTAACGAAATCCTGAATAAATTTGCTCATGTATTTCAACATCGTTATCCTAAATGTCATGTAACTGCTTTTAACTGGGGCCCTTGGAATGGGGGAATGGTGACACCAGAATTAAAGCAGATTTTTGCTCAACGTAACATCGAAGTAATTTCCGTTGAAGTTGGTACACGAATACTGGTTAATGAGCTAACAGCAGTTAAGCAAGAAGATGCAGTACAAATTTTAGTTGGAGGTTCTCTAGCAACTCTCAAAGCAAATTTCGGTTCAGAATTAAAAACCTATCGTATTCGTCGTAAGTTAACTTTAGAAACAAATCCTTTTTTAAATGACCATGTAATTGGTGGTAAATCTGTATTGCCAATGACTTTTGCTGTTGCTTGGGTAGCCAACGTTAGCGAACAACTGTATCCTGGTTACAAGTTTTTTAGTTGTGAAAATTACAAAGTACTAAAAGGAATTGTTTTTGATGAAACTTTAGCTAGTGAATACATTATCGATTTGAAACAAATTACTAAATTACAGGAAAATGAAGTTATATTAACTGCAACGATTTGGAGCGAAAATACAACAAAAAAAATTCGCTATCATTACACTGCTCAGGTAAAACTAGTATGTCAGATAGTAAAAGCTCCAACATATCAAGTATTAGATAATCAAAACAATTACAAAAAAGTTAATCTTCTACCTTATGAGAATGGGACTTTATTTCATGGTTCAAGCTTTCACGGTATCAAAAACATTTTAGATATAAGTAGTACAAAACTTGTACTGGAATGCTCTTTGCCATCTATAGAAGAAAGAATGATGGGACAATTTCCAATACAAGCATTTAATGCAATTGCTATAGACGTGCAATATCAAAGTATGTTGATTTGGGTAAATTATTACCATCAAGCGGCAAGTTTACCTTTATATTGCCAACTAGGAGAACTTTTTCAAAATATTCCATATGAGGAGACTTTTTATGTTTCGATGGAAGTAGTTAATTCCAATCAAAGCAAATTAATTGCTAATATCATAGCTTATAATACTCAAGGGCAAGTTTACTCACGAGTATTTGGAGCAGAAGTAGCTATTAGCAAACATCTTAATAGATTATTTTTAAAACAAAATTAATTGCTTAATAAGGAGAAAGGGTAAAAATGCTAGATAGCAATATTAGAATAGGTATTATCGGTGCTGGTGCAGCAGGTCTTAGTACAGCTTGGGCTTTAAAACATAAAGGATATAAAAATATTACTTTACTAGAAAAAGAAGCAATTGTCGGTGGGAAATGCCATACTTTTTATTATCAAAATCGTCCTTTTGAACTTGGAGCAGTTTTTCTGACTCCGGCTTATAAAAACACTTTATCTATCATGGCTGAGTTAGGATTAAAAGTTGTTTCTTTAAGAAAGAATAATCGAGTTTTTTTAAATACAAATGGAATTGAGATTAAATTAATAGATAAATTAGACTTAATTAAGTTTTACTGGGAAGTTTTCATAGTTTTGCCATATCTATTTTTAAAATATAGAAAAATATTTCAGCCAGGGTACAAACATGTTTATGAAGATTTATATCAATCATTCGAGACATTCTGTGAGAAAAACAATCTCCAATTGTTCGCTAAATTTGCAAATACTATTTGTAGCGCTTTTGGATATGGATATTTTGATAAAGTTCCGACAGCATATTATTTAAAATATCTCAAATTGTCCATAATATTAGCGATTCTAAAACAAGAAGTTTTTACATTTGCAGATGGTACTGCTACTATTTGTAAAAAATTAGCTATACAGTTTGATGTTCGCTATAAACAAGAAATAATAAGTATAAAAAGAAATGAAATAATACAAGTTACTACTCAAGATGAAATTTTTAAATTTGACAAACTTATTCTAGCTTGTCCTTTAGATAATTGCTTAGATTTTTTAGATACAACTGTAGAAGAACAACACTTATTTTCCCAAATTAACTATAATACATATTATAGTTTTGCTTTCATCGTAGATAATATGCCTGATAAAGATAGAGGTTATTTTCCTGAAAATTGTTCTCGAAATAATCAAGGTCATACTATGTGTTGGTTTCGCAAATATCCAGATATTAATCTTTATATTTTTTATGCAATTGCAAATAATGAACAAAAAATAGAGGATGTAGAAGAAATAATAATAAAAGATTTAAATAAAATAGGAGCAACAATAAAAGAAAAATATATTTATGCTAAATGGAAGTATTTTCCTCATGTAAGCACTGAAGCTATGCAAAATAAATTTTACGAGCGCTTAGAAAGTTTACAAGGAATCAATAATACTTATTTTACAGGTGAACTGCTGAATTTTTCTTATGTAGAAGGAGTAATAGAATATTCATATGCCTTGGTCAAAAAGTTTTTTTAATCTTTAAATAATGAATGATACAGAATATTCAATTGTTAAATTATATTTCTGGAAAATGAAAAACCTAAAAAAAATTGATGAAATTGTTCAAAATCAGTCATTAATTTGCCCAGAACATGTGGCATTGCAAATGCATTCTAACGGTCAATTGACTAACAAATATACCTATAAAGAGTTAGTAGAATGCTTCCAATCTGGAGCAAAGCGACTTGAAGAATATGGTTTAAAAACTGGTGACAGAATAGTTTTAATAGCAGAAAATTGTCCGGAATGGGGAATTGCTTATTTCGCTGGGATTTCTGCCAAAATGACTATTGTGTTACTCGACCCAACTTTAAGTGCATCTGAATTAGTACAGTTAATCAAAATTTCCGACCCGCGCGGGATTCTTACTTCACCGAGGATTTACGAAAAGCTGGCATTAAATATAAAATTAGAAGTTCCTGTGCTTAATATTCAGGATAATTTAGCTTGTTTTGAGGTAACTCCTGCGATTGTAAATTCAAACATACAAGTAACTCCAGACCCAGATGATGAGATTGCTTCCATTTTATTTACCTCTGGTACTACAGGTGAACCAAAAGGAGTGTTACTAGAACATCGCAGCTTAATTCATAGTGCTAATTGTTGCGTTGATGCTACTCATAAGTTAAAGAACCAACAACACCAAGTTATTGGTGTACTTCCACTTAATCATTGCGCTGGACTAATTACTACCTTACTGGCGCCACTATTTGCAGGAGCAACGGTTACTTTTTTGTCAGAAGTACGGGGAGATACAATTATTGCTGCCATGCAAGTAACCCAAACAACTATTTTGCCTGGGGTACCTCGCCTTTTTGAATTATTTTATAAAGAAATTATGCAGCAGGTAAAGGCAAAAGGTCTACTAACAAATCTAGCTTTTAAGATATTGAGACATTTAAATGAAAGTATTTGTATTTTCACCCCTTGGAATTTTGGCTCATTGTTTTTTCGACAAGTGCATCAAACCTTTGGCGGCTCGTTAAAAGTCTGTTTTTGCGGTGCGGCACCTTTACCAATAGAAGTAGAGCGTGGTTTAGAAAGACTGGGTTTTACTATTCTTAAAGCTTACGGGTTGACAGAAACAGGAGTTGCTGTGTGTAACGACCAACAAAAGTCTAGGCTTGGTCATGTGGGTAAACCTTTTCTAGGTGTTGATATACGCATATCTCAACCAAACCCTTCGTCGGGAGAAGGAGAAATTTGCTTGCGTGGTAACACTTTAATGCGGGGTTACTTTCGTAATATAGAAGTAACAGAGGAAGCTATTCGTGATGGATGGTTTCACACTGGAGATTTGGGACGTTTTGATTCCGAGAGAAACTTACTGATTACTGGTCGCATCAAGGAACTAATTGTCACTCCGGGAGGTAAAAAAGCTTCTCCTCTTACAATTGAGGAATATTACCAAGGTTTACCAGGAGTTAAAGAGTTAGCAGTCGTGGGTATACCACAAGTTACTGGTGGTGGTGATGAGATTCATTGTGCTGTGGTTTTAAATGAAACTGTTTTTAACAATAAATTTACTCAAGAACAGAGATGCGGAGAAATTGAAATTGCAATTAATAACCTGGCTCCTGAAATACCCTCTCATCTTCGTATTCAAAAGGTTCATTTGCTGGAACAACTACCAAAAACATCAACTTTGAAAGTTAAGCGTACTGAATTGAGACAAATTTTAAGTAGTTCTACGCAGTTAAGTCATAAAACTACTGAAACTGAAATAAAGGTAGATGAAATTTATCAAAGGGTAATTGCAGTAGTCAGTGCAGTTAGTGGATTTTCAAAGGTGAAATTGAGTTCAACGCTTCAGTTTGATTTGGGAATAGATTCTCTTGGTTTGGTTGAATTAGCTTTCAAACTAGAAGATGCTTTTGATATAAAGCTGATTGAGCAGAGTCTTCCTACTATCTATACCGTAGATAATTTAGTTGCAGTTATACGAACAGCAATTAGTGTAGAAAATGTTGGTAATGCTCAAACACCGTCAGAAAATGATTTGCTAATGGGAGAGCGCACAGCACCTATACCAGCACCACGAGGTTTCTGGGCAAAGTTAGCTTTGACTATTTTTACGATAATATCACGAATTTTCTGGCGGTTTGAAGTAAGTGGCACCGAACATATTCCAGCAACGGGAGCATTTATTCTTTGCCCTAACCATGAATCTCACCTCGATATTTTCTGGGTTGCTTCTTGCTTACCTAGAGAAATTCGCAATCGTCTTTGTTGCTTTGCCAAACAAGAACATTTTAATAATTCATTCACTAAGTTTATAGCCACAATTGCTTGCGCTATTCCTACAGACCGTGATGGTGATATCCTGCCAACTCTCCGTGCTGGTGCCAAAACCTTGGGTAGTAACCGTCCTCTTCTCATTCATCCAGAAGGAACAAGAACCCGCACGGGTACAATGTTACCATTTCGTCGAGGCGCCGCCAAGTTGGCAATTACAACTGGTGTTCCCCTTATCCCAGTAAGAATTATTGGTGCTTATGAAATTTTTCCTCCACATCGTGCTATTCCCAGCTTGTTCAATTGGAAACAATTACAACGTTACAAACTACAAATAGCATTTGGGGTGCCGATAAAGCCACCTCAAGGAGGATTAGAAGCAGAAAACTGTTTAACTGAACATTTGTATCAAGCAGTAAAATCTCTGGCAATACTGCTTTAAGCCAAAAATACACGTTGGGTTATGCTATCGCGTAACCCAACCTACGAACTGCTATTACAGCGTGTAATTAGTCCAGTTCCTGAAATAGTTGATATGCCGAAAATAATAGCTCTATAAAAGAAAAAAATGTAGACAAGGCAATAGCTAAATCAAACCATCCTAATGAAAAACCATTTAATTCAAAAATTGTATTAGGAGAATACAAAGTCAAAATAGCTATTGCTATCAAAGACACATGTCCTTCAAATGGACCAAATTTAGGAAATGGCCAGCGATTTTTTAAATTAATCCAATGTAATATGATTACCATATGAAAAGGATACAAAATAGCTCCTAAACCAGCAATTTCAAACTGAGCGTAAGATGAAAATCCTATACATATACAAATAGCAACAAAGAATAATATATCTAAGAATTGGTCTAAGAAATAACCTCGTGTTGATGTTTGGTTGCGTTCTCTAGCTACTGCTCCGTCTAAACTATCTGCAACTAGATGAATAAATACACCAAATGCTGCTGCAACTAACCAAATTTTATGCCAACTGGCTAAATAAAAAGAAAGTGCTGCAAATAATCCTCCAGCAAACCCTGCAAAAGTAATATGATTAGGCTTAACAAATAAAGGGAATATAGGCAACAAAATTTTACTAACAAGTAAATCAAATTTTCTTTCAAAAATACTAGGAATAATTTTTTCCACAGTTTTACTACTATCCATAACTGTTCCCTGAATATTTTACTGTTATAATTTAATCAATCAAGTTCCATTTATTAACAAGCCAGCCTTTCTTTTTTGCCTTTCTAGCTAAAAAGTTATCTGGATTAACCGCAACAGGATTCCCAACCAAGTTTAACATCGCAAAGTCTGAAGCACTATCTCCATAAGCATAGCTTTGACTTAAATCTATTGTCAATTGTGCAGACAAATTTTTGATGGTATTTGCTTTTTCTTGACCAGTGAGGCTAGAATTCTCAATATCCCCCGTATAGCATCCATTCTGACTTTTCAGACTTGTTGCTAAAACCGCATCGGCGCCAAGAAAACTTGCCAAAGGTGCAATAATAAAATCCAAAGACCCAGTTACAAAAATTACTTTGTGACCCTGTTGTTTATGTAGATAAACACAATTATTCGCAGATGGAAATATCGAATATTTCAAGTGTTTTTCAAAATATTTGTGACTGAATTCTGCCATTTGCTCTACTGACATGCCTTTGTAATTCTTATAAAAAGCGTGATTAAAAAGAGTTCTATTTATCTTATCAAGCAAAAAATAATATGGAATTTTGCACGCTAACAATGCTATTACTTTATATTGAGCAATTGTTGAAATATTCTGCCGACTAAGAAAAAGATAGTGGTCGATTGCATTACTTTTAAGTAATGTACCGTCTATATCGAAAAAAGAAGCAATTTTAGACATATTTTTATTTAGTTTTATTAGAATATATCTTTAAGGATAATTTTTGGATAAATTAAGCTTTTAGCTCTATCAAGATGATTTGCATCATCAATCTCTGCCCAAATTAAATTGCTAGCTACTTTGTAATAAACAGCATATGACTGAGCAATAGAAACTAATGTATCGGTTTCGTAGTCTATACTAAGGGTGTGACTAAAATAATTTTCCGCGTATTGAAGCATTTGCTGAAATAAAAATTTAGAAATTAAAGAAATTCCAACTAGTTCGCCTGTAGGTTTATTAGTAAATTTTTCTAAATTTTTAGACATTCCAATTATTATTTCACCACTTGTTTCTACATAAACTTCATCACCTGCATTTGTCTTTTCAGACAATAAAATGACATTTTCTTTAGGAAAGTTTAAGACATTCTCTAACGCACGTTTCTCATAAATTAAATCTGATTCCAATAATATAAAATCGTCATTAAGCCAACTACGGGCACAGTAGAGAGAATACATACTACCTGAGCAAGCATATTTGGGGTTATGAATAGTAATAATGTTCTGAGGATAGCGCTTTTGTAATTGCTCATAAAACTCAGATAGATGTCCAGTAATAATAATGATGCGTTGGATATTACATGCTAGCAATTTGATAACAGACTCTTCTACAATCGGAATTGTGCCTAATTGTAAGAACCCTTTGGGAGCTAATTTTCCTAATTCTTTAAGACGAGTCCCCATCCCAGCCGCAAGAATAACTGCCGTTGTAACTGCCATATATTTAAATACCTATTTTTTTAATAATTGAAGGGCGGGTAAATATACCCTACAGTCGCACACCACTTCTCTCAAGGGGAAACTTTCGCACAGCGCTGCTCTCTGCTCCACAATAAGCTTTAGTAATTACATCTTATTTAAACATCATATTAAAGTAGTTCTATTACGGTCAAGCAAAATTTTAAAATACTCTAACAACCGATTTACATCTTCCAACTGTAAATCACCCATATTAGCTATGCGAAAAATGTCATTTTTTAGTCCTCCTTGCCCTGCATAAATGATAAAACCAGCTTGCTTTAAACCGTCATGCATTTGTTCGTAGCTATAGCCAAGTGGTAACTTAAATGACCTTAAAACGCAGCTTGTAACTTGTTCATCCAGAAAAGGTTGTATACCCAACTCTTTTAATCCGCGATAGATTTTTTGTAAAAGAATTTTGTAATTACAATGTCGAGCTAGATAACCTCCACTTTCTTCTAATTCCTTTAATGCTTCTAATAAAGCATAATAAACATGGACTGCTTGAGTAAAAGGAGAATAACCTTGTTTTTGTTCTTGGTAATAGCGATACAAATCTAAATAAAGTGTACTGGCGCCTGATGGACGTTCAGTAAAAACTCCTCGTTTAACTAGTACAAATGATACACCTGGGGCACCATGCAAGCACTTGTTAGCGGTTGCTGCACAAGCCTCTAAATTCCAATCAGCAAAAGCGATTTCTTCTGCACCAAAACTCGATACGCAATCTAGTAACAAAGCTACCTGATAGCGTTTACACAATAATCCTAGTGCTGCAATATTATTTAATCGTCCAGTAGTGGTTTCGTGGTGAACGGCAATCACATGGGTAATTGCAGGGTCGTTAGCAAGGCAATTTTCCACGTTTTGCAAATTTATTGCTTCATGCCATTGAGAACTAACAACTGAGTTTGCTTTTGCATGGACAGAAACCATAGATGCTATTCGCTCACCATATACACCATTGCTAACAATTAAAGCTTTGCCCTGCTTAGGTATAAGGCTCTCAAGCATTGCTTCCACCGCGCAAGTACCAGAACCCGTTAATAGTATGGCTTCGTAATTACTTGCTGCTTCTGGGTAAACGTTAGCTAAACGATGCTTGATATCTAAGGTGAGAGAGGCAAATTCTGGTTCCCGATGACATAAGTCTTCTTGTAATAAGGCACGGCGAACCCTTTCTGATAAAATCACAGGACCTGGGTTAAGTAAAATTGTACGTTTCATAAGCGAATAGAGAACTAATTATTTATAAATTCACGTAGGCGTTGAGCAACTTGAGGGGGTGTAATATCAGGACGGGGTAATCCTTGAGGAGTACCAGGTTTAATTTTGACGTGCAAAAATGATAACCCTTGTTTATGATTTTGGAGCCAGCCTTTTACAGTTTCTGGAGTATTGGTTGACAAGACGTTTTCATAACCACAGCTAGCAGCAATGGCACCGAAGTTGACTGAGTGAGATACGGTTGCTTGTCCCCCAGTAGATTCGTGGCACTGGTTATCTAATAAAATATGACATAAATTAGCAGGTCTTGAATAACCGATAGTTGAAATGGCGCCTAATCGCATTAGTGCTGCACCGTCTCCATCTATAACTATTACTCGTCGTTGAGGTTGAGCTAATGCTAAACCTAGCCCCAAACTAGATACACAACCCATTGAACCAACCATATAAAATTGATTTTCTCGGTCTGCAAGTGCATATAATTCTCGTCCACAATAGCCTGTTGTTGCCAGTATTATGTCTGTGAAGCGACTTGCAGCTTGGACTGCTTGTAAAATGTTGTTACGAGTATATTCAGAAATTTGTTTGTTAATTGCTATATCACTACTAACTGGTTGGGGCTTGCAAGTAACTTCTTTTGATAAACTGTTTTTTGACACCGAACCTTTTTTCATCACCAATGCGTAAGGACGTTGATGCTCCTCCATATAACTTATAGCTCGGTCAAGAACAGTTTCAATTTCCTCGGTTTGTGTTGGAAAATATTCCCAAGGTATTTGCATTAATTCCAATAATGGCTGAGTTATTGCGCCCATGAGATAGTGCTGTGGTTCATCGGCGCCTTCTTGGGTGTTTCCGCGCAAGGTAACGATTATAAGAATGGGAATTTTAAAAGTTTGGTTCAAAGAAGTCAGTGGGTTGACTGCATTTCCTAAACCAGAGTTTTGAAACATCACGACACTTCGTACTCCACCCAATTCTGCACCAGAAGCAATTGCAATCGCATCTCCTTCATTTGCTGCCCCTATATATTGCAGTTCATGGGAGTTAATTGCGTAGTTAATAAACGGTTGAAGAAAAGAGCAGGGTACTCCCGTATACAAACCAAAACCCCGTGAAGAAGCTGCCTGAATAAAATCTTTTGCCTCAATCATGAAAAGTTTCCTGCTGTAATTACATCTTGTATTTCGTCTACATCTAGCCAATCACCAGTAATATAAACGACGTGGATAGGATATCCTAATACTGCTAACTCATTGAGTAATGCTGGCATTCGTCCTGCTATTGTCATTTCATCCTGATTCAACAACATCTTGAGTGTATCCCATAACACAGGTTGCATAATACGAGAGACTTTAAGCAGACCCGTCCATATCCCACATCTATTTTCTACTGGCATTTTTGAAGCAATCTGCTTGAAATATACGTCGGTATAAAATGTTTGCTGAGAGTTTGGTAGCGAGTTCATCACATAATCTGGTCGGACTTGATGAGGGCGCCCGCTCCACTTAGAATCAACTACCATGACTAAATCATGGTTAGCTTCCAACAGCATTTGCAAAATATATTTTTTATATAAAACATCTCCGTAGCCGATAATCCAATCTTTTTCGCCAGTAGTTACCGAAGCTAAACCTTTATATAGGGACAATAGTTCTCCAGTATTACTAAATTCATCATTATCCACGCAGCGTAAACCAGGCAAATTTACCATGTCTTTTTTGTAACCACGAACTACGGTAATGTCTTTGACACCTATGGTTTGATAAGTGTCAACTATCCGTCCAAGGATTGGCTTACCAGATAAATTCAACATGCACTTAGGCAAGTCTAAAGTTAATTCTCCTAGCTCTATTCCTCGTGAAGCCGCTAGAAGAGTGACGCTAACTGAGTCTGTAATACACGGTAAATAACGCTTTTCTGCTTCCAAAAGTTCTGTGGCGCCTTGCAAACGAAAAACTTCTGCAACGGGAACAATTGATTCTTCAACGGTAAGAATGTTTTCTGTTGCTGCAAGATTTTCAGCCATCTGCTTCATCGCTGTAATGGCAGTACGCAACATTTGATTTGCCCAAATCGCAATCGAAAATTTGTAATCTCGGAAAACGTGGACGGGTGTAGTATAATATTTTGTTGGCACAATTACTACCGGACAGCGGGTACCCCACTCCTGTTTAAACTCTAAAATTTCATCTGCTGTATGCTTTGAACTATGAATTAAAATACCATCTGCCCCTGCTTGGTGATATTCTGACGCGCGCCGGAGAGCTTCAGATAAACCCCAACCAGCAATTAATGCTTCCACACGCGCAATTACTACAAAATCATCATCTGTTTGGGCATCTTTTGCAGCTTTGATTTTGCCACAAAATTCTTGAATATCAGCTAAAGGTTGGGCGGCGCCGTTAATAAAGCTGTTAGTTTTTGGAAATAATTTATCCTCAATACATACTCCAGCAATATCACGTTGCTCTAACTTTTTGACCAGCCGCTGCACATTATTAAAGTTTCCGTAACCTGTATCCCCATCTAACAGAATTGGAATTGAAGTAGAATCAGACATAAACTCAATAACTTCTAATATTTGAGTCCAACTCGCTTCATTATTATCTCTTACACCTAATTGAGCAGAAATCGATAGTCCACTTGCCCAAATTCCTTTGAATCCTGCTTCCTCAGCTATTTTAGCACTGATAGCATTGTGAGATTCCATTAAAAATTCTAGTGATTCATTCTTAAGTAAATTTTTTAATAACGTAGTTTTTCGCATCGTTAAACCTTTATAATCATTACATTTAAATCAAGACAGAAAGTTTTAAGTACATGAGGTACGTATATAATATCCAGAACCCTGTAAATACATGTTCACGGAGTATACCAGAAGTGTAATTAGTGTTTATACATGTATTGCATGTAAACGCAATTATTTATAGCTTGTAAAAAATGTATTTTTGTATACGTTTATTTACCCAAAAAAGCAATCGATTGTGTGTCTGCAACACACAATTTTAACCAAAGCACTCACTATCCTGCTGGAAAACTTTGTTTACGTTTACGTGAACACGAATAATTTATGGATACTATATTTTGACATTATAATCTTTATTTATTCGTGTAGCTTCAGCATTATTACTTACAAAATTTATTTCACAAAAAAGTATATACGAAATTATAACTAACTTTTAATCTATATTTAAAAAAATATTGACAATATCTAATCATAAAGTTATGTATAGGAATCGATGAAATATATAACATATAAATAATGGCTCAAGAAAACGAACCAGTCAGAATTCTAGCAATAGCTATGGCATCTGGCTTTAAGATGGTTAAACCTCGCGGTATTTGGTACGCAGTTTTTTCACTTAGTGCATTAACTTTTATAGGAGTATATGTTGAGGAAATTATAGTGAGTAAATCATGAATATTAATGAACCTATGACAATGCTTACTGACTACATAATTGCAATAGAAAGTTTTATTTTTGCTTTATCACTTTTTTGGATTAGTAGTTTAAAGAAACAAACCTCTATAAGGTTTTGGAGTATAGCTTTTAGCACAATTGGCATAGCTGCAATTTTAGGAGGAACCTATCATGGATTCTTTTTTTACTTAGATAAGTATAATCGATTTATATTATGGAAAGCAACTGATTATTTGGTTAGTTCAGCTAGTAGTATTATGTTATTAGCTACTGTACTTTCCTCTACATACAAAAAAAATCATAAATCGCTTTTTATTGCTATTGGATTAAAATTTATATTTTATATTAATTTATCCTTTAAAACAGATGATACCCGTTATTTTATAGCTAGTTACTTATTGGATATGTTAATAGTATTGGGAATCCAATTAAGAATTATTCATTTATTTAGGAGCCGTAGTGCTTTATGGATTATCAGTGGAATTTTAGTTTCTCTTGTTGCAGCAGGTATCCAACAAAGTGGTTTCAAACTAAATATAAATTTCAATCATAATGATTTGTATCACCTTGTTAAAATGGTAGCTTTTTATATGTTTTATCAAGGGGCAAAATTGCTCAAGGATTGGTAATATTTAATGCATAAATATACTAGCACTCCAACTCATTTAATCCGACATTTAACAGCTAATTTTCAGGTTCATGTTTTAACGGGTAGCCAAATCGGAAGAAAAGCCTAAGCAATTTAAGCATTTATTTAACCAGCATGATAATTTTCTTTTTTATGTGGTTTGGTCAACTTATATCTATGGTTGGCTCTGGACTCACAGCCTTTGCATTAGGTATATGGGTATACCAAAGCACGGGAGTTATTACTGATTTTGCTCTAATCTACTTATTTGCAGAGCTACCAGGAACTATTGTTGCACCAATTGCCGGAGCAATTGTAGATAGGTATGACAGGCGCCAGGTAATGATTGTTAGTAATTTGGGAGCAGGTATCAGTACGGCTATTTTAGTATTACTATTGTATGTCGGTAAACTACAAATCTGGCATATTTATCTAGCGACGGCGATTCATTCCACTTGTAAAAGTTTTCTAGAATATGCCTACTTTGCTAGTACGACCCTACTTGTTCCTAAACAGCATTTTGGTCGGGCTAGTGGCATGATTCAAATGGGGAAAGCTGCTGAACAACTTTTTTCACCTGTATTAGCAGGTTTATTAGTAGCAATAATTAATGTTCATGGTGTGATTTTTATTGATTTTATCTCTTTTATATTCGCTATATTATCTTTGTTATTTATTAAATTTCCTCAACCAGAACAAAGTAAAGATGGCGAATTAGCCAAAGGGTCTGTATGGAGTGAGGCAATTTATGGTTGGAAATATATTGCAGCACATCCTGGACTGTTAGCAATGGTGTTTTTTTTCACTTCCACTAACTTATTTATTGGTATTGTTCAGGTTTTACTGACTCCAATGATATTAAGTTTTACGAATACTAAAGTATTAGGAATTATTATGTCTATTGGCGGTAGCGGCTGGCTATTTGGTAGCATGACTATGATAATTTGGGGAGGTATGAAACGTCGAATATATGGAATATTCATTTTTGAATTTCTGCTAGGAATTGCTATTTTATTTATGGGTTTGCGACCAGAACCTGTACTAATTACAGTTGCAGCTTTTATTGGCTTTTTTAGTATGCCAATCATTATTAGTTCTAGTCATGCTATTTGGCAGGATAAAGTGGCGCCAGATTTACAAGGACGTGTTTTCGCAATGCGAGGTATGATTTGTTGGTTATCATTTCCGCTCGCCTATCTTTCGGCTGGAACATTAGCAGATAGGCTTTTTGAGCCAATCATGATGGAAGGAGGACTTTTAGCTAACAGTTTGGGAGACATTATTGGTTTTGGTAAAGGGCGCGGTATTGGGCTATTATTTATTGTCATGGGTTTGTTGATAATGGTGATAACGATTGCAGCCTATACATATCCGCGTCTGCGTCTAGTAGAAGACGAATTACCAGATGCATTTGGTTAACCGTTACCAATTAAAAGTGTTAAACGTTAAGCATTTTTTTATATTTTGAATGCGTCTAGTACCGCTTGGCGCAAGTAAGCATACCATTGGAATCAACGAAAAAGCTGTGGTTTATAACCCTTGAAAAAGGTATATACATTTACGCCGAGCGGTACTAGATTGTTTTCGTAAAGTTTTTTTTGCAAACCTTATGTATTAGTACTACTTTTTTGTAAGAAATTATACTTACAAAAAAAATAATCATGCCTCCACGATCTAGATTATTTTCTAAAGTAGAGATAATATAGGGAGATTAATCGCTCTAGCTGATTTTCAGTGATTTTGCTGAGTGCTAATTACATCAATTAAAGATAATCTTAAAAAAATTGAATACAATCATTTTTTAAGTAGAGCGTATCTAACAATATATTTGCACTTAATTAAACACTAATACTAGTGTACCAAATTTATAAGTTTTAATTTTTTATAAGAAAATCATAAAAGCGTTGTATCAAGACTATCAGGAGAAAAATAAAAATGCTGCATCTTTTAACACTTGCTAAAACTATTTTAGAACATAAAGCTAATACTAAACTTAGCCGCAAGCAACTGCAAGCGAAGCAAATCAAGAAATTTAGAAAGTTAGTTGCTTTCGCCTATCAACATTCTCCCTTCTATGCTCGTATTATTCAAGAACAAAAAATTGACATTAAGCATTGTACTCCCTTAGACTTTCCAGAAATAACAAAGACCGACGTCAACAATCATTTTGATGAGATTATTACTAATCCAGACATTACTAAAGAACAGATAGCTAAGTTTTTGGCAAATTCAACTAATCCAAATGAACTGTTCAAAAATCGGTATTATGTAATTACTACATCAGGTACATCTGGAAATATTGGTTATTTTATTTATTCTCGGCGCGAGTGGTTAAAAGGATTAGCACATAGTCTGAAGTTTCATTCAATTGGTTTGAGAAAAAAGATAGCATTTGTTGCTGCAACGACAGGACACTTCGCAGGTATTAGTATGGCTAGTAGTTCCCAACATTTTGCAAGTAAAGTCTTGTTTCAGCTTCAATGTTTTGAAATCAATGATTCTTTTGAAGATATTGCTAATCAACTTAATAAATTCCAACCAGATATTCTTGTGAGTTATGCAGGAATTCTTCGTTTGTTGGCAGAAAAGCAGCAGAAAGGAGAATTAAAGATTCAACCAGAGGTAATTGAAAGCAGTGGAGAAGTTTTATTGAAACAGGATAAAACTTTCATTCAAAATAATTTTAATTCTTCCATTATTAATTGTTATGCTTGTTCCGAACATCTACTTTTAGGAATGAGTAATATACATAGCGATTGCTTATCTTTATTTGAGGATGATCTAATATTTGAATTCCATAGCGATCACTTATGCGTGACAAACCTCTATAACTACACTATGCCACTCATTCGATACAAAATGAATGATGTTCTCATTCCTAAAAAAATTTTAGATAGCCAATCCCCGTTTATAGAGATTGAAAAGTTTTGTGGAAGAAATGACAATATGCCAATCTTTAAAAATGTGGATGGCAAAACTGATTTTTTTTCTTATTTTATGTTGGATGATTTGTTTATAGAAATAGAAAATTTTGATAAATTTCAAATTAAAGTTGTAAATTCTGAAAAATTTATCTTTAATTTTATAGCCAAGCCTTGTACTGCTGAAGATAAAAAGTTGAAAATAAAGAAAGATATTCAAGAAAAATTAGAGCAAATATTAGCTCAAAAAAAGATGCATAATGTTAAATTTGAGATAAAGGAAGTTGAATCACTCAATGTTGATGCTAGGACAGGAAAATTTAATTTGATTGTATTTGAATAAATTGATTATGAACAAAGTAGCAATTATTGGTATATCTTGCTTGTTTCCTGGCGCCGCAAACCTTGAACAGTACTGGCAAAATTTGATTGAGAACAAAGACGTATCTAGTCTAGTAACTGCTAAAGAAATAGGAGTAGATAACAATATATTCTATGACAAAAACAAAAATACAAAAGATAAATATTATTGTTCGCGTGGAGGATATGTTAAAAATGTCACATTTGATGCGAATGGGTATAAAATTGCTCCAGATTCACTTGTTGATTTGGATAATATTCATAAATGGTCGCTTTATGTTGCAAAAGAGGCACTACAAGATAGTAAGTACTTAGACAATAAACAGATACTTGAAAAATGTGGGGTTATATTAGGAAATCTTTCTTTCCCTACCCGATTTTCTCATCACTTATTCGCACCAATTTATCAACAAACACTTGATTCAGCCATAAAAGAACTTTTACAAGTAGAATCATTTGAGCTGGCTAGCCTACCTTCACCTGGTAATATCTCCCCTCTAAATACCAATATATCTGGATATCCAGCAACTCTAATTAGTCAAGCGCTCGGTTTATCTGGTATTACTTTCTCTTTAGACGCAGCTTGCGCTTCATCACTTTACGCGATTAAACTGGCGTGCGATTACTTATTATCAGGAAAAGCTGACTTAATGTTAGCAGGCGCCGTGAGTTGTGCTGACCCTTTATTTATCAACATGGGTTTTTCTATCTTCCAAGCTTACCCAACAGATGGAGTAACTCGTCCTCTAGATAAATCATCAGGAGGGTTAATTGCCGCAGAAGGTGCAGGAATGGCGGTTTTGAAGCGATATGACGATGCTGTTCGAGATGGCGACCACATTTACGCCACAATATCGGGAATTGGTTTATCCAACGATGGTAAAGGTAAATTTGTTCTTAGTCCCAATTCTAAAGGACAAATATTAGCCTTTGAACGAGCTTACGCACAAGCAAACATTAATCCCAACACTATTGATTATATTGAATGCCATGCCACAGGAACATCTCTAGGTGACATAACAGAAATTGACTCGATACAGACTTTTTTCGGACAACATCAAGCTTCTCCTTTAATTGGTTCGGTGAAATCGAATTTAGGACACTTGCTTACTGCTGCGGGAATGGCTGGATTAATTAAAGTTATTTTGAGTATGCAGCAAGAATTAATTCCAGCCACAATTAAAATTAGTACACCTTTAACGGAAAAAGTTGTAAGTAATAATACTCATTGGAATTCACAAAGTAAAGTAAAACGTGCTGCAATTAACGCCTTCGGCTTTGGTGGAACTAATGCTCATCTAATTTTAGAATCATCAATTAGTAATCAAGTAGAAAAAGATTGGGAAAAACCACGGAAAGTACATCCTCTCGCAATTGTAGGTATGGATGCTCATTTTGGTGACTGTGAGGGATTAGATGCTTTCGACCGCACTATTTATGAAGGTAAACAACATTTTGTTCCTTTGCCTTCACAGCGATGGCAAGGGATTGAGGAAGTACCAGAATTATTAAAGAAGTACGGTTTTAATGAGGCGCCGTTGGGAGCATATATTCAAGACTTTGAGATGGATTTTCTTCGTTTTAAAATTCCCCCCCGTGAAGAAGATAAACTAATTCCTCAACAGCTATTAATGTTAAAGGTAGCTGATAATGCAATCAGAGATGCAAAAATTAAAGAAGGGGAAAATATTGCTGTTATTATTGCAACAGGTACGGAATTATCACTACACCAATTTCGCGGTCGTTGCGATTTATCTTGGCAAATTAAAGAAAGCCTTAAACAAGCAAATATTATTTTATCGCCAAAACAAATTACCCAGCTAGAAAACATCGCTAAAGATAGCCTACATCCAGCAGCACAGCTAAATCAATATACCAGCTTTATTGGTAATGTTATGGCTAGTCGAATTTCTGCCCTTTGGGATTTCTCCGGTCCCTCTTTTACTATTTCCGCAGACGAGAACTCTGTTTTTCAAGCATTAGAAGTTGCTCAGTTACTTTTAAGTAATAGTGAAGTTGAGGCTGTTGTTGTTGGAGCAGTTGATTTAGCAGGAAGTTTTGAAAACGTTTTATTACGTAATCAAACATCTTCTCTTAACCAAAACATAAGTGTTTTTAGTTTTGACACTAATAATAACGGATGGATGGTTGGTGAGGGTGCTGGCGCCGTAGTTTTAAAACTGCGCGATACAGCTTTAGTGGAAAATAAGCGAATATATTCTATTATTGAAGGCATTAGTTGTATTCAAGAAAATACTAATAGTGTACATTTAGAAAAATTACCAAAGTCCATCTCATCAAAAGCTATCAAAACAAGTTGTATTACAGCTTTAAAAAACACAGGTATTAAATCTGAATATATTGGCTATTTGGAGGTTTTTGCCGCCGGAGTTACAGATTTAGATACAGCCGAAATCAAAGGTTTAAATTCGGCATATCAAGCTAATCAAAACTCGTTAACTTGTGCAATAGGAAGCATTAAAGCTAATATCGGTAATACCTATGCAGCTTCAGGAATTGCCAGTTTAATTAAAACTTCTTTGTGTCTATATCATCGATATATTCCTGCTGTTCCCCAATGGACAAGCCCAAAAATGCCAGAAATGTGGGAAGGAAGTCCTTTTTATGTCGCGACTGAATCAAAAACTTGGTTTTTAGAAAAAGGTCAATCAAAGAGAATTGCAGCAATTAACAGTTTAGGTTTGGATGGCGCCTGCTGCCATATAATATTATCTGAAGAAGTAAACCAAAAAAGGCGCTATAGCAAATATCTAGAACAAACTCCATTTTATTTATTTCCCATTGCAGCGAATAATCAAGCTAATTTAATAGAAAAAATTACTTTATTAAAATATACAATTACAAATAGTATAAATATCTCTACTACAGCACAACAGGCATTTACAAACTTTACACGATATCCTAATGCCGACTATATTGCAGCAATTGTTGGTAGTAATAAAGATGAATTGATTAAAGAAATTGAATTTGCAATTACTGGTATAAAAAATGCCTTCGAGCAACAAGGTGAATGGCAAACACCACTAGGTAGTTACTTTACAGCTAAACCTTTGGGTAAGAGAGGTAAAATTGCTTTTATTTACCCTGGTATGGGTAGTTCCGATATTGGGATAGGAAAAGACGTATTTAGATTATTTCCCGAATTATACAATAAATTTTCTACACTTACTAAAGAAATCCCTCAAGTATTACATGAAAAACTTCTCTATCCAAGAAGCTTAGAAAAACTTTCTGCTTCCAGATTAAGTGACAAGCAAGCAGAGTTTTTACAAAATGGCGTAGCAATGTGTCAAAGTGGAATCAGTTTAGCTGTGCTTTACACCTTAATTATTAAAAATTATTTTCAAGTTCAACCCGAAATGGCATTTGGATATAGTTTGGGTGAAGCCAGCAGTATGATGTTTGCTTTAGAGGTATGGCGCGATGATGGAAATTTAAGTTATGCATTAGCCGAGTCTCCCATATTTAAAACTGAGCTATGTGGTGATTGTTTCGGAATTGATAAATTCTTTAAAAAATCACTACAATCTGGTCAGCATAAAGAAAATTGGGCTTGTTACCTAATTAAAACATCAGTATTGTTTGTGAAAGAAGCAGTTAAACAAGAGAAATTTGTTTACATTACTTTCATTAATACACCTAAAGAGGCAGTTATCGCAGGTGAACCTAATGCTTGTTTAAGAGTTATCGCTAACCTCAATTGTAAGTATTTCCCAATCAAATTTAAAAACGCTTTGCACTGCGAAGTTTCAGAACCTGAGTACGAAGGATTGGTGAAACTCCATACTATTCCCATCCACAAGGCGCCAAATATTCAATTTTATTCTGGAATTGATGGAACTCCTATCTCTCTTGATATCGATACTCTTGCAAACAATGCTGCCAGACTTGTGTGTCAAACAGTTGACTTCCCTAAAATATGTAATCGCGTTTATGAAGACGGCGCCAGAATATTTATCGAGTTAGGGGCAAAAAATAGCTGTTCTCGATGGCTTCGAGAAAATTTAAAAGGTAAAGAATATGTTGCCATGCCCATTAATGTCCCAGGAGTAAATGACCACATCAATATAGTCAGAGTCCTAGCGAAATTAGTCAGTCATGGTATAACTGTAGACTTATCCCCACTCTATTCTCCTAGCGCAGAAAATCTAAAAGTAAAGAAATCGCTTATCAAAAAAATTACTTTAGGTGGCAATAGAATTATGCCAAGTATCTTAACAGCAGAAAATAAACTTTTTTTTCAACATAAACTCTCTCAAACTACTATGCAACAAAATATTAAGATATTTCAATTACAGATAGCTAACTCCCAGCATTCTATCGTCGAATCTCAATCTGCTCCAGTAGAATCTAAACAATGTATTTGGAATCAAGCTGATTTACTAGAGTTTGCTGAAGGTAAAATATCTAATGTATTTGGTGAGGAATATAAAATTATTGATTCATACTCCCGAAGAGTAAGGCTACCAATGCCACCTTACTTGTTAGTTAGTAGAGTCACAAAATTAGATGCAAAAAAAGATATTTTTAAATCATGTTCGATGACAACTGAATATGATATTCCTAAGAATGCTTGGTACTCAGTTGATAGACAAATTCCTTGGGCAGTCGCCGTAGAATCTGGGCAATGTGATTTATTGCTAATTAGTTATTTAGGAATTGACTTTGAAAATAAAGGGCGCCTAGTTTATCGTCTTCTTGATTGTACCTTAACGTTTCTCGATGATTTGCCAAAGGAAGGAGAAACCCTTAGATACGATATCAAAATTAATTCTTTTGTGAAAAGTGGAGATAATTTACTCTTCTTTTTTAGCTACGAATGTTTTGTTGGCGATAAGATGGTTTTGAAAATGGATGGGGGTTGTGCTGGCTTCTTCTCGGATGAGCAATTAGAACAAGGGAGAGGTGTTCTTTTCTCTGAAAAAGAAATTGCTGCAAAAAAACAAGTGAAAAAACAGTACTTTGAGCCATTACTTATCTGTCAAAAAACCAGCTTTGATATTACCGATTTATTATCTTTAACACAAGGAAATGTTACAGCTTGTTTTGGTGAACATTATAGACAAGATGGCTTAAATCCTTCCTTACATCTGCCTCCCAAAAATATTTTAATGCTCGACCGTGTTCCTTCAGTTGACCCAACAGGAGGCGCCTGGGGATTAGGTTTAATTATTGCAGAGAAAGACCTTGAGCCGGAAGACTGGTATTTTCCTTGCCACTTCAAAAACGACCAAGTAATGGCTGGTTCTTTGATGGCTGAAGGTTGTGGTCAACTGTTACAACTTTATCTCTTATATTTAGGCTTACAGACTTGTACTACCGATGCACGTTTTCAACCAATTCCAGGCTTGCGTCAGGTAGTGCGTTGCCGGGGACAAGTTACCCCAATGACAGCCAAGTTAATTTATCGGATGGAGGTAACCGAAATTGGCGTGGCGCCTAAACCTTATGCGAAATGTAATGTTGAAATAATTTTGAATGATAAAGTTATTGTTTATTTTCAAGATTTAGGGTTGCAATTATCAGAAAATAATCCTACCCAGTTTCACTCGACTTCTAACCAAAAAATTTCTCTTAACTTCCCTAAAACAAATCATGAAAAAACAGCTTTATTGAATGAAGAACATATCCGTGAGTTTTGTATAGGTGATATTTCTAAGTGTTTTGGTAAGGAATATGAAATTTACGGACAAGGAAACATTAAAACCTCGCGAATGCCTAATACCCATCTAAATTTGGTGCATAGAGTTTTAGAAGTGCGAGGCCAACGCCGTCAACTTACCAAAGGGTCAACAATAATCACAGAATATGATACTCCTTTAGAACCCTGGTACTATCGCCAAAATTCATCTCCAAATGTACCTTACTCAATTTTAATGGAGATGGCTCTACAACCTTGTGGTTTCCTTTCAGCTTACTTAGGTAGTACTTTACAGTATCCAAATAAGAGCTTATTCTTTCGTAACTTAGATGGGAAAGGTCATCTCATCAAAGATATAGATATTCGAGGAAAAACTATTACCAACACATCACAACTATTATCTTCAGCAAGCGTTCAAGGTTCAATTATTCAAAGCTTTGATTTTCAAATGTCTTGTGATGGGGAAGTATTTTATCAAGGAGATGCGACCTTTGGTCATTTTAGCGCTACAGCTTTAGAAAATCAGATAGGGCTAGATAGGGGTAGATATATTCAACCTTGGTACAAGCATGAGAATATCAAGCAGCTACCCGAAATCAAAATTGATTTAAAAGCTATAGATAGCCGTAGTAAATATTACCATAATCATTTTGATAAACCTTATTATCGTTTAGCAAATAACCAACTAGATTTACTGAATGAAGTTATGATTATCCCAGGTGGAGGAAAGTATAACTACGGTTATATTTACGCAACTAAAAAAGTTAAATTAACTGATTGGTTCTTTAAATGCCATTTTTACCTAGACCCTGTAATGCCAGGTTCTTTAGGTATAGAATCAATTATCCAGGCGATGCAAGCATATGCATTAGAACTCGGTTTAGGCAAACATCTAAAATCGCCACAATTTACATCCTTAACAGACCATAAAACTATTTGGAAATACCGTGGTCAAATTCCTCATAGTGAAACTAACATGTGCTTGGAAATTCATCTAACTAAAATAGATGAAACACAGGACAAAGTTATTATAGTCGGTGATGCTAGTTTGTGGAAACCAAATTTAAGAATTTATGAAGTTAAAGATATAGCCATTTGTTTGCAAGAATCACGACTTTAGATTTACAAAATCTCCTTAGCCTTATAGCCAAATGGCACGAATAAAAGGCAGAGGACAGAGAGCAGAAGGAAGAGCGATATTATATCATGTCCGGTAGCATAACCATAATAAAATCTTTGTAGAGACGCGATGTTCCTCGCGTCTTTAATAGTAGTGAAAGCGCAGAATAAACTACCAAAAAATAAATTTTGACTCTATTGAGCCGTAGCCTGATCGCACCAACTTATAATTGTCACCTAGCATAGAACAAGTTCTTAAGTATGGAATCATGTAAACGTGTAATAAATTAAACTATATTGAAATGTAAGTATTTAAAATAGCGTTATTAATTGCATGGGGTGAAGTTTTTACGCAATCACCATGTCAATTAAAAAAACGCACCCCAACTTAACCCAGCTTGAATTAGATTTTTCCATTCTGAGTAACGGCGCCAAGGTTATCGTTACCGGATACGATGCCTACAACCTTCGAGATATGAGTGGACAAACTGGAGTAATTGACGGATACTCAAGGCAATACGGTTATTATTCAGTGTATTTCAAGAATTTTTCAGGATTATTCGGCGCCAAGCATCTCATACTATACTACTGTCGCGAACAACTTCAACCCATACCAGGCGCCAAAGGTCGTTGTAGTTGGCAAAGTGTAGTAGAACGAGAGATAAAGAAGTCACGTAAACCTAAATAAATTTATCTGCCCAATTAATATTGAACCATGAGAGCTACAATCAAAGAATTGCCCCACCAAAACTATGTACGCCTTAATTTCAACTGAAAAAATTCAGCTACCTTCCGGAATGTTGGTGCGAGTGCCTGGTTCTTGGCAACTATATCGTACCCTCTGTGATAGCCGAGGCGATTCTTCCATTCCACGCATTAAGTACCGCTCTGGAGAAATTTTATTAATGTCACCACTGCCAAAACACGGACGAGAAGCAAATATTTTGGCAGATGTTGTAAAAGTTTTACTTGATACCCAGAGCCGCAACTACGAAGCATTTACTCCCATTACAATGGAACTGCCCTCTGAAAGTGGCATTGAACCAGATTATTGTTTTTATATAGACAATTGGCAAGCAGTGGTCGGACGCGACAGGTTGGATTGGAAAACCGACCCATCACCAGATTTAGCAATCGAAATTGATGTTACTTCGTATACCGATGTCGATGACTATGCACCGTATTGTGTCCCAGAAGTTTGGCTATTCAAACGTAATCAATTATTAATTTACAGCTTGCAGCAAAATAAATACCAGCTACAACCAACCAGTCGTTACTTCCCTAATGTAGATTTGCAAACTCTCATAACTCAATGCTTAGACGCAGCGAGCGCGCGTGGTACAGGTGTCGCCATTCGTGAATTACGCAGTTCTTTAACATCAGCTTTGCAATAATTGCTAACTTTATGCTTCGGCAGTTCCAGGTTTCAAAGCTAAATCAAAAACCTGTTGTGCGGTCATATTAAAACCAGGGAATGTGGGGGAGACAATTACCTTATTTTCCCTGAACGTTGTTTTTACGTATTCCCCGTCAACTAGCTCATATACAAAGACAGTAGGTTGCTTGGGATAGCCAATAAATTCACGCCCTCCCCAGGCAGCATAATCTACAATCCAAAATTCTGGAATACCCATAATTTCATAATCGCGACGTTTGTCGTGGTAATCATCCTGCCAATTAGTACTCACAACTTCTACTATCAATTTGACTGAAGTAGCTTTTTCAATAACTGACTCACTTTCCCAACGTGTCTCAGCACCGATAGTGTCTTCATCCAAAACAATGATATCCGGTTCGTACCCAGACTTGTCGCGAAAAGGCCTAACGATTGATTCTCTGGGAATAAACCAAATATTGGTTTTACCCATTTTATCAATGACTTTAAGTAATTTTCCACCAAGAGAGCCTGTTAACTTTGAATGCTTTCCCCTAGGTTTAGGCATCTCAACAATTACTCCATCATATAATTCGTACCGGACTTCCGAGTTCTCCGGATACCATTCGATAAACTCATCGAACGTGTATAATTTTGTTTCGGTTTGTGTTTGGGCTTGGGTCATAACTTACCACCTCCACATTTATTTGACTTTACCACTTTCAAAACAAAAACATCAAAACTGGTTTTCCTCACTGACTCCTTGGTATACAGGATATTTAGATTCCCGCATTAAACTAATGGTCTGTGTCAATAGTTTTGGTGTGTTCTCTTTTCTTTCTTCTTTACTTTGTGTTCTTTGTGTCTTTGTGGTTCAATCCTCTTACTCTCTGTGTACTCTGCGTCTCTGTGGTAAAAAAAATATATATCACTGGATTCCTGTTACACAACTCCTCAAAATTAATGACACAGACCACTAATTACCTATATTTTCCCCTCCTTATGTTGACTATGCAACATTATATGCTATTCTTCTTTTCAAGAATCTTGTTTTCTACTTTATATAATCTACCTAACTAGATGGAAGAATCATCTAAACTAGCAACTGTTATCGCTATTTCTTGTCTAAGCGGAGGTTCTGGCAAAACCACCACCGTCTTAAACATCGCCACGATGCTTTCAGATAAAGGTAAAACTCTAGCTGTCGATTTCGATCCGCAAGGAAACTTGAGTCAATGGCTTGGTATAAACGACCTTTCCGAATCTGCTACCATCGCGGAGACTATTTTACCTGACACCGACCGCGTACAAATTAAGGAAATTATTTTACTCCCGACCAACGAAGACCGCAAAGGGCGCCTACTACTTGCACCCAGTGACTATAGTTTATCGAGGGCAGCCGATGCAATTGCAATGGAACCAGGACGCGAGCGTTTTCTCAAGCGTGCGTTGAAACCTATCCTTTCCGAGTACGACTTTATCGTCATCGATGCTCCACCCTCGAAAGGTATCCTTACATATAACGCAATTCTCGCCGCTGACTTTTTGGTTATTCCTACCGAATGTACCCCCAAAGGAGTCACTGGCGCAGTTAGTACTTCAGTTTTAGTTCAAGAACTCGAAGAACTTGACTTTCAGGTGCCGCGTCTTTTAGGAATTATACCTACCAGAGACGCTTGGGCAGGCGCCAATCAAACCCGTATTTCTAAAGCAGCAATAACAGCACTCAAAGAAGCACTTCCAGAAGTCCATATATTTAGTTCCGTTCGTCAAAGTACAGTAGTTCAGCAAACAAACCATGCTGGGTGGTCACTGCTGGAAGCTGGAGAGAAGTCTTTAGCACAACCTTATATAGAAGCTGTTGACGCAATAAGAAAAAGTCGGAAGTCAGAATTAAAAAAATAACAGAGATAAATTATGACAACACCTAAAAAGAAGTTGCCCACTGGACCTATACGTATACAGGCGCCTGTCAGTAAAAAAACTGAAACGCCTACTGTGCAAGCTTTAGATCTAGATACTAATTTAGAAGAAATCACAAATCTAGAAACTATAAAACAAGAATCTACTAAACCAGAATCATCTACATTAGAAACAATCCTCGAAACTAGTAACGATACTGCAATTATCGCGCCACAAGAATCTGGTAAACATATAGCAGAATCTCAAAAACAAGAATCTGCTAATCAAGAAACTAGTTTTATAGAAGCTAGTAAGTTAGATACTATAATTCCAGATGTACAAAATCCTCAAACCCAAGAAACTACCAAATCAACAAAAGATTCAACCAACCAAGAATCTAGTTTTCCAGAATCTAGTCTTCAAGAATATACCTATCAAGAATCTTACCTACAAGATACAGAATTCAAGAAAGTAGCAATGCGGCTTTCTGGTGAAGCAGTTGCTAAATTGCAGCAATTCCGCGCGTCATCAGGTATACCCTACGAAATTTTAGTTGATGTCATGGTTCGTAACTGGGAAAACCTGCCTCAACGCACACAGAACTCTTACCTACAGCAAGCTAAACAACTACGAGTACAAAGGCTCATGGCAGGACAAGAAAAAACAATGCAAACTATGAAAGCCAAGTATTTACAGTAAATCAACAACAGAAAAACCTTAATTTATACAACCCCTATCACCTAAAGGAAGTTTAGTAGTGCCCGTTAATGCTGACAAACCACATTTATGGAAGCAGGATATTGCCCTATCAGTTGACCTATATAACACTTGGTTTATGCAGTTTGCGCCAGTGGCGTACCGTCAAACTCGTGTCACAACAACGCAACAAGTTGAGTCAGCGCTAACTTGGACGACTAATTTAACTAATATTACAGCCGCTACCTTACGACAGCATCCTATCTGTATTACCTATACTCAGAATGGCAACGGCGCCACCAATTGCCCGTGACCGTCTCATTGGATTAGCTGGTGTTTTACCCAACCTCGTAAAAAATATGGAGGAAAGGCAGCGTATTCCACCAAAAATGGAAAGTGCGTTGGTAGATACAGAACTACAAAAAGTTAGCCAAGTTTTAGCACGTTTGATTGATAAAGATATATTTTCTTGGCTCGATACAGGAGTGGCGCCGACCGAAGCCCAAATTTATAGAGCAGCAACAATTGTAGCAGACCGACTTTGCGGCGCCGTTGCAGACCCGATTATTCGCAACGCTCAAGAGCAAAGACAACTTGCTTTAATCCGGCAGTGGTTAGAAAATCGTGGTTATTCTTACGCCCCAATACGTCCTGGATTGCGATTTGATACTATGCAACCGGGAACGTTTACATTTAGACTTAATATTCCTGTAAACTTACAGACTGGCAGTAAACAAGTCAACATTCCTATAGATGCCGTAATTAAGCCGCTGCAATCTTCTATTCAAGACTTACCTTTGCTAATTGAAGCAAAGTCAGCCGGAGATTTTACGAACCCTAACAAACGACGTAAAGAAGAAGCTGTTAAAGCAGGACAATTAAAGAATACTTACAGCGATAATATAAGATTTATTTTATTTCTCTGCGGCTACTTCGACAGTGGTTACTTAGGATACGAAGCAGCAGAAGGAATAGATTGGCTGTGGGAGCATCGAATTGATTACTTGGAATTATTTGGGTTATAAACGCTATGACAACATTTGAAACAGCAAGATTACTACTACAAACACGACTTGATGGCGCCAAAACCCAACTTGACCGTAACAAGCTTGGTCAGTTTGCGACGCCAACAAACTTAGCAACCGAGATTTTAGAATACGCTAAAAGTTTAATTCCAGCTAACCAAAAAATCCGCTTTCTTGACCCTGCCTTTGGCACTGGTTCATTTTATTCAGCACTGCTACAAGTTTTTTCATCATCGCAAATAGAAACAGTAACAGGATATGAAATTGACCCTTACTATGCTTTAGAAGCTATTTCACTTTGGCGTAATACATCCCTACAATTAAATATTTGTGACTTTACTCAAGCAACACCTCCTTTAAGTGAAGATGAAAAAGCTAACTTACTTATATGTAACCCTCCTTACGTGCGTCATCATCATTTAAGTCGTAGTGATAAAATTCGTTTACAAAACCAAAGTTTTTATTTAGCAGGGGTAAAGCTTAGTCAGTTAGCTTCTTTATACTGTCACTTCTTATGCATTGCATCAAAATGGATAGCTGAAGAAGGAATTGCTGGTTGGTTAATTCCTAGCGGGTTTATGGACGTAAATTATGGAGAGCAAATTAAAAAATATTTACTAAATAGTACCACATTATTGCGCGTCCATCGTTTCTGCCCAAGTGACGTACAATTTGATGATGCACTCGTATCAAGTGCAGTTGTTTGGTTCAAGAAAGCTTTACCACCCTCTAATCATACAATCGAATTTACTTATGGTGGTAGCTTGAAGGCACCTCAACAGAGAACACTTGTTTCATCCGAAATACTACAAAAAACTCCCAAATGGACAACAATTATTGCAAAATCCAAAAATGTCATTCTGAGCGTAGCGAAGAATCTCAATAATCCCGCACAGCATTACATCCCACAGTACAATAACTCCGATTTAAAGCAATTTCAACTTAAAGAATTATTTACCGTAAAACGCGGAATAGCAACAGGAGCAAACGATTTTTTTATACTAACACCTGAACAAATAGATACCCACCAAATACCTACTAAATTTTTAAAACCAATTCTACCAAGCCCAAGATATTTAACAGTAGATGAAATCCCAGCAGATAATATAGGTAATCCCCTATTAAAACAACAGCTATTTTTACTAGATTGTAATTTACCCTTATCTGAAGTACAAACCAATTATCCCCCACTCTACAAATATCTTCAAACAGGTGTAGATAACGGTATTAGCTCCCGCTATTTATGTAAACATCGTAACCTTTGGTACTCACAAGAAAATCGTTCTCCGGTGCCGTACCTTTGTACATACATGGGACGTGTTGACACTAGTCGAGGTAAACCTTTCCGATTTATCTTCAATCACTCTAACGCCATTGTTTCCAACGTTTACCTAATGCTATATCCAAAACCTATTTTAAAAGAAGCGCTTCTACATCAACCCTCGCTACTTAAAGAAATATGGCTAATTCTTAATCATATTGATAGCGAAGCTCTAATTTCTTCCGGCCGTGTATACGGAGGTGGACTACACAAGTTAGAGCCAAAAGAGCTAGGAAATGCTGTTATCTATTTACATCCGACTAATATTCAATTTTAATATTGTAGAAACATTACATGTAATATTTCTACACATAATTCAGGAACCACATTTAGCTATGTGAGTGTCATTGGTAGATACTGAATATATAGTTTAGCGTTTTAATAAACTTAGATAAGCGTTTGGGCTTTAGGGAGAGCAAAAGCCATGATTGACCATATTGACATTAATGTCAAAAACTTTAAGAAAATTTGGAGGAACGTGAAGTGGCTAATCAAGAACATCTTATTCAGCTAATGAAGGGGGTTGATAATTGGAACCTTTGGAGAAAAGAAAGTTGGTCGATTAAGCCGGATATTAGTGAAGCAAACCTTAGTGGAATGAATCTCCAAGGCATCTTCCTTACTCAAAGTGATCTGCGGCAAGTTAATTTTGGTGGAACCAATTTAAGCGGTGCGAATATTAATCAAGCCCTTCTCAATGGGACTATTCTTGATGGCGCTAATCTGTGTCGCGCTGGATTAAGTGGTATTAATTTGCAATCAACTGTTTTTGGCAACGCTAATTTAGAAGAAGCAGTACTTAGCTGTTCTAACCTCATAAACGTCGATTTAAGTCAGGTAAATTTAAGAAGAGCTAATCTTCAAGGTGCTGAACTTAATCGGGCTAATTTAAGCAGAGTCGATCTAAGCTACAGTGATCTAAGCCTAGCGAAACTTAACGGTACTTATCTGAATGGAGCTATTCTTCTTGCTACAAATCTTTATCAAGCTGATTTAAAAGAAGCTAATTTATGTGGAGCTAATCTAAAACACGCAGACTTAAGCAGAGCTTTTTTACATAAAACTCAAATTGATCAGGCAACATTTTTAGAGGCAAAGTGGCTTTTTGTTTGGGCAGTTGTTAACGAGGTAGGTAAAGTCAAAAATTTATGTGGTATAGATCTTAGGCGGGTAAACTTTAGCGGCTCAGATCTTAGCTATTTTGATTTCAGCACAGCTAATCTTAGTGAAGCTAATCTTAGCCAAGTCAATTTTACAGGTGCAAATTTATCTAAAGCTAATCTATATGGTGCTTGTCTAAACGGAGCAACCTTGCTTGAAGCAAATTTAAAAGAGGCAAATCTAATGTCTGCTACTCTTAGCAATGCAAACCTTTCAGGATGTGATATTAGTGGAAATATTGTAAGAATAGACTTAGAGGGAGCAGACCTCTCTAGAGCCTGTCTCTTTGAAGCAAACTTATTTAGAGCCAAGCTGTTTAGAGCCAACTTAAGGGAGGCAGATTTACGTCGAGCAGACCTTACAGAAGCAAATCTTGTTAGAGCAGATTTATCTAAAGCTTATTTGGAGCAAGCTAATTTGAGGCATACACAAGCAATGGAGGCTAATTTTACTGAAGCGAGACTGACAGGCGCCTGCTTGGAGGATTGGAGTATTAATTATGATACTAAATTGGACGGAGTAATTTGTGACTATGTGTACAAAAAACTCTGTAAAAAGGAACGTCGTCCTAGAAATGGTAAGTTTGCTCCTGGAGAGTTTACAGCTTTATTTCAGAAAGCAATAGAAACTGTTGATCTTATTTTTATTGATGGAGTTGATTGGCAAGCTTTTTTTCTGTCTTTTCAAGAGCTAAGAACACGGTACAGTGGAAATATATCTGTACAGGCAATTGAAAAGAAATCAGGCGATGTTTTTGTTATCCGATTAGAGGTTCCATCTGAAATTGACAAAACAGCTATTGAAGAGCAGCATCATGAATTATACAAGATGCAGCTTGCAGCCATTTATAACAAAATGGCTCTCCAAGAAGAGCAATTAAGTTTTTACTGTCAGCAACTAGAACATGAAAGACAGAAAAACACGGAGTTTTCGTCCATAATTAAAATATTAGCTGAAAATCAAACGAAATCATCGGAGACAATTAAAATCATGGCTGAAAAAGAAAGTTCTCGGATTATTAATACAGGTGGCGGAAATTATGTTGAATCAAACACTGGTACTTATGTTCAGGGTAGCTATATCAATATGAGCCAAGACCTCCTTCAAGCAGCATCTCAAATTCAGGACTTAATTGAGCAGCTACAAAATCAGGGCTTGACAGTCGATATTGCTAAAGAGCAAGTAGCAAACGAGATGGCGACCGAAGCCCAGAAAAATCCGACAATGAAGAATAAGCTTGTGAAGTGGGGGCAGTCATTGGGAAGCGCAACAGTGAGTGATGTTGTTAAAGGAACTGTCAAGCTTGCTATTCGTTCAGCAGGTATTCCGTTACCTTGAATTAGCTGATGCATACCCCGCAGCATAATAGGCCACTGCACCGGAAGTACCAAGTTATCGGTAATTAACAACGGACAGACGTGGGAGCTAAATATTACTTTACGTGTGGTACTCCGAGGAACAGGAGTGCTAATTGTGCATTCCAAAAAACACTTAAAATCTCAGTAACTCGTTGAAGCTTACCGCGCAACCGCTCCACTTGAGCAGGCAACTCGTCTAGAGTTTTATCGTGCGCTAACCCTTCAGGCACGTCTCCACAATATACTAATCTACAAACTGCGTACCGCCCAAAATAAGGATACTTTTACTGTATCGATTTTTACTAAATTTAGCTTAAAAACAAAGTGCTAATACTTACTTGTAACTTTGTGCCCTACAACTCACGCCCTTAGAAACTGGAAATATAAAAAATAAATTTAATTAAGTTAATATAAATGCACTTGTTTTGGGTGAAAAATCTCAAAATAATTAGTCAAATGCTTAACCAAATCCAAGAACTGAGCCAAGAAATAGCTTCTTTAAAGTCCCAGCTAGATAACTTGATACTTTACTGGTTTGAAAAAGGTGAGAAAGATTGTAGTTTAAGGTTGCAACCTCAATATCCTGATAATCAATGGTATATGAGTGGCTATTACGACAAGGAATATCAGCTAGAAATTAACTCTTCACTTAACCAAGTTTAGTAGCGTTTATTTATGAAAGAACTTTGTGTGCCGTGGCATACAAAGTTTCTTTCTACAACCAAATTATAAAATTTGAATTCTCAAAAGCCTTAAACTACCTCCAAAAGGGTGGGAAATCTCTACTCGTCGCATACTACTTTTTATACGACAGTTAAAATAGTAATACTGTTGCATTTATAACATACATATGAATATTAACTTACGTGGATATCGTGAGAAGGTTGGTAAGGGTCAAGTAGAGATTGCCAGCATATTGAGTATATCTCACGAAGAGGTTGACCTTTATGAGCAAGCTCCTGAAACTGTTCCAATGGGTCTTTTGGTAAAGTGGCTGCAAATTTTGGGGGTTGATATTGCTACTGCTATGTCCACACCTGCACCACCATTGAAAGCCATTGACCCAGGAACACCATATGTTGAACTATATTCTAGGCTGGACTCATTAAATAAATATATTGATGCTACGTACACAAATACATTAGAACTACCAACTCAGTTAGGCACCCCGGATAATCTCAAAAACCAACTAAAGCTTTACAAACAAAAGCCTAATGTTGTATTAACTGGAGGATTTGACGCTGGTAAATCACATATGGCTAATGCTCTTCTAGGTAGTCAAAACTTGCCTGTAGGTTATCAACCTGCTACAAGAGTCATTACATTTATTCGTCACATCGAAGATCGTCCTGAATGGTTGAAAAAAGATGTGTTAATTTTTAATGAGGATTTTTGGTTAAAAGATGAAAAAAGTAAGCAAATAATTGATTTACTACTTTTAGATAATCAAGAACGTTGCAATAAATATTCAATACAAGCAGGAAGCTATGATATTTTGCAAAAGTATGGGGTACATGGTGAATATGAAAATATTGCAGCCCATGCAGCCGTAGTTTATATGGATTCTCCTTTACTTAAAGCTTGCAACTTGATAGACCTGCCTGGATATTCAGATCAACCAGATGAAGTGTCAAAGGATGTTGAAAAGGCTAATAGTGCCGCACAAATAGCAGATGTCTTACTATATGCTTCGCCAGCTAAGGGTCATATTAACGGTCAGGATATGATTCGTCTTGCTGGTTTAATGCGTTTACTTCCTTCTCCAGAAAATGAATGCGACGATTTTCCAACATTGGGTAATTTTTTCATTGTTGCAACCCACGCTGACCCTAGTATTTCTAATGAGCAGCTTAAATTAATTTTAGAAAAAGCTGCAAAAAGGTTATATAACAACTTAAGTGAAACAGTTTTAGAACGTCGTCAAGAACAAACAGGGCGCCCTATCACTCAAACAATTTTGCAAAATAGATTTTTCTCCTTTTGGTCAGAAAGACCTGATAGATGTCAGCATTTATTCGATGAATTAACAAAAACACTCTGTGAATTTATCCCGAAAGCGCGCATATCCCGTATAGATAGAGAGATGAAAGCAATAAAGGAGGATAACACAAAAAAGTATCTTGATTTAATTGAACGATATGAGAAGAGTCTTCATGATGTAGAAGCAAGAAGTATACAGCTAGCACAATTAAAAGCACTAGAAGCTAATGAGCCTTCACGCTTGCACGAAACTAAGCAAAAATTTGAGACAGTACATGAACGTATTCAAGAATTAAAACAAGATACGATAGCTTCATTTTCTACTTATGCACGAAAATTACTAACCGTAGATTCAGTAAAAGCAATTATTCATAATAAGTATGATGATAAAAGAGAAGCAAAGGAATGTTTAGCTGGTTATTTAGTAGAAAAGCTTCAAAACCAAACTGAGCAATTAATAAAAACTAACTCTGACAATTTAAGGCCCTATATAGAAGAATTTCTTGGAACATATACGGAAGCTATTTTGAAACTTCCAAATTTAAATGTAAGTATCAACATTCCATTTGATGCTAAAGGATCTTTTCTAGGTGGAATTGCTGGTCTTGGTAGTATAGGAGCTTTGTCTGCATGGGCAGCAGCGCTTGGAAACCTTGGTAGTTACATTTTAGTTGCGAAATTAGTGAGCTTATTATCCGCGCTCGGCATTGGTTTTGGTTTTACTGGTGGCACGGCTGGAGTAATTTCTTTTGTTGCTGCGATTGGTGGTCCTATAGTGCTTGCCGTAGGTTTAGCAGCAGCATTAGCTTTTGGAGTATGGAGCTTATTTGGTGATTCTTGGCAAACACGTTTAGCAAAGCAGACTGTTAAATATTTTGAAAAACAGTCTGTATGTAAAAAGTTTATAGAAGGAATTGAAAACTTCTGGCAAGATACAGCAAATAGTTTTGATAAAGGTGCTAATGCAGTAGAATCTGATTGGAATAAACATTTTGAACACTTGCATGAGATAAGTGCTGAAAAAATCGAATCACAAGATACCATCAAAAATATTCTTGACAAGCTTAAAGCATTATATCAGTTCTTTGCTAATATCCCTTGGTAGATTTCTCATTAATTAACCTTGACCAAAGATTGGCTGGATATTATGAATGTCATATTCAGCCAATTAGAACATACAGACATTTTGTATTGTTGTTTAAGACTTATTTTTGATGCTTTGCCGTGGTTGAAAAATAAATCAAGCAAAGCACAAAATGACTCAAGCATACCAGCTATCCTTATTCGACCAACCCCTAAATACCTCTCTTCCCCTAACTACCCTTCCCAAAAACTTCCAAATTACTCAACAAGTAGGAAAGGGAGGTATAAAAACCAAAGCTGCCAACAATCTCAAAGCAATTGAGTTAAGCAAAAAACTTGACCAAGAACACCGTCACCCCACACCCGCAGAACAAGCAATCCTCTCTGAATATTTAGGTTGGGGCGCCGCACCTGATATTTTCTCAGAACCGTTAAAACCAGACTGGCACCATCTCGGTACACAGTTAAAAGAACTACTTACACCTGCTGAGTACCAAGCAGCGAGAAAAAGTATTATTAACGCCTATTACACCGCACCAGAAATTATCACAGCAATTTACCAAGGTCTCATACACCTAGGTTTTAACGGAGGTCGCATTTTGGAACCAAGTATGGGTTCTGGTTTATTCCTGGGATTGGCGCCTCCACAAATTAACGCAGCATCACAATGGACAGGTATAGAAGTTGACTTTATTACAGGTCGCATTGCCCAGCAACTTTATCCAGAAGCTGATATTTATATCAAAGGATTCGAGGATGTGATGCTTCCTCAAGACTATTTTGATTTGGCTGTTGGCAATGTACCTTTTAGTACTGTCACCCCTCACGACCCAAAGTATAACAATCTGCCAATCTACACTTTGCACGGCTACTTTTTTATCAAAGCACTCGACCTCATCCGTCCTGGTGGATTAATTGCTTTTATCACCTCGGTAGGAACTTTACAATCTCGTCGTAGCCAACCAGTACGCGAATTATTAGCAAAAAGTGCCAATTTGATAGGGGCAATGCGTTTACCTAACACCGCTTTTTCAGCATTCACCAACACTCAAGTTACTACCGACTTAATTATTCTCCAAAAACGCGCGCATTCAGAAGCATCCTCGCTTGATTGGTTTAATCTTTGTGAAAGTCAACTTACCGAGTCTGACGGTTCCCCACTAATGATGCCTTGCTACTACCAAAATCATCCTGAGATGCTGCTAGGTAAACTTAGTATAGATAAACTTTACGGTGGCGCCAGTCGTCTTGGTTTAGAAAGTGACGGACGAGATTTAAGTACTGCCATCAAAACAGCATTTTCTTACCTCCCTACAGATATTTATCGGCGCCAGGAAAGATTATCTAAAAAATCAACATCAATTCTTATCCCCCAAGAACTGCAAGCAAAAACCAAACCATATTCATATGTCTGGTATAACAACGAATCTTGGCAAGTTATTGAAGGACGGTTACAACGCTTAAATATTACTGGCGTACCAAGGCTACGTTTGTACTGGTTAATTCAACTGCGAGAAGCTGTTAAAAAAGTCTTTCAAGCCCAAATTAACGGCGCCTGTGATACTCAGTTATCCAAAGTACAAAAACACCTTAATAATACTTACGATATTTTTATCAAACGCTATGGATATTTACATTCTCTAGGTAATCGTCGTGTTTTTTCTGAAGACCCAGAATATCCGCTGTTACTTGCACTCGAAAACTATGACCCAGATACAGAAACAGCTACCAAAACAGATATTTTTAATAAGCGTACAATTCGTGAATATCAACCTAAAACTGTTGCTGCGACTGCAAAAGATGCATTAATCTACAGCTTAAGCGAGAAGGGACGAGTTGATATTGATTTCATGGCAGCGCTAAGGTTACAACCTTCACAACTTATTATTGAAGAATTACAAAAAGAGAATTTGATTTATCTTGACCCACAAAATAACCAATGGGTAACTGAAGATGAATATTTATCGGGTAACGTTAGAAGTAAACTTGGAATAGTCCGTGGCGCCGTACAAAGAAATGCAGAATTAATAGTCAACGTCGAAGCACTAGAAAAAGTACAACCTCCTGAATTATTACCAGGAGATATTTACGTGCGTTTGGGTTCTCCTTGGATTCCCAGTCAAGATGTTGCAGATTTTATTGCTCAAACTCTTAACGTCTCACCCCAAGATATTCACGTTTACCACTACAAATCTACCGCTACCTGGGAAGTCGAAGTCAGTAAAAATCTTATCACTTCGCAAAACAACACTCAGATTTATGGTACAACGCGGGTAATGGCACACGAACTTATCGAGTTAGCACTAAACCTGCGCGTTCCTGTAGTTCGTGACAAAGTAGAAGACCAATATGTTGAAAACTCTGAAGCTACACGCATTGCCCAATCTAAACAAGAAAACTTAAAGGAGCTTTTCAAACGTTGGATATGGAGTGACTTAGCGCGCGCTGAAAGACTTACTAAAATTTACAACCAACAATATAACAGCCTTCGCGCGCGTGTATTTGACGGTTCACACTTAGAATTTCCGTTGATGAATCCAGAATGGTGTAGCAAATTACGCCCTCATCAACTTAACGCTATTTGGCGCATTATTGCTTCTGGTAATACTTTGATTGGTCATACTGTCGGAGCAGGTAAAACGAGTATAGCAATTGCAGCTAGCCAAGAACTTAAACGTTTAGGAATTTCCTACAAACCTTGTTTAGTTGTGATGGATCACCTACCCGAACAGATGGCAAGCGAAGCAATTCAAATGTACCCTCAAATGCGCTTATTAATAGCAGGTAGTGCCGAGATGGAAGCGAAAAAGCGGCGTGAATTAGCTTCTCGTATTGCAACTGGAGACTGGGATTTAATCATTATTAGCCACACAGCTTTTAGTAAATTGCTTTTACATCCAGATACCATAAGTCAATTTTTAGAAGAAGAATCAGAAATGGTAGAAGCCGACTACCTTGCTGCAAAAAGTAACGGTCAGCGCACTAGAAGAGTTACGAAAAACCTTGAAAAGAAACTCGCACGACTCGAAGAAAATATTGATGCAGTTGCTAATGCCGAAACCAAAGATAACACAGTATTTTTCGATGAATTAGGCATAGATTGGATATTTTACGACGAATCACAACAAGTCAAAAACCTCGAACTCAATACCAAATTAAACCGAGTTCTTGGAATTCCCAGCGGCGCCTCTTATCGTGCCAAAGATTTCTTCATGAAAACCCGTTACATGAGTTACAAACACGGCGCTGGTCGAGGTATCACCTTAATGACCGCTACTCCTATCACTAACACATTAGCTGAAGCATGGGTGAATCAAGTTTACTTACAATACGAAACTTTACAAGCCAAAAATTTATTACACTTCGATGCTTGGGTATCTAACTTTGCTGAAGTAAAAGTAGGCGCCGAAATTACACCACAAGGAACTTTAGAAATCAAAAGCCGACTTGCTGTATTTAATAACCTTCCCGAATGGCGCCAACTTTTCTGGCAAGTTGCTGATATTTTGACTGACGATGACTTAAACCTACCCAAACCAGAAAAAGAATATATTACTCAAGAAGTACCAGCTACACCCGAACAACTTGAATTTTTTAATTACGTTGCTCAACGTGCAGAAACAATCAAAGCAGGAAGAGTAGACCCCACAATTGACAACATGCCTCGTATCACAACTCACATTCGTCAAGGAGTGGTAGACCTGCGCTGCTTACCTTTAGACGTACTATCTGAATTTCTTGATTCAGAGCAAATACAATCTCTAAACCAATCTTACAGCAAAGTTGATGCCGCAATTAACAACGTATTTAATATTTGGAAATCTACCGAAGTCGAACGTTTAACTCAACTAATATTTTGTGATATCGGTACACCAAAAGAAAACTCCTCAGATAGATTTTCCGTTTACAGCTATATCAAAAATCAACTTATACAGCGTGGTGTCCCTCCTGAAGAAATCGCCTTTATTCACGATGCCAAAACCGACGAACAAAAATCAGCACTATTCCGAGCCGTCCGACAGCGAAAAATTCGTGTATTCATTGGTTCCACAGCCAAAATGGGAGTTGGGACAAACGTTCAAAACTATGTTATCAGCGCTCATGACTTAGATTGTCCTTGGCGCCCTACCGACCACACCCAGCGTGCGGGACGTTCCGTTCGTCAAGGCAACCACAACTCCAAAGTCACAATATATAGATACGTCACCCAAGGCAAACCTTACCAAGATGCTCAAGGTAAAAAAATAGCAGGCTTAAGTCCCGATGGCTACCTTTACCAAACTTCCAAAATCAAAGCCGAATTTATCGAAGCTGCCCTAACAGGTAAAAACACAGCCCGCAGCATCGAAGACTGTACAGATATCGTCCTATCCTACGCCGAAGTCATGGCAACAGCCAGCGGCGACCCTCGCTTAATGAGAAAAGTCGAACTAGACGCTCAAGTCGCAAAACTACTCCAAGAAGAACGCGACCATATCAACCAGCAAATAACCATCCAACGAGAACTAGAACATCTCCCCCGCAAAATAGAACAAGCAACCGCCAAACTTGCCAAACACCAAGCTGATAAAAACGGCGCCGTATCCACTACAGGTAATAAATTCACCATCAAACTCCGTACATACGACGGTACAACATTGCAACTCAATAAACGCATAGTAGCAGGCGAAATAATTAATACATACGCACGCAATTTGCAAACCAATAAACAATACGGCACCTTTCCACTAGGTCATTTCGCTAACTTTGAATTGCTCATTCATCACGACATAGCAGGTTGCACACTTCAACTAGTCAAAAATGCCACATACAACATTCCTATAAAACAAACCCCAATAGCTACAATCTCCGCTCTAGAACATTGTGTCAATAATGGTATCGATAAAGAATTAAAACAGATTGAAAATCAACTTCAAAAATTAAAACAAGCTTTCGATGAACTATCTAGTCAAAAACAACAACCTTTCTCAAACTTAACACAGCTAAAAACATTGATAGCTGAACAAACTACTCTTGATAAAGAATTAGGAATACACCAATAAAATAACCAATTTATACTGCAAACGGGTAAAATTTGACTTCTTTCATGCTGAAAAACCGAGCATATTTAAGCTCTTCACTCACTTTAAAAGTAAAATCTTAACTCGTTTTTAATATAACCATAAATTTGGCTTTTATCTGGTTAAAAAATTTCTCAAAATTAACAAGTAAATTATGGGTTACTGTTACCTAATCCGCTTCTCACAAAAAATTGGCAATTTCGATAACTCCAAAGACTCCGCAGCATATTACTTAATTATTAACGAATTGGAAGATGCTGGTTTGCACTTAAGCTTTGCTATTTCCAGCAATGACTTTGCTCGGCTGGCGAATAATAGTTCAGACCCCTGGCATCACGATTTTGCGTTGTTTCCGGGAATGTAGAGACCCGAAATTTCGCGTCTCTACACGTCTGTTTTTATGAAATAATGGGCACCACTCCCGAATCGTTGGCAGTATCCTTAAGGAAGGGGATATAACCCAGGGGAAACGCATCTTAATAGTCACAATCTAAGATAAATAAGCGTTTTGAACAATAAAAAAGAGTAATTTGGTATCGTTTTTGTCAAATAAAAAAATGTGATATAAATTTCAATAATAATTTTTAAAATACAAGTATTTTCACTAAAAATCACAGCCAAAAAAGGTTGTAAGCATAAACATACTTACAGTCTTTATGTATAATCAAAATTGTTATAAAAATTAGATATTTAACACATTTAATAAATATTTATCATCCCAGCCAGCTTTTTTTCGCTTATTACTTACTCCTGTATTCAACGATTTTTCGTGAGTTAAAAGGCTATGGGCAATATGTCTTAAAACGGCAAAGTTAGCCGGAGCATTATCTTTACGAATTCTAGAATCGTCCTCATGGAACTGAACATCTAAAACCCAATGTAAGCAATTTTCTATCTGCCAATGACTACGTATTGAATTACCAAAAAATTCTGCATTACGGTTTACACTTAAAATATAATAACGACTTTCTAATTTTACTTCACCATTTGCAATCCTCAAAGTATCGACTTTACCAATACTATTTAAATTAGCCCATTCGTTGTTTGGGTCTACTAGATGCCCAACATTATTTAGCACACTGTAATATCTAGTAACTGTACGCCCGTGGCTTTCATCAACAAAACGATATTCGGTATGTTTATATTCTTTATATTTAGAAATAACTGCATTTTTAAATATCGCTTCTACTTGATTATACAAGTTTTTTTGGTTCTTCTTAAGAGCGATAATATAATCAGCTTCTTGCTCTATAATTTGTTTAACGATTGCTTTCTGACAACCTATAGCGTCGATAGAAACAATACAACCTTTAAGTGATAGTAACTTAATCAATTCTGGAATTGCTGTGTCTTGAAAAGTTTTGCGCCGGGAAACCCGGACGCGCAAACTTTTCGCTTATTTCATTTGATTTTTCATCAACTTTTAGTTGACCTAAAACCAATCGCGCATTTGTAGCCCATGCGCTAATCATATGGATAGCTGCTTTGTCCTTACCTTTATCATATGAATGACGTAGTGTTTTACCATCAACTGCAACAATTTCTCCCTCAGTTAAATTACTAATTGATTGAATCCAATTTATAAAACTTCTTTGAAACTGTTCTGGATTGATACGTGTAAATACACGGGAGAAAGTATCATGTGAAGGTATACCATTAGATAACTTTAGAAATTTTTTTAGCCATTTTTGTTTTGATTTGCCATATTCTTGAATGTCAACCCATGTTTCTGAACCACAGACCACAGCACAAATTGCAATGGTGATAATATCATTTAAATCATGCAATTTTGTTCGTTCAATTCTTGGGTCTTCAATTAAGTCAAAATGGTCTGCGATAGTGATTTTTGGTTTTAGCTTCATCTGTAAATTTTAATTTTCAGTGTTTTGTTAAAATTTAAAATACCATCATCAGGTGTAAATTGCTCAAAGCATTACTAATTTAGATATCAAAACATTAAGTTGCAATTCTGTCAACCAAAAATATACTATTAAAAAAAATATTTTTTGTTGCAATTCATACAATAGTAAAAATAAGACATTTTGGGGATAGCCCACATGCAAAAGCATTGAATTACTAAAATGATTTACTTTGATAACTCAAATAAACTCAAATCATTTTTAATGCATTAATATTGACTTTTGTCAATATCCTTTAACATTTTTTAGGTGCGTTTCCCCTGAGGAGGGAGCGCCTTAAATCATCCGTCTGTACCGCCCCCTTGCTTACCAACCGGAATCGGTCTCGGTTCTTAGAACGCCTCAACCCTTCATCGATTGCTCGCACCTCTTGTTCTAGCCTTAAATGCGAAGTATTTTTTGGATTTGCAGCTAAAGTCAGGATTTTTTGATACATTGATTAGACCAAATCGTTGTTTAGAAGCGATCTGGGAAGGTAGCTTCTTCAGCAAAAGCTTGGATACCAAACTTCCACAGACAAATTTTTAAGACACATCGTTTATAAATACCTGTGAAAGCACCCTGTATCTATTATATGGAACATTTAAGTATAATGACGTAAGTGTCAAACTTTATTATCGGAAAACAAGGTAAAAATTATACTCAAACATAACTGGGCGTTACCTTTCCTATTCAGAAGCTTAATATCGCATAGGAGTGCAATATGCGCTTTTATCAAACAAAACATGTTAATACACTTACTATTAATGCGATTATAAAAATTTTGTAGTTTATAAATACTAATAGAAATATTATATTCTACTTCTATTTGGGGTGAAAAATTAAGACAGGTATACCAGTTATGCAAGTTACTTGGAATTTTACTTACACCGAAGATATTATTCCACCACGCTGCCGTAAACCAAGACCAGAAAAATTTGAAGGAAAATTCACTGTTGAAATACCCTCATTAACCGAAATAGAGGCGCCTGTAGCCATCATCGAAACTGACCATGACGCTTCACCAGATGTACCAGGAGGCAAGCGCTGTACACGGGTTCGTCAATACCGATGGTACAATAATCAACTTTGGTGCGATCATCAAATCGACCCTTTTAGAGATATTCAATGCGAGCCAATTCAACCAGTATCAAACGGTTGTGGTAGTTCTTATCAATCTTTAGCTCAACATCAAGAACTAGCTAAACGGTGGGCAGCATCCAGAATTATAGTCAATGGTATCGCACACCAACCTCTAAAAGGAGAACCCAGATTATTAATCATGCGTGGCTTTTTTAAAGGCGAATATTATGTATCAATACAAAGATACTTTGATTACGATATACCTAGATTCAAATATAGCGAATTCTATAGAATAGACCAAATGAAACAAGCAATAGCAGAATGCTACAAATGGGTGTCTAAATTTGAGCGAGATGACGACGAAGTAAAGCTATCTATACCCTACAGCTATAAAATTTTAATCCCAGAAGCTCTACGTCTCAATCCCCAAGCCGACCAAGCAGCAGCAGACGAAGAAAAATTCCAATCTGACCTACAAAAACTTATCTCTAACACCAAAATGCTGTTTCTCAAAGATTCCGACCGTCACCGCGCGCTAAAAGAAGCCATCACAAAATTCACAGCATAACCACCTTCCTCTCTGTGTCCTCTGCGTCTCTGTGGTAATAACATCTTTCCCACAGAGGCATAAAAGCAGAAAACAAGATTCTTGTATTCAAGATTATATTTTACCCTTCCCTACAAAATGCAAAACCCCATAGGTATCAAAATAATCGTCAACTCCCAAAATACTGATAAAGTTCTACTTGATTATGTTATCGAAGGCGCCGAACTTATCAGCATCAGATATTTTCTTCAATCCTCCGATGGAGCAGATAAAACTTTTATCCAAACTGTAATTGAAGCTAATAATATTACTTTCAAAATGGAAGACGAACTAGAAAATTTATTAAGCGAAGGCGCCTTTTACATCGACCAAGGACAGTTAAAAATGAAACTTCTTCGCCCTGGATACCAAGAAAAACCTGAAGAAAAAATCTTATCCACCCTGTAAAGAATTTTGTTAGCGCTGACACGCCATTTGTCTACATGTGAGGGCGTTCGCGCCACCCCTCACACACCCAGGCGTGCTGCTGGTTCCTTCATTTTACGGGAGAAAACATGGTCATCAAAAATTGGCTAGGTGTCACATTGAACTTTATACACCTCACCCAATTTTTGAGACAGCAAGTGTCGTAGGGCGACTTTCGCGGCATAAATGTCCTGTTGGTCATTTATTCCACGTTCGCCCCACTCGCTTGCTGCACCAAGTGCGGTGCCCAAAATCTCTGTAGCGATTTTGACCGCACTAGGCGCCATATTTTCCCCCGTAAACCCCCAGCGTTAGCAGCAGTAAAAAAGTAACCAGGTTTCTCAACACCTATTGCTAACTCTCTATACACCACAAACTACGAAACCAACAAACTTACGCCTTCGGAATTATCTAATTTCCGGAGGCTTTTTCATCCCATCAAAAATAAAAAAGTAAAAAATAGAAAAGTAAAACATTAATGGGGTGAAAAATCAATAATTCAATATACCAAGGAGAAACAAATGCCGAAACCTAACTTAACCCGCAAATATGACCCTAAATGCTTACTAGCAGCTAAAAAATCTAGAGAAATCGAAGCCACTATCAAAAAGCTTCGCTACGAATTCAACGCTTACTATTACGGCGGACTAAAGCTGTGGTGGGGCTTACGAAAAATGGAAATAAAGGCTGAACACTACGAATCCGGCGCCTATCAAGATTACCAAGTATCCAAAGGAAAATTTGATGCAACAGGCGAATGGATAACTGCAACATACGACGAAGAGCGTCGCTTTGCTGAAGTTTGGAAACCCGAATGGGAAGATTTTATCAAAATGTACTGGGAAAGTTTTGGTAACGGTATTATAGCCATGCCCGAAATCGATATCGAATTAAACACCGAAATAAAACTTCGTGGTAAAAGCGAAATAGACCTTTTAATAGAAAGAACGCGCGAAATTTTAGAGTTTTTCGCAGAAGAATTTACAGACCTACTTGTAAGCAAACGCTCCCGAATGGCGCCGACTGAGCAAGTCAAACAGGCATTGCAACAATGGAACCGTCAAGACAAAGAAACAGTTGCAAATGCAATTGAAGAAAGAGTCAGTCTTGAACACGCAGAAACACTCATGTCCAAACAATATGTACAAGACCCTGATTTAGAATCTACCGAAGATGAAGAATTAAGCGACTTAGAGATTAACTGCAAAGTTCCTAATCATGCTTCACAAATAATCCAAATTATTCACAAGCAAACTGAAAAACTAGTAGAAGCTAACTCAACACCTCCAGAAATCAAAGTTGGTTTGCACTCAAACAATCTTGGCTCCAAAAAACCTCGTAAAAACTCACGTTCCGCGAAACAAGCTGAAGCTGAAGCTTTCCTCAAACAACACGGTATAGACCCAGATGGAGAAATAGTAGGTGTAGCAGTTGTAAATCACACTAAAAAACATCAAGCTACAAACGAAGACGAACTTGACATAAATCAAGAAATTCCGTTTTAATTTAAACGGTCTAGCCCTTCATTCAGAAACTTTACGTGATTCTAGACCATAAAGAGACGCGATTTAATCGTGTCTCTACCTACCAATCTAATGCGAATGAAGGTCTTAACTCTTATTTGCCATCTAGTTCTACTATTTTTAGTTAAGCACCTACTTGTGCCTAAACTCAGCAGTACAAATGATTTAAATTTGCTGATTTCCTGCTAAAGTAAGAATTTCTGCTCCTGTCACTAAATTACACATCAATAAGTTCATTAGTGCCTATAATAACTCAGTATTACTGCTTTTATGCTTTAGTCTCAAGTCTTATCAATAAATTTTAAAATAAATTCGCTAATAGCGAACACAGTTTGCAAAATTATGCTATATTATCTTTAGTCGGGTAAAGGAGATATTTGCCACTCACTGGTTCACTCTTGTGAACTGAGGAAGATGGGAAACCACCTTCTACCGTGTTTGTTAGTAATTTTTATTGTTGTAATAGTGCTGGTAAGTAGTATTATGCATCGTATTATAGGCGTGAGCGAAACGTAGCTATATTTCTATATAAGTTAGCTAAATGTAGCTAAAAGCAGCTATCGTATCAGTCAAGTAAGCTAAACATAGCCATCTTAACTAAGCGAGTAAGCTAAATGTAGCCAATAGTACAAGTAAAGTAATACGAGTAAAAGCAGAAACAATTATAACTACTATATAAGAAATCTACTAGCACACGCACAGGCGCAGCCAAGGCAAACTGCTGCGTTATGTATAGGAAAAGTTAAAAACTGCCGTTCTCCGGTTTGTTTGAGGCAACACTGATTCACTAACTATGAATCAGCGCAACTAAACCAAAACTTAGGAGTTCTGTATGAACAATCAAGACCCCGACAAACGGCAGCAGCAGTCAAAAAAGCGTAAGTATAAGCGGTATCTTAGATGGCTCCGCAAACCACAAACGCTCCGTCTGCTATTTCAATACGGACCTGTTATTTTCCGCATACTGAAGTGGCTGGTCGATTTTTGGCAAGACTAGACTGCTAACTTTTCTATACAAACCTTTTTAATCCTTCTCACTTAGGAGCTTAGATATGCTAAATGAAGCTCTAAGATTGATGAGAGTGTTCCATGATTTAGCACAAAAACAATTGGCTGAAAAGCTAGGAATATCCAAGTCGTATCTTTCGGAGATAGAATCCGGTAAAAAAACTCCTACGCTTGACCTACTTAATCGCTATTCAGAGGTGTTTGATATACCTGTATCATCCATCATGTTCTTTTCTGAAAATTTAAATCAAGACGTAAAAACGGAGAAATTGAGGAATTTTGTATCTTCTAAAATTCTTGCAATTCTTAATCTCATAGCTGAAAGGTCTGGTCATTCTTATGAAGAAAGATAAATGCAAACAATATCCATTACACCAGTCACCTTTTTACTATTTGAAATCTAAAGATAAACTTGCAAAGCTACTGCATATAAGTCAAAAAACACTTGAAATTCTTACCAGTACAGAGCAACTTTATATCGAGCAAGACAGATTTAACTTGAAAAAGAAAAAGTTCTTTCGTGTGGAAGAACCAAAACCATTATTAAAGCAAGTTCAAAAGCGGATTGGAGAGCTTTTAAAGCGAATAGAAGTGCCTAACTATATACATGCCCCAGCAAAGGGGCGTTCCTATATAAGTAATGCTAAAGCACATATAAATGGTTTTGTAGTAAGGAGTCTTGATATTGAAAAATATTTTCCTTCTACACAATCGCAACGTGTTTACTGGTTCTTCCACAAGCAAATGGAATGTTCTTCAGATGTTGCTGGTATTTTAACAAAACTCTCTACTTTCAAAAATCATCTGCCAACTGGAAGTCCATCGAGTCCCATGCTTTCCTACTTTGCTCATTTAGATATGTGGAAGGCAATCAATGAACTTGTAGAAAGTGCTGGATGTGTTTTAACTGTATATATGGATGATGTCACGATTTCGGGTTCATTCGTATCAGGTAAGCTGATTTGGCTAATTAAGAAGGAGTTTTACCGTTGTGGACTACATGATAGTAGGAAAAAAGAAAAGCATTATGTTGGTAATAAGCCACGTGAAACGACTGGAATCATTATTGATAATGGCCAGTTAATGCTTCCTAATTCACAATATAAAAAAATGCATGAGTGCCGCCAAGCGATTCGTCAAGAAACCGATGCTGACAAACGCTATATTTTGATGCGGACTTTAAAGGGCTTAGAATCACAAGCACAACAAATTAGGAAAGCAAATGAAACTTATATAGATACTGAGTGTTAATGTATATGAATGAAAAACAATTGCTACCAGAAGCCGCGTTATATCGTTATAGTAACGATGGTACACTTCATCCTCTAAACAATATAGAAAAAAATTTACCTATTTTAACTAGAGCAAAATTTGCTGGTGAGCCTTGCTATGTGCCTCAAAGTGCAACCGTCACTCATCAGAACGTCTTTTATAGCGTTAGTAATATTCTTAGACGAACACAAGATAACAAAACTATAGAGGCTCTTCGTCAATGGGAAGATAGAGTCGGCATTAGAGAAGCCAAGCGTATTCGGAATGAAGCAATTTGTGCCGGAAATGCTGTTCATTATTATCTTCACTCTTATTTGACAGACGGAGAATTGAAGGCAGTTAGTAACTCGCATAAAAGCTACGTTGAAGCTCTTGAAAAAGTACTACCTAATTTTGGCACCTGTCTTTTCTCAGAACAATTTGTGGTGAGCTTCAAGCATAAATACTTTGGAAAATTTGACCAGGTAGGTTACTATCGAGAGGCTTTGACTGTTAGTGATTTAAAAATATCTCTAAAACCAAAGTTTTCTTTAAATTTTATTCAAGACAAAATACTTCAATTGGCTGCTTATTACATTCCACTTGAAACCTTGTATCATGTTGAACAAGCTGCTTTAATTTACTTAATCAGAGATAGTTCATATAATGAGTTTATTTTCAAAAAAAATCAGATGAATCTTTATAAAAATCTTTGGTTAGGAAGATTAAATCAAATTAATGAAGCCATTCGCCTAGCCGCTTAATAATAGAGCGCCACTGTGCTGCATATTAGTGGCTATTTTGAAAGTATAAGACAAATCGGAATATTAATTCCAAGAAGCTATTTAATTAGAAACTTTTTTTTTTATACAAAAATGACCAACTGTTTTTGGTGAAAACGTATTCATACGTATTGAATTGATGTTAACTGCTTTTTTCGTTAAATCTTGTCAAAACAACATTAATTTGCTCAAGGCGCCGCCGCTGGTCTAAAGCAATGCAATTCCAGCGCCAGCGTTCTGACCACATTGGGTACTGCCGCAATCTTGTTGTATAAAAAGTATTACGGGGATTGGCACAAATTGAAAATAGTCCATACTTTGAATTACCTGCCTCAAGTTCTCCGTCGCTTTTGCGGAATGACTCTACCCGCGCCCACAAAATTGCTTCTTTATTCTTCAATCCTTTCTTGAGAGCCTCTGCGTAATTTTTTCCAAAAGCATCAGAGACACGAGGCGATGCTTGGTTCCAAAGGTCTGACGCATTTATAAAAGCTTCGATATGTTGTTCTGGGTCTACTGATTCCGCGCGCATCCTTTGAACTAAGCGAGAGACACGGCTTTGAGTTCGGCTCAAACAGCCAGCATCAGCATTCTCCAAATTAGTACCTCCGCGACCTTGATCTGAACACCATCCTCGGTTCACTTTCCTGTTCCCATCATCGATGTGACCGTAATACAGCGATGTTTTCTTCCCATCTGGCTGACAATTTCCTTCAGCAGCGCAAATTGCAATCACACCAGGAGAAGAATTATTCGCGAATAAGTTATTTAAGTCACCTTTGTAAGCTGGAGTCAAAACTTCAACTATATTATCCCCTGCTGCACTACCAATTTTTATAACTGGTTCAGAAAGTGCTATTGAGCAACAGCCGAATAGCACTGCGAAGTTTAAAAAATCCCAGTTGAAATTATTTTGTAGCCAAGATTGGTGCCTCATTACTATAGTCCTGCTGAATGCGCCATGCGATAAAATATGTTACTCGCAGTATTTCTCACTTTAGAGTCGGGAATGCTATTAATAATTTTGATACCACGGTTATAATCTTCTTGATTTAAAGCGGAGATTATTCTGTATGCTGTTCCAAACGATACACCATTACCAATAAATTGCCCTTCCATACCGAAGGGAAGCTGCTTTAATAATTCCTCAGTTTGAGACAACGCAGCATCTAACTCGATATTTTCTTGATACTCCAAATTTTTAAACTCGTAAGCCGCTGCATATAATCTAATGAGAATTGGCATAATTTCCTCAAGCGTCTCATGTACTGCTTGCTGCGTAAAATTATGCTGGTATCTATGTAGTATTCTTGACATAATTAAAACCTCAATTCATTACCTGGAACGAAACCAGTTGAAAAAATAAAATCCTTAGAAACCTTATAATCTGCATCTTGTTGCAGTAGTCCCATAAATTCCATGTGTCCTTTTGATGTACGTCCTACCGGACACCCTGCACTGGCGCCATCTACTAACTGCTGGTCATATGCACTATGTTGATTGGCGCCAATTAAAGCACGCTCTGAAGAATCACTTTCATCAACCTTGCCGTTACGATTTCTGTCACGCACTATATCGATTGGCACGACTTGAACTAAAGCCTGTTCGCGTCCCTTGTGCATTCCAATACGCCATGCTTGGTAATATCCCGGTACTCGTATATGCGCGGCGCCTCCTTTATTCATCGGTTGTTTCGTATAGTGATTCCCTGGCTCAACTGACGCTTCCCAGGCGCCTACCAATCGAGGTGTTGGATTAATTTCAACTAGAAACCGACTGTCATTAAATTGGTTAGGAGCGTTATCATTACGGGCGCCGTTAGGTAACATTCCTTGCGTATAAAAAATGTTGTAACGATGTTTGCCAGTACGTAATTGCCATCCCTTAGAGCGCGCGTAATTAGCCAGTGCATCAGCTATTTTGTCTTCATTTGGTTGATTCGGAGAAGAAGCAAAATTGATACCTCCAATACGGTCTAACTGAAGTATCTGTTCTGCTTGTTGATTGAGTCTTGGGTGTAGTATTACTGCTGCCATACATAGAGAAAGAGCAAGACAAATGACTTGACCACGTTGACGAGCATTACCAATCGCTTGAAGTGCTTCTTCAGATGCTTTTAACTCCTGATACTGGATTTCTAAGGGGAGATATTTAAGTAATTTGTTGGAGCGAAGTGACATTGTTTCTCAGGTTTGTAACCATCCAAAAGCGTTTGACAGTTACTAGGGAATAGTTTAATACTGCGCTTTTCTGATGCTTGTTTTGTTTGAGCAGGTGAAGATACCTCGCGCAGCAAATTCTCCACGTCTGAACGAACATCAGATGTTAGCGTTGCAATTTGCGGTTTTAATTCTGGAATCAGCGCAAACTGTCGATATCCAGGTTTCATCATGTCTAAAATAAACACAACAAACATTCCCCCAGTTAAAAAAGCGCTGCGTCGAGGTATTATCACCCAAGGCATTGTCCCGTCCTCCACCTATTTCCTTTGATTCGACTGGTAATCTGTGCCACCAGTCCAGCTAGTTAAAGGAAGCGTCGTAACTGGTTGCTGCGACTGCCGTCTAGCCACATTACTTGGCTGGCGCCAGCCATCATTATCTACAAGCTGTAACCGTACTGCTCGGTCTAAACTGTTCGTAGCTCCAGAACCAACTTCTTGAACTCCACTAACTACACCAGAAGCAACAGGCTTACCTGTAGTCACAACACCATGTCCAAACCGCATCGAAACAGGAGCATTTTGAGGTAACGGTTGAGGATTGCGAGCAGCCATAACACTACCTAAAAAGAATTGACACACCCATCCACCAACTACCAAAGTCCCCACTCCCATACTCCAGAAAGCAAAAGAACGCCAAGGTCGTAAAGGATTCGTATGACTAGCAACAGTACCAAGAGTTCCAATTGCAGCATGTGATCCCTCCTCCATCGCTGGACTAATACCCTGAACATATCCCCGACCCCATCGCGAACCAGCACTATAAGCAGAATCTACAAATCGTCCAGTATTACGAGCGCGACGGCGCCACCGAGGTTCTTCCTCCTCTTCAGTCACATAGCAGTCCACATCATAAACATCATCAGGGTTAAAATCCATATTCAGCGAAGGCAACCGTCTGTTATAAGACTTACCTCGTTTATCTCTCGCCATAAAAACCTCCTTAATAATCTTCATCAAAAGCTCTCAACAGAGCAAAGCATCCGCAGGCAAGCCACTCCTGCATCATCCAGGCATTAGGCTACCGATGCCACAAAACCAACCATCCGTTACATCCGTTCTATCCGTTGCCACCCTCATCCCATCCCCAAATATCCTCTTGCTCAATCAACTTTTGACGAAACTGCTCCGCATCCATCTCCGACGAACGAGCATCTTCCCCACAACTTTGAACCGACGGTGGAGCATATAAAAACTGAGGACAATATTTTTGCACCAATTGAATATAGTTATACTTATCCTTACCATCAAGTCGAGTTGCAGGCGGTCCTTGCATCCACCTTGGAATTTCCACTCTCAACTTCTGCCGTTCTCCACCATCAGGACGAATTAAATAAGCCCAACCTGCACACCGTTTATTACCCTCAACATTTTTATCTGTAACCGCCTGAGCATACAACCAAATAATCGCATCCTTTATGGTTTCCGACTTACCTGCAAGAGCCTTGGCGCCACCAAGCATCGCTTGCGTATCACCATGACTCGCAAAAGATACTGACATATTTGCTTGTCGCAGAAATTGCACCACCGCTTCCCAAAATTTAGGCATCACAGTAGCATCAATAGTATCCACCTCACTTGAATAATTAGACATTTCATCAAGAGAAAGATGCAAATGATAATCCTCGAATGGCTCGTAATCTTTCATTTCATCCCCAGCTTCAGCGATTCTCCAGAATGCAACACGAGTAAATTCACGGATAGCACTTGTAGCCTCGACAAAATTATAACCGCGTCCAAAAACTTTAATACCCTTCCAATGTTGACCTTTTGCAAAAGGGTTAACCATCCATACTAAATGACCTAACTTAATATGTTCAGCAATTAGATAACCAAGTTTTGAAGTTTTCCCACTCCCCTTTTCCTTACCAACAATTCCCACCGTATTCTCATAAACCAAAGAAGATACCTCAGCATATTTATCTTGCGAACTATTTTGAGGCTTAAATTCTGAAACAATGTTACTACCCTTCTCCTCCCATGCTCCAAAGCGATCATTATTCATATAGAAATTTGGAACCTCAATTGTGCTTGGTTGTCTCCTTTGTTCCTGTAAAGGTTGTTCAATTTCTTCCCTTTGAATAGGAACCCTATCAACAACTTCCCGTTCATGAGTATTAGCTGGCGCCAAATAAGCCACAGGTCGTTGAACTCTTCTTTCTTTTCTCCTCCTCACATCTTGAAGTCCCCAAAATACCAACCCCGATGGAGCAACCACAGCAATTGCAGCACCTCCATAACGCAAAAATGACTTAGCAGGTTCAGGCATTTCTACCAAAGTAACTTGCTGCTCAGTAGAATAAGGAGTAACTGACTGCTGCACTTCCGTAGTACTAAAACTAGAAGCAAACATCCAGCCACCCAGTAAAAACGGTATTGGCGCCAGTGCAAATTTAATACTCATTGCTTTATACAAAAGGGTAATCTCTCAAAACTTCTTTCTTCTTTCTTTGTGTCCTTTGTGTCTTTGTGGTTCGTTTTTCCAACTAAAATTCACTCTTTTCTCTTTGGAATAGAAGGTTTTGGCTCAGGAGGTAAATTAGGTTGCTCATCCAACTTACCGTAATTACTAATTTCTGCCTCTTGCGGTTTTGCCTTATTCCCAAACCAATCAATCTTATCAAGTTCATCAGCAATAGGCGCCAACCCTTTCGAGCGTAAAGAAGTCAAGCGCAATGATTTAATTTCATCCAAAGCCTTGCGACTATTTTGAGCAATTGTTATAAGCTCAAACTTTTGATTTATACCATTACGGCTATTGGTAATGATATTTAATTTTACCAATCCACTAGCGACCAACTCCGCTGAATCTAAAGGAACCACAGTCCAAGTATTAGTCGCCGGGTCAATATATCTTAACTCCGCTTCCTTCACAGAGGCGCCAAGATTAATCCGCTTCAAAGCCTCAATTTCAGACCCATTATTGATAATCTCCTCGTGAAGATTATAACTTGGACTTTGAGGATTATTTTGATTTTGAATTACACGATTACGATACCTTGTTGCACCCTCCAAAATAGCCGCTTGCAACAAACCTGGATTTGTCACCACTCCCGGACTATAATCATTCCGAGTAACATACTCTAAAAACTTAGACTCTTGAGCTTCTAAACTTTTAGCCGCACCCAAAACTTCTTGCTGCGCGCGCTCTTCTGGTGTAATCTCCACCTGCTGCGGTTTTCTCAACATCAAAGCAACAATTGATATTATCACCGAAATGACAACCCCAACCAAAATTGAAACCAGCCAAGGATGTAAAAGCAAAGAATCCAACTTATCCCGCTTCAAAATCCCTAAAAACCCAGTCTCCGAAGCTTGTTTTCTACCACGAGGTTCAGGCGCCCAATCCTCACTCAAATAATCCTCCAACTTTTCACGTTTATCAACATCATCAAAACGCGGATATCGAGACTCCATAAACTCCCACCCCGCATAATAAACCATCCGTTACATCCGTTATATCCGTTGCCAATCTTACCTTCGCAAAACCTCTTTCCTGTAATACAAAATAACCAACCATGCAAACAAACCTCCCAACACCGTCCCAATAACACCCCCCACCATAATCTTTATAAAAATAGGTTTTGGCGGAGCAGTACTTACAACAGCAACAGTTGCTATAGAACCACTCGTAGTAATAGCTGTGCCAATTGCAATAGCGCTCCCTTCAGTCATATAATTAGCAACCGTCCGACGGTCACTAATCATAGCTTTGTTAAAACTCGGCGCCATCAACTTCATACTTTCAACAGCAAAATCAGGCGCCGTCTCAACTACTTCTTCGACGACTGCGGGGACGATATATCCGTCTTCTGCGCTCTTGGTAACGATGTTTTGGTTACACCCGGCGCCAGATGTAGATGTTCTCCTGAGTCCCAATTTACCGAAGTCCCCAAAAAATTTTGGTCAAAAGTCGCCTCTATATTTTCAAAAACAGTTTCAAACCCACCAACAGTTTGATTATTTTCAATTCCTGTATCAGTGGCGCCGTTCATAATTAAATCATGAGTTTGGCGTAGAAAAGCTTCTCGAAACAAAGCATAACCTACTTGAGATATCGATTGAGATTTTAGCAGCAACTCGTATAAATCATAGTGATAACTCCCAGGATTTAATTGTAAAGGGTCTACACCTATACGTTGCTGGAAAAAAGTTTTTATATCAAACCTTTCACCCATCACCTTCTGTTGAGCTTGGGCTTCTTGCTGCAACCGTTGTATTTCCTCAAGACCTTGAGCAATGCTTACTCCTCTCTCCCTACAAACATTAATAAAATCTTGAATTCTCTGCCTTTCAGATGGAGCTATAGCTTCCTTAACGATTTCAATTCTCAAAACCTGACAAATCGATTTTAACTCCTCTAAAGGAATCTCAAGCTGCTGCGCTACTAACGTTAAATTTATCATCTTGATTCTCCTCCTCTAACTTATCCACCAAAATCTTGACTAACAAATGAACCTTCTCTTCTGCCGTTAAAAACTCAGCAACAAACTCATGTAAAGTCATCCGACGTACCTTGAGAATGTACTTCTTTAACCCACCCATTCCCAAAACAGTATCAATATAATTCTCCTGTTCAACTCGTAGAAACTTGTAAGCAAGGTAAAAATCAGCCAGTGCCTCCAACTCATCGCAACTAAAATAAGTTCCTTTCTTCGGTGGCGTAAGTCCTGCCCAAACACACCAATTTTTAATCGTCTGCGGACTAACATCGCATTGCTGGGCTAACTTACATTGGGTATAAAGCTGTTGAATCTTTTTCATGTAATCCACTAACATTACACTTCAAACTCTCCTTAACTGCAACTTCAAATAAGGTTTATCTGAATTGCAATTACAATCAAAATGCACAATAATTTTATTAAAGCGCTAACTCAGTAACTTTAGTTACAATTCCAGTAAATTTAGGGTAATTAAACAGCTAAATAAAATACCCCAACGTAAATTTACATCAAGGTAATCAAACAACATCTGAAATTTTAGTAACTCGTTGAAACTTAAACAATATATGGATACAGCGCAGCAAAATCCCTACCGTATGATGATACGACTTACCATAGAACCACCCCTCCACAGTACACTCGCTATATCCCGTTAATTTACACAACGTGACAACACAAGCCTTCATGTAACCTGGTGGACTACGTTCTCCATCTAACGGCGCCTCCACATCAGGATGAATTATCGGCACCCAAATTCGACACCAATCTTGAGGCGCCATCGGTTTAAGAATCGCCAAAAAAAATTGCTCATTTTGCTGACACCCGTGCGTCTCACACAAAACAAACTTCCAAAACCACTGCGGAATCTTAACACCATCACTCCGCTGTTTTTGTCGAGGTTCCATAAGGTAAAGCCAAAATCACAACATAAAGCATTAATTTATACCGTTTACTCCCTGCCCCCTAACAAACCTTCCATCCCACCCCTGATTAACAACACAAAACGACTTCCCTCCCCCAACATCAAACTTATTTTCAGAAGACTGGCGCCAAAAAATCAACTCTTCCTGCTGCTTACAATTAACATCTTCAAGCTGACTCAACTTCCCTTTCTGTTCCTCCACTAAATTCTGCAACCGCTCAACTTCTGACATCAACGGCGCAATAGTCTTTTCCAACTCAGAATTCACAACCTTAGCGGCTTGACGATTAAACGTATTATCCCATCTACTCACATTCGCATCATCAAGAGCCTTTTCTAATTGAGCCACTCGTTCCTCTAACAGCTGATTCTTAGTTCGTAAACCACGTAATTCCTCTATCTCACGTTCCTTCATTGCCAACTGCTGAACTAACTCCGAATTCTTTTGCGCCATCTTAGTCGCATACTGTTCTGCCGCTCTCATTTCCTCCTTCGCAGCTTGTAGCGCTGCATCACGTATCTCCACAAAACGTCCCAACTCCTCCTCTGCCTTCTCTTTATCACGTTGCGTCAAAGCTTCTTGTATTTTCTGCTCCACCTCAGCAGCAGTAAACATTTCATTTGAACCTGACTTAGTAACCATCCCAGACCCCTTAACCTCCGACTGCATCTGGTCTGCTTTAAGCAAATACCTAACATCTGTACCAGTAGCAACAGTATGGTCAAAAAGAACCCAAAACTCATCTTCTTGACTAGACATAATTATCCCACTATGCCCATTCCAACCATTATTATCTCCCGTCACCGTAACCCTCATACCAGGCGCCAACTGAGGAGCGGGAATTGCAGAAACAGGAGTACTAGATAAATTCCCTACCTGTTTTGAGAGATGTTGTTTGACCTGGGCTGCGGTTTTCTTACCCGTACACGTCAACTCCTTTACCAAATCAGCGCTTACCTTAGTCAATTGCCGTAGCGCAGACACCGACCAACTTTGAACATTTTGCCGTACCAAACGCTGTACCCTCTTAGGCAGCTTCTCAAACCAAACATAAATCTCCATCGCACTTTTGGCTAAATACGCGGATACCCCAAAATCAGAACTTGCCAACCAATCATCAAAAACCTTCTTACCATTCGCACACAAAGCCAAACAATCACAATACAACTCCTGCAACGCTCGACCATTTTCCAGCAACCCATCAAAAGACGAGCGAACAAAACCTAAAAAGTTACTAAGCGTACTTTTAGCCCTGCCTTGCATCTCAGAGCTATCAAACTGACCATAATCAAAGCCGTAACCCAGTACAAAAGGCGCCGTAACGTTCATAATATATAGTGCCCCTTAACATTTATATGGGTCAACCAAAGCCCTCCGTCTTGATTGCGAGTCGTTGCGGGGGGTTTTGGCGTTTGAGCAAACTTACTCCAATAATATTATACGTAAAATACGTATTTATAACTCATCAATAAAATCAGATAAATCACTTCGTTTTACCAATTCTCGAATTTGAAGAATAATATCCTCCTTCTTCAAAGTCGTAAGAACATAGTCAGGGCGGTTAGAAAAATCCGAACCCCAACCCTCCACAGTGCGCTCCGAAAGCCCAGTAGCCTTAGCCAACAGCTTCACACACACCTTATAGTATCCACGTTCTCCCGGCAGCAGTGACTTAATCCATTTTCGACAAAAATCAAGCGGTTCCAATTTTAGTTATTTGAATTCATCGCCTCCATAATGCACAACAAAGCGCCCCCACGCAAAATCCCATTCTCTAATAAATACGTAAATAACGTACATATTGCTTCCTGAATAATTCTTCCTTTGTGTCCTACCCTGCGGGAAATCCTCCGGATTATGTGCCTTTGTGGTTCATCCCTCCCACCCTCCAAAACTTACAACATAGAACAACAGGCGCCTCTAATTAACTCTCTTAAGTACCTGGACAGAAATAATTACACGTTGATTTTTAAACTGGGCAAGGGATTCAAGTCCAATTTTGTGTAATTAATTTTGTCTGACTACTTATCTCTGTGCCTCTGCGTCTCTGTGGTAAAAAAATACCATTAAAACAAATAAGATTGACTACCAATAAATTAGTACTCCCCCTTTAAGTTGCCAACTATATTTCTCCTAACCTTCAAACAAATATTACATCATAATAACACACAAAAATGTAATTATTACTCAAATATGTGTTAAATTGATGTAAAATAATAATAATTTGACCCAAGGCAGTATGATGTCGGGTATGAGCAAACGTATCCAAGTCACACTACCAGACAGGCTTGCAGAAGACTTAGAGAAATGGGCGAATTACGACGGGCGCCCATTGTCAAATCTTGCTGCCTACCTTTTAGAACGCGCCGTAGCAGAAGCAAAGAAAGAAGGCGCCGAATGGGCAAAGCAAGACCCCAAAACTTAGCAAACAAAACAAATAAATGAACCCAGCTTCCATCAATCCCCTGGAGTTGCCATCAGTATCATTGTCAATGAGAGCGCAACTACCAGAAAAACCAGCTATATACTTTGCCATCGACACATCAGGTAAAACTCAATACATCGGTAAATCAATAAACCCCAGACAGCGATGGATACACCATCACCACTACATAAACTTGTCCCGCATAGGTAACATTAGAATTGCTTGGCTTGAGATTTCCCCACCAGAAAAACTGCCAGAACTAGAAAAAGCCTTAGAGAACCCCACAGAATAATTGATCCAATGTTGTCATGCTGAGTGTAGCGTAAGAGTAACGAAGCATCTCAAAGCTTAACGCGACCATTTCAATGAGATTCTTTATTTTACGTGAGTTGCGTTTAGATGCCATTGGGCATTTTTTTCGTGGAGTTCTCTTAATAGAATCCTTTCAACCACCACTTAACAAAGTTTTCAACCCTACCTACCTAATAACCAATCCCATAGCCTACCATCTTGAATTGCCCAAAAAACTAAGAACGCAATTCAAAGGCATGACCGCCATGAACGGAACAAACATGAAAGACGCTTTAACTCACTTTATCGAATGGTACGTAGGCAAGCGACCAAACCTCCCACAAAATAAGCTACTCAAGCAAGGCGCCGAATGGACAAACCAAGATTAACACACGGATAAATTGTAGAACCGACAAACGGATGCCAGTGTGTGGAGGGTTAGCTCATATCTTGCACCTACACCCTAGAAGGGCTAGACTATACAAACAAAGCCTGCCTACGCAGGCTATAAATGCTAATTTAACGTCTTGTTGATAAAAATGTATGTTTATTAAAAAAAAAATTAAGTATTTATACTTTGGTGCAAGATGTGAGTTAGGCGTTAATGAAAATGTGCATTGTCATGAACTCAAGGTGTCTTTATGAGCGCTGGAAAGTCCCAAGAAATCGTTACTTATAGGTCGGGTCAGCTTGGCGCTATAGCTGACGAGTTGCGATATGGTAGTGATTTTTTGACGGAGTTACAGCAGAAGGCGGGAACTACGCAGCGAGGGTATGCGGGGAATATTAAGGTGTTTTTTCATTATTTTTTGCATCGGGCGCCTACTCATGATGATGATGTTGAGGAGTTTTGGGGGTTGGATGAGGAGTCTGCGAATACTTTGATTTTGAAGTTTAAGAATTATTTGGTTGCGGAGGGTAGGAAGTCGGCAACGGTTAATCGGTATCTTGCGGCGATTAAGTTTTTGATTAAAGCAGGTAGGAATTTGAAACGGTGTAATTATAGGTTTGATAGTGACCGGATTGAGTCGATGCGGGTGACTAAGTACAGGGATACTTCTGGGGTGAGGGTGGATGAATATAATAAGGTGTTTGATGTTATTGATGTGAGTACTGATAAGGGTAAGCGCGATTATGCTTTGTTTTTGTTGTTTTGGTCGAATGTATTGCGACGGTGTGAGATTGCCAAGTTGAAGGTGAGTGATTTTAATTATCAGGAGTCGGTGTTGCGTGTGTATGGGAAGGGTAAGAGGAATGATGATGTTAAGGTGGATTTGAATAGGAATGTTGCGGACGCTATATATGGTTGGTTACGTTGTCGTAGTAGTGTGAAGCCTAGTGACCCGCTGTTTATTGCGATGGATTTTCATAATTTTGGGCGCCCGTTGAGCGGGGATGGGTTGTATGCAATTGTGAGGATGACTTGCGCGCGTGCGGGGATTAGTAAAAGGATGTCTCCGCACAGGATTAGACATAGCGGTATTACGGAAGCGCTGGATTTGGCGAAGGGTGATTACCGGAAGGTACAGCATCTTAGTAGACATGCTGACCCGCGCGTTATTTTGGCGTATGAGGATAATAAGAATCAGTACCAGTTGGAGTTGTCGGATAAGCTTGCTGCGCGCCTTGGTAGGAAGCGGAGGAAGAATTGATATTATATCCGGTAGCGTAATAGTAATAAAATCTTTGTAGATAAACTATTTTGTTCAACGGAGAGCCTTGCGAACGGGTTCACTAGTCCTCTAGGTATAAGAAACGCTTGTCTGGTACGTTAGTTTTTATCACGAGTGTGGGAAGTGCGTTGGTTTTTACCACGAGTGTAGGAAATCCCTGTCAGGTGCATTTGTTTTTATTATCGATATGGGAGGGAAATCTCTTCGGGTGCGTTGGCTTTTGTAAAGTAAGGCGCCTTTTGAAGGTAGATGCTTAAATTTGCCTAATGAAATCTGGAGCTATTTGAAAATCTGTATAATATTTAAAACATAGTACGCTAATCATACGTAATAGTTGCGACGATGGGAGAGGCGTTTTCGTTCAACCGCGAATTCGATTTTGTCCGCTTGGACGGTTTGCGCCGAGCTACTGGTCAACCAGCTCATGAGTGGGATATATATATAGTCAAAGAGTTGATTGATAATGCTTTGGATGCTGATGAGAGTTTATGGCGAGATGATGTAACCCAGTTACCTGTTCAACATATCCGTATAGAATATATCAGCATACCAGAACGTCAGTCTCAGCAATTATTTATTCAAGTTACTAATAAGGCACTTTTTCCTGTGTCAAAGCTAGAGGATATTTTTGCTACAAAATCTTATACGTCACGTAAAGCGTTTTTTAAAGGTTTGATGCGCGGTGCTTTGGGCAATGCTCTTAAAACTTTGCTGGGAATTCCTTATGCATTACGCCATCGTGTTGCTGGCGATTGGAGTCCGGAACTTAAGCCGTTATCTATTCGTTGTAACGGAGTGGAGTATTTACCCCGCTATGTGATAGACTCTACTGCCCAAACTATCAATTTTGAGTGTCTGGAAAATCCATGTAAATTTGTGGAGGGAACGGTAATTAGGCTTGGCGTTGATCATTTTGTTCAAGAAATACCTCGCACGCTAGACCAAATCCAAAGTTTGGCGGAGAAATATCACTTATGCAACCCTCATGCACGGTTTAGCTGGACGGTAGAAATTCAGGGACAGGAGTGGATAAGGGAGTATCCTGCTGATGCAAGTTGGGTAGGTAAGTTTCGAGGAATTGCACCTGTGCAGTGGTATTCGCTAACGGCATTTCAGGATTTATTGGGTGCTTTATATCGAAAGCAAAATGCTGATGAGTTATCTGTTGAAACGATATGTGACTGTTTTGCTGGCTTTGATAGCAAGACTGTATCTATTAGTAAAATAATTGATTTATTTGGGCAGGATGGATTGACGGTAAATGATATCGAAAGTTCATCTGCTAACCAACTGTACCGGATATTGTACCGTCACAGTCCTCGCTTTGACTCTGCTGCTTTAGGTTGCATTGGAGTTAAGCATATTCAGTCAATATTGACGCAAGTGCTACCTGTGGAAGGCAAAGTTTTTTATGAAATTGCTACTGATGATGGTGATGACCCAAATATACCTTTTGTGATTGAAGTGGCTGTGGCTCGCTTGAAAGATGGTGAACTCAAGGACGCCAAGCGGCAGGTATGGGCAGCTATAAATTTTACACATTCTTACGCTGACCCGTTTCTACGTCGATGGCTTTTTGCTCCAATTCAAAAGGAACAACCTGTGTTGGGTTTACGGGGATTTATGGATGCCTATGGTTTGCGCGAAAACACTCCTGTAATTCTATTTCTACACTTGATTTGTCCTAATGTGGAACACAGCGAGTTTAGTAAAACTGATCTTAACCACTTACCTTTTAAGCAAGTTTTGGGTAAAATTTTAGATAGGTTATTGGTGGCATTTAGGCAAGCGCACGAAGAAGAAGAACTGCAATTGGAGAAAGTTATATTTGCAGCATTAGACTCCATCTTAGGTGAGGTGGGTAAAAATGAGCGATTTGCTCTTGGTCAGTTGTTGGAGCAATTAAGAATTCGGTTACAAGAAAATCCAATTTTTGCTGATTGGCTACAAACACAGGATGCTATCAATCGACTACAAATTTATATTAATCGCTACAATAGTAGGAATAATGTCTTGGCTCGGCGTGTAATTCGTCCACAAGATGAAATAATTTCTGTTCCCTTACACTCTAATCACCATTTTTCTGTATTAGCAGAACAATTATCTAGTCTTCTTTTAACCAAGTATCACGTTAATAAAATACTTTATGTGCAAGTGCGAGAAATGGAGCAAGTAGTTATTGATAATAACTGGTTGTGCCGAATGGATATGGCTTTGTTGCGTAACCAAAATAATGATGAAGAGTTAAAAGCCGCTTTTATAGAGTGTGTTAATAGAACCAATTTACCAATTTTAATATTACACAACGTAGAGGCGGATGAGACTAGTCTAGTCAAACGGATACATGAATGGTTAAGAGAGCAGGGCAAAGATACTAACCGAATTGTTGATTTGGGGTTGAATGTGCTTGATGACTCAGATACACTTGTTCAACCAACTAAATTAACGCAGATGATGCCTGGTGAGCTTGCAAATTGGTTGCTCAGGCGGTTTGATGCGCTTTGTATTCCAATGAAGTATTTACCAGAAGATGTTGAAATCCGTCAAGGAATTTCTACAAAATTTGAGCAGATGCTTCAAAGGCATTTGTTGGAAAGTATGTGGAATCTAATGGAAATGCCGCACTTGCTGGGTGATATCGACCGACAGTTCAATTTTTCCCAAACTATGATGAACCAAAAGTTAGATGAGCAGCTTAAGTTTAGTTTGCTAGGGGAAGCTAGCAACCACTCATACACTGCTGTGTTAGATAACATAACTACAAATTTTTTCCGGAATTTTATGCAAGATAAAGGTATCAAAATTTATGAAATGCTTGATGAACACTTAAAACGTGTAAGAGAGGTATAGGAGTATGAGCCAAGAACAATCGGAAAATGGAGATGGACTACATCCGCTATACCAGGATTATGTCCACCAAAAGTGCTTTATCGCCTACAGTGAAAATGCACCTTGGACTGAAGATGTATTAACTGCTTGCGAAGAATTAGTATCGGCGCCACCATTCAACTTACAATTGGATTATGCCCGTAAGCATTTCGATCCTGATGTGCCCCTGCGAGAAAAAGCTTTGGAACTTATAGCCAATGCTCGATGTGGTATTTATGACCTTTCTTGGTGGCAAGACTCTCCAGGTATATGGCAAATGCCCCGTAATGTATTGATCGAGTTAGGAATGGCAATTGCTTTAAACCGACCTGTGGCTCTACTCCGTCACGCAAATAATAGTAAATTAAATCTACCTGAATGTTTAAAGGGGTTGAGTGGTTATATTATAGAATTCAGTGGATATACCTCACTAAAAAGACGATTAGAAGAAAAAGATACGCTTTACTGGTCATATTATTGTTCACAGTCTCCTCCCGAACAAGGTTGGTGGAATCGTTTTTGCATCTTTGGTCAGCAAGTATGTGATTACCGTGCAATCCACCCACGTTGTACGCATCTAGGGCAAACAAATTTGAGATGTTATATTTCAGATGGTTTGGATGGTCGGGAGGACTTTCGGGGTGTGGTTGAGGAAGTATTGGAACGCTTTAATGATGTAACTTATACTTATATAGATGAACTTTCTTTAACTGAAGGATATCAGTTTCTGCTGTGCAGCTATTGCCAAACTGTACGTTCAACTTCTTTTGCTATTTACCACATTACGCCTGACACTCCACCGGAAACGTTTATTTCTATTGGAATGAGTATTGCTTTAGAGAAGCAATTTAATTATAAAATTCCTAAAATATTAATTACAGAAAGTTTACAATATGTGCCTTCACTTTTAGCTGGCTATGAAGTTGTTGTGGCTAACAGTGATAAAGAGAAAAAAGACTATTTGCAAAGATTTATTCCAACTGTTATGGGTAAGGTACGCGATACTATATGGAATCCGCAACCTTTACCATTTGTAGTGGCGCCGCTAATTGAGCCTGAAGAGGAAAACGATACTTCAGTTACTTCTACTGGTAGAACTTATAAAGTTACTTTAATTAATGAAGATGAAGGTTTGAATACTACAATTGACTGTCCTGACGATAGCTATATTTTAGATGTGGCTGAAGAAGCTGGTTTGGACTTGCCTTACTCCTGCCGTGCTGGTGCTTGCTCTACTTGTGCTGGTAAGCTTATAGCAGGTACTGTTGACCAATCTGATCAGTCTTTCTTAGATGATGACCAAATTGAAGCAGGTTATGTGCTGACCTGCGTGGCTTACCCAACGTCTGATTGTACAATTGAGACACACAAAGAAGAAGAATTGTACTAAACTTGAATTTATCTAATTCTTGGATAAGGATGAACCGATCAATTTTGTTGTATTTTGGTATTTCTAAGTTTATTGACTACTGTAATACAAATTTCTTTAACCTGCTCTTGCTCAATATTGAAAATATAAGCAATTTCCTCCCAAGTTTTTTTCCGTCCGTCATCCAGACCATAACAAAGTCTTACTATATCACGTTCGCGAGGAGTAATAATATCTGAATTTTCCAGCAAATCTTTTAAGTCAGAAATTTCTGGGATAATAAAATCTTCATTGCTTAGTAAATAATTCTTATTACGCTGTGAAGACATTTTTTTAGGTAAAATAATACCTAATCGTCGTTTTAGGGCTTCAATTACTTCTTCTACTGACTTTTGTCCAAAGTTCTTTATTTCTAACAGGTCTTCTTGAGTACAATCTAACAAATCTGCCACTGAGTTTATTTGTGCCCGCTTTAGACAGTTATAAGCTCGAACAGAAAGTTGTAATTCTTCAATTGGAATGAAGGCTGTTGGGTCGAGTGTTTCTTCAATTGATGATTCTGATAAAAATAATTGAGGGTATAGTTCTTTAGTTATTGTTCCTAACTTAATATTACTAGGATTATGTTTATAGGCACTTTTAATTAACTGCTCTAAGGTACCTTTTGACTCAGCCCAGCTAATTACACTTAAAACGGCTTTAACAATATTCCTTAATCTTGTTATTTCCTTTAAACGTACATTAAATGCGTCATTAAGTACTACTTCTAATTGATTGATATTTGGAAAAGCATCAACCATAGCTTCCCATAGTTTTTGTTCGGAATCAGATAGCTTGGCTCTATTACTTGAGGCTGTGGTATCAATTACTGCACTGTTTTGAATTAAACTGTCTTTTGCATCAATTTGAATTTCCTCACATAAATTCACTGAAATATCAATGAAAGGTAGTGGTCTTGGCTTCCATGTTGTTTCTCTTACTCTTTTTATAACATTTGGTATAATTTGACGTAATTTATCTTTTTTATCCTTATCGCTTTTGGCTACTACTACTTCATACCCAGATAATAAAGAGGGTACAATTTGTATATCTTCTGTTATCAAAATTCTAAATATTTTGTACCCAAATTGTGCTTCTAAAGCAAGGCTTATACCGATGGCAATAAATGCTTCTGGGGGTGTTTTTGATGTGATGCGGTAGATAGCAAGAGGTGATGAGCGAATTTTTTGGCAGTTAGTACATAATAGAAAATTATAACCTTTTTCGAGGGTAAGATTATCTAAATAAGTATAATTAACGTTACAAAAGCGGTTTAACACTTCCTCAACAATATGTCGAAAGTCCGAACGTGAACTATCTGTTCCATCTGCAATACTGCAATTTAAGGTGTTTTGTCCGAACTGTTCGGTGCGCGGATGTGCCTCACGATATTCACAAATTCTATTCCCGAAAATACAGTGACGGTTCCACCAAGCTTTTTCAGGCGCCTTATTAATCCATGTTGGTAAGTGTTTTAGTAAAACTTTTTTTAGGCTATATTTTCCGCTAAACTCTAAAACTTGGTCACTCAGACAATGTAAGCAGTTTGGTAGTTCTAAACCTTCTTCTTTGTTACTCTCATGGCAAAGTAATAGAGTAGGACGATTTAGTGCGATGGCAACTCCCAGTTCTATAAATACATTGCGCGGTATTTGCCACGGACTTTTATTATCCCGGCGCCACCAAGATAGGTCATAGATTCCGTATCGAGCATTTGCTATAAGTTCTAATGCTTTTTGGCGCAGGGGGACATCTGAAATATAATGCTTACGAGCATAGTCTGGTTCTAGGTTAAACTCAGGTTCTGACAACACTTCCGAGGCTGCTTCTAAAAGGTCTGTTGACCAGTAAGCTTGTTCGCTGTAAGCAATAAAGCACTTTTGTCGGTCATAAGTTTGGTACTGCGGACGAAGCTCACCTATATTTTGATGTTGTTCGTCGTTCATTGCTTATACCCCTTATGCGGACGTTTTTAGTGTTTTGTACTAGTGATTAAATATCCATGCGATGTTGCCCCATAAAGTTGTCAAAAAAATGCTTCACAACTTTATTTAATACTGTAGCGTAATAACTACTGTGGAGGTACGTATGATTTGAATGTTCTATGAAGCCAAGGCACCTGTGGTTTTCCTATTCAGCTTGAAGTCCAGCAGTGTTTTGTGTTTTTTCGTATTCTTTTATCTTGGTTGGCGAGGTTTAGCTCGGTTAACCTTTAATTGACGTCCCATCCATTCTGCACCATCTAGTTCTTCAATAGCAGCATTTGCCTGAGCTTCTGCTTCCATATCTACAAAAGCAAATCCGCGTATACGCCCTGTTTCTCTGTCAGTTGGTATTGTAATTCCAAGCACATTTCCATAGTCTGCAAAAACAGCTTTAATATCTTGCTCTGTTACCCTATAAGATAAGTTACCTACATAAATTGTCTGTTTGGTATTAGTCGCTTCTGATGCTTCTGAGGCATTATTAGGTAATTTAGGTTTGCGAATTTCTAAAATCTGTTGTTTGTTTGATGTTGTTGGTTGCTTGTTACCAGTTGAGGATAAATTATTTTTGTTAGTGTCGCTGTTATCTCTTCTGATATTTGAAGGAGCAGGAGATCGCTTTTCAGCTTCTGACCGGATACGTAACGCTTCTGATTCTGTAATTGTACTACTATGACTCTTAACTGAGATATTAAGTTGGTCACAAATTGCTAAAAGTTCTTTGTTATCTAAATTTAATTCTTTAGAAAGCTCATATATTCTAACTTTGTTATTGACACGATGCAGTTCTCTATTACTCGAAGAAGGTTTATCATCTTTTTCATTGGTATTAGGTGAGTCGCTTGAATTAGATTGTTCAAGCTCCGTCGTTATATTAATAATATCTTCAGGTTTTGCTTTTCTAACTTTTAATTCACGTCCCATCCATTCAGCACCATCCAGTGCTTCTATAGATGCTTGTGCTTGAGCCATTTCTGTCATTTCTACAAGAGCTTTTCCTGTGCTAGAGCTAGCTCGTAAATAAACTTTTGTAACTACCCCATACTCTGACCAAACTCTTTTAATATCTTCTTCTATACAGTTTGAGGATAAATTTTCTACATAGGCTGTTCGTTCTATATTGAAATTATTACTTTCAGTATTTACTGTTTCTTTTATTTCTTCTTCATTAAACGTATTAATTGAAATGTCAATAAATGGTAATGGTTTTGGTTTCCAAGTTGTCTGTCTTACCGTATTCATTACTACAGGTAAAAACGCCTTAAGCTTTTGTTTCATTTCTTTACTATTAATAGCTTCAACTACTTCATATCCGCGTAATAATGATGGTAGGTCGCGCTCGTTTTTGACTAAAATTACTTTGGGTATTTTATACTCAAACAATTTTTCTAAGGCTATGCTGATGCCAATTGCAATGAAAGTCTCTGCCGAGGTATTTGATGAGATTCGGTATATGGCAAAGGTTGTAGAACGTACCGTTTGACAATGACTACATAGTATATATTGGTAGTTATCAATGATAGATATTTCATTTAAATAGTTAAATGTTAAATCACCATAACGGTTTAAAATTTCTTCAAATGCTCCGCGTATTTCATCACATTCTGATTGATTATAACTAGGATAGTTTTTGTTTAAACCGTCAGAAATGTGACAATGTATTTTTTCTTGCCCCCATTGTTGGGTGTAGGGATGTTTTTCTCGGAAGCTACATGTTTGATTACCAAATATGCAGTAACGATTTAACCAATCTCTCTCTGGTGGTATATTAATCCACTGGGGTAGTTGAGCTTCTAATTCTTTTTTTAGTGTTACATCACCAGTAAATTTAAGTAGTTTAATTCCTTCTAAGCAAGTGGGTAATTTTAATTCTTGCTTACTTTGACATAGTATAAGTGTAGGACGATTAAGGGCAATTGCAATACCCAATTCGATGTAAACATTTCGTGGAAGCTGCCATTTTCCCTCTTTATCTTTCCAGTTTGATATGTCGTAAATTCCAAAGCGTGAGTTAGCTATTAACTCAACAACTTTGTCGCGTAGAGTTTGAGTAGGTGTAAAGTGGTCAGCAGCATACCAAGGTTCTAAGTTAAACTTTGGTAAAGTTTCGTTACAGGCACTTTGGAGGTCTTCACACCATTCAGCGCCAAGTGAGTGCCCTATGAAGCATTTTTGGCGCCTGTAGTTTTTGTATTCTGGTTGAAGACCGCCTGTGTTTTGCATTTTTCTATAATTTTAATTATAATTAATGAGGTTTAGGTTTATTTTGTGTCAAGTTTCACAACTTTTTAGTCTAGTTACAGCAGGCAATACCGAACACCTGTTAATAAGGTTCTTCGTTGTTAACTTCCAGCGAATCGAAATTTTTGACCAAGGTACCTCCTTCGATTCTATAATCACTGTAGTTTGTAACACCCATCGGATATTCCCAAACAGTCCACTCTATCTGTCCTGCATCAAAGTAATAAGTCGCTGCATAAGCTGTTTCAGTTCCCATCTGTCTTTCGTCTGCACTATCTACTTCCCAGTCAAGGTCATCCGCAGTAATTTCGACGGTTTTATCGGTAATGTTGCCGTCCTCGTCCTCGTCCTCAAAGCTGATAATAGCTACACCTTTGACAAGGATAGGCTTGTTATTAAAACTTTCTAAAGCCGATTCTAATAATTTCGGATATAGTTCTTTAGCTACGGCTCGTAATGCGAGATTACCAGGATTAGATTTAAACGCACTTTCAATTAATTGCCCTGACTTGCCAACTGACTCAGCCCATTCAATTAAATTAAAAACAACTTCCCGAAGATTTTCTGTTGATACTGTAATTGTATCTAAATTAATATCTAATTCATAACTAAACATCATTCTTAAGGTTCTTATTGTAGGAAAAGCGTCAATTATGGCATCGTGTAATAATTTACGCTGCCGACCGGATAGTTTAGTTTCCTTAGTTGGTATTGCTGTATCAAGTGCTTCACTATTTTTTGTCAAATTATCGTCTTCATTAAATGTATGAACTGAAATATCAGTAAATGGTAATGGTTTTGGTTTCCAATCTGTCTTTCTTACTTTCCGGATGATTTCTGGTATAAATTTTTTTAACTTATCTTTTTTATCTTTATCGCTTTTGGCTTCTATTACTTCATAACCTGATAATAATGAAGGTACGATTTGTTTATCTTCTGTTATCAAAATTTTGGGAATGGTATACTTAAATTGTGTTTCTAATGCAAGGGTTATACCGATGGCAATAAACGCCTCTGGTGGTGTTTCTGATGTAATGCGGTAGATAGCGAAGGATGAAGAGCGAATTTTTTGACAGTAGGCGCATAACAGAAAGTTGTAGCCTTTCTCAAAGGAAAGAGAATCTAAATAAATATAGTTAATGTCATGGTCGCGTTTTAATACATCCTCAACAATATCTCGAAAGTCTGGACGGGAGCTATCTGCTCCATCTACAATACTACAATTTAAGGTGTTTTGCCCAAACTGTTTGACGTGCGGATGTGTTTCACGGTATTCGCAAACTCTACCTCCGAAAATACAGTGACGGTTCCACCAAGCTTCTTCAGGCGCCGCTCCTACCCATGTTGGTAAGTGTTTTTGCAAAAGTTTTCTCAGACTAGGTTGCCCGCTAAACTCTAAAATTTGATTGCCTAAACACTGTAAGCTGTCTGGTAGTTCCAAACCTACTTCTTTTCTACGCCGTAATTCTGCTTCTTTATTACGTAGTAATAGAGTGGGACGATTTAGTGCAATGGCGATTCCTAATTCGATGAATACATTGCGCGGCATTTGCCACGGACTTTTATCATCCAGGCGCCACCAAGATAGGTCATAAATTCCATACCGAGCATTGGCTATCAGTTCTAATGCTTTTTGGCGCAGGGAAATATCTGATTCAAAATGTTTACGAGCATAGTCTGGTTCTAAGTTAAATTCAGGTTCGGACAATACTTCCGAGGTTGCCTCCAATAAATCTGTAGACCAATGAGCCTGCTCGCTATAAGCAATAAAGCATTTTTGTCGGTCATAGGTTTGGTACTGCGAACGAAGCTCACCTGTATTTTGATGTTGTTCATCGTTCATTACTCATCAGCCTCGTTTAGATATTTTAAGTGCTTTTGTACGATTTTTTGAATATCTGTGCGATGTTTCCCCATAAAGTCGTTGAAAAACTGTGTGACCACTTCATTTAATACTGTAGCGTAAGATTTAGTATAGGATTTTTCTTGTAATAAGTCTCTTAATTCTTTGTCTAAGTTTTGCTGTATCATTTGGTTGGTAAATTGCAGTTTGCCGTCGAGAAGTAGCAATAGTTGGGGCAGTTGCAGTTTCTCTGATATACCTGACCATAAATAGCTAAGGAGTAGTTGTTCAAATTTCTGGCTAATTTCTTTACAGATGTCGGTGTCAATAGGTAAAAATTTTATTGGAATATTGTGCTTGTTTAGCTGGTTCAGCAATAAGCTAGCTAGCTCATCTGGCATTAGTTCGACTAATTTGGTTGGCTGAAATATCGTACTTCGGTTATCAGTTGAGTTTAAACCTAAATCAATGATACGGTTTTCTTCTAAGTTTCGCTCTGTTAACCAAGTTTTTATCTGTTTTACTTGCTCGTTACCTGTTGTATCATTGTTATGCAAAATTAGAATTGGTAAGTCGCAACTAACAACGCACTGTATTATTGTATCGCGCAGTGCTTCTAATTTTGGTGGGTTGCGTAGTAAAGCCATGTCCATGCGGCATAGCCAGTCATTTTCAATGATTACAGGTTCTAGTTCTGGTACTTGGATGTAAAGAATTTTATTAACGTGATGCTGAACGAGAAGTTGGTTGGAAATACTTTCTGCTAAAGCAAAAAAGTAACCTTTTGGATGCAGAGGAAGGGCTAATGTTTCTACTGTGGGACGTGCGACTCTTTGGGTTAATAGCGTATTGCTACTTTGGTAGTTTATTATGTACGTTCGGAGACGGCTTGGCGCATTGAGTGTTTCTAGCCATTTAGATAGAACTGGGTCTTGATTAAGTTGTATCCGCAGTTTTTCTAACAATTGGTCGAAAACAAATCTTTCGTCATTTTTTAGATGATTTAAAATATTATCTAAAGCTTGAAACACTTCTTTTTCTAACTGCAATTCTTGCTCTTCTTTTGCTTGGTTAAATTCTTTAAGTAATCGGTCTAGTACTTCACCTATGACTTGCTTAAATGGTATGTGATTGATTTCGGTTTTACTAAATTCGCCAGATTCAATGTTGGGGCAGATTAGGTGCATAAATAATATTACTGGTGTGTCTTCGTCTATACCATAGGCATCAAGTAACTCGCGTAGTCCTACAACTACTTTTTCTGGTTGGATTGGTGTATAAAGTCGGCGCCGTAGAAAAGGGTCATCGTAGGTGGGTGTAAAGTTAATTGCTGTCCATATTTCTCGTGAACCTTCTTTTAAGGCAACTACAGATGCTTCAATTACAAAAGGCAAACTAGGTTCGTCTCCTTTATCTGTAGCAATTTCATAAAATACTTTACCATTGAGAGTAAAAATATTGTCAAGTAATGTACGTATATGCTCTAATCCAATATGCCCTAATTTAATTGATTTAAATTGTGGGCTATGGCGGCACATTATTTTATATAGTTCTTTAGCTCTATCATGTTCAAAGTCATCTACTGCTAGGCTGGTACTGCCAAATTCTTTTGTAACTTTTGCAGTTAAATTAATTCTATCAGTATCTGTGTTCTGATTGTCAAATCCATCAAAATTATTGCATATAGTTTGTAGTGATAACTGGTTAGTTGGTTTATTAAGTTGTTTCCGGTGTAAGGCGCCAAGTAAATCTTGAAAAGCTGTCATTGAGTACCACTGTATCGGCGCCGCTCCACGATACTTATTAAACCAATTTTGATTGGCTGTATATTCTATTGACCATTCTTCCCCATCTACTTCCACTAACCAATGAAAGTGTGTGTGTGGATTACACAAATAATACTTATAGGCTAATTGTTTAATTTCATCAAGAGTACGTGGTTTTTCTTGTATAAAAGAATCTAGTCCTATACTAATAGTTGTTCCTTGTGTATCTTTATTAAAAGGTTTTATTTTATAATCAAACTTTATATTTTGGTTTGTAGTGTCTACTGCATAAATTGGTAGGTACTCTTGTTTACCAGAAACAATAGATAGAGGTTTTTGGTCTGGTTTCCAGTCACTACTTGCACGATTACGTAAAGCATAGGGAATTCCTAGCAGGGTTTTTAAGGCATTTCCTAAAGCACCCCGTGTTAGTCCTTTGATAAATGCTTTACGTGAGGTGTACTGGTGTGTTGCGAATATGTCAGGTATAAGTTCAACGGGAAATTGCGTGCGGTTGTTGACTTGGATATAAAGCTGTTCATTCGCAAATTCTATACGAATTTTTAAGATGGGTGTTTGCGTGGGTTCTTGGCACCAAACTGCTTCGTCCGCGTCAAGGGCGTTATCAATTAATTCTTTGATAATATAAAAATCCCACTCGTGTGCGGGACGACCTGTTGTTCGGCATAGTCGGTCTAACCGGACAAAATCAAATTCTCGATTAAAAGAAAAAGCTTCGCTCATAAGCGTAATTACTTAGTGTTATTTTCAAAGAAATTCTTATGTTTGGGTATAATTTCTTTTTCTAAGGTAGAGAAATTAGAAAAATTATACATTGACATTCCTCTAAGGTCTAAAGGAACTGTTCCATTGCTTTTATGCATCATCAAGAAAGGTTTATTAAGTCCAATGCTAATACCAAGTGCTAAAAAGCTTGTTGCGGAACATTCTTCGTCTACACGGTAAATTGCAAAACGGCTGGTTTGAATAGACTCTACCAGTTGTTGGAGCATGGTGTTGGCGCCACTTGAAACTCCAAGTGCTTCAGCCAAGGGTATTGCTTCTAAATGAGGGTATATACTACTAAGTGTATCAGTTATGGTCCCTTCAAAGTCCTCATCTTCATATCCACCTGCTGCTATTAAATATTTTGCTTCGCTACTAGCTGGTGGTAAATCAGTGGTAAAGCGTACTACTCCAAAGTCATACTCCTGAATTTTCCCAGCTAACTCGCGTCGGATGGTGCGAAATGAACCACCGATATAGCGGTTCAATCCTTCTAATATAGTTGGGATGTCAGCGTTTTGAGCTTGAATTAAAAAAAATGGTGCGCCTAAGCCAATAGCAATTCCCAATTCAAAGTAAACGTTTCTGTCTTGAGATGATGGTAGCAAGAACATACTAAAACGTGTAGTATAAAGCTTTTCACAGATGCTACATAATCGATAGCCACCTTCTAGTTTATCGCCGTAAAAATAAGGTGTGGGGGATTCTCCGTTGCCGTTTGCTTGGGTAAATGTTTTTTCTAGGGTATTTCGCCAGTCATTCAATAAATCTGGTGGGAAACCGTGTGAAACAAAATACTCGTTGGGACTGGGAGATAATAGGCGCCCTTTACATAAGCCTGTTTGAAATAAATTTGGCACTATTCGCAGTCGCTCTTTAATAACTTGTAAATATTGATTTGGGTTGATTAATCCTACGGTATTTATTTCTTCAGGGCTAAGGGCTATTTCGGATTTGATTTTCCAAGAGTAATGAGCAACTGCTATATCTATGGCATACTTAAATGGCCTGTCTTTGTTATTAAGTTGTTCGCTGCCAGCTTTTTCTGCTCGTTCAAAAGTTAAAAATCCATCTTCTGTGCGTTCTATTTCTTCTGGTTGTACACCACGGAAACTTTTAGTGTTGGCAAAACCTGTACATTCAATGGCTATGTATGCACCATCACTAACTAATTTTCGTAATTTTTCGAGATTTTGTTCGCCTGCAAATAGTTCTTGTTGGTTGAATAGGTTTCGCTCAGAACCATAGCCATTCCACTCTTTACGCTGATGGTTAAGCGAAACTGCTACCAAAGCATGATGTTTGATAATAATTAGTAATGGTAAAAGGTCATACCCTAAACATATGCCACAAAATAAGAGTGCTAAGTCTAAACAAGTTCCTTCGCCAGGAGATGAAAGAATCTCATTTGGTTTACGTATCCTTTGTATAGCATCATCAGGGTTATACTTTTCCCAAGCGTAGTAAATTTTCTTTTCAATTAAAGTTTGGTAGATGACTTCTATTAATTTACGGCGCCCTTCTGGATTTTGCACCAAATCAAAGTGGCTTTCTGGCAATTTGAGTAAGTTAACTGCTTGATCTGTAATAAACTGAGCTAGAGATTTTTCGTTGGCTTTAGACCAAGTCCATTCCATAATAAAATGTTATATATGAAAAATTTTTACTGAACGGTTATGATATTGCTCTGGTGCGTGACGCTACAAGTCTTATCACTGCGTTGAAATTCTTTCAAGGCGTCACGCACCCTACACTATTTCAAATATATCGTTGATAGGAGTTGGAGCTTGAGAACTGAGGTTATCTGTTTCTACCTGTAAGCGATATAGTCCTGGTGCTAAGTCTGTAATAGGTAGCACCCATTCGTCATTGTCTGGTTTAAATTCAATGTTTTGTGCGTTTCCATCTGCGGAAATGGGTGTAATTAATGCGTTAAGTTTGGTAAATTTTTTAGCGAAATTGAGAACTTTAGCACGCATTTCAATTTTTTCTGAGACTCGGTAGAGGTCATCTATGCTTAAACTAATAGCAGGTTTTTCTACCACTTCAGATTTTATTTCGGGTCCTCTAATTTCTTCTAAGTTGTTAACCTGCATTGTCTTCAAGCGATTGTATAGCTCAGTTAAGACTTGACTGTGCTTTTGAATACTGCTATGCTTTTCAGCTATATAAGTATCTCTGTAATCGTTAGAAAGTTCAATTGGAATTGCTGAGAGATAAGGAACGGTGTCATCACCACCTGTAAGAAGTTTATCTATATGAGTTGGAAGTTCCTGGCTAACTGTTAGCTTGCCATTAGCTAGTTCTGCTGATTGCAAAGTTGGTTGTTGAATACCAACTATCGGTATAATTTTGTAGCCATTACTTTTGTATTCTTCATCTTTTTTGTGTTTTTCTACAGCAGCTTCAATTTCGCGATGAAATGCTAAGGCATCTTTCGCTTTTTCCGCATCTACGTTAGGTATATTATCTGTTTCTGCAACCCGTTGGTACTGCCCACCAACTTTAAGCATTTCGTAAATTGGTAACAACTGGTAAACTGACGGGAAAGTGTGTACAAGTTCTGTAAAGTCAAGGCAGTATTCTTTGTAACCATTGGCTAAGTATGAAAGCGACTTAACAGACCCTCTATGTGGTGTACCAAAGGTAAACAAAACTTTGCAGTCTCGCCATCCCTCCAAAACTTCCAGGTAGTAACGGGATACTAGTCCTCCCATGCTGTGAGCTAAAAGTATTACTTTGGCATTTGGGTTATCGTTATATTTACGCCACTGATACAACCGTTTGTTAATTTGTTCTTGTAGTATTTTGGCAGTTTCGCGATTATCTTGGCGCCAGTCGTAGGGGAAATGATAAAAGTTTGCTGGTTTATCTTCTGGATCTTCGTAAAAATTGCCGGGTATTATATCAAAGTTATCTTCGATTAAGCGAGAAATTGCTGAGTAGCCATCAAATTTATCTAAACCTGGAATCTGGTAAGTATCCGCCATTAAGCGAGTTGCTTTAATTCTGTTGTCTGAGCTTCTATCTGCAAGGAGCTTGAGTTGCTCTAGAGAATTACCCTTGCTCTTTAGCGCTTGCCAGAGTGCCTGTCCACTAAATGCCCATATATCTTTACCATCTTTTTGAAGCACACTGCCGATGATACCTGGGAGAATCACCACAACATCTTGCATACGAATTTTTGATGCCATCGCAGTCTCCCTATGTACTGTATGTGGGATAAATTCGTTAACTAAATATATTATGTACCACATTATAAATATCAGGATGAATATCAAAATTAAATAGGCACGTTCCTGCCAGTAACGACGAAACGCGCGCTCGCTTTCGTGTCCGGTTAGGGTTTTAACGTGGGTTGGATCTATACCATCTATGAGTAGTGAGATGTAGCTGGAGTTAAGGAATCCCACTGGAAACTGCAAATTTTATTTTCGGATGGGTCTATTACAGGTTTGTGCCATTTATTGGTAACTCTTTGTGTCAGTAAAGTGGTCGCTTTGGTTATTTTATCTATTTGCTTACTGTTTTACGCTAAGGGTGTCGGTAAAAACACTGACTGCTCAAACATCAAGTTCTAAAGCTGAAAAGTAATTATACAGATGTTTGAGTTGCTATTTACACTCATCTGAAAAAAATTAAGAATTTAGTTGAATAGAGGTTATTATGCAACGCTTTTTGAAGTCTGTGGTGACGATGGCTGCTGTTTGTGCTGCTACATCTGTACCAGTTTTATTAAATACTGAGTCTGCTAGTGCTGATGAAGGCATGCGCGGAAGTTATGTAGGTATTGGTGTTAGTGCTGATGGAAGTGGCGCCGCTGCATCAGCAACAGGACGTATTGATTTAAATCCTGTTTCGATACGAACTACTGTTACGGGTGCTTGTGATAGTGGTGTATGTGCAACTTTGGTTGTACCGACTGTTACTTATGATTTTGGTATTGGTAAAAATGCAAATATTTATGCAGGTATTGGTGCTTCGGCAGTTTCGATAAGTGATGGTAATTCTTCTGTTTCTTTGGGCACTGGTGCTGTGGTGCAAGCAGGCGCCGAGGGAGCTATTAGTCAAAATGTTGTCCTCTATGGTGATGGAACTTATTTCACTAATGGGGGTGGAACACTTTGGAAAGTTGGTGTTGGTTATAGGTTTTAATGGCGATATTAATTTTGGGTTTTAGATGTTGAAATAGCTTTTAATTCTATAGTCTAAAACCCGAAGTTAGTACGTTGTGTTTCAATGCGCTTCGCTTTTGTTTATCTTTGACGATTTGTAAAATTTTAATATTGTGGAGAATTGAGAATATGAACTTCAAGAAAAGTGTGTCAACTGGGTTTTTACTAATTAGTGTGTTTGGATTATTTGGTATTGAGTCGGTAAGTGCAAGAAATTATTCAGAGAAACCATCTTCATCTTATACGATTGCTCAAAGTAATTCTAAGATTACTGATGCTAATTCTCCAATATATGGCACGTATAAGTTAACCTACAGTGTTGATGGGATTGTTTATGAAAGTTCTTTAGTCATGAGTGGCTATAGTGGGGTGATGAGAACTAGATATTATAACCCTAATACTAGTAAGACTGAAGTTATTAGACAAAATATGACACTAAAGTCAATACCTCAAGGTTTATTTTTGATAGGTTCTAATCCTGTATATGACAGGACTTCTAGAGCAGCTAAAGACTATTCTCCTGATAATTTTTTGTTTTCTATTACTCCTGATGGCCCGGTATTTTTTACTTGTGATCAAATGGAAAGATGTTCTCATGTGGATTTAGAAGTTATTAAGTGATGGTTTATAGATTGAGGTGCGTGAAAGCAGTTTAATGTTTCATTTTATTGAAGGTTGTAATGGCTTTCACGCACCATCTGTATGACATGAATTATTAGCTTTGTGAGGGAAGCTATGATGCAAGCTATGAGACCCACACCTCGAAATATTCGTCGCAGATATACATTAATTTTATGGGAAAGATGGATAGTTGTTAATGTAGTGGCAGAGGTTCTTAGTTTTACTATAATTTCAATTGTGATTCATTCGATGAAATTTGCTGAGGATGGTAATTCAAATAATATTTTGGTTTTACTTGGATTAATTAGAGGGGTTGTATTAGGAGTTGCAAGGTATTGGGTTTTGCGTCGGTATATTGGTAATTTCATATTTTGGTTAGTTGGAACAACAATTGCAGCATTTTTAGGATGGATATTGTTATTAGTGCTAAGTACGGTGATTGTTTTAGAGTTAGTTTTGAATACTGAAAGGGTAAGGACTTTATTTATCTTTATAAAATTATTGTGGCTGGGAATTAGTATGGGGGTTTTGATGGGTTTTGCTCAGGGTTTGGCAATGATAAAATATCTGCAAGCAAGTATCAAGCAAATAGCTTGGTGGATTAATGCTAACGCTTTTGCTTCTGCTTTGGGTGTATTGTTAGGATATATAAGTTTGGGTAAAGGAACTTTTTTTAATTTAGTTATGACTGGGGTGATAATGGGAATTACATATGGGGGAATTACAGGTGTTGCATTAATTTATATACTACGTTTGCCCCTAAGATGATATTTTTATCGAAATGGTTGATAATTTAAAGAGAAATAAAATCCGTTATCTTGCAAGCTGTTACCCCTATCTTTGACCCCAATTAGAGGAATTCCATAATCTAAACTTAAATTTAAATCCGGTGCCACTTGCCAGCGTAAACCTGTACCAATGCTAGCGATTATACCAGGGTCAGGGTTGTCTGTACTATTATTCCAGCCACCACCGATTTCAAAAAAAGGTGTTAGTTGAAGTGTTCTCAGTCTATCGCTGAGAGGAAGACGAAATTCTACTGAGGCTAAGATACCATTATCTGATACTAGTTGGTTTTGGCGATATCCCCGAACTGTATCTACACCACCAAGACTGAGTTTTTCTAATGATAGTAGGGAATTTGGGGTTAATTGAGTATTGAGACGCGCGAGCATTAAAGTTCTAGGAGATAACTGTTGCACCCACTGAAATTGTCCTAACCATGAAAAGAAACGTCCATCGGTTCCTGAGTCGTTGATGGTAGCGTCAAAAGCATCAATACCTAAACTAAATTGTGAACGTGCTGCTAAAACGCTGGTGGCATCTCTTTTTACCCAATCTTGAGTTAATCGAATGACGGCAACTCTCGATTTACCATCTTCTGGTCCCTCAGAGAAGGAAAAGGGGATATTATCGAGTAAGTAAGTTTGGCTACGACGTACATCGAAACCAATACCTACACCTAATTCGCTTTCTACTTTTTGAATGATGGGTTGACGAAAAGCAACCGAAAAACTTTCAGAGTCGCTACGAATTCCTAATTCTTCAAAATTAGATTCAATTATTTTACTGTTATTGTTGCTATAACGAAAGCTGACGGCGCCGTTACGCGCATTCACAGGAACGCTATACCCTAGGCTATATAAATTTAATCCTTCTGTTAAACCATATTCAGCAGTAAATTTGTCTCCTATACCTAAAGGGTTATTGTAGCTACCATAAATACTACCTTGAATTGAGCCTACACTAGGAGATTGACTGTTAGCGATGATTATACCAGCATTAAAAGCGGGGGCTTCTTTTAAGCGTACTACTAAAATATTTAAACCAGGCGCCTTGCCTGCTGTTAATTCGGCATTAACTTGTTCTAGTAAGGGGTCAATTTGTAATAATTGTAATGCTTGTTCAAGACGCTTTCTGTTTAATGGTGGTTTGGTGGCTATTTCTAAACGGCGCCGTATGTATCCTTCTTGTAAACGCTTTAATCCATCTATTTGTATACCTTCCAGTCTTCCTTCTACTACTTGAATTACAATGATACCATTTGCAAAATTGTCTTCATTATCGGGAGAAATGAAGGCACCTGAATTTACGTAATCATTCTTAATATAAAGTTGGGTAATTTCAGTACGGAGTTCAATAAAGTTTTCAAAAGTATACTCGCCTTCATCTTTTCCTTGATATTTTTTTATTATTTCATCAATTTCTGTTTGCAGTACAGTATTACCTTCCACTCTAATTTCTTTGATAGCAAACTTTCTAGTCGTGGGAGAAGGTTGCTGCTGAGGGGGTTTTTGGTTAGCAGGTGTTTGTAATGGAGAGGTTGGAGGAGGGGAAGGAGTTTCTTGCTGGGAAGGAGGTTCGGGGTTTTTGGGAATAGGTTCAACTCGTTCGGGAGTGTTTGGAGGAATATTGACACCAGCAGGGGGAGTTGACTGAGCTGTTACAGTTAGAGAGATTGGATTAAAAGTTGCAATTGCAAGTAACGAAATTAGGATTTTTTGAAGTAGTATGTTTTGAATTAGTATGTTTTGGAAAAAGTGCCGCACTGTGATTATATCTCCTTTATATAAAATTAATACTAATTAGCATTGTTTACCAAGTACAAGCTTCCCATTTGGAAGTTCATACACTCCAGATGGTTCGATAATTGCATCGCCAATTTGCCAGTGTCGTTTTTGTGTGGGTAATTTTGTTGATACTTCTGTGGGGACTGGTTGTACATCTCCCGTAGAATAAGAAGGAAGTGGAGCATCACTAGGACGCGCGGGTAAACCACCAGAACCTGTAACAAATAAAGAACCATTTTGTTGATTTCTGCGCGCGATGCAACTATTAGCAATGAGGGCATTAGTATCAATCGCATCTTCTGGAAGTTCATCAAGGTTGTTTTTTACAAAACTTGTGTCAGGTAAGATAATTACACCAGATACTGCTGCGCTAGCGTTTATATCTACTCGATTATTTCTGTTTAAACTTGCTGGGTTAGTACCAGGGGGTGCAGGACGATAATTTTGTCCAAAGAAGGCTGGTGTAGCGAAGGTGATATTACCACCTTGTCCATCTTGGGCAAAAGCGAAGATGTCGCTATCACCAAAAGCTATAATAGACTTTGCTGTAAGTTTTATCTCCCCACCACCACCGGCGCCGCTAGCAACAAAAGTTGAAATATCGGTGTCTCCGAAAAGTCGAATATCTCTGGCATCAATATTAATATCTCCTCCAGAAGATTGTCTAGAAGAGGTTGAGATACCACCATCTGATGCATTTAGGTTCTCATCAACTTTGATAGTAATTTTGCCTGCTTGACCTTGATTAACACTTCGGGTAGATATTCTACCGTCATTAATATTTAAAAGTCGGGTTGTCAGTTTGACTTCACCCGCATTTGCACTTGAGACTTCGTTTAAAGTTGCACTTTGTATACCGGAGATACCTTTTATTTCCACTGTATCGGCAGTAATATCAATGTTTCCACCACGACCTTTCCCAACGGTAGAAGCTGTTATTAGCGCTCCATCTTGGATAGTTAAGTTTTTAGTATCAAATATTTTGAGGTTTCCAGCGGCGCCAGTTCCCGTAGTTGATGTAGATAAGCGGCTTCTACTAATAAGTTTTATGGAGTTGCTAGCTGTTAAAGCTATATTGCCTCCCTGACCTTTATCTGTAGTTGAAGATGTAATTAATGACTCATCAGTAGCGATAAATTCTCCTGTTCTCAAAGTAATATTTCCACCAGAAGCAGAACCGAAAGTTGCTGTAGATATAATATTATTTTTTTTATCAGGTGATTCTCCGCTTAATACTATTGATTTTGAAGCAAAGATGTTTATATTACCTGGTTTAGCTTGATCAAAATTATTTGCATCTCCTGGCTCAATCGTGCTAATTAAGTTTTGGATAAAGCCAGTTAAAGCTTCTTTTAATGCAGGTTGACCATTACTAAGGAGATTTATCGTAGTATTAAATGAATTCAAATCTACTGTTCTCGGATTAATAGTACTGGTAGTAATGTTAGTTCCTTCTCGGAGATTCAAGTTTTCAGTTTCTATTATAATATTACCTCCTGCTCCCGCTCCAAATGAAAATGTGGCTATCGTACTGTTATTCAAATTAACATTATCGGCGGCTTTTATATTTACACTACCAGCATTACCTTGTCCTAAAAAAGTTTGAGCAATTATAGATGATTGGTTTTGAGCATTTAGTCTTTTAGTTTCAATTGCTATGTTTCCACCAGAACCTGTAGCTGCACTACCTCTACCAATAGATAAGGTTCCTAATGAGCTTATATTGTCTAAGTTTATAAAGCTACTGGCTTTTATGGTAATATTACCTGCATTTCCTAAAGCCGCAAAGCTAAGGGTGTTAATACTAGAAATATCTAGAATACTCAAATTATCGGTATCAATTAAAATATCACCGCTATTTCCTAGACCAACAGTTGTTGTATTGATGTTAGAAAAATTTGATAGATTCAATTGTGAAGCTTGGATATTTATTCCCTTACCGTTTTGGTTGCCTATAGTAACTGAAGAAATACTACTATTTTCTGAAAGACTAACATTATTACCTTGTATTTCAACTCGACCACCACCAAGACCAGAAGTATTCAAAGAGGCTCTATTGGAAAGTACAATATTAGCTTTTGCTATATCTATAGGAAATATTAAATCGAAATTATTTTCATCTATATTGAGTTGCACTATTCCTGGACTAGCTAAACCTCCTAATTCAATTTTTCCTTCCGGAGCATTTAAAACTCCCCCTGTGAGATTTATATTACCACCTAAAAATACTAAGCTTCGATTATTTGCTACTTGTAGTCCACTAATGGCAGAGGGATTAGTATTGTTAGCGCTTCTAGACTGGTTAATAATCGGTGCTGCATTAATTTGATTAAATAAAAAAGCTGAGGGATTTATTGTTAAAACTTGAGAAGGTTGACCACCAGAAGCATTAAAAGAACCGCTATCGCCAAATTGAACTTCGTTTGCAGTTGTCGCAATAAACGAACCACCAACATCTAATCTTGAATTTTCACCAAAAATAATACCATTCGGATTTATAATAAACAGGTTGGCGCCAGAAGGAATCAAGCTACCATTAAACAACTGAAGAGTACCTAATGTACCCAAAATTTCAGACCTATTACTCCCAGTTACCCGCGTTAAAATATTCGCAATACTGGCGTTGGGAATAATAAAGTAGGCGCCTCGTCCAGCACTAACATCAAAATCTTGGAAGCTGTGAAATAAATTTTGTCCTCGTTGCGCTCCACCTGTAATCAATTCGTTAGGAGTGGCGCCGAAGTTAGGTATTACCCTAGAAGCTTCTGAACCGAGTGTGTTATCCGGTACTATATTACTTTGAGCAAAAGCTGGGCGTTGGGAAGTGGCAAATGAGAAAAACAAAATTTGTGTAAGCGCGCTTACAGAACCCAATAAAAATGAAACATTTAAATTTCTAATACAACAAACCCACCCAATTGTTTTCACTTTAGTATCTAGCTCCTTTATATAAATCAACATTCTTTACCAAGTGCAAGTTTTCCATTCGGTAGCTTGTATACTCCAGATGGTTCGATAACAGGGTCGCCTATTTGCCAACGTCGTTTTTGTGTCGATAATTTTGTTGATTCTTGTGTGGGGACTGGTTGCACATCTCCCGTGGAATAGGAAGGAAGGGGAGCATCATTAGGACGCGCGGGTAAACCACCGGAACCTGTGACGAAGAAGGAACCGTTTTGTTGATTTCTGCGCGCGATGCAACTATTAGCAATCAGTGCATTAGTATTTATCGCGTCTTCTGGAAGTTCATCAAGGTTATTTTTTACAAAACTTGTATCTGGTAAAACAATTACACCAGATACAGCAGCGCTAGCGTTGATGTCTACTCGATTATTCCTGTCTAAAGTTAGTGGGTTAGTACCAGGGGGAGCAGGACGATAATTTTGTCCAAAGAAAGCTGGTGTATCGAAGGCGATGTTACCACCTTTACCGTCTTGAGCAAAAGCTAAAATATCGCTGTCACCAAAGGCCAGAATAGAGTTTGCTGTAAGTTTTATGTCTCCGCCACCTCCGGCGCCGCCAGCTACAAAAGTTGAAATATCACTATTACCAAGTAAGAAAATATTTCCAGATGTAATATTTACAGCACCACCAGAAGATTCCTGAGAAGCTGTGAAAATACTCCCATCTTCCGCAATTAGAAGTTTGTCAGCACGAACATTAATGTTACCTGCTTGACCTTGATTACGACTGATTGTTGAAATAACTGCACCATCGCGAATGTTTAAAACTTGAGTTTTAAAGGTTATATCACCAGCTTTTGCTGTTGAACCTCTGCCAGCAGTCAAGCTAATAACAGCACTAAGTCGCTCGTTTTCAGAAAATATACCCTGTAATTCTACTGTATCTGCTGTAATTTCCACATTTCCTGCACGACCTTTTCCAAAGCTAGAGGCTGATATTATACCCCCGTTTTTTACTAATAATATGGGAGTAATAATTACCAAATCACCAGCGTCACCTGTACTGTTAGCTTCAGAGATTATTTTACTCAGATCAATTACTTGTACTTCTCTAGAAGCATTGATAGTTAAGTTACTACCTTTTCCAGAACCATTGCTGCCTGCTGAAATAGTTCCCTCATCTTTAACAAACAAAATTGGAGTATTGATATTTAAATTGCCCGCATTTCCACTTTGTTCTGCCACAGAAAATAAACCGCCAGGTTGTTGAGAGCCAGTACCTATAATTTGCACAGATTCAGAGGCGTTAATAGTTAAATTTGCTCCGTTCCCTGCACCAAAAGAACCTGTTGATATTTGCGCCCCATCTTTGATTAATAATATCGGAGTATTTACTATTAAATTGCCCGCATTTCCCGTTCCTGCTCTTGCTGAAGCTGCTAAACCGCTAACATTAATACCAGGGGGAGTTGTACCAATGAGTTGCACTTCTTTGAAAGCATCTACTATTAGATTTCCTGCATTACCCGAACCTAAAGTTACAGTCTCTGCCCTAGCACCATCTTGAATAATTAATACAGGTGTTTTAATCATTAAATCCCCTGCATTTCCTGTTGATTTTTCCTCTACTCTCGCAAATAGACCACTGGTTATTTTCCCATCAGCTGTGGAACCAATAAGTTTGATAAGCTCAGAAGCACTAACTGTCAAATTACCGCCTTTTCCAGAGCCAAAGGTGCTAGTACTTACCTGTGCTACGTCACTGACAGTTAATATAGGCGTAGTAATAGTTAAATTACCTGCATCTCCTTCACCCGCGTTTCCAGTGAATAACCTGCTATTTCTACCTATCACTTCAACTAATTTAGAAGCGGTTACATTCAAATTACCTCCCTGACCTGAATTAATAGTAGCCGTTTCAAGATATCCACCATTTTTAACAGTTAATGCTCCAGCATTGATTGTCATGGCGCCTGCATCTCCTTTACCGATAGAATTTGTAAGTATACCAGCAGCATTTCCTTGACCATCAATAAGTAAAGATTCAAAGGCATTAACCGTCAAATTTCCACCTTTTCCAGAACTAAAGGTACTTGCGTCTATATTTCCTCCATTCTGAACAAGCAAAATAGGTGTACTAATTGTCAAATTACCTGCATTCCCTGTAGAAAGACCATTTGCGAGCGTTAATAAAGCACTTGACTGTTGAGTTTCAGCGGAAATACCTGTTATTTTTACTAACTCAGAAGCATTTATAGTTACAAAACCACCATTACCTTTATTACGAGTACTTCCATCAATTCGCGCTCCATCTTCTACTCCTAATACAGGAGTTTCAATAGTTATATTTCCAGCATCTCCACTTCCTTGTGTTTCTGAAAATAAACCACTCCAATTAATGGTTTCATCGTTATCAAGTACAACACCATTTAGCTGTACTTCTTTTGTGGCATTAACTATTAAATGTCCACCTTTTCCTGCGCCAAAAGTACCGACTGAAATTTGCGCTCCGTCCTGAACTTTTAAGGTAGAAGTATTTATTTTTACATCTCCAGCTTGCCCTGTTGCTGTCCGAGTAGCTTGAGAACCGATACGGCTAAATATAGCGTTTAAAAAATTACCACTGAGTTCCACTTCTTTTGATGCATTAACAATTAAATTTCCTCCCTTGCCAGAGCTACCAGTGCTTGTATTTATTAAACCTCCATTTTTAATTTGTAATATTGGAGTTGTAATTACTACATTGCCTGCATTTCCTGTACCTTCGCTTGCTGCATACAACCCACTCGAAAAGCTTGTAGGAGCAAGTGCAGAAGTACCTGTGACTCGAACGTATTCGGAAGCATTAATTGTTAAATTTCCACCTTTTGCAGAACCAGAGGTATTAGCATCAATCCTGGCGCCATCCGCTACTAATAAAGCTCGTGTATTAATAGTTAAATGACCCGCATCCCCTGTACTTTCACTTCCAGAAGATAATTGACTCAAAAGAAAAAATAGACCGTTTGTTGATTCACCTATTAGTTGCACAGATTCAGAAGCATTAATAGTTAAATTTCCACCTTTGCCTCCACCCCCAGTTCCAGCATCAATCTGGGCGCCTTCTTCAACTAATAATTTAGAGGTATCAATTGTTAAATTTCCTGCGTTTCCTGTCCCGATTGTGCGAGACGTTAAATTAGTAGGGAAGAATTTATTATCTGTTGCACCGCTTAATTGAACAGATTTTGAAGCATTAATAATTAAATTTCCACCTTTACCAGAGTTACGACTACCGACATTAATCTGGGCGCCATCTTTAAGTAATAACTCTTGAGTATTGATTGTTGTATCACCTGCATCTCCTGTTGCTTGTGTTTCCGAGAACAAACCACTTGGCAAACGAAAGTCTAAGTTGATAGGAAGACGTATATTTGGTGCTGTACCAATTAGTTGAACAGATTCAAAAGCATTAATATTTAAATTTCCACCCTTTCCTGCTCCAAACACGCCTGTAGAAATTTGCGCCCCATCTTTGACAATTAAGGTAGGAGTATTGATTGTCATATCTCCCCCTTTTCCTGTTCCTGTTCTTGAAACTTGAACGTTTATACTACTATTATCATCGCCTTGAGCATTTTCACCAATTACCTGCACTGACTCTGAGGCATTAACTGTTAAACCTCCACCTACTCCATTTCCTGTGAGATTCGCGTTAATGTAGGAACCACCAGTCACAGCTATATTTTTCCCCTGTACCTGAACGGCGCCACCACTGTTACCAGTAGTCCTAACTGATGCTTCCTGACTCAGAAGAATATCTTGAAAGTTGTTAACACCCTCATAGTTCAAACTATAAGCTGTACCTCTCGATATTATATTTACAAGACTATTAGAGGCAACGCTCCCTAGTTCAATTCGTCCTGAAGGCGCCAGTAAAGTACCACCTTCAAGAAGAATATTTCCCCCTACTAATCCTAAAGTCCTTCCTGGTATAACTTCCAAGCCATCTATTGACCGATTTACTATTTCACCTTGTTTTGCTACTGCGTCAAAAAATAATGCTGATGGGTTAATGCTTAATGCTCTTGGCACCTGGGGGTTTATTGTACTAAAATTCCCTTGATTTCCAAATCGAATTTCTTTCGCGGTTGTTGCGTAAAATGAGCCATCTATATCTAATCTTGCATTTTCTCCAAAAATAATACCATTGGGATTCATTAAAAATAAGTTAGCATTGGAAAGGAAAACATTACCATTGTTGATTTCCCTAGTGCCTAAAACACCTAAGATATCTGAGCGATTACTTCCCGTCACCCTTGCCAAAATGTTCTGAATGCTTGGGTCGAAAACAATAAAATAGGCACCTCGATTTTCAGCTACATTAAACTCTCGAAAGCTATGAAATAAATTTTGTCCCCGTTGCGCTCCACCTGTTATCAATTCGTTAGGAGTATTGTCAAAGTTAGGTATTACCTCAGAAGCTTCAGAACCAAGTGTATTATCTGGTACTATATTAATTTGAGCATAGGCTGGATGTTGAGGAGCTATAAATGAAGATAATAAAATCTGTGAGGCTACGCTTACACAGCCCAATAAAAATGAAACACTTAAACTTTTAATTTTATTAGCCCAACCATTTGTTTTCACTTTAGTTTCTAGCTCCTTTATATAAATCAACATTCTTTATCAAGTACAAGTTTTCCATTTGGTAGCTCATATACTCCAGATGGTTCAATAACAGGGTCGCCTATTTGCCAGCGTCGTTTTTGTGTGGGTAATTTTGTTGACTGTACTTCGTTAGGTACTGGCTGCACATCTCCTGTAGAATAAGAAGGAAGGGGAGCATCGCTAGGACGCGCGGGTAAACCACCGGAACCTGTAACGAAGAAGGAACCGTTTTGTTGATTTCTACGCGCGATGCAACTATTGGCAATCAGTGCATTAGTATTAATTGCATCTTCGGGAAGTTCGTTGAGGTTGTTTCGGATAGCACTATCATCAAAAGAGTTGATATTAACAATGCCAGAAACACCAAATCTTGAACTAGCAGTAATATCGCTTTCATTTGTTTCTTGAGGACGAAACTCTGTTCCAAATATTCCTTCAGTATTGATTTGAACTCTGCCACCATTGCCCTCAAAGGCATTGGCTTTAATATCACTATTTTCTTTGGGAATGGCAATAATGAATTTTGAGTTAATATTTACGTTACCGCCATTTCCCTGCTCTCCAGCAGTTGCTGAGACAAGGCTTTCACGACGTAGTAGCAGTAAATTTGCATTATCAATGAAGATGTTTCCGCCGTCTTGAGATGTTGTTTCGGCGATGATTTTAGCATTATCTGTGAGTTCTACTTTCTTAGCGTTGATGTTAATATCACCTGCGACACCACTGCCTTGACTATTAACAGAAATTTGAGCGTCATTACTCACATTTAATTGTCTCGCATTTACTTGAATATTGCCACCGCGAGATGAAGCTGTCGAGGTTGTGTTGGCGAATAATCCGCTAATACTTCTCCCATTTATACCAGAAAGGTTGACAATATCAGCATTGAAAGTAATATTACCAGCTTGTCCTTGGTTAGTAGCTGTAGTAAAAATTATTCCTCCTTGGGTAGCTTCAATATTATTTGCGTTAATCGTTACATCTCCACCGCGCAAAGCCGAAGTAGTTTGAGCATTGACTAAACCACGATTATTCACACGGAAGGAATTTGTATTAACAGTTATTTTTCCTCCTTCTCCAGTTGCATTTTCTTGTGTCGCGGTGGATAATTCACTAAAAAATCCAACTCGACTAATTCCATCTACAACAACAGCATCACGAGTATCAATAGTAATATTTCCAGCCCTACCTTGACCTAATGTGGAAACACTAAATCTTGCCCCATCTTCAACAAATGCTGAACCAGTATTCACGCGAATATTACCACCATTACCTTTACTGTCATCAGCAACAACGCTGAAAACAGCCGTAGGAAGTGTCAAATTCTCAAATTGTCCAAACCCAGAAGCAAGAAAATTATCACTAGCATTGATAATTATATCCCCTGCATCTCCTCTCCCAAAAGTACTTGCTTGAAGTTGGGAACCATTGAGCATAGACAATGTACCTGTATCAATGCGAATTATTCCCCCTTTTCCATCACCAAACTTTCCGGGGTTACCTACATCTCCTACAATATTTGAAATAATTGCTCGGCTGTCTAAAAAAGCGCGATCGCTTGCATTAATAAAAATATCTCCAGAAGCACCCTGTCCTTCTGTACTAGCTGCCAGTGATGAATTATCCGCCATAAAAAAGGTTGTAGCGTTGATGCGAATATCTCCTGCATCACCGATACCGGTCTTCTCAACTCTACTAAGAATAGCACTTACAACTGGTAATCCGTTTTGAAGCCCAAATCCTGACAGGGAAACATTATTACGGGCATTTATAGTTACATCTCCAGCATTTCCCCGTCCAAAAGTATTAGTTTGCAACTGAGAACCATTAGTCATTAATAACGATTGGGCTTTAATATCGATTGTTCCGCCATTCCCTTTCGCGTTCTCTTCCACTGCGCTAGAGATAATAGAGTTTTTGTCAAGGTTCAATTGATTAATTGCATTGAGAGAAATATTGCCTGCATTACCTTCTCTGCGTGTGATGGTTCGGAGTTCGCCTTCATTAACCAGGTTTATTTCATTACGTGCTTGAATTGTAATGTTACCTGCGTTACCTTTTTTTGTAGTAATAGTACTCAATGTCGCCCTATCAGCAACCACTACGGAGTCAGCAATTATACTAATATTTCCGCCATTCCCTTTTCCTTGCCCTTCAGATGTACTTAGAATACCACTATAGAGATTGAGGTCGGGTTTAGCTCCTGTAAACAAAACAGTATCACGAGCATCAATAATTACATCTCCTGCATCACCTTCACCAAAGGTGCTACTATCCAGTTGAGCAGCACCAGCAATAGAAAGTGAACCTGTAGAAATACGAATATCTCCACCTTTGCCAATCCCTTCAGCATTAACCAAACTGCCTATAGCAGCGTCGTTATTTAGAGAAATATGATCGCTTGCTTTAATAGTTATATTTCCAGCACTCCCTTGACCATTGGTCGTAGCAGATATTCGAGTATCATTATCCAATATTAAAGAGCCTGTTGTAATACTAATGTTACCGCTATTACCATTTACTTTTGTAGCAACACTACTGGAAATTGCTGCATCCTTATCTAAGAAAACATGATCGCGAGTATTGATATTTATATTTCCAGCGTTGCCTTGCCCAAAAGTAGCTGTTCGGATGTCTGCATCGTCAAGTGATAAAGAATTTGCAGTAATGTCAATATTACCCGCATTGCCCTTAGCAGTTGGACTTACATCACTTGCGATAAAACCGCGAGGCTTGAGTTGGACTTGATTTCCTGCACGAATAAAAATGTTTCCTCCATTTCCTCTAGCTTCTTCTGCTGCACCGCTGAAAATTCCGCTAGGAAATATAATGAATAACTTCCCTAATGAACCTTGATCAATTACATTTTGGATACCAAATCCATCTATTATTACGGAATCACGAGTATCAACATTTATGTTGCCTGCATTACCCTGTCCACGTGTAAGTGACTGAATTTCTCCCCCATTAGTGAGGGAAAGCGTTGCTGTTTTAATGTCAATACTTCCTGCAGAACCAATCCCTGTCTCTTCAAGGGTGCTAAAGATTGCACTACCAGTTTCAGCACCTCGAAAACCTCCATCCACAGAAACTGTATTACGTGCATCAACGATGATATTGCCACCAACGCCTCTTCCAAATACGCTCGCATCTAATTTGCCGCTATTACTTATTAATAAAGAGCCTGCTGTAATCTGAATATCTCCACCTTGTCCAAACGCCTCTTTTTCGATAGTGTTAAGAATAGCACTAGGACGTAACTGAGAATTTACCCCATCAATAGAGAGGCGATCAGTAACATTAACAATTACCTTACCTCCATTTCCTAGCCCAAATGTACTAGCAGTAAGTCTCCCACCATTAGTAAGTAAAAGGTTGTTGGCCGAGATATCAATATTGCCAGCATTACCTTCCGCCTCCGTTTCCGCAATGCTGAATATAGTGCTTCCATTTAAGTTAATGTCATTCTTGGCTTTGACAACAACGCTACCAGCATCACCTTTGCCCCAAGTGCTAGCACTAATAAAACCAGAATTATTGTCAGTAACTGACATTGAATCTGCATTAATCCTAATATCGCCACCTTTACCAATGGCATCAGTAAACACCCAATTTCTAATAACACTTTGGGGAGCAATTTGTAATATTCCTGTAGTGTTGATTGTGATATTCCCAGCCTGACTATCAACCGCTCCCAGCCCAGAACGAATACCAGCTTGTATCGTGCTGCCTGAAATGTCTAAGTTATTTGCATTAATTGCAATACTTCCGCCATTATCTGCCGCTACATCAATTAAAGAATTTGCAATATTTACATTTGCCCGTGTTAGGTTCTCCGACAAATTAAGATTACCATCTTGATTTATTCCTACCGTTCCTGTCCCTCCAATTGCAACAAGTTTAAGCATTCCACCAAAAGCCCTTAAAGTGCTGCCATTTAAACTAATATCACCACCGACTAAAGTCAAGTTTTTCCTTGGTGCTACTCTTAAAAGAGATTGATTAACACTTATAATACCTTGTTTTGATACTGCATCAAAAAACAAAGCCGATGGGCTAATAGTTAATACCCCTGGTGTTTGAGCATTTGTTGCGCTAAAATTTCCTTGATTTCCAAATTGAATACCGTTAGCGGTTGTCGCCACAAACGAGGCACCGACATCTAAACGAGCATTTTCTCCAAAAACAATCCCGTTGGGGTTTATTAAAAATAGGTTGGCATTAGAACGAAAAAGATTACCACCAATTACTTGACGAGTCCCTAAAGTGCCCAAAATCTCTGAGCGATTACTTCCTGTGACTCGCGCTAAAATATTCTGAATGCTGGGGTCGAAAACAAGAAAATAGGCGCCTCGATTTTGGCTAACGTTAAATTCTTCAAAGCTGTGAAATAAGTTTTGCCCGCGTTGCGCTCCACCTTCAATTGCTTCATTAGGAGTACCGCGAGAGTTGAATATTACTCTAGAAGCTTCACTACCGAGTGTGTTATCGGGCACTATATTACTTTGAGCCAAAGCTGGGTTGATGAGTGCTGCAATTCCTACTGTTAAATTCGCAACTGCCAAAGCGCATTTCCACAAAACTAAGCTACGCAATGCTGAGAAAGCACTATACACTGGCTTGACGTTACTAACCCAGCCCTTTTTTCTCACTTTTTTTCACTCCCACTACTGAAGGTTCTCAAGCGCAAGCAAGTGCAGAATCCGTATTTATACTGATTCTCTTTTTCAGATTATCACGTAATCTCTTTGAAAAGAATAAAGCAGCTTATTTTACTTGCATAAGCTTTTCTGATGCTTACCATTGATAAAGCATGATTTTCTATTTGCAAGCTTTCTGGTAGTGTATTGGGTTAAAGGTTCCTGTTGGGTGTATATATTTTTCTCTGTACAGCATTAAAAGTAATAGTTACGCTATAGGAGTAAATCCGTGTCAAGCCGATACCGCAAACATAGATTGATGGCATTATTCTGCGCGTTCGGTTTTATACTGTGTCTGTGGTTGGGTCATTTCTCCTCCATAAGTTTACAGGTGCAAATAGGAGAATTGGCAGTTGCACAAAATAGTAACCCTAGTCAGTTAGTGCAAGAAGGTGTTGATAGTTATCGTTTGGGAGATTTTCAAAAAGCTATCCAATTATGGAATGAGGCTTTGAAGTTTTATAACAATGATCCTGATAGTGAAGCTATTGTACGAGAAAATTTGGCAAGAGTATATCCACAAGTTGGTCAGACAAAAGAAGCTATTGATAATTGGGGGCAAGTTATTAGTATTTATCAACGCCTTGGAAGTGGGGCGCCTCAACAAGATAAAATCAATAAAGAGGAAAAAATTGCTAAAGCTAAAATTGAGCTAGCACAAGTATACAATAGTATTGGACAGCCAAAGAAGGCAATAACACTTTTATGTAGTCTTGGAAACAATGATGATTGTCTGAAAGAAGATGCCAAAGGAAATACAAAAAAAGACAAAAAAACACAAGATGTAATTTTTAAATTTTCTCCTAGTATCCAAGACAGTAATCTAAAAATAGCTGTTTTAGGTAGTTTAGGTGATGCTTATCGTCTAACTGGTGACAATGATTATCAAAAAGCAATTAACTACCTTGAAGAAGGTTTAGAAATATCACGTAAACAGGATAATCAGGATAATGTTTATATCACTTCACTAACAAACAGCTTAGGTAATGCATACTCTCAACAAGCTCTATTAAACTACCGTCGCTCTTTGAGTTGGGTCGGAAGCAGTAATGATACTAAGAAGTTCAAAGAAAGTGCTATTATTAGTGCAGATAAAGCATGGTCTTTTTTACAGGATAGTAAAAAGAATGCAAAACTTCAGGAAGATAAGCAAGGTCAAATTCAAGCTATTTTAAGTTTAGGTAATTTTTACAAAAAGTTTAACGAGATTAATAAAGAAAAAGAAACAACTTCGATTGAATTTGATTGCAAAAAGGATAGTTTACAATTAAATACAAAATTTAAAGATGTTACAGAAGCAGAGGTTCAATGTTTACTGACCAACGCGAATGAATTAATCAATGACTTACCTAATAATAGAACCAAAATTTATAATACTGTTAACTTGATTAATTTGCAAAAAGATAAAGCAAGGTGTGTAGCAGAAAATTTTTCTAAACAAGCTGAAACACTACTTAGTAATGCGGTTGATATTGCGAAGACTCTTAAAGATAACCGTGCTAAGTCATTTGCACTGGGAGAGAGAGGTAATATATATGAATGTCGTCAAGACTATGTTAATGCAACCTATTTTACTGACCAAGCAAAAATAGAAGCAGAAAAAGGAAAGTCTTTAGATAGCTTGTATTTATGGGAGTGGCAAACTGGACGTATTTTTAAGGAGCAAAAAAAGATAGAGCAAGCAATTAAAGCTTACGAGCAAGCAGTTTCTACTTTAGAAGAAAGCAGTCGCTCTGACATTTTAACAGCAAATAGAGATATTCAATTTGACTTTCGAGATACTGTTGAAGTAATTTACCGTGACTTAGTTGCGATGAAGCTTAGTTTGAATAATTCAATTGAAGCATCTGCTAAATCTTCTGATTATAAAAACAATCAAATTAACTTTTCATCCATCCTTAAAACTATTGATTCTTTAAAATTAGCAGAGTTACAAAATTATTTTGGCGATGATTGTAATTTGGCAGCATTAAATCAAGGTAGAGATAATTTGAGATTGTTTGGAGTTAGTGGCAAATCTAAGGAATATGTAAATAAAACAGCTTTTATTAACACTTTTATTTTGGAGGATAAAACATCTGTATTCTTAACTCTTCCAAATGGTAAAATTCAATCTGCATTGTACAATCAAAAGAGAAAAGACGTTGAGGATGAAATTAAAAACTTTCGCGATAATATACAAAGTGAAGAAGGAAGAGGTCTATTTAATGAGGAATTAGCGAAAAATATTTACTCTTGGATAATTGGAAAGTTTGATATTTTGCAAAAAACAAATGATGAAAATAATATTGATACATTAGTTTTTATTCAAGATGGGATTTTACGTGATGTGCCAATGGCTGCTCTGTATGACGATAAAAATAAGCAATTTTTAATTGAACGATATGCTATTGCAGTTTCTCCTAGTCGCAGTTTGATTGAATCAGAACTGATAAACCGTAAAAATTTACGAGTACTAGCTTTGGGTTTAAGCAAAGAAACAACAGTAGATGGTAAGTCATTTAGAGCGCTTCCCAATGTAATTCCAGAAATTAAAGGAGTTTTACAGAAAGTATCGGGCGAAGAGTTATTGAATACAGATTTTACAGTTGAGAAATTAGAACAAAAACTCGCAAGAAATTTTTACTCTATCATTCATATAGCAACTCACGGTCAATTTGGTATTAGACCAGAAGATACTTTTATAGTTACGGGAGATAATAAACTTACTTTCAACAAATTAGATAAAATAATTCGCGAATTTAATCGGAATACAGAACCATTAGAACTATTAACTTTAACAGCTTGCGAAACAGCAACAGGTGATGATCGTTCTGCTTTAGGATTGGGAGGAGTGGCAGTACAGGCAGGAGCAAAAAGCGCTTTAGCTTCTCTTTGGGTTATTGATGATACAACTGCGGCAAAAGTTTCTATTGATTTCTATGATGAACTACTTCGTAATTCTAATATTAGTAAAGCAAAAACATTACAATCTGTACTTGTAAAGCTTATCAAAGACAAAAAAGATGATGATGACAATGATAAACCATACAGTCATCCCCGAAATTGGTCTCCTTTTATAATGATTGGCAACTGGTTATAACGAATATTATTAGTTTTTTACCAGGCGCCAATTAAAATAATTACTTTTGTCGTGCTTTTTCTGCATTTATAACAAATCCGAGCTTTGCAGCTTGTTCTTCCAAATCTTTCTTATTCCTACCCCCTAAAGCATTTGCACTGTTCATTTCAGACTGCTTAATTCTTTCCAACAAGCTTAGTTGAAATTCTGCATTTATAGAGTCATTACTTATTTCTGCGAGAGCATCATACCAAAAGCCAAATTGAGCATATAACTCTGACCTTTCTTGCTTAGTTTTTGCTTGTTTTAGCTGACTCTTTAAACTCGCTGGAATATCCACTACCTCAAAAATAGCTTCTGCAATGACATTTTTCTTTCGATTATTTGTATCGCATCTAAGTACTATTTGCCATATATATCTTTTTCCAACAGATAAAGCTACTTTCTCTTGTGGAAAAGTATAATTCATAATTCCCAATTTACTTTGTAACGGAATTTTATCCAGAATCTCTTCTCCTTTACCCTTTCCGTTATATTCATAGAGGTATAATCTCATAGGGTATGACTCAGTTTCAGGTACAAACCAAGAAAAGACTGGTCGGGTAGAAACAGTTTTTCCATAGATAGGATTGAGAATTGTTAGAGCTTCTTTGACGGAACTGCATCCTCCCCTATGTCCATTGTCAGTCGAACTTCGCGGACGAGTCGGTCTTGGCGGTCCTTTGGGAGAAGTAGTTGCTCTAGTTCCATTTGAAATCGTGTTTAATGGACTAGTTGGTTCTGTCGGACCCTTGGGAGTAGTAGCGAATACTATATTTACTATAAGAAAACACGATAATATAACTAAAGAGGGTAATAGTTTAATAGCCCAATAGTGCTTTGATACATATCTTTTTGTCATTGCTAGTTCCATGAAGAATAATATACGTTATTTACTCATTAGCATTATAGAAATAAAGTATTTATTAATCATCATATTTTTGTTCATAATCTTTGGTAAAATCTTGCCAGAATTCTGGCAGAAAAGTGCCAATTATTTAAATTAATTTATTTTGACAATTTTCATAACCATCTCTTATGTGTAGACCAAGAAAGTTGACAAGTAGTTCCTTTTGGAGAATTAGCAAAACGTTCAAATTTTCCTCTTAACTGCTTTGCTAATGTCACTGCTTGCTGAGTTCCGAATCCTTGATAAGACGAATTATTAATTTTATTTACACCTAAACCGTTATCTTTGACTATAATTATATTTTTTCCTTTTTTATAATCACAATTAATTTCGAGTCGAGTTGTATTTTGAGCATATTTACCTACGTTACATAATGCTTCTTCGAGAAAACGACAAATACTGTGTTTTAATTCTGCGCTCAAGTTTTCTTCGTTTAAGGGTTGAAAGTTGACTACATTGATTTTAATGGTTTTAAAACATGGGAAATCTCTATCAAAAACATCAACATAGACTTCATTGAGGGCTTCATGGAGAGGTTTTTTCAAGTCTATTTCCTGCTCTTGATTTATGTAAAAAGTATTACTTTCTATAAAATTTTCTTGCTTGACTAATTTATATACCCCTCGCAAATCTTGATTAAGTTGATGTAGTTCAGATAAAAAATTTTGTGCATTAGATATCTCTTTATTTTCTTCAACTTGCTTTATCATTCGAGCAATTGTTTGTAACGGTCCATTATGGATAATATCAAATGTTTTGTTAATTACTAGTTTTTGTATCTGTATACGCAGGCGCCAATTTTCTTCATGTCTATCAATTGCTGCTATTATTATAGAGAAGCCATTAAGAGCTAGTATTAATAATGATGGAATAAATGGAGTCCACCAACTTAGAGTTAACAAGGAGTGGCTAATGATTATAAAAAATATGATTATTCCAGTAATACTAAAAATAAGCATTAATGGAGAACGCATTTTTCTTCCTAATACAATTACGATAATGCCCCAACTAATAATCCATAGATATTCCCATATATCTGCCCACGTTTTAATAAAAGGTCGTTTATTTAATACGTAACTAATCAGTTGGCTAGTTACATGAGCATGTATTTCTACTCCATAAACTAACGAAATATTTTTAGTTTTTATTGTATCGGAGAATGTATAATCTTTAAAGCTAGGGGTGGTAAGACCAATAAGTACAATTTTATCTTGAATCCAACTAGCATCAACTTTTTTATTATTAATGTCTGTAAGAGAGACAATACGAAAAGGTTTAATATTACTACGAAAATTTATTAAGGATTGATACCCACCATTATCTTCAGAAATATAACCACCATCATTTGGTCGAAACTGAGGTATTTTAGTGGAATTAAACTTCATTAAATATCCTTCACTTTTATTTTCTTCTTTCCAATTAATACCATGTTTTTTTAAATAAATATCTGCTAGCTTTAGTGATAAAGATAGGCGCCATTTATCTTTTAAATCTGATGTACCCAATAAAGTTCGTCTCTGTTTTTCATCTGCATCAATAGGAGCATCAACAAATCCTACTTGCTCTGACGGTAAATTTAGAGGTGGGTTCACTGTAAATCCACTCCTATCAGGTAAAACCTTTTCTATTCCAATGACATTTTTCATATCCAGGAATGCACTAGCTAATTCATCATGTCCTGGGGGAACACGTATATCTCTATAAATGTCTAACCCTATTGCAGCAGGTTGATAGCTTTGTAATGTCCGTAATAATTTTGCAATTTCTCCATCAGGTATTGGATATTGTTTGATTCGTCGTATATCTTCTTCATTAATGCCAACAATCAAAATTCTTTCATCCATAGGTTCATCTGGACGCAAACGCATGAATGTATCGTATGCAGCTAGCTCTAATGACTGCAACGAACCTAGCATACGCGCGATAATTGTAAGCCCAATTGCTGCAATTCCAGGTAATACACCAATACGCCATATATTCATATTTTTGATTATGATAATAAGATTAAATTAAATTTAATTAATCAATTAAACCTTCTTCTCTAGCTCGGATTTCTGTTTGAATTCGTAAATTTTTACCATCATCAGGGTAAACTTCCAAAACATTCTGAACATTCCTCCAGTAGTGACGTACTGTTCGCTCGGCAATCCGCATTTGTTTTGCAATCTCTTTATCTTGCAATCCCTTATTAAATGCCCATTCCAACATTTTCAACCATTCTGGTTTTACTTCTAACACTGTACGCATTTCTTTGGGAGTATAAATTAGACCTTCAAGTGCCCAATCAACTTTGGTTAACATCTCTTTCATGGGTAAACTTTTATCTGCAACCGTAAACCCTCCTTCGTGACTGCTAATTAAGGCTTTTAAACGAATCAAAGAACGTGGATAAGCACTTTGCACCACTATATTGAGATTACGGTACTTCTCCATTAGTGTCCGCAGTAGCTGAATTCCCGCATCAGTTCTGGCAGACTCTCCTGCTGTCTGTGGCATTGACAAGTCAACGATGGCTAAGTCGGGTAAAGTGGGGTTGCTGGCTATAAGGTTTAGTGCTTCTGAAGCAGTTTGAGCTTCTATAATTTTTACATCTGGATACTGCGGTTTTAGAACATTGATTGTTGCGTATAAAGCTAGCTCTTGGTCATCAACAACCAAAAATGTCAATGTTTGCTTATTTTCTACTGCGATTGGCTGAAGCATTGTTAATCACCTAATATACTATGATAAATGACGATTTTTGAGTATAAGCGCGGAATTCAAAAATATTTTGTTCTCTTAGAGTCTCATTTTTGACATCACCAGCGCAAGTACCAAGTTTCAGTTTGATGGCGCCGATGACGGTAACACTTACCAAATAACAAAATTTCAACAGTTCGGGATAAATGAAATATATCGTCTGAAGTTTTTATATCAGTCAAGTCAGACTCTTTTGAATTTGTAACTTCAATTATTAACTCACTTAGAGTTTTTTCTTGCTTTAACTTTACACATACAGTAGGGTTATTTGTAACTTCTGATACAAGAATACGTAAAAACTCTTCTAATAGCATTAAAACTAAGTGAATGCGCTCACAAGTTTCATCACCCCACTCAGTTGGTAGCTCGTATTCTACATTTAAACTAGAGCGATTTTTCCAGGTATCTAGCAAATGCTGAATCGCCAGAGGTAGACTTTCATCAATATATGCTGGGTACAAATAGTCACTTAGCTCTTTGAGAGAGTCATGAAATTTTTCAATACTCTCTAAGTAGCGTTTATCTAACTTATGTTGAGTCTCAGTACTACTAGGCACAGGTGATTCTAAGTGCCGACGCATAAAAATGTAGTTTGTAGCACACCATTGCGGATAGCTTCTCCTTCCTGATGCATTTTTGCTAATTGCCTACTATGCCACCACCTTAATGCTCTTTGGCTTCTGTAATTAGATACGAGCAACCACACTAAAATTGAAATTAGGGTAATTCCACTTATGGCTATTAGTATAAAATACATTATTGATTTATATGTGATTCACTGGTTGATTGTGCGTTACTTATAGTCACTGTTGCTATCCCTGGTATTTAATTTACAACGTTTTATTAGTTTACACTTGCTAGGGCGCCAATAGTTTGCCAAAAATTTCCAAGTTGTTGGCACTTTTGTGCCATATTTTTGTGTGTTTATGCCTACAAAATGGTAGTAAAACATGTTTATCTATTTTGTATTCTCTGTCAAATTAAAAATAAATTCTTACTTATTTGACATATGAACAATATTCAAATTAAAGTTCTAATAGTTGCAACTGCTATTTTCATAGTTTCTTGTTCTATCAAAAATAGGTCAAACTCAGGTATTAATAGAGTGTTTTTCCAATCTAATATACATCAACAATGTATCGATTTAGGTAACGAAAAAATTAGAAGAGTTTCTAGATAATTAGAAACCCTGGAGCCTGACAGAACCCTATATTTAGCCGTTCCCTTAACTGCATATGAAGTTTTCTTCCAACGCCCCCGAAGCATTGGCTTCAGTTCGTACTTATCAGGTTAAACTACTGGTATATAACCCGATCGAGGAGGAAATCGTCCTATGGATCGACTAGAGCAGTACAGAAAAATTATTCAAGATTTGCTGCAAGATTATATGCTTGGCAATCGTAGTGATGCAGGTTTTGAAACACAGATTTTGTGTGATCGGGTGGTTGCGCGAGAACTCGTTGAAATGGGTGTGGAACGCTCAGATATTGTGTTGGGATTACAGCCAGAATATGCCAGGATTGATACTGGTTATAGTGTGGCTTGAATAGTGAACGGGTGGTTGCTGCGACTAGCCCCTACTGTTCATGTATTTTATCGAATGCTGCTATTGCTGCTGCTTGTTTGGCACGGACTACGTAACGACGAAACGCGCGTTCGCTTTCGTGTCCGGTTAGGGTTTTGACGTGGGTTGGGTCCATGCCATCTATTAATAGTTGGGTGGCGAAGGTGTGACGAAATGCGTGGGGGTGAAGGTTGGGTAGTTTTGCTAGTTCGCCGAGTTTTGTGATGGCGAAGTATATTCCGTGGTAACTTAATCTGGCACCTTCTGGGTTATTGATGCGTGTATATTGTGGGATGCGGTTATGGTAGGAGAGTAGTAGCGGGTTGTCTTCGTCAAGTTGTTCTCCTTCGTCGCTGCGGTGTTGTAAATAGGTTTCTACAGCTTTTCGACTTTCTGATACCAGTGGTACTAGGCGAGGTTTTTTGTCTTTAGTGTTTTCTATATATAATAGTTTGCCGTTATAGTTGCCAACGTTTAAGCTTGCTACTTCAGAAGCGCGCAGACCATGACATAATATGTGGACTAATGCTGTGTCGCGTTGTTTGGTTTCTCCTAAGTTATTTAATGCTGTCCTAATTTGTTCTACTTCTGATGGCGCCAAGTCTTGGGCACCAGGAAGTGGTAATTTCTCAAATTTTACTCCTGTCATTGGGTTGACTTCGATGATATCAGGGTATGTGTCGCGCAACCAGTGGAAAAAACTTTTTAAGGCGCCTAATGCTGCATTTATACTGGACTTTGCAAGCGGTCTACCTTTATCGGTGCTAACTTCTTCAGTTAAATACTCTTTATAATGTGCTAAATGTCGTGTGCGAAGTTCATGATATCCTAATTCGCTCCAAGCTAAGAATCTTCGTAGTTCACGCTCGTATAATTTACGACTGTTTGGCGCCAGACTTACACTTCTTAAAAATTCTTGTACTTTCAACCAGCGAATATCAGAAGAGGTCGGAGGTCTTTTGTCGGAGGTCGGAAGTAAGAGAGGTTTTTTACCTTCTAGGGGAATTAGATTAATAGACGGTAAATTTGTACTGTAACTCATTGTATGTTTTATCTTTCTGACGGGGCGCCTTGGTTATGAGTCTGAAGGGTAATCATATCAGAAAAGTACACATTGTATATTAGAACTGACGCATTAGAAGCTACAAACCAGTAATGCTGGGCAATAAATGGTAATAAAAATAACTTTGTTCAGCGTTGATAGCCGTTTCTTTACGTAAATTATACAACATTGAGCCAGACTAATTCAGCTATAAAACCGAACTATAAAAAGTCTACTACTGCTTGCCTTATTTATAGTTATTTAGTTATTAAAGCAATATATTTGAGCTTAAAAAAATTAATTTTTTCTTTATACAGTGTTTCCATTAATTAATAATTATATGCCCACAGAAGCAACAAGACAATGTATTGAAGAAGTAAAAATTGGCACGCGACTATAGTGCTACCAATTAGCTGCTTAATAACTTGATAAAAAGTGTATACTGCGATACTATGTTATCAAGGTAAAATATGTTACTACTATTTTAGTAATAACAAAAGGGTTCTACTTGTTATTAGCCAATACTTACTTTTTCATTTTATGTAAACCGATATATGCGGTTTTTAATTGGTTTTGGTGAGGTTGAGTTTCAAGACTTCATTAACCAATCGGGTTTAACTGGTGCTGTTCTATATCATGTTTGGTTCCATGCTATTCGCTCTGGCAGATGCAGCGGATATTTATTGTATGCTACCCAACATTTTTAAAAGTAATACAAAGCCAATTTGATATTTTGCAATTGGCAAGTATTCTTGATGCAAAAAATACTCAAAGTATCTAAAATCCGCACTTTTTATAGCATGAATCAAAAACAACCATCGAAAAATTTACAGTTGTCTCAATCAGAAATGCGCGCGTTATCTAACCAAGTTATGGATTTGGTGATTGAACACTTTGAGGACTTACGTAGTTTACCTGTGGTGCAAAAGCCCGCTATACCCTTACCTACCCAGAGCATATCTGAAGGTAAAGAACTGTTAAAACGACAGCGTGAACCAATTCCTTATTTAGCAACGGACATTAGGTGCATAGTTCAGCAACTTGAAAAAGATATTCTCAATCAAATCGTACATACAGACCATCCACGATTCTTTGCTTTTGTTCCTAGTCCTAACAATTTTGTCAGTGTTATGGCTGACACTCTTGTATCTGGTTTTAATGTATTCGCGGGTACATGGTTAGTGGGTAAGGGCGCCGCAGAAATTGAGCGGGAGACTATCGGTTGGTTGTGCCAACTTTGTGGTTTACCAAAAACCGCAGGTGGATTGTTTGTTAGTGGCGGTTCGATGGCTAATCTCACTGCACTTGCTACCGCGCGTCATATTAAGCTCAATGACCAAATTGATAAGGCTGTTGTCTACTTTTCAGACCAAACTCATTCATCGGTTATTCGAGCGCTAAAAATACTGGGATTTCCACAACATCAGTTACGCTCAATACCGTGTGATAAAGATTATCGTTTGTCGATGAAAGACGTTTGGAATCAGGTAGTTTATGACCGTACACAAGGTAATATCCCTTTCTGTGTAATTGCTAATGCTGGGACAACTAATACTGGAGCTATTGACCCACTCGCAGATTTAGCAGATTTTTGTCAAGCAGAAAATTTATGGTTGCATGTGGATGGTGCTTTTGGTGCAGCAGCAATTCTTACGGATACTGGGAAAAAGAAGCTTACAGGATTAGAACGTGCGGATTCTATAACTATTGATCCTCACAAGTGGTTGTTTCAACCTTATGAAATTGGTTGCCTGATAGTCCGTGAGCAGGGAACTCTAAAAGATACTTTTTGCATTATGCCAGAGTATCTCCATGATGTTAACCAAACTACGGAGGAGGAAATTAATTACTGTAATTACGGCGCCCAATTAACTCGCAGTTTTCGAGCATTAAAGCTTTGGATGTCATTTAAGGCGTTTGGAGTAGATACGTTTAGTGAAGCAATTTCCTGGGGAATGACACTTGCTGAATTAGCAGAACATTTATTCCAGGAATTACCAGATTGGGAAGTTGTTAGTTCTGCTTCTATTGGAATTGTTACTTTCCGATATGTTCCAACTAGATGTAGTACTTCAATTGATGCCATTAATCAGCAAATCGTCAACCAAATTGCTAGTAGTGGCTTTGCAATGCTCAGTACTACTGTACTCAAAGGGCATAAAGTTATTCGTATGTGTACGATAAACCCTAGTACTACAGAGGAAGATATTTTGCAAACAATAATTCAGCTTAATGATATTGCAAAGTCATTAACACCCAGCGCTTTGGTTTCATAAGAATTCGTAGTTAGTAAACTCATCCGGACAAAATAATGCAAATAACATTAGTCCCACCAGTATCACAGGGCAGAGATATCAGCTATCAGATTCTTACTGAAGATAACTTAAATAGTGCTATTGAATGTATCTCCAGTACTTTTTACTTTGGAGAGCCGATGACAATAGCTTTGGACATTACATTAGAAGAATTTAAATACTTTGCTAGTATTCTTTTACGCAAAGCAGTTTTAGATAAACTTTCAGTAGTAGCTAAGGATAACGTAACTGGGAAAGCAGTAGGTGTGTTGATTGCTGAAGACTTCATGACTGAACCTCCAGAGGGTATTGAAACTATTTCACCGAAATTTTTACCCATTTTTGAACTTTTGGGGACTCTTGATACTCGATATAAGGACAAATATCCAGTTAAGCTGGGTGAGCTATATCACATATTTATGGTGGGTGTCTATAAAGAATACGCAGGACTATCACTTATATTGACAAGGACAGCAGAAATCATAGCTCGTGAAAAAGAGTATATTGCTGCTATTGCAGAAACTACAAGCCCCATATCTCACAAAATTTATACTAGGCGCTTGGGGTTTAAAGAGCTAGAAGATATAGAACCCATCAATTATGCTTCCTTTGAATATCACGGTAAACACGTGTTCGCAAGCATCTCTTCAGCCGCCAGCTGCCAAGTTATCTTTAAAGATTACAGAGCCATAACTTGAATTTGTTCATTCTGAGAACATAAATGGGAATCCTAGACACAGAAGCTATTTTAGTCTAGGAAGGCCTACTTGTCATGCTCGCAACCCTCCATATCCCAAAATATAACCTTGCCGAAGTTATTCATCAGGGTGTAAACACTGTTGTCTATCGGGGCACGTCGCAAACAAGTGGCGCCGTTATCCTGAAAGTTCTCAAATCACCAACGGTAGAAGCTGTTGCTAGCATCAAATACGAGTATTCTATTGCCAACAATTTAGAACATGAGAACATAGTCAAAATCCTCAAGCTGGAACTCCACGATAAACATCCGGCTTTGGTACTTGAAGACTTCGGTGGTTTGAGTCTCAAGCAGTTCCTAAGCACACAAAAACAAAAATTATCTATTTCAGATTTTCTTAACATTGCAGTACAGCTAGCACAAGCCCTAGTTTATGTCCATACTAGGGGCATTATTCATAGAGATATAAAGGGCGCCAATATTATTATCAACCCACAAACTAGGGTAGTGAAGCTTATCGATTTTAGTATTGCACTTATAACAGACGCGCTTGCATCTCAACTGCAAAACGGCAATCTAATAACACTTGGCACACCTGCTTATATGTCCCCAGAACAAACTGGGAGAATGAATGCGAGAGTAGATTACCGTAGTGATTTTTATTCTTTGGGAGTAACGTTTTATGAAATGTTAACGGGTCAGTTACCTTATACTACAAATGATATAAGCGAGTTAATATACTGTCATATTGCTTCTGAAGCGCCCCCTATAAAGCAATTAAACCCAGAAATACCTGACTCAATTGCTTTGATTGTTGCAAAGTTGATGGCAAAAAATCCTGTTGATAGATACCAGAGCGCAAAAGGGTTATTGGCTGATTTAGTCTATTTACAATGTAATCAAGAATTATTTTCATCAAGACTCGAAATTATTGACTTTATACCGGGAGTATTAGATACAAAAAGTCAATTACGAATTCCTCAAAAGCTTTATGGTAGAGAAAAACAGGTTGATATAATACTCAAGTCATTTGAGCGCGTCAATAAGGGAAACTGTGAACTTATACTTGTAACTGGTGAAGAAGGTAGCGGTAAATCGAGTCTAATCAGCGAACTTAGCAAAATTATTACCGCACAATATAGCTATTTTTTAAGTGGTAAATTTGATAAGTTTACATCTGATATTCCTTACTCTTCATTGATACAAGCTTTAACTAATTTAATAGGGCAATTACTTACAAAACATGCTACTCAAATTGCAGAAATAAAATACAAAATTTTAGAGGCTATCGGTTCAAATGGTCAAGTTATAATTGATATTATTCCCCAAGTAAAGCTAATTATTGGTAAGCAACCGGAAATAGCTGAATTACCACCAACAGAGTCACAAAATAGATTAAATAGGATACTTTATCAATTTATTAAAGTCTTTTGTAGTAAAGAGCATCCTTTAGTTCTATTTCTAGATGATTTACATTGGGTAGATTCTGCTACTTTAAAGTTATTACAACTTTTAATATGTGACAATGATACTAAATACTTGTTATTTATTGGCGCCTATCGTGATTCAGAGGTAAACTCATCTCATATATTAGCACAGACAACAGAACAAATTGAAGCTTTTGACATCAATATTAGTAAAATTGTATTGCATTCATTAACTATTAATAATGTTGTTGAGTTAGTTGCAGATGCATTAAATTCGGATAAAGAATATTGTCAGGCGTTAGCAGAAACTTTATTTCATAAAACCGATGGCAATCCCTTTTTATTAACACAGTTACTTCAGAGTTTATATCAAGAAAAACTTTTACTTTTTGATTTTGTTAGCAAGTCATGGCAATGGCAGCTTGAAGATATCCAAACATATGCTATCAGTAATAATGATATTGTTGAGCTAGTTATCAGCAAAATTGCCAAATTACCAGAATACACTCAGAAAATTCTCCAATTAGCAGCTTCTTTGAGAAATATATTTACTTTAGATGTTTTGTGCATTATTAGCAAAAAAAAGCCTAGACAAATAATAGATGAACTATATCCAGCTTTACAAGCTGGGTTAATTTTACCTTCTAATGAATATTTAAGTACTGATTATTCACTCAATAATTTTAGCCAAGAAGATTTAGAAACTATATATACTCATACTGAAAACATTAGCTATAAATTTTTACATAACAGAGTACAGCAAGAAGTTTACTCTCTAATCCCAGATAACGAAAAACAAGCAATTCATTTCAAAATCGGGCTACTGTTACGTCAATCTATTAATAATGAAAAATTAGCAGATAATATTTTAGATATTGTTCATCATCTCAATTATGGTATTAATTTAATTACCCAACAGCACGATAAATTAGAGCTAGCGCAACTAAATCTTATAGCTGGTAAAAAAGCTAAATTTAAAGCAGCATATGAGATTGCTAATAAGTATTTAAATATTGGTTTATCACTACTGGCAAAAGACAGTTGGCAAACTAGTTATGATTTAACGTTAAATCTTTATGTGGAATATTCGGAGAATTTGTATTTAACTGGTAATTTTGAACACTCCAAAGAACTCTGTGAGTTAATTTTACAAAATGCTAATAGTGTTTTGGATAAAGTTAAAGTTTATCAAATTTTAATCCAGTCTCATACTGTACAAAATCTTCTACAGCCAGCTATCGATATTGGTGTACAAGCTTTGAATATTTTAGGTGTGAAATTGCCTCCTAAACCCAAAATTATTAACGTTTTAACGGCGGTATTACAAACTAAGTTAATATTCTTTTCGACAAAGATAGAAGATTTAGCAAACTCGCCAGAAATGACAGACTCTCATAAGCTGGCAGCTATGCAAATTTTAATGCTTATTGCCGCTGCTGCCAGTCAAGCGGGTTCTTTATATTTTCCGTTAACAGTCAATACGCTTGTTAGGTTATCGGTTAAATATGGTAACTCAAAACAAGCAGCTTTAGCTTACGGTTTTTATGCCGCAATTTTATGCGATAAGTTAGGAGATATTGAAACTGGCTACCGCTTTGGACAGTTAGGGCTAACTTTATTAGAAAAAATGAATACTGTAGAGCTTAAATGTAAAGTTAACTTTTTATTTAATGCAACAGTTCGACATTTTAAGGCGCCAGTAAAAGATACTATAGATTCTTTAAATGAAAGCATACAAGTTGGGTTAGATACAGGAGATATTGAATTTACTAGCTACTGTTCTACTTCTTTAAGCTGTCATTTAATTTTCAGTGGATTAAATTTAGAATTAGTTGATAATAATTTGCTAAATTGTCTTGCAATTATGCGAAAATTAAAATTATATCCCATTATTGCAATTATTAACATTGTTAGACAAACATCTTTAAATTTGCAAGGTCTTTCATCGAGTAAGTATATTTTAACTGGTGATGCTTTTGATGAAACGGAAATGCTTCCTCTTCTTGGTGATAATTATTCTTGGCTAAGTGCTTTTTATTCTTTTAAGACACTTCTATATTATTTATTTTCTGATTATATTCAAGCAATTAATACTGCCTCGATAGTAGTAAAATATCAGGAAAATAATCCTGCTTTCTTGATGTACCAGGTTAATAACTTCTACTATTCCCTGGCGCTTCTTGCTCAATATAATAGTGCCTCACCTAGAGAACAACAACAATATAAACAGCAAGTTGCTGTTAACCAAAAGAAAATGAAGTTATGGGCATACCATGCTCCTTGTAACTTTCAGCATAAGTATGATTTGGTAGAGGCGGAAAAAGCACGGGTATTAAATAAAAATATTTTAGCTGCTGACCTCTACGACAAAGCTATCGCTGGAGCGCGCGCAAACAACTACACCCATGAAGTAGCTATTGCCTCAGAACTTGCTGCACAATTTTATTTTTCGCAAAAGAAAAATACTATTGGCGCCGCTTATATAAGTGAGGCATATTATGCTTATATCAGTTGGGGAGCTATGGCTAAAGTAAAAGACTTAGAGGAACGCTATCCTCATCTGCTTATTAAAACATCACAAGCAACATCGCTAGATATTTCTGTTAATAATCCCTCAAAAACTTATACTAAATCTTTATCTATAGATGCCTCAACAGTAGTCAAAGCATCGCAAGCATTAAGCAGTGAAATTTTACTATCAAATCTGCTAGAAAAACTTATGCATCTAGTTAAAGAAAATGCAGGTGCCCAAAAAGTATTTTTTATTACCAAAAAAGATAATGAATTAGTTATTGAAGCTTCATTGACAGAACAAGTCTCGGTAACGGTATTACAATCTGTTCCTATTACCAAACACTCTTGTCTCGCAATATCCATAATTAACTACGTAGAAAGAACTCAAACACATGTTGTATTAGATGATGCTTCCAAAGCAGAAACTTTTAATTTTGACCCTTATATTCTTCTTAATCAACCAAAATCTATTTTAGTATCACCTATTATACATTCGTGTAAACTGATTGGAATTTTATACTTAGAAAACAATCTTACTACGAATGCTTTTACTAAAGATAAACTAGAAGTTTTGCAAATTTTGTCTGTTCAAGCAGCTATTTCTCTAGAAAATGCTAATTTTTATACTACCTTAGAAGCACGGGTTCATGAGCGTACACAACAAATTGAGGAAAAAAACAAGCAGTTACAAGCTACGTTGTCAGAATTACGTCGTACTCAATCTCAACTTATACATAGTGAAAAAATGTCTTCTTTAGGACAATTAGTAGCAGGAGTTGCTCACGAAATAAATAACCCGATTAATTTTATCTATGCTAATTTAGCTCACACGTCAGAGTATGCTCAATCTTTACTTGAACTACTTCTTCTTTACCAAGAAGAGCTTCCTAACGCTACGCAAAAAATTATAAATAAAACTTCAGAGATTGATATAGATTTTATCAAAACTGATATGCCAATGCTGCTTAACTCTATGAATATGGGAGCATTAAGAATTCGTGATATTGTCAAATCTTTACGAAACTTTTCGCGATTGGATGAAGCTGATTGTAAAGAAGTTGATATACATGAAGGAATTGAAAGCTCCCTCATGATTCTACAGCAAAAGTTAGCTCAAATTCAAGTTATCAAAAAGTATGGTAACATAAATGGTGTTAAATGCTATGCTTCACAGCTAAATCAGGTATTTTTACATTTACTTAGTAATGCTATAGATGCTGTAAAAGATACAAGTTTACATAAAATTACAAAACCTACTATCTGTATTCGCACTAAGTTAGGAGCTGATAATCAAGTTGTTATTTGCATTTCTGACAACGGTACGGGAATGGATGACGAGGTAAGAAGTAAAATTTTTGACCCCTTCTTTACTACTAAACCTGTTGGTCAGGGTACTGGGTTAGGTTTGTCAATTAGTTATCAAATTATTACGGAAAAACATCAAGGCGCCTTGGAGTGTATATCATTACTTGGCAAAGGGACAACTTTTGTAATTAGGATTCCGCAGAAATAATTACCGAAACTAAACTGTTCAGTTAATACTTGGTTTATGTAGTTTTTGTAATGCACTTGAACACCGTTATGCTGACAAATAAGTTAATTAACATCTGATTAAGTACAGGTGCCTTATATTATTTAATATGAAAGTAACGATTCAGCAGCGCCTTATTTCTCCTAGAAGCTACGCAGTTTTAATCAAAATCTGCATACTGAGGAGGACTGGCGCCAACTCGCTTGGTGATTCTGGGATAATTACCTGATGAGATTTTATCTATAATTTTGGATACATTAATTTGATGCCACCAATCATCACCAAAGTCAAACCAATAACCAAAAGCATCGTCAGTAGATAAACCTAAAGAAGAAATTTTAGTGCTAGACGCATCAAAGAGCTTTTCTGTGGAATCTTCACTTGAAATTGCTTGTTTCAAACTGTATCTTCTAGCATTTGGGTCTTGCGGTCCGCGACCTCCAACTTGAAATTCGTACATATGTTCGTCGTGACGATCAAATGCTTTAAAGATAATTTTATGAAGTTCTGAAAGCGTATTGCTACCTTTAATTTCAATAGTTCGAGATATTACTGGGTTCTTAGCAATAAACTTCTCGGTTATTGGGCCATCGATTACAAATACATCTAATACATATAGTGCATCGCTGGAAGAGTCAGCTTTGCTAGGTGATGAAGTTTCAATATCTTCGGAGCGTGCGTCTGGGATATAGGGAATAAGTCCTTTCGCGTGCGCTGCTTCTTGAATATGTCGGGGAAGACTTCTGGCATCAATGATAAGTCCATCGATAGAAACCATCCAGGCTAATGGGTTTCTGTCCATCTTACTTGGCAGACACCAATTAGGATCCATTTGACGTGTATTTAAAATATCTCGTACCTGTTTTGATTTCGCCTGTCCCGTGCTGGCACTTACATCAAACCAACTATACATTTCCTTGGCACCGATATATGGTTGTCGCGAGGAGTCAAATAAAAAATTAACCGTACCTATAGCATGGGTAATACCACAAGCCCAAACTTTCTCTTTACCACTTACTAAGGGAGATGGTCTTTTTCTACACAACGCTGCCGTTGCATAACGAATCATTTGAGCATATTCATCGTTTAAATGCTGTTTGGCGAAATCGTCTGTTATTGCTACGATGGCATTATATTTTTCCTGCATCGTACTGGGAACGTTTTCCGATTTACTTGTTTTACCCACACTCATTACCCTGATGAACTAATGGTTCGGTATTAATTAATTTACCATGACTAATAGGCGCCGTACCCGCCACACCAAATTATCTTCACTTCTTGAATTGACAGATTGGAAATGTACAGCGCTACCTTCAATAGTTTTAGTAAGTACTATTACCAGCAAATTGTAAACAATACATAGCCTCTATTGTAACTAGACCCAAAACTTGTCAGGGTCTGAAAGCATAAGCAAGTTATTTAAGTGTAACTTAAAGGATAAAGTGGCCGTTCTTAAAGCATAAAATGACCGCACGACAAAACCCAAGCTAGAAGTATGTTTGCGGGTGTTTATACTTTAATAATGCGAGAACGTACAGAACCGTCCACAACGATAAAATAAGGATTACAGCTTTGTTTGGGCGGACACTTTATGCTTTAAAAGCGGCCATCTTATCCTTTAAACTACACATTTTTTCTGTATACGCTAAAACGATTTTGACAACTTATGCCTAAAGTCACACACACATATGTGACCTTACGCAAAAAGTGTCCACGCATGTATACATAATTTGTCACGATTGACAGCTAGAACAATGATGTTCTCGTCAAAGAGAATGAGCAGCAATCAGGAAAATATAGCCATAAATTGTCCTAACGTTGGAAATAAAGGCATAAGTTGTCCCAACTTTAAAAAACAAGGCATAAATTGTCCAAAAATTATAAGCTTATATTAGTTCTCCGTCTTCTCTATTCTCGTAGCTCTCAATAAAGTCATAGGCTTAAGCCCACAATTAGACTAAAGTTTCAGCACGAAACTGCTGTACAGGTAGGCTTTTGGCTAAGTCCAGACCTAAATATAGGCATAAGTTGTCCAAGGTTTTTACAAGGCATTAGTTGCCCAATTTTGACAACTTATGCCTAAAGTTACAACATATGTTACAACACTACAATACAAAATAAGTATCTCTTGTCTTTTATACGATATAAAATACGATTAAAATTATGTGGTAAATGTAGAGGAACAATAAACTTTAGCGGAGACTCTGATTTATAATGCCCAGCAATTTGCGCGTTGTTTGGGTTGATAATTAATATTCATACCCGCTTATGTTGAAAACATAAGGCTAATAGCGGAAGTCCATTAAAATGGACTGATAAGAGTATGCAACATGTGGTTTTACGGATAAACCACAGTTTATATGCATTAGCTTGTAATTTATTTGACAATTGCTATTACTAGTCCATTTCAATGGACTTCTGCTACTAGCCTTGGAATTACATTCCGAGGCGGGTATGAACGCAGCGAACAAATTGTAATAAACATTACATCTAAGGTAATTTAGATGAAGGTTGAGTCTATCACGATTAAAAACTTTAAGCGCTTTGAGCATTTAGAGGTGTCGTTTAAAAATCAAACTCTCGATACGGTTAGTAATCGTTTCCTGTTACTGGGTAATAACGGTACGGGAAAAACTACGCTGTTGCAAGCTATTGCGCTTCCTTTGGCGTTGGCTACTAAACAAATTCGACGTGTTACTGATTTTGATTGGTTGGGGTTTCTTCCTGGTCGCTACCAACGTTGGGGGGCGCCGTATATTGAAATTGAGGTATTATTCACGACTGAGGAGTTAGCTGCTACTCGCGCGTTGTTCCATAGATGGGCTGCTACTCAGTCGGAACGTGATTTGGTTGAACCTGGTGATACTGAGCGTGTTCGGCTTGTTCTTGATGGTGAACGCTGTTATGCTGCCTCGGATGCTCAATATTTTCAGTTTGCGGGACGTTATTACGCGCGCAGTTTGTTGGAAACTGACCCAACGGTGCGCTCTGAGTTTTATAAGCTGCCTGGTATTTTTTGGTTTGACCAGTTTCGTAATTTGGGTGTGACTCCACAAAGAGAAGAAAACGGCGCCAGTCCTGCACGTACAAGTAAATCTACGACTGGAAGAGTATCATTTGAAGTGGGTGTGGCGAGGTTACGGAAGTATTTAAATGGTTGGAAGTTCGCTCAACTTACCCAAACTTCGACTGTAGATTATTTGACACAGTTAGAAAATTTATATACCAAAATTTTTCCTGAACGCTCGTTTGCTGGTGTGGAACCAATGCCAGGTGTAGATTCTCCTACCCCAGAAGATTACTATTTTTTAATCAGTGACGGGCGCCGTAATTACGATATTGTGGAGATGTCAGCGGGGGAACAGTCGGTGTTTCCTATACTTTACGTGTTTGTGCGTCAGCAAATAGCATACTCGGTTGTACTAATTGATAAAATCGATTTAAATCTTCATCCACCAGCAGCGCAGTTGTTAATAAGACAGCTTCCTAAACTTTGTTCAACTTGCCAGTTTATTGTGACAACTCATAGTGATGCTGTTAGCGATGTGATTGGTGAAGATGATACTTACCAATTGGTTGGGGGTTCGCTTGCCAAAACCATTTAATAATAAATGTCTATTGTGTTCTCAACTTTCTACCGCGCAAGCAAAAATAGTGCATGGTTCTGATGGTGATAATTGTTGGGATGCTAAATATTGTCATAACCGTCGTTCGTTTTATCGGCGCCGCGCTCAACACAGTGATGAAGGTATTGATACGATAATTGTTGAACCACCAGCTAATTATTTTGCTGTGTTGTATTTGTATAAGGCGCCGGGTGATAAGCCGTTACATGCACTTGGCGCCGAGTTATGGTATGGACAAAAGGCGATTTGTCGGTTGGAACCTATTCATTGCTTCGGGTTGACTGCTGGTAAAATTAAGGCTTATACCGAACAGGTTCTAAAAGCTTTTTCTCAAAAGTATAATTGTACTCTCGTTCAATATAAGGAAATGTTCGAGATTAGCCCGTCAAAATGTCCAATTTCTGAATGTCCTTTACGTTCAGATGTGTAGCTATGGCAGAGTTTCAGCAGTTAACAATTTGGGATATTTTGGATGAATTATCGTCGGCGCCACCCGATGCTACGCTTGATGTAGTTTGGGAATGTCTTGACTCGGAGTTGCCTTTATTGACTGTTGAACAACAGTTGGAAGCTGCTAGTTTAGCATTTGTACAAATTGCTGATATCCTCAAAGCGCGTTCGTTGTTGCTTTTGGAGGAAACGCGCGATAGTAATAGTGACTTGGGACCTGTTGTTGATAGTGATTTTTTTGCAGGTTTGGTGCGGATGTCGATGCATCTGGACTTGGATGAGTTGAAAGAAGCACCTATTCCCCAAACGTTTCAACCTCATGGCGCCCATAATTATCCTATTATTGGGAGTGAGTCTGTTGCGGCGCCTGTTGAAAAGGATAATGTCTTGGAGATGCTGCAAGCTGTTGAGACTTGGGACGATATTCGTAATTTAGCAGGAAACGAAGATGTGGAGAGTTGGCGGCAGAAGATTTTTGATTATATTGTGACAAGAAAAGGCGCCGTTCGTTTGATTGAACTCGCGCGCGTTTTAGGGTTGGCACTTGTGGAAGTTTGGTTGGGGTTGTTGCTTGGAGATTTTAAGTTGGAGCAGCGTGGGGAGTTTTATGATGTTGATGAGGTGTGGGTAGTTTGGGCAACGGATACAACGGATGTAACGGATGAGTTGTTTGTTACAAATGAGTAAAGATTTTTACCACAGAGACGCAGAGTACACAGAGAGGAGTGGGAGGAGTTAGATGTTGGCGCCTAAACATTTACCTTAAGTTACCTGCTATTGTAAAATCTGATGGAACGTAAGAGTAAAAATAGTACATTGACACACTTAATATTTTTGGATAACATATTTAATTAAAAGCAGAAAAGCTTGTAAATAAAGAATGAAGAAGATGCCACACTTTATTGTTAATTGGTAAAGTAGCTGTAGTCAAGGCGAAATCTAAAGTTTTTCCTTTCTCAATCGGAGGCAACTGTGGGAACGTCGTCTTTTAATCGGCGCAAGATGCTCAAAAAGCTAATCGATGCTAGTGTTGGTACAACTGTATGTCAAGTATTAGGTGTTGGGCAGTCACTTACTGCTATAAGTGCGTTAGCACAATCTTCTAACAGTGAAAATATTAATTTTCTTAATATTGAACCTCGTTTAACATATGACTTTCTTAGTCCTATAGCAAAGGGAATTGGTGGTGGAATAGGAGAGTACTCTTATTCAATCGGAGAAGCTGAAAGTAAAGCTATTAAAGGAATAGGACAAGCAGGACAAGATGTTATTGTTGGTATAGGAGAAGGACTTAGAGAGCGTCTTAGAGATGTTATTTCCAATTCTGAAGGCAAACGTAAATTGCAGGAATATTCTGTCAATACCTTCGCCAAAAATATGATTGGCAAAAAGACTTTTGCCGTCAACGTTTCCAATCAAACAAAATATTGAATCTGTCTGCTACACGTTGACCCCAGAGTCCTTATACATCAAGCTTTTGAATCTAAAAACCCGGTGTGGAATAACGGGACGGAGTTTTTAACTAGTCTGGGAATTATAAAGCTTGTTTCTCTTATACGAAAAAACCTTAATTCTAGAAGCGTTGATGCTAGGTTATGACTCCGAAATCTGGCGAAGGTATTGTTCTGTACAACAAGATTTCCAAAGAAAGCGCGAAGTAATTGATCTGATGCGAGATTCTCTCCGCGAATTTCAAGCTAAACAAATTGATTTAAAATTAACAGAGATTCAATCTAACTGGGATTTAGAAAATTGGAATGGTATTTTAAGCCGCCAAGAAACCGAAGACCTTTTAAAAGAAGAGAAAGACTGTTTATTAATTTTGCTTTCACCACCAGAAATTAGTCTAGATGCTCCCGTATCCATTCGCAATAATCTTAAAATTGAGTTAAATAGTGTAGAAGCGTTTTTAGCCAAATACTATTCTGAACGAGATAAACTACATCTAGTTAAATTTTATAGTGATTACTTTAAGCGTCCGATTGGTAATATTAATGTAGAGCAGTTACATAAAATTTTAGCTCCCGTGCCAACGGCTATTCTTGATATGGGTGTTACTGATTATGCTTATACAGTAAATGTTCATTTTTGGGGAGTACAAAATAATCAGCGCCGTTCCTATTCTAGCCAAGAGTGGAATTGGGAAAAAGGCACGAAAGACCTAATGTCTAAAGGTGTTGGTGAAAAAGATGCTTTGCGAATGATTCGGCAAACAATCGTAACCAGTAATAAACTTTTGGCAGCTTATATAGCTGATTTATATTATTTAAATCTTGACCCTTACTATCAATTAAAATTACCCAAAATAGCTGCTGAATTAAATCAATCAGGATTAGATAAAGAATCCCTCAATCCTTACCTTACTGAACTTAAAAACATTCAGAAAAACGAACAGCAAGTTTACGGAAAAGAATTAAAGGTAGTAGCGGATGAAGTAAATGAAGAAGAAACTATAAAGGCAAATGCTCAAAAATGGAAATTAGCCAGCACTTTATCTGGACATTCGTCGTGGGTTCGCTCTGTTGCATTTACTCCAGATGGTCTAACTGTTGCCAGTAGTAGCGATGATAAAACTATTAAATTATGGGATTTGAAAACAGGGCAACTATTAAGTACGCTTGAAGGTCATTCAAACTGGGTTCGCTCTATTGCGATTAGTCCAGATAATCAGACTATTGCTAGTGGTAGTGATGACACAACTATTAAACTATGGAATTTGAAAACAGCACAACAACTTATTTATACTATCAAAAATGCACATTCTGATGACGTTAATTCGCTTACATTTAGCCCAGATGGAAAGATTCTTGCTAGTGGTAGTTACGACAAAACTATCAAAGTATGGAAGCCAAGCGAAGGGCATCTTATCCACACTCTTGAGGGACATTCGTCTTCGATTAATTCCATTAAATTTAGTCCTGATGGAGAGATTCTTGCTAGTGGTAGTGATGACAAAACTATCAAAATATGGAATCCGAGCGAAGGAAAGCTTATTCGCACTCTTGGGGATTATTCGTCTTCGATTAATTGCATTAAATTTAGTCCTGATGGAAAGATTCTCGCTAGTTGCGGCTATTACGACACAACTATAAAATTATGGAATCCGAGTAATGGGCAGTTAATTAGTGTTCTTGTAGGAGATTCAGAAGGTTTCCACAGTATTATCATTAGTCATGATGGTAAAACTCTTATTAGTGGTGGTGTGGATGATACTATTAAATTATGGAATTTGAAAACAAGAGAGTTAATTTGCACACTTAATGGACATTCAAATGATGTTTTTTCTCTTGCTTTCAGTCCAAATGGCCATACTTTGCTAAGTGGGAGTTCTGACCGAACTATCAAAATTTGGCAAGATAATTAGAGTATTCTTTGGATGCCTATAATACAAAATTTTGGAGAACCAAAAGTAATATACTTTAAAATGGACATGCAGATGTTACAGCACGCGACAGGAGTGTAGTTTGTGGCGCCATTGCTACAAGCTCTAAACTTCCATCCTTATTCTTAACCCAGCCTTGTGCTTCAACTATTGTGTTTTGCACTTTGCTAGAGGCTATATTTGATACATTAGTATTACTATTGTTTAATGTTGCTAATTTAGTGGTGTTAGTGGTGCCGGGTAATGGTTCTAAAGGACTGGGTGGTAAACTGCCGCGTCCAGTGATGGTAAATTCTCCGAGAGGTTTGGCGCCTGGTTCTCTTGGGCAAATTTGAGCTACTCTACGGGTAGCATCAACTACTTCCTCTGGTAGTTCAACTAACCCTTGTGCGGGTTGAACGTCTGGTTCTGTAATCGCAATTTGTCCTTGAATACCACTTTTAGAGCTTGCGGTAATATCGCTAGTTAGTGGAGATTCAAAAGTGCGTGGTTCTATACCTAAAATACTTTGCGTGCGAATATTTACGTTACCACCTGTTCCTATAAAAGCGTTAGCTGTTATGTCGCTGTTTTCAGAGGGGACTGCGACAATAAAACGAGAATTTATATCGATATTGCCTCCATCACCACCTAGTTGTTCTGTACCTGCGTTGGTGGAAATTTGGGCGCCTCTTCTTAATAAAAGTAAATCACTGTTTAGGTTTACATTACCACCGTTACCTGATGCTGATTCAGCGATTAATTTACCTCTGTTATCGAGTGTCACTTTCGGTGAAGTGACTTTTATGTTGCCTGCTACACTTGAACCTTCCGAGAAAACAAATAAACCACTGTCAGGACTAACGTTTCTGATAAATAAAGGAAATGCGGCAACTCTAGAGTTATAAGTTGTATCGCTACCCGAAATAAATACTCTGTCGGTAGAATTAATAGTTATTTTACCAGCACTGCCACTTGATGATGTTGTGGTAGCAAGTTGACCTCCATTAAGTGCTTCAAAGGAATTTGTATTGACTGTAATATTACCAGCATCACCATCACCAATAGTTCTGGCGTTGAGAACGGCGCCGTCTGCAATTTTAAAATTAGAAGATGTAATTGTAATATCTCCTCCCCTGCCATTGAAAAATGTCTCTGTTAATAATCCACTCGAATACCGACTTGTGAAATTTACCCCAGAAATGTTGACATCAGTAGAATTAATATTAATTGCACCAGCATTGCCATCACCGAAAGTACCTGTGTTAATAATACCTCCATTGGCTAAAGATATGGAAGCAGAAGATATATTAACATCTCCTCCATTACCAACTGCATCCAGTCCTATAGAACTTCCGATTACACTGGGTAGCTTATATTTATTATTACCTGCAATCGTCACTTTATCTTTAACTTTGATATTAACGTTACCCGCTGAACCCTGTCCTGGTAGTCTATTTTCTGATGCTTCGCTAACAAAGGTTAATAGTTGACCACCTTCCAATAAAGAAAGGGAAGTTGCATTAATGTCAACATTGCCGCCATTCCCGATACCACCTGATTGTACTGTGCTAAAAATATTGCTACCTATGATAGAAACGGAATTGTTAGCCTGTATTTTAATCTTACCAGCCGAACCTTGTCTAAAGGTACTGCTTGATAGTTGGGCGCCATCTGTTAAAAGAAAAGAATCTGAAGAAATGCTAATATTACCTGCATTACCTATTGTACCTGGTTCTACACGACTGGAAATCCAAGTTAGAAAATCGTTATCCCCTCCAAAAATGTTGACTGCACCAGTCACATTAATATTTACATCACCTGCATTTCCAACTGCCGATAACTCTGAAGCATCCGAAGAACGAACTAAAGTTATTAATTCACTACCTTTTTCTAAAGATAAAGAACTAGCTTTTATATCAATTTTACCACCATTACCAATGGTGCCTGGTTCTACTGTGCTAGCCATCCTAGTATTTTTATCTGTAAGAGCAACAGGACCTTTTGCACGCACTGCTATGTTACCAGCTTGTCCTTGTCCACCAGATAAGCTGGTAGATATTTTGGCAGCTTCGGACATTGTTAATGAAAACGCATTAATATCAATATTACCACCTTTGCCAACAGCACTTTCTTCAACTGTACTGAGAATACTCGCACGAGCTAAAGATACAAAATCATTTACATTAACGCTAATATTACCTGCATCTCCTTTTCCAAAAGTGCTAGCTAATAAGAAACCATTATTTAAAGTGAAAGACTCGGAAGTAATATTAATACTGCCTCCATTACCTGTTGTTCCGGTATCAACTTGACTGGCAATACCGCTTAATTGATTTTTGGCGCCAGCAATTTTTACTGCTCCTGTAACATTAATGTCAATATTTCCTGCATTACCTCGTCCTGCTGCTTGAGTATCAGATGCTTCACTTACCGAAGTTCTTAAAACAGAACCATCAAGTAAGGATAACGAAGCTCCTTTAATGTCGATGTTGCCACCTCTACCAACACCACCTGCTCGCACTGTGCTGAGAATATCGCCATCGACTAGAGAAACAAAATTATTAGCGGAAACTGAAACATTACCAGCATTACCTGTTCTACCAGTACTAGTATTAATTATTGCTTTGTCAGATAGTGAAAAAAAACCTGAATTTATGGTAATATTGCCTGCATTACCTATTGTTCCTGTGCCTACATAGCTAACAATTGCACTATTAATTCCATTCTTTTTTCCGGATATATTAACTGCGTCAGTAATATTAATATTGATATTTCCAGCATCTCCGCGTCCTGCTGGTTTACCTTCTACTGCTTCACGAACTAAAGTTTGCACTTGGGCACCGTCCAATATTGATAATTTTGTAGCATTAATATCAATATTGCCACCTTTGCCAACACCACCTGCTTCAACTGTATTTAAAATATAAGAACCCGTAATTAAAATAGAATCTTTCGCACGCAATGTTAAATTACCTGCCGAACCTTGTCCTCTAGTACTGGTTTCAAGCGTGGTACCCTCATTTAAGGCAAAAGAATCGGAATTTATGGCAATATTGCCTCCATTACCACCATTGCCTACTGTTCCTGTTTTTGCTTCACTATAAATAGCACTACGAGAATCCCCGATACTACCAGCAATAGTTACAGCACCTTTAACATCTATATTTACAGAACCGGCATTTCCCCTTCCACCTACTTTCCCATCAGATGCTTCCATCAGAGCAGTTTGTAATTGAGCGGTATCTTTAATAGATAGGGAAGCTGCATTTATATTTATATTACCACCTTGACCTATGCCACCAGCCTCAATATTACTTAAAATGTTAGCATCTGTAAGGGAAACAGAGCCTAAAGCATTAATATTGACGTTACCTGCTTTACCTTCTCCTCTCATACTGGCGCTAAGTTGGGCACCATCAGATAAGAAAAAAGAACCAGAATTAATAGTAATGTCTCCTCCTCTACCAATACCTCCAACTTCCACAGTACTAAAAATATTAGCATCAGTTAGAGAAACAGAATCTTTTGCCCTAACTGTGATATTGCCAGCGTTACCTAAACCAGAAGTGCTAGCGTTAATTCGGGCGCCGTTTGCTAGATACAAAGAGTTAGATTCAATAGTAATATCACCTCCATTACCTATTGTCTCTTTTTCTGTATCATTAAAAATTGCGCTAGCTAATCCATCTTTTTTACCATCTATAAGAACTGCATCGTCAACTTTAACATTGATATTACCTGAACTACCTTGCCCTGCTTTCCGGTCTTCAGATGCTCCGTAAATGCCAGCTATTAATTGGGCGCCTTCTAGTATATACAAAGAACCAGTATTAATGTCAATATTACCACCAGTACCTTCTGCTTCAGAATTTACTGAGCTAACAATTTTACTTTTATCGGTAAGCAAGATAGAATCTTTTGCACTGACTATAACGTTCCCAGCGTTGCCTAAACCAGATGTACTGGCATTAATTTGGGCGCCGTTTGCTAGATATAGGGAGTTAGAGTCAATGGTAATATTACCTCCATTACCTATTGTCTTGTTTCCAGTATCATTGAAAATTGCACTTGCTAATCCGTCTTTTTTACCGTCTATAATAACTGCATCGTCAACCTTAATAGTGATATTACCTGAACTACCTTGTCCTGCTTTTTGGTCTTCTGATGCTCCGTAAATGCCAGCTATTAATTGGGCACCTTCTAGTATGTATAGGGAACCAGCATTAATGTCAATATTACCACCAGTACCTTCTGCTCCAGAATTCACTGAGCTAACAATTCTACTTTTATCGGCAAGATAAATAGAATCTTTTGCTGTAACTGTGATATTACCAGCTTTGCCTAAACCAGATGTACTGGCATTAATTCTGGCGCCGTTTGTTAGAGATAAAGAGTTAGCATCAATAGTAATGTCACCTCCGTTGCCTATAGTGCCATTTTCTGTGTTGTTGAAAATTGCACTTGCCAATTCATCTTTTTTACCATCGATGACGACTGCATCGGAAACTTTAATATTGATATTACCTGAATTACCTTGTCCTGCTTTTTGGTTTTCAGATGCTCCGTAAATGCCAGCTATTAATTGACCACCTGTTAGTATAGATAGAGAACCAGCATTTATATCAATATTACCACCTTGACCTTTTGCTCCTAAATCGACCGAGCTAAAAATAGTACTTTTATCCGCAAGGGAGATAAAATCTTTGGCACTCACTATTAAATTTCCTGCCGAACCTTTGCCAAAAGTACTCGTAGATAGTTCAGAGTTATCAGTCAAAGAAAGTGAATTAGCAATAATATTGATATTACCTGCATTGCCAGTTGCATTAGTATTTACATTGTTTTCGATTCGGCTTGATTGTGCAATATTTATTTTACCTGTTGCATTTAGAGTAATATCTCCTGCTTGACTATCAACAGAACCCAAACCTTTCCCAATACCTGCACTTAATAAACTTCCTCCTGAAATATCTATATTGCGAGCATTGAAGGTGATATTACCTCTTTCTGATGCTTCTACATATACGCGCGCTCTATTGTTGAGGGACACATCTGCTCGTGCTACATTCTCTGGAAATCCTAATTTTAAATTATTATCATCTGTCTGAAGACTTATTTCTCCAGGGGAAGCTAAACCTCCTAACTCAACTCTCCCACCATAAGCATTTAATTCTCCACCATCTATAATGACATTACTACCAACGAGCAGTAAACTCTTGCCATTTGGAACTCTTAAACCGTTTGCGTTAAAACCTGCTGGGTCTACACCTACAGGCGCCACCGAATTATTTTGAATCGCAGTATTTGGGTTAATCTGATTAAAGAACAATGCCGAAGGATTAATAGTTAATAACCCAAGCACCTCCGGATTTGTAGCGCTAAAATTACCTTGATTACCAAACTGCACCCCATTCGCTGTAGTTCCAACAAACGAACCTCCTATATCAAGTCGCGCATTTTGACCAAATAAAATACCGTTGGGATTTATTAAAAATAGATTTGCGGCGCCATCAACACCTAATGTTCCTAAAATATTCGATGCATTCCCACCTGTAACGCGCGTTAAGATATTTACTACTCCAGATGGATTGGCAAAATATACTCCTTGTGCCTCTTGAATGTTAAATTCTGTAAAACTATGAAACAGGTTATTACCACGTTGGGCACCACCGTTTATTAAATCAGCATTGGCACCTTTGATTATTGCATTTGGAGTAATTTTTGATGCTTCTGAGCCTAATGTACTATCAGGTGTAATTTCCCCAAGGGGACATGAATGTGCCTGAACCTCAGTACTAATAAATGTTAAAAAGCCGCATAATAAAAGCTTTTGAACTAAACCTGGTTTTTTATTCATGAAAATAATTATCAATATTTGTTATTAAACTTATATCTATCAGTATTTCTGACTAGAAGACACTTATGTTATTTTTTCTTAAGGTATTAAAAAGAAGTCGGAAGTTGGAAGTAGTTAATCACTGCCAAGCTTGATGGAAGTCAGGGTAAGCTAAATTTTGGGCTATATGCCAAATAACCTCATAGCAACAATTGTACCGTTCTCCAGAAGTTTCTTTTTGCAAGCAATCTCTTAAGTCTGAAACTACTATTAAATACATTTGCTCTGTCAGGATTTCTTTTAAAGTCTCAGCAGCTTGCTTATATACAGATGAATTTTGTCCTGTACGCAGTAGCTCAACTAGGTTTAGAATAAGTTTAGGGTTTTCTGAGTCTAATTTTGCTAGTTTCTCGATGAATTGTAAACGGGAATTTTCATCGTTATTGATTTTTTGATGTAAGTTAACTAAAGTGTTACAGACTTTTCTGAATATATAAATAAATAATTTTCTTACGGCACTATTTTTAAGTAAGTTTGTATATACTAAATTTAGTAGGGAGTTAAAAGTCTTGGTTTCAGTGGGAATACTAACTGTTAACCTATCAGTAGGATTTTGATTATTAGGACTAATTTCAGCTAATATGTTTTGAATTTCAAAAGCATCAAATGGATGCCGAGGTCTGCAAAGTATTTCTTGCAAGATGCTAATTGCTTCTAAGTTTCCAGGTAAACTTTTGGCTGCTCGGTGATAAATCCAAGGACTTCGACTGTAACGCAGCATGTTAAGGAGAGTATTAGTAGCAATCTGATTACCTGGGTCTATTTGTAATAGTTTTCTGCCTGCTATTAAACGAGTATCTTCCGTTTCGTGCTGTATCAGGTTAGTTAAGGCGCCAATATCTTCTTTGTCATTAGTAGCAATTTCTACTAGAAAATACATGGGTATTGGCTCAATTTCTATTACAGCGTTGAGAACTCGTGGATGGTCGCTTTCTTTTAGTGCTTGTTTCGCTTTTTCGGCTATTAGTCTTAAGGGTTTTGATTCTGGTTGATTGATAGATTGATGGAAGGCTTGTGTTACTAGTTCCGTGATAATTAAATTGGCATGGCTATAGTTGGTATACTCGGCGATGCCTGCTGCTGCTAGAGAAAATGCCCGATACCAATAAAAATCATTACATTTATCTGTAAATGTTACTAATGCTTGAATAAATTCTTCTTTTGCTGAGTTTTGCACTGCTTTTTCTGATTGCCCTAGCCATAATATAATAGATTCTTTCCATTGAGGTTGAAACATCCGGTAGATACCTTGCATGGGAATGGGATGATGATTATCATGTTGTAGAAAGTCGTGCCAATCTTGGGTTGCTGATGCGGCAAAATATTCTTGAAAGGTGGGATGGAAAAAAGCGTAAACTGTTTCTGATGGGTTTTCTGCTGCTACACCTATTTGATTTAACCAACCTAGTTGAAGTGCTAATTGAAATAAAGGCGCCTCTTTTTCTCCTAGTTCTTCAACAATTAAATGATGTGGTAGCCGAAACCAGGATGCTTCTAAGTCAAACGCGCGCTTTGCTATTCGTCCCAACGCTGCGTTTAATTGTTGTTCGGTTGTTTTTGTCGTGGGAAAAATTCCTTGTTTCCATGTATAAATTGCTTCTGTAAATTGTTGGTAAAGTTCCGCTTTAGTTTGGGGTAAGTTGCCTTCTTGCCATTGCCATGTGCAACATAATAATGATAACCGCAGGGGATTTTTTACTAAGTTATTAATACGCAGGCGCCCTGGTTCATCTAGTTGAGAGCGTAACCTTTTACCGCTTTGTGGGTTTGCTACAAACCAGCGGTTGATGAATATTTCTACTTGGTCTGGAGTTTGAGCATTACCATAACTGAAGTCTAAAGTTCGATATATATCAAAATTTTCTAGGAGGTTTTTATTTGCTTCCCAAAGATTTAATCGACAAGTTAAAATAATTCGTGCCTGACCAACCCAGCCTTTAAATTGGTTGAGAATTTCTAATATCGGGTTGACGGAGTTAAACTCATCTACTCCATCAAGTAGCAACCATACTCTACCACTTTTGAACATTTGCACTAGAAGGGCGAAAGTTGCACTAGGTATACGCACGGTCTGCATTGCTGTTTCTAACCAGTTATTTTGTAAGTATGATTCTAAGGTTTGTCCTTTTTGTAAATCTGCCAAAGATATCCAAATTGGCACGTCCTCGTTAGTGTTTTCTAATACCCAATCTGCTATTTTCTGTAATAGTGTGGTTTTTCCGGCGCCTGCTTCACCAATAAGCATTAATCGTTTACCTTTACTTTTGGGAGTTTGCCCCAGTTTTAAAGCCTTTTCAAAAAATTCTGGTTGCTGAAATGTTTTAGTAATTTCATACTTCGGTTCTTGCTCGTAAAATTGAGAGCTTGAGTCTATACGTCTGTCTTGTTTTTGTCGTTCAACTAGCCCTAAAGGTACATAAATTTCTTCTAATTCCAATCCTAATTCTTGATAAGTTAGAGGATTATTGAGTAAACGTTTATAGGTTGAGTTTGCGAGCATTGCTTGACAACAAGCTCGCCAGTTATTCTCTATTTGACTACCACGCAAATTTTGCCAGGTTAAAGGTGTATCATATGGATTTTGACAGATGACTGGTAGCCAAGAAGCACAGGGAAAAATTTTCTCTAGGGTTTGCAATTTCTCCCTTGCTAACCGCATTGAGGTATATAAAGAGTTATCGCTGGAGTATGCTTCGAGAAAATGTTTTAAAAATTCTTGGGCAACTTTATCTGCTACCTTTTCTCGGAATACTATTATATATGGAATATGTAAATCTGCCAGTACCCTTGCTAAACCCAAACCATCGCAGGAGTTAAAAATTGCCAGCTTTAAACCTAATTGGATAGAATATCTCAGTGCATTTTTGAGTTCTCCAAGTGGTAAACTTTCTTTTTCATTGATGGAAATTTGACCGCTATCACCATTTGCTTTGCTTTGACTGTGCCCAGCAAAAAAGAGGATGTCTAAGCCATGTGGGTTCCAAAGCTCTTTATATAAATATCGGCGCCGAGGTTGTTCTAACCAAATAATTTCTGCATCGGGTATTTTCTTTAGTAACTCCTTATCTACGCTTGTGTCTATGCCAGTACTATCTCCAATAATTGATAAAATTCTAACTTTTGCTCTAGGTTTAGGTGGTAATGGCCTTTCTATTCGTTTGTTTTCTGCAAGACTTAAACCAACTTCACAGAAGTAAAGTTGGAAAATATCCCAACGATGCCAAGGGAGTTTGCATATCCAGTTTTGGTTTGTTTGAATTAAAACTCGCTTTTCTTCAGTTTGTTGATTTTGTAGGAACTGCTCTAATTCCTGTTTTACGCAAACAAACTGTTCTGAGTTCAGCCATTCCTGAAAAGTGTTTGCATACTCAACAGCGGCTTTTCGGAAATTACTGCTTGCAACGACCTGATTCCCTACTTTTCCAAGTGGTCGGTAAACTGGTTTGGCGCCTGAATTTGTGTAAGCTTTAATCCATCGTTCTTGACTATTTAAAAGTTTCTCGGTCGATAATGTAACTTTAATTTTTGTATCTATAAACTTACCATTTGAGCCAGTCAAAAGCTTAACTATTAAAACTCTATTATCATATTTAAAGTCTAAAATAAGTAAATTTTTCATAAAATTTTACTAAAATGAAAAACTTTCTGTAATGCTATCTAGACCTAAAGCTAATCTGATGTTAAACCTTTCTCCCAAATCACATGTTAATTTATATTTAATTTCGTAGTAATCTTCATTATCTTCTTCAGGAACTTGGTCGAAAATTTCTCCTGACTCATCAAGTACAATTAGCTTAAGACCTATTGGTAAAGTAGTTTGCTCTCCAGCAGGATATAATTTGATAAAGATACTAAATTTTTCATCACTTATTTTAATGGCAGATACGGTTAGTTTAATTGAATGTTAATATCTCTAGCTTATCGTTTAATTTAGGCGCCGACAACCGATACTAGTTGGTCTAATAAACTTTTTTTGGCAAACAGTTATTGGTTGGTGTTTTTCATATGCAGTTCTTATCCTGAAGTTATTAACTACGTGGGATATTACCAGAAATGTCGAAAAGCTCTATATACAATAAAAGTCGTGCATCTGGAAGAGTTAGAAGAATGACTCAAGTTGGTGATGACGAAGACCCTATTGTACCACCCAATTAAGTAAGTTGGTTGAAGCCAGCGTACATTTCCAACTTTAGTATGAGTCATTTAGTTGGAGAAAAATTAGGTAGCAATCCAAACTTTTTAAGGATGTACAGCTTTATAGACACTAATATTATAAGCACATACATAGGAACACAACGTAGCTTTTAACAGCTAACAAGTCATTAAAACCATGTATCTACCTACTTACTCTCACTCTCTAAAGCTCTGCGAGCATCTAGCTTCCAAGCTTTTAATTCATTTAGTTTACAGTCTGGTGTTTTTGGTGACTGGTTATCTAAGTCATATTTTAGACAATTTTTCCATGATGCTAAGGCGCCTTGTTTTTCTCCTTGAGCTTCTTGGACTTTCGCTAGTAAACAATGAGTTAAAGCACGCGAACTGTCTAATTTAAGCGATATTAGCAGGTGTTTTTTAGCAATTTTGTACTGAAGAAGCTGAAAGTACGCCCAGCCAAGGTTTTTATGCAATGATGCTTTAACGGTGGTATCTTGTACTCGCGATAGAATTGGCTCTATCCTTTCAATAGCTGCGGCACTATCTCCATTAATAATAGATAAACGTGCTAAGTTATTAATTGCTGCATCAGCCGCACGGTTGCTATACTTCATAGCAATTTCGTAATGATGACAAGCGCTGGATATTTCATCTAGTTTTTCGTGAGCAGAACCAAGGTTGTAATGAGCAGCCGCAAACTCAGGGTTAAAGGTGATTGCCCATTCTAAATAAAATATCGCACTTTGGTAGTTACCATTTAGGTAATCATTGTAACCAACTTTATTTAACGACTTGGCTATTTGGGTCTTTTCTTCTTTATCTGCTAGCTGTAACTGCTTTTCTAAATAATCTTTCATAGGTATATTTGCTGTTAGTATTTGTAGCAAACTGTTCGATAAGTCTGTTGTCTCTGGTGTTTCCTCATGTGGCGCCACTTCTTTTGCACCCGTAAAAGCACGCTCTTTCAACAACTCTGGTTTGTACCTGGCAACTAGGGCAACCAAGTCAGAGCGTTTATAGCGGCGCCCTTCAGAATATTGATTTTCCCCAAATTCCTGGGAAATTCTTTCAATATGCTTTCTGACAGTAGGTTCCGTGATACCCATTGCTTTTGCAATTGCAACATCTGTATCACCAGCTAAGATTCCTCGTAATACTTCTTTACGTCGGGGTGATAAATTCTCAAATATTTCCTCAAACTCTTGCTGGTTCATACTTAGCCTTCAATAGGGGAGAGAACAAAGCCACATTTGTGACTTTACAAGAATTTTACAAAATTTGCCTAACTCTTGCTAATACTAGTGAACGCACTTGACACTAATTTAATTATATGTCACAATTGTGTACAAATAATCAATTATAGTCACTCTCGTGACTATAGCCTTATTAGTGGCTTTTAGATTTTTAAGTGTTTCGGCTAGTTGCGATGTTCCGAGTCGGTGCGTAACGCTGCCAGTTTTATATATTGAAGTTTTTTATGGCGCCACACACCCTGCGTAAATACTGAGGTGAAAATAAAAATGCCAGAATATATCACTTCTGATAAGTTTAAAAACGCTGGGATATCTATTCCAGTATTTTCTAAGATTAAAGATTTGTTTGGCGCCGAAGAAACGATTACGGTTGAATGGCAAAGTCCAAATTATACTTCAAGGGAAGTTACAATTCTATGGGGTCTCCTTCAACTCAAAACGGAGAAGGGAGAGAAGAAAACATTCATTGTGCGAGGAAAACCTGGATTTTGTGCTGCTGTAATAGAAAAATTGCAACAAGATGGAAAAATTGTCCGAAAAATTCAAGGTTCCTAATAGAAAATAGGATTTACGCACTGTACAAACGAATCATCTTGTGCATTAACGTGAATACGACGTTTCAGCCTTTTACTAACCACCTTTTGTTTAGTTATGATCGCTTGTCGAGAACATAAAAATCAAGCTCAAAGCGCTGGAAATCAAACCCCCTATTTTTACTCTTCTGTCAATGCGTAAGTCCTAGAAAATTTAATGCACAATTTGTATATAAGGGAATATTCTGATTATGCAATCAATAAAAGAACTCTTAAAATTTGAATATAAAGAATCTAAGATAAAAACGCTTTTATTAAGAGGTTTTATATCTTGGACATTACTTCTTATAATAGTGACATTGGGTATTCAAAATAGTTGTAACCCAATGTATAAATCACATGACTGGCCGCAATTCACTAAATGTAAAGAAACTGTTGTAGCTGAAAATACTAGTTTTTCAAACAACCTTGTACGTGATACAGATCAACCTGTTAATCTGAGTCCTACACATAATAACAGCAAAAAAGGTAGTGACAATGTAACTAAACCCATATCTCCTCCTCCTAAATATAAAAATCAGGATAGAGGTAGTGACGGAATAAGTCAAAAAGAATTAGTAGCTGTCGCCACTACTGCGGCAATAGCTGTTCCTATGGCAATTGTGGAAGCTCCTGCACTTACTGTTGCTGGAATAAGTGTAGCAATTTGGTTTGTTGTCAGAAAGTCTCTTGAAGCAATATCTTGAATCAAATTTTTTCAATTTTAATAATTTTACATGTTTGAGGTAATAGCTATGCAATCACAACCTGAAAAAAACGCAATTTCAGCACAAATTGAAAATAATACGGGTTCTTCAGAACTTGAAAAAAACACACCATCACAACTTGACAAGAAAACATTTTTATTTGATTTGGACAAGCCGATTGTTAGAACTGTGGGAGCAGGATTGTTTTTTCTAGCGCTAGTTGCAGTCTTTTTTATAGCTACTAGAGGCAGCGACTTTTGCTTTTTTACTATCGGGTCTTGTATAGATGGTCGTCAAGTTGGTTTGCTTGAACCTGTAGCTGTAGGAACTGGTCTATCAGCTGCTGTAGGATTGACAGTTCTTGAACTTCCTGCAACAGTTGCTGTGGGAGTAGGTTTTGCAATTTGGTTAATTGTTAACTCTTTATTTTAATGATACTAGGAAAGTATGAATTTAATTGAAGTACACAATGTTCATAAGAAGCTTAGTGAAAGATTCTGCTTAGAAGGAATTAGTTTTACAGTTAAACAAGGTGAGTTTGTAATTTTAGGAAAAGACAACGGGACTGGTAAAACTACCTTGTTAAATATTATCTTGGGACTTGACGTACCTGATAGTGGAGAAGTGAAGTTAGACGGTTGCTCACCTTTTGACCCAAAATCTAAAAAACGTGTTGGGGCAGTTTTGCAAACGGTGACACCTCCCAAAGATATTACAGTCAAAGAGTTTGTTAAGCTGTGGCAAAGTTATTACTCAAATTCTCTGTCTGTTGAAGAAATTCTTAGCACAGTAAACTTAGAAGGTAAACATGATGATTTATTTCAAAATTTATCAGGTGGCGAAAAACAAAGAATTTATTTTGCTCTAGCTATTGCTGATAAACCAACAATTCTAATAGTAGATGAACCTAGCAAAGAACTAGATGGCAAGGGTAAAAAAGATTTTTGGGGACAAATTAAGCAATGCAGAGAACAGGGTATAACTATTTTGATGGTTTCTAACGAAAGTGACGACGATAACAATATAAAAGCTCTGGCAACTCGTTATATTACTCTTGAATGGAATGAAAAAGATGGTAAAAGTAAAATTATTGCAGATAAAGTTGTTTCGCTAAATAACTTCACCGAAGAATCGAAAAATACACCAATAAACTCCACAAATGAATCACAAAATTTCATATCGATGCTTTGGCGCCAAACGTATGTAGAATGTCTAAAGTTATCCCGCAACCGTACTTATTTATTAGGTCTTCTGTTATTTCCTTGCATGGTTATTTTTTTAAAGCCTGGTGAACAAGAGGGGAAGATACAACTGCTTTGCTTTGCTGGTATTAGTTTAATAACATTTGCTATTGACAGGCTTGGAAATGTAATAGCTACTGAACGTAGCGAGGGATGGCTAAAACTTTTGCGAGTTAGTCCTTTGCCACCTACAGTCTATTTATCTGCAAAAGTCCTTATTTCTTTAGCAATATTAACAGTTAACCTTTTACTTGTGTTGGTTTTGGGCGCCTGGAAATTGGGAATTCAGGAAAATTTGGGACAATGGCTACTTATGTTCTTCAGTTTTATCTTAGGAATTATCCCTTTTATAATTTTCGGTCTGGCACTAGGTTATTTATACAAGCCTAAAATCGTTAACGTAATCACTGGTTTGTCTCTCCCCTTCGCGTTGACCACTTGCGGTCTGCCTTTTCCCGTATCTAAACCTGTACAGGATTTAATCGCATTTTCACCTTTTTGTCATTACGGTCGGTTAGTAATGTGGTCAGCAGGAATGAGTAATGATAATTACGTTTCAATAGATTTGCTTTGGTTACTGTGGGCTGCATGTATATTTGGATTTTTAGCTGTTTGGGCATACCAACATGATGCAGAAGTTCAAAGATAAAAATGATTAAAGTATAGTGGCACTACGAAAGTGTTGATGGGAGCATCCACTTTTGGAAGAAACATAAGTACTTGGCGCCAGAAACCTTACTATACGCTTAGTCTAAAAAAGTCGATCTGCCAAAACTGGATGCTCCCAGTGTTGATTACCTCCTAATATTTTTTATTAACATGTAGGAGTCTTTATAATGAGGAAATTAATTTTTTGTTTTCTGGCTATCTTTCTCTTTTTTGCGATTCCAACTGAACAATGTATTGCTCAAAACATTAATCAAAATACCTCACCGATAATTGTTGCCCAAGTTGACTATACTGTTAGCACTGTTGAGATGATTGAAGATCATGGTTATGATACGCAAGGAGGAGCATTCCGAGGTATCTTCCTCTTTAAGGGAAAAAAGTATGTTGTCTGGTATAACTCACAACCAAACGTATCAATAGGTTGCCATCTTCGTCTAACATATCTTGATCAACCAGGTGGTAACTGGTACTCGCTTTTTAATCCAACGACGAATGTAACTGCTTACGTTACTAACGTGAAGCCATTTAAGTAAGTAGTAACTAAACAAGGGCATACTCAAAAAATTGCATTTAAATTCACACAATTTATAAATACAACTTTGATTTAATGTATATGAACTTAACAAATGATTTAGAGAAACGTGATTTGACTAGAAGGCGAATTATTACTATAGCTGGCTTATCTGTTATCATGCTAGTAAACTTACCAACATATCCTGCATTTGCAAAAACTATTGTAGTTGAGTCTATAGAAGAGCTTAAAGAAGCCCAAAAAAGCAACACAGAAACTATTATTATCAAAGGAGAACTGGCAAAACAATTGCATGATGCAAAATCTGTCAGTACCTTAAGGAAGGGAGAATTAATTGGAATAGCTTCTTCTGTATTGATAGGTTCTCCTTTAGCAGGTATCAGTGATGCAATTATCTTAGCTATTATATCCCTTGGGATTTCCGGAATTCTTGCTGCTTATGCTATTCATCAAAAGTATAATGAGGTCGAGTTCAGCGCCTATCCTCCTACTCTCAAGTTAAGGAGAAAATAGCTACATTGGCGCCTGCACTACGGGAAACCGGAAGGGTTGAGGAATTAAAAGCGTTTGCAGATAAAGCATATGAAATTTTTCAAGAAAATTATTACTACGATACTGATGTAGTTCCGAACATCAATGACAGTGATGCGCCTTTTACACCAATTGTACTACCAATGCAAGACGACCTTCGAGGAGATATTGCTTTATTCGCGCGTGATCAAAGTCCAGAAGAAGCAAATCGCTTGTCAGAACTTGTTAAGGTAATAACAGGTGATCCTTATCAAGGACTCGCACGGAGACTTTGCCGACTGTTTGGGCGCTCATTCGATAAGAACCAAGATGTACGCGAGGTAGAGGCATGAGTAATTTTAATAAAAATAAACTACTCGAACTAATTATAGACATAGCACCGGGAAGAGGAACAGCAGAACATGAGAGTGATGACGATGCAGTTTTCCTCAAAAATTTTCTTCCTGTTCCTGACTATCGGCGCGCTCTAGAACCAGATATATTATTAATATTGGGAGGACGAGGTGTAGGTAAAACAGAATTATTTCGTTTATTGGCTATTGAAACCGGACGTGCGATATTAGTACAACATCTAGGAATTAGAGCTTTGCCCTGTTTAGATAAAACTACATGGATTGCGGCTTTTGGTCGTGTTCGGCAGAAAGAAAAAACATTTCCAACACCAGAAGCCGTAGAAGCACAGATGAAAAACGCCAGTAACATTGATTGGCGTGCTTTTTGGATTGGATTAATGTTAGGAATAATACTTCGCCGTTCGAGTGTAGTATCAGGTGGAGCATTAAATACAGAATGGGCTGAACTTATACCATTAGAAATTCACCAAGCTTTGGTAAATAGATTACCATTACTATCAGAATGGTTGCCTTTAGTACGCCATGAAATTGAAAAGATAAATTATGCTTTAGATTTGTTAGATGAAAAATTGCTTGAAGCTGATGAATGGTTATTTGTAACTTACGATGAGTTAGATAGATTGCGGGTATCTTATAGCGAACTTTCTGCTCCCATCCGCGAACTTTTGGCATTTTGGTTAGATAAATGGCGCCGTTGGGAAAGAATACGACCAAAGATTTTTTTACGTACAGACCTTTTTCGGGAAGATTTTTTAGGTTTTCCTGATGCTTCTAAACTACGAGCTAATCAAATTAATCTTGAGTGGAAACATTTATGGTTATATCAACTACTATTCAAACGTCTAGCAAACTCCGGTTCAGAAATGACGGAGTATTTACGTATAGTTCCAAACTTGATTAATGATAGTAATACTGCCCTTGGTATAACTATAACGCCCGAAGAATCACTTTTTCAATCGATGATTGAAAAAATAATTGGTAAATTTATGGGCGCCAATGCTAGGAAGGGTTACACTTATAGCTGGATTCCAAACCACCTTCAAGATGCTGGAGGAAGAATTGCACCCCGTTCTTTTTTAAAATTATTTTCTTTAGCTGCCAACCGTAGATTAGATAAGTTGAGCGAACAAGACGAACAAATGTCACCCACTGCATTACTTATGCCATCAGATTTACAATCTTGCTTAATGGACACCTCTCTTGATAGAATTAGAGAGTTAGCCCAAGAAGAATACCCTTGGTTAGAAGCTTTAAAAATTAACTTAACGGGTCTTGAAGTTCCAATCCAAAAATCAAAGTTTTTAGAAGCGCTTACATCTGTAGAATGGAGTGAACAACTTGGAAAACGTCTTCCTACTACAAAACCAGAGGAAGTTTTAAAATACTTGTTACAACTTGGGATTGTTGAAAGCCGTTCTGATGAACGTATTAATATGCCTGAAATTTACTTATACGGCTTTAAAGTAAAACGTCGAGGTGGAATCAAACGCCCAAAATAAAACTGACTTTTAAAGTATTAGGCTAAGTAGCATATCATATAATTAAAATTTTGAGGTAAGTTTTAAAAATGAACACACTATGTTCTAAATTGAGTTGGTCACATTTGCAACTTATAACAGATAAAACACATATTAAATATTATAGTAAATTGCATAGTGCTTAAATCAAAAAATCAACTATTGATTCTCCACATTTACAAAGGAAATCTGTTATATCTTGACATTCACTTTTACTAATTGTATATTTTTTATGAGTAGTAGGATTAAAATCTGATTCATGAACAATAATATTTCTTCTATCTGCTATTAATTTTAATTTTGTTTTAACAGTTTTATCATCCATCCCCATTCTTATAGCAATTTTTTGCCATTTCTGCTTCTCATTCCATATATAACTTAATCCATCGGCTACTTTTTCAGGCTCTTGGAAGGAAATTACTTTAAGCTTTTTGATGACTGTTTGCTCAAATATGTATTCTTTTGGCGGAATTGTTGCAGAAAGCAATTCAATATGGGTTGAAATAGGTATTGATTCTGCCTCATATTTTGGTGTTGGCTGTCTTTTTGCTGTGAAGATTTCGACCATCCCAATACGGATGACATCATGTATAAGTTTATCGAAAGCACTTACCGAGTAAACTATTTGAGACCTTAACAGGTCATCAAACGAGAACGGTGATTTTATTGTAACTTCCAAATACTCATAAAGTGAAGTTAAATTCTTAGCATCTTTAATATTCTCTTTAAAAAGTTCTAATGCTTTAAGCATAATTTAATAAATCAATCAACTTATTACTAATCAACCGAAATTTATTTTTGAAATTGTCTCTCGAAGTTATCATTCTATCTAAAACATTACCAGTCTCATTGATTTCTGCACGTGACAATTCAAAGACAGGAACACCAGCTTGGTGTGACTTTGGCAATAAACCCTGGAAGTCTGGAATCTCATCAAGACAATAACCATTATCAATAAAATCATTCGTATACTGTTCTGGGTCTAGAGTCATTCCTACTTTAGAGATAGCATTAATAAAATCTTTTTTTATCTTATTTTTAATTTCTTCTATATTATCTCTATAAGGCTTTGCAGCACGTCCATGACGTACATTGAAGCGCTGAATTAAGCTTCCTATAAATTTAGGTTCTCCTTCTAGCAATGGATATGCAGAGTCAGCAAATACTTGAATAGAGTTTTTTTTCCACGAAACCCATTTTGGTAATACATTTGTTAAAGTAGCTATTGCCATAACTGAAAATGGATCAGGATTTGTAGGCACAATAAAAGCATGACAAGATAAAAACAAATTTTGATTAATTGCGCTTAATCCAGGATTTAAATCGATTAATGTATAGTCAATTGAATATTTTTCTTCAGTGAGTTTTATTAATTCTGAAAATGCGCCAGGTAAATTTTGAAGTGTTGTTATTGCATTGTTGGATGTCTGAGCAAAAGTCAATGCAGCATCAAATTCCGACAAGTTAGCATGTCCTGCAATTAAATATAATGATGAAGCCCTTGTTGGTGAGAAACAATTTACAGCTTTAATGGGAATCGGTTTTCCGGTAAAAGCAACCTCTACTCCATCTTTAATGTTATGATGCTTGGTAGAATCATTAAAATAATATTCCTCGAAGTCGTCACCTAAAATTAAACTTGTCAAGTTACATTGTGGATCTGCATCTACAAGTAGAACATTGTTAGATTTTGATAACATCCAGCCAATATTGTATATAGAAGTGGTTTTGCTTACCCCACCTTTATGATTAAAAATAACTACTCGTTTACTCATATATTTTATCTTGAAGTTTAGTTAAATATTTTCGCTAGCGTATAAAGATGGCTTGATGTCAAATCCCATCCTAAACTGAAAGTTTTGTTATTTTACTAACAACACCTTTATAGTTAAGCAAAAATATTAGAGTTGACTGTCATTCGGAGGTACGTATAACAATATATACTATATTCGATAATAAAGCAGCAAATACAGATAATAACTTTTAGAACAAGAGGTAAAAAGCCATTGCAAAGACTATGCCCTAAAAGTAGCGAAACCAGAGGGTAACAGGAGGAACACTTTAAAAAATTAAATTTATAAGTTTAATCGAATATAAATATTACATGCTAACCAACCTCTTCAAGATTTGTGCAACAGAATACAGTTCATTGCCGGATGCTGTGCTAAGAGTAAATTTGTCTGACAGGGCATAGTGGCCACTGTCGCGGTCTAATTTAATAAATAAATAGTCTTCTCCCGTAGTAATCAAGGCAAACAAAGGAGAATTTGGCGCCCCAAACATATAGCCAAGGGTTTGTGGAATCGCTTGCCGAACGCTAAAACCGTAACGTTTACTTTCAATAACAATTAACCAGAGACTATCTCTAATCAACAAGGCATCAATCAAACCGTCCAGTTGAGTATCGCCATCTTCAATTTCAAACCGGATATATTTTTCACTTCGGACTTGGTAGGGTGAATCGAACAAACCAAGGGTTTCCAGAAAAGGAGACAGCAAAATTAAGTTAACCGTGCCTTCGGTTATAGCTCCACTATCAGCGTAGTAAAGATACCTCTGTTTAAGGTGTTCGAGCCTTAGCTTTTGGGCATCGGTCAAAGTAGGTAATGATTCTTTCCACTCGGTAAAAAAGGCTGCATCTGAGGTAGGCGAAATGCCCAGTTTCGCGTGTGCTTCGGTAAGATTGGTAATCGCTTTGGTGATACCGAGGGTAACCATCAGAATAATTCTTGGTAGAGAGTGTTTTCAATATTAACACATCCTTAGCTTAAAAAAGAAAGTAATTGCATAAATTATATATTTACGTAATAATAGTTAAATAAAATTTTTAAAGCTATGAATTTAATAGTTCGTGAAGCTCAAATTTCGGACGCGTAAGGTATTATAAATATCTTTAATCCTATTATCAAAGCAGGAATTTATACAGCTATAACTAAAACCATTTCTATAAACGCAGAACGTGAATTTATTTCAAAATTTAACAAGCGAGGTATATTTCACGTTGCTGTAGATAACTCACAGCAACGTGAAATAGTTGGCTTTCAGAATGTAGAACCATTTGGTAATGATTTTACTGATGCTTTTGACCATGTGGGTGTTATTGGAACCTTTGTAAGTTTATCGCATCGCAGACAAGGTATTGCTAAAAGTCTTTTTCAAGCAACATTTAATGCGTGTATAGACAAAGGCTACGAAAAGATTTTTGCTTACGTAAGAGCAGATAATCAAGTTGCTTTAAGTACTTATCTTAATCAAGGTTTTGATATTATCGGCACAGCACGAAAACACGCCAAAATCAACGGGTTTTATATTGACGAAATCATGATTGAGCGACTTTTATAAATCCTCAACTACAGGCACCCCACAGCACCCGTGTGTTAAAAATGACCTGTAGTAATTGTTATCCTGCTATGAACATAAGTACTATATTAGACCAAATAGATATCGGCGCCATTGCGCTACCAGAATTTCAACGTGGTTACGTGTGGAACCGCGACCAGGTACGTAAGCTGATGCTATCACTTTATAATGAACATCCGGTCGGTAGTTTATTGGTTTGGGAAACAAAAACAGAACTTGTCGAAAGTCATACGCGCGGAGATGGTAAATTATCAGCAGGTACTGTGAGGCTTTTACTTGATGGACAACAGCGAATAACTTCACTCTACGGTATTATTCGCGGTAGGTCTCCGCAGTTTTTTGAGGGTAATGAGCAAGCATTTACAGGATTGTATTTTAATCTAGAAGAAGAAAATTTTGAGTTTTATGCACAACTCAAGATGCAAAATAATCCTTTATGGATAAGCGTGACAGAGTTAATGCAAAATGGTGCTGGTACATTTATGGTGCGTTTGCTTGAAATTCCTGACTTTCGCACCAACATAAAAACTTATTCTGAACGCATTAATCGAATTGACCGCATAAAAAGTCTTGGATTACATATTCACGAAGTCAGCGGCGCTGATAAAACAGTTGATGTTGTAGTCGAAATCTTTAACAACGTTAATAGTGGTGGCACAAAATTATCTAAAGGTGACTTAGCGCTTGCTAAAATTTGTGCTGAGTGGTCAGACGCGCGCAACCAGTTAAAAGCACGTCTTGCTAAATGGAAAAAAGCGGGTTTTGATTTTCGGTTGGAATGGTTGCTTCGATGTATCAACGCGGTAATTACTGGAGAAGCAATGTTCTCAGCACTCAAAGATGTTGATATTGCTACATTTCAAGATGGATTAAATAAAGCTGAAAAAGCTATTGACACCTTACTTAACTTAATTTCTAGTAGATTAGGACTTGACCATGATAGAGTGCTGGGTAGTATTTATGCATTCCCAGTTATGGTACGCTACCTTGTACTCAAAGGTGGGCGCCTTGAGAATTACTTTGAACGCGATAAATTACTGTACTGGTATGTTCACACCTTATTATGGGGACGATATGCAGGTTCAACCGAAAGCGTATTAACCCAAGATTTACATGCACTAAATGAGGATAATGCACTTGATAAACTCATTGAAAACTTACTGCAAAATCGTGGTGATTTAACGATAAAACCAATAGATTTTCAAGGATGGAGTACAGGCGCCAGATTTTACCCTCTACTATATATGCTCACGCGCGTTTATCAAGCTAAAGATTGGGATAGCGGTATTGAATTATCTAAACATCTCTTAGGTAAACTCAGTTGTCTCCAAGTGCATCACATTTTCCCCAAATCTATACTTTATGAGCATGGTTTCTCAAAATCTGAGGTGAATGCGCTTGCTAATTTTACTTTCCTAACTCAAGAAACTAACCTCAAAGTTTCTAACCGTCATCCATCAGAGTATTTTGCAGCATTTGAGAAAACGCAACCCGGTGCCGTTGCCACTCATTGGATACCGATGAAACCTGATTTATGGCAAATCGATAATTACCGTGAGTTTTTGAATGGGCGCCGTGAGTTACTAGCTTATAACGCCAATCAGTTTCTTAATAGCTTACTATCTGGTAGTATCCCTGAACCAGAACAAACAGTTACAATTGAAGTTTCTTTATCGTCAGAAGAACAAGCTTTGAATGATATCAATGGTTGGGTGCAAGAGCAAGGATTGCCACCAGGTCAAATAATGTACGAACTTGTAACTGATATTGTACTTGATTTGGCATGGTCAAACGGATTGCAAGAAGGTAAAAGCCAACCTGTTGCTTTAATTCTCGAAAAAGATAATCAAGTTGAAGCTGCTGCTAATAGTGCTGGATACCTTTACTTTACTAGTATTGATACCTTTCAATATTACGTCAAACACGAAATACTAGCGTTGGATGTAACCGTTCAAGAGGCGCCTGTGCTGGTTTAATAGCGCTTAAGTATTTTAAGAAAAAAGGGATGTAAAATATACATCCCACTTATAAGGTGCAATATAAAGACAATTAAAATTTCAATTTTGAATTAACGCTTCAGGGGGCGCCATTTTATAAGTTGCTTTTGCCGTGGTTTATTATAAATAGGACTTACGCATTGACAAAAAAATTATTCTGTGTGGTCAAGCAGCACAAGTAGCACTCAAGTTACCCAAAACATATTCACGAATAACATTTGTAAATAGGTTTCTTTGTACTTCGTACCAATTTCCAATGATTTATTCAGAACGCATTTTCTCTAAACGAACAAATGCTTGAAGCGAGCAAAATATATGTGTTTTGATTGCATAGCTATCTCTAACCATAAATCGACAAATACCACATAGCTGTTTTATTGCTCTATGAAAAGTTTCAATACCCCAATGTGTATCATGAATTGTAATGAAGGTACTTCTGGTTATCTGCTGTAAATGCTCTTTGAGATCATCGTCTGAAGGTTGATAAATTATATAGTGTCTAGAGTCTTCTTTTTTGAATTCTTTCCTAAACAGCTTTATAAACCCAAATTCTCTGTGCAGGAGTTACTAATCCTTCTTCTGGAATCTCTAAACTGCTTACCTGGCAATACTTTCCAGGTTCATTCGATACCGTTCTATTTTTCTCGATTCCAAATAAAAAACCCAATTTCTGGTTTCTCAAAAATTTCAGATTTTCTACTCCTGAATACCAACTATCCCCTGTAACTATTTGTGGTTTTACCCCCCAACTAATTACTTCTATTACCATCTCCTGGAAATAATCGTTTTTTGTTTTTCCCTCCTGCTTATCATATATCCTGTAATTTATTGGAACTGAATGACCATGAATATCGCTGTAATAAAGTGTTATTAAATTTAATCCTTTAATCGTTTTATGATATTTTCCTGACCAAAAATAGCTAATTAATTCTGCATATTTTGGATTGCTATACAGCTTTTCTATTACTGTATCATCAACGCTTAAAACACCTCCTTCTAAATTGATTATGCCCGTTACTATGTCGAATAAATCTTTTGGCTCATACCTTTCTCTCAGTAAAAAGCGGTTCACACTGTCATGTGAAATATCTCCTAATATTTCCGCTAGTCGGTTACATCCCCCATGCTTTGGCTCTGATAGCAAAAAGAGAGTGTATAGCTCCAAATTACATTGTGCAGTCGAGGGTTTAGTGATTTCTCTAATTGTCCGATACCTTTAAAGTAGACGACACCTTGTTTCAACGCATTATTTTACCATATTGTCAATGCGTAAGTCCTATGATATATGTTTTGGGTAGATTTTTTCGGCGCCATACTTACACCAATGCATAAAACTACAATCATCTTACAAGAATTTTTTAGCCAATAGTAATGATATTGAGGCTCTCTTCAGTAAGACTTTTACAGGCGCCTTAAGATTAATTATCTTTTCTCATAAGTATAAACTGATTATTGCAAGCAATTTTTTATACTTGTATGATTACCTTCGGCTTGGTCACAAGCCGATAAAACATGATAGTATTTGGTCAACAGCAATACAAACTAGAGATTTTTGTAAAAACTTGTCATCAAAAAATTTAGTCTTATAAGCTGAAAAGCTTATTGCACAAGATTTTTATGATGATGACAACTCATACCATTACGCCATTAAATTGCCCAAACGCCTGATATCGTTTTCTCAAATCTGTTAACAAAATATCGAAAAATAGCCTGAAAAGCCTGTGATATAAGAATCTGCTTGTTAACAACGCTTTTCCCCATTGATGTTGATTGGTTAGCCTGCTCCTATCTCCATTCCTACGGGTTGTTTTTGTGACTGTGATAAACGTTCTGCTTTGACTTGCTGTACGTATGCGTATCGGGCTTGAAAATCTTGGGATTGCTCGCGCGTCATTGGTTTTTCTATCTTGTCTCCATAAGCTTTCATCATTAAGTTTCCTTCTAAATCCCGTACTTGCAGGTGTTTTCCTGATTCAACTATTTGCATTTCTGCTTTGGAGGAGACGAAAGCTTTACCTGGCATTTTCTCAATTTTAGCTTCTTCCCTTTTACCACCTGCCCATGTTTCAACTGGTACTTTCCCTTCTTTTCCGTATACTTCTACCATGTCACGTAAACCTGGTAGAGATTCTTTGGTAAGCTGTTTACGCTCGATGTAATCGAAGTTATCTAAATCTTTTGTTAATAGTCGATTATGGGTAACTTCAGTACCTTTAGCTTTCAGAACTCCATCTGGACGGTAAGTTTGTTCTATTTTACCTGTATCGTGCCGTAGGAAAGTTTGGTTAGACTTATCAATTGACAAATCTCCTGTTGCTTCGTTACGTGTAATTGTGTAACCCTGAACTGCTGCTATTTTGACACCGGGAACTAGTTCTTTTCCATCTTGCTCTAGTGCTTTTGAGGCAACATTTAGCACAAATTGCGGTGCGCGCGCTACAGATTCATCGCGCTCTTGCCGTAAATTTTCTGGAACTGGCGCCTTATTGACTGCCATTTCTTGAATTGCATCTATTGACACACTACCATGATAGGCGCCTTGCCTCTCTTCAAGTTTTGACATCTGGAACCATTGCCAGTTTTTAGCGTTTTCTTCACGCTGTACTTGAGCTTGTCGCTCTTTCTCCTGTACAAATTGCTGAGTTGAGGAGCGTATATTACTGTCTTCGGGTAGATTAGATGCTTCAATGCCGTTCTTGATGATTTCAAAGGGAGTTACTGACTCAAACGCGACTACCGAATTATTTTCTTGACTAACAACATCAACTTCATTTGTTTCTATTTCTGGCTCTACTAATTTACTCTCGATTACTTGACCTTTTTCAAACCGAAATACTTCTTCTTCATTCTTCTCTAGAATTATTGCTTGTTTAAGATTAGACGCTTCTCCTTTTTGACCAATTGCGGGAGCATCCATATCCATTGCTGCTCGCAGTACTCCTACACGAGTATCTGTCAGCTTGCTCATTTCTGGTTCTTGTCCAACTACTCCTTCATATACCGAGTTCTTACCCATCTGGATGTTTATTCTATCTCCAGATTTGGCATCCATTCGACTTGCTAATTCTTGGATGAATTCTTGAGTCTGTTCTAATGTTAATAAATTACGATTTGCTGCCATGTTTTTCTCTCCTTATAATAAACCTTTCTAATTGACACAAAACGCACCAAACTTTTTTTAATTATTGTCGCTCTCATCCATCCATAAATTTTTAGCAAGAAGATTTTTAATTCTATTTAATGCTTCATAACCACCAATGATGATTAATCCTGATTGCCCGTCTACTTCTATTTCTAAAATTTCGGCGCCGCTATTTGCTGGTAGTTGAATATTTGGGATTGCGTTTACTTCTCCTTGTTCGTTCCATCCTGCCATCCAACACTCATCTACATAAACGTTTATTTCTTTAGGTTGGTAATTTTTGTCAAATTCTGGTAATTGTTTATATTGACTGATGGATTCGTTTACTGATGGGTATAATTCAAGGATTACATTAACTTCGTTTACTTCTAATGGTTCGATGTTTGACATTTATACTTTTCCTGTAGCAAGTTACGTGTCTAAAATAACTGTTTATGCTTTTATTTCACGACTGCTTATGGTTGTGCATTTCTTGATATCTATCTTTGGGAATATTTTTACCACAGAGGCACAGAGACGCACAGAAGGAGAATCAATGTACTGTTTTTGGTAAGTACGAGTCCCGTGTTCTGGCACCTGCCATTTTCTTCGCTTGTCTTTTCGTCCACATAGGATAAGGCTGTAAGTCAGGTATTTCATGCAAGTCCTTTAAAAATCGCTGACTTAGAGTTACTCGACTTACGACTTTAGCTATCGTTTTACAACACGAGTGGGGATACATAACTACCTGCGATTCACTGAAACGGATTACTATCCAGTTGTTTTCTACAAAATACTGATTACGACGCGCGTCTGCTGGGTCATCAATACAATGAGTTGGGCGCCGTGATTTATAGTCGTATGGTTCATCTATTTCTACATCTATTGATAAACCAACTTCCTCAAATATTATCGCAATGTCTGTAGAATATGCGTACTGTTTACCGTTGATTGAAACTGGAAATTCTAGCTGGGAAGATACCCGTCCCGGAAAATATTCCTCAACTACTGCCTTGAATGCACGCTCTGAACTGCCTAATGGTGCATTACTTACTCCTACTGCTTTCTTTACTTTCCCTGCTAATGCCATTTTTAGCTTTTTAAGACGGTTCAACCCTTGTTTTTTCTCACTTTGATAACTGAAGTTAACATCATGGTGATTTGCTATGGTCGCTGGTGTGTCTCTAAATTTTATATAGCTTGATATCCATATCACAATTGCTACTAACGCTTCTATTAGCAGTGACAACCCTCCATCTACTCCTTTGATGGTGCAAATTAAAGCAGCTGCAAAGCTCATAAGTCCAATTGGTAGCTTTAATAATATGTGTCGGAATATACTCCATTTAGGAACAGCGGAAATAATCATCAACTCACCTTTTACAGCCTGCTTGACTAAAAAATTTTGTATTTTCCCGTGATTTTTTTGCCCTGATACGGCTTTATTGTCTTCAAAGCTATTTTCTGCAATGAAGTTTAACAGTAGCTGCGGAAATACTATGTAAGGATAACTACTCACGTTTCCTTATATTTACTATTTAAACTGACGATTTTCTTTTGGAACTACCCAAACCCAGCAAAATCCCTCATTTATTTGCTTTCCTCCAAAATTAAGCGTTACTTTTAACCGCTGGGCATCTTGCTGACATTTTTTGGTGTCTAAGTATCCTGCATTCCACTTCATTATGTCGCGTGCGAACTTTCCCTCCCTTGACTCTGCCCACTGTAATGCATCTAACTGATTACCTGTTAAACGTTGTGGTTCGGATAGTCCACCTGATAACCATGCTGGGATACTCATGCCTAAAATAAACCCTAGCCCCAATATTGCTGCCACCAATCCGGCTGCTGGATATATTGATGTGTACAGGCGCCCAGCTTCTTGTTGTTCTGCTTGTTTAATCAATTCATTTACAGCCGATGCTATTGCTAGCTTTTGACGTTCGACTGTGGCGCCTTCCACTAGTTCTAGATTCCGTGATAATTCTTTGTTCCAGTTTTTAAACAACTGTTCTAACCTGTCTGGCGCATCTTCTAGCAATACCTCTAATCTGCCTGTTGCTACCATAACTAAGAATAATGGGTCATTAGGCGCCAAACCCGATGTTCCTACATAATCCAAAACTCGCTTCCGAAAACTTTCACTTTTTCCTTCCAAAGCCACACTTAGTAACTTATCTGTTGATGCTGGGTTGTCTGTCATTGTACTAACCCCGTTTCTTCAAATGCTTTGTACGCCTCCTTGAGAAAATTTTTTACTTTTTGTTTTGAGACAACACCTAACTCTTTATGGCTACTAGCTGATGTAAAGTTTATTTGCAGTCTATCTACCATGTTTTTTTCCCAGTGAGCTAGTTTAGGAAATTCCATCACTGTAAAGTTATATTTACTTTTCGCGTCTTGATACTCCTCTAATTTTTCTATATAACTCCAGTCATCGCACAAACCTTGATTTTTAACAAAAATATGAGCTAGCTCATTGTCAAAGTGTTTGAGCGATTTTAAGAAAAACTGTACTGAGTCATGTCCACCTGTACAAACGAACCATTTTATAAACCTGATTTTATTCTCATGACCTAGCTTTATTAACGAATTATTATCTATCCAACTTGTAACTTTCTCATACACTTGTGCTGGTAAGTTAACCAGTACCGACTTTTCCACTGCCATCTCGAATATTTTGTCAGCTTCCTTATGTAGCTTTTCGTCGTCACTGAAAAACGCTGAAGTACAACCTGTATAAATCTTTTCTATATCCTTATTCGATGAATCGGCATCAATAATGTGAAAATCTAAATTTTTATGCTGAATATATTCTATAAACCCTCTTGATACAAAGCTTTTACCAGCACCTCCCTTTTCCCCGTCTATTAAATGTATTGTATGTGCTTTTACTCCTTTGTATGTATTCTTTTTGTTATCATTACCTTTTTTCTTTGCCCCACTGCTTTCTTCTGTTGGTGATTCTTTTACAGGTGCCTCTTTATCGTTGTTAACTAAGCTGCTATCTATATGGAGTGTTACTATTTCATCACTCTTATTTTCTTGCTCTTCTGGGTTTTTAGTTAACCCTTCTTTTCCTAACTCTGCTGCTTGTGTAACTAAATTGCTTAATTTATCTATACCTGATGCCATAATTGTTTCCTTGTGAATGTAAGTTTGATTACCATCCAGCTAAACCTGAATCATTAAATTTAGTGCTTTTTGTCTTTTTACCTGTTGGTACTGTGGATTTTTTACCTTTTTCAATCTCTACACCTGTTTCTGCACATAGCTTGTCTGCTTGCCTAAGTAATGCTTCTACACATTTCTTTACTATTTGTTCTTTTTCTCCCTCTTCATAGTTTGGAGAATGTATAACTGCCATTGGTAGCCAAAATGAACGTAATGCTGTCAGCATCATATCCGTCACTGATAAAGCTGGATGTTCTTTGATGTAAACGATTAGTTCTTTGTCAAGCTTATTTTGTGGCTGATACCGCCACCTAAAATTCTTTTGCTTTTCAGATTCCATCTTTTCTGCCTCTTCTTGCCTTTGGTAATTCTGCCTCTTTATCTACCAATTCAGTCAAGTATAAAAATGTGCAGTATACATCACATAACCTGCTACCCAGTTCTGAGATATCTACTTTTTCTGGAATTTCTACACTGGCATTCCATGATATTCGTACTTTGCAGTAGTAACTGTTTAGCTCCCTTGCTAAGTAATCTGCTGTTCCTCCGCAGAAAACTATTTCGCTTGTCTCCCTTGGTAGAGTGTTATTTATCCATGACATTAATACTGATGCGTACTCTGCTCTTGCCATGCTAATTGCCTTTTTTAATTTTTCTATCTCTACTGCTTTACCTTCTTTTGTTGTTGACCGTGTTATTCCCTGTAATACTCTCTCATTTATTTCTCCACCTGCCCTAACTACTGTGGGTGTTAAGATTTCAACATTGTGACCTGATGTTAACGTTACTATTCTCTCTATCATCTGTACCATTCCTAAATTTGATGTTTTACCCTTTTCTACTATTCCTTTGTTAGAAACTAATACTGATGCATTACGATATCCAAGCATTACTATTCCATATACCTTGTCTTTTGATACTTCTGCTGTATTGGCTTCATGTACCAGGTATATTCCTGCTCCTTCTGGTAAACACTTAAAGTAAACTAGCTTTACATGCATTTCTCCTGTTGGACTTATATAGTGTGCTAGCTTTTGTTCTACTAGGGTTTCAAACTCTTCTTTATCTTCAAACTCACCTGGGGGTAACAATACTGCCAGCGCTACTTTAAAACTAGACTTAAGCTGTAGCTTCTCTTTTATTACCCATACTGCTGCTAGTGTCTTATATATTCCTCTTTCATACTTTAGTTCTTCTAGTCCTGTGTTTCCTTGATACATCTTCTTTGCTAAATGTCCTACTGTGTGTACCCAATGCTTATTTGGTATATACACCCAAGCTTTATTTTCTGGTTCTGTCCTACCGACTAAATTTTTTTCCCATTCCTTTATTAGTTCTACTGGAACGTTGTTAACCTCCGGTTCCATTACTAGTGACGTTATTTCCCCGCTAGCTTTTTCATAAATTATCTTTGTACTGCTTCCCCCAAAGTCTATCGCTATCTTTATTGGCTTTTCGTTTTTTTGAGTATATTTGCTCATACTTTTTACAAGACTTCCCAAGTAATTTAAAGACTTTCCAAGCCAATCCAAGTCATTTTATAAGTTATACTTATATACTTTACACTTTAAATTTGGCTTCTTTTGTCTTATACTCTTTTTATCTTTTTTAAGCTTATATTCTTGCCCCACTGCTCTGTCTTGCCCTAATGGTTGTGAACTACTGCGAACTCTAACTTTAGTTATAGTGTTATAGTAATATCTTGGTATTTGTTCGCTTAAATTTCGTGTAGCGTATTTAACGGTACTCACTACGCAATCGTCCTCCTGAAGGGTCGGCTGGCGCCTGACGATTGCTGCGTTCGTCCTACGGGAATATACAAGGGATAATCAAGATGAGCAAGAATGTAGAAATATTAGTGGAACTTATTTGAGATAATACGACTATAAAAATATTCCTGAAAAGAATAAGAGGATTTGTGCAAAGTAAGGTACTACTAATCAGGGGACAGGATAACCTTATAGTCCAAGCTGACTTGTTACAACTAACGCAAAAACATGCTTCCGATTATACTTAGCAGTGGAAAGACCTGCTGAGGCAATATGCACTCTTTAGATAAATGGTGGGATTGGGAGTTTAAACTTCAATCAATAATCAACAAGCAAGGCAACCGCAAAGGTTATGCAATTGAGTATGAAGGCGAAACTCAAGGGTTGATGATGATAGAAGTAGAAATGCATGGTTCACAAATAACCAGAGGAAAACGTCTAGTATATATAGACGGGATAGCTTCGGCGCCATTAAATAGAGTAAAAATTCAAAACCCACCAAAACTCAGAGGTGTTGGTTCCACACTTTTAATGTTTGCGAGAAGACGTAGTTTAGAGTTAGGTTATGAAGGCAGGGTTGGTTTACACGCTTTACCAGATGCAGAAAAATTTTACAATGATCAAGGAATGCTAGATTTGGGTAAAGATAACGATTACGAAGACTTAACCTACTTTGAGGGCAGGAGTATGGTGTCAAGGTCGGTAAAATAAACGAAGGTAAAATCATGAGTCAACAGGAAGATAACAACCAAGAACTGTTTTTAAATCCAATGGATTTATTGCTCAATGAAGATTGGTTGAGAAAATCCGTCGAGTCTGAAAATAAAGTCGGTGGTAATATCAACGCCGGTTTAGACTGGGGTGACGCTTTGGGCGAACTTATGCTCAACCCCGAACTGTTCGGTCGGTTAATAACCTTACGTATCTCCCTCAACCGCGAAGTACGTTTGCTACTCAACGATTGGAATTTAGGTACTATTACTTCTTCTGCCACGAAAACCGCACGAGAACTTTTGGTGCAAAAATTAAAACAACCCACACCTGACATTCGCGAAAAACTCACAACAGTTTTAGAAAGGGATGAGCTATTCGGCGAGGAATTTATTTCCAACCGCGAAGTGTTGCGCGAACTAATTACACAAATGCTTACTATCGAGGACTGGGAAAAAATTGCAGCAGTCGCCGCTGACTCGTTGAAAGCGCAGATTATGCAGTATGCCCCCATTGAGAAAATATCAGCATAGTTTTGTAGACGGCGCCTCTCCTTGAAGTTCTTAAGTTTTTTTAAGCGCTGTAAATATTTTATGAAGAACTAAAAACAATTATTGACAAAGCATACCTTGAATAAATTTCACATTACTCAACGTGAGAAAATGCCATTAAAAAGTTTGCTCACAGCAGGCTTTGCTTATATAGCAACACTTTTCAAAGTGTCTAAGACCGATGGCTACTTACGCAATTTGTAGAATTCAGAAAATTAAGAATTGGGGAGAACTGGGAAGTAGTTCGCAGCATACTACTAGAGAACGTTACACCCCAAATGCTGATTACTCGGTTCAAAATATTCGGCTGATTGGCGCCAGTAATGTAGCATTAGAGACTTTGTTTAGAGATAAAATCGGCGCCCAAACGATTCGTTCAAATGCTGTGTTAGGTGTTGAAATATTGCTGAGTGCTAGTCCGCAATATTTTCGTCCAGATAATCCTTCGCAAGCTGGAGCGTATAATAAAGAACTAGTTGATGAATTTGCAGTTGCTTCTACTAACTGGTTACTCGAACGTTATCAAGATAAAGTAGTGAGAGCGGAGTTACATTTAGATGAAGCGACTCCTCATATTCACGCTTACATTGTGCCAATTGATAATAGGAATCGTCTCAACTCGCGCGCGTTTTTTAACGGTAGGCAACAATTATCTGAGATGCAAGACAGTTTTGCCAATGCTGTAAAACATCTTGGCATTGAACGAGGAGTTAAAGGTTCAAAGGCAACCCATACATCGGTGAAAAAATATTATGCTGAAGTTAATCAAAAATCTGACAATATAAATTTTGAGGATTTACCTAAACCTAAACAAAATCAAAGTGCTTTTATTTACCGTGAAGAATTGAAACAAGCTCTTCAATCTAATCTTGATATAATTAATAGTCAGTTAGCCGACCGCGCACGTATTCTTAAAGAAAAAGGAGAACTTGCCGAAACTGCTTTATCTTCTGAACGCGAACGGCAGAAATTAGAGCAGCGTGTCAAGATGCTCGAACAAGAAGTAATCTCATTAAGGACACAAGCTGAACTTCTGCGCGACTTACCATTAGATGATGTTGCTTACCAGTTGGGATTATTTCTTGATAAAAAAGGTAATAATCGTTGGAGAGGAAATAACCATATTATTAGTATTGTTGACGCAAAATTTTATGACTTCGGCGCCAATCAAAAAGGTGGAGGTGGTGCAATTGATTTAGTAATGCACGTCAACCAATGTGATTTTAAAGATGCACTTAAATGGTTAGCCGAGCGCTTTAACTCTCAAGAAATTGCTAAAGCTGTTACCCATCATATCAGAACCCAAACCGAACAAATCAGCAAATATAATTTAACCAATAACTCAAATAAATTTACCCCACCAGGCGCCGATAAATCTCATTGGCGTGAAGTCCAAAAATATCTGACCAAATCAAGAAAATTATCCGAGCCTTTAATCCAAGCTCTTCACACCAATAACTTAATTTACGCTGACAAAAATGCTAACGTAGTATTTATAATGAGAAATCTTGCCGGAGAAACCACAGGCGCCTACTTACGCGGTACTATAGGTTCAAGGAATCCATTCATTGGATTTGCGCCAGACACAAAACGTACCGCTGGATGGTTCCACCTAACCATCGGTGGACAAGCATCCGACCCAATTACACGCGCTGTTCTCGTAAAATCACCCATCGAAGCACTTTCAATAGCAAGCTTGATGGCGCCGAATGAAAAAATATTATACTTAGCAGCAGATAGCGCGCGCTCCTTACCAACCTCCGAATCTTTCAGAAACATTCCCACAATAATTGCAGCTTACGACAACGACCCAGCAGGTGACGAAATTTCTAAACAAATCAAGGAGATAATACCTCACGCCACCCGACTGCGACCCAAAGCCAAAGATTGGAATGAACAACTCGAAAAACAAACACCTACCCAACAAACCAAAAAACAAAAACAGCTAGAACATTAAAACCTGAATTGAAATGTAGAGACGTGACATGTCACGTCTCCATCAAATTTACAAAGGAGCCTAAACTATGTCTCGCTGGCAATTCGAGCAATTACAAATGATACTTGGAGCAAGACAAGCTTCGCAAAATCCACTAAAATTTTTATTTGGAATGTTCACCATTGGCTTGTTAGGTGGTCTTTACCTATGGATAAACTCCTTCTCCAAACTTCCCGATAAACCTAAAGAATTAAAAACAGCTGATGACTACGTACAATATGGAACTTCCCTAATTGCCAACAAAACATTCAGATTATCAGGAAGCGAAGAACTAAAACAAAAAACAAAGTGTGCAGACGCAGTAAATTATTTTAATAAAGCATTGACATTAAATTCCAAAATGCCCACTGCTTATGAAGGTCGAGGAAGTGCTTTCATTTGTCAAGGTAAATACAAAGCTGGAATATCCGAACTAGAAAAAGCCAAAAATCTTTATTCTGCTCAAGGAGATGAATCAAAAGCTAAATTGATGGACAGCGTTATTAGCATCCATAAACGTAGAAGAGCTTAAATTAAATTCATCCTTCACATTCCAATTCTATTATCAACATAAGGACTTAAGGAAATAGCTCCGTCTTATAAAGTTCTAATAATTTTATATCGGTGTAAACTTATAAATAACTATATTTTTCTAGCTGCTTCTGGTCATAAGGCAACCAAATGTTTATTCCACAAAAATTTTTTGGTCGGTCTAAGATGCCATAGTAAGTACCTCCGTCTTTATATCTATAAATAATCTTCTTCTGAAGAAAAAAGCGCCAAGAAAAATAAAAAGCGTAAATAGGTAAGTCTGGAGAGCGCCTACCGTAGGTAATTCAATATTTAATGTGATTGTGTTCTAGCTTTATAATTTATAAACTAGCTAGAACAGTGTCACAAGCCCAATCAAACCACGGACACCTCGCCGCACTCCTTTCACAGCAACGCCAAAGCGTCCGCGAGCGCTTGTTCTATCAATTTCAACTTTGTCCTGACTTGGGTAACTTTATTTCGACGCTCAATACCTTCTCTTGCCTCCAAGTTTCGAGGGTCGTCACTGCGACTCAGATGAATTACTCTAACTTTTACTTGTCTTTCAAACGGTTCAAATATCGGTTTCATCGCTGTCAACTTATTGTACTGGTAAGCACGACGGTACGATTCAACACCTTGTTCAGTCAAACGAGACCTTGGACGTTTGACATTATAACTATGAACCTCGCAACTTTCGGGTGCAATATATTGCCCTTCAAATTGAGCGAGACGCGAACGTAGTTGATCTAAACTGGCGCCAACCTGATTTATTAGTTCATGTATACTCAACGACTCTAGCGACTGAGGACATGCTCGACTCATCAACATCATTATTGCTGCTTGGCGCCTGTTAATTCTAATTTTATCGTGAACGTATTTAAATTCTCCTTGCTTTTGTGATGTTTGGATTTGCCGAACTATTATCAACTCAACTTCTTCCTCTGCGGTTAAGTCGCTAGCTAAACTGCAAGTTCTGTAATTAGGACATTCATACACTTCTAAACCTGGCTGCATCATCATTGACGCACAAATAAAACCAAAGCCACATTTTTTCTTGGGCATAGGAAGTATTTTTTGTTCTAGTTTTATATTTTTATTTTAAAGCTCTAACAATATTCATACTCATAAATATCAGTAAACTCAAATAGTCTTTTTACTTATGTAGCAAATTTTAACTATAAAATTGCTTAGATTGTGTAATAATACTTATAAATTACCATAACTCATGATTTAATTTGTTAAAAATATACTAAAATAAAACTTATATAATTTTTTCTTAACCATCATCTAAAATAAAATTATGCAGCAAAAAACCATATACTTGAAGGTTAATAACTGACAGTTATGAGCTAGCAAAATTGCATTTAATATACAAGTAATTTTAAAAAATATTCATTATTTTTATTAATTTGCAAATTATTTATTGGAAGTATTTGCTGTCGATTGAAATAAATGAAGTTTTGTATCTTACCTAAGCAAATTCTCTTAGGGCTTCTTATGCTAGATAAAACTTAGTAATCTCAGTGTGGTTTTTAGAATACAATTCACACTCAGATTTTTCAGGGTTGCATGTCTGCCACATCTTCATCGAAACAAAGCAAATAGTTTGTGTTATTTGAATGACACTCAAATTATGAAGCAGTTGTCAATATACCTAAAGCTTCTCAGGGCATACTTGTAAAAATTTGATTCCCAAGTGGTGTCAGCCTTTTCTGAAGCTTTGAAATTCTTGTAAACTAGAAACAAGATTCTAGTCTGCTAGCTTTGTAGTGTAAACAGTCTAACTTAGGCAAGCCAATGCTAACGGCTACTGCACACGAAGATGTCAATAACTCCAAAACTCCAAATTTTGACTTTTTAGGAGCGTTTTGCATCGCAAATGACGGTCAGGCCAAGTTAATAAAACATACACCGAAAGTCATGACACAAATGTTTCCCCAAGACCAGAGTTCAGACAAATTTCCAAAAGTTGATGCAGCATCTTTCCAATGGAAGCAATTTAGTTGTGCTGCTTACAAGCTTCCTAACGGAGACTTAGTTATGAGTGAGCGCCAAATGTCAACAGCAGTTGGAAAATCTAGACACAGTGCTAAAACTTATATCAAACAGCACAATATAACAGATATTCAGGTAAGGCTACCTAATATGCAAGTTATTTCGGTCTATCCCTGGTCAACTGTTATTGATTACTGGCAGTATCTTGTACACTCTGCATTAATCCCACCTCATTGCCAATGTAAGTATTTTTTAAGGGAATTGGTAATATCTTTTAAGCCAAGCGTAAAAAAGACAAGTGGAAACCCTTGTTTACAAAGCGATGAAATGGCTTTTCCTATTACCTTGCCACTTGAAAAAGAAGCTTCGTTGGAAGTAATCCCACTATCTGGCTCAGAGATACGCATTAGTCTTAAATCTGGATTAGGTATAATCGGGCAGACAGTTGATTGGATATCAGCCCTTGCTTTAACTCCTAGAAAGTTAAATAAGTTACAAAACAAAGGATTTACAGGGAGAACTATACGATGCAAGGTGCATACAAATGAGGGAGAAACAATTGTGGATACTCTTGGAATTCGTGATTGGTTAATTATTTGGGAGTTTTTCGCGACTCGTGGCAACACCAAAGCTGGTGAAGTTTTGAGAGCTTGTGCGGAGGAAAATGTCGCGCACAGGATTGAAAAAGTGAATTTAGCTTGCTAGGTAACCAGAAACGCTCGAACTTCTTGCAAACGATTTAGTCTGATTTACAAGGACAATAGCATTAAAAAATCGACTACCTTTCTCCTTCCCCGTTTTCTTGCACTTAATATTAGGCGGTTGACACTCCTGGTTCATCCTAACTGGTTATCAATAGCTTCAATTGTCGATATAACGGCTCGATAAACTCGTTTACCCCAAACCTTATGGATGTGCCTCATAATCTTACCTATTACAAACAATACTTAAGTAAAAAGTTCTTACTTAAGGATAGACTGCATAGGACTGCTTTATTTGCTACGCCTATTCCACAAACTCTAAATTGTACTCTTTTTCTAAAAATGCGAGCATTCGTTTTTGTTTGGGTGTAAGTTGTGATGGGTCTGGTAAAAATGCCAATGCTTCGACGGCGCCTACATGCATTGGGTCATACTCAAGATACACTTTATCTGCCAACTTACGAATGCGCTCAAAATTTTTAGCCGCGAGAGTTTCGTCTACACCATCAAGCGGTTTAAGGTTTTCAGGTTTCACCGTTGGAATGTCCTCCCTCCAGGTTTGAATATTACAACTATGTTCGTTGACCTGAATAATTATCGCCCAACAACCCGCAAATTTTTTAAGCTCCTTATCACCGCACGCAATTATTTGGCAAACTTGACCCTTGTAATGTGGGTTAGGTACACGCTGCTTGTTTTTTATTTGCTCGACAATATCTGTTTTATTCAGCTTGTTGGAAAGTATTGTTTTGGCAACCTCCTTACCCGAATTGCGTGCAGCAGACGCTATGGATAGTACATCTTTTTTAGTTAATTTTGCATCGCGTCTAAGAATTTGATGCTTTACAGAAGTACCAAGAGCTTCTTCGAGCGTATCAACTGCTGAAGCAAAGCGAGCATCATTATGAATAGTACGTTCGCCTACCTTATATTGTTCTGCCAGTTTTTTGGCTGTATTTACCGATATGCAACTTTTGCAGTTCGGTGAGTTGTCATCTTCCACCGATATGCAACTTTTTCCGTTCGGTGGGTTGTTATCTTCTACCGATATGCAACTTTTGCAGTTCGGTGAGTATTGCTTAAGATTATCCTCACGATTTCCTTTTCGATGCAAATAACACTTACCACGTAGATAACTCGCTACTTCTGGTGTTACATTGCGGCGCCCAAGTTGATGATTTGCAATCCATGCTAACGCTGCATCTCGTGAGGGTAAATCAATTTCTACAACTGAGTACGGTATTTGTCGTTGAGTACAAATAAAGTAACGATTATGACCATCAAGCAGAGTATTCGTTCCGTGCAAAACAATTAGTGGGTCGATACAGCCAGATTCAACAAGATTGGCTTCGAGTTGAGATAGTTCTGATTCAGATAGCGGTGGAATTAAACTTTGAAACTCTGGATCAATTTTAATGCTACGTGTCACTTTAAATTGACCGTTAGTACTTTCTGTCACATTTAATGTTGAAATATCCATTGTTTTATGCTTCTAAAAGCTTTCATTGTTGTTCCCGTAACCATTCCTGTCAGTCTGAAGTGTAATTATCCATTTCGTCATGCGAAACAGAATCGGAAGAAGGCGCCGCTGTATTGTCAGCAGGTATAGAACCGTCAATTTGGTTGTCCTGCTCCTTGATGACAGGTTCTAAGCCTTGATTATTAAGGGTTTGATTGTTATTGTCAGCATTTTCATCAATACCTTTATTTACGTTTTTATTGCTGTTATCCTGGTTCCCTACAGATGTTGTATTGTGTAAAACCTCAGTTGGAGAATTATGCGTGTTGACAGTGTTGACATTCTTATCTTGATTTGCCTCTAATTCTTTATCTGTAACGCTTTCAACGTTTTTGTTTTCGCTGACATTTATATTGACTGCTGGTTTGACAGTTGTGATTTTGCTGACAGTTGCAATCAAAGCAATTGAGTTGCGATTTTTCTCTATTCGTCCATATCCCATAGTTTCCAGTTCTCGAAAGTAAGCAACTACTTCTGCTGATTTGATGCGACTACTAAAACAACTGCGAGTTGCTTCCCGCACAGTCAGTTTGCCACGTCGCTGCACTTCGTTTATAAGTTTGGTTAGTACTGCTGTTGGCTCACCAGTATCTGCTGCACTATCAAGGTGAATAAGTTTTATTTGACCGATGTAAAACTTGACAAGTTCGATGGCTTTTAAAATTGTGGTAAGTGAAATCTCATTCGGCGCCGTATTCCCGCAAGCTTCATAATTAATTACGTGTAAATTAACTGCCAAACGCCCAATATAACCTTCCATTTTAGAGAAAACTGCCCGCATTCCTGAATTTGGATGCGATACCCTTAATCTTTCTAATTGGTCATATGTTTTTTGGTAACATTTAAACGCTTCTTTACTGAGAGTGTATTGCGTAACAGGTCGCATATCGATTCGACGGTAACACCCTGTTAACAATTCAGAAACATTGATATCGCTGTCATCATCGCTAAGTGTGGCAGCTTGTAGTGGTTGGTTAACGAACAAAATACGCGACCACTGACCGTCTGGGTCGGTGCAATCGGCAAGACGTTTTTTTAACACTTCAGGTTGAATAGTACCGAATATACTTAGATAAATTCGGTCAACATCTATTTTCGCTCCAGACGCGCGCAGTACTGTTTGTCCCATTCCATCAAAATATGACAGCATATCTTGCCTATCGGAACCTCGCCCGTTACGGTACTGATTCGCCGAATTAAATAACCCCGCTAATTCATCAATGAGAGCAAGCAGTGATTTTTCTTGTGCAAACGAAGCTTGAGCTTTAATACCTTCACCATTTGCATCAGTAAAAAAGTACATTTCTTGCACTGGTTTAACTGGTGGCGCCTCTCCTCGTGGGTCTTCTTTCCACGCTGCATATTTAATTTCATACTGTGCTAAATCTCGCTGGTACTTCTGCCGTGCTTCAGTATGTAATACTCCCAACGGTTGACGAATAAGAGTGCGAAACACAGGAGATTTGCGCTGCCCAGATTCAGAAACTAGCGCACTATATATAGTAGGGGGTACGCGAAAATCTTGTCCTTTGTGGATAACTAGCTCAGTACCAACTTTATGCAAACTCGATGCAGCACTCAAGACTGCGGTTAGCGCAACTTCTGGACGAATTGAAAGCCAACTGCACCACTGCATTATTGGCTGGGCTAAGTTAGGAGGCAAAAAATTATACAAATTTAGTTCGGTTTGAGTAAGGTTTAGTAGCTCATCAATTTCGGAGGCGGATTCATGTTTACTTTCGGATAGCTCAAACTCTTGCTCGATAATTTCTGCTAACTGCTCCAACTCCCGTATGTTGGCGCCGGAGGATTTAGCGAGTTCAAGTAAAGCTACTTTGCGTTCCGAACTGTTGTGATTTGAATTGATAATTTCAATAACTCGGTCGCGGAGACTAACTGCTTTTACTTCTGTTGTGGTGTCATCACTTTTAAGAAGCGAACGCAACTTGTCAACAATTTCCTTCCACTCATAAGATGAGGCGCCGCATCTTTTGCGAAGGTCTTGGAGTTCGCTCAAAGGATAACTAGCATACTTAATTATCACCGTAGCTATCTTTTCGGCTTCTTTGGTGCTAATTTTTTGACCGGAGCGCGACTCTACCCAATCATCAAAATCTTGATGAAATTCAAACATGTGGGTAATTAGTTCCTTCGCATTTAAGGCTTCGTGTGATAACAAAACATCAAATGGTTGCTGCGAAGAGTAAACTAAGGGGTTACACCCAGCAGCTTTAATTAGGTATCCTGCTCGTCGTACTAATGCTTCTGGTGTTTTGGAATCAACGAGAATAAGATGTATTCCTGGTTGGATTTCTTCTGGTTTAGCAAATAAATCCGCAACTGCGAACCGCTCTCTGAGGCACATTATATTAGTTAAACCCGCAACCCATAAGCAAGGAACCGATAATTGTTGAGAAGCTACCATGCTGCACCTCCTGCGATAACCAAAATTTTTACGTTGTTAGAAGCTGTAATTACAGTACAAATGCTCGAAAGTTTTCGCCTATTGGCTTTTAATCCTGAAAAAGTCATTAAGAAAGTCCTTAATTGAGATTTTTGCTGATTTTTGGGCAAATACCTGAAGAATCTGGCATCAATGTCCTAGTTTGTGCTGACAGAAGCTATTTTACAAATGAATGATAGCTGTAGCTTATTAAAGCAATAGTCATTTACATGAAAAACTTATTAAATTTCATGTAAATTTGGACGCAAAAACCCGTAGAACGTTACACATGTGCCATAACTCCTGGTAATATAAAATCAATGAAAATTGGTTTTGGGTTGTCGGGTTGGTAAAACTCCCTTATTTGTCTACCGTTCTTTGTTGCCGCCAAGCTAAAAAGTGTTTAGGCAGATAAAAGGAATTTACTAGCTTCCTCCATTTACAGTGTTTGTTTACATTAATTTACAGACTACAGAAAAAAGAATCGCGAAGAGCAGAAAAGCTCTAGTAAAAAATCATATCAGCTAAGGCGCCACTCTAGAATGTGAGAAAAGCGTTTTAGCTGAATTTTTTTGCGATTAATTTTTGCCTTGTTAATAATCTTCCATTGATTGCATGTATTGTAAATGGCTTTTACAGAATTTATTAATTTTTATCGCTACTTTGCGCCCTTATACCCAAAAATTCTTCTGCCTATACAAAAATAGTGCATCTGTTCTTATTTAACTAAACCCCAAAAACTGTTAATTGGCGGCGCGTAATCGCTGCTATCCTCGTCACTTGCTGGCTTACATAATCCCCGCGCGCGGTTTTCAATTGCTAAGATACGGTCTGTATCTCTTATATATAGTGGGACTATTAAATCTCTTTCTCTTATCAAATCAGGTAAGTCTATAATCATGGGTTTACCTGTGCGCCACAGTGTTTTAGCAGCTTGTTCAACTATTTTTGCTAGTTCTGCCCCAGTGTAATTTACAGTTTTATTAAGTAGAATTCTCCACTCTGGAAGGGTAAGGGCATCGGCGCCATCTTGATATCGTTTGTCGAATCTGGCAGCATGGAGGGTAATAATTTGCTTGCGTTCAAAGGCATTGGGGAAGCCGACATAAAATATTTCGTCGAATCTTCCTGCTCTGGTTAGTTCGGGAGGTAAAGCATCTAGTCTATTAAGTGTGGCAATAACGAATACTGGACTGCGTTTATCTTGCAACCAAGTTAGTAGTGTTCCTAATATGTGCCTGCTGCTAATATCTTCTCCAGTTGTAGAATTGGCGCCAAATAGTTTATCGAATTCGTCAAAGTACAATACTACTGGGGCGCAAGCTTCCACTCGGTTGATTAGTTGTTTTAGGTAAGTGGCGCCTCCTGCCATCACTGTACCTGTATCAACGCTAACAAGGGGAAACCCTAGTTCTTGTGCTGAGACATTTGCTGCAAGAGTTTTACCTGTACCTGGTGGCCCTACGAGTAAACAACCTTTGGGCATGGGAATATTAGCATTGCGTGCTTCGGGTTGGAAGTAGCGTTTAACAGCTTGGACATATCTTCTCAAGTTTTCTAGCCCACCAAAGTTATGTATATCCGGTTTGGGAACAAAGTTAACATTTAATGATTTGAAGCGATTGATTTTATGTTGAAGCATTAAGGAGACAAGCATTGATGGTTCTTGTAATGATTGTCTAAGTCCTGTTCTAATATCTTCAATATGTAAACCTAATGCCGCATTTGTAAGCTGTTCAAGTGTATTTTTGCTGATTTTTTGGTCGCTAAAGGCAGTTAGATAAGTTAGAATGATGTACTCAGCTTCAAAATATGTTGGCAGCTTTAATTCTAAGGTAGTTATTAAATTAATGATAGATGCTGATAAGTCTGATTCATTCTCTACTAACAATAGTAAATGTTTATTGATTCGCTGATTAATAAATGTTGAATGTATATTAATTAATAATTGCTTAATTATTAATCCTTCGTCCAGCGATATACATTCTAATATGTTTTCAAAAAGAAATATTCCTTGGAAAAGAGTATCTTGAAAATATTTTAAAGCAGCTATTGCCATCTCTCCAGGTGTAGCATCTTCATCAATCGGTATATCCAAATGCTTAGTATTAACTATACAAGGTTCATAATTATAATTTTGACTTACTTCTATCTCTAAAAAATATCGAGTTTTGCCTAAGTTCCATAGATATATTGGTAATTTTAAATCATTTTTTGCTACTATATACAACTCTTGAAATATATTATTTCGTTCGCTTACTGGCGCCACAAGTGCAATCATTGATTCACCAGTTATTATTGATTTTTTGAGTTCTGATATACTTTCCATAGTTTTAACTCGGTTAGGTGTTTACGTTGAAGTTAAGGACACACAGAGGAAGAATTCTATTGGTTTAGCCTAAACTTAGATGTAGTTGTTTATCTGATTTACTGTTTGAAGTTTGATGTTGAGGTAGTTGAGGTAGTTGAGTAAAGCTTGTTTCTGCTAAACGGGGTAGTATTTGTTCAAAGTAAGCAAGGTCGCGTTCGCTCATGCGAGATTTTTGTAAACCGTTGCCGAATGCTAAGAGGGCGCCGCGTCCATCTTTGGCGGTTATTAATACTCGACCATCGGGTGAAGCTTTCCATTTGTAAGAAAATTGTCCGTCTACGCTGACTGTGTTTCCTTGTCTTTTGGCGTAGTCACTTAAGGCTTTGGTGATTTTTTCAATCCTTGAAAATTGTTCGCTTTCTTGTTGACCAACTGGGCTTAAGGCGCCTGTTATACTTTTTCCAGAATTTACTTGCGTGCATAATGCAATTAACTCTTGTTTTTGATCAGCATCCAATAATTGATTCTCTTTTGCAAGCCTGATACCCAAAGGTGTATCATGAAATTTTAATATTGGTTGACCTTCAATGTTATTTAATTGGTAGGATGAACCTTGCTTGTTAATAGTATATTCAGCAGCATAATAGACGTTTGAACCAGGAATAGTATTTTGTGAGAATACTTTTTTGAGTGTTGATGCGGCTGAGTGTAGCTGCAATCTTTCTCGAAACTCATCCCAGACGTGACTTATATTATTTTTGACTTCTTGCCACCAGTTAGGATTGTTTGACTCCTGTACTCGCTGTTTTATTATTGTCTCAAATTGCTGCTGTTGAAGTTGTAATTGTTGCTGATGCTGTTCGCGTATTTCGGCTATTTGTGCTGATAAATATGTTTTTAAATCGCCTTCGGGTAGTTCATTTAATGAAGATGTGACAGTATCAAAGCAAGATTTAGGTTGCTCTGGTTGAGAAATTAATTCTTCTTGAAACGAGTTTACTAATATTTCCCCTTCATTATTAGATTGTAACAGGATTTGTCCATCTATTTTTAATACTAAGTCTTTAAAATTATCTATCCTCTCACCAATGGGCGTATTTTGTAACTGTTCTAGCTGTTCAATTATATCTGGTGTCAAACAAACAACTAGTTGATTTTCATATTTTCCATAAACAAGCTTGTTATTGACTCTAATTTCTATATCCTGTGATTCAGTATTTTGATTAAGCTTTTGAAAATTATCTTCTAACAATTCTTGATTTTTGTCTAAGTCTTTATCCAACTTTTTCTCCAAGAAGAATCTTAGCCAAGCGTCTACTACTTGCAAATACTTTTCTGTGAAGCTTGATGCATCACCAGGAGTAACACCACTTATCGACATTTAAATCGCTCCCTACATAACTTAAAATATACGATTGATGATTATTTCTTTCCCAATTGCGAATACGACTAATTCACCATCAATTAACCAAGCAATAAACTCACTTTTTCTGTTATATGAGCGCTTACCAAAATATACTGTTTCTCCAAATAAGACACCAATTAATAATCCTACTTGGTCAAATATTTCTAACGCATACCCTAATTCATTACGGTCGCGTTTTCTCGGTTTATCTAAAGCATCAGTTACTATCTGGCGCCATTGTGGATATTGCTCCAATATTTCCATGCTTTCAGAACTTATTGATTGTGTGGTGTTGGACATTACTAAAATACTCCTGCTAAATCTTCGGCTGTTGTCTGTACAGGTTGAGTAGGAATTGGGAATAGTTCTTCTACTAGCGCTAGTCTTTCGCTAAATTGGCGAGAACGCTCCACATCGGTTATAGTGCCACCGCTATTTTGGGCAATTAATTTTTCTCGTATAAATTCCCATTTACTCTCTGCCCAGTTCATTTCCTCAATATCAGCTTTTGGAACTTTCACAGGTTGTAATAATGGTACATATGCTTCATTACCTCGCGTATATGCTGGGTTGATAATGACCGCGCGACCTGTACCTAATTTGGCAAATTCGGCTGGTTCAAATAAATGTCGCTTTTGATTTTGTTCGTTGAGACTATTTGATACGCCACCTTTACCTGTGCTACGAGATTTGGATTTAAAGTTAACTTCCATTTCTCCTAAATAGTCAGAAAACAACTTGGCGCTTTCTGGGTCTTGTGGGTTAAAAATAAACTTGCTTGCTGTTCCCCCTAAAATTGCCCTAGCTAACTCTTTACCGTAAGCTTTTTCTAGCTGAGATATATTTTGATACCCAAGTATTCCGCAAAATCCATCTTCGCGGTTTTCGTTTAACCAGTTTACTAAAGCTGGCAAGTACAAAGTCGGTAATTCATCTAAAGCTACTACTAATGGATCCTTGCGAGGTTTAGTACGGGAAACGTTACGCGAGACAATCATATGTAATATTGCTGCTAACAGTGGTCCCACAATATCGCGGTTGTTGCGGTCTAAGCCAAATATTACTAACTGCTTACCATCTAAATCTAAGGGAAGTGTTGTTCTACCGCAGAAGGCGCCGACAAAATCACGTTTTAAGAAGCGCTGAAACATTCGCTGGGCAGTACCAATAATGGAAGCAGTAGTCTTTTCCGAATCCTTGACACTAATTAACTGTGATAAAGGACGAGTTGTCCAGACTTTCAGCTTTGATTTTGATGCAGCTTCTAAACGTGTAGGTAATGAAGGTAAACTCAAAATTGCTTGGGCTGTCATCAAGTCGCAGTATTTGACATCACCTGTTAGAGAAGCAATAGCTTTTGTCACCAGTAGAATACCTTCAACCAAAGAATCACCAGCTTCTTCAAAAAATTTATCTCCTCCAGCTTCATTTCCACCTTTATTAAAGTTCTTTGACACCACCTGCGCTAATTGTGCTGCACTGATAGCATCCTCTTCATCTTTAATTAAGTCCAGAGGATTACAAATTTCTGACTCTGGAAAACCTGGTGCAAAGACGCGCACCGTATAACCCCGCTTCATCGCATAAGCTACCGCGCGTTTAGTCTGTGCAGGATACTTAAAGTCATACAAACACGCTGGAAAACCTTGGTCAAAAGCGCTCCTTATCAAAGGGTCAATAACACTAAAGGTTTTACCCGAACCAGCGGCGCCAATAGCTGCTATTCCTCGTTGAGCATCAGGTACATAAAGTGTAGAACCTGCCATAAAACCTTGTCGAGAGGTGTTCCTAATTAATCCTTGCTTATACCACTCAGATTGCAATTTGGAATGTATTTCTTGAGGTGTACCAACATACAACGCTACGTTATTACGAGTTGTCTTTTGCATCTGCTTTTTAGCTTTCTTCTGCGCTGCTGTTTTCTCTTTTCCTCCACCCCAATAACTCGTCGCAATCTTGCCTTTTTTTCGGTTGCCACTCATCCATGAAAAGGCGCCAGTAATTATCAAGCAGCTTAATAGTATTAGCCCTGTTTGAGATTTGAGTAAGGCGCCAAGCTGCTCGCCTGTGCGGACTAAGGGCTGGGATATTTGGGTAGTTTTAATATACTGAGGCACCAATTTAAATCCCTTTCTCTGTGAACTCTGTATCTCTGTGGTAATTTTTTAACTACCTAACTGGAGTTAAAGCTTCATTAACCCGTATAAAACCTTGCCCTTTATAACAATACTGACTACGTAAAACTGTCTGTGGTGTAGTTGCAGTTTGTGTGATAATTAAACATGGTAAACCGTTCTCTACTGCATCATCTAGCCTAAACAGTGTTTCACCTTTGGGTAAGTTCGGATTAACAAGTAGACTTAATAACTTCTCACCTGTCTCCCTATATACTGCATATAAGCAGCCACCAGCACCGCATAATTGTAGCGAGTTGAAATCAAAAAGATATAATCCACCATTACCTCGATTAAATTTCAAAGCCTTAATTTTATCTATATCAATGTTGTTAGCATTTGAATTTTGACTAACTGCTTTCTGAATTAGCGATGCAGGTACAATGAATGAAGCAGGTTTCCAATTAGACAATTCATTATGCTTTGTTCCAGTCAACCTACTAATTATAGCAGGAATTACAAACATTCCAATACATACTAACGCTAATATAGTATGTTGGTAAGGAGATTTTAGAACTAAAAATTTACGAACAAGTGACTTCATAATTGCTTAATTACAATTCATTGCTTGCATGACATTTCGATAAGACGTAGACGCTGTTTCTCCATAATCCTTGACGGTATATTTACCATTAACGTCGGTTATTTGTGCATCTACAGGAATTGCGGCGCCTCCATAGTGCATTTCTGCTGCTCTTTCGATTAATCGTTGTCCAGTAAAGGGTTTTCTTGTTGTTGGGTCAATTTGAGAAGCTGCGATATTGAGTAGTGCTGTTGTGTCTTTCTCAAAGAGTGCATCTTGGTCGTTAGGAGGAAAATACTGCGTCATTTCCTCACCTGTGACTGACTCGCCTTTGTCTAAACGTGCTAAAAAATCATTTCCTCCTGGTTTACCTGAAATTGAAGAACGTACTTCTGGACGGTAAGACACAAATTGCTTAGTTCCTAATTCCCGTCCGCAATTCCCAAATGAGTCACATACATAGTTACCAACAAAGTTGTAGTCCCCCTCAACATTTGATAAAGCTGCACTCATTGCGTCTATGTTTACGCCCGATGTATGAAGGTTATTACAATCACCTTTGATTGCTGGTAATAAATTAGATAATTTGTTTGCTGCCATATTAGCAGTGTTATTAAATTTAAATCCACTACTTTTTAATCCTGTAGGTGTGGATGCAGAATCTTCACCTCCTCCAGTTATTGAACCTAAAAATATCAGTTCTTTCTCTTTGTAAGCCATAAATGGTATTGGACCAATAAAGTATGGCGTACACCCCAAATCAATAAAGCTATTCCGCATACAAGCTCGGAAAAATAAAGCTTCGTTCATCATGCCATCGACTTCTGAGACATCCCAAACAGCTACCTTAAATGCACTACCAAAAGGATGGCGCCCTGTAGGTTCTTTGCCACCATTAATAGATTCAAGTATACCTTTACCTCCTTGTACAAGTTGATACTTACCGCTTACCCATGCTTTACCTAAAACTGCTGAATTGCCTGATAACTCTACATGAGCGCAATCTTTGGTGCAAGGAACTGCAAAACCTTCTTTATCACTGCCAGAAATAGTTCGAGGACGCTGTTGTTCGTCAGTGCCAAAAGCAATATCTACATTACCAACCGTGGCGCCGACTGCATTAATAGGGCTAGGAAACTGGTTAAACGGCACTTGATTTAAACTTGGTACATCTTCAATCTTTACTGCCTGCCAATCTTTAAAGGCAGCGATAGGTGTTTGCTCTATACCAGGAATTGTATCAATTTTATACTCTTCTAACAGTAAAGACTTAAACTCTAAATCTTTCAAATGCGGAGATTCGTTTAGTACTTGACCAATGGTTTTTTGCGGATCAATAGGTAGTGATAACTCAGATTTAAGTAAATCTGAAACTGCTTTTACATCTTTTATTGAAAACTGCTGGAGTGATGGAACTGCTTTTACCAAACTACCTAGGCTCTGAAGTTTCATTATACCAAAATTTTCCAAACTAACTTTGCTTAAATCTAAGCCTGTAATCTCAGAAATTTCGCTCAAGTTAAAATTTTGCAACTTAAAACTATCTTGAAAATCCCCTAACATCATGTACTTATCTGGAGTTTGACCAGCACTCCAACTGCGCGAGGGGTCATATCCAAGCTGGTCAGTTACATTGGACGGCGCCGTAAAACTCCCACCTTCACTAATTCCTGGCATTTTGTTAAAAGTAATATTTGACCAGTCTGGCAATTGGGCGCCATTCCAAGCAGTAGTAGGAATATTGCTAGTAACTGTGTTTTGTGACTTAGCTTGATTGGTTAAAATCACAAATATCGCTAACGTTAACGCTGCGTATAGCAACAATATTTTTGTAGGTTTCATAATTTTCACTCATTTGTTAATGATTCCACATTTGGAGTTGCACTTGTGCCTAACTCTTGTAACTTGGTTAGTAATTGCATAGAAATTCCACTATTTTGGGCAGCTTGAGGAATTGATTCACTTGAACGCTCTTTTCTTAAAAAATTAATAATACGATTCCACAAAACAGAATCTTTAGTAATTAAACGTCGGTTTAAAGCAACCATTAACCCTAAACGTACTTGGCTAATATCTACTTGTGTATCAGCTACTAAAGGTGACACTGAATTAGGAGCAACATTGTCGGGTAAAACTTCTACTGTATGAGCAGTCTTACCAACTTTCTCAGAGTTTGCTGCAACTACTCGAAATAGATAAACCCGGCGCCCAGTAGTCCCATTTGTGACTACAGTCAGTAAGCTACTATTAGTTTTTGGCAATCCTTTTATATTCAATTGTTTAATTCGTCGCAAGTGTAAAACCTGCGCCCCTTCTTGTTTACACTCTCGCCCTAACCCCTGAAGACAACCGTCTACATCAAGAGTCACGAAAGATGGATTATCTAGCCAAACTTTCGTAACTGTTTCCCCGGTTGGAATAAAGGATAAGTTAACACCGTGACCAGGTAATAGTTCTATTACATAAGGTGTTTGCTGTTGATTACGCCCTGCTGCCACACTACTATTTATTGAGCGTACTGCGCTACTTGCTTGTGTCGCATCTGACTTAGCAGAAGCCGGAAGTGATGACACTCCGCAAACTCCAAAAACAGCCAATATGACTCCAGCAAATAAAACTTCTTTGTTTAGCATCTGTTTTATCTAAAATTCAAACGATTGATTAACAACGACTTGCACATCAGTACCCGCACGCACAAACCAAACATCTTCGCGGTTGGCAATTTCTGCTAAAGCTGCTTTATTGCGGGTTAATATCTGCTCAGTTAATGGCTCAAATCCACCTTCTAAGACTGCACCTAATACATTAGTTTTTCCACGTTTAATCAAGGTGGTGCTGCTAGAGCTTCCAATTCCCGCTGAGTTAAATGAGGAAGTTTCTTCAGGTTCATTGAGAACTTTACCTACTTTCGCAAGCGAGCCAAATACAAACGCCGTCAAATCTCTAGAAGCTATTTCTCCACCTTTGTCATTCCATTGCGATGCCATTAAAGGATTTCCTGCACTGCCAGTAATTGTAATGGCGCCTGGTGGAAGAACATATTCTTGACCGTTCATTAATAAGCGGGTTGCTTGTACAATCGCATATCCAGCTTTATTAACACGCTCGACTCTGCCGACTATTTGGCTACCAGGACTGACAATTTGATTATCTTTATCATCTTTAATTGGCTGTGTTAATTGCACTACAAAGTTTTCTTCTGTTTGAGTGGCGCCACCAGCTTTGTTCTGACTGCTAGCAATTGAATTAGACCAAACCATCGGCGCCACTACTTTCGCTGATGCAGTCATTCCTACTATTAATTGTTGTACAGGAACACCTGTCAAAATATTTTTTTCTAAATTGGGGTCTGGTTGGAGAGATTGCTGGCGCATTGGATATGTACTAGTATCTGTATATACCTGATTTGTAAACACAACAGGAGTTGCTCTTGGCGCCAAAACCACATCAGCATTAGAAACATTTGGATTAGATTGGGCAGTTTGGTTACGATGACCTATCACAACATTACTTGCTACACGATAATCTTTTTCTTGAATACCAGTTTCTTGAATACTGTTTTCTTGTTTTTGTCCTACTTCCCCACTACCGTAACTCCCTAATCGACTCATTGCTACCCACTGCTCCATTGGGTCAACTTGTTTGACGGTAGGTTGGGAGACTGGTTTAATATTTGGTGATTGCGGAGCTTGAATTTTAGGTATTTGATATTTAGGGGTCGCTTGTTCGCGAATGGGAATTTGAGGTATTTGATATTTAGGGGTCGCTTGTTCGCGAATGGGAATTTGAGGTGTGACTTTTGGTGGAGGTACGTAACTTACAGCTTGCTGCTGTCTAAATTGCGACTCTCTTGGATAATTTCGAGGTGGGGCAGCTTCAATCTGTCTTACCGTTGGATTTACTGGATTAACTTTTTTAGTATTTTTAGTATTATTTACTTGCTTAGGTGACTTGCCTACCTCAACAGCTTTAATTTGCTCGGACTGTTTACCTAGTGCTAACTCTGCTTTTAACTTTCCCGTTTCTGTTTCATTAGATTCTTGTTTTTGTGCGACTATTTGAGGTTGGGGTGTTGTTTTCGCAATTGGAGGAGCAACTTTAGGTTTTCCTGTCATTACGCTGTTCAAGAAAAATGCAGATGCAACAAATACAGTTCCTAAACCTAAACCTACTGTACCGAACTTGGCGAAAGGATTGCTTGCTAAAGTTGGCTTTGTCTTACCCTGGTAAGGGTCGTCGAATAACTCTGATTGATTGATAACGTTATCGGAATTATCTAAATTAACAAGCTGTTGATCTGACTCTCCTATTTCAGCAGCTTCAGTTTCGTTATAAACCGCTGTTTCAGTTATATCATCGTCATCAAAATCTAATAATTTTGCTAGCGAAGCTTCATCCCAATCAATATCAGATGTACTATTTAACTCTGACTCATTAGTTTCCTCTTGATTTATTACGGCGCCATCTAGTTGATTACTCATTATAAATTCTCCTCACCTATATCCCGAATGGCATATATTTCTAAACCCGAACTTCGCACTGCATAAATTACTGCTGCTAGTCCTGTCATCTGTACTGGTGGTTCAGGTGCTTCGACTGCCTGCACAAAAATCTCTTTGTTGAATGGAATAACGTCTCCTAAATTATTTCCTTTATCAAAAACAGTTAAATTAGCAATCAACTTTAACTTCCACTTTCCTTCTGCTATTTTGACAGGGGGTTGTATAGAAAGGGGTGTTAAAACAATTTGAGTCGTTTCTTTAAACACACCTTGCGGTGTTGTATCAGCGAGCAATTTTAAAAATTCTTTCCTAAAATCCTCAGATAAAGCTGTTGAAGCTTGCCATGCAGCAGTAGTAACTTTACCTCTACCATTTGCGATGGAATGAATATCAATTCCAGGGTCAATTTTTGGCTGACGCGCATCTTCTAATGTAGTTGCTGGTAATGTACCACTGGCATTCATCATTAAAGTCATGGTGTCATTAACAAAGCGCATTATCACTTGAGGAGTTCGTTCTTTACTTCCTAAAGGAATTACGGTAATCGATTTACCATCCTGTAATTGAACTAGCGAAGGAGGTTCTTTTTTGCTGAGTTTGGAATAGGAGCCATATAGTAACAGCAATAGCACTAACGTAATAATATGTAACCCAAGAGTACCTACTGCAAATAACGCTAGCGCATCTCCTTTTGAGAGGATTGTTTGGCGCCTGTTCAGAAATTTTAACCGTTTTTGATTCACTGAGTCTGTCATATTATTAGCACCGAAATATATTATCTCTTCTCTCTGCGCTCTCTGTGTCTCTGTGGTAAGAAATTACAAAGATTTTAATCCTTAAATAACTGTGGTAGTAAATTCGATAATCCAAAGGTTCCTACTGTGGATAAGCTGTTAAATACTGTCATTCCTCCACCTGTTGCAATTGCAAGCGATAAAATCGGCGCCAGTAATCCCGTTGCAAAAGCAAAAATTAAGGGGTCGTTTGTATCGGCATTCAATACCAGTGTTGCTACTAAACCTGAAATAATATTGAAACTCAGCTTGACCATTCCTACCGAAAAGAACCCAACAAGCCAAGCAAATATTGCTTTCTGTCCCACTGGTAGTAATGAACCTCCTATAGCTAATGGCCCAAGTAATGCAGTAAGCAGCAATGAAATTTCAATTAACCATTGAAAAGCAATACCAAAAGCGATTAACCAACCTCTTACAGCTAATTGAAATATATTTGTACTTAAAAATTCACTCAATCCAAAGTCAGGAAACCATCCCTCTTTCTTACCATTAGTTTGAGCCGCTATTTCTTCAGCTTGTCTTGCTGCATTATCTAAACACTCAGTTTGCTGTTGCGGGTCTGCTACAGCATTACATTGTTGTATCAAACCACGTACTGCACTCTCGGCGCCTGTTTGTTGCATTACTTGTTGATAAGCTTCTTGTAAGCGAATTGAGTTAGATGTGGAAGTAAGCAAGGTTTGATTAGTTTGGTTAATTATTTCCCTTAACCCTCTTGTTCCTGATGCTAAAACAGCCCCATTGTTAGCTAGAAGGAAAACAACTACGATAGGCCAAATTATGTCAGTAAATGCTTTGGAGCTTTCACCATCTACCATTTGTCTTGTCCACTGCACCATAAAGATAAGTAATGTGCCAACTGCGAAGAATACTCCTAATCTTGCTATGGCGGCATATAATCCTCCTGTGAGAACATCATTCCAAAGTCCATCCATTGCTGTTGCAATTGCTTCAGAAGCAGCAGCGCTATCTTGTGTAATTTTTGATGCTGCTTCTCCTACTTTTTGAGTTTGTGCAAGGATTAGTTGGGTTGGAAATAATTGGAATGACATGATTTTTTAGGAACGAACCGCAAAGGACGCAAAGAACGCAAAGAAAAGAGAGAAAGAAGAAAGATAGAGTTTTACGTCAATCCAAAATTAGAAGAGTCTTGCTTTCGCTGCTGTACGATAATTTTCAAAACCTTGACCTACTGTTTCGCGCGCTTGAGCTTGATTTTGACCATCTACAGCACGCGATATGTTAGTCAAATTATTATTTGCCAAGTCTTGAGATTGCAGCATTCGCAAACCGTCCGTTCGTATAGCACCCAAAATTCCCGCTTGTTGGACATTTTGCTGTGCGATTCTCTTCATAACATTTTGCGTTACCACATCTCCCTCCGCAGCTTCCGCGTTTGCTTCTACCTGTTCAATAGACTGCTGGGTTTTCTCAAACTGTTGTTTGGTGCGTTCCTGTCCCGCTTTCCCTAAAGTCGTATCAGCCACCGCGCGAGTAATTTGACGGTCTACCTCATTAGTTGCACGTTCAGCTTGATTTATCGGAGAATTAGAAACCCCAGCTATTTTCTCCGTCGCTTCTCGTGATTTTGTTGGGTCAGGTATACCCAAGGCGCCCATCGCATCATCTATTGCAGTTTGTAAATCTCCATCCAACGACTCGGATAAAGATTTTAACTTATCCGAAAAAATCGAGGAAACATAACTATTTACTGAAGCAAGCTGCTGTTGAAATTGCTCAACAACTTGAGCCAATGGATTTGGAACTTCAAATGCCTTAGCTGATGATAATCCAATTGTAGAAACAGCAATGAAACTCAATCCCACAACTACAAATCGTTTACATTGTTTCATAACTACCACCATCCCACATACATTAAACCCCCAAATCACCTCTTCCTTCGCGCCCTTCGCGTCCTTTGCGGTTCAAATCATCCGTTACATCCGTTTTATCCGTTGCCAGCGCTTCCCACCAACTGTTTAGAAAACTCCGTCAAACCCACAAACTTATCTTGATATCGCTGCATTGCAATAGTACGCTGCGCTTGTTCCTGCGGATTATTAGCAACTGCTGCCAACAAATTCAACGCCGGATAATATCGACAAAACGTAAACACACCATTATCATCCAACAACCACTGAGAATAAAAACCCGATTTTTTAGGAAAGAAACTCTCTGTAGCATTGCGACCAATAATTTCTCTTGGGTACTTCAAAATTTCCACAAAACTATCAACTGCTGTAGGTTGAATTCGACCTATTAACCTAGTTGTTAAATTTTGGAAAATCTTGGCGCCAGCAGGTGATGACGCGATTGTATCTGGGTCTTGCGCTGATAAAATTGTTCTAATACCAGCTTTGGCGCCGTTTGCACAAAGTCTACCTACAAGTGCTGCTATCGAATCATACTCAAACAAAATAGGACTTTCATCGATAAAGAATACACTCGCAGGAGCAGCTAGCGCGCGACGTAGTGCTGCTGAATATGCGCTCAAACTTAAAATTGCTGCATCTTCGTCGTTGGACAAGTTACGCAACGCAAAAATTAATAGTCGCGCATCACTGCGGAAAGTCGAAGGTTGAGAAATTGCTTTACCTACTCGTGATGATAACCAAAAACGCAAGCGTAATTTAACTTGTTCTAAAGCTGCTTTGGTATCCCCAGTGAGTGCATTTAAGCGCAAACGTTCGTGAGAACAGAAGCTTAGAAAGTCAATCAGGGTAGGCATATTCTGCCATTCAGCGGAACCAAAGCCATTTACAAATGCGGCTGCATAACGGTCTCGAATTTGGTCATCGCTAAAAAAAGCAGTTATAGCGAGGGTAAGAATTGAACGCACGGTATCATTCATTACCCTTTCCCCTAATCCTGATTCTCCACGCTTAGAACCAACAATCATGGCTAAAAGCGCTGTTTGCAAGAAATCTTTGTAATCTTCAAAGCGTTCTTGCTGGAGTTTCGGTTCTAAATCTGAGAGATTGGGTAATTCAAACAAGTTAGAACTTTCTTTCCCAATGTCAAAATACGCACCATCATTACCTAGAAATTGTGTATAGTCGGTGAAAGTGCTACTTCCATCAGGTTTAGGATAGTCCATTGCTACCACAGGCATCCCAGAAGCAAGCGCTTGAGTAAGAATTCCTGCCGCTATTACTGATTTACCACTGCGAGTTGTGCCAAATAAGCCCAAATTCTTATGCTGAGTATACAAATTGATAAATACTGGTGTACCTCCTTCCTCTGCTATCAATTCAAATCCTTTATCGTCGCCGCTTTTGGTACGTACCAAGGGCATCAGTCCAGGCGCCTCGCCAGTTAAATAAGTAAGGCGCCGATTAAAAGGTTTCGCCATCAAGTTTTCCCAAGTGATAGGAAAAGTTTGTAACCACACGCGCCAAGGATACTCTGTTTCGCGCACTATCCAAGCCGGACGCAAAAACATTGATTGCAAGTAACGGCAAGCTTCATCTAATTGTTCCCTAGTATCGCGGTATACAAGGAACACTGTTGCTGTATGTACTGGAACGGCGCCTTCGTACAATTCCTCTTGTGCTGCAATGCTTTTCTTAATATTCAACATTGCTTTCACATCTACAGAATTACCTTGGTTTGCGATTTGCGTCGCCGTTTGAGCTTGTTTGGTAATGCGTTGCATATTAGTTTTCACCAAAGTCTCATTTGCGCGCATCAACTGACAGTATATTTCGGTGTCGTATACTCGCTCTCTACTCATTACCTCCCATAAATAACGTAACTGACGTTCTTCATCTACCCAACCGCCAGGTTTATCTGCAAATGCCATCGTTCCAATATACTTACCTTTGATGTTTATCCAACGTCGGTCAGCCACAGGAATTGATGACTCGTTCTCCATCAACAACGAAGTCGGCGCCACTTCTGAGTAAACTTCTTCGCGTAAACCACCTTCATCCAAAACAAGCAACTGAGGAATAGACCGGGGTGGGGTTGAATTAAAACGTTGCCAAAGAATTCTCCAAAGCTCATTAACTTTCATGGGTCTAATATCCAAACCCATTTTGTTAGCTAAAAGCTGTTCCCAATTTTGATAACCATCGGTAAAGGATGAGTATAGCAAACGTTCGATTTGCAAAAATTGAATTTCATCGAGTTCACCTGTGAATGACTTCCAAGTGCGTTCCAATTTGGTAATCAGCTTTTCAACTGCATCTGTTGCACCTTGCGAATCTGGTTCAACAGTATAAGTACAGTAAAGCCTCAAAGTTTTAGGTTTCCGAATACCAGCTTCTGTTAGTTGTTGCACCCGTTGACGCTCCCCCATTAATAGATATTGCAACTCTTTATTTGGCGCCTGTTTAATTAGTTCTTTTAGCTCTCCTTGACGTGCCGTATCATCAGTAAACGAACTTAAATGAATTGTTAGACGTTCACCCTCTGGTAAATCTTTCAGCCCCGACTCTATTGCATTAAACACTGGTTCTATTTGTTCAGACCGTAAAGTTGAATGAATCCCTTTACACTCAAATCCAAAATTAATTAAGTAATTATTCGCCCCCTTTTTCAAAACATAGGCGCCTACTGTGCGACCTTGAAGTTTAATTTGCAACATCGTCACCAAACTAAACGCATCTTCCACAGGTGAAAGTTTAAGTTTAACCTCCCCATTATCAACAACACGTTTACCTTCCTTACTTTTAGTTTGTATCTTTCTACTTTGACGAGTTGCAGTCATTTACAAATCACCTCCTTTTATTTGACTTTGTAGAATTTACTTGACGCTGATAAGGTACTCGCACGCGCGTCCAATTAGGAGTAGCAATAAACTTTGATAAAATACGCCAAGCACCATTAGCAGTTAGAACCCACCAAGTAGACATTAACCAAAAAGCAACTGAACAAGTCCAAATCCAATTTAACTTCAACAAACCATGACACAAGTAATAAGAAACACCTCCAATAATTCCCCAAGGTACAAGCTGGTCTGCTGGAAACGGCCCAATATTAGGTTGTTTCCCTAAAGTAGCGTTAACAGTGCGAAATTTTGTTTTCTTTTCACCCATACACCAACCTTATATAACTCACTGATTACGTTTAACCACCAGTTCCAGTTCCAGTCCCCGCACCAGTTCCACCTCCTCCTCCTGTAATCAAACTTGCTAAAATATCACCAATAGTTACTGCAATCAAAATAATCATTGGTGTACGTGCCAAATTTTGCCAATCTTCGTCCTGTCTTGCGGCTTGAATTACCTTTACTAGCGATATTCCTAGATAAAGTAAAAACAGTCCTCGCAATACATTAAATACTAGAGTAATCGCATCCCCAACACCCGCAGAACCGCTGAATTGACCAGTCATCCAATCTTCGGCGCCTTGAAAAAATTGAGCCGAAGCAGGTTCAGCAAACGAGTTAACAATATATAAACTGCTAACAACTACAAACAAAACTTCTGCAATTTTATAACGGTGGTGAGATTTCGACTCCCTAATAAGCATGACGATGCTTATAAAGAAGGCGCCGAACATCACAAACGTTATCGAACTTATATTTAATGTGGCATCAAGCAACATAGTCGCTGCTGCTACACACATCAAAATACTGATGGCGCCGGAACGCTTGTGACTTTGATTTTTCAGACGTTGACGTAACCCAAGCACTTGAGAGCGTGAACCGCTAATTTCTACTATTTTCATGGCTTAAACTGACTCTACAAGCCGTATCACGTTATATACCTATATATGTGATACATCAGGTTTCTCTCAATATCCATACGTCATAAGCTGAAACAATTATCGTCCTCTACCTAAAGTTTGAGTTCAGAAAACTTTGTGGAGACATTTATTGAATCTATATATTTTCATGATGCTTTTTTACTAGCCTCAGAGATAGACATATATGACATTACCGCATCGTAAGCCTTAACAATAAGCTCTGTTTCTGAAGGTCTTTGCTCTAAAGGAACTTCTTTAGCCAACTCTGACATTTCTTTAAAAACTATTTCTATACCTTTTATAAATAAATCAAATACATCAGGTGTGTATGGATTTATCTGCTTGTTCAAACAAACTAGCTTAAATAAATCGACTGGTGATTTATCCATTGCCTTCGCCAATCTGATAAGACTGCTCTGAGTAGGGTTAGAACGTTTGAGACACATTGCTCTAAGCCCAGGACGAGTTAAGCTAGCCCTTTGTGCAAGGTCAGTTAATGTGATACTATTGTCCTCCAAGTACTGAAGAACTAATTGTCCCAATGGTGAACAGTCTTGAGATTTAAGGCGAAGATGTGCCATAGGAGTGAAATTTCAAAAATCAAATAGAAAAAAAGTAGACAGCGTTATTTTCGTTATTATATGCTTATTACTAGAGTTACTCAATACTATTAAGTATTAGTATCTAGGATAAGTGTCAACCTATACTTTAAAGGAAATGTTTGTTTACAAAGGTAGAAAATCTAAGGTAAATAAGCCACCCTTTTAAAAAGAGTGGCTCATTACGCTGTAAGATGCTCTTACAACTCAATATTCAATTAAGCAATCTAGCGTACCCTCTTTGACTCCCTCTTTCCAAGTTTACAGACCCAAGAAAGAGCCAAAAGTCAGGTTTCGCGGTATTTATGAATGCTTTACAATTTCTATGTTACAGGATTGTGTGCCAAAATGTGAACCGTCCTGCGATATTTTGCTGCAATTTTACAAAATTAACATAAAGGTTTTTTTGTAAACTCTTATTACATCATCAAAAAAACTAATATTTTAACAACCGTGATGTTAATAAGCAGCTAATTGTATAGCAGCGCTAAATTGCTCCGAAGACAGCTTTTCATAACTTTGGAGTTATTAACATGTTACTCAGCGCTACCAACTCGGTTGATTCATCCTACTCTCAACAGCACCTCGAAGTTGACGATATATCAAGTCAAGCTTTGGAATGGGATGATTTAGAAGATGTGTTGCACCTGAGAATTGCCTATAGTCCAATCCTTGCCACAATTGGCGGCAGTGTTCAAGCAGGTATTTTTCTCTCGCAGGCTTACTATTGGACAGAAAGAACTAGAGACCCCGATGGTTGGTTCTACAAAACTAAGGACGATTGGTTTGATGAAACTAAATTAACTCGGCGCCAGTTAGATACAGTTGTCGAGCGCCTCGTTCAAAAAGGGCTTATATCTACTAAATACGATGGAACACGACACACGCTCTATTATCGGTTAAACAAAGACGCTGTTACCGATGCCGTTGCTCGTCACTTAGAGTCGAGTCTTGAAGACGAAAGTCCAAAAACGCCTAGAAGCACACATAAAAATGCCCGTCGTAGCGCGCAAAAACGCCTAGGGGCACGTACAAAAACGCCCGTCACAACGCACAAAAACGCCAATTCAAACAGCACTCAAAACCAGTCACAGCAAACGTTTCAAGGCAGTCCCTATAATACACATGAGAATAAACAAGAAAATACACAAACACAAGACAATTCCGCCCCGCCTGACGGCGCCCCGGCACCCCACCCAAGTGTGTGTGTAAATAATAATTCTCCAAAAGAAAGTAATGAGCAACCAAAAGATTCAACTAACTCACCAGTTAACTCATTACCAGAGAAACCTAAAGTAGTTCAAATCTACTCAAATACCAACAATCAAAATCAAAATCCTTCTACTGATAACAAATCTAATCATCAAAGCAAAAATTCCGCGCCTGGTTCGGTTGTTCGGATTAATCGAAACAAAAGACATAACGATACGCAGCGTATTAGTTGGCAATGCCCTCAGCCAGAGTTGGAAAGTGAATTTTATGAGTGGCGCGGACAGTTGATGGTTGAATCAGGATTTGTGAAAACCCCATCGACCAAGGTTATAGCTGCAAAAGCTTGGAGTCGCAATCATCCCGAAGATGCCACTGAGCTGTTTAATAATGAATTTCTAAAAAAACGTAATGCAATGTTGTCTGAACAAGAGCGAGAAGAAGCAAAACTAGCACAACTAAGACAAGATCACGAAAACAGAATTAACGGTATGACCAAGGATGGTAAACCTGCTGCACCAATACCACCTGGGATTTTAGAAAGAATCCGAAACGCAGCTAATCAAACTAAAAAATAAACCAAAGTAAGGTTTTTTGGAGAATAAAACTGTGACTCAACAGCATTTACAAGCACCTCCCAACTGCATTGAAGCAGAAGAGGCAATACTTGGCGGGATCATGTTAGACCCACTAGCCATGACAAGGCTAATAGACATCCTTGAACCAGCAGATTTTTATATCGAATCTCATCAAAAAATTTATCAAGCTGCATTGCAACTTTTTGAATTGAGCAAATCCACGGATTTATTAATGCTTACGTCTTATCTAACAGATATTGGGATGCTCAACGGTATAGGAGGTCGTAACAAGCTTGCCCATCTCATAGAATGCACAGTATCCGCTGTTAACATAGATTATCTTGCGGAAATAGTACGTGAAAAACGCATTTTAAGAGAATTAATTAAAGTTGCACACGAACTTGAACAACTTGCTCACTTTAATCATCCAATACAAGAGCTTCAAGCTGGTAAAATAATCGATATTATCGAATCCAAATTACTGCCTGTGCGCGAGTTACAACCAACTCCAAAGTCAAATACTGACATTTCGTCATGCTTAATGGAAGTTTTTACCCAGATTGAAAAAATTTATAATGGTGAAATTACTCGTGGTATGGCTACGGGTTTTTACGATTTAGATGTAATAATAAATGGAGGTTTGCAGCGTCAAAACTTATACATAATTGCAGGTCGTCCGGCAATGGGAAAATCAGCGTTCGCTGTAGGGATAGCAAACTATATTGCTCAAACTTATAAGCAACCAACAGTTTTCTTTTCTTTGGAGATGAGTCGTTTTCAACTAGCACTACGGATCATGTCAATGACATCTCAAGTTGAATCGTCATACCTACAAAATGGTTTAATTTCAGAACACCATTGGCAGGATATGGCAAAGGTTTTTGATGTTTTTCAAGGTGTACCTTTGCATTTAGAAGATAATTCCCTCGTCTCACTTTCATCAATTCGTTCTAAATTACGTCAGATTCAAGCTAGCGGTCAAGAGTTGGGTTTGGTTGTTGTTGATTATGTACAACTTATAGAAGGTGCCGACTCTGACAACCGTTCCATTGGTTTAGGTAAAATATCGCGCGGACTCAAGCAAATAGCCAAAGAATTTAACGTCCCAGTCATAGCACTTTCGCAACTTAGCAGAGGGGTAGAATCACGTACAAATAAACGCCCGCTATTATCTGACTTAAGAGAATCCGGCGCCTTGGAGCAAGATGCGGATGTTGTCATCATGCTTTACCGTGACGAATATTACAACTTAGACAGTCCCGAGCGCGGATTAGCAGAAGTCATTATTGTCAAACATCGAGGTGGTCCAACCGGAACCATCAAATTACTTTTTGACCCATCTTTTACCCAATTTAAGAATTTGGCTAGGAGTTCCAATGGTTAACACACTAAGTATTGATACACTATCCAAGTTGCTGCCCATCCAGATTGACTCTGAGTTTCAGCAACTAATACCACCCCCACAACCATCTGAGTTATTTCAGCTTGAAACCAACATTTCCGAAGTTGGTTGCCTTGAACCTCTCATTGTCTGGCGCCAAACAGGCATCTTGCTTGATGGACACAACCGCTATGCCATCTGTCAAAAGCTGCAAATACCTTATGCAGTCATAGAAATTGACCTTTCCTCAAGAGATGCAGCACTCGCTTGGATTGCCAATCATCAACTCGGACAACGCAACGTCACCCCAGAAGTCGCTTCCTATCTACGAGGTAAATGTTATCTCCACTCAAAAGGCAACCGTAACGGAAATCTGAAACAGAATCAACCGAACGGAAAAAATTTCCTATCGGTGGAATATGAACAGCAATCACCGAACGGAAAAAATTTCCTATCGGTGGAATATGAACAGCAATCACCGAACGGAAAAAATTTCCTATCGGTGGACGTAGCAAAGCAATTAGGACAACAATATAAAGTTACTGACCGTACCATCCGTAACGACGCGCTCTTTGCTGGTGCAATTGATACAATAGCAGAAACTCTTGGTAGCAATATAAAAAACGACATTTTCCTTCGTAATGCTAGGTTAACCAAAAAAGAAATCCTTTCTTTAGCAGTAACAGCACGTAAAGAAGGCGTAGCAGTTGCACGAACTGTACTTGATAACAAACTTAACAAAACCGATATCGTTCAGCAAATCATCAATAAAAAGCGTGTCCCAAACCCCCATTATAAAGGTCAAGTTTGTCAAATAATTGCTTTTAGGGCGCCTGAACTTAAAAAATTCTCTGGTTGTTGGTGCATAATTAATCAAGTTAACGAACACACCTGTAACATTACAACTTGGAGAGAGGATATTGAAACGGTGAAACCTGAAAATCTCAAACCACTCGACTGTGCGGATGAAGAAGGCGCCGCCCGAAACCACAAACGCATTCGTCAATTAGCCGATAAAGTTTTTATTGACTATGAACCCATGCACGTTGCAGCAGTAGAAGCACTAGCATTTGTAAAAGACCCCTCACAGTTAACACCAAGACAAGAACGTCTACTCCAATTTTTAGAAAAAGAGTACAATTTGTAATTCGTGCCAAATGGACATTGGCGCCAAGCATCTACTGATGTACAAATAATTAATTTTATACAATTATTTCAGTATGGATGAGAAGCTAACGCAAAAAATCCAGAATGACTTTGATCTTATTGCCATACATGACCAAGAGGAATAGGATCACAATAATCGCTATCACAGTTTTCTACTCAAGCAGTTGCCAACCAAGCGTGAAACTGTGCTTGACATTGGGTGTGGAACGGGTAAATTTTCACGTATAAGGCTAGAACGTGCCAAAACGGGAAAATTGTACGCTAAGGAATTTTCTTAAGTCTTGAAACCCTTACCGCACAATAATTTCAGCTTCCTATAATTTGGATTTTTTTGTTCTCAAAGGGCGTAAATTATCAAGGCTACTAACCGACCTCAAATTCCAGATATAGTCACCAATCAGGTTGATATGCTCCCAGCCCATCGGTGATAAATGTTGCAAGTATTCATCCGGTATAACTTCATCCTGTGATTTTAACCAATTAACGGCATTCTCCAAATACACTGTATTCCACAGCACAATCGCAGCAACAACTAAATTTAACCCGCTTGCACGCAAGGACTGGTCCTGACTGCCTGACAGATTTATGTAGAAGCCAGTAATATCAAGGTCTGCACTCTTTTGAATAGATGCGAGAAAACCATATTCCATAACTTATATCTTGGCGAGCTTTGTTGGAAGCAAAACAAGGCTCTTGATCTTTGGGCAACAAAGGAATTGGGACTAACAACTGTCGTCCTTTGTGAATTACACCTTTAAGCCAGCGTAAACCAATCTTAAGATAGCTCAAACCACGATTCCAGTGAGGATCAACCTGTTGACGTAGACCTGCAACCTGTACAGCCATGCCTTGTGCAGTACTGTAAAGTAAAGTTAAAGCTGCAATTAGATACAAACGCTCTAATGACTTAGCATTTCTAAGGCGAGAATCTTCGCTCTTCAAATGCACCCGATTTACTATCCAGAAATAATTCCTCAACGCGAAACCTCAAAGCGTACTCATGCAAAGTTTTTAAAGTTGGCGGTTCGTCCGTAATAACCGCCCAATGCTCAGATACTCCCTCTGGATAGGCAACTACTAGGTTACAACGAATCAAGCCGTCTTGCCACAGTCCAACATTACGATAAAAAGCAGCTTCTCCTTTATTTGGATAAATTAACGATGCTTCTATTGGGTGGCGCCTAACTCCATGCAATTTTGTATCACATGTTATACGTATGCAGTAATGCCAATTACTTGCCTGTAACCAACTCAAGAAATCATGATTGCTAAAACCTCGGTCTGCAAGCATCATAACATCAGGGTGATGGCGTAGTAACCATCTAGCTTTACGTAGCATAGACTCGTACTCTCTAAATGCTACCGTCGCGCTACCATGTTCCAATACACGCCATAATAGTGGAATTGCTCGACCACAGCATACTACTGAAATATGAATCATACAGAAACGATTCCATAACACAGTAGTATCAATAGCTAAATATAATCGATGGTTTTGCCAATCTTTCAAAGCCGCCATTGCCAATGGTATATACAGTTTCTCGACGCAAACTCTCCTATTCTCTAAAAATCTACGCCACCTGCGTTCAAAACTTTGAGCTTGTTCAGCATTACTTTGTACGTAGGGTTCCCATGCACTCAAACTTAACTGTCCACTGTATATTAGTCCGTTAATCATCCAGGCTAAAGTTTTTAGGTGACGTAAGTCACAGTAATTACTATATTGACGTAGATATCCTAATACCTGACTATAGAGTTGGGTTGAGTTTGACATGATGCACGATTGGTATAAGTCTGGTAACTTTACCATCTCATGTTTCTTGGCCCTTTTATTCAATTTCCTTATTTCATAAGGTTTTTCAGACTTCTGTCAGGCAGTCAGGTTTTATAAAGCGTTTACCTGATTAATTGGTAACGGCAAAAGAATATTTCAAATTTTACTAATAGAAAGTGCATAAACGATGCTTAATGAAGCCTATACATAAAAATAATGGTACACGAACAATTCGTAACTATAGGTGCGGATTGGATTCGGATGCTAATCGTGCAGGAAAAATTATTTACTCATTAAAATCTATGAAAAGCAAATTGGCTATACTTTTCGCTTCAACAATCTTTGCTGTAACCACTACCGTACCTGGTAGAGCAGAAAGAATAGGGCAATCCATCTGGGAGTGCAGGCTCACGTTCAGTAGGCAATTCGCAGGTACTGTCACTATATGGTGGGGACACACACCAGGAGATGCTGCATGGGCATGTAAGAACTGGATATCTAAATGTGGTAATACTCCAGGTAACTGCATAGCAACTAACCTGCACTATGTTATTACACCTTAATCAGTGTATTGGAATGAACTAATCATAGCTTACTGAATTGCAAAGAGATGTAACGTCGGCGCCAGCAATCTATTTTTGGGTTATTTGTAACTTCTCGTTGGATGGCGCCGAGATTTTTCGTTATCTTCGTTAAACGAGTAGCAACATTATCTTGCACAAAAAGCTTCTCTTGTTGTATCAAATCTGTCATACGCCACTTAATAGTAACAATATCTAAATAACTTTAAACTTGGAGGTTGAATGAAAACTACTGAAAAATTAAAAGCGCACGATGCAAGAATTAACCAAACTTACTATCGAACTCGAAAATTTTCAAAATTTCTAAACCCATAAGCGGAGCGCTTGATTAATTTAATTTTATTGTTTATGCCTTCAACAGCGCCGCTAGTTGTGCCATTATCAAAGTAAGCAATAATTTCGTCGAACCAACGTATAAAAGTATTGTTGCTATTTGGGAAGTATATTATAGCTTTATTGGCTCTGTTCGTAAAATTATTCCAATTTCGTTATAAATGCTGTGCGATATAACTTTTACTTCGTCTATATCCAGAATTTGTGATAATATTTTTATATCTTTTTTATTGACCATTACTGTAAATGTACCCTAAAATACAATGAGCGTAATATACAGTCAATAATAAATAATGCTTATAAGTCAATCCCATCAAGCATTTTTGTAATATTTTTTATAAAAAATTAATAGTAATTTACATCTGTATTTAACAATTTAGCATAACAACTACTGAAGAACCAGAATTATTTATTTTTGATATGGTGCCCACTCCCATAAGATGATTTGAGTTGACAATTATTGCCAACGCTATCCGAGTTGGAGAACATCTACTAAGATAGATGAAATTTATACAATGTCAGGTAACTCTTTTTCTAACCATCGCAGTCGCGGATAGTGGTAAGCGATAATGGTAATTAATAGCGTCAAAAATCCTGTGACTATACATAGTAAAGCGATACCTCGACCTTTACCAACACCTATAATCGAGCCAACAGTACTAGCTAGAATGCCATATTCTCCCATTGCAGGCTCAAAAACTTTATCTGCAAGAGGTCCAGCAAGCAAATATGCCAAAGGTCGAGAAGCAAAAGCAATAGCTCTTCTGGCAGCAAATACTCTACCTTGTATATCAGGTGCAACTTTGATTTGCCAAATCGCTTGACTACAACCATTAACGATAGGAACGCAAAAGAAGCCAACAAAACTAGCAGTGGTAATTAAAGGAATAGAAGCTTGTAGTCCAATACATATGATGCAAAGACCTATAATGGCTTCAGAACCAATCACTCCAAAGATGCGATTTGTTTTAGGTCCTCCCCACACAATCATAAAAATACTGCCCAGCATTAAACCGCTACCTGCAAGCGATAGCACAATACCCAGCGTAGCAGCATCTGTTAAAGATAACACCAATGGTTTGATTAATACTTCAGCGATACTAATTGCAAAATTACTAGTAGCAAAGAAAATTAAAAGCGATAGTAACCCTTTTCTTGAATAGATATAATTCCAACCGTAACTGATTTGTTGCGAGAATGGTGTTTCTTGTGTGGTAGTAATCGTTATTTGAGGAAATTTAACGCTGATTAGAGCAATTAGAGAAATAAGAAAAGTGCTACAGTCAATCGCAATAATTCCACGTAGCCCAATATTTGTTAAGAATACACCTGCCAAGATGGGTGATATA
>NZ_KB217481.1:302797-321658 GCF_000331305.1 Calothrix sp. PCC 7103 | reverse complement strand
GGCAAGGGTACAAAAATTTAGTGATAGAATTAATGCCTAACGTTCAAGTCGTCGCCGATAGATTTCACGTAATGGTGCAAGTAAATAAAGAATTAGACACACAGAGGAAGAGAGAAAAGTACAAAATAGAGGAACTAATTAAATTAGCAGAAACATCTGAAAAGAAAGATGAATATGAAAAAATATTAGAAGGATTGAAAAATAGTAAATATGCTTTACTTAAAAATGAAAAGGACTTAAATGAAGAACAAATAAAGAAATTAATTCAAGTAAAAGCTGTATCTCCTACTTTAAAAATGATGCATGAATTAAAGGAAAAACTTAGAAAAATTTTTAATAAAACTAATCATTGGTATCCAGCAGTATTTAAATTAGGTATGTGGCTTTCAAAAGCTAAAACATATTTTCCAAATAGCAATAACACTTTTATTCGTTGGTTTGATGAAATTATTGCTTATTTTGATAATGGCACGACTAGCGGCGCCGTTGAAGGTATTAATAATAAAATAAAATTAATTAAGCGCTCGGCTTATGGGTTTAGAAATTTTGAAAATTTCCGAGTTCGATGCTTATTAGCTTGGCACTTTAATTGTTAGTTTAGCATAACAAGTACTGAAGAGCCTAAAAAGTTACCACCACTTAGTCTCTCATAAATATCAAAAATCAGTTTACTATTTTTACCTTCTAATTCACCTGTTGTTTGTACACGAATAATAAATGTTCCTCTTAATGGCTTTTTTGCAACCTTTTCTAAGATAAGAGGAAAACATTTCTCTTCAGTTTGACCCTCAACCCAAAGAATATTATCTGCTCCAAAAACATCAGATAAACTAGTTCCAACTTCATCCAAAATTTCTAACTGTTCTTCTATTTGCTCTGGTTTTATAACATATGCTTCACTTTCAATCCCATCATGAACAACTTTGATTATATTAGACGGATAAGCTGCTGTAATTAGCATTGGTGAGTGTGTTGCTATAAAATATTGGTGCTGTGGGAACTCCTTAAGGATTTCGATAAGTTTTTTAGCAGCTCCCGGATGTAAAAATGATTGAGGTTCATCAATAATAATCGTTCTCGGAATAACTGAGGTTATAATAACATAGAGAATTGCTATTACTTGACTTAATCCAGTTCCACAAGCGGATAAAGCTAAAGTCAAATCTTCTCTATTTTCACGAATTGCATCAACAGTCCATATAATTATTTCAACTATAGATAGAGTCTTCTTTACTAACAGAAGATATATATTCTATATGCGGAAATATAGTTGATATATATCTATTTAATCTAGAAAAGTTTGGAGGATTCTTGGTGGATAGTAAATGAATAACCTCAGCAAGGTTAGAAGCATCTGGCTTAAGCTCTGAAATACAGTTGTAGGAACAGCTACTAACATTTAAACGTTCTGCGTAAAAACGATAAATTCGATTTCTAAATAAATCAAATACTTTATATGGAATAGATTCTTTATACGTACCTTTGAACTTTATATAATCTACAGCTTGATAATCTCCGCATCCCCTTTCTGAGTCATATTCGAGGTATTCATATATCAAATTAGCACTGACGACACCATCTTTACTTTGAGTAATTTCCATGTAAGAGTATTCCTCATCATGCTTTCCTAGAAATTTACCTAATATTCGTGATGAATAAAAAGATTTAACTTCTTTATTGGGTTCACTAGAAAGCGATATATCAAGTTCTATAGGAGCTTTTTCGCATAGTCTCTTATCCCAAATTTTAATACAACTTTCAACTAATTCTGGTTCTGAACTCCATCTATCATCATCTGGTTCGGGAATACCAAGAGGAAGTGGAAGCTGTTCTAAAAGCTTACGTAATTCATCATTATCTATAGTTAAAGTAATTTCTGCACTGGATTGTTCTTCAATCTTAGAGAAAGGAGTAGGTAATGTTTTTGTACTGCGATGAGGGTTGCTAGAAAGTCGAAGTGATAAAGCTTCAAGCAAAGCTGTCTTTCCAGAATTATTCTGCCCAATTATGATGTTAATTCCCGGCGAAAACTCTAATTCGTCAGAATCTATATATGATTTATAGTTTAATAGCTGGAATTTGTGAATAAACATTGGTAAAAATTATATAGAGGGGTTAATTTTAGGACTTACGCATTGACAGAAAAGTCAAAATAGCAGGTATTGTTTTTCAAGCTTATGGCTTGTTTTTTTGGCTAATCTGAAGGCGCCGTTACCAATAAAGGGTAATTCCAAAAAGGCTGAAACGACGTATTTACGTTGATGCACAAGACAATCAGTTTGTACAGTGCGTAAGTCCTAGGTAATTGTTAATGGTATAATTTAGATATTGCAATAATGCATATGCACTACTGAGATAAATTGATTTTTACACGATAACTTTAGATAGAAATTCAAAATAAATAAGCTACAAGCTAGTTTTATCAAGGCTTTTAAGCACAATACTAGCGATGCATTCAATCATTCAATTTGAAAATGGTTTTTAAAATCATTTAATAGACGTACTGCCTCTCAGTATAAAGATTGTTTTTGCAACATGCACAAAGTTAAATTTACGGTTATTATGAAGCAAATAATAATACTGCTTGCTGGTACAAGTACCAGAATATAGTGGTATCCGACTTAGTGCAGTAAAAAATTGGTAGATAATTTGTGCCCAGCGAGTCAAAGAACTTAGCTGACATTTTTTTATACCAATAAATTATAATTGCCCTGTGTACTTTCCGATACCGTAGCCAAATATAACGTGTAGCGGAACTTATAAGTAGTAGTTACATCTAAGGTTCAGAGTGTTTGAAACATTTTTAGTGAGGCAATGGTGGTTGCGATTCAAGCAGGACAAATAGTAAGGGTACGTTCACGTCAATATTTAGTAGAGGAAATTATTTACTCCATCACTCTTAATGGAGACTCGCGTGTGCGTTTAGCCTGCTTGGAAGACGATGCCCAAGGTCAACAGTTAGAAGTTTTTTGGGAACGAGAAGTAGACGCAACAATAATCGGCACCTCTTCATGGGAATCTGTAGCCAACAAAGGTTTTGATGACCCTCGCTATTTCAGCGCTTATCTTCATACATTACGTTGGAACTGTGTTACTTCCACTAACCCAAAACTATTCCAGGCGCCTTACCGTGCAGGAATTGAAGTAAAAGCATATCAATTGGAACCACTACGCAAAGCTCTGTTAATGCCAAGAGTTTCCCTATTCATCGCGGACGATGTTGGATTGGGAAAAACCATAGAAGCGGGACTGATACTTAGAGAAATGTTGATGCGTCAAAAAATCAAGCGCGTCGTTATTTCTTGTCCTCCTTCGGTGGTGCGTCAGTGGCAAGAAGAAATGGAAAGTCGATTTGGTCTTTTGTTTAAAATCTTCGACAGAGATTATGTAGCAGCACAACGACGTGAACGAGGTTACAGTATTAATCCTTGGACTACTCACACTCGTTTTATTGTCTCCCACGCATTGATTAGAGATGAATCCTATGCTGCATCATTACGTGACTGGTTAGGAAATTTCTCTGCTGGTTCGATGTTGATTTTGGACGAAGCACATAATGCGGCGCCTGCGAGTAGTTCCAGATATGCGGTTGATTCCCAGTTAACCAAAACAGTTCGAGACATTGCCCCACGTTTTGAACATAAATTATTTCTCTCAGCCACACCTCATAATGGTCACTCCAACAGCTTTGCTGCACTTTTAGAAATCCTTGACCCGCAGCGTTTCTGTCGTGGAGTACCAGTTGATAAAAAGTCCCTTGATGCTGCAATGGTTCGGCGCCTGAAACAAGATTTACGTGATATCGGTGACAGAGATTTTCCTGAACGTCGAATTATTCCAGTCATTGTAGATAATTTACCGGAGGACGCTCCTGAATTAAAGCTTGCTAGTTTGTTACAGGAATATCGTAGAGTCCGCGAAGAAAATCTTAGAGAGGCACCTAAATCCACCCAAACTGCTGCAATGCTTGTAATGACTTCATTACAAAAACGATTGTTATCCTCAATCGAAGCATTCGCATCTACTTTGCGAGTTCACCGTGCTGCTATCGAGCGCAAAGCAACGAATAATCAATCTTTCAATAATTCGAGAAACCTGTCTTTACTCTTACAGGCGCCGGGTTCAGATGATGACCGTGCTGAGATTGAAGAATTGGAAGTACAAGAGGAAGAAAATTCTCTTTTAACGGCAGTATCACAATCAACTGCGGTAAATCTACAAGCGCGCGAGTTAGAACTGCTTCAAGAAATGACTCAAATCGCTGAATCAGCACGTTATCAACCAGATGGAAAGATTAATAAATTAGTTGCGTGGATTCGTGAAACCATCTGTCCAGAATTAGGTAAAAAAGGAGCCGCATATACAAATCGTCGCGTATTAATATTTACCGAGTACACTGACACAAAGCGTTATTTGGAACAACAGTTATTGAATGCGCTTGCAAACTCAGATCGAGAAAACGAGCGTATTGATACATTCCACGGTGGTATGGGTGACGATAGACGCGAAGCTATTAAAGCTGCTTTTAATTCAGAACCATCAGAACATCCCTTAAGAATATTGATTGCTACGGATGCAGCACGCGAAGGAATTAACCTGCAAAACCATTGTGCAGATTTATTTCATTTTGACGTACCCTGGAATCCTAGCAGGATGGAGCAAAGGAACGGTCGAATCGATAGAAAACTTCAGCGTGAAAGCGTTGTACGCTGCCATTATTTTGTATTACCTCAGCGTCCTGAAGACAGGGTATTAGATGTACTAGTAAAGAAAACAGCCACAATTCAACAAGAGTTGGGTAATCTTTCTCCAGTCATAGAAAAAAATATTTCTAAGTTGCTTGATAAAGGTATTCGATTCCATGACGTAGAAATTTTAACCGAAGCTATAAATACAGCTGACACTGCTAGTGAAGAACTAGTTACAAAAAGCGGCGCCATTAAAGAAGAACTAGAAGCGGTACGAATCAAAAACGAAAAACTAATTCAGCAGCAAGCTGAACTTGAAAACATGTTGCGTGATTCCCGTCAATGGCTAGGTTTAGACGAACGACATTTTCGGGATGCAATGAGTGCCTCTTTGGAACTTTTAGGCGCCTTACCCTTAGAAGCACTCGATCTCAATGAAGCAGTACGTGACCCTGACCGTGCGCGTTGGGTATTACCAGCTTTAGATAAACAAGCAGGCGCCGATTTAACATGGGCAACAACTATTGATACATTAAGACCTCCACGCCACAAAGGGCAAAAGTTATGGGATTGGAGGAAAGAAACAACCATTCGCCCAGTAGTATTCCGTGACCCTGGTACTCTCGATGGCAAAGTGGTACACCTGCATCTTGAACACCGAATGGTGCAGCGTTTACTGGGAAGATTTTTATCTCAGGGTTTTATATATGACGATTTGAGACGTGCGTGTGTTTGTTACACCGATGACCCAGTTCCCAAAGTCATAGCTTTAGGAAGACTTTCACTGTATGGAGAACGGGCATCAAGACTCCATGATGAAATAATCGCAGTTGCAGCAGAATGGATTGCACCCGAAGCACGGGGAAGAGGGCGCCTGCGACCATTAACCGAAGGCGAAAAGAAAGATGTACTACAGGAATTAGAACATTGTCTTGTTACCCCAGCTTCTCGTGATGTTCCTCCATCGATACAAGAAAGGTTTAAAGATTACGCTTCCAGAGATGTTGAAGAACTAACCCCACATCTTGAACAGCGCGCGTCCACTTTAACCGAAAGGGCGAAGAAAAAGCTTTTAGACCGAGGTCAAAAAGAAGCCCTTGAAATGACAAAGCTACTTGAAGATCAACGTAACCGTATCCTCAAACAAGAGAAACAATACGAATCGTATCAATTATCTTTATTTAATAAAGACGAAATGCGGCAAATTGAGTCAGACATAAGACACTGGCGCCTGCGGGTTGCGGAATTAGAACAAGAAATAATATCCGAACCGGAACGTATTCAAAATGTGTATCAAGTTAAAGCCAACCGGGTAGAACCAGTTGGGTTGGTGTATTTATATCCGAAGTCAAATTAGGGGGAGTATATATGGCAAGTTATAACAGCGAAATTTGGCAGCACAAAGAATGGTTAGGACTCCTCCAACCAGTAGGTTTAGTTGTATCACCACCAGCTTTAACAAAAGCACAAGCATTTATTGACCGAGGAAGATTAATTGATTTACAAATCAAACTCAACGAAATTGTTTCGTATGACCCTATATTTGATTCGGATATAAAAGAAGCTATTTGGATAAAAGATTTTCCTACTTTTGCAGAACAAATATTAGGTTGGTTATCAGAAGATTTGATAGGCGCCTCTGAGCAAGAAGCTTTAGCACCAGAATTAGAAGTAGTACTAACTGATTATAGTGAAACACTCAGACCCAGTTACGCGGTACGTGATATAGATAGTAATTCTTGGATGATACTTATACAAGAAGTGGCGCCTGGTTTAGATTTAGATGATACTGACCCTAATTTAGAGAAGAGTCACGGTTGGAAAGCAACTGTACAAGAAAAATTTGAACGTCTGCTACGTGAAACCAAGATTCCTATAGGAATTTTATGCAATGGTATCCGAATACGCTTAGTATACGCACCTCAAGGGGAATCATCTGGACACTTAACTTTTCCAGTCCAGGCAATGTGTGAAGTTCCAGGGCGCCTAATATTAGGTGCGTTGGAAATGCTCTTAAGTGCAGACCGTTTATTCAATGTACCTACAGAACGGCGCCTGCCCAAGTTACTTAGTGATAGTCGTGAATACCAAGCAGAAGTTTCTAATAAGCTTGCTGTACAAGTACTTGATGCGCTTTGGGAATTGTTGCGAGGGTTCCAAACTGCTGATGCTGCAACCAACGGTAAATTATTAGGTGAATTAGCACGTAGTAATCCGCAACATATTTATGGTGGATTGATAACCACTCTCATGCGGCTTGTATTTTTGTTGTACGCTGAGAACCGAGGTTTAATGCCTGGAGACGATGTATATCAACGTAACTATTCGGTTGCTGGGTTATACGAGCGGTTACGAGAAGACGCAACCAGTTACCCAGATACGATGGAACAAAGATACGGCGCCTGGGCTTGGTTACTAAGTTTGGTACGGTTAGTATATGACGGTGGCGGTTATACAACTAATTATTTACCTGCAAGACACGGACAATTATTTGACCCTGATGAATATGCTTTTTTAGAAGGTAGAACACAAGGAAGCAAATATACAGAAAATAATTGCATTGAACCACCGCGCGTTCCTGATGGAGTAATTTATCGTGTTTTAGAAAAGCTTTTAATTTTAGATGGAGAACGTTTATCTTACCGTTCACTCGATGTCGAACAAATTGGTTCGGTATACGAAGCAATCATGGGTTATGAAGTTGAAGTAGCAACTGGACTTTCAATTGCTGTACGTCCTAAAGATGTCGTTATTAATGTTGATGATATAGTAGCAGCGGCGCCTAAAGACAGAGAGAAAATTTTACAGGATGCAGATTGTAAGCTTGCAGGTAAATCATTAACAGCATTAAAAGCAGCAAAAACACTCGAAGAAGTTGTTGCAGCACTTGACCGTAAAGTATCTTCTCGTACTCCTAATTTATTACCTGCTAGTTCATTGTATTTACAACCGGGAGAAGAACGTAGAAGGAGTGGTTCACACTATACACCACGTAAGCTAACACAACCAATTGTAGAAACAACGCTCCGTCCCGTATTAGAAACTTTAGGAGAACGACCAACAGCAGAACAGATTTTATCGCTCAAAGTATGCGACATTGCGATGGGTTCAGGCGCCTTCTTAGTAGAAGTCTGTCGTCAGTTAGCTGAAAAAGTAGTAGAAGCTTGGAACAGAGATAATGAAATTGCAAATTTACCAGATGATGTAGAACCTTTGTTAGTAGCACGGCGCCTCGTTGCACAACGATGTTTGTATGGTGTTGATAAAAACCCATTTGCGGTTAATTTAGCAAAGTTATCAATATGGTTGGTAACGTTAGCTAAAGATTATCCATTTACTTTCGTTGACCATGCTTTTAAGTGTGGAGATTCATTAGTTGGGTTAACTAAGCAGCAAATAACATCATTTGGGAAAGATGCTACTTATGAGTTACCACTCTTAGCATTTTTAGAAAAACTTCAACGCGCGCGTTCTTATCGGGCAGAGATTCAGGCACTCGATACCCGTAGTGATGCTGATGATGATGACAAACGTCGGTGCCTGCAACAAGTTGAACTGGAATTGCAAGAAGCAAGGCTGATTGCAGATGTGAAGATTGCAGCGTTTTTTGAGGGCAATAATAAAAAACAGCGAGAAGAAAAAGAGAAAGAGTATACAGAATTAGTACAAGATTGGAGATATAATCAAGGTAATGCTTCAGAGCTAGAAGAAATTTCTAGCAAGTTAAGAAATGCTGAAAAAAAAGTCATTCCTTTTAATTGGGAAATAGAATTTCCAGAGGTATTTGATAGAGATAATGAAGGGTTTGACTGCGCTATTGGAAATCCGCCATTTGTTGGTGGACGAAAAATGAAAGCAGTTTTTGGAGAGAACTACCAAGATTGGCTTTTTGATGAATACTCAGAATCAAGTAAAAATGCAGATTTAGCAGCTTTTTTCTTTCGTAGGGCTTTTTCAATTCTTCGTCACAAAGGTAGTTTAGGTTTAATTGCTACTAACACAATTGCTCAAGGTGATACTCGTAGTACTGGATTACGTTGGATTTGTCAAAGTGGAGGGACAATTTATAATGCTCAAAAGCGTGTCAAGTGGGTAGGAGATGCAGCAGTTATAGTAAGTGTAATTCATATATATAAAGGAAATTATAGAAAAATAAAATTTCTTGATATGCGAGAAGTTAACTTAGTTTCGGCATTTTTGTTTCATATGGGTGGAAATGAGAATCCATTGATGCTTATGAAAAATGCTAATCAAAGTTTTCAAGGCAGCATTGTTTTAGGAATGGGTTTTACATTTGATGACTCAAACTCAGAAGCAACACCTATTGCTGAAATGAACCGATTAGTGAACAAAGATACAAGAAATTCAGAACGGATTTTTCCTTATATTGGAGGAGAAGAGGTTAATAGTAGTCCAACTCATGCTTGTCGGCGCTATGTTATTAACTTTGGAAATATGAGTGAAGAAGAGGCACGTTTATATCCTGATTTAATTAAGATTGTAGAGGACAGAGTTAAACCTGAACGAACTCGAAAAAAAACTAATGGTGAATTTGCTTTACGTAGCCCACTTCCTCAGAGATGGTGGCAGTATGCAGATAAAAGACCTGCTTTAGTTAAAGCTATTACATCTTTGGAACGAATCTTAGTTGTTGCTCGCCATCAACCACAGTGGAGTACTGCATTTTTATCTTCAAAATCAGTTTTCTCAGAAGCTTTAGTTATTTTTGCTAATGAAAAAAACTCGTTTTTCTGCATAATTCAATCGCGCGTCCATGAAATATGGGCAAGATTTTTTGGCTCATCTATGAAGGATGACCTTCGCTACACACCTTCAGACTGTTTTGAAACCTTCCCCTTCCCTGAAAACTGGGAAACCAACGCCACTCTAGAAACCATTGGTAAAGAATACTACGAATACCGCGCGCAATTAATGGTACGCAACAATCAAGGACTAACCGATACTTACAACCGTTTCCACGACCCAGAAGAACGCGACCCAGATATCTTAAAACTCCGCGAACTCCATGCACAAATGGACAGAGCGGTACTTGATGCTTACGGTTGGCACGATATCCCTACAGAATGCGAATTTTTACTCGACTATGAAGAAGAGGAAGAAACTGCCAGCCGCCGTAAGAAACCCTGGCGTCTGCGTTGGGCAGAAGAAGTTCACGACGAAGTACTAGCAAAACTGCTCGAACTCAACCAAAAGCGCGCGGAGGAAGAAGCTCTTACTAGTAAAGCAACAGAAAGTAAAACAAAGAAAAAACCACCTAGCACTAAAAAGAAAACAACTAAATTACCCAAAGCAACAAGTAATACACCAGAAATTCCTGGTTTCTTATCAGGAAACTAATATCTGAAGTATTAATTAGCACCAATATTACTTTATAAGAGCTAATATATACGTTTAGTAGCTGTATCTCCCTCATTATGTCAAAGTAGTAAATTATGCCAGCAACCACTCCTGTAGAAGTACGCTCTCGTCTTATCGATGCTTTACAACTTGATTTAGTGGGACCAACGCCTGATGATGTCGAACACGCGCGTGAGATATTACCCCAGGCGCCTTCGATGTGGTACTTAACGGGTTTTTTGGTGCCTTATGAAGCATCGGCAACTCAGCGTTCGGATGATGCAGGCAATGAGGAAATTAATCAATTGGGTCGCGGCGCCGCAGGAGATGATGAGGCTACACCAGAAGCAGCTTCCGCACGTAAAGCTTTTTTCCCTTCATCAATGGGCTTAAGTTTCTTGGTGTCTCAAAAAGTCGAAAGTTTAAATGTAACTGTACGATGGGGAGACTATAAACCGATAGCGGAAAAGCAAGATGAGGAGAAAGCGGAAACTTCAATGCAGCTTCGCAACACGGGACACTGGCAAAGAATTCCTCAACATCAACAATTAACTATTCCTATAGATATTTCTCTAACCGAAAATAATAAAATATCTAAGTATGAAGTTCCAAATAGTAACGGACTACAACTAATATTGACAAACCGTTCGGTTGGCGCCACAAGTGGTTTGCCAACAGGTACTTGCTCAATAGCTTTATTCCTTGTTAATTATCGTTCTCCTGCTGAAGATAAAGTACGAGATATTGCTTACACATTTCAAACTGAACTTATAGTAGAAAGCGATGAATCATTTGTACCTCGTCCTAATCCGCGCGGGCAAAGTGGTGATGACTGGGATGAAAAAGTCGCTGACTTACAACATCGTGACGCTTTTGAATACGTTGTTGGTCACAATGTCTCAGCGATAGCACATCTCAACCCAGATAATAGTTGTAACAAAGTATGTACTGCTTGGATGCCAACTGCTGATGTAGAAAAAGTTGTAGCAACCAATGTTCAAGATGTAGAACTGCGGATGGAAGTAATCGCAGGCGCCGAGTCAGCAGCCACAACACGTAGCATGTTACAGGGAATCGTTACATCATACGTAAATTGGATTGCTGATCAAAGAAGTAAAATTCCAACCGACTCAGCTTACAGAGAACGGGTAGCTACAGATTTACTCGACCGCGCAGTAATTGCAAATCAGCGTATCGATGTTGGGTTACAAGCATTAGACGACCCGTTAGTATTAGAAGCATTTCAAATTGCGAACCGTGTAATAGCAACAGCAATTCGTCAACGTTCTACACATGATAATGATAAATCACCCGATGAATTGGAAGCTCCAAAATGGCGCCCGTTCCAGCTTGCATTTTTGTTGATGAACATTACGGGTATCGTTGACCCAAGACATCCTGACCGGGAATTAGTTGATTTATTATTCTTTCCTACAGGTGGTGGTAAAACCGAAGCTTATTTGGGACTTGCTGCATTTACCCTAGTATTACGGCGCCTGCAAAATCCTGGTATTGATTCTGCTGGTTTAAGTGTACTGATGCGTTACACACTACGACTATTAACTCTTGACCAATTAGGACGTGCAGCAACTTTAATTTGTGCATTGGAATTAGAGCGAGAAAAAAATATAGATAAACTTGGTCAGCATCCTTTTGAAATCGGGTTGTGGGTAGGTATGACCGCAACTCCCAATAAAATGGGTAAGAAAAACGATAACGACCAAAATTCAGCGCGCGCTCGTACTATTGCATTTAATAATGATACCAAGGGTAAACCCTCACCAATTCCTTTAGAAAATTGTCCTTGGTGTGGAGAAAAATTTACGGGTAATTCGTTCCAATTGTTACCTAACTCTGACCAACCTCTTAATCTTCGTATAGTTTGTACAAATCGAAAGACACATAAAGGCGGAACACCAAAATGCATGTTCAGGAGTAACCGTCCTTTACCAGTTATTGCGGTTGATGAACCGATATACCGGCGCCTGCCTTGTTTTTTAATTGCAACGGTAGATAAATTTGCGAACCTTCCCTGGATTGGTCAAACTGCTGCATTATTCGGTCAGGTAACGCACTACGACGCTGATGGTTTTTATGGCTCTGCTGATACGAGAATACAAGGGCGCCCGTTACCCAATGGTAAATTATTACCACCTGATTTAATTATTCAAGACGAGCTTCATCTTATATCTGGTCCTTTGGGGACAATGGTAGGTTTGTACGAAACAGCTATTGATTCTTTAAGCAGTAGAAGATTAGATGATAAAACGATTCGTCCTAAAATTATTGCGTCTACTGCAACAGTAAGAAGGGCAACTCGACAAATACGCGGTTTATTTGGGCGCCATCGAGTTGATGTTTTTCCTCCTCCAGGTCCTGACCGTCGTGATTCTTTCTTCGCAAGAACGGCGCCAATACATGAAAGTAACCCACGTACTTATCTTGGGATTGCTGCACAAGGTCGCAGTCTCAAAGTGGTTTTATTACGTGTTTATTTAGCATTACTTAGTGCTGCACAAAAACAATGGGTAGCAGCGGCAGGCGCCAAAAACACTGATAATCCAGCTGACGCTTATATGACACTACTGGGTTACTTTAACTCTTTGCGAGAATTGGGTGGTAGTCGTCGTATCGTCGAAGATGAAGTAAACGCGCGTTTGAATAGTTATGGTTTACGAATGCGAGAGGGCGAAACATCTGGTTCGTTCGCTAACCGCAAAATACAGGACGAACCTTGCGAATTAACTTCTCGTGTTAGCACTAATAAGATTGCTGAAACAAAACGGCGCCTGCAATTACCCTTCGATAACAAGGAACGGTTAGATGTAGTACTTGCTACTAATATGATTTCCGTAGGTTTAGATATAGTTCGTTTAGGGTTAATGGTAGTTTTGGGACAACCAAAAACAGCAGCAGAGTATATTCAAGCAACAAGTCGTGTAGGACGTGATGAAAATCGGCCAGGTTTAGTTGTTACATTACTTAACATTCATCGTCCGCGCGATAGGTCGCATTACGAAAGGTTTCAAGCTTGGCATACTTCTTTTTACCGTGCAGTAGAAGCAACAAGCGTCACACCGTTTTCGCCTCGTGCAGTAGATAGAGGTATTGCGGGTATAACTGTAGCGTTAGCAAGATTGGGTAATCAAGATATGACTGCTCCACTAGGTGCCGCAGAAATTCAAAAACACAGACATGACTTGGATAAAGTTGCGGATATCATTGCTCGACGTGCGGAAGTTCATGATGAAGAATTAGATGCAACCGAAGCTGATAATTTGCGTATTAAAATACGCGGACGTGTTAACGACCTTTTGGATGCTTGGGAGTCGATAGCAAACGATAAAGGTTTACTTCAATACCAACAAGAAGTAGGTTCGGCGCCTCCGTTACTTTACGATTTCCTTGACCCAGAGTTAAAAAACCAAAAGCCGATTGCTCAAAAGTTTAAAGCCCAACGTAGTTTACGAGATGTCGAGCCAGTAGTACATCTATGGGCAACAAATCTAGATACAAATAAAGATGAGGAAGAGGGCTAATATGGCTGCTAAAAATCAAAAAAAACCGCCTGATGGAGAAGTTCGTCAAAGTCAAATTATTTCTACCTTTGGTCCCGGTTCAATGGTGGATTTACCAGATTACTCTGTGCTAATAAGTGGTTTAAATCATTGGCAAGGATACCGTAACCAACCAATTTACGAAGAACGTCTTGCAGCAAAAGTGTGTCAGCAACTAGGAGTACCTAGAATCGATATGTATGCACCACCCGCTGCTGAACAAGACCCACAGGCGCCGCGTACTGGAATCAAAGCATTTACATTTCCTGGTTGGTTTGTTGCTCAAGTTCCTGACTTAAAGTTTACATCTCAAGCTGGGAAAGATTATCAAACTAGACCCTTACTACCAGGAGTGCGTTTAGTTAAAAAACAGTATTTTGGTTCTGATAAGAAAAAATATCCCGTTGTCCCAGTGCGCTTTGTTCAAGCTTGTTTAAATGGTCATATTAGCGATATTGACTGGTACATGTTTGTAAATCCAGATTGTCGCAGTAATTGTCCAGCACAGCTTTGGTTAGATGAAGGTGGAACTGGTAATGACTTCGCTGATATTTTTATAAGATGTGAACATGAACAATGTAAAAAACGGCGCCCTTTATCTGATGCGACAATTCCCGGTCGATATACATTAGGAAGCTGCCAGGGAGAAAGACCTTGGTTGGGACTAGGCGCCGCAGAGGTTTGTACTGCATTAAATAGTGAAAAACCAGAAAGAAATAGGTTGCTTGTTAGGTCAGCGAGTAATGCGTACTTTGCTCAAACGTTGAGTGTTATTTCTATTCCTGATTCTGACCAAAAGCTCAAAGACGCTGTTAGCTTGGTCTATGACATTTTATCAATGGCAGATGATGTAAATGATGTGAATAAGTTTCGTTGTAAAAATGCAACAGTCGCCGGTTACATTGAAGACTTTACCAATGAAGCAGTTTGGGCAGAAGTTGAACGGCGCCTTAAAAAAGAAACACCCAAACCCAAAAAAATCAAGCAGTTAGAAATTGAAGCATTACTGTCAAGTCCTGAAGAAATTGGCGAAGATGCTCCTAATGGTGATTTTTATGCGCGTACTCGTAAACTGGATAATTTAAAACCTGCTCTTAAAGAACGTGTTAATCGAATTGTGTTAGTTCATCGACTGCGTGAAGTTATTGCTCAAATTGGTTTTACCAGGTTTGAAGCAGAAATGCTTGATATTGACGGAGAGTTTGGCGATGAGTTATCACTCGAAGTTCGTCGCGCGTCTTTAGATGTCGAACCTAGATGGGTTCCAGCAATTGAGAATAAAGGTGAAGGAGTTTTTATTGGTTTTAGTAAAACAGCTATCGACCAATGGCAACAACAACCAGCTGTTAAAAATCGAGAACGTGATTTACTTAACGGCTACATTCAATGGTGCAGGCGCCGGGGAATTACAGTAGATACAACTAAATTTCCTGGTTTACCTTATATAATGGTGCACTCGTTGTCTCATTTATTAATCACAACGGTATCTCTTGAGTGTGGTTATGCAGCAAGTTCGATTCGAGAACGTATTTATGCTGGGGAATCGGGTTACGGTATCTTACTATATACGGGGACATCAGGTTCAGAAGGTACTTTAGGAGGTTTGGTACAAATTGGTAAACGTATCGAATATCATTTAGAAGCAGCTATCGAATTTGGAAAGTTATGTTCCAATGACCCTGTTTGCGCTCAACATAAACCAGATGATACGCAGGTTGAACGTTTTCTACACGGTGCCGCATGTCATGGATGTTTATTAACTGCTGAAACTTCGTGTGAACGTCGTAACGAATTCCTTGACCGCGCACTTGTTGTTAATACGGTCGAAGCGGTTGGTGCAGCGTTCTTCCCTGATGAGCTGGAATAATGTCAGTATTTCATAACCTTAGTCGTCCAACATTAATTAGTTTGGCAGACGCTTTATCACAAGGAAGGCTGACAATTCCTTATTATGCAGCTTCTCTGACTGGTCTTGTTCCCGTAGCTCGGCGCCAAGAAATTGCATCTGAATTACAAAGCATGTCTCAAATGGGCTTTACTAATACTCACATAGCATATACATTACGTCTGCTTGCCCAAGAGCGTGCGTTATCCCAATCAACTCGTGACAGTATTGAGCTAGTCTGGACAGGAGAAGAAGTTGTAGGTTCGGAAAGTAGAGATACGAGTGTGGTTGTACGAGAGTTATTTAGTACAGCTAAAAGTAGCGTTTTAATTTCTAGTTTTGCTATTGATAAAGGCGCCAAAGCACGCGGATTATTTCAAGTACTCGCTTCTAGAATGGATGCTGACCCAAAATTAAACGTCAGAATGTTTCTTAATGTTAAGCGAGCATTTGGAGATAAACAGCCAGAATCAACGATTTTAAGAGAGTTTGCGACTACATTTCGTAGAGAGGTATGGTCAGGTCAGCATTTACCAGAGGTATTTTATGACCCGCGCGCGCTCGAAATTGGTGCTGGCGCCAAAGCTTGTCTTCATGCCAAATGTGTTGTTGTTGATGAGGAACGGTTATTTGTAACTTCTGCTAATTTTACAGAAGCTGCACATGAACGTAATATTGAGGCTGGTGTACTTATTGCTGACTCGGTTGCAGCCAAAGCTATGCGCTCCCAGTTTGAGACGCTCGTTGCTAGAGGGGTCTTGAAAAAGGCGCCGGGGATATAAATTTAGAAATATTTAAAAATAGGTGCCGACATCAAAAATCTCATGGTGGTTAGAAGCAACGTGATGTCCTGAGTTAGTAGTTGATAAGTCACGTCCACTAATATTTACGTCCAACAGCATCTTTATTTTTACATTTTTACCGCAAAGCTCACCTTACGAGTACTATCGGCAGACTTTACTAGTTGTAGGGTGCATCATACTTTGATAAAATTCATACTAATAATTTGGCGATCAATTACGTGTATATATTTAGGCTATCTGTCTAACATATAAAGGATTAAAAAATTTCCATCCAAAATCGCTGTAAATTATGCACAGTATATATTTCAGTCGGTGACTGAACTCAGTTTTTACTTATATAAAAATGTTGGTCAGTCACCTTTTAATTAAGCCAGATGAAGGTAGTGAAATTTACACGTTATCTCAGTACTGGGGTTATGTGAGAGTATGCCCACCTTCCTTATCAGGGAAAGTTACACCCACTAAACTGAATCGGCGCCTATATCTGTATTTGGAACATAACCTTCACTTTTACTTAGTTCCCGCTTGCTTTATACTTACATCAAACATTACTAAAAATTTACAAATTAAGTCAGTATTTATATTTAGGCTATCATTTCAAAAACGAAAGTCAAAAAAATTCTCGGACAAAATCGCTCTTTACCATGCACAGCTTATATCCCAGGCGGTGACTGAACTCAGTTTTTACTTATATAAAAATATTGGTCAGTCACCAATTAATTAAGCTATGTATAGGTAATCAAATTTACACATTTTTTTCAGCACTGGGTTATGTGAGAGCGAAAGTATGGCGGCATCTCCACATTTCGCTTTCGTGATATAATTTTGAATAGCGGACGGGTACAGTCAGATGCTATCAAGTACCCGGTGTTAAGTGCGGTCAATGCGTACAGTGGTGAAGATTGAGCAGGTAACTGTCCCTGCGAAAGCGCATTACAAAAGCGCGAACGGTTAAAAACCACCAAGGCGGTTGAAACAAGCAACTGGAATCGTTAACAAACCCTTGAGACTTTGATAGTTAGGGGTAACATAAAAAACATAACACCAAAGCTGGTGTTATTTTGGTTTGCTGTTAAATCACTTCAAAAAAGCCACAATACAGCAAGCTCATTTAGTTTGCTTTAGTTATTTGTAAAAACCTGCGTCTATTAAAAATGTATATGTAGTTAAGAAAACCTGTGGTAAAGGCAGGCGCCTGAAGTTTCAGAACTGTCCACCCTAACTTGAGGCTGTCCAAAAACTGTCCACTTAATTTCAAATCGCTCAAACCTTTATATAGCAAGGGTGTCCACTCTGTCCAACTTGTCCTCACAGTCTGAATACTTACTAAAACATCAAAACAATGCTTGGTCAAATTTTAGGCGCCTCTGCCACTAATTTTTTGATATGAAAAGTTACCTTGGACAAACTGGACACCTTGGACACCCTTGCTACGACTGCCTTACCTTCGGAAAAGCTTCGCTTAACAGATTGTCCAGGGTGGTTTAACAGCGATTTTTAAACCTGGGCACCCTGGACAGTTCTACTATGTAAGGCTTTAGTAGGCTTTGACTGTTACATTTCTTATGTGAAAGTAAATAATTCAATTTTAGGGAGTAGATGTAGGGGCTTGCAATTATAAATCACTCGGCTTGCAAACAAGGGCAATTTTCGGCTCAAATTAGGGGTCTTGTCAAGTTTTGGTGAAAGCTTTAGAAACGTTTTTGGCAGTAGGCAGTAGGCAGAGGGCAGATGGAAGGAGTAAGGGTGAAGAAAGTATTAACAGTATAATCTGTTATACTAAAAGAAGAAAAGCAGTATTTATGCTTTTTTACTTAATTGCTTTATTTAGATGAAGATATTAGAAAGCCTGTTACCGGATAAAAGCCTTCTCCAACTTGAGAGTTGTAATCTTGACGAGGAGCAAGGTACAGTTACACTACTTGTCTCTTCAATTCAAACATCAGTTGAATGTCCTGTCTGTAATTCTCAAACAAGTAAAATTCATAGCCGCTATGAGCGTAAATTAGCTGACTTATCATGGGCTAATTACAGTACTTCTATAGAGTTGCGCGTCCGTAAATTTTTTTGCATCAATACTAAATGTAAAAGGCGAATATTTACAGAAAGATTAACTAGTATAGTACAACCTTGGGCACGTCGAACCATTAGACTAGCATCACAATTAACTACTATTGCCCTAGCGAATGGTGGTGCAGCAGGAGTACGATTATCACAGCGATTAGGATTGAATATAAGCCGTAATACATTATTAAATTTGGTTCGCAGAATACCTTTACCATTATTCAATTCTCTAAAAATAGTGGGAGTCGATGATTTTTGTTTTTGTAAATGTAAAACCTATGGCACAATAATTGTTGATTTAGAAAAAAATCAGCCTGTAACTTTATTAAAAGACCGCTCCGCTGAAACTTTAAGCTTATGGCTGCAAGAACATCCTGGCATTGAGGTGGTTTCACGGGATAGAGCAAAAGCTTATGAAAAAGGAATTAAAGAAGGTGCCCCCAATGCAATCCAAGTTGCAGACCGCTTTCATCTACTACAAAACTTAGCTCAAACACTTTATGAGA
>NZ_KB217481.1:94764-302697 GCF_000331305.1 Calothrix sp. PCC 7103 | reverse complement strand
GCTTAAAAAAGCGGCAGAGATACTCAACTAAACGCTTACCAAAAATTATTAAACCATCGCAAAAAAATCTTACTCCTTACAGTGCAACATGGTTGATTTTAGGTAGTTCTAACATTGATATTTCCGAGTCAGAACGAGAAGAATTAATCATGTCGTTAAAAACAAAAAATCATAGTTTGAAAGAAGGGATTGAGTTGGCTCTTAATTTTATATCCCTTGTGAACCAAAAAAAATCAGAAAAATTAGATTCTTGGCTAAATCAAGCATATAACAGCATTTTATCACCTTTTAATCGCTTTGCCAAAAGCTTGATTGAGGACTATCAAGCAGTCAAAGCGGCTGTTACAATGCGTTGGAGTAATGGTCAGGTTGAGGGGCAGATTAACCGATTAAAAATGTTGAAGAGACAAATGTATGGTCGTGCAAAGTTAGACTTACTAACCAGACGATTTTTGTTACCAATCTAAATAAAAAATTCTATTTAGAATCGAAGAAAGTATATTTATGTAAATTTTCTTGTTCAAATAATAATTATTCATTCTTTACATGTAGCCAAAGCATACCTAAAGATAGAGAGCATATAATTGGTAATACTTCAAATCTTCGCTAATCTTCTGCTTTCAAACTAAAACTATGAGTTACAGAAACCAATTTATATGGAAAAGGGCAATTCAACTTGCTATCCATTGTTATAAGTTTACGCAATCATTTCCAAAACATGAATTATATTGTTTAACAAGCCAAATACGACGTTCCTCAGTATCAGTAGCGTCTAATATCGCCGAAGGTTATGGTCGGCAATCAAGGCAAGAATATATCAAGTTTTTATATATTGCTTTAGGCTCACTACGGGAACTAGATACCCAGTTTATAATTGCTAAGGAGGTAGATATACTTGATGACAAGAATCGTTTTACGACCATCATGAACGAGGTAGAAGAAATGCAAAGTATATTAGTTGCAACCTTAAACAAATTAACTGCTGGAGTCAAGAAATAGTCTGATAAAATTCCATCATCAGCGTGGAGTATTCGACCTCAAAAGTTTGTTGGAGCTTTAATTTTCTCTTGTTGACTATAAAATTTAGTTACTGAGACATAAATAAAGCTTCAAATTTTAATATTATTAAATTTCTTCACCCTTACTCCTTCCGTCTGCCCTCTGCCTACTGCCCTCTGCCAAAAACGTTTCCAAAGCTTTCACCAAAACTTGACAAGAACCCTAATTTGAGCCGAAAATTGCCCTTGTTTGCAAGCCGAGTGATTTATAATTGCAAGCCTCTACATATAGTTGAGAAACCTGTGGTGAAGGCAGGCGCCTGAAGTCTCAGAACTGTCCACCCATTTGAAGTCTAAATTGCTCGCGATGCTTTGCTGATTGTAGCCCGTTTTCGATTTCCCGCACCTCCTCATCTAATCGCAGCCTTGAAGTGCTTGCGGGATTTGCTGCCAAAATCAAAATTTTGTTAGGCGCGTCATTATTCATGGGCAAATTCTGAAGAAGTGATAACAATTATACCAATACTGCGTAAGTATTGAATTCCGAATCGGCGCCCAAATAAGGGCAATCATCAACAAACGCTCAAACCCCTGCTAAACAAGGAAAAACAGATTATCAAGCTTTTGAGCTATTCGGTGTAAGTTTTAAAATTTAAAGTTGATTACACAGAATAAAATCTCTTGCTCCAAATAATGAAGGCGCCACGACTCGCAACTTTCCCAGCCTAACCAACCGCAGAACTTAAAAAAGAGGTACGGTAGGCGCCCTCTGTTATATAAAGATAACCACCCCTGACGCTTACGCCAAGCGCGTTACAGTTTTAATCTTACTTTTGCTGCAACTGCCATTTCGTTTTTGGTTAGCTTTACAGGCGCCGGACTGCTGCTAACTGGCAAACTTTCTGAGGGAAGTTTTATTGCATCTGGAGGATTGGTTTCTACCGCAAGCTTTATGCAACTTGCCTGCATATGCTAACGATAAACTCAATGAAAGCCTGACTGAACTTGACGACAATTAGAGCATACAAAGCAGGCGCCGTTTATATAAATTTTTACTCGGCACCTGTATAAGCAATTATTGCCAGTGGCTCATCAGAGTAGGTAGAGATTACCAAGTTGCTTGGAGCTTTGGCGCCTCTACCTGACTTACGCTAATTATGTAGTACTGTAAACTACATAAAATTTGAGGAATTTCGGCAATTTATAACTGGGTGACTGGCGCCATTTTTATATAAGAAATTATTTCGCTCAGTCACCCGCTATATTCCTTGCTGTGAGTAAGTTACAGCCATTTTGGCTCTCTCATTTTTTACTTCCATTTTTAAGCGTCAAAAATCGGGTCTTAGTTACTGGAGTTACCCAAATTTTTATCTGACTTGTAGTATATTATTGCAGTTTATTAATGGTACTAAAATACTTTCAATCGTCAATTAAACCGAACGATTGACTAACGAAAGTTTTTGCTGAGGCGCCTTAGTCACGGATTAACCCGTCGTAAAATCATTGTAAACATCTTTCGCACCCAGAAGAAAGCCACAAAGATTTCTCGGCACCTGCGTCCACTAACAAACGACTTCAATTCATCTGCCCAATATGCAATGTGCGGAGTACCACATTTATATGCCTTTTATTCGGTGTAAAAATTTTATTATCTGAAATCTTACACCGAATAAACACCCAGAGCGAGAAGTAACTAGAGTTACCTGGCGCCGCGTCCATCAAAACCAACTGTAACTTATCAGCCAAACATATTTCTTGGCACCTGCGTCCACTCAATCTGTATATATATGGATATAACTTCTAGTGGACGGGCATGAATACTTGATCAAAATCTTACGCACCCAGAAGAAACCCACAAAGATTACTCGGCGCCTGCGTCCACTAACAAACAACTTCAATTCACCTGCTGAATATGCAATGTGTGGAGGCACCACATTTATATCCCATTTTATTTGGTGTAAAAATTTTGTAATTTGAAATTTTACACCGAATAAACACTCACAGCCAGAAGCAACCATAATTACAAGGCGCCCACGCCCATCAAAACCAGTTGTTACTTATCAACTAAATATTTTTCTTGGCGCCTGCGTCCACTAAATCTGTATATATATAGATATAACTTTTAGTGGACGCGAATAATTGATTGAAATCTTACGTATCCAGAAGAAACTCAGAAAGATTGCTCGGCACCACGTCCACTAACAAGTAACTTCAATTTACCTACCTACTCAATACGCAATATATAGAGGATATGGAAGCGCCACATTTATATACCAATCCATTCGGTGTAAAAATTTTATTATTTTAAATTTTACACCGAATAGTTACCTACAGCCAAAAGCAGCCAGGTTACAAGACCGGGTGCCCATGTCCACTCAATCTATATATAGATAGATAGATATAACTTTTAGTGGACGCGAATATTGATTAAAAACTTACATACCCAGAAGAAACTGAGAAAAACAGCTTGGCGCCGCGTCCACTAATAAACAACTTAAATTCGCCTGCTCAATATGCAATGTGTGGAGGCGCCCATCTACTTACCCATTTCATTCGGTGTAAAAATTCTATGATTGAAAATCTTACACCGAATGAACACCTGAAACCCAGAGTTACTTGGCACCCTACGTCCGCCAAAACCAGTTGTTACTAATCAGCCAAATATGTTTTTTGGTGCCACGTCCACCTAAAAGGTTCGTCAGTTTGCCGGCAAGGAAACCATTAAGGACTTCTAACTCACCGCAGGCTTTCTGAATTCTGTATATATAGATACAACTTTTAGTGAACGCGAATAATTGATCGAAATCTTACGTACCCAGAAAAACTGAGAAAGATAGCTCGGCGCCACGTCCACCAAAATTAGTTTCAACTTTTCTGCTAACGGACTAAAGTAGAATCTGTTTTCCCGCTCTGGTGAAGCTTTTATTTTTTTACTATCTTTTTTTAAGACGTACCGTGTCGATAATTAAGAATTACATTACTTGGTGTATCGTTTTAATTCCGTATTTCGACACTTAATGTCTCGATAATATTTTAATTACAATACTTGTAGTGTCGTTATTAAAAAAAATATAAAACTTTTCGTTTCGATATCAAAATAAAAATAAGCATTTATACTTAATAGTCCAACTTAGACTAAAGTAGCCTAACTTAGGCTAATTATGGATTAGCGTTATTTTTCGGCTAGTTAGTTACTGCCTACGTATAAACCGAACAACCTCTAAATAAAAAGTTAATTCTACAGTACGTTTCAAAATCGTATTTAACATAAGGTTTAAAACAAATGCATGAATAAGATTTTAATCTTAACTCTATCCATCGGATAGCTTGACCAAAGCATAAAATGGTCACTCAAGTCAAAAGCTTAATCATTTTTAATTAGGCGCCTGTTAATCATCTTACATAGGCGCCAATCATTTAAAAGTGATAGCGAAAATGTGCGCTTCCTTACACAGTAGGGTGCGCCCTCAATTTATCCATAAAAAGCGCAACAAATAGCGCACATTTTTTAAGGTGCGCTTTTTTAATCACAAAATTTAGGGTTGCGCTTTGAGTTTTAGAGGCTGCGCTTCCTTATACAGTAGGGTGCGCCCTTGATTTATGGATAAAAAGCGCACCCAAAAGCGCAACAAGTGGCGCACATGGACGTGCGCTTTTATAGAAAGCGCTGCGCTTGGGGTGCGCTTTGAATATCAGAGGCTGCGCTTCCTTGTACAGTAGGGTGCGCCGAGTTTTAGGTTAAGCGCACATGGACGTGCGCTTTTTAGGTGCGCTCTTTTAAGCGCAACCCATATTAGCCATCTATGGTGCGCTTTTATCAGGTGCGCTTTTTCAAAGCCAAATTTCGTGATAAATGTTTTAACTGAACAATCAACAAGAAATTCGATTCTACTTTTTATACCAGCTTATAGGCGCCTATTCTTTTCTTATTAAGCCAAAACCTTTGGGATATTTATTGAAGCTGAGTTTTAAAAAGAATACTTATCTTTTTTTAATACGTTAAATATTTAAATTTATTATTTAATCTTCCTTTTTTAGGCAAATAAGCACCTTTGGCATCAAAAATTAGATATAAAAACAGCTTTATTTAAATACTTGTGCAATAATTCATAAATTATTCTCAAGCAATAACTTATACGGTTAACCGTACCTATATTGAAGGTATTCTATACTTTTTGATACCAGTAACTTGCAAGCCCAAGTTAGCCTAAATTAGACTAAATTAGCCCAAGTTAGGCTAACTTAGGCTTTTAAGTATATATACTCAAAATAAACTTTTAGAAAAATAGTATCGAGTCATTACGTATCGCAATAAAAAAATATTTTTTTGATTATCAATACGGGATGAATCGATATAAATGTCGAGTGAAGATGCTGCGTTCTTTCCTTGCTCGTCTCAACTCCAGTATCACGGCGCCTGTCATGATGGAAAATTTAGTTAGTTGCTTTATCTATATATAAGGGCGCCTTCCAATACTGCTCGGTTAAGCTTTTTTCAGCATGATAAACAACGATATTATAAGGCTTTCAGGCTAAGTTATATCCTTAACCGAGCAGTATTGCTTTACAACGGCCTTAAAAGGTTAGTAAGATATTAAAGACTAGTATAAATTAGTGCCAACATAGTTTTATAGTAATTATCTCGGCTAAATTTGCCGATTACCAAAGCAAGATAGCTCCAAGAAGCAGATAAGATTATGTCGGTGCCAGAAGAGAATACTCGAAAAATTATTAACAAGAATCTAACAGGCTCCAAGTTTGATGGAGGTTTAATTGATGCTACCGCAATCAGTGCAGGTCAAATTGGTAATAACACAACCTTTATAAATTTAAATCTAAATGACCCATCCCAACTCCAACAAATGCTTGAAAGCATGTTGGCACGAATTTTAGAAAAAAGTACAAGTATATCAAAACAGCAAAAAGAGGAGATGCTAGAATTTTTCAGCGCTAAAGATGCTCCATTTTCTAAAGCAAAGGAATTTCAAATTCAGAATATTAATGACAGTGAGACGATTAATGCACATTATAAAATAGCTAAGTATTTAGAGCCAGTCAGGATTAGATGTAATTTGACTTTAGTCGCGGTATCAGAAACTTTAAAACTAATAGACCTGAGTAATTTTTATTATGATGAAGATTTATATGAAGCTGCAAAGACTTTATGTGATTTATTATTCATTTGTATAAGCTGGCTTTCAGAATCTGTAAAATGGTTTGCTGCACTACCTCTTATGGATAAAGATAAAACAAATTTAAAAACGTGTGAACAAGAGCTAATTGAATGCGCGTTTAATATCATCAAAAAAGATGCAGAAACATGGACTAACAATGCCGAAGTAGCTAAAGAGGTCGGCACTTACCTCAATTTACTACTTCAACAAATTTATAGTTAATTATGCTTGCTTCTTCTTATTTTTAGGCATTGAATTTGATTCAATAGGTGCCTGATAGCGAGGCAGTATTGTTTTGTAAGCTTTACATATTTTGATTGCAGCGCTTATTTCTTCACGATTACTGCCATCCGATGATGTTTCCACTTTTTTTAAGGAGGTTATGCATCTGTCAACGTAGTCCAAATCTGGTAAATCTGATTTAGCCATCTTTACTTTTACTTGAAACTTCATTAATGCTTTTCCAGTACTTAAGTGAATCTCAGGAAAGCTTAGTTAAAGTTTTTGTAAAAAAAAATACTAAAAATATGAAGATAAGCAAAATACCTAATTTACGAGTGCTTGTGCTTGATTTAACTGCTAACCATCAGTCAGGCGCTTGCATATAGCATAATTCCAGCATTAATACTCACATAGAACATGAGAGCCAAGAGTATTTATATGAATTGCTGGCGCCTAACATTCTGCATGAACGTATTACAAAATTCACAGCCAATCGGGAGCATCCACTTTTGGAAGAAACATAAGTACTTGGCGCCAGAAACCTTACTATACGCTTAGTCTAAAAAAGTCGATCTGCCAAAACTGGATGCTCCCCAGCCAATCTTTATGCGTCACCAGGATTGTTGATTTTTGATGTTTGCTCTTGAGCGACGTTATTAATACCACCACCAATTTGATTTGCATTCAATGTATCCGCATTAATTAAACTACCGTCAAATTGGGCGCCTTGTAAGTCAAGGTTTGATTTATTTTTAGAACTTCCTGGCATTATGATATCACCCTCACTATAAAAATTAGGGCGTTCTAACGCCGTCATTATCATAGTTTCTAGTTTACTAATTTGAGATTCCTGCTTTGCTATTAAGATTTTAAAATCTTGTTCTGCCAATGCTTTAAGTTGATTATAATTAAGAAAATATTCTTTACTTAATTCAGATTTATCAGCAGTTCTAGCAGTTCTAGCGCGAAGTAAAACTTTATCTTCACCTCGCCTCTCTATTGCTACTATTTCCAGTTCTGCACTTGGATTATTTTGAGCTAATTGTTTGAATGCAGCAGCCATAGCGCGGGGGTATCCTTGATTATGGTAAAGGTCAAGGGTATCAAAAATCGGTTGAATAAAATCACTAAACTCTCCATCACCAAAAACCTCCTCTCTATTATCTGGTTTGCGATGGGGGTCTGGGTTATCTTCAGTGGGAAGGCGCGTGTAAACAAACTTGCACTGTACCCCGTTAAATTTAGTGCTGCGGGTAATATTCCAATCTTCAATATATGCTCCAGTAAGAGTGGCGCCTGTAAAGTCAGTTCCGTCTAACTGTGTTTTTACTAATTTAGCTCTTGATAAGTCAGCATCTTGAAAATTGGCTTCACTTAAATCGGCGCCGATAAAACTTACATTTACTAAATATGCACCTTGAAAATTAACACTACTCAAATTAGCGCGGATAAAACTCTCATCAATTACAGTTAAATATGCTCTTTGGAAATTAATGCCTCTCATATTGGCACCAATAAAACTTGTATTTACTAAATTTGCTTTTTGAAAATTGGCATCAGCTAAGTTAGCGTTTTTAAAACTTGCACCTTCTAAATCAACTTCTTTAAAGTTAACACCAGATAAGTTTTGGTTATCAAAATTTTTATTAGCTACTTTTCTTGAGACAAGCAATTGACGTACTTGTAAAGAATGCAAATACGTTGAACCAGGTCGAATACGGTCTAACTTCTTGGCTTTATAAAAACAAGTATGTGTTAAGTTAGCTTTTCTAAAATCAGTACTTTTTAAGGTTGCTCCTGTAAAATCAGCGTCACTCAAATCAGCATTATAAAAGCTTGTGCCGCCAAAAGCTGCAAGTGCAATTGCTGCTATCCGTGTTAAATTATATTTTTTTTCATTGTCTTGGAGCGTTTTACAAGCGCTGTAAGCGAAAAATAGACCAGCAGCTAAAGCAAGTATCCCAGCAACGAGAATATTTTTAAAACCTATGTTGGCGACTCCTCCAATCGCGGCGAAAGTTGCAGCGATGGCGATGCCTTTAACTCCAGCAACGGCTCCAGCAGCAGTTACAGTGATACCTCCAACGGTAACGAAAATTATGCTAAAAGCAAAAACTCCGGTTACACTGATAGCAACGGCAATAGCTTGATATCCGAGTGCTAGGACTGCAACCGCAATAGCAATAATTCCAACGAATGCAAAGCCAAATATTCCAGCGAAGGCTTCAGTTATAGCAAAAGTGCGGTTTGATTTAAATTCTTGACGAATTGCAAATATAGAGATAAGTAGAAAGAAAATAACCAATACTGCTGAAGCACCCCAGCCAATAATTTGGTTATATTGGGTTGAATAATTAAATATTAAATTTATTAATGTTTGGGTAAAAGCAGCGAAATATAATGATGTGGCAGATACGAAAGATAGAATAACTATCAGAAAAATAGTAGACTGCTTTTGTAACCCACCTTGAGCGCAACTAAATTTTGCGCTTCTAAGGACGGTTCCCGCAAAATTTGTTCCTCGGATATCGGAACCGCTGAAATCAGCCCCTGTCAGATTTTGACCCTTAAACGACTGACCACGCAAGTTTTTACCGGAGAAGTGTTGAGGCATAGCTTAGTGCCTATATTTTGGCTAAAATACACTTTGAGTATGAAATATCCATGATTTTTATACAATATGCATAAGTGTTGTCCGGAATACTGAAATTTAAAAATGTATCTTACCAAGATGTTTAAATAGGTAAACACTCTATGTAAGCACATGATAAAGCTAATGAACTATAAGAAATACTTCCGGCGCCTTAACGCCAGCAGTTCTGTAGCGGTAAGCACAAAAAAGTTTAAGTTAGTACTAATTCTGCATTACTAGGCGCCAACTTACCCGTTTTCAAGACTTTATCTGCGACCTTACAGCTATACATAAAGGAGCTTTCTTTTTACAAAGCGCAACTCAATACTATAAACAAGCAAGTTAAATCATGTTGAAACCATGCCCTTATAGAGATTCTAAAGGAAGTCAACTGAAATGCACGATTACTGAGGATGTTGAGAAAACATTTACGTCTTCAACCTCTAATTCTATTTGCAGTAAATGCAAAATACCTGACATTTTTCAGCAAGTAAATTGTAGAAATTTAGTTTTAGGTAAATTGCACTATGAATCTGGAATGCAAAATCCTTACGCAATGCAGAATGACTATGTTAATGAAACTTGTTTTAGAATAAATTGTCAAGCTGTTTCTTTTGATAGTCAAGATGATTATCAAAAGAAATGTTCACAAAACTGCTCTGCATTTCAGCCAATGCATCGTAGCTTATTAGATGAAGATTTAATTTTAATCCCAAATTCTGATTCAGCCAAAGCAACTGACCGTAATTTAAGACAAGCAATATTGGCAATTTTATATAGTTACCATAACAAACATCCTGAACGATATAGCCTTTTCGATGTCACACCCGAATTTATTGCAAAAAGTCTTGGTATTCAAATCTCTGATGTCATGCGAGTGGTTCTTCCTATGGAAGAGGAAGGTGAACTTGTTACTAAACGCTATTTAGGAGAAGCTTATTTTAGATATGTAACAATTACAGCTAAAGGTATAACAATGATTGATGAGCGACCTTTATTTGGTCGCTTAGATACGGCTCAAGTTAGAGCGATGGAAACTTATATTAATATAGAAAAGTTAGATAATATAAATAACAGCAATATTTCTAACTTTGATTTAAAAGAAGCTCGGTTTGGAGGTAACTTAATAGATGCTCAAACCATTAATGCTAACGACATTAGCGGAAGTATCGCTAACGGCGCCTCTCAACAAACTGAACCTGGTTTGGAGGAATAAAAACGGCGCCATATATTATCCAAGCTATTCGGTGTAAACTTTAAACGGTATTAATTTTTTACACCGAATAGTGTGAAAGCTAGAAGCGGCGCCATAATGAGTAATCATCCTTGCTACAAACACACACAATATATCTGAAACCATAAACATGAAAAAAATATTATTTTTATCGGCGAGTCCAACAAATATGGACAAATTGCGCTTAGACCTGGAAGTGAGGGAAATTGAAGAATCGTTAGCGCGCTCTAAGAATCGAGAACAGTTTGAACTGGTTACTAAATGGGCACTTCGTATTGATGATTTACGCCGCGCGCTCTTAGATTCGGAGCCACAGATTGTACATTTTTCTGGTCATGGACTTGGAACTGAGGGGATTGTGCTAGAAAATAATCAAGGTAAGGCGCAACTTGTTAGTACAACATCACTGTCCAATCTATTTGAGTTATTTAAGGATAAAACAGAGTGTGTGTTACTCAACGCTTGCTATTCTGAAACCCAAGCAGAGGCTATTTACGAGCATATCAATTGCGTGATTGGGATGTCTAACACTATACAAGATGATTCTGCCATTAATTTTGCGAAAGCTTTTTACGATGCAATAGGCGCCGATAGAACCTATAGCGATGGCTTTAAATTTGGCTGTAATAATATAGATTTGAACTCTATTCCTCAAGCATCGATACCTAAGTTAAAAATCAGATCAACCTACTCTAAACCTATGGAACCAAATTCTAACGAAGCTCAAAAAAGTACCAAGGGCACAAAAACATCTACTTTTAACTTGCAAAACGCGCAGTTTGGTGGCGGAATCATAAACGCTGACACTGTAACTGCAAATCATATAGGCGGTAATATAACTAATCAGGCGCCGGAGCAAAAACAAAACTTAGCTAAGGCAGCAGCAGAGATTCAGCAACTACTCCAGCAGTTAGAACAAACTTACCCAACTAACACTAATACAGAGAAAGCCAATGTCATCGCCAAGGCAATAGAAGCAATTGAAAATAATTCTACACTTCACACGCAAGTTATTGGAGCATTAAAAGCAGGCGAAGCTGAGGAACTAAAGACTGCAATCAATCATTCTTTAGCTAAAAAGCTATTGACGCAGATGGACGATGAGTAATTTTGTTAGCAAACGATAGGAATAGTTAGATTATGGCAAATGAGGAACATCTTGCAATACTTCAGAAGGGGGTGTCAGTTTGGAATAAATGGCGAGAAGAGAATCCTGATATTATCCCAGACCTTCAAGGTATTTACTATGTTGTAGGAAGCTTGAGCTTCGCAGGAATTAATTTTAAAGGTGCTAACCTTAGAGAAACTACATTTAGAGGAACTGAGTTTGAACCAGGTAGCAGTCTTAGAGGATTAAATTTTAGAGGAGTTGTTTTTAAAGAAGGGGATTTTAGCGATGCTGATCTTTCAGGAGCTGACTTAACAGGAGCAGATTTTAGCGATGCTAACTTCACAAGAGCAAAACTTTATAGAGCAATGCTTTTCAGAAGTGTATTTCCTAGAGCAAACCTTTATGCAGCAGACCTGACTGAAGCTAATCTAACCCAAGCAGAACTTATTCAAGCTAACCTATTATCAAGTCAATTAGTTAATGCAAACCTCAGCGGTGCTGGTTTAACAGCAGTTCAAGCAATATTTACAGATTTTGAAAGTGCAATATTGACAGGAGTTTGTTTAGAAGATTGGCATACTAATAGCAAAACAAATTTGAATGGTGTTGTTTGTAATTATGTTTATCTAAAAAATAATTTAGAGGAGCGTCGCCCACTAAAAGGTTTTTTTGCACCAGGCGAGTTTACTCAATTATTTCAAAAATCGTTAGAAACTCTAGACCTTATTTTTCGCAATGGGGTTAATTGGGATGCTTTTGCATATTCATTTAAAAAGTTAGAGATAGAAAACCAAGATGCTAAATTAGATGTTCAAAGTATAGAGAAAAAAGGAGATGGCGTTCTTTTGGTAAGAGTAAGTATTTCTCCTAATGCTGATAAAGAAAATATTCATAGCAATTTGATGAAAGGCTATGATTTAGCTTTTAAAGCTTTAGAAGCCAGAATCGAAGATCAGAACAAAATAATTAATAGTTTAATTTTGTCTTTAGATAAAGCTAACGATAATCCTAAAAAAGTATCTAATTATTACTTTAATAATCCAAATTTTAATGGTGGGTTGACAGATGCTGACAGAATCTACATCAATCAAGCAATTGAAAATATTTCTGATACCGATAAATTAGATTAACCCACCAACTTATAAAGTATTGCAGTTGGCGCCAACTATTACCCAACAATCGGCGCCTGCACTTCTAAAAATACGTTACATCAAAGAGTTCAAAATTTTTTAGTTCATTTGTTAGCATCATACCTTCGCGACCAAACAGATGTAGTTCATGTTGCGCGCGCGTCATTGCTACATAAAACTGGCGCCGAGCTAGCGATAAACTTTCAACATCATTATCGCAACAACTAGCGAATTGTTCTAACTTAATAATTATAACAGCTTTGAACTCTAAGCCCAGCGACGATTGGGTAGTTAGAATTCGCACACCATCGATTTTACTTGAGTAACTACATTTACTGTCATTATCCTCAGTTACCCAGTAGGCGCCTAAACCTTTTTCTTGTAACTCAGAAATCAATTGTTCAAGATGCTGATTATTTTTGTTGTAACGGTATAAAATTGCAATATCTTTTGGTTCAGTTCCTGCTGCACACAGCTGCTCTATAGTTTTAATAACTTCAAGCCTTTCGCAAGTAGATTCTGATTGTTTTAAGTGTAGTATTGGAAGAACACCGTCTCGTAATGCTGACTTTGGTTCTACAATATTTGCAGCTATATCGTCTGTTTCATCCCTGTTTTCCTGAATTGGTTGTATTATACTCCATGCTGCATCAAGTATTTGTTTCGTATTGCGGTAATTATTATTTAGTCGCTTAGTTCGACCGCGCGCTTTTATTCCGACAGATGACCACGTAAAACTGCTACGTTTATATAATTTTTGATTACCGTCGTAAACAATGAGTAAGTCTCCATCTTCTGGAGATTTAAGCGCTTGGACACAGCAAGTAAACCAAGAAGGGTCAAAAATATGTGCCTCATCAATAAGTATCGAGTCCCACTTTGATTCAGAACATAAGTTATTAATAGCTACAAGTAAATCTTCACCCATCACTTCATCATAGTCTTGACCGCTTTCCTTTACGGCTTTGACATTTGGCAAACTTTTTAATATTGACTTTGCCCAATCGTGGAAATGTACGACCTCAACTTTTGACTTTTGATTATCTTGGTCTGATAACTGAGAACGTAAATAAGCGGCAAGCGTGATATTGTAGCACAGCAGTAAAACTCTTTTATTTTCTTGTTGAGCAAGCTGTCGTGCCCGCGCTAATAAAATAATAGTTTTTCCACTACCAGCGACCCCCGTAATCAGCCTATGTCCATCGCCAAGTTTGCGCGCTTCTTGTTCTTGTTTCGCATCTAAACTTTTAATAATTACGCTACCTGGTATTAAAACGGCGCCTTCTTGTACACTATTTTGAGTAGCTTTTTCCTGCCGAACAATCATTTCTGGATGCAATACACCGCGAATCGTACTAAATTGGTCTTCGGTAAGCGCTGGAAATGAGAACTTGACTTTAAACATTTCCCTGAGACGCTTGATTAGTGCATGTTCGCTGTAATCGTGCCATTCTAAATATTCATCTTTATAAGCTACTTGCGGTTGAGGAAGTAAAGTATACAAGTTATGATTTTTAGATTGTACTTCTGTTATATTAGACATTACTACGCCTTGCCCAACAGTAAATGCTAACTTACCAGCATAGTCTCCTTCATGCTGTAAAAGTATTGGGAATTCTTTTAACTTGTCAACAATAGTCCAAAAATAATTATTAGTTTGCTGCAATGGCGATTTATGAACCTCAACATGCTTAGTGCCGCCATGCTTCCATTCGACGTGAAAAAAATTATTATCAGCTTTAAGTATTGTACCTGGGAACCATCCTTTTACTTCTAAGACGAGCAGCCCGAAGGTTGGGCTTAAAATCAAAAAATCAGGATGAACACCATCTATGACTGGTTCATAATAAACGTAAAAATCATCTGGTAAGCAATCACGTAATATTGCAAAAACTTTCTTCTCTCCCTCAGATGCTTTTTTGGGTATGCTATCTGGTATCATCCACGCCATTTTTTTATGTCCTTATTAAAATTGCAAAAAATTAAAAATTAAAACTTTTTAAATTAAAGCGAACTGAATCCACAATAATTTCAAATATTCTTCATTCTTAATCTCGCTACTTAAGGCTCGTCAACTGTGCAGCAATTAACTTCATCATAAATTTACGCCGTATAAGGCAATTGAACACGTCATTTTATATTTCCAACATCTGATACACCTATACGCGGCGCAATTAAGTTTTATTCAGCACCCGTACAATTAATTTTTTAATAGCCAAACAAATGTATTATGCATAGTCAGTTTCTAGCTTCAGGCGCCTGCACAATATCGCACAACGTCCTATTATTTACATATAACTATATAGATAAATTATTAATGTCATGCCAGTGCAGGGGTACTGTAAAGATAAAACACCTAACGCTGTTCATGTTGGATTTATTCGGTGTAAGAATTTAAAAACTAAAAATTTTACACCGAATAGCCAGCATAAGGTGAGACGGAGATAGGCGCCATATCCAATACTTGAACCATAATCACGTCCAGCTTGCACTAGTCTTGACTTGTTGCCGCAAACCTTCATAGGCGCCCACTTCTAATAACCACAACGTCAATCAAATTGCTGTTCAAAATCAAACTTGGTGCCCACACCCAGCAGTAACTAGTTCCACACTACTATCAACTATGTCAGTTTGGCGCCTGTAACTTACTCGCATCATCAGTTTTTGTAGTATACTTGATTACATGAATTTTGAATAATTCCTGTGGCTTATTGCCGGGTGACTGGGCGTTATTTTTATATAACAAATTATTCGGCTCAGTCACTCGCTACTTTATTTACTGTATATAACTTTCAGCTATTTTGACTACCTCATTTTTTCACTTTCAATTTAGACCATCAAAAACTGCTTTCTGGTTACTGTTACTAATTACACTCTCATCTAACTTGTAGTACATTAGTGTGATTGTGAACTTCAAGATACATTATCAGGCACATCTTGTTAACTGAGGCGCCTGCTTGCACTCGTTGCTGTATTTTTATCAATATTTTTTTCAATAAATGTACGTATACTTATAAAATCCTACGGTGGACATGAGTTATTAACTCTTTATTCAAACAAAGTAACCAATGAATTGAGCAAAGGCGCCATGTCCACCAAAACTAGTTTTAACTTATCATCAAAAATTTTAGCTTGGCGCCTCTGCCTTACTCGCATTATGCGCTTTGTAGTATTATCAACTACATGAATTCTGAATAATTCCTGTGGCTTATTGCCAGGTGACTGGGCGTTATTTTTATATAACAAATTATCTCCTTCAGTCACCCGCTACTTTCTTTGCTGTACATAAATTTCAGCTATTTTGATTACTTCATTTTTACACTTGCAATTTAAAGCGTCGAAAACTGCTTATGGTCACTGTTATTGATTAGATTCTTATCTAACTTGTAGTACTTGAATGAAGTTTGGCATGATTCTGAGTTTGCGGGCGCCTAGCTATTTATCATTCCACCCGCAAGCCGGACACACAAATTCTTCCGCTAAAAGTTCAGTCCTGGGAAACTTGTAATTACATTTAGGACAGGCGCCTGTAAACAGTGGATGACTATCCAGCAGTGCTAGCTTTTCTTCAATAGTACGATGCTGTAGTGGTTGCCCCATAACTTCGCCGTTATATTTGGCGCTCATTTCAGGAGCATAGTAAATACATGGGTTTCCCTCTGGTCCCTTTGGAAGAATTTCACAGTTCTATTTGAATTTTTATGTCCGCACGCAGCGAATAGCTAAAAATCGAGGATATTGCCATGTGCTTAAATATTCAGCATCTACATCGGAGGGGGGAAAAGGCTCCTTAACGGCCTCGACACAAAAACCTGCCTTCTGAAGACTGTTTATGTATTGGAATAGAGGTCTATGAACATGAGTAGTTACTAAATCTCCTACGTTACCAGTTATCTTAAATGGCGCTTCTATAAATATTTCTTCATCATATCGAAACCACTCCTCTGACTCGTACCCCCAGTAGCGAGCCCAATAGCATGGATGTGTAATTGTAAAGACTAAATGAGCACCAACTTGCAGAAGTTTTGCCACGGAGTGCAGCACCGAGTCTAAATCGGTTGAAGTCATTAGGGTCATATTTGCAATGGCAAGCGAGAATTTCTCTAACGCGCTTCTCATCGAAAAATCTTCAACACTTCCGTGATAGAAATGCACATGATTCGCGTGAACAAAACGCCTCTGCGCGAGCCTAATGCTTTGGCCACTCAAATCGACTCCTAGAAGATACTTTGATCTACTTGAGAGCGCCTCCATTATAAATCCAAGGCCGCAACCAACATCGATAACCCGGTCAAACTTACTACAAGTCGATAAATCGACTATTGCTGGAAGTAGTACTTTTGAGAAGCTTATGTCCTTCCCTTGTAATATTTGCTCCTCCCGAACAAATGCAATAGCATCCCACTCTCGCTCAATTTCCGCAGGAGGCTTGTGCGTCAGACGAGTAATTTTACTTTGTGCCACAAGATTATGAAGAATAATGTTTAACTAATCGAACCAAGTCGTATGCAATTGAGAAAACAGGGTCTAAACCATAAGAATACTCATCGATACGATGAACGCCATCTACATTACGTCCAATTGCTATGCGTGCGTCGTCTTTGCCGTATCGAATTATTGTAAAGCGTGAGTATGGCGTGCCATTGAACGAAGAGTACGTATAAATATCTGCACCAACATCAAGCAGCTCTTTTCCAAGAGGAGTCTGCTTAGGAAGGCATATCTCCAACTCTCGATTACGCGCTTTCTCAAAAAGAAGGTCTCGAATTTGTTTTGAATTGGCCCAGCTCATGTCACGAGTGAATATGACAACTCTGCCGCGTTGAGATATCCAACGATACATGTAACTATCGATACCCTTCGTGTTCTTATAGAAGCGCGGCATTCTCTTTACGTAGGAGTATATATCCCACCAAATCATAAAGGAGATTCCAATAAGAGAAATCACCAAAAACACAACTTGAATATGGGATAATGTTTCAAATTTAGGGTTGAAGGTTGCCCATAATCCGATCAATCCGACCAGTATGCTAGTCCATCCAGTTAAAATCGTTCGCACTGCCCACCCCTCTATGTATGTACTAACTCCGCTACACACTCGTTATCTACCACGCCATGCACGTTGGCTTCAAAGCAGCATCACAAGTAGCTCAGTTTAAAATCAAGTGGAAAGATAAGTAGTTTTGCTGATAAGCATCAACAACAACCTTCATAAGATAACATGAGCCACTATAAATGTAGATCAAAAAACCTAACTGTAAATCCTCAAATCCGAGAAGACTTGCAAGTTATTTAATCCACGTTCCTAAGTCTTTGGGTGTTTTACTTTGAACAGGAACCGTTGTTGGCGCCAATTGAGTCAGCATTTAAGTAAAGCGACATATATGTGGACAAAGTCAAAGCCCAGCAGATTTTTTACTGTTAAAACAGGTTAAAATCATCATCAGGCTCAACCTCAATCATCTCATCGTTAGATAAAATATCTTCAGGATTGTCTGTAAAAATTACTACATGTTTTAAGTCATTATCTACTTCTAAAGTCTCATTGCTAAATTCATTCCTTAATATTGAACTTACGTGCCTTGGTGGAACTTCACGCGGTTTTATAGAGCTTAAACTAGACCAATACCTCAAATGTTTTAGTTCTTCTTCAAATACAATTGCTCTCTCGTTAATTTTTTGGTTTTGATTACTGTGTGCAGGTGACTCAAATATTTCAGATTTGTTTTGTAGTAAAAGTTGTCCTGTATGGTAAATTTGTTCTTCAGTAATTTTAGTATACTGCTGAAACCAGTGGGCAACAATATCTTTAACTTTAAAATCTTTTTGCAATAATAAATAATTCCAAGGGAACATATACTCCAAAAGGTCTTCTATTTTATTTCTTTTTGATTTTTGTAATCCTAATATTGTAAAGGCATCTACTATCGAACAACCAAACTCTTTTTCATGCCCTTTTTTAGTAATCAATTTCTCAAAATCGGAATGCGGTGAGTCCCAGCAAGTGTAAAGACAATACATAGGAAAAACTTGATACCTTGAACCGTCTAAGCCTAAAGACTTATCAATTAAATTATTACATTGGTAAGCCTTACCTTTTTTCTTATAGTGCAGATGCTCGTATTTATTGTTAGATAAGTTAATAACTTTAGCCTGTATCCTAAAGCCAACCCAAAACTTATTGCTATCTTGAACCCAAAACTCCCAATCTGCCCCGTTTTCAGATTCTTCATTTTTATTGAAAGTTTTGATTTTAATTTGCTTAGGATGCCTTCGCATCAGTTCAAGCAAATTAAAATCTGTGAAAGATTCTTCTCCAATTCTCAAATTACTGTATTTTGTAAATTTCAACTTATCCCAAGTTTCAATAGCAATTTTATTAAATGTGTCGTAGAGCATATCAAAATACTAAGCTGGCTTTATACAACTTAGCACAAGATTTATACTGAGCAGCATTGCCAGCCTTGACATATAACCTGTCCTTAACCTTCCTTGCCCTCGTTAACGGCAAAAGTATTTCAAGGGTATTAATAAATCTTGGGCTGTTCAGATGCCAAACTTCTCCATCATGGGGTCAGATAAGCAATGGTACAGAAAGTTACGCTAAGGCTGAAACCATTGCTGTATAAGCACTCTGCACAGCAATATTTTTGCTCTTCGCTAACAGTGTCCAGCGCCATGCTACTTGTATCAATTAACCTATACTCTGTTTGGTATAGCTTTTTTAAACGGCACAGCAAGGGTTCCAGGCTACTAAATTTCGGAGACTTCAATTGGTACAAGTTTTTCCCTGGCGATCGCTGGGGTTGAAAGCGGCTCATCAAATCCTTAGCGTAACTTTCTGGGGTAAAAGTAGCCAGTGTGGCATGAACCGCCACGTAACGTCTGAAAGCCTTGCTACGAAATGGTTACAAAAATAAAATAGCTCTATGACCTGAAAATCGCCGAAAAACCTTATTTTTGCGGTGCCGATTAAAGCTTAGGCTATTTGTTATAGTATTTTGCAACGTGGCTATAAGGGTTCCAGCCTTTAAAAAACGGGAGGTTTAATTGATACAGCCCTTTCTAAAGTATTTTGGTACGTCAAATGCTGTCAGAATCTCAAAATAAAATTTTTTTCTGAAATTCTTATCCTGTATAGTTTTCATGGCTTGCATGGCGGCTGGTGACACCTTGGCCACTGTTACACCGAATAGGATTGCGTCACTACCTTGAATTAAGTTTGTCAAAATCTTCTCGTATCGGAGTTGAAGAGTAGTTCAATACAACTGAGTTACTTTTGGTTTGGCGCCTCTATCTCACTTACCTAGCGGCGCCTTTAATCGACGCGGATTTGTAAAAATAACTAAAAACAGCAAAGCATAACTTACTGTTTAGTGGCTTTCTTGAAGTGATTTAACAGCAAGCCAAAATAACACCAGCTTTGGTGTTAATGTTTTTATGTTGCCCCTAACTACTAAAGTCTCAAGGGTTTGTTAACGATGCCAGTTGCTTGTTTCAACCGCCTTGGTGGTTTTTAACCGTTCGCGCTTTTGTAATGCGCTTTCGCAGGGACAGTTACCTGCTCAATCTTCACCACTGTACGCATTGACCGCACTTAACACCGGGCACTTGATAGCATCTGACTGTACCCGTCCGCTATCTAAGATTATATCACAGGAGCGAAATGCGTGGATGTCACCAGAACGAAAGTTCTCGCATAACCTAGTGCTAGGATAATGTGTTAATTTTACTACCTTTATCTGGCTAAATCGAAGGGTGACTGACTGATATTTTTATATAAGTAAAAAATGAGTTCAGTCACCGACTGGATTGTTTACTGTGTATGATTTACAGCAATTTTTACTAAGAATTTTTTTCGGTTTCATTTTTGAACAAATAGCCTAAATATAAACACTGGAATTACTTTTAAGTTTTTAGTGTGTTTTTGTCTAAGTAGGAGGCGCACGTCCACTAAATAAAAGTAAAGATTATGTTCCAAGTTACAGATATAGGCGCCTGCTAGGCCAGCTTCAATTCCTGGCACGCCCTTGCCTATAATCCTCACAAATTAAATCTCTAACATCGCTGCACGTGGGCATGGATATTAGTGGACGCAACTTATCAACTGGTAATCACCAAAGCAAGCCAAAAATTCACGAGAACTATTCGGTGTAAGTTTTGCAAAAATTAAAATATTACACCGAATAGTTAGGCACCCTTCCAACAAGCAAACCGTGCCAACGTGGAGAGTAAAAAATTTCAGCCGCTGTATCGTGACAAGTTATTAGATGCGGTGGATAACATGAAAAGTTTGGACACCCTGCCTATACTAGGTAATAAGAAATGCGAGGCGCCACGTCCAGAGAAGTTGCACTGGACGAACATACTCACCAACAAATTTTTTTGCAAAGTTCATGCCCTTTTGGTTTCCAGTTGAACGTAATCCAAAAAACCGCTACTGGTCGCGTCCACTAACTACGTCTCTTGAAGGCGCCACAACAGAGTGTAACTTTTCCCAAAAACTTCAACTTATTTTCAATACACATTATATCGATTTTAATCGGAATTATGCTACTAAAAGTATCGTTTTATTTTCAAATATGAAACTTACCGTCTTGATATTAAATTATTACGCTACTTTAAGTATCGTTTGTGGTTTTAATTTTAAAACATATCGTATCGATACTTTTTGATAATTAAGCAATTATACTCAAAAGCCTAAGTTAGGCTAATTTAGTCTAACTTGGGCTAATGTAGTCTAACTTGGGCTAATTATGGATTAGCGTTATTTTGGAGCAAGTCAGTCTTTATCCCCGTATAAGGGGTAAATATAGCGAAGCTGTCATGAAGTGCAAACTAAACCGTCTAGTTTAGTAGTTGAAAAAAAATAGTTGTTATGTATTGTTACAAATTACTTAATATTAACGCGCCTAATTTATACTATGTTTTTATAGGGATGACCACATATTGGACAGAAGCGATGTCTCAAAGATACGATTAATTCGCCACATTTAGCACAACTCGAACTAAGTTTTGCTCCGCATAAATAACAATACCTAGCTTTAATATTACCCCACATAGGGTCAGCAGCACTACCAGGATTCCAGCATTTTGGGCAAAATTTGATCCCTGACTGCGTTGTTTTAACTTCTTCACCTTTTATTAAAGCCTCTAAATATTCAACTGGCACCCCCAACCCAACCGCGAGTCCACGAATAGTTTTATGGTTCAGCTTTGTTGTCAGTCCTCTTTCAATCTTCCCTACTGAGACTAAATGGATACCAGCAGCGTTCGCTAGCTCAAACTGAGTTAGATGCAGTGCCTTTCTAACCCGCAAAACATAGGCAGCAAGGGATTCTTTTGGTTGGGGAGTTTTAAAAGTATCCATGAAAATCAACATTTATTCATCTATAAAAGATATATAATTTAAGAGCTTTTAACCTTGATATAAACACGACAAAATAGGTGAAAAACGCTGTAACTTTAGCCACCGTAACTACTGAATTTTTAGAGCGTCCCGGTTTGGCGCCAACAACCAGGGAGACATATGAACTTACACTCGGTTCGCTGCTATCAGAGTATGGAAGTTGGTCAATAGAAATTATCAGCAAGCAAACATTGGTTGAGTATCTTTCTTCTAAACATCATTTAAAGTACACAACCCATCGTAAGTATCAAGCAGTACTACAAAGCCTACTTAACTTTGCTGTATCTCAAGGATATATAAAATCAAATCCAATAAGAGGATTGAAACAACTTCCTGCTCGAACGGAATTGGGCGAACACAAAACGGATGAAGAAATAAGGTATTTAAAGCCAGAACAGCTAAATATACTGTATAACGCAGTAAAGCATGATACTCGTATGAATGCTATTGTGCATTTACTACACCGTACAGGATGCCGGATTAGTGAACTTTTAGCATTAAATTTAGAAGACGTAGACCTTAAAAATCAAAAATTTCAAGTACTTGGAAAAGGAAACAAGCAACGTTGGTGTTTTTACAGTTCAGATGCAGCGATTGTACTATTGAACTATATTAACCATACCAGGCATCAAAAACATCGCGCGTTGTTCACAGCACAGCATCCAGTCACGTTGAAAGTAAGTCGAATTAGCTACCATACACTGCATGATTATTGGCGAGAATACACTAGTAATTATACTGATATAAAAGGAGTCCGCATTCACGATTTGCGGCATACATTTGCTACGGAGAGAGTAGGTTTAATCAGTATTGAACAGCTAAGAGCATTGATGGGACACGAAAGTATTCAAACAACTTTACGCTACCAAAAAGTCACATCACAGAAAGCAGAAGAAGCTGCACGTCATGCATTAGATGTTTTAATGAATACATCATTATAAGCTTTCTTATATATTAGATTTTGGTACACATATATATTCACAAAATGCAGAGTAAAAGCTTATCGCGCAAATTTTTAGTAACTATGTAACCTAAAGAACGTAGAATACTGTTTGGTAAAACAGTGAGATGCATAGTGAAAAAAACTTGGACACCAGAAGAATTAGTAGAGTGCTGGACGCTGATTCCAGACGAATTAGCTCTAATTACCCAAACAAGTGATGAAAATCGCTTGGGTTTCGCCCTGTTGCTCAAATTTTTTCAACTTTACGCTAGGTTTCCAGAGACTCAGAAAGAAATTTCATCAACTGTTGTTAATTATGTTGCCAAGCTTCTGGGTATATCACCGAAAAAATACGATTATTATGATTGGCAAGGGCGTACTGTAAAATACCACCGCACTCAAATCAGAAAGTTTTTTGGATTTCGAGAAGCAGAAGTTCCCGATGCCAAAGAATTGACCGCTTGGTTAGCGTCTCAAGCATTAATTTACGAATTAAAATTTGAGCAGCTACAACTTGCTGCAATTGCAAGACTGCGAGACTTAAAAATTGAACCACCTACAGATTTAAGATTAGAACGTATTATACGTTCCGCTCTTCGTAATTTTGAATCGAAATTTTTTAATGATATTAGCTCACAGTTATCCATAGAATCTAAAGAGCAAATAGATGATTTTTTAAACACAAAAGCTGAAGAAAAAGAATGTGAGGAGCAAGAAGCAAATCCGACTCAAAATATAGATAAACAAGATTTTTCATCAACATTTACATTCGATATTAATGCGAAAGTCGTGATATCAACATGGGCGGAATTAAAAGCTGACCCAGGTCGAATTGGAATAGAAAGTTTTCAACGTGAAGCGGCTAAATTAGAATTTTTTGAACAATTAGAATTACCAGCAGATTTATTTAAGAAAATACCCACCAAAGTTCTCCAAGTTTATAAAAGTCGAGTAGCTGTTGAACATCCTCGTGATATACGTCGTCATCCAGAATCTACGCGATATGCTCTGTTTGCAGCTTTTTGTTGGCTCAGAAGCCAAGAAGTTATAGATAATTTAGTCGAATTACTTATTCAAATAGTACATCGCATCAGTAAAAACGCAGAAAAACGTGTAGATAAAGAGCTTATAAAAGATTTTAAACGGGTACATGGAAAGAACAATCTATTATATCAAATTGCAGAAGCTTCTTTAAAAACACCAGATGGGACAATCAAAGATGTAATTTTCCCGGTTGCTTCTGAAGTGACTCTTAAGAATTTGGTAAAAGAGTATAAGTCTTCAGGTAATGCTTATCGTGAGAAAGTTTATACGGTTATGCGCTCTTCTTACAGTTCATATTATCGTCGAATTTTACCATTAATTTTATCCCAGCTTGAATTCCGTTCAAATAATGAAGTTCATCGTCCAGTTATCCAGGCTTTAGAATTACTTAAAAAGTATGCGGATAGTCAACAACGCTACTATGACTCCGGAGAAGAGATACCAATTGGAGGAGTATTGCCCCCTGGATGGCAAGATATTATATTGGAAACAGAAGAAGACGGTTCAATCAAAGTTAACCGCATTAATTACGAGTTAAGTGTACTTCAAGCATTAAGAGAAAAGCTGAGATGTAAAGAAATTTGGGTTGTGGGAGCTAACCGTTACAGAAACCCAGAAGAAGATTTACCTACTGATTTTGAGGCACGAAGGATAGAGTACTTTCAAGCTTTAAAACAACCATCTAATGTAGAAACATTTATTACTGATTTACAAATGCAGATGGATGAAGGATTAAAATTATTCGACAAAGGTTTACCAAAAAATACACATGTTAAAATCAAGACAACAGGTAATTCTAGAATTTCACTTTCACCTTTAAACCCTCAAAATGAACCTGTTAATTTAAAAAGGCTCAAAACGGAAATTACAAAACGTTGGCGTATGACTAGCCTCTTAGATATTTTAAAAGAGACTGATTTACGAGTTAATTTTACATCACATTTTCAAACTGTTTCAACTCGAGAAGCTCTAAATCCTTATGTATTACAGAAACGCTTGCTACTCTGTCTATATGGCTTAGGAACAAATACAGGTTTAAAACGCTTAAGTGATGAACTTAAAGGTGATAACTACCATAATTTACTACATGTAAAGCGTCATTTTATTCAGAAAGACCAGTTACGAAACGCAATCGCATCGGTTGCAAATGCAATTTTTAATGTTAGAAAACCTGTTATTTGGGGGGAAGGTACAACTACATGTGCTTCCGACTCGAAAAAGTTCGGTGCTTGGGACCAAAATTTAATGACTGAATGGCACATCCGTTATGGTGGACGCGGTGTGATGATTTATTGGCACGTTGAAAAACACTCTGTTTGTATTTATTCACAGTTAAAAGCTTGCTCAAGTAGTGAAGTGGCAGCAATGATTGAAGGATTGCTACGCCATTGTACAGAAATGAAAATCGAGAAAAATTACGTAGATAGTCACGGTCAGAATGAGGTAGCTTTTGCTTTCTGCAATTTACTCGGTTTTCAATTAATGCCGCGTCTCAAACGTATCAATGTACAGAAATTATACCGCCCTTCAACTGGAAATAATGATGATTATCCTAACTTACAACCTATTTTAACCCGCGCGATAAATTGGGATTTGATTCGCCAACAATATGACCAAATGATAAAATATGCAACCGCGCTTCGGTTGGGAACAGCAGAGACTGAAGCTATATTGAAGCGCTTTACTAAGGGTAATTTATTACACCCTACTTATCAAGCTTTACTTGAACTAGGTAAAGCTATAAAAACTATATTTTTATGTAAATATCTTCACTCAGTTGAACTGCGACAAGAAATCAATGCAGGCTTGAATGTTGTGGAGAATTGGAATGGCGCCAATAGTTTTATTTTTTACGGCAAGAGTGGCGAGATTGCGACCAATCGCCTGTCAGACCAAGAATTATCTGTTTTAGCTCTACATTTATTACAGATATCTCTGGTATATATTAATACGTTAATTATCCAGCAAGTGTTATCTCAGCCGCAATGGATGAAATTGATGAAGGATGAGGATTTGCGTGCGCTTTCGCCTTTAATTTGGGAACACGTCAATCCCTACGGCACTTTTCAGTTGGATATGGATGAAAGGTTGCCGATTGAAACTGCGGCATGAAAATCTCAAAAGCCAGTTGCAGTATGAGTTACATACTAAACTAAACGGTTTAGTTTGCACTTCATGACAGCTTCGCTATATTTACCCCTATAAACCGAACAAAGTAGTAAATAAAATTATGACCTTAATTTGCCATTTTTAAGTATTACCAATCTACTTGTACAAGAAGATTTTTACACAGGTGCCTCAAAGCAATTTCAATCTTTAATACAAATCTAACAGCATAGCAGGTACGTCAAGTAAGTTCTTCATTATGAATCTCTAAACTTAGAAAGGTTTTATTAATGATTAAGAACAGGTGCCTGTCAAACCTATCAATCAACCAGTAATTTTATAGTTCTATTGGTGTTGATGCAAATCCAGGTAATAAAAGGTATCAAAAAGGTGCGCTTCCTTGTACAGAAGGGTGCGCCTTCATTTCGGTCTGAAAAAAGCGCACTATGAGGGCGTAACTAAAGCGCACCTTTAGATGTGCGCTTTCACAAAAAGCGCTGCGCTTGGGGGGGCGCTTTCCATGTGAGAGGCTGCGCTTCCTTATACAGCAAGGGTGCGCCGATTTTTAGGTAAGCGCATATCCATGTGCGCTTTTTAGGTGCGCTATAAAAGCGCACCCCTTTTTAGCCGTATATAAAACCAGGAGGTGCGCTTTTGAATGTGCGCTTTTTTAGATGCAGTAAGACCACACAACAAAAGCTTGAATCAGCAAATTGTAAACAATATAATTCCGTTGGCTTCACACATCCTATGGCGTAACGGCGCCTATTATTCTTGAAGCATGATAAGCATTGAAATTTTTTATCTCTCAAACTAGTCTTAGAATTGGCGCCATATTCACTATCAGACGTTAAACTTCACAACTTACAAATTTTACTTGCTCTTTCACATTTAATACGTACTTTATCTAAATATAGATTTTGAGTAACAATAACTTTTATTTAGTCTTCTCTAAACTATTTGGATATTATTTACTATGTCCAAACTGTACGGTTAAACGTACTAATCTAATCATTTAGCTGTATATTAAATTATCAGTATAAGCTAATCCAAAATTAGCCTAAGTTAGACTAATGTAGCCTAAGTTGGGCTAAATTAGCCTAAGTTAGTCTTTTGAGTATATTTACTCAAACACACCTTTTATAAAAAATATATCGATTCACAGCGTATCATAATTTAAAACTACTTTTGCAATATCGATACGTGATGACTCAATATGAAATTTATGGGACGAAGATGATATATCCTCGCCCCACTTACCTTGACTTAAATTTTTTGGCGCCTGTCCAAGCTTGAAAAGTTATCTCGTTGCTACATCTATATATATAGGATGCGTAAAATTGCAAAAGATAAATTGGAATGCTTGAACTGTCTTACGGTTTCCTAGTTGAGGACATTTTGGTGCAGTTACTTCAGGCGCCTACCGGACACCTACTAAAATTTTTGAATCTTGAGTCGGTGGTTCGTCAACAAATATGGCGCCTCGCTGTTTGAGGTCGTGTTTAAGTTCGTCTGAAATTCCTTGGTTATGTCCAAATTTTGCGTTTTGTACATTTGCACCGCTTAAGTCAGCATCAGTTAGATTGGCGCCTATCAAGTTCGCGTCACTTAAATTGGCGCCGATTAAATTGGCACCTATCAAATTTGTATCCCTCAAGTTGGCTGCAATTAAGTTAGCTTCAATCAGGCTTGCATTGCTCAAATCAGCACGGCTAAGAAAAGCTCGACTCAGGTTAGCATAATTCAAGTTCGTTTTTTTAAGATTAGCGCGTCTCAATTCAGCTTCGCTGAAGTAAGCATAAATCAAGGTTGCATGGCTGAGTTTAGCAAAACTTTGACTAGCTTCCTTCAAATTACCATGATGTGGTAGCAGTTTCTCCACTAACGTTTTTAGGGCATAGGCGCGATAAGAATCATCACAAATATCTTTAGCAACAGTAAGCGCTTCTGGCAACAACTTAGGTGGTAGTTTTTCTACTAATACTACCAGGGCATTAGTGCGATAATACTCATCCTGAATATTCCTGGCAGCAGCGAGTGCTTCTGGCAACAACTCAGGTGCTACTTTCTCCGCTAATGCTATCAGTGCATTAGCGCGATCCCTTTCATCTTGAATATCCCTGACGACAGCAAGTGCTTCTGGCAATAACTCAAGTGATAACTTCTCTGTTAATGCTATCAAGGCGTTAGCGCGATACCTTTTATCTTGAATATCCCTGGCAACAGCAAGTGCGTCTGGCAACAACTCAGGTGACAGTTTCTCCACTAATGCTATCAGAGCATCAGTGCGAGACATCTCATCCTGAATTTCCCTGACGACAGCAAGTGCTTCTGGCAACAACTCAGGTGGCAGTTTCTCCACTAATGCTATCAGAACATTGCCATGATACCTTTTATCCTGAATTTCTCTAGTAGCAGCAAGTGCGTCTGGCAACAACTCAGGTGGCAGTTTCTCCACTAATGCTATCAGGGCATTGGCACGATAATACTCATCTCGAATATTCCTAGCGGCAGCAAGTGCTTCTGGCAACAACTCAGGTGGCAGTTTCTCCACTAATGCTATCAGGGCATTGGCACGATAATACTCATCCTGAATATCTCTGGCGACAGCAAGTGCTTCTGGCAACAACTCAAGTGATAACTTCTTTGTTAATGCTATCAAGGCATTGGCGCGATACCTTTTATCTTGAATATCCCTGGCAACAGCAAGTGCGTCTGGCAACAACTCAGGTGACAGTTTCTCCACCACTAATGCTATCAGAGCATCAGTGCGAGACATCTCATCCTGAATTTCCCTGACGACAGCAAGTGCTTCTGGCAACAACTCAGGTGCTACTTTCTCTGCTAATGCTATCAGAACATTGCCATGATACCTTTTATCCTGAATTTCTCTGGTAGCAGCAAGTGCGTCTGGCAACAACTCAGGTGGCAGTTTTTCCACTAATACTATCAAGACATTGGCGCGATAATACTCATCCCGAATATCTCTGGCGACAACAAGTGCTTCTAGGAACAACTCAGGTGGCAGTTTCTCCACTAATGCTATCAGGGCATTGGCACGATAATACTCATCCCGAATATCTCTGGCGACAGCAAGTGCTTCTGGCAACAACTCAAGTGATAACTTCTTTGTTAATGCTATCAAGGCATTGGCGCGATACCTTTTATCTTGAATATCCCTGGCAACAGCAAGTGCGTCTGGTAACAACTCAGGTGGCAGTTTCTCCACTAGTGCTATCAGAGCATCAGTGCGAGACATCTCATCCTGAATTTCCCTGATGACAGCAAGTGCTTCTGTTAACAACTTAGGCGATAGTTTCCCCGCTAATACTATTAGAACATCAGCGCGATGATAATCATTCTGAATTTCCCTGGCGCTATCAAGTGCTTCTAGCAAATTAATCAAATTCCTGTCGCTCCAAATAGCGTCAGTTAAATCGGCACCAGTCAAATCGGCGCCAGTTAAATCTGTGCCAGTTAAATCAGCGCCAGTTAAATCGGCGCCAGTTAAATCGGCACCAGTTAAATCGGCGCCAGTCAAATCAGTATCACTTAAATCAACCCCACTTAAATTTCGCCCTTCGACTGGGGTGTCAACAATTTCTTTAACTAAATTCCATTTATTACTAATTTCGTTACTTTCCTCATCCCAATTTTCACTTGAATATTCAATATTTTTAATAGGATAACCATTTAATTCTTGTAATTCTCCATTTATGACGCTGTATACAAGCTGTTCAATATCTTCTGAAGAACCATCTATAAATAATTTTATACTGCCTTCTCTAATATCATTAATCGTGATAGTATTTCCTGAATGTTGTCGTAAAATAAATTCAAGAGTTTTTAAATTGTCCACTGAATTTATATCACCTTCTAATGTGATGAGAGCTTTAATTTTTAGACTTTGTTTATCTACAATAGTAACTTTACGTATCATTGTTTGCACTTGCCCCTCCTCCTTCACCTTCAATGCCACTGAAGTATTGCAATCTTGTATTTTTAACCGCTCCGGTACTTCTTCTATTATCCCTGCTATCTCTTTCCAATTTAACTGGAGTTCTTTACATATCCTTTTAAATGAGTCAAGCTGAATTGGCTGGCATTGAAAAAATTTAGTAACGGTAGTGCGAGATATAAGTGTAGATTGTGCAAAACTGATTTTTGACTCAAACCCAAACCTAACCAAAGCTTTTTCTGCTTTTTCTATACCCAATGGAGAAGCTACGTAAGTTATTCTCTTCTTTTTCGTGCCTTGGCTAAGTTCTGTCATATTAGGGCTGTAGTTTTAAGAGGAATTACTTACACAAGCAAAGCTTGGGCATAAAGTAATCATAAAACAGTCACAAATTATTTACAATACAATCATTGCCTAGTCAGGGTTTCAGGGTTTTAGCTCGATATTGGAAGTATGAAATTTATACAAAGAGCAAAAACCATGAACAACCAACCAGCACCCATTTTTCACTCTACCATCGAATTGTGGATAGCCCAAGAACGCTTACGCCAAGCGCGTTACAGTTTCAACCTTGCTCTAGTTGCAACTACTGCTTCTTTTTTAGTTAGCCTTACAGGCGCCGGACTACTCCTATCAAATAAAATTCCTGAAGGAAGCGTGATTGCTGCTGGAGGTTTAGTTTCTAGTGTCCGCAGCATCCAACTTGCCAAAGATGCTAACGACAGACTTGATAAAATCTTGCCCGAACTTGATGATGACAATAAGTAGATTGGCACCAGCTTTAAGTTTATTCGGTGCTGCTAGTTGCCGGAGTCGGTCTCCGTCCCGGCAAACTGGCGAACCCAGAGGGTGTAAAATTTTGAAAATTAAAAATCTTACACCGAATAGCTGAAAAATAAGCTGCAAGCCTAAACCTTAAAGAATATATAATCTCGGCGCCACTACCCATAAACCTTCAGCTTGACTTTTGGCGCCTCAAGCTAACCGTAGACAGACAGCACGTTCCAAAACAATAAAGCTTTCTTTGAAGGGGCGTACCCGTCCACTAAATATGTATATCTATATATTTCCAGTTTTAGTGGACGTAGATAATTTATCAGCACTGACCACACCAAAAAGGGATTAAGGAAGATGTAACACCCTAGAAGGCATTACCAATTTTGACTCTTATGCAAACTATTTAGACAGGCGCCTATGTCCATTATAATTTTTAGTGAATGAGGCTGAAATATACAGAAGTGTTGCAATTCATAATAGCCACAATAGTAAAACATGTTGTTAGCTATTTCAAGCTAGTTATAAATTATGTGTTTTATCTTCAATTTCACCTTTATTTTTTAATTTTAAATTCCTTCATTTTAAATTATAGGGATTAAAATGAGCTTTTTTATATCGTTCTATCAATATTTGACTTTGTTGATTTTCAGAACGTTTTAAGTACTCAATTGCTATTTGAGCCGCCGCAGGATTAGTATTATATACTTCCTCAATATGCTCCAAAATCTGACAAAGTTGAAGACGTTCTAATTGATAGGAGATTACTATTTGTGTAACAATTATAGTTATCGTTAAACAGAGTAGAGGTAAGACCATTGGTAGCCATAAACCTGATAATAATGCTAAGTATGATACTACTACAATACTAACTCCTAGCAAAAAAATATATATAATGCACTTAAATGGAGAAAGGTGTTTACGACTAATACCTACACTGATATAGGAAATGACAAAAATATATAACAATTCTATACTCTCAGGTAAGTAGTGAAGCAACGGTCTTCCATCAAGAGCAGCGCTAACTATTTCGTTAATAAAGTAAGCTTGCAACTCAACCCCAGGTATTCTTTTGGCTGTGTGACCAATAAATTGAGTAGAATATGGTGTTTGCACGTAATCTTGTAAAGAAGGCGCTGTAGAACCAATCAAGATAATACGGTCTTTAATCCAGTTCTCCGGAACTTTATCGTTGAGAACATTACTTAACGATACTTTGCGAAAACCCCAATTATCAGGAGAACAAGTTACACAGCTAGGTTTAGAGAAATTAGATATAATTTGATACCCTCTATTATCCGCTCCCACATACGAACCATCGTTCGGTAAAAAGCGAGGAAAAACTGCTTTTCCAAGCTGCAAATATTCTGGATTACTCTGTGCTGCTAATGGTAAAATCCCGGATGATCGTAAATAAAGCTCGGCGATTTTAAGTGCAAAACTTTTGTATTGTTTGTTAGATGTATGCCAGTATAATAAGTTTCGCCTTACTTTTGCGTCACTGTCAAGCACTATATTGTTAAAACCAACTTGGCTTGGGTTCAAACCCATTGGCGCCAATACATGGTTTTCTGATGTCTGTGATAGCTTCTCAATGCCAATCAAGCTTGATGTGGATTTATAGATAGCTTGTAGTTGTGCATTACCAGGATTGACTTGAAAATCTCGATAAATATCCAAGCCAATTGTACGCGGGTTATATTTATTTAATTTTGTCAACAAGTCAGCAATAACATTGTCAGGAATAGGCCATGTCCCAACTTTTCTCAAAAAAAATTCATCGATACTAACAATTGTAATTCGCTCTTCTAAATTTTCTTTGGGACGTAAGTTAAAAAATAAATCTAGCCATCCTAACTCTAAAGATTGTAGTAACCCTAAACTCCAGATTAACCATAGCAAGCACGTAAAACACAAAGTAATACTTATTTTTCGTTTTATATCTATGGAAGTCAAACGCCGTCTAGCTTTATTTTTGACTTCCTGTCTGGCTTCTGCCAAAATTAAGTTTGCCTGATCTGTCGCCTGTTTAGCTTTTTTTTCTGCTTCTAGAGCCACACTAGCTTCAAGTTGTTCTAAGTGTCTAGCTCTTTTTTCTGCATCTAAGGCTTTTTCTACTTCCCTTCTACTAAATTCATCACTAGCTGCAAAAAATCTGTAATCATCATCGCTTAAACTTTTATCTTTTGACCAAACATGAGCAGACAGCAAAGCCTGACCTCGCAATAGTCGTGACTCATCTTGATATTCGCTTTGCGTCCAAGCTTTGAAAGCTTCAGCATAAGGTCTTAAGTTATCAACTTGTTTTTCAACCCAATTTAAATTAAAAACAGATGCATAGATTTTGTTATAAACTTTTAACTTGCCATGCTGTTCTACCACTAAACCAGTTAAACGTAATCTCATTTGCTCGGCACTATTATCAATAGAAATCTCCCCACATTGTAAGATTTTTTGATATAAGCCTAATAGACGACCAGCAATCAGTTCGTCCATAATAATTCTATCTCTTATGGTTTTTAGATGAGGCGGTTCATCCTGTGATTCCCAATTTTTAATGATTTTACTTGTAACAATTTTTTTTACCCAATCCGCTATGCTATTGAGTGAGATATTTGTAGAAGTAGTAGGTAAAGATGATTCAAGAAGTAATTGACAAACTCTTTGTGTTAGAAAAGGTTGTCCTCCTGTCCAATCCAAAACAATAGCTACTACAGCCTGGGGATTGTTAACTTTTCCCTTCAATCCCTTTGCTAAAGTCTCTATTTCTGAATTTTTAAAACCATAAAGTTGAATAGCACAACCAATATTAAATGGTGTCCGCCTTTTATCCTCAATTAAATCTGAGGGTGTTGCTACCCCAATTAAAGTAAAAGTCAGGCGCCTATATTCAGGTTTGATAGAGCGCTTTTCGTAACAACTTCTAATTAAAGCAAAAAAATCATCGCTTTTAAAGTCTAAACTCAGGATACTATCGATCTCATCAATGAAAATAACAATATTTTCTTGAACATTGGGTAGCATTAGCTCTTCAAAAAATTTTCCTAAACGCAGCACTGGAGAAATCGAACCGCGCGCATCCCACCAAGCGAAAAAATCTAAGGGTTCGATAAAATTTAGTTCTGTAACTAGACTGTACACAATACCTGTGTACCACTGCTCAAGATTAGTTTCTTGGCTGCCCTGCCCAGAAATATCAATAGTGGCACAGGCAAAGCCTTTTGCTTGCAGTCGCTTCATAGTGAGAACTTGCAAACTTGTTTTACCCATTTGTCGAGAGTTGAAAACATAACAAAACTCCCCCGCCTTGATTGCTTCGTAAAGGTCAGAGTCTGCTTGCCGTACTACATAGCTAGGAGCGTTAACTGCCAAACTCCCACCTACTTTATACTCGTAGTCTTCCGTCATAATTTTGTAATTAATAGAAAAAATAGTAGTTCTCTTTATCAAACCAATATTTGACTGGGCTTTCAACGAGAGAATATTGGGTATTTATTTACTTATTATCGACTTTACAATAAAAAGAGTTTTGATGCTTATTTGTATATTTATGTATATTTTTTGGTAGACAATCGATATTGTATGTTAACTAATTAACAAATAATATAGTAAGGCGCCGCATCTATAATAGCTCAACCACGAGTCTTAACTTATGAGCAAAACATTTAGGCAGGCGCCTTTGTTGCCTCTTTAGTTTTTCAACACAAGTATTGCAGTATTTTTGAGTTTTGAATACAGCGCCGATAAAAGCTGCTTAATGTTGGTATACTAATGCCCCATTCAATGGACATCTCTTTCCAAGACTGTTTACTTAACCTACGTAATAAAATTTCTCGAAAATTTGCCTCTGGATGATGTTTGATATGCTCTCGACTAAATAAACCTTTTAAGTCTTCTTCTAAAGCCATTTTTAAAATTTCTACATCATCCGACTGAGTTTGTTGTATAATCGTATCCAAAAGAGTTAAATTTTTACTTCCTAAATCTCCTTCAAGGTAGATTGGTTCGTCTAAAGATTTGAATGTATTTGTATTGCGTTTGATTGCATCTTTAAAACGTTTATCCAAGATAAAGTTAACCCAGGCGAGGACTTTACCAAGCTCCGGCTTATAGTTTTCTATTTTTTGAGAAATATAAAGCCATGTTTCTTGCAATGCTTCATTATATATATCATCGGAGTAATTATACTTTCTACAAAACAACTTTCCTGATTGCTGGATGCTAGATATAAGTTTTGTCAAAGCGAGTTGTCTTTCCAAACTTTTTGCCGGAGACTTTTGAGCAATTCGAGCTAATTCTTCAAGCTTTATATCCAGTTCATTTACAGAGTATTTGGTTTTATTAACATGTCGTTGTAAGTTTTTATTAGTGGTGTAAGAAACTGGAATTTGTTGTTGTGATAACATATTCGCTGCGTTAAACTCAATAACTCCATCAAACACTACTGTTTTATGAGTTCTGGCTGGAGAAACTATCGAGTTTATTTAGTTGTATCTATTTTTAATATGAGTTATAACTATCCTGGTAATATTGACGGTACAGTTGGCATCTTGGTACAACTTCCGAACCTTGTAATTTTACCAATCCCATACTATGCAGCTTAAACCTTGGCGCCGTTTTTAATAGTACTGGTACATTGCTTGATACAACTTCTCGCATCGCGCTTTCTAGTTCTGGTTGTTTATGTAAAATTGAGTCTTGATACTGCAAGTGATTGCTATAAATTCCAGCAGCAGTAGGCGCCGTTTGCAGTAACTCAGATAAAGATATTTCTCTGTTAGCGATTTTATATAGAGCTAAACGTACTAAAAAGGGATGTCCGCCGATCATTTCTACGAGGCTTTTAACTTCTATGTCGTTCCAATCAAGCTTGTGACGTTGAGCTAAATCAAAAACTTGCTCATGAGTAAACTCTGGTAATTCTATTGATAAGCCAACATTAAACGGCGATTGATTAATATCTAATGGTACATATGCTTCTGTTGAATGTACCATTACTAGCCGCAACTTTTTCCATATATCCCGTCGTTTACTCTCCTCATGTAACGAGCGCAGCAAACCAAAAAACTCTTTATAAATTTTTGGATACTCAAAGAGCCTATCAACTGTTTCTAAACCTAAAGTCAATGACTTGTCGATTTCGGGAAATAAGTACCGCTCAAAATAGTCCTTACAGGCTCTCATACTACCTATACGTTCGGCTAAATGCCAATGCCCATCTAATTTATTTAGAATTGAAAGTTGTAATTCGGGATTATTTTTAGTCAACTCCTGGCTGACACTGGCACAAAAACAACGTAAAAAAGTATTCAAATTGCTAAAAAACTCTTCTCCAGTTAGCTGAAAGTCGATAGTTATCGTTACATCCCCCGCTTTCTCGATTTCTCGAAGAGTTCGCGTAAGCAGTGAAGATTTTCCCATTTGCTGAGGAGCTTTGATGCGAATCAACGAGCCTGGTTTCTTGATTTCATCGTAACAACGCAACTCTACAGGCGCCCGTTCAATATAAAACGGTGATGAAAGCGATACTTCTCCCTCTGGATATTCAAGCAAGTAGTCCACTACGGTCAATGAAGAAAGTAATGTGCTTGTAACTTCATTTGTCACTACTGTACTACATGAGCTAGAACTTTGTTCAAGTGCTTCCATGAGTGGCGCCTCTGAATCGTCTACAAGTGGCACCTCTAAATCGGCTATATCTTTCCATGAAAGTGCCAATTTATCGCAAATTTCCGTAAAATAGGAAAAATCTACTGGCTTACAGGTGAGAAAATTGCTTACTGTGGATTGAGAAATGCCCAAATCCTCTGCTAATAGCCTCTGGCTGATGTAGCCATTGCGCCGTAAAGCCAGTCTAACCTGTGATTCAGACTCTATACGTAGTCTCAGTGAACGTGACATTGACAACTATAAAATTTATTACTAAAAGCTTTTACATTATTTAGATTAAATCAAAATTACTTATATAGCGAAGTCGATGAGAAGTCAATGAATACTCAATATTCTCCGATTGCAAGTCCGGTCAAATAACGTTTTGATAGAGATAGCTACTATTTATCTACACTATTTATCTATTGGTTATCAAGCTATGACAAATGATTATGAGTATAAGGTAGGCGGTAGTTTAGCGATTGACGCACCCAGCTATGTTATGCGACAAGCCGACTCTGACCTTTACGAAGCAATTAAGGCAGGGGAGTTTTGTTATGTTTTTAACTCTCGGCAAATGGGTAAAACAAGCTTGCAAGTTCGTACAATGAAACGCCTACAAGCTGAACAATTCGCATGTACCACAATTGATATTTCCGGACAGGGCAGTCAGGAAATTAACATTGAACAGTGGTATACAAGTATTGCCTATAGCTTAGTAACAGAACTTAATTTTATTGAACCGCTGGACTTTTTTACATGGTGGGATGCGCGCGTTAACATTTCTCCCATACAACGTTTGGGGAAATTTATTGAAGAATTAATGCTACCAAGGGTTAGAAATAACATAGTTGTTTTTATTGATGAGATTGATAGCACTCTTAGCCTAGAATTTAGCAGAAGCGATTTTTTTGCTTTTATTAGAAGCTGTTATGAAAAACGTTCACAAAATCCCGAATATAGGCGCCTAACCTTTGTTCTTATTGGCGTAGCGACACCATCTGATTTAATTCCTGATAAAAATAGAACACCATTTAATATAGGTCAAGCAATTCAACTGTATGGTTTTAAGGAAAACGAAATTGAACCTTTAACTTATGGTTTAAGTGAAAAGGTAGAAAACCCTCAAGCTGTAGTGAAAGAAATATTAGCTTGGACAGGTGGACAACCTCTTTTAACACAGAAAATTTGTAGAATTATTGTGATAGATGAAAAGTTTATAAATATAACAGATAAGTGTATAGATAGTGGAAAAAATAATTTAGCTGATATTTTTATAAAGAATTACGTAGCTAAAGTCATTCAAACCAAAATTGTTACTCATTGGGAATCGCAGGATGAGCCTGAGCATTTAAGGACTATACGCGACAGAATCATTGTTAATAAGCAATATGCTGGTCGCTTATTAGAATTGTATCAGCAAATATTAAAAAAAGGAGAAATCATTGCTGATGATACAATGGAACAAATCAAACTACGTCTTAGCGGTTTAGTAGTAGAAAAGCAAGGTAAACTAAAAGTTTATAATAAAATATATGCTTGTATTTTTAATTTAGCTTGGGTTGAAAGAGAATTAGCTAATTTACGCCCCTATGCTGAAATATTAAAAACTTGGGTAGATAGTAAATATCAAGATGATTCTCGTTTACTTAGAGGTAAAGCTTTACACGATGCTCTTATTTGGGCTGAGGGCAAAAGCTTGAGTGACGATGATTATAAATTTTTAGGAAAGAGCGGAGATTTAGAAAAAAGAGAAGTACAAAAAGCGCTAGAAGTAGAAAAAAAAGTCAATCAAATTTTATCAATTGCTCAAGAAAAAGCGCAACAATCTCTAAAATTAGCAAAGCATCAGTCAAAAATGATTATGTTTTTAACTGTTTGTAGTGCGACTATTATAACTGCAATCACCGCATTTGCTTTTCAGCAAGCGCAGTTACAATTAAAATCCACTCGTCACGAAAATCAACTTTTAGCAAATAAAAATAAAGAATATCAGGTCAAAATTGCAAGCGCAGACAAACAGTTAGATGAAATAAATAATAAATATCAGTTATCATATAAAAATGAAGTTGCTGTCAAATATAAATTATCTAAGACGCAAACAGATTTAAATCATAATTTATCTCAATTAAGTAAAATCAAAGAGCAAAACCAAGCACAAGGTGTATTAAATATTCAGCTTCAAAATAAACTTGAAAATATGCAGTATGAACAAAACCTCAGAGATGGCAATGTAAATGAGCAAATTGCAGAGATACAGACACAAAAATCAAAGATACAAACACAAGAAATGGAAATACAAAAACAAAATATATTAATAGCAAGAACAGCCGAAGAGCTTCAACGAATTGATGAGCAATGACAGCAATTTACACTAGAGTTATCAAGGTGGCAAGAATTATTAGATACATTAAAAATTGATACAACACAGTTAATACAAAATTCAAGCAGTAATTTTATCATAAATCAAGAAACAGAAAATAAAAGTCAGGAAATATTCAGTAAAATTAATGATATTCAATCGGGTATAAAATTATTAAGTTTTAACACTCAACCTTCATCAAACGTTAACTTAATTAATACAAATACAATTGCTAGCTTGCAAATTTGTTTGAATAATCAAGGCTTACTTGAAAGTTCAATAACCGGAAGATATGATAATTTAACAAGAAAAGCAGTAAAAAGATTTTTAGAAGTTTCTGCTTCACCAGTTAAATTTGTTGCCAACCCAGAAAAAGCATTAAAATTATGTGAGAATAAACAGAGCTTTAGTGGTTCTGTAAATGCTGGAAACATTTATATTAATCCTAATTTAGCGACACTTGATAATGGCACCTTTTCACAAGCAGATATAAGTTCTGGTCGTGCTGGAGATATTCAGATTAATACTAATTTACTGAGAATTCATAATGACGCTCATCTTAAAGTTAGGAACCGCTATATGAAAGGTAGCTACGTAGGAAATCTTACGATTAGGGCAAATGAAGAAATTACTTTTGACGCTACTAGTACGATAATTGATATTATTGGTAAAAATAATAACAATATATTTGATAATTCTAACGAATTCATCATAAAGGGAAGTGGTAGTCTTCCTATTCGCCCTACAGAAAATATAAACTTAGGTAATGGAAATGGAGGCAATATCATAATTAATTCCAGCGATCTAAAACTGTTAAGAGCTAGAGCAAATATTAGATCAATCGGAGAAGCTGGTAATATTAATATTAATTCTAATTCTATTCCTCTTGTTGCAAAAAATCCTTCAACAGTGAATAATATAGGAACCATACAACAAGACTCGCGTTATATAGTAGTCGTGCCCATTACTAACAGTAATACACTTTTTGAAGTACGCAAACTTGTCCCCACCGCGTTCGCTGCCAAATCAACTTCAGGTAATTATGTCAATGCTGGAACTTATCACGAACGCTCCCTTGCTGATAGTTTAGCTAAGTTACTACAAACTCGTGGTTTTGATGCAAAAGTAAAGACTTTTTAATTTTATTTTTTACAATAATTACTGATATAATAAGACATATTGACACTTGCTATTTTAACATATATTAAATATATAATTTTATAAAATATTTATGAAAACATCAGATAATCAAATCGAATATAACGGTGAAAAAGTGATTGTTATCCAGTTTGTGGATAATAAAATCGCTTACTTGCACACCGAAAAGGGGAGTTATCACTTTACTTGGTCTAAAAAAGAGTCCGTGTATTTTGTAAATCAAGGTTATGAAGGAAATCATATTTGGCTTGACTACTGTCGCCCACAAGAACAGGCGAAAGTAATAGACGAATTTTCTAAAACAGGCACCCCACAACAAATCGAGCTTCCATGTAGTATCGAGGAGTTAAGCAAATACTTAGATGATTCTTGGCAATCTGAAACCGAACCGCATTGGTGTGCTGTTTGCGAAGATTATTATGTGATTGAAGGCGCCAGTTCAGATTGTAAACATATCTACTACTTTTGGTATGAAGGGTGTTGGGTCGGTAGTGGTTACTCAGAAATATCTGAAAGTGAAATTAGAGAGTTTTTAATTATTGAATTAGGAAGTTTGTTAGTTTCTCAATTAAATTACATATCGAAAAGCATCAATTCGAGGTTAGCAGGTGGTAAAGATACGAATTCTCCTGCTTTTTACGAGTCGATTAATTCAGAAAAACTAAGACTATGGCTATTGAGTTTGGATAATAAGTAGTCAGATAAAATTAATTACAAAAAAATGGGCTTGAAACCTTTACCCAGCCTAGAACTTAAGATGTAATTATTTCTGTCCAGGTACTTAAGTCAGTTGCTGCAAATAAACTTACGTTAGAATGCTTGGCAGCAGTTTACAGACCGCTCATTACAATCCTTGAGCAATTGTAGTAAATTCTGGAAAGAACTTTGGCACCTATATTCTTAAAATCGCCCTCCTTTTCGGCGCCTTTTTTCTCTCAACATTTCTTCAAGCAACTTCTTTTTATTTTTCTTTCGTTGTTTCTGTTCACTTTTTAACCAAGCTATAATTTTTTCTAAAAATATAAGTGCGTACTTCATAACAGTTAAAATATAAATCTAAAATAAATATTTATCATAATAATTTATCTAATTTATTACAAGATTATTAGACTACAAAAATGCTCCCATTCTTTTGGTTAAATCGCGCCTTTGGCGCCTAAGAATATAGTTTGTATTTTTCACTATAAACTATGTAGTCTATTTATATTTTTAGAGACCCTGCGTGGCAGTGCTGCAAAGATTTTGACGTGCGTTCAGAAGCTTTCAGCTATTATGCGATGTTTCAAACTCTTGGTATTGATAATCGGGTAGAAGAAGCAACCATAAGTTTATATTTTGAGGCGCCGCCAAAAGCAGCGTAGGTGTTTATTACTTTGATTAATTTTTTTTGTATTTTGCGCTATTGGCGCCTTTTTAATACTTTATTTATAACTAAATCAGGTACAACACTTTATGTGGCATTTGCGATGATACTCCAGCTTTTGCGGCAGTAATCCCCGGCGCCGTTGTGGATGAAAACGGAATTTCAGCAACTGAAGGAGTTTTTTCATTCACAGACGCTCCCATTGCTGGGGGACAAACTACAAAAATTTCATGGTATCGGGATGAAGGACAAGTACGTTTCAAAATTTTAGAGATTACTCCTCCTGTGCCTTAGTTTTACAACTCATCTTGCTGTTTATCGAATTTTTTCAGGTATAACTATCTGTCTGAACCTGTCTGAACATTTTTATTGTTTGAGATTCTGGCTCCTTCGTCGCTAAGGAACATGGAAATTGACTTTTTATAATACCCGATTTTAATAGCTTCATGTCCTAACGAGCGTTCCGCTCTTTTAATGTAGAAACATTTATTTAGGAAAAAATTGCTATGTCTACTTATCTAAACGAAGTTTGCATGACTGGTCGCGTTTCAATCAAACCTACTTTAAAGTTCTTTGAATCAGGTGCCTCAGTTTGTGAACTTAACATTGCAATCAACCGTAAGAATGCTGTAGATTATTTTACTCTCAAGTTTTGGGGTGATGTAGCTGAACGTGCAGTCCAACTTCAAGTTGGCGACATGATAGAAACTTCAGGTGAACTTCAACTAGAAACTTGGTCTAATGAAAAAAGTACTGGTAGTAAATTTACTATTAATGCTAAGTACTTTGAGTATAAGTCTGCCAAGCAGAATTCTTCCAAGCCTTCCAAGTCGGCGCCTACCCCTCAAGATGAATTTTAAGTTTATTTCGTCCTATTAACTTATGCCTCCTCTTGCTCACTATAACAGTAGGCTCCTCCGTCGCAAATTTTGTAGAACAAATTTATTAAGGACTAAATCTATGCAAGTCACTCATACTCTTGAGATTAAATCTGCTAACACCATGTTTGACGCTGATGGTAACATTTCTCAGGTAACTGGATATGCTCTTTTTCAGCATTATGACGGAAACGCTGACACTGAAGATAAGATTGTTTCGGCGCCTATTCGTTTCAAAACTCTTCGTCGTAACATGCATCAAATTGCTGAAGGTGTTTCAGGTATTGCGGTTGGTAAGTTGACAACTGAAAAAGTTGTTAATGAAGATACTGGTACTGAAAGAACGCGCGTTTTATACCTTATCCAATCTTTTTATTTCCCTGTTTAATATATAAACAATTAACATATAAACTAACCTGTGCTTTGCACGGGTTTACTTTTTTCTTGGCTTAATTATGTTTGGAGTAGGCGCCAATGTGGGAGTAACTACTTCCTGTTTAACCCTGTTTTGAGGTTCAAAGTTTGTGTAAGCCTTTAAAAAATAGCCACAAATTACCCCTAAAGTAAAAATTGAGGCAAATGTTAGTATACTTGCACTAAAAAGTTTATTCCAGTCAATTGCGGCGCCTGAATCACCCTGGATATTATGCTTGTTTTTTAAAAGTTGAGCTAAGGACTCATTAATGGCAGCTTTTTGCCGGTTAATCAATTCCCTTTCTGCAAGCTCATGACAAGACCGCATTTCTATCAACCAATTATCAAATATTTTCTCAAGAGCTTGTGGTGTCTGATAAAGCATCAACTCTAATTGCTTGTTTGCGAGAAGTAGTACAAATAACGGGTCATCCTGGTTGTACCCTGCACGATTCATTACATCGATAATTTTACTTCTAAACTCTGGAGAAGAAGATTCCATTAAATCAGCAATTATACTTTTTTCTAATTTACTCATTTATGTAAGTTCTCCTCAACTTTTTTGATGGAACTTACAAAGCTTTTAATGAAAGTCTCTACACGCTGGCGCCCTAATATACCTATTTCTTCAGCTACTCTCGCATTTTCAAACTTTAGTTGCTCTTTTAGTATAAAGTCGCGTTCTTTATAGGCTAGCTTTGGAAAGTCTAGTCTTAAAACACTATATTTTTCGGTTTCTTCTTTTAGTTCGTCAGCTACTGATTTCCACTCATCCCTAAAAGCTAAATTTTGTATTAGAATGTGCTGTATCATTCCTCCGTAACTTGAAAGAGATTTTTTGAATAACTCTATACTGTCGAAGGCGCCTGTAGAAACAAACCACTTACAGATTTTTATGTTAACTTCCGGTTGCTTTGCTAGTTCTAATATATTATTCCTTTCGTACCAAGAATTTACTACGTTAGATATCTGAGCAGGAAGATTTACTAGTACGGATTGAGACAGCGCTATATTAAATATCTCGTCTGCATCAAAAGATTTTTGTTCATCTTCTGAGAATATTATTTCTTGACCACCATAAACTCTGAAAACATCAGGGTTAGTTGCGTCTGCATCTACTACTGATACTCTTGTATCTGATTCGTTTTCAAAGTAGTGACATAAAGCACGTGCAAAAAACGATTTCCCAACTCCCCCTTTCTCTCCATCTATTAAATGCAGGTAAGTTTGTGCTTTTTGTAAGCCTCTTTTTGTACTACTTATAGTACCATTTATCTCTTTTTTTTCTAAACTTGTATCATTTTCTGTACTAGATAATATCTCCTTGATTGTATCTTCCTTTGCTATTTCAGTATTTTTATTTGATTTATTGTCTTCATTCATACTTATATTACTAGATATTTCTGCTTTTTTATTTTCTGTCGATCCTGTTGGTTTTTCTTTCCTTGTTTTAGCCGCCATACATTTGTATTTTTATCCTCTTGTGGTATAAGTTTTGTCGAAATCATCCCATACCGAATTCCAGTTATTTACTTCTGGGCTAGTATTGTTATTTTCGGTTTCTAAGTTATTGCTTTTGTGCTGTACATTATCTACTTGGTTTGCGTTAGAACCTATTTGCTGACCTGTCTGAATTTCCCTATATGGTTGAGGTAGACTAAACTTAGTTCGTAAATTATCGATTTGAGCTTGCAAAAAGTAAATGCTGTTCATTGCTGCTAGTCTACTAATATCAGCAGGCGCCCCTCCTTCTACTAGTACCAATGGCTCCCAGTATGCACGCACTAGTATCATGCAATTCTCTTCTAGGCTAATCGATGAGTTATTCTTTAAGTACGTTAATATCTGTTTTTCGCTGCTTCCAGCTTTGTATTTGAAACGTACCACTATGTACTTTGTCTTTTCAGCTCTTACATTCATTTATTTTACCTTTGCTAAAAAGTAAGTGAATAAACCATATATATCGTCGTACCTTGATGAAAACCCTTTTTTACCTACTAAATTAGGAACTTTACTAAAATTAGAACTTGAATGAACCTCTAATTCTCCGTATCTACGACTAATCTCTAATAAAAAATACTCTCCTGTACCACCAGCTATCAATATAACTTCGGCGCCTTTGCCTTTAGGACTATATATATAGTTGTCTAACCAAGCTAGCAAATTACTCAAATAATCTTTTTGTGCAGACAGTAGCCCTTCGTATAATATTTGTAAATCTTCTTTCTTACCTTTTTCTGAGCGACTCCTGACAAGACTCTTCAGCTTTTGTTGGTCTACTGGATATCCTGCTGATGCTATTACTGAAGGTGCCTGTTGTATATTTAGCCCACTTACTTTATGGCTCATTGCTTCAATCATTTTTATAAACCCAAAATCTGAGTTATGGCTTGGCTCTATATTTCCTCTATGTGAAGATAATATTGATACATTTCTAAAACCCAACATCAGTACATAAATATTGGAAGTTAACACCTTGTGACTGTTTGAGCGTTCATAAAGCATGTGAATACCAGCCCCTTCTGGGCGACACATAAATTTTGTCAGCTCTACCGACAGGCGACCACTAGGAGTTCCAAAATCACGTAATGCCGTTTTGAGCTTTTTCTCAAATCTGTCTTTATCCTTATATTCTCCTGATGGTAAAACACAGCATAGTGATAACCTTAACTTGTTACCCTTTAACTTCAGTCTTTGGTAAGACACCCATATTGCTGCTAGGGTTTTATATACTGCACGTTCGTACTTTAGCTCGTTTAGTCCTGGTTCTCCATTGAAACGTTGTGCTAGAAACCCTACTGCTTTGTACTCTTCGCTTTCCTTATTATTTATTGAAACCCAAGTACAGTTTTCTGGTAACGGCGTGCCTAGTCTATCAATTTCGTAAGTTTCTACTGTTGAATGGCTAAGTGTTGCTATGTCAGCTTCCATAGCTAGCAAGCTTAACTCGTTTTTAGATTTAACCTTGTAGAAACCTTTGGTTAAGGAACCCCCATAATCTAGACCCATTAAAATATGATTTTCATTTTCTATGGTCATTACTTAACTTCACTCCTTTTATTTTTATGTAATCTTTATTACATCTCAGCTTCATTTATTTTCTGACGCTTTTTAAATTTTTTCTTTTTTTATTTTTATAGTTTATTCTCTATTTATCATTTCTATTTGTTTTTGTTAATCTAACCTTTATTTTATTCTTAACTTATTACTTTTTTTAATAGTGAATTATTACTATATACTTTAATTTGTCTTTTTAACAACTATTTTTGTCTATTTATAACTTGACTCCTGTTTCCTTTTTATAATAATTTTGACTTATTATTGTTTGAACTTTCTTTAATTTACGTCACTTCTTAATATATGTAAATAAGAATAATTTATTAAATATTTTGATTTAAGCTTTTTTCTCTATTTCTCTTCTCTTTATATCTTTTTTATTTACTTACTTTTACTTTCTTTTATCCTTATTACTCTCTTATTATCGCAGAAATTATAAATGATGCTTCTATTTTTTAATAGTTATAAAATGCATGTTAAGCTTTTTGCGGTTTAACATGTATTTCTTTTAGAATTTATGCTAAGTTATTTGGTGTTTGACGATTTTGCTTTTTGTTGCGCTCTTCTACTGCAAAACTGTTTGTATATTTTCGTAGTTGTTTTGATACCTCTCGTGTACTCACTACACAATTTCCCCTTCGGTGCGCTTCGCGCATCCATCGCTTCGCTCGGAGAAAATTGTTTCGTTCGCCCTGCGGGGCTAAGAGGCGCCACTACCATTGTATATAAGCAAAACCGATTAGTTCAGGTAAACTTATACATTTCACAACGCGGCGCCTGTGCCAAACTTTCTGGGTATTTTACAGTAAATTTCTGGTTGTTGGGAGGATAAACCACTGTTTGGTATTGATGGTAAAGTTCTCAATCAACACCTAAAAAGTTAGGTTTAGCTCTAGGTGGAGAATGGCGCCTTATCTACTGGTAGCTTGGCAAAGTCAATAGCGTGAGAGTGAGAACTAACTATATATAAGTTAACTTTGAAAAAAGTTACGCTCCGGCGCCTGCGCTAATTGTTCAGCCCTGATTTGGGGATAACTGTAACTAAAACTGCGTGTGTGTTTCATATAAAAGTGCTGGACTATAACATTAGCAATGGTTTCAGGGTTAATCAAGTTTTACTGGACGGAAATAAATTTCATCTGAAATGCCTAAAAATATGACGCGCGGCGCCGCGTCCACTACATCAGCACGTCCACCAAAATTGTATATATATAGATATAATTTGGAGTGGACAGACGCAAATACTTTAACACCCTATAAGCTCTAAGCAGATGAAAAAATAAAATACGTGGTGCCTGTAAAAAACGCACGTTACCAGTAATGAATTATTTAATTTCATCCAGAAGTGGATCACAGCATATGAATATGATTGGCACACGCCTAAAAGCTAGCTGGCATTCACAGGCGCCGACATTATATAAAAGGAAAGCAGTATGGGATTTTTTAGCAACTTAGCTATAAATAGAACAGTCGCTGATTGCGCTCACAGAGCAATTACGGACGAATTAAAAAAGACGGTTGGGAGGAAGCAGAGGAATTATCATCTGAAGACGAGCAGTTATTCTCTTTTACCAGCATTTTAGTGCATGAAGAATTTAACGGTACGCTTACTGTCAGCTACAACATAGACGAGACCGAATTGATTTGCGTTTGTGTTGAGCTTGATCACAGTGAAGGATTCGACACTGTAAAAAAAGGATTTTCTGGTGACGATAACATGGAGCCAGAAGAAATAATTAAAGCTGCAATTGAAACTGTCCGGTTAGGCATAAATCTACTATTACTAAAAAAATAGTTTCCTAATCGCAGTTCTGGCGCCTGTTACTCACGGTACACTTACATCCACCAAACCCAGTTACTTTTTAGGTTCGCGCTTTTTGCTAGAATGGAAACCGAAGAAAGGTAACGCTCTTTACAGCAAGACTGTAAAACAATTGGAAGCCAAAGTCGGCACATATTAATTGGAAAGTGGACGGTTTCCTAATATAAAGGAAGTCGCGGTAGATTTATGCCTAAAAATTTTGAAAAGTTTCATGGCACCGCAACAAATTATTTTAAGGGTTCCATCTTCCGGCATCCTGAACGGGTGTAGCGATTTCCATATATTAGCTTAGTATTTGGCAATCAAAAACTTGCTAACACAATTAAATAATATTCAGGCTAAAGTCTTAACTGTTACAAAAACAGGCACCGAACATCGGAAACTTGGTTACGTCGGCGAAACCCAAACGCAGCTTTCATCGAGCAGGCGCCCATGTCCACTTGCTGACTTTATCATTTAATTGCCAACCCCAAAGGTTGTCAGTAGAAAATAAATGAGTCGTTGTGAATAGGCAACCGAGCAAGTTAAAGGTGCCATGTCCACCGCAGGCTTTCCTGATCTGTACATGTACAAATCACCCTCTGGGTTCGTTAGTTTGCCGGAAATTTTACCAGGCATTATTTTGATATTGAAATAAGTCTCGCTTGTACAATGGACAACTTGGACAGAGTGGACACTCTTGTTATATAAAGGTCTGAGCGATTTAAAAGCAAGTGGAAAAATTTGGACAACTTCAAATGGGTGGAAAGTTTTAAACCTTCAGGCGCCTATAGTCCACTTGCTAGCTTTGTCAATAAAAAATTAACAATCAGTCAGATTATGTATAACTTAGAACAGGGTTGATGCCTTTGGAGATTTTATAGAGGCGCCACGTCCACCAAAACTGTATGTATACCAAATATATTTTTAATGGACGCAGGTACTAAGAACGAAGTCCTGCCCAAACAAAGCAATCGAAAAATCACTCTTAGCGACATCACGTCCACTTACGGGACTTTTTAAGTTACTTTTAACGTGCATTCAACCCTTTTAGGCACGTTAACCTTTCAATTGTTGTATTTTATTCAAACGGGAAGGAAAGCTTCGACTGCAACTGGTTTTACGTCTGTAATACCGGGATTAGCACTGCTTTCGTTTACAACTAAAACGCCGCTAGTCGGTCTGGTTTCATAATAAACTTTTGTCGCAATCTCAAACTCTCCCACATGTTGACGATACCATTCATCAAGTTCGCGTAACTGTGGAGCATGAGCTTTTAGTTCTTCCACGTTAACCGTAGTCAAAACCCCGTTAGAGTTTTTACCCATTGAGCAAGGTCAGAGCCTACATGGGGAGTTGATAAGAAAACAATTCCCTTGGTAGTATTCAATCACCGCCTTTTTCCTTTTATCTCGTGGAAAATTCTCCGCAGTACTTAACATTTTTTTGACAAGCAAGCCGCCCATGCTATGAGTGGCAAAAACAATAGGGTGTCTGCCGATGCCAAAATTTTCTAGATCGTCTAATAAATTACTGGCTTGGTCAAAAAGAGGCATAACAGAACCATTCGCTCTTAACCGTGCCGCACTATAGCCAAAAGTCCAAACCCCAACATCTAAATTTCCCCCCAACCAATTCAACCAGCAATTATCTCTCTTATAATTTTCATCTGCTGGATTCTGCCAGTGCCAGGTATTCCATGCATGACCAGCTAAACCATGTACAAAAATTACATCCCCCAGTCGATTAGGATTTTCACATCCCGATACTGGAATTAACCCAGCCATATCACTGTCACAATTTAATTGTGGGTCGGAGGGAGATTTTTTACCAGACATGGTTGACCTTCTTAATCTGAACTTCCCCCGGTGCTGGTGTACTAAACACCCCTTTAACCCTTGCTAGCTAAAGAATCTAGCTTTTAACGCCAAGATATGTGTACCCATGTAAGCAAGAGCAGGATTAGCACATCCGTGGTAAGATAAAAAATGGGGGTTCAACGCTTCAAATTCGCTGAGTCGCAAGGCGACATGCTGCGCGAACGCAAGACCCTTTGGCAATTTGTACCCAGTAAGAGCGAATCAAAAAAAGTTGAAACTCGCTCTGGACAACAGTTAGCTCTTTTTGCTTGGGGGGAAGTACAAAACAAGCAGGAACTAAGTCAAAGTAAAGGTTATGTTCCGATTTTCGGATATAGGCGCCGATTAAAGACGCTGTGCAGCTAAATAATACTACTCAGATCGAATCCGTATAATCGTTCGTCCCGTAACCTTATCAATAAATTTGGCGAACTCGAATCCGTTAATCCAATTGCTTGTAGTAATTAACATCACCAAGCGTGGACATGAATATTAGTGGACACAACTTATCACTGGTAATCAGAAAGCAAGCCAAAATTTTACGTTGATTCCAACAACTAGCAACTTTTTGAGTTCGGCGCCTGCTGTATTCAAGATATTGTAGCTTTTCTAAAACCGTAACCACGTTAGAGGCGCCACGTCAACTTCGTCCAAACCAAATCACCCAAAACGTGCATTGTCCACTTTCACATTAGAGATGTAACAGCTAGAACCTATCAACACCTTACATAGTAGGACTGTCCAGGGTGTCCAGCTTAAGAAAACGCGATTTAATTACCCTGTCCAGGCTGGAAGGTAGTCATAGCAAAGGTGTCCAGGGTGTCCACTTTGTCCAGGGGTAAGTTTCGAGATCGAAAATTAAGGAATAAAGGCGCCTAAAAATTTATCGACTATTATTTTGATGCTTTAATAACTTCTTAGATACGATGGACAGTGTGGACAGGATGGACACCCTTGCTACACAAAGGTTTGAGTAATTTTAAAAAAGTGGACAGTTTTTGGACAGCAATTGTAGGCTGGACAGTTTCGATACTTGAGACGCGAAACGTCCACTACCACTCGTGACCATATATATAGATAACTGCCAATACTGCTCGGTTAAGAAAATTCTATAGAACGATAAACCTTGTAGAGACGCGATTAATCGCGTCTCTACGTACCCGAAATCAACGCAAAAAATTCTTAACCAAGCAGTATTGAGATAACTGCTTGCATTTAGTGAGTTATTACTTTGCCCACTTGAAAAGTTAGTAGGTGAAGCATCTACCAATAACCGAGGCGCCTATGCAACCGGGAGTTCTTAAGCGCGCGCTCTGCACTTTGGCGGCATGAATTTAAAATGAAACAACCAGGCGCCACGTCCACTAATTCTGTATATATATAGTAAACACACTTTCAATGGACGCGGACGCTCACTCTTTGGAAAGTCCCACCCAGATAAAATAATTGAAAAATCGAACAGTGGCGCCACGCCACTGCTGGCTTTCTTACTTCGCGTGACTAAAAATAATTTTAAATTTTACATGCCCGTAGTGTCCGTTGTTATGCGGCGCCCGTCCACCCTTCGACCATCACTAATTTATTTGCCAACCTTTAGGGTTGATAGTTTACTCTCAGGCGTTGTCGCAAGTGTGATTACTCCACTTTATACTCGCAAAAATTATATCGGCACCTTTATCAGACTTTCAAACTTGAAACATGAAGCAATGGGAAACTTGATTCAAGCGTTGCTTTGTCAAAAACAATATCTCCTCAATAAGTGCCTCAGAAATATTAGCGTTCCCAGCAACTCCTCACCACACCTTAAAATCAATTTGCAAAAAAAATATAACAAGGTGCAGGAAGCTTTAGGCGCCGCTACATCATAGCTATTTTATTCAATACACATCGTATCGATACTATTCTTATTCTGTTAATTGCAATACTTGCCGTATCTATAATATTTTACTTACGCTACTACAAGTATCGTTTAAATTTTAAATATAATACTTACTGTATCGATATAAAAATAAAAATAAGCATTTATACTTAAAAGCCTAAATTAGCCTAATGTAGTCTAAGTTGGGCTAAATTAGCCTAAGTTAGGCTAATTGTGGATTAGCACTATTTTTGGGTAAGTTAGTTACTATCTACGTATAAACCGAACAAAATTTTTAATGATTTAACAGGTCTACATAGAGGCTGTCAAAATAAGTTATGTTGCTAATAGCGAGGATTTTACACAGATAATATAAAAAAGATTTGAACAACTGATGGTGTAATTGACGAAAGATAATGTGCTGTTTATTTTGGTAAATTTTTTATTATTAAGAACTGCTGCCTGTTAATTATATTTTTTCAATCATAAACTCATTAGTTGAGAGGAGGAATAACTTTTTGGTTTGGTTATCAGATGAATGGGCGCCGATAAATAAAATATAATTTATAAGATACTATTTAAAAGGTGCGCTTCCTTATACAGTAGGGTGCGCCCTCACTTTATATAAATGTGCGCTTTTTGGTAGCGCTCTGGTAGTGGCTAAAATGCGTTCTGATGCATCTTGTAGCTTTATATTTTAGAGTATTCTTGTTTTGGGTAGAGACTGCGCTTCCTTATACAACAAGGGTGCGCCTTATTTTATATAAATGTGCGCTTTTGAAAAAGCGCACCTTGAGCGCACTTAAAATGTGCGCTTTTTAGAAAAGCGCTGCGCTTGGGGGTGCGCTTTTGATGTCAGAGGCTGCGCTTCCTTATATAGCAAGGGTATGCCGATTTTAGAGTAGGCACACAAACATGTGCGCTTTTATAATGTGCCTGTCACCAGTCACTACAACAGAGGCAACCCCCGAAGTTTGTCGCAGGGAACATCCCAACTTCTCTCCGCAAAGTGTTGGCTTGTTTTTCGCTCTTGCTTAATCGTCACAGTAAGAAAATAATCAGTAATTTATAAAAAATAGCTTTGTGCAAATAATCATCTAATTACAGGCGCCTTTTGTATAGCAATATTATTAGCTAATTAACAGGATTAGTTTTAACATATAAGGTAGTTAAATCTTGCCAATAACATACTTCATGTAGATAAGTTTAATGTCAATAGTAACAATGCCTTTCTTTTTGATAAAGCTTGCCACAGCCGAGTTTGAGTAGGTAAGCTTTGGTGTACTGCTACAAATTTACAATAAAGAACATAGAATTTCATTTAAATTAGCCATGAAATTCATAAAACAAAAGGAGAGGAAACATACAAGCTAAGTATGTCTCAATTAAAATACCTTTTTATTAACTCGCTTACGGCATTTTAATAACATCTACTACACCATAAAGGTACGGTTAACCGTATATAATTATCAACATTTTTATACCTTAATTCCTCTAAGTGCTGTAATCCAAAATTAGCCTAACTTAGGCTAATTTAGTCTAACTTAGGCTACATTAGGCTAATTTAGCCTTTTGAGTATATATACTTAAAATTCACTTTTCACAAAATAGATTTAGATACGATTAGTATCCTAATTAAAGTGACTAAATTAATTATCGATATGCATAAACTCGAAATTAAAAGAAAGAAAGCTTGTAAAGAGTCATTACTTTCTGGCAAACTAACAAAGCCTTCTGCTTTGTCAAAGTAATAAAGAACTGAAAGGGTGGAGCGCGTGTAAAATAGTTGCCTTTCTTCAGACCAGTGTCCACGCAGTCCGCTCAATGGAGAGACCTACCGAACCTTGGCGGAAAAAATCGGGAACGCAAAATTCTCTTCGCACGTAGACACTCTCAAACTTAAAGCGGCAAACTGTTGAACCTAAATGGTGATGCTACAAAATGCAGATTGGGAAGTTCTAGTTTTGGAGAATTGGTGCTGATTGTTTGGAAACGCAAAATTTTAGCAACTTTTCCTGATGGACGCAAAGTTCAGTCACCCAAGCAGCAGGCGCCAGGTCGATCCACCTGCTTTCATGGACGGAAACCGACACCGCCGACAACCAAACCTCCGGGTTGCCAAAATAAGTAATGGCTCACCAACGGCCTCAAGCTATATAAAATTCTGGATAGGTGAGTGACTTTGAGCAGTGCAACTCAAGGCGCCGCTATTACCTTTATTCGGTGTAAAAAATTAACTTATAAAAATTTTACACCGAATAAAATATGCGGATTCCTTGGAAGACGACGAGTAGACGGGCCGGGCCACCACGTGTTCAATTCCTTGATTGATTCCTTGGGTAGAGAATAAAAACTCACATCCGTCCACTTAACCTATACGCAGATATACAAATGAGCGTGGACGTGGTGCCGCATTGTAGGGTCGTCTTGCTCATGATGAAAATTATTCGGTGTAAGATTTTTATTTAGTATTTTTTACACCGAATAAACCGCTGTAAGGCACTTTATATCTGCTATTTACGCAATAGTTTGTTGTAAAGCTTGGTGATAAACGGCGCCTAACTATGGATAAGAACGACATCAGACGCACTCATTTCATCTTTAAGCTTTTGTGCTAAAGGCTTTAAGACAACATTTTGTAATTCTTTGCCACTTCGAGGCTTTTCAATCTCATCTTCACTAACCCATACACATTCACCACAAATCTTTTTACCTTGCAAAAACATGTAGACGGCGCCGATATACGCTTCTTTTAGCGAGTAAGTAATTTTTACTGGATACACAATTTGTTTATCTGGGTAAACAGTTTCTATTAAATTTTGAGCAGTACTATAGCATTCATCACTTGGATTTAAGATTGACCACTCCGGTTGTTTCCCATAATTAGCGTCTAGCAACTTGCGTCTTTTAGCTTCCCCCATCGTTTTTATCTCCTTATCTTTTTCGCTCTATTTTAAATCATGTCAGCATTCTACATCTATCTATTTATTTATATTATTGTAAACTTTGTTTTTTCTTGCTTATTTTATTTTTAATGAGTAGTTTTAGTAATCTATAAAGTTTATTTTATGATTAAATGGGTATATTTTTCAAACTTGATGATATTATGTATATCAAAGATATATTCGACTACATGCTTACTACAAACATTTTTTTATAAAATGTTACAAAACAGGAGGTAAGATGACAGATTCAAATAATAACGACGAACTTCGCTCATTATTGTCAGAATTAGTTCGGCGCCAAATGCAGACAGATGCTTCAGTTCGAGAAACACAGCTACAACTACAGGAAACACAATTGCAGCTACGTTCACTTACTAACGATGTAACGCGCGTGTTAGCTAGAAGTGCAGTACTTGACGACGTATTACTAGAACTGCGTGATAGTCATGAAACCATGCAGCACAATTTTAACGAACAGCAAAGAACAAGTAATGCTGCATTGCAGTCACTTGAAGCGATACTTGTACAGTTGATTCGCAAGAATAATGAGGCGCCTTAATTTTAAAATAGCAGGTAGGCGCCTGCTGTACTCAATTAATCTTAAATAAGAAATACTTATAAAAATAAAGATAAATTCAAAATAATAATAAAAAATATAGATATATTTTTTTTAAATTGTTAGTTTATACTAATATATAGTACAAATACGAATTTAAAATTTTATGGTGATGCAACAAATAAAACCAGAGCATGTTAGCGAATTTGAGCTTATACGAGAAAACTTAAATGAAATAATGTCATCCTTTCACTCTTTGGTCAAATATAGATTACCGTTTTCCTTATACGAAGACGAGGCAAGAGATAGAAACATTGAATCTAGGTTAATTAAAAGTAAAAGACCTGGTTTATTAGTAGGCTCTAATTTTAATTACGAAGTTGGCAGATATTTTGTTGAAATGGATTGGCATTCTACTTTAGTTGGCGATAAACAAATGTCAGATTATGGTCGCATAAAAGCAATGGACATCTTAAATGGTCGTATCCCTGGCAAGCGAATGAATTTTATTCCGTGGAACGACGAAAGTGATAATCAAGGATATATTTATATCTATCCAGGAAAAGTGTATACTTGTGCAAGATATGACGAACTTAAGCACGCAATTTTAGTTGCAAATTCGCTTGCAGACCTTTTTGATGATAAAAAATGCTATGCAGCGCGCGCACTAAATCAACACTAATTTTCTCAAATTTTTTGATGGAGCGCTAAAAAATGTCGCGTTGGCTGTACAATAACTGTATACTACGCAGCTTTAGTGCTGTATTCAATTAAATCAAATTTGGGGCGGGCAAAGTAGCCAGTTAGAACAAAAAGCCAAAACTGTCTCAAAGCGAAGCTTTCAGTTCTTTCTCAAAACTACCAACCACCTTGACACCGCGTACACTCATCTTACACCTTAAAAGGCTGAAATTGAGCTGGAATAAGGATTGTTTTGCAAATTTTTTTCAAAATTTTTTGAAGGACTTGTGATGCAAACGTATTTTAAGATAGAAAGCGGCGCCAGGAAGCTGTGTCAGAAAGCTGTAGCAGCAAAGGTTTGAAGCCTGCTCCAAAGAAAACAACAAACCTTTGGAGGCATTATTATGACAGTTCAAACAATTCAATCACAAACAATTAGCGAGTCGGTAAATACAGATAATACAAGTAGCACAAAATTCGATATTCGTAACCATATAGATAAACTCAAGCCTACAGGGCGCCCAAACAGATATTTTTGCCCTGTGTGTGATGGAAATGACTTAACGATTGGAAAAGACGGCGCCTATAAATGTTGGCATGACTGTCAGCCAAGGGATATTCGAGAAGCAGTGGCGCCTTGGACGGATAAAGTCGATGGAACCGCACGGTTCTCGTTTATTCCGTTTGATCGCAGGAAGAATAAATCGAAAAAGCCTCGTCAAGCTTTTGTACCAACTGGCTTAAAGTTAGCGATGTTATCGGAGAGCGCAACTGACATCCCAGAGCGGATTCAATATAAAAAGAACAGCTACATCCCCAGTTTTATCAAGCAGGAAATAGAAGAAGAGCAGAAAAAGTACGAGCAGTATTTTCACTCTGAACATCTAAATACAGCAAAGCCTATCAATTTAATTGATACATTAACCGAGATTAGCTACTCTTACTCAGACACTCAGCTAGTGCGACGTTGGGATTGGGAGGCGCCTCATAAGCAGAAGGGTCGTAACAAAACATGCCGTCAGTGCCATATAGAAGAAAAAACCGACACTATAAAGTGGAACGAAGGCAAGCAACCCTGGCGTGCTTATCGGATAGAAGAAGTTATTGAAGCAGCAAAGCGAGTAACAAACGGAATCCCAGCACTATTACTACAAGAAGGAGAGAAGGTTGTTGAAATTGGGCGGGCAGAAGCTATTGCGAGCTTTAGTTTTAAAGGCAGTGCTTGGGACAAGAAATTTATTATCAAGGAGCTTACGACTGTAAAAGAGGAGTGTGGAGAATTTGCGATAGTTTTTCTACATGACCCTGACGAAGCGGGATTGAAAAAAACTGCACTGCTTTCTGAAGTTTGTGCCCAATTAGGCATTCCCCTTATTTTAGTTAACCCACAAGATATTATCGGAGAATTGGCGCCGGGAGATGTAAGCATTGATTATGAAAAAGCGGACTTGGAAGAAATACTTCAAATTTTGAGTTTTTCAGAATTTATTCGCCGTCTTGAGCTAGAGATTGAGGCAGCAGCCAATGATTTTAATCAAAGCAACGATGAAAAATTAGAAAAAGCGGCGGTGCCTTTATATAACACTTTTGATAAAGAAGCTTTTTATAAACCAGTCTGTGAAGCTTTGAACTTGGTTTATGAACATTGCGTTACAGCGCAAACCTTTGATGGTTGGATTCTTCGACACCTTTTTGCTGATGATTGGATTGTTATAAATTCTGCTTTCTATAAATTTGAGCCGATAACACAAACTTTGAAGCATGTGAATGATCAAACAGTTCAGAATCTCATTGCCGCTGCTGCTGATAAAGCGTTTAAATTAAAACATACAGATAAGTTTGGTTGGTTAGTTGATTATCCATACGAAGCAAACAGCTACAAAGAATCAGCTTTTAAATTTTGTCGTAGCAAGCTTGAATACGCCGAAAAACTACCATATAACGTTCACCTTTTAGCATTTCTTAACTGCGTAGTAGATTTAAGAACTGGTGAAATGCTGCCGCATGATAGAAAATATTTCTTAAAAAATTTAATCCCACTTAATTACGAACCAAACAAAGAATGCCCGGAAGCGTTCCAAAAATTTATTACAGAATCATTCGGCGCCGACATGCTCGAAATAATCCGAACTTTTACTGCTATGTTTCTCGACCCAACGGCGCCTTATGGCAGGTTTCCGCATTTAATCGGTCAAAGTGGTGGTGGTAAAGGAACTCTGGGAAGGTTTTGGTCAAGCTTATTTGGTTCGGATGGTAGCGGTAGTGCAGCCAACTTTATTGATATTGAGTCCCCAGAGGGGCGCCATCAATACCTTACAGGTAAACGAATTTTCGGTTTCCCAGATATGGGTGGTTATGCCGAGGGGGTACGAACATTCTATGAATTATTGGACAACGGCGAAATGTCTGGGCGCGCGCTATTTAGCCCAACATCATACACTCAACAATGGAATATAAGGTTTTGGTTGGCGTCGGTGGACCATCTTCAAATTGAAAATGCTGGTGACGGCTGGGCACGACGAGCTTATCCAATCCCTGTTTTAAATAGGCAAGTTAACGTAGACCCTTACCTTCGCCAAAAACTTGAAGAAGTTAAGGCTGATGTAATTAGTTGGGCTTTATCGATACCGCGCGATGAACGCGATAAAATTCTAACCCTTCCGCCAACATTGGAAAGAGTAAAGAATTTAGCGTTAGACGCAGCACTCTACGGGGATTCCACTAAAAGTTTTGTTGACTTGTGCTTGCGACCAACGGATGATTCCAGACTTGGATTTGTTGAATCTCATCAACTTCATGATTGGTACACAGCCTACTGTAAGGCACATGGTTACTCGCCTCTTGGGATGAGCAAATTTATCAGTCACTTGAAAACAATTCTTCCAAGAAATTTTCATGACCGCAGCTGGGCGCCGATGGTAAACGGTAAACGTGAAAGAATAGCCGCACATTGGGAGGGCATTGTTCCATTACCAAGTATATTTTTCGCGAGAGAACTCGGCTTCAAAGATAGCGGCGAAAATCCTCAAACACCACAAAACAAAATTTGGGATTGTTTGAAATCTAAGTGTGTTGAAGGTGGACTTTCCGAATTTGAGGATTTTTGGAATTTTGATTTGTTTACCCTGCCAGATACACCACCAGATACACCATCAAATACACCAACAAATGAAGAATCGGCGCCTAAATCGCCTGAAACTTATACAGAGCAAGGTGTCCAAACTGTCCAGGCGCCTAAAGAACAAAAAATAGACCCTGGACAATCTAAAACCCTTGTACAGCAAGACTGTCCACCCTGTCCAGTTTGTCCTCCCCAAAGTTTTAGCAGTGAAAATTCAGAAACTGAAAATGAAAATCCAGTTAATCCAGATTCACCGAACAATACTGACTCAAATCTAGCTGGGGACAACGATGGACAGGGTGGACACCAAGACTGTGAGCAGGTTTCAAGCGAAGATGCAAAAAATGGACAGGCTGGACAGTTTTGGACACTTGGACAAAACATTGAGTCGATGAAAGCAGCAATTCTTCTTAGAAGTTGGCTTCACATAGCAGAACTAACAGCTAAATGGGACAAGAAAACCAAACAAGCCGTGTGGACTGCACTCAGCAAGGAAGAAAAAGAAATTGTTAAATCTCTGGCGCCAGTACAATTCCAAACTCAGCCCATAATCGAATTAACCCTATCTGAGCAAATTACTGAAGCGTGGGATGACTTAACTACATTGGGGAATTTGGTACTGTCGTTGAAAGAATCGGATTTGGTAGCAGCGACAGTAAACTGTACATCTGACCAAATTGACTACATCAAAAAAGCTGCCAACTCAGTTTGGAAGCTAGGTGTGAACCGCGATGCTGATTACAACGGTGAACGAGTTGAGATTTTTGATACTGGCTACGGTACTAACCCAAAAGTAAGAACCAAATCTGGTAGCTTTTTCAAAGTTAAACGCTGTCATCTCACTCCCTGGCTCGGCATTGAATATAAAGCACAAAGTAGTTCTTTACCTGAATGCGAAGTAAATGTAGAAGAGGAGGCGCCAGAAGCAATACAACTTGATTGGGTGTTTGACTGGTCGAATCCAGGCGAACCAATCGAAGGCTTCTAGTTTTAGAACCAATGCTTGTGCATCGGCTGTCTGTAGTTAAGAAGCTCAAACCTTTTATTGGTAGGCTTATTGGCGGCAGATGTAACATATAAATAAATCTCAAACGCCTTATTTTTAGGGTGTGGGATTTGTTGCGGCGCTTTTAATTACTATCAAACTAATACTTTTGAGCAAGTAAGTTGCACGGTTAGTTTGCTGGCGAAGTGGAGCCTCAAAGTAATGGGTTATTAACTGAAGAAAACCTATCGGGGAATTCTAGGTTAGTAGCGCAGGCGCCACGCTGTTTTAGTGTGACGGTATTAACTCAAATCTTGCAATTGGCGGCGAATCGGCAATCCTGATGGCGCCTAGTTTTACAATGTAGATTTTCTCTTCAATATATTTATTCAATTTTTGAACAGCCAGCAAATGTTCTGGTCGAATCTCAGATGTTATCCATACGCCTATCTTCGCGTCTTTATTAAAAATATAAGTAATAATTTTACCTAAGTGATCATGATCACTTTTCTCAAGTTGGTTTTCAACAACGATACAATTATTAGCGATATCCCATAAAATCATATCGGCTCTCAAAGAACCGACATTTTCTTCTGTTAATGACATATTGACTTCTAATCCAAGTAGGTCATAAAATATATCGAGATTTTCATTAAGCCAGGGAGTAAAATTAACTGCTTCTAGTGCCCAAACTTCTCGGATAGGAATATTGTAAGGATAGCCTTTGTATTCATCGACCTTTATCGGTAAACCAACAGGCAGTTCAAGTTGATAATTTTTATCTTGCTTTTCTACTTTCTGTAGTTCATCTTCTATTGAGGTACTTTGTTTATTAACAACTCTATAAACGGCTGGATTTTCAGAAAGTCTGTTCTTTTTTAATCTTTGCGTATCATAGAGCCAAACAATATCAAGATTATCTCCCCGCTTTGCTATTGCTTCTCTACTGAAACATCGCCAACGATTATTTGCTTCTTGTTCAGCGCGCGGTTGTTCAAAATAAACTTTTTGGAAAAGCTGCAAATCTTCTTGCGTCAGAGGTATATCATTACCAAATGGCGACATGTTGGTTCGCATATCGTAGAACCAAACGTTTGATGTATTGCTTTCATCACTGACGTTGACACTGGCGCCACGCTCGAAAAATAATATATTTGCTTTTATATTTTGGGCGCCGAAACTACCCGCAGGTAATCGAAAAATTGTATGGAGGTCGCATTTATTCATTAATTCCGCACGAATTTTTGCTCCTTGGTTATTTTCTCCTTTTATGTTGAGAGCATGATCTGAAACAATAACAGCAGCCTTACCACCTGGCTTTAAGCTTAATATAATATGTTGTAAGTTTTCTAATTCATCAATATAATTTCCATTAATTATATTAGTAGTAATTAATGAAAAAGTATTATTTTGTATTAATGCGAAATAATTTATATCTTTTATTTTGATCTTATTCTCCTTTTCATTCGAGTTTAATACTTGTTCGACAGTATTATGCATTGATTGTATAAAATTAGGTGTCTTTTTATGATTTATACGATCATGCATGTAAAGACCTAGTTCAGAAGTTTCAAATAATCTTGTTTCAGATACAGGTAAAGGCGCCCAATCATCTGCTTGCATTGTCTCACCAAGAGATTGAAAATACTTATAAAAAATTGATGATGCGGAAAAAGGCGCCCAATCGTCTGCTTGCATAATCTCATCAGTCGGTTCAAAAGTCATGATAAATGCAGGTAATCAAACACTCTGCTCAAAGATTAATATAATTATCCATCAAGGTAGTATATTTTTATTAAAAATTTTCAGCTTTATAGCCTTTAACTTATTAGTACATAAATACTGAATTTAATAGATGGCACCTGTTGGTAATTTTATTCGGTGTAAGATTTAATTTAGTTGAATATTTACACCGAATAGTTAGAGCATTTTGTAGACTCTTGTGGTTGCTCCAAACCCTACAACTTTAGTGCAGGCTCCGAATCGGTTCAACTCCAATCACTTCTAGAATCACTTTGCTCGGCACCAATAATTTAAAAGAGCGCCGTTTTTATATGGTACTAGTACGTACTTAACAATGTATTAGCTTGCAAACTCGCAATATTTGATAATTAAGAAGGTCTCAATACTAAAGTCGCTCTCAGCTACTTGTATTATTAATATCTCCACCTATTTGATTGCTTTGAACTGTTTGAGCGTCCACGATTCCACCTGCAAACTGTGGCTTGTCTTGGCAATAGTTGGAAACTTTGTCTTTTATAATACACTTATAAAAAACTTGATTTATTACATTGTTTGATGTATGTATTTCTTTGAGTTTAGCATTTTGCGAATCTGATGATATTTCACCAATTTCTAATTCAATTTCTAAAGAAAAGTCTAAAATTCTAGTTTTTATAGTATCTAACATACTTTCTATGCAGTGAACACTAATTGCTCGGTAAGCTTCACTACATGCCATATTGGAATAGGAATTTCTCAAATAACGAAATATATAAGCAGATAGTCCAATTTTTATACTCCCATCCTCTGATACTTCGAGCAATTTTTCTAAGCCGGCAACACTATCTTTAAAATAAATAGTGGATAATATTTCTCTAAATTCTTCTGGTACGTTTTTAGTAATAACATGTGAATTTTGAATCGTTAAAAACCCACCGAGATGATTCCCAATAAAATCACCATACAACTGAACATCTTTTATAACCCTGTAGCTTGGCAGTTCTTCTATGTTAGAATAACCCTCTAATTCGTGGTCAACCCAAATTTTGAGTGGATTGTAATTTAAACGATATGCCAAAATTTTACATAATCTTAGTAGATCAGGTAATTTAATTTGTTGATTACAGGCTGCATCTTGAATTTTTGCAAGTAAATCCATAATATACTTTACTATTTTAAGATTTAGGTTTATACAGGTTAACACAAATGTATTATTTGCAGACCATGTAGTCGCTTCATAACTGGGCGTTCACTTATTTTTAGAACCAAAGGGGAATTTAAGCCTTGATATAAAGGGAAAAAGGCTATTTCTAAGTAAATCAGGAATTGGCAGTAACATTTATGACTATTACAGAAGCCTCTCTTAAGCGGTTATTTAAGGCATAGGGATAGCTTAAATCGTAAAATAGCTAAAAGCCCTATACTAACCGAAAATGCCTGAATCGATTGATTAGTCTGGATTATAAGCCCAGTAAGCCTTAATTAAGCCATGAGCTAAAAAATGAGCGAACGGGCAGTCATAAGCTTGATGGGGTTTGGTTTTAAGCGCACTCAAAGTTGTACCTTGATCGGTTTTAACTTTATAACGGCGTCGAGCTTGTTGTACTAAGTGGCTGCGAAACAAGCCTGGGCAAGTATGTTAAGGGTAAAAGGTGGAATTAACAAGAGAACTAATGTATGCAGGTTCAAAACGCGCGGTAGTATCTCTGTGGCAAATTGATGATGCCGATACATCGCAATTGATGCCTAAATTTTACGAAGCAGTTTTGCAAAATAAGTCCCCTACAACTGCTTTACGAGGGGCACAGCTACAATTTTGGCAAGATAAAAATGGCAAAACCTTACTACTGGGCTGCTTTCACATTGCAAGACAATTGGAAGTAAAGATGTCGCTAGTGGACTGGCACCTGATTATTCGGTGTAAGATTTTAGTTTTTGCGAAAGTTACACCGAATAAACTCAAACAATTGCTGTACGGTGTTTTGAAAAGCAGGCGCCCTCATGGAGATAGCAACTGCTGTGCAGGATGTGGGGCAATGGTGGTCTTAAAATGAAAATCCAAAGTTTAAACCTAGTCGAGGTGTCGGTACAGTTTTGGCGGCATTGTTCCTGTCGAATGGGTAGGCTGCAACGGCGCCGTTCTGTAGCAAACACGAATGAACTTTACCAGATAAAAGTTAAAGTGCCAAGGGTGTCGGTGCCGTCTTGGAGAAAAGTGACAGAGAAACTGATGGAATAATCGAAGCATCAGGACAGCAGCAAATACTCACAAAAATTTATCATCACGCATTTATAATGCCTAATTCCGCCCAATACAACCACGGGCATGAAAGCACTCTAAAAACTTATTAATGAGGCGCCCATCCACACTCGCTGGAATAACCATATATAATCAGTTTTAGTGGACGTGGTATGAAACTCTTATAACACTTGCTTTTTCGGCACCAATTCTCTTTTTCAAATGAAGGTGTAATAAAACGTCAGCCACACGGAAATTAACAGGCGCCCTTTCAGAGTCACTACCGAATGTTTGCAAAATCAATGTATTGAATGCAGACAAGCAACATAGGTTATCTTTATTCGGTGTAAAATTATAAGCTTTACAAAATTTACACCGAATAAACTTGCTCTGGTTTTGTGACGCCTGTTAATTACCCAACAAGTGACTACATTTGTGCATACTAGTTTTAAAGTACTACTATACCCATAAGCTGTGCAAAACTCACAACTGTTTACTCGCTCAAATAGTGTCTGATTATTCGGTGTAAGATTTTAGTTTTTAAAAAAACTTACACCGAATAAAATAGTAGTTAAATACTGAAAATTGCAGAATCCGCAAAAGCAGGCGCCTCTTAACAATCTGTAACAGTTATTTACAATACAAATATTGTGTATATTGCCTTACGACGCCATGCTATTAGATGTAAAAACTTTCTTTGTGGGGAGTTAGGGGTGTCATGAAACTAAAAGAGATTGGGTTAGCAACGAACTAACCCAACTCTCGCCCAGAACGGGCACTTGAAATATTAATTACTTTGTTTTTAGTTTAATACACCTCTCTCACATTCAGCAACATATGAGAGAGAAAATGGAAACTTTAATAGTCAGTAGTCAAAATCTTCAAAATTCTGTTGAGGATATTTCTGGCAATGAAACGGGGCGCCTAAACGACAGGCATTACGAGGAATGCGTTACCATGCGTGGTTTGGCTCCTGAGTGGATAAGGCTGAATGTACGCTCGATGGATATAAAAGAAGCGAGTGAGAGATTAGGCTATCCTGCAAAGTCGGCAGGTATTTGGTTGGAAGGCGCCAACGGGTTTGGGCAATTTCGACCGAATAAACCTTGGAAATCTGATGAAGATAAAAAGGCGCCGAAATACCGCACTGCTGAGGAGGAAGAATATGATGCGATGCTTCCTAAACATCCAACTAATAAGCAGTACTGGACGGATTATATTGCTTTGCGTCTGCTAGCTTGGCAGATTGATGGGCGCCCATGTATTGGAATTACAGAAGGTTTATTTAAAGCAATCATGGCTTGCATGAATGATATTCCTTGCGTTGCATTGGCTGGAGTCGAGCAAGGACTGACTTCTGGTAAACTTGACCCGCAGGGTAAGCGCTACTTGGTCGAAACTCTAGAAATGTTAGCTCGTGAAGGTTTTGGCTTTATTATAATTTTTGATGCCGATGCGGCGACCAACAGTAACGTAATAAATGCACAGCGCAAATTAGCATACCAACTAATAAAATTTAAAGTACCTGTATATATAGCTACAGGGCTATGGAGTGTTGATGAGGGCAAGGGGATGGATGATTATATTCAGATGAACGGCGCCGATAAATTTAGGCGTGAGGTGCTAGCTAAAGTTGTTGACTTTTCCATATGGGAGCGTCAGTTTAAAGCCCAGGATGAAGAAAAGCAAGTTTTCTCTCAACGCTCAATAGCGCGAGATATCGCTGGCAACTACCGTACAAAGTTGGCGTGGCACGTTAAAAGTAAGTCATGGTACTGGTACGAGTTTATTAAAAAGGGAGTATGGGATGAAATTCCAGAAGAAGAAGTTCTGAGCGTAATTATCAGTGAGATTGAAACACGCACGCAGCATTTTAAATTTGACTTTGTGTCCAGCGTCTATAAATTTTTGAAGTCAGATTTGCGTATTAATGATTGGCAAGTACGAGAAGGATTTATCTGTTTAGAGGATTGCGTTGTTGATAGTATGACTGGTAAAGAATATCCACACGAGCCAGGATATAGGTTTTTATCAGCGTTGCCTTATAAATGGAGCGATAGAACCACAGGATGTGAAGCTGTAAAAAAATGGTTGCTTGAAATTTGTGAAGGAAAACAAGATTGGGTGGAAGTTTTACGGGCGGCAATGAAAGCGACAGTTTGCGAACAAGGTCATCTTTTGCAGCGTTATATTGAGTTAATAGGTTTTGGTGGAACCGGCAAAGGAACTATTTTGAGACTTGTCACATCACTTGTTGGTGAGGAAAACGTTGCTGTTACTGATTTAAGACAGCTTGAAAATAACCGATTTGAAACTGCCAGTTTTTACGGTAAAAAAGCAATACTTATTACTGACAGCGAAAAATATACAGGTGATGTAAGTAACTTAAAAAAACTTACAGGTAATGACAATATTAGGCACGAGAAAAAAACTATTCAGCAAACCAAAGGCTTTAAATTTAAAGGGATAGTGTGGGTAGCCTGCAACGAAGTTATCCAATCAAGCGATTATACAAGCGGGTTGAGGCGCCGACGTTTATCAATGCCATTTGAAAAAAGTATACCTTCTCATTTATGGCGTGACCTTGAGACTGAATTTAAACCATATTTAGCGGGTTTACTGGCATGGGTCATAGAAATGCCAGATTCTGAGGTGACTTCTTATGTCCGCGACACCCATAAAAAAGTACCCTCCCTTAATAGTTTTAGTGCGGAAGTTTTAATTGACGCAAATCCTATTGCTGCGTGGGCTGACCAATGTTTAGTTATTGCACCCACTGCACGTACTTACGTAGGTAACAAAAACATGAATACTGAGTACTTTTTATATCCCAACTTTTGTAACTGGGCTGACGGCGCCAATTGTGATTCCGTTTCTCAGACACGCTTTTCTCGTAATTTACTAGACCTGCTCAAATCTCAGTTGGGTGTAACAGAAGTGTTTAAAGGTAGGGATAGTAAGGGTGCCTTTATTTCAGGTATAGCTCTACGCTCACCTAATAGTACCGAACAACGCCTAATTACAAATGACGAGTTAGTTGCTTGCAATGATGGTAAAGTGACGGATACAATGACGGGTAAAACCCTTACCCATGTCGGATTTGACGGCAATAACGGCAATTCAAGCAATCAAAATATTCAACATCACCAGCAATCAAGCAATGTTGTTGATGCAAATAACTCAGGCGCCACCAAACCCGTCGATTCAAACAAGCAAAACCATCAAGAGGCGCCGAACGCCTCAAGCGACCATAAAAATGAAGCTATTACTAACAAAGCTGATGAACTTAATCAGCAAATTACTGATAATTGGCAAAATAAATTGATTTTGGCTCAATTAATCCTAAAATATGCCGATACTGATGAACTTCGCCAAGCAGTAGCTAACTTCACCCCCGAACAAATCAAATATATAAAGGATGTAGCTAACGAATCTTGGCGCCTAAGCATCGATGCCAAAGCTGATTACTATGGAGAACTTGTCTATATTTGGGAATGTGGCAGAACAAACGATATTCGCATTGGTTCAAAACTAGAAGCAGGCACGAAAGTTAAGCGCGCGCATATTCGACCTTGGTTGGGTATGGATGAATGTCAATCCAGTCAGACCGACGAAGCTGAAGCTGAATTGTGGGAAACCCAACCAATTGAAGGGTTTTAGCAAGCCGACGAAGTAGCAGTTTGTTCATTCCTATCTGCTGGGCTAGCGTCTTCCTGCTTAACTTCTTTCGATTGTTTTTTCTCGAATATTTGGATACCAGCTTCGAGAATCTCAAAACCTCTTTTTGTTTGTTGACCAAGCTTCCCTCCTATGGCGCCTCCCCATTGTTCAAAAGAAGCAGCATTGGCTTCTGCCTTGCGCCAACTCTTTGGATTGAGGAGAGCAAAAAATGGTGTGCCGTTTTGGTCTTTCATCTCAACTAAAATTTTTTTGTTTTCTCCCTGTTTTGCTTCTGGTAGCGTACCGCTGAACTTTATGGTAACTTCGCTCCTGAACATGACTACCTCGTGCCGATGAAACGTATTCTAGTTTTATTGTACATTTACCGAGCTAGTTATAAGGCATAAAAAGACCTGAAACTTAGTCATAGTAAGACTGTCCACCCTGTCCAGGCGCCTAAATCTATACTTTAGAGTTTGGACAGTCTAAAACGTATATACAGCAAGGGTGTCCAGGCTGTCCACTTTGTCCAGGGATAGGTTTCAGATAAGGATTTATCAGTTTTTACCATTGATAATTTTTGAAACTTTGTTATCAATATTTTTATAGTTCCTTAGTAAGAGGTGAACAAATTGGACACTGTGGACACCCTGCAATATATAGGTTTTAGCCATTTACATCTATTTGGACAAATTGGACAATCAAAAACCTTGGACACATATCTCCTGTAACAGGCGCCATTTATAACTATATCCAGACCGTGACATTAACACTAGTGCAAGAAGGCAGAAGTACGAGGGCAGAGGGCAGAAGCTAATTTCCATATCGAGGTCAAAAATTCTGATTTTTAACCAAGTATGTAAAAACAGGGATTCTAAATTTTATCTGGCGAGAGTAATAAAAGAGCGATAATTAGAGGCGCCTGTATATAAGCAAAATAACCCGCTTAAAAACTTTGAAATATAGTCATAGCAGGACTGTCCACCCTGTCCAGGCACCAAAATCTACATTTTAGAGTTTGGACAATCTAAAACGTATACACAACAAGGGTGTCCAGGCTGTCCACTTTGTCCAGGGGTAAATTTTGGACAGTTATTTTTAATTTACAGTGTCGATAAATTATTGAAATCTAGTTCTCTATATTTTTATATCTTGTTAGTAGGGGAGGACGGTTTGGACAGGGTGTCCACCCTTACTATACATAGGTTTCAGAAATTTATATGTGGATGGACAATTTTGGACAGTAAGAAAACTTGGACATTCCTGTTTTACTCACTGGCGCCAGCTGACATTTCAAACTAGCGGCGCCCATAAATCACCTCATCTTTTTAGTGGCTCATAATTTTGCATAATCAAATGATGGACTAGTTACGGGTATAGTGATGAGTAAAAGTTTTGCCTGTGTTGAGTTTGACGAGTATAACAATAGTTTTAGTCATTTAAAATATTCTCTAATATCATCTATTTGATAGTGTTGACGATAAAAATAATCAGGCTCAATTTAAATTTGATACCTAACAAGCATCAAATCCAACATAGATAAGAAATTTAACCGTCACTAAAACCGTTATCTCAGATAAAATTACTCGTCATTGAAGAGGCACCAACTTTCAACGAAGCAATAAGTAGTAGCTGGTTGTAGAGTTATGTCACTAATACGGCTTCTGAAACTGGGTGTTTAATTTAAAAGGCGCCTTTACCACCATTGCAGCTAAAAATTTAGATTAATTTCTTGCTCAAACCATTAATCACTGCTTGTTTCAAATCCGTACAACCTGCCTTTCAATGAAGTTATCAGCAAAAGTAGTTCAATTTATTCGGTGTAATTTTTGCAAATCTAAAATTACACCGAATGAAACCGCTTACGGCATAGCACCGAGGTTCGTGTAAAAACCTGCATTCCGGACCTGAAAAAGCTTGATTTTATGTTGTAACTGCCCGTTCGCTCCTGCATTTACCTCATGGCTTAATTAAGGCTTACTGGGCTTATAATCGCTCAACTGACCAGTGATCAATGACAAGCTTGATGAGTATGGTGTTTTCTCATGAGTCATTCCGGATTGCTATAGGATAGAACACTATTGTTAAAAATCTTTACTTTTTAAGGGAAATGGCGCCCATATAACGATTCTTTAAATTAACGTGCAGATGTAAACATGCAGGGCAAAAAGGGAATCAACTGTGTTAAAAAAAGTTCCACCATTAGTGGACATTTTTAATTAGCTTTCATTCAATCACCGGATTTCCTGTGATTGCTTTGTTACATCCGAGTACAAAGGCGCCTGTTTTATGTCTCGGAGTCTCTAAGAAATAGCTAATGTTTTTGAACTTAAGCTTTCCCAAGAAAGTCTTGTTTCCCAAGTTCTACGCCGCAATGTCGAAGAATATCATATGCTGTTGTGACATGAAAATATACGTTCGGTAAAACAAAATATAGTAGAAAAGACATTCCTTGAAAAGACAGGGTATTACCACCCGCTTGTAAAGTAATTGTTCTTTCCTCCGAACCATCAAATTGTTCAGGCTTCAATGTCTCTAAATAAGAGATAGTATTCCGAGTACGGTCAATAAGCTCGGAAAACGTAGTTTCGTTGTCTTCAAATTTTGGTGCCTCTACCCCTGCTAACTGTGCGGCGCCTCTTTTTGCAATGTCAGAAGCACCCTGTACTTGTCTTGACAGTGGAAACATATCTGGAAATAAACGAAAATTTACCAACACAGAAGGGTCTATTTTTTTGGTTTCTGCATATGTGGCACCTTTTTCAAGGATACTTACAAGGTTATTGAGTGTACGGATACACACTGGTACTGAAGCTTGATACATTGAAATAGTCATTGATATTTCTCCAAAAAAGTTCAATTACACATTAGACATCTCTAAAATAGTAAGGGGTATAAGTGTAACTGGGACGATAACTTGGCAGGAAAAGGCGGTATAGGCATAGCACCGAGTGTACTTTAAAGGATAAAGTGGCCGGAATTTAAGCATAAAATGACCGCACGACGAAACCCAAGACAGAAGCATGTTTGAGGATTTTTATCCTTGAGAACTGCGATAACATGCAGAACGTACATAACGGAAAAATAAGGATTACAGCCTTTCCTGGGCGGCCACTTTATCCTTTAAAAACGGCCACTTTATCTTTTAAGTTACACCGAGGTTCGTGTAAAAACCTGCATTCCGGACGTGGAAAGGTTTGATTTTCCGTTGTAAATAACTACCTTTTTAACTCTAATGTAGCAAATTTTCAAACCTATATGGGACAAGGTTTTTCAGACCCGGAATGCAGGTTTTTGGTCATATCTCGGCACGATACCAATTGGTGATAAGGAAGATTCTCAATCATTACATCAATTCCCTCATTGTTATTTGATCAAGGAAGGCAGAGGGCAGGAGGCATTCGTCAGAATTCCCTTCTGATTCCTGCCCTCTGCCTGTGACCGAAGGAAACAAAGGGTATAAAACCCCACCGTCTATACGGTGTCTTCGTTCAGTTGGGGTCGCTATTACCCATCTGAACGTACCTTCTGCCCTCTGCCCTCTTCCTTCTGCCTTCGTTTATTAGTTGGAATCATCCTTCACAGAAGATTGCTTATCTTTTGGTTTAACCAAACTATCTTCCTTCTCTGCTGCTACGGTTCTAATCTGGGATGCCTTGATAAAAACATCAGCAATAGGCGCCGCATTTATCGCGTTTGGGTCGCCGTTAACAAACATCCAGGCGCCTGCAAGTGCAATGGCAAATCCTGTAAGCCTTGATACATTGGAGAAAACAGTATCAAAACTATTTTTATATTTAGAGGAGTTAGATTGATGTTTTTTCATACGATTTACCTTTTGTGAATAAATGGATTATGAATTTGAGGTGTAACCTGGAAGCTGTCAACAATCAGCAAGCACTTACTGTACGTGTGATATGTTGCAAGCAAGCCAAAAGCAACTTCTTTGTCCATGTCTTCATACTGAGTTTGGGAAATTTACATTGCAAATTTCCCAACTAGCTTTCAAAAAATATCTTTATAACCGTGTAAAGTCGATTTTTAATTTAATATTAGTATAAATAAATACATTAATTTTTGAGATTTTTATCGTTTAATCAAGTATTTAAGCATCTACACGTATTACAAATAATACTTAGAAGCTCTGATTATCATTAAATGAATCTTTACCTGGGAGGAAACTGAATAAATTCCCAAGCAAATCTCGGAAATACTTTAAAATGAAGGTTTAATGCTTGGGAAGTAATTTTCCCAAGTGATAATTCATAAGTAAGTTCGATTTTGTTTTTATTTTTTTATAACTTATATTAATGATTGATAGTAGTACCAAAAAACTAGGGAGGCGTAAGCCTACTAAAGGAGAGCTAGAACAGCTATACGTCAAGGCTCTTGTTAAAGCTTTATTAGAACTTGCATCAAATATAAATGCAAACAACTCTTATCACAAAGAAGTTACGGCAATATGGTCTGATAACAGTTGTGAACTGCAAGTATCTGGCGAATCAAAAGCTTTACTTAAGCTAATCAAGACATACAGCACGGAAACTAGATTGGAGGAAAAAACAAAGGGTTGTTATGACGAATACCAAAAGAATGCTGACCAACAGAAAAGAGAGATGACGCTTGATGGTTATACAATAGAAAGAGTAAGAAATGCTATATACCTTTTAAGAGAACTAGAATTATTAGAAGATAAACGCCCAAGGACTAAGGCTGGAAAATTAGAAAATCCTCGTTTACAGAAATTCAATCTTAAATTAAAGAGCAAAAAATATGAAGAGCATGAAGAGAATTACAAGCTTGTTGAAGATAAATTAAAAATATATTGCAATAAAAAGAAGAATAATTATCAAGATTCAAGCCAAAATCAAGATAATATAAATCGACATTTAACCATTAATAAAGAAGATTTAACAGAAGAAAAATTAAAATTATTACGCAGATTGAACTGTCAGTCTCAGAAACAAGATTTTAAGAGTCAAATTGGTACACATCGAGTAGGATTTTTTAGAATTCAAACACAAACAGAAATTCGTCCTTGGTTTTTATGGGTTTTAGAAAAAAGCATAGGCGATTTTGAAAAAGCTCAAAAAATAAAAATCTCTATTGATTTTCGGATAAAAGCTAGCTTCGATTATTTTTGGGAAGAATTTAAACAATATATAAAAGTAAAAAAGTTAGAACCTGCAAATGTAATTGAAGCTTTGGCTGAATTTTATACAACCAAATCTGTCGTTATTTCTATTATTTCTCGTGACTCTTTATCTCCGGAGATATTAGCTAAATTAAATGATTTTTATTCTCAACTACTGGATAAAATTAATTCTATTCAAAATCTTAATAGAAAACGTTGTTTGGTTGTATTCATAATGGATAAATTTCCATGTTCTATTAATTATTCAAATCAAGAAAGTCTGAAACCATTGGTATTAACGCAAATTACTAAAGGTGAAGTCAACAATTGGCTTGATGAGATAAAAAATGAGAAACTCGATAATCAAATAGGTTATGAGGTGAATGATGATACGTATACACAGGTTGAACAAGTTGGAGAAAATCCTGATTCTGTAATCGATTATATATGCAAAATCGTGTTTAAATCAGAATATGGTTTTGATGACTTTGCACCATATTGGCAACATTGGAAGTAAAGGTGAGATTATGAGTAACAAACAAACAAAAAAAGAACCAGATTATAAATATACAGGAGAACCCCAAAACACAACTAGTAACTTGTACCAGCAAGAGTATTACCCATATATACCCAGCGACGATTTAAAAGAAGCAGTAAATTTAGCCATCGCACTCAAACGACCATTACTACTAGAAGGGGAACCTGGTTGTGGTAAAACTCGTTTAGCAGAAGCTGTTGTCTATGAATTTACGCAAAAATATCTCAAAAATGAGAAAGATGAAAATGGCAAACAAAAGTTGTGGCCTTATTATATCTGGGATATAAAATCTACAACGCGCGCTCGTGATGGACTTTATAGATATGATGCTGTAGAAAGATTGCGAGATGTTCAATTAATAGGAAATAATTCGGAAAAATTCTTGGAGCCAGATGAAATTGAAAATTTAAAGAATCGGTTGAAAAACAAGAAAAGTTATCGAGAGTTTGGTTCATTTGGTGAAGCATTAAAAATATCAAAATCACAAAATTATCGTCCAATTTTATTGATTGATGAGATTGATAAAGCAGATAGTGATTTTGCCAATGACTTATTGTTTGAATTAGAAAGGTTTAGTTTTAAGATTCCGGAAACAAGAGAAGAATTTTCAGCACCAGAAAACAATCAACCGATTATTTTTATTACTAGTAATCGCGAGAAGCCTTTACCAGAACCTTTCCTGCGTCGCTGTATTTACTTTTATGTTGAATTTCCTGAGAAAAATATATTAGAACAAATAATTAATAAGCGATTTAGTCCATTGAACAAAAATCAAGAAAAACTTGTCGAAAAAGCTATGGATATTTTTTATGATATTCGCGATAAACTTAAAAATAATCCTGGGTCTAGACCACCAGGAACAAGCGAATTTATAGATTTTATCAATGCGATAAAAGATAAGTATAAGCTGGAACAATTGGATAATTTATCTGCAAGAATGCCATTAATGGGAATACTCATTAAAACAAAGCAAGAACAAGATTTAATATCAGAATTCTTTAACAAATTATCATTATAATAAAAAATAGTTTTTCAGCCAAGTTTATTAATAATAGCTTTATGAATAATTCTCAAAATAAAATTTTCTCCAGTAGGTCTTCTCCAAAAAAATTAATAGAAACTGGAATTTACCTGACCCTAGAGCAGTATCAATCTTTATTATTAGATTTATTTCAAGAATTGCGTAGAGCAGGAATGGCTTTAACATTAGAACAGTACGAACTATTACAAGAAGCAGTTGCTCAGGGGTATGGTTTAAATGGATGGGAAGACTTAAAACGGATATGTCGGTTACTTTGGGTCAAACCCAGCGCTAATTATGATGCTAGTATTTTCGACCGTGCGTTTGAAGCTTTTACAGATAATATCCAACAGCATGGCGCCAAAATGGATAAAGAACCAGAGGAAACACCACCAAAAAATCCTCCCCCTGTAGTGCAACCAGCAGCAAACCTCCCCCAAATTCCACCTAGAAAAACACCCAAAAAACCAGGAACACCATCACCTCAACCATCAGACGAAAACAATACAGAAGTTCCAACTGCGGTAAAAGCTACTTCAAATCCTCTAGAAAAAGCTCTTTTTGAAGATACTAGTAACAAATATACCCTTACCCCTAAAAATTTCCCGATAAAGCAACAAGATGTTCGTGACACTTGGAAATTTTTAAAACGACCAGTACCAATTGGCAGAGAATACGAATTAGATATTGAAGCAACAATTGAGTTAATTGAGCAAGAAGGTCTTTTTAGTGACATAGTAATGCGACCTGTCAAACTTCGTCGAGCCGAGCTTTTATTACTGATTGATGATAATTTGGCAATGATACCATTTTTTGCCGCCCTCCAGCCTTTTACTCAAGCAATTGACCAAGCTCGCATTACCCCCGCAAACGTTTATCGGTTTACAAGTTACCCAGACGAATATTTGTACCAATGGCATCATCCAACAAAAGCCGAACTAATCACCAATCTTTTACCCAAATTACATAAAAATCGCACTATTGCTGTAATCTTAAGCGATGCAGGCGCCGCAACAGGCACTTATAGCCAAGAACTAATACAGGGAATCTGGAAATTTTTACATAAATTATCCCCTTGTGTTCGGCAACTAATTTGGCTTAATCCTTTGCCATCCAAACGTTGGCGCCATAATTCTGCTTGGGAGATACACAAAATACTCGATGGTAAAATGTTAACCTACGAACCAACCAGTTTACAAATGGTAGTAAAACAAAATTCACAGGGGAATGTTAACGACTCAGCCCTGAAGGGACTGAGCTTCCAGCAATAGCTTGAAGTCTCGACTTTTAGGATTAGTTGACCAGGTTAAGTATCTCCGGATACTTACGTTATTAGCAAGAGTTAAAGACCTACCAGGAAATCCGAAGCTAGTTTCCTGCTCTAGAACTGAAGGATTAAACATTTGTATTGAGTTAAGAACGTGTCCTTTAGATAGTACCGACTAATAACATTACCAAAGCTAACATTACCCAGAAATGGAGGGACTTATGTCCAAAATATTTTTACTTGATACAAACAAAAAACCGCTTAACCCCATCCATCCAGCACAAGCTAGACAGCTATTAAAAAATAAAAAAGCTGCTATATTTAGACAGTTTCCGTTCACTTTAATTCTTAAAGAAGCGAAGCCCGATATAGAAGTTCAACCACTAAGAATTAAGATTGACCCAGGTGCAAAAAACACAGGGTTTGCATTGGTCAACGACACAACGGGTGAAGTTATTTTTGCAGCAGAACTACAGCATAGGGGTTTTCAAATTAGAGATGCTTTGACTTCGCGTAGACAATTACGAAGAAGTCGAAGAAATCGCAAGACTCGCTACCGTGCCCCAAGATTTAATAATCGTAAGCGCAACGAAGGATGGATACCGCCAAGTCTTCAAAGTCGAATTGTTAATATTTTGACATGGGTAAAGCGTTTACAAAAACTAGCATTGATTGATTCAATTAGTCAGGAGTTAGTTAAATTCGATATGCAAATAATGCAGAATCCGGATATTCAAGGCAAGGAGTATCAACAAGGTACTCTTGCTGGTTACGAAGTGCGTGAATATTTACTAGAAAAATGGAACAGAAAATGCGCTTATTGTGGTGTAGAACATGTGCCTCTACAAATAGAACATATTCGCCCACGTTCAAAAGGTGGATCTAATTCAATATCGAACCTAACCTTAAGCTGTGAGAAATGTAACTTAAAGAAAGGTACTCAAGATATCAAAGATTTCTTGAAAAAAGATACTAAAAAGCTAGAATCGATACTCAAACTTTGCTCGCGACCGTTAGCCGATGCAGCAGCAGTTAACACTACTAGATTTGCTTTACTGAATGCATTAAAAGCAACTGGCTTACCTGTTGAAACTGGTAGCGGTGGGTTAACTAAATTTAACCGTAGTCAACAAGGTTTGAGTAAGACCCATTGGATTGATGCTGCATGTGTTGGGAAATCGATACCAATATTAAATATTAAAGGAGTTAAGCCATTGTTAATAGCTGCAAAAGGTCATGGTACACGCCAAATGTGTAGAACTGACAAACACGGGTTTCCAACAAGGTATGTACCACGAATCAAATTGGTACATGGGTTTCAAACTGGTGATATAGTAAAAGCTATAGTCAAAACAGGTAATAAAGTTGGTGTTTACATTGGTCGAATTGCAACACGTTCTACTGGTAGTTTCAACATCTCAACTAAAGCAGGTTTAGTGCAAGGAATTTCACACAAATATTGCAAACTTATCCATAAAAAAGATGGTTACTCATATTCATAATAAATTAAGATTCAAACAGGTTAAAACCTGTTGGGTCGCTTCCCTCTCAGGTCTAAAGACTCTGAGTTTCCCACCTACCATGTAATCTGATGATTAATATATGTCAAATTCCCCATTTGTAACCCAACCCAGCAACAGAGAAGATTTAACAACCCGTCGCATTCGAGTTATTGAGCAACGCTACGGGAAAGAAACGCTGTATTTAGCCTACCATGCCGCTTTTCCTCTCACCCTCACTTCCGATTTACTTTATTGTCTGCGCGAGAACTTTGTCCCCAGTTGTCCCTGGTATGGTGTTGCGGACGTTTTACTATCGGGGTTGTGCGAAACTATTGGTTATGACCTGTATGAGATGGAGTCGGAAACAAGAAATGCTTTACTTCGCTGCTTAGAGGAGAAATTTGGAAAACAACGACTCCACGAACTGGATAATTTTATGTTCCAGTATATTTCCAATCGCTTAAATCAAAATGATAATGAATATCGTTGGACACCACTAACATATTTAATTGCGGATGATAAAAAATTTGATACTCTCAAGGAGAAATTGCGGAAGTTAATACTTTCCTTATCTGAAAAAGATATCGAATGGAGAGAATTGTCAGAGAAGTATGACGATTTTTTACAAGAGCGAGGCTTTAAGCCATTATTATCAAAAGACGAACTACACCCCCTCAATGAAGAAGAGCAAATAATCGCCGCAGCATTGGGAGTAGAGCTAAAACCCTTTGAATACAACGTAGCAGTTATTACCGACGACGAACCAGAAGAATTAAAACCCTTTCAATTTGAAACAGTCACAGTCAATATAAACGGGCAAATCATCAAGCGAGAAAAAAAAGAAGCATTTTATTTTACCGAATATTTAAGTGAAACCCCAGGTAAACCAGCCCCATTAAAAATAGAAATGGTCGCAATACTGGGGGGAAGCTTTGAAATGGGGGCGCCAGAAAATGAACAGGGATATCATAGTAGTGAGAGTCCCCAACATAGAGTCACCGTACAGCCTTTTTTCATTGGCAAGTACCCTATAACTCAAGCGCAGTGGAGATTTGTAGCCCAGTTACCCCAGGTAAATATAGAACTAAAACCAGACCCATCTTATTTTAAAGGCGATAACCGACCCGCTGAGTCCGTCTCTTGGTACGATGCTGTTGAATTTTGCCTGCGTCTATCAGAGTACACAGGCAGAACTTACACTTTACCAAGCGAAGCCGAATGGGAATATGCTTGTCGTGCGGGTACAACTACACCATTTCACTTTGGCGAGACAATTACACCAGAACTAGCTAGCTATCGTGGTAGTGAGACTTACGGTAATGCTCCCAAAGGAAAATCCTATCGTAAAACAACACCTGTAGGAACTTTTCGCGTAGCTAATGCGTTTGGGTTATACGATATGCATGGAAATGTATGGGAATGGTGCCTTGATGATTGGCACAATAATTATGAAGGGGCGCCTACAAATGGTAATGCTTGGCTTGATAACGAGAATGAGAATGTTTATCAACGAAAAGTAAATGCTGTACTGCGTGGCGGTTCCTGGTATGTCATTCCAGACTACTGCCGTTCTGCGTCTCGCTACATCAATAATTGGGCGGAGCGCGACGATATCGACGGCATTATTGGTTTTCGCGTAGTCTGCGGGGTTGGGAGGACTCTTGAGTAGCCCTTTATACCTTAGCTCCATTGCCCTTTATTCTTTTTCTTTTTTTCTTTTTCCCGCCTAACGGCGGTCGATTTTTTTAGTAAAATATTAAGATTTATAAAAATAATTAAAAATGAAAGAACTATCTGTCATCCAAAAGACTTATGATTGTATTAAATGGTATGTGCCTGTTATCGAGCGCTTGCCCAAAATTCATAAGTTTACTTTAGGAGATAGAATCATTAATGGGTTGTACAGTATACTGGATGGGTTGATTCAAGCTAAATATGCCAAAAATAAATTAGCTCAATTAGAGTCTTTAAACACTCAGTTAGACATTTTACGGTATCAGACACGAATGTTACTTGACTTTGATTTTATTTGCGCCGAGCGATATGAATATATAATTAAACTGATAGATGAAATTGGCGTAGAACTTGGTGGTTGGATAAAGCAACAAAAAAGATAAACAAAAATGAAGCGTCGCGGTAATCTCTATCCTTAAATTGTAGAGTTTTCAAACCTGCTTTTAGCCACTCGTCAGGCGCAAAGAGGTAAACGATTTCGGGACAATGTTTTAGATTTTAATTACCATCTCGAAACCGAACTAATTAATTTACAAAAAGAATTAACAAATAAAACTTATCAACCTGGTAATTACCGAACCTTTCACTTAACAAATCCCAAAAGTCGCCTTATTTCCGCCGCACCATATCGAGACAGAGTTGTCCACCATGCTCTATGTAATATAATTTTACCCATTTTTGAGTCTACATTTATCCAGGATTCTTACGCTAATCGAGTTGGTTTTGGAACTCATCGAGCATTGAAGCGATTTACTTACTTTGCCCGCAATAGTCGCTATGTACTCCAGTGCGATATCAGAAAGTATTTTCCAAGTATTGACCATATCATATTAAAACAATTACTACCTCGTAAAATCAAATGTTCCGATACTCTCTGGTTAATTGAGACTATTATAGACAACAGTAATGAACAAGAAGCCGTAATTGAATATTTTCCTGGTGATGATTTGCTCACTCCAGTTACTCGCAGACGCGGTTTACCAATTGGAAACTTAACTAGTCAATTTTTTGCGAATATCTACTTAAATGGCTTTGACCATTTTGTCAAGGAACAACTAAGAGCTAAGAAATACCTTCGTTATGTCGATGACTTTGCTTTATTTTCAGATGACTGGGATTTCTTAGCCAACGCGCGATTAGCTATAGAAAATTATTTAGCTCAATTAAGACTGCAAGTTCATCCAATTAAAAGCCAATTATTTGCAACCAAAATCGGTGCCACTTTTTTAGGATTTAGAGTGTTTTCAGATAGAATTCGTGTGCGAAGTAGTAATTTGCATTTGGCAAGGCGCCGACTTAGGCGCTTGCAATCAGACTATGCTCGTGGTATAATTAGCCGGGAAAAAGTAAATCAATCGATTCAAAGTTGGTTTGCTCATTTAGAACATGGAGCTACTTGGCGATTACGCCAACAGATATTTACTTCACTCGAATGGTCGAGGGAGTAGAGAGGGGATAGGCGAACCCGACTGCGTGGCGGTTCCTGGTATAACAATCCAGAAAACTGCCGTTCTGCGTCTCGCAACAACAATAATAGGGCGGAGCGCGACAATATCAACAACAATATTGGTTTTCGCGTAGTCTGCGGGGTTGGGATGTCTCTTCACCGCGAGAGTCGGCAGGTGGGAATCTGTCGAGGGTGTAATTGAAGAGTCCAGCCTGTTCCTGAGATGTCGGTGACGATATCCGAAAATCAAACTGGGTGAGGTAGCTTAGTAAGTAAGCTGAAAAGTTATCTCATCTTCACAATATTATAAAAATAAATATGGGACTAACAATCACCAAACACCGCCAAACAGGACTACATTTTGTTGAAGACTTAGGGACTTCCAATTAAATAAATACCCAAAATTTTCTTGTGGGGTGGGCATCCTTGCCCGCCCAACTTTGAAACGGGCAAGGATGCCCGTTCCACTTCGATGGAGAATTTAATTTTTGGAAGTCCCTTAGGAAATGGAGTTGAACTAGAGATGGTGCTGATAAAGGGTGGTACTTTTACAATGGGCGCCCCAGAAACGGAAGAAGGTAGTAGAAATAATGAACGTCCCCAACACCAAGTTACAGTTTCAACCTTCTTTATGGGTAAATATCCTATCACCCAAGCACAATGGCGAGCAGTGGCGAATATGCAACATCTGCGAGTTAACAGCGATTTGAAACCAGACCCATCTTATTTTAAAGGTTATAAGCTACCTGTTGAGAAGGTCTCTTGGAACGATGCTGTTGAATTTTGCTCGCGTCTTGCTAGCTATACAAATACAAAAAGACAATACCGTCTCCCCAGCGAAGCAGAATGGGAATATGCTTGCCGCGCAGGTACAACTACACCATTTCACTTTGGTGAGACAATTACAACTGATTTAGCTAATTATAGAGGTACAGATGATAAAAAAAATAAATGGTCAGGCTCCTATGGTCGAGGTCCTAAAGGGGAATATCGTAACCAAACAACACCTGTAGGAAGTCTGGGCGCCGCAAATGTGGCAAATGCGTTTGGATTATACGATATGCATGGAAACGTATGGGAATGGTGCCTTGATGATTGGCATGATAATTACGAAGGGGCGCCAACGGATGGTAGTGCTTGGCTTAACAACAATAATGATAATCTTTCTCAAAATAACAAATATCCTTTACTGCGTGGCGGTTCCTGGTATAACGATCCAGAAGTCTGCCGTTCTGCGTCTCGCTACCGCAATCTTAGGGCGGGGCGCGACGTTATCAGCTACTATTTTGGTTTTCGCGTAGTCTGCGGGGTTGGGAGGATTCTTCAGTAGCCCTTTATACTTTAGCTCTATTGCTCTTTACTCTTTTTCTTTTTTGCTTTTCTCCGCCGTTAGGCGGTCGATTTTTTAGCAAAATAGGCAGGAACGTGCCAAAAAAGGAAAATGGTACGCTAAGACATTTTTGCAACTTCTAAAAGTCATTCTCAGTAAGGCTTTCAACCAGAAGCTGTTTTTTATTTTTAAAAACACCAATCGCCGCCTAGTGAAAATTTTTTGTGACTCTCATAAAGTGCTGAAACATTTACCAGATGAGGACTCCTGCGTTTTTATTTATTCCTTAGCGTACAATAAACCCGTTTTGGGTGCGACACGAAGGCGCACGAAGGGCTGGAAGCCCCTATAGATAAAGCTTCCTTTAGATGAGTGAGGAGCCGTCTCCTCCAACCCAGTGTCCAAGGTTGTTCCTAACTTTCCCATGCACTGCTGGTAACGGTGATGTGTGAAGCGGAGAGCAAAGCCCAAGGAAGCATTTAGCCTAAAAATGTGACCGGGCAAAGGAAAGATTGGATGGATGAACATAAGTGAACCCTTGATGAGGCGTCGTTAGAAAAGGTCACTGAAAAGGCTGATACAGTGATGGCGAGTAAATGTACTGAATGCCCCAAAATCATTCAGTCAAGGTTTAACCTCTTGGTAGGTTGAACTGGGACACCAAATACTCCGGCGTAGAGAGGGCATACCATCCAATTAAATCTCATCCGTGCGAAACGTGATAACCCCTATGGAGTCTGGGAGCCTAAAACTCTCAGTAAGCAACCCGCAAGGGAAGACTAATTCTCCAGAGGGTATAGGATGCTTCCAGAAGCGAACGCCACCATGCCGAAAGGTCAGGGGAATCCATAACCCGGTGGATAAGGCAACTGCCTAACTCAAAAGAGTGCTGACGGGGAGCAGGTGAGTCTCTCAAAGACCGATGTAATAATTTTAAACCGAGGTGCAAGTTAGATGCAGGCAACTGTAAACGGAACCAAAGGACAAACTGACTGGAATTGTGTCAATTGGCGCAAAGCTAATCGGATTGTTAAGAATTTGAGACAGCGAATCAAATGAGCCAAAGCTGAGGGCAACCTTAAAAAGGTTCGCTCGCTCCAGAAATTAATGTTACGTAGCTACTCAAATCGCCTAGTTAGCGTTAGAAAAGTGACGCAGCATAATCGAGGGAAATATACACCAGGTATAGATAAAGTGGTAGTAAAAACTGCTGCTGCTAGGGGGAAATTAGTTGATAAAATCGCTAACTATACTCCTTGGCAATCATTACCTGCACGAAGAGTTTACATTCCAAAAGCTAATGGTAAGAAACGTCCACTAGGAATTCAAGTAATACATGACCGTGCCATACAGGCAATGGTTAAAAATGCCTTAGAACCCGAATGGGAAGCTACTTTTGAGCGGTCTAGTTATGGCTTCCGACCTGGGCGCAGCCCCCATGATGCAATTGCTAGTATATATAACTTAGCTCGACCAAATAAACGGAAGAAATGGGTTGTAGATGCTGATATCCGGGGGTGCTTTGACAACATTTCTCATGATTTTCTGTTAGAGCTTTTAACGGGCTTTCCCGCTCGTGAATTAATTAAACAATGGCTCAAAGCAGGATACATGGAGGGGGGTTCATGGCATCCTACAAATGCTGGTACTCCTCAAGGGTCTGTTGTCAGTCCTTTGTTAGCTAATATAGCATTGCACGGTATGGAATCAGCCCTTGGTATTAAATATAATAAGGAGGGAGAACTCAGAGCGTCAAGGGCATTGGTGAGATTTGCAGATGATTTTGTGGTGTTTTGTGAGTCTAAAGAAGATGCAGAAAATGCAGTGAAAATCCTGAGCGATTGGATGAAGCCAAGGGGACTTAACCTGTCTGATGAAAAAACAAAAATAGTGCATCTAAGCGAAGGATTTGACTTTCTCGGATTTAACATCAGACACTATAAAAATTTAACCAGTAAAACTGAGCTAAAACTGCTAATTAAACCAAGTAAGAAATCCGTGTCAAACATTCGCAATAAACTGCGTACAGAATGGCGCAACTGTAAAGGTAAGCCAATTGACGCAGTTATTAAGAAGCTCAACCCTATTATTAGGGGAGAAGCAAACTATTTTCGAGTTGGTGTATCCTCGGAAATTTTTAATTCCCTCGACCATTGGTCGTATGAAAAGCAAAAAAGGTTCATAAAACATACCCATCGTAATAAGTCCGATAAATGGCGTAAGGCTAAATATTGGGGAAGACTGAATCTTGATAGACCTAACGATAAGTGGGTTTTTGGTAGTAAAAATACCGGAGCCTATATGTTAAAATTCGCTTGGTTCAAAATTGAGAGACATGTCTTAGTTAAGGGAAAATCATCACCTGATGACCCCAAACTCAGGGATTACTGGAAACAACGCGAGGAGGCTAAAGCCAAATCCGAACTCATTAAAAGCAAACAAAAGATAGCCCATAGGCAAAAATATGTTTGTCCCATATGTGGGGAATCCTTGTTTAATGGTGAAGAATTACATCTTCATCATAAAAAGCCAAAAAGCCAAGGTGGTGGGGATAATTACGGCAACCTACAACTTGTTCATTTGTACTGCCATCAGCAAATTCACTCTGGAACAGTGAGTAGTTTATGACTTGCTTGAGCCGGATGCGTTGCGAGGCGCACGTCCGGTTCTGAGGGGGGAAGGGGGTACTTTCAAGGGTAGGTATTTACAATTCAGGCAGTAGAGAGGGTATTTTGGAAAACATCGAGCCTTGGAAGTAAGGAAGGCCAAGGTGAGCGGGAAAAAACCACCTAGAGGTAATGGAAGACGATTAAGTATGGCAGCTTTTATTGTTATATATCCTCGCCGAAAGCAACTTAAGCAACGATGGGGTAGATTGCCTTTGGAATTGCGTCTTGCAACATGGTTTTCTGGTAATTCATCGAAGCCGCTGACTGGCAAGTTAGCATCACAGGCACCACCAACACAAATTTGCCATAAAGTCGCAATCGCTATTGCTAACCATTGTCTTTCAGCACGTGATGGGTTAATAATTTTAGTTTGATGCCAACAAAAACCACCTCTCTTACTGTCCTTAAATAGACACTCAATCCAAGAGCGCATACTATACCAGCAAGCATCAGCAGTTTCTGGATGAAGGTCAGTGACAATCAACCAAGGGTCTGTATATCCCTCATCGTAACGAGCTAGCAACGTACACTCGATTGAATTGGTTTTAAAACAAGTAACCTTGCACGAACATGATTGACCAAGTTTTGGAACCAGTGTATTCAAAGACTGCCATAAATGTTCTCCTTGTTTCTTAAATAGTCCAATCTGATTTATTCTCAAAAACGGATGCCAGCCAGCCGATTGAATTTGTTCATACATCCAATCAGCGTAGAGTCCTCTGTCTGCGGTAACAATAACAAACCAATCTTCTGGAATGGCGCCACTTATATGGCTGAACAACTGTTGCCAATATGGTTTCCAACTACCAGGTTTGGTTGCTTCTACTATTTTCCATGCAATCGGAATTCCACAACCTCTGTATACGATACTAATTGCTAACACAGTAAACCTATCACTTAAAGTTGATGCATCTGCTGCCAAAGCTAGACGTTTTTCCCCTTCAGGCCAAAGACTTAAAATCCAAACCAGTAAAGGAATAAAACAGGATGTAACATCTAACGATGCTCGTCCAGTTTTAGTTTTATCTTCTGCATCCCAATACCATTCCCGCAGTTGTTGACGTAAGGTATTTTCCTTTTTACCCAATAGTTTTGCTAAAAATGCAGCAACTGTTGTTAGTCCACTTGATTGGGTCATTACTATTCCAAAACTCCACATTGCCAAAACAACCGCTTGAGGCTTTGTCAAATTGGGCATTTTTTCAATGACTTTTCTTGTCCATTCCCTTAATTCCTCGTTTTTTCCTATCTGCATTATTAACTCCTGCACCCTGACAGATTGCCTATACCCTGCATATTCCTGCGGACATCTCAGTGATAGGTATTTTACCGCCATAGGCGCCACAAAGTAAAATACCTACCCTTGAAAGGGAAGGGGGTAGCGATACCCCTAACCTACCCGACCACGTTCTTACCGTCCACTGCGTGTGGTATTCGTATATATACAAAATTAGTGGACGTGGCATCTTGCCATATTAGCCCGTGAAACAGTTGTGGGGACGGAAACAGATCGGCAAACTGTTGAACCCGTAGGGTGAAAATATTGTTCGTTTTTGAAGGCGCCTTATGCTTTGAGTTTTGATAATATTAGATAATGAGTGCGCGAAGCTGAAGGTGCCATGTGTCTACATGCGCCACTACTTTACCTTACGGCAGTCACAAATACGCACAAAGTAATCTTGTTAGAGATAAAGCTACAATAAAGAAAAACCTTATGTTGTCTAAGAATCAGGAACTGCCCAGTAATATCGCTAAAATTTTAAAACCACGACGGGACGTAACCGTTTCTCCAAATACGGAAAACAAAGAACAAGAAAAAGCTTCAGAAAATTCAAGTACAAAAAGCGAGTTGCTGTTTCAGGCTGTAGGAGTGGTGACAGGAAAAGTGGAATTTATAGAAGATAAAACTGCTTTTATAACGATTAGTGGAAACAAGTATCCATTATTTTATATACCTAGCCGTAAAGGATTCAAAGCTTTCTCATTTTTTCAAGACCATGTAAAGGCAACTGGCGAACAGCAGCGGATATTAGTTTATCCAAAAGCTATTCATTTTCCTGAACGCGAAAAGCAACATCAAATCGCGTTTCAGCTTGTAGCCTTTGATTCTGGCAAGAACGACGGCGCCTTTAGCATGAAAGATTTTGAATTTAGGTTGAGTGGTATATGGCAGTTTATACCAGTATGTCAGGTTCCTTGCATTTCCGTCTTTAAAAATTTTACTGAAGAAAGAGTAAAGTTCATCAAAAAAATCGATGCGACTAAAAAAGTAAAGTACATGAAAGCAAGTCACATCCCATTATTTTGGAAAGATTCACCTGTACCGCCGTTTAGATTCAACCCAAAATTACCAAAAGAACAGCAGAGGCGCCCATACTTCGTTTCAATCGTAGCAAGGTTCCTTCCTCAGAAAAATGCGTTTGGCTTTGTGTCGTTGTGTCAGATGCCATCAGAAGAGATGCCTAAATTTTTAAAAGCTGGTAAGCAAATGAAAGCCGAAGCACTAGCGTCAAATAAAAATAAAACTGGAAAAATTGCAGCATCGGCGCCTAAAAAGGAGCTTAAATTAAAAGCCACATAATTAACTTTAAAAATGAAATGGGCATTGCTTCCGTCAGTGTTTGATATGTTTTTTTTCAACATAAAGTAAATGCCTTCTAAACTACCCCGTCCGCTGGAACAAAGGGGTATTTTTGATTTCCAAGTATTTGCTACTAAATATAAAGGCTAGACATTTTAGTGTTGTATAGACTCTGACTAGTTTAGAGCCTAAAAAATGTCATAAATATGAGTATGTAGATACAATATATTCCTTAAATTCCTATGGATAAATCTAAGAAATTGTTAATAGTAGAGTCACCAGGAAAGATAAAAAAGATATCTAAGATTTTAGGCGCCGGATGGATAGTAAAAGCAAGCTGCGGGCATATTAGAGAACTATCTAACCAGGGAGAAGATTCGTTAGGATTTAGTTTTGAAGGGAATAAAGTAAATTGTTCCTACCAACCAAAAGACTCGCGTGCCAAAGATACTATAGAACAATTGAAGACAGCAGCAAAAAGTGCTTCAGAAGTTTACCTGGCCACTGACCCTGATAGAGAGGGAGAAACTATAGCTTGGCACCTTAAAGAAGTACTCAACTTAAAGAACCCCCAGAGAGTAGTTTATTCAGAGATTACAGAAGCAGCAATCAAAGCAGCAATAGCCAAACCACGGACTTTAGACGTTAATCTTGTAAATGCTGGATTGTGTAGAGATTGTCTTGACAAGCTAGTTGGATATAAAGGAAGTCCGCTAATTTGGACATTGAACAACGGCGCCAAGAGTATGGGACGAGTACAAAGTGCTGCACTGCATCTTGTGTGTGAGCGTGAACGAGAAATCATAAACTTCAAACCGACTAACTACTGGAGTGTATTTGTAAAGTATGCTGAGAATTTCCAAGCTTTTTATAAAGGAGGGTTAGCTGAAAAAGAGGCAGAAGAAGTAGCAGTAGAAGACGAGGCAGCTGATGACTCAGAAAACTCCAAGGAAAATAGTAAAGAATCGAGTCGAGTTTTATCACAAGAAGACGCTGAAAGATTAGTAAGTATTGCATCAACTTCACCCCATAAAGTACTATCCATCGTTGGTAGAAGTACTAAAAAGCAACCACCACCAGCATTATCAACGTCTAGTCTTCAACAGGTTGCAGGCGCCAAGTACAAAATATCTCCTGATACCACAATGCAGCTAGCCCAAAAATTATACGAAGCTGGCTTAATTACTTACATGCGAACTGACTCTGTGACTTTGAGTGCCGATTTTTGTGACGCTGCCCGTTCATGGTTACAAGAGAATGACCCCGAAAACGTACCTGAAAATACTGCTAAACATAAGAATTCACCTAAAGCCCAAGAAGCACATGAAGCTATTCGACCAACAGATGTTACAAAAACACCCTCTAACGTAGCAGCAGAAGTTGATAGTAATCAAGCGCGTATTTACGAAATAATTTGGCAGAGAGCAGTTGCCTCTCAATGCCAGAGCGCAGTTATTCAAAAAACTATTATCACAACTGTTTCAAGAAATATTACCTGGCAAGCGCGCGGACAAGTTTTTGAATTTGCAGGATATGCAAAATACTGGGATAACTTGGGGAAAGATAGTACTCTTCCGGCTCTTAAAGAAGATCAAAGTCTAACTTTACAAAGTGCTAACCACGAGAAAAAACAAACTCAGCCGCAAGCTAGATTTAGCGAAGCCAAGCTTGTGCAGCAGATGGAACGTAAAGGCATTGGGCGCCCTAGTACTTATTCACCAACAATTGCGACTATTAAAGCGCGTGGTTATGTTCAACTCACAAAGGATACTTTGCAACCAACAAGCATGGGGCTTGATGTCGATGACTTTTTAATGAAAGCCTTACCAGACATGATTAAATCTGACTTTACTGCCAACATGGAATCAAGCTTAGATAAAATTGCATCAGGCGCCGAAGATTGGCAAGAATTTATTACTAGATGGAACAGCATATATTTTGCGCCAGCACTTGCTCAAGCAAGAGATATCGTAGGAGCTAGACCAGTTACTACTTATAAAACTGATTCCTCGATAACTAGTTCCAAGCCATCTACAAAATCTTCTAGTAAAACAAAAACCTCTCAGAAAGGAGGCGCCAAGAAAGCTGAAAACAAAGTAACAAAGTTTCCATGCCCTGTCTGTAAAACCCCACTTGAAACCTATACATATATTAAAGATGGGCAAGAAAAAACTATGCTTCGTTGCTCGGATGCAGAGGCGCGTAGGAATCCAGACCATAAAGAGGCTGTTTACTTCAAAACCCAAAACGGTTGGTGGAGTCCCAAGTTTGGGGAATTCAAAGTGTAGAGGCGCCTAAACTATTTGGTGTAAAACTAGTGTAATTTCTAAATTTTACACCGAATATGCTATGAGCGTAAAATAAATCAACAATTAATTAACGTTTTGTTTAGAAATATTCAAAAATAATAAGCGCATAAGATATGGGTTAAGTGAAAATGATAGCGTTGAAATATGGAAAAACCAAAGGCTATCTGTAGAATTCAAAAGCTGAAGTCCTGGGGTGAGGTTGGGTCGTCGCAAGCTCACACAGCGCGCACACGCACGACCCTAAATGCTAATTCTGCTGTTGAAAATATCAGAATTATAGATACTCTAGGATACGAGCAAAGATCATTACAGGATATATTTGAAAATAAAATTAGACTTGCAACAGTCCGTAAAAATGCTGTACTACTGGTTGAAATTTTACTATCAGCAAGCCCCCAGTATTTTCGCCCGACCAACCCTGCGAATGGAGGATATTACGAACCAGACAGAGTAAATGAATTTGCTAATGCCTGCCAATATTGGCTAAAAGAAAAGTATGGCAATAATTTAGTACGTGCCGAATTACACCTAGACGAACAAACTCCTCATATACACGCTTACTTTATACCTATCGATGATAGAAACAAACTAAACTGTCGTTCATTTTTCGGAGGCGCCCAGAAATTATCCCGGCTACAAGATGACTTTGCAGCATCACTAGCCCACCTTGGAATTGAGCGAGGTATAAAAGGAAGTGTTGCAGAATATGTCAATGTGCAAACATACTATGAACGAGTAAATTCGCAAACAAAATATATTGATTTAGATAGCTTACCACATGCTGTTGAAGGGGAGTCAGGCGCCGAATACCGAGAAAGAGTACACAGATACTTGACTCCTGAAGTAGATATTGTAAATGCCCAGCAGCGAGAGAAAGATACAATAAAAAATCAGAACGAAACTCTTAATCTAACATTATTAAATCATGAGCGGATCAGGCGCCAGTTAGACGAAAGGGTACATGCTTTAGAAGAAGAAAACTTTAAGTTTAGGCAAGAAGCTGAGTTATTGCGCGACATTGCACTTGAAGAAATTGCTTGGCATCTAGGGTTAATGGAAGATTATTACGGTAAAAATAGGTGGAAAGGTTACGGTCATATTATTCAAATACGAGATAATAAATTTTTTGACTTTGCTCCAGAATTTGATCGGGGAGGATACGGCGCCATAGATTTTGTTATGCACGTAGAGCAATGTAATTTTAGGCAAGCAGTTGCTTGGTTACATGATAATTTTGGTGAGCAAGGTGTGATTCGTGCAGTATCGGCACAAGCTAGAAACAATGCTCTGGAATTTGTCGCTGCTGGAAACGAATCCAAACCGGAACCTTTCTCTCCACCCTTCCCACAAGAAAGTAATTGGGGAGAAGTTAAAAAATATCTTATTGAATCCCGACATCTCCCTAAAAACTGGGTAGAAGGTATGCACCAAGCGGGATTACTATATAGCGATTCTAAGCATAATGCAGTTTTTATAATGCGCTCTCTCGAAAACCCTGAAGAAATTAGTGGCGCCTACCTTAGAGGAACGCGAGGTCAGCAAAATGGCTTTAAAGGTTATGCCAAAAATAGCGCACGTAATAAAAGCTACTTTTATTTTCGACAAGGTGATACTGAAACAGAACCGACAAAAGCTGTACTTTGCAAATCTCCTATCGACGCTATCTCACTTGCAGTTCAACAACAACCAGTTACCGAAAACACTATGTATATAGCTGTCGATAGCCTTCGGTCGGCGCCGTTTAAATATCTGGATAGATTCGACAACGTTGTTTGCGCTTTTGAGCATTCTTCATCTGGAGACAGGTTGTACAAAGATTTGAAAAAAGTTATACCTAATATAATTAGATTAACTCCTTCAAATAATGATTGGAATGATGACTTGCAGCAATTGTACGCTCAAGCAGACGAAATCAAAAATACAAATAGCAAAAAGAAAAGTAAAAATCAACAAAGGTAATTACAACCAAGGAAATGATAAAATTATGCTGTCCAAGTACTCGTTAAAACTTGTTATGCCGTATTTAACAAATATACTAATAAACGGCTTTTCTTTATCCGACTGCGAGCAGGAAGACTCCAAATAATCTAAGACAGTATTTAACGGAAAGGTCTGAGTAGCCTCTGTCAACGAGCGTCCATAAATAGTTTTAGTCGCTACACAAGCTTTTTTTGAATCTTCATATTTACCATTAAATTCTTGAAAACAGCATCCTAGTAGCTTTTGAGTAGACTTATCACTGACTCTGTATTCCCCTAATTTCGCAATGTAAAAAAGTTCTAGCTTAATCCCCGAATCAATTGTAAAGCCTATAGCTGGCTGAATATAAACTCCACATGAGCTTATCACAGATTCAACTTCATTTATTAAATCATTAACTTCCAGCTTTACTAACTCGTTTAATATCGCTCTATTCTGGCGCCAGAAATCAATGCAAGACTGTGCTGAGATAACAGAGGTGTTTTGCCTAAATCTAGCTCTAACAATTTTTATCGGTATCCCGTTATCTTTGATAAATTCTTTAAATATATTCTTTTCTACCTGTTTATTTCTCAAAAAGGCTACATGCAAGGGAATTACCAATTCACCATCCACGGAGTAAATATTTATTTTAAAATTGTCAACACTGCGTGTGTGACGCACTTCGTCTATTTTTAATATACTGCCGCTAATTATCTTCATAAGTAGAGTTTTTATACAATCTCACTTTCCAACTTATAATGAACTACTACTACTACTAATATAATATGCTTGCCACCAAAAAAATATAAAAATTTTATACAGATTTTTGCTATCCACCAATTATTAAAAAAAAAATTAAAATTAAAAATATTTATTATACTTTACCAGAAGATTGGTAATTGTTTAAGTAATTTAAAATACTAACTATTATAAAAAATAAGTAAAGATAATAATTTGAATTAGTTTTCATAAATTACAAGTAATGAAAATAAAAAGAGAACCAGTTTTTCAAGTCGCTCAAAGTTTGTATAAAAACTAACGATTTTGCAAGTTGAGATACTACCTCTATCGTAAAAGTTTCGGCAGAAGGTCTCGATAAGCTAGTATTCAATTGTGAATATGATTAATAGAACTAACCATTAACCCATTAATCCGCCTTTCTCTAGTCTTAAAACTGGGCAGGTAATATGTTATACGACGTAGGCATGTGTTGTTTTATTATTTGTATATATATTACAGAGGGCGCCTACGTATTCTTCGTTTTGGGTTCTGCTTCCTGTTTTGATTCTGAGTCTCGCGACAACCAGACGTTAAAGACTTCTTCTCTACCGTCTTGTAAGGGTAAAAAAGCGTAAACTCTTTGTTGTTTACCTCTGCCCCCCTTTTTGCTGACATAGGTTAGCTTCATACCTAGTTTATCCAGTAGGGCTTGGGCTATGGCGATTGGGGTATCTTTTTGATTAATAGTCACCCCCAGGTAATTTTTAATAAGTTGTTTATGCTGTTTTGCTAAAAGTTCAAGTGATAACATTTTCTCACTGCTCCTGGTGTAAGTTGTGGCGCCTGAATTAATTAGTTCTTTAATCCCTAAAGCTTCTAATAATTTGACAGCAGCAGATAGTTGTGACTTATTAAAATCAGGTTTAAACAATGTGCCCTTGCCAGCTTCTGCATTGGAAGTTGCTATTTTTTTATCCCTTGTAGATACAAATTCGGCGCCAACAGTTAGGTAATAGTGGAGGCGTAATTGGGAATACCATCCATCATCATCTTTTTTTATGATGTCAGGTGTAATCGGCACACCATATCTATAATGAAGTTCACCCTTAGACTGTTTATTCCATTCTTCTTCTGTTTTTGATAGTTTAGCCTGCAACTCTTCTAGTTCTTTTAAGCTAGGAATTTCTTGAGCAGCTATGTTAGCGCATTCTTCAGCGTACAGTTCGTTTCTCACTTCTTTTAACTCCTCTGGTGAAAAAAGTTTTTCGGAATCTTGCTTAACTTCCGCTTCCATTACTATGTACCCATCTTTTTTTAAGCCTTCGCATATTGTTTCTCGGTAATTGTAATATCCTGTGTTTATTATGCAAGCTCGCTTTGCCCATGTTACAAGGCTTTCATTTTGAAACCTGTTTGTGTTTTCTTCTATCTCATCAACATCCAAACCTGCCATTTGTAATAATCTAAAATTAGCTTTTGAGGTAGTGTTAACATTGTGCAACATTTCCTTTATATTTGTGGCGCCACCTCCTATTAAACTTCCTTTCATTATGTTCGGTGATATCCAGATATGGCGAGGCACTGTTTCTCTTAACCGTGCGAGCATTTGACGAACAGAATCAGTAGAAAGTATTGCTTCAAAAATACCCCAAACTGAATTAAAATGACCCTCAATATCAATACTCACGCCTGTTTCTATGCTAGGAGACGAGATTACAATATCGTAATCTTTGAGAATTTTATTTAAATTCGAGATACACCCATAAGCAGGCGCCGTGTTATCAACAACAGTTTTTGAGTCTATCCGCAATATCTTTTTATCAGGAAACTTCTTTTTCAAATATTTCTCTAATCCTACAGTGCCTCTCTTTGATTTGGTTTTTTGACCAGTGCAGTGAATTAAAACACGCTCACCAGCTTTGATGGCACGACATAAATTTTCAAATAAATTATCTGGATCATTATCGTCATACACATAAGCTGTTCCAGAATTTGGCACATAATTATTTAATACGATATAAGGTTCAATGTTAAGTCCGCTCATGTTCCGAACTAAATCGATAGAAATATCGCTCAGGTCTGCATCTGCAAGGATAACTCTACCTTCTTTGGAAGCTAAAACAACTTTGAATAAAGCTTTTATATTACAGAGAATTTGTACGCGATGCTTTGCTACCTCTGTTTTAGCGTGTAGTAAATGCCAAAATACTTGCTCTGCTTCGTCAACGATTACCAAGGCGCCACTCCAATCATTGGGATTAAATCTTGCTTGGCTGTCTGCGCGTAAAGAATCGATGCACACTCCATACCCTAGCATTTGCCCGTCATCAGCAGTGCGAATTTCAGTTACATAATTCACCCCTAAACGCCTACACAAAGCAACACCAAGTTGAACCCGGTGCGTAATAATAAGAACTCTTTGACAATTGGCGTGTGCCCTCTCAACCTCTTTTATGAAAGATTGTGTTTTTCCAGTTCCCTTGGCTGATTTGATGCCAATCAATTTTGCACTTGCAGGAAAAACTAAATCACCAATTCTATATCGATTTATCGTTATAGAAGGTGTATACGATAGTTTTTCGTATTCTTGCAACTTCCACTTTTCCAATGAAAGAGCTTGCTTAAATAATGAATCGACGGCGCCTTCTCCTAAAGAATAAATAAAATCATCAATACCTTTATCGGGACCGGGTAGTGAAACTACATAAGGGAAGCAACCTTCGCGTCCTAGTAAGGCGCCTGTTTTTCTAATTGCCTCACTAACGTTTTTTACTGTTTCTGGCTTGGTCTCGTAATCGAAGCATATATAGGCTGTTCGTCCAGGTGTAGCAAAGTATGCTAGGTCTGGTATTAAGTGTCGTAATGAAGGAACTGATTCACCACTCTCAGTCTTCGGTGTTCGATACCCATTATTGACACCGGGTATACCAATAGCAGCATACCCAGCACTCAATAAGGACGCTGCTTTTTTGGCGCCTTCTACAATCACGACAGGCACACTTTTAAAATAAATCCAATGCCAAAATCCACCTGTATGCTGCTTGTCTTCCTCTGTTACCGCAATGCCATATCTAGCTGCAACTTTCTCCCAAATATCATCCGACACTTTTAGAAAGAACGCGCGCGTTGATTCTTGTACTGGATGCTCATATTTAATCACCTTATAAAATTTTTTAGGATCAGGTCTTGGTTTATTCGGCTTAAAGCATCCCCAAATCATCAAGCTATATTCATCTAACGGGTCAATGCCACTACACCACCAACCCCCCTTCTCTATATGTTGATATCTCTTTAAGTTATCATCACGTAGGCGCCCATCATTTCTACGATTTATTAATTGGGAATAAAATAAATACTCATAAGTTTCTACTCCACATGCAGAAATAACATTCAAAGCAATAATTGAATCTGCTACAGCTGAACGGCGCCACTCTTCTAAATGATCTGGGTCTAATTTACTTAAGTCCAAACATTTTTCTTTATAAATATTGCTCTTTAAATCTAAACGTATTACAATAGCAGGTGAATTAAATCTTTCTGCGGCACCTGCGGCGCCAACCCCCTGAACGCTTATCTGGGGGTTTTCAATTTTTTCGTTTTCCATGATTTTTCCTGATATATTTAGAGGTTTACCAACTTTGTTAGCTCACTACATTGCAGGATAAGTACGAGACAAACAAGCAAAATTCAGGTAAATTAAAAGTGTTGTTTTTATTTAGTGTTCAGTTGCCCTGGACACTGTAAGTGCATACATTGCTTGTTTCATTGTCTACGTATACCTCGCAACGGTTTACGTAAGCATTAAACACTATGTATATAGTCAAATTTCGCTTTTAGCAAGTTTGAAAACACAGTGGACGGACAGCTGAACTATTTCTTTATTTTCATAACTTTATCTTCTTCACTTTTTTTGTACTTAAATCAAACTATTTGTAGATTAAGTCTTACAAATCACATTTTATATTAAATTCACAAATAAATATAAAATTAATTTATATATAATTTAATCTACGCTAAATGACTTGCAATATATAAGCGGCAATACCAATTAAAGTAATACTTACCACTTTGCATGTGAGTAAAAATATCTCATGTATAGCAAGTTTTAAGTTAATCGGAAACACATAAACGCAACAACTTTTAAATATTACCTAGAAGCTGTGCTTCTTCTTTATCACTATAAAAGTTATTTTGCTGGATAGCTAATGCCTTCTTCATTCCTTGAACTGCATAGCAAGAAAGTAATCCTACAACAGAATTACTGTATTTTCTACAAACCTCCTCTAAATATCTAAAAACTAAAGACGATTGATATGCATCTATCAAAAAAAATTGATTACTAAATCCTCTGATACGACATTTAAGAGGGAAGTTGCAGCTAGAAAACTTTATAAACTCGTCCTCTCCAATCAGGCGCCGTAGAGATTCAGAAGACAAAACGTACTCCCCCTCACCCAAATCTGGAAGGAATATAAATTTTAACGGTACTGAGAGTATACGTAAAAGAAGACTGTCAGCGCCGTAAAATATTTTAGAAGACAAGTAAGAATTGTTACCTTTTTTCAACGCCTCTACTATTGATTGAATGGTAAAGGCATTTATATTATTGGGAAGTATACCGCCTTCAGAAACTTCAAGAAAATGAAGCTGTTCTAAAAAATCTATGGCATTCTTCACCTCTATCGCCTCAATTTCCCTGTTATGGCGTATTTTTATACTTTTTACGGCTATACCTCGAAGCTCGATATAAGCTCTCAATCTATTTAAAATTTTTTTTGTCCGTAAACAAACAGCGCTTAAACTTATGCAATGTGTGTTTTCAGAGATATATGTAATTAGTGGTGATAGCCCGTTTTTATAAACTAAAGGGTATCTCCAGTAGAAATTTGGATGGCGCCCACTATCAGAATACGGACTTCCATAAAACGTTCTCTCTTCAAATTTCATCGCATTTTTATAATAATTATCACTTACAAAACACACTTTTTCAGTTTACACTGCGGCAAATAAAAAATCAAACACCAATTTACAAACAAAAACTACTTTCAATAAACAAACCAACTCTATTCTTATAAAAAAATTTATACCTCAGAAGTAATTTTTGTAATTAGGTATACTTATTTCATAGATAACCTCTCTTAGATTTTTGGTTATTAATTCTATAGATATAATAGATAAAAACCTACGATTAATAATGTTTGTATAAGGTTAATTTTGTTTTAACCTTGCTTTTTGTTTTAAGATTATTTGGCGCCTCTTTCTACTAACAATGCCTGCGTCTTCAAAGTCTTGAAGCGCACGTGTGATTGTTACTCTTGTTGTGTTAAGGACTTCAGCCATTTCTTGATGTGTTACAGAAATTTTGATGTAAACACCATCACCGCAGTCTTCCCCAAATTTTTCGCTTAATAGATTTAAAAACTGCTCTAGGCGCCATGAAAGAGGCTTTTGATGAACTATTGTAGTAAGTTTTTCGGATTCTTGAATACGGTTTATCAACGCGGGTATTTCTTCAACCCAAATATGCGGGGGTATGAGATTTAACTCAACCTCGCTCAGGCACTCTATTTGATAAGGGTTTACTTTGCTAAGAGGATATCCTATTATATCTCCCTCTCCCCAATATCCCAAAGTAATACAAGCCCCATCTTCACCCCAAGTTGTTGTGCGAACGGCGCCTTTTTCAATTTTCCACAGCACATCTTTACATACTGGCAAGACATCGCGACGTTTAAATTTGCGTCGTCCCAGACTTTTCGCTATCTTTACTTCTAGATTTGCAGGCGAATTAGGACTTCCATATAAATTGGAAGACAAAACAAGATTTTTTGATGAACTCAACATAACTATACAGTAATTATTTTTAACTGGGAATAATTAAAGGGACTTGGTTTACTGGTGTTGTAGAGCAGGAGACAAGCCGCTTTTATCAGCAATGATTACATTGTGCTGTTTAAATTAAAATTTAACCCCGATGACAAAACTACCAAACACTAAGCTATGCCACTTCTAATAAGTATACATAAAAAACTGGTTTATATTTATTTTGTAAATATAAACCAGGATTAATTTACAGTTAACTTTAGGTTATTGTTTGATAGTAAACATAGTACAAGTGTTGTTAGTTATTATATTAGCAGCGTTAACTTGGCGCCGCGTCTTAGCGTAGTTTATTTCTGCTTGAGATAATTTTCTAATTTCTGAAACTTTGACTTGGAGTGATGTTAAATCTGTCGAATAAATCAAGAAGTTCATGTCATAGGCGCCTACTTTCCTAGGTGCGTTATGAGTATTAATACACCCCCAAGTATTGGCTAGGACTGTGAGGCTACGTATCCCTGACTTTTTTAGATAAATTTTAGTTGGGCTACCCCACAGTTGTTTTTTAATGGTTGAACAACTTTGTCCAGGTGGCATATCCGAAATAGTTCCAGGGCGCCCACAAATTTGAAAACTAACTTCAACAGGTGTATTATCTTGAGTCGGTGCGGGGGTGGCGAACGCGGCTTGAGTATAAATATTGAGCGAGGCAGAGATTAATAAAGCCAGCTTTATTTTAGTTTTCTTCATTTTGTATTGCGGCTTATAATTTTACTAACGACCTTCATCATTATTGTTTTTTGCAAAAACTTTTGTGTATAAATATCAGATTTTAGCTTATCTCCTATTATTTTGCACTAATATACTTTAATGTGATTGGATATTATAAATACTTAGTTTTTCTCCAACACTAAAAGCACTAAAATTTAAATTGGCGGGAATTTCTAAAACTTTGGATGCTGTTTCAGAGTAAATAGTACAAAGCTTTTTTATTCGACAAGGCGCCGCATCATTTACTACCTTTACAATCTTATTAGAAGAATCTAAAAATAATATGTCGATAGATTGATTCATTCCATAAGTCCATAGCGAAACTAAAGTAGGCGCCTCATTTATAAAAAGCATCCCTCTATTTGTAGGAAGCGTTTTACGATATGATAAACCGAGCTTCTTTTGTTCCAAAGTTTCAGCATACTCTAACTGAATTTCTTCAGCACCTACTTTTAAAATACCTTTAACTGGAAGATTTTGAGGTTTACGACTTTGCGCTGACATAATGGCAGCAGTCAGAAGTATAGTGATAATTACGGCGCCGAGAACGCACCCAAAGATATTCCAAGACTTAAAAAACTGGGACTTGGTACAACAAATATTTTTAGTTACCATGATAAAATACCTTTAGGTTAAATAATTGGGTTAGTTTTTGTTTACAGCGTTTAAGACTGTCTTGATTATTAGTGGAAGCTTGCTTAAGCTCATATGCTAAAGCAGTTTGCTGTGCCTCAATTAAGTTTACTTTGGCTTGAATAGCGAGAAGTGCGTTATCAATAGATTCAAGGCTTTCAACGCTGATTGACTCTACTGCAACAGTTTCAGAGTCAGTATTATTATGAGAAACCCATAGTTTTACTGCTTCCATGAGAGCTTCTTTTTGAGTCAAACCTTTGAACAACGCTAAATGCTCGAATTGTTCAATTATTTGTTTATGTGCTGGGTCTCTGTATATGGGTTCATATTTTAATTTAAATAGCTTTTCTGGTTGTTTTTTCATCGTTTTTCACCCCACAAAGAAACATCTTCAGGCTTATAAATAGAGTTATCAGGAGAACTAGCAGGCTTACAATAAAGTCGCGCCTCATTCTCAAGCGCTATTATTCGGTCAGTATCTCTAAAGAAAAGAGGGGTAATCTGCGCGCGTTCATCCAGCAAGTTGGTGTAGCTGATTTCGATTGGCGCCCATTTCCCCTCAATTAGGAGTGGGCGTGAAAGGTGGCTTGCCGCAGCTTCAACAATTGCTGCAAGTTCAGAAGATGTACATTTATTCGTGTTGTTGATGATTTGGCGCCACTCTAATAGAGAGTAAGCATCGATGCCAGCTTTAAAGCGATGATCAAAACGCGCGAGATGGAGAAATAGCACATCGCGACGCTCCTGAGCATTTGGAAAATCAACATACAAAAGTTCGTCAAAACGTCCTTTACGAGTTAGCTCTGGTGGTAATGCTTTAAGTCGGTTAAGTGTGCCAATAACGTATATTTTGCTGCGTTTTTCTTGCAGCCAAGTTAACAAAGTGCCCAGAACAGCTCTAGTACGCGCGCTATTAGTATCTTCGCCACCGCTACTTATTGTGAAAAGTTTATCAAGCTCATCAAAATAGGCGACGGCTGCCCCCATAGCTTCAAGACGCTGGATTAACTCTTTAAGAAATTGTGGTCCACCTTCTACAATTGAACCTGTGTCAGCTATGACTAATGGGAATTCTAGTTTTTTGGCGACTACGCTGGCTGATAGAGTTTTTCCTGTGCCAGGTGGACCAACAAGCAGCAATCCTTTAGGTAGAGGGACTTTATATAGGCGTGCATTCTCACTAAAATCAATTTTAACCTTATCTATAATATTTTTGAGGTTATCTAAACCACCAATATCAGGAACAATTGGAGATTCAATTAATGTAAGTCCAATATTTTTTAGCCGTTGCACTTTCTGTTCAAGTAAAGTTTTTTCAACGTGCTTACTTTTATCTTTGCTCTCCTCCAAAGTGAGTATAGAGTATCTAACGCCAGCTTTTATTTCTTCCGTAGATAGCCCTGATGAAATTGCTGATACTCTACCTATTTGTTCGTCATTAAAATTTAAATCCTTTACCAGGTTATTTATTAAGCTGTTTATGCTTTTATAGTTAGGGAGCGGTATATCTATCTGTGGAATTAACTCCCTCATATACAAAGGAAGCACCAAGTTGTCTAAATTAACTAAAATAACTTTCTTATCAATTTTCGAGTATTTTAGCGTAGTACATAGGTTCACTAAAAGCGATTCTATTTGAACACTGCTAGTAGATTGACTGATGCCGTTTTTAAGTAAGGCGCCTGTATACTCTATAAAAAATAAAGCAGGATGTTTGTAGTTAGCAATAAAATCTAAAGAGTCTAAAATATTAAAGCTTCTAATATCAAATATGTTATTATCTGGTATTATATCAAAATCAATTTCTCCTCCTTTTTGAGCTTGACAGGTAACAACGCGGCAAAACCTTTCGTAACCAGGATTCCATAAAAATGAAGAAATATAATTTAAACTGTAATAATGGGCAACGCTTGTTATTAGGTTCATTCGTTCAAGAGGTTGAACAGAAATAGAAATGATTTTTGATACTGACCTAAAAGTCAAATCTATATTTTTTAAAGTAGAACTATCTGCCATTTTGCCCTCTTGTTGATGCTGGAGCGCTCGTTTGTTGAGCAGGCGCCCTACCTACGGACTGAAGTGCAGGCGCCATGCTTTCAAAGTGGCGCATATCTTTTTCACTCATATTGAATTGCATATCTCCTTTACTACTGCGTGATAATAATAATTCATTACCATCGGCGCCTTTTTTCCATACACTTACTTCACCGTTTGGTTTAGCCGCCCATTTATAATCAAAGTTATTACCATCAACTTGAAGATTTGAATTTGCGTTTTTAGCAGCTTGAGTTAGAAAATTTGCGATTTGCATACCTCGATTAATAATTTCACTATCCTTGGCGCCGACTGGAGTAAATGCTTCAGACCTTTGTCCGACTTTTCTAGATTCTCCTAAATTTTTAAAATCTTGACGTGCGGTATCTGTTAAGTTTGAATTTTCAACTTTCAAGCCTGTAAGAGTATTTTTAAAGCTAAAAAGTTGTTCTCCAGTAAAATTATCACGTACCTGATAATTATTACCTTGATTGTTAATAGTGTATTTTTGAGTCATCAAACTACCTGATTCTCCTGCCGTAGCATGAAACTCATTATAAATATTTTTAGCAAACTCTTTATCTCTTTTGATAGCTTTAGCTGTTTCAGAGATAGCGTAAGGATTAGCCTCTTTAGATTTTGGTTCTTCTAGTTTTGATTCATCTAAATTAGGCGATTCACTTTTATGTTCAAAATTAGGTTCTTCCTTACCTTTAAATAAATCAGCTACAGATTGCGTTACTTCTTGCCAAATTCTAACCAGTTTACGAAAAATATTTTCATTTTTTGGTTCGACATAAAGTGTTTCATTAGCTACTGGAGAAGCAACTTGTGGCTCTTGAGGACGTTGCGAGGATTGTGGTTGTGGCGCCTGTTGCGCTGATTGTTGTGCAGGTTGAGACGATGCTCGTTCATTATTACCTAAAGCCAAATCAATAGCATTAAATTTTTCTTGGTCTGAAAGTTGATTAAAAACTTTTAGCTTTTCTTCTTGAGGTAAATCTTGAACTGCCGCGCGCATTCCGCTGTAGTCTCCGGTACTAAGAGCATCGCGGAAAGCTTGTATATTTGTTCTTTCAACTACTTCCGTAACTTGTGGATTAGTTTGAGGAATACTTGTTGGCGCCTCTACTTGAGTAGTATTTTTGATTGTAGTAGCTGTATCTGCTTGTATTTTCACATCCTCCGGAGTGATAGAGAAATGAGAATTATTAAAAAAAGCTTCTTGTTCTTCTGAAGGTATGTCAAACTCATCGTTTTCGTACATAAACAAGTCTTCTGCTTCTGCTGAATAATCAGTTATAACAGAGTAGTCTGTATTTATAATGTCATTTTCATTATTAACATGTTTTAACTCTTCTTCCTTAATTTGATTATTTTCTTGTTCAATTTTCTGTTGTATTTGTTTGCGCTGTTCTTCGTATAATGCCAGAAGAGCCGTAATTCCTGGGATATTTAACCCAAGTTTTTGTCGTATTTCAGGATTTTCTATAACTTCATTTATTAGTACATTACCTTCACTATCTGACTGTAAGATAACTTTGCCGTCTAAAGTAATTTGCTTCCAAGCGCACCCTTCCGCTTTTTCGCCTGCGGGAGTAGCTAATACTTGTGCAAGTTCTTTCCAAAATTGTTCAGAAGTTTTATCTACATAAACTTGATTTACCCATCCAGCAACAACTTCACCATTATCTATTAGAGTAAACTCACCTTCAGTTGGTCTATCAGGGTTTGGCTCATTATCCTTAGCTATTTTCATTAAGGCTTGAATGACTTCAGCTATAATTTGTGCGAGTGCCTCAACGGTTTGCAAATATTCTTCCTGAACATGCCTAGCATCATGCTCACTTACTCCTGTATATTGAGAAAAATCTTGAGACATAAACTATTTCACCTTTTATAATTATAAAAATTGAGATGTTATACCTGTTTTGGTAGTCTATTTACTAAAAGTTCTCTATTTGAATAAAATACTCCTAGAACACCATCAAAGAACCAAGCGACAAAATCAAACTCGTGCCCGTCTTCACGCGGTACATAATAAAATTCACCCCAGGCGATACCACAAATAAGTCCACTTTGGTCAAAAGCTTCTATTACTTCTGGAATATACTCAGTATCAAACTTCGGCTCACGACGCGCGCTTCCTACAATTTTTTTAATTTGAGGATTAGCTTGTAATATTTGAATAGTACGTTCTTTAAGTTTCGCCATAAATTTCAATTAAAATAAATTAGCTAGTTCTTCAGCAGTAGGCACTTTTCTTTGGTCATCTTCAGGGAAGAGTTTTTCAGCAAGTTGATGTCGGTATTCAAGTTGAGCGCTACGAGCTTCGTCAGATACAATATTTTTCTTGTTGTTGGTGCCAAGCATTTCAAAAACTTTCGCCCATTGCTTTTCAGACCAACTCATTTCATCAATGTCAGCTTTGGGAACTTTAACCGACTCTACTAATGGAACATAAGCTTCTTTTTGACGAGTGTAAGCCGGGTTAATAATTACCGCGCGTCCTGTGGGAAGTTTGAGAAATTCTGATGGTTCAAGCAATGCGCGTTTTTGTTGTTGCTCACTAATACTGGTACTGCCCCCGCCTTTACCATTACTGCGTGATTTAGACTTGAACTTTATTTCTTGCTCCCCTAAATATTTTGAATAAACTTCGGCTGAAGTGTGGTCTTGCGGGTTAAAAATCACCTTTGTAGCTGTGTTTGCAAAAATAGTTTGAGCGCCTTCTCTTCCATACGCTTTTTCAAGCTGTGGAAAAGTTTGGTATCCGATAATACCGCAAAACCCATCTTCTCGACCTTCTGCAAACCAGTTGGCTATTTGAGGTAAGTACAGTGTAGGCAACTCATCAAGTGCAACAACTAGCGGGTCTTTTCTTGGAACGGTTCGAGAAATATTTCTTGTAACTACCATATGCAGTATCGCAGCGAGCAGCGGGCCGACAATATCTCGGTTATTCCGGTCTAACCCAAACACCAATAACTGCTTACCATCTAAATCTAGAGGGATTGTGGTTTTGCCGCAGAAGGCGCCGATAAAATCGCGCTTCAAAAATAATTGGAACACTCGCTGGGCTGTACCAATTACTGACGCTACAGTTTTTTCAGAATCTGCCAAGCTAATTATTTGCTTGAGTGGCTCTGCTGCCCACACATTTAAGTCGCCCCGGTTACGTGCGGCGCCCATTCGTTGCGGAAACTTACCGAGATTCATTATTTCAGAAGCCATCATCAAATCGCAGTATTCTTTAGTACCTAATTTTTTTTCCAATGATTTAGTCACTAAGAAAATGCCTTGAATCAATGCTGCGGCAGCATCTTGGAAAAATTTATCTCCTGTATCGGCACCTCCAAGGTTAGTGTTCCGGTTGATAACTTCAGCAAGTTGTCCAGCGGCAACGGCATCCTCCTCATCACGAATTAAGTCAAAAATATTGCAAGTTTCGCTTTCAGGAAATCCTGGCGAAAAAACTTTTACGTTGTAGCCACGCTTTATTGCATAAGCGGCAGTTCGTTTGGTTTGTGCTGGAAATTTAAAATCGTACAGTACAACTGGAAAACCTTGGTCAAGTGCTGAACGAATAAGCGGGTCAATTACGGTAAAGGTTTTTCCTGCTCCGGCGCCTCCACTTACCGAAGTGCCTCTTTGCGAGTCAGCAAAAAAGAAAGTTTTTGTACCTCCTCCAGTAATGGCATCAGATGCTTTACCAATAACGCCTTTAGTTTTAGGCTTGGTTTTAATCAAACCTTTGGAATACCACTCTTTTTCAAGTTTTTCTCGTTGAAAGGCTGGCATACCTATATATAAAGAAACGTTGTTGCGAGTAGGGCTTGCTATCTGTTTTCTCGCTTTTTTAGCTGCCTTACTTTTTTCTTTACCACCACCCCAGTAACTGGTTGCTATTTTGCCTTTAGATGCTCCTCCAAGCATTTGTAACAAAACAAATCCAACTAAACAGGCGCCAAGTACCATACCTTGCGTTGACTTCATGAAGGTGATGGCTTCGCCTATTTTGTCACTTGCCACAGGAGCTGTCTGCTGTGAAGTGACCTGTTTACTGCTAGATTTTTTTAGATTTTGGGGACTTGCTTGGGCTATTATCTGGTGTTGGCGTAGGTTTTGGTTCATTGTTTTTTTCCAAGCTTTCTACTGATATATTGAGTAAATGAAATTCTTCACCTTCTTTACAAAATTCATTTTTAGAAACTGACATATCTGAAACTGCTTGTAAAATAGCAAAACAATTTTTTGATGTGATAGTACCAGGCACAATTAAAGAATTGAATCCTTTGGGTAAATTAAGGTCTAACAAGTAAGAAAACACTAAACCACCTTTAGCGTTATAAGCTTTTACCAAACACCCGCCAGTGCCACAGAAATTTGTAGAATTAGGGTTTACTAAATAAGTGGTTTCTTTTTTTAATGAAATTGCAAGTACTTTAGCTGATTCTAAGTTAAACCCTGATTTAGCAATTGATTCCTTTACCGCTTTTTCTATTGGTGCTGATTTAGCGTCTTTCCAATCAGATATTGTTAGTTTATCGTTACCACCGAATAAACTGAATAAAATGAACACTCCGGCGCCTAATACTCCTATTATTGAGCAAGCAATGAGAATGAGTATTTTAGGGTTTTTATTTGAAATAATTTTTGGGAATAACTGTTTATTCATGATTACAGCTATCTACAGTGTACTCATTGCTTTCATAATATTTTGCGACATTGCTACCGAAGTCTGATGGAGAAATGCCTTTTAAATTTAAAATGTTGGAACTTATATCTACTGCACTCCCTGCAAAATATATTTCTCCTACTCTTTGAGCTAGATTAGAGGAAGTTAAAGATAATTGCCTATCCCTAAGCTGGTTAAAAGCCACTTCAACAACAGGTGACAAGCTTTCAGAAAGAATTTTTTTTTGGTCGTAAGGAGATAGAAAATATACTAGCTCGTCTCCTGTAATATTCTCGCCCTTATCAAGCTTTTTTAAAAAATCGGCGCCTCCCGATTTTGTTGAAATAGCTTTTCTTACAATTTCATTGTTTGAGCTAAATTTCCCAATGCCTAAATTTCTGCCGCAGTTAGTAGCAGTATCACAAGTATAAATTCCAGTGTTAGCATAATCGCCTTCTGCACTAGCTATCGCATCAGTAAGTAAACTGAGCGACATCCCCCTTCTAGTTTTACAATCAAGCTTATTTTCTTTTAAATAAGATAAGCTTTGGTTATCAGTAAAATGTTTACTATTAAAGTCAAATTTAGGCGCCTCAGTCGGCGTTGGAGAAGGTTGCTCTAAAGAGACATAGTTTAAGGAATATTGATTGTTGGTAGTAGGTTGGGTGGTAGGAAGAGAAGCGCCAAGAGGAATCCAGGTCTTTTCCTTAATACCTGGGAACAATGGGATTGGGCCGATTATATAAGGTGTACAACCTAAATCAACGAATAGCGAGCGCTTGCAAAACCTCATATAAGCGCTAAAATCAACAGTCCCTTTTTTCTCGTTTTGGTCACTAATCACAACTTTAAAAGCTTTGCCGAATGGGTGGCGCCCATGCGGTTCTTTACCACCACCAACGGCGCCTAAAATTCCGCGTCCGCCACTAACCCAAGGAGCCGGCTTTTTACCTGAAATCCAAAATGAGCCGTTAATAGGAGTGTTACCAGTTACTTCAAACCCGGCACAGTTTTTATCGCACGGCACGTTAAATCCTTCTTTATCGCTCCCTGATATAGTACGACTTCTTCTGCTTTCTTTGTAAGAAAATGCTACATCAATTTGGCCTATTCCAGTTCCCCTTAAAGTCATTGGGTTGGGGAACTGAGTAAAACTTAGCTGGGCTAATCCAGGAATATCGCTAATTGAAGAAGTTTCCCAATCTTTGAGGGCGCCTATCTGCACACTATCTAATCCTGGGATATCGCCTACTTTATATTGACTTAAATTTAAATTGCTAAAACTTAAATCGCCAACATTATAGGACTGCATTATTTCTGATAGCGGTAATGACAAATCAGATACACCAGCTTGAGTCAATAATTCAGCAATTGGTGGAATATTAGCTGCCGATATATCTGATAAATTAGGCAGAGCCTGAACAATACTAGCTATAGTTTGCTTTTGAAGTACTTTGTACTGACTCATCAAATAATTAGAGCCAGCTTGTTGAAAGGTTCCTACAATGTCATTTAGACTCAGTTGTTGCAAATTAAACGAATCTTGAAAAAATCCCAATTTTAAAACATCTTTTGGGGCATCGCCTGCGTTCCAACTTAAGCCAGGTATTCCTAAAACTTGCTGCGCTAGAGAATCAAAATTCACCGAACCTCCTGACGCGAAGTTCGGTAAAGAGCCGAAATTCATCTTACTAATATCAGGCAGTAAAACTCTCACATTAGGTACTTTTGGTACAGAAGTGTTGCTTTGAGCGTAAACACCAGTCGCAGAAACGAAAGGAAAAATCAAGGCGGGTAAGCAAGAAATAAATTTTAATGCACGCATCTTTGTAACTCCTTAGTTTTGGTGTCGAATTTTAATTTAAACCTAACTGACGTATTTTATTTATTATCTGTAAATCCATGCCTGCTTGACTTGCTGCGTTAGCCACATCTGCACCCTGTTTAAAATAAGCGAGGAAATCTTGAATTTTGCTATGTAATACCCCGTTTTTTTCAAGAAGTTTGTTACTTAGCGCGCGCTCTAACCCACTGTTGTAAAGGCGCCACTCTTTTATAAACTCGATAGGACTCAGCTTTCTGCTTAAATTATTAGCCGAGTTGTAGTTGTCATATATTTCATAGTTATAAGCAACATAATTTTCGCTTTGTCCTTTAAGTAAACGTACAAGCAGTAACTTGCGCTTTTCGCTATTCCCTTCTCCAGAAGAAATGATTAGAGTTAGCATTGAATTTTTATTTACTGCTCTTTCGTCTGGGGTAATGTGAATCACTTGCGCTGCACTAACAGAGCAGCCAGCTTTTTCTGCTTGATTACCTGATTGAGGGGCGCCTCCTGATAAACACCCATCAAAATCCAAACTAAACCCAGGTGAAGCTAACCATAACTTTTTAATTATCCATTCGCTTCCAATTAAACTTATATTGGCGCCACTTGGAGGTATACTTGCCTCGAAAGGAATTGGAGAATTACCGAGCAAGCTGCTTAATGGCACCCTTCTTAGAACATTTGAGGTATATTGATTTGCACTATTTACAGGGGGAAAGTTACTTGTCGTGCTATTTGGCTGCTGTACGTAATTAAATTCTATCCCTGTATCTGCTTGAGCTTTTAAGCAATATATATTAAATAAAATTGGAATAATTAATAAAGCAAATCTTTTCATAAATATTTCCTAGTTTTTTGCATAATTGCCAAATTTATAAACGAAAAGTTTTGTTTACATACAAACTAACTTTAGTATCCTGAGAAAGATACCAAAGTTGAGGTCGGCTTATATTAGCTTCAATGACTCGATTGGTTTTGTCGGTTTCTCTCTTTAAAATAGTGTTTAACCCACCACTTAAAACGGCGCCTAAAATATCCTTGCCGCCGCTAGTTTCCGTAGATGTCACTGAACCATTACTAATTGTGCTGGTTGAATCTGGGCGAGTTAACACATCACCGACTTTTGCAAGTGAAGCAATAATAGCTTCTTTAATTTCGGCGCCTGTATAATTGTCACCAGTGTTTATTTTATTTGCTAAGAGAGGTTTATTTTTGTTGCCTCTAACCGACAAATAATCCACAGGAAGATTATATTCACGATTGTTATATATAAAAGCTAAAACCTTAAGATTAGCGAGTCCTGATTTATCGATGGCAGAAGCTTTTAGAATAATCAAGCTGCCAGAAGGTATGACAATTTCTTCGTTGGCGCCTTTTAATGATTCAGTTAACTTTAAAGAGTATGTGAGACTATCTAATTCGTTAGTGGCGCCGTTATTGCCGTTTTTTTGCTCTAAATAAAAGACGGGAGTAGAGAGTTTTCCTGCTGCTGAACTACCTACTTGGAAATTCATAACAGGAGTTTCTTGTAGTAAATTATTTTTTTCTTGGTCGTCTGAAGTAGCGTTAACGTATGCTAAATTTTTTGATGAGTGATTAGCACTATTATAATTTTGGCTCGTATTATTTGATTTAGGTTGTTCGTAGGTTATGGCGCCATAGGAAATGGTTCTTCGCACGCTAACTTCTGAGTACGAGGGCGTGCCTTGAAAAGCTGTTGAAGCATTGCTTCTGGGTAGCAAAGATGCAAGGTCTTCGTTTCCTGGGCGAGTATTATTATTTTGGCGCCTGGGAGGAATTACAGGATAAACTTTTGGCAATGGATTCTGCTGAATCTTGGGTTTTCTAGAGACGTTACTTGATGGAACTTTTCTAGACACCATATAAGTAGGTCTAGGTTGCTGACTTATAGGCGATGCAGCAGCTTGAGCTATGTAGCGTGGTCGATACGACCGCTCAACAACTGGTTCTGGAGGAGGTGGAAGTTGTCTAGGTCTTGCTGTGAGGTATGCTGGTTTTTCAACTTCACGCCTTACAGATGGTGAAATTCTGGGTTCAATTTTATTGTTTTCAACTGTAGAGGTCGAGGTTCTGTTTAAAGAAGATGCGGGTGTAGGTGCCGCCAGTGGTTGAGTTTGAATGCCAGCTTTAGAAGTTTTGTCAAGCGGGTTTTGCTTTTCTTTTTCCCTGGCTTCGGTCAACGCATTAATCTGCTGTGCTTGGGTTCCTAAAGCCACTTCAGTTTTTAAGTTCCCAGTTTCTGCGTCTGTAGTTACTGTCGGTGTGGGTGTGGGAGTAGGTGTAGCTGCAATTTCTGGTTTTTTATCACTGCCAAATCCACCTGTAACTAATTGATACAAAATTCCACCTACCAAAAATATTGCTCCTAAAGGCAACGCAACTGCCGTAAACTTTGCATAAGGATTTGACGACATCCCGCCTTTTGTCGCTTTTTCTGTCGGCGCCTCTTCAAATAGCGATTTAGTAAAATCTTCGCTATTTAATTCGGGTTCACCCAAAGGTACTAGAGCATTTTCGTCTTGGGACTGAATTTTAGTTTCTTTAGTAGGTAAATTCATTCCTACTAAGCTAGCCAATTTATCTTCAGTCCAAGCTGTTATTTTTTCTCCTTGATTTTCACTCATCATTAAATTCCTTATAAAGATTGTCGTTGTAAATCGCGGATAGCATAAATTTCAAGTCCGCTTTGACGCGCGAGATAAATTATTTGGCTCACTTCATCCGGGCTGCTTGCATTAGAAAACTTGGGTATTTCAACTGCTCGAACAAATACCTCTTTATTGAAAGGAATAACATCGCCGCTTTTTGAGTATCGACCTCCAATAAACATCAAGTTTGCGACAATTGGAACTGACCACTCGCCATCTTGAATTTTACGCGGCGCCCCGACTTGTAAAGGGATTAAAATTACACTTGTTTGCGCTAAGGCACCTCGACTTCCAAATACATCAGGGGGCGTTAGTTCTGCAACCTTGCTCATAAAGCTTTTTCTGAAATCTTCGCTTAAGGCGAAAGAAGCTTGATAAGCAGCAGTTGCTACTCGTTTTACTCCTTTATCAATTTCAACTTCTACTCCTGAATCTGGAATTGGCTTACCTACTTGGTCTAACGATAAAATAGGTTTTGTGCCGCTCCAGCTAAACATTTTTACTAGTGTAGACTGTGTGAAATTTTGAATTACTTGAGGGGAGCGTTCTTTACTTCCTAAAATTGTTGCTGTTATCGAAGTCCCGTCTGCTAACTGCACCAAAGTTGGTGACGGGGTATCGGCTATTTTAGCCACTTTCCCACTAATTCCGAAAATAAGTATCATTACAAAAAAATTAAGACCAATACTTCCTAAGACGAAAAACCCAAAAGTATCGCTTGAGGATAATTTTGACGTTTGCTGCTGTAAAAAATTTAATTGCTTGCCTGTGGAGTTTTTCATTTTATTCCTTAGTAGCCATATCAACAATCACAGAAGCACCTCCACTTACAACGGCTCCGGCGCCTTTTGTAGCCATTGTCCCAATACTTACCAAGCTATTAAAAATTGACATCCCACCTCCAGCCGCAATAGCCATAGCTAAAATTGGCGCCAATATTGCAGTAATAAATGCAAATAACAAAGGGTCGTTATTGCCCGAATTTAAAATGATAGTAGCCACAAGTCCGCAAATTATATTGTAAGCAAGCTTAGTAAATCCGACAGAATAAAATCCCATAGCCCATGCAAAAATAGCTTTACCTCCAACTGGTAAAAGAGATAAACCAACTGCTATTGGACCGAGTAAAGCTGTTAACAAAAGTGCGACTTCAATACAATACTGGAACCCGGCGCCAAGAGCCATTAGCCACCCACGCATCATTAACATCAAATCGTTTTGTATACCAGTTATTGGGTTTAAACTGTTCAAGAAATTATCCCACCAGCTTCCTCCAGAAGTAGAAGCGTCTCCCATTTGCTTCGCTTTAGATATTGCGTCTTTCATACAAGCGTCTTGCCCTTGGGGGTCTGTAATCGAGCTACATTGCGATATAATCGCTTGGGCATTATCCTGAGCGGCGCCTCTAGCCATTATGGATTGGAAGTTTTGCTGCAAACTTATATTATTCGCTGTGGTATTAAGCAAATTGTTATTAGTGATGTTTATTACATTTCTCATTCCGAGAGTGACTGTCCTTAATGGAGCTGCCTGCCCTGACAATAGAAAAATTACAAGTAAGACCCATATAAGCTCTCCAAATGCGCGATATTCATCACCTTCCAGCATGGCTTTATACCAATTGACAAGCCAAGCAAGCAAAGTTACTACTGCAAAAAAAGCTGCGGTGTCAGAAATTGCTTTATAAAGACCTCCTCCCAAAACATCTTTCCAAAGCCCATCCATTGCAGCGGCAGTTGCATCTGCGGCAGCTTTCCCGTCATTTAAAATACTAGCAGGGTCAACAGCAGGGGGCTGAATTTGTAACAGAAAAGTGGAAAGTGCCAAGGCGCCTGTCTCCTTTAAAATAATCTTGCGCGAGAAGCACGCACATAGTTTTCTCTTCCAATTGAAAGTGATTCATAATTTTTACGTTGCGTTTGACCAGCAGTAGTTTGATTTAGCTGGTCTAAATTTATATTTGTAACTGCCTGCTGTTTGTTTAGAGTTTGCAAATTTTGATTTACAGACCCAGAAACGCTTGCTAGTTGTGCTTGTTGTTTAGATAATTCAGCATTTTGTGCTGCAAGACGTTTTACGACATCTTGTGTAGAATCGTCATTTTGCGCTTGGTCGTTTATAGACTGAACTGACTGAGAAACGGTACTGCTATCTTGGACAATACCCGCTATTATATCTGATTCTTTTTTTACTTTTTCTTGCCCCTGCTGAGAAATAATTTCATAAGCACTAGCTCCTGTTATTCCCCTGACAGATTGAAGTACGGCACTTTCGCTAGGATTAAATATTGAATTTGGGTTATCTGATTTTTTAGCTACCTCCAAAACTTTAAAAATATCGGGAAGCCCCAAGGCGCCGATTGAATCTTGAATTGCACTCGTTATTTCTTGATTAGCTTGTTGCCCCCAAGTACTTATCTGATGTTGAGCGTAAGTTTGTAAATAATTTTGAGCCGCTTGTAATTGCGAATTAACCGCATTTTGTAATTGACCGTACATTTGATTGAAGACTGAACCAAATAAATCGAGCGCTTTCGCATCACCAGGCGCCAATAATATAATTGCTGCCCCTATTCCTATACTTTTTAAAACCGTTTTCTTTTTTATTTGCAGTTTCATAATTAACCTCGTAGTTTGTTAACAAGGGTTTGAGCAAATTCGTGCATCCCTAATAATTTTTCAGATTTAGGATATTTACTTAGTATCGCTGTTCTTTCGGCATGTTCATCGGGGTTGTTGGCTACGGCGGCTAGAAGACCATAGCCAGGATAAAATCGACAATAAGTGTATACGCCGCCATCGTCGAGTAACCACTGCGAGTAAATACTTTCTTTTTTCGGAAAAAAGCTCTCCGTCGAGTTTTTGGTAATGATTTCACGCGGATATTTGAGTATATTTACAAAGCTATCTATAGCAGTAGGTTGTATCCGTCCAACTAATTTAGTAGATAAATTTTGAAGAATTTTAGCAGCAGCAGACGACTTTGCTATAGTGTCAGGGTCTTGCGCCGAAATAATTACGTCTACCCCTGATTTGGCGCCATTTGCACATAATCTAGCAATTAGATTTGCAATTGAATCATACTCGAATAAAATTGACGCTTCATCAATAAAGAATATTGACCTAGGGCTAGATAGTGCGCGTCTTAATGCTGCCGAATAAGCACTCAAAGCTAATATTGCAGCATCATCGTCATTTGATAAATTTCTTAAAGCGAATACAAGAAGTTCTGAGTCAATTCTAAAAGTGGAAGGCGCCGAAATCGATTTACCAACACGGCTTGATATCCAAAATCGTAATCTTAATTTTACTGTTTCAAGTGCCTCCTTAATTTCTACTGATTGATTTGGAACTTGCAGTCTTTCTAAAGAACAGAAAGTAATGAAGTCGATAAGCGTTGGAGTATTATTCCACTCTGGACTGCCCAAGCCTCCAATAAATGCAGCAGCATAACGTTGACGAATAAAATCGTCTGCAAAAAATTCTTTTAGAGCTAGAACTAAAACGGAACGAACAGTATCAGTTAATTTACGGTCACGGTCGCCTCCTCCTACTTTGGCGCCTAGAATCATGCCCATCAAAGCTTCGCATAAAAAATCTTTATAATCCTCAAATCTATCTTTTTGTTCCTGCTCCCCAAGTCCACTTAAATTAGGTAATTCAAATAAATTTGACGACTCGGAACCAACATCAAAATAACTTCCGCGCTCTCCAAAGAATCGAGTATATTCATCAAATGTGCCTGTGCCGTCAGGTTTAGGAAAGTCTAGGGCAACCACAGGAATCCCATAGGCTAAACCCTGCGTTAAAATTCCGGAAGCTATGACTGATTTACCACTTCGAGTTGTACCAAAAAGCCCAATATTTCGATGTTTCGTGTACAAGTCTACATGTACAGGTGTACCTCCTTCATCAGCGATTAGTTCAAATCCTGTCGAGTCCCCTCCTCTTGTACGAACTAGTGGAAGCAAGCCAATTACTTCAGAATTTAAATAAACCTGGCGCCGATTAAATGGCTGTGTAAGCAATCTTTCCCATTTTAAAAGAAGTGATTGAATCCATATACGCCAAGGGTATTCAGTTTCACGAACAACCCATGCTGGACGGAAAAACAACGACTGAAAATATCGACAGGCATCGTCCAGTTCTTTTACAGTGTCTCTATATATAAGGAAATTGCAACCACAGTAAAATGGAACGGCGCCTTCATATAATGAGCGTTGTGCATCCACCCCTTTTTCAATATTTAGAGCCGCCTTAACATCGATTGAATTACTTTTTGCTGATACGGCAGAAGCTGTATTCGCCTGTTTGGTCATCCGTTGCATATTTGTCTTGACAAGAGTTTCGTTAGCTCTTGAAATTTGGCAGAATATTTCAGTGTCAGTCACTTTATCACGCCCGACTACTTCCCACAAATAACGCATCTGCGCGCTTTTATCTACCCATCCTCCTGGTTTATCCACAAAAGTTAAGGCGCCAATGTAACTTCCATTTAGCGCAACCCATTTACGGTCGGCATGGGGGACAGAAGTTTCGTCTTCCATCAAATAAGTTGAGGGCATGTAGTCTGTATTTATTTCTTCGTCCAATCCATCGTCAGTCAGTTTCAAGCATTGAGGTATTGGTCTCGGTTTAGTTCCGTTAAATCTACCCCAAAGTTGCACCCATAAATCTTTTGCACTTAACGCCTTTACATTTAAACCTAGTTTATTTGTAATTAATTGTTCCCAGGTTTCAAACCCGGCAATAAAAGACGAGCGGAACAAGCTTTCAATTAGAGTTACTTGAATATCTTTATATTCACCTGTAAATTTCTTCCAAGCAATTTCATACGAATTAAGCATTTCTTCTACTTTATCCGCTGCATCCACAGAACTTGCATCATGAGTATAAGTTGCATAAAGCCTTAAATATTTAGGCTTTCTTAACCCTAGATTAGTAAGTTCTTGTACGCGCGCACGTTCTGAAAATATTAGATATCTTAACTCGTCACAAAAAGCACTATCAGCAAGTTTACCTAACTGCTCTTGTCGCTGCTCATCACTTGTAAAGGAACCCAAATTAACTGTAAGTTCCTCTTTTGGCGGAAAATCTTTTAAGCCGCTTTCAATTGCATCAAAAACCGGGTCGATTTGCTCGTCCCTTAATGAAGAGTGAATTCCTTGACATTCCCAACCATAAATTATTTTAAAACTGTTCTCACCTTTACGCAAAACATAGGCGCCGACGCTACGCCCATTTAAATCTACTTGTAAAAAAGATGCCAAATCTAAATCATCTTCAAACGGGGTTAGTTTAGTTTTAGTGGCGCCGTTATTGACTTTACGGGCGCCTATTTTATTTTTTACCTTTTTTTCCTTTTTGCTCATAATAAGTTTCCTTGGCGTTTAATAAAGAGCGATATTGTCCGTAACCTCTAGTCCAAACTGGAAGGCGGACGAATTTACTTAAGAAAATCCAAGGCTTGTCCCCAGTTAAAGTCCACCAAGTTGCTACTCCCCATCCTGCTAACCCAAAAGTCCAAATCCAGCCAAGTTGAGTGAAAATATTGCATACGTAATACGATGTAAATACAATAATGCACCAAGGGAAGACTTGATTTGCAGGAAAAGGTCCGATACGCGGTGTATCTCCTAAATTTGCATTTACTCTTCTAAATTTTTTACTCAATTTGCTACTCTATATTTTTATTAATATTCTATTTCTTGTTTGATAAACCACTCTTAAGGTCACTTTTAAGAGTGGAAAGTAATAGTTACTAAACTTGCTTAAGGGCCAGTAATTAAACCTGCAAGTACATCACCTAAAGTGACTGATACAAGAATAATTAAAGGTGTGCGCGCCAAAGACTGCCAATCTTCATCTTGTCTGGCTGCTGCCACAACTTTAACAATAGATATTGCTAAATAAACAACAAATACAGCTCTTAGCGCATTGAAAATCAAACCAAATAACGCAGGGTCTACCCCACCACCTGCTCCTCCAGCACCACCGCCAAAAGCGCCTTCCATCCATGTTTGAGTATTATTCAAAAACTGTGCAGCAGCGGGACTGCTTGAAGCTACCACCCAATAAGTAGTAAATATCAAACTAAATGCAGCAGCAGAAACACCCATATAAGCTTTTTTGGCGCCACTCACCGAATTAAATAATAATTTACGTGATGGCTTGAAAGCAACAGCAATGGAAGTTATACCTATCAGGCATAGAACAGCAAAATTAATATCTGAAAAAAGAGAAAGGTCAACCAAAATTAAAGAAGCTGATGCATAAAACAACCACTGCAAAACTACATCATGCCGATATTTTCTTTCAACTCTGTATATATTCATAAAAGTCAGCTTTGACCCTTGTAGAAAATAGAAGTCTTACACATTCTTCTTTTTTTACATCTAATGGTCTAGAGATAGTAAGACCTTATTTTCTATATTTATGTAATTATTATTACAGCAACTTGGATTGTTCAGCAAAAATATTTATGTTAAACAATTTTATAATTAATTTACATTGCTTTACGCTTATAAAATTTACTTTCTTTTTATAAATATTTGTATCAGGTACTCTATACAAAATCAGAAAGCACCATAACTTTTTTTATTTTTTACATTTTATATTCATATTAGTATATTAATTATTAAATACAAAAAATAAAATACTTATTAAATAGTATTTATATCTATGGCTATATTTTATTCATGCTATTAACATAATTCTATTAGTTTATGAATATATGCGGAATAGTGTAACTCTTAAGTCCGCGACGAAGCCTGATAAAGATTTATACTTAGCACACTAACTAAAATCAATACTTTTATCACTTTTATTACTTTTATGAGCATTATCATAAATTTAGGTTTAATTGTATCTTCAAACCTTCTGTTGAATACAATGAAAAATGGTATTAAAGAGTACAATAAGCAATCAAAATATTATTTTGAGGTTAGTTTTGAATCCACATACTGTGAAGGATTTGAGAATTTTTTATGCCGAGTGGAAACATCTAACTCATTTTTACACTGCAATTCAAAGAATGATTTATTAGATACCAAAATTAAAAAAGATGATAATAAGCTGCTTCAATGCACGCACCAAATAGAAGCTAACTCAGTCACTCATTCCGTTGTAGGACGTGATGGAAACCCATATCAAAGTGTAGATATTCTTCTGATTTACGAAGAAAATTTGGAAAAGACTAAAAACAATATAGATAACATTACACAATATATTAAAAGCTCTAATATATTAAGCACAGCTAAATTGTTTTTATTAACATCATTAAATATAGATAAAGTAAAGCTTTCAAACTTAATAACCGAAAAACAAATACACTCTTTCTATGCAACGGAAAACTTTAATTTTAAAACTCTTGTCGAAGCACTACGTACTATTTATAATCATGGCGCCTGGATTGACCCGATATTTTCGGATAAATTAATCACTCAAATGCAAACTTATACCCAAACTATTAATTGTATTGATATAGCTGCCTTAGATAATAAGATCACTGAGCGCGAGAAGACTATAATTCAGCTTATTGCTAGCGGTTTTGAAAATGACCAAATCGCAAAAAAACTTAACTTGAGTACAAGTACTGTAAAAACGCATTTAGTCAGATTATTGAATAAGACCCGCTTACCTAACCGTACATCGCTTGCCGTTTGGGCTATCAAAAAAAACTTAGTTCAAATTTGAGACTCAAATATGATGTAGTGGTTAATTTTATGGCGCCGAATCCAAAGGTTTATCCTTATTTTTGCCTGCCCCAAAAAATCGAAGCCTTACTCGAATCGGTAGAATTACAGTCCCGTCATATTACAATGCCTGGGCTACCCAAAAACTCAAAAAAACTCAAAGCATCACATGCTTCCTCTTATTCTTTGCATCTAGACACTGCAAAAAAATTAAGACAATTTAAGGAAAAATATCAGATTACTATTTTCATAATACTAGAACTTATTGTCTTTGTAGCTTTATATTATGGCAATATAATAATCGCGCTACTTATCTGTCTTGGAATTATAATAATTCTACAAGGAAAGGGTATTGCAACACTTGCTGCCCATATACCAAATATTAACAAGAGCCAGCATCGCACTAATTCATCTCAAAAAATAGCACGCGCTCTTAAAAAACAGCGTCTAGTTGAACTTCCCAAAGCCGATTTTTTAGGCGCCATCTTTCAAAAATATGCCGAACAACCCGAAACTCAACGGCAGTATCTAACTTTTTTAGACCAAAATCCACATATCCGCAAATTTATCTCAAGTCTAGAAGAATGCTTGGAAACACCTACCCTTGCTTTGGCGCCTGCAAATTTTCAAGCCATCAAAGACTACCTACCAGAAAATTTACGCATTATTGAATCTACAAGCTTTATACATGTAAATATTTATACTTATTTAAACATCGCCATTATTATCGATATCCCCTATACGATTGACGGGCATGACGACAATTTCTTCAGAGACAGGCAAGAGTATGCAGAAAATCTAAAATTTCAAATAGAAAACCTCGAACCAGAAAACGACAACCAACTCAAAAACGATTTTTTTGAATCCTTGATTATCGGCTACGAATTTATCGCCCTCATTTTCTGCGAAGAACAAATCGCCTCTCAACCCGGCGCCTGCTGTAAATATATCACTCAACTTATTGCGCGCATTACCGGAAACTCAGAAACTCTACTAAAATGCACTGTTAAACCCACCGATAATATACAAAAAATTAATGGTTGGAACCCTGGCGACTTCAGCTTATTACAGGAACAAGGCTACAGAGAATCATACTTATCAGAACATTTTTTATAGAAAACAGCTATTCTCACTATATATATAGTTAAAACCGCAGCCATTTAATAGATAATTACGTAGACACTTTGTAGACACGTTGTAGGCAACCAACGGTTGTCACGCACTCAGGCTGCGGCTCTATTAGTTTTCACAAACCGCTTCCTCTACACTAGGTGAAGGTTTTACAAAAGGATATTTCTTAGCTACCCACTCTTCTATCAACTCTGTAAGCACGGCATCCATGCTACTTTTGTGGAACATGCACGCTATTTTAAATTTATCGCGCGTCTCTTCGTCAATCCGCGCTCTTACAAACACCGGGTTATCTACGTTTCGTCCCATACAAATTCTTTTAACCCCTTATTTTAGCAACACTATATATATACTCTACATCTTAATATACGGTAGGCACCCCTGACTAGTACCTACGTCCCCCGGTTGTACTGGTTATTTTGGTTATTTTGGCATAAGTGGTTTAACTGGTGCTATTTAAATACCTAATCATGGTACAGTTGGTATAACGCAATTTCAAATAACTTGTATTTGAAGGGGTGTTGGATGATTCAAAGCTTTACGGTGTAAGAATTTTACGTTTATTCGGTGTAAGTTTTTCATTTTTCTATGCAATTTTTACACCGAATGAAAAATTAATTGCTTCTAGGGTTGGGATATGAACTACTTAGAATTTTCAAGTTCGCTCGAATTTTTACGTTCACGGCGCCGAGAACTTTTAGAGGAAGGTCTTGCAATCCAAGATGCTTACTTGGAAAAGTGTTTACCTGGTGGAACCGCGTCGAAGAAAGCCAAAAAAGAAGGCGATTATTACAGACTGCGTAGTACAGCTAACACCACCCTGAGCATCAACAACAAAAAGACTTTTTACATTCCTGCCAACAAACTAGACTACTACTCCAAAGCAATCACACGCGGTAAAGAACTCAAAAGACTAGAGCGAACCATCGCCAAAGTTGAAAAGCAATTAGATAAAATCCGAACCGCAGCCAAAACTCTGGGAATTAATCTGGAGGCGCCTAAATCAGAATCATCCAACTACGCACAAACAAATGTCTGAAACCTAGAGGCGCCTAAATCAGAATCACCCAACTACGCACAAACAAATATCTGAAACGGAGAATCTTGAACTCTCCTTCCTTCTTCTTAATACTAAGCGTGCGTAATGTTTTACTCGTTTGGCGCCTGCTTTACGCATTTCAAATTCAACATTTGAGTACATACCATATTGTTATTCTATATATAATGCTACTTACCGTATCAATACTATTCTAATTGAGAAACACTTAGTATCGTTAATATTTTAATTCGATACAAGAAGTTCCGTTATATATCGCAATAAATGATACGTTTAGTGTCGATATTAAAATCGAATTGAGTATTAATGCTTAAAAGCCTAAATTAGTCTAAGTTGGGCTAATGTAGCCTAAGTTGGGCTAATTTAGGCTAACTTGGAATTAGATAATTTGAGCGCCAGAATGGGTGTGTTAGAAATACTGTAGTAATAACCGAACCTAATAAAAGATTAAATTGCATTAAATAAATACTTCTAGATTGTCTAAATAATTTTTTATAGATTTAGCCTAATTGCTAGAGTTTATCAGAAACTATAGGTAATGTTGATTATTGTTTGTGCATTACTTAATTATAGAAAGAATAGTGCAATACATTGATTAAGATTCAAGCTTTGGTAAAGGCGCCTGTTGTGCATCGGTGAGCTTGTTTACTGGAAACTATGCATACAAAACCAACTATTTTAAATATAGGTACTTTATATTCGAGATACGCAATATTCGAGATACGCACGATTTTATTAAAGCGTGTTTAATTGCTTAATAATACAAAAAGCACCGCGATTGAAAGTGCGCTTTTGATGGAAAGGGCTGCGCTTCCTTATACAGCACCAAAGTCTGCTGGGGGAAGCTTCCCCAGCGAGCTTTGTCAAGGGTGCGCCTAATTTTATATAAAAGTGCGCTTTTTAGAAAGCGCACCTAGGGCGCACCTTGAAATGTGCGCTTTTTTAAAAAGCGCTGCGCTTAGGGGTGCGCTTTTTGTGGAAGAGGCTGCGCTTCCTTATACAGCAAGGGTGCGCCTAATTTTAGGTAGGCGCACATCCAGGTGCGCTTTTCATGTGCGCTCAAAAAGCGCACCCCCTTTTAGGCACGTTTGACAAGTAGATGTGCGCTTTTTTATGTGCGCTTTTTAGGCTTGAAGAAGGCGCCAAGTTTATGTTTAATCTTAATCAAAGGCTTATAGGATAAATCATAAAATGCTTCCTGACTAAAATAGAAGCGTATCTATAAATACTCATGTCTCTATGAGCCTTTTATAAACATTGCATAACACGATGCACAGTTTCCAAACACACTTTATTCAAGGGCGTTACCTCCAAAAGCCATTTATCTATATTAGGAAGGCTGCTACGCCATAGCTTGTAAATGAATAATTCCATCAACCATAAATATCACTTTTAGATAAGTTTTCTAATAGTGCCGTGTGACTTGGAAGCATTCAAGGAATGGAAGCATCCATTAAAAAACTCGATTCGCCAAAACTAGATGCTCCCTGTTACTTCAAGGTGCCTACACCGCAGCTTGAATTATTCTATTTAACATTAACTTGTCAAGTATCTGCTGTACAGACTTGACATTCAAACCAATCTAATCATTAAAATTTGTTAGTTTTAAATATTAACAAATAAACTCCGATTGTTCGGTTTACCGTACAATATTGCTTCTAGTTCCTACTTTTATGAAGAAATCCAAAATTAGCCTAATGTAGACTAATGTAGTCTGCATTAGGCTAAATTAGTCTAACTTAGGCTTTTAAGCATAAATGCTTAATTTGATTTTTTTATCGAAACAAGACGTATCACTTCATGAAAGTTTATTGATACATAGCGTATCATAATTATTTTAGTAGCAATACTGTGTGTATCGTAATTTTCAATTGTAAATTTAAACAAGAATGTTAATGATACGATGTGTACAGAAATAATTAAGTGCATCGTAATGAGGCGCCGAGATCGACGTCATTCGAGGTAGACGCCGATGCTTTTGATTTAAGACCTGTGTTGGCATTCGTTGCTGGAGCAGGATTTGAATGTTAGTAATCCGTCCAGTAAGGATGGTTTTTGTAAATATACTTATGAACGAAAGTTGGGGGATGGACGTGACGTGATAGTTAATGGGCGCCCAAAGCATGTTGGGTTTTGCTGCGAGTTTTAGCCTAAAACTTAAATAGAAGTTTGCCTTGGTAAGGTGCGTGGTTACATTATTTGGTATTGATCGATTGGCGCGAGAGAGTGCAGGCTTTCTAAGATTGTTTTTTATATTTATATAGAATCAGAAAGCCTGCGGTGGACGTCCATATTGGTTCACACCATGCCCTAACTATTTGGCTGGAACTCGCGGCGCCTTCCTTCATGCCCACCTTTTAGGTGATGAGCGTGTCCATTGTTATTTGGAAGTGCTGAATATATAGTCCGTCCAGTGCAACCTTTCTAATAATGGTTTTTGTATTTATACGAAATCAGTGGACGTATAACCAGATTGAGACGAATCCTTTTCCAACCAATTCGCTAGAATTTGGGCGCCTTGTTTTTATCGCACGATAAAGTTGACCTCGAATAAAGCCGAGGCGGCTTCGTTCATGCCCATCTAAAAGGTGATGAGCGTGTCCATCGTTATTTGGAAGTGGTGGATATACAGTCCGTCCACTAATAATGGTTTTTGTATTTATACAGATTCAGTGGACGTATAGCCAGATTGAGACGAATCCTTTTCCAACCAATTAGCTAGAATTTTGGCGCCGTTGTAAATTGATTTGATGTAGTAGTAGCGTTGTCGAGTACCGGAACCATCGCGTCCACCAAGCTTGAGTTTGAATCCGAGCTTGCCGATAATCTGCCGCAAGACTTGAATTGGTGTCGCGCGTTTAGAAATTGTGATATTTAGTAAGTCTTTGATTTCGTTTGAGAACTGGATAGCTTTTTCGCATAAAGTTTGTAAGTCGGAATCTAAGCCTCGGAACGCTCGTTCAGTTTGATTAAGTAGTGGAGCAACTCCAAGGATTTCGAGGGCAGAAACGCTGGCTATATAAACGCTCTTGTTAAGGTCGGGAGTAAATATTTTACCGTTTCCATTTTTTACTAGACCTTCAACAACTTTTTTATCGCGTTCTTTAAGGTAAGGGCGCCCGATTGTGAGATAGTATTGCAATCTGAGTGCAGGGTATAACCCATCATCGTCGGCAGCAACTAGTTCAGGAGTCACATCAACTGAATAAAGTTGATGCAGTTCGTATTTTTTCTCTAGATTGCGTTCATCTTCGGTTTTAGATTTTTTTGACTGGAGCTTTTCAAATTCAGTGGACGATAGTGTTGAAATATCTTTTTCGCAAATCGCCTCACAGTATTTGGTGTAATTACCCTTTTTTATTTCATTTAGCTCTTTTTCAATTTCCTTGACAACACTTTCTTCAAACTCGGCTTCCGGTTCAGTGATAGTGTGTCCTTCATTTTGAAGAGCTAGAAGAATTGAATCGCGGTAGTTTTGCATTCCAGCGTTAACGCGCGCTGCCATCTTGCCCCAAACGTCGATTGCAGTTTGGTTAAGCTTAAATTCTTCGCCGTCAGTGCTATCAATCAAACTGAGGTTGGCTCTGTAGGTTTTGTTTTGCCCCATCACGAGCGCGCGGTTGTTTATAGAGCGGTTGCCTGAGAAATTTAATCCCCTTTTGGCAGCGAACATGTGGAGTGGAACAAGTTCACGCAGCCTAATTACCGATTGGCAGGCACTGTTGACGGAACTTACCCCAGCCATAAACGCCCAAACACTCGAAAAATGACCTTCTATATCGATTGAGACTCCAGTTTCAAGACTTGGGGAACAAATAACGATGTTGTATTTAGTAAGGATTTCGTTCAATGACCCAATACAGCCAAAAGCTGGGTGGGACGGGTCGGCTATTGTTTCCGAGTCGCACCTAAGTATGCTTTTTCCATCTCCAAATTTTTTACGCAGTCTTGTTTCTAAATTAATTGTGCTGAACTTAGATTGGCGTTTTTGAGATTGAGTAACAATCATTACGTTGTTACCTGCCTCAATTTCCTTTTCAAGAGCAGCAAGGAGTTGGTAGCGGTTCGTATAATTGATGACTGTTCGCCCTACTTCAGGTTTCCAAGTATTTTCAACAATCCAAGGTTCAATATCAGAGGCGCCAGCAAGTCCTTTCACAAACTCGAAGGATAAGTCGCTGAGGTCGGCATCAAGTAAAATTATTCCTCCGTTTTCGTGGACGAGTGCTTGAGAAAATAATTTTGACATCTGGCTGATTACTTCAGGGCGATGCTTTTTAACTTCAGTGGACGCGGTTAACGTGTGCCAGAAAACTTGCTCACATTCGTCCACTATTATCAAGGCATCTTTCCAGCTTTCAGCATTGAACCGTGCTTGGCTATTTGGATGCAAGGAATCAACACAAAGCCCAAACCCAAAACCATACCCGTTATAAGTTTCAGAATCATCATCCTTTAATCGAGCGACATAAGTTAGTCCTAATCGATTACAAATTGCTTCCCCAAGCTGGACACGATGCGTCAACAATATAGTCGGCAAACCTTGAGCCATTCTTTCAGCCACTATTTTTATTAACCATTCAGTCTTCCCTGTACCCTTTGGACTCTTGATTCCCACAAGCTTGGCGCCTGCTGGTAACTTCATCTCACCCAAATATCTCTGGTTGATTGTTACAGAAACCGCAGTCAACTTAGCAAACTCCAAACATCGCCACTGGTCGAACGATAGTTTGGCGTGAATTATTTTATAAGCCCAGGCGCCGCGCATTGCAATAAAATCATCAACCCCTTTCTCCTTACCAGGCAAGTCGGTTACTCTAACCACGCACTGCTCTTGAACCAAAAGAAAACCAAAATTTGTAATTGCTGTTTTCAGGTCACGCAGTTGTACTGGACGGGTTTCATAATCAAAACAAATATTGAATTCTCTGCCTGGAGTAGAAAAGTGCTTCAAGTCGGGGATTATAAACCGATCTATCACCTTATCGCTGGCATCCTTTACTGAACGGTATCCTGAAAATATTCCAGGTATTGCAATTGCGATAAACCCGGCTGTAAGTAAGGCGCCTGCCTTTTTTGCCCCCTCTACAATAGTTACGGGTAAGTTGTTTTCATGAACCCACTGCCAAAAACTTATTTCGGGTATGCGTCCGTCCACTAAATTTGTATATATATAGATATCAGAGTAACTGGACGTATCAGGCGCCTCTACGAAATTGGGCAGCGGCACATTATACTTATCAGCTATTTTCTTCCATATATATAGAGGAACTTCTAAAAATATCGCGCGTGTCTTTTCTCCAACTGCGTGTTCATACTTAATCGGCTTTAACTTCACTTTTGCGACGGCGCCGAACCCACTCGCCGAAGTTTTTAATCTTGGAATCTTAGGTTTAAAACTTCCCCAACCCATCGGGCTATAACCCTCTAGGGGGTCTATCCCATTCACCCACCAACCCCCATTTTCCCAAGTTCCATATCGATTACGCAAAGCCTTCCACTGCGCGTCCGGATGTACTTTCTTTGTTGCCGCACGTGGATCAGGAATCAGATACTCGTAGGCGCCATCCCCTGATAGCGACTTCACGTTCAACGCCACAATCCCTAAATCTACTGAACTTTCTAGCCATTCCTCAACGTGCGCTCGCTCTAAGTGCAATTGTTCTACTAAGTAATCTATCGTTAGGGCGCCTTCGCTTAAGGAAGCAAAAGTTTTTTCGGAAATAGCTGCGGAGCTGGACAAAACTGAGTTATAATTCATAATAATTACAAAAGAATATTTGTTAAGGGGTATCCCCTAACGCTATCCGGTTGGTACAAGCAACCGGGTTATTTTTTTATGTGCTTGTGTTCAACAATCAAACATTCTTTACTTAACCATGCGTATGCTTTGGATATATATGGGCGAACGCTTGATTAACCTTGAACTAATCGATCATTTTATCACTTTTGGCAACTCGTAGAGTTGTTACGCAGCCAATTCGTTAAATCTTTTTTTCGTAAAACTTTATTACTTTGTTCAAGCTTGATTTTTGCTTGATACAGAATAATTGTAGTACAAAACGGCGCCTAGGGAACAAAATATTTCAAAATTTATAACGGAAAAAAGCCTTACGTAATTTACCAGTAAGACAAACCTGCATATTTGATAAGTAAAATTTATTAAATATACAGTTATACCCTTGTTATTTAGACTGGTAGGCGCCTGCTGACTATTCGGTGTATGATTTTCACTCTTAAATTTTTTACACCGAATAAAAGTTCAATCTCTCATAACACAATGCTTTTACCCATTTGATGGCTGCAATCAAGAGGCGTAATAACTGCTTAAATCTGAAGTAGCTAGGCGCCTGCTTTTATTCGGTGTAAATTTTCTTATTTTTTAATTTTATACACCGAATAAATAGTTGAAACCGTTATAGACAAGTCAATTGCGCGATTCTAAGAGCCGAGGCATCTGCTTCATTTAGTTATTCGGTGTAAGTTTTTTATTTTCTTGATTTTTACACCGAATAAATCCTCAAAATCTTCGGATATAAACTAATTTCAGATTTTTAGGTAAATATTTGTCATGCGTAGCAACTCGCTTAGGCGCCGATTTATTCGGTGTAACTTTTCATTATTTGTAAATCTTACACCGAATAAATGCCCAAAACCTTGTGTATACGCGGCTTGCGCCGCATTTTAATCGGAATACTGATTTATTTCAAATATTCTAGGCAGGCAACGATTAAATCGATTACTTGCTCTTTGCTAAATTCAGGAATTCTTTGTTTTATGTAAGCTGCCAAAGCTTCGGGGGTATCGTCTCCTTTATATTGAAGGGCAGCTTTATGCCGAAGTACTAGCTGGGATACTGCATTGCTCCGCGTATCGCCAAAAGAGTCGAGAGCTTCTACCACCTCGTCTTTCAAAGTTAATGTTATTGCTTGGTATCCCTTACGAGGCATAGAGCGCGATTATAAAACATGACACCTCAACTTTACCACGTTTTAATAATGCATAAATATATCGTATAGGACAACCCAGTAAGCACCTAAAATACTTATAGTAGGAATATAGACATGTACTGGATATATACAGTACATTAAAGGAGTAGAGCAAAGCCCGATTACGGGCTAAGGCTACAACCTAAGCAGGGACTAGCTTTGAGCCTAGTCTTAAGCAATCTGAACCTTGAAAACCGAATTGATGAGTACCTGTTGAGGGGTAGTGTGAGTGTGTATAGTCAAAGCACTGCACGAGAGGTAGGCAGCGAAAAAAGATTCTTTATATCTACCGTGGTTGGGAGGCGATGAAAGTTTGTCAAACTTGTTTGGTCTTGTCCTATGAGCATCTATATATAAATAGCAATATATATAGATGTGGTCAAAGATGTAGTTTCCCAAAACCTGGAATTACATCGTTTATGTCGCGGGTGACGAAACGGACTTACCGTTCTTAGAATAGGCGCCTATATAAAGTGTGCGTTGTCTAACACAAGCGACTTAAACCTTAAATATTTACTAACTATGGAATACGCAACAGGGTTTGATATTTTGGAGAGTGAACTTTCCAATGATTTTGAACGCCTTATATTTGGACAAATTCGTGCTGCTGCTGTTGAAGTAGGCGCCGAATGTGTGGAAGTTGTGGTTGGTGGGGGAACAGACCTTGCTGTAACCCTCGACTACAACGGCTTTAGTGGAATGGTGGTGTATCTACGTCATCAATGGGGGTACTCGCTTGATAAGAAAAACATGATTCAAGTGGCGACTCCAGAGATGGCGATTAACACTCTCATCGAGTACCACATTGAAAATGGTGGGTTGATTGGGATTGCAGCATAAAGAAACGTGCGTCTGATTTTTAACTGTAATAATCAGACGCATGTCAATCAAGTACATAAACCAAACCGAATGACAAATACTTTAGAAAGTTTGAATGAAGCCTATCAGCTTTTAGCAGAAAATGTCGAAAAACCTGCTTTGCTGCTTGCACAGGCTGAAGAATTAGAAAATTATGCTACGCAGTTTGAAGCGTATGGTAATTATGATAAAGCGCTTGAATGTAGAATTGGCGCCCAGCAATCTAGGGAGGTAGCTAGTGGTATGAAAATTGCAGAGCAAAATTTAATAAACGCAATCGAAGCTTTACGAATCGAAATCCGATTTAAACTTGAGCAGTTAAACTAAACCATATGCTAAAAAACTTGAAACTAAGCTTCATATCTCTCACATTTATAGTGTCGATGTATCTAGAGGTAGTTTTGATAAATTACCTAGTTACAGGAAAACTAATATGGTGAGTCGCACAAGTACCAACCTTACGCTTACGGGTTGTAAAAATGACAAAAGTAGTTATATTCTTCATCTTGACGATATCATTTCTGAATGGGCTGCTAGCTTATATGCTAGCGGACAAGGTAATTACATCGTTAACAAATTTCAGTCTGGCGTTGTAATTAAGGCGCCTAATGTTGTCATCAATGTTTACGGTGATGGCAAAACTACTAACGCAGTATTATCCAGCGGCACTCAGAATATTATCTGGATAAACTGTCAAAATAATCTAGAAAGGTGCCTTGATAACTTGGTTGCGTTAAGCAAGGGATTTGAAAAAAAAAATGAATAATCATCATACTTATAATTCTCCAAAATGAATAATTACCATATTGATTTTTACGTTTCAACTCCTACGATAAGAGAGTTTTGCAATAAGTACGGCGCCCATGCCGAAAAGCTGGATAAAGTTGAGCGAGTAAGTTTGATGGCTGCGGTTGCAGCTTATAGCTCAGTATTAGTGACTGTGGAGTTGAGCGAAGATGAAATCCCTTCAGAAGTTTATACAGCTTTTGAGGTTGGATTTGGGATAGATGCAGAAGATTGGTTTAAAGAACTAGGTAATACAGTTGGTTCATTAAACCTAGAACAGACAGTTAGGTTTGTTCAAGCGCTTGCAGACAACTTTAATTATAGTTAAAAATAAAAATGAAACCAGTATTAGTTAATTTACAAGAAAATGACTGGTACTATCTTAACCTTGATAGATTAACAGTTAAAGATAGACCAGGTGGAAGAGGCGCCGTTTTTAGTTTTCCAATCACGAAGCAAGATTGGCAAGGAGAGATGGATCGAGGTGATGCTGATTTATTTGTAGAAGGAACTGCTGAAGAATGGCAAACCTTTCTTAGTATGGCTATGATATCTGCTTATAAACCGCATCCAGAAGGAGATTGGAAGAATTGGTGCCAAGCTGACGCCGATGGTAATATTGCAGAGGAGGTTGAATTTTGGTAGTAGCCGATGGATTGTTTATTAAACCGTGCGTTGCTGCATCTAATAGTATAGTTTTTATCGATATTAATCCTGCTGAATCAGACTATTATTTGATAGATGCAGAACATGCGGTATTTGAAGAAATTTCCGAAAATTTCACGCGCGTCCGTTTCCATATCCCGGCTGATGAACTTGGTTATCATAGCAGACAAGGTGATGCTGATTTATATTTAGATGGGTGCAAGCAATACTGGGAAAATTTAGTACGAGAGGCACCGAAACACTCAAGATTTCCAATTCCTAACGGAGATTGGAAGTTTTGGGTTCATTATTGTAATAATGAAATTAAGAATTTTTGGTAATTTTAGTAAAAATTTGAATATTTAGTAATTGCGTTGAGTTAGGCGCCTTCGGGCGCCGTATTTCTTGTATTCATTATTAGTTTTATGTTTAGAACACCCGCACATTTAAGAAGAGATTTATATCGAGAACAACAAGTTAACCAGCAAAAACAACGTTCTTTAACATGGGATGCTGACAAAGGACAGTTAGATGCATGTCCTCACTGCGGAAGTTCAAGATTAACGGCATGTGAAGGAAGGTTTCTTTGCAATGCCTGCCAAACTCATGTTTCGGGAACAGCAGGAACATTAGCTCATAAATCCCATTTATCCAAAGACAAAAGACAGAAATTATATGAATGTTATAAAAATGGGATATCTCAAAGGAAAGCTTGTGAAATAGCAGGCGTAAATAAAAATACTGCGTCGAGTTGGTATAGCAAGTTTGAATATGCTGGTTATCAAGAAGAATGCATAGAAGCATCCAATACTTACCAAACTAACAATCCCTACTCTTCGTCAAATAACACTGATGAAGAGGCAACGCAAAATTTAATTAGCAGAGGCTCAATACCCGAAACTTCTTATGTAGATAAAGAAGGATATATAAGAGACAACATGAACAATCGTGTTTCACACATATCAGGAGATTGGTAAACATGAAAATGAAACAATTAGAAACCACTAAAGATTTAAGTGAAGGAGAAAGCTACTGGATTAAAACTGAAGACGACTCTGAAATGAGTTGGTGGAATTATGAAGGTACAAGCTATGGGTATTTAAGATTTATTCATTCCTGGAAAGACGGCGCCGCAATGCAAATACGTATCGACGCTACGCATCGTTTTACATTTCATACAGAGGTGGAATAAAGTGAGTCGATCTAATAAGTATATAGCGCCAACTATATGCAGTTTCGGCGGTTTGATATTAATGGCTAGTCCAATGTTACTGCAAGTCCCGGCAGATTATCAAAAATTTGAGACAAAGCGAAGAACAAGTGATTCGGAGGATATTAACCGTGCCCGAATCAAGGAACGTAAAGAAACTGCTAATTTATTGCAAAAGACAGGGTTACTAAGAGAAGGTAAAACATTAACTATTAGGGATTATGAAGATGACTCTAAAGAAAAACCTGGAATTAGTAATCGCACACTTTTATCTTATTTAGAAGACGAAGAAGTCTATGTATACGATTTTAAAAGAATGTGCATTGGGAAAATAAAGTCGCGTAGATTTTATTGGAAGCATCACTACAAAGGCATATGCGACAATGCACCGACAGTGACTGATAACTAACTCCTACGAATGCCTAACCCGGTTTTTGGCATCCGGGTGGAGTCTGCTGTTTGTACAGCTATTATCAACTAAGTATATTTCAAAACTAACTTTTAACTATATATGACACAAGGACCACATGGACATCCGCAAGGAGGAATGCGCGAAGGTGGCGCCAGAGGTGGAGGCGAAAAGAAAAGCATTGCAGAAACTGCTGCTAAATGGTTTCTAAAAATACCTGCATTTTTCGCAGAGTTTGTGGCGAAGGTGATGAAAGAATTCACCGTTCGCGGCTCAAGCGGCGCCATCATCATTGGTTCAACTATTTTTATATTCGGCTTATTTATTTCTGCGAATACTTATTGGCAGACAATATTTAAGCAACCGTCGTTGTTCCCATTTTGGGAAGACAATTGGGTAGGTTGGGGATGGCTGCCACACTTGTATAATTTTGGATTCAGCAGAACATTCCCATTTATTAGAATGCCTTCGATATCAATCGGAGTATTGTTTGATTTCAGATTTTTTGTGGCAATGATAATTTCTTGCGCGATTCAAATTGTGCAAGCAGCTTCAATACGTTCGATGGTTTGGAAACCCACCCCAGTTGCGGGAATATCCCCAAAAACTGTGGGATTACTAGCTATTACTTTGTGGGTGAACGATTTAATTCAAGCATTATATGCGTATCCACCACTAAGATATGAAAAACCGGAAGAAGTACTTTTATGCTTTTTGTGGTGTGTGTACACAATATTTGCTGCTGAATTAGGACTTCTAGTGTATCTGCTAATGTCGAAAGATGGTGTTCAAGAATAAAGCATCGAAAGGTTAAAAGCCTTGCGAAAGCTAAAGCTTGGCTCAGTGCAATTCTGAGCGATGCTCTATACTTTATATTTAATTAGTGTCTAAAAATGGAATTTTCATATGTTCCTGAACAAGCACAAGAAGATACTCAAGTGCTTGTTAAAAAAGTCCCAGAAAACAAATTACCTCCGCGTTTAGAGACTCCAGAAACTGCTTACCTAAGAGAGCAATACCCCCCTATTGAATATTTAGAGGCAGGACACATTGCGGATTGGTTAAAAGTTCGTAAAGACCAGCTATTAGTATTTGCTGACCAAGAAAGAGTTGGTACAATTATTTCAAAATCTGCTGGTTTAGTCGGGATGGTGGCAGGATTTTTATTCCACGCCACGTCCCCAATGGCGCCTATCGGAGGATTACTAAGTGCTTTTGGTTATGCTTGGGCACAAATACGCGACTCACAGCATACTCACACATTTAGTCCAATACCTTTTATTCGAGGAAATGTGCTAGATTTTGCGGGTTCAATGGGGCACGTTCATGAACGTGAGAAATACTTTAAGGAGTACGACGAGTTTGAACAACTCAAATTGTACTTACCTCCTTGTGAGCGTGAAGAGTATACAATGCTACGACAGCATTTACATACACTGACAGATTATTTAGATCAAGTGGAACCGATGAAAAGGTTTCATGCTTACGGGTGGTTGTGCGACTGCTTTATTCAGCTTAAAGGAAGTTTCCCAACAGTTGAGCAAGTTCATACTCATATGAACAAAGTTGAAATTTCGCCGCTTATCAATCACGAACATTTAGCAGCAATCAAAGCGATGTCAGAGCCTAAAGTTGTTGAAGAAGCAAAGTTGAGTTTAGCGGCGCCGACAACTAAACAACTTCCCAATCCTAAAATTGAAGTGCTAACAGAAAGTAAAGAATCTGTTAATACGCAAGCAATAAACCCAGAAATTGTTTTAGATTCCAAGGCGCCTGACAGTAAAAGCAGTGATGCTACAAGCCAATTACATACTCAGCCAAAACCTGAAACAACAGCGCCTAAATCAAACCAACCTGATTTAGAAAAGCTTAAATCACTGCCTTTGCAAGAAAGGGCAATGGCGGTTATCGATTTGCTTGACAAATCAGGGTTTGATATAGGAAAAGCGATCAGAAAGCAAGTTACCGTAATATGCGGAAACCAGCGAGGAGGGAAAGGTACTTTAATGGGTATACTTTCTATTTTGTCTGCGGCTTTAAAACCCGGATTGAAAGTCCATTATTTTAGTGCTGGTGATGATATTTATCCCTTCAAGTGTGACAGGTTAGTTTGTGCTGCAACGTACCGATTTGCATCTGAACCAGATGCATTAGTTGCATCTGGGCTTGAAACTTACTTACGTGAGATGGAACGGGCGCCAAACGGCAGCTTGACTGACACAATTTTTGTTCTTGATGAAGCAGTTGCTTTAGCAGAGTATCAGCAAGAAAATACTTTAACATGGATGGTAAAATTCTTGTTAACACGAGCTGCTAAGAAAGGAGCGAGGATATTTATTGTATTACACGGGAATAATTTAACAAGTTGGGTAGGAACTGGTAGAACTGGGGGGATGGCGCCGACTTTCAAACAAAGCGCTTCTTTCATTGGGTGTGAATCTACTTCAATTAAAATATCTCCTTTAGAGACGATTGACGTAGCAACTGGCCGATACTTCATTACAGACCCTGAAGAGTTTGGAGTTGCTGTACCTGGAGGAGAGATTGGCACTTTACCTGACTGGATTAAAACAGAAAAAAATCCTGTTACTGGTCAACCTGACCCTGTACGCACTTTACTAAAAATCTTCCCAGAACTGCACGCCGAATTATCTCAAAATCTCGGTTATGAAGAAAATCTGCAAGATAAAGTTGTAATTACTTCATCTGCTTCTACTATTACAACTAACAAAGTTACGGCGCCAAGCACAAAATCAGCTAGCACTAATCCAGTAACAGTTACTCAAGTACAAAAGCAAAAAACACAAACTGCTGTGGAGTCGGCGCCTGTTGCAACAACTACACTTCAATATTATGACGTTGAGGAGGTTGAAGAAACTGAGTTGCAAGATGCTCCCTCACGCGAAAACGATTTTATGTTTTTAATGGCTATGGCGCAAGTCGCCAAGCAACATATTGTCGAGAATGAGTGGGTAGATTTTGATGTGGATAAGCTTAGGAAAATTAATCGGTTTATCGAACCTGGTAATGCTGGGCGCCACTTAAATCGGCACGAAAGCAGGGCAGTTGCCAAAATACTCGATATGCAAAAAGCTATATCGATTATTGACGATAATAACTATCGTGCAAACCTTTATTAAATAAATTTGTGTCAGGCTATCTAATACCTGACACAACCTATATTAAGTAGCGAAAAAATATATGGGCGCATTTACAAATTTAGTAGAAGTTCCGGTATACACTAATATTAAACAACAAAGATTACATATACTGTGTATATTGAGATTACCTGATGAAGTTCGCGAGGTTACGCCTCAAGTTGAAGTTAAACAATGCCACGGTAATTTCTTAATAGGGTTTTCATTACCTCCCAAAAAAGGTGAAATTTTTCCATACGAATCGCAGTTTTGGCGCCTAATCGACGATCCTATTCAATTCCCGTCACGGTATAAAAGCAGAAAAAAGAAAAAGCCTGCGGTTGCCTATTGTGAATGGGTAGGTAAATATGAAAGTGAAGAAGATATTTTTAATTTCATATTTGAATGGCGCCAAGCTAACTCATGAATAAACAGTATTTGGGAACATTAACGATAAATAATGGCGCCTTTATACGGTTTATATAAAAATTTTGATTAAAGAATAGAGAAATGGTAAGTACTAAAAGTAATAGAAAGATAAAGACAACAAGTAGGGATGCAGGAATACTGATTGTAGCTTCCGATGTCGGGCATCAGAACGTCAAAATTAAATCGGGGCTAAGAGAGGATTTGGTAGGAAACAGAAGCGACTTAAGACCTGCGCTTATAACTCATAAAAACAGAATTGAAGATTATGAGGACAACTACTTCCACCTTAAAGGTGGTAATACAGTTTGGGCAGACCGTTATTGGTCAAATCAAGGGACAGACCTTGATGCCTTCACTCCCACAAGCGATATGGGTAAAGTTGATAAACTCCTTCCTTTATTTATTTCAGCTATTTGGGATAATTTAGTTGATGGTGATTTGGTTTACTACGTTGGTTCAGTGCATGAACTATCTTGGGCTAGCGAGATGTCTCGTGCGGTACAAGGCAACCATCTTGTAGAATTTCAGGGAGTAACCAAGCACTTTACAGTCGAAGTTATACGAATATTTGTCGAGGGTGCAGGCGCTGTTGCCTCTCACTATATATCGATGGGAACGCCAGTCTCAGGAAAAACAACGGTGCTTGATATTGGGAGCGGCACAACAATCTTAATCCCGATGGATGGGTTACAAGTTAAAGCAAATACGGCGCCTTATTCAATTCCCGGTGGTGGTGTTCGACAATTTATCTCAAACCTGTGTATCGAAAACGATATTAAACGCGCATTGAATAAAGACCAAGCGATTAACTACCTCGATATGCAAAAAGCTATCTTGACTGACAGGATAGTAAATAGCAGATTCAATTCTGTGGATATAACTCCTTATTTGCATAGTCAAATAAATCATTGGTTTACACGCTCCACACAAATCTTTAAAGTCGCGATGGACGAACACCTTAGACACGCTGATTTATTGTTAGCAACTGGCGGTGGTTGCTTGATACCAGAAGTTGCTGAACTTTTGCGTCAAGAAGGTTGGATTATTGCTAATGAACCTTTATGGGCAAACGTAGACGGGTTATATTTGATAGCCCAAAAATTAGTTATGAAAATGTTGCAACAAAAGGTGGCTTAATAGATGGTGATAAAAAGAGAAGGTAAATCGGTGCGTATTTACCTTCCCCCCGATCTTATAGATCGGCTAAACGCACTAATTAGAAGTGGTCGGTTTCCAGCTTTTGAGCAAAGGCTAAACAAACACGAACAAAAATTAAAAGAAAATAGAAATAAAGGCAGAATAAGAACAGACTTATCACTTTATTCTAGCTTTATTAGTTGTTTAGTAGATGCGATAGGAAACAACTTTATTGCTATACAAAATACACAAACAGGCGCCTCTACTGCCGAAAGTATTTTAAACGAAAGTCCAGGTTTAGCCTTGGTAGTGAGTAACCAGTCGGCTGTTGACTACCTTGAACCGCAAATAACTGTTGATACCCTAGATTTATTAGGAGATATTTAAACTTGAGAAATGCGGGAATAGGATTCTTCCCTACAAAAGCAGGCGCTGTTTACTGTAAATGGATTATTAAAAAACTATCCAAAGAAGGCATCTGGTATGAAGTAGGGTATATAACTTATAAAAATTTCGCTGATACAGGAATTGCTTGGTATCTTTACCGTACTGGATATGAAGATTCGATTATGCAGTCTGAGCTACTTGAAGAGTGTTTAGAAATTGCAGTAACTTTATTGTAAAATTTTAACTTTAAAAATATGATTTACTTTCTTAATAAAGAAACAGCCGAACACTACTACTTAGAGTATGACGGCGGCTATTTTAAGTGGAACGGAGAATGGTTAACTAAAAGCCAGTTAGAAACGCACGGTATTTACAAAGCAGTACAATTAAATAATGACGAGTATGAATATAAGTGGATTTACACTGAAGTAAGAAATCTACAGTACTATAAAGACGAAGCTGTAAGTAAATACAATGAATGGCTTGAAGGTCAAGGTTATTTGGAAGATGATGATGATGAAGTAAAAGAAACACTTTTAAATCTTCAAACTTATATGCTTGAAGCAAGAGAGGTAGATTCTGATTTCCAAGAACTTTATCAGAAAATTACCAATTACGAAGAAGCTCAATCAGCTTAAAACATATAACAACCTAATGACGAAGCCAACGCAGTAATTACATGATAGAAAGAAATACATTACATTTAACATATCCTTTTGTCTACTACAGCTACCTTCCTGAATACGATGGAATGGTGTTTACAGAAGACTTAGAACTATTGCTTTCTACGTTGGAAGTAGAAAGTTATGACCTTTCAGTAGAAGGTACACTTTATTATTTTAAACTGAAGAAATGATTGTAAAACCAAATCAAGATAAAAATAATAGCGGCGCCAACAACACACTAACTGCAATGATTACAGAGTTTGTTTTAAAATACGTAGCTTCAACAGCAGCGACAGGCGCCGTTGCAATCGAAACAATAAATTTAATTAGCAAGTTGCCATGACATCAACACCTTATGCTTTTTGTCCTACTGAGCAAAATTCGCACTGCAAATGGTGGGTAAAAAAGTTAGATACCCAAAACCAATTTCAAATAGTTGGTTACATTGACTGCATTGAACTAGGCGACGATATAGTTTGGTATTTGTACGAACAAAGCGGGGAAGAGTCAAATCCTTACTTGCTTTACAATACAGATTTTTTCAGTGATTGCGTAGCTTGTGCGCTCAAATTCCTTTAAATGGTTTTATTTATGCAAAGAGAAGAATTAGCTAGAGAAATTTTACTTAGACTTTTAGACAGTAATGCAGGCGCCGAAACTGATATTGCATCAAAGGCAATTAGTATTGCTGACGATTTTTTGAGTAAGTTGGTTGAGCAAGAAGATAATAAACGGTTTTCAACAGAAGGGTTTTGCACTCTTCCAAATACTCGCACCATTGTTTACGTTGGTGGAGAGAACAAAAGTCTCTGGTACTTTTACGATTTTGATAACGAAAAACAAATACCAATTTCTAAACCAGTACTAAAAGGAGTATTGGAAGGAGTAAAAATAAGCGAAGTGCCTTACAAAGGTAAGACAAATATAAAATTAGATTTACTGATAAAGTCTGGTCAAAAAGCTTACACCCTTAGAAGTGGAATAGATACTACTTTTGCGAAAGGCGCCTTGCAAGCATTATGGCAGGTATCTAGTTTTAAATCAGAGCTAATTTTTAGACCGGAACTTAGCGAAAAAGCCGAGAAAGTTGTGTTTTGCAAAATTTATGAAAACTCGAAGTATATTAAGTACGATTGGGTAAACATTAATTGTCGAGAAACAGCGCAAGCATTACAAAAGAGAATTGCGGAAGAAATTGGAAGCAGTAGTATCGGCGCCTACGAAACTCAAGATTTAGTTGAAACCGAACAAAAATCAGATGTTTCAGAAGTTGACGAGGATTTTGAGACTTACGAGGCGGCGCCTAATATTGAAGAAAGTATTCAAACAAGTGAGTTTGATTACAACGACAATGAATCGTTAATAAGCTTGAAAGAAAAATCTACTCAGTTAATGAATGAACTTAAGTTGTCGGCTCAAGAGGGAAGACAAAAAATATTTCAAAAGTATGGAGTTAGAAGTAGAGATTTTTTGAGCCGTGAGCAAATGGAAGAATTTATTGAACATCTTGAACATCTACAAAAACAACACCTAGCTGCTACAAACTAATTTTTGTTGATATTTCAACCAAGCCTAAATATAAGTTTAGGCTTAATTATAAGAACATGATTTATATAAAACAATGCACTGTCACTTCAACTAAAACATGCGGCGCCTGCAAATACTTTCAAAAAATAAACAATGGCGGTATTGGAGGCATCTGCGCTCAAGCAGGTGGGGAACTGGTAAAAGTTGATGATATCGCCTGCACTAATTACACTCAAAACTAAAATTAATGCGAGAAACAAAATGAGATTAAAAGTCCGTAATACCAAAACTAAAGAATATTACTTACAAGTAATTTCTAGAAGTACATTTCAAGACATTAATAAATTTGTAAATAAATTTACAGATTTTGTTTCCTTAATACGCGGTGACGGTATATGGCTGACTGAAGAATTTATAAAAGAAATTGAAACCGCTATAAAATCAAACTCTAGTCATGAATTAGAGATAGCGTGGTTACAATGGATTATAAATGCTTATATAAACCTCAACCCTAGCAGAGAAGATAACACAGTTGGTTTGTATGTAATATCTAGAACAACCAGCAAATAAAAGCTTTTAGCAATCTAGGTATTTTTAGAACACATCAAATATTACTATGAAAATTAGAAAAAATCAAAGACAAGGCAATTCATTAGATAATGCCAAAGAAATGTTTGTAAAGCAAACTAAGCAAAAAATACTAGAAAAAGCGCTTTACAATATATTTAAATTTTCTACAATAGGCGCCATTATATTTGGGAGCATAGGATTAGCCTCGCATGGTTTAAAACTTCAAGGCGAAGCAGTAAACAACAGTTGTCAAGTTGAACTGTACGCGCAGTTGCAGAAAGGATATTACGGGCTTTCTATTTTTGCATTAGCCTTTAGCTTCGGAAGCTTTTCGCTTCAATACTTTTTATTAATGCTTAAGGCTGAAAATAAAAATATGCATTAGATAGTTTAAATGCCGCTCTTACGAGCGGTATTCAACGGTGCTTTTATAAATCGTCAGTTAAATTTTAGGAGTAATAATAAAGTGGATAACTTTGAATACGGCGCCGAACTAGAAAATGAAGGTAACGAGCAAATTAATCAGGCTCTCTTAGAAATCAAAAACTTGCTAAGTGCAGGGTGCCTTACAAAGAACGAAGCGTACAATCATATTCTTGAATCTCTTTCAGGCAATTCTCATCTAGCAGATCAACTTTACCGATTAAACGAGTTAATCGACAATTACTTTATCAATTTATAATTAAGAACAACATGTGTCGTATTAAAGACTATATGGAAACTTCCAATCAAACCTCTACCAAGTATGATGGAGAAGATGATGAGTTTTGGGTGCCTGATTTTACTGATAAAATGTACAAAGTGTATATTTGGCATTATTATGATGCCGATAAAAAATGCTTGAAGATGAATTTCGCGCAAGTGAATACAATGGAAGATAAGTGTATCCAAGTTTTTTTACGCGCAAATATGACGAAATTAATGAGCGAAATATACCAAATTTATCTCAAGCAGTTTTGCGTACACTTATACACAACCCCTCCCAATTATCACGGTAATCTTGAAATTGAAAAATTTATAGCTAAAGCTTATAGTATTTGTAAAAATTAAAAATTATGAAATTTAGAAAAGATGATTTGAGGATTGCAAATATCCCAAACTACATTATGCCTTGCCCTAAAGCTAAGGGAATTTATTATCTTCATGACCTTTTAGAAGAAGGCGCCTTAACTAAAGAAGATATTACAGACAACTACTTGACTCCAGAAGAACTTGCGAGTTTAGGGCTTGACCCGAATATCTATCTTATCTCGATGCGTAATTTAGTAGCGTGTTTTGAGGAAAATAGCTTTGATCCTCTTTGGTGGGAGTAATGGCAGTACTAGCAATCGACCCTGGAAATATCCAGTCAGCTTATGTTGTTATGGAAGAAAGTAAAATATTTAACCACGGCATTCTTCCAAACGATTTCTTACTCTCGAAAGACTTTATTGCCAGCTTGAGTAACGGCGCCTCTTTCCAAATCAACGAAGTGTTAATTGAAATGGTGGCATGTTACGGAATGCCTGTAGGCGCCGAAGTTTTCGATACCTGCGTATGGATAGGTCGTTACTTAGAACGAGCCAAAGCTTTAGGACTAGAAACTCAGCTTATTTACCGGAAGGAGGTTAAACTCTGGCACTGCAATAGTATGCGTGCGAACGATTCATCTATAAGGCAGGCATTGATAGATAAGTACGGGGCGCCAGGAACTAAGAAATTACCAGGCGCCACCTACGGAATCAAAAAGGACGAGTGGAGCGCTTTGGCAATAGCATCTTACTGGAACGAATCAAACTTACAAATACAAATTAAAAATGCAGCTTAACATTTATCGCGATGGTTCAGGCTTACTTTGCATAGAGCCTCAACCAAAAACACAAAACAGCACCAATATTGTGCTTGACAATGACATCGACGTTGACGAATTCTTTGCAGAACACTTAACCCCGCAACAAGAGAATCAAGTTGAAAACGGCGCCACTGCTGTAATCAACATTGAAGATTGGGAGTTTTATAAACTCTTAGCATACCAAGAATATCAACATGAATAATTTAAAATATTCTGAAATAGAAAGACCATGAAAAGTTTACAAAAAATTTGCACTAGATGGGAAGACGCGCGCGTCGCTGAAGATTGGATGAAAAAAGAATTCGCCGATGTAAAAGTATACAGCAGAAATGTTAGATTTGTCGGAAAAGTACTTAGTTTTTGTCTGGATAAAGGTATATCTCCTGTCAAAGTAATTTACTGGCGGGATACCGACCAATTACATGCAGAAGAAGTGCAAGAATCGTATAAATATCATGAATTGTTGAACTCGCTCCAGTTAATCAGGTCTAAAGGAGTTAATTCTACAGAACTTGGTCTTAAATCGTTCTTTGAATTAAACTTACTGATAAAGTTGTGGGAAGAGTACATAGAACAACAACTTTCGCAAAATTAATCTTTTAAACTGGTTATAGTAATCCGATTAAACTGGCGCCTGTCTATATAGTTGGTCTAAAAAAGTCTATCTGCCAAAAGTGGATGCTCCCTATACAACTTATTGCTCAAATTTAATGAATGTTAATAATAACGTACTACAGGCGTTTTACCAAGCATGGAATACCGGAGTGGCTCGAACCGAAGATTTGTTTGAAATGACTAACGAAATGGTAATGCTGGGTTACTCGAAAGAAGCCGAATGGTTGAAGAATAATCCACATTTATTTGCAGAATTTCTGAACATGCATTTTATACCTTACCTAGAGAATGAAACAAAAACAGTATGGCACAATTAAAAAATTATTACGTATCCTACACTGCGAAATTAGAGTACGAAATCAGCGTGAATGTTGAGGCTACGAGCGAAGAACAAGCTAAAGCTAAAGCCGAAATACTGCGTGAATTTGATTTAACTGTAGTCGCCAAATACCCAGACAAAGTTGATATATACCCTGATTCTGGCTGCGACTTCGAGTTGAATGAAGTTATAGAAGACTAAAAACGCTACTCAACCAACATAACTCAGGCGCCTAAAGCAACAAGCATTCAGGCGCCTTTATTATTATTATTATAAATAAACTATATATATGAACCCAACCCTTAATGCTCACAAAACAATAGTAAATGCGCTTAGTAATGAAGAAGATAGGATACTTTTTGCAAGATACATATTTGTAGAAACTCTAAAACGAGTTGATTTATCAGTTTATTATAACGATAAGAAATTAATTAAAGCTGCTGCCGCACTTGACGGTTTATTGCTTGTAGCTGTTGAGTGGCTATACCAATCTTGTAGCTGTTTAAGCGCTTTAAATTTGAAACAACATGATAAAAAGAAATTAAGTAGTTGTCCTCGTAATGTTTTTGAACAGGCTTTTAATATTATAATAAATAGATTCGAGACCAGCACTACAGAAGAAGCAGCGAAAGAAGCTTGCATATATTTAAATATTTTACTTAACAAAATATACGAATAATTTAAGTAGGCGCCAATCAGCCAAAGTCCACAGCTTATGTATCTCATATTAAATAATTTAAAAGTTATTAAGGATAAGTTGAAAAACCTTGAAGACTTGGATTTGGATATTGAGTCAGAGGTTCAAGAAATTATATATAATTTAGATGAAGCGATTTCTTTAGCAGAAAATTATTATCATCATCAGTGGTCAATCAAATGGGTTGAGTCAAAAACCAGTGTAAAGTTACAATTAAAACGAAAATTAAAGGCATTAGCCTTTGACACTTATAGCTACTATATAAAAACTTGTGACGCTATTAATAATTTAGTAGACAGTCCAAAACTAGCAGGAGTTGAACCCCCGTCTTGGTGGAACGACGTAATTGTAACATTAACACTTGCAGAAGATGCTTTTGAGAAGCAACATAAGAACAGCATCTACAGTAAACAACTAGAAATAAATTTAGATTAAATCATAAACCAAACGAGAAACATAAAAAATGAAATTAATTTGTAATCAAAGCGACTTGAATAATAACCTTTCCCTGACAGTGCGAGCAGTACCGTCTCGACCAACTCACCCAGTACTAGGGAATGTGCTAATTGTCGCAAATGCCGATACTAACTTGGTAACTCTCACAGCTTTCGACCTTGCTTTGGGTATTCAAACCTCTTTTGTAGCCGAAATTGAAGAAAGCGGTAGAATCGTAGTAAATGCCAAACTGCTGAGTGACATTATATCTAGACTCCCAGAAGGAAGTATTACGTTAGATACGACTCTAGAAGAAGGCGCCTACGAAAATGAAAACACTACACTAAATATAATTCCAGCTTCTGGAAACTACACTTTACGTGCGGGAAGTGCTGAGGAATTTCCTGAGTTGCCTGAAATTGAAGCAGAAGGTTCCAAAGAAGACACGGCGCCGATAAACTTACTCGCAATTAGCCTGATCGAAGGAATTCGAGGAACGTTGTTTGCTACCAGCAGTGACGAAACCAAACAAGTTTTAACAGGTGTGCATATAAAAAGTTACGCTAATTTAGGAATTTTAGAATTCGCTTCCACAGATGGGCACAGACTGTCGGTAGTAGAGTGGGGAGGCGCCGCAACAGAACAAAACCTCGAAACTACAAATAAAGAAATTGACTTGACGATACCAGGACGTGCCCTCAAAGAACTTGAGAGAATGTTAACTCAAACTGCAAAGCCTGACGAATCAGTACAACTCGCGTTTGATTCGGGACAAGTAGCATTCGAGTGGCAGAATCAAAAGTTAACAAGCCGTGTTATTGACGGGCAGTACCCACAGTATCGTCAACTTATTCCAAAACAGTATCAAAGGGAAATATCTCTAGATAGAAAGCAATTGCTTACTATTTTAGAGCGAGTTGCAGTTTTAGCCGACTTGAAAAACAATATTGTAAAATTCAGCATTTATGCTAAAACCCAAGAGCTTATACTTTCCGTTGCGTCTCAAGATATAGGAAATGCCGTAGAAACTATGCCAGCCCAAGTAAGCGGCGAAGATATAGATATTGCTTTTAATATCAAATATTTAGTGGAAGGCTTAAAAGCATTACCAAGTTCAGAAATTATTATGAAGGGCAACTCTAATCTCGCGCCTTATATTTTTACGCCATTGAACGGTAACTTGAACATGACTTACTTAGCAATGCCTGTTCAACTGCGTGGCGGTTAATTTGTGTATCGATTAACTTGTTAATTCCGTGCTTACGCACGGTTTTTCATATAGATTTATGTTTTTATAAGTACTTTTAAAAATGTGCTATGAATTTAGAGATATTTTTGAAAAATCATACTGATTGGCTTCAAGGTAATGGCGGAGAAAGAGCGCACTTATATCAAGCCAATTTACGCGATTTTGATTTAACAGGCGCCGATTTATATAGAGCGCATTTAGAGCAAGTTTGTTTTGTAAATGCATGTTTTGGTAATGTTATTTTGTCTGAAGCGTGTATAAATGAATCTGATTTAAGTAATGCTTATCTTGCAAATGCTAATTTGAGCAATGCTAAATTGTATAGGGTTAATTTTAAAAATGCTCATTTAGTCGGTGCCTCGCTAGTAGATGCTATTGCAATAGGTTCAAATTTTAAAGATGCTGACCTAGCGGGAGTCGATTTAACTAGTGCAAATTTGAATGAAACTTGTCTTGTTAACGCCGATTTAGAAAAGGCGGATTTATCTCAAACGTCACTACACTTAGCTAATTTGAACGACGCTTATTTACTAGATACTAATCTAACCAACGCTTCCCTTATAAATACTAATTTAGTTAATGCTGTTTTAGTCAACGCTAATTTAACTGACGCATATCTTGAAGGTGCCGATTTAACAGGTGCCGACTTAAAGGGAGCCAACCTAACTGGCACAAACTTTAATAATGCTTGCTTGAAAGGAGCTTGTTTAGCAGGCGCCAAACTAATTGACACCAAACTAGAAAACGCTGATCTCGAAGGAGTTGATCTAAGTTTAGCTATTTTTGAATAAAATTTACTGCCTATCAGCATTTAATAATTAAAACCAACTACTAATTATCGGCGCCTCTAATACAGGCGCCTTTTTTATATCTAAATATTTAAATTGATTTATGTTTTTTATTAACAATATTATAGAAAATGAACTAAAAAGCGCTACGCCCAAACGAAGGTATCTGAATAATAGAGATGCAATTTTACTTATTAAAGAATTAGAGAAATCAAGTAGGAGTGCAACTCTAGAAGAAAAAGAAATCCTTGCAAAATATAATGGTTGGGGTAGCGTCCATCAAGTTTTTAACATTAATCCATCTGGTTGGGCGAAGGATGCTCAAGCCGAATTACGAGAAATACTTACTCAAGAAGAGTATAGTAAAGCATCAGAAAGTATTATAAATGCTCATTATACCGATCCTGTTATTATTAGAGAGATTTGGGGAATAGTTCAAAGGCTAGGATTTACGGGAGGTAAAATTCTTGAACCTGCTTTTGGAACTGGATTATTCCTTCAGGCAATGCCAGAAGATATCCGTAAAAATTCTCAAATCATAGGAGTAGAGCTTGAGAAATTAAGCGGCGCCGTCGCGAAATATCTTCATGAAGACGCTCATATCAATATTAAAGGGTTTGAGCAGGTAGTATTGCCTGATAAATATTTTGATTTAGCAATAAGTAATGTGCCCTTCGGCAGTTACAAGTTGCACGACCCCCGTTATCAGCACTTATCCTTACCAATTCATAACTATTTCTTTGCAAAGAGTGCTGATCTAGTTCGTCCAGGTGGGTTGATTGCTTTCATCACTTCCACTTACACACTAGACGCACGTGGTTCATATAACTTTCGTAAATGGCTAGGTAACAGAGTCAAACTAATTAAGGCGATTAGATTACCCGCAGGCGCCCAGCAAGGAATAGCCAACACAAAGGTCACTACTGATTTGTTGATATTCCAGAAATTAGAGGAAGGCGAGACTGGTAACTTTGCCGAATGGGGCGCCACCAGGCAGATACAAATTGATCAAAGTGACTGGGGCTTGAAAGAAGATGAAGCGGGGCACGCCGATCTCAATAAAATATACTGCTCTGAATTTAATGCAAGAAGTTGTGACCTCAGAAATTTAAAAACGGCAGAGTATTACGAAAAGGCAGGTAATCAACAACTAGCAACTAATTACAGAAGTTTGGTAAATAACACTAAACACTGTATGTTAGGTATTCCAAGCCTTAACGAACTTTATGGCGACGGGTTTGCGCTCAAAAACGATGGTCGAGATTTGGCTCAAGCACTTAAAAAGTTTGAATTTCAGCCTGTCTACGGCGACCTTCCAGAGCAAGCAGGCGCCGAAGCTGAACAGCAATTAATACCTCCTGAATTATCTGAAGTTAAAGACCAATCTTTCTGCGAATATCAAGGAAATATCTACAAAAGGAATGGCGCCTATTTAGAAAAGAGCGATATTAAGCCAGAACTTGTGCGAAGTTTCTGGAGATTACGCCAAGTTTTGCAAGAACTAGTTGCTGCTCAAATCACTGCATCAGACGAAGTACTTGCTCAGAACCAAGCACTTTTACTAAAAGAATACAACTATTTTAAAGCAAAACACGGGTTAATTAATGCCAAAAAGAATTTAATTGCACTAGGCGCCGACCCTAACTATTACTTAGTTAGAACTTTAGAAGTAGGTATTAATAAACTAGCCGACATTTTCTACAAGCGGGTTTGTCGGACTGATACAAGTAATGAAGCTGCGACAACAGCAGCAGACGGGTTACTGCATTCAATGCGTAATTTTGGTAAAGTTGATATCGAGTATATAGCTGCCTTAATTAATAAAAGTGTTGAAGAAGTAATTGAAGAACTCAGCAACGCTGATACTATCTACTTTGACCCCCGAAAGAACAAATGGGTCAAAACTGACGAGTATTTATCTGGTAATGTTTATCAAAAGCTGCAAGAGGCGATAAAATCAAAACTTGATAAAAATGTTATTGCTCTTAAAGCTGTTCAACCGTTACCGAGATTACCCAAAACTTCGGATACTCAAACCAAACTAGCGTGCATTGAAGAACTTGGTATTGATTGGGAAAGCTTGAATGAGGCAACGCGCGATAAAATGTTGCGTAAAACTATCAATTTAAGATTAGGCGCCTCATGGGTTCCCGGTTCAATCTGGAGTGAGTTCGCTGCTGAAGTTCTCGGTATTACCCTTAAATGCGACTTTTACGGTGCGGCTGGTGGCGCCTGGACTGTTGTAGGTAAAAGTAACGATAACCAAAAGTATGGCACTTATTATTTAAATAGTGCAGAAATACTGAAGAAAGGTTTAAACCAAGAAGATACTTACGTTGCAATTCATGATAGCATCGGCGAACTTAACAAAATGCAGACTGCCATTGCAACTGAAGAAGCTCGTACTAAGTTGAAGTTAATTAAAGCCGAATTTGCTGATTGGATTTGGAAGAGTCGGGAACGAGCAGTTAAATTATGCACACTTTACAATAAAACCATTAACGTATTCCGTGAACGGCAGTGCGATTCGAGTTGGGTAACATTACCTGGTTCCAATCCTGATATTGAACTTAACTGGTGGCAAAAAGGCGCCGTAGTCAGAATTCTTGAACAAGATGCAACTTTCCTTGCTCATGATGTAGGACTGGGTAAAACTTGGTCGATGTGCGCTGGTATTATGGAAGCTCGGCGCCTAGGTTTAGCTAAGAAACCTATCTTAGTTGTTTTGAATGATACCGAGCAACAAATTGCTGACGACTTCAAGAAACTTTATCCAATGGCAAACCTGCTTCTTCCAACCAAGCTAGATGCTGAAGGAAGAAAGTTATTTACTGCTGCTTTAGCTACAGCAGATTTTGATTGCGCCATTATAACTCACAGCCAATTCTTTACACTAGCTGTCCCTCAAGAACAGCAGTTAGCATTTTTAAATCAAGAAAAGGAAATAGTAGAAGATTTTCTAGAAGAAGTTAAGAATGATAGGGGCAGCTCCAAGCAAATCAAGCGTGTTTTAAGAAACATTGAATCTAAAATTGAGCGAGTTAATAAAAGCGTTAGAAAAGATAATCATATCGAGTTTATCGGGCTTTGTGACATGCTCGTGCTAGACGAAATTCATAAATTCAAGAATTTGTTTGTATTCTCGAAGATGAATGATGTTCGAGGAATACCAACTAACTATTCCCAACGCGCAACAGATACTTATCTCAAGATTCTAAATGTTTTAGGTGAATTATTCAACAACGATAACTCTGCATTTAAGGGTAAAGTAGTTGGCGCCACGGGTACAATTATCAGCAACACTTTAGCAGAATTATTTAACTGGATGCGAATGTTTATGGGGCAGACCCTTAAGCAATTGCATATAGAAGCGTTTGATTCATTTGCATCTCAATTTGCAGAAGCTGTTTCTAGCGCAGAAATTACGGCATCTGGAAAATATAAAGTAATCACTCGAATGAAAAATTTTAGTGATTTACCAGTATTACGTAACTTACTGTCCCAGTTTATCGATATCAAAACCGCAGAACATGCTGGAGACAAGCTTGTAAGACCCTTCGCAAATTACATTAATATAATCGCACAACCTTCAGAAGCTCAACTTCAGTTTTTAAGCGAAGCACTCAAACGTTCAGAAGCTATTTATAATGGCACTGTCGATCCTAGAGACGACAACATGTTGAAAATCACGACCGATTTAACTAAAGCAGCTTTATCAATGCGCCTACTTGGCGAATTAAAAGAGGCGCCTGAAAGTAAAATCAATGAGTGTATTTTAAACGTATATAGAATCTGGAAAGCAACCACACCAATTAAATCAACTCAAGCTATATTCTGTGACTATAGTATACCAAGTAAATATAAATACTCAGTATACAATTATGTTAAAGTAATGTTGATTGCACTTGGCGTGCCTAGTCATGAAATTGAATTCATTCACGATCATAACGGCAAAGGGAAAAGGAAGAAACTTTTTGAGAGTATAAATTCGGGTAAAGTCCGAATTATTTTAGGCAGCACCCAGAAATTGGGTACTGGCTGCAATATTCATGAATGTGGATTAATTGCTGCACACCACCTAGATGCACCTTGGCGCCCTGCCGATATTGAGCAACGTGAAGGTCGATTAATTCGACAAGGCAACGGTAAAAGATTATCTAAACAACTCAGTAAGTGTTGGATATTCAGATACATTACAGAACGCCTTGATGCCTTGCGTTGGCAGACGCTTGAATGGAAACAGTCGATGATTCGAGCGTTCATGAACGGCTTTGACATAGAAGAAATGAGCGACGTTGATGAATCGGCTTATAGCTTTGCCCAAGTCAAGAACATGGCAACAGGCAATCCCTTGCTTATTGAAGAAACTAATTTAATCAATGAGTTAAACTCTTTGCTGCTTCTACAGCGCGCGCACGAACAAAATCAATTTAATTTAGAGTATACGATTAAACAGTGCAAAACTAATATCGAATTTCTAAATAACGAAATTGCTCATGCCAAAGAAATGCAACCTTTAATTCAACCAGCATTAACTGGCGAGAAAGCTAGAAAAGAGCTTGCTGCAAGAATCAGAGGTGGAATTGCTGATGTTAAACTGCATAAGTTGCAGGAGTTTAAAGCAATTGCTGATTATCGGGGATTTACACTTTATGTAAAATCCAATAAAATCAGTGATGAGTTAGATGTTTACATTAAGGCGCCTACTGGTAAAAACTTTATCTTCCCGTACTTTGATTTTGGAACAATCAAACTCAATCAAGTAACGCCACTACAGTCTCTAGATACTGTAATTAATGGATTAGCTAGTGATGATTATATCCTGAATTTGTACGATTCTCTACGAATTAAAGAAAATACTTTAGAAGAAAGCTTACCTTTAGTAGGTAAGCCTTTTGCTGATGCTGACAGAATTGATGCTATTAGAAGGCGCCTTTCTGAAATTAGCACTTTAATAGCTGAACAAGAAACTGTAATTAGCAAAGAATCTTCAAAAGATTCTAAAAGTAAAAAGGATACTGAAGAGAACGAAGAAGAGAAAATTTACCTCGGTGATGACCTAACAACAGTAGAAAATGTTTCGGCTAATTCTGTAATTGTTGAGTACTTAAAACGCAGGTTAGAAGATGATGATGCCGAGGCACAACCAGATTGGTTAAAAGATATAAAAGCTATTATATCCGAATATCATATTGAACAACCAGCAGTTGAATCGTTAACATTATCTAAAATAGAGGCGCCAACAAAGATTGTAGAATTACCTGGACTAAATAGAAAAGAACATATTGAGCAGCTACTACAAGAGATCGCGGCAGTTACAGAACCAATCTGGAATCCTCTTACTATAACTCATCCTACATCTAATAAAGTCAAATCTAGCAAAATGAAAAGTAATCCAAACCATCAATCGGTCACTAAAAATCATAAAGCTAGGGTGGAAAATTTAGAAGGCGCCAATCAAGCAATCCAACTATCTTTGTTTAGCGCAATAGAAGGATAAACATAATAGCCAAGTATATCTTGGCTATTTACAAGCAATCACTAATATTTATGGAACAAACAAATATTATAATGCCTTCATGGCTTAACCACCAAAATTGGAATTCAAAAAGGTGGAAAACTTCACTCACCCGTACAAAACTATCGGTGCCTGCTAAAATATTCTCTGAATCTCTAGACAAAACAAGTTCGATACTAGACTTCGGTTGCGGCAGAGGTAAGTATGACGTATTTAATCTTATCAAACAAGGTTATACGAATGTTAGTGGGTTTGACCCCTATTACTACTCTAATCACAGCTTACTCAACAACTCTTACGATAACGTATATTTAACATACGTTATTAATGTTATCGAAAATCCAGTAGAAAGGTTAGAAGTTATAAAATATTGCTGGGAAAAGTGCTTACAGACTTTATGTGTAGCTGTAAGAACAGATGGAGTAGGAGAATTCTATACGAAATCTGGTACATACCAAAAGTTCTACAGCACTCAAAGTTTTACAAATCTTATTGATGAAGCCCTTTCTGGAGAATTATACAGCATTATTTATAATCTTGACGGGAACGCTATTATAAAGCGTGTGCAAAAAATGTATTTCCAGATTAGTTTATTTTAATTATGTTTACTTATAAACTACGTGCAGAGTGCGACTTTGATTTAAAAATATTCCAAGAAATACTTAATAAATACAAAATGCAGCTTGAGTTATTTGACCTAGATAGAACTATTCAGCTTGATGAGTATAACTATAAGAAGAATTTTATAATCATAAAAAAGCTGATTAATAAAGAAAAATACGGAAAGATAACTAAAGGCGCCTACTTTTTTCACGTTACAGCCTTATCGGCACTACACCCCTTAATTAGGGATTGGGTCAATAAAGCTTTAACAACGGCACCTGAAGATTATTTGTTTAATATAGTAAAATTAAATACCATTAAACCGCAAATTTCTTTGTTAAATTATCCAGATTTTAATGCGTGTGCCCACCCAGAATTACATGAAAGCTGTATAATTAATTTAGAAAGTTGTAAAATTACAATTACAAATTTCAAAGATAGAAGTAATCCTCCTATCTTGCATAGGAAAGAGACTTTCGTGCTTCCTAACTATCCAGGCTACAGTAAATTCTGTCACTTGACTCAGGAAGAAGAAAAACTTGGATTATTGCATAATAAAAATAGAATCGGCTTAAAGCGAGGATGGATTGAGTGGTTGTCAGAAAATGAACTAGAAATTGTAGACCATTTTATAAAATTTTTCTAAACTACGCGCCTTACGGCGCATTTTTAATGGATTTACTGAAAGGAGATTACATGAAAACTACATTCGAGTTTCCAGAACCAGACGATAAAAACAAAAATACACAACGCAATAAAAACCCTCAAGATTCCACAAAAGGGCGCCCTGTACACGACGCAAGCTATTATACTCCAATAGGCGGAAGCTTGCCTCAAGCTAAAAATCAGAATAATTGATTCAAGTAATGCATGAACTACTTTGTATAAAATATAACCATAGAATTTTTTTTACAAACTAGTATAATTTTTTATAAAAACTATATGTATGGTGTATGGCAAGTGGAAGAAAACATGATTTAAGTATAATAGCAACTGCTCCAATAGCAGGCGCCATTGCATTTACCAGCTTCAAATTACAAATCTCTGAAAGCTTGATAGTAGCTGGCGCCTATTGTATAGGTGGTCTAATGCTTTCACCTGACCTTGATATAGATTCAAACCCCACAAAGCGTTGGGGATTTTTAAAAGTTATCTGGGCACCGTACCGAAAGTTAAGGCACAGAAGTATCTGGTCGCACTGTCCGATTGTAGGGACACTTGGGCGCCTACTATACATAAATTTATTTTGGTTTTTGCCGTTGTTTGTTGTAAGCAAGCCTGAACAAATACAAGCGTTTATTTCAAACATTTACAATACGGATAGCATAAGAAATCAAATTTTAATTTTATTTTGGGCAGTGGAAGCGTCTGCACTTAATCACCTGCTCCTTGATGGGTTGTTAATACCAGTTCCAAAATTTGTAACTAAATGGTTGTCTAAATAAAATGAATACAATTAACATAAATAAAGCAAAACTTCAATATCAAATAGTGACTATATACAAAACCGATTTAAAAGAATTAAATTATTTTGAAGACCTATTGTTTCAGCTAGACGCTGCTCAACAAATAGAAGTGCTTAACAGTAGAATTCTTTCAAGGCGCCAGGTAGCACTTAATTTAGGATTTGATGACCTAGCGAAATTTTGTGACGAGGTGCTAAGTAAATGACACCCGAAAATATTAATTATTGGCACTATATTCTTGTGATGCTCAGTGGTGGTAAAGATTCAATAGCCTGCTTGTTAGATTTAATAAACAGAGGATTTCCGCCAGAAAGAATAGAACTGTGGCATCACATTGTAGATGGCAGAGAAGGAAGTAATCGGGGTGCGAGTAGCAACGGAACAGAAAACCGGGATAAGAAAAAAATCTTGAAAAATTGAGTGTTCAGCCATGTATATACATGATAAAGTGAGATTGTCATGTAGAACTTACACGTATGGATAAGTATTCAGGTACTAGGCAAAAATCTCAAAGACGACCACGTACATCAGATGGTAAATTTGAAACAGATTATGGAGATTCACCCAAGCGTTTAAGGTCTATTCGTCTAACGGATAAAGCATGGGAGAAACTGCTGGAGATAGGTGATTTTAATCAAGTAACCAGAAGCGAAGTGATAGAAATCTTCGCTCGCGGAGGCGACTTATATTAAGTATTATCCCGACTAACATTAAAATCATGAGTAATATTTATTACAAAAAAATAATATTTATTATATTTTGAGAGTAAATAGTATTGTCTATTCTATTGATATAAAAGGAAAGCATACCTTTTAGGTGACAAGAAATGCAATATTCACCATAAAAATCTGGTAAACAAACATAATTGATTATTCACCGTAATTTTTAATTTTAGTGAAGGCCATCTGTGCAACTTCTTCCGCGCGTTGTGAGGTAACTTTAGAATAACGAAGAGTGGTTTGAATTTTCTCATGCCCCATTAAAGCCCTAAGTTCTTCTATCTGTAATATTCCTGTACGTTCGGTAGCCCAGCTATGGCGGAGGTCGTGTATACGGATACCTTTTAAATCTGGATTATTACCAGTAATTTGTACCCAAGACTGATATGCACGAGCGTAAGAAAGACGTGTTATGGAATCGTTTTGGTGTTTTTGGGCAGTAAATAAAGCCGGATTACCTTCGTGTCGATAATATTTAATGTAGTTTTTTAGACTATTAGCAGTCGAGTCATTATAGAAACACCAGCGCTGTTTATTACCTTTGCCAATTACCTGAAATCTACGTCTCGAAACATCTAAATCAACTAAATCTAGGCTAAGTATCTCCGCAATCCTTGCTCCACTACTATGTAATAAATGTACCAATGTATCCATTCGAGCATCTTTTTTAACTAGAGAATAGAGAATATCTAATTGCTGTGACGTTAAATAACGTACTTTTTCATCTGAATTATGTTCTCCGATATTTGGGTTAGGTTTTCGTCGTTTCAGATTAGACGCAGGGTTAGATTTTAGTAAACGCTGTTCTACTGCAAAATTAAATAATGCAGTAATTACCGCTTGGTGACGATGATGAGTGGTAAATTTCATATCAGTTAAGTTACTGAGATATTCAAGTAAGATATCTCTATCAATAATCTCTAGAGTCCATCTGCCATAAAGCTTGAGCAAAGGCATTAAGGTTGATTGATAGGAATCGATAGTGCTTTGCGAGAGTCCAGGTCGCTCTAAAAACTGTGTAGCCAATGATGCTAAAGTAATAGTCATTTGCAATTTTTTAGGGGATGTTTTGAAAAACAAATATAAGTATTAAATTATTATTAATCGTATCTAAAAGGGTATACTTTTATGAGCGTTTTATCAGGCTCGGTGGCTCCAAATCCTACAGAACCGTTGGGACGTTATATCCAAAGAGTTCGCAGTGAGTTATCTCTAACTCAAGCGGAGTTAAGTCAAAAAGCTGGGGTACATGTTCAAACTATCCGCAAGATTGAATCGGGTAATACCGGAAGACTCAATCAAAAAGCAAAGTCTGGACTAGCTGCTGCATTGAATATTCCTCAAGAATATCTGGATGCGGTAGTCAAACAAGTACCAATTGAGAGAGTAACGACATTAAAATTCTGCCCGAAATGTTGGACACCAGGGACAACCCTTGACCCGATGTGGACAACGGTGCGGTCAAAATATTGCTTTGCTTGTGGTACACAATTACTTTCAAGATGTTGGAGTTGTAACGAACCGATTCTGTCGCTGAAATTCAGGTTTTGTCCTCATTGTGGTCAATCCTATCAGCAAACTGAATCAGATTTACACCGTAATTAAACACAAATGCCAGTTGAATTTTTAAGTGAAGAACAAGAGAAAAAATATGGATGTTACAACGGTGAACCATCTCCAGAACAACTGGCAAAATATTTTTATCTGGATGATAACGATTTACAACTTATTAAAAGGCGACGAGGAAATCATAATCGCTTGGGTTTAGCGTTACAGTTATGTACAGTTCGTTTTTTAGGCACTTTTTTAACTGACCCAGCGGATGTGCCTGGAGTAGTTGTTAATTATTTGACATCTCAATTAGGTATTGAGGATACAAACTATTTAGAACAATACCGGAATTCCGAGACAAAGTGGGAACATACTGCGTTAATTAAACAACATTATGGCTACCGAGAATTTCATTCTCAACCTTCACATTGGCAGTTAGTACGTTGGCTTTACCAGCGCTCAAGTTTAAGTGCAGAATCTCCAAGTGTTTTATTTGACTTAACCACAGCCCGGTTAGCTGAACGAAAAATATTGTTGCCAGGGGTAAGTGTTTTAGCGCGACTAGTTGCATCGGTAAGAGAAAGAGCAGCCAATCGATTTTTTAAGGTTTTGTCTGAGTATCCTAGTAAGAAGCAAAAACAGAGTCTCGAACAGTTATTACTTATACCAGAAAAAGGGCGTTACTCAAATCTTGACCGCTTACGTCGTTCTCCAACTCGTGTTAATCCCACATCAATGCTATCTGCACTCTCGCGTTTGGAGGAAATACGTTCATTTGGAATTGGAAATATTTCTCTTACATCCTTACCACCCACAAGGGTAAAATTTTTAGCACGTCTTGGTGCAGCATCCAAATCTGCTTCAATTGCCAGGATGCCTGATGATAAAAGAATTGCTACTTTATTGGCATTTACTCATTTACTTGAATATACGGCTACAGATGATGTAATTGATTTGTTTGATTTACTGATTAAGACATTGTTGTCAAAATCTAAGCGGGAGGGAGAAAAAGAACGCTTGCGGACAATTAAGGATTTGGATGCGGCTGCGCTCAAACTAACCGAAGCGGTAGAAGTGCTTATAGATGACTCTCTTGACGATATTAATGTCCGAATTGAAGCTTTCAAAAGGGTAAGTGCCGAGCAATTGGCACAATCTGTATCCAAGATAAAATCACTAGCTCGTCATGAGTCAGATGACTATTACGATTTGTTATTTTCTCGTTGGCGCTCCGTCCGTATTTTTCTGCCCAAATTGCTTGAACAAGTTGAATTTATGGGAACAGAGAATGCAAAATATATTTTGGATGCTTTAGAATTTTTGCGTAAAATAGAGGGTCAAAATAAACCTGATATGAGCGCTGCACCACTCGAAGTTATTACTAAAGGTTGGGCACAATATTGTCAGCGTAAAGATGGAGCAATTGACCGCAAAGCTTATACATTTTGTACTCTACAATCATTACGGTCAGCGTTGCGTCGCCGGGATATATTTGTACCCAAAAGTCAGCGTTATGGAGACCCACGTGCGAAACTTCTCAGTGATGAAGCATGGTCAGCACAACGTGCAGCAATATGTCGAACTTTAGATTTAAACCCAACCTTTGATTCATCACTAGAAATTTTAAAGCAAGAATTGGATGATGCTTATCATCGTGCTGCTGCTAACTTAAAAGATAATAATGCGGTACGAATTGAATCGTCAGATGGAAAAGATAATTTAATACTGACACCCTTAGATAAGCTGGTTGACCCACCCAGCTTAATAACTCTTAGAAGGCAAGTGTCAGCAATGTTACCAAAAGTTGATTTGCCGGAATTATTATTAGAAATAAATGCTCGAACTGGCTTTACTAAAGAATTTACTCACTTAAGCATGAGTAATAGTCGGGTTGATGATTTACACATTAGTATCTGTGCGGTATTGTTGGCAGAAGCTTGCAATATTGGCTTGGAACCATTGGTGCGTTCAGAGATACCAGCATTAACTCGCGGACGATTATCTTGGGTACAGCAAAATTATATTCGTCAAGAAACCCTAGTTCGAGCTAATGCTCGACTAGTTGATACCCAAACGCATATTCCACTAGCACAAATATGGGGTGGTGGGGAAGTCGCCTCTGCTGATGGTCTGCGTTTTACCGTCCCCGTCAGAACAATTAATGCGGCGCCTAATAGTAAATATTTTGGAGTAGGTAAGGGTATTACTTATTACAACTTTACTAGCGACCAGTTCACTGGTTTCCACGGGATAGTGATTCCTGGTACTTTGCGTGACTCCATTTTCTTATTGGAAGGTTTGTTAGAACAATTGACGAGCCTGCGTCCAACTGAAATTATGACTGATACTGCTGGCTACAGCGATGTTATATTTGGTTTGTTTTGGCTTCTGGGGTACCGATTCAGCCCAAGACTTGCAGATATTGGTGAGGCACGTTTTTGGCGAATCGACCCAACTGCAAACTATGGCACCCTTGATGGACTGGCAAGAAACAAAATAAATACTGACTTGATTGCAAACAATTGGGATGATATGTTGCGGGTCGCTGGTTCTCTCAAATTAGGGACAGTTAATGCTTCTGATTTAATGCGTTCTTTGCAGCGAGGTAATCAACCTTCTACTTTGTCGAAAGCAATTGGAGAATTAGGACGGGTCATAAAAACCTTGTACCTATTGTCCTATATTGATGATGAAACATACCGTCGTCGAATTTTGACGCAAATCAATCGTGGTGAAAGTCGTCATAGTTTAGCTAGGACAGTTTTACACGGACAACGAGGAGAGATTCGTCAAAGATACCGTGAGGGTCAAGAAGACCAATTGGGGGCATTGGGTTTAGTTGTAAATGTAATTGTGCTGTGGAACACTTATTATATGAATGCAGCAGTCAACAAGCTCCAGTCCCTTGAGCAGCCCACACACCGAGAAGACATTGCTCGACTTTCTCCGTTAGGACGTAAACATATTAATATGCTGGGGCGTTATTATTTTTCGTTGGCGGAACCCATTTTAAAGGGAGAACTGCGACCATTGCGCGACCCATACGCACGTGAAGAGTTGGGCAGCTTCTTAGACGATTTCTTATAAGAATTTGGGCTTATCCCGGTAATCTGTTCTTAAGTTATATTACAAATTCTGGGCTGTTTTTACACCCTGAAAATTGTAAAACCCGCTTGTAACAAGGCTTTTACCTATGTATATACATGGCTAGTGAAGCTGATTTTTTTTCTTCTCAATTTTCTTAACCCGGTTTTCTGTTCCATTGATACTCACACCCCGCAATGCTGCTATACGCAATCAAAACCGTTTTAATGGAAAAAATGTTTTAGTCGTATCTGGGGAACGGCGCCAGGAATCGCCCAATCGTGCTAAATATAAAGAATTTGAACCAGATACAACACAATCAAGGCGGATAAACTCTTGGAGATGGCGCCCTATAATTGACTGGACTGAAGATGAAGTGTGGAAGATTTATGAACAATTCAAAGTAAATCCACACCCAGCTTATAAACTTGGTTGGGGTCGAGTATCCTGCTTGCTGTGCATCTTCGCTTCTGATAACCAGCTAGCTAGCGCTTACAAACTTTTCCCTGAGAAAGTGGAAAGAATCGCGGCACTGGAAGAACAGTTTAGTCGAATTCATCAACAAAATTTAATAGCAGCAGGAAAAGAACCAGGGCGCCTGACAATCCATAGAAAATGTTCGATTATGGAGCGTGTGGAAAGAGGAACTCCCTACTCGCCTTGGGACGATGTTGATGTCGAAGCAGCTGTAACCGGACAATGGAACCAGCCCATTTTTGTTGAGAACTGGAAACTCCCGCTAGGCACCTTGACTTTTGATAACGCTGGACCGTATTAAACAGTAAGTTAAATCCATGTATAAAATTTCAACAGAAACCCCGTTATTTATAATTTTGAGAAGCAACTTTAATTTACAGTTGCTAGAACAAAAAGAGTTGATGTCGCTTTACATTAAAGACTTGTATTAGCACTGTAGGCAAACCCCAACAAAAGACTTTTATCTAGACAGGGAAATGCGCGTTTCTAAGTTTAGCGATTTCACGTTGTAATGACGCAAGCCCAGCATTTAGTTAAAACTCATAAAAATTGAATTAGAGTTTGTTTTATTGATTTGCTTGAAATATAAATAAGTCGCTCTATAATATGAAAGAATCATTTATAACCCATATCCCGGTATAGTGCGAGGCAATAGAGCAAAGGGCACTGTGATTGCTAAATGCTATTTAAGTCGTGAACTATTTCCTAAGTACAACGGACTGTACGATTTAGCAGAACTAGAGAATGCTTTAAACTTCACCTTTTATACAAATTAAGGCAATTAAAAATAAACATTTAGATATGCATCTTGTTAACTTGCGTATCTATTAATATATTATTGACAAATTATGATTAATAGTTTTAAAGTAGTTGACGTATTTGCTGGATGTGGCGGTTTATCGTTAGGGTTTCAAAATGCTGGTTATGAAATTGTAGCAGCGTTCGATAATTGGGCGCCTGCTATTGCGGTTTACAATAAAAATTTTAATCACCATGCATATAATTTAGATTTAAGTAAAGGGAATTTTAGTATTATAGAAAACTTAGCGTGCGATGTAATTCTTGGAGGTCCTCCCTGTCAAGATTATAGTCAAGCAGGCAGGCGCAATGAAAGTTTAGGTCGAGCAAGTCTTACTATTTCTTACGCTGAACTAATTGCCCACGTGCAGCCAAAATGGTTTGTAATGGAAAATGTGGAACGCTGCAAAAATGCTTCAACATATAAACAAGCCAGAAAGATTTTCAAAAGTCTTGGCTACGGCTTGACTGAAACAGTTTTAGATGCAAGTCGTTGCGGCGCCCCTCAAAAAAGAAAGAGGTTTATTTGTATAGGCAGACTAAACGGACAAGACGGTGAACTTTTACCTATATTAAAAAGTAATCAATCCAAAACCTGTATGTCAGTGAGAGATTACTTTGGCGATAGCTTGGAAATTGAGTATTATTATCGGCATCCACGGAGTTATCAACGACGTGCGATTTTTAGTATTGACGAACCAAGCCCCACCATTAGAGGAGTAAACCGTCCCGTGCCGAAAGGGCGCCAACCTCACAAAGGTGACGCTTCGCAAGATAAAAATATACGAGCGTTAACATATAGAGAACGAGCCAGTATTCAAACTTTTCCGGATTGGTTCGACTTTGATGAAGTCAATCAAACAAAGACAGACTTGGAACAAATGATAGGCAATGCTGTTCCTCCCAAGCTAGGAGAATACATTGCCAACTGCATTTTGAAATTTAATGATTATGCTTGACATTTCAAAAATACAATCAATGATTGCTGAGAGCAGCAATATCTTTATAACCAGAGAGCAACTAAATAACAATCTGAAGTACGCGATAAGTGCTGTAGGCACCTGCACTCCCGAAACCATTGTAGAGGAAAAAGAATGGTTATACGAATTATTTGTAACAGTCGCTACAAACCCTAATTTTAACAAACAAGACGCTAAAAATATTTTGTTCCAGCTTACACCTGAGACACTAGAAAATATTCTTAAATTTATAAACCGTAATATATGAACAATCAAAGCATTCCAGATTTTGTAGATGTAATTTTTGCACAACTAGGAGGGTGCCGACGACTTGAGGTAATGGTAGGCGCCTATAATTTTAGCTACTCTGCCAACGACAAATATGTATCATTTCGGTTCAAAGCTTGTAAAAAATGTAACTATGTTTCCATTAAAATCAACGAATTAGATTTATATGATATAGAATTTTGGAAGCTTGCAAAGGATTTTGACTGCAAAATCACCAAACAATATTTTTTAGTCAGTCATGATAAGCTTATTCAAATTTTTGAGTCAGAAACTGGGCTTTACCTGCGACTTTAAAGTTTATTTACCAATTAAACGTCTCTAACCTCGCATGATAAATGACAAAATATTAGAATATTTAATCAACAATAAAACCGAAGATTTAATCGGGATTTCTAGGTTAATCGACTTTTGCAAAATTTCTATGTGGGACGCTTATAATGCCGCAAAAGCTTTAGAATACGAAGGGAAAATTAAAATAGTAAAACATCGCATATGCGCTAATGGTGACGCTTATACGGATTGTACGCATGATGATGTTATTATACTTATCTATTTGAAGCTAAACCAAAATACTTAAGCTTCCTTTATTAATCCAACTATTCTAAACTCTTCAATAAATTTATCTTCAACCCTGCTATCACTCAATACTTGAGAGTTCAGCTTTTTATGTAGTTGCTCAAGAGAATCTATAAGAGCGCACACCTGAACAGGCGCCAGTTCCCTTAACTTAGTCTCCAAGGCCGCGTAATCAACTCCTAACTCCAGGTGTCTACCTGTGCGCCTAAGTTTCGCAAGGATTTTAGTGTAATAGAACGGAATCTCGTCAGGGTCTACCTCAATCCCTAGACTTGATGCCTCACTACCCTCATAAATCGCTAACGCCTCTTTCGACGAAAAATCAAAAGGGGCATATTTTTTAGTCTCTTGCATTAGCCACATATACTTATGCAGCATAGCGCGCGTTGCTAAGTGGCGGCGATCTGATCTCGATGACACATAGTCCACAATATCGCTATCCCTGAAACTAATCCTATCATCAGAGCTTTTTTCACTATTTTTAGAATCCTCCATATAATCGTGAGTTTTTGAGTTTATTTACTAATTTACCAGTCAATACTACCCGCTTTCAACGACAAAATCAACGCTTTGCACGCAAATGAATCTATTTGTCCGCAAAGTTGACTTTTTGCGGACACGTGTGTAATATAGAACTTGTGGGAGGTTGACGCGCGTTGCGCGGTTTAGGCGGAAAAATAAATGCCCCACTCTTTTGTAAGAGCAGGGCGACAATAAAAAAGATCATCATATATTGTATGACACAAGCCTTAGAACGTCCGAGCTTTTTGAAGGATGCCGAAGTTTATAAACACGACTTCGAGCAAATGAGTAAAACACGTATAAGATTCCGTGTAAGGATTAAAAATGCTACAAAGTCCAACTCTCCCAAGTGGAGTCAAGTTCTACAAACCTCTGACTTGGTAGGCGCCAAGAAAAGCGAGGTAAATTTACGTGGAATCAAAGTTTTCAAGTCGCTTGAAGAGGCGGCATCTAAAATTCGACAAGCGTTAAAGTCTTTGTCAGACTGGTGTGTTGCTGATAAAGGCGACCTCGTATGTAATATTGATATGGCACCGCTAGTTTGGTCGCAGTTGTTAGATTTGCGCGATAATTTGGCGCCTAGCCTGAGAGAAAAGCTTAGGCAAGAGTATGAATCTGGTCTTGCTGACTACGAAGCAAGAATTGAGGAATTTCTGAATTTACAGACTTGGAGTTTGGAAGAGAAAAAGCGAGAGGAAGTTAAAACAGACCTTCTGCAAGCTTTCCCAACTTTAGATGATGTTGAAGAGTTTCTCGTTATTGAGATTGGGCGCCCTGTAATTATCCCGTCAATCAAAGATCAATTGAGCGAGGAACAGGCAGAGTGCTTGCAACAAATCGAGTCGTTCATAAAAAATTATGACGAAACTTTCCAGCAACGGTTGATTGAAGCAGCAACACAAGGCGCTGAAGAAATTGCGTCAACTCTTTTGAAAGAGCTATCTGAGTGGGAGCCAGGTAGAAAACCCAAACTCTTCGAGAACAAGTTGAAAAAGCATATGCAAAGCATTCAAGTCCTCTTAAGTAACGCTTCTCCCAAAGCTAGTGAAAATATTCAAGGTTTAATGAAAAGCCTTGAAGAAGCGATGGTAACAGCAGAGCAAGGTACTGAAAAAGGTGCCGATAAATCGCATCTACAACAGACGATGAACGCCATCAAGGTGAAGCTACTCAATGACCAAGCAGCCCTAAAAGAGATGATTTCAACTGATGGTATGGGTATTGGGAAGCAGACAGCTATGAATATTGATTGGGATTAAGGAGATAATCATGGCTTGGGGTAACGCAATTTCTGTAGAAACTGCAAACGAAATATTTGTAGATGTTGCAACATTTCAACAATGTGTTGAAGAGGGAAATTATCACGCAATATTAAAAGCTTCGGGAGAAACGATTCGGCGCCGTTCCTTAAAAGAATGCTGTAAAGCAGTAGTGTCTTATTTGGCGGGTAAAGGAAGTTAAACAAATTGTTTGGGCGCCTAGATAACGGTATCAATTAATCAACCAACAAATATAGAAGGGATGAACATGAGCAAGTACACTTCACATCAACTAGGCTTAGTCAATCAAACATTGATTGTTGCTGCACTTAATCGAATGGGTTATAGCCCTGAAGTTTACGAAGGCATTAACGTAATTGTGGTGCCCAAATATGAATCTACCAAACGAGGTATAAAGGCTGGTGTAGTTTTGCATTGGAATGGTGCAGAATATCAGGTAAGTATGGCAAATGCAGATTTAACATTTGGTGAAGAATATCTTGGCTACGGTGTTGGCGAAGATTTTCTAAGCCGTTTACAAGCTTTGTATAAAATCAAGGAAAGGCAGCCAAAAGAGGAAGTGGCGCCCGCACTTTATCCAATGTTTTATACCGAGTTTGCTGCTGCATGATTCAGGACGACATTGAGATAACGATTAGAGGCTATTGCTCAGTATCATACAAGTGTAAGCGACGTAAACAGGACTAATGAGGTTCGATTTGCTTTAGCTAAGTGGAAAACATACAAAAACATTCTTCCCACTCAATTTATTCTAAAATCCCCTCCTGAATTTACTACTAAATAACAAATATGTCACATTTTACTAGTGTCCAAACAAAATTAACAGATAAAAGCTGTTTAGTAGCAGCTTTAGAAACAATGGGGTTCCACCCTGAAGTTCATGAAACTCCCGTAAGTCTATATGGATATATGGGAGATAAAAGAAGCACAACTGCCCATATAATTGTCCGGCGCCATCAAATAGCAAATTACAGTAATGACCTGGGCTTTCACTGGAACGGTGAAAGCTACGACACCATTATATCTGAGTACGATGTTAGAAATGGTGCTGCCGCACCTGGACAAGGACTAGGCAGAAATTTTGTCAATAAATTAACAACTGAATACGGTATTCAGATTTGCAGAAAAGTGGCTGCTGAAATGGGCGCCACTATCCAACAAGAAACCCGAATAGGTAGCACCACAACGTTACGTGTTAGTGTTCAGCAACAACAGCAATTTGCAAGGAGATAATCATGGAAATTGAAATTATTTTTGACTCCGAAACTGGCAAAGTAAAGATAGAGGCTGTCGGGTTTAATGGCGCCGGATGTACTGCTGCTACTCAACCTTTTGAAAATGCTCTTGGTGTAGTAGTCGAGCGTGAATACAAGCCTGAATACGAAGAACAGCGGCTGACAAGAAACCATAACACTCTTCAAAACAGAGTACGTTACTAACGCAAAACGCAAGGGGAGTTTAACTCCCCAACCAAAGTTAAAATAACCAAATATTTACTAATATGCGCGCTTCAATTGACATTTCTGAAATATCTGACTACCTTAAATCCCAAATACCCGTCGTTGCGTTGGATGTGCTGGCGCCGGAACAGTCAAATGTCTTACTGCGGCTTAGAGATGAATTTCTGAGTAAGCTTAAATCAGAGACATATATTTGGAACATAGGGTACGGAACCTTGAAAAAGGTAGCAATTGCTGAAGATAACGGGCTAGTTCTCCAAGAGTGTCCTGAATTCAAAAACCCGCCAAACATCGAACCTCTACTATATATATTCGACTACATACAGAAATGCGACAAAAATAAGAAAGCTGTTTTTATAATCAGTGACATCGCGCCATTTATTGATGGAGGCTCTCGGCACTCGGTTGAAATAGCTTCAAAAGTCAAAAATTTGTGCTTCGATTTGAAGCCCACCGACAAGAGGTTAATAATACTTGGTCAAAACATCAAACTGGACGAAAGTCTAGTAAGGTTAATACCGTACTGCGAAATGCAGTTGCCGACTATTGAAAAAGTCGTAAACCACTTCAACGAGTACATTAGCTTTATAACAGAATCAGCAGCATGTAAGGATATAAAATTGCTGCTTAAACTAAACAGCGATGATATTGAAGAGTTAGGCAGAGCTTTATTAGGTTTAACCTTGGAAGAAATAGGCGATTTTATGCGCTTAAACTGTCGCAAAAAAAGAAACGGAAACACAATTACAGTTGACCGAGATTTAATAAATGCCGCAGTTCAGTATAAGACGCGAATACTTGCACAAATGCAAATCGAGCTTGCTGAACCATCTGACATTGATTTCGGTGGGCTTGATATTTTGAGAGAGTGGTTACACAAAAGGCGCCGACTTTTTAATCAAGAAGCGAGAAACTATAACTTACCCAAACCTAAAGGTATGTTGCTTGCTGGACCACCAGGTACAGGTAAGTCATTGGTCGCCAAAACAACAGCAAAGATATTAAATTTACCTTTGTTGCAGCTTGACCTTGCATCAATGCTAGGTAGTTTGGTAGGAGAAAGTGAAGCTAACGTCAAGCGCGCGCTCAAAACTGCCGAAGCAATAGCACCTTGTATACTTTGGTTGGACGAAGTTGAAAAAGCGTTATCAGGGAGTGGTGATACTTCTGGAGTAAGCCAGCGAATATTAGGCATGATACTTACTTTCATGTCAGAAAGTAAAGAAGGAGTGTTTATTATCGCAACTGCTAACAACGTAGCAGAACTTCCAAGCGAGTTTAAACGTAAAGGTCGTTTTGACGAAATATTCTATGTTGCGCTACCGACAGAACAAGAGAGAGTAGAAATACTCACTAAGCATTTAGTCAGGTTTGGTTGTTCTGATGTGGAACAAGAATATATTGAAGCAGTGGCGGCAGACGCGGATAAATTTTCAGGCGCCGAACTTGAAAACCTTGCATCCGAAGCATCTCTAATCGCTTTTGATGAAGGGCGCCCTCAAAAAGTTACACTAGCGGATTTACAAAAAGCTCGCAAAAGTATTGTTCCTCTGGCGATACAAGACTCAACAAAAATTGAGCATATGGAGAAATGGGCGGCTACAGCAAGACCTGCATCAACTATTAAGCACGTCCAGCCAGAGAAAACTAGCTATAAAGTCAATATGGATTTCAATTAATTCAGTATTACCAGGCGCTCTTAAAATGGGCGCCTTGCTTAAAAGTATGTAGAAGATACGGGGATATCATAAATTCTTCACGCTTATTTCACACTTATTATGGGTAGTAGGATATGGAAGAAATCTATTTAATTTACGTAGACACCCAATCGAACAGCAACAAATTTTGGTCAGGTATCGTAAACAATTCAGGCGATTTAGTCGTCCAGTGGGGCAGAGTTGGTTACAAAGCCCAAAGCAAAGTACACATCTTAAATTCCCAAACTCACGCCAAAGTAAAATTAGCCTTGCTTGTTGCAGAGAAAGCAAAGAAGGGCTATGTACAAACCCAGCGAGAAATTAAAACTCTGGAGCTAGAAGAGATAAAACAAGCGCTCAAACTGCTTTCAAAAATTGAGCAGTTAGTGACTACAGGTAATACTGAAAGTAGCGAGTTTGCTAATTCTGCTAATGAGTTTTTAAAAATTGTACCTTCACCAACTGGTATGAAATTTAATTTAAGTAGTTTGTTTCAGAATACGTTGCGTATTTCACATCAACAGCAGAAACTAGAAATGTATTTAAAGAATAAAACATACTCTTTAAAGTCGCTAACTGAAGATTTTTGGGATTAATTAAATAATAAGGTGCAGAGCTACATTTTAATACGACGCTTATGCGTCTTTTATTTTGGATTATTTACTTACATTATATTATTAAAGGTATCTCTCAATGTACTCTACACTAAATCCACCCGCAATTATCGAAAAGTCTGAAGAATCGGCTTATTATAACAAAAATGTTGAAATGTCAGTTGGCGCCGAACTTGAATTTTTACCTTTAACCGAGGTGCCCTTATCCCGACTATCTGCTTCAATCAGAGAAGCTTTAAAACCAATTATTCAATTAGCTGTAATCAAGCATTCAAAGCCAATGAGGCGCCAACCCAAGTTTATGCAGTTGGTGCAGATGATTTATATAGCTGGCATCATTGACAGCGAGCTAGAAAATGCTGGCTTACCTTATAGATGTAAGCTTAATGCTGCGGATATTAACAAAATAAAAGAGCGGTTAATAAAAACTGCTCAAAAGTATGATGCCCCAATCACATTAGAATCGCCTTTAGATGGAACCCTCATAAATATAGAACGAGGTAACATCGAACAAACAGTATTGAAACTGTTTGACAGACTGGAGCTTTGCGGGTTTATACAAGGCGCCTCTGAAAATTGTGTAAACATTGGCTTCGATAACTCGGTGCATGGAACCACAAGCCAAAATATAGCCAGCTTTGAAGAGCGTTATCATGATGTTAATAATCCTGAGCAACGATTCGATTTCAAGACTTACTCTGGGTTAGAAGCAGGATTTCCAGTGTGCGGCGATGTTTATGAACTAACGGGCATTTATAAAGTGGTAGTCAATTCCTTAAAAAGAATTGGAGTACACTTCACAAAATCGTCTGGGGTTCACTTGCACGTTAGCGTAGAAAGACCTGATTTGCAAGGTGAAGAATATTTAAAATACTTGGCTAATGTAGCGGCTGTCACAGCAGCAGCATCTCATGCTGTAATGGATATAATTCCTCCAACACGAAGAAACAACAATTTTTGCTTGCCGATAGGCGCCCGTGTTGACGAACATCTGCTTAAAAGAAAAAACAAAGCCGACTTGACTCAGCTTGGTTACGTCCAACGCAAAATTAACCAGATAGTTCGCGGTATCATGGGCGATGAAGAATTACTTGCTGATAAAGAAGCACTTTCTTATGAATTTGCTTTGGCTTTAACTTACGGCTGTGCCCCAATGCAGCATGAATTCAATTATCAAGAAATTAATAAGTACGCAGCATCAGCCGCATCTCGTGAAGAATTTTCATCCCTAGCTGCTAACATTGTCAGAAATCCGAGGTATTTTGCATGTTCTCCGGCGCCTATGCTTAAAGAAAAGCTCTTACCCACCTTCGAGTGGCGGATTTTACCTTCTACTGGTGATGTAGAACTACAATCAAATTGGTTTGTTTTGTTATCTCGAATCATAGAATCAGCAAGCAAGTATGATGTTATAACTATCAAAACTAAGAAAGGTATTGACTACTTGTCCTTTGTTAAAGATGGAATAGAGACAGTGTTTACTAACACTATTGATAATTGGTTGTTGTTTACACAAACCGATAATAAATTTAATCGTGATGGTGTTAGAGAATCTATAGATAGCATAGAGCGTTGGTCGTATTTTGATGGGCGCCTTCAAACTTTCATTAATTCAGAAGAAAATGAATCGTGGTACAAAGGCGAATTTTACACTCCTACATTACACAATCATAAAGTCACTGAAGAATACAAACCAGAAAATTATCTTGATTTACATGGAATACTTGCTCTCTCTGAAGCTCTAGATATAAACGAGCCTTTGCCTATTTTTGGAGATGGGCTGTACATATAATCTGCAAATGACAAAGAAAGTGGGTTGCTGACGAAGTGTCTACGAATTGTCTATGAAATGGCGCCTAATAATCGGCGCCTGCTTTATTTAATATATTTATAATTTATAAGAGGTTTTTATGCCGATTTTAGTCGCAGGTTCTGAAGACGATTTTAGAGACGATAACGACCAATGGTGGTTCACCGACAAAGCTACAGAACTACTTAATGAATTAATTACAAGCATAAACAAAGAACAAGAATATTTAATTAACCGCATCTTTAATCTATTGAAACAAAGTTTAAATCTTGATGATATAGCACCAGGTGCCTACAGTTTGGCAAACGACGAGATTCTACTAAACCCAGACTTGCCCCCTTTAAGCTCTAATATGAATGGCTGCGAATGGTTATTAGCACAACTTGATTTACTCATCAACGACCGTGATAACAATAACATCATGTATGACTATATAGTAGAAGAATTAGAAAAAGCGCTAATACAAGAATGGCGCCTGTCTTCTCAGAAAATTAAATCGATATCACTTTAATATTTATTAAAGGTTTTAAAGTATCGGCTCGATAAATTGGGGTGAGTAGTAATACCTCTGGTGTTTTTAAAAAATTTATTCTTTATAAAATAACTCAAGCTATGCGGGCGCTACGCGCCTGCAGCGGCATTGAACGAAGATAAAAAATTTTGCATTTTATTGGATACATGCTTAAGTATTTTAACTTCAAAGCACAATGATTTTTAGTACATTTAGGTAATAAATAACCATTTAACGAATGAAAAATTCAAACGACTATAGCGCTATCACGAGTCCGGCACTTCTAAACGCCTTGGCTGTTTCGCATGGCACTATAACCGCACAAAATAGAGATGCAGCATAATTAAACGCATCCAATATCAAATGCGCTTGAGGTTTTAGTTTAACAAGTTGATTAACTTCTAAAAGTGTTTACCCTGACATACAAAGTAATTCTTCTTGGTCTGACAGAAGAATTGACTCTTGAAAACATTTATTTCTAATGATAGTTCCCAATGATGGAATTTTACTTTTGGAGGAAATACGGTCTTGAATGTATTTAAAAAAGCTTATTCCTAATTTACGAGTAGTCGCGACAAGTGAGTCCACTTGGCGGTGTCGGTTTCCGTCCCGCCAAAGTGGCGAACCCGAAGGGAGACATAAAAATATCCCAAGCTTTAGTACCCTGAGTTGTTTGAGTCGCGTAACTAATGTTGCGTCGCTGCACCATTGTTCTTGCTGCCAGTTCAGCAGGATTATTATGTAACGGCAGTTCCGGATATTCTAAGACCAATAGCAACTCAGATACTTTTGCTGCTGTTAATTGTTTTCGCTCATCCAACTGCTCATAACCGCTTTTAGTACCAAAAATTTTCCAAAACTTTGACTCCAACTCAATTTTTCTATGAACGCTCGGAGAATCTCTATAAGCAAGTAATTCTCGATAATAATCCCAAAATTCTGTTAGAAATTTGTCTAAAATCTCCTGGTGGCAAGGAACAAACGGAGTCAATTTTTTATAGTGGCGCCCTTCATGTACCCAGCACAACGCTAAACTATCAGTCAGTAGCTTGAATTGAGGAGCATCATCACATATAAGTGTCTGTATTATTGGAATGTCGGTTTGCTGATGGTAAAAACTAATTGCTGCTGCTTCTAATACACGAGTACGCTGTTGAGAACCGAGTTTACTTAAATAAGTATCAAGCAAAGTGTCAAACTCTGGCTCTGTGAATACTGTATTTTGAGGTAATAATTTGAGTTGATTTTTCCACTTTGTTGGTAAATTTAAGCTATCGAGTAATTCGTAAGTGAGTGGACTGATTATAAATTGAAGTTCTCGGTTGTTCTGTAATACGCCAAGTACTGTTAATCGGTCTTTTTTCAGTGTCGTCGAATATAATGTATACAATGGATTACAAATTACATTCGTGGTGTGATTTACACCTTTTACGCGCGCGGATGTTTGGTCTAGATGTTGCCAGGGAGTACTAGCTAGTCCTTCTACGTATACTTCGTTTAACTCAGCCTCAAAATCTTCCGTGTTTTTAATTAACAGATTTGATAAATATCCTGCTGACATTGAGATACCAATATCTTCTAAAAACTCTAAAATTTTGCCCTGAGTCATATTGCCTCCGTAATATAGGCTAATGACAAAGGCTTTTACTCCAGGACCAAACTCCCCATCATAACCTAAAGGTAATGGAGCCAAGTATGTTTTCCCCTCTGAAGCCGAGTAGTATTTTGGTTTTAAGAATAATACGTTATCAGTTTTAAACGAGATGTCTTGGACGACTACTTCTTCATAGCCTTTAAATTCTGCATCGTATGGTAGCTCCGACTTGGAGTATGGTAATATTTCCTTTCTATCTATTGTGATGTTGACATTTTTACTACTTTTTATATGTTTTTTAGGTGTTTTTCGTTCTTTTTCTGATGAATGGTCTTTCTTGAACCCTTTAGTTTTATTGGCTTTGATGTCTGGCTTGCCATCTTCTCCCTTGAGACGATTGATTTCATCTTGTAACTTCTGCTTTTCTTCTTCTAAACTTTTTACCTTCGAGTTTAGCTCTTCTATCAAGTTCAACAGTATTTCTATAGTTTGACGCACAGAAGTATCTGCAATTTCTCTTGGGTCAATGTTTTGCAGCAATTGGGGTACTAACTTTTCGTTCTCCGGATTTTGCGTCATGTACCATATTCTATAACGTTACGTGTACTTTCCATCCCGAACTACATTTTTTCTACCTGGTTTCTTATTATTGTTTTGCTGTTGACTTCTTGTTGCTGCCTTGTACACGTACAGTGCAAGCCAGGAGCCGATTAATTGTGATGCTCACTCCTCTTCGTCGTGAACTGTTAGGAGGCGCCTGATTGAACGTCGGGAACAATAGGGCAATATCATTGCCTAAATATGACAATATGTTTATTTTCCACTTTGGAAGGCACGTGCGCTCGCACATTGCCGCTACCCCTACTTATCGAGCGGATACGTTTTAAATATGTCGTTACATCAACAAATAATGGATGAAGCTTATGAATTGTGGAATAATAACCCACATCTGAATTACGAGCAATTTTTAGAAATGCTCAACAAAAAGCAAAGAGCAGCAGTAGTCCTAGGCAATTTGAATTATCAAGTAGAAAATGGCGGATTCCAGCAATATCACATAAATAAATATTATGTAGGAATAAACTACTTAAAATTTCATTTAAATTGTATCCCCATTGGAATAGAAGTTGAAAAATTAGTAAATAGCTATTGGTCACAAGTTATAACGGCAAGGTTCTTTGCAGAAGACGAATATGACCTAACAGAAATGTTAGAGTTAAATGAGCTAGATGAAGCTTACTATCGCATCAGCGAAGAATTTATGCATCAATGCGAAAAATATCTTGAAACATTAGAGTAATACCGATTTAATATGAAGCAGTTATATTAAATCCCCCAACCTCCCGCGATTTCGGGGGACTAAGAATAATAATGTACATCTTCATATAAAAATAGTATAAGATAGGCAACAATTAAACCTTACAGCAAAATAATAAATAGAATTAGAACGCACAAAATCTAATAGTAAGCCTCGCTTAGTATCTAATTAATAGATTAACTAAGTGAGGTTTTTCAGTAAAATGATAAAATCACAAATACAACAAATACAACAAATACTAGAAACCCTTGATATACTTCCCCAGCACTGGCGCCTGACACCGACGATGAACAAAAATCCAGTAGGTAAAAACTGGAATACTGACTGCTTTTTACCTAATCAGTTGAAAGAAGAACTTAGTTCAAATGGTCGAATCAAAATTCAATCTAAATATGGAGGTAAACTGATAGTTCCTAATGGCATAGCTTTAGTTTGCGGGTTAAACGACCAAGAATTTATAATAGCTGCCGATTTTGATGGAATTGGAGGCTATAAAAAATTAGTTCAACTTGCCACTGGTGCCAGCAATGATGACTTAGAAGGGATTACCAGCAGCGAGTTATATAGATTTGCACTCGATTTAATGCCTCCAACTATAAGTTATTCATCGGGTACACCCCACCACGCCCACAGGTTATTTAAAACAAACAAGGAATTAGGGCAAAGTCTGATGTCTCTAACTTTTCATATAGGAAAGGATAAATTAGAGTTACGCGGCAGCGGTTTAGGGTCTACTCTTCCTCCATCACTGCATACCAGTGGACGAAATTACTTTTTTCTAAATAACTGTAGCCCGACTGATGTAGATGTAGCCCAGGCGCCTGATTGGATAAAGCGTGCAATGCTCCGAACAATCTCGAACAATAACTATATATATATAGATAAAAATTATAGCCGCGAAGATATTGAAAATATTCTAGGAAAAATAAATTTAAAGTTTGCTGACGACTACCACTCTTGGATAGATGTAGGTAAAACTCTTTACGCTCTCGATAGCAGCTTCTTAAATTTATGGGTTGACTGGAGTAAAAAATCACCAAAATTTAAAGAAGGCGAATGCGAATATAAATGGGATACCTTCGCCAACAACAATAGACGTACAGTATCAACTCTGCACTATTATTTAAAAAAATCATAAATAAAATTATATGTACATTCCTTTTCATCAAAAATATAGACCTGCTAAATTTTCTGATCTTGTAGGTCAGGCGCCTATAGCCCAAACACTGTCCAACGCGATTAAACGAGAGAGAGTGGCGCCAGCTTATTTATTCTATGGACCACGTGGATGTGGTAAAACTTCCACAGCTCGTATTTTTGCAGCTGCCTTAAACTGTAGCAATCGGGTAAACGGCGCCGAACCTTGTGGGTTATGCTTTTCATGTACAGAAGCCTTGAAACAAGCATCTCTCGATATTATTGAGATAGACGCAGCCTCCAACAGTGGAGTCGAGAACGCAACCAAATTAATTGAAAAATTGCATTACGCCCCAATATCTGGCAAGTACAAAGTTATCATAATCGATGAAGTGCATATGCTGACGCGCGAGGCATTCAACTCCTTGCTCAAGACTATCGAAGAACCACCAGCCTACGCAGTATTTATACTTGCCACCACTGAACTACATAAGGTTAAAGAGTCAGTAGCTTCTCGCTGTCAACATTTCAGCTTTAAACGAGTAAACTCTGACACGATGGTGCAGCATCTGAGCGCCATAAGCAAAACTGAAAATATAGATATTAAATCTAAAGCGCTTGAAATCATCGCTACTTTTTCTGACGGTTGTTTGCGTGATGCGCTTTGCATGTTAGACCAAGCTCAGTCTTTCAGGGCAGGCGCCATTACTCCCGACGATATTTATGAGCTAACTGGCAAAGTCTCAAAAGAATTACTGCAAAAAGTGTATAACCTTGTGGTTACAAATAACCAGACAGAACTTTTAACTACTCTAAGATTTTTAGCTTTTGAAGGTAAAGAACCAGAAACTATTGTAAACCAGTTTGCTAAATTTATAACCGACCAGCTAATAGCAGAGCCAGACCAAACAAACAAGTTGATGCGAATTTCAGATTATTTACTTGAAATACAGAAGCAGCTAAAATCTACGGTTAATCCTCAAATATGGTTAGAAGTTGGGTTTTTAAAATTACTAGATTCAACCAAAACCAGTAGTAAAGTCGTTGCAGTTGCTTCAACTCCCGAAGTCACGATGCCTGTAACTCCACTACTTGAGATAGAAGAGGCGCCTTGGAAAACTTGGAAGTCTTATGATGATGCTATTAAATGGGGACATTCCAAATTACCAGCAAAATCAATTACGGAAGTGTCCACTATGTGGAATAACTTACTTGCTGTGAATGGTAAGAAAGCTGTTGCCTGGGTAGAACTGATAAGGGGTGAGATGAATGAACAGTAAAAATAACTATATATATATAGTTAACACCTTAGATTTAGACACCCATCTTGAAAATGTGGCCTTCCACAACCTAATTGCGATAGATACCGAAACTACAGGGTTGTGCCCACACACTAATAAAATCAGATTACTTCAAATTTCCTGCGAGTCAGAACCAACGCTTATAATTGACCTGTTTAAAACCGAAGTTACCGATTTACTAATTAAAATACTCGCTTCTGAACATATAACTAAAATATTTCATAACGGTATATTTGATATCCAAATGCTGTGGGGCGCCGGAATACCAGTTAGCCCACCATATTTCGACACTCAGCTTGCATCAATCTTAGTTGACAACGGCCTAGGTTTAACGCACAGCCTTAAAGTTGTTACCCATAGGCACCTAGGAATTGAACTTGATAAAACAGAACAAGATAGCAACTGGTCTGTGCCCAAGTTAACTTCCGAACAGCTTGATTATGCTGCGGAAGATGCTTTGGTTTTGCTGCCACTTGAACGTGAGTTAAGCAAAAAAATCAAAAACTTAAAACTTGAAAGAGCGCGCGACATTGAGTTTGGTTGCTTAACAGGCGCCGCAATGCTTGAATTTAAAGGCATGAAGCTCGATTTGCCTCAACTCAAGGTCTTACAAAAAGAGTACAGCGAATTAAAAAAAAAATTAAAAGCTGAGTTGGAAAATAGTTTACAACTTGATGACGTCAGCAATAGCACAACTTTACCTTTATTCCCCAGTGAGTACAAAACCAAGATTAACTTAAATAGCCACCACCAAGTTAAAAAGGCATTTAACCTACTTGGCGTACCGCTCACCAGCACAGACAAAGATCATTTATCTATATATATAGGTCAAAACGAGCTAATCCAAAAATTCGTAGACTACCGCAAGGCTAACGATTATTTAACCAAGTATCTTAACAAGTTAGAAAGATTCATTAACCCTAAAACAGGCAGGATTCATACTTCGGTTTTTCAGATCGGCGCCGCGACTGGACGGATGAGTGTACGCAACCCGCCACTCCAGCAAATTCCTAATAATACAAAATTTAGATCATTGTTTGTACCCGAAGAAGGTTACGACCTAATCGTCGCTGACTACTCCCAAATGGAGCTTCGGATTATTGCTGAAGTATGCGGCGACGAAACCTTAACACTCGCATATCAGCAAGGACTCGACATCCACTCACTTACAGCAAGTGTGATACTCGATAAACCGCTCGACCAAGTTACCAAAGAAGATAGAAGACTCGCAAAACCTGTCAATTTCGGACTCGTGTATGGCATGATGCCTGCTAGCCTTGTAGTTTACGCACGTTCTAACTACGGTGTTGCTATTGCTCAGAAAGAAGCAGAAGAAATAAGCGCGAAGTTTTTTAAACGATTTCCTGGTCTTCTTGAATGGCACAAACAAATCAAAAGTCAAAATACTAAAATCGTCCGAACCCTTTCAGGCCGTATCCGAAAGTGGAGCTACCCGGCGCCTTTCACCGAAGCTGTCAACACTCCCGTCCAAGGACTTAACGCCGATATAACAAAACTCGCTGTCTCGTTATTATGGGCGCCTCTTATAAAATATGACGCTTGCATCATCGCCCTTGTTCATGATGAAATAGTTGTCGAAGTTCCTCATGCCCATGCAGTAGAAACGAGAAACCTTGTAGTAGAGTTGATGCAACAAGCCGGCTCTACTTTTTTACGCCACATACCTTGTGTCGTCGATGCTGCCATTTGCAAGTCTTGGGCAGAGAAAGCGTAAATATATATAATACACATCGTTTCTTTATTAAAACTGTTTTGATACTACACGTATCATTAATAAAATAATTACTGGACACGACGTATCGATATAACAAAGAGTTTCGATACTTGACGTTTTACAATACAATGTTTTTAATACTAAGCGTATCGATATATTTTAATAAATTAAGTATTTATGCTCAAAAGCCTAAATTAGCCTAACTTGGGCTAATTTAGTCTAATGTAGCCTAACTTAGGCTAATTTTGGATTACACCACTTAGAAAAATATTTGTATAAAATAATTATGTTTATGTACGGCTAACCGTACCTTGAAAGCTCAATTGATGTTAAAAATATTCTCAAAAATTAGAAGTTCGAGCGGCATAGGGGCACTACGTTGATACGAAAGAATTTCTTAGTTTATTCAGTAAATAATGTTCATATGTAAACTGCTTATGTATAAAGGTTAGACAGAACTGGCATATTCCGCAAAAGTTTTATTAGACAAAGATGTTCTTAATTGGTTTGCAGTGTGTAGATGTAAATAAACGACACTGTTCTATTCACATATATATTTGTCTACTTAAACACTTCTTAGATATTAGAGTGGTTACGAGGCGCCGTCCTTTACCCTTAAGAATAAAAACAGATAATAGTATTGTTTATATGAAACGGGATAATGCAACTGCTTCCCAATTGGAGGCGCCAAATCATAAACCGAAAAAGCGCACATGAAAAAGCGCACCTCTACTCGTCAAACGTGTCTAAAAGGGGGTGCGCTTTTTGAGCGCACATCAAAAGCGCACATGGATGTGCGCCTACCCAAAATAAGGCGCACCCTTGATATATAAGGAAGCGCAGCCTCTTTCACAAAAAGCGCACCCCTAAGCGCAGCGCTTTTTAGGTGCGCCTTATAAAAGCGCACATTTATATAGAATAAGGGCGCACCCTTCTGTGTAAGGAAGCGCACCCTTTCAAGTAGCATTTCATAATAAATATAAAGATTAATATTTCATTTAGCGATACCTATCCGCTCAATAACCAGATCAAGTAATAAATTAATAATTAAATTAGAAAAACTAAGCGACTGTTCTTAATAACCATTAATTTCCTAAAACTATCCGCACTTACGTTTTACACATTGCAAACTATGCTATTTATTTCAGGCGCCTACCTGTAGAATTTTCAGCCATTTTTTACTTCATAAAACCAAAGGTTTACTCAGCAAATGAACGTACTTTAAAGTCCTGCATGTAGACCGCTAATTTATAAAATCCTTTGTTCGGTTTATACGTAGATGGTACCTAACTTACCCGTAAATACCGCTAATCCACAATTAGCCCAACTTAGACTAAATTAGCCTAATGTAGCCTAACTTAGGCTAATTTTGGATTAAGAGTATAAATACTCAATTTGTCTATAATATCGATACACTAAGTCTTATATTTAAAACTAAAACGATACTTAAAGTATCGTAAATAAAAATATATTGATACGCCTAGACTCATATAAAAAAACAAGCGATACTAAGGGTGCGTAAATCAAATGATTGCGATACCCAATGTGTCGTAATAAGACCGCGATAAAAAATAGAGTTTGGTTTTTAGAGGGTTCGATATTGGTTAGTTTGGGATGTTGCTTGATTATGGATGAAAGTAATTGAGTAGCTTAAGAAAAGAGTGGGTGCGCGGCGCCGTTCTAGTTATCGCATTTTTCAATTGTATAAAATATAACTAAAAAGTCAAGAGTCAATTCGGTGTTTATGGTTAGGCTGTCGATCTAAAATTGAAGAATTAAAAAATTCTCGGTCAAAATCGCTCTTTACTATGTGCAGCGTACATTCTAGTCGGTGACTGAACTCAAATTTTACTTATATAAAAATGTAGGTTAGTCACCCTTTGGGCTAGTTATATAAAGGTAATAAAATTTACAAACTGCCGAGTACTGGGTGCCTGTCCTAAGAGCCGCAGCGACTAAATGCTTGTTCTCTAATTAGGTGCCAGATTTTATTAGGCGTATTTTTTTACTGCGTTATTGAATATAAACTTGTCCACTTTTTTAAAGCTGTCCAAAACTGTCCACCCACCCTTAAATTGCTCAAACCCTTATGTAGTAGGACTATCCACCCTATTCACCCTGTTCACCCTGTTCACCCTGTTCACCCTGTCCATTGAAGAATTGGAACTTTTTAGAATAATGGAATTATAGTTACTAAAATTTTAGGCGCCTAATCGCATTAATTTCTCAATCTTAAAAGTTACTCTGGACAAATTGGACACCCTGGACAGGCTATTTGGACAGCGCTCTTAAAACCTGGACACCCTGGACAATATAAGAGCGTCCAGACAATTTGTATAATATAGATATACAAGTTTTACTGGACGAAGCAAGGAGCTGAACAATCTCCGATTACATCTCAAGTTGAGGTGCCGAACGTTTACGATTTGAACTGGCGCCGCTAGAAGATGAGTCAAGATTTGATTGAGTTGAAGGTGCGTCTTGTTTTTGTTTTGAAGGATTGTACTCGAAAGGGTTGGTTCCGTTTGCAAATTCATCACGTAGAGTAATGCCGTCGTGGTCAAAATCTGAGTCTAGTATATATTCCCGTGCTGATTGAGGTAGATTTTGGTGCAGTAGCCAAATAGTAAAAGTAAGATTTAATTCTGGTGGACGGCTCGTAGATAATGCTGTAAAAATTTCGCTTGCTTTATCTGGAGTAAGCTCACTAACATCAGTTACATCATAGGCGCCTAACACATTCTTGAACATGCTGACTTCTGTTTGGCTAAAAGAGCGGTAATTACTATAAGTCATAAAATTAAAAAATAAACCTGATTTAAATTATGCCTATACACATCTTGTATGGAGAAGACGAGTTTTTACAAACCCGCCACATTGAGAAAATTAAAAATAAACTTTTATCTGAAGGTACTCAGTATTTAAGCACTTCTAACACTAGCAGTACGGAAGCTGCGGCAGGTCAGTACTCAACTCTAGGATTATTTGGGCGTAAAGTTGTTGTACTGTTGCAAGAAAAGCTGAGTAAAGAGGATTGGGAGACAATCAATAAAAGTCAGACTGGGGATGGCCAAAATATTATGGTTGTGCGTTGCGTCAGTAATCCAGACCGCAGGTTGAAAGCTGTAAAGAATATATTGAGCAGTGGCGCCGAAATAAAAGAATATACGCTTATCCCAGAATGGCAGACTAAGCAATTTATAGATTTAGCCCAAAAGCTCGCCCAGGAAGAGAACATTGATATAGATAAAGAAGCAATGCGCGCGCTTGTGGATAAAACAGGACACAATACTAGTCGATTAATCTCAGAATTGCACAAACTCGACTCATATACTTCAGGGCGCCTGATTACCAAGGAAGCAGTTGACGAGTTAGTGGAAAATAACAATAACAGTTGCTTCCAATTAGCTGATGCTTTGCTGCATGGAAGAACCGAGAATGCAGTAACTATATATAGAGGGTTAATCGAGAGTAATGAGCATCCCGTTAAAATAAGTGCAATTATTACTACTCAATTCCTGACTTGGCTAAATGTTAGAGCCGGAATTGAAGAAAAATGTGAGGACAGTAAAGTTCTTGCGTTGTGCAGTATCACTAACTCCAACCGCCTTTACTATCTCAAAAAGGAGGTTGAGCAGATAAAATTTGCACGACTAGTAAAAATAATTGAAATTCTTGCAGAGCTTGATTTAGCTGTGAAGTCAAGCGCCGAAATTGAAATAATCCCCTTTCTTATAAAAATATGCCAACTATAAAAGATACAAAATTTGAAACATTAATCGGGCACGATAAAATAAAGACTAGTTTAACTAAAGTTATTGAGCAAGAGTTAGTGGCGCCTGCTTACTTATTTGTAGGAAGAGATGGCGTAGGTAAAACCCTTACCGCGCAATTATTTGCTCAGTCACTACTTAGAGCTACTTCCTCCAACTTGATCAATCATCCAGATTACTTGGAGGTTGAGCCAACGACCTTACATGAAGGGCAGATGCTGACCGAAAAGGAAGTGCAAGATAAAGGAGTAGAATTCAAAAACCCTGTAATTCGGGTGGAGCAAGTACGCAACTTAATGTCGTTTATAGGTAAGGCGCCAATAAAATCTGAAAGGAAGGTAGTGATTATTAAAGACGTTGACCGGATGCCTACAATAAGTGCTAATGCTTTCTTAAAAACTTTAGAAGAACCAGAACGTTCGACCATTATATTAGTCTCTTCAAACGAAGAAGTAATTCTTCCAACTATAAAAAGCCGATGCTCTGTTTTGCCCTTCAAACCTTTATCACTAAAACAGGTAGAGTTAGTTTTAAATTCTACAAATACAGATATCTATGAATATAAGGAAGTATTAGACTTTGCAGATGGCAGTCCCGGCGCCGCCCTTAAAGCAATCAATCATCTAAAAATTATTAATAATGCGTTTGAAACTAATTACAGTTATTTCCCAAAAACTGTCTGGGAGTGTCTACACTTTGCAGAACAAGCGAGTAACTTGCCCAAGCTAACACAACTTTGGTTATTGAAATATTTATCTTATCAGTTCTACAAAAGCAAGAAATTTACAAGCGCTTTACAAAATATAGATAAAGCTTATAGGCACCTACAGCTAAATGTAAAACCATTGCTTGTTTGGAATGTATTGCTTTTATCTTTCATACAAAACGAAAACAAAGCATAATATAGAAACGTTTTATATTGTTCCCCTACAAACAGCGTAACTCAAATCTTGACTTGTTCACCTCGTGCTAAATAACACGAGGTTTTTTATTAGAACTCATCTAACACCGTTTCTTCAGAGGCGCCTTTTACAGAACTTTCTGAGCTTTCTTCAAATTTTTCGGCTTTTTCTTCAATCTCTTCATCTGTTGAACCACTCGCACGATTGGCTAAATATAAAGTAGTATCCGCATCTATGCTTACATCTAAAGGATATAAATTAGATGATTCAGCATTTAACACTTTTTTGCCAGAGTCGATAGCAATACAATCATCAATATCTAACCCTGAACTATACTTGTCCTCATCATCTGAGTAACGAGTTTGTTTACCTGTCATAAAAACTGGCGCCTCTCTTTTACCTGTAATTTTTAATTTTATTCTATAGACTTAGTAAAACAATGGCTATTACACTATCACACTTTAATACGATTAACAACCAACCAACTATAATAGAAGGCACAGAAGAAGCTTTAACAGAAACAATTAGTAGCTGCGTTATGGAAGCGCTTATAAAAAAGATGTACCCGGATTCGCATCAGGATATACAATTTTATATAGGCGCCGTTTACGAAAAATTTACAAACAAAGATGACTTATCGCAGGCACCTGACAAAAAGTTAATAGCTTCTTCACGGGATAGATTTTACTTTGCAAGTGTAGACAGAGAAGCAGCTAAAGATATACGGATAGAAATTTTTGACGAAGAATTTTATGCCGCACAATACGGTTCTAACTTATTTACTGATTGTGCTGAAGTTGGCATAGAGGAATACAAAGATTTAAGGGTGTTGGTAGTTGATGGGGAAACAGGAGAATCAGCAGGTGTCTTACCACCTGAAATTGGTAGAACTCTTGTGGGAGATGGTGATGGTAGGATATCAAAAGCCTTTGCTTCTAGTGCAGGATTTGAAAATAGCCAGTTTCAAACGCGCGGTCTTATATTTAGCCAAAAAGAAGCAGGATTTCCTGACACTTGCTTACTCAAAGGAACCCTTGTACCTGAAGAAAATACCTATGGTTACGATTTAATACTTAGCACAGACCAACTTGGTAAAGGTCGTAAAAGCGCGGAAACCAAAGTAAAGCTAGGTAGTTACACTTTGGATGTTGATTTAGGCGCCACTTCCTATGCTGCACGAGAAAATATATCGCAATACTCTATTGAAGAATTAGAGAGAGCCGATTTTAAACCAAATCTCCTTAAACCTAGCAGAGCCGAAAAGGAGTTTAACCTGACTTATGGACACACTTCGACAGGCGCCCAGTTTTGGAACTGCTTACCTGACTCAGGTAGAAATTTTGCTTCCATGATTGTTGAAGACAGGCTTAAGGAACTGCACAGTATACAGGAAGACACTCGTAAAATTGCTTGGGACTACATACAAAGCGAAGAACGCCGGATTAAGCAAAAAGTAGACATGGTATTGCAGGAAAAATACAAATTACTTTCACTGCAAGATATACCTCAAGAAGATAAAACCGCAGTATTTAATGAGGTCGCATCAAAAAATAAAGTTTATACACGGATTAAGACTGACCTAGAAAACCACGCTCAAGTTTTTGATGTTACTGATTTGAACCATCTTAAAAAGTATATGAAAGAACAATATAGAGACTGCGCTACAGGCAGATATATTGAATTTCAGTACGGTATGATGATGACTAACAATAAGCTAGCTGATGGAGAAATACGCATAGCGAACTTACCTGACGGTGAAGAGGTTGCTTTTTATCGCTCTCCCGTCCCTAACTCGAACGTTATAGGAGTATTAAAAAATAATAGACTTGCTGGAGATAGCGTGCATCCAGGCACAATAGAAATGAATCGTGCAACCTACGATTCATTGAATGCTGACACAGACGGAGATCGTCCAGCTTTTGTAAGTAAACGCGAAATTTGTGATCGTTACGCCAAACAACACTCAGAGTGGTATGGCGAGTATACCGGAGATAAAGAAGGGCAGCACCAATTTTATCTCAATAAGTTAGCTCAGTACGAAGAAGCTTTTGATGGATTTATTGCCGAAGTCAAGTACCTCCAACAGGATGGAGTACGCTACGAAAAAATTGTAACTCCCTCAAAATCTCAATACGACCAAGAAACATTTGAAGAAGTTGCGCTCGCAGGTATAAGCAATTCTATCGGTTTTGTTGCTAACCAATCAATGCACGCAATAGCGCTTGAAAAAGAAATAGATTATCTTCCCGATGACGTACAAGATAATTATATTAAAAGCTTCTTTAAATTTCATGATAGAGAGTTTAGTCAAAACGAATTGGATACTGAGTGGGGTAAACTCGATTACTACCGAATCAGAACCACAGGAATTAATTTCTCAGCAAGCCCTACTTCTGAAAATGCTATTCGTGACCAAGAAGTTTTATCTCAAGCCTTAAATCAGGGTTTGATTCGGCAAGATATTTACGATTTTATGGCTCAGTATCCTGAAGAGGCGCCACCCCCATTAACACAACAAGAGAAAGTTGAAGTATTAAATTCAGTCAGGAAATATTTTAGAGATATTGTAAATACCCTAGCTCAACAGCTAGAAATTGAAGTACAAAGTGAAAAAAGTGCGCGACGATGTGACAAAGACAAAGTTTTAGAATGTCTGAGCCAATTAAGCTGGCGCCCTGTTCTTCCGCTAGCGGATAGAAACAAAGATACATTGTACTTTAAAGAAGGCGCCGAAATGGGAAGTGATACCCATACAGTACTTGATCATTTTGCTCAGTTGACTAATGCTACTTATAAAGAAACCGATTTAAAGCAAAGACCCGTATATCAATTAAAAGATTTGTTTCAAGACGTTGATGTTCCATCAGAACTATATGCTATACGCTTTGATGCACAAAAAGCGAAAACCGAGAAAGTAGGTTTAATGGCTGAATGTAGTAATAGACTCGGCGCCTTAGCTACTTATCAAAGAACTGTAAAACAAGACATTGCAGTTGCAGAAGCTGATAGAACAGATTTTTACTTGCAACTTGAAAGCCCGCTAGGTAAAAAGTTAATTGTAGCAGTATCTGAAAAGTCTTATGAAAAGTTTGATTATAGAAATATGACTGAGCTACAAAATATAATGCTTATAAAAGATGACAAAAGCAGAAACCTAGAATTCAAAGTAACCGCTTGCATACAAGATAAAGAAGGTCAGCTTGTTACTACAAAAAATGAAAGAGGTGAGATTAAACCTGTTAGGAAACAAATAGGTACTTTGACTAACACTTCTTTACTAGAAAACATTGAGTTAATTAAGAAAAAACAATCAGAAATTAGACGAAATGGCGGTGACGATAAATTCATATCGTTAGAGTATCCTGATAAGAATCGTACATTAAAATGGAAAGCTACAATTACTCCTGTAGCAACTGAAGCTAATTTAGATGCAATCAAAGCAACAACTAATAATTATATAAAAGAAACTTTAGAGCAGCTTGGACAACGGCAATATTCTACTTTAAGCGCTGCTGCGGCAATGTGGAAAATAGAAACCCAAGTGCAGCAAGGTTCAGATAAAGGAAACAAAAGCAATAATAAACCTAGTATTTACATAGATGAAAATGAAAATGAAAATGAATTTGATATAGAAAATTTTGATACTTCTAATTCTCAGGGTTTTAATAAAGATAATAGAACGATATGGAAAAGTACTGCATTATTCTCGCCTGAAGTAACGCAAAGACTTCATAGCTTACAAATAACATCGCTAGAAGTCACCAAAATTAATAATTCAAAAATAAATCAACATTATCTTCAAAATTTTGACTCTACAAAAAAGCATAGATTGGAAATTAGACATGAGTTTTTACCAGAAAATGTAGAAGGAAACAATAATAGCATTAACACTGCAATATATATAAATGATAAAAGACTTGGTTTTATCTCTAAAGGCGCCGGACAATTGCCTATTGGAACTAAAGCCGAAGCTCAAGTTCAAATTCATGATGTAGCTACCTTTGAAGCGGTTACAAAAAAGGAAACTATAATCCAAATTGGAAATTTCAAAAATTATTCTGATTATACTCAAGACGAACGCTTAAACCTTACATCAGAAAATCAATCTCTACGGTTGGAGTATAGAGCAAAAGTTGCGGAAAGAAATAACCCGAAAGCTAAAGCTGTTCTGGTGGCAGTGGTTGAAGCCGACAATAAAGTTTTAGGGGAAATCAAAAATCATAAAGAAGTTACAGAAAATTTAAGTAATTTAGGAGTTAAGCCGCAGGGCTTTAATTTTGAAGCTACTTTAATCGCTAAGGCGCCTTCAGCCGCACTTATTACAATAGACCCTAATACAGTTGAGTACCCGAAAGTATGGATACAGCGTGAAAGTCAGCCAATACTTACGCATCAGGATTATATAGACACAACAATACAGCCTATCTTGTCAGAAAGCAGGCGCCATGCATATACAAACGGAGAAAAAACAGAATACCGCGATGCTGTTTATATTACATGCGATCAACAACATACTAATAACATTAATAGCTGGCTAAATAGAAGAGGCGCCGTCACTGACCACATTTCAGAGCTTTCGCCGCTAGAGCAAAGCTTAAAAGCAGAAGTAATAGCAATAGATCCAAGAAGTTTGACGGAAACCGCAAAGCTAGAATTAATTGCTAATTTTGGGCGAGTCTTAGATGCAACTCCTCCTGAAGTTACCCTTGAAAAATTAAGTAATCCTGAACTTGGCGTTTATTATATAAACCCAGAACAAGAGTTTATAGAAGATGGAGGAAACGAAAAAGCGGCGCCTGCTTGGGGGTTAACTTTAAGTAATGCAGATGCCGAAATAGCCGCTCTCTGGCTAAATGATAAAGGGATAAAACCAGCAGTAGATAGTGTGGATGGAATATCTACATTGGTTGTGCAAGAATTTTATACGCGCGATTCTATTCGTAAAGAACTTATAGCCAACTTTGGAACACCCGTAGATGTTAGTATAGAAGAAGGATATACAAGTTATAATGAAAAAATAACTGCATTGCAAGCAAGTATTAATAGTTTACCCCAATTAGATAATCAGCAGCAATTCACGAACGAGTATCTTGAAAAGCTGTGCGAGATATACATCAATAACCAAAATAAAATGTTAAAACAACCCGAAGCAGGAGAGAAACTGCAAGTTATAAAAACTAGTTTAGAAAATATTGCTGATAGTGACTCCGGCGCCGGAGTAGTACCTAAAAAGGCTAATCCATTATTAAACCTTGAAGCTGTTGGAATAACCCAAGAATCGCATAGTCTACAAATACAGATGGCTTTGCTTGCCACTCAGTTTATAGGGCAATCAGCTTTATCAGCAAAAACCGCCTGCGATATTAAAAAATATGCTGCTGCATGGGGAGAACTTGCTAACACTGGCGAGTATTCTCAAGAAGACACTATAATGGTCGAAATTAACGAGGTGCGTCGTGGCGTATCGTTGAAAAAAGTAGAGCAGAATTTTATAGATAATTATCAGCCCTTACTAGATAAGGCAATTGAAGCAAAAAGCTCCTTTCTTATCAGCGATGGTAGTAATGAAGGTACTAAATTAGTTGTAGATTACCTGCAAGAAAAAGGGTATGATTTTGTACGCATAAATGGCATTGCAATAGCCAATCATTCTGAAAATACTAAAACTACGTCTTTTGCACAACAGCAACAAGCACCTGAACCATCAGCACAAGAAAACATCCAAATTAAACCAGAAGCCTTGCAACTTCAAGAGGCGCCAAGCCCGCATAAAAGCACTTTAGAGAAAATTATTTCTGGTGGACAAACTGGTGCTGACCTTGGCGCCTTAATAGCTGCAAGAGATTATGGACTGCCGACAGGAGGAACTGCGCCTGGTGGTTGGTTAATGGAAGATTTAAGTAATGGTGGTAAATCTCATATAAATAACAAAAAACTGCTCGAATCATTTGGTCTAGAAGAAGGTAAAAAATTTGATAGTATAGGAAAGACTTACATTGCAAGAACTCAACTCAATATTCTTGAATCTGATGGCACGCTAGTTTTAGGTAATGCCGACCCAGCTAATAATCCAGGAACTTATAAGACTATACAACTAGCTCAAGGGCAGGATAAACCTTGCCTGCATATAAATTTGAAAGAAGCCTTAAATGAACCTAAAACAGCAGCCATTAAAATATCTGATTTTATTAAAGAAAATCAAATACAAACAATTAATGTAGCTGGGAATCGTGAAAGTCGATCACCTGGGCTTCAAGAAGCTACCACGAAGATTATCACACGCGCTTTGGAGTTAGAGCTAGGTCAATTAATTACCCCCAAAACCCAGATAACTGAACAACAACCTAAACAACCTTTAACAGACTTACTAAAAGTTGAAAGTGGGATTATTGTTCAACAAGTTAATTGCCAAGGCAAGATGGGCGCCGGACTTGCACTTGCTATAGCAGAAAAATATCCTCAAGTTAAAGATCAATATTTACAAAAACAGGATTGGAAGCTAGGGGATGTTCAATTAGTTGAAGTTAAGGAAAATCCGCAGTTGATTGTTGCTAACGTAGCTGGGCAAGACCGTTATGGAACTGATAGGCGCTACACTGATTTTAAAGGGCTTAGTGATGGGTTAGAAAAAGTAGCAGAATTTGCCCAAAAGAAGAATCTACCTGTTTACATACCCGAAAAACTAGGCTCTGGATTAGCTGGAGGTGCAACTCAGGCAGAGCGTCAGCAAACTTGGAAACAAGTCCAAGCCATTATTAAAGCTACTGTTCCTGAAGCAATAATAATATCTCCCCAGCTTCAGCAATCTAAACCTCAAACTCAGCAATTCCAAAAACCTCAGCAAACTTACGAATCGTCTAGCGAACCGGAATTGTTGCCCAAATCGGCACCTAAAGCTGTAAAAAAAATAATACCCAACTCTACTTCTACCGCCAAACCACAAAAACCTGAGACAGCTACGCTTACAACAATTATTAGCGGAGGACAGACAGGCGCCGACATGGGAGCTTTAGTTGGAGCAAAGCAAGCGGGTTTTGAAACCGGAGGTACGGCCCCTGCTGGCTGGGTTACAGAAAAAGGCAAGAATCCCAAACTTGCTGACTACGGTTTAACTGAAGGTCAGGCAGGAAATAATATTGGGCATACTTATATGATAAGAACAAATGCCAACATTCAAAATTCTGATGCCACCGTCGTGTTTGGTAGCATTGACCCCGACTTTGACAAAGGTTCTTCAAACACTGCCGAAAATGCTGCCCGAATGGGTAAACTGCTCCTCCATATACCTAAACAAGTCTACGATAATCCTGAATTAGCATCTCAAAAGCTTTTAAAATTTATTGTAGACAATAATATTGAGGTACTAAATGTTGCTGGCAATACTGAAAGTAAGGCGCCTGGTATTGAAAAGGCTGTATCTACTATAGTAGAATCTACCTTGCAAAAATATCGAAGCGAAGTTATAAATAAATATACCGACCAACAAATAAAAGTAAATAACAACTCCAGAGAAATAGCACCTCTTATAAATATAGCTACACGCAGTAAATCTAGCCTTGGCGCCGCTTTAACAAACCCGACTGTAAAATCACAAGAGCTAGGTAATATAAAAAGTGATTACCCCGTATCTTTTAGAAATAATCCTTTTTCTCCAGCAGGTGAGTGTAAAGCTGAAAAATGGACGCAAGATAAACCAAAAGGTACGCCCTTTTTTTCAGCGGAACAAGCTTATCAACATTTTAAAGAAGGAGTGGCGTATGAAGATAGAGGAGATTTGATGGCTCAGATTATAACCGCAAAATTTGAACAACATCCTAAATTATTAGAAGCCGTTACAAAAAATGGTGGCGCCGCATGGCTTGAGCAATGTACTCATTATGTAACCGAAAATCAAGATACTTTTTGGGAGGGTAAAGGACATCAATCTCCTTTTATTGCAGCATTAGTAGAAGGGTATGAAAAAGCCTTACAGATAACCAAAAATTATACTAATCAACCCACACAAAATGAGCAAAATCAAAATATTCCTTTAGATAATTCTACCAAACCACGAGTTAGTAGTAATCGCGAGAAGTGGGAACAGGTTATGCTAACTGAATGCTTCAAACGACTTGAAGCGAATCCAGACAATCAAAATAAAGAACTTCAATCTGCTAAATTAAATAATTCTACAATATACTTTGTACAGCCTACTCAAACTATACAAATAGTTAACGCTTCATCGGAAGTGCTGTATCAAGCTAAGAAAGGTGAGGCGCCTACAATCAATAACCTAAACGAGCAGCAAAAGAATTTTTGGTTGAATCAAGCCACAAAGCAAGAACAGCGTAAAAACTTGTTATTGAAGTAAGCAACTAACTTTTTAATCTGTGGTCTTCGACCATATTGTCTTGCAATTTATTATAAGAGTCTCCAGCTATGGCTGATATTCGTGTTGATAAAAGATTCAAAACATTGTCAGAAGCTCTAAGTTTCGCTAACGGCTGTGGAATAGCTGATGCTTCTGTGCTACTAGACAATGCTGCTTTTAGTTTGAAACGGCGCCGAGACCAAACTATTACAATATATATTTCTTGGGAAGAAAACGACGTAGACTTATAGTATATTGTAAAATTTTCAAACTATAGAGTCAGGCGCCAATAACCTTTAAAGCAAAAATATCTAAATATATTCTAATAAACCTGTAATCAACTATATTAGTTGGTTACGGGTTATTTTTTTCTAGTTGCTAAAAGATTGATTTTGAACAGTACGTTGGAAAAATTGCGGTTTAGCAACTGTACGAAATGGTTCTTTACGTCCGTCATAAATCTAACTAATGTAAACAAAAAGCGAATTATACCTAAAACAGCAATAAAAACTCCGAAAAATTGAGTTTCATGCGGGGTAAATAAGACAATTCCAGATAATAAAATAAAACATGCTTTTATAAAAATAACCCAATGCGGACGTGCGATTAAAATTATCCGCTCTCCAGGCGCCAGGTTACTAGTCAAATACGCAATCGTATTTCTCCACAATTACTGTGTTAACTTTATTACTACACAGTAAACTAATAATTGTGTGTGTATCAAGAGCAACCTGTTACAAGATGCTTTAAAATAAAGATAACTGCCCAGGTGAAATATTACTTCTTCTTCTAGTATGAAAATTCAAATGGCACGCAGAACAAAGCGCGCCGAGATTTTCTCTGTTATTTGAAGAAGGGTCTCGATTCCAATGATGTACCATAAGAGTTTTCGTAGCTCTCTCAGAACGACTCAATTCGGAAGCGTCATCTTCAGGTCGCAAGCATTGCAATCCACAACGACTGCACTTCCAATCGGCGCCGCTTTTCACAGAAAATGCAAGCTCCTTCCAATTTGGTGGATATAAAGATTTCTTATTTTTACCCATAAAAGCAGTTAATGTATTTATACTTATAAAAATATACTTTTTGAAAATATCATTTATCTGCAAACCGCGCAACTTATGTTAGATAAATCTTTTAAACAAAAGAAAGCTCAGACGAATGAAGTAATAAACGAGTTTGGTTTTACAATCGAAACAGTTCCGCTTTCGTTTGAGGTCTTTAATAAGAATGCTATAGTCCAAGCATATTTAAGCGGAAAATTAAATTATCAAGAAAGTTTGAGCATACCAAAACAGTACGTTTACGAAACGCGCGCTGGTTTTGCAGAAACCTCCGAGGGTATTTTTTTGTATCTTACATTAATGTTTGCTGAAAAAGGCGGTTCTTATATTTGGCTTGCTTCGGCACGTCTTAACCCATGCAACTTTTTAGAAGAGCCGTTAAAAAATTGGAAACAAGAACTAGAACATCAAACAAATCTTGAAGCTTCTCTCGTTTTCGATATTCCTTATAGCGGATTCAATTCTTTAGTTTTTAATATACTCAGTAAATCTGAAATTAATTTGTTCATCAAGAACTTAAATATAGCTATTGTCAAAAATACTATTTTAACAATTAATCAAAATCTTTTATCTTTCAAAGAGTATGAAGAAGCTTATTTAGGTAAGATGTTTGATGCACTTCGTTTACAAATGAAACAGACTAGCATAGATATATCGTTATCTGTAATTGAAGAAAACGTAATTAAATATATCATAAAAGAATTTGACCCTGAAACCATAATTTATAAAAAAGCTAAGTATAAAACACAAGATTTATTAAAAGAATTTAATTTATTATATCATGATAATATTAAAAAATTTGATTATTTGAATCCAGGCCCCAATCAGTTTGCAAAGAATAAGCAGGAGTTATTTGATTACCTTTCGTCACAAAGCCCTTCGTCTGATGATGAGGCTTTTAAAACATACATGTTTTGTCGTTTATCTTATGAGCTAACTGTAGCGAATGAGTCGCTAAATTCTATTGCCTCAAACAAGTTTCACATTGTAGCTTGTCCTTATGGAAGAAACGGCAGTCAGGAATGGCATCTTGCTCAAGTTAAACTAGAAAGTTTAGAATCCTTTGTAGCTAGTTGTTCAACTTTTAAATATCTACTTTTGAAAAGCTGGGGAAGTTTGTTAGATGACAATATAATTCCAGTACAAGAATTTCATGTTACAAATAACTGTATAAATCTTGGAGAAATACCTACGCACAATAGTTTTACTCAAATTGACAAGCTACTAGAAATGGCAGTAATAGAGCAAAAATATCCCATAGATAGATTATCAACAATTTTTATAAATAAGGTAGGCTGTCACGAAATATCTTATATGCCGACTACAGACAAAAGCGGAGATATTTTAATAAGAGTTGTAATTTATCAAGTCCACGAAACTAATTATTGTTTGTTTGGCTGTCTAAACCCATTTAAAAAACAAATTGATTGGGCGCATTCTGTTCATGTATCTGATGTAATGCGTCAAATTATAAAATTACTAGAATTTATTGTAGCAGTCGGTTATCGTGATTTAATTGTAGCTCGTCCAAGTTTTAAACAAAACTACTATAAAAGTAATAAATCAAAATACAAAAATTCAAAAATACCGACCTCACATACTAAAAGTAAACTTTCAAAAGGCGCCTCGTTAGCATCGACACCAATCATTCTAATACCCCGTTTAGAAAGAAACCTCGAAAAATCATTTGCTGACCCTGACAATTTTGTAAAAGCAGTTAAGAAAATGGCGCCTCATTTTAGAAGCGCGCATATCAGACTATTGCCGCCTGGGCACCAGCCATCGCAGCAACAAATGGAACTTGCTTCTTCGCTCGCCATAATGTTACCTACTGGTTACACTTTTGTTCGCTCAACTCATATCGGTGGAGAAACCCAAGAAGAAGTACAAGCACGCGCGGCTTTTCAATCCCTATCTTTACTTGAACTGCTTTTTCAAAATCAGGATTAACTTTTTTATAACTAGCACCTATCTCATTCAAAATTTAATCCCGCTATGATAAGCGTGGATAAAAACCACAACAAGCATCTTATAAAAATATACATGTTGTGGAATCGATTCTAAAGCTAGAAACTTCAGAATCTCAAGTGAATCACTATTATTTTACCTTAATCCTATGTCAGTTTACACTCTTCCAATTTTGGGAAGGTTTGGGAACATTTTCATAAAAACGCATTTTAGACTTTTGCATTTTCTAATAATATCAAAATGTTCCTATATTTTGTAAGCACTTAGAAGCACTGCCATTCGCCAAGCCACGGGAAGACTGTAGAGCGTTTGGCACGTACAATTGTTTTACCTTGAACAGGTCGGACTTTCCAATTGGGCATATGTCCAAACTCGAATAATTCGACTTTATCACCGTCATACTCACCAAAAGAAACACAGCTTGGCTTCCATGCGTACTTAGCGGCGCCCAAAATATGTTTAATTTGTTCGGGAGTACATTCACTAACAAACGCTTGTAATTCCTCAGTTTCCGCCTTAGCTAAAATTATATTTCCTAAAGTTAGAGTATTATCCCAGTTCTCTTTGATTTGTTGTTTTAGGGTAGGTGCTGGTTTTTCAGGCTGTTTAGCTGGTTCTTGACATCTAACGGGTTCAATATTTAATTCATTCTTATCTATATATATAGTGTTGTTTTGTTCAATCTGGCTTGATTCAGTCTTGAGTTGCGGCTTCAGTTCCCTGATTGCCTTCTGTTCTGCTGTTGTCAAGCATCTCCAAACTTGAGCTTTAAAGGTAGGCGCCCATTCCTCTGTTAACTCCGCTACCATTTCCCAACTCTGGTCTTCAATGCATTGTCGAAGCAGGTCAGCATTAGTACGAATCACTTCCTCCTGATTATCTAGCTGAATTTTGGGCGCCTCTACATTTAACCTAGATTCAGATTCTATAACCAAATTATTTTGATTAATGTCGCCCTGATTCATTTCAATTGTTGGTGCTACATCTTGGGCAGGCGCCTTTATGATTTGAGTTGGTTTGTTATCAGGATTACTTGTTTCATCTGCTGTACTCGTTTTTTCAGCTTTAACAAAGGTGTCCACCATCTCGAAGTCTCTGTGTGTAAGGGTTTTATTCGATTCTGCTGCGGTTGGGTTGACACCTTGGGATATTCAATTCAGGCGCCGGACTTCCTTTAATCCAGGGGTAAGTAGAAATTCCATTTATTTTTTTCTTCTTATCGCCTTTAACCCAACCTAGATTTTTGAGGATTTGAGCAACCCGCATTTGGAATGGTCTGTCATGGCGCCCGATCTCGATTTTGAGGCAGTCGCTCAAAATTATTGAAACAGCAGTTTCTTCACGTGTCCTTCAGGGTCAACCAAAAATTTATCTGGGTTAATCGAGCCTACAAAAACCTAAGTACGAGGAAATTCCTCAATCGTTCTACCGTATGGCACTCGTATATTATCTGTCCTGGTCGTTAAAAATCCACGGAACACCGCTACTTCTTTACGTTTAAATAAAGCTTCGATTTCCGCCAACTCAAGGAACCCCATCTTTATTAGGCGCCACCCAATCCACAAACTCTTTACAGCAAAGGCATTTTACAATTAAGTCATCGAGGTTATGAAAATCTACAGTGCTAGCTTCGATTATTTTCTCGAACCGTAAATGCCGAAAACATCTTAAAGCTTTATCCATAAATTTAACCGATTGTGCGAAATTCCCCTCATTTTTTGTTCTCTCCCGGTTTTGTATAAGCTTCGTTCCAGGCGCCAACTTTACTTCGAGCTAACTCTACAACTTCGGCTGGGCTAATAATTACGCAGTTTTCGCCGTACCGTGCGATAGATTGCCATAGCCAAAAGAAACTCCAAACGGGCTTCTCAATAACAATCCCGGCGCCTAGCCTGTCGATAGTATCTGCCTCTTCGTTGCAGGCTATCAACTCATCACCAGTTTTAAACTTATAGCGAATATTAGTACTAATCCACAATCTAGCTTTGATTTCGTCTAATCCCTGGCGCGACATCCCGCAACCAAAAGGCTCAATTTCAATATTTCTATCAAGCCCAAATATTCGATTATGGCGCAGTGCTTTTATTTCGTCGCTGGTGTCGGCGCCTGTTTCAGTCCAGGTTCGCAAATAAGTACGACGTTCCCCAACCTCACCAACCCAAAAATCAGCATAGTCGCATCTATATATATTGCTAGAAGTTTTTAACATGAAAGCTTCTTTTTTGTTAACACACTCACGCGCAATTTGTACCCAAGCATTGCCGCATCCAACCAGGCGCCGTAATTCCCGTTTAGCTCCCTCCCCAACATCTAAATTTTTCATGAAGGCTTCCGAAATTAAGAAGGCGTCCTCTAAGCTGCCTTTTTCAACCAGGGCGTTGACTGCACGCAAAAAAGAAGGAACCAAACTACCTTCTAATTTAGGAGTAGGAACATAAGTACCGCGAGCCATAGCGCGTACCATTGCCGCTGGCGTACTTTCCCCTAACAATTCCGCTAGGCGCTCTAACTCCACCCAGTCTGAGTCAGTTATCCTTTGTATAGCTTTATAAGTTGTCATGTATATAATTTTTAACGTTGATGTATATACAAATAAAGGAAAATGTATATAATAAAAGTAGCACAATTAATTCGCCTATTTGGAGAATAGACGGTGGAGAAAAGGGAATTCATAGTAATTCGTCGAGAGCCGGCAACGGGCAAATCAACAATAGCCCAAAAACTGGCGCCGCTAAATAACATTCACGAGAGCGACAACTTTCCCGGTTTTTTACCCAGAGTTAGAGGAAGAGTGCAGGTGCCGGATTAAAGAAAGATTTCAAGAATAGCTTTGGAATTGCGGCGCTTACGCGCCATGTAATTTTGAGGTTTTGTTCTAATTAAGAATAAAATTAAATGCTGCGACGTAACTAACGTCGCTTTTTAATGTTTATAGGGCGAAAGCGGATGGTCAAAGAGGGTCGATAATACATCTGACTTAATTACGCGCACCAGTTGGAAGACCCCTGATTCACCTGGTCATATAATACAAAAACTTAAATATAAGGAGTAAAACATATACCAAATTATACTGATTATCCACTGTTGGGCGAAGCTTTTCGCTTGCAACTTTGGTTTTACAGTGAGTTGATGCCTATTTATTTAGGCGCCACAATCGAATATCCAACATTGCTGGGAAAACCTGCAATTGATTTGGCAGTGACGCGCGTTACAGAGCAACCAGTTAAATTTTTAGTTTGTGAAACAATAAATATAAGGAACGAACAAATGACTAATATAAAAAGTAAAAAACTGGACTTGGATTGCGACTGGTGCAGAGAATTTTACGACGACAGCGAAAACCCTAATCCTGACACAGCAGGATTTTGGATAGCCGAAATGGTGTATCCAAACATGCCAGAGCCACATTGCTATGGCAACACGTTACGTTCTTTTAGCGGTGAATGTGTCCTAACCCTGATACAAAGGCTAGAAGGTAAAGTGGGTAAGGCATTTGAAGAAGAAATTCAGATGATTTGGAATGAACCTCAGAATGAATAAATACTGCATCGACCAATAGATATTAATAGGTGACTAAAGGAAACAGGCGCCTGCTTGCTTTAGTCCCCTATTTACAAAAATTACAATAATAGTAAATCATTTAAAACTATGAAAATAATTATATATACTGCCTCTGTTTTACACTTTAGCTGGGAAGAAACTAATCACTACCCCATTACATCTACTTCATTCGTTCATTCCAACATCGACAGTTTTTGCAATGTATGTATAGGATATGCCAAAAACAATCCAAGTTATATAAAAAGCGATTATACAACACTTAATATCGCTGCTTTACGGCTGTATGAGAACGGACATACTGAATTTGTGGATGACAGACAAATAAATCTTTAATTTAAGCAACTCTTAATCAAAATAGGCGCCTTATTACTTTGACCCCCATAGACCAATTGCAGGCGCCGAAGAACTAGCAGCAGCTAACTGGCGAATTTTCCCACGTGAAGATTATATTACTAGCTTGCATAATCCAGAATGTTTGTATTTTCGCTATTATGGTCAACCGAGTTTTGAATGGCAGCTAGGAGTAACGCGCGTTCGTTCATTAGTTGAGTGGAGTGAATCAGAGATTTTAGCAGGCGCCGTTACCAAACAACCGAGTCAACATGGAGGATTTGAACTGGTATCAGAATACGTGCCAGAATCTAAAACTAATATTGGGTGGATGATAATTGGAAAAGATACGTTCAGCCCAGACAATTATGTGGTTTGGACAGCGCACCCTGGACAATTGATGGTGTCAATAAATGCGCTTAGTTGGCATGAACGCAGTCCACTAGAAATATGGAATCTCGCTAACGAATATAGACTGCCGATTGCTGTAAAAGGCATCTAACTTCATGGGAGTGTGGTAGCGCACTCCTTTATAAATAAATTATTTTAAATAGCAAAAATTATGTATTCAAGTTTAGAATATTACAAAGAACATTTGGACTTCTTATTGCGTGAACATAGTTATGATGCTCAAGAAATTATGTTCGCTCGATTGGAAATACTTAAAGCTGCATACCCGCAGCATATCAAATTTTACGATGACATTATTGATAAATTAGCCACGTACTGCGAATCTGCTTGTGAAAAAGAAAACGATTCTAATGCTGTTCGCTGTTGGGCTGCTTACAAGTGGTTTTATAAAAACCGAGACTTTTTAGCGAAAAACGGAATGGATAATTTATGCAATGGGTTCAACCAGGATGACCCATGCTTCGACCAATTCCAGTAAATCAGTACAAAATCACCTTAGTAAAATAATTTTAACTCAATTCAAATATGGCAATAAAATTATGGGAAAGCGCTGGGCAATGGTTATCCGTATACCAAACCCCGCATGGATTTGTATATAGCCAAATTGCGGTGCCGACATTTTTAAATTTAAAAACAATTAGGAAAAAACAATGAGTCTTCACCTACATATTGGAAAACAAGCGCTTGTCGAGCAGGTTAGCGGTACAGATACATTTTGGACTATCGAAACAGTTACTCCAGTTGGTGTACACCTATATTTGACATCAGATCAAAAAATAGAACTGACTATAAGATACGGAACAAATACACAGCTATACGTATTTCCAGATCACGAATGGATTTCTATTAATTAGGGACTTTGCTAATGATTACAACTATACAAGTCCTAGCCTAACAATTTTTCAATTTGAGCTAAATATTTAATTAGCTGATTCACTTCTTGTGGCTTGTCCCAAATTGGATTATCTTTCAGGCGCCTGCTTACTTTATTCAATCTCCTGCTAACTTCCTTTGGCACTGGAATTGTAATTTCTTTTAAAAAAACAGGTGCCCCCCCGGCGTTAGCAGAATTTACTAGTTCTTTGATTTTTGCAACAGACAACTTTTTATTATCAATAGCTTGTTTTGCTATCGTTGCTCTTGCTGTATCGTCCTTTACTCTGGATATAACAAGAGCTTTTGAAAATTCTAACTTACCTTCAAGTAAAAGAAGCTTTATGTCGTCTTTGAGATTTAGCAACGGCAAGCGAGTCGCCACAAAAGATTGCCAACTTAACCTGCCTAACTTGTTAAAAAATTCTTCAATAACTTTAAGTTCGTCACTGCCCAACATGTTTTGGGCGGTTACACTCGTGGTGTCGCCTTTATAAGCATGATGTAAGGAATAAAGCAGTTTAACCACATCTTCCACATCAATAGATAGTAATAATGCTAGCAAATCAAGACTGCTTATTGCTTCTTCGTAAGCATTCAAGTCCTCACGCTGAAGGTTTTCAATTAAACGAATATGCCTCGCCTTCTCTTCATCGCACTCAATTATATTGACTGCGATAAATTCGTGCCCCAATTTTTGACATGCTCTCAGGCGCCGTTCACCAGCAATCAACTCGTAAGCTTGGGCATCAACTTCTCGAACAACAATAGGCTCCAGCAGTCCAACATCAGAAATACTTTTAGCCAGAGACTCTAACTTGTCTTCATCAAAATAACGTCTGGGTTGTTGAGCAGTGCGCTTTATTTGGTTGATTGGGATTTTCGTAGGAGAGGCGCCTGCATTCAAATTTTGTGTTGAGTCTTGAAGAAAAATTAAATCGTCTAAATTTGAAAGTTTTTCTAACGCGCGTTTCATATTTTTTCTATATAGGTGGCTATGTCTTGCAGAAGTTTACCAGTAGGATGCCCTTTTTTATAGAGTGCGAAAGGTACATGCTCTTGGGAAGCATCTGCAAAATAAGTAGACTTAGGTATTGGCTTTGTTACGTGTATCTTACCCTCAAGCTGATTTTTTATTTCCTCCAATATTCCTTTATCCTGTTTGTTCCTCGCATCATACATTATTGGAACAATGCAGGCAATCTTTAATTCTGAATGCCCCGCTTTTTTAATACGCGCGATAGTACCAAGCAGCTCGTCAGTACCCAAGTAACATTTATATTGAGTTTGCAAAGGGACTACTGCATGAGTTGCTGCAATTAAACTCATCACACTAAGCAACCCTAGCGAGGGAGGACAGTCAATTAATATATAGTCAAAATCTTCGGTAACTTGATCTAATGCAAGCCTCAACCGCATTCTGTTATCTACAACCGTGTCCTGGATAACTTCAATCTCGGTTGAAGCTAATTGCTTATTAGTTGGAACAATCCGCATTCCATGTATCGGCTCATCCCACACTGTTAAAGGCGCCTTATCAGTTAGGGCACCGTAAATATTTTTTTCAACCGTAACCTCATTTTTATTTAAACCCATAAACGAAGTTAAGGATGCCTGTGGGTCCATATCTATCAGCAACACCCGATTATTTTTTAAAGCCAAGTGATAACCCAGGTTCTGAGTTAAAGTCGATTTCCCTGCACCGCCTGCCTGATTTACAACCGCAATTATTTTTTTCATACCTGCCACAACTTTTTTGAAGCGTATAACTAAAAGAAGTTTAGCAGATTAAGTGCAGGCGCCACGTCCCCATCTCAACTTTCTCAACCTATATATATAGTAATACCATTCAAGGAAAGCACAATATTTTTTTTACTATTAACTATATGCGCTTCTAGGAAGCGGCGCCTGCAACTAACTTTTCTACAAACCGCGAGGCGCGTTGCTTTTATAGACTCTGATAAATGAAGATGTACTTTCCAGCAAGCTTCCGGAGTCGGCTTTCCGTTCCGGCAGCAGCTTTGCAGAAAGATTTCCTACAAACGTTCCTTACAAAAAGTTTGAACTTAAAGGGCAAGCAACCAATTACTCCACGAGGACGCTGAATACTCATTTAACATAAGCAACACACTTTGTATCGTAATTTTTAATTTACGCTACTGCCTGTCTCATATTCAAATTAAAATTAATGATACCTATCGTATCGATATATTTATATTCGAGACTAGTAGTATCGTTTATTTTAATATATAAAACATTGCGTATCGATAACAAATTGATAATTAAGTATTTATACTCAAAAGGCTAATGGGGTAAGAGCATCATCCGAACAGAAAACCGGGTTAAGTGTTATTACATAGATAATACAAATTTATTTCAATGCTGAAACCCTTGTTTTCTCGTTGAGTAGTACCAGTGTGATAATCAAAGGCAACTAACCGTAGCTCGTGTAGAATCCTTATATCATCAGACTTTCAGGCTTAACCCGGTTTTCTGGTCGTTTGCTACTAAGACCCCAATCTCTAGCTATTTTCATTGGAGCGCCTACTGCTATTGCTATGTCTCTAATAATACAGGATTTGGATAGTGTTTGTGGTAAAGTAATTGATGCCGATTGCTTAGTTTCTAAAAAATATATCTTAACTCCTTATATTTCACAACTGGTAAACCACTACATTGATAGTTCTGCAAATCAACAAAGTATAAGCGCGAACGTTTATAGAATAGGGTGCGCTGATGGTTATTGCTTCGACTTGGTGATGACTCGGTTCGCGTTAACACGTAATTTTATAAGAGAGTTAAGTATCATGAAAAATAGTTTGATATTGGGATTGAAATTAACCGTAATAATGCTTGTTTCGGGAGTAATCGTGTGCAGTCCAAAGGCTGATGCAACTAATATGGCAAGCGTTTTCAAGGTAAGACCAAAATCTCAATTGCTATTAGCCCAAGTAAATTCTGCCGAATATTATTCTAAGCGAGGTGTTCTCCGTATTCAGTTGGGAGATAACAAAGAGGCAATAGAAGATTTTAACCAAGCCCTGCGGATTAATCCCAACGATGCTGGAGCTTATTATATGCGGGGTATTGCTCGTATTCTAATAGGAGATAAAAAAGAGACGATAGAAGATTTCAACCAAGCCCTACGGATTGATCCTAGCTTAGACATCGGCCAGCATATTTGGGGTATTGCCCGCATTCTGTCAGGAGATAACAAGAAGGACATAGAAGATTTCAAGCAAGCCCTGCGGATTCATCCTAACTTAGACGATGCCTATAACAATCGGGGTATTGTCCGTATTCAATTGGGAGATAACAAAGAGGCAATAGAAGATTTTAACCAAGTCCTACGAATTAATCCCAACTATGCCCAAGCCTATAAGAACCGGGGTATTGCACGTATTCAGTTAGGAGATAAACAGAGAGCAATCTCTGATTTACAAAAAGCTGCTGACCTATACCAACAACAAGGAAAATCAAAGGATGCCCAAGATGTGCTGGGCTTAATTAAGAAGATTAGCGGTACTCAATAGCCTCAAATTAGGCGTTGATAAAGAAAGTCTACAAAAATTATCCTCAAGGCACTTATTATTAAGTGCCTTATTAATTAGGGCTTGCTGAATAGAACTAAAACCTTTGCCATGTAAGGATTTAAAGCATTTTTATTCTTAGTAGGTGCAAGATTATGGCGCCTACAGGCTCAAAATCCGTGCATTTGGATGGAAAAATTAGGGCTTGATTTTTAAGCCAACCTCCGAAACAACCATTTTTTGTACTGTGAGCGCGTCTAGATTCATTTTGTGGAGTTTTTCAGCAACCCCTAATTAAAGAGAACTAATCTAAAAAGCGTTAGTTTTTATTTTTTATCTTAATGACGTTATTCAGGCGCCGATATCCAGCAATTATTTGATAGATTGCGCTTCTTCTAAATTGAGTAGTCCGTCTTCTTGTAACTTTTTTATCACTGCATCTCGAATATAGGAACTACGCGAAGGTAAAGTCCGAAGTATTTCATATACTTCTGGAGGATAACCAACTGAAATAACTGTTGCAGAAGTCGTCCCAACACCCTTGGAAGAAAATTTGCCAACTTCGTCACGAGGTTTGTCTTCTTTGTTTCTAAGTTTTTTCAAAATTTAATGACCCTAAAGTATTGACATATCCGATTGTAAACGGCTAAACTTTCAAAGTCAAGGTTTAGTAGTTAATGCTCATAACAGTTAGAGATACTTGCTTTGACATAGACATGCTTATAAAGCAAACCCCGCCCAACCCAATAGTCAAAGCGGGATGTAACAATAATACTTAGGACAATAATAACATGACAAACAGGGCACTACCTGCGGTTAAAAGTACCGTAGAGTTTGGAAATGCAATAACCATAGATGCTTTCTTGCTTGAATCAGGTGAAATAAGATATAGCAAAACAGGCACTTCTAAGCTACTAGGACATACACCAAGATGGATTAACGGATTCCGTTCTGAGGCTCCAAACCTGTTAAAATCTTTGCTAGATAAGGGTTATACGGATTCCGGTCAACGTGTAACAGTTAAGCGCGAAGGAAAGCGAGGCGCCACGATTGCAGAAACAATTTCAGGCGATGACTTAGATATTCTGATTGCTGTAGAAGCAGAACGCGGAAACAAAAAAGCAGCAGCACTTTTAGTATCTGGCTGGCGCCAATATCGGATTGACCAAAGTCGTCTTGCATTTGGACTGTCCGAGCGAACACAGACTGAAAAACTATATGACTTTGACGCATGGCACGATGCGTATCTTGCAAACCAAGAGGATTGGGAACTTATAACCGAACAAGAAGAATTTCTGTTTGAAAAAAAAGCTTCAAGTCTTGCAGTAGATGATTACGACTCAGACCCTGATTGCTATTAGGCGCCGCTTGATTTTTAAAACCTGATCAAAAGCTTGAGTAGTTCGAGTAATATCTGCTCAAGCTAAACTATCAATTACGTGAAACAAAAATATGATAGACCCAAAATACTACCCGTTAATCGCTGATTTACTTGAACTAGCTTCAAGTGAGTTTGCAAACCACGGCAGCAATGATTACGATTTGAAAGAAATTCTTCCCAATGCCCAAGACAGGCGCCAATTGGCACAAGATATGGAAATACAGAACGGCAGTCCTGAAGAATTTGACGCATCAGATGATTATAAAATAATGAGCGACTCTTGGTTAATGGGTTACTTTGCAAGAATTTTCAAGGAGCTTAATGCGCGTGGATAGTAACTAGCTTTCCTGATTGGAAGAGATATTTCTTCAAAATAATCAACAAAACCTAAAATAACCAATCCCTTTCAAAATTGATTATTTTAGGTTCTGTTGAGATTGTCATTACCTAGTTTAGCACAGGCGCCGGGAACTCCTTAGTGTTCCAAATTTCATCAGACAGGCGCCCCTGCTTGCCGGACTGATGGTGGGAATCCTGTTTTACAAAAACAGAAACTCCCGCTTGCTTGCATTGAGAAACAACGTTTTCAATCCATGCCACTTCACATTGACGCCTATTTTTACCTGACTCGGCGCCGACAACGACCCAAAAAATTCCACCACCCGTACCTTCGTTTTCTGAATTTTTAACAGGCGCCAGACTCAATCTTAGGTCAACATCTTCAAGCAACGGCTCAACACTTAACCACCTAACGTGTGCTGGAATATCTAGCAAAATTGGGATGCGACGATTAACCATAGCTTGATTCTCAACAGTGGTGCCGAGATAACAATTTTTTAAATACGCACCATTGGTGCTTTTTTTAAGATTTTCTGCTAAAGGCGTTATATGGGGAAACCTAGCTAAATGTTCTTTCAATATTACATCAGCTATTCTTCCCCAAGGATTCTCTAAAAAATATTGCCTTGCGTTTTCAGGTCGCTTCGTCAATATTTGAAAGACGTGCTGAGGACATAAAGCCATCACTGCAAATACTCTATCTCGCCACTCGTCAGGCACATTTGAATGAAATAGATCACTCATCGAGCAAACGAAAACCTTTTTAGACTGGCGCCATTTCAGTGGCTTAAGCAATTGCGACTCTACAAACTCAACCGTACCATCCCAGGCACTAACTGTTTGGTACTGTGGAAATCGTTGAAGGCGCGCGTGTGCAGATGCGGTTGCGGCATAGCAATTTTGACAACCGTCAGAGGTTCGAGAGCAGCCCACAATTGGATTATAAACCTCATCGCACCATTCTATTTTAGTACTCATAATATTTTTATTAAAGTATTTTTATTAATTCGCTAGACTGTAAAGCTCAGATACTTCATCTTTACCAAGAAAAACAAGTTTGTGATTACATTCATTAAACATATTATCATAGTATAGCTCACTACTAATTATACAAACTTTTAGATCACCCACTATTTCGGAAAATTTTCCATACAACATATCTTTAGCACAGCACCACCTCCCTATACACGCTCCTCTAGAAGGCGCCTACCACCCACGCTTAATAAAAATGTATACGTTAAACTACATAAAATCAGGGTAAACCATTTGGCTTATTTCCGGGTGACTGGCACCTGTTTTTATATAAGATAATTTTCTTGCCAGTCACCTCACGTATTGCTTACTCTGTAATGTATTCAGCCGTTTTAGTAACTTAAATTTTTATGTTTATATTTGGAGCATGGAAAAGGCAAGTAGAGTCGGGTGCCCATGAATAACTTCTTGGCGTGTGTTGTAGTACGTGTTGAGCTTGATAGTAGCGAGTCATGAGAAGCGCATCGACCTCAAGCGTCGGCGCCATTTCTAAAATAAAAAATCTTTTACAAATCTTTTTTATAGTTTTGAATACGCCAGATAATAAAACGTGATTCGCCATTATTATCAAGCCACTCTATAAAATTTTCCTCCATGCTAGGGTAGGCACTGGCATATTCTTTATATTTATCAAAAGCGATACTAAAATTTAAATATTCGTTCCAATCAGCAGGCGCCATATCAAGCCAATCAGTTGATTTATCGGCTATAAAATCATCATAAACGCATCCTAGCTGAAGAGGTGGAAAATAAGGAGGAAATTTTAGCTCACAAAGCGGTGTGAACCTTTGATGGATACTAATCGCCATCAATTCTGGCGCCTTTCCTTCATCTACCAATTGCCGATATACTAAACATCGCTGTTTATCAGTCAAATCTTTACCGTCGCTTAGGTGGTTGTACAATCGTCGCAAACTGACTCCAAAATTGCTAGAACCTTTACACATCTCTCGGTCATGGTAACGCTGGTACAATTTACTAGCTACTTCGTTGAATTTATCGACTTGTTTTTGCGTTGGCGCCTGCTCTTGGTTCTCCTCCCTATCTTCCAAATTCCTTAAAAATGCTTCTTCCCACTCAGATGCCAAATGCCTGAAAGGTCTTAAAAGTTTCCAATTAATACGTAGCTGCATAATTAATAATGTATCAAATATAATTATTGTAACTACCCTTTATTGCATTGTCCGAAACATACTTTACTACTGGCAAACACAATTTGGTATGTATGTGCTGCTTTAAACTGGTGCGGTGCTGTCACCCCACCACCTAAACGCCTGCACCTCCATTCAGTTTACTGTTTTGTAGTATGTCTAACTACAGGAATTTTGTTTGAACCATGTGGTTAATTACTGGGTGACTGGCGCCTATTTTTATATAAGATAATTTTCTCACCAGTCACCTGCTGAATTACTCACTATCACTAAACTACAGCCGTTTTGATAGAGAGTTTTTTGAAGTTTAAATTTAGAGAGTCAAAACCTGGTGTAGCAGGCGCTAATAATTCAGTACATTGTATAGAAGTTGTAGTATAAAATACAGCAACTAAAGCGGGCGATGAGAAGCGCTCTCGACACCTTCAGGCGCCACCCATTCCAATCAGTACTTATGTATATTTTGAAACTGGTACCGTGCCGTCACCCCACCACCCGAACGCCTGCACCTCTATTCCCTTTACTGTTTTGTAGTATGCTAAACTACGAAAATTTTACTTGAGCCATCTGGCTTATTATCGGGTGACTGGTGCCTATTTTTATATAAGACAATAATCTTGCCAGTCACCGATTGTATTGCTTACTGTCATTAAATTACAGCCGTTTTAACGAATAAATTTTTGAAGCTTAAATTTAGAGCGTCAAAACCCGTGTGTGGCAGCATCAATACTTAACACCTTGTGGAAAGTTGTAGTATACAATATGCCAATTATAGAGGGCGACGAGAAGCGCTCTCGACATCTTCAGGCGCCACCCACTCCAAAAACAAATGCGGTTGTACTCGGTAATAATCGCACAGCTTGTTTAGTACCGTGACATTCGGCACCTGCCAGGGATTATCGTATAGCCCATATGCCGTAGTAGCGGATATTCCGGTATCCTTGGCAAACTGGTAGCGCGTGATGCCCATGCCTTCTACAAATTGCTTGATAGTGTTACGAACTGGCATTAATAGTATACAGATAATAATATCAACCTACTCATAGCACTTTTATCTCCAAAATAAAAATATTCATAATTACCTAGTATTATCAATTATATGGTAATATCATGAATATATAAGTAAAAGTAAAAGCGCCATATCTATAAAAGTATTAGTTCGGACAATCGACAAAACCGAAAAGTGAAAATAAAAACATAAAAACTTAAATATATTTATTATGAACTTCACAGACTTTACAGCTTCGCTAACACCGGAGCAAAGAGGCGTCTTCACTCATCTCTTGCACGATAATCTAGCAGAAGCTAACATATTGCAAAACCGCGCACATAACTCACACGTTGAGGCTTATTGGAACGGGCGTTTTGATTCCTTACAGCTGCTTTACTGCTATCTCGAACCCGAAGCTTTAGGAAATATTAAAATTACTCAACAATTTATGGACATGGCAAGCGAGACACCTGATAGATGGCGCCTAGATGTAGATAGAGATAATAAAGAAGTAGGGACTGATCCGGACGAATACAATGAAATTAATAGTGAAAAAGATAAAATAACACTACAGATATCTTACGCCCAAATTGGTGGTACAGAATATCGTTGTTATATCAAAGTTAGGAACAATACACAATCCTACATTTTGTGCCTTGATCATGAAAACAATGTGGGTGGAGGTTATTGGGTTGATAACACCTCTGTTAGAACGACTCAAGAAACTGCCGAAATTGATTGGGATTACGTTTAAAACTACTTATACTCCGTACTGATTCAAACAGTGATTATTGACCTGAGAATTGTCGCTGGGCTGATGCTTTGACACAACACAACAATACAAGTGGAGTAAAACTTGTCACTTACCAAGGCAAGACTCAATCAGTAGCAAGCTGGAGTAGAGAATTTGATATCCTCCAAACAACATTGCGCGACTGAATTAAAAAATGAAACTGACCTAAAGAGAATTTTTAACCCAAGTAGAAACAAAAGGAGATTTTGAAAAATGCGTCCACTAGGATATTTTGGCGCCTGCTACGAGAATGCATTAATTAAAGATATTGCAGAACAATATAACGAACTGCAAGATATGGACGAAACTGATTGGTCGTGGTTACTGGGAAAGATAGGCGCCCATTACTGGATGAAATGGTGTGAAGCTTCACCAAGTACTGAAGCTCAAGAAATACGCGACCGTTTAAAAGAATTACCTAAGAATCAACTGGCTTGTTTGATTCAAGCAATTGGAAATAAGGGAAGCGCGACAAGACCCCTCGGTTTTTATTCCTGCGATTATCAAATTCCTTTAATTGAGGATGTTCATGATTACTTTGGAGATTATCTCGATAACTTAAACGAAGTTGACCAAATGTGGCTCTTGGGTATGATGGGCGAATATTATTTCCTCAACCATCAAGAGAATCAAGAAAGCGATAAAGCAACTTATGTCTACTCAATGCTTTTTCAGTTAGATAGATATAATTGCGGCGCCTTGCTTCACGCACTCTCAAACCGATAATTTTACATTTTATATAACCATTAAATCGAGGTATAATAAATGACTTCTATTATTCAAAAACTTGCCTCAGCTTTGGGTCATAACGTAACTAAAGTATATTCGGTAAATGTAGCTGTAGTAGACGAAGATGAAGGAGTACGCGAAGAGTGCTATCAAACGCTAAGAAGTATAGCGCATCATAATTTTAATTGTCTTTCTTCAGATTCTGTAGATGAGCATCCTCACCAAACAAACATGAACTTTCAATTTGAATGGGCAACTCAAGCATTTGAATTTATGGAATTGGCTACTTACGAACGGGAAGATGCGATTTTGAGTTATGTTGAGACGTTAAACAATTAAACACCCTAATCGCGGTAACGCTCGTTACCTCGTTAATTAACAAAATAGTTACAGTTAGTTTGATTAGCCTAATGTTGCCTGTAACAATGCCGTTGTTTATTTTGGAGAATTTGACATGCAAATAGTAAAAAGGCGCGATGAAATTAAAATTATAGTTAGTTGGCTAAACAATGATGGAATTAAATATGATGTACATGTCTTTGTACGTAATAATAATACTCTCAGTACTGCTGCAAATTGCGAGTTAAATAGTTGGGTATTCAAGCACTTGAATCAGCGTTAACTATAGCTAAAGAAATAGTTAGAGTAGGTTTTGATAATTTTCAAGTAAATTAAGGTAAATATTATGACAATGGATGCTTATTACGGTAGTTCACTTTACGACAATACAGCTAAAAAAGACCACATAATTAATGTGTATTCAGAAGAATCAATCTACCCTAATAGTAATAATATAGTTGATGAAAGCAGGTTAGCATATCAAGTAATTATGCCAGGTAGTACTGAGAAAGAAGCATATGAAACAGGCAAAAAAATTTATTTCGGTAGTGATGATGAATATTTTCCTCAAGGTTGGGATTTAGAAGCTGTAAACTTAGCTGAATACAACTTATAAAACAGTACTGTCGGTAGAAATAAAAGGCGCCATACCCATTAAGCTGGCGCCTTTCTAGCTAAATACATCAAAATAATTATTAACCTGGTTTTAAAATGGCAAAGATAAAAATAACGATAGAAATACCAGAAGATAAGTTTTTACATTATAACATTGGCGGTGAAATAGAAAAAGCTGATAACTATAGCGATGAAGACGCAGAAATTATACATACTGGCACTTACACTGTTACCAGTATTGATTCAAAGTATATTAATACAAAAAACACTCACGGCTATCCGTACCGTTTTCATCACGAAGAACTTGCAGCGCTTTTACAAGAAGAATAAACTAAGATGTTTAAAAAAATATTTAAAAACAAACCAGAAGTAATGTACACCACTGAAGAAATATTAGTTCCTCTCCGTTCAGGAGGATATGGTTATGCTTACTGCGAGGTTAGAAAAATCAATCAAAATTTATGGCTCTTCAGTACTTGTTATGCTAAACTAACAATTAAAGTGCCAAGCTAATAAGCATCGAACT
>NZ_KB217481.1:0-94664 GCF_000331305.1 Calothrix sp. PCC 7103 | reverse complement strand
AAATTCTTAGGTTTTGTTAAATTTAGTTTTTCTAGATGCATCTTTTAACATTCTTTCTATCTCTTCTGTTGTGACTATACCTTTTGATGCCACGCTATGTATGTCGTTTTCTAAAACTTCTTGTATTATTTTGTTTGCAAGGCGATTTGTATAGGTTCTTTTCTTTCTTGCAAACTCAAATTCTTCACTAAACGGTTTTTTACAAATTCTACATTTAAATTGGCGCCGATTTATTTCTAAAAAAATTGGTTTCTCTCCAAAAGGTAAATCTTTAATAATATGACGATGGTTTTGATGTAGTTTATGACTCTCCGTACCACAAGATGGACATACACTATACAGCTTTATTGGCTCTGTTCGTAAAATTATTCCAATTTCGTTATAAATGCTGTGCGATATAACTTTTACTTCGTCTATATCCAGAATTTGTGATAAGATTTTTATATCTTTTTTATTAGTCATGACTGTAAATGTACCCTAAAATACAATGAACGTACATACAGTCAATAATAAATAAGACTTACAAGTCAATCCTATCAAGCATTTTTGTAATATTTTTTACAATAAATTAATAATAGTTGACATCTTTATTTAACAATTTAGCATAACAACTACTGAAGAACCAAATTTATTTAGGACTTATAACTGTCTTAAATATAACGGTGGTGTAATAGAAGAAAATTTAGTTGGTGGCGCCCGTGATATAGACCTCGCAATCTATGATGCAGATACTGAAATAAGTGTACTCGCAGTTAAGTTAAAGTGGGGAGCAGAATAAATAAATCACTTTAATGCCCTAGTTATGGCGCCAGCGACTAATTTAAGTTTGGCGCCTGTTTTATACCTCGAATAAATAATATTCAACCCATATGATTGAATTTAGCATTTTTGGGATATTAGGCGACGATATAGTCGCAATGAACCCAAACATCAGCCCGTGGGCATACCGATACTGCTTGAATATGGCGCCTTCGTGCGTCGATAATCTACGCGCGATTTAATGCTGCTCGAAAATCCAAATCTTTAAAACTTAAATTTACCTTTATTCTTATTTTTAGTTGTATTCCTTGTACAGCAGCAGTTTCACTTTTATTCGGTGTAAGTTTTGAAGCACCACTGTGTTTTTACACCGAATAGTTTTGTATAATGCATATCCAGCAAAAACCGAAAGCGTAAAATCTGGTTCTAGTGTTCTAATCACGGAAAACTATATCTTTGTAGGGTTAGCTAGTTGTATACTGAGCATATACAGAATATCTGCGAGATTTTAAGCCTATTCTGTCACTAAGTTGTCAAATGATATTTCAATAGCGGGTGGCTTAAACACCGCATACAATGTCTGGTCTAAAGCTGCCAGAACTTTTGTTAAAACCTCTAAATCAGTAGCTCCTGTGTTCCTTCGCAGCTTATCGATGTATGAGTGGGATACTCCCGATTTTTGAGCTATGACCCTAAGTGTAAGACCTGATTCTTCCACAAGCCGATCTAAAGCCTCAGCTTGTTCGGCGCCCCAAACTACCCTATCAATGCTACTAACTGGTAATAATTCTTCACCATTAATTTTTATTTGTATTTTCATAGTGGACAAATTAGTATAAGATGTAAAGTACAGGATAAACTTTCACAGGCGCCTTTGGAAAATACCCCATGTGCTTGGTTGTAAGATTCTCCTTGTAAAAAGCAAAAGCCCTGGCTGCTGAATACAACCAGGGGTTACGAATAGCCTTGCGACTAACAAAGCTAAAACTTATATCAGGGTGCGAACACGCCTGAAACTTATGATTAATACAGATTCTAACGCATTATATATGGATGCTGCAAGCTTTGCAGCTCTTGAAAAACGAAGTCGGACTTTTGGAATTAATTCTTTAAGTGTGTTGGAGGCAGCTGTATGAGTAGCTTTATTCCAACACGGCTTGGCAATCCCTGTGTACACTGCGGCGATACAGAAGGCAAATGCCGTACCCATAAAACTCGCGAGTTACATTTATGTGTTCCGTTGCATGGTTCTCCTAAAGGCGAAAAAAGTCAGGGATTTGTAGTAATTGGTGACACGGCTGACGGTCGATGGGCACAATTACTACCAGATAACGGCGCCGAGTACAGCAGCGAAAAATTCAAAGACTTACAAGCGGAGTGGAGGCGCCAGGAAGAACAAGCAAAGCAAGAGAGACTAGCAGGCGAAATGCCAGCAGTCGAGCGCGATAAATATTATCGAGAAATCTTGGCTCAGTTGATTTTGCGTCCTGAAGATAAAGCAGATTTGGTTAAACGCGGGTTTAGTGAGGAGCAGATAATTAAGTCAGGTTTCAAGTCAGTCGAACGTTGGCAGAAACTTAACAAAAACTACCCAGGCAATTTACCGGGTATAAATAACCAGGGAAATGGGTTATTGAGTCATACGCCAGGTTATGTTTGTCCGATTATTGATGTTGACGGGTTGATAGTCGGGTTACAAGTCAGAAAGCGTGTACTACTTAATGGTGATAAACAGCGTTATTACTTTTTAAGCCAAGACAGCAGTATTCGGTTAAATGACCAAATCCCCCTAGCAGTATTTATCCCAGAAAAATGTAAGGCAAATAAAATTTTGTTGGTTGAAGGGGTAGGTGCCAAACCGTTTTTAACAAGCGAGCGTTTAGAAGTTCCGGTAATCGGCGCCGCTGGTGGGCAGTGGGCATCGTCAGCAATTCATTTGCAAAACACGATAGATAAACTTAAGCAACTCACAAAATTTCAACCTGATGTGCCAATTGAAGTAGAGATAGCACCTGATGCAGGCGCCGTTAGTAATAAATCGGTTGTTAACCAGTACAGACGTGCGGCTAATTTGCTTAGAACCTGGGGTTACAAAGTTACTTTTAGTTGGTGGGGTCAAGTTGATAAATCGTTTGCTGATATTGATGAACTGGCGCCAAACCAACTTAAAGAGCTTAGTAGTTTATCAATTGCTGATTTTAAAGCGCTTTGTATTAAATGGGGTGGGCTAGAAGAGAGAGATGGGATTGATGACTTAGTAATTATTGACTATTACGAGAAAGTAGCAAAAGCCCAACGTAGGTTGCACAGCTTGTCCTACCCGACTGATTTATATTGCGATAGTACTAAAAAGTACTTACCTGACTTGGTTGGTAGGATTCCTCTTAAAGGAATAGTACTAATCAAGGCGCCTAAAGGTAGTGGTAAATCAAAGCAAATCAAAAAAATAAAAGATTTCTGCTGCGGGTATTGGGTAGAAAAAATTACTTACCCAGAACCACCGAAACAGGCGCCCCTTACTGAACCTCAACCAAAACAACTTAATTTTCTTGGAAACTTAAAAGCTGCATTTTCTGCAATTACCAACCAAAAACCGGAACCAGCACCAGTTCAAACTCAACCAATTGTAGAAAGAGTTTTCACTAAAGGGTTAGGAAAAAACTTTGTCAGCATTAACGCACGCATATCGTTAGGTCGGGAACAAGCGATTAAATGGGAGTTTACTTATATAGAGGATGCTGATTTAGCAGAAGGAGAACAAGCGTTAGGCGCCAAGCTATCGACAGAGACGATTATCGAGAATATCGGAGAAATAGGACTTTGTGCCGACTCCTTATATAAACTGAAAAATCGGGATTGGTCAAACACTGTAATCGTGATGGACGAAATAGAACTCAACTTAAATCACGTTGCAACAAGTTCTACTTGCCGCGATAAACGCTCCGAAATTCTACAAGTGCTGCAAGATAAAATCAAAGAATCACTTGATAACGGAGGGTTGTTAATCGGCGCCGATGCCGATATCACCGACGTTACCGTTGACTACTTAAAAGCAATTGTTCCAAATCATACCCCCTTTATCGTCACTCACGATTATAAAGATGACCCTTGGGAAATTACTTTTCATTCTGGAAAGCGCGACGAGGTTTTAAAAGAGATTGAGGAACATTTAGCTGACCCCAATTGTGAACCAATTGCTGTAGCGATAGATAATCAGAAGGAAGCCCAGGCACTCGACGAACTTTTAAAACGTAAATATAAGTATTTAAATAATAAAATTGGAGGTTTAATTAGAATTGACTCACGAATTACTCAACAAGAATTCGGTAAAGAATTTGTTAAACGCCCGAACGAGAGTATCCTTAAATATAAGCCGAAAATCTTGATTTACACTCCTTCGCTTGGTGTCGGTTGTTCAATTGATGTTGAGTATTTTGTGCGGGTTTACGGTTTATTCTTCGCCAATTTAGAACCATCTCAAGCCCGACAAATGCTTGCACGCATTCGTCAAAGCATACCTCGTACAGTTTGGGCTATAGCACGCGGCAGAAAAGTTGAAGACGAAGCTCATTCCTATCTGCCTGAAGAAATTAAAAAACGGATGTTTGGCAAAAATGAAACTGCCACTACCGTATTTGAAATAGCGCTGGCTAAAGCTGTGCAAGAAGTTAAGGCTTCGGGCATTGAAAATCCAGAAGACAAAGATGTAAATCCTGTACTGCTTGAAACTTTGCGAAAGATGATAGGACCAGATGGAAGTTGGAATAATCCTCACATTGATTTGTGGTGTAACCAAACCGCGCGTCGTAACTTCGCCCTGAGCCAATTCGCTGTCCAACTACGTCAAGAGTTGATTGAAGAAGGTCACGACATTATCGACATTGACTGCGAGGAATCAACTACCACATCTGAACAAGTCAAGGAGTGCAAAGAAGAAATTAGGCGCCGGGATTCTGAATTAACAGCGCGCGCTGCCGATATTTCTTTCAAAGAAGCCCAAGAACTCAAGCGTAAAGCCGCAAGAACGACTGAGCAAGAATACCAGATTACAAAAGCATTTCTCAAAAATGACCTACCAGAACTGAAACTAACTCCTGACTTTATATATAAAGCAGTGCATCAGGACAACGGACGCTGGTTATCTCAAACTAAATTGTTCTGGTTACTGAATAATCCTGAAGCGCTAGTAAACAAGGACGACAAGCACTGGAAAGCAAAATTAGCTCAGTTTAGTGTCGGGGTTACTTGCTTATGGGACTTGAAATTAGATGGTCCGAAAGTCGAAGCCATTATAAAAAGTGGTTTGTTTGATTGGATTAAGCTTGATGACTTAGGCGCCGAGTATTACAGCAGTTCAGAAGGAGGACAAGAATTTCTAAATAAATGCCTTTCTAACAAGAAAATGCTCAGAGACGTGTTTGGTATGACGGTTAAGCCAGAATCTCATGCTGTAGTAGTAGCCGATAGACTTCTATCAAAACTAGGTCTTGGACTTATTTACAGCAACCGGACAAACGATACCAAATACTACAAGTTAGACCAAGACCTGATCAATGATAGTGACCGTCAAGCAGTTTTTGAGGCTTTAGATTTAAAGTGGAAAAATGAACAGGCTAGAATCGCTGAAATTAAAGCACAGAAAGCAACACAACCAGTGACTGACGCGAATAATTTGTTATATAAAAATGAGGCTCAGTCACCCGAAGGGTTCGTCAGTTTGCCGGGACAGAAACTGACCCCGGCAACTGAACGACCAAATAATAAGCCAGATTCAAGCCCTGACTATTCTGTAACTAACCATACTACAAACGAGGAATTCAACACGACAGGCATCAATCAGAGTGGGGAGAGTGAAGGCGCCGACCACTCATATTCAGGAGGCGAGAGTAGCGAAAATACAAATACTAAGGAGGATACCAACACAACCGAGAATGTCGAGAGTAACGAGAGTACAGGCGCCGACGAGGTGTTTATATGGAAAGGGAAACAGTTTAGGATTATAGCCAATATTCAACTGGCTAACTCATTTCTACAAGAGCAATACGACGGCTTGGTAAAATGGGCGCAAAATTTCCCATCTGGCATTTTAACAGCCGATTGTGAACCTGTTTATGCCGGAATATCTGGAATGTGGAGAGTGTGGGTTGGTAGTGTTGGCGCCTTAAAGTCTGTGCCATGCGAATGGTTAGAGTTCATCGGGTTCCCATAAAAGATACGGGAATCGGCATAACAAGCGCGCGTGGAGTTTCGATCTTAAACAAAACTCTTAAAATTGCGAGCCGATTCAATAGAATAAAAATATTTTGCTTAACTTGTATCTTATTTACAAGCTAAGATAGTTTGGCTTGTCTTTTATGAGAATAGAATATTTTTATCGAGCTATTTATGTTAAGCTAAAACTATATTTAAAAATATGTCTAATTTTACTCAACTTTCTTTGTTCGATATCAATAGAGGCGCCTGCACTATAACCAATAATTCTATTACAGAGAAATTAGATACGGATAGAATAAATAACTTTATAAAAATAAATGATTTGAATTCTAGTTTTCATGAGTATGTAAATTACTTGCTGCTAAGAGACGAAGTATCAAGATTAAGGATTAGAGGGTTAACTCATAGCCACGAGTACTTCAAAACCTATCCGTCATGCCAGAATCGTAGATATATGGACAGAGAGTCACAGTATTTTATTATGGCGCGTAATCGCTATGAAGGTGAGAATCCTTTATCTGACGCAGTATTTCATCTGATATTTAGAAAATTTTCTACCTACGATGCGGTTAAATATCGTTTTAAAGAGTACCCAGGCAACTTGATGCGCTCTAACAAAGATATTAAACGAGTGATAAAATTTTTACAGTTGGTAGATACTCCCTTTACAGGCGCCTATTTAATACCGCATCGAAACAAAAGTTTTAATACTAAAATAGAGGGGTGGCTACACGTATTCAAGGAGTTTGATTTTGAGGGCATGGCCAAAATTAGTAGTGCCAAAGAGTGTTATGAAACTTTTAGAAGGCTAGGGGGATTTGGTGACTTCTTAGCGATGCAGTTTGCGACTGAGCTAAGTTGGCTAAACTGCACCAAGTTTAAGTTTAACGAGTTTGTAGTGCCGGGTAACGGCGCCGTTCGAGGGTTAAGTAAAATCGGAGTGTCCAAGAAAAACCAGAGCCAGTTTTTACATAAGCTTGTCAATTTTAACTTGCTATCGGATTCTGTATGGTTGCCTATGACTTTGATGGATTATCAGAACACATTTTGTGAATTTGATAAATTTACGAGGTTTCTAGGTGGTTACGATAATTTTGGACGTGTTCGTATGAAGCGTACAAGAAAATCAGCACCAATACCGATAAAAGAATTTGCAACAACTGAAAAACTAAAAGATTTAAATAATTATTAATTATGAGTATAGATAATTCTGAATTTACTCCCTTATCTTTAGTGAGGCAATGCGCGGTAGTTCCACTCAAGCTAATTTTATAAATTGAATCTTATCTATATAAATAAAAACAATAAATTTATGCAATTACAATATAAAGCACAAATGCCTGAAGAATCAGGAGAATATTTATTTGTATTAACTGATGGTCGTACAATATATGGATACTACGCCAGTTTTCCGTATCCATATGATAGACATGTTAAATATTATAATTATGTTGACGAACAGCTTTCTTACTTGCCAGAATCAGAAATTAAAGGGCATTATAAAATTTATTAAGTTTTAAAAAGTAAAATCTGAAAAAATATGACAGAAAACATTAAAATAGACAATATTTTATTCCCGTATGAATATGAGCATGTAAATATTGGATACCTCAAAGATGAATTAGATAGACTACTTTACGACGAGTATGGTGGGCAAGCAAAAATAGGCGCCATAATCGGCTTAAGAATTAGAATGTTAAAGTTGCTTTATCCAAGTCGCAAAACAACATTTGAAAAGATTGAAGAGTATTTCGTAGACTACTGCACGCGCGTTTGCAAGCAAGTCTGTGAATTACAAAATAGAGAATTAGTGGAAGAATCTGATATCCACCGTGCAGCTTACGCATGGACATTTCACGACTACGACCTTTTGTCTGTCCTTGGCGTGAATTATATAGAAGAAGGCTACGACGAAAATCACGAATGGTTCAACGAAGAAAATGAAGAAGACGAGTGGTTTAAAATTCACTCTCAAATAAATATACCTAAAATTAATTGAATATGGCGCCTTGTACATTCTTCATCGGCAGTCAGGGCGGCACATTACCAACACGTAACAATGTGCTGTCGAAACAAATGCCGTTATTTTATTCTGCTGATAACAGTAGAGAGCAAGAAAACTTGGAAGGCACCCGTTGTTTTACTATCGCTTATAAATTCAAAGGTAAATCAGGATGTTTCAATAATCCTGAAAATGTTGTAGCGATTGGAGACAGCGGCGCCTTTTCTCATCCTTTTAATAAAAGATGGACTTTTGAAGAGCATTTACATAATATTTTTAAATGGGAGACGAGCTTTTGTAAAAAGCACAAAGTAAAAGAATGGAAATTTAAGTATGTGTCATCGTATGATATGCTGATTAAAGAGACTTGGGTTGAAGGAGTTAAAGCAGAAAATAAATGGACTTTAAACCACGCTCAACACGCAGTTGATAAAACAGTACAAGCTGCTAGGTATTTGGCAGAAAATAGAGAAATTTTACAAGACCGTAAGTTGATTCTGGCTTGTCAAGGAATAAACTCTATACAATATTCGTCATGTGTTGACCAGATATTAGAATTCGCCAAACCTGGAGATTGGATTGGATTAGGCAGTTGGTGTGTATTAGGTTTACCTTTATTTAAACACTATTTAATTGAGTTTTATAAAACAATTAATATTGTAATTCCTAGAGTAGCTCAGTCGGGCATAAAGAATATACATCTGTACGGCGTAAGGTACGAACCTGCTGTCGCAGCATTTTCATACCTATGTGATAAATACAATGTTCAGCCTTCAATCGATAATGCACGTCCGATTCTTGATTGCCGTGACCCTAGCCCAAAAGCATTGAAACGCTGCAAAGCAAGACACCATTACTGGCAAGATAATTGTAATTATTGGACTAGTTACTGTGCTAATATAAATAAAAGTAGGTTTTACAATCAACCTAATTTAGAATTAGCTATAGAATCTTTAAAGCAAAGTAAATTTATCTCCAAATATATAAAAAAATTGATATATGAAAATAATAACTTTATGGGAGCCTTGGGCAACATTAGTCTCACTTGGGTATAAACAATATGAAACCAGGGATTGGTCAACAAAGTATAGAGGGCGCCTAGCAATTCATACACATTCATCTAGAAAAGTTGTAGATAGCGAATTAAAAGAGATTGCGGAAAATAGCGGCGGAAAACTAGAATATTCGTTTTTAAGAAGCATCGACTATCAGTACGGAAAAATAATAACGGTATGCGAAATTGAAGATTGTGCCCAAATGATAAATGAATACTTACCTGGTAGGCTAGATTCCACAATACTAGTAGATTCTGTATCTACTTTAGAAAGAGCGGTAGGAATATGGGATAGCGGTAGATTCGCTTTTCACCTACAAAATAATCAGCCGCTTGAGGCGCCGATTCCTTATAAAGGAGGTCAAAAACTCCGGAATGTGGACGAAAGTACAACTGGGCAAATAGAACAAATGTTGCGGCAGATAGTTTAATTATGCGCCTTACGGCGCTATTAATTTGGAATGTTTTAAAATTATCTAGCTTCTAGAGGTCAGTTATGTATTGCGAACTACAAGAAGTTTTCAATGTAGAAAACAATTTCGCTATTGTTGGACAAAAAGTCAAAAATTTAAAAAGTGGTTATGTTGGGACTGTGACAAAGGTCGAACCGATAAGTGAAGATGATGCTAACCTCAGCATCGATACTGAGGAATTAGGGACCCTGCAAATGACTGGCGCCGATTTTCACGCTAACTACTGGGCTGTCTGGGTAGAAACTCCGGCGCCACATAACGAATTCAAAATGTTTGAACTTTTACCTTTTTAAGTAAACGGTTTAATAATCTCAAATCTTAGGTGCCATACTTTGGTGCCTTTTGATTATACAAACAAAAGTACCCACAAAAACATGGAATATAAAATACCCGAAGATTTAAATCTAATGGAAGCCTTAAAAACGGTAAGAAACTCTGCTGCCGTCAACATGCACGATTTGAGCGGAGTGCTAGAAGTTATGATTCATTTTGGTTGGCTAAATGAAGCTATATGGCTAGACCAAAACATAAATTTGTATATGCTTATCCTCCGTAACGAGTTTAAGGTTTATCTAGCTACTGCAAAATAATTGTACTACAAAAATAAAAAAATTTTAAGATAAAATTATATGAATATTTCTAGTGATTACATCAACCAAACTTTTAAGATTAATCAATTTACTAGTGATGTGCCGCTATGCACAGGAATTATTACTGCGTATTTAGGTGCTAGAGATGGCTACGAATATTTCAAGGCTGATATAACTATTACGTATTCTGGTGCCAATAGGTTTGTGCTACGTGAGGTGGCGTTTAAAGACGGCGATTTTTATATGCAAGGCGCCTTGGATAACAGCATGAAAAACTATACAAACTCGTTTGAGTGGACAGCAGCATAAACACTCATTTTAACTCTATTTAAGGACAAAAATATGGCTTTGACACATACGACTGCTTTGGCAAGAAAAATAAAATCCCATGATGAATGGGCAGAATGGGTTGCAAATTTGGAGAATGGCGATTTAGTGCTTCTTCAAGAATTTGTGCCTAGATCAAATGATTTATTTGGAGACAAAGCAGAATGTTGGAAATTCTCTATAGCAAAATTTTATAACAACGTAATAATTGTAGATTATCAAGACTACCCTGTAAAAGACGGTTATGTTGTTTACTGGAATAGTGATAAACACTGGGGAGAGGTCTTCTCGGCACGAATAGTTCCATACCACAGCGATGTGGCGCCTTTAGATGGTCAAACATACAGATATTGTCATGCGCCAGTTTGGGAACCAGAATGGTACGACCAGTGTCGATGCACTATCTTAGTCGAGAATATACATAGAACATTAACACTGGTACACGACGAACAACTTTCTTTTAGACGTTACGTGATAAGAGTAAGAGAAGGCGACCTATTAATTATTTTTGGTGACGATGAACAAGTTAGACAATGGGCTGATAGTAAAGGTTACGCACAATTTTTGTATTCCGAATATTTAGGACTTTAGTGAGTTCAGGTGCATAATAACCCACCGTAGCGTACTTATCGAAAAAGGAGTGATATTTGAAAATGAAGTATAAAATCCCTGAAGAATTAAAATTCATGGAAGCTTTGAATGACGTGTGTTTATCAAGTGCTATTAACATGAATGATATGCCCAAAGTTATAAAATACATGTTTTCTCTATGCTGGCTTGATGAAGCAGTATAGTTATATGACAATCAAGGCGCCTATTTAAGCATCTTAACCAACGAGTTCGATACTTATTTAAAAATTGCAGGTGAAGCAGCACGCCAGTAAGTATCGAAAACTCCTTTTTACTTTATATAAGAATATAAATTATGGATTTATACTACATTACTGACCGAGACGAAGAACAAAAGCTGCTAGTGTACTGTCAAGACGGCGCCTGGAGATTGTACGTCGAGTGCGAGAAAGACTGGAATAATCTGGTGTTTCTGGCGCCTTCGGACGAAATATATAATGTCTACCATTCCATAAATGAGCAAGACGAAAGGCATTGGCTCAAGAAAAACAATAGAAGCGTGCAGAGTAACAGCCGCAGTCGTAGCCTTTACGTTAAATTAAAATGGAATAAAGAAGATAAATCCTACGACACTGTAGATAAAACTTTGGCTGAATCTTACGGCGATGCCTGTCAAAAGCTTGAAGTAAACCCTGAAAAAGTTGACGGGTGGTTTGTTTTTCATTACAGTGATATCTACCAAGATGAATTTAAAGAAAAAGTAGATAATTTACCTTTAAGCATTTTATAGACTCTTTCAAAATATGGATTTATACTACATCACTGACAAAAATCAGAATCAAGAGTTAGTATGTTACTGTAAAGACGGCACCTGGAGACTATACGTTGAGTGCGAAAAAGATTGGAACAATCTAGTGTTTTTGGCGCCTTGCGAAGAAGCATACAACAAAATGCGAGCTTTGGTTGAAAAGCAAAACGTTTATCCAGAGGTTTATGACAATAAAAGTGTACTTAACAACAGCTATAATAGACATGTTTATGTCAAGCTTGTTTGGGGCTTTGAAGAGGACGACTGGGTAGTTTCAAATAAGACGTTAGCTGACTCCTATCAAAAAGCTTATCAAAAACTAGCTGCTGACGATGATATCAATGCTGTGCATCGTATTCTACATTACAGTGAAGCTAGTGCATATGAAGTAGAACATAAAATAGACAATATTACTTTATCTATTATCAACTAATATTGATTTTGCCGAAGGGGAGGCGCCTAAACCATTTTAATACTAGAGTACATGAATGAATTAAACACTAATAATAATTAGATTAAATGCCTAAAATATATTTTACAAAAGATGCTGCTGGTATTAGCGACTTTGAAGCCAAGAGTCGTGTTGAGAATTTTTTATTTAATTTACGAGCAGGTTATAACATTCATATTAGCAACGTATTAATAGTGCATATGCTGCGCGCGGCTTTATTGAATGACTCGTTGAAATACGATGTCCAGTGGTTTTTCGAGGACGAAGAAGTAGATATGGACGCTAATCTACGCAGCGAAAAGTTCTGGAGATATGATGTTGCTAATTTAGCTGAAGACGCATTAACGCAAATTATGGCGCCCAGCAATTTGTAGTAGCGCTTCGGTAACATACATATGGTGCCCAGTTTTAAGGCGCCGTTATCTTTAAGTCAGTAATGCTTGGAAGCTGAAAAAATAAAAATGAACTTTATTGCAGCATATTTAACTGTTAATCAAATTAATATGCTGCATCTTTTTTTTAATTTTACTTTTAAATGCGCGTTCCGCGCTTCAATGGTGCAACCTACAAAAATTTAAAAATATGACATTTACATACCATAAAGCTACAGGTCTATACATCCTAAAAGTGCCTGCAAGCAAATTTCACGCTACCCAGTATTATTTGAAAAAATGTAGTGTCAAATTTACACATAAAGCAGATAAGTTTACATTTTTAATCAGTAAAATTAATCCTGACTTGGCAATAAGTATAGCGGAAACAGCCGCCCTTATTAGACCAAAAACAAAATGCGCTTAAAAAAATAACCAGCTTCGACAAAGCTGGTTATTTTTTTTAGTCATATCTTTATAAAAAGCTAAATTTGTTAATTGTTATCAAATACATTATAATTGAACAAAGCTTTGTTTAGTATTAAAGCATTTGCTAAATTCCATATATTTATACAGAAATTAAATGAATTTCAATATTTTAATAAGAAAACTTGCGAGTATATCAGAAAAAGACTACTATCTTTGTGAAGGCGGTATTGAGGGTCTTTTTCATTTGGGCGAGAAGAATTTGTATGGACTACATCTTATAGACGCTACTCCAGAAGAGGTTCTGTCATTTGTAAAGTCTAGGGAATATCAGGTTTAGAAAGTTTTTGTAATTTGTGCCTTTGGCACTGGTTTTATGTAAATATCGGATACCACACGAGTTCGGCGCCTTGATAAACAGTTACCAAATACAGTATGCACTCGAACTACATGATACAATTATTGGTCTAGCTTGTTGCTTAGGCGCCTTTAAATTTTAAAACTTTTATATATTGTACAAAAAGAAAATGAGAGTTCAAGTCAAAATAAATAAGTGGGGACACTTGGAAGCTGTAGATTATGTAGGCGCCAGTGCTTATATTCAAGATAGGCAGCGAATAGCACTTTTTTGGTTAGAAGTTACTATGCCAGATACTGCGCGTTTAGAGGCGCAAATTGAAGCTGATAATGGCTGGGAAACAGAAGTTACCGTAGATGATGATTATTGGCACGCGCTTGTAGACCAATCAAAGATTTTAGCTGATTAATATATTTACATAGTAAACGCTCTGAAAGCTTTCAGCTTTACATTTTATGTAAAATTCATGAAACGAAACTATGGATATTCTAAAATATCGCGATGGATTGATTGGTAAAGAAGGCGCCGTTTATGTAGGCAGACCCAAAAAGTACGAATATAAAGAAGGGGAGCTACTTATCGGTTTGGGCAATCCTTTTAGCTGGAAGCAGTCGCAATTTGTAAAATTTCAAGTGAAGAACTTGGAGGAATGTTTAGTCCAGTACCGTGCGTGGCTGTACAAGTTAGTTAAGATGTTAGTAAATATAGATGAAGAAAAGATTAATACTCTTTCTGGTTGGGAAGTAAATTACTGCCATAAATTTGTTGATTTAGCAAAAGCTATTGAGAAGGCTGAAGTTGATTCTCTTGTTTGCTGGTGTACTAATATAAAAGGGTATTCTCACGAGTTGGACGATAAAGGTAAAGAAGTTTGTCATGCACAAATTCTTTACAAGGCTTGCATTTGGTATAATCAAGCAAAAGTTTGTAGTTAGTCAAGGTGAGGATTTAGATTATTACGAGTCTAAATCCTTATTCAAAATAATCTAAATAGTACAATCAAGTAATTTTATGAATAGAAAAGTCTTGATTTGGCGAACAGAAAACAGCTATTGGGGTTGGGGGCTTATAGATGAAAGCTATATCGATAATGATGAGGAAATTCCAATGGCTGATAATCTCTCCGGCTTTAACTCTGCTAATGACGCAGCTATCGACTACATTAACAAATACGGAATGTTCAAATCCACAGAATTTGAGGTTATAGAGTATCTTTAATGTAGTGAAATTAAAGTTTTGGCGCCGATTGTTTTATTATCATGATTAAATTATACTTAATTAATACATGCAGCAGCAGCTTAACAATTTAGTAATAAATCATCAATGGTTTAATGCCCTTGATGTGTCAGATAAACCCATCACTATAAACTCTTTAAAAGGTAAGCGCATAAAAATATTGAAAGCATATAAATGCGAACCAGACGGGTGGATGGATGGAATGACAGCTACAATCGAAGAAGTTATATACCGTAATTCATTTGACACGTTTGTAGTAGTAATAATACTAGACCAAGAAAGGATATCTTCACCTGGCGCCTTCCCAAACGATGCGATAAATCAAGTTCTCTTTGATTTATCAGAAGGAGACGAATTTATTGTTTTATAGTTTATTAGTAGGCGCCTGCAAGTGAACAATCGAGTCAAGTTAAAAAAAATCAAAAAATATGCCGAAATACACAGTCAACATTAACGGGCAGTCGTTCACCTTTAACGGTCATGAGCATATTAACATTCATGACATTAAAAACTCAAATGGAAATAATCCTGCAATAGAAGAATTGATTGAATTTGGGAAGGTGGAGGCAGAGGTTATCGAAAACCAAGCAAAAACTATTTTTAAGAACGGTGCCGTCATATACCAGTCAGCAGAAAAAATAATCAATGTTGATAAAGCGTCAGGATTCAGAATTGGAGATTAACAGGCGCCAAAACTATTAGATAAAACTCCTGTCTCGCTGACGACATCTTTAGTTAGGAGTTTTTAATTATTTGAAAAATTATAAAAATTTACGAAAGCAGTAATATATGTACGGGATAGAAATACAATTAGGAGAAATTTGTACTGAGTGGGAAGAAGGGAGGCTTGAGGAAATAGTAAAACATACATCTCCTGTCGAAACCTTTATTAACACAGTGGGCGATGATTTCTTCGATGATTTGCGTGCGTTAGGTTTGGATTACATCTCTGAAATATTTCCAAGATGTCGCTATGAAGTAGGAAAACTGCAAAAACAGCACTTAGAAGACGTTGATTCTGTGCTAGAGGGCATTGACGATAAAAGCAAACAGATGCCATCTAATATGTCTGATTTTCTGAGGTGGTTTAAAACTGCTATTGAACAAGCATTAACGGTTTATAAAAATCCTGGGATAAGATGGTACTAGTACTTTAAAACTAACGAGTTATAAAGAATCAATTATACATATTTTGGCGCCTCTCCTGCTTAAAAGGCTAAAGCAGACGACTTAGTTTACAATTTGGTGCAAGGCGTTCTTAGTAAGGGCGCTTGATTTTACTAATTAATTTCACAATAAACTTATAAATTATAGACGTTATGACAGACCAAACAATATTTCAAGAAGCATTAGTAGGAGCCTTAGTGACTTGCAGCAACGACTCAGGCGCTGAATTACTGGCAGAATTATCTCAAATCGTGCAAAATCACGGAGTAAATTGGGAAAAAATGACGTTTATAATCTGGAACTGGAATGCAGCACAAGCCGACAAGAATAAATAAAATATTGAGTACAAGTTCTCATTGCAAAAATACTAAAGCAAACGTTAAATTGATTATTGAATTACGCAATCCATGAAAAGATTACCTATGATGTTTTAATTTTAAATTTGCAGCTATAAACAATAAATTTTTATTTATTAATAAAATTATATGAATTTCAACTATATTGAAGCTATTGAAAGATTAAAAAAACTTATCCCTGAAACAGACAATTCAATAATTGATTGGGGAATAAGTAGGTACGCAAAAATATTTATGCATTTCATGATAAACTATGACTAGAAAACTAAAACGTCAAGAAAGGGGTGCGAACATGCGTTTTATCAAAGGATTAAGTCAAGAAACCATCAAAATTTTAGAAAGAATTTATAAATACAGTAAATATCATCAAGTACGGCAGAGAGCGCAGTGTATAAAATTAAGTCATGATGGATATAAAATAACCGACTTAACTAAAATTTTTAATGTCAGTCGTCTAACGATTACTAACTGGTTTGATGATTGGGATAATTATGTACTAGCTGGGTTATACGACAAAAAGGGAAGAGGAAGAAAGTCAAAATTAGATGATGAACAAAAAGAGCAGGTTAAACACTGGTCGCTTGAAAATTCAAGAAATTTACATATTGTAAGAATGAAAATTAGAGATGAATGGGGAATTGATGTTAGTAATGATACAATTAAGCGAGTTTTAGAGTTTTTTGATGTTACATGGCGCCGCATTAAAAGAGGCGTGGCAGGAGAGCCAGAAGAGTCAGTATACAAGCAAAAAAAGGAAGAATTAGAAGAATTAAGAAAACAAGACGATAGAGGAGAAATTGATTTAAGATATGTTGATGAAACAGGGTTTTGCTTAACTTCTTATGTTCCATATGCATGGCAAGAAAAAGGAGAAACTATTATTGTAAAAACTCAGAGAAGTAAGCGTTTAAATGCTTTAGGCTTTTTAAATAGAAGAAACGATTTAGAGGTTTATTTATTTGAACGCAGCATTAATAGTGATGTTGTAATAGCATGTATTGATAAATTTTGTGAAACTCTTGAGAAAAAGACTGTATTAGTAGTTGATAATTCTTCAATTCATACTAGTCATGCGCTACTTGATAAACTAGAAGAATGGAAAGAAAAAGGATTAACCTTATTTTTCCTACCCACATACTCCCCCGAATTGAATATCATTGAATCTTTGTGGCGTTTTATTAAATATTATTGGCTAGAAATAGATGCTTATGAGAGTTGGGAGAGGTTGGTTGAGTCAGTAGAATACATCTTAAAGAATTTTGGAGAAGAATATATAATCGATTTTGCGTAACTACTTAAGTGTCGCAACGACTATAATTCATCAATGGAACGAGATTAAAGAAGAAGTGAGGCAAGAGATTGAAAGCTTAGTCACAAACTTTATAGAATCAAATGAAAATTCTTCCCATCCTAAACAAGTGTACGAGTCGTTTACAATTATCCTACCAAATATCATTCGGATGGGTAGTTCATTTTCTTACAGTGAAGTAACCGAATTATTTGTTTATAGAATGCTAGACAATCTTGTAAAATTTTGTTGTTTTTACAGAGATTTAGAATCCTTTCCAAAACTACTAAAGCTTTCAAACAGTTTTTGTTTGGCGCTATCTGAAGAGATTTACACGAACCTGCACAACTATAATGAGCAAGAAAGAGAACATTCTTTAAAATTAGCAGATGATTATACTTTAGCTGCTAAAACTTTACTAGATTATCTTGAGCTTTACGAAAACGCATAAGTTTTGATTAATTATTTACTAAATTCATAGACAAACACAATTAAACAACAAAAATACCTTAATGGTAAAACAAATAAACATGAGTAATTCAGAAGTATTGAAACTTGATTGTGATTTTAACGAAGGCTGGGGAAATATAGAAGAAGCTTACTTTTGGATAGCCGTAATGGAAAACCCTCATAGTCCAGAGCCGTACTGTTACGGCGCCTCCATTGGGTATTCACGAGAAGAAGCGTTGCCGTATATCGAGAGACTAAAAGGAAAACACGGTGAGGTTTTTCAACAAGAAGTATTAAAAATATGGAACAAAACTAACACAACAAACAAAGCTAGTGCTGATTATCAAGCAGGCGCCGTAACCGAGTACGAAAATAGGTTGCAACAAATTCTATCTGAAGAAACTGATTATAATAATATCAGCTATTTAGATTAAAATTGTATTTACACTTTATTAGTAGCTAATCATTCAGCTTCAGAATGATAATCAAAATGTTTAGCATTAACTTAAAACAAAACATAAGGATAATAAAACAGTAAAACTATAAAACAAATATGCAAAAATTATGAAGGGGTGACAAAGGCGAAAACCATCTGGGTAAAATATTAATGAAGCTACGAGAAAAATTATTTAATAACAAGGAATAAAAATATAAGTTTAATTTACGAGGCTATTGGAATAAATGGCGAAGTAGTAAAATTTAGCAATGAAAACCAAGCTTTAGGCTTAATTGAATTAGGGTTTTCTAGAAAATTAGATACACCTTATATATCTAGCAAAGTTTATGAATTTTTAGAAGACTATTACGTTGATGTCTTGAATGCCTATGAAGGCGCCGATATTTGGAAAGACCTTATTTTACGTCAACTGCCTGTTGACAGGAACGAGGAAATTGGTGGAGATACTATTTGGCTGTTAGATGGTGGAGTTATTGGATACCGCGAAGAAACTGGTCTATGGGTTGCGTAAATTAAAAGAATGTTAAAAAATTTTATGCAGTATTACGTGCTTAAGCGCGCGTTACCGCGCTGACAAAATGTAAACAAATTATCTTGTGAATTATGGATAGCGCAAAAATCTTATACTTCAAAGAATCTGGTAAATGGTACGAAAGCTCTGAATTAGAGCTAGAAATCCATGAAACATACGACAACCTGCAATTCCTTGATGTGTCAAAAAGAGTCGAAGAACTAAGTCGCTCAAGAAACTTGCCTGGTATTTTGGGAGATTGGAAAAATGAAGGGCATATAGCTTTGACGCATTTCCTCGGCGCCGTCCTAATCACAAAATACAGAAGCACTTCAAAAACGACTTACATCAAAACCAGTCAGCAAAATGAGAATGAAGTAGAGACGAATAACTCGGTTAAAATGTTCTACTTTTATCCCGACGGTGGCTACGCATTTGGAGAGTTCTATTTGCAAATAGAAGACTGCTTAAGTAATGACATCCTCTTAACTTATAAAGTCTCTGATAAAATCAAGGAATTGTCCGAATCCCGGCACCTGCCTGGTATTGATATAGATTTGCTCGGCGAAGGTTGCTTCATAATGATAGATTCGCCACCAGATCATTTACACGGCTGTCCTCATCTGGTAGTTCCTGAATAAAAGCGCGCGTAGGATGCTCATATCAATGGGCATCTTTCTGTTACTGTTTCTGATTAGTCAGTGCAAGTCGAAATGCTTATTTTTATATACTTCATCACATTTTTGAACTTTCGCTCACAGAGGCGCCGATTTTTTTATAATTATAAACAAACCCTACATATCTCAGATAAATATGCAACAAGTTTTAAACGTTAATGGTAAAGAATTTATTGTTGGTGAACAATATTGGTTTGAGAATCACCATATTGCATCTTACCCTTGCAACTCTAATACCTTTATTGGAGTTTTACTAGATATCGAAGAAACAAGAACCGGAAAAGAGTATATAAAATGCAGTGATTTGCTCGGAGAAGAACACTGGTTGTCTAAATACGCTATTTATCACAACGACCCACGGAAAAATTACAAACCACTTCCAGTAGAGTTTTGATTTTCGGCGCCTGATTATTAGGACATAACTCTAGGCGCCCCGAAACCGTTAATTTACATTTGCTATTAAGCAGCGATTTCGTCTTGATTTTCTTCTTCGGAAATTGCTATCAACTTGATATGCTTTCTACCTATATTGAGGGAAAATTCATCCCCTGGCTTTAAGCCCAATTGTTTTGTATAAGTAGAACCTATTAGCAAGGCACCGTTAGACTGTACTGCAATTCGGTAGCTAGCACTACGTCCGCGACTATGCTTATCCGAGGGGGTATCAAATGATATATCTTCTGCATCAAGTAGAGCATTAAGAAATTTCATCATGTTAACTCGCTCTACGCCATCTTTAGTAACGCTATAGTAGCCACACGCTCTAGCTTTTTCTTCTTTACTGCTATTCGGCATTTCTTTAACTTTATCAGTTAATGCCTTACCTTCTAGAGGCTGAATTTTTTTAGTTTTTTTAGCTGATACCTCTTCAACTTCGGGCAAAACTTGTTTTACTTTCTGGGCTGGTGCCTCACTTTGGGAGGGTTCACTTGTGAGTGCTTTTTTATCTGATGCCTTGGGTTCAGAGGACTTCGTTATTTTCTTTTTCGCCATGTTGAATAAGGGAAGTTACGAAATTAATTTACATTTTGTGGAATTACTTTATTGTATAGAGAATATTTACCTTATGGCAATAATTATTCACTTTGGGAGGCGCCTGTTTCTTGTTGATGAAATCAGGAATATTAATAATTTCGTAGTTGGCAAAAATAAGCTAAAACTCTTGAAACCCTTATAAAGTCGTGTTTGTAAAGGTTGGCAAGTTAACCTTAAGCTCGTATTGATACTTATATAGCGTCTGAATTGAGGAAAGTTAAATACACCCAACAGTTATTAGTACATTCATCCGGCGCAAAAAAGGTTGCGTTTCAATAGTCGGCAATAAGGGCACTAAACTGCTGAAAAGGCTACAGAGCAATAGTTTCAATGGTCGGCAAATTAAGATGAAAATAGGCGCGCAGAATGCAGTAGGTGATTAGCGCAAATATTTTCTTATACAAGAACAGGCGCCATTAATGTTTTGAAAAATAATACTCAGGCGCCGACTGGGTTGAATTATACTACAAGCGGACGCAAGTCAAAGTTAATTACGCATCATTTGAACACCATTAAACAGCCTAAAATTTTAGATTACAAAAGGCAAAGCATAAAATCACTGTAACGCTTACAGAGCAATGCTATTAACGGGTGACTGTCAACCCTTTGGGTTGCCAATTAAATGACGCAAATATTTTCTTATATAATAACAGGTGCCAGTCACCACAACTTACATCACAACAACCACTCTACAAATTGTGTAACTGACTATACTACATAAGCTGAAAGCTGGGTACACAGGCGCCGAACTGTTCACCAAAATTGTAAGCTCATTATGAAAGTTATGTTGTAAAGTAAATTTAAAACATAACTTTAGTAAAGCGGCATGATTTAGGGTAAGTACAACGAATTACTAGAAAGGATTTTAGCCTTTATTCGGTGTATGATTTTAAATAACGTAATTTATACACCGAATAGCCAAAAAGAATCTAAACATCTGGATAACAGCAGTGATACCGAAAAACTTACATACTACAAATTAGATGAGAACCGTCATAACACTCTTCCATCAAAAGTCATTTTCGAGGCTCTGGCTTTGAAGTCAAAAAATAAGTTAACTAAAACCGCTGTAACGCTTACACCGTATCATAAGTAGCAGGTGACTGGCAAGGAATTTATCTTATATAAAAACTGGCGCCAGTCACCCTGGTTTATGGTGCAAGAACATCTCTTGGATTATGTAGCCTTCAATACTACAACTAAGCTAAATATTATAAGGTTATGTTTTCTAATTAGATTAGAACATAACTTAAGCAAGGCACTCATTTCCTAACTGAAGCTTCTAGACCACCCAACATTTTTATTCTTGTGTAATAAGTAAATAACTGCATACCTAACTGGCGCCTGTAAATTAATGACCACGAAAACCAACTGCTCCTAGGAGTAGTTGGTTCTTTTTTTCTTAGGCACCTTTACCTCAACATCAATTTCAAAAATCACAACTGGCGCCACCATGACTTCTTACATTTCAAGACGAAAGCGTATCGATAATGTTTTTTATTCGATACGGCACGTCCTTTTATAAACAGAATATGATACTAACTGTATCGTTAAATTCAAATAATCGATACAATCCGTAGCTAAATTTACAATAACGATACTTTGCGTCTTAATATTGTATTTTAATTTTAAAACGCATAGTATCGATAATAAAATCAAAATTAAGTATTTATACTCAAAAGCCTAAGTTAGCCTAAATTAGTCTATCTTGGGCTAATGTAGCCTAAGTCAGGCTAATTTTGGATTAAGCAATTTTTTAAGTAAAAAGGTGCTATCTACGTATAAACCGTACAACATGAATGTGGTTAAAGTTATATTTAAAGAGCGGATTCTAGTAATTATCTAAAATAGAATTTTTAAATTATAAAGCAAGATATAATTCCGCAGTTTACGAAGTTATTATGGCGCAAATCAAAGTTGTTGTAGAGTTGCCTGAAATTCACAAAACAAATCTGATAGTTACGATACCTGAACATGAATCAGTGCTATAACGCTACATATCATGTCTAGCCACAAAAACTTTATCTTTTACATGAAGCTTTAGAATAAATAAAAGGCTGTATCGAAATGTAGATAGTAGAATAAATACTTTCAAAATTAAATCAATTTGATTTTGCGCCTTTATTTAAATAAGGTTTTTGAGTCGAGGTGGCACCTTACGAATACTTTAATTGACGTGGCATTCAAGTATAGATAACTTGAGGGTGTGCTTAATTTTAAGATAGATGCGCTTCTATAGTAAAAAGATGCGCTTTTTGTTAGGCGCACATCAAAAAGTGCGCTTTTTAAAAAGCGCACATTTAGCGCAGTTTTAGGGGTGCGCTTTCCACCCACAAAAGCTGCGCTTCCTTATATAGCAAGGGTGCGCCTAATTTTGAGTAAGCGCAACGACCGGGTGCGCTTAAAAAAGCGCACATAAAGCGCACCCCTTTTTTGGCACATCCAAGAGTTAAAGGTGCGCTTTTACAATGTGCGCTTTTATAACGTCATATACTAGTAGCCAGATTTAAGGTCACGCACGTTTGGGTAAAGCTGATATGAATGGTGAATAAATTTAGGCGCCTGTTACTTTATTTAGTATCTTTATATTTATAGCCAATGATTTAAACTGCCTTTCATCTGACAGTAAGGTGAATACTGTTGAAACTTAATTAGCTTGCACTTCAACTCACATAAATAGCTTATGAGTTTTATACGCTTTGATTGCGAGTTATTTTATATATGGTTGGTGCCCATAAAACAAATAGTTCTGTCGCGAGTTTTCAAAACTAGACTATTTAAACATGCTAAGTACGACATCTACTAATTTAGTTGTGGATAACTCTACAAAGTTAGAGCATACCCTAATTCTTAAAATAACCATTTAAGCAAGGCTTTTAAATCAACACATAAGCAAATAATTAATAATTCGTGTTCGAGCTATTTGTTACTCAAGCTTTATCTAACTTACAATATTTGTACGGTTAACCGTATAAACATATAAAAATATTTATACCCTTAACTATCTACGTGCTTGTAGGCTAAATTAGCCCATCTTAGGCTACATTAGCCCAAGTTAGGCTAATTTTGGATTTTAAGCATTTATACTTAATTGTTATTTTTAATCGATACGCATAGTCTTATATTTAAAATCAAACGATACACAGTGTCGCGTTATATTTCGAGGATAACGAAACACTGTGTATTGAATAAAATAAATATAACTCGTAGACACTATGTTGGTTATGCTTGTTCAAGTGCGGAATATGAAGTCGGCGCCGTCACTATCTTGCTGCCAGCAGTTAAAACGCATTGGGTTTGCGAGAAGCTATCAACTGAATCAACGGATTCGAGTTAGAAGTCCGTCCCCGTTAGATAGTGAACAAACTTTTGTTTTGATTAAAACTCAACTGGCGCCTGTTCTAATTCCCAGTGGCGCGAGTTCGTGCCTTCGTAATTCGATTCCGCTTCTTCTATGGCATCTAATCTGTATAGCAGTTGATCAACTTCGCTACACTTCCGTTCGTACTGAAGCTGAAGTATTTCCTTGTCAGCTATTAGTTGTTCATTTGCAGTTTGAAGTGATTGAGTTAGGGCGTTGTCGTCTGCTGTGGTATAGGAACCTTTGAGTTTGGCGTAAGACGCGGCGTAAAGACCTTTAACGGCAAACCACGCTAAAAAGTCAATCATTTTAAGTAAAGTTTCTACTGACTGTCTTGATTTTCCATTCACGGCTTGTTTCAAAAAATCTTGCGCCAGTTCTGACCAATCCTTAAATTCGATGACTTTGTACTCATTGCCGTCTTCCGCTGCTATTGTTGTCACTCTCAAAACTTTACCAGACGGTAGTTTTAGCAAGCTTATATTGGATGAATCGACCACCCTCAAATGTTCATCAGCAATAAGTTTCAGGCGTTTCGCTTCAACTGAATAGTCACCCAACCATAATCTGCTAGAAAACCTCAAAACTTTTGTAGTAAAATATACTACAAACTCAGAATAGGAGGCGGTTAGACAGGTGCCGAATTCATTTCAATTAACGAAAGGATAGGCTAGAAGGCACCACTCCCACCAATTACCAAAATATCAGAGGAGTAGAATTTACAGCTATACTCCTCGTAACTACTAAATTCATCTGCATTTAAACAATTAGCGCGTAAACAAAAGCCGCCTAATAATAAACCTAACCAAACTTCGACAGGCGCCAAATCCAAGTCTTGCATAATCATGCTGACTGGAGTGGTACTTTTATCAATAATATAGTTATTGATTGTATCAACCCAGGCGCCAATGTTTTCGCTATGGGCTATATTTAGAACTGATTCCCGCTGCTGTTCTATGGTGGTTTCTTCTATTTCCTCTACCGCTTCGAGTAAAACTTGCTTATCAACAAATTCTGCTATCGAGTTATTTTCTAAAAAAGGTGTGCCACTATATTCGTAGGGTTTGCGGTATGAGTTTTGCGGCGCCTCGACGAACTGGTCAAAATCTATGCTCATGCTTTGGCGGACAAACGGGGCAAAGTGAGCGTCGCCCATGACTGGGCCATCGTCGCTAACAACTGCGTCAATTTCTTCAAAAGTATCAGCACTGCGCGCTCTAAAAATTTCAACCAAGCTTGAAAGTGCTTGGGCTGCAACAACAAGCTGCTCGTTCAAATCTAAATCTTCGAGTGCTGAGTCGAAACTATGCCACAACTGGTGCCACTCAACTTCCATTGGCGCCTGTGAAGCTTCTTCAAGCAAACTCCATATTTCAAGATGTGCTATTTTGTCATTCACAAGATTACTTTATATTATTCACGGATGATGAGGGCATGGACGAATGGTACAACGCCACGGGTCAACACGTTCAATTGAAGCAAATTTTTTAATGCCGTAACTGGCGCCAAGTGCAGTTAATATCTTTTTAACGTAAGCAATTACTTGTGTCGGAGTCCAACCAATGCAATGTATTGCTTCAACTGAGGCACATTTTTTTTGACCTTTCCATACCGAGGCACCAATTGCATGAACCGGAGATTCGGCGCCTGGTGGTCGATATACTACCAAAACTGCACTAACAATTTCTTCAAACTCCTCAACTGGGATTGCTATATACTCTACTAAACCAGCTTGACGTTTACGATTACGGGTTTGGTTTCTCCTGTCCCGATGTCGAATATATGACCTCTTACTATGGCATACTTCCGGTTTCCAACAACCATCACCTTCTTCTCCATGTAACTCCTTTGCCTGGTCAGCCGTTAACATCGCGCACTTTTTGCACTTTTCAGGGATATGACGACGAGCCTCTGAAGGCGCCGATTTTTCTGGTTTCAACTTGCGTTTGCTCATTTACCACGCTCATCTATCACAAATTTTGTTTTATAGAATTGGGTTTAACGGAATCGAGTTTTACGCTAAAAATCTCCATTAGTATTTCTATATATAGATTATACGGAATCGAGTTTGAACTAAAGAAGGGTAAATTCATCGCTATTGCCATCGTCATCAACAGCCCAAACAGGCGCCATTAATAACTTGTAGTAGCTTATACTGCCATCATCAGAAATACTACCGTGTATAGTAGTAGGCGCCGTGATCAAGCCACCATCAACTGTTAAAGGTTGAAGACTAACAGTTGCTGGGTTGGTATTACTGGGGTCAATGACTGTGACATCAAACTTTTCTTGTTTTGTGTTACCGCTAGTATCAGTAGCAAGCGCTACAGCACTAATTGTACCAGCCTTAGATGCTTTGACTGTAACAATACCGTTGGCATCAAGTACTACTGGTGTACCATCAAAGTTCCATTGATACTCACGCCTCTAATTAGTTAACCAGGGAAGAGTTTGACCGTCTATCCCAGGTTTTCTGTTTCAATAGACACTCGACCCTAGAACTACTCTAAACATGGATGACATTGAGCCATAGAAAAACTATGGCTCTTTACTTACATTCAAAATCTTTGAGATTGCGATTTAATTTCTTGAATTATGTTTAATAACTCAGTGTTCTGTTTTTGAACTTGGAGAGTTAGTTTTTGTAATTTACGGGTACAACGTTCCAATCTATCATTTTGCTTTTTCATAGCTGCTTGGTGTGTTTTTTAAGAAATATTAGTATACAAAAATTTATATAATTTTATATCAGTTTATTATTCCAAAAGCAAAACTTTAATAGAATTTTAAAATTTTATTTACAATCACATAAAGCTCTCTAAAAATATATACAAATAAAACAAAAATATATACAAATAAAACAAAAAATACATTGAGTGTAAAGTGCGTGGCGGCAATAAAATTATTTTGAATATATAGAGGCTAAAATCAGCATTATGCATACCTTCTACATTCCCGCTGTTGCTTTTGATCAAGCGGGATACTCAGAAACATTGGTGCAAGAACAAAATACCTAGTATTGAAGAAACCGACAACCGGAGTTGCAGCACACTGTTACTTCGGTCGCTTAATCTTCCAATACGCATCATTCAACAACAGTCGTAGCTTACACTTCTTCTTAGCTGCATGTTCACGCCCAGTACAGCCCAATTCTAACCTACCAATTACGGCGCCTTCTGGTGGTAGAACTGAAAAAAAGATTGTGTAACTACTAATGCACCTGCCACTAACTCCCAAGGAGAAAATGGTACTAACCGTTGTACAACTTGCACCTACTCAACCAATGGGCATGTGACAGGCGCTCAAATGATTGTCGTATATATGTTTGATAATTTGATACTTGATTGTACGCAATGCTATTATGGATAACTGAAAATCAAAGGTTTTCAGCCCCTCGGAACCGACAACGGTAAAGCGGCGCCCATCATGCGATTTTTATAAGCAAGTTTACATTCGACAACCTAGCGCGTTATTAAAAAATTATGATGTCTTTGTTAGCTGGAGCAACTGCCCAAAATATATTGGGCGTGAGTTTTGACACTCAAACTTCTTTATTTTTTTATTCGGCGCCAGGTCTGTCGGTTTCTACCACCAAGTTTAGTTGCTAGTATGGTGTTTGTAGTATCTGTGATTTTTGTAGTTGGTTTCACTCCTGGGTTGGGAGCAAAGCTTGTCGGCGCCTAATGCTTCATTATTATGTTGGCGCAAAATTTCAACACGACCAAGTAAGGATGTCGAGCTTTGTTGGATTCATGGAGTTTACCCGTCCACTAAATCTGAGTAACTATATATATACAGTTCTCAGTGGACGCGATGTAGATTCCCAGATACAAGATGTTTTGCAACACCCAAACTAAAGCGCAAATTGACATTGTGGTAGCTAACAGACGCCTACTGTATTTCAACTAGGGTAAAATTATTCACAATAAAAAACAGCGCTCTCAGCATCTTACTAATTACGCCCTAATATACCCAGCACTAAAAAATTGGCATAAATATCGATTATATTTAGCCACAGGCTTGTACATTTTTTGTTTTGTGGTCATAATACTTATACTCGTTATCATCTTATTACTTATGCATATTAGTATCGCAGATGACCCAAGGAAACGATTCCATTCTGTCTGTGCTTTACAGGGGCTTTCTATGAGCCAAGTTGTAGGAGAGTAATTCAGCATTAGCTTGAAACCAGTAATAATTTCCAACTTACCCAGCTTGGTGTATGAATTTCATTAAAAATATGAAGGATTAATAAATATGGATTTATCCGGTCAGCAATGTAAAGAGCTACAAAACGCTTTAATTGATGCTTTTCCCAATACAACATCATATTTCAAATCTTCAGTAAGTGAGGCACCATTTTATAGACACTACGTTGGCAGCCCGAAGGGTTGTCAGTCAACCAAAGTAGCTTACCAAAATTCCTGGTATTTTTAGTTATTTCAGGCACCCTCGACTAAATTCTACGAGTCTCTCACTTCCAACTGATAAATTCTCATGGATGGATGTTCGTCCATCATCCGCCAGCAGTGCCCATTTGGTGGTGACGGCGCCCTTCCACCACAACGGTACAAAAATACTGGTTCACGACCTTTTGCTAGTTTTTTGATTAATCGTTCCAAACTAGGGTCGGGGTTATCTATGTTGTACCAAATAATATGCGAATTGCCGAAGTAGCCAGCAGCCATCAAGCTAGCAAGCAGCCATTGTATTGTTGACTGAACTTGCTGTTCGGAGGCACCGCTGCTCGTTTGACCATAGCTTTCAATAGTCAGATGGGCTGGTTTGGGTTTAAATAATTCAAGAAATTTCATATATATATAAGTTATTTACCTATATTAGAGTTCCCCAAATCAATACTAAATTTAGTTTCAACGACAAATTACTGCTCTCCTACGTAACAAGCAGGTGCCGAACCACCTGGTCGTGAGTATGCTGAACGGGCGCCACAGCTTCGACCACGTTTGTCAGTATCATACGGACATTGGCAACTTCCGGATATTGAATCACGAATAGGTTGATTACTTATTACTTGTGGTGCTGGCGTAGATGTTGGAATTTCGGAAATAGGAGATGATTCTCCTTCTAACCTAACAAACTTATTATGTATCCAGCCTTCAGCACCTGATTGTAGGAACTTTACTCTATACCAAGTGGCGCCGTTTTCATCTTGCTTTTGATCAAATACTTCGACTTTATCTCCTGATAACCCATAGTGGCGACCATATGTTTTAACCGAGGCACCGTCGCGAACATTAATACGTTCGCCAGATTGCTCGGAAATAAGCGTTGCCTGTTGCGTTGATGTAATATTTGGCTCGACAACTTTAACAGTTGGCGCCTCGGTGGGAATAGCTTCAACCGCAGTTTCGGTTGTTGGCACCTCCGTGGGTATAAGTTTGGTAGCTTCGGTAGTTGGCACCTTAGTTAGAGTAGGTTTGGTTACTTTGATCGCTGCCGCCTCGGTTGGAGTAGGAGTTGAAGATGGTGTAACTGCTATGGAAGTAGTGGTTGGTGTTGTTGTCGTTTGTGGGGACGAACAGCCCGACGCTATTAAAAATAAGGCACAAAATATATAGTTTTTCATATTACTTACCAAAATATGCACTTTTTAGCACATAATTTTTATTTTGGCAGTGATATATGTTTCTTTGCTTGAGTCAAAGTGTAACAATTGCTTTTTATTGATAAATTTACTGAAATAAAAATTTCCTTTCATTTTATACGCGCTGTCTTATTAAGTAGTTTTTCTGATGTTGTAATATATAAATTATTTAATAATAGGTAATAATTAACTTATACTGGCTGTTTATAATTATGCAGGGTTCAAACAATCCAGCCAAAAATTTATTTGTTTTATCCTTAACCTTAATTGTAATGATTGTTGGGTTAGGATTCGGAACATCTTTATTCTTGTATAGCTATAAATTATTGAATTCTAGTGCATTATCAAATAAAAACCTACAAACTCGTTCATTGAAAATCGGCATATTAGGTAATCAAGAAAATTACCTTCCATTAGCTGACTATCTAAAAAAGCAGTTTGGAGGTAAATTAGAAGTTGTTGTAGACGGCTACGAAAAATTATCCTATCAAGAAGCAAAAGCTAGAATTGCAACAAAGCAGTGGGATATTGCTTTTACTCTTTCCCCGATGGTATCTGTTGCAGCTAAAGATAACGGTTATTTCTTTGCTACTAGGATGTTTCCGCGAAACCCACCATATTACCAGTCGGCTATATTCGTCAGGGCAAACAGTCCAATTAAATCAATAGAAGATTTAACGCCTAATACCACAATTGCGCTAGGCGATTTTAATTCAGCCTCTAGTTTTTACATGCCAGTATACGACCTTTTTGGTAAGACACTGAATGTCAAGATGGGTTTACGGGGGCAACAAATTAGGGAAATGGTGCAAAGTGGCGAAGTTGACATCGGCGCCGGAGCTTTCGGCGATACCGTAACTAAAGACCCCAATATTCGTATTATCCATCAAAGCCGTAATATTCCTGGTAGCGGCGTTTATTTATCGCCTAACTTATCGCAATCTGACAGGGAAGCTATACGGCAAGTGCTTTTGGATGCACCTGCTGAATTACAAAAAAAAGCTAACTTTGGTAAAGGTAAAGAGCCAGATTACTCATTTTTCTTGGGTATTTCTCGTAGAACTGAACAAGTACTAAGTTGTTCAGATTTTACAAAAAATCCTGTGAATTTTTTCTGCGCTGATAATAACTCCAAACGTCAAACAGCTATGACTAAAAATACTAGTATTGTTGGACGGGTCAATGGTTGGAGTCGCCCTGATGATAGCACGATTCGTTTAAATTTATCTAGCAATAGTGGGAAGTTATACAGCGTTGTTGTCACCTCTGACATATTAAATCAAATACCGAATGTAGGTAATACTCTGTCATTGCAAAATAAAATGATAGAAATTAATAGTGTTTACCCTAAAAAAATAAACAATAAATTGGAATTGGTTATTACTGAACCCAACCAACTACGGCTGTTTGAATAATAACATATGATTGTAATTTTATTGAAATTTATTTAGACATACATTAAATTATGACAAGCATTATTAAACGTTTTACTATTATATCTTGTATAATCCTTGGATTTATTTTAGTCGTTATCACTTCGGATTTAGTGCAAGCTAAGAATTCTCAACTGCAACAAGCAACGGTTACTAAAATTCAAGATGGCGATACATTATTAGCAAAAATTGGAAATCGTATTGAAAAAATCAGATTATCTTGCGTTGACACGCCCGAAATTGGGCAAACTCCTTTTGATAAGCAAGCAACTCAGAGATTGTCTCAATTAGCTCCTGTAGGTCAAACTATCAACGTTAAAGTAAGCCAGCAAGGAAGAGATAAAAGTGGGCGCCTAGTTGCCGAAATATATAACGGAAATACTAGCGTAAATTTGCAACTTGTCAGAGAAGGTCGCGCTGTTATATTCTGTAAATATCTTAGTAACTGTGCTGGTTCTCGAAATTCATTTTTGAGTGCGGAACGAGCAGCTAGAAGTGAAGGGTTAGGTGTGTGGAATCCTGCTAACCCTTGGAAGCAAGCTAGAGAATCAAAACCATGTAGTGGTAATACTGCATCAACTACTATTCCTGCTGCTCCCATGCCAATTCGTGCAGCAAGACAAGGACAAGGATGTGAATGCCCCTACGATTTAGATAGAAGAGGTGGTAACTGCGGAGGTCGTTCTGCCTACTCCAGACCCGGAGGCGCCAGTCCTGTGTGTTATACAACAGACAGGTAAACATAATCTTGTAACTGTGCCATTTTACTAAACATAAAATGGCATATCGCGTAAAGTTTAATTTTATTTATCAAAACGTTTGTAATTAACATCTAACTTTTTAAAATCAGCTACATAAATTCATTGTAGCTTCACTTAACACATCGATTATAAATTTTATAATGCAGATGTTGCAATGTTTTTTAAAATAATGAAATTGAAATATCTTTTACTAGGACTGTTGATAACAACGGGCAAAAAATACGCCATCTTGGTCTGGTGCAAAAGCCTCGTCTAGTGCTGGTACTTGTAAATCATACTTTTAAGAAGCTCGATGAAAGCAGAAAAAGATTAATCTATTTTTGGTTATCGGCGCCGTAAGCTGTAATGTTTTATTCGGTGTAATTTAAAATTTTACAAAAATCTTACACCGAATAATTTCTGAAAACACTATTTTTTTCGGATAGGCGCCACAACCAATTTATTCGGTGTAATTTTTTATCGAACTCGATTTTTACACCGAATAACCTGAAAGCTTGTACTGTAAAGCTTTTGGCAACTTCAGAACGTGAAAAACTTGCCTGGATAGGTAGGGCTGTATCAAATTTTCAAACAAACCTAGCCAAATCTTGTGGATTTGATTTTGATGGTAAAATACTGATTTCAGGAAAAGCTTGGTGGGAAACGGTAGATTTTGTAATATAGTACTCGATTCTGGATTAAAAGGAACGTGAACCATGTTCGGCAACAAACCTACCCCCAACCCACGACCAAATGGTGATAGTGATATGCTGGGATTGATTTCAGTATTAGGATGCGATAATCCAAATCGTTTGGGGGATGTAGTTTTTGTGCATGGTTTGGCAGGTCATGCTTGGAATACCTGGCACTGGCAAAATCCCAACGATAAAGACTACCAGAAAAATAACTGCTGGTTAAATTGGCTAGGGAAGGATTTAAAAGATTCCGGAGTAGAAGCTGGAATTTGGACTTTTGGCTACAGTGCAGCACGCTTAAGAGCTAATGGTTCCGCTATGCCACTTTTTGACCAAGCTAGTAACTTACTTGATGATTTAGAAAATTTTGACTTCGGCAGGCGCCCGATTATTTTCGTGACTCATAGCATGGGCGGATTGCTTGTCAAAAAAATGTTAAGTACTGCGGAGAATTTCCCGCGAGATAAAAGAAAAAAGGCGGTAATTGACTCTACCAAAGGAATTGTATTTTTATCAACTCCCCACCTAGGGTCTGACCTTGCACAATGGGTAAAATCTTTTACAGGATTTTTGAGTACGGTTAGTGTTGAAGAACTTAAGGCTCATGCTCCCCAGTTACGGGAACTTGATGAATGGTATCGTCAACACGTGGGAGAGTTTGGTATTGCAACCAAAGTTTACTATGAAACAAGACCGACTAGCGGGGTTTTAGTCGTAAACGCAAGCAGTGCTAATCCTGGTATTGTGGACGTAAAACCAATTGCAATCGATGCAGACCACGACACCATTGCTAAACCAAAGCCAGGAGATAACAAAGTATATTTAGGCGTTAAAAATTTTATTAAAGATTATTTGCAATCTTCTTTAGAATCATCCGAAGATCAATCAGTGAGTGAGAAGGAAGACAAGTCATCACAGGCGCCTCCAAGTATATCCAATTTTTACTTGCAAGGCGCCCAATTTGGTGGCGGAATAATTAATGCGGATATAGTCAACGCTAATCAAATAGGCGGAAATATAATAAATCAACCTAATCCTCAAAAAGCGCCTAGTACAGCGCTGCGTTTAAAAAAGAATAATTTAGAAAAAAGATTAGCAGACTATGAAAAAGATTATGAAGGTCTTGAACGTGACCTTAGAGCAGCAGGTGATGCAGACGTAAAAAATCGACTGCAATTTAAATTAGATAGTATATTGGAGGAAATGAAAAAAATAGAAAAGGAGTTAAATCAAATCAATCATGGAGAGTAATTTCACAAATAGGCTGAGAAAGGAGAGTTTAGAAAAAAGATTAGCAGACTATAACAAAGATTATGAAGGTCTTGAGCGCGACTATAAAGCAGCAAGTGATGCAGACGTAAAAAATCGACTGCAATTTAAACTAGATAATACATTGGAGGAAATGAAAAAAGTAGAGAATGATTTACAAGAAATTAAAATTTCAAACATTCAAGATTTAATAATTATTCTAAATACTGATTTTGATTTATATAAAAGTAATATTTTAAATGCTTATAATTTATCTTTACCTAATAGATTAATTAATAAACAAATAAATCCTAATGATGCAATGGAGTTAATTAAAGGATTACAATTACCTCATGACAAAGATGCATGTAGTTATATGGAAAAATTTGTTATTCATTTATTATTAGAGCAATCATTGTCTGTAAATCTAAATGGAAGGTTAAACGAATGGGCAGAGCAAAATATTAATAACTGTCAGCAATTAATTCAGCACTTAAAGTCAGAGCTAAATGAAAAACAACAACAATATTTTCTTGGGCTTATGGTAGCAATTAGTGAGCGGAGAGGAAAATATATAGTTGAATCTTGGCTAAACAAAAATATAACTCAGTATGGACAATCTTTCTCATCTAATTTTGAACAGCTTACCATCAATCAACAAACTGAAATAGTCACAGATGAAACTTTAAGTAACGTTCCTGAATTATTGAAAAAAATGATTGCTCAAATTTGTTGTAAATATCAAAAATCCATAAAACAAATTCATGTTTTCTTACCAGCTAAACTCATGAATTATGCTGTTGATTATTGGGAGAATTGGCAAGAAAATGAAAATGATTATAGCACAACAATTGGCGATGAGTATGAAGTTTTACTTCGCTGTTCAGAAAGATTAAGAGGTAATGACCCGTCAGTTATAAAGTGGCGAGAAAAAGCAAATATTTTAAGGAATAAATTTGTTGAACCCGCCGAAAAAATTTTTATTTTGGCTTCTAGTGATAATCCTAGAAGCTTATTTAAGCAATTTAAATTAAACAAAGATGTATTGGCGGTAAAAATAACGACTGTTTTTCAAAATAAAGAACCGGGTACACTTCTTTGGCAAGCATCTGTTCCCCTAGCCTTATGGGTTCGTAAACAACTTCCCCAAATTATAAATCAATCAGCATTAGATAAAATACTGAAGGATTGCTATTTAGAACAAGTACCAGATAAAGTAAAACAGGAAAGACTTAGTGCTTTTGATTGCGACTCCCCAGAAAATCACGTTGGCCGCCATTTATGCTTGCTTTGGGATGACCCAAATGTACTACCACCAGAACAACGTGTAACGCAAAATTACCTATAAAAAATAATTATGAATGACTGGCAGATTTTTAAAGGAAACAATGAACCTCGTGATGACTGGAAACTACCACCTCCTCCCAACTGGCGCCCCTTCGATAAAGATAGCAAACCAGGAGAAACCCGGCGCCAACGAAGAGGAGAAACATTTCAAGCCAAGGAAGAAGAAATCAAAATGGTTAATGCCGCTTTGTATTTGCGGCGCCCTCTATTAGTGACGGGAAAACCGGGAACAGGAAAATCATCTCTTGCTTATGCGGTAGCTAGAGAATTAAACCTAGGAGAAGTATTGTATTGGCCTATTACTACCCGTACTACTCTTAAAGATGGGCTTTATAATTATGATGCAATTGCTCGATTACAACGGTTGCAAGAAGTAAGGCAGCAGGATAATTCTTCACAATTATCTTCTCAGGAAAGAGAAGAACAACTGCAACTACAACTAAAAAGTATTGAGAAATTTATTACACTTGGACCATTAGGAACAGCCTTACTGCCATCGAAAAAGCCTCGTATTCTCTTAATTGATGAAATTGACAAAAGTGATATAGATTTACCTAACGACCTTTTAACTATTTTTGAAGAAGGGCGCTTTGAAATTTCTGAGCTTGTTAGAATTAAGAAAGAAGTTAAAACCGCTACAGTTCGTACAGCATATACAGCGGATAATAGTGCTGACATAATTGAAGGGCAAGTAATCTGTACGACTTTTCCGTTTGTAATCTTAACTAGCAATGGCGAACGAGACTTCCCCCCACCATTTTTAAGGCGATGTTTACGTTTAACAATGAGAGAGCCAGAGAAAGAGCATTTAATAAAAATTATTACAGCTCATTTAGGCGAGGAATTAAAAGACCCTGAAAAATCTGATAGGTTGACTGACCAAGCGCTTGATACTTTAGTTGACGATTTTATTGAAAAAAGGAAAACAGAAACTTTAGCAAATGACCAACTACTCAATGCCTTGTTTATGGTAACAAAGGGGCGTATATCAACTAAAGATGCGCTAATTAAGCTGCTTCTTCAAGATTTAGGTCAGGTCGAAGAAGATGAGTAAAGTATCTCGCCATAACGCAGTTGAACGTCTACTCGCTCACTTAGAGCGCAGTGGATTAATGGAATGTTTAGAATTAAGTGACGAGGATATAGCTGATACTATTTGGTTAGCCCTGCAAATGGGAGTTGGGGAGACTACAACAGAAAATCAACAACCATTACCACAACAAGAAACAAGCCAAGGCATCGAAGATGGAAAAATAATAAAAGCACAATCTACCCCAGAAGCAGATTCTACCATCAATATTTATTCCCAAGACTCAATAACCCAAGAAGAACCTGAGAAAAAGACAGGCGCCAACGCTTTACCTTTTCAAACTCCAGGCGCCGCTGCTTTACAAAATAAACTGTCAATCAGTAGAGCTTTGCGACCTTTGATGCGGAAAGTTCCTTCTGCAATTAAAACTATACTTGATGCTGAAGCCACTGTAACCCGTATTGCCGAGCGAGATATTTGGTTGCCAGTCACCAAACCAGAACCAGAACGCTGGTTGAGCCTTGAGCTAGTAGTTGAAGAATCTCGCGCTTTATTTATTTGGACAGAAACTATTGATGAATTACAAAAGCTGTTGCAAAGTCATGGTGCATTTGGTGCCGTTAGGGCTTGGAACTTATCGAGTACAGATAATGGGCATTTACAATTAACCAGACGTAGACAAGGCAGTCAAAAAAGTCACTACCAACATAGTTACAAAGAGTTAATTTCTAGCAATAGACGCTCTTTAATTTTACTTGTTAGCGACTGTGTATCTAATATTTGGCAACAAGCAAAAATTCACCAATGGTTGCAGGAATGGTCAAATAAAGCACTAACAGCAATTGTACAGCTTTTTCCGGAAAGGCTATGGCAAAGTACAGAGCTAGGCTTGGGCTACAAACTGCAACTAAGTGCATTTAATCCTGGAGTGCCTAATTCTAATTTAGTATTGCCATCACTGTGGGAAGAACTAAAAGGGGAGCGAGTTTTAAAGTTGCCTGTAGTTACCCTAGAAGCTTTCTCACTAAAAAATTGGGCGAAAGTTATAGCAGGTCGTGGAAATACGTACACGCCAGGATTTGTCTTCGAGTTGGATTTTGTAGCCGAACAAGTTCAAAAATCAGCAACAGTCAAATCCCAGGAACCATCCCCAGAAAACTTAGTAGACCGTTTTTTAGCTACGGCTTCACTTACAGCGCAACGGTTAGCCGGATTAATGGCAGCAGCCCCAGTTAGCTTACCAGTAATAAATTTAATTCAAGAGAAATTATTAAAGAATAAATCGACACCTGTACATGTGGCAGAAGTATTTTTAAGCGGAATGATTCAGCGAACTAATACTTTAGATAACGGTGAAAATCCAAAATATGATTTTGTCCCAGAAGTTAGAAAACTACTTAACCAGGCAACTCGCTTAGGAGAAACTGAAAACGTCTTAGATGTAGTGTCGAGTTACATAGCAGATAACTTAGGTTTATCAATCAAAAGTTTTACCGCGCTTTTATTAAAATATCAAGACTTCAGTCAGGAACAACATGAGCAAATATTGCCCTTTGCTACGGTAACAATAGAAGTATTAAAAAATCTTGGTGGCGAGTATGCAGATTTCGCTGAACAAGTTGCTGGTAACATATTAGTCTCGCCTCTGCCAGACTCAGAATCTAACACCGAAGATGAGCAAATTCCAGAACTAAAAACCTGCACTTTTAAAGTAGCCATCGTTGAAATAGAAGAAACCCGCACATCTGAATTTTATATCGCGACCTTAGAACGGAAAAGCCAACTTTTAGGATTTGGTAATCGTTGGGTAATTAACCGCCAACAAAAACAGGCAACAAGCATTATAGAAGTTTTAGAAGGAAGAATCGAATTAGAGTTAATGGAAATCCCAGGAGGTCATTTCCTGATGGGTTCTTTAGAAGATGAAATAGGGTACTCCAAAACTGAAAGTCCTCAGCACACAGTGACTATTAGTCCCTTTCGCATGGGCAAGTATCCTGTAACCCAAGCACAATGGCAAGCAGTAGCTTCTCTCCCTCAAGTAAACCGGGAACTTAATCCTAACCCTTCTTCTAGATTCAAAGGTGATAACCTTCCGGTAGACACAGTTTCCTGGTACGATGCGGTTGAATTTTGCGCGCGTCTCTCTAAATACACCAACAAACCCTACCGCCTCCCCAGCGAAGCAGAATGGGAATATGCCTGTCGTGCAGGAACAACTACACCATTTCATTTTGGCGAGACAATTACATCAGAACTAGCAAATTATAATGCTAACTACACTTACAGTACTGGTTCAAAAGGAAAATACCGTGCTTCCACAACACCCGTGGGCAGTTTTAAGGTAGCCAATGCCTTTGGACTATATGATATGCACGGAAACGTTTGGGAATGGTGTCTTGATGATTGGCACGAGAATTATGAAGGGGCGCCCACAGATGGGAGTGCTTGGCTAGATAGTAAAAATAATAATCTTTATCAAAAAAAAGGTGTTGCCATACTGCGGGGTGGTTCGTGGTACGACCATCCTGAAGCCTGCCGTTGTGCGTCTCGCTACATCGACAATAGGGTGGTGCGCGACGACGACATCAGCGACAATGTTGGTTTTCGGGTTGTCTGCGCGTTCGGGAGGATTATTGAGTAGCCCTTTATACTTTAGTTATTTTTCTCTCTGCACTTCTTTTCTTTTTTCTTTATTAGCGTAGCGGAGCGATCTAAAATTTTTGTAAAAATATAGATACCAATTTATGACAAGAACACTTATTAGATATAGTCAAGGCGCCGCAAAATATTTTGTTGAAGTCTTGGGTAATAAAGTTGAACTAGAGATGATGTTGATTCCTGACGGTAGCTTTATAATGGGGGCGCCAGAAACGGAAGAAGGCAGTAGTAAATCAGAACGCCCCCAGCACCAAGTCAAAGTTTCAACTTTCTTTATGAGTAAGTATCCTGTCACCCAAGCACAATGGCAAGCAGTAGCCTCTCTTCCTCAAGTAAACCACGAACTTAATCTTAACCCTTCTGAATTTAAAGGTGATAACCTTCCAGTAGAGACAGTTTCCTGGTACGATACAATTGAATTTTGCCAGCGTCTTTCTGAATATACCAAAAGACCCTACCGCCTCCCTAGCGAAGCAGAATGGGAATATGCCTGTCGTGCAGGAACAACTACACCATTTCATTTTGGTGAGACAATTACAACAGACTTAGCTAATTATCGAGGTACAGATAACAAAGAATCTAAATTGTCAGGTTCCTATGGTCGAGGCTCAAATGGTATTTACCGTGAGTCAACAACACCCGTGGACAGTTTTGACGTAGCTAACGCCTTTGGACTGTGTGACATGCATGGGAACCTTTGGGAATGGTGTCTTGATGATTGGCACAATAACTATGAAGGGGCGCCAACTGATGGTAGTGCTTGGTTAGATAGTGACGATGATAATCTTTATCTAAAAAAGGGTTATGCCGTGCTGCGGGGCGGTTCTTGGTATGAATTTCCTGGATACTGCCGTTGTGCGTCTCGCAACAACAGCATGGGGGTGGGGCGCCGCTTCATCCTCAACATTATTGGTTTTCGAGTTGTCTGCGCGTTCGGCAGGATTCTTAAGTAGCCCTTTGCTCTTTTTATTTTTTCCGCCGTCAGGCGGTCAATTATTTTGACATGTAATTTTAAATTTCACTCACATTTTACACCAAATGGCTTAAAAGCTTTATTTCGTATAGCTTTGCGCTTCTATAACTATAAAACACCTGTTATAAAACAGTAGATGCTCTTCATAGATGTCAATTATTTAACTCATAATACCGCTCTTGAGGCGCCTGCTCGTTTCATGCGAAAGCTTTAAACCCTTAACTTATAAACTATAATTGCGTGTGGATGGGTTCTTCCCCAATCGGCTATAGTATCTTCCCTTCATCGCTTCTATTTCTTCTACACCAACGATTGTAGCGATTTGTAACCAAAACAAATAAAAAGCTTTCCCTAAATTTTGACTATTTGATAGGTAATTAATAGTTTTAGGGCAACTGTAAATCTATAAACATTGTTGTGTATATTTTTTAGCTATTGATATACTTAGAATTATTTAACGAAGAAGGGAACAGGGAACAGGGAACGGGCAACAGTGAGGAACGAACTGTTGAACGTTTGTTTTCAAGGCAAAATCAGTGGGTTTAATTCCCCATCAACTATTACGTTGTAAGCTATAGTTGGGGTCAAAATCCCCCTTTCTCTTGCAGTCTTTCCCTGTTCCCTGTTCCCCGTTCCCTGTTCCCTCTTTTTAAACCATTATCACTTTCAATCAGCTAAAGTTAAAACAATATTGAACGTGCATAATAAGCTTTTATTTATGCTACTGTATACTACAAACTGAGTGTTTATACTACTTGCCCCTGATATCAGCTACGCTATATCTACGCCCGTCAACAAATCCATTCTGGGGCATAGCTTTATGATTTGCCTGATAATTGAACTTGGAAACTCGTACATACGGTTCAATGGGGGAACTGGGTAGCCGACCTATCCGACTTCTATTAAGTTCACAGTTAGCTGAAAAATTGTCGTTGGTTTTAAAACATGAATTTATCTGGACGGCAGCGTAAGGAAATACGAGAAGCTTTAGTGAGTGCTTTCCCGACTAAAGCATCGTTAGAGCAAATGCTGTCGTTTGAATTAGATAAAAACCTTGAAGCAATTGCTTCATCAGGTAATTTACAAGATATTATCTTCACAATAATACAAACAGCAGAAGCAGGGGGATGGATTAAAGACTTAATCTGTGCAGCGTATAAGACAAACCCTGGAAATTCGGAATTACAGGCTATTGCGAAGAGAATTAAGACGGCTCCACAGAAAGTGTGTAACATACCATACCCGCGCAACCCATTTTTTACAGGGCGTGAAACTGTATTGCAAGAAATACGCAATGCCTTATTAGCACGCAAGTCAGCAGCATTAAGCGGGTTAGGTGGGATTGGCAAAACCCAGACGGCTATCGAGTTTGCCTATCGCTATGGCAACGAGTATGAGGCGATACTGTGGGTGAGGGCGCCAGACAAACTAGAATTGGTGTCGGGTTTTGTGGAGGTTGCCCAGTTACTTAATTTACCCGTTAGCCAGGAAAAGGATGAAAGCTTAATAATTACCGCAGTGAAGCAGTGGTTAGCAACACATCACGGCTGGTTGTTGATTTTAGATAATGCGGACGAAATTCCGATGCTAGTCCCGTTTCTACCTGGGGCGCATCAAGGTCAGGTATTGTTGACTACCCGCGCCTTTGCTACGGGGATATATCAGCGAATTGAGGTCAAAAAAATGCTAGCTAAAGATGGGGCGCTGTTGTTGCTACGGCGTGCCAAGCTGATTGCAGAGCAAGCGGGGCTAGATGGGGTGAGTGAATCCGAACGCAATTTGGCTCAGACAATCTCGCGGGAAATGGACGGTTTACCTTTAGCATTAGATCAAGCAGGAGCATTTATTGAAGAAATTCCCTCCAGTTTGGCGGAGTATTTGCAATTTTACCGGGAAGAAGGCGCGAGACTACTGGCAGAACGAGGCGAACTGGCAATTGACCACGAGAGCGCAAGCATCACCTTTTCCCTAGCCTTTAAAAAGGTATTAGAACGCAACCCAACCGCCGCCGATTTGATTCGTGTTTCTGCCTTTTTAGCAGCTGATGCAATTCCCGAAGAAATTTTTACTCAAGGTGCGGCACAATTGGGAGATTTTCTCAGCTTTTTAGCAGACAAACCCCTAGATTTTGTGAAAATCATTGCAGAAGCGGGACGGTTTTCGTTGATTTACCGCAACTCAACTCATAAAACCTTTGATATTCACCGCCTAGTGCAGCTCGTCTTAAAAGCCGAGATGGATTCGGATAGCTGCCGTCTTTGGGCAGAAAGGACTGTTTGTGCGGTCACACAAGTCTTCCCGGATGCTGGAGAATATACAAATTGGCAAGACTGTGAGCGACTTTTACCCCATGCGATAGCTGCAATTTATTGGGTGGAGCAGTATCAATTTGAGTTGGAACAAGCCGCTTTACTATTTTCTAGGACAGGCTACTACTTGAACGAACGTGGACGGTACAGTGAAGCCGAACCACTGTTTCAAAAAGCTTTGTCACTCAGGCAACGGCTACTGGGAGAAGAGCATCCCGATGTTGCCACCAGTTACAACAACCTGGCAGCACTCTACGATAACCAAGGACGGTACAGTGAAGCCGAACCACTGTTTCAAAAAGCTTTGTCACTCAGGCAACGGCTACTGGGAGAAGAGCATCCGGATGTTGCCACCAGTTACAACAACCTGGCAGGACTCTACGATAACCAAGGACGGTACAGTGAAGCCGAACCACTGTATCAAAAAGCTTTGTCACTTTCTCAACGGCTACTGGGAGAAGAGCATCCGGATGTTGCCACCAGTTACAACAACCTGGCAGCACTCTACAGAGACCAAGGACGGTACAGTGAAGCCGAACCACTGTATCAAAAAGCTTTGTCACTCAGGCAACGGCTACTGGGAGAAGAGCATCCCTCTGTTGCCACCAGTTACAACAACCTGGCAGCACTCTACAGAGACCAAGGACGGTACAGTGAAGCCGAACCACTGTATCAAAAAGCTTTGTCACTCAGGCAACGGCTACTGGGAGAAGAGCATCCCGATGTTGCCAGCAGTTACAACAACCTGGCTCAACTCTACTTTAACCAAGGACGGTACAGTGAAGCCGAACCACTGTTTCAAAAAGCTTTGTCACTCAGGCAACGGCTACTGGGAGAAGAGCATCCCGATGTTGCCAGCAGTTACAACAACCTGGCTCAACTCTACTTTAACCAAGGACGGTACAGTGAAGCCGAACCACTGTATCAAAAAGCTTTGTCACTTTCTCAACGGCTACTGGGAGAAGAGCATCCCGATGTTGCCACCAGTTACAACAACCTGGCAGGACTCTACGATAACCAAGGACGGTACAGTGAAGCCGAACCACTGTTTCAAAAAGCTTTGTCACTCAGGCAACGGCTACTGGGAGAAGAGCATCCCGATGTTGCCAGCAGTTACAACAACCTGGCAGGACTCTACTTATACCAAGGACGGTACAGTGAAGCCGAACCACTGTTTCAAAAAGCTTTGTCACTCAGGCAACGGCTACTGGGAGAAGAGCATCCCGATGTTGCCAGCAGTTACAACAACCTGGCAGGACTCTACTTATACCAAGGACGGTACAGTGAAGCCGAACCACTGTTTCAAAAAGCTTTGTCACTTTCTCAACGGCTACTGGGAGAAGAGCATCCCGATGTTGCCACCAGTTACAACAACCTGGCAGGACTCTACAGAGACCAAGGACGGTACAGTGAAGCCGAACCACTGTTTCAAAAAGCTTTGTCACTTTTTCAACGGCTACTGGGAGAAGAGCATCCCGATGTTGCCAGCAGTTACAACAACCTGGCTCAACTCTACTTATACCAAGGACGGTACAGTGAAGCCGAACCACTGTTTCAAAAAGCTTTGTCACTTTTTCAACGGCTACTGGGAGAAGAGCATCCCTCTGTTGCCAGCAGTTACAACAACCTGGCAGGACTCTACAGAGACCAAGGACGGTACAGTGAAGCCGAACCACTGTTTCAAAAAGCTTTGGAAATTGCAGAACTTAGCTTAGGGGCAGATCATCCTACGACAGCCACTATCCGTGAAAATCTCAAATCATTGCGTGATTATTACGCTTAATAACACTTCCCTCAAATCTGTAATAAAAATTTACATGGAGATGGCGCGAGAGCGAGATGCCTGCATTAGAAATAGGGAATTAAGAAATTGTTTCTTATTTTGTACAGGCGCCGAAATTAGAAAGGGTTGATTTACAGAGGGGGAAGGAGGGCTTATAATCGCATCGCATGTGCCCAGTGCTGGGGAAAGCGCCAAAATTGTATGTAATAAAGCTTATCATTTGAAAAACTGCTGTTGAAAACGCGATTTAAAACAACTGAGTCTGTATTACACGAATTGGCTCAATTGTAGAATGGGTGGCTCAAAGTATTAATTTCTCGTGGAGCGTTATCGCCAACACGTACTGTTTTCATTAAGGCGCCTCCACATGGTTAGTGGAGACATGTTGTAGGGTTTTATCAGTGGTACAACTCAAGTCTAGAGTTTTCATTAAGGCGCCTCCACATGGTTAGTGGAGACATTTTGAGACTGATAAATACACAGAAATGTGTAAGTTTTCATTAAGGCGCCTCCACATGGTTAGTGGAGACAAGTTTGCCCGCTCTCTAGACCGCATGTCTAGGGTTTTCATTAAGGCGCCTCCACATGGTTAGTGGAGACCCTTTGTGGGACTTTTATCTCCTGAAGAAGCAAAGTTTTCATTAAGGCGCCTCCACATGGTTAGTGGAGACCTGGAAAAATGGACTAGACGAGCTAAATAGACTTGTTTTCATTAAGGCGCCTCCACATGGTTAGTGGAGACAAGAAAGTGGTTCCTATCGTCCAGATAGAGACGAAGTTTTCATTAAGGCGCCTCCACATGGTTAGTGGAGACGCGATGAGCCAGCAGACGTTTTTGAAAAACAGGCGCCTGATGTTTTCATTAAGGCGCCTCCACATGGTTAGTGGAGACAATGATTTATTGTGGGGTCGAAGTGATTGCTTTGAGTTTTCATTAAGGCGCCTCCACATGGTTAGTGGAGACAGAAAGATAAAATCAAGGGTGGGGTAAGATTTAAGTTTTCATTAAGGCGCCTCCACATGGTTAGTGGAGACTGTTGGGTTTTGAAACCCTTGTGATTAAAGGGTTACGATACCCGTTTCCGCGAACCACATTTAAGAGTACCGTTTCAGGCATTGGTTGTCAATTTTCTTTTGGGGTTAATTAGGTTGAAATTGAGTTGTGGCAATGGTTTTGGGGTTTCCGCGAACCTCTATTTGCTGTCAAATGCTTGAAACCTTTGGTTGGTGGTTGTTTGAAGGTTATATAACAAGCGTTTGATAAAAACAGCCATAGGTTTGCGGTGTCAGGTTGGCAAAGGCGCCATATTGCGAAAAATGCTTGCACTAGAATAATTTTACATAAAAATGCAATCAATTCAAACGTCTATGCTAGTAAATTCGCAATATGTTCTAATCTTTGTTTGAGTTTGTTAGGTGTGTAATGTAATTTAAATTTGCTCATAGCATTAAAAAATGGTTGCCTGACAGATTTTTCGTAGGTGTCTTTGACTGTTTTTGAGCTTGGTTTTTCTTCAGGATACCCTAGTAGATATTCTAATACATCTATATCTTGCATTCCTTGTAGGTTATGCATGAGTTGGTTGCGTAGCTCTGCTTCTTCTAGGGTTAACCAAGGTTTAAAGTCTTCTCTGAGTTTACATAACCATTTTAACATGCCTATACGAGTAAATTCTAATGTTCCATCTTTTTTATGTGTGTATAAATAGAATTTGGATGTATGTTTTTCTATTGGAAATTTGAGAATTTTGAGTATTCCGTTTTTAGTATTTTCATTGTCATTGTTTTTTAAGCTGGAGTGGTTAATTAAAAATAATCCTTTACTATTCCAATTTACTAATTTAGAGGCTGTAACTCCATTATATTGAGTTGTAATGGTACTGGTTAAATGGCTAATGGCTACTTTTAAAAATGTTTCTTGGGCTGCGGAAAGTAAGGATACTCCTTGTATGTAGTTTTTTTGAGCGAAGAAAAAGCTAACTAGGTCTATGCTTTCTGCTATACGTTGTGTGGCATTATCTATTTTGGAGTCTTCTGTGTTGCTGTTATTATATAGATTAAAGAAGTTAACCATCTTTTGCAGTTCGTTGAGTGCTTCTGGTTGAATTCTTTCTATTCCTTCTACTATTTTAAGTGCAGCGCCGGGAAATCCATCAATTATTAGCTGTTTTGCTCTTTCTATTTGCATTCCTCGATAGTATTCGGAATCGCTGTTACTGATTCCTTCTGGTTTTGATAGCTGAGGATAGCTTACTTCTTCGGCTTTGGCTTCTTGGTTGTATGTAATATCATAGTATTGATTGCTCAGGACAAATTTGACTTTTTGAAATTTGTTTAAGCTTAGAAATTGTACTGCGGATGAAATTGCTGGTGTACCTGCTTGATGGCTGATATAAACGGGTTTTAATACGTTATATTCGATTTTGTTGATGGTATTTGCCACAAGGTTTAAGGTTTCGTTCCAGCGGTCTAGACCTTTGTTTATTTCAGGTTCTAGTTTTTCAAATTTTGGTACTAAGTTAAAATATTTCTCAAAATACCATTTAAGTATTGATTCTAGGGTGCAGGTGTCTTGCCAGTAAGGACTATATTTATAAACTCTTGATTGCTCGTTGAAGACGTTTGCTTGGTTGGTTAGCAGGATAATTACTTTATCCAGTTTAATTTTATTTTCTTCAAAGTAGTTGCGGAAGGTGTTAAGCAATGGAAATTCTAAATCTGTTTCATATTTCTCTCCCTGGTTTTCATATACATGACCTAATACCCTTGTCGGCGCCTTATAACCAAGACTTTTATCATCGGGGTTAATTTGCACGACGTTAGCAAATTTATTGCACTCAAGTTTGCTTCTAACTTCTTTGTTATATATGGCGCCCCAATTTTTGTCATGTTTGAGGTGAATGTCGCTGTTACCTGTTGTTAATATCCAAAGACTCATTGTTCTTCTCCCTGTTTCCAAACTCTGGTAAAGTCACTATCGAATTCAACAAAATCTAAAAAGTCTAAAGTTGCTTCTGCTTCATCTGGAAAAACTGTTAATATTTCTACATATTCATCTAGTTTTAGTTTATTTTCACCATTTTTGATGATATAGCGTGGGTACATACGGTGCCATATTCTACCAATTTGGCTTTTGTTATTTCTCTCAACCTTCCCAGTTAGCTTTGAGCCTTTTATTGAGTAACCTTTTTTGTACTCACCGTGAAACCATTTTATCGCATGGCTATCTGTGATGTTTTTGGCAATGCGCGCGTAAACTTCTACTTTCTCTGGGCGCCATACTTCACGCCAATCGTTTATACTATTATTAAGTTTCTTGCCTCTTGATGTTACCCAATTGGGAATTGATTTATTGTATAGAGTGTCAAGGAATTTGCTAATATCCTCAAGCTGATTTATAGGTAAATACAAGCTTTGAGAGTTTTTTTTAAATTCCCAATGACAACCTATCATTGGTTTCCGATTATTTTTTAAGTAGTCTGGGTAAACCAAACGGTGGTCAACTCTTCGCCATGATTTTCCAAAACCTCCAAGCAGCATGGAAAATTTAACGAGTTGAATGGCTAATTTCTTTAATTTCTCTCTTTCTTCACTAGGAAGCTGACGTAAGCAAAGAATATTTAATACCCCTTCGGTTAACTCATATGTTGGCATTTGGGTATTATTACATCTGTAGAAATCTATTGCTAAATTATCTGAGTTCGCAGTAAAAGCTATTCCCAAAGAACCTAATATAGAATTCTTGCCATCAAAACCTCCCCAAAGTTCGCGTGTTAATTCTTCTGCTGTTTCTATGCTAGTAACACCGCTAAATAGTCGCAGGGTATGACCACGTAATGCTGCTTTGAACATGTTAGGACGAAACTCCCCAACATTGTCTAATAACTTTGATGCTAGTCCTTGTCCAGATAAAAACATTGTTACTAGTCGAGTATTGGGATGCTTCACTGGATGACCGTAACCTGCACTAGTACGGCAACCTATTCCTTGTTCTAAAGCTTTTTCCCAAATGCTCCAAATAGTATTCCACTCAGCTTCATCTAATTCTTGTGTGCAGGAAATACCAAATAATAGTAATGGTTCCAACAATGATATTTGTAGTTTCGCACTTGGTTTATCATCGCTGTTTTTAACTTGCCAGCTTTCCTGGGGATGAATGATATCAATTAATTCGGTATCTTTCCAATTATCATCTTTAGGATATCCACCGTGAAACCGTAACGGAATAAGACCCGGTAGAACTTGATTCTCAGATGTTTTTCTACCGCAGTAACGCTCTTTTTGTTCTGGTGTACATTGTCGTAGAAATGCACCTTTCATACTGGCGCCGGGATAATAAGGAAAACCACCAGCAGCTATAATAGGACGAATAATATCTGCATCTTGCCCGCTATTAGAGAGCATTCGCCAAGTAATTTTGTACTTTTTCTTTTGAAAGGTTTTACTATCTGGTTGTGAGATACATGTAGGAGCTTGATGAAGGGCGCCTTCTTTCCATTCGTTAACCCAGCGTTTTATATTTGTTGGGTCTCCAATATATTGTACCTGCCCGCGTCCGCTAATTTGGGCTTGGAACATCAGCGGTATTTCGTTGATATTAACCATTTTATTTTAGATTTTAGATTTGCCTTCGACAATGAATAGATTTTAGAGGTCGTTTATTGTCATGAGTCGCGAACGTAAAGCGGAGCTTTTCCCGTAGGGTAGCATCTTAAGTATACGCCTAAAAACCTAGATTCTACTTGCTAAAACACCAATTTTTTACACAGTGTAAACACAAGCCAAAGCAATAACTTTCAAAGCTTAACTACATAATTACAAAGATTTCTCCAACTGTCACGCCTAATTATGCGAATGACGAAATTTTGGAAACGGCGCCTTAATTACATACTGGTAATTATTCCAAACTTATCTAACTGCTAAAAAATAGAGAAAGCTCGTTACTAAATTTGGCAACGAGCAGTCGCTTCCCCCCTGAACGTTTCCAATGATTCCAATTTGACCCAATTGGGAGGGGACAGGGGCTGATACTCAGCTACTACGGTCCAGAGTTTCCAATGATTCCAATTTGACCCAATTGGAAGGGTGCACAGAAAGCTGCAAATGGCCAGCAATTCGTATAGTTTCCAATGATTCCAATTTGACCCAATTGGAAGGGTCAGTTTGTGCTTTAATCTATTTTGAGTACAAACGTCAAAGTTTCCAATGATTCCAATTTGACCCAATTGGAAGGGAGTTCATCTAGCAGGGCTTACTGGGCAAGGGTTCCAAGCCACAAATACACACCACTTGTAAAAGTATAATATATTTGCTAAGAATTTGATACATACATGTGCCTCAAAACTTTACTGTGCAAGCAATACACACCACTCAACGAGAAATATAGGGTTTTGGGGATTTGCCGAGTGGTGTGGTTACGGCGCCAATAATAAACTTTATGACCCTCAAAGCTAGATAGCGTAATAGTTTTGCCTATGATGCATGGTGTAACCTCCTATGGCTATTACCCTTCAATTGAATCTGGGATATCCAATAACACCTCTAAGTAAAAGCCACAACATCGACAATATATAGTACTTAAAATCACAATGATTTTTAGTCCTCTTTCAGAGGGCTTATGCTATTAGCATATGGGTTTTCAACCCTATGCGGGTAAGAGCGAAGCCAATAATCGACAAATACACAAGTTATTATTACAAAATGTAAGATAGCGGGCAGGGATGCCCGCTCCACAAAATATTTACTGCTATATTGAGATGGGATATATTTATCCATCATCTTGAGTACCAGGGAGTTTATATCTTTGAGTCCACCAAACTAAGCTGTCGCAAAATTGTGTTAACACAGCTAAACAAATGCGTTGGTCATCCAAATTAAGATTCCATAAATCCTGTGCTACTTTTGTAATTGCTTTGCTGTCTTTAGCATCTACATCTTCGCTTGGAAGCTTAATTCCTGTTGGCAGCATAATACTTGCAAATGTTTTCCAAGCGTCTCGCCAATATTTACCCTTATTTTTATCCTTTGAATCGTTTTTTCCTAGTAAGCGTAAATGTTCTCCCCAAAATCTTTCTAATCCGAACGCAACGGTTGTTCGCATTTTGTGCGATTGTCCTATGGCGCCTTCGGTGTTACGATATTTTAAGACTAAACGCTGGGCTTCTTGGTCTAAATTATAAGGTTGCCACGTCATAGTTTGATACCTCTTTAATTATATATTTTTTAAATTAATTACGCAATGACCAAATCCAATAGATTCTAAGCCACCTAAATACATTTCCGCTTCTGTTGGTGTTGGTTTGTCGTTTTGAGATTTACCAAAGGGTTCCCATTTCTTTTCTATTGGTTTGACTGCCTCATCGGCGCCTTGATATTGTTTAATAGCGATAGGGAAAATTAAAATTGTGCCTTCTGGTAATGCTTCTGTATTAAAAAAGCCACCACCATCTACAACTTTTTCGGTTGCCTTTAAACGCACACGACTTTGGCGATATAATGCCATATCATGAATCATCGCCATATCAGCATCATCCACAATTACAGAAGGTTGCTGATTTCCATCTGGGAAAAACTCTTTGAGGTCTTGCTGTTTATTAACTGTTAAAAAACCTAAGTTAAAAAATAACGTTTTGCGTCCTTGAGATTCACGAGTTCTAAGATTACTAGAACCTGTGTAACGGTCGGGTATAGCAAGCTTTTTACCTGTTATACGGTTGTAACGTTTAAGCAAGTAGGAACAACTTACCCAAACTATTGGTTGACCAGGACAAAATACAGGAATCCAAACAACAGAAGCATGTTCAAATTTAACTATAGACTCGTTATTTAAATTGTGTTGTTCAGAACCTGCACCATCACCATACCAATATTTTGCTTCCGCTTCACCATACACTTGACGCATATCTGCACGAAACCGACCACGTATGGAACTACCCGGTATTACACCTGTTTGTGTAAACTGGTCACGAAATACTAAGTTTAAATTTCCTGCTTCTTCTCCTGCTGTGGCGCCGACATGGAGAGGTGATAATGTTTCAATAGTACCGTAAGCTTGTTTGTATATATTAGACAACATTAAGCAACTCCTTTAATTGTAATTGGTAAAGATAAACCGCACCCAACTCGCTGTAAGCTGTATCCTTCAGAAGGAAACCAATCTGTATCCCAATTCCACCAAGATTTATTGAGGGGAGTATCTAATACATAAACACTACCCGGAGGGACTGCATATCTACCTCGTCCCAGTTGACCTTTCGCACGGTAGCGATAAGGAACAGGTTTATCAGTCAACATTTTGATATTGTCTTTGGGGAAACTTTCGTGTTGGGGGTAGCGAAAAGAGAAACGTGTTGAACCCCAAATTCCTGGTGTAATTAATGCAAATGAACGCTCGATAGGTTGATTTAAGAGTTTGAGTACATCTGTTAATGTAATTTCTTCGCATTCTACTTGGACTAAATGATTTTCACCACCAAATCGATACCACCCGTTTTCTATGGGATAATTTGCAAGATATACAATACAAATATCTTCGGGTATTTGCACTGTATTTTCAAGGAATAAACCATCTTTTGCTTTAACACATCTTTGGTTCAATTCTAAGCTAGGGTGCAGCATAGAAACAAATTTCCAAGGATTAGTAGCAACTACCTCATTCGCTTTGAGAATATCTGCTGAGTCTTGCCAAGCGGTAATTCTTTGCCATTGGTAGTCTGGTTCCATTTTTTGAGCGGAATTTTCCTCTCCATCCTCGTGACTTTCCAAAAAAAAGTTACCATCTTTAAATATCCATTCGTCTACACCTTTTTTACTAATAATTTTTGTCCAAGGAATAGGAACATAGAAGTTTTCTTTTTCGTTATCGTTAGTAGACCAAAATGGACCAGCTACACAAAGATTATTACGTAACTCTTGTTGAGTAAAAGTTTTTTGAATTTTATTTACACCAAATATCAACCCAGATAACGTGGAAGCTTCGGGAGGAAACTTTGCACCCGAACGACCAACTAAGTTTTCTGGAGAAAGGAAAGCTCCTCTACTTCCATACATCATTCCCAAGGGATAAATATAATATATATATTTGAAATTGTTTACAGATTGTTGGAACATAAATGCCATCCGACATTAATTAAATTACATATCCATTCCACCGTTGCTTTCGCGCGCTCAAAACCATCCGCATCATCACTAAATCCAACTAGATGTTGAGTTGCATCATAATCGAGTAATTCATCTTCAATTCCGGGAAAGTAAATATTGAGAAACTGAATAGCAAACTCTGTGTCAAAAGTATCTTTGTCAAGTTGAAAAGCATGACGTGCGGTTAATTGCGATAAATCTGTATATATATGACTCCAATTTGGTTGTAATTCTTTTTTAAAATTACTTGCTTGCCATTCTGCATATGTTTTATAATCTCTATCGCGATACTGTCGTAAAATACTTAATTTATCCCAAGGACAAGTCCATTCAAGATATTGACCACTATTAAATAAAACTCGAATTGTGACTCGATGGCGCCCTAAAGATTTAGAAACTTTTTCAGCTTCTCGACAGTGTTGTAATACATCTCGTTGCGGTACACTATGAGCAGCCCATATAAACCCAACACTAACACCCAAAATCTCTTTATCTTCTTTTAACTGACCATGTTCTGCCCATTGGTTAGGAAACTCTATCAACCAATCTAGTGCTGCTTGGGGATTAATTGGCGCCTGATGTTTCTCATTATAAATAACACCTAAAAAATCATCACCACCTGCATAAACAACTCTACCTAGCTTTTGAACATTAAAAAAATCATTACTGAACTTATCACCCCAATTACGCATTGCCTGACTAAAATTTTGAATGGCTTCATCATTGTTATCTAACCGTGACAAATATTTTAAATGCTCACCAACCTTGTCGCCATCCCCCATAAACCAACCAGTCCAACGTCCCTTGTCTGAGTCAGTTATTGTTTCTGGGCGCCGATAAATATCACTAAAACCCTCCTCAAGTGGAGTCATACCTAAACGTTCAGCAATATTGTCTCTAGTTACCAGTCTTTTGACTAACTCAGGAATACTTAACTTTTCATTCGTAGCAACAAACGTACCTTCGGGTTCTTCATCAAGAGACTTATATTCTAATACACAAGCAAGACTTTTATAAAACGCCTTAATCTCATCATCCTCATCACCCCATTTACAAGTATTCGGATTTCTGCTTGTGGCGCCAATACCTGGAAACGCAATACCATCTGTACCAGTTAAACTAGAACTTTCCCCTATCCAATTAACAGCAGTCCAACTGCGAGAAAGCTTGCGAGTTTCCAAATCTTGAAGCGCTTGAGGTATAGTTTCCCCTTCACCCCAAAACACTTCCCAAGCATGGTTGCCCCAATTTGCCCATTCCCTATCCCAGCAATATCTTTGGGAAAGAACATCTTCGCGTAAATTCCTTTCTATCCAAGTTTGGCACTCATTTAAAATAAGTTTCCAAGCCTGAGTCAAAGCATTACGAGCTTGTTTTTCACCAAACCTACCCCTAATTAAAATACGGTTTGGCATTCCCTTATCTATATTAGGGTTTGCTGGTGAAATTACGTATGCTGTTTTCTTCGCCTCTAATGCTACCTGCTGACTTAAATATGACAGAATTTGCGAGGCGCCGTACAAATCGCGTAACTTCCGAGATTTTTCGATAGTCGCTTGAACTGGTGCAAAGGTAAATGCGGTGTATATTTTTTCATCAACCATACTCTTCCTCAAAATGGATTTATCGTTGAAATTGATACTCAGTATCAAAAATCATATAGCAAACAATTGATACAGCCTGCTAAAGTACTGATTTTTTTAATCTGTATAAATAAAAGTCAAAGCAAGAATTTCTAAAGCTTAATTACATAATTGCAGAGTTTTTCCAACCCGTCACCTCTATCTACGCGAATGACGAAATTTCAGACGTAGGTTAGTCATCCTGCCTGACCGAATGCAAAAAATGCACGGAAGGCACAGGCAGGATGCCTATGCGACTGGTTTGTTTTTTAATGCAATGAGAGTAGCCACAGGAACAAACCCATCAATTTGCTCAGTTACATCAATAGCTTCCAATGCATAAAACAGTCCATCTGTGCCAAACATTTGTATACACATCGCACATCCGATAATTTCTCCAAAGAACGGAATTGGAAATAAGACACGTCCAACGGTCAAGTCGAATAAATCATACAGTAAACAAATAATAAACTTTTGATTCTACATCATTGCTACTCCTATTAATGTTCACTTTTATTTGCGATACGCTTCCAAACCGTCAAATTGAGAGCAAAAATAACAATCGGGGGTTTCCAAATACTCAATATCAGTGGTGCGCCAAGTAGAACTAGGAAATTCATAAACCCAATCAATTCCATTATCTACATTGAGAAAACCGCTGACTATTCCATGAATTACACCAACTCCAGTGTTCGCACAAATGCTATTTAGCCAAAATACTGCTGGGTCGTTTATTCCTTCTAAATAACCCGCGCGATTAACCATTTGATTGATTTGCATAGGCGCCGATTCGACGGCCGCTTTTTGTAGGCTAATTATGTTTCCACACATTAAACACCAACCACCTCCCAGAGGAGGGACGGTAACACGGCAAAACATGCGTGGCATATTGTTAAATGGGTTAATATCTATATGCGTACCAAGGCAAATTAAAGGACGCATATAATGTAATGCTAATTCTTGAGCTTGTTTGCGAGAAAGATGATTATCTGTTGCCACCACTATAATATCTGATGTTGCAATTTCTGCTTTGGCGATTTCATCGTTTATTGATGTTGGTATGGCATTGACACAGGAACCTGTCTGATAAATCTTTTTAATCAAATGCTTGATGTAATCAACTTTATACCATCGCTGCTCAACCATTTTTTGTGTAGCGAGTGGCATTCGGTTCAGATTGACCGTTTCTAGCTGGTCTGGGTCAATTAACACCCATTTTTTCACACCTAGTCTACCTAATGATTCTGCAAAAATAGAGCCAATACCACCACAACCAATTAGACTCACTTTTAGTTCACTGAGTTGTTTTTGACAAGTTTCACCAAATACTTTTTGCCTCGCAAACATTAAATCTTGATTATTGAATATAGAAGGCGCCCCCTGAACGTGTAAGCTTGTGCTATAATTATTTTTCTCCAAATACGAATGATTAAATTTAACATTATAAAAGTTTTTACCTCTTCTATCCCAGATACGAAATTGAGATTCTTGCAAAGACTGATTAAACACTCCAGAAATTAAACGGGGTCTTTGTGAAAAATTCTTGGTTAAAAAAAGAGCATATTCCGATTCATAGTAGTCGTCTACAGAAGAAAAATCTGGCGCCATTTCTCCAACGTGCGTATGTACATGAACTACATGCAATCCAGCATCAACATATTTTTCCAATAAATAGGAATGAAACTTTTGCGTTAAAACTAACCCATTTGCAGATTGCATTTCATAGCAATCTTGTAAAGGAACAATCCAACCTTTGGGGATAAAGCGAATTTTTCTTTTGGAGACTTGATGAAGTTGACAAAAAATAAAGCCAATTACTTCTTCATTATAGTTTCTACAGTCTAACATGTTTTGACGAAACGCTTGCCACATTTTTGGTGGTATATGTAAGCAATATTCAACAGACTGATTTTGAAGTGTCATAAAATATCATTCTTAATTATTTAAGGAATTATCGAAACGTTGGGTTTCTGTGCGCGAAACCCAACCTGCACCTAACAAATATTAGTCATCGCTATTAATCGCATAACGTGCGGTGACAAACAGCGTTGCGAGATTATGTCCTTTATCGACTTGACTACTTGGTTTCCAAGAGTTCAACCAGACTTCACGGTTAAATCCTCCTCCCAGTCCTACGCAGTACCAATACCATCCTTCACCACTTAAAAAAGGCGCCCCATAATAGCTTTGTCTGGTAAAATGATGGTCTCCTTCCCCGGTTGTATTCCAGGGATAATTGAGATAACAACCAATGGGGGGTAATTCAGGGTACTCTGGAGGTAGTAAAAACAAAACATCCGTGTTAGAAACAGTGAACTTTTGGGAAGATAAAGGCATTCCCTTGACTAAAATTGCTGTGTATTGTGTATTCTCAATAGTTTTGGTTCCGACAATAATATTTTTTGCAACTTTCTCCAACAGCTTCAGTTCTTCAATTAATCTTGCAGTGGGTTTAAATTCAAACTTATCTTGGCTAATTGTAATTGTCATATTTCACCTACACTTCAATACTACTACAACCTTTAACAATTTTGGGAACGCTCCAAACCTTTGACCCTTCTTTGAGTGCTTCGTTATTCTTCAAAGGTCTAGCTCCACTAAAACCTTCTTCCATCACATCATCTTGACCAATTTCTGGTAATTTCTTCCTCAACTGCTCTACTGTTATTCCTTGTGGTAAATCTATTAACTTACCGTTGACAACTGCTCTCATTTTATCTCCTTATAATTGCTGTGAAAATTAGTAAAAACATCAATAATCTATTGCTGAATTAGGATGTTTGGGAGTATCATGTCATGCTGAGGTACGTTAACGCAGTTTTCCCGCAGGGTAGCATCTTAAAAAAACTTGAATATAATAAAGATTCTTTGCTACGCTCAGAATGACAATTTATTGTTTGATTCGCTGATATGCTAACAGGTTTATTGTTATTACTAAACCAGACCCATAAACCAAATAATCCAAAGACAGCGCAAATATTTAAGACAACAAACTGAATCAACTGTCTGGTAATAGATTCTTCTAAAAGAATACATCTTTTATCAAGCTTGCTAAGGTGATTTTTAATTGTATTAATTTCTTCCAAATATTTAACATTATGTTGTTGAATTTCTGCAAGTTGTACTTCTAACTCTTGATAGGTTTGCATTAGATTTGTAGCATGATGTTTGAGGTTATCTAATTGCTGCTTCTCTTCGGTAATTAATTTGCCATTAATTGTTTGCATAACTTCTTTCACTCCAAAACTACGAACTTTTATGTCATGCTGAGAAACGAAGTATCTTCAAAAACTCGAATTTTAACAAGATTCTTCCCTGCGGGAAAACTCCGTTTACGCTACGCTCAGAATGACAATTTATATTTTTGCCAAATTGAGATACTTCTGATTAATCGAATATGCTGTTATTTCCAATTCTGTGGAAGGTTTGATTATTATTTTGAACGTTAAACGAATCAAATACCTCGATTAAATCCACAATACTATTAGCAGCATTTTTTAACTCGCTACCTAATGATTGCTCCACAGATGCAACTTCAACCCGCATTCCTCTTCTTCTTAACTTTTCAGCCAAATAAGCAAAATCAGAATCTCCAGTCACTAAAACAACAATATCTGGTTTCACTTCCAAAGCCAATTCAATAGCATCCATTGCCATGACAACATCAATATTACTATCATAATCCTCCCCTTTAGCTTTTCCTTCTTTTGCGACAACTAAAAAACCATTATTTCTAGCCCAATACACAAATTTCTCTTTGGTCTTGCGCTGCTCTTCAAATCTTTCCCTCGCTGGAGGTAGACCAACATAAATTACCATCTCTATTAATTCTCTACCTTCTTTTGGGTCAGCTAGATACTGACAAATTTTTTGCCAGTCTATTTTTCTATTAAAACTTTGCGCTGCCAGATAAGTATTATCGCTGTCTGCAAAAATCAGCACACGACGAGTTCTAAGCATAGATTCTCCCAATTCGTTTTTAGTTTGGGTTTTTACTTGTACATGCTCTATTAAACCCTATGGTTGGAAACGCGAGTTTCCACAACTTGTATTTTGCTTCAAATGCTTACTGTACCGACTTTATACTACTTTATCTCTCTACAGGTGTTTAATATTTTGTGAGAGAGTATTACAGCATTTCCTCCCTGCCTGCTTTTGTATACTTCATTAGAACAGGAAACGCTATAGATAGGCGCCTTAATTACAAACTGGTAATTATTCCAAACTTATCTAACAGGTGAAAAACAAAGAAAGCTCGTTAGCAAATTTAACGAGCTAAGAAGTGTGTTAATAATTCCGATTTAAACCAATCGGTAAGGCACAAAGACAAAACGAGAGTGAAGAAGTATTTCAGTTTTCAATAATTCCGATTTAAACCAATCGGTAAGGTTGCTGTACTTGCAGTTAGCAAGTACAAAGAAACCCAGCGGCAGAATCTTTCTGCGTTTTCAATAATTCCGATTTAAACCAATCGGTAAGGGAAGCGTTGGGACAGTGCTTTCCTTTGGAAGCTTCTCCGTGTTTTCAATAATTCCGATTTAAACCAATCGGTAAGGGCCTACACGATTCGTGCCGCCTTGCTGGGCATCATGGTTTTCAATAATTCCGATTTAAACCAATCGGTAAGGTTTAATTTGTTCATATGTTTATTTCTGACAAAGAAAGAGTTTTCAATAATTCCGATTTAAACCAATCGGTAAGGACCAGCAACACTTCGGTGACTGGTGACAACGTGCGGTTTTCAATAATTCCGATTTAAACCAATCGGTAAGGCAGAACCGCCAGCTCGTTTAGTCCTATAAGGAAAAATGTTTTCAATAATTCCGATTTAAACCAATCGGTAAGGCATTATCAGGGTCAGAGTTCCCCCAAGGAACTCTGACATGGTTTTCAATAATTCCGATTTAAACCAATCGGTAAGGAGTTCATCTAGTAGCGCTTACTGGATAAGGGTTTCGAGCCACGAATCCACACCACTTCCATAATTATAATATATTTGCCCAAAATTTGATACATATACATGCCTCAAAACTTTGCTGTGTAATTAGTCCACACCACTCAACGAGAAAGATAGGGTTTCAGCGATTTGGCGAGTGGTGTGGAAACGGCGCCAAAAATATTGTTTACAACCTTCAAAGCTAGATAACATAATAGTTTGGCGGCTGTTGTGGTGCCTCACCCCCTATGGTTAACACCCTCTGTATGGCGTCTTGAGATATCCAATAAAAGCGAACATTATCCTCAACTGGTTTAACTAGCTTTCTTACTTTTACATAAAGTTGCCGCATCTCCTCTAAACTTAAGAAACATTCAAATACAGAAAATTGGACTCTTTGCCCATGACCTTCGAGAAAATTGGATAACTTCGTGCGCCTTTTGTCATCAGGAATATCATATACAACAACGACTAGCATCTTATAATATTAAGTATTTCTTAAAAATGCTTCATAAGGAACTCCTGATAATAAGCAGCGCTTATAACGTCTAACCTGTAATTGTATCGCATGACGATAAGTAACTTGAGATTGCAAATCTGGATGGGATACTTCTTCATTCATGCGCGTTTCAAATTGTTTGAGAAAAATTCGTCTGGCTGATTGGTGCAAATATACTCCTCCTGTACTAGGTATAATTTCAAAATCTGTTGGTTTTAATAGAGAATGATTGATAATATTCAATACTAAGCTATCAACAATTATAGACCTAAATTCTTCCATTAAGTCGAAAGCCAAGTAAGGTTTTTGCTTTTCTCCATAGTGAAAATTACCAATATAAGGAGAAAGACCTTCGGCAACAATAAAGCTCATGACGTTGTTAAATAGAAGAGTGTACCCAAAACTTAATAATGAATTAATTGGGTCAGTAGGAGGTTGACGATTACGAAGCGAAAATTCAAAGTTTGTATTAGTTATTAACTGACCAAATGCCGGAAAATATCTAGCTGCTGTAATTCCTTCATAACCACGTAGAGAATCTAAATTATCTACCAATTCTAAAGATGCAATATCTTGATTAATTCCAAAGATTGCTTTTTCTATTACCGTAATTTTTCGTTTGCGGTTAAATTTTGCTAGTAGCTGTTTGGAATTAACTAGTTTACCAAAAACAATTGCTTTGGACACATTCAATTGAAACACATAATCATTACGCCGTTCAAGTTGAGCTAAATGGTTATCTATATTTGTAGATTCTTCGCTCGATAAATGTCCATGATATTGACCGGATTGATTTAAAAATAATACAGCTATTTGTTCTTTTAAGCACGCATTAATTACAGGAGTAGAGAGTTGAATATTTCCAAAAATCATGATTTGCTCAACTTCTCGAATTGGTATTTCTAGCTTTGGCTTTTCGTTGACATGAATAATAAAGCGCAGATGGTCTTTATAAATACTTGTTCCTTGTTCAATTAAGTAAATTGCTGCCATTTCCTGGTTCCAAATATTGTGTTGTAAAAGAGTATTGTCATCGTCGCTGTCTTCAGAGATTGCTTCGCTATTTGTCTCTGCTACCAAAGCTTGACTAAGAATAGTTACGTTGTCTTGGTGTGTTGTTTTTTTTTTACGCTGATTTCCCTTTGGTTGTTTCTCGGTCTCGTGTTTGAGCTTTGGTTCTTGAGTATCTACAGGAAAAATTGCATTATCTAAAAAGCCATGACCAAGAAAGCAAAAACCACGCTCAAAGTTGGTGATTCTGGTTTTTTCTACATTTATTGCCAGTCCCATAGAATCTAGTAAATTGATAATTTCTGTTTTGGCTGCTAAAATCTCTGGTTGAGTACGTGCTAAAATTATAAAGTAGAGTAGGCGACCAGCGAGTTACTAAAAGCACTTTTCTGTTCGCCCCTCCCCGAACCGGACTTGCGCCTTTCGGAGCATCACGGCTCTCCAGTGTTAATTCCCAACATAGTTTCGGCGTTTCGCATCTCGCGTACCTCACAAGTCGAGTTTTGTAACACCTGTCACCCTTCCCCTTGTAGACGGCTTTCCCGTCTTCTGAGTACTACGGTGACTCCGTTACCCTGTGCCTCTCGGCACGGCGGGTAATCCCACTTTCCCTAAATGCTAGATGTATCGAGCGTGACTTAGGTGCCTTTTCCGTTTCCTTGAGTAAGGTCGTTCCTTACCGTTCACTGTAAGGAAAGTTCAGATGGCGACGACTTAACCATCCTATTACAGTGACCCCGCCATGAGACGCTATAAGTCGGGGGATGTACGCTTCCATCACTGGAAACTGAGGTTTGGGCAGTTTGGCTCTCACCATATCACACGGGTCTTGCAGAACAAAATTATAAGCGTCTTCTAACTTCTCCTGCTTTATCAACATGCTACTGTCCCCTTTGGCTTTTCACCATTAGGTAAGTTGTTGACCCAGAGGTCTTATTTATTTTCCTAACCTCTCCTCTCTGTGAGAGGAGTCTAGCACCTGGTTAAATGGCGCACATCATCCGCATAGCGCACGAGTTGTAAATTCTTGGCAGTTATAATTTCATCAAATTCATGTAGATAAATATTTGCTAAAATTGGCGAAATTACTGCACCTTGAGGAATACCCTTTTGAGATAACACTAAACCTTCATCTGTCATAACACCCACCGATATCCAAGATTTAATTAAACACAAAATTCCGGGATGGTCGAGATGGCGCCGAAGTTGCTGTAATAACCTAGAATGTTCGATATTATCAAAAAACTTGGCAATATCCGCATCAAACACCCAAGTATAACCTTCATCGCGCAAATCAGCAATTCTTTCAACTGCATTTAAATAAGATAAATTCGGACGATAGGCAAAACTCGCAGGAGAAAATATATCCTCCATGACAGGATAAAACACATTTAATAGTGCTTGCTGAACAATGCGGTCACGAACTGTAGGTATTTTTAACTCTCTTGATTGTCCATTTTTTTTAGGTATTATAACTTGTCTACAAGGTAGTGGTTCATAACTACCATTTGCCACATCATCACGTAATTGATAAATATTCAGCGCTTGGTTACGAGCAAATATATCAATGGTTTCTTTATCTACACCTGCACATCCACGTTTTTCTGCGACTTTTTCCCAGGCACGCTGAAAATTATGCAATGCCAGGAACTCGTTAATTATTCCTTCCATACAAAATATATTTATGTAAACGCTACCATTACTTTAGTACCTACTTGGAAAGGCGAGTTTCCTAATAAAAATGTTCTAAACATCTGAATCAGGTGCCTTGGAAAGGCAAGTTTCCAAAGGGGTGATAAATTACAGCATCACATCTTGGGTTCACATCTTGAATTGTGTAATTTATCCGAATAGAGCCAAGCTATGAAATTCAAAAATGCACGGGGTAATTTAGCTGTAATAGCTATAATGGCATTGTTTTGTTTCGCTGTTTTAATGTATGGGTTGTGCGCTAGCTACTACGGGTTGCTACTTTTTCAACAAGGCGCCTTCAATTTTATCATTGGTTTATTTTTCTTAGCCTGTATTGGTTTACCTAGTTTGTACTGGTTTATATCCACAACCTACAGATATTTCTCTGCTGTTCCAACTTACATTAGCCAAAGAAATATACGCATAATCAACCCATTCCTACTCGACGAAAAAGCACTCTACTCAGATATTGAACAATGGTTATGTGCTACAGTTCGAGATATTGCAATTGCAGAAAATATGAGCAAGGCGCCTGTCGTTGGAATTGAATTGTGCGATGATAATCCTAATGCATACGCAGTAGGCGCCACTCGTTCATACTCAATGGTAGTTGTCACCACTGGTTTAATCAAACAATTAAATCGAGAAGAAGTTGCAGCAGTAATGGCTCACGAAATCGGTCATATTGCTAACCTAGATACAATGGCAAAAACTCTACTTTCCGCAGCTTGGGGTGGAGTAATGATGATACTTTTTGCACCAATGTTGCTGGTAGTGTGGTACTTAGGCAGATTTGCCGCATTATTAATGTTAATAGCAGGTGTAATTTATGGACTGCTTGGTAATTGGCAACATGCAACAGCTTTGTTCGTTGGCGTACTAATTTGGTTAATATTGATGCTGCTACCATTAATCGCTCAAGGATTAGTAACATTATTAACCTTTTGGCATAGTCGTTGGCGAGAATATCATGCAGATGCAGTTGCCGCAAGACTCACCAGTGTCGATGCAATGGTATCAGCATTAGCAACTTTAGATAAACTACCATTTCAGCCACCGAAAAAGAACCGAGAAGAAATGTCAACCCTGTGGATTCGAGTATCAATGAAAGAAACAACAGGTGTATTTCACTGGTTAAAAAATACTCATCCCCCAATACATAAATGAATTGAAGCATTGAGACGAGGAACTTATATTAAATAAAAACCTCATTGAGGAATTCCACCTTGCATAAAGCACTCCTTCGCATGTATGGGAAGGGGTTCTTCATTTGCTTGCAACATGCTATATTTTTCCTGATGCTCAACTTCATAAAACTTATACGCATCGCGAATACTTTGAGCAATACGTTCTCGTAAATCGATTGGAAATAACACCTCCACATTGGCGCCCCAAGCAAGTAAGCGCATAATTATATTATTATCATTATCACGATACATAACAGAGTAATATGCATCATTAGGGTGTTTGTTGTATATAGAGTATAAAAATTTTGCTTCCGAGGCACTATTAGTCCAAGCATCAATAACTTTTGCTAACTTTGCTGGTGATTTTATCCAAGTAAAAGTATCGTGACGCAAAGTATTTTGAACATAGCTTTGATGATAAGCATGATTAAATCGAAGTAGCATTAAGCGGGGAGGTTTATTCATTTCCATTCCCCAAGCGCTTCTCATCTCCCTTTCTACATCTTTTGGTTCTGGTAATTGATTTGTGAGATACTTATCTAAAAGTTGTGGAGGAATTAATTTATCTGACCAATTAATAAAACATAATGACCGAATTCTTTCTAAACGATAAATATACCAATTTACATCACCATTGGGATTTAAACCATAAGCAAATAAATATTTTGTTCTTTGTGCATAGTATATACATACGGGATACACTAAACATTGTTTATCACCGCAACGAACACTACCATAGTTTAGCAAAACTGGTTTAACCTCTTGATGGCGCCAATTTTCTTGTAACTTCTCCTGCCAGTTATCAGCATTGACCTGCATCTCATCCGACAAAATATAATCTACATGTAAAAATACCCGTCGAACACCATACACCTCCCAAGAAAGCTTATCAGCAATTGGCGCCAGTTTCGGGTCAAGAAAACTCAACATATCTAGCGCTTGCGCCAAATCTGTCAGTTCAGTAGCATTTAACTCAGGAAAAGTTATCTCAGAAATTGTTTGCGTTGAGACTTTTTGATAAATCCAATCTGGTAGTTGATCCACAAGATAAATCACATTTTGTTTGTGTAATAACGATATTCCTTGTTTAAAACATTCTTTTGCTATCAAAAAATTAATATCTGCTTGCAGAGTTTTTCTCACCTTAGCAAATAAGCGGTCGTGTATAACCTTAGTAATAGTAGGTGCTGATATATGAATATGTTTCTGTAAATCTTCTAACCAATCATCAACACTAACATTATAAAAGTTTAACCAGTCTACAGTTGTTTTATAACATGAGCAATGAGGATGATGAGACTTAAAAATTTCATCATTTTTTTCTAATAAACGACCAAAGGGGTGCCCAGATTGAATGGGTGCTTGTAAATTTAACACGTCTTGATTAAAAAAGTGTCCGCTCCATGCATTAAAAGTAATTCCCTCATTCTGATACTTACTAAAATTACTATTCTCTTCTGTGTAAAACCAATTGATTAAAACCCATCTTCGTAAAGCAGTAATTAAATTCTGACTTTGGTTAAGAGAACCATCCACTAACCGTTGAAGAACCAGAAAAGAAGGAAATAATTCGAGTTTTAACATATTCAGATAATTTTAATTTACATAATTTATAGTGTTAAATTTTACACCATAAAGCTTTAATTGTCATCACATGCTATGCGAGCGACACAGAATCTTACTGTTGCTTTTAGTTTAAATGTAAGTATTCAAGGCGCCTGTTGTCGTTCGCGTCAAACATGTAGACAGTGGTATAAAATATTTATAAGATATATGTACAGATGTAGAAATTACTGATTTATCTTGAATCAATTTACCTCTTCAAGGAGAAATTATATGTCAACCTTTTTGTCAAAACATACTTTGCTAACGAGGGTGCATTTATCCTTTACATGAGAATTAATTGGCAGCATTCTTGGGTGCAGAATAAACCTTATTCTGTAGTTGTCAGAGTGCAATCTACAAGTACAGGTTGGACTTGGAATCTTAAGGATGCTAATTCTAATTTATGGGAGCATCTCACAACTATAGGTGTTGTAAAGGTCATTAGTCAATAGTTAATAGTCAGCAGTCGTTAGACAAAAAAGCTACAAATAGAGCGTTCTCATTTAACCCAAAGTAAAAGCACACTGAAAATCATGCAAATTATCACAGGCAACGGTAACGATACCGTCATCAGACCCACCCTGGTCAATGGTGTAGTTTTTCGCAGCAATGATGTCATCAGAACCAATGGTGGTAACGACACAATCAACCCTGGACTGGGTAAAGACTACGTGTATGGCGATGATGGTATCGATCATCTCATCCTGGACTACTCAATTGGGGATACAGGCACGGGGATGAGCTTTAATACCGTCAATGGCGCCCGTAGATCGCTAGACTCCATTCTTTTCTTCAGTATTGAGCAGTTCACTGTTACTGGCACCAGCAAAGATGACACTTTTACCCTCGATACCACCAATAGTATCATTCGTGCTGGGGCAGGCAACGATTGGGTGAATGTAAGACAGATTGCAGGAAATATTGGCACACTCGATGGTGGCGCCGGCTTTGACTACTTAGTGCTAAATCTTTCTAAGCAAACAGCGAACCTCACCCTCACCAATCTCCAAGATATCAACATTGCTGGGGTTGTCAGAGCAACTAATTTCGAGGGGTTTTCACTCGAAACAGGCAGTGGCAACGATACTATTCTCCAGTCTGGCATTCTCAACGGCGCTGTTCTCCGGCAAAACGATAAGCTCGAAACAGGCGCAGGCAACGACACAATTAATGCTGGATTGGGTTCGGACACCGTTTTTGGGGGCGCCGGTTTTGATCATCTGATTATCGACTACTCGGTTGGCGACACAGGGACAGGGATGCGCTTCAATGGCAGTAATTCTTATGGCACTGCCGAGCGTGATGTTAGCGCTACAAACACTACCAACTTAGATTTCATCAATTTTACGGGCATTGAGCGTTTTACAGTCACGGGCACTAGTAAAGCTGATAGTCTTTTTGGTGCTGGTGGCAACGACATTATCAATGCTGGTGCAGGTAATGACACGATTCGCGGGGGAGCAGGGGGCGATTTACTTACTGGTGGAAGTGGTGTAGATACCTTCCAGTATCAATCACTGACAGACTCTCTACTGTCCAATTACGATGTGATTACAGACTTGCAGATCGGGATTGATGTTATAGATAGTACTAGGGCGATTTCAGCCGCTCAAATCCGAAAACTGGGGTACGTGGGTGCTTTGACTGAAACAAGCATTCAGCAGGTGTTGACCTCCACCAACTTTGTGGTCAATGGTGCTTCCACCTTTAGATTCCGGGATGGCTTGATTGACCGTACCTTCCTGGCACTCAATGATGGCAGGGCTGGATTTTCTGCAACCACAGACAGCATCATCGAAATAACCGGATTTACGGGCAATTTGAACAACCTGAGTATTGTCTAACCCACATTCCACACTCCAGGCAAACGTACCTTATTTTTACAGTGCTTACGGGATAAAGATTTTAGCCATTATTTAATTTTGTAACTAAAATCTGAAACTCCCGCTATGTAAGGCTTACAAAATTTATATGCGTTTGCCCTGTATATGTACACCTTCAAAAGGCGCCTGTTGTCGTTCGCATTGCTCCCTGTAGACAGTGGCACCGAAGATTCATAAGATACATGTACAGATGTATAAATTACTGATTGCAAAAAAATAATTTACCTCTAGGAGAAATTATATGTCAACCTTTAAAGAAGGCTTGAACACAGCATTAACTCGTTGGAAAGAAAGCGGCAAAAGCAGCACAGAGCTATTTGCAACCGACTATGAACGTATGCGCGTATACCTATGGGTTTTCAGTTCAGGAGCAAAAAAAGAAGAAGTAGGAGAAGACTTAATAGAGTTTGGCAGAGCTAATAGACAAGCTATTGGCAACGAAAACTATGATAGAATGCTCCGCAAACGCGAGTATTGTAGTTTATGTGGAGAAACTTACAAATTAGAGAATTTGAGTATATGTGTCACATGCGATAATCTTTTCTGTTATCGTTGCACAGGTCAATATGGCGCCGCTCCTAATGGAAACCGTCGCTGCTCTTGCGGCGAAGAACTAGTTGGGTAAAAAGAAATATGAAAGGCGCCTGTTGTCGTTCGCATTGCTCCCTGTAGACAGTGGCACCGGACATTCATAAGATAGGTGTAAGGATGTAGAAGAAATGAGTGATTGCAAAAGAGTCACTCTACTCTTCGAGAAGAAATGTGTCAACTTTGGCTAGAACGCTTCAACAGGGCTAAAAGCATCAATAGAACAGAAGACCGGGTAAGCTAAACATTGGTACTAGCATCGCGTGGCGGTTCTTCTCCAAAATATCTACAATCCCAGCTAGCATAATCGTTTCCAGCTTTCTTAGAGAATACTTTTAGAAATGCAGCACCTTCAATAAAGACAAATACTACTTCCCAGGATTAATACTATTAGAATAATAATTAATATCAATACTGAATCAAAGTATACTAACTGTGAAAGTTTTTACTTAGAAGGATGGTGCCTGTAATTTAATTGAGTAGTAGCAGAGTTAATATTAACAATAGAAAGTAGTTAATTCAGGCGCTTCTAAACAAATATATGAACGGTGTTTTTACGTAGTAAATGTCTTAAAAATATGTATTTGTTTCCTTGCTACCGTGATAATAAGTAGAATTGTGCATTCATTAACATCTCGTGTTATTTTCGGATGACATTAAATCTTAAGAGGGAATAAGATTGTTAAAAATAATGAAAATCAAAATAATTTACCAATATGGATTTCCATCGTGATAAGCTCCTGTCAATGCTAAAAGTTCTTCCTTGGTTCTTCAAAATTAGTGCGTGCATAATTGGTTAAATTGCGCTGTTGTGTGGGTATAAACCAACTGATTCTTGATACAAGTGAATAGTATTCAAACTCTCGCACATAGTAAAAATTATGCCAGCACCGGATTAGTTATCATCGACTAAGCTCATCATGACTCGGCAAAAGGCGCCGTAGTTCGAGATTGTATAGATTAATCGATAATTATATATGATACGTCGAATATAATTGATTAAATTTCAAAGTGTAAGAACTTTATGACAAATAATCCTAAAGAGTACGACGTTGTATTGGGTGGACAAAATTCGGCGCCTATAAATTCTGCTGAAGAAGAAATAAAAAGAGTTAAACAACGATTGTCAAGTTTCTTAGTTGCAGAAAGAATAGCTGCTTTGTCAGAAGCTTTGAAGTATGATGAGGAAGGTTTAGAGATTTTGCTACAAGCATTAAATAGTAACGATGAAGAAATTAATTTTGTCGCTTACAAGTTATTGAAAAATAGAGAAGAATTAAAAATTAAAATTGCTGTTTCTAAATATCTTCAGTATTACTGGCTGATTTATTGTAATGGATTATATTGTACACTTGTCAGAAATAATTGTTATAATTTAATGAAGTTTTATCCGGATGGAACAATTTTAAGTGTAAGAGTATTGGATAAAGAACAAATTAGTAAACAAAAGTTAATCGAATGGTTTAATCAAAATAAGAATGATGAGAATGAATTTATTTACAAAATTGAGAATAACAACATTAATATATTTACATCTAATACACTGTCTTACTGTGGAAAACTTGATACGAAAGTTGGAAAAATAGTCTTTTATTGGGAATTTTTGATGTTTGATACTAGCGTTAAAGAGTATCAATTTTTTTATATACCAGATTTAGAATAAATTTACAGGCACCGCTCACTTCAAAAGGAAAAGCGTTTATAGGTAAGCTTTACAGCGTTTAAGTAATTATTTAAGTTAAGCCTCTAAGAGTGGATGTTGGGGCGCCGTTACTCATGTGGGTGAATATTCATGTACCATTGAAACTTGGGAAGCGGAATACGTTGTTAAGATAGAACATTTATTATCATTGGAACTAAGCGATGATAATCGTGTATTTATGCGAGAATTGCTAGGGCGGATGCGGCGCCTGCACCAATTACCAGATTGCGATGGAGCAGTAAATAGTCTACTTACTTATTTTGGTAAACAGTCGCAACCGTATTTAACGCCGATACAATTCGAGTTACTTGCAACAATTGAGAAAAATTATGGAGTCTCTGAACCTGAACAATAATTTATTAGAAGAAGAGCGCGCGGCAGCTAAGAAATTACATACTAGACTGCGGCGCCTTTCTGAAGTTCCTAATTTGGAAGAAGTAGTTGTGTCTATGTTTGAATTATACGCACACTTACCAACACCATATTTGACACCCATACAAGAAGATTTACTATCTTTGATGGAAAAGGAGTACGGAGTTAAGTCAATGTAAACGGAACTATATAATAATGCAATGAATGTCATTTAAACAAAACAACCCTATAGGCGCCCTTTAGAGGATGTTTGAAAAGTGTCTGTGAAGTCATGAGTCGCGCACGTAAAGCGAAGCTTTTTCCGTAGAGTAGCATCTAAGTATATGCTTGAAACTTTAGATTTCACGTTCCGCTGTACTCCACTCGCTTGGGACAATTTATACCTTATCTGATTTTTCAAACATCCTCTTACACCGTTAGAAAATCTGGCGTTGATGAATAGAGGAATGATTTTGACCAATTTGAAACGAATAATCAATGGTTTCAACCGCTGATTTATCCTGAATTTATGCAACGCTGAAAATCTCTTACTTGAACCTTATCGATTTAACCCAATCGGGAGGGTTTTGCAAATTGTTACTTGAATCATCAAGAGGCGCCTGCTTGTTTGATGCGAAAGCCTTAAACCCTTAACCTATAAACTTGTAGGTTCGCACAGAAGTTGCAAATTCTGGAACGTAATTACGTCGTTTCAGCCATTAATTTTCGCACAGTCGTGCAAAAATTTCGCACGCTAGCGCAAATTTTGGGAATAATTCGCGCTGCTGTTGCAAATTATAGGACTTTGCTTGCACTGAGGCTAAAAGCATTATATTAATTAGCTTTTAATGCTTTTATTTTTATTCTACTTAAATTTTAGACTCACGTAGTATAAGGCTTCTAGCAAAAAATTGCACCACCATGCGAAAAAATTGCAGCTTCTGCGCGACAATTTGCAGTTTCAGTGCGAACCGACAAACTAAATATCAATACTAGTACATATGTATTACCTTGATTGTATATTAATTGTCTTAGTCAAGATAATGGTTATTATCTGGAATATGTACCTGAATAATATTTAACTAAGTGTTTTATGCCGTTGAGAGATATACCTGAACCAAAGCTAATAACGTTGGATGGGGGGAAGATTGCTCCACCACTAGAAAGTGTTGATATTCGAGAGTTAAGAGTTAAAGAGTTTTTGCAGGCTAGAAGTCTGGCGCCTAAAACTGAAAAGGCGTATCGGCAGGATTTAAAATATTTTTTGGAGTGGTCTAACATTAGCTGGGTTGAGTTGGCACCTAGAGACGTTGCTCAGTTCAAAGATTTTCTTATTTATAAAAAGAAGCTGGCGCCTGCGAGTGTGCGGCGGGTGCTGGGAACATTGAAAAATTTTTCTAACTGGATGTTCCGGTCTGGGTACGTTAAAAGTGACCCGACGATAGCGGTTGATTTACCAAAACTGAAAGAGCCGGGAGCTAACAACCTTAACGATAAAATTGTTGCTGATATTTTCGCCGCCGCTTCCGAGACCAGTTATCCAGAACGAAACCTCGCGATAGTAGGAGTGTTGCTGCATGGGTTACGGGCAAGTGAAGTTTGTAGTTTGAACTTTGGCGATTATGATGGCGAGTGTTTAGAGGTTAAAGTTGCTAAAGCGGGTTCGGCGGGTACAGTGCCACTTGAGCAATGGTGTTTAGATTTAATTGAAAATTATTTGAACTGGCGCCGACAAATGCCAGGGTTTAACAAGGGTGGCGAGACTTCGGAGGCACCTTTATTTACTTCATGTTCCTGGCGCAATAAAGGAGAGAGAATTACTTATGATACTATAAACAAATTTTGCCTTCAGCTAAAAAAGGAAACTGGACATAATTTTCATGCTCACCAATTTCGCCATACCTTCGGTACAAACTTAATAATGGCAGGCATCAACCCTTATCATGCAATGACTTTAATGCGGCATAAATCAGTTTCTAATTTTCGTCGTTATACCAAAGCTGCTGATTCTAAGGCAGCGATTAAAGAATTTCATGGCGCGTCTCAGAAAGGTAGTATACTTCGCCCTGAATTATAAAGCTACCACCAACGGCGCCATGCTTTGTAAAATTCAGGATATGTAAGAGATTTAGCACTCTTCCAAATTACATCATAAACATCAAAATCAAGCTTTGAGCGATTTTTCAACTGAGCTATAACAAATAGTATAAAATCATCTGTCAAAGTTCTTTTTAAAGCAGGTATTGCTTCCTTCATGCATCCGCTTTGCACGTTACGTATTAGCTTAACTAACATATTGATAGCATTTCGTTGACCAGGTTCAACTTCACCTAAAGCTAAAACTGCTACTCTACGAGTATATATATCTTGCGCGCTCCAGGCTAATTTAATTAATGCATTAATAGCATCTTGATTGTTTGCACTGATTTTTCCTAAAATTAAAACTGCTATTCTACGAGTATATATATCTTGCACGTCACGTATTAACTCAATTAATAAATTAATAGCATCTTGTTGACCAGGTTCAACTTCACCTAAAGCTGAAACTACTTGCCTGCAAATACGTGTACCTTGCGCGCTCCAATCTAACTTAGCTAATGCTTTGATAGCAAATTGATTAGTAACACTGATTTTACATAAAATATGTACTGCTTCCCTGCGGTCGTACTCATTTCGTGCGTTCCAGGCTATCTTAGCAAATACGTCAACAGCATCTTGGTTGCTAGGGTCAATTATAGCTAAAACTTCTGCCGCTCTCACGCAAGTAGATTTGTTTAGTGCATTCCATGTTAAATCAGCTAATTTTTTGATAACATATTGATTACTATCACTGATTTGAGATAAATGTTGTATCGCTGTCCAACTCCTATACTTATCATTTCCCAAAGCGTCCTTAACAAGTAAGTCAATAGCATCTTCATTTACATTATTCAAATTAGAGTATTTATCTACTTTACCAAATTTATCTAAAACTTCTGCCTTTTTATCTTTATTGATTTGTGATAATGCAACTTTAGCATCTTCTTCAATTAGTATATGAAGATTTTCACGCCATAAAAACAATTCGATTGTACTAAAGTCACCTTGACTCCACTTTAAAATTTGATTTATAATTTCAGAGCTAATAGAAGATTTTTTAAACTCAGTGGTTCCAAGACCTGCTAAAAAATAAGCTTGATACTTATAAAAGTTATCGCAACCATCTTGAAAATTTATCAATTTAGTGAAAAACTCTTCTTTATATTCTTTTTGTATATCTTGGCGTCCTACCCATAATAAAAAAACTTGCCTCCATTCTGTCTCAAAAATTCTATATCGCTCATTTTTTATAGGTTTATTTTTATGCGTGCGGGGTAAAAAAAAACTCCAGTCATCAATTGCTATAGCAGCAAAATATTCTTGAAAAGTAGCATGATAGAATGCGTAAAATGCTTCATCAGTTTCTTTATCTCTGTCTACTTGATTTAACCAACCTAGTGTCAAAGAAAGGTTAAATAAATCATTTCCCATTACTAAAATTGCAAGTTTTTCTCCAATACGGAATCTAATTTGGGAAGAATCTATAGCAACTTGTGCCAATTTACCCAAAGATTTGTTTAGTTTATCTTGCTCGTCGATTGTATAAAACTGTTCTTGTTTCCATTCATAAAAATTGCGTACAAATCTGTCGTAAAGCGCTGCTTGTGTTGATGGCAAATCTGTATTGTGGTTCAAGTGCCAAGCTTGACACATTAAAGCAAGTCTTAAAGGATTTTTGACTAAATCCAGTAAGCGTTCTCTTCCTGGTTCATTTAATTTTCGCCATAAATAATATCCTTGATAAGACTTTGCACGTTCAAACCACAGATTAATGAAATTTTTTACCTGCTCATGGGTAAAATCTTGAGTCTTATAATTTTGAAAATCAAGTAAATTTTTCGTGCTAGCGTCCCAGACATTTAATCGACAAGTTACTACGAAGCGCATCTTTGGTAATTCATTTATAAAACTAATTATTTGATTTAAAGCAGCAGATGCAGAAGCATTGATTTCGTCTACACCATCTAGTAAGAACCAAACCTGCTTCGTATTTAATAATTCTCGTAATTGTTCAGGATTTGCTTCTTTTGGCATCCATATACTATACAAGTATTGCTTAAGTTTAAAACCTGATAAGTTGCTCAAAGGAATATAAATAGGTAATGCTTGATTCGCAAGTAAATATTTACCTATTTTTTCCAGTAACGTAGTTTTTCCAGCTCCTGGTTCTCCAATAATTGCTATATTCTTATTATTTTTATTACTTAAGATATCTCCTATAACTTCTTCCAAAAAAATGTTATATTTATATACCTTTTCGATGACTTCTTGAGGAAGCTCATATATAGCGGTTCCTTTTTCAGATGTAATTTCACCTTTTGCAAGAAAATCAATATCACGACGAGGTTGGTGCTTACGCCCAATCAAGCCTAACGGTACATATATATCTAACTCGTAAGCGTTATTAGTCGCTCGGCGCCGACTACGATTAATCCTTACTTGTTCTTCAAATTTGTCCAAACAAACTTGGCACCAGTCAATGGGATTTAACTTTACCCGTTCCCGTTCGAGCGGTTGTAGTCAAATGGTAACATTTTGCTCTTTAATACTAATATTACCCTGAGCAAAGTTAACAATTTTATCAATTTTATCGATAGAAATTTGATTACTAGAAGATTGTGATTTAAGTGAAGAAGCTATATCTTGGAGAACTTTTGTTAAATTAGGGATAGGTGCAGAAGAAGCCACTTCTGCTAGTTCTTGCATAACCTGGGCTAGTTCAGGATTTGTTCTAGCTGATGCTTCTACATTTAGTACAGCATTACCATAATCGAGTGGCTGTTCAGGCGCCTTTTCGATTGCAGCAACAGTGTGAGGAGACTGTTTTTGCAGTGTGACGAGGAACTTGCCAGTTTTATCCCATAAAGCTTCGCCCACCTTTTCGCCCGTTTTTTCTAGGGCTTTAGTAGCGATTACGGAGCCAACAGCGATTGCAGCAGTAGTTAATGGTTCCATCACATACCTCTATACTTATATCATTTGTATCTACTATTACTACATGACTACTACTCTAAAATCCGCAATCAAAATTTAAATCATTATCTAAAAGTATAGTACGTATTTACTTTACTGAGTATTTACTTTACTGAGGCATCGCTAGCCTAGTCAAGGAAGCGCAAATCACTTTGTAACTATACCCATAACTTCGATGGGCTTGGAAGCATAAGCGAGAATTTTAGAGTCTGAAACCCTTATTGTTCCGTTAATTGATTGTCAGTAAATCCTAACATAAGAAGCATAATTTTTCCGAAAGTGCAAAATGGAAGCATAAAGCTATACGTAAGTCTTAAAATTTTGCATCCTCTAAACCTAATAAAAACGTTGAATTAACACCAGTTATAGTTTATACATCCTTTCCCTGCTTGAGTTTGGGGCTTTGAAGCATAATTTGTCCTTCTTGCGATTGGAAACATATACCGTCTTTTCCTGCCAAGTTATCCTCCTAGTGACACTAAATTCGGTAAATACCCTTATTGTTGGGCAATAAATTAGAAAAAACTTTAGAGCCTGCGTAAAAAAATCCTCCTCACTCCGTAATCCTACTAGAAGGCAATTTTTAAGGGGTTCAACATGAACGTGTCCAAGCTGTTGGGACTAAAGCTGGTCGTACTATCGAGATTAGCACGTTTAAGTCTTTTTACAGAGAAAATTCAGCATGATATTGTGATTTCAGTCGCATTTATCTGAAAATCTCATTTTTTGACTTTCAATGGGGAATTTACGAACTAAATCTAAAGCGATGATTAACAAGCGATTCTCAAAATTAGGAACTTTAACACTGTGTACTGTATTTGCTCTGACAGGTATAAGTACCATAGAGCAAATACTATCCCTGAATGGAGGGGAAGCTAGTTACTCAAACCGTGTCTTAGCGCAAACGCCTGATGAGCAGCTTAACCGTAGAGTCTACGAAAAAGCTAGCCCAGCAGTGGTGACAGTAAAAACAGAAACAGGTCATGGGAGCGGTTTTGTTATTAGTAAAGATGGGTTTATTATTACTAATGCTCATGTAATTAAGCCACCACCACGAAGCGAAGAAGAAGCAAAAACCTATAAACCAGCTGAGTTTCCTCAAGTGGTGACAGTGGTTTTTCCGGATGGGAGAAAATTCAGTGCAGATGTGATGGGTTTTGGTAAGGGTGGTTTAGATTTAGCAGTTCTGAAAATTCATGGACAAAAAAACTTACGTACCCTTGCTTTAGCCACTCCTGGTAGTGCAAAAGTAGGCGATCGCGTTTTTGCTCTTGGTACTCCTTTGGATGCAATATTTGAGGGTACATTTACCCAAGGTAATATCACTCGCATTAACCCTAGTGATGGAGAAATTCAACACAATGCTGTGATTATGGGGGGTAATTCCGGTGGTCCCCTGCTCAACTCTCAAAGTCAAGTAATTGGTGTGAATACATCGGGGATTTCAGGGGACAACGAACTAAATGCTGGGATGAATTTTTCTATTCCTGTCTCCCAGGTACAGTCTTTTATCGTTGCAGCGAGAAAAAAAGATGTTTCTCCAGTTTCTACCCTATTTACACGAACTCAAGAACCATCGATTCGGACAATTACACTCAATGGTCAAGTGGTTAAGGGCAGTTTGAGTAAGGGCGATCGCACTCTCGAAGATCGCAGTTTTGCTGATTTTTACCAATTTCAAGGTAAGAAAGGTCAGCAGGTCGTGATTGAAATGACGAGTCAGAAAATTAACCCAGTTCTAAGTTTATTTCAAGTTATTGAGTCTACTGAAGGTCAGCAACTTCTAAAAATAGCAGAAAACGATGACAGAGGACCAGGTGATTTTAATGCTCAAATTACGACGGCTTTACCAGCAGATGGAGTTTTTCTCATCATAGCTAATTCCCTCGACAGGGGTGAAATTGGAGATTATAGCTTACGGGCAAATGCTCAACCTTAAATGACTAATTTAGATCATTATTATCGGTTTTTTTGAATTACATCATCAATCTTACTTTCTTGAAGGATTAAAACTATGCAACGTCAATTGTCTTCCATAGCTTTAGCACTCGCTACCTTAACTTCTGCGGCAACATTGACTATCAGTATTTCTCCTGCTTTCAGTCAACCTGTTGCTACTAGCTCTCAGCCAAATAAAGTCACTTTTTTATGTCGAGAAATATTTGATAAAGCAAGCAGTGAAAGAATTCCCGCAACGGTTGCTTGGGTTCCCGAACGTGAAGAGCATATCCGTATAATTGCTTGGAAATCACAAGTTTTTCCTCCTTCCTTCAGTTCTCAAAAAAGGTGTGAGATAGTCACTCAAAAGTTTCAACAGTTTTATGATAATGGCAGCTTAAATTATCTGACTCACGGAATCAATAATGGCTATCCAGTAATTTGCAGTATTCCCAATCAAGGCGAAACTTGTAATGGGGCAAATCAACTATTCACTATTAGACCTGGTAGTAATCCTGGTCTAGTTTTACAAAGGCTTATCGATACATTAGTAGCAGGAAGAGGAGAACCACCACTCTATCAAAACTCAGGTCAGCAAATATATATTGACATGAAAGAGTATTTCAAAAAAGCTCCTGTAGAAAATATCCCTACCTAAGCTGATGTGCAGTTCAATGGAATAACCAAAAATGTAAAATCACTGTAGTGCGGGCATCCTGCCCGCTTTGTCTATACAAATTGGACACGCGACATATCGCGTCTTCTTATCTTTTTAAGTATTCTCTGCGTTTTTCATAATTCTTCAACATGAACATGAATAAAAACATCGCCATAATTACCTCAATTCTACTTTTTCAGTTCCCTAATTTTGCTATTACACTTACTGCAAAAGCCCAAACAGCACCTCAAAATTCAAATTGCGAAATAATACCAGAAAAGGGAAAAGACGATTATTTAGAATATTCAGAAAAACAATTAGAAACTATCGCTAGTCGCATTACAGTCAAAGTGATTGGCGATAATAATGGGGGTTCAGGTACGCTACTTGCTAAAAAAGGAAATACGTATTTAGTCCTCACTAATTCCCATGTTGTCAGAGGGGTTAATTCTGTCAATCTCAAAACGATTGATGGGAAAACTCATACTGCACAAATCGTCCCTAATACTAAGTTTAAAAAATTTGATTTGGCATTATTACAATTTAAAAATAATGAAATTTATTGCCCTATAAAAGTTGCTGATTTTCTTCCCGATACAACAATGTCAGTTCTTGCTGGGGGATTTTCTGGGGAAAAGGGAGAAATGGTATTTAGTCATGGCAAAATTCAACAAATTTCTCAACCCCTTAAGGAAGGATATCAAATTGGCTATACCAGCAATATCGAACAGGGGATGAGTGGTGGTGCAATTATTCACAGTAGCGGGATACTGGTTGGAATTAATGGACGAGGTGCTTATCCGATTTTAAATAGTGGTTATGTCTATCAAAATGGTTCGCGTCCGAGTGAGTCAGAAATTCAGGAGATGCGAAAGTTGAGTTGGGGGATTCCGATTGCAACTGTTTTAGCTGAGGTGAATGCTGATATACTTACTGCTTATGGTTTACCTTTACCAAAAACTACAGCCAGCGTTCCAGAACCACAGTTAACTGGATGGTTAGGAGATTTAGAGAAAAAAGCTAAAGAATTTACTGTTAGGATTGATAGTAGTAGTAAGGATATTAATGACGTTAATAATAATGGTTCTGGGGTGATTATTGCTAAAAATAAAAATGGAAATACCTACACCTATACAGTATTAACAGCAGCCCATGTGGTTTGTGAAAGAGATAATGAAAAACAGCCATGTGGTGATTTTAAGTATAAAATTATTGCTCCTGATGGGAACAAATATGCTGTAGATAAAAGTACGATTAAAAGAGAGGAAGGTGTTGATTTAGGAGTAGTTAAATTTGTTAGTGAGCAAAACTATGAAGTAGCCACTTTAGCAAATTATAATCCTAGTAATCGTCAGTATATGTTTACTGCGGGATATCCTAAATTAGGAAATAATTCACCTTGGCGATTTACAGCAGGAAGGATTTTTGAGAAAGAATGGGGATTCATAAGAGTTCGGCAATCTGACTTTCAAAATAATAGTTCTAGTCAGTTACGAACTGCTAGTTTCTTAACTGGAGGATATGAGTTAGTTTATAGCAGTATCACCGATGGAGGAATGAGTGGGGGACCAGTATTGGACTCTGACGGACGAGTAATTGGGATTCATGGACGTGCAGAAGGAGAAGAAGTAATAGATAAAACAACTGGTAATTCTGGGAGTTACAAAACTAAAGTACAGCTAGGCTATAGTTTAGGCATTCCTATAAATACTTTTTTAGGTTTAATGGCAAGGCTAGATGCGAAACCTGCAAAGGTAGAAGAAAATTTCCAATCACCTCAACTCGACACACAAAAAATAGAATCTGTCCAAAAAGCCATATTATCATCTGACGTATCACAAGGAAATGCACATGCTTCTACATGGCTAGAAAGAGGGAATCAATTTTGGCGTTTGGGACGTTATTCAGATGCAGTAAAAGCCTTCGATCAAGTTATTAACCTCCAATCAGATTTTGCTTATTTGGCTTACTATGGTAAAGGATTAGCATTATTTGAAGATGAAAAATATCAAGAAGCTGTAGCTGCATTAGAAAAAACGGTAAAACTCAAATCAGACTTTGTTGCTGCTTTGCAAATACTAAGCATAATATTATCCGGACAATTAAATCAACCAGATAAAGCATTCACAGCAATAAATAAAGCAATTCAAAAACAACCAAAAAACCCAAAACTATTAGTATTTCGTGCTTTATCATATGGTCAACAAAAAAAGTTTGATCTAGCACTAGCTGACATTAATACAGTTCTTGATATAAATCCCAAAATTTATATTTTATATATTCTGCGGGGTGATGTATATAGGATACAAAAAAAATTACATTTGGCACACTCTGATATCAATACAGCCATTGATATCAACCCTAAAAGCCCTCATTCCTACTCATTACGATCTCAAGTATATCAAAGCCAGAATAAATGGGATTTAGCCTTAGCTGATTTAAACAAAGTCATTGATGTTAATCCTCAAAATGTTGATAATTACATTGATAGAGGAGAATTTTATCGTAAGCAGAATAAATGGGATTTAGCCTTAGCTGATTTCAATAAAGCCATTGATATTGCTCCGAATGCTAGAACTTACCTTCAGAGAGGAATGTTTTATCGTAAGCAGAATAAATGGGATTTAGCCTTAACTGATTTCAATAAAGCCATTGACATTGCTCCGAATGCTAGAGCTTATCTTGAGAGAGGAATTGTCTATCGTAGCCAAAAAAAATGGGATTTAGCCTTAGCTGATTTCAATAGTTCTATTGAGATTAATCCTCGGTTTTCAGATGGATATAATGTTTATACAAGTCGAGCAATTCTTTACCAAATCAAGCAGCAGTATAAATTAGCATTACTTGATTACTATAAATCTCTCGAAATAGAGCCTAACCAATCCGGAGTTAATATCAATATTGGCTTAATTAAATATGAGCAACAATCACTAGATGCAGCAATAAAACAATGGGAAAAAGCTATAAAAATTGTTGATGATTATCCAGAAGAAAAACTTCATGCCGCAGAAGCAAATTTTGCTCTTGCTGTTGCATTGTATAGTAGAGGAGAACAGGAAAAAGCTTATCAATTATCTAAAGTGGCTTTACAGTTAAACAAAGATATAGCAAAGATTGAAGTTTTAAAAGAAATGGGCTGGGGTGAAAATTTACTGAGTGATACAAAAAAAATGCTGTCTAATTCTAAAATTAAAAGCTTGCTAGAGCCACCTCATTAACAGCATACTAGTTTATTAAACGTGTATCAATCTCAAAATAATTCTGCTGTTTACTATCTAACAAGCAACGAACATCTTAAAACAGGTACAAAAATAAAAATCTGGGATTGGTGTAAATATTTCCTACATTTAATCCCATTTACCTATTTACCTTTTCCCTTAATCTCCGCAATCATCCTCTGTACTTCTTGATACCTACCCTCATCTTTCCTCTCCTTATAAATCCTCCCAGCTTCCTCCAATTTCTGGAGAGCAGTTTGTACATCTCCCTTCCTCAAAGCGTGAAGAGCTTCAGCTATTAACTCTTGAGGTGATTTTTTGTTAGGAGAATCTGTTGAAGAACCTATGGGATTTTCTAGGGAAGCCTTTGTCCCAAACATCAGGGAATTCACAGATTTTTTAGCAATATTTATTTCCTCAACAGCCTGCAAAATCTTAGCTGCTGTCTCATATTTATTTTCCTTCAAATAACCCGGAATTTTAGAATAATAAAGATTTACCGCCATTTCTAAGTCTTGTAATTTATTCTCCCCATTTTCTTGAAGCAATCCCCTTTGATGATAAGCTGCTGTATATTGGGGATTAAGTTGAATTGCTTGGGTAAAATCGGTAATTGCTTTACCCTTACTTTCTTGAACCTTATTTTGAACTGAAACCGGACAAATAATTCGATAAGCGTCAATTCTTTGACAACCCTTTACTGTTCCATCAGCATTTAATGGCTGATTTTCAGGATATTTAGCATAAATTAAACCGCGACGATAATAAGCCTCAGCATACCGAGGTTCAATATTAATAGCTTCTGTAAAATCCGCCAAGGCTTCTTGATAATTTCCTTCATTAACTTTAATTATTCCTTTATCAAACCAATCCTTTGCCTTGGTTTGTACTTCTTGAACCACTACGGGAGAGGCTTTAACACTTGGAACATTTACACTAAAAGTAGTAAGAGCAGCCAAACCTAAGCAGGTTAAAATTAACTTTAATCGGGACATATTTTTAAGTAGTAAAAGTATATTTTGATTTCAAATATATTAGTAATTATACCAGAGTCATTCAGAAGCTACGCAACTTGCATATTATCTTAAGTTTGTAGTAAGGAATAAAGTCCTTATTTTGAGGACTGAAGTTCTCAATACAAACAAAAAAATAGTTTAACGATAGACACTATCACAAATCCTTCTTTCATCCTCATTAAGAGTAGAATTATTAGCCAAGTAATCACGCAACCAATTACAACTAAGCTGTTGTAAATTATCAATATCCAAACTCCATAAAATTATATTATTTTTCATATCCACAGAAGTAAACATCTTGCCATCAGGACTAAAACTCACATCTGTTATTGAAATTTCTCCCCCTTGCAAGCTATTAATTAACTTCCCATCCAATCCCCAGAAATTGATATTACCACCACTTGCGGAAATCAGAATTTGGCTATCTGGACTAAAACCAACGCTGTAAACATTATCCCTATGGAGTATATTTATTAATAACTTTCCAGACATATCCCAAAGCTTCACTGTTTTATCATTACCAGCAGTCGCTATTATTTTCCCATCTGGACTAAAACTAACAGATGCAATCATTCCAGTATGTCCTGATAATGTTGATAATAATTTACCATCCAGATTCCAGATTTGAACTGCTTTACCAACCGCAGCTACTAAAGTTTTCTCATCTGGACTAAAGTTAATACTGGTCATAATTTGATTATCAACTTGCCAATTGTGCAACACATTACCTGACAAATCCCACAATTTAACATCAATTTGCCCAATACTAACTAGAGATTTACCATCTGGACTAAAACTAATATCCCTGATAGGCTCAAAAACACTGCTGCTATTATTACCCTCATGTCCCTGCCAACTTTTGATTAATTTACCTGATAAATTCCAAAGTTTAATTTGATTGTCCTTACCGATAGAAACAATCATTTTCCCATCGGGACTAAAATGCACCTTCATAATTTTTTTTTCATGTCCTTTAAAACTTCTGATTAAACCTCCATCTTTTTGCCGCAAAGTAATGACACCTTGTTGATTTCCCGTCACAATAATTTTGCTGTTGGGACTGACACTAACACTGTTCCCCTCAAAACTCGGTAAAATGCCATCCAAACGCCACAGTTTAACAGCCTTATCAGCACTTGCAGTGGCTAAAGTTTGTTCATCAGGACTAAAACTAGCTTCCGATGCTTTATCCCCATGTCCTCTAAAAGTATAAATTTCTTGTTTTGATTCACCTTGAGTACTCCAAACTATGACTGTATCATCAGCACTTGCAGAAGCTAATAATTTACCATCCCCACTAAAGCGCACGTCTAAAACTTCATTTGTATGACCTTTGAAGGTGTGCAATAATTTACCTGACAAATCCCAAAGTTTAACGGCGTTATCCTTACTTCCAGAAGCTAATGATTTCCCATCTGGACTAAATGCAACACTCAAAACCTCATCTTCATGACTTTTGAGAGTTTTTAATACTTTTCCATCTAAGTTCCAAAGTTTAACTGTCTTGTCAGCAGAAGCAGTGGCGAGAGTTTTACCATCTGGACTAAAATTCAAACTCCATATTTTGGCGTTATGTGCCTGAATTTCTTGCTGAATTTTTTGAAGCTTTTCACCCTTCAATGTTTGCAGTTTAACTTGACCATTTTGATATCCAGTAGCAAGAATATGGTTATTAGGGCTTAACGCAAATGACCTGATTATTTTAGTATCAGTATCTGTAACGGTTAAAAAAGGACGTTTTTCAAATAAATTGTTTTGAGAATTATATCTCCAGAAAGTAATAGTATTATCAAAGCTAGCAGCAATGAGAAACTTCCCATTACTACTAAAAGTAACGCTAAAAACTCCTTGTTTATGTCCTGTTAATGTTTGTACTAACTTTCCATCTCGCAGCCAAATTTTAATTTTACCATCTTGGCTGGCTGAAGCTAAAATCTGACCATTTGGACTGTGCTTAACGCTAGTAACTGTACCTTGATGTCCTTCTAGCTGATTATATGCTCGAATTTGATGCAAAGTTTCCAGTAGAGAAGTTAGTACCCCTATTTTAGTTTTAGTGTATAAAGTATCTAATTTATCCAGAGATTGACTATTTTTTAGTATCGAAGTTAATGCTCCAATATCATTTCCTGATTTAATGATATCTTTAGCCGAAAAACTCACAGTTTTTAGTTCATTAATTTCTGCTTTTCTCCGTTGATATTCAGCCTGTCGCCATTGAAATAAAGCTAATCCCGCTAATAGTAAAGCTGTGACTAAACCACCAGTTAACCAGATGAGAACACTCTTCCGTGCAGCATTTTTGGCTTCTTCCTCTTTCTGCCGTAACTCCAAACTTAAATTAATAAAATTTTGTTCATCATCGCTAATTTGATGACTGCGTTTTAATAACCAATCTTCCCCATCAATTAAAGGCTTTCCCCTTAACAATCCTCCAACATCTTTACCGCTATTTTCCCACTGTTTAATTATTACCCGTAATTGCTCTTGCCAACGGCGAAAATCTCCATCAACCCTCATCCATTGTCCAAATCGGCGCCAATTTTTAATTAATGCTTCGTGGATAATTTCCACAGTTTCAATTCCCGTAATTTGATTACAATTTGCCACCACCAACCGCGAATTAGCTAACCGAGTGACTAAATCCCAATTTTCGTCTTTTACTTCCCCACGAGTTGCCAAACGACGAATATCTGTACTTGCTTCTCCTGGTTGTACTAGCTGAATAAATATCTCTTGTACTCTGTCTTTATCTATTGTATTTAATTGAGCATAAATTTCTTCTGCATGGTTTGCTAATGCAGTATCCACACCACCAATTTCTGTATATGCTTGATGAGTTAGATATCCCTGATATTGTTTTTGCCACAACTGAGTTAAAGTAAATTCCAGCAGAGGTAAATGATTGGGAGATTGTAAAACTGCATCAACTAAACGCTGAGTTAACCCCTCTTCTAGCTGCACATTATAAATTGTCGCAGGTTGTGTTATCACTGCTTCTAATTCTTGGGCATTCATGGCGCCTAAATTTATATGAGCATCTTGCAATGCATCCGCTAATCTACGGTAGGATAAAGCCTCTCCATAAAAGTCTGCTCGTAAAGTTAAAATCAAAGTAAAACTAGGAGCTTTCTCAACTGCATTCAAGAGATTATCTAAAAATATTTGCCGTTCTTCTGCATGATTATAAAGGGTATAAAGTTCTTCAAATTGGTCAGCAATTAGAACTAAATGTTTTCTAGGTGAATCTTGAATAATTTTTTCAATAGTATAAAATAATGCTAAATTACTCGCTTTTAAATCTACTGTTAAGTTTACTTCTAATTCTAATTCTGATAATTTTTGCTGATAATAAGATTCAAACAAAACTTCCCTATCTCCTTTTTCTATAAGAGAATTGGGTAAATTCAAAGCTTCTGTCTCTGTGACTAAATCGTTTGCAGAAGGGTTAACTTTGGTTAATATTGAACCAAAAGCAATAGCTAAAGACTCAAATGGATTATTCCCCGGACGGAAAGAAAGAATCTGCCAATCTCTATTTTTATCTTGCTTTAATTGCGGAATCAACCCTGCAAAAACAACCGAAGATTTACCACTGCCAGAAGCACCAATAACAGCAATCAGTGGTTTTTGCTTCACCGCATTAACTAACTGGTACGTGACAGTTTGCCGTCCAAAAAAGTAGGGTGCGTCCTCCTCCTGAAAAGCAGCTAAACCGCGATAGGGACAATTAGCGATTGCTCCCAAACTCTGCCAAGTAGGAGGTGTTTCTAATAGATTTTGGACAATCACAGGTAGCCAACTAGCACAGGGATAATCTTTCTCTAAACCCTGTAATTTTTTGCGCGCGATATTTACCGATTGATAGAGAGATTTCCCACCAGTAAACTCTTGAAAAATATATTTCAAAAACTGATTTGCAACCTTATCTGGTACTGGTTCCCGCATCACAATTACTTGAGGAATATACAAACTTTCTAATTCACTGGCAAGTCCTAAACCATCGCAAGAATTAAAAAAAGCTAACTGTAAACCTTGCCTAACTGCCGTTTTTAACCCTTCCCGCAAATCCTGCATTGTTAAACTATCGCTACGGTTGAGAAATATCCTTCCTTGGCTTTCCTCCGTTCGACTATGCCCAGAAAAAAAGATAATATCCCAGCCTCTTTCATCCCAAAGGCACTCATTCAATTCTGACGGTAAAGGTTCTGCTAAAACAACTAGCTCTGCATTTTTGCAGTACTGCTTTAACAATTTCTCATCATCAGCAACATTAATCCCATCACTATTCCCCAAAATAATCAAAATTCTCACATGAGGGCGATATTTTCTGAGAAAACGTTGAGCAGTATTAGAACTAAATCCTATTTCAGCATAAGGATAATGCTCAAATAAATCCCATAAATGCCAAGGAAGCTTTCGTAATTGGTTGTCAGTAGTACGAATAATAAAACGCACCTCGTCATCAGGAGATAAATGGATAGAACATTGCTCCTTAATCAAACGAAACGAGTCAGCTTGCAACCAACTAAGAAAGTTCTGTTTGATATTAGTAGCTAGTTCCTCACATTCATCCTTAAGAGATTTAAACCGAATATTAGAAATCTGCTCTTTTTTCGGTTTAATCCGGTGTCCATCCAAACTGCGATAACTTCTGCACCAGCGTTGATATATCTCAGGTAGGGTTGGGATAGGAGGTAATTTTAATTGGTTGTCACTCAGTTCAACAGAAGGACGCGAACCATCCTCACCAATTTCTAAACTAACACGCACCCCCTCAACCAACTGACCATCTAGCTTGAGGACAACCAACTTTTTCATCGCCGTCACCACTCCTATCCGGAAAAATACTTTCACTTAGATTGCTGCTAACTTGGTAGTATTTTACGCAAATTAGTGTATTTGTTACATAAATTTACTAAAATCCTACTCCATATAAACAGCAATTTCTCCTCCATTATCCGATTCTCCAACACATCCCATACCAGTAGCGTTAGAATCACAGCGCATAGAGACATCCCATTGTGCAATAATTGAATTTCCTTTTTGCAGAGCTATTTGTCTGACTCGAAATTCCTCCCCATTGGCAATATTAGTCAGTTGGTAAGGAGAAAGCATGAGGATTATACAAGCGTCCTCGCTGCATAATTTAATATTGGCACTAGCATCATCAAAAGCTCCCATAACTGCATAATCACATTCATATTTTTCACCTTCAATCACGACAGCACAAGTTGAAGGATAAAGGGTTTGATGATTAGTAAAATTAACGGTATTTTCTGCTAGTGAAGGATTTGCGTTAAGAGTTAATAACCCAACGGAAGTTAACACAGATGCAGTGATTTTTTTCAACATAATTCTTCCCCTTGTTAAATCTTTATTCGAGGTGATGCAAGCTTTTTGATTGCTTCTATTTCTATTACTTTCTCGACTAAGTGATTTTACGCAGGAGGGGGAGAGGATTACAAAAGTTGATTATTTTTGAATAAAGGAAAATATATGCAAGTGTTTTGAGAAACGATTCAGGTAGTAGTCAGTGAAATAATGCTTCTACCTGAGTTATTTTTCATAACTATTGTAATGATTTTAAAAGATTCATTGCTTGCTCATAACCAGCAGTATTACCTTGAGATTGAAAAAGTTGCGCTGCTCTTTGCAAATCTGGAATAGCTTTTTGTTTTTCACCCATGAGTGCATAAACCATTCCTCTACCGAAATAACCATCAGGATACTCTGGGCTAGCAACTTCAAGAATTTTGTTAAAATGAGCTAGGGCTAAATCCCATTTTTTCTGGTTATAGTAAAGTAGACCCCGATTGTGGTAAGCATTAACATACTCAGGATTAATAGCAATGGCTTTGTTGAAATCAGCAAGTGCTAAATCCCATTTCTTCTGCTCTTGGTAAAGATTTCCTCGATTGTAGTAAGCTTGAGCCAACTGAGGATTAATATCAATGACTTTGGTATAATCAGCCAGTGCTAAATCCCATTTGTTCTGCTCTTTGTAAAGAATACCCCGATTGTAGTAAGCTTGAGCAAACTGAGGATTAATATCAATGGCTTTGTTGTAATCAGCCAGTGCTAAATCCCATTTGTTCTGCTCTTTGTAAAGAATACCCCGATTGTAGTAAGCTTGAGCAAACTGAGGATTAATATCAATGGCTTTGGTGTAATCAGCCAGTGCTAATTCCCATTGCTTCTGCTCATAGTAAAGAATACCCCGATTGTTGTAAGCAGTCGCATCCTGAGGATTAATATCAATGGCTTTGGTGTAATCAGCCAGTGCTAATTCCCATTGCTTCTGCTCTTTGTAAAGAATACCCCGATTGTAGTAAGCTTGAGCCAACTGAGGATTAATATCAATGGCTTTGTTGTAATCAGCTAGTGCTAATTCCCATTGCTTCTGCTCTTTGTAAAGAATACCCCGATTGTTGTAAGCTTGAGCCAACTGAGGATTAATATCAATAGCTTTGTTGTAATCAGCGAGTGCTAAATTCCATTTATTCTGCTCAAAGTAAAGAAAACCGCGATTGTTGTAAGCATCAGCAAAAGTCGGATTAATATCAATGGCTTCATTGAAATCAGCAAGTGCTAATTCCCATTGCTTCTGCTCATAATAAATCAGACCCCGATTGTAGTAAGCAGCAGCATCTTGAGGATTAATATCAATAACTTTGTTGAAATCAGCAAGTGCTAATTCCCCTTTCTTCTGTTCTCGGTAAAGAACACCCCGATTGATATAAAACGCAGCGCGGGGATTGAGGTCAATTGCTTTATTTAGTGCTGCTTCTGCTTCTGCGTATCGCTTTAAATTCTTTAATAATCCTCTTTTCTCATTGTACAGATTTGGGTTGTTTGGCTGGAGTTGAATTGCTTTATCTATTGCTACTAACCCCTTTTCTGGCTGCTGGAAGTAACGATAAACTGTGCTTAGTGTTTGCCAAGCATCTACAAAGTCTCCTTTGAGTTTGGTTGCTGACTCTAATGCAGCTATTGCTTCTGGATATTTTCTACTCCACCCCAAAGCCAAACCTTTACCATAATAAGCTAAATGAACAAATGCTGGTTTCAGCTTGATAGCTTCATCAAATGCTGTAACTGCTTCTTTATGACGACGCAAGCGCCACAGTTGATTTCCCCTTTCTATCCATTGGCTGGCTTTTGCATTTCCTTTGTCGATATCTGTTGATAATATTGCTTTTTCAACAGACCTAATTTGTTCGGCTTTTAACTGCGGTGCAGGATCAGTTTCTACTTTTTGCGCTTGCACTCCCAATTTTGTTACTAATCCTAAAAAGGTACTCACCGGAATACCTAAACTATAACCTAGTTGTACTCTTCCTTCACTAGTACCCATATCTCCGGTTTTCTCATCAAAAGCTTGTTCTCCTTCTGCACGTCCATGAATTCCTATCACTCGTCCTAGAGAATCTAAAACTGGGCCGCCACTCATGCCACCATAAGTGATGCTGGTGTAAACTAATTCATATCCTCCGGTTAAAGAACTTGCTGTTTGTGATTTACCAGAACTATCAGTTTGAAAATCTGATTGTCTAGATTGTATTAATCCACTTTCTTTATCGAAAATCTGCCCCATTGTCAACCACCAAGGTGAATTATTCTCTAAATCGGGATAGCCAGCAGTCAAGATATAATCAAAATCATTGGGGTTATAGTTTGCTAGAGTAGCTACTTGGTAATTCTGGTTAGGCGCGGTAAATTTAACCACCCCTAAATCAACGCCCGATTCTGTTTTAATTGTGCTTTTCTCTACAGGATATTGTTTACCATCTGGCGCAAGTATTTGATAATTACAGTAACCACATATTTTGTAGATATTTTTTTCTTCACCAAAAACGTGCGCTGCTGTTAATACTGTATAAGTATCCCCATTTTTAGCTATAATTATCCCTGAACCGTTGCCACCATCACTACTATCAATTCTGACCGTAAATTGTTTAGCTTTTTGTTCTAAGTCTCCTAACCATCCAGTTAACTGCGTTGTGGGTACGGTAGGTTGTGATTTTGGTAAAGGTAAACCATAAGCAGTAAGAATTTCCCCATTTACCTGTGCTAAAAAAGTAGAAGCAGGAATACCCCAACTCAACTTCCGCATTTCCTGAATTTCTGCATCACTGGGACGGGAGCCATTCTGATAAACATAACCACTATTTAAAATCGGATAAGTACCCCTACCATTAACCCCAACAATCATTCCCTGACTGCTAATAATTGGTCCACCGCTCATTCCCTGCTCAATATCGCTGCTATAACCAATTTGATAACCATCCTTTAAACTTTGTCCAAGAACTTGTTTAACTTGCCCCGTCCGAAATACCATTTCACCCTTCTCCCCAGAAAATCCAGCCGCTAAAACTGGCATATCTTTATTGGGAGCTGCTCCTATCACATCAACGACGCAATAATTAGAACGACTCTGAAATTTCAACAGAGCCAAATCAGATTTTTCAAAATTTGTTTGTTTCACAATTTCTGCTGGATAAGTTTTTCCATCAGCAGTTTTAAGATTAATAGAATTAACCCCTCTGACAACATGAGCATTAGTAAGAACTAAATAGGAATTACTTTGCTTACCAAGTAAAGTTCCTGAACCACCATTATTATCTCCAATAACTTTAACTGTGATTTTACTCGCAAGACTTTGTAACTGCTTTTCTGACAACAAGTCTCCATTTTCTGTTTCCAGTTGACAATAGGAACTTTCAGAAGCTTTTTGAGAAGAAGGATTAGTAGCAATTTCCAAAGCCAATGTTGGATAAGGTAAAAGTAGTAAAGTAGAAACTAGGGCGATAATTTTGTTCATTGTCTGTTATCAATAGGTTTGTATTCAATCAAAAGCTATTAAATTACACTTCAAAATCTTTAGTCAACATCGAATCACCAAAAGCAATAGTTATCTTGAACTTTTCTCCCAACTCAGCACTAAATTCTTTTTGAATCCAATTATCCTCATCCCTCGATATAGCTTCCAAAACAGTTTCCCCAAATTCATCACTAATAATTAACTTCACCCCTTCCGGTAAAGTAATTTCTCCCATCGGGTGAACTTGTATTAAAATATCAATTTCTTCACTATGAGGTTCTGAGGTAATTTTAAGAACCAAAGCAAGGGAAATTTTATCAATTTGCATCCCCAAATCTATTGGTTGCCCCCGTGTCACACTCATCTCTTTTTTAAAAGCCAATCCCAATTGTTGAGGCTTTAACAGTTTATCAATATTTTCCCAACCACTATCAACTAATCCCTCTAACCATTGCCCTATTTTCACAATATTGGGCAATTTTTCTTTCTGTCGAGATTTTACTACTTCCAACTCACTCAGATAAAGCAAAAAATCTGACAAAGATTGTAACTTACTTAAAGGAACTTCATCTGTAGCATCGCGAGTAAAACCTAAAATTGTTGCGGACTTTAAAGCAGGATTTAATTGCACAGCCACATAACCCACCCTATCTTGCCAAACCTCTGGTGGAATTTGCAAAATCTCAGCATCTACTAAAACAGGACGACATTCTAATTTGCCAATATTTTTGACTGTTAAATCAGCCACATCCATGATTCTAATCGCTACATTATCATGGCTATCACTCTGTTCCCAATCAGTTTCAAATCCCATACAACGTAGATAATTATTTACTGCGTACACAGCCAAAGTATTTAAATAAACCTGTTCAGATTTTCCTTGGTTAGAAATACCTTGACGACATTTTTGAGCAAGCGAATGAGCCTCAAAAGACAAAGGAACGGTGAAAGTAAGAGTATCAGTAGTACTATTCATAAAATCTCCTGTATTTGACTTGACCTCTTGGTTAACAAGCTTCTATATATATTTCTTAACATATGCTATAATTTTACGCATCCGACGCTGATAAAAACTAGAAGCTGTCGTCATCGGAACACCTAATTCTTCAGATATTTCTTTCCACTTTTTTCCTGCTAATAACAACATAAGAATCACTTTTAAACTAACTTGTGGATGTCCTTGAATTATTTCATTAGTCAAATAATTTTCTGTATCAGCTTCTATTATTTGCTTAAGTTGTTCTTCATCAGATATATCATCATCTATAATTAATTCTTCGTGAAGATTATCTAGAGATAAAATAGGAGACATTTCTTTATTTTTAGGAACCTGAGTCAATCCTTTTTTCTGCTCTTTAGTAATTAAATCATCAAAACGCCACTTAAAAGTTTGATTTACCCATGCCATTACAGGATACTGTGGATTATACTGCTCAATTCCATTACAAATTTCTATCAAAGTTTTCTGTAAAGCCTCATTATAATAATCTGGGTAATTAGGCAATCCTAACCACTTAGTTTGCTTACTCAATCGTCCAGAAAACTGGATAGCATTAATTAGGCGATTTAAAGCTATTCGTCGCTTCGCTCTGATGACTGGGCTATCATCAGTAGCCGAAAATTGCTTTACCTCCTTGACAAGCTGCTGTAGTTGCAGGTTGAGATCGTTGTCTCTCTCGTGAAAATCGTTGCTCATCAGTACTTCTGGTTACACATGAGGGAATCTCTACTCTGGTATCTTCCCGCACATAAGGCTTTTACGCAAAAGCTGTGAATCTTTACAAAACTTTACCTAGAGGTCGAAGGTCACACTATCGCCCACAACCGATTCATGTGGTAAAAACTAAAATTAACATTTCAATACAGGCACCAACACATGGTCGAATGGCGCGAAAAAGGCAGAGGGCAGGGCGAGAATAGCAAACGAACATAAAACCGGGTTAAGACCAAAATTCCACCCCTATAAGGATTACGTCGATGGGCTATGCGCGTTTATTTTTGCAGCATTCTACTAAATTGTCTATTTTTACATTGCCTTTAGAGCAAACTTCAATAACAATTTTATCGGGCAGACTTAATAGAATTACTTAGTAGCTACTTTTTCAAGTTTACTAAAAAATTCTTAGTCAGAACAGGTGGACTACCATGACACGGGAGTGTTAAAAGAGTTGTTGAGAGCTTCAACTGGGCAGTTGCGGCGCCCACCATTACCTACTCCAAACCCCCCACATCTCAGCAAGTTTCCTTTGATGTTAAGCAACACACCTAATTTTTTCTTAATTTACCATTACAAAACTACCCAAGGCGCCCTAAGTACAAGCAAACAAACCTACTATATTAAGGTTACAGATATTTTTTAGCTGAAACAATTTTATAGCTATCCGTGTACAATGCCAAATGTACTCATCAAAAAAACAATGTCGCGATTTAGAGCGGTTCCCGACCCTGTAATTATTCAAATCAATCACAGTGCGCCAGTACCCATTAATAAAGTTAAGGATTTGAGGGAGTTAAGGATTGACGAATTTTTAGCAGCTCGTAACCTGGCGCCGAAATCCGAGAAAGCGTACCGTCAAGATTTGAAATATTTCCTTGAGTGGTGTGATACTTCGTGGGTGGAGGTTGAGCCAAGGCAAATCGCAAACTTTAAATTATATTTACAGCGAGAGTCAGAGAATAAGCGCGCGTTGAAAGAAGCTACGGTGCGACGGGTGCTTGGAACTCTGAAAAATTTTTATAACTGGATGTTTCGCTCAGGATACGTAAAAGCTGACCCAACTTTGGCAGTTGATTTACCTAAAGTCAAAGAACCGGGAGCTAATAATCTTAACGAAAAAATTGTTGCTGATATTTTCGGCGCCGCAGGAGAAACAACTTACCCAGAACGTAACCTCGCGATAGTAGGAGTATTGCTGCACGGGTTACGAGCAAGCGAGGTTTGCAGTTTGAATTTTGGTGATTATGATGGCGAGTGTTTAGATGTTAAAGTCGCTAAAGCAGGTTCGGTGGGAACAGTACCACTGGAGCAATGGTGCTTAGATTTAATTGAAAATTATTTGAACTGGCGCCGACAAATGCCAGGTTTTAACAAGGACGGTGAAAAATCGGAGGCGCCCTTATTTACCTCATGTTCATGGCGCAATAAAGGGGAAAGAATTACTTACGATACTATAAATAAGCTTTGTCATCAGCTAAAAAAGGAGACTGGGCATAGTTTTCACGCGCACCAATTCCGCCATACTTTCGGCACTAATCTCATAATAGCAGGTATCAATCCTTACCATGCTATGACTTTAATGCGGCATAAATCAGTTTCAAATTTTCGTCGATATACCAAAGCTGCTGACTCTAAAGCAGCAATTAAGGAATTTAAGGGTGTGTCTCAGAACGGGAGCATACTTCGCCCTGAATTGTAAAATTACTAGGGGTGTTGTAACTAGACCCAAAATTTGTTAGGGTCTAGAACCATAAGCGAGGATTTTAATGTCATTTAACAGATTCGGAGGCAATAGGGCAATATCACTAGCTCTACTCGCGCGCCTTCACACAACGGCGCCATACTTTTATACCCTATTTATTAAGCGGATACGATAAAGAACTACCAACAAATGAAACTATTCGTATAAAATTAAATGAATTAAAATATTCTCTGAAAAGAGTAGCAAAAACAAAACCTAAAAAAAAATAAAGAAACCGACGAAATTTTTGAGCATAAGTTGGTTTTTAAGACGAAAGTTTGGCAGATATAGTCACGTTCTATAAGGCGCCTGATATCTTGATTGAGAACTACTCAAGTCATTTTTTATAGAGATTAAATATTTCTGCCATCAAGTATATTTTTTAAAAATTGTGCTAGGTCAGATAAATATTCAGGTTGATTTGCAATTATCCATTTTGTTATTTCATAAGGATGCTGAGGCTTTTTAAATTCAACTCGCGCTTCAGATAATTCTGCAAATAGGTCTTTCAAAAGTTTAGAAGCATCTACTTCATTAAGGCAATCGCTATCTGTTACATCACTTTTAATATACTCTCTAACTTGCTTCTTTTTATCAATCCATTCACTAACTTCTACTTTTTCTACGGGAGTATCTCGCTCTTTGTCATGAGAATTAATAACGTGAGCTATTGCTTCGGGTAAAAGCAGATAGTTTTCATACATACGTCTTGGTAAAAATTCTAGTAATTTATTACTCCTTTTTTTAAGTTCATCTATTTGTTTTGGTGTTTTACCTTCTTTATCTAAAATAAATTTAATGACTGGAGGCAATAAAAAGTGGTTCTTCAGTAGTTGTTATGCTAAATTGTTAAATAAAGATGTCAACTATTATTAATTTATTGTAAAAAATATTACAAAAATGCTTGATAGGATTGACTTGTAAGTCTTATTTATTATTGACTGTATGTACGTTCATTGTATTTTAGGGTACATTTACAGTCATGACTAATAAAAAAGATATAAAAATCTTATCACAAATTCTGGATATAGACGAAGTAAAAGTTATATCGCACAGCATTTATAACGAAATTGGAATAATTTTACGAACAGAGCCAATAAAGCTGTATAGTGTATGTCCATCTTGTGGTACGGAGAGTCATAAACTACATCAAAACCATCGTCATATTATTAAAGATTTACCTTTTGGAGAGAAACCAATTTTTTTAGAAATAAATCGGCGCCAATTTAAATGTAGAATTTGTAAAAAACCGTTTAGTGAAGAATTTGAGTTTGCAAGAAAGAAAAGAACCTATACAAATCGCCTTGCAAACAAAATAATACAAGAAGTTTTAGAAAACGACATACATAGCGTGGCATCAAGAGGTATAGTCACAACAGAAGAGATAGAAAGAATGTTAAAAAGATGCATCTGAAAAACTAAATTTAACAAAACCTAAGAATTTAAAAAGGCTGGGAATTGATGAAATAGCTTTAAGAAAAGGAAAGGGTAACTACTGTGCAGTGTTAATAGATTTAGAT
>NZ_KB217480.1:280537-392323 GCF_000331305.1 Calothrix sp. PCC 7103 | reverse complement strand
TGATAAGAACTTCCTCGATTACTCCTTGTGTACGTGCGTTCAAAATAGCGATTGGTTTAGATGTATCTAAAATCTATTAACACTGCACAGTAGTTACCCTTTCCTTTTCTTAAAGCTATTTCATCAATTCCCAGCCTTTTTAAATTCTTAGGTTTTGTTAAATTTAGTTTTTCTAGATGCATCTTTTAACATTCTTTCTATCTCTTCTGTTGTGACTATACCTTTTGATGCCACGCTATGTATGTCGTTTTCTAAAACTTCTTGTATTATTTTGTTTGCAAGGCGATTTGTATAGGTTCTTTTCTTTCTTGCAAACTCAAATTCTTCACTAAACGGTTTTTTACAAATTCTACATTTAAATTGGCGCCGATTTATTTCTAAAAAATTGGTTTCTCTCCAAAAGGTAAATCTTTAATAATATGACGATGGTTTTGATGTAGTTTATGACTCTCCGTACCACAAGATGGACATACACTATACAGCTTTATTGGCTCTGTTCAAGCTTTTAGGACAGCTATGTCTTACCGATTTTTTGATTGGCTGACTCATAACCGTGACGTGTTTGCTGCGTATAAAGCGGGTTTGGGCTACATTTGGGCTTAATTTTTGTTTAAGTCCCATTAGGCAAGTTCTCAGGTATCACGCATATTTGAGTACTTGCTCTAACATATACGGCGCCTATATTTACAAACAAATAACTTTTTATGCAACACCGAAGTCAGTGTATTTCCGCAGATAGGGAGCTTGGAAACCAAGTATAATATCTTCTCTAGGAATACCGATAGCAACTAATTCTTGACCAATTTGTAGTTCGGTAGTATTGTGTTGTATCCAAATTTTTTCATCAATGATGTCCACATGTAAAACACAGCCATGTACGCGGCGATGTCCTGCCCAACCAACGCTCACAACTTGATAACGGTCGCGTTCCTTGTCAAAGATAAGTTGAGAATCAATTTCGCCCGACGCAACAGGAACAGAAGCATACTCTGTCAAAACTTTTTGAATTGCCGCTCGATATCGCTCTAATTTATCCATTGAGTAATCACCTCGTTAATTGGGTCGTAAACAATACGTTTTATTTGATACCGTTCTACTGATAGTTGAGCAAATTCGCGTTGGAAAAAAGCATCATACACAGTTAAGGGAATAGCTAAATAAAGAGTACGGTCAGGTTGACTAATTTCTAGAGCAAGCCGATAGTTTAAGAATTGTCCAAGCGCTGCATGATAATCAGTTAAGGGTGAGTCACTTAGAAAGGATTTTATTTCAACCGCTATCTTTTCACCTTGACGTTCGGCAGCTAGCAGACGTTCGGCGCCGAGGTCTATCTCTAGCTTTGTGCCGCCCACTTCCAATTTTAATGGGTCGCCTGTAATAACCCATTGCTCTTTCTGTAGAGCTACTTTTACAGCTTCATGAAAAAGGTCTCTGGCTTTTTCTCTAGCTTATCTAACTACAAGCATATTGTAACCGAAATTAGAAATCGTATTGAAATGTTTATGCTACTGCGCGCGTATACCAGGGTAAAAGCAGCTGTCACCATAACAAAAGCTGTTGAGGTTTGCTGACACCCACAACAAAGTAGTTACGTTTCAAAGGTCGTTATTTACAACGCGCTCATCAAGTCTTTCCAGATCATCTTGCAGGTTTCTGGTAACATAGGAGGCTCAATACCGATCAGTATTGCCGTGTGAGGCTTCTTTTGAGCTTATTTTCTTATATTGGTTCTCTGTTTCGCTACACTTGTATTAAAAATCACTCTTAGGGGGGATGTCAGGATGATAAAGACCATTTATCAATTATATGTAGTTTGCACTACCACAAACACATGTCACATTTATTTACATAGACTATGAGTAAGAATATTCAGGAACCTAAGAAAACTCAAACAAAACAAGAAGAGCAAGAAAAGCAAGAAAAGCAAGAAGAGCAAGAAGAGCAAGGAGAAGACGAAGAATCAGATCGCTCTCCGGGGGTTGACAGAGGATTAAGTGAACCAACAGAACCATCTGATCCTGCGGATATTGAACGGTCTGCTTAAAAAATTCAATCAAAATCGTCGTCAATAGTTCGTCAAAAATCAAGTACTTGATGTATTCCCTAATCTCTGGCAGTTGTCTCAGAGGCTGGAGTTTTAACTTGCAAGTTGTCTCCCTGCTTCTTGACTGAAAAGTCCTGCTCATTTTTACTACCTTGAGCTAGTCCAGCAGCACCAGCAATTGCAGTTCCTGCAAGTCCAAGTCCAGCAGTATATTTAGTATCAGTGATATTTGGCGAGACTAAAACAGCAACACCGATGATTGCTCCAATACTTGCCATAAACATGGGGGTTATAGCTCGAATTATTTCAGGAGTGAGAGATTTCATGAGTTTAATTTATAGAGTTAGTTTTGTTTATAAGTCAGTCAGTGGAGATAAAACGAACTATGTAACAGAATGTAAAGTTAAACGAAAAGCTTGATTAAGCTTGAGTTCGAGCTTCAAAACTAAACATAGTCGTGTTTTTTTAAGTTTAAATCAGAGAATTTAGCAGACTCTAATTTGATTTGCTGTTTTCTTTCTACTTACTAATTAGGGTAAAAATTTTCAACTTATGCACTGGACTCTTCCAAAACTCAGTTGAAAATTAAAAATATTTATCTAGCCATAATCTCCACAATTATTAGGCTAACACTCTATACAATAGCAGCAGCCCAAACACCAATTCAATCACCAAATGCCCAAGCGCTTTGCTAGGTTCTCATGGGTGAATGCCCCTAGTTCAAGGCGCCTCAAGGTGGGGCAGGGGAGAGGGGAAAGATATTTTGCATGAACCTATAAAGCCCTAAAAACATCCAAAGTTAACAGCCTAGCCTGGGGCTATTGATTCAAAGCCCACTCTTCAAGTGGGCTTCGTTCAATTAGCCCCACTCTTCAAGTGGGCGGGTTAGGAGAGAACGAAGAGTCTTAAACCGATTTGATTTTTCTCTAGCTGTATGAAACCACCCTGCTCTCCCTGAACGGGGAGGGGTTTTCTGTGCATCTTTATATTAAATTGGTATCAGAATTTTATTGAGAGTTGTTGTAGCTCGCTTAATTTTCGTGTAGTGTATTTAATGGTACTTATTACGCAATCGTCCTCCTGAAGGGTTGGCTGGCGCCAGACAATTACTGCGCTCGCCCTACGGGAATATACAAGGGATAATCAAGATGAGGAAATAATGTAGAAATATTAGTGGAACTTATTTAAGATAATACGATTATAAAAATATACCTGAAGATAATAAGAGGATTTATGCAAAGTAAGATATTACTGATCAACAGACAAGATAACTTTATAGCCTAGAAGAATGTAGTACATAAGAGACATGTAGTTATGACTAGCAATATTTACGCTTTATTAGTAGGCATCGACGACTATATAGCACCTGTAAAGAAGCTCCAAGGCTGTATTAATGATGTAATGGCTATAGAAGAATATTTAAGAACACGGGTAAAAACCGAAGGCTGGAATTTACACTTAAAAGTTCTTAAGGATTCAGAAGCAACCCGTCAAGGTATAATAGATTGCTTTCGCAAGCATCTATGCCAAGCGAACAGTAATGATGTTGCCTTTTTTTACTACAGCGGTCATGGTTCTCAAGAACTAGCACCAAAAGAATTTTGGGAATTTGGTGGAGAAAAATTAAACCAAGCGCTTGTTTGTTACGATAGCCGGAAGGAAGGATATTGGAATTTAGCAGATAAGGAATTAGCCAAGTTAATCGCGGAGGTGGCAGAAAAAGATCCTCATATTACTTTAATTTTAGATTGCTGTCACTCTGGTACAGGAACAAGAGACGCATTTCAAGAAACTGCAGTTCGCCAATATGAATCAGATAAACGCTACCGTCCTTTAGAGAGTTTTATTTTTTCCCCAGAAGAAATTGAAAATATCCGCTCTTTTAACCGACAAGCATCGGGTTGGAGTTTACCAAGGGGTAAGCATATTTTATTCGCAGCTTGTCAAGATTTGGAAACTGCCAAAGAATATAAAACTGGTGGCAAACACCGGGGAGCATTTTGTTATTTTCTCACCAAAACCCTTAGCCAAACTCAAGGAAATCTTACCTATCGAGATTTATTTAAACGTACCAATGCTTTGGTACGCAGTGTATTTAAACAATCACCCCAATTGGAAGCAACCGATAGTAGAGATTTAGACCAATTATTTCTAGGTGGGGCGGTAAGTGCCCGCAATCCGTACTATACTGTTTCTTATCACAAACAGTATGGTTGGATAATTGATGGCGGCGCCGTACATGGTGTACCCCGTCCTGATGGTGGAGAAACTATGCGTTTGGCACTATTTCCGATTACAGCCAAAGCTGAAGATTTACGCAAATTATCTAATAAATTTGCAGACGCACAAGTTACCGAAGTTTTACCACAGCTAAGTCAAATTACAACTGACCCTACAAATTTAGACAGACAACAAACTTTTAAAGCAGTTATTACCAGTTTGCCTTTGCCACCATTAGGTGTACGCTTGGTTGGTGAAGAAGAAGGAGTACAACTGTTAAAACAAGCATTAAAAAATATTAATGACGGACAATCTTCGGTGTACGTGCGCGAAGTTAACGAAAGCGAAACCGCCGAATTTAAAGTTATTGCTCTAAACGGAGAGTATCTTATTACTCGACCTGCGGATGGCGTACCTATAGTTAACCAAATTCCTGGTTATACCTCTTCTAGCGCTAACAAAATTGTTGAACGTCTCGAACATATTGCCCGCTGGACAAATTTGAGTCAACTACAAAGTCCTGCAAATAGTCAAATTAGTGCTTCGGCAGTTAAACTAGAAATTTATCAAAAAAATCAAGTTGTAGAAGATAGTCAAATTCGTCTTAATTACTATCTAGATGATAAGGGTAAATGGAACCGACCAGCTTTCAAAATCAAGCTGAAAAATACCAGCGAACAAACGCTTTATTGTGCATTACTCGAATTAACCGAACAATTTTCAATTGGTGCGGGCTTTTTTGAAGCAGGTTACATTAAACTTAAATCTAACGAAGAATGTTGGGTTTTAGGTGGAAAAGCTATTCGTCCCAGCGTTCCTGATGAATTATGGCGCCAAGGGGTTACAGAGTATCAAGATATTTTGAAACTCATTGTTTGCAGCAATGAATTTGATGCCAGATTATTAGAACAACCAAAACTCGATTCACCGCGCAGAGAATATACACACCGCAATGTCGGGACAGGTACTCTCAACCGTTTAATGAATCGCTGGCAATCGCGCGATTTACTTTCAGATGAACCAGTTGAAGAATACGATGATTGGGTAGCAACTCAAGTTGTAATTAAAACTATTCGTCCTTTGGATACTACAACTGTACCTCACTCAGGAAATGGGGTATCTCTCGGTGTTGGAGTTACTTTAAAAGCTCACCCCAACTTACAAGCAAAAGCTAGTTTAACAAGTATTTCCTCATCTACCAGAAATTTAGACAATGATTATTTACCACCAGTGTTACGGGACAATCCCCACAGTCAACCTTTTGTGTTAACTAACAGTTCGGAAGTTGAGGCAAATGCAAATGCCTTAGAACTAAGTAATGTTGATACTGCAACCATCTCCACCGTTACCCGCGAAAACCCCTTAAAATTAATTGTTGACAGACCCTTGGCGCCACAAGAAAAAGTAATACCAATTGCTTACGATGGCGAATTTTATTTACCATTGGGAATAGGATACTCTCATAATGGAAAAACCGAAATTAGGTTAGAGCGTCTTCCTGAACTCGAATCAGGAGAACGCAGTTTAACAGGTGCTTTCAAGATTTACTTCCAAAAAGTTCTCAGCGAAAAACTGGGGTTGGAGTTCCCCTATCCACGATTAGCGATAGCAAAAGTAAACGCTTCGGAAGAAGTTAGCTATGAAACCGATGTAGAAGAAATCAAACAGCAAGTAGCCCAAGCCAACAAAATAGTTTTGTTTATTCACGGTATTATTGGTGATACCGAAAGCTTATTACCTGCAATGCAGAAAGCAACCTGGACAGTAACTGAACAGGAAAAACCCTTAGCCGAGATGTGTGATTTAATTCTTGCTTTTGACTACGAGAACATAAACACCTCGATTGAAGAAAACGCGCGTTCATTAAAACAAAGTCTCGAAGAAATAGGTTTAGGTGAAAACCACGGTAAACAATTACATATCGTTGCCCATTCGATGGGTGGGTTAATATCTCGGTGGTTAATAGAACGCGAAGGTGGTAATAAAATTATTAATCACTTAGTCATGTTAGGTACGCCAAATGCAGGTTCTCCTTGGTCTACAATTCACGATTTCGCAACGGCATTATTTACATTTGCCTTAAATAGCATATCACCATTCAAGATATTGCCTAGCTTGCTAACTTTTATAGAAAAAATTGATGTTTCCTTCGATCAAATGCAACCTGGGTCAGATTTTCTCAAATCTTTAGCAGCAAGTCCCGACCCAGGTATTCCCTATACTATTATTGCTGGTAATAACTTGGCGCCATCCGTATTTGGTGAAACTAATAAATTACAACAGTTAATGGAAAAACTAAAAGACAAATCAATCGATTTAGCCTTTTTTGATCAATTAAATGACATTGCTGTAACAGTAAGTAGTATAACAAGCGTAAATAACGCGCGCTCACCCCAACCACAAATTCATGAAGTAGATTGCAATCATCTCGATTACTTTATTGATACCAAAACTTTGAGCATACTTTCTACAGCGTTGATGGAAAGCACTGTTGGAAAATAAGAGAAAGTTTTGTGAGTTGAACGGATTCTGACTTAGTTGTTCTTGCCGATCTGAGACTTAATGTTTTCCGCATTGCATAAGTCAACTATAGTGACATCCATAACATCTAAGTAGGTACGTCGAATGTATCAATACTTAAATACTATAAATGACGTGAACTTGGAGTGTGCATAATGAACATCGCTGAACAGACGGAAATATTTAATAACCAAGAAAATGGCGCCTGCTCAGGATTTGAGCGTAATTTAGCCTTTATTATTGGCATTGATAATTACCAAAATGGTATTTCTCCCCTCAAAACAGCTGTCAACGATGCTAAAAAACTCATAGAAGTTCTGCGGTCTAAGCATAAATACCAAGCTTGGATATGTTTAGACTCAGTTGCAACTCTAAATAATATAAATCAATTTTTAGAAGAAACATTACCCGCACAAGTTACCGAAAATGACCGCTTACTATTTTATTTTGCTGGTCACGGGGTTGCATTGAATGGGGATGATGGTCCTGTTGGTTACTTAATTCCCCAAGATGCCAAACTGGGTGATACTAATAGTTATTTGCCAATGACGAAGTTGCACTCGGCTTTGAGTGAGCTACCTTGTCGGCATTTTTTAGGTATTCTTGATTGTTGTTTTGCAGGCGCCTTTCGCTGGTCGAGTACGCGCGATTTACTTACCGACTATGAAGTTATTTACCAAGAACGTTATGACCGCTTTATTCGAGATGCAGCATGGCAAATTATTACTTCTTCTGCTTCCGACCAAAAAGCTTTAGATAACTTTAATTTAGATACAGAACGCGGTCAAGTTGGTAATCATTCTCCTTTTGCTGCTGCGTTGTTAGATGCACTAAAAGGCGCCGCTGATATTTATCCTCTTGCCAAAAATGGAAAACAAAGCGGAGATGGGGTAATTACAGCAACGAAGCTATATACATATTTACGCGATAGGGTCGAAATCTATACAGGAAAACATCGTCTGCGTCAAACCCCCGGTATTTGGTGTTTAAATAAGCATGATAAAGGCGAGTATATTTTTCTTTCTCCTAATCACGAATTAAATCTACCATCGGCGCCACCATTAGATGAGTCACAAAATCCTTATCGCGGTTTACAAGCTTTTGAAGAAGAACACAGCCAATTATTTTTTGGCAGGGAAGTTTTAACTGAACAACTGTATCAACACGTTTGTCAACACCCTTTTACAGTTGTATTAGGCGCCAGTGGTACTGGAAAATCTAGTTTGGTTAAAGCTGGATTGATACCTTATATTAAAAATAATCAACTTCCTTGGCACATTTTAACACCAATGCGTCCAGGAGAGGCGCCGTTAAAGACTTTAAATAATACTATAAGTCAGACATTTATTGAAAATTGGTTACAGCAAAATACTCAGTCAAAATTATTGTTGGTAATCGACCAAGGCGAAGAATTGTTAACTGTTTGTCGTGACGACCAAGAACGGGAAGATTTTCTGCATTTATTAACCAATTTAGTTACAAATAATGCAGATAATCTGCGAATTATGCTTATATTTCGCCAAGACTTTGAATCTCAATTATCTCACTCCAGCTTAAAAACATATTGGCATAAATCACGATTTATAGTTCCACCGATGACACGCTCAGAATTACGCGCTTGTATTGAAGAACCAGCTTCAGCACGAGTAATGTATTTTGAACCCTATAGTTTGGTGGACAGCTTAATTGATGAAGTCATACAAATGCCAGGTGCGTTGCCGTTGTTATCTTTTGCCCTCAGCGAATTATATTTGCTGTATTTAAAGAGTGCGAGCGTTGGTATAAGAAGCGACAGGGTAATTACTCAAGCAGATTACGAAGAATTGGGAGGTGTAACCAGCAGTTTGACCCAAAGAGCAGACCGTGAGTATGATGGATTAGTTAAAAAAGATACATTATATGCTCAAACTATTCGTAAGTTGATGTTACGCATGGTAGCAGTGGGTGGGGAAGAGTTGGCACGTAGACGAGTAGTTTTATCAGAATTAGAATATCCCGAATCAGAAAATACCCGTATTCACGAAGTTATTCGCCGTTTTAGCGATGCTCGTTTGTTAGTAGAAGGACAAGATGCTGAGGGTAAACCCTATGTGGAACCAGCACACGATGCTTTAGTGCAGGGGTGGTCACGATTAGAACTGTGGAAACCTGATGAAAAAGAAAGTATTATTTTGCAACGGCGCCTGACACCTGCTGCAGTAGAATGGCAAAATGTGAAAAACCAAACAAGACCAACCGCTTTTTCAGATAAAATTGAGCCTAAAATTGATTGGCTAGACCGTCGATTAAGCATTCTAGAAAATGTATTTAGTCAAGGTTTTATCAGGTTGATACAATTATGGCAGCAATATTCGCAATCTCATCAACAACGCGTGTACAAAAAACCTACCCAATTTCTTTGGAACGCCAATCCCTATCTCGATGTTTTAAATTGGCAACTTAACTCCCAAGAAAATTGGTTTAACAAATTAGAAATTGAGTTCATCCAAAAAAGTGTATTACAAAAACGTCGGAATACCAGCTTGCGATGGCGACTCGCGATTGCTGTAATCTTTGGTTTAACTGTGTTAACATTTATAGCTTTATGGAATTTGAGAGTCTCCAAAGAAGAAGAAGCTAAGACATTTAGAAAAGCCGCAGAAATAGAATTGCAAGATAATCAATCTTTGAATGGAATGATTGAGATTTTGCGAGCTGGAAAAACTTTAGAACATCCACTTTTAAAATTTTTTCCACCCGATTCTCTACTGAGCGAAAAAATTGAAGGAACGCTGCAACGAGCAGTTTATACAGTTAGAGAACACAATCGCTTTGAAGGGTATGAACGTCCTGTTAGAAATGTGACGTTTAGTCCAGATGGTCAACAATTAGCTACCAGTGGAGATGATGGTACAGCCAGATTGTGGAGTACACAGGGTAAACAATTACAGAAACTTTTAAAACAAAAAGGTTCGGTAAGAAATATCAAATTTAGCCCTACAGGTAAACTCGTTGCAACTGCTGGTGATGATGGTATGATTCGTTTGTGGAACCTGCAAGGGCAATTAGTCAAAGAATGGAATGCACAACAAGGAAAATTGTGGACGCTTGAATTTAACATTGATGGTATAATTGCAAGTGCTGGAGATAGCGGTACTGTTCGTCTATGGAATTCACAAGGGCAGTTATTGGCAGAAGAATTAAAAGGGCATCAAAAACCAGTTACCCATGTTAGTTTTAGTCCTAATGGTCAGCTAATTGCTAGCGGTGATGATGGTGGTATTATTCGTCTGTGGAATTCTCAAGGTCAGGAATTAGGGGAATTTATAGGTTATAAAAAATCGGTACATGGTTTAAATTTTAGTCGAGATGGTCAAGAATTAGCTGCTGTAGGAATTGATGATGGAGAAGATGATATTGTTCGTATTTGGTTAGTCGATAGCAATTTAATTCAACAACCAATCAAAACACCAACACAAGCACTCTTAAAACAGCCTATTATAGAATGGAATGCAGGCCAAGGTAGACTTTGGGATGTTGTATTTAATCCCAATAACCAGCAATTAGCGACTGCTGGAGGAAACGGGACTGTTAAAATTTGGAATTTAGAAGGTCAGGAATTAGAGAAGTTTGTTGCTCACAAAGGACCCGTCAGAAGTGTAAGTTTTAGCCCTAATGGTCAACAATTAGCAAGCAGCAGCGATGATACAATGGTACGCATCTGGAATTTACAGAATCGAGCATTTAATTATTTTAATAATAGCAATTTTGCCAACATTGTTAGCTTCGGCGCCAATGATAGACAAATTATTAGCGGGAATAAAGACGGTACAATTAGTTTTTGGAATATGCAAGGTCAAGAAGAAAAGCAAGCATTTCCAACTAATTCGGGTTCAGTTGAAAGTGTGGCATTAAGCAAAGATGGTCAGAAAATAGTTAGCAGTAGCAATGATGGTAAAATTAGCTTGTGGAACTTGCAATTTTTACAGTCAGGAAAATCATTCCCAACAAATGCGTCTTTAATTAGAAGCTTGGCTTTAAGTCCAGACGGGAACCAAATAGTGGGTGGTAGCGATGACGGTAAAATATATCTATGGAGCTTGCAAGGTCAAATGAAGCAAAAACCCTTTGAAGGTCACTTAGGCGCCGTTAACAGTGTAGCCTTTAGTAAAGACGGCAAGCAAATTGTGAGTGGTGGGGATGATGGTACGGTTCGTTTGTGGGGACTTGACGGTAAATGGACAGATAGCTTTCAGGTATACGGTCCCAAAATTACCGCAGTCACGTTTACCCCAGATGAAAAAAGTATTATTAGCAGCGATAGCAGAGGTCGCATCCAAATATGGAATCTAAAAGACCTTAAAGGACAATTACCATTTTCTTCATGGAGTACTCAACAACCTGCGGTTAAAAGCATTAGTTTAAGTGCAGATGGTAAACAACTAACAACTATTGGCAGCGACGGCAGCATCAAATCGTGGTCAATTAAATCATCTAACGAACTGATACAGCAAGTTTGTAATACGGTAAAGAATTACCTTAAAAATAATCTAAGCCAAAGCGAACGTAACCTTTGCCCATAGTAAACTTCGGTGAACTGAAAATGTTACAGATTCTAGATTTTATCGGCACCCAACATGGTAGAGGTGGCGCCTGAATAATTTTTCAGTACGCCATAATTAATTAATTAGCTTTCATTAAATTAAAACTTAGTCTGAAATACAAACCCAAGAGTAAGGGTCATTCGGATTCTTAGCTCGTGCATAAGCATCTGGGTTGGAATATTGTTGGCGACATGCATCATCTACATCAATATCCTCGTAACCAGACCTAGTAACGCAACTCCATCCCCAAGCTGTATGCTCTACTAATTCTATCCTCCCAAAACCCCCAGAATAATCGAAGCAATATCTATCCATATCAACTCCACCAAGTTCACCTGCTTGTGCTATGTCAGGAAATATTAATGTACCAAGTAATATTAAAGCAATCGCAAGTGTGCTTTGAATCATAATTTGGACAAATAGTTTTAGCGTATAAAGAAAAAATGGCTATATACCCTTGTTTGTAAGCGTTTCATTATAAGACTATAAGCTTATAAGAACAGACGAATTACCACTGATACTCGCACAGAAAGCTTTGGATTCAAAACTATGTATAAGCTTATAAGCTCATAGGAAAACGCTTACAAACAAAGGCATCTAGGCATTTTTCGCTCTCCTAGAGAGTGTTTTCAATACTAACATACTCTTAACATCCACATATCCCCTAGGAAATGTACGCACTTGAATCTAATTCCTAGGGGATAAACCAAATATCCATATATCCCCTAGGAAATGTACGCACTCAAATCTAATTCCTAGGGGATAAACCAAATATCCACATATCCCCTAGGAAATGTACGCACTCAAATCTAATTCCTAGGGGATAAACCAAATATCCACATATCCCCTAGGAAATGTACGCACTCAAATCTAATTCCTAGGGGATAAACTAAATATCCACATATCCCCTAGGAAAATTACGGCGCCCTTTTTTAAGCGAATATTAAATGAAACACTTGAAACAACACAAAATCAAAAGTTGCACAAAAACGCCTTTCCTTGTTACACAAAACAGCCAAACTTGTTCATCAGCATAACAATCAAGTCTAAATTCGATAAGGCGGAATAATCGAAATATAGATCATTCTAACAACAGTGCAAAAATGAAAGATAAAACCAATGAGAAGGTCTTACCAAATACCCAAATTATTGACTTTATCTAAGTAAAAACTACAAATATTAATAAAATTAGTAGCAAAATTAACATTCACTTAGTCCTCTTCAGAGGAATGCGCGCTATTAGCATGGGGTTAAAAAACCCATGCGTTTTGGGTTAAAACAATGCGTGTCGGGTTAAAACATACAGGTTAAAACGGCGCCAGCAATAGCAAATACGTAGTCACATTAATTACATATAACCACTAATAATATGATTACAATTATCAGTGTTACATCTGTGGTTATTTATGAAATCAAATTGTACTTTAGTTTAATCCTTGCACTTTAGTTTAAAGAATAATGTAATTAAACCGGGGATAAGGCACTCCTACTTCTAAAATTTGATTTTCCGAATCAAAATAATCAAGGGTTATGAAGCTTTATCTACTCTGTTTAAACTCTATAATCTTTACTCAGTAAGCATTTGAGATTATAAAATTCACTCATAACCTCAAAGAATCGGTCATATTTTAACACCTACTCGCTAGGCTGTCGGCAAAAATATTTTTGTTTAGGACTTTTCAATTCGTGTTTTAGCAGTTAAACTACAAATCATGTTATTTGTCTTTTACACTACACGCTTGTATATCTTGTGTGCTGTAAACCATAAATTCTAAATAAATATTAATAGCTATATATATATATATATATATATAGTCATCTAGATATACAAGCATGTGAAAAATTTTTACTGTCTGGGTATACAAGACCTAAGAGTATCCAAAGCTTGGTTAACAAGTTCCAGGTCAGAAGGTCTATCTTGTTCAGGTAATTCTTGTACTAATTCCCACATATCCCTGAGAACAGAATCAAATTCTTTGATAGCCTTATCAATTAAATCAGGTTTATCGGGGTTTAATTCTTTGTTAAAACAAGCTAGCTGATAAAGTTCAAGAGGTGACTTATTCATTGCTTTTGCCAACCTCGCAATGCTTCTTGGTGTCGGATTGTTTGTTTTCAAACACATCGTTCGCAGTCCAGGACGAGTCACATTCGCCATGTCAGCAAATTCACGCATAGAGATGTTGTTATCTTTCATAAACTCGAATATCACTGCCCCTAATAGACTTAAGTCTTGAGGCTTTATGGCGAGAGGAGGCATATAAGCAATGTAGAAAAAAAATAGTTTATTTTACATCTTATAAGATATATTGTAGTTTAAGCGACTTTTAAGCCAAAAAGGTTTTTAGTATGGAGGCATCTAGGAAAAATAATAAATATTAGCCAAAATACCACTCTTGAAACAAAAGTGGCACTTCAGCTGTAATATCTAAAAAGAGCGAGTTAGCGCGTACCCACTAATCGCATCAGTCACTTTCGCTTGCCGGCATTGTAACGGATGTGGTTATTGCGGTTCGCTCTCCGTTCATACAAATCGTTGTCTCTATGTTACCAGGATTTGCACCTCATGTGTAGACTTCTGTGAATTTTTGCGTCTAAATTCACAAGAATTGAATAAGTTATTCTTGTGAATCACTAGCTTGACTATCAAAAAATCCTATTTAATCAGGAAAATAGCCCAAGCAATCAAATAAACAACGATTCGACGGATAAGTAACTCGCTCCAAAGGTCATTTCAATACTTTGGAGTTAATCATCATGTCACCGTGCGTTACTAGTACTATTGAACCGGATTTATTACAACCCATTCCACCCACTGAATGGACTGATTTACCAAAAATTCTGCATCACATAATTGCCTACCACCGACTTTTTTCCCTAGTTGGTGGAAGTGCCCAAGCAGGACTTTTTCTCTCACAAGCGTACTACTGGACTTCCAGAACCTACGACCCCGATGGTTGGTTTTATAAAACCAAAGAAGAGTGGGAAAAAGAAACCGGACTAACCCGGCGCCAGCAAGACACAGTAGTTAAGCACCTAAAAGAGCTAGGAATATTATCCGTTGAGCTTAGAGGCATACCATGTAAGCTTTATTACAAAATCAATAAAGACGTATTTGCAGAAGCCATTGGGCGCCATCAGCCAATAGTAGAAAAAACAGGTGAAAAAAGCGCTGAAACAACGCAAAATCAACAGTTGCACAAAACCGCCAAACTAGATGCACAAAACCGCCCAACTAGTTGCACAGAAACGCCTAACAAGTTGCACAAAACCGCCGAACTAAACGCATCTCAAAGCCATACACAGCAAGTGTTTCAGCCGCCCTCAGAGATTACATCAGAAAATACAACTAAAAATACACAAATATCCGCCCCGCCGTTGAACGGCGCCCCGGAACCCCGCCCTGGTGTGTGTGTAAATAATATTCAACAAGAAGTCATCAAAGTTGATAACCAACCAGCATCTTCAGAAGTTGAGAAACCAGTTGTTAAAACCGATAACCAAAAAATTTCTTCATTTGAACAACGAGTTCCTCATGAAGACAACAACTCCGCGCCAAGTTCGATAAAACAGAATAATCGAAATAGAGAAGAATCTTCAAATAGCAGTAAAACTCAACAAGTTAACCAATGGGAACCAGCCCATCACCCAGAACTAAAACAAGCTTTTCTTGAATGGAAAGCAAGAACACTCCTTGCCTCCAGTGGTGATACAGATGCATTATCAGGTTATTCCTTTGCGCGCAACTGGGCAAGAAAAAATCAACAAGATGCAAACGATGACTTTGAAAAATTTGTCGCGCGTCACGAAGCCGAACAGCAGCGAAACAAAGAACAAGAAGAATTTTTTGCCAAACACCGAGAACATTACATGGCGCAGCTTGAAAAACAGCAGCAAGAGGAAGCAGCAAGAAGAGCATCGGCGCCTGTTCATCCAGCAGTCAAAGCAGTATTAGAACGGCATAAAAAGAGATTTGAACAAAGCTAAAAACCTAGCTAAAAACCTACATTCAAATATTTGATAAATACCTGAAAAACAGGTAAATAAGCTATGAACGAATTAGACTTTAGACCAATAGATAGGTTGCCACCGCAAAACATTGAAGCAGAAGAGGCAATCTTGGGTGGCATAATGCTTGACCCAAGCGCAATAGTGAGAATTGAAGGTAAACTAAAGCCAGAAATGTTTTATCTTTTGTCTCACAAACACATCTTTTCTGCTTTAGAAGCGCTGCATCGTGACAATAAACCTACAGATTTATTAAGTGTTACTAATTATTTAGTAGATTTTGACATGTTGACGACTATCGGCGGTCGAAGCAAATTAGCATCGCTGTTAGAATCAACTGTATCAGCAATAAATATTGATGCTCTTGCTGACATCGTAATTGAAAAATATCGGCGCCGACAGTTAATAAAAGTTGCTTCAGAAATTTATCAACTTGCTTATGACACCGAAAGCGAAATTAATCACCTGCTGGACTGTGCCGAAACTAAACTTTTAAGTATCCGTACAGAAGCTATTAGCCAAGAAACTGAGCCAGTAATGCTTGCAGAGCCACTTGCAAAAGTTTATGACCATGTAGAAAAGTTATCTCAAGGTCTTATTAAACCTGGTATTTCTACGGGATTTTATGATTTAGACCTGATAATAAAAGGCTTTCAACCAGGTAAATTAATAACACTAGCAGGGCGCCCTGCAATGGGCAAATCATCCATGTTAGGTAACATGGCAATTAATGCAGCCCGTAATTCCTCGCAACCCATAATACTTTTTAGTACCGAAATGACAAAAGAAGAATGGGCGATGCGATATTTGAGTCAAGAAGCCAGAGTTGAAGGAATTTATTTAGAATCTGGCAGAATTAGCAACGACCAATGGAAAGACCTAGCAATCGCTGTTGAAAAATTAAGCCAAGACAAAATATATATAGATGATTCGCCAAAACTAACAGTTGCATCACTGCGTTCCAAAGTAAAGCGTATGGTAGCGAAACACGGCAAAGTTAGCATGGTCGGCATCGACTACCTACAATTAATGGCTGACATCGGAGGTGATGACGGTAGCGGTAAATCTGCTCGTCAAATTGGAGAAATCACACGGCAACTAAAACTACTAGCCAGAGAATGCAACACAACCGTCGTTCTACTTTCACAACTAAATCGTGGTGTAGAAAGTCGTAATAACAAGCGACCGCTCATGTCAGACTTGCGCGAGTCAGGAAGAATCGAAGAAGACTCCGACCTCGTAATAATGCTTTACAGAGAAGAATACTACGTCCTAGATACACCAGACCGAGGACTAGCAGAAGTCATCATCACCAAACATCGCGGAGGTCCAACAGGAACCATCAAACTACTCTTTGAATCACAATTCACCCAATTCAAAAACCTCAAACGCACTGGCAACGGATGGTAAACGGATGTAACGGATGAGTTATTGGTTACAAACAAAACCTGTTATCTAAAATCAACCATCCGTTACATCCGTTGCATCCGTTGCAAAAGAACTTTACATATAAAGGAAAGCGAGCATTATGCTGGCGCCAAACCTAGAAACCTCTCAACATGCCACATCTCAAAAAACATCAAAAACCAGCGAAAAACCCTCTGACAACTGGTACACACCCCAACACATAATTGACTTAGTAATACAAGTACTAAATCAAATAGACCTAGACCCCTGTGCAGAAACTGGCAAAAATATACCAGCATCCACACATTACACACATACAGACAACGGATTAATTCAACCTTGGCACGGACGAATATTTCTCAACCCACCATACTCCGAACCCGGCAAATGGATTACCAAACTAAATGAAGAAATCGCAACAGGTCGAGTAACAGAAGCCATCGCACTTGTACCAGGCGCCACAGACACCAACTGGTTATCACCTGTATTGAAAACTCAACCAGTCTGTTTCTGGAAAGGACGAATCAAATTCCTCGACACAAACTACAAACCAAAACTACCAGCAAGGCAATCACATATCCTCATTTACTGGGGAGATAACAGCGCACGGTTTCTAGAAATCTTCGATGCATATGGAGTAGTACAACTACCACAAACAATACTATCCAAATTACTGAAAACCTCTCCCACTAACACTTATGAAATTTTCCTAGGGGATAACTCAAACACAGATATATCCCCTAGGAAAAATGACGAGGCGCCACAACCCCAATTCCCAGAAGCATCCCAAAACTGTCATTCTGAGCGCAGCGAAGAATCTACAATATCTCAAAACTTACGAGAGGCGCCCCAATTCCTAGGGGATAAGTTAGACACAAATATATCCCCTAGGAAAATAGAGGCGTTCAAATTCCTAGGGGATAAGTCAGATACAAATATATCCCCTAGGAAAAGGCGCCGACATAAAGGCGACGGTAGCGGCAGCATACATTGGCGCACTGTCACGAAAAAGGGTAAAGATTATCATGAAGCTTATTATCACTACGAATTTTGGAGTGATGGTGAGCGCGAAGTTAAATCTACCAGGTACATTCCTAAACGGTTGCTATCCCAGGTGCAAAGCTTGGATTTGGAAAAGGCGCCTGTAAGAGAAATTTTAGAGGTTTTGGGAGTTTTATAATAACACTGAAAAAGGCGCCCGACAGCACATAAATTCCTATATCATTAAAAAAATTGTAATTGTTTAAATAATCAATGGTAGGTAATATACCAAACCTTTTATACCTTGATGATCTTTCTCAGTCTAAACCAGAACGACCTGGATGGTCACTGACTTTTGGAGCTACTTGTCAAGATGCAGCAGCGGTATGCTTGGATGACCAAAATCATCCTTACCGTGTTAACCTTCAAATTGGTGGTATACAAAATACCCAAGTTGAAATACAATGGAATCCTATTAACGATACTGTGCATCGCTTTAATGCGGATCAAGAAGTTGCAACTGAGTATGGCGCCTATGGTATTGCTGCGCTTCTCATGCCATATCTAACAGGACTTACCGTAATTGAGCGCTCTATTAAAGGTAAAAGTTTTGGCTTTGACTTTTGGTTAGGTTCAATTGATGACCCAAACACATTATTTCAAAGAAAAGCTCGTCTAGAAGTATCTGGTATCCGTAAAGGTTCTCAAAGCATTATTTAATCTAGAGTTAAAATAAAACTAGAACAGATTAGCCCCTCGGATACTTTGTCTCCTGGCTACGTCTGCGTGGTCGAATTTGGCACACCATACACCCGTGTAGTTGAAAAATGCAAGACGTAGAAATTCTTCATCGAGAAGCAATGGAGCTTGTTGACCAAGCTTTTTTAGCTCGTCAAAGGGGTGATACCACCGTTGCTTTGGAGTTAACGAAAGCTGCTTTTTCTCAAGAGCGAGCTGCCGCAGACCTAGTAGCAAACTTATTCGACCTTGAACCCACTAGATCGGTTCTTCATCGCAGTGCCGCAACCCTTGCCATAGAATGTTTAGAATTACGAGAGGCAGAAAAATTAATTGGACGTGCGCTGGCAGGTAATCCTCCTGATGATATCGCCAACGAGTTGCGAGATTTACTTCTAGAAGAAATTTATTCCCGCAGGCAAGCAATTGGGCACTAAACAAACATACAGTTGTGTCAAAATTTGTTCAATTTGTCTTTGATTGCATATGGAGTAGTACAACTACCGCAAACAATATTATCGCGCATTACTAAAAACGTCTCCCAATCTGAAGTCTGAGATTTTCCTAGGGGATAAATCAGACATAAATATATCCCCTAGGAAAAGGCGCCGACATAAGGGCGATGGTAGCGGCAGCATACATTGATGCACTGTCACAAAAAAAGGTAAAGATTATCACTACGAATTTTGGAGCGATGGCGAGTGTGAAGTTAAATCTACCAAGTACATTCCCAAACGGTTGCTATCTCAAGTGCAGAACTTGGATTTGGAAAAGGCGCCTGAGAGGGAAATTTTAGAAGTGTTGGGAGTTTTATAACAACCCGCTCAACAGAAGCATTGGTTAAGAAAAAGGGATTGTAATTTAACATGATAAGCTTTTAGCTATATAGTTTTTTTGTACTAGGTGTAAAAGAGTGATTCCCGAATTTGATGAAAACGGGAATTGACCACCGGGTGTACATTTTTGCGAATAGGAGGAGTTTATAGAAAGATTTGGTACTAATGACAGAAGGTTAAATATGATACAGGGTTTGCAAATAGCAATGGAGCAATTAAAAGAAGCTGGTTGTAGAACAATTTATATTAACGGCAGTTTCACGACCATTAAACCCAACCCAGGTGACTTTGATGCTTGTTGGGACCCAGAAGAAGTTGATATGAATTATTTACGCTCCCTAGCACCTCGATTACTTAATCGTTTTGATAAACAAGCCCAAAAATCTAGATATAAAGGTGAACTTTTTCGCTCAGATGAACCAGTAGGTGATTATGATTTAACTTCGTTTGAGTTTTTTCAGCGCGATAGATTAAAAAATAAAAAGGGTATTATAGCTATTGATTTAACAAGGTGGTAACCATGATTAAAAATGAACAGGAATACGAGTATAGCAAAGAATGCGCGCGTAGATTTCAAGAATCTATATCTTTATTAGACCAAGATGAGGAGATGAAGCGAAAAGATCATGAGAGATGGCAAATGAATCGTGATGTCAAACAATATCGTTTAGACAAATTAAATGCAGAAATCGCTGAGTATGAAAATCTTACTTTTCATGACAGTCATACCCCAATAATACTAACACTTAATGATATTTACTATTTACCACAACTTTTAATTAAAGCTAGAATTGCAGCAAAATTAACTCAAAAGGAATTAGCAGATTTAGCTAGTTTAACAGAAGAGCAAATTAAATATTACGAAGAAAGAGATTATGACGGAGCTAATTTTTCAGATGTTATGGGTGTATTTTTAGCTCTGGAAATGCAGGTAAAAAGTGGAGAATTTATGATTCCTTTGGATACTCTTAGAAGAACCCCCATTAAAAAAGAGGAATTACTCTCTTCTAAAAGGCGCCTATCTTTATAACCCTCAAGTTTTTCAAAGCATAATTTAATAGTTAGCCCATAGTATTTTTTCTGGATTGCAGGAGTTAAATGTTCTGCAATCCCGTCCAATTAAATAACGCTGCACCCAAGCTTATAAGCAAAATCAACTGGCTAAACAAACTTATCAAATATCATCAAAATTGAACATATCTTTTACTTTCTCCTTCATGCTTTTGGGTAATTTGTCTAAAAACATCTTATCGATGTTTTCCCTAATATAATCTCTTAAGGCTTGCTTTGCGGTTTGCTTGTTTCCCCATGTGAGATCTGAGAAGGCAGTTTCTTCAGCAAAAGCTTAGATAACGAACTTCCACAGACAATTTTCAAGACACATCATCTACAAAAACCTGAAATCTGTAAAAGCACCCACATTTATTATACAAGACATTTACGTGAATGTCGCAAGCCTCTAAAGCTTGTATTACGTAATACAATAATATAAAACAAAAGTATTAAATCAACTGCAAACCCTTTGGCAATAAAACTAAACAATATGCAAAACCTTTGCCCAGTAAGCGTTATAAAATGAGATGCGCTTACCTTAGTTTTTTAATCAATGCAAGATACTGAGTACGGACATAAGGTTGATCTGGATTTTTTTGAAGCCAAGGCTCTGCTTGAGCTATTGCCTTCTGACACTGCTCTAACGTTCCTGCCTTATTGTTCAACCGTAGATACTCCGTCATTACATATGAATCACAAGTAATTAAATTACTGCTCAACCAAGAATATGTCCAAGAAATTACCTGTTGACACTGCTCTGGCTGCAATTTTTCTCTAGCCAGAAAAAGCCACTGTTTACGGACATAAGGTTGATTTGGGTTTCTTTGAAGCCAAATAGAAGCTTGAAAACTTGCCTCTTGACACTGCTCTGATGTTCCTTGCTTTGCAACCAGCTTTAGATACTCTGTGAAAACATAACCGTCGCAGAATTGTAAACTATCTTCTAACCAAAAAGCAGTATTTAAAATTGCTTCTTGCTGTTGCTCCAATTTGCCTTTTTCTATTACTAAAATAAGGTACTGCCTGCGAACGTATGATTCATTCGGACAGGTTTTCAGCCACGCACAGGTTTTTGCAATAGCCTCTTGGCACTGCTCTAGTGTACCTGAATTTTGAAGGCTGACAAGGTTTTCTTGAAGAATTCTTGAGTCCATTTCTAATATTTCAACGGTGGCGACTTCGTTGACAGGTAAGTAGGTATTAGATATTGTCTTGTCCTCCAGCAAAGAGTTGCTACTAAAATTATCTACTTGGGATTGTGTATATTTGTTATCCGGGTGCGTAGTGCATCTACCATCTTCTTCTACTTGGTCTACTGTAGCAAAAAATTCTTTAGGTGGAGGAATTTCTTGGGAAAAAGATTGTGGGAGTTTATCAAACGATTCTTTAGGAAAGCTGGAGCGAGGTTGACTTTGAGGAACTGAAGGTAGATTTTGGGTTACAACAATGCCAGGTGAGGTTTTTGCATAAGAATTTGGTAGCAATTCTTCGACAACACCTTTTAAGGTAATGTTTCCGGGATTTTCTTTACGTGCAGCAATAATGAACTGTTCAACCCACCCCTCCGCTTCGGCCTTTTGTATCAATTTAAAGACAATATTTTGTAAATTATCTCCCCCAGCAATCGCATCTAGGTTCTGATCTAATTCATACGACAGCATTTGCTCTAATGGTGATTTCGTTGGAAAAGCATTTATGATAGCATCATGTAACTTTTTACGTTGCTGACCAGTTAACATCATTTTGTAATTAAAGTGACAAATTAGCGGGACTCGTGAACTTGTGGAAAAATATACATCCTTATTCTACATACGTACATAATATGATTCCAGATAAAGTCGCTTATGTATTAAACAAGGACGATAGAGCTTAGATACTATACAGTGGTTTTGAGAGCGGAGTATTGTGTTTAGCTGTAAAGCTCAAAACCTTGACATTATAAGCTTTGTTAGCTGGCATCATGAGACACAAAAACTGCATGAACTTTGTTTCGGGCTTATACACAAAGTAAACACCCTAGTAAACAAACGCACAGTTTTGTCACCCCTTCAGGCAGACAATATTGTCCAAATTACTGAAAACCTCTCCCAGTAACACTTATGACATTTTCCTAGGGGATAAGCAAAACACAAATATATCCACGCTTGAAAATAGAGGCGCCCCTATACTTGAATGTATTCGCTAATAGGTAAATTCCTTTTGCTCTACTCAAGGTAAAATCGGGCAAATGTAATTTCCTGCTACCATGCCCGACTCTATCCAACAAGAAGCCCGCCAAATTCTTGACACTCTCGCTTTCACTCCTTTTGATCAATGTCATCCTCTCAGTCATGAGTTTTTAAGCATCCCCGCTACAGCAGGCTTATATGCATTCCGGCATTTGACCGAAGGGTTACTTTATATTGGCAAAGCCAAAAATCTACGAGACAGGTTACATGGGGGACACAAAGCTTTTCTGTGGGGATGGCTTGACCGCTACGACCCTTTATATGTGCGTATTGCCTTCGTCACTCTCAACCAATGGCAAAAAGCAGGGTTATTATATGAACTAGAGACTCTTATTCTCCAAGCTAGTAATCCTCCTTACAACGTTAAAATTCCTAGAGAAGTATGACTCAAACTCTTAGTACCAAACATCTTTCCTCTGAAACAATTGATCTGCTTGTCAACCACTTGCCTGATTATATAAAAGCTGCACTCTTAAAAAAATCCGCTGAACTTGAATGCCCACTCGAAGCTACCATTGAAATGGCAATATCTAGTTTTCTGGATGAAGAAGCATTTAGCTTTGAGGATTGTTTACTTGCTCAACGTCTCAAAAATCAGGATGAACAAGGTTGAGAAAAGTCAATTTAAGCCACGTTTCCTTATATGTTTATACTGAAGAATTGTGTATATTTCGCTGCAAGAGTTTGTTAAACAAGAAGGCAAGAGAAAATCTGATGTTAAATAATTAGCTCAGATGTAACAGATTATGTAAAAATTAATAATTGTAAGTCTCGCATCTTTACCAGCCAAATATTGAGTATGCTGTTAGAAGAAATTTTGTCTCAATTGGAAACCTATAATGGGATATTTCCCCGTTTAGCTTTAGAGAGCGCTATTGAGCAACAGACTGCGATTACTCCAAAGTTGTTGGAGATAGTAGGAGAATGCAAAAATAATCTAGACGATTTATTAGAAGATTCAACGTATTTCTTACATTTATATGCGCCATATTTATTAGCTCAATTTAGAGAGAAAGCTGCTTACCCGTTAATTATCGAGTTTTTCTCAATTCCTGGGGACATAACTTTAGATGTCACAGGAGACTTGGTAACAGACGACTTGAGCAGAATAATTGCCTCAGTTTTTGACGGAAATATTGAGCCACTTAAACAACTAATAGAGAATCAACAAGCTAATAAATATGTCAGAAGCGCAGGGTTAAAAACGTTAGTAACATTGGTTGTCCAAGAAATTATTCCTAGAGAGCAACTTCTTCAGTATTTTGCAGAGCTTTTTTCTAGAGAATCCAAAACTAAGCCAGACTTTATTAAAACTAAATTGGTAATAAATAGTTGTAAACTTGGCGCCGTCGAGTTAAAGCCACAAATTGACGAAGCATTCGAGTTAAACCTAATAGATGATTTATTCATAGACCAAGAGAGCGTGGATGATACATTTCAAAAAGGTACAGAAGCAGCACTCATCAAACTTCGTCAAAATCGCCAATTTACCTTAATTACCGATATAATTACAGAGATGAAATCATGGGCTTGCTTTCGTAATGACAAATTAAAACAAAATAATAGTGTCTTCTCTAGCCCATCAGGATTTACTAACTCATTTAAACCACGAAAAGCTGAAGCTAATAAAAAGAAAAAAATCCAAAAAGAATCTCGTAGAAAAAACCGAACCAAGAAAAAATAGTATTAATATCCACTGTTGCAATGAAAACGGCGCCGCTCACCGTTCTAAGAGGTTGTTTGAAAAGTTTCTTACTGTGTCATGCTGAGGAACGTTAACGCAGTTTTCCCGTAGGGTAGCATCTCAGTATATGTTTGAAACCCTAGATTCTTGCCTGCAACGTATACTTAGATACTTCACTGCGTTCAGTATGACATTGATAGATAGTTTTAAAACATCTTCTTAACCTTTGAGCCGATTTAAAATACGCAAAACATCATATAATTCATTATGTTGACGATTCAACGAAAAATCGTCCGAGAAACCGTATTGAGATTGCTCCAACTTCACAAACATCGAATAAGCACCGTTACTCACCAAACCAAAAGAGGCTTTTTGTGGCTGAGGATTAGCCGACATATAAGCAAGTGCCTGGGGAAGAGCAACCTCTATATTGAATGAAGTTCGTTTAGCTTCCACTAAAATAATCCAAAAATTTTCCTGAATAACGAGACTATCAATGCGTCCTTGGTACACCTTTTTATCTCGGTCTTCTATTTCCAACCGCACCGACACTTCCGAGCGTAACCGAAAAGGTGGGTCGTAAAATCCCGCCAGTTCCAACAACGGCGCAATGACAATAAAATTAACAACATTTTCTAGCAAATGTCCGTATTGGCGATGATAAAGATAACGCTGTTTAATCAAATCTAATCTTTCTTTTTCGCCATTGGTTAATTCAGGTAAATCGCTCGACCATTCAGTAAAAAATGATGGCTCATCATTACGAGATATCCCAAACCGAGTTTCAGCTTCAGCTAAACTATCGATATAGTCTGTAATTGCTAATACCTGAACCATACTGTTTAACTATAAATTTAACTATATAAATTAACTTTATTATATAGCATCCACACATCAATACCCAACTCAACCCAAATCTAAAATTTCAGACGGATGGCAAAGAATGCAAAACAGGCGTTAGCTCATATCTTGCACCTACACTCTAGAAGGGCGAGACTATACAAACAAAGCCTGCCTACGCAGGCTATAAATGCTAATTTAACGTCTTGTTGATAAAAATGTATGTTTATTAAAAAAATAATTTTTAAGTATTTATACTTTGGTGCAAGATGTGAGTTAGGTGTTCTTGAATGCCATGCATTAAAATCGCACTACAACCCAATTTGTAAGCAAACTCAATCGATTGCCCTGCTCCTAAAGCATCATAAAACCCAACTGCAAATTCAATAGCTGCTTCATCACCAATTGCTTTATTCATACCAATAACATCGTCGTTGGGGAAAGAACAATTGACAAACCCTCAAACCCAGAAAAGCAAACGAACCCAAATGTTAACTCGCATATGGTGCCAATTAGAAAACGCGGTTTTGACTTGGATTTGTGAATTAAATTTATCGTTGTCCTGGATGGGAGCAATGTTGTATATATTCTTTTTCTCCCTGCTTTTAGTACTCATCACCAGGGCAACTTTTCAATTAGTACCTATACCATTACCTGAATTTACACAACACCAGATTGATAAAACTCAAAAACAGGTAGAGTATGTATATACGAAATTACAGCGAATTGAAAACCGTTTACAGAGCAAAGAAAAAGAATGACTTGAAACCAGAATTATAACTTGTACGTTCATAAATCAATTGGCGTTTACCTCATGATACAGTCCGTCTTTTTCGTCATATCTCCACCCACGTTTAACGTTGTCTTTGTCCCTTGTCCATGCTTCAAAATCTTTTGCACTGAGAGTATTACGTTTTTCTGTTAGCGTTGAAACTGTCGTACTAAGTCTAAAAGCCAGTTTTTTCTCATCCAAGGGGTCAATTTTAATTGGTTGAGTGTTATATGGTTGAGAATAGCTTGATTTCCGAGACTTTGATGCATTTATACTACTTTGCATCACCAGTAACGCACCCTCTAATTTTGCTAGTTGGTTGGTGACGGTTTCAAATTTATTTTCTAATGCTGTTAATCTGCTTTCATACTCAGGGTTGGTGCCAACATTCGTATTTTGTTTCAGGCGCCAGAATTCTTCCTCTAATTCGTATAGACGTATTTCTACACTGCCTTCTACACCAGGAACGTCACCCAAGATATGATTTAACCCTTGTATTACAAGGTCGGTAGCAGTAGTATTAAGTTCGGCAGCTTTAGCACGAAGCGCGTCGGCTAAGGGTTTCGGCAACTTAAAGTTGATAGATTCACGCTCGACCTTTGCCATATCTACACCCTCGTATATACCCTGTGTAGATTTTACGGTAAAAAGGGCGCCTTCTTTACAGTCACATTTTTTTTCATTGCGATTTGTACCAATTCGATGATTTATTTATGATAAGGACATACCAAGAGATAGGCGCCCATGCTCTTAGATATTAGGAGGCAATATGTCCCAAACACCTTTAAAAATGACGGTTGAGGAGTATCTATCTTACAATGATGGCACAGACAAGCGTTACGAACTCGATGAAAATGGGGTGTTAGTAGAAACGCTTCCCGGTACTGGTGAGCATGAAGCGATTATTACTTTTCTCGTTTTTCGCTTCTTTTTGGAAAAGGAACGTTTGGGATTAACTTTGGAACCGCGTTCTAATGGCGTTGAGGTAATGACTAAGAAACAACCCAGGCGCCCTGATGTATTGATGATAACTCCACAACAAGCTGCCTCAATTGAAAATACCTCTGCTATTCTTAAAACTCCACCACCACTTATAGTTGAGGTGGTATCTCCCGAATCTGTTGACCGCGATTATAATATCAAAACGTTAGAGTATGCAACCTTTGGTGTCGATGAATACTGGATTGTTGACCCGTTAGAAGATAAAGTGACAGTCTGCTTGCTTATTGGAAAGGTTTACAATCAAACAGTATTTACTGGTAATCAACAAATTGTGTCGCTTACTTTCCCGCAAATTAACGCGACTGCCCAGAAAATACTGGCGCCGCAGCTTTAATATACGAGAATGGAAGAACTTGTGCAATAAAATAAAATTTTATACGCCGGACTCACAAAGCATTTTTGTAATTTAGCAATGTATTAAGTAATTATATTTAATTTATAGTTACTATTATTACTTGAATGCTTATTTGTATACGGTTATGATTGTTGTCGCGCTCCAAGGCGCGATGTCTACCCGCAATCGACACATTGTAATAATCAATACTCATGATATTTGTAATTCGTCATTAAAAATTAACCCGTGTGGTTCAAACCATATGCTAATAGCACTCATTCCTCTATAAGAGGACTGAGGATAAATGAGCAATTTTTACTACTTGCATTTCAACTTTTAGTGGTTTATACAGTCTTTGTGTAAGATGCTAGTTAATGGACTCACGTTTGACTTTTGCTATGTCCGCATTTTGTATTGTGTGGAGAATTAGGTGCAAAGGGCGCCCTCTAAAGCGTTGCTTTATTTTCACAGTGTGTAGTTAAAATAACTATAATCGATATGTAATATTTCGGTACTGGCTGATGACCGAGGAAGAATTGCTACAGGTAATTGAACAAGCCGCAGCAGAGGAAGTGACAGAGTTAGACCTCTCTGGTAACGAGTTGACAGCTTTACCACCTGAGATTGGTAAGTTGACTCAACTTGAAAAGCTGATTCTCGGTAAGTATAAGTATGATGAAGATGGATATATTACTGGAACTATCGGCAACAATTTGAGAGATTTACCGAAAGAAATTGAATTGCTAAATCAACTTGAAGAACTTCAAATAGTAGGCAACCAACTGAGTAAGATACCAGCAGAAATAATTCAACTGGTCAATTTACAATCTCTCGATCTTCGCAGTAATCAACTGAGTAATATACCAGTAGAATTAGTCCAACTGGTTAACTTGCAATTCCTCAACCTAGCCTATAATAACCTGAGTAGTATACCAGCAGAATTAGTCCAACTGATTAACTTGCAATCCTTCGACCTTAGCAGAAATCAACTGAGTAGTATACCTGCAGAAATAGGGCAACTGGTTAAATTGCAATCTTTCTACTTGAGCTATAATAAACTAAGTAGTATACCAGCAGAAATAGTCCAACTGGTTAGCTTGCAATCCCTATATCTTAGCAAAAATCAACTGAGTAGTATACCAGCAGAAATAGTCCAACTGGTTAGCTTGCAATCTCTCTACCTTAGCAGAAATCAACTGAGTAGTATACCAGCAGAAATAGGGCAACTGGTCAATTTACAATCTCTCTACCTTAACCGAAATAACCTAAGTAGTATACCGTCAGAAATAAGGCAACTTAGCAAACTTGAAAAACTCGATTTACGTGGAAATCCAGTTCCCATTCCACCAGAAATATTGGGAGCAAAGTCTTTTTTTGAAAACTCAGGAGATGTTAAGGAAATACTTGATTTTTATTTCCGAGTACAAGACCCAAAAGAAACAGAGCCTCTTTATGAAGCGAAGTTATTGATTATTGGTGAAGGGGGTGCGGGTAAAACTTCTTTGGCTAAGAAAATTGAAAATGAAAACTATGAACTTCAATTCAATCAGGAGTCAACCGAAGGAATTGATGTCATTCAGTGGAAATTTCCGCTTGACAATGGTCATGAGTTTCGGGTTAATATTTGGGATTTTGGAGGTCAGGAAATTTACCATCAAACCCATCAGTTTTTCCTTACTCAACGTTCTCTTTATGCTTTAGTAGCTGATACCCGTACAGAAAATACAGATTTTTACTGGTGGCTCAAAGTTGCTGAACTTTTAAGCGATAGTAGTCCCGTTTTGATTATTAAAAATGAAAAGCAAGACCGTGAAACTGAGGTTCAGGAGCGTCAGTTACGCGGAGAGTTTCCTAATATAAAAGAAGTTTTAGCAACTAATTTAGAGAGAAATCGCGGTTTAGCTGAAATCAAAGAGAAAATAAAATTTTATATTACTAATCTTCCCCATGTTGGTGATAAATCACCTCTACCAAAAGTTTGGGTGCGAGTTCGTTCAGCTTTAGAGAATTATTCTCAAAATCGCGATTATATTGAGGTTGGCGAATATTTAAAACTTTGTGAAACTAATCAATTGACTGACCGCAAGGACATGCTGCGGTTGAGTCGTTATTTACATGACCTTGGTGTTTGTTTGCACTTCCAAGATGATTCAACACTAAAACATTATATTATTCTCAAACCGGAATGGGGTACAACTGCGGTTTACAAAGTTTTAGATAATAAAACTGTCAAGCAAAATCTGGGATGTTTTACTCAAGAAAATCTTACTGACATTTGGCAAGACAGCGAATATGATGATATGCGAGATGAACTACTACAATTAATGATGCGGTTTAAGCTCTGCTATCAAATTCCTAACCGTTTTGGTAACTACATTGCACCGCAACTACTCGATGTTGAGCAACCTGAATACCATTGGGATAAATTTTATAATCTCGTTTTGCGCTACAAATATGCTTTTATGCCCAAAGGTATTCTTACGCGCTTAATTGTAGAAACACACCCTTGGATTGAAAATCAAAAACTCGTTTGGAAAAATGGTGTTGTTTTAAATAAAGATGAAACTCGTGTTGAGGTTATTGAAAATTATAATCAACGAGAAATTAAAGTTAGTGTATCCGGAAACCGGAAGAAAGAGTTACTTGCTGTTGTTACTCACGAGTTAGAAAAAATCCACCGTTCTTTTGAGCGTTTACAATATCAAACTTTGGTTCCTTGTAATTGTAGTGAATGTGCGGTTAGTGAAAATCCTTATGCTTATGAGTTAGAAAAGTTACGTAAACGTTTAAAAGCTGGTAGATATCAAGTTGAATGTGAAGAAAGCTATGAGTCTGTGGATGTTCTTAGATTGATTGATGATGTAAATTTGTCGCGCGAGCAAGATTATGGGGAATCTCAACCTCAAAATACTCCATTACAGCGAGAGTTAGAAAGAGAGAGACAGAAATCTTTAAATATAAATAGAGCTACTATAAACTTATCTGGTCAGCAGTATAAAAAATTACGGGATGCTTTGGTTGATGCTTTTCCTACCAAATCTTCATTAGAGCAATTCTTATTATTTCAATTTGATAAAAAGTTAGATGTAATTGCAGGGGGTAATGATTTACAAGAAATTGCCTTTAATATAATAAAAATGGCAGAAGCTCAGGGATGGGTTGAAGAATTGATTTCCGGCGCCAAAGAATTTAATCCTAATAATTCGTTATTAATTAATATTACTCAAGAGTTATTAATTAATTTTGAAGTCAGAACATAATTACTGGCGCCTATCCTTGCTTAGTTAATGAAGACTATTTGAGTCAATTCTCGCTTTTTTTACCGAAATGCTTCATAATCTAAGTATATTTATGTATAAATATTACGTTTGTCTATCTATAAAATTCTCATATGAAATTATCTAATCAACAGCGTAAAAAACTATGGAATGCTTTGATGGATGCTTTTCCTACTAAATCGTCATTAGAGCAATTATTGTCACTTGAACTCGATAGAAATTTAGATGCAATTGCGGGAGGCAATAATTTACAAGATATTGTCTTTAATCTTATCAAAACCGCAGAAGCTCAGGGTTGGATTGATGAATTGATTTTTGGCGCCAAAGAGTTTAACTTTAGCAACCCGCTCTTAATTGCTATTACCCAGGAGTTATCGATAAGTACAAGTTCAGAAACTCCTTCTGTTTCAAAACAAAAAATTACAAATAATAATCGTATTAATTACCAAGATTTCCAAATATTGGTTGATGATAATACTATCCGCGCTTCTTCGGAACAAGGGGAGGTTTCGGATGAGTTTCGTTTGAATATGAACGAAATTAAGTTGGCTTTAAAGTTAGTTGAGTCTAAGCAAACAAATAAAGATTTACTTAAAGCAGTAGGTGGAAAACTTTACCATGCGCTTTTCCCCAACCAAATTAACGCGCGCTTCCATGCTACAATGGCAGGCGCCGCTTCCAATAATCAAAGCGTCCGTTTGCGTTTAATTTTTCAATCTCCTGAGTTAGCTGCTTTACCTTGGGAATTTCTCTATGATGAGGGAACTAACACCTTTTTAGCTAACAACACTCAAACTGTACTCTCGCGCTATGTTGATGTTCCTCTACTAAAACGTGAAATAAAAGGCGCCAGTTTACCGCTTAAAGTCCTGCTCGTTATCTCTTCTCCCTCTAACTTACCTCAATTAGACGCAACTAGCGAAGAAAATTTAATTCGCGAAGCTCTGGCAAAACACATAGAAGCAGGGCAAGTTGAGTTAGATATATTACAAATAGCAACTATCCGCAATATCAATCAAAAGCTGCGCGAGAAGCCTTACAATGTGTTCCACTTTATTGGTCACGGTGAATTTAAAGATAACAAAGGATACATTGATCTTGTAGATAATAATGGTAAAGCTAAGTCATTAGATGATGAAAGCTTCGCTAATCTCTTTTTGGGCAACAACAATTTAGGGTTAGTAATACTCAATAGTTGCAAAGGCGCCACAATATCCTCCAACCAAGCATTCGCAGGAACGGCGCCGAATTTAGTGCGTCGAGGAATACCCGCAGTAATTGCGATGCAATATAGTATACTTGACGACACAGCCAAAATCTTCGCAGACGAATTTTATCGTACTTTAGCGCTGGGCTACCCTGTGGATGCGGCTGTTCAGACAACCCGCAATGCTATTTCTATAGAGGTTGGACTGGAACAATGCGACTTTGCTACACCTGTACTCTATATGCGGGCGAAGGATGGGATAATTTTAAATGGGTTATAAATTTATTTAAGTTAAAATATGAATAATACATAGACGAGAGCCTCAAACAGAGATGCATCAGAAATATATTATGTTTTAGTATAATTACTAACAACGGAGATGTTAATTATGAATAATGATTTTGCCTATGAATATGTTCATTATCAATCAGTTGGAAATTTATACAAGTGTAAAGAAATAATTCAAGATACTAATCAAAAGCTTAAACAACTTTATAATATACACAATATTAGAGGCTATGAACTCCTTTTAATCAAGGATAATGTTGATGTTGAAGAAAAATTGATAGAGCCAAAATTTGAAGGAGTTACTGAGGGAAAATTCCCATTTGTTTATTCAGCAGTACAGCCTTTCAAAGATGTTTATTCTGACTTTAATAGTTTAATGGAAGATTTGCAATACAAAAGGGTTGATATATAAAGCGGGTAGGTAGGCTTTGTTCAATTAGCTGCTCCATTCTATGGTGTAACGGGTTTATTATTTAATTATTAGTGAAAAAATGCCTAGCAATCGCTCTACGGGTTCAAGTGGTATTTCTACTCTATCAATATATAAGGTTTGATTTTCTAAACGTAAAAATCTCCATAAGGCGCCTGTAGTGACGCAACCAAAAACAGAATCAATGGCATTATTCTTTTTTGCATTGTATATCTGTGCCGCAAGCATTTCGGCGCCGCACTGACCCAAACCACTATTAATATCTTGGTTTTTTGCTTCCACAAGTGTGATGACTGGAGCAGTAATAAAAAACTGTTCGCGGTTACGACTAATTAAAAAGTCAGGATTCCCATTTAAACCACGTACAATATCAACATTAAACTCTCTCCCTGAAAATATAGATATCGGTATATTAATTTTTCGTTTGACTTCTAACAATATCGGAAAAATAATCAATTCCCCGCGTGCTTTCTCCGTATTAATTGCTGTTGCTAAAGGTATATTTTCTTCTAAAGTAGCTTTTAATAAATCACTTGGTTCTACAGGTTGAATATTAGGAAATAAGCTAGTATCTTCCAATATTTCTAAGCTGAACTCTGTAACCAGTGTTTCAAGGTCAAACTTATTATATGGCATATATATTTATAATTGAATATAGAACGTATGTATACAGTTCTTATTTTAGCTTATCTTTCAGTAGGCGCCGTTATTAGCATAATAGTAATTTTGTTTTAAATTGAATTATGGCGCCGAAAATCATGAATATCAATAATGTACGCTATCATGGGATGAGTATCGCATAGTACATAAAGCTTCGTAAGTATGAGTGTTAAACCAATACCTGATGAGTTTAAATCATTAATCGAAGAAAAACTGAAATCTTTTTGTGGTCGTGAGTTTGTATTTGCGAAGTTTGAAGAATTTCAGCGAACTCATTCAAAAGGTTATTTTACTGTGGTAGGGGATGCGGGAATGGGAAAAAGTACGATTGCCGCTAAGTATGTGTCGCAACATAGTTGTCCTTGCTATTTTAATATTTTAGCCGAACGCCGCAACCGCCCAGAGGATTTTTTGAGAAGTATTCGTCAGCAGTTGATACAACAGTACGGTTTGCAAGGCGCCGATAGTGTAAATTTACATGATTTGTTAGTTCAAGCTGGTGAGAAACATAAACAAAGTCATGAAAATCAACCTTTGGTGATTATGGTTGATGCTCTGGATGAAGTTGAACAACCAAGTGGCGCCGAGAATATTTTATACTTACCGGAGCATTTACCAAAGGGAGTGTATTTTTTCTTAACCCGCAGACCTTATGCTTCAGGTCAAAAGCGTTTGCGTGTGCAGGTGAGGGAGGAAGAGTTAGATTTAAATGCTGAAGAGTACCAAAGTTTAAATTTAGCGGATGTCAAAACTTGTATTAAGTTGTTTTTAAATAACCCGGAGTACCAGAAAGATTTACATAAGTGGATTAATGACCGCAGTATTGAGCAGGATAAGTTTATCACGGAAGTTGCTGCTAAGAGTGAGAATAACTTTATGTACCTGCGTTATGTTTTACCGGAAATTGCGCGCGGTTATTATAATGATTTAAGTTTAGATAAGTTACCCGATGGGTTACAAGATTATTATTGGCAGCATTGGGTGCGGATGGGGATGGAAAGTCAACCCCAGGAAATTCAAGTGATTGTTCTATATATTATTGTCGAGTGGAATACTCCACCTATTTCTTTTGGTGATGTTGTGGCAATTTCTGGTAAGGATGAGTATGAGGTTGAGGGGATTTTGAAGAAATGGCGTGAATATTTGAAGGAGCAGATTTTAAATGAGGATGGAGAGGAGGAGAGATTTTACAGGGTTTATCATGCTAGTTTTCTGGATTTTCTTAAAGGTCAACGGAAGTTAGATAGAAAGAGGAAGTTGTTTGAGGAGGTAAATCAACGTATCGCTGGTTATGTCTATGGTTAAAATTATTACCACAGAGACGCGGAGTACACAGAGTGAGGGTAGGGTGTGTGAAAGCTATTACAATCTTGTTATGAATGCAAAATTAATCTGCTTTCACGCACCAAGAGTATTGGCGCCAGAAGTAGGAAGAATAAACGAACCGCAAAGGACGCAAAGTACGCAAAGGAAGAGTTAAGAAGAGATATATGGGAGAAATAGCTGATAAGTTAGCAAGTATGAAGGAGAGTAAGCTGGTTAAATATCTTGGTAATTTGCGTAGCTTAGTTGATGCAAATACAACTGAAGGATTTAACCACTATGCTCGATTACTTACCGATTATGATTTTATTGAAGCCAAGATTAATCACTCTAAATTTGGGATACAGTCACTCATTGAAGATTATGAACTAATTGAAAATAAGTCATTAACAGATATTCAAAATAACCATCAACAATATAATACCGAAACTCTAGAAAATTTAAAAACCATTAAACAGGCTTTGCAACTGTCAGCACACGTTATAAACCAAGATACAAAGCAACTCGCTGGACAACTAACAGGACGTTTACTACCCTTTGAAAAGCAAAAAACAATTCAAAAATTATTACAACAAATATCACAAACCAAAATTACCTGGTTGCGTCCTCTAACAGCTAGCTTAACTCCTCCCGGTAATGGTCTAATTCGCACCCTGACTGGTCATAATAACTCGGTTAACGCAGTAACAGTAAGCAGCGATGGTAAATACGTTGTTTCTGGTTCTGGTGACGAAACAATAAAAATTTGGGATTTATCAACAGGAAATGAGGTTCACACCCTGAATGGTCATAATTACTCAATTAATGCAGTCGTAGTAAGCAGTGATGGTAAATACGTTGTTTCTGGTTCTAGGGGCAATACAATAAAGATATGGGAATTAGTAACAGGGAATGAGATTCATATCCTAACTGGTCATAATTACTCAATTAATGCAGTCGCAATAAGCAGTGATAATAAATACGTTGTTTCTGGTTCTAGTGACGAAACAATAAAAATATGGGAACTATCATCAGGAAATGTGATTCATACCCTAACTGGTCATCGTGACTCTATTAATACAGTCGCTGTTAGCAGGGATGGTAAATACGTTGTTTCTGGTTCTAGGGACAATACAATAAAAATTTGGGAATTACAAACAGAAAGTCTCATTTGTACCCTAACTGCTCATCATAACTGGGTTAATGCAGTTGCAGTAAGTAGCGATGGTAAATATATTGTTTCTGGTTCTAGAGACAAAACAATAAGAATATGGGAATTCTCAACAGGAAATCTGATTCGCACCCTAACTGCTCATCATAACTGGGTTAATGCAGTTGCAGTAAGCAGCGATAGTAAATACGTTGTTTCTGGTTCTAGGGACAATACAATAAAAATATGGGAACTATCATCAGGAAATGTGATTCGCACTCGGATTGGTCATAGATCTTCAGTTAATGCAGTTGCAGTAAGCAGCGATAGTAAATATATTGTTTCTGGTTCAGAAGACAAAACAATAAAAATTTGGAAATTAGCAATAGGAAATGAGATTTCCATCTTAACAGGTCATACTTCTTCGGTTAATGCAGTCGCAGCAAACAGCGATAGTAAATATATTGTTTCTGGCTCTAGAGACAAAACAATAAAAATATGGGAATTAGCAACTGGAAATCTGATTCGTACCTTAACATGTCATACATCTTCAGTTAATGCAGTTGCTGTTAGTAGTGATAGTAAATACGTTGTTTCTGGTTCTAGGGACAATACAATAAAAATATGGGAACTATCATCAGGAAATGTGATTCGCATTTTGACTGATAGAAGAGCAATGCACCAAAACTGGATGTTTGGTCATAGAGGAGCAATGTACCAAAACAGGATGCTTGGTCATACTTCTTCGGTTAATGCAGTCGCAGTAAGCCGTGATGGTAAATACGTTGTTTCTGGTTCTAGGGACAATACAATAAAAATATGGGAATTAGCAACTGGAAATCTGATTCGTATCTTGAATGCTCATGTTTCTTCGGTTATTGTAGTGGCAGTAAGCAGCGATAATAAATATATCATTTCTGTTTCCATTGGCAATACAATAAAAATATGGGACTTAACAACTGGAAATCGGATTTGCGCCCTGACTGACCATAGTGACTTGGTTAAGGCAGTCGCAGTGAGCAGCAATGGTAAATACGTTGTTTCTGCTTCTAATGACAAAACAATAAAAATTTGGGAATTACAAGCAGGAAATCTGATTTGTACCCTGACTGGTTATAGTGACTCGGTTCAAGCGGTCGCAGTAAGTAGCGATGGTAAATACGTTGTTTCTGGGTCTAGTGACGAAACAATAAAAATATGGGAATTAGCAACTGGAAAAGAAATTGTCACATTTATGACTGAAGGTAATATATCTTGTTGTGTTATTACTCAAGATAGTGCCACAATAATCGCAGGTAACGAATTTGGAGAAGTGTATTCTCTTCGTTTAGAGAATGTTGAAGTACAGCCATCAGTTCAAGTAACTAATCACACGCAAAGGCAAGGAATTATATTCAAATTTTTCAAACATTTTACCAAAAACTATTTGCGCTTTTTAGAATGATTTAAGTTTAGATAAATTACCTAATGATTTGCAATATTATTATCAATAATAAAAATATATGAGTATAAATACTAAAAATAATACCAATGTAAACTACAAAGATTTTCAAATACTAGTTGATAACGGTACTATCCGCGCGTCTTCAGACCAAGGTGAGGTTTCTGATCAATTCAGTTTAAACAAGAACGAAATTGAACTAGCGTTAGAACTAATTGAGTCTAACAGGACAAATAGTAAATTACTCAAAAAAGTAGGTAATACCCTTTACCGCGCGCTTTTCCCGAACCAAATTAACGCGCGCTTCCATGCTACAATGGCAGGCGCCGCTTCCAATAATGTCCGTTTGCGTTTAATATTTCAATCTCCGGAAATAGCTGCTTTACCTTGGGAATTGCTCTATGATGAGGGAACTAATAGCTTTTTCGCAAACAATACTCAGACTGTACTTTCCCGCTATATTGATGTTCCTTTGTTAAAACGTGAACTAATTGGCGCCACTTTACCACTCAAAGTCCTGTTAGTTATTGCCTCTCCTTCTAACTTATCTAAATTAGACACAATTGGCGAAGAAAAGCTAATCAAGGAAGCTCTGCAAAAACACATAGAAGCAGGACAAATCGAGTTAGATGTATTACAATCAGCAACTAGCAGTAACATCCGCCAAAAACTTCGCGAAAAACCTTATAATGTGTTCCATTTCATCGGTCATGGTCAATTTGAGAATAATCAAGGTTACATTGCCCTTATAGATGAACATGGCAAAGCTAAACCATTAGATGACGAAAATTTCTCAAACTTCTTTTTAGGCAATAATAGTTTAGGGTTAGTAATTCTCAACTCCTGTAAAAACGCCACAATATCCGACCACCAAGCATTCGCAGGAACGGCGCCGACTTTAGTGCGTCGAGGAATACCCGCAGTCATCGCCATGCAATATACTATATATGACAACACAGCCAAAATTTTCGCCGACGAGTTCTATCGTACATTAGCACTAGGCTACCCTATTGATGCAGCTATTCAAACCACACGCAACGCTATTTCTATAGAAGTTGGGCTAGAAACGCGCGATTTTGCAACACCAGTACTTTATATGCGGGCAAAAGATGGAATAATCTTAAATGGATTATTACAATCAAATCCAAACCAACCTCCCGATGAGTTTAAACCATTAATTGAAGAAAAGCTAAAATCTTTTTGCGGTCGCGAGTTTGTATTTGCTAAATTCCAACAATTCCAGCAAAATCATTCAAAAGGTTACTTTACTGTAGTAGGGGACGCAGGAATGGGAAAAAGTACAATTGCGGCAAAGTACGTATCGCAACATAACTGTCCTTGCTATTTTAATATCCTAGCTGAACGCCGCAACCGTCCAGAGGATTTTCTCAAAAGCATTCGTCAGCAGTTAATACAGAGGTATGCGTTGCAAAATGTAGATGATACTAATTTACTGGAGTTATTGGTTAAAGCTAGAGAGAAAAATAAACTGGTTATTGTAGTTGATGCACTGGATGAAGTTGACCAACCAGATGGCGCCGAAAATATTTTATACTTACCGGAACATCTACCAGAAGGAGTTTACTTTTTCTTAACCCGAAGACCTTATGCAGACGGTCAAAAACGTTTACGCACTTCTGTAATAGAAGAAGAATTAGATTTAAGAGCAGATTTATACCAAAGTTTAAATTTAGAAGATATAAAAACCCGTATTCGATCATTTCTACAAGACCCAGAATATCAAAAAGATTTACACAAGTGGATTACAGACCGTAATATTAACCAGGATACATTTATTAACGAAGTTGCAGCTAAGAGTGAAAATAACTTTATGTACCTGCGCTATGTATTACCAGAAATTGCGCGCGGTTATTACAAAGACTTAAGTTTAGACAAATTACCCGATGGATTGCAAAACTATTATGAGCAGCATTGGAAGCGGATGGGTATGGAAAAACCAACCCAAGAACTTAAAGTAATTATTTTGTATATTATTGTAGAGTGGAACACCCCACCGATATCTTTAAGTGACATTGCAGCTATTGCCGACACAGATGAATATGAAGTTGAGGAGGTTTTAGAAGAATGGTGTGAATATTTAAGAGTGCAAACTATAAATGAGGATGGAGAAGAAGAGAAATGTTACAGAGTTTATCATGCCAGCTTTCTAGATTTTCTCAAAAGTCGAAGAAAGTTAGATAACAAAAGAAAATTATTTGAGGAGGTGAACCAACGTATTGCAAGTTATGTGTATGATTCCTAAATAGAGAGCATCCCAATTTTAAAAATTATGTCATGCTGAGGAACGAAGCATCTTAACAACTTGAATATAACCAAGATTTTAACCTAAGAAAAAAGCTTTGTTTCACGCAACTCTCCGAATGACAATTTATAATTTGAAAAATAGGATACTCTCCCTAAACATAATTTATGCTAATTATTTCGATAAATTATTAAGGTAAGATATATGGGAGAAATAGCTGACAAGCTAGCGAAGATAAAGGAGAGTGACCGAGTTAAATACTTTGGTAATTTGCGTAGCTTAGTTGATGCAAATACAATTGAGAGATTTAACCAATATTATCGATTATTAACCGATTATGATTTTATTGAAGCTAAAATTAATCATGACAAGTTTGGAATACAGTTACTCATTGAAGATTATGATCTGATTGAGGACACCTCATTAATAAATTTTCAAGATAATTATCAAGAAGATAATACGGCAACTCTAAATAATTTAAAAATTATTAAACAAGCGTTGCAACTGTCGGCACATGTTATTAACCAAGATGCAAAGCAACTAGCGGGACAACTAACAGGACGTTTACTGATCTTTGAAAACCAAACAACAATTCAAAAATTACTACAACAAATATCGCAAACCAAAATTACCTGGTTGCGTCCTCTCACAGCGAGCTTAACTTCTCCCGGTAATGGGTTAATTCGTACCTTGACTGGTCATAGTGACTCAGTTAATGCAGTTGCCGTTAGCAGCGATGATAAATACGTGGTTTCTGCTTCTTCTGACCATACAATTAAAATTTGGGATATAGCGCGCGGTAATGTCATTCGCACCCTTACTGGTCATAGTGACTCAGTTAATGCAGTAGCCTTGAGCAGTAATGGGAAATACGTTGTTTCTGGTTCTGATGACAACACCATTAAAGTTTGGAAATTAGAAACAGGAGAATTAGTAACTACTCTCACTGGTCACAATAGTATAATTAATGCCATTATACTAACTCCTGATGGTTCAAAGATAATTTCTGCATCATCTGACACTTTTGTTAAAGTTTGGGATTTAAACACTTGCGAAGTATTGCATACGCTTTCTGGTCATACTGCTTCTATACAGGCAGTTGCACTTATTAGTCAATGTGATAAAAATTTTATAATTTCAGGTTCATATAATATTCTCAAAATTTGGGATTTAGAAACAGGAAAAGAACAATTTACTATCAATGAGAGTGACATAATATACACTATTTTAGTTATTCCTGAGAAAAAGTTATTAATTTGTGGTTTGCATGATGGGACTATTACAATTTTGAATATTGATACTTGGAAGAAAGAATATATATTTCAAGGTCATAGTCATGCGGTACGTAATATATGTTTTACTACAGATGCAAAACGAATAATTTCTGTTTCGGAAGATAAAACTATTAAAATTTGGAAAGCAGGAACTTGGGAGAATGAAGGTGTTATTAATGCTCACACAAATTCAGTTTTTGCAGTCGCAACCACTTCTGACAGCAAAAATATAATTTCTGGGTCAGGAAGTAGTATCATTTCTTTTCCTTCAAACGAATATACCATCAAAGTTTGGAACATAGAAAAATACATTTACAACAATTGTACTGATACTGAATACTATAGAGAAACTGGTCATAAAAGCTCAGTAGAAGTAGTTGCATTTACTCCTAATGGAGAATATTTAATTTCTGCTGCGAAAGATGACAGCTTTATATTATGGAAAGTGGATACTTGGAGAATTGAAGATAACATACATGGTAAAAGTACATCAGCACTTACTTTGGGAGATAATAGTGATAACAGACTTTTTCAATTTAAAGCTAGCAACATAGAATGTATCTTCCATAGCATTATTAATACTTTGCCTTTCCTTCTTGCTACAACCTATAATGGAATGCTTCAAATTTGGTCTTCAGGTAATGAAACTATTAAAGTATGGGATGCTTTTACAAAAAAAATTATCACCAATTTTACTGGAGAAAGTGAAATCAGATGTTGTGCAATCGCTTCCGACGGTGTAACAGTAGCAGTTGGTGATGCATCGGGGAAAGTACATTTCCTACGCTTGGAAGGTTTTGAGGTATAATTATGAACACTAGGTCTCAATTACATTTGCAATTTCAAAAACTAATATTGGGAAAAGTCAAAATTCATAAATATGGGACAAATTGCTAATAAGCTATCTAAAATGAAGGAGAGTAAGCAGGTTGCTTATCTTGGCAATTTGCGTACCCTAGTTAATGCAAGAACAAAAGAACTGTTTGACCAATACTTTCGATTACTAACCGATTACGACTTTATAGAAGCTAAGATTAATCATCCTAAATTTGGGGTACAGTTACTCATTGAAGACTACGAATTAATAGAGAATACCTCATTAACTAATCTTCAATATAATTATCAAGAACGTAATGCGGAAACTTTAGGTAGTTTAAAAATTATTAAACAAGCTTTACAACTATCAGCACATGTTATTAATCAAAATGCAAAACAACTTGCGGAACAATTAACAGGACGTTTACTGCTCTTTGAAAACCAAACAACAATTCATAAATTACTACAACAAATATCGCAAACCAAAATTATCTGGTTGCGTCCTATTACAGCAAGCTTAACTCCTCCTGGTAACGGGTTAGTTCGCACTCTGACTGGCCATAGTTTCCATGTTAATGCAGTCGCTGTCAGCAGTGATGGCAAATACGTTATTTCTGGTTCTTTGGACAAAACAATAAAAATATGGAAATTAACAACAGGAAACGTGATTCGTACCCTGACTGGTCATAATGACTCGGTTAATGCAGTTGCCATCAGCAGCGATAGTAAATACGTTATTTCTGGCTCTAGGGACAAAACAATAAAAATATGGGAATTAGAAACAGGAAATGTGATTCGTACCCTGACTGGTCATAGTTCCTCAGTTAATGCAGTCGCTGTCAGCAGTGATGGTAAATACGTTGTTTCTGGTTCTATTGATGACACAATAAAAATATGGAAATTAGGAACAGGAAATGTGATTCGTACCCTAACTGGTCATAATAACTCGGTTAATGCAGTCGCTGTCAGCAGTGATAGTAAATACGTTATTTCCGGTTCTGATGATGAAACAATAAAAATATGGGAATTTGCAACAGGCAATGTGTTTCTTACCCTGACTGGTCATAGTTACTCCGTTAACGCAGTCGTTGTCAGCAGTGATAGTAAATACGTTGTTTCCGGTTCTAGGGACGAAACAATAAAAATATGGAAATTAGAAACAGGAAATGTGATTCGCACTCTGGCTGGTCATAGTGGCTACGTTAATGCAGTTGCTATTAGCAGTGATGGTAAATACGTTGCTTCTGGTTCTTTAGACAAAACAATAAAAATATGGGAATTAGAAACAGGAAATGTGATTCACTCCCTTACTGGTCATAGTAGCGACGTTAATACAGTTGCTATTAGCAGCGATGATAAATACTTTGTTTCTGGTTCTAGGGATGAAACAATAAAAGTATGGGAATTAATAACAGGAAATGTGATTCGCTCCCTGAATAGTCATAGTAGCATGGTTTATACAGTCGCTCTTAGTAGCGATGGTAAATACATTGTTTCTGGTTCTGATGACAAAACAATAAAAATATGGGAATTCGCAACAGGAAATGTGATTCGTACCCTGAGCAGCCATAATTACTCTGTTAATACGGTTGCTTTATCTAGCGATGGTAAATACATTGTTTCTGGTTCTGATGACAAAACAATAAAAATATGGGAATTCGCAACAGGAAATGTGATTCGCATCCTTACTGGTCATCGTCACTGGGTTAATACAGTTGCTCTATCTAGCGATGGTAAATACGTTGTTTCCGGTTCTAGTGACAAAACAATAAAAATATGGGAATTCGCAACAGGAAATGTGATTTGCACCCTGAATGCTCATAGTAGTAGCATGGTAAATGCAGTGGCTCTGGACAGCGATGATAAATACATTTTTTCTGGTTCTAATGACCAAACAATAAAAATATGGGAATTAGGAACAGGAAATGTGATTTGCACCTTGACTAGTCATAGTAGCTGGGTTTGTGCAATCGCTCTCAGTAGCGATGGTAAATACGTTGTTTCTGGTTCTGATGATGAAACAATAAAAATATGGGAATTAGGAACAGGAAATGTGATTCGCACCCTGACTGGTCATAGTTACTCAGTTAATGCAGTCGCTCTGAGTAGCGATAGTAAATACATTGTTTCTGGTTCTAGTGACAATACAATAAAAGTTTGGGAATTTGCAACCGGAGAGGAAATCATGACATTTACAGGTGAAGGTAATATACATTCCTGTGCTATTACCCCAGATAATGCCACAATAATCGCAGGTGACGCAGCCGGAAACGTCCATTTCCTCTATTTAGAAGGTATGGATGTACAGTCATGAACGCTCCACCTCAATTAGATAGCTCGTTTCAACAGGTCAAAGAAAATTAGATAAAAAAAGGAAACTATTTGAGGAGGTCAATCAAAGTATTGCAAATTATGTGTATGATTTATGAGTATATTACCGTTAACTATTTAAATGAATTATCAAGACAATAGATATGGGACAAATTGCTGATAAGCTAGCGAAAATGAAGGAGAGTAAACAAGTTAATTTTCTTGGTAATTTGCGTAGTTTAGTTAATGCACATACAATAGAAAAGTTTAACCAATACTTTCGATTAGTAACTAATTATGACTTTATAGAAGCCAAAATTAATAATCCTATATTTGGTGTACAGCTACTTATTGATGATTGCGAATTAGTCGAGAATAACTCATTAATACATAACAAAGATAATTCTCAAGAAGATAATTCCGAAACTTTAGAAAATTTAAAAATTATTCAGCAAGCTTTGCAAATGTCAGCATATGTTATTAACCAAGATACAAAACAACTTGCGGGACAATTAACAGGGCGTTTACTACCTTTTGAAAATCGAACAATAATTCAAAATTTACTGCAACAAATATCACAAACAAAAATTATCTGGTTACGTCCTCTTACAGCAAGCTTAACTCCTTCCGGTAACGGGTTAATTCGTACCTTCGCTGGTCATAGTAGCTGGGTTAATGCAGTCACTCTCAGCAGCGATGATAAATACGTTGTTTCTGGTTCTAATGACAATACAATCAAAATCTGGGAATTTACAAGCGGTAATGTTATTTGCACCCGGACTAGTCATGATGACCGGATTAATACAATTGCTCTCAGCAGCGATGATAAATACGTTGTTTCTGGTTCTAATGACAATACAATCAAAATCTGGGAATTTGTAAGCGGTAATGTTATTTGCACTTTAACGGGTCATAGTGACGACATTGAAGCAGTTGTTCTTAGCAGCGATAATAAATACCTCGTTTCTGCTTCTAGGGACAAAACAATCAAAGTTTGGGAGTTTGCAACTGGAAAAGAAATTTATACCCTAACTGGTCATGATGGCTGGGTTAATGCGGTCGCTCTCAGCAGGGATAGTAAATACCTCGTTTCTGCTTCTAGTGACAAAACAATCAAAGTTTGGGAATTTGCAACTGGAAAAGAAATTTATACCATAACTGGTCATAGTGACTCTGTTATTACAGTCGTCCTTAGTCGCGATAGTAAATACATCGTTTCTGGTTCTGTGGACAGAACAATCAAAGTTTGGGAATTTGCAAGTGGAAAAGAAATTTATACCCTGACTAGTCATAGTGACTCTGTTATTGCGATAGCTCTCAGCAGCGATGGTAAGTACATTGTTTCTGGTTCTGTGGACAGAACAATCAAAATTTGGGAATTTGCAACCGCAAAGGAAATTTACACCCTAATCGGTCATAGTAACTCGGTTGTTGCTGTCGCCCTCACCAGCAATGGAAAATACATCGTTTCTAGTTCTGTAGATGGTACAATCAAAATTTGGGAATTTGCACCCAAAAAGGAAATTTACACTCAAACTGCTCATAGTCAACAAGTGACTTCAGTCGCTCTCAGCAGCGACGGTAAATACTTTGCTTCTGGTTCTTGGGACAAAACAATCAAAACTTGGGATTTTGCAACCAGAAAGGAAATTCTTACCCTAACTGATCATAGTAACTGTGTTACAGCAGTCGTCCTAAGCAGTGATGGTAAATACGTTGCTTCTGGTTCTTGGGACAAAACAATCAAAATTTGGGAATTTGCTAGCGGTAATATTATTCACACTCTCACTGGTCATAAAGCCTGGGTTAAAGCAGTTGCCCTCAGCAGTGATGGTAAATACATCGCTTCTGGTTCTGGTGACAGTACAATCAAAATTTGGGAATTGTCAACTGGAAATGTTATTCAAACCCTGACTATTGAATACACCTCTATTAATACAGCCGACTTCATCTGCGAAGGTAAATACGTTATTTTTGGTTGTTTTAACGGTACAATCCAAATTTTAGAAGTATCAAGTGGTAATGTTATTCACACACTCACTGGTCATAGTCACTCGGTTAATTCAGTTGCCCTTAGTAGCGATGGTAAATACGTCGTTTCTGGTTCTGATGACAACACAATTAAAGTTTGGAAACTAGGAACTATAAAGAGAGTATTTTTAAAATTTATTGAGAATATAATAAAACGAAAAAGAGAAATTCATACCCTGACTGGTCATAGTAGTTCGGTTAATGCAGTCGCCTTTAGCAGCGATGGTAAATATATCGCTTCTGCTTCTGATGACAAAACAATTAAAATTTGGGAGTTCGCAACCGCAAAGGAAATTGTCACGTTTACATGTGAAGGTAATGTAAATTGCTGTGCGATTACCCCAGATAATGCCACAATAATCGCAGGTGATGAATCAGGAAAACTACATTTCCTCCGTTTAGAAGGTATGGAGGTACAGTCATGAACGCTCCACCTCAATTAGATAGCTCGTTTCAACAAATCATTTGGGAGAAAAGTCAAAATTTTCTCAACTGCGAATTTGTATTTAGCGCTATCGATAATTTTCTCCACAAACATAATCGGGGTTATTTTACCATTATCGGCGCCCCTGGTAGCGGTAAAAGTGCTATCTTAGCTAAATTTGCTACTTGCAACTTCAACCCGAATATTATTATCTATTACAACGCCCAGGTAGAAGGTAAAAATACTGCTGAGAAATTTATCCAATATATTTGTACTCAACTTGTGACTACGGGCAATATTATAGTAGAGGCGCCATTTACATCTCTACACCTATCTCTACTATTACAGCAAATCAGCGAACAACTGGCGCCCGACCAAAAATTAATTATTGCCATTGATGCACTAGATGCAATCAACGAAGATAACCAACCACTAGGAACAAACTTATTTTATCTTCCCCGATATCTTCCCCAAGGGGTTTATTTTATTCTTACCCGTCGTCCTTTCAAGAAAGAAAAATCTGGTTTATTAATTGAGGCGCCGTCCTTTGTCCTCGATTTATCAGAGTATGATTTAAAAAATTGGGATGACGAGTCAGCATTTACCCAACATTGGCAGAAAATGCATTCCAGAGGTGTATCGCCCTCCGGGCAAACTACGTTAACAGATATTGCAGAGAAAGTATTAAGGGTTCTCGCAGTTGCTCATCAAGGAATATCAGTCAGGGAACTTGCCGAGGCAACCAATGAAGATGAATATGACGTAGAAGAAGTGTTAGACGGTTGGTTTGAGTTTTTGCAACAACAGCAAATTGATAAGGAAACTAAATACAGTTTCTATCATCCTCATTTTTCTCAGTGGCTTGCTCTCTTGCGGTAAAATCTTTATCATTTGTGAGATTCCACCTAATAGTTCTATAATAATTTCCGCAACTCTATTTAATGTTTTATTTATAACATAAAGATTGACTGAAAATGTTACTGTAAATATTTATTTATCATCAAAAATAAAAGAAGTATGTAATGATATCGTACTATCAAATAATTGCATCTCCACTATGAGTGAGAAAAGTGAATGACAGCCGACCCACTTTTTTATAAAATCTTCAAAGAATTGCCGGAATTATTCTTTGAATTGATAGGGGAATCACCACGTGATAAAAGTATATACGAATACAGCGCGCCCGAAATAAAGCAACAAGGTTATCGTTTAGATGGCTTACTTGTAACACGCCCTGGATATAGCTTTGCACCAATTTATTTCATTGAAGCGCAAGCTTATAAAGACACTAACTTTTATGATACCTTTTTCGGGAAAATAATAATGTATTTGACTCAATACAAACCACCCAATGAAAAATGGCACGCTATTGTTATCTACGACAAACGCAGCACTGAAAAAAGTTTTCCACCATATTTAAAGATTTTTTTACCAGTTTTACGTTGCTTTTATCTAGACGAACTTGGAAAACAACCTAATCAATCTTTGAGTGTGGGAATCATGCGTTTGGTCGTCGAAAAAAGAGTCAAAAAGAAAACTGGGGAATTTGCTCGACAGTTAATGAGTAAAGCAACTTCAGAAATTACCAATGCTGCTTTACAAGAAAAAGTACTACAATTTATTCAAACGGTTGTGATTGATAAATTTCCAAGCCTAACAGTAAAGGAACTAGAAGTCATGCTTGATTTAGAATCGCTAAGAAAAAGTAAAGTTTTTTTAGAAGGTAAACAAGAGGGAGAACAAGAGGGAGAACTCAAACAGAAACTGAAGACGATTTCTATCTTACAGGAGTTAGGGTTAAATACTGAGCAGATAGCAGAACGCTTAGAGCTAGATGTAGAAACTGTTCAAAAAAACCTTAAAAAGTAGGGAAACGCAGTACTAGTATAAATTTTGGTACATGCACTTGGCGCCACTTGCACAACTATCGTATGTTAAAGTCGGCGCCACGGTATCTTCTAATATTGATAATCGAAGACGCAACTTCACTTGACGGGAGCATACTCCATGTGGATTCTCTCCTTTGTTTGTGTTTGAACAATAAAACCTTCGCGTTCATAGAGTTTACGTGCTGGATTAACTGCTAAAACTCGCGCGCCGTAAGGGTATTTTATGCGCTTTAGCTTCATTAATTAACTGCCTGATAAGAACTGTACCAATGCCACGACGCTGAAAATTAGGTAGTACATACAGTTTCGTTAATTGCATGTGGCTTAGGTGTATCTCGACTGCCAAACATCCAACATCTTGACCGTCAATCTGAATAATTTGATGCGTTGACAAATTAATTGAATCGTAAATTATTGTTCGCTGCTCAAAATCAACCCAACTTCCCCAAGTTTGTTCTACATAGGTTTGCATTGTTACTCTCGTTACTTCGTAGATGAACTTAAAGTCAGCTTCTGATATGGAACGAAGAGTGATGTGCATATGCTAATTAAAGAGGGTGTGAATTATTAAAAGTTGATTCATTTAATTATTTAAATCCAGAGCAATAACTTGATTTGGCGCCAATACTCCACCTACTTTTACAACTTCTAATTCTCCGCTTACATCTTTATATTGTACCTTTACTTGAGTAATAGCTTCTTCTAAAGTTGCAGATTGGGTTATATAAATTTTTTCTTCTGATTTTAAAACCCAAATTGGATGAGGCCAAGTGTGTCGGGGTTGCAGTACGGCTTTATGTATAATTGTGTGGATATATTCAATAATTCGAGCTTCTTTACCGTTTGGTAAAAACTCTGTTAATGTTTGTAATAATTTTTGAAGTTCTGATGTCGGGATGTGTTCGACAATTTCAGTTTGGGAGCGCGCGCTTGTAGTCGGTACTTTTGTGCCTGCAACTACAGATTCAATGTAGCAACTGACTTTAGAAATAATTGAATCAAAGTCACGTTCTGTTAGTATGTCCCCCAAGTGCAAATTCAGTAAACTTCTAAAGTTTTCGTCGTCAATATTGATACTGCGATTGTTCAAATAAGCCAAAAAATTACTTGATGCTAACCGACCACAACCAACTTCTCCATTGGCTGCATCTTCTGCTGCTACCAACTCGATTAAATGCTGGTTTTTAGTTGTTTCAACACTTGTATCAGAAGAAATTGATTGGGTCATGAGTTTCTCCGTAATATTTCAAAATAAACCAAATTATCTGGTTCGTCTGGGTCGGGACCGCAATCAAGGAATCCAACCCTAATTTTACGATAAAAGTCTATAGAATCGGGGAGAGCATGTAGTCCTACACGTCCTTGGTATCCCAATTCATAACTACGGGCAATAGCAAAATCAACTAAATTTTTACCAACACCTTTGTAGGTGGGAGGATTGTTGATTGCTGGACGGTTCATTGGCCCAGTAGCTAATGCACTAATATATACTAGCCTCCGACGATACTGAGATTCAATTTGGCAGCGTTTTTTTAATATATCAATTGTCATCAATCCTTGGGTAATGCCTTCACACTCAATTGCATAAAGTTCATCCCCAGGCAATATTTTAGCTAACCGATTCTTTTTCTCCCAATTCCAGTCAGCATCAGAGTAACGTGTACCCGTTAGTTGAGGCGCCCATAGATTTTGAGCATCCGCAAGGTGTTTATCTGATACAGTTGTAAGAATGGCATCGACAATTTGGTTGTCCTGCACCCGTAATAATTTGACATTCAGGCTAAAATTTGAAACCACACCAAGTTTTACACCCCGATAATCTATTATATTTTTACTAGTATGACTATAAAATTATATGTAATTGTATGTCAAGTATGACTAGTAAAAAACTTATTATGTTGGAACTCGATATTATCGCATCTGTAGATTGGAAGCCAGAGTTTGGTAAAAAACTAAAATTGATGCGAGGTAAAGTTTCTCGGCGCGCGCTAGCTCAAAAAGTTATTGACCAGTACGACTATAAAGTGTCCCAGCAATACATACAGCTTTTAGAACACCCCGAAGGAAACGAAAAGGCGCCTGCTACCGTATCCTTCAAACTGCTAAGATATCTGACAGAAGCACTAAACACCAACGTTTACGATTTGTTTGGCTCACCCGAAATATTTGCTAGTGGCACTTGAAACACACCACCTTTAATTTACTCAATTCCACACTGTCGCTCAATCACAGATAATAACTCTTCTTGTGTGGGCGTTAAATACGGAGTTGGTAGATGTGCAAAAAATTCAAACATGGCAACTACAACTTCTTCCACGTTGGGAACCTGAGAAAGGCGCCGTAACCGCGTGTGCAATTTTTCCGCTGCTGCACGGTCTTCTACTGACAATTCACTGTTGAGATTCCCAGAGTCCATATTTTCTTTCAATAGTTGTAAACAACTCTTGAGGCGCCTATGAATCTGTAGTTTTACAGGCACCGCAGTATTTCCAGCATATCACCTTAAGTAGCTCCAACTTTAGTATAGGCGCCGCATCAACAAAAAGGATAGCTATCAATTCCAGCTTTATTACGATGTGTTTAAGCCATCAAAATTCCTATTATTAATTCATGAAAGCAAACAGCCTAAACGCTACAAGCTTTCAAACATAACTTATATATTCAATGGAGATAAAGTAATGAATAACGAAATTAATGCAATTGAACTATCTAACGACGAACTCGACACTGTAGCTGGTGGTTTAGCCATTACCTTGGGTGATGTAGGTGGTTTCGCATCTGATGCATCAAACAGCTACTCACTAAAACAACTTCAAGTGGGTCAGCAAACCTTCGCAGGTCCCGGTGGTAGCTATACAGGTTCTGTAACCAATTTACAAGAAATTATCAGTACTGCTGGTCAAGCAATTGCTGTTAAATAAATACAACTTTTAAGTCTCTTCAACCGTATACCTTTTAACATCACTTCACACGGCGCCTGCATCTGTACATTTTCATAGTATTCAAATTGGTAACAATAATGACAATTGTATACTGAGAAGATTAGTGGCGCCTGTAACAAGATTAATTGTAAGGACTTCGGCGCCTATTTTAGAAAAATTAATATGTGGGCGCCGCAAGCAAAACTTTCAACCTTACTTTCTAACTCTCCCGACGTGCAGGTATCTCAGCCTGCAAACTGTTCTGGTATACGTTGAACTCTCCCCTTGTTGAAACTAGATTTGGGAGTTACTAGATTTTTCCAGATTTTTGGAAGCGGACAGTGTGATTTGAATCTGCCAAGTTAAAACTCTAATTCAAATGTCCAATTTTGACATAGATAAGACAACCTTCTCGACTAAAGGGTGTATGACGACTGCCACTAGGATTGCTCCCCCAAGTACCTTGGGGATAGGAGCCAAATTCATCCTCAAATACACCCTCTAATTTTATAAAGGATTTTCTACCAAGAGCCTGTATCATCTAAAAAGCGGGAAAACTCAGGATTTGACCAACGTAGGGGAAGACTACCTTCCACCCGATAACCATGTTGCAAATGAAACCGCAATAACCTTTCTGCATTTGTATAATTACTAATTTCATCCCCCGACCAAATAACCTCAGCCGTACCAGTCAGGTACAATAAGTTACCTTGGTCGAAATCCACAAACAACAACCCCGCACGGGGATTTAATTCTAAATTGCCAAAGGTATTAAAATGGCAATTCCCAGCAAAATCGGGAATAGTCAGGGTAAAATCATCATCTATCCGCACAAACCCCGGTTTACCCCCGCGATGGGAAACATCTACACCTTTGGCTGCACCTGCTGATTTATCCTGGTAAGCTGTGGCAATGAAGAATGTATCTGATGCAGTAATTAAATCCCGTTCTGCTTCCGTAAATTTGCTTAAAGCATGAACCGATTTAGGTGTAGTTTCATCATATTCATCTAATCTGAACATCCGTGCTTGAATATACTGGGGACAGTTACCAAAACTTTGCCCTACCCGTACTTGAAAACCATCGTCAGAAATAGCCGTGACAGTTCCATTCATGCGGTTGCGGCGACGGGTATGCAATTCAATTCCCAGCAAACCAATGTCAATCCCATCGGCGAGGGTAGTTGCCAAAGGGTCGCTATACAAGGGTTTTGCCATCACTTGCAAAGTATGTTCATCGGGCGAAGAGAGAAAACCCGGTTCCCCTACCAAAATCGAAGCCCAGGTATAACCTGATATATCCACACTACCAGCAATTACATAGGGAAGTTGGGCAAAAAATTGGCGATGCTGTTCAGGTAGATATTCCCGAATTACCCGCCTTCCTTGCTTGTCCATCCGTTCTTGTGCCCCTAATCGGGCTTGAATTGCCAGTTCGCCAGCATGAAATGGTGATTCAGAACGCGACCAACCTGGGTTTGCCATTGTTTTCTCTCCTTTTATTATCTAAAGTCCAGCCATTGGTATGTAATTGGGGAGTTGTTTGACGCGGTTAATCCACTCCAACACATTTGGATAAGGTGTGAGGTCAATTTTTCCATCACCAGCTAACGCGACGTAGGGGAAAACTGCTATATCTGCAATCGTCGGATGTTCAAATTCTAACCAGGTGCGGGTGCTTAAATGTTGGTTTAACTGGGTGAGGATATGCTCTGCTTTCTGATATGCTCGTTCGATATTAATACTGGTTGCACCGAATAAGTGATAAAGTCGGGCGTTTTCCGGTCCCTGACGTACTTCTCCGGCTGTAGTTGATAACCAGCGCACCACTTGAGCTAAGAATAATGGATCTAAAGGTAGCCAAGCATCGTCACCATACTGACGTGCCAAATATACCAAAATTGCTTGAGCATCGGCGAGTTTAATATCTCCATCGATTAGCAAGGGTACTTGTCCAAAAGGATTGAGGGCTAAATATTTCGGCGATTTATGTTCACCTTTCATTAAATCGACTTTCACCCATTCGTATTCCAGATTCAACAGTTCCAGCAACAGACGAACTTTGTAGCTGTTACCAGACATGGAGTGACCGTAAAGTTTAATCATGGTTTTGTTCGTTCGTATTAATTGGCTTAGTCATTTTTTTCATTCCTTTTGATTAAACTACTTCGGTGTAACTTACCCCTTTAGAATCTAGGAGTTGTTTCGCACGACGACAAAATGGACAGGTACTCCAAGTGTAAATTTCAACGTTTGCCATAAGTAATTACCTTTAAATTAATACTTGTCTAAATCTTCCCCAGGACAATTGCTAGGCAGAAATTCCCGCTCCAAGTGAAATAATGATGTGAGGAGCCAAATTTCATCCCGACATTGGGGTGGTGGGGGAAAGTCAAAATCTAACCTGCTAAATAGCCATTTGAGTATCATGACTGTTTCCCTGCAATTAAACTTCCAAGATGGTCATTTTGTCCTAACGTCCAAGCTTCACCCAGTAATTTGTAATTCATCCGGGGAAAATAACCATAACGCTGTCCCAGTTCCCCACTCAACAGCGTCATCCGTTCCACTGTCCGAGCATTTTTCAACTCACCTGCATCTATGTAACGAAATGGAGTGTGTTCAACCAAACTCATGAATTTAGCTTTCGCATCGGTATCATTGCTCACGACAAACACATCACTCACCGTTAGTTTATACCAAATTGAGGTGCCACGCAGTAACTTTTGAAAAATTTACTGGTTTCGGTAGTCATTAATTCATAGCTACTACATAGTATTGGTGAAAACATTCCAAACCTTCAGGTACTGCACATGCTTGAGCAGTACCTGAAGGTTTATTGTAGGATGCAATAGCGTCTTCATAATAAAGAACAATTTTTTATTTGTATATTTCAAGCACAATTATAAAATGTATAGTCAATATTTAGAGATAATTTGTGTTAAATAAACATCTCAAATTTAAATTCAAAAATAATCGGTACATGCTCATACTGCTTGCGGTACATTAATGCTACTCTCAAGGTACGCAAAACCATGTCTGTACCTATGCATTATGCTGTCTAGTACCAGTTTTTATAGGTACAAGGCGCCGAAAATGTACCTGCATCTATAGAAAAAATGTATTATATTGGGTACGGTACAGAGGGTAAATTCAAAAAATATTTTTTTTTAGGGCACATATTATGTATCTATAAAAAAAATATTTTATCGATTTGTTGTACCAGTACCACGGTGGCAAATTGATGTAACAAGACTGCCTAGGACTACAATTAATGTTTCTAAGTACCATAATAAGAGTGCTGTTTTTGGTACTCCAGAGGGCTAATTTTAAGGTACTAAGCCCTGTTGTTTACGGTATAAGCATGAGTTGCGCGTTAGTTCAATATTCTCTTTTTATGATATTATTAAGCTATTATTGGCTAATAAGTTTATGTCAGTACCTATAATTTTGCAGTTTGGTACTGTATTTAATAGTTAATAGGGAGTTTTGTAAATTAATTACGTTTTTATGAGAGTACCTATAGACGAATTAGATTATTCTGATTACCATGTCTACACTTACGAAGGACAATATTTACAGGTATTGGTTACGAGAATTTTACGCTTTGGTCAGCTATTAGCAGAAAATTCTTATGTGGATGGTATTTTACAAGGAATTTCAAGGGAATGGTACAAGTGTGGACAGTCGCACTACGAATGTTATGAGTCAGGAGCTAACTCATATCTTGCACCTACACCCTAGAAGGGCTAGACTATACAAACAAAGCCTGCCTACGCAGGCTATAAATGCTAATTTAACGTCTTGTTGATAAAAATGTATGTTTATTAAAAAAATAATTTTTAAGTATTTATACTTTGGTGCAAGATGTGAGCTAAGAAAAGTTTGTGTAAGCAATGGTATGAAAGTGGACAATTAAAAAGAGAATGTTTATATAAGTACGGTATTATTGTTAGTGCGTCACGCACGTTGAATGACTGATGAAGATGGGTTCGCCGACGGTTGGCTGGTAAAAACTGATGAAGTTCTGTTGGGATACGCACGTCGCGTTCTTTATACACGAGTAATCCGCACCATCAAAATGTGTATAATATTTTAAATAATCTGGAAAAATAGGTAATTAGTATGAAGTCTAAATGACACTAAACTAATTAAATGCCTACAAAAAATTGATGAGCGGACAAGCAAAAAGCGTCTATGACGTATTTATAAGCTATAGCCCAGCAGATCAAGGGTGGGTAACAAACGAGTTGTTACCGAAACTAGAACACGTAGGTATAAGGTATACAGAACAACTACTATTTGAATTAGGGCGCCCCAAACTAGACGAAATAGAACGAGCCATAAAAGAAAGCCATCGAACATTACTTGTTTTAACTCCCAACTATCTCGAAGACACATGGGGGCAATTCGATAGTATCTTAGTAGGAAGTTACGGATTAGATACTGGCAGTTGGAAAACAATTCCTGTAATTACAAAAACTTGTGACTTGCCTGCTCGTTTACGTGCCTTGGTTGCTGTAGACTTACATCAAAGCTCAGAACAATCATGGCAACGTTTAATAAATGCTATATCACCTACCCAATTAGAAAAGAGTAATAAACAAATTAGTCAAAATGAATACAATAGCCGTACAGTACATAACGGTCTAGAAGCTTTATCAGAAATGATGATAGCGCCTGATATCCGTGCCACAGTAGTAGCTTTTCGTACAGATTTTCAAGCAGTCTGTGAGCAAATCGAGATTTTAGGTAATTATAAAGATTTGCACGACTTATTACATACATTAAAATTTCAATCTTACAGCGGTATAGTCCAAGAAGCTAAACGATTTCCCAATGATGATACAGCTTTAGATATTCTTTTAGACCATCAGCTAACATTGCAGCAAATAGTGGCTGACGTTAGGGAGGTTACAGTTAGAGGAAATTTAACACAAAATGAAACCGTCTGGATAAAAGACCTTGAAGAAGCTGTAACACAGTTACATGGAGCAATTGAAAGTTTAGAAATACGGCAATTAAAAAGGACAGTTTGGTTGATAAATCGTGTGCTAGCAATTCAACCTTCAAGAATTAATACTAGCCTTAACACAGCAGCGCGCGTCTTGCGTCTACCTGCTCTTGTTAGCGCAATGAACTACTTGCACTCTAACCTAACAGATTCTCAACTCAGTCCAAACAGAACACAACAATTAAAAAATAGTATAGATGCTCTGATTGACCTCAATAACAACCTGACAGATATGGTCAAAAGTCATAACGATTGGCAGGAAATGGATTTAGAACTACGCCGTATTGAAGCAAATTTAGAAAAAGATATATTTGAATTAGAAATGTCATGGACTGATTTAAAAGCTATGACAGAATCTTTTTATCAAGATATTATAGAAGAATGGGCACTTTTGCTCAAAAAGGATACTGAAAGTTTGGACAACGCAATTACTGAGCAAAACCCAGCTAAAGTTAAACGCTGCTTCCGAAGTTTTCGTAGACGTGCAGGTGAGAGGTTTTATCGTGTAGATACAGAATTAAAGCGATTGTGTGGTAATTTGCGGATAGTTGGCGAACCCCTAGCTTCTGTTTTGAGGATGATGGAGTAAAATAGAAATGTTGACAAGCATACCCCAAGAAAAATATCCTTCGCTAACATCCTTACGCGCGGTACATAGCGAACTTCTAAAACGCCATCGTGAACTAGGTAATACACAAGAATTACTAACAGAAGTAGAAGAATTTATTTGTCGAGGACGAGCAACAGGGGTGTTATTAGATACAGATGAAGACCGATGGGCTTGTCAAAGTTTATTAGATTATTGGACAACAGTATTATACCGTGCTGGGCTTGAACCACCTGATGCCACTTTAATTGAATTTGACCCAGCACTGGCGCCTTCTTTAGATGATTCTCAGTGTCCTTACTTAGGTTTAGAAGCGTTTCGAGAAGAAAAACACAAGCTATTTTACGGGCGCCAGCGTCTTTTAGATAAACTATTAAACCATCTCAAAGAAAACCGTTTATTAGCTGTCATTGGCTCTTCAGGTAGTGGCAAATCATCATTAGTTTTGGGTGGAATATTGCCATCTTTAAAAGTAGGAGCTTTGCCAGATAGCGAAAATTGGCACTACTACCAACCAATAGTACCAGGAGTGGAACCCCTAGCCAACCTTGCTCGTATTACACAAGACGTTGAGCCGAGATACGTGTAAAAACCTGCAAGATAGTCTGGAAAGTCTTGCTGTGTCTAGGTTTCAAAGATTTCGGGTGGTAGGTTAATCGCTGCTTCTAACGGTTGCGGAATATTCTGTAAATTCACTACATAGTCTCCGTATCTTTTAATATGTCTAGTTACGTATGGACTTAGAGCAGCTAAATGTCGCATTGGAATCACTTCCCCTCGTGACATTAACGTTTGAATCGCCAACGACATATCAACCGTGTTGTGTAAAATAACAGCACTTGCTACCAAATCAAGGTACTTTAGCCGTTTTTCTTGCTCGATTGGGTCATTCTCTGTAATGGCGCCTTGTTTACCAAAAAACACCCAATCTAAAAACCCGTGGTATATCTCCACAATATTTGTAATTGCGTTAATTTCTTGTCGCATCCTGACATTAGAGATGTAATCTAACAGAAACATAGTTCGCACAGCCTTACCCAATTCTAAAAACGCTTGATAGAGGCGATTCTTCTTACTGTAGCTGTTCAACTTACGTAGCAAGGTTGAAGGCATGACTTTTCCAGCCTTAATCGACAGCACGACCCGCATCATGTCGTGCCAATGTGTCTTGATTAAATTCCAGTTGACTACTGAAGTAAACAACGGGTCGATGTAACTATAGGTGATGTCAGCACTGGGACGGACAAAAGTATAATCCTTCCAGTTACGTATACGTGGCATTAATTTGATACCAAGAAGATAAGATAAGGCAAACACGGGTCCTGATTGACCTTGGGTATCCGCGTGCAAGGTATCAGGTTGAATGTCAGAAAGATTTTTTAATAACCCATCTAAAATATATATTGCCTCCCATACACCACAAGTAATAAAGTGAGTAAATAAAGCAATATACTTATCAGAAACGTGATGATAAGCAATACCACCATATCCGCCATAACGGATGTGGTACTCACTGTGTAAATTGTTTTCGTATATCTCAAATTTACTACCATCGGCAGCCGCCTTCTTCCCAGTGCCCCAACAATTTGGTAAGCTAAAACGGTTGAAAGCGTTAATAATGTCTCGAGTTGCAGCCTCTAAAATAGAAGCACTAATATGGCGCCGATTTGCATAAGACATCATATGAGAAGTAACTGCGCCCCTTGAATGTCGCGCCATTTGGTTTGGTCCAAGATTGCAGCCATAAGCAAACGTTGTAAAAATATAGCGTTCTGCGGGTTCTTTTAACTTTGGTTCACTACCTGACAGTGGACCAAAATGCCTCGTCCAATTTAACCAATGCTCAACATTAGAAAGAATATCTAAGATACTACGCTCAGGCATCAATTCACGAATTTTTGCTTCTAATTCTTCTACCTCTTTTGGTTGGGGGGGAGTTTCTAGCCGCCTAAGCGAAGGTTCACCTTTACTATTAATCGTTACTTGTTTACCATCCGCACATATTTTATCTACTTCAAGAGAAACTCGTATTAATTCAGTACGTAAATACTCAACAAAATCTTCAGGGTTATTTGGGTAGCCGAGTAGATTACAGTAATCTTCTATCAACGGTATACATTCGGTTTCTGATAACAATTGGTCGCGGAAATCAGCATAACTTTCAGACCCAACGACACATGCATCTCCTGTTTTAAAATCTTCTGCAAGGTAAGAGAAAATACAAATTTCTAGTTGTTGGCGTCTTAAAACTTTCTTTCCCTTGACTTCTGTTATAATTAAAGCACGCCAATGTTTACCCACAAAACTCAAATCAATTTCAGCGGGTAAATTTGGTCTACGTTTGTGTTCGTTATCTAGCAAAAACTTCACAGCATTAATTACTGATTCTTCTGCGGAAGTTGAGAGTATATCTAAGGAACGTACTAAATCAAATAATGTTTTACGATTTCCAGAATAAAAACGCCATACCAAAGGCAAGTGATTATTTGTATTGTAAGCCGCTATCTCTTCAAACTTTTCTAGCAATAAATCAGTGCCACCACGCTCATCTAAAATATACTGTACTTTGTCGCCCAATACTGCACTATCAGGAGCTTCTTTTGATGCGTTTAATACCTCTTTTAATGTATTCAGTAAGTCTTCGGTTTCTTTTAAATCAAAGAATCATATTTAGCCAGAAGTTCCTTCATCGCATTTAATTTTGCGCTTTTGGGTGGTGATTTAATCAAATTAAGTGTGGCTAAGTCGGAGTCTGCATCTCCCTTAACTAACTGGTCTAAATAAAGAATTTCGGTGACAGTCAAACTACTAGAAACCCGAATAAATAGACGGTTATTAACCATCGCACGAATATGACAAATCAAACGGTCAAGCGTACTGAATGCAGGTAATTCATATCTTTGTTTAACCAACTCCTCAATTGCTGCGTTAATCAAATCAGCAGGGTGGTCTTTTACTTCTGCTTGTTGTGCAACTAAGATAGCTATGATTTTTTGGGCAGATTGATCATACTGTTTAACGCCTAAATACAAACGTATTGTATCCTGATAAGTGTAGCGCTGGCGTTCAGATGGTATTGCTTTCACCCAAGAAAGTAACTTTAAACACGACCTTAAATGTTTAATGACCGCGATTGGTACCAGTTCAGGATGTGGAAAATAACCAAGCCTTTGAAAAGATTTTAACATGACGATGAAACTAAAAAACCCCTCGTGGCTCTTAGTTTTAGACTTTGCAAGCTTAATTTCTTCTGGTATTGGAGTATAAAGCTCCGCAAGCTCCTTAGCGTCGGGGAATTGTTTAAATTTGGGGTAAGCGGTACGGTCAATTAAAGTCATTAAGGTAATATTTGCAACACAAAGTAGCCAGGGATGACCAAAAAATGGTTTATCCCTCACTCTTCAACCCAAAGGTATTTTATATTCTTTTGAATACACATTCAAAATATTTTATTAAAAGTGCTTGCTTAATACACTTGTATGGCATATTTATGTATTGTAATAATGACTAATCTTACTCACTAGACATCTATATTCATTAGAGCATTAAAGGCGCGGCGCGCGGCTGATTCAGCTTTCAACGAAGTCACTTTTTGGTATTGTAAAGTTGTTTGAATGCTTTCATGTCCCATAAGCGCACGTAATTCTTCAATTGATACTAAACCTACGCGCTCACACGCAAACGTGTGTCTTAAATCATGGATACGAACACCGTTTAATTCCGGATGTTTATTGGTTACTTCTCGCCAATTATCATGCAATGTGTGATAGCTAATTTTACTTACTTTAAGCGTGACTGGGTGTTGTGCTGTAAACAAAGCACGATGCTGTTGATGCCTAGTATATTTTAAATATTTAGCTAACGCATTCGCTGCATCATCACTGTAAAAACACCAGCGTTGCTTGTTACCTTTCCCCAACACTTGAAATTTCTGATTTTTAATGTCTATGTCTTCTAAATCAAGTGCTAAAACCTCTCCTATTCTACATCCTGTGCGATGCAGTAAACTAATTATTGCAGCTGTGCGATAGTCCTTTTCTACGGAGGAATATAGTATATTTAATTGTTCAGTAGTTAGATATCTTATCTTATCATCGGTTAAATGCTCCCCTTTCTCCCGGTCGGGAAGACGTTGTTTGAGTCCGTGTATTGGGTTGAACTTTATATACCCTTGTTCAACAGCAAAATTCAATAAACTTTGTAGTATTGCTTGATGCTTATGGTGTGTTGTGTATTTTAAATGACCTAGACCCTTTAAATACTCGATTAACGTTTGTTTACTGAGAATTTCTATTGACCAACTTCCATACTCTGATAACAAAGGTGCGAGTGTAAGTTCGTAAGTCTCCCTAGTTGTCGGTGCCAAACCAGGACGTTCTAAAAATTTAATCGCAACAGTGGCTAAAGTTACAGCCTTATTCACTCAAATTTATGTGTTTACATCAAGGTTATTCATGAACAAATTATATATCTTTTTAAGAAGATATTGGTAGCAAATCATGGATACTTTTAAAGCCCCTCAAGCTGGAGAATCGCTTGCAGCCTATGTTTTGCGGGTTAGAAAGGCACTCAATTTAACTCAATTTGAGTTAGCTGATGCCGCAGGTATCCATGAACGCTCTGTAGGGAAGATTGAACGGGGGCTGACAACAAAACTCAGCCACAAAACACTACAGGGCATTGCAGTTGGGTTAGGGGCGCCTGTTGAGTATCTAGAAGCTGTAATAAAAGGCTCCGAGGTCAAACCAGTCCAAGGAATAAGATTTTGCCCTCGATGTTGGAAACCTGGTAGTGCTACTGATGAAGCGTGGAGTAATATTAAAGCTAAGTATTGTTATCTTTGCGGGACACAACTACGTTCTAGTTGTACTCACTGTGGCGAACTAGTAGTGTCGTTTAGGTATAAATTCTGCGCTGTATGCGGAAAGCCATATAAACAAGTAAGTCAAAATAGCTAAAACCTAGATATAGCAATTGTTTCCAGACCATCTTGCAGGTTTTTACACGTATCTCGGCTCAACGTCTATTAAGGGCGCCACGAATTTGCTTTTTTAACGGCGCCAACGACCAAGGTTAAGGGAACTTGCTTCATCTTCTCCGGCGTGCAGGTAGTTATCGATGGTAATTTTACCGCTGGAGTGTCCTAGTGTTTTGGTAATTACGTGGATGGGTGTGTTTTGAGCTGCGTGGGTTGCGTGGGAGTGTCTTAACCAGTGGGGTGAGGGTATGCGTGTTAGTCCTGCGGATACTGCAATATCTTTGATGATGCGGCGAATATGTCTGTCGGTTACGGGTTCTGAGGTTTTTTGACTGGTGAAGATGGGTTCTGTTTTATCGTTTGGGCGCCGACGGTTGGCTAGTAAAAATTGATAAAGTTCTGTTGGGATACGCACGTCGCGTTCTTTGTCTCCTTTCCCCACTACTTTTATATATGGTAATCCTGATTGGTTGAGGTGTATTGCATTCCAGGTGAGTGTGGCAACTTCGCCAACTCTAAACCCTCCACAATAAAATAACTCGAATACTAAGTAGTTGCGCTGTGCCTGAATTTTTTTCTGAGGTGTTTTGGCGCCGCTTATTGCTAAAACTGCCGCATCGCTCATCATTTCTATTTCGGTGACAGAAAGTGTTCGCTCTTTTATCTTCTTACGTTCGGCTGGCACTTTTAATAACATCGCTGGGTTTGCGCGTAGATACCCAACGTCACAAGCATACCGCAAAAAACTTTTGAGTGATGCAAGGCGCCGTCTAACTGATGCGCGCGCAATATGTCCCATTGTTTCTTTCTTTAATAGATAAGCTTTGTAATTATCTACGTCTTCTTTGGTGATGGTGTGCAAATTCAAATCATCGAGGTCGGGGTAGTCAATACCTAATTTGTATTGGACAAAATGCATTACGTCATTACGGTAAGCGCGCGCTGTTTGCTCAGATTCGCGTGAACCTAACCAACTGCTGAATAATTCGCTTGTTGTGTTGGCGCCTGTAATTTTAGTATTACCTGTTGCTTTGACTACCGCATCAACAGTTGCCTGAATAAATGCTAACTGTTCAGGTGATAAATGAGCAATCGCCTCGCTCAATTGGGTTTTGTCGATGCTTGAGTGCGCGGCGCCTTCCATTACAGATTGCCTCAATATATATAATGATGCTGACTCTATGCATCATTATGACCGATAAACACTGTTCCCGGACATTTATTTCCTCTCTATATAAAGGCGCCTGTTTACTCTGTATACTGGTAATGTTTTTATCAACTTATACTGAATATGAATTTATGTTGCATTGCTGGCATTATAAAGTGGGATGCGTTATTGATTGGCGGGTGAGGTGTGTGATAAGGGATACTGCGGTTAGGGTGATTTTGTATGAGGGATTATACGGCTTTTTCTTGTGATATTGGATGCATGAGTGTGAGTGTTGGCGCCTCGTGTTTTGTGTCGCGTGTTTCGTATTGTGTGTTGTGTCGTGTATTCCGTTCCCCTCCACCCTAGAAGGGTAGGTCTATACGAGCAAAGCCTGCCTACGCAGGCTGTAAGTCCTAATTTTGCGTTTTATTGACATAAATGAATGTTTATTGAGGGAGTAGAAATTCAGTATTTATCCTTGGTGCGCGTTTTGGTGAGTTGGGAGTTGCGGGCGCCCTCTGTACAAGACTAAAATATGAAATAATCTGCTTCCCTTAAAGCTTAGGAATGTGGATTAAATAAAGTGCAATTTTTCTTGTGGAACAGGCATCCTGCCTGCGCTTGGAATATTACAAACGGGCAAGATGCCCGTACCACAAATACATGCAAGTTATTAAATTCTTGTTCATTAAAGTATTTGTGTTTTTACTTTTTAAGTCCATTTTAATGGACTTAAACTATTAGCCTTGGAATTGATTCCAAGGCGGTCAAAGTGTGTTATGAAGGTGATGGTGATAAAAGAATTTTAAGATAGCAATTGGGGCAATAATTGACACATGACTCGTACTTCTACACCTAAAAAAACGACTGCTGGCACGTCAAGAACAAAGACTCGGCGCCAAAAATCGAGTACAGAAGATGATAAAAATTCAATTATAAATGCGGATAAAAATGATAATGATTTTGTTGATTTATCTGAGTTGGCGCCATCAAAATTGGAAGAAGATACTGTGGATGTAGTGGCGCCATTGGTAACTACGGATAAAACTTTTGATACTATTGATGCCGTAGTTACTAGTAGTGATGGGGTGCAAGAAGAAGAACATATTGCTTTAAACTCTAATTTATTACCACTTGAGAAGATTGTTTTACCCAATAGCCAGCCGCGACGCTATTTTGATAAAGATAAAATGGAGTCTTTAACCTCCAGTGTACGCAGTTCGGGTGTTCTTCAACCAGTATTGGTACGTTCTTTACCAGATGGTAACTATGAGTTGGTTGCAGGGGAGAGAAGATTTAAAGCTGCTAAAAATGTTGGTTTAACTGAAATACCTGCAACTGTTTTGGCAATGTCCGATGCGGAAGCAACCCAATACGCTTTGACAGAAAACTTGTTGCGTGAGGATTTGAATCCGCTCGACGAGGCAGAAGCAATACTAAAATTATTAACGCTGCGGTTGGAATGCGATACCGATAAAGTCGCGTTGTTTCTCTACAGGATGGATAATTCTTTGAGAAAAAAAAGTACCGGAAACGTTTTGAGTACTAAGGAGGCGTTTATTGTTGAGCAGGTGTTTAACGAGTTGGGTAAGATGAATTGGCAATCATTTATCCGCACGCGACTATCGTTGTTGAATTTACAAGAGGATGTTTTAGCTGCACTGCGCGCGGGAAGCATTGAGTATACGAAGGCATTGGAGATTAGCAAGGTAAAATCGGACGAGGATAGGACTGAGTTGTTGGAAAATGCTATTGAGTACGATTTGAGTTTAAAGGAAATCCGCGCGGAAGTTAAAAAGTATAATCCTGCTCCCCAAAAAGCTCAACTGCAAAGTCGTATGGAGAATGCTTACAATAATTTTAGGAGAAGCAAGGCATGGGATAATCCGGAACTGCATGATAAGTTGGCGCCGATATTATCTCAGTTGGAAGCAATATTGGGTATCGAGGGTTAATGGTGTGGTTGGTTACTCTGGGGATTGCTGGGGGTTTTTAGGATAAATATATTATTCTCGTTAGTTATTTTTGGCTTGAAATTATTGTTTTTAGTAACTCTGCTATTTCCGATAAATAATCAGGGTCATTATCAGCTAAGTATTGGGTTAACTTAAAAGAGTGTTTGGTTTTTGAAAATTCTAATCGCGTTTCACAAAAATGGGAAAATAAATTCTTGAGAAGGTTCGCAGCATCAACTTTACGCTCCCATTCATCCTTCTCCAAAACCCCCTGAACTTCAATACCTTTAGGTAAACAACTACCTTGTTGTCTTTGTTGATTAAGCCATTCTTCAACTTCTTGGCTTGTAAGGGGATGTTCCCGATATTCATCATCCTCATTGATGACACTTGCTATTGCTTCTGGATGAAGCAGATAATTTTCATACATGCGTCGAGGTAAAAATTCGACTGGTCTTTTGCTTCTCTTTTTCAAATCGTCAAGCTTACTTTTTGGTTTCCCTTCGCTATCAAACAAAAAACCAATTGCAGGTGGAAATAAACTTGTTCCTCCACTCAGCTTATCATAAATATCAAATATTAATTCTGCTCGTTTACCATCGAAATCACCCGTATTTTTAACAGCGAGAATGTTTGTACCTCTTAAGGGAATTTTCGCGACTTTCTGTAATATTAATGGGAAACATCGCTCCTCTGTTGGACCTTCTACCCAAAGAATATTATCAGCTCCAAAAACATCAGACAAACTTACTCCTACTTCAGCTAAGAGAATACGCTGCTCTGTTGTCTCCTTTGCGTCTATCACTGATGCTTTTGTTTCACAATTTTCATATTTAAGCATTACTATTTTATCAGGATTTGCAGCAGAGATTATTGTGGATGAATGAGTTGCAATAATATATTGATGCTGTGGAAAATCCTTTAATATTTCAATAAGTTTTCTTGCTGCACCTGGGTGTAAAAATGATTGTGGTTCGTCAATAATAATAGTTCGTGGTTCTGGCGAATTCATCACTACATATAAAATAGCTAAAACTTGACCAATTCCTGTTCCACATGATGACAGTGAAATAGCTAAATCTGCTCTTTCAGTCTCAGGGTCTACAGTCCATACCATAATTTCAACTTGATTATTATTTCTAGGTTGAAGCGTAATTCTTTTTATATGTGGAAAAATTATGGATACATATTGATTAAAACGGTCAAAGCGTATCGGGTTTACTCCTTGTAAACTATTAAGAACTTCAGCTAAGTTTGATGCATTAGGTTGTAAATCAAAATTACTTCCAAAACTACAAATTCCAAGATTTAATCTTTCCGCATAGAATCTATAAATTCTTTGATAAGAAACGTTTAATAATTTATATACAATAGTATCTGTTATTTGCGTCTGTATTGTTTGATATAAATTAAATACATCTTCTGATGTCCGTTTTATATTAATAGATAAGTATCGTCCATTTGAATTTAATAATGCGGGTCTATATATCCCAAATGCTAACTCACTATTTTCCAGGTCGATACGCTCTGCATAATTTGCACTAAAAAGTGATAAATTCAATTCTACTAAATCCGATGTTTTTAACCATTCTGTAAATAACTCAAATGCTATCTCCGCATCGTGTGTAACTCCATCCTCGTCCTGGGTGTAAACTGGTAAAATTAAAAGTGGAAGCAGATAACTATCTATTAACGAACATAATTCCTGTTTATCAAAAGTTAAATTAATATTTAATTTTGACTTAGAGTTAGCATTTGAAGAGATACTTGGTAATGTTTTAAGACTTCGGTGTGGTACGTCAGTAAAAATGAGCGTAAGTGCTTCAAGTAATGCCGTTTTTCCTGCGTTATTCTGTCCAACAACTATATTAATACCTGGTGTAAATTCCAATAAGCCAGAGTCTAAAAAAGATTTATAGTTGAAAAGTTGAAATTTGGAAATGTACATAAAGATGAGCTTGACTATAGTCAAAATTAAGCCTCTGAAAAACTTTTTAAGAAGCGTACAGTGACAATATTTACAGAAGTTGTATTTAACTATACACCCAAAAGTCAAAATTAATTTTAAATAAAAACTAAAATTTTATGCTCTTTAACCATTGGAAGCGCTTTTCTTGCCGCATCCTCGCTTCTGCGGAAAGAGTTATGCTTTATACAACTTTTCCCACAGCGTGGAAATTTGAGATGTCACGGCGCCGAGCTATGAACGCGACTCTTACCCTACACAGGTTCAATGTCACGAGGCGCCTATTCCCTCGCTCATTAACATTCGACCCGCGCGAAAGCAGGAAATGCTAGCATTCCACATATAATTGTAAATTAATCACTAATATAGTTCGTATTATTACCAATTGCCGGATAAACAACGAGTATAGATACCCCTGGCGCCAGTGGCAAAATGTTCGTATCAGTACAAAAAATGAGCAAATTCGTTGTTCTTCACGTTCAGTTTGTGCGAATCTAGCGGAGGCATGGATAAAACGGCGTAAAGACACGCTGCTTTTAGATGCGTTTCCCTTGAGTGTCACTCCCAGGCGCCTATATAAATAAATTTAATATTTATTCTTCGTCGTCGTCTTTATCATCTTTATCTGAGTCGAGCAGTTCGTTTGCTTTACTTCCTAATAACCCAAATAAAACACCAATTCCTGTGTGCCAGGTTCTACTACTATCTTCCATGATTCGCACTTGGTAGTCAGATAACTGAGGTTGCGATGCTAACCATAAGGATGTTCCACCGGAGGCAAATGTTAGTGATAAAACTGTGGAAAAAATTAGAATGAAAGCGGGTGATAGGTTTGAAGAACGCATGTTTTGTACTCCTTTTTTGTAAGCTTTGCGTATATTTAGATTTAAACCGCGCGCTGGTTGAGTTGTTGGTGGAGTAGTTTAGGTGTTGTAATGTCGGCTATGTAAGAGCTTGTAGTTTTGTGAATGATTGGGTTTTATGAGAGTTGGCTTGGTACGGGGTTGTGTAATATTAATGACTACTCAGCTAGAAGTCGGCGCTTAAGTTAGCTGTTGTGTTTGTGGTTTAGTGTAAGAATATATTAGTTCTGAATATTACTAGGTAGTAAATGGCGCGCTCGCTTAAGGTTCACCTAAATTATCTGGAAAGAGTAAAATCATCTCTCCAGCGAAACGGTTATCCCAGTCAAAATGCTTTAGCTGTCGATGTTGGGTTAGCTTTATCGACTGTGAAAAACTTTCTCAGTGGCAAGCCTGTTGACTATATTAATTTCTGTGACATTTGCGAGAAGCTGGAACTAGACTGGCAAGAAGTTGCTGATAAAACGGATACTGTTGTGCCTGTACAATTATCGCCTTTTATTACTGGGGCACCTGTAACTCAACCTTCAAGATTTTTTGGACGTGAGAAGGAACTAAAACGGCTGTTCAATTTAATTAAAAAGCATCCTCTACAAAATGCAGCTATTATTGGTAAACGACGCATTGGTAAAACTTCGTTGTTGCACTACCTAAAAAATATTACCACCACTCCAGTAGAGCAACTGCGTGAGGGTCAAAAGTCAGATTGGCTACCAAATCCAAAAAACTATAAGTGGATATTTGTAGACTTTCAAGACCATCGCATGGCAACTAGAAAAAAATTAATGAGCTATATTTTGGAATGCATGGGTTTAAAGTATCCGGAAAATTGTAGCTTGTGCGATTTTATGAATATAGTTAGTGATAATTTACGAAACCCCACAGTTATTTTACTCGATGAAATTGGTGTAGGTTTACAACGCTGTCCAGAATTAGATGACGAATTTTGGGAAAGCTTACGTTCTTTAGCAACGAACCAAACACAAGGAAATTTAGGATTTATTCTAGCCACTCACTCATCACCAACTGAACTCGCACGCAGTACTGGACATAGTTCACCGTTTTTCAATATATTCGGATATACTGCCATGCTAGATGCACTAACGGAGGATGAAGCGCGCGAATTAGTAGCTAGTTCTCCTATTCCATTTGCAGAAGAGGATATAAATTGGATTTTAGAGGAAAGTAGGCGCCTGCCGTTGTTGTTACAAATTTTGTGCAGTGAGCGATTATTTGCTTTAGAAGAATATGATAATGATTATAATTGGCGAGAAGAGGGTTTAAAACAAGTACAAAATTTTGGCGATTTATAAAACGAAAGCTTATTTGCCTGGTATTTAAGATAGAAAAGTCTAAACTCCAAATCTAATTCAATGCCTGCCACCAGTTTTTACGCAGTAAATAGATACGCCCCTACTCCTATACAACACCCAAACTTGATAATAGGTAGCCTGCAATTACTATTTTGGCTATTTTTCCGCCCACAGGTTTGGAAAAATTATCTTGACCGAATTTATCCCTCCTTAAAGACTGAGTCTCAAAAAGCAAATTCCTTGAAACGGAACAAACTTTATATACGGCGGCTATTTATTCAAGGATACATAATTCTACCTTTGGTAAGTAATTTAACACTTGTTTTAGCGCTATGGGGATTGGGTAAGTTAGTAGAAAAGACTCCGGTTTTTTTTGTTTTGGGTACATTTATAGGTCTAGTGTTGGGGGTAACGTTTAGTTTATTTTGGGAAATGGTGCAGAGAGCAGGGTCGAGCATAACCTTTGGTATATTATTCAGTCTAACGTTTGCTGTAGTATTTAATCTTTTATCTTGTGTTTTACCAGAATTAGCATTTAGTATGGTGTTCTGGGTTTCATGGGGTATAGCTTTCGGTATTGCATTCGGCGTTGGGTTCGGGGTAGCTGTAGATGCAAGCTCGGACTTAGTATTTTTGTTATGGGGTATAGTATTTGGCTTCGCATTTGGCATTGGGTCAGGATTTGCGGTACTTATAAATATATGGCGTCCCTTACTTATGTACCCCTTGCTATTTATATGCAATGTCTTCCTGTATGAATTGGAGAAAAGACGGTCAAATAATCAAATTGCTTTACTTAGCTGGCATCCAGCTTTTTGGGATGAATATCAATGGATACCTTTATATGGCTTGGATAAACATCTAGTTTTAGTTATCGAACGTAACCTACTCGATGCAGACAATGCTATTGAATACTTAAGTTCTAGTAGACAGCGTTGGGTTGTTCAAGAAGTAAGTGTAGTTGCACAAATTGAGCGAGATGCACGAAGCTTGGAACGCTGTGCCGATGTGCAAGATATTCGCAAAATTTATAAAAATTTGGTTGTTGGGAATTTAGAAAGCTCAATAGGCTATATACTAGGCTTATTCATTGATACAAGCAAAGATGTTGATGCAGCTCTTAATCAGAAAAGCTCTTATAATCAACGTTTAGCGCTGAAGCATGTTGCAGATCGCTTAAATGGACATTCGCAGAATTTGAAGCGTGGGGGCAATAAATATGCCGTTCGTTTTAGTCCTATAGCCGACCGTTGGTACATTGTGGTGACTAATAGTGTAAGCGCATTAGCCAAAGAAAGTGAACGAGAGCAGGAAATTAATTCACCTTATATTATTGGCATACCATTAACCTTAGAACAAGAAATTTTCGCTGGACGTTCGGACATTGCTTCGCGTATAGAACAATTACTTTTAGACCGTCGGCGCCCACCTTTGTTACTTTATGGACAGCGACGTATGGGCAAAACTTCGCTTCTCAATAACTTAAGAAAGCTTTTACCTAGTAATATTATTCCTATGTTTGTGGATTTGCAAGGCGCCCCAACGAGTGCCAGCAACTATACAGGTTTTCTCTATAATATTGCGAGGGGGATGATTAGTTCTGCTAAACAACAGAGTGTTATTCTTCCACCTCTAACACGCGAAGCTTTGGAAAATGACCCTTTTACTTGTTTTGATGAATGGCTTGATGAAGTAGAAAGTATATTGGGAGAAAATACTGCTTTGCTGATGTTGGACGAGTTTGAGGTATTGGACGGCGCCATTTCTAAGGGACGCTTTGACGAGGAAGATGTTTTGGGAATGATACGCCACCTTATTCAACATCGTCCCCGCTTTAAAGTTATGTTAGCAGGTTCCCATACTATTGAAGAATATCAACGCTGGGCTAGCTATCTTATTAATGTGCAAGTTGTACGCATTAGTTACCTTGAAGAAAAAGAAGCTCGTCAATTAATTGAGCATCCAGTTGCAGATTTTACTTTGCGTTATGAACCAGATGCTGTTGAGTATGTGTTACATCTTACTCGTGGTCATCCTTTTTTAGTGCAGTTACTATGTGCAGAAATAGTTGCTTATAAAAATGAACAAGACCCGGATGTACGGCGCAAAGCTTCTATTGACGATGTGGAAGCAGCAATACCTTCCGCTTTGAGTAGCGGTAGTTTTTTCTTTGCGGATATTCAAAATAACCAAGTTGATGCAGCAGGTCGAAATGTTTTGCAGTTAATTGGATTACAAGGTGAAGGCGCCGTAATTAGTAAAAGTACTATATTAGCTTGTCCAGATGTAGTTGAAACTACAATAAACTTATTATTACAACGCGAATTAATAGAAGAATTTGGTGATGGATATCGTTATCAAGTTGAGCTAATTAGACGTTGGTTTGCGGAAAATGTATTTTAGACACGTAGTTATAGCTTTAGTACGTGTTTTGGGGCAGGTTTACGAGGTTGTAATGTGATTGGAGGTTATGGGATAAAGGCGCTCAAATTTTGTTACCGTATATATCAACATACAAGGTGCATTACTATAAATATTAAAAGTTATCTAACGATATAGTCAAATAGCCAAATCAGAGGAAATGTATTACTTATAATTACCATTCAGGTTACAAATTATTAAATTAACTTTCTGTATTACTTGCATTGTAGGAGTTTTAGGCGTCCAAATTAATTTAAGATGTTGTGTAATCAACAATTGCTTGTGTCTTGAGTCACTTTCCTAAATCGAATTAATTTGTTAAAATTATATTAAACCTAAGTATAAATACTAAATAGTTATGGAAATTGCAAAATCATATGCTAAGGAAATTAAACAAAATTTTACAAAACTATATGCTAACTGGCTTCCCAATGAGGCTATCGCATTAGGAGATTTTGGATATTTAAGAGATGGGCTTTTTAATAAAGAAGGAAATCTAAAAGAACTTTTGAGAGGCATAGAAGTGAATGAAGCTTCTCCGAGCGCTCCTGTTTGGTATAAATATAGGTCTGTAAGCACTAAAGTTAAAGAGTTTTCTCCTCAAGCTCAAGCTAACATGAATGAATTGGTTGATATTAATGCTGGTTTAGAAATAATATTTTCTAATCAAAACTCTATTTTTTTTAACGCTCCAGGCTGTGTAGTAAAATCTGTCGATAATTTGCCTAGATTTACACAACAAATAATTAATTTATATAATGCCGAACAATGGAATGAAAAATATGTTATTGTAACTAAACTATTGCAAGCAAAATCTGCTACTATCATTATTTCTGCATCAAATAACTCTTCTATAACTCTTGAAGCAGGAGGTCAAACAACCATTGATTTAGCAGATGTCAACTTAAGATTTAAAGTCAAGGAGGAGAATAATATAGGATTTAAGATTACTACTGAAAGCGACATTATACCTTTGATAGGCTTTCACAAATTGAAAAAAGGTTTTTTTGGATTTAGAAAGCCAACAGTTGAAACTGAGTATGAAGGTACTATTAGTTCATCTCAAAACGAATGGGATTTGATTGAAGTAGATGATGTAATTGAATAATAACTTGATGTTTCGATAGTAGATATTTGAGATTACGCCGAACTTATACTAAGAAAATTTTATGTACTACTGTGATAGGAGAGCTTTATAAATGACGTTGAGCGGACAACAGCGCAAACAAGTGCTTGACGCACTGATGAATGCATTTCCTAGCAAATCTACATTACAGCAACTGCTCTTTTTCGAGTTAGATAAGAATTTAGACACAATTGCTGGAGGAGATAGTTTACGAGAAATTGTTTTTCAATTAATAAGAGCAGCAGAATCTGAAGGATGGTTAGAGGAGCTAATTAAGGCTGCACATCACGAAAATCCAGGTAATCCAAAACTTCGAGCTATTGTCGATGAATTAGGGCGCCAACCCAACGCGATTGCGGAAGATATACCAAAAACCCCAGTAACAATTAATGAACTTATAGAAAATGCTTATTCTCAAAAAGTAACTACACTAAATCTTAGCGATAGAGGTATTGGAGAACTACCCCCAGCAATAGGAAAACTTACAAACTTAAAAGAACTTGACCTGAGTGGCAATACTTTAACTCAATTGCCGATTGAAATAAGTCTGTTAACTAATTTAGAAGTTATTAAACTGAGTGGAAATCGTCTAAACAGCTTGTTCCCACTTAGAATTACCCAACTTCAAAAGTTGACTATACTAGACTTAAGTAAAAATCAGCTTTCTTTGGTACCTGTAGAAATAACATCTCTCAAAAATTTGAAAGGGTTAAACCTTAGCAGTAATGACCTAGTTGATTTTCCTAATGAAATCGAAAATCTTGTCAATTTAACAACATTGGATATTAGCGAGAATAGATTATCGCAGCTACCTGAACACTTTATTAATCTCAAGCAACTAACTTCGCTAGATATAAGTAGAAATCAATTTGATACGTTTCCAGAACAAATATTATTTTTGTCAAACTTACGAGAACTGATTGTTAGTAATAATCATGTAAATAACCTACCTGCCAACCTAAGTGATTTAATCTATCTACAGGAACTTGATGTCAGTTACAATCGCCTGTCAGATGTACCTAATAGTTTAATTAATTTAAAAAATTTAACAAGTATAAATTTTAAGGGTAATCCGTTTACTAAATTACCCGAAAGCTTTACTATAATTACTGAACCCTCTAGGCTATTTAATTATCTGATTGAACGAGCTAAAGGTGAAGAAAAGTTTTTAGCAGAAATAAAACTTTTGATTGTTGGAGAAGCAGAAGTTGGTAAAACATCTCTGGTCAACAGACTAATATATAATACTTATAATCCACAAGAAAATACAACCAAAGGCATTTCCATTATACCTTGGGAAATATCTGTCAATAATAATAGTTTCAAAATCAATATTTGGGATTTTGGCGGGCAAGAAATTATGCACGCTACGCATCAATTTTTTCTAACAAAGCGTAGTATTTATGTATTAGTTATTGACTCACGTCGTGGAGAACACGAGAGTAGGCTTGAGTATTGGCTTAAGCTTATTCGCAGTTTTGGCGGAAACTCACCAATTTTAGTAATATGCAATAAAGCAGACCAAAACCAAATTGATTTGAATTGGACGGGATTGCAAAATAAATATGGTATTGATAATTATGCGCGCGCTGTTTCCTGCGAGACAGAGCAAGGGATTGATGAAATTAGAACATATATTGCTGAAATTATCAGTAAATCAAAAGATATTAATGAAGCAATTCCAGAAAACTGGTTATTGGTTAAATCAAAACTTAAAAAATTGAAAGATGATTATATTTCTTATGAAAAATATCAGCAAGTTGCTATTAAAAATGGTATAAAAGATAGTATTAATCAGGAAAACTTGTTACGATATTTACATGACTTGGGAGTTGCGTTGTGGTTTGGCGATGACCCACGCTTAAATAATACAAATGTTTTAAATCCAGAGTGGGTAACTAGCGCTATTTATCAAATCTTGAACTCTAACTTAGTTTTTCGACAGAAAGGGCGCCTAAAAATAAAACAATTAGAGCAAATTCTTGATATTCAAAAATATCCTAAAATAAAACATTCTTTCATTATTGATATAATGAAGCGATTTGAATTATGTTTTTCTTTTGATAATTCACCAGAAGAAACTGTTCTCATACCTGACTTACTACAAAAAGAAGAGCCTTATACGGGAAATTGGAGCGAAAGTTTATTATTTCAAATTCATTACGATGTACTTCCTGGCAGTATTATTTCTCGCTTCATTGTTAGAATGCATAATTACGCTCTACAAGAAACTTACTGGCGGAATGGTATTGTTTTAAAACATAAAGATAATGAAACAAAAGCATTGGTTATAGCAGATTCAACAGAACGTAAAATATTTATTAAAGTTTGTGATGGTTTATCAAATATACGCCATAGATTTCTTGAAGTTATTCGCTCAAACTTTCGAGAAATTCATGATTCTATTTCAAATTTAGGAGCTAATGAATTTGTTACTGTCCCAAAAACAAATGCTGTTGTTAGCTATGAAAGTTTACTAAAGAATGAACAATACGGTATTGATAAATTCATTCCTTCAAATATGAATGAACCCGTATCTGTTAAAGAGTTACTTGATTTAGTTGATCCACCAGAGAAGCGTATCAAAGAATCTTATTTTGAAACACGTGGCTTTGATGCACCGATTCCTACCAAATTACGCGAGATTCTCTTTAAACTTGAGGAAAATTTGATTACAATTCCTGTCGCCGAATCTTTTGATGGTCGAAATAATTTTCTAAGCTATATTCCAGGTGCAACAAGTTTAAATCGAAGCACAATCAATGCTAGGAATGATATATCTCAAATTATTGAACAATTACAAAAACGGAGCAATCAATTTTCACCACAGCATCCTCTATCTATGTTGATAGATAATGCTTTTCGATATGTTCAAGATTATTCTCTTGGACAGGAATTGGAAACTTTGCGCGCTCAGTTAAAAGAAGTATTTGAGGAATTGAACAATGACCAACAGTAACATGCAATTAGACCGTGAGATTCAAAATAAATTTGTTAACGCATTACTACAGTTGTCCGTTACTGATACATTTTTAGGAAGAAGTAGTCTGCTAGAAGGATTACCACGAGTTGCCTTAAATCGATCTGAAAACAATAGCCGACTGGATTTAAATCAAATCATCAGTGGATTTGTACGGCTGGGACGAGATAAAAAAACAGGGAAAAGACCTTTAATAATTATCGCTGAAAACGCGATGTCGGAGATTGAAAATTGGCAAGGAGATTTGACGAGTACTTTTCAAGAAATTATTAAACAACTAGAGCTTTATTATGGTGGTGAGATACCAACGCCACCTATCTCACTTCCCGAACCTGAAAAACTTCTTTTTAAAGGACGTGATGAACGTGTACCTTTTAACTTTATACAAAAGGCATTAGAAGTTAGTAAAAGTATATGCCGATTACAAATTCCACGTCTTTTTGATGGTAAACCTAAAGATGATGATGTTTCTTATGGTACAGCTTGGGTTATTGCACCAGGTATTTTGATTACCAATCACCACGTTATAGAAGCACGAGATAAACGTTACGAGTCTCCTGCCACTCCAGAGGATTTCCAACTGCAAGCTGAGAATTTGACTGCCTGGTTTGATTTCTTTAGAGAAAGTGGTTCATACCTGGCTTGTCGCAACGCTGAACTATTAGCAAGCGATAGAGACCTTGATTACGCCATTGTACGATTGAAAGAATCAGAAAAAATTAGAGACCGTCAACCGCTATCTATTGTTGAGGAACAACCTGAGTTACAACGCGGAAATCGCCTAAACATTATTCAGCATCCGGGTGGTGGGCCACTTACCTATGCCATCCGTAATAACTTCTATGTAGGAACTGGTGATAGTAAAGATTTTTTACGTTACTTGACAGATACTGAAGGCGGTTCTTCTGGTTCTCCTGTACTTAATGATTATTGGAAAGTTATTGGATTGCACCATGCTGCAACGCCTATAAAACCTGAATATTATGCAAGTTTACCCCAAGAGAGATATCAAACCTTACCAGAAGAAACGAAGAAAGGTGAGGTAATAACATATCATAATGAGGGTGTTGCAATACATTCGATTCTAAATAATTTACCACCTAAATTACGCAATGAACTTGGTATTTAGCGTAATCGACCATGAGTTTAGAGTGGATTTAACGACGAATAGTTGAGGAAGGCAATCGTACCGATGGTCAATGGGTCCATATGACACAAGCATATCTACGAGTTTACACGCTAATGATACACTTAAGGCGCCTGTGATTCCGGAAATGATATTTTTGGGAGGACTTACCAGATGACTGAAACAACACTATCCGTACAGGAGCGCGAATTAATACCAATTTTAACTACTATTGCCGGACGTGACTGGGAAGGTTTTAAAGAAGTTGAAAAACAGTTTATAACAAAATATGGCATTGAGGAGTGGCAAGAATTCTTTGCTTACCGTTTGAAACCAGCGTTAGATAAGGAATCAGATAAATGGTTATTAGTCCAATGGTGCAATACAGGTATAGTATCAATTGTAGATGTAGAGTAATGCAGGAGCTTCTAAGGAGCGTCTGCATCACTTATTTCAAGACTTGATAATCCTGAGTCTGACAATCAAAACAACTAATTTTACTTAATTAGCAGTCTCTAGTTGCACCTGGGGACTGTTTCTTCATTGTAGTAAAGATATATAAAATTATGCACTTCAGTTCAGATATCTCAGTTGTAATGCCAGTTTACTATCAAGTCGCTCGGCGCCTCTTGGTTACAGTGGGCATTTATACATGGAGAGATGCTACCCTGCGGGAAAACTGCGTTAACGTTCCTCAGCATGACAAGAGGGATGCATGATATAAGTTCAAATTTTACCCGTTTGCAGTCTAAATGGCGCCTCTTTTCAGGTAATGTAAACAAGATTATGAGAAGAAGGCGCCACTTTTAACCTTTTGGCTTGCTCTGTGGGAGTCTTGAAATGATAAAAAGCTAAAATTAGCTTTTTAGAATGGCTAAAGTATTAATATTGTTAGCACTAATACAAATTGCCAAGTCAACGACGAATATAAACACACCTGGCGCCAATCATAAATTGTTTGTGTAAGTATAAAAGAACGAAGATTTACGAGGCGCCTGTGCTAATGGTGCATTTGAAGCGTCACGGTGCCGTTAAACATGTAAGAAGGTTAGAATTATTCTTACGGTTAATATATATGGATATATTGCATTCCTTAGTATTTTAATTCTCTGGAGGATGGAATGACGTTGAACCATTATCAGCGTAAACAATTAAAAGGTGCTTTTCTCGATGCTTTCCCTACTCAACCAAAACTTCGGATGTTTCTCAAAGAGGAGTTTGACAAAAATTTAGATGAGTTAACATTAGGTGATGACTTACAAGTAATTGTATTCGAGTTGATTGAAAATGCAGAAGCTAATGGATGGGAGAATAAGCTTATTTCTGCCGCGCGCAACTATAACCCTGGTAATCTAAAGTTATCCGCTTTTGCTGAAGAATTTAAGTTATATACAATAGTACAAGTGCTTGAAAGCGCTCCAAAGTATAAATTACAAGAATGGTATATTAAAAGTCTTTCTCATCTTCCCGGAGTTGATGAAAATTATAATAATGCTAGGTTAGAGCTAAAAGAGTTAGTAGAAAAGATTGTTGATTATCCACAATCACTTAATGGTACTATTCCGTTATTAACTTTTACTGAGGGGCTGATTTTACAGGTACCACTAAATAAAGATGATATATACAAAATTAGAGAAGTGGTAAATGACATCGCCAAGACAAAGTATAATATAGAAAAAAATGAGATTGAGCAGCTTCGAGAGAATTTTAATGTAGAGTTTGATTCTAGGGAAGTGAAGAAAAAACTGGCGCCATCTTTAATGGTTTTGGTTTGCGAAGTCGGTGGAATACCCGCTGAATACGATGTTAGTATATATCAATGGGAAGCTGCTTCTGTTGATGGTAAGTCAAAATGGCGCCAACAGCATTTAGTAAATAGTGGTTCATCGTTACCCACAATAGATGATGTTCATAAATTTGTGAGCGCAGAACTTAGTAAAATTGTGCAGCGTTTACCTGAAGGTACACCTCAACCTATTATAGAGTTTTTACTTCCGTATAGGTTGTTTCATTTAAATGTTGACCAATGGTTGATTAAGATCGAAAAAAGTTTTGGGAAAAATTTAATTATTGGTGAAGTATATCCGGTAGTTGTTAGATGTGCGGAATATGCTGAGGAACCACGTCTGAGAGATACTGTACGCGAATTGTGGGAGATATATCACAGTTCAACAGATGCCACATTAAATGATATAATTTGCTGGGCTGATGAAAAGATGAATGAAACACTTATCTATAATAATATTTGCTATAAAAAACAAGCTTGTTTAGCTTTAACTTTTACAGTCGATTCTACACAAAATGTGCTATGGGAAGAAGCATTACCTGCTGGTGTCCCTATCGCTCTCTGGTTCCGAAAGGCGCCTTCTGTATCTTCATGCAGGCGCCAGTATTTAGAGAAAATCTTACATTGCCAGTTGCAGCAAGATATCAGCAGGCTTCCTGGTCGAATTTTAGAAAAACGTCGGAAAGCGAAAATGGTTCAAGATGAAGCCAAAGCATTTAATATCGATATTGATGATGTTGTAGAAAAAGAGGAGCTTTTGGGAGATTGTATATCTCTGCTCTGGGAAGACCCTAATCGTTTTCTTGTTCCAGACGATTATAATTCACGTTTGAATGCGAGAGCATAATAAAGGGAAAAAATTATGGCGCCGTTACAAAGCTGGCATTTATATACTGGAACAGGTGAACCACGAGAGGGAGAGGTAACTTTTCCGCCAATTCCACCTTGGCGAAGTCACTCAGAACAACCTGTTATAGAACGTTTTGTTAGTGATAGTTCTGAAAATGGAATTTTAGAAAGGGGTAAAACTTACCAAGCTACCAGTGAAGAAGTTGATATGGTCAATGCTGCACTATATCTACGCCGACCATTAATAATAACTGGTATCCCTGGTACAGGTAAATCTTCTTTGGCATATTCTGTTGCCAGAGAATTAAAACTGGGGCCTGTGCTACGTTGGAACATTACTAGTCGTTCAACTTTGCAAGATGGTTTATATCGTTATGATGCTATCGCGCGTCTTCAGGATAGTAGCTTAAGTGGTGATGAGAAGAAAGTTCCAGATATAGGACGGTATATTCGTTTAGGTGCTTTGGGTACAGCACTACTTCCAACAAGCAAACCTCGTGTGCTTTTAATTGATGAAATTGATAAAAGCGATATTGACTTGCCCAACGATTTGCTGAATATATTTGAAGAAGGCGAATTTTTGATTCCTGAATTGTTTCGATTAAAGGGTGAATCTAAACAAGTGGAAGTATATCCTGCGGATGCGGTGGATGATCAGGATATGGCGCCAGTTGTTGATGGTCGGGTACGCTGCCATGAGTTTCCGTTTGTGGTGCTTACTAGTAATGCTGAACGAGAATTTTCACCTGCTTTTCTGCGACGATGTATACGCTTACATTTGCTTCCCCCTAGTCCTGAAAAACTCCTCAAAATAGTTGAAGCTCATATGTTGCCTATGAGTGAAAGTATTTCGGATGCTCTTAGGGAGGAGAAAAGATTGCAATATCAACAAATTATTGATAACTTTGTTCAACGGCGAAAAAGTGGAGAGCTGGCGACCGACCAGTTGTTACATGTTATTTATATGACTTCACAATTTAACGAGGGTGATGATGGTGAGGAACGTAAAAATAAACTGATAGAGAAATTGTTGAATCCTTTAAATTCAAGGGTAAATATGTAATGGATTTAACACAGGTACTTACTATACTGGAAGCGGCAGGTATAGACCTGACAGGGCGTGAGATAGCGGAGGCTGTATGGCTAGCGCAATTTCTGCCACAATTACCTGTGTCGAATTCTCTCAATGAAACACAAGATATAAATGATACGAGCGAGTTTGTAAGTAGTGATTTTACAGAAGAAGCAGAGACGGCGCCTTCTGAGGTTCCAGAAAGAGAAAGTGGAACAGATATATATAGTAATAAAACAAATACACAAGATAATACATCTACATCAAATATAGTACCCGCTGCGAAAGTACGTATTTACTCAGGTCGTGCGTTACCGAATGCAAGAGCTATTGCTCGTGCTTTGCGTCCTTTAATGCGACGCATACCTTCCAAAATTGATTATGAGTTAGATGAGAAAGCAACGGCACAACAAATAGCTGAAAAATACCTTTTGAATTTGCGAGTATGGGCGCCACATTTAAAACCAGCACCAACTCGATGGTTAGAAGTTGCTTTAGTTGTTGATAGTTCTACGAGTATGGCGGTTTGGCAGCCCGTAGCTAATGAGTTATATTCTTTACTCGTTAGGCAAGGTGCATTTAGGGATGTTCGGATGTGGCGCCTTGATACCGAAAGCGAGATGGCGCCTCAACTATTTTACGCCAATAATGATATTGAATCGGCGCCACGTTCTTATCAAGAGCTTTTTGATGCAAGTGGTAAGCGTTTAATTATTGTGCTGAGTGACTGTGTGTCAAAAGCTTGGCAAAACAGACGCATGTTTTCTTGGTTGGCAAAATTGGCGCCGCGAGCAAATGTAACTATTCTTCAAGTATGGCCTCAGCGTCTTTGGAAACGTACCATATTAGGTTATGTAAATACATTAGTAAGCGCGCGTGAACCAGCATTACCCAATACACAGCTGATAGTCGAGCAGCGTTCTGCTTTTGGCTTATCGTCAAAACTTTTGAATAAAGTAAGCAACGAACCAAAGCGTGTACCCATACCAATAGTAGCACTAGAACCCCATGCTATCTCTAACTGGGCACGTATGGTTGCTGGGGTTGGAAATGTTTGGGCGCCTGCAATACAAGTTGAAATTGATTCGTCTTTACAAGATAATCAAGATATAGATAATCAAGATATAGATAATAATATTGAAAGCGATCCACGTTATTTAGTAGAACATTTTCAAGCAACAGCCTTACCATTAACGCAAAAGCTAGCAGGGTTATTAGCAAGCGTACCCCTTCAGCTTCCAATAATGCGTCTAATTCAAAACTCTCTGTTACCATCCTCAGAAATATTACATTTATCAGAATTTTTAACTAGTGGCTTGATTTATCGAGTACAAGGCAATACAGATAATCCTATTTTTGAGTTTGTAGAAGGTGTTCGGGATTTACTTCGTCGTACAGTAAGTATATCTGAAACAGTAAAAGCTTTGCAGGAAGTTGGAGAATATATTAACGAGCATTTTGGGGAAGGTGAAAGTTTTGCAGCACTAATACCTAACGTCAATGGAGTAGAGTCTCTTGTTCTCAAAGAGCAAACAATACCTTTCGCTCAACTACAAGCTGAAGTGCTAGAAAGCTTAGGAGGAATACACCGTTTTACCGCACAGCAGCTTCGCGAAAAAATTGTTCAGTATGAAGAAAAAGTTGAAAAACTTGAAAACTTTAATGTCCAGAGACAGAAAATAGCCTTAATTTCAGTTGACGCCGATCCTGCGGCTGATAGCTCGAAGGAAGAAATAGCAGGACAAAATATCTACGTGCGTAATGTTGGTGAAGCACTAGCTCGACTCGGATGGCAGGTTGATATGTACACACGCAAAGTGAATGCAGCGCAAGAAGAAATTGTTCAACATATGCCAAACTGTCGAACTATCCGTTTTAGTGCTGGTCCATTAGAATTTATTCCACGAGACGAGTTATTTGTTTACTTGCCAGAATTTATAGAGAAGTTTTTAAAATTCCAGGAAGAAAATGGTTTGACTTACGAATTAGTGCATACAAACTACTGGCTATCGAGTTGGGTAGGAATGCAGTTGAAGAAGATAATTGGGTGTAAGCAGGTTCATACTTATCATTCACTCGGCGCCGTTGAGTACGCGACAATAGATAATATTCCAACAATTGCAACGAAGCGACTTGATGTAGAGAGGCAAGTATTGGAAACAGCAGAGCGTATAGTAGCGACAAGTCCGCAAGAGAGAGCGCACATGCGCCAGTTGATTTCAACAAAAGGAAATATAGATATTATTCCTTGTGGTACAGATGTGCAACTTTTTGGTTCAGTAGACAGAGATACAGCAAGGGCAATGCTAGGGATTGATAGTAATGCAAAAGTAGTATTGTATGTAGGTCGATTTGACCCCCGTAAAGGTATCGAGACTTTAGTACGTGCGTTACGAGAGTCTAAGCTATATGGTGATGAGAAATTGCAACTAATAATTGGTGGTGGTAGCGTTCCAGGGCAAAGTGATGGAATTGAGCGCGACCGTATTGAAGGTATTGTTGACGAATTAAGACTGCGTGGATGTACAACATTCGCAGGTCGTTTAAGTCAGGATATTCTACCAACGTATTATGCAGCGGCAGATGTATGCGTAGTTCCCAGTCATTATGAATCATTTGGGTTAGTTGCGATTGAAGCAATGGCTAGTGGTACACCAGTTGTTGCTAGTGATGTTGGAGGACTTCAGTTTACAGTTGTACCAGAAGAAACTGGCTTATTGGCGCCACCTCAAGATGTACGAGCATTTGCTTCATCAATTGACAGGATTCTTGAAAATCCTGAATGGCGTGATAAGTTAGGTGAAGCTGGTAAACACCGCGTTCAAAGAAAGTTTAGTTGGAATAATGTCGTGGAACAACTTAGCGCTCTTTATTGTGACCAGATATTAATAAAAAGATTTGCGAATAAATATCTGAAGGGGTGACAATCTAGCTTCAAAGCCTTATGCAGCATGGGTTATAACAGCACAGTACTCTCCCATGCTGGTAATTTGTTCAGCTAATGCTAGTATTGCTGTAGTTTTACCCGTTTGACGTGGTGCGTGGATAACAAAATAACTGCGTTGTCTAATTAAGCGCTCAAGAGAAGGCAATCGAACGGTAGGCGACAACATGTAGTGGTCGTCACTGTTACATGGACCTGAGATGTTGAACCAACGATACATAACAATGGAGCGCAAGCTTATTGTAACAATGCCCAGTGTAGCGCAGATGAGCTAGTGTTGCGTGCCCCGAAGCCGTAAATTACAAAATGTTATATGCAACCTGAGTTCTTGTAATATATAAAAATATTGAGGCGCCTGCGTTGTTATTAAAAATACCTGAAAAAGTGTCCTGAGTGCTGTATTTACTTATATCCTTAATTGCGAGGATATAAAAAATTACACACGGTAGCATAATGGCTATAGATTTACGGAAGTTTTTTGAAGCGACTGACCCTAGTAAGACTCTGGTTGTCAATCATCCAGAAGATAGAAAATATTATATTGATTTTTCTTCGGTACGGGGTGGAGATATTATTACCAAGCTGAAGCAGAAAATTACCTATTTTAAGCCAGATGACCCTACTTGTACTCTGTTAACTGGGCATATTGGTTGTGGAAAGTCAACGGAACTGTTACGTTTACAGGGGGAATTAGAAGCTGACGGGTTTCATGTGATTTATTTTGAGTCGAGCGAAGACTTGGAAATGACGGATGTGGATATTGGTGATGTTTTGCTTGCTATCGCGCGTCGTGTTAGTCAGAATTTAGAGCAGATGAATATTGCTGAACCCCGCAAATTTAAGGAGTTGCTGCAAGGCGCCTGGAATGTTTTAAACTCGGAAGTTACGGGGGTGAAGGTTAAGGTTCCGAATGTGGGGGATATTGGATTTTCTGCGGAGAAGGAGAAATATTCTCTATCTTTGGGAATTGGAGAAATTACTAGTAAAGCTAAAAGCGATGCAACGTTGCGGGAAAGATTAAATCAGTATTTGGGACCGCAGAAAATCAAGCTGTTAAATGCGATTAATCAAGAGTTTTTGGAACCTGCGATTGCTAAACTGAAGCAGCAAGGTAAAAAGGGTTTGGTGGTAATTGTCGATAATCTCGACCGCATTGATAATCGTGTGAAAGCTTGGGGACGCACGCAACAGGAGTATTTATTTGTTGACCAGGGTGAATTTTTGAGCAAGTTAAATTGTCATGTTGTGTATACAATGCCACTTGCCCTCAAGTTTTCTAACGATTATGGAATGCTAACACAGCGCTTTGATGACCCGAAGGTGTTACCAATGGTGCCTGTAAAATTACCTAGTGGTGGCGCCCATTTAGTAGGAATGGCATTGATACGGCAGATGGTATTGGCAAGGGCATTTCCTGACTTGAAATTAGAGGAGCGGTACAGTAATATTTCAGAAATCTTTGACTCGGAAGATACTTTAGACCGTTTGTGTATGGCGAGTGGTGGTCACGTTCGAGATTTGTTGAAGTTGTTAAATACGTGTATTCAGGAGGAAATGGCACTTCCTATATCTCGTGCGACTTTGGAAACTGTAATTATTGCGCGTCGAAATGAGATGATAATGCCAATTTCTGATGAGGAATGGGAATTGTTGCGTAAGGTGAAGGAGAATAAAAAGGTTAGCGATGACCAAGGGTATCAAAAACTTATTCGTAGTAGATTTGTATTTGAATATCGGGATAATGGAGAAATTTGGTTTGATGTTAATCCTATTTTGGCAGAAGCAAGGGAACTACAGTAATATATGGAGGACGAAAAAACTTTACGGCAACTCGCTTGGACTATAGAAAATTCTACGGGTGAGTTTAAGCTGATTTTGGCAAGGTGTAATTATGCGAGTTTGCGCGCGCGTCTTATAGCTAGATTACAAGAAATTTGTTCTGTAGAAATTAGTGTTTTGCAGTTGCGGGAATCTGGGAGGACACTTTATACTGCAATTTCTGAACAATTTGGTGATAATTTACCTGCTGCATTGATGGTTGTGGGTTTAGAGTCGGTGCAGGGACTTTCGCAGATGTTGTCTTCTGCTAACCAGGTGCGGGAAGAGTTTCGTAAGCATTTCCCGTTTCCGTTGGTATTATGGATTAATGATGATATTTACAAGCAATTAATGCAGTTTGCTCCAGATTTGGAGAGTTGGGCAACTAGTAAAAATTTTACGATTGCTCCATTGGAGTTAGCAAGTTATTTGAGGGGTGTTGCTGATTTGTGGTTTAGTAATAATTTGAGTTTGAGTAAAGATGATTATTTAGTATTGGAAGCAGAATTAGAAGCAGCAAAGAGAGATTTGTCTCTTAATGAAGAGTTTTTTACTTTAGAATTACAGGCTATTTTAGAATCTTTACTTGGTTTGGTAAAAAAAGTTAATAATCAAAAGGATGCAGCAATAGAGCATTACCATAAAAGTTTAAATTTATGGCAGCGACTTAATAATTTAGAACGTCAGTTAAAGATTCTTAATGATATTGCTTGTTGTTATTATTTAAAATCTTTGAAAATTTCAGATAAAACACATTTTAATTGGCAATCAACAAAATATTATATTCAAGAATATCTAAATTTAATCTATGAAATTCAACAAGATAAGTTAATTGCTAATGCTAGTATCAATTTTGGAGAAGCATTACGAGATTTAGAAGAATGGGAAGCCTTAGAAGGACTAGTAAACCTAGCTATAGAAATACATCAAACTGAAAGTCAACCTTTAGATTTAGCGAGAGACTATGGTTTTTTGGCAGAGATAGCCAATTCTGAGAAACGGTGGCAGGATGCCAAGAGTTTTGCTTGTCAAGCTTTGGATGTTTTAAAAACCTCTCCCTCAACTCCTCTCTTACAAGAAGAGGAGAGTACATTTGCTTTACCTTCCCTTGTAGGGAACTTTGTTGGGGGGTTAGGTTCTTTATATACTTTTCCACATGGCACTAGTCTTTATAAATTCCTTCTGGCTAAAGCGCAGTATAATTTAGGTGAGAAATCAGAAGCAGTTCGTAATTTGGAGACAGCGAGAGAATTAGGCGAACCTTTAGAAGACTTGAGGCTTTATCTTGATATATTACGGTATTTACAAGAGCTGTATTTTGAAGAAAAAGAATATCTAAAAGCTTACGATATTAAACAAGAAATATTTTCTGTAGAACAACAATTTGGTTTACGCGCTTTTATTGGTGCTGGTAGATTACAATCATTTAAAGGAGAAGCTTTTAGTACACGACATAAATATTATGAGACAATGGCGCCGGAAATTGCTGCATCTACTCGTCAATTAGATGTAGAAAGATTAATTGAACGAGTTGGTCGTAACGATTGTAAGCTAATAGTAATTTATGGTCAATCTGGTGTAGGTAAAAGTTCGTTAGTAAATGCCGGACTTGAGCCAACTTTGAAAAATAAAGCCATCGGAATTAAAGATAATTTACCTATAGTAATAAGAGTTTACACTAATTGGCAAGAGGAATGTTCTAAAATATTTCAGCAATTAGCAGTAAATGAAGAACGCATTCGTACTGTATTAATTTTTGACCAGTTTGAGGAATTTTTCTTTGTTTGCACCGAACCAGCGCAAAGACGAGAATTTTTTGATTTTTTAGCTGAGTGTCTCAATATCCTCTCAGTAAAAGTAATTTTATCGCTAAGGGTGGATTATCTGCATTATTTGTTGGAATGCAATGATTTAGCCAGTATGAATATTATTGGCAATGATATTCTTAGCAATAATGTCCTCTATAAAGTCGGGAATTTTACACCCAGTGATGCAAAATCAATTATTCAACGTTTAACACAGAGCGCTAATTTTCCTTTAGAACTTGATTTAATTGATAAATTGGTGGAAGACTTAGCAGCTACATTGGAAGAAGTGCGTCCAATAGAATTGCAGATTGTTGGGGCACAATTGCAAACTGACAATATTAATACTGTAGCAAAATATGCCTTATTAGGAGACAAAGCCAAGGAAGAATTAGTTAAACGCTATTTACAAGCAGTTATAGAAAACTGCGGTGTAGAAAATATTCAGTTGGCAGAACTTTTATTGTATTCCCTCACGGATGAAAAAGGAACTCGTCCATTAAAAACGCGTGCAGAATTAGAGCGAGATTTGAAACAACTAGTTAATAGTTACAACGAATTAAATCTTAACTATCTAAATTTAGTTGTGGAGATTTTAGTAAAATCTGGCTTGGTGTTGCTGTTACCAGAAAAACCTGATGATCGTTATCAATTAGTTCACGATTATATTGCTACGTTTATTCGTCAACAACAAGAACCGAAGTTAAAGGTGTTGATGAAAGAATTGCAAAAGGAAAGAGAGCAAAGAAAAGCCAGTGAAATAAAGCTAAATAAATTTCTCAAACGTGCTTTAGCTGGTTCAATTGCTGCGGTATTTGGGTTTGCAGTACTAGCTGTGACAACTGGTCATCAAGCACAGGAGGCGAATAAGCAAAAACAACAAGCTGATATTAATGCATTAGAAGCGCAAATAAATTCCTCCGAAGCACTTTTTAATTCTGGGGAAACCCGTGATGCTTCAATTGCAGCTTTAAAAGCAGGAGAAATGCTCAAACAAGGAAAAGGGGTAACAACAAATAACCAAATTCTGACAACAGCAGCTTTACGGCAAGCAGTGTATTCAAACTACCCAGTTACAGAGCTAACAACCTTGACTGGACATAACGAATCAGTCTCTGGTGTGGCTTGGAACTCCGACAGTAAAACCCTCGCTTCTGCAAGTAGGGACAATACCATCAAACTCTGGGATACAACTACTGGTAAACTAATCAAAACTCTCACTGGGCATAGTGATGCGGTCATTGGTGTGGCTTGGAACCCCGATAGCAAAACCCTCGCTTCTGCAAGCAGCGACAAAACCATCAAACTCTGGAATGCAACTACTGGTAAACTAATCAAAAATCTGGCTGGGCATAGTGATGCGGTCATTGGTGTGGCTTGGAACCCCGACAGTAAAACCCTCGCTTCTGCGAGCAGGGACAAAACCATCAAACTCTGGGATGCAACTACTGGTAAACTAATCAAAAATCTGGCTGGGCATAGTAATGCGGTCTGGAGTGTGGCTTGGAACCCCGACAGTAAAACCCTCGCTTCTGCAAGTGCCGACAAAACTATCAAACTCTGGGATGCAACTACTGGTAAACTAATCAAAACTTTGACGACTGAGCATAGATTTGCGCTCATTGGTGTAGCTTGGAACCCCGACGGCAAAACCCTCGCTTCTGCAAGTGCCGGCAAAACCATCGAACTTTGGGATGCAACTACTGGTAAACTAATCAAAACTTTGACGACTGGGCATAGCGATGCGGTCTGGAGTGTGGCTTGGAACCCCGACGGCAAAACCCTCGCTTCTGCTAGTGAGGATAAAACTATTAAACTCTGGGATGCAATTACTGGTAAACTAATCAAAACCCTGACGACTAAGCATAGGTTTGCGGTCTGGAGTGTGGCTTGGAACCCCGACGGCAAAACCCTCGCTTCTGCAAGTACCGACAAAACCATCAAACTTTGGGATGCAACTACTGGTAAATTAATCAAAACCTTGACTAGGCATAGCGATGCGGTCTGGAGCGTGGCTTGGAATCCCGACGGCAAAACCCTTGCTTCTGCAAGTAGGGACAAAACCGTCAAACTCTGGGATGCAACCACTGGTAAATTAATTAAAACCTTGACTAGGCATAGCGATGTGGTCTGGAGCGTGGCTTGGAACTCCAACAGTAAAACCCTCGCTTCTGCAAGTGCCGACAAAACCATCAAACTCTGGGATACAACCACTGGTAAACTAATCAAAACCCTGACTGGGCATTACGCATCGGTCATTGGCGTAGCTTGGAACTCCGACAGTAAAACCCTCGCTTCTGCAAGTGACGACAATACTATCAAACTCTGGGATGCAACCACTAGTGAACAAATTAAAACCCTGACTGGGCATAACGAATCAGTCTCTAGTGTGGCTTGGAACCCCGACGGTAAAACCCTCGCTTCTGCAAGTGACGACAAAACCATCAAACTCTGGGATACAACCACTGGTAAACTAATCAAAACCCTGGCTAATCATAACTCTGCGGTCATTGGTGTGGCTTGGAACCCCGACGGCAAAACCCTCGCTTTTACAAGTGAGGATAAAAGAATAATCTTATGGGATTTTGATTTTAATAATTTAGTCGAAAGTGCTTGCAGTCGCGTAGAAAACTATTTACCTTTTCATCCGGAAGTATTAGCCGATTTAAAGGTATGCCAAACACCATCTCTTTTAGCTATGACTGCTGAAGCACTGGTGGTTCAAGGAGAGAAACAAGCGAAAAACGGTGATGTTGAAACTGCGATTGCTAAATTCCGTCAAGCACGAGAGTGGAATTCGCAGTTAAATTTTGACCCAGAGATGAAAGCACGGGAGTTGCAGAAGCAGGGACAGGGAAAATAATTCCCAACGCAGGCTTTAGATTGTAAGGCGCCTCACCTACCCGTTCTCAAGATGATAGTGAGGTCGCCTTCTCTGGTACAAAAGCTAAAATAATGTCTTCTTCAGGAATACCTTTGTCTATTAAATCTTGAGTAATCCCTGATTCCATTCCATCGTACTCAATAATAACTTTTTCACCTGATAAAGTAATATAAATTAGATTACCTCTGATTCTTTTTCCTCTGTCCCAACCTACTTGCATCAAACTATACCTATCTTGACCTTCATCAAATACAGTATCTAGCCTGATATCGCCATGAGACGGTTTGAAGCGTGAGTAGTAGGTAACTACTTGCTTAACTATTTGACGATACTGGTTTATCTTATCCATTTTGTTATCTCAACCCTTTCTAAATTTACTATAATCATTTTTAATGGTAGTTCATTAATTACAAGCTTACCAATTGGTTCACTAAAAAAATCTTCATAAAGTGTATCGCTTATAGCCAAGTATACTTCACGTTGTGGGTCTATTTTATCTAAAAGTAACCGATATAAAACATACTGCCCAATTGCTTGTTCTAAATCTTTAATCAAAGATTTAGCTTTAAAATCCTTAATTTCTATTGCGATACTAATATTATCTTTGGAAGCTCCAATGAGACTACCCTGAGTATCATCTGCCGCAGATTTACTTGCTCCAAGGTCTACAAAAAGAAATCTTTGTCCGTAAGATATTACATAAGGGTCATCTGCTTCTGTAATTATCCAACCATCTTTAACAACTGCCTGCTTGACTATTTCATGAATTGTATTCCTTGGTGGCACTACATTTCTCCTACGCAATTTGTTGAGTAATTATTATACTACCAAAGTAAATTACAATCTGATAGGCGCCGCATTTTAAGCAGTCGGTAGCAATAACTTATACTGATGATATATTAGACATCTCCAGAAAACATTTTAAAATTGCTACGACAAATTATGTTAGAGTTCGTACAAATTGATGAATTGATGACGAGTTAGATAACCCCTGGCGCCACTCAGAAATTGTTTGTGTAAGTATTATATTAGGCATAGAACTGGTTTCAATATTTTTCAATGAGAATTCAAGAGGCAGATCGATTTCTTGCTGAAATTCTGAACCCTCGATCGCCACATCATATCCCAAAATTGACCTAAGCCGGAAATAAATAGCTCCATTACCGAATTCCTGCCCACTGACAAACGCCTGATGTAATTGATTATGGATGCTCTCAACTCGCGTTGAACCGGACTCAAAGACAAAATCCTCACCTGGTTCTGCCAAGGGTAATAAAAAAATATCCCAATTCATCAGCAAATTCCAGAAAAATCTCTAATATTTCCGAGAATATACTGATTTGAATTAATAATTAACGAAGCCAGTATATTTTTTATAGTAAGAGGTGCGATAGCGGCATTGATTGGATTAATTTGGGCGATTTACTTTGATGAAATTTAAAATTGCGATATTTGCGAGTGTCATTTTAGTAGGAACTCAGCTTGGTATGGAACCGAGCAAAGCTATCCCTGCCTCAGATGCCAAGCCACAGACTCAACTTTCTCCAACCGTGGTACTAGGATTTGCTGGGGTTTTGCAACCGGACTGTGTTCGACAGGTTGAAGCGGGTGAATATCGCTGTGCGAAGCGTTGGGCAGAAGTAACCCATTTGCTCAAATCATTGGTTTATCAAGATGTTGAGTCCCAACTGATTGTACCCCTTCAACATCAACTTGCGATCGCGGATAAATCCTGGCAACAGTTTCAAACACAACACTGCCAACAGTTGACTCAACGCTTACGCAATAAATCAGACTTTCCAATTGCAACATCTGTATGTTTAGCTCGATTAAATAACGATCGCATTCTAGAATTGCAGGGAGAGGGTGAGGTTATAACCCTCCAATCTCGCGATCCTCGATTTGAATCCTTACTAGATCGAGTCAAACTAAGAAATTCATCAGTACAAAGGCACTGGGAGCAATATCAAACTCAATATTGCCAGATCGAAAAAGCTCTATTCTCCCAGAACAACCTGAGATTGGCTCAATGTCATCAGCGTCTTAGAGAGGCTCGAATTCGTCAACTTGAAGAACTTTTTAAAGCCCCCGATCGTGGTTTGGCTCTCTTCAAGGGTTCTGTACGACCTGGAATTCCAGAGCTAAATTGTGTGGATAAGACACAAATCGGGTTAAATCGATGCGCGGTCTATTGGTCGAAAACAACTCAGCTTTTGCGATCGAGCATTTATGGGGATTGGGCAAAAAGACTATCGAAGCAGTATCAGCCAACATTTACGATCGCACAGAAATACTGGCAAGACTATCGTGAAGCACATTCAGTAAATCACAAACTTTTCAAAAACTCGAAAAACTGTAGCGAAAAATACAATTTATTCAAGAGTAATCTTAACTATTGATGAAAAATCAATTAGATTTACTTATACATAATTTCTTCCATAAGTAAATTTACAGTATTTAAATACTATCAAAGCACATCCAATTATGGTGAAAGGTCTTGGTGGAACCAAGACCTTCAAACCAAGGCGCCTCGGAGCGCAATAAAATCACACCGTCTCCTGGCGCGCGGAGTATAAAAAAGAGTGTATTAACTGACGCACTCTATCAAGAAATTAATTATGCTATCCGAGGCGAACATAGCGAACTCGATAAGCATCGAATGAATGTAATAAACATAGTTATTCTATGTTAAAAAGCTGACTGTATGGTAGGTCGAAAAAAACTTTTTACGAAAAGTTGATGTTTGTTTATTCGCTCAACACTTCTCATATTATCATCTAAATGATTTGTCTAAAAACTAAATTTTAAACTCCAATTTTCTCACCTGTTTTTAGGAGTTCATGAATTAATTTTAATTTTTTGATAATGGATATTTTAACAGCAAAATCAGAACAAAACAATATGATTAATCAGATGGCATATAAACATTTTTCGCAGTTTTATACTTTTCTTCAACTGTTTGCCTTAAAAAGGCAAGCATTTGTTTAAGTCCAAAAAGATTGCTGTAAACTAAACGTCTGCCTTTTCGAGCGCGGCTTATTTTAAACCAGAGTAAATAAATCCAAATATTCACTAAAATAAAAGATATTCCAACGAATAGTAATCTTAAAGCAGGCTTTTTATTATTCGTTCTAATCCGACACAGATTTTTGAGCCTATAACTGCTTTCAATACCAAATCTTTTTCTATAAGCTTCATGTACGTAAGTTAAATTAATTTTTACATCATAAACAACATAAGCAAAGTACTCTACTCCACGTTTTTTCTTTTGCCTTTCCCTTTCTTATATTTACAAATAATCCACAGGTCAAAAGTTACGTCATCATCTTTACCTCTGCTCATAGTATAAGTTGTTCTATAACTACTTTTTCCTTTCAAAAATTGTTTAATTCCTTTTTTCTTACCTCGTCTTATTGCTGGCATGATAAAAGGTATTTTTAAAGCTTTTAACCATCTAATAACAGGGACATTAAAAAATCCTCTATCTAGATAAAGACCTTTTATATCTATATTGAAACTGTTAATTTCTGCAAGTAAATAAGTTATAATAGCAACACTTGTGTCAAACCAACGAACCCCTCGAATGGCTAGCGTAACTCTCTTATTTCTTGTTAATACGTATATAGTTGCGTAAGCATAAAAAGAGCAAGTGCCAGATTTAGCCTCACTTCTATAAATATAATCCTCTTCTTCATTATTTGGTTTTCCATAATACGGAATTAAATTTAAATCAATTGCAATTTTATGACGACCTTTTTTAATCCTTTGAGGGATTCGACTTTTCAAAGCTGAGTTAATTTGTCGCTCGACTTGTTCAAAATCATTAATTTTCTCTAAATGATATCTAATATCGTTACCGCAAGGGCTTTGTTCTAAAACTTTACTTGTATTTTCAATACTATCTCCAATACTTGCCGCTCTCACTAAAATTTCAAAAAGATTTTTTTGATTAGTCGCTCCTTGAGTCTCAATATTAAAATTTTCAGTTAAACAACTTATAACTTCATCAAGAGTTTCTATGTCTGTAAGAGCTAATTGTTTTGCTGTCATAAACGTCAAATGATAGATAGCACCCGTAATTTAATTAAAATCAGATTCTTTTTTGATTAGTCGGTGAGTAAATTATTATTTTTATAAACACACTTAAATATAAGATTGAAGATTAATTCGCGTTTTTATTCCGCGAATATTTTCGCCTTTCATTTTTTTCTTTTTCTTCATATAAGTCGAGCCAACCTTGCTTTATCGTATTTATCATACGTTCAAGAGCATCAATTTTCACGCGTCGAGCTAAACATATAATAGCTTCATTATATACAGTACTACCAGGCTTTCCTAAGTGTTTATATTTAGAAAACTTTGAAGAGTCCCCTTGCTCTGGAAAAATAGCTTCTTTACATTGTAGTTTATAGTACCAGTAAGTATCGCTCTTACCTTTTACTTGGTAGCGCAGAATCCAAGAGTCTGGTGGCGCCACCGGACCCGACTCAGCTATTTGTTTAATCTCACGTTCAAAGTTTGAAATTAATGCTGCAAGAATATCAGCACGCATAATTATGTCTTCAGTAGAAGAAGATATTTTCTTTGACATTTTATAAAAATTAAAATTGTTACTTCGCGAATTAAATACGCGAATAAAACTAGATTAATTTAAAAGCATCTCTAAAAGTTTTAAATTAAACAAACAATATTAATCTTCGTAAAAATAAATATTTATTTTTACAAAAATTATAGTAATTGCTACCAAGTTACTATACAGCTCCAACAGGCGCCTAAAACTAACATACGCTGTTTAACCTTATAAGTTTAACTTATTCACACTGTGTTTATTGCTACATTACTATACGCACGTTCATGATGCTTGAAAAAACTTTGCGATTTACTGACATTGTAATGAGTTGGTTGAACCTTTTAAAGAAGGTTCTATGGCACCGATGCTCTATCATCGCTGTTTAGCTCGGCTAAATAATGATCGCATTGCGGATCTAAAGGGGATAGCTGTATATGATTCAGGAGACGATCGGCAGCGATCGCCAGTTACATCTGGGCAAGATACTACTCAACTTCTTTGGCAGCGTTATCAAACTCAGTACTGCAAGTTTGAGTTACAGTTTTTTGGTAGTCAAACCAGAAGCAAGCAATGCCCAAATCGTTTAAATCTGGGGCGTTTGCGCCATATCAAAGCAATGATGAATACTCGATAAAGAGGAAAATAATACTAGTTTATTACTTCCTAGAAATTTTTCGATATCAAATAGCGTTGCTCCCTCTTGCAATTCAAGTCAATCTATTAATAAACTTCCTTTTAATTGAGATTGAGGATAATTATTATTTTCTTTCAATCTAATTGCCGTTTCATCAGACTCCCAAATTACTTGGAACTCATCCTCTGTTTTGCATCTTCTCTTGGAATTATTGGAAATTGAGCCGATTTCTTTTTCCAATATCCAATAATGTCTAAAAACAGTATGAGAACAGTCCATATAACATGACTCGCTAATTGCGATAGATTTTTTCCCACTAGGAGAAACAAAGTCAGTTCTACATCCTGCTCCAAAAATAAAAATTACTACAAACAATTGAACAATAAATAAAGTTAAGGGCGTTATCCCCAAGAATTGAGGTATAGACAATACGAATTTTAACCACCGAGACAATTTTGATTTAAAAATTAGAATCACTGCTGTAATAGAAATACTTAGGACTAAAATCGTAAATAAAAAACTACTAAATAAGCCTCCTCTGAGTGAATATTTAGAATTTCCCGATAACCAAATCAAGCATATCAAGGATATAAAACCGAATATAGATAGTATGTATATGTAGAAAGTGGGACGATTTATGGGAGAAACATTGATATTCTTTTGAGTATTCATATAAAAAATTTTCGTGAAAATATATAAGCAATCCAGAAAACCAAGTTGGAGATATTAGCTATCATCAAATATAATTCTGATAATAGTCACAGTTTTTTGGCAGTCAAACCAGAAGTAGGCAATGCCCAAATCGTTTAAATCTGGGGCTTTTGTGCCATATAAAAGCAATGATGAATACTCGATAAAGAGGAAAATAATGCTAGTTTATGACTTCAAACGATTGGCAGTGAGGAGAACGATCGCAATTAGTGACAATTGCGATTCCCTTTGATCAAAGCAGTTTTAGGGATTGCATTACATTTAACCCCTGGAGAACCAAATCCACCATATTGATCGAAGTTTCCTTGAACCTGCAAATCTGGGGGGAGTTTGGCAATGCTAGTTTTGTACAAAAAAAGGTTTCCTTCAACCACCATTGCACTGGACAGTTCTTCAATGTGCGTACCGCTAATATTTAGGTTGCCTTTGATAGTTAGTTGATTGGGTAGTCGCTTGAGATTGCCTTCCAGGGTAACGTTACGATTGATGATGCAGCGTCCTTCTTGCTCGATGGCGCCAAATTTTTTCAGGCTTCCACAAGGTGCAGGGGGAGCCGGTTGCAGCAGATAAATTCCGCCGATTAGCAAGGGAAATATGAAAAGCAGCAATCGCCATCTTAGTTTTGAGAACATTTGAGCTAATAAATTCTAATTTAGGTTAACTTAATATCTTGCACCTTTATGTATACATACAGCAAAATCAAAAATCTGGTTGTCACCCCTTCAGACAAAATACACAGCCTAGTCTGCTACTCTCTTGCCGTGGCATAATAATATACCATTGTTTTACCGAGATGGGTATATGGGGTCAGCAGAAAATCCAAGTTCTTTAGCAATCGCACTCACCCTTTGGAATATTGGGTTGGTGTCCGAGCAGAGCTTAATTGCTTGGGCTGATGCTCAGATTTTGGCGATTGAAAAACCTGCTGATGATTTACTGGAAATTGCCACTAAAGGTGCTAAAGTGTGCCTCAAACAAGGGTTGATTGAAACGCTTCCAATTGCGCTTGGCTACTCAGAGGAATTTTTTATTCGAGCTTATTTGTTGAATCTCGAATGCGATGGCTCAAGACAATCCTTCATTGCCTGGGTTTCTCACAATTGTTGTGGGAGTACGGAAATCCCTGAAGCTTTACTAGGGTATCATTTAGAACATTTATACTGCAATTGTGAGGATGTTGATGCTGCCATTTCCCTGCTACGGGCTGAACTTCCAAAAATCATGCCTCGTTGTGAATCCTTTGCTACTATGTTTTTGGAGCAAGTCTCTGGGTTAGAGCTATGTATTTAACCGCCCATCAAACTGCAATGATTGAAGTTGCTAGGGAGATTCGTTTCGCACTGGATCGGTTGAAATACCTCGATCCAGATGGAATGTGTTTGGCAATAGACTTAAATCCACCGCTTGGACTCATGGCGATTCTAAAAGCATTGGAAATTCAGCTACCATTCGCCTATGCTGCTTTTTTGCTAGAGGTGGGAAATGGAGGGTGTTGGGCGGATTGTGCCGAGCGAGATCGCTGGATGACATTTGATGAAATCATACAGCATAATTCTACACAGTTATGGCATCAGTCACCGCCTGATTTCGTTCGCCAATTTCTGGCAACAGGAAAACAATCTGATGCAGTCGAGTTACCCTATCTCCTGAAGATTAACGCCCTTCCTGGATTATTGCGAATTGGGTTGTATCCTCCAGAACAAGAGACTTACGGATTGTTTCTGACACAAGAAGGACATGAAGTGAAAATTGAAATCTGCTTACAACCGTTGTTGACTTATGTTGTGATGGAACGCTATACGCCGAAGCAATGGTTACAAATGCATCTCAATTTCTTAAATAATGAGATTTGCGAAATTGAAAAATCGATCTCAATTCTCAATTCTGAACAAAGTCCGTATCTTCTCTTCCAAGGATATTTTATGGGTTTGTCCGAGGCTAGGTTGAAGCAGTTTATTGAAAATTGCCCTACAATTCCTTTAGAGAAAAAACGAGAGTTGCTGGATGATCGATAAGCATGAAAAAACCTTTGTTCTAATTGATGGATATACACTAGCGAAAGAAACCTACTTTCTCTACTGTCGAGGGCAGATGCTACTATCGGGGGAACTGCGATTTAACTATGGGGAATGGTTTGATGGGGACTTCCTCCGGCTTTTTCGTGTAGAACAAGGGAAGTCATAATTATGTGGGAATATGTTCAATATTTGAATGCAGAGTTACTCGATCTTAAACTTTGGGGCGAAGGCTGTCGCAAGTATCAGATTCGCTCCTTCGGTGATGATGAGATTTGCTTGATTCAAAGGGATGATAACTGGCAAGTCGTTTATACCGAGCGTGGTGCAGTTCAACAACTGTTGTTTGAATTTACGGATGAGGCAGAAGCTTGTGAGTTTATGTATCGGGAGATCAAGAGAATCAAGCATCCCCATTGTGTGGGGCTATTTCAAACTGATGCTGAGGCAGAGCAATTGTGTCAGGCATTGACTCAGTTACAAATTCAGTGCGAACGCGATGTAATCCCATTTGAGGGTTGGCAAGCGAGGGTGAGGGTGTACGATCTAGACATTTATAAAGTGGAGCGTCATTTCGGTTGCCAATTACCCCTACGAAAATGGTTAAGCGTTCCCGAACAAATTCACGTCACCCTCGATCGATTGCGAAAATTCGATCCTTACAATCGCTATGCAGAAATCACGACTAATCTGCCAATCGGTTCTGAAGCAAAGTTGAGCGCGTTAGAAGCACAACATGAAATTAAACTGCCTGAAGTTTACAGAACATTTTTGCTAGAAGTCTGTAATGGTGGTAATTGGGAACGACTAGGAGATTACTGGTCGATTGAGGAAGTTATGGCAAACAATTCTGCGGAACTATGGAATCAGCCTTTACCTGAGCTCCTCGCAAAATTAAAAGCAGCAAAGTCGAGGGATTGGCTCAAACATCCAGGAGAACGGCAATATCCAGGGTTGTTACGAATTGTCGATTGGGATAATCCTGTGCGGGATTTGTTTCTTACCCAGGAAGGTTACGAGGTTGAAATCCAGGACGATGAGATTTGTTTTTGTGAGTTTTCTCCAGAAAAATGGCTCAAGGATTTTCTGGATGATATTCAATATGCGTTACCAACAATTGAAGGATTACTGGATTTTCTTCGCTCTGGGAAATTAATTCGAGATTATCCATACTTTCACTCAGTGAATGTTGCCAGACTCTTAGTAGAAGCGATTGGACTCGACATCGATCCCGAACTCACAAATGAGCAAGTAAGGTTAATCAGACATGAAATCGATTATAAAATCAACCAATGGCGAATAGAGAACATGGGTAAAATGCGGTATAACTTTGGGTTTAATGCACAGCAAGCTGAGGCGCGAACACAACGAATTTTAGAAAGACTGGAGTACATATATCATATACTGTATCCTTAAATTGCAAAAATTTCCGGACTAACAGGTGCTGCTAATTCCGCTAAAAATTCTAGGATTTGTTCCTTGGTTAGTTTTATCATTTTATAAAATATCAATCTTTAAAATTACATTCATTATCCAAAATCATATTCATAGGATGTCGTATCTGTTGTTTTAAATACCTGGATTATACGTTCTATCCTCTCGCTCATAAAAGCTAAATTTTCTTGCTCTAAAGTATAAGAATATAAACAAATTAATTCTTCTACAATTTTAGGAACATCTTCTACTGAGACGACATTTAAATAGCCATCATGAAAATGACTGATGAGTTGTAACCCAAGATACTTACAAGCAGGTAACCAAAATTGGTAAAAAATTTTGCTAGTTGCAACAGGAATTACCTCATAATTCCCGGTATTAATTTGGAGAATTCCCATCTCTATTGTCATCTCATTACCTCGCAATATTTCGGATTCAAATCTGTTGAAAATTATATAATTACTGGGTTGGTTGCCAAATATATTTACCAGCGCGATCTATATATCCAGATGTTTCTCCAACTTTCACTTTCGCTAAACCGTTAGAGAAGGAATAAGCACTATCGAACTGTGGTGCAATAACTAAGTTACCAGTGTGGTCAATATATCCCCATTTTTCTCCAATTTGTACATCTGCTAATCCCTCGGAGAAATCACCAATTTTATCAAACTTTGCTTCAATCACTCGTTTTCCTGTACGGTCAATATATCCCGATTTTCCCCTAACTACTACTTGTGCTAAACCATTTGCAAAAACCCAAGTCATATCAAACTGGGGTTTAATAACTAATTTACCAGTGCGGTCAATATATCCCCATTTTTCTCCAATTTGGACTGCTGCTAAATCTTCATAAAATGACCAAGCTGCATCAAACTGAGGTTTAATTACTAATTTACCTTTGTTATCAACAAATCCCCATTTTTTACCAACTTGTACTACTGCCAAACCCTTAGAAAATGACCAAGCAGTATCAAACTGAGGTTTAATTACTAATTTACCTTTGTTATCAACAAATCCCCATTTTTTACCAATTTGAAATGCTGCTAAACCCTCAAAGAATGACCAAGCGCTGTCAAATTGAGGTTTGATGGCTAATTTACCCTTATTATCAACGAATCCCCATTTTTTACCAATAGCAACTAAAGCAAAACCATTGACAAAATATTCAATATTATCAAACTGTGGTTTAACTACAAACTGACCCTTACTATCTATGATTCCCCACTTTTTACCAACTTCGACTTTAGCAAAACCACTCAAGAAGCGATCGCAATCATCAAATTGTGTTTTAATAGTTAATTTACCTGTGTGGTCAATATATCCCCATTTCTGACCCACTTGGACTTGAGCTAATCCCTCATAAAACGACCAAGCATAATCAAACTGGGGTTTAACCACTAATTTCCCAGTGCGATCGATATATCCATATTTCCCGTTGATTTTTACCTCCCATAACTGGGGCAATGAATCTTCTTTTGCAGACTTAACTGTGATAGAAGATATTGATTGATGAATATCACTGGATAAAGATGGACTTGAAAACAATGTTATCCCAGTTATCGCTACTAGCGAAATCAAGGAATGGTGAATATGAAATTGCATGTTTATGGCTTAATAGTAGTAATACCACTTATCCATAGCTCAAAACTAGCTCAATTGTCATCCCTAAAAATCATCGGATACACGAAACCAATACCAATCACCGTACAAGTAAAATATTTGGTAATGAGCAGCACCAAATGGACTTCCTTCACGATTCGGTTGATGGACAAAACCATAGGATATGGTATCAGGGCTTAGACCATCACCACCCGATAATACACGAAAATATACACCACCACGGGAGTCGATAGCGTATTCATCAACTTCATATAAACCAACTTTGCGGTTTAATGTGATTTTTCTTTTTGCAGAGATAGAATGTTGTACTCGAACTTGTTCAAATGCCGTTCGCGATACCATAAATGCTAAACGACGGGGAATGTAGAACTTGAGCAGGACATAACAAACTAAAACTATCACTCCAATGATAGCAACTTCTCTCCAGGGTACAAAAGTTTGCCAGGGAAGCTTAACAGTTCTCAAATTTCCCCGTCTTCCTAAAGTTCTCAATCCCCAGAGGAGAATTGCCAATACTGCAAATGGTACACAAACAATTGACACCAGCATAACTGGAAAAAATAAACTATCTAATGCACCAGGGTAAATACTGATAATTAGAATTGTGACACAAATAAATAGAGTTATATATGTTGTTGCGGTACTAAATCTTTTCATGTAACAAATCATCCATATTTCAAAATTTAATTTTTAGTAAACATTATATTTTTGTGATAGTTCTCCTGAGTTACTATTGCAAACGCTTGGGTTTGGGTTCCCAGTTAAAATCATGGGGGCAATCGCATTTTTGAGCTTGATTACAGTTAATTACCATCCTGCTAAAGCAAAAATTAAGGAGAGTCCCGTTGTCAAATTTTACTTGTAAATTGCCTGGACTACGAAAACCAGCACCACTATAACCAACAATTTGATACCTAGAACTTAAGTTTGAGGCATTAAAGAAATATGGTTTAGGGCTGAAGCTAAAATCACCTTTTAAGTCATTTAGACAAAAAGCTTTTGTGATATACTTTTGTGCGATAATTTCTGCTTCTTTTGGAGATGGGTCGCCAATTCCACTGATAAAATTATCGGATATTTTGGTGATTTTATGAGCTTGAGTACAGTCAACTATATAGGTTACTGGAAAAGCAATACGTAATAAATAATATATCAAACCTAGTGATAGAATTGCAATAATTGAGATTTGAATAAGTTTTTTCATTGGCCACAAGGAATAATGTTGTTTTAACTTTTAAAGTAATTGCTTCTTGCTTATTCGGCTCGTCGATTAAAGTTTTGCAGTTCATCTTGGAAGAAACTCGCCAGTTTTTAAGTTAATTTTAATCGCAGATACTGTTCGATCTCGGTTTGCTTCCAAGGGAATCGTTACCCACTCACCAACGCGATCTGGTGAACCAAAAAGACAAGCACAATTAAACTTTGTAATCATAAAAGGAGTAAAACTAATTCTAAATTTTAATTCCCCGTGGTATGTACCACATCCCGTAGAGGTATCTGGTGGAGAGCATGTATAGTTGTATAAATATATCGTTGTAGGATAGTCTTTAGATGCCAAAGTTTCAATGCTTGGAGCGTCAAATGCAGACGATATCAAAACAATGGATGAGATAAATAAAAATAGCGCACTCGATAATAATAAGTATATAAAAATCAAAATTCGCTTTTTTCTAAATAGGAAATCTTGAGATGGTAAATCTTGAGGATTTTTAAATAATAAAAATCCCAAAATTAAACTTAGTAGCCATATAATTATAGAGAATACAACTTTAGCGTCCTCCAAAGTCGGAATAGTTGGTAAAAATAGAATTATGACACCAAAAAATGGGGTAATCAGAGAAACCAGAAGTCTTGAATTTTGATGATACATTGTCTTGCATTTACTAAAATTATTAGCAAGTATAACAGCCACCGCCCTCGCGTCCACTGTAAGGTATGGTTAGGTGCTAACTGCCATGTTTTTTCGACTTACTCACCATGAAAACTAACCCAGAGGCAACAATTTGATAAGGGATGAGCAAAACTGCCCCAATAATAGCTTTCAAAGTCCACCCAATGCCCATAATCGATCGATAAAGTTGTATAGCTTCGTCTCTGAGTTCAGGGGCAATCTTTCTGAGTCGGTCTTCGTCTGACCAGCCATCAAAATCAAAACCCAGATAATCAAGCCGCAGTTCGGCATATAAATCTGGCAAATATGCCAACAAAAAAACTAGAAGTACGCACGTCATCAAAGATAGAAAACTACTTAAGAGCAAACTAGTCACATAACCCTTCCGCCTTAACAGAAAAGGCATTGCAAATGGCGTTATCACCATCATTACCAGAATAAAAAAATAAACTGCCGAAACTATGTACTGCATTTTTATCTAACTATTTATTACACAGTGCGAAAATCACATCATTAATTGTACTCACTAGATTGATTATTGATTTTGATGATTGAATTTTTACCAAAAGCGATTCTCGTTCCGAGAGGCTGAGTCGCAAGCGATACGCTACGCGTTTACGCAGTATAGCGAAGCTAACGCCAACGCATAGCATCCCCCAAGGGAAATTGCTTAACACAATTTTACTAATACAAAATAACTATCCATAAACAAGGCTTAGGGTTAACCAATAATATTTTTAACTCAGTACACATCCTCAGTTCCACTGAAATAATAAAACGGCAAGTTTTGCCGAATCACTAACTCTACTAGCATTACACCCAGTGGTTCATATTCGTAGTAATATCTAACTTGACTATTGGTTCCAGGCAATGGTGGTTGAGCGCAGTTTGCATCAGGAGAACCGCAAGTTACTTTTACAGGTATAAGTAAAATTCCTATTCCTAATATAAGTATCAATTGTTTCATTACGACAGTTTACTCGCTCCAAGGTCAACAAAAAGAAATCTCTGCCCGTAAGATATTACGTAAGGGTCATCTGCTTCTGTAATTATCCAACCATCTTTATGCAATTTGTTAAGTAATTATTACACTACCAAAGTAAATTACAATCTGATAGGCGGCGCTTAGAAAACTGGTAGTTTAAAAGGCGCCGTTAACTAGTTGCTACGATTGATTTTCTGATAGCTGTGTTTGTAGTTGTTGAACCTGTTCAAGCGTTAAACCAGTAAATTCCATGACTGACTCTACTGGAACTCCCTTGGAAAGCATATTCGCAGCAATTTTTCGCGTAGCTTGTTCCAGACCTTGTTCCAGACCTTGTTCCAGACCTTGTTCCAGACCTTCTTCTAAAATTGATTGATAAATAACTGACTCACGCATAATGTCTCTCCTTAAAATACGTTGAATGACATCCTCTTTTAATGTTAACCCAGCTAAAACTGCTGCTGATGCCGTTATGTTATTTTGTATCCTTCGGTCGGCAATGTTATCGATTTGGGCTGCTACTGCCTGCAATGTGCTATCTTTAGCATTAGTATTGCTCAAAACGGCAAATGGAAGCAAGCCTGGAGTACTCATAAATAAATCAGTAGGTTGTTCCCAAAGCCGAATAACATTGAAACGGTGAGTTGTTTCTTCTAAAGTAAATTTGGTTTGTTTGACAAGTTTTAAATCTTTTTTACTCGTTACCTTTTTTAAGTAAATCACTACTTGATACATACGCTTATCTGGGTTAATACGAAACCCACGCAAACGATAATCAGTCATGCGAAAAGGAATTTCTTCTTCGGGCAGAGTTTGAAACTCAATATGTAGAATCAATTCATCTGATTGCAAGAGTATCACTGCATCTGGACGCACTGGTTCAACAAAAAATTCTTTCGGCTCCATTTTTGTTAATGTTACTTGTTTTTTTAACAACCAGGTAGCCAAGTCATTTGTGAAGTTCTCAGCAAGAAATTTACAAATATTATCGTACATAAAGGTAGTTTATGCTATCTTAATCAGAACTGAAACCCTGATTTGAGGCTAAATGTACCATTATTCTCCGTACAAATATATTACAATTTATAAATAAATACATGTATAAATTGAAACACGAATAATGCTACTGGTTCAGAGGCACCTACTAAAGCACTTTCATTCTTAGTATCACTTCCTCGAATGTTTAACTCATGGTACGAGTTCAAAACTCTTTTTACTAAGTCTCGGTATTCATTTAACTTATCCATTCTAACAACACCTATGGAGGCGCCGTGTAACCAATTCATACTAGTTACGGCTAGGAGCTAAACATGCTATAAGTTTAAAAGATATCAACAACTAATATAACAATATCAATCATTGTCTAGCAGTATAAAAAGTCGCTGGAACACGGCAAAAAATATGCGTCCAAACGTTGACCAAGAAAAGATAGAAAGACTTATGCAGGCTTTGGGTAGGGAAGCGAAGGGGGCAGGTTGCATTTACTTTACGGGTGGCGCCAGTGCCCTACTAATTGGATGGCGTAATTCCACGGTTGATGTTGATATTCGTTTAGACCCCGAACCCCCAGGTATTTTTCAAGCAATTGCTAAACTTAAACAAGAATTGAATATTAATATTGAGCTAGCTTCCCCCCAGGATTTTTTACCTCCTCTTCCAGGTTGGCGCGACAGAAGTGTTTTTATTGGCAAACAAGGTAAAATATCATTTTATCATTACGACTTTACAGCTCAAGCACTTTCTAAGTTATCCAGAGGATTTGAGCGTGACATTAGCGACGTTCAAGCTATGTACGAGCAGAGATTATTTTCTTTAAAAGATTTACGTGATTGCTTTGAAGCTATTGTACCTGAATTAGTCCGGTTTCCTTCTCTCGAAGAAGATGCACTTAGAAGCAGTGTTGAAAACTTTATAGAGCAAGAGGGAGGTAAACTAGAGGAGGGTCAACAATGAATTTAAGTGAGTTGCCGGGAGCAGAGTTAATCTTACCAGGAATAGATGACCTTTATAATGGCAAAGCGAATACAGTTGGCTCTTTGTTAATTGCAATTGCAGCAACGCGCTTAAGCAAAGCAGGCTTAGATTTTCCAAGAGAACATCTAGCTTCCGAGCCTGAACTGACTTTGTATGCTCTTCTTCAAGAAGAACGTTCTGATGCTTACTCTTATTACAATGCTTTGCTAAGAAGGCTTAGTAGCTTTTGCAATGCACTTGAACTTAGTAATAAATATAAGGCGCCTAACTGATTATCTTACAACTGCATTTTCATATGTAATATTATTCACAAGTGCTACTTGGATAAAACTGCGCTATGAAACTTTTTGAGCAGCAATATTGATTGCCTCTAATTCTTCGGGAGTTAAAAGCACTTTAAGTAGTGATTGTAGTACTTCTCGATTAGAGATAAATTCTTCATTATATAAATCTCAGACGAACTTCGGTTTAGTATGTGTACGTACTGATGAATGGCGATTATACTGTGAACGGGTTAAAACTTTACTTTTAAAACAAGCGAAAATCTTTAAGATGCTACCCTACCCTTCGGGATATCCTTCGGATAACGGGAAAACTGCGTTAACGTTCTTCAGCATGACATACATTCACATTTTACCTGTTTGGAGTAAGAGTTACCTAACATGGTTATTAACCGTTTAATTTGACCTACTCGCTTACGTTGGTCGTCAGCGGGGATGAGAAATAAATTGTCGTTGTAATCGGTTGGATAAATGCTATCCTCTGGAGCAACTGTTTTTTTGAGAAACTCCAACAAAGTTGGTTGGTTGGGTTCTAACTCGAATCCTAAATAAGTTGTCAGGTTATGTTGGGGGTCAGAGTCAAGCATTAAGGTTGGTAAACCAGCGCGCGATAGTAACCGACCAAGAAATAATGCACTCGTGGTTTTCCCTTGTCCCCCACTTAAGCTGGTAATCGTGATTGTCAACATATATACATTTATCAATGTAGCTTTTTAAGTTAGAGGCTTTTGAGTTTTTTGTCAATGGCTAATTTTACATTTTTGGCTTTGGCTAAATTTAGCTTTTTGCGTAATTAGCTTTTTATAATGGCAAGTGGTTCGTTGAGATAGGCGCCTCCACATTAAAATTTATACTCAGCTTGTAACTTGTACGGAGTTGAATTGAAACGTTGTAGAGACATAAATTAGATACGCTCCATTGGGTCAACACGTCCAATACCAATTTCTAAGAGTTTTTGCTTTACCATTTCTGCCTCTACCCCGCAATAATAATATTGTTTACGGCGCAAGTCGGCAATGTAGTAACCAAGCTTGCCACTACTTATACGGAACAACTCGACTAAGATTTGGTGCTTATTTATTCCATACAGTAATTCCAAATCGTTAATATCCACATTGAGATAAGTTGAAAATGGTTTCATGGCTTTAAATAACCATCCTTTGTGCTTGCGCTCAATAATGCGAATGTAATCAGGGAGTACTACTGTCATGTTTCACCTATTAACGTGGTAGAGCCGCATTAAAAACTTGTTGTGCGGTAAGGTTGAGTTGGGGGAAAGTTGGGGAAATAATTAAATCATTGCCAGTGAATTTGGTAACTTGGTACTCATCGTCAACAAGTTGACATACCGAGAAAGTAGGCTGTTTTGGGTCTCCAACAAATTTTTTGCCTCCCAATCCTTTGTAGTCAGCAATCCAAAATTCAGGAATGCCCATCTCTTCATAATCTGCAAATTTTTTGTGGTAATCATCCCGCCAGTTGGTACTGACTACTTCAACTACTAAGGGCACAGATGCAGAGTGAATAACCGTTGACTCTTTTTTCCATAGCGGTTCCAAGTCAATATTATCGATATTATCAAGATTTAATAACAATACATCAGGTGAGTAAACCGATAATGCTGAGGGAGTTCTGACGAATGCGGTTTTAGGAATGGTGTAGGGTAAGTCCATTCGGTCATATTCTATAGTAATTTTTCGAGCTAAGAATCCAACTACCTTTTCATGGTCTCCTGTGGGTGGCGCCATCTCAACAATTACTCCATCGTGTAGTTCGTATCGCTTTCCGTCGTTGGGGAACCAGTTTATAAATTCCTCGTAGGTAACGGGTTTGGTTAGAGCTTGGGTCATAAGCTACTCGCCTTTTTAGTTGTTTTTACTTTGTTTTGAGCGTATAATTCAAAATTTCTTAGGCATTACACAATTATAAGCGCTTTATGAGTACAGATATTCTTTTAGCGTAGAGATAAGAGTTGAGAGAGGGGCTTTTCAACGGCGCCAACGAATACGCCAAAACGCGCGTTTATCCGGAATGAGAACCATTAACCTTGTAATGAATACGTAAGTAACTTTTGTAACTTAATAACTACGTTTAGGTATTGGTACACAGCAGGAAGCTAAACAAATTCTCAGATGGTATACGTATCGTTGGCGAATAGAAGAGTATCACAAAATACTAAAATCTGGCTGTAAAGCAGAGAGTTACCGTTTAGGAGGTGATAGTATGTCAACGATGTTAGGTTTTTTAACGCATCCGCAGATGGTTTGAGGTTTAGTGTACCTGTAAGAACTATCAACGCAGCACCCAACAGTAAATATTTCGGCGTAGGTCGAGGTGTAACTTATTACAATTTTACTAGTGACCAGTTTACTGGTTTCCACGGCATTGTTATTCCTGGTACGTTGCGCGATTCTCTGTTTTTACTGTCAGGAGTGTTGGAGCAAATAACCAGTCTGCGACCAATTGAAATAATGACTGACACTGCTGGTTATAGTGAAGTGGTATTTGGTTTCCGCATGGATATTAGGCTACCTCACATCTTGCACCAATAAAATTTGATGGATTATAAGCACTCAGTATTAAACCTAAATTCCTTAATTTAGCGATAAAAACCAATAAAAATAATGTAGCTTTATCGCTGCTATTTTTTATTAGTCTGAGTATATACGGAGAGGTGCAAGATATAAGCTACCAGTTTAGCCCCAGAATTGCAGATATTGGTGACACAAGATTTTGGCGATTAGATGAAGAAGAGATTTATGGTGCCCTTGATAAGTTGGCAAGAAATAAAATAAATACCGACTTGATAGCTGAAAATTGGGATGATATATTGCGCGTAGCTGGTTCTCTTAAGTTGGGAACCGTGAGTGCGACTGAACGGCAGGCGTTCTCTCCAACGAGGTAATCAACCTTCGACCTTAACTAGAGCAATAGCCGAACTAGGACGAATTGCTAAAACTTTATACCTACTTTCCTACATTGATGACGAGAGCTATCGGCGCCGCATCCTCACCCAAATTAACCGTGGTGAAAGTCGCCATAGTTTGTCAAGGGTTGTTTTTCATGGACAAAGGGGAGAACTACGTCAAAGATACCGTGAGGGACAAGAGGAACAATTAGGGGCTTTAGGTTTAGTTGTCAATGTGATAGTGTTATGGAATACTTACTATATGGATGCTGCAATATCCAAGCTGCGTTCCATTGACCAACAAGTTTTACCCGAAGACGTTGTGCGACTGTCTCCGTTAGGGCGCAAGCATGTAAATGTATTGGGGCGGTATCATTTTTCACTCTCTGAAACCATCCAGCGTGGAGAATTAAGACCTTTGAGAGACCCAAACGCGAGAGAAGATTTTGAATTAATTTGAGGGAAAAGAGCTTATCCCGGTTTTCTGTTCCTAAGTTTTGTAACAATTCTTGTTTTGTATATACATGGGTAAAAGCCGTAAACCACCTGATAATAAGGCTTTTGGCTATATATAGACATGGAAATATTTTTGAGTTTATTTTCTTATCCCGGTTTTCTGTTCCGTTGCTACTCGCACCCCGCATTGCGTGGCTGGCGATGTTACCCATCCCGTTTATCCTCAACACCGCTCATTACCGTTTATCATATTGTTCCGCACACACCTGTTTCATTAATACGGAAAGTATGGAACCTGTGGTTAGGATATTTATCGCGTGCTTCCAGGGCGCCTTTTATTCGGTCTTGGTTAATAAAATACTCGCCGCTATCGGGTTCAATTGTTATATACCAGTTGTAATGAGTTTCTATTAATTCTGGCTTGAGTCTTTCAAAAATAGGTAGCGCGCGCTGATATAAAGCTTCTCGAAGAGCTTGGCGTTGCTCTTTTTGTTCTTCAGTCCATTGTATTTCGGGGAATATGCGTCCTAGAGGGACGGTGCGGGTTGGTTTTGTTTCAGTCATGGCGTTCTTGGAGAGAGAAGTGCAATATATATATATTAGTGCTTCGGGGAACAAACAAATAAAAAAGGCATCCTGAACACCTTGGATACCTTTTAATAAACTCAAGAAATATTTAAAATTTTAAGTATAGTTAATTAAAAATATAAATCCGGTCTCTGAACGAGTTGCCGTTTTATTTAAGCAGCAACTGCAACTTGTGCGCGCTTTTGAATTGTTTGTACGTTGTTGGAGTAGGTTGTAGTAGGGATAGAAGCACTTCTATGAGATACGATATCATAAATTGCTTCTAATGCTGACTCGATAGAACCTTGTAACCAAGCGGGATATTTTGAGCAATGTTCACCAGCAAAGAATAAAGTGTTTTGGGGTCTGGCTGCTTCTAAGTAGCTAGCTGTGTAATTTTCTTCGTCCCAATGTACTGTACAACCGCCTGCACTCCATTCGTAGTTACCCCAAGCTATTGATGCGGTTTGTAGTATCATTCCTGATTGTTGGAGTTCAGGATGTACGTTACTTACTACTTCTTTTACATAGCTGTGGCGTTGTTGTTCGCTCATGTTGCCTAAACGGTCTGCGTCGTCACCGATTGTGTAGCTTGCTAACATTACACTACCGCGTTCAGGGTTAAATTTAACACTAGGGTAGTAGGTTTGACGAACTCCGGCGCCGCTGAATGATGCTCCACCTTTAATTCCTTGTTGTGACCAGAAGTTTTCTTTAGTATGAAAAGCTACTTTTGTTGCGGGGCAGTATACTGTGTTATTGATAGAGTCGATTTTGCGTTGGTCGAATCCTTCTAATTCCATTTTTCTCATTACAGAGAAGGGAATTGTGCAAAGTACATAGTCGCAACGACGGGTTTGTTTTTGTCCGTTTTCTAAGTAGTCAATTTCTGTATAGTTGGAACGAACTTTTATTGCTACTACTGGTTGGTTACATTTAATTGGCGCAGATATTGATTCTACTAAACGGTCAATTAAAAGTTGTGTTCCACCTTTAACTTGTAGCAAGTCGTGGCTGGTTTCTGTTACGATGTCGCCAAGGAATGTATCTAATGCTTTGCTACAACGAGCGCGGAAACCTGGATTTTCTTGAACAAATTTTTGTAGGTCGATGGTTTCGCCATTGGTATTAAAATATGGTGTTAAGTCGAGACGTTCCAATTCATCCATTAAGTGTGAGCGTAAGTCTTGGTCTAAACTATCACGTAAGCTTCCGGGGGAGATGGTATTAACGATGGTTTTTAACCATGCTGCAAAAAGTTTTGTTTGTTGGCTGTAGTTGGATGTAAAAATTTCTGGGTAGCGAGTGCTGAAGAAGTTAGCAGCGTCTTTCATGCGGAAGAGGTTTCCTTCCATGTTCATAAAAGCATTTTCTTCTTCAAATACTGTCATAAACTTGCAGAGTTTATCGTTTAAGCCCATTTCTTTAACATAATGTAATGTATGTTGATGAGAACTGGGGATACGCATTGCTCCTAACTCTGCATAAGGTGCATCTGGCTCGTTGCTAAAGCGATGTGTCCAAACTCTACCACCTATGCGTGGGCTTGCTTCCATAATATCTACTTCGTGTCCCATGCGCTCTAATTCTCTTGCAGCAACTAATCCAGCGATTCCTGCTCCTAAGATTGTAATTTTTTTGCCTGGTTCAAAGTTTGCGAATTGAGCCATTTCCAGCATAAATTTGGTGTCCATGATTTGATACCTCTTAAATAATGTTCTTGAGTTGTTAAAATTTTGGTGTTCAAAGCGGTGAGGAGTGCTTTGGAGTTGGGTTTCAGCCCCTCAACCGCTCATGTTTTTATTTACAGTTGAGAATTTTGGTTTATGCAATGCAAAAGGGGAAAAGGGGGAAAACTCTTGTATATCAAGGTTTTAGAAGGAGAGCGCAACTATAGAAGAGGCGCCACTCGTCATTCTGATGCCCGCTTAGGGCGAGCGCGCGAATTTGGCATTTACAATGATTTAGTATTTTCCAATAGGCGCCCAACAGTTCGAGGAGACAACTGTGTCAAACCAATGGAATTAATAGCAAGAGCTACAGCTTTGTTAGGGACTTCCAGAAAAATAATTCTTCAAAAACAATTTAGGAAGAACCTGATCTTTAATGAGAATGATAATCACACAATGAAGTCATAATGTACCTAT
>NZ_KB217480.1:112863-280437 GCF_000331305.1 Calothrix sp. PCC 7103 | reverse complement strand
AGTCAAGTATAAAAATAGCTCATCAAACTCTGGAACTAATATCCCGTAAGGAGTTACTACATTTTTAGGTTGAAAATCATGGTCGGCTGCCTTAGTCGGCACACGATTTTTTCCACCCCGGTCAAAATCACCTACTTTAACTTTTGCTTTCGCATCCAAACTTAAACGTAAAACTGTTGGATCATTATCAGCATCCGAATTAATAATTGCTATTTGTTCAAAAATTTCGTCGGTTTCTGGGAGTTTTTTTTTGGTTTTATTTTTGCGACTCTTTTCAGAGAGTATTTTAATTCATTTAATTTGATACGAATAGTCTCACTAGTTGGTAATTCTTTATTCGTATATCCAAATTGTTTAATTAATTGATTTCTAATTTCAGCAGCGCTCAAACGGGTATAGAGTCTATCGCTTTTAAAGCTTGGGTCTATTTGACTTTGACTATCAACTAAACTTTTTATATCTGACAAAAGAGACGGTAAATCTTTTTCTATTTTTTTTCTTCCTCTTGCGCTATAGTTATCGATGCAAGTAATACCACTTTTTAATTCTTTAATTCCTTTTCTAATAGTACCTCTGTCCCATCCTAACTCTTTTTGCACCAACAAAGAGCCTCCATGACCTAACTCTAAAACTGTTTGCGCTTGAAAACGCCGTTTGAATGCGCCCTTTAATTTAAGTGCTGTTTCTGCTAGCATTTTTTTGACAGATTCAGTTAATTGTATTGACATTACACGTTGTACCCAAAATATTACCAATAACTCAATTTACTACAAAACGGTACAACCTTGAAGTGCTGATCACTCATAATCTTTGACAATGATTATGATTATCTGCCTTTGGTGATTTTATTTTTTGGAAGTCCCATTATGCTGATGCTTGGAACGACTCGGTGAGTGCGTTTTGTTCCACTCGCTGATTTCGACTATTTTAGAAATTTCCTTGTTATCTTTTACCTTTTTCGCGCGCACTTATACGGCGCCTTGACAACGAGAGGCACTACAATTCTTTAAGCTTCCATACGCACGCCTAAATCTATATTTAATACTTCTTCGATTCTACGTAGAGTTTCAATTGGCAAGGCTTTTGTTTCTTCCGACTCAATTTTGTACCAATTTACAGGACTCATGGGAATTTGACGGCATATCTCCGCGAGCGAGCGCCTATCTGTTAGCCTTGCTTCTTTAATCTTTTCCCCTAACCCAGGTACTTTTATATCTGTAACTTTTCTTACTATCATCGGTTCGACTTAATAATTAAGGCTTCTTATTTAACTATAAACTGTCAGTTTATCTTTGTTCATTAACTTACAATTATTAGTTAATAAACTTATAGTTAATGGTTTATACTAAAAGTGTTCGAGATAACAATTTTTTGGTAGGGCGCCACGTTATGAGTCAGGCAACACTGGATATATCGGTTGAGGTTACAGACTTTCCAGAGCTTTCTTATGATGAACAGCAAGAACGTGAACACCTCGAACGATTAGTGGAACGCGCGTTTTATGAAGCAGGAAAAGGACTCCGTGCCTTGCGTGATAAAAAGCTGTATCGCAGTACTCACACCAGTTTCGAGAATTACTGCCGTGAAAGGTTTGGATTTGAAAGGCGCCAACCATACCGTTTAATTGAGGCTGCGGGTGTAATAGATAACATAGTAGAAATGTGTCCGAGTCGGACACATCTGCTTCTACCAACGCTCCGAATATCAAGTTCGACCATTGACCAAACTGGAAGCTTCTGAACAGAAGGAATGTTGGCGCCTAGCAGTAGAGGAAGCTGGAGGGAAATTACCATCTAACAAGTCAGTAAAAAATATTGTAGATAGAATACGGGAGAGAACTAAAATCCCAATACCTTACAAATCGGGTGAAGTTTGTACGATTATCACGAAGGACAACCCAGAACTTAAGGGTAAAGGTGGGCATTGGTGTATCGTTGATAACGTATATGAATTTAGTTGTTCTGTTTTAACTTGGGATGGAGAATTTACGATGAAACCGGAAAATCTTAGAAGTTTGGATATGTTAGAAGACGATACTGCCGCAATGCAGGAATTATGTACCCGGTTACGGCGCCTCAACAGCGTCAAAAAAATAGACGACATTGAACGTTCTATACTTCAAGCAATGGGAAAAAGAACCAGACCATTAACGCCTGTGCATTCTTCAAGTTTTAGCTTTAATTGAAAAAGCATATGGGGTTGAATAGGGCTTCTGCCGGAGCAAGCTAACTTAAAATGTGTATATAATAATTCAATGAATATCCCTTCCCAGGATTATCAATATCAATTTGGTGGCAGTTTCAAGTTTATTTTAAACATGCTGTTAATCTGCTTTCATGCTCAGGGTTGGCGCCACCTGTAGTATTTTGTTTTAGGCGCCAGAATTCTTCCTCTAATTCGTATAGACGTATTTCTACACTACCGGATACACCAGGTATGTCACCCAAGACATGATTTAACCCTTGTATTACAAGGTCGGTGGCAGTAGTATTAAGTTCGGCAGCTTTGGCACGAAGCGTGTCGGCTAAGGGTTTCGGCAACTTAAAGTTGATAGATTCACGCTCGACTTTTGCCATATCTATACCCTCGTATATACCCTGTGTAGATTTTACGGTAAAAATGGCGCCTTCTGGTGGTGGAACTAAAAAGAAAGATTGTGTAACTACTAATGCACCTGCCACTAACTCCCAAGGAGAAAATGGTACTAACCGTTGTACAACTTGCACCTACTCAACCAATGGGCATGTGACGGTCAATTGTCTGTTTATAAAAACTAAAAATTGAAGTTCGCCTTGATAACTCAATAATGTCAGAGTTACAACTGCTTAGTAGACTTATTCTAACAATACCCATATGTACGAATATAGTATATAATACTTACATACGGGTATTATTAGCCCATCCCACAAGAGTAATTGGATATTTTTTATTTGGAAGACTCTAAATCGTTTTTAAAGCCTCCAAATACCCCACACTGCTATAATCCCCATTCTCGCGGCGTTCTCGCTACTTAATTCTGTTCAACCTACTCGTTTAAAGGATGAAATGCGATCATTGTAGTAATCTCCCATATTTGGATATTCCCCTTCACCGATCTCGAAGCAATACCCGCCTAAATTTGTATGTTCACAGAATCTCCATCTACCACTATTAACTCGAATTGAGGACGTTTTGTCATTGTAGTTTGTGGCATTCATATCATAAATATCAGTGTCTGAACCTAATGAATCACCACTAAAATTTGTGTCATTGTAAAGTATTACAGCAGCCATTGTTTTCTCCTTAATTAAATTAGATAAAAAAGAAAGTTTAGCTTTTTTCGCTTTCCTTCTAATTTTTAATAGATGCAGAAAAAATTAGCTTATGCACAATTGTCATACTTCAACATTAGCTTGCTCCACCAGAAGCCTCACACTGCAATACTGATCGGGATCAACTATGCTTGTAATGTTTTATGTTTATATCGCGCGTTGGTAGCGCGAGAATACGCTTCAATTTTACAAACGAGTTACGAGTAGTGCGGTTAAACTAATTACCACTGGCGCCCAATAAATTCACATGTTACAAAACCATCAATGGTAGTCTATATAAGCATTTGCGCTTATAAGTGTAATTATTCTCATGGTCGAACATTAAGTAATCTGCTATAAAATATACATCCGGTATGTATCATTATTTAACCGAATGACCAAGCCAACATCGCCTAATTTTGGATTCCTCGCGCAGCATGACGAGCAGTTAGCGCGGTTAGGCGCCTTGGCTGAAAGATACTTTGCAGACGACCCAAACACTTGTTTATTGAAGCTGCGGCAGTATGGTGAATATCTCTTACAGTTAATGGCTGCAAGGGTTCGGATGGATGATATTGAGGGTGAGAGACAAATTGACTTGATGCGGCGCCTGCGGGATAAGAATGTATTAAAGCCGAAGGTTTACGATTTGTTTGATGAGTTACGACGCGCGGGCAACGATGCAAATCATGGGTTTGGTGGTAATCAACGTGTAGCATTAAGTAATTTAAAACATGCGCGGTCGTTGGGTATTTGGTATTACCGGGTTGTTACCAAAGATGCTGAGTTTCATCCCGGCGCCTTCGTTCCACCACCTGACCCTAAACTGGAAAATAAGACTTTACTCGAAGAATTAGCAACGCTACGTAGTGAATTAGAGGCAACTCGTACAGCCGCAGAGTTGGCAGCGATACGGTTACAACAGGAAGCACAGTTAAGGATATCCGCAGAAGAATTAGCGCGCGGTTTATCTGCAAGTACTGATGTACAGATAGCATCTTTGAAAGCAGCGGCGCAAAGTGAGTCTACACAAGTTATTCAAGAAACTATAGAAAGAGCGCAGGTTGCAGGGGATAATATTGATCTTGATGAGCGGGAAACTCGGCGCCTCATCGATGTGCAGTTACGACAAGCGGGATGGGAGGCAGATTCGGAGAATATCACCTATGGTAAGGGTGTTCGTCCAACTAAGGGTAAAAATCTGGCTATTGCTGAAGTTCCTACAAGCGATGGTCGGGCTGACTATATATTATGTGTAGGTTTACAGGTTGTGGCAGTCGTCGAAGCTAAACGGCAAAGTACTGATGTTCCTGGCGCCATTGATCAAGCGAAGCGTTACAGTCGTGGTTACATAGTTAAGGGAAGTGAGACTTTACCCGGTGGCCCGTGGGGTGAATACAAAGTTCCTTTTACGTTTGCAACAAATGGGCGCCCGTTTTTAAGACAGTTGGAAACTAAAAGCGGGATATGGTTTTGTGATGTACGCAAACCGTCAAATATTCGTCGTCCTCTAACTACTTGGTGTTCACCACAGGGTTTACAAGATTTGTTGGCTATAGATAATGAAGCTGCACACGAGAAGTTACAGCAAGAAGGGTTTAATTATAACTTGACGCTGCGTGACTATCAAATTAAGGCTATACAAAGAGTAGAAGCTGCGTTGTCAGATGGCGCCAGAGAAATATTAATCGCGATGGCAACCGGGACGGGTAAAACTAAAACTACCATTGCACTAGTTTATAGACTCCTTAAAACAAAACGTTTCCGTCGTGTTTTATTCTTAGTTGACCGCACTGCTTTGGGTGAACAAGCATCGAATGCTTTCAAAGAAACTCGGATAGAGAATTTACAAACCTTTGCTGATATATTTGATTTGAAAGATTTGAAGGATACGGCGCCGGACAGGGATACAAAAGTTCATATATCCACAGTTCAAGGATTTGTTAAACGGATTCTATATCCTAGCGATGACAGTTCCATACCTACGGCTGACCAATATGATTGTATAGTAGTTGACGAGTGTCACCGAGGATACTTACTTGATAAAGAGCTTAGTGATAAGGAATTAGAGTTTAGAGACTTTAATGACTATGTATCAAAATACCGGAGAGTGTTAGACCATTTTGATGCTGTCAAAATTGGTTTGACTGCTACTCCTGGACTCCACACCACACAAATATTTGGGGAACCTGTATATACATATTCTTATAGAGAAGCAGTTTTAGAAGGTTGGTTAATAGATTATGAACCACCATACAAAATTACTACTGCCCTTTCTGAGGATGGTATTGTTTGGGAAGCTGGGCAGGAAATGGAATATTTTGACCCCCTAACAGGTAATATTGATTTGGTTCATGCACCAGATGAAGTCAGAATTGAGGTAGAAAGTTTTAATAGAAGGGTTGTTACAGAAGAATTTAACCGGGTGGTGTGTGAATATTTGGCTCTTAATATCGACCCGTTGCAACCAGAGAAAACATTAATATTCTGTGTCACCGACTCCCATGCGGATATAGTAGTTAATTTACTCAAACTAGCACTACAAAATCAATACGGTAGCGTTGAAGATGATGCTGTTGTTAAAATAACAGGCGCCGCAGATAATCCACTACAATTAATTAGACGCTTTAAGAACGAACAAAATCCTAAAATAGCTGTTACTGTAGATTTACTCACCACCGGGATAGATGTTCCAGCTATATGTAATTTAGTATTTATTCGTCGTGTAAACTCCCGCATATTGTACGAACAAATGATAGGACGCGCTACACGAAGATGTGATGATATAGGTAAAGAGGTATTTAGGATATATGATGCAGTAAATTTGTACGATGCATTGAAAGATGTTTCGACAATGAAACCTGTTGCGGTAAGACCGAATATTAGTTTTGCCCAGTTGGTAGAAGAAGTTATTACTGTGGCAGATACTAATACTGTTATTGACCAGCTTATCGCTAAATTGCGGCGCCGGATTAATTCAAACCTCACCCCCGACCCCTCTCCTGCAAAGAGAGGGGAGGAAGAGAGGTTAAAGGTTGGTGAGAAGGGTGGAACATACCAAACTAATAATCAAAACATTCAACAACGAATTGAAATTTTCTCTGGAATGCCATTAGAGAAAATGATAAATTACTGGCGCCAATCTTCTCCGCAACAATTAAAAGAATGGTTTGAGCAGCGTAAGAATATAGCTCAAATATTAGACGCTAAGGATGGAGGTAGAAAACCTGTACTGATATCTCGACATGCTGATGAACTGAGAAGAGTAGAAAGGGGTTATGGTGGCGCCCAAAAACCTGAAGATTATCTAGATAGCTTTACAGCATTCCTGCGGGATAACCTTAATAAAATACCTGCTTTGATAGTAGTTACTCAGCGTCCGCGCGAGCTTACCAAGGCACAACTTAAAGAACTACTTATATTATTAGATGCCTCTGGTTATACCGAACGTAACTTACAAGTAGCTTGGCGAGAAAAGACCAACGAGGATATAGCAGCAAGTATTATTGGCTTTATTCGTAAAGCTGCGCTGGGTGATGCGTTGGTGCCTTACTCGGAACGGGTGGATAAGGCTATGAGAAAGATTATGGGAATGCGGAGTTGGGCGCCTATGCAACGTAAGTGGCTGGATAGGATAGGTCAACAGTTGAAGAAAGAAACTATTGTTGATAGGGAAGCACTTGACCAAGGGGAGTTTAAAAATCAAGGTGGTGGTTTCCAACGGTTGAATAAGACGTTTAATGGTGAGTTGGAGAATATATTGGTGCAGATAAATGAGGAATTGTGGAAAGATGTGGGGTAAAATATAATTGTGAAAATATATAAAATTATAATTAGTCAGTGATTTGTAATCAATCCCAGTAAGAGTTCCAAAATACTAGTAAATCTAAAGTATATATAATAGTTTTATATACCAAGTTCATTGAGAAAGTTCTTTAGAGAAGGGCTATTATTACGAGCAACTTCAAATCTGATTGTAGCAAATAATTGTGGTCCATGTTTTACTTCATTGTAAGAATAATTGTTTTCAATAAGTTTCTTTAGTTCATTTTTACCATGAGTGCCTTCATATTTTTTTTGTTGAAGATTACTTTTAATATAATTGCGTTTTTGGGAAATTTCCTCTATGTCTGCTAAATACCAATTTTCAATCATTTGATTTGGAGAACAAGCAACAACATAAATTCCAAAATTTTCTTTAGATAATTTATCATTGATTAAGTTTATAAATTCATCATATGGTATATCTCTAGACTCAAAATCTAGCAATAATATAACTCGATTACACTTGAATGCTTTAAGCATTTCAATTTGTTTTCTTGAGGCTGAAACAATATTTTCAATCTTTGCTGTGTGACCACGAGGTCCATCTGTTTTTGCTATCTTATATAAATCTTTAAATCTTTCTTTAAGAGAGGCGTAATCTCCTGGTCCATCAACAATAATTCCTATTTTATCAGCCATTTCCAGGAACTCCTTCAATCATCCCACTAACCCATAAATCTCCCAAGCGAAAATTTGATGATTCTAGAAGTTCTTCTATTTCATCGCGATTCGATAATGCTTTGACAGTTGTACCTTCCTCAAAAGAAGATGTAACTACCATTATTTCTTGAGGTTCAGCCGCATTAAGAACAGTTGCAGAATGAGAAGTTAAGAAATAAATAACTTCTTTTTCTTTTGACTGCTCACGCATATTTGAAATAAGTCTCTGCTGCATCCAAGGGTGCAAAAAATTTTCTGGTTCCTCTAAAAGATATACGTTTGAAACAGGAACATATATACTAACTAATATACACAACCATTTAATGGTACCATCAGATACTTCTTCAGGTGAAAAAACTTGATTATTTGATTTAAATACAACATATCTTTTCCCATTTGTTTCGTCTATTGCTGTAGTGACATTATCTATAACACTTATCCCAGCAGCAAGCTCTCGTTGTATGTTTTCTAATGCGTTTGATAAAGGCTCTCTACGGTTATATGAATAACTTGAGGAAGTAGGGCGAAAAAGCGAATTCATTCGTCTATAGTCAAAAAAATCTAATTTTTTATAATTTGTTGAATATGCTCTATCAATTCTACTGAAATGTTTTTGTTCAAGTGAGTACATAACATCTGCAACTCCTTCTCCATTGGGTTTCATATAAGCTGTGGGTAGTTGTTCTACTGAACCTCTAGCAACATCTGGGATTATATTATATTCATCAATTCCCATAATAAGAATATAAAGTTTTCCAATTTCTCTGTCTAAGGAAGATAAATATGAAAATAATGATTCTTCTGAGTCTTCGTAGATGGTATCTAAAAAGTTTCCTAATTTAGAATTAAAATTCTGATAAATTTTATGTTTATCTTCTGTTTTAAACTCAACATCCCATATTTGAAAAAGGTCTCTACCAAAATCGTTAGGAGGACAAAGAAAATGATGGTGTTTTTTTAGTGAATTTTTATTTCTATTTATCTCAATTTTTAAAATAGTTTTGCTAGTCTCTGGTACAAATATTTCAAATAATTCATTTGATACTACTGATAAATTGTCAACACCTCCTTGAGAAATACGGATATACCATCTAAAACACATAGGTATTTTCTTGCGCCTATAAGTTCTTAGACCATAATCATGTACTATCTCAAATTCTATAAATGTTTCACCCCTGTGGTAGACTCTTTTTTTTCCACCCCCTCTAGCTACAGCTTGAGCAGCACCATATACAACAAGGTCTCTCAAAAATTTTAAAGAGAACAGAGTACATGTCTTTCCTGAGCCATTAGGACCAATAAGTATATTCATTCCTCTTTTTAAGTGAAGATATGTTTCCTTAATGGATTTGATATTTTTAATCCTTATTTTAAGTTCCATATAGCTTGGATTTTATAGAAAATAAATTGTCTATGCCAATTATAAAATTGTAGTTAAAATTTTACTATAATTACTGGGTTAATCATCTCCATCTACTGCTTCACAACCATCCACATCCTTACCTATTCCCTTCCAAGAGCCACAGCCTGGATGATTTACAAGCCTAAACGATAATTATTATTCCCGGTCGAAGCTATATGCTTTCTTAGCGCGTCAAAAGCTACTGAACCTTTATTATTGGATATGTAGAATAATGAGTATTTATTACCACCAAGTGTGACGGTGGCAGTCCTTGTATCTTCTATGAACTCCACGACACCTGAAATTATACCTACTGCTGTAAACAATAATTCTGAACCAGGTTTGTCAGAATCTTTTTCTGTGGGTGTACTAGGAGGGGTAATTTCTATATTCCTTTTAGGCTTTACGATTGGTGGTAGCACCCGTTTTTCTTGATTGTCTGACATAGAATTTTTTTTTATTAATTATATAACAGTAGCTCACGGTGCCGTCGTCGAACCCCGCACGGTGGCACATTTCAAGTTTGAATTGGGTCGTTTGGTGGTGGATGTCTTCCAATCTTTCTATCTTCGGCACGAATATTAATGATTCTTTGACGATTAAAACTCAATGCTGTAACAGTTGCGCGTCCAATTGGAGTTAACCCAATAATTGACAAAGTATCTTTTGACCAGATAAAATGCTGGCGCCAGCTATGGACACGAGGATTAAATAAAAGTACTTCCTCACCTGACTCCAAATCGATTGCAGTAAGTCTATCAGATTTTTGGCGATTACAATGAAAACAGGCAAGCGCTAAATTTTCAATACCCTTGGCGCCGTCTTTACTCAAAGGAATTACATGGTCTACGGTAAAAGTAACGTATTGCCACTGTTCGGATGCATGGCAGTATTCGCACAAATAGCAAGCGCGTTCTCGAACTTGAATTTGAAGTGCTTCACTAATGTAACGACTCACTTTAACTTTGATTGGGATTTAGTGACATATTGCGTATTATACGGTTAACTAAGCTTAAATAATCGTCTAATTCTTCATACCCATCTAATTCGTTTTCTTCATCCTCTGTTAGGGAAGACTCACGACCGCGCGCTATTAAAGTTTCAATACGTTCTATTACACTAGCAGAAGCGCGGAAAATCGGTACACCTTCGACTAATTCAATGCGAACGGCGCCGTCTAAGGGTAAATTATTGGGTAAATGTTCTAATTTAATAGGTAAATTAGTCGTCATAGTGTTTTGTTTAAGGGCACAAGTTTTTACTACCAATCACTATCATTACAAAAATCTCCGATTTGTTTCGAGAAATGCACAAGTTTGTTAACAGTGACACAAATATGTAAGAATAATGCCTTTGACATATATATAAAAGCTAACTTGAACGCGACTAACGACATTGGACAAAAGCTGTGGAACCTCTGCCACGTCTTACGGGACGACGGTATTACTTACCTACAGTACGTTACAGAGCTAACCTACCTGCTGTTTCTCAAAATGGCACAGGAAACAAACACTGACACACAGCTTCCCGAAGGATACCGCTGGAGTGACTTGGTATCTAAAGACGGTATTGAGCAACTTAACTTTTACCGCGCGCTACTTTTACAACTTGGCACCAATGGTTCACAACGTGTACAAAACATATTCGTTAATTCCCAAACTGCACTAAAACAACCGCGTATTCTTAAAAAGTTGGTAACGAGTATTGATGAGTTGGACTGGTACTCAGCTAAAGAAGAGGGTTTAGGTGATTTATACGAAGATTTATTAGAAAGAAACGCATCTGAGAAAAAGTCTGGCGCCGGACAATATTTTACACCGCGTCCTCTCATCGATTGCATGGTGGAATTAATCAAACCCCAGGCAGGAGAAATGATACAGGACCCAGCCGCAGGAACCGGCGGGTTCCTAATTGCTAGTGATAGGTATATAAAACGTCACACAGATGATTTATTTGACCTTACCGAAGCAGAACAATCTTTCCAACGCTATCAAGCTTTTTACGGGATTGAATTAGTACAGGATGCTCATCGGTTGTTACTGATGAATATGTTATTACATGGCATTGAAAGCGAAGTTTCTTTGGGTGACACGTTATCTAGTGACGGGCAACAACTACCCAAAGCGGATGTAATTTTAACTAACCCACCGTTCGGTACAAAGAAAGGTGGTGGTTTACCAACGCGCGATGATTTTACATTTCCTACTAGTAACAAACAATTAGCGTTTCTACAACATATATATAGAGGGTTGAAACCTGGAGGACGCGCGGCAGTTGTATTACCTGATAACGTTTTATTTGAGGATGGGCAAGGTCGTAACATCCGCGCTGACTTAATGGATAAATGCAACCTGCACACTATATTAAGACTGCCTACAGGGATATTTTACGCCCAAGGTGTTAAAACAAATGTGCTTTTCTTCCAACGTGGCGCCAGTGATAAGGGTAATACAAAAGCAGTATGGTTCTATGACATGCGTACCAACATGCCAGCTTTTGGTAAACGCACACCTTTAACCAAAGAGCATTTTAAACCCTTTGAAGAAGCTTATGGTGATCACCCCAATGGTAACAGCGCGCGTATGGATGAAGGGGAAAGTGGAAGATGGCGCCAGTTTTCTCGTGAGGAAATATCTAAACGGGGAGAGAACTTAGATATTACGTGGTTACGTGACGAAAGTTTACAGTCAGGGGATAATTTACCCGAACCGGAAATTATTGCAGCTGAGATAATGACGAAGCTGCAAACTGCAATGGATGAGATGCAAGCGTTGATGCTGCTGTTGGAGGGAGACCCAGAGACGGAAGCGGAGACAGAAGCGTTATTAGAATGAAGGTAAATCCAGATATAATTAAAACCTTATGACCCAAGCTTTACCAAAAATAGTTACCTTTGACGAGTTTATTACATGGATACCAGAAAACTCTGGGTCACGCTACGAACTGCACAATGGGGAAATAATAGAAATGTCACAGCCTACAGGGAAGCATGAAAGAGTAAAAGGATATTTATCTGCTAAGGTAACTGTAGAGTTTAGTAGATTAGAACTTCCCTATTTTATTCCTAACCAAGCAATAGTAAAACCACCACAAAGAGAATCAGGTTATTTTCCAGATGTATTGGTATTAAATGACGATGCTTTAGCTTCAGAACCCCTTTGGGAGAAGTATTCCACTGTAACTAAAGGTACATCAATTCCTTTGGTAATTGAGGTTGTTAGTACCAATTGGCGTGATGATTATTATCTCAAACTTGCTGACTATGAGGAAATGGGTATCCCTGAATATTGGGTTGCCGACTATGCAGCGTTAGGAGCAAGGAAGTTTATTGGTAATCCTAAACAACCTACTTTCTCACTTTACCAGTTAATCGACGGTGAGTATCAAGTTACTCAGTTTCGGGGTTCGGAGCGTATCATATCCCCTACCTTCCCAGATTTAAACTTGACTCCAGAACAGATATTTAGAGCAGGTCAGTAAATCTCTCAATATAAAGAATGAACTAACGTCGGCGCCGTTTCTCAGGTGGTGTTGAGTTTACCGTACCTTAATTTATCGTATTAACACTACTTCTAAATATGCCATTAATAATGGTCGGTTTTCATTAATATAAAAGTGATATAAACCGTATTTGCAAGCATTTCAAGCTTTATTACTATAAGAACATATGAAACGATATACAGAACGAATTAATCAATACTTACTTGGAAAGGAGCAAACCAAAATGTTAGCACGTTATAACCCTTGGGAAGAAATGAACGCAGTTACTCGTCAACTAGATTCATTATTTCAAGATATGCAGGCGCCTACATTTAGAACTCCTGCTGCTGAATTACATGAAACTGACGAAGCAGTACATCTAAAACTAGAGCTTCCTGGTGTTGATGCCAAAGATGTAGATATTGAAGTTACCGAAAACGCAGTTAAGGTTGTTGCTGAACGTAAGACAGAAAGTAAGACTGAAGAAAACGGCAGAACCAGAAGCGAATTTTACTACGGCAAGTTCCAACGTGTAATTCCTCTACGCGCGCGCATTCAAAACATTGCCGTAACAGCAGAATACAAAGACGGCATTTTAAACTTGACATTACCTAAGAGCGAAGCTGAAAAAACCAAGGTAGTCAAAGTTAACCTTGGGGAAAACGCTGCGTAATTATTAATTGTAATTGGTTGAATATGACATAATCTGTGGCGCCTGGTCTCAAGTAGAGGCTGGGTTTTTTGTTTATATATTCGGCACCTAAACGTAAACGTTTTAATGTTGCCGATATTTTATGGCACGATAAAACACATAAGCAGGTCTAGGTAAATCAACTACAGCCGAACGCTACGAGTTAGATTATGACCCAATGCCTAACTCAAAAATCAAAATCTAAACTGCAAATAACCTCTATCATCAGCAATGGTAGAGGTTTATTTTTATATGCGACCTGTACTATTAATCATATTTAACAATAGCTATATGTCGTACATCACGTTCATCATTTGTATCGTCGTCATTTATATCACGACCGTTTAGTATATCTTGAATATATCTAGGTGGGTCCCGATAATATGTAGTATTTATTAGCTTCTCAAAATAGGTATTAAAAGTCTTATTAAAACTTTCTTTATCTTCATTAATATTTTTTAGGATATCAAGTTTAATCATATGATTTTTATCAAATAATATCTTAGCTATAAAAATAGAATTTTCAACCATATTAACTTGAATTAACTGTTCTTTAAAAGCTACATGAGGACAAAATAATTCATTCCAAGGTAAGATGAATGGCATTAATGTTTTAATATGATTATTAATTTTTTCAGGCATATATTGTAGAAAAAATACTGTAAAAGGACTCAATAAAGAACATCCATAATTAGCTATATCTCTTACCGGATAGCGATAGTAAAAATAATTAAAATAAGCATCCTGATAATCTTCCCATTTCCAATAAGTATAAAGACAGTATAGTGGAATAAGATTTGAATTTAGAGCTTGTTTTATCAAAGTATCACATTGATATCCTTTATGATTTTTACTCTTGCTTTCATAATGTAAACACTCATATTTATCAGTACGTAAATTAATAACTTTGTCTTGTATTCTAAAACCCATCCAAAGATTATTATGTGTAATCCATAATTCCCAATCTGCACCATTTTGAGACTCTTCTCTGTTAGTAAAAGTTCTAACAAAAACATTATTTGGATGGCGTACCGCTAGTTGAAGCAAATTATCGTCTGTAAAAGTCTGTTCTCTAATCTGCATACGAGTACTTTTTGCTTGTGATAATTTGTCCCAGGTATTAGTAGCTAGATGTCTAAATGTTTGACAGAGATCCAACATATTTATACAAAAGTAGGGTTACGACATGGCAATACTCAAAACTAACTACCTAGCAGGCATATATTTTGCACACCTGACTAATAGAGTTAAATCATGAGTATTTACTTAGTATACAGATACTACATTATTTTTATCTATAGAAAGTTATTTATTTCAGTGCAAAAGTACCCTAATCAAGCTTATAGTTAAGAGTTAATAGTAAATAGTTGGGTGGGAAGTAGTTAGCAAATTTGAACAAGGTAGTCAAAGTTAATCTTGGGAAGTCTCCGCGTAATCAAAAATGGGAATTGGTTAAAAATGACATAATCTGGCGCCAGCGTCTTTCAAGTAGAAGTTAGGTTTTTTGTTTATATATATAAGGCGCCATGACGGTAGGGGACACGCATGGTGGTGGCGACTCTTATCCTTTCCCTGACTGGCTTTCAGCTATTGGGTTTGTATTGTCCTCTACCTGCCTACCATGAATAGAATCTTGTATCTCTATTTTTGGGTTTTGTATTTGATTATTATTTTCTGAAGTTGAATTGTTTTGTTGAGAAGAGGTGGGGGGAGTGGGGGACATTTCTTGTAAGTCTTGTTTTATAAGGGTTTTATTGTCCTCCACCTTATCCCCTACCTGCCCCTTTTCCTTGTCCACCACCTGTGGTTTTGCCCAACCTTTCCTTTGATCTCAAGAGCGTAAATCCTTTTTCATCCAACCCATGCGCTTGAGGATGTCAGCGACACGCATTTGGTCAGCTTTTTTTGTTGACCGATTGGGATTTGCAGGCAGTTGAGTAAAATATCTGGTATTGTGACGAATGACCTTGGTATTAAATATGCTTCGATGTATTCTTCCCAGGTGTCGCTCAGTTCAAAGGTGGTAACGTATAACGTGCGGGAATTTAATTGAGTTAATGAATTACGAATTAAAGATTGGGAGGAAGAGAGTTGACGGAAGATAAAGATGATTTACCGGAATTACCAAATGGGTGGATATGGACTAATTTAGAAACTATAGCTGTGTTAGTTACGGGTAAAACACCATCCACCATTGTAGAAGATTACTGGAATGGAGAAATTCCTTTTGTAACTCCGTCTGAAATAGCACCTGAAGGTAACATTCGAGTTTCTCAACGTACATTAACATTATTAGGTGCAAAAAAAGCGAGAATATTACCTAAAGATAGTATTCTTATTGTGTGTATTGGAACTGTAGGTAAAGTAGGTATTTTAAACCAATCTTCTGTTATCAATCAACAATTAAATGCTTTATTACCACTAGAATTTATATTTCCAAAGTTTCTTTATTACTGGTCAAAATACTTTATAAAACCTTGGGTAATTTCTAATGCCTCTGCTACAGTAAATGCATCAATTCTTAATAAAAGTCGCTTAGGAAAAGCACCAGCGCCCCTCGCACCACTCAACGAGCAACGGCGCCTAGTAACCAAAATAGAATCACTAAAAGCAAGAACCGCGCGCGTCAAGGATTCATTATCAACAATTCCCGCACTGTTAGACCAATTTCGCCAATCAGTACTCGCAGCAGCTTTTCGCGGCGCCTTAGTCCCTCAAGACCCCAACGACGAACCCGCATCAGTGTTACTCGAACGTATCCACGCGGAACGAGAGAAAAATACTGGCGCCACTTCCAAGCGTAGTAAAAAAAGTAAACCTGTTAAAGAGTCTATACAAATGGAGCTGGAATTAGAATAAATCCCATAATCTCATGGGTACACTATAAATATGACTCTTTATGCCCTTTTAATATTGAGCCAGATAAAAAACCTGCTGTCCGGGCGATGAATTGGCTTGATTTGCTGCTGCTGAAGATGGTTGCTTTGGCTTTAATATAATAAATATCTTGCAGAGAATATACATATCTCGGTCTTATAGCAATAGGTTCTTTGTTTCCTCTGAGCTTGTTGCAAAATTACAACTCATGAATAATGGTTACAATTAAGATAACAATAAATCATATTTGGCTATGAAAAAAGAAAACTTAAAATTCAATGGCAGCTTTATATTTGAGGAAGAAAGACTAGATGAAATCTACTGCGAAATAGTGTTTCCTAAAATTCAAAATGAAAAAGTAATTCTTCAAGCTCATTTTAATACCAGTGATAAAACTCCATTTATAATTCCTTTCACATTTGCATTAGAAGCAAAAATTTTAGATTTAAATGATAATTTAGAATCTCTTATTTTATCTGAGAAAGTTTACAAGATAAGCACAGTTACATCTTATTCGTCTCCTCAACAAGGAACTACAGTTTTAACAGCAGAACCAGTAAATCTGAAAATAAAACGCTTTTTTGAATCAAGTAATGAAGAGGAGCAAATAAAAAACTATTTCTTTTGGTTAACTCAAAGTACTCAGCTTGCTCCAAGGTATATAGTTGAGAAGCATTACAATGGTAATGTGTCTATCGAGAGCGTTTTCAGTAAGAATTTTGAAATACAAGATAGTTTAAGATTCAATTTTATCGATTATCATTTTTACTCCAAGGACTCAGAACGTAAAAATGTCAGAATCTCAGAGTCTATTCTAGCAGCTGAATTTAATGGAATTACAGAATATGAGATTGGTGAGAATCTTTTTCCTGAAATAGACTTATTTCTTAAAATGGTGTCATTTTCAGAGCGTAGAAGAATTGTATGCTATGGTTATATGGGCTTTAACAATGGAGAAATAATAGAGTTTTATAGAGGAGATATATCTATTCCAGAAGAAAACTTTCAACATTCAATTAATGAAACTTTAGTTGATATAGCTTATTTTGATGATTTTATTGAAAAATCATACTTTATTGCAAAACAATGCCCATTTAAAAAATATTTATTCGATGCTATTAGCAAGGCTGCATATCACGGTAATTTAACAGTAGAGAGCGAATATTTAAGCTATTACGCAGCTATAGAAAATCTCGTGAACGGTTATAGAGATATGTGTAATTTAAACTATAACCTAGATAATGATTCTTGGAAACAATTTACTAAAGACCTAAAGGCTTTTATCAAGAAACATGACTCTTTCAAAGACGATAAAGAAAAAAGGGAGGTAATTTATGAGAAAGTCCAAGAACTTAATCGTGTTTCATTCGGAACTGCGTTTAATTCGTTTTGCAGCTTTTATCAAATAGATTTAAGTGATTTATGGCCTTTAGGAGGCAGCCAAGTTAAACATTCGTTAACTAAAGTTAGAAACAGACTAATTCATGGTGGAAGATTTGAAAAAGAAGAATTTGATGCATTAATTTGTGCAAAAACTCATCTTCAATGGACATTGGAACGATGTATTCTAGGTGTTCTAACCTGGGATGTAGAGAAAACAAAAGTTCGAGCTACATTTTTAAAAAACTTCTTTCCCTACACTGAGTGGCAGGAAAAGATGAAACTTTTTGGGAGTCGTTGAGCTACCCAATTTTATGCAGCACATCGCAAATAAGCTTCGGTGGTGTCTATAGTTACTATTAAACCATACGCGGCGCCTTAGTCCCCCAAGACCCCAACGACGAACCAGCATCAGTGCTACTCGAACGCATCCGCGCGGAACGAGAGAAAAATACTGGCGCCACCTCTAAGCGTAGTAAGAAAAGTGCTGACACCTCTTCTAAGCAGAGTGAGAAAAGTACTGGCGCCACTACTAAACGCAGTAATAAAAGTACACCATTTAAGGAAGCGATACAAATGGAATTGGAATTAGAATAATTATCGCTTCTGGGAGAAACTATATAGGTAGTGTTAGGGGCGAGTATACGGCAGGAACTATTACCGGGTTAAGCCTAAAAGTCTTTATGTATAAGGATTTTATTGAGGATGGTAGAAGCTCACTTTAAAAATCGCCAACTTACTGCTTAACGATAAACCAAGGGTTTCAGTCACTAAATTTCTTTGTAGCATTCATGTAGCACTGCTCATCCCGGTTTTTTGTTCTAATGATGCTCCTACCCCTATGCAAGGCGCCAGTAAATACGCTCTTAACATAACCGAATAGGTGCCTAATTAACTAAACGATTTCTGCCTTTAAATACAAAATAACTAGTTTGCTCATTGGCACCTTACTAATTTACGCACAGAGATTTTGATTACAAATACTGAATTGAAATAAAATACATTTGTACAACGGCGCCGATAAAGGGTAAATGAGACGATGCTCAGAGTGAAAGATATACCGTATAATCTAGATAAAAACTTTGGTGTGTACTACGGTTCAAATTCTGTAGTTCGAGAAACTACTAAGTTATACGGGGAAAACTATTTAGTACAAACACAAAGTAAAAAAATTCCTTATCTTGTATCATATGACCCCATGTCGGCACGAGCTAAAGCCCAATATTTAAGCAAAGAGGGGATGCAAAAAGTAATCGACTATATTTTTCAGAATAAAGTGTTACCCGTTAACCCTAGTAAAGATTGTGTAGATTATTGCTTGACTAGTAGCTTTATTAACTTCGGCTTTCCAAATATAGAGTCTGCGGTTAATTTTGCTAACTTTTTAACAGAAATAAGCAAAAATCATTTGGTAGACCAAGATTATCAAAATATTGAATCGTCTTACCAAGATAGTCCAACTGCTAAAATAAATGACCTCATGATTCAACGTCACAGAGAGATTACAAGTGTAAAAGCCGCATGAATGGTATTTAAGGCGCCTGTAATCGTGTTCACATCCCAAATTCAAGTACATATGGCGCCTGTCCTCTGCCTTAGCTGATAATTAGTACATACAAATACAGGCGCCTACCCACCAAAAATGACAACAAATTGTTGTCAAAAACAGGCGCCCACCCCACCAACTAGCCACAGCCTTATTGTCGGCGCCAGTAAATATGCTCATACAGATGCTTTGGAGGCGCCTTGCCAGTCATACTTTATATGTGTATTTTTATTAGTGCTACTAATACTATTAGTAGTCCCCAGTTTATCATGATTGTTAACGGTATTGGTGACTCAAGCGAAGAATTAATAATTATTAACAAACAATTGATTAGTTCTATTCGATGGAATAAACAATTTGGCGCCAAGTTAAGAGCTATGCGCGGTAAAGAATCCATGCAATCTTTGGCTGCACGTGCGGGTTGTGCTTACCAGTTAATACAACATCTTGAACGTGGTGAGTACCCTAGTTCCATTGAAAAAACTACACCTCCAAGCGTCTCAATGGAAAAGCTGGAAGGGATATGCGGCGCCTTAAATACGAGCGTTGAAGATTTTCTTGAATGCCCGTCAATTAAAATACCACCTAAATTTCAAAATATTACTTGATTTATTACTGTTGTTATTAGTAGGATATAACGAAGCATTCATGCGAGTATTTAAAACAGAAACCCCAGTTGCTACAACAACCAGGGTTTCCGGGTAGCAGCTTTGCTACAACAAAGCACAAGACTACCTAAAGAGTTAAGGGGCATAAACCGCCTAATTACCATTACTATGAATTTTAGCGTAGTACACTCCGAAAGTACAATACGTACACCTGTTGCTGTTGAGTTAAAAAGCGAAGGAGGCGCCGCATCATGCTAGCCGCTTCCCTCGAACGTCCACTCACAGAGAAAATTAGTCAGCTTTTTTCAACCAAGGCGCCTCACATTACCGAAGCTCACTTTACCGAATGGGTAGAAAGTGGTGTTGACCCTGAGATAATCGCCCTCAATGTAAAATCCCTTCTGGGGGACGAGGTTTATGAATATTTAATCCCCGACCCAGGCGCCGTTACAAAGCGGACTCATCCAGATGCTCAGTGGCGAAGTATCCGCACCCGTTATGGTCATTTGGAAAATGGCGGCTGGTGGGTAAGCGGCGCCGACCCTTTAAATGGTTACACCTTAAACCAATGGGGAAGCTTTAAGCCTGACACTCCTCGCAACAAACATAACGGGTTTGGCGCCGTTGAAAACAAGAAGATTAAATATGAACATCCGTTCGGTGTTCCCATGCGCGCGATTTTCCTGAATGTTCCGTTACACATTTGGGAGAAGATTAGTGAACGTTACGATGTTCCAATGCCCCCGTCCATAAAGAGGGATATATATAGTTATTCGGATTCAGTGGACGAGTATGTTCCGTCCATTAGTTTTTGGGAGTGGGTAAAAGTAAACAATATTCCCATGACAATTACAGAGGGAGCGAAAAAAGCAGGCGCCCTTTTAACAGTGGGATATATTGCAATAGCGTTACCTGGAATATTCGCAGGGTACAGAAAGTCGAGAGTTTTAGAGAACGGGGAAATTAGCGAGCGCGCGCTTATTCCTGAATTACAGCATTTTTCCACACCAGAGCGGGAAATTAACATTTGTTTTGACTACGAGGACAGACCTGCTCAGATCAAAAGTATGGAGACGGCCATTAACGGGCTGTACTTCTTACTTTTGGAGAAAGGCTGCAATACTCGGATTACTTGCTTGCCTGGTAAACAAAAGGGAGTGGACGATTTTATAGTGGCTCACGGAATAGGCGCCTATGAAAAAATCCATGCGACATTAACTTATGACCAATGGGTAGCGTGGGGTTTATCAAGACTTACAGGTGTTTCTATAACCATCAACCAAGAATTTTTAGGCGCCATGCAGCTTCCTTCTGGAGAGAAGTTAATTGCTATCAAATCTCCAAAGGGCACAGGTAAAACCGAATTGTTGATTAGTATAGTAGCTCTACGAATCAGCTTAGGGCTTCCTACAATACTTATTACTCACCGTATCCAGTTAGGACAATCAATATGTGGACGTATCGGGCTGGATTACGTTACAGAAATTAACGACGACGCCAGAACTTATTTTGGGTTTGGGTTATGTGTTGATAGCCTGCACCCTCTTAGCCAAGCACAGTTCAACGCGGAAAATTGGAAGGATGCCCTTGTAATAGTGGACGAGTCTGAACAAGTGTTCTGGCATACTTTAACCGCGTCCACTGAAATTAAAAAGCATAGAACAGAAGTAATTGACCAATTAGGCGGCTTATTTCGTGGCGCGCTTACTTCTTCATATGGGGGCGTAATTTTACTGGACGCTGATTTAAGCAACTTGTCCATTGATTTCGTATTAGGGCTGGCTGAGATTGACATTAAACCTTGGATAGTTTTAAACGAGTGGAAACCAGTTAATGGGCGCCTGGTAACTTCCTATGAAAAATCAACTCAAATGCTCGCTGTATTGGAGAAAGAGATTAGAGATGGTAAGAAAGTACTTGTTATTACCCAATCCCAGAAGGCAAAGTCTAAATTTGGGACGATTAATTTAGAGGCAAGATGGCGCCAACTATTCCCCAATTTAAGAATCTTGCGTATTGATTCGGATTCTATACGCGAACCAGGACACCCTGCATTGGGATGCATCTCCAAACTCAACGTAATCCTTACACAGTATGACATTGTGATATGCTCGCCGACCATTGAAACAGGGGTAAGTATTGACATTCAAGGACATTTTGCTTCTGTTTGGGCATTTTTCCAAGGAGTTAGCCCTGTAAATTCTGCTTGCCAAGCGGTTGCAAGATTGCGTGAACTTGTACCGCTGCATGTCTACGCTGCGTCACGTGGTCTAAGTTTTGCTGGTAATCAATCCGTCAGCTACAAATCGCTAATTTCTGGACAAAACAAAGTATTTAAATCTACTTTGAGCCTGATTGGTTTCGATGGGAATAACTACACCATCAACGGTACTGCTCTTACAATTTGGGCAAAAATGGGCGCCCGTGTCAACGCTAGTATGAAAGATTACAACACTTCAATTCTTGCAGCCTTAAAATTAGAAGGGCATACAGTAATTGAGGCGCCAGAAGAAAATCTCCCCGACGAGGATAAAGAGGAACAAATCTCTATGGAACTCACAGCCATGAAGGAGAATAACTACATTGAGTACTGTAACGAAGTAGCAGAACAAGATATCAGTGAAATGACCATATCAGAGTATGAAGCGCTACTTACAAAGAAGGCTAAGACTCAACAAGAGCGTTACATAGAGAAGAAATATGAATTGTCTCAACGTTATTCATTGGACGTTTCCGCTGATTTGGTAGCATCTGATGATAATGGGTTTTACCCCGCAATAAGACTGCATTACTATCTGACAGTTGGGCGCCCATATCTACTTGAACGTGACAGAAAAGTTGTAGAGAAAATCCTCGCTGAAAGCTCAAACCGAGTATTCATACCAGATTTTAATCGCAGTACCTGGACTGCGAGCGTCGCAACATTGGAATTATTGGGCATTCCAGCGATACTTGCTCAAACTGACAGAGTGTTCCGTGGTAATGACGAAGACATGCAAGTTCTTTTGTCTAAAGCATTACAGTACCGTAGCGAAATCAAAGATTTATTAGGAGTAACAATCTCTAAGGGCGCCACGCCCATACAAGTTTTGCGACAACTCATTAAAAAGCTTGGGCTAAAACTCAAAGTTGGTGGACGCGACGGCGCCGGAGATAGACAAAGATTTTACACCATCAAAAATCCTAACGATAGGCGCTCTTATATCTTCTCCAAGTGGTTAGCCAAGGATGAAGCGAATAACGACGTGTAACTAGTCTATCTGAACGGACATACACACGCTGCTAATCACCACAGTTAAATAACTGTACTTAGGTTGGTTAGGTGCCACACATAAAAGCGTGGAAAAACTGCTCATATTTTAAAAGTATACTTTATTTTTAACATTAAAAGTTGATTGAAAAAGTATAAATAAATAACCGTTAAATATATAATAATTACAGGTGCAGATGAGGAGAAAAATGATTTATATAATTCGCGAACGTGCAACTAATAAACAGTTATTGGATATGTTAAAGATTTGGGGAGTATATATTAAAATAGTTGTTGATATTGAACGTGAAATACTAGCAGGTGGAAGCGAAAAACATTATCAATGCGAAGAAGTGTTACTAGACGATGGAAGTAGACAACGTGACTTATGGGGCGCCGATTGGAATCCTTACACGCAAACAATCTACTTTGAATCAATAATTAACATACGCCCCAGTCAAAATAATCGTACAATGATAATACAGTCTCCAGAACTCAGAGAACGAATAACTGTAGTTACAAATAGATTACTCGGAGGAATATGATGCCAGATTGGAATGCAATCGAAAAATCATTTTTACGTCTCAGTCGTCAACAGCAACTGGGCGAGCTTGCGTCAGGGTTATCGCGCTTTAAAGGATGGTTACTTCGAGGAAGCGAAAATCGTGAGGTAGCTTCGGTTATCCTCGACGAAAGTATACTTTATGTTTCTTTGTTACAGCAAGAAAGTACAGAATTTAATGAACTTCAGAAACAATTACTTTTTTGGCGCCATAATTGGTTAACTATTACTGAGCAAGAAGCGGAACTATTAAAAGTTGCAGAGGTTAGTGTAACTTGGAGTGAAAAAGTATTAGAAATGTCTGGTTTGCTCGAACTTGTCAAATAAAATAGATAAGGCGCCTGTATTTTCAATATTCAAATGTTAAAGTATCTAAGTATTTGAGAATTGGCGCCTGTTAACCATGCTTATTTAATCCTTGAGTTCTGTAACTTACAGGCGCCTTTTGAAATATTTAGATGTTTAAATGTCAACGGGGTTGATATTATTTATAGTAATTGTATGTGTTTACAACTCTTGAGTGATAGCAATTAAGAGTGCATTTTTAGGGTTAGACTCTTTAGCACTACAAACTAATTCTTCAAGCCATCCCTCAGCTTCTGCTGTTTCTATTACATTAAAGACAACTTCTTGCAAATTATCACCACCCGCAAATGATTCTAACTTTTTATCAAGTTCAAATGATAATAGTTGTTTTAATAAAAATTTAGTGGGGAAAGCATCTAGTAAAGCATTTAACAGTTTTTTACGCTGTTGTCCAGATAATTTAATGATTTGATTTATATTTAATGATTTTTGTTTTTCTCTTTCTAATTCTCTTTGCAATGGTGTGTCTTGAGGTTGAGATTCTCTATATTCTGAAGCGCGCGGTAAATTAACGTCGTCAATTAATCTACGAACATCTACGTCTTTATAGCTGTTGTCACATTGAACTTCATATACACCCGCTTTTAAACGTTTATGTAATTTTTCTAAAGGGTAAGTATAAGGATTTTCAGTTCCTAAGCATTGTGTACAGTTACAAGGAACTAAAGTTTGAAATTGCAAACGCTCAAAGGATTGATGAATTTTCTCTATTTCATGGGTGACAACCGCAAGTAGTTCTTTTTTACGGTTTCCAGAAGCGCTAACTTTAATCTCTCGCTGATTGTAATTTTCTATGACTTCAACGCGCGTTTCATCTTTATTAATGCATTACCATTCTGTTATTTAGTCTGCGGTAATAATTAGCACAAGCTAGGATAACGGGCATTAGTATAGAAGCTCCTATATAAAATTGTCAAGAGGAACAGGCGCCTTATCCTGCGTACCTAAATACTTGAGTACCTGGATATCCATAACCCCTGTTACACAACTATTGGTGTAATTACCACCTGGTTAGCACGACGGTAGGTGGTATAGAAACTTACGTACAGAACTGTAAAGAGGAACAGGCGCCATTTAATCGTATATTAGATTATTAGATTTTGTCTAAATTATAATTATTTACTAATATGACAAATAATAATGAAGCTCAAGAGACTAACGATAATAAACCAAAAAATCCATTAACCAAGTATGATTCTCCTTGGAAAGATATTTTACAAGACTACTTTGAAGAATTCATGCTATTCTTCTTTCCTGCTGCTCATAGCCAAATTGACTGGACGAAAAAAATTGAATTTCTCGATAAGGAATTGCAGGAAGTAACTAAAGATGCAGAAATTGGGCGCCGTTTTGCGGACAAGTTAGTAAAATTATATTTAAAGAACGGTGAAGAAAAGTGGATATTAGTGCATGTCGAGGTGCAATCTCAAGAAGAACAAGAATTTGCCGCGCGGATGTATGTTTATAACTATCGCATCTACGATAAATATAAAAAATCCGTAATGTCTGTCGCAGTTCTCGCAGATAGTAACCCAAATTGGAGACCGTCGCAGTTTGGTTACGATTTATTTGGGTGTTCGTTGAATTTCAGTTCCCAATTGTTAAATTAGTAGATTATCAGCAAAGATTATCGGAGCTTGAAAACGACGGAAACCCCTTTGCTACTGTAATTATGGCACACCTGGCAGCACTCAATACTACCAGTGACCGTAACGAGCGTAAAGTACAAAAACTGGCATTAGTACGGAGGTTGTACGAACAGGGGTTGGAAGAACAAGACGTTATTAATTTATTTGCTTTCATTGACTGGATGATGACATTACCAGCAGAGTTGGAAGCAGAGTTTGATAGAGAAGTACAACAACTGGAGGCAAGGCAAAGTATGAAATATGTCACTTCTATTGAAAGGAATGCAAGAGAGAAAGGTAAAGAGGAAGGTAAAAAGGAAGCTAAAAAAGAAACATTTATAAAGGGTATATCTTTGGGATTGAGGCTTAAGTTTGGTGATAAGGGTCGAGATTTATTACCAGAAATTGAAGCAATCGAGGATGTTGATACTTTAGAAGCAATATTAGAAGCAATAGAAACTACGGCTACAGTAGATGAATTGCGGCAAATTTATCAAACCACAACTGAATAGTTAAATATTGGTTTGTAGAGACGCGCATATACGCGCGTTTCTCCATTAGAAAACTAGTGACCAAAAAATAGGAGATTAGTATAGAAGCTTACATATAAAATCGTCCAACCTGTTGATTATTAATAGATACAATTTCTTCATTTTTTAATGATTCAAATTCGTTGCTCATATTTATTAGTTAAACTCCTTGAAATGTTTAAGTATCTGGATTAGGTATCGGTGCCTTATGAATTCAAGTATCTTATATGCGAGCAAGCCATCTAGACAAAGCCAAATCAACCATAAATTCAAGATAATTAGAAATGTTACAACTTTCTCTAAGTCTTTTGTACCAGTGAATAGGGACAGGAACTAATGATTTATAAGAAAGACTTTGCATTAGTACAGGTCGCTTGTCCGCTGGTATCAAATCCCACTCAGATTGAAGTTTCATTTTTCCAAGACCATTTGGTATATGAGCAACATGGGCAACACAGGCGCCTTCAATCCATAATCGAACTCTACTTACTTGCTCTTTACTATTACCTTGGAGTGAACTTGGAATAGGCAACCATAAAAACACAACAGGTTTATTAGCTTTTTTCTCAAAACATATTTCGGCAACTATTTTACCTTTACCAGTGTAACGAATAATCTTTTTAGCTTCGACATCCTCTTTAACCCGCGCGTCAAAACCTAAAATCTTCTCACGCATCTTTAATATTGCAATTTGCTCATCACCTGGAACAGCGCCCAACCAATCCAACAACAACTGCGGTGGCGCCCCAACATTACGACATGTACTGTTAATATCAAGCTCCTGATAAGGAATTTGAATTTCAGTACTAACGTTAGTATCTACATTTATAAGCTGCAAGTAAAAGTCTTGTAATCTCTGAACTACAGTAACTTGTACAAAATCTATATCTAATTTACAATGCTTACGGTCAATATAGTTATGACGGTGAAAAGTCGGCGCCAGGGCTATTAATTTTACTGGCAAGTTGTAATCTATCTGTTGTGCAAACGGTTTAGTATCGAGTAAATTATCGTAGTAGCGTGTTAGTTGCTGGACAACATATCTATCTTCGGTGTTCTTCAGTTCGAGTATTGATAGCTGTTTGTTATTTACAGCGAGGATGTCGCAAAACTCCCCCTTTGCAGGATGTTGACGTGCAACAGGTTTAAGTTGAAACAATTGTTCTAAGTTTCCCCAAACAAACTCTTCGAGTGCGTACTCCGATGAGAACTCATGACCAGTAGATGTTTTGCGTAGAGCGGCGCCTGCAAGCATATATCAACATCTGACTATATACAAGTACATATTACTAGATTAGGCGCCACGTCAAAAAAACACTCGTAACTCGAAAAATTCAGAAATAGCACTTTGATAACGTTTTAAGGATATGAAGGGTAGAGACAGGCACTATAGTATAAACTTACCTAAAAAATCTTTTGACTGCTTTCCGTAACAACCGAAGTCTTAAATGTAGTCATCGCATGTAAGCAACCACATTAAACAATTACAATTATGCCTACTGCATTTGCTACTCTTAAACTTGGTTCAACTGGCGCCGCTGTACGCGATTTACAACAAGACTTAACTATTCTCAAATATTACACAGGCGCCGTTGATGGTGTGTTTGGCGCCAAGACCAAGGATGCTGTAGTTAAATTTCAACAACAAAATTCAGTAAAAGTTGATGGTGTTGTTGGTTATGAAACTGAAGCTGCAATTGAGCGTCAAGTATGGGTATTGAAGCGACCAGTGTTGAAGCAAGGTTCTACTGGACAAGAAGTTAAAAATCTTCAGAATTTACTCAAAGAAGACCTTGAAATTGCTCATAGTGATTCTAGCTTTACCAACATTGATGGTATATTTGGTTCCAATACTAAAGCTGCTGTTATCAAATTTCAAAAAGACCGTCACCTAGCAGGTGATGGTGTAGTAGGCGCCGTTACTTGGATGGAATTGTCTTACGTTAAATCTTATGATATGTCACCTGAGCAAATCGTTCTAAATGGTATTTTTAACAACTAATTTTAATAGCGCGCGGTAACACCATAAAGAGGATGTAGTTCATACGTCCTCTTTTGCCATGAAATTACGGGAAAATATTTTGGGTGAGGAAGGCGCCTGTCACCAAATATCTAGATACCTGAGTATCTAGATATTTATCAGTGTTGGCGCCTGTAATTGTGTACATTTGTATCTATGAGTAATACTGCTAATTTGTGTATATGATAAAGCGGCGCCTGAAAAAAAGTAACAATATATGGAAGTAGTATTAGATAACAATACACCCGCAGAAGTTCTCCAAGAGTTAGCATTAAAGGAGAAATCAACAATGTTGCTTTCTCTCTATAATGATGACTCGTACTTGAAAGAAATGCCACCGCAATATGAGAAGTCGAAAAGTATTCTGCGCGCGGTTGCTAAAAATCCAAATACTCCACCAGATACATTAAAAGAATTATTCGAGTTTGAATGTTGTCCTATTGAAGTATTAAACAATATTTCCTTAAATTTAATACTTTTAGAAAATCCTTGTTTTCTTGAAGAACTATATCATAATAGTGCAGATAATTATAAAGTTTTTGGGATGGATAATGTACCATCGTTTTTTGAAGAATGGGGAGTGTATAACAAGAATATATCAATCCGCAAATCTGCTGCTTTGAGAATAAAAACAGCATCTTTGTTAGAAATATGCTTAAAAGATGAGAATCCACTTGTTATATAAAGTGTCAATAGATAATTATCCAATTTGCTCTAACCATTTTCTGCCCGTACTTTCAGCAGCGCGCGCTGAGTAATAAATTTTCTTTTCACCATATACGGCGCCGTCTTTACTAAGTATCCGCGCATTGCCAAGAGTGAGCAGGGGTGTAGAACACCATTAACATGTAACCATTAATAATTGTGACTGTCTCTATTAATGTTCTACTCATACGGGATATTTCAGTAGATAAATAATATATCCCACATTGAGATAAAACTATTATTTGTTGCTCTAATCACCGAAAAGTAATATCGCCTTGTAACTAAGGCGAATACAATGATACAAGTATAAATAATTGCATACAAGATGGAGTTTATACTTATGAAAGATAGTTTGAATAGGCGCCTGCTCACCAACAAGTTTACAAATACAACACGTTTAGTTTTTAAATGTATCTTTATTTTCCGATAAGTGAATTTTATACATACTATCAGCCCTTTAAAGTCAAGTTGTATTGACATTTTGTAACAATATTGTAATAATTGTTTACATAAAGTAACAAATTCAAAAAAAATTATGTATACAACAGTTAACGAAGACGGCGTTTTGAATAACTACGCGACCGAACCTCAGATGTACTATGCCGAATACCCTGCAATTTGGGAGCAACGTCGATATATCATTCAAGGTGCGTTTGCAACATTGTTTGTTGTGACTTTTGTTTTAGTTGCATTTTCAGTTAGCTAAAAAATTGATTTTAGTATCTCCTATTTCCCATATACAGCATCTTTATAGAACCTCGGTCATTAATACCGAGGTTTTTGCATAATTATGTTGCGGCGTTCAGTGGCGCCTGTTTAAAGATATCTCCAACCAAAGTATGACCATGAATAGTTGGAGAAATAACCAATCACAATCCAAACTTTCTTCCGATGTATTCAACCAAGCGAAATTCCTATTATGTACACATAGCAGCAAAACAACACTGCTTCCAACTTTCCACGACAGTTATATTAACGGAGATAAAACAATGACTAACGAAATTAACACCAATGCAGTTGAACTATCCATCGATGAACTTGATACCGTTGCAGGTGGCTTGGCTATTACCTTGGGTGATGTCGGTGGTTTTACATCAGATGCAGGCAACACGTTCTCTCAGAAGAACTTAACTGTAGGTCAACAAACCTTCGCAGGTCCCGGTGGTAGCTACACTGTTTCTGTTACTAACTTTCAAGAGATATTCAGCAAAGCTGGTCAATCCATCGCTGCCAAATAAAAGCGAATTTAAGGCGCCCATCTAATATCTACCATATAGATGTACATAAAACTTATGACTTGTTATTACATAAATATCAGGCGCCTTCAATCTACTTCCTTCTGTGTTTCCTATTTATCTTGGTGCTGTTTTACAATTTAATACTAAAGTTAGGCGCCTGTTATGTAGCTTGTGGTGAGGATATTTAACAAGCGCCAAAACTTATATATTGACACAATTACTATATAGTTATTAAACGCAGATAATATTTTAAATTGTAAACGGGTTTTCCCTGCTAAGTGGCGCCTTTTAGTAAAAATCAATATTAGGATAAACAGTACAAATCGGCAAGCAAGAGCATAATTATTGGGCGCCCATAAATGCATCACAACCAGACTTTACTAACATTGTAATTGTATTTATCAAGGCGCCGAATAAATTTGCATTACCATTCTGTTATTTAGACTGCGGTAATAATTAGCACAGGCGCTTAATAACGGACATTAGTATAGAAGCTTACATATAAATACGTCAAGAGGATAGGCGCCCACATCAGAAAAATACCCGTAACTCGAAAAATTCACAAGTAGCCCTTTGATAACAGTAGAGAGATAAAGACAGGCGCCGAATATATCCCGCGTTTCTTACTCTGTAGTACTCTCAACACTCGACTCTAAGTAGTGAGAAATAGCATCAACAATAGGGCGCCAATAATCATCTAGCAAACACAAGGCGCGTTGGTGCTTATAAGATAATTTCAGGTAACGCGCGTGTTTTGGTTATTTACACTTGCGCGTTTACAGTAACCTGGTACTTAACTTTATTTGAGTTAAGCTGTCTACTACGAACGATGATGTAGTAAGTTCCTGCGGGCAGATTTTTACGGGTGATTTGATGTGAAAACGAGTCTCGACTATTGCCGATGGTTTCACCAGCATCAATCCGTTGATTATTGTTTGCGTCACGAATCCATACCAAATCTGTACGTCCTCCGTTAGGCGCTATTTTTTCTTCGTTTAAACGAACATTTGAAGTTCCTTTGAGTTCAAATTTGCGAAAATCTTCCAAGTCATCAGTTGTCGTGACATCACCTGTGAAATTAAGAACTTGACCGCTGTTTAAATTGCCTACAGAAATTGCATTTTGAATGCTGTTGTCGCTATCTGGTGTTGCGAAAGCTGGAGAAGTTAAGCCCAAGCAAAGTACACCAAAAACAAAAGCTTTGAAACTAGAATTGAATAATTTCATTTGAAATAACTCTCGCGCCAATAAAGGTTAATTAGTCCAATCGACTATATTTACTTACATGCCAGAGTTTTTTACTTTATGCAGTCGTACATTTATCGGCGCCTTCTTTGCTTAATATCCTGAATTGCCAAGAGTTCGCGGGTGTGTAAAACACCATCAACATGTAGCCGTTAATAGTTGTAACCGTTTCTATAACCGTTCTACTCATACGGAATACTTGAAAGTAGGTAACTAATATATCTCACTTCGAGCTAGAACTATTATTTGTGGCTTTAATTACTAAGCGTAAACTTATCTTATCGGTTTGTAACCAAGCCGATAACAACAATACTAGTATAAATAGTAACTGTCAATAACAGACTTATACTTATGATAAAAAGATAATGTAGGTTGGTAGTTTAGAAAACAGGCGCCGATAATTTATGGAACTCAACTGGTCACAAGATAATTACATTAAAGCTTATAGATTCGCAGCCCACGGGCACAAAGGTCAATTATATCCGGGCACGGAAATATCCTATATTATGCATCTAAGTTTTGTCAGCATAGAAATAATCGGCGCTTTAACTGTAGAGCAATGTAACGGTGACTTAGCACTCCAATGTGCAATTTTACACGACACCATAGAAGATACTGATGTAACTTTTGAGCAATTAAAATCCGAGTTTGGTTTGTCTGTAGCTAACGGTGTGCAGGCACTGACTAAAGATAATAATTTACCTAAACATCTACAAATGTCTGATAGCTTACAAAGGATAAAAGAGCAACCACAAGAAATATGGATGGTCAAACTAGCTGATAGAATTACCAATTTACAGGCGCCACCGCATTACTGGAAGCAGGATAAAATTATTCAATACAGAGCAATACCTTCGCCAGATTTCGGAGTCTGAACGTAGCATCAACGCTTCTAGAATTAGGGCTTTTTCGTATAAGAGAAATAAGCGCTATAATTTCCAGACTAGTTAAAAACTCCGTCCCGTTTTTACACACCGGGTTTTTAAATTAAAAACCTTGATTTATAAGGACTCTAGGGGCAACGCCTAGCGGACAGATTCAATATCTTTTTTGACTGGAAACGTTGACGGCAAAAGCCTTTTTGCCAATCATATTTTTGGCGAAGGTATTGACAGAGAAGAGGCTATTTGTATTTACGAAACTTTGAAGGATGCAAGTCAGTTTCTAGCCTCTAGACTAGCTCGTAAGATTGAAAATTATAAAATTTATATACAAGTTTATGGACGTAGATAATAGTAGCAATATTCTTTCAGATGATTTAAGTGTATATGAAAAAATACGATTAGCGCATCAAGCACAAATTTCTTATCAAGCAGACGCTTGGGAAGAAGTTGTTTGGTGATTATAGATAAACCTAATACATCAGTTGCAACAGCTTCCTTGAAACTCCAGCAAGCAATCGGAATTATAAATGAGAGGCGCCTGAATACAGTTCATCATTAAAGTTTAAATCTTCTGAGCAAAGAATAATACGGACAAATAAGGTTTAGTTAGATGTCCACCATTAGCATTTAGTATTTCTACTACAATATTAGATAAACTTTGTTTCTCTTCTTCAGTAAATTCTTGATAAGTAGTTTGAGTTTTTAAAAGATTTAAGTATTTCTCTGTCTTATAATTAATAGCCCAAGGATATTCTTTTATTATTAAATTTTTAAAACATTTACTCTCAAGTATCCATTTTTCTCGCTTCTCTATAAGTGAAGGTATTGAGGGAGGGTTATACACCATCGATGGTACATATTTTTGAAAAGCTTTATTAAGTGTATTAAACACTGGTGTATCCGGCACCGGGGAAAAATTCCAGAACAACGCAATATAACCATTCTCTTTCAAAGCTTGTGCTGCTTTAATATACCCAATATCCCGGTTAACCCAATGGAATGCTTGGGCGGATATTACCAAATTATAGGCGCCTGCTCTTAAATCCCAATCTTCAAAGGTTGTCGTATCAAATGTAACCTTGACATACGAGTGTAGGTTATCGCTTGCCACTGCAACAAGTTTCTCACCTGGCTCGACACAGTGAATGGTGTAACCTTTTTCGGCAAATGGTAATGTCCCTTTTCCCGTCCCAGCGCCGTACTTACGCAGAAGCGAAAGCAAAAGAGTCAAACGCATCGTTCGAGAAACACGCTCAAAATATGGAAGCAAAAGTTTCTAAGTTAGTTGAGCAATTGGAAGCATCAGAGAGAGAAATCGCGCGCTTACAATCTTTGAATGTAGAGAACCAAAAGTTACAACAACGAATAACAGAATTAGAAAACGCTCTTGTTGGCGCCACTAAAGACAGTTGGGGTAACACTTTCAACACTCAAGCCGCAAAAATTCTCAACTCCAACATTGAGAAAACAGTACCTCAACTACTGTCCAAAATTGAACAGCTAGAGAAAAATGTACAGGAGAAAGATGTTGTTATTGCTCAAATGCAGCAAACGGCGCCTGACTCTGTTATTTCCGAGTTTGGGGAAATCGGCGCCTATGAATCAGTAGAATTTTAAAATTCGACAAAATTTAAGAATCAATTACGCCAAAGTATAGTAGCCTTATAAACTACATGCAGACGGAATTTTAATATATATGCAAGTAGTTCTAGCAATACTAGCAAACGCTGGTGGAGTAGGAAAATCTACGCTTAGTGTACATTTAGCGTATGAAGTGAGTCGTCAAAAGTTAAAAGTAGCGCTTTTAGACTTAGACCCACAGAGGTCATTAGATGTATTTTGTGGACTAGAAGGCGCCCCAGCATCAGAAACAATGGCACAAGTATTATCCAAAGATTTTAAGGGTAATTGGAAACTGGCGCCTATTTGGGATAACTGTGGAGTTGAGGTTTGCCAAGGACACCCAACAGTAGCAGAAATTGCAAATGATTTAGTAATTCGCAAACGAGGAGAATATACATTAGCAGATAGATTAAAAAAATACCCTTTACCATATGATTTAATTATCATCGACTGTCCAGCTACACTCGGAATGTTGACAGTAAATGCCTTGTCAGCCGCAACACATGTATTAGTTCCTATCCAATTAGAAATGAAAGCAATTGCTGGTTCCGCAGAATTAGTGGAATGGTGCGTGACTACAGCAGATGAACTACAACTAGAACCACGACCACCAATATTAGGATTTGTACCTAGTATGTACGATTCTAAAATAGCGATGCACCGTCAATATCTTGAGCAACTCCCAAATATTGCTGCACAATTAGACATCAAATTATACCCAGCGGTTCGTAATTCAAACGAATTCAAAAATGCTAGCGCATACGGAATACCAATACAAAAATGGCGCCAGTTACATCCAGCAGCCAAAGATTTTACTAAAATTGCTAGCGATGTAGTTAAATTAATCAAACAGAAATAACAACAATTTCCCTGCGGGACACTACGTGAACGCACATGAAACGCATTTTTTTGCGGACATAAACGCAGTTATAAGGATTTACACCCCTCTTAAGTAATACATGTAAGGAGTTTATATAATGGCGCGCGCGTTACCAACTATTAATAAAAAGTTTGAGGGAGCGGTTCAAAAAACCGAACAGGAAAAGAAAATTGCTGAACTACAAGCAGAAGTAGAACAATTACGTGCAGCATCGGCGCCGGAACTCGAAGTAGAGATTGAGAAATTACGCACTCAAATACAGCAGTCATCAGGAGAGGTGGAAATCGATGTTGAATTAATCGAACCAAATCCTAATCAACCGAGACAAACAATTACTGGCGCCTCAATTCAAAACAAAGCGCGCTTACTCAAAAAGCATGGTCAAATTACTTCGGTTATCTTAGTACCGTATAAAGATAATCGTTATATGTTGCTTGATGGGCAGTTACGGTGGGAAGCAGCGCGTGTCCTGGGATGGAAAACAATACGCGCGGTAATTGTACCTCAACCTCAAGATTTAGAACAATCTTCACTATTAACATTCCTAGGATTTGAAGATTTAAACCCTTTGGATAAAGCAGAAGCTATCGTTCGGGAAATAGTCAAAACAACAGACTTTGAAGAAGAGGAAATTTCTACAACATTAGCTACGGTCATAAAACGTATTGAACGTGATGAAAAAACAAAAGAACTTGCAAAGTTAATCGATGTTAGCAGTGAGGAGCAACAACAAGGTTTAACTGATTTAAATATAGTCGGCGCCGAGCAAGATATGTTCTTAATGCTACTCGAACTTGGTTTGAACCCGGTTTCTTTCCGAACTAACTTGATACCAATGTTATCTTTACCTCAAGACCTTAAAGATGCAATTAGGTCTTCTGGATTAAAAGGCGCCCATGCTTTAGCGCTATCTACACTTACAGCAAAAGCTTTGAAGGTAGAAGAAAAAATTGCTTTTACTGAACGCACGCGCACAACAAGTGAAGTCCTGAAGAAAAACTTAACAGTGACAGAGACACGTGAGCTTATCAAGAAAATTAAGGCAAAGTATTTTACTCTAGATAGAACTGAGTCAAAGGAAGTTAAGATTGTAATGCAAAAAATTAATACTATTAGTGAGGAAATTATAAAAGGCGCCAGTCGTGAACAACTTACTGAACTCAAGGAATTATTACAAGCAAAATTAGCTGTCATAAATCAAGCATTAGATTAACATTTTAACGAAGTCGGAAGTCAGACGAATTGTTCCGACGTTTACTCTACCCTTCGGGATATCCTTCGGATAACGAGTCACTTCGTGAACGGGGTTTAAATCCCCATCTCTTTAAGTATCAGAGTACGTATAATGCAGGCACATTTTTTTGTAGAATTTTAAAATTCTACAATTAAGCGCTTATAACATCGTATGAGTGTTGGTGAAATTTTATGTCATGCACGAATCCGATTCCTAACCAACCATCTGTATCTCCACCCGGCGCCTACGAATGTATCGCTTCTAAGATAGTAGCTTCACAAAGCAGTACTCATCATTTCCGCTGCGATTATTAATATGATTGTACCATTGAACAAAAATAGTATTATTTACAGTATTAATTTCTCCGAAATAATCTACTGTACCGCAGGTAGAATGTGATGAAAATTTAACACAGCTATCTCCAACGATGTAAGTACCACTACCAAAATTCTTATTCTCAGACTCTTTGTTAAACCATTTTGATATTTGCTCGGCATTGCCTATTGAACCAACAGTTATAACTGTTCCGTCAAGATAAAATCTAATATAGTAGTAGACCATGTAATGCTTGTCAAACTTAGATTGATAGACCCCATCAAAACTAACTAAATAATATTTTTTGCGAAATCTATCTAATATTACATGAATTTCTGGCGCCTCTATTCTCTCCAATATTTTATATGCGTGGGTTCTAACTAGTATATCAGCATCATCCAAAGCGTGTATAACTAAATTTAGCCCTTTATCGTCATACTTTAAAGCTTCATTTAAAGCAGCGATTCGATGTTCAGCAATGGGCACCAATAAACGTTGCTTAACTCCTTCTATTCCACCTAAAACTGCGCTGCCTGTATTAACTTCTTTATTTCCCAGTACTGCATCGTATTCCCCAGGTTGATTTATGCTACTCATCTGGCACGAGGAAAGATTATTATCTATAAATACATAATATCAGACTCCGTGGCTGTTATAACTTTAATGCTCATGAACCTTATCTTATATCTTGCACCTCTCAGTACATACTCGGTTAAAGCAAAAAGCTACGCAATAAAGCTACACTACTTTTATTGCCTTTTATCAATAAATCAAGGCTTTTGCGCTTACTACTGAGTGCTTAAAATCCATCAATTTTTCTTGGTGCAAGATGTGAGTTATCGGAGTTTACGGAAAAGTCCAATTTGGGCATCGAGCATCATAGAAACTATTACGAACTGTGAAGGTATTGGCGCCTTTTATCATTTCTGGCTAAGGTACTCCTAAAACCACCTATCTAGATGTACGCTCAGAAAGTTTTTAGTCTTTCTACAGCTACCGCGCGCACCAGTCGATTTGCATCTACAGCAAGTTGAGAAATTACATGAGCGGGAGTACTAGGGTTTTGAGCAACAACGTATCTTTCTATCCAAGCGTTTAGAGGCGCCTTGGGATGGTTAGCAATGATATTCAATATTTTTGAACAGTGTCGCAGGATATCAGGATGAGTATTTATATTTACTGCTTGCTCGATTAAAGAATTTGACAGCATTGGCGCCTGTTCACCTACTAAATAACCTGATAAAAATTAATAATAACCGATAAAATCATTACCATTATCAGTTTTGGTACAGTACGTTAAATTTATAGTATTTTACGGCGCCCTAAATGCCCCTTTTCCTTGTCTTTTTTTGTAGCCATTTTTAAGTATTTGGCACCTAAAAAAATACCGAACGAATAAGTAAAAAAGCTAGCCCCAAAAATGTGGCGCTATCGGTTGCATACCAAAAGCTTGGTGATTTATATTATTGGCGCGCCCAGCAAGACAAATTATCGAAGCAATTACCAAAAGTAGCGCTAAACTGTACATTTAATACAAGTAGAATCTGGAGCTACTATTGATGAAAATAGTGGTGAATCAGATTTTCTGCAAATTGAATTAACTTCATAAATACAGTATTGACATCTTTTAGGAATATTTATCTCAGAGCTATCGTCAATATTCACAGGCGCCGCGTTAACTATTTTAATGCCATCTTGATGTGCTACTAGTTTATACTTTTTATCGGCAGCAGGGCGCCACTGTGTTGATTCTAGTTGGTTGGCGGGAATATATAATAAAACACCATTGTGGTCTGAAGCAACAACTTCGGCATATTTATCGATGTTCGTATTGAATTGCTCGACTATTGTTCTTTTTTCTTCGTTGGTAAGACTTTCAGGTATTAAAGCATAATTAGAAATATAAATTTTATTATTTGTTCTATATCCTTGGCAAAGATATATCCGACCAATAGTCATCTTGAATTGATTATTTGTTTGCACAGGAATTGTAAGATTTGTGCTACCTTTTATACTAATTAAAAGCTGTACGGCGCCTGTTTTGATTGTTTGTTTAACTCTAGCTTGAATTATAAATGTTTCAGTAGTAGCTTTTTTATCTAGTCCAATAATATGATATGAAAGAATTGTTCCACTGCTCTCACAAATCGGTATTACAGAAAAATATCTGAATTCATCAATAATATCAGCGTCTTGAGAATGATAATTACCTTTGCTTTTAACAAGAAAGGTTTCCCCATCAGACTCGCATTGAAAATATTTTTTGTCATCCTTAATAATAATTTTACCCCTTTGCGTAAATTGGAGGTAAAATTTATTATCACGGTTGCTTAAATCATTATTATAATTATCGTTTTCATTTAAATCCATATGTTGAGTATTGCCCCAGCTATCCAACTAACTAGCATACAACAAGATTTACTTGCAAAAATTGAAAGTTACTACAACGCGGGTAAAAATTCATGCTTACTGTTCCTGCCAACTGGGGGTGGAAAAACAATTGTTGCAGCAGACTTAATCGCGCGTTGGGTGCGTAAAGGTAAACGAGTTTTATTTTGCTGTCATAGAATAAAACTAGTTAGCCAAACGGTTGATAAATTGCAACGATTTTATGGTATTGAAGCGGCAGTTATCCACGGTGCCAATCCGGTAAATTATCAGGCGCCCGTCCAGGTAACAATGCTACAAACCTTAAACAATCGGGAATTACTAGAGAATATTGACTTAGTTATTTTTGATGAAGCTCACACTACTAGTTACTGGGGCACGACATATAATATTATGCTCCATTACAGTGGTGAAATATTTGCCCTCTCGAAATGTAAATTCTTGGGTCTAACAGGTTCACCGTGGCGTACAAAACAAGACCAAGGTTTTTGTCAATTCTATGATTGTTTGGTAGTTGGACCATACCTTGATGAACTGGCAGCGGCGGGACAAATTACACCAGTACGTCATTTTGGATGGGGTGGGTTAATCGATTACTCCAAACTTACGATGGGCGCCGAAGATTACACGACTGAATCCTTAGAATTGGTATGCGACGGCGCCTTTAACGAGAAAGTTGTGCTTCAATACCGATATTCTTTGACCACTATAGAACAACTCCTCCAAGTGAATGGTTTTTAGGTGCCGTGTTTGATGGTGACACTAGCGACTCCACGATGCGAGTTTGGCACGATTATTTAAAGCGAGTACGTCCGTTCGGTGAGACATGGTGGTACGAGTATTGGATGAGGGCAGAATTTGGAAATAAAGCAGTAAATTTTGATAGTTATGATAAATGGTACGAGTTTTTTGGATGTGGTAGTAATTCTACTTGGGAAGAAGTATTTGATTTGTATCGTGGTTGGATTACTGGTAAAAATGAGAATGATGTAGTCAATGCGAATTTAATGCTTGAGCAAGCAGCATACCAATTGAAGCAGTGGGATTATATTAGTTCATTTACTACTAACCGTGCGCGTGTGTCCGAGTTGCAAATGAAGATGTTACAACTAGCATCTGATGTAATTGCTGCGATAAATGAGAGTGATGCTGCTAAATTAAAAAAAATAATTAACCAAGATTTGCATTTGTGGCAAAATTCTATCAAATATCTAACTGATGATGAACGTGGTCAATTAAGGTGCCTGCTTGAATCTTATAAATCCGAATCAGCAGAAGATTTTTCTTTGACTTTACAGCGTAAGGAAAAAGCATTAGTTGGTAGTTGGTGTTTATTAAATGATAATCGATTAGGTGTTTTGACTCTCATTAAGATAACTGTCTCACGTTAACTTACAGAAAATCGCTCATACAGGCGCCATAGTGCAAAAAGGCAGAAGTACGAGGGCAGATGGCAGAAGGGTAAAAGCCTTATTCCACAACCTTTTTCATATTGTTTAACTGGACAGTTATTTTAGCCAAGCTGCAATAGTATAATTTTGGTTCTTCCTTACTTGTTATGCTAAACACGTCTAAAAATAAGCTTGAAACCTTTACTGGACAAAGATAGTAGCCATTAGTCTTAACGTTCTCCCTTTTGTGTGCAATCTAGACTATAACTGCCTGAAAGCCTTGGTTTGAAAGGAAATTTCTGATTTTTAGTTTTAAGTTCAGCATAACACCTACGGAAGAGCCATAATTTTTTATTATTTGTAGTATATTTAATTAACTGCGCGCTTTTTTCTTCTCCGGTTCCTATAGTTTTTAGCATCACGTTTGAGTGATACAAATGGTTCCTCCATTTATAAGTTTACTATTATTGATAGTCTGTACACTTAAAATTTGGGGTAAAGTAGAGTCTGGTGTGATTTGGGCAATAGCAGAGTGTCTAACTATTGCTACTGCACTACAGCAAATCACTCCTAGACTTCTCAAGCTGCATCTAGGAAAGAGCGGGTAAATATTACACACATTTCTTCTTAATAGTTAATTAAACATCAGTGATGCTTCACTATAAACAGACTACACTAGTATCCGCATGGGAGCAATGCAATGTGTGAAATATCGAAGATTCAAGCAGTACCTGATTACTTTTTCAAATGTATTACCTTGCCAACCCACAGGAATACCAGTGTTTGGGCAAGGTCATAACGAGTAATTAACCACATACTATACAACCGACAAGACTACCAGTCGTTGGGCAAGGTCTTACAAATACACATCCCTGTGGCTTAATCTCAGGCTTTAAATCTTCTTGCTCAACTTCCTGAGAAAGTTGACTATTTTCATCCTCACTTATTTCAGGTAAGGAAGCGTTGTTCTCGTTTTGCAACTGCTGTAATTTATCAGAATCCATAATTTGTTACCTTATACTAAATGCAATTTTGTGTTTTGCTGTTCTGATAATATTTACAAGTCAAGTATTATTGATTTCGGAAAATTACCACCGATAGCTTAAATTTGAATAGGCTTGACTGCGGACTTAACTGCATTTTTCAAGGAACGAAGTGGCCTTTATAACCTTGGTCTTCAAGGCGCGTACATAACAATGCCGTGTAAGTCACAGAAAGACTGAAATTGTGGTTTGATGATAATTCTTCTTTTTGAAGCGGGAAAACTTTTTCAGTTGCTACAGGTGCCTCTACATAAACGTTAGTACGATTCGGATTTAATATACAAGTACTACTCATGGAGTAAGATTAACAGGCGCCTGTAACAGTTTTTTGGATACCTGAGTATTTAAGTTTCAATATTTTTTGTTGTAAAGTAATATTCGGCAAAGGCGCGTACCGTGTGGAGATTAACCAGTTGATTCGGTGGTTCTACCATTCTTACGGGAGACAGTATGGAATTTGTATTTGACGCAAGGTCGGTAAACTCGTCTTTTGTCGAAACTATCTGGCACACCGAGAGCGAACACGCTGGCACTTTTACTTCGACAGCTGCTAGCAACTGGGAGATGGTAATCGCGACTATAAACGGTAAGACTCTGATCACCGCGCGAGGTCCAGAGACGAAAGCATCCCAAGCCGATTTTCCCGCCGACGCTGAGTTCTTTGGCATCACCTTCAAACTTGGCACATTCATGCCCCATCTCCCGTTAAAAACCCTTCTGGATAGAAACGATACGACTCTTCCTCTTGTGTCGAACAATTCCTTTTGGTTGCATGGGTCTGCTTGGGAACTTCCGACCTTTGAAAATGCCGAGGTGTTCGTTAACAGGCTTATACGTCAGGGGATACTCGCGCGCGACCCAGTAGTCGAAGCAGTGATACAAGGATACACGCCCAAAATTTCGATACGTTCCTTACAGTATCGGTTCAGAGAAGCAACCGGATTAACCCACAAAACGATTCAGCAGATCGAACGCGCCTTTAGAGCTGTCTCGTTGCTTGAGCAAGGTACATCCATTTTAGATACTGCCTTCAAGCTAGGCTATTTTGATCAGGCACATCTAACTAATTCGCTCAAGCGCTTCCTTGGAAAAACGCCCGCGCAAATCGAAGAATGAAAAGCACGGTTAAACAAGTTAAATGTTACATGTCTTTTAGGTAAATTGGTTTAATAGTTTGCGTTTTTTTCCAAGACTCTATTATGCAAGCTGCACTATCGTTGCGATATAGACAGCGAACGGCAAAAGGAGAACCTGTATGCGGAGAGTAGTCGTCACTGAATTCATGTCACTGGATGGCGTTATGGAAGAACCCGTTTGGACTGCACCATATTGGAATGACGACATTGCTAAGTTTAAAGGTTCGGAGCAAGATACTAGCGACACCTTGCTTCTGGGACGCATAACCTATCAAGGGTTTGCAGCAGCTTGGCCAACTAGCGCAGATGAAGGAGCAGATTACATGAATAATGTACGCAAATACGTGGTGTCAACAAGACTGGACAAGGTGGAGTGGAACAACTCAATATTGATCAAGAAGAATATCGTGGAAGAACTCACCAAACTCAAGCAGCAAGACGGTCAGGATATTCTAGTCTATGGTAGTGCTACGCTAGTGCAAACGCTCATTCAGCATGATCTTGTGGATTGCTATCGGCTTCTTATTTACCCTGTAGTTGTGGGTAAAGGCAAGCACTTGTTTAAAGAGCATACCACCACAACTTTGAAGCTTTTAGAATCACAATCGTTTCGCTCAGGCGTTATAGCGCTCGTCTATGAACCGGATCGGAAAGTTTTCTAGCAACTACAGGCGCCGCTCACACAAAGAAAATTTGCTACGCACATGAACATTCATGTCCCTATACAGGAAACGTTACTTACGAAGTAGTTAATAGGTTGGCGCCTGTTGTAATTGGAGTGTTGTTAATAGTGGCGCCTTTTTAATAGAAGTGTGGTCAACCCTTGAAGATGGACGTAAGTTATTAAATTGTTAGTTTGCAAAGCCTGTTTTAATCGGTATGCGTGATAATAGCGAAGCTTTGTTAATTAGAATTTTTGGAACGCGAAGCATTCTTTTAATAGGGATAATTTTATCAGGTGGGTGGCAGGGGATGGGGGTGGGGTCTAGATAAACTTTTCGCGAAGCGTATGCAAATCGCGACAGCGCAGGCGCCGAATAGAAAAAGAATTATCACTCCTTTTGAGGCGCCCAAAAAAAAAGGAGAGAGTGCGAACACCCCCCCCTATGTAGTTAAGCGTGAACTAGAGAAACTAAGTAGTCAATTTCACAGAACACGTACTCAATACACTCACCCCGTGTATTACCGTAACGCCAAATGTCGCCCTTCGACAATTTCGGAATCGCTTTTTCTAAAAAAAACAGCATTTAACCTAGATTGAAACGAAAAGACTATAAATAACAGGCGCCCTGGTTTATTACATCTGTGAATTATTTAACCTACTGGTTTATTACAGACTTTTTTTAAAAGAAACAATATCTGCCATATCCTAGACTGACAACGAGGATTTCGGGATATCCTAGGCGCCCGGATAAAAATATAGATTCTCGGATACGAATAAATGTAAAGGTATATTATTAACTATCTGTAAGGGAAGGCGCCAAAAAAAAGGCAGGGAGCCGAAACCCCCCACCCTGTACACTAGCTGGTAACAATGCGAAACTGCCCTAAACGCAGGCGCCCACGACAAACTGGGAACACGACCTGCGAAACTAGGACAGGAACCGAAACCCGCCAACGCCGACCAACCTGCCGCATGTGGAAGAAAGTACCTGACCAACCAAAGAACTGGTCACCACATGCAGCACGGAACTGCAACGCCTGAGACTCGGAAGCAAACGAGCAAACCAAGACCCAGTAAGAGAACGAGCGCCTGGAACTGCGAACAGCTGCAATGCCAACACCGTAAGACTTTGCAAGCACATAGACCTCACGTGGCAAAGGAGCTGGACAACCGAACCAAGAACTGCGAACTGTGCGACGAGTAAGCATGACCTAAAACCTCAGTAGCTAAACGACACACCGAGAAGCCCGCCCACCGAGAGCGCAACCCCCCAGCTAATTTTCTGTAAGCGAAGTGAGTCAAGGGCAGCGGATGGGGGTTTGGGGGAAACCCCCAAATCAAAAGAAGCGAAGCAACAACAAACCCGCTGCTCGCCGCATGGTAGTGAATAGGGGGTCTGGGGGCATCCTCACAAGGGTAGGTTTTTTACATTTGGCTCACGGAAGAGACTTGGAAGACAGGAGGGAAAGTAGACAAGGAAGGAGGAAGCGTAAAAAGTGTTTACTAAGAACTGTTAACAGTTGCTGGATTCAAGAGTACTCGTGGTTCTGGAAATAAGCCATTTAAAGAAATGGCTTTCCCGTTAAGTAAATCAGCAATAATTGTTAGTAGTCCTTGCAGAAAACAAGAAATATGGCGGCTAGTTTTTTTAGCTGTAGTTGCTTTTTTTTCTACATGATTAGCAGGAAGTTGTGAAGTTGAATTTTCAGGAGGTTGTTGATTTATATCACCCTCCGGGTTCACCAGTTTGGTAGGGTCAAAGCCGACGCCAACTGGTGAACCACCAACTGTTACTGTCCACAATGTTGCAACAGCGATTGCTAACCATAATCTTTCAGCCCGTTTTGGGTCTGTTAAACGAGTTTTATGCCATTGCCACCCATCACTCTTAATATCTCTATAGCTCGATTCAATGCCGATACGTAAACCGTACCAGAGAATATCTGCTTGTTCAGGTTTTAAGTCGGTGATAATCAACCAAGGTTCTTTATAATTTGATTCCCAACGTGCTAATAAAGTACAATCTAGAGGATTAGTTTTAAAGCAGGTAACAATTCCCGACCAACTCATATCTTTTTGAGGCACTACTGTATCAAGAAAACGCCATTCTTTCTCTCCTTTAATTTGAAATGTTCCTTGTTGGTTAATTCTTAAAAAAGGGTGCCAATTCAAAGCACAAATGTCATTGAACAGCCAATCAGCATAAAGTCCTCTATCTGCCAAGACAATTACACGCCAGTCAGAAGGGATTGCATCAAATAGTGATTGAAAGAGATTGCGCCAATGAGGCTTCCAAGAGCCTTTCTCAGTTCCTTTAACAATTTTCCAAGCCACGGGAATACCACAACCTTGATAAAGAACATGAAGAGATAGAACCGTAAAATTCTGTCTAATATTAGTGGCATCCATCGCAAGTGTTAGCTGTTTTTCTTCACTTTTCCACATACTCAAAATCCATTTTAGTAAAGGTACAAAGCATTTAGTTACATCTAATTCACTTCGTTTTTTACCTTTTTTGCTATCAGCATTTTGATACCATTCTTTGAGCCTCTGCCTAACTGTATTACTTTTTTCTTGATTTAGCCTACTGATAAATTCCGATATTTTTGTAACACTACTTGAACCCGTCATTACCATCCCAAAACTCCAAGTTGCCAAACCTGTTACTTCTGGTAAAGATAGATGAGGCATGTGATAACTTACAATCCTTGTCCATTGTTTGAGATGTCCACTTCTCAACATAATTACACCTTTTTGTTGTTTATAATCATACTTAATTATTACTAATTATCCAATTTTCTGGATGATTAATCATTTTTACTAATCCACTTAAAACTTGATTGTATGTACTATATAAATCTCGACCTTGCAATGTAGAAATGTATTGACATTTCACTGCAAATTTTAGCCATACTTGGGTTTCTGCAGCTTCTGATTCACAGTCATTTAATTTGGCAATAAAAGATGCAGTATATCTCCTTTTTCTCCAAGATAAGCGCAAAATTTGCACAAACTGAACGCTCCTGAACGACGAATTTGATCTGGAGCGCGAATATTTCTCTTCTGGTGGAAAATTTTTTGATAGCTCAAAAATCGTCATCGCTGCATCAAATGCTTTTTGATAGATGACTAAATCCTCATGAGTTTTTATTTTTTTTTCTTCCTTGTCCACTTTCCTTCCTGGTCTACCTTGCCTCTCACTATTATATTGTAAAAAACCTACCCTTGTGAGCTGGGGGCATCCCCCAGATGTGAACTGCATAGCAACTATATAATTCACTACCTGCGTAGCCCTTGACCACGTAGCTATAATAAGAAATGCTGGGGGTGCGCTTTACGACGATTTCGGGATACCTTTTCCTAAAAAAAACAGTATTTAACCTAGATTGAAATGAGAAGCGCGCGGATAACAGGCGCCAATGTTCAAGATAACTGTGAATAACAGGGGCGCCTTATTTATAACAACTGTGGATTACTTAACCTGCTTGTTCATTACAGACTTTTTTTTTAAAGAAACAGTATCTGCCGTGGTCTAGACCGACATTAGGGACTCGGAATACTTTAAATGTAGGGATTTATTATAACTGTGAATACAGTAAGGCGCCCTGTTTATGAGGAAGACAAAAAAGCAGGGAGAAAAAGTCAACGCACCAATTATCTGCTACGGGCTGGTTGTATTAGAAATGAGCGATATTTGGAATAACTTAAGTGTTGATGTTTTATTACCTAGGCGCCAATATTATTAATAAATATGAAAGTTTGTTAATTAAATATGTTATATCGGTCTTTCAGAAGGGGTCTATCGTAAGTAATGTGTTTTTTTAATATGAGTAATTTATAGAGTGGATGGTGGGGGTGGGGACTAAAGTAACTATAGCAATCCTAAATCAGTTGTGAGAAACAAAAATGGCTGAAAAGCTTATAAACATGTAATTTTAATCTACGTATTTTCTCATGTTTCATTCCGGATTGCTATAGTTTGCGAAGCCTCTTCTAATTGGAGTTTGCTTGTTTAAAATCGCTTTTTAATCGGCGCATGTAATTGTGTTAATTGGATATTGGTGTTTCAAGGGGTCGAGCTTATTGAATGGTTTGGATAATTGGGAAGCTATGTGTCAATTGGGAATATTTTTAATATATTAGGCGCCTGTTAATTGGAATGTATTATTGTTCGCGAAGCCTATAATTAATTGAAACATGTGTATAACCCTTGAAGCTTATTTGAATTAGCAGTTTTTTTGTTTGCGAAGCCTCGTTTTAATAGGAGTAATTAGTTTGCGAAGCTTGTTTAATTGCGATAGCCTAGGCGCCGGAATTTATAACAACTTTGAAATACCGCCCTCATTACAGCCTAGTGCGGTCGAAGTGGAACGGAGTGAAACGGAGACGGCACGGTGTACTACTACCCTACCTCTTAAAGAACTAGTGCTTTCGGAGTGAGCGCTACGCGAACGGAGAATGCACGGCACTGAACATGACAGATTTAAAAACACAACCAATATGGAATTTATTACAACCTCGAACAACAGGTGCCGGAATTTATTACAGATTTGAAATAACAGGCGCCGCATAGAGTTATGCGAACAAGCAGCAGCTGGTATTAAGCACTTTAGTGCTTAAGTTTTCTGGCTTATTACAATTCAATTAACCCAGGTATTAATAGACGCGCGTTCATTTAGTAATATGACGCAGGAGCAAGTAGTAGCAGCAGCGGTAAATAAAGATGTTCAATGGGTTAAATATGTCGAAGATTGTAATCATCCCATGTGCGTAGATGATTTTGTAACTTATGTGTGTGCATTAGGAGCTAGTTTTGAGATTACGGTTAATTTACCAAATGGTTCTTCAGTCAAACTGGATAGTAATCAAATTAAATAATTTATACAATAAATATATACGAAAAGTTTTGTATCTGCATCACTATTCAACCCAGGCACCTGCTGCGTGAAGGTATTATTTTAATTGCTAATCTCCGAGGTAGCAGGCGCCTGATAATTTAGTTCAGGATGAGATTCAGCAGGAGGAGAAAAGACTACTACTAAAATATATGCAAGTACAGATAATTGTAATAAAGACACAATTATTACTTCAGATACAGATGTATAAAAAGGTAAATTATATACGTTCGTTTTTCGTTTTCTTGAACTGTGAATTGCTGCATTAGCTGTTGCAGAAGCAACACCTAGGAAATTACTAGTGCTGTTATAGCTATTTGAGGCGCCACTGTTAGAGCAATCAAAGTTACTAGTACTGTTACAAATATTCGAGGCGCCACTATTAGAACAATCAAAGCTACTAGTGCTGTTACAAGTATTCGAGGCGCTACTGTTAGAACAATTATCAGACATACGTTGCTCCACTTGCTATAAACACGTTCAATTATACTAAAAAGACCAAAGATAGGCGCCACAAACAACTCAACTGCTGTTTTAAAGATAGGCGCCTTAAAAGAGAACAATAGAACCAGTGAGCAATTTACCCACTGGTACGGTAATTAAATTAGTCATCCAGTTCGGACATAAGTTTGTCGAGTCTATCATTGGCATCTTTGGCTAACTTAACGAAACCAACACTCGAAAACAAACCCGCAGCTGTCGCGATGCTACCTTCGGAGGCTTTATTAGACAGAAGTAAGGCGCCACCCAGGATACTAATTAAAAAAGAGACAGTAGTTGCAGCTACAGCAAGGTTAAAACTGTAACGTGCTTGACGTAGCCGTTCTTGAGCAATTTTTAGTTCAAATTTCATAGGTTTGAGGTACTGAGAGAAACTTTACTCTTTCAATATCGACCCAAACCCCTGTAATATTGACTACGCTGTGATTGTGTTGTAAATTACTTGTGGATTTTCTATGATTGCTTTATGCGCGCGTTGTGAGTGAGCAAATTAGTTCTTACAGAAGTTATCTTAACTATGACTGACCTTAGCCTTGCAACAAATAAAAAAAAGAAATTAACCTATGCTGCTTCCATTAAAGGTGTGGAAAAAGCAGGAAAAGCGTTGGTAAGGTTAGGGTTTGAGTCCAAGGCTAACTTTGCAGAGTCACAATTATTATCTCGCAGCACAGTTACAAAGTTTTTTGGGCGCCAAGCTATTCAGCTTGATTCTTTTAAAAGGATATGTGAAGCGTTAGATTTAAAATGGGAAGAAATTATAGATATAGAAGAAGTATCGGCACTAAACAAAGAAATGAAGCAATCTAGTACCCTAAGCACATTGGAAGATGGGTCAGTGATGACAGTCAAGCGTCAAGTCGCTGCAATTGATAAAAACGGGAAAAGTGAAGCAGTTATTGTATTGGAAGGCGATATAAACTCAGTTAACAATGACTTATCAGTATCTATAGAATTGCTTTTAAGAAGATATTCGGGACATACAATAAAAATTACTGATATCAAAAAAGGAAGTATCAAATTATTTATAGAAGGTTCACAAGAAGATATTCAAAAGCTTATATCTCTTGTCGAGTCAGGTGAAATCACCGAACTTAGTAGTTTTCCTATTGAAAGTATTCAAACATTAAAGACAAACTACAATAATACCAATAGTGAACATAAATGGCATTTAATAACTAAAATTAAAACTGAAGGAGCTAAAGGTAAGAATTTAAAAGACGCTGATTTCAGCGATGCTGATTTAAGTGGTGTTGATTTTAGCGGTGCCGACTTAAGTAATGCTAATTTTAGTGGTGCCGACTTAGTTAGTGCGGATTTTAGAAATGCTTACCTCCGTGATGCCAATTTTCGAGAAGCAAATGTTATAAACACGCGATTTGGGAATAATGAAGGAATTTCGGAGTTTATGAAATTAGAGTTAATCCAAAGAGGTGCAATTCTTGAAGATACCCAGATTAAATATTTAGCTAATTTACACTATTTCCAGGGAAAATATGATGAAGCAGAACCCTTTTACAAACAAATTTTGGAACTACAAAGAGAAACATTAGGAGAAAGTCATCCCAACTTTGCACAAAACTTAAGCGATTTAGCTAATCTCTATCGTTCTCAAGGAAGATATAATGAAGCAGAACCTCTCTACATACAAGCTTTGGAATTAAGAAGAAAAAAATTAGGAGACAATCATCCCGACTTTGCACAAAACTTGGATGATTTAGCTAATCTCTACCATTCCCAAGGAAGATATGATGAAGCAGAACATCTTTACAAACAAGTTTTGGAATTAAGAAAAAGGATATTGGGAGAAAATCATCTCGGTTTTGCACAAAGCTTGAACAATTTAGCTGTACTTTACTACTCCCAAGAAAGATATGAAAAAGCTGAACCTCTTTGTATCCGAGCGTTGAAAATAAGAAAACATGTCTTGGGAGAAGAACATCCCGATTTTGCACAAAGCTTAAATAATTTAGCTGCTTTATATTGCTCACTTAAAAAGTTTGATAAAGCAAAATCTCTTTATATACAAGCTTTAGAATTAAGAAAACGTATCTTTGGAGAAAATCATCCTGATTTTGCACAAAGTTTGAACAATTTAGCTGCTTTACACTGCTCTCAAGAAGATTATAATGAAGCAGAAGTTCTGTATAAACAAGCATTAAAAATTGCTGAACTTAGATTAGGGGCAAATCACCCAGACACAATTTTATACCGCCAAAATCTGCACCATTTACAAAATCATGTTTGGAACAAAGCGAAAAAAGTTATTTAAAAATTACCGATGTAAGTATTAACACCACAATTCAATAAATATTAAATATCAAAACATATGAACTAGTTCTGATTAAAATGCCTTCTTCAATTTGTTGTTCTGGAGAGATAAGCACCTAAAAATAGAACATTAGAACCAGTGAACAATTTACCCACTGGTTCGGTAATTAAATTAGTCATCCAGTTCAGACATAAGTTTGTCGAGTCTGTCATTTGCATCTTTGGCTAACTTAACGAAACCAACACTCGAAAACAAACCCGCAGCTGTCGCGATGCTTCCTTCGGAGGCTTTATTAGATAGAAGTAATCCCCCGCCTAGGATGCTAATTAAAAAGGAGACAGTAGTTGCAGCTACAGCGAGGTTAAAACTGTAACGTGCTTGACGTAGCCGTTCTTGAGCAATTTTTAGTTCAAATTTCATAGGTTTGATGTACTGAGATAAGCTTTACTCTTTCAATATCGACCCAAACCCCTGTAATACTGACTACGCTGTGATTGTGTTGTAAATTACTTGTGGATTTTCTATGATTGCTTTATGCGCGCGTTGTGAGTGAGCAAATTAGTTTTTACAGAAACTATCCTAATTATGACTGACCTTAGCCTTGCGACAAAAAAGAAAAAAATAACCTACATTGCTTCAATTGAAGGTGTAGAGAAAGCAGAAAAAGCACTCTGTAGGTTAGGGTTTGGGTCAAAGGCTAACTTTGTAGAATCTCAACTATTATCTCGCACTACAGTTACAAAGTTTTTTGGGCGCCAAGCAATTCAGCTTGATTCATTTAAAAGGATATGTGATGCTCTAAAGTTGAAATGGGAAGACATCAGAGAGATAATAGAGGAAGTATCGGCGCCTGTAGGACAAGAACAATGTAGTACCCCAACTGAGTTAGAGGTAGGGCAAGTAATAGCATCAAAGCGAGTGACAGTAATTGATAAACACGATAAGAAAATTAAAGCTTGTGTTGAATTGAAAGGCGATATTAGTTCGGTTGATAATAATTTTAAATTGATTTTTGAAACAATTTTAAGAACATATTCAGCAGATACCATAGTGGTTACTGATATTCAAGAAGGCAGTATTAAAATATTTATAGAAGGCTCTCAAGAAGATATTCAAAAGCTTGCATCTTGCATTGAGTTAGGAGAAATCACAGAAATTAACAGTTTTCCTGTTGAAAGTATCACAATATTAAACGAATGTTTTGATGATACTGAAAGTGAAAATAAATGGCGTTTAGTAAAAAAAATCAAAGCTGAAGGAGCTAGAGGTAAAAACTTGAAAGGTGCCGACCTCAGCAGTGCCGACCTCAGCAGTGCCGACCTCAGCAGTGCCGACTTAAGTGATGCCGATCTCAGCAGTGCCGACCTCAGCAGTGCCATCCTCATCGATGCCGACCTCAGAGGTGCCAATCTCATCGATACCTACCTCATCGGTGCCAAAGTTACAAACACCCGATTTGGATATAATGAGGGAATTTCAGAGTCTATGAAACAAGAGTTAATCGAACGAGGCGCCATTTTTGAAGATACACTGGGTGACCGCTCCAGAGTACTGGTATAAAAATTTTGAACAAACTAACAACTTGGTTGGTAGTCATCTTAATTAGATACAAATAAGACTCCACCCGCGATGTTAATTAGGAAAGAGGCAGTAGTTGCAACTATTGCAAAGTTAAAACTATGACGTGTTTTCCGTAACCGCTCTTGAGCAATCTTCAGTTCAATTGTATGAAAGAAAGTCACGAATAGGACTTATCATTCATTAATTTAAGATATTGAGGTAAGCTTTACTCTTTCAATATCAAATAAAATCTCAGTATTACTGACGAGGATTAATTGTCTTCTAAATGACTTTAGACTTTCCTATAATTGCTCTATGCTTTAGTTGTGATTACGCAAATAAGTACTTACCATAACTATTTTAACTATGACCGACCATAGCCTTCCCACGAACAAGAAGAAGAAAATGACTTACACTGCCTCCATAAAAGGTCTACAAAGAGCAGAAAAAGCATTGTTAAGGCTAGGGTTTGAATCAAAAACGAACTTTGCAGAGTCTCAACTATTATCACGTAGTACGATTACAAAGTTTTTTGGGCGCCAACCAATTCAACTTGATTCATTTAAAAGGGTATGCAATGCACTCTCATTGGAATGGGAAGAAATCAGAGAGAGAATAGAAGAAGTCTCAGTGCTAGAAGAACTCAAACTACCTAGTAGCAAAAGTTTTACTGTTGAGGGTGGGCAGGTGATAACAGCTAAGGAAATAACCGTCATTGATAAAAACAATAAAACAATTAAAGCTTGTATTGTGTTGAAAGGCGATATAAAATCGGTTGATAAGGATTTTAAATTATTTATAGAAACTTTTTTAAGAGAGTCTTCAGGAGATACAATAATAGTTAAAGATATTAAAGAAGGTAGTATTAAAATATTTATAGAGGGTTCAGAAAAAGATATTCACAAGCTTACATTTGAGATTCAATTAGGCAATATCACAGAACTTAATAATTTTTTTATTGAAAATATCCAAATATTAAACGATGATGATAAATGGCGCTTAATAGAACAAATTAAAAATAATCAATTTATAGGTAGAAATTTAAAATGCGAAGATTTAAGTGACGCTGATTTAAGTGGCGCCAACTTGAGTAAAGCTGATTTAAGTAAAGCTGATTTAAGTGATGCCGATTTAAGCGGAGCCGACTTAACTGGTGCTGATTTAAATGGAGCCAACTTGACTGGTGCTGACCTCAGAAATGCTAACCTCAGTAATACTAATTTAAGAGGTACTAACTTCATAAATACCCAATTTGGGAATAATGAAGGAATTTCAGAGTCCTTGAAACTAGAGCTAATCGAACAATGTGCAATTTTTGAAGACGGTGAAATTAACGATTTAGCAAATTTCTACTATTCTCAAGCAAAATACGAACAAGCAAAAACTATTTATACAAAAATATTAGAGCTAAGAAAACAAATTTTAGGAGAAAACCATCCTGATTTTGCACAAAGCCTAAATGATTTAGCTAATTTATACTACTCTCTAGGAAAGTACGATGAAGCTGAATTAAATTATACACAAGCATTGCAATTAAGAAAACGTATATTAGGAGAGAATCATCCTGATTTTGCACAAAGCTTGAACGATTTAGGTAATTTATATTACTCTCAAGGAAAGTACGATGAAGCTGAATTAAATTATACACAAGCATTGCAATTAAGAAAACGTATATTAGGAGAGAATCATCCTGATTTTGCACAAAGCTTGAATAATTTGGCGAATCTTTACCATTCTCAAGGAAAGTATGATGAAGCGGAATTAAAGTATACCCAAGCATTGAAATTAAGAAAACGCATTTTAGGAGAAGAACACTCCGATTTTGCACAAAGTTTAAATAATGTAGCTGCTCTTTATAATTCCCAAGGAAGGTACAATGAAGCAGAATTTATGTATATTAAAGCTTTAAAGCTAATCAAGCGTATCCTAGGAGAAAATCATCCCGACTTTGCTACTAGCTTAAATAACTTAGCTAATCTTTACCATTCGCAAAATAAGTACGATGAAGCTGAATCTAAGTATACCCAAGCATTGGAGTTAAGAAGAAACATACTAGGAGAAAATCATCCTGACTTTGCACAAATTTTAAATAATTTAGCTGCTCTTTATTACTCTCAAAAAAGATATAAAGAAGCCGAGGACAAGTATAATCAAACACTAAAATTAAGAAAACGCATTTTAGGAGAAGAACACCCCGACTTTGCACAAAGCTTGAATAACTTAGCTAATCTTTATAATTATCAAAAACGATATAGTGAAGCTGAACAGCTTCTAAATAAAGCATTGGAATTAAAAAGACGCATATTAGGAGAAAATCATCCTGACTTTGCCACCAGCTTAAATAATTTAGCTTTACTTTACCACTCTCAAGGAAAAAATAATGAAGCTAAACACCTTTTAATTCAAGTATTATACTTAAGAAAACGCATTTTGGGAGAAAGTCATCCTGACTTTATACAAAGTTCGAGAAATTTAGCTCTTCTCTATGACTATCACCTGTCTCATAAACCATAATTGACGAGAAATAAATGTGAGATGGATTATGGCACCTATTTAGTCTAAAAAAAGATAACAAGCAAATACACTCCTCGCTCGGTAGTTAAATTAGCTATCAGAAACAAAACAGGCGCCTATTGTAATTGGAATATTAGATAATCGTAAAGCTTATTTATAATTTAACTTCATGGTTGAGGACTGGTTAAAGTCCCTAATGCTAAAACGTTGTTCTTGGTTGTCCTTGTCCATCAGACCAACCCGAACGATGACCTCGCATATATTCAGTTTCCTGTCCCGGATAGTTTTCTCTCCGTGCTGCTAAACCGCAATAACCATCGCGATATCCCGCTTGATAGGCTTCATATTCTTGTTGATTGGAGTTCCGAACATTACCCGAACTAACACAGGCTAATGCTCCAATTGCTAACCCGCTTAAAGCTAGTACAGCTCGGAGTTGAATGTATTCAGTACCCTGTCCCGAATTGTTTTCTCTCTGTGCTGTCGAACCGCTAAAACTATCGCTATGTCCCGCTCGATCTACAGAAGATACTTGTGGACTGGATTGTAGAGCATTACTCAAACCAGCAAAGGCAAATGTTCCAATAAAAAATGTGCTTAAAGCAACTGTAGCTGCGATGACTTTGTTTTTCATTCTGGTTAAGTTTCATTTGTAGTTAATAATCTTTAATTGGTTGATATTGGGTATGAAATAATGGTCAAGATTGTTTTTACTTGTTGATGGTTAATAAATTTATGTAAATTCAACTTATGCAGAAGACTGATAATTTCAGGGTAAAATACTTTCCTTAATCATTGCTTGCTCCTGCTTCTCAAGAGTGCAAAAGGCGCCTGAACTTATGAACTGTGAACAAACATCCGGCGCCTACAGTATGAATTAATAACTATGAACTACACGAAAGAATTTATTATAGCAAGGCGCCTAATGATAGAACTTGGGTACTACTTTAAATTAAGCGTGCATAAAATTGCAAGCTCGACATATATACAGAGTAGCGAGCATGTCAACGCAAAAAATCAAACCAAATAAGATGAATTTGGTATGTAATATACTGTTACAAAGTGGAGATATCATAATGTCCTGGATGAAAGTATTAGTTTTAAAAAGCTCAATCACAATTTTGACATGTAGCTTATTAGCTAGCTTGACAACTATTGCAAATGCTAAACCATTTGTTGAAAAAGTTAAGATACAGATACCTAATAATGAAATTAGTGGAAATATAATTAAAGGAAATACTACAGTTGAGAATATTTTTTGTGAACGAATTGTTGTAACCCTGACAGAGTTTATCCCTAATGAGCCTCAACCAGGTAAATTCAATATTCCGACGCAAAGACCTGTAGGTCAAGCAGTTACAGCTACAGGTAATCATATCGGTGAAGGTTGTACTTATAGTTTAGGATTTCGTTACTCCCCTAAAATTAGAGCAAGTGGAGTAAGCACTTTTAAAATTCGCGCTCATACTATTGATGGCATAGTTGGTGAGCAGTCAGTAAGTTACCCATTTTCTAATAATATTGACATACAACTATTTCCACCACCTCCTCCTCTCCGATAATCTGGAGGAATAGGCGCCACTCGGCGCCACTCGCTGCGCTCAAATTACCGAAGGTAATTTGAACGTTAACGTAAACGCAGTTTTCCCGTAGGGTAGTTATTCCGTTATCGAAGATATCCCGCAGGGTAGGGTAGTGAGTGGCGCCGTTCAACATCCGCTCTTTAACCGAAGCAACCACCCGATTGGAATACCGGACATGCACAACGGGTTGGCGCCTGCTGACTTTTCAAACATCCTCTAAGAGGGCATAACAAAACAATATGGAACAGGCGCCCATACAAACAAGGGTGCCCACTATTAATCTTCATCTCCTGGTTTATAAATTACCTCCTCAATATCTGACGGCGCCAGTGAAAGAAATTACAGTTAATTTACCAAATGGTTATTTTATAAAAATCAAATTAAACGTTACGTATTGTTTCAATATTATATTAGGCGCTTTCTTCAACCAAACAACAGAACTTAAATAATGGCGCCAACAATTTACCCTTCGTTACCAGGTTTATAAGTAATACGAACTGTTCTGGTATACAATGGTTTTTATTTGGGGCCATAATTCAAACTTCTGGAATTGTTTTGCAATATACATTTTGGCAGTTTTTGACCCCTATTTTCTAAAATCTTGTGAGAAATCCGGGGACAGGCGCCTTTGACTACAACAGTTCAAAGCGAGGACGATATTAAATCTTGGAGATAAGAGCGTGTCTTTGATAGAGTTAGATAAAAAACGTTGCCTTCATTATCAATAATCTCATATTCATCAATAATGTTACAGTTCGCATCTTCTTTCCATCCACTACCGTGAATTAATCCTAAATTAATAGCTTGTTGTGTAAGCTCCGAAATTTGTAACAGTACTTGTTTATATTCTGGTTTGAGCTTTCCAACTCTAATCATCTCATCGAGTCTGGTCTTATATTCATCATAAGTTTCGTACATAATATAAGGCGCCCGTCTTAATCATACTGATAATTAATAACACTGATATTTTATTGCTTCAAATCAATATTCAATTTCCTGCCAACAGCTTTCAAACAATAACCAGCTTGTTCAATATAGTAAACAGCGGCGCCAACATCCTCATAAATATCATTACATCTAGGATGGTCAGCATTAAAAGTTCTGCCTATGCGCTGCATAATTTCTTCAAGCTGTTGCTGTATTTCTAACAGTTCTCTATCATCACTCATATTAAATATTGGTCATTTGTTTTTGTAACTTCTGTCTATTATCATTATACTTGAATCAGTTACATTTGTTTTTACACAAACAATTTACCATTGACACCAGGGTAGTTACACTTGTAAATTTAGTAGTTACTGCAACTATATTACAGGCGCCTTTCTATATTGAAGCTATTAATAAAGGGTGTATATAGTACATACATGCCTTATATTAGGTGCCTTTAATTAAGGCGTTTTTTGAGCTACTTTGTTGTGTCAAACCTAATAACTTTGCGAATTCAGGGTCGTATTTAGCTTTGTCCCAATTAGACGCAACTTTTACTTGCTCTAAAGTTAAGTTTTGTATACCAGTAAATTCGGCACCTTCAAGATTGGCACCCGTTAGAAGAGCATCGCAAAAGTTCGCACTATTGAAGTTCACAAAACTAAGGTTAGTATTGATACAATTCACATCTTCAAGATTGGCGCCCACAAGGCACGCATTTTCAAGATTGGCGCCTTTAAAACTTGCACCTTCAAGGTTCGCATTTTCAAAGTTGGCATTTTCGAGGGAGCGCATTTTCGAGATTAACAAAGCTAACGTTCGCATAGCCAAATCTAGCTTCTTCAAGGTTGGCAAAACACAGATTTGCGTCAACAAGGTTTGTAAAACACAGGTTCGCACCATTAAAATTGGCACAGCTAAGATTTGCACCACTTAGGTTTGCATCGAGAAGGTTTGCATAAATTAAGTAAGCGTTACTAAGGTCGGCATATTCAAGGAAGGCGCCGCTCAGGTTTGCGCCATTAAAATTAGCATAAGTGAAATTGGTGCCGCTCAAGTTCGTACCACTAAGATTCGCATCACTTAAGATCGTAGAGGTGCCTTTTGCTCCGCTCAGGTTCGCACAGCCTAGGTCTGTAAAACTTAGGTTCGCGTTGTATAGGTCAACATAGCTGAGGTTCGCATTATTGAGTTTGGCACCGCTCAAAATAAAATCCAAAAGTGACGCATCACTCAAAAAACTAAAAATATATCCTTGACGTTTTGTATCGTTTTCCAGTCTCCGTAGTACTGTTGTCGTTAAAAGAGATACAACATAAATAGTATTTGTGTCGTTTTGATCAGAAAATAATTCTGACCAACGTTCGGAGTTCATCAAAATATCCGTCATGCGGTCAATATAAGCAGTGAGAGCTGCTTCGCGTAACTGTTCCTGCACTATATTTTCTTCAGTTTTGGCTCTTAATTCCGTTTCCATGCAAAATTGTCAGCGTGTTTGTATAACATTTAACAATATTATTTATTGGTTCAAAAAAGTTCCACCATTGGTGGACATTTTTATATAGGACAGGCGCCTAATACTTTTAGAATATTTGAACTAATTGAATGTCGTGGCGCCATATGTCAAAACATTTGAACTAATTAGAGATGATTGTTTTATCTGAAAAATTCCACAATTTGTGGACATTTTTATGTGGGTAGGCGCCTGCAATTTGAGTGCGAGTTCGATAATTTGTGTCTTATTACTAATACAAGGGCGCCTAATTTTAAATACATACCATGCTAGTTTACGTGTACTAAAAAGTCAAATAAACTAGTGACGAGGTTCTACTGAGAATGCGAGTAAAGTATTACGCATGGGTGCCGATACAATCATAGTCGCACGTTTTCCATTTACACCCCTCTACCACCCATACTAATGAGGGCAGTACCTGTCGAGGCGCCACGTTGTTATTTATATATAAGCTTCCCAGTGCTAACTTAATACTGCTGGCAACAAAGTATAAAAATTGCAATGGTGGCAAGTAACAACAGTAAAAACGAGATGGTCATGATAAATATAGATCATATCTATAGCTTGAAGTGGACTTCTCAACAAGCGTCAACACTACAAGCATTACGGGGTGAAATGTCTCGCCGATACCTATCTGAAGTAACTGAAAACTTAGGACACAAGATTACGCATCAATATATACAACAGCTAGAACAGCCACACATGTTCGTGAAACGCCTCAAAAGCGACAACCTAACTGTTTCAGTCGAAGTAGTACAAGTGCTTTGCAAGGCGTTCAAGGTAGATATTAGTGCTTTTTTCAATTCCGCAAAAATATTTAATAATTATATGTGATTAAAGACTACAATTAGCAGTAAAATGATTATTATAAAAACAAAGTGGCTGCACACCTCCGCCAAGATTTGTGCAGCCACCTTGAATTAAAAAAACAAAATACTACGATGATAATGACACAATTCCAGGTTTTTAGCACTACCAGTCTGGATGAACTCGTTATGTCTCCAGCGCAGTTCAGCGATTTCATGAACGATGCAGACGATTGTTCGCATCCACTCGGCGCCTTATATACGTCAACCGTGCGTATCCTACACTATGCGTTCTGGCTCGCAAAGCAAAAAGCAACGTTAGCTAAAAAAGAATATAAAGAATTGTTGAAAAAATTAGGTTGGGAGGGCGAAGAGAAGCGCTATCTCAAGCTGGAAGAAGCTTTCAACATGTTTCCTCCACATGAGTTGGCACAAGTTGAACTCAATACACTGTTTAAGATAGCTGGAAACTTGAAGAAATATGGCTCTGTTATTACCCAAATGAAAGCATTGGCAACCATTACCCAGGACAAGGTTCGTAATTTTTTGAAACAATGTCGCAAACCGCGCGCGACTCGTCAAGAAACAGAAGAAGGTGCAGCGACTATTTGGCAGTTGATAAATGGAAAGCGTGCGTGTCAAATTGGCCCGATATACGACCAACCCACAGGAGTCATGCTCGAATTTATGATGAATGCTGAAGGCAGAACTGCTCAAGCGATTATTGGAGACGCAGTGTCAGTTCGTTATGAGTCCAAATATAAATTTCTTATTGAAGCTAATTCTGTACATAAAGGCGTTGTAGAAGTAACTGAATATTCGGCGCCTGTTAATGAGGTAGAAACGGCGCCCATGTACTCGTATGAATCTTGGGATGCTGACTTTTTAACCGTAGAACCTGATTTAACAGAGTTGGGGATTTTGTCCGAGTGTGATGAAGATGAGAACGTTCAAGATGTCTGGAGTTTTGAGCCAGAAGAAAAAGATGATTCAATCAATGACTACGAATTTCTTACAGCAGTAGAGGTTAAATCTAAAATTGAGGCGCCTTCCTATGAATCTTTTTCTACTTCCCCCACTCCTGAATTGGCGCCAATAGATTTGCTAATTCAAACTTTCCAAACAGCTACTACATGGGAAGAAATCAGCGAAGCACTCATAACTCATGAAGAATATAAGCAAACAGCTTGGGATGCTCTAACACAAGCACAGCGGAAGAGAGTTTTAGATATGACACCTCCAACAATCAAAAGACTCAATCATGCCAAACGTAAAGGATTAATTGCGGACTACCGTGAGGTAAGCTCTGGTTTGTATGAGATTAGATACAACGGTTGCTGTTTGTGGGAAACGGTCTTTGAGTACAGAATAGAAGAATTTTTCGCGCAACTGGTTAATCAAGAACGCGCGCGAGTCTAGTTAAGAGCGCTTACATTTTGTAGGTGTAGCAGGAATGCTACATTAGTTGGTGCTGTATGGCGCCTTTACCTAAAGGAGTTTTTAGTATCTATAAATTTATTAAAAGTTACTGGTGCTAATACAATATAGAACAAGTTAACTAATTATAAATGAGACAGCCTCTAACTGATACGGTGCGTTCGACAAATTATATCTTGCTGCTTGTGGGCGCCAGATGAGTGTAAATTTAGTAAAAATTATCCTTATTCTCTAACAATCCGAAAATACGTATATATAAATTGTATCAACTTAAATATAAATACTGAGATTTGCTAAATACTTGTCAAAAATCTCAGCCAAAAAGCGCGAACTATTTGATTTAAAGCAACGCTATCGCAGTACGTGTACAAGATGTTTATCAAGCACTACTTGACTATAAACCAGAAATAGTACATTTTTCAGGTCATGGTAAAGCAGGAAGTGGCTTAGTTCTAGAAGACGAAACAGGAAACCTACAGCGAGTCAATACAGAAGCACTATCTAATCTATTTAAGCTGTTCTCTGGTATGGAATGCATCGTCCTCAACGCTTGCTACTCCGAAGCTCCAGCAACGGCTATTGTTGAATATGTTCCTTATGTGGTGGGGATGAATAAAGCTATTGGTGATAAAGCAGCGATTAAGTTTGCTACTGGTTTTTATAATGCTTTAGGCGCCGGAAAATCTATAGAGTTTGCTTACGAACTTGGATGCAGTGTTATTCAATTAGAGGGGATACCAGAACATTTGACCCCCTGTACTACTGAAGAAATAAGTGGGCGCCTCAATTTTTAATTGATTAATTAAATTTAACCTAAATTTAGTGTTTTCTTAATGCAAATAGGCGCCTTTAATTAAATGTTTTTTGATAAGCTTTTTGTTTCAGGATAATTAGAAAATTTTATCCAAACCAATTTTGAATACGGGATTAATTTTATATTTTTTTTACAATTGACTGGTTGTCAGTAATGGTTAATTAATGTATTGTCTTAAACAAAGAGTAAATAGAGGGTTAATAATTTACTCTAACTGAGTGCTGTTGCAAGTTGAAATACAGATAAATAGTTATTTATCCATATCTAGTGTCAAAAGGCAATAATCTTCATCGTTTTACTATTGTTGGTAAGCCGCACGCAAAAAACTTTATGCATTCTTGTGCAGGGTGTAAAGACAAGAAGATGCTTTGTTTATTTTTTGCCATCAGCTAGTAGTTTGGAAGATTTGAATTAACTTTTTCACAGGGGTATAGTCTCAAGGCTTCTTTAATCCAACTTTCCGAGGATGCTCTTTTAACGTTCAAAACGAACAAAGGGCCAATTTTAGCTGTACAGATATTTGCAGTACAAATTTTACAGGAGTAAATCAATTATGGCTGACATTTATCAAGAAATCTGGGATGCAGATCAAGCCCTTTCTGGACTAAAAGCTGTTAGAAAGGGTGAGGAAATATCGTCCGAGATAAAAGCACACGGTTACGTTGTCGTCAATGAAGACAAAAATGCAGGCGCCGACCACCGACTAATTGACGAAGTAGTTATTCCCGAAAAGAAACTTCATAGCTATGACCTAGCGGAAAAGTTGTTCAACAATTACACGCTTGACCAAACAAAATCTGAAAATGACTTTCCAGAGGAAAAAGCAGAGGTGCAAGAGTTCCTTGACGAAATTTATCGTAGCGCTCCGATGAAGATAGCTAGAGATTTTGTCTCAAAACAATCTGGACAGAATATATCTGAAGACCAATGGTGGGCAATTTTACAAAGGATTTGGTTTGAGCAGTTTGATTCAGGTAAAAATAAAGACCTCAGTGGTTTTGAACACGTCGTTGTTGGTGAGCAAAAGCAAGGGAAAGTTCAAGGCTATCATTTTTGGTACAAATACTATATAGATGAACGCTTCCGTCGAGATGATGATGATGTTGAGTCTGATTTGATTAAGTTTATTACATGGAAAAACTTGCCGTCTGATGTTTCGCCAGAGGTTGCCACATTATCATTTGAGTGGCGTGCGTTTGACTATGAGGCTAAAGAGTTCCGTAAACTGACTAAACCCATTGGTGGTTTTTGGGTTGGCCCAAGCGTAGAAGGTTTATTAGCTCTTGGAACAGTTCGCTTCCTGCCAGAAGCAATGGCATCAAAGCAAGCAGTAATTAATGGTGTGAAGTACAATTTGCCTATGTTCCGTAGTCCGACTGACCGACAGATGCGGACGTTTTACCCCGAATTTGTTGGGATTGAGTAAGAGGTAAAGCTATAGCGGCGCCAGTATTTCAAACAGATATCGGCGCCTGATACGGTGAAAACGAGGTATCAAGAAGAGACAAACGCTTCCCATATGTTTGGACACGCATAATAATCAAAACATCAGAAGATAAAATTGTTCACCAAAGATTTAGTAGTAATTAAACTTAGGTTAACAATCATAGTGTACATCAAACAAAGCAAGCAATAAACCAGGTGCCTATTTGCGGATAGCGTCTATATTAAGGCTGAAACAATTTTTACGTATTTGGCATCACTTTAGCAATATGAAGATACAATACTTAGGGTGATTGCACGTTTTACTTATTAAGATAATGTTAAATTGTTAGCAAATTTAACATTATTCTGTAATTTTGCAACCTGAGTTTTATTACCACAAAATTAATTTTATGACGAATCAAGTTAGTGAAAAGCTCAAGCAAAGTTCTGATGGTTTGCTCATGAGGAGTGAATCTGATTATCCGTTTGAAGTTGTGTTCTGGAGTGGACTAGCTCAAGAGACTTTGACAAATGAAAAACTTCTTGAGTTAACAGACCATTCCCCAGAAACCCCAATTCAAACAGTAGAGTTAGATTATTTATTTCGTAACTGTGCTGAGGAAAAAGAATGGCATGATGAAATGCAAAAACAAGATGTGCAGAAATTTCAAACACTTGTCAAAACATTAAAAGAGAATCTTACAGACATCAAAGTTAATCGTTTGGGTTCGACAAATATTGATGTCTATATTATTGGTAAAACTTCATCTGGTGATTTAGCCGGAATTTCTACAAAGCTTGTAGAATCCTGACCCAATACTGCTCAGTTAAGCTTTTTTCGGCATCATAAACAACGATATCATAAGGGTTTCAGCCTACGTTATCTCCTTAACCGAGCAGTATTGAATCCTGACCTACACATAAATACCTAGCCTGTCTGTATTTGCAGACAGGCTTTAATTTTGAGACCAAGCTAGCCAATTTAATATGAATTGAGCTAACTATATCTATAAATTATCAACTCTAGACTCAATTACGCTTTGAGTGGAGTTAGAAACTTGAGAAAGGAAGTTGTATCCAGTTTTTGATTCGATGGTATCAACGCTAACTCTGTAATTTCTCCAATCGTTATTTCTTACACCTTGGGTATTGGGTATATCAACAGCAATTACCCTGGTATTGTTAGTGACACCACTAACTCCTAAACCTGGTCTGTCTAAAACAACAATAACTTTCCAAGTTCTTGCTGGAACAGTAACTCTGTTACTATCAATTGTGGTTTTGTAACCGTTTGACCCTGTTCCACCAATACCGTAAGCACCCGAAATAATATAAAGTTCTTTACCTTGATTGACCAAATCTCTAGAATAATTTTCCAGATTCGCCCATATCCCCTGATTATTATCAGGCGCCTGGGGAATCATATTTGTCATTAAGAAAGTAGCAGAATTATTGGCAATTGTATTGGTTCTATCGGCGGAAGGAGCCATGTGTCCCCTATCAAATCCGCTACTAGTGTAACTACTACTTTGGACTCGATAGCAACCAGTAGGTAATGTAGTATCTGCACGAAAATCATCCTGGCGAGGCGCGCTTCCTAACCATGATGAGTTTAACTGCCAACTTACCCAATTGGGTATTCCTTTGGAGCAGTTATGTGAAGTTGCGTACTGAGATTTAACTAATAATAAATTATTACTTGCAGAGCCACTATTACTGGCACTACTGGGGTTCCCCATTGTTAAATGAACACTTGTTGAGCTTTGAGCTGTCAGTGGCTTTTGGAAGGCACTAAATAGAGCAAAAAGTGCTGCTGGTAAGGTAGTAAGTAGAATAACCTTGAGGAATTTGGATTTCTTCATTTGTCATTATTTAAATAAACTAAGTTGTTCTTGTTTAAATTACAGAATCCCGGCAAAAAATAACGAATGCAATCTAGTTTAAGATAGTATTAAAACGCAATAACTAATTTAATAAATATTAGTTTTTTACGTTTGAAATTAAAATTTACTATCTAAACAATGTGCAATAAAATTAAAATAGTGAGCTAACTATTAACTAAAAAACGTAGTCTTCAAAAGTTAATAATTACACAGACAAGCTGACACAACAAAGATTTTAGTATTAGTAATTATAAAAAAATAGCTGTTAGTTATACCTTTAATAAAATAAAATTAAAATTGAAACTATTCTCCTATTTATGATAAAAGTAAAATCGCGTTTCATGTCCACAATAAATTATAGATTACAGTCTGTTTAACGTTCAAATTTGAGCATCACAGCAAATATTGTTGATTTTGTGATTTAATATTTGGATATTAAAGACTATGACTGGCACCGATTACACATTCGCTCGCACAGGCATTCTAGTAAAGGATATGTAAATTTAGATGATTAGTCACAGCAATTATTAGATGATTACCTAAACTGGCGCCAGTCTAATGGTGGAACCGACAAATAAGTCCCACATGAATGCTAAATGAATTATTAAGTCCAATTTCCTAGGAGTACGTAGGCGCCCCAAAAGTAGGGTGATTTGTAGTCGGGGTTTTTTCAAGGTTGCTACTTGTGCGCGTCGCAGTGCTTCGGATATAAGAGACATAACGAGTTGAGGAAATATTGATTAAAGAGCAGTTTGTGCTGCTGAAGAAATAGATGGGCGTCGTGTGGATATTGGCGCCCATAATCTAAAAAAACCAGGCTCAAAACCTGGGTATCTTAAATTAGTTATCGAACAAGTGAACTATTTCATCTAAAACATCAATTACCCAACGGATTGAAGGAATCGTCTTACTATTGTTTTGTGCAGACTGTAAGAACAGGCGCCCGTACACCTCACCTCTTTCTGTTAGATGCCAAATTAAACTTTTCTTCCCTTTGGAATTTGTGGTGTGTTCTGCAACCTGGAAACCAACGCTTTCAAGGGCAGAGTTGATTTTGCGATTTGAGATAGGATATTTTAATCCCAAACGTTCAGCTAACTTTTTACCTAAATCAGTAGGGTTATATCGATGACCTTCGTCTGGAGTTTGGAACATCAACGATTCTTTTGCAGCTTCAATAGCAGGCGCCATGTTAGGAAATTGAGCTACAAGTGCGGTAAGTTTGGCAGATTCGACTATGTTGTTATCAACTCCAGCACTTTTAAATCCATCAAAGATGTAGCCAAAAACTGCTAACTGGTCTTGAACACTCATCCCTGAATTATCTGATGAAGTCTTAACTGTAGAAATGCTATATGTTCCAGTCCTGCGAAGAGTAGGTAACACATCATGGAACACCCACCACTGAAACCTCTTAGCTACAGGTTTACGAGACTTGAAAATCAGACGATACAGTCCAGCTTCAGTTACTGTAAGCATTTCCTGCTCTCCACCAAGGGTGTATATAGTATATACACCCTTTTCATCCTCATCAAAATCTGCCAAATTCTGCCTGATGTTTTGAATTTCCAGCACTTCGCCTACATCTTGAGCTATCCATTCAGGTTTTTCTGCTGTACCAACAAAACGAACCTCGAACGATTCAAAGTTAAAAACGAGCAGGGGCTATATCACTCTTTAAGTCGAGTACCCATAGACATATAAGGCTATAAGTAACTACGAACTTGATAAAGCATGGTAATTTTTATTTATTAACTATTGCAAGACACTCAATTTCTACCCGTGCATTCAAAGCTAAACTGTTTGCTCCTAAAGCGCTGCGTGCAGGTAATCTATCTTTAGAAAAGTAGGTAATATAAACCTCATTCATCGTACCCCATTCCTTCATATCTGCTAGCATTACCTTACATTTGACAACCTGAGCAAGTGATGAACCATGCCTTGAGAGAATACGTTTTATATTCTCCATAGTTTGTTTTGTTTCTGCTTTAATTCCTCCAGTAACAAGCTGTTTTTTGCCAGGAATATTTCCCAAAACTCCTGACAGGTAAAGCATATTACCTACACGCACTGCTTCTGAAAACGGAAGATTTAAAGAAGTCGTTTCATCAGAAGTTAGATATTCTACAGAATTTTTATGAGAAGTCATTTGCTGCTGAGTTTGGGCGATTTTTGGCGAAATTGTTATCTGCTGAACTGATTGTTTTGCTTGAATGCTAGAAGTTGAAGTTGCATATAGTAAAGCGAGAGTAATTGATGACAATAAAAATTTTTTTTTCATTACAATCATTTTCTTTTCCTCAGTAAGTACTTTTGCAAGAAGTTAGTATTCTTGTTCGCATTAAGCTGGATGTTTTGGGAGACTTTTTTGTCTTCTAAATTTAGATGGGAGTAGGGAGCAAAGAATTATGCACCCACTAATTTTTTGCGAGATACTAATCACCGTTGGGGGTTGGTGCCAGGTGACTTGCACTCGTAATTAATGTGTAAATTTGTCTTTACTTTATTTATACGTATGTAAACAGCTAAACTGGCGCCAGTTATCAGGTGAAATACTACTCGGTGATAATCCATTATTTCTGTCTCACTCCAATCGCAATGCGGGAGAGCGCATAAGTTACGATACGGTGCGTAAATTACTAGAAAAGATTAGAAAGAAAACAGGTATTCACTTTCGCGCGCTCCAGTTCCGACATTGAATCATTCCCGCACATAAGTGTAACTTAAGTCTATTTTTATATTTAATGAGTGGCGCCTATTTAAATATTGTCTGTTACCTGACAATAACTATTGGATGTAGTGAGGCAGTAATTTAAATTTCCTTCTGTAATTCAACATCTGAATCTCTAAGATACCTAGTTTTATTAAGGAAGTTATCCATACACCGTTCTGCCAAAGCAGCAATAGTTAATGATGGATTAGTGCAAGCTGTTGAACCAGGAACAAAAGCTCCATCAACAACAAATAAGTTAGCGTAACCTCTAACTCTCATACGTGAATTACAAACACTTCCAATTGTGGCGCCACCTAGTGGATGAGCAGTACTGGTAAAATCTAATGGTTGTGCTAAAGTTGTACCGTTAGCTTGATTGAGTTTTTGATACGTAGATAGATAAGCTTGAGCAATTTTTTGATTATTTTCTGAATCTCTTGGCCAAAACAAGTCAGCAGAGTTTGTTTTAGGGTTATAAGTTAATTTTCCTTCTGGTAAAGTAATTCCTTGACTCAAAGCAGCATAAACACCTTCTGGCACTATAGGAAAAGGAAGTTGTTCGATTACTATAGGGGCAATTGGATTATTAAAGTCCTCAATTACACCTACTGCTGGACCACCTTGTGTAGGATTGGTTTGACCTGTTGTAATCACAGCACCCACCGCATCACCGTTAGTTCCCCAATTCATTCCCACATTATCGTTTAAACGGCGTAGTTTGCCATTGTACTTCGCGCGCAGCAACAATTCAGTAGTTCCGATTGAACCAGCAGCTAAGAATAGATAGCGACAAGTAAACGTTTTTTGAGCAATAACTGTTCCTTGCTCATTAATTTGATTACAAATGATTCGGAAACTTTTTCGATTGAGTTCTTCTATTTCTGTAACTACATGTAAAGGTAAAATTTTAGCTTTACCTGTTGCTTCTGCCATGCTCAGATAATTCCGGTCTAAGCTGTTTTTAGCGCCGCTGTTTATACCATAGTAAACTTGACCTGTAATTGCAGAAGGGACTTTTTGACCAGTAATTTCTTGGCGAACAATGTCCCAATTAATATTCATATCAAGCTTGCTTGCTTTGAGATTTGCCTTTGCTGCTTGTTCTAGGAAAGTACGAGCAGCTAAATAATATTTAGTTTGGAGAATATCATCTGGTATAGGAGAAGGTTTAAGAATTGAACGTACTCGTGGGTAGTAAATACGGTCAAGCTCATCATAATCAATGCTGCGTGGAAAAGCTTTATAGAAATTTTCTCTAGTCGGTTGGTAAGTAACACCATTGTATACTAAAGAACCTCCACCTACACCTGCTCCTCGATAAACATTAATACCATCGCCAACCTTGATATCAAGCACACCTGTATATACATCAATTGGAACCTGATTAAAAACTACCGTTGTTGGACTTAGCCATGTTGAGCGTCCATCAGGTTTTTCATAGGTACAGAAAGTATCTCCTGCATCGGTAATTACCCATCGGCGCCCTCTTTCTAACACAATTGTCTCAATTCCGGCTTGAGCAAGACGTAACGCTGCAACCGCTCCACCAAACCCACTACCAATGACTATTGCTTCAACATTATTTTCTGACTTGGAAGCAGAAGCACGAATTGTAGAAACTCCAATGGATGCAGTAGCTGCCAATGAAGTCTGAAGAAATCGACGACGATTTATTACCCTGAACATATTTAGCCCCTAGGAAATATAATTTATAATTCAATTCAATTTTGAGTTTATTGATAAAATTTATATCTTCAAAATTTCATCAATCTATTAAGGTTTAACTTATATTTTGTTTGCACAATATAAATTATCTTATCAGTACTTTTGATTACAAATATGCCAACTTGGCATCAATATTTGCTATTCATATTTATTCATATTCATTTACTAAATGCTATGCAATGTATTAGTTTTAGTAATCTCAAATGATAATTCGATGTTTTAGTAGCAACACTGTACTAAAGTTAAGTTTTTATTAATAAATTAATAAGAATTGTAAATTTAAACCTAACTTGAAACTAGGGGGAGTAATGCTTATAAATTAACTACAGGCGCCTCAAAAGTTACATGCGCGCGGTGGACATATTCACATTACAACAGTAACCTAATCATTTAGTATAATAAATAATACAATTAGATTAAGTAAAAACTCTACAACTCGTAAAAGTAAGAAAAATCGACCTAGGACTACAACGCACTCCCGAAACGAGAATTATTTAATGCGCGAACAACGTTGGGCAGTAAGAGTCCAAGATGTGTACCAAGCATTGTTAGATTACAAACCGCAAATAGTACACTTTTCAGGACACGGCGCCGGGTATAACAGTTTAATCTTAGAAGACGAAACTGGAAACCATAAGGTAGTTAATACGGAAGCACTAGCTAATTTATTTAAGCTGTTCTCTAATATAGAATGTATAGTCCTCAACGCTTGCTACTCAGAAGCTCAAGCAACAGCTATTGTAAAACATGTTCCTTATGTAGTGGGGATGAATAAAGCTATTGGTGATAACGCTGCAATAAAGGAAAGCTACTGGGTTTTATAATGCGGTTGGCGCCGGAAAATCTATAGAGTTTGCTTAGGAGCTTGGGTGTAATGTTATACAGTTAGAGGGTATACCAGAACATTTGGCACCTGTGCTGCTGAAGAAATAGAGGAGGCGCCAAAGCTTGGTATTTTATAGTTCAGGTGCCGTTAAACACGCTTACTATACCAGGCGCCAGTTGACAACAATTAATATTTCTGTGAAAATCTAGACCAAATATTATATAGCAACCAAAAGTTGTAAGTTACCAATAAAGGCGCCTACAGGTAGCTTGTATCGTAAGGTAGCTTAACCGTGTAAAAGCTGTTTATCAGGCTTGTATCAAAATACCAAATCGAACATTTTTCAGTATTCAAAATTTAGGACAGAAAAATGCAACAGGTTCTTACTTATATCATTGAAATTTTGATACTTGCTTTTGCAATGCTCATGACTTTTGATTTTGTTGTTGGACTGTTTAGACTATAGCAACAATTGGCACCATCACCAGCAAAAACTAATACTACTATCTCTGATAGTATCTACAATTTTGGTAATATCCTGGCTCTTTCAGATATTAGCTCTGTTTGAAAAAGGAAGCATTCGTCCTTAACGATTAGGCGCCTATTATAAAGATTGAATCAAAGGCGCCGAAGTGTTAATAGTAGCGAGAGAAAAAATTTTAACATGCAAATAAACGTTCGGTCTTCGTACAAATTGTTCTCACAATTTAAGGTCTCTTTTTAGAACGGGAGTACAGTTCTGCATCAATTTCTGCTTTTATATAATAAATAGCATCTTCTTCAGTGTGAGCAATAACAAAAAATCCCCCTGCAACACCCTTCCAATTTCCATTTTTGAGTTGAGTAATCCTGAAACTAATGTCTCTATAATTCATTTGTTTGCGTATAGGTTTAGCTCGTTTTGTAGTTTCCATTGTTCAATATCCTAAAAAAGCAAGATAATATCTACTTTACTACTTTAGGTAGATATAAACAAAAGTGTGAAGATTTAGGCGCCTCCAAAGTCTTGCTCACAATCGTAATGTGCGAATTTCCATATTTGTAATCACACAAACAATGCTATGTAGCGCCTGGGTATCAAGGAGTTATGATTGCCAATCCTCAATTAGTACTTGCTTCTAGATATATTAGTGGCGCGATTACATCCGAATATTTCTTGCTTATAATCATAGATGTGCGCTACAGATAAGAGGGTGTAAGGAATATTTATATCCTCTCTATAAATCAAAATATCTATATTTTTAAGTATTTTCAAAAACTAGAGAAATACCAATATATCGTATAAAATAAAACGCAATCATTTACAGTAAAAGTTATGAAGACGCAGAAATTGCTATATATAGTTATACTAACCGCAATGGTCAGCCTGCTAGGAGGAGTATCAACTGCACAACAAGTTCCATCACTCAAGCAAAATATGCCCTATGCAAAAGCAAGAAAACTTTTAATAGCTTCTGGTTGGAAACCTGTGTTAAATAAAGAACAAATTAATAATCCTTCGAGAATAGCTCCAGTAAATTATTTCGTAACAATAAAAAAGTATACAGAAATTGTAGATTGTGCAGGTTCGGGTCTTGGCTTATGTCTCTTTAAGTTTGAAAACAGTAAAGGGAAAAAATTATTAGTTACAACCGCGAATAATGGAGCAAATAAAGAAACTGTTTATGGTTGGGAAATTGAAAAGTCTCAAAAGCCATTAACAAAGATAAATATAAGTTGCGCGCCTCTTAGTAACACGTCTCGTATTTTAAAAAGTCCAAATCCAAACGATATTCATCCTGATTGGAAGGGTGAAAGTTATATTGGCACATCTTGGAGTTTCATTGGTAATAATATTATTAAAAATGATACGGAAACATACCTAAAAGGTGATTTATATTCTCCGCGAGGTGGTGTAGTAAATAAAAATGTTTTCATTTTAAAGAACGAGTGGGAGTGTAATCCAAACTGAGAATCGTAAATAGTTATGGATGAATGGCGCCTAGAATTTTTATATTGGTTGCTCTGTAAAGGTTATTTGAAAAATATGTTCACGTTCAGGGTACCTACATTTAAGGAGCAGAACATCATATATGGACGGCGCCAAATAATATCAATATATCAAAGCATTCTTCACATGCTAACTTTTTACCCCATATTTGTTGGCTCGTAAGCATAAAGATTGTTAACCTTTATATTTATTAGGGTGCAGTCAATGCGGTGGCAGCGCACCCTTATAAGTTAAAGCTTCCGTATGATTATCTAGTGAGATAAGTTTTCATTAAATAATCAAAGTACTTAATTTGTTTTACTGTTTGCGGTGTAGGCTGAAAATTCTTACCATTATATAAGAATACTAGCTGATACATTTTAGAATTGAGTAATTTACCATTTACTTCATCACATTGAGATTCAGGTATTTTTTTAGCATTACTGACTCCGGCTCTCACATTGACAATTATATCTGTTGTACCATCGCTATTTATATCTCGTCCTGAAAACTTAGTTATTTTTATATCTCGGAATGGAGGTTTACAATTTCCAAGATTATTACTCACTAATAGTAGTGTTGTATTTTCATCTTTTGTCTTTTCAAAATCCACTAGATTTAGCCATTCAGATTGTGAGTTAGCACTATAATATTCATATTTACAAAGAACATTACTTTGGTTGTTTTTAAATGGTATCTTAAAGCAATTATTTAATCTTAATCCTGATTTATACCATACAAACGACCAACCTTGACCCGAACGACGCAGTAACATACTACCACCGTAAAAATTACTGCGTGGTTCACTTGTCGCTTCTATATCAACTAAAGCTTCTTTAATACCTGGTTTACTAAAGCTACCGTAGATAACTCCTTCTACTGTAAATATATCTTCATCAGTAATTGGTAAGGAGATACGTTTCTTAGCTTCGCGCACGCTACATCCAAGTCTATCTTTTCCTGACATGTTTTCTTGCACCAAGATATTATTTTGTCCACAAATATTTTTAAGCATTTCCCTAACTTCTTTTTGCGAAGGTGTTGCTGTATCCTTGGCGGATGCAGGTAAACTAAAAATATTAATTCCAAAAGTTAAGCAAGCTGTTAGCCAGATAATTTTTCTTCCAAAAGCATATTATTACATGTATATATCCATCTTTGTAATTATTACGATATTTTAAGTACAAACCAGGATAAATCAAAGCTAAACTGGAAACATATCAGAAACTCCGTGTTAGGCACCGAGGGGAAAATTAACGGCGGGCGCCAGTTGTTACAATAACTTAAAACACCTGAACAATTACAAACATCAGAAATTTTGATTAACTGGATTGATATACCTCGAAATATTGCCGAACAAGCTCTGAGTCACCAATCAATACCTGTGCTGACCATATTCCTGGTTTATCTACCTCAACTTGAAAGGGTACTACCTGATTTTGTCGCTCGGCAAGGCGAAGCTCTTGATTTGTCACGAAAACAAGAGCATTTGCACTATTTGATTTCATACCTTTCAAGTCAAGCTGCAACTTTTCTTGATAGCACTAAATTTTTGCTGTCCCTTTGGAAAATAAACTGCCATCAAATATTTTTGGTTATCTTTGTTGCAAACAGCATCTTTTCCACCATCTTTACCCCCTATTGGGTGACTAGGGTCTAAGTTGTTATAACCTTCATGAAGAAGGATTTGAGCTGCTAGTCGTTCTGATTGTGCTTGACCATTTGTCCATTCTCGCAGCTTATGCCATGTTTCATCCCATCTATTACTCAAATTTGACTCCTTATTAATACTCGTTACTTATTCTTGACGCTAATATAGGAATCAATATAATAAATGACAATTAGCTTTTTGAGAACGGAAGAACTAATTAATTGTCATGCCGCCTGTAACTTGAATGTCCGATGCATAAAATTGCTCGCAGAAGATATCATAGCAATCAGAATTAAACTTACAATCTGAACGCATACTAAAGGAGCCAAGTAACAAACCCAACCAAACTTCAACAGGCGCCAATTCCCTCAACTCTCGTATCAAAGCTGACACAGTAACTACTTGTCCTGGCGACACTTTATCTATATATATAGCAATTGCACTAACCCAAAAAGAGACATCCTCACTGTGGGCTATATGTAAAACTGACTCCCAACCAGTACCGTCACTAATCTCTATTTCAGGGAGTGTTTCAAGTAAAATTTCTTTATCGACTATCTGTACTATTGAATGATTTTCTATGTCAGGCGCCCATTCGTAAGGTTTACGAATTAAACTTACCAGCGGCTCAATAAACCCATCAAAACTAATGTCCATGCATTGCCGAACGAATGGTGCAAAATCAGCATCACTCATCACGGGACCATCATCACTAGTTACTGCATTAATTTCTTCAAACAGTTCAATACTGCGACATTGGAACACCTCAACCATTTGTACTAGTGCGTCTGCTGCAACTTGTAATTGCTCGGTTGTATCTAAATTAACTAGTGATGCATCCAAACTCTTCCATAAAGGGCGCCAGTCTACATTCATCGGTGCCCTTCGTGCTTCAGAGAGTAAATCCCAGATTTCTAGCTGTATATATTTTTCGTTCATTTAATTGCTATTGCTTCGCTGTGGGTGGGTAAATGGTCACTTTTAAAGAAGCCCCAAGGGCTGCTACCTGCTCAAGAGTTTCCGCACAAATAGAAGATGAATAGCTTATAGATTCAATACTACTAGAGTATCCAATATCAAATACTTTCGTAAAAGCCTTATCCCAAAGTTCCTTTGTTTCTTTACCAAAACCTTTGATTAGCGTACAGAAATCAGAAATTATTGAATCTGCATTTGCTTCTATGTTTGATAACTCAAAAGTTGCTAGATAATGACCGTTAGTTTTACCGCAATATAAGTTGAAGGCTTTGTCTCCAAATTCCTCAACTATAGGTTGAAGGTCATGATAGCTTTCAATTTCAAGATCAACGTTTAAGAATTGAATATTCATGGTTTTTCAATTTTGTAAGAGTAAAGAAGCATACATCTGAGGAGCGCGCGCAAGTAACTTATTCAAAGCACACTCTTCTGATGCGGGCAAGGTCTTATTGGGTATAAGCAAGGGTCGAGTCGTTCTAGGGAAGCAAATTTTCTAACCCCGTAATTTGAAGTTAGTACCCCCTGTAATTTTCTGGTATAAGCTAAAACCTGGCTTTTCGTCATTCCCGCGCAGTGAATCGGTTTGACTATTGCGTGTTTGTCCTGACCCTTCCATACTTCGGCGCCAATTGCATGTACAGGTGTTTCATATCCTGGCGCCCGATACACAATCAGCGTTGCAAAGTAAATATCAGCGAATTCCTCAATGTCGATAGAAATTTCTTTAGCTAAAACAGAAGAACGTTTCATAGCGCGCGCTTGATTACGCCTATCTTTGTGTCGCGCGTGTGAACGACGACTGTAACATACCGAAGGATTCCAGCAATTGTCCCCAGAGGCGCCGTGTAATTCCTTTGCCTGTGAAGCACAGAGCATGGCACATTGTTTGCACTTATTCGGTATCTTACGTTTTTCAACAGGCGCCATAACTTCTTAAAACTTGTAGGTTCGCACAAAAGATGCTAATTATTGAACGTGATTACGTTGTTTCAGGCACCTATTTTCGCACAACCTTGCTAATTTTTTCGCTCATCCGTGCTAATTTCCAGAAAAATTCGCACGAAGGACGCAAATTCCAGGATTTGACAGACACGGAGAGTAAAAGCATTGTGTTGAATAGCTTCCAGCATCTTTACTGGTGTTTTACTTCTAATTTTATTTTTTAGCGGTACCTTTTTGTGAATTCATTACTGTATAAAGCTTATAGCTTCCAATTCTAGAAATTAGCGACTTCTGCGCGAAAAAAATTAGTAGCTTTTGTGCGAAAAATTAGCGGCTTTTGTGCGAAGATTAGCGCCTTTTGCGCGAACCGACAAACTGCTCGTTGTGATTTAACTCTGGGTATTATACAATTTTGTCTTAGATTATTCTTATTCCGGATAATTTAAACTGACCCAGAGATTGTAACGGTAAGTTGAGATAGGTGTGACTTTAGGCATAAGTTGTCAAAATCGGACAACTTACGCCTTGTAAAAAACTTGGACAACTTATGCCTATATTTAAGGAACAAGTGAACTATTGTCGTGCAGCCTTATTGCGCGGTTGAGGCGTAGAAAGCAGTTTTTATTACAAAACTTTACAATGTGTGTCGTTTTACATTAAGTACGATTCGTGACAGTGCTAGTATTTGAAGACTTAATGCCTAATAAGCTCAAACCTTGGACAGGGCTAATTTCCAACCTGTAACACCATCTCAAAAATTGTTTGAGAGTAGGTTTTCTACGCGGTGAAGTAACTTGAGTATCCTGAATTAAAGAATTTTTATCAAGTTCGGGAGTAGCAGCTAAAAGTTTTCCGACTGCTTGAGCAAACCACAATTCTAAATCAAATTTTTGCCCTATCGTTTGGCTATAGCTAGGTAGGTCTACAAACCGACCAAGCCAAGCTCCACAATAAAAACATTTTCCTTCAGACCCGTGGCGCTTAAAAAATGGTTGTGACAAACGACAATATAAACAGTACAACTGAAGATAGCGCTGATGATATGGACAGACGGTAACAGTTTCAAGTGCCCATAATAAAGGCTGATATACAGGAGTGTTGGAGTAACGCCACTCTTGATAACAAGCGACACACCAAGGTTGCTCAGTATTAAAGATGTTGTTAAACGATATTCGCCAGGTTTGCCAAGGTAATAAAGTTAAATAACGAATATCTTTTCGACCAGTTAGTATTTCTAAGACACGAACAACCTGCGAAACATGCTTTGTTTTGTCTAGCCAAAATTCAGCATCTGGACGCATCAATATGTCAAGTTCGCGGTGTAATTGCCACATAACCGAATCAACAGCATCTTTTTGAGATAAACGCTTCGGTAATTGATTTAGAAAAAATAAGGGAGCAATGTAATTATGAATAAAGTCCCAAACATTAGTTTTGTGTATAGAAGCCAAGCGAATTAAGTAGCTATTTAAGCTTTCAACAAGAGGCGTACCAACACCTATAGGTTCTAAAGAGTACAGAATGCTGCGTTCTGGTAGTATATCTGAACTGAAGTCCCAGGACTGATAACTTTCATATGTTTCAATTGGCATTGTACCCACCTCCGACTGGACGACGTTGTGCTTTCGGTTGGCCAACAGGAGAACGGCGAGTTTTTTCAACAGGTGTTTTCGGGTTAGGAGAAGCAGTATTAGAATTAACTTCTAATCCTAAAGATATTCGTAAGTTTGAAGAATCTGCATAGTAATCAAGTTGTTTTTCTCCAGCGTTGGCTTCTTTAAATAAAATCATGCACTGTTCAAGACTTAGTGCATGTGACTGTAAGTCGTGAAATGTAAAAGTATCATTCCCCTGATTTAAAGTTTGAATTAAAGTACGAAGTAGCCAATCCTTAAGAATTCCGATACATCCAATACTACGTTCGTAGCAAAAATCCCAGTGTTCAAGTAGATCAGGTTCTTGTTGCAGGGGTAAATGTCGTTGAAAAGTTTGCACAATACTTTTGAACGCCTTTAAATCTTCTTGGCTGTCTGCTTTGTAACGCTCTAAATGGATATCTTGGCTACGTCTAGATAATTGAGCGCTAAGGTTACGAAGTATTAATAAATCGTAAGTACCTGCAAGTATAAACTGTACAGCAGTAATATTCGCTAGTGATTTAACACAATCAGTTTGGTCACGTAATTTACGCCCGCTAGCAACTTTACTTAAGTTTTGTGCTTCATCAATATAAAAAACTTTGAGATGGCGTTGACGTAGAGCATTTTCAAGAGACATCCTTAATTTCAAATTAGTATGCCTTGAATTATAAGGAAATTTTATTGAGGGGTCTTGAAGTATGGTCAATGCACGTATATAAAAATCTTTCCAATCAAAATTGCTGAATTCAGGTGTAACAGCTTCCACACCAGCAATTGGAATAAAGCCTTTATCTTCTTCCATCTCTTTTAGGGTTGCTGTTATTAGCTTTTGAGTTAAGCGACGTAATAAAGTTGTTTTACCAACACCTGTTGGACCAAATAGAAACATTAAAGATGTTGAGCTAGGTTCATTAATAGTAAACATCAGTTTTTGTGAGGCTTCTAACAATTTAGGATGAGCCATTGTGTAGTTTTTAAAGTAAGCAATTCTATCAGTAGCAGGTTGCTGAAGCAGCTGTACTGGAAATATTTCGTCGTAATTCATCAAAACTCTCCATAATATTCAAGTTGTTCTAAGCTATCTTCTAGTAACTCCGGCACCTTTATGTTATTTGAGTTGAGACTTTCTGTAGCCTCGGCGAAATATTCTTGAGTAATTAATGAGCTATCAATAGGGTTTTGGTCGTTAGGTATATTAAGATGTTGTTTTTCAATTAGCTCTATGACGTGTTGATTTTCTGAACTTTTTAAACGTGACATAATTAAATGTTCTTCTTTCTTTTCTACCGAATTAAGAAATTCAGCTAATTCTTTGTCTGACTGAATTGAATGACATCCAGTAAGCCGTTTACTTTTTAGCAATTCTGTACTTACTAATTGAATCTCTTTTTCCGAGCGACCTTGTAAATATCGATAGTAATTAGAAATACATTGTACCCATTGTCCATTAACTAAAGCATAAGCAATTCCAGCATTAAATGGGTCATATTTTACATCTACTGACGTTTTTTCAACTTCTGGGTCACGGAAATCATTTGACCAGTAGTAAATATTATGAATTTTTACCCCTTGTCCAGGTTGAATTCTACGCTTACCTCGTTCTGGTGATGGTAGAGTGAGAAGATGAAATACATCGTCATACTCAACTCGTCGGTGTAATCTTTCACCACCTAATGCAATTCCTAAATTAAAAGTATCATTTGGGCTTTGTCCTAATGCTGGGTGAGGTCGATTATCATATATTGAATATCCCCATTCGACTATATCAGTATACAAATCACCTAATGTCCAAATTGCATGTTTTGACGGACTAACAGATTTAGTAATAATTCTGTTTCTTTTTGTTAATTGAGTATTTCCAGCAAGTTCATATATAAATTGGGTATTAGCCGTTCCAAATAGTCGTTCAATTACTGAACCAAATCTGGGATTAGCAGACGGACGATGTTTAAGAGTACAGTTATAATTAGCCATCAGTTGCTCAAAGTAATGGCTATTAAATTCGCGTCCACCATCCACCACAATTGTTTGTGGAAAGCGCTTAAATCTCTGAACACAAATACGGATTGCCATCATACAACTGCGGTAAGAAGGCTCGTCGTAAGTTAGGTAAATTCCTAATAATCGACGGCTAAACGCATCAACCATAAAACTTGCCCACGGGCGCCCTAAATTTTGGTGTTTAGTATTGCTAATATCAAGTTGACAATTACTTAAAGAAGCCAAGGAGCTTACTAATTCAACATCAAGCTCGGTATGATCGATATGCACTATCTCGAATGGGCGCGAGCCATGAGGCGGGGTAGTTAACTCTAATTGCCAGTAAAATTCTGTTTTTTGTATTGCGGCTCGTCGTCCTTCTCGCTTGAAAGTTTGTTCTGTACTTTTTCGTCTGATTATCTCTAAACAAAATCGGCTAAAACTGGGTGGGTTAAGTTCTGGTTCATGGGATTTACAAGCAAGTCGAAATGACTCATAAACTCGAAGTTGCCCTCGTTGCTTGAGAGTTTCATATTTTTCACTAATAAAGTTACTCATGAACTCTAAAACCGCTTTATCTATCCTTGGTTGGCGATTTCCTTTATTGGAGTTCAATGGAAGTAAACCAACAAAACCATTACCATAAAGTTTTTGCGCTTGTTGGTAAGCATTGCGCCACCTACGAATTGTTCGAGTAATCCCAGTTTGTCCCTGCTGGCTTTCAAGATAAGGCAGTATTAATGAGTAACGACGATTTGCTTCTACAATGTCTTTGGGTTTAGCATGATTGAATAGCCGCAATACAGTTTCTTGATTTACGTCACTTTGTTTATGTTCGCTAATTATTTTTCCATTACTGATAAGGTCATTCATAACTGTATTTGGTAATTCGACGAAATGACCATCTGTTCTAAGTAATCCTGTAGTTGTTACTCCTGTATTTACTACATCCCAAGCTTCTCCATCCCAAGATAAAGAATTACCCACAGCAATTTTTACTGTTTTAAAATTGTTAGGTACAGGCAATGGTGATATCTCAGTAATTCGTTCGTAAGCTTGTGCTATCTCTTGATTAGCAAACACTTTTACCAATTGTGGTGACGATAATCTAGCTGCATTTAAATTGACGTAAATTTTTTCTGTTGCTATCAAACTGTAAATATCATCTAGGGTTCCATCTTTTAAAGTTTGCTCGGCTAAATCTGCTAATGTTATACCTGGGTAAGCTTCTACTAATGACTTTACTGTTTTTATCGTTTGCTCTTTTATTGCATACTCATCAAAGTTTAAATAATCCTCTAGCCAAATAAAATTTTCTTGAAAAGTCCAACTAATTGATGTACTTGACCAAACACGAAAGTCTAAATCTAATTTTTGAGCGTAATCTTCTCCTGGTGGGCAGTGCCAAACGCCATCCTTATCCTGACAATAGCGGTTAGGACTTAACGAGGCCAATTTAATTAGTTCTTGTTCTGATTTACACTCTTCCCACCATGCTGATTCTAATGCGATAACAAAAAAATCTGGTGTGTATAAATGACGATTTTTTCTACCACTTAAAGCTTGGTAACATAGCTCTATAGCTGGAGGCTGGTCATAATATTCAAGAACATTTTGGCTATGCTCCAGTTCATATATCCTCGCTAATTCGTGACGGTACGACTCGAATTGAATTGTTACCCCCATTTTATTGCTGGGGTAAAAACCAGAAACATTTCCTCGACGATTACCCACCCGACGCGAAGGGTTTGCAGTACGTATGTCTTGAATTGCCGAGCGGGCGCGCTCACTTAAGTTTAGGTTTTGGCACCATCTGTCAAATTCTTGAACATCCATGATGAATCTGACCTCAACTTATATCAAAGATTTATTCTCTGAACTCTGCCCTTAAACTAATCTAAACACAGCTTATCGTTTATCTATACATATTGATTCAAAAGTTTAAAGTTAGTTATAATTTCGTAATGCTGGTGTCCAACTTTCGGACAACTTATGCCTAAAGTTCTCACGTTTAGACAACTTATGCCTAAATTTTCCACGTTTGGACAACTTATGCCTAAATTGCTTTAATTGCCGCTCCTGCATGTTTGACGAGAATATCAGTGTTCTAGGCATTAATCGTGACACATTATGGCTGAAAGCATGGACACATTTCGGCTGGAGTTATAATAGGTGCCTTGAAGACAATACCCGAAGTTGTAATAGTTCCAGTAGTTAAAGAATCTATACCTCAAATGGCGCCTGCTAATTGTACAGATTTACGAATCATAAGGGTAAGAGAGTTTATAAATGCACATAACTTGGCGCCGCTCACCCAAAAAGCTTATCGTCAGGATTTAAATTACTTTCTCAAGTGGACCGCGATAGCGTGGGGAGACGTAGACGCGAACGTGATTACAGACTTTAGAAAACATATAATGCTGCACAAATTTGGAGCAAAGCAAAAAGTATTAAGTGATGCAAGCGTTAGAAGAATACTGGGAACTCTACGCAACTTCTTTAATTGGATGTATAAGAGTGGCTATGTAACTCAAGACTCAACCAATATATTGGAACTTCCTTTATTACCAGAATCAGAAGCCAAAAACCTTAGTGATGATGACTTTAAGAATATATATGATGCAATTATGTCTTCTAATTACCCAGAACGGAACATGGCATTAATAGCTGTTCTACGTCACCCATTGCGTCCAGGTCAACTGAGTAATTTGCATATCAAAGACTACGACGGGCGCCGCTTAAATGTTCGAGAAAGCAAACACTCAAGTAAAGAGTACATATGTTTGGATGATTGGGCAAAACAATTATTGGATGATTACCTAAACTGGCGCCAGTCTAATGGTGAAATCCTACAAAATGATAGTCCATTATTTTTATCTCACTCCAATCGTAATGCTGGAGAACACATAAGTTACGATACGGTGCGTAAATTAGTAGATAAGATTAGGAAGAAAACAGGTATTTACTTCCGCGCACAGCAGTTCCGACATAGCTAGTGGTTTGTTTTGGTTATCAAATCAAATCCGCTAATATATCAGTCATTTCCTTCTGTAATTTCTGACGGTTATCGTCATATTTTATTACAGTATCAGTTTTCTTATGACGGCTGAACCGTTGTGTCGCGCGGTAATTCCCGTTATTTTTATCCAACACCGTAGTTATCGAACTATGTCTTACCCTATGAGGTGACATTTTTTTAGTAATACCCGCTGAAGAAGATAACTCATCAATCAGGCGCCTTATTGCTTCCCCAGATAACCGTGTGCCATTACCGTTATAAGCAAGCACAGTAAATAGAGGTGCCTTCAATTTAGTGGCGCCACCACAAGCAATCAACCAATCAGTAATAGCTTCGGTTGTTTTAAAACTTAAATCAATAGTAACTTTTTGAGTACCTTTGCCCTTACCCAGTATCCTTAATGTTTTATCTTGGGCATCAAAATCACCAACATTCAAATTACAAACCTCAGAACGTCGTAAAGCATTGTCCCAAAGCAACCGCAATATAGCATAGTCACGTTTACCTTTTAATGTTGCTCTGTCTATCTGAGAAATAACGCGCGCGTATTCTGCCGCTGGAATTCCAGTAGTATCTCTGTATGATTCAACTTTTTCACCTTTTATATCTTCCAAGGTGTAGGAACAATAACCTAACTTTCGCCCCATTGTTGCTAGAGATTTTATTGCACTCAGGCGCCGATTCACTGTTGCTTCTGCTAATTTCTTCTCGTTCACCAAGTGTGCTTTATATTTAAGAACCACCGCGACGGCATGAGATTGTTGCAACTGTAAGAACTCTAATACTAAATTAGAGTCAGGCAGGCGCCCGGTTATGTACTTGAAAAAATCTTTTAAATCTTTCTCATACGCGCGCTTCGTATTTGGCGAGCGAGTATCAGCAAGCAACTGTTTGATAACGTCCGTGTCTTGGTCGAGAGGAAAATCAACAACGGGCGCCAGTTGTGCTGTTTGTATAACTGTCATTTGAAAATCGGACATAATTAATTTCCAGATATGCAGAAATTATAAGCCCCCCAAGTAGTTTTAAATCTAAAGTTTTATACTGACACAAACAATTTATGACTGGCGCCGGGGTATTCATACTCGTTGTTTATTCGGCAATTCGTACTGACGCTAACTATATATTTAAGGTTTCGGCGCCGTGAATTTTGCTATTCTGGTTGATAGGCGCCTATTCAAAGGAAGTTGCGTGCGAGAGTTTTAAACTAGCTTTTTTATACAAAAACCCTGAAAGTGTTGATATAATTGGAAAAAAGGGTAGTGCGGAAAACGCCATTATCACACTAGGTAATTAGTACTACAATGATTGTACTTTGACAGTTGTGTCGGTGTCGGTTCATGCGCTTATACGTACTCGATAGTTTTCACTATTTTATGTAATCGACAGAAAAATTATAACTGGCGCCTGTAATGTTTACATACGTATGGTTTTTGTCATCACACAAACAAAATTAATGAAGGCGTTGATGTATCGTCGTACACTTGCTATGGTGATATTTTTGTATTGACGCTAATGATACCAGCATCAGAGGCGCCTGCCTTTTAGTGCTGTATTTTTGATTGTGATGTGGGGAATGCTTTATTTGCAAGTAATTTACTAAAAACCTGAGTTAATAGTTGATAATGAAGTTTACTTGCCATATTTACATTTAGTCATGCTCTGTTGCCTAAATCCAATTTGTCACAACCCTCAAGCTGACGATGGTACAAAATACTGTCCCAACTGTGGCGTTCCCTTGTTAATTCTAAGAAATCGCTATCGTCCGGTGCAACCACTGGGTGGTGGTGGATTTGGTAAAACATATTTGGCAGAAGATACTGACAAATTAAATGAGAAATGCGTTATAAAACAATTTGCACCACAAGTTCAAGGAACGGCAGGACTACAAAAAGCAACAGAACTATTTGAACAGGAAGCTAGAAGATTGCAACAGTTAGGAGAACATCCACAAATTCCAACGCTGTTAGCGTACTTTCAAGAAGATAGTCGTCTGTATTTGGTGCAACAGTTTATGGATGGGCAAAATTTATTAAAACAATTACAACAGCACGGAACTTTTAATGAGGACAAGATACACAATTTATTATTTAATTTGTTAAATATTCTCCAAATTGTGCATCAACAGAAAGTTATTCACCGGGATATTAAGCCTGAAAATATTATTCTACGTAATGATGGCAAAGTTGTTCTAATTGATTTTGGAGCATCTAAGCAACTTACACAAACAGTAATGACTGGACAAGGAACGATGATTGGTTCTTTAGGTTATGCACCGTTGGAACAGATGCAGGGAGGAGAAGCTTATCCTGCCAGTGATTTATTTAGTTTGGGTGCAACTTGCTTTCATTTATTGAGCGGAATTCACCCTTGGGAATTATGGAAATCAGCCTTTTGTTGCCCAAGGTGGTGACCCTCAGAGTAAAGATCCAAAATTTCCAGTTTCTAAATTAGGAACAGGAACTTTTATAAATAAAACTACGGGAGCAGAAAGACTTATTCCACTAGAAATCAAACCAGAGAATCAAAGTGAGCCAATTTACGGTAAAACTTTTGATCAAGCACGTGTAACGCAACGTCCCATACTTAGTCACAAATTAGGCGCCGTGGCAATGGCACGAGGACAGTCACCAAACTCAGCTTCTTCTCAATTTTACTTTGCTTTAACAGATCTCGAATTTCTTGATGGTTCGTATGCTGTATTTGGAAAAGTAACTCAAGCTCATCATTTTCTGTTCCTACTTGGATTAATGTTAATACTGTATCTAGTTGACGGTCGTTGTTAATATCTCCATCTACCTTATCCTGAAGCTTCCAACCTGCTGGTACAAAATCTTGAGCGGTTTGTCCTGACTCTGGCAGTGAACTTAGATTTAGGTTTGTGCTGCTATTCGCATTTGCGATTGATGTAAAAATAAAAGACATTGTAGTTGATAATACAAATCCATAAGTCAAAAAGCTTAGATTTTTCCACTTCATAAAAAATTTAACCATAAAATACTTATCTCAATTGATACAATAACATGCGCGCATTACAGACGCTAGCTATTAGTACATTTTTATGGGAACTTGCAAGGGTTCGTAGACAAAACCGTTCGTAAGAGCCAAATTATAGCTAGCATTCCACTCAGAAAAAGGTACTAATCAAAACAATCTTGGGCTGTTGTAGCGCCTCCAATTTGCACAATCGAATATCAAGTGAGTGAACCTGAGTTCGTATAGTTGATAGGCGCCTTTATAAATCTGCACGAAGCCCAAGAATCAAAACCAATGGTTCTCACAAAATTTGATTAATGGCGCCCAACTAATTAGTTGAAGAGTGTAAGTTCAGTAACAAGCTGCGGTTTTGAAGAAGCTGGCTTGCTACTAAAATTACTGGATGCAATACCAACAGGCGCCAGTAATAATTCAACTTGCTGTGTTTTGCTGTTATCAGTTAATGCTTGGGCTGCGAATTGACAAGCTTGCTTTAAATTTTTAATACTGCTGGTAGTTGTTTTATACTGAGACATTCGGACATTGCGCTCGATTTCTACAAACCCAGATAATGATTCTAATTTTTTCTCTAGTTTGGACAATCTATCCTTTCTAGATGTGGATAATACTTTGATTTCATCTTGATATTTTTTGAGCAATTTCTGTATGCGCGCTCTGTCTGTTGGGTCTAAATTATCATCGTTGGGAATAACTGAAGTAGATACTAACTGTTTAATTTGGTCAGCAGAAAGAGTTGTTTCAATCCGGTCAAGTTCAAGCTCTTCTAAGTCAGTAATCCGGGATTGCAATTTTTGTAACTCATTTGCAAATTGTTTGACTTGAGTTTCAGTATCGTTATTTAATACGGCGCGCGGCTTCGTAATAGTAGCTTCTAAATAATTAATCTTGGTGTCTAAAGTCTGTATGTACTTGGTAAAGGTTTCAATCTGTTTAGATAAATTAACATCTACGTTATTAGACTCATCTTTTTGAGGAGAAATTTTAGATTGTAACGCTTTACCTAACTGTGTTAAAGTACCTTGATTATTAACAGCAGCCATTACGAGCTTGCTTTCTTGAATTACCTCTGGTAAGTCACAAGCTTTGAATTTATTAGGAATTAAATACTCTGGTGGGATTTCCTGACAACCCTTGGACGCTAACCACTCGCGCGCGTATTGACAGATTACCTTTGCTTCTTCACCAATCTCTATATTCTGTTTTTGTAGTCGTAGCAGTACGGATTGCATATGACGAACAAGGGCGCCTTCTTCTTTAAGTTTCGATTCGGATACTTCACAACAATTACGCACCGACATCATTGTTAGTAAATAAGATGAATTCTGCCATTCACGCAACATAGCGAGTTCGCAATCAGCGATTATAGCCGCTTCTTTTTGCCCTGTTCGGTCTAATATTTTAACCTGTGCGGACAAAGATAATATTCTTTCCGCACACTCACCAAGACTAGTTGGATAATCAAAATTAATCAGACGTTCGCAAACTCGGTAGGTTGGCATAATGTAGATTCATCCCTTAGTAAACTAGTGGTTTTATTATAGATTAAAAATTACTTTTCAAACACATTTTTCAATTCTTAACAATTCAATGTTAAGTGTTTTAATCTATACTGAATCAATTAATATTTCATCATTTAATGTGTTATGGGAAAAAATGATGTGTAATAAATAAGGCGCCACTCACTACCCTACCCTGCGGGATATCTTCGATAACGGGATAACTTCGTTAACATTCAAATTCAGAATTTGAGTGAAACGAGTGGCGCCTGATAAAACTTAGATATAAAGACAGTTCGCATTTTCAATATGGAGCAAGCGAACTGTTTGATTGAAGCGCGCGGATTGCTACGTAACCTTGAGATTACTGGTAGCCAAATTGATAAAGACCGCCCTAATTTCACTCGGTAAGACCTCGATTAAATAAGCAAGCAAGGATGCTTTGATTTGTGGAACTTGCTCCCCAACCATTTGGTTAAACTGTTCCCAACCATAGGCGCCCACTTTCTCTTTACCCCACACTTGTAGTAGAGGCGCCAACCAATTGAGGGTAACTTCTTGCAATGTGGTCTTGGTTCTTTGATTGTGTTCTTGGCGGAACATGCGGTTAGCAAATTTAGCTGCCTTTTTTGCTCCATCCTCTAGACCTTCTATACTTACCTTGTCCGCAGATTCTCTGAGGAAGTCCAAATCAGGTGCCAAGTCTTCTTCTAATTCCTCAATGATTTCGTTGAGGTTAGAAGGCACCTGTGGTAACAACTCCCATATGGCGCCTGAATCAAACCCGTATCTGCTTGGTGGCTTTAATTCTTGATTAAGTAACGATTTGATAACCGTTAGTACTGGGCGTAACTGCTCGATTGCTTCGGGATTTTCTAGACTTAACTGTCCAATCGTTTGGTTGAAGTCGGCAAGTGTAACAGAAATTGAAGTGTGTGTTTTGATTAGTGTTGAAGCTTCATCCCAAAATAATCCACATTCTGAATATTTGTATTCATCTGCAAATGGCAAACTATCAGGATGCGCGCGGATTTGTGGACTAGCTAATATGTGACATCTTTGATTGCGGAACCCGTAACCATAACCACTTGAAGTTTGACAAGCTTTAAATAACGAACAACCCAAACATATCGGTGAATCACCACTTTCTATGTGGGGTATGTTTTTAGCTTTGAGTTCATTAAATAAATGGTGACGATGACAATTTCCCGGTGTTAATTTGACGTTTGATTTCTTTCTCGGATGTACCTTGAAAGGTTCACCGCAAGCTGTTTTACGGGTATCATCTATTTCTAAACCATTGTGGCGAATCACCAAATCTACATAGTTTTGCTCAACAGTTTCTGTGGTCGGATTACGATGGTCTGTAGCCAAATAATACAAACGTTCAACTTCAAAGTCCTCAGCTACTGTTAAACCAGCAGTGTATGACTTACCCAAACCAGGCGCCGATAAATCTAGAATATCATGCCACTCTTTCTCAACAGCCTCTAACCAAATTGATAACCGCTGTTCCGCAGTATATTGTATTCTTGGCAATCCCAAATCAATATACTCTTCGGGAGTTGGTAAGTTACCGAGCTTGTAGATAAATACAGGCGCCTTTTTAACAGAGGATTTTGCTGGTTGTTCACCAAATCCCTTAAACTGTTTGGATAAATATCTTCCAAGCTTTTTCAATTCATGCTTAATATCCTCAAAGTGATTTTGAGTACTACGGTGTAAAGCCTCGAACTCTGACCACGTAATTATTTCAATGGCGCCATCATACTCATCAGGGTCGGATGTCCCCTTTGTATATTGACCCCACCAACCAATCTTTAACTCATAGCCTAATTTATTCAACAGTTGATTAGTACGACGATATTGACGCATCACATGACTATTGGCAACGGCGCCTGCATCAACTTCAAGTACTATTTCTTCAATACCTCCAAGTTCTGCTGCAAGTTGATCAAGATAAGATTCTAAGGTTTGAGGAGAACCTGCGAAGTTTCCACCTGCGGCGCCCAGAACAATTTCCCCACGTTTTTGTGCGGATATCCAAGGTTTTAAAATACCTTCGTTGAGGCGTACCCGTTTGGATGTTGTACCATCAACAGGACGGCAACAAGTAATTGGTAACTCCCCATTGATTAAGTGCGATGTTGCTCCATTGGGGCGGTTTTTAGTTTGGGATGATGCCCATTTGTACTTACCAGTTTCTACATCATCCGAATGTAACTGCCAAGTGATGATTTCTCCGTTGGGCGCCCACACAGGACAGATATATCCCGGTTGGGTAATGAGGGAATCACCATTAATCGAAACACCAGCTAGTTTGTGATTAACCTGAAAATCAAGTTTTTGCCACTGTACAACACTTCTAAACATCCCAAGATTTATTTGCTCGTCGGTTAATCCACGACGTTTCAAATCTTCACGATGGTTCGCAAACAAATTTAACTGCGACAAAATTTGATGAATGGCGCCATCACGTTCAGATGTACTCAATAAACGTGGTAATTGTTTGCGTTCTGCCTCTTTACGAATGCGCGCAATCTGAGAAAGTTCTTGGCGCCGATTAGAAAATTCGTCTGTATTTGACCCTTGAGGTACAAACATACCCCACATACCATCTTTGGTATTCCCAATGAATTGGAAGCCTGGTGGAGTATCGTGTCCGTCCACACCCTCCATACACATGTGGAGGTCATTAAGCTCACGGCATTTGCCTGTGATGTCGCCACATCTGAAACAAGGATTATGGCGCCGAGTAGGAATAGGTTTGCTACGCATATTCTACTCTCCAACACTTTTTTCTTGGAGTAGTTCTTCGGCGCCTGTACGAACACCATAGCCAAGCGCACGACCATGAGGAATTATGAGCGTGATTTGTTTGATTGTTAGTGGTGCCTCAGTTGACCACTGTTTGCGGCATGATTCCTCGTTCACGTTGACTGGAGTGAGTGTCCAGGCGCTCTTAATTGTTTCTAATCCTTGAATTAGCTGTTGTTTGGTTGGACGGATGGATTTAGCAGATTGGTTAGACATGGCAGGGTGCATCCTTTTGATTAAAGGCGCCTGACCTGTTGCTTGATAATACTTGATATTTCCCTTAGAATATAAGTGGTATAGAATCTGTCTGTTAAGCAAGACTAGGCGAACTTTTGTCCCAGGAGTAATTAAACTCCACATAGCTAGCTAAGTGGTTAAAACTAAGCTGGACTAAGCAGGGTACTGCGGGGCACTAAGGGAAGTTATAGTTTATCTGCTCTCAGGCAGGCTTTTTTTTGCGTATATAACTACTAACGCTACATTAAATAGTTATTTAAATCAACTATACCACTTGAATAGTTAGAGTGGTATATATAGTCTAAAATTTTTCTTCGCTTTTCAAGTGATGCTTATGCTGCTACCATTTATCCGCCACATTCATACTAAAACCTTGCATCCACGTGCCTTCATAAAAAAATACGGTTTATCTCAGCCTCAACTCGCCGATCTATTAGGCGTGTCTATAGGGCTTGTGCGTACTTGGTTTGCCCGCGAAAGTCCTCGTCAACCAGAACAACGTTACTTAGACCGTCTTGCGGAAATCGACGCTCTCCTTGAGATAAAAAAGGTGATTGACGAAAAGCTGCCCCCCCATCTGCAAGAATTATTTAATTTTAATAATGACTCTAATAGTTAGACTGTAGAATTCATATTTTTGTTTTAGTATAGTTGCATTCTCAGGTAGCTTTTCGTAACAAAGCGACTCAAAGTATGAATGATACTATCTCGCATCCCCGTGAATTTCTTATTAAGTACAAAATTACTCAAGCTGAACTAGCCGAAGTACTGGGCGTATCGATTCAGCTTGTCAAATCTTGGTTTGCTCACAGTGAACCGCGTCAGCCAGAGCAACGCTATTTAGATCGACTCTGCGAAATCGATGCTCTTCTAGAGATTCAAAAAATTATCAATACTAAGGTTCCGCCACATATACGAAGATTATTTGATTTAAGTCAGTCTAATTATTAAACCAGTGATGTATACTAAAGAAGATTTAAATAGTTAGTATCAAAACATACTTCGACTAGATAGCTTACTTTATTCAGGCGCCTATTAAGAAATCCTGCTGCTTGTTAAATCTCATATTATTAGGGTGCTAACACTTCGTCTAAATACACCCTAACAAATTTACACACCAGAAAATTTGATTTAGAATCGGCACCTGACTTAATAGATAAAAGTTTTGGATTTTTCCATTAATTAGGGTGCATCTGACGCTTATAATTGCACCCTAATAATTTTATCAACTGTGATGTAAAATATACTTTACTGAAATTATGAATTCGATATAAGCAGGCGCCTAAAATCATTGTATTTATTAGGTTTTAGATTAGTTAGGGTGCGTTTAACGTCTCTAACTGCACCCTAACTAATTAACATATTGTGATATTTTTTATACTTTATATAGGAGATTTGATTTAGAATCGGCGCCTGACTTAATAGATAAAAGTTTTGGACTTTCCTATTTGTTAGGGTGCATCTAACGCTTATAATTGCACCCTAATAATTTTATCAACTGTGATGTAAAATATACTTTACTGAAATTATGAATTCGATATAAGCAGGCGCCTAAAATTATTGCATTTATTAGGTTTTAGATTAGTTAAAGTGCGTTTAACGTCTTTAACTGCACCCTAACTAATTTAACATACTGTGAAAAAGTATACTAGGTTAGTAAGTAATTTCGCAGTAATTAGGGTGCGCTCGCTAATCCTAAACGCACCCTAATAAACTGTTTAACTTGTCAAAAAATATACTTTAAATTTTCTTTGTTAATTCGATTAACTCGGATAAATCACAGGCACCGTAGCTATTTTTACTCAAATTATTAATTGCATCAATAATTTGTCCCAGCATTGAACCACCAATTTCTGGTAATACATCCTGAGTTTTTAACCGCGACACAGTTGTTTGGTGAATGCCCAGTTCATCGGCTAGCGCTTTATTGGTTATTTTACGACGCGCCATTACTTCGCGTAATTTCCACCCTACACTTGTCGCATTTAATACAGCACTCATTTAATCACGCATCAATACAACTTGTTTCTCTAGCATAGCGCGAGTGCAGTCAAGGAAATTGCAACAATAACAAAATCAAAACATATATAGCGTTAAATGCTATATATATAGCCTTGAATGCTATAATAAATTTAGATAAAAAATCTTTGTACCAGTTTTAACCGCTCTTCCTACAAGTATCTACCTCAACTTCAGTAACATGGGTAAGCAAAAATTCACTGTAGAGACACCGCATTCAGTTGAGCAAATCCTACAATTTGCAGCACAACTACCTTTAGGTGAAATAGAAGAATTATCATTTGCCTTGTCCGCATTAGTGGAAGCAGTTGATGGCGAACAGCCGGATAATCAAACCTCAAAACCGAAGTGCGGCGCCCGTGGTGGTTCACGGATTGAGTGGAAGGTTATCAATGGGTATGGACCATATCCATATTTACGTTTTCGTCGCGATGGTAAACATCACAGCTATTACTTGAAAGAGCTAGCGGCTAACACTAATGACAAATGATGACGTAACGACCATCGCCCACAATTTTATAAACTGCTTCAAGGTCAGGTACATCAAAATTACTCACACCCCAAGAGAGAATTTTTCCTTCTTGTTGAAGTTGATCAAAAGCTGCAATTTTATCTTCTAGAGTAGCAGTAAAAAGCAGGCGCCCAAATCCCTCCAATTGGGCAGCGTTTACTTTGTTCGCAACGCCAAGATAAAAACAGGCGCCATCTCAAAGATTGTTTGCACAAAAACAAGTTGGTACAGTCGTTGCAGTTGCGACTTATATAAACTTTAATCCTTTCAGTTCGCAACAACAAACACAGGCGCCGTCTGGACAAAATTGTGACCCAGCATACCCAGATTTTTGCATATCTCAAAACATATCTGATTTAAAATGCTCTGATGTTAAAAAGAAAAACTTTAAAGTGCTGCCACCAGACCCGCATGGATTTGACCGTGATAAAAATGGTATTGGTTGTGAGAAATAAATAACGGCGCCAATTCTATCCGGATTCATTTTCCTTGAGTTTGTACAAAATATTCGATAATCATTATTAAATTAATTAAGATGTTGAAACTCACCTCAGTTATACGCGCGTTACAATTTGGAACAGCAATTGTAATATTAGTATTTACTCAAACTTTTGTCTTAGCAGCTAATTCTCAAATCTCTAAAAATGAAGCTACATTGTCTCGCTTTAAAACATGTGGCGCCGCAAATAAAGCAGGGTATAAAAATTTGAGAACGCGCGTTGGTTTTACTCCAAAAGGCGCCAAACGTTCTTTTGATGCGGACAAGGATGGTATTTCTTGTGAAGCTCGTTAGTTGTTTTGGTAAAAAAAGGCGCCTTATTTGATGATGCCCAATTCGATAAAAATTATTATGATGTGATACTCGATACCGTCGCGAATATTTCCGGATTTTTCTCTATAAAGTAAGTATCTACGTAAAAGCTCGTATGTTTACTCAGTAAATGTATCAAATTTTATTATTTTCTTAACATTAACTTAACCAGACTTAAAGTTTAGTTAAACGGCAAGAATTAATATTCTGAACTCAAGATAACAGATATTTTACCTTACTTAACAAAAGGAGCAGTGGTCAATGCAATTCGGGTTCAATAAAAAGAAGCAACAAAAAACACCTCAATCGAGTACTAGAAAGAACTCCAAGAACTCTAAGTTCAAACTTATAAAATTTGCGAAGAAGCATTATCAAATTATTGGAATTTTTTTATCAGCATTTAGTGTAATAGTGGCATTATTTGGAGTAATCGTTGGTCAAGGCGGAGTAATTCCAGGCATTAAGGATTGGGTATCAAGTAAACCAATAAACTCAGAATGTATTTCTGCGAAGTTCGATACAAGTAAATATCAAGCAGCAGAACAAGCTTTTTTTCAAGAGTTTTCATCAAAGAAAGTTAATCTTCCTCCTAGTTTATGGCAAAGCGATGGCAAACCAATATCACTCGGTGAAATGTTGATATATCAGTCAAGAGAACTTATTAATCTTCGTGATGCGCTTGTAGAAAAACGTCGTGCTAATGAAAAGAATCAGTTGTTTTTTATTTATGGCTCTGCTGGTGTTGGGAAATCATCGGTTGTAGATTACCTAAAAAAAATAAAATCAGTAGCTATTGTTGATGTAGGTTCTCTTCGTTATAACTCGGTTCAAAAGAAAAAACATCATATGACTGAACTTGTTACCGATTTAAAAATTGGTGATATAGAAATAAGTAAGATGGCTAGCCTACAGGACAAGAGCAAAAAAAAATTCATGCAATTATTATCGGATATTGCAGATAAAAATATTAGTAAAAATAGCTCAATTATTATAGACGGATTAGATGAAATTCATCCTAATTCATCACTACACATTCTTAGTTTAGCCCGTGAATACATTAAAACTAATCCGCAAAAAAATATAATATTTTTTGGTAGAGGTGAAGCTTTCCGTAATTATGTAGATGAGTATGAAGATGATATATTTTATAAGCCTGTTTATCTTCAACCAATCTTATTGAATGAACCTGAAATATTACATTGGTATATTGGGCAATTTTTGACATACAAATCTACAAAAGAAAATGTTAATTATACTCAACCTGTGGAAGAACTAGAGAAAAATATACAAGAGATTGAACAAAAATTAAATGATAGTATTAGTAAAAATCCAGCATTACGTTCATACTTACAAACGGCGTATCCAGCTAACGTAATATTAAAAAACTTACGCTATGATATTGGGCAGATTAATGAATTAGTGTTTTCAGATTTAATCGACAGAAATAGTAAAACTCATAACAGGCCATCGCGTGACAATCTTAGAGTTTGGTCATTATATGAGAAAGCGTTGCGCGAAGCAGCACGTTCGCTTTCATTAGAAAAGCGCCCTGATGGAACATTTACTGCAATAGTCAAGCCAACAAAAATGATTAATATCAAACATAATGGTAAGTGTTATTCAGTAGGACTTGCAGACTTACTTAATCGGTCTGGCATTGCTAATCTCAATCCATTTAATCAGAAGCAATTAGAGTATACATTTCAACCTTTAACAATTCAAAAACTTTTAGCTGATGCACCAGTTGAATTGTAATATCATGTCCGGTTGATTACCCATAATTACCACGTCACGTAGAGACGCGATTAATCGCGTCTCTACAATGATTTTATTATGGTTACGCTCCCGGACATGATATAAAAAGGCAAGCAACAATAGATGCGTGGTGGATGCATTTTCATCGAGGCGCCTTTCCTCAAGTAAATAAAATTAATTATCGGCGCCGTAAATATATTCAAAAACATCTTTTAGTCCTTTGTTTAAATCTTGATTTTAAGGAGCTAGAGCGCCGGTCCAGTAATATATATTGACGGAAGCGTAAATTTATGCGTAGGGGCAAAACGCTTATTTTAGATTAAATTATTTAGCCTTCGCATCAATACCGAGGCACCTTAATGTCTGATTTTAACGGTACTCATAATCAGACTTTTATGTCAACTACTTCTACTGGACTGGCGCTCTAGCTCTTGGTTGAAGTCTCGTAGTCTGTGGTAAAACTTTCGCTCGCTTGCGCCTGCTATCTTTTTTATAGTTATGTTCTAATTGAAAAACAAGCCGTTCATTTGTACGCTTTTCTTTCAGCTAGATACCGCTTTACTGTTTCTTGAATAAACCAAGCAAGACTTTGAGCGGATTGTTATGGTCTTTTTGAGACGAAGTTGTTTCTTGAGGAATATGCTGCTGAATAAAATTGAGATACCCCTGTCTTCCTCCCTTTTTTGTCCACAACTTGACGGAGGATTTAATCCGTTTCAGACAGGCAACTATCTCCGATGGGGTCTTATTTTCCATATCTAGATTTACGGGAGCGGGATTTCCTTTTTCATCTCTTGAAGGCAATTGTTCTCGTCCCAGGCGCCAGTCACAAACTACTTTGAGAGCCTCAACCAGTTCGGCTGAATTTCCTTTTAGCTGTCGAGAAGAGCTGGTGAAACCCTGAGATGAAGCATTATAATACTTAATCAACCACTCCAATGCTGCTTCTGTCTCAGCATCAATGAAATCAGGATGTTCTTTATAATACATGACTATAGTACTTTCAATATTGTGTAGCACATCAAGATATTGATCTTCAAAACTCATTGTTTTTTAACCTTGTGTTGTATGGTCTTCATTATTTTCCCCCAAAATAATCACCGCATTAAAATTAATTGTTGATTCCAATCACGCGCTTTTGGTTTAAGTCTCGTAGTCTGAGGTAATAACTTCAACACGGCGCCTGCCCGAACTTCCCCATCAGCATCATAAGCAGCAACAACTTCCTTGAAGTAGCTTAAAAATTCTACTGGCAGACAATGAGGATTATCAACAGCAATATAAATAGTCCTCTCCGTAAGTGAGTGGTTCAAGACCACAACAGATAATGCTTCTATGGGGGATTTTACTAAAACCGCACGCGCGATTTTATCTTCACCCTGACCACCAGTAGTAAAGTGGAACCATCCTTTATTACGCTTACTACCTTTGGCAAGTCCATAAAAAGTATTGTTATATCCATAAGTTCCCCTTAAAAAGGCGCCTGTTACTTCCCCATCAGGTAACGACCGCATTAAAAATATCGCGTTTTGTTTTTCATCAGAGTAAATTAATCCAGCAGTGTGTAAGTTGTCGATGAGAGCAGCGGGTAGTTTACGGGCGCCAATTAAATAATCCCTAACACCACCCCATTTATTTTCATCAGGTACAGGCACCACAAATTGTTTAGGTTTTTCAGTGGCAATAATTACAGTAGCTTGCTCCCTAGCATGATGAGTAACCGCACGTAAAGTTTCTGACTCCCCAAAAATTTCGTATAGCCAAGCAACCGCTTCTCGGAAATTACAATTTAGTAGATGCATAACTAAATCTATGGCGCCACCTCCTCCATGTTCGGCGCCAACAAAATCATAAAAAGTTGAACCAGTAATATTTATAGTATGGTTCGCACTTACCCAGCGACCTTGGTATTTAGGGTGTGGGTGAAGTCCCAGGTGGTATGCAACTGACTCTAAGGGAATATCTCGAAGTAAGTTAGCTTGTGACTCCCAGAGTTCGAGAGTCCATGATAAATTTTGTACGCGCGCTTCGAGTTGGCGCCGTTCCCGTTCACTATTTTGTGCAGCTTGTTCAATATTCCGTTTCTCTCGAAGTTTCAACTCTTGGTGTACAAGTTGGTTGTTCAGAACATTTAATTTAGGTTGGAGAATTTCTTTGACGAGCGCGCGGTACTCAGAAATTGATGCAGCTTCCTCTTCATCAGGTAAAACATCCTCAAGGTTGATGTGGTGAGATTTAGAATTTACCGCAGCGTAATATTTCTTAATATCTGTATGCTTTGCTTTACTTCCCTTGATACCACGTTCAATACCCAAGTGTTCAACCGCGCGCGCAAAACTATCTAATAATTCTGAGAGTTTATAGCGACCGTGGAATAATTCTCTAGCGTTAAGTTTTCCTCTATTATCCAACGGTACTATGTAAGCGTGGATATGTGGAGTTGATTCATCGAGGTGCATTATTGCTTGGACAACCTTACCGTAATAACGATTTAACAACCAGTCGGTACAGGCAGCAGCAAAATTATCTACTCGTTCCTGAATATAAAACCCTGCTTGCTCCGGGTTATCCGGTCGGAAGTATTGAGGACTAGCTGTGAGTAGCATCTCGATTGCCAGTACTGCATTCGAGCGTATCTTTTGGGCGCCGATTTTTTCCATAAACATTTCCTTGATGTCCTTATCCTCGGCGCCATCAATTAACGAAACATTCTTTATAGATAAATCAGCATTCTCGATTTCATGTGCGCGTGTTGTGTGCATCGCACTGTGAATTAGCGACGCCCAGCTTTTTATCTTTTGGATTCGGCAAACTGCAAAGTTAGTCATACCAAGCATCTTCCCACCATCCTTACGTCACGCTTACGACCTATATTTTTTTGTCAACAAATATTCTTACTTCTTTACTTAATTCGTGTACTTTTGTTATCTGTTACTTAGGAAGCGCGCGGTTAAATACTAATAACTCTCCAACTCACCGGGTGTTATAAACAACGTCTCAACAAGTTCGGAGTTTAGCTTACCGTCGCCCGAACGCTTAACAACTTTAATTGCAATGTCCACCTCTGTAGAACCTTGTAATCGTTCTTCTATAAAGTTCGCATACTTAACTATTGCTTGCTTGGCTTGTTTCTGAGTTTTCCAAACCTGTGCGGACTTTAACATATTAGTGACACCGATAAATTCTTCTCCGCTACCGTCATCAATAGATAGCTTTGCAGCATAAGCATTCGCTTCGGGGAGAAGAACTAACGCATAACCTAGCGTAAGAGAGGGCTTGAGACCAAATCCTTTAGCCATAAATCTACAGACGAACTAACAAAATAATTATCTCGCAATTGTGTTCTTAGTTATATCCTCTTGGGCGCCTATAACCCATACCGCATGGAAGCGCGCGTAAAAAGATATAAACAATCAGTAGCAATGTGTATTAAGTTATTGCTTACACAAAAAATTAATATACTTATACGGATAAGGAATTAAAAAAGGATTATATCATCAAATAGCAAACAATTATATAAAAAACAAAATTATTAACATTTAGAGAGAATAATAATTAAGAATTAATAGAAGATTGAATTAGTCTTTGTTTAAGCTGAGTATAACGTTCTTGTTGATTAACAGAACGTACAGCCATTGCAATCGGTTTTTTGGCGCCAACAATAATTGCAAGTTTTTTCGCACGAGTTAACCCAGTGTAAAATAAATTACGACTTAGCATCATGTAATGTTGAGTATATAAAGGTAGAATTACTACAGGATATTCCGAGCCTTGAGACTTATGTACTGTCTTCGCAAATGCAAGCGTTAATTCGTTAAAGTTAGCTAAACATTGGTACTAGCATTGCGTGGCGGTTCTTCTCCAAAATATCTACAATCCCAGCTAGCATAATCGTTTCCAGCTTTCTTAGAGGATACTTTTAGAAACGCAGCACCTTCAATAAAGACAAATACTACTTCCCAGGATTAATGTCATCAGAATAATAATCAATATCAATACTGAATAAAAGTATACTAACTGTGAAAGTTTTTACTTAGAAGGATGGCGCCTGTAATTTAAATAAGGCGTTATTAATTCAGGCACCAAATTTTACTTGCAACTCGTCTATTTTGTATTAAAAGAAAAATAATCAATATAACAATAAGAATAAATGTGTAAGCATAAGAGGAGTGTGAATTTGTTAAAACTTAAAGCTTTATCAGTTGTTACAACGTTTTCATTGGTTGTATTGAACATGAACAAAACAGCCGCAGCGACGTTTAACCCTCCTCCATTATTCACGGATGTTACAAGCTATACAACAAATCTATCTACAACCAACGGCGCCGCTGATATATATTTTCCCAATCCATCTGACTTAAAAACTGGTAACTACTCATTTCCCATTGCATTATTATTACAAGGCGCCAACGTAAATAAATCAGATTACTCAAAGTATGCTAGTACGGTTGCTCGTTACGGATTTGTTGTAGCTGTACCAAATAACGAGCGCACGCTGCCACCATTAGGCACAGGACTTTTTGCTGAAACTTCGCAAATTAACGCTGTTCTTACACAAATGCGAGCAGAGAACTCTAATATTAATTCGCCTATTGCAGGTGTTGTTAATACTGAAAAACTTGGATTACTTGGTCATTCCTTTGGGGGAAGTGTTGGATTGTCGGCAATTGCGGACGTTTGTTTGCCTCGTTTTTGTTCAACACCAGCAAGTTTACCTGATGAAGTTGCAGCAGGCGCCTTTTATGCAACAGGTTTAGCGCGCACTGCAAACGTTTTACCAGTGGAGTACATTCCTATTAGCAATTCCATACCTGTTGCCTTATTGAAAGGAACGCTTGATGGGGTAATACCACCTTTTGTTACTGATGGTACTTACGATAATATACAAAATCCTCCGAAGACTTTAATAACTTTAACAGGCGCCAATCATTATGGCATTACAAATACAAATAACCCATCTGGACCATCTCCTGATAGAAACACACCTACAATTCCTCAAGATGTAGCAATTGAAACTTTAGCTCGTTGGAGCGGGTTGTTTTTGCGCGCTTCGATTTTGAATGATAAAGACGCTTTCAACTATATATATATTACGGGTGATGCTACTGACCCCAATGTGACAGTAATTAGCGAACGAGTTCCTGAATCGGCGCCGACTATTGGACTTTTGGGAATAAGTGCTGCTGGAATTGTTATTAACTACGCACGAAAAAGAGTAAGAAATTAAGTTAAATACAGACGCCCAATTATTGCATCTAAGCTACGTTCGGATATAATACGCGAGTGGAGTTGAGAGTTAACGGTGCAGGAACCACGCCAATTAGACATTTTCTCGGATAACGGGATTAAAACGGGTGAACCTCAGCAATTAGAACTCCCTCTTAAAGCATCGGCGCCACCTCTACCACCAGGTGCCCAGTTAGAATTATTCTCCGATAAAAAGTTCCGCACACGGCGCCAAGAAAATTTATTGATGGATGTTGACGCATTACAGCGGTGGAAGAATCAAATACTTGAATATCAACAACTAGCGTGCGTTACTAGAACAAGCGAACAAGTAGCATTGTTTGATTTGGCGCCATCCCATTGTGACCCAGAACGTATTGACTGTTACAGCTACAAATGCAATCAATGGCGTTTTACAGAATGCCTGCTGATTATCCAGGCGAAGCTTGTTTATATTTTGTTGTTGATTCGGCGCCGGGATTAATTTTGTATATCGGGGAAACTTGCCGTAGTAACAAGCGGTGGAAAGGTGTACACGATTGCAAGGAATATATAGCTAGTTATACTTAACACGGGTAATAAATGTCATTCTGAGCGTAGCGGAGAATCTCTAAGATGCTTCACTGCACTACGTTTCGTTCAGCATGACAAAGTTTATATTCTACCCATTAGCAGTATATCAAGATTTGCACCACAAGTACAAGTTGAAAACTGCTGTAAATATAACTTTTTGGTGGGAAACTCCACAAAAACGGGAATGGCACGGCTGTATTGGAGCAGTATTTAATTGTAAAGTGGAAGGCGCCGTTTAATAAAGAGAATTGGGCACGGTGGGGGCAACCATTCGGCTAGATAGTTCAAAAATACTTTATAGTATATTTGTTGTGAAGTGTTGATAGGCGCCGTGTGAAAAATAACGCTCAAATAATTGCAAGAAGAATTAGTTACGTGCGTCAAACAATTGGCGCCCTCCTTGCTCACTGCATAAGTTAATTTACACCATACCTATTAAGCGTATAGAAGAGGCAAAAAGCTTCTTGTAAAAATGAACTTTGTATTATTAGGGAAAAATTATCATGAATTCTAAAAATTTACAGCAGTTACAAGACCAAAACTATTTAACTACATATCAAAGTAGTGAAGGTAATAATGAGCAACAAGTTGAAGGAAAGGAATTAATGGAAGCAAAATCGTCTGAACTTGATAGCGAACAAATACAGAAAGTTTTTCAAGAAAATACAAAACCTGGGACTAAGCCTAAGATCAACGCATGCGTAACATTTAGACCTTGCCCAATCGGTAATCGTCCAGAATGCACAATATGCTAATATGCTATTAACTAGTACGTAAAAAATCATCAAGTATGTAGGATGGGTTATTGCTTATCCTATATGCTTATATGCAATATAATGCATCATATCAGAATATATAAGTTTTACGTGCCATATCGTTCTAAAATGTACCAATAATCAATCTATTATCAAGTTAATTTGATGATAATTATCCGTATGTAAATCAATGATTGTTGGAGAAGCATGTATAATTATGAACACTGATTCAAGTAGCAGTTTGAGAGTTTTAGGCGTAATTTGTTGTGGAGTAATAGCTTTAACTACACCTCAAATTAGTAAAGGTAATAATGAGCAACAAGTTGAAGGAAAGGAATTAATGGAAGCAAAATCGTCTGAACTTGATAGCGAACAAACACAGAAAGTTTTTCAAGAAAATACAAAACCATTTATTAAGCTCAATGGCAACCAATGTGTACTAGTAAAACCTTGCCCAACAACTGGTAATCCTCTAGGATGCGTAGTATGTTAATTAGTACACTGCATAGTAAATTTTAATTAGAAGTTTAAGAATCTTTAAGTATGTAGGATGGGCTATTGCTTATCCTACATACTTGTGTGGAATATGCGTTCTAAAATGTACCAACAATAATCAATCTATTATAAAGTTAACTTGGTAAGTATGCGTATAGAAATCAATGATTATTGGAGAGGCATGTATAATTATGAACACTCGTTTAAGTAGCGGTTTGAGAGTTTTTGGCATAATTTGTTGTGGAGTAATAGCTTTAAGAGAAAACTTTGCTGTTGCTCAAGTGATTCCAGACGCTACTTTACCTAGTAATTCCCGTGTCCAAACTATTAATAATAGTCAAATTATCAATGGAGGAACTCTATTAGGAAGTAATCTATTTCATAGTTTTGAAGAATTTTCTATACCCACTAAAAATACAGTTTATTTTAACAACCAGCTAGATATTCAAAACATTATTAGTCGAGTGACGGGTGATAAAATTTCCAATATTGATGGTCTAATTAAAGCAAACGGCACCGCTAATTTATTTTTTATTAATCCGAATGGCATTATTTTTGGTAATAACGCCGAATTAAGTATTGGTGGGTCATTTATAGCAAGTACAGCGTCAAGTATCAACTTTACCGATAGTAGTAAGTTTAGCGCTATAGATACTAAACCCCAACAAGTGCTAAAAGTAAGTGTTCCAGAAGGCTTACAATTTGGAACAACCGCGAATCCGATCTATTTAACATCTCAAGCAAGTCCAGATAGCAAGACTAACAGTTCAGGTGATCCAGTTGGTCTGCAAGTGGGACTTGGCAAAACTTTAGCACTTGTTGGTGGCGATTTAATACTTCTGGGTGGCAATTTAACAGCACCAGGGGGAAGAATTGAGTTATTAAGTGTAGGTAGTGATAGTAATGTAAGTTTGCACTCCTCCTTACAAGGTTGGTATGCCGGAAACGAAGGTATCCAAAATTTCCAAAACATTAAAATAAGCGATCGAACTAACATTCCATCGATCGTAGATGCCAGTGGCGAGGGTGGCGGTAGTATTCAGGTTACAGGAAGGAACATACTAATTAATGGTGGTTCAAGTATTTTGACTACAACGTTAGGCTCTGATTCAGGAGGAAATTTAACCGTGACTGCAACAGAGCTTGTAGAATTAATTAGTAACTATGGCACGCCTTTGGAAACTGGAACTATTAGCGTGGGAAACGCCCCTTCCTTAACAATTACAACTCCCAAGCTTGTTATTAAAGATGGAGCGCAAGTAAGAACATATAGTAGGGGTTCAGGGTCGGGAGGGCGATTGACAGTAAACGCTGACTATGTGAAACTTCAAGGCGGTTATTCTTTGACATTACCAGGTATAAATCGTGATTTATTTATACCCAGTCAAATTTTTAGTTCAGCTTACGCTACTGGAACTGCTGGTGAAGTAATAGTTAATACGTCCCGGTTGAATATTCAGGGTGGGGCAAGGATATCAACTTCTTCACTAGCGGAGTATTTAACAACTTCTAACCAATATATACCAGCTACTGGACAAGGAGGAAATTTAACTGTACACGCCAGAGATTCTATAGAACTGGCTGGTGGATTTTATGGTAAAAATAATTCTACAGTTAGTGGTTTATTTACTTCGACTACTGGAACTGGAAATGCTGGAAACTTAAAGCTTAATACACAGCGATTAATTGTGCGCGATAGAGCCGAAGTGAATGTTAGCAGTGAATCTGGGAACAATTTTATTTACTCTTCAAGTGATATAAACAATATCGGTTCTGCAGGCGCCCTTAAAGTCCAAGCTCGTTCGATAATTTTAGATAACCAAGCTAAACTCATATCTGAAGCTGACTCTGGTAGAGGCGGTAATATAAATTTACTCTTAAGTGATTTATTACTGATGCGTAGAGGTAGCCAGATATCAGCATCGGCAGGTAAGTTAGATGCTCCTGGGGATGGTGGCAATATTAATATTGATATCCCTACTGGTTTTATTGTGGCGCCACCTCAAGAGAACAATGATATTACTGCGAATGCGTTTAGCGGTAGTGGTGGCAAAGTTGAAATCAATGCAATTAGTCTTTTTGGTTTGGCGCCTCGTAGTCGAGAAGATTTAGCTAGACAATTAGGAGTTAACAATACAAACCCAAGTTTACTTGACCCAAGTCGGCTACCAACAAGCGATATCACAGCTATTTCCCAGGAAAACCCAACATTGAACGGCGTTGTAAATATTAATACTTTGTACCAGAATACTAAACCTATACCTATTAATTTACCAACCCAGTTAGTTGAGCAGAAAGTTGTTACTAGCTGTAGACCGGATGTAGAAACAGGTCAAAGTCAATTTATAATTACTGGACGTGGTGGATTGCCTGCAAGTCCAATAGACCCGATTAGAAGTAATATTAGCTTGGAACCTAATTGGGTTTCAGTTAACAGAAGTAATAGTAAACCAGATTCTTATTTTATAAATACACGCGCACTTGGAACAAACGTAGATTTAAAGCATAGTTATCAAGATAAAATTGTCGAAGCGCAAAGCTGGGTACGTTCTTCTAATGGTGATTTGTATTTAGTTGCATCGGCGCCTGCGATGACAAATTATAAACCTTCGTTTCGCTCCTTTGCATGTAGTGTTTCAAATTAATACAAGTGTTTGTGATTAATGATTACACGCGCATTGACCAATAAGCAGTGATGAAGAGTGGTGGAGACTACAATAATACACTGTATGCGGTGTACAAGGCATACAAAATATTAAATAATCAGGTTAGTGTCGGTCTAACTGAGGGTGGGTACGTTAATTAGGGTGCCAGAGAAACGGTCTAATCGACGGAACGATGTACAGTAAAGAGTGTCGCCAATACTGCTCGGTTAAGGAAAAAAGAGGGTAAAAGAAAGAAAAATATGTTCGCGTTTGTTAAACGCGAACATATTTTTTAATTATATTTATTTTTTCTCTTTGAGACTTTCATATAAATCCACCCAGTTCTGCCTGAGAGAGTCAATACACGATTGTAAGTAATCAATTTGAATTCTCCTTGCCACAGAGATTACAGCATTGACATGAGCCGGAGTTCCAGCTTTACCTAGATGTTTATATTTAGTTAGTTTTTCGGGTTGAGTCGTCGGAAAAATTGAGCTACTTTCTGGCGACGTAATGCCCAAGGCAAAATAGAGTTAGTTGCAGCTAAATCCCCTTCGCAGATGCAAACAGCCTTAACCTGTGCTGCTGTAGCCGAAAATTAATTAACGTTACAAATTTACTCAATTGGGAACAATAGATACGTAACAAAAACAAGAACTGGATTGATGAAATTAACTTTTGTCGAGCTGGGTGTCCTTAGTTTAATCTGCTTATCTGCTGTTTGTAACAATAGTGTCCATGCCCAAGTAACTCAAGATAATACTGTCATTTTTTTTTAACTTCTAGTGTTAACTCCCCAACCTACAAATATCTAAATTAATTATGCTTCTACTGCCCCCAAAGATATTAAAATGTTTTTTTGAGCATCTGTTAACCCACTAATATTATTAATATTCATACCTTCATACGGTCGAGTACATCTCAAGGTTTGAATATATTCACAGGAATGCAAATCCCACAATTTTATCGTTTGGTCTTCGCCACCGCTAGCTAATAGGAAATTATCAGCATTAATTGCTACTGTCCAAACACCTTTATCATGTCCTGTAATAGTTCTGATATGTTCACCCGTATCGGCGCCCCACAATTTTACCGTACAGTCATCACTACAGCTAGCCAAAATTTTACCATCTGGACTAAAGGCGAGCGCGCGGATTCTAGAGTTATGCGCCGATAATGTTCGCGTGCATTTCCCTGTACTCACATCCCAAAATTTAATAATTTTATTACAACTACCACTAGCAATAATACTACCATCAGGGCTAAAAACTAAATAGCAAACACTATCTTCATGCCCAGTCAGCGTTTGCAAGCAAGTATTATTATTTACATCCCAAATTTTGATAGTTTTATCATCGCTAGCACTAGCGAGAATATTACCATTCGGATGAAAACTGATTGATTTAACACGGTGTTCGTGTCCGACAAAAGTATGCAAACAATTACCAACACGCCAATCCCAAATTTTTACTGTGTTATCGCTACTACCACTAGCTAAAATTTCGCCCCCTGGACTAAACGCAACCGCATATACCCAAGCGGAGTGTCCTCGCAGCGTTTGCAAACATTCCCCTTGTTGATTCCATAATTTAATAGTATTATCATCGCTACCGCTAGCTAACAGACAATCGCCACCTAATATTACGGGAGCAAAAGCGAGAGTAGAGATAAGATTATCGTGTCCTTCTAAAGTTAAAGTGGACGTTCCCGTTTTCATATCCCATAATCGGATTTTTTGGTCTTGGGAACTGCTAGCTAAAGTTTGACCGTCGGGGCTAAACGCAAGAGATAATATCCAGTTACTATAACCTTCTAATGTTTTTAAACAGCGTCGCGAGTTAATATCCCAAAGTTTGATTGTTTGGTCTTCACTAATACTCAGCAAAGTAGAGTTATTAGGGTGTAAATTAACTAGCCAAACCCGCTGTTGATGCTCGCGCAGGGTTTGTAAGCATTCGCCCGTTTCCACATCCCAAATTTTAATTGTGTTGTCTTCGCTACCAGTAATTATGGTTTTATCGTCATTACTAAACGCTATCGACCAGACACAACTGTGATAATCGGGTAAAGTTTGAATGCATTCACCCTTGGATATATCCCAAAATTTAACTGCATTACTATCGCTTCCGGTGGCTAAAATTTTACCATCATGACTTAAGGCGATAGCTAGGCGCCAATTAATTGCTATATTAAAAATTCGCGCGCACTCACCAGTTGTAACATCCCACAATCTTACCGTGTTATCTGTGCTAGCGGTAATTAATATTTGTTCGTGGGGATGAAAAGTTGCAAAAATCAGATTATTAGTATGACCTGCAAATATTTCCACGCTCCCTGTAGAAATATCCCACAATCTTACTGTTTTATCGTTGCTACCGCTAGCTAAAATATTACCGTCATAATGGAAAGCAAGAGTTGCGACTGAAGATGTATGACCAGAGAGAGTTTGCAAGCATTGTCCGGTTTCCAGGTTCCACAACTTAATTGTGTTATCGTTACTACCACTAGCTAAAACTTTACCATTTGGATGAAAAGCAATAGCTCGCACCCATGCAGTATGACCATCAAGTTTTAATAATTGTTGGATATTATCAACTTCCCAGAGGTAAATATTATTTTCGATAGCTGTTGCAAATAACTTACCTTCGGGGCTAAATTTGGCTATGAGTAAACTACCTAATGTTTGGGTAAATACTGTTTTTTTCAAATTGCAATTAGCAAAGTTGGTTTGTTGTAAGTTTATTCCTTGGAGGTTGGCTTGACAAATATTAAGGTTAGAAAAGTCATAATTGTTCAATTCTATGCCCAGGTGTCGCAGCAGATTAATAATATTACCTACAGCATAACCAAATTGGGGTAATTTTGATGTTTTAATTTGAACTTTAATTTGAGCGATAATTTGATTTAATTGAGCTTTGATATTTGTCGTTGTACCGAAATAATCTAATAATTTTTCTGCGATTGGTTGGAGAATAAATTGGATTTGAGCGTTAATTAAATAATCTTGATTTTGAACTAGAATTAAAGCATATTTATTTAAAGTATTAATTTCACTACTATAAATTTCTTGAGTTACTTTTTCAACTAATTCTTCAGTTATATACTCCATGACAACTGGCTGCTGAGTAAACTTGCCAGCCTGATTTTCAATTAAACAGCGCGATACTAAAGATTCTAAAGCGGTTATTAAGTCTCGTTGTTTAATTATATCAATAATATTATTTTGTAATTCTTTGATAGACATCCATTCTCGATTAATTGCCAACCAATACATCACTTGTCTTTCCAGAACTGATAAACGTTGAAATTGTTGGTCGAGCAAATTAAAAATATCGTTACAAAGAACTGTCCCCCCTTCTAAAAAATCAGTAATACTACCATTAAATAAATCTAAAATCGTTGTTGCGGCAATTTTTAGCGCTAATGGATTTCCACCATAACACCCAACCAAGCTATTTATTTCAGATACTGACGGTGATAAACCTTTTGAAAAGAGAATTGATTCTCCCTCGCTGTAATTTAAACCTTTTAAAGTCAGCAAGCGCACAGGTAAATTTTCGCCTTCTTTGGCGTTTAATCCTTTGGGTTTTTCTCGACTAGTAACTAGAACACTACTTTGATGCATAGTATCACCAATGTATCGCAGAAGTTGTCCGTATCCTGTATATCCTTGACGATAATTCCCTACTTGTTTATCACTGTCTAAAATTGATTCCAGATTATCTAAGACTATTAAACAGCGCGTAGCACGCAAACAATCAATTAATTGCGCTATTTGTTTATCTAAGGAATTAGCGATAACGATTTGATGTTCTGTTGTTAAAAAGCTAATTAAATCGGTTAATAAATCTTCTACAGGTGGTGCATTTCGCAAACTGCGCCAGATTAAGCAATCAAATTCATTTTGAACAGATTCGGCTAATTTTACAGACAAAGAAGTTTTACCAATGCCACCTATGCCGATAATTGTAATTAATCGGCACTTATCTTTTATCAGCCATTGTTTAAAAGTGTTAATTTCATCATTCCGTCCGTAAAATGTTGAAACATCAATTGCATCTCCCCAATCTTGACGTTTATTTTGATTTTTGGGTTGAGTGCTTATTTGTGGAGGTTGAGATATAGTTAGATGCGAAAATTGTTCTTGTAAACTTAGCCAAGTCGGTGGTTCTTCTGCAGGATTAGTAAAAATTACTGGCAACCAACTCGCACCAGGAAAATCATCTTCTAATCCTTGTAATCTACGTCGTGCTTGCTGGACTGAGATATATAAAGATTTTTGTTCAAATACGAATGCTTGTAAAAAATAGTTGAAAAAACTCTCTGCTACCCGATTTGGCACGGGTTCGCGCATGACAATAGTTGTTGGTATATTTAATTTTTCCAAACTTTGTGCTAAACCTAAGCCATCGCAGGAATTAAATATTGCGATTTTTAAGCCTTTCTCAATCGCTGCTTTTAAAGCTTCTGTCAACTGTTCAATAGTTAAGCTGTTATTTGTTGGATTTTCGTTAATATAAATTATCCCTTTTCCTTGCTCTGTTTGGCTATGCCCAGCAAAAAATAGCATGTCCCAACCTTGAGAGTCCCAAAGTTTATCATTAAATTCCTGTCGCGAAGGTTTGATAACAAATTCTACTTCCGTATTTGGTAAACTTTGTAAAAAAGTCTTTTCTTTCTCTAAATTAATTCCTTGCGAATTACCTAAAATCGCCAAAATTCTAACTTTGGTTCGAGGAATTTTTGCCAATTGCAAGTGAGAATTACTTTGGTATTCTATCCTTGCAAAGGATACTTCTGCGCGCGGAAAATATTGAAAAAAGTCACAACAATGCCAAGGTAATTTTTGAATAATATCATCTTGAGTTTCGATAATTACTCGAATTTCTGAAGCAGGGTTAAGTGCCGCGCGCAACTGTCGGTTAATATTGATAATTGTTGGTGATAAGAGCCAATTATCAATTTCGAGTTGTAACTGTTGACACAAATCATAAAAATTCACTATGGAAACATTTGTGACATCAGCTTCATTAATTTCTAAGTCATCGTCATCATCATCCTCAAAACTTCTGAGTGATGCGCTTTTATAACCGGGGTTTCTACCTCGAAATGCAGCACGGTCACACAAACTTTGATATATCAATTGCCAATTTTGATACGATTCTATCAAATTCGGCGCCGGCGCCAAACTACCGACAATTTGCTGCGAACGAGGGTTACTTGCTTCCTGCAACCCAACAATCACTACAGGGAAACCCTCGGATAAATTACCACACCCTAAATTGATGATAACTGAATAAACCATTACTTTATTGCACAATTCTTTTACAATTCAAAATTTTCGTTCACGCTCACATCTCCTAAAGTTACTTTAATGCTAAATTTTATACCTGGCTCACCTTTAAAGGTTTTGAGTTGAATATAGTTATCTTGAGTTCTCGCTGTTACTTCTTGGAGGGTTTTACCAGCTTTCGATAGCAGCATCAATTTCATATTTTGCGGTAGAAACCTTTCTTCGCCTAAAGGATATAATTGGGCTAATACACTAATTTTTTCTTGTGTGCCCTCAGATACATCGGGAGATATGCTTACTAATAACGCAAATTTTTTGCTGGTTAAATCTAGACCTAAATTAATAATTTTCGCTTTTTTAGTGTCTTGATTTGTATTCCTAGAGCTTAAAGCTAAAGCTAATTCTGGGTTTGTAAGAGAATCTATAGTTTGCCAAGCTTCATCCAGTACTCCTTGTAACCACTGACTGAGTTTAGTCGTGCTGGTGATGACTCTAGTGAGATTTTCGCTCCATTGACTAACTGGGTTAACTTGATTAACTTGATTAACCTGTCTATCAAGGATTGGTACAGTAAATTCAGACGCTTGGGTATGAAGATAATAAGCTAGTATATGATTTGGTTCAATATCAAAGTAAGAGAATGGAATTTGATAGGCGCCATCATGTACTGGTAATTGCAAGTTATTTTGTATCTGAATTAATTGGTTGTAAGGTAGAAATCCTCTAATGACAACTTCTTCCTCTTCTTCTAACACCTCAAGTAATACATAAAAATGGGGTATTAACTGCGGTTGCTCAATTACTTCTTGAGGTATATTGACAATTTCGTTGAGTAAATGCTCTGTTGCAATCACACAAAAGTTGTAATCATCTAGTTGTAAACTACCTGCAATTGCTATCTGCTCCATATCTCGATGGATAACTTGCTGCTTATGACTTTTTACGATGTCCAGATCATCAATTTCCGACGCTAACCATGCCTCAAAAGCAAGTAGCCCTAACGTATTAAGATAAGTTTGCCAAGCATTGTCAACATCATTGTTTAAAGAGCTTGTTGAAAATGCAAGTGCGAAATGTTCGGTTTCTAAGGGAACGATTTCAGGTAATAAAAGCCTAAAATCTTGGGTGGAATTTAAGTTTGGCATGGTTTTACCTCGTACTTAAAGGTAAATAGGTACCAGTCTGTACAACTTATGCAGTTTATAGTTGGCATAGTTATATATAGATGCATTGTGGCGCCGCAAAATCGATTTGCAACTGTTTCCTTTTACCTTTTGTTATAATACTATCCTAAATTGGCAACAAGTTCTGTACATGTTTCCATATAAGTGCGAAGTTTTTGGGCATATAAACTAGCCATAGTCCGGTTTTTCCCTGCTTGAATTTCTTCTGCTGCTGCTTTAAACACTTGTCCATCTACATAAAATTCAATTTGTTCTGTCAGCGCTTTCAAATAGTCGGGTGGGGGTGGAATTTTAGTCAAACCTTTTTCTACAGCTAAAGTCAAAATACTTTCTAACATCTGTTCTGTAGTCCGTGCGCGTACAGAAGTTAATAAATCTCCGGGATTTAGAATTCGTCTAGTTTGATCCCAACTTGTCATCCCCAACACAGGCATAATTTCTTTTAAAGACATTGCTTGACAGTAGTATAATTGCAGCCCTTTGATATATTTATCAGCAAACGGTGCATACTTACTACTTTTTTGTAATTTTTTGATATTGGCTTCTACTTGTTGCTGAATTACATCGCTCAAAACCGTATATAGCTGCGTTTGTAAAAAATCTAAAAATTCTTGCTGTTCTACATCCACTTCATCAAGAGAATCAGAGGGGAAATCGTGTCTTGTGTGATACGTACCATTTTCAGCATCGTATATATCTAAAGATTCTCTAGAAGTCCAAATATCATATTCTCTAATTTGTTGAGCAATATTCTTGAGTCCTTTGAGCAACGCTACAGGAGTATCAATAAACACCTGGCACTGCTGCAAATAAGCTAACATTTCTTGCAATTGAGCAAAAGTAGGGTCGGGACACTTTTTGGCGCCATTATGATGTTGCATTTGTCTATCTCGACGATAAACAGCATGAAAAGCTTTAACCATATCGCGTTCCTGGGTTGATAAACGCTCAAGTTGCGTTCTCCTGACTCGGTTTAAAAGTGCCCAATCAGATAAATGCTTGAAACCAAACTCCGATAAAAAGCTTTTCAGTTCTGGATTTTGCTTGGTTTGCAAATAGGCCCAATTGTCCAAGCTCATTCGAGATTGTGAATTAGGATTAAATGTTTGTAATACTGTGACGGAAAATAACTTATATCTAGATGTTTTAACTTGACTGTTGTCATCTACCATTAGTTGGGTTTTTCCATCTTGATCTAAAATAATTAATTTTTGCCCATCATCATCAAGGACAAACGGTAATAAATCTCGATATGTAAATTGCTTTCCACCACTGAACAAAGAGTCTATTTTTTTACATTCTCTCAGTATTGGCTCAGAAACGTAACATCTTAGACAAAGACCTGCTTGCGCGCGATTAATTACATCAGAATTAGTTTTATTTGCGTAAAAATACGAAAATAAAAAATTTTGGGTGTTAGTATTATTTTCACTCTCTACATTCGGTACTTGATTTTTAGCGAACTCTTGAGCAATTGGAACTGGTACTTGTTTATACCCTAATTTATCCTGAGCAGGGTTAACTTGCCAAATTTTCCAATATCTTGAAGCTGTATTGATCATAGTTGCACCATTGACTTGAAGTATATTGTTAAAACCTTCTTCTATATATTACAGATTAGCAGATAAGGATTACGTAACTTCTGAAGATATAAAAAAACTATATACATTAGCCCAGGTTATCCAAAGGATAGGTTGATTTTATTCAATTAGCGACACCCACGCGCGAGTGGTCTAAGGGACTTCCAAAAATTAAATTAACCATAAGAGTGGAATGGGCGCTTGTGGAATGTTAGTCCTCTAACTTTCTATATCCAGGGCGGGCAAGGATGCCCACCCCACAAGACAAGGAATGGAGATTTTTTTATTTGGAAGTCCCTAACTGCTTCGCTACTTACGTTACCAGCAGTTGATACAAAATAGTTTTAACCGTTTTAACCTGCTTACGGGTATGAGCTGCATAAGTAGGTTTTACTGAAATTTATATTAAAAGTGAAAGCAGTCAAAACACAGTAAACCAACAAAACTCAAATTAAATATTAAACATTATGTTACCTAAGTTTCGTAAAACCTTTATTTTAGTTGCAGTCGTTGCAGCTTTATCAACTGGCTGTCGTTATCAGAAAGAATACAGCAAAATCACAGAAGCAGGAAATCAATATGCAAACGCTGTTGATAAGCTATTAGATAAGGCTGGTCATTTGCAAGCTGATTATAGTGCTGAAAAATTACTATCAGATGACAAATTAGCAAACCAAACGATAGAAAATTACAAGGATGCTAAGAAGGACACCGAAGAACAGCTAAAAAAAATCGCTGGTATGCGTGAGCATAACCAATTGTTACAAAAATATTTTCAGAAGTTAAGACAACTTGCCCGTTCTAATGCACCAGAACAAATTCAAGCAGAAATTGATGGAATTGTTGGCAACATTCAAACAATTAGTTCTAATTATTCGTTTGATGATAAAGGAATAATAGGCAGAGTTGGTAAACTTGTGATTGATTCTAAAATCGACGGCGCCCTTAGAAAGGAGTTAGAAAAACGCGATAACACAATTCTGAAAGAGTTAACAATACAGCAGGATATGATAAATAGTTTGAGAGGCTCTATGGAACACAAATTTGAATTACTCAAATCTTTACGGGAGACACGTCTGCTAATTGAACCCTTAACAGACGAAGAACCGATTGAAGATGCACAAGCATGGATAGAAGAACACAAGCAAATGCTTTTTCTTGACAAACATATTGCAGAACTAAAAGAGGCATGCAATGCCCTAGGCGATTTTAAAGAAATTTATAAAGCTTCTGTCGAAGGCAATATTAACTCCGAGAGTATAGACAATGCATTAGAAGATATCGGCACTTTTTTAGCTCTTATCGATAAAAAATAAACAATCATCTCAAAAAAACACTAAAACTAGTAACCAAATTATTACACAAAAAGGAGAATCACAATCATGTTTACAACTAATAATTTAATGTTAGAACTGAGAGCAAAGGAGAAAAAACTTTATTTACCAGAGGTTGAACGATTCATAAAGACACAAAGTAATGAAGTTAAACAAAATTTCGTGAACCAACGTAAAGAGGTTGGTAAGAAGCTCCACAACATCGAAATGCAGGAATTAGAAGAAATTCTTAAACGGTTGGAATCTCTTAAGCCAGAATATGACAAAGCATTTAAAGATTTAGACCGCGAAATACAAAGTCTCAATAATGCAGTTAAGATTGTTAGTAGTATTAACGCAGTTACGAGAGTTCTTGCTAAATTGTTAATTTTTTAGATAATCTCCCCCTAATAGAGCGCTCTGTTAGGGGGATTAAACTTTGAATTGCAATTCTTAATCTTTCTTTTCTGTTGACGATGATTCTGATTGATTTTTTTGAGTAGACCCTTTAATTTCTGCAGATTTAGATGACTCTACTGCTTCACCTACTCCTCTGTCAACTCCTGGAGAGCGAGATGAATCATCCGAATCTTCCTCTTGTTCTTCTGTTTGATTTTTCTTTGGCTCTTTAATATTGTCACTCATAATTTAATTGCCGATAAATGTTACATCTGTTTGTGGTAGTCTAGACTACACACTATTACCTAATAATCTTCATCATCTTGGCATCCTCCCTAAGAGTGATTTTTAATATAAGTAGGAGTACACGGCGCCAGATTTTCTTGCCAGCAGATTGTGCGTTCATACAATATCAGTACATAATTACTCACTCAGTATGAAGAGCGACCAATTACAATACTGCTCGATTAAGAGATTTTCTCGAAATCGATCCCCCATTACTCACATCTTGCACCTTCGAGGGCAAAGTAACGCCTTAATAAGCATTACAAGCTCTTTTATTCTCGATAAACTCGTGGTGCAAGATGTCAGATTAGGAACTTTTATCTTTTGTAACTGGTTCTGGTACATCGTCGCATAGATGCTTGTCGCTCTCGTCAACATTGGGGTTACTTTCCAAATAGTGACGCACCCAGTCGCAGCTAATCGCCAGCATATCGTCAATATCTCCCACTCGCCACACCCGTGCCGTTGTCTCATTTGATGCAGTTGCCAGTTGCTTACCGTCGGGGCTAAATACCACGCTATACACGCTATCTTCATGTCCCTTGAGTGTGTGCAACAACTTACCAGTAGCTGCATCCCACACCCGTGCCGTTTTGTCATCTGATGCAGTTGCCAGTTGCTTACCGTTGGGGCTAAATACCACGCTATTCACAATTATTTTATGTCCCTTGAGTGTGTGCAACAACTTACCATTAGCTGCATCCCACACCCGTGCCGTATTGTCAAATGATGCAGTTGCCAGTTGCTTACCGTCGGGGCTAAATACCACGCTTTTCACATCATCTTCATGTCCCTTGAGTGTGTGCAACAACTTACCAGTAGCTACATCCCACACCCGTGCCGTTGTCTCATCTGATGCAGTTGCCAGTTGCTTACCGTCGGGGCTAAATACCACGCTATACACGCTATCTTCATGTCCCTTGAGTGTGTGCAACAACTTACCAGTAGCTGCATCCCACACCCGTGCTGTTTTGTCAATTGATGCAGTCGCCAGTTGCTTACCGTTAGGGCTAAATACCACGCTAATCACGCTATCTTCATGTCCCTTGAGTGTGTTCAACAACTTATCAGTAGCTGCATCCCACACCCGTGCCGTTTTGTCAAATGATGCAGTCGCCAGTTGCTTACCGTCGGGGCTAAATACCACGCTCATCACCCAATCTTCATGTCCCTTGAGTGTGTGCAACAACTTACCAGTAGCTGCATCCCACACCCGTGCCGTTTTGTCAAATGATGCAGTTGCCAGTTGCTTACCGTCGGGGCTAAATACTACGCTTTTCACATCATCTTCATGTCCCTTGAGTGTGTGCAACAATTTACCAGTAGCTGCATCCCACACCCGTGCCGTATTGTCTTCTGATGCAGTCGCCAGTTGCTTATCGTTGGGGCTAAATACCACGCTATTCAGATCACTTTCATGTTCCTTGAGTGTGTGCAACAATTTACCAGTAGCTACATCCCACACCCGTGCCGTTTTGTCATCTGATGCAGTTGCCAGTTGCTTACCGTTGGGGCTAAATACCACGCTATTCACAATTATTTCATGTCCTTTGAGTGTGTGCAACAACTTACCATTAGCTGCATCCCACACCCGTGCCGTTGTGTCATTTGATGCAGTTGCCAGTTGCTTACCGTCGGGGCTAAATACCACGCTATATACGCTATCTTCATGTCCCTTGAGTGTGTGCAACAATTTACCAGTAGCTGCATCCCACACCCGTGCCGTATTGTCAAATGATGCAGTCGCCAATTGCTTACCGTCGGGGCTAAATACCACGCCATACACCCTATTTTCATCTCCTTTGAGTGTGTGCAACAACTTACCAGTAGACGCATTCCACACCCGTGCTATATTGTTATCTTTAGTAGCCAGTAGTTTACCATCAGGACTCAGCACTACATCTGTACCCTCTAGCCGCAAACGCTCCTGTAATCCTTCTTGATTGTGATGAACTGTTTGTACCAAACTACCAAGAGTCCGCAGAGAAACATCATCTTTTCCAATCCAAAGGTTATCTAATTTTTTCTTGGCTTTTATCGCTACCACCATTGCATCAACTTGATTGTCTGATAGCAGGTTTGCTCCTGAAGTTTCTATCAAAGCACTAATCCCTTCTATCTGTGCATCTCTTAAATTTCGTAAAGCCCAAATAGTTAATCCGCTCAATCCCAACATCACACTCAATGCAATTCCCCAACGCACGCTGGTATTTTGCCGTCTTCGCTTAATGCTTCGTCCCACAAATTCAGCTTCCAACTGGTTTAACCAGTTGTGATTAAATTGAAGTTGTTCATTCACTACATTGAGATAGGGATTATTATCCCACAGAAACTGTGCGGGTTTCTCTCTCACACTATCTTGCTGCTTCTGCTTCCACCACCACAGTCGAACAACCTGAGCATTGATTGTATTAAATATATTTTCGGCAACGTATAAACCTCCATCTAACCAATCAAGAACATTTTCAGTCGTTGTTTGCAAACCTGATGGCTGTAATTTTTTTGTAACGCTTTTCCATTCTTCGGCATATGGTGTCAGGCGCCGTTGTAAAATTATTTTCTCTTCGTCTTCTTTTTTCCAAACCAATAACTGATCCCACCCGCACACCAAAGCGTCATGAGCTGGCTCTACATAAGGTTTGTCTTCGGAATTGGAGCCTTCAACGATTAAACGGGCTTCAGAAAAACGTTTGATTACTATTTGTACGCGATCGCTTTCTTCTTGACTAGGATACACTAGTTCCGATTTAGGAACCTGTCGCCTTGCTAATTCTCCACCTTGCAATGAAACCATCCGTAACATTACCCGACGCACTGTATCTTTATAAGCGGGGTTTTCTGCCACTAATTTCTCATATTCCTGGTTAGTACGCTTGGTTAAAGAACCAACCACTCCCCCTAATTCCTCATAATCTTTCTTGGTTAAAGCCCGGTTATTCCTGGTGCGATCGTCCGAATATTTTAGGTACAATTCACTCAGGGTAAAAGACAGCAAAGGTAAAGCTCCCGGCATTTGTACGACTTCGTTAATTAGTTCATCTATCAAACTGGGAGGGTCAAAATATATAACTTTTTCTAATGCAGGTTTTTCAATTGCTTCCCGGAATTCATTTTGGCTCATTGGTGCAATAACAAACCGAGTATCATGATTCCAAAAGTCTTTGAGTACCGAGGTTTGAAACTGTGCTTCAAAATCGAGTCGCAAGGTAATAACTACATGGATGTTATTAGGATATTTAACAAGTGAATTTTTAATAAATATCTGAAATTTTTCTCCTTCTTCACTCTTAGATAAAGTTATCAATTCTTCAAATTGATCTATAACTACCAGTAGCTTGACTTGAGGATTATTCTTGACCCAATTTTCTAAGCTTTCTTCGACTGGGGTAAATAAACGGGAAGCTGTTGCTGCTTTTATTAAAGGCTGCTTAACCGATTCTAGCACGTTATTCAATGACTTAAAAGGAGACTCCCCTGGTCGAAAAGGGGGTAGGATACGCCAAGTTTTATCATCCTTTCTGAGTTGAGGAATAAGTCCAGCTTTTACCAAACTAGATTTACCCGTTCCCGAGGCGCCTAACACTAATGTTAATGGTTGCTTGTTATCAACTACTTTCTGGTAAAGCTTTTGAATTTGCTCTTCTCTACCAAAAAACAAATTACTGTCTTTTTCATCATAGGAAGATAATCCTCGGTAGGGATTATTTTCTTCATCTAGTGGTGGTGCATCTTCCAATTTATCTCGGTTAAAATCAGGGGAGAGAAAGATAAATTCTCCTTTGCCGTGTTTCCTCAGTGGACATAAACTAGGGGTTTGTCGCTGGTAGTGGGTTTCTGTGAGGATTTCCACTCGGTCGCGCAAATATGAGTAAACCTCAGTGGCGGTAATAATGCCATCTTGATTCAAATCTGCGCCTTTCTCTAGTAAAGCATCAAACAGAGCTTTGGCAAAAGGAGAGTGAACCTCGTCACCTTCTTTTACTTTCCCTCTTTTTCCCAAAGAATCTAAGGCTTTTTGATCGTCAGATGCACTCGTAATTACTTGCCAAGCTGCATCGCTGATAAAACGGTCGTAGCGCTCCTTGTAAACTTTAGACCTTGGTACAATTTGCCGTTTGAGACTTGCCCAACGGAAGGCGCCTGCAAAGCAGCAATCTAAAATTGCTAACATATGCTTACAGGGAAGTGCGTTTAAGGCATCATGCAATTCCTGCATTGGTAAAAAAGTACTGCTATCATCCGATTTGGCATCTTGAGGAATGAGGTAACCCACTGGTCCCTCTTGATTTTCCAAAGCATCTTTGGCAAGTCCATGTCCAGCAAAATAAAAAAGGACGCGATCGTCCTCAGTAACCGTAACTTTTTCGTTGTCAAAAGATATTTGTCCTTTTTTCAACTCTTCAATTAATATATTAAGTTGATTGAGTGTAGCGCTTTGATCTAAAATTAACAGGACTTCATACTTATTTTCCTTTTGATACTGCTGTTTAAGAGCAACATGTCCGTTCCCGATAATTTCAGCAAGTTTTTCAGCATCCGGAACTGCTGTTTCTAACTTTCTAATGTCATTTATGTAATCATTAATACCGATAATAATAGCAAAATTCCGGTTAAAATTACGTTTAGACATGAATATACCTTATTTTTTCTAATTCCGTTTTGTCTAGCTCTAATTCTCGCTGCTTATTCTTTTGCTCTCCCGCGCGTTTCTTCAAAGTAGTAGCGTAACTTTTATATTCGTCCTCAACTTGCTCGATAGCATCATCCAATCGCTGTTTTTCTGCTTTCAAAGCTCTATTAATATTTTGCATTATTTTATCTACTAAATCTATAGCTATAGGCTGGTAATGCTCGCATAAATCATTAATTAGTTCAGTTTTACATTCTTCAAGCTTTGATTGATATTCTATCGTTTGAGTTACTTTTTGTTTTACAAAAGAAAATAATTCGCTAGCAAATTGAACATATCTTCCCTCAATGAAGGAAACAGCACTTGTACCGATTAAAGCTATTACATTGTCCTCGGAAGCTATTTGAGTAAAAGAAGCATCATTAGAAAATTCGATAAATGTGTCTCGAAGACCTCTTTCTAAATCAACTTTCTGCGGTAACTGAAATAATGATTTGTCAAGATTACGTGAAGGAATCAAATTTAAAGTGTTGTAAGTGGAATCTATTATATGATTTAAACCACCGTCTGCATATTCATTACAAATACGGCGCCATTCTTCAGTTGACCATTTACCTACCTCTTGATAGCAAAAATTAACTATCTTCTCGTTTAAGCTTCTTCCTAAATCACTAGTATTTTGTGATTCAAGTTGAATTATCACTCTATCTTGATCTTCTTGAGTTGTCAATTTAAATTCGAGAGTATAAATAAACTGCTGAAGACGGTTATAAATGCTACGATTACGTTTTGTGTCAGCAAAGCGAGTGATATTACAATTAATGTCTTCTTCTAAATTTTCCCAAAATCTATCTTTTTGTTTTTTAGCTTTTTTTAATGCTTTATTGAGGTTTTCTATTTCATCTTCATACTGAGCTTGTTCTATGGTTTGTATTTGCAAAGTAAGACTTTCTTCAATTCGAGAAATATAAGATAAAAGTTGCTTATTAATGTTTTCAGTAAAAGTACTATCAAACCAGTTTAAGATAGCATTTTCTACAGACTTACAAAAGCTATCGTTTTCAGAGTCAGAACTAGACGCTATTTCAGGATACTGGCTATTTGTAGGATAAAAAGGTCGTAATATTAAGCTTACCACTTCCGGGGGGTTTGCAAAAGATTGTCTTTGAATCCATGACTGAGTTTCTGCTAAGTTTTTTTGTAATGTATTATCAATAGGTGTATCTTTAGCAGATACATCTATAATAATAAATAACTTTTCTGTCTGTCTATTACCCATTTTCTGGATAAATTCTTGTTCTTCAGGTGAAATTGCTTGAGTCGCGTTAATAACTAAGCAGAAAATGTCTCCATCTTTGATTAACTTATCAATTTCATTTTCTTTATTTGTAGCATTATTTACTTCGTCCTCAAAAATTAACTCTGGACTCTTAGAACTTGCTTCAGGGTAAGCTAAGGTGATTTTATCACCAGGTTCTAATACTTTACAGGCGCCTTGTAATTTAACACCATTTACATACGTACCATTTGTGGTATTGAGGTCACATATTTGCCAGCTAGAAGCAGGTTCAGTAATGCTGGAAAATTTAGCACGCATAATTTCAGCATGATGTCCAGATACTTTGACATATTGCTCTGGAATTACGATATCACAACTAGAACGGCGCCCGATTAATAATTTTTGAGTTGATGCTAGCAAATGACAGGGAACTTTTTGACCTGGTGCGCTGGCATAGTTTAGAATCAGGCGAGGTGGTGTTTGCGTAAATGCTTCGGATACTCCTGGCAAGGTTAATGTTTGAAGCTGGCAGATTTCTGTAAGCTTTTTATTCGTATTTAATAGCTTTTCTAATGCAGGAGCTTGGATAGCAAAACGACCACATATTTTCATGGTCAATCTCGCTGTTTTAACCGAATCTGCCAGTTTTACTAACTCTTGATTAATCAATGAATAATTAGCATCTTGATTAACTCTTATGGTGGTGAACTTTTGAAGTTCTTGAATGCGCTGGGTTAATTTATCTAGTTTAGGTAACATAAGAATAAATTACATCTGAATGCCCTTTAAGTTTAGTATTGATTATATTGCGTATTAGATTGCGGATATGTTTCTACAGATAATCCTCTCAGTACTAGTAACCATAAAATTGCCCCGAACACAATCCACACAATCTCTCTTCCTGTAAAAGATGTTCTTACAGGTAAATTAGGCTGTTTTCGTTCCCAGTAAAAATTGAATGCTCTGAGAATTGAAATTAGAGGCAAAAAAGTGAATAACCCCATCAACTTAAATGGTATTGGCAATTGACAAAGTACAATTAATGACCAATAAATTAGCGTTATCAGAAAAGGTGAAGGTCTTTTTCTATATCCTTCTTCCTCTGCCAAAGCAAAGATTTTTTGACACAAGCTGTATAAGTAGAAAGGGAAAAACCAGGAGCGAAACCAAGGACGAATGTTAAGCTTTTCACGTTCCTTAATGAATTTCCATTGCTTGTGCGACCAGGGTATTTGATAGAATCCAAACGTAATTATAAATAAAAAGCAAAACTTCCACATTGGCTGTACGTTAGAAAATTGCTCTTTGGCTATTTGTTGATTTGCTGAGTTCATAAAATTTTTCCTTGTAATCTATAGGTTTACAATTTGTTGACAATTCGTTAAGCAAGCTGCCAGAGTTTGATAATGCCATCATCGCTACTACTAGCAATCGTTTTACCATCTGGGCTAAAAGTGACACAACAAAGCGATTCCGAATGCTCTGTGAGAGTGCCAATCAATTTTCCTGTACTCAATTGCCACAGGTTAATGTTTTTATCGCGACTGCCACTGATGAGAGTGTTTCCATCGGGACTGATGGCAATACCTGTCACCCAGTCGGTGTGTCCTGTAAGGTTGTGAATCATTGTTCCGTTACTTATGTGCCAAAGCTGTATAGTTTTATCATTACTAGCGCTAGCGAGAGTATTACCATCTGGACTAATAGCTACAGCACGAACTGAGTCTAAATGTCCAGTAAACGTGCGTTCCAATTTTCCAGTAAGTAAGTTCCAAACTTTAATTGTGTTATCCCGACTGCCACTCACGAGCATTTGACCGTTTCGACTGAGGGCAACAGAATGAACCAAATCTGCATGACCTGTAAGAGTACGTAATAGTTTACCAGTAGGTAAGTTCCAAACTTTAATCGTGTTATCTCGACTGCCACTCACAATAATTTGACCATCCAAACTAATAGCTATAGTATGAATTGAGTCCGAATGCGCTTTGAAGTTGCGAATTAAATTGCCGCTATTCGTTTGCCATAACTTAATAGATTTGTCCAAACTTCCACTGACAAGCGTCTGACCATCTGAACTAATGGCAATAGAAGTAAACCAAGTTGCTTCTCGTTGAAACAACCCAGATTGTGGATTGAAAGTACGGGTTAAAGTACCGCTGCCTATATGCCACAGTTTTATAGTGTTGTCATCGCTACCAGTCGCAATAGTCTGCCCATCTGGACTAAAAGCGACAGACCGTACCGAAGCAGCATGGCCAGTCAGGGTTTGGATGCATCGCCAAATTTGAGTTTGCGACTGAGATAAGTTGGTATCATTAGAAGTTGCTGGAGAGGATAACTGTTGAGGTTCTATGGTTGGGGCAACCGCTTGAACTGGTAAACTTGCTTGTGGTATGAAGTGTTTGGTTGATTGGAAATTCTTCGCAGAGGTTGAGGACTGCCCGACGGTAATAGCTGCTACTTTTAACTCCATCACTCCTAACTGTAAAACACTGCTTTGAGAAAGTGCCACTTGTCCATGCAGCAACGGTATACCATTAACAACGGGAGGATTACTCTCACGCAAATTTCGCACCCAAAATTGGTGCTGCTGTTGTGAGAAGAAAATTTCGACATGCAAACCTGATACTGTTGGTTCAGATAAAACAATATCGCACTGTGCAGGGTCACGCCCAATCCTGATAGTACCGGGGTTTTTACTTAATGATTGTTCGCTAATAATCTGAGTTTTTGTTCGCCCTGCTTCCACCCACTCTAAAGTCAACTCGTATACATCTATCTTAATATCAGTCTTAATATCAGTGACTACTTGCGTTTTTTGGTATGTGGAGAATGATGGTATTCTTGTTTGTGCAGGAGCTTTATTTTCTAGCTGTTTTAAAGTTTGTAATACTTCTGTTGCTGACTGATAGCGGTCTTTAAAGTGGTAGCGTGTCATCTTGGTTAGCACCTCTGCCAACTCACTACTGACACTTGTAAGGTGCTGCCAAATAATTTCGCCTGTTCGCGAGTCTTCTTCTAAGTTACCAGGATAAACCCCTGTGAGTGCTTGGATACCAATCATCCCCAAAGCGTAAATATCACTACTGGGACGCGGTTTTCCTCGCCCTTGTTCGGTTGGCATGTAACCAGGAGTTCCAATTGCTATACTCGGAGTAGACTGTTGACTCTCAACCACTGTTGTCAAAGCTTGTACCTGCTCTTTGACAGCGCCAAAATCAATTAAAACTAATTTATTATCTTCCTGGCGCCGAATAATGTTATCTGGTTTGATATCTCGATGAATAGTATTTTGCTGATGCACAAACTCCAAAATTGGTAGGATATCGTTTAGTATCGCAATTACATATGTTTCATCTAACTTTTGTCCAGGCGCCAATTCTTTGGTGAGAGTTTGCCCTTCGATAAAGTCTTGCACCAGGTAAAATTCTTGATTTTCAGCGAAAAAGTCTGTAATGCGAGGAATTTGATTATGGTTTCCTAACTTCACCAAAGCAGCAGCTTCGCTTTCAAACAAGCGTTTAGCAATCACAAAGCTATTGGGGTCAGTACTCGCAGGTTTGAGTTGTTTAATAACACACTTCGGATTACCTGGTAAACGTGTATTTTCAGCAACATAGGTTTGCCCAAATCCTCCGGCGCCTAGAAGAGCTATGACTCTATAACGCCCATCCAGTATATGACCTATCATACTTTCCCCAATTTTATCTATAAAAATAAAAGTAATTATAGCTACTACGTTAAAACAATATGTTACATGTTTTCATTGTAGGTACGGTTTAATTGCCTCCAATATGAGATAGGTGTAGGTAAAATCAAGATATGCATTTTTTATAAGAATTGGAAAAGCAGTTTTAGATCAATTAGGTGCCTATATAAATTTCACCCTCCACACACTATTGCCTCAAAGTAATATTTAATACTTGTAACTTTAGGACCTTGTTTGAGCGCTCCTACCGCACGCACACGCTTATTACACTTTAATTCAACAAGTTAGTAAAAATACTAGACTAAAGTATAAATTATTAGCAAGGAATCAATCGTAATCATAAATTTTTGACTTCTTTAGTGATAAAAAGTTTGTGCCTGTTACTACTCTTGTGGTGTTTTAGATGGATTTGGGCTGGGTGTACTTTGGTATACAGTTAGTTGATTGTCCCGACCAGTCGCGAATTGCCGAGCAAATACCAAAACAATCAAGCATGTTTTCTACAACAGGGAGCAGGGAACTCTTAACAGAGATACCCACCCTTAAAAGGGAGGTTATTCTCTACATAGTCCCTTACCCAAGCGCAACCTTGCTGCAGTAGTTCATTGAGTCCTCCTAACAGCCACAATTTTGCAGTGCCATTGGAACTAAGAGTAACCAGTAAACTACCATCAGCACTAAGACTTATACTATTGACTTGACCTTTATGCTTATCTTTGAAAGTAGTCAATAGCTTTCCTGACATATCCCATACATATATATCATCACCGTATGCACTAACTAATAAGTTACCCTGACTATTAAGGCCGATACTCTTGAAAGAGTTGATAGCACCCTTAAACTTAACTAATTCCTTTCTTTTCCCAGCCCCTAATTCACTTAAGAAAATATTGCCTTGCTCTTGTGGGTAATATTCGGTAGATGGTGAATTCGCTACTAACAGCCTGCCATCGGACGTAAAAACGATACGACTAGTTCCCTCAAATTTATCGTTAGGACTTACCTTACCGGGTAAGGTTTCCCAGGTTTTATTGTTCAAATTTAACAGGTGAATGATACCATTATTCTCCACGACTGCCAATTGCTGACCATCAGGACGAAAAATAAGCTGGCTAATTGTTTTTTTAAAACTTGGGGATTTATACAACTCCTTTCCATTCATATCTAATAAGCTAATTGTACTATCTTTTCCAACTGCAGCCAATTGCCGACCATCGGGGCTAAAAATTAGTTGAATAATTTTACCTTGAATACCTCCAAATCGCTTCAACTCATTAGCATTCAAATCTAACAAACAGACAGTACCATCACTTTGTACAACAGCTAATTGCTCACCATCGGGACTGATGCTGATACTTATTAAGTTAGGAATTTGCCTTAACTCTGCCACTGGTTTCTGACCTACGTCCCACAAACGAATGGTATTATCACTACTCAAACTAGCAAAATGTTTGCCATCTGAGCAAGCAATAACCTCAAGAATACTACCTTGATGTCCTTTGATGTCAAATTGCAATCCCTTTGAAAAACTATCTTCAATAAAAGATGGATTATAAACACTAATAATACCATCACCCTCTTGACCAATAATCAGATTTCCACTGGCATCAAAAATGATACTTGAAGCTCTATTTATAGGTGTAAAATCATCCCACGATTTATGATCTAAACTTCCAAAGTAAGCACTACTCATGTCCGCTCCATAGTAAGCTACCAAGTATTGGCTATCAGAGCTAAAAACAAAATTGTTTAAGAGACTGCCAAATAATGAACCGTAAAAATCTGTGAATTTTGCCAGCTTTTTCCCAGACACAAAGTCTGACAAAAAGAGAGTATCGTCAGATTGGGTAGCTACAATTAACTGGTTTTGAGGGTTAAAGCTAATACCACTCAAAACTTTTTGAGATGTTTTTAATAGCTTTGGTTCGCTTTCCAATAAGTTCCATAGGAAGACAGTTGCTTCTACGTTATCATTCTTATTAAGCCCATCTACATAAGCTACAAGCTGCTTACCGTCAGGACTGAAACCGATCCCACGGTCATATACATCAGAATAAGAGGACTGTGGGATAGAAGTTACAAGCTTTGGTGCTTCTTCCTGTTTTCCTTCTAAGTTCCACAAGCGAATAGTTCCTTGCTCGTCAATTGCTGCTAATAAGCGACCATTCTGACTAACATTAAGTGTTAATTCACCTTGATGTCCTGAAAATATTTTAAGCTGTTTTTCTCCCTTCAAGTCTTGTAAGTAGACAATACTATCATGTCCTGCTGTAGCAATCAATAACGTACCATCAGAAGCAAAAAACATCTTCTTAAAATCTTGAGGCAATTCTATGCGGTTACGTTCTTTAGCTAGATAGAATACCTTTCGTAAAGTTTGTAAGATTTGAGATTGAAGATCAATATCTTTGCTAACTGCTGCTTCATTACCTTCCAAAATCGCTTTATCTTGTAATTTTTTTAATTTGTTTCTTAATATTTGAAATTCTTTTCCACCTTTCACAGCTTCAATTAAAGCCTCTAAATCTTGATTGGAAGCAAAGAAAGCTTGAGAAGCTCTAGAGAATAAGTTTATAATCTGTTTTTTCTCGTTTATATATTCTTCTTCTTTTTTGCGAATACTACGTTTGATAAAATTCGTTTCTAATTGATTTAGCCAGTTATCAGCTGCTGTATTAGGAGCATCGGCTTCGATTATTTTCTCTAACACTGCCAAACGTGGATCTTCTGTCCAGAGGTATCCACTTTCTTGTTTGTTTGTTGCCCACTCTACAGCAACAGGTGTTAGGTTTTGTTGCAAAGCTAGTCTCTCTTGGTTGTTATTAATCCAGTTTCTCAACTTTGTCCACCCGCGTACCAAAGCGTCATGGGCTGGTTCTACATAAGCTTTGCCTTCAGAATTAGAACCTACAACAATTAAACGAGCTTCAGAAAAACGTGTGATGACTGTTTGCACACGCTTGTTTTCCTCTCCATCAGAATACACCAGTTCTGATTGAAGCACCTGTCGCCGTGCTAGCTCTCCACCTTGCAATGAAATTAACCTTAACATAACCCGACGCACTGTATCTTGATAAGCGGGGTTTTCTGCCACTAATTTCTCATACTCCTGGTCAGCACGCTTGGTTAAAGAACCAACCACTCCCCCTAACTCCTCATAATCTTTCTTGGTTAAAGCCCGGTTATTCCTGCGCTCGCTTAAATACTTTAGGTACAATTCACTCAGGGTAAAAGACAGCAAAGGTAAAGCTCCCGGCATTTGTATGACTTCGTTAATTAGTTCGTCTACCAAACTGGGAGGGTCAAAATATATAACTTTTTCTGATGCAGGTTTTTCAATTGCTTCCCGAAATTCATTTTGGCTCATTGGTGTAATAATAAACCGGGTATCATGATTCCAAAAATCTTTGAGTATAGAATTTTGAAATTGAGCCTCAAAGTCAAGACGTAATGTCACAACTATATGTATATTTTGGGGAAATTTCTTAAGTGCATTTCTAATTAATTTCTGAAATTGCTCTTTTTCTTCATCACTTTTACACAAAGTTATTAATTCTTCAAACTGGTCAATTGGTAGTAAAAGTCTAGTATGAGGATTCTTATTGCTCCAATGTTCAATAATATTTACTAAAGCTTGCTCATTTTTTGCCAATTCCTCCGCTGTAATTGCAACTGGTAATATCTGCGCCAAAACCTTCAGAGGATTTTCTCCTGGTCGTATAGGTTCTAAAATCTCAAACTTTGGTTCTTGGCAATTACGCAGATAGCTTAACAACCCAGCTTTCATCAAGCTAGATTTTCCTGTTCCAGAGGCGCCTAATATTAATGTAAGTGGCTGCTTATTAGCAATGACTATTTGAGAAAGGTTCTCTTTTAATTTATCTCTACCAAAAAATAAAGGGCTATCTTTTTCATCGTAAGATTCTAATCCTCGATAAGGATTATTTTTTAAACTAAGTGCAGGAGCATCATCTAACTTATCTCGGTCAAAATTAGGCAATAAGAAAATAAATTCCCCTTTATCGTGTTTTTTCAGTGGGCACAGGCTAGGAGTTTGGCGCTTGTAGTTATTTTTTGTATAGATTTCAACTTGATTTCGTAGATACAAATAAAGCTCTGTTGCGGTGATAATAGCATCTTGATTTGGGTCTGCACCTTTCCCAGAGTCTACACCTTTCCCAAGTAAAGCATCAAACAGAGCTTTGGCAAAGGGAGAATGTTCTTCGTTCCCGTCTGTGATGATTCCTCTTTTTCCCAGAGAATCTAAGGCTTTTTGATCGTAAGCTGCACTCGTAATTACTTGCCAAGCTGCATCGCTAATAAAACGGTCGTAGCGTTCCTTATAAACTTTGGACTTTGGTACAATTTGCCGTTTGACACTTGCCCAACGGAAGGCGCCTGCAAAGCAGCAATCTAAAATTGCTAACATATGCTTACAGGGAAGTGCGTTTAAGGCATCATGCAATTCCTGCATTGGTAAAAAAGTACTGTTGTCATCTGTAGCATCTTGAGGAATGAGGTAACCTACAGGTCCTTCTTGACTTTCCAAAGCATCTTCGGCAATTCCATGTCCAGCAAAATAGAAAAGGACGCGATCGTCCTCTGTCACCGTAACCTTTTTGTTGTCAAAAGGTATTTGTTTGTTTTTCAACTCTTCAATTAATACCTTAAGTTGATTGAGTGTAGCGCTTTGATTTTTAATTAACAGGACTTCATACTTATTTCCCGCTTGATACTGCTGTTTAAGAGCAAGATGTTGCTGCTCGATAATTTGAGCAAGTTTTTCAGCGTCTGGAACTGCTGTTTTTAACTTTGGAATCCCATTTATGTAGTCATTAATACCGATAATAATAGCAAAATTTCGGTTAAAATTACGTTTAGACATGAATACACCTTTTAATTATATAATTAGATACCTGTCTCGCTAGTAGTTCGTGTCATTAATTTTGGGGTGTAGGTTGGCAAAAGCAGAACCAAATTTACCTACCAATAGCAGTAAATCCAGCCCAATGATAAGGAGACTGAAATGGTTTTTCATCAATGTTTTTACTTCGAGCGTTCTTTGCCACAATCTGACGCATCGAACGTTCAATTTGACGATTATTGTTACTATCTAATTGCAAGTTATTTGCCCACTTTTGTAAATCCTCCCAAGTAATATTCCGTAGCCAATGTTGCGCTTGGTTAAGTGCCACTGCTACCGAAACATTTTTACCCCCATCAAAAGCAACTTTGAGATTTTGCAAGAATTTAATCATCAAATATGCTGTAGACATATCGTCTACAGTCCACAGACTACTTACCACACTCGAACTACCTGCATATAGAAAACCACTAGGTAAGCCGATATATTCATCGCTTTCATTAGTAAAGTCTATTAAGCCTGTTTCGCAAGCAGAAAGAACTACAAGACGGCATTTTTTGAAGTCAAAACCTCTCTCAAAAAGATTACCCAATGTGAGGCATTTGCTTAAATCTATGATGCCTTTAGAAGTTTCAAAATATTGTTTGGGGTTAGCATCCATAGGGATAGAAGAAACTTTAGCATCTGCTAATAGTAGAAAAGAATCTAGAGGTGAGTCCGCCTTGAAGTGACCGTGACAGGCGAAATGAAGGTAATCCACCTCCTGTAGGTGTGGTAAGGCTTGATCTAGGGCTGCTTTGGTGGCGTGGCTGTTAGATAATACTTGGTGGGAGGGAAAGAGAGACAAAATGTTATTTACTTCATGATCGGTGAATTGAAGGTCTCCTGTAGGGTTCTGAACGGCAAACAGGGATTGAAAATTAGGACGTTGTCGTTGTTGCACTTGTTGCAGGAGTTGACAACTAGGTGCATAGCCTACACCCTGATGGAATCGGTCAAGTAGGTATGATCCTCCTACAGGTAAAGCATGAAGAGGCAACAGATGCAAGAAGCGATGGGGAATGAAGATTAATCTGTCGCAGTTTGAGGGGATTTGGGCTAATATTGACTCAAGGTGCAGGATTTCTGATAACTGCTTCAGGCGTTTTTCTAGCTTATCTCGCCATTGGTTTTTTCCTGTCTTAGAGTAGTCTTGCAGATATTCATTTTCCCAATTTATCAAAGCTTTTCTATCTTCTGGTTGGGATTGCCAAACTGTTACCTCTCCTCTTTTTGTGACAATAAACGCCAGAATTTTGTCATTGAGAATATACCACTCAATAATGGCTGTACGCTCATCTAAACTAGGTTGGAAGGAGTCGAATTTGAAACCATAACCAACGGGGAAGTAGCGGTTTTGTAATTCATTTCGCTGCTGTCGCAACTTTTGGAGATGTTGTGCTAGGGTTTGGGGATTTTCAGCTTTGCCATTTTGGATTTGATATTGTCCTACGGCTATTTCATCCCTGTATGTTTCTAATTGAGTGAATACTTCTGGAGGGAAGATGGTTTTAGAGTCACGTTCGAGGATTTGTTCAACTAAACTGCGGGTTTTACTACGTTCAACATATTCAATTGCTTCTGCGATTTTATCTAATTCCAGGCAAACTGTTACCATGTTGCTATAAACTCCGTTAAAGAATTCCGCTTGCTTGCGTTTGCTTTCCTCCCCAGAAACGATTTCTAACCGTAAAGATTCTACTGTGTCAATGGCAGATTTAAAAGTATTGTAGGCTAAGGTAAACTGGTTCCTGTTTTGGTAAGAAATTCCAAGTCCCCACAAAGATTGTGCATGGTATAGAGGCAAAGCTTCCCTGGTTCTGACAGTTAAAGCAGCAGTAAAAGATGCGATGGCATTTTCAATATTCTCTGCCTTGTCTCCTTTGATTCGGTCCCTGTAGGCAAGTGCGAGATTATTTTGCGTTGCTGCCCAATCAATAGGCAAACCTTCCCTGGTTCTGACAGTTAAAGCAGCAGTATAAGCTGCGATGGCATTTTCGATATTCTCTGCCTTGTCTCCTTTGATTCTATAATAGTAGGCACCTGCGAGATTATTTTGCGTTGTTGCCCAATCAATAGGCAAACCTTCCCTGGTTCTGACAGTTAAAGCAGCAGTATAAGCTGCGATGGCATTTTCAATATTCTCTGCCCTGTCTCCTTTGATTCTATAATAGTAGGCAAGTGCGAGATTATTTTGCGTTGCTGCCCAATTAATAGGCAAAGCTTCGCTGGTTCTGACAGTTAAAGCAGCAGTATAAGCTGCGATGGCATTTTCAATATTCTCTGCCTTGTCTCCTTTGATTCTATCGCTGTAGGCAAGTGCGAGATTATTTTGCGTTGCTGCCCAATCAATAGGCAAACCTTCCCTGGTTATGACAGTTAAAGCAGCAGTATAAGATGCGATAGCATTTTCGATATTCTCTGCCTTGTCTCCTTTGATTCTGTCCCAGTAGGCATTTGCGAGATTATTTTGCGTTATTGCCCAATCAATAGGCAAACCTTCCCTGGTTATGACAGTTAAAGCAGCAGTACAAGCTGCGATGGCATTTTCAATATTCTCTGCCCTGTCTCCTTTGATTCTGTCACAGTAGGCACTTGCGAGATTATTTTGCGTTATTGCCCAATCAATAGGCAAACCTTCCCTGGTTCTGACAGTTAAAGCAGCAGTAAAAGATGCGATGGCATTTTCAATATTCTCTGCCTTGTCTCCTTTGATTCTGTCACAGTAGGCACTTGCGAGATTATTTTGCGTTATTGCCCAATCAATAGGCAAACCTTCCCTGGTTCTGACAGTTAAAGCAGCAGTATAAGCTGCGATGGCATTTTCGATATTCTCTGCCTTGTCTCCTTTGATTCTGTCACAGTAGGCATTTGCGAGGTTATTTTGCGTTATTGCCCAATCAATAGGCAAAGCTTCCCTGGTTATGACAGTTAAAGCAGCAGTAAAAGATGCGATGGCATTTTCAATATTCTCTGCCTTGTCTCCTTTGATTCTGTCACAGTAGGCAAGTGCGAGATTATTTTGCGTTGCTGCCCAATCAGTAGGCAAACCTTCCTTGGTGTAGACAGTTAAAGCAGCAGTATAAGCTGCGATGGCATTTTCAATATTCTCTGCCCTGTCTCCTTTGATTCTGTCCCAGTAGGCACTTGCGAGATTATTTTGCGTTGCTGCCCAATCAATAGGCAAACCTTCCTTGGTGTAGACAGTTAAAGCAGCAGTATAAGCTGCGATGGTATTTTCAATATTCTCTGCCTTGTCTCCTTTGATTCTGTCCCAGTAGGCAAGTGCGAGATTATGTTGCGTTGCTGCCCAATCAATAGGCAAACCTTCCCTGGTTCTGACAGTCAAAGCAGCAGTAAAAGATGCGATGGCATTTTCAATATTCTCTGCCCTGTCTCCTTTGATTCTGTCACAGTAGGCATTTGCGAGATTATTTTGCGTCATTGCCCAATTTTGAGGCAAAGCTTCCCTGGTTATGACAGTTAAAGCAGCAGTATAAGCTGCGATGGCATTTTCAATATTCTCTGCCTTGTCTCCTTTGATTCTGTCACAGTAGGCAAGTGCGAGATTATATTGCGCCGTTGCCCAATCAATAGGCAAAGCTTCCCTGGTGAAGACTTTTAGCACGATTTCATAGCCAGCGATTGCAATTTCCATATTGCTGGCTTTGTCACCCAAGGGGAATTGCTCAATTAGATTGCTAAAATTGCCGATAAGTGCTGCTAGGTTTTCCACCTCATCTGCTTCCGCTTCCCCCAGTGTTTCTATCCCCCAACAGCGCAATATTTCTGCTAAAACTCCGTCAAGCTTGTCTGTATTCCTTGCCAGCAAGGGGTAAACTACCTGGGAATCACCACTACTGTCTATGGTTGCTAATACCTCCATCAAGAATTGGAAATATGCTTGTTTCTCCTCCTCACTGAGAGATGGTAAATTTAGTTCATTATCTAGATTCAACGCTTCCCCTAGTTGCATTGCCAAATTTCGCAACCAATTCGCTATATTCTCATCCCCGTCTTCGGAAGACATCTGTGCTACTTCTTCTATCTTCTGCACCAAGCCAGCATCAAGTAATTCTTGGTTTGCTGCTAAAATCTCTGGTTCTTCTCCATCTGTGCAATTTAGCAGGCTTTCAATTAGCTGGGAATAACGTTGTAGGCGCTGTTCGTTCATGGTAGGTGTAAGTAGGTAGGTACAATTAAAGTCAACTATGTAAACTTATGTAAAGTGCCTTAAACGCTTTAGGGATAAGCTTTTTAGCGATTTATTTTTTTTAATTTAGTTGTGTTTTTTAACGCCCACTTACTTAGTTAGATGATTTATAATTTTTTACAACACTGGCATTAAGCGTAATCATCACCCAAGTATTTCTAGTGAGCAATTAAATATTTGTCTTGCCAGGGTTTAAAAACCCTGGCGTGCATTGTTTACGAAATTGACTCAAGTGCTTTGGCAAGCGCTTCTAAACCAGCAGGATGAGTAAAGTAGCTGAGATGGTCGCAGGCAACATCTGGTAATATTTTGGGTTGAGGTGAGCGGTTGGAGTCCACACTCTTAATGCTATCTAAAGTTACTGCAATATCGTTAGGTTGGTCAAAAAAGACCATATCGAGTGTGCTATTGACTGTATTATTGAGTGCGTTTTTGATAACATGAGGGAATAATTTCTGCATTAGGTTTCGCAATACAGTATTTTGCTTTTCCATGTCTGTTTGTGATACTGTGCTTAACGACCTGTCACCAGCAATAATCGTGTAAGGAACGTGAGGGTCTGGATTTTTTGCTATTTCTTGCAGAAATTTACAGTTTGGTTGCATTTGTTCCAGAGAATTATCGTTGGCTTCCAAAAATTCTACTAATTTGGCTAATATTGTTATAGGTGGGGCAATGGTTGAAAGTTGATTTAACCCCATGCCAAGAAGTGCAAAAGCTAAATCTTGTACTTTTGACCAAGGAGAACCCGCATTGGGTGTACCTAGCATTATTAAATGTTGAACAATTTTATTTCCACCCTCACGCTCAATAAACCAACGTGAAATTAAACCACCCATTGAGTGGGCTATAATATGCAATTCTTTGCCGTGGTTTGCTGACAAACCAACTGCTTCTAAGCTTTGGCGTAAATCATGAGCATTTTCCTCAATTCTAGTGTTGAGATTTTCATAATCAAAAGTCAACACTAAATCATATATTTCGTTAATTGGTTGTTCTCCAATTTTTGCTTGTTGAACGCTGCCAATTAGGCTTTCGGTATCACCTATAATACCATGAATGTAAAGTAAGATTTTCTGAGATTGGGCAACTTTTGCTCTAACATTTTCTGGCTTTTTATTTTCTGGATTAGCAATTAGTTTGCCATCTTCGCCAACATTAGCTATAGCTAAAATTGGATATTCATCAAAAGTGCCGCCTAGTGTTTGAGTTGTCAGCTTTTGGAATAAAATTTTAACTGAACCAGATAGACTACGGCTACTATTTGTTGAGCTAGGTAAACTTTCTAAACGAATTTCTGTTTTGCCATCAAGAGTTTTGACTGCTCGACCTAAAGGAAGGTAAAACTCACCGTCGTAAGCTAATGGTAAGATGTGTTCATTTTCTGCCAAAGTTGTATTTACTAGTATTTTGAGCGGTGTTTCTGGTGTAACAGATGTATGATTTTGCACTTCTGTTAACTCTAAAACACTTAGTCCTGGGTCGCTACCTCTACTAGTGGTAAATTGGAGAGGTTGGGATACGGTTGGGTCTTGCGTTAAAATAGGTGGTAAAACTGGGTTCGTTATATCTCTGGTAACTTGCGGGACAGTGGTCAGGTTCACCTTTGCCTGTAAACTAGGATGAGGTTGTACCACTACTACATCATCAAGTAAGTCAGTGCTTTCACCTTGCTTTATCTGCTTGGCATCTTGTGGACGCACGTAAGTCAGCGTAACTTCCTTAGTCATCCAATCATCATAATTTCCCCCAGACCTCTTCTTAATTTGACGAGAATTTACTTGCTCCATCAAACTATCTAAAATACCTAGGGAACCGACAGAACGAGTTGAAGATGGTGGAGGATTAAATCCATCTTGCTTCAGCACGCTAGCATCAAACTCGGAAGTACTGACAATTAATTTGAATATATCTTTGTACTCAGTAATTCCCTGCTTTAAATATTCTTGAGGAATATATATATCTAATTCGTCCGTGCAACGTGTTACTCCTGCTTCTGAGCCTTTTGGTGCTAATTGAAAACTATTTTCCTCTGGAAACAAAGGTAGACTGACTTCGTAATTTTCTGATAGGACTAGAACATTGCAATATAATGTTTTTTGGCTGTGGTTTGTCAGTTGTATTTGAAAACTAGCTGGTTTCCAATGTTCACCAGTATCTTCATCCTGATAATTTTCATCATAGATGTACTCTAAACGTATATCAGATTTAGATGAAGATGATTCTTTGCCATCCAAAACAATAATTTCTATCTCAATATCTTCTGACTTAATTTGACTAGTCGATGGACTTTCTAATTCAAGAATATTATCCCAACGAGCAATAGATTCTAAACGTAAAATAGTTTCCTCCGCTTGTTCTGTGGTGTAACCATTATCGTCTGGTTTTTCCGGTACGGGAGCAATTAGAGGACGCTTATCTTGTTGAGTAATCCAGTATTGACTATCGCGGGCAATGAGGAAATATTCTGCATCATTTGCTGATTCAACTGGCTTAACAAACAAAGACGGTTTTTCCCCAAAACTTGCTGTTTTCAATACCTGAATTGCCAAATCTATGCCTTTTTCTTCACCCTGAATATACACCTTTAATGGTTCGATTGGTAAACTGGTAACAATTGCCCAATAACTCTCATCCTCGGATAATTTATCAAGATCTTCTGTTATTTCCACTACGCTTTCTTGTGGTAATACCTGAGTTACTTGTGCTACTGCTAACTTATTAGACAATTGGCGCAAAGACTCTGTTGTACTTCCTTTTGGAAAAATTGCTAATAAGGTATTTCCGACTGCACCCGGTTTGGGAATACCGTGTACGGCGCCGCCTTTAATTATCCACTTGTTATATTTCTGCTTGTTAAATGCTAAAGTGAAGTAAGGAGGACGTGTACTAATAGCACCACCTAAGAAAGGTTGATTTAAATCATCTTTGTCAATCGCTTCTACTTGCGGCGATTGCCCCTTTTGAGATCTGCCACTGACTAAAGCGTTAACACTTCTTAATAAATCTTGATATGTCAAGTTTCCATTAGTTTTTTGTAGCGTTTCTAACAGAAAATAAGAAAACAGTCCTCTTTTTTTATCTTTTAATTCGCCTGCTAATTGGTCGGCTCGGCAAGCAGAGAGGGCAATATGCCTTGCTTTTAGCCACTCAACATCTTCTGTCTTCTGATTATTTAACAATTGGTCTAATGCAGTTTTATCTTGAGCAAAAATAAAGCTTTCTAAAGTTCGCGGTTTTGCATTTATTGACGCCTGACGCACTATTGTTTCTGGGTCTCTTGTACCTGTAGCCGAGTGACAGCAATCCATAATAACCATGAGATGTGGATTTTTCTGTGCCACTTTGGAGATTAAATACCCCAATTCTTTATCAGCTAAATCCAACACATTTTCTGTGCGGCTATCATAGCAGACTATTGTTTCATGTTGACGGTCTTGCTCAATATGCCAAAATTCTGAAGGAGTTGCTTCATGAGAACCATGACCTGCGTAATAAAATAGAGCTACATCATCACTGTTAGCCTGACATAACCACTCCTGAAAACCGTTAATAATTTCCGAGCGAGTTGCATCTTGATTTTTGAGTATCAAAGGTTTAACTTCCCACTTGCCATCAGCAGCAACTCTCTTTTGTAGATATTCTTCTACGGCATCAATATCGTTCACGCAACCATTTAAGGGAGTAATTCCTGAAGCAGGATGATAGTTGTCAATACCAACCAGTAAAGCGTAAATATTTTTAGTCATGGATAATTTACCTCATTAACTTCTTTTATCGGTCTTTTAATACATGGGTGTAAACAAAAGCAACTTATGCATTGCACGACAATTATCGGTAAAAAATAGTAACAAATTAAGAATATTAAGTTTTGTCAATATACCCAAAGATAGAGATATAGATTCTTTTGGTGCTGATTCTTGCGAACCAATCAAGGTAAAATTGACTCATGCAGCCAAATGTAGACATAACTATATACCTTATTCGCTACATTATCGTAGGCGCCATCCATGTGGAATTATGCACCAACGATTTGAAAAGTAAGGTGGGTCGTAAAAAACACTATTATTTCATCGCAGTAATACACCTTACGCTATCACTAAGCTTTGAGCGACCTTACCTTACTTGGCGCCAACTAATAACGGAGATAGAGCATTCCTTCCACCTATTCCACCTATAATTAGGAAACGCATTACTTCAAACTATGGTATTTATGTACCGGAAACTGGTAGTTTTTGGGAATGGTGTGCATCAATTGATGTGCCACGTATTATAACTGAGGGTGGTAAGAAGGGATTGTGTGCATTATCGCTTGGCTACATCACGATTGCATTATATGGATGCACATGTGGCGCCATTAATAAGGATAAGCACGGTAATAAAATTGAACCATTACTTATACCCGACTTGCAACGCTTTGCGAGTGAAGATACCAAATGGTTGTTTGCGTTTGACCGCGATGAAAAACAAACGGCTAAAATTGCTGTATCGTCTGGTAAAAAGAAGTTGCGTGCTGCACTCGATGCCGCTAACTGTCATTATATAGATATCATCTGGAAAGAGAATGATGTTAAAGGATTGGATGACTTGGTTATGCAAGAAGGTAGCGGCGCGTTCAATTCGGCTTATGCAATAGCAATTGCAAAATTAGAGAAACAATTTAATAGTACACATCTACGTAGTAAACAAGCTAACAAAATTCCCGAAGCTGATATACTAGCGGCTGACATTGCATCCCACTACCTTCTCAAGCTGCTGTGGAATGATGAGCATAAGACTTGGATGGTTTTTTCCCACAAAATTGATGGTATTTGGGCGCCTGTCACCGACCATTTTATTGAAACATTAATTCAAACTACTCTCGAATCAAAAGGTATTAAAGGTTACGGTACAGATTCGTATATTACCAATATACGTAAGTTTTTAAGTCGGCGCCTGGTTACGTTTAGTTGGGTTGAGCGTGAAGGTATTTTGCCATTTGAGGATGGTGTGGTTGATATTGTTACTGGTAAAGAGCGAAAATCATTCACCAGGAAATAAGTTGACGTGGTGTTTACCCCGTTGCTATCAAACACAAGTAGTTTCAGATTGGGATATTCGTAGTTGATTGCATGAAGCTACTCAAGGTGATACACAATCACTATCAATATTACTGATATTTGTAGCAGCGGTAATTCGTGGACGTTCCGATTTACAAGTATTCCTTTATTTATTGGGTAGTGGTGGCGCCGGGAAAGGTACGTACTGCGAGTTACTTAAACACGTAGTTGGTGAACAAAATACCTGGAGTGGCACATTAACAGGGTTGGAAAATAAGAATGTTAACGTAAACGAAGTTTTCCCGAAGGGTAGTTTGTCCGAAGGACGAAACCGCACGACTTTGCGGTAAGCGGTTAGCAATATTCCCCGACCAAGACAAAGTTGTTCGCGAATTGTCGAATTTTAAAAATATTACTGGTGGTGAAGCGGTATCAGCCAAACGTTTATACAAAGATGGATTCAACTTTAACTACACTGGTTTATCAATTGTAACTGCCAATAGTCCCGCTTTGTACGGTGCAGGTAGCTGGTTCAAACGTCGCGCGCGCGTTGTACACATGAACTTTCAACCCCAAGCACAACAAAACTTGATGGTCAAATTTATACCAGAAATAGCCGCATTTACACGTTACTTACTATCTATTACGAATGACGAAATATACTTAACACGGGTAAGAAATGTCATTAGTCGCGTAGCGCTCCGGCGGAGCATTTGCCGCAGGCTAGAATCTCTAAGATGCTTCACTGCACTACGTTTCGTTCAGCATGACAAAGTTTATATTCTACCCATTAGCAGTATAGATAGGGTATTGCGTGACCAACATAGTGCAAGTGGTGGGGTGACACCCGCATTTTGGGAAGTAGCAGTACGTCAAGATTCAATAGCAGTATGGGTTGAAGAGTGCATAGTGTTTGATGAAACCGCATTTACTCAAGTTGGTAAGAATAAAGATGAGTGGAAAGATAAAGATTACAATCCGTATGTCAGTACACTATTTGGTTCCTACCATCATTATTGTCGAGGCTAAGGACATGCAGCAAAGGGACTAAATAATTTTGCCCCCGATTTAGAAGACTTATGTCAAAAAGTATTGGGCTACAAATATGTCCATCGTCACCGTAATAATAATGGAACAAGGGGATTTAAAGGTATTCGACTACGACATGATGGGGAAAAACAAATATCTGACAGCCTAATTTAAAACTGGCGCCTCGAAGACAACGTTACCTGACAACTTGTAATCTTGTCATAGTAAGCATTCTGACAACACTGACAACCTTTTAATAAAAATAGTATAGGAGAAAAAACAGAGGACGTATTACAAAGTTATCATGCTGCATACTCTCGACTTGTTGATGTAATACCAATTTTTTGTGAAGCTGCATAGAAACTATGCTTATATAGCAAGGCTTAAAGCCAATTGATTATGTGCAGCTTCGTATTAAAATGGTATAAGTTATCGAGTAAGTTTGACCGTAAAGCTTTGTATTGTCAATATAGAGTGTGACACTTTAAGGTGCGCTTACCCTAACTAACCCCCCATTTGGTACAAAGAAAGGTGGTGGACTACCAACCCGCGATGACTTTACGTATTCAACGAGTAATAAACAGTTAGCGTTTCTACAACATATATAAGTAGTTACGCAAAATCGATTATATATTCTTCTCCAAAATTCTTTAAGATGTATTCTACTGACTCAACCAACCTCTCCCAACTCTCATAAGCATCTATTTCTAGCCAATAATATTTAATAAAACGCCACAAAGATTCAATGATATTCAATTCGGGGGAGTATGTGGGTAGGAAAAATAAGGTTAATCCTTTTTCTTTCCATTCTTCTAGTTTATCAAGTAGCGCATGACTAGTATGAATTGAAGAATTATCAACTACTAATACAGTCTTTTTCTCAAGAGTTTCACAAAATTTATCAATACATGCTATTACAACATCACTATTAATGCTGCGTTCAAATAAATAAACCTCTAAATCGTTTCTTCTATTTAAAAAGCCTAAAGCATTTAAACGCTTACTTCTCTGAGTTTTTACAATAATAGTTTCTCCTTTTTCTTGCCATGCATATGGAACATAAGAAGTTAAGCAAAACCCTGTTTCATCAACATATCTTAAATCAATTTCTCCTCTATCGTCTTGTTTTCTTAATTCTTCTAATTCTTCCTTTTTTTGCTTGTATACTGACTCTTCTGGCTCTCCTGCCACGCCTCTTTTAATGCGGCGCCATGTAACATCAAAAAACTCTAAAACTCGCTTAATTGTATCATTACTAACATCAATTCCCCATTCATCTCTAATTTTCATTCTTACAATATGTAAATTTCTTGAATTTTCAAGCGACCAGTGTTTAACCTGCTCTTTTTGTTCATCATCTAATTTTGACTTTCTTCCTCTTCCCTTTTTGTCGTATAACCCAGCTAGTACATAATTATCCCAATCATCAAACCAGTTAGTAATCGTTAGACGACTGACATTAAAAATTTTAGTTAAGTCGGTTATTTTATATCCATCATGACTTAATTTTATACACTGCGCTCTCTGCCGTACTTGATGATATTTACTGTATTTATAAATTCTTTCTAAAATTTTGATGGTTTCTTGACTTAATCCTTTGATAAAACGCATGTTCGCACCCCTTTCTTGACGTTTTAGTTTTCTAGTCATAGTTTATCATGAAATGCATAAATATTTTTGCGTACCTACTTATAGAGGGTTAAAACCAGGAGGACGTGCGGCAGTTGTATTACCTGATAACGTTTTGTTTGAAGATGGTCAGGGACGTAACATCCGCGCTGACTTGATGGATAAATGCAACCTGCACACCATATTAAGATTGCCTACGGGGATATTTTACGCCCAAGGCGTTAATACAAATATACTATTCTTCCAACGTGGCGCCAGTGACCCCAGAACAGATATTTAGAGCAGGTCAGTAAATCTATGAATATAAAGAATGAACTAAAAGAGGCGCCGTTTTTCAGGTGGTGTTGAGTTTACCGTACCTTAATTTATCGTATTAACACTACTTCTAAATATGCCATTAATAATGGTCGGTTTTCATTAATATAAAAGTGATATAAACCGTATTTGCAAGCGTTTCAACGTTTATTACTATAAGGACATAACGAAACGATATACAGAACTAATTAATCAAACCTTCTTGAAGAGGAGCAACACAAAATGTTAGTACGTTATAATCCTTGGAATGACATGAACGCAATTTCTCGCCAGTTAGATTCATTGTTTCAAGAAGTCTCGGCGCCGACATTTAAAACTCCCGCTGCTGAACTACATGAAACCGAAGAAGCAGTACATCTTAAACTAGAATTACCTGGTGTTGATGCCAAAGATGTAGACATTGAAGTTACCGAAAACGCTGTTAAAGTAGTTGCTGAACGTAAGACAGAAAGTAAGACTGAAGAAAACGGCAGAACCAGAAGCGAATTTTACTATGGTAAGTTCCAACGTGTAATTCCCCTACGCGCGCGTATTCAAAACACTGCCGTAACAGCAGAATACAAAGACGGTATTTTAAACTTGACACTACCTAAGTCAGAAGCAGAGAAGACCAAGGTAGTCAAAGTAAACCTTGGGGAAGCAAGAGCGTAATTAATCCGGCAATTAGTTAAAATGTGACATTTGGCGCCTGGTCTCTCAAGTAGAGGCTGGGCTTTTTGTTTAAACTGCGGAGTGGGATAGGCAGGAAAGCCTGTCCCTCCCAAATTGATTGTAACCCTTGAAAGAGGGTATTAGTGGCATCTTTCCCGTATTGGCACGTTCCTGCCTATTAAACGAAAGTCCGATTCGGTAAGGCGCTTAATTTAATTGAATTTATTACATTTTAATTATTAGCCTTTAAGCTAACCATTCCCCGAAGCGCAGTCGCTCCAATGCTAAATGGATATGACGGGGTTCAAACATTTGTTTGCGTTTATTCCAAGCATGAACTTTCATTACTGCCTCGGATGCTGTCGCAGCTTCTTCGCGCGTTGCGACCCAATGGACAGTAGACAGTAACTCCATACCGAAGCTGGTTTCAAAGCCTTTTATTAGGTTGGTAACACGGTAAAACCTTTGCTGAGTTACCTCATGCTCGGTTAAAAATGCTTCAGCTTGCTCAGAAGCATGAGGTTTTAGCTCCAATGATTTATCTGGACTATCTTCTGCATCACCATATCCACTGATAAAATGCCCTTCAATATAACTGAGGACATGCCGTAAATTTTCAGCATAAGGACCATAGGGACCTTTTTTATAGTTTAGACGCAGAGGTTCACCTGCTTCTTGTATGAAGTACATTAATTTATGCACTTCTAGCAGAGTTACAGTTGGATCCATAACAGCTGCTAAGTAGCGGCGCATTAGTCCCAGCAATGCTGCTCGTCCAACGGTCATTTGAGGTACTTTTTTCTCTTTGACCATTGCGGTAGCGATGGGCGCCCCAGTAGGTTCATATAAAAGAACAGTTACCTCTGGTAAGGACTCAAATGCTTGTTCTATTAATGGTCGCACTTCTAACCAGTTCAAACCACCCAACCCGCAACCCAAAGGAGGAATTGCAATAGAGCTAATTTGCTGCTTCTTAACAACATTTATCAGGTCTAAAAGTCCCGATTTTATGTCTTCGATGCGACTGTTGCCTTTCCAGTGACGTTTAGTAGGGAAATTGATGATGAAGCGTGGATTATATAAGCGATTAAGGTCATATACAAACATCTTCCCAGGTTGTACCTGATGAGACTTACAAGCAGCCTCATAAGCTTTGAAGTTTTCACCGAAAGCTTTCTTGAATTGCAGTGCGATACCACGTCCCATAACACCAACACAATTTACTGTGTTAACTAATGCCTCAGCATCGGCTTTAAGGATATCACCTTGAGTTAGGTCAATCATGGGCTATTGCATCTCCACTCAAAAATACCAAGTAGGCTCTACAACAATTTGGGGTTGATGCCCAGCGTTTGCTAAAGTTGCCTGAACCCTTAGTTCCATTGTATTGTTAATTGTCCCTATTTTATCGACAAGTGTCCACGGGAAGATATCAAACATTAAGAACTCCGCTTGTTTACCTTCTTTGACTTTGGGGTCACGAAAATCAGTTGATTGTATGGCAGACCAATCAAGGTGGATGATATCTGCTGCTTGTTTATAAAAGTTGGTTATGTAAGCACCTGCGTTCCCGTTACTAAAAGCCCAGCGCACTCCTGTTGTATTTGCCCAATTTACGGCTGCATGAAAATCGGCTTCGAGATGTACAATAGGCTCTTGTCCGCCAAAGTAAGTCAATTCTGGATGATTTCTTTTATACAAAATAAAGAGCATAATTGAACGTGGACAGAAGTAAAATGGCACATACTGCCCAACTTTAGTCCCTGGATGACATGAAACTTCTATTTCTTCTAGTCGGCGCCGCTTAATGGTAGACATTCCTACTAACGAACTATTTAGTCCACTGGCAACACGTCTCGCATCCGAAACTAGCTCCATACTCGCTGCTACTGAAGGCAAATTGTCTACATGGGTGATGTGATAAATTTTAGGGCTAGGGGGAACTGATGCCATGTGAAATTAAAAGCGCGCTCTTACTTTTTGAAGTATAGTACTGATTCGTATATTACCAACTGCTCGTAAGTTTAAAGTCGGCGCCCACATACCACCATCAATTACAATCTGCCTTGTTACGTTTAACAGGCATAGTAAACTTATTACCTTCTTGAGTATTTTCTTTCGTCTCTTCCTTCTTCGGCGCCACTTCTCCTTTACGCAGTGAGAGTGCTTCAGCTTTCATTTTCTTACTAGCTTTGAGAAACTTCGGCGCCTCTTGTAATGGCATCTGAGCAAGTGACTCGAAGCCAAATGCATTTTTGTAAGGAAGGAACTTAGCTATTATAGAAACAAAGTATGGTCGTCCCTGCTCTTCTTTTGGCGCCTTGGGATTAAATCTAAAAGGTGGTACAAGTGCATCCTTCCAAAATAAAGGAATGTGACTTGCTTTCATGAACTTAACCCGTTTAGTAATATCTGACTTTTTGATATATTCTAATCTTTGCTCTGTGAAGTTTTTGAAGACAGAAATACAAGGAGTTTGGCACACAGGGATAAATTGCCATATACCACTAAGTTTAAATTGAAGGTCTTTTAATTCCCCATACATCCCTTCATTATTCCCTGAGTCAAAAGCTACAAGCTGGAATCCTATTTGATGGGGTTTATCTCGTCCTGGGAAGTGTATTACTTTGGGATAAACTATTAAACGATAATTATTATTTCCAGTCGAAGCTATATTCTTTTTTAGCGCGTCAAAAGCTACTGAGCCTTTATTATTGGGTATGTAGAATAATGGGTATTTATTGCCACTAAGTGTGACGGTGGCAGACCTTGTATCTTCTACGAACTCCACTGCACCTGAAATTATACCTACTGCTGTAAACAACAATTCTGAAGCAGGTTTGTCAGAATTTTTTTCTGTAAGTTCTACAGGAGGGGTAATTTCTATACTCTTTTTAGGTTTGACTATTGGTGGAAGCACCCGTTTTTCTTGATTGTCTGACATAGAATTTTTTTAATTAATTATATAACAGCGATGTTGGCGCCGTCATAAGTCACGCGCGCATTATACGGTTAACCAAGCTTAAATAGTCGTCTAATTCCCCATACCCATCTAATTCGCTTTCTTCATCAAGAGTCAGTGACGACTCATAACTACGTGCCATTAATGTTTCAATGCGTTCTATTACAGTAGCAGAAGCGCGGCGCTAATTGGTGTACCTTCAACTAACTCAATACGAACGGCGCCGTCTAAGGGTAAAATCTTGGGTAAATGTTCTAACTTTATAGGTAGGTTAGTTGTCATAGATGTTACTAGCTTGTTCCGAGTGGCGCCAATGTAGCTTTCTCCGTGCAATTTTTAACCATCATCTTTATAAACTTCGCTCCGATGTTTTACTTTGACGACAGTTACCTTTAAAACGTCGTCTTCTATAATGGATGAGATGCAAGCGTTAATGTTGCTGTTAGAAGGTGATGAGGAAACCGAAGCGGAGACAGAAGCTTTATTAGAATAGAGGTAAACTGAGCAATAATATCAAAAAGTTGGGAATGGAGATATATGACCGCACAACTTCCAGTTATAACAGAAATTAACCCAATGGTGGTACAATTTCATCCAATTGTGTCGCTGACAGATGACCAATTTTATGATTTTTGTCAGCTTAATAAAAATTACCATATCGAACGCAGCGCAACTGGAGAAGTTATATTTATGTCTCCCACGGGTTCAGAAACCGACCAACGTAATTTTGATTTAATCGTAGAGTTAGGTATATGGGTAAAACAAGATAATACAGGTGTGGGGTTTGGTTCCAGTGGTGGGTTTACATTACCATCAGGCGCCGTGCGTTCCCCTGATGCAGCATGGATAAAAAAGACACGTTGGGAAGCAATACCAACAGCATTGCGTAAAAAGTTTGCCCCTATTTGTCCAGACTTTGTAATTGAATTACGTTCTGACTCGGATGTTTTAAAAACTTTAAAAGAGAAGATGGAAGAGTATATAACAAATGGTGCTTTATTAGGCTGGTTAATTGATAGAGTTAACCGCAAAGTTTATATTTATCGTCCTAATACTGCGGTGGAAGAGTTAGATAATCCTAGCACGTTAAGCGGGGAAGGTGTTTTACCTGGGTTTGTATTGGAGTTGAGTACGATTTGGTAAGGAGTATTATTATCCCAGCGTCAACACTCCAGAAGGCATATCAACAACAAGTCGTCGAGTTGTAAGCCATTGACGACCGAGTAAAACTTCTGTTAAACCTTGTCCAACATGCACAGGTATTTGAAATTCTTGAGAATCAATTCGTACTTTACCTAAATATAAGTCAAATACTGCTTCCCCTCTCGCAGTAAACATCTCCTGCTGTTTTATATATGTCCAACTAAATCCATCTATATCTTGATTATTAATAGCTAAGTAGCCAGAAAAACCAGTATCAAAAAGCGCATCAATTGGTAATTCTAAATTTTTAGATGCTAATAAATCAATCTCAAAAAATAAAGCATCCTCTACACCAAAAAATCCAGTTATCATATAGTCCCACAAACTCCGGTTTCATTGATGCGGAAAGTATGTAACTTGCAAGAAGGATATTTTTCATGCGCTTTTAATGCTCCAGCCATTTCATCCTTATCAATAAAATATTCACCGCTCAATGGTTCAATTGTGATGTACCAATTGTAGTGAGTTTGCATTAACTCTGGCTTCACACGGTCAAAAATAACTTGACAGCGTTTGCGAATTTCCTCACGCTCAGTTCTCCATTGTGCTTGTTGTTCAGGAGTCCATTGAATTTCAGGGAATATTCTTCCTCTTCTAGCTGTGCGGGTTGGCTTTGTTTCTGTCATAATTATCACCGCTGTTTATACATATATTAATATTAAAACATTTTGTCTCTGAAAATTCAGTTTAAAAACATTTTTAATAAACAGACTTTTAACATGTTACTTGCTTGTTATAGGTTCACATGTGGCGCCAGTAATATAGAATAACCTCTCCCCCAACCCCGGAACCTACGAGGAGAGGGGAGTATTTTTCCCCCTTCCCTGGTAGGGAAGGGGGTTAGGGGGTTAGGTTTACCGTACCAAGATTATTCGTATTAACATAACCTCTAAATATCTGTTCGGTTTTCATTAATATAAAAGTGATATAAGCCGTATTTGCAACCGTTTCAAGCTTTATTACTATAAGAACATATGAAACGATATACAGAACGAATTAATCGATACTTACTTGAAAAGGAGCGAACCAAAATGTTAGCACGTTATAACCCTTGGGAAGAAATGAACGCAGTTACTCGCCAACTAGATTCATTATTTCAGGACATGCAGGCGCCTACATTTAGAACTCCTGCTGCTGAGATGCACGAAACCGACGAAGCAGTACATCTTAAATTAGAACTTCCTGGTGTTGATGCCAAAGACGTAGACATCGAAGTTACCGAAAACACAGTTAAGGTAGTTGCGGAACGTAAGACAGAAACCAAGACTGACAATAACGGTAGAACCAGAACAGAATTTTACTACGGCAAGTTCCAACGTGTAATTCCCCTACGCGCGCGTATTCAAAATACTGCCGTAACAGCAGAATACAAAGACGGTATTTTAAACTTGACATTACCTAAGAGCGAAGCTGAAAAGAACAAGGTAGTCAAAGTAAACCTTGGGGAAGCAACAGCGTAATTAATCCGGCAATTGGTTAAAAAGTGACATTTGGCGCCTGGTCTCTCAAGTAGAGGCTGGGCTTTTTGTTTATATATAGTTTCTATATTTACGTACATAGTTACTATGTTGACAACACAGGTAACATCGTTTTGTAGGCGCCAACTCCACCAAAAACCCTTACACAGTAAGCATTTCCAACAAATTTTCATGAAAATCTGGAATTTTGTAAAACACTTCGGTATCTAAAACCATCAGTAAATTCAACCACAGAAATATTAGGAGTTACAGAAATGCAAGCATTAGATAGAGAACAACTTACCCCCTGCCACAGAATGCCAATTTTACGCCGTGATGACAAACAAAAATCACCCTTAGAAGCTGTAAAAGTCTTACAAAAACGCTTACAACATTATGGTTTTACTTCATTAAAAGCTGATGGTTTCTTTGGTAAAAAGACAGAAGATGCAGTTAAAGACTTTCAAAGCAGAAGCGAAGACCCCTCATTCCCTGTAGATGGAATAGTTGGTCCTCTGACATGGGAAGCTTTAGGTATGTGCATGGTTATTACCGCATAATTAACAACTTCCGCTTCAAAATACTTATAAATTCTGTTTTAAATATTAACTTAAATCCTAAAAACCCTGACTTAAATTAAGAGTCGGGGTTTTGATTTATGTTTATTCTCTCAGTCGCTATAGACGGCGCCATAATAAAATAACATCACTCACTAATAAATATAGTCATGACACAACTATCACAACCGCGACGTACTAACCTACCCCGTAAACCAATACCACCCGAAGAACTTCGTCGGCGCCAACAACAGCGTGATGACCTTGCCGAAACTATCATTGGTTCCTTTTGGCTGGATATTATGCGCTTAGTTGCCGATAAACCAAATAAGATACTAACGCTTGAAATAGTACAACCTCAAGACGAAGCGACGTGATACCAACATAAACTTTTTATACATTTACTTTAAAAGCAAGCACGCTTGTGTATTTTGATAGTGAAACCAACTATTTAAGATATTTTACGGGTTCGCGCCGACTTACTTATCTTCAAAGATTGCACCTCTCTGGATTAGCTCGAATTTTAGGGTTTCTGAAATTCCCTCGTTATTTCTAAATCGAGTGTTTATGACTTTTGCACCACTGAGATTGGTATCAATAAGGTTAGCATGACTCAGGTTTGCACCACTTAGGTCTGCACCACTTAGGTTTGCATCTATGAGATAAGTACGATTTAGGTTAGCATGACTCAAGTTGGCGCCACTCAAGTTAGCTTCTATTAACATGGCATTACTCAAATCGGCACGACTGAGATTAGCTTCTATTAGAATGGTTTCTATAAGGTTCGCACTAGACAGGTTAGCTTCTATGAGGTTGGTACGTCTGAGGTCGGCATTCCTCAGATTGATACCACTTAAATCGGCACGACTAAGATCTCGTCCCTCGGCTCCATAAGAAAGACTTTCCAGAACTATATGCCACTTATTTTCAAGTATTGTTGAAGAATCAATTGATAGAAGTCTTAAGTTTATACCCTTCAGGCTTGCACCGGTTAGGTTGGCACCCTTCAGGTTGATATACTCCGAGCTGGCATCAATCGAGTTAGGGTTAATTAGGTTAGCATCATTAAAGATAGCATTACTCAAGTTGGCGCCTGATAAGTTGGTATTAAAAATCAAAGTGAGGCTGAGGTCAGCATTGCTCAAGTCAGTATTGCTCAAGTCAGCACCCTTTAAGTCAGCACCCTTCATGTTAGCACCCTTCAGGTTAAAACCTGAAAGTTTGGTACCGCCCAAGTTAGCACCTTCCAGGTTGTTATTAAAAAGTCGGGTACGACTGAGGTCAGCATTGCCCAAGTCAGCATTGCCCAAGTCAGCATTACTCAAGTCAGCATTATTCAAGTCAGCATTGCTCAATTTAGCACCCTTTAAGTTAGCACCCCTTAAATTAGCACCCCTTAAGTTAGTATTACTCAAGTTAGCACCCCTTAAGTCAGCATTACTCAAGTCAGCATTGCCCAAGTCAGCATTGCCCAAGTCAGCACCCCTTATGTTGAAACCTTTCAGGTTAACACCTGAAAGGTTGACACCCATCAGGTTAGCACCTCCCAGGTTGGTATTAAAAAGTCGGGTACAACTGAGGTCAGCATTGCTCAAGTCAGTATTACTCAAGTCAGCATTACTCAAGTCAGCATCTCTCAGGTTGAAATTTCTCAGGTTGGTACTAAAAAACCGGGTGCGACTAAGGACAGCACCACGCAGATTAGCACCACGCAGATTAACACCACGCAGATTAACACCACTTAGGTTGGCATCACTTAGGTTGGCACCACTTAGGTTGGTCGCACTCAGGTCGAACTCGTTTAGGTTAACACTGCTTAAGTTAACGCCGCTCAGGTTAACACCCTTTAGATTAACACCGCTTAGGTTGGCATTACTCAAATTTGCTTCCGTTAAGCTGGTTCCACTTAGGTTAACATCACTCAAGTCAGCATTACTTAAGTTGGCACCGCTTAGGTCAGCACCACTTAAGTCAGTACCACTTAGGTTACCACCGCTTAAGTCAGCATCACTTAGGTTGGCACCGCTTAGGTCAGCATCACTTAGGTCAGCATCACTTAGATTTCGTCCCTTAACTGGCTCTTCAACAATCTCTTGAACTACACGCCATTTATCATCGAGTTCGTTACTTTCATCATCAAGTTCGTTACTTTCATCATCCGAAATATCGCTCAAAATATTAATATTCTCAACAGGAAAATCATTTATTTCTCTTAATTCTCCCCTTCTAATACGAAATATAAGCTTGTTAATATCTTTTTGAGAGCCTTCTATAAATAATTTGATACTGCCTTCTTTAATATCAGTAATAGTTATAGTATCTCCCGAATAACGCCGCAAAATTAACTCGATAAATTTCAAATTTTTGACTGAATTTATATCACCCTCTAAAGTAATCACAATTGTTTCTTTGCTGTTGTTTTTATCTATAATAGTCACTTGACGACTAATTTCTTTAATTGTTTGCACTTGCTCCTCCTTCAATATGATTGAGGTATTGTAATTCTCTATTTCTAGCTGCTCTGGTACTTCTTTTATTATCTTATTTGCAATTTCTTTCCAATTCAAAGTCAGTGCCTCACAGATTCTCTTAAAAGAATTAGGCTGAAGGGGCTGAAGTTTAAAAAATTTTGTCACAGTACTGCGAGCCAAAAGTTTAGATGCTGCAAAGTTAGCTTTTGACTCAAATCCTAGCCTGACCAAAGCTTTTTCTGCTTTCTCCACGCCCTGCAAAGAGGCTATTACAGTAATTTTCTTCTTTTGTTTGTTTTCACTAGGTTGTGTCATATTCTGGCTAGGGTGTTTTAGGAGTAATTACGGGAGCAAGCAAAACTTGGGCATAAAGCAATCATAGGAAAAACATAAGTTATTTACAACATAATCATTGTCTAGTCAGTATCTCAAGGTTTTGGCTCGATATTGGAGCTATGAAATTTATACGAAGAGCAAAAACCATGAACAACCAACCATTATCTATTTCTCACTCCACTATCGAAGTGTGGATTGCCCAAGAACGCTTGCGCCAAGCACATTACAGTTTTAACCTAGCTCTCGTTGCAACTACTGCCTTTTTCTTGGTTAGCCTTACAGGTGCAGGACTACTTTTATCTAATAAAATCCCCGAAGGAAGCGCTATTGCTGCTGTTGGTTTAGTTTCTAGCGTCCGCTGCTTTAAGTTTGCCAAAGACGCTAATGACAGACTTGATAAAATTCTGCCCGAACTTGATGGTGAAAACAATTAGGGTAGCTAGGTTTTTCCAATATGTACTAGAATCTCCTCCGCGTAATCAAAAATGGCAATTGGTTAAAAAATGACATTGAAGAGGCGCCTCATCCGGTGGGAGACACGCATGGTGGTGGCGACTCTTATCCTTTCCCTGACTGCGTTTCAGCATGCTTCCACCTTTTATTGCTGTTGCGGTTCAAAAGTCGATCAACTTCGCGGGGGTCATCTATACTGCTAAAATTCTTCTCTATTATTGATGGAGATATTGCACTCTCTCTTAACTCTTGCCAATGATGCTGGAATAAGTGAGCGGGACAATCTGCAACTTCAACAGAAGTTGGTTGTGCGTATTCGTTGGTCATTTTTTCCTTGCTCGACCAACTTAAAACTTTTCTATGCAACTCTGGTAACGTAAATACCTATAACCCTTGGGTTTACACTGCGTAACAAAATCGCTGGCGCCCTTGAAGTGTGGTATTCTTGTAATAAGTCTGAAAGAAAGATAGGCCTTGCGTAGTAGTAAGTAAACTCAACGCAGAGCGTAATACTTGATACCAGGCATAGATAAATTTTAAATTGGTCATTATTTAGTAAAGAACATTTACCCAGTGCTGCAAACACTGGGTAGTTTTTTTATACGATATTTTGTGACAGTTTAAATATTTATTTTTGTAAACTGCTTTATAGTTATGGGGCAATTATTTGAAGGTCGGCGCCTATATTATTGATATCATGTCCGGTTGATTACCCATAATTACCACGTCACGTAGAGACCGTATTAATTCGGTCTCTACAATGATTTTATTATGGTTACGCTCCCGGACATGATATGACACATAAAACCGTGTTTCTTCTTCGCTCAACATATAAACTATCCCTCTTCTGTCACTCTCCGAAAAGTTTTATCATTTCTGAATTCTAGAGTTATTATACAGTAAGCGATTGCAGGCTTTTTTATTCATACTAATTCATGAAAGCGTAGAAATGGCAAAAATTAGAAGAGAAAACGCTGTATTGCCTAGTGTACCTCCTGTCCAGAAAGCATTAATAATAGGAAAAACCGGAGAGTGACAGAAGAGGGATAGAATCACTAAAGGCAAGAACCGCGCGCGTTAAAGAGTCATTATCAACAATTCCCGCACTGTTAGACCAATTTCGCCAATCAGTACTTGCAGCAGCTTTTCGCGGCGCCTTAACTGCTGACTGGCGTTCTTCTAACCCCGATGTGGAACCAGCTTCGGTTTTACTCGAAAAAATTCGTTTAGAACGGCGCCCTAGTTCCCCAAGACCCCAACGACGAACCAGCATCGGTGTTACTCGAACGCATCCGCGCGGAACGGGAGAAAAGTACTGGCGCCACTTCTAAGCGTAGTAAAAAAACCAAACCTGTTAAAGAGTCAACACAAATGGAATTGGAACTAGAATAATTATTATTTGTTGGGGAACTTCTGTAGTTAAAATGTTAAAGTAGAGACGCGCGCATATAACGTCTCTACAAATCAATATTTTATTATTCAGTTGTGGATTGATAAACTTGGCGCAACTCTTCTACTGTAGTCGTAGTTTCTATTGCTTCTAATATTGCTTCTAAAGTATTAACATCCTCGATTAATTCAATTTATGGTAATAAATCTTGACCACTGTTGCTAAATTTGAGCCTTAATCCCAAGGATATACCTTTTATAAGTTATAAGTTTCACAAAAGTTGAATTAAATTTAGATAAGCCGAAAACAGTATGGGTAGTAACTAGAGAAGTAGAGATATCAAAACTGAAAGGAAAGCGAAATATAGCTATCGTTATGAATGCTGAAACTTTCTCAGAAGCGACTGATATTGATTATTTTATTACCAATGCGTCTACATCAATTGTTACGCCAGAGTGGATAGTTAATACCTACTCTCAAAGAAATTGGGTAGAAGTTTTTTATCGAGAGGCGAAGGGCTGGTTAGGACTAAAGGAATATCAAGTTAGAGATAAAATAAGTCTAATGAGACATTTTATATTGGTTTTTTGTGCTTATACTTTTATTCTTTGGCATCAGATGACTGGAGGTTTAAGACGAAGATGGGCAAACAAATCTTTAAACACTTTCACAGAAGCTTTAGAGGCTTTTAGAACAGCGATGTCTTACCGATTTTTTGATTGGCTGACCCATAACCGTGACGTGTTTGCTGCGTATAAAGCGGGTTTGGGCTATATTTGGGCTTAATTTTTGTTTAAGTCCCACTAATTTAACAATTGGAAACTGAAAATTCAACGAACACCCAAATAAATCGTAACCGAACTGCGACGGTCTCCAATTTGGGTTACTATCTCCGAGGACTCCGATCGACATTACGGACTTCTTATATTTATCGTAGATGCGATAGTTATAAGTATACATCCGCGCGGCGAATTCTTGTTCTTCCTGAGATTGCACCTCGACGTGAATTAACACCCATTGTTCTTCACCGTTCTTTAAATATAATTTTACCAACTTGTCGGCAAAACGGCGCCCAATTTCTGCATCCTTGGTTACTTCTTCTAGTTCCTTGTCAAGAAATTGTATTTCTTTCGTCCAGTCGATTTGGCTGTGTGCAGCAGGAAAGAAGAATAGCATGAATTCTTCAAAGTAGTTTTGTAAAATATCTTTCCACGGAGAATCATACTTTGTTAGTGGGTTTTTTGGTTTATTATCGTTGGTCTCGTTAGTCTCTTGAATTTCGTTATTATTAGTCATCTCAGTAGATAATTATTATTTGGATAAATTTAAATATACGATTAACTTGTATCACAAAATATATTCTTTTTACAAATATTTTGAATTTGAAATAATATGATTATTTGGTATTAATTCATTTATTAAAGTATGTTAAATTCCCCCTTTCCACGCGGGGGTTAGGGGGAATTTTAACACAATCAAACAGAACCGCATCTACGACGGAGCGCGAATAAAACCAGCACAGTAAATTCGCATATCCCTATATATGGCGCCACCTCATAAAGACTGGCGCCATTTCCTAGAGGATAAAGTGTATATTAACTAACGGTAATACTCCGTATAAGTACGCTAATTACCTCACCTGGATTAGAGCTTGGTAGAAGTGGACTCCAATCATTTATGTTGGCGTATCCTAGCTGATGTAGCACTTTAATTGTGCCTTTAACAGCGCGCTGCGAACCTATAAGAGTATGTTTGATTTGTTCGCGTTCTGGCGCCGTATTAGCTGTAGGTAAAGGTAATTTCTCAGTTTGATTATTTGTATCGATGAAAGCTTTAACAAAAGTAGATTGTGTCATGATTTTTCGTTGGTTATACAAATTTACGTTGTGCTGGTCTCGTCAACTAACTTAATATATCTTAACCTAAGTTAACTATTTAGTAACCAATTGGAAACTAAATTGTCATAATTTGGTAACTAAACAGTCGCAAATAGCGGTAAACTATTCAAGTCAACGTAAATACAACATTACTTATGGCTAGGAAACGAGACCGGAGATTCCCTGTAAATCTGCCTATTGTTAAAGAGATACGCTTATCCCTGTGGGGACATACAAGGGGAGTATCTAAAACCCGCATGGCAGAAGCAATATTAATAGAGAAAGTCTCGAATGCAGATAATTGGAATGAGGTTTGCAGAGACTTACGGCAAGAAGCTGCTGTTCGCAAAATTTCTGTTGAGGAGTTAATTAAAGAAGTCTTACAATCTGATGGTTACGAAGAGTCTATTGAGTTGGACGATGTGGACTGGACTTGTTTACTTGATAACGAAGACCCGTTAATACCAGAGGAAGTAGAAGAAGAATAATAACACGAGCGGCGCCTGACTTCAATAAATAAAAGGCTCCCCCAATAAGTTAATATACGTAGTATTTTTACAGCGACAAAATTTCTTCTTCTGGCGCCGAGTATAATTATTTAGCAGTGAATATAAGGCGGTAATATGACTCAAGCATTATTCAAACCAATAACAGTTCAAGAATTTTTGGAATGGATTCCAGAAAATTCAGATAAACGTTACGAACTACATAATGGGGCAATAGTTGAGATGTCACAGCCTTATTGTGAGCATGAAGATGTTACCGGATTTTTAAATATTGAAATTTCTTCAGAAATAAAACGTTTAAAATTACCTTACTCAATTCCAAAAACTGCATTAGTTCAATCTGCAAAAGCGTGATTCTACTTACTCCCCAGACGTATTAGTACTTAATAAACCAGCTTTAAAATCAGAAGAACTTTGGGCAAAATATTCTACTGTTCAGAGTGGTGCTTCTATTCCCTTAGTGGTTGAAGTAGTTAGTACAAATTGGCGCGATGATTATTATAAAAAGATGGGTGAGTACGAAGAAATAAAAATACTTGAGTATTGGATTGTAGATTATCTTGGGTTGGGTGGGATTAAATATATAGGTAGCCCAAAAAAACCAACTTTATCAATTTATAACTTGGTTGATGACGAATATCAGGTTTCCCAATTTAGGGGAGAACAGCGCATTATTTCTACTGCATTCCCAGAACTAAACCTGACCGCGCAACAAATTTTTAATGCTGTTGTATAACTATTCGGTCACGCTCGAATGTAAAAACGGCGCCAATATTTCAATTAATGGCGCCGTGCAAAATTATCCCAGAAGAAATTGTTGGTCTAAGTAAGTATAATTACTTAACAGCAATAGCCTGACCAGCAGTACTGAAGATTTCTTGCAAGTTAGTCACAGAACCAGTATAGCTACCACCAGGACCCGCGAAAGTTTGTTGACCCACAGTTAAATTCGTCTGTTTAAAGGTGTTAGAAGCATCCGATGCAAAGCCACCAATATCACCCAAGCTAATAGCTAAACCACCAGCTACAGTGTCAAGTTCATCATTAGATAGTTCAACTGCGTTAATTTCATTATTCATAATCATTACTCCGTTAAGTATATTTTTTAGATTTGAAAGCTTGTAGCACTCGCTGTTTGCTTTCATGTTTATATAATATGAATCTCCCTTGAGCTTACACATCACAATAAAGCTTGAATTGTAGCAATACTTTTTGTGGGGAAGGCGCCTCATCCCTTAGTTGGAGTTGTTTAAGTGTATGTACAGCGCCCCATTGCAGTTTGTACAAACAGTACTTACTGGTAATCAGCAAGTTGTTTCTAGATTATTTCCACAAATTAGTTTAACTGCACAACAATTATTGGCGCCGATAATTTAATATAATTGCTGTGCATAAATCCGCATGAATGCTGATAAGCACGCGAGTCTTATATAATAAATTAGACTTTTAGTGGTGCTATCTGGTGTTCCTGTTATGTCAAAATCTGATAATCGTTATCCTGACAATTGGTCAGAATTATCCAACAATATTAAAGAACTAGCAAATTGGCAGTGCCAAAGATGCGGTAAGGTTTGCATAAAGTCAGGCGACAAAATGCCCGATAACTGGACAAAATCTCAGCGTCACGCGCATAAATTACAGGTTCACCACTGGGATAGAAACCCAGAGAACAATAGTACTAATAATCTAGCCGTTTTATGCAGTGGGTGCCATCTGTTTTATCACAATAGAAGGCGAGGTAATATCTCACCTGGACAGTTATCATTATTAGAATTGTAATAACAGGCGCCGCTCTATATAGAGCTAATACTAAATTAACTATATAGTGGCGCCTACCAATTTTCACTCTTCCGCATATCTTGAAGAGCAACTTAAAGTAATGCTCCTTTCGGGGTCTTAGTAGCAAACGACCAGAAAACCGGGTTAAGCCTGAAAATCTGATGATATAAGGATTCTACACGAGCTTCGGTTTGCTTAACGTACAAAAAACTTTTTTTGGTGCGATGACCCCTTTTACAGGTAAAGTGACCTACCTTTACTACCCCAAAAATTCTAACCTGAAGGGGTAGTAACTGCTATTGTTGGCGCCTGCTCCTCTGGAGCGCAGTTAATAATATGCCTTACAGCTATTATTATCTCCTGACAATTGATACTGAGTGCTAATACTTGCCCCAGGTTTTAGAGGTTGACTAAGAACTAGTTGCCCTTTAGTGCTAGTAACCCAAGTTGCTAGTTACTCACGAGGGCGCAAGGCGCCCTCGTATCGTAGGGTATCATAACGTAATAAAATCCCCTCCAGAAGAATAATTTGGAGGGGCATATGTTAAACGAAATAATTGCTATCTATGCTATCACCGACGACTTGTTGAAAGCTATTAGGCATGAAGATGATATCCGTAGAGATATGAGTGATGCAGAAATTATTACAACGGCTTTCGTGGCAGCAATATTCTTCTGCGGTAATCACAGCAGGGCTTGTAGATATATGAAAGACCATAATCTAGTTCCAAAAATGTTAGAAAAATCACGATTTAATCGGCGCCTACATGATGTATCAATGCTAATGAATGATTTATTCCATCAAATAGGAATGATACTTAAAGAGAGTAGTGATTGTACTGAGTATCTTTTAGACTCATTTCCCGTTCCAATGTGCGATAATATTCGTATTTTCAACGTTAACTTGATTAAATCGGAAGAATATAGAGGATATATTGCATCTAAAAAACGTTATTTTTATGGAGTAAGAGTACAGTTATTAACAACAAAAAGTGGTATACCTGTTGAAGAGCGTATTTTTACCTGGCAGTGCTTCCGACGTTCGCGCGTTGAATGCTTTACCATTTAATTTGCCACCTGGAAGTCAGGTCTACACAGATGCAGGGTATACAGATTACTTGAGTGAAGACGATATTAAGGAGTCAAGTCAAATTGAATTACAAGTGATGCGGAAACATAATTCAAAACGCAAAGATGAGCCTTGGAATCAATATATAAAGCAGTCTACTAGACATTACATTGAAACAGTCTTTAGCGCCATTACTTATGCATTTCCAAAGTCAATCCACGCAGTAACTTATAAAGGTTTTATACTTAAACTTGAAGTTTTTATTATTGCATTTTCTCTCAAATCAGCTTTTATAGAATAAGGCATAAATGAATTAAATATTACTCAGTACTTATACCAATTTTTTGTGAAGCTGCATAGAAACGATGCTTATTTAGCAAGGCTTTAAGGCAATTGATTATGTGCAGCTTCGTATTAAAATGGTATTACGTGATAAGTTAGTTTAAGTCGTGGTTGTGCTATTCACATCCACCCAATTTGTGATGGGCGCCCGTACTGACTCCGCGTGCTTCGCACGCGGAGGAGGATAACCCGCAACTTGGGTTAGTAGGATTACCAGCCCAATAAGCTTGCCAATGTAATGTTGTTCCTGCTGGAATATCTTTTTGAGTACTATTAGTAATAAAAGGAACTTGCGTAAATTCTTTTACAAATGTCGCTACACATTTAAGCTGAACTTGGCGACCTGTTGCCAATGCAGGAGATAAAGCACTTATTGCTGTAATAGCGCTCATAACACCAGAAATAACCAGAACTTTAGAAAGTTTTAACATAATATTATTCATCCAAAATGTAATTGTTTATTCCCATATTTCTCACAAGTTTTACATTCCTTATCCTTATTATTTTTAATAAGGTTGTTAAAAGAAGAAAACTTTGAGATTTGGGCTTCTGTTTACTACTACTTGGACTGATTGTGTTTTATGCACCCTCGACAACCAGAAAGCTCAAAATTTTCCAAATCCTTCCCCCGTAAGGTATGAAATTTGAGCTATAAGAAAATTTTTCTGGAAGTATTGCACAGCAATAGTTTCATACTTCGTATGGCGGCTCATATCACCATGTCGGCTACTTTTCCCCACAGTAGTAGCAAAAGAAACAACACCCGCTGAAGACAGCCATTGCCCAACCAGTTTTATTTATTGTACTCGTTGACTTGGTTCAGATAAATTAGCGGCGCCTTTTTTCTGACGGCTGCAACTACAATGGCACTAACTACACCTACTGTTCCTGCTATAAACCATTGTTTACTTTCGCGCGGGAGCATTTTGGCTCTGGCGCCAGTATACCTTGTTCGTGACTGACTATATTAATTAGGATTTGTGTAATTTTTGCTACATGTGCATATGCGTAAATCTTAAAAGTTCCACCAATGGTGGACATTTTAAGATTTTTATAACGGCGCCAGTTTGTTCATATCCGAACTATATGGCGCCAGTTATAGTGTAAGCATAGTTTAAATATAGAGATACGGTTTTAATATGTCAGATTTAACAAATGCTTTAGATATAATTTTTAATTGGTTACAGCAGAACCAATCCTTAGTACTATTCTAAACATGAGAGTTCCGATGTATTGAAATTATCAGGCGCCGTCTATTTATAACTGAGTCGCTCTACTTCTGATTGTTGAGACTTGTTACTCTATATATGTATTTATGAATTCGAGATGCTGTTTTCTTCCTCCGGTGAAGCAAGCAACTTCCCTAAATCAGTCAAAAGCTTTTCAACTTTTTTACGCTTTTTCGCATCGGATAATACTTTACTTTGCTTAAGAAGCTTACCAAGGTCTGTATACATTTGAATTACAGCTTTATCAGGCGCCACCTCTTTCTCACTTGGAGGCAAATGATTATCAAATTCTTTGATTAATTCCTTAATTTGGGTAAGCGACAAATCCTCATCAATAGCTTTCTCAAGCACAACAGCGCGCGTAGAATCATCTTTAACCCGTGCAATTACCCGTGCTTTGGTATATTCTAATTGACCCTGACGCAGCGCTAATAACACATCTTGGGGTAAGTTTAACAGAGGTAAGCGACTTGTACGGAAGCTTTCAGCGTTAAATTTCCCGATGCTAGTAAGAGTAGATTCAATTTGTTCTAACTGACGTGAAACGTGTTCCGTCAACTCGATATTTCTTTTTTTAGCGTTTGCAGCAACGTTTAGAATTGATTTAACTTCATCGGTTGATACATCTAAATATATAGCCAGTAATTCTAAAACAGCCTCAACTTCCTCAACAGGGTTTAAATCTTCCCGTTGTAAATTTTCCAATATAGATACAGATAACGCTTGTTTATCCGAAAGCTCTTTACTAACGATTGGTACTTCGGTTAGTTTAACTTCCTTTGCCGCGCGCAGGCGCCGTTCCCCTGCAATAAGCTCATACTCCCCATTATCCAAGGGTCTAACTAATAGCGGTTCTAAAATGCCATACTCACGCACCGACTCAACAAGTTGTGCCATTTTCAATGGGTCAAACCAGCGTTTTGGTTGCTTAGAGTTCACCTTAATTTTATCAATAGCCACCTCGTTATGCGGCTGTACATCATCATTATGAACAGATAGTAAATCCTGTACCCCACGCATTTGAGGGACTGGTGGTATTTTTTTTCTCATCGCACGTTCCTCCGCTTAAATTATCTTTATTTTTAGTTATTTTAATTTATCCATACCGATTGCAATTTCCTTCAACACAGTAAGCGAAGGATGTTTTGCCGAGTATACCGCAAGCGGTTGACGATTCATCGCCGCATCAGCAAAAGCAGTAGCGCGCGGGATAGGAGAATAAGTAGGTACGCAAAAATATTTATGCATTTCATGATAAACTATGACTAGAAAACTAAAACGTCAAGAAAGGGGTGCGAACATGCGTTTTATCAAAGGATTAAGTCAAGAAACCATCAAAATTTTAGAAAGAATTTATAAATACAGTAAATATCATCAAGTACGGCAGAGAGCGCAGTGTATAAAATTAAGTCATGATGGATATAAAATAACCGACTTAACTAAAATTTTTAATGTCAGTCGTCTAACGATTACTAACTGGTTTGATGATTGGGATAATTATGTACTAGCTGGGTTATACGACAAAAAGGGAAGAGGAAGAAAGTCAAAATTAGATGATGAACAAAAAGAGCAGGTTAAACACTGGTCGCTTGAAAATTCAAGAAATTTACATATTGTAAGAATGAAAATTAGAGATGAATGGGGAATTGATGTTAGTAATGATACAATTAAGCGAGTTTTAGAGTTTTTTGATGTTACATGGCGCCGCATTAAAAGAGGCGTGGCAGGAGAGCCAGAAGAGTCAGTATACAAGCAAAAAAAGGAAGAATTAGAAGAATTAAGAAAACAAGACGATAGAGGAGAAATTGATTTAAGATATGTTGATGAAACAGGGTTTTGCTTAACTTCTTATGTTCCATATGCATGGCAAGAAAAAGGAGAAACTATTATTGTAAAAACTCAGAGAAGTAAGCGTTTAAATGCTTTAGGCTTTTTAAATAGAAGAAACGATTTAGAGGTTTATTTATTTGAACGCAGCATTAATAGTGATGTTGTAATAGCATGTATTGATAAATTTTGTGAAACTCTTGAGAAAAAGACTGTATTAGTAGTTGATAATTCTTCAATTCATACTAGTCATGCGCTACTTGATAAACTAGAAGAATGGAAAGAAAAAGGATTAACCTTATTTTTCCTACCCACATACTCCCCCGAATTGAATATCATTGAATCTTTGTGGCGTTTTATTAAATATTATTGGCTAGAAATAGATGCTTATGAGAGTTGGGAGAGGTTGGTTGAGTCAGTAGAATACATCTTAAAGAATTTTGGAGAAGAATATATAATCGATTTTGCGTAACTACTTAAATGCGGGCTATAGGCGCCAATTGTTGTTCCAGAGCTTGTAAAATAACCTTATCTTGGCTAGCATTGCTAAACAGCGTCGGAACAAAGCCGGCAATAGCCAACTGTGGGTTAACATGCTTCTTGATTTCTTTGATAGTATTTAACAACAACTCAGTACCCTTAAAAGCCTTAAAGTGAGTTTGAATAGGGATAAGAACATAATTAGCAGCCGTCAAGCTCAGTATCGACAGGACACCCAAAGAAGGCGGGCAGTCAATTAATATATAGTCGTAACTCTCAAGAACACCTGCGAGTGCAAGCTTTAACCGCATCAAATAAAGCTAGAAACCTGAGCAACTCGTCAATACGCGCGCGGGTAATAGGATAATTATTCATCCTAAAGTTAGCACACGGTTGGGCATATCAACCAACAATTTTCTAGTTGTTAACCATTGGCGCCCAAGTAAAACCTCAGATAAACCTGTACCAACATGAACAGGGATGTCATATTCAACACCATCAAGTTTAATCTTACCTGCGTAAATATTAAACCTAAAATTCCCTCGTGCAGTTTCCATTATTTGTCTTCGTATAAAGACCCAATTAAAAGCACTTACATCCTGACTATCAACAGCCAACCAATAAGAAAAGCCAGTATCGAACATTGCATCAATTTCTAGCTCTAATCCCTGGTCATCAATAAGTGACACCTCAAAAATTAAAGCATCCTCATCACCAAACCTACCAGATATCGTCATATCGTGCCGCAAGCCCCTGTTTCATTAATTCGGAAAGCATAATGTATTTTATCAGGATGCTTGTCACGACATACCCGCGAAGCAACTTCTAAATCTTTATCAACAAAATATTCTCCACTATCTGGTTCAACCGCAACATACCAATTGTAATGAGTCTCCATCAATTGGTCTTTAACTTGATCAAAAATAGGTTTACAACGTTGATAAAATTCCTCATGTTCTCTTTCCCACTCAGCAAATTGTTCCTCTGTCCACTGAATTTCAGGAAAAATGCGTCCAGAGCGCGTGGTACGAGTTGTTTTAGTTTCAGTCATGGTTAGTTATTATAAGAGTCGCGACACTTCTATTCTCTCTTATCTTATAAAAACAGAGCGTGTAGCAGCGTAAAATGTTAATAGGAACGTTAATCCACTTGTGGCAGTAATTTTCATGAATAATACCAACTCTGAACCCTCACCTGTTTCAAGTACCCTTATATCCGACACTTCCCCCAACAACGCTACAAACCAACATCAACTTTCAACACCTTGGGTAGGAATTCGTCAATACACCTTACAACTATCTCCCAAAAAAGCAAACCCAGGATATGTTGCGCGCGCACGTGCAATTTATGATAGTCTACGCAAAGAATTAACAAGCAATTACCCTAGCTGGTATATTGCCATCGAACCGGACAGTGGCGACTATTTCCTTAACGCTGATAAAAAATTAGCTCAACAGAAAGCACGTCAAAAATATCCAGATCGGTTAATTTGTACGTTTCAATTAATACCAACGGCGCCGAGTAAAACAAATTGATTGAAGGGAAATTTAGCGACAGTAACGAACTAATCTTTGAAATAGACTTTGTAGCAGAAGATGGTTCAATAATAACGGTAGATGCACTTTTTGATACTGGCTTTACTGGTTGGCTAGCAGTAAATACTCAAGATGCTGTATCTTTAGAATGGCAGCTTACTGATAATGATGAAACACGTCTAACCGCAACCGGGGAAGCACAATTTAACGTTTATGCTGGAACTGTTAACTTAGATGGACAAAACCTTACCATCCCCGTTGTCACTGGAGATGATATAGCAGAAGTCTTATTAGGTTTACCCTGTTTATTAACGCGAAGGTTAGTAGTTGACTTCCCCTCACAACTGCTAACTTTAGGATAAATTACTCAAAACGTGCGGGTGGTATAGACTTTATAGGTAATATCAACGTATCTTCAATATATTTACGAACATCACGACTAACATAACAATCACTGTTAAGACATTCAATGAGAAACTTGTTGGCATCATAATATTTCTCCAACAATTCTTTTTGAGCGTCAGTAAATTCCCAATTATGACCAATATTACGATGCTCAATCATAATAGCCATAAACTCTTGAGTCCAATTGGCGCCGTAAGACATCCAGCATTGTTTCTTAGTATCAAAATTTTCCTTTGGGTTAGGTAGTTGAGCTTGTAATGAAAGCAGCTTGCGCTTCAATTCTTCGTTACGCTCTAAGGCAATGTCTAGATTCATGTCTTGGTCAAAGTTAAAAACAATATCAATATATTGATTGAGGTTGAAGCCTTGGGTAACATCTTGGTTAAGGACATATTGAGTAAGGTCTCGAAACATATCGAGGTATTGAGCAAGAGATCGGTCAAGCTGTAACTCGTAAGTCATGCTTTCAGTAAAGTATTGGATGCCATCTCGTTCAAAGTCTCGGATAATGTCCCGGTCAAGTTCTAGATAGAGTGCAAAGTACCAAGCACGCACAGCAGCTTTTTTATAAAGCGCCTCAACCGAATTAGATTTTTCCTCAACCCAAGTAAGATACTGCTGTAATCTTTCATCCCCCTCTAGTAAACTATCAATTTGTTGCTTCATCAATAGCAACAGCGAATCCGCATTAACTAACATCCCTACTGTTAATAAAAAAACTTCACGCCAACGTGTTTCGCTAATGCGAACAGCTAGTATGTGCAACAGTATATCGTTACCTGCTTCTTTAATCTTTCTTGCCGTAAAATACTCATGAACGGTCAGATGTGAAAATGAGTAAATACCCCGCGCGCGTATAAATATCATCTAACCCCATTGGCTGCGTCATATCTAGTACACGCATCGTACCGCATCGTTCTTCAATATAGGCGCCAATTTTATCGCGCGCGGTTTGTACTAACTCATCAATATTTATAGTCTCAGTTAAAGTACTAGTTAATAACTCCGAGGCAATATTTTGTAACTTAGAATTCCCAGGATTTGAAGCTTTGGCAGCACGAACTAAATCTTGAATCCATCCTTGAGATACTGCTGTTGTTATTAATGCAAAAACAATGTCTTGTAAACTGCCTCCTTCAACAATTGCATTTAAATTCTTATCTAATTCAAATGATAACATTTGCTCTAATGATGATTTACTTGGAAAAGCATCAAGTAAAGCCTGTTGTAAATTTCTACGCTGTTGCCCAGGCAATTTTATATTTATAGTCTCACAAACAGGCTCACTGTTTTGCGCCGATTGTTCGCTTACTTGCCTTGACGCTTGTGCAATACCAGCAACTTCATCAAAATCAAGTTCAAGAACCTTGCAGACACTAACAAAACTTTCATTACTGACATATTTTCCGTTAAAAAAATTATAGATTGTGCTTCGAGAAAGATTACAGTCCTTATATCCAACTAATTTCTGTCGGTTTAATCCTTTCCTTTTTAAAGCTTGTTTTGCTTTCTCGATACCATCAGAGCAAGCAGCAATAGAATTTTGCGGCATACATCAGTATATAGACTATATCGATTTTAATTTAAAAATTCATATCTTGCTAAAGTCATGCCAAAATCACGCAGAAGTCAGGCAATGCCAAAGCTGAACTAATTCGCTATCACCAAGATACTAAAGATAAGTCGGAAGCGTTTCCACCAACAACCCTTATCTACGTAAATCCTTACTAGTTATGAAAAACAACTTAGCCTCAAAAACTCGTTATTCCCTATGGGTGCTTATCATCCTCGCACTAATGGCACTGGCGCGCCCGCGAGCGTCCCGTCTCCTAGACAACAATTGTAATTCCGCGCTTCCTGGGAATTAAAACATGGGGGTTAGAGTACCGACTCTTATGAAGGCGCCTGCGACCTACAACCCAAACAATAATACTTAAAACTTCATATGTTGCTATCTCCATCATTATATATAACTGATGGAGATATTTCTCATTGGAGCATTAATGAATTAAGATAAAACGTTGATAGTGCGTCCCTTCACTCCAGTTTTCGAGGTGCATAAAAATAAATGTTCATAACCACCCAAAAAGAAGAATACAGTTATGCTTATATTAGCGCGGTAGCATCAGCATCTGGGTATTCCTTTCAAATTGCACCTAGACCATTAGACTTGGTAGGGGTTGATGTAACTATAACAGGACTAGTATCACCAGGTTCCAGGCGCCGAACTCGTCTCGATTTACAGTTAAAATGTACTTCCCAAGACTTACTTGGTGATGACGGTATTAGATTTCCGCTTGAGATAAAGAATTATAATGAATTAAGCAATATTAATCCCAACGACGACCCTTTACTATTAATTATTCTCTTAGTGCCTGAAAAAATTGAAGAATGGTTACAGCAGTCAGAGACAGAACTTTGTTTAAAACGCTGTGCTTACTGGGTATCGTTACGGGGTCAACCAGAAAGAACCAACCAAAACAAAGTCACTGTTTATATACCCCGAACCAACGTTTTTAGTGTTAACGCATTAAAAACCCTCATGCAACGAATAGCTAACGGAGAAGCAATATGATAGTCACAGTACGCGACCCCAATATCCTCTCAAACCTAGACCCCCAAAAATTAACCACCTATTTAAAAGCGCGCGGATGGATGCGCGAAAGTCATACTGATGGCAAAGAGTCTGTTTGGGTAAAATCAAAAAACGATGAAGAATACGACGAATACGACATAACCCTACCATTAAACAGAACAACACGGTCATATGCGCTACGCATGGCAGAAATATTAGAAACCCTAGAAAAAGTAGAACAACGCTCCCAACTAGATATACTAAGTGACTTAATAACAACCATCCCCAACACATCCATACAGGGAATAGTAACCAAACTATCTCAACAAAACAACATCACAGTAATGGGTTTCATCATAGCCAAACCAGAGCTTATCAACATCAAACTAAACCCAGAACACTATCAAATAGCCACCACCGCATACAACGAACGCTTGCCAATCACTTGCACAGGCGATTTAATCAAAGATAACAACACATTTTTACTAATTAATCATCATAGTTTCGCTTTATACACTCCAAATATAGAACATGTAGCAGTGTAAAAGCGGCGCCAGTTATCTCCACCACTATCAATACTGCTCGGTTAACAATACTGCTCGGTTAAGGAAGAATAAAGGGTAAAATAAAGAAAATATAGTTCTCGTTTTAAACACGAGAACTTAAACAGTATATATAAACCCGCAGAAATTCACGCCTAGACAAATATATTATCAAGGAACGTAATTTTATATTTAATATTATTTAAAAGTTTCTAACAATCATTTGAACCGTTTATCGTTTATACTGTCCACAATTACTATGTGCTAGCAGCAGTTTCAAAGACTTTGAAAGTTAACTGCTGCTTAACAGTACCATTGCCTCGATGTAATCGCTTTTTACTTTTGAATTTAGACCTA
>NZ_KB217480.1:111886-112763 GCF_000331305.1 Calothrix sp. PCC 7103 | reverse complement strand
GATGATGTCATTGCCAGGGCGGAACTCTTGCAGCAAGCAATAGCAACTTTACAACTACAAATTCAGCAAATTCAATCTACCGGAGAAGTGGCGCCCGAAGGTTGTTGTGTCCTGCGCTACCAGGCACGAGGACAGAAGGGGACTTACTGGTACTATAAGTTACACGCAACTACGCCTGTTTTCCCTACGAAAACTCCCAACAAATTGAGTAAGTATAAGCATTTGGGGAAAGCTGGAAGCTCCGCTCATATTGATGCTGTTATGCAAGTTACACGAAGAATGCAAATTGACACCTTAAAAATACGATTCATTCTCTCAGGCAAAACTGGATAGATTTGTACGAGAGCCAGAAAGAGAAAAAATAACTTATAACCTATAACCTATAACCTATAACCTATAACCTATAACCTAATCAATTATGTCAGTTCTCGTTTTATAAACGCGAACAAAATTAGTACTGTTTTACCCTCTATTTCCCTTAACCGAGCAGTATTGGCATCGAACTCGGAAATTTTCAAAATTTCTAAACCCATAAGCCGAGCGCTTAATTAATTTTATTTTATTATTAATACCTTCAACGGCGCCGCTAGTCGTGCCATTATCAAAATAAGCAATAATTTCATCAAACCAACGAATAAAAGTGTTATTGCTATTTGGAAAATATGTTTTAGCTTTTGAAAGCCACATACCTAATTTAAATACTGCTGGATACCAATGATTAGTTTTATTAAAAATTTTCTAAGTTTTCCTTAATTCATGCATCATTTTTAAAGTAGGAGATACAGCTTTTACTTGAATTAATTTCTTTATTTGTTCTTCATTTAAGTCCTTTTCATTTTTAAGTAAAAGCATATTTACTATTTTTCAATCCTTCTAA
>NZ_KB217480.1:0-111786 GCF_000331305.1 Calothrix sp. PCC 7103 | reverse complement strand
TGATAAGAACTTCCTCGATTACTCCTTGTGTACGTGCGTTCAAAATAGCGATTGGTTTAGATGTATCTAAAATCTATTAACACTGCACAGTAGTTACCCTTTCCTTTTCTTAAAGCTATTTCATCAATTCCCAGCCTTTTTAAATTCTTAGGTTTTGTTAAATTTAGTTTTTCTAGATGCATCTTTTAACATTCTTTCTATCTCTTCTGTTGTGACTATACCTTTTGATGCCACGCTATGTATGTCGTTTTCTAAAACTTCTTGTATTATTTTGTTTGCAAGGCGATTTGTATAGGTTCTTTTCTTTCTTGCAAACTCAAATTCTTCACTAAACGGTTTTTTACAAATTCTACATTTAAATTGGCGCCGATTTATTTCTAAAAAATTGGTTTCTCTCCAAAAGGTAAATCTTTAATAATATGACGATGGTTTTGATGTAGTTTATGACTCTCCGTACCACAAGATGGACATACACTATACAGCTTTATTGGCTCTGTTCAAGCTTTTAGGACAGCTATGTCTTACCGATTTTTTGATTGGCTGACTCATAACCGTGACGTGTTTGCTGCGTATAAAGCGGGTTTGGGCTACATTTGGGCTTAATTTTTGTTTAAGTCCCATTAGGCAAGTTCTCAGGTATCACGCATATTTGAGTACTTGCTCTAACATATACGGCGCCTATATTTACAAACAAATAACTTTTTATGCAACACCGAAGTCAGTGTATTTCCGCAGATAGGGAGCTTGGAAACCAAGTATAATATCTTCTCTAGGAATACCGATAGCAACTAATTCTTGACCAATTTGTAGTTCGGTAGTATTGTGTTGTATCCAAATTTTTTCATCAATGATGTCCACATGTAAAACACAGCCATGTACGCGGCGATGTCCTGCCCAACCAACGCTCACAACTTGATAACGGTCGCGTTCCTTGTCAAAGATAAGTTGAGAATCAATTTCGCCCGACGCAACAGGAACAGAAGCATACTCTGTCAAAACTTTTTGAATTGCCGCTCGATATCGCTCTAATTTATCCATTGAGTAATCACCTCGTTAATTGGGTCGTAAACAATACGTTTTATTTGATACCGTTCTACTGATAGTTGAGCAAATTCGCGTTGGAAAAAAGCATCATACACAGTTAAGGGAATAGCTAAATAAAGAGTACGGTCAGGTTGACTAATTTCTAGAGCAAGCCGATAGTTTAAGAATTGTCCAAGCGCTGCATGATAATCAGTTAAGGGTGAGTCACTTAGAAAGGATTTTATTTCAACCGCTATCTTTTCACCTTGACGTTCGGCAGCTAGCAGACGTTCGGCGCCGAGGTCTATCTCTAGCTTTGTGCCGCCCACTTCCAATTTTAATGGGTCGCCTGTAATAACCCATTGCTCTTTCTGTAGAGCTACTTTTACAGCTTCATGAAAAAGGTCTCTGGCTTTTTCTCTAGCTTATCTAACTACAAGCATATTGTAACCGAAATTAGAAATCGTATTGAAATGTTTATGCTACTGCGCGCGTATACCAGGGTAAAAGCAGCTGTCACCATAACAAAAGCTGTTGAGGTTTGCTGACACCCACAACAAAGTAGTTACGTTTCAAAGGTCGTTATTTACAACGCGCTCATCAAGTCTTTCCAGATCATCTTGCAGGTTTCTGGTAACATAGGAGGCTCAATACCGATCAGTATTGCCGTGTGAGGCTTCTTTTGAGCTTATTTTCTTATATTGGTTCTCTGTTTCGCTACACTTGTATTAAAAATCACTCTTAGGGGGGATGTCAGGATGATAAAGACCATTTATCAATTATATGTAGTTTGCACTACCACAAACACATGTCACATTTATTTACATAGACTATGAGTAAGAATATTCAGGAACCTAAGAAAACTCAAACAAAACAAGAAGAGCAAGAAAAGCAAGAAAAGCAAGAAGAGCAAGAAGAGCAAGGAGAAGACGAAGAATCAGATCGCTCTCCGGGGGTTGACAGAGGATTAAGTGAACCAACAGAACCATCTGATCCTGCGGATATTGAACGGTCTGCTTAAAAAATTCAATCAAAATCGTCGTCAATAGTTCGTCAAAAATCAAGTACTTGATGTATTCCCTAATCTCTGGCAGTTGTCTCAGAGGCTGGAGTTTTAACTTGCAAGTTGTCTCCCTGCTTCTTGACTGAAAAGTCCTGCTCATTTTTACTACCTTGAGCTAGTCCAGCAGCACCAGCAATTGCAGTTCCTGCAAGTCCAAGTCCAGCAGTATATTTAGTATCAGTGATATTTGGCGAGACTAAAACAGCAACACCGATGATTGCTCCAATACTTGCCATAAACATGGGGGTTATAGCTCGAATTATTTCAGGAGTGAGAGATTTCATGAGTTTAATTTATAGAGTTAGTTTTGTTTATAAGTCAGTCAGTGGAGATAAAACGAACTATGTAACAGAATGTAAAGTTAAACGAAAAGCTTGATTAAGCTTGAGTTCGAGCTTCAAAACTAAACATAGTCGTGTTTTTTTAAGTTTAAATCAGAGAATTTAGCAGACTCTAATTTGATTTGCTGTTTTCTTTCTACTTACTAATTAGGGTAAAAATTTTCAACTTATGCACTGGACTCTTCCAAAACTCAGTTGAAAATTAAAAATATTTATCTAGCCATAATCTCCACAATTATTAGGCTAACACTCTATACAATAGCAGCAGCCCAAACACCAATTCAATCACCAAATGCCCAAGCGCTTTGCTAGGTTCTCATGGGTGAATGCCCCTAGTTCAAGGCGCCTCAAGGTGGGGCAGGGGAGAGGGGAAAGATATTTTGCATGAACCTATAAAGCCCTAAAAACATCCAAAGTTAACAGCCTAGCCTGGGGCTATTGATTCAAAGCCCACTCTTCAAGTGGGCTTCGTTCAATTAGCCCCACTCTTCAAGTGGGCGGGTTAGGAGAGAACGAAGAGTCTTAAACCGATTTGATTTTTCTCTAGCTGTATGAAACCACCCTGCTCTCCCTGAACGGGGAGGGGTTTTCTGTGCATCTTTATATTAAATTGGTATCAGAATTTTATTGAGAGTTGTTGTAGCTCGCTTAATTTTCGTGTAGTGTATTTAATGGTACTTATTACGCAATCGTCCTCCTGAAGGGTTGGCTGGCGCCAGACAATTACTGCGCTCGCCCTACGGGAATATACAAGGGATAATCAAGATGAGGAAATAATGTAGAAATATTAGTGGAACTTATTTAAGATAATACGATTATAAAAATATACCTGAAGATAATAAGAGGATTTATGCAAAGTAAGATATTACTGATCAACAGACAAGATAACTTTATAGCCTAGAAGAATGTAGTACATAAGAGACATGTAGTTATGACTAGCAATATTTACGCTTTATTAGTAGGCATCGACGACTATATAGCACCTGTAAAGAAGCTCCAAGGCTGTATTAATGATGTAATGGCTATAGAAGAATATTTAAGAACACGGGTAAAAACCGAAGGCTGGAATTTACACTTAAAAGTTCTTAAGGATTCAGAAGCAACCCGTCAAGGTATAATAGATTGCTTTCGCAAGCATCTATGCCAAGCGAACAGTAATGATGTTGCCTTTTTTTACTACAGCGGTCATGGTTCTCAAGAACTAGCACCAAAAGAATTTTGGGAATTTGGTGGAGAAAAATTAAACCAAGCGCTTGTTTGTTACGATAGCCGGAAGGAAGGATATTGGAATTTAGCAGATAAGGAATTAGCCAAGTTAATCGCGGAGGTGGCAGAAAAAGATCCTCATATTACTTTAATTTTAGATTGCTGTCACTCTGGTACAGGAACAAGAGACGCATTTCAAGAAACTGCAGTTCGCCAATATGAATCAGATAAACGCTACCGTCCTTTAGAGAGTTTTATTTTTTCCCCAGAAGAAATTGAAAATATCCGCTCTTTTAACCGACAAGCATCGGGTTGGAGTTTACCAAGGGGTAAGCATATTTTATTCGCAGCTTGTCAAGATTTGGAAACTGCCAAAGAATATAAAACTGGTGGCAAACACCGGGGAGCATTTTGTTATTTTCTCACCAAAACCCTTAGCCAAACTCAAGGAAATCTTACCTATCGAGATTTATTTAAACGTACCAATGCTTTGGTACGCAGTGTATTTAAACAATCACCCCAATTGGAAGCAACCGATAGTAGAGATTTAGACCAATTATTTCTAGGTGGGGCGGTAAGTGCCCGCAATCCGTACTATACTGTTTCTTATCACAAACAGTATGGTTGGATAATTGATGGCGGCGCCGTACATGGTGTACCCCGTCCTGATGGTGGAGAAACTATGCGTTTGGCACTATTTCCGATTACAGCCAAAGCTGAAGATTTACGCAAATTATCTAATAAATTTGCAGACGCACAAGTTACCGAAGTTTTACCACAGCTAAGTCAAATTACAACTGACCCTACAAATTTAGACAGACAACAAACTTTTAAAGCAGTTATTACCAGTTTGCCTTTGCCACCATTAGGTGTACGCTTGGTTGGTGAAGAAGAAGGAGTACAACTGTTAAAACAAGCATTAAAAAATATTAATGACGGACAATCTTCGGTGTACGTGCGCGAAGTTAACGAAAGCGAAACCGCCGAATTTAAAGTTATTGCTCTAAACGGAGAGTATCTTATTACTCGACCTGCGGATGGCGTACCTATAGTTAACCAAATTCCTGGTTATACCTCTTCTAGCGCTAACAAAATTGTTGAACGTCTCGAACATATTGCCCGCTGGACAAATTTGAGTCAACTACAAAGTCCTGCAAATAGTCAAATTAGTGCTTCGGCAGTTAAACTAGAAATTTATCAAAAAAATCAAGTTGTAGAAGATAGTCAAATTCGTCTTAATTACTATCTAGATGATAAGGGTAAATGGAACCGACCAGCTTTCAAAATCAAGCTGAAAAATACCAGCGAACAAACGCTTTATTGTGCATTACTCGAATTAACCGAACAATTTTCAATTGGTGCGGGCTTTTTTGAAGCAGGTTACATTAAACTTAAATCTAACGAAGAATGTTGGGTTTTAGGTGGAAAAGCTATTCGTCCCAGCGTTCCTGATGAATTATGGCGCCAAGGGGTTACAGAGTATCAAGATATTTTGAAACTCATTGTTTGCAGCAATGAATTTGATGCCAGATTATTAGAACAACCAAAACTCGATTCACCGCGCAGAGAATATACACACCGCAATGTCGGGACAGGTACTCTCAACCGTTTAATGAATCGCTGGCAATCGCGCGATTTACTTTCAGATGAACCAGTTGAAGAATACGATGATTGGGTAGCAACTCAAGTTGTAATTAAAACTATTCGTCCTTTGGATACTACAACTGTACCTCACTCAGGAAATGGGGTATCTCTCGGTGTTGGAGTTACTTTAAAAGCTCACCCCAACTTACAAGCAAAAGCTAGTTTAACAAGTATTTCCTCATCTACCAGAAATTTAGACAATGATTATTTACCACCAGTGTTACGGGACAATCCCCACAGTCAACCTTTTGTGTTAACTAACAGTTCGGAAGTTGAGGCAAATGCAAATGCCTTAGAACTAAGTAATGTTGATACTGCAACCATCTCCACCGTTACCCGCGAAAACCCCTTAAAATTAATTGTTGACAGACCCTTGGCGCCACAAGAAAAAGTAATACCAATTGCTTACGATGGCGAATTTTATTTACCATTGGGAATAGGATACTCTCATAATGGAAAAACCGAAATTAGGTTAGAGCGTCTTCCTGAACTCGAATCAGGAGAACGCAGTTTAACAGGTGCTTTCAAGATTTACTTCCAAAAAGTTCTCAGCGAAAAACTGGGGTTGGAGTTCCCCTATCCACGATTAGCGATAGCAAAAGTAAACGCTTCGGAAGAAGTTAGCTATGAAACCGATGTAGAAGAAATCAAACAGCAAGTAGCCCAAGCCAACAAAATAGTTTTGTTTATTCACGGTATTATTGGTGATACCGAAAGCTTATTACCTGCAATGCAGAAAGCAACCTGGACAGTAACTGAACAGGAAAAACCCTTAGCCGAGATGTGTGATTTAATTCTTGCTTTTGACTACGAGAACATAAACACCTCGATTGAAGAAAACGCGCGTTCATTAAAACAAAGTCTCGAAGAAATAGGTTTAGGTGAAAACCACGGTAAACAATTACATATCGTTGCCCATTCGATGGGTGGGTTAATATCTCGGTGGTTAATAGAACGCGAAGGTGGTAATAAAATTATTAATCACTTAGTCATGTTAGGTACGCCAAATGCAGGTTCTCCTTGGTCTACAATTCACGATTTCGCAACGGCATTATTTACATTTGCCTTAAATAGCATATCACCATTCAAGATATTGCCTAGCTTGCTAACTTTTATAGAAAAAATTGATGTTTCCTTCGATCAAATGCAACCTGGGTCAGATTTTCTCAAATCTTTAGCAGCAAGTCCCGACCCAGGTATTCCCTATACTATTATTGCTGGTAATAACTTGGCGCCATCCGTATTTGGTGAAACTAATAAATTACAACAGTTAATGGAAAAACTAAAAGACAAATCAATCGATTTAGCCTTTTTTGATCAATTAAATGACATTGCTGTAACAGTAAGTAGTATAACAAGCGTAAATAACGCGCGCTCACCCCAACCACAAATTCATGAAGTAGATTGCAATCATCTCGATTACTTTATTGATACCAAAACTTTGAGCATACTTTCTACAGCGTTGATGGAAAGCACTGTTGGAAAATAAGAGAAAGTTTTGTGAGTTGAACGGATTCTGACTTAGTTGTTCTTGCCGATCTGAGACTTAATGTTTTCCGCATTGCATAAGTCAACTATAGTGACATCCATAACATCTAAGTAGGTACGTCGAATGTATCAATACTTAAATACTATAAATGACGTGAACTTGGAGTGTGCATAATGAACATCGCTGAACAGACGGAAATATTTAATAACCAAGAAAATGGCGCCTGCTCAGGATTTGAGCGTAATTTAGCCTTTATTATTGGCATTGATAATTACCAAAATGGTATTTCTCCCCTCAAAACAGCTGTCAACGATGCTAAAAAACTCATAGAAGTTCTGCGGTCTAAGCATAAATACCAAGCTTGGATATGTTTAGACTCAGTTGCAACTCTAAATAATATAAATCAATTTTTAGAAGAAACATTACCCGCACAAGTTACCGAAAATGACCGCTTACTATTTTATTTTGCTGGTCACGGGGTTGCATTGAATGGGGATGATGGTCCTGTTGGTTACTTAATTCCCCAAGATGCCAAACTGGGTGATACTAATAGTTATTTGCCAATGACGAAGTTGCACTCGGCTTTGAGTGAGCTACCTTGTCGGCATTTTTTAGGTATTCTTGATTGTTGTTTTGCAGGCGCCTTTCGCTGGTCGAGTACGCGCGATTTACTTACCGACTATGAAGTTATTTACCAAGAACGTTATGACCGCTTTATTCGAGATGCAGCATGGCAAATTATTACTTCTTCTGCTTCCGACCAAAAAGCTTTAGATAACTTTAATTTAGATACAGAACGCGGTCAAGTTGGTAATCATTCTCCTTTTGCTGCTGCGTTGTTAGATGCACTAAAAGGCGCCGCTGATATTTATCCTCTTGCCAAAAATGGAAAACAAAGCGGAGATGGGGTAATTACAGCAACGAAGCTATATACATATTTACGCGATAGGGTCGAAATCTATACAGGAAAACATCGTCTGCGTCAAACCCCCGGTATTTGGTGTTTAAATAAGCATGATAAAGGCGAGTATATTTTTCTTTCTCCTAATCACGAATTAAATCTACCATCGGCGCCACCATTAGATGAGTCACAAAATCCTTATCGCGGTTTACAAGCTTTTGAAGAAGAACACAGCCAATTATTTTTTGGCAGGGAAGTTTTAACTGAACAACTGTATCAACACGTTTGTCAACACCCTTTTACAGTTGTATTAGGCGCCAGTGGTACTGGAAAATCTAGTTTGGTTAAAGCTGGATTGATACCTTATATTAAAAATAATCAACTTCCTTGGCACATTTTAACACCAATGCGTCCAGGAGAGGCGCCGTTAAAGACTTTAAATAATACTATAAGTCAGACATTTATTGAAAATTGGTTACAGCAAAATACTCAGTCAAAATTATTGTTGGTAATCGACCAAGGCGAAGAATTGTTAACTGTTTGTCGTGACGACCAAGAACGGGAAGATTTTCTGCATTTATTAACCAATTTAGTTACAAATAATGCAGATAATCTGCGAATTATGCTTATATTTCGCCAAGACTTTGAATCTCAATTATCTCACTCCAGCTTAAAAACATATTGGCATAAATCACGATTTATAGTTCCACCGATGACACGCTCAGAATTACGCGCTTGTATTGAAGAACCAGCTTCAGCACGAGTAATGTATTTTGAACCCTATAGTTTGGTGGACAGCTTAATTGATGAAGTCATACAAATGCCAGGTGCGTTGCCGTTGTTATCTTTTGCCCTCAGCGAATTATATTTGCTGTATTTAAAGAGTGCGAGCGTTGGTATAAGAAGCGACAGGGTAATTACTCAAGCAGATTACGAAGAATTGGGAGGTGTAACCAGCAGTTTGACCCAAAGAGCAGACCGTGAGTATGATGGATTAGTTAAAAAAGATACATTATATGCTCAAACTATTCGTAAGTTGATGTTACGCATGGTAGCAGTGGGTGGGGAAGAGTTGGCACGTAGACGAGTAGTTTTATCAGAATTAGAATATCCCGAATCAGAAAATACCCGTATTCACGAAGTTATTCGCCGTTTTAGCGATGCTCGTTTGTTAGTAGAAGGACAAGATGCTGAGGGTAAACCCTATGTGGAACCAGCACACGATGCTTTAGTGCAGGGGTGGTCACGATTAGAACTGTGGAAACCTGATGAAAAAGAAAGTATTATTTTGCAACGGCGCCTGACACCTGCTGCAGTAGAATGGCAAAATGTGAAAAACCAAACAAGACCAACCGCTTTTTCAGATAAAATTGAGCCTAAAATTGATTGGCTAGACCGTCGATTAAGCATTCTAGAAAATGTATTTAGTCAAGGTTTTATCAGGTTGATACAATTATGGCAGCAATATTCGCAATCTCATCAACAACGCGTGTACAAAAAACCTACCCAATTTCTTTGGAACGCCAATCCCTATCTCGATGTTTTAAATTGGCAACTTAACTCCCAAGAAAATTGGTTTAACAAATTAGAAATTGAGTTCATCCAAAAAAGTGTATTACAAAAACGTCGGAATACCAGCTTGCGATGGCGACTCGCGATTGCTGTAATCTTTGGTTTAACTGTGTTAACATTTATAGCTTTATGGAATTTGAGAGTCTCCAAAGAAGAAGAAGCTAAGACATTTAGAAAAGCCGCAGAAATAGAATTGCAAGATAATCAATCTTTGAATGGAATGATTGAGATTTTGCGAGCTGGAAAAACTTTAGAACATCCACTTTTAAAATTTTTTCCACCCGATTCTCTACTGAGCGAAAAAATTGAAGGAACGCTGCAACGAGCAGTTTATACAGTTAGAGAACACAATCGCTTTGAAGGGTATGAACGTCCTGTTAGAAATGTGACGTTTAGTCCAGATGGTCAACAATTAGCTACCAGTGGAGATGATGGTACAGCCAGATTGTGGAGTACACAGGGTAAACAATTACAGAAACTTTTAAAACAAAAAGGTTCGGTAAGAAATATCAAATTTAGCCCTACAGGTAAACTCGTTGCAACTGCTGGTGATGATGGTATGATTCGTTTGTGGAACCTGCAAGGGCAATTAGTCAAAGAATGGAATGCACAACAAGGAAAATTGTGGACGCTTGAATTTAACATTGATGGTATAATTGCAAGTGCTGGAGATAGCGGTACTGTTCGTCTATGGAATTCACAAGGGCAGTTATTGGCAGAAGAATTAAAAGGGCATCAAAAACCAGTTACCCATGTTAGTTTTAGTCCTAATGGTCAGCTAATTGCTAGCGGTGATGATGGTGGTATTATTCGTCTGTGGAATTCTCAAGGTCAGGAATTAGGGGAATTTATAGGTTATAAAAAATCGGTACATGGTTTAAATTTTAGTCGAGATGGTCAAGAATTAGCTGCTGTAGGAATTGATGATGGAGAAGATGATATTGTTCGTATTTGGTTAGTCGATAGCAATTTAATTCAACAACCAATCAAAACACCAACACAAGCACTCTTAAAACAGCCTATTATAGAATGGAATGCAGGCCAAGGTAGACTTTGGGATGTTGTATTTAATCCCAATAACCAGCAATTAGCGACTGCTGGAGGAAACGGGACTGTTAAAATTTGGAATTTAGAAGGTCAGGAATTAGAGAAGTTTGTTGCTCACAAAGGACCCGTCAGAAGTGTAAGTTTTAGCCCTAATGGTCAACAATTAGCAAGCAGCAGCGATGATACAATGGTACGCATCTGGAATTTACAGAATCGAGCATTTAATTATTTTAATAATAGCAATTTTGCCAACATTGTTAGCTTCGGCGCCAATGATAGACAAATTATTAGCGGGAATAAAGACGGTACAATTAGTTTTTGGAATATGCAAGGTCAAGAAGAAAAGCAAGCATTTCCAACTAATTCGGGTTCAGTTGAAAGTGTGGCATTAAGCAAAGATGGTCAGAAAATAGTTAGCAGTAGCAATGATGGTAAAATTAGCTTGTGGAACTTGCAATTTTTACAGTCAGGAAAATCATTCCCAACAAATGCGTCTTTAATTAGAAGCTTGGCTTTAAGTCCAGACGGGAACCAAATAGTGGGTGGTAGCGATGACGGTAAAATATATCTATGGAGCTTGCAAGGTCAAATGAAGCAAAAACCCTTTGAAGGTCACTTAGGCGCCGTTAACAGTGTAGCCTTTAGTAAAGACGGCAAGCAAATTGTGAGTGGTGGGGATGATGGTACGGTTCGTTTGTGGGGACTTGACGGTAAATGGACAGATAGCTTTCAGGTATACGGTCCCAAAATTACCGCAGTCACGTTTACCCCAGATGAAAAAAGTATTATTAGCAGCGATAGCAGAGGTCGCATCCAAATATGGAATCTAAAAGACCTTAAAGGACAATTACCATTTTCTTCATGGAGTACTCAACAACCTGCGGTTAAAAGCATTAGTTTAAGTGCAGATGGTAAACAACTAACAACTATTGGCAGCGACGGCAGCATCAAATCGTGGTCAATTAAATCATCTAACGAACTGATACAGCAAGTTTGTAATACGGTAAAGAATTACCTTAAAAATAATCTAAGCCAAAGCGAACGTAACCTTTGCCCATAGTAAACTTCGGTGAACTGAAAATGTTACAGATTCTAGATTTTATCGGCACCCAACATGGTAGAGGTGGCGCCTGAATAATTTTTCAGTACGCCATAATTAATTAATTAGCTTTCATTAAATTAAAACTTAGTCTGAAATACAAACCCAAGAGTAAGGGTCATTCGGATTCTTAGCTCGTGCATAAGCATCTGGGTTGGAATATTGTTGGCGACATGCATCATCTACATCAATATCCTCGTAACCAGACCTAGTAACGCAACTCCATCCCCAAGCTGTATGCTCTACTAATTCTATCCTCCCAAAACCCCCAGAATAATCGAAGCAATATCTATCCATATCAACTCCACCAAGTTCACCTGCTTGTGCTATGTCAGGAAATATTAATGTACCAAGTAATATTAAAGCAATCGCAAGTGTGCTTTGAATCATAATTTGGACAAATAGTTTTAGCGTATAAAGAAAAAATGGCTATATACCCTTGTTTGTAAGCGTTTCATTATAAGACTATAAGCTTATAAGAACAGACGAATTACCACTGATACTCGCACAGAAAGCTTTGGATTCAAAACTATGTATAAGCTTATAAGCTCATAGGAAAACGCTTACAAACAAAGGCATCTAGGCATTTTTCGCTCTCCTAGAGAGTGTTTTCAATACTAACATACTCTTAACATCCACATATCCCCTAGGAAATGTACGCACTTGAATCTAATTCCTAGGGGATAAACCAAATATCCATATATCCCCTAGGAAATGTACGCACTCAAATCTAATTCCTAGGGGATAAACCAAATATCCACATATCCCCTAGGAAATGTACGCACTCAAATCTAATTCCTAGGGGATAAACCAAATATCCACATATCCCCTAGGAAATGTACGCACTCAAATCTAATTCCTAGGGGATAAACTAAATATCCACATATCCCCTAGGAAAATTACGGCGCCCTTTTTTAAGCGAATATTAAATGAAACACTTGAAACAACACAAAATCAAAAGTTGCACAAAAACGCCTTTCCTTGTTACACAAAACAGCCAAACTTGTTCATCAGCATAACAATCAAGTCTAAATTCGATAAGGCGGAATAATCGAAATATAGATCATTCTAACAACAGTGCAAAAATGAAAGATAAAACCAATGAGAAGGTCTTACCAAATACCCAAATTATTGACTTTATCTAAGTAAAAACTACAAATATTAATAAAATTAGTAGCAAAATTAACATTCACTTAGTCCTCTTCAGAGGAATGCGCGCTATTAGCATGGGGTTAAAAAACCCATGCGTTTTGGGTTAAAACAATGCGTGTCGGGTTAAAACATACAGGTTAAAACGGCGCCAGCAATAGCAAATACGTAGTCACATTAATTACATATAACCACTAATAATATGATTACAATTATCAGTGTTACATCTGTGGTTATTTATGAAATCAAATTGTACTTTAGTTTAATCCTTGCACTTTAGTTTAAAGAATAATGTAATTAAACCGGGGATAAGGCACTCCTACTTCTAAAATTTGATTTTCCGAATCAAAATAATCAAGGGTTATGAAGCTTTATCTACTCTGTTTAAACTCTATAATCTTTACTCAGTAAGCATTTGAGATTATAAAATTCACTCATAACCTCAAAGAATCGGTCATATTTTAACACCTACTCGCTAGGCTGTCGGCAAAAATATTTTTGTTTAGGACTTTTCAATTCGTGTTTTAGCAGTTAAACTACAAATCATGTTATTTGTCTTTTACACTACACGCTTGTATATCTTGTGTGCTGTAAACCATAAATTCTAAATAAATATTAATAGCTATATATATATATATATATATATAGTCATCTAGATATACAAGCATGTGAAAAATTTTTACTGTCTGGGTATACAAGACCTAAGAGTATCCAAAGCTTGGTTAACAAGTTCCAGGTCAGAAGGTCTATCTTGTTCAGGTAATTCTTGTACTAATTCCCACATATCCCTGAGAACAGAATCAAATTCTTTGATAGCCTTATCAATTAAATCAGGTTTATCGGGGTTTAATTCTTTGTTAAAACAAGCTAGCTGATAAAGTTCAAGAGGTGACTTATTCATTGCTTTTGCCAACCTCGCAATGCTTCTTGGTGTCGGATTGTTTGTTTTCAAACACATCGTTCGCAGTCCAGGACGAGTCACATTCGCCATGTCAGCAAATTCACGCATAGAGATGTTGTTATCTTTCATAAACTCGAATATCACTGCCCCTAATAGACTTAAGTCTTGAGGCTTTATGGCGAGAGGAGGCATATAAGCAATGTAGAAAAAAAATAGTTTATTTTACATCTTATAAGATATATTGTAGTTTAAGCGACTTTTAAGCCAAAAAGGTTTTTAGTATGGAGGCATCTAGGAAAAATAATAAATATTAGCCAAAATACCACTCTTGAAACAAAAGTGGCACTTCAGCTGTAATATCTAAAAAGAGCGAGTTAGCGCGTACCCACTAATCGCATCAGTCACTTTCGCTTGCCGGCATTGTAACGGATGTGGTTATTGCGGTTCGCTCTCCGTTCATACAAATCGTTGTCTCTATGTTACCAGGATTTGCACCTCATGTGTAGACTTCTGTGAATTTTTGCGTCTAAATTCACAAGAATTGAATAAGTTATTCTTGTGAATCACTAGCTTGACTATCAAAAAATCCTATTTAATCAGGAAAATAGCCCAAGCAATCAAATAAACAACGATTCGACGGATAAGTAACTCGCTCCAAAGGTCATTTCAATACTTTGGAGTTAATCATCATGTCACCGTGCGTTACTAGTACTATTGAACCGGATTTATTACAACCCATTCCACCCACTGAATGGACTGATTTACCAAAAATTCTGCATCACATAATTGCCTACCACCGACTTTTTTCCCTAGTTGGTGGAAGTGCCCAAGCAGGACTTTTTCTCTCACAAGCGTACTACTGGACTTCCAGAACCTACGACCCCGATGGTTGGTTTTATAAAACCAAAGAAGAGTGGGAAAAAGAAACCGGACTAACCCGGCGCCAGCAAGACACAGTAGTTAAGCACCTAAAAGAGCTAGGAATATTATCCGTTGAGCTTAGAGGCATACCATGTAAGCTTTATTACAAAATCAATAAAGACGTATTTGCAGAAGCCATTGGGCGCCATCAGCCAATAGTAGAAAAAACAGGTGAAAAAAGCGCTGAAACAACGCAAAATCAACAGTTGCACAAAACCGCCAAACTAGATGCACAAAACCGCCCAACTAGTTGCACAGAAACGCCTAACAAGTTGCACAAAACCGCCGAACTAAACGCATCTCAAAGCCATACACAGCAAGTGTTTCAGCCGCCCTCAGAGATTACATCAGAAAATACAACTAAAAATACACAAATATCCGCCCCGCCGTTGAACGGCGCCCCGGAACCCCGCCCTGGTGTGTGTGTAAATAATATTCAACAAGAAGTCATCAAAGTTGATAACCAACCAGCATCTTCAGAAGTTGAGAAACCAGTTGTTAAAACCGATAACCAAAAAATTTCTTCATTTGAACAACGAGTTCCTCATGAAGACAACAACTCCGCGCCAAGTTCGATAAAACAGAATAATCGAAATAGAGAAGAATCTTCAAATAGCAGTAAAACTCAACAAGTTAACCAATGGGAACCAGCCCATCACCCAGAACTAAAACAAGCTTTTCTTGAATGGAAAGCAAGAACACTCCTTGCCTCCAGTGGTGATACAGATGCATTATCAGGTTATTCCTTTGCGCGCAACTGGGCAAGAAAAAATCAACAAGATGCAAACGATGACTTTGAAAAATTTGTCGCGCGTCACGAAGCCGAACAGCAGCGAAACAAAGAACAAGAAGAATTTTTTGCCAAACACCGAGAACATTACATGGCGCAGCTTGAAAAACAGCAGCAAGAGGAAGCAGCAAGAAGAGCATCGGCGCCTGTTCATCCAGCAGTCAAAGCAGTATTAGAACGGCATAAAAAGAGATTTGAACAAAGCTAAAAACCTAGCTAAAAACCTACATTCAAATATTTGATAAATACCTGAAAAACAGGTAAATAAGCTATGAACGAATTAGACTTTAGACCAATAGATAGGTTGCCACCGCAAAACATTGAAGCAGAAGAGGCAATCTTGGGTGGCATAATGCTTGACCCAAGCGCAATAGTGAGAATTGAAGGTAAACTAAAGCCAGAAATGTTTTATCTTTTGTCTCACAAACACATCTTTTCTGCTTTAGAAGCGCTGCATCGTGACAATAAACCTACAGATTTATTAAGTGTTACTAATTATTTAGTAGATTTTGACATGTTGACGACTATCGGCGGTCGAAGCAAATTAGCATCGCTGTTAGAATCAACTGTATCAGCAATAAATATTGATGCTCTTGCTGACATCGTAATTGAAAAATATCGGCGCCGACAGTTAATAAAAGTTGCTTCAGAAATTTATCAACTTGCTTATGACACCGAAAGCGAAATTAATCACCTGCTGGACTGTGCCGAAACTAAACTTTTAAGTATCCGTACAGAAGCTATTAGCCAAGAAACTGAGCCAGTAATGCTTGCAGAGCCACTTGCAAAAGTTTATGACCATGTAGAAAAGTTATCTCAAGGTCTTATTAAACCTGGTATTTCTACGGGATTTTATGATTTAGACCTGATAATAAAAGGCTTTCAACCAGGTAAATTAATAACACTAGCAGGGCGCCCTGCAATGGGCAAATCATCCATGTTAGGTAACATGGCAATTAATGCAGCCCGTAATTCCTCGCAACCCATAATACTTTTTAGTACCGAAATGACAAAAGAAGAATGGGCGATGCGATATTTGAGTCAAGAAGCCAGAGTTGAAGGAATTTATTTAGAATCTGGCAGAATTAGCAACGACCAATGGAAAGACCTAGCAATCGCTGTTGAAAAATTAAGCCAAGACAAAATATATATAGATGATTCGCCAAAACTAACAGTTGCATCACTGCGTTCCAAAGTAAAGCGTATGGTAGCGAAACACGGCAAAGTTAGCATGGTCGGCATCGACTACCTACAATTAATGGCTGACATCGGAGGTGATGACGGTAGCGGTAAATCTGCTCGTCAAATTGGAGAAATCACACGGCAACTAAAACTACTAGCCAGAGAATGCAACACAACCGTCGTTCTACTTTCACAACTAAATCGTGGTGTAGAAAGTCGTAATAACAAGCGACCGCTCATGTCAGACTTGCGCGAGTCAGGAAGAATCGAAGAAGACTCCGACCTCGTAATAATGCTTTACAGAGAAGAATACTACGTCCTAGATACACCAGACCGAGGACTAGCAGAAGTCATCATCACCAAACATCGCGGAGGTCCAACAGGAACCATCAAACTACTCTTTGAATCACAATTCACCCAATTCAAAAACCTCAAACGCACTGGCAACGGATGGTAAACGGATGTAACGGATGAGTTATTGGTTACAAACAAAACCTGTTATCTAAAATCAACCATCCGTTACATCCGTTGCATCCGTTGCAAAAGAACTTTACATATAAAGGAAAGCGAGCATTATGCTGGCGCCAAACCTAGAAACCTCTCAACATGCCACATCTCAAAAAACATCAAAAACCAGCGAAAAACCCTCTGACAACTGGTACACACCCCAACACATAATTGACTTAGTAATACAAGTACTAAATCAAATAGACCTAGACCCCTGTGCAGAAACTGGCAAAAATATACCAGCATCCACACATTACACACATACAGACAACGGATTAATTCAACCTTGGCACGGACGAATATTTCTCAACCCACCATACTCCGAACCCGGCAAATGGATTACCAAACTAAATGAAGAAATCGCAACAGGTCGAGTAACAGAAGCCATCGCACTTGTACCAGGCGCCACAGACACCAACTGGTTATCACCTGTATTGAAAACTCAACCAGTCTGTTTCTGGAAAGGACGAATCAAATTCCTCGACACAAACTACAAACCAAAACTACCAGCAAGGCAATCACATATCCTCATTTACTGGGGAGATAACAGCGCACGGTTTCTAGAAATCTTCGATGCATATGGAGTAGTACAACTACCACAAACAATACTATCCAAATTACTGAAAACCTCTCCCACTAACACTTATGAAATTTTCCTAGGGGATAACTCAAACACAGATATATCCCCTAGGAAAAATGACGAGGCGCCACAACCCCAATTCCCAGAAGCATCCCAAAACTGTCATTCTGAGCGCAGCGAAGAATCTACAATATCTCAAAACTTACGAGAGGCGCCCCAATTCCTAGGGGATAAGTTAGACACAAATATATCCCCTAGGAAAATAGAGGCGTTCAAATTCCTAGGGGATAAGTCAGATACAAATATATCCCCTAGGAAAAGGCGCCGACATAAAGGCGACGGTAGCGGCAGCATACATTGGCGCACTGTCACGAAAAAGGGTAAAGATTATCATGAAGCTTATTATCACTACGAATTTTGGAGTGATGGTGAGCGCGAAGTTAAATCTACCAGGTACATTCCTAAACGGTTGCTATCCCAGGTGCAAAGCTTGGATTTGGAAAAGGCGCCTGTAAGAGAAATTTTAGAGGTTTTGGGAGTTTTATAATAACACTGAAAAAGGCGCCCGACAGCACATAAATTCCTATATCATTAAAAAAATTGTAATTGTTTAAATAATCAATGGTAGGTAATATACCAAACCTTTTATACCTTGATGATCTTTCTCAGTCTAAACCAGAACGACCTGGATGGTCACTGACTTTTGGAGCTACTTGTCAAGATGCAGCAGCGGTATGCTTGGATGACCAAAATCATCCTTACCGTGTTAACCTTCAAATTGGTGGTATACAAAATACCCAAGTTGAAATACAATGGAATCCTATTAACGATACTGTGCATCGCTTTAATGCGGATCAAGAAGTTGCAACTGAGTATGGCGCCTATGGTATTGCTGCGCTTCTCATGCCATATCTAACAGGACTTACCGTAATTGAGCGCTCTATTAAAGGTAAAAGTTTTGGCTTTGACTTTTGGTTAGGTTCAATTGATGACCCAAACACATTATTTCAAAGAAAAGCTCGTCTAGAAGTATCTGGTATCCGTAAAGGTTCTCAAAGCATTATTTAATCTAGAGTTAAAATAAAACTAGAACAGATTAGCCCCTCGGATACTTTGTCTCCTGGCTACGTCTGCGTGGTCGAATTTGGCACACCATACACCCGTGTAGTTGAAAAATGCAAGACGTAGAAATTCTTCATCGAGAAGCAATGGAGCTTGTTGACCAAGCTTTTTTAGCTCGTCAAAGGGGTGATACCACCGTTGCTTTGGAGTTAACGAAAGCTGCTTTTTCTCAAGAGCGAGCTGCCGCAGACCTAGTAGCAAACTTATTCGACCTTGAACCCACTAGATCGGTTCTTCATCGCAGTGCCGCAACCCTTGCCATAGAATGTTTAGAATTACGAGAGGCAGAAAAATTAATTGGACGTGCGCTGGCAGGTAATCCTCCTGATGATATCGCCAACGAGTTGCGAGATTTACTTCTAGAAGAAATTTATTCCCGCAGGCAAGCAATTGGGCACTAAACAAACATACAGTTGTGTCAAAATTTGTTCAATTTGTCTTTGATTGCATATGGAGTAGTACAACTACCGCAAACAATATTATCGCGCATTACTAAAAACGTCTCCCAATCTGAAGTCTGAGATTTTCCTAGGGGATAAATCAGACATAAATATATCCCCTAGGAAAAGGCGCCGACATAAGGGCGATGGTAGCGGCAGCATACATTGATGCACTGTCACAAAAAAAGGTAAAGATTATCACTACGAATTTTGGAGCGATGGCGAGTGTGAAGTTAAATCTACCAAGTACATTCCCAAACGGTTGCTATCTCAAGTGCAGAACTTGGATTTGGAAAAGGCGCCTGAGAGGGAAATTTTAGAAGTGTTGGGAGTTTTATAACAACCCGCTCAACAGAAGCATTGGTTAAGAAAAAGGGATTGTAATTTAACATGATAAGCTTTTAGCTATATAGTTTTTTTGTACTAGGTGTAAAAGAGTGATTCCCGAATTTGATGAAAACGGGAATTGACCACCGGGTGTACATTTTTGCGAATAGGAGGAGTTTATAGAAAGATTTGGTACTAATGACAGAAGGTTAAATATGATACAGGGTTTGCAAATAGCAATGGAGCAATTAAAAGAAGCTGGTTGTAGAACAATTTATATTAACGGCAGTTTCACGACCATTAAACCCAACCCAGGTGACTTTGATGCTTGTTGGGACCCAGAAGAAGTTGATATGAATTATTTACGCTCCCTAGCACCTCGATTACTTAATCGTTTTGATAAACAAGCCCAAAAATCTAGATATAAAGGTGAACTTTTTCGCTCAGATGAACCAGTAGGTGATTATGATTTAACTTCGTTTGAGTTTTTTCAGCGCGATAGATTAAAAAATAAAAAGGGTATTATAGCTATTGATTTAACAAGGTGGTAACCATGATTAAAAATGAACAGGAATACGAGTATAGCAAAGAATGCGCGCGTAGATTTCAAGAATCTATATCTTTATTAGACCAAGATGAGGAGATGAAGCGAAAAGATCATGAGAGATGGCAAATGAATCGTGATGTCAAACAATATCGTTTAGACAAATTAAATGCAGAAATCGCTGAGTATGAAAATCTTACTTTTCATGACAGTCATACCCCAATAATACTAACACTTAATGATATTTACTATTTACCACAACTTTTAATTAAAGCTAGAATTGCAGCAAAATTAACTCAAAAGGAATTAGCAGATTTAGCTAGTTTAACAGAAGAGCAAATTAAATATTACGAAGAAAGAGATTATGACGGAGCTAATTTTTCAGATGTTATGGGTGTATTTTTAGCTCTGGAAATGCAGGTAAAAAGTGGAGAATTTATGATTCCTTTGGATACTCTTAGAAGAACCCCCATTAAAAAAGAGGAATTACTCTCTTCTAAAAGGCGCCTATCTTTATAACCCTCAAGTTTTTCAAAGCATAATTTAATAGTTAGCCCATAGTATTTTTTCTGGATTGCAGGAGTTAAATGTTCTGCAATCCCGTCCAATTAAATAACGCTGCACCCAAGCTTATAAGCAAAATCAACTGGCTAAACAAACTTATCAAATATCATCAAAATTGAACATATCTTTTACTTTCTCCTTCATGCTTTTGGGTAATTTGTCTAAAAACATCTTATCGATGTTTTCCCTAATATAATCTCTTAAGGCTTGCTTTGCGGTTTGCTTGTTTCCCCATGTGAGATCTGAGAAGGCAGTTTCTTCAGCAAAAGCTTAGATAACGAACTTCCACAGACAATTTTCAAGACACATCATCTACAAAAACCTGAAATCTGTAAAAGCACCCACATTTATTATACAAGACATTTACGTGAATGTCGCAAGCCTCTAAAGCTTGTATTACGTAATACAATAATATAAAACAAAAGTATTAAATCAACTGCAAACCCTTTGGCAATAAAACTAAACAATATGCAAAACCTTTGCCCAGTAAGCGTTATAAAATGAGATGCGCTTACCTTAGTTTTTTAATCAATGCAAGATACTGAGTACGGACATAAGGTTGATCTGGATTTTTTTGAAGCCAAGGCTCTGCTTGAGCTATTGCCTTCTGACACTGCTCTAACGTTCCTGCCTTATTGTTCAACCGTAGATACTCCGTCATTACATATGAATCACAAGTAATTAAATTACTGCTCAACCAAGAATATGTCCAAGAAATTACCTGTTGACACTGCTCTGGCTGCAATTTTTCTCTAGCCAGAAAAAGCCACTGTTTACGGACATAAGGTTGATTTGGGTTTCTTTGAAGCCAAATAGAAGCTTGAAAACTTGCCTCTTGACACTGCTCTGATGTTCCTTGCTTTGCAACCAGCTTTAGATACTCTGTGAAAACATAACCGTCGCAGAATTGTAAACTATCTTCTAACCAAAAAGCAGTATTTAAAATTGCTTCTTGCTGTTGCTCCAATTTGCCTTTTTCTATTACTAAAATAAGGTACTGCCTGCGAACGTATGATTCATTCGGACAGGTTTTCAGCCACGCACAGGTTTTTGCAATAGCCTCTTGGCACTGCTCTAGTGTACCTGAATTTTGAAGGCTGACAAGGTTTTCTTGAAGAATTCTTGAGTCCATTTCTAATATTTCAACGGTGGCGACTTCGTTGACAGGTAAGTAGGTATTAGATATTGTCTTGTCCTCCAGCAAAGAGTTGCTACTAAAATTATCTACTTGGGATTGTGTATATTTGTTATCCGGGTGCGTAGTGCATCTACCATCTTCTTCTACTTGGTCTACTGTAGCAAAAAATTCTTTAGGTGGAGGAATTTCTTGGGAAAAAGATTGTGGGAGTTTATCAAACGATTCTTTAGGAAAGCTGGAGCGAGGTTGACTTTGAGGAACTGAAGGTAGATTTTGGGTTACAACAATGCCAGGTGAGGTTTTTGCATAAGAATTTGGTAGCAATTCTTCGACAACACCTTTTAAGGTAATGTTTCCGGGATTTTCTTTACGTGCAGCAATAATGAACTGTTCAACCCACCCCTCCGCTTCGGCCTTTTGTATCAATTTAAAGACAATATTTTGTAAATTATCTCCCCCAGCAATCGCATCTAGGTTCTGATCTAATTCATACGACAGCATTTGCTCTAATGGTGATTTCGTTGGAAAAGCATTTATGATAGCATCATGTAACTTTTTACGTTGCTGACCAGTTAACATCATTTTGTAATTAAAGTGACAAATTAGCGGGACTCGTGAACTTGTGGAAAAATATACATCCTTATTCTACATACGTACATAATATGATTCCAGATAAAGTCGCTTATGTATTAAACAAGGACGATAGAGCTTAGATACTATACAGTGGTTTTGAGAGCGGAGTATTGTGTTTAGCTGTAAAGCTCAAAACCTTGACATTATAAGCTTTGTTAGCTGGCATCATGAGACACAAAAACTGCATGAACTTTGTTTCGGGCTTATACACAAAGTAAACACCCTAGTAAACAAACGCACAGTTTTGTCACCCCTTCAGGCAGACAATATTGTCCAAATTACTGAAAACCTCTCCCAGTAACACTTATGACATTTTCCTAGGGGATAAGCAAAACACAAATATATCCACGCTTGAAAATAGAGGCGCCCCTATACTTGAATGTATTCGCTAATAGGTAAATTCCTTTTGCTCTACTCAAGGTAAAATCGGGCAAATGTAATTTCCTGCTACCATGCCCGACTCTATCCAACAAGAAGCCCGCCAAATTCTTGACACTCTCGCTTTCACTCCTTTTGATCAATGTCATCCTCTCAGTCATGAGTTTTTAAGCATCCCCGCTACAGCAGGCTTATATGCATTCCGGCATTTGACCGAAGGGTTACTTTATATTGGCAAAGCCAAAAATCTACGAGACAGGTTACATGGGGGACACAAAGCTTTTCTGTGGGGATGGCTTGACCGCTACGACCCTTTATATGTGCGTATTGCCTTCGTCACTCTCAACCAATGGCAAAAAGCAGGGTTATTATATGAACTAGAGACTCTTATTCTCCAAGCTAGTAATCCTCCTTACAACGTTAAAATTCCTAGAGAAGTATGACTCAAACTCTTAGTACCAAACATCTTTCCTCTGAAACAATTGATCTGCTTGTCAACCACTTGCCTGATTATATAAAAGCTGCACTCTTAAAAAAATCCGCTGAACTTGAATGCCCACTCGAAGCTACCATTGAAATGGCAATATCTAGTTTTCTGGATGAAGAAGCATTTAGCTTTGAGGATTGTTTACTTGCTCAACGTCTCAAAAATCAGGATGAACAAGGTTGAGAAAAGTCAATTTAAGCCACGTTTCCTTATATGTTTATACTGAAGAATTGTGTATATTTCGCTGCAAGAGTTTGTTAAACAAGAAGGCAAGAGAAAATCTGATGTTAAATAATTAGCTCAGATGTAACAGATTATGTAAAAATTAATAATTGTAAGTCTCGCATCTTTACCAGCCAAATATTGAGTATGCTGTTAGAAGAAATTTTGTCTCAATTGGAAACCTATAATGGGATATTTCCCCGTTTAGCTTTAGAGAGCGCTATTGAGCAACAGACTGCGATTACTCCAAAGTTGTTGGAGATAGTAGGAGAATGCAAAAATAATCTAGACGATTTATTAGAAGATTCAACGTATTTCTTACATTTATATGCGCCATATTTATTAGCTCAATTTAGAGAGAAAGCTGCTTACCCGTTAATTATCGAGTTTTTCTCAATTCCTGGGGACATAACTTTAGATGTCACAGGAGACTTGGTAACAGACGACTTGAGCAGAATAATTGCCTCAGTTTTTGACGGAAATATTGAGCCACTTAAACAACTAATAGAGAATCAACAAGCTAATAAATATGTCAGAAGCGCAGGGTTAAAAACGTTAGTAACATTGGTTGTCCAAGAAATTATTCCTAGAGAGCAACTTCTTCAGTATTTTGCAGAGCTTTTTTCTAGAGAATCCAAAACTAAGCCAGACTTTATTAAAACTAAATTGGTAATAAATAGTTGTAAACTTGGCGCCGTCGAGTTAAAGCCACAAATTGACGAAGCATTCGAGTTAAACCTAATAGATGATTTATTCATAGACCAAGAGAGCGTGGATGATACATTTCAAAAAGGTACAGAAGCAGCACTCATCAAACTTCGTCAAAATCGCCAATTTACCTTAATTACCGATATAATTACAGAGATGAAATCATGGGCTTGCTTTCGTAATGACAAATTAAAACAAAATAATAGTGTCTTCTCTAGCCCATCAGGATTTACTAACTCATTTAAACCACGAAAAGCTGAAGCTAATAAAAAGAAAAAAATCCAAAAAGAATCTCGTAGAAAAAACCGAACCAAGAAAAAATAGTATTAATATCCACTGTTGCAATGAAAACGGCGCCGCTCACCGTTCTAAGAGGTTGTTTGAAAAGTTTCTTACTGTGTCATGCTGAGGAACGTTAACGCAGTTTTCCCGTAGGGTAGCATCTCAGTATATGTTTGAAACCCTAGATTCTTGCCTGCAACGTATACTTAGATACTTCACTGCGTTCAGTATGACATTGATAGATAGTTTTAAAACATCTTCTTAACCTTTGAGCCGATTTAAAATACGCAAAACATCATATAATTCATTATGTTGACGATTCAACGAAAAATCGTCCGAGAAACCGTATTGAGATTGCTCCAACTTCACAAACATCGAATAAGCACCGTTACTCACCAAACCAAAAGAGGCTTTTTGTGGCTGAGGATTAGCCGACATATAAGCAAGTGCCTGGGGAAGAGCAACCTCTATATTGAATGAAGTTCGTTTAGCTTCCACTAAAATAATCCAAAAATTTTCCTGAATAACGAGACTATCAATGCGTCCTTGGTACACCTTTTTATCTCGGTCTTCTATTTCCAACCGCACCGACACTTCCGAGCGTAACCGAAAAGGTGGGTCGTAAAATCCCGCCAGTTCCAACAACGGCGCAATGACAATAAAATTAACAACATTTTCTAGCAAATGTCCGTATTGGCGATGATAAAGATAACGCTGTTTAATCAAATCTAATCTTTCTTTTTCGCCATTGGTTAATTCAGGTAAATCGCTCGACCATTCAGTAAAAAATGATGGCTCATCATTACGAGATATCCCAAACCGAGTTTCAGCTTCAGCTAAACTATCGATATAGTCTGTAATTGCTAATACCTGAACCATACTGTTTAACTATAAATTTAACTATATAAATTAACTTTATTATATAGCATCCACACATCAATACCCAACTCAACCCAAATCTAAAATTTCAGACGGATGGCAAAGAATGCAAAACAGGCGTTAGCTCATATCTTGCACCTACACTCTAGAAGGGCGAGACTATACAAACAAAGCCTGCCTACGCAGGCTATAAATGCTAATTTAACGTCTTGTTGATAAAAATGTATGTTTATTAAAAAAATAATTTTTAAGTATTTATACTTTGGTGCAAGATGTGAGTTAGGTGTTCTTGAATGCCATGCATTAAAATCGCACTACAACCCAATTTGTAAGCAAACTCAATCGATTGCCCTGCTCCTAAAGCATCATAAAACCCAACTGCAAATTCAATAGCTGCTTCATCACCAATTGCTTTATTCATACCAATAACATCGTCGTTGGGGAAAGAACAATTGACAAACCCTCAAACCCAGAAAAGCAAACGAACCCAAATGTTAACTCGCATATGGTGCCAATTAGAAAACGCGGTTTTGACTTGGATTTGTGAATTAAATTTATCGTTGTCCTGGATGGGAGCAATGTTGTATATATTCTTTTTCTCCCTGCTTTTAGTACTCATCACCAGGGCAACTTTTCAATTAGTACCTATACCATTACCTGAATTTACACAACACCAGATTGATAAAACTCAAAAACAGGTAGAGTATGTATATACGAAATTACAGCGAATTGAAAACCGTTTACAGAGCAAAGAAAAAGAATGACTTGAAACCAGAATTATAACTTGTACGTTCATAAATCAATTGGCGTTTACCTCATGATACAGTCCGTCTTTTTCGTCATATCTCCACCCACGTTTAACGTTGTCTTTGTCCCTTGTCCATGCTTCAAAATCTTTTGCACTGAGAGTATTACGTTTTTCTGTTAGCGTTGAAACTGTCGTACTAAGTCTAAAAGCCAGTTTTTTCTCATCCAAGGGGTCAATTTTAATTGGTTGAGTGTTATATGGTTGAGAATAGCTTGATTTCCGAGACTTTGATGCATTTATACTACTTTGCATCACCAGTAACGCACCCTCTAATTTTGCTAGTTGGTTGGTGACGGTTTCAAATTTATTTTCTAATGCTGTTAATCTGCTTTCATACTCAGGGTTGGTGCCAACATTCGTATTTTGTTTCAGGCGCCAGAATTCTTCCTCTAATTCGTATAGACGTATTTCTACACTGCCTTCTACACCAGGAACGTCACCCAAGATATGATTTAACCCTTGTATTACAAGGTCGGTAGCAGTAGTATTAAGTTCGGCAGCTTTAGCACGAAGCGCGTCGGCTAAGGGTTTCGGCAACTTAAAGTTGATAGATTCACGCTCGACCTTTGCCATATCTACACCCTCGTATATACCCTGTGTAGATTTTACGGTAAAAAGGGCGCCTTCTTTACAGTCACATTTTTTTTCATTGCGATTTGTACCAATTCGATGATTTATTTATGATAAGGACATACCAAGAGATAGGCGCCCATGCTCTTAGATATTAGGAGGCAATATGTCCCAAACACCTTTAAAAATGACGGTTGAGGAGTATCTATCTTACAATGATGGCACAGACAAGCGTTACGAACTCGATGAAAATGGGGTGTTAGTAGAAACGCTTCCCGGTACTGGTGAGCATGAAGCGATTATTACTTTTCTCGTTTTTCGCTTCTTTTTGGAAAAGGAACGTTTGGGATTAACTTTGGAACCGCGTTCTAATGGCGTTGAGGTAATGACTAAGAAACAACCCAGGCGCCCTGATGTATTGATGATAACTCCACAACAAGCTGCCTCAATTGAAAATACCTCTGCTATTCTTAAAACTCCACCACCACTTATAGTTGAGGTGGTATCTCCCGAATCTGTTGACCGCGATTATAATATCAAAACGTTAGAGTATGCAACCTTTGGTGTCGATGAATACTGGATTGTTGACCCGTTAGAAGATAAAGTGACAGTCTGCTTGCTTATTGGAAAGGTTTACAATCAAACAGTATTTACTGGTAATCAACAAATTGTGTCGCTTACTTTCCCGCAAATTAACGCGACTGCCCAGAAAATACTGGCGCCGCAGCTTTAATATACGAGAATGGAAGAACTTGTGCAATAAAATAAAATTTTATACGCCGGACTCACAAAGCATTTTTGTAATTTAGCAATGTATTAAGTAATTATATTTAATTTATAGTTACTATTATTACTTGAATGCTTATTTGTATACGGTTATGATTGTTGTCGCGCTCCAAGGCGCGATGTCTACCCGCAATCGACACATTGTAATAATCAATACTCATGATATTTGTAATTCGTCATTAAAAATTAACCCGTGTGGTTCAAACCATATGCTAATAGCACTCATTCCTCTATAAGAGGACTGAGGATAAATGAGCAATTTTTACTACTTGCATTTCAACTTTTAGTGGTTTATACAGTCTTTGTGTAAGATGCTAGTTAATGGACTCACGTTTGACTTTTGCTATGTCCGCATTTTGTATTGTGTGGAGAATTAGGTGCAAAGGGCGCCCTCTAAAGCGTTGCTTTATTTTCACAGTGTGTAGTTAAAATAACTATAATCGATATGTAATATTTCGGTACTGGCTGATGACCGAGGAAGAATTGCTACAGGTAATTGAACAAGCCGCAGCAGAGGAAGTGACAGAGTTAGACCTCTCTGGTAACGAGTTGACAGCTTTACCACCTGAGATTGGTAAGTTGACTCAACTTGAAAAGCTGATTCTCGGTAAGTATAAGTATGATGAAGATGGATATATTACTGGAACTATCGGCAACAATTTGAGAGATTTACCGAAAGAAATTGAATTGCTAAATCAACTTGAAGAACTTCAAATAGTAGGCAACCAACTGAGTAAGATACCAGCAGAAATAATTCAACTGGTCAATTTACAATCTCTCGATCTTCGCAGTAATCAACTGAGTAATATACCAGTAGAATTAGTCCAACTGGTTAACTTGCAATTCCTCAACCTAGCCTATAATAACCTGAGTAGTATACCAGCAGAATTAGTCCAACTGATTAACTTGCAATCCTTCGACCTTAGCAGAAATCAACTGAGTAGTATACCTGCAGAAATAGGGCAACTGGTTAAATTGCAATCTTTCTACTTGAGCTATAATAAACTAAGTAGTATACCAGCAGAAATAGTCCAACTGGTTAGCTTGCAATCCCTATATCTTAGCAAAAATCAACTGAGTAGTATACCAGCAGAAATAGTCCAACTGGTTAGCTTGCAATCTCTCTACCTTAGCAGAAATCAACTGAGTAGTATACCAGCAGAAATAGGGCAACTGGTCAATTTACAATCTCTCTACCTTAACCGAAATAACCTAAGTAGTATACCGTCAGAAATAAGGCAACTTAGCAAACTTGAAAAACTCGATTTACGTGGAAATCCAGTTCCCATTCCACCAGAAATATTGGGAGCAAAGTCTTTTTTTGAAAACTCAGGAGATGTTAAGGAAATACTTGATTTTTATTTCCGAGTACAAGACCCAAAAGAAACAGAGCCTCTTTATGAAGCGAAGTTATTGATTATTGGTGAAGGGGGTGCGGGTAAAACTTCTTTGGCTAAGAAAATTGAAAATGAAAACTATGAACTTCAATTCAATCAGGAGTCAACCGAAGGAATTGATGTCATTCAGTGGAAATTTCCGCTTGACAATGGTCATGAGTTTCGGGTTAATATTTGGGATTTTGGAGGTCAGGAAATTTACCATCAAACCCATCAGTTTTTCCTTACTCAACGTTCTCTTTATGCTTTAGTAGCTGATACCCGTACAGAAAATACAGATTTTTACTGGTGGCTCAAAGTTGCTGAACTTTTAAGCGATAGTAGTCCCGTTTTGATTATTAAAAATGAAAAGCAAGACCGTGAAACTGAGGTTCAGGAGCGTCAGTTACGCGGAGAGTTTCCTAATATAAAAGAAGTTTTAGCAACTAATTTAGAGAGAAATCGCGGTTTAGCTGAAATCAAAGAGAAAATAAAATTTTATATTACTAATCTTCCCCATGTTGGTGATAAATCACCTCTACCAAAAGTTTGGGTGCGAGTTCGTTCAGCTTTAGAGAATTATTCTCAAAATCGCGATTATATTGAGGTTGGCGAATATTTAAAACTTTGTGAAACTAATCAATTGACTGACCGCAAGGACATGCTGCGGTTGAGTCGTTATTTACATGACCTTGGTGTTTGTTTGCACTTCCAAGATGATTCAACACTAAAACATTATATTATTCTCAAACCGGAATGGGGTACAACTGCGGTTTACAAAGTTTTAGATAATAAAACTGTCAAGCAAAATCTGGGATGTTTTACTCAAGAAAATCTTACTGACATTTGGCAAGACAGCGAATATGATGATATGCGAGATGAACTACTACAATTAATGATGCGGTTTAAGCTCTGCTATCAAATTCCTAACCGTTTTGGTAACTACATTGCACCGCAACTACTCGATGTTGAGCAACCTGAATACCATTGGGATAAATTTTATAATCTCGTTTTGCGCTACAAATATGCTTTTATGCCCAAAGGTATTCTTACGCGCTTAATTGTAGAAACACACCCTTGGATTGAAAATCAAAAACTCGTTTGGAAAAATGGTGTTGTTTTAAATAAAGATGAAACTCGTGTTGAGGTTATTGAAAATTATAATCAACGAGAAATTAAAGTTAGTGTATCCGGAAACCGGAAGAAAGAGTTACTTGCTGTTGTTACTCACGAGTTAGAAAAAATCCACCGTTCTTTTGAGCGTTTACAATATCAAACTTTGGTTCCTTGTAATTGTAGTGAATGTGCGGTTAGTGAAAATCCTTATGCTTATGAGTTAGAAAAGTTACGTAAACGTTTAAAAGCTGGTAGATATCAAGTTGAATGTGAAGAAAGCTATGAGTCTGTGGATGTTCTTAGATTGATTGATGATGTAAATTTGTCGCGCGAGCAAGATTATGGGGAATCTCAACCTCAAAATACTCCATTACAGCGAGAGTTAGAAAGAGAGAGACAGAAATCTTTAAATATAAATAGAGCTACTATAAACTTATCTGGTCAGCAGTATAAAAAATTACGGGATGCTTTGGTTGATGCTTTTCCTACCAAATCTTCATTAGAGCAATTCTTATTATTTCAATTTGATAAAAAGTTAGATGTAATTGCAGGGGGTAATGATTTACAAGAAATTGCCTTTAATATAATAAAAATGGCAGAAGCTCAGGGATGGGTTGAAGAATTGATTTCCGGCGCCAAAGAATTTAATCCTAATAATTCGTTATTAATTAATATTACTCAAGAGTTATTAATTAATTTTGAAGTCAGAACATAATTACTGGCGCCTATCCTTGCTTAGTTAATGAAGACTATTTGAGTCAATTCTCGCTTTTTTTACCGAAATGCTTCATAATCTAAGTATATTTATGTATAAATATTACGTTTGTCTATCTATAAAATTCTCATATGAAATTATCTAATCAACAGCGTAAAAAACTATGGAATGCTTTGATGGATGCTTTTCCTACTAAATCGTCATTAGAGCAATTATTGTCACTTGAACTCGATAGAAATTTAGATGCAATTGCGGGAGGCAATAATTTACAAGATATTGTCTTTAATCTTATCAAAACCGCAGAAGCTCAGGGTTGGATTGATGAATTGATTTTTGGCGCCAAAGAGTTTAACTTTAGCAACCCGCTCTTAATTGCTATTACCCAGGAGTTATCGATAAGTACAAGTTCAGAAACTCCTTCTGTTTCAAAACAAAAAATTACAAATAATAATCGTATTAATTACCAAGATTTCCAAATATTGGTTGATGATAATACTATCCGCGCTTCTTCGGAACAAGGGGAGGTTTCGGATGAGTTTCGTTTGAATATGAACGAAATTAAGTTGGCTTTAAAGTTAGTTGAGTCTAAGCAAACAAATAAAGATTTACTTAAAGCAGTAGGTGGAAAACTTTACCATGCGCTTTTCCCCAACCAAATTAACGCGCGCTTCCATGCTACAATGGCAGGCGCCGCTTCCAATAATCAAAGCGTCCGTTTGCGTTTAATTTTTCAATCTCCTGAGTTAGCTGCTTTACCTTGGGAATTTCTCTATGATGAGGGAACTAACACCTTTTTAGCTAACAACACTCAAACTGTACTCTCGCGCTATGTTGATGTTCCTCTACTAAAACGTGAAATAAAAGGCGCCAGTTTACCGCTTAAAGTCCTGCTCGTTATCTCTTCTCCCTCTAACTTACCTCAATTAGACGCAACTAGCGAAGAAAATTTAATTCGCGAAGCTCTGGCAAAACACATAGAAGCAGGGCAAGTTGAGTTAGATATATTACAAATAGCAACTATCCGCAATATCAATCAAAAGCTGCGCGAGAAGCCTTACAATGTGTTCCACTTTATTGGTCACGGTGAATTTAAAGATAACAAAGGATACATTGATCTTGTAGATAATAATGGTAAAGCTAAGTCATTAGATGATGAAAGCTTCGCTAATCTCTTTTTGGGCAACAACAATTTAGGGTTAGTAATACTCAATAGTTGCAAAGGCGCCACAATATCCTCCAACCAAGCATTCGCAGGAACGGCGCCGAATTTAGTGCGTCGAGGAATACCCGCAGTAATTGCGATGCAATATAGTATACTTGACGACACAGCCAAAATCTTCGCAGACGAATTTTATCGTACTTTAGCGCTGGGCTACCCTGTGGATGCGGCTGTTCAGACAACCCGCAATGCTATTTCTATAGAGGTTGGACTGGAACAATGCGACTTTGCTACACCTGTACTCTATATGCGGGCGAAGGATGGGATAATTTTAAATGGGTTATAAATTTATTTAAGTTAAAATATGAATAATACATAGACGAGAGCCTCAAACAGAGATGCATCAGAAATATATTATGTTTTAGTATAATTACTAACAACGGAGATGTTAATTATGAATAATGATTTTGCCTATGAATATGTTCATTATCAATCAGTTGGAAATTTATACAAGTGTAAAGAAATAATTCAAGATACTAATCAAAAGCTTAAACAACTTTATAATATACACAATATTAGAGGCTATGAACTCCTTTTAATCAAGGATAATGTTGATGTTGAAGAAAAATTGATAGAGCCAAAATTTGAAGGAGTTACTGAGGGAAAATTCCCATTTGTTTATTCAGCAGTACAGCCTTTCAAAGATGTTTATTCTGACTTTAATAGTTTAATGGAAGATTTGCAATACAAAAGGGTTGATATATAAAGCGGGTAGGTAGGCTTTGTTCAATTAGCTGCTCCATTCTATGGTGTAACGGGTTTATTATTTAATTATTAGTGAAAAAATGCCTAGCAATCGCTCTACGGGTTCAAGTGGTATTTCTACTCTATCAATATATAAGGTTTGATTTTCTAAACGTAAAAATCTCCATAAGGCGCCTGTAGTGACGCAACCAAAAACAGAATCAATGGCATTATTCTTTTTTGCATTGTATATCTGTGCCGCAAGCATTTCGGCGCCGCACTGACCCAAACCACTATTAATATCTTGGTTTTTTGCTTCCACAAGTGTGATGACTGGAGCAGTAATAAAAAACTGTTCGCGGTTACGACTAATTAAAAAGTCAGGATTCCCATTTAAACCACGTACAATATCAACATTAAACTCTCTCCCTGAAAATATAGATATCGGTATATTAATTTTTCGTTTGACTTCTAACAATATCGGAAAAATAATCAATTCCCCGCGTGCTTTCTCCGTATTAATTGCTGTTGCTAAAGGTATATTTTCTTCTAAAGTAGCTTTTAATAAATCACTTGGTTCTACAGGTTGAATATTAGGAAATAAGCTAGTATCTTCCAATATTTCTAAGCTGAACTCTGTAACCAGTGTTTCAAGGTCAAACTTATTATATGGCATATATATTTATAATTGAATATAGAACGTATGTATACAGTTCTTATTTTAGCTTATCTTTCAGTAGGCGCCGTTATTAGCATAATAGTAATTTTGTTTTAAATTGAATTATGGCGCCGAAAATCATGAATATCAATAATGTACGCTATCATGGGATGAGTATCGCATAGTACATAAAGCTTCGTAAGTATGAGTGTTAAACCAATACCTGATGAGTTTAAATCATTAATCGAAGAAAAACTGAAATCTTTTTGTGGTCGTGAGTTTGTATTTGCGAAGTTTGAAGAATTTCAGCGAACTCATTCAAAAGGTTATTTTACTGTGGTAGGGGATGCGGGAATGGGAAAAAGTACGATTGCCGCTAAGTATGTGTCGCAACATAGTTGTCCTTGCTATTTTAATATTTTAGCCGAACGCCGCAACCGCCCAGAGGATTTTTTGAGAAGTATTCGTCAGCAGTTGATACAACAGTACGGTTTGCAAGGCGCCGATAGTGTAAATTTACATGATTTGTTAGTTCAAGCTGGTGAGAAACATAAACAAAGTCATGAAAATCAACCTTTGGTGATTATGGTTGATGCTCTGGATGAAGTTGAACAACCAAGTGGCGCCGAGAATATTTTATACTTACCGGAGCATTTACCAAAGGGAGTGTATTTTTTCTTAACCCGCAGACCTTATGCTTCAGGTCAAAAGCGTTTGCGTGTGCAGGTGAGGGAGGAAGAGTTAGATTTAAATGCTGAAGAGTACCAAAGTTTAAATTTAGCGGATGTCAAAACTTGTATTAAGTTGTTTTTAAATAACCCGGAGTACCAGAAAGATTTACATAAGTGGATTAATGACCGCAGTATTGAGCAGGATAAGTTTATCACGGAAGTTGCTGCTAAGAGTGAGAATAACTTTATGTACCTGCGTTATGTTTTACCGGAAATTGCGCGCGGTTATTATAATGATTTAAGTTTAGATAAGTTACCCGATGGGTTACAAGATTATTATTGGCAGCATTGGGTGCGGATGGGGATGGAAAGTCAACCCCAGGAAATTCAAGTGATTGTTCTATATATTATTGTCGAGTGGAATACTCCACCTATTTCTTTTGGTGATGTTGTGGCAATTTCTGGTAAGGATGAGTATGAGGTTGAGGGGATTTTGAAGAAATGGCGTGAATATTTGAAGGAGCAGATTTTAAATGAGGATGGAGAGGAGGAGAGATTTTACAGGGTTTATCATGCTAGTTTTCTGGATTTTCTTAAAGGTCAACGGAAGTTAGATAGAAAGAGGAAGTTGTTTGAGGAGGTAAATCAACGTATCGCTGGTTATGTCTATGGTTAAAATTATTACCACAGAGACGCGGAGTACACAGAGTGAGGGTAGGGTGTGTGAAAGCTATTACAATCTTGTTATGAATGCAAAATTAATCTGCTTTCACGCACCAAGAGTATTGGCGCCAGAAGTAGGAAGAATAAACGAACCGCAAAGGACGCAAAGTACGCAAAGGAAGAGTTAAGAAGAGATATATGGGAGAAATAGCTGATAAGTTAGCAAGTATGAAGGAGAGTAAGCTGGTTAAATATCTTGGTAATTTGCGTAGCTTAGTTGATGCAAATACAACTGAAGGATTTAACCACTATGCTCGATTACTTACCGATTATGATTTTATTGAAGCCAAGATTAATCACTCTAAATTTGGGATACAGTCACTCATTGAAGATTATGAACTAATTGAAAATAAGTCATTAACAGATATTCAAAATAACCATCAACAATATAATACCGAAACTCTAGAAAATTTAAAAACCATTAAACAGGCTTTGCAACTGTCAGCACACGTTATAAACCAAGATACAAAGCAACTCGCTGGACAACTAACAGGACGTTTACTACCCTTTGAAAAGCAAAAAACAATTCAAAAATTATTACAACAAATATCACAAACCAAAATTACCTGGTTGCGTCCTCTAACAGCTAGCTTAACTCCTCCCGGTAATGGTCTAATTCGCACCCTGACTGGTCATAATAACTCGGTTAACGCAGTAACAGTAAGCAGCGATGGTAAATACGTTGTTTCTGGTTCTGGTGACGAAACAATAAAAATTTGGGATTTATCAACAGGAAATGAGGTTCACACCCTGAATGGTCATAATTACTCAATTAATGCAGTCGTAGTAAGCAGTGATGGTAAATACGTTGTTTCTGGTTCTAGGGGCAATACAATAAAGATATGGGAATTAGTAACAGGGAATGAGATTCATATCCTAACTGGTCATAATTACTCAATTAATGCAGTCGCAATAAGCAGTGATAATAAATACGTTGTTTCTGGTTCTAGTGACGAAACAATAAAAATATGGGAACTATCATCAGGAAATGTGATTCATACCCTAACTGGTCATCGTGACTCTATTAATACAGTCGCTGTTAGCAGGGATGGTAAATACGTTGTTTCTGGTTCTAGGGACAATACAATAAAAATTTGGGAATTACAAACAGAAAGTCTCATTTGTACCCTAACTGCTCATCATAACTGGGTTAATGCAGTTGCAGTAAGTAGCGATGGTAAATATATTGTTTCTGGTTCTAGAGACAAAACAATAAGAATATGGGAATTCTCAACAGGAAATCTGATTCGCACCCTAACTGCTCATCATAACTGGGTTAATGCAGTTGCAGTAAGCAGCGATAGTAAATACGTTGTTTCTGGTTCTAGGGACAATACAATAAAAATATGGGAACTATCATCAGGAAATGTGATTCGCACTCGGATTGGTCATAGATCTTCAGTTAATGCAGTTGCAGTAAGCAGCGATAGTAAATATATTGTTTCTGGTTCAGAAGACAAAACAATAAAAATTTGGAAATTAGCAATAGGAAATGAGATTTCCATCTTAACAGGTCATACTTCTTCGGTTAATGCAGTCGCAGCAAACAGCGATAGTAAATATATTGTTTCTGGCTCTAGAGACAAAACAATAAAAATATGGGAATTAGCAACTGGAAATCTGATTCGTACCTTAACATGTCATACATCTTCAGTTAATGCAGTTGCTGTTAGTAGTGATAGTAAATACGTTGTTTCTGGTTCTAGGGACAATACAATAAAAATATGGGAACTATCATCAGGAAATGTGATTCGCATTTTGACTGATAGAAGAGCAATGCACCAAAACTGGATGTTTGGTCATAGAGGAGCAATGTACCAAAACAGGATGCTTGGTCATACTTCTTCGGTTAATGCAGTCGCAGTAAGCCGTGATGGTAAATACGTTGTTTCTGGTTCTAGGGACAATACAATAAAAATATGGGAATTAGCAACTGGAAATCTGATTCGTATCTTGAATGCTCATGTTTCTTCGGTTATTGTAGTGGCAGTAAGCAGCGATAATAAATATATCATTTCTGTTTCCATTGGCAATACAATAAAAATATGGGACTTAACAACTGGAAATCGGATTTGCGCCCTGACTGACCATAGTGACTTGGTTAAGGCAGTCGCAGTGAGCAGCAATGGTAAATACGTTGTTTCTGCTTCTAATGACAAAACAATAAAAATTTGGGAATTACAAGCAGGAAATCTGATTTGTACCCTGACTGGTTATAGTGACTCGGTTCAAGCGGTCGCAGTAAGTAGCGATGGTAAATACGTTGTTTCTGGGTCTAGTGACGAAACAATAAAAATATGGGAATTAGCAACTGGAAAAGAAATTGTCACATTTATGACTGAAGGTAATATATCTTGTTGTGTTATTACTCAAGATAGTGCCACAATAATCGCAGGTAACGAATTTGGAGAAGTGTATTCTCTTCGTTTAGAGAATGTTGAAGTACAGCCATCAGTTCAAGTAACTAATCACACGCAAAGGCAAGGAATTATATTCAAATTTTTCAAACATTTTACCAAAAACTATTTGCGCTTTTTAGAATGATTTAAGTTTAGATAAATTACCTAATGATTTGCAATATTATTATCAATAATAAAAATATATGAGTATAAATACTAAAAATAATACCAATGTAAACTACAAAGATTTTCAAATACTAGTTGATAACGGTACTATCCGCGCGTCTTCAGACCAAGGTGAGGTTTCTGATCAATTCAGTTTAAACAAGAACGAAATTGAACTAGCGTTAGAACTAATTGAGTCTAACAGGACAAATAGTAAATTACTCAAAAAAGTAGGTAATACCCTTTACCGCGCGCTTTTCCCGAACCAAATTAACGCGCGCTTCCATGCTACAATGGCAGGCGCCGCTTCCAATAATGTCCGTTTGCGTTTAATATTTCAATCTCCGGAAATAGCTGCTTTACCTTGGGAATTGCTCTATGATGAGGGAACTAATAGCTTTTTCGCAAACAATACTCAGACTGTACTTTCCCGCTATATTGATGTTCCTTTGTTAAAACGTGAACTAATTGGCGCCACTTTACCACTCAAAGTCCTGTTAGTTATTGCCTCTCCTTCTAACTTATCTAAATTAGACACAATTGGCGAAGAAAAGCTAATCAAGGAAGCTCTGCAAAAACACATAGAAGCAGGACAAATCGAGTTAGATGTATTACAATCAGCAACTAGCAGTAACATCCGCCAAAAACTTCGCGAAAAACCTTATAATGTGTTCCATTTCATCGGTCATGGTCAATTTGAGAATAATCAAGGTTACATTGCCCTTATAGATGAACATGGCAAAGCTAAACCATTAGATGACGAAAATTTCTCAAACTTCTTTTTAGGCAATAATAGTTTAGGGTTAGTAATTCTCAACTCCTGTAAAAACGCCACAATATCCGACCACCAAGCATTCGCAGGAACGGCGCCGACTTTAGTGCGTCGAGGAATACCCGCAGTCATCGCCATGCAATATACTATATATGACAACACAGCCAAAATTTTCGCCGACGAGTTCTATCGTACATTAGCACTAGGCTACCCTATTGATGCAGCTATTCAAACCACACGCAACGCTATTTCTATAGAAGTTGGGCTAGAAACGCGCGATTTTGCAACACCAGTACTTTATATGCGGGCAAAAGATGGAATAATCTTAAATGGATTATTACAATCAAATCCAAACCAACCTCCCGATGAGTTTAAACCATTAATTGAAGAAAAGCTAAAATCTTTTTGCGGTCGCGAGTTTGTATTTGCTAAATTCCAACAATTCCAGCAAAATCATTCAAAAGGTTACTTTACTGTAGTAGGGGACGCAGGAATGGGAAAAAGTACAATTGCGGCAAAGTACGTATCGCAACATAACTGTCCTTGCTATTTTAATATCCTAGCTGAACGCCGCAACCGTCCAGAGGATTTTCTCAAAAGCATTCGTCAGCAGTTAATACAGAGGTATGCGTTGCAAAATGTAGATGATACTAATTTACTGGAGTTATTGGTTAAAGCTAGAGAGAAAAATAAACTGGTTATTGTAGTTGATGCACTGGATGAAGTTGACCAACCAGATGGCGCCGAAAATATTTTATACTTACCGGAACATCTACCAGAAGGAGTTTACTTTTTCTTAACCCGAAGACCTTATGCAGACGGTCAAAAACGTTTACGCACTTCTGTAATAGAAGAAGAATTAGATTTAAGAGCAGATTTATACCAAAGTTTAAATTTAGAAGATATAAAAACCCGTATTCGATCATTTCTACAAGACCCAGAATATCAAAAAGATTTACACAAGTGGATTACAGACCGTAATATTAACCAGGATACATTTATTAACGAAGTTGCAGCTAAGAGTGAAAATAACTTTATGTACCTGCGCTATGTATTACCAGAAATTGCGCGCGGTTATTACAAAGACTTAAGTTTAGACAAATTACCCGATGGATTGCAAAACTATTATGAGCAGCATTGGAAGCGGATGGGTATGGAAAAACCAACCCAAGAACTTAAAGTAATTATTTTGTATATTATTGTAGAGTGGAACACCCCACCGATATCTTTAAGTGACATTGCAGCTATTGCCGACACAGATGAATATGAAGTTGAGGAGGTTTTAGAAGAATGGTGTGAATATTTAAGAGTGCAAACTATAAATGAGGATGGAGAAGAAGAGAAATGTTACAGAGTTTATCATGCCAGCTTTCTAGATTTTCTCAAAAGTCGAAGAAAGTTAGATAACAAAAGAAAATTATTTGAGGAGGTGAACCAACGTATTGCAAGTTATGTGTATGATTCCTAAATAGAGAGCATCCCAATTTTAAAAATTATGTCATGCTGAGGAACGAAGCATCTTAACAACTTGAATATAACCAAGATTTTAACCTAAGAAAAAAGCTTTGTTTCACGCAACTCTCCGAATGACAATTTATAATTTGAAAAATAGGATACTCTCCCTAAACATAATTTATGCTAATTATTTCGATAAATTATTAAGGTAAGATATATGGGAGAAATAGCTGACAAGCTAGCGAAGATAAAGGAGAGTGACCGAGTTAAATACTTTGGTAATTTGCGTAGCTTAGTTGATGCAAATACAATTGAGAGATTTAACCAATATTATCGATTATTAACCGATTATGATTTTATTGAAGCTAAAATTAATCATGACAAGTTTGGAATACAGTTACTCATTGAAGATTATGATCTGATTGAGGACACCTCATTAATAAATTTTCAAGATAATTATCAAGAAGATAATACGGCAACTCTAAATAATTTAAAAATTATTAAACAAGCGTTGCAACTGTCGGCACATGTTATTAACCAAGATGCAAAGCAACTAGCGGGACAACTAACAGGACGTTTACTGATCTTTGAAAACCAAACAACAATTCAAAAATTACTACAACAAATATCGCAAACCAAAATTACCTGGTTGCGTCCTCTCACAGCGAGCTTAACTTCTCCCGGTAATGGGTTAATTCGTACCTTGACTGGTCATAGTGACTCAGTTAATGCAGTTGCCGTTAGCAGCGATGATAAATACGTGGTTTCTGCTTCTTCTGACCATACAATTAAAATTTGGGATATAGCGCGCGGTAATGTCATTCGCACCCTTACTGGTCATAGTGACTCAGTTAATGCAGTAGCCTTGAGCAGTAATGGGAAATACGTTGTTTCTGGTTCTGATGACAACACCATTAAAGTTTGGAAATTAGAAACAGGAGAATTAGTAACTACTCTCACTGGTCACAATAGTATAATTAATGCCATTATACTAACTCCTGATGGTTCAAAGATAATTTCTGCATCATCTGACACTTTTGTTAAAGTTTGGGATTTAAACACTTGCGAAGTATTGCATACGCTTTCTGGTCATACTGCTTCTATACAGGCAGTTGCACTTATTAGTCAATGTGATAAAAATTTTATAATTTCAGGTTCATATAATATTCTCAAAATTTGGGATTTAGAAACAGGAAAAGAACAATTTACTATCAATGAGAGTGACATAATATACACTATTTTAGTTATTCCTGAGAAAAAGTTATTAATTTGTGGTTTGCATGATGGGACTATTACAATTTTGAATATTGATACTTGGAAGAAAGAATATATATTTCAAGGTCATAGTCATGCGGTACGTAATATATGTTTTACTACAGATGCAAAACGAATAATTTCTGTTTCGGAAGATAAAACTATTAAAATTTGGAAAGCAGGAACTTGGGAGAATGAAGGTGTTATTAATGCTCACACAAATTCAGTTTTTGCAGTCGCAACCACTTCTGACAGCAAAAATATAATTTCTGGGTCAGGAAGTAGTATCATTTCTTTTCCTTCAAACGAATATACCATCAAAGTTTGGAACATAGAAAAATACATTTACAACAATTGTACTGATACTGAATACTATAGAGAAACTGGTCATAAAAGCTCAGTAGAAGTAGTTGCATTTACTCCTAATGGAGAATATTTAATTTCTGCTGCGAAAGATGACAGCTTTATATTATGGAAAGTGGATACTTGGAGAATTGAAGATAACATACATGGTAAAAGTACATCAGCACTTACTTTGGGAGATAATAGTGATAACAGACTTTTTCAATTTAAAGCTAGCAACATAGAATGTATCTTCCATAGCATTATTAATACTTTGCCTTTCCTTCTTGCTACAACCTATAATGGAATGCTTCAAATTTGGTCTTCAGGTAATGAAACTATTAAAGTATGGGATGCTTTTACAAAAAAAATTATCACCAATTTTACTGGAGAAAGTGAAATCAGATGTTGTGCAATCGCTTCCGACGGTGTAACAGTAGCAGTTGGTGATGCATCGGGGAAAGTACATTTCCTACGCTTGGAAGGTTTTGAGGTATAATTATGAACACTAGGTCTCAATTACATTTGCAATTTCAAAAACTAATATTGGGAAAAGTCAAAATTCATAAATATGGGACAAATTGCTAATAAGCTATCTAAAATGAAGGAGAGTAAGCAGGTTGCTTATCTTGGCAATTTGCGTACCCTAGTTAATGCAAGAACAAAAGAACTGTTTGACCAATACTTTCGATTACTAACCGATTACGACTTTATAGAAGCTAAGATTAATCATCCTAAATTTGGGGTACAGTTACTCATTGAAGACTACGAATTAATAGAGAATACCTCATTAACTAATCTTCAATATAATTATCAAGAACGTAATGCGGAAACTTTAGGTAGTTTAAAAATTATTAAACAAGCTTTACAACTATCAGCACATGTTATTAATCAAAATGCAAAACAACTTGCGGAACAATTAACAGGACGTTTACTGCTCTTTGAAAACCAAACAACAATTCATAAATTACTACAACAAATATCGCAAACCAAAATTATCTGGTTGCGTCCTATTACAGCAAGCTTAACTCCTCCTGGTAACGGGTTAGTTCGCACTCTGACTGGCCATAGTTTCCATGTTAATGCAGTCGCTGTCAGCAGTGATGGCAAATACGTTATTTCTGGTTCTTTGGACAAAACAATAAAAATATGGAAATTAACAACAGGAAACGTGATTCGTACCCTGACTGGTCATAATGACTCGGTTAATGCAGTTGCCATCAGCAGCGATAGTAAATACGTTATTTCTGGCTCTAGGGACAAAACAATAAAAATATGGGAATTAGAAACAGGAAATGTGATTCGTACCCTGACTGGTCATAGTTCCTCAGTTAATGCAGTCGCTGTCAGCAGTGATGGTAAATACGTTGTTTCTGGTTCTATTGATGACACAATAAAAATATGGAAATTAGGAACAGGAAATGTGATTCGTACCCTAACTGGTCATAATAACTCGGTTAATGCAGTCGCTGTCAGCAGTGATAGTAAATACGTTATTTCCGGTTCTGATGATGAAACAATAAAAATATGGGAATTTGCAACAGGCAATGTGTTTCTTACCCTGACTGGTCATAGTTACTCCGTTAACGCAGTCGTTGTCAGCAGTGATAGTAAATACGTTGTTTCCGGTTCTAGGGACGAAACAATAAAAATATGGAAATTAGAAACAGGAAATGTGATTCGCACTCTGGCTGGTCATAGTGGCTACGTTAATGCAGTTGCTATTAGCAGTGATGGTAAATACGTTGCTTCTGGTTCTTTAGACAAAACAATAAAAATATGGGAATTAGAAACAGGAAATGTGATTCACTCCCTTACTGGTCATAGTAGCGACGTTAATACAGTTGCTATTAGCAGCGATGATAAATACTTTGTTTCTGGTTCTAGGGATGAAACAATAAAAGTATGGGAATTAATAACAGGAAATGTGATTCGCTCCCTGAATAGTCATAGTAGCATGGTTTATACAGTCGCTCTTAGTAGCGATGGTAAATACATTGTTTCTGGTTCTGATGACAAAACAATAAAAATATGGGAATTCGCAACAGGAAATGTGATTCGTACCCTGAGCAGCCATAATTACTCTGTTAATACGGTTGCTTTATCTAGCGATGGTAAATACATTGTTTCTGGTTCTGATGACAAAACAATAAAAATATGGGAATTCGCAACAGGAAATGTGATTCGCATCCTTACTGGTCATCGTCACTGGGTTAATACAGTTGCTCTATCTAGCGATGGTAAATACGTTGTTTCCGGTTCTAGTGACAAAACAATAAAAATATGGGAATTCGCAACAGGAAATGTGATTTGCACCCTGAATGCTCATAGTAGTAGCATGGTAAATGCAGTGGCTCTGGACAGCGATGATAAATACATTTTTTCTGGTTCTAATGACCAAACAATAAAAATATGGGAATTAGGAACAGGAAATGTGATTTGCACCTTGACTAGTCATAGTAGCTGGGTTTGTGCAATCGCTCTCAGTAGCGATGGTAAATACGTTGTTTCTGGTTCTGATGATGAAACAATAAAAATATGGGAATTAGGAACAGGAAATGTGATTCGCACCCTGACTGGTCATAGTTACTCAGTTAATGCAGTCGCTCTGAGTAGCGATAGTAAATACATTGTTTCTGGTTCTAGTGACAATACAATAAAAGTTTGGGAATTTGCAACCGGAGAGGAAATCATGACATTTACAGGTGAAGGTAATATACATTCCTGTGCTATTACCCCAGATAATGCCACAATAATCGCAGGTGACGCAGCCGGAAACGTCCATTTCCTCTATTTAGAAGGTATGGATGTACAGTCATGAACGCTCCACCTCAATTAGATAGCTCGTTTCAACAGGTCAAAGAAAATTAGATAAAAAAAGGAAACTATTTGAGGAGGTCAATCAAAGTATTGCAAATTATGTGTATGATTTATGAGTATATTACCGTTAACTATTTAAATGAATTATCAAGACAATAGATATGGGACAAATTGCTGATAAGCTAGCGAAAATGAAGGAGAGTAAACAAGTTAATTTTCTTGGTAATTTGCGTAGTTTAGTTAATGCACATACAATAGAAAAGTTTAACCAATACTTTCGATTAGTAACTAATTATGACTTTATAGAAGCCAAAATTAATAATCCTATATTTGGTGTACAGCTACTTATTGATGATTGCGAATTAGTCGAGAATAACTCATTAATACATAACAAAGATAATTCTCAAGAAGATAATTCCGAAACTTTAGAAAATTTAAAAATTATTCAGCAAGCTTTGCAAATGTCAGCATATGTTATTAACCAAGATACAAAACAACTTGCGGGACAATTAACAGGGCGTTTACTACCTTTTGAAAATCGAACAATAATTCAAAATTTACTGCAACAAATATCACAAACAAAAATTATCTGGTTACGTCCTCTTACAGCAAGCTTAACTCCTTCCGGTAACGGGTTAATTCGTACCTTCGCTGGTCATAGTAGCTGGGTTAATGCAGTCACTCTCAGCAGCGATGATAAATACGTTGTTTCTGGTTCTAATGACAATACAATCAAAATCTGGGAATTTACAAGCGGTAATGTTATTTGCACCCGGACTAGTCATGATGACCGGATTAATACAATTGCTCTCAGCAGCGATGATAAATACGTTGTTTCTGGTTCTAATGACAATACAATCAAAATCTGGGAATTTGTAAGCGGTAATGTTATTTGCACTTTAACGGGTCATAGTGACGACATTGAAGCAGTTGTTCTTAGCAGCGATAATAAATACCTCGTTTCTGCTTCTAGGGACAAAACAATCAAAGTTTGGGAGTTTGCAACTGGAAAAGAAATTTATACCCTAACTGGTCATGATGGCTGGGTTAATGCGGTCGCTCTCAGCAGGGATAGTAAATACCTCGTTTCTGCTTCTAGTGACAAAACAATCAAAGTTTGGGAATTTGCAACTGGAAAAGAAATTTATACCATAACTGGTCATAGTGACTCTGTTATTACAGTCGTCCTTAGTCGCGATAGTAAATACATCGTTTCTGGTTCTGTGGACAGAACAATCAAAGTTTGGGAATTTGCAAGTGGAAAAGAAATTTATACCCTGACTAGTCATAGTGACTCTGTTATTGCGATAGCTCTCAGCAGCGATGGTAAGTACATTGTTTCTGGTTCTGTGGACAGAACAATCAAAATTTGGGAATTTGCAACCGCAAAGGAAATTTACACCCTAATCGGTCATAGTAACTCGGTTGTTGCTGTCGCCCTCACCAGCAATGGAAAATACATCGTTTCTAGTTCTGTAGATGGTACAATCAAAATTTGGGAATTTGCACCCAAAAAGGAAATTTACACTCAAACTGCTCATAGTCAACAAGTGACTTCAGTCGCTCTCAGCAGCGACGGTAAATACTTTGCTTCTGGTTCTTGGGACAAAACAATCAAAACTTGGGATTTTGCAACCAGAAAGGAAATTCTTACCCTAACTGATCATAGTAACTGTGTTACAGCAGTCGTCCTAAGCAGTGATGGTAAATACGTTGCTTCTGGTTCTTGGGACAAAACAATCAAAATTTGGGAATTTGCTAGCGGTAATATTATTCACACTCTCACTGGTCATAAAGCCTGGGTTAAAGCAGTTGCCCTCAGCAGTGATGGTAAATACATCGCTTCTGGTTCTGGTGACAGTACAATCAAAATTTGGGAATTGTCAACTGGAAATGTTATTCAAACCCTGACTATTGAATACACCTCTATTAATACAGCCGACTTCATCTGCGAAGGTAAATACGTTATTTTTGGTTGTTTTAACGGTACAATCCAAATTTTAGAAGTATCAAGTGGTAATGTTATTCACACACTCACTGGTCATAGTCACTCGGTTAATTCAGTTGCCCTTAGTAGCGATGGTAAATACGTCGTTTCTGGTTCTGATGACAACACAATTAAAGTTTGGAAACTAGGAACTATAAAGAGAGTATTTTTAAAATTTATTGAGAATATAATAAAACGAAAAAGAGAAATTCATACCCTGACTGGTCATAGTAGTTCGGTTAATGCAGTCGCCTTTAGCAGCGATGGTAAATATATCGCTTCTGCTTCTGATGACAAAACAATTAAAATTTGGGAGTTCGCAACCGCAAAGGAAATTGTCACGTTTACATGTGAAGGTAATGTAAATTGCTGTGCGATTACCCCAGATAATGCCACAATAATCGCAGGTGATGAATCAGGAAAACTACATTTCCTCCGTTTAGAAGGTATGGAGGTACAGTCATGAACGCTCCACCTCAATTAGATAGCTCGTTTCAACAAATCATTTGGGAGAAAAGTCAAAATTTTCTCAACTGCGAATTTGTATTTAGCGCTATCGATAATTTTCTCCACAAACATAATCGGGGTTATTTTACCATTATCGGCGCCCCTGGTAGCGGTAAAAGTGCTATCTTAGCTAAATTTGCTACTTGCAACTTCAACCCGAATATTATTATCTATTACAACGCCCAGGTAGAAGGTAAAAATACTGCTGAGAAATTTATCCAATATATTTGTACTCAACTTGTGACTACGGGCAATATTATAGTAGAGGCGCCATTTACATCTCTACACCTATCTCTACTATTACAGCAAATCAGCGAACAACTGGCGCCCGACCAAAAATTAATTATTGCCATTGATGCACTAGATGCAATCAACGAAGATAACCAACCACTAGGAACAAACTTATTTTATCTTCCCCGATATCTTCCCCAAGGGGTTTATTTTATTCTTACCCGTCGTCCTTTCAAGAAAGAAAAATCTGGTTTATTAATTGAGGCGCCGTCCTTTGTCCTCGATTTATCAGAGTATGATTTAAAAAATTGGGATGACGAGTCAGCATTTACCCAACATTGGCAGAAAATGCATTCCAGAGGTGTATCGCCCTCCGGGCAAACTACGTTAACAGATATTGCAGAGAAAGTATTAAGGGTTCTCGCAGTTGCTCATCAAGGAATATCAGTCAGGGAACTTGCCGAGGCAACCAATGAAGATGAATATGACGTAGAAGAAGTGTTAGACGGTTGGTTTGAGTTTTTGCAACAACAGCAAATTGATAAGGAAACTAAATACAGTTTCTATCATCCTCATTTTTCTCAGTGGCTTGCTCTCTTGCGGTAAAATCTTTATCATTTGTGAGATTCCACCTAATAGTTCTATAATAATTTCCGCAACTCTATTTAATGTTTTATTTATAACATAAAGATTGACTGAAAATGTTACTGTAAATATTTATTTATCATCAAAAATAAAAGAAGTATGTAATGATATCGTACTATCAAATAATTGCATCTCCACTATGAGTGAGAAAAGTGAATGACAGCCGACCCACTTTTTTATAAAATCTTCAAAGAATTGCCGGAATTATTCTTTGAATTGATAGGGGAATCACCACGTGATAAAAGTATATACGAATACAGCGCGCCCGAAATAAAGCAACAAGGTTATCGTTTAGATGGCTTACTTGTAACACGCCCTGGATATAGCTTTGCACCAATTTATTTCATTGAAGCGCAAGCTTATAAAGACACTAACTTTTATGATACCTTTTTCGGGAAAATAATAATGTATTTGACTCAATACAAACCACCCAATGAAAAATGGCACGCTATTGTTATCTACGACAAACGCAGCACTGAAAAAAGTTTTCCACCATATTTAAAGATTTTTTTACCAGTTTTACGTTGCTTTTATCTAGACGAACTTGGAAAACAACCTAATCAATCTTTGAGTGTGGGAATCATGCGTTTGGTCGTCGAAAAAAGAGTCAAAAAGAAAACTGGGGAATTTGCTCGACAGTTAATGAGTAAAGCAACTTCAGAAATTACCAATGCTGCTTTACAAGAAAAAGTACTACAATTTATTCAAACGGTTGTGATTGATAAATTTCCAAGCCTAACAGTAAAGGAACTAGAAGTCATGCTTGATTTAGAATCGCTAAGAAAAAGTAAAGTTTTTTTAGAAGGTAAACAAGAGGGAGAACAAGAGGGAGAACTCAAACAGAAACTGAAGACGATTTCTATCTTACAGGAGTTAGGGTTAAATACTGAGCAGATAGCAGAACGCTTAGAGCTAGATGTAGAAACTGTTCAAAAAAACCTTAAAAAGTAGGGAAACGCAGTACTAGTATAAATTTTGGTACATGCACTTGGCGCCACTTGCACAACTATCGTATGTTAAAGTCGGCGCCACGGTATCTTCTAATATTGATAATCGAAGACGCAACTTCACTTGACGGGAGCATACTCCATGTGGATTCTCTCCTTTGTTTGTGTTTGAACAATAAAACCTTCGCGTTCATAGAGTTTACGTGCTGGATTAACTGCTAAAACTCGCGCGCCGTAAGGGTATTTTATGCGCTTTAGCTTCATTAATTAACTGCCTGATAAGAACTGTACCAATGCCACGACGCTGAAAATTAGGTAGTACATACAGTTTCGTTAATTGCATGTGGCTTAGGTGTATCTCGACTGCCAAACATCCAACATCTTGACCGTCAATCTGAATAATTTGATGCGTTGACAAATTAATTGAATCGTAAATTATTGTTCGCTGCTCAAAATCAACCCAACTTCCCCAAGTTTGTTCTACATAGGTTTGCATTGTTACTCTCGTTACTTCGTAGATGAACTTAAAGTCAGCTTCTGATATGGAACGAAGAGTGATGTGCATATGCTAATTAAAGAGGGTGTGAATTATTAAAAGTTGATTCATTTAATTATTTAAATCCAGAGCAATAACTTGATTTGGCGCCAATACTCCACCTACTTTTACAACTTCTAATTCTCCGCTTACATCTTTATATTGTACCTTTACTTGAGTAATAGCTTCTTCTAAAGTTGCAGATTGGGTTATATAAATTTTTTCTTCTGATTTTAAAACCCAAATTGGATGAGGCCAAGTGTGTCGGGGTTGCAGTACGGCTTTATGTATAATTGTGTGGATATATTCAATAATTCGAGCTTCTTTACCGTTTGGTAAAAACTCTGTTAATGTTTGTAATAATTTTTGAAGTTCTGATGTCGGGATGTGTTCGACAATTTCAGTTTGGGAGCGCGCGCTTGTAGTCGGTACTTTTGTGCCTGCAACTACAGATTCAATGTAGCAACTGACTTTAGAAATAATTGAATCAAAGTCACGTTCTGTTAGTATGTCCCCCAAGTGCAAATTCAGTAAACTTCTAAAGTTTTCGTCGTCAATATTGATACTGCGATTGTTCAAATAAGCCAAAAAATTACTTGATGCTAACCGACCACAACCAACTTCTCCATTGGCTGCATCTTCTGCTGCTACCAACTCGATTAAATGCTGGTTTTTAGTTGTTTCAACACTTGTATCAGAAGAAATTGATTGGGTCATGAGTTTCTCCGTAATATTTCAAAATAAACCAAATTATCTGGTTCGTCTGGGTCGGGACCGCAATCAAGGAATCCAACCCTAATTTTACGATAAAAGTCTATAGAATCGGGGAGAGCATGTAGTCCTACACGTCCTTGGTATCCCAATTCATAACTACGGGCAATAGCAAAATCAACTAAATTTTTACCAACACCTTTGTAGGTGGGAGGATTGTTGATTGCTGGACGGTTCATTGGCCCAGTAGCTAATGCACTAATATATACTAGCCTCCGACGATACTGAGATTCAATTTGGCAGCGTTTTTTTAATATATCAATTGTCATCAATCCTTGGGTAATGCCTTCACACTCAATTGCATAAAGTTCATCCCCAGGCAATATTTTAGCTAACCGATTCTTTTTCTCCCAATTCCAGTCAGCATCAGAGTAACGTGTACCCGTTAGTTGAGGCGCCCATAGATTTTGAGCATCCGCAAGGTGTTTATCTGATACAGTTGTAAGAATGGCATCGACAATTTGGTTGTCCTGCACCCGTAATAATTTGACATTCAGGCTAAAATTTGAAACCACACCAAGTTTTACACCCCGATAATCTATTATATTTTTACTAGTATGACTATAAAATTATATGTAATTGTATGTCAAGTATGACTAGTAAAAAACTTATTATGTTGGAACTCGATATTATCGCATCTGTAGATTGGAAGCCAGAGTTTGGTAAAAAACTAAAATTGATGCGAGGTAAAGTTTCTCGGCGCGCGCTAGCTCAAAAAGTTATTGACCAGTACGACTATAAAGTGTCCCAGCAATACATACAGCTTTTAGAACACCCCGAAGGAAACGAAAAGGCGCCTGCTACCGTATCCTTCAAACTGCTAAGATATCTGACAGAAGCACTAAACACCAACGTTTACGATTTGTTTGGCTCACCCGAAATATTTGCTAGTGGCACTTGAAACACACCACCTTTAATTTACTCAATTCCACACTGTCGCTCAATCACAGATAATAACTCTTCTTGTGTGGGCGTTAAATACGGAGTTGGTAGATGTGCAAAAAATTCAAACATGGCAACTACAACTTCTTCCACGTTGGGAACCTGAGAAAGGCGCCGTAACCGCGTGTGCAATTTTTCCGCTGCTGCACGGTCTTCTACTGACAATTCACTGTTGAGATTCCCAGAGTCCATATTTTCTTTCAATAGTTGTAAACAACTCTTGAGGCGCCTATGAATCTGTAGTTTTACAGGCACCGCAGTATTTCCAGCATATCACCTTAAGTAGCTCCAACTTTAGTATAGGCGCCGCATCAACAAAAAGGATAGCTATCAATTCCAGCTTTATTACGATGTGTTTAAGCCATCAAAATTCCTATTATTAATTCATGAAAGCAAACAGCCTAAACGCTACAAGCTTTCAAACATAACTTATATATTCAATGGAGATAAAGTAATGAATAACGAAATTAATGCAATTGAACTATCTAACGACGAACTCGACACTGTAGCTGGTGGTTTAGCCATTACCTTGGGTGATGTAGGTGGTTTCGCATCTGATGCATCAAACAGCTACTCACTAAAACAACTTCAAGTGGGTCAGCAAACCTTCGCAGGTCCCGGTGGTAGCTATACAGGTTCTGTAACCAATTTACAAGAAATTATCAGTACTGCTGGTCAAGCAATTGCTGTTAAATAAATACAACTTTTAAGTCTCTTCAACCGTATACCTTTTAACATCACTTCACACGGCGCCTGCATCTGTACATTTTCATAGTATTCAAATTGGTAACAATAATGACAATTGTATACTGAGAAGATTAGTGGCGCCTGTAACAAGATTAATTGTAAGGACTTCGGCGCCTATTTTAGAAAAATTAATATGTGGGCGCCGCAAGCAAAACTTTCAACCTTACTTTCTAACTCTCCCGACGTGCAGGTATCTCAGCCTGCAAACTGTTCTGGTATACGTTGAACTCTCCCCTTGTTGAAACTAGATTTGGGAGTTACTAGATTTTTCCAGATTTTTGGAAGCGGACAGTGTGATTTGAATCTGCCAAGTTAAAACTCTAATTCAAATGTCCAATTTTGACATAGATAAGACAACCTTCTCGACTAAAGGGTGTATGACGACTGCCACTAGGATTGCTCCCCCAAGTACCTTGGGGATAGGAGCCAAATTCATCCTCAAATACACCCTCTAATTTTATAAAGGATTTTCTACCAAGAGCCTGTATCATCTAAAAAGCGGGAAAACTCAGGATTTGACCAACGTAGGGGAAGACTACCTTCCACCCGATAACCATGTTGCAAATGAAACCGCAATAACCTTTCTGCATTTGTATAATTACTAATTTCATCCCCCGACCAAATAACCTCAGCCGTACCAGTCAGGTACAATAAGTTACCTTGGTCGAAATCCACAAACAACAACCCCGCACGGGGATTTAATTCTAAATTGCCAAAGGTATTAAAATGGCAATTCCCAGCAAAATCGGGAATAGTCAGGGTAAAATCATCATCTATCCGCACAAACCCCGGTTTACCCCCGCGATGGGAAACATCTACACCTTTGGCTGCACCTGCTGATTTATCCTGGTAAGCTGTGGCAATGAAGAATGTATCTGATGCAGTAATTAAATCCCGTTCTGCTTCCGTAAATTTGCTTAAAGCATGAACCGATTTAGGTGTAGTTTCATCATATTCATCTAATCTGAACATCCGTGCTTGAATATACTGGGGACAGTTACCAAAACTTTGCCCTACCCGTACTTGAAAACCATCGTCAGAAATAGCCGTGACAGTTCCATTCATGCGGTTGCGGCGACGGGTATGCAATTCAATTCCCAGCAAACCAATGTCAATCCCATCGGCGAGGGTAGTTGCCAAAGGGTCGCTATACAAGGGTTTTGCCATCACTTGCAAAGTATGTTCATCGGGCGAAGAGAGAAAACCCGGTTCCCCTACCAAAATCGAAGCCCAGGTATAACCTGATATATCCACACTACCAGCAATTACATAGGGAAGTTGGGCAAAAAATTGGCGATGCTGTTCAGGTAGATATTCCCGAATTACCCGCCTTCCTTGCTTGTCCATCCGTTCTTGTGCCCCTAATCGGGCTTGAATTGCCAGTTCGCCAGCATGAAATGGTGATTCAGAACGCGACCAACCTGGGTTTGCCATTGTTTTCTCTCCTTTTATTATCTAAAGTCCAGCCATTGGTATGTAATTGGGGAGTTGTTTGACGCGGTTAATCCACTCCAACACATTTGGATAAGGTGTGAGGTCAATTTTTCCATCACCAGCTAACGCGACGTAGGGGAAAACTGCTATATCTGCAATCGTCGGATGTTCAAATTCTAACCAGGTGCGGGTGCTTAAATGTTGGTTTAACTGGGTGAGGATATGCTCTGCTTTCTGATATGCTCGTTCGATATTAATACTGGTTGCACCGAATAAGTGATAAAGTCGGGCGTTTTCCGGTCCCTGACGTACTTCTCCGGCTGTAGTTGATAACCAGCGCACCACTTGAGCTAAGAATAATGGATCTAAAGGTAGCCAAGCATCGTCACCATACTGACGTGCCAAATATACCAAAATTGCTTGAGCATCGGCGAGTTTAATATCTCCATCGATTAGCAAGGGTACTTGTCCAAAAGGATTGAGGGCTAAATATTTCGGCGATTTATGTTCACCTTTCATTAAATCGACTTTCACCCATTCGTATTCCAGATTCAACAGTTCCAGCAACAGACGAACTTTGTAGCTGTTACCAGACATGGAGTGACCGTAAAGTTTAATCATGGTTTTGTTCGTTCGTATTAATTGGCTTAGTCATTTTTTTCATTCCTTTTGATTAAACTACTTCGGTGTAACTTACCCCTTTAGAATCTAGGAGTTGTTTCGCACGACGACAAAATGGACAGGTACTCCAAGTGTAAATTTCAACGTTTGCCATAAGTAATTACCTTTAAATTAATACTTGTCTAAATCTTCCCCAGGACAATTGCTAGGCAGAAATTCCCGCTCCAAGTGAAATAATGATGTGAGGAGCCAAATTTCATCCCGACATTGGGGTGGTGGGGGAAAGTCAAAATCTAACCTGCTAAATAGCCATTTGAGTATCATGACTGTTTCCCTGCAATTAAACTTCCAAGATGGTCATTTTGTCCTAACGTCCAAGCTTCACCCAGTAATTTGTAATTCATCCGGGGAAAATAACCATAACGCTGTCCCAGTTCCCCACTCAACAGCGTCATCCGTTCCACTGTCCGAGCATTTTTCAACTCACCTGCATCTATGTAACGAAATGGAGTGTGTTCAACCAAACTCATGAATTTAGCTTTCGCATCGGTATCATTGCTCACGACAAACACATCACTCACCGTTAGTTTATACCAAATTGAGGTGCCACGCAGTAACTTTTGAAAAATTTACTGGTTTCGGTAGTCATTAATTCATAGCTACTACATAGTATTGGTGAAAACATTCCAAACCTTCAGGTACTGCACATGCTTGAGCAGTACCTGAAGGTTTATTGTAGGATGCAATAGCGTCTTCATAATAAAGAACAATTTTTTATTTGTATATTTCAAGCACAATTATAAAATGTATAGTCAATATTTAGAGATAATTTGTGTTAAATAAACATCTCAAATTTAAATTCAAAAATAATCGGTACATGCTCATACTGCTTGCGGTACATTAATGCTACTCTCAAGGTACGCAAAACCATGTCTGTACCTATGCATTATGCTGTCTAGTACCAGTTTTTATAGGTACAAGGCGCCGAAAATGTACCTGCATCTATAGAAAAAATGTATTATATTGGGTACGGTACAGAGGGTAAATTCAAAAAATATTTTTTTTTAGGGCACATATTATGTATCTATAAAAAAAATATTTTATCGATTTGTTGTACCAGTACCACGGTGGCAAATTGATGTAACAAGACTGCCTAGGACTACAATTAATGTTTCTAAGTACCATAATAAGAGTGCTGTTTTTGGTACTCCAGAGGGCTAATTTTAAGGTACTAAGCCCTGTTGTTTACGGTATAAGCATGAGTTGCGCGTTAGTTCAATATTCTCTTTTTATGATATTATTAAGCTATTATTGGCTAATAAGTTTATGTCAGTACCTATAATTTTGCAGTTTGGTACTGTATTTAATAGTTAATAGGGAGTTTTGTAAATTAATTACGTTTTTATGAGAGTACCTATAGACGAATTAGATTATTCTGATTACCATGTCTACACTTACGAAGGACAATATTTACAGGTATTGGTTACGAGAATTTTACGCTTTGGTCAGCTATTAGCAGAAAATTCTTATGTGGATGGTATTTTACAAGGAATTTCAAGGGAATGGTACAAGTGTGGACAGTCGCACTACGAATGTTATGAGTCAGGAGCTAACTCATATCTTGCACCTACACCCTAGAAGGGCTAGACTATACAAACAAAGCCTGCCTACGCAGGCTATAAATGCTAATTTAACGTCTTGTTGATAAAAATGTATGTTTATTAAAAAAATAATTTTTAAGTATTTATACTTTGGTGCAAGATGTGAGCTAAGAAAAGTTTGTGTAAGCAATGGTATGAAAGTGGACAATTAAAAAGAGAATGTTTATATAAGTACGGTATTATTGTTAGTGCGTCACGCACGTTGAATGACTGATGAAGATGGGTTCGCCGACGGTTGGCTGGTAAAAACTGATGAAGTTCTGTTGGGATACGCACGTCGCGTTCTTTATACACGAGTAATCCGCACCATCAAAATGTGTATAATATTTTAAATAATCTGGAAAAATAGGTAATTAGTATGAAGTCTAAATGACACTAAACTAATTAAATGCCTACAAAAAATTGATGAGCGGACAAGCAAAAAGCGTCTATGACGTATTTATAAGCTATAGCCCAGCAGATCAAGGGTGGGTAACAAACGAGTTGTTACCGAAACTAGAACACGTAGGTATAAGGTATACAGAACAACTACTATTTGAATTAGGGCGCCCCAAACTAGACGAAATAGAACGAGCCATAAAAGAAAGCCATCGAACATTACTTGTTTTAACTCCCAACTATCTCGAAGACACATGGGGGCAATTCGATAGTATCTTAGTAGGAAGTTACGGATTAGATACTGGCAGTTGGAAAACAATTCCTGTAATTACAAAAACTTGTGACTTGCCTGCTCGTTTACGTGCCTTGGTTGCTGTAGACTTACATCAAAGCTCAGAACAATCATGGCAACGTTTAATAAATGCTATATCACCTACCCAATTAGAAAAGAGTAATAAACAAATTAGTCAAAATGAATACAATAGCCGTACAGTACATAACGGTCTAGAAGCTTTATCAGAAATGATGATAGCGCCTGATATCCGTGCCACAGTAGTAGCTTTTCGTACAGATTTTCAAGCAGTCTGTGAGCAAATCGAGATTTTAGGTAATTATAAAGATTTGCACGACTTATTACATACATTAAAATTTCAATCTTACAGCGGTATAGTCCAAGAAGCTAAACGATTTCCCAATGATGATACAGCTTTAGATATTCTTTTAGACCATCAGCTAACATTGCAGCAAATAGTGGCTGACGTTAGGGAGGTTACAGTTAGAGGAAATTTAACACAAAATGAAACCGTCTGGATAAAAGACCTTGAAGAAGCTGTAACACAGTTACATGGAGCAATTGAAAGTTTAGAAATACGGCAATTAAAAAGGACAGTTTGGTTGATAAATCGTGTGCTAGCAATTCAACCTTCAAGAATTAATACTAGCCTTAACACAGCAGCGCGCGTCTTGCGTCTACCTGCTCTTGTTAGCGCAATGAACTACTTGCACTCTAACCTAACAGATTCTCAACTCAGTCCAAACAGAACACAACAATTAAAAAATAGTATAGATGCTCTGATTGACCTCAATAACAACCTGACAGATATGGTCAAAAGTCATAACGATTGGCAGGAAATGGATTTAGAACTACGCCGTATTGAAGCAAATTTAGAAAAAGATATATTTGAATTAGAAATGTCATGGACTGATTTAAAAGCTATGACAGAATCTTTTTATCAAGATATTATAGAAGAATGGGCACTTTTGCTCAAAAAGGATACTGAAAGTTTGGACAACGCAATTACTGAGCAAAACCCAGCTAAAGTTAAACGCTGCTTCCGAAGTTTTCGTAGACGTGCAGGTGAGAGGTTTTATCGTGTAGATACAGAATTAAAGCGATTGTGTGGTAATTTGCGGATAGTTGGCGAACCCCTAGCTTCTGTTTTGAGGATGATGGAGTAAAATAGAAATGTTGACAAGCATACCCCAAGAAAAATATCCTTCGCTAACATCCTTACGCGCGGTACATAGCGAACTTCTAAAACGCCATCGTGAACTAGGTAATACACAAGAATTACTAACAGAAGTAGAAGAATTTATTTGTCGAGGACGAGCAACAGGGGTGTTATTAGATACAGATGAAGACCGATGGGCTTGTCAAAGTTTATTAGATTATTGGACAACAGTATTATACCGTGCTGGGCTTGAACCACCTGATGCCACTTTAATTGAATTTGACCCAGCACTGGCGCCTTCTTTAGATGATTCTCAGTGTCCTTACTTAGGTTTAGAAGCGTTTCGAGAAGAAAAACACAAGCTATTTTACGGGCGCCAGCGTCTTTTAGATAAACTATTAAACCATCTCAAAGAAAACCGTTTATTAGCTGTCATTGGCTCTTCAGGTAGTGGCAAATCATCATTAGTTTTGGGTGGAATATTGCCATCTTTAAAAGTAGGAGCTTTGCCAGATAGCGAAAATTGGCACTACTACCAACCAATAGTACCAGGAGTGGAACCCCTAGCCAACCTTGCTCGTATTACACAAGACGTTGAGCCGAGATACGTGTAAAAACCTGCAAGATAGTCTGGAAAGTCTTGCTGTGTCTAGGTTTCAAAGATTTCGGGTGGTAGGTTAATCGCTGCTTCTAACGGTTGCGGAATATTCTGTAAATTCACTACATAGTCTCCGTATCTTTTAATATGTCTAGTTACGTATGGACTTAGAGCAGCTAAATGTCGCATTGGAATCACTTCCCCTCGTGACATTAACGTTTGAATCGCCAACGACATATCAACCGTGTTGTGTAAAATAACAGCACTTGCTACCAAATCAAGGTACTTTAGCCGTTTTTCTTGCTCGATTGGGTCATTCTCTGTAATGGCGCCTTGTTTACCAAAAAACACCCAATCTAAAAACCCGTGGTATATCTCCACAATATTTGTAATTGCGTTAATTTCTTGTCGCATCCTGACATTAGAGATGTAATCTAACAGAAACATAGTTCGCACAGCCTTACCCAATTCTAAAAACGCTTGATAGAGGCGATTCTTCTTACTGTAGCTGTTCAACTTACGTAGCAAGGTTGAAGGCATGACTTTTCCAGCCTTAATCGACAGCACGACCCGCATCATGTCGTGCCAATGTGTCTTGATTAAATTCCAGTTGACTACTGAAGTAAACAACGGGTCGATGTAACTATAGGTGATGTCAGCACTGGGACGGACAAAAGTATAATCCTTCCAGTTACGTATACGTGGCATTAATTTGATACCAAGAAGATAAGATAAGGCAAACACGGGTCCTGATTGACCTTGGGTATCCGCGTGCAAGGTATCAGGTTGAATGTCAGAAAGATTTTTTAATAACCCATCTAAAATATATATTGCCTCCCATACACCACAAGTAATAAAGTGAGTAAATAAAGCAATATACTTATCAGAAACGTGATGATAAGCAATACCACCATATCCGCCATAACGGATGTGGTACTCACTGTGTAAATTGTTTTCGTATATCTCAAATTTACTACCATCGGCAGCCGCCTTCTTCCCAGTGCCCCAACAATTTGGTAAGCTAAAACGGTTGAAAGCGTTAATAATGTCTCGAGTTGCAGCCTCTAAAATAGAAGCACTAATATGGCGCCGATTTGCATAAGACATCATATGAGAAGTAACTGCGCCCCTTGAATGTCGCGCCATTTGGTTTGGTCCAAGATTGCAGCCATAAGCAAACGTTGTAAAAATATAGCGTTCTGCGGGTTCTTTTAACTTTGGTTCACTACCTGACAGTGGACCAAAATGCCTCGTCCAATTTAACCAATGCTCAACATTAGAAAGAATATCTAAGATACTACGCTCAGGCATCAATTCACGAATTTTTGCTTCTAATTCTTCTACCTCTTTTGGTTGGGGGGGAGTTTCTAGCCGCCTAAGCGAAGGTTCACCTTTACTATTAATCGTTACTTGTTTACCATCCGCACATATTTTATCTACTTCAAGAGAAACTCGTATTAATTCAGTACGTAAATACTCAACAAAATCTTCAGGGTTATTTGGGTAGCCGAGTAGATTACAGTAATCTTCTATCAACGGTATACATTCGGTTTCTGATAACAATTGGTCGCGGAAATCAGCATAACTTTCAGACCCAACGACACATGCATCTCCTGTTTTAAAATCTTCTGCAAGGTAAGAGAAAATACAAATTTCTAGTTGTTGGCGTCTTAAAACTTTCTTTCCCTTGACTTCTGTTATAATTAAAGCACGCCAATGTTTACCCACAAAACTCAAATCAATTTCAGCGGGTAAATTTGGTCTACGTTTGTGTTCGTTATCTAGCAAAAACTTCACAGCATTAATTACTGATTCTTCTGCGGAAGTTGAGAGTATATCTAAGGAACGTACTAAATCAAATAATGTTTTACGATTTCCAGAATAAAAACGCCATACCAAAGGCAAGTGATTATTTGTATTGTAAGCCGCTATCTCTTCAAACTTTTCTAGCAATAAATCAGTGCCACCACGCTCATCTAAAATATACTGTACTTTGTCGCCCAATACTGCACTATCAGGAGCTTCTTTTGATGCGTTTAATACCTCTTTTAATGTATTCAGTAAGTCTTCGGTTTCTTTTAAATCAAAGAATCATATTTAGCCAGAAGTTCCTTCATCGCATTTAATTTTGCGCTTTTGGGTGGTGATTTAATCAAATTAAGTGTGGCTAAGTCGGAGTCTGCATCTCCCTTAACTAACTGGTCTAAATAAAGAATTTCGGTGACAGTCAAACTACTAGAAACCCGAATAAATAGACGGTTATTAACCATCGCACGAATATGACAAATCAAACGGTCAAGCGTACTGAATGCAGGTAATTCATATCTTTGTTTAACCAACTCCTCAATTGCTGCGTTAATCAAATCAGCAGGGTGGTCTTTTACTTCTGCTTGTTGTGCAACTAAGATAGCTATGATTTTTTGGGCAGATTGATCATACTGTTTAACGCCTAAATACAAACGTATTGTATCCTGATAAGTGTAGCGCTGGCGTTCAGATGGTATTGCTTTCACCCAAGAAAGTAACTTTAAACACGACCTTAAATGTTTAATGACCGCGATTGGTACCAGTTCAGGATGTGGAAAATAACCAAGCCTTTGAAAAGATTTTAACATGACGATGAAACTAAAAAACCCCTCGTGGCTCTTAGTTTTAGACTTTGCAAGCTTAATTTCTTCTGGTATTGGAGTATAAAGCTCCGCAAGCTCCTTAGCGTCGGGGAATTGTTTAAATTTGGGGTAAGCGGTACGGTCAATTAAAGTCATTAAGGTAATATTTGCAACACAAAGTAGCCAGGGATGACCAAAAAATGGTTTATCCCTCACTCTTCAACCCAAAGGTATTTTATATTCTTTTGAATACACATTCAAAATATTTTATTAAAAGTGCTTGCTTAATACACTTGTATGGCATATTTATGTATTGTAATAATGACTAATCTTACTCACTAGACATCTATATTCATTAGAGCATTAAAGGCGCGGCGCGCGGCTGATTCAGCTTTCAACGAAGTCACTTTTTGGTATTGTAAAGTTGTTTGAATGCTTTCATGTCCCATAAGCGCACGTAATTCTTCAATTGATACTAAACCTACGCGCTCACACGCAAACGTGTGTCTTAAATCATGGATACGAACACCGTTTAATTCCGGATGTTTATTGGTTACTTCTCGCCAATTATCATGCAATGTGTGATAGCTAATTTTACTTACTTTAAGCGTGACTGGGTGTTGTGCTGTAAACAAAGCACGATGCTGTTGATGCCTAGTATATTTTAAATATTTAGCTAACGCATTCGCTGCATCATCACTGTAAAAACACCAGCGTTGCTTGTTACCTTTCCCCAACACTTGAAATTTCTGATTTTTAATGTCTATGTCTTCTAAATCAAGTGCTAAAACCTCTCCTATTCTACATCCTGTGCGATGCAGTAAACTAATTATTGCAGCTGTGCGATAGTCCTTTTCTACGGAGGAATATAGTATATTTAATTGTTCAGTAGTTAGATATCTTATCTTATCATCGGTTAAATGCTCCCCTTTCTCCCGGTCGGGAAGACGTTGTTTGAGTCCGTGTATTGGGTTGAACTTTATATACCCTTGTTCAACAGCAAAATTCAATAAACTTTGTAGTATTGCTTGATGCTTATGGTGTGTTGTGTATTTTAAATGACCTAGACCCTTTAAATACTCGATTAACGTTTGTTTACTGAGAATTTCTATTGACCAACTTCCATACTCTGATAACAAAGGTGCGAGTGTAAGTTCGTAAGTCTCCCTAGTTGTCGGTGCCAAACCAGGACGTTCTAAAAATTTAATCGCAACAGTGGCTAAAGTTACAGCCTTATTCACTCAAATTTATGTGTTTACATCAAGGTTATTCATGAACAAATTATATATCTTTTTAAGAAGATATTGGTAGCAAATCATGGATACTTTTAAAGCCCCTCAAGCTGGAGAATCGCTTGCAGCCTATGTTTTGCGGGTTAGAAAGGCACTCAATTTAACTCAATTTGAGTTAGCTGATGCCGCAGGTATCCATGAACGCTCTGTAGGGAAGATTGAACGGGGGCTGACAACAAAACTCAGCCACAAAACACTACAGGGCATTGCAGTTGGGTTAGGGGCGCCTGTTGAGTATCTAGAAGCTGTAATAAAAGGCTCCGAGGTCAAACCAGTCCAAGGAATAAGATTTTGCCCTCGATGTTGGAAACCTGGTAGTGCTACTGATGAAGCGTGGAGTAATATTAAAGCTAAGTATTGTTATCTTTGCGGGACACAACTACGTTCTAGTTGTACTCACTGTGGCGAACTAGTAGTGTCGTTTAGGTATAAATTCTGCGCTGTATGCGGAAAGCCATATAAACAAGTAAGTCAAAATAGCTAAAACCTAGATATAGCAATTGTTTCCAGACCATCTTGCAGGTTTTTACACGTATCTCGGCTCAACGTCTATTAAGGGCGCCACGAATTTGCTTTTTTAACGGCGCCAACGACCAAGGTTAAGGGAACTTGCTTCATCTTCTCCGGCGTGCAGGTAGTTATCGATGGTAATTTTACCGCTGGAGTGTCCTAGTGTTTTGGTAATTACGTGGATGGGTGTGTTTTGAGCTGCGTGGGTTGCGTGGGAGTGTCTTAACCAGTGGGGTGAGGGTATGCGTGTTAGTCCTGCGGATACTGCAATATCTTTGATGATGCGGCGAATATGTCTGTCGGTTACGGGTTCTGAGGTTTTTTGACTGGTGAAGATGGGTTCTGTTTTATCGTTTGGGCGCCGACGGTTGGCTAGTAAAAATTGATAAAGTTCTGTTGGGATACGCACGTCGCGTTCTTTGTCTCCTTTCCCCACTACTTTTATATATGGTAATCCTGATTGGTTGAGGTGTATTGCATTCCAGGTGAGTGTGGCAACTTCGCCAACTCTAAACCCTCCACAATAAAATAACTCGAATACTAAGTAGTTGCGCTGTGCCTGAATTTTTTTCTGAGGTGTTTTGGCGCCGCTTATTGCTAAAACTGCCGCATCGCTCATCATTTCTATTTCGGTGACAGAAAGTGTTCGCTCTTTTATCTTCTTACGTTCGGCTGGCACTTTTAATAACATCGCTGGGTTTGCGCGTAGATACCCAACGTCACAAGCATACCGCAAAAAACTTTTGAGTGATGCAAGGCGCCGTCTAACTGATGCGCGCGCAATATGTCCCATTGTTTCTTTCTTTAATAGATAAGCTTTGTAATTATCTACGTCTTCTTTGGTGATGGTGTGCAAATTCAAATCATCGAGGTCGGGGTAGTCAATACCTAATTTGTATTGGACAAAATGCATTACGTCATTACGGTAAGCGCGCGCTGTTTGCTCAGATTCGCGTGAACCTAACCAACTGCTGAATAATTCGCTTGTTGTGTTGGCGCCTGTAATTTTAGTATTACCTGTTGCTTTGACTACCGCATCAACAGTTGCCTGAATAAATGCTAACTGTTCAGGTGATAAATGAGCAATCGCCTCGCTCAATTGGGTTTTGTCGATGCTTGAGTGCGCGGCGCCTTCCATTACAGATTGCCTCAATATATATAATGATGCTGACTCTATGCATCATTATGACCGATAAACACTGTTCCCGGACATTTATTTCCTCTCTATATAAAGGCGCCTGTTTACTCTGTATACTGGTAATGTTTTTATCAACTTATACTGAATATGAATTTATGTTGCATTGCTGGCATTATAAAGTGGGATGCGTTATTGATTGGCGGGTGAGGTGTGTGATAAGGGATACTGCGGTTAGGGTGATTTTGTATGAGGGATTATACGGCTTTTTCTTGTGATATTGGATGCATGAGTGTGAGTGTTGGCGCCTCGTGTTTTGTGTCGCGTGTTTCGTATTGTGTGTTGTGTCGTGTATTCCGTTCCCCTCCACCCTAGAAGGGTAGGTCTATACGAGCAAAGCCTGCCTACGCAGGCTGTAAGTCCTAATTTTGCGTTTTATTGACATAAATGAATGTTTATTGAGGGAGTAGAAATTCAGTATTTATCCTTGGTGCGCGTTTTGGTGAGTTGGGAGTTGCGGGCGCCCTCTGTACAAGACTAAAATATGAAATAATCTGCTTCCCTTAAAGCTTAGGAATGTGGATTAAATAAAGTGCAATTTTTCTTGTGGAACAGGCATCCTGCCTGCGCTTGGAATATTACAAACGGGCAAGATGCCCGTACCACAAATACATGCAAGTTATTAAATTCTTGTTCATTAAAGTATTTGTGTTTTTACTTTTTAAGTCCATTTTAATGGACTTAAACTATTAGCCTTGGAATTGATTCCAAGGCGGTCAAAGTGTGTTATGAAGGTGATGGTGATAAAAGAATTTTAAGATAGCAATTGGGGCAATAATTGACACATGACTCGTACTTCTACACCTAAAAAAACGACTGCTGGCACGTCAAGAACAAAGACTCGGCGCCAAAAATCGAGTACAGAAGATGATAAAAATTCAATTATAAATGCGGATAAAAATGATAATGATTTTGTTGATTTATCTGAGTTGGCGCCATCAAAATTGGAAGAAGATACTGTGGATGTAGTGGCGCCATTGGTAACTACGGATAAAACTTTTGATACTATTGATGCCGTAGTTACTAGTAGTGATGGGGTGCAAGAAGAAGAACATATTGCTTTAAACTCTAATTTATTACCACTTGAGAAGATTGTTTTACCCAATAGCCAGCCGCGACGCTATTTTGATAAAGATAAAATGGAGTCTTTAACCTCCAGTGTACGCAGTTCGGGTGTTCTTCAACCAGTATTGGTACGTTCTTTACCAGATGGTAACTATGAGTTGGTTGCAGGGGAGAGAAGATTTAAAGCTGCTAAAAATGTTGGTTTAACTGAAATACCTGCAACTGTTTTGGCAATGTCCGATGCGGAAGCAACCCAATACGCTTTGACAGAAAACTTGTTGCGTGAGGATTTGAATCCGCTCGACGAGGCAGAAGCAATACTAAAATTATTAACGCTGCGGTTGGAATGCGATACCGATAAAGTCGCGTTGTTTCTCTACAGGATGGATAATTCTTTGAGAAAAAAAAGTACCGGAAACGTTTTGAGTACTAAGGAGGCGTTTATTGTTGAGCAGGTGTTTAACGAGTTGGGTAAGATGAATTGGCAATCATTTATCCGCACGCGACTATCGTTGTTGAATTTACAAGAGGATGTTTTAGCTGCACTGCGCGCGGGAAGCATTGAGTATACGAAGGCATTGGAGATTAGCAAGGTAAAATCGGACGAGGATAGGACTGAGTTGTTGGAAAATGCTATTGAGTACGATTTGAGTTTAAAGGAAATCCGCGCGGAAGTTAAAAAGTATAATCCTGCTCCCCAAAAAGCTCAACTGCAAAGTCGTATGGAGAATGCTTACAATAATTTTAGGAGAAGCAAGGCATGGGATAATCCGGAACTGCATGATAAGTTGGCGCCGATATTATCTCAGTTGGAAGCAATATTGGGTATCGAGGGTTAATGGTGTGGTTGGTTACTCTGGGGATTGCTGGGGGTTTTTAGGATAAATATATTATTCTCGTTAGTTATTTTTGGCTTGAAATTATTGTTTTTAGTAACTCTGCTATTTCCGATAAATAATCAGGGTCATTATCAGCTAAGTATTGGGTTAACTTAAAAGAGTGTTTGGTTTTTGAAAATTCTAATCGCGTTTCACAAAAATGGGAAAATAAATTCTTGAGAAGGTTCGCAGCATCAACTTTACGCTCCCATTCATCCTTCTCCAAAACCCCCTGAACTTCAATACCTTTAGGTAAACAACTACCTTGTTGTCTTTGTTGATTAAGCCATTCTTCAACTTCTTGGCTTGTAAGGGGATGTTCCCGATATTCATCATCCTCATTGATGACACTTGCTATTGCTTCTGGATGAAGCAGATAATTTTCATACATGCGTCGAGGTAAAAATTCGACTGGTCTTTTGCTTCTCTTTTTCAAATCGTCAAGCTTACTTTTTGGTTTCCCTTCGCTATCAAACAAAAAACCAATTGCAGGTGGAAATAAACTTGTTCCTCCACTCAGCTTATCATAAATATCAAATATTAATTCTGCTCGTTTACCATCGAAATCACCCGTATTTTTAACAGCGAGAATGTTTGTACCTCTTAAGGGAATTTTCGCGACTTTCTGTAATATTAATGGGAAACATCGCTCCTCTGTTGGACCTTCTACCCAAAGAATATTATCAGCTCCAAAAACATCAGACAAACTTACTCCTACTTCAGCTAAGAGAATACGCTGCTCTGTTGTCTCCTTTGCGTCTATCACTGATGCTTTTGTTTCACAATTTTCATATTTAAGCATTACTATTTTATCAGGATTTGCAGCAGAGATTATTGTGGATGAATGAGTTGCAATAATATATTGATGCTGTGGAAAATCCTTTAATATTTCAATAAGTTTTCTTGCTGCACCTGGGTGTAAAAATGATTGTGGTTCGTCAATAATAATAGTTCGTGGTTCTGGCGAATTCATCACTACATATAAAATAGCTAAAACTTGACCAATTCCTGTTCCACATGATGACAGTGAAATAGCTAAATCTGCTCTTTCAGTCTCAGGGTCTACAGTCCATACCATAATTTCAACTTGATTATTATTTCTAGGTTGAAGCGTAATTCTTTTTATATGTGGAAAAATTATGGATACATATTGATTAAAACGGTCAAAGCGTATCGGGTTTACTCCTTGTAAACTATTAAGAACTTCAGCTAAGTTTGATGCATTAGGTTGTAAATCAAAATTACTTCCAAAACTACAAATTCCAAGATTTAATCTTTCCGCATAGAATCTATAAATTCTTTGATAAGAAACGTTTAATAATTTATATACAATAGTATCTGTTATTTGCGTCTGTATTGTTTGATATAAATTAAATACATCTTCTGATGTCCGTTTTATATTAATAGATAAGTATCGTCCATTTGAATTTAATAATGCGGGTCTATATATCCCAAATGCTAACTCACTATTTTCCAGGTCGATACGCTCTGCATAATTTGCACTAAAAAGTGATAAATTCAATTCTACTAAATCCGATGTTTTTAACCATTCTGTAAATAACTCAAATGCTATCTCCGCATCGTGTGTAACTCCATCCTCGTCCTGGGTGTAAACTGGTAAAATTAAAAGTGGAAGCAGATAACTATCTATTAACGAACATAATTCCTGTTTATCAAAAGTTAAATTAATATTTAATTTTGACTTAGAGTTAGCATTTGAAGAGATACTTGGTAATGTTTTAAGACTTCGGTGTGGTACGTCAGTAAAAATGAGCGTAAGTGCTTCAAGTAATGCCGTTTTTCCTGCGTTATTCTGTCCAACAACTATATTAATACCTGGTGTAAATTCCAATAAGCCAGAGTCTAAAAAAGATTTATAGTTGAAAAGTTGAAATTTGGAAATGTACATAAAGATGAGCTTGACTATAGTCAAAATTAAGCCTCTGAAAAACTTTTTAAGAAGCGTACAGTGACAATATTTACAGAAGTTGTATTTAACTATACACCCAAAAGTCAAAATTAATTTTAAATAAAAACTAAAATTTTATGCTCTTTAACCATTGGAAGCGCTTTTCTTGCCGCATCCTCGCTTCTGCGGAAAGAGTTATGCTTTATACAACTTTTCCCACAGCGTGGAAATTTGAGATGTCACGGCGCCGAGCTATGAACGCGACTCTTACCCTACACAGGTTCAATGTCACGAGGCGCCTATTCCCTCGCTCATTAACATTCGACCCGCGCGAAAGCAGGAAATGCTAGCATTCCACATATAATTGTAAATTAATCACTAATATAGTTCGTATTATTACCAATTGCCGGATAAACAACGAGTATAGATACCCCTGGCGCCAGTGGCAAAATGTTCGTATCAGTACAAAAAATGAGCAAATTCGTTGTTCTTCACGTTCAGTTTGTGCGAATCTAGCGGAGGCATGGATAAAACGGCGTAAAGACACGCTGCTTTTAGATGCGTTTCCCTTGAGTGTCACTCCCAGGCGCCTATATAAATAAATTTAATATTTATTCTTCGTCGTCGTCTTTATCATCTTTATCTGAGTCGAGCAGTTCGTTTGCTTTACTTCCTAATAACCCAAATAAAACACCAATTCCTGTGTGCCAGGTTCTACTACTATCTTCCATGATTCGCACTTGGTAGTCAGATAACTGAGGTTGCGATGCTAACCATAAGGATGTTCCACCGGAGGCAAATGTTAGTGATAAAACTGTGGAAAAAATTAGAATGAAAGCGGGTGATAGGTTTGAAGAACGCATGTTTTGTACTCCTTTTTTGTAAGCTTTGCGTATATTTAGATTTAAACCGCGCGCTGGTTGAGTTGTTGGTGGAGTAGTTTAGGTGTTGTAATGTCGGCTATGTAAGAGCTTGTAGTTTTGTGAATGATTGGGTTTTATGAGAGTTGGCTTGGTACGGGGTTGTGTAATATTAATGACTACTCAGCTAGAAGTCGGCGCTTAAGTTAGCTGTTGTGTTTGTGGTTTAGTGTAAGAATATATTAGTTCTGAATATTACTAGGTAGTAAATGGCGCGCTCGCTTAAGGTTCACCTAAATTATCTGGAAAGAGTAAAATCATCTCTCCAGCGAAACGGTTATCCCAGTCAAAATGCTTTAGCTGTCGATGTTGGGTTAGCTTTATCGACTGTGAAAAACTTTCTCAGTGGCAAGCCTGTTGACTATATTAATTTCTGTGACATTTGCGAGAAGCTGGAACTAGACTGGCAAGAAGTTGCTGATAAAACGGATACTGTTGTGCCTGTACAATTATCGCCTTTTATTACTGGGGCACCTGTAACTCAACCTTCAAGATTTTTTGGACGTGAGAAGGAACTAAAACGGCTGTTCAATTTAATTAAAAAGCATCCTCTACAAAATGCAGCTATTATTGGTAAACGACGCATTGGTAAAACTTCGTTGTTGCACTACCTAAAAAATATTACCACCACTCCAGTAGAGCAACTGCGTGAGGGTCAAAAGTCAGATTGGCTACCAAATCCAAAAAACTATAAGTGGATATTTGTAGACTTTCAAGACCATCGCATGGCAACTAGAAAAAAATTAATGAGCTATATTTTGGAATGCATGGGTTTAAAGTATCCGGAAAATTGTAGCTTGTGCGATTTTATGAATATAGTTAGTGATAATTTACGAAACCCCACAGTTATTTTACTCGATGAAATTGGTGTAGGTTTACAACGCTGTCCAGAATTAGATGACGAATTTTGGGAAAGCTTACGTTCTTTAGCAACGAACCAAACACAAGGAAATTTAGGATTTATTCTAGCCACTCACTCATCACCAACTGAACTCGCACGCAGTACTGGACATAGTTCACCGTTTTTCAATATATTCGGATATACTGCCATGCTAGATGCACTAACGGAGGATGAAGCGCGCGAATTAGTAGCTAGTTCTCCTATTCCATTTGCAGAAGAGGATATAAATTGGATTTTAGAGGAAAGTAGGCGCCTGCCGTTGTTGTTACAAATTTTGTGCAGTGAGCGATTATTTGCTTTAGAAGAATATGATAATGATTATAATTGGCGAGAAGAGGGTTTAAAACAAGTACAAAATTTTGGCGATTTATAAAACGAAAGCTTATTTGCCTGGTATTTAAGATAGAAAAGTCTAAACTCCAAATCTAATTCAATGCCTGCCACCAGTTTTTACGCAGTAAATAGATACGCCCCTACTCCTATACAACACCCAAACTTGATAATAGGTAGCCTGCAATTACTATTTTGGCTATTTTTCCGCCCACAGGTTTGGAAAAATTATCTTGACCGAATTTATCCCTCCTTAAAGACTGAGTCTCAAAAAGCAAATTCCTTGAAACGGAACAAACTTTATATACGGCGGCTATTTATTCAAGGATACATAATTCTACCTTTGGTAAGTAATTTAACACTTGTTTTAGCGCTATGGGGATTGGGTAAGTTAGTAGAAAAGACTCCGGTTTTTTTTGTTTTGGGTACATTTATAGGTCTAGTGTTGGGGGTAACGTTTAGTTTATTTTGGGAAATGGTGCAGAGAGCAGGGTCGAGCATAACCTTTGGTATATTATTCAGTCTAACGTTTGCTGTAGTATTTAATCTTTTATCTTGTGTTTTACCAGAATTAGCATTTAGTATGGTGTTCTGGGTTTCATGGGGTATAGCTTTCGGTATTGCATTCGGCGTTGGGTTCGGGGTAGCTGTAGATGCAAGCTCGGACTTAGTATTTTTGTTATGGGGTATAGTATTTGGCTTCGCATTTGGCATTGGGTCAGGATTTGCGGTACTTATAAATATATGGCGTCCCTTACTTATGTACCCCTTGCTATTTATATGCAATGTCTTCCTGTATGAATTGGAGAAAAGACGGTCAAATAATCAAATTGCTTTACTTAGCTGGCATCCAGCTTTTTGGGATGAATATCAATGGATACCTTTATATGGCTTGGATAAACATCTAGTTTTAGTTATCGAACGTAACCTACTCGATGCAGACAATGCTATTGAATACTTAAGTTCTAGTAGACAGCGTTGGGTTGTTCAAGAAGTAAGTGTAGTTGCACAAATTGAGCGAGATGCACGAAGCTTGGAACGCTGTGCCGATGTGCAAGATATTCGCAAAATTTATAAAAATTTGGTTGTTGGGAATTTAGAAAGCTCAATAGGCTATATACTAGGCTTATTCATTGATACAAGCAAAGATGTTGATGCAGCTCTTAATCAGAAAAGCTCTTATAATCAACGTTTAGCGCTGAAGCATGTTGCAGATCGCTTAAATGGACATTCGCAGAATTTGAAGCGTGGGGGCAATAAATATGCCGTTCGTTTTAGTCCTATAGCCGACCGTTGGTACATTGTGGTGACTAATAGTGTAAGCGCATTAGCCAAAGAAAGTGAACGAGAGCAGGAAATTAATTCACCTTATATTATTGGCATACCATTAACCTTAGAACAAGAAATTTTCGCTGGACGTTCGGACATTGCTTCGCGTATAGAACAATTACTTTTAGACCGTCGGCGCCCACCTTTGTTACTTTATGGACAGCGACGTATGGGCAAAACTTCGCTTCTCAATAACTTAAGAAAGCTTTTACCTAGTAATATTATTCCTATGTTTGTGGATTTGCAAGGCGCCCCAACGAGTGCCAGCAACTATACAGGTTTTCTCTATAATATTGCGAGGGGGATGATTAGTTCTGCTAAACAACAGAGTGTTATTCTTCCACCTCTAACACGCGAAGCTTTGGAAAATGACCCTTTTACTTGTTTTGATGAATGGCTTGATGAAGTAGAAAGTATATTGGGAGAAAATACTGCTTTGCTGATGTTGGACGAGTTTGAGGTATTGGACGGCGCCATTTCTAAGGGACGCTTTGACGAGGAAGATGTTTTGGGAATGATACGCCACCTTATTCAACATCGTCCCCGCTTTAAAGTTATGTTAGCAGGTTCCCATACTATTGAAGAATATCAACGCTGGGCTAGCTATCTTATTAATGTGCAAGTTGTACGCATTAGTTACCTTGAAGAAAAAGAAGCTCGTCAATTAATTGAGCATCCAGTTGCAGATTTTACTTTGCGTTATGAACCAGATGCTGTTGAGTATGTGTTACATCTTACTCGTGGTCATCCTTTTTTAGTGCAGTTACTATGTGCAGAAATAGTTGCTTATAAAAATGAACAAGACCCGGATGTACGGCGCAAAGCTTCTATTGACGATGTGGAAGCAGCAATACCTTCCGCTTTGAGTAGCGGTAGTTTTTTCTTTGCGGATATTCAAAATAACCAAGTTGATGCAGCAGGTCGAAATGTTTTGCAGTTAATTGGATTACAAGGTGAAGGCGCCGTAATTAGTAAAAGTACTATATTAGCTTGTCCAGATGTAGTTGAAACTACAATAAACTTATTATTACAACGCGAATTAATAGAAGAATTTGGTGATGGATATCGTTATCAAGTTGAGCTAATTAGACGTTGGTTTGCGGAAAATGTATTTTAGACACGTAGTTATAGCTTTAGTACGTGTTTTGGGGCAGGTTTACGAGGTTGTAATGTGATTGGAGGTTATGGGATAAAGGCGCTCAAATTTTGTTACCGTATATATCAACATACAAGGTGCATTACTATAAATATTAAAAGTTATCTAACGATATAGTCAAATAGCCAAATCAGAGGAAATGTATTACTTATAATTACCATTCAGGTTACAAATTATTAAATTAACTTTCTGTATTACTTGCATTGTAGGAGTTTTAGGCGTCCAAATTAATTTAAGATGTTGTGTAATCAACAATTGCTTGTGTCTTGAGTCACTTTCCTAAATCGAATTAATTTGTTAAAATTATATTAAACCTAAGTATAAATACTAAATAGTTATGGAAATTGCAAAATCATATGCTAAGGAAATTAAACAAAATTTTACAAAACTATATGCTAACTGGCTTCCCAATGAGGCTATCGCATTAGGAGATTTTGGATATTTAAGAGATGGGCTTTTTAATAAAGAAGGAAATCTAAAAGAACTTTTGAGAGGCATAGAAGTGAATGAAGCTTCTCCGAGCGCTCCTGTTTGGTATAAATATAGGTCTGTAAGCACTAAAGTTAAAGAGTTTTCTCCTCAAGCTCAAGCTAACATGAATGAATTGGTTGATATTAATGCTGGTTTAGAAATAATATTTTCTAATCAAAACTCTATTTTTTTTAACGCTCCAGGCTGTGTAGTAAAATCTGTCGATAATTTGCCTAGATTTACACAACAAATAATTAATTTATATAATGCCGAACAATGGAATGAAAAATATGTTATTGTAACTAAACTATTGCAAGCAAAATCTGCTACTATCATTATTTCTGCATCAAATAACTCTTCTATAACTCTTGAAGCAGGAGGTCAAACAACCATTGATTTAGCAGATGTCAACTTAAGATTTAAAGTCAAGGAGGAGAATAATATAGGATTTAAGATTACTACTGAAAGCGACATTATACCTTTGATAGGCTTTCACAAATTGAAAAAAGGTTTTTTTGGATTTAGAAAGCCAACAGTTGAAACTGAGTATGAAGGTACTATTAGTTCATCTCAAAACGAATGGGATTTGATTGAAGTAGATGATGTAATTGAATAATAACTTGATGTTTCGATAGTAGATATTTGAGATTACGCCGAACTTATACTAAGAAAATTTTATGTACTACTGTGATAGGAGAGCTTTATAAATGACGTTGAGCGGACAACAGCGCAAACAAGTGCTTGACGCACTGATGAATGCATTTCCTAGCAAATCTACATTACAGCAACTGCTCTTTTTCGAGTTAGATAAGAATTTAGACACAATTGCTGGAGGAGATAGTTTACGAGAAATTGTTTTTCAATTAATAAGAGCAGCAGAATCTGAAGGATGGTTAGAGGAGCTAATTAAGGCTGCACATCACGAAAATCCAGGTAATCCAAAACTTCGAGCTATTGTCGATGAATTAGGGCGCCAACCCAACGCGATTGCGGAAGATATACCAAAAACCCCAGTAACAATTAATGAACTTATAGAAAATGCTTATTCTCAAAAAGTAACTACACTAAATCTTAGCGATAGAGGTATTGGAGAACTACCCCCAGCAATAGGAAAACTTACAAACTTAAAAGAACTTGACCTGAGTGGCAATACTTTAACTCAATTGCCGATTGAAATAAGTCTGTTAACTAATTTAGAAGTTATTAAACTGAGTGGAAATCGTCTAAACAGCTTGTTCCCACTTAGAATTACCCAACTTCAAAAGTTGACTATACTAGACTTAAGTAAAAATCAGCTTTCTTTGGTACCTGTAGAAATAACATCTCTCAAAAATTTGAAAGGGTTAAACCTTAGCAGTAATGACCTAGTTGATTTTCCTAATGAAATCGAAAATCTTGTCAATTTAACAACATTGGATATTAGCGAGAATAGATTATCGCAGCTACCTGAACACTTTATTAATCTCAAGCAACTAACTTCGCTAGATATAAGTAGAAATCAATTTGATACGTTTCCAGAACAAATATTATTTTTGTCAAACTTACGAGAACTGATTGTTAGTAATAATCATGTAAATAACCTACCTGCCAACCTAAGTGATTTAATCTATCTACAGGAACTTGATGTCAGTTACAATCGCCTGTCAGATGTACCTAATAGTTTAATTAATTTAAAAAATTTAACAAGTATAAATTTTAAGGGTAATCCGTTTACTAAATTACCCGAAAGCTTTACTATAATTACTGAACCCTCTAGGCTATTTAATTATCTGATTGAACGAGCTAAAGGTGAAGAAAAGTTTTTAGCAGAAATAAAACTTTTGATTGTTGGAGAAGCAGAAGTTGGTAAAACATCTCTGGTCAACAGACTAATATATAATACTTATAATCCACAAGAAAATACAACCAAAGGCATTTCCATTATACCTTGGGAAATATCTGTCAATAATAATAGTTTCAAAATCAATATTTGGGATTTTGGCGGGCAAGAAATTATGCACGCTACGCATCAATTTTTTCTAACAAAGCGTAGTATTTATGTATTAGTTATTGACTCACGTCGTGGAGAACACGAGAGTAGGCTTGAGTATTGGCTTAAGCTTATTCGCAGTTTTGGCGGAAACTCACCAATTTTAGTAATATGCAATAAAGCAGACCAAAACCAAATTGATTTGAATTGGACGGGATTGCAAAATAAATATGGTATTGATAATTATGCGCGCGCTGTTTCCTGCGAGACAGAGCAAGGGATTGATGAAATTAGAACATATATTGCTGAAATTATCAGTAAATCAAAAGATATTAATGAAGCAATTCCAGAAAACTGGTTATTGGTTAAATCAAAACTTAAAAAATTGAAAGATGATTATATTTCTTATGAAAAATATCAGCAAGTTGCTATTAAAAATGGTATAAAAGATAGTATTAATCAGGAAAACTTGTTACGATATTTACATGACTTGGGAGTTGCGTTGTGGTTTGGCGATGACCCACGCTTAAATAATACAAATGTTTTAAATCCAGAGTGGGTAACTAGCGCTATTTATCAAATCTTGAACTCTAACTTAGTTTTTCGACAGAAAGGGCGCCTAAAAATAAAACAATTAGAGCAAATTCTTGATATTCAAAAATATCCTAAAATAAAACATTCTTTCATTATTGATATAATGAAGCGATTTGAATTATGTTTTTCTTTTGATAATTCACCAGAAGAAACTGTTCTCATACCTGACTTACTACAAAAAGAAGAGCCTTATACGGGAAATTGGAGCGAAAGTTTATTATTTCAAATTCATTACGATGTACTTCCTGGCAGTATTATTTCTCGCTTCATTGTTAGAATGCATAATTACGCTCTACAAGAAACTTACTGGCGGAATGGTATTGTTTTAAAACATAAAGATAATGAAACAAAAGCATTGGTTATAGCAGATTCAACAGAACGTAAAATATTTATTAAAGTTTGTGATGGTTTATCAAATATACGCCATAGATTTCTTGAAGTTATTCGCTCAAACTTTCGAGAAATTCATGATTCTATTTCAAATTTAGGAGCTAATGAATTTGTTACTGTCCCAAAAACAAATGCTGTTGTTAGCTATGAAAGTTTACTAAAGAATGAACAATACGGTATTGATAAATTCATTCCTTCAAATATGAATGAACCCGTATCTGTTAAAGAGTTACTTGATTTAGTTGATCCACCAGAGAAGCGTATCAAAGAATCTTATTTTGAAACACGTGGCTTTGATGCACCGATTCCTACCAAATTACGCGAGATTCTCTTTAAACTTGAGGAAAATTTGATTACAATTCCTGTCGCCGAATCTTTTGATGGTCGAAATAATTTTCTAAGCTATATTCCAGGTGCAACAAGTTTAAATCGAAGCACAATCAATGCTAGGAATGATATATCTCAAATTATTGAACAATTACAAAAACGGAGCAATCAATTTTCACCACAGCATCCTCTATCTATGTTGATAGATAATGCTTTTCGATATGTTCAAGATTATTCTCTTGGACAGGAATTGGAAACTTTGCGCGCTCAGTTAAAAGAAGTATTTGAGGAATTGAACAATGACCAACAGTAACATGCAATTAGACCGTGAGATTCAAAATAAATTTGTTAACGCATTACTACAGTTGTCCGTTACTGATACATTTTTAGGAAGAAGTAGTCTGCTAGAAGGATTACCACGAGTTGCCTTAAATCGATCTGAAAACAATAGCCGACTGGATTTAAATCAAATCATCAGTGGATTTGTACGGCTGGGACGAGATAAAAAAACAGGGAAAAGACCTTTAATAATTATCGCTGAAAACGCGATGTCGGAGATTGAAAATTGGCAAGGAGATTTGACGAGTACTTTTCAAGAAATTATTAAACAACTAGAGCTTTATTATGGTGGTGAGATACCAACGCCACCTATCTCACTTCCCGAACCTGAAAAACTTCTTTTTAAAGGACGTGATGAACGTGTACCTTTTAACTTTATACAAAAGGCATTAGAAGTTAGTAAAAGTATATGCCGATTACAAATTCCACGTCTTTTTGATGGTAAACCTAAAGATGATGATGTTTCTTATGGTACAGCTTGGGTTATTGCACCAGGTATTTTGATTACCAATCACCACGTTATAGAAGCACGAGATAAACGTTACGAGTCTCCTGCCACTCCAGAGGATTTCCAACTGCAAGCTGAGAATTTGACTGCCTGGTTTGATTTCTTTAGAGAAAGTGGTTCATACCTGGCTTGTCGCAACGCTGAACTATTAGCAAGCGATAGAGACCTTGATTACGCCATTGTACGATTGAAAGAATCAGAAAAAATTAGAGACCGTCAACCGCTATCTATTGTTGAGGAACAACCTGAGTTACAACGCGGAAATCGCCTAAACATTATTCAGCATCCGGGTGGTGGGCCACTTACCTATGCCATCCGTAATAACTTCTATGTAGGAACTGGTGATAGTAAAGATTTTTTACGTTACTTGACAGATACTGAAGGCGGTTCTTCTGGTTCTCCTGTACTTAATGATTATTGGAAAGTTATTGGATTGCACCATGCTGCAACGCCTATAAAACCTGAATATTATGCAAGTTTACCCCAAGAGAGATATCAAACCTTACCAGAAGAAACGAAGAAAGGTGAGGTAATAACATATCATAATGAGGGTGTTGCAATACATTCGATTCTAAATAATTTACCACCTAAATTACGCAATGAACTTGGTATTTAGCGTAATCGACCATGAGTTTAGAGTGGATTTAACGACGAATAGTTGAGGAAGGCAATCGTACCGATGGTCAATGGGTCCATATGACACAAGCATATCTACGAGTTTACACGCTAATGATACACTTAAGGCGCCTGTGATTCCGGAAATGATATTTTTGGGAGGACTTACCAGATGACTGAAACAACACTATCCGTACAGGAGCGCGAATTAATACCAATTTTAACTACTATTGCCGGACGTGACTGGGAAGGTTTTAAAGAAGTTGAAAAACAGTTTATAACAAAATATGGCATTGAGGAGTGGCAAGAATTCTTTGCTTACCGTTTGAAACCAGCGTTAGATAAGGAATCAGATAAATGGTTATTAGTCCAATGGTGCAATACAGGTATAGTATCAATTGTAGATGTAGAGTAATGCAGGAGCTTCTAAGGAGCGTCTGCATCACTTATTTCAAGACTTGATAATCCTGAGTCTGACAATCAAAACAACTAATTTTACTTAATTAGCAGTCTCTAGTTGCACCTGGGGACTGTTTCTTCATTGTAGTAAAGATATATAAAATTATGCACTTCAGTTCAGATATCTCAGTTGTAATGCCAGTTTACTATCAAGTCGCTCGGCGCCTCTTGGTTACAGTGGGCATTTATACATGGAGAGATGCTACCCTGCGGGAAAACTGCGTTAACGTTCCTCAGCATGACAAGAGGGATGCATGATATAAGTTCAAATTTTACCCGTTTGCAGTCTAAATGGCGCCTCTTTTCAGGTAATGTAAACAAGATTATGAGAAGAAGGCGCCACTTTTAACCTTTTGGCTTGCTCTGTGGGAGTCTTGAAATGATAAAAAGCTAAAATTAGCTTTTTAGAATGGCTAAAGTATTAATATTGTTAGCACTAATACAAATTGCCAAGTCAACGACGAATATAAACACACCTGGCGCCAATCATAAATTGTTTGTGTAAGTATAAAAGAACGAAGATTTACGAGGCGCCTGTGCTAATGGTGCATTTGAAGCGTCACGGTGCCGTTAAACATGTAAGAAGGTTAGAATTATTCTTACGGTTAATATATATGGATATATTGCATTCCTTAGTATTTTAATTCTCTGGAGGATGGAATGACGTTGAACCATTATCAGCGTAAACAATTAAAAGGTGCTTTTCTCGATGCTTTCCCTACTCAACCAAAACTTCGGATGTTTCTCAAAGAGGAGTTTGACAAAAATTTAGATGAGTTAACATTAGGTGATGACTTACAAGTAATTGTATTCGAGTTGATTGAAAATGCAGAAGCTAATGGATGGGAGAATAAGCTTATTTCTGCCGCGCGCAACTATAACCCTGGTAATCTAAAGTTATCCGCTTTTGCTGAAGAATTTAAGTTATATACAATAGTACAAGTGCTTGAAAGCGCTCCAAAGTATAAATTACAAGAATGGTATATTAAAAGTCTTTCTCATCTTCCCGGAGTTGATGAAAATTATAATAATGCTAGGTTAGAGCTAAAAGAGTTAGTAGAAAAGATTGTTGATTATCCACAATCACTTAATGGTACTATTCCGTTATTAACTTTTACTGAGGGGCTGATTTTACAGGTACCACTAAATAAAGATGATATATACAAAATTAGAGAAGTGGTAAATGACATCGCCAAGACAAAGTATAATATAGAAAAAAATGAGATTGAGCAGCTTCGAGAGAATTTTAATGTAGAGTTTGATTCTAGGGAAGTGAAGAAAAAACTGGCGCCATCTTTAATGGTTTTGGTTTGCGAAGTCGGTGGAATACCCGCTGAATACGATGTTAGTATATATCAATGGGAAGCTGCTTCTGTTGATGGTAAGTCAAAATGGCGCCAACAGCATTTAGTAAATAGTGGTTCATCGTTACCCACAATAGATGATGTTCATAAATTTGTGAGCGCAGAACTTAGTAAAATTGTGCAGCGTTTACCTGAAGGTACACCTCAACCTATTATAGAGTTTTTACTTCCGTATAGGTTGTTTCATTTAAATGTTGACCAATGGTTGATTAAGATCGAAAAAAGTTTTGGGAAAAATTTAATTATTGGTGAAGTATATCCGGTAGTTGTTAGATGTGCGGAATATGCTGAGGAACCACGTCTGAGAGATACTGTACGCGAATTGTGGGAGATATATCACAGTTCAACAGATGCCACATTAAATGATATAATTTGCTGGGCTGATGAAAAGATGAATGAAACACTTATCTATAATAATATTTGCTATAAAAAACAAGCTTGTTTAGCTTTAACTTTTACAGTCGATTCTACACAAAATGTGCTATGGGAAGAAGCATTACCTGCTGGTGTCCCTATCGCTCTCTGGTTCCGAAAGGCGCCTTCTGTATCTTCATGCAGGCGCCAGTATTTAGAGAAAATCTTACATTGCCAGTTGCAGCAAGATATCAGCAGGCTTCCTGGTCGAATTTTAGAAAAACGTCGGAAAGCGAAAATGGTTCAAGATGAAGCCAAAGCATTTAATATCGATATTGATGATGTTGTAGAAAAAGAGGAGCTTTTGGGAGATTGTATATCTCTGCTCTGGGAAGACCCTAATCGTTTTCTTGTTCCAGACGATTATAATTCACGTTTGAATGCGAGAGCATAATAAAGGGAAAAAATTATGGCGCCGTTACAAAGCTGGCATTTATATACTGGAACAGGTGAACCACGAGAGGGAGAGGTAACTTTTCCGCCAATTCCACCTTGGCGAAGTCACTCAGAACAACCTGTTATAGAACGTTTTGTTAGTGATAGTTCTGAAAATGGAATTTTAGAAAGGGGTAAAACTTACCAAGCTACCAGTGAAGAAGTTGATATGGTCAATGCTGCACTATATCTACGCCGACCATTAATAATAACTGGTATCCCTGGTACAGGTAAATCTTCTTTGGCATATTCTGTTGCCAGAGAATTAAAACTGGGGCCTGTGCTACGTTGGAACATTACTAGTCGTTCAACTTTGCAAGATGGTTTATATCGTTATGATGCTATCGCGCGTCTTCAGGATAGTAGCTTAAGTGGTGATGAGAAGAAAGTTCCAGATATAGGACGGTATATTCGTTTAGGTGCTTTGGGTACAGCACTACTTCCAACAAGCAAACCTCGTGTGCTTTTAATTGATGAAATTGATAAAAGCGATATTGACTTGCCCAACGATTTGCTGAATATATTTGAAGAAGGCGAATTTTTGATTCCTGAATTGTTTCGATTAAAGGGTGAATCTAAACAAGTGGAAGTATATCCTGCGGATGCGGTGGATGATCAGGATATGGCGCCAGTTGTTGATGGTCGGGTACGCTGCCATGAGTTTCCGTTTGTGGTGCTTACTAGTAATGCTGAACGAGAATTTTCACCTGCTTTTCTGCGACGATGTATACGCTTACATTTGCTTCCCCCTAGTCCTGAAAAACTCCTCAAAATAGTTGAAGCTCATATGTTGCCTATGAGTGAAAGTATTTCGGATGCTCTTAGGGAGGAGAAAAGATTGCAATATCAACAAATTATTGATAACTTTGTTCAACGGCGAAAAAGTGGAGAGCTGGCGACCGACCAGTTGTTACATGTTATTTATATGACTTCACAATTTAACGAGGGTGATGATGGTGAGGAACGTAAAAATAAACTGATAGAGAAATTGTTGAATCCTTTAAATTCAAGGGTAAATATGTAATGGATTTAACACAGGTACTTACTATACTGGAAGCGGCAGGTATAGACCTGACAGGGCGTGAGATAGCGGAGGCTGTATGGCTAGCGCAATTTCTGCCACAATTACCTGTGTCGAATTCTCTCAATGAAACACAAGATATAAATGATACGAGCGAGTTTGTAAGTAGTGATTTTACAGAAGAAGCAGAGACGGCGCCTTCTGAGGTTCCAGAAAGAGAAAGTGGAACAGATATATATAGTAATAAAACAAATACACAAGATAATACATCTACATCAAATATAGTACCCGCTGCGAAAGTACGTATTTACTCAGGTCGTGCGTTACCGAATGCAAGAGCTATTGCTCGTGCTTTGCGTCCTTTAATGCGACGCATACCTTCCAAAATTGATTATGAGTTAGATGAGAAAGCAACGGCACAACAAATAGCTGAAAAATACCTTTTGAATTTGCGAGTATGGGCGCCACATTTAAAACCAGCACCAACTCGATGGTTAGAAGTTGCTTTAGTTGTTGATAGTTCTACGAGTATGGCGGTTTGGCAGCCCGTAGCTAATGAGTTATATTCTTTACTCGTTAGGCAAGGTGCATTTAGGGATGTTCGGATGTGGCGCCTTGATACCGAAAGCGAGATGGCGCCTCAACTATTTTACGCCAATAATGATATTGAATCGGCGCCACGTTCTTATCAAGAGCTTTTTGATGCAAGTGGTAAGCGTTTAATTATTGTGCTGAGTGACTGTGTGTCAAAAGCTTGGCAAAACAGACGCATGTTTTCTTGGTTGGCAAAATTGGCGCCGCGAGCAAATGTAACTATTCTTCAAGTATGGCCTCAGCGTCTTTGGAAACGTACCATATTAGGTTATGTAAATACATTAGTAAGCGCGCGTGAACCAGCATTACCCAATACACAGCTGATAGTCGAGCAGCGTTCTGCTTTTGGCTTATCGTCAAAACTTTTGAATAAAGTAAGCAACGAACCAAAGCGTGTACCCATACCAATAGTAGCACTAGAACCCCATGCTATCTCTAACTGGGCACGTATGGTTGCTGGGGTTGGAAATGTTTGGGCGCCTGCAATACAAGTTGAAATTGATTCGTCTTTACAAGATAATCAAGATATAGATAATCAAGATATAGATAATAATATTGAAAGCGATCCACGTTATTTAGTAGAACATTTTCAAGCAACAGCCTTACCATTAACGCAAAAGCTAGCAGGGTTATTAGCAAGCGTACCCCTTCAGCTTCCAATAATGCGTCTAATTCAAAACTCTCTGTTACCATCCTCAGAAATATTACATTTATCAGAATTTTTAACTAGTGGCTTGATTTATCGAGTACAAGGCAATACAGATAATCCTATTTTTGAGTTTGTAGAAGGTGTTCGGGATTTACTTCGTCGTACAGTAAGTATATCTGAAACAGTAAAAGCTTTGCAGGAAGTTGGAGAATATATTAACGAGCATTTTGGGGAAGGTGAAAGTTTTGCAGCACTAATACCTAACGTCAATGGAGTAGAGTCTCTTGTTCTCAAAGAGCAAACAATACCTTTCGCTCAACTACAAGCTGAAGTGCTAGAAAGCTTAGGAGGAATACACCGTTTTACCGCACAGCAGCTTCGCGAAAAAATTGTTCAGTATGAAGAAAAAGTTGAAAAACTTGAAAACTTTAATGTCCAGAGACAGAAAATAGCCTTAATTTCAGTTGACGCCGATCCTGCGGCTGATAGCTCGAAGGAAGAAATAGCAGGACAAAATATCTACGTGCGTAATGTTGGTGAAGCACTAGCTCGACTCGGATGGCAGGTTGATATGTACACACGCAAAGTGAATGCAGCGCAAGAAGAAATTGTTCAACATATGCCAAACTGTCGAACTATCCGTTTTAGTGCTGGTCCATTAGAATTTATTCCACGAGACGAGTTATTTGTTTACTTGCCAGAATTTATAGAGAAGTTTTTAAAATTCCAGGAAGAAAATGGTTTGACTTACGAATTAGTGCATACAAACTACTGGCTATCGAGTTGGGTAGGAATGCAGTTGAAGAAGATAATTGGGTGTAAGCAGGTTCATACTTATCATTCACTCGGCGCCGTTGAGTACGCGACAATAGATAATATTCCAACAATTGCAACGAAGCGACTTGATGTAGAGAGGCAAGTATTGGAAACAGCAGAGCGTATAGTAGCGACAAGTCCGCAAGAGAGAGCGCACATGCGCCAGTTGATTTCAACAAAAGGAAATATAGATATTATTCCTTGTGGTACAGATGTGCAACTTTTTGGTTCAGTAGACAGAGATACAGCAAGGGCAATGCTAGGGATTGATAGTAATGCAAAAGTAGTATTGTATGTAGGTCGATTTGACCCCCGTAAAGGTATCGAGACTTTAGTACGTGCGTTACGAGAGTCTAAGCTATATGGTGATGAGAAATTGCAACTAATAATTGGTGGTGGTAGCGTTCCAGGGCAAAGTGATGGAATTGAGCGCGACCGTATTGAAGGTATTGTTGACGAATTAAGACTGCGTGGATGTACAACATTCGCAGGTCGTTTAAGTCAGGATATTCTACCAACGTATTATGCAGCGGCAGATGTATGCGTAGTTCCCAGTCATTATGAATCATTTGGGTTAGTTGCGATTGAAGCAATGGCTAGTGGTACACCAGTTGTTGCTAGTGATGTTGGAGGACTTCAGTTTACAGTTGTACCAGAAGAAACTGGCTTATTGGCGCCACCTCAAGATGTACGAGCATTTGCTTCATCAATTGACAGGATTCTTGAAAATCCTGAATGGCGTGATAAGTTAGGTGAAGCTGGTAAACACCGCGTTCAAAGAAAGTTTAGTTGGAATAATGTCGTGGAACAACTTAGCGCTCTTTATTGTGACCAGATATTAATAAAAAGATTTGCGAATAAATATCTGAAGGGGTGACAATCTAGCTTCAAAGCCTTATGCAGCATGGGTTATAACAGCACAGTACTCTCCCATGCTGGTAATTTGTTCAGCTAATGCTAGTATTGCTGTAGTTTTACCCGTTTGACGTGGTGCGTGGATAACAAAATAACTGCGTTGTCTAATTAAGCGCTCAAGAGAAGGCAATCGAACGGTAGGCGACAACATGTAGTGGTCGTCACTGTTACATGGACCTGAGATGTTGAACCAACGATACATAACAATGGAGCGCAAGCTTATTGTAACAATGCCCAGTGTAGCGCAGATGAGCTAGTGTTGCGTGCCCCGAAGCCGTAAATTACAAAATGTTATATGCAACCTGAGTTCTTGTAATATATAAAAATATTGAGGCGCCTGCGTTGTTATTAAAAATACCTGAAAAAGTGTCCTGAGTGCTGTATTTACTTATATCCTTAATTGCGAGGATATAAAAAATTACACACGGTAGCATAATGGCTATAGATTTACGGAAGTTTTTTGAAGCGACTGACCCTAGTAAGACTCTGGTTGTCAATCATCCAGAAGATAGAAAATATTATATTGATTTTTCTTCGGTACGGGGTGGAGATATTATTACCAAGCTGAAGCAGAAAATTACCTATTTTAAGCCAGATGACCCTACTTGTACTCTGTTAACTGGGCATATTGGTTGTGGAAAGTCAACGGAACTGTTACGTTTACAGGGGGAATTAGAAGCTGACGGGTTTCATGTGATTTATTTTGAGTCGAGCGAAGACTTGGAAATGACGGATGTGGATATTGGTGATGTTTTGCTTGCTATCGCGCGTCGTGTTAGTCAGAATTTAGAGCAGATGAATATTGCTGAACCCCGCAAATTTAAGGAGTTGCTGCAAGGCGCCTGGAATGTTTTAAACTCGGAAGTTACGGGGGTGAAGGTTAAGGTTCCGAATGTGGGGGATATTGGATTTTCTGCGGAGAAGGAGAAATATTCTCTATCTTTGGGAATTGGAGAAATTACTAGTAAAGCTAAAAGCGATGCAACGTTGCGGGAAAGATTAAATCAGTATTTGGGACCGCAGAAAATCAAGCTGTTAAATGCGATTAATCAAGAGTTTTTGGAACCTGCGATTGCTAAACTGAAGCAGCAAGGTAAAAAGGGTTTGGTGGTAATTGTCGATAATCTCGACCGCATTGATAATCGTGTGAAAGCTTGGGGACGCACGCAACAGGAGTATTTATTTGTTGACCAGGGTGAATTTTTGAGCAAGTTAAATTGTCATGTTGTGTATACAATGCCACTTGCCCTCAAGTTTTCTAACGATTATGGAATGCTAACACAGCGCTTTGATGACCCGAAGGTGTTACCAATGGTGCCTGTAAAATTACCTAGTGGTGGCGCCCATTTAGTAGGAATGGCATTGATACGGCAGATGGTATTGGCAAGGGCATTTCCTGACTTGAAATTAGAGGAGCGGTACAGTAATATTTCAGAAATCTTTGACTCGGAAGATACTTTAGACCGTTTGTGTATGGCGAGTGGTGGTCACGTTCGAGATTTGTTGAAGTTGTTAAATACGTGTATTCAGGAGGAAATGGCACTTCCTATATCTCGTGCGACTTTGGAAACTGTAATTATTGCGCGTCGAAATGAGATGATAATGCCAATTTCTGATGAGGAATGGGAATTGTTGCGTAAGGTGAAGGAGAATAAAAAGGTTAGCGATGACCAAGGGTATCAAAAACTTATTCGTAGTAGATTTGTATTTGAATATCGGGATAATGGAGAAATTTGGTTTGATGTTAATCCTATTTTGGCAGAAGCAAGGGAACTACAGTAATATATGGAGGACGAAAAAACTTTACGGCAACTCGCTTGGACTATAGAAAATTCTACGGGTGAGTTTAAGCTGATTTTGGCAAGGTGTAATTATGCGAGTTTGCGCGCGCGTCTTATAGCTAGATTACAAGAAATTTGTTCTGTAGAAATTAGTGTTTTGCAGTTGCGGGAATCTGGGAGGACACTTTATACTGCAATTTCTGAACAATTTGGTGATAATTTACCTGCTGCATTGATGGTTGTGGGTTTAGAGTCGGTGCAGGGACTTTCGCAGATGTTGTCTTCTGCTAACCAGGTGCGGGAAGAGTTTCGTAAGCATTTCCCGTTTCCGTTGGTATTATGGATTAATGATGATATTTACAAGCAATTAATGCAGTTTGCTCCAGATTTGGAGAGTTGGGCAACTAGTAAAAATTTTACGATTGCTCCATTGGAGTTAGCAAGTTATTTGAGGGGTGTTGCTGATTTGTGGTTTAGTAATAATTTGAGTTTGAGTAAAGATGATTATTTAGTATTGGAAGCAGAATTAGAAGCAGCAAAGAGAGATTTGTCTCTTAATGAAGAGTTTTTTACTTTAGAATTACAGGCTATTTTAGAATCTTTACTTGGTTTGGTAAAAAAAGTTAATAATCAAAAGGATGCAGCAATAGAGCATTACCATAAAAGTTTAAATTTATGGCAGCGACTTAATAATTTAGAACGTCAGTTAAAGATTCTTAATGATATTGCTTGTTGTTATTATTTAAAATCTTTGAAAATTTCAGATAAAACACATTTTAATTGGCAATCAACAAAATATTATATTCAAGAATATCTAAATTTAATCTATGAAATTCAACAAGATAAGTTAATTGCTAATGCTAGTATCAATTTTGGAGAAGCATTACGAGATTTAGAAGAATGGGAAGCCTTAGAAGGACTAGTAAACCTAGCTATAGAAATACATCAAACTGAAAGTCAACCTTTAGATTTAGCGAGAGACTATGGTTTTTTGGCAGAGATAGCCAATTCTGAGAAACGGTGGCAGGATGCCAAGAGTTTTGCTTGTCAAGCTTTGGATGTTTTAAAAACCTCTCCCTCAACTCCTCTCTTACAAGAAGAGGAGAGTACATTTGCTTTACCTTCCCTTGTAGGGAACTTTGTTGGGGGGTTAGGTTCTTTATATACTTTTCCACATGGCACTAGTCTTTATAAATTCCTTCTGGCTAAAGCGCAGTATAATTTAGGTGAGAAATCAGAAGCAGTTCGTAATTTGGAGACAGCGAGAGAATTAGGCGAACCTTTAGAAGACTTGAGGCTTTATCTTGATATATTACGGTATTTACAAGAGCTGTATTTTGAAGAAAAAGAATATCTAAAAGCTTACGATATTAAACAAGAAATATTTTCTGTAGAACAACAATTTGGTTTACGCGCTTTTATTGGTGCTGGTAGATTACAATCATTTAAAGGAGAAGCTTTTAGTACACGACATAAATATTATGAGACAATGGCGCCGGAAATTGCTGCATCTACTCGTCAATTAGATGTAGAAAGATTAATTGAACGAGTTGGTCGTAACGATTGTAAGCTAATAGTAATTTATGGTCAATCTGGTGTAGGTAAAAGTTCGTTAGTAAATGCCGGACTTGAGCCAACTTTGAAAAATAAAGCCATCGGAATTAAAGATAATTTACCTATAGTAATAAGAGTTTACACTAATTGGCAAGAGGAATGTTCTAAAATATTTCAGCAATTAGCAGTAAATGAAGAACGCATTCGTACTGTATTAATTTTTGACCAGTTTGAGGAATTTTTCTTTGTTTGCACCGAACCAGCGCAAAGACGAGAATTTTTTGATTTTTTAGCTGAGTGTCTCAATATCCTCTCAGTAAAAGTAATTTTATCGCTAAGGGTGGATTATCTGCATTATTTGTTGGAATGCAATGATTTAGCCAGTATGAATATTATTGGCAATGATATTCTTAGCAATAATGTCCTCTATAAAGTCGGGAATTTTACACCCAGTGATGCAAAATCAATTATTCAACGTTTAACACAGAGCGCTAATTTTCCTTTAGAACTTGATTTAATTGATAAATTGGTGGAAGACTTAGCAGCTACATTGGAAGAAGTGCGTCCAATAGAATTGCAGATTGTTGGGGCACAATTGCAAACTGACAATATTAATACTGTAGCAAAATATGCCTTATTAGGAGACAAAGCCAAGGAAGAATTAGTTAAACGCTATTTACAAGCAGTTATAGAAAACTGCGGTGTAGAAAATATTCAGTTGGCAGAACTTTTATTGTATTCCCTCACGGATGAAAAAGGAACTCGTCCATTAAAAACGCGTGCAGAATTAGAGCGAGATTTGAAACAACTAGTTAATAGTTACAACGAATTAAATCTTAACTATCTAAATTTAGTTGTGGAGATTTTAGTAAAATCTGGCTTGGTGTTGCTGTTACCAGAAAAACCTGATGATCGTTATCAATTAGTTCACGATTATATTGCTACGTTTATTCGTCAACAACAAGAACCGAAGTTAAAGGTGTTGATGAAAGAATTGCAAAAGGAAAGAGAGCAAAGAAAAGCCAGTGAAATAAAGCTAAATAAATTTCTCAAACGTGCTTTAGCTGGTTCAATTGCTGCGGTATTTGGGTTTGCAGTACTAGCTGTGACAACTGGTCATCAAGCACAGGAGGCGAATAAGCAAAAACAACAAGCTGATATTAATGCATTAGAAGCGCAAATAAATTCCTCCGAAGCACTTTTTAATTCTGGGGAAACCCGTGATGCTTCAATTGCAGCTTTAAAAGCAGGAGAAATGCTCAAACAAGGAAAAGGGGTAACAACAAATAACCAAATTCTGACAACAGCAGCTTTACGGCAAGCAGTGTATTCAAACTACCCAGTTACAGAGCTAACAACCTTGACTGGACATAACGAATCAGTCTCTGGTGTGGCTTGGAACTCCGACAGTAAAACCCTCGCTTCTGCAAGTAGGGACAATACCATCAAACTCTGGGATACAACTACTGGTAAACTAATCAAAACTCTCACTGGGCATAGTGATGCGGTCATTGGTGTGGCTTGGAACCCCGATAGCAAAACCCTCGCTTCTGCAAGCAGCGACAAAACCATCAAACTCTGGAATGCAACTACTGGTAAACTAATCAAAAATCTGGCTGGGCATAGTGATGCGGTCATTGGTGTGGCTTGGAACCCCGACAGTAAAACCCTCGCTTCTGCGAGCAGGGACAAAACCATCAAACTCTGGGATGCAACTACTGGTAAACTAATCAAAAATCTGGCTGGGCATAGTAATGCGGTCTGGAGTGTGGCTTGGAACCCCGACAGTAAAACCCTCGCTTCTGCAAGTGCCGACAAAACTATCAAACTCTGGGATGCAACTACTGGTAAACTAATCAAAACTTTGACGACTGAGCATAGATTTGCGCTCATTGGTGTAGCTTGGAACCCCGACGGCAAAACCCTCGCTTCTGCAAGTGCCGGCAAAACCATCGAACTTTGGGATGCAACTACTGGTAAACTAATCAAAACTTTGACGACTGGGCATAGCGATGCGGTCTGGAGTGTGGCTTGGAACCCCGACGGCAAAACCCTCGCTTCTGCTAGTGAGGATAAAACTATTAAACTCTGGGATGCAATTACTGGTAAACTAATCAAAACCCTGACGACTAAGCATAGGTTTGCGGTCTGGAGTGTGGCTTGGAACCCCGACGGCAAAACCCTCGCTTCTGCAAGTACCGACAAAACCATCAAACTTTGGGATGCAACTACTGGTAAATTAATCAAAACCTTGACTAGGCATAGCGATGCGGTCTGGAGCGTGGCTTGGAATCCCGACGGCAAAACCCTTGCTTCTGCAAGTAGGGACAAAACCGTCAAACTCTGGGATGCAACCACTGGTAAATTAATTAAAACCTTGACTAGGCATAGCGATGTGGTCTGGAGCGTGGCTTGGAACTCCAACAGTAAAACCCTCGCTTCTGCAAGTGCCGACAAAACCATCAAACTCTGGGATACAACCACTGGTAAACTAATCAAAACCCTGACTGGGCATTACGCATCGGTCATTGGCGTAGCTTGGAACTCCGACAGTAAAACCCTCGCTTCTGCAAGTGACGACAATACTATCAAACTCTGGGATGCAACCACTAGTGAACAAATTAAAACCCTGACTGGGCATAACGAATCAGTCTCTAGTGTGGCTTGGAACCCCGACGGTAAAACCCTCGCTTCTGCAAGTGACGACAAAACCATCAAACTCTGGGATACAACCACTGGTAAACTAATCAAAACCCTGGCTAATCATAACTCTGCGGTCATTGGTGTGGCTTGGAACCCCGACGGCAAAACCCTCGCTTTTACAAGTGAGGATAAAAGAATAATCTTATGGGATTTTGATTTTAATAATTTAGTCGAAAGTGCTTGCAGTCGCGTAGAAAACTATTTACCTTTTCATCCGGAAGTATTAGCCGATTTAAAGGTATGCCAAACACCATCTCTTTTAGCTATGACTGCTGAAGCACTGGTGGTTCAAGGAGAGAAACAAGCGAAAAACGGTGATGTTGAAACTGCGATTGCTAAATTCCGTCAAGCACGAGAGTGGAATTCGCAGTTAAATTTTGACCCAGAGATGAAAGCACGGGAGTTGCAGAAGCAGGGACAGGGAAAATAATTCCCAACGCAGGCTTTAGATTGTAAGGCGCCTCACCTACCCGTTCTCAAGATGATAGTGAGGTCGCCTTCTCTGGTACAAAAGCTAAAATAATGTCTTCTTCAGGAATACCTTTGTCTATTAAATCTTGAGTAATCCCTGATTCCATTCCATCGTACTCAATAATAACTTTTTCACCTGATAAAGTAATATAAATTAGATTACCTCTGATTCTTTTTCCTCTGTCCCAACCTACTTGCATCAAACTATACCTATCTTGACCTTCATCAAATACAGTATCTAGCCTGATATCGCCATGAGACGGTTTGAAGCGTGAGTAGTAGGTAACTACTTGCTTAACTATTTGACGATACTGGTTTATCTTATCCATTTTGTTATCTCAACCCTTTCTAAATTTACTATAATCATTTTTAATGGTAGTTCATTAATTACAAGCTTACCAATTGGTTCACTAAAAAAATCTTCATAAAGTGTATCGCTTATAGCCAAGTATACTTCACGTTGTGGGTCTATTTTATCTAAAAGTAACCGATATAAAACATACTGCCCAATTGCTTGTTCTAAATCTTTAATCAAAGATTTAGCTTTAAAATCCTTAATTTCTATTGCGATACTAATATTATCTTTGGAAGCTCCAATGAGACTACCCTGAGTATCATCTGCCGCAGATTTACTTGCTCCAAGGTCTACAAAAAGAAATCTTTGTCCGTAAGATATTACATAAGGGTCATCTGCTTCTGTAATTATCCAACCATCTTTAACAACTGCCTGCTTGACTATTTCATGAATTGTATTCCTTGGTGGCACTACATTTCTCCTACGCAATTTGTTGAGTAATTATTATACTACCAAAGTAAATTACAATCTGATAGGCGCCGCATTTTAAGCAGTCGGTAGCAATAACTTATACTGATGATATATTAGACATCTCCAGAAAACATTTTAAAATTGCTACGACAAATTATGTTAGAGTTCGTACAAATTGATGAATTGATGACGAGTTAGATAACCCCTGGCGCCACTCAGAAATTGTTTGTGTAAGTATTATATTAGGCATAGAACTGGTTTCAATATTTTTCAATGAGAATTCAAGAGGCAGATCGATTTCTTGCTGAAATTCTGAACCCTCGATCGCCACATCATATCCCAAAATTGACCTAAGCCGGAAATAAATAGCTCCATTACCGAATTCCTGCCCACTGACAAACGCCTGATGTAATTGATTATGGATGCTCTCAACTCGCGTTGAACCGGACTCAAAGACAAAATCCTCACCTGGTTCTGCCAAGGGTAATAAAAAAATATCCCAATTCATCAGCAAATTCCAGAAAAATCTCTAATATTTCCGAGAATATACTGATTTGAATTAATAATTAACGAAGCCAGTATATTTTTTATAGTAAGAGGTGCGATAGCGGCATTGATTGGATTAATTTGGGCGATTTACTTTGATGAAATTTAAAATTGCGATATTTGCGAGTGTCATTTTAGTAGGAACTCAGCTTGGTATGGAACCGAGCAAAGCTATCCCTGCCTCAGATGCCAAGCCACAGACTCAACTTTCTCCAACCGTGGTACTAGGATTTGCTGGGGTTTTGCAACCGGACTGTGTTCGACAGGTTGAAGCGGGTGAATATCGCTGTGCGAAGCGTTGGGCAGAAGTAACCCATTTGCTCAAATCATTGGTTTATCAAGATGTTGAGTCCCAACTGATTGTACCCCTTCAACATCAACTTGCGATCGCGGATAAATCCTGGCAACAGTTTCAAACACAACACTGCCAACAGTTGACTCAACGCTTACGCAATAAATCAGACTTTCCAATTGCAACATCTGTATGTTTAGCTCGATTAAATAACGATCGCATTCTAGAATTGCAGGGAGAGGGTGAGGTTATAACCCTCCAATCTCGCGATCCTCGATTTGAATCCTTACTAGATCGAGTCAAACTAAGAAATTCATCAGTACAAAGGCACTGGGAGCAATATCAAACTCAATATTGCCAGATCGAAAAAGCTCTATTCTCCCAGAACAACCTGAGATTGGCTCAATGTCATCAGCGTCTTAGAGAGGCTCGAATTCGTCAACTTGAAGAACTTTTTAAAGCCCCCGATCGTGGTTTGGCTCTCTTCAAGGGTTCTGTACGACCTGGAATTCCAGAGCTAAATTGTGTGGATAAGACACAAATCGGGTTAAATCGATGCGCGGTCTATTGGTCGAAAACAACTCAGCTTTTGCGATCGAGCATTTATGGGGATTGGGCAAAAAGACTATCGAAGCAGTATCAGCCAACATTTACGATCGCACAGAAATACTGGCAAGACTATCGTGAAGCACATTCAGTAAATCACAAACTTTTCAAAAACTCGAAAAACTGTAGCGAAAAATACAATTTATTCAAGAGTAATCTTAACTATTGATGAAAAATCAATTAGATTTACTTATACATAATTTCTTCCATAAGTAAATTTACAGTATTTAAATACTATCAAAGCACATCCAATTATGGTGAAAGGTCTTGGTGGAACCAAGACCTTCAAACCAAGGCGCCTCGGAGCGCAATAAAATCACACCGTCTCCTGGCGCGCGGAGTATAAAAAAGAGTGTATTAACTGACGCACTCTATCAAGAAATTAATTATGCTATCCGAGGCGAACATAGCGAACTCGATAAGCATCGAATGAATGTAATAAACATAGTTATTCTATGTTAAAAAGCTGACTGTATGGTAGGTCGAAAAAAACTTTTTACGAAAAGTTGATGTTTGTTTATTCGCTCAACACTTCTCATATTATCATCTAAATGATTTGTCTAAAAACTAAATTTTAAACTCCAATTTTCTCACCTGTTTTTAGGAGTTCATGAATTAATTTTAATTTTTTGATAATGGATATTTTAACAGCAAAATCAGAACAAAACAATATGATTAATCAGATGGCATATAAACATTTTTCGCAGTTTTATACTTTTCTTCAACTGTTTGCCTTAAAAAGGCAAGCATTTGTTTAAGTCCAAAAAGATTGCTGTAAACTAAACGTCTGCCTTTTCGAGCGCGGCTTATTTTAAACCAGAGTAAATAAATCCAAATATTCACTAAAATAAAAGATATTCCAACGAATAGTAATCTTAAAGCAGGCTTTTTATTATTCGTTCTAATCCGACACAGATTTTTGAGCCTATAACTGCTTTCAATACCAAATCTTTTTCTATAAGCTTCATGTACGTAAGTTAAATTAATTTTTACATCATAAACAACATAAGCAAAGTACTCTACTCCACGTTTTTTCTTTTGCCTTTCCCTTTCTTATATTTACAAATAATCCACAGGTCAAAAGTTACGTCATCATCTTTACCTCTGCTCATAGTATAAGTTGTTCTATAACTACTTTTTCCTTTCAAAAATTGTTTAATTCCTTTTTTCTTACCTCGTCTTATTGCTGGCATGATAAAAGGTATTTTTAAAGCTTTTAACCATCTAATAACAGGGACATTAAAAAATCCTCTATCTAGATAAAGACCTTTTATATCTATATTGAAACTGTTAATTTCTGCAAGTAAATAAGTTATAATAGCAACACTTGTGTCAAACCAACGAACCCCTCGAATGGCTAGCGTAACTCTCTTATTTCTTGTTAATACGTATATAGTTGCGTAAGCATAAAAAGAGCAAGTGCCAGATTTAGCCTCACTTCTATAAATATAATCCTCTTCTTCATTATTTGGTTTTCCATAATACGGAATTAAATTTAAATCAATTGCAATTTTATGACGACCTTTTTTAATCCTTTGAGGGATTCGACTTTTCAAAGCTGAGTTAATTTGTCGCTCGACTTGTTCAAAATCATTAATTTTCTCTAAATGATATCTAATATCGTTACCGCAAGGGCTTTGTTCTAAAACTTTACTTGTATTTTCAATACTATCTCCAATACTTGCCGCTCTCACTAAAATTTCAAAAAGATTTTTTTGATTAGTCGCTCCTTGAGTCTCAATATTAAAATTTTCAGTTAAACAACTTATAACTTCATCAAGAGTTTCTATGTCTGTAAGAGCTAATTGTTTTGCTGTCATAAACGTCAAATGATAGATAGCACCCGTAATTTAATTAAAATCAGATTCTTTTTTGATTAGTCGGTGAGTAAATTATTATTTTTATAAACACACTTAAATATAAGATTGAAGATTAATTCGCGTTTTTATTCCGCGAATATTTTCGCCTTTCATTTTTTTCTTTTTCTTCATATAAGTCGAGCCAACCTTGCTTTATCGTATTTATCATACGTTCAAGAGCATCAATTTTCACGCGTCGAGCTAAACATATAATAGCTTCATTATATACAGTACTACCAGGCTTTCCTAAGTGTTTATATTTAGAAAACTTTGAAGAGTCCCCTTGCTCTGGAAAAATAGCTTCTTTACATTGTAGTTTATAGTACCAGTAAGTATCGCTCTTACCTTTTACTTGGTAGCGCAGAATCCAAGAGTCTGGTGGCGCCACCGGACCCGACTCAGCTATTTGTTTAATCTCACGTTCAAAGTTTGAAATTAATGCTGCAAGAATATCAGCACGCATAATTATGTCTTCAGTAGAAGAAGATATTTTCTTTGACATTTTATAAAAATTAAAATTGTTACTTCGCGAATTAAATACGCGAATAAAACTAGATTAATTTAAAAGCATCTCTAAAAGTTTTAAATTAAACAAACAATATTAATCTTCGTAAAAATAAATATTTATTTTTACAAAAATTATAGTAATTGCTACCAAGTTACTATACAGCTCCAACAGGCGCCTAAAACTAACATACGCTGTTTAACCTTATAAGTTTAACTTATTCACACTGTGTTTATTGCTACATTACTATACGCACGTTCATGATGCTTGAAAAAACTTTGCGATTTACTGACATTGTAATGAGTTGGTTGAACCTTTTAAAGAAGGTTCTATGGCACCGATGCTCTATCATCGCTGTTTAGCTCGGCTAAATAATGATCGCATTGCGGATCTAAAGGGGATAGCTGTATATGATTCAGGAGACGATCGGCAGCGATCGCCAGTTACATCTGGGCAAGATACTACTCAACTTCTTTGGCAGCGTTATCAAACTCAGTACTGCAAGTTTGAGTTACAGTTTTTTGGTAGTCAAACCAGAAGCAAGCAATGCCCAAATCGTTTAAATCTGGGGCGTTTGCGCCATATCAAAGCAATGATGAATACTCGATAAAGAGGAAAATAATACTAGTTTATTACTTCCTAGAAATTTTTCGATATCAAATAGCGTTGCTCCCTCTTGCAATTCAAGTCAATCTATTAATAAACTTCCTTTTAATTGAGATTGAGGATAATTATTATTTTCTTTCAATCTAATTGCCGTTTCATCAGACTCCCAAATTACTTGGAACTCATCCTCTGTTTTGCATCTTCTCTTGGAATTATTGGAAATTGAGCCGATTTCTTTTTCCAATATCCAATAATGTCTAAAAACAGTATGAGAACAGTCCATATAACATGACTCGCTAATTGCGATAGATTTTTTCCCACTAGGAGAAACAAAGTCAGTTCTACATCCTGCTCCAAAAATAAAAATTACTACAAACAATTGAACAATAAATAAAGTTAAGGGCGTTATCCCCAAGAATTGAGGTATAGACAATACGAATTTTAACCACCGAGACAATTTTGATTTAAAAATTAGAATCACTGCTGTAATAGAAATACTTAGGACTAAAATCGTAAATAAAAAACTACTAAATAAGCCTCCTCTGAGTGAATATTTAGAATTTCCCGATAACCAAATCAAGCATATCAAGGATATAAAACCGAATATAGATAGTATGTATATGTAGAAAGTGGGACGATTTATGGGAGAAACATTGATATTCTTTTGAGTATTCATATAAAAAATTTTCGTGAAAATATATAAGCAATCCAGAAAACCAAGTTGGAGATATTAGCTATCATCAAATATAATTCTGATAATAGTCACAGTTTTTTGGCAGTCAAACCAGAAGTAGGCAATGCCCAAATCGTTTAAATCTGGGGCTTTTGTGCCATATAAAAGCAATGATGAATACTCGATAAAGAGGAAAATAATGCTAGTTTATGACTTCAAACGATTGGCAGTGAGGAGAACGATCGCAATTAGTGACAATTGCGATTCCCTTTGATCAAAGCAGTTTTAGGGATTGCATTACATTTAACCCCTGGAGAACCAAATCCACCATATTGATCGAAGTTTCCTTGAACCTGCAAATCTGGGGGGAGTTTGGCAATGCTAGTTTTGTACAAAAAAAGGTTTCCTTCAACCACCATTGCACTGGACAGTTCTTCAATGTGCGTACCGCTAATATTTAGGTTGCCTTTGATAGTTAGTTGATTGGGTAGTCGCTTGAGATTGCCTTCCAGGGTAACGTTACGATTGATGATGCAGCGTCCTTCTTGCTCGATGGCGCCAAATTTTTTCAGGCTTCCACAAGGTGCAGGGGGAGCCGGTTGCAGCAGATAAATTCCGCCGATTAGCAAGGGAAATATGAAAAGCAGCAATCGCCATCTTAGTTTTGAGAACATTTGAGCTAATAAATTCTAATTTAGGTTAACTTAATATCTTGCACCTTTATGTATACATACAGCAAAATCAAAAATCTGGTTGTCACCCCTTCAGACAAAATACACAGCCTAGTCTGCTACTCTCTTGCCGTGGCATAATAATATACCATTGTTTTACCGAGATGGGTATATGGGGTCAGCAGAAAATCCAAGTTCTTTAGCAATCGCACTCACCCTTTGGAATATTGGGTTGGTGTCCGAGCAGAGCTTAATTGCTTGGGCTGATGCTCAGATTTTGGCGATTGAAAAACCTGCTGATGATTTACTGGAAATTGCCACTAAAGGTGCTAAAGTGTGCCTCAAACAAGGGTTGATTGAAACGCTTCCAATTGCGCTTGGCTACTCAGAGGAATTTTTTATTCGAGCTTATTTGTTGAATCTCGAATGCGATGGCTCAAGACAATCCTTCATTGCCTGGGTTTCTCACAATTGTTGTGGGAGTACGGAAATCCCTGAAGCTTTACTAGGGTATCATTTAGAACATTTATACTGCAATTGTGAGGATGTTGATGCTGCCATTTCCCTGCTACGGGCTGAACTTCCAAAAATCATGCCTCGTTGTGAATCCTTTGCTACTATGTTTTTGGAGCAAGTCTCTGGGTTAGAGCTATGTATTTAACCGCCCATCAAACTGCAATGATTGAAGTTGCTAGGGAGATTCGTTTCGCACTGGATCGGTTGAAATACCTCGATCCAGATGGAATGTGTTTGGCAATAGACTTAAATCCACCGCTTGGACTCATGGCGATTCTAAAAGCATTGGAAATTCAGCTACCATTCGCCTATGCTGCTTTTTTGCTAGAGGTGGGAAATGGAGGGTGTTGGGCGGATTGTGCCGAGCGAGATCGCTGGATGACATTTGATGAAATCATACAGCATAATTCTACACAGTTATGGCATCAGTCACCGCCTGATTTCGTTCGCCAATTTCTGGCAACAGGAAAACAATCTGATGCAGTCGAGTTACCCTATCTCCTGAAGATTAACGCCCTTCCTGGATTATTGCGAATTGGGTTGTATCCTCCAGAACAAGAGACTTACGGATTGTTTCTGACACAAGAAGGACATGAAGTGAAAATTGAAATCTGCTTACAACCGTTGTTGACTTATGTTGTGATGGAACGCTATACGCCGAAGCAATGGTTACAAATGCATCTCAATTTCTTAAATAATGAGATTTGCGAAATTGAAAAATCGATCTCAATTCTCAATTCTGAACAAAGTCCGTATCTTCTCTTCCAAGGATATTTTATGGGTTTGTCCGAGGCTAGGTTGAAGCAGTTTATTGAAAATTGCCCTACAATTCCTTTAGAGAAAAAACGAGAGTTGCTGGATGATCGATAAGCATGAAAAAACCTTTGTTCTAATTGATGGATATACACTAGCGAAAGAAACCTACTTTCTCTACTGTCGAGGGCAGATGCTACTATCGGGGGAACTGCGATTTAACTATGGGGAATGGTTTGATGGGGACTTCCTCCGGCTTTTTCGTGTAGAACAAGGGAAGTCATAATTATGTGGGAATATGTTCAATATTTGAATGCAGAGTTACTCGATCTTAAACTTTGGGGCGAAGGCTGTCGCAAGTATCAGATTCGCTCCTTCGGTGATGATGAGATTTGCTTGATTCAAAGGGATGATAACTGGCAAGTCGTTTATACCGAGCGTGGTGCAGTTCAACAACTGTTGTTTGAATTTACGGATGAGGCAGAAGCTTGTGAGTTTATGTATCGGGAGATCAAGAGAATCAAGCATCCCCATTGTGTGGGGCTATTTCAAACTGATGCTGAGGCAGAGCAATTGTGTCAGGCATTGACTCAGTTACAAATTCAGTGCGAACGCGATGTAATCCCATTTGAGGGTTGGCAAGCGAGGGTGAGGGTGTACGATCTAGACATTTATAAAGTGGAGCGTCATTTCGGTTGCCAATTACCCCTACGAAAATGGTTAAGCGTTCCCGAACAAATTCACGTCACCCTCGATCGATTGCGAAAATTCGATCCTTACAATCGCTATGCAGAAATCACGACTAATCTGCCAATCGGTTCTGAAGCAAAGTTGAGCGCGTTAGAAGCACAACATGAAATTAAACTGCCTGAAGTTTACAGAACATTTTTGCTAGAAGTCTGTAATGGTGGTAATTGGGAACGACTAGGAGATTACTGGTCGATTGAGGAAGTTATGGCAAACAATTCTGCGGAACTATGGAATCAGCCTTTACCTGAGCTCCTCGCAAAATTAAAAGCAGCAAAGTCGAGGGATTGGCTCAAACATCCAGGAGAACGGCAATATCCAGGGTTGTTACGAATTGTCGATTGGGATAATCCTGTGCGGGATTTGTTTCTTACCCAGGAAGGTTACGAGGTTGAAATCCAGGACGATGAGATTTGTTTTTGTGAGTTTTCTCCAGAAAAATGGCTCAAGGATTTTCTGGATGATATTCAATATGCGTTACCAACAATTGAAGGATTACTGGATTTTCTTCGCTCTGGGAAATTAATTCGAGATTATCCATACTTTCACTCAGTGAATGTTGCCAGACTCTTAGTAGAAGCGATTGGACTCGACATCGATCCCGAACTCACAAATGAGCAAGTAAGGTTAATCAGACATGAAATCGATTATAAAATCAACCAATGGCGAATAGAGAACATGGGTAAAATGCGGTATAACTTTGGGTTTAATGCACAGCAAGCTGAGGCGCGAACACAACGAATTTTAGAAAGACTGGAGTACATATATCATATACTGTATCCTTAAATTGCAAAAATTTCCGGACTAACAGGTGCTGCTAATTCCGCTAAAAATTCTAGGATTTGTTCCTTGGTTAGTTTTATCATTTTATAAAATATCAATCTTTAAAATTACATTCATTATCCAAAATCATATTCATAGGATGTCGTATCTGTTGTTTTAAATACCTGGATTATACGTTCTATCCTCTCGCTCATAAAAGCTAAATTTTCTTGCTCTAAAGTATAAGAATATAAACAAATTAATTCTTCTACAATTTTAGGAACATCTTCTACTGAGACGACATTTAAATAGCCATCATGAAAATGACTGATGAGTTGTAACCCAAGATACTTACAAGCAGGTAACCAAAATTGGTAAAAAATTTTGCTAGTTGCAACAGGAATTACCTCATAATTCCCGGTATTAATTTGGAGAATTCCCATCTCTATTGTCATCTCATTACCTCGCAATATTTCGGATTCAAATCTGTTGAAAATTATATAATTACTGGGTTGGTTGCCAAATATATTTACCAGCGCGATCTATATATCCAGATGTTTCTCCAACTTTCACTTTCGCTAAACCGTTAGAGAAGGAATAAGCACTATCGAACTGTGGTGCAATAACTAAGTTACCAGTGTGGTCAATATATCCCCATTTTTCTCCAATTTGTACATCTGCTAATCCCTCGGAGAAATCACCAATTTTATCAAACTTTGCTTCAATCACTCGTTTTCCTGTACGGTCAATATATCCCGATTTTCCCCTAACTACTACTTGTGCTAAACCATTTGCAAAAACCCAAGTCATATCAAACTGGGGTTTAATAACTAATTTACCAGTGCGGTCAATATATCCCCATTTTTCTCCAATTTGGACTGCTGCTAAATCTTCATAAAATGACCAAGCTGCATCAAACTGAGGTTTAATTACTAATTTACCTTTGTTATCAACAAATCCCCATTTTTTACCAACTTGTACTACTGCCAAACCCTTAGAAAATGACCAAGCAGTATCAAACTGAGGTTTAATTACTAATTTACCTTTGTTATCAACAAATCCCCATTTTTTACCAATTTGAAATGCTGCTAAACCCTCAAAGAATGACCAAGCGCTGTCAAATTGAGGTTTGATGGCTAATTTACCCTTATTATCAACGAATCCCCATTTTTTACCAATAGCAACTAAAGCAAAACCATTGACAAAATATTCAATATTATCAAACTGTGGTTTAACTACAAACTGACCCTTACTATCTATGATTCCCCACTTTTTACCAACTTCGACTTTAGCAAAACCACTCAAGAAGCGATCGCAATCATCAAATTGTGTTTTAATAGTTAATTTACCTGTGTGGTCAATATATCCCCATTTCTGACCCACTTGGACTTGAGCTAATCCCTCATAAAACGACCAAGCATAATCAAACTGGGGTTTAACCACTAATTTCCCAGTGCGATCGATATATCCATATTTCCCGTTGATTTTTACCTCCCATAACTGGGGCAATGAATCTTCTTTTGCAGACTTAACTGTGATAGAAGATATTGATTGATGAATATCACTGGATAAAGATGGACTTGAAAACAATGTTATCCCAGTTATCGCTACTAGCGAAATCAAGGAATGGTGAATATGAAATTGCATGTTTATGGCTTAATAGTAGTAATACCACTTATCCATAGCTCAAAACTAGCTCAATTGTCATCCCTAAAAATCATCGGATACACGAAACCAATACCAATCACCGTACAAGTAAAATATTTGGTAATGAGCAGCACCAAATGGACTTCCTTCACGATTCGGTTGATGGACAAAACCATAGGATATGGTATCAGGGCTTAGACCATCACCACCCGATAATACACGAAAATATACACCACCACGGGAGTCGATAGCGTATTCATCAACTTCATATAAACCAACTTTGCGGTTTAATGTGATTTTTCTTTTTGCAGAGATAGAATGTTGTACTCGAACTTGTTCAAATGCCGTTCGCGATACCATAAATGCTAAACGACGGGGAATGTAGAACTTGAGCAGGACATAACAAACTAAAACTATCACTCCAATGATAGCAACTTCTCTCCAGGGTACAAAAGTTTGCCAGGGAAGCTTAACAGTTCTCAAATTTCCCCGTCTTCCTAAAGTTCTCAATCCCCAGAGGAGAATTGCCAATACTGCAAATGGTACACAAACAATTGACACCAGCATAACTGGAAAAAATAAACTATCTAATGCACCAGGGTAAATACTGATAATTAGAATTGTGACACAAATAAATAGAGTTATATATGTTGTTGCGGTACTAAATCTTTTCATGTAACAAATCATCCATATTTCAAAATTTAATTTTTAGTAAACATTATATTTTTGTGATAGTTCTCCTGAGTTACTATTGCAAACGCTTGGGTTTGGGTTCCCAGTTAAAATCATGGGGGCAATCGCATTTTTGAGCTTGATTACAGTTAATTACCATCCTGCTAAAGCAAAAATTAAGGAGAGTCCCGTTGTCAAATTTTACTTGTAAATTGCCTGGACTACGAAAACCAGCACCACTATAACCAACAATTTGATACCTAGAACTTAAGTTTGAGGCATTAAAGAAATATGGTTTAGGGCTGAAGCTAAAATCACCTTTTAAGTCATTTAGACAAAAAGCTTTTGTGATATACTTTTGTGCGATAATTTCTGCTTCTTTTGGAGATGGGTCGCCAATTCCACTGATAAAATTATCGGATATTTTGGTGATTTTATGAGCTTGAGTACAGTCAACTATATAGGTTACTGGAAAAGCAATACGTAATAAATAATATATCAAACCTAGTGATAGAATTGCAATAATTGAGATTTGAATAAGTTTTTTCATTGGCCACAAGGAATAATGTTGTTTTAACTTTTAAAGTAATTGCTTCTTGCTTATTCGGCTCGTCGATTAAAGTTTTGCAGTTCATCTTGGAAGAAACTCGCCAGTTTTTAAGTTAATTTTAATCGCAGATACTGTTCGATCTCGGTTTGCTTCCAAGGGAATCGTTACCCACTCACCAACGCGATCTGGTGAACCAAAAAGACAAGCACAATTAAACTTTGTAATCATAAAAGGAGTAAAACTAATTCTAAATTTTAATTCCCCGTGGTATGTACCACATCCCGTAGAGGTATCTGGTGGAGAGCATGTATAGTTGTATAAATATATCGTTGTAGGATAGTCTTTAGATGCCAAAGTTTCAATGCTTGGAGCGTCAAATGCAGACGATATCAAAACAATGGATGAGATAAATAAAAATAGCGCACTCGATAATAATAAGTATATAAAAATCAAAATTCGCTTTTTTCTAAATAGGAAATCTTGAGATGGTAAATCTTGAGGATTTTTAAATAATAAAAATCCCAAAATTAAACTTAGTAGCCATATAATTATAGAGAATACAACTTTAGCGTCCTCCAAAGTCGGAATAGTTGGTAAAAATAGAATTATGACACCAAAAAATGGGGTAATCAGAGAAACCAGAAGTCTTGAATTTTGATGATACATTGTCTTGCATTTACTAAAATTATTAGCAAGTATAACAGCCACCGCCCTCGCGTCCACTGTAAGGTATGGTTAGGTGCTAACTGCCATGTTTTTTCGACTTACTCACCATGAAAACTAACCCAGAGGCAACAATTTGATAAGGGATGAGCAAAACTGCCCCAATAATAGCTTTCAAAGTCCACCCAATGCCCATAATCGATCGATAAAGTTGTATAGCTTCGTCTCTGAGTTCAGGGGCAATCTTTCTGAGTCGGTCTTCGTCTGACCAGCCATCAAAATCAAAACCCAGATAATCAAGCCGCAGTTCGGCATATAAATCTGGCAAATATGCCAACAAAAAAACTAGAAGTACGCACGTCATCAAAGATAGAAAACTACTTAAGAGCAAACTAGTCACATAACCCTTCCGCCTTAACAGAAAAGGCATTGCAAATGGCGTTATCACCATCATTACCAGAATAAAAAAATAAACTGCCGAAACTATGTACTGCATTTTTATCTAACTATTTATTACACAGTGCGAAAATCACATCATTAATTGTACTCACTAGATTGATTATTGATTTTGATGATTGAATTTTTACCAAAAGCGATTCTCGTTCCGAGAGGCTGAGTCGCAAGCGATACGCTACGCGTTTACGCAGTATAGCGAAGCTAACGCCAACGCATAGCATCCCCCAAGGGAAATTGCTTAACACAATTTTACTAATACAAAATAACTATCCATAAACAAGGCTTAGGGTTAACCAATAATATTTTTAACTCAGTACACATCCTCAGTTCCACTGAAATAATAAAACGGCAAGTTTTGCCGAATCACTAACTCTACTAGCATTACACCCAGTGGTTCATATTCGTAGTAATATCTAACTTGACTATTGGTTCCAGGCAATGGTGGTTGAGCGCAGTTTGCATCAGGAGAACCGCAAGTTACTTTTACAGGTATAAGTAAAATTCCTATTCCTAATATAAGTATCAATTGTTTCATTACGACAGTTTACTCGCTCCAAGGTCAACAAAAAGAAATCTCTGCCCGTAAGATATTACGTAAGGGTCATCTGCTTCTGTAATTATCCAACCATCTTTATGCAATTTGTTAAGTAATTATTACACTACCAAAGTAAATTACAATCTGATAGGCGGCGCTTAGAAAACTGGTAGTTTAAAAGGCGCCGTTAACTAGTTGCTACGATTGATTTTCTGATAGCTGTGTTTGTAGTTGTTGAACCTGTTCAAGCGTTAAACCAGTAAATTCCATGACTGACTCTACTGGAACTCCCTTGGAAAGCATATTCGCAGCAATTTTTCGCGTAGCTTGTTCCAGACCTTGTTCCAGACCTTGTTCCAGACCTTGTTCCAGACCTTCTTCTAAAATTGATTGATAAATAACTGACTCACGCATAATGTCTCTCCTTAAAATACGTTGAATGACATCCTCTTTTAATGTTAACCCAGCTAAAACTGCTGCTGATGCCGTTATGTTATTTTGTATCCTTCGGTCGGCAATGTTATCGATTTGGGCTGCTACTGCCTGCAATGTGCTATCTTTAGCATTAGTATTGCTCAAAACGGCAAATGGAAGCAAGCCTGGAGTACTCATAAATAAATCAGTAGGTTGTTCCCAAAGCCGAATAACATTGAAACGGTGAGTTGTTTCTTCTAAAGTAAATTTGGTTTGTTTGACAAGTTTTAAATCTTTTTTACTCGTTACCTTTTTTAAGTAAATCACTACTTGATACATACGCTTATCTGGGTTAATACGAAACCCACGCAAACGATAATCAGTCATGCGAAAAGGAATTTCTTCTTCGGGCAGAGTTTGAAACTCAATATGTAGAATCAATTCATCTGATTGCAAGAGTATCACTGCATCTGGACGCACTGGTTCAACAAAAAATTCTTTCGGCTCCATTTTTGTTAATGTTACTTGTTTTTTTAACAACCAGGTAGCCAAGTCATTTGTGAAGTTCTCAGCAAGAAATTTACAAATATTATCGTACATAAAGGTAGTTTATGCTATCTTAATCAGAACTGAAACCCTGATTTGAGGCTAAATGTACCATTATTCTCCGTACAAATATATTACAATTTATAAATAAATACATGTATAAATTGAAACACGAATAATGCTACTGGTTCAGAGGCACCTACTAAAGCACTTTCATTCTTAGTATCACTTCCTCGAATGTTTAACTCATGGTACGAGTTCAAAACTCTTTTTACTAAGTCTCGGTATTCATTTAACTTATCCATTCTAACAACACCTATGGAGGCGCCGTGTAACCAATTCATACTAGTTACGGCTAGGAGCTAAACATGCTATAAGTTTAAAAGATATCAACAACTAATATAACAATATCAATCATTGTCTAGCAGTATAAAAAGTCGCTGGAACACGGCAAAAAATATGCGTCCAAACGTTGACCAAGAAAAGATAGAAAGACTTATGCAGGCTTTGGGTAGGGAAGCGAAGGGGGCAGGTTGCATTTACTTTACGGGTGGCGCCAGTGCCCTACTAATTGGATGGCGTAATTCCACGGTTGATGTTGATATTCGTTTAGACCCCGAACCCCCAGGTATTTTTCAAGCAATTGCTAAACTTAAACAAGAATTGAATATTAATATTGAGCTAGCTTCCCCCCAGGATTTTTTACCTCCTCTTCCAGGTTGGCGCGACAGAAGTGTTTTTATTGGCAAACAAGGTAAAATATCATTTTATCATTACGACTTTACAGCTCAAGCACTTTCTAAGTTATCCAGAGGATTTGAGCGTGACATTAGCGACGTTCAAGCTATGTACGAGCAGAGATTATTTTCTTTAAAAGATTTACGTGATTGCTTTGAAGCTATTGTACCTGAATTAGTCCGGTTTCCTTCTCTCGAAGAAGATGCACTTAGAAGCAGTGTTGAAAACTTTATAGAGCAAGAGGGAGGTAAACTAGAGGAGGGTCAACAATGAATTTAAGTGAGTTGCCGGGAGCAGAGTTAATCTTACCAGGAATAGATGACCTTTATAATGGCAAAGCGAATACAGTTGGCTCTTTGTTAATTGCAATTGCAGCAACGCGCTTAAGCAAAGCAGGCTTAGATTTTCCAAGAGAACATCTAGCTTCCGAGCCTGAACTGACTTTGTATGCTCTTCTTCAAGAAGAACGTTCTGATGCTTACTCTTATTACAATGCTTTGCTAAGAAGGCTTAGTAGCTTTTGCAATGCACTTGAACTTAGTAATAAATATAAGGCGCCTAACTGATTATCTTACAACTGCATTTTCATATGTAATATTATTCACAAGTGCTACTTGGATAAAACTGCGCTATGAAACTTTTTGAGCAGCAATATTGATTGCCTCTAATTCTTCGGGAGTTAAAAGCACTTTAAGTAGTGATTGTAGTACTTCTCGATTAGAGATAAATTCTTCATTATATAAATCTCAGACGAACTTCGGTTTAGTATGTGTACGTACTGATGAATGGCGATTATACTGTGAACGGGTTAAAACTTTACTTTTAAAACAAGCGAAAATCTTTAAGATGCTACCCTACCCTTCGGGATATCCTTCGGATAACGGGAAAACTGCGTTAACGTTCTTCAGCATGACATACATTCACATTTTACCTGTTTGGAGTAAGAGTTACCTAACATGGTTATTAACCGTTTAATTTGACCTACTCGCTTACGTTGGTCGTCAGCGGGGATGAGAAATAAATTGTCGTTGTAATCGGTTGGATAAATGCTATCCTCTGGAGCAACTGTTTTTTTGAGAAACTCCAACAAAGTTGGTTGGTTGGGTTCTAACTCGAATCCTAAATAAGTTGTCAGGTTATGTTGGGGGTCAGAGTCAAGCATTAAGGTTGGTAAACCAGCGCGCGATAGTAACCGACCAAGAAATAATGCACTCGTGGTTTTCCCTTGTCCCCCACTTAAGCTGGTAATCGTGATTGTCAACATATATACATTTATCAATGTAGCTTTTTAAGTTAGAGGCTTTTGAGTTTTTTGTCAATGGCTAATTTTACATTTTTGGCTTTGGCTAAATTTAGCTTTTTGCGTAATTAGCTTTTTATAATGGCAAGTGGTTCGTTGAGATAGGCGCCTCCACATTAAAATTTATACTCAGCTTGTAACTTGTACGGAGTTGAATTGAAACGTTGTAGAGACATAAATTAGATACGCTCCATTGGGTCAACACGTCCAATACCAATTTCTAAGAGTTTTTGCTTTACCATTTCTGCCTCTACCCCGCAATAATAATATTGTTTACGGCGCAAGTCGGCAATGTAGTAACCAAGCTTGCCACTACTTATACGGAACAACTCGACTAAGATTTGGTGCTTATTTATTCCATACAGTAATTCCAAATCGTTAATATCCACATTGAGATAAGTTGAAAATGGTTTCATGGCTTTAAATAACCATCCTTTGTGCTTGCGCTCAATAATGCGAATGTAATCAGGGAGTACTACTGTCATGTTTCACCTATTAACGTGGTAGAGCCGCATTAAAAACTTGTTGTGCGGTAAGGTTGAGTTGGGGGAAAGTTGGGGAAATAATTAAATCATTGCCAGTGAATTTGGTAACTTGGTACTCATCGTCAACAAGTTGACATACCGAGAAAGTAGGCTGTTTTGGGTCTCCAACAAATTTTTTGCCTCCCAATCCTTTGTAGTCAGCAATCCAAAATTCAGGAATGCCCATCTCTTCATAATCTGCAAATTTTTTGTGGTAATCATCCCGCCAGTTGGTACTGACTACTTCAACTACTAAGGGCACAGATGCAGAGTGAATAACCGTTGACTCTTTTTTCCATAGCGGTTCCAAGTCAATATTATCGATATTATCAAGATTTAATAACAATACATCAGGTGAGTAAACCGATAATGCTGAGGGAGTTCTGACGAATGCGGTTTTAGGAATGGTGTAGGGTAAGTCCATTCGGTCATATTCTATAGTAATTTTTCGAGCTAAGAATCCAACTACCTTTTCATGGTCTCCTGTGGGTGGCGCCATCTCAACAATTACTCCATCGTGTAGTTCGTATCGCTTTCCGTCGTTGGGGAACCAGTTTATAAATTCCTCGTAGGTAACGGGTTTGGTTAGAGCTTGGGTCATAAGCTACTCGCCTTTTTAGTTGTTTTTACTTTGTTTTGAGCGTATAATTCAAAATTTCTTAGGCATTACACAATTATAAGCGCTTTATGAGTACAGATATTCTTTTAGCGTAGAGATAAGAGTTGAGAGAGGGGCTTTTCAACGGCGCCAACGAATACGCCAAAACGCGCGTTTATCCGGAATGAGAACCATTAACCTTGTAATGAATACGTAAGTAACTTTTGTAACTTAATAACTACGTTTAGGTATTGGTACACAGCAGGAAGCTAAACAAATTCTCAGATGGTATACGTATCGTTGGCGAATAGAAGAGTATCACAAAATACTAAAATCTGGCTGTAAAGCAGAGAGTTACCGTTTAGGAGGTGATAGTATGTCAACGATGTTAGGTTTTTTAACGCATCCGCAGATGGTTTGAGGTTTAGTGTACCTGTAAGAACTATCAACGCAGCACCCAACAGTAAATATTTCGGCGTAGGTCGAGGTGTAACTTATTACAATTTTACTAGTGACCAGTTTACTGGTTTCCACGGCATTGTTATTCCTGGTACGTTGCGCGATTCTCTGTTTTTACTGTCAGGAGTGTTGGAGCAAATAACCAGTCTGCGACCAATTGAAATAATGACTGACACTGCTGGTTATAGTGAAGTGGTATTTGGTTTCCGCATGGATATTAGGCTACCTCACATCTTGCACCAATAAAATTTGATGGATTATAAGCACTCAGTATTAAACCTAAATTCCTTAATTTAGCGATAAAAACCAATAAAAATAATGTAGCTTTATCGCTGCTATTTTTTATTAGTCTGAGTATATACGGAGAGGTGCAAGATATAAGCTACCAGTTTAGCCCCAGAATTGCAGATATTGGTGACACAAGATTTTGGCGATTAGATGAAGAAGAGATTTATGGTGCCCTTGATAAGTTGGCAAGAAATAAAATAAATACCGACTTGATAGCTGAAAATTGGGATGATATATTGCGCGTAGCTGGTTCTCTTAAGTTGGGAACCGTGAGTGCGACTGAACGGCAGGCGTTCTCTCCAACGAGGTAATCAACCTTCGACCTTAACTAGAGCAATAGCCGAACTAGGACGAATTGCTAAAACTTTATACCTACTTTCCTACATTGATGACGAGAGCTATCGGCGCCGCATCCTCACCCAAATTAACCGTGGTGAAAGTCGCCATAGTTTGTCAAGGGTTGTTTTTCATGGACAAAGGGGAGAACTACGTCAAAGATACCGTGAGGGACAAGAGGAACAATTAGGGGCTTTAGGTTTAGTTGTCAATGTGATAGTGTTATGGAATACTTACTATATGGATGCTGCAATATCCAAGCTGCGTTCCATTGACCAACAAGTTTTACCCGAAGACGTTGTGCGACTGTCTCCGTTAGGGCGCAAGCATGTAAATGTATTGGGGCGGTATCATTTTTCACTCTCTGAAACCATCCAGCGTGGAGAATTAAGACCTTTGAGAGACCCAAACGCGAGAGAAGATTTTGAATTAATTTGAGGGAAAAGAGCTTATCCCGGTTTTCTGTTCCTAAGTTTTGTAACAATTCTTGTTTTGTATATACATGGGTAAAAGCCGTAAACCACCTGATAATAAGGCTTTTGGCTATATATAGACATGGAAATATTTTTGAGTTTATTTTCTTATCCCGGTTTTCTGTTCCGTTGCTACTCGCACCCCGCATTGCGTGGCTGGCGATGTTACCCATCCCGTTTATCCTCAACACCGCTCATTACCGTTTATCATATTGTTCCGCACACACCTGTTTCATTAATACGGAAAGTATGGAACCTGTGGTTAGGATATTTATCGCGTGCTTCCAGGGCGCCTTTTATTCGGTCTTGGTTAATAAAATACTCGCCGCTATCGGGTTCAATTGTTATATACCAGTTGTAATGAGTTTCTATTAATTCTGGCTTGAGTCTTTCAAAAATAGGTAGCGCGCGCTGATATAAAGCTTCTCGAAGAGCTTGGCGTTGCTCTTTTTGTTCTTCAGTCCATTGTATTTCGGGGAATATGCGTCCTAGAGGGACGGTGCGGGTTGGTTTTGTTTCAGTCATGGCGTTCTTGGAGAGAGAAGTGCAATATATATATATTAGTGCTTCGGGGAACAAACAAATAAAAAAGGCATCCTGAACACCTTGGATACCTTTTAATAAACTCAAGAAATATTTAAAATTTTAAGTATAGTTAATTAAAAATATAAATCCGGTCTCTGAACGAGTTGCCGTTTTATTTAAGCAGCAACTGCAACTTGTGCGCGCTTTTGAATTGTTTGTACGTTGTTGGAGTAGGTTGTAGTAGGGATAGAAGCACTTCTATGAGATACGATATCATAAATTGCTTCTAATGCTGACTCGATAGAACCTTGTAACCAAGCGGGATATTTTGAGCAATGTTCACCAGCAAAGAATAAAGTGTTTTGGGGTCTGGCTGCTTCTAAGTAGCTAGCTGTGTAATTTTCTTCGTCCCAATGTACTGTACAACCGCCTGCACTCCATTCGTAGTTACCCCAAGCTATTGATGCGGTTTGTAGTATCATTCCTGATTGTTGGAGTTCAGGATGTACGTTACTTACTACTTCTTTTACATAGCTGTGGCGTTGTTGTTCGCTCATGTTGCCTAAACGGTCTGCGTCGTCACCGATTGTGTAGCTTGCTAACATTACACTACCGCGTTCAGGGTTAAATTTAACACTAGGGTAGTAGGTTTGACGAACTCCGGCGCCGCTGAATGATGCTCCACCTTTAATTCCTTGTTGTGACCAGAAGTTTTCTTTAGTATGAAAAGCTACTTTTGTTGCGGGGCAGTATACTGTGTTATTGATAGAGTCGATTTTGCGTTGGTCGAATCCTTCTAATTCCATTTTTCTCATTACAGAGAAGGGAATTGTGCAAAGTACATAGTCGCAACGACGGGTTTGTTTTTGTCCGTTTTCTAAGTAGTCAATTTCTGTATAGTTGGAACGAACTTTTATTGCTACTACTGGTTGGTTACATTTAATTGGCGCAGATATTGATTCTACTAAACGGTCAATTAAAAGTTGTGTTCCACCTTTAACTTGTAGCAAGTCGTGGCTGGTTTCTGTTACGATGTCGCCAAGGAATGTATCTAATGCTTTGCTACAACGAGCGCGGAAACCTGGATTTTCTTGAACAAATTTTTGTAGGTCGATGGTTTCGCCATTGGTATTAAAATATGGTGTTAAGTCGAGACGTTCCAATTCATCCATTAAGTGTGAGCGTAAGTCTTGGTCTAAACTATCACGTAAGCTTCCGGGGGAGATGGTATTAACGATGGTTTTTAACCATGCTGCAAAAAGTTTTGTTTGTTGGCTGTAGTTGGATGTAAAAATTTCTGGGTAGCGAGTGCTGAAGAAGTTAGCAGCGTCTTTCATGCGGAAGAGGTTTCCTTCCATGTTCATAAAAGCATTTTCTTCTTCAAATACTGTCATAAACTTGCAGAGTTTATCGTTTAAGCCCATTTCTTTAACATAATGTAATGTATGTTGATGAGAACTGGGGATACGCATTGCTCCTAACTCTGCATAAGGTGCATCTGGCTCGTTGCTAAAGCGATGTGTCCAAACTCTACCACCTATGCGTGGGCTTGCTTCCATAATATCTACTTCGTGTCCCATGCGCTCTAATTCTCTTGCAGCAACTAATCCAGCGATTCCTGCTCCTAAGATTGTAATTTTTTTGCCTGGTTCAAAGTTTGCGAATTGAGCCATTTCCAGCATAAATTTGGTGTCCATGATTTGATACCTCTTAAATAATGTTCTTGAGTTGTTAAAATTTTGGTGTTCAAAGCGGTGAGGAGTGCTTTGGAGTTGGGTTTCAGCCCCTCAACCGCTCATGTTTTTATTTACAGTTGAGAATTTTGGTTTATGCAATGCAAAAGGGGAAAAGGGGGAAAACTCTTGTATATCAAGGTTTTAGAAGGAGAGCGCAACTATAGAAGAGGCGCCACTCGTCATTCTGATGCCCGCTTAGGGCGAGCGCGCGAATTTGGCATTTACAATGATTTAGTATTTTCCAATAGGCGCCCAACAGTTCGAGGAGACAACTGTGTCAAACCAATGGAATTAATAGCAAGAGCTACAGCTTTGTTAGGGACTTCCAGAAAAATAATTCTTCAAAAACAATTTAGGAAGAACCTGATCTTTAATGAGAATGATAATCACACAATGAAGTCATAATGTACCTAT
>NZ_KB217479.1:44352-45255 GCF_000331305.1 Calothrix sp. PCC 7103 | reverse complement strand
TTGTTGTTCACCACTGATAAATTAATCGCGCTTTACGTTGATGTATAGTTGATACGTATTGGTGTTGATGTAGGCGCCGACCGTGTTAATCGCCATCACCAAAGCGTGAAAGCCTATCATACCAATACGTTTACCCTTAAGTAAGTGCCATTCTTCCCTAGGGTGCTAGAATCACGTAACTTATTTAATAATTCCGTCATTACAGGTTGGTCAACGCCACAGAATTCAGATAAAGCCGTTACGTTCATTCCACTCACACCATCCTGGTGCCGAGTATAAAAACTCGAATTAGAGCGAACATTTGATAGTTCTAATTCATGCCCATCGCTATTCATATGTAATTAATGTTGTTTATGTTTACGAAAGTCAGGTTTTGAACCCAACCAGTAAACGCGCGCTTACTAGTTAGGTCTTAAATCAACGAGTGTTTATATAAGCAGTCCGCTTCGTAAAATAATCTCTTGCTGCGCTTCGGATGCCGTATTAAAGCACTGCTCGCAACTTTCGAGCGATGGTTGGGCTATCCACTTGCCTTCTATGTCTTGGTAAAAAGTACCCAGCAAGTTCCATTCTTTCCATAGCCTGTATAATACACCGAAGTCCAAATCTTCTATGCCGTCTATCTCATAGTCGTCTAAAACTTGAATTTCTGGCACGACAACTTGATGCTCAATCTTGATTTGAGTCATAATATTAAGTGACCTGGTGCGACCTGTTAAGTCGCTCCAGAGAGTGGAACCCGAAGATTGTTCCCAGGTTAGTATCCAAACCTGTACCCACCCAAAGGAGCAATCCGAGTAATTGGGTTGTTTCACAGCTAAAGGGAATGTCCAACCTGAAGTAATAGTCACAAATGAAACAGGGGGCTAGGGTAAGACCAATATGGATAACGAAAGTGAATAT
>NZ_KB217479.1:3045-44252 GCF_000331305.1 Calothrix sp. PCC 7103 | reverse complement strand
TGTTCACATAACCGAAGGCTTCAACTTTCTTGGTTTTCATATAAAACTATATAGTGTTTCCAATACTCAAACAGGTTGGAAATTATTAATAAAACCAAGCAAAGACTCTGTGTTAAATATTAAGAGAAAGCTCCGAGAAAAATGGATTAATCTCAAGGGTCATAATATCAATACAGTTATTGATACACTGAATCCAATTATTAGAGGTGAAGCCAATTACTTTCGGATTGGTGTTTCCTGTGAAACATTTAAAACCTAGACCATTGGATGTTCGTAAGGGAATGTAAGTACGCAAACCACACACACCCAAAAAGAATAACTCTTGGCGTAGGAAAAATACTGGGGCAGATTGAATCTAGAGAGAGAAGATAATTATGTATTCGGTAATAAACAAACCGGAAAACATCTCTTAAAGTTCTCTTGGTTCAAAATTAAAAGACCTGTTCTTGTTAAAGGTAAATTTTCGCCTGATGACCCAAATTTAAAGGAATACTGGAAAGACAGGGAAAAGGCAAAAGCTTCTGAGCATACCAAAACTATCCAGAAGATAGCCCAGAAACAAGGACATATATGCCCCTATCTGTGGACAAAGCCTGTATAACGGTGAAGATGTCCACAAACATCATAAAGTCTCAAAGAAAGATGGTGGAACAGACACTTATTCAAACCTTGAATTAGTGCATTTATATTGCCATCAACAAATCCATTTTGGTAAATAGCTTTAATGACTTGCTCAAGCCGAGTGCTTGGAAAACTTGCACGCTCGGTTTCTAGGGGGGAAAGGGGTAGCAATATCCCTGCCCTACCCAACTACTAACTGGTTAACATAAGGGCGAAGTCCGAGTGGCATTGGTATATTCGCCTTTATATCTATATACTACTAACCCATTCGTACAAATGCAATACTACTAACATATTATTAGTTTATATATATGACTCTAAAAGAATTAAGGCGTAAGGCGGGATTGAGAGCAGAGGAGGTAGCTGCATATGTAGGTGTCTCATATGCAACAGTTCGCAACTGGGAACAGGGAAGAACAATTCCAACATTAAATATCCTCCAAACTGAGAAGTTACTGAACCTTTATGGTGCCTCTTTTGATGAGTTTGCATCTGCTGTAAAGGCGACTCATAAAAAGCTAATCCCAACGTAAACGTTTAATTTATACATCAATTATTACTTTTTACCAGAATATTTACTGAACTGTCTTAGATTTGTATGTGAGAAAATATTTATATTATTAAGTGTGCTTAGTATTGAAGATGCTACGAAGGTGATTGGTGTAAAATCTAGGTTCTTTCGTATATAGCGTGCTAAATTTTAATTAAAATCGATAATTATCCTTTATTTTCAAAGCTTACAGCCTCTTATAGTTGAAATTTCAGTAATTTTATTTTTATAAATGGAATAATGGCTGTAAGATAGGCATAGTAAGGATTATAAGGTAATTTTCCAACATATTTAGCACGCTAACTACGGAAGAGCCGAAAGTCCTGCAAAATTCATATTTGTTCTCCTAGCTATATGTATGTGTTTTTCCCTCTAGTCTAAACTTTAGTTATTCTGTTTGTGTTTCTATTGCTTAACTGGCACTATAAAAGGAAAATTTTCCTTTCATAGTGTTTTAGCATCAAAAAAACATTCATATTTATCTAATAATAGGTATTTGCTTTGCTATTAGCGCTTAATCCCAATAAAGGCACCAGGGCTTTTCATCAATGTCCGCGCGCCAAAGTATCTACATGCTTAAACTGTTGCTCAACATGATGAGCATAAATTTGTTTTGCGAACAAAAACTCCACTAAACCATCCAGTCCACGTTGGCGATATGCAGCCGCGTATCCTTTGATTTCGCGATTTCGGCAAAAATCTCGAAGTTTACGGATGCCCAACGCTTTCAAGTTTTGGCGCCTACCATCAATGTCCGGTAGCTCTGTACTATTTTTATCCTCATCAGCTGTTGTTGCCATATCGGCAAGTAAGTGTTCGAGTACATGGTCATTTCCAGCTTTTTGGGAAGTACTATCTTTACCAATTTGACCGTGGATAATACTATCGGTAAATTCTTCATTCACCACAAGTAAATTGTCTTCAACAGCAACATCGGCTAAAAAGACCTCACACATTAGCCAAAAAATAACTACAAACAGAACAACCGGAAATAAGATATTGTTGATAGCTTGAACAGAAGCAGAAGTTTTAAATGCAGAACAATAAAACAAGTTAAACATGGTAGTTCCTCTTAATTACTGATGGGTGACTGTAAATAATTCACCCAGTAGTGGGGGAAATTCCCCCGTGCTGAATGAACTATTTAGAAACCACTGGTCAGTCAGAAGGAATATTGGCACTACTATGAAGTAGATAAACCAAATTGCATTCTTATTTGAGGTTGTTTCAAAGGAATATGTAGGTTAATAAAACTCTTTACTCCTGATACTCCGCTCTTGGTATTTTTGGTAGATACGTGCAAGTCAAAAAAGGATTCATTTTCCAACCTTAGCTTTCAACCATCCAATAAAGGTAACTAAATTGTAATTATATTTTAACTCTACAGGAACAATTGATTCATAAGGATACAGCGGAACACCATCGAAACGAAAACGGTAAGTACGAGTAATCTTAGTATTTAAACGCGGACAGTAATTAGTCCGAATGCTAATACCCTCGTCTCCAATCTCAATAGTAGCAATATCCTTTAACTGTTTTGCAAAGTCATCAATTTTAGCAGAGTAATCAAACTCAACTACCGTGCGTACCCCAAAATATTGGATGTAAGAAAGTAAGCGGGCATGTTCGCCTAACTCTAAAAGTTTGTCTGAATCGTTTGAGTCAAGAAGAAGAATACCTGCCCAAGAAAAATGGAATCTACGTAAGGTATGATTGTCCCACAAAGTTAAAGTACCATCATCGTTCTTACTCAAATATGCTCTATTTGGCTCAATGTCTTGATTCAAACGCTGTAGTATTTCTTCCCGCTCGTATGGAAAATAAGCTCGCTGATTGTTTTTATCAGGCTGCCAATCAGGACAGATACAACTAGAATCCCAGCCATAGGGATGGTAGCCGCAGACGACTTTATCGGCGCCATGAAAATTACGACATCCTGCACATTTTTCAATATCAGTCCCAAAATCAGCTTTAAACTGTAATTGAGGACGATGGTAATCAATAAAATCACGAGCTGCATCGCGAGGTCTTGAAAGGGTTGAAGAAAAAGCTGTACCTATAAGCTTATCTTGGTCACAATCAGCGTTAAATATTTCCATTAGCAAGTCAATATCGAACGAACCCAACTCATCGTAGATAACAACTTTTCTGTTTAGTTCATCTTTTATTCTCCCGACAATCAACTTACCGTCAAGCGCACGACAACCATTAAGACCCATCACCTGATACAAATATAAAGAATCAGTTAGCTCTTGTTGCACGCTATAACTTGGCTTAAATACCACACGATTATTATCAGAAGTTCGAGATTCCTCCCCATCCTTATCAACAGCATCTAAGAGGTTTGCAGCACTTGCAGCAGCTACAACGGCGCCAGCAAATCCAACTCCACCGTATAAGCATAGACCCATACCAAAAGTAGTTAGGCTTTCTGCGCGTTCTTCTGGAATTATTTCAACTCCGCCTTTTGTAATTAAGCGAAGTCCTAAACCAGTAAAAGTTGAAACGGCGCCGATAGCAATTGTAGCTAGAGAAATAAATCCCAGTGCCACATTAACAGTCTCAAACACTTGACCACAAAATTTTCTCAACATGGTTTATCCCTCTTTAAATACAGGTTTACAAGAACAACAATTACTCTTGCCCCGGCATCTTTTTAATTGGGATTTGAGGAGAAACAGTAAGCCTACACCTTACTCTGTTAAATCTTCCAGAACTGTAAAATTATCCTGTACTAGTTAATTTTCAGTATCGGTCAACTGTTTTATCCCCAATTGTGATAGTAAGAATCGAAACTTACTTTATTGCCTAAAACAATAATCCACCAACTGGAGTATCACTTCAAACAAGGATAGTAGATTAATTATCATCGTTATCCTCTGCCTCTACACTTACGATAAAGTTGTATACAATATCACGCACTCGTTTATATTTTCTCCCATCTGCGCGCGATAACTTAAATATTTCTTGAATAATTTGATGCAACTCGTAACCTCTACTATGTAGAGAAATAATTTGAGATTTCGTAAAATCATCAAGATAAACATTCAAAGAATCTGCTTCAGTATGACTAATCAACGATTGAGTAATAGCTTTATTTAACCGACTACGTATTTGCCCATTACTGGCGCCGCTATTACTGTTTATTGAAACACCAAAACTAGAAAAATCTAACCCAGAATTCCAACAAGGCATATTAGTGTGGACAGTCATACAAGTATCAAGTAATGCCTGGAAGTCAGCTTTGGCGCCTAAATACAACCCCTGAAGACGCATAACCCCTTTGGGAGATTTGTAAAGCATGTCTCCACCTCCTAACAAGCTAGCTGCACGGTCATCATCAGGATTACCTAAAATAATGCCGCTATCTTCAGGGCGGGACACCATAAAAGCAATCTTACCTGAACAGTTTGACCGAATCAGCGGTTTGATTACATCCTTATCGGGACGCTGGGTAAAAAGGAAAATATTAATTCCCGCTGCACCCGCTTTTGCCAGCAGTTTCATTAATGCCATTTCCATAGGGTCTTTGTAAGTAGTATCTGAGAGCAAGTCAAAACATTCGTCAGTGACAGAAACGATTCGAGGTATAGGACAATTAGAAAATAACTGGTTGTATTCGTTGATGTTTTCAACTCCCACCCGTTTAAACTCTTGGTAGCGAAGTTCTTGTTCTGCCACGAGGTAATTGAAAATTTGTAGCGTGCTAAGAGCATCTTCGGCAACAGGCGCCACTAAGTGAGGAAGTCCATTAAAGCAAGTAAGCGAAACTAGCTTTACATCGCTGAGGGCTAGTTTGACCAAACTTGGGGGATAGCGTAATGCTAGATATAAAACCATTGCCTTTTCGTACTGACTCTTACCGCCACCGGTCATACCTCCGCCTAAACTGTGGTAAACATTAGAGTCACACAAAGAGATTTCAATATACTTACCATTAACATCCACCCCACCAGGAATAACTATCCGGCTAATATTAATCTCACTTGTTAAGTCTACATAGTCAGCAAAACAAGCTACCTGCCTGTCAAGTCTGGGAATATCAAATACAACTGCCCCTGGCACAACAGATATCATAGGCGGGTTTTCTAAACCTAGTTCTTCACCAAGCTGCTGCACCAAGTCATTACCTAAACCCTGGACTTTTTTAAAACTAACTCCCTTTCCTAACTTAATTTTTACTCGTTTAAAGGTCGGGCCAGTCTTGGTATCAATATAATTACAGGCAATACCAAAATCATTTAAGGCGCCAACTAATACATCACCAACTTTGTTTTCAAAGTTTTCTTGAATAAGCGCGATGTCTTTATTATCTCCTGTTGTTAAAGAATTGCTATTTAGATTTTTTTGTGATAACGATAGAGTTTCACCTGTTCGAGTAGCAACTAACTCTACCGTTTTATATACCAACTGTTTTAAATAAATATTTTTAGTTGAATCGGCTACCTTGATTAACTCTTTGTGAGATTTAACTTCTTGATAAAGCTTATACAGGTCAAGTATAAAAGCATTACGCTCGTGCTTGCTAATGTATCTATTAGTTAAAATGTATTCCAAGGCTAGTTTAGAAAAAGCCAAATCTTCTAAGCTTAATTCTGACTCACAAACTTCAAGTATCTGATGAACAGAAGTACCGCTAACAACCGCTTGGTAAAGCATTTCAAATAAATAGTCATGGTCATAGCTTTTAACAGGTCGAATAATTTTACTACCAAAGTCAGACTCTTGCAGAATATTCAAAACATATAGCTGCTGGCTAAAATCAAATAAATTTTCAGCTTCAGTCAAAATATCTTGATTAGATAAACCTGCCTGTTTGAGACACACAATTGCTTGATATATCTCATCATTTGAGTAGCTTGTCTGCATATTATCAACCTCTATAAGCTAATTGCTGCTGATAATAACTTCTCCATTGTTCTAAAGTTTTTGCATTTTGATTGTAGTTGTTGTAAGGCATACTCGCCCAAACTCTTCCTAATTTTTGAAGAGCAGCATCTAAATTACCTGTTTCAACATCAGCTATAGCTTGATTGCGCCGAATATATTCAACTGCCATTTTGTCTTGAGAAGCAGGAGAAAAATTAGTCAATTTTAGTTTTGGTTGAAGGTCATACCAAGATTTGTCTAGCATCTGGTAGGCGCCAGCAGCAGTAGAACAAACGCGCTTTCCATTAATTGGCGCACATTGTTTAATCCTAGGATGAGTTGAGAAATCGTTGAAAGTGCCATTAAATACTAATTTACGATAACTCTCATCACCCGAAGTACCAGTTTCAGCCCAACGAATTGTTGCTAAAAAAGCGCGCATTCTTTGGGAGTAAGAAGTTGCTATCTGCTGCTGTAAATAAGGACGAGGGTTTTGAGGCTTATCGTTAACCCGAACTTCAAAATGTAGATGTGGACCTGTGGACATTCCTGTACTACCCACTGCTGCAATCAGTTGTCCGCGCGTTACTTTCTGACCAGTAGCAACGTAAAGTTTACTAGCATGACCATAAAGAGTAGATACCGAGGTGTGCTTAACAACAACTGTGTTTCCGTAACCCCCCTTCTCCCCTGCAAATTCAACTATTCCAGCATCAGTCGCGTAAATCGGCGCCCCAAGAGAAGCAGCAAAATCAATACCAGTATGGAACTTCCGCTCTCCTGTAATTGGATGCTGGCGCCAACCAAACCCACTCGTGACAGGAGCATTTGCAACAGTAGGAAAAGTGATTCGACTAATTGTGGCGCCAGTAGTAGGTAAGCTACCAACTCTTGTTTGGAGAGATTTGACGAACTGTTGAGATTCAACCCATTCAGAAAATTGGGGAACTATCATCGCTGCAACTAAAATTCCTGTTGCAATAGCATATTTCCAATCAGGGTTAGAAGCTTTATTAAGTACATTTTTACTCTGATGCTTGCTACCCTGAAAATCAATAACAAGTCTCACGTACTAATTCCTTGAATTACCTGAGCTATCTACAAATCATCCGCATCCAAAATAGTTGTGGTAAAAACAAAAGCTCGATTTCGACGGTAACGAGGGTCAGCTTTCACCAACGGCATAAAATTATGCAAATGACCACTTTTTGATTGACCAGCAAGACAAGCATATGAAGCACGGTCAACTTTAGCTTGGTCGCTTCCCGAATGTTGGTTAAGCCCAATCATTCCTAACTGCACAGGTGTACTATCAACTTTGCCGTTACGGTTAACATCGCGGCGAAAGTTAACTGGCGCCACTTGAACCAAGCCTTCCTCAGAACGTCCAAATATACCGTTGTGAATACCTACTCTCCAAGCTTTATATTGTCCTAACTCAATAAATGCGGCGCCTGATTTGCCCAGAGGATTAAGAATAGCAGGCAAACCAGGTTTTACTGTAGCAGCCCAGTTACCAATAATAGTTGGCTGACCATCGCGAAACATTAAAACCAAACGACGGTCTGACCATTCGTTAATTTTGTTACCGTTGGGTTTACCATCTTTATCGGCGCCACGCAGATAAACAATATTAACCTCTCCTTCGTTGGTAAATACTTGGTAGCCTTTACGCCTCATCGTTTGGTATACGCGGCTAGCCAAACTGTTATTAACAGGCTGCTCAAACTGAGGATAGACCACGGAACGAACTTGCTGAACCACAGCTAAAGAATCTAGCCAATTGGAAATAGGAGCAACTACAATTGACCCAGCTAAAATAGCAGTTGCAAGCACATACTTCCAACTTCCTCCCTGCTCATCAACAACATCCGTACTTGCAACGTCTGTTTGGTAATCATTATCAGTCTCGAATGTGATTCGCATAGCTATTGGTTTCTAGAGTCATTGTTAGCCCAGCAGCCAATCGAAGCTGAACTTAATACCTTCTCAAAATCGTTATTTGGCTTGCGACATTGTTGAATACTGGATGTGTCAGTTCGTGTAGTGGGACTAGAAGTAGGAACAGCCACAGAAGAAGATTGCAATTTTTGAGCTAGAGTTACAACATGGCGCCAACCGTAAAACTGTAAATAACCTGGTTGCAAAATCTTTAATATCCACAGTACCAACACCAACCAGAAAGTAAGTTTCATCGACATGGTTATTCCAACTGCCGAACCACTGGCATAGAAATAGTAGGAACTTTCTCAGGTACTACTTCAATTTTCTTACCGTTAACATAACCAGGCCCTTGATAAGAACCATTCAGTAAAAAATTGACTAACAAAAACAACAACCACGAACCTACGGCGCCTACTCCAACTGGAGATTTTATACAGTCTCCTAAAAAGTAAGCTGGATACCAAATAAATCTCCAGGGATTCTGAGGATGTAAACGATGAGCTTTCCAGATTTCAACGTAAGGTATCTCGATTCGTGGAACTACTGCTTTGTTCGATACAGGTGAGGTAATATGTTTTACCTCAATTGGTTGAACGACCTGAGTATCAATTACATTAGGATAACCAGATTGTGATGTTATACCACCCTGTTGCTGTACTTGATTGAGCATATTCTGCAACCTGTTTGTCGGCATAATTGCTCCCCCTTCAGAATAATCAACATCAAAATTGCGACGGTTCTTAGTCATGTTAATATGTCCTCAAAACTTAATGAGAATGGTTATCTTTAGGCTGGGTATCATCAGCCCAATAGTCTTCAGAATCTTCAAGTTGAGTAAAAAACTCTTCAGGAGAAAGCACTCCTGGTTGATTTGGCTTTACTGGAGAAATTACGCGCGGTGAAAACTGTACTACATTTTTAGGAAGGTTTGTTGCAGGAGGTTTATTAGTGTCGGGTTGCTCGTTGGAAGATTTATGTTCACCTGAATCTAGAGAATTGTTGTAATCTGACAAACCCCAACCTAAAAAACAAGCAAAAAATGCTGCAAATATTACTGCACTACTCCAATGCACACCGACTCCAGGTGATTGCATTTGAACTACAGTTGTCCGTGATGATTCCTCTAAAACTGTACGCACGGGTGTACGACGCACTGCTGCTACAACATTAAATGTAGAAAGCATTATACAAATTATCGCAGCAGCAAATTTAGCGTACATAAATATCACCCCCTAAGACTCAGGTTTTTTATTCGGGTAAACAGGCTTAACTGTTTCTTTCATACCTTGTAAATATTGGCGCCGTTCTTCCTCAAGTTGTTTTATCTTGGCTCGAATATCTCCCAGTTGTGTCATCTGCTTTACTGGGTCAGAATATCCGCGCGCTCTTAATAACTGAGCTTGAGCGAGAGAGTATGGTTCACTTGCGTTACGAATTTGAATCAGCATTTGGTTTAAATCAACCGATGGCTGTGACTCTAAGTTTTGTGCGTAGTCAATTGCTTCTAACTTACCTAACAGAAAAACAGCAGCGGCGCCTGTTGGTATTTTTTCCTCAACCTTAGTACCATCGGTTTTGCGGTAGCCCCAGTAAAACGTATTATTACCAGATGCTGCTTCTAACAAAATGTCCAAGGCGTTAAATTTAACTATCTCCAAAGCTGGCATATAGTGCAGACGGTAAAATCCCGAATTTTCGTTACTTTGCATTTTGGATATTTCACTTTTGAGTTGCTGCGACCACAACGCTGCTGCTAACTGGCGCCATCCTGTAAGTGTAGGTACGCCTTCAGATGAGGAATAATTAGAAAGATTGTCGATGTTGTAATCAGTTCGAGACAGCTTTTCAAGATACACTTCCCGAATTTGCTTAACTTGTGCTTTTGCTTGTTGTACTTCGGATGGCTGGTTGTTTGGTAACTGCTGGCGCCAACCTATCATTAAAGCAACCGAACCAATTACACATAGGGCGCCAACAGTAGAACAAGCAGTCCATAAACCAATATTTACCTTTTTCTTTTTACGGCTTGGCTTACTATCTCGAACGGGAGTTGGTGTAAACATAGCCACACCTCAACTATTATCAACAACCAATCTCAGTTCGGGACGTTTGTTTAGTTCGCGTGCAATTGCAAGAGAGGCGCCACCTACAACTATCCCAGTTAGCAGTAATAATGGGTGCAGAGCAAGAGTGGCGCCGACTCCTATTAAATGACCCACCATCCCAGAAACTCCCAGATTCATTAACAACCCACCTGCTGTATTAATCAAAAAATCAAACGCTGCGCTCATTTGTACCCCGTGTCCAAATTATTAAAAGTGCCAAAATTAACCCAATTAATTCACCTATACTGGCGCCAATCAAAATTGGTTCAATTGACGAAATTTCTTGTCTTTCCTGAGTTGGAGGAATGGCTATCCAAGTTCCAATTACTGTACCAGCAATAACTGAAAGACAATTTATACCAACCGCTAAAGTCGATGTTTTTCTTGAAGAAAGCAAACTCTCATCGCGCAGTTGATAACAAACTGGAAGCATTTGTTCAATTATTTCTTCTGAGATTGCGCGGTTTTCGGCTGCGACGACTTCAACTGTTTGTGAGAAGGTGTCGATGAACTGGCTAGCAGTGGGTGACTCCCTTCCCCCCAATTTACTTTGGCAAAAAAATCGTTATCAATTCGAGACTGAATTCGTTCTTGGGCTTGGTTGTAATCAGTGTTATCTGTATTAGCCAGTGAGGTGTTGCCATTAAAAACAAATTCCTCTAAAGCAAGGGTGGAAGTTTCTAGCACCACTTTATGGCGCAATTCCCCTAGCTGAATTCCTCTATCTGCATCCAGGTAAAGCATCCCCACAAAACTATCAGGCGCCGCAAGTTCTGGGTCTGTTCCAAAACGCTGCTTAATGTAATCACGCTTATCGAATTTGTGGGCGCCTGTTTCTGCTTCCACTTTACGGTCGCGCATCTCAACTAAATGGCGCGCGGCTTCATCTAAAGAAATACCTTCTTTGGAAGCAACCTCCTTTAATTTAACTAGCTGCTGCTCAACTGTTTCATCAACTGTATCGTTTGGTTTCAAAGGCAAACTTAGTAAATTACAGATTTCCCGTAACTTATCAGGCGACGTTTGCAACTGTTGTGCTAGCTGATTTATATGCTTCATTGCGCTCCAACCTCTTAATTACTGACTGGACAATATAGTTCTCTCGTTCTTCATCAGAAATATGTTTAGTCAAAAAGTCATAAAGACCAATACCGTTGACCTTTTGCATAAAAACATCCAAACCACCCGCAGGAATTACCTGCTGCAAATACTCCTCACAAGTTAGGCGCCGAATTTTGATAGCAACGTAGAATGTATCAGCTATCTCAACAGTGGCAGCATCAAAATATCCACCACGCTTTTTTGGTTTGACTATTCCTGCAAAAGGATACCAGCGCTGCAAAGCCGCAATCGATATCTCATACCTCTGAGCAAGAGTTTTCTGGGTGTACATAACATCGTCACATACCATCTCAAATCCAACTAAATAAGACTATTACTCGAAAAAAGAAGAAACTAAAGGTTCACAAAATGAAATGTAAATTAGTTTTTAATTTACAAACTTTGTGGCTTTCGTTCGGGTTTCACTCAACTGAAGTGCAACTTTAAAATACTTCAGAATGAGTTCAACTTAACAATAGTCAGGTTATACATTTCTTTTAGGTATTGCAACCCCGTTTATATATTGCGTTCGCAAAAAATAAAAATTTATTTTAGGTATAAAAGGCTTGAAGCCGTAATTCTATTCAAAAGGAGCAGTATTCGTAATTTTTACAACACTGTTTTTTTTATAGGCACCTGAGTAAAATTAAGTCGTTACACAGTTTGAAGAAGTTTCAGGAGAATTGGCTGGGAATTGTTAGGGGCGCTTATAAAAAGATGAGATGCCCCCATCTTTCTGCCTTATTCTGCTTCCGTATTAACTTCACTAATAGGCTCAATTTTTTGTAACAAATAAACTTATTGGGCAATATTAAACTTGGCCCGTTCACGACTCAACCGTCTACCATTGCTCAACCTACCCGACGATATTTAGGAGCGTGTTGATGATACCTTTAAACGACTAAATAAAGTTGCATTTATGAGATGACTCCAAAAAGTAAGCTCGCATAGAGAATCTACTGGTACATTTGAATGTATTAATGAATTAAGATTATGTTGATGGTGCCTCTATAAATCTTTAGTTATGAATGGGAGAGCATTAAGCTTATGGTTACTCATTACTTCAGTTATTATTGATATCTCCTTATATCTGACTAGTTTGAACGTTGTCTACATATACGAAACTACCTGGATACTTAGTTGGGATGAACACGACTGAATAAAGTGTTATACTGAATTTTGAATTAAAGTCGGTAACTTGCATAAAAATCAAGGTTTACAGGCACTTATAGCCATTCGTCTGAAAATCAAGCCTAAAAGACTGGTAATAACGGCTGTTACCATTGTCCAGTAAGGATTTAAGCTGATTTCGCGACGTATTTAGCATAACAACTACTGAAGAACCTATTTTTTAAATCTAAAATCGTTCAAATAACCACTGATCTGCCACTATTTCCTCTAATTGCTTCATCAATTGCGGAATAAAATAATCAGGGTTATTCAATTGCCGCTGTACAATCCAAGTGGCAAGTGTTTCTTGCGTCTCAATTCCTTGTGCATTTGCTGCACCTGCTAAAATTTTTAAACAACGCTGTTGTAGTTCTTCTAATTGTGGATATTCGTTACCACGCACTTCACACAAATACTTTGCAGTGGCACCAAGCAAGGCTTCCATCTCGTTACCTTTTGGCACTAAATTATACATATAAGCAAGGATGTCTACGGTATCTGTCAAGGGTATTTGTACTCGCAGACACAGCCATACAGCTTGGGCTAAGTAGATAATTCCTCTGTTTTTATCGGCGATACCTAATTTTTTTAAAGTTTGGCACAAGTACACATAATTTTGAACTTCACTAAGAATACGGGCAGCTTGTAAATATAGTTCTAATTCTCTAACTGTGTCTCCTTCTTGTCTAGCTAAATCAGCGAGATTGTAGAGAGTTGCTGCTTTCCCTTCGATGTAGCCAATAGACTCAGTTAACTCTAAGCATTGTTGGTAAAGTGCGAATGCTTCTTTTATGTTTCCTTGTTGAGCTTTCAATCCTGCCATTTGATTAAGAGTCGCAGCTTTACCTCGAACATTGTTGATGGATTCTTTTATTTCCAAGGATTGGTTGTAAAATAAGAATGCTTCTTCTAAATTTCCTTGTTTGGCTTTTATCCGTCCTATTTCATGAAGAGTCGCAGCTTTATTCCCTACATCATTAATAGATTCATGTATTTTCAAAGATTGAGTGTAAAACACAAGCGCTGCTTCTATGTTTCCTTGCTGGAATTTTAAATTTGCTATATTGTGAAGTGTTGCAGCTTTTGTTTGGACATCATTAATGGATTCAGTTATTCCCAAAGATTGGTTGTAAAGTGTAAGCGCTGCTTCTATGTCTCCTTGTTGCACTTTTAATATTGCTATATTATTAATAATTTTAGCTTGTCCTTTTACATTATTTATAGATTCATTTATTTTAAAAGTTTGCTTGTAAAGCGCAATTGCACCTTCTATATCTCCCTGTTGAACTTTTAATATTGCTAGCATGTGTAAAGTCGAAGCTGTTGTTATGACATCGTTGACAGATTCCGCAATTTGCAAGCATTGGCTGTAAAGCGCAAGCGCATCTTCTATTTCTCCTTGTTGCGCTTTCAATTCGGCTATTTGATAGAGCGTGCTAGCTTTTCCTCGCTCATCATTTATAGATTCTGTGATTTGCAAAGATTGATTGTAAAGTGAAATAGCACCTTCGATGTCCCCCTGTTGTGCTTTTAATCCAGCGATTTCCTGAAGTGTAGCAGCTTTCCCTTGCAAATCATTGATGGATTCGTAGATTAATAAAGAGTCGTTATAATGTGTAGTTGCTTCAATGATATCTCCCTGTTGTCCTTTTAAAGAAGCCATGTTATGGAGAATTAAAGCTTTTATAGTTAAATCATCTTCTGGACAAAGTTCTAAGGCTCTCTCATAATGCCTCATTGCATCCCCAACTGAACCCAAAGTATGTTCGGCTCTAGCAATGATTCCCAAAATTAGGTAATCTTCGCCTAACTGAAGAACTTCCTGGCATATTTCCAGTGCTTCTACATAGCGACTACTATTAACCCAGTTGTTTGCTATAGTCTTTCCGAGGGTGATGGCTATTTCTTTCTCTTCCGCTAGCACTGCTAACCTAACGATTTCTCGTGCTTGACCTTCATCGTAGGTATCTCCTGACTCCTCCCACCAAGTTTTATAAATGCTCTGTGTTGCTTTTTTCCTGACGCTTTGCCATTCCTCTGGAGTTAATACGGTTTGCAGCAACGATTCTAAAATCGTTGTCATGCGATATTCTAACTGCTGTGCCCCGTAAACCGTGCTAGATTCTACCAAACTCAAAGCAACCAATTTCGGCAAAAAACTTAATCCCCCAACCCCATTTGCTAACACGGAAGAAGGAGAATTTAAAGTTTCTCTGCTGCCAGTAGAGAGAATTTCTATTGTTACAGGCAACCTAAACACACTCAACCTAGCCAAAAACTTTTTTTCCTCATCCTCCAACCCACTTAACAGGGTGTCTGCCAAAATACTTTCCCGAAATTCCTGCTGTGTTCCTTCTAACTTCGTCAACAACTCATCCTCAGCTATTCCTGGCTGTTTCACGACATCCAATAACCATTTCAACAAGCGTGGGTTTCCATCGGCAATCTTAACTATCCTATTTTTCCGTACTATTTCGCTAATGTTCCCGTCCATATCGCGATAAATTTTATTAATATCGCTTTGTCCCATCGCCGCTAAATTTTCCAAATGTAGACGATGGGGTGGTAAAGTATTTTCTTTGAGATAGCGACAAGTGACAATCAATCGGCTCTCCGCTTGGTTTTCTGACAAAGCCGCGCAAATAGCGCCTAAAACCCCGTAAGCTTGCGTAGTCATTCGCAAACTTCCATCTTCAAGATTCGCTTTGGGAATATTCTGCTCAAAATCATCTAATACCAGCAGCAAAGGCTTACCGTGCTGAGTCTCCACAGCCTCAAAAAAGTTTTGTAACCGTCCTTGCAGAGAAATACTTGGCTCATTTAACAACCGAGGCACATCGGCAAACCTCTGATATTTGCTCGAAAGCTTATTTAATAAACCCACCTCATCGATAACACCAACTAACACCACCCTCTCAAAATTATCTCGTTGCGACTGCACGCGCGTACATAACCGTGCAGCCAAAGAACTTTTACCTAAACCACCCATCCCAGCAATAAATACACCGATATTGTCGCTAGCTTCTGCCAAAGATTTTAAACATCTTTGTAGAGACCTTCTGCGTCCAACAAATTCTGCGCGACTAGCAACTTTAACAATATTATTTTCATCCAAAAATTCCTGTTCAGGCGGTGAAAATTTTAACTTCTCTCGCCCCTTTGTCCTCAGTGGAGTTACTAGCCCCTGAATTTGACGTGTATCCCTATAAATTCTGAGTAAATGCCCATCGGGACATTTTTGCTCAAGCATTTCTTGATGTGCTAAAATTATAGCCTCCTCGATTGTCGCACCTGTCGCCAGAGCTTGATACAAAGCTTGTGCAGCAACAATACCCGTTTTATCGTAGACCGGACGTGCCCAACCTAATACTACACTAGCACCCGCTTTCACTAAAGCCTGTGCCATTGATGGAACAGTTCCTTGACTTGCTAATTGTCCTGTATGACAGCCAGAAAGAAAAATTACCCGTGGAAACCGATTTTGAAAGGCCCGACCTAAATCTTCGGCAGTTGTAAATACTACATTCCCAAAATCATCCTCGGTGATAAAACAGGGGGTATTATCTTTGATTTTCTTACCCTTGGGTAGTAACCTCTCAAAAGCTTTTTCCGTGTAAATTACTCCATGTCCGGTGAGATGAAAAACATCAAAATAGTCTTCCGGGTAAGATTGCACGAGATTTTTTAATTCTTCTACCGAACCGCTTTCTTCCACAACTAAAGCCAAAGGTTGATTTTTTGTAGCTTCTAAAATATTTACCTCTTCCTGCTCAAAAGCCAGAGGTGGAATACCTGGATGTTCCGGGGAAGTCGCCATAAACAACAGTCGCAGGGGTCGATTTTGTGTGCCAAGAACATTATTTTGACGCTGCTGCACAGAACGCACAGGCAAAATATTTGATTCAATTAGTAAAAAACTGGCGCCATCATATAATAATTCCCAAGGCAAATGTGCCAACCCTAATGCGACTCGCTGGGTCTGGGAGTTTAAAGCCTGTGCCTCACTGGTTTGAATTAAATCGAGGTAAATTCGACTTTCACTGTCTTCTTCTAAAGCTTTGCGTAACCATCCCTCTTTCCCATCCAACCATTGATACAATTCCTGTCCAATCTTTTTCAACTGCGCTGGTTTATCGTAATCCTGGGAATAGTATTTTTCCTCACACAGATTAATTAACGCTGCTAATGCTTCCGTATCTAAGCGACGAGTACCATAGTCGCAGCGCAGTTCAAAGGTTTGGTTTTGGCTGAGGGCAAAGGTAAAGGTGAGAGGCATAGTTCACTTACAGTATTATAATAGTACCTTCACCGTATTATTACGCAATTACGGAAAAAAGTCGTTTGTTATTTACTTGTTAGTAAGTTAAAAATTGGGTTTGAAGAGAAGCTCGACTGTTCTACGATGATAATGCTTACATTGTTAAAAACGATACAATTTTTCGTGCTGTGTTAATGGCATCGAAGAAGGTAAACATGATGCAAAACAAGCACATGCTTGGATTAATAAATTAGAAAGGCGCCAATTGTCTATACAATTCTAAGTAAGGGCTTTTAGAATTTTCGTTTTTCTAAAATCGCTCAAATAACCAATCATCACCGACTATTCTATCTAATCGCTCAATCAGTCTTGGGATAAAGTATTTGGGATTATTCAACTGTAGCTGCACAAGCCAAGCCTCAAATAATTCAGGCTTAACCTCCTGAGCATAAGCTGCATCAGTTAAAATCCTAAAACTGCGTCGTTGAAAATCTTCTAATTGCGGATGTTCTGTATTATCAACCTGACATAAATAATAAGCCGTAGTACCTAGCAAAGCTTGCATTTCATTACCTTTTGGTACTGTATTGTACATAACCTCGAAAATATCTATTGTATATACTAAAGGCATCTGTATTTTCAGACATAACCATAGAGCTTGAGCTAAGTAAATAATTCCTTTCCGTTCATCGATAAAACCTAAGTTACCCAAAATTTTACATAAATCAATATAAGCATGGATTTCTGCAAAAGCTTGAGCCGCTTGGTAAAACATTTGTAATGCTTCATCTACATGTCCTTGCTGGAAATTTAAACTAGCTAACTGATTCAGCGTTGTAGCTTTACATCGCGCATTGTTAATGGATTCAAATATCCGCAAGCATTTCTTATAACTGTTAATTGCGCCTTCAATATCTCCTTGGCGCGCTTTTAAATTAGCTATGTCGTGGAGAGTTATAGCTTTGCCTTCCACATCTTGTATCAATTCTCTAATTTGTAAAGATTGGTTATACAGGTAGCTTGCTTCTTCAATATCTTCCTGTTGTAATTTTAAATTAGCGATGTTATGTAATGTTGCAGCTTTCCCTCTTAAATCATTGATTGATTCTTTGATTTGTAAAGATTGATTGTGGCTCTTCAGTACTTGTTATGCTAAACTAACAATTAAAGTGCCAAGCTAATAAGCATCGAACTCGGAAATTTTCAAAATTTCTAAACCCATAAGCCGAGCGCTTAATTAATTTTATTTTATTATTAATACCTTCAACGGCGCCGCTAGTCGTGCCATTATCAAAATAAGCAATAATTTCATCAAACCAACGAATAAAAGTGTTATTGCTATTTGGAAAATATGTTTTAGCTTTTGAAAGCCACATACCTAATTTAAATACTGCTGGATACCAATGATTAGTTTTATTAAAAATTTTTCTAAGTTTTTCCTTTAATTCATGCATCATTTTTAAAGTAGGAGATACAGCTTTTACTTGAATTAATTTCTTTATTTGTTCTTCATTTAAGTCCTTTTCATTTTTAAGTAAAGCATATTTACTATTTTTCAATCCTTCTAATATTTTTTCATATTCATCTTTCTTTTCAGATGTTTCTGCTAATTTAATTAGTTCCTCTATTTTGTACTTTTCTCTCTTCCTCTGTGTGTCTAATTCTTTATTTACTTGCACCATTACGTGAAATCTATCGGCGACGACTTGAACGTTAGGCATTAATTCTATCACTAAATTTTTGTACCCTTGCCATAAATCTATACTCACTTCCTTAATTTGCTCTAACACCTCAACTCCCCAACTGATAAGAACTTCCTCGATTACTCCTTGTGTACGTGCGTTCAAAATAGCGATTGGTTTAGATGTATCTAAATCTATTAACACTGCACAGTAGTTACCCTTTCCTTTTCTTAAAGCTATTTCATCAATTCCCAGCCTTTTTAAATTCTTAGGTTTTGTTAAATTTAGTTTTTCAGATGCATCTTTTAACATTCTTTCTATCTCTTCTGTTGTGACTATACCTTTTGATGCCACGCTATGTATGTCGTTTTCTAAAACTTCTTGTATTATTTTGTTTGCAAGGCGATTTGTATAGGTTCTTTTCTTTCTTGCAAACTCAAATTCTTCACTAAACGGTTTTTTACAAATTCTACATTTAAATTGGCGCCGATTTATTTCTAAAAAAATTGGTTTCTCTCCAAAAGGTAAATCTTTAATAATATGACGATGGTTTTGATGTAGTTTATGACTCTCCGTACCACAAGATGGACATACACTATACAGCTTTATTGGCTCTGTTCGTAAAATTATTCCAATTTCGTTATAAATGCTGTGCGATATAACTTTTACTTCGTCTATATCCAGAATTTGTGATAAGATTTTTATATCTTTTTTATTAGTCATGACTGTAAATGTACCCTAAAATACAATGAACGTACATACAGTCAATAATAAATAAGACTTACAAGTCAATCCTATCAAGCATTTTTGTAATATTTTTTACAATAAATTAATAATAGTTGACATCTTTATTTAACAATTTAGCATAACAACTACTGAAGAACCTTGATTGTAAAGTGCAAACGCATCTTCAATATGTCCTTGCAGCGCCTTTAAATAAGCAATTTCGTGAAGGCTTATGGCTTCCCCTTGTAAATCGTTGATAGATTTTCTAATTTTCAAAGACTGTTGGTAGAGAGTTATGGCACCTTCTATATCTCCTTGCTGCATTGCTAAATAAGCTATATCATGTAAAGTTTCCGCTGTTCCTCGCACATCACTGATGGATTGTCTAATTTTTAAAGATTGCTTGTAAAGTGTAATCGCACCTTCAACATCTCCGTGCTGGACTTTTAAATTAGCGATATTTTGAAGTGTCTTGGCTTTCCCTTCTAAATCTTTGATTGACTCTTTAATTTGCAAAGATTGATGGTAAAGTGCGAATGCATCTTCAAAATGTCCTTGCTGTGCCTTTAAATAAGCAATTTCGTGAAGTGTAGTAGCTTTGCCTTTCAAATCGTTAATAGACTTTCTAATGTTTAAAGACTCGTTGTAGAGGTCACTCGCCACTTCTATATCCCCCTGGTCTGCTTTTAAATTAGCTATACAGTGTAGGCTTGAAGCTTTTCCTCCTACATTATTAATCAAATCATTGATATGTAAAGATTGTTTGTAAAGGTCAATCGCTCCAGGGATATCTCCCTGTTGTGCCATCAAACTAGCCATATTATGAATAATACTTCCTTTTCTACTTAAGTCATCTTCTGGGCAAAGTTCTAAAGCTTTTTGATAATGCGTCATTGCCTCCCCAACTAAACCTAGAGTCACTTCTGCTCTAGCAATGATTCCTAAAATCCGGTAATCTTCGCCTAATAAGAGAATTTCCTGACATATTTTTAGGGCTTCTACAAATCTGCTGCAATTTACCCAATCTTTGGCAATAGTTTCCCCAACAGTGATAGTGATTTCTTTCTCTTCTGCGAATACTCCTAACCTAATGATTTCCCGTGCTTGTTCTTCACTGCAATTCTCGGCGCCTTCCCACCAAGCTTTATAAATACTTTGGCTTGCAATTTTCCTAGTGGCTTGCCATTGCTCAGGAGTTAGCACATTTTGTTGTTGCAGCAACGGTTCTAAAATCGTCGTTACCCGGTATTCTGGCTGCTGCATAGCGTAAACAGTTGCTGATTCCACTAGACTGAGGGCAAGCAACTGATTTAGAGACGCGACATTTTCGGTCTCTACAGCATCGTGAGAAAGCACAACTTTTTTGATAATATGCTCTGTCACAGGCAACCGAAACACACTCAACCTAGCCAGAAACTTTTTTTCCCTATCGTCCAACCTACTTAATAATGCTTGAGCTAAAATATCCTCTCGAAACTTTAACTCTACTGCTTCCAAACGCATTAATAACTCATCTCCAGTTATTCCCGGTTGCTTCACCACATCAAGCAGCCACTTCAACAAACGCGGATTCCCATCAGAAACTTTAATAACCCTTTGTTGCAGTAACTTCTCTTTAACTTCCCCCTCCAAATTCCGGACAATCTTATCAATATCCTCTTTACCCATCGTTGCTAAACTTTCCAAATGTAAGTTATGCACTGGTAAAGTATTTTTCTGAAGATACCGACAGGTGACAATCAACCGGCTCTCTGCTTGGTTTTCCCTTAAAGCCGCACAAATAGCGTCTAAAACCTGGTAAGCTTCAGTAGTCATCCGCAAACTACTATCTTCGATGTTCGCTCTTGGTATATTCTGCTCGAAATCATCCAAAATCAGTAATAATGGTTTCCTGTGCTGCGTCTCGATCACATCAAAAAAATTCTGTAACCTTCCTTGTAGAGAAATCCCCGATTCGTTCAACAATGCCGGAATACCAGCATATCTTTGATATTTATTCGCGAGTTTATTGATTAACCCCACCTCATCAACGACACCAACCAACACAACTCGTTCAAAATTCTCCCGTTGTGACTGAACCCGCGTACACAAGCGCGCAGCCAATGAACTTTTACCAAGTCCTGCCATCCCAGCAATAAATACCCCAATTTCATCACTGGTTTCCCGCAATGCCCTTAAACATCTTTGTAGGGCGCGTCTGCGTCCAACAAATTCCCCTCTACTAGCGACTTTAACGATGTTATTCTCATCCAAAAATTCTTTTTCAGGAGATGTAAATTTCAGCGGTTCCCGTCCCTTTGTTCGCAACGGAGTCACCAGTCCCTGAAATCCCCGTGTATCCCGATAAATCCTCAGTAAATGCCCATCGGGACACTTTTGTGCCAACATTTCTTGGTGTGCAGCAATTACTGCCTCTTCTACTGTCTCACCAGTTGCCAAAGCTTGATAAATTGCGGTTGCAGCCACAATACCAGTTCTATCGTAAACTGGACGCGCCCAACCCAGTACTAGACCAGCACCCACTTTCACCAAAGCCTGTGCCATTGAGGGAACTGTTCCCCCATTGGCCAATTGTCCGGTATGGCAGCCAGAAAGAAATATTACACGTGGGAAGCGATTTTTGAATGCTTTTCCTAAATCCTCCGCAGTCGTAAATACGGCGTTTCCAAAATCATCTTCAGTAATAAAACAGGGAGTATTATCTTTAATTTTCTTCCCTTTCGCTAGAAATTTTCCGAAAGTTTCTTCAGAATAAATTACACCATGCCCCGTCAGATGAAAAATATCAAAATAATTTTCTGGATAGGATTGTACTAGATTTTTTAATTCCTCAACTGAACCGCTTTCTTCCACAATCAGTGTCAAACGTTGATCTTTCGTCGCTGCTAAGATATTTGCCTCTTCTCGCTCGAATTGTAACGGTCTAATTCCTGAATGTTCCGGAGAAGTCGCCATAAAAATCAGCCGCAAAGGACGATTCTGCACACCAAGATGACTATTTTCGCGGTGCTGTACTGTCCGCACGGGTAAAACATTCGCTTTTGCAAGTAAAAAGCCCGAACCATCATGTAACAATTCCCAAGGCAAATGTGCCAACCCCAGCGCAATTCTCTTAGTTTGTGGATTTAAAGCCTGTGCTTCGCTGGTTTGAATTAAATCGAGATAAATTTTGCAATCGCTATCATCTTCCAAAGCGCTTCGTAACCACCCTTCCTTCCCATCCAACCATTGATACAATTCCCGTCCAATATTTTTTAGCTGGGTATGATTGTCGAAATCTTGAGTGTAATAATTTTCTTCACACAGATTAATTAACCTTTCCAATGCTGACGTATCTAAGTAACGAGTAGCACGATTGCAACGTAGTTCAAAAGTTTGGTTTTGGCTAAGGGCAAAAGCGAAGGTGAGAGGCATGGTTAACTAACGTTAGTTTTACAGTCTTCTTCACAGTATTATTACGTAATTCCGTAAAGTTTACTTCTGAAAATATATTCTAAAAGTCTTATTTGTTGAACTTTTCGCAAAAAGCTTATAAAGCAGGCTCCCTAGATTATTCTCCCACAAAAGTCATGGAAGAGCTATTTTTGCGACAGGTATAATAGTGGTGTTTATTTAGAAGTTGCAAATAAATTATGCCGACACCTTCTACAAGTGATTTACCTAAACCTAAATCATGGGATGAATTTGAAGATATCGTTTGGGAAATTTACACACGAAGATGGCAAGATAGCTATGCACAAAGGTATGGAAGAAGTGGGCAAGACCAAAATGGTGTTGACATCTACGGGCAGCAAAATGGCTCTAATATATATATAGCAATCCAGTGTAAACGTTATAAAGATGATAAACTAAATCAACAAACAATATTGGCGGAGCTTGAGAAAGCAGAACACTTCTCATCCTGGCTGCCTGACACATCTCCTCAAAGCCTTGGTTTTACGTTCCAACCCCGATCCCCTTAGTAGAGGGAAATAAGGGTTTCGAGCGATAAATCCAGTCTAGAGTTCCAGACCACGCTCTAGAATAAAATTCTTGCTAAATAAGCATTTAGAGAGTTCTGTCAGGCAGTCAGCCTGCTAATAACTTCGTAATATAGGTTTATTTCTTAATATCGATTTACTCATATTTTATATTCATCAAGTTTATTGTAACATTTATAATCCGTATAAATAATTTCAATTATGATACTTGTGTCAAATAAAATACATAACTATTTGGGGTAATATAGATTCTATTTTCTGATTATGTGACTTTGTTCTAAAAAAGAAGCTCTTTAACGCTTTCTAGTAGCGACCAAAACAATTCCATTACACAGGCTCTTTCATTCTAGGTGCCATCCAGCAATTACATATTAAGGATATTTTTTTACGTTAAAATATTTATATGTATAGTTTTATTTTTTACAAGTTATACTTAATAGATATTTTTTGTTGTTGTTATTTTTGTGCGTTTTTTATTTTATTTCTACGAGTTTTCATGCTCAATACAGGATATAAGCTTACTTAAAAATTCTTAGTATGTTTATTTACTAATGCCAGTAAGTATTTATGTAATATTCCATGCGACATTCTGAAGTGCGGAATATGGGATATATGGTAGATTCGGCGCCAGTTTTAAGCCGGGAGCAGCTATTATTTAGCAGTTATTGGGTATATTATTTCGCAACCTGTATTGTGAGTAGTTACGTTATAATTACTTTGGAAATTATTATTCATTAAAAAACTTGGTTGAGGAAAAGGTAAGTTTTTGCTTTGAAAACATCTGATGTATTTGTATTATTTGCAAAACCTCCAGCTACAGTATCAAGCTCAAGTCTTGATAGTTCAAATGTATTGACGTTCTTGCTTAAGTTATTCATTCTTTTATTTCCTATTGTTGTTATTCTCCGCAGCGCAGATCTTCAACAGCTTGTGATTCTGGGTATGCAGCGAAGCATGTCATACGTCTCATATTAGATATTTTGATTTCATAAATACATCGGAAGAAAGTTTGAATTACAACATTGCTTTCTACATCTTTATATCGTCAACATAAAGGTTGGTTCTGAGAACGGTAAAAGGTTTTTTGAATATTGGCGCCAGTTACTAACTTAATGAAATAAAACGTTTCGTATCTATAAATATATCTTTGTTGTTGTGTGCTTTATACCATTTTAATACGAAGCTGCACATAGTCAATTGCCTTAAAGCCTTGCTACATAAGCATCGTTTCTATGCAGCTTCACAAAAAATTGGTATTAAAAGTATAACGGCGCCTTATATTAGCGTGCGAGCGATATTCACCTCTGAATAAAGGGAACAATAAATGATGAAGATAACCATATTCAGATAAGAACGAAAGGTAATTATGGACTTAACGAACCTAAAATGGACTAAAAATGTCAAGCATCCAAATGGAAAATCATGGGCTTACGATAGTTTTAAGGGAGGGGATTTATTTAAACTCAATTGGAAAGATGATACAAATAATGCTAATAAACCAGAGAAAGATAACCTAATTTTATTGAGACAAAAAGGTTATGTCACTCACTTGGTTAAAGTTTTAGATTATAGGCATGAACGAGAGGACTGGTTCGGTGACTACAATATTTATAGAATTGTTGAGGTATTTTGGGTAATTGATTTTAATGAATTATGTCCGCGCGCGTCTTCAGATAATGTACTTGGATATCCTGAAGCTCGTCACTATCAAGGTGGTAATATAATGGAACTAGCGACTTTACCCACTTTTAAAGAATATTGGGACATTAATGGCGGTTTTGATGGTTTTAAAGAGCATGTTAATCAAATGCTAAATTTACCTTAATTCCAGATTGTTTGATTGAAGCGGCGCCTCTCATTGTAAAAACTGATGGCGCCTTCATTAATACATGTCTTGGTTTAATTGTAATCATGCTTAGTATACGTTAGACTCACACTTGTGTTTTTGAATATTGGCGCCTAACTATTGTTATAATTACAGATGATATAAATCAATAATATGTATGCCTTGGTTATATATTCCTTATAATTTTATGCTAACAGTAACCTTATTGTACAACTGGGCAATTCGTTGTTGTCGTGGTACTCTTCTCCGTAACGACTGGCGCCGCTGCAACCAGTTCAACACCACCATCACTAGTTTTTACCCAGCCTTGTGCTTCAGCGATTTGAGGAGCAGGGGAATTGTTTATTAAAGATACAGGCGCCTTGGAGTTGGAATTTTCTTGCTCCAAAGTGGCTAATACTTGTTGGTTCGTGGCGCCTGTCAGTGGTTCGAGGGGACTGGGTGGTAAACTGCCACGTCCAGTTATGGTAAATTCTCCTAATGGTTTGGCGCCGGGTTGTCTTGGACAAATTTGAGCTACTTGTCTCGTCGCATCAACTACTTGTTCTGGTAACTCGATTAGTCCTTGTGCTGGTTGGACTTCTGGTTCAGTAATAGATATTTCTCCTTGAACACCTAGTTGAGAACTGGCAGTTATATCACTAGAAAATGTATCAAAGCGGGAAGCTGCAATGCCAAAAAGTCCTTGGGTTGTGATGTTAATGTTTCCGCCGCGTCCTTGATAGGCGTTAGCGTTAATATCGCTATTTTCAGATGGAACTGCGATGATGAAGGGAGCATTGATATTGATATTACCACCATTGCCGCCTGCTTGCTGATTGCCTGCGGTAGCAGAAACACCACCACCGCGACGTAGTAGTAAGAGATTAGTATTTAAGGTAATATTACCGCCGTCTGTGGCAAAAGATTGTGCATTAATTACACCTTTATCTTTAACATTAATAAGCGGTGAATTCACGGTGATATTTCCAGCTTGTCCCTCTCCCCGGCTGCGAACAGAAAGAAAGCTTGGGAGGCTACCATTATTCGAGGCGCCAATTACCTCAACTGAATCAGAAGCGTTAACAGTGAGATTACCACCCCGCCCAGTGCTACTTGGGGCTGTACCAGCAGAAACCGCCCCACCATTGCGGACATTGAGACGTTGGGTGCGGATGCTTATATCTCCTGCATTGCCAGAGCCAGCAGTTGATGTAAATATTCCGTCGGCTTGGTCGGTGTTTGCAGGGTTTGCTACGATTTCTACAGAGTCGGTAGCGTTGATAGTTAAATCACCACCCCGCCCTGTGCTGCTAGTGCCTGTAATGATATATCCATCATCGCGGATACTGAGGCGATTAGTAGTAATATTTAAACGTCCAGCGGTGCCAGTACCTTCTGTAAAGGTAGTTAGAAAGCTACCTAACTTATTGTCTTGAGAGTGACCAACTAACTCTACCAAGTCTGAGGCGTTGATAGTTAAATCACCACCTTGCCCCGTGCTTCCTTCATCTGCCGCTGTCGAGATAAATCCCTGATTGCGAACGCTGAGGCGACGAGTGTTGATATTTATGCGTCCAGCATTCCCAGAACCAAATGTAGCAGTTGTCAGAACGCTGCTAAATTGACCGTCTGGAGAACTACCAACGACTTCAACAAAGTCAGAGGCGTTGAGGGTTAAATTACCACCTTGCCCAGTACTTCCTAAACTCACCGTTGCAGATATAATTCCAATATCCGGACGCTTAGAGAGTGGGTATTGATGGTCAGGTTAAAGACGTTCGAGGATTATTGCAAAGCACGTCTATACAGTACTTATGCACTATTTAACTTTAGATAAAAAGAGTATTGATACTACTGTGTTATGGAATCGTTGATTGAAAAAGCTTATGGAGTTGGGTAGATGGTGGCGCCATTAAATACACGTGCAGTTATATCAAGGGGCTACCAGATAATATATGAAATTTTTACATTACCCACTAGTTATTTAAAGATTTAGGTAGCGTATTTACTTAAGTATTTTTTTCGATTAGATTAGAAAATACGTTGATGAAGGAAATAATACTGTCAATTAACTGTTGAAAAGATTCAGGTTATACCAATTATATGTGAAGTTGCATAGACCGACCGAGGCTGTTGTAAGCCAGAGTCTAATTTAAACAAAGCCTGCTTCCAGCGGGCTAATAATGTGCGTCTTTATGGTATTAATTGTTTTTTGAATCATTTAATCCGATAGTATTTCCATCTGACTAGCTTTTTTTAATTTCTTGATAAATGAGTTTTTAATCTTATTTAACTCTCATAAACAAGGAATGGTTTTGCTAAATTTATACGCGATATGTTTTCAGGTAAATAAGTTATTTACCTGACAGAAGAAATTAAAGATTTCAATTAAGGAAAAGATATTTTATGTCATTGATATCTACTGGCACAACAGGTACTATCAATAAATGGATTGCCCAAGGACCATCTCCTACTCAGAATGGACAAGTGGAGAATGTTAGACCAAATAACGAAGTAGTTGGTGCAGTTCACACAGTTATCGCTCATCCGACGAATGCGGATATACTCTATGTCGGTGGAGCTAACGGTGGTATTTGGCGTACAAGAAATGCGACTACTGCCAGACCGACTTGGGAGCCACTAACCGATAATTTGTTGTCCAACTCGATAGGTGCGATGACATTTGATCCTACCGACTCAACTAACCAAACGATTATTGCAGGTATTGGTCGTTTCAGTTCTTTTAGTGGAGAAGGAGGACCTTTAACTGGGCTGTTGTTGACAACAGATGGTGGTAATAGTTTTAGGCAAATTACCGACTCTTTACTTCAAGGTCGAAATTTTTCTGGTGTTGCTAAACACGGTAATTTGATTTTGGCATCAGCCAATAACTTTAGTGGCGGTACGGGCGGTGGACTATATCGCAGTACCGATAATGGGACAACATGGACATTCATTTCTGGTACTAATGGTTTATCTAACGGCGCTGCATTGGATTTAATTGCTGACCCTACTAACCTCAACCGTTTTTATGTATCTGTCCAAGGTGTTGGTATATTCCGGAGCGACGATAGTGGGGCTAGTTGGAGAAATATTTCAGCAGGTAATGCTGCGCTAAACACGACTATTACAAACTTCGGTAATAATAATGCCGAGATGTCGGTGGCTAGTAATGGTCGTCTTTATATAGCAGTTCTAACTAACGGACAGGCTTCATATATTGGTTTTACTGACAATCGTGGTGGTGACTGGACGGCAATGGACTTGCCAAGAACACCTGAAGGTAATGGTGAAATCGAAGGTCTTAATCCTAGAGAAAAACCAGGCTCTCAGGGTGCAATCCATTTCTCAATTTTGGCAGACCCGAATAATCCAAATATTGTTTACGTAGGTGGTGACCGACAGGATTCGCCATTCCCGAATTTTATTGGAGCGGCTGACTTCAGCGGTCGTCTGTTCCGAGGAGATACAACTGTTATCGCCAATGGTGGTGTACCCTCTCCCCAATGGCAACACCTCACAAATCGTAATACCATCGCCCAAATTCCTGGTGGAGGGACTGCCAATAATAGCTCACCACACGCTGATTCACGGGAAATAGTATTTGATGCTAATGGTAATTTAATAGAAGTTGATGATGGTGGTGTTTATCGGCGCACCAATCCCCAAAATAATACGGGTGACTGGTTCTCGCTCAATGGGAACCTTCAAAAAACGGAATTTCATGATATCGCCTATGATACTGTCTCTAATATCATCATCGGTGGGGCACAAGACACGGGTACACCGCAACAAATCGCACCAGGCTCGCAGACTTGGAACAGTGTAAGTGTTGCAGATGGTGGCGATGTTGCAGTAGATACAACTACCATACAGAATTCTTCAATTCGTTATTCAAGCTTTCAAAATCTTGGTGGCTTCAGAAGGTTGACTTATGATAGTAGTGGTAATTTACTCAACACTGTATTTCCGGCTTTAACAACCACAGACGGAACAACTTTGGCTCCGAATTTTGTAACACCGATTGAATTGAATAATATCAACCAGAGTCGTTTGCTAATTGGTGGTAGTAATGGTGTTTATGAATCCCTTAATCGTGGCGATACAATAACTCGCATTGGATTTGGTACTAGTCAAAATGCGATGGCCTACGGTGGTCGTTCTGGTGGTGTTGATAATGTGGATGTAGTTTATTATGGGTCTGGCTCTCAAGTATTGCTTAGAACTGAGAACGGAAACCAAGCTGCTCCTACAACAAATCCATTTCCAGGTGGTTTTATTACCGATTTAGTTCTAGACTCTAACAATTGGAGGTCTGCATTTGTTATCGACCAAGACCAGGTATTCCTAACTACTGATGTGGGGACAACTTGGAATGATATTACAGGCAACTTACAAACATTTGCAACCAGTTTAGGCTTACAAGCAGCAGATTTGAACTTGCGGACGATTGAGTTTGTTTCTAACTCTGGAGTAGATGGAATTTTAGTTGGTACTAACTTTGGTGTCTTTTCTTCAATTAGTAGCGACTTTACTGACTGGTTAGAGTTGGGTACAGATATGCCCAATGTTCCGATTTGGGATTTAGATTATGACCCAACTGATAATTTACTAATTGCGGGAACTTTAGGACGTGGTGCTTGGACTTTCTCAAATGTCAGAGAACAATTGACTATAGGAGTCACCAAGAACGGTACTTCCAATGATGATAACCTCACTGGTAGCTCTCGCAACGACACTATCAAGGGCTTGAACTCGCAAGACGCTTTACGAGGTTTGGCTGGTGATGACCTACTTGATGGTGGCGATGGTGATGATAAACTATTTGGTGGCGATGGTAATGACACATTGTTAGGTAGTAGTGGTCAAGACCAACTCTTTGGTGATGCAGGTAATGACCATCTTAACGGTGGTGATGGCGATGATAAGTTATTTGGTGGTGATGGTAATGACACATTGTTAGGTGGTAGTGGTCAAGACCAACTAGTTGGCGATGCAGGTGATGACATTCTCAATGGTGGTACAGGCGATAATATTTTGACTGGAGGTCTTGGAAGAGATACCTTTGTTATTTCGCTCTTAGGCAAAAATAATATTGTTGACTTCCAAGATGGTTTAGATTTGTTGGGTTTAACAGGTGGATTAAGCTTTGGTTCGCTATCCATTTTTGCCCAGAATGGCGGTACAGTTATCAACACTACTAACAACCAGCCACTAGCGTTTTTAAGTGGTGTGGATGCCAATCTAATTACAACATCAGATTTTATTATTGTCTAAAATTGGGTTTGGAGTAGATTTGTAGTTGCGCGGAGAACAGCAAGTTTATACATTTGACGTTCTCCGCGCAATTACGAACAAAAAGGCTGAAACAACGTATATACGTTGTTTCACAAAATACTAGAATAGTGTAACCAGTGACACCAGTTATCTAAGTATATAACCAAAACATGCTTGATAATGCTTGGCGTCCTGCCCTACCCAAAAACTCATATACCAAGGCGCCGAAAATATTTGGACAAATTTTGGGTCTGGTTACATTAATTGAAAGCTATACAAGGTATTTCTTTGCCATTAATAAGAGAATCATCTAACCAAACTTCCTCGGCGCCTTCTATTTCATTCATAGTTATTATAGACTTTAAATCCGCACGGAGATACTATTTTAATGATAGAAAGATTACCATACATCCATACATTTAGCAATAGTATTTTATTGTCTGTGCTGTAATTAAATTCCTCAATTTCTGCAAAAGTATCCGCAGGGCGAAACTGATTTACCCCGTAAATCATCAAACTGTATCCACCTTTTATATAGCCTTGTGTATGCAATAATATGAGTTGCTCTAATGCTTTAGGAGTAAGTTCGCCATTATGTTCATATAGGAGGGGTTCCCGATCGTTCATATGAGAGGTTATCTTATTTTTGTTTCTTTTTTTCATAAAGTCAGTACCCAATTGGTATAAATTTCGAGTTATTACTAATTACATCTTTCCCGATTCGAGCCGCAACGCCTTCGGGTACACCATTAATAAGGAAGCAAGAAAGCTGTAGTTTATACTCTTCATCCTCTATATAGGCGCACGGTAAATCTACATATTGTTGATATACCTTGGCGTAATGAATATATTCGGGGTCTGGATTATTGATGATTTCTCCGGTGCCTTTAATAATTTCCACTTCTCTACCTTCCCGTCCCCAGGTTGGTTTTGTTACATATGGAGGTTTGATTTGATCTGGCGCCATGAATGTTAGTAAAAAGTTACTACAATCTAACCCATCACTACCAAAGAAATCACTTCCCAATTCTGTAATTAAAGCCATCAAAGCTTTGTTTTGCAGAACAAAAGAACTAACTGGATTGATTAAAGCGACTTTACGCGCGTAAAGAAGTAGTTCAAAATAATCCCACAAACTAAATCCCAACTTTGGGTCTTCGTCTGAGACCATCCACTCGGTAGGATAAACACGGTATATGATATCAACGATTTCTCCAGCATCGTCGTAGCAGTGATGCTCGTCCATCTCTAGATTTTCGATTGCACAAAACCGAGACTGGTATTTACACAAAGACCATAAAATTTAAGTGTGACATAATGCTGAAAGCGAATAATTTGTAGTTCAAATGGTAGAGATTGTTGATTAATTGGAACAAAGCCAAGTTGAATATACAATTTAGCTGACTGACGTGGGCAAACTAGGTAAATAGGTAATTGAATTCTTCGAGTTAAGCGTTCTAAAAATGCTTGATAAATTTGTGGAGTATGGCTATTTTCTACATACAAGCAGTAAAGAATTGAATATTTTAAACGACATGACAAGTGAGCGTAAGCAATTGTTTTGTTATTTTGTTCGATTCGCCATTCTTGCCAATATATAAAGATGGTAAATATTGGGGTTAAAAGTGCAGTGATACTAATTATACCAGCCAACCAGGTAATATCCCAAATACTGAGTATGTTCCAAATAGTTACAATGATTAAAATTAATGGTATATGTATTACAGCAATTAAGTTTAAGATATAAAAGCGCGATTGGTTAAATATTTGACTTGACCATAATTGTTTATACACTTGCCATCGCATCCAGATATTTTCAAAGCTACTAATTGAATATTCAGCAGGTAATGAAAACTTAGGTTGGCACCGTTCTAATGGTAAAGTAGATTTGTTAAGTAATACCATGACACAACGAATATTGTATCTTCTGAATTCCACTGGTTGCTTAAGATTAGTCACTGAAACAAACCCAAAGCGTTGATAAAAAGCTTTTAGTCCAGGTCTACACGTCAAATAAAGTGGTTTTTTTGCATCTTTGATACTATTCCAGACTAAGCAAGAACCAATACCTTGCCACCAATGGCTAGAATTAACAGATACATACATAAGTAATGTATAGTTTCGCTTTATTTGAAGTACTGCTTGTCCGATAATTTTACCTTTATATACAGCAATCCAGTGTTGAAATATTTGTTTTGATTGTGGAAAAAGTGATTGTAAAAATAAATAAATTCCACGTCCAATTCCCAAGCCTGTAGTTATTCCCAATAACAATTTATCTAAACCCAAGTTAATAATAATAATTTGATACCAATCTTCAAGGGTAGGAGTGTATTTTCGCGTTCCAGTCTCATATAATATAGCTCTCTGCATAATTTCCCAATTTTTCATACTCATTTCAATAGCAAATTGAATAATTGGAATTGAGATTACTATGCAACCCAGAATTGTACCGATTAAAATTGGCAGATTTATATTATTATTTAACTTGCGGATATCTTCGGCTGTCGCGCGACGGACAGAATATCCAGGTGGTAAAGGATAATTACTTGTGGAGTTGTTTTCGGAGTTAAACACAATGAATTAAGAAAAATTTGTTTTTTATAAGGGAATTCCCGATTTTTTAAATCATCAATTTACTACGCCATTTTTACGCGCTTGCACGTTTGAGAGTAAAGTAATCGTTGAATCCTAACTTTAGAGTACCCAGCGATACCCGCTTTTCTAACAGCCTTCACGGTCGAGCGTATTTGCGCCGCCTCCTGGTTACAGTAGGCATTTATACATGAAGGGGTATTTCACAATCATTACAACTTACCACGCTTTTCGATTGAGGATACATTTGCAGGGTTTGGACATCGCTTACGTCAGTCGCGCTCTTTGCTTTTTAAAATCAATGGTGGTCAAGAAGGATATCCCAACAGCTAACATTCTGCTCTACAAAAGTTTCAATCCCGCAAGCGGGTTTCGTAATATTTCAAGTATTTTACATAATTATGGCGCCTTCAATATACAAACCAATGCTAGATACTTGGGTATTTAAGTATCTAAGTATGAAAGGCGCCCAAACCTACAACAAAACTGAGCATCTAACTTTATCCGCTGCTGCCGTTGCGATTGATTCCTTGTCTTCATTAGTTAAGAGTTGTTGGAGCAGCGATTGTAGTACATCCCGATTAGAAATAAATTCTTCATTGTATAGCTCATCCTGCCGTAACACAGCTTCGAGGTGAGGAATTATGTCAGGGGATGGGGAGATTAATTTTTCTTTTATACAAGCGCGCGCGGCCTCAAGCGCAGGTTTTCTAGCAACTCCCAAGTCCATACTTTCAAGGGTTAAGCGCATTTCTCGGTTTAAAGATATACGTAAGGTTTTTAGGCGGCAGTACAAACCTGGATTTAGTAACAGTTTTGGTAATGCGGTGCCCCAATCTAACCCAGCACTGATGTTTCCTACTGCGGCTTCGTCCTCAATGCGGGCGCCTCTCTCACTCGAACCTTTACCGAAGAATAACTCAATTGCTTCAGAACGACTTATGATATTTTCTTCAATTTTTGAGTCTTGCTCGATAGCCATAACAGTTACCTTGAATTAAAGCGCGCTTCTCAAAATTTTACTACACATATTACAAAGCTACAGATGTGAACGAATTGTTCACAAATTTCACCCTCTTCAGTATATTACTGATGTAATATAGTGTTTCAAGTGTGTCCAATTTATTATATACATCAAAACGTACACAACGCTCACTGGGTAAGGATTTGGCGTTGTGTACATTGTGGTATATATAACCATTGGTTCCCAAATTTTGCCGACCAACGAATGCCAAGTTAGACCCCTTGCGAGGCTGGAACCATCTCAGCAGCGAGAGTGCTGGCGCCAAGCAGTAAAAGCAGCGGGTGATAAAGTACCATCAGGGCGCCAAGTTAAAGATATCGTTGACAGAATTCGGGAAAGAACCAAAGTACCAAATCCTTACCGTGAAGGAGAGATAAGTAGTCAGACAAAATTAATTACAACAAAATGGGCTTGAAACCTTTACCCAGCCTAGAACTTAAGATGTAATTATTTCTGTCCAGGTACTTATGTATTCTCATCCCCAAGAATAATCCTGAGTTACGGGGTAAAAGCGGGTGTTGGGGCGCCATTACTCATGTAGGCGAATATTCTTGTACCATTAAAACTTGGGAAGCAGAGTACACTGTAAAAATAGAGCATTTATTATCGATGGAACTAAGCGATGATAATTGTAAATTTATGCGAGAATTGCTAGGGCGGATACGGCGCCTGTACCAATTGCCAGATTGCGATGGGGCAGTAAATAGTTTGCTTACTTATTTTGGTAAACAATCACAGCCGTACCTAACACCAATACAAGAAGAATTGTTTAAGACGATTGAAAGAAATTATGGAATTGGAGAATCAAAACAGTAACTTATCAGAAGAAGAGCGCGCAGCAGCTGAGAAATTACATACTAGGCTGCGGCGCCTTTCCGAGGTTCCTAATGTGGAAGAAGTAGTTGTTTCGATGTTTGAATTCTACGCGCACTTGCCAACGCCATATTTAACACCAATACAAGAAGAATTATTATCTTTGATGGAACAGGAGTACGGAGTTGGGTGAAATGGTGATCCTTTAATTGCACATGCATTTATTTAAACGCCTGAGTATAACAATAGTCAGGCACCAAACATCAAATACTTAAATGTCCAAGTATCTAGGTACTTGGTTGATTGATAACGGCACTACACTACAAGCCGCAAGTCGCAATTATAAAGAACGGCGCCTTAACTGCATAGTTAAATGTTACTAGAGCGGCGCCACCAAGTAGTCATACCTAGATATAAGCAATACGGCGCCGAATAATTATTTACAGTTCGTTGCATAAGTATTCAAGTTGTAGAAATATATAACTCATAGTAAATCATGTGGCAGTACATAAAAACTATAAAAGGATTCAGGTATGAGATTTTTGAGTACTACTCGCGCGTATTATATTGTTCTTAAAATTTTAGCTGTATTTATAACATTAAATTTTGTTACATTATTTTCGGTCAGTTATCCACAAGAAAAGTTGAGTAATAACGTCAATTGGCTGACTTTATTTAATATACGTCCAGCTAGCGCTCAAACTTTAAAACAAACTCTGGATAAAATAGACTCTGAAGCGGCTATTGCCGAAGCTCAATTAGATAAACAACTGTTAGAAGTAGAAGCTTCACTCAAAAAACCGGAAGTAAGAAATGAATTAGACAAGCAAAAGGCTCAACTCAGAGCGCATTTGAAAGAAATTCTGAATAATGAGGAAAGGTATAAATATGCTTTAGAGGATTCTAATCTTTCACAAGATATCAAAGATGTTTTAAGGAAGGCTAGGACTAACCCAGCGGAGATAGATAAATTTATTCAGGAAAAATCTAATCCTAAATTTTTAGCAGAAAAACAAAGATTAGAAATTCGGAAACGTAGAGATTTAGCTAAAAAGCAAGCAAGAGATAGAGCATTAAGAATGAGACTACCACTAATTAAAAAGTGATGTGTTGTCAGCACTTATAACTTTGTCTCTATTCACATGTAATCGAGCATAAAGACACACTAAAAATATGAACCACGAAACAGCTAAAAGTAAGAACTTCTAAAACAAATTAATATTTTGGATAGCACAGAAGGAGAGTATGCTTACCGCGCGCAACCTTATACTTTTATTTTGAACCCTAACCTAACTATCTACAAAATTTACAACGGTTGGTTCTTTGTTGGGCGCCCAACTGTAGAGGAATTGCGGCACGATTTACGGGCAATAATGGAGACGCGCTCGAATTATAGCTATGAAGCTTATGATACACCCCAAGTAAAACAAGTTCGTATTCCTCAACAAGAGTGGCTGAATGGCACTCCAGTACTAGGAGCGAGTGGACTTTCTGTGGTAAAAGGAGTTGTGCGTTGGTTTGATATCATTACAGGCAATGGCATGATTGCCAGAAACGATGGTGGAGAGGATATCTTTTTTAACTTCACTGCGATTCCTGGCGAGGGATACCGTACTTTGTCCGCTGGTACTCCTGTTAAATTTGAGCTAGTTGAGGGCAAGTTTGGATTGGTAGCTCGCAATGTTCAACAACAAAGTTAGCATTTAATTGCAATAATATATACGGCGCCATCTATATTCAAGAAAGTATATTATTTAAAGCAAGCCTATGCTTTAACTTTGTATATCTTTCTATATGCCGGTTGGAGTTTATCGCCAGATTTATTGCTTTAGAGGCGCCCACAACAACGGCAAGTCTTTTCGCGCGCGTTAACCCCGTATAAAATAAATTACGTGACAGCATCATATAATGCTGAGTATATAGGGGTAAAATGACTACAGGATACTCCGAGCCTTGAGACTTATGCACACTAACAGCGAATGCAAGATTAATTTCATTTAAATCGCTGTAGTCATATACAACTTCACGTTCACTAAATTGAATTACAACTTCTTGATTTTCCGTATCAATACAAGAGATAAAACCAACATCACCGTTAAATATTTCTCTCTGGTAATCATTAGTTAGTTGAATTACTTTGTCACCTTCTCTATATATAATATTGCCCCAGGTGATTTCGGTTTTATCGGCGCCAGGAGGATTAATTACCTGCTGCAATACATTATTCAAATTATAACTTCCAACGATTCCCCGCAACATAGGACATAATATTTGTACATCGGTAACAGGGTTAAAGCCAAGGGAAGGAATAAAATTAGTAATTAAATTAGTAATAATTTGCACACCTTGTTCAGGATTTTGACCTCCAGTGTGCCAAAGACAATCTGATGTAATAGTATCAGCATCAAAATCTATAGGGTCTAATGTTGGAAATTCTCCATTATTAATTTGGTGCGCGCTTCTAATAATCGCACTTGCCGATGCCTGCCTGAATACCTGAGTCAATCTAATAACGGGTAACTTACCAGAATTAATTAAATCAGCGAGAATTTGCCCTGCGCCTACTGATGGTAACTGGTCTATGTCGCCGACGAATAATATTTGGGCGCCTTCAGGAACAGCTTTAATTAAACTATACGCCAGAAACAAATCAAGCATACTTGCCTCATCGACTATTAAAGCATCACAAGTCAGCGGGTTTCTTTCGTCACGCTTGAAACCCATACTCTTTGGGTCAAACTCTAATAAACGATGTATGGTCTTAGCTTCCAAACCAGTCATCTCCATTAACCTTTGTGCCGCACGTCCGGTAGGCGCTGCAAGTGCTATCTTCTTACCCATCGCTTTCCACAACTGTACAACGGTACGTACCGAAAAGGTTTTACCTGTACCCGGGCCACCCGTGATTATAGAAATTTTAGAATAAGCAGCAATTTCAACAGCTTGTTGTTGTTGAGGAGAAAGCTGCATTTTACGAGAAGAAGAGAATTTTTCTATCCAACTACGAACGCGCGGTACATCTTGATTTGATAGGAACAACAGGCGCCTGTTTAGTAGTACAGCAAGATTTTGTTCAGTATGGAAAAGTACTGGCTTGTAACAAATTCAATTTTTTGTATCAGTATCAAGTTCTGTGATTATGTCACCTTCGTTCGACATGACGTGAATAATAAATTCAATCGCATCTGTTTTAGGTGTATGGTCTTCAGTCCTGAGAAGTTGAACTGTTTTTTGTACTAGTTCAGACTTTGGTAAATAACAGTGTCCATCTTCCGCAGCTTGAGAGAGGCAATAAGTAAGACCAGCTTTATACCTAAATTCCGAGTTTGAAGGTACACCTAAACCGTGTGCTATTTTGTCGGCAGTTATAAAACCAATACCATATATATCAGTTGAGAGTTGATAGGGATTATTCGTAACTATACCGATGGAAGCGGCGCCATATTCTTTATAAATCTTTACACAGTAAGTAGTTGAAACACCATGTGATTGCAGAAAAATCATCACCTCTTTGATTATTTTCTGTGCTTTGAGTACCTTGTATCTGCGTGCTAGTAAAACAGGTAAGCCAACTAGTGATGTACAAGTTTTATCTTGGAGCATTCAAGCAGGAGTTCATTATAACAAACTTGCTGATAGTTCAAAAGCTCTTGTTGACGAATTAATTCCCGAATATAAGGGAAAGATGGATGTTGGTTTTTATGAAAAGCTGATTGGGACTTGGAATCATGCTTCTCGCCTCACAAAATTACCTTCATTCAACGAAACCCTGGATAAATTGGGAAGTGTAGGGGATATTACTAAATCCTTGTTAAGAGCACGCGAAGAAATTTTGCTTTCCCGATTTAGTTACGGTCCACTAGCGAATAGCTTTGTAACTCCCAAAGACGCTAATTTACCTGGGGGTAGTACAGAGACACCTTGGAGTAAAGTACATGAACAAGTGTATATGCGCTTTATTGCTCCTAGAGGTGCGTTAAATGATGGTGTCATTCAGGTTCGAGTAAAGGAATCGCAATCCCAGAATAAATATTTAAATAAGGAACAGAAAGTTGCACAAGCTATACCTCTACCTCTTCCGCCAATTTCTCTTCCACCAATTCCCCTTCCACCACCAATATTAATTGGTGGAATTGCAGCTGCCGTTTTGATTGGGTTAATCGTAACAAGTGTTGGTATTCCTGAATCTGCTGGACATCAGGCAATAACTTCGACTGTTATGATGAGTTCGACAGGCACACCAGGAAATAACCAGGCTCAAAATAAACAATTTAATGATGCGGTTCGTGAAATCGAAAGGCGTATAGGGCGAAGACTCTCAAAAGATGAGATACGAAGGTTGCACGATGCGATTAGCGGTCAGGACTATGGATATCACGATATTGTTGAAGAAGGTGTAGGTATGTTTGGAAGGTAATTAATTTACGTAAAATTTGCCGGATAAATATGTATGTATTAACGGCAAATTTGATACATTGTTTGTTTTAACCCATATTCCGCACTTAAAGATGTAGTATCACTCTTTTCAAAAATAATTATTAATAATGCTTAAGAATAAAGTAATAATACTTATAAATTTTAGTAATTTATGATTATTATTTAACCTCTTTTAAGCAAATCTTGGAAATGTACGTATATTATATGGTGAAGTGCGGAAAGTGAGTTTTAAAGTGATTCACCCTAATAAAAGAACATAAAAATTTAGCAGATGACTGTAACAGAAGCGGATATTCGTGAAATTAAAGCTCATATTCATCCAATAATTGGACAAAAAGCTTGGGGGGTATCTCTAGGTGTAGGGAGCTTTATTACTTTAGAGTTTGGAAACCCAGTTCAATCGAAAGAAGTTTCTATTTCTCGTTTTACTGGAGATTGGCACTTGTGGATTTATTGCTGTGCATGGCGTTTGGAGGAAGGTAACTCGGTATTAGCTAGTTCAGAAGACCCACGACCTAAACTTGAACTAGCAGTAAAGCGTATGGAAGGTCTTACACTTGATTCTGTTGAAATATTTCCTCCAGCTTGGGACACTGTATTTATGTTCTCAGAGCAGGTTGTTTTACGTTTATTTTCAATTTATTCGGAAGAATATGAACATTGGATGCTTTATACGCCTGATGGAAATGTTCTCTGTGTTGGTCCTGGTAGTAGTTGGTCTTATGAAAGTAGTTCGGCTATACCTCGTGACTAAAATTTATGTCTCATCTACGGCACCGAGTGCGCCATCGTGTGGCTAATTCTTTAGCTGTTAAACCAGTGGCGCCTGTAATAAAGCCAAGGTAGTAAAGAAAATTCTAGAAACAGAAGCAATTATTTCGTTACAGAAGAATAAAAGAGTTGGCTCTTCAGTAAATAGTTATCGGGAATTAGCCATTGAGATGCTGAATATAACTATACATAACTTATTCGAGTACTGACTATGAGCGTGCGAGAACAGAATAACTGGAATATAAAGCACAAACTACTAATAGTGCTTGCAGTTGCTGGAGTTATTACAATTATTTCTACACTGTATCGAACGTCGTGGGCAGGGTTTGGCGCCGACTCGAATAAATCGGTAACAGTAGAAGAGGTAATTAATCCCAAAGATGGGAAAATTATTAAACTGACAAAAACAACTGAACATTTTCAATCAGGTAAGACACTTTGGGACTGGCTGGGACTAGGAGGTACTATAGCAATCCCAATAGCTTTGTACCAATTTCAACGTAGTGAACAGAAGCAAGTTGAGAATAATTCGCGCGAAGAAGCGATGCTTGCTTATTTCAAGCATATTTCAGAACTACTTATAGATAAAGAGTTGAAACTATTAATTACCAAAAAAAAGGAAGATAAGAATTTTAAAGACCCTAAGCTTAATGCATTATTAGACGCAGCAAGCGCGTGTACTTTATCGATATTATTTAGATTAACTCAAGATGGAGAACGTAAAGGACGTATCATAAGGTTTTTAAGCGATGCAGGATTGATAGGTGAGTTAGATTTAGAGCTAGCAAATTTGACTGGCGCCAATCTAAATAATGTAAAGCTAAAATGTGCCAAATTAGGATACGCCAAATTAAGTCATGCTGATTTAAGCCTTACTGATGAGTGCATTATTAAGAGAATTGAAAATCAATCGCCTGGTTCATCAAAGTGTGCTGACTCAGGAGTGTTTTTATATTCCGCTGACTTAGAAAATGCTAATCTTAGTGGACGCTTTCTACCTGGTGTTTGTCTAAAAAGTGCTATTCTCAAAAATGCTATTTTACAAAATACTGATTTAACGAAAGCTGATTTAAGGAATGCTAATCTAAAAGGAGCCTGCCTTAAAGGTGCTAAACTTGATGGTGCTGACCTAACTGGCGCCGATTTAACCGATGCCATTTTACCAGATGGCAGCAGGTATCAATGCCTAGAACAAATTAAACAATTTTTAAAGGCGCCTGTTCCAATCCTAAGTTAATTATTTTTACAAATCTTGTTTATCAAAGGCGCCGCGCATCGAATTGCGACCCTTTATAGTATATATAGCAATCCTATATGAGTCGTGAAAATTATATCCGCGTAGAGACGCGATTAATCGCGTCTCTACAACGTGCGGGTTACACAAATGATTTAGGACTGCTATAGATAACTGAGTTTCCCGCCTACCAGGAGGTTTTATGAAAAAACAATGGTATGA
>NZ_KB217479.1:0-2945 GCF_000331305.1 Calothrix sp. PCC 7103 | reverse complement strand
CCCCAAACACGCCCTGCTCCATTCCAAAATCCTACGCTCTCTTCTTGAACGCTGTGGATACTATTGTAAGGAATGCGTTTGCTGCCAATCGGGAAGTAATACCAATGAATTGTAATTGCATCGTCATCACAAACAATGTACTCGTCTTCGTAAAGAACAGTCATAAAAAAAGATATCCAAATGGTAAAATATTTATTGATATAGTAGCATGACCGCCTTAGAGGCACCGTCAGGGTCTGCACAAGGGCGTAACTATTTTTACAAATCTTTTTCATAAATGGCGCCGAGTGCTTTAAGCGTGTAAGTGAGTGTTTTCATCACGGAGATAGCAGTTAAAATTAGCATTTCGAGCGTACTGCAATTGGAGCAGTTAAACAAACGATGGCGCCTGATTTATCGCGTAAGGATTCAGGTGCCTATTGTAACGATGAGATAATTATTTTTGCTTTTCTTGCGATATCTAGGCGCCGAATGCTAGCACGCGCGCGCTTTTTCTGCTGCTGGAGCGACCAGTGGCGCCGCTTCTTAAGATGTTACTTGCATTTACCGTATAAAGGCGCCGTTTATCTAACCAACGGTATCAATAAGCTCATGTAAATCAACAGCGCCAGTGAAAGTATATCCTCCTTGAACATCCTTCTCAACCTTAGCCTGCCATCAGTTTCGCAAGCGCCGGACGCTCGCTGCAACGCTTCAACCAACCTGTGACGTTGGGGAACGGCGCCTTACTTGAAACGTCCATCGTACTAATCCAACCGACAATGCCTTGCAGGTGGGTGTCTGCGAGGCTGTAGTCACCGAGCAAAAACGATTTCCCCTCCAGCCCGCCTTCGAGAATTTTAAGGCAGATGGCGATGTCAGCCTTTGCTTTATCCAATGCACTTGCGCTGCGCTGATCAGGGTCTACCCAGTCTAACGAGTTCGGCTGAACCGCTCCTTCACTGTTAATTGGCAGTGACGCGAATAATCGTCCGGCTGCTTCAGCGAGTGTGACGTTGCTCCAGGCAATCCACTTCATCGCTTCGCCGCGCTTTGGACCAGGCGCCGGGTACAGCTTGGCATCCACGCCGAAAACCTCACCAAGATACATTGTGATGGCGGATGACTCCCAGATTGGCATCCCCTCATGCACGATTGCGGGGACTCTTCCGTTTGGGTTGACCTTGAGAAAGTCAGCCTTTCTGGTGTCACCCGCGCTCAGGTCAAGCTTTACACGCTCACATGGCGTGCCAAGTTCTGCGAGAACTGCTTCGGTGATGCTGGCGGTAGACATGGGGGCGTAATAAAAAGTAACGCTCATTGCTTATTTCTCACGAAGGAAGAATGACTTTAAAACCTAGCACACGCAACTGTAATACATTATTACCATACGACGCATACCCTGTTAACAATTATTTAAATACTGGAACGTTACAGAATGAAAATGTAAGTCTGACGTTAGTTCAATAGGCGCCTATTTTAACGATGAGGTAATTATTTTTACAAATCTTGTTCATCTACGGCGCCGAGTGCTTTGAGTGTGGCTAATTCTTGGGCGGTTAAACCAGTGGCGCCTGTTATGTTTATACTGTGAACGGATGAAAAATAAACTTTTGTGTAGCACCAATAACAAGTATAATAGCTAAAAAACCAATAGGGTGCAACCAAGAGGTATTGTAGTTATGCTAAAAATAGATTTTACGGAAGAAGATGTTGATAATTTACACTATGAGCGATATCATCATCCTCATCCATCAGTGCAGAGAAAGATGGAAGTTCTGTACCTAAAAAGTCAGGGTGTAATGCATAAAGATATATGTCAATTATGTCAAATCACTAAGGCTACATTAGCTAAATATATTAAACAATATCAATTAGGGGGAATAGAAGAGCTTAAAAAATTAGACTATAAAGGGCGCCCAAGTGAGTTGAATCAGCATACTGATATTGTAATAGACTATTTTAAAAAACATCCCCCTTCTACTGTTGCAGAAGCTAGTGATGCAATAGAAAAAATAACAGGAATTAAACGTAGCCCTACGCAAATAAGAGATTTTTTAAAAAGAGCAGGTTTACGCTGCTTAAAGGTGGGTCATGTGCCGGGAAAGTCCGGGGATGAAAATAAGATTAATGAACAAGAAGAATATAGAGTAGAAAAGCTAGAACCTTTGCTGAAAGAAGCTTGTAACGGTAAAAAGGCTGTTTTCTTCCTCGATGCAGCCCACTTCGTATATAAATCCTACTTAGGATATTTATGGTGCTTCGTAAGAACATTTATATGCTCACCTTGTGGGCGTAAAAGATTTAATATTCTTGGTGCAGTTAATGCAGTGACAAAGGAAATAATTATTTTAACAAATGAAACTTATATTAATTCAGAAACCGTTTGCCAAATGTTATTTAAATTAGCGTCCCACCGGTTTAAATATACCAATTGCGGTTGTCCTTGATAATGCTCGATATCAAAGATGTAGACTAGTTATAGACTATGCTGAAGAGTTAGGTATACAGTTATGTTTTTTACCATCTTATTCTCCGCAACTAAATTTGATAGAACGTTTGTGGAGGTATGTAAAAAAAGAATGTTTGTACTCTAAATACTATGAACATTTTTCCGACTTTAAGGCTGCCATATCTAACTGTATTCACTTAGCAAATACAGATAAAAAAGACAACCTGAATAGCTTGTTAAATCTTAAGTTTCAATCTTTTCGTAAAGTTCAAATCTTAACCGTTTAAAGTATAACAAATCATAAGTTGAATGTATAGTAAAAAGAATAAAAGTTTTTCGATATCAGGAGGATGCAATTGGGAAGGCGCCGACGTATGACTGCCTATACTATTATACTCATCAAGTAAAAACCCAATCAAGTTGCTTCCAGATTGGGTTTGATAGCTTAATATTAAGATAAGACTTTGCTCCGTGCCTTTTAAGTGGACGCAAGCTCGTAGATATTACAACATGC
>NZ_KB217478.1:8683432-8793494 GCF_000331305.1 Calothrix sp. PCC 7103 | reverse complement strand
GCCGTATAACTTTGAGAAAAATCAACCAACATTTTATCAACATTTCCATACACAACTTAGATTGTGTTTATCCAATTACTGAACGGGGTAAACGCTTACTAATTGGGCGAGTTGATAGCAATATAAACGTAGGCGAACCGATATTTGAGAGTTATGTTCATACTTCTGTTCAACAACGACAGTCATCTTTATCATTGTTAGGTGGTACAGCATTACTTAAAATTGCTGGATTAGATATAGATAAGTACAAAAATACTATAAATCAAATTAAGGATGATGCTTTGTCCGGCGCCTCTCGAAACAGCCGTGGCGAAGAATTTCCTTTTGATGGCGCCTTAATCGAGAACTTATTGTGTTATACCCGTCATGAAGTCATGCCAAATACTGATATTGCCTATTTTTATGATTTTGGGAAAATTCTTAGCAAGCTTTACCCAAGTAACGATAATATCACTGATTTATTAGATAAGTATCGTTCTTGTTTAAAGGAAATTACTAATAAAAATGCTACACTTGACGACTTGTTAGAAAAAGTTGATGATGTAATGAGTTTGTTCGATGCTGCTTTAGATGCTAAGTTGGGCGCCGTATCAATGATTATTTTCTTGAAATTGCAATCGGAGCTTTATCAGCACCAAGATTTAGATAAAACTAGTTTCAAGGAAGTGGTCGGTAGTTTGGTTCCGGAACGTGAGCGCGACATTGTTATTGCATTATGGTTAGTGGGAGTGCATTTTGGATTTGAGTACTTCTGTGCAAATTACTACGATGCAACTCAACCTAAGTTTTTTATAGAGTTTTGAAGTCTTAAATGTGGCTTTGGGAAAATCTCATCCTAAATTTAGTGACAAAAGTATATAGTAATCTTGTATTTTTGTTTAATACTTTCTTGATTATACATTAAATTGTGTTTCTCCCGGCAGGCTTCAAAGTCTTCAGCCAAAGCCTTATTTAATACAAAAAAACCATATTTTCCCATATGAAAAATTTCTTTTTCATAGCATAGCATCATTAGGTTTAAATATACCAATAGCCGTTGTCCTTGATAATGCTCGATATCAAAGATGTAGACTTGTTCAAGACTACGCTGAAGAATTGGGTATACAGTTATGTTTTTTACCATCTTATTCTCCGCAGCTAAATTTGATAGAGCGTTTGTGGAGGTATGTGAAAAAAGAATGTTTGTACTCGAAATACTATGAACATTTTTCCGACTTTAAAGCTGCCATATCTAACTGTATTAACGCGCGCTAATACAGATAAAAAAGAAAAGCTGAATAGCTTGTTAAATCTCAAGTTTCAATCTTTTCGTAAAGTTAAAATCTTAACCGTTTAAAGTATAGCATCAAAAATATTTTTATTTGATATGTCCGCAGCGAAGACCTTTGTCAGTATACGAACAGTACCTCATGACGAAGAGGAAGCAAACAGCCTAAAGAACCACAAAAGTTTTCATTGATAGTATTTCTAGAAGCTATAAAAACTTTTAAACGGCTCACGCCTCTAGTTGGATGAAACTATACAGTGAGGTAAAAGTCGTGGAAAGCGCTGAACAAATTAATGCTAAACTCAGACGGTTTGTAGGTTCTGATGTAATTCATAAGCATTGGTTAGGCATTAAATATACTTCGGGAATTAAGTATCTAGCTGAAGCTGCTGAATGCTTTTGGTTGCTTGATGCTATTGCTTCGCACCAAAACCCTTATTTATTATCAAACCCTCAGCTTAAAGAATTTCAAATTTGGCGTTTAGTATTGCAAGATAAATCAGGTATCTTAATCTGTGAATTGGATACAAACCAAGAAGTTCTGAGACAGGAAATTCCATACACCAATTTTCCTTTACCTCACATCAAGCTTTACTTGGTGCAAAAAGTATTACTGTTACCCAATGAATATTAATGAGAAATCGACACAGGCGCCAACTATTCATGCATTTTCATTATGAATAAGAACAACACAACTCAACTATAGCAGTCCTAAATCATTCGTGAAAACCGTGCGTTGTAGAGACGCGATTAATCGCGTCTCTACGGGGATAATTTTTTACAATTCATATAGGAATGCTATAGAGCTTGATTTCTTTGTTATTCAGCGTGGTACAAGGGTTCGGGTAAGTGGGTACGATTGCCACAACTGGCTAGATTTAACAAATTCTGTTGGGGTGGTTGATTATTATTCTCCAGCCACAGGCGATTATCTCATCTATTTTAGAGATAAACCAGGTATCGCTAAAGGTACTCGCTTAACTCTTTATTATAGACGCGAACAATTAGAGATGATTCCAGGCAAACGCGGTAAGTGTAGTTGGGAATACGTAGTTAACAAGAAAAAATAAGTCAAAACCAGAACACAATTAGGTAGGTGCCAACAAAATTGCGGCTCACGCCTTTGATAAGGATGAAAGCAATTGGCGAGACATGTATGATTCAGCAAATTAGTTTTGAGCAAACTTTTGTCACCAGCCTTGAGAAATTTATGGGTAAAGCCGACAAATTTATCAAGAGTTACTACGCAGGTGTAAGTGAGCAAGACCAAGTTCAAGAAATAATGTGCGAAGTGCGTCTTCTTGCATTGGATGTTGATTTAGAAAAATTGGAGAATGAGTACCAAATGTATAGTGACAAGAAAGATTTGATGGCTGACTGCGATGACTCAGCTTGGTGGTAAACAAATGTAATTGTACGAACACTAACACTATAAGGCTGACGCCTGTACATATTTGAAGAATTAGGAATTTTAGATATGCCGAAGCAAAAATCTGCCATGCCATCTTTTCAACCAATCGACACTTCGATTTTAGGCGACTACGCTGTTGCTGATTATCAAGTGCGTGTGTACTCAAAAGTCTACTACGCCATTCGTGAACTGTCTGGGTTAATTGCCAAGCGCTCTCTCAAGGAACTGTTTGATTGGAATGAATTTAAAGAGCGCTTTTCCAATGATTTTGGTACAGTTCAGGAGAAACGTTATTCCCTAGAACAGTTACTTGATTATGCTAGCCGAAAATTTGGTAAAACTCTTCAGGATTTAATTTTACAGAATCAAATTTCATGGCAGCGCAGGCAGGAGTATGCAGAGCGTACAAATGCTAATTACCAAGCAGAAATGATTGATGAGCGTAATTGCTTCTAAGTCAAACCAATAGTATTTATGCTTACTATCCTCCAGTATTATCTATATCTGGAGGATATTTTCTTGATAACACATCAATATCTGTAAATATTCGGTCGATAAATAAAGCTTTGTCGCACTTTTTGCTGTCAACCCCGCGCGACCATAACCGCTTCATCAAACGCACTACATCCTTCACAATATGTTAGAAAATAGTTACCTTGTCTGGGAAGGGGAATCTTTGATAGATGGTTCTCCTATATTTCTAGTATTAACTGGTTTTGTGTTTCCCACATCTAATCGTCGAACTGGAAGAAGTATGATACAATCGTGGATATTACAAAAAAATCTTACTCCTACAAGCGCAGCAAAGCAAGGATTGGATTTTGGCGTATGTGGAAATTGTGAACTAAAAATGAGTAAATCAGCATGTTGCTATGTCAATATGCTGCCTTTAAATAACGTTTACCGCAAGCACGCAACAGGCACTTATCCGAAATTCGGCGCCAACGAGATAGCAATATTAAAACGATACTGCTATCCAGTTAGAATTGGTTCGTATGGAGACCCAACAGCAGTACCATTTGATGTATGGGAACCAATAATATTAGCATCAAATAAGCATACTGGCCATACACATCGTTGGAGAGATTTAGAAAATGATGCTCACCATTGGAAAAATTATTTGATGGCATCAGTTCATACCAAATTAGAAGCAGAAGAAGCCCAAAAAATGGGTTGGAGAACATTTAGAATTATTGCTCCTGATGCACCTTTAAATAATAATGAGATTCTTTGCCGCAATGCTGAAGATGATTCTTTTAAATGTGATAGCTGTTTGCTTTGTAACGGTAGCTCATCAAAACCCAATATAGCTGATAGAGTTCACGGATTGAATTGGAAAGTTTCAAATTTTGTAAAATATCTGAATCAACAGTAATTTGAACAATACAAATATTAAACGCTTTAAGGAATTTTTCTTAAGCGTTAATTTTTTATTATTTTATTCGGTGCCTTTTTATTAAAACTAGTTTTTAATTTCAATTGTCGCGCCTAAGCTATAATATGTTAATAAGTTTCTTTGTGGTACACGTTTATGACCGTGATAAACCCAATCATCGAAAAACCTAGCACACCCAGCAGCACTTACGTCTTGTTACATGACGTAAGTTGGGAACAACTAGAGCAACTAGATGTTACTCTTGCGGGAACAGGCGCCCGATTAACTTATCTAGATGGTATTCTCGAAATTATGTCTCCATTATCCGATGACCATGAAGATTCCAAGAAAACATTAGCAATGTTACTGGAAGCTTATATGCGAATCAAAAATATTAGGTTTTATGGTCGGGGAAGTGCAACGCTTGGTAGACAGCAAAATAGTGGTCGTCGAGAACCTAACGAGTCATACAATTTAGGAACAAAGAAACCTGTTCCTGATTTAATTCTAGAAATTACAGTAACAAGTGGTGGTATCAATAAGTTAGAAATATACAAACGTTTAAGTATACCAGAAGTGTGGTATTGGGAAGATGGATTAATCTCAGTTTATTCGCTACAAGCAGGTACATATCAAAAAGTTACAAAAAGTGTTTTACTACCAGATTTAGATTTAGAACTAATAGCTCGGTGTTCACGTATGGCTGACCAGTACGACGCTGTATTGGAGTATAGCCAAATTATTGCTACATAGAATATAATCTATAATATATTAAAAAAGTATTGAAATATAGACGCATATGGCAAATTTTGCACAAGCGCTGATTTTTAATATTGGCGCCAGTAATCTAATTTTAGAACAAATATAATTTTTATTTAAGCTAGCAGTAAAGTTATAACGCATAATTTGAAAATTATTTAGTAGTATCGGTAACGGCACCGTTGCTTTAAGCGCGTTTCATTGTCATCAAAGTTTTTAAAGTTGTGCAATTTATCAATGTGTTTTTCGGCTCACGCCTTGAGATGCAGCGAAAATTTTCGCTATTAAACAGTATGTTGATATCTTGCATAACAGAAGATGGACAAGCACATTCGCAGCAAATTAATTCACTTTTGAGCTTATCTGAGTTTTTAGGCAGTTATACAGTGACGAACTATAACTTGAAAATAAATCAAGTTAACTATGATGTAGTCAAAACTGGGAAATGCGGAAAGCAAGAATATCCGAAAATCGCACTGCAAAGAAATGGTTATATTCTTCCGACCGAACTTACCTTAACTCAAAGTTCTGACCTGGAATATTTTATTAACGAACATGTCGGAAATATATATCGTTTAGAGATTGATAGTAGCGTTTACCAGATGTCAAGGTAAATATCGATAACACGGCGCCTACAACAAGGGGATGAGTTTAAATCTCATTCCCTTTTTCATAAATTTCAGTATTTCTCTAAAAACGGTTACATATTATGGCACTTGTCATCACATATCCCCAATTTCAAGTATTAACTCATACCCAAACTGGAGCTGATAAAGGAAGAATTTACTTTTCTGCTTTATTTTTGGCAGAGTTTTACTTGGAGGTCATTAAATGGTTATATCGAGATGAACTGATATTCGATGAAAAAGACCTTAAAATCTACTCAGACGGTTCTTTTCGTATATATTTCAAAACGCAGTTATCTCCAGAAACAGAATTTCTCACTTTAATCGCAATGATTGAACAAAAGCCTATCTTGTACGAGAGCGAACAATCTTAAACCTAAAGGTGACAAGTATTGTTCATGTTAAATAATGTTTGCTCAACTATCCTCGTTGCCGCTATTTGAAATAGGCTATTTGTATAGTGCGAGGGGGAGTTGAGCGAGATGCCAAAAAAGAGTAAAAGTAATTCTCAGGGTAATATTAAACTGGGAGCAATGCGATTTTGTTAAATCACCTCATACTAAACACGATTACTATTTCTCGTACATAGATGAAAAGTTATATTTATGACAATTATTTTAAAATTTGCACAATAAGTTTACCCTTTTGATGATAACAAAAAGGTTGGCAGTAAATATTTTTAGATTTATTTCAGTAAATTAACTACATCAGTAGGTGAATTTTTATGTATATTTTCTGACAAGTATTGCTATCAAAAGACACAATTGGTATAAAATTTATCCACCATTTTTAGGATTAATAAAAGAAGTGAAAATTGAATTGCAGAAAGCATCCCAACTACCAGCTATCCATTGGCAACGGAGATGTAACATAATTTCCGCATTATTTTTTAACCAAAATTTACTATTTCCTTTAATTCTTAAATTCACAACCTGTCGAATTAAACTTTCGCTCTTCTCCGCTACCAATTGGTAGTTTTTTCTCTATAATTTCAGGATAATTTAAACGACCTTCACGGTACGCACGTAGTAAATAATCTCTTTGTTGCGTCATAATGTTACATCTTTCTCCAGAAGCTTCGGCAATAAATTTATTCATCTTTTTTATTAACGTCAAAGCGCCACGTTCTTTTAAAGTTTTTCGTGCGTTTTTAAACCAACCTTTTCGCTCTTTCTCTTTGGTGAAAGCTGCATCAGCAAATTTTTGTAAGTGTTCTGTAACATGATAAAAATCATATAATTCATAAGTTTCATCTGGACATCCTAAACGTTTTAAAAGTGGAGGAATATGTAGCCATATCCACTCAGCTCCATCTGCAATTAATAGAACTTGCTTTGCTTGGTTAATTCCTAGACTTACGCTCTGACATTTCTAAAATCTCTAAAAATGGTTTATGACCATGATATGTACCATCATTAGTAATAGGAATTTCATTATTTTAATTTTTTACCCTGCTCATCAACAACATAAATTGTTAATAGTTTTGGCTCTACCCATATTCCATCAAAGCCATATCGGTTTGTTTTTTCATTTTTGTCGTCTGATTTGTTAATTCTTATTTTACTTCTGCCTCCGTCTACAGCGATTACAACACGCTGCCCTTGAAGAGTATTTTCTGGCATTAAATTATTATTTTTCAGGCTCTCTAATTTTGATTTTCGTAAGTTTATCCCTATTTGACCAAATCTATATGTGAGTCGTTCAATTCTTTTTAAGCTGATGTTGATTCCCCAATCTATTAAAGTTGTACATGCGGCTTCAAATGAACTAGCAATTGCACCATATTTAGCAATTGTTGACCAAGCTAAAGGAGTTATACCTTCTTCCATTCCCAACCATTTTAAAAATGGACAGAAACCTTGATGTTCATATTTATTATTTTTTCTTTTTCATTATTCTCGTTTCTAATTGTTACATAAGGTAATAATAGAGTTATTAAAACATTCCCAACTGTTAAAATCTGTCTTCGACGAGAGCCGTGTTTTCTTGTTTCTAACTCCCAGTAGCCCTGAGTTTGAGTCATTGCTGTGTCTAATGCTTCCTGAGATTGAGAGAGATTGTATAACAATATCGCAATACATTGTCCAGCTAATACAAGCGCTGCATCTCTAATTTCTTGTTCACGAGCTTTAACAATCCTACCATCCCATTCCCTTACATTGTCTAATTCAAAAAGTTTCGTAACTGAATCTTTAAAATCTTGGCTCGTATTTGCTTAAATCTAAAGTTGGATATATATATTTTGTCATGGTAGGTGCATCCGAGTTATTAAACTACTGCTACTCGGTAATCCTACCTTTTTTTATGAACACTTTTAATAAAGCATGGTCGCTTCCATCATATACACTTACAACTACCGCATATAGTAGTTTATAATTTTTGATTCAAGGCGCCCGTGCGCTCGGCATTGCTACGCTATGCCCTCGCTTTTTAAAGTGTTTTTTAGTAGTTTTATATTAGTTATGTATATTCATCTTATTGAAGTTTTTGTGTTATATGGTCATATAGTTAAATCATTTTAAGCTTGAGCTTAATTCAGTATTAATACTGTATATAATGTATTAAATAAAAAAATGTACTTAAAATATTTTTTTGTATACATCAACTCTTGAGCTAATTTAACAAAATCGCATTGCTCCCAAAATGGTCTAACATCCAGATGGCAAAATCTATTGGTTGCATCACTTCAGCCTCATTTAGCATATCATCCTCAGTCCACCAGTCCGGGAGTGTGGAGAAATCATAGTTATCTGGGTAAGTCGCACACAGAAAATCTAACCAATCACTAATTTCAATCTCTGTTTCTTCTTCATCAGACCTGAAGAACTGATAACCTTTGGGCTTTGCAAAAACTCGAATATCAGGAATACCATAATCAAGATTTTTTCTAGGAGCTAGAAGCATATCAAGGAATTGCTGCATTATCGGTGAAAACTGGAAATTCTGAATCAAGTAAATGTGTCCGATCTGAATGGCTTCTTTCTCAAATTCCTTTGCTACTTTTCCGTGCTGCTTGACGAGTTGCTTCAATTCTTCAGAGGACATTTATCTTTTCGCTCCACTGGGTAACTATAAAAATTTTTGATTTACTTCAATCTAGGATATCTAAACTATAGTTATTTGGCACTGTGCCCAAAATATGAACTATCCTGACTTCTAGAAAGCTTGGCATGAAACTGGGGATGGAAGGAATCCGCAAGCGGGATAATGGTATTTGCGAGTTGCAACCTGTATTGGAATGTGGCTTATTCCTAATTTTAAAGCCAACCACAGCTACTAGTTGTGGATTGGGGAATTTTTAAGATTTTCTCTTGTTCGAGCAATTAACGTTCGATTGGTTTATCTAACTCATACCTCGTTGTCTCAATAATTCCATCAATTCCCGCTTGCGACAGTGAACATCCAATAAATGCTCATAGTATTTTTTCCATTCTGCTTTTCGTCCCGATGTCATATAAGCTAAACGGGCTTTTTTCAACCACTCCACTGCGTAGCGATAATATTCCGATTTTTTATTATCCATAATTTTTTCAGCCCGAAGACGGGAGTTTTCAATTACCCAGTCGGGATTGACAGAAACTGCCGCATCCATAACGCGATAAATTAATTCGGCATCATAAGAACGAAGCTCGCTCACACAATTAATTGCGTCTGCGACTAATCCTTCGTGGAGAAAAATCTTAACTCTTTCTTCTGTCACACCAAGGACAGAATTTAACTGCCTGAGAGATTGCTGCAAATCTAATTTTATCTGTTCCCAATTATTCCCAGCCAATTCTTCAATTATTAAATAATCGGAAAAAGTTGGCTCGGCTTGAAAAGCATGTTTTCGAGCCGTAATTGCTACGTCTATATCGCCCAAATGTTCAGCCAATTCGCTCGTCCAAATCCCCAATTTATACTGACATTTCCCCGGTAAATTTAACCCTTGCTGGGCAATTTTTAAGGCTTGTGACAAAGCCTGTTTTTGTTGTAAAGTTTGTGCTAGGGCAAAAGCTTCTTCCATCGTTGACATTTGCCTTTCGGCTGTTGCCACTGCTTCTTCAACCCGTCCCAAACGTCCCAACATAGTTAAATGTTGCTTGGTTTGTTGTTCGGATTGAGCCAAATACAAATATTCAAGCGGACGCTCCTGCCGTTCGAGTACTTTCAGGCGAATTAATGCTAAATCATCGGCATAATCGGGAATTTCTCGATTTTCCCAGATAGCTCTGTGGCTAACATTTCCCGATAATACTTCTAATAATGGTGGATAATCCCAACCCTGTTCGAGTGCTTCAAGTGCTAAACTAAAATCTGCATTCCATTCTGACTGCCAAGTTTTGAGATTTTTCTTGATTTCACTGCGCTCCCTAGTTGTCAGTTCGCCACTGAGTATGGCTTCGCACCAAACTTCGTCGAGTGCGGGGGCTATTTCATCATTATCCATACCATAGTCAGCGACATAATCCCAGTCAGAAACACAAGCTTCGGTAATTGCATCGAGTATTGCGAGAGCGGTTTTGGCATCATCGAAATCGCAATTTTCCGCTGCATCGCCAATCATGCTTAATATATTTTCGTTGACGGTTTCCGAGGCATAATCGTAACCACTTTCCCAACTATTAACTGCATCGCGGAAGGTTTGTCGAACTGTGGTTTTAATTTTTTTGCTGTCAATGGCAATTTGTTTGAAAGGTGTCGATTTTGGGGATGATGTTTCTATCGCTGGGGATGTAAGGATGGCATTTACGTAACCGTCGATTTCGTCGATGAGTTCGGGGTGTTCCGTAACCAACTCCTGCACTAAACGTTGGGTTTGTGAGTGGTCGAGTCGTTCTAAAAGCTGCGGGAGGCTGGGACGTTGCTCGATAATTTCGGGTGAGCGAATGCAGGTCAAAGTTGTCGCGACAATGTGCTTGCACCATCCATCATAAACGTAGGGACAGTTACAAAGTGCGGTTATTTTGCGTCCCTCTGATGGAATGATGGTGACACGATAGGGTTGCTCTTTGCTCCCTTGGACTTCGGCTTGAATTTCTTCTTCCCTTTGGGTAACAGATAGTACCGAACCATCTCGATAGCACATCTCACCACGTTGCAAGCATTTGGTATTTGCGTTTTGACGGATGACCGCTTCGCTCAGATGTATGCCCAACATCGCACCAGCCCTATATAGTTATGCTAAATAGCATAAAACGTTTTTATCAAGTAAATTCCTTCTCTGGAGCTTTATTTCCGCCAAGCTGAACTAGTTGTTTTAAGATAAGTTCATACAAGTAAAATTTTTCATGACGAATAGATTCCGGGCGCCTTTTGAGTTAGTAGTACAGCATGGCGGAAATAAACCGACCATTCGGAGACTTTAATAAATCTTCGTTTGCAGCCTTTGAAATGGTAGGCGTATTTACGCCGCACGGTAGTAGCTTATTAAAACCAAAACTTGCTACTTGTTGTTCAAAGGTTTGCAGAATGTTGTATAAAGCATTAATGACGTAGAAATACTTACAATATACAGCTTTCAGCCGTTGTGTATGACATAACTGCCGAACGGCAACAGTTGCCGTTCGGACAAGTGTTTATTTGTACTATTTTTTGCTCATATTTTCAAAGGCGCCCGAATTCTCCCATATAATTTGGGAGATTATGGGTGGTTGTGTCCAAAATATATCTGTATAGTCTCTTTATTATTAGTGCTGGACACGCCTAAGCATAACGTTTTTCCCAGGTAGCGAAAATTACATCACGTTCATCTTTTGGTTCAATAAATTTATAAACTCTTTCCCTGTAACCCCTACTTCCAAATCGCCCAACATAGGATAATTTCAACCCTAACTTACTCAATATTTTTTGAACAATTGTGATAGCGCCTAATCCCTCGGAAATGGAAACCCCCAAATAGTTCCTAATAATATACCGATGCTGTACAGCCAAAGCCTTAAACTGCTGTAATTGTAGGTCAGAACCACGAAACATCACCCCTGGAGTTAGAAAATAACTGATGTTGAGATTTTCCAATAACAAAACTACAGGTAATAACTGCCCTCGGTTAAAATCTGGCTTCCAGACAGCATTCTCACCCAATTCTATTTGTGCCTTAGCTGTTGTTACATCACGTTGGGCAAGATGCTGTCGTCCCAAGGTCAAAAAGTAATGCAAGCGTAGTTGAGGATACCAGCCGTCCGAGTCTTTCCATACCAAGGAAGCCGTTACCTCAATACCATAAAGTTCTTTTAACACAGCTTTGCGCTCTTGCTGCCGTTCCGTGGTAGTCTTTGCGCGCTTATCTTTTAGTTTCTCTAACTCAACGTCAGAGATATCGGATGCCGTTTCAACCGCGCGGCATTCAGATACATGTAACTCCATAGAAGCTGCTTTAACGGATTCAAACACTTGCTCACTCTCCAAAGGCTCAATATCTTCTACATCAATAATTGTGTAACCATCTTCTACCAAACCCTTCAGCACAGATTCTCGATAGCACCGCATTTGAGCGTTGATAACACAAGCTCGTTTTCCCCAAGTCTGTAATGATTCCGGTTGGAAATTCTCATCGATGCAACTGTAATCAGCATTATCAGCTTCGGACAATAACGCAATGTTTGCTCTTGTCGCTACATGTTGACTTGCTAAAAGTACACCTAATGACGCGGCGCCATTTCCTACAAATCCCATGCCACAATTCCTAACCCAGATATGGCGGTCAACAGTCTCTCTCAATCTTGCTAACATCTGCCGCGCGGAGTTAGCAGACTGAACTCCTTGAAATATTCCCCATACGGCGTTGAAATGACCTTGAATATCGATAGACACACCAGTTTCCAGACTTGGAGAAGCAATAACTAAATCGTATTCCCGCAGAATCGAGTTGAGATGAGCAATACAGCCATAAGCAGGATGCTCTGGGTCTGCAACCGATTCACTATCAATTCTTAAAATCCTCAACTGTGGAAATTTACGCCGAAATCTTTCTTCTAAAGCCTGAGTTCCCCATTTTGATTTAGCTTTTTGAGCAGAACAACACAGCAGATGATGTCCTCCTTGGGGAATTGCTTTATCCAAAGCTGCAACTAAATTTTTCGGATTAGTACCGTCATAGCTGTAACAATTTCCGGATTGAGGTTTAAAATTATTAAGAATTACAAATGGTTTAACCTTAATCTCTCCTGCTAAAGAAAGTACGTAGTCAGCATCACAATCGGATACATCAGCGCTTGCTAAATAAATCTTTCCTTTGGGGCTACTTAAAACATTCTGAATTAGCAACTTAAGGTTTTTAAGTACAGAAACCCGATGTTTTGCGACTTCTGTCGAAGAATTGAGAAGATGCCAAAATACTTGGTCGCATTCATCAATGATTACCGTATCGTTATACCAATCGCTAGGATTAAACCTAGCTTGGCTCTGAAGGTGAAGAGAATCGATACAAACCCCATATCCAAGTAAATCCCCCGTACCTGATGAGTGTACTTTAGTTACATAATTGACTCCAAAACGTTCGCACAATGCTTCCCCTAACTGAATGCGATGGGTAATAATTAACACTCGATGATTTTGTTCATGAGCTTTTGCAACTTCCGAGGTTAACCATTCGGTTTTACCCGTCCCTTTTCCTGATTTAAGGATAATCAACTTTTCAGACTCTGGGATTGATATTTGTCCAAGATATTTTTGCTCAAGTGAAATAGCTCTTTTGTAAGTCAAAAGTGTAAAAAGTTTGACTTGCCACATCTCTAAAGTGTCTGCTTTTTCGTAAAGAGTCTCAAATTCTTCTTCTCCCTGAGCAAAAATAAAATCGTCAACTCCTTTTTGTGGTCCTGGCAAATCAATTACTTTAACCTCACAACCAGAGTACGCAAGTAATTTCCCCATTCTTTGGGTAGCAGTTCTTACCCGTTGAACAGTTTCTGGCTTTTCATCCTGGTCGAAGCAAATAGTAATCTGTCTATCTAAAGTTGCAAAATGTTTCAAATCTGGCACGAGAAAGATATTTCCAATTACATTACCTGCTTCATCTTTAGGAATGCGATAGCCAGCGTTGACTCCAGGGATTGCAATTGCAGCATAGCCAGCGGTTAGTAAGCAAGCTGCTTTCTTAACTCCTTCAACAATTACTATTGGTACATTTCGGCGCCATACCCAGTACCAAAATCCATGCGGATGTTCCCATTCACCTGGAGTAACGGCAATACTATAACGCTCCGCAACTTTTTCCCAAATCCTTTTTGGCACTTGTAGAAAAAATGCGCGCGTTGCCTCTTTATAAGGATGCTCATATTTAATAAATTTATGAATTTTTTCGTAATCGCGTCTAGGTTTATCAGGTTTGAAGCATCCCCACATCATTGGATTGTAGTTGTTGAGAGGGTCAATGCCATTACACCACCAACCTCCATATTCAATGTGCTGATATTTCTTTAAATCCTTATCTCGCAGGCGCCCGTCGTTACGGCGAGAGATACTGGAGCTATAAAGTAAATATTCATAGGGTGTTGTTCCTGATAGCGATATAACATTAAGGGCAATGATTTCTTTATCAACTGAGCTATTTAGCCATTCAATAAGGTGTTCAGGCTGAAAATTAGCTGATAAAATATCAATTTTATTCATAGAAAACTCCAAGTTTTGAATTCTGTACATTCAGGCGAAAGTTTGTGTTGAAGGCTTCTTATTACAGCGCGCGTCAAAAATAGCGCATAGAAATATGACGCTTTTTTAAGTTATCTTTAGCAAGCTTCGTGAAATCGCGGGTCACTCAAAGTTAATAAATCTGTTACCAATTAGTAACGAGCGCTCAAAATCAATTAAAAAAGTCAGAATGAAGTATTAAGCTTTATAGACAGAATAATCTAGGATATAACCAGGTACAGCGGGAGAAAACGTTGTTAATACTTGTAGACTGTTATAGCAAGATGGAGCAAATTCAAAATTTTAAGTTGCGTGCGTTGCCATAGTCATCATCCAGAAGTGGTATCTTCGATGATGTAAATGGCGCCATATAATCAATGGATGATCAAATGGACTTTTATTGGTGTCGCTTAAACTAATCGAATTTATTAATCCTCCTCTGATTCGCATGAAAATATGTCAGCGCTACATACGTCGAGGCGCCACGAATCGTTTATGTTAAGTAATTAAGGTGCTATTAAGCATCAAACAGCCTGCTACCAAGCAGTTGCTTGATGCCAAGCGCTTCAACTAGCCTGTTATCCCAAATAGTAACACATAGTTATCACAAGAAGTATTAAGCATTAAAAAGCAGTAAACCCGCCTAATCATTGGCGGGTTTATCCTTAAGCATCTCTTTTAATTGTTCCAATAACTGCCTGAGAGACTTATTCTCTTCTCTCAGGCGGCTGTTTCCCCCAGCAATACCTCTTCGAGTTTTTCAACTCGTTGCCTTAACTCTAAAATCTCGCCGTACTCAGCTTTACTGCCAAGGTATTGGTCAATTAAATCGATTAGCACATCAGTAGCGTTTTTTCCCTCTTGTTTGGCTTTTTGGTAAAAAGCGTCCTTCTTGTCTGGTGAAATTCTAATGTTTAACCTCGATTCTGCCATTGTACTTTCCTAACTTGATTATTTTTAAACTATCAACAAAAGCCTAGGGATAACAAGCGTACATACCAATCAAAACTTTTGTTATCCCTGATGGGTTTACAAATGGGATAACAAATGTTATCTTAGAAAATAAGGCTAAATAACCACGCGGCCGCTCGTCCTGAGAAAACTGTTGCGACCACGTGGCTTTTGAACCCAACTAAAATAAAGTCAGGAATTCAATTATGACGCATCTAGCCTTTACACAGCAAGCGCTTGAAAGTGGGAAACACGAACCACTTCAAAGTCTAGATAATATTAGGGTTAATCAAATTTCGTTTGACAAGCACGAAGTATATGCTGATGAAAAGCTAATAGCCAAAATTATCTACGATAGTGATGAGTTTGTTACCCAAAATTGGTTAGTCATTATAAATGGTTTAGAAATCCACAGGTCTAATACTTGGGCTAAGTGTTACAACTACATTACATGGCACTACAAGCAAGAAACCTTGCCTATGCAACGGCAAGAAGTAGAAACAGGCGCCAATTATAATGCGCGCGTCAAAATACCTATATTGATTGTTGATTCTCAAAAACGAGAGTTACTGAATTTCAATTACTGTTTGCGAACAAGAATATTAGAAGAAAAGCATCAAATTTATTGTCGATTTAGTACAATCAATAGTACTAAATATAGCAGGCGCCACAGTTTCAGGCTGAGATATCGCGCAAATAAACTCAACTGCTGTAACGATGCTGCTATCACTACAGACAATAAAGGAGGAATTGAAATGCTTGCAGAAATTAAATTAGGGCTTTGTAATCCACCTGAGCCAATTTATTTGTATGTAAAAAATGGAGAACTCAGCGGTGAGTCTTATCTTTGGTATAACTACGATATCAATAATGATAAAACTATTCCGGTGCAGCAAAGAGCTTTAAGCGGATATTTACAAAATCTGCGATTAACAAGCAAAGAGTTCAAAGGTAAGGACAATATGAAGCTTGATATCGTTGTCGCAGGGGATAAACTGTACGTTGTTAGAACCGGGATAGAGACGAACTTTGCGAAAACGTTTCTCTTGGCAGTGTCCCAAGTGCAAGATTTTTCTAGACCTCTGATTTTAGCTGCAACCCCTGGTGAAGAAAATGTGGTTTTCTGTCGGCTTTATGATGCTGCGACTAAAACCAGGATTCGGTGCGAGTGGAACAAAGATGCTGATTGGCCTGCAATCATAAGCTACGTTCAATCTAAACTAACCGATTGTGTAGAAGTTCCTTTACCACAGCAGCAACAAACTCAAGTACATCAAGCTGTTATGCCTGCCTCATCGAAACCGAATCAAGATTTACGGGTTAAGCAAATTCGCACATTGCTGAACTATCCAGTTGCGTCGGTAATTGAATGGCTGAAACTTAAGGAAGTAGAGCGCCCAAACGAATTGGAAGAAAGCCAAATTGACGAATTAGTCAAAACCATGTGCTTCTTTTGGGGACAAGATAAATTTGAGCATCCCAACCACGTAGCAAATTCATATCAGAAATATATAGTTGAGGCTGTTGCTTTGGGAATTCCTGAAGTTGCAGCAATACAGACTTGGATGCAAAACGTTCAACAGTCTCAGAAGGAACAGAAAGAACTAAAATCTACCTAATTTACTTGCTGTGTGGGGAGTTTTGTTGGATATTTAAAAACTTCCCCTCCTAAATTAAGAATGAAATTAGAACTGTTGATGTTGAAGTGCAAACCCCAGATAAATTACCACAGCAAATCATCAAAATTTCGCGTTAGCTACCAAAGACGCTGATAGAGTCAAACTCTAGTACTACCGCTAAGTATAATTACTTTAAGGTCGGCAAATGAAAATTCCAATAAACTACTTATCATCAGAAAGAATAAAGCCAAGAGATTTCCTCCGACATTTACTAATAGGTAGAGATTGCAGTGAAATCGATACAATTTATATTTGTGCTGTTTCAGAATATGTTTTCAGGCTGACGCCGGAATAGAAAGTGAATACTGTAGTATTTCAATTAAACAAAAATATGAACACTATTATCATCGAATTCCGCCACTTTTGTGCTAAAGCTCCAAAATATACATTCAACTCGCGGGTTGCAATGAGAAGTAATTGCGACCCCAGCAAATGGGCTATCGGTCGAGTCACGGGGTTACGGCTTGATGACGATAACGTTTGGAATTACATGATAGTCTTTGATTACCCGCTTGGTTATTGTGATGAGCTAACAGAGTCTGAGTTAGCCCCTGAAAGTGAATTTGCTTGTGTTTCTAATCGCTAATTATAATTAACTAAAATATAAAGCTACTAGTTTTACAACTACTATAGCAATCCGAATTGAAACGTGAGAAAATACGTAGATGGAAAATACGTATTTATAAGCATTTCAGGCTTTTTACTTTCTCACGAATGATTTAGGATTGCTATAGTAGCTTTTTTTTCGGCTCACGCCTTTTTAGACAAAGAAACCGTCTTTAAAGGGTTAAGCCATGAAAAGTACTGAAGGAATAATCGCAGAACTAAAACAATTTAGTGGTTCTTGTGTTCTGTATAAGCATTGGTTAAATATTTTATATACCGAAGGCATCAAGCATTTTGCCGAAACTACACAAAGTTTTTGGCTTATTGATGCTATTGCTTCACATCAAACTAAAAAATTGTTATCAAATCCTTACTTACAAGAACTTCAAATTTGGCGCCTGGTAGTCCAAGAAAAATCAGGTGTCTTAATTTGTGAGTGGGATACTGATAAAGAAGTGTTAAGACAGAAAATTCCTTACACTGACTTTCCATTACCTAATATCAAACTTTATCTAGCCCAGAAAGTGTTGATGTTGCCTAGCGAGTACTGATGTAAAAAATATACAGCTTTAACCAAAAACTATTGCACTAGGTAACAGAATCATGAATAGTAATGGCTTTATTCAACTATCGCTCAATTTTTCTGTAATTAAAAATTGTACTAAGGTTCGTATTGATGGATACGACTGTCACCAACTGCTCGATTTAACAAACTGTGTTGGTGTAGTTCATTTATATAGTCAATCAACAGGTGATTACTTGGTTCGCTTTCCAGGCAAAAAAGGCATTGTACCTGACACGCCCTTAATTCTAAGATATCGGCGCCAGCAATTAGAAATTGTTGCTCGCAAAGCTCATAATGCCTAATTTATGGAAATAATACCTTATTTAACCGTTCATGTGCTTCTAGAATAGAAGCATTTATTTTTTATGAGTCGGCTCACGCCTTGAAGAGCTATGAAATTGCTGTGATAGAGATTTTATATGTTTATATCCTGCCGAACACAATACGGAACATTACATTCACATGAAATCAACTCGATTGAGCGTTTGTTAGATTTTTTAAGTTGTTATCCTGGTATGGACTACAAATTGCAAGTTAATCAAATACCTTATCAATTAATACAAACTGGAAGATGCCAGAAAAGAGAATATCCAAAAATAATATTTCAAAAAAGTGGTCACGCTCTTGCAAATGAGCTTTCTTTAACTGTGATATCCGACCTGGATTATTTTCTGAGTCAACATCCTGGAAATCTTTACTACTTAGAAATTGACACGGGCGTTTATAAATTATCTAAATAGTCGTTCCTATAAACGCGGCACCTAGCAATTCAGCGCAACGCTAAGAGTATTATACCGAACGGCAATCTTTGCCGTTCGATGATTATGATTGCTCCTGCAAGCCAATCCTCATAAAAGATTAAGGATAAATAGTAAGAAATTGTGAACGGTTACGTTTGTAAGTAATGGCGCCACACCAATGACTGCATGTACCCATGTACCGTAACTAAAGCTTTAGGTTACCCAGTTGTATGGTCAGCCTGTAAATATATTCATTTTACAAGTTTTTGGTTACAAGGTACTAGAGTATCATAATATTTTAGAACTATTTACCAGGTCTCGTAGCAGTATTTTTGTATGCTATATATTTTGGTATTAGGCACCAAAACTTAAAATTTGAATTCTACAATGCCAAAAATATAATTCAGTGCATATGTATTAAAAATTGTGCGTTTCGCTTTGTAGAACTAACTTTTGAGTGTACAAAGATATTAGCCAAGCTTTTTAAGATGTAATTTTCGGAAATACAAACTAGAGAATGATTATAATTTCTAAAACCAAATTAAAAGTGAAAAGCTGTAATGGGAGTAATTTGTATCCTTGACCAATTCGGTTACGCCAATATTAGTGACTGGAGTTCATTATTACATAGTCCAAATCCAACTGAAGTAAGCAGTATTTTAATACGTACAATCTCTGTACAATAACCAAAATAATCTGTTACTACTGATGCCAACAAGGGAGTGATATCTAATATCATTCCCTTTTCTACAAGCATTGATATTCTACGTAAAACGGTAACATTGTATGGCAATCGTTTTAGCACAACCCCAATTTCAACTATTAACTCACCTACAAACAGGAACAATTAGCGGAAGAATCTACTTTCCTGCTTTATTTTTAGCTGAGTTTCATGACGCCGTTGTTAGGTGGCTGCAACGACAAGAAATTATCTTTAATGAAAAAGACTTGAAAATGTATGCAGATGGTTCTTTTCGTGTATATTTCAGTACACAATTTTCTCCAGAATTAGAATACCAAACATTAATTATGATGCTTGAACAACAATACTAGAGAAAGTTTAAGTTAAGCAAAAAAGTGTAATTGTAAACCCTTACGGGCTGATACCAGTGAAAAAAGCGCACTCGCTACACACACGCGATGAATCTGGAGAAAGAGAAAATGCAAACTATTCAAGATTTATTAACAATTTCTATTGTAATACTTTGTGCAATTATCACAATTACAATAGCCTTAGATTTGTGCATTAGCTTAATACAGTTGTGGAATAATGTTGCAAACAAAGTTCAGGAAGTTCAACAAGTGTATCCACAATTTAATAGTGCAAATCAATCAGAGCCTCGATTAACTCCTACATCCATGAAAACTATATCAGCAACAACTAACTCGGCGCCAGCTATAGCAAACAGTACAAATATAGAAACACTTCAACGGTTGATACAAAAGCTACCACAGTCTCGTCTCCGTACTGCTGCACGACGTTTAGGAATTAAAGATAAGGTTGATGGGAGCTACCAAAAGGTAGAAGTATTACGCGCGCAACTTCAAGAAAAGTTAAAATCTCAACAATCCGAAGTTGAACAGGTGCTAAGTCATCTTTATTGATGCTTATAAAAGTAAGTAGGGGTAGCGACAACAGGATTATAAGTTTCTACCCTTAATGACTGTAATAGCATGTATATAGGTCGAATAAATTCATTGCTCTTGTACGACTTACATTCTGGTAATGTGTTATTCCTGTTTATTTCATACCGTGGATTACCGCAATTTTAAATTTAACATTACTAGACTTTAGTGTTTGTTGCCAAATAAGTTATAAACTCACAATCAATCTTAGGAAGATTATGAATTTAGTGAAACAAGTTTATGATGCTGTTTCTAATTGGTTCAAGTGCAATATGATGAACCGAACTCACAGTATTAGAGAGATTATACCTGGTTGGGACGATGATTATCCAGACCCTATATTTACAGATGAATGGCAATTAACTAGTGAGGCTGATTTATCTTCAACAATTAAAAACGAGAATTGTGATGTTGAAGTTGAAATAGCTGACAATATACACTTAAATGATTTCCATAAGGAAGAAAATCAGCATCAAGAATTGACAACAAGTTGCAACAACTGCAAATACTTTCACGGTGAATCTTACGGGGACAACGATATCGCCTTGATTTGTGCAATTAAGCCTTACGGAGATACCAACTGCTCTGATTTTGAACTTATAGATGTAGACGACCTCTATTCAAATTTAGAATCAGACGATACATTCGATTTGACAGAAGAAGACGAACTTCGTGCTGCTTATGGGCCTTATTATGAATTTGTAAAAGATGCTGAATGGAAGGGTGATTGGTTGGACAATTATTTGGGCAAGCATGATGCAGAACAACAGGATTAATATATAATCCCAAGCAAAAACTCTCATGACATAAACCTTGATAGTCATGAGTGTAAAACTTTTTAATTTAAAAGATGTCTAAATTTTCATCCTCATCGTCATCAAGTTGGGCATTATAAGGAGATTCTGGAGTTTCTTGCGATTTTTCCTTCCCTACACGGATTATAATAATGTCTTCTTCTGGTGGCTCTTGAAAAATTTCTTGAACACTCACATCATCAATATCTATAACACCTTCGGCAAGTAAATCCCCAAGATAATCAGTATGCCAAACAGAAGTACGTATGCGAAATTGATTTGGTTGTGATTCGCTCATAGTTTTTCCATCTCAAAAATCACGCTCCTTCTATCATAAATATAAAATTATCCTTTTGGAGATTAATTTTTATGACCTTAGTCCATTAATAATTTCGACTCTGGTTGAGTAACTATTTATCGTTTATCGAAATAAAGTGATAGTGCGTAGATTATAAGGATTGTTGCTATGGCAATCACCCTTGAACACTTTTGCACTAAAACCCTTGAGCCAATTACTGTAAATGGCTTGCCGTTAACCGAAACCATTGAACACTGTTTAGCTGAATATTTCGCACCCGGCGCCACGTATAAGCTAGGCGCAGTTTACCAAGGCTTAACCGAAGAAGGCGACTTGCAAAAATTTAAAGAACGAGGTGAACCAGTTACCGGGGTCGGTTTCCGTCCCGGCAAACTGGTGAACCCGAAGGGTTTGAGTTTAGAGTTTGCAGCTTCGGAACGTTTCTACTTTATGGATGAGGCATTGCGTACCAAGCTATTTGACCAGCCTCATTTCGGCGCCGCTTATGGCAGTAATATGTTTACCCCATGTAAAAGTTTTGGCGAGCGCGAGAATTTGCATGTCTTGGTAGTAGATGCCAGCACTGGAGAAAATGGTGGAGTAATGCCACCACATGAAGCAATTAAATTAGTAGGGGATGGAGACGGAAAAATAGACGTGCGGTTACATCACGATTTAAATAACCAAGCTCAAACACCGTTTCAAACCAGATTTGGTATTAAAGAACGCAGTTGTGGATTAAATGCTGATAACACAACTATTGATTTTACGTGGCAAATAGGCAAAGGGACATTCGCACCACGCGATTTAAGTTCTATTGGAAATGGCTATGACCTAATTATCTCTACTGACCAACTTAAAGGACGAGTGCAAGAGGGAGGGAGTGAGAGAGCGAGAGAGGGAGGGAGTAAAAGTCTAAAACACTTAATAAATGCAAATAGTCAAATAGATTCTCTCTCACCCTCCCTCACTCCCTCACTCCCTCACTCCCCCACTCCTCTTGTTCCTGGTGAATATACAATGACGATGGGTATTGGGAATAAAACAGATGCTTATTATGGTGTGACATCGACAGGCGCCCAGTTTTGGAATTTATTTCCTCTTGGGGTTAAGGGAGATGTTCTGCCACGGTTAGAACGGCGCCTTCTTGAACTTAAAGACATTGCTTCCGACCCTAGAAAAATTGCCCAAGATTATATTGATACGATAGACGCTAAATGTAAATATCTGGTTAATAGTGAAAGCGAACCAGAGGATTCGATTGATTTTGATAATCTCAACCTGGGAGAATTGGAGAAATTAATTGACAATGTATTTGGCAATAATGACCAAGACGTGATTTATCGTATTTTGAAAGCAGATTTAGATGGGCATTACCAGTTACTCGAACATCCCAAAATCGTAGACAAGCTCAATGAACACTGGCGTTCCTCATACATGGACTGTGCAACGGGCAGGTTTATTAAGTTTGATTCGGCAATGGCACAAACTTGCCATGACTTGGCGGCGAACGAGGTTTGCTACCCGAACTTTCCAGATGGCGCCGAGTTAATAGTTTATCGTGGTCCGGTTGCGAACTCAAACACGGTAGATATTTATATAAATCGCCATTTACCAGACGAACCAAAGGATATTGGAACTATTAAGTTATCGCCAATTGGACTAAAACATTCGCTTTCAGACTGTGATGGAGACAGAATGGCAATTGCACTTGCGAGCGAGTTTTCCCATACAGCAGCAGAAATTAAACAGAAACAACTTACACAAAATCGCTATGCTGAAATCGTCAAGCCGCAAAAGAAAGCCTATACAGGTTCTTTCGAGCAAATTGCGTTAGATGCAATGGAAAATAAAATTGGCTTAGTTGCTAATTTGTGCATGAAGACAATTGCAATAGAAAACGAATGTTTATCAACTCGACTCGAAGATGCTTGGAGTTTAATGAGAGATATTTCCTGTGCTACCATGAAGATGATAAAAGCAGGAACTCGTTCGCACAATGCAATTAAATATCCTGAAAATATTAAATCACACATCTCTGGACTATCACATCTGTGTTTAGAATCGAATCAAAACCATATAGATGTTAGAAAAATTAACACATTAGCAGAGTACAATCAAAATTGCGAGACAAGAAATATACCTCTGTTATCACCAGAATACGTAAGCAGGTTTTTAGAGAAAGCAGGTAAATTTTATCATGACTTAGTTGGTATTTTAGGAGGGCAACTACAAACAGAGGTTGACCGGGGAAAAAGTGCTAACCGTAGTGATTCATCAATCGTCAATGCTTGTAGCTATATTACCAAATGCTTTGATATCGCAACTTGGGTAGAAGAAAGGAAGGTAGACGACGTATATACCAACCGCGCGATGAATATCAAAGGTAACGGCGCCATCGATATAATGGCGAAAATGACTAACGATGCATTTTCGGAAAACGCGCTTTTACCTCGTTCAACACAACAATTTCAAGATTTGTTCAAAGGAGTGGAATTTACCACTGCTCAAAAGGAACAAGCTTCTACCATAAAGAAAAATTATGACATATTGATTAGTAAAGCGATTGAAATTAGCAAAGAAGTACAGTCGTCGCCAGGACCAAGAATCATTGCCACCAGTCCTCATGGCAATCAGTTAGAAATTATTGGTATTGCAAAAGAAAAGCATCCCAATGCTTTTGATGATAGAAAACTTGACATTAAAATTATTGAAAATAAAAATCCTTCCCAATCGAATGAAAGTAGGTGGATAGCAACTTCTGCTGTATACGATGACAAAAATCTATCTAAACGCCAACCAAATGGGGAAATTGAATATAAGCAGCTTGGGTACATTGCCGAATCCTCGGTTCAGAAGCACTCTTCAATCCTCAAACATCAAACAGAGTTAAAAAATTTAAGTACACAGATTGTAACCGGATTGGCGCCTGCTCAAGCTAAAGCTGCATTTTCTAAAGTTCGAGAATATGCGCTCTCTATTAGAGAAAGTATTCCAGACTCAGAAAAACAAAGTGTTGCAGCAGCAATGTGGCAAATTTCAACAGCTAATAAAGAAGAATATGGTTTTAAAAAAAACTCAGCAGTCTTCGCAATATTTCCGGACGAATTAATCGAACGACTAGCTAAACTACAATTAACAGAATTTACGGTAGTCGGCGCCCATAAAACAAGCAACGAACACTTGGGACGTACATGGCAAGGAGAAAAAGTAGAATGCAGCATTATTATGGCACCCGACCCAGCGAACCCAACACAAAACAAGCGATGGTTAGTTGTTGACGATAAAAAATTGGGCGTATTCCGCAGTGAATCAGCGCAATTACCCATAGGTACTAGTATGACCGCAGAAATAACCTCTCCACCGAGTGCTTCTGTTCTCATCACAAGTACCCAAGGCAATCAATTGAAAGTTGGACAACTCAAAAAGTATGCGTTTGCTGACTTTGAATGGAAAGGGGAACAAGGGATAATAACAGTCAATACTATTAACAATGGTCAGACTGTAACTCCGATTGCGCTGGTTGACGGTAAACCCTTGGGAGTGATTGACAAAGATTCTTTTGGTTTATTAAGTCAAAAATTAGCTGCCAAAAATTTATCAGCTCAAGGATTTAAGTTTCAAGGTACTTTGGAATCGGCGCCTGCCACAATCGTTAATATTAAGCTTGACCCGCAGACAATTAAGTATCCCGAAGTCTGGACAAGAGAAAAAGCTCTACTACAGCAAAGCCAACCAACTTTGTTAGATGAACTTAAACCAATACTGAAAGATAAGTATCAACAAAAAACTAACATAGGATTGATACATGACTCCGCAGCATCTTTGAATGCAATAATGCTTGAAAGCGATTATTTTCAACCCTTTATGCAACAGCAAGGTAAAGAGGTAGAGTATATAAAAGCACTGGCAACTCAAATTGATCAGAAGTTTGGAGAAGCATCTTTTATTGGTATCGCTCGAAAACAAAGCTTTGAAGAGCTATATTTCTGTGTTAACTTGCCAATTGAGGCGCCGAAACAGAAAACAGCAAGCAGAATTAGTGATACTTTGAACTTTCCCCTCGAATATGACCAACTAGAGAACGGGAAACGAACAAAATTTATTGCTATTCCCTTAAATGACCTGGAAAAAGCGATTATTCAAGCCGAAGATAAGATAAAACAGCGCAATGATACGGTAAGTGCGACATTCCCAAGTAATCAAGAAGCTCTTAAAAATCCAACTGATGTAACACCTTCTAAAAAAAAGGCGCCAACACAAATCAATACTTCAAATATGACCACATCAAAACAAACACAGTCACCAAACCAAGCTCAAAAGCGCGAAGATTGGGAAAATGCAATGCTCAAACTAGCGCTTGGGAGCCTAAAAGCCAATCCTGCAAATACTGGGGAAGAAATACAAACAGCAACTTTTGCAGAAGGGAAATACCGAGTTATCCATCATGCTCCCTCTGAGTTACTGCGAATTGTAGACGAATTAGAAGATAGGGGGACGTTGTATAAAGCACAAAAGGGTAAAACTGCCACAATCTGCAAGTTTAGTGATGAAGAGAAAAAAAGTTTTGAACAGCAAGCCAAACAGCATCAGCATAAAAATTTACAACATGATGCTTAAAATCGTTTATTCTCATGGAAATAAACCCAAACTAATCCAAAACTGTCGTGCCATTATTTGTGGTTGACTGTTCATCTCTAAACAATCAACAGTTATTTGACCAATTGCAGTTAAGCCAATAATTGTGCCATTTGTAACATCAACCTGAAAATGGCTTTCCCAATTGTCAAGTCTAGGATGAAACAAGCGAATTTCGACACCAGTACTGCTGTCAACTCCAAACATCCGATTTCCTTTATAAAGATTGCATGAACGACAGGCAAGAGCTAAATTATCTAATGTTTCTGCGCCTTGCCTGCTTACTGGTCTTATATGCTCCACATCAAAGGCGAAGTTAAATATAATTTCAGGAGCGCGACAATATTCACAACAATGGTTAGCTCGATTTGCTACCGATGTATAATTTGGATTCATTCACTTTTTTGTTGCATTAAAAACTTTGCTCTTTCTGCTGTTGCATTTAACTCGGCCTTAACCAAGCTCTCTAATTCTGCTTGTAATTCAGCAGGCAACGATTTTTCTTCCGAGCGCGCTTTTCTCAATAATTCCATCAATTCAGATAAGCGCTTTTGTTGCTCGATACCAAAAAATTGGTCAGGACGAAAGCTTTGAAACACAAGTATGCCACTAAACTCCGTTTCGCCCAATTGAGTTGTTAAAGCATCCAAAGCTTGACCAGCAGTTTTACCTATAGATTGCTTGTCACCAGCAACGGCGCGGAAAGACCTCTGTCCACTAGCATCTAATATAGGTTGTATGGCTACTGTGGTCATGTTTTTGCCTCAAAAATTACTTTGTTTCAATTATACATTTTATATAAAAACAAGATTAAAGTAAGCTGATAATGATTTTAACCTAGAGTAATTATGCTTATAACTATAATCGCTATTCTTAATCCGTCAGGTATTTTAAATTTGGGACAAGTAGCAATAGCGGTAAGTGCGAAAACAACAGCGAATATTTGAAAGCGAAATAAACAGAATATACATAAAATTCCTGTCGTGATACAAATTATCCAACCGAAGATAAGTTGAGAATTTTCGAGAATTTCATCTAATTGATTCGGATTTTTCATAAAAACCTCTAGTTAAGATGATTTTTGTAATAGATTACGGCGCCTTTACTCGCAGCAAACAATAATCTCCGGCGCCTCGTTTCTCTTTTGCTGCTATTATACGTTGGGCATTAACTTTGGTACAGTTAAGATTAGTCAAGCTTTCTGAATTCCAAGTCATAATATCACGTGCGAGCTTACCTTCAGGAGTTAGAGACCATTGCAAAATTTCAACTTCGGCAACAGTTAACTTTCTTGGTCTAACGGGTGCATATCCACCAGCTAGCCATACAGGAACAGCTAACCCAGCTAAAACTCCAAACCCAATCGCTGAAGAAAGTATTCCTAATGCTGGTATCATCACCTTTAAACGGCTGCGTTCCTTTGACTCGCTATGCTTAATTAATCGGTCTACCATTTTACGAATTTCTACTTCTTGACCAGAGGTAGCTGTACGTTTAGCTTTCTCTAGCTGGTCGTAGATAGATTCTGACCAGCGTTTAAATAAGCTATCGAGTTCGTTAGGTTTATCTTCGAGCAATACTTGAAGTTGACCTGTTGCTAGCATGACGAGAAATAGCGGGTCGTTTGTAGAAAGTCCATGTTCGACTGTTATCGCTAAAACCCGTCTTTGAAAATCAGCGTCCTTACCTTCAAGTAAGCGATTCAAAAAATTTTCTGTTTTAGCTTGACGCAAACTATGTACCATAATCAATTCCCTTCTGTAGGTTTGTTTTTTCAGTTTGAGAGTGACTTTGGCTTGACAGCAGCGTGAAAATTTCTACTTCATGAGATTGTAACAATGAGTTAAACTCAATTGCGTCAGCTTTCTTTAGCTCCTCCATAACTTCTCCATCGAAGGTAGCAGCTAATATTGTGTGCCCATCAACAGAATCAGACAATACAAAATAATCTGACTCAACGTGAACTGTTACTTTCCCGGTTGGAGGTAAGATAAACTCGCTTATATCATGAGTTTGATACTCCTCTATAATTTTGTCCACAATTGCTTGTTCAATTTCTAGTAACTCAGTTTTTTCTAACTGTGATGTGGGCATTATTTCATTGAAAACTATATCAGTCATAACAGGCGCCTCATTTTCAAACGATTGATTTATTTGATATGTGCCTTCTTCTTCTGACTGTAATGTTAACAACTCGTCTGGAGAAGAACGTAAAATTATCTCTCCTAACATTTCTAAATTAGGGACACTAATACTTAACTGAGTTGGGGTAGTAGAGTTGACAGCCTCTTGTGCATCATCCGAATCATTATTGTTATCACTTAGACGTTTACTCTCGTCGATAAATTGTGATGATTCGATAACTTTATTGCTATGTAAGACTTCTTGGATATACTCGTGGCTAAAAACCTGGTCAAATATTTGACTTTTTGTTGTGTATTCTAAACTCGGTTCCAGGCTTCTATAGGATGATAAGCTCCACTCACCAATATTATTAATATGACCGCAAATCATAAATTCTCCCGACTCATGAGCTAGAAACCACTCTTTCTCAATTCCCAAGTTCTGTAACACTGGGTTTTCTGCGGTAAGGATATACAGGCGCCCCATATACTGGCTATCGTTAGAAGTTGTAACATCGTAGCTTAAGGCACTATCTGTTGAATATAGAGACTTAAATTGATATGACATAAAGCTAACTTTTTACGTCTAAGTTCTGTTTGACTGGTTGTTTGTCTTTTGACCAAAGCTGCGTGCGTTCAATAGCTAGATGTGATTCCTCCAAGAAAGTAGATAGCCGCTGCTGTGACATAATTGGCATCGTCTCTTCGATGTTAGGAGCATCGAATCGAAACTTATTTGAGTCAATAAAATATCTGTCACCCGGATACAGTAAAGAAAAATCAATGATTTTGAGAGTATTTTTATACTTGTTGGTGATTGTTTTGTAAGCATGATTTTCCTGAAGAAAGCTCCAATCGTCTGTTTTTCCTAAATTCCTAACAAAGACATGCAGCATTTTGTCCTTATGTAAATTAATTGATTGATAGAATAAGTCAATCGATTCAAAACCTCCATCACAAACAAACCATTTACAAATATCTACGCCATACTTCGAGGCAACCTCTAATAATTTTCCCTTTTGAATCCAGTTATTGACTTTGGGAAACACGTTTGCAGGAAGGTTGACGATAACTGGTTTCTTCCGAGCTAATTCAAAAATAACATCTGCTTTATCTCCCTTGTTTAGAGCTTCGCTAAACTCGGCATCAACTGCATAATCATAGAATCGTTTTACATCTTGGTTTGTTATATCCGCATCAACCAAAGCGTGTTCCAACTTTTTCTCAATCGCATACTGCACCATAACGCGCGCGAACAAAGACTTACCGACACCTCCCTTTTCTCCATCGATTAAATGTATTCTTCCCATATACTGTATTGCATCTCCACTCTCAAAATGTTTCGCTATCTGTTGTGATTCCTGCTAAATTCCACATTTGCAGGTCAAAATGATCGACTTCGTTCTCTATGTCCGGTGTCGGCGTTTGCTCTTGCGCCAAGTATTGGAAATTATCAACTTCGGCTGTCACCTTTCCAAATGCGCTGTATAAAATACGACTAACTTTTCCTTCATCTATTTTCATTACAGTACATAAGTATTTAAGATGATTTGCAATTGCGTTAACTGAATCAAAAAATATCAACTCTAAAGTTTCACGAGAACAATTACCTTCGCTGTATAGTGCCAATGGTAAATAATAGGCGCTAAGAGCAGTCATTATTATCGCTGTCTTATCCTGAAACGGGTGCAAGTTTTCATTTTGGACATAATTAAGCAATTTTGCATTATCCGAATCTAACAGTGGCTGATGGCGCCATAAGAAATCTTTTTTTTTACCCATAATTTTAGAGGAGTGGGAGAGTGGGAAAGTGGGGGAGTGGGAGAAGAGTTATTAAGACGGAATGTTATTTTCCATTCTTTTATCTTGTCCCCCACTTTCTTTGTTTCCCACTTCTCGACAACCTGCTCTAACTTTGATGCCGTGGTAGACGGATAACGCCCAAACATCAGCAAGACGATTACCTAACCATTGTTCGCTAAGGCTGTGGGGAATTTCGACGCCTCCATGCCATTCGATTGGTGTCACCGGAAATATAGAATCAAGTTCACTACGCAGATAATCTGCTGTCCCACCACAAATAATTAACTCATCCAATTCATTGGAATGTGGCAATACTTCTTTTAACCAGTTCGCCAGTGAAATTGTGTATTCGGCTCTGGAAGAATTTACAGCAGCTATAATTTTTTCTATTTCTACATCTTGATGACTAGTTGAGGTGCAAACACCATAAAAGTGTTGAGCCTTTAGTTCACCCGAAGCATTTACAATCGCTTGAGTTAACTGTTCAACTTCTAACCCTGATGTCCGCTCTATAACCTTTTCAACCATTTGCGCCATACCCAAGTTAGTAGTTTTACCTCTGTTCAAAATACCGCGTCGAGACACTATCACAGATGCATTGCGGTATCCCAGCATCACTATTGCGATAACTTTACGTCGAATTGCCTCACCCGTGTTTTTGCAGTACATCGCATAAATCCCGGCGCCTTCAGGAAAGCATTCGTAGCCAATTAAGTTCGCATGTAAAATTCCTGTTGGTGTATCAAACTCAGTCAAAGCATCCTTAAGCATTGGTTTGAGTAAAGCCGAATCTTCAAACTCCCCCGGTGGTAATAGCAACGCCAAGGATACGTCAAAAGATTCTCTTAACTTGCACTTCTGCTTTATAACCCAAATCGCAGCCAATGTTTTATATACAGCTAACTCAAATTTTCGCGGTCTTAATCCTGGTGTGGCGCCATAAGTGCTACGCGCCAAGTAACCAACTGCTCGATAATCTTTACCCACTCCTACCCAAGCTGTATTTTCTGGATAAGCATTGCCTAAGTTACGAGTTTGAAACCCAAGCGACATCTTCGTTGCTTCGATGACAGCAGGTTCCATCCATATTGAGTAAGGTCTACCTCCTTTAATTTGTACAATTCCTTTTGTTCCACTCCCACCAAAATCTAACGTTAATGTAACATCTGGTAATCGCTCTTTGTTTAATCTGCTCATAAGCACTCATAACATTCGATGGCATTTGTCTCACATTAGCAGCATCAAATCAAAAGGTGGATAGGACAGTAGTCTATATTTTATCTATGACTCTAGGCATAAATCGATTAGGAGGGAATTGGTAGGATTTTTGAGTCCATCATCAAGCTAGTGGTACACAAATTCCCTACCAATTCCCTACTGGTCACTTCTTGGCGGTGTGCGCTGAAACAGCCTTTATATTGCTCGCTATCTGAAGGAGCAAGCAGTGGTGACATACGTATTTATTTATCCAGAGAAAAATAGAGCTAGTTGTTTGAAGAATGTTAGTCTAGTTCTGCTTGTCCTCAACTGCTGACGTTAATTTAATATATTAATCGCATGGTCAAAAACTTGATTTAACTTTTTGGGCGCCACGGTATTATAAGTCAAAGCGGAATGGAACTAGTGCGGTGACAGTACTGCGGATAGATTAGTTGGGGTGCTGATTTTAAAAGCAGAATTTAACGCGCGCACTAGCTCTCAGTAAACTTCTAGATATTTAACGCCGTAAAACTCATGGGAAACGAATATACAGTATTACTGGTAACTTTGTAGGCTCTAATGACCATAATTATGCAAAATCATTTTTAATAAGTAGTTAGACAAAATTAATTACATAATTTTCTCCAAATTCTCTAAGGATTTTTTCTACAGATGCAACAAAAGTTTCCCAACTCGAATAAGCAGATATTTCAATCCATTCATATTTGATAAATCGCCAGAGAATTTCAATCAAATTTAATTGTGGCGAATATGATGGTAATTCAAATATTGTAATCCCACGCTCCTGCCATTCTTCAATTTTATCGAATATGGCATTGCTTGTATGAATGGAAGCTTTATCAACAACAATTACTGTTGGTTTATCTACTGTAGAAAAGAAAGTATCAATACAATGAGCAACAACATCTGAATTAATACTTTGTGATGAAACATAAGTCTCAAGATGGTTACTTCTATTCATAATGCCCAATACATTGAGGCGCCGACTACGATTACTTGGAATTGGTAAATATTCTCCAATATTTTGCCACCCATAAGGAACAGCTATGTATTAAGCAAAATCCAGTTTCATCTAAATAATATAAATCTATTTTTCCCTCTGAATCTAATTTCTTAAACTCTTCGAGTTGTGCCTTCTTTTCCTTGTATTCTATAGGGTCTGGTTCTCCACCAACATCTCGGCGCATTCGATGCCAACGAGAGCGATAAATTTTTAATTATTCTTTTAATTGTTTTAGTACTTACCTCAATTTGCCATTCTTCTTTAACTTTTTGTAATACCTTTTTTAACTGTCTTGGCTCTTCATCAACCCACTCTTTAATTCTTTTTTCCTGTTCGTCGCTAAATGTTCGCTTACTACCTCTTCCAGGTTTGTTATACAATCCTACTATTCCCTCTAACTCCCAACGCTCAAACCAGTTATAGATTGTTTTGTAACTTACCTGAAAAATCCTTATCAACTCTTTCATTTTTTTGCCACTTGCTGCTAGTATCAAGCAATGCGCTCTCTGTCGTACCTGATGATGTCGGCTTTGACGATAAATTCTTTCTAGCAATTTAAGTGATAGGGGATTGATGTCTCTAATGAATATCATATAAAATATTAATAAATGCACCTTTTTGGTCTCAAATATCCTACCACATATTTATGTAATTAATTTTGTCCAGTTACTTATAAAGGTCGAAGGTAAAACCAGGAACAAAAACACCATCTTCTCGAGTAACATCCCTAAACCTACAAGGACTTTCACCAAAGCCACTAGTTCTAGTCCGTTGAAGATTAACTCTAGTAAAATAAGTACTAGTAAGGTTGACTGATATTAAGGTAGCGCTTGTAAAATCACAGTCAAAGAATCTCGTGCTTTCTAGATTGCAAGATTCGATTTTGGCATTTGTGAAGTTACAGTAAGTAAAGGTGGCACTTAAATTAAAATCTTTCAGCTTGATACCACTCAAGTTAACATAATTAAATTGAGCGCCTCCCATCTCAATACTTTGAAGTTCAGCCCCACTTAAGTCAGCATATTCTAAAAGGATGTGCTGAAAATCTCGCTCTCCTTTCTCATAGCGTCTAAAAAATTGCTTGACAGTAATCTTTTCTGTTTCCATATTTAACTCCTGTGTTGAGTAAAAAAGTAACGTTAGGTAATTTAATGTTCATTTTTAGGCTAGCCTATAATAGTAGGAGTTTTACATAAATCAAATTAAACAATGTGTATTGCCTACTTAATCAAGTTTATTCAATATTAAGAACAAGACTGAAAATGCAAGCCAAACCGAAACAAAAAATGGTAAGATTTGAGATGCTGCTAACTAAAGAGCAGAATAATTCTTTGGTTCAAGTCGCGGATTCTCTAAATATTAGTAAAGCAGAGTTAGTCAGGCGGCGGATAGCACAATGCCGTATCAAAACTATTCCACAGGTAAACTGGCAGTGCTATTGGCAATTATTAAAGATTGCCGAAGATATTAATTGCATAGCTCAAACCCAAAATAATGCTATGGGCAGTGGTTCAACATCACCAGCTATTAGCCCTATCATGATTGAGGAATTGATGAAGAAGATTTCTGAAATACGATTACATCTAATAGTTGGCGCCAAAGCTTTAAGTAAACAACCGGAAGAAAACGATGATTGGAAAGATTAAGAAAGGTAAACATTTTGCTGGGCTAACCAAATATATTCTGGAAAAAGAAGAAGCACAACTTCTGTGTACTAACCTTGCTGGAGAGACTCCGCAAGATTTTTATAGACAATTAACAGCAACTCGACAACTCAACCCAGAAGTAAAATCGCCTGTTAGCCATATCAGTATTAGCTTTGCACACCTAGAAAAACCCGATACACATCAATTACAGCAAATAGTAAAAGGCACTCTCACTGGTATGGAATTTGACAAAAACTTATATTTTGCTGCTACCCATTCAGACTGTGAACACTTTCACATACATATTGGCGCCAGTCGTATCAATATAGATGGTAAGTGTGTATCTGATTGGTACGATAAGCGGCGCTTAGAGAAAGTTTTAAGAAATTTGGAATCAGAGTTTAATTTGACACCTGTACCATATTCTTGGAAAATAGAACGTGCGGCGCCAAACTGTGGTCAGAAACGACGAATGCGACGAGAACAAGAAGAATTTGAAAAAGGGTTACGACACCAACAAGCTAATGACAGTGTATTAGAACAAATTCAGGATGCGATAGAAACTGTAATTAAACCGTCTATGACGATAACTCATTTTCTAGAGAAGCTTGAGTTAAGGGGTATAGAAACTCAATTCAAAGTTGATAATGATGGTGCAATACAAGGTATTTCCTACTCAATAGACTCTATAGCTTTTCAAGCAAATAAACTAGGTCGAAACAAAAAAGCTTGTACAATTAAAGGACTTTTAGCAAGAGGTATGAAAATTAATTTGGAAAATGACTCAGAAGCACTTGCCCTTCGCGTTATTAATAACAGCGAAAACAATGACAAACCAGAATTGAATATATTGATTGAACAAATCAAAAATCATCCTAGTAACTTAAATTTAAGTACACAAGCTCAAGATAACCATTTACGAAAAGTACCAATGCTTAAAACTAATGGAAGTCAGCGCCAGCAATACTCTCAAAACGAGCTTGGCTAAAATTAACCTCAAAAGTGGGCGACAATTTAAATAAGCTATCGCCCCCTCATCAGTATTATTTCAATTCTATTATGCCAAAACGTATAGCCTGGATTAAAGCTTGAGTACGGTTACTGGCGCCTAGCTTTGAATAAAGGTTAGTAATATGAGCTTTAACAGTACCGACTGTAATGTAAAGTTTTTCAGCAATTTCTGCATTTTTACTACCTGCAACAAGACATCCTAATACTTCTACCTCTCTCTGTGTAAAACCACAACACTGAATTGCTTCTTCTACAAATTTAATGTTGGCTTGTATATCAAAAGGGCTGACTGTATTTAATGGGCAAGTTTGCGCTATATCTAAGATAATATCTCCAACTATAGGGTCTAACCATTTTTTACCGCTTTGGGTAACGCGGACAGCTTCAAGCAAATGATTATATTTGATGTCTTTTAGGCAATAAGAATTGGCACCCGCTGTAAAAGCAGATACAACAGTTTCTGTATTGTTGTATTTAGCCAAAATAATTGATTTAACATCTGAATTACTTTGTTGTAACTGTCGTGTTAATTCAATGCCATTCTTATCTGGTAAGTCAACATCTATAATTGCAACATCTGGTTGTTGCTGTTGTATGAGCTTTAAACCATCAAAATAAGAAGTTGCTTCACCAATAACTTCTATCTCTGGATTCTCAGATAGTGTTGTGCGAATACCTGTGCGAATAATGTAATTACCTTCTATAATGACCAGTCGAATTTTACTTGTTAAAAATTCAGCGTCTCTTAAAACAGGTGATGTTAAATTCTCTTTCTCATAAGCAATATTGATTTCTGTAATAGCATCTCTCAATCGACCATCTGAGTAAATTATGCCAAAAATTTTATTAGCAGTTTGCAAATCCTCTTGCTCTAAAGCTTTGACATATAAGCAAAGAAGTTGCAGGGGTGAAAAGTCAGGTTGATGTTCTTGTCGTTCTGACATGTATTTGTCCTTTTTGAATACAGTGAATCGAGGGGTGGGGAAGCGGTGAATCTGTTACTGGAGAGAACTTGCGTGCGCTTTTTTCCCCTAAACTTACTATCGTTCGAGGGTCGGTTTCATCCATGAGCAAACTGTTGACTATTCTGATTTATGAGTAATCGCAGTCATCTTACGAGTGGGTAAAGCAATCTCTCCATCCGTTAATTTGCAAGTAATTATTTGAAAACATCGTTGCCGAATGATGATTCTTTCTTTGATATTCATCAAATTAGAAGCATCACTATAACTTTTAGGAAAGTGCTTTCTATGCATGTGATTCACCCGTTAAAATTGTTACATCGGAGCGGTCGCTTTAGACCATCTATATCCATCTTTAGAGGATACATTCGTCAAAACTTGGAGAAAGCGTGCAGACTTCACAAATGCAAGGAGTAGTTATTAGACGTTTATCGCGTGAAGCAACCATAAAAGATTATGGTTGTCATTAACTTCACAGTGTAAATAAGTTGTTTGCCACTAACTTAATTTGTTATAGCGTATTTTGAAACAATTGGAAGACTGCCAAAACACTCTTTCGGCGGCTACTTAACAACTTTTGCAATACGTAGTGGGTTGATATTTATACAAAAAAATTGCGGTCGTACAACCTGACAAAAGAGCAAATTAACATGTCATGTCAAAATTGTACGCATGTTAATATAAAGTTTTGGTAAATTGACTAAAGTCAGTTACACTATGAGTCTTGGTCATTTTTATGCAAATATTATTCTCATGACAAAAAATATACTACTTATACTGTAGGCGTAATTCTCTATCTATGTGCTGGTTTGATGTATGTATTTGTTTGACTAAAAAAAATAAATTTTGTGTAATTATACTGAATTTATCTATGCAGCTTAAAAATTTCAAAACTTTACAAATTTTAAAAAAAACATTTATGCGCGTTTATATACGTTATAAAAATACTCTATATTATCTATAATCATTCGCATATTTGCTGTATGCTTACTCTTGAAATACAAAATGATAATAACAGCAACTAGCTTGATAATAAATGCATATTTAAAATAAATTAGGCGCCCATTTACTCACACATTGCTCTCCATTTCTTTACCAAGCTTCCTCAGATGATGGAGTGACTAGTTCAGTAACAGATGCTTGATTACTTGTGGAAGAAAGTTTCGTTGGCGCCAGTAGTTGGGAAGCGATGTGTTTTCTCAAATCAATTGCAGCATCTAACTGATTGATATCAACTTGAGGGGAACGTGCAATTAGTCGCGGACAAAGTTGCTGTTCCCAAAGTTCTTGGCTTTTTATGATTCGATTGATATCTGATTGGGGAATAGGAATTGTTAATGGGTAAGGGATGGAACCTTCCGAACCAGATGTGTAACCAGGATTAGTGATAACACACTTACCTTGAGGGAAGCGCATAATTTCGTCTGGAGTAATAATGGGCATTGCTTGTAAGTTGTCCGTAATCGTCAAAGTTTGTCCATCTTTAGAATTGCTAATAGATTTATTTTTAACGATGATGTCCTTGTTTCCGAAAGACTGAGAAAATTTTTCCGCAGTAGAATAATTGGCAGGGTTATATAAAATTTTTGTACTACAGGCGCTAGTAATTGCAGCAGCTAGGTTTTCCCCGTATGCGTTGGCTAGCTGTTCGAGTGATTGAACACCTAACACAAAACAGGCACCGTTACTTCTATATTCATTAATCCAATGGGGCAGTGCTTTTAAGTACAATGAGGGTAGCTCATCGATGAAAATTCCAATTGGGTCAGTACGTGGTGTAGATAAGTTACTTACGATTGTCATGTGTAGAGCAGCAGCTAGCAATGGTCCAACTACATCGCGTCTGGGGTCATCTAATTTAAAAATCAGCATTTGCCGTCCTGACAGTTTGGTAGGTATGGTACTTTTACCAATAAAACTGGGAAGTAAAGAACGCTGAATGAAACCAGAAAATATTCCCACAGTCGTTGTGTCGATACTGGCTATCGTTTTTTCGCTGTCTCTGGCTTTGAGGTACTGCTGAAACGAAGCTGCAACCCAGCGGGAAAGTTGTCCTGCTTGTACAGCACTTTGCAGTTTATTGGTAAATTCATCAATCGACTGGATGCAATAAACTGTTGCTAAATCTGGACAATCACTGCTTTTAGCCAACTGAATTAAGGCTTTTGCGAGTAAGTCAGCGGCTTTAGAAAAAAATTCATCACCTCTACTACCACCTGCGTTCGCATTAATCACTTGTGCAATTTGTGCTGCTGTCACTGCATCCTCTTGATTTTCCATAAAATCGAGAGGGTTGATTATCTCACTGTATGCTTCACCAGGAGCAAATATTCGCACATCGTACCCGTATCTAGCTGCAAGCGGCACCAGTAACTTCATTTGGTCGCCCTTTTTATCGTAAACAATCAAAGGAAATCCCTGTATCATGCAGCTTTCAGCCATACGGTCAATTGTGCCATAAGTTTTTCCTGAACCTGGGGCGCCTAATACAAGAGTCGAACGTTCAGCATGAGGAATCCAAACCGTAGGTGAGGCGCCGAGAAATGTTTGAATTCGGGCGCCTGTTTCCATAAACTTCCCTGAAAACCAGTAACGGGGAGAACCACACCAGAAGCAAACTCTATTATGCTTACGTTCTCGAATTTGTTTTAAGGCAGTGATTGTTGCTGCGACTTTTTCTTTGCATCCTACAAGTCTTCCCGTAGAAATTTTACCTTTCTTGCTATTTCCAAATTGGCTTAACACAATTAGAAATACTAAACCACTCAGCATTAATAGCGCTTCTGGATTTGCAAAGGTTTGAAACAATCCTGGAATGTCAATGCTTGATTTGTAGGGACTTGCTTGCTGAGTCACAACTTTATTGCTGTGTGATTTTATACGTATCGGTTGTTTCATTTGCTGGAAATTTTAATTACAGTATTTTCTATAGGTTGGTAATAGCTGCCATCAAAGCAATAAGTTAACTTTTGTAAAGTAGTGTTATTCACAACTTGTTGAATATCTAAACAAGGTAAAGTTGAAGCCGAGCTTGAATTATTGCTCATTAAAGTGATTAAATGTTTACCTGGTAAGACATTTGGCTGCAAATAAAAGTTAAGCACTTGCTTTAGACCTTGAGCATTACTCGAATATCCAGCATATAAGCATCCAAGCTCCCCGCATAAACCGGGAGAATTGAAGTTAAAGATATATAAATGATTATTTTCTTGTGTCGGAATAACAGCTACTTTGGCTGCACTGATTTGAGTAAAGGGTAAATTTGTATTTTGAGCAGCCAACAAAAGTAGTGATTTGGGAACAGTATCAGCATTACGCCAATTTAAAGGAGTTTCTTCAGTAATGTTATTGCAACCGCTAAGGAATAAACTTGTTATCAGTAGAGAAAATCCTAAAGCTAGGTGAAAGTAGCAAAAGTTACGCACTACTTTTATAGAAACAGCAGAATCTAGTTTCATAATAGTTAACACTCAGATGCAATCTGTTTGTAGCGTTCTAAAACATCGTTACCATAATTCTTTAGCGACATCCTGCCAAAAATATCTTTTGCATTGCTATCAACAACTGAAGAATCTCCACCAAAGTATTTTTGAGTGACTCGCTCAACCAAACGTTCTCCAGAAAAAGCCTTTTTAGTTGTTGGGTCAATTTCTTGGACTGTCGAATTTACTGACGAAACTATACGAGTTTTGAATACTGCATCTTGAGCTTTGGGAGGAAAAAATTCAAATAATTCAGTTCCTGATGGTTGATATCCTTGGGATAATTTAGCTAAAAACTGTTCACCACCAACAAAATGGGATATTTGTTCCCGCACATCGGAGTCGTAACTCATAATTTGGTACTTGCCCAACGCCACACCACAATTAGCTTCCCCATCTACGCAAGTGTAAGCTCCGACCGAGTTGTAATCTCCATCACTACTTTCTTGTTCGCTGATTGATTTACTCAGCGCTGCCAAGTTAACTCCCCCAGTTGTTTCTGTTGGTTCACAATTGTTGTGAGAAACAGTTTGTGTAACTTCTGATTTCGCTGAACTAGAAGCACTTTTAAAGAAGGCGCCAGTTTTGATGTTGCTCTGTTGGGTATGTACTTGAGTACTAGTGGGAGCTGTACTGTTGTAAGCGCCAATAAAGATTGGTGCATTTACCCTATATGTCATAAATGGAACTGGACCAATAAAGTAAGGAGTGGCGCCGCAAATATTCTTAAAGCGAAAGAACAAAGCAGTGTCAACGGTATCGGTTTTCTCGTCTGGTTCCATTACCACTACCTTGAAAGCACTACCGAAAGGTAATCTTCCCGTTGGTTCTTTACCACCATTCACCCCTTTTAAACAACCCCAACCACCTTCTACTTTTTGATATTTGCCACTTATCCACGAACGCCCCTCAAATTCTCCCCTAATATTACGCCCTGAATTTTCCAAATCGTCGAGTTCAATATAAGGACAACTTTGCCCAGAACAAGGAACAGCAAACCCTTCAACATCTGAGCCAGAAACAGTTCGTTGGCGCCGTTTTTCTGCCTTACCCCATATAAAATCTATTCTGGCAACAGTGTTACCCAACGACATTAGTCCAATGGGGAATGAAGCCAAGGGTAAAGAGTTGAGTAAAGGTACGTCTTTAATTAGAGTATTCTGCCAACCAGTAAAATTTGATAACTGTACTGTATCAATACCTGATATATCAGCAACAGTGTACGATGATAAATCAATTTGGTTCAGCTTAAGTTGTCCTAATGCTGAATTAGGTGCCACAATTTCTGAAAGTGGTCTATCTAGGTTTGTTTGAGGTGACTTTGTTTGTAATAATTTGGCAATTGGTGGAACTTCTGCTGCTTTTGTTTGCCCTAAAGACGGTACAAAATTTATTAATTCTTGAAGAGTCTGCTGTCCTAACAGTGGGAAACTATCTAGAGTAAATGTCTCTAAATCAGGATAGTTTAGTGTTTGAGCAATTGTATTCAAACTTAACAAATCCGGTTGGAGCGCTTCATCAATATCACCCAATATTAAATATTTATCTGGTGTATCTCCCTGACGCCACTTTCGCTCTACTCCATCAACATTAATTGAACCGCTTTCCCCAATGACAGGCATTGTACTAAATGATATTCGGCTCCAGTCTGGCACAAGAGCATTAGTGGCTGTTGAGGTGCCAAGTAAGCGAGTTGGTAAATCGATAAGAGGCTTCGAGGAAACCTGAGCATTCGATAAAATTAAATGCCAAGGTTTAATCCAAACAATAAGCACCAAACTCACAGAAACTAATAATAGCTTCAAGAATCGAAAAACTTTCATAAACCTATAATCGAGTGGGTTTATGGAAAATTATCGATGAGTTCTATTTAACTTTGTACTCGACTAGAGTCATAAAATCTGGCATTTTAGAGTCATATTTTTAAGCACAGACAGTCATAGTTCGGATTTGAGTACCAAGATGAACTAGCTACTTTATTACACTACTCAGCAAGGGATAATTCAGCCAAAGGTACAAGATTGACATAATAATCAAGTTTTGCTTCCGAACCCTCTATTCTACAAATAACGAAAGGCTGCCAACTTTGTAGGTGAGGGAAACAGTTGTCCCATATGACTTTATCTCCAACTTTGAAGTTATTCTCGTTCTCATGATTTGATGAAATATCAGATATTTCTTCGCAAGCAGCAAGATTTGTATCATCAATCTCAAATTCGTGTTTAAGTTCATGTATCCAAACTTTTTGCTCCTCCGAAAGCAATTGCCAGGATGATGATTTCAAATCAATGGGACAATTTTGCATTACCGAAGCTACGTCTTCCCAGGTTTCAACTTTACATAAGTATTCAGCAATTATTGCTGCTTCTTTCTCTAATTCTGAATCTACCTTACTTTGGGGTACTACCACCAACTCACTTATTTGGGAATTATCAACTGTTGACTTACTAATAGTCAAGTTATTAACATCGTCACTAACTTCTGATTTTGATGCTACTTCAGTAAGCTCACTGGGAGTTGCAGAAATTTTAAGACCTTCACTGCTTTGAGGTTCCTCGTTTAAAGTCAGGTTTGAGTTTCGACCCGACTCTATTGAGTATGGGTGTGAATTTTCTGTATGAGTTGAATCACAAGAAGTACTTGTCTCTCTACTCTCTTGTTGAGCGTCAAGCTCCCTGGTTTCGTTTAATTCTTCATTTTTAGGCAATTGAGATTCAGAATCAATGCAAGGAGAAGTATAGTTAGGCGCCTCAACGCTGCTTAGAGTATTAATTTCTTTAATATTAAAGAAACTTTTTAGGGCATCATTGTTTAACTCTTGAGAATTATTGACCCATACCAACTGTCCTGAAGAGCAAGCTTCAACCAGTGACATAGCGTTCCTAACTACAGTTTGAGGAAGTACGCTTTTTTCTTTAACGATTCTTTGTATAGTCACACCTGTAAACTCATCTTCTTCGTGGATAGCTCCAATTTGGCAATATCTCTTGCCTGATATATTACGGCGCCAAATACTAACTTCTTTTTTAGTGGTATCCGAATTATTGTCGTCTGAGGTTTCTTGTTTCTGAGGTTTACGACTAAGTTTAATTAAGTCGCGTACTCTTTTTTGAGTAATATTAGTCTCGTTTTTAAGTTGCTCAATTACTGGTTGGTACTTTTTGCTATTTTTAGCAAGCAGAAATATTGTGTCAGGTTCTACTAAAGCTAAGTCAGGTGGGTCAAACCCAGCAAATACGTTACCAACTTTTACATACTTCTTGTCCTCTCCTTCCAAATCCAGAGATTCAACTACTTTTTTATACTCTTTTCTCTTCAGTACGCGCTTTCGCTCTTCTAAATAGAAAGAAACCTCAAGAATATTTATGCTGCCTCGTTGGAGTTTTCTTGAAGCTTCAGCATATTTGTACAGTATATAAGTTCGCCCAACATACTGCTCTAAATTGACCTCTCCTGACGCAGGTGAGTCACTAATTACCTCAAACCCTTGATTTTGTGTCATCATATGCTTATGGCTCCCATTAAGCTTGTGTTTGAAACTGGTGTAATGCATTACCAAGTGCAAGTGTGTACATGAGTGGGCTTACGTTCAGGAACTATGTTGCAAGCAAAGTTCCCGAACGGAGCGTCAAAGATATTTGCCTTTGCAAGAGGCTTTGTTTGACGTTGGATTTATATTGACCTGAAGGCGACTGCGATTCCGCTAAGAATTTAAGCAGTCGTCTTTATTTTTGTTCACTTGCTGGGGGTTAGGTTTGTCCTACGCCCTATTTTTTTTGCTCATGAACAAAAGTTTGTATATACCTATTATATCCTTTTAAGCAAACAAAAAACAATTTAAAACATAAAATTGTTATACTAGTACATAAAATATACGCATTAAAGCATAAATTGTCTGATTTGATCTCTGGATGTACGATAGAAAGCATGAAAAAGATGTATTGTCGCTTAGGCGTATTGATGGCAGAAAAAGACCCGCAGTTGTCACAAAGACAGCTAGCTAAAGAAGTTGGACTTGATATTACGACTATTAATCGTTTATTTACAAACAATTTTGGTCGAGTCGATACTGCTACGGTAGAAGCATTATGTAACTACTTTGGCAAGGAAGTAGGTGAATTATTTGAAATGAGAAAACCCGAAGATATTCCGCAAAGAAAGACACGAAAGCGCCCTAAACTTGATCCGGTGCCTGAAGAAGTCGCATAATGGCAGTTAATATTACCTTCATTTTCCAAACAATACGCACGGTGCCTTCGCCCATCTACTTTTGTCAGGCGATGCAGCGGGGCGTGCGTAAAAAGCTTTATTACGAATTTCAACAATTTTGTCTTCCTCTCGAATCATACTAGGGGTAAAGCTGTATCGTTGCTCGATAAAATCTCTTACGGTTACTTGTTTTGGTCGAAAAACAAGTTCTTCATTCAAAAACTGCTTACTGTTTTGGTAAAATGCTTCTTCTGCGGTTTTTCTTACAACAAGTGCGATTTCGGCGGGAGTTAAAAGTTTCGTTTCTCCTAACAGGCACCACCAATCTTGTTCGCTAAAATCCAACCCAGGAAAATATTTGGCTAAGTGCAGCTTGAAAATTTCGTATCTGGCGCCAGCATGAGGCAGGTCTACAAAAATAATGTCATCAAAACGGCGTATTAATTCAGGGGGCAAGAACTCTAATCTATTAACTGTTGCCATTACAAGCACTTGAGAGGTTCGCTCTTGCATCCAGGTCAGTAACTTTCCTGCTAGTTGCCGAGATATTCCGCCATCATTGTCTGAGTCAAAACCAGCAAAGCCTTTATCAAAGTCATCAAAATAGAGAACTAAACCATGTGTACCATTCGCGTCACAGAACTGCAAAAATTCTCGTAAATTCTTTCTTGACTCAAAAGGAGTGGCGCCACGTAATCCTGACCAGTCAGCAGCAACCATTGGTACACCCATCTTTTTCGCAGCAAGTTTTGCACTTAGAGATTTACCAGTTCCAGGTGGTCCCCATAAAATCATTCCTTTGGGAAATTTGAGATTATGGTTTTTGGCTTCGGGTTTGAGTAAAACTGCTGCGCGTTCCAATATTTCCTCTAATAAATCTAAACCCCCAGCTTCTGGAACATCTGGCTCACTAATAAACTCGACTCCCTGACCCTTTAACTTATTCTTTTTATAAATCAGGACTGCATCAACTAGTTCTTTATTACTATTAACCAGCCCTGATAATCGAGAGAGTGCCATTTCTAATTCACCACAAGGCAAACCTAAACAGCTACGATAAAAATTTTCATCTTTCAAATCAAATCGACCAACAAAAAGCTTCTCTACTGTTTGCTGTAATTGCTCTAGAGTAGTAGGCTCATAAGTTAGAACTGGAATTAGCGGCGCCAAACTTGGGGGTAGTTCAATGTAAGTCTCTAGGCAAATAACAAACTGCTGTCTTTTGTTTGTGGTTAATTCGTAAAATAAATTACTCAGTATGAAGAGTGTTTGTTGTTCAATGGCGCCGGATTCAGCACTTGGAGAAACCACCCCTTCAAAAACAAATATCCCTGTCATATCAGAGTTTTCCAACAACCAAGCTAAACCCGAAGTGCATTTAGCTGTTTGCCTAACAAGTTGTATTGATTCGTTTACTTGCTGCAATTGCGTATAACCCTGGTTCCAAAAATACAGTTGTTGTCCGCGATTGAGTGCGGTTTGATAAAGAAACTCCAGTATCTTTATCCTTTCGGTAAGTGGCGCCTCTACTGCAACAACACTTTGTCCGTGGTCAAATAGTATTGGTAAATCTTGAAATTGCATGATTATTTCCGATAAGCGGGTAAGTAGGTTTTACGATAATTAGCTTTCGCCCATTTTTTCGCTTGCTTGATATTCCACATTGGTTCACATGCCAGGTCAGCTATCTCCCCCAGTTGCTTGAAATAAGTCAAATCACCTGCAACGCGCGCTAGAACCAAAGCGATAAATTTACAGCAACTGTATGGATATTTGACTACTTGCTTCTCACTGAAGCGAATTACTACCCAGTTGTTACTGGTAAAAAATTTATTTCTAATCTCATCTTTACCCTGGTCAACACAATGGTGAGGAGCTTTAGTATCACCCACATAAGGCTCATCAATTTCAATATCGATACTTAAGCCACTTTCGTGTATGAGTATAAAATCGGCTGAATATGGGTAAGAAAATTCTGGATTATCAAATGCCATTCCCTGAGTCACCGAACCAAACAGGCGCCTAAGTATCTGATAAAAAGCTTTCTCTGAAACTCCTGTTGGTGCGTCGCTTTTATTTGCTGGCTGCAAAACTTTATCTGCTAGAAAGAATCGAAGTTTAGCTTCATGCTCAGGAAAACGTAAAATATCTTTGGGTTTTAGTACTGGTGTTTGTATTGGATTCATATTCTGATTACCTAACTTTTGAGGATTAATTGGTGACAAAGCGCAGATAATACCTAAACCAATCGATAACCAAACAATCGTGATTAACCACCAAGCAGATAAGAAACTAAAAGATATGGGAATAAGCAAACCGAGTAAAAAGCACAGAACTTGATTAACTTTGAATAAGTATGATTTATTACATGTTGAAAATTTAAGGATTGAGGGCGATTTAAAGTTATGGTGTTTATGGTTAGGTATAGGATGGTTTGCAATAAAGCTGAGTATTAAAGCTGGATAAATCACAGCAGGGTAAAATTTGCTCACCTATTATTAAAGTTCTCTGTTGTGGCGCCGTTAGAATCTGGGGGAAGCTGATTATTACTAGCCCCAGGTAAGTTGTTTACTCGTACTTTTAAACTATCTTCAATTCCCAGTAGTCCTAGTTCTGTTAGTACTCTGAGTGACAAATTAGAATTTTGTGCAATTTCAACTAAAGATTTATTTGAGGTATTGAGGGCTTGTGCTACAAATTCCCTAACCTTTGACACCACAGGGTCAGAAGCAGGAGCATACCCCAGACGTATTGATGCAACTAAACCGCGCTCAATATCTCTCAATGTTGCTTTGCGCCCATCACCAACTTCTAAAGTACGATTATTTTGTTGACTAGCGTTTATGAGCGCCATATTTAAAGCGCTGTATCGTGGCTCATTTTCTCCTGGCTGGATATTAAACGTATATAGTCGTGAGTTTCCTGCACTTGTTTTAGTTTTGACAAATAAGTTCGTAACGTTCGCTGTAGTCAAATTTGGAAATTGTAATGGCTTGATTCGACGAATAAATACCGTTGTCGCTTGACCACTAGATAATGGAGTATCGGTTGCATAAGTAAAACGGCTGGGGTCAGCGAGAAAAATTTGAGTTATTTGTTCCTTGGCATCAGAGAAATCAATCGCTGTTCCTCTACCTGACCAGACTTGAACATTTATTGAAGAGTCTGTATTTTCTAGAACTTGCTGTTTTACTAATTGTTGCGCGTAAGCAGGTGCCGTAAAAGCTATAATCACAAAACTAATCGCACTGATTATTTTGGTTTTCATAAGTCTAACGGGTAATTTCAAAGAAACTGTTGAAAAAGATAGATACTTTAGTACCTGCTGGTACAATTGCAACATTCGGACGGTTTTGCAAATCACTATCTGTTTTATCAGCGCGCTTATTCAAGCGCTCTTGCATTGGTTGAAAAAAACCTTCGACTGCCGCCGCTAAAATATTCGGTTTACGGGCACCTGTTACAATGGTTTGACTATTAAACCCACCGTCGGAAATTACTGTTTGAGATTGAGTCCGATTTTGGTTAAACACTTGACCTGCACGACTTGCGGCGCCAAGTAAACCAATTAAAATATCTTGCTGTGCGATGGCGGCGCCTCTATCAGTTAGCGATTGCGCTATCAGGGGTTTATTATCTGAACCTCGGATTAAAATTGCATTACTTGGAATTGTTTGTTGTCGAACTTTTCCCAAACTATCAGTATAAACAATTGCAACAACGCTCTGTTTTACCAAGTTGTTAGCTCCAGACACCGAATCAACCTCTGTGATTAAAATCGTTCCTTTTGGTAAAGCTATGCGACCGTCATTTGACAAAACATCCTCTTCTAACTCAACAGCAAACCGTCCCTGATTTTTATCTTCTTTAGCCCAAAGCATTGGTACTAATACTTTTGCTTCTGCTGTCGTTCCAATTTGAACTTGTAAATTACTTGGTGTAATAGAAGCATTTTGTATAAAGTCAGAATATTGAGTATTTGGACTTTGACGGTTAACTATTCCCCATTCTCCAGGTGTTTGAATTTGGTTTAAGCTTTTTTCTGTATCAGTTGCGCTGCTATTTACAGTAATAACCGGAATGGATGAAGGCTTATTGATGTTACCTTTTGAGTTATCGCTATTATTTTGAAAGCTTATTTCTCTATAAGGGGAAGATGAATTGATTGGTGTACTATTTGATGTATTGGTTTGTTCAACTTTGTTAGGCAGAGTTTCGGTTTCTTGAATTTGCTTATCATCATTAAGAGCAACTGTTTGCTGGCCTAGGGTCGCAAGTTCGCTCCATTGCTTGAATGGGTCAACTGCTTGTGTCGGCTTACTAACTGGTAAATTTCTAGGTTGTTGACGTGGCGCCGTTTCTCTAATTATTCTTGGTGGTGATGAAACCTGAGTGCGGATAATTCTAGGTGCTGGTAGGTTAGCAATACGAGTTTGCCTAACTGGTGCCGACCTGCGGATTGTTGGAGATGGTTTTGGTGTTGAAGGTTTTGGTGTTAAAGGTTTTTGTATTTGCTTCTCTTGAGAGCTTTGTTGATTACGCAGTGCGAGTTCAGCTTTAAGACGTGCTTCCTCTTCACTTTGGGATTGCGCGAATGCTTGTTGTGTTGGTTTTGGTGTAATAGGAGTTTTCGCAATTTGTTTCGGTGCGAAAAATATTGACCAACACATCCAACCAAAACCCATCACACCACCTACTAAAAGAGATACGATGGCGCCTCTAACGAGTGGATTTTCACTCGGCACAATTGGTTCTGCTTGTTCTAAATCACGTTGAATTAAGTATTCTTGGTCTATTAAAGCACCTTCTTGAGGTTGATACCCTGATATTTCTAGTTCTTCTTCTGGTGTAATCTCATCATCTAATTGTGAACTGTTAAAATTATTCATAATCTTCTCTCTATTTATTTGGAGTAAATTCAGAAATTTTTGTTATTTCTAAACCCGCACTTCTAATTTCATATAATTGTTTTTCTAGAGCAGAAGCGTTGTTTTCTGGTGGTTGAGGTATATCTACAGCTTGCAAAGTAAGCGTGCGATTTATTGCTATTTCCTCATCGGCGCCACCACCCATATTTACGAGTACCCTTGTAGCAACCATATCCACTTCCCACTCACCTAATTTGATTTGGCGAGGATTTGAAAGGTAAGAAATTATAATCTTTGAGCGAACTTGACCGTTAAATACTCGTTGTGGCGTAATTTCTGCTAGTTGTTGTAATACAGCTTGTCGGAATCCACTTTTTCCTTGCTGTATTAAGAACGAGCCAAAATAAGCATTTGTTGTTACACGCTTTCCCTTGCCGATATCTCGTCCTTTATCTAGCTCTTTAGTGCCATTAATTACACCATCCCAATTAAAAGTCAAATTAGCCCACTGTCGAACTGTATTTTTGATAACTTCTGGATAGCGGTATAAATAATCTTGCTCTGACATAACCAAAGCACGACCATTCACCAACTGTACAAAAGTCGTTTTCCGTTCTGAAAGTTGATTGACTTTAAAACTCAGAAACAATATGAATAAAAAGCTTAATAAACTAAAAGTAGTCAGCCCAATAAAACATAGCGGCAGAATATCTTTAGAATCAAGCAATATTTTCGGTCGTCTAACTTGTTTTACAGACTTCAGCATTGTAATACCTCACAAGATAAGGTAAAAGGTAAAAGGAAAAAGGAAAAAGAAAGAAATATTGACTTAAAGCCACAAAATTTATAAGAAATCTCTTTTGACTTTTAACTTTTATCTTTTTACTTTTTAAAGGCTCTTACCAGCAAAACCCGTTGCAATGGCTACCACACCATCAAATGCTGCATTAAAAAGAGCCGGAACTCGGCTATTAATACCTGTATAAAGCGCAACGCCTCCACCTCCTGCAATTAACAGTGCTAAAGCTGGAGCAAAAATGCTGATAAACGCTAAAAAAGCTAAATCAGATGCACTTTGGGCGCCAGCAGCAACTATTACCGTCGCAGCTAACCCAACTACAATGTTGTAACCAAGTTGAACTCCAAACAATGAGATAAAACCGCTAGCCCAAGCCCATATTGGTTTTGACCCTAGAGGTAATAAACTTAACCCCAAAGCAATTGGTGCAAAAGTCGCAGTCATAATTAGTGCAGCTTCTAAGATGTTTACAAATGCCCATTGCAGGGCGTAGAGAAAGGTGATTAATATTAGTGAAATCGAAGCACTGAAAACGGCGCCTGGATTTTGTACAAAGTCTGTTAGTTGTGCCACGGCTTTACGTGCCGAATCTAATGGCCCATTATTTTGTTTTTCTGCCTCCGCAAGAACCTGTTCTATGATTGGTCGTTTTTCAGTAAGGCAGTCTGTAAGTGGTTTACCAGTTTTACCCTGACACTCAGCATAAATTGTAGATACTTGGGTTTTAACGCTTTGAGTTAGAGTTACATCAGATATTGCTTGTTTAAAAGTGGTGTCGGCTAGTTGGATGTTGAGAACACTAATAACTTGCTGATGACCAATATTCCTAACGATAAGAATAGTTTGAGAGAGCAAGTAGCCATTACTTCCTAGAAATAAAGCAATAACCAAAGGATAAACAACGGATGCTGCTAATTCTGACCATAAAAAGCGCTTTTCTTGGTAATCAGAAGCCATTTTAACTGCCAGAAAAATTATACTTAATGCTGCAAGAGTAGTACCTAGATTACATAAACCTGCCCACAAGGCGCCGGATGGATTAATTACATCTCCCCATGCTTTATTCCACGATTCAACGGTTTGTTTACTCAGTTCAATACTGCTGCTGATTAGGGTAAGCCCAACAGTTGAAGCCGAATTATTATCAGGTGGCGTTACTTGCGAAATTAAGAGAGGGGAGAACATAAAGCTTAAGTAATATATAACTACTGACTGTTCAAATTTTGACCAAAGACAGTTCCTCCGGGCATTGTTAGTAAGGCGCCTTGGGACACAACGTTATTGCCTGTTGCAATTCTGGTTTGACGTTCTCCTGTATTAAAGGTATTGAGTTCCTGTGCTGTTTGAGCGGTGAGAGTTAAATCTAAAGCCCTATCTTGTCGCGCTTGTGATGCTTCTTGTAACTGCAAATCAGCGATTGTGGCATTATCTTTCAACTGTTGAGATATATTTTGAAGAATTTGCTGTGAAGTATCGGTATTTTGTGAATCATCCGCCATAGAGCTTGATTCAAGTTGAGAGTTAGTGCTTTGCTCTAAAGTATTTTTAGATTTATTTTGAGCGGTTTTAGAAAGAGTTTTGTTTTGGGCAACTTCAATTGCTCCTACTCGTTCACTTTGATTCGCTAAATCTTGACGAATTGCGTAAGAGTTTTTGAGGTTATTTTCCAATTTGCTCGATGTTGTCCCATCTTCAGGTAGCGAACCTTTCATAATTTCGCTTACGACTTCACCCAAATCGGGAACTTCAACTGAACCAAGAGCATTATTTACAAATTTTGTAATTCCTCCAAATAAGTTCCCTCTCACAAATGAACCTAAATCATCAACAAAATTTTGAATTGAGTTCGAGGCATTGCTAACGGAACTAGCTGTTTGAGTAATTGAACGAGTCTCTGGTGTATCAACAGTGGCAGCAAATGCTGAACTAATAACAGTTAAGCTTATTCCAATCGCTGTTATACCAATTACAGAAATGCTTTTCACTTTTTTACCGAATCTATGTAACAAACGACGTTTTCTTTTCAGAATCATATTTATCGACTCCTTGATTAATATGTGCTAACCCTCTATTTTCTTTAAGTGCTGCAACGTAAAGTTTTGTAAATTCAGCTAGTCCTTGAAGTTGCCCTTTAATGGTATTTGGGTAGCGTGCCATCAAAGCACGACGCGCGCGACGCTCTTCTTGGTTTGTTGCGACTGCTGCTAAAGTCATCTCACTTGGGTAAAATCTACACTGCCAAAAACGTCCTCCTTTCTCTATTAGCCAGCATGAGTACAAATCTGTTCTGCGAGGAAAAAATGATTCGGATGCATTTTGAGCAATGATTTCACTTGGGTAGGTTAGGTGTTTTTGGAATGAGGCAACTGCATTTGATGTAATGCACCCCGTTATTCGGTAGCTTATATTCTGCATAATCATCGCAGCAGCCGCAGATTGGCAAATTGTATCTGGGTCTTGGCTTGATAAAACAATGCTTACACCATCTTTACGTGCGGTCGCGCAAAGTTCGCCAACCATTGCACTAAAGCCATCTTTACGGAAAAGTACTGAAAGCTCATCTCCAATAAACAAACTTTTCGGATAAGACAGAGCTACTCGTAAACATGCGGCTTTCGCTGCGACCGCCATTGTATATGAATCTTGGTCGTTGCTTAAACCTGTTAGCGCATAAAATTTCACCATTGGTTCTGAAGAAAAGCTGCTTGGTTTTCCTATCGCTGTTCCTAGAGGGCTTACTAATAGCGCTGTTATTTGGCTGGTGATTTGGTTAATTGCTTGATAGTCAATTGCTTCTGGTTTTTGGATATTAAGCCGAGCAATTGAACAAAACCGTACAAAATCTTTTAGTGTTGGAATATTTTGCCATTCTTCTGATTTCCATCCTTTATCAAAAGCCTCGTTGTAACGCGAAATCATATCTGAGTCACTTAGAAATACGTCGAGCGCTTGCATCAAAATTGCATCAACTCGCTGTGCTAAATGAGGAGCATTCAGGCGCCCCATTATAATCACACTTAGAGCATTACGTATAAACTCGCGCCAAGACTTCATACGTGACGCACGTTCGTCAACATCGAAGCGGCGTAAATCAGGGGGTTCCATTAGATTATTGGAAGCGCGCGATAAATCAAAATAGGCGCCTGCCTCACCTAGTAATTCAATTCCTGTTTTAAAAGAACTTTCGCCGTCTGCCGCAGGAATATCTATACCAACTACTGGAATATTCTGCGACAATGCATCAAGCATAAATCGCCATAATAATACAGATTTTCCAGAACCCGTTTTACCTGTAATCAAGGCATGTTGAGTGTAAGAGAATAAATCAACATATACAGGTTTACCACCTCGATGTGTTAAAAATTCCACACCAATTGAGTCGAGTTCCCTAGGTACTGTTAAAGGTAAGATGCCAGCAACCGTTTCGCTTTCCAATACCAACCGACGTTCACTTAATATTGAACTTGAATGCAGTATACGGCGCCAAGTTATTGGTAAAGTTTCAAGCCAGATAGAGGAAGCAATATGTCGTTCGCGTACTACCTTCGCGTTACCAAAACTACTAGAAAGTAAATCACATGCTAAATCCAAACTTTCCGCATTTTCGCGCGTTACGAGAAATACAACCGCACAATTTAATGGAACAGCACCTTTGTATAGTTTTTTCTGTGCGTCAAAACTTTCCTCTTGCTTAATTTCGGCGCCGACATCTCGACCTGTACCTTTGAGTAAAGCACGTTCACGTGCGGCTTTAGTTTGTTTCGCTTGGCGATGTAGATTATCTTCAGTTAAATAGCGGTTAGCAGCGGATATTTCTACAATTGCTTCCGTATCGCGAACATGACTTTCACTCAAAACCTTCCACATCCACAGTATTTGCTCTCTAACCGACACCCACGCCGCAACCGTATCCGCCATTGTTAAAACACCAACAACTTTATCTTTGACGTATACGCGATTTGTACATTGACGGTGTTCTGGACATGAGCTTCGCCCGTATTCCCCAGTTATCAAGATAGTTGTAGCGTGTTTTGGTGAGTTTTGAATTTCGGTTAATTTTACACCCCTATCTTTATCTTCTGTTAGCACAAGCAATTGCGGAATTGCTGGGGACGGAGATTTATTAAACCTACCCCAAAGCCAAGACCAAAGCTCAGTGTCGCTCATTGGAGTATTTTCTAATTGGGCTTTTGTGTTAAATAACATTTCCCATTGAATAAATCCCTCGGTGTAAGCTTTCATTAATAAGCGACTTAAAATTTGTTCTTGCCGTTGGGATATTCTGCCTGTTACACCATCTAATAAGAGGCGCCCGCTTTTGCCCAAACTATGTATAAGTTTAGACAACATGTCAGTTTTACGTTCACCAACCGCATCTACTGTCCAAGTGCAAAATAGAGTTTGCTGCCAAATTGATCTGGCGCCAGAACGAGTTAAGGAATTTACTCTTGCTTGTTCATTCCGCATTAAAATTGCAGGTAACTTTAGAGAGCAAGCATTAGCAAGCTGGTTAAGGTAGTGCTGCCTTTTTTCGTCTTGAGAATAACGACCCAAAAAGAACGTACATTTCTCGCTTGCGAGGACAAATTTCATTGCCTCGCCAATTCCTTCCGATAAAGCTAAAAGCTCTTCTTGATATAGCTGGTCATGGATACCTTTGAGCTTAAAACCAAAAACTAGCTGAAACTGGTTAGCGTTACTAATATCACCTTTATTGAGAAGAAACGCTCCAATACTACGATTATCCCGTTCAATACGAACCATACAGCAAAGGTCAAGCTCGTTCTCAAAAGGTAAATATTGTACCGAGTGATGCTGCTCTTTAGCAGAAATTGCTGGGATACTACTCTTCATATGCGTTGATTTTTATTTTTACGTAGCTTCTGTCGGCTATGTGCAGAAAGTAGAGGAGATATGTAAACGGCGCCACCTGTTATCCAATTACGTCCTTTTGGTTTACGGAAGCGGTTAATGTATTTATCAGGGTCTTTACCTGTTACAAACCACCAACTCAGAATTAACCAAAAACTAATCACAGCCACTTTCGGAATTCCCCATCCTAACAATCCATCAAAAATAAAGTACGTAATCGTGATAATCGCAAACCAAGGCAGAATTTGATTCGCTGGTACTGGTCCAAACCCCGCTTGTTTGCCTAAAATCTTATTGACTCTTACTGCTTCTTTTTCTGTATCCATTGACATGATTTATTTCTAGTGCAGTGTGGCTAAAATAACTATTCAGTTGGAAAAAGGGCACAAAGCGTATGTTTAATCAGGTTTTCTTTCTTTTTACTTTTAGCTTTTTACTTTTGCCTTGTTGCACTAGCCTCCTGGAGCAGTTCCACCGCCACTACCTGCACCACCGCCGGCGCCAGTTCCATCACCGACGAATAGAAATGTAATTACATCGATTGTGAGAATAATTCCAATTGCTAAACCTGCTTGAGTTGCAATTGGGCGCCAATCGTTTCCTTGTTGTGCTTGGTTATAAGCGAATAGTGCTGCTATACCGACTAATAGTAAAAACACACCTCGAATCGCATTAAAAACCAAAGTAATTGCTTGTGGGTCTATCGCACTTGTACCTCCTGTAGAACTTTGCTGTGCAATCTGAGTGAGAAATTGTTCCAAACCGCTCAAAAAAATTGCCTGTGCTGGCATTTCAAATACTGTCAAGGTTGCTGTTAATCCAATTATTACTCCTGTAATCTGCCAAAAGTGAATTTTTCTTTTGACATAAAAGTTTAAGTAAGGGATGTAGCTAATTACTCTGTTAAGGCAGTAAAAAAATAACGCTAGCGATAACATTACTGTAACTAAAAGCGGTTCTTTTACTGCCATGTAAATTAGCCCTGATAATAAAGCAATAAAGGCGCCTGTATCATTTTGAGTCCAATTCAATGAAGATAGTAGCCCAATTGCAATATTATTTTGGAGATTTTGGAAGTAACGATTTTTCGTTATATCCTGATGATTACAGTAGTTCTCAGGCATAAAGATTTGATAGTTAGAGACATCTATTTGTCTTGTATTCAATATTCAATTTCTGAAGAAAAACCTTCTCCGGTAGTGGTAATTACCGGAGAGAGATTTGGGGGTGTGGGTTTTACCGCGACGCTTAAATCGCGAATCTGGCTTGGAGTGAAATCACATTGTTCAATACTCCATTGATTGTATTTACTATCAATCAAAGTTGCGGCAAATACGGGTCGTATTAAATTTGAACCAGGTATTGTTTCGATTCCTTGCAGTTTCATTGGCTTTACGGTTTTGCTCGAATCGGAAACAAGGCACTCTTCAAACTTAAAGCAATATTGCTTACCTGACTTTGAGTCTTTCCATTCAAAAACTTTTGGAATTTCCCCTTCTTTAAGACCTGCAAATTCTTGAGGTAATACCTGTTGAAAGCGTTTGATTATTGCTAATCCAGCAGTATATATATCTGGATTACTCTCTGACTGTAAACTTGAAGCAAGTGTAACTCCCGCTTTAAGAGTTACACCTGTTAATAGTAATCCATCTATCTCGTTACGCGATGTTAATTGTTGTGCAACCCGAATTAAACCCGGATTTATCTTATTAAATTTATCACAAGTCCCCGACAGTACATCTATCGCCTCCTTTTCGATAGCGTGAAGATTATCTACTTGTGATGGTGGAGGAATAATAATTTCACCGCGTAGCTGAGAATAAGTAGTTAGATGCCCCTCTGATTCTGGTTTCGCTGCATTAATCGCACTAGCTAATGGTTTGTAGGGGATAATATTACCCCTAAACACCTCTATATCTAGCTGTTCTGGTTTAAAGTAAATAGCTTCAGTCGCATTGTTTGGGTCTAGTTTGAACGCAAAATTAAATCCTCTAAGTTTGTCCTCCTCAAAAACTAGATTCATCTGTATTTCCCGACCGCGTGCAACACTGACCTCTTTTAAAGCTGCTTGTACACCTTTAATATCTGCTAATTTGTATTTGCAATCCAACACTTGGTTAACGACATCTGAGATGTACCACAAGTCTTGGGGGTCAGTGATAGCCATAGCCAGAAAGTTAATATTAGTCGTTTGTGCGACTTCATTTAAAAGTCGTATGTTTATTTTCTAACATGTAGCGAAAAAATGAATATAGACTAGTGGCATAAATTTCCTATGACTATAGTCGAAACTTATCCGTAACGGAGGGTCATAGATAAATTGTAAATAAACGCTAAAATCTTTGCCATATAAGCTTTTAGGCATCTTCGGGTATGTAGTCATAAATATTACTGCTTAAAACTATAAATTATTTTTTAGGGCAGGTAATTTGTCAAAATATGGATAAATATGTATAAATAGTTCATAGTGCAGAATCTAACTCCAATTTAATTCACCGATTGTTGATTTTAGTAAATTTACTAGGATTGGAGATACTTTGCCTATTTTTATAGAGTGGGGGCTTATAGAGGTAGGTTAGGTTTATTCTTCAATCATGCTCGCGGAAATTTGTAAGTGTCTTGGTCGCTAGAAAATTTAGACATACCCAAACTTTGCATCGTCTCGAATAACAATAGTTCCACTTATGGAAGTTATTGGTTATGTCAGTAAAACCATTGAGCTTAAGTAAAATTTGAATCTATAATTATTCAAGGAGGTTAGTAATTTGAATAAGCGAACAATCTCAAAGCTGCCGTCTGATGCAGAACTTCTAACGATTGAACAAGCATCAAACCGATTGGGTAAAGGCTTTAGCCGCAGTTCTATTGTTCGTCGAATCAATTCTGGGGAGTGGCAAGAGGGCATTCATTGGATTGATGCAAGACGTGGTGGCACTGCAAATCGTATCGTTAAAATTAATATCACTGCTGTGCTTGATACATTTGCAATTCCAGCTGCTTTTCGTTAAGGCGTTGGTGGTCTACCAACTCGAACTAACTAACCGCTTTGTATATTCCAATACCTTCGCGGCTATTTCGGAGTCATAACGTAGCATCAACGCTTCTAAAATTAAGGCTTTTTCGTATAAGAGCAATAAGCGTTATAATTTCCAGACTAGCTAAAAACTCCGTTCCGTTATTCCACACCGGGTTTTTAGATTCAAAACCTTAGTGTATAAGGACTCTGAGGTCAACGTATAGCAGACAGATTCGATATTTTGTTTGACTGGAAACGTTGACGGCAAAAGTCTTTTTGCCAATCATATTTTTGGCGAAGGTATTGATATTCTCCAAACAGTTATCAGCGCAAGTCCCACTTATATCATGTCCGGGAGCGTAACCATAATAAAATCATTGTAGAGACCGTATTAATTCGGTCTCTACGTGACGTGGTAATTATGGGTAATCAACCGGACATGATATTAAAAGACAAAGAATCAATTTAGCTAAGGGCAGTTAGTATCAAGCAATAAGAAAAATTGAGCGCATTACAAAAAATCTTGGTGTCGGCGCCGAGGTTATAGGTCAGAAAATAGGACATCACATACTAGTACAAAAAGACTTGCTACTTTTATTTCAGGTTTAATGCATTCATTAGATTGATGCAAGACTTAGTGGGGTTGCAAATCGTATCGTTAAAATTAACATCACTGCTGTGATTGATACATTTGCAACCCCATCTGCTTTTTGTTAAGGTGCAGGTGGTCTACCCATGCGATTAACTAACTTTTCATATACTTTCCAATATGTTGCTTCATCAATCCAGGCTCGGTAAGTTTTGCAATGAGTTGTGACTGAGTGTCCCATTAATTTTGCTCCAAAGTCAGGGGTAAAGCCGAATTCAAAGCATCGGCGTGCGTAGGAATGACGTAGGTTGTATGGGGGAAATGGAATTTTAAAGTCGTAGAAAAACCCGGATATTTTGGTTCCAAGTTTGGCATTGGAGGAATCTTCGATTGATTCCAAGTTCGGTAAGATAATTTCTCGAAGATTCCAATTTTCTGCCCATTCAGGATAAAGCGGGTAAATAAATCGCTCTCCTGTTTTGGTTTCATCACTAACTCTAGCGATGGGAAAGTCTAGCATGTCAACATGAAATATTTCATGGGGACGTAAGCCATATGCCGCACACATTCCATATACCCACTGCCAGCCAGGATTGGTAATCTTGTCTCGCCATTGAGCTATCTCTTTATCTGTAGGTAAATTTCTTGGTGAGACCGTTCCTGGTGAATAATTTCCAGCCAGTTCTTTAATCGCGTCCAAATTTTCAAGCTTGGCAAATTTGGCAAGTCTACCTAAAACATCACATACCCTTTTACGATTTCGCGTATCAGGTTTGGTTTGGTATATGAACTTGATGATTAAGTCGGTAGAAATCTCTGCGTCTTTGGCGAATTTAACAAACTTGGGGAAAACAGCTTGATAATCTTTTTTCCATGTTGTTTCGGTTTGCTGATTGCGCTGTCTTCTTCTCCAATATTCTGTTTCGTATTTTTCGACCCAATCAGACACAGTTTCAACTTCTGACGCTTGATTCAATTGCCAGTCAGTCCAATTGAACTGACCTTTATCAAGTTGTACTCGAATCGCACGGGCTTGTTGCTCGGCATACTGCAATCCAGCAATTGTAGCTTTAACTCCTTGAGGATTTTCTTTTGTTCTTAAGGAAAGCTTTTGCTGGTAAGGTTTAGTCTTACCTGAGTTTGGCTTTGGCGGAAGCGTTCCCCTCAGCCATAAAGTACCTCCACGTTGCTCGATACTAATGCCAGTATTTGAAGCTCTTAACCTACCATTGGCTTGGGCGAGGCGACTACTAATATCCATAATTACTTACCCCAAATTAAGGCAAAGTTGGCTGAGGGAGAATGCCCCTTGAAAGATGTCACCCCATTCAACGATACAGGAGCTATATAGGGAGTTCGTCCTGACCTCTAAATCGTAGCTAAAACTGTGACTAAATTTGTGACTAAATTCCTGGGTTGATTCGACCTGTTTTGAGCTAATTTGATACAAATAGTAATATCGGCTCTTGAAGCTAGAAGCCGCTTCTGGAGCCGGAAAGTGTGATAAATTAGAAGAGGCGCCACCCGGATTTGAACCGGGGGATGGAGGTTTTGCAGACCTCTGCCTTACCACTTGGCTATAGCGCCGTATTCACAAATCATATCATATCAGTTTTAGTTTATTATTTCAACAAGTTTTTATAAAATTGATCTTTACTAGCAATGGGGTTGTAATCAACTTAGACTAGAATATGAAAGCTGTTTTAGAGTTCTAGGACGGAACCAATAGGACTTACTTACTACAGCAATGTTAATTGCACCATTTGCTAGACCTGCGATGTCTCGCCCCCCAAATCTATTATTTCACCCTTCCTCTAAAGCGTACAAACCCGTAGGAGCCAGGTGGTGTAGCTGGTGCAGTAGCATTGGGTAAATCACTTAAGTTCACCACAACTGCGCCATTAGTATTGGCGCCACCACAGTTAACATTAGGGTAAAAAGATTTTGGGTCAGTACCGGGTGGAAAGTACTGTGCAGCATCACCATCTCTAACATTAGTTAAAGATTGAAGATTGCCATTGTAAAGCCAAGCAATACCGAGATCAGCTCCTGGTATACCACCTGTTACTTGAGTTGGGCTACCGCTACCATTAAATGCTGTGGGAATAAAGGAGACATTTTCAGGAATGCGATCGCATATCAAAACCTTACTGGCTGTGGAATCACCTGCTGATAGAAAGTAAATTGTATACTCAATTTCATCACCAGGGTTAACCTTACCACCCCTCGTCCCTCCAATTAGGAAAGTATTGGGGTCAGGCCATTTGTCGGTGTCTGCGGGTTCGGTTGGTGGATTGGGGTTGATAATAGTGATTGTATTGTCATCGTAGGGATTAGTATTCTCGTCTTTGTAAGCTGCTAAATTATCGCCACCTGGATTTTGAGTTTGGTTATTAATGCCTGTAATTCGTTTGACTAAAAGTACATTGGGGTTATTCGATGCAATAATATTAAGGTTAGTTAAAGCTGCTTCACTAGGAACATAAGTCCAAATATCCAATCCTTTAGCATCACCAAAAGAACCAGAACAAGAAGCGTTAGTATTACCGCCACTATTTGTACCGAACGCTCTTTGAGTGCTAGTCGTGTTGAACCCTGTAATCAGGTTGCTATTAGGTATAGATGGAGGAGAACCTCCACATAGTACTTGACCTGGTGTCCCAACATTAACACCAGACAATGTTCGGTATCCTCGATCGTCATAAAATCCTGTAGTGTTTCCCAAAGGATTGGTAGCATTGAGCAGAGTAAAGCTTGGGCCGCCATTGGTACTATTTTCCGCATCAATCAGTGGAAAGTGGTACTCGCCATTACGAACTGATAATCTGACTTGATAATTTCTACCGACAGGAAAAAAGTCACCGTTATTATCTTTACCATTCCAAGGAACAGTTTGCTGCCCGCTACTTGTAATTATGGCTCTCAAAACTCGGTTTTGAGGATTTGCTGGGTCAAAATTATTACCATCTCTACTAATAATAATTTCATAGCTACCAGGAACATTGGTAGTAAAGCGAAAAGTTCCACCTGTGTTTAAATTAGAATTATTAGCTCCCGCTGTTCCTTGAAAGCTAGCATTTTCAATCCTTGGTAGTGTAGGTAATAATGGTATATTTCGCGCGATAATCGCATCCGAGGCACCAGTACTACTTTGAGGATTACTAATAAAAATAACATGATTGGGTAAAGCAAGATTAGTTCCACCCTCGAGGATAGTCAGTTGAGCGTTATTTCCCAAAACATTTCGATAGAGCGGTGTTTGCCCATCGCTGTCATAGTAGCCAACATCATTACCATAAATAACAAATCCGTTCGGGTCTAGTCCGTTTAAATTTGTTTGATAGCGATAGCCATCTCGAGTAACAACATAAGTTAAAAAATTAACAGGCCTAGCATTACCACCTGTATACATAGCTAAGTAGTCTGCAAACAGTCGTCCATTAATATCAATTGTAGAGGTCAGACTGCTACGTACCGTCACATCCCAAGCTGCAACACTAGTTCGCTGTAAGTCATTAAAGTTGTTGGAACTATTTAAATCTAGTTCTGCTGTTGGAGAGCCGTCTATATTACTATTATCCCCTGTCGGGCCATAAAAAACTACATAATAAATTCCATCAGATGGAGCTTCGTAGTAACAAGGAACATAACCTGGGGTTGCGTTATATTGAACTGCTAAACCTGGTGTAGCATTTGCTGCGTCGGTAATTGTATCTGGCCCAGCTAATTCAATATTACGACTGGTGATACGACCCTGATTTAAATTTCCTGTTTGGTTTCTTTGAGTAGAACATCTAAATTTTAGGTCAGACAAAGTTTCATTGCCAATTCTACCTATTTTGCTACCATAAACTAGGATGTCACCCTGACTGATTCCCACCGCACTCGAACCCAAGAGGATATATTCGCCCTGCTTGGCGTAGACTTGTAGTAAGGTACGACGCAATAAAGAATTGTTTACAGGTGCGAGCGGACCATACGTATTATTTCGCCACTCTAAATTAGCTCGAAAAACAGTAGCATTACTGGGGTATAAAGTTCTACTACCTTCTGCAAGGGCTGATGACGAAAAAGACAGAAAGCTTAAGGCAGATGCAAGGAAAAAGTAATTGATTATACTATTATTTTTCCTTTGTCCAGATTTTAGAGAGTTGCTAAATAGATTTATCCTCTTTAGCTTTTGTCCGCACAGGTTAAATTTGGTTTTAAATCGCTCCATTTAGTTCCACCCCCGTTTTCATATCTACTTGCTCTTTACGCATCGCTGGTATTGGTTTTTGCCTACCAAAACCATCAAACAATTCATCAAGTTTGAGACCGACACCCAAATAAAGTCCCCCACCAGAACGAGTGCCAGAAAAATCACGGTCATCAACTTGACCAAAGGCATAACCACCAGCAAGCCTCAAATTAGGCGCCAGATAATAACCAGCTTCAATTACATAGCCAATTTCGGTGTAGTCTTTTTGACCTATTATTCGAGCTTCTCCTACTAAATCAACACTGTAACCCAAACGATAAGTTAAACGTGCTTGTCCAAGATTAGTGCTACTGCTTCCAATCAAATCTTGAGCAAGGAAAGAGGTACTATTGCGGAAAGCATATTTACCATATAATTCCCATTGCCAATTCGGAGCGTAAATAGCTTCTAAAGCAAAAGTATGGTCTTCTGCACCAGTACCACTTCCTCGCAGGACACTATCGGGGAGAGTCGCAGGATTTTTACGGTATTCATAACGTAGCAAAGCGTTAAATTTATCGTTGTTGGGGTCACGATAAGCTAAACCAACTCGTAAAGAAGCGGTGTCTCCTAACCCAATAATTCCTTGGTTAGAAGCACTTGCTTGTTGATAACGTGCTAATGCTGTTAGTGATGGTGAAATTTTACCTAAAACACCTGCGGAAATTACAGTATTAGAACCAGTGGAGGAACTGCGATGTTCAAAGCGTGCGCTAGCTTTAAAATCAGGATTATCGGTGTATTCTAAGCCAACGCTGTAGCTGTCACCAGAGTTAATACCCAAAGCTGCTGCACTTTGACCAATCGCAAAGGGTTGGCTAAATTGTGTACCAGCAGCAGTTTGTCCAAATAAATTACCAAATATCCGTTCGTATGCTAAGTTAAGCCGTAACCCTTGCGCGATAGTAAAACCTTGGTTAATACCAACGGCGCCTTGGCTTGTAACTTCATTTGCGCCACCATAAATGGTATAACGCCCGGTCAGCTTAGTATCTCTACCAAGACTGTGTTCACCATTAACACCAAAAGCAGTGATTGAATTACCATCAAACTGTCCACGAGTATAAAACTGTTGGGACAAACTAAGATTGATTCCGGGGATGACTTCGTAATTTAATCCAAAAAGAGTTCGGTCAGGAAAAATAGTATCTGTTTGGTTAGATATAGTTAATTCGTTTTGGGCTAAAAATGTCAGCTTGTCAAAAATGGGAACTGTCAACCGCGAACGTAACTGGTCGGAATTAGTTGTTGTCGCAGTTAAACGGTCTTCGCGGTTGCGGTGTAACCAATCAAAATCAAAAGTTGATTTTCCAAAACGCTGCTGAATACCTGCGGAAATAGTAGTTAAATCATTATCTACTTTTGTTCCGGGAGTTGCTGTAATTCGAGGCGCCAACAACTCTTCAAACGTATCCAATGGTTGCGGTGCTATACCAAAGTTATCTTCATGGTCGTACTGCGCTCGCAAACTAGTGCTAGGGGTAATTTGTCCCGTGACTTGGGCGCCATAGCGAGTTTGACCAGGGACAAAGCTAACAGTAGCGTTATTCGCAAATCCAGTATCTGCAAAACGGTAATAAGCTCGTGCTTGAATTGCGTTAGTTAGTTTGCCTTGGGCTTCTACTCGCCAAGCATTACCACTAACCAAACCTAAAGTATCAGATTCGTTTGTGGAGCGGGCAAATTCCGCCATTAATTTACCATCATTCCCAAAGGAAATCATGGCATCAGTACCGTACAATTCAAATTGCCGAACACCCTGATTTTCTTGGATGTAAGTTGCACCAAACCAGCTTTCTTGGTTGAGAATACGCGAGAAGTTATATTGCAGGCGCCCTGCATAGATATTATTGTTGTCTGTGTTTTCTCCTTCATATTGGTAAGTAGCGACAATACGACGAGTTAATACTTCTCCTGCTTTACCGACATCAGTACGTAAAATTGGTTCACGGAATAATATTGTACCTCGGTCGTAATCAATTTCATAATCGGGGCCACGGTTAAGACGTTTGCGTTCTAAAACTGTACCCGGACGGTTAAGCTCTTCTAACTCTATAAAGATAGTTTCGCTACCTGGCTGTAATAAACGTCGTGACAAAAAATAGAAACCGCTTGTTCCGTCTGGGGGAATTGTATCCCTTTGGAAACCTTGGACGTTATTGGCGTAAAAACCCGTAATTTGTAAATTACCTAGGTTGTAATTGGTTTTAAAGCCATGTAATTGACGAGTAATTGCGGTAAATTGCTGCGAAGCTCGTGCAAATTCTTCAGTATTATAGTCACCCCACATGAAATAATCGGGGTTGGCGCCTGGAATTTTCGGCGACCTCTCCAAGCGAACAAAGAAACTATCAATCGAAGGTGCCAGTACGTCAACAGTAGAACTATCGCCGTAAACGGGATAATTTTGCTCGCTAAACTGATAAGTTTTAAATAGACGGGTATCACAGTTACAGTCTTCGTTCAAATTGCGGGTATTATCAACCGCACCAGTAAACAACCATTCTCCAATTGCCCCAGTCGCAAAAACTGCCGAGCGGACATTAAATTGGGTGCTGTTGTTTCTATCAACAGGAAGGAAATCACGGAAGCGACTGTAAAAATCTGTACCCCTGGCACCTAAACGCAAATCAATCACCCCACTCACAATACTAGGACGTAGGGCAGTTTCAAATTGCAACTGAGTAAAAGCTTCTAACTCTCCACTAGTTGCCCGAATTCTGACTGTTTGAGCATCCAAGGTAGATTTGAGGGTGGTACTAAATTGACCACTTTTAGCTAATACCTGGAAACCAGGTTGCTCAGGTTTATAGTCTTCGCCAACAAATTCACCAACATTCGATAATAAAGTAACTACAGTATCTCGATTGGAAAGGTTTCCAGATGCATCAACTAATTCACCTCGAATTGTAGCAGTTGAACGTCCATCCGCAGGAATACGGCTTTCGACTGTATCAACTTTTAATTTTTCTGCGGCACCACGTACTTGAACCTTAACGCTTGCAGCATCTACTGTAGAACCAACTATTCTGGCAGTAATAGTGTTTTCCCCTTCTTTTAAGGAAACACCAAACCAAGACTGAGTTGCAGTATTTGTACCCGTCTCCGTGCGTCCAATTAAAGAGCGGTCTACCAACTCACCATTAACGAATAGTTCTACTTCCTGACCGAAAGGAATTTCCAAAACAACTGTAGTTGCAGGAATATCCATAACACTATTTGTTAATGGAGAAAGTATTTTTATTGGATTATTTTTGCTGGTGCCTTGTGGCTGTTTCTCTGATTGACTAGTTGTAAATGGAGTCTCTACTTGGCGTGACTCTACAAGTTTCTGTAAGCTTCTAGGCAATTTAGCATCAGATACGGGTTCAAATGCTTTAATACCTACCAAAGATAAATTATCTGGATGTTTTGAATCTGGATGTTTTGAATCTGGATGTGTTGAACTTGGAGATGTTGAATCTGGACGTGTTGAAAATTCTTCTTGAGAAACTTCCTCCAGATTTGAGACTTTCTCTTGTGGTTCTTCTTGTGTAAAAAATATTTGATTTGTTTCTACATGATTTGTCTGAGCAAAATTACTAGAAGGTTCAGGTGTTGCCGAAGAGAGATTTTCTACTTCTTGCGTAACACTAGAATTTTCAGCCTTAACAACGCTAGAGTATAATACAATACTCAAAGCTCCAGCCATAGCTGCGATGAATTTTAAGTTAAAATTCGATTTGGAGATATTTATATCACAAGTTATATCAAAAATATTTGAGTGCATTCTGTGTCTCATTTCTTCACCTCCTCTGCGGCATGGGTGACTGCAAAATTCATCCTTGCCATGCCACCAGGCGCCAAATTGACCAGGCGAGATTGGCTATTACGTTCTTTAAATTTATGATTGGGCGCTAATTTATAGCCAGGAACGCTACTTAAATCAAGTACACCCGTATGCTTACCTGGTAAAACATTCGCCACTGAGAACAAACCATTTTTATCTGTGGTTATACGGTTGCCGTCTTGTAGCATAACTACCGCGTTAGAAATTCCTGGTTCACCTGTTTGTTGTTCTCCATCAAAGTTCTTATCCTCAAATACCCGACCGATAATAGTGCCGCAATCGGAAGTTATGCCTGGTCTAATTTTTAACTGGTGAGTCGCAGGACCGTCTTTAACAGCAAAATCGTTATCAGAACGTTGAGCATTAACTATTGCGACGTTACGACCAGTACCACGAATTGCATCAGAAGTAAGTTGGGCGCCGTAAGCAATATTTAGCACTTTATCGCGAGGAATAACGGCATTGGTACGGAAGTTAATTGTGTTGCCGTTGCGCTCAGTGGTTAAAATAACTGGCTGACCATCAATTTCGCCGCGAATTGAGTTAGATAAAAACTTAAATCCTAAAGGTAAAGTGTCAGTAACCAGGACATTGTCTAAACCTGAATCGCCTAAATTTCGTAAAGAAAGACGATAAATTACAGTATCTCCTGGCTCTGCTGTTGCCCTATCTGCTGTTTTAATAATTTGCACTTGTTGAGCTTGGCATAAACCTAAGTCAAATTGAAATGCTAATAAATCTAAGCCAATTCTTTCCGCATCTGGTACAAAAACAACATTTTGACTAAGCTGAATACCTCCTCTAGTGCTAATTGGTTGACCATCAATAGAAGTTGCAGTATAACGAACTATATTATTTTGAATACCACCCGTTGGTTGAGATATTTCCAATTTGACTCGACGTTGAGTGTAAATAGAATTAGTTGGCGGATTAACTACTAAAATATAAGTTTTACCAGCATTGGTTTGACCTTGATTTGGGTCTAATAAAAAATTGTAAAAACCGTTATCAGCGTTTGTTAATAAAAATGGGTTACTGTTATCACTATTAGGTTCCAAACCCCTAGGAACTCGGTTGCCTTCAATATCTGGAATTTCTGTAGGTGTTAAGTCTACCAATCTACCAAGTTCTGTCCCCGTTGGGTCATTAGGATTGGGTTCATATACTGCCACAGAGAAACCTCTGTAATCTGGCAAAACATTTCCGCCACAATCTAAAATACGACCTAATGGGTCAACTAATGGTTCGGGACTTGCATCAAGCTTACTAGAAATTCCTTGAAATTTAAATTGACTGTCAGTATCTGTATATGTAAATGTAGCTTGGTTGTTAATTTCTGGACGCGAAACCTTATTGTCTATTTGTGCGAATGCGGATATCGGATTTTGTAAAATAGTTGCTACTAGCAAGGTTGTCGCAATCCGTCTAACACTGCTACCCCCATATTTAATCTGAAGTTGCTTTTTTCGACGGCGCACTTAAATTTTCTCCTGTTTATAATTGTTTCGTAGGGTGGGCACTGCCCACCTTACCCTTAGCGTACTTGTACTTGATAAGTTCCTTTGATCATTCCTTTGGCAGGAACCTCATTACTAAATCTCCAACGCACATGAGTATATGCAGAAGCAGGCGCCGGACGAACTTCAGTTTTACCATTAGCTAAAGCAACTCTGACAGTTGGTTTCTCTGTAAAACTACGTCCGCCATCAATACTATATGTAATCTCTGCATCACGTGTACCTTCCGCAGTTGCAGAATTTAAAACAAACATCATTCCTTTGGGAACAGGTTGCTTAATAGCTAAATTTTTTACGCCACGTTCGCCATTATTTGCCCCAGTCAAGGTATAGCGTAAAATATCCCCTGGTTGCACCGTTGCTTGACCTTGCAATGCTTGCCAAGAAACTTGTTGTTTACCTTGTACCTGTTGCACAATTCTTTTAGCTGCTTCCAAACGCAACTGCACTTGTCCTTTCTTTGCATTTTGAGCAATGGCAACTCCTGATTCCCAAATATTATTAAATAAAGGAAGTCCGCTGCTAAATGATACACTCGCAATTAAAGCAACAGTTCCTAAACCCGCAATAGATAAACGTTTCATACAAATAACCTCTGATAATATTATGTGATTGTTGGGTTTTGTTTGCAAATTTGTGACGTTGTAGAGACGTTACATGTAACGTCTCTACATATTGATGTTTGGTTAATTCATCCGTCGTTGTAAGGTAAAGGTACGAGACTGACCTGGCTCAACATTTCCAGTCACTGTGTTGATATATTTGGTCACATCCGTATCTACAGTTGTTCCGGTTTGGTCTACAGTGACATTACTTGCTGGATTACCACTGTGGAATCTAATGGTTGAACTGCCGGAGTCTCTTGCTGTACCAACGATATTACTGGTATCGATTTGTCCGTTTCTATCGTTGTCGAGTGCCCAGTTATTACCACCCGTTGTGCCATCTTCAGTTATAACTACATCATTTGCCCTCAGAACTCTATTCCCAGTTCCTGCTTGAGCATCAGAGATATTGGTATAGATAATGCGGTATTCGATAATATTTCCAGGCGCCGGTTTTTTTCTACTGGTGCTAAATTGACCATCCGTTCCTTGAGGAGCAGGTCCTGTACCAGCCAAGATTCTTGACTCTTTTAGCATTCTCAAGAAGCCAGTATAAACGCGGTCAATCGTGATATTGCTTGGTTCGGCTTGTAAGCCAGGTGCTGCATCATCAATAAATGCAGAGATAGGCACAGGGAAACCACCAATTAAATCGTCTACTGCGGGAGTCGTTGTATCTAAGTCTGTAGATAAAGGCGTATTTGCTGGTAACTTAACTTCCACACCGTAGTTCGCAGTCGCTCCTGGCGCCACATTTGGAATGGTTATATATTCGTTTGCTTGGTCGATGGCGCCGCCATTAATTTGGAATTGAGTACCATTCCATGTATAAATCCTAGACTCGGAACCATAAGTAATAGTGACTGTTGTACCGTTTGGTAAGTCAGCAGGGGTTGCTGGAGGTGTAGGAATTAAAGAAATATTATTTGGTGAGGTACCGTTATTTTTTACGGTATTAGTGAAAGCTACAGGTGAAGGGTTGGGAATTCTATTATTCGCATCTGGAATAATACCAGGAGGTACTAAAGATGATTTATTGGTAAAGTCGCTGTTTGTCCCTGTAGGGTCAGTAGCACTGACTGGACCTGTTGCATCTGGAAATCTATCAGGACCATTGAGTACTGAAGATGCTACAGGTTGAGTTACGATAAATGTATTTGCCTCACCTCCCGTACCTGTACCAGTGTTGTTATTGCCGCTATCAGTACCCATATTGGTCAGGTCTGTAGGGTCATTTACAAAACCATCAGGAACGGTATCGGGTAATTTATCAGGAATTCTATCGTTGTTTGTGTCAGTTCCTGGGAATGGCGTACCATCATCACTAAAGTTACTTGGACTGTTATCACCTGATTCATCAAATACTGGCGCCCCTGTAGTGTTAGGGTCATTATCGTTATCAGGAGTTGCACCAAATAACTGAGCAATGTTGTTAACTTGGAATGAACCTGTGTTTGGCGCCCCTGTAGTCCTGATTTGAATATTAAAACCATTTACTATAGTACCTGGCGCCACAGAGGTAACGACTGCTGGGTCGTTAACAAAACCAATACGTCTAACAGAAGCCAATACTGTGGCAGAGGGGTTAGCTGGCATTGCTATCCAGGTGACTTTATCCGCGCTATTAGTTACCAAAGTTGGGTCTTGGTCGGTGTAAACTACTTGCCAACCAGGAATTGGTGTTGGGGCTGCTGCTAGTTGAGTGCCCACTGGAATTGCATCAGAAACCAAAATTCGAGGATTTGTTAACCCAGGAATTGTTCTACCTACCAATGGTGCAGGAGTGATACCATTACCAGTAGGATCGTTATCTTCAACTTCCAAACTCAAACTGTAGCTGAGGACATCATCGTTAATAGCATCAGTACCACCATTGTTGATACCTGTGCGTACCTTCATCACCTTAGCTAATGCATAGGTCTTTAACCCAGAATCTACACGCACTTGTTGAGTTGCACTAGCTTCACGAACACCATTCACTGGTGTACCATTAACTTCTCCAGGTATGCTACCATCTGCTCCATCAACGGTATATACGTCACCACCATTCGGACTCCGCAATTGGTTTTGAGCATCACCTGGAGTATCACCAAACGTAACTGTAATTACATCATTACTTTGGGCGCCAGCAGCTACAGTCACAGGAACACGCACTAGAACTGTTCCATTCACCGGAACAGAAGTTGTGATTACTTCACTGCCATTTACCGCAGTCCAAGTTGTACCACCATCAGGACTATATTCTATATTGCCAGAAACTGTTGCTGGTCCTGTTGTTCTTGCCAAGTTGGGAATACGGAATTGAGTTGGGTCATTACCAACGTTAGTGATCGTGTAGTTATATAAAACGACATCACCAGAGTTGACTCTGCCATCATTGTTGCTATCTTGTCTGAAAGCTGTACCTGAAGAAGTAACTGTGATACCTGCAACTTCTGCAACTTCTACAACAACTGTATTAGAGGTTGCGTTAATAGTTGTTCCTGCATTATCTGGGTCTTCGTAAGTTGCTTCTGCTGTGTTGCTAATTGATTCACCTGCTCTTGTTCCTTCTGCGATTACAGGTGCTACAAATTGGAAAACACCATTAGCGATTAATGCAGTAGCTACCAACGAGCGATATAATTTCGTTGGTTTTTTGACATTGATTCTGGAATGTGACATAAAATACACTAAACGTTAAAATTATATCCTGCGTTCTTACGCAGGTTTTTTCCAAGCTTTCTTAGAATCGCCAATTTATTTTGACAAGAATAGAAGGGTTTTAAGCTTTAGTTATCATTAGCGATACTGTAATTAACCTGAACTAATAGCCTAAAATCAACTACAAATGTAACAAATTCATATGTGTGGCTCCTCAGTAAGAATACTCAAATGTATATTTATTGATTAAGTTGATGATTTTGTTTTCATCAATTAATAAACAAAATTACATACTCTTTTAAAATCAAATTTTGTGAACGTAAGTAGACCGATTAAAACCTGTTCACATTTGTAATCTATCATCTCCTAAATACCCTAAAGATTTGATAAAAAATCGAAAACATGCGACATCAAAATTGAACACTACGACATAGTCAAACTGAGAAACTCTAGCTTGAAAGCTATAGAACTGATGCTGAAGGTACCGATAGCAGGATAAGGCATCTCGTTAACCTCGGAGTACTTGGAACTATAGTCTGCGGCAAATACTATGTATTATGCTCGTTATTTTTTTGTCATCGTTTTCCGGATTTTAGCTGTTCAATGTTGATATATGAAATAGGTACTCGGTTGACAAGGGTTTCCGACCAAGACATGAAAAGTTTTGCGATGATTTTGCACATCATTTTTGTTTATCTTAACTTTAAGTCCTCCTTGTACGTGAAATTTTGGTACCCCTTTGAGTACAATACGCAAACTGAATCTGTGCCAGTATTACAGAGATTAGTTGTCCTAATTTTCATTATTCCCAAAACTTTGTAAAAACTATCACATACATTTCATACATTTAGTACAATTGCGTATACTACATTTTGAGTATACATTGGCATTTGTGACAAAGCTGTGACAACTCTGAAAAGTCAGTACTTCCAAAACATGTTAAAACTTTGCATAAAAAAGCACCCCTAATCTTTTAGTGGGTGCTGTTCATGCAAAATATGGCGCCGTTTAAAATGGAATATCGTCTTCTTCTGTTTCTACTTCCTGCTGTGCTGGGTAGGTACTTGGCTCATAATTCCTAGCGGGCTGTGCTGCGTATTGATTTGATTCTTGCATAACTCCTACATTGCTTTTTGTTTTTGCAGGTGTTCTTGCAGGCGCCTCATCATAGCTAGATGCATTATTATTTGTAGTTGGTGCTGTAGCTGGTGCGCTTGATGTTCTACTATTAGTTGCAACGGGTGTTCTTTCTGCTGCTGGTGCTGAGGTGATAGACGCCGAACCATCGAGTGGATGTATTTTTTGCAATGTTAATTCTGCGCGTTTTTCCTTAAATCCTTCGGGACGGTCAATGGTATTCATTCCCAAACGTCCTTCTAAAAGTACGCGGTCTCCTTGGTGGTAATTTTGATGTACTTCCTTGGCTAAGTCTCTCCAAGATACTACACGCAACATTGATGGTGGGTCGTCTGCTCTTCCACTGGGGAACTGCACCATCATCTCTGAAATCTCTAAACCATCTTGTGTGTGACGCAGTTGAGGCTCACTAATGATTTCTGCCATTAAGATAAAATTGTTCATGTTTTTCCTAATTTGTAGGTTGGGTGGAGGAACGGAACCCAACATTTGCACTTATTTGTTGGGTTCCGCAAAACCTCCACCCAACCTACGCAGTTTTATCACCACATAGTATTTTAGTTAAATTTATTCTTAATAATTCTTAATCAACTCCATATTTCTTATACTTGGTATCATTGTATTGTTTTAGCATAAAAGTTAAGCAACATTAGTTGTAAATATCTGTTTATTTGTTATTTACCTGACTCAGGCGCCTGACTGTTACGAGTAATTTGACTTTAACACCATATTAGTATTATTGTACCAAAAAAAGCAAGTAATTAGCTAGGATGAAAGGTAAATATTGGTAAAGCTATTTTTTAACTTTTCTTCATAGTGGGGTTACGTGTATGATGAGCGCTGAATTATTATTTTGATTTGACGTTGGTCATTAGAAGCATTTAATGCCCAATGTGCGATGCCCAATAACCATAACTATAAGCCGTGGCACAAGTTATTTTAGAAAACGTTTACAAAAGTTTCCCCCACCGCAAAGGGGATGCACCAGCCAAAGACCATATAAATAAGGATGATGCTGCACACTCTCTTGGTGTAAATGTCTTGCGACGGATAAACTTAACGGTAGCAGACGGTGAGTTTATGGTGTTGGTGGGGCCTTCGGGTTGTGGCAAAAGTACGCTTTTACGGTTGATAGCTGGGTTGGAAACCATGACGGGTGGGAATATTTCGGTGGGTGACAAGCTTGTCAACGACCTCCCCCCCAAAGAGCGTGATATTGCGATGGTGTTTCAAAACTATGCGCTTTACCCCCATATGACAGTTTACGATAATATCGCCTTTGGATTACGGCGCCGTTCGTTAGATAATTTAGGTCATGAGGAGACGAACTCCAGCTTTATCGAGAATTTTCTTGTAGCACTAACAAGAAAATTACCCAAAGGACTGAGGTATTTATCTGAGAAAGAAAAATCGATTGACCAACAGGTAAAAAACGTCGCACAATTACTGCAAATCGAAGCATTACTAAAACGATTACCCAAACAGTTATCAGGGGGACAAAGACAGCGTGTTGCATTAGGACGAGCAATAGCACGTAACCCCCAAGTATTCCTTATGGACGAACCTCTATCAAACTTAGACGCAAAATTACGTGCAGAAACGCGCGCACAAATAGTCAAATTACAGCGTCAGCTTGGAACAACCACAATTTACGTCACCCACGACCAAACCGAAGCAATGACAATGGGGGACAGAATAGCCATTTTAAACCAAGGTCAACTCCAACAAGTGGCGCCTCCGTTAGAACTGTACAACCGTCCAGCAAATCGTTTCGTCGCAGAATTTATTGGTTCACCACCAATGAACTTTATTCCCGTCAAATTTCAAGCACCGCAAATCATTACAAACGGTGACTTTCGGATGACACTACCAGAAATTTGGGGCACCACACTACAAAAGTACGACGGCAAAACAGTAATATTAGGAATACGACCCGAGCATTTAATTGTAGGTGTACCCGCAACAAGAAACTTACCAGTACAAGTTGATTTAGTTGAAAACTTAGGTAATGACACTTACCTGTCAACCCAACTAATAATACCAGGGTTTCAACGACAATCCTTTTCTGAACCATCATTACAAGTCAGAATACCACCCGACCGCACGGTTAAAATAGGTGAACAAATTTGGTTATCATTAACACCAGAAAAATTACACTTCTTTGACCCCGAAACCGAAATAGCCATCTACCCCAAAACATCTCCAATACTACCATTTGAAAAATAATATATAATACTCTTGTGGAATGGGCATCCTTGCCCGTTCCTAAAATGAACCCCACTTAACTGCTGATTGCTCTTTCCTAGCTGTCTTAATAACTTTGTATCCTCTGCTTTGTGCCCAATCATAAGCAGCTTTTTCCAAAGTAGGTTCCCCACAATTAAGATAAGTTAAAGCAAGATTCTTGTTACCTTGCTCCTTCAGTACATTCACTAACGTCTGTGTTGTATCTTTGCCACCAATGCCAATAAAAGAATAAAGCGCATAATCAATTGTTCTTGGGTTATTTGACGCCAAATCCTTGAGCAAAACGCTTTTTGTCATTTCCCAATTATTGCGTAACTCATCACCTTTTCTTTTAGCTATTAAAAAATGTACTTTATCCGCTTCCGATACTGGTTGCCAATTAAGTTTTTCTAAAGCTAAACCAACCATTGGACTAGATGCTAAATCAGTTAAATTCTTAGTTAATGGTTCAATAGCTTTCGGGTCTCCAATATCATATAAAACACTCGCAGCATTCGTTCTCATTCTCGCATCTGGTTCTTTTAAAGCAGCCAACATCGATTCTAGCGCTGGCTTCCCAATTGCACCCAAAGCAGCAACCGCATTAGCATCATCTTTTTTAAAGTCAACTAGCAACTGATTGGTAATCTTAGGATTGGTGCCAGCAATATCCTTCAACCCTGTTTTTGCAGCAGTTGCAATTGTACGATTTGGGTGTTTAACATTAGCCACTAAAGCTTTAACTGCACGAGTATCTTTTAACTTTCCCAGTGCAAGCGCTGCCGCAGCATGAGTTTTAATGTCAGCAGAAGATGCAGAAGAGTTAATAGGAGTATTTAACAGAGTAATTAAAGGTTCAACAGCTTGCTTATCTCCTAAATTTCCTAATGCCTCGGCTGCTTGGTCTGTGCCAAACGTTGCAGGCTTTTTGATATAATTCTCAATCAGCCCTTGCACATTTTTATCGGCAGCTAAACGTTGAACTTGAGAATCTTTTACTTTGTCTAGGTTACAGGCGCCTAGAGTCAAAGTTAATAAGCTAACTATAATGATGTAGTGCTTACCCATAATTAATTTACTTGTTTTTGTACATAAAATTCTGTATTCTGATATTTTCGTTGAGGATTAACTTAAATTGTTGAGTTAAATTCAGGTGTATTTTCAGGTTTTTAAAATTACAAGCTCTAATGCGATTAAGTTAAATTCAGGCAAATTCAGGTAGTCGTCTGTGTCTCTATGGTAAAAAGAAATACTACCAAAATTCATTACATCAAACACCAATCAAAATGTGAACCGTGGTTCACATTTTTAGTTTTGATCATCCAATGCACAAGCGCTTTGGCTTATGCTACGTTATTTTTGGCGGTTATGTGGTTCCAATAAATTTGTAATATCTGGCCCAGAGGGAATTATTCCACCTGGGTTAAGTGGAAACAAGTTACCATAATAATCACGCTTAACACTTTCTACGTCGCAAGTCTCAGAAACTCCAGGAATTTGATACAAGTCGCGTAAATAGACGCCTAAATTCTGATAATCTTGAATGCGGCGCCGATTACACTTGAATAAACCGTAGTAAACTGAATCAAATCTAAATAAGGTTGTAAATAAGCGGATATCAGCAAGCGTTACAGTATCTCCACACAGATAACGAGTTATTTCTAAAGCTACATCAATTTCATCTAGAGTTGTAAATAATTCGTTACAAGCTTGCTCGTATGCTTCTTGTGTCTGAGCAAACCCACAACGATACACACCGTTATTTACAGCATGATAAATTTTATCATTCCAAGCGTCTATCAGAGCGCGCAGTTCAGCAGGATATAAATCAAGCTCTGAATTTACGGCAAACTCGTTAAACTGCGAGTTTAATATCACGATAATTTCTGCACTCTCGTTATTAACTATTGTTTTCGTGTGCGTATCCCATAAAATTGGCACAGTACTGCGTCCTTTGTAGCCAGGTTGTGCTAAGTTATATAACTCTGGTACAGTTTGACAACCTTCTTCTTCTTCTTTAAAAACCCAAGCTCCTGTATCCCCATTAGGTGAAACAATTGATACTTGTATTGCTGACTCTAATCCTTTAATTGCGCGTGTAACTATTGTGCGATGTGCCCAAGGACATCCTAAACCAACGTATAATTTATATCGCCCTGCTTCGGGTTTATACTTGCCGTCATTACTTACCGTATCTCGAAACTGACTTTCTGGTCGAACATATGCACCAGATTTACTACGTGGCGCCAGCTGTGACATCATTATATGCCACATTGTTGACCAAACAAATTTACCAAAGCGAATAATAAACCTAGAAGGTAGTGATTTTCCTTTTTTAGTCATAACGTTATAAATTAATTAATTTTGGGAAAAATAAAGCTGGAAATGAATTAGTTCGAGTGTCACGGGTGTTATGAAAGGGTATCTGCCATTATTTTTGATTTCAAGTTGTGTTACATTGGCGCCATCATAGGAAAGATGGGGACGATGCAAAAAAAAAATACCTAGAAAAACAAATAGCTGCTATCTGGTACATTTGCCAGAATTTCCTTGGCAGCAATATCACACGCATGGTGAAACATATGAAGAAACAGCGAAACATGGGCAAGAAGTAATCGAGTCGCTAATTGAGTGGTACCAAGAGCAAGGAAAAGGACTTCCTGAACCAATCCCTTTATCTAAGAAACCATTAGAAGTAGCTTAAGTAGCTTAAATGGAAAGTCTAGAAAGGCGCCTATAAGTTATTGTAAATATTCCTGCTCAAACAATTGCTGTTGATGACGGCGCATTTGATCAAATTTTTAATTTAGGATGGGAATTGTTCAATTATTCCACCACCTAGAACTTTTTCACCGTTGTACCAAACTGCCGCTTGTCCTGGTGTAATACTAAATTGAGGTTCGTCGAAGACGATTTTTGCGCGCGCTCCGGATAGTGGTATTACTGTAACAGGTACAGGCGCCGAACGATATCTTACTTGTACTTCAGCACGGATGGGACTCGATGGTTCTGCTATTGATACCCAGTTGACTCGATGTATTGTACATTCGGGTTTTGTGGCTTTGGTTCTATCACCAACTACTACGCGGTTATTAATTGCGTCTATAGAAATAACATACAATGGTTCGGCAGCTGCAATACCTAAACCTTTACGTTGTCCAATGGTGTAGTGGTGTGTACCATCGTGTTTGCCAAGTACTTTACCGTCGATATCTACTATATCTCCTTCTTTTGGCGCCAGATATTTATCTAAGAAAGCACGCATTGAACCGTTGCTTTCGACTAAGCATAAATCTTGACTTTCGGGTTTGTCAGCAGTTTCAAGTTCGTGTTCTGCGGCAATACGACGAGTATCGGTTTTTTGTAATTCTCCTAATGGGAAAATAACCGATGCGAGAATATCTTGCTCTAGGTCATAGAGAAAATATGTTTGGTCTTTGTTCTTATCTAATGCACGTAGAAGCTCATGGCGCCCGGTATCTGGGTTAAAATTGATACGCGCGTAATGCCCAGTAGATATTTTATCGCAGTCTAAATTTTCTTTTGCATAATGAAGCATCGGGCCAAACTTCACACTTTTGTTGCACTGCGAACAAGGTAACGGAGTAATACCCGCACTGTAACCAGTCACCAAGTAATCAACAATATACGTTTGAAAAGCATCACGAATATCCACAACGTGATGGGGAACCCCTAGCTGTTCACATATTTTTGCCGCGTCAAGCATTCCCTCAGAGCAACATTGACCTTTCCCCTTCATCAGCCAAAGGGTAAGACCAATCACATCATAGCCCTGATTGTGTAAAAGTGCGGCGGCAGTCGAACTGTCAACGCCGCCAGAAAGACCAACGACGACTTTTTTCATTTTCCGTAAATTAGCTATGGCTACCATCTCTAAATTAACACTAAATAGTTAGGCAAAGGAGAAAACTTTTCATCACTCTTCGTTTCCTCCTAACTCTGTGTTCTCTGTGACTCTGTGGTAAATTTTATAACACAATCTCTTTTTCTAATCTGTACTTTCTAAGCCAATCAAAAATATATTTGCTACAACAGATACCAACCAACAATCAAAAGCTTATGTTAAGTGCATTGCTACGTCAATTTCAGCCAGCATTGAGTTTACAACTAGTGGTGTTGTCTGGGCTGCTGTTATCCATACCAGTCAAAGCAGAACATCCAAGTAACTTATTATTAGCACAGTTACCAATGCCTCTTTCGGAGCCGTTGCCACCACTGCCAATTAACCAAGACCCTTATACTGTACCTCCTATTAACAACGGAACTGGGCAAGTTTTTGAATTTCAAGCTCCACCGCAAAATCCCCAGTACCAACAGGCGCCCATGCCGCAATACAATCAAGCATACGAGCGCTATTCGGTTGTAGTTGACACAAATGGCTATAGTGGACAATTGTTACAACAAGTAAAACAAGTAGAACCATCAGCTTACATCCGTAATATTAACGGACGTTCAGTAATACAAGCAGGAGTTTTTACCCGACAGCAAAACGCAGTGCTAAGAATACAACAGTTAGTAGCCAATGGCATAAACTTTTATAATGTTAGATTATTCAACGCAACAAATGGGCAAGAAATAGCAATTACACCCGATGGAGGTGGTATTGGTGGAGGTATAGGCAACAATCCAGGAGATATTAACCCAAATAACTCCAGCTACTATTATGTCGCTATTCCAACCCGTCCCGAAGACTTTTCTCAAATCGAACAAACAGTGTGGCGCAGCTTAGGACAATATGCAAATAATATTGGAGTTCAGCGTCGTAACCAACCGCGTGGCGCCCATATAGCAGTAGGGCCCTTTACCCAACGTGGTCAGGCAGAACAATGGAACGCAGTATTAAAAAATGCCGGGTTAGGAAACGCAAGAGTTTATTACGGCAGATAGATTACCGTAGGGGCAGGTTAACCCATAACCTAAAACTAATATTACCATCTCCTAAACCCGCCCCCTTTCCCATGCAAAGACAACAATACATATCCCAAACAATCGTAACAGCAGCACAAATGCGTGAAATCGAAGCGCGCATATTCGCAGCAGGAATGCCAGTAGCAGCATTAATGGAAAAAGTCGCAGGACTCATCACCCATAAAATTAACCAAATCATAAAAAACAAACATAATCAAATAGGCATCTTAGTAGGCCCCGGCCACAACGGAGGAGACGCCCTCGTAGTAGCGCGCGAACTATTCCTACAAGGTCATAAAATAAACATATACAGCCCCTTTGAAAAGCTCAAAGAGCTAACCTCACAGCACCTACAATACGTCCAAAGCTTAGGAATAAATATATATAACTCCATCGGTGCCTTACAAAACTCTGATTACTTAATAGATGGTCTATTTGGTTTTGGCTTAGAGCGTAACCTAACAGAACCCATCGCATCAGCCATCAACACCATAAACGAATGGTCAAAACCAACCATTAGTATAGACATTCCATCTGGACTACATACAGACACCGGAGAAGTATTAGGAACAGCAATACGCGCCACACATACATTATGTCTAGGACTATGGAAACTAGGATTATTACAAGACCGAGCATTAGAATATATAGGAACTTCCGAACTAATAGACTTCGACATCCCGCGCGCTGACATAGAAGCCGTACTATCTAATACTAAAATTCATCGCATAACTAAACATACAGCCTTTTCCGCAATACCTTTACCACGTCCCGCCGTCACACACAAGTATAAAGAAGGACATTTACTACTAATATGTGGCTCACAAAGGTACGCAGGGGGAGCAATATTAACAGGGTTAGGCGCCCGTGCCAGTGGTGTAGGAATGTTATCAATAGCAGTGCCGGAATACTTAAAACCCTTACTAGTAGCCCAACTACCCGAAGCATTAATTATTGGGTGTCCAGAAACAGAAACAGGCACCATAGCTCAATTAAAACTACCAGCCAACACACGCTTAGACTCATTTAGCACCATCGCCATAGGCCCTGGTATTACAACCGAAGCAGTGCCAATAGTCGAGCAGGTCTTAAAAAGTACTGACCCATTAGTAATAGATGCCGACGGTTTAAACATATTAGCAACAATGGGAGCAGTAAAAACACTACAAAAAAGAAAGGCGCCTACAGTACTAACACCCCACACCGGAGAATTCAAACGCTTATTCCCCGATATACCTGACGCACAAAAAAATAGAATACAAGCCGTCCAAACAGCCGCAAAACAAAGTGGTGCCATCATCTTATTAAAAGGCGCCCGTACAGCCATCGCCAACCCACAAGGCAACATCTGGATAAACCCCGACAGTACGCCAGCACTAGCACGTGGTGGTAGCGGTGACGTATTAACAGGACTACTAGCTGGTTTACTAGCACAAGGAATAAATAAATCAACACCTATTGAGCAAACAGTAGCCACAGCAGCATGGTGGCACGCTCAAGCAGGAATAATAGGCGCCAGAGAACGTACTGAACTAGGAGTAGACGCACACACCCTCACCCAGTATCTACCGTTCGTAATAAGCACTAAACATGTTTTAAATACTTAATACCATTTATGTAAAAAATAAAACTGTCATTCTGAGCAAAGCGAAGAATCTCTGATGTGCTTGATTTACCCTGATTGTAGTAGCAAAAGAAGCGGTTTAAACAAGTAAAAAAATAGATAACTCGTGTTGTTTATCTTTTATACTTTCAATATGTCGAATTATAACCGCAATCGGATTAATACCATATAAAATCAGTAATATCATCCAACAAATTAACTTAATGCTGCTGAAAATAGTTGTTCGAGTTAACCACTCATGAATTGCAATGCGAGCTTCATCTAAAAACCCGTCATATTCTTGATTATTTTGCATATCATGAAAAACTTTTGTATTAAGTCCGTGGATACCGCTCACCATGTACCTACCCATTTGAATACGTTTTAGCTGCGCTACTTCGAGATGGCATAAATCGTGATAATGAATACAAACGTTCCGGATTCTAATATGTTCGTTTTGAATTTTAATAGGAATAAGACTTATACAGCCAAATCTTTTTTTAAGATTAACTACTAAGGGATGATTAGTGCATACAGCCAAGCATAATTTTGCCCAAGTTAAATGATAGTTAAATGGTACTTTGCGAGTATTAACTTGAATCGGCGCCTCTAATATTTCTGTTTTTATAACTACCTGTGTATTATTTTGATAATATATATTATTCAAACTAGCAACATCTATATCTGTGTAGTAAAGCTCTTTTAAAAATATAAATAAATAGTTAGGAAGTAATTTATAATTATAATTTACTAATTGTAAATATTCTTTAAGTCTAAATTTAAAATTGCATTTATAATTATATAACTTTTCTGGCTCAAGTTGATGGCGCCGCTTGTAGATAACGTAGGCACGTAGTAATAATAATTTTAATCTCTGCTGTTTGGCTTTATCCTTGCTTCTAATAGATTCTTTTCCTAAAAAAGCCATTGTTAAAGCTTGTGCTTGTTGGTGAGAAAGTTGGTTAAAGTTGGGATTCTGAAATACGTTGTGTTTAATTAGCATTTTTTTGTATTAATAATCAATCTTAATGATTATGCTAACGGATATTTCAGCATAAACACGTATGTCAAGTCGAAATATTACCCACTTTAATAAAAATTTATAAATCCTAGCTATTTTTAAAGAAACTGCCTAAAGCAAAATATAGATAAGAAAAGTATAAGGATAAGTTTGTCAGTAGATACACTCATGAAGATATTAGAACAGTGAAGTTAGAGTAGGAAAACAAACAAATTAATCTACAAGCAGTGATTGTTTAACAAAAAATCTTAACAAATCATGATGTCTCAACAACGTTACATTGATTATAAAAATAAAGATATAAATTCCTGTCCTAAAGTTCCAGAGTCAATCATGACCGCTAGTCGATGCGAACTTACAGATATCCACATGAAAATTTGCGGTAATCTTCCTCGTGATTTGCACGGTCATGTTTTTATGGTAGCTCCCGTTGGGACAGTTGATTCTGGGGGTCTTCCCTTTGCCAATGGAGATTCGCTGTTGTGTGGGGATGGCATGATTTATCGCCTAGATTTTGATTGCCAAGACAAAGTAAAATTAACCACACGCATTACCAAACCACCTGATTACTATGCTGACAAGGCAACTCGTCATGGCTCAAAGTATGACAAGTATCGTTTTCGTAATCATGGTATTACTAGATTTTCTTTATCTTTGGGTGTTCGTAACCAGCTAAATACAGCTTTTCTGCCAATGAAGTTTTCTCAAGACGAAAAGGAGCGGTTACTGGTTACTTACGATGCGGGTCGTCCTTATGAAATAGACACTAACACCCTAGAAGTTGTAACTCCCATTGGCGCCAATCAAGAGTGGCAACCTGAATTAAGTGGTTATAATGCTCCTTTTCCAGCTTTTTTGAGTACAGCGCATCCTGCTTTTGACCCTGATACACAGCAGATGTTCACTGTTAACTATGGTAGGTCATTAGCAAATTTTATAGATGCCATTCCTTTTATCTATAATCTTGAGCAACTTCCCCACGAACTAGATGAACTGTTAACAGCGCTTTGTTCATTCCTAGGAATTAGTTTCCTCAAGGATATTTTTGACTTATTTTCCCAATCTTTCCAAGCTTGTTTACAAATTTATATCAAATTTCTAGAGAAGCTTACTAATTTAAAGATTGATAACTTTGTTTATCTAATTTGTTGGGATGGTACAGGCGCCTTAGAACGCTGGAAGCTAGTTCTACCCGATGGTGTACCCTTACCTATTAACCAAAGTATGCATCAAATTGGCATCACAAAAGATTATATTGTGCTAATGGATACATCCTTTACAACAGGATTGGAACAAGTACTCAATAACCCTTTTCCAGAAAATAAAAAAGTTGAAACACAACTCAGAAATTTGTTAGAGGGAAAGGTTTCAGCAGACTCAACACTCTATATTGTGCGTCGTGCTGACTTGAAAGCAGGACAATTTCCAGCATATGATGACCAAGAGGTTGAAGTTATAGTCAAAAAAGTTATATTGCCGTTAGAAACAGCACATTTCTTAGTGGATTACTCTAACCCGCAGGGCAATATTACCCTCAATGCAGCCCATATTTGTGGGATGAATGTAGCTGAATGGGTTAGACAGTATGATGTTTCCGCTTACAATCCTCAAAATTCTATACCGTCATATTTGTACGGTATGGAAAATAGTGAAACAGATATTGGACGTTTGGGACGCTATGTAATTAACGGAGAAACTGGGAATATCCTCTCGTCACACGTTATTTCTGACGTAGAATGTACTTGGGGTGTAGAACTATTCGCTTATCCCGATCGCTGTCCCAAGACAGGACAACCTTTAGAGCGCTTAGAAGACATTTACTGGAGTTCTTTGGGGTTATGGAAAGACCTAATGACAAAGTTTATTGTTGATACATACAAAGATTACAAGTATCGGCAAATCCCTCTGGCAAAGGTGCTGAACTTGGCAAATAAGGGAATACCTGCCTACTTGTTTCGACTCCATACATCATCTTCTGAAGCATTCGCAATAGCTGATCGTTATAAATTTCCTTCAGGACACATAACATCTTCACCCCAGTTTATTCCCTGTCGTGGTGGTGAAAAACCAACAGATGGTTATATTATTTGCACAGTATGGCATGAAAACAAAAATGAATTTTGGCTCTTTGATGCCAATAATTTATCTAGGGGTCCTCAATGCAAACTATCCCATCCTTCAATAGATTTTGCCTTCACCTTGCATACTGCTTGGTTGCCAACCATTAGGAATCGCCAAGCAAATTATTACATTAACGTTCGCGAAGATTATAAGGAATTAGTACACGAAGCATCTCAAAAACATGCAGATATTAAGGATCTATTTGAGCAAGAAATTTACCCTCATTTTGACTAAGTTTCAAAATCTAGTCACTGTGTTATAACTATAAAATAGTAGTGTTAGCCTATAATATGGCTAGGTAAAGTTTATAAAATTTTACCTCCAAGGCTGTTACTTTGAGGTAAAATTGTACTGGCAATAAAAGTGACATAAAGTGTATAGATTATGCTCGCTATTTTTGAATACAAAATTATTGAAAAAATTCATGAATGTATAGAAACAGTTGTTTACCGAAGCAATGTTAAGCAGCAACATGAATCAGTAGTGATTAAATTGCTTAAATCTGAGTATCCGACATTAGAAGAAATTACTCGTTTGCGGCACGAGTATCAAGTAATTAAAGACTTGACTATTGAAGGCATTGTTAAACCATATGGCCTTGAAAAGTATGAGAATGGTTTTGCATTAATTTTAGAAAACTTTGATGGTCAGCCGTTGAGTCACATTATTAAAAATTGTCAATTAACAATTACTGAATGCTTAGTAATTGCGATTGAAGTTGCGTCTATATTAATAGATTTAGAAAAGCTTGGAATAATTCACAAAGACATTCAGCCTAATAATCTTATTGTTAATATTAAAACAGGACAAGTAAAATTAACTAATTTCGGTTTTTCCTCACGTCTATCTTTAGAAAAATCAACTATCAATAACCCTAAGTTATTAGAAGGTACGTTAGCCTACATGGCGCCTGAACAAACAGGGAGAATGAATCGCTCGATTGATTATCGTACAGATTTCTACTCTTTGGGAGTGACTTTATATGAAATGCTTACAGGGACGTTACCATTTATAAGTCATGATCCTTTAGAGTTGGTTCACTGTCATATTGCCAAAAAACCAGTGCCACCACAAGAGCTTGTTGAAACTCCTCAAGCAGTTTCAGATATTGTAATGAAACTTTTAGCTAAAAATGCCGAGGAAAGATATCAAAGTGCGGCTGGATTAAAATTTGATTTAAAAACTTGTTTACAACAACTTGAAAGCACCGGAGAAATTAAAAATTTTATCCTTGGTCAGCGCGATGTCGGCAGTCAGCTTTCAATACCGCAAAAGCTCTATGGCAGAGAACGAGAAGTTGCTATGCTGATGGATGCTTTCCACCGGGTTAGCCACGGAGCAACAGAAATGATGCTAGTTACAGGTTACTCAGGTATTGGGAAAACTTCGATTGTTAATGAAGTTCATAAACCTATAGTTGCCGCGCGAGGATATTTTATTACAGGTAAATTTGACCAATTTAAGCGAGATATACCTTATTCTGCTTTAATTCAAGCTTTCCAAGAATTAATTCGTCAGTTATTAACAGAGAATGAGCGGCAAATTTCTGTTTGGAAAAACCAATTACTAGAGGCTCTTGGTGACAACAGTCAAGTTCTAATTGATGTAATTCCAGAAGTTGAGTTAGTTATTGGGCCGCAGGTTGATGTTCCTAAACTAGGCGCAGTTGAATCAGAAAATCGATTTAACCGCGTTTTTCAGCAATTTGTAAATGTATTTTGTCAACAAGAACATCCCTTAGTAATTTTTCTAGATGATTTACAGTGGGCAGATTCTGCATCTTTAAAATTACTTTGGCTTTTAACTGCCGATAATAGTAGTCAATACCTATTTATAATTGGCGCCTATCGAGATAACGAAGTAAACCCCACTCACCCATTAATACAAACACTAGAAAAGTTACGTAAAACAGATATTGCAATCCATAATATTACCGTAAAATCCCTATTACTTACACATGTTCAAGAACTAATAGCAGACACACTTAATGAAGCTATTATAGAAGTGCGAATTAAAATGTTAGCAGAGTTACTTTTTTATGAAACTCAAGGTAATCCTTTTTTCTTAACTCAGTTACTTAAAAGTTTATATAAAGAAAACTTGCTGGTTTACCAGTCAGCTAGAGATAGCTGGCAATGGGATATTCAAAAGATTCAAGCATTTGGCATAGCTGAATATAGCATTGTTGAACTGATTGCTAGAAATATTCGTAAATTGCCACTGGACACACAAAGAGTTTTAAAGTTGGCAGCGTGTATCGGCAACCAATTTAGTTTAAATATCTTAGCAACTGTTAATGAAACATCAGAAAGCTTAACTGCTGCTCAATTATGGAGTGCGTTGCAAGCAGGTCTAATTTTACCTTTATCTTCAAATTATAAAATACCGATTGTTTTTGAAGACACTTCAGACATCTTTAATATCAATAATATTAGAATCGAATATAAGTTTTTGCATGACCGAGTGCAACAAGCAGCTTATTCTTTGATTTCAGAATTAGAAAGAAAAAATGTTCATTTAAAAATTGGTCAATTGCTGCTAAAAAGTTTTACAAAAGAACAACAAAAAGATAATATTTTTACTTTAGTTAATCACTTAAACTTTGGTGCTGAGTTACTAACTACGCAAATAGCAAAGGATGAGTTAGCTGAATTAAACCTCATTGCTGGTAAAAGAGCTAAAGCCGCGACAGCTTATGAATCTGCTGTTAATTATTTAAATATAGGTTTAAAATTACTGCACCCTGATAGTTGGCAAAATCAATACAAATTAACTTTAAGCTTTTACGTTGAAATATCAGAAGCAGAATATCTAAACACTAATTTAACAACCGCCTTACTTTTATGTAAAATAGCACTCAAAAACAATAAAAATATCCTAGAAAATGTCAAATTTTATCAACTACAAATTAAAATATACTTAGCACAAAATCAAATTGGCACTATTTTAGAGATTGGGCAGAATGTTTTGCAAATGCTGGGTATTTCCTTAATAGAATCACCACCAGAAAACCTTGATGTTGAGCGACTGTCTAGGCTACCACGTATGAATAATCCATACAAGTTGGCAGCAATGGAGATTTTAATTATTATTATTGGTCCTGCTTGTTTTAGTGAAAGTGTAATAGCTTTACCAATTCTGTATACAATGGTTGAACTTTCTAGGCGATACGGTAATTCACCCTCATCTATTTATGCTTATTCACTTTATGGCGCCCTTACAGCTTGGCTAGTTCCAGATATTAATTTTGCTTATCAACTCGGTCAATTATCTCTAAAAATATTAGATATATTAAATGCTAAAGAGTTTAAATCAAAAGCATTGTTATCAACTCATGTTAATATAACTTATAAAAAAGAGCATATTAGAAATACAATAAATCCTTTATATGAGGCGATTGAAAGTGGTCTAGAAGTGGGAGATATTGAATTTGCGTGTCATGCTGCAAATTTTTACTGTTCTCATCTCTTGTTTGTAGGCAAGCATTTAGAGTTAGTTGCTGAAAATCAAGCTATTTATATTAAATTTATTAGAAAATTTAAGCAACAACACCCACTCTACTTAACTAAAATATGCGCTCAGGCAGTAGCTACTTTACTCAATGAGTCTACTGTTAAAACTAAATTAATTGGTGAATTTTTGAATGAAGAGGAAGCTGTACCTTATTTTTTGTCAAGCAATAATTTAATTTCACTGTTTGATATATTTTTTTATAAATCATTTCTCTGTTATCTTTTTGAAGAATATCAAAATTCTTTAAGCCATGCAAAAACGGCATTGAAATACTCCGGATTTATTCAAAGTGAAATTATTTTCACTCTGCATAACTGGTTTTATTCTTTAGCATTGCTGGCTAATTATTATGATAATTTATTGCAATCCAAAAATGACCAAATAAATAATTTACAAGAATATTTAAGCGAAGTAGACAAAAATCAGGAAAAAATGAAATACTGGGCTGAACATGCTCCCATGAATTATCAGCACAAATATGACTTAGTAGAAGCTGAAAGGGCTAGAGTATTGGGGCAAACACTTGCGGCTATGGAGTACTACGACCGTGCAATAGCAGGCGCCCATCAAAATGAGTATATCCAAGAAGAAGCGCTAGCTTATGAATTGGCGGCTAAATTTTATTTAGCTTTAGGGCGCCAAGAAATTGCTCGAACTTATATGACTAAAGCACATTATGATTATATATGCTGGGGAGCCATTGCTAAAGCTAAAAATTTAGAATATAAATATTCACATATCATTACTTTTTCAAAATTAGCCAAAAATATTACCAGTTCAGATGCTTTAGATTTAACAACAATTATTAAAGCTTCTCAAGCTATTGCCAGCGAAATTGTTTTAGAGCGGTTACTAAAAAAATTAATGGCTATAGTAATTGAAAATGCAGGCGCCCAAACTGGGTTTCTAATTTTAAAACAGCAAGAACAGCTATTTATCGAAGCAAAAGGTACTATAGATACCTCCGAAGTCGTATTATACCAATCACTACTAGCTGAAACTAGTGAACAGTTGCCGAATTCTTTGATTAACTATGTAATTAAAACCAAAGAAGATGTAATTTTAGCAGATGCATCTTGCGAGGAAATATTTACTAAAGATGCATACATTATTCAAAATAAACCCAAATCTGTGTTGTGTACGCCGATTATTTATCAGGGTTCACTTTTTGGTGTACTTTACCTAGAAAATAATCTTGCTGTAGGCGCCTTCACATCACAAAGATTAGAAGTCTTAAAAATTTTATCATCTCAGGCAGCAATTTCAATCAAAAATGCTCAACTTTACCAAAATTGTCAATCAGAAATATGCGAGCGTCAGCAGGCAGAAGAAGCATTACGGGAAAGTGAGAAAAAGTTAGCACAGTTTCTTGAAGCTTTACCAATAGGTATATTTACAGTCAATTCCCAAGGACAACCTTGCTATGCGAATCAAGCTGCACAAAAAGTTCTAGGTAAAGGAATCATTTCCGATACAGATTCTCAATTATCAGAGATTTACCAAGCTTACATACAGGGAACAGAAAAGTATTATCCTGACGACCAGTCTCCTATTATCAGAGCTTTGAATGGTGAAAGTACCGCTATTAATGATGTTGAACTACATTTGCCAGATAAAATTACTCCTTTAGAGGTTTCAGCAACACCTATTTTTGACAACAAAGGTAATATAATTTATGCAATCGCAGCTTTTCAAGATATAACACAGCGTAAGCAAGCAGAAGCAGAGCTTGCCTCTAAAAATATGGCTTTGCAAGAAGCGACAGAAGAATTAGCTAAATATAACCGTAACTTAGAAGAAAAAGTTCAAGAGCGAACTAAAGAGTTAAGGCAAACATTGGAAATCCTCAAAGCAACTCAATCAGAACTAGTTAAAGTAAATCAAGAATTACAACGTCTGTCTAGAATTGATAAGCTAACTCAAATAGCTAATCGCTACTGTTTTGACGAGTATTTATTGCAAGAATGGAATCGCTTAGAAGTTGAGCAGCAACCCTTATCATTAATTTTATGTGATGTCGATTATTTTAAAAAATACAACGACTTTTATGGTCATCAATCAGGCGACCACTGTTTGCAACAAGTCACCGAAGCATTAGTTTCTGTGGTAAAATTTCCAACACATTTGGTGGCTCGTTATGGTGGAGAAGAATTTGCTGTAATTATGCCATCAACAGGTGTTGAAGAATCAATTATCATCGCAGAGGCAATTCAGCAAGCAATTCATAAAGCCAAATTACCTCATGATTGTTCAGATATTAGTCAATATGTTACTATTAGCTTGGGAATAGCTACTGTAATCCCAAATAATAGCATCTCCTCAGCAAGCTTAATTGCTACCGCAGATAAAGCTCTTTATGAAGCAAAGCGACAAGGACGTGACCGTTACATACATGCGCTATAAACTAAGTTTATGTTATGAAGGACGGGTAAGGATGCCCATTTCACAAGACCCATTCCACAAGATTTTTACAATTCCTGTACAAACTGCTATATGATTAGCAACTTCCCTTAGTGGTATCACCTCTTAAATACTTGGGTTGCTTGGGTTAGGTTTTACCGAGCCTTTTTGCACATGATGTTAAAAGTCGGATATATATTAAAAGTCGGATATATAACTGAGGATAGTTACAAAACAAAATAAATATTGCTAAAATTTGTAAAGTAAATTAAAAACTTTATATTAACTATAATGACGACAGCTTTAATTACTGGTGCTTCTGGCGGGATTGGTAAAGCTTTTGCTGAGGAACTCGCTGCTCGTAATAACAATTTAGTACTTGTCGCGCGCTCTGAAGAGAAGCTTCATCAGTTAGCATCAGAGTTGCAAGCTAAACATGACATTGAAATTGATGTTATCGTCAAAGACCTAGCTTCTGCTGGTTCGACGGAAGATGTTTTTGATTATACAAGGAACCAAGGAATTACAATTGATACGCTAATCAATAACGCTGGTTTTGGAGACTATGGAGATTTTGCCAAGCGTGATGGTGAGCGGCAAATACAAATGATTCAATTAAATGTGTTAGCGCTTGTTGATTTGACACACAAATATTTACCATTGATGCGGCAGCGACGCAGTGGTGATATTATCAATATTGCATCAATAGCAGCGTTTCAAGCGATACCTTATATGTCAGTATATGCCGCAAGCAAAGCTTTTGTACTAAGCTTTAGCGAGTCGCTATGGGCAGAAAATCGCACGTTTGGTGTACGTGTTCTGTGTGTTTGTCCTGGTCCAATAGACACAAACTTTTTCACTGCGGCAAAATTTCCACCTACTATTGCGGCAAAAAATACTCAAATTACTAAAGTTGAAACTGTTGTTCGAGATACTCTCCAAGGTTTAGAAAGAGGTGAATCGGTAGTTGTTAGTGGTGGTTTAACTAGTCATTTGATACCCAAGCTATCACGACTTGTACCACGTCGAACTTTAGTGAGTGTCTTAGAGAAGCAGTTTAAAGCTTAGTTGTTAAAATTACGGCGCCTTTTTCAAATTTTCTATTCCTTTGACTACTGTTGCCGTTTGAATTCTGTCTCCTTGTTTTATTTTGTCTACTATATTCATTCCTTTGGTGACGTATCCAAACACTGCGTAGTTACCGTCTAAAAATGCTAAGTCGGTTAAGGCAAAATAAAATTGTGATGATGCGGAGTTTGCTTCACTGGAACGTGCCATTGCTACTGCACCACGTTTATGACGTAATATTGGCGCTTTATTTATTCCCGCGCTTTCTAATGTTTGACCGTATATAGGCTGTTTGGCACCTGTGGGTTTTATTTCTAAAGGAACATAACGAGCTTTCTTTGTTGCTGGGTCTATCCATGAACCTGTTCCTAACCTTTCTGCCGGAAATTTGCGGTCTTTGCTTTGTGGATCTCCACCTTGCACTACAAATGGTTGTGGTTCTCGCACTACTCGATGAAATGCTAGTCCGTCGTATACTTTTCTTTGCACTAAATCTACAAAGTTCCCTGCACTAATTGGGGCATTAGTACCATCTAATTCAATGGTGATGGGTTGGTTGTTGACTTTTATAACTACAGTTGCTTTGCCTGTAAGTCTTGGTAGGTTCTTAATTTGGGATTGGGCAGACGCCTGGGCTATTTTTAAATTACCTGCTGTGACTGGTGGCTGTATTACGTTGTATGCTGTCAGCGAGAGCGTAATTATGGCAGCAATTCTGGCTACTTGGATGTGGAAATTTTTATCGAGCATTTATTTGTTTGTTTCTAGATGTATGGTGGGACGAAGCCCCACCTTACTACTTACTACTGGGTAAGTTGGGCGTTGCCCAACCTACACGTACCTTGTTAACTGTACGCGGTACCTGTCTTTTTTTGTTACCGCAATTTCACCTACTTCTAGGCGCCCTTTGCCACGTATAGAAACTAAATCACCTGTTTTAAGTTGTGCGGAAGCACTAGTGGTGTCTTTCCAATTTACGCGAACGTCACCTGCTTCAATAAATTCGACCATTTTGCTGCGTGACATCCCAAACCCTGCTGATGCAACTGCATCTAGTCGCAGTGATGCTTCGACGGTGGTAAGTTCTTTTTTCTTGGGTTCACGGATTTTTAATTCACTTAATTCTATGCGTCGGGTATTAACGGGTACTGAGCGTACTTGTTTCAAATGTGTCTCTAAATAGTCTCCTAATTCAGGCACTACAATTACTTGGGCGCCTCGTTCTCCTAACACAATCACGTCACCTGTTTTGTCACGCACTATACCACAACCTAACATGGCACCGAGAAAATCTCTATGTGTTGCAGTATCAAATAAAAAATTACCTGCAACATCAAGCGCAACGAGTTCTACTTGCGACTCGTCTAAGGGAAGTTCCGAACGTGCTATGGCAAGTCGCTGACGTTCTGCTTGTGGATATCCACCCCAGGCAACTAAATGAATTTCTGTAAGACGACTAAAAGACCTTTGAACTTCTGCCAACTCTGGAGGTGAAAGAAAATCTGTCATCACAACTTCCCAAGTTTTAATGGCTTTTTCCGCTTGGTCGATGACGCGGGCAACTTCATCTCTATTTTCAACACCCTTCAAAAGTTCTTCTCGTGGCAGCATGTGGATAAATAATGATATTTCTACTAGCTATTCCTTGATTCTAACCTCAACTCCCACTTATATACCTCTAACCCAGGCGTGTCTGTCCCTTTCATTTTTTCTACATTCTGCATTCCTAATTTTTCTAATACCCGAATTGAAGCAGCATTATCTATGGGAGTATGTGCAATAATTTTCTTTGCTGCTAGTTGCGTAAAGGCAAAGTCTATAAGCGCTTCTACTGCTTCGGTCGCGTAACCTTCGTTACGATATGCAGCTAAAATTTCGTAACCTATTTCCAACGTCTCGTTGTCTGACTTTCCTCCAAACCCTAAATCTCCAACCAAAGTAGAATCATCGGTACGAATTATTAACCATACTCCATACCCCAACTGTGAAGGGTCAGATTTTAGTACCTCTATATACTTCGGTAAGAAAGCTTGAACTTCTGTGTTGTACCAATCGTCTGGTATAAAAGCAGTTAAAAGTTTTTCTAGCAAAGGTTTGTCTTTTGCTAGAGTAGCTTGAGCTACTTCCAATGAACAAGGTAGTAGCTCAAGACGCTGTGTATCGATGTATAAAATTTGTTCCATCTAAATTATTAAACAGTTGATGTATCAGCATAACCCTGAAGATTCTCTGGGTCAAACCGACGTAATATCCTAGTTGCTTCGCGGGTTTGACTTTCTTGACCTTGAACTACAACTAGGTATTTTCCAGCATCAAGACGATTACGATATGGTAATGCATCACCACTACCTGTAATCATCCCGACTCCTCCCCCTACAAAGATACTACCCAAGGCGCCACTAGCAGCACCTAGAAGTCCTCCGATAAGTTGATTACCAATTCTACCAGCCCAGGCAAAAGTATCTAAGCCAGTAACTAAGTTAAATGTAGCACCAGCAAAAAAACCGAATGGTATCAACCATATTGCCATAAACTTTGTTTGCTTCACCGCTTGCTCTTTAGGGTCAATTAAGCCAAACTCATCAGCAGTTTTGTAACCCCTACCTAAGATAGTACTATTTATACCCTCTTTTTCTAATTCTAGGTAAGCAGCTTCGGCTTGAATACGGTCGGCTAATACAGCAACTAGGTAATTCATTGATTATAAAATTCGTTGTTTAATCAGATTTGCTCTCATTTAATAGCGTAGCAGCCTGAGAAACATCAAATGAATACCAAATACAATATAATCGATATGACTTCACTTTAATGAATCAAATGGTTCACAAAAATTATCGATGCCTTGCTTCATAACATACATTAGAACAGGCGCCGCTAAAATGCTAGGAAATGTGGACATAGTTCTAATATGTTGCATCATCTCTTGAATAGAACCATCTTGTAAGATGCTACGAAATTCTTGCTGGCAAATCACAGAACGCCATTTTCTAGCTAATGCGTCTAACCATTCCGAGTTAGCACGCTCAGGTTGTTGTCCAACACGAATTGCCAACGTCATCGCAGCATCTTCCAAATCTCCCTCACAGTCCTCGATAGCGTCGAGTGCTTTTAACGCAAGGGGGTCTTCTGAAAGTTGCGAGCGAAATTGGGCTATTTCTTTTAATGTAACTGTTGTCATGCGGTTTTTGATGAGCAAAGTAGCTACGATTCAGCTATGTTATGAGCTTTTTCGTTTATTGTAAAATTTTCTGCCCATTTTTACATCAAATTATAAATGTAAAGACGCGTTCACGCAGTGTCCCGCAGGAAATATATCGCGTCTCTACAATTCGGGAATAATTGTCTTGTTTCGTTAGCGCACACCTCTGGCGGTAACAGCACGCTGTATAGTTGCTAAAGCACGGTTGTAACTCAAAATCGCATTAGTACGGTTTCCTTCGGCTTGTGTTAATCGGTTTTGAGCATTAATTACGTCGGTTTGCGTCCCAACTCCCGCTTGGAAACGTAAACGCGCGAGTCGTAGTGCCTCAGCTGCCTGCTCAAGAGCAACATTGGCTGTTTGAATGTTGCTTAAGTTCGATTGCAACTGCGAAAAAGCTTGTTCAACTTGAAACCTAATTTGGTTTCGCTGTTCGGCAAATTGCGTTTCTGCAATACTAATAGCTCTTTGTGCTTGTGATGCACGAGCGCGCGCGGCACCTCCTTCAAATAAGCTAATACTAGCTTGCACTCCCACCGAATAACCATCAACGACAGATATTTGGTCTTGAAATTGGTCGAGCAAGTTATACTGAGCAACTAAACTAATTTGTGGACCAAGTGCAGAAAGTGCCTGTCGTCTTTGCTGTTCACCAATACTACGTTGAGCTAGTTGCTGCTGTAATTCCGGTCGATTTTGCAGTGCTTGTATAATGCTTGCTTCGAGTGTTTGGTTCCACAAACCAGCGATTGCTACAGGGTCAGCAGCACTCAAATTGACTGATTGCGGTACACTTAGTGTTGCTGCTAACTGTCGCTGTGCAATTTGCTGTTGCGAAATGGCAACAGTCAACTGTTGTTGTGAGTTGGCTAAGTCTACTTGAAATTGTAGTACATCAAAACGAGTCCCCACTCCAGCCCGTTCAAGTGCAAGCGCGTCACGTAAAGATGCTTGTGCATTCACAACTGCTTGTCTGTTTATTCTTACACTTTCGTCTGCTTGTTGCAAATCGTAATATTGATTTGTAACGTTAAGACGAATTGTTTCTGATTGAACTTCCAGGTTGAACTCATCTGACCTTAGCTGTTCTTCTGCTTGCCGAATGGTAGCTTGGCGCCTTCCCGATGTGTAAAGATCATAATTAAATTGAGCATTACCCGAAAATCCTGTACTTTCTTGGGCACCTTGAATTTGGTCAGCAAAAGCTGGGTTTTCACGAATTTGCGCTTCCGAACCTAATCTACTCTGTGCAGAACGCTGACGAGTTACAGTCGCATTCAAGCCTAATGTTGGAAATAATGCAGCTTGCGCTTCTCTAACAGCAGCTTGACTACGTTCGACTTGAAGTAATGCCACTTGTAACTGCTTGTTATTGCGACGTGCAGCTTCTAATGCTTGATTTAATGTAATCGGTTGCGTTCCTTCTAACCGAACTTCTTCGGGTCTCGTTGGAAATTGCAGCGGATTTGGGTTTGCATTCAAGTAGCTAGGAATTTCTCCTGTTCCACCTGATGGAACTATTGGTGGAGTTATTTGGGTTGGGTTTGTTGTTGGTCTTGGTGGTGGCACATTTTGTTGCCTGTTTTGGGCAATTTGATTCTGTGCTGGTGTTGGTGTTTCTATTAGTGCCTTGGCGCCTAGTTTTTTTGACGGTGCTTGTGCTACTGTCATAATTTCACTAGTCGTGTCCTTATCACGAACCAAATCCTTGATATTTAGATTTAATATATCTAACTTGTTTAAGGTTAATTCTTTCGGTTCTAAACCATAAAATTCCACTAATGTCAATAGAAGATTCGCATCATTTTTTGTAGTTGATTTAGCTATTAACTTTTTGCTAGTTGCTTCAACCCAAGGAATGTCAGTTGAGCCAATCAACTTGCTTGATATTATGCTGCTAGGGTTATTTACAGCACGTATTTCATTAAATTGAAATGGCGCCTGTAAATTAATAGTTTTTGTAACGAATGTATTGTCAAATACCATTTGCGGGTGCAAAATGTTGGATTTGAATACAGGAATAGAATCGAAAATGTTAATGCCAGAAGCGACCAATGTAGGTTCACCTATTTTTGCAGTGTTGGCATAGCTCGAATGAGAAGCTAACACTGCTACCGTTACTCCGGGCAAGAAGCTATAAAATAGTTGCTTTCCGTTCACCGCGTCCCTCACACAAAAAATGACATCGGCTTAAACCGTTTCCCACGCATAGAAATATAACACGATACTAGCTTAAGTATCAGGACTTTCTTTTGTTTGAAAGCCTCTAACAATGCGAGATAATTCTGCCTTTTCATCCGAGACAACCCTGGAAGGGGAACCGCTAACGATTCGCTCATAATTGCGGAAAGAGTCTTTAATATCGGGTCCATCAGCAGTAATGTTGTATTCACGAATACCTTTATCGTGCCAAGACCCGCGCATTTTGAATACATTAATTGCGCGTGCCATTTCGCCCCGAATTTCGACGTACTGCAACATTAAGATTGTGTCGGTGATTGTTGATATGTGTGAATCGGTAATCGAGTGCGACCCCATAAACTGGTCGGTTGTATTTGTGAAAAAACCTGTAATTTCTTCTTGTTTTGCATAACCTGTTACACCGATTACAAATTGTCGGAAAGTGTTATTTGTCACTCCTCGCGCTAAAGCTGATAATGAGTCGATAGCAATCCGCGCTGGTTTAAATTCTGCAATTTCGGATTTTATTATTTGTAAATGGTCTTCCAAACCTGTAGATTCGGGGTAAGTACAAATAATTTTTAATAATCCTTGCCGCTCTAAGTCTTCAAAGTCAATACCCCATGAGGAAGCGTTTCTTGATAACTGTGCGCGCGATTCTTCATAAGCAAATAATATTGCTCGTTCACCGTTATTACAAGCTTCTTGTATAAATTGGCTCACTAGTAATGTTTTTCCTGTACCAGTGGCGCCTGTTGCTAAAATAATTGAATCTTTGAAGAAACCACCGCCACACATATCATCTAGAGTTTTGACACCAGAAGAAACACGCACGTTTGAAGAACGCTGTGTCAAACGCATCGCTCCCAGAGGAAAGATATTAACACCATCGTTAGTAATTGTAAAAGGATATTCTCCTTTCATATGCGTAGTCCCACGCAGTTTAAGGATTTCTATTGTCCGGCGCCGACGTTCCCCTTCTAATACGTTACGCACAATTACCACGTTATCAGAAACAAACTCTTCAACTCCAAAGGACGCAACCGGACCGTATTCCTCACTCCGCTCTGTAGTAATAATTGTTGTCACGTTGAGCAACTTTAAACGTGCTACTAAACGAAAAATTTCTCTACGAACAACTCCAATCGCTTCATACTGCTGAAAAACTGCCGTAATTGAATCGATAGATACTCGTCGCGCCTTATACTTCCGAATTGCGTACTGCAATCGCTCAATTAGCGCACTCAAGTCAAAATTGCCTACAATATCTTGCCCTTCAGGGTCAGGAGATGCGTCGAGTATAAATAACTTTCCCTCTTCGATTAGACGTTGTAAATCCCAACCAAATATATAAGCATTTTTTATAATATCGCTCGGTGACTCCTCAAAAGTGACAAAGACACCAGGTTCATTAAAAAAATGAATCCCGTTGAATAGAAACTGGAGAGAGAATAATGTCTTGCCAGTCCCAGATGTACCGCTGAAAAGGGTAGTTCTACCAATGGGCAATCCCCCATGACTAATGTCGTCGAACCCCTCTATCATCGTGCGAATTTTATCTACACCACCAATTCTAGGTGTGTTTTTTTGCCCTGGCAGGTCGTTATCACTCATTTTTATGCCACTTTTTCTATGAACTCAGGTCGATATAGTATATTTTTATCTCTAGTTTTCTATTCTTCAAATAAATCTTCTTCTCTTAGTTCTTCATACAGCAAATCTAACCCTATCAATACTCGTTCACGGTCTGACAAATCTCCTATAATTTTACGAACTGGTGGCGGCAAAATTTTCGATAAAGTCGGTGTCGCTAATATTTTGTCTTCTTCTGCCAACTGCGGATTTTTCATCACGTCTATGACTTTCAAAGCGTATACACCCTGAAACTCTTGCTCTAATATGTTTTTGAGCGTTTTCAATGCCCGTACTGAGTTGGGTGTATTACCCGCTACATATAGCTTCAGGACGTAAGTTTTTCTTACTTTATTCATATGAGTATTGCTTACTTGGGTAGCGAACCTCGATACGCTTCGCACAAATGAGCAAGAATATCGATGAGCGTCAAGCGGTAATCAAGCAGTGCTTCATCGCTTCGCCCTTCTAATTTTAACTGTTTGGAAAACTCATCTATAAGTTCCATATGCATTTCAATAATTTGCGGCACAGGAATATTAGCACGAAACAGCCCGTTAATAAATTTGTCTATCAAATTTTGCAGTGTTTCCTCTTGGGTAAAGTAATTAATCATAATCACTCTATACTGTGATTTTAATTGCTCTAGCACTGCTCGCTGCTCGCCTATCGTCATTTGTGATAAGTGCTTGACGTTCGTTATCGATTCTCCTACCATGCTGTTTTTTTCGGGTAATATCTACCTACGGGCAGATACATATCGCTATATCTAATGGCTGTGTTTATAAAAGGCGCCTCCCTGATTGGTTACTTTCGTGTTGACAAAAATCAAATAATCCTGCTGATAATAGTTAATTTCCTAAACAAGCGCTACTTTAATATCATTGGCATCGTAAATAATCTGTAACATTGCTTCGTAATTTAACAAGTTGATAAGATACTTTAACAAAGATAAAAAAATGTCTCATTCTAAATCATTATAATTCCTAAAGGTTGTTATCGCTATTTTCAAGCCATAATTGTCATAGCAGTTATTATCAGGAGTTCCTGCACGCCCAGTAGTTTTTGTAACAGTATATTACAGAACGCTTGCACGACTTCTGTGCCATTGTTTGAGCAAAGTTATCCGTCTTGCTTACAACGGTGCCTTGTCTCAAATTTTAATAACCGTGCTATTGTAAACCTGTTTTACGCGCACATGTTTGACTTGTATAACTTAACCTAAATCTCTTTAAGTTTAAATTTTCGACAAGCGTTTAAGCGTAGTCTTTCACACCGTTGGCATTTCAGGGGCGCCGAGGGTGTTATTTGCAACAGTTTTAGCTTGCGGAACCAGAATGACGAGAGCAAAAAAATGCCAATGCTAGAATATCCGCTTGATGAGTTTATTATAACCGTTCCTATCTGCTGGCAATCCACAACTCTGGCGGATGTCTTGTCCATCTTTGAATCTGAAAATTGCGAACGGCTAGTTATTGTCTCAGAACTTGGGGTGCCTACCGGAATTGTACATTTGTCCAGTTTGTTGCCGCAAGTACTAGCTGTGACACAAGGACAGTCTGCCGAAAATTTGCAGCACCAACTTCTCACATTTAATCATACAATTAAATCGATACGTTTAGTATCTATAGAAGCAACTATTCAAGAATTTAGTCAAGTTTTATATTCACCAGGCGATGGTGATACATCTATAGTTGTAACAGATTCCTATGGAAAATATGCGGGATTGGTTGATACGACTCGATTGCTCAAGCATTTGAACAAGTTAATAGTCAATAATAGTTCCAATAGTAGTAATAAAACGAAAAAGCAATCGTCAGCACGCGCAAGTAAGAAAAATCCTGCTCCCAAACCATCACAACCATCAAGTCTCGCGTTAAATAGTTCTTTAAAAGCAAGAGAAAAATCTCAACAATATCAATCGTTAGTACAATTACTCGAACGTTTACCTTGGCCTTTAATGTTGCAAACGAGTGCTGGTGATATTGTGGCGCAAAACCCAGCATGGTGGCAACAGTTAGGAGTATTAAAAGACCCAGATGGAGTACGGCAAGAAGTCGAGACAATTTTGTCAGATGGTATAAAACCAAGGACTACGAGTCGTAGCACACAATCAACTTCAAGTAAAAGACGTAGTAAAGCCAAAAATAATCGTTGTGTCCTTGATAGTCAACTAGGAACTTGTACTTGTGTAGTTGAAGTGCAAAGCGGTCAAGAACGGGTATGGCAGTTCGCAAAAATTCCTCTTGATAGTCCTGAAATTAAGGTATTGGAGGAATCACTTTCAACGGAAACCGAAATTGCCCCAAATAATATTAGACAAAGTTATGTAAACACGTCTGAGGATATCCAGTTCTCAAAAGGTTCAACTTACGAAGTTCCTTCCCGACATTTTGTTTCATTACTTGATGGGCATCAATTAAATTCAATTGTTAGTTATGGTGGTGAACTATGGTTAGTGCTAGCAACTGATGTTACCGAACAGCAGCAGCTAAGTAAAGAATTAGCGGCAAAAAATGCTGATTTAATTCAAATGAACCGTTTGAAGGACGAGTTTTTGGCATGTATTAGTCATGAACTCAAAACCCCTTTAACCGCAGTTCTTGGGTTATCTCGACTTTTAATTGACCAACAATTAGGTGAATTAAACGAACGGCAAGCACGTTACGCTGGACTTATTCATCAAAGTGGGCGCCATTTAATGAGTGTGGTTAATGATATTCTTGATTTGACCCGAATGGAAACCGGGCAAATGGAGTTATTATTAGGCTCTGTCAAAATTAAAACAGTATGTGACCTAGCTTTAACAGAAAGCAAAACGATTCATACCTCATTGAGTAAAGTACAATCAGAAAAAAACCACGAATTTAGTTTATTTATAGAACCAGGTTTAGACGAAATTATTGCTGATGAACAGCGGTTGCGGCAAATGCTTGTCCACTTGCTCTCTAACGCTTTCAAATTTACCGAAGGTGGTGGCAAAATTGGTTTGCGTGTTAACTATTGGGAAGGTTGGGTTGCTTTCACTGTTTGGGACACAGGAATTGGTATACCTGAACACCAACAACATTTAATTTTTCAGAAATTTCAACAGTTAGAAAATCCATTAACCCGTCAGTATGAGGGTACGGGGTTAGGACTTGTATTAACTCGTGCTTTAGCAAGACTTCATGGAGGTGATGTTAGCTTTATATCACGAGAAGGTAAAGGTAGTCAGTTTACGCTTTTGCTTCCTCCGAGTCCTCCAAAAGCAGGTTTTACAGAAAACTCGCTCGACCCTCATGGACGTAAAGAGCTTGCCACAGAAAAATTGCAAGATAAAATATACAGCTATCAGCAAGATATCAACTTAAAACGTCAATCATTTTTTGATGCAGTACCGTCTACAAAAAATAATTTCGAGACAACAGGTAATGTTAGAGGGCGCCGTGATTCCTCACAAAGATTAATATTATTAGTCGAAGCAGTAGGTAGATATATAGAGGAGTTAACGGAACACCTAACTGGAATGGGGTATCGTGTAGCGATTGCACGTTCTGGATGTGAAGCAGTCGAAAAAGCACGTAGGTTACAACCCAAAGCAATATTTCTCAACCCTCTGCTACCACTATTATCTGGTTGGGATGTACTAACATTGCTTAAATCAGAAGATGCAACACGTCATATTCCTGTAATTGTAACTGCGACTGTTGCCGAGAAAGAACAAGCTTTTGCAAATCGTGCGGATGGATTTTTACGTTTACCAGTACAGCATCAAATGCTGGCGCCATTATTAGACAGTTTATCAGTTTCACCCGAAGTTAAAAAACAAACTGGAGAAAATATAGAAGTAATTGCTGCGAACGTTCCACTACGAATTTTGCGACTTGTAAATCCTGATATCGTTAGTAACCAACCTTCACTACCTGAGCATCGTGTTATCGAAGTTGACGACCTAGAACAAGCGGAGCTGCTAGCAAGGGTTTGGCAATTCGATGTTATGCTCCTAGATGCTCCGATGGAAACAGCTAAAAAATATCTTGAAACCATAAGTCAACACCCTCGTTTAGCAACTTTACCATTAGTGACGTGTAACGTTGAAGCCGCTCAAGTTGCTTCTCAAATTTCGGGACTTTCAGTGTTTCCGTGTTTAACTCCCTTGAGTAACGACGAAAACAATACTCTTAATGTAAACATGCTACTTTCGGTATTGCAAATAGCCGCAGGAATATCTTGCCCACCTAGTATATTAGTAGTCGATTTTGCCATATTGCCAGATTTACCCGAAGCGCGCAATACACATTTACGTAATCATCGCGTCGAAAAACATTTAGGAAATCTAAGTGATAACACTAATATAGCACGTGCTTCTGAATGGATGCAGGCATTAATTCAGTATTTACAAACAGGTGGCTTTAAAACAGCACCTTGTCGTTCATGGTCTGAATTATTACAGCAAATTCGCCATCGTAGTATTGACTTACTGGTGGTTTGTTTAGAAGAATCGGCGCCAGAGAAACAAGTAATTTCTACACTCAAGACCTTAGAGAAATTACCTTTTAATTTACCACCAATGTTAATACTTGACCGACGTGTAAACACTAACGAAAAGCAAGAAAATTTAATCTCGATAGTATCAACTCACACGTCAGCAAAGTCAACCGCTAAAACCTTACCTCGTTCTATTTCGATGGAAGATTTACTGCATGAAATTCATAAAATTTTAAAATCTTAGAAACCTAGAAACCTGGTTTCTTTTCGACCCGTACTAATTGATAGGCGCCGCTATCACCCAAAACCTTATAATCAGTTGGTTGTAACCCCATTTCTGAAAATTTTCTCGGTTGTGTTAAAACTAATACCGACGAAGAATTATTTTTTGCAGTTTTATTTAGTATATACTGGCTCCCAGCTTCATTCGTCCGAATGTAAGTAACGTGACGTTGAGTGTAAAAAGCAACGGTAGGTTTTTTGAAGCCAACCATAATTAGTTCTTCTTGGGGTTGGATATTTTGCACAACAACAGCAGATAATTTACGTAAAGATAGTTGTCGTTCACCGTCCATAATAAATAATGCTGGTGTTAAAGCAAACACTAAAAATAAAGCGAATGCAATTAAATTAGTACCTATCAAAGCAACCCAGTATTTTCTCAACACTAAAAACGCTAACACTATTGCACAAACAAGCCAAATTATACCACTGACAACCGTAATATTCGACTGTTGTATAGTTTGAGCAATATTTGGTGCAGCAGGGTCATAACCAAGTAGTTTAGGAACATAGAACAAGGCAGCAGAACAAGCGGAAACAAAAACTATATTAACCCAAGCACTGAAGCGAAACCCAGGAGTTGGGGATAAAGTTAGAACATCAGCACATAATATCCCCACAAGTATAGCGCAAGCAGGCATTAAAGGTAAAACGTAGCTAGGAAGTTTTGTAACAGCAATAGTAAAAAAGCCAAATACGCACAAAAACCATATGAACGCGAATAAGCTAAGTTGTTCAACTCTAGGTTTATGGCGCCAATTTTCTCGTTGCCAAAACTTTAAATTAAGCATCGCACTCGGTAAATAAACGGAATATGGTGCAAAACCAAGCAACACCACAATAAAATAAAAAAACCAAGGTGCCTGATGTCCATTTACAACATCAGTAAAGCGTTCAACGTTATGATAGCCAAAAAAAGAATCTATATAATCATTGTTGCGCCAAATCACAAGCATATACCAAGGCGCCGATAACCCAAAAATAATTAACAGACCCGGAATTAAACGTATTTCTCGCAGCACCTCAAAAAAGTTACCAAGATAAAATAAAAAAGCCGCAATCACTAAACCTGGTAACACTATACCAATAGGTCCCTTAGTTAAAATAGCGCCTGCAACCAAAACATAAAAAGCAAAATACCAACCACTACTTACTTCTCCTTCCTGCTGTTTCGCATAGCCAAGAAAAAAGCAAAGTAAAGACGAAGCTATACAACCAGTAAGCAACATGTCAGAAACACCCGTTCGACCCCAAACGAGCATCGACGCATTAAAAGCCATCATTGCTGCTGCTAAAGAAGGAATAAACCAGCGACGAGTCGGCAATGTAACACCTTCCAAAGCATCTCGCTTTAAAAAATACCACTGTAAAGTATAAAAAGATAAACCTATCGTTACCATTGCCGCAACTGCGCTAGGAATACGCACCGCCCATTCATTTACACCTATAATTAAATATCCAATAGCTTGAAACCAGTAAACCAAAGCAGGCTTATCAAATCGTGTTTCATCATTAAAAAAAGGCGTTATCCAATCATTACGCACTATCATTTGCCGTGAAGCCTCAGCAAACAGAGGTTCAGTTTCATCAATCAAACCGATACTACCCAAATGCCAAAAAAACGCCAACCCACAAACCAAGACCACCCATAACACAGAATAAGTCACAGCAAGGGCTGGACGTTTACTAATATACTGGTACCAATCATCCAATGCACGATTAATCATTATTCTATATATTCAACAGTCAGGAGTTTATACTTAAATAAGTGAGTAGCAAGCCTTAGTAAACCTGAATAGCTAACTGCTAATAGTCAATATTCACACTTTATAAGTCAATAGTCGCAGACTACATACAAATCTTTGAGTAGATTTGTTATGGTAATAGTTGTAGGTTGGGTGGAGCAACAGCGGAACCCAACATAAATCTTGTTAATATAAGGCAAGCAAGGATACCTACCTCACAAGAGAAATTAAATTAATTTAAACTCATCAAACTTGATCACTTCGCTTTCTGGCTTACTGGTATCAAATCGATAACTGGTTATTGTAGATGTTTCAGTATCAAAAATACTAAACACAGTAACTTCATTACTTGAAATATAAGGTATTTTGGCGCCCTCTTCATTAAACATCGGTGCCAGTGTAGGTACAACAGGTTCTAAACCGTTAGGGTCTCCTATTTCAATATAATCATTGCTACCCATAGTAGGCACATTACCACGCTTACGGTTCTCAAAAGCGGCGCCGTAAGAATTACCGACATTAGAAGTTTCAATAAAATGCATTCCCGATTCACTCGTAAAACGGTTCCACAAATGCGAATGTCCAAAAAAGACAAGTTGTACTTTTGCTGCTTCGAGTAACGGTATTACATCACGCATTAAATAATCTGCATTTTTGGGATATTCATATCGCACATCTTTAACATTACCGTTGTCATCGTATTCAATAATTTGTACTGGGTCGGTGTAAGCAGGAACAATATTATCACCGAGTGTATGAAATGGATGGTGCAGCATCACTACTTTATATTTAGCTTGTTGAAACTCTAAGCTATTTAATTCTGCTTCCAACCAGTTATACTGTCTACTTCCTTTTGCTATCGGTTCATAAATAATTTGCCCATAACCCCAATTTTCTGGGTTTTCTAAATCATCTTTTGGTTCTCCATACTTACCTTTGCGTCCATCTTCGGTTGATACCAACCGCCACATATTTGTAGCATAGAGTACTACTAGACGTATATCACCAAAGGTAGTAGCGTAATAAGTTTTCCCTCCTGTCTCGCTTTGGGGTAAAGTAAAAATTTCTTCGTATGTATCGGTGTTGAAGGAATTATCTTTTAAATACTCTTCTCCATATAACTTACGCGCGATATCACGAGGAATAGTATCGTCAAATTCTTTGTTCAAACTGCCTTCACGTGCAAAGCGTCCCATTAATTCATGATTTCCAATACAGGTAAACATAGGAGCATGTTGTATAATTTGTCCTCCCTTATAAGTTATTTTCGTTCCATCCCAGTCCATTTCATAATTACCACGTCCTTGTAAACAAGGGAAAAACGCATTACCTCTATTATCATCAAACCATTCGCTCGCACGGTCAGGAATGTTAACTAAATCACCTGCAAACCAAACTGCATCAACTATTCCAATTGCTTCTGTAACTTTTTGTAAATTTGCCGCGACCATTGGCTTAATTTGATGGTCAGATGTGAGAAGAATTTTTAGAGGGGTATTGGGAACTGGGAGAGGCGCCAAAGTAAATATGTCGCTAATAACGATACTATCGTTATCATCTATACTATTAACGCGATAATTAACTCGTACACCTGGAGTTAAGTTAGTAATTTCTGCTTCGTGGCGCCAAATATCGCGGGTAGTGGGTTGTTTGTATAGTTTGTTTCCAACTCGTGAGTCTTGGTCTTCGCGGGTGCGAGTGAGTTTGGTTGTAGTGGCGCCTGTGCTTAGATTAAGATTTTCGCCGTAATATACTGTGTGTTGTAAACCAGCAAACTCTGTAAACCAAACAACATTTATTCCTGTTGGAGTTGGAAGTTGCAGAAAGGGGTCGGTTAGTAGTTTTAAGGTAGTTGACATAATATATTAGATATATTTTTACCACAGAGACATAGAGAACACAGAGTAGAGACGCAATGAATTGCGTCTGCACAGAGAGTTGTTGAAATCTTACTCTAGCAACCAGCCAAACAATCCCCTACTATTAATTTAAATTTATTCGCAAAAGGTGGTACGGGTAATTTTTGTTGAGGTTCATCAAATAATTGTACAGTTTCTCATATATAAAGAAACACAGTTAGCTCATCTGGGTCAATCAGCCAACCCATTTCTGTGCCATGTTTGAGGCAATGCAGAATATTTTTTGTTACTTTTGTTTGACTTTGTTCGGGGGATAATATTTCAATAGTCCAATCTGGGGCATCAAGGAATACATTCGCAACTAATATCTTCCTTCGCAGGATTTTTTTGACTGGTAACTATGTTTTTGACAAAATTGGTTTTAGGCCGTTCAGACAGAAAAGAATTAAAACAAGAGCAGAAATTACCCGAACATAAATTGTAAGTTGGGTTACGCAAAGCCTCCACCCAACCTACTGATAAAACATTAACCAATTTTCTGCAACTGTGCGACTCGTGGGTCGATGATTTTTGTACCTAAGTTGGGAAACTTAACTGCTACAGAGGTTTTATTATTCGGGTCAAATACGTGAGTAATTTCACCCTCTCCAAATGTTTTATGTAGCACTATATCGCCAACTTCCCATTTTATTACTGTACCTCCTGTACTGGTGCCACTTCGGTCACTTCTAATATTACCTGTACTAGTTCTAACGTTAGCTTGGCGCCCACCTTGTTGTGTTGCGATTAATTCTGTAGGTAGCTCATCGAGAAATTGGGAGCGAATAGCAGGTTCTCTGCTACCGTATAATCTACGTTCACGTGCGTGGCTAATAAATAACCTTTCTTGTGCGCGAGTAATACCAACGTAACATAGGCGCCGTTCTTCTTCTAAAGAAGCGGGGTCTTGCATTGAACGGTAGTTAGGGAATAATCCTTGCTCTAAACCCACTAAGAAAACAATCGGAAATTCTAACCCTTTTGATGCGTGTAATGTCATTAAAGATACTGCGGCATCACCCTCTTTCAAATTATCTAAATCGGAACTAAGAGAAGTTTTTTCCAAATAACCTTGTAAAGTCGCGTTATCTTCGTTTTCTTCTTGAAACTCTAATACAGCATTATAAAGCGCTTGGATGTTTTCGATTCTGTCTTGTGACTCATCGGTTCCTGTAGTATGTAAATCTTGGACATAACCAGAATCTTCAATTATTCCCTGCACAAGCTCGGCAACAGGAAGCGTCTCAACTTGTGCTTGCCACTTTTTAATAATATCGGCAAACCCATTTACAGCTTTGGCAGCACGTCCAGCTAAAGTGTTAACTGATGTTTCATCGCTGAGTATTTCCCACAAAGTAGTACCTAACTCTTGAGAAGCTCGCGATAGCGTATCAAGCGTTGACTTACCAATACCACGTCTAGGAGTATTAATAACGCGCATAATACTAACAGTATCAGCAGGGTTACTAACAGCTTTTAAATAAGCAAGAATATCTTTAATTTCTTTACGGTCGTAGAATCTAAACCCACCAACAACCGTATAGGGAATTTGATATTTTACTAATAAATCCTCAAATGGACGTGATTGAGCATTAGTACGATATAGTATAGAAAAACTTCCCCAATCTATATCAGGATTTTCATATTCGAGCTTACGAATTTGGTTAACAACAAAATCAGCTTCAACCACTTCATCGTCAGCTTTAAACAAATAAATTTTCTCACCAGCAGAACGAGTTGGTTTGAGAACTTTATCAATACGCTCAGTATTATTTTCAATTAAAGAATTGGCAGCTTCTAAAATATTCTCACACGAACGATAGTTTTCTTCTAATTTTACCATCGTACTGGTATCGTCATCATCTAAACCATCACCAAAATCACCTTGAAAACCCATTAAAATGGTAAAGTCAGCCATGCGAAATGAGTAAATTGATTGGTCTGCATCACCCACCACGAAGGTTGAACGGTCATTCCAATTCCAATTATTTTTATCAGTTTCACCATTAGTAGATAGCAAGCGAATTAAATCATACTGTGTTCTATTAGTATCTTGATATTCATCAACTAAAATATGATGAAACTTGCTATGCCAATAATTTAAAACTTGTTTATTTTGTTGAAATAATCTTGTTGGTATCAAAATTAAATCGTCAAAGTCAAGCGCATTATTTTCCGCTAACCTATCTTGATAGCAACTGTAAACTTGAGAAATTATCCGACCACGATAATTAGGCTGCTCACGCTCAAATTCTTTAGGTGATAAACCTTGGTTCTTGGCATTACTAATAGCATACCGTACTGAACGGGGTTCAAACTTTTTATCATCAAGGTCGAGTTGCTTGGTAACAATCTCCTTAATTATTGCGTTGACATCAGAGTCATCGAATATAGAGAAATTTTTATTCCATTTGCGACCATTCTCATCCTGGTATTTATCTATATCTAACCTGAGAATACGCGAAAACAAACTGTGGAATGTACCGCACCACATATCTTTGATAACATTCTTATAAACGCGCGAACGTAACTTCACCTGGTCATACTCAGGTAACAAATCATACTTTTCTCCATATTCTTGCATCGCCATGTGGTCGGCGAACAGTTTTTGGATACGTTCTTTCATTTCCCGCGCGGCTTTATTGGTAAAAGTAACCGCTAAAATATTCTCTGGGTCAACATTGTGTTCGAGAATTAAATTAGCGATACGATAAGTCAGAGCGCGTGTTTTGCCAGAACCGGCGCCTGCCACAACAAGCAAAGGCCCGCAGTAGTGTTCGACGGCACGGCGTTGACTGGGGTTGAGGTGACTAAGAAAATTAGAAGTTGTCGTCATGGACATAGTGCAATGTGTGGAGCAGACGTAGCCTCACATTAATATATAAGTATAGCTATCGGCTACACTACACTATCCTACCGGATTTTAGTTATAAGTATTATGTTTATAGGCGCCTATAAGGTGTGAAATAACCGAATCGATATTGTGAGAGAATTGCGGAACATAATCATCTGCATCTTCCGCTAAACTTTTAACAATCGATACGGGAGTGTTCGGATTTCTAGCTACGCACTCGCGGATATATGCTTTGTATAAGCTACTATTTTTCCACTACAATGCTCTTCTTGAAATTTTAAGCTAATTAAATTGTTAGTATCATCCCAAATTATATATTTTCAATATCTTGCCAGCGAACTGTGACAATTGATGCCCCTAGGTAAAGGTTTTCTGACAATTTGAGCATTTCTCAAGGTATTTCAGCATCGGTACGGTCGTTGATTATTATATATGATGATTTTTGATTAAAGTTAAAAACGCTTATTAGTATATAGTGTTAACGGCTACAACTGCTAATTCATTAACCTATTCTTAAAATTAAGGAATTACAGTTAAATTAATAAGGTTAAATTTATTTAGCTAACTTATAATTTGTAGTGTATTATACCAATTGTAATGAGTATCCAACGTCGAGAATTTTTGTTGTTAATGGGAGGAAGCGTAAGTGCTTTAGCCTTGGGTTCTCTAACTGGGTGTAACAGCAAGGTTTCTGTTACCCCCCAAACTACAACACCAGGTGTTAAAGCATCATTTACATTTAATCCAATCAAAGGCGCCATTCCCCTAGAAACAGATGGATTTAAGCCAGAACAGCAGAAAGAACAGTATAGCAATTTTGAGGTAGTTGATGATTTAGTATTGCCAGATGGTTTTCAATACCAAGTTATTGGTACTTGGGGAGATAAAATCGGTGATTCCCGCTTCGGTTACAATAATGATTATTTGTCTTTTATCCCAACCAGCGAAAACGAGGGGTATCTTGCAATTAATTTTGAATATATCAGTGCTGCCCCTTGGATGCAAACTTATCAAGATGTTATTGGTAAATCGCTACCATTTGACGAAGTAAAAACAGTCCTCAAAGGGCAAGGGTCAAAGAAAAGTGAAATCAATGCTTTTGGTTTGCCTGATAAAGACCCTAACAAGGCGAAAATTCGGGAAATCTCTAAAGAAGCGCTGTTAGATCAAGGACTAGGTATTATTTCGATTCGCAAAAATGCTGATGGTAAATGGGAAAGAACCAATTCGAGCGCAGACAGACGAATTAGCGGTATCTCTGGTTTGGAAGATGGACGCTATCTGAAAGCAACTGGCCCTGCTGTCGCGGTTTTTCGCAAAAAACAGGGGTTAGGTTATATCGCAGCCCAGTCAAGGTGGCGTTAGAGAAGGAGATGATTATCAATAAAGGGATAATATTATCA
>NZ_KB217478.1:8630978-8683332 GCF_000331305.1 Calothrix sp. PCC 7103 | reverse complement strand
ATTTTTATTAGTAATTGTGGTATTTATAAAAATGAATTTCTAGACATATTTATTGTAAAGTCTTGTTATTAAAGCCTTTCAGCGGTTATTTATATAACCTTGACTGGGCTGGTTTTGCGAACCCAGATAATTTGTTAATAGACCGGAGTGGAAATGTATGGATGGTGACGGACATATCTACAAGCAAACTCAATAAAGCTGTTACAAGTCGCATCGGTGATGATGGTAAGCCAGCAATTATATCTGGTTTATTTGGTAATAATAGCCTTTGGTATATTCCCACAAATGGCTCAGACGCAGGTAAAGCTTTCCTTTTTGCGACCGGACCAATGGAATGTGAAGTTACAGGTCCCTGCTTCACCCCGGACGAGCAAACAATGTTTCTTTCAATACAGCATCCCGGTGAAACAAACGGCATTCGCAAAAATCAAGCCTTGGAAACTAGAGAATTTTCGGTAACAAGTATTACTGGCGAGGAATTTTCGCAAACTCGTAAAGTACCAATTGGCTCTAACTGGCCCAGTAAAAAGATTGGTGCTTCACCGAAACCCTCTGTTGTAGTTGTTACCAAATCAACAATCAGTTAGTTGTAGGGTTGCCAATGGCGACCTTACCATTTTATGTATACAAATGTATAAATTCCTTTACAAGGTTCTCTCCTCTGTGTATTCAGGGAATAATAAAACCAGATAATTTATACACCTGTTTACATATGGAATTTTTTCAACAACTAATTTTAATACTAGGTCATATTGTTGGTTTCGTTGATGGCAGAACTATTCAGATTCAAGATAATATAGGTAAACCAGTTACCGTCACACTTGCATGTATTACCGTACCTGAAACAACTGGACAGCGTAAGCAAGCAGCAGAAAGCTTAAGAAAGATACTTGCGCCAAATACTCCCGTAGTTGTCAAAACTACAGAATCAGTACAAAATAGTACTATACTTGGTGAGGTGTTTGTAGATAATAAGTCTATAAATCTTCGCATGGTAGAAGAAGGCGCCGCTGTAGTTGAGCGAAGAACTTTAAATAATTGTTTTGAAAGCAGGAGTCAATATTTAATTGCTGAGGCCACTGCTAAAAATAAACGTTTAGGGTTATGGAGACAATCAAAAGTATATTCTTTACGTGGAAAACTAATTTATAAAGAGATTCCCCCGGTTATGTCACAAGAAGCTTATTTGGGTGAAGAGTTTTTTCTAATTACTGATTCTCGCTCAGGTAGTCAAATAGTATTACGTCCGTCTGAGCAAGTTTCTCGTATACAGTTACAGTCGTTTCATAATCGACAGGTTGAAATAAAAGCTGTGTTTGTTGAAGGTATTCGTCCTTCTGCTCAAGGAAGTAGTGCTTGTCCTGTTGATATTAATGGTCAATGTTTGCCTCAAGGTGCAGGCTATCGGGTTTTATCTATTAAATCTTTGTAGCACAGGCATCCTGCCTGTGCCACTTGATATCATGTACGCAAGAAGCGGAAGAATACATATATTGCTGAAGTTATCAGTTGTAGCACCATTACTGGAATACCATAGCGCAAAAACGTTTTAAACGAAATACGGCGCCCATGTTGTTCAGATACACCAGCTGCTACAATATTTGATGATGCACCAACCAATGTACCATTACCTCCCAATGTGGCACCAAACATCATTGCATAAAACAAAGGTAGTACTTCTGGAGGAAATTGTCCATTAAAACCAGATTGAAGAATTTCGGCAGGAGCCATACCAATATTAACTACATACTGTTTAAGCAGCGGCACCATTGCTACTACTAATGGAATATTCGGTACAACACTTGATATTAATCCCACAAAAAATATTAAAAATATTGAACCTAAAGCAATATTTTTTCCCAGTATTGTTGCAAGCACTCCAGATAAATTGTTAATTACTCCTGTTTTTTCTAAGCCTCCTATTAAGACAAAAATACTCATAAAAAATATCAATGTACTCCAGTCAACATCACGAAGAATATTGTTCACCGTATCAATTTTACTATTGTGTGCAAGTAGCATTGCTAATCCGGCGCCTAAAAGAGCAACCGCAGCAGGTGAAACTGGTACAGGTAAATTTTCACCTATGACAAAAAATAGTAAAACTAGAGCTACTATTAATCCTCCTAATGCTAAAACACGTGGATGATTAATTTTGGGGTGCGGTAGTTCTTGTAAAGTATCAAGTTTTGTATTCCAAATTTTACGAAATAAAAATGGTAAGGTGGCAGTAACCGTCAAAATAGCAATTGCTCCACCGAAACTTAAGCGATACAAGTAATTGGTAAAACTTAGATTTATCGCATCACCAACAATATATGTAGCTGGGTCACCAACAATTGTTAACAGTCCTGCACTATTCGCAACAAATACTAGTAATAAAAGTAATGGTACAAAATTCACCCCTACTTCTTCTGCCATTGGAGGAATTAATGGCGCCAGTAACATAACTGTAGTTGCATTAGGTAAGACAGCGCAAATCGGAGTTGTAATTATAACAATACCTAAAAGCAACCGCTTACCTTCACCTTTGGCTAAAATTACTAATTGTGTAGCTAAATACTCAAAAATTTTAGTTGGTTCAAATGCTCGAACTAGAACCATTACACCAAAAAATAATGCCAAAGTCCCGTGACTGTTACCAATGTAACCAACAGCGTCATTCAAAGTCATGACATTGGTAAATACAAGCAATAATGCACCTAATAAAGTTGCAATTGTCAAGTGTACCCACTCAGTCATGATTAAAAAAATAACGCACAAAAATGTGATAATGCTGACTAATGCTTGCCAATTTTCCATCGAATACCCCTAATTAAGTATCAAATTTATGAGAATCTCTAAGAAGATGGTCTCATATTAGTTAAAAAAAACTACCTATTCAAGGTAGTTGTTTTGCACTTTTTGCCTTTTTTTAATTTTGATGACATTTAAAATTTGAACTAATCATCTGCTGTAAAGTTTTTTTCAAGGAAATTAAGAGCATAGTTACGAAGTTCATAATACTCTTTTGAGTTTCGCATTTCGGCTAAATTTCTGGGATGAGAGAAGGGTACATCTAAAATTTCACCGATATTAGCACTAGGCCCATTAGTCATAAGAACAATGCGGTCAGACATGTAGATAGCTTCATCTACATCATGAGTAATCATCATTACCGCTTGTTTGTTATTTTCCCAGATATCTAACACTTGACGCTGTAATTTACCGCGTGTTAATGCATCTAAGGCGCCAAATGGCTCGTCCATTAACAGCATTTTCGGACGAATTGCCAATGCGCGCGCTATACCTACACGCTGTTTCATCCCTCCCGATAATTCATCAGGGTATTTATCGGCGGCAGCAGTCAAATTTACCATTGCCAAATGCTCGTTAACAATACTGACTTTCTCCGCACGATTGGCATTTTTTAATACCTCATCTATTGCTAAACGAATATTTTCCCGCACAGTTAACCAAGGTAATAATGAGTATTGCTGAAACACCATCATTCTTTCGGCGCCGGGTTTACGGATTTCTTTGCCATCAAGTAACACTCGCCCAGCAGTAGCTTTTTCTAAACCTGCCACGATTTTAAGCAGTGTAGATTTACCACATCCCGAATGCCCAATTACAGAAATATATTCATTTTCGCCAATCGTAAGATTAACGTTATCTAGCACTACAAACTCACTGCCATCTTGCTTGCGATAAGACTTACGTAAATTGATTACTTCCAAAAATGCAGGACTATTCAAACTTGACTCCTGGTCACTTGTTGGGTAAATGGTAGATTTCATTGTATACCTATATACGAAGATAGTGTACTAATTAGGACATGAAGAAGGACTGAGGACAGTTTGCGCGAATTTGAAAACTTTTGAGATATCCTATAGGGTCGCTGGGGTCAAATGGTTTTTTGTCAATGAAATTATCAGCAAGCTCGATTTTGTAATCTTCTTTTGGTGATTCAATACCCATTTCTACTGCAATTTCACGATACAAGTCTGTTCGCCATGCTTTGCGCGCTAGCAGTTCGGCATCTTTGGGAAATCCTTTATTTTGTCCCCATCTTGTAGCCTGTGTCATTAACCATAAGCTTTCAGATTGCCACATAAATGTTGAATGGTCATTAGGAATACGCGCTAAAGAAGCTGGTAAATCAAAAAATATTGTTGTTTCCGGTGATGATACTATACGTTTATTCCCGTCAAAACCACCATAATTGTATTCTCCTACGATTCCCGCACGAGTTAGTTTGGGTTTGGCGCCTGTAAATGAGCGGTCAGAGATAATTTTTGTGACTTCTTCATGATTTTTGGGGTCGCCACAGTACCGACAAGCTTCAATCATTGCTTTAACTAGCGACCGATAAGTTTTGGGATTTTCTTTAATAAATGACTCCATTACAGCAAGTAACCTATCTGGGTGTCCATGCCATATTTCGCGTCCTTGAGCAAACGTAAAACCAATACCTTCGTTACCAACTATTGCCCTTGTATTCCAGGGTTCTGCCACCATATAACCCTGCATTGCTCCAATTCGCATATTTACTACCATTTGCGGTGGGGGGACAATTATAATCCGAAACTCTTCATCTGGCGCCACTCCCGCAGCCGCAGCTAAGTAACGAACAAAATATTCGTATATAGCTGAACTCAGTACAACTGCCCAAACGCGCTTTTCAGAGGGTAGTTTATCGAAGTAATTGCGGAAATCACGTCCAAACGTTTCTAAATCGCCGTTATAATCTTTCCAAGGTCGCAACCCAGCTTGCCACATTGCTTTATTCATAGTTAAAGCATTGCCGTGACGGTGAATTGTCATTGCTGCACATAATGGAGCATGACGGGCGCCTTCTGCACCTGTACGAGCGTTTGTTACGGCACCGCATACAACAGGAGAAGCATCCAAACGTCCAAAAATGATTCCATCGCGCGATGTTCCCCAGCTAGCTTCACGACTAAGGGTTACATTTAAGCCATACTTACGAAAAAATCCTTTTTCCCACGCGATAGCAAATGGCGCACAGTCGTTTACTGGTACATAACCCACAGTTAGATTTGGTTTTTCGAGAGTTTTAGGATTAACAACTTGTTCAATTTCTAATGCCTGCTTCGACAAACCGCGTGGCGCCCGGTTTGCGTTCACAGCACAAGACGACAGCACACTACCTGCTGCGGTTGCTCCTATACCTTGGATAAAATGGCGCCGCGTCCAATTATTATTTATGTTACTCATACTTTTAAATTCCTATTTACGATGAGTAACAAATTCTTGGAGTTTGCCAACAGCGTAATCAAGTAATAGTCCAGTTAAACCTATTACAAACACTGCCAGAAAAACAGAGTTTAAATTCAGACGACTCCATTCGTCCCACACAAAAAAACCAATCCCAACACCACCTGTTAACATTTCTACTGCCACAATTACAAGCCAAGCGATCCCCAAGCTGATACGTAAACCCGTAAAAATATAAGGCAAACTTGCAGGTAGGATGATTTTGATGATTCGGCGCCAACGCGGCATTTCTATAACTCGCGCGACATCAATGTAGTCTTTAGGAACACTCGATACTCCCAAAGCTGTATTAATGATAGTAGGCCAAAGCGAAGTAATGAAAATTACGAAAATCGCTGATGGGTCTGCAAGATTGAAAATAGCCAGAGAAATTGGTAGCCAAGCCAAAGGTGATACAGGTTTAAAGATTTGAATGACAGGATTAAGTGCCATCATCGCTTGCTTGGACATACCAACTAAAAACCCGATAGGAATCGCAACTAAGGCACCTAGTCCAAATCCGATTAACACGCGACGCAAACTAGCTATTAGTAACCAACCGATTCCCAAGTTACCAGGGCCGCGTTCAAAAAAAGGATTCATTATATAGTCAAGATTTGCAACTAATGCCTCTGCTGGAGTTGGCATTAGTTGGGGGTTTAAAATTGCAATTAGCCACCATAACAAAATGACCCCCAAAAACCCCAAACAAGGCAGCAGAAGACTATCGCGTAAAATGAAGGGTTTAGAACGGCGCCATACCGCTTGCCCAGCAACCGCCACAATTGCTGCTAAATTTAATTGGAATATCACAGAGCAACCTCAACAGATTTTAGTAGGTACAAAAAATCCGAGCAGTACCAGATGAGGATACCTGATTAAGATTGCTACAAAAATATAATGTAGTGCTATCTTTTCAGTTTCCTCTCAATGCCTACGAAGTTAGCTGACGGGCTAGAGTTGAGAGATACTCCCCTCTTTAAAGTTAAAAGTTCCGAGTACTGAGTGCTGAGTTAACTATTACTCAGAACTCAGCACTTTCTACTCAGCACTTTAAAAAGGTACGCCCCAAAATTGGTTCCTCCGTTCCGACAATTTTTTTATATACTTAGTCTTGACTCGTATAATTTATATTGTCGAATTAGGCTGACTTACTCTAACATATCAATTTTAACATCAATACTACTGTATACCTATCTACCTTTGGGATTAGCATTACTTATCGCTGCATAGCTCTTAATTCACATTAACTTAGTTAAAGACTGTTCTAATTACTCCTTAAGATAGATAAAATATTTTTTATTTATTGCTAATGACAGTTACACAGCTAAAATAATTGCAATAAAAATAATATTATTCTCAATTTTAAGAATAAATAATGAATGTTAGTAAGCTTTTGCGAGAAAAGACCAATGCAATTACAAATGAATGGGTGGCAGAAGTCCGTAAGGACAGACAGATCACCAGTGGTGATAAATTGCGTTCGAGCGCTATAATTGACCATCTCCCTGACGTACTCAAGGCGATGTCATATGTACTAGTGGAATCTCACGATAATGATATTCAAACGATTGTTAAAGCTAGTTTACAACATGGTGTTCTTAGAGCAAGACAAGGATATGACCCATCAGAAATTGCAAGGGAATATCATTTATTGAAAACAGTAATATTTGATACCTTGGAGAAAGATTTAGCAAGTATAAACACTATAAAAGCGATTCGCGCGGTACGAATAATTGATGCAGTAATAGATGAAGCGGTAGCTCAATGTTTCAAGAGTTACGTAAGCGAGCGGTTACATGAATTAGAACAGTTGCAAAGTCAACTTAAATTAAATAACGAAGAATTGAATCGTTTAGTACGTGCAAATCAAGACAACGTTTCATTTTTAGCACACGAATTAAAAAATCCCTTAACTTCTATAATTGGGTATTCAGATTTATTTTTGCGTGTACAGCAACAACCACCCGAAGTTAGAGAAAAGTATAATAACTTAGCGCATATTGAGCATATACTCAACAATGGAAGACAACTACTTCGCCTTATCAACAACGTATTAGAGATTTCGCGGTTTGATGCTGGAAAGCTGAAAGTCAAAACTGCACCTACGAATGTGTGCGAAATTATTAAAAACGTTCACGAAATGATGGAACCTCTCGCGCGTACTAAAAATCTGACAATAAGAGTAGATTGTAAGGCGCCAATTGAAGTTATTACAGACTCATTACAATTACAACAAATAATTACCAATCTAGTAAGCAACGCAATTCGCTATACCGAATCAGGAAGTATAAAAATTAACTGTGAACAATTAAACAGTGAAAAATGGAGATTAGCAATAATTGACACTGGAATTGGAATAAGCAAAGAAGACCAAACAAAAATATTTGAACCATATTACCGTGTTAACCGCGAAGATAAATCGTACCCTCCCAACAGTACCGGATTAGGGCTAGCGATTGTAACAAGGCTAGTAGAACTGCTGCAAGGAAAAATAGCAGTTACATCCGAAATCAACAAAGGCTCAACCTTTGAGGTCATATTTCCGATTAAAATATTGGATACGTAACGTTATAGTTAGTAAGGAACTATCGTGATTATTGTGTATGATTACCACAGTATCGGCGCCTGAAACGGTGTTAGAGCAACTGAAATGGCGTTACGCTACCAAAAAATTCGATGCAGACAAAAAAATTCCCAGTGATGTGTGGAAAGTACTAGAGCAAAGTATGGTACTGGCACCATCATCGTTTGGACTACAGCCTTGGAAATTTTTTGTAGTCAACAACCAAGAAATACGTCAGCAGCTATTACCACATTCGTGGGGGCAAGCGCAAGTAGTAGATGCATCGCACTTAGTAGTATTTGCGATTAAAAAAGATATAGACGCAGCATATGTAGACCGTTACGTCGCGCGAATGGCAGAAGTTCAGCAAGTACCAGTAGAAAACTTGGCAAAATTTGCTGGAGTCATCAAAGGATTTATGGAAAAACCTCCATATCCTCTTGATTTAAACGAGTGGTCAACCCGACAAGTCTACATCGCATTAGGACAATTTATGACCACTGCCGCATTATTAGGTATTGATACTTGTCCAATGGAAGGATTTATACCTTCAAAATATGACGAGGTACTAAGATTACCAGAACAAGGGTACGCTGCCGTTGTAGTGTGTCCTGCTGGGTATCGTTCTGTTGAAGACAAAAGTGCAGAAAGACCCAAAATTAGATTCGAGACACAAGATGTCGTGCAATATATAGATTAATATCAAATCAAAATGTAGAGACGTGATTAATCACGTCTCTACTCATCAATCTTTATAACCCATCCCAACATGGATAGCAAACGCGGCGCCAACTCCTCCACCCAATCCAGTCGTCATACCCTTAACAGTTCTATATAATGTATCTTCTGTCAAACATTGACTGATATGATTATCATCACAACTAGGCTTATTCGTAAAACCTGATACTCCACCCACTACTAACCCTGCCATTGCACAGCAAGTTACAAATAACAGGAGACGTTTTTCACTTTGATTTACAGTCATTGGTTCCTCTAACTTTGTATTTTTAATTACATTTAATACAGACACGGCGCCTGAGAACCATAAAAATAATTACAGGAACACGATAAGTTCAGTCGATAGATAGATGCTTGTTAAAAACACCTTTATTAGTTATAACGGCACATACGACACATTAGCAACCAATGATGTTCCTTATTTTTGCCAAAACCTTGACGAAATTTTAGAAAAACTTCAGATGCGGCATGTAGATATGAACTGTCAATCGCCAAAAACGCTTATATTTCTACAATATGCTTAATTTTTCTCTAAAAACACAATTAAACTCATAAATATCGTATAAAATCACGGTCTTGGGCAAAATATTGATTCTAAGCAAAATAATTGTAGAGACCGAATTAAATAGGGTCTCTACAAAGATTTTAAAATCAAACAAAATAAGTTTACTTTGCTAGTGGCTGAATAACTTTTGGTTCAGAATGGCGTATTTTTCGATAGTAAGCACTGATTGTGGAGTGAGATGGCGCCTGATTTAATTGACTGTAGAGCTTAGTTAGCTTTAAAGCAACATTATCCCAAGCAAAGTTAAAAGCAACTCGTTTTTTTACAGATTCTCCTAGTTTATCTCGCCAAACTGGATTTTCGAGAATACTATCAATAGCTTTTGCAAATAATATTGTGTTGGGTTCCGTAAAGCCTCCACCCAACCTACCCTAAAAACAATTTATAAGCGGGATTATCATTTTCGTCCCAGTATGTGTAGCCAAGGGTGTCTAAAAATGCTTGCCATTCTTGCATTTCCTGGGGTGGAACTTGTATACCTACTACTATTTTCCCATAGTCAGACCCATTATTACGGTAATGGAAAACGCTGATATTCCAGTTGGGACTCATTGAGCTAACGAATTTCATTAAGGCGCCTGGGCGTTCAGGAAATTCAAACCTGTATAATAGTTCGTTGTGTGCTAATAGTGAACGTCCACCAACCATGTGCCGTAAATGTAGCTTCGTAAATTCATCATCAGTTAAATCTAGCGTAGGGAAACCGCAATTTTCAAAAGTTTCTACCATTTTGGCTCTATCCGCGCGCTTTTGAATTTGCATCCCTACAAAAATGTGGGCAACTTTCTCATCAGCGATACGATAATTAAACTCAGTTAAATTACGTCTACCAATACATTCACAGAATTTATGTAAACTTCCTGCCTGTTCAGGAATAGTTACTGCGAATATTGCCTCGCGCTGTTCTCCATATTCCGCACGTTCAGCAACAAAACGCAGACGGTCGAAGTTCATATTGGCACCACAAGCAATAGCAATCAAAGTTTGACCTTCAATTTGCTCGCGTTCTACATAAGCTTTGGCGCCTGCTATTGCTAAAGCACCCGCAGGTTCCACAATTGAGCGTGTATCTTCAAATACATCTTTAATCGCAGCACAAGTATCGTCAGTATTGACTAATATAATCTCGTCTACATATTCCTGACACAACCGAAACGTTTCTTCCCCGACTTCTCGCACAGCGACACCATCAGCAAATAACCCTACTTGCGACAACCGCACTCGCTTTCCAGCTTTTAAAGATTGGTTCATCGCATCCGCATCAACAGGTTCTACCCCAATAATCTTAATTTCTGGACGCAACCGTTTTATATAAGCAGCAACTCCCGATATCAAGCCACCTCCACCAATTGCCACAAATATCGCGTGTATTGGTTGCTGATATTGTCGTAAAATCTCCATCCCAATGGTACCTTGCCCAGCTATCACATCTGGGTCATCAAAAGGATGAATAAATGTTAAGCCTTTTTCTGCCTCTAGTTGTCGTGCATGAGCATAAGCATCATCATAAGTATCGCCATGCAAAACGACTTCACCTCCGCGCGCTTTTACTGCGTTAACTTTTACTTGTGGGGTAGTTACAGGCATAACAATAATAGCTCGCGTTCCTAAATGACGGGCACCGAGTGCCACACCTTGAGCATGGTTTCCTGCCGATGCTGCAATTACACCTTGTGCTAACATATCCGGTGGTAAATTCACCATCTTATTGTAGGCGCCACGCAACTTAAAAGAAAATACTGACTGCATATCCTCACGTTTGAGGAGTAGCTTATTATTGAGACGCACAGAAAGATTAGAAGCTAAATCAAGTGGTGTTTCTTGAGCTACATCATACACACGGGCAGTCAGAATTTGTACCAGATAGTCGCAAAGCATGGGTGTGAGGCAGGTAAATGCATTCTTAAGGATAAATCATTATTCTACGACACTTATGTACCTTAAACATTACTAGGTTTCAGCCAACTAAATAACTGTCCAACGCTCAATCTCAAATCTGTAGCAAAATCAGGAGTAGGAAGTAATAAATCTGGTTCTTGTAAAAAAATCGGCTGTTGAGACTGAGGATAAGCAATAACAGATTTTTCACCCGGGTCAATTAACCAACCCATTTGACAGCCTGCATTCAAGCAGTGCAATATATTATTTATGACTTTTGTCTGACTTTGCTCTGGTGAAAGAATTTCAATTGTCCAGTTTGGGTAAGTAGAGAAAACATTTGCAATATCACCTTCTTCATCTAAAGGCAGACGGTTCCATGTAAATACTGCAACATCAGGCACAACGGAACGTCCACCAAAGGTACACCGTAGTTCTGGAAATGCCCAAGCAATGTGTTTCGGCTTTACTACTGCATTCACTGTTGTAACAAGCTCTCCCTGAATTGTGCTATGTTTTCCTCTGGGCATAGGCTTTTGGATGATTTGACCATCAATATATTCGCTAGCAGGCTTGGTTTCAGGTAGCTGTAAAAATTCTGCTAGAGTTAACGCTTTAGTGGGGGTTTGCACCATAGTATCAAAGTTTTAAGCTCAATTATATATTTATTGTTGCAAGTTTTTTACATGGTAGCAAAGAAAAGATAGCTTCATTAAGAGGAGAAGCATTAATGGCAAATGATTGGGATGAAGTATTAGTAGCGCGAGAAGTAACCTATACTTTAGAAGTTAATGGCAAATTGTTTGTAATTGAAAATGTACCCGCACGGGTTAATCTTAATACTGGTGAACAATTTTTTGCCCCAGACATAGTAGAACGGTTGCAGCAGATTATATAGAACTCAGAAAAACTTTTTCGCGTAAATAAACACACGTTTCTCACTTAGGTGTATAATAAGTAATTTTATTATGGCGCTAATATTATATTACTAGCCCTGAAGCGGCAATTTGCCATTAAAATGTAGGGTGCGTGGCGCCACCAACAATTCTATAACGAAGCTAAAATCGAGTAGCGCTACGCACCAACCCGGATTTCAGAATTAATCGCACGGGGATACTTGATGAAGTATTTAGAAGAATAAATTCTAATGGTAAACATCTATCTAGGCAAGAATTAAGAGCTGCTGGAGCAACCACTGATTTTCCAGATTTAGTTAGAAAAATATCTACTGAAATTAGGACTGATACATCCGCATCAGATATTCTTCTTCTCAATGACATGAAATTTATCAGCATTACTAATCGAGAATTAGAATATGGAATAAAAGTAGACGAAATTTTTTGGGTACAAAATAGAGCCCTAACAAAAGAGATGGTTAGAGACTCAAAAGACGAAGAAATTTTAGCTGACATTGTTGCTTATATGGCTTTACCAGAAGTCCCAAGAAGTAGTTCTGAAGTTTTAGATGAATATTATGGGCTAACAGAGGGTATGCGAAAAGATGAAATAGAAGCAGCTCTCAGAAGAAAAAATCCAGATGCTATTCGATTACAACTTATTAAAGTCTATGATGAAATTCGTAGGATACTTGATGAATCAGGAAAGAGGTTTAATGAGTTAATATCTGATCAAAATCTTCAGTTAGTACCTCGCTACTTTCAAGTTGTCTTTCTTAGTTTTTACGAGCTAATGTTTGTAGAAAGGATGGAAGTCGCTAATTATAGAGGACTTGTAGAACAATTAAAAAATATTGCACAAAATATACGTATAACTGTAGGTGGTAATTGGAGTTCAGCTAACAAAACTAACAATATAAGAGCTGTTAAAGGTATTATTAGAAACTGTTTTAAGCCAAAGGAGCAAATCGATCCTGCTGTGGATAGCTGGCTTACCGAGTTTGAAACACTATTAACTCAATCTAAAACAGAACAAAGCTTATATGATTTTAAACAGGGATTTACAAAACTAGACGGAAGGGGAGAATTTGACCAAGAATGTTTTGACAAAATTATAAAAACTCTTACAGCGATGGCAAATCACTCACCAGGTGCAGTGGGCTATGTTTGTGTTGGAGTTGCAGATAATGATAATCATGCAAAAAGAGTAGAAAGTCTATACAGCATCGAAAGCAAAGAGTATAGAAGTTTTAAGATTACAGGAATCGGTCACGAAGCTGTAAGATTGCAAGGCAGTGTTGATAAGTTCTTTCGGTGGTTGATACAAAAAGTTCAAACTCAACCTATTGACCAGTCAGTTAAAGATAGTATTGGTAGAACCATTAGGTTAGTCAATTATTATGGTAAGGATGTAGTTTTATTTAACCTTAGTGCGAGTAGAGACCCTATTGCATATGAGAACAAGTACTATCAACGTATTGGTGCGAACCTTCAAGAGGTTAAGTTTTCAGAATATCCAGAACTCTTTAGACGCTTTACTCAGGTTTAAAAGTTATCCATAATTACTTTACTGATCTTAGTTGCCAAGAGGATGTTTGAAAAGTCGAACAAGGTATAAAGGTGTCATTCTGAGCGGAGTGTCGCGGAACGAAGAATCTAAGTTTCGCACGTATACTTAGGGTTTGCTGAAAAACTCCACAAAACGAATCTGGACGCGCTTGCAGTACAAAAAATGGTTGTTTCGGAGGTTGACTTACAAATCCAGCCCTAATTTTTCCACCCAAATGCACGGATTTTGAGCCTGTAGGCGCCCTAAGCTTGCATCTACTTGAACTTAAAATGCTTGAAACCATTACATGGTAAAGGTTATAGTTCTATTCAGCAAGCCCTACTTAGATGCTTCACTGCGTTCAGCATGACACTAAAGGAAACTTTTCAAACATCCTCTTAGCGTCATTTAGATTTTCAATCTCATGCGGGTATAAATTACACCATAATCCCAACAGCTGAATCTAAATTGCGACAATATACTTTTTTGGTATATTCCTCTGATAACTTATATGATGATAAAGGGAAGCGCGTTAATGTTGCGTGTTGAATATATTCCATGAACGGGCGCCTATATTTTTCGTATATTTGAAAGCTCTCAGTTATTGCTTTTATATCATCCCAATTATTATTTTGGGCAATTTTATGAATTTGGGTTGAGATGAAGAGTGCATCCTCAAATCCTTGGTTGGCGCCTTGTGCCATAAAAGGTGGCATTCCGTGCGCGGCATCACCAACTAATACAGTACGTCCTAAACTCCATGTTAATTCTGATGCGGGTGAATGACGTACTGCATGATGAATATAGTAAGGACGCTGTTGCATGTTGGCAGGAGAAGATAAACGCACTACCTGTTTAAGTTCTTCTGGAAAACCTGCTTTTTCTAATTCTTGGGAAGCAATTTCTATTAATGCATTTTCCGATGCGTTTTGTATAGATTCTAAGGGCAAGGCTGCGTGTAATATATATCCAATACTACCTCTACTAAATAAGATTAACCTTGGGTTTTCTGTTGAAATATTATGTACTGTGTGATTACCTATTGTTAAAATTGATGCTTCACTAAAATATTTTTCTTCGAGTTGTGTTTGTAGTTGTGATGGTATTTCAATGTCACGACAGAATATAGCCGCAAATTTGGAATATTCAGGTTGTGCAAAGTCAGAATGTGAAGTATCTTGGTAAATTGCTTTACGAACTGTAGAATTGATTCCATCTGCTGCAACTACTAATTTCGCTCGAAAAGATTTGGTTTCAAATTGTATTGTTGGCGCCTCTACGTCTTTATCTTCTTCCCAATACGCATAGGGGTTATTATTTACACTAGCATCAGATACGCAGTCTATGCGTACACAGTTATTTTCTGATTCTTCCTGAATATTTACGCAGCGATTATTAATTTTGACTATGTTTTTGGGTAGTAACTTTCTCAAGGAAGTTTGTAAATTATACCAAGTGATAGATACCCGACCTTCTCCATATTTTTCAAACCAGTCATCAAAACTTAAGTAGGTTGAATGTACGTTTTTTCCTTGTAAATCTTTATAAAGCCATACAGGTGAAGGTTTCTGAGGTTGATTTTGTGGTATAGCTACGTTTTTAACTGCTTCGTAAGCGTTAGGATTAATATACTTAATGGCTTTTAAACCGTTTGGTAAAAGGTCTACTACCTGACCAACTTTTCTAAACGCGCGCGTTTGGTCGATAAGTAAAATATTTTCAATTCCGCGTTGACGTAAACCAAGCGCTGTTGCTAGTCCAACTGGCCCTGTGCCAACTATTACAACATCATAAATATTCATAATACAATTTACGCCTACGGGTTGGGTAATTATGTTAGTGAGCGAGTTTAGGCATTTTAATTTTTCGTTTCATTCAGGATTGTAATAGCTTTCACGCACCCTACTCCTCTTTCTTTGCGTCCTTAGCATACTTTGCGGTTCAATTCTTTTGCCTCTATTAGTAAAATAGTATTATAAAATACACAGGCAGGGATGCCTGTTCCACAAGAGGGAAATCAAATTTGTGAACCATTGGTTCACAAATTTATGTAAGCTTTACCCAACAACGAAGTTGACTAATTTACCAGGTACTACAATAACCTTTTTTATCTCTTTGCCTTCGAGATGACGCTGTGCTACTTCAGAGTCACGCGCATATTGTTCTAACCCAGCTTTATCTAAAGTGGCAGGCGCCTGTAAGTCTCCGCGTTTTTTGCCGTTGATTTGAATTACTAAGGTAATTTCATCTACAACTAAGGCTTCTGGCTCAAATTTTAACCATGAGTGAGTGTGTACTGAATCTTTATTGCCTAATTGATGCCATAACTCGTCAGCAATATGAGGAGCAAACGGCGCCAATAACACAATTAAAGTGTTTATACCTTCAGCAAATACAGGCGAATTTTTGCAGTCAGCATCAGCAAGTGCATTACTCAACTTCATTAACTCAGAAATTGCGGTATTAAACTGATATCCACCTTCGATATCTTCTGTAATCTCTTTAATGGCAATATGAATTGCTCGTCTTAAATCTTTCTCTGATTTACTTAATTCGTTTTTGTTGACTTGTTTTTTGGTGTTACCAGCAGCAATATACTCTGTAACAAGGCGCCATACCCTATTCAAGAAACGAAATTGTCCTTCAACATCCGCTTCGTCCCATTCCAAATCTTTTTCTGGTGGTGCTTTGAACAATATAAACATGCGCGCGGTATCAATACCATACTTAGCGATAACATCTTCTGGCGCCACACCGTTACCTTTAGATTTAGACATGGTAGCGTAAACAAGCTGTAAAGGTTCGCCTGTTTTGGGGTCGCGAGGGTCTGCTGCATTAACTAAGCTTGTAGGAACCCACTTATCTTTATCTGATTTATTGGGGTTCATATAAGTTAAACCTTGTACCATTCCTTGTGTTAACAATCTTTGGAAGGGTTCGTCAAAGTTCAATAAACCTCTATCGCGCAATACTTTAGTAAAGAACCGCGAGTACAACAAGTGTAAAATCGCATGTTCAATACCACCGACATATTGGTCAACGGGCATAAAATCGTTGACTCTACTGGCTTCAAATATTTTTTTCTCGTTTTTGGCATCGGTAAAACGTAAGAAGTACCACGATGAATCAATAAAAGTATCCATCGTATCGGTCTCTCGTTGTGCTGGTGTATCACAACTTGGACAAGGTACATTTTTCCAACTTTCCAAAGAAGCCAATGGCGAACCACCACGACCTGTTAATTCAACATTATCAGGTAACTGTACAGGCAAATCTTCTTCAGGAACTGGAACGGCGCCGCAGTTGGGACAGTGAATAATAGGTATAGGGGCGCCCCAGTAACGCTGACGCGAAATTAACCAATCACGTAAACGATATTGAATACGCGCTTTACCATAACCTCGTTGCTCTGCATACTCAACTATAGCTTTCTTAGCATCACCCGAGGCCATGCCATCAAATTGCTGTGAATTTACCAACACACCAGCTTCAGTATAAGCAGCTTTCAACTCTCCCTCTTGTGATTTGTCTTGTGGAACAGGCAGGATGCCTGTTTCTTCCGGTACAATGACAACTTTAATTGCCAAATTTTGGTCTTTAGCGAATTTAAAATCGCGTACATCATGTGCAGGTACACCCATTACGGCGCCTGTACCATACTCATACAATACATAATCAGCAATCCAAATAGGAATTTCTTCTCCTGTAAATGGATTTATTGCCTTACCACCTGTAGATATACCGCGTTTAGGTTTATCTTCAGCAGTACGTTCCATCTCGCTTTGGTTGCTAACTTCCTGTACGAATCCTTCAACTGCTACTTTTTGTTCTTTTGTTGTAACTTTCTCTGTTAATGGATGTTCTGGCGCCAACACTACATAGCTTACACCGTAAACTGTATCAGGACGTGTTGTATATACAGCTATTTTTTCATCGCTGCCAACTATGGGAAACTCTAAATAGGCACCTGTCGATTTACCTATCCAGTTAGCCTGCATTAATTTGACACGCTCGGGCCATCCTGGCAACTTATCGAGGTCGTTCAATAACTGCTCGGCATAATCAGTAATCTTCAAAAACCATTGCCGTAATAATTTTCGCTCAACAATGGCGCCACTACGCCACGAACGTCCATCAATAACTTGTTCATTTGCTATCACAGTTTGGTCTACAGGGTCCCAATTTACCGCAGCTTCTCTTTGATAAGCCAAACCTGCTTCAAAAAACTGTAAGAAAATCCACTGTGTCCATCTATAGTAATCGGGCGAACAGGTAGCAACTTCACAGTCCCAGTCAATTGAATAACCGAGACGCTTTAACTGTTGCCGCATTTGTTCAATATTTTGATAAGTCCACTTTGCTGGAGGAACACCCCTGTCAATAGCAGCATTTTCCGCAGGTAAACCAAAAGCATCCCAACCCATCGGATGTAGTACCCGATACCCTTGCATTCTTTTGAGGCGCGCGATAGCGTCAGTTATGGTGTAGTTGCGGACATGACCCATGTGCAAGCTTCCCGAAGGATACGGGAACATAGACAGCGCATAAAATTTTGGCTTGTCGCTATCGGTGACAGTCTTGTCTAAGCCAAGTTCAGTCCATGTGTTTTGCCATTTTTCCTCAATGTCTGCTGGGTTGTATCGAGACTCCACTGCTAATACTCCTAATGCGTTAATCTTATTAATCTTAGTTTCTGCTTAGTTATTGTGACATACTATTTCATTTGTATTGACAGCAGAACCAAATTGGCGCAACATTTGAGTATTTTTACTCTTGCCTAAAATACATTCAGTTGAGTCAAAATTTTACCTGAATAGCCCTATTATTCAGTACATTGATTTTCTCGTTGTAAAACTTTACGCAACCAAGGTGCCGGATTTCCTTTTACTGCTATTAATAATCTATCAAGGATAGAAGTAATTTTTTCTTGGTCTAATTCTGGTGTCATTGGTGTGATACCATTTTTGATTAGTTTCGCTGCGGGCACGGCGCCGATTGAAGTGGTATAAACAATTGTACAGTCATTAAGTGCATCAATTACAGTTGCTATATCGGTATCGCTCTCACCTTTGTTTACCCTCAATATATTATCTTTATTTTTATAACCATATTGGGTTGTTTCAGGTTGCTTTTCTACGCAAATAGTATCTAAAAAATGATACCCAGATTTTGATATTTCGTAGATATCAAATTTTTCGGCACTCCCGAAATCGGAGTTTATATTAACTTTATCTGTTGTGGCGAAGGCAATTTTCATTTTTTGCTATCTTATGAGGATGGTATATAGCTATTAAAATTTTAGGATTTATCGCACTTCTACAAAAGTATCATAGATAATTATTTATGTTAACCGCGAAATTACATAATATTATTCTAGAGAATTGGCGCCAATCTCTCTTTTTCTGCATCTCTGTGGTAAAAATATGTACAGTATTTGTTATTTAGGTTGGGTTACGCAAAGCCTTGACCCAACTTACAATCTACTAATTGTTTGTGACAGATATTCAACTGGCACTTTTTCTGGTTCTGCTATTAAATTGTTGAGGGTTAATTGTGATTAAGGTGTTTGTTTATGGAACTCTCAAACCAGGTGAAGAAAATTACACAAAATATTGTGCGGACAGGGTTATTGATGCCCTGCCCGCTTTTACAATGGGTAAGCTTTATACCCTTCCGCAGGGGTATCCAGCAATGACGCTGGGAAATAGTCCTGTTTGGGGTTACATGCTTTCTTTCGCTAGTTCAGATATTTTGGCTGAACTTGATGACCTTGAGGACTATCAACCCTCTCGACAAAGTTCACAAAATCTCTATAATCGTCGATACATTAATATATTCCGTCAAGACCACACAAATACCACTCCTGGGCGCCCGCAACGCATCGGTGAAGTTTGGGCTTATCTTATGGAAGAAAAGCTTGTTCTCCAATTGGGCGGAACTTTACAGAATGATGGTTTATGGAGTGCTTCCAAACAGTAAATTTTCCTAATATAGGCTTTAATTATCAGCTTTAATTAATTAATAAGCTTTTAATATAATCCATTTCCGGCGTTGGGTGTTTGCCGCTGCCTTTCAACTGGATTTGGCGCCACTTCTGTTTTAGGAATTGGAAATATTGGCTGGTTAAGGGCAACCATAAGTGTTTTAGACGAAGCATTGGGTTTGGTGGCAATAGGTTGTGATACGGGCTGCGATGCAAGTTGAATCACTCTTGAATCGCCAGAGAATATCCCTGATAAGGCGCCGAAAGCACAAGCTGCAATTGCAGCTCCCCCAAACAGTCCTGCTAATTTTAGACGCCGACGCTTTAGTTTACCTAAAACCTGCTCAACTGTTTCTTCAACTGGCTGTTGTGACTCTGGGATTGGTAGAGTTCGCAAAGATTGCCGTAATTTTAACAGTCGAGTATAAAGTGTTTTGACTGACTGGTCATTTACCAACCACTCTTCCACTTGCTTGCGTTCTGTTGCTGTTACCTCACCGTCGAGGTATGCACTTAATAACTCGAAGCGGTCACGCTTCACCATATCCATAGCACCCGTAAAATCATTGCTATGCTTTACATCCCCTTCTGACAGGTTTTGATTTTCCTGCGAGTGAGAACGCTCATCAAATTGCGAATTAGTATTCATATTAACACCATTACCAATTCAAACACGGGTAAATAAATCGGACAAAGGTGAGAAATTCTGGCTATTTCTTTCGGCAGAAGCACTCGATTAATCTCTAACTTTTTTTAATTTATTATACAATTCTGCTCTCAAGTAATAATGGTTAACCATTACTACTTATGCATCAAGATAACTTTGCAGTTGTGATTGCAGCCTTGTACGAGCGCGTGCAATGCGAGATTTCACTGTACCTAGAGATACACCTGTAATCTCAGCAATTTCTTCGTAAGCCATGCCTTCGATTTCTCTAAGGACTATTGTAGTCCGGAATACTTCGGGCAGGTCAGCGATTGCGTCACGTAATTGCTCGTAAAATTCACGAGTGGTTAATTCTTCTTCCGGACCTGGTGTATCACCAGCAATTTCCCAATCCATTTCGCCGTCTTCTACCGAGCGGGGAGCATCAAGCGACAGTGGACTAACAACCCGTTTGCGCTTCCGTAACTCGTCATAAAACAAGTTGGTGGCAATTCGGCTCAACCAACCCCGGAATTTAGCGGGTTCTTGCAGTTTGCTGATATTGCGAAATACTCTTATCCAGACTTCTTGAGCCAAATCAGCTCTATCTGCCCAGTCAGGAGCTAGGTGGTATAAAACTCTCTCTACCTGAGATTGATAACGACGCATTAGTTCCGCAAAGGCTGCACGTTCAGGTCGCAATCCTTCTTGACAGCGTAAAATCAAATCGTGGTTTGAGAGTTTGTCAGCTTGCACTTCCTTTTGTTCCGGAAGCCTGGTATCGATTTGCGACCAGGACACAGTAATCGATTGACTCATAGATCGTACTGGCTTTTTAACATCCCTATCTATTAGACATCCTAATCAGTCAGTTGTTCCTGGGGATAGTGACGGATTTTAGACTGTAACACCGATGTATCTAAATTGTGCCAATTTCATTTAATGTAAAAGATAACTCTTTGGCTATCTAGCTTTATATGTAAGAGGTTTCTTACATGCAAGTACTATTGAGTATATACAGAAATGATACTTACTTTGATGCAGCAGTTGTAACGTCATTCCGTCAGGAAGGCGCCTTTTATTAGGATGGTCTATATTACTCTACATATCGAGCAGAAACCGGGCTTCTTATCAAGAATTTAATTTATTAGCAAAATCTTCATAAAAAGCCCGCTTTCTTTGGGCAGAACCCTACCTTTTTTGTGGCACAGATACCAAAATCGTACTTGTCTGCTCTACTTGCGCTTTCTGCTGAAAACTCGTATCTGTATTAGTGCGCTCTTCTTGTTGAGTCTCTAAACACAGATTAAGCGAAAATGTAATTGTAATCGCTAGCAATAATTTTTTAAACATAATTTTTCTCCCACCCACACCAAAATATGATTGTCTGCTACGCTAACTGAGTTCCTGGGAGTTTATGTTCTTACCAAATATTTTAACTTGTCTTAACTTGTCTTAAACTTGTTGAAACTTAAATAATCCAGAACTAGTTAACGCGGCGCTTACGGTCTACCCTCACAATTCTAGTGTGCCCTTTCCCATTACCATATTCGTAAGGAAATCAAAAAAATATTATAAATTTTTTATGTTGGGCACTAAATTCGGATACGACAAATCTAGATAGATAGTTAGTCTTGATAAATAAGCGTCGCTTATTATATTTAATGTGTATGTAGTTTGAAAGTGAGCTTCTTCGATGGTCAAAAATGAATCTATAGCGCGCATAGTCATGCTACTTTGCTTTAGTACTGCTTTACTAACGCTTGTAGTACGCTGGCATATTTCTAGCTCAAATCGTGCGATGATGCCAGTGGAAACTCGTTCCGAGGCACCACCTTTTAAAAGTGAACCTTCATTGGTAGAAAGATTTACAAGCTTTCTCAAACAAGGTCAAATAAAAGCAACAGCAGGAGATGCAGCAATAGCTACATCTCCCAATGTTAAATTAACCGGGCAAAAATCTCAACAAGCATTGAATTCGGAGCTGCGCTTAGTTGTAGATTTAAGTAATCGAAGAGTTTATGTGTATCAAAAGGGCGAGGTTATTGCTAGTTATCCCACAGGTATTGGTAAAAAAGGTTGGGAAACTCCCACAGGTATATTTCAAGTCATGCATAAACAACATGACCCTATTTGGCGCCATCCAATTACTGGCAAAGTGTTTTCTCCAGGTGAAGATAGTCCTCTAGGAGATAGATGGATTGGTTTTTTATCAAGTAACGATGGGGAAATAGGGTTTCATGGAACACCAGACGAGACGTTAGTAGGGAACCCAGTATCTCACGGTTGTCTCAGAATGCGTAACCCCGATGTTCGGATGCTTTACGACCAAGTGAAAATTGGAACGGTCGTTGAAGTTCGCCATTAAGACTGCGCTTTTTGCTCAAACGCAGGAGCATAAGCTTGAAGCAAGGTGCTAACTTGGCGCAATACCTCATTACCTGTGTTCTTAGGAGTCAACACAGTTTTATCATCGTTGGGTCTGTCGAGGTTACGCGCGATTGCTTCACTAACTTGTTGGCTAATTAACTCTTGCAATTCAGTTTTAGCGCGCGCACGTTGCCAACTGGCGCCTTCTTCGGTAGTAGCATAAAGCGGTGGAAGACGGTTGAGTGCGTAAGCTGCAATGTCCCCAACATCTAAAGACCCTTCGCTTGTTGCTTCAATTTCGGCGACACGGGCAACTGCTTCAGTCAATACCAAATCTTCCATGACGTTGATAAACTGTTTGCGAGGTACCGCCACTACCTCACCTGTTAATAGTGACCCCATTAAGCGGTCTAACGCCATGTACTCTTCAATTGACAATTCTGACGCATGGTCGCAGATTCGCCCAACTTCAGCTTCCATAGCAGGTGTTAAATAACCATCTTGGAGAGCTTGTTCTACAATTTTTCCTATACTCATACTATTCATCTTTTTTTAGCCACCCAAGTTTAGGTAGGGACGGTATCAATCGAATCTATAATTGCTTACTAAAAGTCAATTGTAAACAGTCTACAAGTAAATTATGTAGCAAATATGCATCTGTGTACATTTTTACTTCATAATTTACTTTGTCACTTCATTTATAACTTACTTTTCAGCAGTGCCATTTAGCCAAGGCATTGGGTCAACACTTTTGCCATTAACATATAAACCCCAGTGTAAATGAGGACCTGTAGAGGCGCCTGTGGAACCAACTGTACCTATTTTTTGACCGGGCTGTACAAAATCGCCTTCTTTGACTGAAATTTGTCTGAGGTGCATAAAAATACTTGCTACCCCTTGCCCGTGGTCAACACCAATCACATTACCGTGAACTTTAAAGCCTTGTGCTACAGTCCCTACTAATACAACACGTCCCGCTGCTGGTGCTACAACCGCAGAACCAGAGGCGCCTGCATAATCTAGTCCGCGATGATAATAATCATTAGCAAACACCCCATTATAGTAGCGTCTAACACCGTATTGTGTACTCATCCGTCCTTGGTTAGGTCGCTTAAAAGTACCTTTCCAAAACTTTTCGGGAGTACGCACTTCGCGGAATTCACGCGCACGTCGAAGTTCTAGTTCGGTTGCTTTAACTCCAGCTTTACCAGGTGGTAAATTAATCCGCTGTACTGGGAATTTACGGGTGCCTACTTGGAGTGTTAAATTTTTTGTTTCTCCACCACCACTGACTTTTACTGTGCGTCCACCTGGCTTTTCCAAGGGGGTAGTAGGAATAAATGCTCGATATTTATTTGGAGCAATTTCATATGCTGTATAAGTCTCTTGACCACTACTAATAGTTACATTGCCACCATTGGCTGGATTATCCAAGCTCACAATTACCGAAATCGTATCCCCTAATCGCGGAGACTGTGGAGTCATTTGTACTTGTAAGGCTTTGACAGGTGAAGACAAAACTATTGGCATTGCTACTGCCAACGTCATGCTGGTAACAGGAAACACTTTTTTGAATCCAGCGATGGAAGCATTAAACTGATTACTTAAGTTAATAATACGGTCTATCGTCGTAGTCATAGATTTACACAAAACAATATCGCCTTTGCGGTACTAAAGACCGAATCATCAGGTACAGTGTTTCCCAAAGAAATCAGATGTTTGTACACGGTCAAATTAGTTAGTAATTTAAACCGTCCATAATATTATGTATAAATCCTGTACAAAAGCAAGGTTTTTAAAAGTTTTAATTTTTACGAATATTTACGAATATACGTCTTTATTCAAATCAGACTTCAAATACAACCATATTTTAGCTGAGTGGCGCCAATTCCTCGTTTCGCGCCAGTTTTCCATCCTCCATGTGAACAATTCGGTCGGCAATATCTAAAATGCGGTTGTCGTGGGTTACGAGCAAAATCGTACACCCTTGTTCTTTGGCAAGGGTTTGCATTAAATTAACAACATCTCGACCAGATTTACTATCCAGTGCAGCAGTCGGTTCATCTGCTAGAACGATTTTTGGATGACCCACAAGTGCCCTCGCAATAGCTACTCGTTGTTTTTGTCCTCCCGATAAATCATCTGGAAAATAATTAGCACGGTGTCCTAAACCAACTTGCTCTAACATCAAAGCTGCACGTTGATTCATTTCTCTGGGTGAAATACCTTTATGAACCTCTAAACCCATCCGCACGTTTTGTAATGCTGTTAAACTTCCATGTAAATTATGTGCCTGAAAAATATAACCGTGATTACGACGTGCTTGTGTAAGTTGTCCTGCACTGGCGCCAACTAATTCGTTTCCTAGAACACGTAAACTACCCGATTGTGCCGAACGTAAGCCACCGACTAAAGTTAGTAGTGTAGTTTTGCCCGAACCAGAGGGACCCGTCATAATAATAATATCGCCCCGTCTAATTTCTAGGTTAATGTCATATAAGACCTGCTTACGGAGTTGACCCGACCCAAAAAAATGCTCAAGATTTTGAACCGAGATAACAGATTCCATTTCCATCAAATTTTCCATATTTCCCCTTTACCTTCTTTAAAACATATCGGCTGGGTCAGCAGATTGGACTTTACGTGTAGCAATGGCACCAGAAATCATACACATAATAATTGTCATAATTTGCACCTGAATTGCACGTGAGACAGTCATTATGACTGGTAAGTTTGTTGCATTACGAGTCATTGCATATAGTCCAAATGATACAGTTACACCTGGTATAAACCCTAGTACAGCTAAAATTATAGCTTCTTCAAATACTACACTTAATAAATACGAATTTCGATATCCCATTGCTTTAAAAGTCGCATACTCTTTCATATGAGCATTAACGTCAGTAGAAAGCACTTGATAAACAATAATCACACCGACCAAAAATCCCATTCCCACCCCAAGGCTAAATATAAAACCTATGGCAGTGTTTGTTTGCCAATATTCTCTTTCAAACGTAATAAATTCTTCTTTTGTTAAAACTCGAACATCATTACCTAAGTGAGAACGTAATTGATTGGCAATTAATACTGGGTCTCTACCTAGCTGTAATTGTAATAACCCCAAACTTACACTACCTGCATCACGGCGAGGAAATAATCTCAAGAAATTTTGGTCGCTGGTCATCAAAGTCGTATCGGCAATAAATGAGGCGCCGACTTTGAACAGCCCACTAACTTTAACTGTACGTCTATCAATTTCTGCACTAACAGATTTACCAGTGTCAACTGTTGATACCATTTCGGCATAGTCACCACGTCCTGCGCGGTCAAATAAAACAGTGTCAGGTAACTTCATTTTGCTAAGTTGGCTTGTAACTTCGGGTAAATCAAAAGCTGACTTATTTGGCTGAAAACCTGCCACAAGTACCGTAGCTTTTTTACCCGTCTGAGGATTTTTCCAATCTAGAAAATTAACATACATCGGGTCTGCTGATTTTACTCCAGGTATATCCATCGCTTGAAAAAGGCGCCTGCGAGTAAACGAGGACATATTAGCCAAATTACGTGCTTGGGGACTAATCAAAAAAATATCAGCTTGCATACTACGGTGTAACCGAGTATTACTATCAAACAACGCCGACTGAAACCCAAGCTGCATAAACATTAGTACATCGGCAAAAGCAATACCTGCTAATGCCACAATAAACCTACCTTTTTCGTGAGTTAGTTGTAACCAACCCAATGGAGTGCGACGCTGTAATTCTTGAAACATGTTAGATTTTAAATCATTAAAAATTTTTATTACAATTGAATTACTGTTTGCACTTGCAAATTTGTAAATCTTGCAGCTTGTAAGCTCGACATATCATTGAGTTTGACATGGACTTCAATAATGCGAGAGTCAATATTGCTGGATGGGTCAGCGTTAACTATGTTTTGACGTTGAACTTGATATCCTACCCTGTCAACAGTTCCTTCTAACTTTTGGGGTAACGAGTCGCTAGTAACTTGAACTTTTTGTCCTTTGCGTATTTTATTAATGTCACTTTGATAAACTTCAGCAACTGCGTACATTTGATTCGTTTCCCCAAAGTCCACTACTCCCTCGTTTCCTACGGTTTCACCCGCGCGGGTATTTATCTTTAAAATTCTGCCGTTTTTAGGTGCCCGAATATAAGCCAAAGCAAGTTCAGCACGAATACGTTCAACGGTTGCCACTGCACTTTCAATTTCAGCTTGAGCAGCAGTAACATCGGTTGGACGTACTTCCGCAGTTTGTGCCAAAGTTCCCCTTGCTTGATTAATTTGTTGTTGTGTACTGGCTATAGTTTTGTCGCGAGTAGCTTTCGCTTCGTTAATTTGTTGTTGCTGCGTGGCTATGGTTTTATCACGATTTGCTACTGCTTCTTTTATTTGTTGTTCTAATGTCGCAATTGTACGACTTAAAGTTGCTTGGCTTTCTAATAACTGTTGAGTTGACGTTTCAGCACTTAACCTACGTCTATCTACTTCTTGACTAGATATAACACCTTCTTTATACAAACTTTCATAGCGTTGCACATCAGCTTGGGCATTACGTCTTTCTGCTGTGATGCGTGCGACTGTTGCCTTTAGAGCTTGTCTTTGTCCAGTTAATTCTGCTTCTAAACGGTCTATTGTGGCTTGTTGTGTTGCTGAGTCTCCTTTTAATTGGGCTTCAAGTCGGGCAATTGTTGCTTGTTGTGTTCTAATATCTCCTGATAATTCCGCTTGTAAGCGATTAATTTCTGCACCTCGTGCCGTTAACTCTCCTTGTTTAGCGCCTGCTCTTACCTGTCCTAATTGTGCCCTGGCGACAGCAACTTTTTTTTCTGCCTCTCGCATCGACGCTAATAGACGGTCGCGGTTTTCCATCACCGCTATTGCCTGTCCTGCTCGAACGACATCTCCCTCTTTGACTAATAATTGCTCAACCCTGGTACCTTGATTGGATGTTGGCGCCGTTAACTTTATAACCTCACCTTGAGGCTCAAGTCTTCCTAACGCTGTAACCGTAGTTACCTGCGGTGCCGCCACTGCAACAGGTTTTGGAGCCGACGCTTCCCGAACCCGATTAGTTATAAAAATTCCAATACCCCCAGCAATTAAGGCACCAATAATCAACTTGACTAATGGGCGCCTGGGTTGAGGTGATTCGAGCTTGTGGTTTTGCACCATAGAACCGCCCTGTGGTTGTATATACTAAACCGTTTAGTCTTATAATATAGCTAAACTAAACCGACTAGTTCAGATGAATAAATCAGAAGTTCTTATATTTCGTAACTTTACTTCGGTATATAAAAATAGTTCATGCCAACGAATAAAACGGTAGTTTAAACGGTAGTTTATCTGTTGTATTTTTCCGGTAGCGGTGATTATTTCGTGTTAAATGTAAATATGTGTGTTAATTTAAACACATACTCTTACTTAAAATACGGTCATTTAACAACTATTTAACCGTGTTAAATATAAGATTTACTAATGAGTATTGTGTTGTGCTTATATCTGAACACGATTTTAATCAATCGCTATTTTTGTTACAAAATCTAATTTTTTGATAGTTATAGTCAAAACCAAAAATACACTAACAAAATTCAATAATTAATAGTGGGTAAATGTATAGCTAGTTTTTAAAGTGGTGATGTGTTAGTTAATATATAAAACGGAACGTATTAGTAATGGCACGTATAAAAACGAGAGAAATTGAGCGCGAGACGACTGTAGAAAAAATCTTAACTGGCGCCATGCAAGAGTTTCTTGCACATGGGTATGCAGGGACAAGTATGGATAGAGTTGCAGCACGTGCGGGGGTGTCTAAAGCAACAGTATATAGCCATTTTCACGATAAAGAAAGATTATTTAAAGCTTTAATTCAACAATCCGCTCACAAAAAATTTGAAGATTTATTTGATAAGCTCCCACTTGAAGGAGATCCGGAAGTGGTATTGCGACATTTAATTACAACTGCACTACATCGAATGATCAGCGATAAAGAACATCAAGCCTTCGTTCGGATATTAATAGGAGAATCTGGACGTTTTCCTGAATTGGCCAAAGCTTGGATTCATGATATTATGACACCGCCACTTAAAATTATTTGTGAATACCTAAATAAACACCCAGAATTAAATATACCCGATGCCGAAGCGACAGTACGAATGATGATTGGCTCAATGGTGCATTTCATGATGACTCAAGAAATACTCCACGGAAAGGAACTTTTTCCAATGGAAACTGACCGTATGGTTGAATGTTTAATGTATCATATACTTAAAAAGTAATATAGTAATATTTTTTACCACAGATACCTGAATATTCAAACTTGTGAAATATTTAAAAAATACCCTAAAGGTTTTACTTCTAAGCTTTTTTTCGCATGTATAACATTATCAAGTGCTAGCTCAGATGTTTTACCTCCTGAATCATCTCTTGTCTCGTATTGTTTTCAAATTGCCAATATTAATAAATATTCTTTACACCAGTTGGATTTATAGCAGAAAAATTGCGGGGTGTAGAAAGAAAGTGTGCAATGCTAATTTCTTTTACCGTTTTTGTTATAATTCCAATAATAATTGTTTCTGGGCTACCTTATAAACTGTTATCTTCCATAAACTTAGTAACACTAGAGGCATCTTTAATACAAGCAGGAACACTAGAAAATAACTTAGCAGCATACATTCCAACACAACTACATAAGCAAGAAATGCCAGTATAATCAACGAATAAAACCTTAAACTAGAAAATTGACGTAATAAAAACAAAACAATTGGAACTTCAATAATTAAAGAAACCGACAGCGCGGCAAATTGTGTCATATTCCCAATAGGGTAAAACAATAAGTGTAATATCACGTAAACTTCCGGAAAGGACTCAAAAAACAGTGGTGTAGTAATTAGTAGTCCACAGAGGTAAAAATACTATGCCAGCACAAACTAACTCATATCCTATACTACAACTCGGTTCAGAAGGCGCCAAAGTAGAAGAGTTACAGCGGTTGTTAATGCCAAGACTTCCTGGGCCAGACCGTTTTCCAGTTAATGGTATTTTTGGCTCTGAAACCGAACATGCAGTAGAGACAGCACAGTACCAATTTTTTCTCAAGCAAACAGGTATTGCTGACGAAATGCTTTGGAAGTCACTATATGCCAAAGCACCTGTAAATAAACCAGTACTGCGTCGTGGCGCCAAACATGAACTAGTAGCAATGGTACAAGAAGTCCTGAAGGATAATGGATTATATGGTGGCGCCGTTGATGGTGACTTTGGTGCAGGTACAGAAACTGCCATTAAAAATGTACAGCGTACCCGCCGTTTAACCATTGATGGTGTTATTGGAAACCAAACTTGGAAAGCTTTATGTGATATAGCTACTTTTGTAACTGTCAATTAATACTTTTCATAGTACAAAAGCTCATTTAACCTTGCTTTCCTGCGCGTTTATTAACATAAATAGTATAAATTTTAGCTTCGGCAGTCCCATAGATATATAAAAGTTTGTATGCTGAGACTAATAGTCTTAATAATTCGTTAAAAACTGTGCAAGAAGATTTCAGATTAATAATTGATTTGGTTTCAGTTCTCGCCGTTGCTGCATGTGGTGGTTTATTTGCTGCACTGTTGCGACAACCTGTATTGCTGGGGTACCTTATTGGCGGGATGGTCGTAGGTCCCACTGGACTGGGGCTAATAAAAGAATTAATTCAAGTCGAAACACTGGCACAGTTCGGTGTGGCGTTTCTGTTATTTGCGTTGGGAGTAGAGTTTTCGCTTGCAGAACTTAAGAAGGTTCAAGGTATTGCACTTGGGGGAGGTGCCGCCCAGATAATTTTAACAATAGCAGTTACGGTTTTGGTGTGTGGATTTTCAGGTTTTTGGGGAACTTTGCCAGCGAAGGGAGTGTTTTTAGGGTCTATACTTTCTTTGTCTTCAACAGCGGTTGTTCTCAAATGCTTAATGGAGCGTAATGAGACTGAAACACCTCACGGACAAGTTCTGTTGGGTATATTGGTTGTACAAGATTTAGCGCTAGGTTTAATGTTAGCAGTATTACCTGCTCTCGATAAACCACCCGAATTAATAGGGGTAGCGATATTAATGGCGCTCGTTAAAATTGGGTTGTTTACAGCAGGCGCCGTTGCTGTGGGAAAGTTTGTAATACCATCATTATTAAGGTTACTTGCGCGTACTGAGAGCAAGGAATTATTTTTATTGGGTGTGGTGGCGCTGTGTTTAGGAATTGCTCTACTAACCGAATATTTGGGACTTTCGATTGAAATGGGCGCCTTTGTTGCAGGGTTGATGATATCAGAAGTTGAATATGCTGACCAAACTTTAACATACGTGGAACCCTTACGGGATATTTTCGCAAGCTTATTTTTTGTTTCTATTGGGATGTTAATTGACCCCCTATTTTTATGGAACAACCTGGAATTAATATTGGGGTTGGTTGCTTTGGTATTGGTAGGCAAGTTTTTCATCGTCACACCAATCGTTAAATTTTTCCGCTATCCATTGAAGACGGCAATTATAGCAGGTGTTGGGTTAGCGCAAATAGGGGAATTTTCGTTTGTACTTGCCAGTAAAGGTCAAGCTTTAGGTTTGGTATCGCGTCGCATTTATTCACTGATTTTAGGCACAACAGCAGTTACGCTAATTATTACACCATTTTTATTGCGGTTAATACCGATTGTGTTTGACTGGATAGAGTCAATACCTTGGTTGAAACCATATATTAGTGGTGAAGTTGGCCCAATTGAAGTTTCGGAAGATTTACCCTACAAAGACCATATAGTTGTTTGTGGTTATGGGCGTGTCGGTAAAAACCTGGTTAAATTGTTACAGATGCACGATTTGCCATTAGTCGTAATAGACCAGTCAGAAAGACGAATTCAGCAGTTACGTGAAGCGAAATTACCGTATGTGTACGGTAATTGTGCTAGTTTACATGTGTTAGAAACAGCAGGAGTTAATGCTGCCAGAGGAATGGCAGTTGCGCTTCCTGATCCAATGAGTAGTAGGTTATCTCTAAAGCGGGCATTAGAATTATCGCCAGAACTTGATATAGTTTTGCGTGCGAATAATAACAAAAACATTGAGGTATTTTATCAATTAGGCGCCCGTGAGGTGGTACAGCCTGAATTTGAAGCTAGTTTACAAATGGCGACACATTTATTAACTGATGTGGGATTATCACCGATAGTTATTCAGCGCGAAATGAAAGAAATTCGCGATCGTCATTATTTAGATTTGCGTCCAGAGGAAACCGAGTCAGAGTCAAGACGTGGTGTAAGGGAAGCAACACAAGACTTAAATCGTCGCTGGTATTCTCTTCCTTCTGGTTCACCTTTAATAGGTATGACGCTCGAACAAGCGGATATGCGTTACCTAACGGGAGTTAGTTTAATGGCTATCGAACGTGCAAACGGTAAAGAAATCGATTATCCTGACGGTAAAACCAAATTAGAGGAAGGGGATAAATTATTACTAGTTGGTCAAGATAGCGAATTTGCAGCATTAGACGAATTTGCCAGAGGACAAGCAACAATTCCCAATCAAAGTAGTGCGTGTCAGTGGATATTTGTCAGTAGCGAATGCAAATTAATTGGGAAAACACTTGAAAAAATAGAATTTCAAACAACTTTTGGAGTGCAAGTGCAAGCAATGCGTCGGGATGGTCGATTTATTCGTATTCCCGACGTACACACAGAGTTACAGTCGCGTGACCAGCTATTACTATGTGGCAATTTAACAGCACTACAGCAACTCGAACAATTACTGGCGCCGTCGAATGTAACAATACCCATAGCTATCCCCGTTGTAAAAGCAGGCGAAATTGAAACGCTAAAAGAGTACCTACCATTAGATAACCTGCGAGAATAGAAAAAATGTGAAGACCGAATACATTCGGTCTTTTACCTTTAACCTAAAGGTTTTATGTAAGCAATAGCCTGCTTCCAAATAGTCACTTTCTGACCGCTGCTATCTTGAACTAACATGCACTGTAAATCTTGCCATAATATTTTGCCACTGATAACATCGCCTGTTGAAAGCTTTACTTCAACTTGCGAGGTTTCTTTAATCAAGTTTTGGACTTGACGAACACTTGGTAAAGAGGTATCGAATTCTGTAAGCATTTTGAGTAAAGATAAAATAATAAACTTTCATCCTTGATAATTCATCTAGAGGGTAAATGGCAATAGAATTTACTAAGTATCACGGTTTAGGTAACGACTTTATTTTGGTTGATAATCGCTCAACCTTAACTCCAGCAGTCACTCCAGACCACGCGATTAAATTGTGCGACCGTCATTTTGGAATTGGTGCCGATGGTGTAATTTTTGCCATGCCAGGTCAAAACGGTACTGACTACACAATGCGGATATTTAACTCTGATGGTTCAGAGCCAGAAATGTGTGGTAATGGTATTCGTTGTATGGCAGCATTTCTAGCTGATTTAGAAGGAACATCACGGCAAAGCGACAAATATCTTATTCATACCCTGGCAGGCACAATTACTCCTCAACTAATGCCTGACGGTCAAGTTAAAGTAGATATGGGAGAACCTCGCTTACTTGCTGGAGAAATTCCTACTACACTATGTCCTCCTGACCAAAAAGTTGTCGAACATCCAATTGAAGTCAATGGTAAAACCTGGGAAGTTACCTGTGTTAGCATGGGCAACCCGCACTGTATCACCTTCGTTGAAGATGTTGCAGCAATAAATCTTGAAGAGATTGGTTCCAAATTTGAACATCATCCAGCCTTTCCACAGCGTACCAACACAGAATTTATCCAAATAGTGCGTCGAGACTACGTAAAAATGCGCGTTTGGGAACGTGGTGCTGGAATAACACTAGCTTGCGGAACAGGCGCCTGTGCATCATTAGTAGCAGGTGTACTAACAGGAAAATGTGACCGTATAGCCACGGTCGAACTTCCTGGAGGACAATTAGAAATAGAATGGTCAAACATCGACCAACGAGTTTACATGACAGGACCTGCCGAAAGAATCTTCACAGGTAGATTGTAGGACGCGTGGTGCCACCAACCATCTCAACCAGAAACAATAATCCAGTGGTGCCACGCACCATCAATTAATTAAACAATATATTTGATAGGGTTTCTGGCTGTTCGAGTAGGCGCCGAAAATATTTTTAAAATTTTTTCCAAAAAAGCTTGACATTCTCTAGTGGACTCGTTATCTTAAATAAGTCGGCGACGAGAAAGAAGCCGCAAACAACCGAACCGAGAAAAAGTAATAGTTTGAAAGCCAAGTAACAAGTCAATCCTCGTCAAAGCAATGCATTAAATGAGTTTTGCTTAGGCAAAACAAGATGAGGGTTCCAAAAGGAATTTTCACAAAAGAGCTAAACAAACAAATGGCTGGAAATAACTGATTTATCAGTTCCCCAGACATTAAATCCAAAACGGAGAGTTTGATCCTGGCTCAGGATGAACGCTGGCGGTATGCTTAACACATGCAAGTCGAACGGTACCTTCGGGTATAGTGGCGGACGGGTGAGTAACGCGTGAGAATCTATCTTCAGGTCGGGGACAACAGTTAGAAATGACTGCTAATACCGGATGTGCCGAAAGGTGAAAGATTAATTGCCTGAAATTGAGCTCGCGTCAGATTAGCTAGTAGGTGGTGTAAGAGACTACCTAGGCATCGATCTGTAGCTGGTCTGAGAGGACGATCAGCCACACTGGAACTGAGACACGGTCCAGACTCCTACGGGAGGCAGCAGTGGGGAATTTTCCGCAATGGGCGAAAGCCTGACGGAGCAATACCGCGTGAGGGACGAAGGCTTTTGGGTCGTAAACCTCTTTTCTCAAGGAAGATATGACGGTACTTGAGGAATAAGCATCGGCTAACTCTGTGCCAGCAGCCGCGGTAATACAGAGGATGCAAGCGTTATCCGGAATGATTGGGCGTAAAGCGTCCGCAGGTGGTTTTGTAAGTCTGCTGTTAAAGCGTGTGGCTCAACCACATACAGGCAGTGGAAACTATAAGACTAGAGTATGTTAGGGGTAGAGGGAATTCCCAGTGTAGCGGTGAAATGCGTAGAGATTGGGAAGAACACCGGTGGCGAAAGCGCTCTGCTAGGACAATACTGACACTGAGGGACGAAAGCTAGGGGAGCGAATGGGATTAGATACCCCAGTAGTCCTAGCCGTAAACGATGGATACTAGGCGTTGCCCGTATCGACCCGGGCATTGTCGTAGCTAACGCGTTAAGTATCCCGCCTGGGGAGTACGCACGCAAGTGTGAAACTCAAAGGAATTGACGGGGGCCCGCACAAGCGGTGGAGTATGTGGTTTAATTCGATGCAACGCGAAGAACCTTACCAGGACTTGACATGTCGCGAACCCTGCTGAAAGGTGGGGGTGCCTTCGGGAGCGCGAACACAGGTGGTGCATGGCTGTCGTCAGCTCGTGTCGTGAGATGTTGGGTTAAGTCCCGCAACGAGCGCAACCCTCGTTTTTAGTTGCCATCATTAAGTTGGGCACTCTAGAGAGACTGCCGGTGACAAACCGGAGGAAGGTGGGGATGACGTCAAGTCAGCATGCCCCTTACGTCCTGGGCTACACACGTACTACAATGCTACGAACAAAGGGCAGCTAGTTAGCAATAACATGCAAATCTCAGAAATCGTAGCTCAGTTCAGATTGAAGGCTGCAACTCGCCTTCATGAAGTCGGAATCGCTAGTAATTGCAGGTCAGCATACTGCAGTGAATTCGTTCCCGGGCCTTGTACACACCGCCCGTCACACCATGGAAGCTGGTCACGCCCGAAGTAGTTATCCTAACAGTTCGCTGGGGGAGACTCCGAAGGTAGGGCTGGTGACTGGGGTGAAGTCGTAACAAGGTAGCCGTACCGGAAGGTGTGGCTGGATCACCTCCTTTTTAGGGAGACCTACCGTTCCTTGTCGTAATACGTACTTCAGTACGTTAAAAAACAACAAGAAGGTCATCACCTAGGTCGAGAGAGAATTGGCTTTGGCTTCAAACTATTATCGGATTCGGATTAACAACAAATAAAAACAAGCATATATACAGTCAGCAACTTTGGTTAGTAATATAACTGAGCCTGCTGGATGTATATCCAGTAAGAACCTTGAAAACTGCATAGTGACGCAAATTGTAGGCAGTAACCGTGTTGAGTTGAATTACTTTCGTAATTAGAACAAGAAGGCACGGGTATTGAATTACAGATAATCCTTTGAATTGATAGAATTGGTCAAGCGAATAAGGGCTGACGGTGGATACCTAGGCACGCAGCGGCGATGAAGGACGTGGTTACCGACGATATGCTCCGGGGAGTTGGAAGCAAACATTGAGCCGGAGATTTCCGAATGGGGCAACCCTATATACTACTTGTTGAACACATAGACAAGTGAGAGCCAACCCAGCGAATTGAAACATCTTAGTAGCTGGAGGAAAAGAAATCAAACGAGATTCCCTAAGTAGTGGTGAGCGAAAGGGGAAGAGCCTAAACCAAATTGCTTGCAATTTGGGGTAGTGGGACAGCGATATGGAATCGAGCGATTAGACGAAGCATTTAATCGATGCACCAAAGAAAGTAAAAGTCTTGTAGTCGAAAATTGTCGAGATACTAGCTGAATCCCGAGTAGCATGGAGCACGTGAAATTCCATGTGAATCAGCCACGACCACGTGGTAAGGCTAAATACGTCTGCGTGAGCGATAGCGAACAAGTACCGCGAGGGAAAGGTGAAAAGAACCCCGTTGAGGGGAGTGAAATAGAACATGAAACCGTCAGCTTACAAGCAGTGGGAGTTCGATTAAACGAATGACCGCGTGCCTGTTGAAGAATGAGCCGGCGAGTTATATGTGCTGGTAGGTTAAGTAGGAATTACGAAGCCAAAGCGAAAGCGAGTCTGAATAGGGCGTTTTATCAGTATGTATAGACCCGAACCCTGGCGATCTAACCATGTCCAGGATGAAGCTTGGGTAACACCAAGTGAAGGTCCGAACCGACTAATGTTGAAAAATTAGCGGATGAGGTGTGGTTAGGGGTGAAATGCCAATCGAGCCAGGAGCTAGCTGGTTCTCCCCGAAATGTGTTTAGGCGCAGCGGTGAATATTAAGCTTTGGGGGTAAAGCACTGTTTCGGTGCGGGCTGGGAGACCGGTACCAAATCGAGACAAACTCAGAATACCAGAGTGAATTATCACTAGTAAGACAGTGAGGGATAAGCTTCATTGTCAAGAGGGAAACAGCCCAGACCACCAGCTAAGGTCCCCAAATCAATGTTAAGTGGGAAAGGAGGTGCAAGTGCAAAGACAACCAGGAGGTTTGCCTAGAAGCAGCCACCCTAGAATGAGTGCGTAATAGCTCACTGGTCAAGCGCTTGCGCGCCGAAAATGAACGGGACTAAACATTGTACCGAAGCTGTGGGATTGAAAAATCGGTAGGGGAGCGTTCTATTTGATGGGAAGCAGTAGCGGCGAGCAGCTGTGGATTGGATAGAAGTGAGAATGTCGGCTTGAGTAGCGCAAATATTGGTGAGAATCCAATACCCCGAAACCCCAAGGGTTCCAGAGGCAGGTTCGTCCACTCTGGGTAAGTCGGGACCTAAGGCGAGGACGAAAGTCGTAGTCGATGGACATGAGGTTAATATTCCTCAACTAGAATTGTGGAGCATTATGTGGGACGCATTGAGAAGCAACTATGCCCTGATTGGATTGGGAGGGGAATACGTTCTCCGTTTAGTTGTAATTGGTGTCAAGAAAAGCAGTAATGTGTTGAAGCAGTTTTACCCGTACTCGAAACCGACACAGGTGGGGAGGTAGAGAATACCAAGGGGCGCGAGATAACTCTCTCTAAGGAACTCGGCAAAATAGCCCCGTAACTTCGGAAGAAGGGGTGCCCAGTGATGAACTGGGTCGCAGTGAATAGGTCCAGGCGACTGTTTACCAAAAACACAGGTCTCTGCAAACGAGTAATCGGAAGTATAGGGGCTGACGCCTGCCCAGTGCCGGAAGGTTAAGGAAGTTGGTCAGGCTTTTGGGTTAAAGCTGACGACCGAAGCCCCGGTGAACGGCGGCCGTAACTATAACGGTCCTAAGGTAGCGAAATTCCTTGTCGGGTAAGTTCCGACCCGCACGAAAGGCGTAACGATCTGGACGGTGTCTCGGAGAGAGACTCGGCGAAATAGGATTGTCTGTGAAGATACGGACTGCCTGCACCTGGACAGAAAGACCCTATGAAGCTTTACTGTAGCCTGGAATTGTGTTCGGGCTTGGCTTGCGCAGGATAGGTGGGAAGCGTAGAAGTAGTCCTTGTGGGGATTATGGAGCTAACGGTGAGATACCACTCTGGCGAAGCTAGAATTCTAACCAATGTCCGTCATCCGGAATTGGAACATTTTCAGGTGGGCAGTTTGACTGGGGCGGTCGCCTCCTAAAAGGTAACGGAGGCGCGCAATGGTTCTCTCAGCACGGTTGGAAATCGTGCGTCGAGTGTAAAGGCAATAAGAGAGCTTGACTGTGACACCAACAAGTGAAACAGGTACGAAAGTAGGCCTTAGTGATCCGACGGCGCAGAGTGGAATGGCCGTCGCTCAACGGATAAAAGTTACTCTAGGGATAACAGGCTGATCTCCCCCAAGAGTCCACATCGACGGGGAGGTTTGGCACCTCGATGTCGGCTCATCGCAACCTGGGGCGGAAGTACGTCCCAAGGGTTGGGCTGTTCGCCCATTAAAGCGGTACGTGAGCTGGGTTCAGAACGTCGTGAGACAGTTCGGTCCATATCCGGTGCAGGCGTAAGAACATTGAGAGGAGCCTTCCTTAGTACGAGAGGACCGGGAAGGACGAACCGCTGGTGTGCCAGTTATTCCGCCAGGAGTAAACGCTGGGTAGCCATGTTCGGAGCGGATAACCGCTGAAAGCATCTAAGTGGGAAGCCCACCTCAAGATGAGTGTTCTCACTACTTTAAGTAGGTAAGGTCACACGTAGAACACGTGTTAATAGGCTTTAGGTGGAAGCGTGGTAACATGCGAAGCCGAGAAGTACTAACAGACCGAGGGCTTGACCAAAACAATTCAAAAGCGTCACTGTGCAGTCTTCAGGGTTTTAGGAGTGGGGGACAAGCTGAGTGGGTGAGTGGGGGAGAAGAAAGTATATTTCCCCGTATCTCCCCCTCCCCGCTTCCCCTCCTCCTCCAGTTTTTCCTGGTGCTTTTTGCGTGGTGGAACCACTCTGATACCATCCCGAACTCAGTTGTGAAACGCCGCAGCGGCTACGATAGTTGGAGAGTTGTCTCCTGCAACAATTGCTCGGTGCCAGGGCTATAATACAAACAAAAGCCTTCTCTTGCATATCAGAGAAGGCTTTTGTTTTTGCCGCCCTTCCTTGCAGAACTTTTTACCTATAACCAAAATTATTTAATACAATTACTAAAAGATAATTTTTAGAATATAAACGCCACAAGGCGCCGGAATCATGTCTCCCAACGCTTGTGTATTTGTTTATTAGCATGGCTGTGTTTAGATATTACTCTAAGCTGCTAACTGGGGTTGTGCAGTTAAGTTTTGCAGTGCTTGTTGCATCTGGCTAACTATATCGAGTTGAGAATTACCGCTTTGTTGTATTTGAACAAGGGTGTCACTTAGAGTTTGCAATTTGTGTCGCAACTCGTCTAAACCTTCTTGAGTTGGTTGTAGTATTTCTTCATATAAGCTTACTTTTGCTCTCGATTCTGCAAGAGCGTCTTTTAGCATTAATAAATTATCTTCCTTAACTTTTAAATCTTGATGTTTTTCTTCATACTCTGATGTTTGATTTTCTATAGTATCTTGCGATAATTCAATGCCAGCATTTATTTGTTCAATTTGACGCTCAACATCCTGCAAGATCGCAAATTGCTGTTTCTGTTGCAACTCAATTTGTGCCAATATCGGCTTTAAGTCGATTTGGCTACCTTGCTCGTTGCTATTCTTACCTTGGCGCCGCATTAAAACCGTTTGATATTGCCGCAGTTCTCCTTGACGTTGTACCAAACTTCGACGTTGACCAACCAGTGTTTCGTTTAACATCTGATAAAGGTCTTTTTCATCGTTCAGTTCTTCTTCAAGGGTAGCTAACTCGCTAACGTCAGCAATACTTATTTTTTGCTGAATTTCCTTAATCGCATCTTCTTTATAATTAAGCTCTTGTTCTTGGTCGTGAACAAAACTTGAATCAATATTTAACTTGTCTTGTAAATCTTGTACTGTTTTCTCTAACTCCTCCAAAGACATCGACTCTAAAGCTTCAACATCAACAGATTCGCTCAAACTTCCATCACCAGGCGCCGCTAAACTGCAAACTTGCTGATATAAGTCTTCTTGAGAACGTAACTGTTCTTTGAGAATACGCACATACTCTTGCTTTGCATCAAGTACGGCAGTGTTTGCTTTTAACTCGTTTGTCTGCTGGTCTAAAACAGCTTTGACTTGCTGACACTCATTTTGAGTCGCATCAAGCTCTTGTGATAAATTTTCAATCTCAAGTTGCTGCTGTTCTACCGAAGCTTTTTGTTGCTCGAACTTTTGCCAGTGTGTGTTCAATAACTCCTGTTGAGTATTTACCACTTCAAAAGTGTAATTTAAACTCTCTTGAATAGCATCAGTCGAAACAACATTCGCTTGCATACCTTCGAGCAACCCATAAAAAAATCCAGCTTGCTCTGAATCTATTACTGTTCCCTGCTGTAAATTCGCGCTTAATTCCTCTAGACGCCCTTGTTCACCACGTAAATGCTTCCAGGCGCCTTCTAACTCTTGACTCCTTTTCTCAATTTCTTGTTTTAAGGTTTCAATTTCAGCACGAGAGTTGTCAACCTCTTGTTTTTCGGAGTCTAAATTTTGGCACTCCTCTTCAAGTTGCTGAAGTTGTGCCATCCTATCTTCCATCTCAAGCTCTCGTCGTGAGAGTTCCTGTGCTTGGAAAGTTAACGACTCCTTCCACTGATTTATTTCTTCCTCCTTGGCTTTGAATTTTTCTACCTGTCGAGAATAATTCTGCAAAATTGTGGACAAAGGGCGTCCAGCTTCTTGAATACGTTGAACTTGTCGAGTTGGACTTAATTCCACCATGACAAGGGCGCCATCATTTAATTTACTAGCATCCTCGGCAGAGATTACTTCTTCAGATACTGCGCTCCAACTTTGGTCGTTGCGCTGACAAGCTAGGAGCTTTAGTTCTGCTTTGCTCCCACCACCGAGTAAACCGCCTTTTTGTTTTTGTACTTCTGCTAAATACAGCACACCTTTAATCCTTTTGATGCACTTAATAGTGTCGTTAGTTGTTAATAGTTATACGTTAAATAATCATGCAACCCACCATATCCAACCCGATAATAGCTAGACAAGGCAGGCAAAACTATTTATATTCGCGACATGTCGAATTTTACTATGGACATATACAGTAATCGCGTCATCATATTGTGTCCCAATTTTGTCTAAAATGACTACCGTGTTATCACTGGCATTAAAATATGAAATCAATCATTTAAAACAAGAATTCACAATTTTGATCTCACCTTTAAATATGGCTGCATAAATGGGCACAATAAAAACAAGTATATACAGGAGTGCCTTTAAGTGCCTTGGAGCTAGATGCAGGGAAATTTAGATGAAATTGATATTCGCAGTATCCTGCAATTGATTGAGCTAGGACAGCGAACCGGGATACTGTTTGTATCCTCGTTGGAACCCAACCCAACCGAATCTTGGTTCATGTTTTTTCTCAATGGTCAAATTGCATATGCTAGCAATGGAGTGCAAAACCTATCAAGACTTGATGATTATTTACGACATTATCGAGTCAAACCCCCTATTGATAAGTTCACAAACAATATATTTGATGTCCAGGTACGACGACGACAAGATCAACTAACTTTTAGTGGATCGTATTCGTTGCCAGAATATAGTTACTTATGGGCGTTGCTCGGACAAAATATTATTAACACAACTCAAGCTCGTACCATTATTCAAGGTCTTATACGCGAAACAATCTTTGACTTACTGAACTTAAAACGTGGAAATTTTCTTTTTGAGCTAACTTCCCCCCTTGCTCCTGTATTAAACACCTGGAAGACTGCACCACTTACATTACAAACCATCAGACAAGTACAAAACTGGAAACAGCTTTACCCCTATATCCAATCTCCTGACCAACTGCCGATGCTCGCATCTGTCGTTCGACTACAGTCTTCTGTGCCAATAGCTACTGCGAACAAACTCAAACAGTGGGCTGATGGAAAAACTTCGCTTCGTCAACTCGCACGCTACCTTAATCGCGATATATTGACTGTCGCTAAGGCTTTATATCCTTATGTGCTACAAGGGTGGGTACATCTTGTATATACGAATACAATAGGTTTAGCAGAAAATGAACCAACCATAGAGGAGAATCAAATAGCCACAAAAAAAACTATTGTTTTCATCGACTCAGAAACAAGTACACGTAGCTCGGTAGAGTCTATTTTTATGTCAGAAGGTTTTAATGCTAGCGTTTTCTCAGATCCCATACAAGCGCTCACTGGTATCTTTACCCTGAAGCCTAATTTAATTCTATCTGAGCTAACAATGCCAGAATTGAATGGCTATGAGATTTGTGCAATGTTACGTTCGTGTCAAGCATTTCGGCACTTACCAATTATTATGCTGACTGACCAAAAGAATTTTTCTCTTCTTGCTAAAGCCAAAATGGCGGGAGCTACAGGGTTCTTAAGTAAACCTTTTAACAATGCTGATTTAGTAATGATAGTCAAACAGTGCCTGAATAGCCCTGCTTTCGGGAACAATAAAAATACAGGACTTGTTGATTACACTCAATATAGGGTAAAAAATAATATCACAGAACAAACAAAAACCCATCGTTTATAAAATTTGCCAAGGAATAGAATAAATTTATACATAAATCAAGCGGGGCAGGGAATGTTCCATATTTATAGGGACATCTACATACAAAGAGGTAGTAATGGGGTATATGAGTACAGTTCTGATTGTGGAAGATAGTATCGCGCAGAGGGAGATGATTACTGACCTCCTGAAGGCGAGCGGGATGATTGTTACCCATGCCGCAGATGGGGTGGAGGCGCTTGAGGCGATTTTAAGCGAACCCCCCGATTTGGTGGTTTTGGATATTGTTATGCCTAGAATGAATGGTTACGAGGTGTGTCGGCGCCTCAAGTCTGACCCAAAGACTCAAAATGTCCCTGTCGTAATGTGTTCAAGTAAGGGGGAGGAGTTTGACCGCTATTGGGGTATGAAACAAGGCGCCGATGCCTATATTGCTAAACCTTTTCAACCGACTGAGTTGGTGGGTACTGTTAAACAATTACTGCGAGGATGAGTCACATATGACACTAAAACCAGATTTTTTAGTTGGAGACTCAGATTACCAGTTGGGTCGAGAGTTAGAAGTATCAAGTCCCGAAGGTGAGTTACATTTAAGGTTCTTTATTCCTTCGCACCAAGAGTTCGCTTTACTCGCTACTGGTATTCGCGAGGTTATTGAACTTAGTCCCGATAGAATTACCCCTATTCCTAATGCTTCTCCTTTACTTTTGGGTACTCTAAATTTACGAGGTCGTGTTATTTGGGTCGCTGATTTGGGACAGTTTTTGGGTGATGCTACTCCGTTAAATACCGACCGCGCGGAAATTCCAGTAATTGCCATTGAAGAACAAGAAACAATTGTTGGTTTGGCTGTTGATTCTATTGGTGGTATGGATTGGCTTTTGGTGCAGCATCTTTTAGCTCCAACCAATATTCCTGATATAGCAGCGCCTTTTTTACGAGGTGAGTGGTATTCCAATACAGAAGGTAATTCTAGCTTACGATTGCTAGACCAAACTGCTATTTTGCGTTCTGCGCGGTGGGCAGGTTAATAAGATTAGACGGAGGCTATAAATGACTACTAGTATTGATGATTACGAAAAGATATATCAACAGGCTGTTAATGCCTATGCTCAACAAAATTATCACCAGGCTGCCACCTTGGTTGATACTGTAGTGACTATGGCGCCGCATGACCCTAATACACATTTACTACGGGGACATGTTTATTATGTGTTGCAAAAATATGATGTTGCGACAGTTGAGTACGAAAAAGTTTTAGAAATTACTAGTGACCCAGAAATTACCGCTTTTGCAAAAACTGGTTTAGAAAATATTAGTCACTACCAACAATTTTCTAATACCGACACCAACTTTAAAGAGTCGGATATAACCGACGAGGTGCTTACAAATAACGAGTCGGCTAATTTCTCTGATTTGGTTGATGCTAGCGAGTTTGATGCTGTGGCACCATATCCAGACTCTACCGCTTCGGCTTCTCCATTTGGTGATATGGATATATCTAAAAGCGGTTTTGACCTGAGCGCATTGAATAGTAATAATCACTTCAGTGATTCCAATATTGATAATAATCACTTCAGTGATTCTAGTGATAACAACCTACCATCAAGCAATCCCTTTGATATACCCACCGACAGCACCTTATTTAGTTACAAAGTTAGCGATACTCCCAGCAATAATGACCCATTTGCTAATTATTCAGAAGATGCAATTCCTAACAACGCTTTTGAAGATAAAACCGAACTAGAATTACCTGCATTTTGGCTATCTGATCTGACACCAAGCAATAACTTAGATACTGGTAATGGGAATAATCTAAAGACTACTAATAGCTCCGAACCATTTGATATACCTGACTTTGTAATGGAATCAGAATCATTTTATCATCAGAATTCTGATTTAAATGGTGTAAATAATGATGATGATGTAACTCTTTATATTAATGATAATAATGCAACTCCCAAAGCAGAAATTAAGACTGATACATTAAATTCTACAACGTTTGATAGTATTTTAGATGCTCATGAAAGTAGTGCAAATTTAACTACAGAAACACAACAACGAATTCGGGGTGAGTTTTCGACGTTTAGTATCGATGCAACCCAAGATAAGAGCGTGCTTGCGAGTAATCCGGCATCGAATGCTAGCAGCTTCGATATGGATGACAGCTTTGATTTTGAAGCGTTTGAATCAGCGTTTGGGTCAGATAGCGGCACCCCAGATATTGAGAAAGCATCTGATAATAACAGTGTGTCTTCTTTTGAATCAAAAAGTTCGAGTTCAAACAATAGTGTCAACAAAAATTCTAACAATATAGAGTTTTTAGAAGATTTTGATGCATTCGATGACCTTGGTAACATTCCAGGGTTTGAAATGAGCCACGAATCTACTTTTGGTGGTTCCCAATCTTTACATTCTGGGTCTTTTAATACCCCGATAAAATCGAACACACAAAGTATCGGTACTTCTCCTAAATTAAATAAAGCAGAAGCTACACGTGACTCAGAGTTATTTAGTATCACTTCCTCTCAAGAAGCTGTACCTATATTTACTCAGTCTGATGTTAGCCGCTTAGAACCACAAGTAAGTATAGAACAAGGTATACTGGCGCCATTAGAAAATGCTCCTTTAGAAAGTAAACAATGGTTTATTGCAGCAACAGTAGGTGTTGTCAGTGCCATTGTTGTTGCGACTGTCAGCTTTGGTGCTGCTAACTTATCACAGAATGGAACTGAACGTAGCGCCATTAGTCGAACTGGTTGGGCAATGGCATTAGCTGCGGGAGTTGTTTCTTTTACTACAACTGGGGTGATGGGTAGTTTGACGTTTAAACAAATTCGTCGCACCACTAAAAATTTACAAAGTCAGTTTGACAGTGTACGTCAAGGTAATTTGGGAGTGCAAGCAACTGTATATTCTGAAGATGAATTTGGACAGTTGGCTGCGGGTTTTAATGAGATGACTCGTGTTATTTTTACCACGACGAATGAAGCTACACGCAAGGCACAAGAACAAGAAGAAGCGAAAGAAAACTTGCAACGCCAGGTAATTCGCTTACTTGATGATGTGGAAGGCGCCGCGCGGGGTGATTTAACTGTACAAGCTGAAGTAACAGCTGACGTACTTGGCGCCGTTGCCGATGCTTTCAATTTAACGATTCAAAACCTGCGGGATATTGTCCAACAAGTTAAAGTTGCCGCGAAGGAGGTTACTAAAGGCGCCACAAATTCTGAAACATTTGCCCGCGCGCTTTCTACAGACGCATTACGTCAAGCTGAAGAACTCGCTGTTACACTCAACTCTGTACAGGTAATGACAGATTCTATACAACGGGTGGCAGAAGCAGCACGCGAAGCTGAGACAGTAGCTCGCGATGCAAGTTCTATTGCCCTTAAAGGTGGCGAAGCTGTAGAAAACACCGTAGCGGGTATTTTAGAAATTCGGGAAACAGTGGCAGAAACCACGCGCAAAGTTAAGAGGTTGGCAGAATCTTCGCAAGAAATTTCTAAAATTGTCGCATTAATTTCTCAAATTGCTTCCCGAACTAATTTGCTGGCATTAAACGCTTCGATAGAAGCAGCGCGAGCAGGAGAAGCAGGACGAGGATTTGCAATTGTCGCAGATGAAGTTAGGCAGTTAGCGGATAAGTCAGCGAAATCTCTCAAAGAGATAGAACAAATTGTGATGCAAATTCAAAGTGAGACGAGTTCTGTAATGACAGCGATGGAAGAAGGAACACAGCAGGTAATTACAGGTACAAAACTTGCCGAAGAAGCAAAACGCTCGCTCGACAACATTATCCAGGTTGCCAACCGTATCGATATATTAGTACGTTCCATCACCGCTGACACCGTAGACCAAACCGAAACATCGCGTGCAGTTGCACAGGTTATGCAGTCGGTAGAGTTAACTGCTCAAGAGACATCCCAAGAAGCACAGCGAGTATCTGGAGCTTTGCAACACTTGGTGGGTGTATCACGCGACTTAATTGCGTCGGTAGAACGCTTCCGTGTAGAAACCGCAGAATCCAGATGAGAGTGGAAAGTGCTGAGTGCTGAGTGAGAAGAGAAGAAAGTTACAAAGTTATAATTTTTAATTTATTATTCCTCACTCAAAACTCTTCATTTCTTACTCAAAACTATAAAACTTTAAAATCAAAACTCTTTACTTCTTACTTACACAGCACGACTCACGAGCGCACTTTTTACTATTTAAATTTATGTTACCTGAACAACAACAACGTATATTAGGCTATTTTATAGAAGAAGCGAGAGACCATTTAAATACGATTGAGCAAGGTTTGCTGAATCTTCAGGAAACTTTAAATGACCAGGAAATGATTAACGAAGTGTTTCGGGCTGCTCATTCTATAAAAGGTGGCGCCGCAATGTTATCTTTAAATAGTATTCAGCGGACTGCACACCGTTTGGAAGATTGCTTTAAGGTTTTAAAAGAAAATCCAATTATTGTTGACCAAAAGTTAGAGTCTTTATTTCTTGGTGTTTCTGATACTCTCAAAGCTTTACTCGAACATTTAAGCGGCCCGTTTGGACTTTCTGAAGAAGCAGCAGCTAACTTGATGAGTGAAGCTGAACCCGTCTTTGGATGGTTGAATGAACATTTAGAGTCACTTTTGGGTACACAAAATGGTACCACTATTAAAGTCAGCACCCTGGAACCCCATAGTAATGACGTGATGAATCACGTCTCCCCAACAATAACACCCGTTAGCACAGAAAAAGATTGGCAACAGTTCCAAAGTGGGGTATTACAAAAGCTTCGGGATATGTTGCAATTATTTAAACAAGAGGCAACTGACTCGTCTCGTAAGGGTTTAGAAGCTTGTTTACAATATTTGGTGATTATTGGACAAGATTTAAAGTTGACTAATTGGTGTCATTTGTGTAGAGGTGCTGCAACTGCGGTGACTAACCCAGATAATAGTTATTTGACCTTAGCAAAGATTATTATTACAGAAATTAAAACTGCTCTTGAATTGGCAATTGCAGGTCTCGATGCTTCCATTGCCATTAGTCCACAGTTAGAAGCACTCCAGAATGTACCAGATATTTCCCTGCTCGAACTCAGCAGCGACTTCTTTGATAATAAAGTCTTTGAAGAAACGGCGGTAAGTGATTCTATAGTTGAAATAACTGATTTAAATCAAATATCTGACCATAGTCCTTTTTTACACGATATCGATTTCGATGATATCAACTCGGATGACATTAATTCTTTGTTTGGTATAACCGAACAATTGGACTTTGAGATTGATGTTACAGATATTACTGGTATTACAGAAATAGAAGTTACCTCAGACTCTGATAGTATTGAATATGAGTTTGAATTATCTGACAATATACAAGAGATACAAGAGATACAAGAGATACAAGAGATACAAGATGTAAACGACTCGGATGATAAAGTTGCCGAGAATATTAATGAGTTAAGTTTTTTAAATGGTACGAGTACGTATGAAGACCATCATGGGCCAGAAGTAGGTATTGCTGAACTTACAGAACTCGACGAGTTATTTAAGGATGATGCTTCGGAGTTAGATGATATAACAACGGTAGAACAACTTCCAGAAATTTCGGTTAGTAGTGGTATTGAAAACTCCTCAGATGCTGGTTATGATGTTGATGCGTCGAATAGCGAACTCGATGATTTGTTAGTTATTGATTCTGGTACCAATTTCTATGAACGTCCTAATAGGGGCAATGATGAGTTAACGGTTGTTCAGTTGTTTGGTAGTTCTCTTGATGATGTTGAAGAGTTAATTATTGTTGATAACAACTTATCCAATCCGTCCGTTGCTAGTATTGATGATATAATAAATTCCCAAATTAGTCCAATTGTACCAGAATTTTCGGAGCAAACTGAGGGGGAGTTTGCATATGAATGGAGTTTGGAGGAGTCGTCGGTTAGTTCCGAGTCAGTTGTATTAAATTTAGTTGATGATTCAGAGTCGGTAGCATCTATATTAGAGTCAAGTTTATTTGCCGCAACTGCGAGTGATGATATTTTTGATGGTTATATGGAGCTTGAGAATTCGGATGAGAATTTGTCACTAACATTTGATGATATTAATGATTTATTTGAAGAGTTAACGCCGTCACTTCTGCCCGCTGTTTCTGATTATAATAATGATGATGTTGAGGAATTACAGCAATTACATTTTACTCCCATCGAGCCAGAATTTATACATTCTACGACCGAAACATCAAGTACTATTCCGGAAATAAAGGATATTTGGAACTTTGATACATCTGAAGTCGAATCGCAAGTTGCTTCTGAAACAATTGTCCAAAGTTTTGATATTGGGTTAGATGATATTTTAGATGATACTGACTTTAACATTGAGTTAGAAGATGGGGTAAATAATGTTAGCAACAACTCAGAAATATCGGATAACTTTTTAGAAGAAACTTTCATTATAGAAGAAACAGAGTATGCTGTTACACCCGATAAATCACTCGAACCGCTGTCTATTGCATTTAATTCTGATTTAATTGATGATGACGAATTTGCCGCACTCGAAGCTTTATTAGTCCATGATAGTGGTAATAGTGAAGTCGAGGCGCCTTCAAATGTAGCAGCTTACAATAATGTTACATCGAACAGTAATAATATAGAAGCGATAGATGAATTTGGCGACTTAGAAAAAATGCTGGCATCAAGTGACAGTATTGCTGGAACATCACAGTCACTCAATGCTGTTTCTAAACGAAGCAATACTAATAGACGCAGTACAGCACGGTTTGAACAGTTAATGAAGGTGTCTGTAAAACATCTGGATGATATGAGTAACTTGGTTGGGGAGTTGGTGGTTAACCGTAACACCCTCGAACAAGACCAGGAACGTTTACGTCAGTCGCTGGATAATTTACTTATACAAATACACCATTTAAGTGATGTTGGCGCCAGAATGCAGGAATTGTACGAACGTTCGTTACTAGAAGCATCTTTGTTGGCAACACGTAAACATGGTAATAATGGGGGTTTTAGTACACCAGTAAGTAATAAGGATAGTGATAGAGGATTTTCTGAGTTAGAGATGGATAGGTTTACACCGTTCCATACATTATCTCAAGAGATGATTGAGTTGATAGTTAGGGTTCGCGAATCTGCGAGTGATATTGATTTTGTTACCGAGGAAACAGAGAGAGTTGCAAGGCAATTTAGGCAGGTAACAACACAGTTACAAGAAGGTTTAACGAAAGCACGGATGGTTCCTTTTTCGCAAGTAACCGACCGGGTAAAACGGGGTGTGCGAGATAATGCGATTAAATGTGGGAAGCAAGTTGAGTTAGTAATAGAAGGTCAAGATACGCTGATAGATAAAATGATATTAGAGCATTTGACCGACCCGTTAATACATATGCTCAATAATGCCATAGCTCACGGTATTGAAACACCAGACGAAAGAACGAGTAAGGGTAAACAACCTGTAGGGGTAATAACAGTGCGTGCGTTCCATCAAGGAAACCAAACTGTAATATCTGTATCGGATGATGGTGCGGGTATTAATGCTGATTATGTGAAACAAAAAGCGATAAAAGTCGGGTTGATAACACCAGAAATTGCGAAAACCATATCCAAGATTGAAGTGTATGAATTATTGTTCCAACCTAATTTTAGTACAAAAGACCAAGCCGATGATTTAGCAGGTCGTGGTGTGGGGATGGATGTTGTACGTACTAGTATTAGTGAAATTAGAGGAACAATAACAACAGATTCAACGCTAGGTAAAGGAACAAACTTTACGATACGATTACCGTTAACCCTAAGTATATGTAAAGCATTGTGTTGTGTATGGGATAAAGCGCGAATTGCATTTCCTATGGATGGTGTGGAAGACACATTAGATATATCAACTAAAAGCATTCATAAAAATGCCGATGGTACACTATATATATTGTGGCGTGATACTAAATTACCATTTAAACCGTTGAAAGAACTATTAACATTAAATCGGCAAATAAGTCGGGGAAGTGTGTATGGGGGAACGCGCGATGATGATATGGTATCGGTGGTAGTGATACGTTCGGCATCTACATTAATAGGGTTACAAGTAGATGCTGTGTTGAGTGAGCAAGAAATAGTAATTAAACAGTTTGAAGGTCCGGCACCGAAACCAATAGGAGTAGCAGGCGCCACTGTGTTGGGGGATGGTAGAATAATGCCCATAGCGGATGTATTGGAAATAATCGATATATTCCAAGGACGTACAGCGCTCGCAAGTCCTGTACCATTCTTTGAAGCGGCAAGTAATAGTACAGAGTCAATGGGCGCCAAAATCGACCCAACTGTACTGATAGTAGATGATTCAATCACAGTACGCGAATTATTATCACTCTCGTTTAATAAAGCAGGGTATAGAGTAGAACAAGCGCGTGATGGTCAAGAAGCATGGGAGAAATTACGTTCAGGTTTACCGTGTGACATAGTATTCTGTGATATAGAAATGCCACGTTGCGACGGACTGGAATTATTATCTCGTATATCTAAGGAACCGAGCTTGAGCCAGTTACCTATAGCTATGCTGACATCACGTGGCGCCGATAAACATAAACAAATGGCAATAAATTTAGGCGCCAGTGGGTACTTTACAAAACCTTACTTAGAAGAAGCATTGCTAGAAGCGGCGTCTAGGATGCTGAAAGGAGAGAAACTAGTAAGTCCAAATGCTTAAATTCTATGAAGGAAATAAGAGTGAAAATCTTGTGGAACGGCTGTCCTCAGCCGTCTTATACGTTAATAAATTTGATTAAAGAGGTCTGTAAGTACTTTTTGTCTAAATTAGTTTGCTTTTTAACATGTATATTCTGAATTATTACGGTTATTTCCTGTCAATGATTATAGTGTTTAATAAAATCTTGGTGGCAATTTAAAAATTAGCATATTCTTGCGATATTCCTTCAATTTCATAGCTTTCAGTCATATTTGTTAGTCGTATTTTGTAGGATTATTTGGTTTTGTTTGCATTTATCCATCTATCTTAAGAATGATTTAATATTAAAAATACTTGTATTTATTTATACGGTGTTTTTATTACAGCAGCGATGTATGTATTAATGCTTAAACAGCATCCTTTTATTTATACGAAGTATTGAAATACTTAATTTTTTTTTAGTAAATAAATTATAAACTTAGTTTGTTGTAAAGAAGTCATACTTGATTAGTATTTCATAAGATAGATATATATACATTATGTCTATTGAGTGATATTATACAAACTAAACACAAATCCCTATTTTGTCCGGCAAATTAATCTATAGAGCAATATAACGCTTATGCCTAACGGTCTCTAACATTTATTAGCTGTTTTGACAAATAATATGAAAGTGTTGCAAAAAATGGTTCTTGTCAAGTTTTGGTGAAAGCTTTGGAAACGTTCTTGGCAGAGGGCAGTAGGCAGAGGGCAGAAGGAAGGAGTAAGGGTGAAGACATTTGACTGTATAATTTTTTAGTTTTAAAATAAAAATAATAAATATTTATACTAGTATATTAGATTTCATTATAATATGGAAGTACTAAAAAGCTTATTACCAGATAAAAATCTTCTCCTGCTTGAAAGTTGTAATATTGACGAGGAGCGAAGGGAGGTAATCGTGCTTGTTTCTTCAGTACAAACAGCAGTTAAATGTCCAGTCTGCAATGAGGCAACACATAAAATTCATAGCCACTATGAGCGTAAAATAGCTGATTTATCATGGGCGAACTATGGTACTTTACTTCAACTGCGTGTGAGGAAATTTTTTTGCATCAATACGGAATGTAAAAGACGAATATTTACTGAAAGATTAACAGATATTGTGGCTCCGTGGGCACGTCGAACTATGAGATTAGCGTCTCGATTAACTGCGATAGGTTTAGCATCAGGTGGTGCAGCAGGATTCAGATTATCACAAAAATTAGGCTTAAACACAAGTCGTAATACGCTATTAAATTTAGTTCGTAGAATACCTTTACCATCACCTGATTCTCTAAAAATTATAGGGGTAGATTG
>NZ_KB217478.1:7719480-8630878 GCF_000331305.1 Calothrix sp. PCC 7103 | reverse complement strand
GACAAGTCAAATACGGCGTTCAGCAGTATCAGTAGCGTCTAATATTGCTGAAGGTTATGGTCGGCAATCAAGGCAAGAATATATAAAATTCTTATATATTGCTTTAGGCTCACTACGAGAATTAGATACCCAATTTATAATTGCTCAAGAGGTAGATATACTTGACAACAAAAATCGTTTTACGACCATCATGAACGAGGTGGAAGAAATGCAAAGTATATTGGTTGCAACCTTAAACAAACTAACTGCTGGAGTAAAGAAATAGTCTCAAAAAACTGAATTTTTAGCGTGATGTAATCCAACCTCTAAAAGCTTGTTGGAGCTTTAGTTTTATCTTATTGACTATAAAATTTAGTCACCGAGACAAAAATAAAGCTCCAAATTTTAATGTTATTAAATGTCTTCACCCTTACTCCTTCCTTCTGCCCTCTGCCTACTGCCCTCTGCCAAGAACGTTTCCAAAGCTTTCACCAAAACTTGACAAGAACCCAAAAAATCTTAAATTAATTTTGTTAGTTAACACTAAGTAGTATTGATGAAACTGTTGCTTAATAAAAAGATTATTACAGCTTTTGCAACTGCATTAGCATCACTTGGTTTCTCTGGCTGGTTTTTATATCAAATTGGGCAATAGTAACAGCTGCAGTATCCGCTTATGATGCTCTCGCAAAATTTTCCGACATATTGCCAAATATATTACTAAGTGATTTAGGAATGCCTCTAATGGATGGTTATAGTTTAATTAGTCAAATCAGAACTATGCCAGAAGAACAAGGAGGTCAAATTCCTGCAATTGCACTAACTGCGTTTGCTGTTGATATTGATAAACAGCAAGTATTAGCAGCAGGTTTTAATCGGCATATTGCTAAACCTGTAGAACCTATTGAGTTAGTTACATTAATAGCATCCATTTTAGAAATACAATAGTATATTTATTAAATTAATTTGATTTTTAGTTTGCTGCGACTTTCAAAGAATTATTTCAGAGATAGGAAAACCAGGAAATTCACCAAAACAAACGAGGAAATTCGACTGTTCGGGTAAATTAGCAACGATGTTGTTGATCAATGGGAATTTCAATCCAGAATTCTGTGCCTAACCCTATTTGAGATTGATAATTAAAGATTCCACCGTGCTTATCTACAACAATCTTATAACTAATTGACAATCCTAAGCCAGTACCTTTACCCACTGGCTTAGTTGTGAAAAAGGGGTCACATATTCGTGTTTTTATGGCTTCTGGTATTCCAGCACCATTATCTACAATGCGAATTCCTACACTTTTTACATTGCCCTTCATTTCTCCTATAGAAGTATAGATAGTAATTTGACTATTATCAGGTTCAGATATAGATTTTTTCTTATCCTCTAGAGCATCGATGGCATTGCTCAAGACATTCATAAACACTTGATTCAACTGTCCGGCATAGCACTCGACTAAGGGGAGGTCACTGTAATTCTTTACTATCTTAATAGTAGGACTGTCTGGTTTTGGTTTCAGGCGATGTTGCAAAATTAGTAGAGTATTATCAATGCCCTCGTGAATGTTTACCAATTTCATTTCTGCCTCATCGAGACGAGAGAAATTCCTTAAACCTAAGACAATTTGACGGATACGATCAATCCCTACTTTCATGGAAGAGAGAGTTTTAGGTAAATCCTCTATGATAAATTCTAAGTCTATCTCTTCTGGCATCTCCCGTATGTCAGGGCATTGAGTAGAGACTTGCTGTTGATGTTGCAGCATACTGAGTAAATCCTTAGCATACTGACTTACGTGGACAAGATTGCCGGAAATAAAGTTTACTGGGTTATTAATTTCATGGGCAATACCTGCTACTAGTTGCCCTAATGAGGACATTTTCTCAGTTTGGATGAGTTGGGTTTGGGTTTCTTGTAGCTCTTGTAGGGCTTGAGTTAGCTGTTTTGTTTGCTGTTCTGTTTGCTTGAGTAAGTCAACTTGTTGAAGTGCGACCCCAAGCTGATTGGCAATCTGAGCTAAAAATTGAATTTCTGAGCTTTGCCAATGGCGGGGTGCAGAGTTTTGATAAGCTGCTAGCAAGCCCCAAAGCTTTTGTCCAATAAAAATTGGTATAATTATATATGCTTGAACTTGGTATTGCTCCAGAATCTTAATAAGACACTCAGGGTGATTAGCCTGATAGATGTCGTGTACTGCAAATATTTCGTTGTGGCGATATCGTCCGCCTTCGGTTTCTTGCAAATAACTATCTTGCCAAACTGTATTGGTTTTTGAACCTACCAGCTTTACCCAACCTTCGACGACAAACTCAGCAATAAACTCACCACTCCAATCTGGGTGAAATTGGTAAACAACTACACGATCCGCTTGCAGCGATTTACAAATTTCCATCGTAGCAGTCTGAAAAATGGCATCAAGATCAAGAGATTCACGAATTTTCGCCACAACTTCAAATAGTACCCGTTGTTGTTCTGCTGCTTGTTGCAAAACTATTGCTTGCTGCTGTGTTTGCGTGAGTAACTCAGCTTGCTGGAGTGCTATCCCCAACTGACCTGCGATCTGACTAAGGAAGCTAACTTCAGAGTCAAACCATTGACGAGGACCAGAATGTTGGTAAGTGGCTAGCAAACCCCAAAGCTTTTGTCCCACAAAAATGGGAGCAAGTACAAAAGCTTGAATTTGATACTGTTCTAGATTATCAACATGACACTGAGTAAAGCCTTGTTTATAAATATTATCCACCGCAAATGTTTCGTCGTAGCGATATCGTCCTCCCTGTGTGTCTTGTAAGTAAGTGTCATTCCAAATCGTATTTACTCCCAGTTTGGAAGCATTTGACCACTGCGGACTCTTCACCTCAAAATCGCCGACAAATTGGCCACCCCAATTAGCATCGAAGCGATAAATAGAAACACGATCGGCTTTGATTAATTGACAAACTTCTTTGGTAGTGATTTGAAAAATCGTTTTAGTATCAAGAGACTCACGAATTTTGGTAATTACGCCAAATACAGTCTGTTGTTGTTGAGATGTTCTTTGCAGTTCAAATGTACGGCTTTGAACTTGTTTTTCAAAACTGCTATTGAAAGCTTGTACCTGTTGGTATAGCTCATACTGCTGAATTGCGGAAGCAAAATGTTTACCAATCTCTCTAGCCATTTCTATCTCTTCAATAGTCCATTTTTGCACTTGTGCTGTTTTAGTTTCGCGCCATGCATCAAAAGATAAACGAGGATAAATTTGTCTTTGATCGGAATCGAGTCTCCCTGCCCACAGGGTTTCTGTGTCTATTTGATCACGAAAAATACTTAAATAACCCACTAAATCTTGACGATATTCCAATGGAACTATCAAAATGCTACGAACTAAAGTGGGTTGAAAAGCAATTTGTAAACTTAATAGTTCTGGAGTTTGATATATGTCTGAAATTGCCCAAACATCATACTTTTCAAACTTATAGTGTTCTTGCCAGATATTATACTGCTCTATGAGTGGATATATGTTTGGTTCTGGCATCACAGGTTGGCGCCCACATATATAAACCCTGACAAAGTCATTTCCTGGGATTAGACATTCTGTTAAGCGCTTAAAGCTACTATTCTGGAAATTAAAAGCATTATGTCTAATACAAAGCCTACCTCCTGAACCACCAAAGGCAGTTACGGTAGCTTCTAAAGCAAGCTGTAGTACAATTGTAGGCAATCCATGTAGTAAAGTACCAATGCGGTTAATAGTAGCTTCCCGTTCGGCTTTTTTCTGGGCTTGGGTGAGGAGTTTACTTTGGGCAATCGCTACTGATAGTTGATCCACTACCATCTGCACAGCTTCTAGTTCATACGGACTAAGCACATGGCTTTGGGAGTGATGAGACACCAACAGACCCCAAAGTTCATCTTGATGTAAAATTGGTGCTACGAGAGAAAACTTTACTCCCATTGCCGTTAAGTATTTGACATGGCAAGGGTCTACGGTACGATAATACATTTCTTCTGCTACAAGTTCTCCTGTTTCCAAGTTATGATGTAGGAAACTTTGACCAATGCTGTGCGTTTCTACATTGACAATTGAACGTACCCGTGATTTTACGAACAGTTCTCTTGCATTCGGCGGTATATCATCAACGGGAAAGTTTAAACTCAAAAGTGATGGTAGCCTGTCATGATAAATTGATTCTGCAATGACCTGACCACTGCCATCGGTATGAAACTTATAAATCATTACCCGGTCAATACCAAGTAACGATCTCACCTCCGCTGTTGTCGTTGTGAGGATATCTTTCAAATCTAATGTGCGACGAATACGGTCTATAATACGGCGTAATAAACGTTCTTGTTCCAAGTTTACCCGCGAGTCTGTTTTGGTGATTGGGGTCATTGCTTGCAGTTAAATAATTTTTCAGTCCTTAAACATTAAAATTAAATTAAAAATTTTTAGATATAAAAATATTATTAATTTTATTGTTCCAAGTGTCTTCAGTAAAATTACCGTTGGTTCGCATATAACGCTTCAAGCTAAAAGCAGCTATTACTATTAAGTAATTATACTATCTTCAACCTCCTATTTCTTCTGGGATAATTTTGGACGGCGCCACTAATTGAAGTATTGGCACCGTTTGTTTATTTGACGCGCGCATTACTAGAAAGAAGTATTGATATTAATGCTACTTAAAACTACTTTGATGGATGCAATGTAACATCCATCCACAGCCGCTTAGTATAATGAGCAAATAGCAGTTAATGTGGGTTCAAAAATGCCTTGTTTGCAGTTCGTTCGTTACATATAACCGCAAGAACAAGGATGAGTTCTGAGTAAAGCTGTGTCATTTCATACTCCAAGCGGGACTGCATAAAGCGCTACTTTTGTCTTCGATTTCATTCATTTTGTGATTGATTGACTGTTGTGTTTAATTACTTTGTCCTAGTGTCACATATTCGATTGCGAGATTGATGCTATTCTATTTAGGTACAATTAGGTACAAACTCCTTTATTCCAATCGCAATACAAGCTATGACACTCAATTTATATTTACTGCGACATGGAGAAACTACTTTTAGTCAAAGTGGTAATTTCTGCGGTGAAACTGATGCGGAGTTGACATCTGAAGGGATGCAGATGGCAGAGAGTTTTGCCGATGTTTACCAAAAATTGAAGTGGTCAGGTGTTTATGTTAGCACTCGGAAGCGCACAATTGCAACTGCCAAGCCATTTTGTGATGCTATCGGTATGGATATGCAGTTGCGTGACGGACTTAAAGAAGGTAGTTACGGCTCTTGGGAAACTAAAAGTAAATCCTTTGTCCAAGAGAATTACCCAGAAAATTATGTAAAATGGTTGACAGAACCCGCTTGGAATGCGCCCAAAGGTGGAGAAACTGCGGTAGATATTGCTAACCGTTCCATGCCTGTAATTGCTGAAATTCAAGAAAAACATCCCCAAGGTAATGTTTTAGTAGTTTCCCATAAAGCCACGATTCGGATTATGCTTTGCAGTTTACTGGGAATTGATTTGGGACGCTATCGCTATCGGGTGAATATTTTGGTCGCGTCGGTAAGTATGGTTAAATTTGACGTAAATGGCCCCTTGTTAGAAATACTAGGAGATCGCCATCATCTACCCGATCATCTTCGCTCTCGTCCGGGAACATAATGGGGAGCCGACTCGGCGCCTGCTTCATGGTGGGGTAAAGCTGCACAAACTGCCCTTGAATCATTATTTCCTCAATTCGTAATGTCTCTTATTTTAGTTGCTATTCAGCACTTAACTACCCTTATATTTAGTTGTAGTTTTAACATTCAATTTTCCAGGTGCATTCCGGTGACTGAAGGCAATCTTCACTACAAACTGTGAAGCGCGTCTAACTTAACTCAAGATAAATTAAAGTCGCGGTCAACTGCGAGAGATTTTAGAGCATCATGTTGCTTTTCAATAATTTGAACACTACTGAAGAACTAAATAATTGATTGCTAACGCATGAGCAGGAAATTCTCTTTGCACGGTAAGTTCTTCACCTGTTCTAAAATCTTTGCTTAAACTGGACAAATGTAACAAAATTGCTATAAATTTAGGCTCTTAGTCTATATTTATGCTGTTTTGCTGAAAAATGAATAAGTTAATAATACTGCTGCGAAGGTTTATTATTTCTTTTTTTACAACGATTATTGTTTGTAAGTATTTACTTGCACCGACCATTGCATTTTCTCGTACTAATATTTATACGAGTATTTATACTAATAACGCATCTTGGTACAGTACTGAGTATTTATTTAGACAAAATTTTACTCATGGTCTTGATGACTTCCCAAAGGGTAATACATTATTGGAGTTGGGTGGGTACTATGTAAAAGTACCATTTAGGCGCCGACCGATGTCAAGTAATCAAAGTTTGACTTATCCAGTTAGCCGTAAAGTGAACCAAGTTGATAGTTATCATGGTACTCAGGTTGCTGACCCATATCGCTGGTTGGAGGACCCTGACTCAAAGGAAACTGCTGCTTGGGTTGAAGCTCAAAATCAATTGACTTTTGGCTATTTGAATCAAATACCATATAGGGAGAAGCTTAAGCAGCGTCTCACTAAATTATGGGATTACGAAAAATATGGCATTCCTTTTAAGGAAGGAAGTAACTATTTTTACTTTAAAAATGATGGACTGCAAAACCAGAGTGTTCTTTATACTCAGAAAAGTCTTGATAGCGAAGCAAATGTATTACTTGACCCGAATAAGCTTTCTGTTGATGGTACTGTTGCGCTTTCTGGTTTATCGATTAGTGATAATGGTAAATTTTTAGCTTACGGTCTTTCTACTTCGGGTTCTGACTGGCAGGAGTGGAAAGTTCGCGATATTGAAACTGGGGAAGATTTGAACGATAATCTCAAGTGGATTAAATTTTCTGGCGCCTCATGGACAAATGATAATAAAGGCTTTTTCTACAGTCGTTACGATGAGCCAAATCAAAAAACTAAACTTGAGGATGTTAATTATTATCAGAAGTTATATTACCACAGACTAGGTACACCCCAATCTGAGGATACTTTAATTTATGAGCGTCGCGACCAGAAGGAATGGGGTTTTAGTGGTAGGGTTACGGAAGATGGACGTTATTTAGTTATCTCAGTATGGTTGGGAACTGATTCTCGTAATTTGGTATTTTATAAGGATTTGACGCACAGTAATGCTGATGTGATTGAGTTGATTAATAAATTTGAGTCAGATTTTAGCTTGGTTGATAGTGATGGTAGCATTTTATATTTTTGCACCGATTTAGAGGCGCCACGCGGACGAGTAATTGCAATTGATACAAAAGAACCAGCAAGGGTAAATTGGCGCGAAATAATTGCCCAAACACCGGAAACCCTCAAAAGTGTGAATATCGTCAATAATTTATTCGTTGCTGACTATCTTAAAGACGCACGTAGTCAAATCAAAATTTTTGATATCAACGGTAAGTTTGTCCGTGATGTTGAATTACCGGGTATTGGGTCGGTTGGAGGTTTTGGTGGTAAACGTACAGACACCGAAACGTTTTATAGCTTTACTAGCTTTACGGCGCCTGGTACTATCTACCGTTACGATATGATAACGGGTAAAAGTAAAGTATTTAGACAACCCCAAGTAGATTTTAAACCTGATGATTACGAAGTTAAACAGGTTTTCTACACAAGTAAGGATGGTACTAGAGTTCCAATGTTTATTACCCATAAAAAGGGTATTAAGCTAGATGGGAATAATCCAACATATTTATATGCATATGGTGGGTTTAATATCTCACTAACACCAAGTTTTTCTGTAAGTAACTTAGTCTGGATGGAAATGGGTGGAGTATATGCAATGCCTAGCTTACGTGGAGGTGGTGAGTATGGGGAAGACTGGCATCAAGCTGGAATGAAGCAGAATAAGCAAAACGTATTTGATGACTTTATTGCAGCAGCAGAATGGTTGATAACTAATAAATATACAAAATCCGCTAAACTAGCAATTGGTGGTGGTAGTAATGGTGGACTTTTGGTAGGTGCCTGTATGACACAGCGTCCAGACTTATTTGGCGCCGCACTACCTGCTGTTGGTGTAATGGACATGTTGCGCTTCCACAAGTTTACCATTGGTTGGGCATGGACTGCCGAATATGGTTCACCAGATAATCCAGAAGATTTCAAAACATTATACGCATATTCGCCACTACACAACCTCAAACCAGGTACAGCATATCCCGCAACCTTAATAACCACAGCAGACCATGACGATAGAGTTGTACCAGCACATAGCTTTAAATTTGCCGCAGCATTACAAGCAGCCCATAAGGGTTCGGCGCCAGTCTTAATTAGAATAGAAACAAAAGCCGGACACGGTGCAGGTAAACCAACAACAAAAATTATCGAAGAAGCAGCAGATAAATGGGCATTTCTTACGCGCGTCTTAAACATGAAAATGTAGGGTGCGTGAAAGCTTCCAAAAAATAAATTAATATCTTGTGGGATGGGCATCCTTGCCCGTCCTGATATTGGAGGCGCCTATTTGTGAACCACGGTTCACATTTATGCATTATTATGTACTATAAAGCTAAAACGTATTGCTATACTTGAGAACAGTATTCGATTGCTTTCTGTAAAATTTGAAAACGACATACAATAGCATCAAACTGAGCATCCCATTCTTCTGCATCAAGTCTAGAGATTAATCTGGAAAAAAGCCTATCTTGATTTTGTAGTATCCGAAGCAAAATTTCTTGAAGCTTTCTGATTGTAGATTGACTAAACGTCTTACAAATATCTTGTGCCAGTATAAAAATTGCACCCGAAGAGTATTCAACTATTCCTTGATTTATCTCATCCAACAGTTCTACTAATATACGGTCATCATCGCTATAATTTTTGAGTATAAAATTTATATCTTCCAAATCTTTTATTTCTTGACGGTCGTTCCATGCAATAAACTTCAGCACCAACAAAGCACAAGGATTAGCAACTTTTAACTCAATACCATCTACATCAATTATTTTTGCTGTAGATAAAGCTTCGTTTAACCCTAGTAAACTCATTTGACTACCATCAGTCCATTCCAAAACTTGATTGGGCTGACCAATTACACCAAAGGGGACAATATCGATTTCTATATTTGTAGAAATATGTATAAACTTATGTTCAACTCTCGCTTTCTTAAAACGTGCATTATTTGCCTCAGTAATTTGATAGCTCAAAGATTGAAAATTAGACCAATCATTTACTTGTACAGCAAAGTCTAAGTCTTTCGTCGCCCGCCCTTCCACATTATATTGTGTATCGAAAACTAAAATCCTGGCGCCTGCACCTACTACTAAAACATTAAATCCTAAAAACTCACAAATATTTTTAATGTCAGATAGTAAAACTTTAAGATTCTCATCTATTTTAAGCATTTTGCCGCCTATCTTCAATATACTTATCAAACAAGCGATTTGCAGTTGAGTTTAGTCTGTCGTTATTTTCCTTTATTAGTTCCGCATGAATTAGTAATGGGTCAGCAATATTTTTTATTTGGTTATCAGAAAAACCATTTTGATTTCCAAATTGTTGCAGAAAAATAATTTCCCCTTGGGAACTTGGTATTAAATTTAGTTTATTGATTACTGATTTATAATTACCAGTTATATGTATTATCGTAGATTGAGGATATAGATAATCTGTAGCTATAGCGGCGCCTAACTCTCCACCTATTAAAAAGTTATCATATAAAGCTAACTCAATAATACTTGGCGCTACTTCTGAAAATTTACGTTTTTGTTGAAAAGTAAAAGTTCCTAGTAATAACTCTTGACGTAAGCATTCTATATAGCCCATTTCCCAACGCGCTAGAAGCCTTGTATAATTGGCTATCCAGTAACCACCTTTACGTTTTCTCTCTAGATAACCCAGATAGTATAAATTTTCTAAATTATTTTGAATTACCTCTAGCGGTACACTAGAAGCTTTTTCTAGTTCTTCTAGTGAAGCTTCCAGAATGCTAGGTGACTTGAGCAAAATGTAAATTATTTGGAGAGTTGTAGAAGTTATCTGAAAAAGAGATGCATTATTTTTTGAGTCAAGACCTGCACGAATGAAAACATAAGCAGCTTGGCTGTTTAAATATATATTACCAGTAGCATCTATAAATTCTATATTTTGCTTAAGCAGAAACTCAACCATTGAGTTTGTTAAATAAGTAGTGATAATAATATGTTTATATTTTTTATTTTGCTCAGAGATAGACTGATAAGTTGTAAGAAATAAATCCTCTTCGGTAAGACTCTCTAAAATTATACAAATATAATCTATAGAGTTTGTATTGCTGGTAATTGTCAGAAGTCCTGCAATACTCTCATCACTCCAAATCTTTGGTGCTTCTTTAAAATTTACTTGAATGTTAGGAAGCCTTGTTAGCTGCTCCGAACATTTTTCTAATAAAGGATTTGTTTTGCTTGTAGTATGCATAACCTTTATTGTGTACTATGCTATATAAGTTTTGAATACAGTGTACATGGGTATTATAGCAGTATATAGAGAGTCAGGCGCCTATGTAAGGAAATTTGGCTTATGGTGCGAAAATGTGAACCACGGTTCACATTGAGGGGATATCCTTACATAGACTGAGGTTGAGGAATTTTATTTATACTTTTCAACTTGACTGCATAAACGAGCCTTAGCAAACATATCTAGGTTTAGAGAGTAGTGTGAGGTTAAAAAAATTACTACTCTGTAAACTTAAATTAAGTGATAATTACTATGAAAAAGCTAGCTTTTCTCGGTTCTGTAATGGCGTTAACATTATTCGGTAACGCAGCTACACATGCAAAATCGATATCTCAGCCCAACGTACAGCAAAATTCTAACATTTCTGCAAAAGTTGCGAACCCTGGAATCATTATTGCACAGGCTAGTAACATGACTGGCACCTGGAATTGTAATGATGGTGGAGTGTATTTTATTCGCCAAGTTGGAAATCAAATATGGTGGTATGGTCAAAGTAGTGATGGTGGACAAACTTGGTCGAATGTATTTCAAGGTACAATTAGAGGTAGCAGAATAATCGGCAGTTGGGCAGATGTTCCCAAAGGTAGTATAAGAGGTTATGGTGAGATGACGCTTAGAGTTTCAGGCGGTCGCATCCAAAAAATCTCTGGTGGAGAGAATTTTGGTGGTAGCGTCTGGAGTCGTTAATTTTAAGCTTACGATTAATTTGTGAACCACGGTTCACATTTGTAGGGTGCGTGAAAGCCATTACAGTTACTCAATGTAATGAAAATTAAAGTGCTTTCACGCACTATCTAAGGAATATTTAGTTTTTATTTTGAATATTTTGGTGGTGAGGATTAGTTGTAAAAAATAAAATAACCTCGGTTGACTTCCGAGGGACTTTCTTCAAAGAGTTGCTGGTTCTCTAAGAATTTCAAATGTTTCTCCGTTGATTGTCAATTCATCGGCGCCATTACTGCTAGCAACTGCTTCTGTTAATATTCTGGTTGCCCACTCTGTTAAGTTAAGTCCTGATGATTTAGCGATGTCTTGCATTTCTCGCTGCAAGTACGCTGGAATGTGTAAGGTTAATGCGACTGTTTCGAGTGAAGGTATTCGGGAGAGTCTTAACTCTTGTTCACTGTTACGGTAAGTCCAATACTCACATTCATGCGCGCGGGTTTCGCCATCTTTTTCCAGAAAGTTTAACTTACCCAGTTGGTAGCAGTAAAAGTTTTCTTTTTCTTCTAGTAATTCCGGACTACAATTCAAACAGTTCCAACAACTTCGTATTGGTGTACTTGGTGTAGATGATTTTGCCTGTGTATGCCCTGGATGTGATGTTACTGCGTCTAAACTTTGAGGTGTGTTTGATTTATGCTCTGTTCGTGGTTTTAGCTTCTTTTTGCCTTTACTCCTATTCGATTCAGAGTTGTCGTTTTGCTTTTGGTATGCTTTTACTACTTGAATGATGTGGGTTGCTGTAATTTTACCGTTCGGCGCCGTAGAAACTGCTTGTTGCCAAACTTTTTGTTGTTCGGATGGAGTTAATGCAGTTAATGGACGTGCTTGACGTTCGTTAGCGGGAAGAATTTGTGAACCGTGGTTCACATTTTCATAAACCGCAGCAGCATCTATCAGGTAGTAAGCGGAACGTCGGGACATTTCCCAACGGTTGATGCAATACTCCTCGAAGGTATCGTAACATTGCCGATACAGTCGCTTATCACGCAGTATACGCAATGCTTGTCCTATCTCCCAAAATGCCCGTAAACCTCGCTGAACTGTTGATTCTAAACTTTCTAGCTCTAGAACTTCAGCTTCTGAAAGTGCTTCTGGGTTGTTGGTATTTATTTGGTCTACATTACTATTCGGAGTTGAAGCAACTGCTAATTCTTGCTCACCGCCACTAGATAGTTGAAAAGTTGCACCTTTAGCAGTAAAGTCTAGATGTTCCATCGATATCCTTTATCTCTGGGTTAACGACTGCGTTATTGTTTATTTATCCATGAACTACCCACGGCGCCAGCACTTACTGCCACCGCTTTGTCAATACTCTATACATATTCTGATTATATTGCACATGCAATAAATAATATTGCACAAGTTCTGTCCTTTATGCAAACTTTTTACGTTTTGTATTGATTTTCCGTTCAAGGAATACAGGTAATTAGCCTTTTTTGTTTGTAGTTTCGTTTAAATTTTGCTCAAACCCTTGTAAATACAGGAGTTATACTTTTAAATAGGGTATACAAACCTTATAAATCCAAGAACGTGAGCGCTTTACCTCAACTGCTACTCAAGCGGGGGTATGGTCGGCTTTACATTAAATTTGCCTGTTATTGAAGTTACCAAGGTAAAAATTGTGACTGCCACATCTGTACCATCACTCATACAAGCGCGCCAAAATCGACTAGTTCAGTTGATGGAACAGCTGTTGCAAGATGGCTGGACTCAAACTGGGATAGCTGAGTTTATTGGCGTAGAGTTTACAACGGTGTACCGCTGGGTAAAGGGGAAGACCGTTCCCGAACCGGATTCTAGGAACTTTGAGAAGTTAGCCCGCTTGAGTGGCGGAACATCTCAAACGCTGCAAAAGTATCTAGATGGTGAAATAACTTTATCGGTATATCGTCAAGGTGTGGCAGGTAGGATGATGACTCAAGTAAAAAAGCGCTCGTCAAAACCCTCGAACGAGAAAATAAAGCAAGAGGTTTTAGCGAAAATTCGCTTGCTCGAACCCGCAGAAATTGCTGAGATTATTTCTGTCACTGCTGCCTTTCTAGCACAGCAAACCTAAAAAAGTTAGGAGTTAGGAGTTGGGGGAGGGGATGCGACCAGTTACTTGGCGAAAGCTCTTGGTTGGGGAATTTAGTTGGAAAAGGCTAATAAGGTCTGCTGCTCTTATATATTTACTTTTTGCTGTTTTCGTCTATTTTCGGGCTGACAGTATGATTTTCTTACCTCAGCCATCTAGTTATCAAGACACACAAGATATTATCAAGCTTAAAAGTCCAGATGGTATTAAGCTTTCAGCGCTGTATTTAATTAATCCTGCCGCAAGGTACACTATACTCTATGCTCACGGCAACGCTGAAGATTTGGGAGATATTAGGCAAGCACTAGAGAATCTAAATGCATTAGGTTTTAATGTATTTGCCTATGACTATCGTGGTTATGGCACAAGCCAAGGAACCCCTTCAGAACAGAATGCCTACAAAGATATAGATACTGCTTATAACTATTTAACTCAAGTTTTAAAAGTGGCGCCACAAAATATCATTGTATACGGGCGTTCGGTTGGTGGTGGTTCTGCTGTAGATTTAGCTGCGAGAAAGCAAGTCGCTGGTTTAGTGTTAGAAAGTACTTTTACTTCAGCTTTCCGTGTTAAAGTTCCTTTTCCAATTTTACCGTTTGACAGGTTTTCTAATATTGACAAAATCGATGACATTAATGCTCCTGTACTACTTATGCATGGTAAAGAGGATAATGTTATTCCTTTTTGGCATAGTCAAGAGCTTTTTGACAAGGCGCCATCTTCAAAGCTGAGTTTGTGGGTGGAAGGCGCCAGTCATAATGATTTTACATATGTAGCTGGGAACCGTTACGGTAAAGTTTTAAAGGAATTTATTAACCTAATTGAAAAGTAGTTTTATACGCTAACCTATCCTAATAGCACAAGATATTGGATTGGTAAAGCCAGGAATCATATATTTAGTTATCTGTGTATCATTGCTGAGTAACGGATTTAGTAAACCGTAAAAACACTGCTTTGCACTATCCTACTAAAATGAAGATGGGAAAATACACAGTTTTTAATATAGCATTTTTTACTAATTTCAACAGTACTGTTAGATTTTGAAATAATTTGGGTACTCTTAGAGAGTAATTAAATAGTCAAATAGTACTTGAATATTGAAACATTTAAAATCTAATTTAATAATTTTAAGGATTAATGATAGATTATGCAAGTTTGTCTAGTTACAGGTGGTAGTTCTGGTGTTGGTCTAATGACTGCTGTTGGTTTAGCTAAAGGCGCCAGCAGCTATGTGGAGCTTTAACCAAGAAAAATTAGACACTTAAGTATTGGCAACCAGCTTATGCTACTAGCGGATATTTTTATAGCGCTGGAAATTTACTTGCTGTGTTGTCTAATACTAGTATCCAATCGTTGCCTCGTCCTTTGGTTGGTGGTGTGAATTTTCTGGTTTCTGTCTTAGAAAATTCTTCTGCTTTTGTTCCTTTTCCTTGACGTGGATCGTACCACTGAGCTTTGATTCGATTGCCTTTGATTTTTGATAGTTTAACTGTAATAGGATTTCCTGTTGGTGTGTAAATAAATGCAAAGCTTCCATCTGAGGCGCCTGCTGCTCTTATATCTTCTGTACCGTTTATAATCATAGATTGGTCTGGTACGAGTTTTGTATAAGGTCGAGATTCAAATAATCGTTTTAAATAACCCATTTGGGTTGCCCCTGGTTGTGCTAATGCTTTTTTCCAAGGTGTTCTTGCTGCTGATATCGGGTCTCTTGTTGGTTGCCACATCTGCCAAATGTTATGGTTCCCGTAAGTGTGACCACAGGCGCCTGCTAGCATTGACCAATAGGCAGCTTGCCTAACATCAAAATCATCGAACCAACCATTTTCTGGTTTCCAATTAATTGGGTGGTCTTCATAACATGGTTCTCCGTCAAGTGTCGGTTTTGACGGACTTAAGAGATAGTTTTGTGATGTAACTTTATAATTGGGTATATTAATAGCCATGTGACCCGATTGGAACATGTTAAAGTCAAGCCAATCATCGTTATGGAACCAGGTTGCTGAATTTGACCCACCCTGTGGATGGTAGGTCATTAAATGATTTCCTGTATCTCCCTGTTTTAACCCTTTTGCCATAGACCGAATTATAGCTAAGTGATTATCGTTCTCAGGGCTACGATCTCCGCCTAGAATCCATATAATAGGCTTGTTTCTATAACGTTTGCCAAGATAGGCGCCGAAAGCTTCAGCATTTGTGGGGGTAAATATTTCTGGTCCAACACCCCATAACTTTTTCCATTTATCTCCCCATGTTGGTAACATTCCTATGTAAAGCCCTAGTTTTTCGGCTTGATTTACGATGTAATCAACATGCTGGAAGTAAGCTTCGTTGGGTTTGGTAGGGTCGTTATCTTTTAGCGGTAGATTTCCGTAAGCATTGGGTTGCCTAAGTCCATCAAGTTCTGCTAAAACAACAGCTTGAATGACGGTAAATCCTTTGCGTCTACGGTCTTGTAAATATATAACTGCCTCTTCACGATTTGCTCGATGAAATAGTTCCCAAGCTGTATCTCCAAGGTAGAAGAAGGGCTTACCATTTTTTTGAACTAAAAAACGTTTGTTTTGCTGCACTCTGAGAGTTTGTCCTGCTTGAGTTTTTTGTGAACAAGATACCGACAAAGCTATCCCTGAGCAGAGACTAAGAAAAGTACGTCTAGTTAAAGGTTTGTGCATCTTTTTAAAGAATTCGTCGCATTATTAATTAAAGCGCAGGGTAAAGGTATTGATGATAATTTTTTTGTGAAGCTAATAAGTTAAATGTAACTTCAAGCGTAGAAGCATCTCTGACTGATGGGTGATTTGGCGCCAGTTAAAATTGAATATTCTTATGTGTATGGATGGCGATAAATATTAATTTTGAGGAATTTGAACGTGAAACGCTCTAATGTATCTAAATTCTTGGGAACTAGTTTGTTAGTAGCTAGTTTGGTAACTGTACCTGCTACTATGCGCGCTTCTGCTCAGACTGGTGATACCAATACAACAACAACCGAACGAACAGTTGTGAATGATGCTGACCGCGCAACTGATAATAATTTTGCTGATGGGGACTGGGGATTAATGGGTTTACTTGGTTTATTTGGTTTGCTAGGTCGTAGAAGTCGGAAAAATGTAGAAACTGTTGCTTATGATGACCAGGGAACTGTTGGTACTTCTGGTACCCGCGTTCGTTAATTTGAACGTGGTTATATAAAGATGGGAATATATAAGAGAGACTGTACATGTACGGTCTCTCTATCGTTTTTTATAGGAAGCGCGCTAAAATGCCTTTGGTTAATTCTTCAAATAGTTGTTTGCCGTTTGTATATTTATCTTTGATGCGATGTATTTCTTCTATAAGAGTAGGGAGGTGAGATTGAGAGAATTTCCAAAACAGGAAGAGTTCGCGATTTAAATCGTTAATCCAAAATTTGAGGTGAGATAACTTTTGCTTTAGGTATATAAAAACAGAACTACCTCCTATGAAGGGTTCCCTATACTCAGAGAAACTATCTGGTATATATTCGGCAATTTGGTCAATGGCTTTTGATTTGCCACCAGGGTAACGTAGTGGACTTTTTATCATAGTTTTGTGAGTGGCGCCTGCATCATAAAGTGCGCGGATAAGAGCAAAAGTGCTTCTTTTATAGTACAATAGTATAAAAAGTTTATCACTGGTTATTGCCAGAGGGTATTACAATTGCGTTTAGCGCTCTTTGATTCTGCAAGGTAAAAAAAGAGGTGTTCCATGATACAAACTCAAGTTCAAATGAAGATGGAAACTCTTTACGAACGCTTGGAGGGAATTGGTCTTCCATATAAGTTTATTAGAGAACGTGCGCTTCCTGATTGGTGGGACTCTGAGTTTGAAAGTAATAGGGGAGCAGTGGTTGAAGCTGCTGCTTACATTTCTCGTCGGTTAAATCTTGATATTAATTCTTTGTTGTCACCTAATGGTACTCCTACTTTTAAGCAGGAGTGTATGGCTAGGTTTAAAAGAAAACGAGGGGTTGTAGCACAAGAATTATACAATTCATACTGTATAGCCGCGCGTGTTGCTGAAATGGCTGCTGTTGCTTGTACTACGGAGTTTAAGTTGCTGTCTGAGTCAGCTTCAATTATACGTAATAAAATTTTAGAAAGCCGAGATAAAGTTGATATGTTCGGGTTGTTACAACTTTGCTGGAGTTGTGGGATTCCTGTTGTGTACTTTGATGGATATCCTAAGTCTCAAGATAATTTTGGTGGTATGGTGGCAAGTTTTAACCATCGTCCAGTTATTGTGATTAGTCTAAATCAATATTCAAGGGCGTGGTTGGCGTTTATATTGGCACATGAGTTAGGGCATATTATTAAAGGTCATGCAAGTGACACCATATTTATAGATGAGAGGGTATTATTTGAGAGTTCAGATATTGAAGAAGTAGATGCCTCGGTATTTGCTAGAGAACTTTTATTAGGTAAGCCTGATATCGGGTATAATTTCCCCGCTTATGTAACTCTTGAGGAGATGCCTGATTATGCTCGTAAGATTTCAGTGAGGGACAAGGTTGACCCTGGAGCAGTGGTGTTAAATAATGCTTGGAATAAAGCTTTCCGGGTTGCCACTTTGAAAGAGGAGCGAGTTATTTGGGCGACGGCTTCGGAGTCTCTTAAAATTATTGAGGGTGATGTTGATGCTTCAAAAGAAATAAATATTTATGCTCGACAGTACCTAGATTTTGATAAACTGGATGTGGATAGTCAAGATTATTTAGAGTTAGCGATTACGGAGTAATGTTTGCAACGAGTTTGTTTTTTGGATAATGATATTATCCTGAAGTTAGTAGCTTGTAATCTGTTTGAGTCGGCGGTTAATTGCTTAAATTTAGTTGAGTCTGACCTACGAGTTTTATCGGATGCAAAATATGTTTTTCGTAACAGTCTTCGGATTGCTAAAAAATATCCTTTGGAGATTCGTCAAAGCGCAATTTTAATTGTAGAAAGATGTCAAAAAATAGAACCTTTGTTGAGTGAGGATCTGAAGAATTTACAGATTGAAGGTTTAGACCCAGGTGAGATGATTTTAATTTCTGCTACGGAGCATGAAGAATCATTTTATTTAACTACGGGTGATAAACGATGTATTACAGCTTTGGCTAATAGTACTGAACCTGCTTTGGTAGCAATTAGAGAGAGATTGGCTGGTAAATTAGTTTGTTTGGAACAATTGATTTTAAAGATTATAAATGTTGAAGGGTTTGATGTAACTTTAGTTAAAGTTATACCTGCGAGGGAATACGATAAAGCTTTAAAAGCTATTTTTGGTTCTGGGGAAAGATGTACACGGGATAATGTGTTGATGGCATTAGAAGCTTATATAAATGATTTGAGAGATAATGCTAGGGGGTTGCTTGCTAATATTTAAATGTTTGGTGAACGGCGCCGTTTTTAGATGCTGGCGCCAATATGTTTGTTTAGTTTTTAGAAAAAAATAATTCTAGTTTTGTCAAAAAATCAAGCTCATATTAATTGAAAGTAAAATAATTTGACACGGCGCCATTATTTAAAATAGTGGCGCCATTTTTACGTCAATTTAGTTACCAAATTATAACAAAATATTATTCTTTTGGTAACGAAAATTTTAAATATATATTAAGTAGGCTAAAAAGCACAGTTACCTACCCACTGTAAATTTGTATAAACCAGAGAAGAAATTATGACATATCTAACAGAAACGCGCGCAGTTACAGCTTTTATCCACACAGAAAATACTCTTGATAAATTACCTTCACTTTCAGGTAGTATGGCGCCGGAAAATGACAAAATTAAACATATTCTTATCGGTTCGCAACGTGCGGTTACTATCACTATTCGAGTATTAGACCAATTAAGGTATGCCAATATAACTGATTGGAGTCCAATTCTACCAAGTGAGAACCCTGGTGAGGTTATAAGCGTACTTATACGGTCTATTAGCGTTCGATAAAGTACTGTTTATCGATGACGGAAATGGCGCCAGTCTTTAGGGAACGGCGCCGTATATTGGAATATACAAATTTACTGTGCTGTTGAAGGTTTGTGCTTTTTAAATTCCACCTAACCCTCTTCCACGCGCTCTGTTGGGGGATTAAATGCGCGACACAAAGAGCCTTACATCATCAATAGTAATATCGGCGCCTGTCTTTTAGAGAAGGCGCCGCAATTAAATCATGATTATTTAAATTCCAAATATTTGTAACAGCTTGAACTAGGGAAAACTGTTAAAATATTGAAGTTCTAATTTTGACTTCGCTTTCTCCGGTTCTAGCCATTACTGTCTTTAGTAATGTTCAAGGACGTTGGGTTACGCAAAGCCTCCACCCAACCTACGATTTATTAAAGGGTTTAATTATCTATTTACGGCGCCTCGTACTAGAATGACTGTGCTTTCCACACCGGATGCTATTGCTTCGGGTATGTTTCCGTTTATTGCTTGTTGTAGTAATCCTTCGCGTGAGGCGCCTATAATTACTACGTCGTAGTGTTCTTTGTTTGCTAGATTAATTACTCCTTCGCTAACTGAGTCTGATTTTATGGGTTCTGCGATGACGGTACTATGAAGTTTTCGGTTACGTATAAGTTGACGTATTGCTTCTTCTAATACTTTCATGTCTGGTTTGTCTTCGCTTGTATTAAAAACTCTGGTTAGACGAATTTTTGAGTTTTCACCTAATGTTACTAGTGCTGGTAATAATTTTATCGCTAGCCAAGCGTTTGGCCCTCCTGCCATTGGTACTAACCAATTGTTGAATTTAAGTTCCGGTGTATGAGGTGTTGGTAATATTACGGTATTTGACGAGAATTCTGGGGGTTTACCTGTTTTTACGTATTCTCGTATGGAAGCTGAGATAAGTTTAGATTTTAAACTTTTTGGTTTATATTCTTTACTTACCCCAAGTTTTACAAGCACTACTTCACAACTCGCTTGTCTAATTACTGCATCTACTACATTACCAAATATACGTCCGGGTGTGGAGGTGCTACCTTTCCATCCCATTAAAACAATGTCTATATGACGTTCGTTTACTGTTTCTAAGATAGATTGAGAAATGTCGTGCGCTACGCGAATTTGTGTATGGATGGGAATTTTTGATTTTTTGCCTAGTGCTTCGACTTGACGTAACAAACGTCTACTTTTTGTTGTACGTACTTCACTTTCTGATGGTGAACTATAACGAGAAACGATTACGGTTTGTACACACTCTATTTCGTAATGTCGGTCGCGTGCAATTGCTATTGCCATTTTAATTAATGTTACGGCTGTTTCTGGATTTGCGATTGGAAGTAATAATCTTCCTCTTCCTACACTTGGGGAACGTGTTTGATATACAACGTAAGATGGTTCGGGTGTTGGGCCTGTTTGGGGGTTTTTACAGTTGAGATGGTCTGCTTCTGCACGAATTATATCCGCGCGCGTGATTATTCCAATTAGTCGGCGCCCTTCTACTACTGGTAATCTACTAATTTGATAGCGGTCGAGTAAATATAGTACATTACTTAAAGTATTTTTGGGTGTTACCGATACTGGTTGCGGTGTCATTATTTCTCGTAATGCTTGCTCGTGCGATAAACTCAATTCACGCACTTTTAGTAAATCTGATTGTGTTACTATTCCTACTAGCTTTGATTCTTCGACTACTGGAAATCCTCGATGGTGTGACCGGGAAAAAGCTTGAATTGCTTCTTCTATCGTTATATCCGCATCTAACGATTCAACCCGACTTTGCATTACTTCTCTTGCTGTTAATCTTGTTAATAATCCTTCAGGCGCCTTTGCTTGTTCTATATCTATACCGTTTAATTTTAAAAGCTTGTCGTAAAGTGACCCAGGTACTAATTTCTCGGCAACAAGATATGATGTGACAGCACAAATCATTAAGGGTAATACTAAAGTAAAATTGGTCGTCATTTCAAACACGATGACGATGGCTGTTATGGGAACTTTGGAAACACCGCTAAAAAATGCCCCCATTCCTGCCAAAGCAAACGTGGTAATCGAACTTTCTCCTAGTAAATAATATTGACATGCCCCAATTAAATGTCCCAAACATGAACCTAATATTAAACTTGGTGCAAATAATCCTCCTGGGGCGCCGGAACCAAATGCGACTAAAGTTAAAAAAAACTGCGCTGCAAATACTAGCAAGGCTAATGGTGCATCGGGTATATTTGGTTCATTTGGTTCATTTACTCCAATTATAAATTCGCGTAAACCTGTGTTATCACGAAATGACTCTGGCAGTATTGCTATGACAATTCCAGAAAATAATCCTGCTAACGCTACACGTAAAGGTAAACTAATATGCAATCTACGGTATACTTTAATACTATGCACTAAGCCTCGATTAAAAAATGCCGCAAAAACACCTGCGAGAATACCTAGAAGTAGGTAAAAAGGGATATCTATAAGGGCAAAAGTACTGAAGTTTGGATTTGTGCTGTAAGTAGCTTGGAGGTCGAGTTGTAAAGTACCACCACCTAATAATCTTGAAACAACTCCGCCGATAAATGAAGCGATGATAGCGGTTCCGAGTGTGATTCCAGATAAGTCTTGAAGTAGTTCTTCTACTATAAATAAAACTCCCGCGATTGGGGCGTTAAATGCTGCTGCTAGTCCTGCACCTGCACCTGCTGCTATCATTTGGCGCCGATGGTCGGGTGAAGTTGGAACTAAGCGACTTAATGCTGCCGCAAGTCCGGCGCCAACTTGTACTGTTGGACCTTGGCGTCCTAGTGTTAAGCCAGAGCCAATAGCCAGCAGGGCGCTAACTAACTTTACACATGCTACTCGTAATGATAGTTTAATTGGTACATTCGCGAGTGATGCTTTAACTTGGGGAATTCCACTCCCTGATGCTTCTGGCGCCAATCGCTCGACAAGGAAACCTGCCATAAATCCAAAAATGGCGCCGACTACTGGAAGTGCTATCCAAGGTGGTAACAAGTGCGATGTGTGAACTCGCCATGTACCTAAAGCACCCGAACCTAATTTCAACAGTACCGCAGATAGAGCAGCAACTAATCCAATCAGCGAAGCTTCGGCTATCGCTAAACCTCTTCTCGGTTGCAATAAATTGCGAAACCGTTGAGGAAGAACCGGAGAAGCCATAAAGTTTGTTGGTTAAAAGGGAAAAACCCTGAGATTAAGTAATGTGTAAATGATAGCCTACGAGTCGTTGTTAACTTTTGTTGTAACTGATAATCCTTCTACAATCAAAGAGGGGGTATAACATGAACCATTCCAATCAGGATCATTACCTAAAGCTACAAGTTGTTTTAGCGCTGTGTAAACATTACCTGCTACCATCGTATCTTTGATTCGACCCGTCACTTCACCATTTTTGACGTAGTATCCTAAATCTATGTTGACAGAAAAATCACCAGATATTCCACTGGCGCCACCGAGCATTTGGTCTACAATTAAGCCAGAGTCTAACTGAGTTATCAATTTTTGTAACGGCACAGTTCCTGGCTGAATTAAAAAGTTAAATAAACCAGGAGTTGGATAACTGCTCAAAGTTGGACGAAAGCCATTACCTGTACTGTTTATACCTAAATTCCGTCCAGTGGCACGGTCGCTATAAAAATTCTGTAAAACACCATTTTCAATAAATACTCTTTTCTGTGTTGGTGTACCCTCATCATCGAATGGACAACTATAAGGGCCAGCAATAGGGTCTTGATATATAGTTAATTGAGCATCCATTACAGGTTGACCAATTCGCGAAGCCCACGGTGAAGCTTTTTCTAATACACGCTTACCGTTGAGTGCAGCTTGTACGGTACCCCATAACATATCTGCTGCTTTAGATGTAAACAAAATTGGTACCCGTCCACTTGGTAACGTCACATTTTCTTTTGCCCAGTCTAATCTTTGGATAATTTGCTGTGCTATTTTTTCTGGGTGTAAACTATCGCGATTTGTTTCACCATCAGAAACACTCAAAAAATCTTCGCCTCGTACCCACTCACCTGATAAGTAACACGAGAGTGTAGTGTCGGTATAACAACAATCTAAACCCTCAGTATTTACAATACGTGTCGTTTCTGAATCACATTCCCAATCACCATTACACAAAACCTCTGGATAAGCATCACGGATAATAGCAATAGCTTCTTTTCCCCAATCAACTAGTACAAATAAAGGTACAGATGAACCAACATCTCCAAAAACTGGTTCGTTAACTTGTGCTAACTCTATAAGTTCGGACGGATTAAGTAGTGATGAAGCAAGCGCGCGTTCTACCATTGCTTTGGGGTCAACCGAACCGTATGCGACAGTTAGTCCTGGACAGCCATTGTGCCACAACCGTAATACAGTGCCTTCTGAAGAGCTTGTTTCGATTTGTTTGAGTCGATTTGCCTCAAAAAATACTGGTTGAGATAAAGACTGTGATTGATACACCTCAGCAGAAGTTGCTCCTGACTTGATGGCAAGTTCTAAGAGTTCTTCAGGAAGAGGTAAAGGTGGAAATTGATAAGGCGCCATGATTGTTATTGGCCCATAGAGACGCGATTTATCACGTCTCTACGAGCACACTTTTTACTCCTAAATCACTTTACGGTAGAACGACATCTTGCAAAAGCCAAAATCCTGTAAAAGATTCTGATTCGGGGCTTGACTGAACGCCAATAAAATGCACTCCCGAAGCTTTTTGTTTCGCTGCTTCAAAGGAAGAAGCTTCGCTTTGCATTTGTGGTGTACGAGTGCTTGCTAATACCCAACTTTCGGTGGCGCCTGTTTCTAGTACTAATCTTCCGTTCAAACTAGGGTCAAATCTTAAAAAAGCTAATTCTAAACCTGACATCCAAGCTGCTAATGGTAATGCTCGTCCTGAAAATAATAAGATACCTGGAATTTTGGTTGAATCGTCAATACCTATCATAGATAAAGGAAATGCTTCTCCAAAACCAACATCCCATTCGGACATTTCCGCAAAATCACTTGCACTTAATGTTACAAATCCCCACTTTTCACTTTCTAATGCATCGGGTAAACGCTGTGGTATGGGAGCATCTAGACGTACCGATGGATTAATACCTCCTTGGTATCCAGGTTCATTTGGATACACTTCTTCCATTCGTTGTTGGAGCCATTTATATAATACTAAGATACGGCGACTTGGTTGTACGGCAAATCCGGCATCAGTACAGGCTTTGGTTATCATATTATTCATTTGGCGCCGGAAGAAGCGAATGCGAACGGGTGGACTTGGCGCTTTTTCGACCGCTTCATTAATTGCCGTCCGTAACCACCCTGAGTTTACTTCAGTGCTAGGGCAATATTTCGCGAAACGAAATAAAGATTCGGGATTGGCGCTAATCGTTGTAGGACTCTCACAAATCAACACTTCCCATATTTTTTTCTGATTCTCATCCAAAATTGGCCGTGAGTAGAAATCTAGTTCCCAAATACTGCCCATGCTAATCCCATCATTCCTAAAGCTACATTTCTTATATCTCTTATGATATAGGCGAACGACAGCAAGGGAGCTTTCATACGCTGCAATAGTACAAATCCATTGTTAATAGTTTCTTAGATTTACAAGATATATATATCGATTTGGCTATACAAAATTTACAGCAAGCAATTAATCTTAATTCTAAATATCAAGAAATGGCGCCAAATTTAACGTCAGCATTCTTATTAAACTCGGTTACAATAGCGATAATTTCATTAATATCACTATCATTACTAAACACACCCTCTAAACCATCTTGATGTTCATTAGTAAACGGCGCCTCATAAAGCATTCCTGGGTCCATCACTCCGTTTTGTGTGAGATAATCAATAATCATTTCTACAAAGCGTATTTGGTTTGCGTTAAAGTTTTGTTTTTGTAGATACTTATTAAATGCTTGCTTTGCAGTTTTACGGTCTAAACCTACAAGTTTACGTATAAAGCTTTTGATATTAACGGCGCCATATACTTGTTGAAACTGCTCTCGACTTTCGATTATCTCGGAACCGTATACCATTTTTTCAAGTGCAGTTACATCAGAGCAAGTTAACGGTACGTTGCGTTTTAGTTTAGCGATAGCAACGTGGTTTTGGTTTTCACGAATATATGTTTCTACTTTTTTACAATACTGTTGCTTACTAAAACCAGTTTGGTGAGTTGGTACAGAAACCTCTTCCAGGTCTTCGAGTTCATCAACAAAGTCTGTATATACAATAGCTTGTTCTTCGCGGTCAATAAACTTGATTAAATCACGTAACTGGCGCCGGATGCTTTCTAACATTTCTGGTGTTACATCAGTCCACCAAGTTTCTGTTTGTAATTCCTCTATTAACGGTAACTGTGCTTTTACCATTGGAACAGTACGCTTTTGTTCCAAGCGTTGCATACTGTCCCGCACTTGGTCACGTAACCGTACAAAGTTATTACCTTCTTGGGGGGATAAAACTGCAAGCTGCAATTTTAAAATGAGTAAATCAAACTGTTTAGATAAAGGATTATCAACAGGTAAACCATTTGGAAGTTCAGCCAATTTATTTATTGCTTCTATGTCTTTATTATTAACTGCATCCCACCGTGCGCGCTGTGAAAACTCGTTAACTTGTTTTAAATGAGGACGTATTAAGAAGTTATCACGCTCCATACTAGAAACTTGTTGATGTAAGTTATCTAGTAAGTTTGATTGTAAAGCTTTGTATTTACCACCACTTTCTTTGAGAGCATTACTCAATTTTACGCGCGCTTTGAATAACTGCCCGCTAATGCTTTGAGTTGGTTTAACTTCTTTTTCTGGTAGTTGCTGGTCAAAGAACTCAAAATTACTACATAAGTCAAATACAAAAAACTCTGTTTTCGAGGCGCCAATTCCAAATAAATCCTTACATAGTCTGGTTCCCCGTCCTATCATCTGGCTAAATTTGACTTGGGAATATACGGGTTTAAAGAATACTAAATTTACAACTTCAGGAACATCTACACCAGTATCGAGCATATCTACAGATACTGCGATATTTGGCTGTTTATTAGGGTCAGAAAAATCATCAAGAAGACTTTGCGCGTAAGAATTTTTACTATCTATAACTTGGGCAAATTTACCTTGATATTTAGAATAATTATTATCAAACCGTTGAACGATGAATTCAGCATGATTATGGTTACGGGCAAATATTATTGTCTTACCAAGCTTATCACCACCATCTACCTTTAGCCCATAATCCATTAATAGCTTCAGCGCTTCATCAACTGTATTTGTATTAAATAACCATGCATTTAACGCTACTGCATCAACTTTATCGGGTACTGCTCCTGTTTCGTCGTCTTGAAACTTTTCTTCGTACTCTTCTTTTTCTTCGTTGCTCAGGTCAGCGTATTTTACACCTTTATGTAAAAACTTAAACGATGCTTTAATTCCTTTGGGTGGAACTAAATAACCATCCTTAATAGCATCAGATAATTCGTAAACATGGGTAGGAACTCCCGGTTCTAAATCAAAGATACGGTAGGTATCGCGGTGTATTTCCATGCGAGGTGTTGCTGTTAACCCAACTAATAACCCATCAAAGTAGTCAAATAGCGCGCGGTATTTTTTATAAATTGAGCGATGCGCTTCATCAACGATAACTAAATCAAAGTGACCGCTGCCAAAAACGCGATTACTTCCATCACTAATATTAAGTAGGTTGGTAATAGCTGGATAAGTTGCGAGTACTACTTCAATATTATCAATATTATCTTTACCATCTTCACTCAAGTTTATAGTTGTCACATTCGGTAAAAAGCTTCCAAATGCTCGCTTTGCCTGAGTTAGTAACGCCTTTCTATCTGCTAAAAATAATACTCTTTTTACCCAATTTGCACGTTTTAAAATATCAACTAAAGCGATAGCTGTACGAGTTTTACCCGTCCCTGTTGCCATTACCAACAGAGCTTTTAATCCTTTCTCTTTATCAAATTTCTCAGTAATGCGATTAATTGCTTCTATTTGATAACTACGTTCTACTATATTAGTATTGATTTTGATGGAACTTAATGATTTTTGATTTTGACGGCGCCAAATTAAGCGTTCGAGTTCATCTTTCTTGAGAAAACCTTGAATTTCGCGGGGTGGATAATTTACATCATCCCAAATCCAATGAGTATAACCGTTACTATAAAAAATAATTGGACGCTGATTAAAACCCATATTCCGCACTTCAGAATGTCGCATAAAATATTACATAACTACTTACTGGCATTAGTAAATAAAAATACTAAAAATTTTTAAGTGAGCTTATATCCTGTATTGAGCATGAAAACTCGTAGAAATAAAATAAAAAACGCACAAATATAACAACATAAAAAATATCTATTAAGTATAATTTATAAAAATATAACTATGTGTATAAATATTTTAACGTAAAAAAATATCCTTAACATGTAATTGCTGGATGGCGCCTAGAATGAAAGAGCCTGTGTAATAGAATTGTTTTGGTCGCTACTAGAAAGCGTTAAAGAGCTTCTTTTTTAGAACAAAGTCACATAAGCAGAAAATAGAATCTATATGATCCCAAATAGTTATGTATTTTATTTGACACAAGTATCATAATTGAAATTATTTATACGAGTTATAAAAGAGATAGAGAAGATAGAAGAGACAGAAGAAATAGATATGGAAGAAAGGGAGAAAAGGGAAAAGATATATCGAGATTTAAACGGATACAAGTGGAAAGAAGAAATAGTTAATTATGGTGGCATTAAACAAATTTGGCTAATAGTAGAAAGTCAAAAAAGAAAAAATAGCGATTTAGAAAAGCTAGATAAAAAGCTAAAAAAAGAAAAAGGTAAAGTTGAAAAGTTGCTCAAAGATTTGAAAAAAGAGGATTTTGAGACTCCAGAGCAAGCGCGGTACAAATTAAAAGGGATTAACAAACATTTGAAATTATTTGAAATTCAAGAAGTTCAACTTACTGAAAGTAAATCAAAAGATAATAAAACTAAGGATACACAATATAAAGGCGCCTATAATTTATTTTTATCTTTGGTTAATCAAAGAACAATTAATAATACAGACGTTGAAAACTCTATAATAGCTTTAGAGAAATTAGGTTTTAATACCTTACCTTTTAGCGTTAGTTTTGATGATGTCTTATAATAAAAAAATTCCCAATATCTATCTAAAGGATGCCCCTAATGAGCCTCGACGAACTTCTACAGGCAGCTAATCAATTGGACGAAGCAGATTTAGAACGATTACTCCAGCAGGTTGCTATCCTGCGTGCCCACCGCAAAGCTAATGTCCTCCCGTTAGAAGAAGCTCAACTGCTCCAAAAAATTAATCAAGGTATTGACCCTGAACTCCGTACTCAGTACCAAATGCTTCGCACAAAAAAAGAAGCAGAAACTCTCACAGATGCTGAGTACAACACTCTAATTCAACTTAGCAATACTATCGAACAATTCGGCGCCCAACGTCTCGAAGCTCTTGCTAACCTTGCTCAACTTCGCGCCTGTTCTCTATCAGAGCTTATGGTTTCATTAGGTATTGAACCTGTTACATATGTCAAGTGAATATGTTCCTGTAGCACTAAAACAACTAGTGTTTGAGCGCGCGCGTGGTTTGTGCGAATATTGTCGTAGTCAAGCTAAGTATGCCATAGACCCGCTAGTTATAGACCACATTCAACCTGTTAGTCGTAGTGGTCAAACTATTGAAGATAATCTTGCTTTATCCTGTCAAACTTGCAACAATTATAAGTACAATAAAACCGAAGCTTTAGACCCAGTTACAGGACAGCTTGTTCCTCTTTTTCATCCTAGACAAATGGAATGGAACCAGCATTTTGTTTGGAACGAAGATACAACTCAAATGCTCGGTATTACACCAACTGGACGAGCAACAGTTGCTTTATTCCAAACCAACCGTGAAGGTGTGGTTAATATGCGTCGAGTCCTTGTTGTCATGAATGAACACCCACCTGATTAATCTTTTATATACGTGTTTTAGGAGTAAAGGGAGATTGACGCCTCCCAAAGCACCCTAATATGGATACCGACAGTTAGAGATTGTTGAAATTTTTAGTTACTATTTGTTGTATTTCTGCCTGCTTTATTAACTCTGATTCTTTTCCAATTAGTGGTAGCAAGTTTTTATAACTCTCAGAATATTCTGAGCAAATAAAGAACTCTCGGCTAGATTTTGCAATGGCTTCGTTGATAATTTTAGTATTAATTTTGGATATTTTTGAATCGCATCCAATTAAAATTTTATGAGATGCAATTGGTAAAAACACACGTTGAATTTTATCTGTTCCATCATGAAAAGCTTTAAATCTTCTAGAACCGTTAATTTCAAATAAGCATCCAGTATCGCCAAGAATAAAAGGATTATTAGAGCTAAATATAAACCATCGCAATCCTTGATACATATTTGCCCTTACTTCAGGAGTAGTGCTTTCTGTAAGCGCTTTAATATGAGTTTCTCTAATTGCTTCTGGTAGCTGACTTTTAAGAGTTTGAAGAAAGTCTGAATAAACGTTTTTCAGGTCTGACTCTTTATTATCTAAAAAGTTAGAACCTTCAGATAATAGTAATTGAACTAATGAATTTGGTTTTTCAGACTCAAGTTTATTCAATATAATTTTTTTGAACTTACTCAAGTTTCTAGAATCATGTAAACTCTTTTCCATTTCACTTAAAAGAATATTTGTTGATTCGTGGATTGAATCTCTAAGATGTTTTGTCCGAATAGATAAATGAGCTATAAAGTCAGGTATTAATGTTTCTTCAACTTCAACTACATCACTCGAATACGTTTTATTTCTTAAATCATCTATGAGAACTGAATACCTACGCTCTACATTTGTAATTTCTGTATCTGCTTCAAGTTCTCCTTCTTTACCATAAAAATGGGTATCGACGCTAACGTTTATTATATTATTCTCATAAACCTTTTTCCTTTTAGAACAGTATACCCAAGTGAATGTTTGTCCACTTTTTTTACGGCTAGCAAATCCTTTTAGTAGAAACCTTGGAAGTATATGGTGCCTTTTTCCTGACATATATTATTCTCTAACTAATTTAAATTATTAACTAGTAATTAGTTATATATTAACAATTTGTTACTCGAATTTCTGTAGTTCAGTACAAGGTTTTTGGACTTTGGGCAAAAACAAGTCTCCCTCAATACACTTTCATGAATATGCAGGCGCCTCATTCACAGGTAGTTTCCTGTACAGGTAGAATGATTACAGTTCTCCCCTAAACGCGCAGTGGAGTAGAGAGTTGAATATACAATTAGACTCATTATAAGCAGATTCAAGCCGTTCACGGATTCCAAATATTTTCCATACTACTTCTGCGAAATAATTTTGTTTATCTAAGTGAGGAATAGGTGCGTCCATTTCTAACAGTTTTTGCTGTGATACATTCAGCATTGAGCCACTTGTGCCAGTTGCTTTTCGCGCAAGCAAACCTCGATACTTGGGTTCTGAAAGTAAAAATCTTAAATATTCAGTATTGGCAAACTTTGGATTTGGAATTATTCGCCATAATTTATCAGGCAAGAATAATCGTTCATAACTATTTTCAACTAAACAAGTTGCTGCTACCAACTCTCGTGTATTTGCTCTGCCAAAAAGTAAATCGCCTCTTTTAGGAATAATAAGAGATTTGTTAGGGGGAATATTTTTAACAACTTTATTTTCATGAGGTTGGAAGCGTCCGGAAGTTACCGCACTAATTTTTAAAACTCCCCATTCATCTTTCTTACATGGTTGTTCTTCTCCATTCGCACTCCATCCAGCTTCAATTTTCTCAATAACTTTATGCATGGGTATAATCTCCCACCCCTTTGGATTAACAACTGGGTCGCCAAACATATCCAAAAAAGCCGCGCGCAATAATTCCTCAGTCAGTCTAATCGCTTCTGCGCGCTTGCGGCGTATTGCGTCGGCTTTATCTAGTATCGCTGCGATGCGATGCTGTTCTTCTAGAGGTGGTAGGGGTAATACCACCTTGCGAAGTTCACTTTGTTTTATACCTAAAACAGTTGAGCCTGTAGCTTTTGCTCTTAATTGTTCTTGGACAGTTCTATATTGTAAAACATGTTTCAGGTAAGCATTATCAAGCTTTCCTGGTTTGCCCCTTAATAATATTACTCGCTGCGCTAAAGCTACTTTGTCAAACGAAAGCTGTGCGACTTCACCCAATGGAGCTTCTGTTGTAATTAATACATCACCTACTTTGGGAAGCCCACGACGCATCCATGCTAAATAATCTTCCTCAGCGATAAACTCATTAGGTTCAGCAATTTGACCATCTCCTATTATTTTTGCGGTAATCAGAGGAATTCCAAAAGTAGTTTTAGAGGGTGTTTTTCCACGGTAATCAATAATTGCTTCCATCGATTCTTCGATTGAAGATATAATCCAACCAGAAGGTAATAAACTCATCCCAACAACCCCTCTAACGCATCCAAATCAGCTTTTATCTCCTCTTCCAAATCGCGTAACTTCTGTAAAATTAGTTTCGGCGCCTCATATTCAACTTCTGCATACTCCACTTCTTTATATCTATTAATCGATAAATCATAATTGTTAGCCTGTATCTCATCTTTGGGTACAAAAAACGCTTTACCCCCGCGCGCTACTTTCGCGGTTTCTTCATTCTCATCTAATAATGGTAATCCTTTATAGCTAGCATCTTTTACAGGTACATCCGGCGCCTCTCTTGAGTGCCATTGCTGTAATAAATCTGGTATATCATTGTCTTGTACAGGTTGACGTTTATCATCAAGAGACAAACCATCTGCGGTCATATCGTAAAACCAAACCCAGTCAGTTCCTCCGGCGCCTGTCTTGGTAAATATTAATACTGCTGTTGATACACCTGCATAAGGTTTAAATACTCCTGAAGGCATTGATATCACGCCATCTAGCTTATGATTATCTACCAACATTTGACGTACTTTTTTATGTGCTGTTGATGACCCAAATAACACACCATCAGGTACAATTACCGCAGCACGTCCCCCTATCTTTAATAATCGTAGTAGCAGTGCTAAAAATAATAACTCGGTTTTGGTTGTATTAGTTTCTTTGGTTAAATCCTTGGCAATGCTGGATTTTTCCACCGAACCTTTAAATGGTGGGTTTGCCAAAATTAATGTAAAAGCTTCTTTTATATTGGCATGGTCTTGAGAAAGAGAATCGCGCGCTTCTATTTTCGGGTCTTCGATACCGTGCAGCATTAAGTTCATGCTACCAATTCGCAGCATTGTGGCATCAAAATCAAACCCGTGGAACATATCTTTATTGAAGTGTTCACGGTTGCCTGGTGCGTTTAAGATATAATTACCATCGCTGTCTTTAAGTTCCTGTAAATACTCAGCTACTGATACTAGGAACCCAGCAGTTCCACAGGCAGGGTCACACACAATTTCTCTGGGATTAGGCGCCATCAGTTCTACCATCATCTTTATAATGTGACGTGGTGTTCTAAATTGTCCATTAGTTCCTGCCGTGGTTAACTTAGACAACATATATTCATACAAATCGCCCTTTGTATCCCTGTCTTCCATTGGGATAGAGTCGATTTGACTTACTACATTACTAAGTAACCCAGGATTGGCTATTAAAAACATCGCATCCTTCATATGACGCGCGTATGCTGACTTTGCTGCTTCTCCACCTAGGTTTTTAATAAAAGGAAATGGGTGCGGCTCTTCTCAAAAGATGGTATAGTGTTACAGAGTGAAAGTCAGAGTGCTGTATTCATAAGCTTTTGAAGCAATGACGACCATCTGTCGTGACAGCGAATGCCTCTCACTTAAAAGTCAATTTTTGGTGAGATATATGGAAGCATCTACGATAAGTTCGGGTTTTTTTGAGGAAGCACGCTCGTTTTTTGAAGAGATAGTCACATGGTTAGGTTCAGATGTTGTTTGCGGTTTGGAACATGAAGAAATAGAGAAAAATCTGTTTTTGAACGGCAATGAACTATTGAGACGCCTGTTACAAGGTTATCTGGACTCACGTAGCGATGACGAAGTATTCGGAGACTCCCAAGTGTAGTGATGGGGAAGAGAGAACACATAAGCGTAGACAAGAGCGAAAATTAACAACAATTTTTGGCACAGTTATCGTTCGACGTATTGGCTACGGACAAAGAAAGATAGTAAGTTTGAACCCACTTGATGCAGAACTAAACCTCCCAGTAGAACAATATTCGTATGGGTTAAGAGAACGAGTTGCTTCTGAGGTAGCCTTGAATGGATTTAATGAAACAGTAGAAGCAATTAAGAAAACAACAAATGCACAAATTCCGAAACGTCAAGTACAAGAATTAGCTTATAGTAGTGCATCAGATTTTGATGAGTTTTATAAAAATAGACAAGTAGATAAAACTCAATTAAACAAGAGCGAACAAACTGGAGATATACTAGTTATTAGCGCAGATGGGAAGGGTGTTACAATGCGTACAGAAGATTTACGCCCCGAAACACAAAAACGAGCGCAAACAAACCATAAAAAATTAGATAAACGCTTAACGAAGGGTGAAAAAAGAAATTCTAAAAGGATGGCAACAGTCGCCGAAGTTTACACTGTTAAACCGTTTGAGCGCACAGCAGAACAAATTGTATCAAGTGATGAAGAGACTGACTTAAAGCGCCCGAAACCAGAGGATAAACGTGTTTGGGCAAGCTTAATAGATGAACCCAAGTCAGTTATCGGTAGTGCATTTGATGAAGCATTACACCGTGACCCAAATAAAGAAAAGCAATGGGTTGCCTTGGTTGATGGCAATAAAACACAACTGGAATTACTCAATCATTTTGCTAGAAAACACTCGGTACACCTGACTATAATTCTTGATATTATTCATGTAATTGAATATCTTTGGAAGGCTGCATTTGCGTTCCATTCCTCTACTAGTAAAGAAGCAGAAAATTGGGTTAACGAACGTTTATTGCATATACTTCAAGGTAAGTCAAGTTTAGTTGCTTCTGGAATGCGACGTAGCGAAAAGTTGCGTGCGGGGGTTCCCCCCGTTGAGCAAACTTTTCAAGACAGCGCAACTTTACAAAAATTATCCGCAGAACAACGTATTAGTGTTGATAAATGCGCGAATTATTTACTTAACAACAAAAAATACCTTAAATATGATTGCTATTTAAGTGCAGGTTTTCCGATTGCTACAGGAGTAATTGAGGGTGCCTGTCGTCACTTGGTCAATTCGAGGATGGATATAACAGGTGCAAGGTGGAGTTTACAAGGTGCTGAAGCCGTTTTGCGTCTTCGTTCTCTTCATATTAGTGGGGATTGGCATGAGTATTGGCGCTTTCATTTACGCCAAGAATACAAGCGTAACTACCTGCCGTTGTACAGAAATATTCCTTTAATGAAACGAGTACAACAAGCTCGCTGTTCAACTACTCCACCACCACTGGCAATGGTTGTCTGAATCATTCTTTGTCTTCCTAGAAGAGCCGCACCCAAAGGAAATGCCTCATCCCGCACTACTCGCAACATTTCCTCAGCATCTGTGATGTTTTTGAAATCTGACCAGCGCGCGTGTTTATTATTGTCCCCAAAAATTGGGTTTTCCACAGGTCTACCTAAACGCTGCGCTTTTTTCTCCTTTACCAGTTCCAAATCATCCAATCGCTTGATAAATAGCAAGTAAGAAATTTGCTCAATTACCGATAGCGGGTTACTAATGCCGTTATTCCAAAAGGTTGTCCACAGACGGTCTACCTTTGACTTTAGCTCCCCTGTAATCATTTACTACAACTCCAATCACAATGCTGCAAGTGCAAATAACTGATTGTATCAGTTACGCACCATAAATAGGGAGCAATGCTAAAAATCAGTTTTTATCGGCGCTATCTTTTAGGTTAATCTAACAAAATAAAATCGCATTGCGGCGCCATAATTATTTGTTACAATTCTCGTTTGTCGCTTACTTGATGTATTAATGGTGCGTGAAAGCACTGGAATTTTGCGTTACGTTGATTGATTGTAATAGCTTTCACACACCCTAAGTATAGAAAATTTGTACTTTGTAGGTTAAAATAACTATAGCAAAAAAAGTAGCACCTTCGCTTACGTTTTTTGGTAGATGATCCACTTGAAGACTCTGGCAATGTCTATTTTCCAGGGTCTTTTTTTTATAACTGTACTAAAAATTGTAATAACACGAACAAAATGAATGATGTTTGCTTACTTTGGGGTTCTGTAATGGCATTTTGTGCTTGTAAGGACAATATGGATAGGCGCCGAATATTTACGCAAAACGTGAAGTTTTGGATATATATCTTTTTGGCAGATGACTAAATAACTGTGGAGAGGCTAGGATAAAATTTAGGTTTTCTATATCTATTTAGGAAAGCTTTTGCTTTTATATCATGTCAAATCGCCGTCTTTCTTCTCCGTATGTTCGCTACCTTAAAGCTAGATTGTGGAATTTAGCCCGTCCTGGCTTTTGGGGAACTGCTCTGTTTTTATCTGTTATTGGGTTGACTATTAGAGAGTTCTGGATGCGTCCAGATATGTTGACTAGTAGACAGTCTAAACCCGCAGCTACCCAACCACAAGCGAATTCGACGCTTACGGCTGAAGACCGTGCTATTGCGGCTGATATTGATAATTTACCTATTTTGGCGTATGATTCTGAGCAGACTGAGGAATCTCTTTTAGATATTGCTGAACCCATTTCTCAACCTAAGAAGGGTAATCAAAATCCTTTGCAGGAAGCACTTAAAAATCAAAATAATTCTAATACTATTAAATCAAATTCTAATCCAGCAGTTTCAACGGCGCCTGCACCTTCATTAAAATATCATAATCCTTTTTTGACCCAAGCTCAGAATTTATTGCAGTTTGGCAATGCTTTACGTGATAGGAATAATCGTTCTACTGGGTTAAATACTGCTAATTCTTCGAGTCAATCTCAATCAAATAAAAATGATTCAATTTTGAATCAAGATTTCAACACCACTAACTCGACGCAAAGATTAGTTGCTAGCGGTTCTTTAGAAGCTGCACTAAATCCATCATCCCTAACTCCTTTACCAACTCAAACTCCTTTTAATCAAATCATCACCCGTAGTCAGCTTACTACTCAACTAAGTAATAATAATTTTAATACCGCACCTCAAGCTATAAATAATTCTTTTCCACCAACACAGTTCGTACAACCAAATCTCGCTACTCAACCTTCTACTTATTACAGTAACTTTAACGGCGCCAATCCAACTCAAATACCTACTTACACTAATTCCAGCACCATAAACTCTGTTCAACCAGCCACTTATTACAGTAACGTAAACGGCGCCAGCACCACTAATCAACAAACATTCAATACCCAACCTTTGCCCAACAGCACTCTTTTACCCCAAACATCCGCAATAACACCAAGTACTTTTAATACAGTAACTAACCCTTCTGCGAGTACTTTAACTCCTACTAATGCTGCTGGAAACGGAACTTTGACAACTCCGAGTGTACAACCTACTCCCAGTCAAGTCCCCGGTCAATCTCTCAATTTAAGTGTACCTGTTCGATATTAATTTAAAAAAATCATCCGCAGTTAAAATAACCTGCTATACTGTAAGCAACATTAGTACTACTGTGCCCGTAACAGGGCACATTTTTATTGTTTGATGGTATTACAGATTTTGCAGGAATTCTAAACGCAGCTATAAGTCAAGTTTTTTCTGAACTGCTTAAGGGAGGGTTAACCTAATAAATTAAATATTAATAAGCTCATCGTACCGGATAATAATTAATCTAATTGCCTCAAATAACGCACGCACAGTAACTTCACTTGCTTGATATTTGACAGTTAATACATCAATCCAATCGTGCAAATTGACATCGTTAGGGTTGGCAACATCCATTGTTTCTACCCAAGCAGTGTATACTTCCTCACCTAAATCTGGAGGATGTGCAAAAGCTTCTGCCTCCGCACGCACCATCAAAATGCAACGTTGGTTAAGAATACAAGCATATTCTAGTTTCATAAGTTAAAGTTAGCCACTTATTATAAATATAACAAACTTATTTGTGAAAATTGGCACATAAGAATAACCATCATACTTGCTATTTTTGAAAATACTATAAAGGTAAATTTTTTGTAACATCCCAGGCAATGATTTTTGGTTGCTAAAAATATTAGTCTTCTGTTAATTAATTGGTTTATACCTTTAGACTTAGATACCCTGGTTTGCTAAAAAAACCAAGGTCATTAGTCTTATAAGCCCTAAACCGAAAGCTGAAAGTTAAAATACAACTCTTAACTCTTGATTCTTGACTAATGACTAATGACCAATTGTGAGATATTAAATGTTATTTAACGCGCGTATGTTATCTTATGCCAGCTTTTTGACGATAAGGAACATCTTTGTTAATGTCAACGTTGAAAGGTGACAAGCGTTGTGGGTTGTTGCCAATTTGACCGTAGCTTTGTGCCATAGCTAAGAAGTTTGCTGGGTCTCCAGCTTTTGCCTTCTTCTCTTGAGGTACATAGCGACGTACTTCGGTTTGCCAGATAATTTGAGGGAAACCAAGTTTAGCACGGGTGTAGTCTTCGTAACGTGGGGACTTGATGTTGAAAGGTAGTTCACCTTCTGCACGTCCAGGTAAGTTACGACGACGTTGGTAAGGAACTGTTGAATAGCCAAAGTTATCTAAATATTCTTCGCTATCGAGCAGTTGGTCAACAAAACCGCGAATACCTTTGGTTGCAACTACAATTGACCAAGCAATTTTTTCGCGCTCGCTATATACATCGCGTCCAAGTACACGTTGTACAGTTTGTTCAACAAAGCGGTAATTGCTGTTGAGGTCGTAGAAACTTCTTCTATATCTATCTGAAAGTACTAATCCACGAATAAAGTCGCGCACGGTAATTTGCCCGTTGCGGAGTTGAGATTCGAGGTATCTTTCGCGGTCAGCGGCAAATGCGTGGAAATACATCTGACGATACGCAGCCTCAATCAGATTATCCATGTCGTTCGAAGACAATAAGTTATCCGTAGAGAAAACTCTTGGCTTATCGTCATTTCCTACCTCGTAGCCTTCAACACGTTGGTTTTGGCTCTTTGGTGCGTAATCTAGTAGAGGTAATGCCACAACTACACTCCGTGAGGTTAACTAAAATTAACAAGTTCAAAAAATATCTTAAAGGAGTAAGTGTAGCTTCATCTCATAATTAATATAAAAATTAACGAAACTTCACGGGGGAGAGGTTCATTCGTGGAAGGAGAGGAGGAGTGCATTCGTAATAAGCACTTCAGTGCTTTATTCTTAAGCACCAAAGTACTTAGTACGCAACAAACAAAACTACCGCACAGGGTCTAATCCATACCCAATCAACAACGTAAGCACAATAACCGCTACGAAAATTGCTAAAACACCACCTACCGCTTTAAAATCTGCTTCCCGCAAGAAGGTCGCCAAATTAAACGGCTTAACCGTATCGTAGAATCGGTAAATATGCCCGCTCGGTTGCGTATCTCGATAATGCTTATCATAGCGAGCCATACGCGCGAATGGAAGTTCACCACTACTGTGCTGCGGTAAAATCCGGCGCCGTTGAAATGGCACAATATTATAACCGAAGTTGGTTAAATACTCTTCACTCGATAGCAAATCATCGATAAAACCTTTAAGACCTTTGGTTGCTAGCACAGTTGACCATGCTAATTTTTCGCGTTCATTGTAAACTTCGCGTCCCAGAATGCGCTGGATACACATTTGTACAAAACGATAATTACTGTTGCTATCGTAATTACGTCTTTTAAAAGTATCAGATATCGCAAGTCCCCGTATAAAGTCTCTGACAGTAATTTGACCAGCTTTAAGTTGTGATTCTAAAAACGTTTGACGGTTATAAGCAAGCATTTGCTGCTCGTTAAATATCTGCCGATACGCTGCTAATATCAACGTATCCATATCAGATGCTGTCAGTAAGTTATCGGTTGTAAAAATTCTTGGCTGTTCATCACCAGGAATTTCATACCCAGACACACGCTGATTTTGTGAAGAGGGTGAATAAGTCAATAATGGAAGTGACATGTAAAACATTCTCCATGTAGCGCTCATTATTCACTTAACACCAACATAATTACTATTTGCTGTTAATCAATAACAATTTCACCACGCCAAAATGCTAACGGGTCAGCCATCGACTGACAGTAAGGCCAACTTCGTAACTTTTTCTCTATCGTTTCCGTTTCCCATGTAGGTAAAGGAAACCCTAACCCTAAACACAAATGAAATAAAACATTTGCAAATTCCTGATTGTGTCCAACACTTGCTACATGTGCATGAGCATATTCATGTGTCACAACACCCAACCAATCTTCCGGCGCCATTCTACCAACATCAATTAAAATAGTTATAGGCGCCATCCAAATATTACACATTCCATCTATACCCAAAGACTGCGCTAAAGGAACTGCAAAAATTTGAATATTACGACGTTCTTCAGGATAAAAACATTCGTGACAAGCTTGTAAATAACTACTTAATTGAGCATTAACTGAGTCGATATTTTGACCAATCCAATTACAAATTATAGTACTATCGCGCAAGTTTTCCATTACATCAACCATTCGCGACTCCAGCGCAAAACCTCGCACCATTTGCAGGTACTCAAAACCACGAATGTAAGTATCACTTGAACGAGAATTAATCATTATGCCAATGAGAAGGGGAAAATAAAAAACTTTCCCCTTTACACTTTACCAACCTAATACTGAAGCAAATTGTGGCGCCGTATTTCCTTCTAATGTAGATATTTTACCCTCAGCATCAATACGACTTTCAACGCAATACGAAGCAGTACTAAAACCACCAAAACGTTTTACAGTACTAGTACGCATTCGCATATTACCACCTGAGAACCAGAACCGTTCTATGGAACTCATGGTCTCATAATCGGTAGTTAATACCAAACCGTCTTCTTCATCCATATGGAACTGACCGACCACAGGCATAATTTCTGCATAACCACGCTCACGCAGCAATCTACCCTTGCGGGGATTATCTGCATCTGGCACAATTGCAAATACTGTTTTACCTTCGTGGTTTTCTTCACCTTCTCTATCCCATGCCATTGTGCCTAACCAACGCACACGCGAACCACCAATAGATAAATTGGGGTCAATATCGTGCATTTTGCACAACTCAATAATTTCAGGGTCGTCTGCTTCCAACGTTTCCACTAAAATTTCAGATTCCCCTGTCTCTGAACGCTTAAACGCAAGGTGATGTGTTACCCGCGAAGATTTCCACTTGCCAGCACTTGACCGGAAAAACTCTAATGCATCCATCTAACTTTTGACTCCTATCTCTAATTCTTGAGACTGATGTGTTAACTTTTATTTGTTCTTAACCTTATTACTTAACATTACAGCTGTTTACAATCAGCTTTCAACTCCTGTCCTTGGTTGATTACCCCACCAGCTAAAGTGTTGATTGCTGCAAGCGGCGCCTGTTTCTTACTGACCTGTTACATCGTCGCTCAATTGTAAACTTTCTTTACCTTAATTAGTTAACGCTTGACAAAGTAGACAAAACTACTGGTCGATGTTAAACTGAGTTAAGCTAAAAGAAGCAATAGTAGTAAGTACATTATTACTACATACGAGCGATTTAGTCATTTACTAGGAGTGAATAAATGAACTTCCCCAATGAATTGACCTTAGAGCAACAATTTCGCTTACAAACGCTGAAAGACCAGGTTCAAACACTCTCACAGCAAGAAGCTCAAGAGTTTTTGATGGAAGTGTTACGCCAAATGATGGTAAAAGATAACTTAGTTAAGCAACTTCTCAAGCAAGCATGATTTACTAGACAAGCGAGTGCATTTGATTCCATATATATAGAAAAGGCAGAGTAAATTAGGAAGAGGTTTGAAAAGGAAAACCTTATAAATAACACAGGAGTGTAAAACCCCAAAAGAATTAATTCTAGCTGAATAGTTATATATAAGTCTGGGTGGAGATGGTTTAACTTCCCCGGACTCAATATTTTGGTAAAACTATCGTGAAATTTGGGGACAGGAATTATTTCTTGCTCTCGATATATTAGTTCGTTTACGTGGTTGACGAGTAGTAGGGCATTTTCCAGAAGTAAAGATTTGCCAAAGTTTTTGTGACTTTGAAGTTTCAATCAAATCTGTAGTACTCATGTTTGCATATGTAGGCACCGCTACAATGACAGCAGAGATAGTGGTGCCAATAAGAAGGGCACCGAGTAATGTCGCTTTCAGGTTCATAGTGGTAAATTATTTAAGGTTGTAAAAACATGCAAAACACCTTATAAAGATGAAGAAATTACATCTTTGCAAGCGAAGATTTATGTTACATAAACATGAGAAATATTTAGGCTGTTGGAAGACACTGATATGTGTAACGGTGTCATTTGCAACCTTCAATTATAAATACGCTGTTAGTTGAGTGTTTTTATGCAACTAGTAAATTCTTTTTTAATGTTGGGTTTCACCAAAGCTACACTTTACTAAGCGACATCCCCGTTCTAATAAATAATCTAAATTGAGATCCCACGAAATTACGGTATTATCTTTCGACACAGAAAAAAGAGTTTGACCATCTGTACTAAAGCGGGCGCCAATAACTGCACCTTTATGACCTTTGAGAGTTTTAATTTCAGTACCGGTATTGATGTCCCAGAGTTTAACAGTTTTATCTTCAGATACTGATGCAAGCATTTTGCCATCCGCACTAAAACTGGCGCCGAAAACTGCCTCAGTATGTCCTTTAAAAGTTTTAAGTTCTTCACCAGTAAACGAGGAGGATATTTTTGCAAAGCTTTACCCAAAGGTTCGTAAGATATCGCTTTACCTAAAAAATCTGCCCTTAAAGTAATTAATAAAGTAAATGTAGATGAATTATTTACTTTTTGCAGCAACTTATCGATAAACATTTTACGTTCTTCGACATTTGAGCAAAGCGTGAATATTTCTTCAAATTGGTCAATAATAAGTAAAGTCTTATTGTGACTCTGCTCTAAAGCCACAGCTAATGACTCCAATGGCTTATTTCCGGGACGAAATGAAATTATTTGCCATTGTGTGTTATCTTGATGTAGTTTGGGAATTAGACCAGCAAACACAACAGAAGATTTTCCACTACCAGAGGCGCCGACTACAGCAACAAAAGGTTTACGATTAACATCTGCCAGCAAATACTGAACAAAAGCTTCTCGTCCAAAGAAAAATTCTGCGTCTTGTTCTCGAAATATTTCTAAACCTCGGTAAGGACATAAAGAAATTATTCCTAAACTTTGCCAAGTAGGTGGTGTTTCTAATTGATTTTGGATAATTACAGGTAGCCAACTAACACAGGGGAATGTTACATCATAGTTATTACGCAAAAATTCACGCGCTTTTCTAATAGATATATATAACGACTGACCACCAGTAAATTCATGTAAAAAATACTTTAAAAATTCCTGTGCTACTTTATCTGGCACAGGTTCCCGCATTACAATAACTTGGGGTATATTTAGTTGTTCCAATTCTAAAGCAATGCCTAAACCATCACAGGAATTAAAAAATGCTATTTGCAATCGCTTGTTGATGGCAACTTGCATGGCGCCTCTTAATTCTACCATAGTCAAACTATCATGTTTGTTCAGGAATATACGTCCCTGAGTTCCTTCAGTTTGAGAATGTCCTGAAAAAAATAACATGTCCCATCCAGCATTATCACGTAGATGGTTAATTAAGATTTCGCGCGATGGTTCTTTAAGTAAAACTATCTCACCGTTTTTACAATATTCTTGAAGAAGTTGTCTATCAGCTTCAACATTTATATCTGTACTATCACCAAGAACAACTAAAATTCTAGCATTGTCTCGATAAATACGCTCTCCACGTTCAGCATCAGGTGCGCTTAAAGCAACTTCAACATAAGGATATTTTTGTAAGACATCCCATAAATGCCAAGGCAATTTACGCAATTTTTGACAACTAGTAGCAATAATTACACGAATTTCATCTTCTATATTGAATTTTTCTAAACAATCTTTAACTTTAATAAAACAATTTGATGCTAACCAGTTATTTAAACTTGTAATTAACTCTTGTGATTTTTGAGCAAAGTCTTGATTAAGAGCTTCAATATTTACATTTTTTGTACCTAGAGGTCGAATACGAGATTGTCCATAGAAGCTGCGATAATTATTACACCAAGATTGAGAATGTTCGATAACAGCGAGTGCTGATGGTAATTTTGCGCTGATAATTAAGTTTGGTGTTTCACCAGCGTTACTAATTGTTAAATTTACTCGATAACCCGATTTTAAGGCGCCGTCAAATTTAAGCACAACTAGTTTTTTCATAAATGGTTTAATATTTCAATATTTATTAAAATTCACATATTGTGGAGACGTGACATGTCACGTCTCTACATTTACACGTGATTACACAACAAATTCTTGTGTGACTTTTGACTCTCCCAAACAAATATCAACACTAAATTTTTCACCGACTTGGGCACTCAGTGTAACTTCAACCCAGTTATCATGTTCTCTAGAAGTTGCATTTAAAACGCTTTCTCCATTTTCATCATTGACAATTAACTCTAATCCTTGAGGTAAATATGTACTTTCTAAAGGACAAGCTTGAATTGTCATGTTAATTGTGTCTTCATTTTCTGAAGCAACTCGTGCAACTAACGCAATAGGTGTACTATCTAGTTGTAAACCCAAATTAATCTTTTTTGCTTGCGTAATGTTGAATCTGCTATTCCTCACGAAAACTAACTGCTGTGGATTTAATATATTTTCCAGATTTTGCCAACCTTCTGTAATCAATCCTTGTATCCATTGACTAATGTTTACAATCGCTGCTTGTTCTTTCTGAGTTAAATATTCTAGTAAGTTATCTACTGATTGTAATTGATTTAATACAATAATAGGCGCCGATTGAACACTGACATTAGGTGTAAATCCAATAATATGCGCTTCGTCTAAAGATAAATTTATTTGCACGAATATATATGCTATACGGTCAGAAGCAACTTCCTGTGGAATTTGACAATGCTTAGTATTTTGAGAGACAGGAAAACATTCAAGCTTACCAATATTCTTAACTTCAACATCTGCCGCATTAATGAAACTTTGCATCCAAGGATTTTGATGAATATCTTTATCATTAACAGTTTCAAAGCTCATACAATTAAGATAATACTCTACTGCATAGGTAGCTAGAGAGTTAAGGTAAACTTTTTTCGTTGCTTCAGCACTAGATATACCTTGACTTTGCTTTTTAGCAACATCATGTGCTGAATAAGATAAAAAGACTTTAAAACTATCTTGTTGAGTACTTATGTTCATAATGAATTCCCTGTTTGTGCTGATTTAATTGCTGAATACGGTTTACTGTAAATATTTACGACAATACTCAACGACATTACGCTTTTTAATGCTTCTTTGATAAAAACTTGAAAGTGTAGGAATAGGATGACCAGATTTTATAGATATATCTCTCCACTCTCTTCCCTCACAAAGAAATATCAAAATTCTTTGTAAATTGGTATTTCTATCTCTTCTAAGATGTAAGTCTCGCAAAATACCTTCTGGGTCACTTTCAATAAAATCTCGAAATAAGTTAATATCTTCTTTACTTTGCCCCTCACCTTCGAGTAAATCTTTAAATAACCTCTCTTCTGCTGCTTCCTCATCAAAAGAACATATTGGTGTACGTTCGCGATATCTACTCACCGCATCTAAAAAGCACCACCTAAATATATGATTTACCCATGCCATCACAGGATATTGAGGACTATATTTATCTATATCTTTACAAAACTTTACTAAAGCATCATTAACTGCCTCTTGATATATCTCCTCAAAGTTTGGCAACTGCAACCAACTTTGTTGGCTACTCAACAGCCCAGAACCTTGAATTAATTTAACCAAACTATTTAGCGCTTTGCGTCTAGCCAGACTATTAGAAGGGTTATTTTGCGCTTCCATTGCCAACTGCCGCATTTCTTCAGGTAATTCACACATCGAAACCTCCGTTCCTCACGAGCGTCTTCAAGGTAGTTTTAGGTAATATCCCCCACAACTACCAAGTTGTTTACGAAGGAAGCAGCGATGTCTTATGCAAAATTTCCGATAACCTAAATAAGTTTACATAACGTAACAACTCACATTTGCTTCAAAAACCCCATCAACTTGCTTTTGCGACTATGAACTGAGAACAACTCGTTATAATATTGTCTCCATCACTATTAAATCCAATAGTAACGCGGTAAGGGTTTTGCTCGCTTACTTGAACTTTGGCTTGAATGTCGTCTCCGCGTTGCGTAACAGATTGAACAAAACCACTACGGTAACAAGCTTCACCTCGTTCAAACGACTTGGTATTAGCGTTGTGGCTAATAACTAATTCGCTGATATTGATACTTGACATAGCACTCCCCTACAATGCTTGTAAGTAGCCAGACAAAATTAATTACAAAAAAATCGACTTGAAACCTTTACTCAGCCTAGAACTCAAGATGTAATTATTTCTGTCCAGGTACTTATTTCAAGCATACAACGAAAGAGAGCCTTTCCCCTCAGTTTACAAAAGGATTAAAAACCATAATCTCTATCCCATCAAAATCTTTTTCATTGCGGGTAACTAAAGTATTGACCCTTACGCTTGAAGCTCTTGAATATTAAATAATGCTTCACTGTCATAGTTATAGTTTCTCCTTCAAATAAGCTTTATATATAAAGTTAAAGGAGTTCTACCAAGATGTCGAAGAAGAATCAAAGCAATTCTACGGGTAATGTCGAACCGCAAATTTCTCTTGGTTTGCGAATTGTTAAAGCACTAACAGAAGGTGAAATTTCTCAGTTACTCGATGTGTTATTTACTACTTTATCTGAAGAAAAGCGCTTAACTGCTTTAGCTCAACTCCAACCCAATACACAAGAGACTTTAAGCCAAATCATGACTTCATCTCAAACAGTTGAGCAGAGAACAACCAGTAAAGCACCACTAACTTCGCTTGCAAAAGCAGCCCAAACATGGGCTGAATTGTGGCAAGAATGGAATGATATTATTGATGAGGCCGCACAGGAAGAAGGAAAATATATAGCTCAAGAAGCGCGTTGGGAAGAACCTTACTTTGATAATTGCGCCTTTGTAGAAGATTTAGAAGAAGTTGCCGAAAGGATGAAACCACTGGTAAAAAGCGCTTTTAAAAATGATTTTAATCATGATGACGGTTTTGCTTTACCTTTATTGGACGCAGAAAGTGAAATATCAAACGGTATACCTGACTGGATGGATATTCATAATGGTATTCCTTTAGAACCCGCTACCACAAATTGCTTATTACAGTGGGAATGGTTATCAGTACAGGAAGAAGGAGAAAATGGTTTCAGCTTTGTTCAAAAGATAAGAGAGTGGGAAGAAAAATTTTCTTATATAAGTTTAGAAGATGACGCTATTGTTGAATTTTGTTTAGAGTTACCCGATACTCAAAAACAGTTAATTTTGGCTGGGATGACTGCGAATAAAGAAAGTTCGATGTGGAAACAAACACTAGAAAATGTTCACTCTCCTTGGCATCAATTTTACATGGAGGCAATTCAAAGCTATGCACCAGAGCAATATATAGGTAATCTTCGGGCAACCATACCACAACAGTGGGAAAATGGTTTGACGGTTATTGAGGATTTATTGGCTAAACGGGAATATCAAGAAAGTCTTGCTGCAATTCAGGAAACTTTTAATACGTTGTTAAAAAGACAACAAGAAAAGAATCGTTGGGCGCCAGAAACTTCATTATTATATACAATTCTTGGTGGATTCCATTACGGTCCCGAACGTTGGGGAGATGAAAAAACTTTACTTGACTATTATCAGCAAACAGTTCAAAAGTTAGGAGAAACTGAACGAGTAAATGCCTTGGAAATTCAGCAAATTGCTTTTGACTGTTGTGCAAATTGGCTGAAGGGGTGACAAAGGCGCCTACAACATAGACTCAATAAGCTTCATTGCTCTCATTCCTTGTTGATAATACTTTCTTTTATTGCGATTTAATTTCATTAATTGATTTACTAGTTCAATACAAGGTTGTTTAAAATCAACCCATGTTTGACCGTACAAGCCAACATAAAAGCTGCTATGCCGTCTTTCTATACGACCATATTCTTTAACTCTTGAGACGTATTGTTGAATTCCTTTACGTTTGATTTCTTGTCCTTGAATCGTAGTAGCAGTATATGCAATTGCAATTAATAAAACTAGCGAAATAAAACGGTCACCAGATACATTAGTATCTTCTAAATTATAGCCCCCTTTTTTAAAGTCCCTAAACATTTCTTCAATGTCAAAACGTTTTTTATAAGCTGATACGGCTAATTCTAAGGAATCAAAGCTTGTAATAATAAACCATGCTTCTTTCGGTTCTACTCCCTTAATTTTACGTTTCCACTTACAAGCAACATTAAAACCCATAAAACCTTTGGTCTTTGTAACCTTAGTTCCTTGGAGAAATAATGAAGTTCCGGGCACTAATCCTAAATCATCAAGTTCGACCCAAATATTTTTTTTAATTCAATAAATTCATTCTTTTTCAGACGTAAGCAAAAATACAAAGACTGCTCTGACAGCCACTTTGCTAAATGCACTGAACAAAACTCTCTGTCTCCTAACACACACATTTTATAATCATTAAAGAGCGGAATTGTTTTAGAAAGATGAGCTTTTTGTTCATCAAAACTACTACTTCCTAGTTTTGGCAGTAACTCAAAGTATATAGGGAACGCTCTTTTATCCCAAATAATGCTAGTAACAAATAAATTTATCCGACCCCAATTTGTCCTGTCAATCGCTATATAGATTATTTTTTCATGTTCAAAGTATGCTTCTAAAAAAGATAACACTATTGGAAACCAAATTTTTTCAACTGTTAGATAAGGTAAGGATAAAAATCTCTGTATTCTTTTTCTTCTACTTTCAAATTTGATTCCTATTGGTAATGCGTTGGCTAATTTTTCTAAGCTAACTTTTTTAATGGATTGTAGAAGAATTAATAAAATCTCTAGGAAGATAAATTCAGGTAGGTTTAGTTGACTTTTCAGATGCTTTTGATAAAATTGTGGTAACATTTTCAATTGGTAGGTCTTATTGACAATTTGAGACCTATCCTTTTTTACCATAAAACGTTACACAGTATACATATTAAGCTTTTTAGGCGCCTTTGTCACCCCTTCAGGCAAATTGGTCAAGTATGTTTAAAGCGTTTACTGGAATACCTGTTTCAGATAATACTCGCCAAGCTTTGTTTGAATCCTGGCGCCAATATATAATAAAATCTGCCAAACCAAAAGTATATTATCAATATTATACAACAGCCAAAACAGTTGATACTTGGTGGTTACATTGGTTACTGGATAATATTGTAACTCCCGAAAAAGGAGCTACTTGGTTTCAACAGCAAATTACGCAATGGTTAGATAATTTATCTGGAGATAAAAGAGACTTAGGTGAGGAATATGATATTTTGCGTTTGCTAACAAAAGATTTAGCTGAGATACATTATCAAGGTAAACCTCCTTATCCTAAATTTTATCAAGTAGTAATTCGACCAAAAGACTTATCGGCGCCTGATGATACTTCTCGACGAACTTACTTACAGCAATACGCACCAACAGATTTATGGGAAAAAGTAATAACTTATTGGAAAACACATTTAAAAAACTTCGTACCAAAACCAGAAGATTCGCAAGGCTCAGATTATACTCAACATGCACAATGGATGACAGCACTTTTAGAACTGGCGCCAGATGATTATAATAATTTACTTCGAGATTGGAAAGTTAACCTGGGTTAAAGTCTACTCGATAAAACAAAGGAACTAAGTTTATTTCCTTTTAAAGGTCAAAAAGTACCCGAATTTAATGACCCTAACATTCGTCAGCTGATTCTTAGACCATATCGTATTGTGTATAGAGTAGAAGAAGATAAGAAACAAATCAGCATTGCTAGGTTTTGGCACTCATCACAAGAAAGTATTGAAATTTAGGATGTTATTTGTCATTTCGCCATGCTTGTTGACAAATCGACTCAGTAGTAACATTATCGGCACCGCATCTTCGCAAACGTTCGGTAATAAAATTAATTTCCTGCTCTAATTTTTCGGCATCGACTTGCACGGCATTGTCAGTGCTTTTTGTCTCGTCATTTCTTGTTTCCTCTCCTCCACCTGTTGCGTTTCCGCCTTTTTTGCCGTCAGGAAGTGATATTTGTGGGATATCATCAGTTACAATCCAAATACTATTGGTGTTATCCATTGTGCTTCACGGTGAAAATACCGTGTTTAATTATTACATACGTTTATGGCAGCCCTGAATCAGTATTAAAATTCGCACGTGTAGAGACGCGCAAGCGTAAACGAAGTTTTCCCGTAGGTTAGCTTCTCCGTTATCCGAAGGATATCCCGAAGGGTAGGAAAATTTACCTGCGGTACACTCCGCTCTGCGCGTCTCTACATTTGGGTTCTTGGATGCCTGTTTCACAAGAGGTTATTTGGTGTTAGGTGAGATGGGGTGTAACTCTACCATTTGAGGGGCGAACACCGAACCAGTTAGTTGCACGCTTATATTTACAATGACGGTAGTAGAAAAAAATCTTAGATTTCCTTATATCTCGGCGCCAAGCCTAAAAGTTCGTCGTCTTCCACATTATAAGCCTATGCAACCAACTAACCCTAACCAATTTACCGAAAAAGCATGGGAAGCAATAGCCCACACTCCTGATATAGCGAAGCAAAACCAGCAGCAGCAAATCGAAAGCGAACACCTAATGAAAGCGCTGTTAGAGCAAGATGGACTTGCTGGCAGTGTATTTACTAAACTGGGCGTTGATGTTTCAAAGCTGCGTGATAAAACTGAGCAGTTTGTGCAGCGTCAGCCTAAAGTATCTGGTAGTAGTAGTTCTGTATACTTGGGACGAAGTTTAGATACGCTGCTTGACCGTGCAGATGGTTTTCGTAAAGAACTCCAGGACGAATTTATTTCTATTGAACATTTATTACTTGCTTATGCCAAGGATGACCGCTTTGGCAAAGGTTTATTTAAAGAATTCGGCTTGGACGAAGCCAAACTAAAGAATACTATTAAACAAGTTCGAGGAAGCCAAAAAGTGACCGACCAAAACCCAGAAGGTAAATATCAATCGCTGGAAAAATATGGGCGTGACCTTACCGAAGCTGCGCGTGATGGTAAGCTTGACCCAGTGATTGGACGTGATGATGAGATTCGCCGCACTATACAAATTCTCTCGCGTCGTACTAAGAATAATCCTGTACTAATTGGTGAGCCTGGTGTAGGTAAAACTGCTATTGCCGAAGGACTTGCACAGCGTATTGTTGCGGGTGATGTTCCGCAGTCGCTCAAAGACCGTCAATTAATAGCTTTAGATATGGGCGCCTTAATTGCAGGTGCTAAGTATCGAGGTGAGTTTGAAGAACGTCTCAAAGCTGTATTAAAGGAAGTTACCGATTCTAAAGGTAATATTGTTCTATTTATTGATGAAATTCATACCGTTGTTGGTGCAGGCGCCACTCAAGGTGCTATGGATGCGGGCAACTTGCTCAAACCAATGTTAGCGCGCGGTGAGTTACGCTGTATCGGCGCCACTACTTTAGATGAATATCGTAAATATATAGAGAAAGATGCCGCATTAGAGCGTCGCTTCCAACAAGTGTACGTAGACCAACCTAGTGTTCAAGATACTATCTCTATTTTACGGGGATTAAAAGAACGCTATGAAGTACACCACGGGGTACGTATATCTGACAGTTCACTGGTAGCAGCAGCGACATTATCTAATAGATATATCTCCGACCGTTTTCTACCTGATAAAGCAATTGACTTGGTAGACGAAGCTGCCGCGCGGTTGAAAATGGAGATTACTTCTAAACCCGAAGAACTCGATGAAATCGACCGGAAGATTTTGCAGTTAGAGATGGAAAAACTCTCATTGCAAAAAGAAAGCGATTTAGCTTCCCGCGAGCGTCTCGAACGTTTAGAGAAAGAACTTGCTGATTTAAAAGAGGAACAAAGTACTCTTAACGCACAGTGGCAGTCAGAAAAAGACGTTATTACCAAAATACAGTCGGTAAAAGAAGAAATCGACAGGGTAAATTTAGAAGTTCAGCAAGCAGAGCGTAATTACGACCTTAACCGCGCAGCTGAATTAAAATATGGTAAGTTAACCGACTTGCACCGTCGTTTAGAAGAAACTGAAGCTCAACTAGCACAAGCACAACGTAGCGGTAAGTCGTTGCTGCGTGAGGAAGTTACCGAAGCGGATATTGCCGAAGTAATTTCTAAGTGGACAGGTATACCCATCAGCAAGTTAGTTGAATCTGAGAAAGAAAAGCTATTACATCTCGAAGATGAATTGCATAATCGCGTTATTGGACAAAACGAAGCTGTCACCGCAGTAGCTGATGCAATACAACGTTCACGCGCGGGACTTTCTGACCCCAACCGTCCTATTGCTAGCTTTATTTTCCTTGGGCCTACAGGTGTAGGTAAAACTGAGTTAGCGAAAGCTTTGGCAGCGTACATGTTCGATACCGAAGAAGCGCTAGTACGGATTGATATGTCTGAATATATGGAGAAACACGCAGTTTCTCGATTAATTGGCGCCCCTCCAGGATATGTTGGTTACGATGAAGGTGGACAATTAAGCGAAGCAATTCGGCGCCGTCCATATGCGGTAGTATTATTCGACGAAATCGAAAAAGCACACCCAGACGTATTTAATATTTTCCTGCAAATACTCGACGACGGTCGTGTTACCGATGCTCAAGGTCATACGGTAGATTTCAAAAATGCCATCATTATAATGACCAGTAACATTGGTTCGCAGTATATCCTCGATGTTGCAGGTGATGATAATCGTTACGACGAAATGCGTCATCGAGTCATGGAAGCAATGCGTAGCTCATTCCGTCCAGAGTTTTTAAACCGTGTTGACGAACAAATAATTTTCCACGCACTGCACAAGAGCGAACTTCGCAAAATTGTACTATTGCAAGTCGAAAGATTACGCCACCGCTTGGCTGACCGCAAAATGTCGCTCAAGCTCTCTGATGTTGCACTTGACTTTTTGGCAGAAGTGGGATATGACCCCGTATTTGGCGCCCGTCCGTTAAAGCGTGCAATTCAACGCGAGCTAGAAACACAAATTGCCAAAGCTATTCTACGTGGTGAGTTTAATGACGGAGACACAATTTTCGTTGATATTGAAAACGAGCGTCTAGCATTTAAGCGTCTACCTGCTGAGTTATTAACAACCTAATACCCAGCTGCAAATTAAATCCTCCTGTATTGTGGAACGGGCATCCTTGCCCATTCCAACCGTTAATATTTAGAAGCTAGGCAAAGTCTTGTAAAACATGATAAATGTTAAAATTGTGTTGTAGATAAATTTAAAAGAATCACTATGGCTATCTTGACATTAGGTTGGGTTTCACTGCTAGTTGTTTTTACTTGGTCTATTGCAATGGTAGTCTGGGGTCGCAACGGATTGTAGGAGGACTGTGGAAAGTCAATTTCTCAACGTTCTAACAATAACAGCCTTAGTACTGCTTGTTGCAGTTACAGGTGGTGTTGGCTATTTAACTTTAGCTGACTGGCGTGACCGTCGTCGCTTTGAACAAGAAAACCGCGAAGTACGACGTTCTACTGCCCCAAAGCGAAAATAACACCTCGCATATCAACCAACATTGGTAAGGGCACGATATTATCGTGCCCTTAGTATTTTTAACTAACGATGATTTTGCGTATAAATCCCGTTTATACAGCTTAAGTTTTATTTATTTCAACTTCAAATTCCTCAATTCTTTGTTTTAACCAGTTATTGAACAGTTTAACAATAATTTTTGAATATACGGTTTCATTTAATTGAGGCTGGATGATTTCCTCAACAAAAATTAAATGTACACCTTCTGAAGTGATAACTGGTTTGATAATTTGGGGTGGAGTGGCACCGAATACAGCAGCAGAAATTTCTGGTTTTAAATCTTTGCGACTGCGTACTCCTTGATATCCACCACAACGACGTTTTTCTGTATCTTGAATATATTGGTGAGCAATTTCAGGAAAACTTATATCTCCTTCGCTAACAGCATAAAAAAGTTCTATTGCTAAGTCTTTATCATCGAAAATAACTTCATACATAATGACTTGTTTATAATCAAATTGATGTTCAATAAAAAATTGTTCAACTGTGTCTGCAAATAAATGTTCTGTCAATTTTGATGTCAGAACATTGTAATAGATTAATTCTTCAAATTCGTCTAAAGATAAATGGTGTTTTTCTAACCATAGCCAAGTAATATCAGCGCTAGAAAGGTTATTAATTAGTCGCATGTTATCTGCTGCTTGTTGTAATTCATGCGTTTCTACTTTAATCCCTACTTCTTGCGCTGCATGTGTAATAATTTTGCGAGTGATGATTTCTTCTACAAAAGTAGGTATTTGACAAGAAATTTTCATTTGATAGAGTAATTCATCACGAGAGATAGTCATAAACTGTGACATGGTATAACTCCTGTAGAATAAGATTAATGCTTGTAGGTCATTGCAGTTAAAGTTTTAACCCGTCTTTTTGTAGCTTTTTGAATGGGTCTATCAAAAAATCAATAATGCGTCGCTGCCTAACAATTACTTCGGCTGTTGCTGTTTGACCCGGTGTTAAAGAAATACGTTTATTTTGATTTTGGATGTAATTTTGATTCAGGGTGATTTCTAGTTCATAATTTTCTTGTTTTCCTTGAGGGGTTTCTACAATTTTTGAGTCTGGTGAAATCCAATGTAGATTACCTTCTAATACTCCATATTCTTGAAATGGATATGCATCAAATTTAAGTTTTACTGGCATTCCTACACGCAAAAATCCACTTTCTTGACTCGATATTTCTGCTCTAAATACTATTGGTACTCCTTTCGGCGCCACTTGAGCAACTGTTTGTCCTGGTTGTAGAACTGCTCCAGCATGGTTTACACTTAATTGAAAAATCGTGCCATCAGTAGGAGCCAATAGTGTTCGCTGCTGCATTTGTAATTGTAAGGAAAAAATATGTTTTTTCGTTTGAGCAATTTCTGATTGCACATCTACATGCTGAGATTGTAGTTCTTTAAACTGTTTTTGAGTTTCTAAAATTGCTAGTTCACCTGTACGATGATTGCGTTGATTAGTGCTTTTTTGTTTGGCGATTTCGGTAGTCGCTTGTTCGATATCTGACTGAGCTTGCTCGCTTAATCGTTTGCGTTCTAACATGGCGCCTTCTACCTCTTCTAATTTACTCTTAGAAATGGCACCTTGCTTCCACAAAAATTTATGACGCTTCACATCGTTTTCTGCGACTTTAAGGCGCCCTTTTTCAAGGATGTGTACTTTTTTGTTAGAATTTAGCCTTTGTTGTATTTGATTAAGTTGAGCAAGTTGTTCAGAGTCTTGCGCTTGATTTTGTAATTGTTGAGTGCGACTCGATGCTTGTAATTGGGCTTTTAACAACTCAATCTGATTAATACGATTATGTAAACCTTCAAGCTTTGCCTGAGCTTGTTGGAGTTCAGCACGCGCTAATTCTGAATCTAATTTAAGTAATATTTGCCCTTTGGTTACGGTTTGACCTTCTTTAATATTTATAGCTGTAACTGTTCCAGGAACTGCTGCATCTAATTTTAGAACTTTGCCTTGAGGTTCTAACCTACCTCTTGCACTTCCTGTTTCATCAACTTTGGATAGCATTGCCCAAGGTAAGATTGTTGCTGTAGAAATGATAAGGAAATATATTAATCCGCGCGTCCAAACAAGTGGTAAAGCATCAATTATTTCCTTGGTGACGGTAGACCATTCATCAATTACAGATTTGGGAGGTTCCACCTGATGATTTTGATTCAAAGGTTCTTGCATGGTAGATTAATTTAACTAATTGGAACTTGCTGTTGGTTGAGGTAAAAGTATAAACCACGTTTAGCCATTAGTTGATTGTGGTTTCCACTTTCAATAAGCAAACCTTTGTCTAAAACTAAAATTAGGTCAGCGTTGTGTACTGTTGAGAGACGATGAGCAATTATTAACGTTGTTCTTCCTTGAAGAATTTTACTGAAATTATTTTGAATTATTCGCTCTGACTCGGTGTCAAGACTGCTAGTGGCTTCGTCTAAAACCAATAATTGGGGATTTCCTAATAACGCACGTGCGATGGCAATGCGTTGTCTTTGTCCACCAGAAAGCATTCCACCACCTTCACCAATTTGAGTTTCGTAACCCATTGGTAGTGAGTTGATAAATTGATGGGCGCCTGCAAGTTTAGCTACTTCGACAATTTCTTCCAATGGAGTTTCTGGGTAAGCAATACTAATGTTCTCACGGATAGTACCACCAAACATAAATGTATCTTGGTCAACTACACCTATTTGCTGTCGCAGTGAGCGTACAGAAACAGTCGCAATATCGGCGCCATCAATAAGTATTTTTCCTTCAGTAGGTAAATAAAGCCCTAGAAGTAACTTGGCTAACGTTGTTTTCCCAGAACCGCTACGTCCGACTAATGCTACAGTTTGGCCTGGTTGTACTTCAAAGTTAATGTTTTCCAGAATGTTGGCATCAGCATCTTTTTGATAACGAAATGTAACGTTTTTGAAACAAACATGACCGTTAATTGGAGGTAGAAAGCTAAGATTACTAGATTGTAAATCTTCTTCTGGTTTAGCTTCAATTACATCATTGATTCGCTCAATTGCAATAATTACCTCCTGCAATTCATCCCATAACCTGGTTATTCTTTGGAAAGGGTTGATGACATTACCAAGCAACATATTAAAAGCGACTAACTGCCCAATAGTCAGTTCATTGTGAATTACCTGCCATGCTCCTAACCATAATAATCCAATAGTAGCCAACATTTCAATAGATGAGCTAATACTTTGGATTACGTTTCCAATTAGTTGTCCAGAAAAACTAGCTTTGATTGACTTACCAAACAATTCTTCCCATTTCCAACGTACTGTTTGCTCAATAGCCATCGATTTGATAGTGCTAATTCCTGTTAAAGATTGGATTAAATATCCAGTCTCTTCATTAGAAGTAGCAAATATTTTTCGTGAAACACGTCGCAGAAAAGGGGTAGCACACAATGCTAGTAATATATATGGTGGTAAAATTATTAAAGTTAGTAGTGTTAGTCTCCAACTGTACCAAAACATTAATCCCAAATATACAAATACTGTAAGCATATCCATAAATATAGATAGTGCTTGGTCTGTGAAAAATTTTTGTATTTTTTGATTTTCTTGAACGCGCGAAATAATATCTCCTACGTATCGTGACTCAAAGTAAGAGAGAGGTAATCGGAAAGTATGATTAATAAAACCAACAATGAGTGCTAAATCAACTCGATTTGCTGTATGGTCTAAAAGGTATTCTCTTAGTGCAGTTAGAGCAATTTGCATTACTCCAAAAATTAATAACCCTAGTCCGATAGCAGTCAATGTTAACTCACTCCGCTGAACTACAACTCGGTCTAAAATTAACTGAGTAAATAGCGGTGTAACTAACCCAAAAATCTGAATTAAAATAGAAGCAAATAATACCTCAATCAATGCAATTTTATGAGGTCTTAAGAGTTTTAGAAATACCCATAGTGGCTGATTTTTCTCATCAGCGTCTTTCAGTACAACAGTAGGTGTTAGTAATAAAGTGTACCCAGTCCATCCTGCTTGAAATTCTTCATTGGTAAGAACACGCTGACCAATTGCTGGGTCTGCAATTACTACGTACTTAGGCGCCACTTCATAAACTACAATATAATGCTTTCCCTCCCAGTGAGCAATTGCAGGTAAGTTGTGCGTTCCCAATTTATCGAGACTAGCTTTAACAGGTCGAGTGGCAAACCCAACACTCTCTGCCGAGAAAGCCAAATTTCTTAGCGATATACCATTGCGGTCAAACTCGGCAATAGAACGCAGATGATTTATACTAAAATTCTTACCCCAATAACGACCTATCATTACCAAACAAGCGGCGCCGCAATCAGCAGCACTTTGCTGCTCAAACAAAGGATAGCGACGAATAACTTTTTGCCACCAATGGCTTACTTGTAAAGTGGGGCTAGGAAAGTAAGCCTGATTAATTTTAGATTTGGGATTGAGGATTTTTCTCTGTACATCAACAGATTGGCGAATTGCAACTTCCGACTTAGAATTTAAAAATTCCTCTGTTTTTTTATTTTTGGTTGGTACGGCGCCCGACTGGTGAAATTGATCTATCAATAAATCTTTTTGAATTGCTTGATGATGTAAATTATTTTTGACATTAGGATGTTGTTTGAGTAAAGGCTTTAACAAATCACCATTGAGATAACAAAGTTTTAAATTTAATGAAGCTTTAGCAGAGTACGCTTGAAAATGCTCATCTGAAAATAAAGTTACTTCACCAAATGACTCACCTTCAGACAGAGTAACGATTAAATTGTCAGCTTTATCGAATAATCTGACTTTGCCAGCAAGAACCAAGTAAATGCCAACTGCCGCATCTTCTGCCTGCCAGAATTGTTTTCCTACTGGCGGCTCAACGATTTGAATTTTTTCATGTAGAGACGCAATTAATTGCGTCTCCACTCCAAACATATGAGCTAGCTGTTGACTTAAATTTTCTAAATCCAAAACAAATTTCGTAGATTTCATGACCTTATTAGATAAATCAACCATCCGCATTAATATCCGTTGCCAATTATCGTCTAGCTGCTCTGTGCTGCCTTCAAATAACTGCCTTGTGGTAAATCCTCAATTTTAATCCTCTGCAAATCGGTATGTTGATTTTCTTCAACTTTATCTTTCCTTGGTCGAGTCGAAAGACCCATTTCCTTAAGCAGACGATTAATATGACAACTACTAACTTGAACTCCAAATTCTTTTACCAAATGCTTTGCTAACCATTGCGCTGTCCAACGTTCAAATGGATAACCATACTCGCGCGGACTATGACTCACCAGTTCCTTCAAACGCATAAGATAAGAGTCATTCACAGTTTTTGGGCGCCCGATACGACGGTCATCCCATAAATGTGCCTTTCCTATTTGTGCAATCACAATCCAATAACGCGCGGTTTCTGGACAGCAACCCAAAGCTTTACAAATTTCCGCCTGTGACTTCCCCGCATCCGCAAGCAAAATAATCTCTATGCGCTGACGATATTCCGCACGCAAATTATTTTCCAGGTTTTTGAGCAAAAGTTTTCTTTGAAAAGGCGTTAAGTACAAGCTAAGATTTTCCATAAAAATCCCTCCTACAAAGCTTTTAATCCAAGACCACAATTTCTTTGGGTAATATATGCCTCTCTTTCAGACTCAAAACACCTGATATTCTGCAATCTGTTACAAAACTTTACGATACTTAAGAAAAATGGTTGAGAAGACTGTCAAAACTATGAGTCTACAGATGTTGATGCTGTTGATGTTTCATTACAATACCAGCTATGTGCTTGAAAATAGTTGAACAAAATGCTTTTTTAAAAAGTTTCAATTGAAAGAATTAAAACAAAACATCTTTAATTATGCATAAGCAATAAGCTTTAAAACCTTGATTTTATTATTTTAAATTTACACAATAGTAATTAAATTACGTCTGCTATCGTTTTTAGGATTGTTAATCTCTACCTAGTACGTCAAGTAGCACGTTATTTATAGCTAATCTAATTCCAAACAATTTCATCTAAGAGGAAAAACAATGGCTACTATCAAAATTTCCAATTTGCGTCCGACTGGCGCCGAACTTTTTTCTGATTCCGAAAGCTACATGAATGAACTGGGTGACAGCGAACTAGTTAGCGTCAATGGTGGACTAACTTCCCCTCTTTGCATTGTAACTGCGATTAGAGTTGGATATGCTGCTGCTCGTTCCTCACAGCAATGCGCTATAGGCATAGCTGGAGCAATTGGTGGTGCTGGTCGCTGGCTAGAAAATAAACGTAAAAACTAACCTGAAATGAGAGCATTCCAAATATGTAAGAAGCCCCAGGCTATGTACAAAATTGGGATGCTCGCCTAAGCCAAATTTATAATTCAGGAGAGAAATGACACTTTTTTTAAATTCAAAAAATGTTTTTAATTATTTACTAGCAGAGAAAATTTGTACTCAAGAAGAGCAACATTTGAGTAAAGTTGAACTTAAAGATGCCAAAAATTTTAATTTGTTACTGACTTTACAAGATGGACGTAAACTACTTGTCAAGCAGGAACGTTACAACCAAGAAGGAAAAACTGCTGGCGAATTTTTAGGTGAATGGCAAATTCAAGAATTTATTGTCAAAACTCCTCAACTTTCCCACATTCGCCCATTTATCTCTGAAATGCTTCATTTTGATGTAAATCATTCAATTATTATCTTCAACTATCTCAATGACTATGGCGATGTCGCTGATTTTTATATAAAAAAGAATGCCTACCCAACCACAATAGCAGCTTCAATTGGAAAAACTTTAGCAACAATCCATCGTGACACTTTAGATTGTCAGAAATTTCAGGACTTTTTATTTCAAAATCTTGAAGATGTAGCCATTGGCAAAGCTCCTAGCTTTATTCATGGGATAGAACGAATTAGTCCAGAAGTTTTTGGGCAGTTTCCTGCTGATGGCTTAAAATTCTTTGCTCTCTATCAGCGCTATGACAGTTTAGGGACAGCAATTGCAGAACTCAATACTGCCTTCAAACCCTGTTGTCTAACCCACAACGACCTTAAACTTAATAATATCCTTTTACATAATGATTGGGAGCAACCAAATAATAGTATTATTCGGCTGATTGATTGGGAACGCGGCGCCTGGGGAGACCCTGCATTTGATTTAGGGATGCTGGTTGCTAGCTATTTACAGATTTGGCTGGATAGTTTGGTTGTTAATAAATCTATCGATATCGAAGAATCTTTACGCCTAGCTATGACACCGCTTGATATAATCCAACCCTCTATTGTCGCCCTTGCTAAAGCTTATTTCAATAACTTTCCAGAAATTATCGGGCGCCGTCCTAATTTTTTGAGACGAGTTGTGCAGTTTTCTGGTTTTGCGTTAATTCAACAAATTCAGGCAATGCTCCAGTATCAAAAATCATTTGGCAATACAGGTATTTGTATGCTTCAAATTGCTAAGAGTATATTGTGCCGCCCAGAAGAATCAATCCCAACTATTTTTGGTGTGGCAGAATGTGAACTCACTCACCTCAATGATTCTCTTACTTAACTAGTTTTTAGTCGCACCCTTATATTATGCAATTACGAAATTATCCTCAAAGTCCAGCACAAACTTCTGTATTAGTCCGAGTGCTGGACTCTTTAAAAGATATCGTTAGTAATGTTAAGATTAACTCCAATTTTTGTATTAGTCACCCAGCTTATAAACCCTTTGAACTTCCTGCTGAAGTCTTAGCTCGTTTTCAGCGAATACCTTTAGAACTTCAAAATAAGTATTTAAGTTTACAACTGCAAACTTTTCTCTACGGTATCTATTACAACGGTTCTATCAAAATAGGTGGTAATACTAAAGAATTATCAATAAATCAAAACCTAGAAAACAATACTTTTCTGGGAGTAAACCTAGAGTTTTATAAGCGTTTGCATAAAAGTAATAGCGGTGAAGGTTACTTTGAACCTGGTTGGTTGATACTACGTCAGGAAAGTGATGGTAGTCTTGCTGTAAAAAGGGGTGGTTTGACTTTGCATATTGACCGCCAACAACATTTAGAATCAAGTGAACAATATGCCAATGTTGGCGATTTAGTTGCCATCCGAATGCCTCGTAATTTAGTTCAAAATGGATTTTACATAGCAGTTAGCAATGCTGGTGCGGATACTTATCCTCAAACAGTAAGAATTTACTTTAATTTGAGTCCTGAAGGTGCTGTCATTGTTATGGAAAACTTAACACTGCAACTCAATAAAACAAAAATTCCTTTCACATTTAAAGTCTTATATGACCCTTCTGACTACGGACGCTACGACTCTGGGGTATTATACTTTGAGCGCAGTAACTATCAAACAGTTCTGCAAGTACTTAAGAATATTTATGTAGAAAATCAATTTCATTTTCTTAACGATATACCTCTGTTTACAAAATTGCTGGCACCAGGGCTTAGTATAGCAGAAGAGCCAAATTCTAAATTTGCTGACTCAGAAAGCTTTGGTACAAATCGTTGCCAAATAATTGCCAATGCGTTGCTAGAAGCTCGACAACAAGGTGATGAATCAATCGAATATCGGATGACTTGTATCCACAAACATTTTTCCTTACTTAGTATTGATTTACAACGACCTTACCTTAATGCCAATTCTCAAGATATATATACAACTTTAGACTTATGTTAATAACTGACTTGGCGCCACAATCACAAGCGACATTAAATCAACCCCAAGCTGCTGATTCTAAATTAAGCCTCAAATTCAACGATACAAACTTGCTGATGGTACAGAGTTCAGTGTCGGAGCTATCTTTATGTCTATGTTCAAGGGTAGAAAGAAACTCAAGACACTCATTAGATCGTTAACCTGGTCAGGAGTTTTGGCTACAATTAGTGCTGCGGGTTGGCTGGTCTATATTCAACAAAATCGACCAGTAGAGCCAACGGCGCCTGTAGTTACAGTAAAACGCGGCAATATTGAAACTACAATCAATGAAAGTGGTATACTTGAACTACGTGGTCAGCAAACCCTCAAGTCTCCATCTGAAGGCGCCGTTGAACAAGTATTAGTGAAACTCAGAGATAGAGTAAAAGCCAAGCAACCATTAATTATTTTACGAAACCCCGAACGCCAAACTGTCCTTGCTAACCAGCAGTTATTAATTCAGAAACAGAAACTCACCTTAGTAAATAATCATCAGAAAATTACCGAAGCGCAAAAAAAACTAGAAGTAGCTAAACAGGAAAATAATACTAACAAACTGTTACTAATCCAAAAACAGCAACTTACCTTAAAAAGTAATCGGCAAAAAGTTGTCGAAGTCGAGGAAGAACTCAAAGACGAAGAAAGGAAATTTCAAGAACTTGAAGCTCTGGATAAAAAGGGCTTTATTCCCAAAAACGAATTTCGCACACAAGAAGAACAAGTTCGCCGTGCAAAATCTGCCCTGCGCGCTGCTCAGTTAACTGTTAACAGCGATACAATTGAACTTCAGAACCTTCAAATTGAACTACAAAATACGCAACAGCAAACGCAAACCAAAGTCATGGAAGCTGAATCTGCTCTACGGGAAGCTCAGTTAGCGGTCAACACCGAAACGCGCGAGCTTCAACGGCTTCAATTGGAGTTACAAAAAATTCAGCAGCAACTCCAGAATAATGTTTTGAGTGCCCCAATTGATGGTGAGGTTCTCGATATTAAAGTCAAAGAGGGGGAAGGAGTTCAGCTACGTACCGACATGCTTACTATCGGCGACCCTACCCAAGAACTTGTATCGCTTCAACTTTCTACTCTAAATGCCACTAAAGTCCGCGTCAATCAATTAGCTCGCATTAGTATTATCGGTCCTAATCCTCAGTCGTTCGAGGGACGGGTACAGAGTTTATCTCCCGTTGCAACCGCATCTTCTGGGAACGAAAATCAAAACAACCAACAATCAGGGCAACCTGGACAGGCAACAGTATCCGCAAAAGTGCCACTAAATAAACCTTCTCGCAAGTTGATTCTTGGTAGCCAAGTAAACGTCGAAATTGTTTTACAACAGCGTCAAAATGTAGTGGTTTTGAATACGGAAACAATTCAGCGCTCTGAAGAAAAGCCATATGTTTTAGTACAGGATAAACAAGGCAAAACTCACAAGAAAAATATCACTTTAGGTATAGAGGGGTTAACTGAAGTAGAGGTGACATCTGGTTTACAACCTGGTGAGCAAGTAGTGTTACCTACAACTGATTCCAATTCTCCTCAAGACAAATCACAAGAAAGTGACAGCGAATAACATGAGTATCACACCTTTTGACCTACTAAATCTTACTATTCGTTCTTTAAGCGGCAACCCTTTACGCTCCACCCTAACTACCCTGAGTGTTTTTATAGGTGTAGCTGCAGTGACAGCGACGCTTCAAGTCGGTAGTATTAGTCGGTCGGTCATTGCTCGTCAAATTGCAGAGCGAGATGCACCCCAAGCAACAGTATTCCCAGAGTCTCAACTTCGGTTAGAAGATATAAAATTTTTGCAAAAAAGGCTTCTGGGGTTAAAAGCAATTAGTGCTTCCAGTTCGCCAAGTTCTTCTCGAACCCTATTTCAAGATGAGGAAGCTAGTCCTTTAATGCTGGGTGTTTCTCAAAACTTTTTGCTTACATCAGGTAAGCAATTAGTAAGAGGGCGATTCTTCACAAAAGCTGATTTTGTTAGCTATCGACCTGTAGTAGTAATTGATCAATTTCTTGCAAATAAACTTTTTAAAGCTCAAAAACCTATTGGTCAACGTATTTATGCCGAACGCCGACCTTATATTGTTGTGGGGGTAGTCAAAACTAGTGTTAGTAACAGTGACGCGCCTGAAGGTGAACTGATGATGCCAATGTCAGTTTACAACGCTTTAATGGGTAGTCGGCATATTGGAGCTATTTGGATGCGTCCTCATAAGCTCGAAGACCTAAAGCATTTGGAAGATAAAGCAAAAAATCTTTTGGAGCAGCGTTTTCCAGGTCAAAAATTTGATGTTAGGAACAATATTGAAGACATTTTAGAGCAACAAAAAACTCTTGAACTCGTTTCACGAGCACTAGCAGCAGTAGGAGTTATTTCTTTATTAGTGGGAGGTGTTGGAATTGCCAATATTTCCATTGCCACTGTATCGGAACGTACTTCTGAAATTGGTCTAAAGCTGGCACTTGGCGCCACAAAGCAAGATATTATGTTGCAGTTTATTCTCGAAGCAACCCTTTTAAGTTTGTTCGGGGGAATTGTAGCAATTTCTATAGTACATGGGTTAACGTTGGTAGTCGCTAATACCTTTGATTTACCTTATCAATTTGAAAGCAGCACAGGCGCCTTATCTTTAGGGTCAGCATTATTAGTAGGAGTAGGTGCTGGTTTTCTTCCAGCTCTACGCGCGAGCCAGTTAAACCCAGTTACAGCTTTGCGTAGCACGTAGTATCATTTTTCCTCGTTCCTAATTTAATAAGCCCCCAAGTGGGAGGTCTTGGGAGCATTATGTTTAAAGTAAAGCCAAACTGTTGTTAGAGGTCAAATTAACATCTTTCTAGCCTGTCGAAATTACCAAATGTCCATGTAAATCTAACTATTCCGCTCGGGTTGATAACTCTACATGCTGAGTCCCGTCCAAAAGCAATAATAAGCTTCACCCGTTGTTGGGTTCGACATTGATTTTGCACTGTTATACTCTTTCTCGCTTGACTTCTTACCACAACACAGTTTGGCGCCGGAGCAGCAAATGAAGGTGGAACTGTACTAGCAAGCGTAAGAGTCGCAGCAGTTGTACCAATAGCAGCCATACGAGTTAATTTTAATAAATTATCTTTGATGAGGTTGACGTGCATATTTATCTCCTTTGGTATTTACACATTCACTAATTAAAACAATCTGCATCATTGGGTTGATAAAGTAATTTAAACTTCAAACTTCATTCAAGCTTTGAATAAAGTTTATAGCTTACTGTTTCATCATATAGGCTTAATTGTTATTCACCTATATTGCTAGTCAACTAAGCTGATAGGCTTAACTTACTTAATTCTATTAATACCTAACTAAATTTAAAAAACAAGAGTTTAGATATTGTTTATCAAACATAATTACAGTTGTTATGTTTTAAATATGGCAACTTATATAGTCCTTAATATACTGCTGCTTCAGTAACTACCAAGTTGATAAGTTAATCTTCAGAGTATTAATAAAGTTTTATAAAGATTCATAAATATCTTTTCAAATCAAAAATAAAGATATTTTGTTTTGGAATTTGATAGAAAAGCTAAAGCAAGAAGTGTAAAGTAAAATCAAGCATCAAAATTCAAAAAGCAATGGGCTTAATTTACCAAGCTACTACCCGATACAAATAACTAAAACCCATAAAAACAATTTACTAAATTAATTTTGTTATGCAGAAGTCACCAAATCAACATCTCCAATCTCAAAAGCAACTTCATCCTTCTTTTCGCTCGGTCAGCTTTTTATTACTGAGTGTACTTATAATAGCAAGTGTAACTATAAATACATATCATGTTGTAAGAATGATTTTTAATTCTCCAAAGATACTAAGACCTGCTGTTAGCGTTGAGACAGGAGCAAAAGCGACAATTGTTAGTAATGTAGAGACCTTACATACAACATCTTTACGTCCATTTTATTACAATTATGTTAGCGAACATCATATAGGCAAAAGTAAGGCGATTATTTCACCTAGGCAAACACAATCTCAACCTAAAGTAGAGCAAAAATACCTACAGCCAAAAAAAAGCGCAAAACCTACAATCTACGATTCAAGGATATTTAACACGTCTATATCTTTAATGCAACCTCAGAAGCAGAAAAATAAACTGCTTTTTTACAACCAAACGCAATCAGACATAATACTACCTCCTAAAAGACAATCACTCTTGACCTTCAAGCAAACAAAACAATCGCCTATAAACTTCAAATTAACAACTGAGAGGCAAGTCTATCAAACCCAAACAGCAACAGCGCTAATTTTTCATCATCAATTTGCAAAAGCTGAAAATATTCGCAAACAAAATCAACAACAATCATTACCAACTAATCGCGCGCTTACCTTGCAAATCTCTGATATTGTCGCTTTGGTTTTGCAAAACAATCGGACTATTAAAAATGCATATCTCGAAAGGATATCTCAAAGGCAAGACTTGGCAGTGGAAGAAGATAAATTTGCACCTGATATTACACCTACCCTATCGATGTCACTTGGTGAATCGGGGTCAAGTGCTATTTCAACAGTTACAAATCAAATTGGTCTTGAGGCAAAAATGAAAATTCCCACGGGAGGAGAGCTAAGTTTTGGGTGGACAGATAATGCTCTTAGACCAAAAATAACTTTTAACCAACCTTTATTAAGAGGTGCTGGAGTTGATATGAACAGGGCTTCGATTCAAACTGCTCGACTCACCGAAAAAACCAATATTTTGGGTTTAAAATCGACGCTGACAAATACTATAACAGAAGCAATTTTGGCGTATCGAAATTTACTACGTGCCCAAGAACAGTTAAAAATTGAGCAGCTTTCCCTAAAAAGCGCCCAAGAACTTCTAGAAATTAATAAAGCTCTGATTGCAGCAGGTAGATTGGCGCCAGTTGAAATTATTCAAAGTGAGACAGCAATTGCAAATCGACAAGTAAGCTTAGTAACTGCTCAAAATAGTCTTGAGTCAACAAAGCTAGCTTTACTTCAGTTGCTCGATATTGATAAAAATATCAACATTATGGCAGCAGAAGTTCCAAAAGTATCACCCGTTATTTTAGACCCAAACAAACTTCGACAAGTCGCGCTCCTAAATCAACCAGAATATCTACAGGCACAGCTAAATTTGGACAAAGCCAAACTTGACTTATTGCAGGCAAAAAATAACAGACGCTGGGACTTGGGTTTGAATATCAGCTATGACAACACAACGGGAAACAACACAACAAGTGACGTGAAAGCTGGACTAACTTTTAGCAAAACATTAGGCGACCCGGCGCCTGAACAAAGGTTTCAACGTAGCCGAGTCAACTTACTGCAAACGGAAAATAATTTGAAAGAGCAGCTTGAAAGCTTGGAGATTCAGGTGACAGATAGAATTAGAGATGTTAATTCGAGTTTTTATCAAGTGCAACTCGCACAACAAGCAAGGAAGTCTTCGGAACGACAATTAGAGATTGAAAGAGAAAAACAGAGATTAGGAAGGGGGTCTGGAGTTTTTGAGATTGTTAGTCTTGAAAATAGTTTGGTAGAAGCCAGAAACGCAGAACTAAATGCAATTATAGAGTATCTCAATACTTTAACAAATCTAGATCGGTCTATAGGAATAACATTAGATACTTGGCAAGTAAAAATTGAGACAAGGCAAAAGTGATTTTACTGTCAGATATATTCCTAATCAATCTAAAAATGCATCGTTTTCAAAGCTTTTGGTTCTATTTTTGAGCGCTGGTTGCTTGCAGCACTCTTTTTGGCTGAAATTTGCCAATATATTCAACAATTAGGCTGTTGGAAAGTTCAACGCTTGGTTGTAATGTTAGATATAAGACTTAAGTTAGCTCCTATGTTGTTATCAGAAATTTTCAATGGTACAATGCAAATGGAAATGGCGCCGATTATTAAGGCAATGGAGTTGGTTAGCCGGTAAAGCCACGTTCGGCACAACCCTATTGCAAACACTCGCTATATTTTCAACTATATTTTCAAATTGTGCGGTCGCGCAGCAGAGCAATATCGTTCCCGATAATACCTTGGGCGCCGAAAGTTCTGTTGTTACGCCCAATGTTGATATCAATGGTATTAAAAGCGAACAGATATCAGGAGGGGCAAGTCGAGGTATTAACCTATTTCACAGTTTCCGGGAATTTAATATCAACGACAAACTAGGCGCCTATTTTACAAGTCCTAATGGGATTGAAAATATTTTGAGTCGCGTAACAGGTGGTAACGCTTCTGAAATTTTAGGAAAGCTTGGTGTATTGGGCAATGCCAATTTGTTTCTAATTAATCCGTCGGGCATCATCTTTGGGAAAAATGCTAGTTTGGATATTAAAGGGTCATTTGTCGCGACGACAGCTAATGCAATTAAGTTTGGAAATCTAGGATTTTTCGATGCCTCTGTTGGGAACACCCCTTCAGGATTATTAACGGTAAATCCTTCTGCTTTTCTATTCAACCAAATTGCGAATCAACCTATTAACTCAATTCAAGTAAATCAAACCTCATTATCAGTTCCAAATAGTAAAAGTTTATTACTTGTAGGTGGCGATATAAAATTGAATGACGGTTCATTACAAGTTCCAGGTGGTAGAGTTGAGTTAGGGGGACTTTCAGGAGAGGGAACTGTAGGGCTGAATATAGATAATATCCTAAGTTTAAATTTTCCTAACAGTGTAGCGCGCGCTGAGGTATCTCTTATTAATGATTCTGAAGTTTATGTACGCGCGACGGATGGTGGTAGTATTGCGTTGACTGCTCAGAACTTTAATATGTCAGGAAACAGTAGACTACTGGCAGGCATAGAATCAGGGTTAGGTTCAATTAATTCTCAAGCTGGGAATATTGAAATTAATGCTACAGGAGCAATTCACCTTACAAATTTAAGCTTAATTGCGAATACGATACGACCTGGAGCAAGCGGTAATGCTGGTGACATAATAATCAATACTGATTCACTTTCGCTGGCTAATGGTGCCCAACTGCAATCTCGAACTCGTGGGCAGGGTTCGGCTGGCAACGTAACAATTAATGCTAGCGATACTGTCTCTTTTGAAGGCGTGATTACCAATAGTTCCAATAGTGGGATAACTACTAGGGTAGAATCAGCAGAAACCGTGGGAAATGCTGGTGATATAAATATTACAGCTGGGTCAGTTTTAATGACGAATGGCGCCGGACTACAAACTACTAGCTTCGGACAAGGAAATGCTGGAAGTGTAAATATAAACGCTCGCGATACAGTTTCTTTTGATGGAATGAGTAACGATGGGCGCCCTACTATTGTAGAAAGCAATATAGAAACAAACGCTGTGGGCAAAGGAGGCAATGTTAATATTACTAGCGGAAACCTTTCGGTGATAAATGGCGCCGGACTGGTGACTGCTACTTATGGAAAGGGAAATGCTGGAAATATAAATATCAATGCTCGCGATACGGTGTCCTTTGATGGAGTAGGTAGAGTAGTCAAAGGTTCTACTGCCGCAGTTAGTATTACGCAATCCAGAACCGAGGGCAACGGAGGTGATATTAATATTACAACTGGTTCACTTTTGGTAACAAATGGAGCGCTTTTAGATGCTAGCAACATACAAGGTATAGGAAATGCTGGAAATATAAATATCAATGCCCGCGACAAGGTTGTTTTTGATGGGACAGGTAGTAATGGTGTCTCAAGTACAGCATTTAGTAGTATTGAGGGAAGAGGAGCCGTAGGTTCTTCAGGCGATATCAACATTACAACTCAATTGCTTTCTCTTACCAATGGTGCTGTCTTGAGTGCAGTGACTCGCGTACCCCAAGATGGGGGTAACATTACTATAAATGCTAATAATTTAGAAGCTATAAACGGTGGACAAGTTGTTACTACTAGTTTCAGTAGTGGTAAGGCTGGTAATATCAATGTCAATGTAAATAATAACGTCACCCTTGCTGGCAAAGATGACAGTTATTTTGAACGAATTGCCCAATTTGGCAATATTGCAGTTGCTGCTGTCGGTAGTGCCAGTGGACTGTTTGCGAGTACATCTGAAAATGCTACAGGTCAAGGAGGAGATTTAAACGTTATTAGCAAACAGATACTCGTGCAAGATGGCGCCCAAATATCTGCTAGCGCACCAAGAGCGCAGGCAGGCAAGTTAGAAATAAAAGCTTCAAATATTCGCTTAGAAAACTTTGGAGAAATTGCCGCTGTCAATGGCGCCTCCAGTCTTCAAGAAGAAAATATTATAATACGAGATTTTGATTTATTGCTAATGCTTGATAACAGCAAGATATCTGCTCAAGCTCTCAACCGTGCAACTGGTGGGAACATTAGAATTAATTCTCCATCAGGCTTTATAGTCACTAATAAAAGTGAAAATAGCGACATAGTTGCTAATGCTGCTCTAGGTAGAGGAGGTCGAATTAATATACAAGCTACAGGTGTTTATGGGTTTGAGAAGTACGAGCGCAACCAAGGTGAGCAATACTTTAGTAACATTAGTGACATTAATGCTAGTTCTGAGGCAGGAGCAGAATTTGATGGCACTATAAACATTAAAATACCCGATATAGACCCCAACCGTGGATTAATCAACTTGCCAATCGATCCTGGTGAGCCACAAGTTGCTACTAATTGTCAAGCAGGTACAAGCGAAAATCAAAGTCGATTTGTTTACACTGGACGCAGTGGTTTACCACTCAATCCAAGAGCTAGTTTTAGTAATAATATACCACAAATAGATTGGGTGACACGTAACCATAATAATCACAGTAATAATCTAATCGCCAGAAAAAATCCCAATACTCCTACGCAATTACCTATTGTTGAAGCGACAACATGGGTGAAAAATAACAAAGATGAGATTATTTTGATAGCCACTTGTGCAATCACTGGTTGAATCATTAATACTGGTAAACCGATAGTTAGAGAGAAAAGATAAAATAGATGATTTTTATTGAGATGTTTCGACATTAACTACTCCTCATTGCACTTTGTATCTTAGGTTTAAAGTTTATTCGGAATCAGAATTTAACTTTCTGTTTTCTTTTCAGGCTCAAAACACTAATAATTCTGCAATGTATTACAAAAGTTTACATTACACTCCTTTCATCAGTGTAGCTCCGGCACCGTAGCTATAATCAATATTAAGCCTACTAAAATGTTGAAGTACAAAATCAAGAATGCGAAAGCTACTTTATTTGAAGCTAGATGGTGATTTAACGAGTGGAGTACGGGTTACGCTGACGATTGAAGAAGAAAATCAAATCAATCATGCAGAAATTACCGGAAATTTGCCTGTTAATTCAACTTTATCAACGGTTTTTGATAAGTGGAAGTCAGAATATAATAATGTCTACGCTTCCCGAATTATACCTAAAGGAGTAAAACTTGTAAGTAATTGGCGCCAGGAATGTCACTTTGCTGCAACTGAATTACGTAGCTATTTGAATCAATGGTTACTTTCAGAGTCATTTCGCTCTGTACGTGATAAATGCCTTCAAGAATTTTTTGCTCCTGATGAGCTTCTTTTGCTAATTCGCACTTCGAGTCAAACGCTTTTGGAACTTCCTTGGCATCAATGGGATTTAATTGAAAGAAATACTCATATAGAGGTAGCTTTAAGCACGCCAGATTCTAAACCAATTCAAAAAGCAAAAACTCCTACATTAAGAAATAAAGTTAGAGTTTTAGCAATTATAGGTAATAGTACTGGTATCAATCTTGAAAAGGATAGACAAATAATAACTAATTTACCTGATGCAGAAATTACATTTTTAGTTGAGCCACAGCGTGAAGAAATTAATGACTCTCTATGGGAGCAACCTTGGGATATTTTATTTTTTGCAGGTCATAGCAAAACTGAGGGAAATAGCGGTAAAATTTATATTAATCAAAATGATAGTTTAAGTATTGAACGGCTAAAGTATGGATTGAGAAGTGCTGTTAATAATGGTTTAGCTTTAGCTGTTTTTAACTCTTGTGATGGTATGGGATTAGCGTTTGAGTTACAAAAACTACATATCCCCCAAATAATTGTCATGCGAGAACCAGTGCCAGATAAGGTAGCACAAGCGTTTATAACTTACTTTCTCCCTGCTTTTGCCAGCGGTAAATCTATATATATGGCTGAACGAGAAGCGCGCGAGAAGTTACTTGTTTTAGAAGATGAGTTTCCATGTGCTAGCTGGTTGCCAGCAATTTTTCAAAATCCTGCGACTCAACCATATTACTGGCAAGACTTGGGTCGGCGCCCTACTAATAAATCTCCATATCGCGGTTTGTTTGCTTTTCGAGAAGAAGATGCTCAATTCTTTTTTGGGCGAGAAGATTTTACTGATAAATTACTTGAAGCCATACATAATAAACCTTTAGTTGCAATTATTGGTTCTAGCGGTAGCGGCAAATCCTCAGTAATATTTGCTAGTCTGATTCCGCATTTACGTAAAATTAGTAACTCGCGTATTATTAATTTTAGACCTAGCTCAGAGCCACTTTATGCTTTTGAAAATATATTACTAGAGCATTTAGAAAACTATAAAAAAGCATTTATAATCATCGACCAGTTTGAAGAACTTTACACTTTATGTCAAAATGCACAAGAGCGTCAGCTTTTTATAGATAAATTATTAACTTTAGTTAAGAAAAAAATAATTTTACATTTATTATTGCTCTCAGGGCAGATTTTTTAGACCAAGCTCTTTCTTATCGACCTTTAGCTGATGCCTTACAGCATAATGATTTAAAATTAGGTCCAATGAATAATCAAGAGCTACAAGCTGTGGTGCAAAAACCCGCAGCATTGCTTGGTGTAACTCTAGAGCCTGGACTAAGTGAGCGAATTTTAGGCGCCGTTGGTAGTCAAGCAGGTGATTTACCTTTATTGGAATTTGCATTAACTCAACTATGGGAAAAAAGAATAAATAATTGTTTAACTAATGCTGCTTATAACAAAATTGGTGGTATCGAAGCGGCTTTAGCTCGTTATGCCGAACAAATATATAATACACTTACCTTAGAAGAACAAGAACAAGCGCGTCGAATTTTTATTAAGTTAGTGCTTCCTAGAGTAGGAGCAGAAGATGTTCGATATTTAGCAAAGCGCGCAGAAATAGGTGAAGAAAACTGGAATTTAGTAATGCATCTTGCTTCTAAGCGTTTAATTGTAACAGGACGTTCGGAGACAACAAAAAAAGAAACCGTAGAAATTGTACATGAAGCTTTAATTAGAGAATGGGAAAGGCTACGCCAATGGATAAAACAAGATCGCGAATTCCGTCTTTGGCAACAGGAATTACGAGCAACAATGCAGCAATGGCAAGTAAATAATCTAGATGAAAGTGAATTATTACGAGGCAAACGCCTAATTGATGCCGAAGTATGGTTACAAAGGCGCCCAGATGAGTTAAATCTTGAGCAAAGGTATATAGAAGCTAGTTTAGCATCAAGCAAAAAAGAACTTCAACAAAAAAGGCGCCTTAAAAAACTAATTGTGATTAGTACCATAGGAGCAAGTTTTGCCATGACGGGAGTATTGGCAATAGGATTGTGGCAAACTAACATTCAGCGAAAGCAAGCACAAAAAAACGAGATTAGAGCTAGTATTGCTTCTTCTGATAATCTTTTATTAGCAAATCATAAATTAGATGCATTAATATCAGGTTTAGAAGTTGGGATTAAATATAACCACATAATTAACATAGACTCGCAATTAAAACAAAAAATTATTAAAACATTACAATTAGCTGTTGATAGCGAAAAAGAACTTAATCGTCTACAAGCACATACTAATTGGGTTTTTGATACAGCTTTTAGCCCAAATGGTAAAATGATTGTCTCTGCTGGTTTAGACGGAAAAGTCATACTCTGGAATTTAGATAATGGTTTGCACAAAATAATAAATCATAAAGATAAAGTTTTTAGCGTTGATTTTTGTTCTAAAGGTAATCTATTTGTAACTGCAAGCGCAGATAAAACAGTGAAAATATGGAATATAGATGGTAGCTTAGGTCAATCTTTAAGGCATCAAGACATTGTTCTGAAAACAAGCTTTAGTTCTAACTGTGAGACATTAGTGACAGCAAGCGGAAAAAAAGTTTTGCTTTGGAATCTAAACAGCCAAACCCCAAAAAGTATATGGAATGATAGTGATGCAGTTAATAGCGTGAGTTTTAGTACAACAGATAACATAATAGCAGTAGGTACAAGTGATAATAAAGTCAAACTTTTAGATTTAAATGGTAATGAAATTCAAAGTCTTAATGGTCATACTGATAAAATTCATCACATCAGCTTTAGCCCAGATGGCAAAACTATTGCTACCGCTAGTTGGGATAAAACAGCTAAACTTTGGAATTTAGAAGCCAAACAACTTGCAACTCTTAAAAAACATACAGACCGAGTATTTGACGTAAGTTTTAACCCAGATGGAAAAACTATTGCTACTGTCAGTTGGGATAAAACGGTCAGACTCTGGAATTTAGATGGCACTTTGCGTACAATTATTAAAGGGCATAATGCTCGAATACTGAGCGTTAGTTTCAATCCAATCAATAAAATAATGGCATCAGCAGGCGCCGATAACATTATAAAATTATGGAAGCTTGACAACAGTTTACTACCAATTCAAGCACACACTAGTGCAGTTCGTAGCGTCAGTTTGAGCAAAGATGGCGCCTACATGGCAACTGGCAGCGAGGATGGAACAGCTAAACTTTGGACGACTTCGGGGCGCCTAATAAAAGTCATTGATAAAGACACGGGTGGTGTATACGGTGTTAGCTTTAGTAAAGATGGTAAATACATAGCTACAGCCAACGTTAACAAAACCGCCAAAATTTGGTCGAGTATTAACTTCCAAAATATCATCACCCTTCAAGGGCATAAAGGAGAAGTATTTTACGCGCGCTTTAGCCCTGATGGTAAAATGGTTGCTACTGCCAGCGCAGATAAAACAGCTAAACTTTGGAACCTAAATGGCGAGAATATTAAAACTTTTAAAGGACATAACGACCGAGTAGTAGATGTTAGTTTTAGTCCAGATGGGACTTTAATTGCTACTGCTAGCGATGACCATACTGCCAAAATCTGGAAACTTGATGGTACTTTGTGTGCAACTCTAGTAGGACATGAAGATGAAGTTAATGGTATTGATTTTAACCCAAACAATACTCAGATTGTCACTGCAAGTGATGATAAAACTATTGGACTTTGGAAAATAGATGCCAAAAATGTATGCCAATCAGACAAAAATAAGCAAATATATCTTAAAGATAATAAACGTTTAAGCGAACATCAGGAAAGAGTCATTGGTGTAAAATACAACCAAGATGGTAATAGAATTGCTTCTACTAGCTTTGATAATACCGTTAGACTTTGGAACCAAAACGGTAAGAGAACACATATTTTTCAAGGACACGATGATTGGGTTTGGAGTGCAGACTTTAGCTATGATGGAAAAAAACTTGCCTCAGCTAGCAATGACACAACTGTAAGATTTTGGAATCTTGACACAGAAACACAAACTTTAGATTTAAATAGTCTATTAAAAAAAGGTTGTTTTCAAGCAAAAGACTATCTTAGGAACAGCGACAGTAAGCATCTTTGCTATAAAATGATACCAAATTAAGGCTTGATTTTACTCAAACTGCTTATGCTCGTCACAAATGTGAACCACGGTTCACATTTTTAAAGGGCGCCAAATTTTTGATTACTTTGGTGCCCTCTTATTAAATCGTATCTGGGTCAATATTTAATTCTCGCAGTTTGGCTGCCAATCGTTCGGCTCGTTGAGCTTGTTGTTCGGCGCTTTCTTCTGGTGTTGGGACTAGCTGCCCATCTGCGGTAAAAAATCGTACTAGTCCCTGATAAATTCCTAAATACAACCCTAACTGTTGACTCCATAAATGTCCTTGAGCATTTGGTTGCAAAGCTTCATATTTGCCGTCTAGCAAATGGAAACCCGCAAACTCTAAACTTTCTGGGTCGAACCAAAAATAATCTGGTGTACGGAAAGTATCTTGGTAAAGTTTTTTCTTAAAATTTTTATCCGTATCCGCTGTTGATGGCGATAATATTTCTAGTATCAAATTCGGGTATTTGCCGTCTTCTTCCCAAATCGTCCAACTTTTACGAGTTTTACGTTCTGTATCTAATACGACAAAAAAGTCTGGTCCTCTAAAGTCTTCATTTCTGACTTTCTTGGAACTGTAATAAATTGTTAAGTTACCAGCAGCATAGAAATCGGTTCTATCTCGCCATAACCATTTTAGACATTTGAGCAAAAGTATTATTTCCTCTAGATGCAGTTCGGTTTCCAAGGGTGGTTCATCACTGTATAAATTGCTTGGAGGAAGAATAACATTTTCTTCTACGTCTTGAACAGTATCTTGAGAAATTTCTAATTCTTTAGCAATTGTCATAGCGATTTTACTGTATCTAATATTTATGTGTCTATTTTAGCGCTACTATGGTCAATAAGCGGCGCCTTTACATCCAGCTTTTATTTCTCACAACCTATTGGGTCAGAAACTCGCGTACATTAGCTGCAAATTATAACAATATCCCATCTGGGTCGAAGAAATAAAATGACGAGATAAATGTACTTTTATCCGGTTCTGGCACATACCCAGAAGGAACATCGGCAGTCAGGTAAAATTGGTGTCACTTGCACGAGTATAAAAATCTACAGTGCGTTCCATGTCTTTACAAACCAACGCTATATGATTTATTCCCTGTATCTGAAAATCTTTCATAGTTAATTAGACACATGTAACTATTTATAACTATAAAGCATAATTATACGATTAACCAGATGAGGAGTTACAGTCCCCACTCAACCCTAACGTTTTATGAAGCGGAAAATTAAGAATTTACAAACAAAAGTACATAATGCCAGCATTATTATGCTTATGGTATTATTATTAGCGGCAGCCTTAATACCTAGTAATGCTTTTGGAATAAAACCAGATAGTTTATTAGCTCCAAGTTCTGAAGTAGCCGAAAAGTTAGTAGAACAGGGTAGAACTTTGTATGAAGCCGAAAATTTTAATGATTCAATTAATATATTACAACAAGCCGCCACTGCTTTTGCAAGAAGTGGAGATAAAATAGGGCAAGCTATGACATTGAGTAACTTATCTTTGGCTTATCAACAGCTTGGATTAACGAAAGAAGCAGAAAATGCTATTACTCAGAGTCTTAGTATACTACAGTCTTCTACTCATTCATATATGAAGCAAAATCCAGAAGTTTTTGCTCAAGCGCTAGATGTACAAGGTCGCCTACTTTACTCACAAGGGCAAACTGAAAAAGCTATAGATATTTGGCAACAAGCTGCTGATATTTATAAAAAAATAAACGAACCAGCTAAATTAACTCGTAACCGTATTAACTCTGCTCAAGCACTCCAATTTTTAGGATTTTATCGTCAGTCTGAAAATATTTTAGATGAATTAAAGCAATCTCTCATAACGCTAAAAGATACATCTATTAAAGCTAACCTTTTGCGTAGTCTTGGAGATGTTTTGCGATTAGTAGGTAATTTAAGCCAATCTCAACAAGTATTAGAGCAAAGTTTAAAATTTGCTGCTACTAGCTCAAAGCAAACTACAAGTCAAATTCTCGCTTCTTTAGGTAAAACTGCACGCGCACAACAAAACCCTCAAGCTGCTTTAGATTATTTTCAAAAAGCTGCTAATTTACCACTGACTAACAGTACACGTATAGATTTGCTGTTAAATCAATTTAACTTACTTATAGAAACAAAGCAATTTCAGGAAGTAAATAATCTTATACCCAAAATTCAAACAGAAATTAGTAAATTGCACAATAGCCGAGTGGCTGTTTATGCTCGAATCAACTTAGCTCAAAATTTGGTGAAATTCAAATCTAGCACTAAACAAAGTCCTTCATCGCTATATATTGCCAAAATTTTAGCAGAGGGTGAAAATATTGCACATAATTTGCAAGACTTACGTGCAGAATCCTATGCTGTAGGTACTCTTGGTTGGTTATACGAACAAGCAGGGCAAATACCCGATGCTTTTAAGTTGACCGAAAAAGCTTTGTTACTGGCACACAATATTAATGCATCAGATATTATATATCAGTGGCAGTGGCAAATGGGACGTTTACTCAAGGCAAAAAGAGATACACAAGGTGCGCGTGCTTATTACGCACAAGCAGTTAAAACGCTTCAGTCTCTACGTAGTGATTTAGTCGCAATTAATCCAGATATACAATTTTCTTTCCGTGAAAGTGTGGAACCTGTTTATCGCGAGTATGTTGAATTACTTTTGCAAACACAACAAAATACACAAGCAAGTAAAGATAATCTCAAAGAAGCTCGTTTAATTATTGAATCTCTACAATTAGCAGAGCTAGATAACTTCTTTCGGTCTGCTTGTTTAACAGCTAAGGTTAATATTGATGTTGCGGTTGATAAACAAGATTCAACCGCAGGAGTTATTTATCCGATAATTCTCCCAGACCGACTCGAAGTAATTCTCAAGTTACCTGGAGAAAATAATTTACGCCAATACACAACTCGTATCTCAAAACAAGAGGTAGAAAGTACTATTAAGCAACTAAGAGAAGATATTCAAGAGTTCAAAGTCGGTGCCGATAAGCAAGCTCATTTTGAAAAAATCTATGAGTGGTTGCTACAACAAGCTCAAACAGATTTACAAAACAGCAAAGTTGAGACTTTAGTCTTTGTTTTAGATGGCGAGTTACGAAATATACCAATGGCTGCTCTTTATGATGGCAAACAATATCTTATAGAGAAATATAATATAGCAGTGAGTCCCGGTTTACAGTTATTTGACATTAAACGATTACAACGAGGACAACTCAGAGCATTAACTGCTGGATTAAGCGAAGCGCGGTTCAATTATTCTAAACTCAATTACGTTGAAACCGAATTACAACAAATTAAATCAGAAGTATCAGCAAAAGTGCTTCTTAATAAAGAATTTACTAGCAATGCCTTTCAAAATCAAATCAACGAAAACACTTTTCCAATCGTTCACCTAGCAACGCACGGTCAATTTAGCTCTAACCCAGATAAGACTTACATTTTAGCCTACGACCGCCCCATCAAAGTTAACGAGCTTAATCAATTGCTCCAGACTCGTGATATTAATCAACCTGATTTAATTGAACTACTTGTTCTTAGCGCGTGTCAAACAGCATCTGGTGACGACCGTGCAGCATTGGGACTTGCGGGTGTTGCTGTACGAGCAGGCGCCCGTAGTACATTAGCTTCATTATGGAATATTAATGATGCATCTACTGCAACGTTAATGAGTCATTTTTACTCATATATGACTCAGAAAAGTGTCGGTAAAGCACAAGCATTACGACGCGCGCAATTGTCGCTTTTACAGCAGGAACAATATAGTATGCCTTATTATTGGGCGCCTTATGTTTTAGTAGGTAATTGGCTTTAATGCTTTAATCCTAATGATTGTAATAGGTTATTCCACTCTGTATCTTTTGGATTTTGGCGCCGAAGTTCTGCGACAGTTGTTATTGCATCATACCAAATACCATTTTTAGCATAAAGATTTGCTTTCTGCTGTATGGTTGCTTTTTCTAATTCGCTTGATAGTGCTGATGTTAGCGTTTCTCGTTTCACCCATGCTTCAGCGAAATCTTTTTGATATGGTGTATTCGGGGCACAAGATATGTTGATAAATAAGTATAAGCGATACCATTGGTTGGTTTCTAATGCAGGCGCCAATGAAGGAAGGGAGATGCTAATAATTCCAGGTGTGTTAGTTAGTGTGACAGGGGTTTCGTAGAGCGCTCGGTTTGTACGGTCCCGTAGTGAGAATTTGGCATTTTGTACAGATTTTGATTCGTAAGGAACGTAAAACCAGAAGGTGGGATGGTTTTGCGTGGTTAGTCCCCAACGTAGTTGTGTTTTATCTGAGAATTGAGTTATTGGTACTAAAGCTGTGAGGGGTTTTTGGGTTTGTGGGCAACCTCGACGACTTCCAGCTGGTACGGTTCCTTTTGGGGTTCCTTGTCTTGGAGGTGGTTGGATGAAGTTTATAGATGGGGTGGGTTGAGCTAGTACTTGTATTGATGTTAAATTTGTTAATATTATGACTAAAATTAGTTTTTGAATGTAAAATTGGTTTTTCATGTTTGAGATAATATGGTAATAAAATGATGTTTTATGGATGTTTTATGGTGCGTGAAACCACTTTATACTGCGAACGGGTAAAAACTAAACTTTGTCATGCTGAACGGAGCGCAGCGGAGTGAAGCATCTTGGAGATTCTAGCCTGCGGCAAATGCTCCGCATTACGCTACGCTCAGAATGACATTTCTTACCCGTTTTGAGTATAGTTTACGTTGTCTTTGCGGGTTGTAATGGCTTTCACGCACCCTACGCTTATTAATGCGATGCTAGGTGGTACTAATGGCGCCCAATTTCCTTGTATGAATAGCCAATAACATGTGCCATACAATATTATAATTGCTGTTCCAGATGCAATAATTATGTATAATAGTTTTTTTTGATAAGTCAAAACGATTATACCTCCTACTATAGACCAACCCCATATCCATACAAAATCACCCCAGAATGTCCATGTTTTTATTAATGGACGTTTATCTAATACTGCGCTTAATATTTGACTTATCATTTGAGCATGAATTATTACTCCTGGCATTTCTTGATACGCTGTTTGATTGGCACTATAAGGAGTTGGAAATTGGTCGCCAGATGTTCGAGTCATAACTCCAATTAAAATTATACGGTTTTGTATGGTTTCTGGTTTGACTTTATTTGTTAATATGTCTTTGAGGGTGACTATTTCGGCTATTTGGTTAGGTGAGTGATATGAACGATAATTTAGTAAAATTTGGTTTCCCCATGTATCGGCTTTTTGATAGGCGCCTGTTGGTGATTGTAATCGTTGAAGTATAATTTTACCTAATTGCCAGTTTCCTTGAGTTATTTTAGGCGTGATTCCTTCTTTTTTTAAATATTGTAATGCTAATTGGAGGCTGAGAGAAATTGGAGTTTGACACAGTGATGCAGTTGGCACATCCATTGATAAAAGATGGCGCCTAATTACACCATCAGAATCAGGAATAATATTACTAAAGCCAAGGTATTGAGTTGCAAGTTCTGGCGGTTGCGATATACCATGTTCTTCACCTTCTGGCTCACCTACTTGACAAATTGCAAAGAATTTATCACTTTTTTGCAAACGAGTTTTTAAAGATATTTGCTTGGAGTCAACTGGAAAATCGCGAAAGATATCCAATCCAATTACACGCGCTTTATTGGACTCTAATTTATCTAATAGTTTAGTTAACGCTAAGTCTGATAATGAACCTTTTCTGTCTTTTTGCTCAGGAATCTGAAAATCTTCATCTTTTATACCAATTATTAAAAGTCGTTGATCATTTCCCTCTGCTGGACGACTTTGCATTATTTGATCGAAGAAGTGTAACTCCCATTTTTGTAACATTCCTCCTAAACGGGTGCCGATAATAGCTGTTGTTACAACTAAACTAGTTGCGATAAGAGTCAAAATATTATATTTATACTTAGATGTACTAGGTATGAGTTCTTTATTACTCGTTAATAATGAGTTCCAAGTCTGTGGAACAACTGCTGGATTTTGAAATAGTACTGGCAACCAAGTAGCACTAGGAAATTTATCCTCTAAACCTTGTAGCTTTTCCCTAGCTTCGCGCAATGCCAAATATAAAGACTTACCATTTGAAAAAGCTACTAAAAAATACTTCAAAAATTCTTGTGCTACTTTATCTGGAACTGGTTGCCGCATTACAATAATTTGCGGAATATTTAACAAAGTCAACTGTCGTGCTAACCCTAAACCATCACAAGAGTTAAAAATAGCTAGCTGCAATCCTTGAGCAATAGAACTTTTCAAAGCATTGCTCAATTCAGGAATTGTTAAACTATCTGTTTGATTAATATAAATATTACCAGTATTCCCATGTGTTTCGCTATGTCCAGCAAAAAACAAAATATCCCATTTTTGTTCCCATAATTGATTGCTTAACTCTTGAAGCTGTGGTTCGACTAAAAAAGTAATTTCGGAATCAGGTAAACTTTCTAATAATTCTCTATCTTTTTGGATGTCTATACCCGCACTATTACCGAGAATAGCCAAAATTCTAACTTTGGGTTTTGGTAATGATTTTTCTGTTTTTTGGAACGTCATTATACTCAACGCAAATTCGGCGTTAGAATAATTTTGAAAAAAATCCCACAAATGCCAAGGAATTTGTTGTAATTGCTCGTCGTTCGTGCGAATCAGTACCCGAACGATGTCGTCTCGATTTAATTCTTCGCGTAATGTATTGTTGATGCTGCGAAATTCCTGACAATTCAACCAAGACTGCAAATATTGATTAATTTTATTTTCTAATTGCTTACATTCGTTAATTCTCCTATTGATTGAGCCACCATAAATCATTTCTTTTGGTTTAATACGGCTATTATGATTAACTACGCTGTGATATTTGCCTTGCCATTGAATTAAATAGTTGCTTAAATCAGGAGAACTTGGTAAGCTACCATGAGCTTCGATATATGAACGAGTATTTTCTTCGCCAATTTCTAGCGTGACTCGAAAACTTTGCTCCAAATTACCATCTATTTTGAGAACAACTAATTTGCTCATACAACAATCCGCACGTTATGCTTGCAATATCTTTTCTCTTCTAAACTTGAAAATGTTCAGTAAAACTGATGTCATTCAATGTTAGTTTAACACTGAAATGTTCTCCAAATGCACTGCTGAAATTCAACAGTATATTTTCAGCACTCCTTGCAGTAGCTTGCATAACTGCTGTCCCCAATTCATCCAACACAAATAACTGAAGCTCTTCAGGAAGATTTTTTATAGCTCCAAGTGGACATATTTTTACCCAAATATCTATTTGTTCTTCGCAAGTAGGAATCAATTCAACGATTAAAATGATTTGTTCATATTTTAATTTCTGACCCAAATCAAATACTTTACCTCGCTCAATACTTATATTACTATTTCTATATTGACTGTCTAACTGACTATTATCATCAATTGTTTCAAATACTTTACCTCGAAAAGCTATTTCAGCTTGCTGTTGTAAGCTTAAAAGTGATTCTACTGTTTGCCAACCTATTTCAAACACATTTTTGAACCACTGACCTAGATTAGTTGTTTGTGGTATAGAGACAACAGATTGTGTCTCTACTTTAACTGGTTGACTCAGAATGAATAGCAAATTTTCTAATGATTGTAACTCACTTATATATAATTCGCCGTTTTCAGGAATAGTTTTACTAAACCCCAAAATTTTAGCTGTTTTCAGCAATTCATTGATTTGTATGAATACATAACCAATTCTATCTAAGCATACTTCGAGAGGAACGCGAATAATATCATCAGCAATATTTTTGGCTTCATCGATGATTTCAATTGGACGACACTCTAGCTTTCCTAAACCCTTTACATCTAAATCAGCAATATTTAATAAAGTTTGGGTCAGCGGATTATAACTTAAACAGTCCTCCCAGTTTGTTTCTATTCCCATGTAACGCAGGTAAACTTTAACTACTGATATAGCCAAAGTATTAAAATAAACTTGCTTGCCTTTGAGTGGATTACTATGATAATTGCTAAATTTTTGTGCTAAAAGATAAGCATCAGCACTAATTGGTATAGTAAGAGTTAAAGATTCTGACAAGTTTTCCATTTCCTGACCTTGTATTTAATTTATGTCACTACCGCAATATTTTTTTAGCCTTGGAGCAAACTCCGTAACACATCGGTAATAAAAACCACTAACCGTTTGAAGTTTTATTTCAAATTCTGCTGATATTTCCTTCCATGATTTTCCTGATAGGCGCCGCAAAGCTAACGTTTGAAAGTTTGCTTGGGGACAATTTTCTATGTGTTTTTTTTTGAAAACATTATCAGGGTCTGATACTATAAATTCCCTCACTATTTCCGTGAGGCTTAGTGTTTCTTCTGGTGAAGCAAGAATATCCTGGTCAGGAAGTTGTGTGATACCCTGCCGATTAAGGATTTTTGGAATAGCTTCTGGAAAAAAACGCCGCTCTAATAGAAAATTAACCCATGTAATTACCGAAGCGCGCGTTGCATCATATTTGTGAATATTTTGACAAATATAAAGTAGAAGTTCCTGAAGTGCTTCATTATAAATTTCTTCATAAAGACTTGCTGGAAACTGTCCACTTTGCGGATGGCAAAGCTTACCGGAGCATACAATTGTATTAATTAGCTTGGTTAAAGCAAGTTTCCGAGCTTGAGTCAACGGTGGGTACTGCTGAACTGTAGTAGCTAGTTGTAGTAGCTGCTCCTGCATTTGTTCATCTTTTGCCGGGTGACTCATCTGGAACTCCATGCTTGTTATCAGAACAGCCTTTTTTTTGCTGCCACCTTATTTCTGGTTGCTTTGCTCTATTTTCTGCAAAACTTAACCTTTCTTTACAAAAAAATAGAAGAAACCCAGTTTCTAAATGAAATCGTTGTTTTTATTACAAGATATCGAAAAATAAACTAGGTTTCTCATCTTTACAAACAAATGTTACTCTCCTTGCTGTGATGGGAACCCTTATATAAGAGGTTCAATTATCAAAGCATGTCTCATCAATGGAAAAAAAGCATACTCCGCGTTTAACATCAAGTCAGGCGCCCACAACAGGACAATACGAAAATACTATAAAAATGGTTAGGCTTATACACAAAGCTTCAGACCAAAAGGCAGTTTTTGAAACTGTTGTTAAAAAATTACGTCAAATACTTTATACTGATAGGGTAGCAGTATTTTGCTTATCTAGCGATTTGACGTACCAAGGCGAATTCGTTTATGAAGATGTCGGCGCCGTTTGGATGTCAGTACTAGACACGAAAGTAAATGACTCTTCGCTTGCTCAAGACCTTATAAAGATTTATCAGCAAGGCGAAATTAAGGTTTTATCAAATATTCATCAAGATTATATTGAATTTTTAGAAAAGTTCCAAGTACACGCTTGTATTATTGCGCCTTTATTCAAGAATGATAAACTTTGGGGTCTACTTTGCGTACATCAATGTAGCGAAGTTCGCCAATGGCACGATTTAGAAATAGAAATTGTAAAGCAAGTTGTTGAACATTTAGAAGTTGCGTTACAAAATATTGAATTACTTGCACAGGCGCCTTCAAATATTGAAAAAGAAAAAACTTTAGCAGCAGTTATCGCTCGAATTCGCGAGTCCTTAGATTTACAAACTATTTTTAAAAATACAGCTACCGAAGTCCGTCAATTACTCCAAGCCGACCGTGTAGGAGTATTTCGTTTTTACCCACACTTAGATTGGGAAGGTGAGTTTGTCTCTGAAGATGTGGCGAACGGATGGAACTCAGCAATGGCGTTAAAAATTCACGACCATTGCTTTAGCGAACAATTTGCAGCGCAATATCAAGAAGGAAAACTCAATATAATTCCCGATATTTATCAAGGTGATTGTAGCCCATGCCACATAGCCATTTTAGAAAAATTTCAAGTTCGTTCTAATTTCGTAGTCCCTTTACTCAAAGGCAAAAAACTTTGGGGATTATTATGTATACACCAATGCAGCACACCACGTTATTGGGAAGAGTCAGAAATTGAGTTTATACAGCAAATTGCTGCACAACTTAGTGTTGCCATTCAACAAGCTGAATATCTAGAGCAAATGCAGATGCAAGCAGTAAAACTTGCACAAGCATCCGAACGTGAACGTATTGCTGAACGTCAAAAAAGCATTGCTAAAACTATTGAAAAAATTCGTCAAACGTTCGACTTAGAAACGATATTTCATACTGCAACTCACGAAATTAGAAAAATTCTGGAAGCTGATAGAGTCGTAATTTATCGGTTTAACCCTGACTGGAGTGGAGATTTTGTTGTTGAATCTATGGAAACAGGTTGGAATTCTTTACTAGATAAACAATTACAACAACCAGAATTACGTGCAAATATTAGCGAATGTAGTATCAAGTTATTAGTAAATGCTCCTATTCCTGATAGCTACCTTAAAGAAACTCAGGGTGGAAGGTTTGTACGTGGTGAAATTTTCCGAACTTGCGATGATATTTACAATGCTGGATTTACTGACTGTTACATTCGCGTCTTAGAAAGTTACCAAGCACGAGCATATGCCATTGTTGCAATTTATCATGGTAACAAACTTTGGGGACTATTAGCTGTTTTCCAAAACTCAGCGCCGCGAAAATGGGAAGATAACGAAATTTACTTACTCACACAAATTAGTACTCAACTTGGTACAGCTTTTCAACAAGCTGAGTACTTTCAACAAGTTTCTTCACAGGCAGCACAGCTAGAAAAAGCAGCAGAACGTCAGCGTGCTTTAGCAACAACAGTTGATAAGATTCGACAATCGTTAGATATAGAGAGTATTTTTCAAGCAACTACACAGGAAGTTCGACGTTTGTTAAATGTCGAGCGTGTGGCAATTTATAGATTTTATGCTGATTGGAGTGGAGAATTTGTCGCTGATTCAATTCTTGATGGTTGGACACCTGTTGGAAAAAGTCAACCAACGATTGAAAAGACATTTTTAGAAGCCGCAAAAACAGGAAAGTATCCACGTAATGAAACTTTTGTTCCCATTTTACAAGGTGAAAAGCTGTGGGGGTTACTAGTCGCGTATCAAAATTCTCAACCACGTTATTGGGAAGAAGAAGAAGTTAACTTACTTGCACAAGTTGGAGTACAGTTAGGTGTGGCACTTCAACAAGCAGAAACCCTCAAACAAGTGCAAGCACAAGCCGCACAACTCACAAGAGCAGCAGAACGCGAAAAAGCATTAGCCACTACGGTAGAAAAAATTCGTCAATCGCTTGACTTACATACTATTTTTGCTACCACAACACAAGAAGTTAGGAATTTATTAAAAGTTGAACGAGTAGCTATTTACAGTTTCTATACCGATGGCAGTGGTGATTTTGTGGCAGAGTCAGTAGCTTCAGAATGGATGCCGTTAATTGGAAATTCATTTTTGATGATGGATGCTTTCGTACAAAAAGCATTAGGCGAACTCAATATGCGGCTTCAGAAAGCCATAACGGTTGATGATATATATAAACAACAGTATTCTGACCCGCAATTAGTATTTCTCGAACAAATTCAAGCACGTGCATATGTAATGGTGCCAATTTTTCAAGGTGATAATTTATGGGGGTTACTTGCTGCATATCAAAATACTAAACCGCGCGAGTGGATGGAAGATGAAGTTAGTTTACTTGCACAAATTGGTTTACAGTTAGCTGTAGCATTACAGCAAGCTGAGTTACTCGAACAAACTCGACTTCAAAAAGAAAAACTCAACGAAGCGCTCAAAGAATTACAGCGAACCCAAACTCAGCTAATTCAAGGTGAAAAAATGGCTGGTTTAGGACAGCTAGTTGCTGGTATTGCTCATGAAATTAATAATCCGATTAATTTTATCTACGGTAATTTATCTCATGTAAGCGAATATACTCAAAGTATACTGGAATTAATGAAAATTTATCAGCATCAATATCCAGAGCCAGTACAAACAATTCAAGCACAAGCATCTAAAATTGATTTAGATTACATTATCGAAGACCTGCCCAAAACAATTATATCAATGCACTCAGGCGCCGAAAGGATTTTACAATTAGTTGAGTCACTACGTACATTCTCGCGTCTTGACCATGCAGAAATCAAACATGTAGATATTCATGGAGGCATTGATAGTGCATTACTAATTTTACAACACCGTTTGCGTTCATCTGCCAACACTCCACCAATAGATGTGATTAAAAAATATGGAGACTTACCACTTGTTGAATGTTACGCTGCCTTATTGAATCAAGTGTTCATGAATATTTTAGGCAACGCTATAGACGCAATTGAAATTAAATATAAACACCATCAAAAAGAGAATAGTAAAAAATTACCCTCACCACAAATAATCATTCATTCTGAAGTTGTACAGAACGATAGAGTATTGATTCGTATATATGATAACGGTTGTGGTATTCCTGATGATGTAGTACCACGTATATTTGACCCCTTCTTTACAACAAAAGAACCTGGTAAAGGTACTGGATTAGGATTATCAATTAGTTACCAAATTATTGTTGAAAAGCATGGGGGTAAAATAGAGTGTTTCTGTGAACCTAGTAAAAGCACAGAATTTTGGATTGAAATTCCAATTAAGCACTCAATGGTTTCCACATAATTTATAAACTAGGTTTCTTTGTTTAGAAACCTGGTTTCTGTGTACTGCTAACTTTTTATATTTTATCAATTATTTATGATGAAGTTGAAAATCAATTCTGTTGCTTGAGGTACCATGCTGCCAAACCTCAAAGGAAAATTAACCGACTGGTTCCAACGCGGACAAATTGTACGCAATTTGGAAGTATTTCAAGACATTATTATTATTTCACTATGTATAAGTCTATTCTGTGTAATGGTGTTGCGACTTGTTGACTTATTTATTCACTTTTTTCAACCTCTTGAAGTTCGACAAGTCACATCAGATATTTTATTTATTTTAATTTTAGTAGAGTTGTTTCGCTTGCTAGCTGATTATTTGCAAGAACATCGCATTTCTGTAGGCGCCGCAGTAGAAATTTCTATTGTTTCATCTCTACGAGAAGTGATATTAAAAGGTGTTCTTGAAGTCAAAAGCGAACAACTTGTAGGTATTTCCTTATTTTTGGTTGTTTTAGGCGCCCTTTTTGTGATACTACCCTGGATGTCCAAGCTCTTAGAGTCAATGATACCCACACATATAAATGAATAAGGCAAAAAAGGAAAGAGTCTAAAACCCCTTTTCCTTTTACCCCCTTATGATGCTAAGGTTCCAAAGTCCTGTGTCCAATAATAGTTGTAGTTAATATTGCCTGTATCGCTTTCTAAATAGTAATAGCCAACTCCCATTTCCTTATAATTGGGATTCAGTATATTGGCACGATGACCTTGACTAGTCATCCAAGCAGCAACAACTTCTTCTGGTGTAACGTAGCCAGCAGCTATGTTTTCACCAAAGCGCGAGTACTGATAACCCGCTTGATATGCTCGGTCTTGAGGACTAGAACCATTTGCTCCGGTATGGCTGAAGTAATCACTCAAAGCCATGTCTTGACTATGACTGTAAGCGACTTGATTCAATTTGTCGCTCAATACAAGCGGTTGTAACCCAGTGTTAGCATTCACACGCTCTATATTTACCAGTTTCAAGACTTCATCCAGAAAACTATTGCGCTGCACAGGAGGCGCCGCAGGAGTTTCAGCGACAGGTATGACAGGTTCTGAATTAGAAACACTAGCTTCATTGGATAGCAGTTTAGTTGACACACTCAAGTTATAATTAGTGTTTTGACCGCCTACTGGCTGATATACCCGAACGTAATAGATACCGCTGTTCAGGTTATCGTAGCTAATCAATTCCGAGGCATTTCCAGCATTATCAGAACTACTTAGAAGATTGCCCTTGCGGTCGAGTAGCTCAAGACCAGCGTTCGCACTCAATCCATTCAGCACAAGATTTAAATTTGTACTTGGTGAGTCTAACTGTAACTTGTACATGTCGCCTTGGTCATTGTCTCCAACCGCATCCCGCAAAATAATCGGAGTCGAGCTAGGATAAACAGAAGTCGCAGACTTGAATCTATCAGATACGCCATCATAAGCAGTGTACGGACTGGCGCTGCGACCTTCAGGTAAACCTGTAGAAATATAATGATTAAATAGCTGCTCATTATTTAAGCTTGCTAAATCAGGATTATTATCCTTATAAAATTTGAGGTCGAAAACTTGCGAAAATTTTCGACCTTCTGCAATTCCTGTATTTGATAAATTATCGAAAAGCTCTTGATTCGTTAAACCAGCTAAATCACTGTTACTAGAACGGTAATAAGATAAATCGACGATGGGTGAAAAAGCCAACCCCTGACTTAAGCCAGTTGCCTGAAAATGGGATAGTGCATCTACACCACTCAATCCATGTAGGTTTGAATTAACACCACTATAATAATTTGCGTCAAATAAATTTACGGGCATAGGTTATGTTTCCAGATTTACTGGATAAGGTTTGCACTTGGTATTCCCTATGCCAATACGGCATCCAGCCATAATGAATAGCATCATAACTGAATATTCAAAAACTACGAGATGGGAACACACGTAGAGATTATATCAAAATAAATACACATAGTCATGTAAAGCTTATTTAACACAATTACGTAACCGTGAAATCTTTAGTGCTTATAGATTCTAGCTCCTCTATCTAAAGGTAGAGAAACAAAAATAGTTACCAAAATCCCAAATTCTCATAAATCTGCCTATTTTTATGAGTAAAATGTTGCGAAATGTTACAAAATCAATAATCTTTTCAGTAGAAAAACAAAAAATATTGTATAAGAATGTCTTATGAATGAATTTTATGCTGACGTGCTAGTGCTTACACCGAATTGTTAAGAAATATTACAGGTTTAATTTTTATTAATATTTAATGTACTTGAGGGCAAAAAGTGTCATAATATGCGGTTTTAACTATTGCAATTGCATAACGGCTTAATCAACTTTGCTTATTGCTGCTAACGCCTGTGAAGTCTAAACCTTAAATTATCAGCATCAAAGAGTGAGCGCGGTGATACCAATCACAACCTCCAAATATCCGCGTTTGTGCTACTCACCGATCAAAAATAAGTCCTAGCTTGTGCCAAAGTATCGCTTATGCTACAAAATCACTCGCCACATTGGCGCCAAACTTTAACAGAAATGTGATAAAAATCTATTTTGCTTCTTAAATAACGAGGCGAGTTACAATCGAGAAAACTCAACTCTAGTAAATTCGCTATTTCGTTATTTTTGGTAAAAATTGTTACTAAAAAGTGATTTAATGTGATATATTTTATAACTGTTAATTACTATTCTACTGTACTTATTACTCAACTAATTAATTCATTACCTGGCGCCATAGATTTAAATTACAAATTAGTTATTATCAATAACTCTCCTGATGACAAGAGTATACAAAATCTAGCTTGCCAGAATATCTTGGTAATTGATGCTGGATCTAATCTTGGTTTTGGTAGTGCATGTAACTTAGGTCTAAAATGGATTTATACTCAGGATACTAATGCACTAGTATGGATTATTAATCCTGATGCGTATTTCGCTGAAGAATCAAAGTTTGATATTAAGACATTTTTTACTTTGTACCCAGAAATTTCTATACTAGGAACCATTATTCACACTCCTAGTAATGAAGTATGGTTTGCCGGGGGTCGTTTTTTGAAAAAAACTGGAAGTCTAAAGAGTATTGATTTGATAACTAATTGTGATGCTGATTATGTTGAATGCGATTGGGTTTCGGGTTGTAGTTTAATCATTCAGTTTCGTAATTTTTCTGAATGTCCTTTATTTGACTCTGAATATTTTCTTTACTACGAAGATTTTGACTTCTGCGAACGCTATATCCAAAAAGGTTATAAAGTTGCTGTCACAAAAATATTCTCTGTAATTCATCAACCTTCTTCCATTACAAATCGTTATACGAGAAAAAAGATTTTCTATAGTACTTATAGTTATCTTATCACATTACAGCGATATACGAACACTCTTGTTTTCACATTACGATTAATTAGACTGATTGGTTTTGCTATAATTTTTATTTTCATCAAACCCAAAATTGCGATTGGTAAAATTCAGGCTGTATTTACATATTGGCGTGACCATTCCCAACTTAATATTCAAGAGAATACTTTACTAAAATATCTGAAAAACCAAATTAATTGAATGAACGAACTATTAGTTAATTTATCAATGGTATTTTCTCAGCCTACAGGCATAAGTAATTATGCTCTAAATTTATTTCCGCATTTAAAACCTTTGACACCCACACTTTTAACAGCAAACGAATATCCAGAGTTCCGATGTGAGCAGGTTCCCAATAATCTTACACCCGCTCAAGGCTCTAAAGGGCATTTACGGCGATTGATTTGGACGCAGTTACAGCTACCGCAAATCTACCAAAAACTAGCTGCAAAACTTTTATTTTCTCCTTTACCAGAGGCGCCGCTATTTACAAACTGTCGTTATATAATTCAAGTTCACGATTTAATTCCATTGCGGTTCCCAAATTGGCACTCTCCTTTGACTAACTACGCACGCTACTACATACCGCAAATTCTGACTCAAGCGCAACATATCATTTGTAACTCCCATTCTACAGCTAAAGATATTACTGAATTTTACAAAATTCCAGCAAGCAAAATTACACCTGTACTACTAGCATATGATAGTAATCATTTTCAACCATTCCCAGAAAAGTTAGAGAAAGATACTAATCGCAAGCCTTACTTTCTTTATTTAGGGAGACATGATAAATATAAAAATATCAATCGGCTAGTAACAGCGTTTGCGGCTTTACCAAATAATAAAGATTACGAGTTATGGTTAGCTGGGCCAACCGATAGACGTTTCACACCCAATTTAAGGGTACAAATAGCCGAGTTAGGAATTACAAAAAGAGTGAAAATTTTAGACTACGTAATTTATAGTGAGTTACCGAAAATAATTAGCAACGCGCTTGCATTTGTATTTCCGAGCTTATGGGAAGGGTTCGGGTTCCCTGTTCTTGAAGCAATGGCATGTGGTACACCTGTAATTACCTCTAATTTATCATCACTACCAGAAGTTACTTCCAATGCGGCCATTTTAATTAATCCATACAATGTACAAGAAATAACGGCAGCAATGCAGGAAATTGCCAGTGACACAACATTACAAAAGAAACTCTCTCAATTAGGTCTTTTAAGAGCCAAGCAATTTAGCTGGGAAAAAACAGGGTTAGCTACCGTAGAAATACTTAGGAAATTTATTTAAGGATAAGCTTTCTGCCATTAGCTTTACTTATTTTAAATTTGAAATACATAAATTATTATAATGACAAGAAAAATTTTTTATTAAGCCTGTTATAAATATTACATATACTTCGCTTGTTAACTAAGTATTTTATTTGAATAAAAATAATTGTTAGTTGACTGATGTGTGAGCATTGATAAAATCGCAAAAACTTAATGAGAATAGCAGTTATTGGTGCCAAGGGACTACCACCAAAGCAGGGTGGAATAGAGCATTATTGTGCAGAGTTGTACCCTCGTATTATTAAACAAGGGCATTTGGTAGATTTATTTGCTCGGAATTCATATACAGATTTTCAAGGTAGGCAACCGTATGATTTTGAGGGTGTGCAAGTAAAAAACCTACCTGGATTAAATATAAAAGGCGCCGATGCTCTTGTAACGTCGGCTTTAGCAGTGATTGCCGCATCAGGTAAACGTTACGATATTATTCATTTTCATGCTAGTGGTCCTTCGTTATTCACAGGACTGTCCAAGGTTGTATCCAAAGCCAAGATTGTTGTTACTTGTCATGGTTTAGATTGGCAGCGCAGTAAATGGGGAAATTTATCTAGAAAAATTATTCTTTCTGGTGAAAGAGCATCTGTTAAATTCGCTGACCAAATAATTGTCGTATCTGAAGCACTCAAGCAGCATTTCTCTCAGACTTATAACCGCAATACTATTTACATTCCCGGCGCCCCTGCTAGTTATTCAAATTCTGACCCAAATTTTAACTATGGCAAGGCATTGGGATTATTTGAGGGAAGTTACATTGTTTTTCTGGGCAGACTCGTACCAGAAAAGTGTCCAGACTTGTTAGTTAAAGCTTTTCTGCAACTGAAGTGTCCTGGATGGAAACTTGTATTAGTTGGTGGAATTAGTGATACCAAAGAATTCACTGCTTCACTTCTCAAAACAGTTTCAGCGAATTCTGATATTATTATGGCTGGAGAATTATGGGGAGCGCGTAAAGCTGAGATTATTCGGGGTGCGGGATTATTTGTTTTACCTTCTAATGTGGAAGGATTGCCGCTAGCCATGTTGGAAGCAATGCGTGAGGGTATTCCTGTTGTTGCAAGCGATATTGCACCTCATCAACAATTAATTGGTACAAGTAGAGGAATTCTTTTCCGTAATGGTAGTATCGATTCTTGTGTTAATAAGCTTGAATGGGCTATTCAGAATTATCGAGAACTTAGTAAATTAGCACTAAATGCTCAAAACCATGTGAAAAAGCATTATAGTTGGCAATACATTAGTACTGAGCATTTGCGTTTATACAAAGACTTGGTCGAATCAAATCAGCCTAAACAACCTGTTTTGCAAGCTCGTGTAGGAATATTGGCAACGGATGATAAACGGATGTAACGGATAGGTTATTTTTAACAATTTAGTTTTTATTTATTACTAGTAGTGTTCTCATAAGTAAAACGTTAATATTGCTACTTTGTTGCTTAATAATTTAAGTATTTATCGCAAAAAAGGCGCTATTTTACAAGATAGATTTGTATACTTAACTAATTTTTTATACATATTAATTACTGTCTAGAAGCGATGCTCAGTTAATTCCTACTCTGTGAACTCTGTGTTTCTGTGGTAAAAAATATCACTGCACAGGCGAAGAAGGCCTGTGCTACAAGATGTCATTATTAGGTTGTTACTACAGTACCGTTGACGGCGCCTGAATAAACTAAGCCGCGCTGCATGTCCATTGTTAAAATTAAACCGTCGCGAATAACTTGCGTAGCGTCTTTAACACCAACAATTACAGGTACTCCTAAACGTGAACCAATAACAGCAGCATGACTTGTTAGACTTTCTTCCTCAGTAATAATACCTGCTGCTTTGCGAATAGCATCAACAAAATCAGCGCTAGTGCGTGATGCAACTAAAATATCACCATGATTAAAATTACCAACATCCATACCACTATGGGCGACACGCGCACGTCCACTAACTGAACCTTGCCCTCCTAATCCAATACCATGTCCAACTACTGATGTGACAACTTCTACTTTAATTAAATCCGTGGAACCAGAAACACCCTGTAGCGTTCCTGCGGTCATTACAACTAAATCGCCTTCAGATAGTAACTTATTTTCTAATGCTACGTTTAATGCCGCTTGGAAAGTTTGACCAGTAGAAGGTAATTCGAGTACAAGTAATGGTTTGACACCCCACACCATTTGTAATTGACGCGCAACGTTAACATGGGGAGTAATGGCTAAAATTGGAGTTTGGGGACGGAACTTAGAAACGTTACGTGCTGTTGCTCCAGTTTGAGTAAGTGACATAATCGCACTAGCACCTAACTGTTCGGCAATTTGTCCAACTGCTTGGCTAATTGCGTTAGGTATAGAACGACGTGCATCTCTTACTTTTAAAGCATTGGGGTTTTCTGCTGCTTCTTGCTCCATCCGTTCAGCAATACGTGCCATAGTTGCTACTGCCTCGACTGGAAATTTACCCACAGCCGTCTCATTTGAAAGCATAACGGCATCAGTACCGTCTAAAATGGCATTTGCCACGTCTGAGACTTCAGCGCGTGTAGGACGGGGGTTATTAACCATGCTATCGAGCATTTGAGTAGCCGTAATAATTGGAATACCCAAACGGTTAGCAGTGGCAATCAGACGTTTTTGTAACACTGGGACATCTTCAGCAGGTAATTCAACCCCTAAGTCACCACGTGCCACCATTACGCCATCACACAAAGCTAGAACTGCTTCCATTTGTTCAATAGCTTCATGTTTTTCAATTTTGGCAACTACTGGTACTTGTTTACCAGTGCTTCCAATTAATTCTTTAATCTCAATAATATCTTGAGGGTTACGAACGAATGATAATGCGACCCAATCAACTCCCTGGTCAAGACCGAACATCAAATCTTGGCGGTCTTTATCGGTCATCGCTTTAATTGATAAGTACACACCCGGAAAGTTTACGCCCTTATTATTAGACAGCGTACCTCCAACAGTAACACGGCAGTGCAAATCGCCTTTTTCTCGCTCAACCTCTTCGACGACCATTTCTACACGTCCATCATCAAGCATAATTCGGGCGCCTGTGGGAACTTCGTCGGCGAGATAATCATAGGTGACACAGCTTGAGGTTTGAGTTCCAACTACAGGACGGTTCGTCAATGTAAAGCGGTCACCTTTCCCTAAAACTATCGACCCATTCTCAAATTTACCCAAGCGGATTTTCGGACCTTGTAAATCCTGTAATATAGCAACCGGCTGATTTAGCTCAAATGCCGTTTGCCGAATCAAACGTATGTTACGCTGATGATCCGCATGAGAACCATGAGAAAAATTTAGTCTTAGCGTGGTGGCGCCTGCTTCGATAATAGCTTTGAGCATTTCTGGGCTGCTAGTAGCAGGACCAATTGTGGCGACAATTTTAGTCCGGCGCATTGAGTCTTTAAATTGCATAGAGGGTAATAGAAAAGAGGCTTCTGGGAATCATCGTAGAATCGAACTGCACAACGTGTCTGTTAGTGCCGATATTTTGGCTCGATTGGCATCATATCGTTTATTGAGGTGCTGATGTATCATGAGATAAATTAATCTTGGTACACAAAACTTTATTGTTTGTGATTTTGTGTCCCATATTTCAATTTGATTGTTTGAAGGTTAAGGAGTTTACAATGCTAACGTCGGAGGCACCAAAGCAACTTACAATCCCGCCGAAGGATTTACTAGCGCCTCCTGGTGGTTTTAATCCAACGCTGCTACTTTTTTTAGGGGCAGTGGGAATTGTTATTATATCTGGCTTTGGTTACTGGGTTTGGGGATGGCAACACTGGGTATGCTTTAGTCTAAATGTCCTTGCCCTTCATATTTCAGGCACGGTCATTCATGACGCATGTCATCAGTCTGCCCACAGCAACCGAATTATTAATGCCGCACTCGGTCATTGCAGCGCGATCATGTTAGTTTTCGCATTCCCTGTATTTACACGGGTGCATTTACAACATCATAGTAACGTTAATGACCCTGACAATGACCCAGATCACTATGTATCTACTGGTGGTCCTTTGTGGTTAATTGCTGTGCGGTTTCTCTATCACGAAATATTTTTCTTTAAACGGCGCCTGTGGCGTAATAATGAACTACTGGAATGGTTCTTAAGCCGCCTGTTTGTCGCCGTAATAGTATATATTTCAGTTCAACATCATTTCTTGGGCTACGTCCTAAATTTTTGGTTCATCCCATCAGCGGTTGTAGGCGTAACATTAGGTTTATTCTTTGATTATCTACCTCATCGCCCATTTAACGAGCGAGACCGCTGGAAAAATGCGCGTGTTTATGCTAGCCCTATACTCAACATTTTAATTTTGGGACAGAACTATCATCTCGTTCATCACCTTTGGCCATCAGTACCTTGGTATAAATATCAACCTACATACTACTTAATGAAGCCCAAACTTGATGAAAAAGGTTCACCTCAATCATTAGGATTACTCACTAAAAAAGACTTCCTAGGATTTTTGTACGATATTTTCCTGGGAATTCGATTTCACAAACATTAGTAGGTTGGGGAGGCACCGCGTTGCCGGGGTTCCCCTGGTTGAAGCGAGTGCCGTTGGAGGAACGGAACCCAACCTACTAATGTTTTTGTTGGGTACGCTCCGTTGCACCCAACCTACAATTTAAATTTCGGCTAAATTTCGGCTAAATTTCGGCTAAATCTCGGCTGAAATACTAGTGGCCTGAATCACCTCAATATTGCTGCTGAGTTCTAGCTTATCGAGTGATTCAGTAAAAAAAACAAAACCTTTATACGCAGTTGCATATTTATAAAGTTTTGTAAAGAAACCTTCTGCTGTCACAATAACTAAAGGTTCAGGATTTCGAGAAAGAATATTCAGGAAGTCTTCGCACCGCACCCTAACACCTGTACCACGGTCACTGAATACTCTACCTGAAATCCCACCAAATTGTGCAATGCCGTTGTCTCCACCGTCAAACTTCATATTTTCTTAAGTATTCCCACGGTCTACATACGCATTCTAGACTTTTGATTTCATGACTGAATGTGATGCCTGTAACGACTGGGGTAAACTCCAATCGGGTCTTAAGTTTGCCGCTTCTCGAAGATAAATGTGATGGATAGGGGTTGACGCATTGACATAAACGTGGATTAAAAAACGGATGCAACGCTCTAAACTACCTTCAACAAACATTTGCTGCACATCAAGCATTGGTACAGAGTCCCAATAAGGACGAGTTCTGGCAATTGCAGCAGGAAATATTGCGTCTAAATCACGTGTTACAGAGAAAGTAACGCTAATTATATCTTTAGGATGTAATTGATTACGTCCTTCGAGTTCGTCTATAAGCTCTGTAACAGCTTCGCGCATTGCTTCCACCGTATTAGAAGGTACCGTCGTTGCACCACGTATTGCTCGCATCCGCCACTCTCCCTCCACGAAAATATCCTCCATTGTCTGACACTTACCACTTGCTATTATTCCTCAGAAATAACAATCGTACAAATCTGTAATCGCACAATAATTGCACAATCTTTCTGTTTATTGTAAAAACAAGTAGTAATTAAGGACGATATAGCCATAGAGGCAAGCCACTGGTAGAGATTTCAAATTCTAACCATTGGGCGCCTGTTGACAGTAAACTGCTTGAGAGCAAACTGTTTTGGTATTGCTCGCGGGATAAAATCCGGTTCAATAAAGGCTTACGTTCTTCTAAAGTGAAGCATGGAGTTTTTTCTTGGTCGAGTCCAACGAGTTCGCAAGTCCAGCGACGTGCGTCTTCTTCGGTACCCAAACGGTCTACTACACCCAAATCAACAGCTTGCTGTCCTGTAAAAATACGACCATCTGCAAAGCTTCTCACAGTTTCTTCAGAAAGATTTCGTGATGAAGCGACAGTTTGAACGAACTGGCTGTAGCTAGTATCTATAAGTTCTTGCAGGATGTGTTCTTCAGGTTGAGTTAGTTGACGGTCAAACGATAAAATATCCTTGTAGGGACCAGACTTGATAACTTTGAAGGAAACTCCAACTTTTTCAAGCAGCCTTTCTAAGTTATTACCACGCAGTATTACACCAATGCTGCCAGTAATAGTGCCAGGGTTTGCCATGATATGCTGCGCTCCCATGCCAATATATACACCGCCGGAAGCAGAAATATTACCAAAACTTGCAACAATTTTGATTTTTTCGCCTAGTCGTTTTAATGCGCTGTAAATTTCTTGTGAGTCCCCAACAGTTCCACCCGGACTATCAATGCGAAGTAAGAGTGCTGGAAATTTTCTCTCTTCAACAGTTTTAAGAGCTTCCAACACCTGTTTACGTGTGGCGCCAGCAATAGCACCATTAATTTCTATTCGAGCAATTTGTTTGCTAAATCTAGGCTTAAAAGGCCAAACCATGAGCAGTCAAAACACCTTAATTATAAATAACGTTACTAGCCATAGTGATTAACTACTAACAATACAATCTTAATTGACTTTTCATTTTTTGCGTGTAACATCAGTGTGAGGTCATGATGCTACTCGCTGCATTACCCCATATTTTTATATTAAAATTAAATCGAAAAGCCTTATCTGAGCGCTATTCCGAAGCGCACCACTTCAAAAATGTTATACAATAAGAGCTAGTATTATTTGTTACTTTAAAAAATAAGTATTGAGTACTCATTAAGAATCAAGTCTTAATATTTGGTAGCGATAATGAACATAAGTATCAAATAATGCTGCAACAAAACTGCAAGTTAAAGCGATGGTAATTAGTCCGCGTATTGGGGCGCCACTACCAAAGGTCGCTAGAAACTGCAAAATCAGATTTGCGAATGCGTTAGCTACAGTTTGCAGACCAGGTACATACCCAATCAGCATAAAACTCGCAAGTAAGGCGCCAACGAATAGCATAGGCGTCGCAAAACCAAAAACAACAGTCAGCAGTAGCGAGCGGAGAAAGTTAATTAAAATAGTCACGACTATAGGCTCCGTGGATTAAATACAAAGCAGTCAAATACAAGCGCCTGTCATTTACTACAATAATTTGGATTGCCCGGAATTAGCCGATAATTTAAAAATCTTAAGTTTTCATTAAAATACATACATACTTTTTTTTCAGAATATGGCTAGTCTGAGCCTGGTATAAACCAAGCAGACGCTTGATGTACAAAGGATAATGAGGGTCTGTACCCCCTTGCATAATGTCACAAGGCAATATTAAGAAATTTATCTTTATGAGAATACGTTTAACCTAAGTTAATAAAAAGCTTGTAATTGCTTGTTAATCGCGAAGGTTACAAAAAAATATGCTTAAATTCGCTAAGATGACGGCAGTAAGTTAAGCTATCGCGCGTACATTTAAACATTTGAGTGAAAGTATATCTAAATCAGGTTTAGGAGCGTGGGGTCAACGGTTACTATCGGCAGTTTTCCTTGCTGGACAGGTGATAGTTCATTTGTTGAGAGGAAAAATTCACCGACGTAACACGCTTGAACAAATGGCAGCAGTGGGACCCGACTCGCTGTTTATTGCCCTAGTTACTGCTGTGTTTGTAGGTGCAGTATTTACAATTCAAGTCGCACGGGAATTTATTAACTTTGGCGCCGGTAATATAGTTGGTGGAGTGCTGGCAATAGCTCTGACGCGAGAGTTAACACCTGTATTAACCGCAGTTATTATAGCTGGACGAGTTGGTTCGGCATTTGCTGCGGAAATTGGGACTATGCGTGTCACAGAACAAATTGATGCGCTATTGATTTTAAAAACTGACCCAATCGATTATCTTGTAATTCCTCGTACCATTGCTTGTTTGGTAATGGTTCCCATTCTAACATTGCTATCATTAGTGACAGGGATGCTAGGGGGTTTAATAATCGCGACTAACGTGTACAACTTAGCTGACACAGTATTTTTAGACTCTGCCCGTAGCTTTCTTTCGATATGGGATATTGTTAGTTCTTTAGTGAAAGCTGGTTTTTTTGGTGCTTTGATTGCCATAATTGGCTGTAACTGGGGACTAACGACAACAGGAGGCGCCAAAGGTGTGGGACAATCGACGACAACAGCGGTTGTAACTGCACTGTTGTTAATTTTTGTCTTCAACTTTTTCTTATCAGCGGTAATGTTTCAAGGACAAGGCAGCGCTTTCCAGCAGGGAGCTTAGAAACAGAGGGTGGGAGATAGACACTCCCACTCTCACATAAAATATAAAATATCTATTAATAAATGCAGGATTTAAAAGCTTATGACATCAACAACGGCCGATAGACTGTCAACTGTTGAACTGAAACCTAGTTACAATATCCCTCTGGTTTTGGTAATTACAGCGATTCCACTGCTATTTGTACAACCGATTGCTGGAGGCGTTTGTGCAATACTAGGCTTGTTTCTAATGCTGCAAGCAGTAACAATACGCTTACAGTTCACAGCTACAGATTTAGATGTTTACCGTGGCGAAAAGCTACTTCGACGCTTTCCTTACCAAGAATGGCTCAACTGGCGGATATTTTGGTCTCCAGTTCCAATATTGTTTTATTTTAAAGAAGTTAAAAGCATTCACTTTCTACCTATTCTCTTTGACCCTAATACCCTAAAAGCTTGTCTAGATCAACGTTGCCCGAAGATATAACGCCAAAGAACCTAAATTTTATCCTTCCCTGTATTTGATAATATATGCCATTATTCATTAACCATTAACCGTTATCTATCATATGACCGGAGAAGAATCTCAAAACCCAGAAGCAAAAGTTGAATATCTTGGGAAAACCGGGACTCGTAGCTCTATGGAACAACACGATTTGCAACAAGAAAACCAAAGTGAAAGCACTATTGAGCCTTCAATACAGCCTGAAGAAAAATTAACATCGCAAAGCGAAGAAGAAGCTGTTACTGAAATTTTGGCACAATTAGACGCTCCACCAAAGCCAGATGAGCAGATACAAATTACTCAAAGAATAAACGAACTAAAGCAAACCGAAGCTGTTTTAAAGCGACAAATAGCAGACTTACAAGTACAAGTAAGCGATACCCAAATGGCAATGGGAAAAATTGTCCAAGAAGCTTTAGCGCAACTCGAAACCAAAAAAAGCGCGTTGCAACTTTCAATTGAACAACTCGAACGTCGTCAAGAGCGTATTCGTAACGAAATGCGAACCACTTTTGCAGGTGCATCGCAAGATTTAGCAATTCGAGTTCAAGGGTTTAAAGATTATCTTACAGGCAGCTTGCAAGATTTAGCGGTAGCAGCGGAACAACTTCCACTCGTAAAACCTGCTAGAAAAGAAAAAGTCGAAAAAGAAGAAGAACCAGTACGTCAGCCAAAATATAGCGAACCTTCAGGAAATTCAGGAAATATCCAATTTGCTCCCCAACAGTTTCAAGACACTGGCAAGCAAATTCGCCGTTTAATTGACCAATACCGTACAAAACCCGACTACTACGGTCCACCTTGGCAACTTCGTCGTACCTTTGAACCTATCCATGCCGAGCGTGTCTCAAACTGGTTTTTTACTCAAGGTGGACGCGGCGCCATCCGGACAATGGGCAGTAGGTTACAAAATATACTAATATCATCCGCAGCAATATCTATATTGCACCAGCTATATGGCGAGCGAGTTCGCACAATAGTATTAACAAGCACCCCAGAAAGGTTAGGGGAATGGCGACGCGGTTTACAAGATTGTTTGGGTATTGGGCGCCCAGATTTTGGACGCGATGGAGGGGTAGTAATATTTGAGACAGCCGATGTTGTGGCTCAAAGAGCAGATAGACTCGTAAAGGCGAATCAAATGCCCTTTATAATCATTGATGATTCGGAAGAGCAAATTAGCCTTGGATTGCTACAATTCCCTTTGTGGTTGGCGTTTGCTCCTGACCCACGCATGATGCGAAATAATAACGATGACGACTTTTAGATAGCTTTTCCCCTCTTGTCATGCGCTCGGTACGTAAACGGAGTTTTCCCGCAGGGTAGCATCTTAAAACCCGTCAGGTGCGTGACGCCACTAGATTATTAGCTTCGTTGTAAGATTGTTGATGGCGTCACGCACCCTACTTTTATGGCTACTTGGTTAAGTTTGTGTGGAACTGTTCTGTTTGTTACTTACTTGTTGGGTTCAATACCTACAGGTTATACAGCAGTAAAAATTTTGAAAGGTATTGATATTCGAGAGGTTGGTTCTGGTTCGACTGGCGCCACTAATGTACTAAGAGCTTTGGGTAAGGGACCTGGAGCTTTTGTTTTGTTGGTGGATTGTTTGAAGGGAGTTTTATCAATATTATTAGTGCATTGGTTTTTTGAGTTCGCTAATAATCAAAATTTAATTCCTCAAAGTGTATCTGGATGGGAACCTTGGATGGTAACACTTGCAGGGATGTGCGCTGTACTTGGTCACAGTAAATCTATATTCCTGAGTTTTACTGGAGGTAAATCTGTTGCCACAAGTTTGGGTATATTGTTAGCGATGAATTGGCAAGTTGGTTTGGCAACGTTTGGTGTTTTTGCTATTGTTGTGGCAATATCGCGTATTGTCTCACTCAGTTCCATTAGTGGCGCCGTTGCAGTATCTATATTAATGCTTCTTTTTCATCAACCACTGGCTTATGTATTGTTTGGTGTGGCTGGTGGACTGTATGTAATTATTCGCCATCGTAGTAATATACAACGTATATTAGCGGGTACTGAACCCAAGTTAGGACAGAAAAGTATTGAAGTAAGTGAGGCGCCAACTTCTACAGCTACTTGATACATCCTCCCTGTGGTAAAGAATATATCTATGACTGCACAGGCTAAAAAGCCTGTGCTATAAATTATCAAAGTCGGCGCCGATAAAGGTAAGTATCATTTACACATAACATTCGCGAGCGTTTTGTTGTAAACTCAGACACCTTTCATACTTAGATACTTAAATACCCAAGTGTCTAGTATAATTTGTATATTAAAGTGTTAAAGGCACCATAATTAAGTAAAATAACAAAAAGCATTACATATTTTTGTACTATTAAATTAAAATGGATGAAAAAGATAAAAAAATAGTAGAAATACAAAACTATAATAAAATTTTACTAGATGGTTTTAAATCCTGGTTACAAAAGTCTAATCTTTCTCTTAAAACTATCAAACAGCACAGTAGTAATATTGAATTCTTTGCTGAATACCTATATTACTATGAACAAGTACGTAAGCTTGACGAAGCTGAAGAAAACGATGTCTCGTCATTCTTAACTGATTGGTATCCTAGAAAAGCGCTTTGGGCTTCAGAAAGCAATACCAAATCTTACATAGCTTCATTCAAGAAGTTTTTTAAATATCTTGTTGAAAGCAATCGTATCAGCCTAAATATAGAAGCAGAAGTGCGAGAAACACTAAAAGAATATAAAGAAGAATTTTTGGAAAGTTAGAAGGCGCCTGCTGAATTTGTTACTTTTGTTTAAAGGCGCACTTTTTAACTTACATGCGACAAGGAAGCAATCGCAACGGCGGGTGATAAAGTGAAATGCTCGGTTTTGTTGTAGATTCGGGCGCCGTTCATACTTGGATAGTTTGCAAGAACTATAGAGTGATTTGATAAATTGTGTATACCGTAGCAACGTTTCCTAAGAGCGAATATATTTGCTAAAAACATCACTAAAGTCACGTTTTGTATAATTTACCAACATGGTAGAATTGAGGTTTGTAAGAATATCATTGAATTGAGTTGTTATCGCTTCCCCAGAGGTTACATTACTAATCTTGTACATAGATGCGATGGCATCTAGCGTCTTTAGTGCATTAGTTCTACAAATATTATCGGTATACTGACGCTTACTAATACTAATCAAGGTTTTATAGATATCCTTCAATTGTTCGAGAAAGTCCTTTCGCACATTTACAATAAATGAGTTTGCTCCAATATTAAACTTCAATTCGATATCCATATCTATGTTTCCGGCTGTTTCCAATGTTACGCCTGAAATTATCTCCGATGCATATTCGTATCTTTTGATAGACCGCTTTGAGGAAGCAGCAGTAACACCGTCTACGTGAATTAATGCAAAGTTGGTAAAACAGTACTCGTCTTTCTTTGACTTAATTAGGAAAAATATCTTTTCACCATCTTCGTGAAACAAATAATCATCAGCATCAACCTTATTAAAATCTTGGGGCTGAATTATGGAGCCGATGTCACTCAAACCGAGCGCTTCCGAAGCAATTGCTCTAAACATTTTAGTAGTCTCCGATTAATAGTTATTTTCTTTTCGTCAGGTGATAAAAAATCAAAGGATGTGAATTTATTGTCAGAACACTTCCCAAATTTTAACAAGTTCAAAGCTAATGTCAATATAATAGATACAGATATGTTTGAAGCATTACCTGCCAAAGTACAAGAAGCTATAAACGGTGCCTTTGATATATTAGAACCCCCCGATGATGAAGCGCGCGCGTTTTATATTTCCCTGTCGTTTGAACAAGATTTAAATTTTAATATATTAAACAGGCAGGGATGCCTGTTCCACAAGAGATTACAAGAGATTACAAATTGTCTATTTTGACTGTTTGTACATTTTCTGCTAATTCAAATTTAAAGACGCGCGAGTAAAAATAGATTTCTCCTTCTAGCGCGCTTTTAATGTTTTCTGCACTGCGAAACCCGTGTTGCTCTCCGGGAAAAGCTACATATGCAACGGGTAAACCTTTTTGCTGTAATGCTTCTACCATGATTTCGGCTTGGTTAGGAGGTACAATTTTATCTTCTAAACCTTGAAAGAAAATTACAGGACAAGCAAGTTTTTCTGTAAAGTAGACGGGGGAACGCTCAATATATAGGTCTTTTCTTTCCGGATAGGCGCCTATCAAACCGTCTAGATAGCGTGACTCAAATTTATGTGTATCTCTGGCTAATGCTTCTAAGTCGCTTACACCATAATAACTGGCGCCTGCTTTGAAAGTATCACGAAAAGTCAACGCGCATAAAGTAGTGTATCCACCAGCACTACCACCAGCAATAGCCAAACGGTTTCCATCTACTAACCCTTGTTCAACTAAATATTTCGCTCCCGCTTCACAATCATCAACATCAACAATACCCCAATTACCTTCTAAACGCTGACGATATTCGCGACCATATCCAGTACTTCCACCATAATTTACATCGAGAACTGCAATTCCGCGACTTGTCCAATATTGAATGCTTAAACTTAAACTTGTGGAAGTTGCTGCGGTTGGTCCTCCATGACTTTTTACTAATAATGGTGGTTTTTCACCTTCAGGCGCCGTGTAATCTTGGTTTTGCGGTGGGTAAAATATTGCAAATGCAGTTTTTCCGTTAGTTGTAGGAAATTCAATTCCTTTAACTTGTGAAAGATAACCACTCTCAACAGTAACTTCACTTGCACGCCGTAAAACTGTACGTTGAAGAGTAGCTAAATCTAATACAACAAGTTCTGTAGGTTGAGTTGGGGCGCCACCGTTAAATACTACCTTACCAGGTGCCACTTGTAACGAGCTAATTTCTGTATAAGGCAAATCAAAAGTTTCTAATTGACGTGAAGTGAGATCAAGACTAGCTAACTTCCAAGTTCCCTGCTGGGTATAACTACAAATAATTCGATTATTAGATTCAATACCGTATGTACAAGTGCCTAAAATCCATTGTGGCTTACCAAATTCTGCGGGTACTGGTGTTAAATTTTCAATACTATCATCTGTAGTACGGTAAATATTCCACCAACCAGTTCTATCTAAAATAAAGTATAGCCTTCCATCTGCCGACCATTCTGGCTGACATACAGATTCATTGGCGCCACCTGCAATTTTTTTCGCATCACCTATCGAACCATCACTTTGTACATCTCCCACCCATAACTCAGCACTATCCCAAGGCATTTTAGGATGATTCCAAGTTAACCAAGCCAACTGCGAACCATCGGGACTAAGACGAGGCGATGTATAAAAATCATTACCAGAAACTAAAGTTTGTATATCGCTATTTTCCAAATTAATAGCCACAAGCTTATTAGCAGGCTCATGATCACCTGCGGTATGGTCTTCACATACGCAAATAATTCTATTTCTCTGAGCATCTAATATACCGTCACCATAACGCATGGCAACATCAGGAGTTAAAGCAACAGCATTTTCACCACTTTGATAATAAAGACGCTGGTCGGCAAAATTGGAAAAATATACAGTGCCATTCACCACAAAATAGGCGCCTCCACCATACTCATGAACACGAGTACGCACATTAAAACCATCTGGAGTAACATCGTGAATAGTACCATTGGGCGCCTGTTTCACAATCACATTGCGTCCCTTCTCAGTCGGTCGTAACTCAGTCCAGTAAATATTTTCACCATCAAGTGATATTTGCCCTAGTCCAATAGTTGCCCCCGTAATCAAATCAGTAGTAATAGGTGATTTCCAAGACCCGTATGGCGCGACTTTAGGTGTCATTGCTTTTCATGCATCCCTAGATTTTGACCTTTATATTCTAGACTGCAATTGTAGAATCCAATTGTGGAATTGGCTCTGTTTGTAAAGCTCGTAAGGGAGAGCCATCAATATATCGTTGTTCATCTTCTTTTGCCCTTGGTCGAATAGAACCAGCAAAAGCATCTATATAATAATATTCTCTCAGCCATTTTTTCTTTTATGCATTTAGATACAATTACTAAATTTCTCAACACATTTTTCCAGGTTGAGCGCTATAACAAAGATGAACAGGGTGGTATATATTTACCTTCCACACGCTCTATTAAGCGTTTAGGTTTGGCACTAGAACCTTGGGATGGTTTATATAACTGGGTAAAAAGCCAACATATTGATGCATTATTTTTACATCGACCTTGGAAGCTTGAACTTGAACAACTCCCACCTGATATAGGAGTAATTTCTTATCATTTGCCGTTTGATGAATCCTTAACACTAGGATTTAATACTCACTTGGCTGATGTATTAAGCTTGTCTAATTTAGAAGTATTTGGAGAAAAGCAAAATAGACCGATTGGAATGATTGGACAGGCGCCTAATCAAACGTTTACTGATATATTTAATTGTGTAAAAGAAATATTTAATGGGTACGAGCAAATACGGGCGGCAAGTGAAAGCGAAGTCAAAAAAGTTGCGGTGGTTGGCGCCATGACAGATTTGCTGGTACGAGAAGCCGCATCACACGGTGTTAATGTTTACATAACAGGACAACTTAGACAACCAGCTGCACAGGCAGTTATTGATAGTGAAATGTCTGTAATTGCTGTTGGGCACTATCGCTGTGAAATTTGGGGTTTACATACCCTAGCTAGCATCCTACAACAAAGGTGGTCAAAGTTATATTTAGTTGTTCGCTAATTGTATATGCCTAATCGGTATTAAATACGCGCAATTATAAAATAATTTTGACTTGAACCCACACCCACTTTATGCGTAATAATAAACGCGCTTATAATACCGTCTAGCATTTATGGCTAGCACTTGAGTAGAGCTTGAAAGCGTTCGTCATGACGTAATCCGTCAAATTGAGCGTCTGTTTGAATAATTTGTAAATATTTACCTGGATGAATGCTTATCGCTTGACGGAAGTTTTCTACCGCACGGTCGATATTCTGTAGTACCATGTAGCAACGACCTCTGTTATACCAAACAGCGTCATCACTAGGCGCCAGTTCCAAAGCTTGGTTGTAAGATGCAATCGCATTTTCATAGTTTTTCAACTGTTCCCAAGCAAAGCCTTTGTGCAGCCAAGCCTTATAATATTGAGGCTGAATTGTTAACGCACGGTCAAAGCTAAGAATCGCTTTTTCATGGTGCCCCCATTCACTCAAATTTACACCTCGGTAGTACCAAGCCAGCAAGTTTTTGGGACTGAACTCAATAGCGCGGTCATAGCTGTTCAGTGCTTCTTCGTAACGTTCGAGTTGTTTTAAGGCATTTCCTCGGTTATACCATGCCCAATAAGCATCTGGCTGTAACTTTAACGCACGGTCAAAGCTGAGAACTGCTTTCTCATACTTCCCTAAATCACATAACGTCAAACCACGATTGTGCCATGCGGTTGTTCCGTTTGGATTAAACTCGATTGCACGCTCAAAACTATTGAGTGCTTCGTTATAACGTTCTAACTTACCAAGAGCTATCGCTCGGTTATGCCAAACCCAGCAATCATCGCTTTTGAAAGTTAACATTTGGTCAAAACAACCGATAGCTAGTTCGTGTTTACCTAAAGACCCTAATGCGAAACCCTTTTGGAATAAGGCTTCGGGATATTCTGGTTTGCATCGCAGCGCTTTGTCAAAACTAGCTATAGCTGCTTCAAACTTTTCTGTCTTGTTACGGCGCAGTCCTTGCTGGAAAAAAAACTCTGCTTCCAGGTTTAGGGACAACTTAAAAGAATTTGGCATCATACCTTAGGATGATTTTTCAACTCACATTCCCCAAACAATAACACGTCTTTATGGGTAAATTGTTAACCTTTGATAAAAAATCTTAAATTATAGCTACTTTTGGTAGCTATAAATACATATATAAGAGTTAAGAGTGATAGATATTACCATTCTACGGAAAGAATAAATACAAACGACGTTGGCGCCACGCTGGTATGTTGCTGCCTAATAACTGCTGTTATGTAAAGATATATAAAGTAAAATAAGTGTAAATTCTCAGTATAACCAAAACCACTCATGGCAAAAGCAACTTGGAACGGCGTCGTTCTTGCGGAAAGCGACAAAACTGTAGTCGTTGAAAACAACCACTATTTTCCTGCTGACGCAATTAACAAAGAATATTTCAAAGACAGCGATACTCACACAACTTGTCCGTGGAAAGGTGTCGCAAGCTATTACAGCATTGAAGTTGACGGGCAAGTTAACAAAGATGCTGCCTGGTATTATCCCAGTGCAAAGGACAAAGCCAAACAAATAGAAGGATATGTAGCTTTCTGGCGTGGTGTCAAAGTCGAAGCTTAAAAGTGCGCTCGTAGAAAGTGCTGAGTGCTGAGTATAGTTAGAAGTAACAACTCAGCGCTCAGTACTCAGCACTCTTAACTAATCTTAAAGGCGCCTACGGTTTTCTGTAGTTGTTGCGAAATTGCTACTGTTTGTAGTAATGAATGTGATACTTTTTGCGATGATGTTGTTGTACGCTGCGATGTTAAGGCGATTTGTTTGACTAGTGTACTTACTATTTGTGATGTTTCTAATTGCGAATCTGTAGCATTAGAGATGGAGTTTACTAGTAAGTTTACTTGACGTGATACTTCCAAAATCTGTGCAAGACTGTATTTTGCGTCTTCTACTACTCGCGTACCCTCTACTACTTGAGTTGTTTCTAATTCGATAACCTGTACTAGTTCGGTTGCTTCTCTTTGAACGTTTTCTAAAATGTTTTCTATTTCTTTTGTCGCAAACGATGAACGTGCAGCAAGTTCACTGACTTCTTCTGCGACCACCGCAAAACCTTGTCCTTCTTCACCTGCACGTGCTGCTTCAATACCCGCATTAATAGCTAAAAGATTTGTTTGTACGGCAATTTGATTGATTAATGATACTACCCGCGAGATTTGCTGCGTTGATTCTCCTAAACGCTTCACTTTTTTGGCTGTCTCACCTACTGTTTCTCGTAAGTGCATTATTTTTTGAACTGTACGGTCAATTGCTTTTTCGCTTTCTTCTGCGTTTTGTGCTGCTAATGAAGCTACTGCTGATGCTTGACGCGCCGAAACAGCGACATTTTGCATTTCTATCGTCATGCTATCAACTGTTTCAAGTGTGCTATTAATTTCTGCTGTTTGTTCGAGTGCTTCTTCTGCTAGCTGTCGAATTTCTCCTGAGTTGGAACCGATTGCTTCATTGACTTGGGTTGCTGTTGCTTTTACTTTCGTGACAATATCACGTAAACTTTCGACGATAGAGTTAAAAAAGTCAGCGACAGTTCCAATTTCACCTTCGCTAACATCAGCACGCACGGTTAAATCTCCAGTTACTGCACCTTCAACATCTTGGAGAAGTTCCATAAGCTGCATCTGAAGATTTTCTTTTTGTCTTCGTTCTTCAACAGAGACTGTTTCTGCTAGTATTCGTCCTTGTTGAACTTGTTGTAGTAGTTGAGATTGTTCTAACGCATAACCAATTTGAACCGCAACTTGTTTAAATAGATTTATTTCGCTGTTTTGCCACGGACGTGCATCTTCACATTGGTGTGCTACGAATAAACCATATAGCTCTTTATTCACAAAAATAGGCGCTAATAAGTATGCTTGAACGTTAAATTTTTGTAAGTAATTGATACAAGTCTGGCTCAAGCGCGGTGTATTGGAAACAATATCTATATTATTAACGGTCTTAATGCTACCAATTGGTAAATCTTCTAGATTCTCCTTAATGTCATAAGGATTTTTGATATTTGTTCCTAAAAGTGTGTTAGATTTATAGTCAACTGATTCTGCAACCACTTGACTTTGCCCTTCATTTAAACTGTAAAACAGCGTTCTTGCAACTTGCATTGCTTTACGTGTATTTATTACAGCGACTTTTAGAATTTTCTCACTATCAAGTGATTCGCGTATTACTGCTGTAATAGCGTTAAGTTGTAACGCTAAATGTGCTTCACTTTCTCTTTGTTGAATTTGTGTGTAAATTGTGTCAGCCATTGTGTTGAAGCTGACTGCTAATTCGCCAATTTCATCTTTTGCAAAAATTTGCGCTCGCGATGCTTGAATATCTCTATGATTTCCAGTAGTTACGCTGTCTGCAAATTTTTGAGCAGCAGTTTTAAGGTTATCAACTGGCTTAACTATTGACCGTCGTAATATTATTATAGAGGCGCCAACTAGTATTAAAGCAATAAACACTGTAAGCATTTGCTGGAATAAACTTTGCATTAGCAACTTATTCAGCGATGACTCTGGTGTTCCTCTAACTAAAATAGCTATTGAAGTTTTATCGTAAATAGCTTGCTGTTCGTCTGTATTTTCAATAATTTTACTGGGAATAGCTTTAAAAGCCATTGTATAACTTTGGGCGCCTATATTCATCCTTTCAGTTATAACTTGACCGTTGGGAGATTTTACAGCAGCAGTAAGTAATGATTTACTCTCAATAGGCAGTTCAACATTCGATAAAGCTTGGTTAATATCTTGAGACTCTCCTTGATGAAGCGAACTAGCTAACGCAAAGTCTCCATTAGCTTTTTGAAAATAAATTGCACTATAACCACCTCTAGTTGCTTGTAGAGTTTGTTTAGCAATTACACTTTTGCCATTGACAATATCTCCTGATACTAAAGCACCAATAACAACTTGATTTACTGGGTCTTTTACAGGTGTGACTGTATAACGAATCAAAGCATCTTGATTACTAAACCCCGTTGGTAAAGGTGGTGCTTCTTTACTTAGTTCACTCCAACTCACAACACGAGATGCTTTAATCTGTTTAGGATTATTTAAAACTTCACTAACCAAATTATTTGGATTAAATTCTTCACCTGTTCGGTCAGTATTGGCATTTGCGATAATCTTTAAATCTTTACCTACCAAGGTTGCGTATTCAATTTGTCTAGCTTTGACTTCATTAATTAAAATTTGCTTTACTTCCGACCGAGAAATTCGATTTAATGGCCTACCGGAATTATGAAATTTAGTTGCACGAATTAATGCTAGGTTATCTGATTGTCCACGAAATCCAAACCCCATTTGATTAACTTTGATATTATAGTTTATATCTGTAACGGCAATTTCTGATTTCGCTTGTTCAAGTATTTGATTTCGTAATCCTTGAGTAATAATTAGCGTGGCGCCCATTCCTATACCTAGGATAGATACCATTTCGCAAGCTATTAAAGCTATCATTTGCTTACGGCTAATTGGTAAGTTATAGAAATATTCTAAAATGGGCAACCGTTTTTTATTTAATGATAGTTCTGTTTTATACATATTATATTAGTATTAATTACGCGAAGAAACCGGGTTTCTAATGTTGAGTACTAATTTACCGTAATTACCACAAAAATGATGTATTGATGATAACCCATACAAACAAAAATGTAGAGACGTGATTAATCACGTCTCTAGACAATTTGGGATGTTACTAACTATTTAGTTGCACCCGCCATTGGAAAGATAATTTCTTCCAAAGTTCTTAGTAATTCTTGCTCGTTGTATGGTTTTGAAAAGTAAGCACGGGCACCTAATTGAATTGCTAGTTGACGGTGTTTATCGCTACTTCGCGAAGTCAACATGGCTACAGGTATACCTTTAAAATCAGTATTGGCTTTTACACGTCCTAAGAACCCATAACCGTCAACACGCGGCATTTCAATGTCGCAAATTACAGCTTGAACTCTTAAACCTGTTTGGAGTTTTTCAATTGCATCTTGCCCGTCTTTTGCTTGTTCTACTTTGTATCCAGCTTTTTCAAGAGTTAAGGCAAGGAAACGACGCACGTTTATTGAGTCATCGACAATTAAAATTGTACCTTTTTGGTTTTTTGGTGGTGCGGGTTTTTCTTCAACTGAATTCAAGAAAGGAGTTTTTAACCGTGCAGATGGTAACTGTTGGTTCCTAGGTGTGCGTTCTGAAGCTGCAATGGCATATAATAGCTCACTGGCGTTGATTAAAGGTACTACTCTTCCGTCACCTAAAATTGTACAGTTGTTGAAACCTGGAGGTAATGGAATATTTCCTTCAACTAAACGTATCGCAACTTCTTGTTCTCCCCACGTTTTGTCTAGCTGTACAGCTACAGGTTGGTTATTACCCCGAATAATTAATACTGACTCTGCATTAATTGCAGGCGCCGTTTCTAAGTTAGGGTTATCAAAGCGAGGACAGTTAAACTCTAAATATCTACCCAGACGCACTAATGGCAGCATATTACCCTGCCAGTTAAGAACTTCTCCATTTCCCATTGGATATACTAGGTCTTCTTGTGACAAGAAAATTTCTTCTACTACATCGGTAGGGAATGCTAATAACATGCGGTTACTTTCTACAAGCAGCACTCGTGCGACGGAAAGCGTAAATGGTACAGAGAGACTAAAAGTAGTTCCCTCACCCAAACTTGTATTAACTTTAACATCGCCTCGAACCTGCTTGAGATTATTTCTAACTACATCCATGCCAACACCGCGACCCGAAAGAGCGGTAACTTGCTCAGAAGTACTAAAACCAGGTTCAAAAATTAATGATAGTAACTCTTCTTCTGTGGCAGCAGTAAGTAATGCTTCATCTAACCCCATCGCTAAAGCACGATTGCGAATTTTAGCGAGTGGAATACCACGGCCATCATCACGTATTGTAATAATAGTACGGTTGCCTTGGTGTGTAGCTTTAATTTCGATTGTTCCCTGCTCAGATTTTCCAGATGCTACCCTCGAAGCGGGGTCTTCAATACCGTGGTCGAAAGCATTTCTAACTAAGTGCATTAAAGGGTCGTTTAACGCTTCTAGTATGCTGCGCTCGATTAAAGTGTTTCCACCTTCTATTTTTAATTGAACGTTTTTACCATATTCAATACATAAGTCCCGCAACGCACGCGGAAAACGGTCTAGTACGTCCGAAAGTGGACGCATCCGCACTTGAGTTAGTTTACGTTGAAGTTGTTTAGAAGTTTTATTGAGTTTACGAGAAATATTATCTGTATCATCAAGACTTAACTGTAAGTCAGTTGTAACTTCTTGCACCTGAACTATGGTTTCCATTACCTCTTGCGATAATAGATTCAGCTCGTTGTAACGGTCCATTTCCAAAGCATCAAAGCGATGTTCAATACTTTGCACCTCTGTACCATCTGCAAATTCCAAACTTTCTTCGAGTTCTTGGCTGGCAACAAAGTAAGAAGGAACTTCGGATATTACTGTTGGTGATGTATTAAAGTACTCAGATGCTCTTGTGGAAATTTTATCGTATGCTGCACGTAAGTACTGGTTTTCGCGCTCTAATACTTGAACTCGCTGGTTAAGGTTACGAACTAATTTACGTAAACGTTCAAGTTGTAAATTTAAACCATTTCTTTGAATAACTAGTTCCCCAAACAAATCGTTGATTTGTTCAAGCTGCTTACTAGGAACACGTACTGTGTTTTCTTGGTCACGTTCTCTAGCTTTTTCGGGTTGCTCAACTTTACGCTCTGTACTCTCACCGAGGTTTTGTAGCTGGTAATCTTGATATTCATCACCGATAATGCTATATGCATCTGCGGTTTCGATTAATTGCACTTCCTCAAATTCTGCTGCTGCACTTTCAATTGCAAACGCTGCTTCTAATGCTTCAAAATCAGTATGTAAAATTTCGTCGTTTAGCCAATTTGACTCTATTTTACTAACTGCTGTTTCTGCGGCGCCGATGTGATCTGGAATTTCTATAGAAATTTCTTCTAGAGTTGACTCGACATGCTCTGTATCATTTATAGCTGTAACGGCATCAGTGCTAACAGGGGTAACTTCTTCTAAATCAAGTTCGTAGGGTAAACTATCGAGTTGATTCGTTAAAACTAGCGCTTGCGAACGGCGCCATGATAAAAGTGCAGCACGGGCAATAGTAGAAATGTGGGCAGGACCGGCGTATTCTAAATGATGTGCCACTGACTCGCATAAACGGCTAAAAGATTCGAGTTGTAACATCTCCCCTAACCCACCCAACTCAGCAGCCATAATGCTGACTTCTTCCAATAAGCTTTCGGGTTGGTTGTCTGCCAACATCGACTCAAGACGCTCTAAACAGCCTTCCACCTCAGTCTGAAATAATAGGGGAATTATATCTTGCCCATCTTCTGATGACAGGATAGTCGAAGCATCTTCTTCGCTTGGGTCTCCTAAACGCTCGTGCAACTCATCGAAAACAGGGTTACAAAAAGTTGCTAGCCATTCTGAGTCTAAAGTGGCACCCTGCGAATGTAAATCGACGATTTGACGCAGCCAATCAACACCTGTTAGCAACAAACTTTGAAGCTCGGTATCAACCGAAACAGAATTTCGTTTTGTTTTTAAAACTTTAAACGAATCTTCTATTCGGTGCGCCAAATCGCTTAACACACGAAACCCCATCATTCCTGCTCCACCTTTAATTGAGTGGGCAGCTCTTAGTGCCGCATTGATTTTATCAATATCAATTCGGTTGCTGTCGATTTCAAGAAGAACTCCTTCGAGCGTATTCAGATAATCCGTCGCTTCTTCCAGAAACTGCATCTGGATTTCATGCTCTTTATCCTGTGACATGATTACTAGCCCTTAGTCATTAGTTATTGGTTTTTTGTTATCTGTTTATTTTTTTTTCGGATAATAAGTAACTGGTATTGGCTAATTAATTTAGCCTAGCTTTAGGTTAAAACCATTAGCTAGCTTTGGGTTATTTGTGTAAAAGGTTATAGTGAGTAACATATCTCCTAAACTAGTTAATAGCTAATACTAACAGGGATGCAAGAACTATCAACTACAAACTATTAATTTTTGCTACTACGCATAATCTCTTGCTACATTTGTGCCTTACTCAAAGACTAACCCAAAGCGCCTGTTACAAGCGGATGCTCACTATTAACCATTAACTAATTGACTTTGAAGGTTCCGACGGTTGATTGTAGTTGCTCAGATATTGCCACTGTTTGCTGTAATGACTGGGAAACTTGGCGTGAGGAAGTACTTGTACGTTGGGAAGATGCAGCAATCTGCTTCATCAGTTCGCTAACCGTGCTGGAAGTCTCTAATTGCGATGCCGTAGCATTTGATATAGATTGTACCAAAGCATCGATTTGACGTGATACCTCTAAAATTTGATTCAAGCTTGATTTAGCATCTTCTACAATATGAGTTCCTTCCACAACTTGTGTGGTTCCCAGTTCCATTGCCTGTACAACCTCACTGGTTTCGCGCTGAATATTTTCGACAATTTGCTCAATTTCTTTTGTTGCTGCTGCTGAACGTGCCGCTAGTTCTCCTACCTCTTCAGCTACAACAATAAATCCTTGACCTTCTTCTCCAGCGCGAGCTGCTTCGATACCAGCATTGATGGCGAGTAAGTTCGTTTGCATTGAAATTTGGTTAATGAGTGCCACAACTCGCGAAATTTGCTGCGTTGACTCACCTAAACGCTTAACTTTTTTCGCTGTTTCTCCGACTGTTTCGCGTAAGCTCAAGATATTTTGCACTGTCATATCCATCGCCATGCCACTCTTTGTAGCTGTGTTTCGTGCTGTGTTAGTCACATGCGCGGCTTTTTGAGCGTTTTGGGCGACTGCTTGCATGTCTCTTGTCATGCTATCAACTGCACTGAGAGTACGATTTATTTCGGCTGCTTGTTCGAGTGCTTCGTCAGCGAGTTCGTTTATGGCGCCGGAATTAACGTTAATCGAATCGTTAACTTTTATTGCTGTTTGTTGAACTTGGGTAACAATCTCACGCAAACTCTCAACAATCGAGTTAAAGAAGTCGGCGACGGTGCCAATTTCTCCAGCGGTAACATCCGCACGTACAGTTAAATCACCACTAGCGGCGCCTTCAACTTCGCTAAGTAGTTCTAGAAGTTGCATTTGTAGGGCTTCTTTTTGATGGCGTTCGTCTTCAGTGCTTTGTTCGGCAACCATTTTACCTTTTTCAACGGTTTCTAGAAGCTGGGCTTGTTCAAGAGCGTAGCCAATTTGAATACCAAGTTGCTTAAACAATTCAACTTCTGATGCTTGCCATTGACGAGGACTGTCACAGTGGTGAGCGATAAGCAACCCAATCAATTTACCTTGCTTGATTACGGGTACAATTAAATTAGCTTTGACTGCGAATTTCTCAAGCATTTTAATGTAGCAAGCAGCATTTTTCAAACCTGGGTCGTCGTAGATGTTATTAATGACCCGAACTCGTCCATCTTTATAAGTTTGTGCATGTCTCTCGCGAAAACAGGGGTCATCAATTTCTACACCCATCATTTTTGGGTAACCTGCCACAACAGACTCAGAAATAATTACTCCTTCTAAAGTTTGTAAGTCGAACTGGTAAAAAATCACTCGGTCAGTTAATAATGCTTGACGAATTTCTCGAACTGCGGTTTTTGTAATTTCATCAAATTTAAGTGTTTGCCGCATTCTTAATGTAATCTCAGCCAAAAGCGTTGCCCGTTCAGCATCCAACTCTTGTCTTTTCAAGAGAGCTTGCATTTGCTCTGCCATTTGATTAATATTGGCGCCTAAAACACCTAATTCATCACCACGCTCAACTTCCAAGCGTGTATCTAGTTCCCCTTCTCCTAACCTAGCAACCGCAGCAGTTGCATTTAATATTGGTTCCGTTGCACGTTTTGCGAGTAAGTAAGCAAGCAAAGCTACAAGCAATGCAGTTAACCCAGTACCAATAACGGTAGTTAATAATAACTGACGCTGTGCATCAAATGCTGTTGCTTTGTTGGTTGCCAACACTGCTTTCCATTTTAAATCGGGTAAACCCTGAATAGTTGTTGTAGAAGCAGAGCTAACAACTTCGTCTCCACCTGATTTCTGAGTATTGATATCTTTACCAACTTGGTCTTTTTTACTTGCGACAAAAACTTTTCCATTCGCGTCAGCAATATTATATCTTCTACCGACCCCCCCATAGTTTTGAATCACATTCTCTAATGATTCAACAGGCATTCTTGCTCTTAAAATTGCAACTGTTTCATTACTTACATTATCCTTGACAGGAGATACAGTATAAATACTGACCTTATTTGATGATGGGGATAATTGAGGCTGGCTTATATAAGGACGGTCGTCTCGTTTAACAGTTTTGATGTAATCTCGGTCGCTAAGATTTGATGGTATTACACTGCCTTTAGATTGTACAATGACGTTGCCGTCCAAATCGACAACGGCAATGCTGTCATAGACTTTACTCGTCTCAGCAATTTTATCTAGAACAACTTGTTTTTCTTGAGGAGAAACTGATTCGCGAATTCTTCGATTTGCAAAAATTGGTAGGTTTGCCAATACTTGAACATTAGAATAACGTTCAACCATAAAGCGGCTAACTTTATCGGCTAAACCTTCAGTTTCGGACTGCTGCGACTGAGCGAATTTATTTTCAATTGATTTACTAGCAATCAAGTAAGATAAAATTCCAAATCCTAAAACAGGAATAGTTCCAATTGCAATTGCAATAATTGTTGCTTTTGTCCGCAAACTTAGCTGTCTAAATTTTCCTGCCACAGAGTTGTTAATATTATGATTAGAAAAATTAGATTCCTGAGAATACAATATGATTTTATTATTCTTATCTACGCCTTTATTGGATTCTGTAGGTATTAAAGGTTTCTTTTGAGTATCGCTACTCTTTGCAGGTTCAGTTTTATTAAACATAAATAATTTCCCTCAAATACATTATCGAGAACACCGAATCATGGAAACAAATCATTTTACAAACTAGCCGTTCATTACAATAGATGCACATTTTATAAAAGCGAATAAACCGGGTTTATTCATTGAAATATTGTAATAAAAATAACGATTTAGCGTATAAACCCGGTTTCTAAAAGTGAGGGAAAGGGAGTAAAGGCTTCTCCTTTCTCCCCCACGACATCACTATTAATTAAATTAATCTGTTTTTAACGCAGAAGAATGTACAATTGCATGAGCATCTAACACTAATAGCGTTTCTTGCTGCTGTATAAAGCAACCGCGTAAATATGGAACTAAGCTTGATGCAACTTGTCCAATTGGCGAATGAATCTCATCAGCAATAAATTTGACAGTGCCAATAATGTCATCAACAACCAAGCCTAATAATAGTGAATCAACTCGTATAATAATTACGCTGTACTGACGCAATCGAGTTTCTATAGACTCTAAATTGAGTATTCTTGGTAAATCAACTACCCAAACTATGCGACTACGCCAATTCATCAACCCCAAAATACACTCTCGCATTCCCGGCATCGAAGTTACTGACTCAACAGGCACTACAATAGCTTCTTGAGTATGAAGCATTGAAATAACCGCAGTAGTTTGCTGGTTAATATGAAACTTGAGATAGCCGTCTCCCAAGCTACTTAAGTTTTCTGTTGTCGAGAGTGGAAGTTTTGGATTGTTCATATATTAATTACATTGCAAGTGATTTGATAGCTAGCAGTAGTTCGTCGCGCGTGTAAGGTTTAGTTAAATAAGCATCAGCACCTTGTCGCATTGCCCACAAACGGTCAATCTCTTGGTTTTTGGAACTGCAAACAACAATTGGTACGTTTTCTGTGTTAGGATTTCGCTTGAGCGCACGGCACAGTTCAAAACCGCTCATTCCAGGCATTACAACATCGGTTACTATCACATCAGGCTTTTCTATCGAGACTTTTTCCAAAGCTTCTTTGGCGCCTGTCGCTTGAATAACTTCGTAGCCACTTTCTTTGAGATAGTGACTCATCAACTCTAGTTCACTAGGAGAATCTTCGACTATTAAAATTGTGCTTAACATTGTAAGAGTCATATTAAATTCCCTCAAATAATAATCGAACTGTATAAACAAATTTGATAAATTTAATTTATATTTGGGAATAAATCCCAAATAGCTAAAGCTTAAAAATTAAATCTAACTGATGTGTTTGAAAACCATTTTCAATAACTCAGATTGGGTAAATGGCTTCGTTAAATAACCATTAGAACGTACCATCTTGGCTTTGGCGCGGTCAATAAACCCCGTTCGACCTGTAACCATTATTATTGGTATATCCTTAAATGATGAATGTCTTCGCAAAAGCGAACATAACTCATACCCATCTAAATTCGGCATTTCCACATCCAGCAAGATTAAATCGGGCTTACTACGAAGAATTTGCATTAAAGCTTTTACTGGGTCATTTATCATCACCACCGCAAAAGTACTTTCATCCAAAAACCGCTTAATCGAGCTTAAAACGGTTAGACTGTCATCGATACAAGCAACTGTATAAACTTTTTTGCGAAGTTGCTTGGTTGAATACTCATTATTTCCTCCTATAGTGTTAGTTTCTACATTTATATTATTGTCATTCTTGTCATAAGTATCTTTAGTATGAATGCTGCGGGATACTTGCTGGCTAGATTCGTTTATTGACTCATTATCATATTGTGGCGCCTGTTTTTGCTCCTCGATATGGGTAGTTACATCAGGGGCAGAATAACTGTAGCGACTTCGTAATTGTCTTTGACACTGTTCAACCAAAGTTCTTAAATCTAGACGACAAAACTTAGGAAGGTCATCTAAAGCAGTTTCGCGACTAAATTCATAACTACCCTCTTTCAACGTTAGAAACGACTCTAATACTTCGAGCGCTAATTCCTCAATTAATACAGATGCTTGCTCAGAAGTCATGTAATCACGATTAACCAACCAACAAATAGCTTGATAGTCAGCTTGTGCAATCGATTGATTAATGTGTTTCGGCTCGAATAATAGTCGCATCTGCATTCGAGTCGAGCGATTCAAAGTAGGTATTTGTCGAGCCAAACGCTCTAGGTGTCCATCAAGCCAATCAAACAATTGATTTGAGTATGAGGCATAGGTAAGTTTACCCTCCTCAAGATAAAGTGACCAAGAAATCGCACCAGTCAATACTTTCAAACAGCCAGTTGCACGGCGACTAGTTAACTGCGCTAGCAACGATAGTGGGTGTAGCTTCTGAAATACCCTATAACTATCGAGAGGAGTTGTACTCATTGTGTCTGCTACCTAAACTTCATTTGATAGGTATAATCGAAATTTTTAATCATCGCACCCACTACTTCAGTAAATTTGGACTGTTTGTATATTAAACTACAAATATCCTTGTTGGGGGGAAATGGTAGAACTCTCTACCCGTAACCTTCTCACCCGACTCAGCATAACAATTATTTATTAGCTTGAGTGAATTATCTAGTTATCTATACTGAGCCTACCAAACATTTGAACACAGTTGCTAAAAAATCTGTAAAGACTAAATGAAGTCACTCTCCTCTATGTAAACTTTAGTTAGATGTTTTCCCAATAACACTGTATCAACTCGCAATGATTAAAGCTAGTTTTTCAGTGTTAGCACTTAAGTATAAAGCATCATTATCTAACAATGCAAACACTTCCTTCCTTTTTATTAACCATAGGCAATTTTACTATTTATGTTTTTATTTTTACAGCACTTAGTCATGTTTACCTTTGTATTTTTTTTCTAGAGGTTTTATTCAGTAAAATTAAAGACTATCTAATTAAATCAATATAAAGTTTTATTTTATACAATTTTGAAAATATTTCGTTGTTTAGCTTAAGTTACCGTTCAAAGTTAACAAGCATTAAGCATCAATTAATAAATAATGCTTATATCAAAATTATAATCAATTGTCTAGACTTGACTTAACATCTGTTTGTGTTTTTTCAGACAATATTTTCTGTATTTGTATAAACTTTGCTACTTGTTATTTTTTTTAGTCAGGTGTAATAAAATCTTAGAAACCGGGTTTATTCAGGAAAATCTGTAATAAAAATAACAATTTTGCCTAGAAACCCGGTTTATTCATTGATATTTCAAATAAAAATAGCAATTTCGCCTAGAAACCCGGTTTCTTAGCTTGAAATGAGGCTAGTTACAATAAAACCTGGCAGTTAATATTGCCAGGTTTCAAACTTTTTTAACTAAATGCGGATGAAAGGACTTGAACCTTCACACCTTACGATACTAGAACCTAAATCTAGCGCGTCTGCCAATTCCGCCACATCCGCATCAGTTATAAACGATAACACAATAAAAATGAAATGGGAATACTAAATTACAAATTTCCCAAAGTAGAGACGTGTTATCCGCTCGTATTTCTCGTAAAGCGGAGCTTTTCCCGCAGGGTAGAGATTAATCACGTCTCTACAGCAACACGAGGCAATCGGTGTTTGAAGGAGCAGAGAATTTCCCAAGATATTGTGTTTAGCTCGTTTGCCCAGTCGTCGGCAGTAATTTGTTCGTATTGGTCTTTACCCAATATGGTAACGATTTCGTTTTCTTGAATATCTGGGATGCTGCTGATATCAAGCATAATTTGATCCATCGTAATGGCGCCTATTTGAGGAACGCGCTGTCCTCTGATTATCACCTGCATCTTATTGGACAAATTACGAGGAATACCGTCAGCGTAACCAATGCCAACCACAGCAATACGCATATCGCGAGAAGCTACATATTTATGGCCGTAGCTTACACCAGTTCCAGCTTCGATAGTTTTGACTTGGGTAACGCGGGCTTTGACTTGTAAAACAGGTTTAAGATTTACATAATGCAGATGCTCTGCTGGGTAATGTCCATAAATAGCTAACCCCACTCGCACCATATCGTAATGTAATTTTTTACTAACGAGTGTTGCGGCAGTATTGGCAAAGTGCAAACAAGGTATTGTAATACCGCTAGCTTGAATTTGGGCAATTGCGGCTTCAAACCGTTCATGCTGAAGGTTCATAATGGTTGGGTCTGGACTGTCAGCAGTTGCTAAATGCGAATAAATACTCGCAATACGTAAGCGAGGTAAGCGAGTTACCAACTTGACGAATTCCGCAGATTCCTGCCAATTAGTTCCTAAACGCGACATTCCTGTATCTAGCTTGATATGCACAGGTAATGAAGAATTATAATTAATTGCTTCCAACGTATTGGAAAAAACTAAAGCTTGTCTGGGACTACACAACGTTGGCTGAAGTTGCCAATTCGCGATTGCGTGTATTTGTTCAAAGGTTTGTGCAGCCCCTAATAGTAAAATCGGTGCAGTAATCCCTGCTTCACGCAGTTGAATACCTTCTGGAACTGTAGCAACTCCTAACCAACTGGCGCCAGATGATAACGCGACTTTAGCTATAGTAACTGCTCCATGACCATAAGCATCAGCTTTAACAACCGCCATTAACTGTGTCTGTGGTGCCAGCAACTTCTTTAACTGCTTAACATTATGCTCCACGGCGCCTAAATCAATTTCCACCCAAGCACGTTGCTGCATCCAAGAATAAGTATCTCTTTCCTGATGAGCAATACCCAAAAACTGCTCATTACTCAACATATCCATATAACTCCTACACACCACACAATAACTTCACCGAAAGTGAATGAATATTACTTGAATATACAAATCACTCCTAGTAACTCCGAATAATTTGGAAGTTTAACCCTCAAAACTAAATTCGGGCAAGAGCAGATGGGTATACAACTGTAACAAACTGTGACAAATCCTCAATCTACATAAAAATATTTTTACGACAATACATGTAATAAAAATTACATTATTTTTTTATGCATAATTGCGTAAAAAGTCGCCTGACTGCGAATGTTGAAGCTAAAGGCAATGAACACTATGCAGCTGGAGTTGTATCTAAAATATCTTAATCTTTAAATCTATCTCAGTCTTTCCCAGCTTTTAGAGTCACCTGTCGTATGTATAAATTGTGTTACTCTGGCAAACTGGGTTATATTTGTGTTAATATATGTAAAACTAATACCTTGAGCTTTGATCAATGGGGAAGGTCTTAGTATTAAACGCCTCTTACGAACCGCTTAACATCACAAGCTGGCGCCGTGCTGCTATCTTGCTTATCAAGGGCAAAGCGGAACAGGTTGAGCATAATGGTAAATTTCTTTACGCTGACTTCCCACTGCCTACCGTCATTCGGTTGAGGCATTATGTCCGTGTACCTTACAAAGAAATTCCCCTTACTCGTCGGAACTTATTACATCGCGATGGTCACTGTTGTCAATACTGCGGTTACTCCGGAGACGAATTGACATTAGACCACGTTATTCCGCGCTCCCGTGGTGGTGGAGACAGTTGGGAAAACATTGTAACGGCGTGCGTTCGCTGCAATGTTAGAAAAGGCAGTCGTACACCACAAGAAGCTAATATGCCTTTACGGCATACACCAAGAAGACCTTACAGCAGTCTTTATTTTGAGGTAAGCAAACACCTTAAAACAGGAACGCATAAGGAATGGCAAAAATATGTAATTGGTCTCTAATACTAGAACATTTTGTTAAGAAATGTAAAGTAGTGGAGAGCAATCGATAACGTTCGCACAGAATGCGAGTTGAGCGACGAACTTTTAGAGTTTAGCAGAGAAAATCGTCGTAGGCAACTCTTGTGTTGAAATATTTTTAGTTTGGCGATATTTGGCGCGTCTTCTGGAGGCGCCTAGTTCACTCTTGTAATTGACTTATTGCCTGAAATATATATTAAAGGGTTATCGTGCTTAGATTTGGTGCGATAGATATAGTGCTGTCGAGCGATATTGCATAGAAAGGTCAGTCTAAATGTATATTTAACTCAAGCGCAGTGATGTACAAGACTGGCATAATAGATGGTGCCAAGCTTAGAAATTTTTGCGAAAATTATAAGTGTGTGGCAATTCATAGTGACTGACGGAGTCACTGCTGGTAATTATTTTATTAACAGAGATAAGGAGCCTCACCAAATCAAAAACAAATTTTATATGCAACTAAACTCTTCCCTTTCTCAGCTTGAGAGTCTCACCTTGACAAACGATTCACATTCTGAAGAGACAGACCTAGAGATCGAACCCCTGGTAAGGCAACCGACTAATGGAACAAACACTGAAAGTGGCTTTGTCGGACAGCAGCGCAATAACTACCTAGCGTACCAGAAATCAGAAGAACTACAGCAAACGTTAATGGGGCGCCGACACGAGCGTCATTTAATAGTATTGCAAGATTTTCCTGACCCAGATGCATTGTCATCAGCTTGGACTTACCAGTTAATAGCCCAGCAATATGATATTAAGTGTGAAATAATTTACGGTGGCACGTTAAGTCACCAAGAAAACATCGCATTAGTCAAGTTAACGGGTTTACCAGCACAACGTTGGACTCCACCAACACTAAAAACGAAAGATTTATCACTTTATCATGGCTTTGTATTAATCGATAACCAAGGAACCACCTCACAGTTATTATCGGCAGTTGTGCAAGCAAAATTGCCGCTTGTAGCAGTTATCGACCATCATAGTTTGCAAGGAGAACTTAAGTCAGAGTTTACAGATATACGTCCTTCGGTACGAGCAACCGCAACAATTTTTACACAGTACTTACAAACAGGGTTACTAACCCTTGACAATAGCATCAGCCAACATGTTAAATGTGCTACTGCCTTAATGCACGGCTTGCGTTCTGATACCAATCGGTTAATGCAGGCGCAGGAGGAAGATTTTATGGCAGCAGCATATTTGAGCAGGTTTTACGATGCTCAACTTTTAAACGCTGTATTACAAGCGAATCGCTCGAAACGAGTGATGGACGTAATTGAGCGGTCATTAAAAAATCGAATCGTTCAAAATAACTTTTCGATAGCTGGGGTTGGGTATTTACGTTATGACGACCGTGATGCAATTCCGCAAGCAGCAGATTTTCTTGTGACAGAAGAGAACGTCCATACTGCTGTGGTATATGGTATAGTTCATGACGAAGATGAAGAACTCGAAGTAGTTATTGGTTCGTTGCGAACAAGCAAACTGACTTTAGACCCCGACGAATTTATAAAAGAAGCTTTTGGGCAAGACAGTAGCGGTAGATTTTTTGGTGGTGGTCGTACAAGTGCAGGTGGATTTGAAATTCCAATGGGGTTTTTGTCGGGAGGGAACGAAAACTCCGCTTACGCCAGAATGAAATGGGAAGTTTACGACTCGCAAATCAAGCAGAAGTTGTTGAGACTAGTAAACCCAAAGGATAATCCAATTCAGCCTGAATAACATTTTTTGTAGAGACGCGTTTACGGAGTGTTCCGCAGGAAAATTTTCCTTCGGAAAAACCTCCGGTTTGCGCGTCTCTACATGTAATAGGGAATATATATATAGAGAAGTAGGAAAAATACTATTATACAGACATGAGAATCCAAGTTAACTTTGTTTCATTATTGTCCCAGTTTAAAGTACGTCACTGGTGGTTTGGGATTTTGTTATCGATGGCAATGGTCGCTCCTGCTACTGCGTCAGTAATTTTGCGTGTTGCAATTGAGCAGAACGTTAAACAAGTAAGAGTAGGTAGTTCTACAACTGCGGTTGTCAAGGATGGTAGTGGTCGGACGCTAGGACAATTACCAGCAAAGAGCGCATACTTTGCTCAACCTGTACCTGGAGGTGGAGTTGGATTAGATAAATGGCGTTCAGGTTTGTTTTGGATTGAGCCAACTGCAAAAGGGTATGTTTTTATTGGTGACAAGTGGTATCGAGGAAGAACTTTAGTAGTTCCAACTGGTCAAGGTTTAACAGCGGTTAATTGGATTGATTTAGAAGAGTATCTTTACAGCGTTATTGGTGGTGAAATGGACGCACGTTGGCCCCAAGAAGCACTTAAAGCACAAGCGATTGCCGCACGTACCTATGCTATTTACAGACGCGAACAAAATCGCAATGACCCAATTTTTGATTTAGGGGACACTCCAGACAAGTGGCAAATATACAAAGGAATAGTAAGCGAATCTCCTAGTACACTAGATGCAGTCGATAAAACAGCGGGTCAAGTATTAACTTACAACAACCGAATAATTGAGTCAGTATTTCATGCTTGTTCGGGTGGACATACCGAGAATGTCGAAGATGTTTGGGGAAGAAAAGAACCTTACCTGCGGGCAGTACCAGACTTTGACCAAAATATTCCTGAGTGCAGTTGGCAACGAACTTTTACAGCAGCAGAAATTGGTCAACGTTTTCCTGAAGTTGGTAAAGTCAAGCAAATGGCAATAGAAACAGTATCACCTTTTGGTAGTGTCAGGTCGTTACGTATTGTCGGTGATAAAGGTACGAGAGTATTACGTGGTGAAGATGTACGGACAGCGCTCAAACTCAGAAGTACCCGCTTTGCAATTGCTAATGCACCTGGTGGTAGCTTTTTACTTCAGGGTCGAGGTTTCGGGCACGGTGTAGGGTTGAGTCAATGGGGCGCCTACAATTTAGCATTACAACGCGCAAATCACCTGCAAATATTAGCTTATTACTTTAGAGGTGTAGCACTCTCACCGATAAAAGCAAGATAGTTACCTCCTTGTGTCTCTGTGGTAAAAAGAATATTTTTATTACCATAGAGACACAGAGTACACAGAGATTTGATTCTGTCATGCTGAGGTACGAAGCATCTCTAACCGTTTATAGTATAAAACTTTGAAAGAGCCTTAAAATAAAGGCAGATGAGATTATTTCTCATTTATTATGACCGCACATAGAGAAATTCGTAACCGATGAAAGGGCGGGCAAGGATGCCCGCTCCACAAGAGTTGTTAATACTTAACAAGAGTATTAATTTAATTTTAATTACCTTCTTCTAGACGTTTAACTTCTTGGTCGAGTAAATCGGTTTCTGTAGAATAAGCTAGATTTTCGTTACCGATAAACTTGTTAGCGGCAAACTGTTGCGCGAAGTTAATTTTATTTTGTAACTCTTGGCTAATGCTAGATAGTAGTTTGGCACGAGAAATTCGTTCGGAGTTTCTTTGAGTAATTTTAGTATTACGCCACTGAATCCAAAAGTATCGGATTAGAGGTATCACTAAAAATCCGGTACCGTAAGCTAAAAGCAGCCAGTAAATACCTTGAACAAATCCTACAAGTCCACCTAACTTGGCGCCAACTACACCACCACGTAATAAACTACCAAGAATTAAGGCGCCTACAAAGTTAGCAATACCCAAACCAGCACTCAGCATAATTTGTCCAGAAGTTGCGGCGCTAAACTTCCATTTCATCTCTTCAAGGTAAGATGCTATAGCATGGCGCCGTTTTTTAACTGCACTTACTTGTAACTCAGGAAAGTAGTAAACAATTTCTCCTTCGGGACTAACTTGAGGTTGACCGTTGAACCGTGTCAATGTTGGAAGCATGTAATCTTCGTACTCTTGCTGGTACTTTTCGCCGATATTATCCAAGTATGGTGATATTTGCTCTGCCACAACGGCACCGCGATTTTCACTTATAACTGTAGCAATCTCCTGCCAGCGACGTTCCTCTAAATTCGCATTTGGATTACCATCACCAAATAAGAATGAGAAAACAGCCTCGAAGAAATTTAGCTCGCGCTTCTGGTGGCGCCGTTCCCGATAATGACTATTGTAATTAGGGCTAAGAAACCACCAAAAATCGGGGAAGTAAAAGAAACTTCCTCCACTAGAACCCCAATTACCACCACTATCACTACCACCATCACGGTTAGACATGGCAGTAATTATCAAAAATATAGCAATAGTTATTAACGCAATCGACGCAACCAGAAAAATACCGAAAGAAATTCTAATTATGTAAAATAAAATACTCCAAACTTTATTCCACCATTCCTGCAACTTAAGCTTAAAATACTTGTCGCGTAGAATATCACGGAAGTTTTTAGGAAATAAAAATACAATATCACCAGTATCAGCAACTTGTAAGTGACCTCCAGCATCGGATGCAAGAGCTAACAAACCTTGATTGGCTTGTCCAACGTTTAAACCAACTTGAGTTGCCACATCACCAACGGTGACACGATACCCTAATTGTTCAACAGCCCGCATTATCGAAGGATTGGGAGCCATTTTTTGGTCTCCTGTTAAAATTAACTCTATCTCAAGTATAAAGTTTGATTTTCAATACTGTCGGGTAGTTGCTACATAGCATCAACGTGCTTCTAACTTTTTGACTCGTTGCTCTAAGGTACTTACTTGCTGTTTGAGTTCAACTACTAAAGTGGCTAACCTATCAAACATTTGGTCACGCTGCGACTGCGTTGTTGTTCGACGCGCGGGTGCTGGTAAGGTTGGTGAAGTACGTCCTGGTGAAGGTAGTGTACGATTTGTTTGGGCTTCAAGGTTAGCTAAACGAGACTCCAAGCGGTTAAAATCTGCTTGTAGGTTATTTAAGCGAGATTCGATAAGCTGTGATGAAGCGGTTTTAGCGAACAAACCACTCCAAAGTATGATGGCTAAAAGCAATGCCATCATCAACCGTCCAAGCATATTGTTCGGATTTAGATGTTTTTTTGGGGGAGGAGTTAATAACTTGAATTTATCGTATTTTAATTTTTGAAGCTACATATATATCTTTAGGTTGAATTGCAGATACCTCCAAAATTTATTTGGACACAAATCATCAAATAGTATTAAAAAAGCAGATGAAGTATGTATTTTCACTTAAACGATTATACGTTAATGTCTCATTATCGAATAAAGATTAGTAATTAATTTAAATAAATTTCTTCTAAATTAAATAAGTTTTAAACAAAATTAAATTATATTATGAATATTCCAGCATAAAAATTATAATTTTATACAGGCAATAAAATGAAAAATATTAGTTTAAATATTAATAGTTTGTGTTTAAAAATTATTCTTGCTTTTACAGGAGTTATCGCAAGTAGTGCCTCAGTTCATGCTCTTACCTTCAACTTTAATTATGCACAAGGAACAACACTAGAGCAAATGGTTGGTTTTGAGATGGCTGGTGGAATCTGGTCATCACATTTATCCGATAATGCTAGTGTTAATATTTACGTCGAGATGACAAACGACTTACCAACAAATGTTATTGGTGGTGCGCTTCCTGGAATAGCAGCAAATCAAACATATACTAACTGGCGGAATAATTTACAAGCTGACATCGCATCTGCTGATGACACCAGCGTTTTTAACAACTTACAAGATGAAGTAGACAAGTTTACTGCTTATATCGATGGTTTTAAAGTAGATAATAACGAAGAACTGAATATGACTCGTGCCAACGCGAAGGCACTAAAAATGTTGAATGGTAATAACAATGCTCTTGATGGTTACATACTCATGAGTAACTTATCAAGCTTACCTGTGAGTTGGAATTACGATTTTCTGAATAACCCCGTTCCCAATAACAAATTAGACTTCTTGAGCGTTGGAGTTCACGAAGTAGGTCATATTCTTGGCTTTGTGAGTGGAATTGATAGACCAGGATGGTTAAGCCAAAAAACGCAATATAACCAGAATAATATAGATGATTTTTATTCCAGCTTAACAGGTACTTTAAACAACGTCACCCCACTGGATATGTTCCGTTATTCGCAACAGAGTGTTGCAGCAGCAGGAGTTTCTGAGAATTGGCTTGACCTATCCATCGGTGGTAATCCTTATTTCTCTGTTGATGGTGGTCAAACTTCTTTGGCTTATTTCGCAACAGGAGAAAATACTAGCTTCGGTGGTGATGGTGAACAAGCCAGTCACTGGAAACAAGAAAGTAATGTATTAGGTATTATGGACCCATTACTTAGTGTAGGTCAAAGGCGAAGCATCACAACCATTGATAGACGCGCAATGGATGCCATTGGTTGGGATTTGGGACAAGGTAACATTGATTATACGACTTTACATGGTCAAGCGAAAGAGCGACTAGCACAGCGAATAGGTAAAACAGTAACTTGGCTTGATGCAAACCCCATCGAAGCTGCTGAACTTCTTAGTCAAAATCGCGACCAAGACGTAGCAACGATGATTGACCAAAGCCAAATTTATGAGTGGGGTCCCGTAACTTGTATCCGTGGAACCCCAGGCTGTTGGCGCCAAGAAGGTTTCTGGCAAAATTATAGTTGGCAAACATTAGATACTGCGAGTCAAGTGGCAAAAACACCAGAACCATCATCATTTATTGGGTTGTTGGGGCTTGTTGGGCTGGGTTTGGTTTCTCGAAAAAAGCTGTCAAGCCCAAAACAGTCGAACAATGTTAATTCATCAAATTAAGTGGTAATACTTATAATAATAATAATAATAATTATTATTACTCAATTTTCATGAATAAATTCCTAGTGTTTGTCCTCGTCTCAGGTTATCATTTAGGTTCTTTCGCCAAAGCCGAAATCATACCTGATACGACTCTACCTAGCAATTCCATCATCCAAACAAACGGGAGCGTCAACGAGATAACAGGTGGCACAATCATTGAGAACAAGTTACTTTTTCACAGCTTTGAGAAATTTTCCATTCCCACAGGAACAGAAGCTTATTTCAATAACCCTCTTCAGGTTGAGAGCATCTTTAGTCGGGTAACTGGTTTATCAGCCTCCCAAATTAATGGTTTAATTCGGAATAACGGTACTGCTAATTTATTCCTTCTCAATCCCCAAGGCATTATTTTTGGCTCTAATGCTTCTCTTAATATTGGTGGTTCTTTTATCGCTACTACAGCCAACAGTATTCAGTTTGCTTCGGGTAATTTTTTTAGTGCTACAAACCCTCAAGCTCCCCCCTTACTAAAGGTTAGTGTTCCTATTGGCTTACAATTTGGCAATAGGGCAGGGGATATCGTTGTGCAGGGAATGGGGAACAATCTTAGTATTGATTTTGAGACTTTTGCGATTAACAGGCAAAATCGCCCTGTTGGACTTGGGGTGGTGCCTAATCAAACTTTAGCACTAGTTGGTGGTAATGTTTTGCTGGAGGGAGGAAATCTTACAGCAACGGGAGGACGAGTAGAGGTTGGTAGTGTTAATCAAGAGGGAACGGTTAAGCTGACAAGCACCAATCCAGGATGGGCATTTAACTATGAAAATATAAATAATTTTAAAGATATTAAACTATCGCAAGCAGCTTCGATTGATACCAGTGGTAATGATGGTGCAATTCACATTCAAGGTCAGCGTATTAGCCTAATTGATGGTTCGGCAATGCTTGCAAATAATTTGAATGACGGCGCCGCAGGAATTATAAGCGTCAAAGGTTCTGAATCAGTAGAGGTTATTCGACAGGCAAAAGATAATCCTTTTTATGGAGGTGTATTTATTGATGTTGCTCCGGGTGCTACGGGAAATGGAGGCAATTTAACAATTGAAACCAGGCACCTATTAGTTGCTGATGGTACTCAAATATCAACTGGTACATTTGGCTCAGGAAATGCAGGCACTTTAACAGTTAAAGCTGAGAATGTGGAACTTATTGGCGCCACTCCCTTGGGAACAAGTGGTTTGTTTGCGCCAGTTGCCCCAGGAGTTTCTGGAAATGGAGGGAATATCAACATAGAAACTGGACGTTTGTTAATCACTGATGGTGCCCAGATAGTTGCCAGTAGTTTTGGTTTCGGGGCTTCAGGGAATGCTGGACATGTAACTATAAAAGCTTCAGAAGTTGATGTAAGTGGCTCTAGTCCTGGAAATTCGAGCGGTTTATTTGCTAGTGTTCTGCCTGGAGGTACAGGTAATGCAGGCAGATTAATGTTGGAGACTGGAAAATTGCGAGTCAATGATGGTGGATTGATATTAGTTAGTAATGATGGTTTTGGAAAAACTGGTGAGTTAACTATTCGAGCTTCTGAAATAAATGTAGCTGGTTTTAATCAATTTAATCCTAGCCTGATAGAGACAACTGAGGGGTTAGACGGCAGAAGTGATGGAGGGAAATTGACTATTGAGGCAGGAACTTTAGAAGTTGCGAACGGTGGTCAAGTAGCAACTGGAACCTTTGGCGCTGGAAATGGAGGGGAGTTAAACATTCGAGCTACTGAGATTCGGCTAATTGGAACTACAGAAAAAGGTCGTAGCGGATTATTTGCAAGTAACCTCATTGGAACTGGAGCGGGAGGTGATATCAATATTGCTGTAGATAAGCTAATTATTCGAGATGGAGCAACTATTAACGCTAGTAATTTTTCTAGCATTAACCCAAATGTTCCGCCAGGACAGGGAACATCAGGAAATATAAATGTACAAGCTAACTTTATTTTGCTTGACAATAAAAGTATTATCACCACAGAAACTTTAGGAGATAAAGGAAACATTAATCTTCGATCTGAAAAAATTCAAATGCTTCAAGGTAGTAAAATTACTACGAATGCACGAGGCGATGGAATAGGAGGTAACATTTTCATAGATACTGATTTTCTCATCGGCGTACCTCAACAAAATAGCGATATCACTGCAAATGCTCAACAAAGTTTTGCTGGTCGAGTTTTAGTTAATGCTAAAGCAATCTTTGGAACAAAATTTAGCCCCTCATTAACACAAGAAAGTGACATCACAGCATCTTCAGAAGCTGGTGTAGAATTTAATGGAATTGTGCAAATCAATTTATCTGATGCTAATTTTTCTCAACAAGCATTATGGATACCGGAATCTACATTTAATGATTCCTCACAGCAAATAGTTGATGGTTGTAGAGGTGATAAGACCAACAGTTTTACTATTGTTGGGCGCCAAGGCTTACCTGAAAATCCCACTAATATAATTCAAGGTCAAGTACTATGGCAAGATTTGCGTATTTTCCCTAATAAAAATAGTAGACGCACTCAGTCGGTGACAGAAAAGCAAATATCAACCATTAACAATCAAGAATTAATCGATTCACAAGCATGGATTAAAAATGCTGATGGTGAAGTAGAATTAATCGCAAAGGCTCCTAGCACTGTTCAAATTCCTAAGAATCAAGCATCATGCAATTGAAGAAATAGAAACCCGGCTTTTGTGCGTAAGTCCTAACTTAAATAAATCACCTATTGGTGGCTTGATTGGCTATAATGCCGATTAAGTTGAGGTTTTCTAGAATTTCTTTGGTTTGGGTAAGTTCGGCACGAGTTATTTGACCCAGACGAGCAATTATGACTATAGCGTTACATAACGTTGCTAAAATTCGTGCGTCTACTGTATTAAGTATTGGTGGAGCGTCTACTAATATGAGGTCGTAATTTTGCTCGAATTCCTTTAACAGTTCTTTCATGCGTCGCGAACTCAGCAATTTGACTGTATCTTCGAGTTCTGGAGGACCTGCGGTTAGTACATCTATTGATGGATGGATTGGCTGAATGTAGTCTTTAAATGTTGAGTGTGCTTCATCGACTAGTAAAAGTGATAGTCCCCATTCGTTTTGTAGGTCGAGGTATTTATGTAAACTCGGTTCGCGTAGGTTTGCATCAATAATTAATACTCGATGGTGTGTTCGTGCAGAACTGACAGCAAGTCCTAATGTTACTGTTGATTTTCCCTCACCGAAGTTAGCGGACGTTACCATCAATGATTTATATGGTAAGGGTGAGTTGAGAATGTTGATATTTTGATATGCCATATCCAGGTTCTCATGCGATGGCAAAGAAGCTACCGACAAACCCCCCATCCTAGTAATCAGTACTTCAGTACTGCACTCCGTTAATAAAGCTCGCTTACGTTTATAATTCTTAGCTAATTTAGGGACTATTCCTAATAAGCGTAAGTTAGTAATTCGTTGCAGTTCATATGATGTGTGAATTGAGTCGTTAAGCATTTCTAAGATTAGTGCTACAACAATAGCAATTATCGGCGCCGCAATAGCACCTCCACCCAGTATTAATGAGCGACCACTACCAGTATATATTCCACGTTCCGGTGCCTCTAATGTTTGCCAGTCGAAACCACCTTGAGCAAGTTGCAAACTTAGCGACTGTTGCGTTTGCATTAGTTGTTCGAGAGTTTTACGGTTGGTTTCAACTTCAGGTAGCAAACGATTGTATTCTGCTATCAAACCAGGATATTTAGCTAATTCAAACCGTAAACGCTTTTCTGAGTTTGATAAACTTTTTTCGTTCGCTTCTAAACCTAGTGCAGTTGTTTGCACTTGTATGACTTCTTCTACTAACTTTATATCAACTTCTGCCATTTGCCCTTCAGCTAATAATGACTCATTAGAGGCAGATTGCTTTAAAGCTTGATTTATTACTGCGTCAATTTCTGAGTTTCTTAGTTGCGAAACTTTTTTCCCTGTTTGGAAAGCTAACGCACGAGTAACTTCTTGTTTGAGTAATGCTAATTGATTTTTTCGCTGTTGGACTAGTTTCTGTACTACTGGAGAGTCATCAGTATAGCGAATTCGCTCTTGAGCTAAAGCTAACTCGGTTTTTTGAATTTCATTAAGTAATGTTTGATACCTTGTAGATTGGCTTAAGCGCGATGAAATCATGGCACTACTTGGTGATGCTGCTAGCTTATCTTGCAATGCTGTATATCTAGCTTGCACATCTTGTAATTGTGCGCGTGTAGTTTGTAACTGCTTTTGAGTATCTGCCAGATTTTCTAAAAGAATTTTTGATTGCGCTTCTGGGTCAAGTATATTATGTTTTTTACGGAAAGCTTCTAAATTGCTTTCGGCAGTAGCAACACTAATTTTTACCTTTGGTAAACGTTCGTTAACAAACGTCATCCCTTTAGTTAGTCGCTGCTTCTGCTGTTCAATATTATAATCTTGGTATACTTTAAGTAACGTTTGTAGTACCCGTTGTGTTTTGATAGGGTCATGATTTTTATACTTTATTTCAAATACCTGACTTGGAGTACGATTGATTCCAGTCCCTGACTCTACACCAGCAACGGTGAGTTTACCTTTTATGTCTTCAATTTTAATATCAGGATAATCAGGACGTAGTATTACAACTGCTTTTTCTATTAAGTGATTACTGAGCATTAACTGTAACTGCGCTGTATAGTCTATTACTTCTGTATTTGAGTTTGTAAAGTTGCTATTTGCATCAGTTGAGTTATTAGATGATTTTGTGTTTGTATATAAATTCGACCGAACAAGTAGTTCCATCGAGCTTTGATAATTGGGTTTTGCAATAAACGCCAAAATACCTGCGGTTGACATCACCACACCCGCTATACCCAGAATTAAAAAGCGGCGCCGGAGTATAATTTTGAATAATTGCCTGATATCAACTGTATTCAGTTGTTCTTGTTCAACATCATTAATAGCCACAAATAAACCCCTTTTTTTAATTTATGTAGGTTGGGTGAAACCCAAAGTATATTATTAAACTTTTATGTACGTTAATAAGCCTCCAAATTTAAACATAGATGGAATCCAATTATAATATTGACTGTTAAAATGTCATCAGTACATAGATAGAATACTAATTATACCTATTGATATAAATACTTATTATTGCATCAGTCACATGGTCTCAACTCCATTGTTTGTAATAATGCGTTATTAGTTAATGTCTTAAATAGAAAGGCGCCGTTTTTATGAAATATTTCGCCAAAATAGCCAATATCCTCATGCAACAGTACATAAATAAACTGCCACAACTATTCAATATACTCCAATCATTACAAATAAAATCAGCGCAACGTCAATTCTTAAATGATTTAACTAGTGGTTTATGTTATTAATTTTGGTGAGTATAAAAAACGAACCGCAAAGAATGCAAAGGCGCAAAGAAAGAATTAAGAAGAAAGAAGACACCAAAATTAATGACACAGACTACTACTTAATACAAATTATATTTATTGAGCAGTGTATAAATATTTATTACAAAAAGCATATAACACAAATTATATATAATAAACACCAACCATTAACTCAAAATACTTAGGTTAGAGTGTAGCAATATTATCAATACTCGATTTATTGAAAACCCGACAAATTATTTTGAGTAAGCAGTGAGTGATAATTTCAAAGATTGGATAAAATTGATTCAGGAATTTTCTAGTATGTAGTAGCATAAATAAAAGATAGGTAGAGAATTAGGCAGTCTAAGAGATACTACAATTACAATGACCGACACAACTAACGAACGTTTGGACTGGACAGAAGCTGGACTCGATAGACAAGTCGATGTCAATGCTGATTTACGAACATCAGTAGAGATATTGCGAAATCGGAACGAATCCCTACAAGCGACTGTTGCGGATTTGAGATTTAAGGTCGAAGCTTTAATGTCTATAGCTTTACAGCAGCAAAAGAATTTTGGACTTGTCGCTGAGGAGTTAAAGCAGCAAAAGCAAGATATTTCTCAACTTACCAAGTTTCAATGCAATACAAATCAAGCTATAGACAAAGTTGGAATCATTTTAGAGAAAATGGTTATCCAGCAGTCAAAGGAAAAAGGCATTGACTGCTAGTTTGGGTAAATAAAGGTTAATTTTCGTTAGCTATTGCCGAACCGGCTAAATATCCGGTAGTCCAAGCACTTTGAAAGTTAAAACCACCAGTTACACCATCGATATCTAGTACTTCTCCAGCAAAGTGTAATCCAGGAACTAGCTTACTTTCCATTGTTTTGAAATTGACTTCTTTAAGCTGAACACCACCACAAGTAACAAACTCATCTTTAAATACACCTTTACCGTTTACAGGAAATTGTCCTTGAGTAAGTTCCTGAATGAGTAAATTGAGTTGTTTTTTAGAAAGTTCTGCCCAGCGAGTTTCAGCACTCTCAACTCCTGCACGTATTGCCATATATTGCCATAGACGGTGAGGTATATCTACACCACGATGTAATAAAATTGCGCGTCTTGGTACTTCGTCTTTGACTGCCAGTAATTTTTGTCGTAGTTCTTCTTGAGTAAATTGCGGCAACCAATTAACAGACAAATTTGCCTGATATTTACTAGAGTGTAATACACGGGCGCCCCATGCCGAAAGTTTAAGTACAGCAGGGCCACTAACTCCCCAATGCGTAATTAACAATGCTCCGGTTTGCTCTAATTGATGATTTCCTGGAACAGTCAAGCGTAACTTAACAGGGTTAACGCTTACACCTGCCAATTCTCGTAAGCTTTCATCGTGAACATTAAAAGTAAATAGTGAAGGAACAGGTGATTCGATATTATGTCCAAAGGACTGAGCAATTTTATAACCTACCGGATTACTACCAGTCGCCACTAACAAACGGTCAGCTTCCAATGTATCACCAGACTTGAGAACCACCTCAAACCCTTTACTTAACTTATTTACCGACACAACGGGTGTACCTGTGCAAATTCTGATACCTACATACTTAGCAGTTTCCATCAAACAATCAACAATAGTCTCCGAATTATCGGTAGTCGGAAACATTCGTCCATCAGGTTCAGTTTTAAGTTGAACACCATGTTTATTAAACCAAGTTACAGTATCTTGAGCTTGAAACTTAGTAAAGGCACCAATTAAAGCTTTACTTCCTCTAGGATAGTTTTGTGTCAGCACTTTTGGATCAAAACAAGCGTGGGTAACGTTACATCTCCCACCACCCGACACACGCACTTTCGACAGCAGTTGGCCACCTGCTTCCAACAAAATAATTTCTGCTAAAGAATTTGCCCTAGCAGCAGCAATGGCGCCAAAAAAACCAGCGGCGCCTCCCCCAATTACAATAATTCTTAAAGGTCGCAACGCGAAATCCCTATACAATTACAACTTTTCAATACCACACTAACTTTTTTTGGCGCATTTGAGCGAATCTACTACTCTATATCATTAATTTTATATCGTTAAAAATAAATCAGTCTTAGGATGAAGTTGAACATCAGGTAAGAATTATAAGCTGGAATCAATACTTACAAAACCACGTTTCGTGTAGTTTGAGTAATAATGAAGACTCGACAATTGGGTAAAAATGCACTCACTGTTTCTGCAATGGGTTTGGGGTGCATGGGAATGTCAGATTTTTATGGCGCTCGCAATGATGATAATGAAGCTATCGCGACTATTCATCAAGCTTTAGATTTAGGTATAAATTTTCTTGACACGGCTGATATGTATGGCCCCTTCACCAATGAGGAATTGGTAGGACGCGCGATTCATGGGCACCGTGACCAAGTAATTCTTGCTACTAAGTTTGGTATTGTTCGTACATCTGACCCTAACGCGCGCGGTATTAACGGTAAACCCGAATATGTCCGTTCTGCCTGCGAGGCTAGTCTAAAGCGTTTGGGAGTAGAAACTATAGATTTATACTACCAGCATCGTGTTGACCCGAATACACCAATCGAAGATACGGTTGGAGCAATGGCGCAACTCGTAAAGGAAGGTAAGGTCAGATACATCGGGCTATCAGAAGCAGGCCCGCAAACTCTACGTCGCGCTTATGCTGTGCATCCGATTACTGCATTACAAACCGAGTATTCGCTGTGGAGTCGTGACCCAGAAGATGAAATTCTTGCTACTTGTCGAGAATTGGGAATTGGATTTGTTGCATATAGTCCGTTGGGTAGAGGATTTTTAACAGGACAAATTCAGAAGTTTGAAGATTTAACACCAGATGACTATCGTCGTCAGTCACCGCGCTTTCAGGGAGAAAACTTTCAGAAAAATTTACAACTAGTGTGGAAAATTGAGGAAATTGCTGCGAATAAAGGGTGTAAACCATCACAACTCGCTATTGCTTGGGTATTGAGTCAAGGCCAAGATATTGTTCCTATTCCTGGCACTAAGCGGCGCCAGTACTTACTAGAAAATGCAGCAGCAGTGGATATAGTTTTAACAGAGGATGATATCAAGCAAATTAGCGAAATCTCTCCTCATGGTATTGCTGCTGGCGCCCGTTATGTAGAGACAATGATGAATCTAGTTGCAAAATAAATAAAAGTAAAAGGTATTGCAATGAAAACAGAAATATCGGTAGAAGAACAAAACAAATTGACTGTAGAACGATTTTATGAAGAAGTTTTCAATCAAGGACATGAAGAAGTTCTTGATGAAATAATTTCTCCTGATTATATAGATTATGGACACAATCCACCAGGGCGAGGAGTACAAGGTGCCAAACAAGACTATCGTGGTGCCACCGCTATATTTAGCAATACGCATTATACAATCGACGAATTGATTGCAACAGACGATAGAGTTATTGCACGGTGGACGGGTACATACACTCATTCTGGGGATTTTGCCGGTATTCGTGCAACAGGTCAAAAAGTATCAATGACTGGCATTAGTATTTACAAAATTGCAAACGGTAAGCTCGTAGAAACACGTAATGCTGTGAATTGGATGGGATTATTACAACAGCTAGGCGCCATACAAGGTTAGGATTTTTTATCTATGAAAACCGTAGATTTAATCGTAATTGGTAGTGGTCAAGGTGGTATTCCACTAGCTACCGATTTTGCTAAGGAAGGTAAAAATGTAGTGTTGTTTGAGCGTGATGTCTTAGGTGGTAGCTGTATTAACTATGGTTGTACACCTTCTAAGTCATTTTTAGCATCTGCTCATGCAGCAGGACGTGCGCGGCAGGCAGAAAAGCTTGGTGTTCACACGCAGGTTAACGTTGATTTTACGACTGTCATGCAAAGGGTACGTAGCATTCGCGACAGCTTTAATCATGGTATTAAACAACGTTTAATAGATGCTGGTGTGAAAATTGTTTATGCTGAAGCATCCTTTATAGGAGAACGAATTGTCACAGGTGGTGATGTTACCGTACAGGCACCAACTGTTGTGATTAATACAGGTACGTCTTCTTTAATACCAGATATTCCAGGTCTTGCAGGAACTCCATATCTAACCAATTACAATTTCTTCGATTTAAACTCATTACCACCGCGTTTGCTTGTTATTGGTGGGGGATATATCGGATTGGAATTAGGACAAGGATTAGCGCGTTTGGGTAGTCAAACTCAGATAATAGTTAGGGGTAGGCGCCTCCTAGAAAATGAAGAATCTGAAGTTAGCGAAGTTCTAGTTAAAGCACTTGAGCAAGATGGTATTAAATTTCATTTCAATACACAAGCTCAAAATATCACTTACAAAGATAATAAGTTTACAGTATCTCTCTCTACAGGAGAAACACTCCAAGCAGAAGCATTACTAGTTGCCACCGGACGCAAACCTAATACAAACGCATTAAATACACCTGCAACTGGAGTTGAGTTAGACGAACGTGGATACATCAAAGTCGATGACCATTTTCATACAACTTGCAATGGAATTTATGCTATTGGTGATGTAGCAAAACAGCCAGCTTTCACTCATATTTCCTGGGAAGATTACCGCCGCCTAAAAGCAATTTTATCTGGAAAAGAGCGAACCCGTAACGACCGAACGCTTGGTTATGCCATTTACACCGACCCACAAGTCGGACGAGTCGGAATGACATTTGAACAAGCACAAAAAAAAGGCATTAATGCTCGTTACGTCACATTACCAATGTCTAATATTGCACGTGCGATAGAGTGGGGACATGAGTTAGGCTTTTACCGCATGGTAATAGACAGCGACACCGACAAAATTTTAGGAGCAACATTAGTAGGTTATGAAGCGGGTGAAATTGTACATGTTTTTCTATCACTCATAGAAGCGGGAGCAACTTGGCAGTTATTAGAGCAATCAGTTCATATTCATCCCACGTATGGAGAAGCACTACCAAGTTTAGCGCGATTGCTCATTAACACTTAATTTCTTCGCTAAAGGCGCCTTAAAAAATACTCGGATGTAACAAACTCATCCGTTACATCCGTTACCAAGATTACCACATTTGTTTAGCAGAGGCACCTAACCAACCAATCAAGTTATCTTTTTGACTTGAGTCTAATTTATCTATTAGTTTTAATTGATACTTAGTTGGAATTGGAGAAGTAAGGGTAACGGTATGTGTATTTAACTGGTCTTGATGGAAAACAGTTATTTGCATACAGTCATTAGGCTGGTAATCTTTGAGACGTTCAGCTAAACCGTTGGCACCGACTTTAATACCATCTATTGCTACTAGTTCATCACCAGCATCAATTCCTGCAATTTGTGCGGGTGAAGCAGCTTCGACAAATTTAATTATTTCTCTACCATTTTCGGTAGTAACCCGCACACCCAAGTAAGGTTCTTCATTATTATCACCGACTAAATGTAAACCAAATGGTTCAAGAAAGCTATTAAAAGGTAAATCTTCTAACCCGTCAATATAACGTTCAAAAAAATCAGATAAATCTGTTCCTGCTACCGACTCAATAACCGATTGTAGCTGTTCAGGAGTAAAGCCTATTTCGTCTTTGCCAAATTGCTCCCACATTTTGACAAGAACATTATCAAATGACTTGTTATTACGATGATCGGCACGAATCATTAAATCGAGTAACAGCGACACCATTTCACCTTTGAGGTAGTAAGAAATTTGTGAATTACCGCTGTTTGCATCAGGACGGTATAACTTAATCCACGCATCAAAACTTGATTCAGATAAAGGTTGAACTTTTCTTCCGGGAGTATTTTGATACCTAGTAATTTCTTGACTTAAGTGTGATAAGTATGATGTTGCGTCATAAATTCCTGCTCGTAAAGGAATTAGCAAGTCATAATAACTTGTCGTTCCCTCACAAAACCAAAGTGAAGGAGTATAATTTTCTCCATCGTAGTTAAATACTTCAAGACCTTTAGGACGAATTCGCTTTACGTTCCACAAATGAAAAAATTCGTGAGCTACAAGCTGCAAAAACCGCTCATACTTATCTTTATCTCTAAATCCAAACCTTTGATATATTAGCGAACATGAGTCTTTATGTTCTAATCCACCATAAGCTTGAGCAAACAAATGTAACAAAAATATGTATCTAGAATAAGGTAAACCGCCAAACATCTCAGCTTCGACTTCGATGATACGCTTAATATCAGTAATCATCCGTTCAACTTGATAATTACCTTTTCCCCAAATTGCGAGTTCATGGGGTTTACCCAATACCTCAAAGTTATATACTTCGTGTGTACCTATTTCAAAGGGACTATCAACTAACGTATCAAAATCAGCGGCACGGAAAGTATTGGCTTTTCCTGGTACAGATGGTAGTGCAGTAGTTACACGCCATTGCTTTGAAGGCGCCTCGATTGTAATATTTATTGGAAGTTTATTGTAATTTGGTATTCTAAAAAATAATGCGGCGCCGTTGAAGTAACCGTGTGTAGAGTCTAAATGGTTAGTTCTTACCGACAACTCCGCTGCAAAAATACGGTATTTTATAGTAACTAATGAAGCATTAGTTACATCTGTCGTATTAATTTGCCAATGATTTTTACTAACTTTGCACACCTGCAAAAGCTTATCATCACAATACGCAGTAAAATCTTGTAAATTTTTAGAGTACTCTCGTACTAAATAAGAACCTGGTGTCCAGACAGGGAATTTTAAATCAAGAATAGGTGATGGGCAATTTTGAAGTAGCAAACTAACTTCATATAAGTGAGTTTGCGGTTGCGGCATTGCCACGTAATAATGAATTATACTAGGAGAAAGTTCTTTACTGTTATCTTTACTGCTGGCGCCTGCGTGAGGTGTGATAAGTTCTGTCATTGTTGAGTTGTGAGTAACAATTACTTTGGGGCTAGATAATTTAGTTTAGCGTAAATGTAGAGACGTGTTATCCGCTCGTATTTCTCGTAAAGCGGATAACACGTCTCTACACATTGGCATTTTACCAATGATTCAAAAATATTATACTTTTCTAGCTAAATTTATCAATTGATTTAAATTAACTAAGTTGATTACTTGTTTATTGGCATCGATATTTATCCAACCTTTTTCATGTAGTTTTTCCATAATTTTTTCAGCTTCATCTACACATATCTCAGTCACATCAGCAAAGTCTTGGCAAGACACATTAAATATTTCTCTACCGTTTTCTGATTCTTGTCCATAATTTTCACCGAGAGAAATTAAGGTGTAGGCAAGTTTAACAGCGGGAGGCGCCTGTCGCATTTGCAACCGCATGTTAACATGACGTAGGCGCCGTACCATCATCTGCAACATGCGATGATGTAGTTGCGGGTCTTTAAATAAAATTTGAATAAAACAGTTTCTAGAAATACTTAGTAATTTTACTGGGGTTAAAGCAATTACATCTGTAGAACGAGGAGACTCATCGAGAATTGCCATTTCTCCAAAAAAATCACCTCTACCCAAAATTGCCAGTGCGCGATAATCTTCACCAGCAGTACGTCGAACTTTTACCCAACCTGAAATTACAAAATAAACTGCATTTCCCCAGGAATCTTCCATTAATACAGCACGTCCGGTCGGATATTCATGTTCGGTAGCAACATTCAACATCCACTCTATTGTTTGAGGGCTAGCTGTACTTAATAGGGGAAAAGTTTCACTAAAAATTGCTGTCAGCATGAACGTGCAAAACGATAATAGATAGGTGGAGGATAATTAAAAAGCTGCTAATTTATTAAGTTATAAAAATTAACTGACTTTATTAATAAGTTAAATATATTTGAATATTGACCGCAACTTTTAACTAGTATTGGTCTTGTATCTATTAGAACACAAATCACAATTTGTCAAATCGGAAGTTTTACGGAAATTTTTACTTCTATTCTTTATGCTCTGTTCCTTTATTTTCCGAAATCGTTAAGTTTCTGATTTGACTATCTAAGTTGCCTAACAAACGATTTAATACCGTTAATGCTTCTAGTTGCTCGCTGCTACTGTTACGACTCTGTAATAATCTATCTTGCATCTCATGTAACTTGAAACTGAGTTGTTGAGAAATTCCCAATGCGTCACGGCTAAGACGAGATAGTTGTTGCTGCTGATAAAATTTTAAGGCTGCTCCTTTCAATACTTGTAGCGTTGCTTCCTCCCCATACATTCCTGGCATAACTCGCAACCGCAGTAGTATACGTTGGTTTTCATACATGTACTCTTTTTCTATTTGCTTTGGCTCCGATAGAGTAGTTACACGTATATTTGCGAATCGTTTCAGTTCGTTTAAGGCGCCTTGGAATACTGAAAGAGGTAATTTTTCTAACACTGACTGTAATACACCATTTTCACTCCAAAGGATTTTACCCTCGTAAGGCAGTCGTTCAAAATAAAGCCTTCCAATTCCCCCAACAATTACTCTGCCTAACAACTCTTCTAAAAATTTCTTGGGTGGTAGTGATGGTAACAACTCCACAGGGGTAAACTCGTCGGGTAAAGGAACTGATAAAAACGGTATTTTCGTAATTGGTGTAGGCTCTATCGCTGTTTCCTCTGCCTTTTTGGTTGTCGCAGCTTTAATTTCTGTATGAATTATATCGCTATCTGATCTATTTAATTCATTTGTACTATTATGATTATCATCTATATATGTTACATTTTGCTGCGGGTTATCTGAAGTGGTATGTGGTTGTGAAAATACTTCAGGTAGGGAAATTCGTTTATTAACGGATTGGGAAGTATTTTTGTAATTTAAATATGCCGAAAGTATTGAGCGATGAGTTTCAGCGTCCATTGGCCGAATCACCATCGTACAATTTACATATGACAAAATACGATTTACGTAATCGAGAGCTACATCGTCCCTTGAGTTAACCATTCCCAAGATTAAGCTCTTGGCCTCAAACCGTAGGGGCAAGATTTGATGGTAGAGGCAAGCTTCAAAAGATAAGAAACTCTCAATAAGCTGAAATATCTCTGTTCTTACTGACTCTTGGTTCCATTCAAGCTCTGTGTCGGCTGACACTTGCTTTGTCATTGTCTCGGTGTCAATTGGTTTGTCCTCTGAAGACAGCATAGTTCCCGTGCAGTAATATATCCTACCTTTCTATTCTTCCCATAACTTCGGCTGTAGTTAACAAGCGCCGACTGAATTTTACTTAAATTAAAATAGGCGCCCTCTCGAAGTGGCGCCTGCATGTTTGATTATTACCTTATAGTATTTTTTTACTAATGTCGTATCTAGTCTTCTGTTCGCAACGCTTGTGCAGCTAAGTAAACTTTCGTCCATTCACCCATTGCTTGGTGCGCTTTTAGTTTTAATTTTGGTGCAATAGCTTCGACAGATTCCCCAGCTTTACGTAACTCTAGAATTTGTTTTTGAGCTGGAGTTAGTTTTTCTAACAATTGCTGCCACTGTACAGGAGTTAAGCCAAAATTATGCTCAATAAGGGAAGTTCCTAACCAAGTATCAACTAGTTCAGGTTTATTTTTGAGCGCAAAAACGCGGATAGCATGGTAGCTGATTTTTTCTCGCAGTCGATAAATTTCCTTGATGGGTTTATTTAATTTCTTGGCAATGGCATCTTGTGACTTGCCTTGCAAGTACATCCGCAACCACTGTACAGCATCTTCCCCAAGATTTTCTTTTAGGTAGTTTTCAAATTCCTGCTTGACATCGGTTCGCAGGGTTTGCTGTTCCTCTAAATCTTGTGCTTCTTGATAGTCGGCAATTGCCTGATTGTCTACTAAGTTTATTCGGTTGTCGCTGTCGTCGGTTAAAACTTCTTCTGAAACTAATTTTACCAAATCACTCGTCGGAACCTGCGTTAAACCACCACGCGAAGTACGTCGTAAATAGTTTACAAATCTATATACAAGAAGCGGTTGATTACGTATTGGACGTAGACAATATTCTTCAACGCTGGCAAATAACAGCGCGTTCTTTAACCTTGGGTCTGACGTAGACTGGGAAATAAAAGCCATTTGAGAAAGCATATAATTATCGCTTTGCAGCAATTCTTGAATGACTTCCTGTAACACGTCAACTACTGAGCGTTGACGGTCACGACTTAACGAAACCCAAGTTTGAATTTTATTGCGTAAAGTAACTAGTCCACCCAAGCGAGTAATCAAGTTACGATAAGCAACGTCTCTACCTTTACCTAAGTAGCGCTGTTGTAAAATTTTAAAGCGATACTCCATTGCTTGCTTGGCAATATCTAAATCTTTGGGACTTAGTTCTTCATAGCGTGTTTTGTCGCTTCCAAGCAACCAATTAACAATACTTTCTTTATTTGCTATGCTTTGTTCTGAACACTCAGTCGCCAAGCGTGAGTGCCAGTATGAAGCCAGTTTTTCCGCAATTGTTTCCATTGCGAGATTGCGCTCCTCAAAACCCTGTCTTAAAGTTTGCATCACAACCCCCTGTTATCCCACTTTGAGTCTTTTAACTGGCAGTTGCACCCAACCAGAGATAATATACATTACTAGATTTGCCACTACACTTTAATTACGTTCGGACTTATGTAATTTATGCAATGATTTGGAGATTTTTATATTTTTTCTCCTTCATGGAAGCGTATATTTCGATGTATCCCAGATATTTTGACGGTTTGTTGTAATATTAAGCTTTGTTAACATAGTTTTGTTGATATATTAAGAAACCCGGTTTCTAGGTTTCTAGGATTTTAAACGCTATCAGTATCATGACGTAGTTGACGCGCTTTATGTTTCACGCTTTTTTCACATGCGTAGATAAAAAATGAGTGATAGCTTTTATACTATATAACTCTTCTGTAGCCCGATCTTCGTTTAATTAATAAAGATTTAGCAAACTCAGTATATAAGTTCATAATTTGTTCACTTTTGGAATTTTTATGCCTCACTTCAATAATTCTTAAAAAAAAGGTTGCAATTTAAAAGTACCCTTACGGGTACTTTGTGTGCAAACTTTTCCGAACTTAAATAAGTACGGATGCTTGGCTGTCTTTTAACCTCTACGTATTATTGGATTCTCTACAGACAGTCGATACTCCTCTACCTGGTCGGTGTAGGCAATGGGCAGAACAGCTTCGACGTTTTCATGAGGACGTGGAATAATCACCCATGACTCTAAAGTTCCACCATGACAACTTTCTGCTGCTTCAATACCAGCAGCCATAGCTGTTTTAACTTCCGACACATCCCCACGAATATTAACTGTAAAGCGTGCGCTACCAACTCGTATGTAACCAACGAGTGTGACTCGTCCAGCCTTTACCATTGCATCTGCTGCTGCAAGAACAGCAGGAAACCCCTTGGTTTCTAGTGCGCCAACTGCCTGTAGTGGCATTGATAATCTCCTATATCAATAAAATTATTTAGCGTTAGGAATTTATTGTACGTCGTGTAGAGACGTGATTAATCACAATCTCTACATCAAAATATTCTGAAAGGTTCAGATTTACTGGTAAAATGAATTGGCAAAACGGTTTCTATATTTTCTGGAGGGTTTGGAATTACAAAGTAAGTTATAACTTCACCTCCAAAAGTTTGATTGCCTGCTTCTATACCAGACTCTACAGCGCGCTGAACTTCTGCGACTTGTCCACGCACCACAACTATTAGGCGCCCACTTTCTGCTATACCATAATAAACAATAGTCACCTCAGCAGATTTTACCATAGCGTCTGCTGCCGCTAGTACAGCAGGAAAACCAAGTGTTTCAATTGCTCCAACCGCCTGTGGCATTACCCGCTCCACTACACAAAAATGAAAGTGAAACAATTATACGTTGTTGAGTGGTAAAATAAATAAATAGTTAATTTTTATGTGCTTTTACCGTAAATGTCTTCTTTTGGTGTAGAGCAATTTCCCAAATTTTTACCCGCTACAGTTGAGCAGTTAGTTGAGTCAGCTTCAATTGCTATAGCGCAAAAAATCGAACAAGCAGAAATTATCACTCCCTTGAGTAATCAACCAATCACTACTGCTTACGTACATCAAGGTAGTGGAGGCACTCCTTTTTTATTGATTCACGGGTTTGATAGTTCGGCACTAGAGTTTCGGCGCCTTTTGCCTAAAATAAGCGAAAACAAGGAAACTTGGGCTGTTGATTTACTAGGATTCGGATTTACAGACAGACTATCGGGTGTAAAATTTAGCCAGGTAGCGATAAAAACCCATTTATACCACTTTTGGAAAAGTTTAATTAATAAACCAGTAATTTTAGTCGGAGCCTCAATGGGTGGCGCCGCAGCACTTGACTTCACGTTGACTTATCCAGAAGCAGTTGAAAAATTAGTATTAATAGATAGCGCGGGTTTAGTGGGTAATTCACCACTGGTAAAATTTATGTTCCCACCTTTAGATACACTCGCTGCTAATTTCTTACGTAGTCCAAAAGTCCGCCAAAGTATTTCTCGTGCAGCTTACAAAAATAAAGAGTTAGCAACAATAGATGCTCAACTTTGTGCAACCCTACACTTAGAAATGCCTAATTGGAACACTGCATTAATCGCTTTTACAAAGAGTGGTGGCTATGGTGCGTTTAGATTTACAAAGCTATCAGAAATTAAACAGCCTACACTTATACTGTGGGGTGATGACGATAAGATATTAGGTACAAAAGATGCTAAAAGATTTAAGCGCGCTATTCCCAATAGTAAACTAATTTGGATTCAAGATTCTGGACATGTTCCACATTTAGAACAACCGCAAATAGTCGCACAACATTTATTAGAATTTGTAGCATAGGCATCCCTGCCTGTGTAGTGATAAAATTCACAGGCAGGGATGCCTGTTCCACAAGATATGTGTTTAAAGAGAAACAGGAAATACCCAATCTTGATATTTAGGGTCGCGATTTTCGGTAATTGCCGTAAATTTATCGCGCAATTTTTCTGTTATCGGTCTACTTTCAGGTAACTTGAAGTTTTCTATTTGGAGAACAGGTAAAACTTTAGCAGCAGTACCACACAAAAAGACTTCATCAGCGATAAATAGCTCCGATTTATCAATTGGTCTTTCAATGACCTTAAATCCTAAATCGCCAGCTAATTTCATGACGCTATCGCGGGTGATCCCCTCTAATATATCTTGCTCAAAGCCAGGTGTAAATATTTGCCCATTTCTAACGATAAAAATATTCATTCCTGAAGCTTCGCTAACTTTGCCTTGGGAATTCATCAAAATTGCTTCGTCAAACCCAGATTCTACAGCTTCAGTTTTTGCCAGCGATGAAGTAATATAAGCTGCGCTAATTTTTCCACGTAATGGAAAACTAACGTCCGTTTGACGATACCATGAACTAATTCGACATGTAACGCCTGTGGGTGATGAATATTCACCTAGTTCTAAGCCATAAACAAAAAAGTCTTTTTTAATACTATGCAGTCGTGGAGCTATTCCCAAATCAGCAGTATATACAAAAGGACGGATATAAAATGATGTCGATGGTTGATTTTTCTTAATAAATTCAATAATAGTTTCTTCAATTTTTTCGGCTGATATGTCGTAATGGAGAAATTTTGCGCTGGTACTCAATCTTTGACAATGACGGTCGAGTCTAAATAGCAATATTCGTGTAGAATCTTGCGGGTCAGGAATTCCACGTAGTCCTCCTAATGCTCCTGTTCCATAATGTAAAGCATGGGTGGCTATAGATATTTTCGCATCCGAAAAAGGTATAAAATTATCTTCAAAGTAGGCAATTGGTAAAAAATTGTACATGAGAGCTATAGCGATTGAGTGGAAAGTGCTGAGTGCTGAGTGCTGAGTTTTAAGTAATTAGTGCGCTCATTCAAAGTAACTGGTTTGAATTTGATTACAGAGAACAGAAGTTTAATTACTTGCCTGAAACAGCATAAATAGGCGCTTTGATTTAAAAAACCTCACGTCTATAATATAAAATACAGTGTTAATTATAAATTGAGAACAGTACAAAAAATCAGCATTCAGCACTTTCTACTCAGCACGAGCGCACTTTCCACTAATCAAGTAACCACATTGGTGAAGTATCTGAAGAATGTGTTTGTTCTACTGATGGTTGGACTTGTAACCTTTCGAGTGTTCCATATGATTTTCTGTAAGATATTGGCGCCTTTGTGATGGCAGGTGGTTTCTCTTTAACTTGAGGACGCTGTTGTTGAGGTTGCCTTTGTTGCTCTAATAAAGCTACAGTTTGCTTGAGTTCTTCAATTTCTGCTGATAGCTGTGAATTTGCTTCTGCTAGCTGCAATGCAGTTTTTTTGGCTTCTTTAAGCTCTTTTTCGGAACGGTCTGCTTTTGTTTGTTGTTCGGCTAAAGCTTTTTCTGAACGCTCAGACAATTCTTTTTGTTCGGATAAAGCAGATCGTAGCTGCTCAACTTGGTTTTGTAGATTAGCCTCGCTTTGATGAACTTGCGCGATCAATTCATTTAATTCTTGAATGGTTACTTCTAAGTCGGCTTTGCTTAAATGAGTTCCTTCTGTATTATTTTCTTCGTTTGCACTTTCCTGTTCTGATGATTCTTCTACGGGTGTAGCAGTCACATCTATTACAGATGCTTTTGTAGTATCAGTAGTATCTTTATTTGCTTCTTCTTGTACTAAGTCAGCAAGTCTTCTTTTAGCCATTATTTTCTCCAGTCGCGCTGTATTTCTTCGGCGACGCGACGGTAGTCTGATTCTGCCTCGCGTCCATTTTTTCCCCGCCATTCTGTAATTGCTACACCTTCGAGTGCAGCGCGTTCATGAGCTTTATAAATACGAACAAACGCATTACAAGCGGGGATACCTAATTGCAATAAAGTGTTTTGTGCTTCCAGTGCTTCTCCTAAACTTCGTGTATCTACTTTGGTAAGCAAGACTCTATATGGCTTTCGCGCAGGAGTCACTGCTGTTTTTACTGTATCAACAAGAACAGCTAAGTCCATTGGCGCCGGAGGTGTGGGTAAAACCAAATAATCGGCAACATCCACAACTGCCGCTAAAGCTTCTGACTGTAGCGCTGGAGGTGTATCTACTATTACTAAATCGTAACCTTTAATAGAACGTAAATGACCTAAAAGTTTAGAATTTGTGTCTTGGGATAGGTCAAACCCCATTCCTTTCTGGCTGCGTCCAAACCACCAACTTGCTGAACCCTGAATATCAGCATCCACAAGAAGCACCGTATGGTTACGAGAAAAAGTTGCCGCCAGATTAATTGCGGTAGTAGTTTTACCAACTCCGCCTTTACCATTTACAACCGCGATGATTTTCGGCACGCCCATACTCACTTCTGTGCTGACTAACACTAAATATACAAGAAACCGGGGTTCTTTTTCGATATCGTAATAAAAACGAAGATTTCGTATAGAAACCCGGTTTCTAGGCGCCACGATATGATTAAGGAGTGCGTGAACCTTGAGTTATAATTATGGTCGCTACATATAATTTGCCTGATGGTCCTTCTACGGCGCCGTTGCTGCGTATAATGAAGTTAGTTTTCCAGCCGATTCAGTATATGGAAGACTATGCTAAAGCATATGGTGGTACTTTAACTCTACGTAATAAGAGCGGGAATCATATCGTTTACTTTAGTCATCCTCAAGCTTTACAACAAATTTATACTGCTGATGCGAGTTATTTTGAGGCTGGTAGAGGCAATCGATTTTTGAAGTTTTTGGTTGGTGCCAATTCTTTACTACTTTTGGATGGTGAACGTCATTTGGAACAGCGTCAACTCCTAACACCTCCGTTTCATGGCGATAGAATGCGCGCGTATGGCGATGCAATTCGTGAAATTACACTTTCTGTCATGGACTCTTGGGAAGTTGGCAAGGCTTTTAATATTCGTTCGTCGATGCAGGAAATTTCTCTGCGCGTAATTTTAAGAGTCGTATTTGGTATAGATGAGGGAAGTTTATTAACAGAAATACAACGAAGACTCAGTTCGCTTCTCGATTTTATGGGTTCCCCTTTAATGTCGAGTTCGTTGTTCTTTGGATTTCTACAAAAAGATTTTGGCGCCTTGAGTCCTTGGGGTTGGATGACGCGCGAAATCCAAAAAATTGATGAGCTAATTTATGCTTTAATACGAGAGCGCAAAGCTGATACTAACGAAAATCGACAAGATATTTTAAGCTTAATGATGTCGGCACGATACGACGACGGTCAACCAATGTCTGATCTTGAACTGCGCGACCAACTAATGACACTTATGCTCGCTGGACATGAAACGACTGCATCGGCGTTAACTTGGGCGTTTTATTGGCTTGATATACAGCCCGAAACGCACGATAAGTTATTAAACGAACTAAATACTTTAAATAGTTTTTCAGACACAATAGCAATTAGTAAACAGCCTTATTTAACAGCAGTATGCCAAGAATCTTTACGAATTTATCCAATTGTATTATCTGGTGTTTTCCGAAAAGTTAAAATACCGATTGAAATTATGGGTTATAAATTACCTGAAGGGACTCTTGTTGTACCTGGTATATATATGGCGCATCATCGCGAAGAAACTTATCCGGAACCAAATAAATTTAAACCAGAACGCTTTTTAAACAGGCAATATTCTGCCTACGAATATATACCTTTTGGTGGTGGTAGTCGTCGTTGTATTGGTTCAGCATTCGCAATGCATGAAATGAAAATCGTTTTAGCGACAGTTTTATCTAAATACAAACTTTCGCTTCTAAATAAACGTCCAGTCAAACCAGCACGTCGTGGTTTGACTGTCGCTACTCCACCAGGAATGAAAATGCTCGCAACGGATGTAACGGATGTAACGGATAGGTTATTTTAAATAACGCGCATTTTGTTTGTAACAAACAGATCATCCGTTGTAATCCGTTGCCTATTAAGCTTGTGCTACACCTATAGGGCATGAAACATTTGTTCCACCTAAGCCGCAATATCCACCAGGGTTTTTCGCTAGATACTGTTGGTGATAGTCTTCAGCATAGTAATATTCTGGCGCCTCCAAAATTTCGGTGGTAATTTCACCGTAACCAGCTTTGGTTAATGCTTGTTGATAAGCAGAGCGTGATTCAAGGGCAAGTTTTTTCTGTTCTGGGGAGTATGTATATATTCCCGAACGATATTGAGTACCAGTGTCATTACCTTGACGCATTCCTTGCGTTGGATTGTGACTTTCCCAAAATGTTTTAAGTATTTCAGTGTAACTTATCTCGTTTGGGTCGTATACAACAAACACTACTTCGTTATGACCCGTCATTCCTGAACATACTTCTTTATATGTAGGGTTTGGGGTATAACCAGCAGCATATCCTACGCTTGTACTATACACTCCTTTCAACTGCCAAAACTTGCGCTCGGCGCCCCAAAAGCAACCCATACCAAACATCGCTGTTTCCATTCCTTCAGGAAACGGAGGTTTTAAAGAATTACCATTTACAAAGTGAGTAGCTGGTACAGGCATTGGTTGAGTGCGTCCTGGCAATGCTTCCTCTGGCTTAGGCATGGCATTTTTCTTACCAAATCCAAAAATCATTTTTGCTACCCTCGGTTACTATATCTGTTTATATTGTTACTTTATTTAATATTTTGACACATATATCTAATTTTGCAGGAGTGATGCCATCCCACTTCGATATCGGTTTTCACTCCCATGCTTAAAAAAAAAACCGGCACTACGGGAACTAGTTGACAATTTTCACTTCGATAAAATTATGGAATTAACAGCTAATTCTGCTTAAACACAAAATTACATTAAAATTTAAAATCGTAGAGACGTGACATGTCGCGTCTCTACATTTAATGGTATATTGGTACAAATAAGATAAATACAGTATAATAATTAACTAAATATAAATGAGCAAGGTAGTTATATTTACCATCGCCAGTGGTAATTTTGAGGAAGGTTTTCCAGTTACCCTGCGAATCAGAGAAGAGAGTGGGGGTGTTTATAAAGAAGAAGTCGGGCATTTTCCAGCGGCGCCGGATATTCCTCGACTGTATAATGAATTTCAGCGAAATTATAATAATTTAGATGCGGTACGACGAGTTATTAGTTCTGCGAGAGGTTTTGACGTAGACCCAGACCAAACAACCAACGTATCGACTCCAGACCAATGTCGAGTAGCAGGTAAAGCGCTCGAAGATAGATTGATACAATGGTTTGAGCATCCATCAATGGGACAGCTACGTGTATATGTCGAAGAAGAAGTAGCTAGAAATGAGTCAGCACGGATTATTTTTCAGACAAACGATGAAGTTTTAAAAAAGCTTCCTTGGCATTTATGGAAATTGTTTCAAAATCGTAAAAGAGCTTGGTTATCGCTAGGCGCCAAATATAACCTAGCATCGAAACCACTTCAAACGCCAGTTAAAATTTTAGCAGTTTTAGGTAATGATGACGGGATTGATGTTCGTACAGATGGAAAAATACTCAGAAATTTACCAGGTTCAAAGGTAGAACAGCTAAAACAACCAAGTAGAAAAGAACTATGTGATAAATTACGTACTGGTTCATGGGATATTTTATGCTTTGCTGGACACAGCAGCACTTCTAACAATGGCAACGATGGAGTCATTCAGCTTAATAATATAGATAGTCCAGCATTAAAAGATTTAAAAAATGCTTTCATCAAAGCTAAAGATAACGGTTTAAAACTAGCAATTTTTAACTCGTGTGACGGGTTAGGGTTAGCGAACAAACTTACCGAACTTGGTATTCCGCAGGTAATCGTCATGCGTGAACCAGTACCAGATGAAGTTGCCAAGGAGTTTTTACAAGAATTTTTACGTTTATTTTCGCGAGGGGAAAAGTTTCACTATTCTGTACGACAAGCACAGGAAAAATTAGAAGATATAGAAAATTTGTACCCTTATGCATCTTGGCTACCTGTAATTTGTCAAAACCCTGCTGAAAGGGCACTATACTGGCGCCAACCTATCCATATTAAAATTAAACGTGGTGTAAGTAGACTTTGGCATTCACACAAAGTTGCAACACTTATAAGCTTAGTATTAGTAGGCGCCTTAGCAGCTATCATAATCAAACAAATAATTACATCATCAACACCACCTGTTCCAACACTTGGTAAAACACCAGTACCACAGCTTCAGAGTCAAAGTCTTGATAACCTTTTTAGTAGAGGAGAGAAAATATTACTGAAAAGAAACCCACACAAACAAGAAGGAGCAATTGCTTTTCAGAAACAAGAATGGAACTTAGCGATTAATGCATTTAAAAAATCATTAAATCAAACTCCCAACGACCCAGAAAGTTTAATTTACCTAAATAACGCTATTGTAGCAAACACAAAACAAGATAGTCTGCACATTGCAGTTAGTGTCCCCATCACTAAAAACCCAAACGTTGCGGAAGAAATCTTACGTGGTATTGCTCATGCTCAAAGTAAAATTAACTGTGGTAGCGTAGACAAAATTGTACAACCTATCCAAAGCAATCAAACTCCAACATGTACAAATAGCATTAATAACAGACAGTTACAAGTAAAAATAGTAAATGACGGCAATGACCATTCAACAACAACACAAGTAGCGAGTAAAATCGCAAATGATAATAACCAGCAAGATATTATTGCAGTTATTGGGCATTACAGAAGTGAACTGACTAAAGCTGCTGTAAATTTAGGATACATGAATAATATTCTTGTTATTTCCCCTACAAGTACATCTACCGAATTAAGTAACTCATCATATCCGATTCTTCGCACAGTTACAAGTGATTCTATTGCAGTCACAAATTTATATCAGTATATACTCACAAAAATTCCATCAAAATCAATAAAACCAGTAATAGCATATGATAGAGGAGAATCTTATAGCGAATCAATCAAAGACAAATTTATCAAAATTGCGAATCAACAAAATATACCTATATACGACTTGAAAACAGATAGCACCAAACAAATTATTAATGGAGCCATAAAAAATAATGCTAATGTACTATTACTAGCTCCTTCTGGTATAGAAGATGTTTTAAATAAAGGGTTAGAAGTACTTAAAGAAGCTTCTAACACCCCAAATAATAACTTAATATTATTAGGTGCCAGTACATTATATAGTCCAGCTACACTAAATCAAACTTTTGGCTCCAGAGCAAAACAAACTAAGTTAATAACAGCAGTACCCTGGCAAAGAAGTGAATCACCTGCCAATTTATCTGAATTCGAGAAAGAAGCTGATAAACTTTGGGGTGGTGCAAAAATCAACTGGATTACGGTTACTTCCTACGATGCAGTACAAGTAATTAGTCAAGGTTTAAGCACAATTACAAAAAAACCCACTCGTCAACTACTCAGAGACAATATACTCAACAACCTAGATAATTTTACAGCAGAAGGCGCCGTTGCAAAAATTCAATTTGACACTCAACAAGAAAAAGGCAGTAGAAAACCTGTTAGCAGTGACAACCGTGTTGGAGTACTAGTAAAAGTACAATGCGACAAAGACTCCCCCTGCAACTTCATCGAAGAAAAACTGTAGGTTGGGTGGAGGAACTGAACCCAACATAAACGGCGCCACTACAACAGTAAAGTATAATTTTTGAAGGGCGGGCAAGGATGCCCGCTCCACAAGATATGTTACAGGATGTTAGGCACTGAAATATTCTGTGATGCTGGCTTCACCTAGGGATACTTGAACACTGAATTTGTCTTTTCGGTCAGCATTGAATCTGAATTGAATATAATTGTCTTGCTCGCGTGCTTGAACTTCGAGTAGTGTTTTACCATTTTCATCAAAACCGGCTAATTTGAGGTTTTGGGGTAAAAATGCTTGATTGTCCATTGGGTAAACTCGTAAAAGAATGCCTCTTTTACCGTCAAGTTTTGGTAATATAGCTACCATGAGGGCGATTGAGTATCCTGCCAAGCGCATTCCTAAATCTGTAATTTGTCTAATTGCGGCAGATGGATGTTTGGGGTTTATTTTCCATAAAAGCTCAACTGCTTTCCAGCGAGTTTCGTCGTCTTGAGTTAACTCGATAAGTTGAGTTAATGCTGATAGTGGTTCTAAGTCAGCAGGATAAGTTTTTTGTGTTGAGTTGCCGAAGCGTTGATTTGTGTATAAAGTGCTAATAAATTCTTTGAGGCTGCTAGTATCGTTAGGGTTTATCTGTTCTGAGATAATACCACGATGCCTGAAAGCCATGCTATATGTTTGAGCGCTAAAAAATTCTTCTACTGTTTGCCAGCTAGTTTCAATAATATTATTTAGCCATTCTTCTAAATTTACAAGTTGTGGTGATGTGGATGATGTGAGTGTGGTGCTTTTAGTTTTTAGTTGATTTAAGTATTCTGGAAATTCATCAAACGCGCGCAGTTGATTTAATGGTATGCTTCCTTCGTTGTCTGCTATTTGCGATATAAAACCTATTAGTGTTGCTTGTTTTAAACATTGAGTCAATTGTACTGCAACATAACCAACGCGCTCATCCCATGCTTCACATGGTACTTCTAATATGTCGGCGCCTGGTAATATTGGACGACATTCAAATTTGCCCATACCTCTAACGTTTAAATCGGCAATATCTAAAAACTTCTGTACTATTGGTTTGCGACTATCACTACCTTCCCAGTTAGTTGCAAAACCCATACATTTAAAATAATGCTCAACTGCGTATATTGCTAAAGTATTTAAGTATACTTGCTTCGCTCGATCAGCACGATTTTGCTGTTTACTATATATTTGAGCTAGGGAATGCGCTTCAAAAGAAAGCGGTACTGTAAAAGTTAAAGCGTCAGCAGTATTTGTAGTATTCATTATCGCTCCTTAATAGTTTCTAAGTACTGTATAAATTAATGCTGTAGTTTTTCTCGAAAATATGGCTCTAGTTTCTCTAAGTTTCTTTTAAAAAAGCTATTTAGAGTTTGGTAAGAAATATCTAGCTCCGAAGCTAGCTGTTGCATGTTTCTTCCTTGGACGTATAAGTATATGGCTATATACTGAAAAGTGATATCAGGCTTATCTCTAACGGATACTTTGAACTTATTGTCTGGGTCATCAATTAATAACTCCCTTAATACATCACAGTTAGATATTGACTTACCGGAAGAATTTGAGAAGTGTTTGCTCATGATATTATCTTGCACAAACTCATCTAATCCATCCAAAGATATCACCTGACCTTGCTTTGAATTCTGATTGCCTATGAACTTAGGAATACGTGTAACGCCGTATTTGCAATGCTTTTTGTACAGATTGCTATATTTATTGCGGATAATTGTGCAAATTAATGGCAGTAATGGTTCTTGGGGGTCATACCTGTCAATATATTGGCTAATTGCAATAAATGTTTCTTGAAGTGCATCGTTGAATAAGTCTTCAAAAAGACCATTCGACAAATTGCCATATTTTGTTCTGAGGCTTTTTCTCAAAATTCCAAACGTTGGTTGTCTCCACAGTTCTTGAATTAACAGAGTTAATGCACGATGTCTTTGTGGACTTCCTGCAAGAGTGTTTTGAGCTTGTATTGCTAATTTTTGTAGCTGAGAAGGAGTCTCGTTGGATGGAGTCTGGGTTTCATCAAAGGTCATCATAGTAATAATCTATAGCTATATATCAGTGTTTGTACTTAATATACGCAGGCGCCACCCAAAGGCTTTACCTACCATTACTTCTCTGCACAAGTTAGGGGGTTTTATGCAAAATTGAAATTCTTTACAAAACTTAAAGAAAAAAGAAACCGGGCTTCTGTAGGCAAATCAACGTCTTATAGCAAAATCTTTGGTAAGAAGCCCGGTTTCTTGTCAACATCCGTTACATCCGTTACATCCGTTGCCAGTTTTTACGCAAATTTTGAGAAAGTTGCATATTCTATTAATTATGGCGCCCATAAGTAGGTTGAGGGCGAAATTGCTGTTCAATACACGAGTATTATAGAGAATGGTGCATGGAGGTTTAAATGTGAAGAAACGTGACGACACTATACAAAAATTCTCGACATTTTTGATGCTTGAGGGGGTTAATAAACGCCTAAATGTATTGTGGAAGACTGATTTACAGTTGGAACGCAATATGAAAAGATTGATGCAAAGTGAATCGGAGCTTAAGGCAGAGTACTGGGCACACTATTTTCTTAAAATTATTAAGGTAAATCAAGCTGTGCAGCAGGTATCTTTGTCTCCGGATTGTTTTGTTAAAGCCAGGGGGCATTTATCATCTTATTTACAAGAAGCTTGTTTGTGGGCGGCATATAAGAGTTTCCAACGGTTTAGTTTTATTCGGCACAAGTATCCACTCCCGGAGTTGTTTCAAATAGCTAATTTGGCTGTTAACCCACCAGAAAAGTTATTTAAAACTTTTGATGTTGAGCATCCTCAAGCGAATTTAAATGCTTATGCAAAAACAGCTATTTTACGTTTTACTGGTAATTTAATCTATACTCAAGATATTGAGGCAAAAAGGGATAAGTTTACTGATTACGGTTTACTTAAAGATTTAACGGCTAAGGAGCTTAAAGAAGCTTTATTGGCAAGAGGTATTAATCACAGCAATATCAATTCTTATTATTTGGCTTGGCAATGTTTTGATGAAATTTATCTGAATAAGCCAGCTAATCGCACGTTTGGTTCAGAAGAAAGTTTGCAAATTGAGCAAATTACATCTTGCTATAATCAGCGCTGCCAAGAATTTAAATTAACAAGCCAATCTGTTGCACAAGTTCAAAATATTCTTTCAACTTGTATTGAAGCTGCACGCAATTATCGTACCAAACAGTTTTCGCCTCTTGATGAGCAAATCAATATTACTGATTGTAATTCAAGTCTTTTAGAAAATTTAATTCAACACGAAGAATGGCAAGAAATACAATCTTTGATTAAAGAACTATTTTTGGCGTTACCTGAACAAGGGCAACTAATGCTTAAGCTTTGGCATGGTTTAGGTTTGACTCAAACTGAAATCGCAGGCGCCATTACTAATAAATATACAGAAATACAAAAACAGTATCAAGTTGCCCGCCATTTAGGAAAATATACAAAAACTTTATTAGCTAGCCTAATTTACCAGTGGCAGAAGTACTCCCCAGAGGTTAAGGTATATGAGGACAAAAATATAGAAGCGATTAAAGACGCTATGAACGATTGTCTACAGGTATATACTCAGCAAGAGTTTTTCAATACTCTAGATAGAGTTGCTCGAATCAAGATTGTTGATAACATATCTTTCAATAATATTGAAAATGATAATCAAATCAAACAAAAATTAATAAATGCTTTTCAAGAAGAGCTAGAGATAAGTATACAACTGGGCGTAAATGCTTTAGATGTAGTAAAAAATAAACTAGCTATTTTTATTGATAACTGGCTAATACATAGAAATACTCATCGTACTACGTGCAACCATACAGCAAAATCATATGAGCTATAATTTGAGTGAGTTAGAAACCATTTATCCTAACCAATTGTGGTTAGAGTTATCAAGCCAAGCACAAGAAGATGCCTGGAAACAAATTTATTCACAATATTATTCTACTGATGCTGCACGATGGCGAGCTTTTTTAAATTATCTATCTCTCAATACATTTTCAAATTGGTTAAAGGACAACCCAGAATTTAGTAACGTCATTAAAATTTCCAGTTTGGATGATTTAGTAACGTATTGGGAAGTAGTCAACGGATGTGCAATTAATGTTGATAATACTAAATTAGTATTAATACCTAGCGATAAAAGCAATCCATTGGAATTTGAAGTTCCAGCGGAATGGGTTAATATTCCCGATTGGGCTGGAGAATATTATTTACATGTACAGTTAAATCTAGAACAATCTTGGTTACGAGTATGGGGATATACAACCCACGAGCAACTTACCAAGTATGCAACATTCAACCAAATAACTAAAACATACTGTCTAGAAAGAGAGTCTCTTATTGAAGACTTAAATGTGATGTGGGTTGCACGTGAGTACTGTCAACAACAATTACACTTCAAACCTTTATTAACAACCTCAAATGCACAAGCAATACAATTACTAAATATATTAAGTCAGTCAAATATCCACTCTCCCCGTTTATATGGAAATTTTGACGAGTGGAGTGCTTTGATTGCATCCAACACACTGAGGCAAGAATTATACAAATTTAGAGTCAATAAACTCAGTAATACTATTCAGCCTAAATCTACTAACTTAACTAATTTAACTCTATGGTTAGAAGACATTTTTGAAACTGGTTGGCAGCATATAGATGCTTTGTTAAATCTACAGCAAAGAACTCTAGCTGCTCAATTTAGACAGGATGCTGCTTTGACTCATCGTACTCAAGGCGCCAAATTAATCGATTTAGGAATGCAATTAGGTAATAAGGCTGTTGTACTATTAATTGGGTTATCACCTGAGATAGATGACAAAGTAAACATTCGCGTGCAACTATATCCTACGAATGAGGAATATTACTTACCTGCAAGTATAAAACTTTCCTTACTGTTGCCTTCAGGAGCTGTTGTTCAAGAAGTTATTTCTAGAAACCATGACAATTACATCCAATTGAAAAGATTTAAGTTTCCTTTAGGAAAATCTTTTAGTATTCAATTGGTGTTACAAGATGTCATTATAAAAGAGGATTTCATGCTTGATGCACTTATTGGCAAGTCGCCATGAATAAGTTAGTAGTATTAAATTTAGGTAAGGGTAATTTCAGACAGGGTTTTTCGACTGTTACAATTCAACTATGGGAAAATACAAACGCACCAACACAAATGGTTGGGAGTTTGCCTGCTGCTCCAGAAATTTCTGAGTCATATAGACGTTGGCAGCTACTTTATTGTTTACTTAACGAAGCGCTTTACCACGATAGAAGTTGGCGAAAGTTAAGAAATGATGACATTCTCACCAATGATTTTGACGTAGAGGTTGAAGAAGAAGATGTTACAAATGTTTCCTTAATGGAATTCAGTAGCTTGTGTGAAGAATTAGAGTATCATATTAATTTATGGTTTAAATCTTTATCATTTATACACGTTAATCAGAAGTTACGCACAAAACTGGCGCCGAGTGATGAGATAAAATTTATATTCGAGACAGAAGACGAAGAAGCTCGAAAAATACCCTGGCATTTGTGGGATTTTTTTGAAGATTATGTCAGCGCAGTAGTTTGTCTGAGTACTTCGCAATTTGAATATCTTCAACCAAGTGTAAAAAATCCAAATATTCCAATGCGGATTTTAGCAATTTTGGGAAACAGTGAAGGAATTGACGTAGAAAAAGACCGAGCTATATTAGAGCTTACAAACGCACAAACAGTATTTTTAGTAGAACCCAAACGTAGAGAATTAGATTACTGGCTTTGGGATAAGCAAGGATGGGATATAATTTTTTTCGCTGGACATAGCTCTAGTCAATCGGATGGCGAAACGGGCACAATTCAAATAAACAAAACAGATACTTTAACGATTTCGCAACTAAAAAACGGTTTACGGGCAGCGTTATCTAACGGTTTAAGTCTAGCTATATTTAATTCGTGTGACGGTCTTGGACTAGCACGTGATTTGGCATCGTTACACATTCCGCAAATTATAGTAATGCGTGAACCAGTTCCAGATATTATTGCCCAAGCGTTTTTAAAGAATTTTATCGAAGCATTTGCAACTGGTAAGTCTTTGTATATGTCGGTGCGAGAAGCACAAGCAAGGTTACAAGGATTAGAAGATGAATATCCTTGTGCGAGTTGGTTGCCTGTAATATGTCAAAACCCAGCAGCAGCACCATTGATTTGGAGAAGCGAATCTTTTGTATACAAACCTAATTTACCAAGAAAGTTTTTATTTACAGCATTACTTCAAGTCAGTTTACTGGTTACTGGTGTAGCAGTAGGAGTACGCAGCACTGGAATTATGGAGTCATGGGAACTTTCAGCTTTCGACAAAATTATGCGTAGTCGTCCTGCTGAAAAACCCGATAATCGAATCATAGTTATAACGGTGACAGAAGCAGATGTTCAAGCTCAAAATCCCCAAGAAAGACGAGGGTTATCTTTATCTAACAGAACTCTTGCTAATGTTATGGAAAAAATACAGCAATTCAAACCTCGTGTAATAGGTTTAGACCTTTATCGAGAGAACCCAGTGGAAGCTAATTTCCAGAACCTAGCAGCAATCATGCAAAGTGATAACTTTATCGCTGTTTGTAAAGGTGGTGAAGATAATACAGACCCAGGAGTTCCACCACCACCAGAGACTTTACAAAAAAGTCTTGGTTTTACTGATGTAGTCCCTGACCCCGACACTATTTTACGTCGTCACCTGCTAGCAATGGCGCCTCCATCTGCTTCTAACGCCAAATGTAAAACAGATAAATCTTTTAGTTTCCGAGTTGCTACCCGTTATCTAGCTGATAAAAATATTGTTTCCAAGCTGACTCCAGACAAAAATTTAGTTATTGGTAATAAAGTCTTTTATAACTTAGAATCAAACAGTGGCGCCTATCATAATATAAATAATCAAGGACACCAAGTACTATTGAACTGGCGTGCTGCTAATCCATATGTCAGAACATTGACTGTCCAAGACGTACTAAATGACAAATTAACTTTAGATTTAGTTAAAAATCGTATAGTTCTCATTGGTACAACTGCCGACAGCTTTAATGACCTGCGTTGGTCTACACCTTACACAAAAGGAAAATGGCCTCACTCTCAAATTGCGGGTGTAGTTGTGCAAGCACATATGATTAGTCAAATTCTGAGTGCAGTGTTAAATAATCGTCCCTTATTGAATGTGTTGCCAAAATGGAGCGAATATATCTGGATATGGTCGTGGGCTTTAGTCGGAGCAACAATAGCTTTAACTATACAATCAACATGGCGCCTAATTTTGACGGCAGTGATTAGCTGCGGAGTGCTTTATGGTGTTTGTCTTTACATATTTATATTAGGTATTTGGATACCCCTAGTACCATCGATGCTGGTTTTGTTAGGAAGCACTGCAAGTTTGAAAGTCTATAGAAACCGGGTTTCTTCGTGATATTGAATCATTATGTATAAAATCATGTTTAAATACAGATAAAGTATAGAACCAGATGTATTTCTTTACTTAGACAAATGCAAAGCAAAAAGTATAAATTCATACTATGATGCCTTTACAGAAAATACTGAAAAGCTTTTGTCTAAAAAGCTGTAAAAACGTCACTATTAACTTGTTTAGTTTGATGTGTGTGTCATATTTTATGCCCGCAATTGCACAAGTTAATCAAGTCGCGAATAGTAATAGTAGACCGATTCATTTTAATACGAATGAGCCAGATGGTTCAAGCCAAGGTAGACCTGGTGGCAGAAAGGGAACTGGTAGTCGTGGTGACTGTCCATCTGTAGAAATGCCATTAGAAGCTTTAATACCGAATAATCGCTCAGGGTTGGTAATAGAAGAAAATCCGACTTTATGGTTTTACATACCTTTTAAATCAAATCAAGTATCAGCAGGTGAGTTTTCGTTGCAAGATGAGGAAAAAAACGACGTTATGCGAACTTCGTTTCCTGTACCGACTCAACCTGGTATTTTTAGTCTGAAATTAAAGACATCAAAACGCTTAGAAATTAATAAAAATTACACATGGTACTTCAAGCTTTATTGCCAAAACAATACTACATCTAAATCATCTATCCCTAGCTTTGTTAGCGGTTCACTCAAAAGAGTGGCGCCCGATGTAAAATTAGAACAACAGTTAAAAGCTGCCACCACACCACGAGCAAAAATTGCAGCATATGCTCAAAATGGTATATGGTACACAACATTGAGCGAGTTAGCTTTACTTCGTATTGCCGAACCACAAAATACAACCTTCCAGCAAGACTGGCAAAACCTATTAACTAATGTCGGATTAAAAAATTTAGCAAACAAACCAATTCTCGGAGAACTCAAAATCTTACAAGAAAATGCATCCAACTTCCCCATAAGATAAACATCTTGTGGGATGGGCATCCTTGCCCGTCCCAACACATGAAATATTATAATATATAAAAGATTATCCACTCTTAAGCAATGTCTCACTATCAAAAGTTACTTAGAATTTCTACCAATGCAAAATCACTACGTAATATTACATCAAATATTGCCGAGATAGTAGCCGAATCAAAAGTAGATACAGGACTTTGCACCCTATTCTTACGCCACACTTCAGCAAGCTTAATAATCCAAGAAAATGCTGACCCCGATGTATTAAAAGATTTAGCAAACTTTATGGCGAAGTTAGTACCCGAATCAGCAAAATATATCCATGATGCTGAAGGACCCGACGATATGCCAGCACATATTCGTACTGCTATCACTCATACTTCAGAACATATCCCCATTAATCGAGGACAACTAGTATTAGGGACATGGCAAGGAATTTATATTTGGGAACACCGTCAGCATAATCACGTTAGAGAATTAGTTGTTCATATATCTAGTTAATTCCATTATCCAAGCGCAATATCTAAAAACATCATTACTACAAAACCTACTATTACACCAATCGTTCCCTCTTTCTCCAAACCTTTACGATGGGACTCTGGTATAATTTCGTCGCTAATTACAAATAACATGGCGCCCGCAGCAAATGCCATTGCCCAAGGTAAAACAAAGTTAGCTATACTGACTACCGAGGCGCCAACTTATTTAAAGTAAATTTGATAACTTAATTTAAAAAAAAATTACGTATTATTATCCTCCGGAGACACTCAGTGAACGCAAAAAAAGCGCTATTATACAGGATGAATTTATGTAGTTATATCATGTCCGGTTGATTACCCATAATTACCACGTCACGTAGAGACGCGATTAATCGCGTCTCTACAATGATTTTATTATGGTTACGCTCCCGGACATGATATTAGCGATATTTTTATACCAATGACCGCACAGGTGGGCGCCTATGCAACGGGTTTCCTCACAATTTACTCAAATTTATCGAATATTTACAGTTGGTTACGGGCTTTGATCTGTAAATATTTTTCTACTAACTCATCACTAATTTGGTTTGCTGGTGCGTCTAACACCAATACACCACGACCTTTGAGCTTGGCAAATGCAACTTGGCGTTGTGCCATCAAATCTAAAGCAACAGCGCGGGTATAGGCGCCTTGAACATCTTCAGTAAAAGTACGAGCAATAGTATCAACTTGAGGGTCACGTAAAGCCACGCAAAACGATAAATAGCGGGGTGTAAGTCGTGATAGGGCACTTAATAATTCAGCGGAAGCAGTGGTATCAATAATATCGGTAATAACAACAATTAAACAGCGTCGAGTTTGTTTTTGGACGACATGAGTGACTGCACCAACATAATCGGATTCCAACAGTACTGGTTGAATAGGAGTTAAACGGTCGATAAGATGGCTAAGTTGATGTTGTCCACGTTCAGGAGGAATCCAAGTATGAATTTGACGGTCAAATACACCCACTCCAACTTTATCGCCACGATTTAACCCAGCCAACGCCAACGATAAAGTTGCATTTAAACCCCAGTCAAATCTTTGTAAACCTTGAACTTGGGCCGTCATCAACCGACCTCTATCAAGCAAAATTAACAGCGTTTGTTCTTGTTCTGGTTCTAAAACTCTTACAAGCGGTGATGTATTACCACTGGCGCCAACACGTCTTGCAGTTGCCTTCCAATCAACTAACCGCAAATCATCACCACTACGGTAATTTCGTAACTCCGAAAACTCTGTACCAATACCTAACTGTCGAAACTGACGCATCGACCCAGAAGATTGTAACGTCAAACGTATTGAAAGACTTCTTAACCCAATTAAGTCTGGATAAACCTTAACTTTCAAACTTTGCGGAACTTTCCAATTATCCCATCCTAAACCCCAGGCGCCAAGTTGACGTATTTGAAGATTTCCCCAATCAAATTCTCCTCTTTTAGTAGGAAACGCTGTATAAGTAACTTCACTAGTAGTATCTTTTTCTACTTTAATACGAATCAAAGACTGATTAAGATTAACAGTATTTGGATAATAATCGCAAATTTTAACAATTGTACTAGTAGTAGATTTTACTTCTAACTTAACAGGATTATCACGTCCAATCGATAACCGTGGAGGTAACTCGCGCGTAACATCAACACGAGAACGACGCACACGTAAACTATCAATAATCATTAAAGTTAAGATTACTGCATCATAAAGTAAAATAACCGTTATGCCAGTTGAGACTTTAGTAAAACTCGCAACAGCAGGGGCAAATATAATCCCCAAAGTCAACAATAAATAAACCTTTCTAGTTGGAATCATTATTTTAACAATAGTTTTTTACTCATCTTGGCACTGGCACTTTGTTTAATATGGAGGCGATAACAGCATCTATTTGTAACCCATCAAGCATAGCTTCGGGTTTTAAAATAAGTCTATGGCGTAATAATGGGAGTGCGGCAACTTTGACATCATCTGGGGTAACAAAATCTCTGCCAGCAAAATACGCTGATGCTTGCGATGTTTGTAACCATAAACCCGAAGCACGTGGTGAGGCGCCTAAATTTAAATCAGGATGCTGACGTGAGGCGCCGACTAAAGCTAAGATATAATCAATAATAGCTTCAGAAACCTTGACAAGTTTTACAGCTTGACGTACTTCTAATATTTGAGCAACAGTAGCAACCGGTTCTAACTTAGCGATATCCAAACGACGTGCAGCAAACCCAGCTTTACGATTTAATAGCATTTGCTTCTCAGCGGTAAGTTCAGGATAATCTACAACCAGTTTAAATAAAAATCTATCTAACTGCGCTTCCGGTAAAGGATAAGTTCCCTCAAATTCGAGTGGGTTTTGTGTAGCAATCACCCAAAACAAATCAGGAAGTGGTAAAGTCTCACCATCAAGCGTCACCTGCATCTCTTCCATAGCTTCTAAAAGTGCAGCTTGAGTTTTAGGAGGAGTACGGTTAATTTCATCTGCAAGCAATACCTCTGTAAATACAGGTCCCTTTTTGAGCGAGAAGCTACGAGTATTCAAATCAAATATGTTCGTACCAGTAATATCACCAGGTAGAACATCGGGTGTTAACTGAATACGGCGAAAATCAGCCTTAATTAATTGAGCCAATACCTTAACTAGTAAAGTCTTACCAGTTCCTGGGACACCTTCTAAAATAATATGTCCCCCTGATAATAAACTTATCAAAGTTTGCTCAATTAACGTAGACTGACCAACAACAACTTGATTAAGTGCTTGGTTTAAACGGATTAAAACAGGATTCATTTGATTCATTGTAAAGTAGGGTGCGTGACGCCATCAACAATCTTAAAACGAAGTAAGCTATCTAGTAGCGTCACGCACCTTACAAGTGATGAGTTAGCTTACGTATATTGCCCCATTTCCTTAACCAAGCTATCAAATCTTTTTCACTCAGGCGCCGAGACTGTCCTTGTTGAGATTGTACACGCAAGGCAGATTCTAAATCTGACCCAACACCAAACTTGTTTTGCCAAGCACTTAGTAATTCCTCAGAGTCGGGTGCTGTGATATCAATAAGATTTTTCTTGCCTAAACCAAGATTAAGTGTCAGTTGATTTATTTCTTCCTTACCCAGCATCTCTACAACAAAGTCGGTAGAGTCAGCTTTTTGTAAAACTGCCGCAAGTGCTTGAATGTAAGCTTGACTATTGTCTACAGTTGGTGCTTGTAAAGTAGTTATTTTACCAAAACGACGATTTTGTGCGAATATAATTACTAGCAGCAAAATGCCAGCTTGAATAAAGGCTGTAAAAATAGGTTGCTGGATAAAGTAAGTTTGAATATTTCCTTCACCTTTAGCTTCTTTAATATCTTTATCTTTATAGCCATGTATATACTCATCTATATATATTTTCCTTTTATTATTATTACTAGCTAACTGCGCTAAAAACTCAAAATTTCCAGGTTCGTTTTGATATGCATTCGCTGCTAGTTCAGGAGTGACAGAATATATAACCTTACCTTTACCATATTTTGTTTGCCAAACAATGATGCCTCTATCATCGCTTAATAATGGCTCTACTTCCGATTTTGGAAAAGAAATGTTATACCGTTTAGTAGTGTCTATTTTTACATCACCTGCACTTGATTTATGAATTGTGCTAAATTTTGCTCCTGTTGCTTTTCCGATGTAATCTAAGACTATGAGATTATTGCCTTTTTCAATCCAACTTTGTAATTCATATTCTGGAGCAACGCCAAATTTAGGTGGGTTTACTTGCAAAAGAGTTATGAGGCCTTTTTTAGATTTAATATCTATAGCAGGTCGCTGCCAACGTTCGATTTTGCCTCGACGCTGCATATAACTATACCAGGCGCCATAACCTTCTGGCGCCCGATTATACGTAGAACCATTATTAAGTTTGCTACGATTAGGAGCAGCAAACAAAGTTATAAAAATAATAACACTAAGAATAATTAGAGTAAATATAGTTAGTCGATTTGGACGTTTCATGTATTTAGTTTATTGTTTAACTTCAAGTTAGATTCATTCTTGTGTAATTTCTTTGTATGCTTCTCGACATTGTTCATAGTTGATTTGCGCTGCTTCCATTTCATCAAAACATATTTGTTCGTGGGTTGTAATTAGCGTTTCGTATGGCTGTATAGAAGAACTGGATAACCGCAAGATTTGTAAATACTCGCCATCGGTACGGCTTTTTTTATGAGGCAAAGTATCTTTTTCGTGTAAAAATTGCAAAAGCGCCAAATATAAACATTTACAAGCATCACGATACTTACCGTGCCTATAAAATTCTTGCGACTGCGACAACAAAGCTGCTGCGGATATTTGCTGCTCGTTTTTTTGACTACGAATATCATTAGATTGTGCTTCGTTTAACCAAGCGTATAAATACGGTTTAAAGTATTTCCATAGGCGCCACATTAGCCACAAAGCAAAAAAACTAACTGCTACCCAAAATAAGAAATTAAGCAAGTTTAAAAACCATTGGCTAAATCTTAAACCTTGAGACTTATTAGGTGTAGGAGGGTCAAAGCGAGAAAGAAAATACTCAATAGATTCTCCCACTCGCTTTTGAAACAGATAAAACTGCCAACCTGGACTATTAGTTTCAAATTCTGATGCGGACATAAGCAGTAAAGAGAATGAGAATTATTTTTCTAATTTATTAGGGATACCTTCGCAACCACCAGGAATTGTACCGCGAGTTTTTTCGCCACCCCAAGCACAGCAGTAATAGCGTACTTGTTCAGACATGCGCTGAACATTAGTAAAGTCAGCATCTTGAACAACCGCACCAGTATATTCGCCAGTTTGGAAATTAGGAGGGTTAACTCGACTGCGGGGTGATGCAGTTTCGTGAGAACCGTAGAACAGGCGTGTTGTTTTTAAGTCAGAATTTCTTAAGCTAGCTTCGTATAAAATAGCACGTGATAAGTTTGCTTTGACTAAATCACAACCACTAAGGTTAGCACGTACAAGGTTTGCCTCAGAGAGGTCTGTCCATCGCAAATCTGTACTAGAAAGGTCGGCGCCTGCTAATGTTACACCAAGGTCGATAACACGCTGTCCAAAAGTACGGTCTTCAGCGTATCCTCCACTACCATCGAGTATGGGGCGTCCGAGAGTACGGTCGCGTTTGAGTGGAGTTAACAATCTTGAACGAGATAAAAAGCGAAGTATTTTAGCTTTGCCACTACCGTCAACGCTACTAAGAATAGCAGCAGTGCGTCCTTCGGCAATTGCGCGTTCTTGGGGCCAATCTTCGAGCAGTCCTTCTTCGTTGAGTACTAAATCGGAAATACCTTGGAAGTAGGAGTCAATAGTTTGCTGCTGAGTAATAATATTTTGTTGAACAGTTAGCAAATTTTGTTGAATAGTCAAGTCTTTAGAAATAACATACTGGCGCCAAGCTACGTAAACAGCAATTATAGCGATAGAAATTTGCCCCAAGGCGCCAAACCATTCTCCTAATGCTCCTGAAGCATCCCAGTTAACAGTTTTTCCCCAACGTAAAATATCATCACCCACGCCTGTAAATTTAATGGCACCTATTATACCTATAGTTAATACTAAAATACCAAATAGAACAGCACGTTCTTGAGGTGAAAACCATTCCGCAAAGACTTCGCGTAACCACGGGAAAAGTATTGCGAGCGATAAAGCTAAAGTAGCAACGGTTCCAATGGCGCCAATAATCCAAATATTTGAGGCAAAGCCAATAAAAATCAAGCCTACTGCCACAAGGGATAATAAAAATGCCCGCCTTTGGACTACTACAAGGTTATTGGAGCGTATTTCTACATTAGAGTGCGCTTGTTTTAGAGCATTTGTACTTTGTTGAGATTGTAGAGAATTAATTACAGCTAAAGCTTGCTGTGTAACAAGTCCTTCTGAGGTAAGACCATTTTCGCTGGTGCCGTTAAAGTCGTCCAGTTGCAATTTGTCTTCAGACGCTTGCTCTGATGAATGGGATGAGTTGGAATTGTTGTCAATTGTCATGCTTGGTATGGGTGCCGTATCGATTCCTTAAACGATATTTATCCTATGGTATCTGCTGCACGGTGTGTAACGGTAAGAAGCATTAATCATTTTCTGGTACATGGTAGAGAAACCCAGTGTCAAACGGCATACCACATTTAAAGCCGGGAATGTTAAAAATTTTACATTAATTTGTATATTTTTATAAATTTTCCTTTAACAGGGACAAAAGGTAATATGATTTTACAGTAAAGAAATAATTGCATAGAAAGAAGCGACATTTTTTGTTAGCTTTTGCCAGGGTAAATAGTTGATATCTCATCAAAATATGAAGTACTTGCAAAGAATGTGTGTAATTGATTTAAAGTCAAGCAAGAAAATGGTTATTTCCATAATAATTTCATGAGAAATAAAAAGAATAAATAAATTGTAATTAAACAGTAATGCAACTTACTTTTTTAATAGGAGCAGAAGTTTTAACATAATATGTACGATATATGTAGGTACAAAATGACTGATTCGGGAAGTTTTGCTGCCTTTAGCTTAATAGCACTATTGACGTTTGGCTGTAGTAATATGGCGCCAGCTGGAGAATATACAAATCAAGCGGTGCAGGAATCGAACGTAGCGCAATTACTAACCGAAGCTCAGACAACTCAGCAAGTAGACGTTTTGTTTCGTCAAGCTAACAGTTTATTAGACGCGCATTCATACAAAAACGCCATAGAAACCTATGACAAAGTACTAAAAATTAGACCGAACAAAGCAGAAGCTTGGATAAATCGTGGTAACGCATTAACCATTTTACAAAAAAATGAAGATGCAATTACATCTTATGATAATGCCGTTAAAATCAATCCACGGCTCAGTACAGCTTGGTTCAACAGAGGAAACGTCCTCAGCGGGGTAAAACGCTATATTGAAGCACTTGCCTCTTATGACAAATCAATTGCAATAGAACCAGACAAAGAAGAAGCTTGGATAAACCGAGGTATAGCTCTAGCAAAGCTAAACCGTTATACTGAAGCAATTGCCTCTTACGATAAAGCTATTGCCATCAATCCGAAAAAACATTTAACTTACTACAATAAAGCATGTGCCTATGCCTTGCAAAACAACCATGAAGAAGCCATCAAAAACCTGCAAGCTGCAATCAAATTACAACCTGCCAAATACAAAACCCTAGCCAAATCTGACACAGACTTTACTGCATTACGTCAAGACAAGCGCTTCCAAGACTTACTTAACTAACCCATACTCTTGTGGGGTGGGCAAGCAAACATATTTTGTCCAAAGTCCAAACATTTGTCCATGCAGTTTGAACATTAGGGTTTGAACTGTTGCTCAATTACCTAAGTATTCCTAGAATTGCAAAATTAATTACAAGATTTCTGTATCTTAAGTCTTCAATTTTTTCTTGAGTGAGCGAACAAATTCCCTAAGCACGTCACTTTGCTGCCTACCCGTTTGCTCGCAGTAAGCTCTCAATACTTCTTTCTCTGATTCAACTACACGAAACGTAACATAGATATCTGGTTTAGCCACTTGCTTGTACCTCAAAACGTGATACAATAATAACACAATGTCAGGATAAGTTAAGTTAAATGTTAAATGTCTACCATAACTTACGTAAAAGGTTTACCAACACCTGAGATAGAAATGAACAGCCTTGGTAATACTTCGTTTGAGATGTTCCTTACAGACTTCTCATCTATATTCAGGCAAGCAACTATTAGGGCTGTTGAGATTATAAAGAAGTCAAAAAAATTTGATAAAATAAAGAGCAAGGTAAATACGGAGCTACAAAAAGAGTTTAACTTAAGCAAGAGACAAGTCAATGGAGTAATTGCACTTGCTTCCAGCAAAGTTGATTCAGCGATTGAATGTAGAAAAAATCACATCAAACAGTTAGAAGGCAAATTAAAATCAGCATTAATCTGGATTAAGAACGCGGAAAAAAGGCTATCTGACAGTCAGAAATTTTACGCTCTTGAGAATTGGCAGAAGTCTAAAACTGGATGTAAAGTACCTTTGTGCTGTGATTTAAACCAAGGGAGGAGCAACTGGCACGGACTTAAATTTCAGATTCATAACAAGAAACGTTATGTTTCTGTGCTTGAGAAAAAGATAGCTCATTTAAAAAAGGCGCCAATTCAGGTCAAAGTTTCAAACAGCGAGATATTCATAGTTGGTTCAAGTGACGAAAGCTTTGGAAATCAAGTTTGTCAGTACGATGGCTCAAAGCTTTCATTCCGTGTACCATACTGTCTTGAAGCTAAATACGGCAAACACATTGAGACTTTTATAGGGAGTTTTGACCGGAACATAAATAGATTACCTGATAATGGTGCAAAAACCTGGCACTTCTACAGAAAAAATAACCGTTGGGTTGTAGGTGTACAATTTACACCAAAAACCGTGGAAAAAGTTAGTAAACCAATTGAGTATGGCGCCATTGGTATAGATATTAATTCTACCTCTATTGGTTGGGCTTATGTTGATTATCAAGGTAATCTACTTGCCACAGTTACTATTCCCTTGATTTCTGGATTGAGTAAAAATTTTAATACTCAGCAATTAGTTGATGCCTGTTTGGAGCTTGCAACTTTAGCTGCCAAATATGCTTGTCCTGTTGTGTGCGAGGAATTAGATTTCTCTAAAAAGAAAGAACAAATTCGTGAAAAGGGCAGAAAATATGCCCGAATGTTGTCAAGCTTTGCATACAGTAAATTGTATCAATTACTTGAATCAATACTTTCAAACAGAGGGATTAGTTTATATAAAAAGAATCCTGCCTATACCTCAATTATTGGATTAGTAAAATATTCCCGAATGTATGGCTTAAGTAGTGATATTGCTGCTGCATTAATCATAGCTAGAAGAGGAATGAATCTGTCTGAAAGATTACCCGCATCCGTGTCCGCTTATCTTGGAGTGAATCCAAGAAAACACGTATGGAGCGGTTGGTCTAAATTAAATAAATTAACTTTGACTGCTGCCATAGTCAAGTCACGGCACGACTATTTCAGCATACCTAACTGGGGAATGGTGGTCAAGGATACTACCGAGCAAGTAGCGCTTATACGCGAACGTCGGGTAGTTTCCAAGTCTTAGACGCTTTCATTCTGGGTCAAAGTAAGTTATACCGTGGACTTGGATTTGTGGAAACTAGATTTTCATAGGTTTTTAGAAGCGGCAGGATATACTTTAGCATCTGGAAGTAGTAGCAGTGCTGCTGCGGCAGTTGCCCATAAGTTGGGTTTATGTGATTCATCAATAACTGTTCATATGCCAGGTGGGCAAATTTTTATACAAGTTACTGATGATTTTATGGTGACAATGACAGGTAATGTTACCAAGGTTGCTGAGGGTACGATTTCATTGGAGATGTTTGAGGATTAAGAGTTTTTTACCACAGAGTCACTTTGCAAAAGTCCCCAACAGAAATGCTTGCAACAATATAACGTAGGGTGAGTGACTGCTAACAATAAGCATAAATTGGTGCGTCACGCTACAAATCTATACTGCTAATGGGTAGAATATAAACTTTGTCATGCTGAACGAAACGTAGTGCAGTGAAGCATCTTAGAGATTCTAGCCTGCGGCAAATGCTCCGCATTACGCTACGCTCAGAATGACATTTCTTACCCGTGTTAAGTATATAACTACGTTGAAATTTTTTGGTAGCGTCACACACCCTACGTTTTTATCTGCCAATTGCGTCAAAAATTAAGTATTACCAGCAATAAATATTACCGAAGCAGGCTTTTGTGTATTCGGATGAATAGGTTCACGTATTTCAATCAACCGCAACCCATTATCATTAAATAACTTTACCCAACTCTCTAAAGTTCTAAAATACCACGGCGCCGGGTCGGTAAAATCATCATTAAATCCTGTCCAAGAACCTTCTCTCCAGCCATCCTGGTATGGAAAATCACCACAAGCAACTAAGGGATGAAGCGTTTGAATAATAAATAAACCTTTAGGATTTAACAATGTGGCAATCGTTTCAAATAACCCTTCCACCGATTCTTTTCCAAACAGCGCAAAATTACATACTACAACGTCAACAGAAATACTTAGTTTACCTTGTTGTATTTCCTCATAAGATACATTAAGAAAATCTCCTCCAGCTTGTTGAGCTTTCTCAATTAGTTCTGGAACTACATCTACTCCAATTACATTAATTCCTTGAGTTGTAAGTTCACGAGTCAACCAACCTTCCCCACACCCCAAGTCAAGTATAGACTGCGGAGAATAACTTATTACTGCATCGATAATTGCTTGATTAGTAATTAGCTTGCGACTCTCAATTTCTCCAGAACGCACCGCATTTGTCCAGGGTGAAGCATTTTTGCACCATGAGTCAATAATTTTAGTATCGCTGAGTGGTTCAATGTTCATAATACGGAATTACTTACATCATATAATAATGCCTAACGCTGATTTCGTTACTGCCCGTAGTACACCCCATCAATGCACTACTAATCACAACCACAGCAAACAAATTAACCAAATAAGCGCGAATACTTTTCTGATTCAAGCCAAACATACAAATACATCCGTTATATCCGTTCTATCCGTTGCCTCGCCTACTACAATATACAACTAAACTCATAAATAGCCCCGTCCCAACAAGATATTTTAATGGTTCAGGTACACTTGGGTTAGGGGAAAAGAAACCCTCGATAATGCCAGCAATTACAAGCAAGGGTATAATTCCGAACACTAATTGCGAAGCTAGAGTTCCGTAATACTTAAGAGCATCCAGGCGCCGATATTTTCCTGGAAACAGAATTGCCCGTGCGATTAAAAACCCTGCACCCCCTGCAAAAAATATAGCTGGCAACTCTAATGACCCGTGGGGAAAGACAAATGCCCAAAATGGATATGCCAAATTATTTTGTCCAACAAGCGTTGCAACGGCGCCTATTAGTAAACCATTAAATAGCAGAATGTAGAAAGTAAAGGTGCCTGCGGTAATTCCACCAGCAACAGCTTTAAACGACACCATAATATTATTAATCATGATACCGCTCGATGCTAGTGGCTCGGTGCCCAATATCGAACCCATCCAAAGTTTGCGCTCGTCTCTAACTGTTTTAATTAAATGTTCGGGTACAATTAGCGACATGAAACTTGGGTCTTGCCAAGCGTACCACCAAGCAATCAAGCACCCCAATATAAACAAAGCGGTCGCCAAAGCTATATATACTATAGTTTGCTGCACCACCGCAGGAAATCCCCATAGAAAAAAATTGGTGATACCTTGCCATTCTTGCCGACGCGAACCTTGATAAACTTGGTTATAAGCGCGCGTTGTCATTGATTGTAGACTTTGTATCAGAGTATTACTCACTTGCTGGGTACGAGCGCGTGCCAAGTCAGCGGCAACGGTACGGTAAAGAATAGCCACTTCGCGAATTTCATTTGAACGCAGTGATTTAAGTCCAGATTTTTCTATTTTTTTTAATAAAGTGTCGAGACGCTGCCAGTTTGGTTCACGTCGTGCTATCCAACGTTGAATATTCATGAATTTATACTCGTACTTGGGCTACCTTAGCTTAAGATAGCTTGAAGCAGTAGCTTGATTATTGTAGTAGCACCATGTCTTTTAACCAAGGTTCTTCGCAACCCATTCAACCGTTGAGTATTGGTAACGTAGTTACTGCTGGACTTAGGCTGTATGGTGTACATCTCAAATCTTATTTAAAACTTGGATTTATTGCTTGTGCCTGGATACTAGTGCCTGTTTATGGTTGGGCTAGATGCGGTGCAACTTTCGCGTTGATATCTCGGTTGGCATATAGCGAATTAGTTGAACAACCAGAAACGGAACAAGAAGCAGGTCGTTTTTTAAGAGCGCGGTTATGGCAATTTCTGGTCATGGGTTTATTAATGTTGTTACTTATTATTGGTATAACAATTGGAGTTATTATATTATTATTTCTTTTCACATTAATAGCAGGAGCAATATTAGCAATATTTGCACCTTCTGTCACTGAAAACGATGTTTTTAATCCTATAGCAATTATAGTATCACTTGGATTATTACTTGCGTACATCGGGATAATTTTTACTACGTTTCTGTTGGTACAAGCGCGTTTTATGGTCATCGAAGTACCCTTAGCAATTGAAAATTATATTGATGGAGCATCTACAATTGGGCGAAGTTGGTATTTAACAAGGGGTAATATGTGGCGAATTGCTGCAATTTTAGTTACTACTGGTTTAATAATTATTGCTCTTTTGCTACCTATAAATGTGTTAAATATTATTATTCAATCTTTTTTACAACCTTTTGCACGAGTCGATACTAACTATAGGTTACTAGGTGTATTAGTAAATATAGTTTTAATTTTAGTTCGTATTGCAATCGTAGTGCCGTTTTTGCAAACGATTAAAGCTGTACTTTACTGTGATTTGCGAAGTCGTCGTGAGGGTTTTGGCTTGAAGTTACGCGAACGTAATATTTAGAAATAATTATGTTAGAAAAATTATGCATATTTTTAATCGAGTTAAATTTGTTACGCCAGAAAGTGTCGAGCTTGAATTTATTTTAGCTGGTATTGGTAGTCGAACTTTTGCTCTACTAATTGATTATCTTGCTTTAGCGTTAATAATAGCGTTTGTTTTTACTATTTGGCTAACAATTTCTTATCAAATATATACTTTTGGTAGACAAATATTTGGTGAGCAAACTAATAACTGGGTAGTTGCAATAGCATTCTTAATTTTATTTGCAGTTTACGCTGGATATTTTGTATTTTTTGAAACTTTATGGCAAGGGCAAACACCAGGTAAACGTTTTGCCAAAATCCGCGTCGTTCGTGATGATGGTAGACCTGTAGGACTTCAGCAAACAACTTTACGTGCGCTGCTGCGACCTTTTGATGAAATATTTTTCATCGGCGCCTTGCTAATTATGTTTAATCAGAAAGAAAAGCGTCTAGGTGATTTCGTCGCAGGTACAATAGTAATTCAAACGTCTTCTATTGCTATTTCTGAAAAACAAAAATTAACACTGTCAGAATCTTCTAATTCAGCTTGTGAGAAAATTTTAGAAACTACTAATTTATCATCAATGCTTCCTGATGATTTTGCAGTTATTCGAGAATATTTAGTACGGCGCCATATAATGTCTAAAAACGCAAGAGCAGCACTTGCTATTGAGATGACTCAACAAGTACAGTCAATTATTCAATTAAATAACTTACCTCATGGAATTAGCCCAGATACTTTTTTAGAAGGCATTTATCTTGCCTATCAAAAAACATCGATAAACGAATAATCGTATTAGTAAATTTTTACTGTAGATTAAACACAAAAAAATTTTGACGTAGGGTGCATGACGCCATCAATAAATTTCAGCGTAACTATTCAGACAAATAGCGTCACGCACCAACTCCCCAATATATCAAGACCCCGTTTGCAACAAAGCCGCAGAAACAGCAATCATAAAGCAAACAAAAGAATATTTTACACCAGACCTATTTTGATAAATAGCTGCCTGCAAACCCATAAACACAGAACCTACAACCATAGCACCACAAGCCAAAGATTGCCAATTTTGTATAAATAACATCATAGTAAACAACCCAATATTATATATCCATAGGCTCAATATATGGCTCATCACACGCGCGCATCTTCCGTCAAACGAAATAATTCGGCGCCATCTTAAGATGCAAATACTCTCTAACACCACAAAAGTCAGTAAGATGATTAAAATTTAAGAGTAGCTTTTTTTGGACGCTCCAAAAATGAATAATCCATTCCCAGGAATGAACCCTTACTTAGAGAATCCTGTATTTTGGGCAGAGTTACATCATAGATTGATTACAGCGATAGCAGACGCAATTGAGGTCAATATCCCACAGCAATATCAAGTTGCCATCGAACAACGCACTTATTTAAGTGATGACTCAGATTCTGTATCTGTTGGGATACCTGATGTTTCTGTTTTTTCTAAACAATTGGCGCCGCAACATTCATCGACAACACAACTTTCTACATCAGAAGGTGTAACAGTAATGATACCAATGCCGGAAAGCGTTACAGAAAGCTACTTAGAAATACGAGAAATAGCAACTGGTTTTGTAGTGACAACAATTGAAGTTATATCTCCGAAAAACAAAAAAGCTGGAGAAGGCAGAAAAGCTTACGAAAGTAAACGGAAAAAAGTGTTAGCTAGTCTTTCTCATTTAATAGAAATTGATTTATTAAGAAGTGGCAAACCAATGTCGATACTAGGAGAAGTAGCGATAAGCGATTATTACATCATTGTCAGCAGAAGCGATACTCGTCCCAAAGCAAAACTATATACCTTTTCTGTCCAACAGCCAATTCCTTCATTTCAACTACCTTTACAATCAGAAGATACAGAACCAATTTTAGATATACAATCTTTATTAAACAGTATATATAATCGTGCCAGATATAATTTAAGAATTGATTATAACCTTGAACCAGTACCACCTCTCAAACCTGACAATGCAGCGTGGAGTGATACGCTTTTACGCGAAAAAGGATTACGTGAATAAAATAAAAATCCCCCCAACCCCCCTTATTAAGGGGGGTTTTAAGGTTTAGAGTTAGTTGAGAGGTCACAATTTCATTAATAACTCCTGTGTTAACTGCACAAATGATTTGGAACCAGGAGACTGAGGATTATTTAAAACCACAGGCATAAAACTATCAACAGCTTTTGCGACGTTCATATCCATTGGTACTTGGCTTTTAAACACCTTGCTATCGCCAAAGTCTTGATATACACGGTTCATTACTTGCTTATAATACCTACCACTGAGCAAATTACCGCTGTACATGGTAAACACAATCCCTAGCATTTGAATATCAATCTTAGCTTCCTGCTCATGACTATCTTTTAGCTGGGCAATGCGTCTTTCTAAAAGTTGAATTCCAACTATAGATAATGGCTCAGGTTTTGCGGGCAATATATAATAATTACTTGTTGCCAGCGCACTACGTGTTAATAAAGTATAACCGGGAGCGCAATCACAAATAATAAAATCGTACTCATCGCGTACTGGTTCCAATATTTTACTTAGCAAGACTCGCTCAAAACGGTTCCAAATAGTTTCAAAATCCTTTTCACCCAAAGTTACCGCTTGCTGGTGCAAAAGTTCTGATACCACAAACTCATCGTACAAGTCAATGTCACCCGGTATCATATCTAAACCAGATACACCACAAACTTGCTTTTGAATTACATCATGAATTGTATGGCTCGGCGCCTCACTAGGGGTCATAATTTGGTCAATTAAATATCGAAACGTTTTGCCCTGTTTACGACGATTAGCAAACTCAACAGGAGACATCAAACTTAGAGTAGCGCTAATTTGCGTATCCAAATCGATTACTAACACCCGTTTACCGTGATTTTTCGCCAAACAAGTAGCCATATTAACAGTGAGTGTCGTTTTACCCACACCACCCTTCATATTCGCAGTTGCAATTACATATCCCATTAGTCATCCCTTCCAATAACGCATTCACATTGTAGGTTGGGTGGAGGCTTTGCGGAACCCAACATATATAGCAGTCCTAAATCATTTGTGTAACCCGCACGTTGTAGAGACGCGATTAATCGCGTCTCTACGCGGATATAATTTTCACGACTCATATAGGATTGCTATATATGAGCATTTATTAAGTTACCTCCCCACACCCCTCACAATTTCAAGCAGTAAAAATTATACCAGCGAAGAATAACTAACAGAGCAAACAAAAAGAGATTTTCTAAACTAACATTTCCTTCTTGTGGAGCGGGCATCCTTGCCCGCCCTAACTATCAAATAAGCAAACTAATAGGCATTATCATGTAAAGATAATTACCTTATTAGACACAGAGTACACAGAGATAAGAGTAAGAAGAGGCTAAGATTGGTGCCTAAATATTTGGATGGGACGGGCAAGGATGCCATTAGTGTCAAGTTAAGCTCAAACTCGTTAGGTCAATGAGTAATTATGCTTAAAACTTAGGTTTTAAAGGAATAAAATAATATGTTAGCGAAAATTGTAGGTTGGGTGGAGGCTTTGCGGAACCCAACATACATATATGAGCATTTATTGAGTACCTACCCTACACCGAAACAGACCTCGTTCAAGATTTACAATCAATAGACCAAACCTTATTCAAAGGTTGCTAAATCGGGGAGCAATGCGATTTTGTTAAATCACCTCATACTAAACACGATTACTATTTCTCGTACATAGATGAAAAGTTATATTTATGACAATTATTTTAAAATTTGCACAATAAGTTTACCCTTTTGATGATAACAAAAAGGTTGGCAGTAAATATTTTTAGATTTATTTCAGTAAATTAACTACATCAGTAGGTGAATTTTTATGTATATTTTCTGACAAGTATTGCTATCAAAAGACACAATTGGTATAAAATTTATCCACCATTTTTAGGATTAATAAAAGAAGTGAAAATTGAATTGCAGAAAGCATCCCAACTACCAGCTATCCATTGGCAACGGAGATGTAACATAATTTCCGCATTATTTTTTAACCAAAATTTACTATTTCCTTTAATTCTTAAATTCACAACCTGTCGAATTAAACTTTCAATAGCTCCGCTACCAATTGGTAGTTTTTTCTCTATAATTTCAGGATAATTTAAACGACCTTCACGGTACGCACGTAGTAAATAATCTCTTTGTTGCGTCATAATGTTACATCTTTCTCCAGAAGCTTCGGCAATAAATTTATTCATCTTTTTTATTAACGTCAAAGCGCCACGTTCTTTTAAAGTTTTTCGTGCGTTTTTAAACCAACCTTTTCGCTCTTTCTCTTTGGTGAAAGCTGCATCAGCAAATTTTTGTAAGTGTTCTGTAACATGATAAAAATCATATAATTCATAAGTTTCATCTGGACATCCTAAACGTTTTAAAAGTGGAGGAATATGTAGCCATATCCACTCAGCTCCATCTGCAATTAATAGAACTTGCTTTGCTTGGTTAATTCCTAGACTTACGCTCTGACATTTCTAAAATCTCTAAAAATGGTTTATGACCATGATATGTACCATCATTAGTAATAGGAATTTCATTATTTTTAATTTTTTTACCCTGCTCATCAACAACATAAATTGTTAATAGTTTTGGCTCTACCCATATTCCATCAAAGCCATATCGGTTTGTTTTTTCATTTTTGTCGTCTGATTTGTTAATTCTTATTTTACTTCTGCCTCCGTCTACAGCGATTACAACACGCTGCCCTTGAAGAGTATTTTCTGGCATTAAATTATTATTTTTCAGGCTCTCTAATTTTGATTTTCGTAAGTTTATCCCTATTTGACCAAATCTATATGTGAGTCGTTCAATTCTTTTTAAGCTGATGTTGATTCCCCAATCTATTAAAGTTGTACATGCGGCTTCAAATGAACTAGCAATTGCACCATATTTAGCAATTGTTGACCAAGCTAAAGGAGTTATACCTTCTTCCATTCCCAACCATTTTAAAAATGGACAGAAACCTTGATGTTCATATTTATTATTTTTTTCTTTTTCATTATTCTCGTTTCTAATTGTTACATAAGGTAATAATAGAGTTATTAAAACATTCCCAACTGTTAAAATCTGTCTTCGACGAGAGCCGTGTTTTCTTGTTTCTAACTCCCAGTAGCCCTGAGTTTGAGTCATTGCTGTGTCTAATGCTTCCTGAGATTGAGAGAGATTGTATAACAATATCGCAATACATTGTCCAGCTAATACAAGCGCTGCATCTCTAATTTCTTGTTCACGAGCTTTAACAATCCTACCATCCCATTCCCTTACATTGTCTAATTCAAAAAGTTTCGTAACTGAATCTTTAAAATCTTGGCTCGTATTTGCTTAAATCTAAAGTTGGATATATATATTTTGTCATGGTAGGTGCATCCGAGTTATTAAACTACTGCTACTCGGTAATCCTACCTTTTTTTTATGAACACTTTTAATAAAGCATGGTCGCTTCCATCATATACACTTACAACTACCGCATATAGTAGTTTATAATTTTTGATTCAAGGCGCCCGTGCGCTCGGCATTGCTACGCTATGCCCTCGCTTTTTAAAGTGTTTTTTAGTAGTTTTATATTAGTTATGTATATTCATCTTATTGAAGTTTTTGTGTTATATGGTCATATAGTTAAATCATTTTAAGCTTGAGCTTAATTCAGTATTAATACTGTATATAATGTATTAAATAAAAAAATGTACTTAAAATATTTTTTTGTATACATCAACTCTTGAGCTAATTTAACAAAATCGCATTGCTCCCGCTAAATCGTTACCATCAAGAACGAACTGAATAAAGCGTGGCTGTCCTATATCATTTATATAATGCGCGCTTAGTTGTTAAGTTGTATATTTGTCGCAAATAAACTTTGTAGACGGTGTAAATAGGCGCCTGTCTGGTAAAGCAAATCACCTTTTCCTAACAAGTACGCTGCGGAATTTTGTTTTCCATCAAAGAATAATAATTGAGTCAGCTTCAAAGCGGCTCTTCTTAGTAAATTTGAACAGATAAAAGAGAATAGTAGGTTGGGTGAAGGCTTTGCAGAACCCAACATATTAGTTAATATTGTAATTATTAGTACACAATAATAAGTAATTCTTATTAGTAATATTTCCTGATGCAGTGTAACAATAAGTGAATTAACACCGTGTTAAAAACGAAAACACTTACAGGAGGGCTATAAAAATTGACTTTTAACCCAGAGCTTTGCCGTAACGAAAGCGAAGTCGAAAGCAAGCTCATCGTTCAATATTTGCTACCTGAATTGGGGTATACTCCTGATACATGGCATCAAGAAGTAGCTGTCGGCAGTATTCGCTTAGATTTTCTAGCGTTTGCAGCACAGGTTATTCCCTTTGTCTTGGATGCGAACTCACCCCTGAGTATTGTCATGGAAGCAAAGCATCCTAAGCAAAATTTAAATAATCACTTGATAAAGTTACGCCATTATTTAACAAAGCTAAACGTAAAATATGGTTTGCTTACAAATGGCAAAGAAATCAGAATTTATACAAGAGAAAACGATGATATAAATTTAGTATTTAGATGTGCAGGAAGTGAAATTGAAAACAAAATCAATCAAATTAAATATTTAATAGGTAGAGATAATGTAAAAACCTATTTTTTAACAGAAGAGGAACAGCCAAAAGAAAAAGTTGAAACAAATGGAGAACGTACAATGAAGGTAATAGCGGTATATCACAATAAAGGTGGTGTAGGTAAAACTACAACGGTAGTAAATTTAGCTGCTGCACTTAGCAAAAGAGGTAAAAAAGTTTTGGTTATAGATTTAGATAGCCAAGCAAATACAACTTTTGCGACAGGTTTGGTTAAGTTTGACGATGAAGAAAATGATGACATTAAAGACTTAAATATTTTGCAAGTTTTGCAGTCTGAAGAATTTTATCCTATTTCAGAAGTCGCACGAAAATCAGACTTTTGCAGTCCAGTGATACATGTAATACCAGCACACATAGATTTGATGAAGTATGAAAATGATTTAAATTCTCTTGACTACAGTAGACTTATACTTATTGAGAAGTTAGCAGAAGTGAAAGATAAGTTCGACGTAGTATTGATTGATACTCCACCTTCATTAAATTTATATGCAAGAATTGCATTGATAGCTGCTGATTATTTAATTATCCCTTCAGATTTAAAACCATTTGCTAATCAAGGATTAACTAATGTAAAAGAATTTATAAAAGCAGTGAATGGATTTAAAAAGCAAATAAAGCAACCACAACTAGAAATATTGGGAGTTTTAGCATCAAAAATATCTACCAACAATAAATTTGTACAGTATACTCTTGGTTCTCGAATCGAAAAAATATCAAAAAAATATAATTTGCCAATGTTTGATACTGTAATTTATGATAGAGATGATTTAGCGAAATGTGCAGAAAAAGTAATTCCAATGGGGGAATCAGAAATAGCAGACCCTGTTTCTGTAATTGATTTTAAACCCAATTGTTCTTCAGCGCAGGAATTTGAACTTTTAGCAAAAGAAGTGTTGCAAAAAATAGGAATGGCTTAATGAAATTATCAACATCATTAGTTGCAGTTAAAAAGATTACTTGTAAAGCTTTGCGGTCGCAATTTTCAGATGATGACATCGAAAAGGCTGCTAATTCTATTTTAGAAGTAGAGGGAGTTGTTACACCTATTATAGTTCGCAGAACAAGTTTACAGTCATATGAAGTTATAGACGGAAATTTTGAGTATTATGCTGCCGAACGAGCAAGGGAAATTAATCCTAGAAAAGGCGAGATGATTGGAGTATATATCATAGATGATGAGAATGAAGATGTGTTATCGAAGCAAGTAGAATTATTTCGTAAGCAAAAATCTACTGGCACGAAGCAATCTGAAATTAAACCTGAAACTTTAGAATTATTTTTGAATAATTTAGAATCACGAATAGATAAGTTAGCAAAGCAGTTATTAGAAGAAAATAAGGATAAATATAAGTTGGAATTGGAAATAAAAGAACTTCAAAATAAGCTTGAGCAAAATGCTTCCCCATTGTATATATTTAACAAATTTGAACAATCCAAGCTTTTGAATAAATTAATCAAAACTGGTATTCCGGAAAAAACTGCTCAAAAGATAGCACAAGCTATTGTAAATGAACGCACTAAAAACCCCTTTGAATCTCTACAGAGTATAATTGAAAAGGTAAAGTATCCGTATGGGAAAAAAATGCAAAGAGCTATTAATGAAGAAAGAATGATAAAAATTATTGATAGTTGGTCAGAGAATTAATTTATTGTAATTTAAAATTATTTTTTAAATCATTAATTGTAGAGACGCGGTATATCGCGTCTCCACATTATGGTCATTTATCTAATATTAAACATTTTGATATTGATTATTACTAGCATCAAAATAACTTTGGCATTTTTGTTGCTGGGGGCAAGTTTTACATAAATGTGGATGGATGGTAGCTGGGGGTGGGTTTGGCGCCGACTTTCTCCAAGTTAACCATTGCTGCATTTGTTGTAACTTGCGGGGAATTAGTGTGTGGGCTATATGTTCTAGCTGCTCCCAAGAATAATAATATTCTTTGAATGGCAAAATACAGTAAACCGCCGAATCAACAGGCGCCTTTTTATTTTGCGAAAGCATATAACTGTAAAGTGCGACTTGTGCTAGCTGCGCTGATAAGTCTACAGGTTGATAAGCTTTAAACTCAATTAGGCATAAACGATTAAGATCAAAATTGAAGACTAAGTAATCATATCTTCCTAAAACTCTTAGCTGTGAGTTATCAGGCAAGTTGAAATAATGTTCAAGCTTACGGTCTTCAACAATAAAAGTTTTACTAATTACGTTTTCAGCACTGTAATGGTTTCGGTTAATTATTAGTAGCTCTGTAAAACGTATAATTAATTCTTTCAAACCTTCCCAAACTTTAAGCAGTGGTTGAGCTAGGGCTGAATCTTTACTTGTTGCCTTTTGTAAATAAGCGTAGAATATTCTATTGTAATAAAGCTGTTGTATGTTATGAGCTAATTGCTCTACAACTAACTCTGATGCAGATGGTCTAAATAACTCTATAAAGTCTGGTTTATTAAGTAATAAATTAATCAATTCGTCTACTAAGTTTTGGAATTGACCAATATCAACAGCGTCCTCCGTCTGTAAGAATAATGTACTACCTCCAAAATGATGGTTTAGATAGAGTAAGCGCGGACATTCAAATGCTAATCGTAATTTGTTCGGCGTTAAAGACTTGGGTTTTTCTGGTGGTTGTGCTGGACTTGGCGCCACTTCGATAACAGAAGTTAGTACATTAGCTTTAGACAATCCTAGTAAACGTTGATGAACAGCAGCTAAATAGACAGTATCCATAGCTGCATATTTTAGCTGCTTTTGAGTAAGTGGGCGCCTTCCCCAGTCACTTCCTTGTTCTTCTTTATCTACATCTGAGAAGTTACATAACTCTGTGGCTAAGGTTTTTAACTGTAAATTAGAAACTTGTAAAACTTCCTTACTAATCCTTCTGGATTTTTTTAATGTACAAGTAATGTTTCGTGCATCAATACTACCAAGATACTTTAAATCAAAGCTAGCATTATGAAATACTTTTTCGATTTGAGGATTAATCATGATTTGATTAATGAAGTAGGAAATCAAATCATGTTTATCCAAAACATCAAAAATATACACTGATTGGCTTGCTGCATCACTAACTTTTGTTAACACTTGTATTATAGAAAGCCTAGGCTTTTCAGTATACCAGTCAGCAATTTCTGTATCTACCCATAATATTTTAGCCGAAGTAAGTTCGTTAATTTTTGTTATGATTTCGATGCTTCCTGTTAAATATTGCATAATTTATGATAACTATATAAATTATTTAGCCACTAAACAAATTAACTGCTCCATGTTTTTATTAGTATCCATAACTTTAACTCTATCTTCATCTTGCAAAGAATCAATTAATCCCTGAATGTCGCTGTCACTAACGTTCGGATACTGATATTGAGTTTGTGATAATAAAGTTGAAATTCCAAGAAATTGTTGAGTTGTGATAAGATTTAATAAAAAATCTTTTATAGGCTGTAAATCTTTAGCCTGAATTCCTGTAGAATTATCTTTAGCAATAAGACCTAAGTCTTGTAGAATGGTACAATTTTCTAAAATCTTAGACTTACGCATTAAGTCTTGTAACTCTGGTACTTGAATAGTCTTACCACCAATAACTAATTCTTGACTTATAGAAGAATTAACTAAGCTCTGATAAGTTGCAAGAATATGAACCGATTCTAAATTAGGTTTTATGTGAATATTTCTAGTTTCTTTGAAAATTTGTTGATAGATTTGATTACCTTTCAGCTTTGCATCTCCAACACTAGCCATTCTAATCAAATATAATTTTTGACAAAGATTTTGCTGAATGACTTTCTGAGCAGCATTCATAACATTGTAAAATGTTACCATGTTAGCGTCTTCTGTCCAAACTACTCCTATTTTACCAACTTTATGATGTTGATAGCTTAAAGAAGAGCTATCATATTTACCCTTAATAAACTTAGTTCTCACAGATAGCAGTTCTAAAGCATCTAATGACAACTGTAACATTTTTATTAAGTCATGTGCAGCTACATAGCTTATTTGATTGATTCTCTCCTGAGTGTTTTTAATTTCTTTCAGCCAAATTAATCCAAATTCAGCTTGGTTTTTATTCCCACCTTTCCCAGCTTCGATAAGTAGTTCTTTATATTCTTGATATTCCTTTCTTCCTAAAATAATTATATTTCTTGGAAGAGCTTTTCCACCAGGAAAGCTCTCTTGTAATAGTTTTGTAGTGAGTGGAAAGATGGGTGTATCAGTCTGAGGGTTAGCTGCTTGATGTAATGGTTGTAATCGATAAGCCCAAAGTGCTTCTGCTTGGTTTAAGTTTATAGGTCTAAGCAAAATATCTTTTTCTATTCTAGCTTTATCTGATTGAATAATAAGCTGTTTGGCACGCATCCAAGGTTCTTTTACTACGCTAATAATAATTAATAAGTTTTTAAGATTGTCATTGTGAATAGTTGTATTAATGTTAAATAGTGGTTGAGGATTGGCGCCAAAGTATGCTGTACTTTCAACTTGGTCAAAACAAAGAACTATAGGTTGTGTCTGTGTTGATATTTTGCCAAAGTTAGCCAAAATATTTTTAGCTGCATCTTCTGTATCAATACAGAATTTTACTTTGAGAGCTTGCATTGACTCTTCACTTAAAGCATCACCTCTTAACCACTCGCTAGCTAAGTCATATAATTCTGAATTCGTCAAGTCATATAATACCCCAAAAAACATCTCAGGATTATAAATACTTGCTAATTTATATTCTTTTTTAAGATGCTTGATAAATTTTTGACGGTCATTCAATAATGATTGCCAAATGCCATCGGCAAAATTTTTCTTCGTGGAGCGTTTTGTAAATGCTGATAAGCTCTTAAGCCATAAAATTAATTGAGACTCTTCCTCACCTTCGGGTATTTGAACTAAGCTATCAACCGTATACCGTAAAACATGGCGCCAAATATAATCATTATCTGCCCAAGGTCCAATGTAGGCAAAAAAAGCCTTTGAATTAAAAGTTTTTTTCAGTCTTCCTAAAAGATAACTTTTACCCGAACCTGAATCACCTACAAGCAAAAGTGTACGACTGCGATTATCTTTAGAAACAAGATTTAAATAACCCTCGATATCATTAATTACTTCTTGATGAATTGACTCAACTACAGAAGCATAATCTTGATTATCATTCCAAAAATTGCCAACCTTTGTATTTACGAGGTCAAAAGGGTTAATCTCGCGCATGATGATGTCGTCGATAGATACCATAGTTCAGTTGTAGAGTAAAATAAATGCAGTAGCTTTTAGCTGTGTAGCTTAGTAAACAGTAATAAAAAAGAGCGAACCACCGATATTCTGAATAATTCCAGCTTCAACTTCTTCGGGCTTATAATCTGTGGGGTCAAGTAAAGTACTTAACTCTATCTGGTCGCTTGCTTGCAGACGGTAAAGTGCTTTGTCCAATTCATCGCGCGTTAGTGGTGGCTGTAACTTTTTCCGTAAGTGGAAGATTGGTAAATAATTGTCACTACCAAGCTCTCTGTCTAAATTCCGGATAATTTGTAAAATTTTTTCATCGTTAATATTAGTATCTTTTTCAACCGATGGCTCTGCGTTATCTATCGGTGTAGATAGCTGTTGTGAATGACCGCATAGAGTTTTCCGCATGAAGCGCAGGTAATTACTAAGCAAGTCTAAGCTGATATTCCCGGCGCCTTCAGCAACATAATCATCTCGCAAATACTCAATACCGCGTTCAGTCAGCCAAACTTCAGCATTTGTCTTTTTGATTTTCTCTTCAGCTTCAATTAAACCCTTGTCAATCAAGACTTTTAATATTTCATCCCGTTTACTAGCTTTTGGCAAAGTAATTTTTTTACCAGGACTAATTTTCTCTGAAGCCTTACTAATCTTTTCTAATACCTGACGTTCTTCCTGCGTTATAGATACTTCTTTAGGGTCAAGGTTTAGCAAATCTTGACCTTGAGATAAAATCTTGACCGTAGCAATTTCGCGGGTATAATCTATAAGTTTTTGCTTACCTAAAGAAAGACAAATCTTATCTTTAGCCTTCAAAGACTCGAATTCACTGGCATCATAGCTAGAACGATAATCGTTACATCCCACTAACTTAAGAAGAAAATTTAATTCATTAATATCCATCGATAATCTTAATTTTGGCTGAACTCAACAATACTTAGCTTAGATAGTAAAAATTTACACGTTTTTCTTATCAGTATAAATTAGTGCCTATGGACTATTAACTTCCTGACAAACTAGAAAATTCTTAGATTTATACAGTCACGCTTAACTTCACTTGCACTCATTTAAGGAATTATAATTAGTGTTGCTTGTTCCCAAAGCTTTGTATTTATTAGATTCGCACTAGCTATTCAAATCAACTTTTCTTGATTTAATTCATCTAAGTATTAATAAGCGAGAATAGAATATGTCATTTACTCTTAATAAAACTGTTTACGGTCAACTTTTAGCTGAATTTCAGCCAAAAATAATTACCTCTGAGGAGGGGGTTAGGTTTTACGTAACGTTTTCCACATAACGTGAAAAGTCAGGACCCTGAAGCTGTAATTTGTTACTAAACTAGTTGTAGGGTGGTCTGAAAAGCCCACCTTACGCTTGGCTGAATAATATTCCTTTCTCTTTCATCATATCTTTAACTTTAAGCCAAAGTTTTCTAATAAAAGTGATTCGCCATCCTGCCCATGCGGTTAAATCGATGTATTGGAAAAATAACATTCTGTTTGGGTGTTTACAGCCTAGTTTCCAAGGTTTGGCAGATGATGAAAAATGAACAATATAAGAATTATTAATCACGTTATTATACATTTCTTCGGTTAAAGAAGTGTCTTTCCATGATGAATAACTATGTATAACAGCTTGGCTATTCCATCTTGGGTCAAGCTCACCCCATCTTCCTGCAATTACTGCATTCATTGCATCTTGGTCATGCCAGCGAATGTATTGTTTATTATTATTTATATACTCAATTATTTTTTGTGAAAGATTATCACGGCGCCATTTTTCGATATTAATGACTAAAACACCTGAATTAAAATATTTGCAGTTTGGAGCTATTCCAAGTTTTTGATAGTTTTGTAAACCTTTGGAAGAAGACACATAAGCTGCATCTATATCCATATCTTGCACTGCTAATACATAATTATCTGCAATTTCTGTATCCCATAATTTCTCTATGTTGGTTTTTACTATTACATCACTATCTAAATAAATCGCCTTTTGATACTTTGCAGGTAGTAACTCAGGAATTAATATTCTATAATATGCAGCAATTGTAATATGTCTAGAAATTATGACATTAGTTAATTTTGCTTCATCTGGTACAAGCCACTCAATAATAACGTTAGGTTTATTTAAAGATTTAAGAATTTTATTTTTATTTTTTTGTGTAATTTTATCTGCAATTATACATATAACTACTTGACGTTGACTACTAATATTAGCAATTACAGATGACATAGTTGTGGCTAGTGGCATTGAATAATTATTATCCGTACAGCCAACAATTACAATTGGACTTTTTCCTGTAACGAGCATTATAAACCTAACTCCTATTTCATATGTGATTTACGTAAAAAACAGTATTGCAACAGTAGAAATAAAAACCTTATGAAACTAGCATTCGGACTTTTTTTGTAGCCTTTTTATATAATCTAGAAAATTTTTTGCTTAAGCTAGGAGAATAAAAGTTTTGAGGTCTACTTTCAGGCTGTTTCAAAAAACGGTAATGCAAAAACTCTTCTTTATAGCGTACATCGACATTTTCACCAGAACACAAACGAGTAAAATCGATTGCTGGATAGTTCATATAGTGAAGTCGGTGGATTGGCTTTAAACCTTGCTCGTTATAAAGCACATTGTTTATGTTCACGAATGAGTCTGCTATGGCGCAATTTCCGGTTCTATCGCCTCCATTTTCACTAAGAGTATAGTTAAAAAGTGGTAAATTTAATTTAAATGTCAAATAATTAAATAAATGAGCATCATCCCACCAAGCAGTTAACCACTCGACTTCTCTCTCTTCAATTAAAAGCTTTTTGTATTTCGTCAAATCTGCTGTTGTAAATAAACCACGCTTTGAGCCAAAAAAATCAGAGCAGTGAAGTCGAGGACGTATCTGTTGTTCTGTAAATAAATTAGCTTGCTCAAGTAATGGAACATTTAATGGTACTTTAATACAGTTTTTGGTATGTATCCAGTCATCGAATACAAAGCTGTATGTATTCAATTTTTCAAAAATACCATTAAAAGATTTCATTACTAAACTATCTGCATCACAAAATACAAATGCATCAAAGTCTCCATCAAAAGCACACATTTTTCTTTGCAGATGACCAGAAGACCACCAATTTCGTGATAGTTTAGAAGCGTTGGCGCCGGGATGAGCAGCCCAAACCTCTTTGGCAAATTCTTCCCAGCGTTGAATAGATTCGCTATTATCAAAAATGGTTACATTCACTCTAGAATTAACTTCTTGCTTTACTAAATCTAGCTGTTCATTATAGGGAATAATACAAACAGGAATATCGATGCCAATATTGACTTCGATACTATTTAATAATGCGACTAACTGGTCATACACAGTATCATTTCCCAAAGTGTAAATTCCAATATTCATATATTAAAACCTCATGATAATTAATGCTGTTTAATACACTTAATATCAACAAAATCTTCTTATTAATAACTTAATCATTTTTAGCCGTATTTGAAACTTATTTACAGCAGTGACAATACTGAACAATCTCCAATACTTAATTTATTTTTTACATACACGTAGGTACGATGCTAACTATTTTAAATCAATATGAGTTAACTTTTCGGACTGCATCAAATGCCATCGGACGAATTCCAACGGGCAGGAGTGACAATCCTAAACCTGTTAAGGCTTTGGCAAGCGAATATGCTTTACCTGCTAGTACTAATTGTCTTCCTTGCTGCGTCTCACCTTTTTCTATTAATCTTAATCCTAATAATAACTGTGTTTCGCTCAGGCGCCCTTGACGGATTTTTTCTAATTTATCTGACTCAAATTTATGGTTTTCTAAGTACTGTATTTTATCTGATAGGTAGCGAATCGCACGGTCTTTTGTTTGCTGTTCAGCGTGGCAGCGGTATTCCATTAGTAATTCTGGTAAATAATACCCTTGTTTTCCTAATGATGCTAACCTTACAAATAAGTCGTTGTCTTCGCAGTTCTGCCAGTTGGGTTGCATGAAACCTACTTCTGTTAAGACTTGGCGCCGAAATAATGTGGCGCCTATTTGAAAGCTTTGACGAACGAATACGACTTCAAGAAGATTTTCTACTATGCCTTCGCGTAAGGTTTCTCTTCCCCAAATGCGAGAATTATATTTGGTTTGCACTTCGTCGCGTTCGTTGTTAATGTCTATTATCCAGTGGTCGGTACCAACGAAATCTACTGATGGATGGTTGTTTAAGATTGTAGCTGTATGTTCTAAAAATTTGGGTGTGAGTCTATCGTCATCATCAAATTTTATGAAGTATTCCCCAGTTGCTGCTTCAAAACCCGCACGCATATTGTTACTTTTTCCGATGTTTTGCTGGTGGCGAATGTATTTGATGCGGTTGTCGTTGTATTGTGACATCAGGTTGGGGGTGTCATCGCTAGAACCGTCGTCACAAATGATTAGTTCAAAGTTTTGGTAGGTTTGTTGAAGTACGCTTTCGATGGCGAAAGGTAGTAGATTAGCGCGGTTGTACGTGGGAATCGCAATGGTTATTTTAGACATTTTTCTCTATTTTAATATATTTATATATTTCCCTAAAGTTTTATTAACATAACAGCGGCGCCTTTATATTCTTCAATCGCTATATTTATTATCAGTGGGATGGCTGTACAATTTTTATACATTAAAATAGCTACTTGATTTATATATCTAATATCAGGGATATTGACGATGACGTTATCTTATAAGGTAGTTAATCCTATATTTATATAGTTTACATTTTTTATCAGTATAATTACTTAAAATGAACATACTAATGTTATCTTCAACTTTTCCTTATCCTGCTACCCGTGGAGGGACGCAGGTACGAACCTTTAATTTATTAGATTATTTAAGTCGGCGCCATACGGTAACGCTGGTGACGCAACGCGAAGCTGATGTTAGTGATATGGATATTTTTAATTTGAGAGAGCAGGTTGAGAACTTAGTTGTTTTTGACCGTCCGCACGCTGGTAGTGGTGGTGCGGTTGGAAAAGTTAAGAGATTTGGCACTTTTATTGTGCGCTCAACCCCACCCAGTGTCCTAAATAGGTATTCACCCCAGATGCAAAGCTGGATTGATGATTTTGTTGAAGCAGGTAAATGTGACGTTATTACCTGTGAACATAGCGTTAATGAGATTTATATCAGACCGCATTTTCAAGAAAAAGTCAAAACTGTAGTTAATGTCCACAGTTCCGTGTACGGTAGCTGTTTGAATCAACTTGAAACCGGAATCTCTGAAAATAAACTTCGCGATAGATTAAATTTACCATTACTACGCCGTTACGAACAAAAGTACTGCCAAAAGTTTTCAGATATTGTTGTGACAACCGAAGAAGATAAAATTCAACTTCTCAAATTTAAACCAAACGCTAAAATTCCTGTAATTCCCAATGGTGTAGATTTGGTATCGTTCCCTTATCGTACTTTTGACCCCGGTGGGCGCCGTATAGTATTTGTTGGTGCGATGGATAATTTAGCCAATATTGATGCAGTGTGCTTTTTTTGTAACGAAGTTTTACCAGAAATTCAAAAACTTTACCCAGGTACAACTTTTGATATTATCGGTTCTCGTCCGACTAAGGAAGTGCTGGAGCTTAAAAATAAACCAGGTGTGAATGTTACGGGTCGAGTTCCTTCGATGGCGGAGTATTTACATCAAGCTACTGTTTGTGTAGTGACAATGCGAACCGGGTTTGGAATTAAAAACAAAACTTTAGAAGCTATGGCAGCTGGTACACCAGTTGTAGGTAGTAATCGTGGTTTGGAAGGGTTAGCTTGTGACTTACCAAATGTACCATTGCGAGCAATACGTGCGAATCAACCAGATGAATATATAAAAGCTATTAGTCAACTTTTTGATAATCCGCAATTGCGCGCGAAATTATCGCATAATGCACGAGAGTATATTGAGAAAGAATTTACCTGGGAAAGTGCAGGTCAGCAGTACGAACAAATTGTAGGGGCGGGTTACACAACAAACTAGAAACATCATAACAAACATATCTAAACCCGCCCTATATTTCGGACGGGCAAGGATGCCCATCCCACAAGATAGAAAATTTAATGCAAAGGAGAAACGGGGAAGTGCAATATATTCAGTTTTTTTAAATATTCAATTTTAGATTATTACTGCTGCAACGCAGGAAATATTCTACTTGGTATTGGAATACGAGGATTTACTTGAGGTATAGCAGCATTCTCGACAGGTGTTTGACTAACTGCGTCTGAAGGTGTAACTGATTTTTCAGTTGGGTTATTTGTATTTGTCTTTGAATCTGGTTCTGAAGTTAGTAGTGCTTTGTCGCTGCTATTGTCTATATTATCGGTTACTGTCTGTGCGTGACAGGGGTTTACAGCCATAGTAGTACTAGCCGCTATACCTAAAGCTAGCATGTAACGAGTTTGTCGATGCATAGATTTTAAGAAAAGTTTATTATCAACTAATCTGAATTTAATCTTGCTGAGATTATTTTAAAAGCGAAGTACCACTGAATTTTTTATTTATTTTTTGCAGTTGAAGATGTGCTAATTATTGAGGTTTTTAGCTAATTTCCTAATGTTTATATAAAAGATTTATGAAGTATAGACTTTGGTATAGGACGGGGCAAGAGACAGCCCATCCCACATTAGAACATAAAGCTGCTTCGCAATACTCCCATTGTTACTGAGTCGCTATCTGGTGTGTGTCCTGGTTGAATAATGTGAATTATGCCTGGTGTAATACTAATGTTGTCTGTAACTTGAAAGCGATAGAAAGCTTCTATTTGAGTTGTTGTTCCTGGTTGACCACCTGAGCGACCTGTACCACCGTTAATAATGTCTGGTAAGTTATTTCCTACTGGTAAGTCACTGCTAGTTATTTTTGGTGGTTGTCCTACGTAAATTCCCCCAAGGTTGCCTTTGCGGAATAAGTCGGGGAAGTTCATATATACCATCCAGTTGGTTGTTTCTACGTTTCCTGACCGACCGGGAATATTGGAGTTTGTATAACCACCCCAGGCGCCTAAAGTAAATTTAGGTGATAATTGCCAGTTAAGAGTGGCGCCAACTGCGTTTGTTTTAATAGGTTCGCGTTTTTGAGTAGTAGGGTTGACACCTGTTAAACAATCATCTCCAACAAACGTTTCTAAACACCCAGTCGAAGAATAGTTATTGGCGTAATACAGACTTAAATCTAAACTATCAACTGGTGTCAGCAACAACTGTGCTGCTGCTGTTATATTGCCATCGAATAAACCATTACGCTTAGTTGGGTTTCCGGGTCTGGAACTCATATAAATACCCTGCAAACTCGCGCGCTTGGCAAATTGCCAGTCAAATGCTATCCCACCTTGATATGCAAATCCCATATTTAATATTGGGTTGCGTTGAGCAAAATACGACAACGGTCCAGTGGCGCCGCTTTCTGCACGGTTTGGTCCCCGGAATGCACTTGCCATATTAACGTTACTCGTACCAAGCATAATGGCGAAGTTATCACTCAAAAGTCGGTGATAGTGCAAGTCGCTAAGAACTAAATTATCACCTGCCGGAAAGTCGTAACCTAATATTCCATCATTACTTAAAGCTGGTCTTGTACTACCCTTAGCAGCTAAAAGACCTGTTACTAAATAACTCTTAGGATCAAACTGAGTTGTTAAATAAAGTTGAGTGAAATTAATTATGTTTGTGTTTGTCCCCCCATCTTGTGTATCTCGCCGACCGTCGCGCGGTGCAATATCACCACGTCCACGAGTGCGACCCTGAATCCCAATAATGCTGATACCCGATAACTTTGTTGTCGTCGAAAATTGATTCGCTTCAATTTCAGCAGCGCGCGCCTCCAAATTATCAACTCGACCGCGTAAAGTTGCTAATTCAGCAGCAAATTCTTCTTGTAATTTACTTAAACGCGCTAAATCTTCTTTTTTAAAAGATTCATCAACCGCAACATTAATAACTTGATTAACACGGTCTAAACAAGCATTCAACCCAGCAGCAAACTCATACCGAGTCAAGGCACGATTTCCTTTGAAGGTTCCATCGGGATACCCTGCTATACAACCATAACGTTCAACCAACGATTGTAACGCTTGGAATGCCCAGTCAGTAGGTTGTACATCTTTAAGCTGTGACACAGATGTTACCTGTGACATTCCACCTTCATCGCCGTTCATTGAGAAAGGAACGGATGCGACAAAAAGGGAAGAAACAGCACCAGTTTCTACCCGAGACAACTCGCCTGATAATGCTTTGCTGGGTAGTCCAATAACTCCCCCAACTAGCATCCCGGTAACGATACAAACTTTATCCTTTAAGCGCATCCGTTTTTACTCACACTTACACTCACACTCAACGGACGAGTTTATTCAATAAGTTTTAAATATGACATGCGAGGATTTACGGAAATTTAACCTACGTTTCAAAGGCAATCAAACTCTAGTACAGCAAAAAATGACATCATCCCACAGTCCATAACGTTTCCAGAGAGTAGAATCTATTTCATGTGCATAATACTCTTCACTAACAGCAAACCCCACGCTTTCTAAACGCTTCTTAAGATCAAATCCATACACTCTAACATGGTCAAACTGTCCAAAACGTCTTGCACGTTCAAGAGGGTCAGTTACAGTTGGGTCTTCATCAGTTGGTTTATTTTTGTTGTAAGGAACTTGAATGTAAGCAGTACCTTGGGGACGCAAAACCCGCAATAACTCGCTCATTGCCAAGCTATCGTTGGGAATATGTTCGAGTACGTGACAACACGCAACTGCATCAAATGAATTCTCCTCGAATACTAAGTTGGTTATGTCAGTATGCACTTCAACTCCTGGTGCAGAAAGGTCTGCGGTCACATATTCAAGATTTGGTAAGCTGCTAAATTTGTTTTTTAAGCATTCCTCTGGTGCGAAGTGCAATAATTTAGTTTTTTGCGTCAAAATTTGACTGTGCTTTTCCAGAAATAACCACAATAATCGATGCCGAGCTTGACTTTCACAGTAAGGACACGTACCTGCATCTTCTTGGTTCAACCACGACTTAGAATCATTATTGCAAATGGGACAATAAACTCCTTTACCTGCATACGTAAAATTCCGATACATTTTACGGACTTGTCGATAAGAAGGAGTAATAAAAGGTACGTATTTATATGGGGTTTTCATCATGTTTCCTCCATTAATTACATGCTTTTAATTGATTATATAGTTATTCTTACTTATATTCTTTGGTAAAACTATAATATTTATTAGCTTAAAAGTTATAAACCGGGTTTCTTTGTTGACATCTTGTAATAAAACAAAGATTTTACGTAGAAACCCGGTTTCTATAGTACTAATGCCTGCTTTAAGAATAATTAGCGATTTCTTATTAAAGCGAGTATAAAAGAAAAGTGCAGTACGTAAGACCGATAGTTAATATGGCTACACCACGAAAGCCGATAAAAAAACCTCTACCCAAAAAATCAAACGCGCGTGTCGTCAAAACCACAACCCAAAAATCTAAAAAAACAAGGCGCCTAATATCATTGCTAGCTCTGATAATTTTGCTTGGCGTTACAAGTTTGGTTATAGGGTTTGCGTGGATTAGCTTTTTATTTATTTTCCAACCGCAACAACTTGGCTGGATAAATAAACTTTTACCACAGTGGGCGCAAATTAAAGTTGCCAAAGGTGAAGCGCAAACAGTGGCACAAATCGAAGCGGCTGTGAATAAACTTGGGTTACACAAAGGTGAAATAATTTTCAATGAAAACTCATTCTTATTACCTATTTACAAACAGCGTTCAAATTGTGAATCTGATTGTAAAGAAATTGTCGAACTGCGAGTTTATCAACAAGCTGATGACTTAGAGTTTAAAACGGAACCAGAAAAACATTACCAGCTTACAACTCAAATTGCTATCGCAGGTCCAGAAGAGTCGTTTGTAATTGCACCACTTGTTAATGCCACTAACGAAAATCAAGGAAGCAGTATTTCTTTACCTGTAACCGAAATTAAACGCTTAGAAGGCGCCTCAAAAGATTCTGGCACTTGGTACTATTTACTTGGACGACGCAGTGAAGGTACTTACAATATTAACTACGGTCACATACTTTATTTCAATCCTGCTCGTTACCATATACAGCAACTTATATCCTGGACAAGTCCAACAGGTACACTTCCACAATGGCAACAAGTCACAGGTAATAGTACGAAGGAGCTAGTTATTAATCAAACTGTTGGCTTAGAACCACAGTTACAAATCTATCAAGTCAAATCTGTAAAAACTTTCCTCAACCCTGTTGAACTCAACGAAATTACGCTTAAACCAGCAGCTTTAAAAGATTCATTATATGAAAAAGCCATCTCAATGGCACGCAGTGGTCTATGGACTCCCGCATATAATTCACTAAAATCTATTAAAAAGCAGAAAAAGAATATTTCAAGCAACGCACTAGCTCAAATCGATGTTATTCGTTTACACTCTCAAATTAGTAAAACTCAAGCAGATACAACTTGGGCAAGTCCCAGTCAACAAGTCCTTGCTAATTTAATCGATGGACGTTGGGGTAAAGCGTTAGAAGCATTCAAAACTACACCTTCACAAAACTCGTTAGAAATTAGTCAGTCACTCAAAGCTGACAGTGGACGGTTATGGAGTCGTGTTGAAGCTGCTTTACAAGTTAACCCCAACCAAAAAGAAGTGCAAGCTTGGGGAGCATTAATTCTGGCATCACAATATGGAGACGCACGCGCTTATTCATGGTTAAAGGAACAATTCAAGGGTAAACCAGTTAATTTACCTGAAATTCAAGTTTTATTAAAACATCTCAAAGGTGAAGTTACTGCCCAGTCTTTGCCAACCACAACACACACTAGCAAAATCATTGGTTCGGCACAAAGTATTGAAAGCAAACAGGTCAATTTAAACGATTGGTTACAAATCGGCGCCAACAATAGTGGCAATAGTACTAATAACCCATCTAATAATCAAAGATGGTATCAAGTCAAAGTGTCAACGTTTCATGATGGTAAAAACTGGCTAAAAGCACCATTCACTACCTTAAACCTACCCAAAACGGCGCCAGAGAAACAAAAATATCTACGCTCAATTTTAGGCTTAGACAATGACGCAACACTGCAAATCGCAGTATGGCATACAAACTCTGAACAACAATCTACAACCGCAACAATCAAAGCTGTTCAATTAAAAAACGGGACGTTGCGTTTATTAGTCTTACCAAATAACCCTGTGAATATCTCAACATCTAACGAAAAGAATCAACCCCAAGCACTAGCGACAACAACATCAGCACTTGAATGGGTACAACCATCACCAACCACCTTGGGACAATTGCAAAGTATAGACTCGCAACGCGGCAATGCTGTTTTGAAAACAGTATGGCGCGCATTACAAACTACAAATAGCGTCGGCAATCTTCCCAATATCCAAACTATGCAGCAAAAGCTAGGACACTGGCCCATACAAGAAATCGATATAAATGGCAACGGCAAGCCAGAGATTGTGCTGACAGCATCAAACGAAGCAATCACATCATTGGCGCCTGTTGCCAAGCAGACAGAAAATAAAAAAAATCTAAATTCTCGCCCTAGGACGTTAATTTTATCGGAGAATAACAGTATAATTTATACAGACTTCGGTCAAAATTCCCAGAAATCACTGATAGCTATAGCAAATTTAAGTCAAACTAATTTGCCAAGTTTGCTGATTAATGACTTTAATGGCTACACATTGAAGCGCTGGTCACAAAAAAATCAACGCTTCGAGTAGTCAAAATAAATTATGTCATTAAAAGAATAAACATAAAATTATTCTGCCTTAATTGCCGTTAATCTTTGTGTGTTCAAATTCTGCAACTCTTGTAGCAAGCACTCAACTTCAGCTTGCAAATGCATGAATTTGACTTGTTGGTCTACTTGGTAAAACGTTTTGTTCAGATTAGAAGCCAACTGACTTACGGAACTGCGTTCTGAAACTGTTGATATAGACATACGAGTATTCAATCCTCAACTCACACCATTAGAGATATTATAATAGTGTCATATTTAAAATCATTAAAATATTATATACTTGGTATAAATAGTTCTAATGATTCGCTTTTCAGTACATCTGACTACAAATGTATTGATCTAGTTCCTTAAGAATTGGTTATTTGTGTTACCTTTTCTTAAAGTTTTGATGAAAATCATTGTATAACACCGTAAGATAAGTATTATTGCTTGTTAAAATCAATTTTTTCAGTATGTCAAACAAACTAAAACTAGGTATCCTCCATAGGGTAGAATATTTAGGTAATTTTAAAAATTAGTGTGAGATGGTGCGTTCCGGCGCCGCTAACACCTGTATATTAAATTAAGTAGTTGGGTAAACGTATTTTTGTTCCTGTTGAATCATATATACCGTGACTTTAAGCTTGTCTGCTGTTAAATCAAATTGCCAACCCTGGCTGGGACTTATCGAAACCTATCGTGAGTATTTGCCTGTCAGTGAAAAAACTCCAGTAGTAACACTGTACGAAGGAAACACACCTTTAATTCCTGTACCATCGATAGCTCAACGCATTGGTAGGCAGGTGCGTGTGTTTGTAAAATACGACGGTCTTAACCCGACAGGGAGTTTTAAAGACCGAGGAATGACGATGGCAATTTCCAAAGCCAAAGAAGCTGGGGCAAAAGCGGTGATTTGCGCGAGTACAGGCAACACTTCAGCCGCAGCAGCAGCTTACGCGCGACGTGGTGGAATGCGTCCTTTTGTATTAATTCCCGATGGTTATGTTGCTCTTGGTAAATTAGCGCAAGCACTATTATATGGTGCAGAAGTATTAGCTATTAAAGGTAACTTTGACCGTGCCTTAGAAATTGTCCGTGAGATGGCAGAAACTTACCCAGTAACATTAGTTAACTCGGTAAACCCCTATCGTCTAGAAGGGCAAAAGACAGGCGCCTTTGAAGTAGTGGATGTTTTAGGAGATGCACCAGACTGGTTATGTATCCCCGTAGGTAACGCAGGAAACATTACCGCGTATTGGATGGGATTTTGTGAATATCATCAAGCAGGAAAATGTGGGCGCCTACCACGTATGATGGGATTCCAAGCAGCAGGCGCCGCACCATTAGTTACAGGTCACCCTTTCCCGCATCCAGAAACAATAGCAACAGCAATTCGTATAGGTAATCCTGCGAGTTGGGAAAAAGCAGTAGCAGCGAAATCTGCTTCTACGGGAGAATTTAATTCAGTCACCGATGCCGAAATTCTCGATGCTTACCGACTATTAGCATCCGAGGAAGGAATTTTCTGTGAACCAGCGAGTGCAGCATCAGTGGCAGGAATGTTAAAAGTCAAAGACGAAATTCCAACTGGTGCCACAGTAGTTTGTGTACTAACAGGAAACGGTTTAAAAGACCCCGACACCGCAATTAAACACAGTAACAGCCAATTTAAACAAGGCATCCTTCCCGAAGTTAAAGCAGTTGCAGAAGCAATGGGAATGTAATTTTGCAACGCATAGAACGGATGTAACGGATGCAACTGTAAGTCATGCGTTACATCCGCTAAATCCGTTGCCAGTTACTTAGGGCTACTATAAGAGACTTTGCCATTTTCTTTAACAGTGAGATGATGTTCTCTAGTATCTGTAGTGTTTGTACGTCCTACAGAGGCAGTTTGAAGTGGAACATCGGTGCTAAACTGACCGTTAACCAAAAAAGAGTCTTCACGATTTGGCTTAAATTGCCACATCCTTTCTGTACCAGGTAATATATCTCGCTGCTCAAAATCTTTACCAGCTACTTGGACTTTCATAAAATTGATGGTCTTTTCTGAGTCGTTACGTACCACAAGTTTTGCTTCGGGTGCCCCAGAGTTACAGGCATTAAATCCAAATACTGATACTGTAGCTAAAATAGCCAATGCTCGGATTCTCTTAAAAAGGACTACTTTAGATATTTTCTTTTTAGTTGGCATAGAAAAGAATCTCCGTATAGGGAAAAACTAATAACTCTCTCCAAATAAGTAAGAGTGCTTATACTTAGAGGTTTCCCAGTAACGGCGCCAAACTAACATAAAATTTTTATTAATTTGGTTTTACGATGACATCACTATGGTATGATAGGCTATTTGGCTTCAGAGCGTATTCGGGCCAAGCTATCAATGGCATCACCGAGAGCTGTAGTAAGACTATTACGAGTTTGAGCGTGACTTTCCTGCTCGGTTTTTAAAGCAAGCAACAGACTCGCACGTTCTTTCATCGATTCAATGAGTTTGGCTTGTAATTCTTTGGTTTCCTCAATCTGACTAATTTCAGCATGAATAGCTGTATTTACATCCGCGTCAGGGAGTATCGTTTCGTCAATACCCCGCATTTTTCTTAGTTCTGCCTTTAACGACGCTATTTCTTGCTGCAACAATTGAGCATCGGTACGACGCTGTTCAGCTTCAGTATTATAGAGTTTGCGCCATTTCTCAGCACTTTCCCACGCTTCATCACAGCGTGTTATTGCATCTGCCAGCTGTTGCTTCAGCGCTTGAATTTCGGTTAACCACCGCTGCGTTAAATCTTCACTCATAAAATCTATAGGAATAAAAAGTGTATAAGTTGATTTTGCCTAAATTTACTAATAGACAGAAAAAAATCTAAGTATCTGTAAGGTGGGCAATGCCCACCATACGTATTAGGCGCCTGAAAACACTTTTTTTAGTTTGCTGCTGCGTGTTCTATGACTTTTTGATGTCTTTCTCTCAAATAAGAGAAAAATTCGACACCTTCACGCAGGCGCCGCACCATCATTTGACGGTCGGTGAACATTTCCCGCACGATTGGTATAATCGCTTTCGGACGAAAATAAAACTGACGGTACATTCTTTCAACAGCATCTTCAATTTCTGCACTCGAAAGCGTTGCATATTGTAAAGTCGAAGTTTGAATTCCTGACTCTGCTACCAAAGATTCGTTTGTAAACCAACCATTCGTTTTTGCCTGTTCATATAATTCTGTACCCGGATACGGCGCCGCAATAGATACTTGGATAGTATGAGGACTGAGTTCACAAGCAAAACGAATTGTTTCTTCTACTGTTTGTTTGGTTTCAATTGGTAAGCCAATAATAAAAGTACCGTGAACTGTAATACCTAAATCATGACAATTTTTCATGAACTGACGCGCGACTTCAAGCTTCACACCTTTTTTGATATTGTTAAGAATATCTTGGTTTCCTGACTCAAATCCAACGAGTAGCAAACGCAAGCCATTATCACGCAAAATTTTTAAAGTATCATAGTCCAAATTTGCACGCGCGTTACAACTCCAAGTCAAATTGAGACGCTTCATGTGTTCGCTAATAGCTATCGCACGGTGTTTGTCGATGGTAAACGTATCATCATCAAACATGTACTCACGCACTTTATCCCCAAAGATAGCTTTAGCTTCTTCCATATCGCGACCTACCGCTTCGGGGCTTTTAGTTCTATACAAATGACCACCTATCGTTTGCGGCCACAAACAAAAAGTACATTTTGCAGGACAACCACGTCCGGTATAAAAAGAAATATACGGGTGCTGTAAATAACCAATAAAATATTTTTTTATATCTAAATCGCGAGCATAAACGGGTAAAACACTAGGCATTGCATCCCAATCGTGAATTAATGGACGGTCTTCGTTGTGATGAATATTACCTAATTTATCGCGATAGCTTAAACCGAGAATTTCATCCCAAGCTTTTCCTTTAGCTAATTCTTTACAGGTGTAATCAAATTCGTTACGGCAAACAAAGTCAATTACAGGGTGTTCTTGTAGTGTTTGCTGCGGCAATACAGCAACATGGGCGCCGACAAATCCAACTTTGGCACCTGGGTTTTTGTCTTTAATAGCTTGCGCGCATTTGGCATCGTTGAAGAGTGAAGGTGTACTTGTATGCATTATTACTAATTCATAGTCAGTAGCAATTTTAAGAACATCTTCAACGGTTTGCCCGTGAGGAGGAGCATCTACAAGTTTACTACCTGGTATCAAAGCTGCCGGCTGTGCTAACCATGTTGGGTACCAGAAGGAAGTAATTTCACGTTTAGCTTGGTAACGAGAACCGGCACCACCATCGAACCCATCGAACGAAGGAGGACTAAGTAGCAAAGTTTTCATCATAATAATCGTTTTGACAAAATTTTAGAATTTTTAGATAACTGAAACAAATTGAGTTTATAGAATTTTGTAGTTGTTTAAACAAAAATATAAAAATTTTAACTAAAACTTATGATTTAGAGCATTTGCTATAATTCTTTCTTGGTGTACGAGTGTGACGAGCGTGGTTTATTTGTATGCACCTCTGTGTTCTCTGCGTCTCTATGGTAAATAATACCAGAATATTACACAAGCAAGATACCTATGCTACAATTGTATCAGGTATTAGCAATAACCACTAATTTTCCATCTTTGGTAAGTTTGAACTGCTCTTGGCGCCATTTTGTTTTGTTACTCAAAAAGCTACAGCACCAAATTATTAATGCAAATAAGTCAGACAGAGGAATTAACCACAAGTATTTTTTAGTTGTCTGGTCTTGAATACTAACAACTCCCACTATCCACCCCATAGTAAACCGTGTAAGCCAAGTAATGCTAAATACTATCCAACTTAAATTTGAGGCGCTTGTGGTTATTAATAATAAAGTGCTTATAACTGTACCATAAATAAAAATCAGTCCGCAATAACCCCAAGGACGAGAAACTCGAACGCATTGTGCCCAACGAATTTTTTGCGCCATTGCATCAGTAAGAGTACTTGCAGTCAGTTCATGTTCAACTACATAGTCAGAAAGCACAACTTTATATCCAACTTCAGTAGGTAAATAGCCAAGTTGAAAATCATCGGCAAGATAATCAGCTATTGCTTCAAATCCACCAATAGCTGTTAGTGCTTGTTTACGAATGACAATTGTTTGCCCAAAAGCATAGTTTATACTTTTTGCTAAATTATGGTTAACTAGAACACCAGCAGCAAACTCTGTACTAGTACTAATAGCCGTCAAAATAGTTGTCCAATGACCAACAAGTGAACGGTAAAGACAGGTAATTACGCCAACTTTTTGGTCTTGTAATGGTTGAATTACTCGCTGCAAATAATTACGTTCAACTCGAATATCGCTATCAACAATAAATAATATTTCATGTTTTGCATTTTCCGAAGCGTTCGCGACATTGCTCATTTTGAGATTTGAGCCAATAAGACGGGGGCAAACTACTAACTCAATATCAAGATGTTGAAAGTCATGAAGAATTTGTTTAACAGTAGGAATTGCTGGGTCATCCAAGTCGCGGAAACTAAAGATAATCTGATAGTCTGGGTAATTTTGTTGGCAAAACGAAGCTAAATTTTGATAAGTGTTGGGGTCTAATCCACAAACTGGTTTAATAATCGTAATTGGTGGGTGAAAATCTGTATTTATTGGTTGCTGATTGCGAAAAAAGCAAAACGCGGCATAAATCGCATAGCAGTTAAACCAAACTGATACTAAACAGAGAATTAACAGTAGTAAATTTATTGTGTTCAATTTCAACTATTTGTAGTAAGTATTTGTGCTTTAAATTATAAATATAAGTCCTGACGCGCTTACTACTACGAGCGACGGATTTTTTGGGAGTAGAATGAAGCCGTTTCTTGACCTTTGCCACATTCCAGGGCAAACTTAATCAGGTGATGTCCAACTAATCCTACATGAATTAAGCTTTCTATCTCACCTTTATAAAAGGCTTTCCGGGCCATTTTCCAAAATGGTTTACGGTAGTTCCCAAATACACCAACTTTTACTAAGATATTACTTAGATAGGTTAAGCCTTTGATGATGTTGGCTCGTGAAACCCGTGCGGGGCTGTTGGGTACTTTGATACGATGCGGGTACGTATTTTCTATGTTGTAGGCAAATCGCTGGTAAAGAAATTCTGGTTCGTAGGCAGTTGTTACACACTGGCGCCACATTTGGGTAACTTGTTCGTAAGGCATCAAAAACTCAACGTTAGAATCACGGGTTTCGTCGAATATAAGTCTTCCTTCTTGCTCTAGTCGGCGCCATAATGGTGTGCGTGGTAAAGCATGAAGTAGATTTATCGTTAATAATGGAATGTTAGACAACTCGATAAATTCAAGAATACGCGCGCATGTGTCTTCTGTATCCGTATCAAGTCCCATAATAATACCCGAAACAACTTCCATACCGTAACTATTTAGGATTTTTACGCCTTCAAGAATTGGCATACTCAAGTTTTGCGTTTTGGAAATGGCTTGCAGTGCATTAGTTTCAGGAGTTTCAATCCCACAAAATATAGTACAGAAATATGCTTCGCGCATCATTTCGAGTAATTTCGGACTTTGTGCCAAATTCAACGTCGCTTCGCACGCAAATTGAATAGGATAGCCATTACGTTTTTGCCACTCAATTAAATACGGCAATAATTCCATAGCTGCTCGACGATTACCCACAAAATTATCATCGACAAAATATACCGCTCCAATGTTGCCATATTTGAGCATGGTATCAAGCTCATTTATAACCTGTTCGGGAGTTTTCATGCGCGGATTATTCCCGTATAGCTCTGGTATATCGCAGAACTCACAATGATACGGACAACCACTAGAATACTGGATATTGGCAATAAAATATTGGTCGAGGTTGAGTAAATGATACGCTGGGGTAGGAAAGTCAGTTAAAGGTAAGCGTTCTTTTGTTTCAAAGCGTAGTTGCTGCGATGGGCGCCTGTTATGATTATCAAGATATTCAATCAAGCGGTCAGTTGCATCACCCAATTCACCCAAACTCAAAATATCAAAATCAGGATAATACTCAGGACACCCCGAAACTGATGGGCCACCAACAACAGTAATTTTACCTTCACGATGTGCTAGTTCGTTGATTTGATTGATTTGTGCGCGTTGGATATGCATTCCGCTGACAATTACAACGTCTGCCCATTTATAATCTTTACGTGTTGCAGGTTTGACATTTTCATCAACAAACCTAACTTCCCATTGTTTTGGTAAATATGAAGCGACAACTAATATACCTTGTGGAGGCATAAACGCGCGTACTTTTCCCATCAATGGATAAGCATGATAAAAAGTACCGAACGAACGGCTATACTTCGGAAAAACACAGAGAATGCGACGGAGGTTAGTTGGAGCATAACTCTTGCGCTCTTTAGTGGAAGTATTTTGAGTTGTTGCTGTAATCGGGTTCTCCAGAGATTTTAGATTTACAGTCATAGACTACTTACCTGAACTAGATTATTATCAATTCCCCCACAGCCGTTAAAATAGTAAAGTCACTCTATCTTATTCACAGTACCAGTTTAGAATGCAACTTCTTCGCTACGAACATAATCGCAAGCAAAAGTTACAAAAACTGGGTTTATTGGGCATTTATTTTCTCCTTCCCCTCTTCCCCTTTTTTAAATCGAAATGAATCTAATTCTCTTTTTATTGCGTTCCGCGTGGGGAATGGTGGCTATAGCAATATTTACCGGATTTATTAGCGGTGGTAGTAGTGCTAGTCTAATTGCATTAATTAGCAGCGCAAGTACTCGCACTCCTGGTTCATCACTTACCCTAATCGCTTGGGTTTTTGTTGGTTTAGCGATTATTTCATTAATTACCAGTGTAATTTCACAGATCATGCTGATTCGACTTTCGCAAAACGCTGTCCTTCAGTTGCGAATGCGTTTAAGCACCCAAATTCTTAACTCTGAATTAAACCATCTCGAACGTTTAGGAAACGCGCGACTCCTAGCGACCCTCACCGAAGATATTCAAGCTGTCGCAAACGCAGTTTATATTATTCCGTTTTTATGTATCGATTTGGCGATGGTCTTAGGTTGTCTTATATATATTACTTGCCTATCATGGCTTGTAATCGTGATGGTAGTTATATTAGCTGTAGTAGCGATTGGTAGCTGTCAGTGGTTAATACACCAAGGTGAAAAATATTTAGCTTTAGCTCGTGAAGACGAAGATATTTTGTTTAAGCATTTACGTACAATTACGGATGGAATAAAAGAGCTTAAATTACATTATCAACGGCGCCAAAGTTTTAGCGAAAGGCAATTACAAACAGCAGCAGATGCATTCAAACGTCATAATACCCGTGGTCTCACATTATTCGCAATGACAAATAGTTGGGGAAGACTAATATTTTTCTTCGCTATTGGTTTTGTATTGTTTGCACTTCCCAAATTTCTCACCATTAACTCACAAACACTTACTGGCTATATACTAACCTTCACATACCTAATGCTACCGATGGATAATATCGTTAGTAAGCTGCCTCAAATCGTAAGCGCAAATATTGCACTACAAAAAATCGAATCTTTAGGATTATCATTATCAAACCGTGCTGAAATTGCAACGGTTCCTACTGATATTACATCATGGCGCCGTTTAGAACTGAGCAAAGTAATTCACACATACCATACCGATAACGAAGATAGTAACTTTGTGCTTGGGCCAATAGACTTGGTATTACATCCCCAGGAACTAATATTTATAGTCGGTGGAAATGGAAGTGGCAAATCATCACTTTTAAAAATCATCACCGGGTTATATGCTCCCGAAAGTGGAGAAATACGTTTAGACGGTGAATTAATAACAGACCAAAACCGTGAATGGTATCGTCAGCACTTTTCAGTTGTATTTGCAGACTTTTACCTATTCGACGAACTATTAGGGCTAGAAAGTACGAACTTAAACAACCTAGACAAGCAAGCGCAAGAATATTTAAAATTATTAAAACTCGACCACAAAGTAAATATAGAAAACGGTAAATTTTCCACAACATCATTATCTCAAGGACAACGTAAGCGACTAGCATTACTCACAGCATATTTAGAAGACCGACCAATTTATCTATTCGACGAATGGGCAGCAGACCAAGACCCTACATTTAAAGACGTATTTTATAAAGAGTTACTACCTTCATTACGAGACAAAGGAAAAACAGTAATTGCCATTACCCATGATGATAGATATTTTGGTGGCGCCGACCGCATCATTAAACTAGATTATGGTAAAATAACTTAAATATATGTAGGACTTTGTGGAATGAGCAAGGATGCCCACCCCACAAGAAAAGTAGCATTCACAGTAAGTCAATAATTGTTGCTCCTGGTATAGTTATATTTCATACTCACGTAGGCGCAGACGTAATCCAAATAGCGTTAAAGTAGAAATACTTAAAGTAGCAATAACAGTAGTAGCTTCAAAACCTTGGATATTTTGAAACCCTTGGTCAATATATTTATCAAGAACTTTATTATTAATTTCTTGGGCTTTAAGATGAGCTTTTTTAAATTCGTCAAATGCAAAGTTTGATTGCCCTTTATCTTTACCTACATTTAATTTGACTGCTTCAAGATGTTTTCCACTTTGTTCTAACTGCCGGATTTGCTTGTCAATTTCTAAATAGTCACCAAACGTTGAAATTGCTCCTATTACTGCTTCACGTTCACCTGGAAAAGTAATATTATTAATCTCATCTGCGAATAAACCTGTAATACCTTCAACTTTTTTGTCAGCAATTAATGTTGCTTTGACATCATTCCAAGTTTTGCCAACAGGCAATTTCATAATTTGATTGACTTTATCAAAAAAGGCTTGTTCGTGTTTGAGTGCGTTGTCTTTATCTAATAAATAACGACTTTCATCTGCATTGGCACCATAAGCGAGTGCGCGTGCTTGACGTAATGCATGAAGCGAATCAAAAGCATCTTCTTTTGCAACCTTTAAATTATTAGATGCTGAGATTAAAGACTGCGTAGCATATCCAAGAAATATTAATGTAATTGCTGTTGCACCTAATAACATTGGATTTAAAATTCGCCGCATTCGTAGGTATAAAAACACCTGTGTAATAGCTAAAACTCCTAATAGAATTGTACCTGAAATTAAAATAAGAAATAGCGAAGCAGTTGTTTTAAAACCCTGCTGACTGTAAATTAAATCTAGTTGCTGTAAATTAACTTTATAGAGTTTATCAACAGCAGGCATTAATATATTATCTATAATTTGTGATGCTTCGCGGTAAGCTAACAAAGCTCCATTTGCATCACCACGTTTATGAAAATCGCGCGCACTTTGAACTTTCGCAATATAATCACCCAAACTTAACTGCAAAGTTTCAATAGGTTTGGTTTCAGCTTCAGCATAAGTAATATTTTTCGCCGCTATAATAAGTCGTTCTGAAAAGGCTTTGCGACGTTCTTCGTAACCATCAATAGTACTACGTCGAAGTTTATCATACCCTTGAGGCGCCCCAACATAATCTGTAGGTTTGAGAAGTAATTCATTTGCAACATAAGCATCCATACCTACTAAAGTATCTTTAATACGCTGTGCAGTAATAATACTGGGTATTGAATTTTTACCAACACTTTGAATTGCTTGCCTTTGAGTTTGGGCGCCAGAAATAGTAGTTAAAGCTAGCAGAAAACTGGCGCTCCAAGTTAGATAAAGCGCAGCTTTTAAAACTTGCGGAGTATTAAAATTCCTTGTCTTCAGTAACGAAATATATTTAAAACGCAAAACAGTACTGTTAGGATTCATATATATATATATATATATTGTAGGTAATAAGTTACAAAAATTTAATTACACAATCTAACTTTGATTCGAGTCCAATGTCCTAAAGTAAACTCATCACCATCTTTAAGAACAGCATCAACCATTGGCGTTAATTCCACAGTGTTAAGTACAGTTCCATTTGACGAATCAATATCACGCAAAGTAAAAGTTTTATCGCTTTGACGATTAATTAACGCATGACGATGAGAAACAGCATTGTCAAAATTCAGTGCTATCTCTGGATTAATACCACGTGCAACGCTTAGGCGCCCAATTAGGTTACTGTCCTTATCAAGTCGTAAAATAATTGGTGGTTGATTAGGAGCTTCCGGACTCTCGGAACTTCGCAACGCTGGGTCAACAGTAATAGTAATTTCAATTTGTTGTTGCTGTAGAGACACGACATGTCGCGTCTCTACATTTTGTGGGGTTTCCATAGGAAGCGGTGATATAGTATCTGAATCTAAAATAATTAATGGAACTTCTCCATGCGCTCCTGTGTTAAAGTTATACCCGCAAATTTCGCAGAAGTGACCGCTATTAGGGTCATGTGGAGCGGTACACGCAGGACAAGTTATTGGATTTTTTGCTTGCTTAGGTAAATTATCAGGTGGATTTACTGTATTTACCTGCTCAATACTACCCTGAATTTTGGCGCCGCACTCCGAACAATAATCAGGTTCTGTAGAAATGTGACCCTTGGGACATTGATAATTAGACATAATTATGATTTGGGAATGCGGGTTGTTTTAGTGGAACGGGTTTCAAGTGCCATAGTGTCATATGCAGCTACTTGACGCTTAATTTTGACTGTTCCTGTTGCTGCATCTTCAATATCAACGACTTTTTTGAGTAATTTAGCAGTAGCTTCGTTTCCTGACTCGTGAGCAAGTTTAACTGCTTTACCTAACTTCGCTGTAGCAACTTCGTAATCTCCTCTATCCCGCGCTTCTAATCCTTGTTGAATTGAATCTGCAAGTTCAGCTTGTCCCGTATAGTGAGCAACCGTTCGGTCAATTTTAGTAGACTTAGCATCATCATCCGTCCAAACAGCAATAATCCGCGCTTCGGCAACTTTGGTTTCAACACCATCAACGGTATATATTAAACTAGCTCGACCTGCGAGCATTTCATCACCAACATTACCTGGGTTTACTTGAATACAAAAATGATAATCGCGCGATTCACTTTTACCCCAGGCGCCTGTAGGATAATCATTAACTTGTGGTTTAACAAGTTTGGCGCGCGTTGTTAAATCTACAATATCAGGACTAACTTGCTTACAATACAAAACTTGGGCGCCTTGAGGTGTCCAAAGACGTAGTGACACATCGCTGATATTCTTATTCATAGCTGTTGCTAAAATCGTTTGAAAATCAGCTTCTATCATTTCTGGCTTTGCGATAATATCTGTCGTACCAAGTAATTTACCTGATATTTGCTGTAACTGTTTAACACGCCAATCAGTACCAACACCTCGACAATCACATTGAAACATCCCTTCGCAAGTACTCAGCACATTTTCCAATGCAATTTCGTCCGAGTCATCATTTTGACCATCGGTAAGTAAAAGACCTTGGCGTAAACTATTTGGCATTTTATGAAACTGTTTACGCGCTTCAGCCAACCAACGCGAAATAACCGTACCACCACTGGCACCTATTTTTTTTATCTCCCCTATCGCACGCTGTTTATTATCAGGTGTCGCTTGAGAAACAGGAAAAATCAAACTAGCAATGCTGGCGCCTGTTACAATAAAAAACGAAGCATCCTCTGGCAGCATCTCGACAATTCTAATCATCGCCGCTTTCGCCGCGCGAATCTTCTCACCCCCCATCGAGCCAGAAGTATCACAAATTACACCAAATAACTTACTAACACCTTGATTACTGGAAACACCATCACCAAGAGCAGCAACAGTCATAATAGCGTGAACTTCCTTAGCATTTTGCGCGAGGAACTGATTTTGAAAAACTTCAGCCTTAAATTGAGTACTCATAATATATATAATTAGTGTGAACGTAGGTAGTAGGTTGGGTGGAGGCTTTGCGGAACCCAACATTATTTATTTACAATTAAACTTATCCCGACAACGTAAAGTGAAGATTAACATCCTCCTTTACCACCCTCCTATGAACAAAAGCAAGCTTATTAAGTCTTATTAATTTCCATAACTGCTCTATCAACCATATATCATTTCTATTTTGAACCATTTCAAATAACTGGTAGTAATCATTTTCATCATATTCATATTCAACAAAAATACTTTGATGTATATTATTATATTGGCACCATTCAAAATCAAACGAAAAATTATAAATATCTATTTTTAACATTTTCTGTTTATGTAACAAATCAGGTAAAATGATTTATTAGATGCTTCGTTCCTCAGCATGACAATGAGGAACTTATAAAGAGAGTACAGCTACGGTAATATTGTCGTGACCACCACACGCGCGCGCGTACTCAACTAAACTACGTGCTATCATTTTGGTTTCTAAATGTAAGTATTGCTTGACGAGTATTTCCATTTGTGAGGGTTCGGGAGCATAATTCCATAGTCCATCGCTGCATAATAATAAGTATCCATTTCCTGGAATATCAAACACGAAAGGTGAAGGATAATGGTTTTCTGCATCGGCGCCTATCCAGCTTGTGATAGCGTGAGCATGTGGTGATTTACGTGCTTCAGCTTCGGTCATTTTTCCTAACTTGACAACTTCGTTAAACCACGAGTCATCTTCTGTTAGTAGTTGTGAACCACTAGGAGATATCCAGTAAGCGCGACTGTCACCCATTGATACAATTCTAGCGACACCGTTCATTACTACTGCTGCCACAATTGTTGTTGATGGAGGGTCATAATATTTTGTAGTTCTGGTATAAGGAATGTCACATACTGCTTGTTTGGCAATTTCGATAGATTCACGTATTATGTCTCTTTCATGTTGTACTTCCCCAAGTTTTAGTTCTTCGTTGACCTTTTCAACTAATGCGTGACAAGTTGTCTCTGCTACAGCTTTAGATGCTAACTCTGCAAGTTGTGCGCTAGAAACACCGTCACAAACAACCATTACATAAGCTTTGCCGTTATCAACTTCGGCACATGCGACAAAATCTTGATTATGATGATGTCTTAGTCCTCGGTCGCAGCAAGCAGCTAGTTTTGGTGAAATTATCACCTCAAAATGGTCGAGTTCGCGAGGTACCCATCGAAACCCACACTGTAAACAAAACCCTTCTTCATCAATTTCTGTTGAAGAGGCACCACATTTTTCACATTGGTCTTTACTATATATATTCCTGTCTATATTCATAGATTTATGCATTTGTGGTGAGAATGTTGGAACTGCTACAGAGGCGCCGCATTCTTCACAAAAGTTATCATAGATTTGTAGGGTTGCCCCACATTGAGAACATTGTAAATTCATTTTCCCTCTTGTTTAAACCCAAGTTTTTGGGCGAACGCGGTTTGCTTCGTCAACTAGCTGGATTTTTTCGTTTCCTGTTGAAAGATGTGCCATGTTGCGGAGTGCTTTTTCTAGTCCTGTTCGTAAATAGACTTCTTTTAGTGGTTGTCCCAAAATAGAAATAGTATCGGTAGGAGAAAGCTGTTTGGAAGTAATTAAATTTAAAGCTGTTTCAAGGACTCGCTTGGCTAACCGATAACGTTCGATACCATCTAGCGTTAACGTCTCAACTACTTTTGAAGCTTCTTGGAGTTCTTTTATAACTGGCGCCCCATTTAAGTTATCTATTAATGTATTAGCAATTTCAACGCGCGAACGTGTATGTAAATTCGAGGTGTGGGGTATACGTTCTAATGCTGCTACTGCATCGCTACGTTTTCCTAGCGCACGTAAACACCGTGATAAACCAAATGCTGCTGCTGTATAACTAGGGTCTTGAAGCGATACTAAGTCATACATTTGCATCGCTAACTTTAAATTTCCTGCTGCTTCTGCTGCTAAACCTAGTGCTAACTTAGGTGGTAGTTCTCCTGGTAAATCAAAATAAACTTGGTCAAATATCTTTTGTGCTTCTTGATATTTACCTTGTGCCATCAAACTGCGTCCTTGGTACCATAGTACTCGCCAGTCCCAAGCGTCTTTTTCTTCAACTTGTTTTAAGTACTGTTCGGCTTCTTCATAGTTACTAGCTTCAATTAAACTATTAGCCAGTCTTAATAATGCTTCGCGGGAGTTAGGATACTGTTGAACAACTTGTCTTAAGTTAGTAATTTGCAAGTTAATTACAGGGACGGCGCCTGCTGCTAATATACCATTACAGCTAGGGTCTGTTGTGTCGAGTAATGGCATTGGTAATTGATGATGATTTGGTTTAATGGCGCCGAAAGTATTACCATCCATTAAAGCCAGCATATCACCACCAAACATCGTGCTAGTACTTGGACGTGGTGTACCAGTTTGTTTTGCTACTATTTCCCGAAGTACCCCTAAAAGCTGCTCTGCCATTTCATCAGCAGATTGAAACCTTTCATCAGGGTTTTCCGCAGTAGATTTGAGTAAAAATCTGTACAAAGATTCTTGTTCGGCAAATAAAGGTTCTTCTTGTGGACTTGGTAATTTATATAAATGTTCTTTACTAAAAGAGCGAATGTTGGTAAGTAAAACAGCCAAGGTTCTACCAATAGTATACAAATCTGATACTACCGTGGGTCCTTCACCTGCTTCGGGTGCGCTGTAACCAACTGTACCGTAAATATCGCCATTGGGGTCATCAATGCGTCGTACCCCACCCATATCAATCAATTTAACATCACTGCCTTCAAGCATAACGTTATCGGGTTTAAAGTCACAATAAACCAAACCCAGCGAATGCAAGTAGGCAAAAGCGCTTAATATTCTATGAATATAAGCAATAGCTTCGGCAACTGGTAGAGGTCCACGTTCTTTACGAATATCCTTAAGCGTTTTACCACCGACATACTCCATAATAATGAAGCCTTCGGCGCCGTGATTGACAAAGTTATAAATTCCGACGATATTACCGTGTTTTACAGAAGCCAAAAATTGTCTCTCAGCTACAGCGACAGCAGCACTCGAAGCATCTTCTGTATTTAGTAATCCTTTTAAAACTACATAACGTGAAAGAGTTATATCAAAACCAAGATAAATCCATCCTAACCCACCATATGCAATGGCGCCTTTAACTTCATATTGTCCCGAAACAACATCACCACGAGTTAAAGAAGGGATAAACGAATACTTATGACCGCACTGAGGACAAAAGCCTTTTTCCCTTTTTAAAGGATTATTACAATTAGAGCAAAAGCGCTTGTTTTCAGGCACCTTCGCTTCAGCCATAATCAGCTTTTCAGGGTCAGTCGAAGGTAACTCTGGTATAGATATTAACCCGGCGCCTAATTGCTTTCTACTACTTCCCCTTGTTCCCCCAGTGCGTCTTGAACCGTGCGAGCGACTATTAAGAGGTGAGGAACCTGTACCAGTAGTAATGTTGCCACTAACTCTAGTTGGCTGGTTATATAATGAAGACTGTATATTAGATGTTCCTACGCTTTTAATCGCAGCATGTCCGCACACATTGCAATAGCCGTCATCAATGGTACCACTACACCCATTGCGCTTGCAGCTTTCACCGTCCATTCAGACCTCTCCTTGGATGATTGTAGGTAGTTTGAAATAGCATATATGTAACAACTTTCTTAACCTTTGCGTACTTTGCGTACTTTGCGGTTTAACTATATTTGATTTCTTTATAACAATTTAGAAATTATGCGAAGTAAGAATAACGAACCGCAAAGGTGCAAAGGGCGCAAAGAGAATAGAGTTTCTCTCTACTACAACACGAGTTATCGCAAATTCGGATAATTGCTCAATCTTTTTTCATATTTGGTTACTAACTCCAATGCTTTGTCGAGAGGAGTCGGACGAGTAAATAATATTTGTTTAGCTTGTTGCGCGAGTTCTTGTAACACAGTATCCTCGACAAAACCGCGTGCAAGTGCTTTGGCTACTAATGCGTCAAGTCTACCTCGTAACTCCGCGCGTAATTCAATTGGCGCCTTATTAGCAGCATAAGCATTTTTTTCTTTAGCTATATATAAGTTCACCTTGGCAGTCCAATTTTCCAAACCAACACGCACAGGATTAAACAAACCTTCATTAAATTTTATTTCCAGTCTATTTAACCACACCTCTAAAGCTTGTATCTCGTCAAAAGCAAGCGGTTTATGTAATTTGGAGTGGTCAGCTACCTTCATTTTACTTTCATCATAAGCAACTTCAGCTTGGTGATGAATTTCGTGTAATTTCGATAAATACTCGCGCGCAGTCACAAAACCCAACCGCACAGACTCCTGCTGCTGCCTTGCCACATCCAGCATTAACTTCAGCTTCATTATCTGTGGTTGAATTGATTTTAGAAACTCTTCATTTACCCCTAACGGGTCAGATTCAATCTTCACACGTTGTAGTTTGAGTTTATGAGTTAAACCAGCAATTTCCTGAGTACAATCAATATTTAAAGACTCAGCCAAATGTTGCAACTGGCGAGTCTCTACATCTATATCAATTAAACTTGGTTCTAAACGCGACCACACCTCATCAACAGCTAAAACCACATCTTTTGCTGCTTGAAACGCGCTCGTCATTAACTTTAACAACTCTTGCGGAGTAATAGCATTTATAGTTTGGGCAGCAGAAAGTAATCCTCGCTGTGCCAAAGGTATTGTCTCAATCGACAAATGAATCGAAGGTTTTGTTAACAAATCTTCAACTTCCTGAATTTTTTGTGGTGGCGCCAAAAACCTTGGTATCAAAGAACGCAACTGCACCGCTTTATCAATAGTCTGCACCAACAAATCAAAATTCTGGAATAACTCATTCATCACATGTAGCACAGGATTAACGCGCGCTAACGTCACCCCCGTCAACTCCACCTTGCAAAAACCCAAAACCCCACAAAGACGCTGATAAGCAGAAATTCCATGTAAATCAATTAAATTTTGACCCACAACGTCAAGTTTCAACTTCCAGTCAGCCAGTAATTGGTCTATTTCTTCTAAATTCACAAGCCACTCTAAGTAACAAACATAGATTTTGCCACATACATGCTACAACCCCAACCATAACAATTCCAGAAAACTCCCTCTCCCTCTCTTGTGGAACGGGCATCCCTGCCCATCTATATTTTAGATATACACCGCGAGACCAAAACTTTTTAAACATTATAATAATCATTTTCATCAGTATATTTTATAAAAATCAAGTCTTTTTAAAAGTATTACATTTTAGATAATGAGAATAGCAGTTATTTTATATACATCTGAAAAATTACATTATTTAATACAAGAATACTGAACAGAATGATATTTTTGTATTTGTCCAATCGAAACAGTCTAATAAGCAGCAAAAATCAATGACTAGATTTATACACGATGAATTTAGTAAAGACTTCATTGAAGCATTGCTAGAACCTTATGGTGCAGTCAAAGCACCAAAGCGCGTTGCCACAGAAGTAAAGCAAATCGATATTTTATTTACTCCCAAAGTCTTACAAAACCCTAAGCTTAAAGCGCTAGGTTTACTTGGGAAGTTTGCAGAGTTTCCTGCAATATTTGAGCCGTTTCGTAATCCGGCGCCAGAAGATGATATCTGTGATTGTATAATCAAGGTGTTGGAAGTAAAAAATGCACTCAAAAGAAAAGCAAAGCCAAAGAAAACAACACGCAAAACAAAAGCCAAGCCCCAAAAAATAGTTCTTGAAGAAACAGCGATACCCAAACTATGGGTTCTGACGCCAACCGCATCAGATGAAATACTATCTAAGTTTAAAGCAGACCCAGATACAAGCTGGGCGCCAGGGATATATTTTCCACCCGAAGCTTTACGAACAGGAATAGTTGTCATCCACCAGTTGCTTGAAACACCTGATACACTGTGGTTAAGAATGTTGGGTCGAGACACAGTGCAAGCAAATGCCATTGACGAATTTATCGCACTGCCAGATGACAACCCTTTCAAGCAAGCCACGCTAGAATGTTTGTACAACTTTAAGCAAAATCTAGAATTAAATAAAACCGAAGACGCAGAAACGGAGTTAATTATGAGACTGGCGCCACTTTATCAACAAGACCGCGAGTTAGCAAAGCAAGAAGGAAGAGCCGAAGGAAGAGCCGAAGGAGAACAACGTTTGGTTCTACGTCAACTTTCGCGACGTTTTGGTGAACTTGATGCATCAATAACCTCACGAGTTCTTTCAGTGTCTACAGAACAGTTAGAAGCTTTGGGAGAGGCACTATTAGATTTTTCAGCATTGACTGATTTGGAAGCTTGGTTAAATCAGGAACTTCAATAAAATCGCTTATTTATAAATTTAACATGCAGAAAAGTCGGGGGTAATATCTCTCGACTTTTTGTAATGCTTCATAAGCACACTTTAATAAAAACAGACTGGGCGTAGAAAAGTCGGGAGAGTAATATCTCTCGGCTTTTTTAATGCTCAGTTACGCGCTTTTAAAACAATTTGCTTTATTTTAAATTTGTATTTGATTCAAAAATACATCATTGATTTAAATGTACTAATTATAACTTTTAATGCAATTGGTTTATAGTGGCGCCTGTTTCAGAAACAAGGCTTTTCATAGATTAGGTGTATAATTAATGCAAAATGAGAGTCAGCTATAAATACTTTATCAATTATGAAACTATCAGGTCGTGAAATCAAGGAATTACGAAGTGCCCTGACAGATGCCTTTCGTAGTCAAGCAAAATTAAAGATTCTGATAAGAGAATCAGAGTTAGATATAAATATTGAAGAAATAGTATTTGGTGAAAATTTGAATGATGTAGTTTTTGAAATAATTAATTGGGCGGAGGAACATAATAAATTAAATATACTGATTAACGCCGCTTTTGAAGAAAACCCTGATAATGCAAAACTGAAAGCATTTGTACAAAAAAGACAAAATTCTAACCCCTCAACTTCGCAAGAAGCTGTAGAGATAGACCAAATAGCTTCACAGTCACAGTTTGATGTTTTCCTTTGTCACAATAGCCAAGATAAACCACAGGTACAAGAAATAGCAAATCAATTACTCGAATTAGGAATTAGACCGTGGCTAGATGAATGGCAACTTCGTCCAGGTTTTCCTTGGCAACCAGAACTAGAGAGACAAGTGCAAACGAATAAATCTGCTGCGGTATTTGTCGGTAGTAATGGTTTAGGTCCTTGGCAAAAACAGGAAATAGAAGCGTTTATGCGTGAGTTTGTTGGAAGAAGATGCCCAGTAATTCCGGTTCTACTATCCACGGCGCCTAATAAACCAGAACTCCCAGTTTTTCTCAGCAGTAACATGTGGGTAGACTTTCGACAGTCACAGCCAGAACCAATGAGGCAATTAGTTTGGGGAATTACTGGAAAAAATCCCAATGGTAACTAAGGGCGCCTTCATGTGGAAACAGAGTAAACGAAAATTCTGATATAATCCGGAAAAGAAGCGGTAGGGCAAGTATCTAAATTAGATATATAGCGACTGATATTACACAGTAGCAATACTGGTAAACTCGATTATATTTTTATCCACTATGACACTATCGGGTTCTAAGAAAAAAGAGTTACGAAAAGCTCTGACAGATGCGTATCCCAGTAAAGCCAAATTAAATAGGCTTGTTGTCGAATCAGATTTAAGTCACAATATTGACGAAATAGCATTCGGTGAAGACTTAGAGGATATCGTTTTTAAACTAATTGATTGGGCAGAATCAAATGATAAAGTAGATATACTTATTAAAGCTGCATATGACGAGAATCCGAATAACCCCAAACTAAAAGAGTTTGTAAAAAATAGACAAACAATATTCGATTGTGCGAATATTTCCAACAATTTTAACTTATTTCCAGAACAGTATTGGAAAGAAATATGCTCAATACTTGTTGAGATACATATAGATTTAATCACCGATGCTTGCCGCTGCACTTTAGAGAATATTAGTAAAAATCAAGATGTGTTAGGCGCCTATCCCGAATTAACTAAATTAGATATACCTAGCTTAAAAAATATTTTATTACAAAAGTGTCCATACAACGATAAACAGGCGCCAACTATAGTTGAATTTGCCGAACGTTTAGCTTTATATGTTCAACAACCTTATCAAAACAAGTTAAATGGCTGGGTAGAAACTGTAGCAAAACAGCTTAATATAAAATTACCAACATATTCTCAATCTAATAAATTTGTTCGTTTTTTTCAACCGACTTTACAATCGTATTTAATGATTATAGTCACACCTATAGATAAAAATAAAGTTTCTTTAGAAGCAGAATTAATACCTGATTATCAATCAAAAGATAAGCAAGTGGCGCGTATAAAAATTGAATTAGTAAACACTCAAACAAATTTAAATTGCTTATTTACAAAAATTGCAGATAATATATATAGTTTAATTATAGAAAGTCGAAAAAAGTTGAAAGGAAAAAAGTATAATTTAACAATTGAGGTATTTTTACCGTTTCAATACCTAAACAAAGGTATAGAGTTTGACGAAATAATTTATGGTAATGAAATAAAACATATTGGGCGTGAGAATTCTTTTATTGTGCGCTCTCTAGAACGTTTTTCGACAGATGATGAAGAATATTTGAATAGGTTATACCAAAGATGGGATGTGGTAGAAGAATTTTTAGGAAGTAGTATAAATGAACAAGATATTAAAAATAGATTTGAGTCACTTTCTAAAGTAGATAACTACAATTGGGATGAATTAGAAAATAGTTGGCTTTTTGAGGAAAAATTTGTTATAAAAGTGAACTGTTTACCAAACTCAGATGTAGAGCAAATCAAGTTTTTTCAGACTCTTTTAAGAGCAGGTGTTCCAATATCTTTATGGGCAAGGTGCGATAATTTAATCGATATAGATAAATTTGATAGTTTCTTGACTGTAAAATATTTAAGAAATTTTAATTATTTTTTTGAATCTGTGTGGAAGCTTCGTAAAGTTGCATATGCTGAACAAGATAGAGTTAATTACTTAGGGTATCATATCGGCTTTTTATGTGATAATCCTTATCGATTACCATTTGGTTTGATGCCGGAGAATCAAGACTTTGTAGAGACGGGATTTTAAAATGGGATCAGCATTCTTTGCGCTTACTACCAGCAAATGTACTATTTAGGAGTGTATCATGACAGACTGGCGCCTTATTTTATGTCAAATCGATAACCATAATTGTTGGATACTTTGACGAACTTGCTGCCAATCGTTTGGCTGTAAAGTTCCCAATTGGCGGTTTATCAAACTTTTTTCTACTGTATTCACTTTATGTAATCTAACTACTGATGGACGCATTAAACCTGCTTGCTGCCATTCAGTAATTTCAATATCAAAAGCAGTTTGAAGCATTTGGCTAGTTATGCGTGATACTACAAGATCATCATCTCCTGTGTCTAAAAGCACTAAGGCTGGACGAAATTTAAATGTAGCAGTATCCGAAAAGGGCAATGCTAGTAAGACTACAGAACCTGGTTGATAGTTTTGCATTGTTTATATAGTGTCGTAGATAGCATCTTCTTCACTGTAGCCTTTGAGTAATTGCTCACTAGCAAGACGGTGCCAAGCTTCATCTGATTCCGAGTCCTCGCTGACCATGATAATAACTTTAAGTTGCTGATTTTGCGATAAGTGTTGCAAAATCTGATTTGGTAGTTCAATTTTGCCTTCGGCAGTTAGTTGGGTAGGGAATTCATATGCTTTCATATTATCTGTAATGCTTATAAGGAATTAATCTATTATGACAGATAAGACAGACTGGCGCCTTTTTCAGGGTACAGGAGAACTACAACAGGGTGAGAACATAAACTTAAGTCCCTCTCCCCTCCTCCTTGGCGAAATTTTGGCAAACCAGAGGATGTTCCAGTCAATGCTGATGGTATCGATGAACGCTGGCAAGATATGTTGAAAATTGCCGAAACGAAAGAACGAGATAAAAGACGCGGTGAAAACTTTCGCCTTGGTTCTGCGGCGCCGGATATAATAAATGCTGTGAATGCTGCGATTTATTTACGTAGACCGTTACTCGTTACAGGTAAACCGGGTTCTGGTAAAACTACTTTGGCTTATGCTATCGCGCGTGAGTTAAATTTAGGTTCTGTACTAACTTGGGCAATTACTGCACGTTCCACTTTACAGGAAGGACTTTATCGCTATGATGCTATAGCCCGTCTTCAAGATGATAAACAAGAAGAAGAACTGGATATTGGTAATTATATTACATTAGGCGCCTTGGGAACTGCTTTTTTACCGTCGTTGCTACCGAGGGTTTTACTCATTGATGAAATCGATAAAAGCGATATTAATCTCCCTAACGATTTATTGAATATTTTTGAAGAAGGAGAATTTGAAATTCCAGAACTAGTCCGACGTGCCAAAAGTAAAAAGAATCAAGATAATGCAAATAAACTATTTAAAGTTGCCACGCAAGACCAAGATATTGATGTTGATATCACAGGTCGAGTTCGCTGTTATGCTTTTCCCATCATTATCATGACCAGCAACGGAGAACGGGACTTTCCACCCGCATTTAAACGTAGGTGTTTACGCTTAACAATGCCAGACCCCAAAGAAGAAGCGCTCTTAGAAATAGTCAAAGCACACTTTGGTAATGAATTATTTAAGGACTCAGAAGCAAAAATAAATCAATTAATCAAAGATTTTCTACCAGGTAACAACGAATCAGTCGAACGTGCGACAGACCAGTTACTCAACACCATTTATATTCTTACACGTGGCGCCAATATAAATGATGACGATGAAGAATCCCTGAAAGAATTATTATTAAAACGTTTAAACACCATATAACTCCTCTGCGCCCTCTGTGCCTCTGTGGTAAAATCAGAAGTGTTCACCACAGAGACGCAGAGAACACAGAGAGGGAAAAACAGGTTTGATGAGAAATGATTGATAAATTAATTACGGTATTGGGTGATGATTTAGAATTAACGCCAGAAGAAATTGCTGATATTCTCTGGTTAAGTTCGCAACGTCAAGAAATTGGTTCAAATATTGTTACCCCTCCTCCACAAACAATAATACCACCTGAAACTAAAGAATCAGATGTAGCTTCCACCAATATTAATATCTCCTCAAATCTTCCCGAAGTTCCCACAGCAAAAGTTTATTCTTCACCCTCGGACAATACAGGCAACGCGATACCTTTTCGTATACCAGATGCACCCTCGCTACGTACACCTCTAACACTTGCCCAGTCACTGCGTCCTTTAATGCGTCGTGTTGCTTCCAATAGAAACATCATATTAGACGAAACTGCCACCGTAGATTATTTTGCGAACCAAAGAATTATTGTCCCCATCTTTAAACCAGAACCAGAACCTTGGTTAGATTTAGCTTTGGTTATAGATGAAAGCAAATCTATGCTAATTTGGCGCCACACAATTGGCGAACTAAAGCGACTTTTAGAACATTATGGCGTGTTTCGGGATGTACGAACTTGGAGTTTAGTAGTTAATGCAGAAGAAATATTACTTCGTCCCGGAATAAACGATAATACACAGCGACTTGCAAGTCCACGCGAATTAATTGATACAACCGGGCGCCGTTTAATTTTAGTTGTTAGCGATTGCGTTACAGGTTATTGGCGTGATAATACCGTCACTTCTGTATTAAAACTTTGGGCAACTGCACAACCAGTGGCAATTATCCAAATGTTACCACAATGGTTATGGTCAAGAACAGGATTAAATGCAGGCGCCTCGGTACGTTTAGGAAGTTTGGCACCTGGTGTAGCTAACCAGCATTTATTAATCAAAGAACTTTTATTATGGAAAGATATTAATCTTGAAACTGGTGTTAAAGTCCCCGTTTTAACTCTGGAACCAGAAGTAGCTTTGATATGGAGTCAAGTAGTAGCGGGGAAAAGCGATGCAACAGCACCAGGTTTTGTTTTTGCCCAAGAACCAAAAAAACCAAAACTATCAACTAACCGTCAGCCGTCAACTACTAATATAAACCCAGAAGACCGAGTACACCGCTTCCGGATGACAGCTTCCCCCATAGCGCGCAAACTCGCAAGCTTACTCGCTGCGGCGCCTGTAATTAATTTACCTGTAGTACGCTTAATCCAAGAAACAATTTTACCCGATTCGCGACAAGTCAATGTTGCCGAAGTATTTTTAGGTGGATTATTAAAACCACTAGATGAAATTCAAGTAGATACTAATCCAGATACCGTGCAGTATAGCTTCATGGATGACACAATCCGGAATATTTTCTTAGATTCGGCGCCTGTCTCCGACTCTGCTGATGTGTTTAACGCTGTCTCTAAATATATATGTGGACAGTTAGGCAAATCTTTATCTGAATTTGTGGCACTATTGAAGGCGCCTGCTAAAGATAATGAACCTGAAGTGAAAGCTTTTGCAGAAGTTACAACAAAAATATTAAAGCGCTTGGGTGGAGATTATGCGAGATTTGCTGAAGAATTGGAGAATGTAACCCCCCTACCCCCTTCCCTTGTAGAGAACGGGGAGCAAGAAATGTTACAACAACAGATAGAGCAAGAATTAAAGTCTTTCTCTTTTCAGGAGATAGCTTTGGAAAGAGGTACTTCAGAACTACAAACATTCTCCTTTGAAACTGTAACAGTCAACCGTCGCGGCGCCATCGTTAACCGCGAAAGTCTAACTGCACAATACTTTACCGAAAATCTTGGCAATGAAATTACTCTCGATATGGTCGCAATTCCAGGTGGTACATTTTTAATGGGGGCGCCGGAAGGTGAAGAAGGTAGTAGAGATAATGAACGTCCGCAGCATGAAGTTACAGTTCAACCCTTTTTCATGGGCAAATACCCAGTTACTCAGGCACAATGGCGTGCGGTTGCAGCATTACCACAAATAAATCGTGAATTAAAACCCGAACCATCACGTTTTAAAGGTGATGAGTTGCCAGTAGAGCGAATATCATGGTACTCTACTATAGAGTTTTGTGATAGACTAACTAAATATAGTGGACGTAATTACCGACTGCCGAGCGAAGCTGAATGGGAATACGCCTGCCGTGCTGGAACTATTACTCCGTTCCATTTTGGTGAAACTATTACAAGCGAGTTAGCGAATTTTGACTGTACACGATAACCCTACGCCGATGCTCCGAAAGGTGAAGATAGAGAAAAAACTACTACAGTAGGGATTTTTCCTCCTAACCATTTCGGTTTATATGATATGCATGGCAATGTTTGGGAATGGTGTGCCGATAATTATTCAGCCAAACCTAATTATGACAATGCCGGAGCAAGGGAAAATACAGAATTAAAAATTGATAATGGTAATCAAAAACTGCTGCGCGGTGGTTCGTGGAGCAACTATCCGCGTTACTGCCGTTCTGCTTATCGCAGCAGGAACACTCCCGGCCTCGATTACTTCCACTTCGGTTTTCGGGTGGTGTGTGGTGGTGCGGCGTGGATTCTTTAACCCTTGACACTTTTACACTCTTACCCTCTACCCTGTATTTTTTTACCCTTCTTGCGAGCGAAGCGAGCCGAATTTATTTTTCCGATATTACTATATCAAGTTTAAACGTTTATTGTCAAGTTATTTTTTTAGAGAAGCTATATATATTGTGTTGCATCTCTAGGTTATTTGGATTAAAGCGAAATATTAAGACATGTAAAGCTGAATGCGTAAAATGCAGCCTTTCCCAAAGGATAGCTTAATATATAATCATAATACGTATTAATACTTAGATTTTCAATAATTAATAAACACATCTTTTTATCAACAAGACGAATAATCAGTATTTTTAGCCTGCGTAGGCAGGCTTAGTTTGTATAGCCCTACCCTTCTAGGGTGTAGGTTCAAGATATAAGTTAAACAAGGAATATTGGCATTATACAGAAACACTACATTCAAAATATTAAGTGTCTATATCTTTATTTATTGTTGTAGAGACGCTCCCTATCGCGTTTTTGCCGCAACCAATTTTTTATAATTTCTAAGCTTGCTGCAAAGCAGACAATTATTTCATTTACACAGAATCATTTAGTGAAACTTTTGTGGCATAGGAATCGCAGCCTGTCCCACTTTCAACGGAAAACAGATAAAACTGATACAGCAACAATAAGGCTTATACACACAATTGGGTACTATATTGACAGTAATACATGTTGCAAAAATCTGATTTTATAGTTTAATATGATTGAATAATATTAAAGTTTTTAAAAACTCTGAGCCAAAATAGTTTGATTTTCAAATAATTACAAAAAGTAATATATATTCATACTTTACATTGCGAAATTTTATATAATATATCAAAATATTTCACGATGTTTGTGTTGAGATTTTTGGGTTATATGATGTGAATGTCGGTTACAAAAATGTCATTTAACCGGGTGTATATGGATGAATTTTCAATGGATGATTCTGTAGATGATGATTTTTTAGAGAATGATTTGCTAGAGGATAAAGATGAGTTAAGTATTATTCAAAAAACGTTTGATTTCATCATTTGGTATATTCCTATTCTCAATGGTCTAAACAAGTCTTATAAGTTTGGTTTAGGAGATAGAATATCAAATAGGTTGTACAGCTTTTATGAGGGATTGGTTGAAGCTCGTTATGCAAATCAAAAATTACAGAAGTTAGAGTTACTCAATACTCAGTTGCAGCTTTTGCGTTGTCAAACTCGCATTTTAAGGAAACTTAAATTAATCCCTATACATCGCTATAAAGTCGCAGGGGAGTCAATTTATGAGATTGGTATTCAGTTAGGTGGTTGGATTAAGCAGCAAAAATATAAGTAATAAAGTGCTTACTACAAACAATATACGAACAAATATGAAGAGGTTGGGTTGTCTTTATAGTGCTATTACTGATTTTGAGAATCTTCTTTCGGCAGCGGAAAAAGCTGAAAAGGGAAAACGTTATCGGCAGGGTGTTTTGGCTTATAATTATAATTTGGAGAATGAGATTTTCCGAACGCAAGCGAAATTGAAGCACAAAACTTATCAACCCGGCGCCTACAAAACTTTTTACATTCACGAGCCTAAAATTAGAATGATTTCTGCTGCTCCGTATAGAGATAGGGTGGTACATCATGCTTTGTGTAATGTAATTGCGGCGCCTATCGAAAAAACTTTTATAGCAGATTCATACGCGAACCGTGTTGCTTTTGGTACTCACCGCGCGCTACGTCGTTTTATTGGCTTTGCTCGCTCAAGTCGCTATGTGTTACAATGCGATATTCAAAAATATTTCCCTAGTATTGACCATGAAATTCTCAAAGGTTTACTACGCCGCAAAATCAAATGTCCAGATACGCTTTGGCTAATTGATACTATTATCGATAACAGTAATGAACAATACCCAGCAGTGGAACATTTTGATGGAGATAATTTACTCACTCCCTTAGAACGGCGCCGAGGTTTACCAATTGGTAATTTAACTAGCCAATTTTTTGCTAATGTCTATATGAATGGTTTTGACCATTATATAAAAGAGCAACTCAAAGTCAAAAAATATCTTCGCTACGTTGATGATTTTGCTTTGTTCGCCGATGATAAAGAGTTCTTAGTAGATGCCAGACTCGCTATCGAAGAATATTTAACGGGACTGAGAATAAAAATCCATCCTGTGAAGAGCCAATTATTTGAAACAAAACACGGCGCCAATTTCTTAGGTTTTCGCGTGTTACCAGACCGTATTCGTGTGCGTACCGAAAACTTGCGTAGGGCAAGGCGCCGTATCAGAAAAATGCACCATGAATATATAAATAACAGAATTGACATAAAAAAAGTATCCCAATCAATGAACAGTTGGTTTGCCCATCTACAACACGGCGATACTTACCAACTACAACAACAAATATCTAAAACTCTCGACTGGATGAGAGTGTAGAGAAGGGACAGGCAACCCCGACTGCTGCGCGGTGGTTCGTGGAACAACAATCCGCATAACTGCCGTTCTGCTTATCGCAACAGGAACACTCCCGACAACGATAACAACAACAACGGTTTTCGGGTGGTGTGTGGTGGTGCGGCGAGCGCTCTTCTGTACGAGAGCTGGCGAATTAGTTAATTCGTTGGGAGTGTCAGAGAAGAGTCCAGCCCTGTTCCGGTGATGCTGGTGACAGTATCCAAAAATCAAACCAAACTGGGTAGCTTAGTAGGTATAACCGAGAAGTTACCCAGTTTTATATTAGTTAACATAACAAATAAAATGTAGAGACGCGATTAATCGCGTCTCTACAATACATCAATTCTATTTAAAACTTATAATAATCATTATCATCAGTACAAGTTATACTTAATTCATACAAAAATTGCTTTTTAGAAAATATAACTTTTTCTAGAATGATAATATCAGTAATTTTATATACAAACAAAAGCTTACATTATTTAATACAAGAATACTGAGCAGAATGATACTTTAGTATTTATCCAATCAAAACAGTTTAAAAAAGTAAAGCCTAAAAAAACAACACGCAAAACAAAAGCCAAAATCTTTATGACGATTCGGTAGTTATTTTGTACTGTACAGGGTTTGTGTTTATTTGTGTGTTTATTTGTCTAAGGGTTGATATAAAAAGTAAATGTGCCGACTTTTGGTTTGAAATTGATGTAGAGGAATTAAGCAAGCTTTATAAAATGCTACCCAATCCCCCTGCATGGTTATTCGACTGTAACCATCGTGGGAACTAATACTTCATCAATAACGTGAATTACGCCGTTATCAGCAAGAATATCAGCCTTTAGTACATTTGCATTATTAACTTTAACCTTACCGTCAGAAGATTCAATTGCTAATATAGAACCTTCTACAGTCGGTGCCTCATCAATTTGAGCTAAATCATCAGAGCGTACATCTCCAAACACAGCATGATACGCGACAATTCTCTTTAATTTAGGAATATCTTGAAGAAGTTCATCTAAAGTTGATTGTGGCAACTTATTAAACGCATCATCAGTAGGTGCGAATACAGTCAAAGAATCTGCATGTTCAATAGTATCCAGTAACCCAGCAGCTTCAGCTACTTTGATTAAAGTCTTAAAATTACCTGCATTCAAAGCAGTCTCTAAAAGGTTTGCCATAAGTTGCTAAATTTAGGTGATATTACAAGCTACTTATAAAATTTCAACTGTATGTATATCCTCTACCCGGAGTAATGAATCACGAGTGCTAAACTAAAAGTTGTTCTACTGAACCAGTGATTATGCTCAAGCGTTCAAAGTTCGAGACAACTCAGTCTCAGATTATGCACCGTGCTGAAGATTTGATACATGCAGCCTCAAATCGTTATCGCATCACGGTTCAAGTTGCTAACCGTGCAAAACGGCGCCGTTACGAAGATTTTGATAATGCCGATGATACGCTCATGAAACCTGTATTGCGCGCAATTATCGAAATGTCAGATGAGCTAACTCAACCGGAAATCATTGGTGAAGTCTAGAAGTTAAATGTGATCCCCCTTTTGGGGGATAAATAATTTTGTACTAAATAAACTAATTCCAACAATGGAAAAAAATCCTATTCCTTTATTTATTCAATCTAAATTGTATTCTTTATACCCAGCGCGCCGAATTCTATATTTCGCTTTATTTGTAACAGTTTTGGTTGCCGTGCTTTGCAGTGCCGAAGTTAGCCCACCAATCTTATCTAATATAAGCTTATTTGGCTCCCAGCCAGCAGCGGCACAGCAGCGTATTGTTATCGGTGATGTTTGGCAAAAAATTTACCAACAATTACCAGATTTACCTAAAGAAAATACTTACAAAGCCAAAGAGGGTGGTAAAGTTGCCACTGATAATACTTTAGTCGGTCGCATAATTCGCTACCATATCTACACAAAGGGACGGGCACCTAACTTTCGTTTAGATTGGAAGTTAACTTTGGCAGATTATCTTGATGCCAATGAAATCATGTACGATTACAGCTATCCAGGAAAAGATAATTTAACAACAAACCCATTTGACGGTGATAGGGCTGCCGTGAAAAAACTTAGCCGTAGCCAGCGTGCTGCTTTAGTACAAGCTTTAACAAACGCCTTCACAGGCAAAAGCTAAAATGGAACGTGTCATTAAAAGTGGTGTTGGTTGGCGTATTGGTTGGAACCCTTCGGCGCCAAAATTTAAAGGATTAGTAGGTACCTCGGACTGGTCTGTTGAGTTAAAAGAAGCTGAGTTAGATGATTTTTGTAGGTTATCAGCACAGCTTGCTGACACAATGAAACAACTGAGACCTGAGTTAATGGACTCTGAAAAAATAGCCATAGAAGCCGAAAGCGATTTAATCTGGATGGAAGTAGAAGGCTACCATCACTCCTATAGCTTACGCTTCATCATTAATAATGAACGCGCTTGCGAAGGAAAATGGGAGGCCGATGCTGTACCAGGTTTACTTCAAGCAGCAAGTACGCTCAAAGTTTTTTAATTAAACATGCTATTTTTCTTCAGAATTGTGTTATTATAGCTAAGTTAAAGATTACAAAGTTAAATTTGTATTCTTCGGGGCGTAGCGCAGCTTGGTAGCGCGCCACTTTGGGGTAGTGGAGGTCTTGGGTTCAAATCCCAACGTTCCGATTTTTTCTAAGACTGTTTAATAAAGCTTTTACTCCAAACAAGTAAACTTGTCATGCTGAGGCACGAAGCATCTCAAACATTATCGCTATCAACTTGTCATGCTGAGGCACGAAGCATCTCAAACATTATAGGGTAAACTCTTAAGTGAACTCTGTATCTCTATAGAATAAAGTACATACATAGTACATAAAAAGAGATAACATATTTTTATACCAGTACAAAAGGCGCGCTCTCTGGTGAGAACGCGCTATGCAAGCTAAGACTTAAATCTTAACCTCTTTTTAACGATGTTGCTGGCGCCTAAAGTCTCATCACAATAAATTTACGGCTTGGTGTGCGGTTAATCCAATCGTAGGATAAGCATGTACAAGCCGATAACAGATAATAATTTATTCGTTTATTAAGTGATAATATTGTATACTTTGTAGCTTTATATTCCTACTTAGGATGCCCAAAATTTTCTGATTAGTAACACCTTTATTAAATTTGAAAGTTTTAAGACATACCTAGTGATAATACTGAAACAGATGTATTAAGAAACGCGGTTTCTGGGAAGGGTGTTGGGTTCCGTTCCTAAAGCCAACCTACAATATCGGGTTATTTTAGGATTTTTATGTTTAAAACAGCGAATAAAGGTTAGATATCTTGTTTTTTACCGTTATTTCTTGTTTTTATGGCTTTACTTAACTAAACATCTAACTGAGTCGGCACTTTATTAAATCTTTAGAAGTATTTTTATTTAATTAAATTCTGTATAGTATTCAATCAAAGAGTAGTAATAATTAAATAATTCATAAGTATAGTTAACATTGACTTGAAATTGAATAATATAGAGTAAACATACCGCTGAGGGTATTAAATGGAGCTATTGCAGAAACAGGTCTTGACTTTAAGCCATAAAGTCGATGCCCTCTACCAGGTTATTCAGCAACTTGAGCATAAAGTCTCTCAAGCTTTATCGACGTGTAATACAGAGAAAACCAGCGTTAGAGACAGTTCACACGAGTTAGGTGAAGCTGGTAGGTACCAGTTGAAAGGATATACAATCTCTAATCCAGAATTAGAGCATAAAGACGTTTTGGCTGATGGAATTTTTACAGACATTAATTTTCAAGGGGGAGATAGGTATTTAACACCCGAAATTCAAATTCAACGGTTAACTGCACAACTAACCGCAGCGTACAATCGCATTGCCGCTTTAGAAGAGCAACTACTACTCAAACGAATCAATTATTAATAAACGTGTAAAGACTAAACATGTTTAGTCTTTACATTAATTTTGTTTCAATTTGTCAATTTGTCTTTCTATTGCCATTAGTAGCTGCTCTTGTTGCCAGTTTTGGTATAGATATGCAGCAATGCAAGCAGCACCAGCACCTACACCTTCTTTAACAAAGCCTTGCTCGTATACACGCAATTGTTCGTAACGAGAGTTAGTAAGATTAAGTTGGGTAGCAATTAGCGGAACATCGCCGATTAAAGAAGCTAATTCAATTGTGGCGCCAGAAGTATCTTCTGCAACCCAACGAGTAGTACCTACTACAATTTGGTCTGGTTGCCACTCTAAGCCATAAAAATTCGCACACGCACGGGATAAAGCATACACTGCCAGCATTTGAGTACCTCCAGCAAGCATTACCCCACAAAAACGACTCGCAGCTATTGCCATCCCAGCTACTACTACTTGCATTGGGTCTCCAACTGATGCAACTAATTCTAGTGGGTCATCAGAAGTTTTACTCATTGTCTTTATTCCTGTTTGCACTACCGCTAATTTTTGCGTGTGATTACAAACAGGATGACTACTATTCACTTTTCCCGCAGCGTTAATTCCTAAAGCTGTTAAAATCGCCAAAGCTGTCGTCGTTCCACCAACAACGCACTCGCTTAAAATTAAATATCTTTGATTAGAATAATTTTTACTTGATTGAGCTTCACGTCCTAGCTTCTTTCCCCACTCTAATCCTTGCTGGAATAAGTGACGGACTACAGATAATTTTATTGCATTACCACTACTTACACATAAAGCATGTGTACCTTTTAAATCAATTGCACTAATACTTAAAGGCGGCGCCTTAATTAATCCAGCATTAAAAATATAAACAGGCAACTTTAGTTCTTCGACTACCGCACGCGAAATAATTACAGGTGATGCTCCTGCGGTCAATGGTGGTAAAGGATACTCAGGTCTTCTGGAGGCGCCGTGATACAAGAACTCCGCATCAGCACAAGCGGTGTACATACGGTCTTCTGGAGTTAGACCAGCGGCTGATATTCCGGGTATCAAAGCTGTCTCAGTAAATGCTAATACGCAGACAAATATTGGCAACCTGCAATGCTTAGTTACCCAGGCTTTTCCTAGAGGAATCTGAGTATAGATATTAATCATAATCTAGTAAAACTTGTACCCAATGCGGAGGACGAGGTATAGGATTACCAAGACGGTCTAATAATAGCCATGCTCCAATGTGGACTAAAAATAAATATAGAAAATTATTGAATAGAACAAATATAAGGGCGCCGATTTGAATATAAAACGGGCTAGGAGTCGATAGAATACCTATCCTCAGAAAAATCCAGTCAATTATACCAGTTACTTGATTAATTATATAAATCCATAAATCTTCATCGGTTAATATCGATATAAACCAAATTCTAAAAAATACACCAATTGTCCCTAACAACGCTCCTAAACTAATCGAAACAATCCAAGGAACATGGCGATTCCATGCGACACCTAGTAATACCCCCATAAACGCGAACGGCATCACAAACTGTAAGCTGCGAATCGGCCCCATGAGTACCGATAACAGCAACCCAGATACAACAGCTGCCATCCAAGCTGCACGTTTGCCTCGACGCAGGTAAACTAAGGCAATTGGAACCGGAAAAAATATCCGCAAAACAGGGGAAAACGCCGGAAAATAAAAGCTAATAAACCAAATTAAACTGCCTGTACTAGCTAAAAAGGCAGTTTCCACCATTCGTAGTGGTGCATCAACTCTTATCTCTGGAGATTTTAATATTTCTTTTTTTTCAGACCATTCTTTTTCTGGAACCATGATTCTCGCGCTCAGTTTATACAATCATCCTTTCTAATGCTGACAAATCAGGAATGCATATTGAATCTTGGTCACGCTTGATTAGTCCTTTCTTTTCTAACCTATTTAAAACTCTTGTTACAGTTTCACGCGCTAATCCACTCAAACTGCTTAACTCCCGATGCGGTAGGATGGGTATTTCTGTACCAGAGTCTCCTTTAATTCCCTGCCCCTCAGCTAGAAATATTAATGTATCTGCTACTCTAGACTGACTGTCTGATTCGCGCAACCGCAGGCGCCGATTTACTTGTCGTAATCTTCGTGCCATTAGTTGAGATAACCGCATTCCTGCCATTGGTTCAGTTTGAAGTAACTTAACAAAATCTTGAGAAGGCATACTACCTATAATAGTACCCGTTAAAGTAATTACATCGGTTGAACGGGGAACTTCATCAAGTGCCGCCATTTCACCAAATAATTCACCTTTTCCTAAAATATTCAGCGTTACTTCCTTACCTTCAAGATTGTAAGTCCGAATTTTGACCCAACCTTGAGCAATAAAATATACTGAACCCCCCCAGTCATTTTCGAGTAAAATAACCTGATTTGCCGGATGGGTACGGGTAACAAGATGAGTAAGTGCCAAATCGATAGCACTTTGTGGCAACCCTTGAAAAAAGGGTGACGACGTAACTATCGTAGGATTGGCAGGGCTGATTAAGCTATATCGGTCTTCCATTAGAATATTTTTAAATATTGCAGCAACAAGCGTTAATAAACCTAAAAAGTTAAACTTAACCCTACGCTATCAAAGCATAACTGGTTTCAAAGATAAAGCGAAAAGTTTGTAACAAAGAACTGAAATCGAGTTGCTTTTCCGATACAAATTTTATCTATGGGTATAAAAAGATAAAGCTCTAACTCTAATTAGCTCTTAGTCTAGTGTAATTCCTTTTCAGCAAACAACATATTGCAAATATAATCACAAAACTACTTATACGCCCAACATTAATGATACTCATAGTAACCTACGTAGAAACCCGGTTTCTTAATTAATATCTTATATAAAAATGACTATTTTGCGTAGAAACCGGGTTTCTGGGATTTTATGCGTAAGTTCTGTCTATTTAAGCTTCAAATATAATTTTGGCGCCAAGAGCGGAAATTTTGTAAATAATGCTGTACCCTAGTAGCGATTAGCAAACCGCAGCATCAGATGCTGTCGCACAACAAACGAGAAGTTTACCAAAACTTCGGGGTTTGTCGTTAATGCTTTATAAGGCAGAAAAGCCCTCGTCCAGTTCTAGCTTAGGTAAATCACTGTGACTTCCCGCTCAACTGAAATTCAAACGCTAATTGCAGATATTGATAACTTGCTCGCCAATAATAAAGGTAAGCGCGCCCTTAGAGTTCTTGCTAATCAAGGACAGGAACCCAGACAGGTATTAGAGCGAGTGCGTGACTTTTTAGCTTCAATCGAAACCGAATCGCAGCCCTCCCAGGCAGCGTTACTGTCTCCCTTATTAGCTAAGTATATTGGCAGCGACGACTTACCCAATAATGAGTCTCAATCTCAAGAACGTAATTCCCCTTCCTCCCAAATAAACGACTTAAGAACATTAATTGAGCCGTTGCGCGTTGAAATTGAAACCATGCAGCAAGAGCGAAAAAATCTGGTTGAAGAAATTCGCCAGCTTGAAGTTTCTCGGATGCATAATTACTCCTTGGCAAACCAAATGGCAAACCAAGAGCAAATGATTGCCGAATTTTTACAGGTGCTAGCAAACCGAGTCTCAACTACCACACCACAATTACCACCTCCTGTACAACCGCTCTCAACACCAGAGCAAATGTACGATCTTGTAGCAACTGCCCCACCATTAATTAAAACAAGTCAGGCGCCTTCTGTTATCGAAGCGCAATCAGCCGAACTATTAGAACGTATTTCGCGGTCTTATAATGAGTTAGACCAAAAAATAGTTGAGTTCGATGGCAATGTAAATCTTTCGTTTGAAACTTTACAGCGTAATTTAAATAATTACCGCTCGTCTTTGGCTGAAGCATTCGTGAGTATGCAACATGAGGGTGTACAAGGTGAGCAACTACTAAAAAATTGGATTGACAATTTAATGCAGCAATTGCAGTCTGTAAATATGTTTTTATCAGAGCTTACAAACAAGTCACAGTCATTGCAACACCAAGCTCAACAAGAAGCTCAAAATACGGTTTCGCTACCAGATATTGACACTACTTTAGTCAGTGATGCTAACGCTACTCCTGATTTAGATGCTTTACTTTTAGAATTAAATCCGAGTGCAAATAGTTTAAGCACAAACTTAAATACCCAATCATCACAAATAACTAAAATTAATACTCAATCTCAAGTTGATGAGGTTGACTTACTTTATGCGAGCTTATTCGGCGCCTCAGATACACCAACATCGTATCAGCAAGTGAGCTTACCTCTTTCAAACCCCATCAGTGTTATCCCTGATTCACCAGTAAATTTAGAGGCGCCTTTAACTCCAACAGAGCCAGAAGCAACTCCAAATACAGTTGATATATTTGATACAGTTGATGTTGAAGCTAACTTAGATTCTGCAACTTCTCCCCCAAACCAAGACGAAAGAATTATTTCCAGCATTTCTATAGAAAGTGCCTTACAATCACCAACTTTTGAAGAAAAGACTAATATTACACATACTACATTTATTACACCATCAGCACCCACTGAGTTACCAGAAACAGTAGAAACGGAAGAAACATCCTCGGCGCTAGAGACAGAAACAACATTTGTACCAGACCCTTGGCTTGATAGCGCAGATACGGAACTACTAGATTTACAAGACTTTCAAGCTCCACAAGAAACAAGCATTGCGGGGCAAATATCAAATGCGTGGGAAGCATTTGTTCGCATTGACCAAGCTTCGACACATTATGAACCAACTGCTGCCGATACAATTACCTCATTAACAGATTTAGTTTTTGAAGATGCATCTACTTCAATTGGTATTGATATACCTGAAAATCACATAAATCAAACAAATAATATTATTACAACTTTGCCAAAAGAAGCATTGCTTTCTGAAGCATCAGCTCAAGTTGATGCAGCAATGCCGAATATTTCGCTTGATGAAGAGCAGATACAGCGATTAGACCAAGATTTAAGACAGTTTGATGGTGAGCAATATATAAATCCTTCTCCTCAACAACAAACCATACAACCTCTTGAAACACCAACAGAACCCCCAATAGAAGAACAAATAGAACCCCAAATAGAACCCCAAATAAACGTCGAAGAAAAACCTGCATTTACATCTATTGATAACGATGAAGATATAGCTGATACAGTAGACTCAGCGTGGTATTTGGGGATAGATTTAGGAACAACTGGAATTTCTGCTGCTTTATTAAATCGTTTAACAGCAGAAGTTTATCCCCTTTACTGGTCAACAGACGATATTAATACAAACGGTGCCAAACGTTCGTTTCGATTACCTGCAGAAGTCTACTTACCTGCAAGTGCTGGTTTACCAATTGGTAGCCAAGATAGTACACAGAGAGCGCAAAATCTCTTTTCTGCCGAACTCAAGCCTTATTTACAAATAGCTTTACCTTATAGAAGCGAAAAGCAAATTCAATCAAATGAAAACCAAGATTTGCCTCTAGACCAGTCCGGAGCAAAAACTTCACATAAATGGGAACCTGTACTGCAATTAAATGAAGTTGCGACGGTACCTTTAGTATGGATGGTACGCTCACTATCAAAGTTACTGTTAACTCTTAAATCTGACCGGAATAGCACGACTTTAGGCTTAACGGCAACTGCTATGGGTATTAACCAAGAAAGCTTCCGTCGTATTATCGATAATATATCTGGTGTTGTTTGCTCGTGTCCGTCAAACTGGTCAGAGCAATATCGTTTTAATATTCGTGAAGCTTTGCTGCTTTCAAAATTAATTGTTCATCCCCAGCAAGTATTTTTTGTTGAAGAAGCAATTGCTAGTTTACTCAGCGAACTTGACGGCGCCAACGGTGAGGAAGTTAAGCTAAATACTCGAAATGGTTTTCGCAGTGCCAAAAGCAGTGAACAATCACTACAGGGTAACACTTTAATCATGAATATAGGCGCCAGCGCTACCGAAATGGGACTAGTTGAGTTACCCGAAAACCTATTGGAGTTGTCTCACAGTGACTTCATGCTTCATAGTTTCGCATACGGCGGTAAAGGTATCGAAATAGACATACTCTGTCAGTTATTGCTACCGCCAAAATGGCGCCAACCCTTATCAGAAAAGCCTGACTCTGAGCCAATAGCAAGTAACCCTTTACACTGGCAACCAAGCATACAAGGATTAGAAGCAACACGACTATCAAGCTTGAAATGGGAAGAGTTAACGTTACCGCGACCAGGTGAACCAGATATTATCGAACGCATTCGCCTATTACAGCGACTTGAAAGTTCACATTTAGGACAAGCACTGTTAGATGCTGCAACAGCAATGAAACTAATTTTGCAACATCAAGAATCATACTCTTTTGCATTAGCTGACCAGCGTTGGGTTTTGCAACGGCGTGATTTAGAGGGACAAGTATTTGTGCCGTTTGTCCGTCGTCTCAACCGTGAACTAAATCGTTTATTGGTAGCACGTGGTATTCCTACCGAAGCTATTAACCAAGCCATTTTAACAGGTGGGGTTGCAACACTTGGCGCCGTTAGTAGGTGGTTACGCCAAAAACTTCCAAATGCCAGAATAATTCAAGATTTGTATCTTGGCGAAAATGGCGCCCCTACATGTAGTCGTGTAGCTTATGGGTTAAGCTTACTACCACTTCATCCCCAAGTTTTAGAAGTGTCAAGACAACAATATACAGATTATTTCTTGTTTACAGAATTATTGCGCGTTTTGCCAGAACATGCTTTAACATTTGGCGAAGTTATTGCACTATTCGAGGAACGCGGTATTAACACTCGTAACTGCCAACAAAGACTGCTGGCATTTTTAGAAGGTGAACTACCCGCAGGTCTGGTACCTGGTAACACTGAGTCAATGTGGTTAACTCAAGCTTCGTTAGAAAATTTTGATTACAAAGCAGCAAAAGAAGCCGAGTTATTTGAAAAACAAGGTAGTCTTACCTATCGTCCCAATATTCAGCAAATAAACACCTTGCGCCGTTTACTTGATGGGGTCAAAGCCAGCACTCAACAGTCACTAGAAGAACCTTACACCGTTAACTTTGCCGTTGGTGTGCCTTTGTAAAGCAGAAAGGGGAAAGGAATATTAATTATCTCCTTCCCCTTCCCTATTTTTCTCTCTACGTAATTTACATATATCGTTATCTTTCTTCATACAAACTTTACAAATAAAAATACTGAAAGTTTACTTTTCTGTTGCTTTATCCAAAGATTGGATAAATTTTGAATTTTAGGTGTTGAGTAGTAAATTCACTTGACTATGATGATTAAGTAAGACAAAACCTACGTAAGAACCGAATTGAAAACTGTGTCTGCATATATTCCCAATCCGAGTCCTTATACTCGCGAGTCAGTACTGAACAAGCAGTACTTGAGTCAGTATTTACAACAGCCAATACACCCATCTGTCTTAAGTAGTACCAAGAGACTAATTGATATTATCGGCGCCATCGTTGGGCTGATAATAACAGCTTTTTTAGCAATACCCATTGCAATAGCAAACTTTTCCTACGACCGAGGGCCAATATTTTACAAGCAAACTCGTTGTGGTCTACATGGGCAAACTTTTCAAATATGGAAGTTTCGTTCGATGGTCGTGAATGCCGACAAACTCAAGCATTTAGTTAAAAATGAGGCTCAGGGACACATATTTAAATGTGCCAATGACCCTCGTATAACTCCCATTGGTCGGTTACTAAGACGTTCGAGCTTGGATGAACTTCCACAATTTTGGAATGTTTTAAAAGGAGAAATGAGTTTAGTCGGTACCCGTCCACCTACAGTTGATGAAGTAAAAAATTACCAAGGTCATCATTATGTACGCTTGCAAGTCAAACCCGGAATGACCGGAGAGTGGCAAGCAAACGGACGTTCTAGCATTAAAGATTTTGAGCAAATAGTCCAAATGGATATTGACTATCAACAGAAATGGTCAGCAATGTACGATTTGAAGTTAATTATCAAAACCATTTGGGTTGTGATAAAAGCTTCAGGGGCATATTAATTTCTATTAATTTACCCTTTGACACCGCTGCCAGCATCAGTAGGTACAATATATCGTTGTAGAAATAAAAATAATATCATCACAGGGGCAATCGAAATTACAGAGCCGGCAGCTACCAAACGCCAGTCGAGTGAGAAGGTTCCTGCTAATTTTGCCACCCCAAGGGGTAATGTATATAAACTCTCATCTTGAATAACGATGAGGGGCCACAGAAAATCACTCCAAGCTCCAATAAATACAAAAATAGCCAGGGTAACAAGTGCCGGACGGATTGCTGGCAACATAATATTCCACCACAGTCCCAATTCTGAACATCCGTCCATCCGCGCTGCTTCTTCAAGTTCTTTAGGAACACCCAAAAAAGCTTGTCTCAACAGAAATATACCAAATGCGGAAGCCAAACTTGGGAAAATCATTCCCAAGTAGGTATTCCGTAGCCCAATTTGCACCGTTAATATATATAGTGGAATCATGACAATTTGAAAAGGAATCATGATTGTCGTGACTATGGCAGTAAATATCCAGTCGCGTCCAGGAAAAGATAATCTGGCTAATGGGTAAGCAGCTAAAGCACAAAATATTAAATTCAAGCAAACAGTCAAGACCGCCACAATAGTACTATTGAACAGATATTGTCCAAAAGGGTTAGTTTGCCAAACAGTGACAAAGTTATCAAAAGTAGGTTGGGCGGGCAATAATTGTGGTGGAGATTGAAATATATTCTCTGTTTGCGATTTAAAAGCAGTGCCAACCAGCCACAGTAATGGAAAGAGTGTTACGAGTGCGGTGGAAGTTAGCACTCCATACATTAATAAAGTTTTTATTCTAGGGTTTTTTAGTAGCATTTTAGATTTTAGACGTGATTGAATGTAGAGACGTGATTAATCACGTCTCTACACATATTTTCTGTACAGATATTTTGTAATGGTTTATCCCAACTTTCAATAGGCAATTGTGGCAAGTAAGCAAATTCAAACACTATTCCAATAGTTGGTATAGATTGCCACTGAGTTTCACTTAGCATTCGGTCATAATAACCGCCACCATAGCCTAAACGGTATCCTTTGTAGTCGCAAGCAACACACGGGACTAAAATTAAGTCAACTTCGTTTGGTTCAATTATAGGGGCATCGCTGTTTGGTTCGGTAATACCATAGGCGCCTGTGTTCGTAGAATCTCCAGGTTTCCAAACATGCCAAGACATAGTTTTACCAACACAGCGAGGAAATCCCCAACGGTAGTTAGAGTCATAAAATAAAGAACTTAAATCAGGTTCAGTACGAAAGCTAAAATACGCAAGAATGGTTTTAGCGTTCGTCAGTAATTGCGAATCAATGAGGTGACTACAAATATCATCGCTTTTCTGGCGCCGCTCAATTAAAGATAATGCCGCGCGTGTTTGAAGTAGACAAGAGCGTAATTGTACTTTATCGTACATAATGACATGGAGTATTAGCCTATTAATTATAAAACTGACAAAATCTTAGAAACTCGGTTTCGGCGTTATAAGTTCTAAATTACACTTAAGGCGTATTAACGTAAAACAACTTACAACCGAAATAGTACTTAAGATAAAGTATTTTTTTATACTAATTTGCCAAAAATTTATTTTTTATAATTTATATGTCAAATCCTAGGAAGCTTGGAAAAAGGTTATTGAGTAATAATCAAAATTTTACCTTCCCTTTGTCGCTTTACCTTTCGCGTTAAACTGTGCCAAGTAGTGAGTCATAAATGTAAAGAATTTACAAATCAATTGTAAAAAATATAAAGTTTTTGGCAAGAGCATGTCAAAGATGGTTGACTTACTGTGAATAAGTTATACACTGTTTAAAGCTCAAATGTTTTCTATCTATCAGGAAAGACTGTAGTAAGTTCTTTTCAACTGCTTATGATTAGCAAGTGTAGTTACTGTAAGCTTATGTAGCAAAAGTGACTTTTAATTAAGTAGTTAGTACTTACATCAAGTTTTATTGCATCGTATCGTGTTTTCAAAAATAGAATATGACGAATCTATGCTTCGTAGTTAAGTAGAACGTCGTAAGAAGTTTGCTCTTATTCAGTCTGTTAAAGACAAGTAAGAAATTATGACTAAGTTAGATTTTTAGTGGTGCCTGACTTAACAAATGCACATAGAAGAATAATAAAAGTAGTATTCTTCAATAACTATGCAGAAATTCTAGACCACATTTGAGGAATAGGGTCTTTGTAGTGTTTAAAAGTTCATAGTGTTTATTTATTAACGTTGATGAACTTAAAATTTCCAGTCATATAAAATTTTTGTCAAGCATTTGATTCCATTTTGTCATATGAATCGTACTGAACAACCAATAACTGTAGAAATCAAAAACTCTGAAGATTTAAACATAGATTTTCAGCAATACTGGTTTATTTTGAAGCGCCAATGGTTAGCTGCAACGGCAGTTGCTGGTGGATTTTTAGCTCTTAGCATTGCAGGTGTAATGCTAATTTCAAAACCTAATTACGTAGCAGAAGGGAAAATTCTTGTTAAACCAGATGAATCAGCTTCTTTAACAGGTTTACTAAAAGAGGCAAAAACACAACTAACTCCTTTAACACTACAAGGTAATCCGTTAAAAACAGAGACTGAAATTATACTTTCTCAACCAGTTTTGAATAAAGTAGTTAATTCAGTAATGTCAGATGGAAAGGGAAACAAAGAAATATCAGAAGCAATACTAAAAAATAATCTTAAAGTAGAAGAAATTAGAGGTACAGATATTCTACAAATATCTTACACAAATACTGACCCTGCGAAAGCTGCGTTAGTAGTTAATCAAATAATGAAAGCCTATATAGAAAATAACAGATTAGTAAACCGTTTAGAAGCATTAGCAGCTAGAAATTTTATCGCTAAACAATTACCAGCAACTCAAGAGACTGTTGGTAAAGCTGAACAAGCGTTGCGAAAATTTAAGGAAAAAAATAAGCTTGTAGACATAGACGAAGAAGCAAAACTATCATTAGAAACTGTTGAAAAGCTTAAAACAGCGATTTCGGAAGCAAAAGCCAAGTTTTCTGATGTTAATGCCCAAAATAAAGATTTGATTAATAAATTGGGTATGGATTCCCAAAGAGCTATAACTGTAGCAAAACTTAGCGAGTCTTCTTCAGTTCAAGCAACATTGGCATCAATTCAGAAAACTGAAGATGAGTTGAAAGCTGGAAGAACTCGCTTGCAAGACGAAAATCCACAAATTATTGACCTCAAGAATCGATTAACAACTTTGAGAAGTCAATTACAAGAAAGAATAGTTCAAGAGATTGGCGCCAATCAATCAATTCCTGAAACAGATTTGCGTGCCGGAGAACTAGAATTAGGTCTGATGAAGCAGTTAATCAACTTGCAAGTTGAACAAAATGGTTTAGCAAATCAAATAAGCTCTTTAGAAGATAATCTATTTAAATATAAGCAGAGAATAAATAGCTTACCAAAACTAAAAGAAGAAGAGCGAGAAATACAACGAAGGTTAGAAGCTGCACAAGCAACTTACGAGACTCTTTTGAAAAAACTTAAAGAAATAGAAGCAGCAGAAAATCAAAACATAATCAATGCCAGGATTGTTGAAGCAGCATCACAACCCTTGCGTCCATCTTTGGATAAGGGATTGGTTTCTTTATTAATAGGAAGTAGTGCTATTAGCCTAGTAATTTTTATGGCAACTGTAGTAATTTTAGAGAAAAGAGATTTTTCTTTGAAAAGTGTTAAGCAAATTCAAAATATTTTCTCGTACCCATTGTTAGCAGCAATTCCAGCTTTTGAAAAGAAAAAGGCTGTGCATTATCAAGGTTTAGAAACATTGCACGTCCTAGTACCTGTTATAGATGCTCCTCATTCACCCATCAGTGAAGTCTATAGGATGCTGCAAGCTAACCTGGAGTTTATTGACTCAGACCAAAAGCCAAAAGTGATTGTAATTTCTAGTTCAATTCCTCAAGAGGGTAAGTCTACCGTCGCAGCTAATTTGGCTACTGTATTTGCCGAATTGAAGAAAAGAGTTCTACTTATAGATGCAGATATGCGTCATCCCTCTCAGCATGATATATGGGGACAAACGAACGAACTGGGTTTAAGCAATGTAATTGTTGGTCGGTGCGATACATCAATGGCAACGAAAGAAATTATGCCAAATTTACATCTTCTGACATCTGGTGTTATACCGCCAAATCCACTAACGCTATTGAAATCTCAAGCAATGGCTACACTTATCAACAATGAATCAAGGAATTATGATTATATAGTTTTTGACGCACCACCAATATTAATGGCTGCTGATGCTTTAATTTTAGGCAAGATAACTGATGGAATTTTAATGGTATCTCGACCTGGAGTTATTGATTCTAACAGTGCTATCAATACTAAAGGTTTATTAGAACAATCAGGTCAGAATGTTCTCGGTTTGGTAATTAACGGCGTCATTTTAAATAATGAATCTGATAGTTATTTTCATTTCAGAACAAATTATTATGCTCCTGATAGTCCCATAACTAGCAAAAAAAGTGCTAATGCTAAAACCCCTGAAAATGCAAACAATCCTAAAAACCCAGTTGGTTTATCGTAGTTTAAGTCAGATTTTTTTCATCGATAGCCCATGTACAAACATCAAAGATTAATCGAAAAAATTTTTGCAGTCATTTCGCTCTTTTTTTATACAGGCGCCATTGACCCATTTATTTCCGAAACCCACTTTTTATATCCAATTAAGTTAGTACTTCCTGATACTTGTTTAGTAATTAGTTCAGTACTCATCCTTACTAGATGGAAAAGAGTTGTAAATATTATTACTAGAGAAAAACTCTTGTGGATTTTATTGGGAATTGCTCTAGTCTCGCCATTTTGGTCTGACACACCAATGCTGACATTAGAAAAAATTATGCCTCTAGTACGGGTTACTGTATTTGGAGTGTATTTAGCTACATGTTATAGTCTTCACGAACAACTACAAATGTTTACTTGGATGTTTGGCGCCATTTCATTGTTAAGTTTATTATTCGCTGTACTTTTACCAAGTTATGGAGTTATGGGCAGAGGTTTTGTTGCTAACATAGAAGACGTAGTACATACAGGTGCTTGGCGAGGTGTTTTTGTCCATAAAAATGACCTGGGAAACATTACAAGTTTGAGTGCAGTAACTTTCTTTTTAAATGCAATAAGTAATACTAAATTTCGTAAAATAATGTGGGCTGGTTTTATCATATCAACAGCGGTAATCTTAGGCTCAAAATCACAAACTGCCCTAGTCGTTGTATTAATAGTAATGGTTCTGACTCCTTTCGTTAAGGCTTTGCGTTGGAATCATAAAAAAGCATTACCATTTTTGATTATCACAATTTTAATTAGTGGGGTTGCTTCTTTACTATTGGTAAGCAATGCAGAATCTATTTTAACTAGCTTGGGTAGAGATATGACTTTTACTGGTCGTACACAGATTTGGCCCGTAGTTTTCAATAAAATTCAAGAGCGTCCCTGGCTAGGTTATGGCTATGAAACGTTTTGGTTAGGTAAATGGGAAGGAGAAACGGCAGATGTTTGGAGAGAAATAGGAGGGGGATTTGAGCCAATTCATGCTCACAATGGTTTTCTTGACCTTTATCTTGGTTTAGGTTTAATTGGATTGATTGCTTTAGTAATTAGTTTACTTAGTATTAGCTTAAAAGCATTAATTTGGGTACGCCATGTTCAAGGTGCAGAAGGTCTTGTTCCGTTACTATACCTAACTTGTTTAGTACTAATGAATTTGTCTGAAAGTCGTTTTATGATAGGTACAATTCACTGGTTGCTTTATGTAACAATTACAATTTCAATGCATTCGACTCTTAATAAGTTAGATATTTGGAATCTTGCAAGTCAAGGCAAAGTTCGCATTGTATATAACTAAAGTCAAATTAAATAATAAATACAGGTGAATTTGCCAATGTTAATTAATAAAATCAAAAAAAGGTTTTCTAACGAATTTGTTCGTAATCTTAGCTTTTTAGCTGGAGGAGAGTTTCTTAATCGAGTTTTTCGTTTAGTGACTACGGTAGTTATTGCGCGTTTATTATCTCCACATGATTACGGACTAGCAGCAATAATATTCACTGTTAGAGAATTCGCGGTTGTTTTCTCACTGAAATTTGGAATTGCAAGTAAACTTATTCAAGCTAATGAAAAAGATTTAGATGATTTAATCAACACATCTTATTGCCTCAATTGGATATTTTGTATTCTTATTTTTATTCTTCAATGTGCGGCAGCTTTTCCAATAGCTTTGTTCTACAAATCAAATGAAATTATTTTGCCAATATGTGTTGTTGCCTTTTATCATTTAATCGTCCCCAACTTTGTTATTCAATGGGCATTGATTGAACGAGAAAATCGAATGAATTTGATGGCGTTAACTCAAACTACCGATTCAGCCATTAATAATTTAATAACACTATGTTTAGCAGCATCAGGCATGGGTTTGTGGGCAATTGTATTACCCTCAGTTATCTCTTCTCCTTTTATATGGCTATTTTTTGCTTACAAATATAGCTCTTGGCGCCCAAAACGTATTTTTACACTTTATCGTTGGAAAGAAATATTCGTATTTTGTAGAAATATATTAACTGTACAGTTATTAGATAATCTCCGAAACAATCTAGACTACCTAATTGTCGGAAGATTTTTAGGAATTAACGCTTTGGGAATCTACTATTTTGCCTTTAATGCTGGGTTAGGAATTAGTTTAAGTGTCATAAATTCATTTATTATTGCTTTACTACCTCATCTTTGTGCTGCGCGCGGTAATATACAAGACCTCAAAAAACGATATTTGGATGGTTTAAAAACTATTTCAGCGGTGTTTGTACCGTTAGTAATTGTGCAATCAAGTCTGGCGCCATTCTATGTGCCAATAATTTTTGGACAAAAATGGGTAGTAGGTATTCCAGTTCTAGTCTTAATTTGTCTTTCCGCTTTACCACGTCCCTTTGCAATAGCAACTTCAACGCTGTTACAAGCTATAGATAGAACAGATATTAATGTCAAATGGAGCGTTATTTTTACCACAATTTTTGCACTATCGATATTAATCGCTGTTAAATGGGGAATTGTCCCAGTTGCAGTAGCTGTTCTTGTTTCTCATTTTGTAGCAATGCCAATCTTTACCATTTGGGGTGCTAGATATGCAATAACATCTAATTCTTAATCTACTTAAATTTTGCTTTCACCGACCTACTTTCATATTTTTTGTACTGGAGTATATGTATGCCGACTATATCTGTAGTTATTCCAACTTATAATAATCAAAGAACAATATTAGAAACTATAGAATCAATTCAGAAACAAAGCTTTTCTGATTTTGAAATTGTAGTTATTAATGATGGCTCGACAGACGATACTTTAAAAATTTTAAATAGTATTCAAGATGAAAGAGTCAAAGTTTTTACTTATAAAAATAGTGGTGTTTCTACAGCGCGTAATCGTGGAATTTCAGTAGCAAGAGGAAAATATATCGCTTTTTTAGATGGCGATGACTTATGGACACAAAATAAATTAGAGCTTCAATATTCAGCCTTAGAACAACATCCTGAAGCCGGTTTAGCTTATAGCTTGACTTATATCATGAGTGAAAACGGCGAGCAAGTTCATAAATGTGACCCTATATATTATGAAGGAAATGTTTATACTAAATTACTTGCTGGTAATTTTATTATAGGTATATCTTCTAATATTCTAGTTCGGAAAGCAGCTATCGATTCTGTTGGTATTTTTGATACAAGCTTGAGTCATTATGAAGATTGGGATTGGTGTCTACGATTAGCGAGCAAATGGTCATTTGTTGCTGTACCTGAGTATCAAGTTTTTTACCGTCTATCTTCAGGTTCTGCTTCAACTAATATCGAAGCGTTTGAAAAATCTGTACTCACAGTTATAAACAAAGCTATTCAAAATGCTCCACAAGGAATTCAATCTTTATCAAAAATAAGATCAAAAAGTATTGCAAATTGTCACTTATACTGGAGTCAGCTATATTTAACTCGCGTTCCAGGTTTCAAAGGTGTTACACAATCTCGTTATCATTTGCAAAAAGCTGCTAGTTTATACCCAACAGTTATCTTCAAAAAATACGCTCTTATTTTAGTAGTTAAGTTAATTGCAATGCATTTTCTTACACCTGAAGTTGCAGGAAGAATACTAAACTTTATTACTAATTCACGTGCAATGCCAGCCCAAAAAGCAAATCTTATCAAATCTTAGCTTTTATTTTTATTGACGATGTACATCTTTACTGTAATATTAAATACAGATGCGAAGGAATTATGAAAAAAGTTTCCGTAATTATTCCCGTATATAATGCTGAAAAGTATGTTGCACTAACAGTTAAATCGGTATTATTGCAAAGCTACAAAAATATTGAAATTCTAATCATTGACGATGGTTCTCCTGACCAAAGCATACAGGCTTGTCAACAATTCACAGACCCTAGAATTAAAATAATTCGGCAGGAAAACAAAGGAGTTTCAGCGGCAAGAGATACAGGTATTCGTCATGCTCAAGGTGATTATTTTGCTTTTATAGATGCAGACGATATTTGGATACCTGAGAAGTTAGAAAAACATGTAGAACATTTAGATAATTTTCCTAACGTTGGAATAAGCTTTAGTCGTTCTGCTCTTATCAATGAACTTGGGCAATCTTTAAATATATATCAAATGCCTAAGCTGAAAGATATTGAAGTGTCTGATTTACTCTACACTAACCCACTTGGGAATGGTTCATCTGGAGTGTTTAGACGAGAAGTTTTTGAAGCAATAGCTTTTAAAGAAGACTCTAATACAGAAGAGTATTGTTACTTTGACACTAAATTTACTGTGTTAGAAGATATTGAGTGTTGGCTGCGTATAGCGATTCAAAGCATTTGGAAGTTTGAAGGTATACCTGAAGTATTAACTTTATACAGAGTTAATCCAGAAAGCCGTTCGGGGGATTTACTAAAAGCCATAGATTATTGGGAAAAAATAGATGAGAAGACACGCTTATATGCACCAGAACTAATAGATAAATGGAAACATCAAGCTATGGCTTATCGGTTGCGAGATTTAGCGCGCGAAGCTGTACGTAGACAGGCTGGTTCGATTGCTGTAAAAGTTATTAATCAAGCTTTAAAATTTAACTGGCGTCTGCTATTAACAGAACCACTAACTACAAGTTTGACATTGGTAATGTCTTATTCACTTTGGCTGATGCCAAAATCTTTATACTTTCAAGTCGAACATTTGATTTTAAAAGCAAAAGGCTTTATCCAAAGACGCAAAATGCAAGAAGAATTTGGAAGATAAATTTCAAAAGTTATTTACACTCGAAAATTTTTCTTTATATATTAATTGTCCCTGAAATGATTTGGTTAATTGTATGAAAAAAGTTTCCGTAATTATCCCTGTATATAACGCCGAAAAGTATGTTGCTGCAACAGTTAACTCTGTTCTGTCACAAACTTATCAAAACTTGGAAATTCTCATCATTGATGATGGGTCTCTTGATGGCAGCATAGAAATTTGCCGACAGTTCAAAGATTCGAGAATAAAGATTATTCATCAAGCAAATAGAGGACTACCAGGAGCTAGAAATACAGGCATCCGCCATGCTCAAGGTGACTATATAGCTTTTGTAGATGCGGATGACATCTGGACTCCGGACAAACTAGAAAAACACGTCAAACATCTTGACAATTCACCAACAGTAGGAATCAGCTTTTGTTACTCCGCATTTATTAATGAAGAGGGCAATCTTACAGGACTTTATCAAAGACCTCGCAAGCTCCATGACATCACACCCTCATATGTACTGTGTCGTAATCCTGTTGGTAACGGTTCAGCGGCAGTTATAAGACGTGAAGTCTTTGAAGCAATTAAATTTCAAGATAATTTGTACGGCGCCACCGAAGATTACTACTTTGATGAAGCTTTGCGTCGTGCTGAAGATATCGAATGTTGGCTACGAATCTCTATTCTGACTCACTGGCGCCACGAAGGAATTCCAGAAGTACTGACTTTGTACAGAATAACTACAGGAGGACTTTCTGCGAACGCGATGAAACAATTAGAAGCGCTAGAAACGGTAATAGAAAAAACTCGTTCCTATGCTCCAGATATCATCGCACACTGTGAAAAAGCTGCAAAAGCTTACCATATGCGTTATACAGCGCGTCGTTTGGTGAGCTTGGGTGACGGAATAACTGCTGCAAAGCTATTCAACCTTGTTCTAATCAATCATTGGCATATTTTATTAGAAGAACCAGGTAAAACTGTAATAACTGGTGTTGCAGCTTATCTACTCTGGTTCATAAACCCTATAAAAGCCACTTTCCGTAAACCACAATTATCCACTTCACCTTAGCTAAAAACCAGGTTTTCGTGCGAAATATTTTTTTATTACAATATCTCAACAAAAAATCTGGTTTCTTTGTATTGTTTCCCTATTAATTTTTCATCAGTCAAAAGATCATCAGAGTATGAAAATCTGTTTCTTGATTCAAACTTATAAAAATCCAGAGCAAATATATCGACTTATCCGTAATATTAAAAGATCGAGTCCAAACTCAATAATTATATTGAGTCATAATTCTACTTATTGCACTCTAGATATATCTAAATTAAAACAATATCCAGATATTCATTTATTTAAAGTCACAACAGGCAGAGGAGATTTTTCAATACTTCGAGAGTATTTATCAACTATTAACTGGTTATTTAACAATAATCTAGATTTTGATTGGTTTATTAATCTAACAGGACAAGATTATCCAACTCAATCTATTTCAGAACTAGAACTTTTGTTATCTACAAATAGTTACGATGCTTATATTGAATATTTTAAAGTATTTTATAAAGAAAGTTCATGGACTATTAAACAAGGGTTTGATAGATACTTATACAAGTATAAAGTAAATTCGACTAATTTCCCTAATTGGTTAAAAGTATTCTTAAAACCATTAAAAGTGATTAATTACTTTCAACCACTTTTGCGAATTCATTTCTTTTATGGTCTGATGATAGGAACCAGAGTTAAATCTCCATTTAATGATGAATTTATTTGTTATGGAGGTTCGTATTTTTCTATTCTGTCTAAAAAATGCCTTGAATATATACATAAATTTACTCAAAAGCATCCCGATATTCTTGAGCATTATAAATATGTAATCAACCCTGAAGAATCTTTTATTCAGACTGTACTAGTCAACAGTAACCTTTTCAAATTATCGAATGAATGTAAGCATTACGTAGATTTTTATCAAAGTAGTTATGGTAGTCCAGCAACTCTAACCAAGGATGATTATACTTTAATGAAACAAAATCAATATTATTTCGCACGTAAATTTGATATTGACATTGATAGTACTATTTTAGACATTTTAGATCAAAAAATTTTGGTAAAAACTTAATGGGTAACTCATTTTACGAAAAAAACAGAAAGATAAACAGTTTTTCTGCTCAAATAAATATGAGTGGGCATTTTTGCTAACCTAGCAATAAATACACAAAGCTTAGAACTAAAACCGCTCTCTATCTCTTACTTTCTCAAAGAACTACTTACTTATATAATAAGACAATGAATCGAGTTCAACTATTTAATTTGACTATTGATAACATAACAATGTATCAATTATTGAAAAAACTAAAATTTGGTGGTATTGTATTTACTCCTAATGTAGACCATCTAATTAAGCTACAAAAAAACTTAGATTTTTATCATGCCTATCAAAAAGCAGATTACATAGTTTGCGATAGTAAAATTTTGATGTTCACATCTAAGTTTTTAGGTATACCAATTAAAGAAAAAATCTCAGGCTCAGATTTATTTCCAGCTTTCTATAGTTATTATCGAGATGACGAAGATATCAAAATATTTTTGTTAGGAGGAATTGGAGAAGTCGGGTATACAGCCCAGCGTAATATCAACTCCAAAGTAGGGCGTAATATCATTATTGAAACTTATTCTCCACCAATGGGGTTTGAGAAAAACGAAAAAGAATGTCAAAGCATAATAGAGTTAATCAATCGTTCAGGAGCAACAGTTCTAGCAATTGGAGTAGGCGCCCCCAAGCAAGAAATGTGGATTTCTAAGTATAAACATAAATTAAAAAACATCAAAATTTTCTTAGCAATTGGCGCCACCATCAATTTTGAAGCAGGAACAATAACACGGGCGCCAAAATGGATGAGCCAAGTTGGTCTAGAGTGGTTATATCGACTTTCCACTGAACCGACTCGACTCTGGAAGAGATATTTGTTCGATGCGGCGCCATTCTTTTGGTTAGTTCTTAAACAAAAATTTAGATTCTACAAAAACCCTTGGTCAGCAGACGCGAATATTTCTGCTAATACTATTGCGGAATACGAGAGAGCCAGGTTGTAGTAACTATATATTGGTCTCTTTTATAAATATGTCGCGCAAAAAAGAAAGTGGGTGTGGATGCGGGAGTAAGCAGAGAATTACGCAGGAGTCGCAATTCTAGATAAACAATTAAATCACCTAAAACAATTAATTGACAACACCAAAATCAAAAGCGTTTTAGTATTCCCCCTAGAAGGCAAACCAGAACGGGAGCATCCACTTTTGGCAGATCGACTTTTCTAGACTACCCTTATAGTAGGCTTTCTGGCGCCAAATAATTATGTATGTTCCAAAAGTGGATGCTCCCCACCAGAACAAACCGCAACCGCAATCAAAAACATCACAAAGTAGTATTATGAATCTAGCTGAACTCCTAACTCCTAACTCCTAACTTAAATCAATGGGAATAACACAAAACTATAAATTAAATACTATCCAGTGGTACCCAGGTCACATAGCCAAAGCAGAAAAGCAACTAAAAGAGCAGCTAAAGCTTGTTGACGTAGTATTAGAAGTACGTGATGCGCGTATCCCAGTATCTACCCATCACCCACAATTACAAGAATGGATAGGAAACAAATCCCGCGTTTTAGTAATCAACCGCTTCGACATGATTTTACCGCAAACGAAGCAAGCCTGGATAAACTGGTTTAAACGACAAGGCGAAGTTCCCTACTATACCAATGCTCAACATGGGCAAGGTGTACCAGCGGTACTCAAAGCCGCTCAAGCTGAAGGTGTACAATTAAATGAGCGTCGCAAAAGCAGAGGAATGCTACCACGTCCCGTCCGTGCGGTTGTAATTGGTTTTCCCAATGTTGGAAAATCAGCATTAATTAACCGTATATTAGGAAAACGTGTAGTAGAAAGTGCCGCACGTCCCGGTGTGACACGTTCGCTACGCTGGGTAAGAATTTCTGATGAATTAGAATTACTCGATGCACCCGGAGTAATTCCTTTAAAACTACAAAATCAAGATGCTGCCGTCAAATTAGCGATTTGCGATGATATCGGTGATGCGTCGTATGATAATCAGTTAGTCGCCGCTGCTTTTCTTGATATAATTAGTTACTTAGAAGCAGTGGCGCCAGAACTATTACCAAAACAAGCATTAAACGAGCGTTATAAGCTAGACCCAACAGAGCATACAGGTGAAGGTTATCTTCATGCTCTAGCAGAACATCGTTACAAAGGAGATGTCGAACGCACCGCACGTCAGCTACTCACAGACTATCGCAAAGGATTTCTAGGTCAAATACCCCTAGAAATACCAACTCAATTTAGCGGTGACGAATAACTCCGGTTGGGTGCAACCCAACCCTACTAATTAATTACTCAATATCAAAGTTCGTGCTTTAAACATTAACGCTGTGCAAGCAGTAAAAAATACTCCCAGCATTAAATTCACCAAGCTAAAACTTTTATCACTAGCATGAATTAAAACGCTTTCAATTATCAAAGAAGGTAAAACGGCGCCACAAATAAGTAGAATCAAATTAAACGCTTTGCGCTTAACCATAATAATCAACACTGTTAAATACAATCCTAACGGAATAAAAGTAATTGCATACGCAAAAACTTTTTGATTATTAGGATATAGTTCTAACAAGTTAAATACATAAACATTTTCTGATTTATCTACATTTACCTGAATTTTACCCTTCGCATAACTAATAATTATATGACGTGGGTTAGTATCAGAGAACACATTAGGCACCGACAAGTTAATATCCGAACCATTTTGTCCAGTTATAGGAGTTCGCAAACGCAGCGATAAATTAGTATTATCTTGACCAATAGTAAAATTTCGATGCATCGGGTCACCAGAAACAGAAATTATCCGTGCAGGTCCTTTCTGCAAAAGATTAGCAGAAGCGACAGTAGTAATAATCGTAAATTCTGAAGTTTCACTAATTCTTTGATTAATTAATTTAACTGGTTCTTCTGTCTTTAACCAGCGACTCGAATCAACAGATATACCTTTTTCATTTCTGCTTGAACCGTTAGATACTTGTCCTTGCCATAATAAATCAGGTTGTTTCCCTGTAATATCGCGATAGCTATCTTTCCCATCAAATTCATATTTTGCTAATATCAAATCATTGGTACTAGCTAAATAATTAGGGTTAGAGAAAACTTTTTCAATTTCGCTATCAGAAAAAGCTTTATCAGCAATAGCTATTTGCGATACACTTCCTTGCCAAGGTCTATCACCAGTTCGTTCATTACCAATCACCAAAGGGAAATTTGTATTCCATTGGTTTAAACTAATATTGTTTTCCCACGAAATACCAACAAAAAACGCCAAAATAATATATCCAGTCAAAAATCCTACAATACCAGCACGAGAATTACTAATGCGGCTATTTTGAATATAATCAAGCGTAGAACGAAATTGACGTGTGTCTAATATATAGAAACTAAGCAACCCGACAAAACTACCCAGCGCGTTATTAAAAATATCAGCAGGAGTAGGGTCTCGTGACGGTAAAAACGATTGTAAAAATTCTACCGTAAAAGATAAACAGGCGCCAGTGGCAATCACAGCAAGTATTTGAATTAGTGGCGAAACATTTTTTCTAAGTAAAATACTTGCAATTCCAAAACCAAGCGGCATGAACAGTAAAATATTATTTACTTGGTCTTTAAAAAAACTCGTGTTGTCAAATCGCTTAAAAATAGTGCCAAGCGAAAAATTATCTGATACTGAAAAATTAAACGGGTATAGTGTTGCAATTGCAACTGTTACAATACCAACAAGCACCAATAATAAATCTGCTGGAAAACCCCAAATTAGTAATACGGAAGATGTTTTGTCTCGTTTCATTATTTATTAATATCTAGTCGCTAAAATTCTTTTGTCTATATAATATTGACTAAAAAAAGGTCAAGATAGAATAAAGCTGTTGTAAAGAATATGCGAATATACTTATTTTGATTTTGATTTGTGTAATAAATCACCGTGGGTTAGGCATCTCGCCTGACCTACACCACTCGCCTGACCTACGCCAATAAGCTATACTCTAGTTGAAATTACTCAGATTAAATATTTTGTATCAAATATCTAGTACTCTTAACCTTGCGTTTCTGGAATTAGATTGCGAAAATATTATGTGCTTTATATTACTCATATCAAGGAATGTGGGCAAAAATGACCAGTCAATTACCAAGCCAACAGGCTGCTGAGTTAAGATGCTAGCACAACTTTGCCCTGGATGGAGTTTTCGTCACCCATGACCGACCTGAAGCTACGACTTAAAGAGGGAAACACTGAAAAAACGGTAGAAGTGCATCAAGATGTGTTTACAATTGGTCGTCTACCGGAATGCGACTTATATTTACCGTTTGGCGGAATTTCTCGCTATCATGCTCGTTTAGTAAAAGCACCTGACGACACATGGACAGTTGAGGATTTGGGAAGCAAAAACGGGACACACGTTAATGATAAAATGATTACGGCGCCACAAAAATTCCATCATGGCGATGTAATATGGTTGGGCAACATCAGCATGCTTGTTATTCTCAAAGAGAATGATTTTCGTCTTCAGGTGCCAGGGTTCCCAGAAGCAGGAGAACAGCGAACTATCTTGCGAAACGTCAAGCAGTTGCAAGAAAGCTGGATAGAAGCACAAGGAAATTCAGGTAGCGATAGTAACAAAGATAAAACAATTGCGCGTCTTAAGGATTTGGTAAACATCGCGAAAAATCTCTCTGCTGCCACGTCAATAGAAGAAATTTTTTTACAAGTGCAAGAAGTTGTATTTCGCTACTTAGACAGCATCGACCGTTTAGCGTTATTAATCGATGTTAAAGGCTGTGGCAAGCTAGAATTAATAAGTGCAGCAGTACGAATTTCTGCCAAAGAAAAAAAACTCTCAGCAGATGGCAGTTGGGTAAGTCGCAGTATTTGCCAAAAAGTATTTGAAGAAAAAATAGCGATTCAAATTGCTGACGCACAAAACGACGAAAGATTTGCAAGCGAACACAGCATATTAATGAACGATATACGCAGCGCAATGGCTGTACCTCTATGGGATGAAAATAAAGTAGTTGGCGTTTTATATGCAGACGCGCATCTTTCTTCATACCATTGGGAAGCAGAAGGAGAGCAAGAGTTAAGTTTTTTCTCAGCGCTAGCAAATATCGTAGCATCAAGCGTTCAACGTTGGTTGTTAGCAGAAAAACTCAAAAGCGAAGAAGTAATACGTCAGCGTTTAGAACGATATCATTCACCAGCAGTTGTTCAACAATTAATCGAAGTTGGTGCTTTGCCCGATGGACGTTTACCACCCAAAGAAAGCGAAATTAGCATTTTATTCGCCGATATCGTTGGATTTACAGCTATTTCCGAACGGATGACACCAACGCAAATTGCCGAAATGCTCAATAATTTATTTGAAGAAATGCTTCAAGAGGTTTTTGCCTACGGTGGCACTTTAGATAAATATATCGGTGATTGTATCATGGCTTTTTTCGGCGCCCCCGAACTACAGCCCGACCATGCAGAACGTGCGGTTGCTGCTGCACAAGGAATGCTAATTCGGTTAGAAAATCTAAATGCCAATAACTTCTGGCAGGAACCTTTGCAATTACGAATAGCAATTAACAGTGGTAAAGCCGTTGTTGGTGATGTTGGCAGTTCGCAACGGGTAGAATACACTGCATTAGGAGCAACAATTAATTTAGCATCACGTTTAGAAAGTGTATGTCCACCAGGTGAATGCGTCGTCAGTGAAGCAACTTATCAACTGCTTAATGCCAATTCTTCATTTTACGAAATGGGTGAGTACCGCTTTAAAGGTATTGACCGCCTAGTAAAAGTATATCAAACAAGAATGCACTAATTTATAATTTTATTAATTTCATCAGTATAAATACTGAATGAAGAAATACATAAAAGACTCTTTTAAATATATATACTAATTAACATTGTAAATTTTGAATCTAAAATAATTGCAAGAAACCGGGTTTTTAAGCAAAATTGTCATTTTTATTGCAATCTCATAAAAAAGCCCGGTTTTTATAGGCAGACACTAAAATTATAATAGTGTTATACATAATCAATTTTTGCTCATTACTATAATGGTTAAGTCAAAAATAAATATTATCTATAGGTGTATTTAAGGGGATGTATTTGTCATGGCAATAGCTACCATTAATCCCGCTACCGGGGAACTACTCAGGATTTTCGAGCCGCTCAATGATACTGAAATAGGCGCCAAAATAGATTTGGCACAGCAGGTATTTTTAAGATATCGTCACACAAGTTTCGAGACGCGCTCGCATTTACTCAATTCTTCAGCAGAGATTTTAGAACAAGACAAAGCTAAATTTGCAGCTTTGATGACTTTAGAAATGGGCAAAACTTATAAAAGTGCTATTGCTGAAGTCGAAAAATGCGCTCTAGTATGTCGTTATTATGCCGAAACGGCGCCGCAATTTCTAGCTGATAAAAGTGTAGAAACAGATGCAAACGCTAGTTTTATTCGCTACCAGCCATTAGGTATTATTCTTGCTGTAATGCCGTGGAATTTCCCGTTTTGGCAAGTCTTTCGCTTTGCGGCGCCAGCTTTAATGGCAGGTAATGTTGGTATATTAAAACATGCCTCAAACGTACCTCAGTGTGCCATAGCCATCGAAGAAATTTTCCAAAAAGCAGGCTTTGAGGCAGGTGTATTTCAAACTTTCCTCATCGGCGCCAACAAAGTCGCTGACATTATAACCGACGACCGCGTAAAAGCCGCAACCCTAACAGGTAGCGAGCCAGCAGGCGCCTCACTAGCAGCAACAGCAGGCAAAGAAATTAAAAAAGTCGTATTAGAACTAGGTGGAAGCGACCCATTTATAGTAATGGAGAGTGCAGACCTAGAGCTAGCAGCAACAACAGCCACAAGCGCACGCATGTTAAACAACGGACAATCATGCATCGCAGCCAAACGATTTATAGTCACTGAAACAATAGCAGATAAATTTGAACAATTACTCCTACAAAAATTCCAAGCTTTAAAAATCGGCGACCCCATGTCAACCGACACCGACATCGGCCCACTTGCGACACCCAATATCCTTCAAGATATAGACTCGCAAGTCAAAGCTGCTGTCAACAATGGAGCAAAAGTATTAACAGGTGGTAATCCTATCGCTGACCGTCCTGGTAACTTTTATCCACCAACAATCTTAAAAATTTCTAAAGAAAACCCCATTGCCAAAGAAGAATTCTTTGGGCCAGTGGCAATGTTGTTTCGAGTCAAAGACATCGATGCAGCTATTGAACTTGCCAATGATACACCCTTTGGCTTAGGCGCCAGTGCTTGGAGTAACGATGAAAGCGAGCAAAAACGCTTCATCAACGAAATCGAAGCAGGTTCAGTATTTATAAACGGCATGGTAAAATCAGACCCCCGCTTACCTTTCGGGGGCATTAAACGTTCTGGTTACGGTCGCGAACTAAGTATCCAGGGGATACATGAGTTTGTAAATGTTAAAACAGTGTGGGTGAAATAATTACAGGGGCAAGACATTATGAATACAGCAGAATTATTAGTAAAATGTTTGGAAAACGAAGGCGTACAGTACGTATTCGGTCTTCCTGGAGAAGAAAATTTACACGTACTCGAAGCACTTAAAAATTCTTCGATTCAATTCATTACTACTCGTCATGAACAAGGTGCAGCATTCATGGCTGACGTATACGGGCGCCTAACCGGGAAAGCAGGTGTGTGTCTTTCTACACTAGGCCCAGGCGCTACCAATTTAATGACAGGTGTTGCCGATGCTAACTTAGATGGGGCGCCGTTAGTAGCAATAACCGGACAAGTTGGTACTGACAGAATGCATATAGAATCGCATCAGTACTTAGACTTAGTAGCAATGTTCGCCCCAGTCACCAAATGGAGTAAACAAATAGTTCGACCAAGCATCACACCAGAACTAGTACGTAAAGCCTTCAAAAAATCGCAAAGCGAAAAACCTGGTGCAGTACATATCGACTTACCAGAAAATATTGCCGCGATGCCAGTAGATGGTCAACCTTTACGCATCGACAAACCTGACAAAACCTTTGCATCTTTTGCTAGTATCCGTGCAGCCGCAGCTGCAATCTCTCAAGCAGTCAACCCAATTATCCTAGTTGGAAACGGAGCAATTCGCGCCCTAGCTAGTGATGCAGTCACTCAATTTGCCACTCAACTAAATATTCCTACAGCCAATACATTTATGGGTAAAGGTATAATTCCTTACACTCACCCTTTAGCATTATGGGCAGTTGGGTTACAACAACGAGATTTTGTTAGCTGCGGTTTCGATAACACCGACCTAGTAATTTGTATAGGTTACGACCTTATAGAATTTTCACCGAAAAAATGGAATCCCGACGGCAAAATACCCATTATACATATCGGTGCCAACTCAGCAGAAATAGACAGCAGCTATATACCAACAGTTGAAGTAGTCGGTGACATATCAGACTCATTAAACGAAATATTAAAAGTAGCCGACAGATACGGCAAACCAAAACCCTACTCCCTCACCCTACGCGACAACATCCGCGAAGACTACGAACAATATGCATCCGATGACGGTTTCCCAATAAAACCACAAAAATTAATTTACGACATGCGACAAGTAATGGGACCAGAAGACATCGTAATATCAGATGTAGGCGCCCATAAAATGTGGATAGCCCGTCACTATCATGCCCACAGTCCCAACACCTGTATAATATCTAACGGCTTCGCCGCAATGGGTATAGCCATACCAGGCGCCGTAGCAGCCAAACTAGTACATCCCAACCGTAAAGTCATCGCAGCTACAGGAGACGGAGGGTTCATGATGAACTGTCAAGAACTAGAAACCGCACTGCGAGTAGGCACACCATTTGTAACCTTAATATTCAACGACGGAGGTTACGGTCTAATCGAATGGAAACAAGAAAACCACTTCGGTAAAGGTCGCTCATCATTCGTCCACTTCGGCAACCCCGACTTCGTAAAATTCGCCGAAAGCATGGGTCTAAAAGGCTACAGAGTAACATCCGCAACCGACTTCATACCCGTCCTCAAAGAAGCACTAGCCCAAGACGTACCCGCAGTAATAGACTGCCCAGTAGACTACCGCGAAAACGCTCGCTTCTCCCAAAAAGCCGGCGACCTAACCTGTAAAGTCTAATCCCCCCAACCCCCCTTAATAAGGGGGGCTAAGAAAATATTTTAAAAGTAAGAAAAATTATAAATTGTCATGCTGAGGTACGAAGCATCTAATGGTTTATGTCATAAAATTTAGGATGTTGCAGCATAGGTGTCTCACCTGTAGTCACACATATTTTTTTGACTACAAAGACCACGAAAGTTCACGGAGAGAAGAATAAACCACAAAGTTTGTATTTTACCAGGGATTACTTAACTTGAAACTTTAGAAATATCTCAAATCTTAAACTCATATAATTATTCAAGAAAATGAAATTTTATAAAGTAGCAATACAATTAAAAAGATATGTTAAATGAAGTTAAGTCTCTAAATATATGACTAAATATTAGATTCTTCGCTGCGCTCAGAATGACAGACAGTTTTATATTTTAACAATAAAAACCTCAGCCCATAAAAGGCTGAGGCAAGTATTAATCAGGGTGCATCTGAAATTTATATTCGCTTTGTCATTTCATAAATCTGGACAAAATTGAATATTTATTTGCATCAATAAAGGCGCCCATTACACAATAAAAAACCGTGGCATAACACCACAGTAAAATATTAAATAATATCCCGTCAGAGATTAATCACGGCTATTTAGCGCAATTAGCAGACGCAGGATAAAAATGAACAAGTTGATGTAGGTTAGGTACATTGATAGCGCAGCACTTAGATATTGGTTGTCATGGTAAGCACGCGGTAAAATGTAGAAGTCAACAACAGCTGCTCCTGCAAACAAAAATACCCCTATACCCGAAATACCTATTTCTAACCAACCTGGCGTATACACGCCAAACATACGGAAGACGACTTGGGTTAGCATTACTACAAGTAAAGCAATTAATCCTAAGCTGATTGTTTTACTTAACGCCATTCCATCAGATTCACTCATGTTAGAGCCAATTTGACGGGCGCCAATAAAGGTGACTCCACAACCAAGTGCTGCAAACCCAATTCCTGCAATTCCTACACCTCTCGTACCCAAAGCTACTGCAACAATGCCACTCAGGGTATACCCAGATAAAAGGCTATAGGTTGCTAGTAAGGGTAGCGCGACTTTGTTGTTACCTTTCTCTGCAACGTTCTGGGCAACAAAGAAAAGTATCAGTTCTAGGACAAACGCTGCAATAAACGTAGGAAAGAAGATACTTGGGTTGTTTTGACGTACATACAAACCGCCATAAGTGCCAACTGCTGTTAACACAAGACCCCCACCCACAAAAGGAAGGGCGTTAGCAATTACGTTTGGACCGACCAGAGCTTGATTTTTTGCCTGGTTAATAGCTTCGCGGAAGTTGCTGCTGCTACTCATATTTGAAACAATTTTATTAATAGAGGAGTTACCTTCTTCTATTTTGACTTATATTTAAATTATGTATAGTTGTGGTAATTGCCGAATTTGGCGCCCAGCGAAAGTAAATCTTGACGTTGTGCCTGTGTTAAACCAATAGTATTATCAAGCTGACATCCTGTAACTAATGTATCTTGCCATATTGTTTCATTGAGCGTGGCGCCAGATAAATTAGCGTTGCGTAAATCGGCACCAGTAAAATTAACAAATATCATGTCAGCTTTGACTAAACTAGTATTGCTTAAATTGGCGCCAGACAAATTACCGCGAATCAAATTAATACCATCCAAAATTAAACCAGATAAATCTGCTCCTATCAAATTTGGAAACTTTAATCCTCTGGGATTTTGTAAATATCTGGTTACACAAATTATATTAGCTTCATTCAAACGCATTTGTAGCAAAAACGTATAACGAGCAATTCCGTATTTCTGAAGTATTATTAGACGCTGTTGAGCATCCTGTTCAAGAAATTCAGTTACTGCTTGATATAAATATGATGCTGTATCACTTGTCATAATATACACATATAAGATTAGGTGCGTAATACAATCAAGCATCACGCACCAATGCACGCCATTTAGTCTAGAAAAAATTCTTCAAAAAAAGTATAAAACTTCGGCGCCAAAAACTCAAATTTCTCTCCAACACAATCAGGAGTAGTAATTTTATACCCTTTGCCATTCAACCAGTTATGATTATTAAATGGGGTATAAATAAGGTGAGCCATTCCTTCAGAATAGTATCCAGATAAAGTCATAGTATTAATTTTTGGGAAAAAGCACACACTGAAATTGACATTCTTGCCAATCTGTTTTTCTTTTTTGAAAGTTATAGACAAGTTGTTATTGCCAATTTTTTGACCTAACAAATGATATTGATTTTTTGGAAAAATAAAAGCAGCATCAAAACAGCTAGCTTGCCGATATAATAACTTGTACTCAGTATCAGGGAAAACCAAAGCCGCAATATTAGCAGCCTCTGCTAGCATATCTGGTTGTATAGTATAAATTGCTTTGAGTGCATCACAAGACATTTTTTTACCCTTAAATTATTATAATTAAACTGGGAATCGGTAATCCGAGGTCAACGTAAATGATTTCTAATATCTTATAGGAGTAATCAATGTAGCTTTATGCAGTACTATCAGAAGATTATAAAAATTCATAATTTTCCCGCAATTTGAAATCAGCATCCCTGCCCATTTCAAATTTATGGTGGCTCGCGACACCCCACAATCAAATTTTGAATATTTTTATATTTACAAATCTTTGTAAATGTAAAAGCACCTTGACAAACTCTGTTCTGCGCCGCAAAACTTTTTAACTATATATATATTATCATTGAAAGTGCCTTTAAGCAAACCCTATGTAGCTTTTGGCACTGTTGAACGTGTAATTACTAAGGTAGATGGTGCGTGATGCCTGAAGATTGTAATGTTTGTTGATGATTTGTTGTAGGCATCACGCACCCGACTTTACTTCCAAGCTATGTAGGGTAATTTTGCTGCGGTGGCTTTGACTTGTTCTGCTTGCGCGACTAGTTGTCCACATGCGTCCCAGGAACCGGAGACAAACATGTTTCTTGCTCCTTCATTTATTGAGACGGCACCTGTAAAGTCATTACATTGGACTTCCATTGTTTCTAGGTTTACTGTTACTGATATTTCTGGGTTTACGGTAATTAAGTCTTGAAGTTGTTTCACTGTTTCGCTATCGGCTGTCATACAAGGTACGCCCATCGCTACGCAATTACCGAAGAATATTTCAGCGAAGCTTTCACCAACTACCGCAGTAATACCCCATTTTGCTAAAGCTTGCGGTGCGTGTTCGCGCGATGAACCGCAGCCAAAGTTACGGTTGACTACTAGAATATTGGCGCCTTGATATTGCGGTTGGTCGAAAGCATGTTGACCTTTGAGGGCAATACGGTCATCTTCAAAAGCATGGGCGCCTAACCCGTCGAAGGTGACACAACGTAGAAAGCGTGCGGGAATAATACGGTCGGTGTCGATGTCGTTACCTACTAAAGGAATAGCGCGACCTGAAACTGATTTTACTTCACTTGGCATATAAATTCTAGATATTTTTAGCTTGAAATCTTGTGGAAATCTTGTGGAAATCTTGTGGGATGGGCATCCTTGCCCGTCCCTTATATATAGATATAGTTAATGTTGGGTTCCGCAAAGCCTCCACCCAACCTACACTAACTCGCGCACGTCAAAGACTTGACCTTTAACAGCAGCAGCAGCAACCATTGCGGGACTCATTAATAAAGTACGACCGCTTGCAGAACCCTGGCGCCCTTTAAAGTTACGGTTAGAAGAAGAAGCACTTATTTGTCGTCCTTCTAATTTATCAGGATTCATTGCTAGACACATCGAACATCCAGCTTCACGCCATTCAAAGCCAGCTTCAACAAAGATTTTATCGAGTCCTTCTTCTTCTGCTTGTTTTTTGACTCGTTCGGAACCTGGAACAACAAAGGCTTTTATACCAGAAGCAACTTGGCGCCCTTTAGCAATTTTTGCAGCTTCGCGTAGGTCACTAATACGTCCATTAGTGCAACTTCCAATGAAGCATACGTCTATTTTAGTGCCTTCGATAGATTGACCTGGCGCCAAATCCATATATTTATATGCTTCTTGGGCAATTACGCGGTCATCTTCGCTCAACTGTTCGGGAGTTGGTACTTGTTGGTCAACTCCAATACCTTGACCAGGTGTAATTCCCCAAGTAACAGTAGGAGGAATATCTTCGGCTTTAAAAACAACTACATCATCATATTCAGCATTATCATCAGTTTTTATCGAGTCCCACCACGCGACAGCTTTATCCCAGTCTTGACTTTTAGGAGCAAAGTCGCGTCCTTTAAGATAATCATAAGTTACTTGGTCAGGATTAACATAACCGCAACGGGCGCCACCTTCAATAGCCATGTTACAAACGGTCATTCGTTCTTCCATGTTCATTGCATCAAAGGTAGTTCCAGCAAATTCGTATGCATACCCAACCCCACCCTTAACACCAAGGGTACGAATAACATGCAAAATAATATCTTTAGCATATACACCTGGCTTTAAGGCACCGTTAACTTCAATTTTACGAACTTTTAGTTTTGCCAAAGCCAACGTTTGGGAAGCGAGAACATCACGAACTTGACTAGTCCCAATACCAAAAGCAATAGCACCAAAGGCGCCATGTGTGGAAGTATGGCTATCACCACAAGCAATAGTCATACCTGGTTGAGTCAAACCTTGTTCAGGTGCAATAACGTGAACTATTCCCTGATTGCCCGAACCAATATTATAAAAAGTAATATTATTATATGAAGCGTTATGCTCCAACGCCTGCATCATCTCTTCAGCAAGAGTATCAACAAATGGACGTGCTTGGTTGTCAGTAGGAACAATATGGTCAACCGTTGCCACAGTCCGTTCTGGAAATAATACCTTCAAACCCCGTTCGCGTAGCATCGCAAAAGCTTGGGGACTAGTAACTTCGTGAATAAGGTGAAGTCCTATAAATAGCTGTGTTTGCCCTGATGGCAAAGTGCCTACAGTGTGCAATTCCCAAACTTTATCAAACAGCGTGCCCTTGCTCATATCTAAAATCCGTGTTCTGATCTCTCGAATCTTAAATATTAACAAAAAATAGGTCTCTAAATTTAGAAACTCTGGGTGCCAAAGTCATGTATACTTTCCACTGGCATTTGATTTGTTTGATAACGCACCCTTTAAAATAACTAGTAAAATGACTATACCTGATACATCATCCGAATTTAACCAAGACGAATGGGTAATAGACCACAATAACAAAAGCGCGCTGTCAATTCGCGTCAAAGGAGAATGTCTTTTTAAAGAGCAATCGCCATTTCAAGTAGTAGAAATATTTGATACATACGACCGGGGTAAAATGCTGACTATTGACCGCATGGTTATGTGTACCGAATCAGATGAAGCAAACTATCATGAGATGATTGTTCATGTACCAATGTTCGCTAATCCTAGTATCAAAGATGTATTAGTAATCGGCGCCGGAGATGGTGGTACAATTCGCGAACTAATGCGTCACCCAGGTATCGAAAAAGTGACAATGGTAGAAATTGACGAAGTTGTAGTACGCGCTAGCAAGCAATTTTTACCCACAATATCATCAGCCCTAGAACATCCCAAATTAAATTTGCTCATCGACGATGGCATTAAATTCGTCAAAGATGCCGCCGATGCATCTTATGATTTAGTCATTATCGACTCCTCCGACCCAGTAGGCCCATCAGAAGGACTTTTCAGCAAATCATTTTACGAAGACGTATACCGTTGCTTGCGTCCTGGTGGAGTAGTAACAATACAGAGCGAGTCACCACTATTCCATCCTGACGCATTCGTAGACTTAAATAAATGCCTCAAAGAAGTTTTCGGCGCCGACTTTGTACATCCATACTTAGTATTTATACCCATGTACCCTACAGGAATGTGGAGTTTGACATATTGCTCTAAACAGGGACAACACCCAGTTAATAACTTTGACCGTGACTCTTCAGCGCAATTTACGACATTACATAACCTACGCTACTACAACCCAGATATTCATCAAGCAGCGTTTGCACTACCTGGTTATATTCAACAAAAAATTATATCCACGTAGAGACGTGTAATCGGGAGGATTTCCCGCAGGAATTAATCACGTCTCTACTAATCACGTCTCTACTAATCACGTCTCTACAATGTACGTTTTTTACTTCTACCAAGTAAACCCAACTCCCTCAACTCAGTTTCAGTATCATTAGACCACTCACGTACTGAACCAAAGGCGCCATCATAAACCGCAGTCAAAATCTTTTTTTCTGCGGGTTTAGCAAAAAATAAATAGCGGGCGCCAGTAGTAGTAATAAAATTATCGCAAGAAGTTCTATTAAACCCCGTCAAAGTAACAATCCTTGAACCTTTACCTTTAAAATAGCGCTTGACTCGAACTGTCACTTTATCTTCATTCACTCGAATCACAGTACCATCAAAAACATAAGGAGTATTATCCACCCTTGCCGCCAAAGTTGCAGGTGTACTTCCGGGTGCAGGTCTACAAGCACTTGCAGGTTGCGATAAAATTGCACCTAAAATAATAGATACAAAAAAGCTGGCTCCTACTAGTTTTGATTTTACTAACCAAGATTTAAAGTGTTTATTATTGCTTGATAACTTCAACATATTAAATAACTTTCGTGCATGTCATAACGTAAAGAAACCGGGTTTCTAGAAGCCTAGACGTTGATTTACAATTTTTGTTGCAGTTGTTACCAAGCACTTATCCGTTACATCCCTTGCCAATCTTGCCGATTCGAGCGAAAGCAGGTAAAAATTCATACGTATCCAGCATAAGTGCCTACTCCTAACATCACCAAAATCATCAAAGCTTCAGGTATTGGGTAACTTAACCAGTTGGCTTCGCTACTGAGCATTATTATGACCACAACATAAATAATTTATACACAAAATTAATTAATGATAATATTGAATAATTAAAATCCCGTCTAAAGGTAGAACTGTAAACAAAAGATAACCCTTATCCTACTAGCAATTGTTTTTTCACTCGTCAAAAACTAATAAAAAGGATACTAAAAGTGCTTATAAATAGCCCAATCATTGCATTTACCATTCTTTTAATAGTAATATTTACAATTCCACCACTCTTCGAGCGGTTAAAACTGCCTGGACTAGTAGGTTTGCTTGTAGCAGGTGTAATTTTGGGTGATAGCGGGTTAAAACTTCTCGATCCTGAGTCAGAAACCATCAAATTACTATCTGAAATTGGCAAAATATATTTAATGTTTGTGGCAGGGTTAGAAATAGACTTAGAGCAATTTCGTAAAACAAAAAACCGTTCAATAGGATTTGGATTCTTAACATTTATAGTTCCAATGATTGCGGGTATTGTAATTGGTAGAATATTTAATTTTGGTTGGAATAGCTCTGTTTTAATTGGCTCTCTACTTGCTTCACATACCCTTTTAGCATATCCAATCGTCAGTCGCTTAGGAGTGGTAGCAAATGAAGCCGTCACAGTTACTATCGGCGCCACAATTTTCACAGATACAGGTGCTTTATTAGTACTAGCAGTATGTGTAGGAATTCACGGTGGAGAATTTACACCTTTGAGTTTAATTACTTTACTGGGTGGATTAGCTATTTATTCAGTAATTGTTTTATTTGGATTTGATTGGGCAGGAAAAGAATTTTTTAAACGTACAGGCGATGAACAAAGTAACCAATTTTTATTTATTTTATTAGCTTTGTTTTTAGCATCGGTTGGCGCCCAACTTATTGGTGTAGAAAAAATAGTTGGCGCCTTTTTAGCGGGTTTAGCGGTAAACGATGTTTTAGGACGTAGTCCAGTCAAAGAGAAAATAGAGTTTATTGGCAGTGCATTATTTATCCCTTGTTTTTTCATAGACATGGGATTACTAATTGATATACCAGCATTCATCAAGACTTTAAGCTCAATAGGTTTAACAGCAGCAATAGTTATAGGTTTAATAGGTAGTAAATTTATTGCCGCATATCTAGCTAAAGTTTTTTACCGTTATAACAATGTAGAACTATTAACAATGTGGTCATTATCTTTACCACAAGTAGCTGCCACACTCGCTGCTGCATTAGTTGCCTATGAAACTGTAAATGCCAACAATGAAAGACTAATTAATAGTGGTGTTTTAAACAGTGTTATAGTTCTAATGCTAGTCACAGCTATTCTTGGCCCAGTAATAACAGCGAGGTCTGCCGCTTCCCTGACTGTCCCCCAAGCAGATTTAGCTTCTGAACCTCTCTCAACTTGGTGGAGTAACTACCGCGATGATGTGGTAGATACAATTCATCAAACATTCACTGTAGTAGTTCCAATTTATAACCCGCAAACCCAACGTTATTTACTAGAAATGGCAGCAATTTTAGCTCGTTACGAGTCAGGAAGACTGGTGCCATTAGCAATAACAAAAGGACATATCCAAATGGATAATCCTCAATTAAAAACGGAACTTGTGCAAGCTAGAGAAAGATTAGATTTAGCCACAGATATAAGCAAAGAATTTGATATAGAAGTGGCGCCAGCAATTCGGATAGATGATGATATAGCTTTAGGTATTAGTCGTGTTAGTCGAGAGCAAGACGCAAACCTATTAATATTAGGTTGGTCACCAAACATCGGTTTAAAGGCAAAAGTATTCGGTAATATAATTGATAGTATTTTTTGGTCTTCTCACTGCCCAGTTGCAGTAACTCGTCTTTTAAAAAGTCCAACAGAGTTCCAAAAAATTCTCGTACCCGTCGGAGATTTAACATCTCAAACAACAGGCGCCATTAGGTTTGCTCAAATACTAGCTGAAGGGAATCAAGCCGAAATAATTTTATTACACATTCGTAACCCAAAAACTACGCAAATTCAAGTAGAATTATTTGAATCAAAAATATTAGATATAGCCTCGAAAAACCAATCAAAAATCAACACTATTATTAAAACAGTAAAAGGTAATGATATAGCCAGAATAATTACTCAAGAAGCATTAAATACCGATATAGTGATTTTGCGTTCAGTGCGCTACCGTACTGCTGGAGGATTAGCAGTCAGTGAAGTTACAACGCAAGTAATTAAACAACTAAAAACTTCATTCATCTTACTAGGAGAAACAAACTAGTACCCAGGTTACTCGTAGCACAGGCATACGAACTGTGCAGTAAGGTGGGCATTGCCCACCATACAATTATCCAAAACTTTATTGTCTATTAATGCTAATTAACTCAGTTAAAATGCTATCCAAACTACCATTTACTTGAATTTTCTCAATTTTCTCGGCAATTCGTTCTAGCACTTCAAGTTCCTTCAACCGCAATGCAACAGGGTTATCTTCCATAACTTTCGCGGTATTTAGCATACTACGAGTTGCGGCTGTTTCTTCACGGCGCCTAACCACGTTAGCTTGAGCAGCTTTTTCGGCTTCGACTACCTTACTCAAAATAGTCTTAATCTCACCTGGTAAAATAATATCCTTAACACCTACAGAAGCAACTTCAATTCCATAGTCTGCTGTCTTCGTGCGAATGTATTCAGAAATACTCGTATCAACGGCGCCTTTATCTTCGAGCAAAGCATCAAGAGTCTTTTCACCAACAGCCCCACGTAAAGCAAACTGTAATTCTTTGTACAAGAAGTTACTAATATCTGACAAAGCATTTTTTGCTCGTAATGGTTCTACAATACGATAACCAGCCGTCAAGTTTAACCGCAAAGGCACTTTATCTTTAGAAAGAATATCTTGACCAGATACTTCCATTGCTTGTTGACGCAAGTCAAAAACTTCAGTTTGGAAAGACCGTCCAAATATCCACCATGCATGAACACCCGGTTGAAGTTCACTCTTGTACTCTTGGTTAATATATAATAGACCAATGTGCTGTGCCTTAACCTCGCATAAATGCAAACTCTTGCAAGCAAGATAAGTTACTTCAGGTAAACCAGAGTTTAACTCAGCTACTAAGCGAGGTGATAACTTCGCATCTGCGCTGATATCAATAACTTCGACTTCTACACCTTGCCAAAAAAGCTTGCGACTAGACGGCGCCAGTATAGAAATAGCTTTACCTTGATATCGTACAATAGCTACTTGAGTACTCAGTAATTGCACGACCTCACAATAAGCAGCAACAAAATCAGGATGTCTTTGAATCAAAACATCTTCAAGAGGAAAATCTGGATTTGGGATAATTCGGCTAAGAGTACGAACAGCTACATCTCTATCAAAAATCCAAAATGCGTACTCACCTGGTTCTAAAGGTCGAACAAAGTTATTTTGCACATACAATAAACCAATTTCAGACTCAGAAATTTGAAACTTTCTAATTCCACCCAAAACCAGACTGCGCGTTTGTTGAACAAACTCAGATGGTAACTCTAAGCTTTCCTCCAAATTAAAGACATGTGCTTCCACTTCAATAAAACCACGCCAAAACGCGCGTAATTGATTTGGTGCAACGCTCAACCAGTTTTGACCCAAACGAACCAAAGCAGTTTGGTTAAATGCAGTTCGCACAATTAATAGATAATCTTCCAACTCAGAACCGTGGTTTCGCAGCAACAATTCTAAATTTTCAATCTTAGCTTCTGGCACATTCAGGTCATATGCTTTAACTTGCCAGTGACTACCAAAATAAGTATAAGTACCAGGCTGCAAAATTTTCTTAAAATCGCTGCGATGATACAAAATTCCAAGCTCGTTAGGTTTGATATAAAAAGTTTTCCACATAGTGATATTGATAGATAATTTGGGTATTTTTACCCAGTCAAAATTAAATAAAGCCATAATTTATAATTTGTAGCATATATACTACATAAAAAATAATTATAAACTCCGCAAGTGCAAGTGTCTACAGTTAAGGTGCGGGCAAATACATATTTATCTACTGGATTAAGATTATTGTCACTCAAGTACCTTTCGGCAGTTAAGAAAACAACGCTCACATATACCGTTCAATTTGCTAATTCCAAATTCTGTAAAGAACTTAGATGTTACAAATGAAGGGCATACTCAAGTCAGATAAAATGTAAACGCACAGGCGCCTTCACTGTTGCATTAAAGCTCACCACGAATGACAAGCAAAAACGCGCACCTGCACCACAGAGTTTTTAAAATAACGGAATCGAACCGTTTTGGGATTTCTCCCTTTTTCCATTTTTGTTGGAGCTACTTCTTCAAAGTAGTGTCTTTTGACCAGGACAGGGTTGGTAAAAGTGTAGGAATCGAACCTACTACCAATCGGTTAAACGCCGACCGCTCTACCTAATGAGCTAACTTTTTGGGGTATGATGAAGGACTCGAACCTTCGTCCAGCCGATTCTTCGGATGCTCTGCCAACTGAGCTAATCACACGATAAGACAGCTACAAATAATGCGGCATACGCACAATTGAATCTTAAGAGCGCACCAGTTGGGCATACAGAACCCAAACCATAGCATCGCTTTGTATTACTATCTTGCTACACACTGTAACACAATAATTTGTAAGGCGCCAAATACATCATGCTAAAAAACAAAGCATCCCCTGTCATACTGAGGTACAAAGCATCTCCTGTCATGCTGAGGTACGAAGCATCTCCTGTCATGCTGAGGTACGAAGCATCTCCATAATTATGAACTTATTTCATCAGGGTCTAAACCTAATTCGCGTAGTTTTGCGGCTAGCTTGTCCGCACGTTGGCGTTCTTGCTCCGCGCTTTGACGTTCTTGGACAGCTTGCTCGCTACTCCATAACAACATATTGCCATCTGCATCCCACCATCGTAGCCAATTCATTGTTTGGCACAGTCGCTCACCTTGCCAAATTCCTAGAAATAACTCTAACTCAGGAATCCAGTGGCGCCCCTGCTCGGATGGTTGCTGTAGTACGTACTGTTTATTTTGCAGGCGCCGTACTTCTAAAATTAGTTCGTAAGGGTCATAAGTTACATATGTGGGAACAGCGAGAACTTGTTCGTAAAAGTAAAGTTTTCCATATGGTGGAGTCGCACGTACAGAAAGTTCTCCATTATCTTCATTCGAGAGAAATTCCATTACAACTGCAATGGGGTCGCCCTCTAAATTCTGAGTGTAGCTACGACGAATTACATCGGATGCCACAGGTTGCACATTTGGCACATAAAACCAATCTGGTGCTTTTACAACTGTTTTTTTGTTAACGTTTGCAACCAGCCCAAAATTGGAGCCAATTAGCATCTGCGGTTGAATACGTCCCGCTGCACCTAACGCATCAGTAAGTCCAGCAGCGAGAGGGGGTTGTTGAATGTTTTCCACAGGATCATCTGGTAGAGCAAAGTCGGGAGGAAGTGCTTCCCAAGTGATGCTTGGCTGTTTCTTCTGGGGTGGAGCTTGTAGAACCATAAGTTACACGCTGGTACACACACTCTATATAATAACCCTTTCTACGTTAAACCTTTAACATAGTAATCGTTTAGTTCAAAATGCTGGAAGCGTATTATGGGTAATCTCCAAGACTACAACCCTAGTGGAGTAGGCCAGACGAATGGGAATCTTTTTGGTTTACCATTTGATTATGAGTCGGCGAATTTGATTGTTTTTGGGGTTCCGTGGGAGGTAACTGTATCTTACGGCGCCGGCACAGCTTCAGGACCACAAAGAGTTTTAGAAGCATCACCCCAGTTAGATTTGTTTGATTTTGATAATCCTGATGGGTGGAAGCAGGGAATTTTTATGCAAGAGATTCCCCAAGATATATTACAAAAAAACGAATATTACCGCACGCGCGCAGCATCCATAATTGAACGCTTAGAGCAAGGTAAGTCACTCACAGAAACACCAGACCTAACACCTGTTGTTACAGAAATTAACCAGGCAGGCGCCAATGTGAATCAATGGTTATTCCAAAACTGTCAAGAAGCAATTAATAAAGGTAAGCGAGTTGGTGTTATCGGTGGAGACCACAGTGTTCCACTAGGTTACTTCCAAGCATTAGCAGCAAAGTATCCTGATTTTGGAATTTTACATATTGATGCACATGCCGATTTACGTGATGCATATGAAGGATTTAAATATTCTCATGCATCAATTATGTTTAATGCCATGAAAATTCCGCAAATCTCTAAGTTAGTTCAAGTAGCTTTACGCGATATTTGTCATGAAGAAGTTGATTTCATTAACAACTCAAACAATCGTATAGTCGCCTACTACGACTCACTAATCAAGCAAAGACAATATTCTGGCGCCACCTGGATAGATTTATGCCGAGAAATCGTTAATAATCTACCCGAATACGTTCATATTAGCTTTGACGTTGACGGTTTAGACCCAAAACTTTGTTCAAAAACAGGTACTCCAGTACCAGGTGGTTTAGAATTAGAACAAGCTTTTTGTTTATTTAGAGAACTAGTAAACAGTGATAGAAAAATTATTGGCTTTGACTTATGTGAAGTTGGTGACGCAGAGTGGGATGGTAACGTCGGCGCCAGAATTGTTCTAAAGCTAGCAAACTTTCTAAATTTATCTTGGCAAAAATAGCCAGAAACCGGGTTTCCCCTCACTGAACACAACAATCATAAACACAATGGGAAGGAAACCCGGTTTCTAAACCACATTTTAGTCAATTCGACAACGCTCTGTACACTCCATACGTTGTTGACGCTCTCGCACAACTGTCGCCAAATTTGGTCTTCCTGTCAAAGCAAGGCGCCAGTCTGCCCAAATACCATATATAAAATCAGCTATGGCGCCGATAACGGGCAACTTCGTCACAGCATAAACCCACCCCATCCCCAAAGTTTCGTAAATGCGGCGAAACACTTCAACGTTTTTAACTAGTGTTCCATCAGGTAATACTGCATGAATGCGACCCATAGCAGTTTCAAAGTCAACCCCACCGTTTTCCGAAGGGTTATAGTTTTCATCCGCAATATCTACAAAAGCAACTAACCCTCTACCTGCATCGCGCATATGAAGAAAGTTGACTTCGCGTACACACAAAGGACACTCACCGTCATATAACAGCTTAATTTTCCAGTCAGATGTTTTTGTACTTAGTGATGGCATAGGTAATTATTTATATCAGTATAGTCAAATCAGGTATTATTACCCATATATAATATTTTACAATTATTCACAAAAATAAATAAAGTGTTTGCTTAAGTACTTTTAATTCACTAGTACTATAAGAAAATTTAAACATCCTACAGATGACATTTGCACATCCAGAAGGTTACAACGTATATGTTGCTGGGTACCAGTGAGGTGTGAGAAACAATACCTGTTTGTCAAAAATACGGCAAAGTACAACCTGAACGAAATATTACATTTTCGCTCGGTGCCTTGTATAAAGTGTGTTTTGTGTACGCGCACAAAAAAGCGCTTGGATTTTGACGACTCCTAGCGCTTCCCCGTATAACTTAATACCAATTCACTAGTTTGCTGCAACATTTGAGGTTTCGCCCTACCCCAGAGTGTAAGGGGTATTGCGAAAATAACCTGTGGCAAACATATGGTGAAGTGGTATCACTCCTTGCACTAACTTAGAATATCTCCTGTGTAATTAGTTGCGGAGTGAGGTGAGTGACACTTTTTCATCTGGCACTAGTCAAAAACTCACAGTTCATATTAAACAGTTACGTGTATATGTTTGTCTTACAAAGCACAAATCCTATGTAGTATCAGAAAATATAGGGGTATTGTATCTATCTTGCGGTTAATATCTAGCTAAATGCTGAACGTAGTATCATAATTTTTCCGCATCCGGAAGTAAATATACCTAAAATGCCAATAAATTTTCACTCTTGCAGAACTTGGGCGCGACTACAGGGTAAAAGTAAGTTTTTAGATTTGAATTGGAAATTATAAAACCAAATAATCTTTCAACTTAATTTAAAGTAAAGTTCAAATGCATTATATAATAAATTTGAATTGGCATAATATTTCTACCTGTTAGCTGGCCAATTTGGCTTGGCGAATAATTAAAACTTCATTTTATCACCGTAGTACTTAGCAACGTGCGGAGCGTGGAATCATGAATTTTTGCTGTTCTGGGGTAAATGTGCCGCGAACCATTAAGTGTGAATCTCCGTCTAACATTTCTGGTGATGCTTGGGCTTCTGTGTTAAGGCTATCTGGGCTAAAGTAAATAGAGCAAGATTGAATTGGTTGAGGTATTCTTTGTACAAGTTCTTGTAGAGGGAATATTTTCGGCGCCACTAAGTCATATAATTTAAGTTCGTTGTCTTGAATGGACATACAGGCAATTGTGTCTAAGTCTGGAAAATAATACATGGGTCTTGTCGCTTCGTTGACCAGAAATAAAGGCTTTTCGTTAACTATACCTACAATGTTAGATACAGGTGTCCGCGTTTCTAATAGTCGGTGTAGTAGTCTCGCGTCATCAATATTATTAAGATCAAGCAAACGTGTTCCGTTTACACTGCCTTCTGAGTTGATACTGGTTGTAAAACTGTGTTCTTGGACAAAACGAAATCCAAATGGTTGGTAATATTCAGGGTTGGAAGTTGTTAGTACTAAGGTTTCGTAGCGTTTATCGCAATAATCTAATACTTCATTCATGATTTCACGATAGTAACCACATCTACGATAATCGGGATGAGTACATACTGCGTGAACTCCTCCAACTATTGTGTTTTCTCCCATTAGTCGCATTGGAATTTCTAATACTCCGACGTGGGCTATTAGGCTACCGTCATTATCGAAGCGTACAAATGGTGTAGATGCATCTTCCCATGCGGCGCCTAGTTTTCTTGCTTGTTCTGCGAGTGTAGTAAGTTCGGCGCCTGGAAATAGAATTTCTAGTAGGTTGAATAGTTTGGAAATAAGGGTGGTGTCTTGTGAGAATGAGCTTTGATAACGATTCTTCATATGTTTGAATAGAATAATATTCCATACTACTTATACTACATTAATGTTATGGTGCGTGTATGCACTTTGTTTTTGCGTTTCAGGTGTAATGGTTAGTGTCAAAAGTTTTGGTGTGTTCTTTCTTCTTAATTCTTTCTTTGCGCCCTTTGCGTTCTTTGCGGTTCGTTGATTCTACTCTCCAAAATTAATGACTAAGGAAAATATGTTACACAAAGTACATAAGAAAAATATTTATTCTGGGGTTATTTATGAACCTGTTTGTGCCAGGGCGCCTGTGTTTGTTTGGTGAGCATAGTGATTGGGCGGGGGGTTATCGCCGTTATAATCCTAAGTTGGGAGTAGGTTATACATTGTTAGTTGGCACAAATCAAGGACTGTATGCAGAAGCAGAAGCGCATCCCCATAAGTTGATTGTGCGTTCTTCTGTTGAAGGTAGCGAGATTTTGGCTTTACCGATGGAAAAACAGGTTTTATTGCATGAGGCGCAAAAAGGAGGTTTTTTTAGCTATGCGGCAGGAGTTGCTTATCAATTTTTGTCGTACTTCCAAGTGGGTGGTTTGGAAATTGACAATTATTTGACAGATTTACCAGTTCAGAAGGGTTTATCGTCGAGTGCAGCGATTTGCGTTTTGGTGGCGAGAGCGTTTAATCAGGTATATAACTTAAAGTTGACGCTGCGCGGGGAAATGGAGTTTGCTTATTTAGGGGAAATTAGCACGCCTTCGCAATGCGGGCGCATGGACCAAGGGTGTGCATATGGAAATCGTCCGATCGCAATGGTATTCGATAACGAGCGCGCGGAAATAATTGAGTTAAAGGTGCCGAAAAATCTGTATCTTGTGCTTGTTGATTTGGATGCGGGCAAAAATACTCAAGAAATTTTGGCTAAACTCAATGAGTGTTATCCTTTTGCTAAAAATTCGGTTCAAAGGAATGTTCAAAAATACCTTAGTACGGTTAGCTATGAAATTACCCAAGCGGCAATTGATGCTCTACAAGCAGGTGATGCAAAACAACTTGGTGATTTGATGCGAACTGCCCAAGCTGAATTTGATGCCCATCTGATCCCCGCTTGTCCAGAACAGCTAACGGCGCCTGTGTTACATAACTTACTAGATTATCCGCCAATTCAGCGTTATATATTGGGTGGTAAAGGAGTTGGTTCGCAGGGAGACGGAACAGCGCAATTTCTTGTTGAAAACGAGGAGAGTCAGCAGAAGGTTATCGACATCATCGAACGTGACTTTCCCCAAATGCAGTGTTTGAAACTAACGATTTATGCCAGCAAATAAAATCACAAAAGCAGTTATTCCCGCAGCAGGTTTTGGAACTAGGTTATTTCCAACCACTAAAGTAGTTAAGAAAGAACTGTTTCCAGTCATCGATAAAGATGGTAGCGCCAAACCTGTAATTTTCTTAATTATCGAAGAAGCGCTTAGTGCCGGAATTGAGGAAATTGCTATTATAGTTCAACCTGATGATAAGCAGATTTTTAAGAAGTTATTTAAAAGACCACCAAGCGCAGCCTTATTTGAAAAGCTAACGCCAGAAAATCAAAAGCTTAGTAAACGTTTAGTTGATATTGGCGACCGAATTAAGGTTATTACCCAAGATAAGCAAGAAGGTTATGGTCATGCTGTATATTGCGCGAAAGAATGGGTAGACAATGAACCATTTTTATTGATGCTTGGCGACCATATATATTCATCGAAAGAGAAAAAATCTTGTGCCAAACAAGTTTTAGATATATACGAAAAGGTTAACCACAGCGTTATTGGTTTAACTACTGTTAATTCAGACCTTTTACATAAAGTCGGATGTGTAACAGGTACTTGGAAGGAGCAAAACTCTATTTTATCTATATCACAAGTTTCTGAAAAACCAGCAATTGAATACGCGCGTCAAAACTTGCGTGTAGATGGTTTGGGAGAAGATGAGTTTTTAAGTATATTCGGATTATATGCTTTAACGCCGAGTATTTTTGATTGTTTAGAAGACGACATTAATAATAATGTCCGGATGAAAGGCGAATTTCAGCTTACTACTTGCTTGGATACATTAAGACAGCGTGCGGGTATGACGGGTTATGTTGTTCAAGGTAAGTTTTATGATGTTGGAATGCCTGATGCTTATTTACAATCTTTGATTGATTTTAGGAATAGATAGTTGGCAACGGATTATAAACGAATGTAACAGATAAACCATCCGTTACATCCGTTCTATCCGTTGCCATTATTTTACTGCTGGTTCTAACATTTTGATTACTCCCAAAGTGGCATCTATTTCTACTTCGGCGCCAAGAGGCAGGGTAAACTTATCTTTAATATGACCTATCATTGAACCATACCAAGCTGGAATACCCAAAGGTTGAATATGGTCTTTAAGTACTTCTATTAAAGCAAATGTCGGCGCCTCTCTTGGTTTACAATTGGTACATTGTCCAAAAATCAGTCCAGATATTTGGTTGAGAATTCCTGCGTTCTTTAATTGTGTTAGCATTCGGTCAACACGGTAAACATCTTCACCGATGTCTTCTAAAAATAAAATGCGATGGTTCCATGAGGGAAGATATATAGAACCGACCATTGCACACAGTACCGATAAGTTTCCACCAACCAGTTTACCTTTTGCTTTACCTGGTGTGATAACTTGAATATTACCTGAAGAGGTTGTTGGGTTTTGCATTGTCACTGTCGCACCATCAAATAAAACAGGTTTGAGGTAAGAAAGTGTAAAGTCGTTCCAAGTTGATGTCGCAACTGGTCCGTGAAAAGTAATAATACGACTACGGGCGCCGATTGCTAATAATAATGATGTAATATCGCTGTAGCCAAGAATAATTTTAGGATTGTTGCGAATACGAGTATAGTCGAGTAGCGGTAATATCCGATTACAACCCCAACCTCCACGCATCCCAATTATTCCCTGAACTGATTTATCTGTAAACATTGCGTTGATATCGAACGCTCGTTCGCTATCTTGACCTGCTAAGTACCCGTACTGTTTTAAGACATACTTTCCTAGTTTGACTTTTAGCCCCAATTTCATCAAAGTCTGTTGTGCTGTATCAATATCACTTTGTTCAACAATACTTGCTGGCGCCACTAACCCAACAGTATCACCAATTCGTAAGCGCGGCGGTTTAATTATGGTTTGTGGTGGTATTCCTCTGACTTTTGGCGCCGATAAAATCGTGGATAAAGCTGTAATTCCAGAGGTAGTTAAAAACTGACGACGGTTTATATTCATGCATTTGCAATTTTAACATATCGTAACATATGTCTTTCGGGAAATCTAAATTTATTGAGTAAGCTAGGAGCGATGTAAAGCAAAGTTTTCAATGAATAATTAAATATGAAACTTTTATAGCAAATGTATTCTGATTATTTGACTTTAAATTTTCGTTCAATATATATTCAGCAAGATATATATTTAGAATTTATTTTATGGTCATCAGCCTCGGTAATAGCGATACTGTATCTATTGAATTAGTTCCAGATACTCAACTCTTAAATTTGGTGACTTCCGGCGCCGAGTTGGAGTTTTTACCGTTAACAGACTTCCCTATGTACCGTTTGGCACCAGAGGTTATTAAAAAGTTAAAGCCAATTTATGATTTGAGTAAGATAAATGGCGCCATCCTTACACGTCAGCCACATTTTAATAGATTAATTCAAATGATAGTAACGGTCGGATTAATTAATTATTATGGAAGTATTCAATATCCTGGAGACCCAAAATATCAGGCAAAGTTAAATCGTGTTGATTTTGAAAAGCACAAGCAAGCTATGCTTAAAACTGCATACAAACATGATAAACTTAATACTAATTTGCAGTATTATAATCAGGAATCTAAATTATGTAACTTTTTTCAAAATATTAAAAGTACTTGGGATTATATCAAGTTAAAACAAAAACAAAATCAAGTTTTACAAGTATATGACACAAGCAAAGACTATAATTATAATCAAATTGAACAAACTGTTTTGGCTATTTTTAATCGTCTCGAAGCTTTGGATTTAGTGGAGGCACCAGGTGATAATATATTAAAGGTGGGAATTGACGGGTCAGTACATGGTACTAATCAAGAGAACATAGATTATTACGAAAATCTTTATAAACAAAATCGAGATACTCGATTTAGATTTAAAATTTATAGTGGTCAAGAAATTGGTTTTCCTGTATGTGAGTCGATAGAAGAAATAATTAATATATATGAATTTGTAGTTTCAACGCTGAAAAAAAATGGAGTCCACTTTTCTACAACATCAGGAGTACATTTACATATAGGTATAAAAAATCAATACAAAACCACTGAACAAATAATTAACCACCTTGCTAATATTACTTCTGTATCTGCTGCGGTCTCTCAAATTTTAGAGCAAATTCTGCCACCTACAAGAAAAAGTAATATTTATGCAATGCCATTTGGTAATCAAGTCGATGAACATATAGGACGTTATAAAAAACGTTTGAGTACATTAGAATATATCCAGAAAAAAATTAATATGGTTAAACAGGGTGTGATTCAAGACCCTGATTTATTGGATGACCAAGATGCGGCAATCTACGAATTTATACTTGGTGTTGCGTATGGTATAGCACCTGTACAGCATGAATATAACTACAAAAAAATATTAGGCATATCAGCAAAAACAACTCACGAAGTTTTACGTCAAGCTTCAATTATAGTCAGAAATCCTCGTTATACTTCGATAAATATCACCCCGTTTTTACAAAATACTTCAACTCCGACTTATGAATGGAGAGTTTTAGCATCATGTGAAGATACAGAATTACAAGGTAAATTTTTTACTTTCCTTTATCGCATTATTCAGAGTCAAAGTGAATGTGCAATTACAAAGCTGATCACAGATTATGAAACTCATCAAGATTATATACATTTCCACTTTCGTGATGGTAGAATTGCAAAGATGGAAAATAGTTTAAGTAACTGGTTAAGTTTTACTAAATGTGATAAATTATTTACTCAAAGTGATTATAACAAGCTTAAAGACGAAGCTTACTGGAAATACTATGATGTAAAAAATCAAAAGTATATAAATCCAGAAGAGAATAAAAATTGGGTGACTGGTCAATTTTATCAGGCGCCTAACACAGATACAAACACATCACAAGATTTAGCAATACTCAGGTTTCTAAATTATGCACTAAATATTTAGCGTTTTAATTTAGCGTTTTAAGTTCTCAACTTCTTTGAGAAGTGGGGAATCTTGTGTTTGTTGCACCCCTTGCCCATAGGTTCGTAGAGGTAATTTAAGAGTAAACGTTGCTCCTTGGTTTACACCAGGACTCGCAACACTAACACTACCACCATGCATTTCTACCAAATGCCGCACTATTGCTAATCCTAAACCTAACCCATTATGGCTTCGAGTTGTACTACCATCAGCTTGACGAAATCTATCAAAAACGTGCGGAAGAAAATCAGCACTAATACCAATACCTGTATCACGAACTTCAATTAAAGCGGTAGGCGCCGAAGCTATAGAATAATTCTCGTTATCGAGGTACAGCTTGACTTGAATATTGCCATTGGGTGGTGTAAACTTCAAGGCGTTACTAAGCAAATTACCCACTACTTGCTGTAACCGATTAATATCACCTGTAACTATATAAGATGCTCCTTGAATATCAGTGTATGATTGTGTTGCTAGTGCTTCTGAAAGAGGTTCAATTATACAGTCGAGGTGCAACTTTTTAGCTTCAGCTTCGACACGTACACCATTTACTGTTTGCAACACTAAAGACTCTAAGTTGACGGGAGTTAAATTGAGCTTTAGCTTACCCCGCATAATTCGCGATACATCTAAAATATCGTTAATTAGCTGGGTTTGTAAAAGAGCATTACGCTCAACAATCTCTAAACCCCGTGCAATATTTTTCTCGTCAAATTTCTGACGCTGAAGCAGTTTTGCCCATCCGAGTATCGAGTTTAAGGGTGTACGAAGTTCATGCGATAATACAGCCAGAAACTCGTCTTTCAAACGATTTGCATTTTCTGCCTCAGTACGCGCTGCTTGTGCGCGAATCAATTCCATATGTTCAGCTTCAGCTTGTTTGCGCGAGGTAATATCTTCAACGGTGCCAACATGACCCGTAAGATTACCCTTATCTGAGCGCATTGGCGAACTATGAGCATAAATCCAACGCTCAATTCCACTACTGGTAATAATTCTAAACTCGTCGTGATATTCTTCACCTGCACGTGACGCTTTATACCAATCATTAACTACTCGTTCGCGGTCATCTGAGTGAATGGCTTGTATCCACCCCTCACCAATCATACTAGTTTCTTCCGCGAACCCATATATTTTTTGACAGGATGGATTTGTGTAAGTGCAAAAACCGTTTATATCAGTAAGAAAAATACCTACAGGAGAACAAGCGCTTAAACCACGAAATTTTTCTTCACTTTTTTTGAGTTCAGCGTTTATTGCCGCTAGTTCTGCCGCTTGTCGCTCGATTTCAGCAGTTTTTTGATACAAATCAATAAACGCTATCACTTTTGATTTTAATATTTCTGGCTGAAGAGGCTTGAATAAATAATCTACTGCACCTAATGAGTAACCCCGCTCGACCATATTATCGCTCGTGCTAAATGCAGTTAGAAAGATGATTGGTGTATGGAGCGAGCGTTTACGTTGACGTATCAAAGCAGCAGTTTCAAAACCATCCATATCAGGCATTTGCACATCTAGCAAAATCACGGCAAAATCCTGATTTAGTAGGCACTTCAACGCTTGGGCGCCTGAAGTTGCTCGCACTAAATTTTGACCTAGACCTCCTAGTATGCCCTCAAGCGCCAGTAAATTTTCTGTGTGGTCATCCACTAGTAGGACGTTAACTTGGGATTTTGACGACATTTTAAACTTATGGATATACGCCAATATGATAGGTTATTTTCTACGAATATGGCACTTTTGGCATAAGTCGAACACTATCTTTAGACGCAGATTACCTGCCATCTTCTATATCGCTACAATCTATTCCTACATTATGTAATATTTAAGACTAAGTAGTTTAGTGAAGAAATCAACAAAATTATACTTTGGATTGAACAAAATCACTCTTTAGTGCATACAGATTTGAAGTCCAGAGGTAGGTTGTTTGAATTTAGTAAGAAAGTACTTTAGTAAAACGATAAACAATAATACTGACTTATTTATACATTCTATTTATTTTATAGTACTTGAACTTTATTTTGTAGCTTTGTTAGCGAAATTAGGCGCCGCTAGCTCACTAAGAAATTAGCTTTGCATTTAAGCTGTATCACTATGCTTAACAATGTATATCAGAAGCAATCCTAGCCACAATACCGTAAAAACCAAAAAGTTTATTTTATAGGTGGTATGGGTAAAGTTTTAAATTACCATCAAGACTGTGGTACTTGGACTTATTTTGTGGAAATGGAAATGGGTCTGTTACCTGAAATGGGTAGAGTTGGCCCGGAGACGACTGTTCTGCTTTATGAAACTGAAATCGAAGATATGTAATTTACAAAAATTTACAATCAAAAAGTAACAATATTGCTTGAAAGTCAATATTTGTGGTATATAGAAAAAGTCTTTGTTTTGGTTGTTTTCTCTTTTCTGGTTATACTTTTGTCAGCCTAGAATGGTAAGCTAAATGATGAAATAAAAAAGCGATATAGGATGAAGTGTTAATGGGTATTTCCGCAAATACGCCTCATTTATTAAGGGCTGCTCGTGGTGAAGTTGTAGATCGTCCTCCTGTTTGGATGATGCGACAAGCTGGACGATATATGAAAGCTTATCGCGATTTGAGAGAGAAGTATCCCTCGTTCCGCGAACGGTCGGAAATTCCGGAAGTTGCTATCGAAGTTTCTTTGCAACCCTGGAAAGCATTTCAACCCGATGGTGTAATTCTATTTTCTGATATTGTTACCCCACTTCCTGGTTTGGGTATCGATATGGATATTGCCGAAGGAAAGGGTCCTATTATTCATGCACCAATTCGTTCACAGGAACAAGTAGATAATTTACACCCTTTAAACCCTGAAGAATCGTTACCTTTCATCAAAACGATTTTACAGGCTTTACGCTCTGAAGTTGGTACGCAGTCTACTGTACTTGGATTCGTTGGTGCCCCGTGGACTTTGGCAGCTTATGCTGTTGAAGGTAAAGGTTCTAAAACCTACTCGGTTATTAAAAACATGGCGTTCTCCGACTCTACGATTTTACATCAACTGTTGGAAAAACTCGCCGATTCTATCGCTACCTATGTCCGCTATCAAATTGACTGCGGTGCCCAAGTAGTGCAAATGTTTGATTCATGGGCAGGGCAACTTAGTCCTCAAGACTACGAAGTGTTTGCACAACCCTACCAAAAAATGGTTTTCGAGCGCGTTAAACAAACACATCCCGACACACCGTTAATTCTTTTGGTAACAGGTAGTGCTGGTGTATTGGAACGCATGTCAACATCAGGCGCCGATATTATATCAGTAGACTGGACAGTTGACATGGCAGACGCACGTCAACGTCTTGGTAAAACCATGAAAGTACAGGGTAATTTAGACCCAGGTGTTTTATTTGGTTCCAAAGAATTTATTCGTGAACGTATTTACGATACAGTTCGTAAAGCAGGTAACTGGGGTCATATCCTCAACCTCGGTCACGGTGTTTTACCCGAAACACCCGAAGACAATGTAAGATTCTTTTTTGAAACCGCAAAGCAGTTAAGTTTAACAGCAGTGTAATTACCCGCACCCGTATGCGTGAAACATGTCATGCTGAACGTAGTGAAGCATCTCTATAAGTGAGTGAAATCTTTAAAGATTCTTCGCTGCGCTCAGAATGACAATTGTATTAAGATTTTAATTCGTTGAAGTATCAGTTTGTGATTCAAGTTCTGTTTGTAGTTGTGTTTCTGCTGTTGGTTGTTCTTTGCCCTTCATTATTACCAATAGTGCAAAAATACCTACCATTGTGATAAAACCGTATTTATTCCAAATGACATAAATTTTAATCCATCAAAAATATTTTGTGAACCACGGTTCACATTCTTATGTGCTTGCTTGGAGGCGCCTGTACTGCTCTACTAAATCGAGTTAGGCTTAACTTATGCAAATTCTGGGGAACTTATAGGTAGGTTCTAAATCTAGAATGTCATGTCGTATGTATCAAAACACTTGCACTGGCTGATTCTCTGCGATATTATTTTTACCTAAATTTAATCCGGATTTTGATCAAAATCTTATGTCTAAGCGTATTTTAGTTACAGGCGCCAGTGGGTGTGTGGGTCATTATATTAGTGAGCAGTTAATTCAAGAGACTGAACACGAATTATTTTTACTCGTAAGAAATCCTAACAAATTAAAAATTGATACAAATGTTCGTCAAAATATCACTGTGCTGCAAGGTGATATGCAGGAAATAGGGAAGTTTGCTGATTTGCTGAAAACTATTGATGTGGCTGTTTTGACAGCAACAGCTTGGGGTGGTGATATTACGTTTGATGTGAATGTCACGAAAACGCTGGAGCTAATGGATATGTTAGACCTTGAACGATGCGAACAGGTAATATACTTCTCGACGGCAAGTGTTTTAGGTAATAATGGTGAACCACTTAAAGAAGCAGGTGAGATAGGAACTGACTATGTTCGTTCCAAGTACGACTGTTTAATGAAAAAATCGCAGTTGAAGATTGCACCGAAAGTTACAACTGTTTTTCCCACGTTTGTTTTTGGTGGAGATACTAACAAACCTTACTCGCACATTACAACAGGTCTTCCTGAAATAGCTAAATATATAGATATCATCCGATTTTTAAAGGCAGATGGTAGCTTTCACTTCATCCACGGTCAGGATATTGCCACTGTAGTTAAACATCTTGTCAATAATCCTCCTAGTGCAGGGCAAGAAAGATCGTTAGTTCTGGGACAAACTAGAATTACCGCAAACCAAGTTATAGAACAAGTTTGTGCTTACCTTGGTAAAAAAATCTTGTTCCGTATCCCGCTTTCATTCGGTTTAGCGAATGTAATTATTGTGCTGTTCCGTATTCAGATGGCAGCGTGGGACAGATTTTGTATGGAATATCGTCATTTTACGTACAAAAATGCTGTTAGTCCGAAAAGCTTTGGTTTAACCAACTACTGTGAAACGATGAGTGATGTTTTAAGACTTAGCGGTGTCAAAAGGTAGAGTTTCCACGTTAGGTATAGCAGAGTAGCAAAAAAAAATAAGTAATAATGCTAATGTGAAAGGGCTTGAGAAACCGGGTTTCTGCCCAAAATTATTGGTTTTGTCGTAAATGTCAGTAAAGAAACCCGGTTTCTGAAACATATTTACATAAAACTCATCTATATATTAAGTGAGTTTACATTGATTTATAAAAATGATGCGGTAGGAGTAGAAATTTATGCGTGTATTGCTTGTCTATCCGGTGTTTCCTAAAACATTTTGGTCATACGAAAAAATCTTAGATCTAGTTAACCGCAAAGTTCTACTGCCTCCGTTGGGTTTAGTAACTGTCGCTGCAATATTACCCCAGGAATGGGAATTTAAATTAGTTGACCGTAATATACGTGCTGTTACTGAGGCAGAGTGGAAGTGGGCAGATATGGTAATTCTGTCTGCGATGATTGTTCAGAAGCAAGATTTACTTGACCAAATTAAAGAAGCAAAGCAACATGGTAAGTTAGTTGCTGTTGGTGGTCCTTATCCTACCTCAGTTCCGCACGAAGTCCAAAATGTTGGCACCGACTTCCTGATTTTAGACGAAGGTGAGATTACTCTACCAATGTTTGTCGAAGCTGTAAATAAGGGTGAAAAGTCAGGAATTTTTAGAGCAACCGAAAAACCTGATGTTACTAGTACACCTATACCTCGCTTTGACTTGTTAGAGTTTGATGCTTACGACTCAATGTCAGTTCAGTTTTCGCGTGGTTGTCCGTTTCAGTGCGAGTTTTGCGACATTATTGTTCTCTACGGTCGTAAACCACGGACTAAAACTCCAGAACAGTTACTTGCAGAGCTTGACCGTCTTTATGAGTTGGGTTGGCGCCGTAGCGTTTTTATGGTAGATGATAACTTTATTGGCAACAAGCGGAATGTGAAGTTGTTGCTTAAAGAGTTAAAAACCTGGATGGCTGAACATCAATATCCTTTCAGTTTTGATACAGAAGCTTCTATTGACCTTGCTCAAGACGAAGAATTAATGGAATTGATGGTTGAGTCTGGGTTCAAAGCTGTATTTTTGGGTATTGAAACCCCCGACGAAGACAGTTTGCAGATGACTAAGAAGTTTCAAAATACCCGTAGTTCTTTAACGGATGCAGTTGAAACCATTATCAGAACTGGTTTGCGTCCAATGGCTGGGTTTATTATTGGGTTCGATGGTGAAAAAAGTGGCGCCGGTTCACGTATTGTTAGGTTTGCGGAACAAGCTGCCATTCCTTCGACAACTTTCGCAATGTTACAAGCGTTACCTAATACTGCTTTATGGCATCGTCTAAGTAGAGAAGGGCGCCTGCGGGAAAATGCAGATGGGAACATTAATCAAACTACATTAATGAACTTTATTGCCACCCGTCCATTAGAAGAAATAGCACGTGAATATGTTGAAGCGTTTTGTGCTTTATATGACCCAGTAGCATATTTGGACAGAACTTATCGCTGTTTTATGATGATGGGTGGGCCAAGTTGGACGGCGCCTGCGAAAATGCCAGAATTGATTGTAGTCAAAGCTTTCTTAACTATAATTTGGCGCCAGGGAATTAAGCGGGAAACTCGCTGGAAGTTCTGGCATCACTTATTTAGCATTTTGAAGCATAATCCAAAAGTGTTCGACCACTATTTAGCAACTTGCGCGCACAACGAGCATTTCTTAGAATATCGTCAAATTGTCCGCGACCAAATCGAAGCACAACTAGCTGAGTATTTAGCACAAGGTACCGAAAAGCCTTATGTGCCAGTTGTGAAAGCTGAAAAAGTAGAAAAAGCTGAAGCCATAGCTTAAAAGTGCTGAGTTTAAAGTGCTGAGTGCTGAGTATAAAGTGGTAACTCAGCACTTTGTACTTCTTTCGTAACAGTTGATTGCGAAGCCGATGTTGAAATGAAACAATATGATAAGTTTGGCAAATGTTGATCAATATTCATTCGGCACGATTAATTAATCAAGGAGAACACAGTGGCAACGGAATCAAATTTCAAAAGGGGCAAAGACGCGGTAAATGAGGAGTTCAGCGAATACGTTGCTCATTTACAGTTTCATATGACACTACAAGCTCGTAATCTGGTTCCTACTCTTAAGCCAAGCTTAGATGACAGTCGAGAGCTTTTGCTGCATCAAACACAAGCTAATTTTGAGAAGCAAATTTCTCGCCAAGCGTAGCAAGGCTTATACAATTTTTAACAAAACTTAAAATATATTTAAAGCAGACCTAGTTTCTTTAGGGTAGATTTATTCTAGCTAGGTTTGCTTTTTGGCGTTTAGATTTAAATAAATACCTCTTATGATTTGGCGCCAAAACGTCAAAAGTCGTTAAAATTAATGCAATATAGATATAGATTCTCAACACCATTACCTATGGCTGTGTAGCGGCTCGAATGAAAATGACTTCTTTATTACCCCAAAATCTAAGTGTTGTTATCCGACCAGTACAGTATCGTGACTTGGACGGTATTGAACGCTTGACTCACGAGTCATTCTCTGCCCTAACACCACAGGGAGAAAGTGACGGCGCCAAGCAAGTACAATGGTTACGTCGTTGGTATGGGTTGCTGAAATGTTTAAGTTGGTTTCCCAACCCTTTAAGATATCGTCTGTGTGCTTACGTTATAGAGACTGGACGAACATTATTAGGGATGGTGCAAGTGTCACCATTTAACCGGACACGAAGTACTTGGCGCGTAGACCGTGTACTGCTAGAACGGGGTAATGATAGATTAAGCATTGGCTCACAGCTTTTACGTCATTGCTTCGAGTCAATATTGGAAGCGCGTACCTGGATACTCGAAGTTAATGTAAACGACGCAGACGCATTAGCACTTTACCGTCGCAACGGATTCCAACGTCTTGCGGAAATTACGTATTGGGAATTAAAACCAGAATTGTTATCAAGCTTGGCTTTGGCAGAACCAGACTTGCCAAATTTACTTCCTGTCAGTAATGCTGATGCCCAATTGTTGTATCAATTAGATACAGCATCAATGCCACCTTTGGTGCGACAAGTATTTGACCGTCAAACTTGTGACTTTAAAACAGGTTTATTTGAAGGGTTGACGGATGCTTTGAAACAGTGGCTCAATAAAAGCGAAGTTGTTAGTGGATATGTTTTTGAACCTTCTCGTAAAGCAGCGATAGGTTACTTTCAAATAACTGTAGACAGAAAAGGAAATTCACCACACGTCGCAACACTAACGGTACATCCTGCTTATACTTGGCTATATCCAGAGCTACTTTCTCAGTTAGCACGTATAGCTCAAGATTTTCCTAAGCAAGCTTTGCGTATAGCCTCAGCTGATTATTTACCAGAAGGAGAGGAATATCTAGAACGAATTGGAGCAAGCCGAACTGAGCATACATTAATTATGTCCCGGTCAGTGTGGCATAAAGTGCGCGAATCGAAGTTTGTTTCGCTCGAAGGTATTCAACTGCCTGAAGTATTACAAGGTTTACAACCTGCACGTAAACCAATACCTGGTGGAATGTCTTGGACTCAACAAGGCAAACCGTCAGTTCCGGATAGAATTGTCAAAAATAATACTGTTAAAGATTCGGTTGCATTTTCCTATAATCACGGTAGCGTAGAAGCATCGAATGATTTTGAAGGCGATGCCGACCAGGAGCAGTTGCGTGGTTAATCAGCGGTTAAAGCAAGACAATGAAGTTTCTTTAGTGTCTTCCTCATCTCAATCTAAATACGTTCTTGCTTTAGCATTAGATGTAGGAAGCAAGCGAATTGGTGTTGCTGGTTGCGACAAAACAGGACTTATCGCAACTGGCATCACTACTATTGAGCGCACTGCTTTCTCAAAGGATATCGAGCAATTACGCCAATTAGTTATTGAGCGCGAAATAAATGTATTGGTTGTGGGTTTACCATATAACATGGATGGGACTCTAGGGTTTCAAGCAAAACACGTTCAGAAATTTGCTAAACGTGTTAGCAAAATATTAAACCTGCCAGTGGAATATGTTGATGAGCGTTTAACGTCGTTTCAAGCTGAACAAATGATTTTAGCTGAAAATCGTTCACCATCTCGTAATAAAGGTTTAATCGACCGAAAAGCGGCAGCATTGATTTTGCAACAATGGCTTGATGCAAGACGGAATTTTGAAACACGACCAATTCCAAATGCATGATATCCTGAAGTTTGGTAGCCAGTTCGACTCAATTTAATTTACATTACCTGTTTAAGAAACAATTAAGCAGTTTTTGCAGTTGCTGGTAGTTAATATATTTGCATATATCGGCTATGTATTCCTCACAATTTCCTGAAGACAATGATAAAGCTCAAGCTGGTTCCATCACCTTGACGGATGAGCAAGGACGCACGCTTGAATGTTATGTCGAGCATTCACTTTCGGTGGAAGGGCAAGAATATGTTTTACTTCTTCCTGTAGATGCCCCCGTAGAAATCTTTGCTTGGCAAGGTGACGATGAGGAAGAAGAAGCAATTCTAGTAGAAGACGATGCCGCAATTGATGAGTTATTTGCCAACGCTCAAGCTGTGTTGTCAGAACACAATTTAGCGCTCAAAAATACAGCTTATGCCCTAACTGTAGCAGGTGAATTACCGCCTGTTGAAGATTCCGAACTTTTTACTCTCGAAATTGAAGACGAAGACGCGGACTTGGAACCTGAACAATTACAATTGCTTGCGACCTTTTACCAAGATGAGCAAGAATACGCAATATATACTCCCCTTGACCCGCTTTTGTTTTTCGCACGATTAACAAAATCTGGTCAACCTGAGCTTTTATCTCCTGAAGAATTTCGTAAAGTTCAACCGCTTTTGGAAGAACAGTTGTTTAACGAAGTTGAGTAAAGAATTTTTTGCAAAAATCACTACTTAATGATGAGTTATCAAAAAAGAGGTTGGCAGCGGTTATTTATAATTAGCCTGCTGCCTTTATTGTTGAGTATTTTTGGCAGCGCTAGTTGGCTTTGGTGGAGTTGGGCTATTTCACCTGTATCTAGTGCCGCAAAACCTCAACGGTTCCAAATTCCTTCTGGTACAGCTACTCAACAAATTGGTGCCAAATTAGAACAAGCAGGTTTAATTAGGTCGAAATATGCCTGGAGTTTATTGGCAAGATATAAAAATTGGCAAGACCCAAAAGGTGATTTTCAGGCTGGTACTTATGAATTATCTGCAAATCAGCCAATGAATGTAATAGCTGAAAAAATTCGAGATGGTAAAGTTGTGCAGACTAGTTTTACTATCCCTGAAGGTTGGTCATTGAGACAAATGGCGAGATACTTTCAAGAAAAGGGTTGGTTTTCTGCTGAAGATTTTATAAAGGCCGCTAGTATTGCTGATAGGAAACAATTTTCTTGGCTTCCTGCTGATATTCCGATTTTGGAAGGTTTTCTTTTTCCAGATACTTACCAAGTTCCAGCAGAGAAAATTACACCTCAAGATGTTGTCGAGCAAATGCTTGAACGTTTTGAGCAAACTGCTTTACCTGTATACCAAAAAGAGAAAGGTAAAACAAAGTTTACACTTAAAGAGTGGGTGACGCTCGCTAGTATCGTTGAAAAAGAGGCTGTTGTGGCACAAGAAAGGCGCCGTATTGCGGGTGTATTTGTATCTCGCTTGCAAAAAGGGATAAAACTAGAAAGTGATCCCACTGTTGAATATGCTTTTGGAATTACTCAAACTCCTGATAGACCTTTAACGTTCGCACAAGTCAGACAACCATCACCATATAATACTTATGCTACGCCTGGTTTACCTCCTACTCCAATAGCGGCGCCTGGTTTGCCTGCCCTACAAGCTGTGTTAAACCCCGAAAATACTGATTATTTATTTTTTGTTGCTCGGTATGATGGGACTCACGTTTTTAGTCGTACTATACAGGAACACGAAGCCGCTGTTGCTAAAATTCGTAGAGAAAGACAAAAACAATACTTATGAGTTAGGAGTTATGGGTTATGAGTTAATTTGCAATTCCTAACTCCTAACTCCTAACTTCTAATTCCTAACTTTAAACTAATGACCTGGAAAAAATTACTACAACCTGATTTAATTCTCTCTTCTTCAATATTAAGCCTTACGCCTGACATTATCCAACGGTATAACCTTAAAGGGCTGGTGCTTGATGTTGATGAAACATTAGTACCATTTAAAGCTGCTGTTGCTTCACCTGAACTCCAAGAATGGGTTACACAGGTGCGTCAAGTGGCATCGCTTTGGCTTGTCAGTAATAATATCAGCGAAAATCGAATTAGCAGTATTGCCAGTGCGGTAGATTTACCTTACTATCATGGCGCTGCGAAACCGTCACGTCGTAAAGTCCGTGCAGCACTCGCTGAAATGAATTTGCCTGTAAACCAAGTTGGCATGGTTGGTGACAGGTTGTTTACTGATGTTTTGGTGGGTAATCGTTTGGGAATGTTTACAATTCTCGTGGAACCAATGATGCATCCTGGTACGGCATTGCGTTCTCACCCTGTCCGTAACTTTGAAGTGTGGGCATCTGAAATTTTAGGGGCTACAATTAGTCCAAAGAAAAAAAGATTTACAAAGCGTAATAAATTTTAAAGGAAGTAAATCTAAAGAAATACTTAAAAAAGTTTCGTTACAGAGAAAAATAAGGGAATATGAAAATTAATAAGATGGGGTAAAAAATATATACCCTAACTATAGTAAATAAGTTTAAAACCTGTAAAGCGCTAGTCCTCACCATAGAGAAACTGGCGCTTTAGTATTTAGGGTAGGGGCGGGTTTAGGATATTGGTTAACCTGCACTTACGAGGTGTTACATGCTGTTTTAGGATATTTGTTAAACCGCCTCTACGATATATAAGATGCCTCAGACTCTGGTTATTAAAATTGGAACTTCTAGTCTTACTCAACTTGAAACAGGATTATTGGCGCTATCCACTATTGCAACATTAGCTGAAGTGCTTTCACAACTGCGCTCGAAGGGATATAGAGTTATTCTTGTATCGAGTGGCGCCGTAGGGGTGGGAAGTGCGCGTTTAGGTTTAACAGAACGTCCAAAAAGCATTGCCCTGAAACAAGCTGTTGCTGCTGTTGGGCAAGGGCGCCTGATGCGGGTTTATGATGATTTATTTACGACGCTACAACAACCGATAGCTCAAGTTTTATTGACTCGTAGTGATTTGGTGCAGCGCAGTAAATACTTAAATGTTTACAATACGTTTCGAGAGTTACTCGCACTTGGTGTTATTCCTATCGTGAATGAGAATGATACTGTTGCTGTTGAAGAATTAAAGTTTGGCGACAATGATACTCTTTCTGCGCTTGTTGCCAGTTTAGTAGAAGCTGATTGGTTATTTTTACTTACAGATGTGGATAAATTATATTCCGCAGACCCTCGCTCTGTGCCTGATGCGAAACCAATTAGTTTGGTAAACAGTATAAAAGAACTGACAGCGATGCAAGTTCAAACAGGTGGTCAAGGTTCCCAGTGGGGAACGGGGGGAATGGTAACAAAAATTTCTGCGGCTCGCATTGCAACAGCAGCAGGAGTACGGACAGTAATTACACGAGGACAATACCCTCATAACATCGAAAAAATTATTAATGGTGAGTCTATTGGTACGCAGTTTGAACCACAACCTGAACCTACAGGAGCGCGCAAACGTTGGATCGCTTATGGTTTAGTTCCATTGGGTAAGTTGTATTTAGATAACGGTGCCGCAACAGCAATCTCTGATGGAGGAAAATCTCTACTTGCTGCGGGTATTACTGAAGTAAAAGGTGAATTTGATACGCAAGAAGCTGTAGGAATATTTGATGGGGATGGGAATGAAATCGCGCGGGGATTGGTGAATTATAGTAGTAATGAATTGCAAAAGATTCGCGGGCGCCATTCTAGAGAAATTAGAGAGATTTTAGGGTATGAAGGCGCCGAAACAGTTATACATCGTGATAACTTAGTATTGATTTAATTGCTTGTGCTTCATGACTAACACATACTCTTGAAGAAGCATTTCTGTGCGACTTTCTATTAAATCGTTGAAAGAGAAGTCTTTTGCAGTGTTTATTATTAAACTAAAAACTTCTGACTGCGTGTTCTTATCTCCACCAACAAAACTCCAAAATTCTTTACCGATAAGAATATATTCTTCTTTACTTGTTAATTTAGTAGGATAATAAATACATAAGCGAAACTCTTTACCCTGTTTAGCAGCATTATCTTTAGAAGTTGTTATGTTTTTTTGTGTTTGTGTAGTAAGGAGAATTATGTGACTGCACAGGCGCCTTTGGCCTGTGCGACAAGAGGGGTTACAGTGGGCGGTAGGTGCGGTAGTTGATGTTGGGGAAGATGTTGTCCATTAGTTCAACTTTTTCTAGCCAACCACTGTCTATTTTGCCGATTTTTATGTCTTCATATAGTTTGTTGAAGCGCATGACGTGAGAACGTGTTCTTCGTACTGCGTAGGGTACCATTGTTCCGGTCCGCATGATAAATGCCCAGTCGGATGATTGTGCTAAGAGTAATTCGCGTGCAGCTTGGTTGAGTGCGCGCCATTGAAGTTCGTCTTCTGGCTCTATTGTTGATATTTCTATCATGCGTTCGGCTGTTTTATGGAGATGGGGGTAAATCCACGCATTGGTTTCGTTTAACCAATATTCATGAAAGCCTTTATAACCCCAGCTTGATTGTGAGGGACGACAAACTTGTTGTGACGGTTCGGCGCGTAAGTAGTCGGCGAGGTGTGTCATTTTATAGGTTTGTTGGTCGTACCACGATTTACGGAATAAGTAATCTATAAACCAGGGGCCTTCGTACCACCAGTGACCAAATAGTTCGGCATCATAGGGTGAAACGATTATTGGCGGGCGCCCCATTATTCCGTGTAAATGCTCTGTTTGCCGTTCACGGTTATACATGAAGTTTGCTGCGTGTTCTGCGGCTTTTTCTCTTGCCCAGTAAGGGTCATATAAAGCTTTATCCGATAGCCCTAGTCCACGTCCTGTGATTTTATGATATTTAATTCCAGTATTTTTACGCTGACCGTTGGGCATTATATACGGCTTGATGTATTCATATTCTGCTTCCCATCCTAGGTCTTTATAAAATTCGCGGTATTCTGCGGCGCCGGGATAACCTACTTCAGAAGACCAAACTTGTTGCGATGATTCGTGGTCACGACCGAATGCTGCTACCCCTGTTTCGGTAAATATTGGTGCATAAGTACCATATCGGGGACGTGGACGTGCGTATAAAATGCCGTGTCCGTCGATTAGGAAGTAACGCAAGCCAACGTCGGCGAGCATTCGCTCTAAACCTTCGTAGTACGCACATTCTGGCAACCAAATTCCTCTTGGTGGTTGTCCAAATGTTTCTTCGTAGTGTTCACATGCGACTTGAAGTTGTGCCCACACAGCTTGGGGGTACATTTTCATTAATGGTAAATACCCATGAGTGGCGCCGCAAGTAATAATTTCTAGGTTGCCTGAGTCTTGGAATTTTTTGAACGCGGTTACTAAGTCTCCTTGATGACGCTCCCAAATAAGACGTGTTTCACTAAATTCTTTGGCGTAATGTTCTCCGAGATATTTGATATGACCGTTGTGGGCGTTATGCTCGATTTCTAACTCGATAAGCTCTTCTAGCTGCGCTAAATGGGCATCGTAACGTTCTTGTAATAAAGGGTCACGTAACATTGACACTAAGGGTGGTGTCATGCTCATCGTAATTTTAAAGTCAATCCCGTCCCGCTTTAACCCTTCAAATACTTTTAATAAAGGTACGTATGTTTCTGTAATTGCTTCATACAGCCATTCCTCTTCTAGCACGTAGTCACTTTCTGGGTGACGAACGAAGGGCAGGTGTGCGTGGAGAACGAGCGCAACATAGCCGATTGACATAGATTATTCCGGAGATAGTATGTGTTTTTGACGGTTGGGGTGTGCCAACGGATGTCGAGTGATGAATTTCAAAGTAGAGCATCTCCTCCCTGATCGCTCACAAGCACCGTGGCATAAGTTAACAATATTTTAAGACTTTATTTTCACAAAATTAGAATAAATCCGAGAAAGAATAATTTCAGTAGTTTCACAATGTACGGTGGCGTAGATAGGTTTATAGAATGGTCGAATATCAAGCATTTACACCAAAAAGCGGTTCGATGCGGTCGCATGACATGTTCATTAAACCAAATTTTTGTTCCTAGTTCCTTGAAGCCAGGGGAAAATGAAAACGCGCTTAACAACTGATACTCCGATAGGAAGCTACGCACCAGATTTTGAACTGCCAGGTATTGACGGGCAGGTTCATCATCTCAGTCGTTATCTCGAAAAGTTCTACGCAGTTGGCGTCGTTTTGATGTGCAACTACTGCCCTTATGTTGGACATTACCTGGAACGGTTGAAACAAATTCAACAAGAGTTTTCAAGCTTTGGGTTTACGCTAATTGGCGTAAATGGCAGCGCTGCTAACCAAGACTTAGTGGAAAGTTTTGACCGGATGAAAGGTTTTGCCCAGAAGCATGAACTTAACTTTCCCTACCTATGGGACTCAACGCAAGATGTAACCCGCAGTTTTGGCGCCATGACTACGCCAATGTGTTTTTTAATAGATTCTGAAGGAAGAGTACGATATCGTGGGCAAATAGATGACAACCCGGAAAACCCGGAAGCAGTGCAGGTACAATATCTAAGAAATGCTATAGCGTCGCTGTTTGGTGATAATAATATAGATATTACAGAAACTGAGCCAATCGGCACAAAAATTACTTGGCGTAACTAAAATTTGTCACAAGTAGAGACATATTGTCGTCATACTGCTATCTTAAATTGGAGGAAATTACAACTTTTTTTCTTTGAAATAAAACGAAACTTCATGGGTACACATTACCGACGGGTTTTACTTAAACTGAGCGGTGAAGCCCTAATGGGCAACATGGGTTATGGAATTGACCCCGAAGTGGTCAAGAACATAGGACAAGAAGTAGCAGAGGTAGTAGCCACAGGTGTTCAACTCGCTATTGTCGTAGGGGGGGGCAATATATTTAGAGGTGTCAAAGCCGCGTCGGCAGGAATGGACAGAGCAACCGCTGACTACATTGGCATGATTGCCACGGTAATGAACGCCATGACACTCCAAGACTCCCTCGAGCGTATAGGAGTACAGACAAGAGTTTTAACGGCTATTGCTATGCAAGAACTCGCAGAACCTTATATACGCCGTCGCGCCATCCGTCATCTTGAAAAAGGACGGGTGGTTATTTTTGGCGCCGGTTCTGGAAACCCATTTTTTACCACCGACACAGCAGCGGCACTACGCGCGGCTGAAATTGAGGCAGAAGTCATTTTTAAGGCTACAAAAGTAGACGGTATTTATGATGCCGACCCGATGAAAGTACCTGACGCCAAACGCTATAAGACTTTGACTTATTCTCACGTTTTGGCAAAAGATTTGCGTGTAATGGACAGTACCGCGATAGCCTTATGTAAGGAGAATAATATTCCAATTCTCGTCTTTGATCTAACCACCAACGGTAATATTTACCGCGCAGTTGTGGGAGAATCGATTGGAACGCTTGTGGGAGGTTCTTGTGAAGTTAGCTGACGCTGAGAGTACCATGCAAAAGACCGTTGAATCTACGCTACGGTCTTTCAATACTATTCGCACTGGGCGCGCGAATTCGAGTTTACTCGACAGAATTTCTGTAGAGTATTACGGTACGCCTACATCATTGAAATCGCTTGCGAACATTAGTACTCCAGATGCGACAACTATTTTAATTCAGCCTTACGATAGAAACACACTAACTCTCATCGAAAAGGCAATTTCAATGTCGGATGTGGGTTTAACGCCCAGTAACGATGGTTCTGTGATTCGCCTGAATATTCCGCAATTAACGACCGAACGGCGTAAAGAATTTGTCAAAATTGCAGCTAAATATGCCGAAGAAGGGCGCGTTGCAATTCGTAACATTCGTCGTGATGGCATTGAGTCGATTCGCAAGCAGGAAAAGGCATCAGAAATATCTGAGGATGAATCTCGCGACTTACAAGACAAACTGCAAAAACTAACAGACAAATATACTGCTAAAATTAACGATTTACTAGCGGAGAAAGAAAAAGACATTACTACTGTCTAGAACTAACTCGGTTAGTCGTTAATACTTTGGACTGTTGGACGGGGTAAAAGGAGAAGGGTGAAGGGTGTTTGTTCCTTTGCTTTTTTCCTCTTACCCCTTTTTAAGCTTTACTTTCTTTTTGATAAGACTTTATTCAGGTAGGTATAAAATCTTATGTATGACTGTATAATCGTTGGCGCCGGACCTGCGGGTGGAACTGCTGCGTATCATTTGAGCAAGCGGGGACGTTCGGTATTAGTTATAGAAAAAGAATCTTTACCACGGTATAAACCTTGTGGTGGTGGAGTATCTCCTCAGATCGCTGAATGGTTTGACTTTGATTTTAGTCCAGCGATTTCGGTGAAAGCTGATACTATTCGCTTTACTTGGAAAATGGACGATGTTGTTGAGGTTGAACTACAAACACCAGAGCCAGTATGGTTGGTTCGCCGTGATGTATTTGACCATTTTATTATTAAGCAGGCTCAAAAGCAAGGCACCGAACTGCGCGATAACACTGAAGTAACGGGTATTGAATTTAAAAGTGATTACTGGGAAGTTAATACTAAAAATGGATGTTTCCAGGGTCGCTATATTATCGCTGCTGATGGCGCCTCTGGGCCAATGGCAAAATGGCTTGGTTTTAAAGATAGGTTACGTCGTCTGGCTGGTGCTTTAGAAGCTGAGGCGCCTGCTATTGTTGAAAGAAAAAATGTGATAGATCTTGAATTTGGCATCGTTAAAAACGGGTATGCATGGAATTTTCCGAAAGCTGATGGTTATTCGATTGGGGTCGGCACTTTTATTGGTGGGCAAGCACAGAACTTTAAAAAAATCGTTGACGAATACGGTAAAAGCTTTAATTTAAATGTTAGTACGTGTAAACAGTATGGTCATGCTCTGTGCTTATGGAACGGTGAACAAACTCTTCACACGACTAATGCTGTTTTAGCTGGTGAAGCTGCTTGTGTTGTTGACCCAATGACTGCTGAAGGTATTCGTCCATCAATTTTTAGCGGACTAAAAGCTAGTGATGCGATTGATGATGCTCTTAGTGGTGATATCAACGCGCTGGAAAATTACTCCAACATTATGAATTCTGAATGGGGCGTCGATATGGCGTGGGCGTCAAAAATAGCAAGTCTTTTTTACCGTCTGCCTCACGTTGGCTATAACGTAGGTGTTAAACGTCCAAGTGGCCCACAATTAATGGGCAAAATTCTTTGCGGACAACTACGTTATAGAGATGTTGCTGGTCGTGCTATTAAACGTTTAACTCCTTTTAGGGGTAGTTAAAAATTTGTAGTTTTTGGGGTTGGGTGCAACCCAACCTACATGTATTAACTTGATATTAGAGTGTTAATAAGAAGCTAAATGCAATATATTTATTGACAATTAATTTGATTTTTTATTTTCAGAAAGAATATTTGGGATTAAGCAAGAACAAAAATCAAAGCAGCCAGATATGACTCTAGCTGCTAAAAGTAACATTAAATTTTTTACACTCATTCCCAACGTGCGTAGTAATGTGTTGGGAATGTATCAATCGGCTAAATCTAAGGTAACGAAAATGTTGGCAATAGAGTGTCGTTTATAACACGATACAGTCTGTAAGCCTGTGGTTAAAACTAGTTGATTAACTCTATTGGTGAAAATTTACTCTTCGTCATCTTCATCTTCATCTTCATCTTCATCTTCGTCGTCAATATCTGAGTCCTCTAACTGGGAACTCTTTTTATCGCCGTCAACTTGAATCAGATGAATATGTTTGTATCCAAGCTTAATTTCAAACTCATCACCAGGCTCTAAACCCATTGCTTTGGTATATGTTGCACCAATAACAATTTGACCGTTTTGATGGACACTAACACGGTACGTAGGTTCACGACCACGACCATCTTTGGGAGATTCTGGACTCAAAGGAATTCCTCGAGCCGATAGCAAAGCGTCGTAAAAGTCAGTCAAGTTAACTCGTACTTGGCCACCTTTAGTAGTCGTGTAATAACCACATTGTTTAGCTCTTTCTCGTCTTGGTAAAGTTGAAAGCTCTTTGACTTTAGCAAGCAGGGCTTTTCCGGTTAATGGTGCGGTAGCTGTTTCACTCATTCGATTCAAATTATCCTATAAAGGTCTCCAAACGTTTTAACTGGGTAATGAAATACCATAGATTGAGCCAATTTCAATTTGCACGGTGGCTTATATCCGAGGTTTACGGCGGATTCCTGCTTATGAAGAACTTTGAGACTTTCTGCTGTGAAGGTTTCCCTCACACAAAGACAGTTCAAAAATATTAGCAGGTTTTAAACGCGGTAATATTACGGCATTTGTAACCATCATTCGCCATCGGTCAGAGAATTCTTTTCTACGACTGGCATTGATGTGGCAATTTTACTTCAAGCCAACAAAGGTAAAATCGGTGGCTGAAAGATTGTGAGGAGGGGAGCGCTAAGTTCCAGAATTACATTCAGGAAAATTTAGCTCATCAAGATTCGATACCTGCTCATGTTCTATAACAGCTATGTTATAGACTTGCACATGGAACAGGCTTTTAACGACTGCACTTACCCAAATCGAGAAACAAGTCTTAGAATGCGTGCATTCATTAACTCACTTCAAGAGCGAACAGTGCATAGTATATATCGAGGGTATTGAGGTTATACACCTTTTTCTCGTACATGTAAAGACGATATTTTCACGTCTTTACAATTACGAATAAACAAAGCGGTAATATTCGCACAGTCAGGGCGATTTACACTCGATTTGTCACTCCGTTATTTTATATTAAATACTAGCATGGACTAATAATAGCAAAATATTTATTTAATTTAGAATTAAATTTACGATACACTTTACATATAAATTTCTACCTTTAGGGTGAGTATTGGGTACTCAAGAAATCAAAATTAACCATCCGATGCCTTACATATTTTGGCAACATGAGAAGCGCCGAAGGCTAAATTCTTGGGTTTTGTTAAGATGTTGACACCTCGGCAAGACAATTTAACAATTCTATATATCCAACAACTACAACCTCACGGGTCAGTGTTCATGTTCGTGTCAAATACGTGTTTGAACATATTTACATATTCGAGGGTTAGGTTAGTTATGGGTATGGAGAGGTTGGTTTGCTTGTCATGGCTGCTTAATATTGCCTGTGTAAGCTTAAGCAACTCTTATAAGCTTGTAGTGTCTTTGATATTACGCTCATGCAATTCAATGAGATTCTGGGCATATGGATTTAGATTTAATGGTTATACTTGGAAGATGTTCAAACCAATTGGAGGTCTAGGAGTGAACTTTTATAACCAACAGAGTGTTGTAGTCCACTACAAGTTAGGTAAGACTATAAGGCACCTAACTTTCATCTTAAGTGTGCTGTAATCAAGACATTTGCGGTTCTTCAGTACTAAAGACCAGGGATTGATGATGTTGAGTGAGAATAATAGCCACTGCGGCGCGTAATAGATATTAACCTAGTTAAATACTATATATAGGATTTGTGTATATGGAAGTTATCTTTAAAATTATTCGACAAAAACCTAACTCCAAGCCTTCCGTGCAGGATTATTTGGTGGAAACCGAGCCGGGAAATACAATCCTCGACTGCCTTAATAAAATTAAGTGGGAGCAAGATGGAACTCTAGCATTCCGTAAGAATTGCCGTAACACCATTTGTGGTAGTTGTGCTCTTAGAATCAACGGACGTTCGGCTTTGGCTTGTAAAGAAAATGTTGGCAGTGAGATTGAGTTCTTAAAATCATCATCTGAAAATACAGCTACAACAAATACTTACGAGGGTAAACCAGTTTTAACAGTCGCACCTCTAGGTAATATGCCAGTTATTAAAGATTTAATAGTTGATATGAACCCTTTTTGGGACAATCTTGAAGCTGTGGTGCCATACGTTAGTACTGCTGGACGACAAGTACCAGAACGTGAATTCTTACAAACACCATCGGAACGCGCACTTCTTGACCAAACTGGTAATTGTATTATGTGTGGTGCCTGTTATTCAGAATGTAATGCGCGCGAGGTGAATCAAAATTTTGTAGGGCCTCATGCGCTGGCAAAAGCATATCGAATGGTAGCAGACTCACGCGATAACAACACAGAAAATCGGTTAGAAAATTATAACGAAGATAGTAAAGGTGTTTGGGGGTGTACTCGTTGTTATAATTGCAACTCAGTTTGTCCAATGGATGTTGCTCCTTTAGACCAAATCACTAAAATTAAACAAGAAATTCTAGAGCGGAAACAAAAAAGCGATGGTCGCTCAATTCGTCACCGTAAAGTTTTAATTGATTTAGTCAAAAAGGGTGGTTGGATCGATGAGCGTAAATTTGGGTTACAAGTAGTTGGGAATCAATTTCAAGACCTCAATGGTTTATTAAGTATTGCTCCTCTAGGATTACGAATGCTCAAGAGTGGAAAATTTCCCCTCAAATTTGAGCCATCTGAAGGAACACAACAGATTCGGTCTTTGATTGAAGCAGTGAAGAAAGAAGAAAGTTAGGAGTTATGAGTTAGGAATTATAAATAATTACTCAGCACTCTCTTATCTCGGATCTTGGGGGATATTTAAAGGTTGTCCTGATGCTCGGTCGTATACTAATATGTCCCATTGACCATTTACTGTTGTCTCGAAAGCAATTCTACTACCATCTGCGCTAATAGTAGGATTGCGAACTTCTGCCTGCAAATTTGTCGTTAAATTGCGTGATTGTCGTGTTTCTCTATCGTAAATAAATATACCTGACCTTCCTTGACGACTTGCGGCAAATACGATGTAGCGACCGCTTTCTGTAACGCTGGGATGTGAAGTAATAGTGTCAAATGAATTCAAGCCGGGTAAATCTATTAAGAAGCGTGTAGCTGTATCAAACATGTATACATCTTGACTGCCTCTACGGTCGCTAGTGAAAACGATATATCTACCTGATATTTGAGGATTTAATTCTGATGCAAAACTATTTATACCTCTGCCACCTGGGTCAAAAGGATAGCTTAATATACGTGGATATCCACCACATCCACTTAAAAAGCCTAAGCTTAACAATAAGGGTATAAAAATAGATCTATTTGTCATGCTTTTATGTAGCCATACTAGCCATACTAAATATTAGGGTGATATTAGGGTGGATTGATTGGCGCCCCACTTGGAATATCTAGTTCAATATTTGGACCTCGGTCGAGTACTTCAATATCCCATTGACCACGTGCGCTAGTTTCAAATACTACATATCGCCCATCTGGACTAATGTTAGGATTACGCACCCAGCCGCGATAAATTGGGGTGAGAATCTGCGACTGTTGGTCAGCACGGTCGTATAGTCCAATAACGGGTCTACCTTGGTCGCTTGTAATATAAGCAACATAACGTCCTGTGTAGCTTAAACTCGGACTCTCAATAATTGTATCGGGTCGGGTTAAACGTGGGATACGAAAGAATTCTTGCTGTTGCAAATCGTATACTAGTAGTTGATGGGCGCCGTTACGGTTTGAAATAAACGCTAAAAAACGTCCGTTACCGCTCAATGCCGGTTGTTCTTCGGTAAAACGACTGTTGAGCGATGTCGGACCTATAGGAATATTGTCAGAACTGCAAGAAGTAACGACTAAACTAAAAAGTAGACTCCAATGGATTTTATTTTGGAGCCATTTAGGTGTAAGTTTTTTCACCTTAACTATTTTCCATCGGGTTCACGCTCACCTATTTAAATTAAAACAGGTCAGTGTAATATTACTAGCTCATTGGCAAATCGTCATCATCAAATTTATTTGGTCGCTCTGGTCTTTCTTTTGGTTGCTCAAGCGGTGTATAATCAGCAGTTGGTATTGATTCATCTATATCGAAATTATCTGAACGCGCTCCTTCTGAAGAAGGTCTTCTACGTCTAGGTCTCGTCGGTACAACATCGTCGTTAGGACGAGTTTCTGGACGTTCGGAACTGCTGCCACGACGTGAAGTTCTACGTTCTTCGTTTGCTGGGCTATCCCAATCATCATCGGTATTAGCCCTTGACGAGCTTGAAGAATTCCAATCGTCGTCATCAAACCTTGGGGAAGTACGACCTTCTGTACGAGATGTTCGCCGCCGAGCGGGTTTATCGGTAGTTAAATCATTTCTATCGTTACTAATGCGACGCGATGAACGACGTGAAGAATCTACGTCTGAATCTTGATAATCATCGTAACCGCTTCTAGGGCGCCGTTCAGGATTACTACCACGAATTCGAGGACGTTCTTGATATTCGTCGTCCTCATAATAAGGAAGTGGCTCTAAGTCCATGTCTACCCGTTCAGCCTTAGAAGTTCTACGATAACTCCCGTAGTTTTTACTAACAGGACGGTCTTCGTCAACAATTGGTGTATTGCGCTTTGCTTGTTCGGTTGCAATACTTCGCAAACGAATACTCTCATAAGCAAAAAACACAGTTGACCCTACAAGCATTAATTGACCAAATTGTAAAATCGGGTCAAGGCGCCAACCTTGAAATATTAATATAAACCCGCAAAGCAAACCAACTGCCGCGAAAAATATATCGTGGTCGCGCGCTAATTCTGGTTTAACGTTACGAATGAAATAGAGAGCTGCCCCAGCCACAGCCAGGAAAATCCCTAAAAAAGTAGCTGGGGTGGCGCCTACATTTACCTGAGCCAGAACACTGGCGCTTGTCAGCCCAAAAATTAGCATTATCTTTTACCTAATCTCAAAATCTATGTTAGCGGCTTAATATTAAAAACTCTACTCTCACAAGTCACAATAACAATATATGTACAAGAAGCATCATGATTAGATACAGGACTTTCCCCTAATTTTAGAAGATTTTTTCCAAAATTAGGGGAAAGTAGAATCTGTCAAGACTTTAGACCATTTTAAGAGTCACGCTGACTCTCAAAATTTTAGCCGCGCTGGATTTTATCTTTTTGGCTGACAAATATCAATCCCACCGTTGCGGGAACGACGACAATCAATGTACCCGCAAGTAAACTCCAAAGAAAATTTGCTAAAGAAGGTGTCATAACTTTAAACCAACCTTTTATTACATACTTACTAACAATTCTAATAGTGTATAGCGTACTTGAAAAGGAGTAAAAGAAATTAACTGTACGAGTTCTGTCCATTTCACCTTCACGCTAAGATGAAAGAAGTCTTAACAAAGCTTAAGGTTATTCAGTATACAACCTATGACACCTGTAGATATTACAACTTTGATACTTGGTCCGTTGTTAGGACTAATGATTTTTCTGTTTATTTTCCGTATAGTCTTGACGTGGTACCCACAAGTAGATTTAAAGCGCTTTCCATTTAATCTAGTAGCGCTGCCAACTGAAATTTTCTTGATTCCATCGCGCAAAATTGTCCCACCTATTGGTGGGGTGGATATTACCCCCATTATTTGGGTAGGTATCGTTAGCTTAATACGCGAGATTTTACTTGGACAACAAGGGTTGTTGACAATGATGAGTTGAAAGTACTGAGTGCTGAGTGACAAAAACTCAGAACTCAGCACTCATTACTTCTTTAGAGTTTTGGTTCGTTCATTTCCTGGACAAAGTTGGTGTATACCTCACCTTTGAGGAATTGAGGAGTTTCCATAATTTTTTGATGGAATCCTATTGTTGTGGGCAGTCCGGTGATAGCGCATTCACGCAGCGCGCGCTTCATTCGGGTTATGGCTGTTGGACGGTCGGGACCCCATACAATTAATTTACCAATGAGCGAATCATAATAAGGGGGTATTTGGTAGTCTGTATAAACGTGAGAGTCAATTCTTACACCTGGACCACCTGGTGGAAGATAGCCACTGATACGACCTGGTGCCGGACGAAAATCGTGGTCTGGGTCTTCAGCGTTTATACGGCACTCTATTGAGTGACCTCGAAGTAGTATTTGGTCTTGTGTAAATTTTAGTCTTTCTCCTTGAGCTATACGTATTTGTTCTACAACTAAATCAACACCAGTAATCATTTCTGTTACAGGGTGTTCGACTTGAATGCGGGTGTTCATTTCCATGAAGTAAAATTGTCCCGAACGGTCAAGCAAAAATTCGATGGTTCCGGCGCCGCTGTAATTAATAAATTGAGCAGCTTTGATAGCAGCTTGTCCCATTTTTTCGCGTAGTTCGGGGTCTAATGCAGGACTTGGAGCTTCCTCTAATAGCTTTTGATTACGACGTTGAATCGAACAGTCACGCTCAAATAAATGTACTACATTACCGTAATTATCTGCTAAGATTTGAAACTCAATGTGGCGGGGACGTTCAACAAATTTTTCTATATAAACACCAGAGTTACCAAATGCGGCGCCTGCTTCTCCTTGTGCTGCTAAAAATAGTTTGACAAATTCACTTTCTGAATGTACCAATCGCATACCACGTCCACCACCACCAGCGGTAGCTTTAATCATGACAGGGTAGCCAATTTTTCGTGCAATCGCTAATCCCTCACTTTCTGATTCGACTAACCCGTCACTCCCTGGAACTGTTGGCACAGAAGCACGCTGCATCGTTTCTTTCGCCGTTGACTTATCCCCCATCAACCGAATTGATTCTGGTGATGGACCAATAAATGCAATTTTATGGTCAGCACAAATTTCAGCAAAGCGTGCGTTTTCTGAAAGAAAACCATAACCAGGATGAATAGCAGTGGCTCCCCTAGTCAAAGCTGCCGCAATAATATTAGGTATATTCAAATAACTCTTAGCACTAGCAGGTTCCCCGATACAAACCGCTTCATCTGCAAGTTGAACATGCAGCGCATTGCGGTCAACCGTAGAATGAACAGCAATCGTCGCAATCCCCATCTCCTCACAAGCCCGGAGAACGCGCAATGCTATTTCTCCTCGATTAGCAATTAATATTTTGTCAAACTTCATCTTTATGCTTCAACAAGATTGAATAAATAGACCTACACGCTTTGTCATACCAGCGACTCAAGGGTTAATTCTAGATTATGACAGCATTTGAGCTTTATGCTGTCCACAATAAAAAATTAAGTATCACGAACTGCTTCACTACGTTAGCAGCATTTTAAAACCTTGCTGTAGCGCAAGTTAGTTTTATTTCCTTTAAATTTTTTTCACTCCCCTATCGCCATAACCAAATTTATGTGTTATATTCTCTATTTAGTTGAATAAATTGAGCGGATGTGGCGGAATTGGTATACGCGCACGTTTGAGGGGCGTGTGCCTTTGGCTTGCGAGTTCGAGTCTCGCCATCCGCATTAAAATATTTTTCAATAATTTTCAAATTGTAGAGACGTGATTAATCCCTACGGGAAATCCTCCGGATTACACGTCTCTACAATTTTTGGGTTTTTGTGCTTTTATATATATAGATAAAGTTTTGTAAAGAATGACTGCTATATTTACACCAGCGAATAATTTAATAGTGCCCAATGCTTGGCATAGGTTATCTCCTAGTTGGGCAGGTACTGACGAAGCAATTCAAAAGGGTTTGCCTCATCACCAATTGGCACCGACTTGGCAACTGTTACTTTTGGGTGATGGTTCTCCGACAAGGCATTTACAATTGTTGACTGGCGAACCTACAGAGGTTGATGTCATTGATATGTCGTTAATTGGCATGGATATGGATGGGGCGCCTGATTTAATTCAAGCTGTACCGGGACCACGACTACGGCGCCAAGTTTGGTTACGCACAGCTTCGGGGCAACGTTTGGCATATGCAACTTCATGGTGGGAAGCTTCGCATGTGGATGAGTATTTACAAAATCGTTCATTACCAATTTGGGCAAGTCTCGCACGCTTGCGTACAGAACTTTATCGCGATGTTCAAGGAATTTACCTTGGTCACTCTCAAGCATTAGAGTCAGGTTTTGATATGCCTGGACCTTTTTGGGGGCGCCATTACTTGTTTTGGCATCATGGGCAACCTCTTACTTTAATTTACGAAGTTTTCTCACCTTATTTAGCAAAATATCTTGGCTCTCCAAAGCTTTGATTGATTTAATCTCATATTTTTTATACCGTTGATGTAGAGACGTGATTATTAAGAGCGGGACACTACGTAAACACGTCTCTACAGCGTTATTGTTTTTAATAGGTAGTAAATAATACATCAATCTAGATTATGAAAGTGTTATAAGTTAAGCAGTATTACTATTTAGACGAGTAGGTGCTTTACTGTTCGCATGATTAAAATTTACGGTTTCAAGCATAATTTTGATATTAAACGCTTCTAATGGCTTGAATTCTGAGTTTTAGACGTTATTTTAAAATCTAAGAAACCGGGTTTATTGTTGATATATTGTAATAAAAATGACAATTTGTCTGCGAAAATGAATGCGTAGAAACCCGGTTTGTGATTAATTTAAGCAATATTGATGAGGTGTAAGTCCCAATGGCACGGGTAAGTGTGTCTGTCTCGATGAAAAAAAAGAAACCGTCTCTGATACTGACGTTATCTTCTGCTGGATTACTGATTGGTGGTGGTATTGCTGGATACTGGCTATTAACACAAGGAAAGCCATTATCTAGGGATTTACCACCAGGAGCAACTATTATTCCTACTGATGCATTGTTCGCTGTTTCGTTAACAACTGATGTTAGACAGTGGGAGCAGTTACGTCAGTTTGGAACTAGCGAGGTACAAGCAGAAATCGATAAAAATATAGTTCAGTTACGCGACCGTTTTCTTAGTAATAATGGTTACGATTTTAAAAAAGATATCCAACCTTGGGTAGGAGAAGAAGTAACATTAGCAGTTCTTGCTAATATTGATAGCTCTAAACCACCTGCTAAACCTGTGGCTGAAAATGTTAGAACTGCTAGTAGTCAACAGTTAATTTTGGTATTACCAATTAAAAATGCTCAAAATGCCAAAACTGCTCTAACTCAACTTCAAGCTAAAAAAGGCACCAGTTTAAAAGAACGTCAGTATAAAGGTATACCAATAAAAGAAATTGATATTAATTCTAATAACACAACTGAGGATTTTGCTGTCTCGGTTATTGAAAATAAATATGTAGTTATTACTGATGATTCAAAGGCAATGGAGAAAGCAATTGATGCTTACCAAGCAAAAACATCGCTTTCTACAGTTCCTGGGTATGCGAATAATATTTCTAAAATTTCTAGCTACCAGCCTTTTGGTCAATTCTATATAAATGTACCAGCGAGTGCGAAAATTGCGAGTGCAGCTCCAAACCGTCAGTTTCCAGCTCAAGTGTTATCGCAATTGCAAAGTAATCAAGGTCTTGCTGGAACAATTATTTTAGAGAGTGAGGGAGTTAAGCTTAAAGGTGTTTCTTGGTTAAACCCTAATAGTTCACGAGTACTGAGAGTGGATAACAGTGCGGGGGAAATGCAAAATCGTGTCCCTGCTGAAACGCTGATGATGTTGTCAGGTGGAAATTTAGCGCGTGCTTGGGCAGATTATAGTTCAACATCGCAAAATAATCCTTTATCACCAATGCCACCCGAACAATTACGTAATGGCTTTAAATCTTGGGTTAATATGGATTTAGAGCGCGATTTTTTGAGTTGGATGAATGGCGAGTTTTCGTTATCGGTGATTCCGACTTCTAGAGATGGTCAAGAAGAAGCTTTCCGCGCGGCGTTAGTATTTATGGTAAAGACTAACAATCGTCAACGCGCTGATGCCGCTCTCAAACAGCTTGATGAGGCTATGCGTAGTCAGTACCAGTTTATAATAGAAGAGAAACGAGCATTAGGTAAGCCGATTATTAATTGGATTGGACCATTTGGTACTTTAACTGCCAGTCATGGGTGGATGGATGATGATGTTGCTTTTATAGCATTAGGGGCGCCGATTGCTGAGAAAATTTTGACTACGAATCAATCGAATAAATCGCTCGCACGCGGTCAAGCTTTTCAGAAAGCAGTTCCATCAGAACTAAATCCAATTAACAGTCAATTTTTCTTAGATGTGGAACGTACCTCTAAAAATTTTCCGTTGCCTCCTTTGTTTCCTAACCAGCAAACATTTTTAAACGCTACACGTTCCATTGGAGTAACGAGTGCAGTCAGTGATAACCGCAGCAATCGCTACGATATATTTATCTCGCTTAAGAAAGGTGGAAAGCCGGCACCGTTGCCTAGTCCGACTGTAACACCGTAAAGCAAAGACGCAATACATTTAACAAATCGTCAGAAAAAGTTAGGATTTAAATAATAGAATAAACTGTTCAGGAATTGACTGGAGAACACGTTTTATGAATTTTGTCAATCTGGTTGTCCTCCAGAACTGGCTGGACAATGCTTCTTTTGCAGTTTTGTTTATTACGATGCTGGTATATTGGAGCGGCGCCGCGTTTCCGAACCTACCCTTTTTACCTGCACTGGGGACTGCGGGAATGGCGATAGCGAATTTATGCATGGCAACATTGTTAGGAGCGCGATGGATTGAAGCGGGTTATTTCCCTCTTAGTAATTTATACGAGTCGCTGTTTTTTTTGGCGTGGGGTATTACTACGGTACATCTTATAGCTGAAAATACTAGCCGTAGTCGTTTGGTTGGAGTAGCAACGGCACCTGTCGCTATGGGTATTACAGCTTTTGCAACATTAACTTTACCGTCTGAGATGCAGAAAGCTGAACCTTTGGTACCTGCACTCAAATCTAACTGGTTGATGATGCATGTTAGTGTAATGATGCTAAGTTATTCAGCGCTAATGGTTGGTTCGCTGTTAGCAATTGCATTTCTTGTTGTTACAAAAGGACAAGATATTCAACTTCAAGGTAGTTCGTTTGGTGCCGGCGGATATCGTAGTAATGGTTATCGTTTGCATAAAGCTGGTGAGCTTGTAACGGAACCAGATGTAAATAGTATTGCTGATAACAACGGCTATGCGCGTTACAAAGGCAGTAATAATAATGGAAATGGTTCTTCAGCAGTTTTAAATATTGTTGCGGCTGATACTCAAGCAGTAACAACAGCATCAACTTTATCACCACAGCGTTTAAGTCTTGCAGAAACATTGGATAATATTAGCTACCGTGTCATTGGTTTAGGTTTTCCTTTACTGACAATTGGTATTATCGCAGGCGCCGTTTGGGCAAATGAAGCTTGGGGTTCTTACTGGAGTTGGGACCCTAAAGAAACTTGGGCTTTAATTACTTGGTTGGTATTTACTGCTTACCTGCATTCGAGAATTACACGTGGTTGGCAAGGTCGGCGCCCTGCAATTTTAGCGGCTAGTGGCTTTGTGGTTGTATGGATTTGTTATTTAGGTGTAAATTTGCTGGGTAAAGGTTTACATTCTTACGGATGGTTCTTTTAATATTTGTATGGTGGGCTTCGGTCCACCTTACTATTTTAAGTTTTGATTTAATTTATGTTAACTTGTGACTTTTATATAAATATATAGATATATTTAAAGTAAATGTTATAGATGTCTATGGATAATGAGTTTCATCGATTACATCACTATGAAGTTGTATCTATAAATACAGAAAATCTAGATAGCTTAGATGTATCAGATACCTTCAAAGTGATTCAACTGTTAGAAGCAATCAAAGAGCTAGTTGGGTTAGAAACAGCAGAGTCTTCATTATTTGATAAAGGTATTGAATGTGAAGTACTGCGTTTTCGTGCTAACAGTTGGAGACGCGGAAAAGTCAGACTATCGTTGGAATTTAAACCTGATGAAAATGAATCACCGTTAGAAGATTTTGCTAAAGAGCTACAAGATGCAGAAGTTCATTCATAATTAGGATATGGTACGTGACGCTATTCGTTTTATCACTTCGTTGAATTTTTTTGGTGGTGTCACGCACCCTACTTTATGCAGCAATTGCGTAGGTTTTATTATTTAGCATGTTATTGCCCACCAAAAGCTAATAACTGCTGTTGATAATAATTCATTAATTTATTCATGCTTTTTGGGTTTTGGTTATAATCATTGTCAGGGAAACTTGCCCATATTCTTCCTACTTTTGATGCAGCATACTCAAAATTACCTGCTTCAACATCAGAGATAGCCTTATTACGACGAATATATTCAACTGCCATTTTATCTTGCGAAGCAGGAGAAAAATCTTTTAAATTTAACTTAGGTGCCAATTCATACCAAGATTTGTCTAACATTTGGTAAGCACCAGCAGCAGTAGAACAAATTTGCCGACCATTAACTAGGGCGCATTGTTTCTTGAGTGGATGAGTTGAGAAATTATTAAAAGTTCCGCGAAAAGTCAACTTTTTATAACTTTCGGCGCCACTTGTTCCAGTTTCAGCCCAGCGAATAGTTGCTAAAAAAGCCATCATTCGAGGAGAGTATTTGAAATTTGTTTCAAGTAAAACATTGTCTAATTTAACAGTATGTATCAAATCGAAATTTTGATAATCTAGTAAACAGTTTATAACTAAACAAAAAATAGCTCTTTCTGTACCGGAAGAAGCAGGTTCTAGTGGTACAATAGCAATCATTTTGGGAATGAAAATCGAAGTAGTTGCAGCAATTATTCCTGAAATAAAGAATCTTCCAAACATAATGATTAGTTAGTTGAATACTCTTGTAAGCGGGGAAGGTTATTAACCGACTTACCTTTCTGACTGTTTAGAATCACTCTTAAAGAGCTTGTATGGAAGGGTTTGTCACTGAATGATAATATACGTAATACTTATCCTAAGTCAGGTATTAGAGGTAACAATATTGTTTGCTTATCTAAAAAAAACGTGTTGGATAACAATTTTTTGTACATTTTTTTATATTCTAATATTCTCTATTTCGTTTTGCTTGAATTGGGACTTTTGGCAGTAATAGCGCCAATTTTAAGCTTATCTTTTTTGGTTGACAAAGTTAAATAGTGAGCCAGAAGTATCGCGTAATATAATTTGCTTGGGAGTGGAATTTAATTTTTGGGAAGTAATTACATATTTACTTCCATCAAATTTAAATACTCTCCAAGCTATTTCTCTTGGTTCATAAGTAAATACAAGAGCGGCAATATTAAACCAACCTTTATTAATGTTTGGAAGTAAGGCTACTTCTAATTCCCCTCGTGAGGTAAATATATATGAAATAAAGCGATAATTTTTACCTTTTTTTTGGTAAATATAAACTGGGCAATGACGATTATTACAAGGAAAGCCTTCTTGAATACTCACAAGAGTTTCTTTAATGCCATCTTTGTCTAGGTCTACTTCTGTATATTTATAGGTAATATCCTTTTTTATCTCATTCCAGTCAAAATCTTTAAATTCTGTGCGAATCGTTTGTATGATGGCATTAACTAAATTCGGGTCTGGTTTATTAGCGGTATTTTTTTGAGCTTGGGCTGGTATCAAGTTTCCGCATAAAAATATTAGATTAATAATTATACTACTTACAAGTCCTCTTTTCACTAGTATCTCCTTCGTAATTGTTAAATTAAGTATTATTTTTATTAATGAAAAAAATCATGCACAAAGTGCTTGCTTGTGCAAGTGAAAGAAATTTATATCGTATGCTAACCCTGTATCAATTGTAAAATTATATTCATGTATATAGCGTATTAATCCGGATTAATACGTAGATTTAATATCAATTTTAGCAATGAAATAAAATATGTCAGTATCTTGCGCTAGTTTTGTAAGAAAAGTCAGGCATCAAAGATAATGTAATGTAGAGAAATACACAAAAACCCAAAATCACAAATGGTGTGGACTCCTCTCCATGCAGCAATACATCGAAAAATCCGTGCGCGTAATTTACTTCAACCTCGACAAGGCTTACTCATTGCAGTGTCAGGGGGTCAAGATTCGCTATGTTTATTAAAGCTTTTATTGGATTTACAATCAAAATGGGAATGGCGCCTGGGTGTTGCTCATTGTAACCACTGTTGGCGCCAAGATTCAACAGCTAACGCGCAGCATGTCGAAGAGTTAGTAAACAATTACTCAGTACCTTTTTACCTAGAAACTGCTGATAAACCTGTAAATACCGAAGCAGCAGCACGAGAATGGCGTTATCAAGTTTTAACTCAATTCGCACTTCAACATAACTACGTCTGTGTTGTTACAGGGCACACAGCTAGCGACAGAGCCGAAACTCTACTTTATAATTTGATGCGCGGTACAGGTGCCGATGGTTTACAAGCTTTAACGTGGCGGCGCCAATTAGCTGATAATGTACAGTTAGTGCGCCCATTGCTTGAAGTTACTCGTGAAGAGACGGGTCAATTTTGTCAAGATTTTGATTTGAAGATTTGGGAAGATTCTACTAATGATGATTTAAAATACGCTCGTAACCGTATTCGTAAAGAGCTATTACCGTATTTACATCAAAATTTTAATTCTCAAGTCACGTCAAATCTTGCCCAGACTGCTGAATTATTACAAGCTGATGTTGAGTACTTGGAACAAGCAGCACGAGAGTTACGAGAGCAAGCAATGGAAAGTCAATATCCAATTAAATTAAATCGTCGTATTTTACAGAAGGCACCACTTGCTTTACAACGAAGGGTAATGCGTCAAATATTACTCGAAATTCTTCCTCAGTCTCCAAATTTTGAACATATCGAAAAATTAATTGGCTTAATAACGGCGCCAAGACGTTCTCAGACTGACCCTTTTCCTGGTGGTAGTATTGCTTTTGTTGATGATGATTGGATTTGTTTCGGATAAAATAAAACGAACCGCAAAGGACGCAAAGGGCGCTAAGAGAATGATTATAAGTAGTATACCCAATTATATTAATGGGGAATGGGTTGCATCTAACGCTACTAATCAACTAGAAGTTGTTAACCCAGCGACGAGTGAAATTATCGCCAAAGTACCTTTATCTACTGCATCTGAAGTTAGTGAGGCAGTTCAGGCAGCATCAGAATCATTTAAAACATGGCGCCGGACACCACCTACTGAGAGGGTGCAGTATTTATTTAAATTAAGAACTTTATTATTAGAAAATTTTGATGATTTGGCTTCTACTATCACAACCGAATGTGGTAAAACGCTGGCAGAGGCAAAAGGAGAAATGCAGCGTGCGGTTGAGAATGTGGAAGTTGCTTGCGGTATTCCAATAATGATGCAAGGTGTTAATAGCGAAGATATTGCACGCGGTATTGATGAAATGATGATACGGCAACCGCTTGGTGTGTGCGCGGTTATTTGTCCATTTAATTTTCCGGGAATGATTCCGTTTTGGTTTTTACCTTATGCTATCGCTTGCGGGAATACTTACATAGTCAAACCTTCGGAAAAAGTACCGTTGACTATGCAAAAAATATTTCAGTTACTTGAAAAAACAGGTTTACCCAAAGGGGTGATTAATTTAGTCAATGGCTCCAAAGAAGTTGTAGACGCTATTCTTGATAATCCTAGCATTAGGGCAATTAGTTTTGTTGGTTCTACACCTGTGGCGAAATATATATATAGTCGTGGTGCCGCAAATGGAAAACGGGTACAGTGTCAGGGTGGGGCAAAAAATCCAATTATTATTTTGCCTGATGCCGATATGACCATGACTACTCGCATTGCTGCTGATAGTGCTTTTGGTTGTGCAGGACAAAGATGTTTAGCTGCTTCTTTAGCTGTGACAGTGGGTTCTGCAAAGCAAACATTTACCGAAGCTATTACTGAAACAGCGATGAAGCGAGTTGTTGGTAATGGTTTGGAACGGGGTGTAGAAATGGGGCCTGTTATTTCTGTTGAGAGTCAACAACGTATTGAAGCTTTAATTCAGAAAGGCACCTCAGAGGGTGCAAAATTACTAGTAGATGGGCGCCGACCACAAGTTAGCGGTTATGAAAACGGCTATTTTGTGCGTCCAACGATTTTGCAAGACGTTGACCCAAATTCGGAGATTGCAAAGACTGAAATCTTTGGGCCAGTATTGAGCTTAATTCATCTTAATACAATAGATGAAGCTATATCGCTCGTGAATGGTGGCCAGTACGGAAATATGGCTTGTTTATTTACTACTAATGGAGGCGCCGCACGTAAATTTCGCTACGAAGCAGAGGCTGGTAATATTGGTATCAATATTGGTGTTGCGGCGCCGATGGCTTTCTTCCCATTTAGCGGTTGGAAAGAAAGTTTCTTTGGTGATTTACACGGGCAAGCTAATCATGCAGTTGAATTTTTTACACAAACAAAAGTTGTCGTAGAACGCTGGCGTGAAGATTGGGAGCGGCAATTTTGATACAAACCTTGTGAATTGATTTACAAAATCAATTACAAATTTATTTAATATAAAACCAAGCTATATGTTATGGTTTAACAATTTAGTGATTCGTGATGTGCTAATTGGTGTTATGCTGTTAATAGGATGGAGATTTGACTCATCAGGGTGCAAAAAAAACGCAAAGCTATTTGCTTTGTGAATTAAATGCCCAATCTTCAGTTTTACTAGGGCTTTTTCCAGGGTACATTCACTATTAAGTTTTGTTAAAAAAGCAAAATTATAGGTTTAATTGTTTAGGTTTGGGACAGGCTTTCTATGCCTGTTCCACAAGATAAATAGTTTTACTTTGGGAATTCCTAAACGTATTTTTGTATAAATTCACACATTAAATCTACACGACCTTTACGCAACATAGCAGGGTCTAGACGTTCTGTTGTATTACATGTCAATAAAATGACTAATTTTTGTTGAATTTGAATACCACCTTCATCGATGACACTTTGATAGAGTGTTCCGTCGAGTAAGCTAAGGATATGTTCGGTTTTGTTATTATACTGAGCAACTTCTGATGCACGATTTTGCGCTAAGTTATCGGCTTCATTAATAATTATACAAATGCGTTCTAAGTACGTGGGTGGAACGAAGTTTGTAATGGCATCGTGGTCTAAAATAAATATTACATACCCTAGTGGTACTAATATTTCTTTGGCAACAGCTTGTGTCCATGCTGTTTTTCCTGTTCCTGGTTCTCCATGCACTAAGACCGCTAACTGATTTTGGTTTAAAACAGTTTGTTGTACAGTATCAGTGAAATTTTGAATACATGAAGGAAAGGTACGAATTGGATATTGACTTTGGACTTTGCCTACACGACTTTGGTATCCACTCAGCATTACCGCTAAATCATACGTCGCTTTGTTGATTAAAGGCGCCAAGTTTCTGGCCATCAAAGAATAATGGCGCCGTCCACGGTCATATGGGTCAATTTGTAACCAAACGTCATACTGTGACCAGTAAGCGTAAACGGTGTTGAGAACATCAAGACGTTCCCAGCTAATAAATTTCTCTGGTGGAAAATAAAAATCGCGCTCTGAGTAGTACTGTGTAATAATATCGGGACGACCAAGAATTTCTAAGCTTCGCAAAACTGTTATTTCTTGCAAACGGTTCAAAACGTAATCGATAGGGATGCTATTGCGACTAACAAACTGGATGATAGGAGTTTCGGTACTTAAAACATCTTTGTAACGATGGTCGGGTGTTAAAGGTTGGGGGGTAATAAAATTCCAATACTTCTCAAACTCCGCACGGGTATAGTCGGAAACTACGTTTAAGATGTTTGCCCACCAACTGTAATCTCGTCGTCCTAAAGCATCAGCGTAAAAGCTTGCTAAATTAACGCTTCTTTGAGTTAACTCCTGTGTATCGTTCCAAAGCACTTCCCAAAAATACTTGACGTTAAAATCACGGTTAAACGGTCGCCAACCGCTAGCTAGCAGGTTGTGACGATTTCTATTTTCGGCAGAGCCGTCATTGCCTCTAAAATAATCAAAATCCATACTTCAGTTTTATAACACTGATGGAGCTAAATTGGGGGATACAAGTTTATATAACTATTTAGCGATTAAACCTTATAGCTAAAAGTAGACCACATTTTATACAAATTTTTTCAAGGATAGCTTTTTTTAGGCGGTGTTTACAGGATATTGACTTGTCTTAAGACTTGAAACAAATATTTTATGCTACAAATCTTTATGTATTACATTATAATACATAAATTGTGGTATGAGCAGGTGGTAATGATAATTTTTAAGAAGCAACTTGTATTTCTTTTGGTTTGATTGTAAGTTGCCCTACTGCTTTAATCAAATCACTTGGTTCTACTGGTTTAGGAATATGCATTTAGCCTTGTGTAAGCTATTGGATTTGGTCTTCATGTTTTGCACAAGCTGTTAAAGCAATGGCTGGTATGTTTTTACTTCAGATTGTAGTTCGCGTATATAGTTAATCAATTCGTAGCCGTTTATTTCAGGCATTGCAATATCGCTTACCAATGCATCAAAATTTGAGTCTTGTAAACATTTTTGTGCCAAAGAAGCTGATGCTTAATAAGTAAGGTGGGCATTGCTACAAAGATTGATTAGAAAAGGAGCAATTTCTGTTAAAGGTAAAATTTTTGCTTTTGGAACTGTGGTGATTGCTGATTTAGGCATAGTTGGACTGATTGCAGTATTTGGTTCTTGTATTATTGTAAAACCACCATAAGCTTCAATTTTAGCTAGTCCTCTGGCACCATCATGATTTGCACCAGTTAAAATTATACCAATGACTCGTTCGAGGTAAGCATCGGCTGCTGTTTCAAATAGTACATCAATTGAAGGTCTAGCATAACAAACAGGCGCCTCAGTGGACAAGGCAAAATGACCAAATTCGACGAGTAAATGATAATTTGCAGGAGCAAGATAAATATTTCCAGCAACAATATTTAGTTTATCTTCTGCCTCTATAATTGGCAACAAACTATATTGTTGTAAAGCATTAACTAATTTACTGTCTGAAGATATGTGACGATGTTGAACTATCGCTATAGCTATAGGCAAACTTTTTGGCAAACCCGATAAAATTATTGAGAGTGATTGTAAACCTCCTAGTGATGTGCCAATCACTGCTAGTTCATATTTCATAATGTCACCCTCCGAAAAAGTCTTTCTTGAGCATCTAATGCTTCATAATCTGATTGATGAATTGTGCCAAGCAATGATTCATGCCTTCCTAACCCCAAAATACCAAATCTTCTTAGGCTGTTATATAATAGTTCGTGAACCTGGTCTTGTAGCTTTTTGTTGAAGTAAATTAAAACATTTCGGCACAAAATTACATTAAATTCATTGAAAGACGAATCTGTGACTAAGTTATGTGCGGAAAATACAATATTTTCTTTCAAGGAAGGCGAGAACATGGCGCCATCGTAAGCTGCGGTGTAATATTGGGAGAAAGCTTGTTGACCTCCTGCTTGTTGATAAAGTTGGGTATACTCTTGCATTAAGCGCAGGGGATAAATACCGACTTTTGCCTTGTGTACAACAACCTCGTTCATATCAGTAGCGTAGATGCGGCAGCGGTGATATAGTCCTTCTTCGAGTAGCATTATTGCCATTGAATATACTTCTTCTCCAGTAGAACAACCAGCGTGCCAAATGCGAATAAATGGATAGGTACGTAATAGGGGAATAGCTTTTTTTCTAAATGCGATATAAAAGCTAGGGTCGCGGAACATAGCAGTGACGTTTACCGTCAAATTTAATAAGAAACGCTCTAAACAATTTTTATCGTGTAAAAGTCTATCTTGAAGACTAGAAACTGTGGTTAAATTTTCTGCTCGAATTACATTCCAAATACGACGCTTTAAGCAAGCCATTGCATAATTACGAAAATCAAAACCGTAATAAAGATATAAACCCTCTAACAATAGTTGAACTTCAATGTCTTCTAGCTCATTTGGACGTAATGGGAACATAAAAAAGTGAGATCGTGTTGAGTTGGGAGTTAGGAGTAGGGTGCGTGACACCATAACAATCGTAAAATAAAACGAATGACCTAAGAGCGTCACGCACCTTACTGAGTGAGATAATGAGTAATAATTCAATTTTTTATCAGCACTCAGCACTCACAACTTATTTGTAGAGCCAAACTCTCAACAGTGATAGTAACTGTTGAGTATCAACGGGTTTAGTAATATAATCCGAGGCGCCTGCGTTGATGCATTTTTCTCGGTCGCCTTTCATTGCTTTTGCGGTTAAAGCAATTATTGGTAAAGTTTTGAGTTTATCCATATTACGTATAAATTGCATTGTTTCATAGCCGTCCATCCCTGGCATCATAATGTCTATAAGAACAAGTTCAATATCGTGGATTTTTTGAAGCATGGAAATACCATCTTTGCCGTTTTCTGCATAGACAGTTTGCATTTGATAACGCTCTAATAAGCTAGTCAGGGCAAATATATTTCGCACATCGTCGTCTATGATTAAGATTTTTTTACCTGTTAGTATTTGGTCTTTTTGTTGTAACTGTTCAAGCATTTGGCGTTGAGGCACCGATAAATTTTCTTGAACTCGATGTAAAAATAAAGCTGTTTCATCTAATAAACGTTCGGGTGAACGCACGTCTTTTATGATGATAGAATCACTAATACGACGTAGTTCGCTTTCTTCTTGGGTCGTTAATTCTTTCCCTGTGTAGATAATAATTGGTAGGTAGGTTAAGTTAGCTTGCTGTTTAATTTGCTCTATTAGCTCGAAGCCACTCATATCTGGTAGTCCTAGGTCTAAGACTAAACAGTCAAAGTGACTATTTTGTAAAGCTGACAATGCGTCTCTACCTGTACCAACTGCCTCCGTACCTACATCGCTATTGCTAATAAGTTGTACAAGACTTTGGCGTTGGGTAGCATCATCCTCGACAATTAGCAAATTTTTGACTGGACGTTCAACAAATTCTCGAATTCGACTTAAAGCATTTAATAGAGAATCACGATCAATAGGTTTTTGCAGGTAAGCGATTGCTCCTTGTTGTAAACTTCGTTGGTGCCCTTCGTCTACACTCATTATATGAACGGGAATATGACGAGTGTCAGGGTCATGTTTAAGACGGTCAAGAACTGTCCAACCATCCATAACAGGTAGGCGAAGATCAAGCATAATCGCTGTAGGTTTATACGAGCGCGCCATTGCTAAACCAACATCACCGCGAGTTGCTGCTATAACTTTAAAATCTTGCTGTCTTGCTATATCGAGTAAAACGCGGGCAAAGTTAAGATCATCTTCGATTATTAACAGCAAACGTTCCCCAGGTTGAATATTTTCCCGGTCATCTTCAATTGCTTGCTCACTTAATAATTGTGTTTCATTAATTACTGTTGGCTCGGTTACTTGTGTAGCCGCAACTGTTATCGTATTTATAACATTAGTTGTTTGATTGTCCTTGCTATTACCTGGAGTAAAAGATTGATTGGAATAAGACTGGGGTAAATAAAGAGTAAATGTACTACCCTTACCTAACTCGCTGACTAAGCGAATTTCACCTCCTAGTAAATGAGCAATTTCCCGACTAATCGATAATCCCAAACCTGTACCATCGTATTTACGGCTAGTAGTACCATCTACCTGTTGAAATGCTTCAAAGATTATCTGTTGTTTACCAGGTGCAATTCCAATACCAGTATCGGTGACAGCAAATGCAATCACACAGTCACTACGGTTCAAAATTTCTTTATTTGAACTCCAGCCAGAAGTAGCTAATGATACATTTAAACTAACACTACCTCGCTCAGTAAATTTAAAAGCATTTGATAAGAGATTTTTTAGTATTTGCTGTAGTCGTTTTGCATCAGTAAAAATAGCACGAGGCAAATGTGGGTCAAAATGAATACGGAAGTCTAGTTTCCGGTCGGCGGCAAAGGCGTGAAAATTGATTTCAACATGCTGTTGTAAATCACGAAATAATGTTTCATGAATTTCTACTGACATTGTACCCGATTCAATTTTGGCTAAGTCAAGAATGTCGTTTATCAATGCTAGTAAATCATTTCCCGCTGAGTATATAGTACGACTGTATTCGACTTGTTTGTCTGTTAAATTTGCTTCGCTGTTCTCAGATAGTAGCCCTGCTAAAATTAATAAACTATTTAGTGGAGTTCTTAGTTCGTGGGACATGTTGGCGAGGAACTGCGATTTATATTTGGAAGTCATTGCCAATTGTTCGGCTTTTTCTTCTAAAGCTTGACGGGCTTGTTCTATTTCGTTATTTTTGCGCTCTACTTCTCGGTTCTGTACTGCGAGCAATTCGGCTTTTTCTTCTAATTCTTCGTTTGTTTGCTGTAATTGCTCTTGTTGGCGTTTCAATAATTCTTCAGATGCTTTGAGTGATTGTGCTTGTTGTTCGAGACGTTTGTTAGTTTCAGTTAGTTCTTTTTGTTGAGTTTGCAATTCTTCTGCTAGGGACTGCGACTGTTTGAGCAGTTCTTCTGTTCGCATACTCGCAGAAATTGTGTTCAGTACGATAGCGATACTTTCGGTAAGTTGATCTAAGAAAGTTAGATGAATTTCGCTAAAGCGGTGGAAGGATGCTAGTTCAATAACGGCTGTAACTTGTCCTTCAAATAATACTGGTAAAACAACGACATTTAAAGGTGTAGCTTCGCCCAGACCTGAACTAATTTTTATATAGCTGTCAGGAACCTGAGTTAATAAAATTCTCTCTTTTTCTAAAGCACATTGACCTACTAAACCTTCACCTAAAAAGAAACGATTAGACAGATTTTTGCGTTCACGGTAAGCATAGCTGCTGATTAACTTCAAAAAGTGCGGGTGATTTTCCGCTGCTTCCATTAGATAAAACAATCCTTGTTGGGCGGTAACAAGCGGCGCCAGTTCAGATAATATCAACTTAGAAACAGTTTCTAAATCCCGTTGTCCCTGCAACATACGGGTAAATTTAGCCAAGTTAGTTTTAAGCCAGTCTTGCTCAGTATTTTTACGAGTTGTACCCCGTAAATTAGCAATCATTTGGTTGATATTATCTTTGAGTGCGGCAACTTCTCCTTGTGCTTCTACGGCAATTGATTGAGTTAAATCACCTTTAGTAACAGCCGTTGCGACTTCCGCAATTGCACGGACTTGATTTGTTAAATTTGCGGCTAATTCATTGACGTTATCTGTTAAGTCACGCCAGATACCTGATGCACCGGGAACTTTTGCTTGTCCACCTAGTTTCCCTTCTATTCCAACTTCGCGCGCAACAGTTGTAACTTGGTCGGCAAAGGTAGCTAACGTATCAATCATTTCATTAATTGTTTCCGCTAGGGTTTCGATTTCGCCTTGAGCATCTAATATAAGTTTACGTTTTAAGTTCCCATTCGCTACCGCCGTTACAATTTTGGCAATACCTCGCACTTGTGCCGTCAAGTTACCAGCCATTGAGTTAACGTTATCCGTCAAATCTTTCCAAATTCCAGCTACACCAATAACTTGAGCTTGGCCACCTAATTTACCCTCAGTTCCGACTTCACGTGCGACACGAGTTACTTCTGAAGCAAACGAGTTCAGCTGGTCAACCATTGTGTTAATGGTATTTTTTAAGTGCAGCATCTCTCCTTTAACATCAACGGTAATTTTCCGTGACAAATCACCACCAGCAATAGCCGCTGCTACCTCAGCAATATTACGTACTTGTCCTGTCAAATTACCAGCCATTGAGTTAACGTTATCCGTCAAATCTTTCCAAGTACCGTCAACTCCACGAACATATGCTTGTACTCCAAGTTTACCTTCTGTTCCAACTTCACGTGCGACACGGGTTACTTCGGAGGCAAACGAGTTAAGTTGGTCAACCATCGTATTGATGGTGTTTTTCAACTCTAAAATTTCCCCTTTGACATCAACGGTAATTTTCTTCGACAAATCACCAGTTGCGACTGCTGTTGTCACATCGGCAATGTTTCGCACTTGGTCAGTTAAACTTCCTGCCATGAAGTTTACGCTGTCCGTTAAATCTTTCCAAGTGCCAGCCACACCTTTTACTTCTGCTTGTACTCCTAGCTTACCTTCGCTACCTACCTCACGCGCGACGCGAGTCACCTCACTAGCAAACGAGTTAAGTTGGTCAACCATCGTATTGATCGTATTTTTTAACTCTAAAATTTCCCCTTTAACATCTACAGTGATTTTCTTTGATAAATCCCCAGTTGCGACTGCTGTTGTCACAAGAGCAATGTTCCGTACTTGGTCAGTTAAACTTCCTGCCATGAAGTTTACACTGTCAGTTAAGTCTTTCCACGTACCCGCAACACCGGGAACCTGTGCCTGACCTCCAAGTTTTCCTTCGGCGCCCACTTCACGCGCAACTCTTGTTACCTCCGAGGCAAATGAGTTCAACTGGTCAACCATGATATTAATGGTATTTTTCAGTTGTAAAATTTCACCTTTTACATCTACGGTGATTTTTTTAGAAAGGTCACCTTTTGCAATAGCTGTTGTGACTTCAGCGATGTTACGTACTTGTGACGTTAAACTACCCGCCATAGAGTTTACACTGTCGGTAAGGTCTTTCCAGGTACCCGCAACACCTTTGACTTCGGCTTGTACACCTAGCTGACCTTCGGTTCCAACTTCGCGTGCGACGCGGGTTACTTCCGAAACGAAGGAATTAAGCTGGTCAACCATTGTATTAATGGTGTTTTTTAACTCTAAAATTTCCCCTTTAACATCTACAGTAATTTTCTTCGATAAATCGCCATTTGCCACCGCAGTTGTCACAAGAGCAATGTTTCGCACTTGCGCGGTTAAACTGCTAGCCATGAAATTAACTGACTCAGTTAAATCTTTCCAAGTACCTGCTACACCACGAACTTCTGCCTGTACCCCTAATTTACCTTCGCTGCCCACCTCGCGCGCAACACGAGTTACCTCACTAGCAAATGAATTAAGCTGGTCAACCATCGTATTGATGGTGTTTTTCAACTCTAAAATTTCCCCTTTAACATCTACAGTAATTTTCTTCGATAAATCACCATTCGCTACGGCAGTTGTTACCTCAGCTATATTTCGTACTTGAGATGTCAAGCTACCTGCCATCGAATTTACACTATCTGTTAAATCTTTCCACGTACCCGCAACACCTTTAACATCTGCTTGTACACCCAATTTACCTTCGGTTCCCACATCACGGGCAACCTTCGTTACCTCACTAGCAAAGGAGTTAAGCTGGTCAACCATCGTATTGATAGTATTTTTTAACTCTAAAATCTCCCCTTTGACATCAACAGTAATTTTCTTCGATAAATCACCATTTGCTACGGCAGTTGTCACATCCGCAATGTTGCGTAGCTGCGCTGTGAGATTGCCGGACATTAAATTTACGTTATCAGTTAAATTTTTCCATGTTCCTGCTACACCGGGAACTTCTGCTTGTACACCTAATTTACCTTCTGTTCCAACTTCGCGCGCAACCCGTGTTACCTCTGAAGAAAAAGAATTAAGTTGTGTCACCATTGTATTTACAATGGTAGCTGTTTGCAGAAATTCTCCTTGTAGTGGTTTACCATCAATTTCTGTAGGCACAGTTTGCGATAAATCACCGTTTGCAACTGCTCTAATTACACGTGTCGTTTCTGCTGTTGGTTGTACTAAGTCGCTAATTAAAGCATTCACTGAATCAATCGAACTTTTCCAGGCGCCTCTAGCATTACCAATAGAGGCGCGCTCAGAAATTTTACCTTCTTTACCAACAACAGTACCGACACGCTCTAACTCCATTGCCATACGCTCGTTCATCTCAATAATGTCATTGAGAGTGTCAGCAATTTTTCCGGCAACTCCAGTGTGGTCAAGAGGCATTCGTGAACTAAAATTGCCTTTCTTGATTTCTGCAAGAGTTCTTAATAGCTGTTTAAGATCGAGACTATCTGTGTCGCTAGTGATTTGTGAGGTCGTCATTGTTGGTCAATCAAATAAATATATTTCTAATGGTTGAGTTTCGGAACAGGAGATTCTATTTAAATGAAGTATGTAGATATGGCAACGCGGAAAAACACGTTTAAGCTGCAACCCAAAACATTCTTTATATTATCTATTCAAAATAGCTATTGTCGCCTCTACCTATAGGTGATGTAAATTTAACTAATATCTATCCATAGGTAGACGTTATTTTAATTTATAGTATTTAGCTTTGTAAAACTAAATAAAGATATAAATCCTATGTATTAGGGAAGGAATTATATCTTCCTACTGCCATAGTGTTATTTAATAAAAGTCCGAATGCAAAACATTAGGCTTGTAATTTTTGCTCTAATTTATTAATCAAATTAATAACTTTAGCTTCTATTTGTCCTAAAGCTTCATCTACACCAGTTTTGTCAATATCGTGAACTAGCCAATACTCAATATTATCCACCCATTGAGGAAATCTTTCCACCATCAATGGACGGTGTTCATCTTCATCAATAGCAACTACCTTGGTAAAGTTTTGAAAATCTTCTAACAGTACACTTTGAGGGAATCGTTCTTCATCTAGTAAAACTATACCCCGTTCTGCTAACGCTGCTTTCGCGTAACGAGAAATGGCGCCAACATTATTGACACCACGTTCTAGTGCCAAACCGCGTGAGTCAGCTTGCCAGTTGAGTCCATGTTTACGCGCGAGGTAGTTGAACAAGTGTTCTGCAAAGCGACTACGGTAGTAATTACCCGTGCATAGAAAAAGAATAGTTTGCATTGTTAAAAATCTTGCTACTTTACTAATGTAACTCAGTACCATCTTTACGGAGCAGATATCTATCACTAATTAATTTGATTACTACTCGTCCAATTTCTGGATGTATTCTTTCTTGTACTGGTTGAATTATTACTCCTTCCATGATACAACTTGGACAAAGAACGCTGTCTTTATTATTGAATTGTAATACTGTTTCCCAACTATAGGCGCCTTGGTAAAGTAAAGGTACGGTCGGAAGGGAGTATGAGTTACAAAATTCGACAAATTTATCGTAGTTCAGGAATTCACTACCACGACGTACTGCAAATAAGACAATCGCAATTTTACCGTTACTTAAACCATATTTAATGTCTTGTACACCATATATTTCTCCAAAGACTTGGGTATTTACTGGTAATTGTTGTAAAGCTGGGTTTTCATGGTAAGCACGAATATAAACTAGATTTTTATTCGCTTCGTTGTTTTTCCAGAAGTAGTTGTGACTGCCGATTTTAACCACTCCCTCATCATCTACTAAAACAGTGAAGTTAGTGCCGTGTACTTTTTCGGTAACTACGACTTCTTCTCTGTCAACGAATACATCTTTATAACGCTTGATGTTTTCAGGACTTGGAAATTTATATTGTCCAATATGATTTTCCATTTCTCCACTCATCCCGCGTGGGATAGGATATTCATATTTAGTTACACCAAAATGCTCGGTGTAGTCGTCACCAAGTTGACCTGTAAAATTAGCGCCAACAGGTATCAATAAACCTTCAGAAAAAATTCCTCGCAGTCTTGCCGCACGTAGTTTTTTTGAGTAATAGCTGCGAATTCCAAATTCATCCAAATACTTATCTGGAATAACGCTATCGATAGGAAAGTAATACGCTAAATCGCCGACTTTAAAGTTACCTTTGGCTGTAATAACTTGATATGCCATTCCTTCAAAGAGAGCAATATCTAATCTATCAGCATTGGGATGATGCTTAATTTCACTAATTTTTACAACTTCAACTTTTAAAACACTCATATTTTTTTGTACAACCACCCGCACCTTATAAATTTCACTACGTATTACAATTGTATTACAAAAATAGAATCTGTCAAGTAAGTAGAATTCAGCCTGAAGATAAGCTTTTAGAGTCAATTCTCATCCTTGCTAGGTATGTATTACAGGTGGAAGGATTATATATTGGTTAACTTATGGTTAAAATAAAATAGAGAAATGGGTGCGATGTTTGTTAGTTCTGATGACTGGGTGGAAATAGGAACGAGACTAGTTTTAGCCCTCTTTGTTGGATGCATCATTGGTTTGAATCGTCAAAAAGGTGGTAGAGCAGCAGGAATGCGAACTTTTATGTTGGTAAGCATGGGGTCTGCACTCTTTGTAATGATTCCTTTACAAGCTGGTAGTGATATTGAGAATGCAGCCAATGCGCTGAGTAGGACAATTCAAGGTGTATCAACAGGTGTAGGATTTATAGGCGCCGGATTAATATTACATGAATCACCCAGAGAATCAAAATCGCGAAGAGTGCGGGGACTAACGACAGCAGCATCAATATGGCTTTCGGCAGGTTTAGGAGCTGCAATAGGTTGCGGTTTATGGCAAATGGCTTTACTTGCAGCGTTTTTAACTTTGCTAACGCTGAGTGGAGTTAAGCGTTTGACGGAGTTTTTGAAGTTTTGGGCAGATAGGAAGAAATTGGCAACGGATAGAACGGATGTAACGGATATTTAGTTTAGAAACCGGGTTTATGGCGGAAACCTGGTTTATTTGAGTTATGGCACCACTAATACGTTATTTATTACTCAACTTATACCTAATATATTTAACTAAAATTATTGAGTTTGCCCATTAAAAATTCAAATAATCGTCACAGGTAGTTCATGCCGAGTTGTTAGGCTGGATTAAGCAAATCTTAAATTTAGTCTTATGTGCGATTCTTTACGCTTTGGTGTTGTTTAAATGGCAATAGGGGGGCGGGTTTACAAAACTTTTCATTTTTATACAGGATATGGGTTAACCCGCCCGTACAGTAGGTAAAAATTTTGATGTTTAGGTCATCAATTTATTTTGTATGCGTATATTTATCAAGTTTCGACGGTCTATATTAATAGGTCTCTTTATTAGTTTTATTTTGAGTGGTGTATTGTTGCCATCAAATTTTGCTTCTGCGGTTCCTGCGGATTCTCTAACTCAAGGGGTACGTAAAACGGTACTGACGAATGGTTTAACTGTACTTACTAAGGAAGTTCATACGGCGCCTGTAGTTAGCGCGCAGGTTTGGTATAAGGTTGGTTCTCGGAATGAGAAAGCGGGTGAAAATGGGATTTCTCACCAGCTTGAGCATTTGCTGTTTAAGGGTACTACTGCACGTCCGGTGCAATTTGGGCGCCTGTTTAGCGCTTTGGGTAGTCAGTTCAATGCGTTTACGAGTTATGACCAAACGGCTTATTTTGGTACGGTACAACGCGATAAGTTACAAGCGCTGTTAACTTTGGAAGCAGACCGGATGGTAAATTCGGTTATTAGTGCTGACCATTTGACAAGTGAAAAGCGAGTCGTAATTTCTGAGTTACAAGGGTATGAAAATTCACCGGAATATAGGCTTAACCGAGCGGTAATGCGTGCGGCTTTTCCGTCGAGGCAGTATGGTTTACCTGTAGGTGGTACTAAATCTGATGTTCAGCAATTTACGGTTGAGCAGGTCAAAAATTATTATCAAACTTACTATAGCCCTGATAATGCGACTTTGATTGTGACGGGAGATTTTGCGACGGAGCCAACTTTAAAGGCAATTCAAGAGACTTTTGGAAAGATTGCTAAACGTGCGGCAACTAAAGCTGTTGATGATAAGCAAGAAAGTGATGTAATTGCTTCTGAGCAAACTGCATCGGTTACTGCTTCAACTAAGGCGCCTATTATATTGAAAGAACCTGGCAGTGCATCATTACTACAAGTTGTGTACCCGTTGCCAAATTTAACGCATCCTGATGTACCAGCTATTGATGTAATGGATGCTGTGCTAACGGGAGGAAGAAGTTCGCGGTTATATCAGGCTTTGGTAGAGACTGGGTTGGCTAGTTCGGTTAGTGCTAGTCCAGCAGAACTGATAGAACCTGGTTGGTATGAAATTAATGTAACGGCGGCGCCGGGACAAGAGTTAGGTAATATTAGGACTGCGTTGCAAAAATCTTTAGACGATATACAGCAAAAGCCAGTTAGTAATCAAGAGTTAAATCGGGCGAAGACTCAATTACAATCTTCGTTTATTTTGGGAAACCAAGATATTACAAGTCAAGCTACACAACTTGGTTATAACCAAATTACAGGTGGAGATTATAAGTTTGCTGAAAAATATTTATCGGGAGTCGCGAAGGTAACTGCTGCGGATATTCAACGTGCGGCAAAAACTTATTTAAATCCTGGCAAACAAACGGTTGGGTTATTTGAACCAACACAACCAGATGGTAAACCTGGAGCTAGCGGTGGTGGTTCTGGAAAAACTGCCGAAAACTTTAGCCCTGGTAAACCTGTTGACCCAGCAGAACTTGCTAAATATTTACCACCTGTAACGAGTGCAAGTGCTTCGAGTAAACAAGTATTGCCTGAACAATTCACTTTGAAAAACGGAATGCGGGTGTTATTACTACCTGACCGTAGCGTACCAACGATTAATATTAGTGGACAAATCAACGCAGGAACAATATTTGATAGTGATGCGAAAGCAGGTGTTGCTAACTTGGTTGCTAGTAATTTAATGAACGGTACCAAGACGCAAAATGCATTAACTTTGGCACAAACATTAGAAGATAGGGGCGCCAGTTTGGGCTTTAGTGCTAGCCGTGAAGGCGTTGCAATAGCGGGACAAGGATTATCTACAAATATTCCTGTGTTAGTAAAAACACTTGCTGACGTAGTGCAAAATGCAACATTTCCAGCCGAACAGTTGGAATTGAGTCGTAAGCGTGCGTTACTAAGTTTGAAAGCACAATTAGATGACCCCCACTCTTTGGGTAGAAGAGTATTTCAACAAGCAGTATATCCAGAAAATCACCCGTTCCATATTTTCCCGACAGAAACTAGTTTGAAGGGAATTACACGTGATGATTTGGTTGGCTTCTACAAACAATACTACCGACCAGATACTACAACAATTGCAATGGTAGGTGATTTTGAGCCAAATCAAGTTAAAACCTTGTTAAATCAAGCTTTTGGAACTTGGCATTCCACAGGTAAGGCGCCAACGGCAAATATTACATCCGTATCTTTACCGCAAACTACAAGACGTTTAAACCCTGTAATTCCTGGTAAAGCTGAAGCTGTAACTTATATTGGTTACAACGGTATTTCGCGCAAAGACCCACGTTTCTATGCTGCTACAGTACTCAACCAAGTATTAGGTGGTGATACATTATCGAGTCGTTTGGGTACAGAAGTACGTGACCGTCAAGGTTTAACGTATGGTATTTACAGTGCGTTTGCGACAGGTATTAATCCGGGACCATTTTTAATTCAAATGCAAACGGCGCCTGGTGATGCTCAAAAAGCGATAACAAGTGCAGTAGCATTACTAAAACAGCTACGCGAACAGGGTATTACTGACGCAGAACTGAATAATGCGAAACGTTCACTTGCTAGTAGCTATCCTGTAGATTTAGCAAGTCCAAGCGAAGTATCAAGTATTATATTGAGCAACGCAGTTTATGGACTATCACCTGCTGAATTAAGAGAGTTTCCAAAGCGCATCGAAGCTGTAACAATGCCACAAGTACAGCAAGTTATTCAAGAGCTAATTCAACCGGATAAATTGGTAATTGTTACCGCCGGTCCAGGAGAAACAGCACAGAAAAATTAATCGCTAAGTTGTAGGTTGGGCAAGGCGCCTGACCTACTATTTTTTTGACTTTATTTTAGAGAATGTTTTTATAATTGTAAATTGTCATTCTGAGCGCAGCGAAGAATCTAGGATTTTAACTATATTTTTATTTGAAAATTTCGCATAATAAATACTAAAGAAGCTTAATTATTGGAAGCTATGTCGAAAATGTTTTTTATTTAAAGCAAAATTTTCTATAACTGCACCTATGAGTTACTTAGGCAACCAACTTAATGGTCTATTTTTGACGTGCAGTACGAGTAAGCTTTGTTTCAGTCATGACCGTTTTTTTTAAGCATAGTCTACTGTCTTATATGCTACGATACACTTCACCCAACCTCAGTTATATATTTTTTGATTTCGTAGCATCCTCCAAAGCTAGCATCAGTATAATTCCTTTCAGTAGCATCATTGTCAGCTTGTGTGTACAGGTTTACGTTTAATTCTTTTTACAGCAATACCTATTCCTATTGTTAAAATACCCCAAGTTGTAGAAGATTCAGGTATATTGACTCGTCGGTACTCTATTGGTGTGGCAACCAGTAAATTACCTTGTGCGTTGAAAATTTGGTCTAGAGAATCAACACCATTATCAAATATAGTTACTTTAGAAACTACTTTGCCTCCTGTACTTGTAGGACAACCATTAGGTGCATTGTTACCAACGTAGCGTTGTGGTTCCCATAAAAGTAAAAGATTACAAGCAGCAGTTGATATATTATTAGTAGTTACTAATCTTTCTGATTCGGGTTTATCACACAACCCACTCACAATACTTGGGTTGACAAAGGGACGAACGTCAAGGTTAACTGCGGAGGTTCCTTTACTGAATGAGTAAAAACTAGTACGCTGAAAAGCTGAACTTTTTTGTTCTAAAAAAATTGTTTCCACATTGTTATTAGGAAGCGCATCTTCTAACCTCACTTTACAATTGGACATAGTAATAAGTGGAATCCTAGGATTGCTTGTTACTTGTGGTGAGTTATTGAATAAGCCTGTAAACCATCCTGATACCTCTTTTACTTGCGTTTCTAGAGATGGTGGTGTAAGTACGGAAGCTTTACTAGGTTGAGGAAAAATTAATGTTGATAGTAATATGGTGAAGCTATACGCTTTTAACTTATTCATTATTATTTAAGTGTTTTTATTTAAATTAATGTGATTGTAGCAGTTTATATTTGCGGCAGTGAACAAATTATATACATTGATATACGTGTAGAGACGCGATTAAATGGCGTCTCTAGGAAAATGTTTATATGTTGGGTTGCGCTGCACTCTACCCAACCTACGTTTAGACTTTTTTGAGGCGTTTTGCTTTTGTTAGGGCGTTTTTGGTTTCGATTTGTTGGATGGCTGCTTGCCAGACTTCGTAACCGTTGAGACTGAGATGTAAGCCGTCGGTTGTTAGTTCTTGACGGAGGTTGCCTTGAAAGTCGGTGAACCAGTGGTGAATGTTTAGATAGTTGGCGCCTTCTTGTTTGGCGATAGTTGAGAGTTTTTGGTTGATATTACGGATGCGGGTGTTGGGTATTGTTGGTAGGCGTGTTGGTAAGATTGATTGAACGATGATTTGTGTCATCGGGTGTTCTTCGCGTAGACGGCGAATGATGCGGCGATGATTACGTAATATTGTTTCGTCTGTGGCGCCTCGACGCAGGTCGTTTATTCCTGCCATTAGGTAAATTACATCGGGTCTTGTTTTGGAGAAAGCTGATATTCTTTTTAATACGCCTGCTGAGGTGTCTCCAGAAATTCCTTGATTTAACCACAGTTTCCCTGAAGGTAGTTTGTCTTTAGGGAACCACATGCTTAAGGAGTCTCCTACTAATACGCTAAGACGGTTGTCTCCTTGACCGTCTGACATTGCTCGCGCTTCTAAGGCTAGTAGTCCTTTCCAGTCTTCATAGGATAGCTGACTTTTTCTACCGTCTGGCTCTTGGGTTGACCTTACTGATGCTAATCGGGTATAAATTGTGCCGAGTCTTAGGGCTGCTAACCGTTGGTAATATAGTTGACTTCCAGATAGTGGTCTGTTGGGACTTGGCTGCGTAATTCTACTAGGCGCCACTGGGTTACTAACTGGGTTACTAAATTCAGGTGTGGAATTTTCGGGAGTTGCAAGTGGTGGTAATTGGTTTTGGGTGGCGTGGGACTGCTGCGACTGCGAACCAACATTGATGTCTATAGGTAATGGTGCATCTTGTTGAGCAATTGACAACTGAGGTAAAGCTGATGTGGGCACTGCCAGTCCTGTCAACACTCCCGCTGCTAACAGATATACATCCTTCATCGCTTTATCTCCCCTCTTAAATAATGAATATATTCCCTAATCTCGGCCTGTAGCGACCGATTTCAGGAAATTTCTTTGAATACTAATTTATTATTTTTATTTACACCGCCTCCAAATGTAAAGCCAGCTGCATGTGATACTTTTCACAAACTCTTTAAAAAAGCCTTGTTAGCTTGAATTGTTTGTGTGATTTTTAGCCAAGCTTCAGCGGAGAATGCGGACTTTATCAAGATTAACATCTTCCACCACTCAAGCAAATACTCGTCGCTAAAACTTTCCTGTGTTTGGTCTATGTAATAATTTTGCCACCAATCAGGCGCATATTTACTGTTCCAACGCTTTTTCCAACGACGGCGCCAACGCCAAAAAACTTGAGAAAAGTTTGCCCCGACAATCGGTGGGGGAGGAAAATCGGCGTAACTGATAAATCTACTGATATTAACACCATGAACGTAAGCTACGTAGCAATAACAGTCAATTCGCTTTATTTCCTCAATTTGAATGTTGAACATCATCGCGATCGCTTCCTCTGTCACAAATCGTGCTAACGGATGTATAAAAGGAGACTTGTAGGCAATTTTGGATACACGAATTGAGGGTGCTGCGACCCTGATTGTTGTTACCATAGGTATATGAGTCCCTTTGACAAGGGATATGCTTGAATATTTGTAGCTACGAGTGAGATTACCGACGCATATAAGTGTTGTCGGCAATCTGACTAGCTTGGAAAAAAGGTTATTTATCTATAAATCGATAGTACATCTATCTTATCTTATAAATTCCGAAAAAATCATAAAAATTAGTATAAATATTCTATTAAAATTTTGGATTAATCATCGAAACGATACTGGCTGCCTATTATATAGTCTTCATTCAGTTCAAAACTAAGCCATTGGCGCCGTAGTGTTTCGGCGACAAAGCCTGTAGTGTTGGAGCCTGCAAAGGGATCCAGCACGATGTCGCCTTCCGAGGTGAGGAATTTGATAAAAAATTCTGCGAATCCTGACGGGTAGCGTGCGGGGTGTGGTTTGATATCACCTTGTTTGCAGCGTTTTAAATATGGCGTGTTCGATTCGGTGTTGGCAAATTCGAGTAAATTCGGTGGAATGGCGCCTTCGTTATCTTTTTGAAATTTGGTTGAAATATCATGACCACTGGGACGTAGTTTGGCTTTGTACCCATTTTTGAGTAAGTTTTTCATACTCTCGCTGTATGGTTTGAGAACTTTACGGTTATCTGCTCGTGGATTGGGCGTTTTTGAGAGCCACCAGACAACGTTTACTGAGTCTTTGACGCGAATGCGTCGAACATTGACCCACTCGGCTGGTGTTGGCAAGCGTGCAGGGTTGTAATGAAAGAATTCTTGTGCCAAATAAAACCCGACTTCTTTACATAGTCTTACTAAAAGTTCGTATTGATAAATACTGCGTATTGGGTTTCCTGGAAGATAGGCACCGCCTAAATCTAATACAAAAGAGCCGTTTTCTGCTAAAACGCGCTTAAATTCGTAGGCAAAGGGTAAAAACCATTCTATGTATTTTTCCACACTTTCGTTTCCATATTCTTTCTTACGTGTTAATGGAAAAGGAGGTGAAGTTAAAATTAAATTTATACTATCATCTTGTATTGATTGAATTAAATTCAAGCTGTCACCCAGGTACATGGCACCGTATGTTCGGGTGTAATACGAATTTAGTTGAAGCGCGAGATGCGATGTTGTAGAGTATGTGTCCAATGTGTGTCCAATGTGATTTTACTTATTGCGTCTGCAAATCGGAATATAACGCATAAGTCAACCAAAATACAATATGTTTGTGCTATCTGTAATATTAGTCAAGCCTCTTGTCATGTTGAACGCAGTGAAACATCTTATAACTTTGAAGATAAATAAGATTCTTCACTACGCTACTAATGACAATTTGGGTTTTAGCATTTTTTAATAACTATATACCTGTTAGGACTTGGGATAGCTCTTTTGAGAGGTCTACGTTTGATTCTTCTTGTTTGGTAAATAGAACTCCAGCTAAAAAGTAGTAGTCACCTGAATAAAATGCTGTTTTATTGCTACGCATTTCTTCAATATGATTTTTGACTTTTGGTTCTGAACTGTAGTAGCCAAATTCGATAGGTAATACAGTAAATTTGTTAACTGAGTAACCGTTGGCTTTTGCTTGTTCTATAGTACTGATGGGATTAGAATAGCTAGATACTAGTACTAAAACGTTTTCGTATTCTAATGTTAGCAGCTTGTTTGTAATGGCGGCGCCGTCGGTTCCACCAAAAAGTAATGGCATATAGATATCTTCGTCTGGTGCGGGTAGATAAGGTGGGTTAGAGACGAGACATTCAGATTGACTTTGATTTGATTCAAACAGGCTAAAGTTATCTATTATATATTTATCGGTTAGACTATATTCGTCAATAGTTAAATTTGCGGCTTTCCATGCATCGGTATTTAATTCAAATCCATGTATAAGACCCGAAAATTTGTTTCTGAGTAAAGAGCAAATTACAGGACTACCATCACCTGAACCAAATTCAACTATATATTTAAAGTTTTGACGGTTTCTTAAAACAAAGTTCTCTAAACAGTTGGAGTAGAAGTTAGATTCTTCTGGGCAGTAAAAAATGTCTTTCATAATGTTAGAAGTTGGGAGTTAGGAGTTAGAAATGTAGTAGGGTGGGCAATACCCACCTTACTGAGGATTTTCGGCTTGGCGAATTGATTTGACGACTGCTTCGGCGGCACGGTCTCCCATTAATTTTTCTTGGTCATATCCAAGTAGAAGTTCCCATGCGTTGTTGGGATAAAGTTCTGCGAGGGGTAATGCCACATCGTCAAGCATCCATTGACCGTGACGTTCGTCTTCACGAATGTGGAGTTCCCAGTAACCCATTGCTGCATCTGACAAATTAAGTCTTTGTGCTGCGGTTAAATAATTACGATATGCACTTGGACCTGCTACCTCGAAGTAGGTTAAGGCGCCTGAATAACGAAGGTAATAACGTTTGCGCTCTGTAGTTAAAAAATTATGATTTGCACATGCTAAAACTTGCCAAGGAACCAAGTCAAAGTAACCTTCTGGCTCGGTATTCATATCAAATTCACTAAGCATAGCTGCGAAATATGTTGAATGCTTACGGTTGAAGCGACCATTACCGTATTCTTCAAGCAATACTTTCACTAATGTACACTGGATTGGATTTGCTGTACCGCCAAGAATGCGTGATAAACGACTACCTTCGACTAATCCATCAAATGAGCCAATAGCAAGCAAATGTTTATATCCTTCAACGCTCATTTCCTCACGAATGTAACGGCTTCCTTCGGAAATTTCTGGATTTAAATCATAAGCGACACGTTCAATTAATGCTTGCTTGATATCAACTTTTTGTAATGACTCAACATCTATTTGTGCTAACTCCCATTTTTGCCAAGCTGTCTCTATGCTATTACGAACTTGCTGCAAGAACAAAGAGCGTTCGTTTTCATAACTTTGTAAATCATCGTACCAAAAAAGATACAAACGATTTATTCTGTAAAGAATTCGCTGAAGGAAACGATGTGCTTGATAGTCTTCGGCGCCATCATATGCGGCAGTTAAGGCTGTAACTAAAGCGAACTCGAATTCTTTCGCAATATCAGGGTTTATATTTAACTGCTTGTCTAAATTTTCAACAGCCAGTAACTCTACAAACTGCTTTTCGGCAATGTTGTATTTGTCACTGGGCGCGGTATTCTCTTGTAAATATTGGTTTTTTCCCTCGGAGTCAATGCGAGGTAGCTCAATTGAAATACTTTGCATGAAATTAGTGGTGCTTTATAGAAGCCGTAAAATTTATTCCCTTAACACTAATTACATTTTCATTTTGTAGCGCTAATTACCTCTCACCTTCGCCATAAATACCACTAAGACTAAAGTATGATAAGAAACAAATAAAATGTAACGATTGTAACAGTTTCTTTTAGTTATCTGACTCTACGCTGTCTGTGTCTATGTGGTAATTTTTACACGAGCTTATTTTTTAAATATCTATTATTAATACAAATTTATCGTTTACTGAAGATAAAAAATAATATTTTATACTTCGTTAATTATGGTCAGGCTAAAGTAGTAGAGCAATTGTTTTACTACTTTAGCTTTACTGAGTTTTTTACCACAGAGACGCGGAGAACACAGAGGAAGAGAGTTAGTTTGAGCCGACGGCTTCGATAGCTGCTTCTAGGGCGATGGAGATGTGTGTCCAGTGTGTGCCGCCTTGGCAATATACTACGTAGGGTTCGCGTAGTGGTCCGTCGGCGGAGAATTCTAGGGTGCTGCCTTCGATGAATGTTCCTCCTGCCATGACTACTTGACTCTCGTAACCGGGCATTTGGTCGGGGATGGGGTCGAGGTAGGAACCGATGGGTGAGTTTTGCTGGATGGCTTTACAAAAGGCGATTAGTTTTTTGGCTGAACCGAGTTTAATTGCTTGAATTACGTCGCGACGCTCTTCCATTGGGGCTGGGTTGACGGGGTAGCCTAGTTTGTCAAATACGTAACCAGTCAAGTGGGTGCCTTTCATTGCTTCTCCCACCATTTGCGGCGCCAGGAATAATCCTTGAAACAGCAATCTGAGCTGGTCAAAGGTGGCGCCTCCTTCGCTGCCAATACCTGGTGCTGTCAGACGACATGCTGCCATTTCTACTAAGTCGGCACGTCCTGCGACGTAACCCCCAGCGGTGACTATCGTACCACCTGGGTTTTTAATTAAAGAGCCTGCCATTAAGTCGGCACCAATATGAGTAGGTTCTTGTGTTTCGATAAATTCGCCATAGCAGTTGTCAACAAAACAAACTGTGTTGGGGTTTTGTTGTTTGACAATGGTTACTATTTTCCCGATTTCTTCAACTGATAAACTTGGGCGCCAAGAATAACCGCAGGAACGCTGGATAAGAACAAGGCGAGTGTTTTGTTTTATACCTTGGCTCAAAGCAGACCAATCAATTGTCCCCGAAGATGTTAGATCCAATTGACGGTAAGTTATGCCAAACTCTATAAGGGAGCCTTGAGAGCTACCCCGTAAACCTATGACTTCTTCTAAAGTGTCATAGGGGGCGCCAGCTACGGCTAGCATTTCATCACCAGGACGAAGCACACCAAATAAGGCGCAAGCAATGGCATGGGTTCCCGAAACAAACTGCACTCGTACAGCAGCTTTTTCAGCACCCATGACTGTAGCAAAGACTTTATCTAAAGTTTCGCGCCCGATATCATCGTGCCCGTATCCTGTTACACCTGCGAAATGGTGCGCCCCAACACTATGATGGCGAAAAGAATTTAGCACTCTAGTCAGATTTTGCTTGACTGTTGCGTCAATTCCAGAAAAAATCTGTAACAGTGCCTGTTCTGCGTCCCGCAGCTGCTCCAAGCTGTTCATTAGTCCCTCATTCACAATAAATTTACTACTTTGTGGATTTCTAGCGCATGGCAGATAAAAGCTATGCTCAATATTAGGTACGCTGAACCTGAACAACAAATTACTTTGTTTTCGCGCTTTTAAATCCCACTTAGGATACTGCATGACAATTGCTACATCAACCAAATCCGGACTTAATTGGGTCCACATTTTATTTTTCTCTAGCTTGCACGTTGGCGCCTTGTTCGCTCTACTTCCAAGTAACTTTAGCTGGCAAGCGGTTGGCGTATGTGTGTTCCTTTATTGGCTAACGGGTTGCCTTGGCATTACCCTTGGATTTCACCGTTTAATCACCCACCGCAGTTTTCAAACGCCGAAGTGGCTTGAATATTTTCTCGCTTTTTGTGGCACCCTTTCATGTCAAGGTGGACCCATTGATTGGGCTGGTTTACACCGCATCCACCATTTACACTCTGACCAAGAACAAGACCCGCATGACTCTAACAAGGGTTTTTGGTGGAGTCATATCGGCTGGATGTTTTATAGGTCTCCTGCCTTTGCTGATGTACCTCGCTTCACAAAAGATATAGGCGAAGACCCAGTTTACCAGTTTTTGCAAAAAAATATGATTTTGCTTCAGGTAGCTCTGGGCTTAACGTTACTAGCTATCGGTGGGTGGTCATTTGTTGTATGGGGTATTTTTGTTCGCCTTGTACTTGTATGGCACTTCACTTGGTTTGTTAATAGCGCTACTCATAAGTTTGGCTACAAAACATATGATTCTGGCGACCATTCCACCAATTGCTGGTGGGTTGCTTTACTGACTTATGGTGAAGGTTGGCACAATAACCATCATGCTTACCAATACTCTGCCCGTCACGGTTTGGAATGGTGGGAAATTGATTTTACTTGGATGGTAATTCAAGTTTTACAAATGCTTGGTTTAGCAACAAACATTAAACTGGCGCCGAAAAAGCAGTCAGGTTCCGCAGTATAAAATAATCTGCTTGCAATCTGTTATCCCCCGCTACTCAGATAATCTTTGTAGGACGGGGGTTTAAAATGTCGCGAAAATTGCGATTTTATTGATATAATCCAAATCGCGACCTTAACAAAACTTTACTCAAGTTGCTTATTAGCGGCTTGTTCGTGAAGAGTTTTTCATAAATTTAATATTCATGACAGTATCAATAGTTAAGAGCGAAGAGTTTCGCAAAAGCACTCAAACTATCGTCCCTGATAGTTTCGGTCAAGATAGCCTAAAGCTAAAGCATATTATCAAATCCATCCCGCGCGAGTGTTTCCAAAAGGATAGTCGCAAAGCATGGACGGGGGTGATTATAAATGTGCTAATGGTGGCTCTGGGGTATGCAAGTTTGGTAGTTTCTCCTTGGTATCTTTTACCACTTGCATGGATTTTCACAGGTACTGCACTTACAGGCTTTTTTGTAATTGGGCATGATTGTGGACACCGCTCATTTTCAAACCGCCGTTGGGTTAATGATTTAATAGGGCATATAGCCTTTTTACCGTTAATTTACCCATTTCATGCTTGGCGTATTGGCCATAATTATCACCACAAGCATACTAATAAGCTGGATTTTGATAATGCTTGGCATCCAGTTAGACCAGAGATGTTTGAAGCCTGTAGTCCAACATGGCGCCTAATTCTGAAAACGTTTTTAACAAATAAATTATGGTGGGTCGGTTCTATAGGACATTGGGCGTTGATACATTTTAACGCCGAGAATTTTCTAGAGAAAGACCGTCCTAAAGTTAAATTATCGATTGCGGTTGTAACAATATTCGCAGCAATTGCATTTCCAGCGTTGATTTTTACAACTGGAATTTGGGGATTTGTGAAATTTTGGCTAGTTCCTTGGTTAGTTTATCATTTTTGGATGAGTACTTTTACTTACGTTCACCATACGGCGCCGGATGTACCGTTTGAGAATCGCTGGAAGTGGAACGAAGCAATTGCTCAGTTATCGGGTACTATTCATTGTGATTATCCACGTTGGGTAGAGTTTTTGTGTCACGACATTAACGTTCACGTACCCCACCATATTTCAACAGCGATTCCTTCGTATAATTTGCGGAAGGCTTACCGAAGCATTAAAGAAAATTGGAATACGTATCTCCATGATGAATGTCGTTTCTCATGGTCTTTAATGAAGCGGTTAACTGATGAGTGTCAGCTATACAAAGAAGATAATGGTTATCTAACTTTTAAGGAGTACGAAGCCAGCAAATAGGCAATATCTTCTGATGAGCCAAAAAATAAATTAACTGTTTTTGTTGAACGGGTATCCTTGCCCGTTCCATATCTAGAGCGGGTAAAGACCTGCACACCACAAGAAAAATATAAACTACAAAAAAATACATGACACAAACACAAGAAAAAACGCAAACAAGAGTAACTTATACTAAGAATCTGGGTTTTAGAAAAAGACTCAATCAGCGAGTTGATGAGTATTTTGAATCGAATAATATTTCAAAGCGCGATAATGCTGCAATGTATTTTAAGACAGCAGTAATTTTAGGATGGGTAATTGGTGCTTGGACTTTCACCCTGTTTGGGCCAGCAGTAATTTGGGCAAAAATAATTGGGTGTATTGTATTAGGAGCAGGAATTGCTGGTATAGGTTTTAGTGTTGGACATGATGCCAACCACGGTGGTTACTCAAGTAGAAAATCTGTTAATCGCTTTATTGGTTTGATTTATGATGTAATCGGTCTTTCCAGCTATTTATGGAGATTTCGCCATAATTATCTTCATCATACTTTTACTAATATTTTAGGTCATGACGTAGAAATACATGGAGAAGGATTGGTACGAATGACTCCTGTTATGGAGCATAAGTCTTACCAAAGGTTTCAGCATCTATTTGTGACAGTTATTTATGCGATTATTCCGTTCTACTGGTCTTTAGCTGATGTACACATAATTTTGTTTAAGCGTAAGTATCATGACCATGTAGTACCTGTAAATTTTAAAGAAATATTTACTTTACTCGTAGGTAAAGTTGTTTGGTTAGGACTTTTCTTTATCATTCCAATCGCTATAGGATATACTCCGATTCAAGCATTCATTGGATTTAGCATTGCTTACATGACTTATGGTTTATTGATATGCAATGTATTTATGCTTGCTCACGTGTTGGAGCCAGCAGAATTTGTTGAACCTGACCCACAGTCTAATTGTGTTGATGATGAATGGGCTATTTCACAAGTTAAGACAACTGTTGATTTTGCACCAAAGAATGCTTTCTTAAATTGGTATTTAGGTGGTTTGAATTACCAAGTTGTTCATCATTTATTTCCTCAAGTTTGTCACATACATTATCCTAAAATCGCTCCGATTTTAGCCGAAGTTTGCGCTGAGTTTGACGTGCAATACTATGTGTACCCAACTTTTACCGAAGCATTAGTTGCAAATTATAGTTTATTAAAAGCTTTGGGTTCCGGTGCCAATAGTACTCTTGATTTAGTTACTCCATAACTTTGTAGGTTGGGTGGAGCGTATAGCGTTCACGTAGTGTCCCGACGGGAAACCCAACATTGCATTTCTACGTAGATAATGTCAAGATATGTATCAAATAGCTTGATTAACCAATTAGTGGCTAGTAGATGATGATAGCAACACAAACAAGAGTAACTTATGCTAAAAATATTGGTTTTAGAAAAAGACTTAATCAAAGAGTTGATGATTATTTTGAATTGAAACAAATAGCAAAACGTGATAACCTTGCAATGTATTGCAAGACAGTAGTTATTTTAGGATCGGTAATTAGTACTTGGGCTTTTATTCTTTTTGGGTCATCAATACTGTGGATTAAATTAATTGCATGTATCGTACTTGGGTTAGGAATTGCAGGTATTGGTTTTAGTGTTGGTCACGATGCAAATCATGGTGGGTACTCAAATCATAAATCTGTTAATTATTTGATTGGTTTGATTTATGATGTAATTGGTCTTTCAAGTTATTTATGGAAATTTAGGCACAATTTTCTTCATCACACCTATACTAATATTTTAAACCATGATGTAGATATATATGGAGATGGGTTAGTGCGGATGACTCCTTACTTGGAAAGGAAATGGTACCACAAATTCCAGCACATATATATTCATTTTGTATACATGGTTTTGCCTTTCTATTTGTCTTTTAGCGATGTTCAAATAATTTTATTTAAGCGTAGCTTTCATAATCATGTCGTTCCTGTAAACACTAAGCAAATATTTATAGTTTTAGCAGGAAAAGTAGTTTGGTTGTGGCTCTTTATTGGACTTCCAATTTGGTTGGGATATAGTCCTATTGAGACAATTGTTGGGTTCAGTGTTGCTTACATGACGTATGGTTTAATGATAGGTAACGTGTTTTCGCTAGCTCATGTTTTAGAACCAGCGCAATTTATTGAACCATCAGCTCAGTCAAACCAAGTTGATGATGAATGGGCAATAGCGCAAGTGAAGACTACTGTAGATTTTGCACCTGATAATGCTTTTATAAATTGGTACGTTGGTGGTCTTAATTATCAAGTCGTCCACCATTTACTTCCTCATATTTGCCATATTCATTACCCAAAAATAGCTCCTATCTTAGCTGAGGTTTGCGCTGAGTTTGATGTACAATATAATGTTTATCCAACTATGACGGAAGCATTAGCGGCAAATTATAGTTTACTAAAAACTCTAGGTTCCGGCGCCGACATTAATGTTGATTTGGTTGCTTCATAGGTTGGGTGTAAGCAAAGCGAGAACCCAACATTATATACGTTGGGTTACGCTACCGCTACCCTACAAGAAAGCTACCCTACCCTTCGGGATATCTTCGATAACGGGAAAACTTCGTTTACGCTAACACCCAACCTACTGGTTAACTATATGTGCAAAAAGAAATATTTGGATGACTGAGTTATTATAGTTTATTCGGTGCCTAAGAAGTGTGTGATACGACTATGTTTATATACAGCTTTACCAGAAATTTAGATAAGCATATTTTGATGTAAATAATTCAGATGACTTATAGAAAATGGATATTTGTCATTTGACCAATATAATGCTAATAATACTAAAGGCTAATTATATTTATCAAAAGTGTGAACGATTGCAATTTGCAAATTTTTCACGTTTGAATTTTACGAACAGCAAAATCAAGTGACAGATACAATAATTTCTTCCAGCAATCAACAAGGTTTAAAGTCGCCAGTAGAAACAACTCTCCCTTTCACTCTTGGAGATTTGAAAGCAGCAATTCCAGCAGAATGCTTTCAACCTAGTGTTGTGAAATCGATGTATTATTTCTTTCGTGACATTGCAGTTATAGGACTACTTTATGCAGTCGCTTACCATTTTGACTCTTGGTTATTTTTCCCAATCTTTTGGGTAATGCAAGGGACAATGTTCTGGGCACTATTTGTTGTTGGACATGACTGCGGACACCAATCTTTTTCTAAGTATAAGTGGCTGAATGATTTAATGGGTCATATTTGTCACACACCAATTTTGGTACCGTATCACGGTTGGCGAATTAGCCATCGCACTCACCACAAAAATACGGGTAGTCTTGAAAATGATGAAAGCTGGTATCCTTCGAGTGAGTCAGAGTATAACAAGTCTGACTTTATTACTAAGCTCGGACGACACTATATATTTTTACTAGCGTACCCAATTTACTTGTTTATGCGTTCTCCTGGTAAAACAGGTTCGCATTTCCTTCCCAGCAGTTCGTTATTTAAGCCTTCTGAAAAGTGGGATGTTATTACTAGCACTGTTTGTTGGAGTGCTATGGTAGGTTTAATAGGATTCTTAACTTACCAATTTGGTTTCATGTGGTTTGTTAAGTATTATCTAGGACCGTATTTAGTATTTGTAATTTGGCTTGATTTGGTCACATTTTTACACCACACTGAACCGACTATTCCTTGGTATCGCGGTGATGAATGGACTTTTTTGAAAGGCGCCATTTCTTCAATTGACCGTGATTATGGTTTTATCAACAACATTCATCACGATATTGGGACTCACGTTGCACACCATATCTTCTTAAATATGCCGCATTACAATTTGAAGAAGGCAACTGCGGCAATTAAACCAGTAATGGGTGATTACTTCTTCGAGTCAAACGAACCAATTTGGAAGTCACTTTGGCGTTCTGCCGTTGAGTGTCATTTTGTACCTGATGAAGGTAGCAAGGTTTATTATACTTCGCACAAGCGAAAAGCTTCTACACAGAAGTAAATTTGCTTCCTCTTGTGGGGTGGGCATCCTTGCCTGCCCTGAAATTTTAAGTGTAAACACACAGGCAGGAATGTTTGTTCCACAAGATATTTACAAAAGATATAATAAATCTTAACTAAAATCTTCCGTTACCTTGAACGATGTGTTTAACTGTTGTTAGACTTTCGAGGTTAATGATTCCGCGTCGGTGTCCTTTTTGATTTGACATTCCTAAGAATACAGCGTCACTACGGGATGTGTTGCGCGAAAAACGTGGGGATGCGTTGACGTATGTGGAAGCGCTATTAACACCAAGCGCAAATTGCCGACTTTCTTGATAAGATTCTGTCACAATGCAGTCAGCATGTCCGCTACTGTATTGATTTATCCAGTTAATAGCTATTTCTAAGCTATCAACGAGTTTAAATGCAACAGTTTTATTTAAATATGGATTACCCCATTCGTTGTCACTAGCAAGTTGTAGTTGTCCAAAAGCTGCCGCTAGTTCTTCATCTCCCTTTATATCAAAACCTTTTTCTTTCAAGCTGTTGAATAAAGTTGTTAGTGATGATGGTAAAGTTTGACGGTGAACTAGTACTTTTTCTATGGCGTTAACTGGGTCTGGTTCGCTAGAGTGACTATCTACAATTATTCCCCTCAGCATTTCTAAGCTACTGTTGAGTGACCAGTATGCATAGCAGTTACCCATTGCTGATTTTAGTACAGGCACCGTTGAAGTACGCACGACTTGCTGCACGAAGCTTTGACGTCCATAAGGTATTACCAAATTTAAATATTTGTCTTGGGTTATTAAATCACGTAACGAGGCGCCGTGTTCACTGGTTATTAGCTCAATACTACCAACTGGTAAACCTTTATCTAAGATAGCATTTTGCAGGACATCGACTATTGCAGCATTGGAATGACTCGATTCGGTACTGCCTTTAAGAATAATACTATTACCTGTTTTAATACACATCGCAGCGGCAATGGCGCCTAATTCTGGAAATGCCTCATAAATAAAAGCGATTACACCTAATGGCATTAAATGCGAATAAGTCTGAGAATCATCAAGCTGATAGTCAGCAGTTCTGACACGTCGCAAAGGGTCGGGTAACTCTCCTAAACGCTGCAAAATATCAACTGCTGCTTCCAAACGTTCTGGAGTTAATTTTAGCCAATCTAAAATTAACTCAGGTACCGCCATTTCTCGACTGGCCTCTAAGTCAAGGGTGTTAGCCTCCAAAATATCATCAAACGCATTATTCAGCGCCCGTGCCATTGCCAACACAGCGCGACTGCGGTCTATTCCCTTTGTTATACCTAAACGTAAAGAAGCATTATAAGCGCGCATCGCAATACGCATTACTTCAGGTACGTCATCAAAAGCATCAACACTCATCTGGGTTTACGGTCTATGGGTCAACCACAACATTAGTGCAGGTAAAAGCGCTAATAGTACCGCTAGCATTGCCCAGGCAACCCAACTTGATGTGTTTGCCAAACGTAATGCCAATGGTAGCCATATAACCACTAGCACAAAAATAATGCCTAGCGCTACAGGTAAGTAACTTTCTCCCATTTTAGGATGAACAACGCTCCAAGCGTTACCCGACCAACGCCAAGCCTTTTTATAGGGATACGTGGTTGAAAGTTCTTCTAAAACATAACCGCTATCTTCGACGACGAAAATGCGCTGACAACGGTTGCAGCCAAAAGCTTCTGTCAGCGTAATCGCAGTTAACTGTCCCCGACGACGACAAGGACACGGGTACTCGTTATTAAAATCTATTTTCTCTGGTTTTTTGGATTGCACAAGCGAATTCGATAACTTGAGCGTGTTTATATATATAGCTACCACAGTAAAATATTTTAGTTAGCCTAAAATATCACACTGCGAAACTTTTTATTATGATATTAGCCCTTATTAAGTGTAATGCATCTTACTGAGATTAACTAATTCATTAAAGAAACCCAGAAATAGAAACCAGGTTTCTCAACATTTCAACCTGTGGGTGATTGCTTGTCCGAGTTGAACCCTTTCAAAATCGTTGTCCAGGTTCAAAGTGGTTTCACCTCCACCAAGGAACAAATATCCTTCTGGATGAAGTACTTGTTTTATTTTATACAGCATATCTTTTTTGCTATTGATGTCGAAATAAATTAAAACGTTACGAATAAATAAAATATCGACTTGCTGGAAGGGTAAGGTAGACCAAGGTTTAATTAAATTTATTTGATGAAAATTAATCATGTTAGAAAGTTCGCGGTCAATCTGCCATTCGTTACCGCAAGAGTGAAAATACTTTTTTCGTAAGTTAGCAGGTAATCCTCGTCTAACTTCCAAGGAACTGTATATACCACTACGTGCGCGTGTTAGTGCTTTATCAGAAAAATCGCTAGCAACAATCTGTAGGTTTGCCTCATTCAACATGGGGAAATGCTCGCGAATCAGCATGGCAATACTGTAGACCTCTTGCCCCGTAGAACATGCTGCACTCCAAATCTTAATTTTATCTGATTGACAAGACTGGCGCCGCTGAATTATTCCCGGCAAAATATAATCTTTGAGAGCTTCAAATGGATAAATATCTCTAAAAAAACTTGTTTCGTAATTAACTAGGTGTTCGATTGCTGCTAAATGAAGGTCTCCAAATTTTGAAACTTTAAGATGTTCAATAAAATTTTCTATTGTATCAAAGCCAATCTGTCGAACGTAGTTTGACAAATGTAACTCAACTAAATATTCTTTACCCGCATCAAGAGCAACAGCAGAGTGTTCGCGAACTAAATGACGAAGGTAGTCAAAATCTACACTGCTGATGCTCATTGTCTGCTGATTACAGACTTGAAACATATATTCACGTTACCTTTGATACAAATTTACAAAAGTTTATAATAAGTTGTATTCAATTTTGAGCTACTAATTGTAAGATGGCATCTGCCATTTTGCTGATAGGTAGGATAGATTCTGCTAAACCAGCATTTGCAATAAATCCCGGCATCCCCCAAACGACACTAGAAGCTTGGTCTTGGACGAAAATATGACCACCACAAGCGCGAATATGTTCAGCACCTTGTAATCCGTCCTTTCCCATACCTGTCAACACAACAGCCAAAGATTTGTTTCCGTAAATTTTTGCAACCGAACGGAATAGAACGTCAACAGCAGGACGGCAAGAATTTTCTGGTGGTGCTTGATTAGTTATAAGTTTTACGGTATCTTCGAGGCGCAAAACTTCTAGATGAAAATCACCAGGTGCAATCCAAATATGTCCTGGTTTTACAGTTGTGCCAGAAATAGCTTCAGCTACAGGAATTTGACATTTTGATGCCAAACGTTCTGCCATCAGCTTAGTAAACATTGGTGGCATGTGTTGAACAATCAAAATCGCGGCAGGAAAATTAGCAGGGATTTTGGGTAAAATTTCTGCTAACGCATTGGGTCCGCCTGTAGAAACACCAATTGCGACGATATCAATAGTAGTGAGTGCTGAGTAGTGAGTGCTGATTAGTGAGTGCTGAGTGGGAGGGAGTAAAGGAGGTATTTTACTACTATTGTCAGGTGCCTTATTACCCTGAATTTTGTACTCAGCACTCAATACTTTTATTTTGGGTACTAGTTCTGTGAGGATGTGGTGGTTTGCTGCTTCTATGCTTGTGAGGTTACTTGGTTTGGTAGCATAATCGTTGGCGCCCAACATTAAAGCGTCTAATGTGGTTGCGGCGCCTAATACAGTTGAGGCACTAAACATAATTACAGGTAGTTTTGGATAGTGTCGTCGAATTTCAACGAGTGTCTCTAAACCATTCATTTCGGGCATTTCCACATCCAAGATAATGATATCTGGATGGACTTGAGGAATTTTTAAAAGGGCTATTTTACCACTTGCTGCTACAGAGACAGCTTCGATTTCTGGTACGGTGGATAATATCTTGGAAACCCGATTGCGAACGATGACGGCATCATCAACGACAAGCACATGGATTTTCATTAATATTTAAATTTATTAACTATTTTCTGTAAATCTACTGCCATGCGCGATAGTTCGTTGGCAGCTTGGGATGTATTTGCGGCGCCTGTTGTGGTGTTTTGAGCGTTTAAGGCTACGACAGAAATATTTTTGGCAATGTCGGTGGCGCCTTTAGCAGCTTCTGTAACGTTGCGAGCAATTTCATTAGTAGTGGCTGTTTGCTCTTCGACAGCACTGGCTATAGTATTTTGAATATCATTAATTTGATTGATAACGGTACTAATTTCAGCGATTGCGTCAACAGCACTTTTTGTATCGGTTTGAATCGTTTCGATACGCTGACTAATATCATCAGTTGCTTTGGCAGTTGCGCGCGCTAATTCTTTGACTTCACCCGCAACAACGGCAAATCCTCGACCAGCATCTCCCGCACGTGCAGCTTCGATGGTCGCATTAAGAGCCAATAAATTTGTTTGCTGGGCTATTGAGGTAATTACTTTAATGACTTTGCCTATTTCTATACTGCTATTACCAAGCTTGGTAATTGTGGTATTAGTATCATCAGCAGTTTTTACGGCGCCTGTAGCTACTTGGGCACCTTCAGCAGCATTTTTAGCAATTTCACGGATTGAAGCATTCATTTCTTCGACTGCGGTAGCTACTATAATTGCATTTTGACTAACTTGGTCGGCAGAAGCTGAAGCACTTGTTGCTTGCTCGGCAGTTTGAGTTGCATTTTTCGTCATTTCTTGACTGACAACACTAAATTCTTCAGAAGATGAAGCTACAGTAGTTGCAACTTCGGTAATTTCTTGAATTGAACTACGCAGGTTGGTTATCATCGCATTAACGCTGCTTGTCAGGGCTTGAAATTCGCCTACATTTTCAATGTCAATTGTTTGGGATAAATCGCCTTGTGATACTACAAGCATTACTTGAGCAATATTACGGAATTGGACGGTCAATTTGGAAGACATGTAATTAATACTGTCGATTATTTCTTTCCAACATCCAGTAGCATTATTGATTATAATTTGCGAGTCTAACTTTCCTTCTGTACCGACTTCATGCGTCATTTTGATGATTTCGGATGCAAAATTTCCGTTAAAAGCTGCTAACTCGTTGAAAGCTTGATGTACTTCGCTTAGTTCATTTTCTTCAACTGATAAACGATAAGCAAAATCTCCTTGTTTCAATGCGGTCAAGGCTGTTAAAATTGGCTGTAGTTGACTCATAGTTTTCTCTAACTTTCAATATTTTTGGCTAAAAGTTTATCAATGTTTAGAATTAATAAAAAGTTGTCTTGTAATTTGTATGCTCCTTGCAGTAAAGAGCGAATTTTACCTTTTAAAGTTGCAGGAGGTGGTTCAAATTGATTTTCTTCGACTTCAATTACGTCTCCAATGTCATCTACTATCAAGCTTACAAATTCTGATTTATGTTTCAAAATAATATTGTAATTGTTTTCCAAATTTAGATAATTTATATTTTGATTCATTTTTAATCGAGATTTTATATCGACAATAGTAACTATTTTACCACGTAAGTTGATTAAACCTAAAATATCGGGCGGTGCCAGTGGTACAGGTGTTATTTGTGTACATTTAATTACTTCTTGCACTTGTATAACATTGATGCCAAAATAGATTTTATCTAGAAAAAATGTACAAAATTGTTGATTCATATTATTTGATTAAATAAGGGTTGGCAAGACTAATAATTTTTTCGATATCGAGAATTTCGATAATTTCATTCTGAATAGTAGCAAGCATTTTCACACCAGAACGGGTAGAGACACCTTGAATTTTTAACGGTTCTTCTACAATATCAATGATAGAGTTGACTATTAAGCCGTAGTTATGATGATTGAAAGTGATAACTACAACTTGAATTATAGAATCTGGTAGTATTTTTGAGGCGCCTAAAAAGACTTCGTTTAAATCAATTAAAGGTATAATTTCATTGTTATATTGTATGACCTTTTGGTTGCCGACAATTTTAATGTCTTTGCTATCGAATTCTTCCAGACGGTTGGCAAGCGTGAGAAAAATACCCATGCGTGCGTTTTCAACCCCTTCAAACAAGAGTACCGAAACGTGCTCTTCATTATCATCTATAAGTGTGGTATTGAAACGTTTTTGAGCTTGAGGTGTGACACCCGCTTGTATCGCCAGTGCAATTGTATCTATGATTAAAGCAATTTTACCATCACCAAGAATAGTGGCGCCTGTGAATATAGAAACATCTTTGAGTTGTTTTCCTAAAGGTTTAACTACAATATCCTCAGTGTCTTCGATTGAGTCTACAACTAAACCAAAGTGATATTCATCAATATTGATAACTACTATATATAGAGTTTCTATTTCTATATTTTTTAGTACATGTAATGGTACATCATCTTCAAATCCGAGAACTTTGTTCAGGTAGACCAAAGGTAAGATATTTCCACGCAAACGCAATACAGGAATATCATATAGTATATCAATACGTTCGGTTATTGTATCACCCTCAAGCCTGACGAGTTCTTGAACATTAGTTTGGGGAATAGTAAAACATTGTTGATTGCCAGTAATTATTAACGCACCAATAATTGCTAGAGTTAAAGGAATCCTGATTTTAAATACTGTACCTTGTCCTGACTGACTATAAACTTGTATTGAACCGTTTACCCGCTCGATATTTGTTTTGACTACATCCATTCCAACTCCTCTACCAGAAAGGTTGGTAACTTGAGGTGATGTAGATAAACCGGGTAGAAAAATTAAATTTATAATTTCAGCTTCGCTTTTAGTTTGCACTTGTGAAGAATTAATTAAACCTAGCTCTAATGCTTTTGCTAATACAAGCTCTGGTTCAATACCTTTACCATCATCGCCAATTTCAATATTAACTGTACCACCTTCGTGAAACGCGCGCACGTACAACTTTCCTTCGATTGGTTTGCCGAGTGATGTGCGTACTTCTGGTGTTTCAATTCCGTGGTCAATACAGTTACGAACTATATGCATGATTGGGTCTTTGATGAACTCGATTATACTGCGGTCGAGTTCGGTTTCGGCGCCAATAATATCGAGATGTACCCTTTTGTGTGAAGCAACTTCGATATCGCGAACAGCACGCGGTAGTTTTTGTAATACTATATTTATTGGTTGCAACCGAGTTTTCATAACTACAAATTGCAACTCTGATGAAATTACATTTAAATTTTGGCTGATTTTGGTAAAAGCAATATCATCTACATGATTTGCGAATTGCAACACTTGGTTACGCGATAGTATTAACTCACCCACTAAATTCATGATTTTATCGAGTACATCTACATCAACTCGAATAGTTTCTAAGGTATTAAAAGTGGGAGCAACTTGAGAACTAACGCTAGTTTCGGGAAGGGGAGTAGTTTCGATAGAAGTACTAGAATGGAATATATTTATTTTTTGAATCAAGTTTGAGTAGTCTTCGCTGCCTTCGTTATTATTAGCTTCGATGGAAGTGAGGATTTTACGAATACTGTCAATTGTTTGAAGTAGAGCAGTGGCAATTTCGGTATTTATGGTTAAATTACCTGTACGCAGTTGGTTGAGTAAACTTTCACCAGCATGAGCAAGTCTCTCTAACTTAGAAAATGCCAAAAAGCCGCAATTACCCTTCAATGTATGTAAACATCGGTAAATCCGAGACAGTGCATCAACTGACACCGACGCTTTTTCTAAATCTACAATATCATTTTCTATTTGATTAATATTTTCATAGCTTTCTGCCAAAAAGGCTTTGATGTCATCACTATCGATATACTCCATGCAATTTGATATTTAGTCTAGGTAATGAAATATTCTACGATGAAAGTAGTGAAACTAGTATGGTTTAAAATTATATCGGGAAGTAGATACAAATTATGCCTTTAGATAGAAGTTTATTTTTTTAATTAGTGTTAATAGATTTTTATTGCAAAAGTGTATCAAAGCTACTTGACAATTAGTCCACTATTGAATAGATGATAAAATATAATTTATTGTTATGCAGGTGTAAAATAATTAATGTATAATTTAAGGGCAAAATTTGAACGATGAAATCAATCCTGATTGTTGACGATGCAGCCTTTGCTCGTAGGATGCTTCGTAAAATCCTCCAAACCGATGGCTATGAAATACTCGAAGCTAGTAACGGTCTGGAAGGTTTAGAGATGGTACGCGCACATACTCCAGATTGTGTATTGACTGATATACTGATGCCAGACATTGATGGATTTAGATTTCTTGAGATGTTGCGGGCAGAAAAGTTTGAGGTTCCGACTATTATTATTTCTGCTGACATTCAAGATGCTTCGCGTGACCGTGGTATGGAATTAGGCGCCGCAGGGTTTATTAATAAGCCAGTAAAAGAAAATGAAGTGCTTAAAGCTGTACGCGAAGCTTGTAAGCATCAAGGAGCTTAATATGGTATATCAGCTAACAGATGCTCACTTAGATGCTTTACAAGAATTAATAAATATTGGTGTGGGTCGAGCTGCTGGTATGCTCAACCAAATGTTAGATTCTCGGATTGTTTTAGAAATTCCGGTTGTTAGCATATTAACTTTGAGTCAGATACAAGCAGAACTCGAAAAAAGATTTGATGGAGATTCGTTAGCGGCGGTAAAATTAAATTTTACAGGTTCGTTTTCGGGGAAAGCAAACTTAGTTTTTCCAACAGAGAGTGCAGCAACATTAGTTAGCTTACTTACGGGAGAGGAAATAAGTAGTCCCGATTTAGACTCAGTAAAAATTGGTACACTTAGCGAAGTCGGCAATATTGTAATTAATGGAATCATGGGGTCGATTAGTAACGTATTAAATCAACACCTCAACTATGCGATACCAATTTACATGGAAGATTCGATAAAGCATATATTATCTTTAGAATATGCAAGTGAAGAAACAATTTTTTTGCTGGCACAAGCGCGCTTTGCAATTAAAACGTTAGAAATTATAGGAGATATCGTTTTAATTTTTGAAATGGATTCATTTGGTACGCTAATTAGGGTGATTGACCAACAGTTAGAATTTCAACCTTCTTAGTTAGGAATATGTCTAGAAATAAGATTAAATATAAATATATTAAAGTTATTATATAAATTAGGGCATATATCTGAATAATGCTAGAAATAATCGCTCAAGCGCAGGAGAAATTTAGTCATTTTGACCTTATACCGTTGGGTTTGTGTATTTTTAAATCTGACTACACAGTAATTTATTGGAATAACTGTTTAGAAGAATGGACGAAAATTTCGCGTAAGTCTATTTTAGGTACAACACTTACTCAGAGATTTCCGCATTTAAATCAACCACAGTATGCAAGTCGGTTACAAGATATATTTAAGGGTGGCCCACCAGCAATTTTTTCTTCACAACTACATAACTATATAATTCCAACACAGAGTAGCCAAGGAAAAAATCGCATTCAACATACCACTGTAACATCGTTATCTGGTATAGAAGATAGTTATTATGCGTTGATGTCAATACAAGACGTAACAGATTTAACATATCGTGTCCAAGAATATAGAACAATGCGTGACCGTGCATTAGCGGAAGCAGTAGAACGAAAATTAGCGCAAGAATCAGCAGAAGCGGCAAATCGAGTCAAAGATGAGTTTTTAGCGATTTTATCGCACGAGTTGCGTACACCGCTAAACCCAATATTGGGATGGTCAAAATTGCTAAAAACTCGGACTTTAGATGAAAAGAGTAAAAGTTTAGCAATTGAAACAATTGAACGCAATGCCAAATTACAGGTGCAACTAATTGATGATTTACTTGATGTATCGCGAATATTACGAGGTAAGTTGGAATTAAAATTAGAAAATGTAGACTTGGCTTATATTATTCAAGCAGCATTAGAAACAGTTAGGTTAGCAGCAGAAGCAAAATCGATTCAGCTAAATACCGAAATTAATTATGATATCGGTAAAGTATTGGGTGATGCCAACCGTTTACAGCAAATCGCAATCAATTTACTTACCAATGCCGTTAAGTTTACACCTACAGGTGGAAAAGTTACAATCAGCCTTGAACAAATTGATATGCAGGTTCAACTAAAGGTTAGTGATAGTGGAAAAGGTATTACACGAGAGTTTTTACCATACATATTTGAGTCTTTTCGTCAAGCTGATAGCAGTACTACTAGAAAATTTGGTGGGTTGGGGTTAGGTTTAGCAATTTCGCGTCATTTAGTCGAATTGCACGGTGGCACAATTATGGCAGAAAGTGAAGGTGAAGAACTTGGGGCAACTTTCACTTGTTGTTTTCCTGTTGTAGCAGTTATGGCGCCACAAGTAAAACAAGAATTAGAAGAAGATTTTACGTCGTTAGCTGAAGTAAACGTGTTAGTAGTTGATGATGAAGTTGATAATTTAGAACTGATAACATTTGTATTAGAACAATATGGCGCCAGAGTAACAGCTTTTAACTGTGGTACTGATGCACTTGAAGCAATTAGATTGAATCAGCCAGATGTAATAATAAGCGATATTGGAATGCCAACAATGGATGGTTATGAACTGATGCGTCAAATTGGCGCGTTGCCACAGTATCAAAATATATCAATTCCAGCAATTGCGCTTACAGCTTATGGTACGGATATAGATAATGAGAGAATTCTGAATATTGGTTATAAATATCACATTGTAAAACCTGTTGCTTTTGATGAATTAGTGCGCGCAGTTGTTGAATTAGCCAGGTTGTAGCATAGGAATGGGCGCCTGTTCTACGATAATATGCGAAAAACTAGACGGGTTGAGTAATCCTTACTTAACTAATTTGTTATCAATTGGGTCGGATACAATCGAGTAAACCTTATATTAATTATATTTATTCAGGTGGCTAGTATATTTTGTCCCCGTTGTAAACAGCAAGTTGACTCACAAGCTGTCACTTGTCCTTTTTGTAGAACTGAGTTAAAAGCGTTTGGACATCCTGGTATTCCGTTGCACCGTGCGGGAAAAGGTGAGTATTTGTGTGACACTTGTACTTACCATGTAGATGATAGCTGTAATTATCCGCAGCGTCCTACGGCAAAAGAGTGTACTTTATATCAAAATTTTGAGGAGTATCAAACGCAGAAGCAACAGCAGTATCGTAAACCCAGTTCTAATGAAAGTTTACAGAGTTGGGTACGACAAAATCAAACGCTGTTGCTGTTTGTGGCTTTGTTTGTTGTTTGTTTAATGATAGCTGCTTTTACTTAATTCAAACATTAGGAGACGTGGCATGTCACGTCTCTACATTCCCAACTCCCAACTATTAACTCTTAACTCCTAACAGATCAACATGCGGCGCCTGTTGTTCTACAATTGATAAGTCGAACCAAAAGGTTGTACCTGTACCAACTTCGCTGACTAGATTAACTCGACTGTGGTGTTTGTCGATGATGTTACGGACTATTGATAGTCCTAAACCTGTACCTTCAAGGGTGTGAACTCGGTTTTCGACGCGAAAGAAACGGTCGAATATCGCTTCTTGGTCTTCTGGTGCAATTCCAATTCCTGTGTCGGATATTTCTATTCGCACTTTTTTTGTATGGTGTTGATACGCACGGAAGGCAATTTTACCACCGGGAGTGGAAAATTTGAGTGCATTACCAACTAAGTTACCAAAAACTTGTAGTAATAAATCGTAGTTACCGACGACTAAAGGTAGGTTAGGTTCAACTTCTTGAAATATTTCAATTCCTTTGTCTTTAGCGTTAAGTTGATAGGTACGCAGTGTTTGTTCGATTGCTTGACTTAAATCTACTCCATCTAAATTGTAAGTACGTCCTGATTCTAATTTTGATAAATCTAATACATCGTTTACTAATCGAGTTAGGCGGTCTGTTTCGTGATTTACTGTTGATAAGAACTCTTTTCGCTGTTCTACTTCTAAATCTTCACCATAGTCATGTAGTGTTTCGATGTATGTTTTGATATTAAATAATGGTGTTCGTAATTCGTGGGAGACGTTACTAATAAATTGACTTTTGGCTTCGTTTAGCTCAACTTCGCGCGTAATATCTTGAACAGTTATAGCAATACCTTTGATACTTTCGCGTTGAAGGTTAAGAACTGTTGTCAATAAAATACGAATGGTACGTTTTGTGGGTTGACCGAGTGGAATACGAAACTCAGCACTTTCACGTTCTCCTGCTGCCATTTCGTACAAAGGACGTGTAATTTCCATTTGTACTCCAGTTGGTAGCTGGTGCAATACGTTACTACCTTCAACCTCAATATCGTCCCAACCAAAAATACGACGTGCGTTTGGGTTGGCAAGAATTACCTGCATATTATTGTCAATCAACACGGCGCCGTCAGCAATAGTAGAGACGAGGGTTTCAAGTTTGGCTTTCTCAGCAGTGAGTTCTTCGATGTTTTGTTCTTCGTAACGTTCCAAGCGTTCTGCCATATCGTTAAAACTGAAGATTAATTCTCCAAGTTCTCCACCGAGAGGCAAATCTATTCTCTGTTGGAAATTACCAGCAGCAATTTGCTTGACACCTACTAAAAGTTCTTTAATAGGTTTAGTAATAGTTAAGGCATTAACAACACCAGCCAAAATTACCATTACCCAAATTGTGATAAATACGGCAATAGTGACATCACGAGTAAAGTTAGTGGAAATAACTGCTGTTTGGTTGGGGTTTATACCAACTGCCATCACACCAAGGTACTTACCATTGATTGTTAATGGTACAAATACATCGGTAACTTCCCCATCAGGTGATTGATGCTGACGTACCATTGGCTTTTCAGCATCAGTTGCGTAGTCGTCAGGTAGTTGTATTCGTCGTTGAATTGTAAGTGAGTTCTCAACTTCTGGTTCCCAAAAGGGAATGCCAAAAAAGATTTTCCCAGTATCATCTGCATAGAGTATGTATCGAATGCTAGATGTACTGCTATAAAACCTTTGAGATAGTTGGGCAACCTCAGTTAAGTTATTATCGGCTATTAAAGGCGCCACGTTAGCAGCAAGCAATAATCCTAAGTCGCGACCAAAACGAGTATCATTTAAGCGCGCATCTTGTTGAATAGTATTGACTGCCCAAAAAGTCAAACCGCTCATAACTAAAGATACCACCAGGGTGGCGGCAGCCAAGAGCTTAGTTTGGAGGGTAAACTGCGACCACCAGGAGGCAATCGCTTCTCGGATATAAGTAAAAACAGCAAGCATTTTAAATTTAAGTTGTTAATAGTTTTTTATAAACAAACTGCAACAACTAAAAAATTAACAGTTATTTACATAAATTGCGAATCAAAATAGTGCTGAGTAGAGAGTGCTGAGTGGTAAGTAATAACTCATAACTCATAACTCCTAACTTTTGATCTCACTCAGAACTTTTAACTCTATATCCAATGTCTCTTCGATAGTACATGCCGTCGAAGCTAATTTTCGCAATTCCTGCATATGCTTGGTTGAGTGCTTGTTGAAAGTCTTCTCCCACACCTGTGACATTCAACACTCTACCACCATCAGTACATACTTCTGAAGCTTGTGTTGATGATTGTAACTTTGTTCCGGCGTGAAATACAGTGGCACCAGTAGAAACAGCATCATTAAATCCTGTGATTATTTTACCTTTGGTGTAATCACCAGGATAACCGCCACTAGCAGCGACAACAGTAGCACATGCACCAGACTTCCATACTATGGGAAGCATTTGTGCTAGGCGCCTTTCTACGCAGGCTAAAAGAAGTTCTTCTAAAGGAGTTTCAAGTAAAGGTAAAATGACTTGTGTTTCGGGGTCGCCAAAACGACAGTTAAATTCTAAAACTTTAAAATTTCCATCTTCCGAAACCATTAACCCAGCATATAAAACACCTCGATAGTCAATACCCTTGGCTTTTAAAGCTGCAATTGTACGTTCGAGTACTTCGGTTTGTACTCTAGTCATTAAAGCATCGGTAGCAATAGGTGCTGGAGCATAGGCCCCCATACCACCCGTATTTTCACCAGTGTCACCTTCACCAATACGTTTATGGTCTTGTGCGGGTAATAAAGGACAAATAGTTTCACCGTCAGTGAGTGCTAAAACAGAAACTTCTTGTCCAGTTAAAAATTCTTCAATAACAACAAAATTACCTGCACTGCCAAACTGCCCACCAAAAATCGCATCAAGTCCCGCGTGGGCTTCTTCGATAGTTTGGGCAACTATTACACCCTTGCCTGCTGCTAACCCATCAGCTTTAACAACAATAGGCACCCCTTTAGATTTGACATACGATTTCGCGGCTGTCACATCAGTAAATACCGCAGAAGCAGCAGTAGGTACATGTGCTTCTTGCATCAATGCTTTTGCCCATGCTTTACTCGCTTCAATTTGGGCACCAGCACGACTGGGGCCAAATACTTTTAAACCTTTGGCTTGTAAAAAGTCTGTAATACCCTTAGCTAAAGGTACTTCGGGCCCAACGACTACTAATGAAACACCTTCAGAGTGGGCTATTTCGTTAATCCCTTCAAAATCATCAACTTTTACAGGAACGTTTTCGCAACGTTCCATACTGGCAGTTCCACCATTTCCTGGGGCACAGAAAACACGCTCAATTTGCTTTGATTGTAGAAGTTTCCAAGCCAGGGCATGTTCGCGCCCACCATTACCAACAACTAAAACTTTCACCCTTTTCCCTCAATATGGCGCCACCATTCAGCAGACTTTATGACAATTTTTCATATTACACCAATCGAGATATGCTGTGTCTACGTTGTCACCTAATCTAAAAAAATCTTAAATAATCCTAAAATTCAAAGTTTATACTGAGGACTTTTGAAACAAAATCAAACAACCTAGGAAAAGAAGAAAAACATCGCTTTTTGAGTAGCGGTTATATTGGTATAAAGATTACGCTTTTTCAAATATTGGTCTTTAAATATTGTACTTAGTGATATTAAAACAATGAACATGAATAAAAGTATAGTAACAGGCGCCGCAGGTTTTATAGGCTCGCACTTGGTCGAAACTTTATTAAAACAAGGGCAACAAGTAATTGGTATAGACGAGTTCAACAGTTACTATGACCCAGCGCTCAAACGTAAAAATATCAACCATTTACATAACAACCCAAATTTTGAGTTAATCGAAGAAGATGTTCAGTTTGTAGACTGGCAAAGGCTTTTATCAGATGTTGATGTGGTTTATCACCAAGCAGCACAAGCAGGTGTACGCGCATCGTGGGGTAAAGGGTTTCGTTCGTATACAGAACGTAACATTAGCGCCACACAAATCTTATTAGAAGCAGCCAAAGACGCAAAGCACCTTAAACGTTTGGTATTCGCATCAACATCGAGCATTTACGGAGATGCGGAAACATTGCCCACACACGAAAGAATTTGTCCGGCGCCAGTATCACCTTATGGCATCACCAAACTAGCAGCAGAAAGATTATGTGGACTTTACCATAAAAACTTTGGTGTACCATTTGTAGCTCTGCGTTACTTTACAGTTTATGGGCCACGTCAGCGTCCAGACATGGCATTTCATAAATTCTTCAAAGCTGTTATTGAAAACGAAGCAATTCCAGTATATGGAGACGGAGAACAAACACGCGACTTTACATATATAAGTGATGCAGTAGCAGCAAACTTAGCAGCAGCAACGGCGCCAGATGCCATTGGACATATCATTAATATTGGTGGTGGTAGTCGCGCAGTGCTATCAGATGTACTTAATATGATGGAAGAAATAGTAGGACAACCTATTAAACGGCAACATATAGAAAGAGCAATGGGTGATGCACGACATACAGGCGCCGATATTACCAAAGCCAAGCAACTTCTAAAATGGCAACCCGAAGTATCTTTACGCGAAGGATTAACCCAAGAATGGCAATGGGTGAAAGAATTATACTTAGGGTGCGTGACGCTACCAACAGCCTCACAACGAAGCGAATAATCTAAAAGCGTCACGCACCTTACCCACAAATAAAAAAGTCAAGATTCTCAACTTTTAAAATAAATTGGGAATCTTACGATTAAAATTAAAGCCAGCAATTATTAATTTTCTTTATTTATACGTTCGGATGCTGAGGGTGGTGGATATGCTCCAACTCTTATTAATCTTCGCATTTCAGCAATTCGTTTACTACTATTAAACTCCAATATACGAACAGTTACTTCTCCAATATAAGCAATATTCACATAAACAATCAGCGCGTTCTATGACCAGGTGCCTAAGTTCTTGATTAATGTATGGACGAGTCACAATGATAACTATTTATTAGAAATGTACTCTTGAGCGCGTGCTTTCGCTAAGGTCATTATATGCTCTAATACGAGAAAATCGTCTAACTCTTCTCTCTCTTCGGGTGTGAGTTTACCTAATTCATGTGCGTAAGCCAAATCTTCCAAACGCTCCTGTGCGGCTTCAGACAGTTTAAAATCCAAAACACTTTCAGGAGTAGTGCCAGTAGCAATAAATTCTACAATGTCGTCGTAAACTTTAATAGTCTTATCTACTGATATTGTCATAAGCTTAGATTTTAATTTTTTATCTTACTCTTTTTGGTCTTACCAGAGTACTTTATATTATATGCCACAATATAGTCCAGCTATACTATTTTTAACAGGCGCCTCCGGAGTTGGTAAAACTACGATAGTAAAAACCATACAAGCGAATAATACGAATCAGGGACTAGCTTTTTTCTATTAAATATCTTAATAATTGTTTCTCTGTGTACTCTGCGTCTCTGTGGTAAAAACGAAATTAAAATGTTGGGTTCCGTTCCTCCAACCTACAATGTAGTAAGATAGGACAATATACTACAAGGTGATATGGCAATTCCAAAGAAAGGTTCTAGATTAATAGTTGTAGATGGAGAGAGTTATCGTTGGAGAGTTCGTAAGAAACCAACTCATGCTCAAGGTGATTATCCTGGGGTGCATTTGACGGTGGCTGTTGAACATGCTCTTAACCCTGGCGCCAATTTGGTGGTCGTAATGCCACCAGGACATCCCAGCAGTTTTTGGACGCAGGTGATTGTTCCTGTTTATCCTGCTGATGTGAAGTGCGCGATAGAGGGAGCAATTTCTGCTGGTTGGCAACCGCAAAAACCAGGTAAACATTTTGAGTTGGTTTATACGTACCAACAGGCGCCGGATAGTTAGTTATACTCAAAACTGGTTATAACTTTAGTTTTAAAAAGGCGTAAAAATATTTAAGATGCGACCCTGCGGGAAAACTGCGTAAACGTTGACGACTCATGACATAAGTTAAGATTTTACCACTTTACAGCACACATGTATTACTACAAAGTTTCTAAGTAACTTAATAGGTCAGCCATTTCTTGGGTGCTGGGTTGAAATTTGGGCATGGGGGGAGTATCACCGCTGATAACTTGGTGAATTAGTCCGTAGCGAGATTTATGTTTGGAAACACCTTGCAAGCTTGGCCCAACTCTACCGGCAGCTTCTAAACCATGACATCCAGCACAGTTAATTTGAAAGATAGCATGTCCTTGAACAGAGTTACCGTTGAGAGATAGCACTGTTTTAACGTATGGGTCGGAAGCTTGCACCACACGCACGGCAAACATGCCCAAAATAAAAGCAAGTACAACCGACAGCGTGATTAACATCGCGCGCTGTACGAGAATCGAGGGTGTGGTAATGTGGTTATCCAAAAGGTTTACTGTTAAATGAGAGGTTTACAAAGTTTTTTTCATTTCATACACATAGCTTAAAAGTTCTTAGCAGTGTCTGCAAGCACAAACAGATATTTTTATCACTAAATTTTAGCCGTAAGCTAGATGTAGAGCGGAAAGCTACGAAATTTGGTAGAATCACAAGACAGATACAAAAGTTTAATAATTTCTACAAGGAGATTAAAAGTGATTGAACCTTTATTGTGTGGTATTGTCCTTGGCTTGATTCCCGTTACTCTCGCTGGTCTATTTTACAAGGCGTATGTTCAATACAAGCGTGGCGACCAGTTAGGAATTAACTAATGTATGTAGGTTGGGTTTCGTTCCTCCAACGGCACTCGCTTCAACCGGGGGAACCCCGGCAACGCGGTGCCTCCCCAACCTACGATTCTTCGCTTAATCGGTAGAATGTGAGTGCGCTGTTTCCGTAGACTTTTTCGCGACAAATTTCTAAGGTTGGTATTTGTAGCGCATCCCATCCAGTAGGACTGTGTTCGATAGCTATTTCACCTTCGGGATGTAAAAGGTGATGTTTGGCAATTATTTCTAGTACTGCTCTATATAAGTTAGCTGCATAAGGTGGGTCGAAGTAGATGCGGTCAAATTGCTGTGGAGCTAATTTTGGTAGTTTTTGCAGTACGTCACCTCGCAAGATTTGAAACGTTTGCTCTTGTGATGCTACTTGCTGCCAATTTTGACTAATTACTGCACACGCACGACTTGATTGTTCTATACCTACGACAAAACTTGCGCCTCGACATAGTGCTTCTGCTCCCATCGAACCGCTACCTGTACATATGTCAAGCCAGCTTTTTTCTGATATTTCACCCTGCCAAATATTGAATAATGCTTCTCTTACCCGCGCACTCGTAGGACGGGTATCTAGCCCTGGTAAAGTTTTTAACAGTCGATTCCCGTGTATTCTCAGGCTCATTATTAATTTTAGATATTGGATATTAGATTGGGTTTAGTGTAATACACAAGGCAAAACATAAACAACTTATCTAAATATATAGAACCCAAATACCAAAATCGAACTTATGCGGCAACTCGTGTCCAAACTTGTGATACGAAGTTAGAAAGGATTTGCAGTCCAATATTAGAGGATTTTTCTGGATGGAATTGTACTGCCATTAGGTTATCGCGCGCTATAGCTGCGGTGATTGTTTGTGAACCATGTGTAATAGTTGCCGCGCGTATACTTGGGTCGGTTGGGTCTACATAATATGAGTGAACAAAATAAACCCAAGGTTGTGGGGGTAAATGTTCCCACATTACACTTTTTGGTTGAGTAATTTGGAGTTGGTTCCAGCCCATATGAGGAATTGTAATGTCAGCTTCCGGTCGAAACCTTCTAACTTTTCCTTTCACAATTCCGAGTCCTGGTTGAGTTCCTTCCTCTGAAGATTCAAAAAGAATTTGCAGTCCCAGGCAGATGCCAAGGAAAGGTTTACCTGAAGCTATCGCTGCTCTTATGGGTGCTTCTAAACCGCGCGCTCTTATGTGTTGAACGGCGGGGTCGAAGGCGCCAACACCAGGTAAAACAACTGCATCCGCTTGTTCGATAACTTTGGGAGTCGCTGTAATTTTAGGAGTTGCACCAGCTTTTTCCAGTCCTTTGCAGACCGAGTGTAAATTTCCCATGTCGTAATCTACGACTGCAATCACTGCCATTGACCTGCTCCCGATAAAACTATTATTATGGAGTCTTTTTATATTGTAATTAATATTCTTTACGATGAAAAGATTATTATTAACTTCTTTTGACATTTGGATGCCACATCACAAATCAAATTCCTCAGATGAGTTGTTAGAGGAAGTGACTAGACTTGGCGCCCGACCCCATGCTTTAACTACTATGCGAAAACTACCTGTAGAAGTCAAAGGAGCCACTGACCAAGTAATAGCCAAAATCCGCGAAACCCAACCTGACTATATAATCTGCTGTGGCATGGCAGAAAGTCGTAGCCGCTTAAGCGTGGAATCAAATGCTCGTAGTACACCCGCTTTCACTAATTGTAGTATGAGCATGTTACCAGAAGATTATCAAGAAAGTACATTACATACCTCAGTAAATTTGGAAGAATTGGTGGCGCCATGCCAAGCAACAGAGATTAGTCACGACTGCGGTAAGTTTGTATGCGAAGGACTTTATTATTCGGTTTTAGATTACCTGCACTCAAGTTCGACAAAAAGCTCTTGCATATTTATACACGTACCAGTTTTGACAGAGAGTAATATACGGGTTGTTGTAGACGACTTCTTATTAGTTATACACAGACTGGCACTTTCCGAAAGATAACAGCGTCTTGAAAAAGAAAAATATGTAAGTATATGTTGCCAATCTTACTAATCTCTCCTATTGCCCAAACAACTCCTACCCCACCTCCACCCGAAGAAATTGTCATTCCTCAAGAAATAAGACCCCTTCCAGGTAGGTTGGATAGTGTGCCTGTATTTAACAGCAATAGTCCAGAGAAAGTCATTAATGAAGGAATTCTGCTGTCAACTTTTCCAAGTGCAGGCAAAAAAAATCCCGAAGCGCATTTAAACTTTCCTTTCAACGGTAGGTTCGATGTTTTTGCCCACCACGTTTTTGGGGCGCCTTCGTCGTCTCCTCTGGCCGATAATCTACGCTCACTTTACGTTGGCATCATCTTACATAATCCTGGCAAAAAACCTGTAACAGTCAGTGTTCTTCAAGGTGCAAGTTATCTAAGTCAACCAGATGCACCATTTATAGAGTTACCATCCTTCGCTTTAAACACAGAAAATAATGTTTATGCGGGTCCAGGTAGTCGAGTCATGAGCGATGTTTTACGAGGACTAAGACAAAATAATTTTCCTCAACAAATTGTCATTGCTCCAGGCAAGTATCAAATGTTGCAAAATGCACCAATCCCAGTGCAAGGACTAACACCACCTTTAAATGGTCGTTCTACTTATGCAAGGTTGCGGAGTAATGGCACACTATATATAGCGTCTTTAGCAACTCCCGCACGTACAAATACTGATGGAACTGAACGGGCGCCGACAATTGAAGAATGGCGTAATATATTAGATAACGGCGAACTCTCCACACCCAGAGATATACCACCTACCCCTCTTGATCAACCAGGTCTTAGAAAATATGGACGAGTCGCAGGAGTAGCAAGAGGTTCATATTGGCGTGCGCTACTTACAGATAATCCCAAAACAAGATTCTTAACAATTCCTCAACCAGGACAAGTAATCTCCTACGGCTTAAGCACACTTCACGGTGGTACGTTAGGAACAAATCAAATTCAAAGCGCACCAATGCTAGTCCGCTATCCAGACACAGCATACGTTGCTCATGGTAACTACGGCGTGCAATATAACTTAAAATTACCGTTATATAACAACACGAAAAACGTCCAAACGGTCAGTCTATCAATTCAAACACCACTAAAAGAAGACCAACTTAGCAAAAAAGGACTACGCTTCTTTGCCACACCCGCACGTCCCACATTTTTTAGAGGGACAGTGAGAGTAACATACCGTGACGACCTAGGAAAAGCCCAAAGTAGCTATATACATTTAGTACAAAAACGCGGACAACCAGGTGAGTCATTAGTAGCACTACCAATAAGACCAGGACAAAGGCGCCTAGTAGAAGTAAACTTTCTCTATCCACCCGACGCAACACCACCCCAAGTCCTAACCATCCAAACCCTCGATGGTACAAAACCACCAATTCCCAGCATCCAACCAAACCCCATAAACCAATAATCTTGTAAAACTAATCTTGTGGAACGGGCATCCTTGCCCGTCATAATATTAAGGATATAATTACTCATTCAGCAGTATTACTACGATTTCCTCCACCATCATGCATTAATATAATGCCACCTGGTGCTGCTTGTTTTAATACTCGTTTTACTAGTGTTGATGCAGAAAGACGGCGCCAATCTTCTGAGTCGTCAGACCACATAATAATAGCATCCTTTTGATTTCTTGCATAAGTTACTACACCGTTATTTAATATTCCTCCAGGTGGACGAAAATAAGTAGTTTTGGCACCTGTCGTTTGATAAATGATGTTTGCAGTATTTTCGATTTCTAAAGCTGCAAGTTGTGGACTCATATGATGATACCAGTGGTGCCAAGTATGGTTGCCAATTACATTACCATTTGCTATTACATTTTTCGCTTGCTGTGGATAAGTTTTGATATTCTCTCCTATCATAAAGAATGTGGCTTTAATATTATTTTGCCGAAGTATACTTAATATTTGGTCTGTAAAATGATCTGCTGGCCCATCATCAAAAGTCAAAGCAATATATTTTTCTCCTTTTTTGAGCTTTGCCTGGTAAAACGTTGAAGAAGCAAACTTTGTGGGTACGTTAAAAGCAATATTTTTTTGAGGTCTTGATTGTACTTGCTGTATTGATGCTATTTGTATGCTTTGTTTACTTCCTCGTCTGATAGCCTCTACTCGATGCGATTTATTTAATAAACTATAAGCAAAAATACTAATTGAAGCAATTACAAGTATTAATGGTAATTGCAATAAAGTAAACGACTTACTAATTTTCATTGGTTATTAGTATAAATTTTCAGCTTCATTTTACTGTATTTTACTTAATTATTCAATTAGAATTTTTTATTACAATTAAAGTTATATCAATTTGATGAGCAAGTTTATAATAAGTAAAACAGCAGCAAAATCATAATATTACTGAACTGAAGTATTAGACATAAATTATTCATATTTATGACACATTTATGCAATGTATATAGTGTAAAGGAATTAACGTCTGTGTAGTTATAGCAGTTCGACTTGATTTATGAGCTACCAAGGCTGTGAAAGTGTTTAGGCGATGATATCTATTTTACAAAAATGTAGAGACCATATTGAATTCGGTCTCTACAAGGGTTAAAATATCAAGCAATTATGCATTCGTTCCCGCTAACTTCATGCCGGGTAAAAATTTTGCCATATATTTCTCGGCGCCTTTAGGGTCGCTCAATAATAAAGCAGAAACTGTCTTAGCTTGTTCACCAGGATAAACATCTTCGACGTTATCTATTAATGCTTGTAAAGCGGCTTTTGCAACTTCGACAGGTGCAACCTTTGGATTAGGCCATTCAGCCGCTAAATCTGTATCAACAGTTCCAGGCATTACTGCTACAACCAACGTATTTTGAGTTGCTAATTCTGCCCGCACCCCTTGAGTCATTGATATAGCAGCTGCTTTGGAAGCACTATAAGAGCCGCTGAATGGTAAATTTACCTGTCCTAGAAGTGATAAAATATTCACAATCGCGCCCCCACCATTTTGTCTTAGAACGGGTGCAAAGGCGCGGCACATAGATAACATTCCAAAATAATTAACTTCTATTTCGGCTCTAGCACTATCCAGATTAGCTGCGGCAATCAATCCCTGGTTGAGTGAAGTGCCTGCATTATTGATTAAAAGAGTCACGTCCTGACAATTATTTGCGGCAGCCTCAACTGATTGAGGATTAGTAACATCTAATGCGATAGGAACAATGCGAAAAGGGTCAAGTGCAACAAGACCGTTCAATTTTTCCAAACTACGCGCGCAAACGTATATTTTAGCCGCTTCTCTTTGAAGTAACTGTTCGACAAAATGAGAACCAATTCCACCATTGGCACCTGTTACTAATGCAACTGAATTACTAATTTGCATCTTAACAATATCCCCTAACGACAAATTATTATGCTGCATAGGTATACTAGTATAGTCACACAATAGTTACCAAATGGATACTTATACTCGAAAATACATCTGCCCGCTAGAAGTGACTATTAATACAATCAGTGGTAAGTGGAAATGCCTTATTCTTTGGTGGCTAAGACGAGATGCTAGGCGTTTTAGTGAATTAAAACTACTGATTTCTAACATTACGCAAAAAGTCTTGACTCAACAATTGAGAGAATTAGAGAAAGAAGGCTTAATTTCTAGACAGTCTTATCCAGAGTCACCACCTCGTGTAGAATATGCTCTAACTCCTCATGGCCAAACTTTTACGCCAATAGCCGAACTAATGTGTGAATGGGGCAAGCAACATAAGCCAGATTATCAATTTACTTACTGTCGCCTTGAAGGTATAAAAGTTTTAGTGGTATCGCCTGATGCTATAACATTACAGGCAAATCTCGAACAAAACCACGCTACAGTTTTCGCTGTAACTACTTCCAAAAAGATGTTTAACTTGCTTAAGCAGGTTCAATTTAATATTGCACTTATTGATTTAACTATATTGAGTAATAACGATGTGTATTTATTTACTTCTCAAATCAAAGAAGTTGAAGAAAAATCTGGTAAAGCTTTAGCAAAGGTTGCTATTATTCCTTGTAATAGTCCTTTTGAACGTGGACGCGCGTTTAAAATGGGGTTCGCTGTCCATATTTCTAAACCTATTGAAACGATAGAAATGGTATCTACCCTTGCTAGCATGACTTCGCTTTAATGAAGCAATTCTAAATTATATCAGGATAAAAGTACCGATGAAATTTCAAAGCAGTTAGGAAACATTTGGAAAATATTTATCATAAATTTGGTGTTCAAACTCGTCTTGGCGCCGTTATGTACGCATTCCAGAAATTGGGTATTGTCAATTTTTGAATGATTTACCTTGTAGAGACGTTACATGTAACGTCTCTACATATTACATAATGGGAATGTTCTGGTTTTTATCCTACTCGTTGAATACCTACATGTTTAATAAATGCGTACCAATCTCTTGAAAACCCTTTAATTTCAATATCATCGAGTGTAAATCTAACATGGCTGTCTTGAATTGGTAGTCTAACTGTATTAGTGTTGTCAGGTAAACTGGTAGCAAGAACTAATTCTGTACCAGCAGGTATTAACTGTTTAGATTGGTCGTTTAATACGTTGGAGTCTATTGGTTGACGTTTAATAAATGTATCTACGTTAAAAACTAGCTTGAGGAAACCTTGTTGAGTTCCGAGTGTATTGCGGTCTACTGCAATTCTAGCGACGTTTTTCTCGGTTTGTCTGTTAACTACAGCTTCTACAGTGGTAGCTGCTACAATTGGTTCTTGAATTATTTGTACATGGTCTGCGAATGCGAACCAGTTACTAAAACCTTTGAATTGAATGTTTTCCAAGGTTATTTTGTAGTGGTCATTGTTGCCTGGGGGTAAGCTGTAAGATTGTATTACGAATGTAGTACCAGCAGGGATATTTTGGAGCCTGTTACTTGGTAATTGATTTGACTGAATAGGTTCTTGCTTAATAACAGTGTCTGTAATAAAAACTATTCGGTTTAAAGCCATATATACACCTGGTAAATTGATATCTATTTTATAAATTGAGCTTCAATTTATATACAGACGGTTTCGGATAATTTATATCTGAGTTGTTTATAAGATTACATCTAGCGGTAGATAGATTTTATACAAGTGTCTGCACAGGCATTCCTGCCTGTGCTACAACCTATGCTGTGACATAATTGGTTAGGAAGAGAAGCCTTTTTTTGCTGCTGGCTTTTTAGTTTTGGATTTTGATTTGCTAACTTCTGTAACTGCTTCTTGGAAGAGGTTGTGTAAATGTAGGGGTACGCTGGCAATTTCTGGGAGTTCGGGTTCTATGAGTTTGTGGTTACTTTCTAGTAGTGTGTCGAGGTCACGTTGGAGGTTGAAGTCGGGGCGCCCTAATATTGTTTGTAAGATTTTTTCTAGTTGTGTTGGATATTCTTTTGCTAAACGCTGGCAAATAAAAGCGTTGATAGTTTTGTCTTCAAGATAAAAGCGTACTAGTTTCTCGGCACCTTCGATGCTTTGCCAATCATCTGCTGTTAATATAGACTTCATCTTGGCGTAAGTTGGTAGAAGCATTTGTCCCCAACGCGGATGTGATATTGCTGTTAGTTGTTCTGCTTTTTTGAGGTCTGGTGGTAATTCAACTTTTGGCGCCACCATTTTACCTGTAGTGTTTTTAGCATCGAATAATTGTGATACGACACTGGAGTCGGCACCTAATTCTGTTGCAGCAGCTTTAATTTCGTCTTCATCTACACCCGCAGATTCTGCCATTTCTGTAAGTGACTTGGAAGTATCAACACCTGCTTGTTCTAATTGGTTCTGCGTCAGAATTTCTTGAAACTCGGTCATTTTCTTACTAAGTTGGTATCCCGGCATTGTGACTTCATCACTACCAAAAAAGTCAACAAACTGTTGGTGATACTTTTCTACAGATAGCCAAGCTTCTTCGAGTAAGTCGGGTGCGTCACTATATAGGTGATTACGATGATTATCTTTAAAATTACCTATAGCTACAGCTAACTTGGGTCTACCTAATTTACCCATTACCGAACAAGGTCCCGAAAAACTCCAGTATATGTCTGTAACAGGGGATATGCGACTAAGTAAAATTTCTCCAACTGTACATCTTGATAAGTCTTGTAACATGCGCTGATTATCTGGTTTTACAATATAGCGCTTCTCTGTTAACCAGTTCGTCAACTCAAACCCATCGGGTAGTACTTCAGATACTGTAAATAAACCGATGAAACTCCCGCGCCAGTTATTTAGTAAGTCAATATCGGCTTGTGGTAATTTATTATCTTGCAAAAATATATCGAGCGGCGCCTTATCCCCAACTTTGCCCTCGGTAATAAAGCCATCGATAATCATATCGCGTTGAACAGTATCCCCAGAACCGCGACGTGCTTGAATTGCTGCATAACTTTCTAAAGCTTGTGCTAGCTCACCTTCAGCATCCATGACAAAATCGATTAAATCTTGCTTGAGTTGGTGCGTGCGCTCTAATATTGCATCCACAAATTAATTTCTCATAAAACAACAGCAGTCAATTAAACTCTATATTATCGATAAATACATCTAACTATAGCGAGATTGACTATAAAAATTAGGAAATTACGTGTATCTTATTAATCACTTTCGAGTGGTGTAGAAAATGCCAGACCATTCCCGACCAATAAGAAACGCTGCTAAAGCACTCATCATCCGTGACAACCATCTACTGGCAATCGCCAAACGCGATGCTAAGGGTATGTGGTATTTGTTACCTGGTGGAGGACAAAAGCACGGTGAAAGTTTAGAACAAGCATTACAGCGTGAATGTTTGGAAGAAATAGGCACCTTAGTAGAAATTCACAATTTAGTATTCGTGCGCGAGTTTATCGGCAAAAACCACTTAGAAGACTGTACTGATGTAGAATGGTGTAAACTTGTTCACTCCGTAGATTTTATATTTGCTTGTAGTGTTCCTGAGAATTATATTTTAGGAAATGGAACATTACCGGATGATGGGCAAGAAAAAGTCGAGTGGTTGCCTATTGCCAAGTTACATGAATATCGTATATATCCCAGTCAATTAAAAAACTTATTAATCAATCAAATATATAACAAAGTTTATTTAGGTGATGTAAATTAGCAACGGATGATGAACGGATGTAACGGATAATTTATTTTAAATAATAAAATTTAATAAATATTTGTTGTAACGCGCGGCTCTTGCGTACTTAGCGTGCGAAACTTGTGGGAAAATAAGCTTAAAACTATTGCTGGACTTGTCTTACAGCCATTATTACCATCAGAACGGTATTCACTGCTTAAATTAAAACTATAAGTGCCTGTAAGCCTTGTAAAGAAAGGATAATTATCGATTTTAATTAAAATTTAGCACGCTATATACGAAAGAACCGTCATTCTGAGCGAAGCGAAGAATCTTTAAGGTTTTGATGATTTAAGAGATGCTTCACTACGTTCAGCATGACATTTGTTTTTACATGCGCTCTAAAACTTGGATTCCTAGTAGTGATAAACCAAGTTTTAAGGTACGCGCGGTTAAATCACATAGTGCTAACCGTGATGTTCGTACTGGTTCTTCTGATTTTAGAACGGGGCAGTTTTCGTAGAACTTGTTGTATTTGTCGCTCAAGTCATACAAGTATTCGCACAAGCGGTTAGGTAATAATTCTTGTTCAACGGTATTAATTACTTCACCTAGTTGTAGTATGTGTTTGGCTAGGGTAAATTCAGTTTCTTCGCGTAACAGAATTTTTGCGTCGGCGCCAAATTTACTAAAATCAATATTACCTTCACGTCCAATACTCTTAACCCGTGCGTAAGCATACAACATATACGGCGCCGTATTACCTTTGAGCGACAACATTCTATCAAAGCTAAATTTATAGTCGGTTGTACGGTTTTGGCTTAAGTCTGCATATTTAACGGCACTGATACCAACTACTTTGGAAGTATTAGCTATAAATTCTTCCGTTTCGTTATTACCAGATTCTTTTAACCGTGTTTCTAAATCATTGCGCGACCGAGTTACTGCTTCGTCTAGTAAATCCCGCAACCGTACTGTATCACCTGAACGGGTTTTAAATTTCTTGCCGTCTTCTCCTAATACTAAGCCAAATGGCACATGTACGATTTCTACGTCATCGGGTATCCACCCTGCCCGACGTGCTACTTGAAACACTCCTGCAAAGTGGTTTGCTTGTCCAACGTCGGTGACATATACTAACCGTTTGGCGCCTTCGTTTTGTATCCGTTGTCGTAGTGCTGCTAAGTCTGTAGTAGCGTAGTTATATCCACCGTCAGTTTTTTGGACAATCAACGGTAATGGTTTACCTTCTTTGTTAGTAAATCCTTCTAAGAATACTACTTTGGCGCCATCAGATTCTTCTAATAAACTTGCGTTTTCTAAATCTTCCACAACTGCCTTTAAATAAGGGTTATAAAAAGATTCGCCGCGTTCGGTCAAGTTAATATCAAGCAAGTCATATATTATTTGGAATTCTTTGCGTGACTGTTCGCATAGAAGTTTCCAAGCGTGAGTTGTATCTTCGGCGCCTGCTTGTAATCGTACAACTTCAGAGCGCGCGGTTTCTTGGAATTTTTCGTCTGCGTCAAACCGTGCTTTGGCTTTTTTATAAAACTCTACTAAGTCACCAATATCTAATGCGTTTGCAGTTGTTAATGCTTCGGGGTAAACTTCCCGTAGGTAAGTAATTAACATGCCAAACTGCGTACCCCAGTCACCAACATGGTTTAACCGCAGTACATCATGACCTTTAAATTCTAAAATCCGAGCAATACTGTCCCCAATAATTGTAGACCGCAAGTGTCCAACGTGCATTTCTTTGGCAATGTTGGGACTCGAAAAGTCTACTATTTCCCGTTTGGGATGTTGTGATATTGGTACACCTAACCGTGCGTCTGCTTGTATTGCACTGAGTTGCGCTTCGAGATATACTGTTTTTAACCGTAAGTTAATAAACCCTGGCCCTGCTATTTCTGGCGCCTCACAAATATCTGATACATTAAGTTTATCTACAATTGCCTGAGCTACAGCGCGCGGTTGCTGTTTTAACTTTTTGGCTAACGGTAAAGCTAAGTTTGCTTGATAATCACCAAATTTCGGATTATTTGTGGATACTAACATTACGTCAGTTCCCGCTAAGTCGGCGCCAAACGCCGCTACCGTTGCCTGTTCTACTTTTAATTTTAGTTGTTCTTGTGTAACGTTCATGTGTAAGTATGAAAATTTCTAATTCAGACGTATTGTACCTCTAGCACTTCGTTGTTACTGCTAGATTAGTAAAGATATATAGCTGGAATGCAATTAACTACCCAGCAAGTTGATGAAAAATCCTTGCGGCGCCTACCTCTATTCTTTTATCGTCTTCGTCGCCACTTCATAAAATACATGCGTTACAACAAATAATTACTATTATAGCAGAATATAAATAGAAATTCTTAAAATAGTACATAAGTAGTAAAATGAAAACACGTTAAAACAAGGCAGTGTCTATGGTGCCCCAGGTCAGTGAAGCCACAAAATCTAGAGAACTGGTAATCACTTGGGAAGCGTTGCCCGATGATTTCCAGTTAGAGGATGAGCCAGTGGATAATATAAATCAGCCGCTTTTGGCTGGAGCTTTAAGTGAAATTTTAGAATTTATGGGTTTTATCCAGCCCTACATGTTGATTGCCTTCAATTTTGGTCTTTGTGCAACCTTTAACGGGCAATTCGTAATTCAAGCACCTGATTGGCTTTATGTACCTTCTGTTTCGCAAATTTTACCAGACCGTAAAAGTTATACACCTAACTTAGAAGGGGATGTTCCTGCGGTTGTAATGGAATTTTTATCTGATAAAGACGGTGGAGAATATTCTTTCAAAAGATCTCACCCACCAGGAAAATGGTTTTTTTACGAGCAAGTTTTAAAGGTTCCTGTTTACGTCATTTTTGACCCAGATGGCGGTTTAGTAGAGTTCCATGAACTAGAAAATGGACGCTACGAGTTAAAACAACCTGATGAAAATGGTCGTAACTGGGTTGTTTCGATGGGTTTGTTTTTGGGAACATGGCAAGGAACAAAACAAGGTAGAACAGGGTATTGGCTACGATGGTGGGATGAAGCAGGTAATTTGTTACCTTGGGGTACAGAACTTGTGGAACAAGAACGTCAGCGTGCTGAACAAGAACGTTTGCAAAAAGAACGGTTAGCTGCCTATTTAAAATCCCAAGGTATCGACCCTGAGAATTTACCCACGTAATTTCCGTTTATCACAGTTTGTATAAAAGTACCCTCAATGGGTAATGCCGATTAGAGCTAGGCTTCGATAAGCTTTAATTGTGATACGGCAATAAATGGAAACATTCTGGTGGTTTAGATAATTATTGGTAAACTAGTAAGTATTAGTTTAGATTTGTAACATATCACACATTACAGATTTATACTTGCTAGCTACCAATTTTTTATTTTTTATTTTTTTGTTACTTTTAATACATTTGATTGGTTTGATGGGCGCCACATGCTTCTAAAGTATAAATGTTTCGGCTCAATAAGTAGTAGCAAAAAATGAGAAGGCACCGTGGCGTAAATAAACGTATCCAATTATAGTAGAGCCAGCTATATTGTATAGTAAAATGTGAACCGTGGTTCACATTTCAATGCTAGTTTTTTGTACGCCCCTAATTTCTTAACCGCGTAATTGGGCTATCATTTCGGCTGGACTCCAATAAGCGCGCGTTGTTTGGATTTTACCGTTGTCGTTGATTTCAAAAATTGTGATTCCTTCAAATATGATCGTTTTACCTGTTTTACTGGCGCCAATTGTTTTCCATTTTACTGCTGCTGAGTTTCCTGCTATAAATATTGATTCTGTGTTTGTAGCTAAGTTATCAAATACTGTTTTTAGTCTACCAATAAATTCTCCAAATCCTTCATGCACTTTTGCTGGTGGTTCTCCTACCGGGTCGTGACTAATTGCATCTTCTGCGAAATTTGTAAGTACTCCTTCTGTGTTCATTGCGGCTAGATTGGTATAATACGAATCAATAATGCCTTTAATTTGCTCTGGGGACATTTTATACTTCCTTTATAAAAACCAGATTTTTTCATCAAAACTATACAATATAGAGGGAATAAACGGAACATTTCTAAAGTTTGTTTAATCAATTTAGGACACATACGGTACGGAGTCAGTTATTTCGTCCTGGAAGAATTGATTTTATCTGGTATACAAAAGAACTTAAACCAGTAAAAGCATGGGTTGCTGAAGGTGGCGGTTCTGACCATTTACCTGTTGTGGCACGTTTGCTAATATGATTAATAGAACAGGCAAGATACAATCGCCTACATTTTCATGCTTAAATCTAGCCATTTTGATTGTGTAATTGGTGCGCTGGTAGATATATAATCTATTCCTGTTTCTGCTACGCTACGGATGGTTTCTAATGTAATATTACCGGAAGCTTCGATTTTGACACGACTATCTTGTTGGCGTATCATTTGTACTGCTTTTTTCATCATTTCGATAGGCATGTTATCGAGCATGATAATATCGGCGCCATGTAGTAATGCTTCTTTTACTTGGTCTAGTGATTCGGTTTCGATTTCGATGTTGAGGGGATAGGGTATTTGAGAACGCACTTTTTTAATGGCGGCACCGATACCACCTGCGGCGGCGATATGATTATCTTTGAGCATCACGGCATCATCTAAACCCATACGGTGATTAATGGCACCACCTATTTGTGTAGCGTATTTCTCTAATATACGTAATCCGGGGGTTGTTTTGCGTGTATCTACTAACCTAACAGGTAAATCGATAATTTTTTCTACATATTGTCTGGTTAATGTCGCGATACCACTCAAGCGCATGACTAAATTTAACGCGACTCGTTCTCCTGTCAGTAGAGCATCCATCGAACCATGCATTCGCGCAACTATTAAACCTCGCTCACAATATTGACCTTCAACCGCAAAGGGTACAAAACTAACTCTTTCATTCAACAAATGAAACACCCTTGCTGCTATTGGTAAACCAGCAATTACTCCTGTGGCTTTAACTATCCACTCAGCTTGTCCTTCAACTGTATCTGCTAAAAATAAACTTTGAGTAGTGCGGTCACCTCTACCAATATCTTCTAGTAGCCAGGTAGATAGCATTTTATCGAGGACGATAAAAGGAGGTAATGCAGCAGTTGAATTCATCATTGTCAGAGTGTGAGGGTAGGGGAACTGAAATATAGCCGAAAAACACTCAGTCATTTGTGCGAAAAGCTGCAAATGACAAGGCAGTTTAAATCACAGCCATCAAATAAAGTACTAAGGAACATTTTACTCGCGTAACGATGAAATATACTTTTTTTCCAGAATTATTAGTCAGGAATAATTGTATACAGAGAAATGGAGTAGATATAAGTATTAACTTTTACCATTAGTAACTTTATCTACTCAATGCATGTGTAAACGAGAAGGAAAAATCTAAAATTTTTGATGCACTTTAAAATTAAGCTTTATGTAGTAAATATATGATTGGTTACGATAATTAACCGATATTTACTTTTTTACGTTGGCGTGCAGAGATTATACCAGCAGCGGCCAGGACACCTAAGCTAATGACAGTACCAGGTTCAGGAACACTTGCACGCATTGCGACACCATCACCAGTTTTAGGAAATAATTTGCTGTCATGATTACCCAGTTGAATTACAAACGAGCTAACATCGTGGATAGTGATTGTCTGTCTGTTGCTATCGGCGCCAGCAACAGCATTAATTGTAGTAGCCTGACCGTTAACTTCCAAAATGCTTGTACCTTTGTCTTCGACATCAAACAAATCAAAGGTTACGGAGCCAATATTTTTACCAAGAAAATCAAACTTGAATCTACCAACTTCTAATTGACCACTTTCAAAAGTGCTTGTTAAACCAAGCATTGCTACGGAACGCATCCACAGTTGATTTAGATTTGGGTTTGTGCCTGCATCTTGTTTATTAAATGTAATACCGAAACCATAATCGTTCTTAGTGCTGCGGTTATCAGTAAATAAGCGGCTTTCAACAAATTTAGGACCCTTGTTATCGAAATCGTATTTCAAGCTGGTTACTGTATAAGCAAAAGGTAATCCATTCGTAGCAGCAGCAGTTGTATCAATACACTTGGTAGCATCGAGACAACCAAGGTTTGTTGTTTGAATTTCACCTTCTGTATTAGGTACTAAGGAAGCTGCATTTGCTGTGGAAGCAAAAGTAAGAACACTTAAGCCAAGAGTCGTTGCGGCGAAGATTTTTGCGAGTAACATAGCTTTTTGCATGGTTGTATGTACGTGTTTTCTCTGGTTGATATTTGCTATGTTATGGGCGCCTAAGTGCAATCGTCATCCTTTTTCTATAAGGTTTATATCAATTTGATACTAGTAACAATATTTGGAAAATTACACAATTGACATGTGTTATTTTATCGCAGTACAAAAAAAGATCAGGTTACAATAGTAAATACGCTAGTAAATATTTTTACAGACAAAATAAAACTTTTTATACTATATATTTAAAGTTTTTTAGAAGCAAGTTGCTCTGTTGATGAAGAGTGATTAATATTACTTGGTTGTTCTCAACATATCATTCTTAAAAAAGCTTGTAAATATGACACTTTTCAAAGTGGTTGAGTCGCGCACGGGTATTTACTGCTATGTATAGTATACGCAGGTGGTATTATTATTTACCTTATTAGGCACAGAGAGGGGTATTTAACAGGCAGGGATGCCTGTTCCACAAGTAGTGCATTAGTTAAAGGCGCCTAGAAATAGCTATAGATAGTGGTTCAGTTTTGTCGCTTATGTTGAAAATTCCGCAGTTAAAGTCCAAATACCAGCCGATTCGCCGTACTCCTACGTTGTTACAGATGGAAGCGGTAGAATGTGGCGCCGCTTCTTTAGGGATGATATTGGGATATTATGGGCGAATTGTACCGCTTGCTGAGTTGCGCCAAGCTTGTGGGATATCTCGTGATGGTAGTAAGGCTTCTAATATTATTAATGCTGCGAAAAGTTACGATTTACAGGCGAAGGGTTTCAAAATCGATTTGGAAGGGTTGAGACAGGTTGCTTGTCCTTATATAGTGTTTTGGAATTTTAATCACTTTTTAGTTGTCGAAGGTTTTAGTAAAAAGCAAGTTTTTCTCAATGACCCCGCAACTGGGCGCCGTGCTGTTTCCATAGAAGAGTTTAGTGCAGCTTTTACCGGGGTTGTATTGGTATTTGAAAAAAGCCAGGAGTTTAAGAAGGGGGGTCATAAGCCAAGTTTATTTTTGGCGTTGTACTCACGAGTGCAGTGTAGTTTTGTACCATTGCTATATTGTGTGCTAGCTGGGTTTTTTCTTGTATTACCTGGTTTAGCAATGCCGACGTTTTCGCGGTTTTTTGTAGACGAAGTATTAATTAATAAACGCGAAGAATGGATACGTCCTCTAATATTCGGAATGCTGTTTACTGCTTTAATTAGCGGTTTATTGACAAGATTACAGTTACAGCTACTACGGCGCCTAAAGATTAAACTCGCAATGGGTATGTCGAGTAAGTTTATTTGGCATCTGCTGCATTTACCTGTAAGTTTTTATGACCAGCGCTTTGCTGGAGAAATTAGTAGCCGTATCCAACTTAACGACCGTCTCGCGAGTTTACTTTCGGGAAAGCTTGCTACAACCGTAATTTCTGCTGTGATGGTGATTTTTTATGGTGTTGTAATGTGGCAGTATGACTACGTTCTAACACTGATAGGTGTTGCATTTGTTGTTGTGAATCTTGTTGCTTTACAGTGGGTGGCTACATTAAGAGTGGATACTAATGTACGATTGATGCAGGAACAGGGCAAAGTGAGTGGGGTCGCAATAGCAGGGTTACAAAGTATGGAAACCCTAAAAGCTTCAGGTTTAGAATCTGACTTTTTCAACCGTTGGGCTGGATATTATGCTAAATCTATCAACGTCCAGCAAGATATGGACAGCCTCAACCAAGGCTTAGGAACTTTACCCGCGTTTTTAACTGGTATTGCTTCAATGTTATTGTTATGTGTTGGTGGTTTGCGCGTTATGGAAGGCGCCCTTAGTATTGGACAACTTGTAGCATTTCAAGCATTGATGCAGCAGTTTATGCAACCTGTTAACCAGTTGGTTAGTTTGGGAGGAGATTTACAAGAACTTGAAGGTAATTTAAATCGACTCGATGATGTTTTGAGAAACCCGACAGAGGAAAAAAGGGAAAGGGGTAACGGGGAAAGAAAGTCACTTATTCTCGATAATCCTAAATTAGAGGGATATCTTGAACTCCGTAATATTACCTTTGGCTATAGCAAAACGGCGCCTGCTTTGATTGAAAATTTTAGTCTTTCACTCAAACCTGGGCAACGTGTAGCTTTGGTGGGTGGTAGCGGTTCCGGAAAATCCACCATTGCTAAACTTGTAGCAGGGTTATATCAACCTTGGTCAGGTGAAATTTATCTTGATGGTAAGCCAAAAAATAAAATACAGCCTCAAGTGTTGGCAAATTCGATTGCTACGATTGAGCAAGAGATTATGTTATTCGGTGGTAGTGTACGCGATAACTTAACTTTGTGGGATAGTACCATTCCCGATAGTAATTTGGTACAAGCTTGTCGTGATGCTACCGTACACGATATTGTTCAGTCTTTACCGGGTGGATATAATGCAAATTTACTAGAAGGCGCTACAAACCTGAGCGGAGGACAGCGACAAAGGTTAGAGATAGCTCGCGCACTAGTTAATAATCCATCTATATTATTAATGGATGAAGCCACAAGTGCGTTGGATACGGAAACCGAAAAGATTATTGACCAAAATTTACGTTTACGAGGTTGTACCTGTTTAATAGTTGCCCACCGTTTGAGTACAATTCGCGACTGTGATGAGATTATAGTATTGCATCGCGGTAAAGTTGTGCAGCGAGGAACGCATGATGATTTGAGTAAAGTTGAAGGGTATTATTTAGAACTAATTAAAAGCGAGGGCGGAACCGTAGCATAGATGTCCCACCTGTGCCACAGTAAACCTAGATTATCTGTAAATAAAAAACTTGATACTATTGGTTATTACCAAACATGCCGTCTAAATTACCAAGCTGTCCCATTAGCCCAGCGGCGCCACCAGACTCAAGACCTAAATAACCTCCTACTTGCGATGCGATAGGTTCAGGTAGCTTATCTTTAACAAAAGAAAAAACGATTGAAATTGCTTGTTGTGCTTGTTCTTCCGATACACCTGTTCTGCTGGTGATTTGATTAACTAGCTCTTGCATAATTTTCTCTAGACAAAAGTAACACCTAAGACAGTACAGTAACCTTTAGTCGCACAGCAAGTATTATGTATAACAAATGAATATAAAAATCATTCAAATTATCGTTGTAGAATTATCCTATGGTTAAAGTTGTTACAATCAATATTTTGTTTGACATAAAGTGTTGGGAGAAAAGAAGCAAACTTCTCGTTGATGAGCTTAAAGTAATAAATGCTGATTTGATAGCATTACAAGAAATTAATATTCAAGAACAAACAGGTCATTGGTTAGCACAACAACTAAATATGCCTTATATGTACTTGGTTCCTTTCCAAGAACGACCGTATAAACTTGGGCCAGAATATGGAATAGCTATACTGAGTCGCTACCCGTTTGTTTTACAACAACAACTCAATTTACAAAGTCAAGGGCGCCTAGCTCAGTATGTGCAAGTTAATATAAATAATCAACCATTAATATTTTGTAATGGACATTATTACTGGCAACCAGGAAAAACGGATGCACGAATGGAACAATTTAAGTTACTTGTAGATTGGTTGAGCACACTATCTTCATTACCAATAATTGCCGTTGGTGATTTTAATGCAACACCCGACACACCAGAGATAGAATTTATACGTGAACATTTTATTTCAGCTTATGCAGCACATCACGGTCAAGAACCTGAATATACTTGTCCTACACCTTTAATTAAAACTAAAAATAATTTAACTCGCACAATTGGGCGCCGTGTAGCAAATATATTAGTACATCGTAAAATTGAAGCTTGGCGCGGAACGCTTGATTATATATTTACTAATCAACATTTACAAGTTCATAACTGTGAATTGATACTTACCAAGTCGGCGCCAGATAATCAGCTAATTTATCCATCCGACCATTTTGGTATAGCTGCTGAACTTGAAGTTACTCTATAACTATAATAATTACTTAATAGCTATATAAATAGTAAAAACAACTAGAAACCGGGTTTCTAACTTAAAAATATAGCAACATGAGAAAGTCTACAGGTGCCTTGTTAAAACCAGACGTTAAAGCTGCTTTTGCTGAATTTATAGGAACCTTTTTCCTAACACTAGCTGCACTTTTGGGTGGTACACCTTACGCAGTTGGTTTAACGCTTGCAGCATTTGTTTATGCAGTTGGAAGTATTTCAGGCGCCCACTTAAACCCAGCCGTCACTATTGGTCTACTTGTAAATCGAAGTATTACGGCTAGTACTGGTACATTATATATTGCGGCGCAAATTCTTGGTGCGTTGTTAGCGCGTTCGTTGGGTAACTTAGTCGGTGTTTTGGCGCCGTATTACTTTGCAGCAAACAGCTTGGCAGAATTTGTTGGTTTTGGTATTTTGATGCTGACAGTTATGGCAGTTTATAAAAAGAATGTTCCTTCTTCTGGTAGTGGTATAGCTATAGGTGCAGCCTTAACTGCTGGATTATTAATAAGTAAAGGAATATTAAATCCAGCAGTTGCAATTGCCATGAATCAAACGCTGTCAGCAGCAACTTGGGCTACAGTACTAAGTGGTATTGTGTTTACAGTACTATTCAGACTCTTTGTCCACAGACCACAAACAACAATATAGACTCTTGTGGAACGGGCATCCTGCCCGTCCCAGTATTAACCTAGTTACTACCTAAGACTTCCTTTTTAGTCGAGTCTATATTTTCTGCTAGTTCCTTACGTGCAGAACTATTGAGTAAGTAGCGGTAAACAAACCAACCAGTATAACCCATCCCTATTAACTCAAAAATTGGTTTAACTAAAGGAATACCATTGATGGCGCCTATAACTGCCAAGCCGACACGGAGTACTACAATGCCAACTACGAGTGCAACAAAGCTAAGAACAGGAAGTTTGTACTCTTGATAGAAGCGATTAACGTTGCTTGGTAGCTCTGCGAGAAAATTAGAAACTTGTTGAGTAATGCGTTGCACTTGGCTATCGAATTGAGAAGTTGCTTCGTTTTGAAGCTTAGTAGCATATTCTTGTTGTTTGGTTTGTTCTTGAGTTTCCATAATTGACTCCTTTGTTCTAGTTTTTGTTCTAGTTTTTTTCTACTGTTGGTTATTTACCACCTTAGTCTTAGCACTAGCGACGGTAACTTTCATCTCTACAAACGAGACACCTTTAATTTAACGAGCTAAGGGAGCAACTTTAGCAAACTGTGAAGAATTTGCAACAGTTCCTGTAACTGTTGGGAATATTTGCTTCTAATTTTGAGCGTACCTGACTTGCTAAGTCGGTAGTTTTTTTTGTTCTTCACCACCTGCCCAGTTATTTCGTTCTTCGCGCACACCAATATCGGCATTTAACTGCTGGCGCCAAATTTGACTTTGGGCATCATTTTTAGCTGCATCAGTTGCTTCTCGGTTAGTTATTTTAGTAGTTACATCAGTACGGTCTGGCGATTGTCATAGTCTTTGCAAGACTATGACAATCGCCAACACCAATAATTAAAAAACAGCTAAAAAGAAACGGAACTACTCTTTTCATAGTAACTTCAATATTTAGTTATATTATCAATTTATTTAATTATATCTCCTCATATTTAAGCGAACTTATCATCAATCAATTGAATGAAACAGTATCTCTCAAAAGTTAGAATACAATCTTATGTAACATACATTAAATGCTAGAACTTAGTCACAATTATTAATATTTTGCTTAGTACCTTAGTCCTATAATGACTTATCTATAATTGACATAGAATGCTAGAAAGTAGTCACAATTTTATAGTTAATCATTATAATGGTATCTATAAAACCAGATTTTGAGAAATTTAATTACCTTACATAGCATCAAATTTAGCAAATATCAATAAATATTAAGAGTGTTTTATACCTGGAGATAAGGGCGTTTCATTCTCTAGAAAGATGGCTCATGGGTTTTAGATATTTAACATTGTTAGTAAATAACCCTAGAGAAAATAACTAATGGCACTCCATAAAATTAGCGATTTCGACACAGACTACCATAACACTATTCAAGGTAAAGACATTAAAGGAATGAGTGTCTATAGCCGAAGCAGTGATGATAAAATTGGCACAGTCAGTGATATCCTAGTCGATGACCAAGGACAGTTCCGTTATCTACTTGTTGATTTAGGCTTTTGGATTTTTGGTAAAAAAGTATTACTTCCCCTTGGTCGCGCTCAAGTTGATTCAAGAGAAGAGCGTGTGTATACTGGGTTAACTAAAAAGCAAGCAGAAGATTTACCTGAATTTAAGGATGATACAGTACTAGACTACGACTACGAAGAGCGAGTACGTGGAGTATATCGTACACCACTCGAAGCCTCGGCGCCTCTGAGTGCAGTTGGACGTACCACCCCAACTTACGACCGCAATACTTATAACTATAGCCAAGACGCTGATTTATACGACACCAGCGTACACGATGATACAACTATTAGACTTTATGAAGAGCGCTTAGTAGCTAATAAACAGCGTCGTAAAGCTGGTGAAGTTGCAATTGGTAAGCATGTAGAAACAGAAACCGCACGTGTTGCAGTACCAATTGAGAAAGAGCGAGTAGTTATTGAGCGTGTCACCCCCGCAGATGCAGGTAGAGTAGTTACTGGTGATGCAACAGCATTCCGTGAAGGTGAAGTAGCGCATGTAGATATTTACGAAGAAGTTCCTGACATTCGTAAAGAAGCGGTAGTACGAGAAGAAGTTCGTGTCCGAAAAGTTGTAGACCATGAAACAGTCGAAGCAACTGAAACAATTCGTCGTGAAGAATTGGATATAGACACCGATGGTAGATCTGTCGTTAACAAACAAGACCGCCTTTAATCAAAAAAGTTAAAAACTCTTTACATATCAAGGAGGTAAAGCATGAAAATAGTTCAGCATTTCCGTCGCATTTTGACCGCATTTGCGTTAGTGCTACTACTAACAACCACTAGTGCATGTAGCTCAGTACAAGCAAAACAGCCAACATCACAGCTCCCAGGTGCAACATATAGCAATAATTACTCACAGTTAGAACTGGGTAATACTGCACAAGGGCAAGACTTTGGTAACTGGGTAGTATCAACAGCAAAAGGAATCGTCTCTGATGCTTTTGTGCGTGATAACAACAAATTAGGTGTTGTAATTACACCTCAAGTTCGTCCAGCAGAAGTAAGACCATTGGCAAAATCTTTAGTACAAGGTTTCCACAAGAACTTTCCAAGTCAGGACTTGACGGTTTTAGTATACGCACCTGATAAAAAGCTGATTTTGACAGCTAAGTATGATACTCAGTCAAATCAAATCGCGTACAACTCATAAAACGATTTTGATTGACTTCAAGCAAAACAAGAAGCTAGTTGACGAAATTTTATTTGAATGAAGGGAGAAACAAATGTCTAGCAGCGACCAATACAAGCGTCAAATAATGAATGATTTGGCACAAGGAAATACAGAATCTCTTGATGATGCTCCAAGAGACCCTTCAAGAGAGTATCAGAACTTTGACGACTTTGCACAACGTTCAACACACCAAGAACGGCGCCAATTGTTCGGTCGTATCGACCACAACCAAGTTCCTCCAAGCCAAATGGAGCCAGAACTCAAGAAAGCAATTGAGAAAATTCAACCAAACGAAAGAGACGATGTAGCGCGTTCATTCTTTAAACACCTCAAAGAAAGAGGACTTGACGACCGTCATTTAGAGAAACAGTTGGGTCTTTCTACTCATAATCCCAACCGGATGAGTGCAGATGATGTATCTAAACTTGCTTCGTTTACATACCATAATCACCCCGACATCTTCCGTGATGTCATGGCTGAACAACCAGCAATCTTCAAATTCCTTAGCAACCCTATGGTAGGCGCCGCATTAGGAGCAATTGCTTCTAAATGGTTTGGCAAACACTAATATTCCGTGCCATTCAATTCACGTAGGTTAGGTATATAGCCTGACCTAGCGTTTAACCCCTTTTTAGGGGTTTTTATTTTGTATTTGTGAACCGTGCATAAGGTTTTCATCGGCAAACGGGTTGTGCATATGTTGCCACTTGCCAGAAATAGTAGTAAACAGCAACGGTTTAGTACGTTCTGCTGACATAAAAGCAGCAAAAAGCGGTTGAACACGCGCGACTACTAGAAAGGAGATGTTAAGGATGCTGGCAGAACATAAACATAATATAGATATAAATGATTATGGTGAAGTTTATTCCTTTAAAAGCAATGAGCCGCTTTTACTCGACAACCCTGATGCTATATGGTTGGTAAAGTCAGGCGCCTTAGCATTGTTTGCTATAAGTGTAGAACATGGTACACCAAAAGGTCGGCGCCGTTATTTAGCAACAGTCAAAGTTGGTGAGGCAATGTTTTCGGCGACATGTTCATTAGATGGACAGCATCAAATTTTGGCTGTCAGTTTAGAAGAAAGTGAGCTTGTACGAGTTTCTAAAAAAGAATTCGGCGATTTAATTAAACGAGATATTAATATCATTAATCGTAACATTAATCAAAATACTAATATCAATCTTTATAGAAATAAACAAATTCCAGCAATTCAATTAATCGAAAAATGGGTAAATATTCTTGGAATATCAGTATCGACGATTACATCATCTAAGCTACCAACACCATCACAGGCGCCGGGATGTGCTGTATTAGGAGATAGCGAAGTATTTCAACCACCGTATGAAAAAGTAATTTGGGTAAAAGTATTACAAGGACAAGCTAATTTATTAGGATTAGATAATTTAGAAATTACTTCAGATACAGCAAGAATTCCTTTAGAGAAAAATTTATGGTTACAAGCACGCTCTGATGTTGTAGAAATTGACTCAGCTTGTATTACAGAAAATGAAGGAGGGTTATATCTAGATTCTCAGTTTTTACTCAACGGTTTACATGAGCTACAAAGTTTTGTACTGCAAGCAATAAGTCAAGTTGAGCATCAAGAAACACAGGCAGAACTAGCGCGCTCAAAAGAACGCGAAAGGTTAAATAATCAAGCTATAGCTAGCACTTTATCTGAATTTGCTAGTATATTTGAACCGGAAAAAGCCAAAGTCATACCTGCTGCACCTATAAGTACCGAAGATGCAGAGAAGTTATATGTAAAATCTTTGCTGTTTTCTGCTGGTATAGTTGGGAGAGTGTTGGGTATTACCATTAACCCTCCTGCTTCTTCTGAAGATTTACAAAGAGTTCGCGACCCACTCGACGCTATAGCACGCGCTTCCCATATCCGCGTTCGTCGCATTACACTACAAGGTGAGTGGTGGAAGCAAGACAGTGGGCCGTTGGTTGCGTATAAATTAGAGGATAATCGTCCAATTGCTTTATTACCTGTTTCTGAAAGTCGCTATGAAATAATTGACCCCGTTCTACAGAAACGGTTGCCATGTAATCAAAAAATTGCTGCAACGTTATCACCTGTTGCTTATACCTTCTATCGTCCGTTACCAGAAACGCAAAATTTTCTGTCTTTGATGAAATTTGCTATGTATAGACGTTCTAAGGAAATGCTAACAATTTTGCTTGGTGGTATTGCAACTACTTTACTCGGTATGGTGACGCCACAAGCAACAGCACTTATTATTGACCAAGCTATACCTAGTGGGGGTGGTGATAAATCACTATTATTTCAGCTTGCTTTAGGATTAGTTGCAACTACAATAGGCGCCACATTATTTCAACTCACACAGGGTTTTGCACTAATGCGGTTGGAGACTTATGCCGATACTACCACCCAAGCGGCAGTATGGGATAGATTATTAAAACTGAAACCATCGTTTTTTCGTGCATTCTCAATAGGTGATTTAAGCGCACGGGTTTCTGTAATTACTCAAATTCGTCAAAAACTTAGCAATACTTTACTCAAAAGCTTTTTTTCTAGTATATTTTCTTTACTCAACTTAGGATTATTGTTTTACTACAGCATTCCACTAGCACTCGTTGCCACACTTGTAGCTTTAGTCAACGTCGTAGTTACCATTATTTCTGGTATTCTCACCATTAAAAAAGTCCGTCCACTATTAAACCAACAAGGTAAACTATTTGGGATGATGGTGCAAATTATTGGTGGTGTATCAAAATTTCGCTGTTCTGGGGCAGAAGCTAGAGCATTTGCTTACTGGGGTAGTCAATATCGACATCAATTACAACTAACAATGGCATCGCAAAGTATCGAAGATAACTTAGTAGTAATTAATAATATACTTTCTGCCTTAACTCCTGCTGTTATGTTTGGATGTGCAACCAGCTTACTTGCTTCATCACAAGCTAATGGTAGTTTCTCCACAGGTACTTTTTTAGCATTTAACGCCGCATTTGGAACATTTATTAGCGGCGCCACTAGTTTAAGCACCACCGTTGTTGATATATTAGAAACACTACCATTATGGGAACGCGCGCAACCAATACTCAAAGCAACTCCCGAAGTTGACACCACGAAAGCAGACCCAGGTAGATTATCAGGAAAAATTGATATTAAAAATATTGTATTTCGCTACCGTAACGATGGCCCATTAACATTAGATGATGTCTCCATCAAAGCGGATCCAGGAGAATTTATTGCACTAGTGGGGCCAAGTGGCAGCGGAAAATCAACACTATTTAGATTATTATTAGGGTTTGATGCTTCAGAATCAGGAAGTTTGTACTTAGATGGACAAGACCTAGCTGGTTTAGATATCAATGCAGTACGGCGCCAGTTAGGGGTAGTATTACAAAACAGTCGCTTAATGTCAGCATCTATATTTGAGAACATTTCGAGTAACGCTGTTCTATCAATGGAAGAAGCATGGGAAGCAGCACACATGGCAGGTTTAGCAGATGATATAAACTCAATGCCAATGAAAATGCACACTATTGTGAGTGAAGGAGGTACAAATTTATCAGGTGGGCAACGACAAAGACTACTTATTGCCCGTGCATTAGCATTACGTCCACGCATATTACTATTCGACGAAGCAACCAGCGCACTCGATAATAGAACCCAAGCAATAGTCAGCGAAAGCTTAGAAAAACTCAACGTCACTCGTATAGTAGTAGCACACCGTCTCAGCACCATACGCAACGCTGATAGAATTTATGTTTTACAAAACGGTAAATTAGTTCAACAAGGCAATTTTGACCAGCTCGCACAGCAACCAGGTTTGTTTAGTCAGTTGATTAGGCGCCAAAGAATATAACATTAGTAAATTATTTAACTAAGTAAAGTAGGGCATCTTGAGGAATGGGGAGTTCCTACAGATTTAGCTTTGGAGCTAATGATATCATGTCCGGGTACATAACCATAATAAAATCATCGTAGAGACGCGATTAATCGCGTCTCTACATTGTCGGGAATTATGGGCAAGCAACCGGACATGATATGACTCTTATACCCAAAGTAGCGAATCGTACAGCGACACCTGACGAAATTGTTAGAAGTTTAATGATTATGTCACCACCTCTTAGGCAAATGAAATAAGGATTATATCTATGTCGGAGATAAAAGACTACGGCGTTACTGTGGAAGAATACTTAGAAGGACTAGAAAAAGGTATTGATATTTTGGAATTGAGGTGCCTAGAAGAATGGGGAATTCCTACAGATTTGGCATTAGAACTTATGCAAATTACGCCTAAAGTAGCAAATGGCATAGCGACCCCTGAAGAAGTTGTTAGAGGTTTACTGATTATGTCACCACCTCTTAGACAAGTTAAATAGTGTTTTTAGAGATTTAATTATATTAAGTTGGGATTGGGACAGGCAGGGATGCCTGTTCCACAAGATATACTCAAAACGGGTTAAAACTATACTTTTAAAACAAACGGAATGTTTAAGATGCTACCCTACCCTTCGGGATATCCTTCGGATAACGGGAAAACTTCGTTAACGTCCCTCAGCATGACAAAAGTTCACTTTTTACCCGTTTACAGTATATTCAGTAGCTTCACTGAGTTGGGTAAAATACATTTGTATTAAAACACGCAAAATTACGGAATACTTAATAAGGTCATAGTTGTATTGTGGAAACAGATGCAACTCAGTACTACCTATGACAATTCAGTTTCCCTTAGTGACTAATGGTTCGCAGATAGTGGATTCGGATGGGCAAGTTATTTTACTGCGTGGAGTTAATTGGTCTGGGTTTGAAACAGATAATCATGCACCGCACGGACTGTGGACAAGAGATTGTACAGACATGCTGGTTCAGATTAAGAAGCTAGGTTATAACGTTATCCGTTTACCTTTTTCTGTAGAATGTTTGAGTTCTAATTGGGTAACGGGGATTGATTTTAAGAATGGTAAAAACCGAGTTCTGAAGGATAAGAAACCTTTGGAAGTGATGGATTTTGTTATTCAAGAAGCTGGACGCCAAGGTTTGATGATTCTTTTAGATTGTCATCGACTGAATGACTATTACACTCCGCAGTTATGGTATGGAGATGGTTTTTCTGAAGAAGATTGGATTGATACATGGACATTACTCGCGAAACGGTACAAAAACCAAGCAAATGTTATTGGTGCAGACTTGAAGAATAATCCACATGGCGCCGCGACTTGGGGTAGTGGAGATATCGCGACAGATTGGAGACTAGCAGCAGAACGTTGTGGAAATGCCATTTTATCTGTAAATCCTAATTGGTTAATTGTAGTCGAAGGAATTTCAGGTTCTGTTGCAGGGCAAAAACTGTCAAAACATTGGTGGGGTGGTAATCTAGAAGGTGTTCGCAATAATCCTGTTAGGTTAGCAGTTGCGAATAAGCTGGTATATTCTGTACACGAGTACGGCGCCGGAGTTTTAGCGCGAGAATGGTTTCAAAAACCAACATCAGAAATATTAGACCTTCTCAAATACCGTTGGGAGATGGGTTTTAATTATATTGCTTCTGAAAATATTGCTCCAGTTCTAATTGGAGAATTTGGCGGCGAGAGTGTAAATAAAGATACAGTAGAAGGGTTATGGCAGAGAGCGTTGGTTAAGTATATTCAACAAAACCAACTTCATTACACTTACTGGTCTTGGAATCCTAATAACGGTTATACGAGCGGAATATTACAAGACGACTGGATAAATATAAATCAGGAGAAACAAGATTTGCTCGCAACAACTTTATTTGAGGCGCCATTATCTAATGTAACTCGAATCATTTCAACTAATATGTTGGACATCGAGATAATTATTGAATCAAATTGGGATAAAAGACTTTGCGTACTTTTTAGAGTCACCAATAATAGTTGTGAGAAGTTAGCACCGAAGTGGAAATTATCATTTATTCCCGGTCAAGTTCAAATTGATCAAATTTGGAATGGTAAATTTTGCCTTCAACCACCAACCATAACTGTCATACCAGAAGATTCTGGTATAAGTTTAGCACCAAACCAATTTGTTGAGATTGGATATTGTGCCGACAAATTTGGCAGCAATTATCAACCCAGTAATGTCAAACTAATACTTATTTAAAGTTAATATATTCGTTGTAGAGACGTGATTTATCACGTGTCCAAGATATATGACTATGGTTGTCAAATCTTACTTAGATTAAAATGTTGGGTTACGCTGTCGCGACACCCAACCTACAAGATAATTCAAATTCCATATGCGCGTGGGTAGGGTTTTAGCAGTGTTTTTGCTTGATATACGTGAATATTATTAACCACTACACCACCTCGTTTAATTGGGACTTTTGCAATTTCGTTGAAGCTGTTGAAGTGAGATTTATAGCTTGCCATTAAATCTTCTCTAGTGGTGAATGCTTCGGTTGTAATATATAAAGCGTCTTTGCCTAGCCATTCATCTGGTTTAGACCAAAATGCAAAGCCACGTATATCATAACCAATATCGAAACAGGTAATTGGTATATTAGATATTGGGTGAAGTGCCATTGCGATGAGTCCACCATAATAATAGCGGTTAGTAAATATAAAGTTAGATGTTTTTAAAGCTTCGCGTAATACTTCAGACTCAGCAAAACCACTTCGTACTTGTTGAATATCTATTAATTCTGTAGAAGATGGGTCATTTTGCGGTGCCACAAATCCCCCAAATATTGCAAAGTTACTAGGTTTTTGCAGTGTACCTGTTGTAATATGCAGTAAAAGAAATAATAAAATTGTTGAAACTACTACTCCTGTACTTACTAACCATCGCCACACCGAACGTTTAGAACGATTGTACCAAATTACAGCTTGCTGTCCTAGCAGTAAAGTTGCTCCCCAAAATCCTGGCATTGACCAAGCTGGTAATATCTGACGGTATCCTCCTATTAAGTTAAATCCTAAAATTAAGGGTAAAGATAACCACAATATAAATATGTTTTTTTGGTCTTTAAATTCTTTGAATTGTTTACAATCTGTATCTATAGGCTTTTTATAAACTACTTGACTAATTTGATTGATTGTGTTTTTTAATGTAATGCGCCACAATGGAAACCCTATAGTGGGAAATAAATAACCAATACCAACTAAACATACTAGTAAAACATTTAAAAAATTATAGCCGACTCTAGGCACCGCGCGCTCTGACTGAAAAAGAAACGAAACCCAGTCATGTTGAATATTCCAATATAAAATGGGTGATATAGTTAGCAAAAATAATCCAATTCCTAACCATGTCCAAACAGAACTAAAAACTCTACGGTGCTGCTGACTCGTTAAACAAAAACCAACTAAACCAAACCCTAAAATAAAACCATGATATTTACTTAAGCAAGCTAAACCAACTAAAACTGAAAGAATAGTCAAACGGTAACTAGGAACATATTCACTTGGTGGGAAATCAAAATCTTCCTTAAAAAATTCGCAAACTGCACAATATAAACTAGCTGACCAGAAAAACATCAGTGGATTATCGGGCAAAGCAAATGTACCAAACGCAAGCTGATATATTGGTGTTACTGTCGCAATTGCCAATGTTAATGTCGCTGCTTTGACTGAAAATAATCTGGCACTTGTTAAATACAATAGTACTAAACTACCTGTATGTAAAATCAAGGCGCCTAAGCGAATAGTAAATTGGGATACATTACCAGTTAACCAGGGTCCAAAACCAGTAGAAAAAGCTACAAGTGGTGGATGGTCAAAGTAACTCCAGTCTAGGTGCAGGCTGTAAACGTAGTAATATGCTTCATCAAAGCTTGGATAAAGCCAAAAAGCAATAAAGCTTCTAAACAGCAGTCCCCCAAGCAGCAAATTAACCGCTAGCTTGTTAGTTTTCTTAGCCATCCTTTTCTGGGCTACTTGCATTCTTATCTCTATATATATATTTCCAACTTGAATAACCTAACGTAAAACTGTGCCATTGTGTAACAAAATATTTGAGTGTTGGGGTTCATCTTACCAATGGTTCAAATTACATGCTCAAATTATACAAACCATAGGATGAGGTTTTTCCATCAGCTTGGGCAGTAGTTTAAAGGCACTATATTGATGGAATAAAACAATGACACTCAAGGGTGTACTTTTAGATGTTGATGGCACGCTTGTTATAAGTAATGATGCTCATGCACAAGCTTGGGTTGAAGCGTTTACCGACTTTGGATATACCGTAGAGTTTGAGCAAGTTCGTCCTTTAATAGGGATGGGTGGTGACCAGATAGTACCCAAGTTTGCCCCTGGTTTATCGGGTGAAGAAGGTGAAGGTAAAAAAATTGCTGACCGTCGTAAGGAGTTGATAATTAATAAATTTGGTAAAACTCTAGCGCCAGCACCTGGAACACACGATTTAATAGAAAAGGTACAAAATCAGGGTTTAAAAACGATGATAGCCAGTTCGGCAACCACTGAAGAACTAAGCGTATTACTAAAAGCAGCACATGTTGATGACTTGTTAAGTCCAGATAATGCAACAACTTCATGTGATGCGAAGTCTTCAAAACCCGAACCAGATATAGTTGAAGCAGCATTAGAGAAAATAGGAATGGCGCCACAAGAAGTTATAATGATTGGGGATACTCCTTACGATATTGAATCTGCTGGCAAAGCTGGAGTAAAAGTTATCGCGTTTCGCTGTGGTGGTTTTGATGATAGTCAGTTAAGCAAAGCTATCGCTATTTACGATAACCCTGCTGATTTACTTGCACAATACGACAATTCACCGCTAGCTGCATAAATAGTTGAAGCGAGGTAAGTAATTGAGTGCGGCTGTAATGCATTATATACTAGACTTTACAGCCGCTTCTAGTACTCCATGTCATGGTTGTATGAAGGTATATTTTTAAAGAGAATCACTATTAAAATAGATAATAATACATAATTTTTGTCAGACTATGGCATTATGATGGCGAAAGTATTGTAATAAAGAACGTGAATTTTTGGACGAGAGGATTATATTCAAATGGTGCATCGTGAGGAAATTGAGAGATACTCAGGTACTTTAGTTGAATTAGCTAGCGAGTTAGGTGACTTACGATATGATGCACTTGCAATGTTTCTACGCGCGCTATCAGAGAAACTGGAACAAGATGCGGCTGCCGATTTAGACCGGGGTCGTATTAAGTTATCCTCAGCATTGCAGGAGAGCGCAGCTTCGGTAAAGAGTGCAGCATGCGAAATTGAGCGGGCTTGGTCGATTTGCGTCCGGTATATGTAGGTTCACGCCAATTGCATTTATTGAAAACGGCGCCATATGCTTCAACATTCTTCAAGCCCGCATTAGTAAAGTTTAGTCAATTTATATATCAGCAACTTGAATTTACTAATTAGTATTTAGTAGGACAGGCTATAAGCCTATCCTACGGGTTGCCTACGCTGCGGGTTCTGGATGTTTTTGTTGGTAGGTACTATCGCAGTATAATGCCCATGCGGCGCCAAACATTGCCGAGACAGAACCAGCTACAGCGGCAGTAACTCCCCAACCTAATGGGCCAGTCCAGTTAATAATTTCTTTTAATACTGCTGTTGACGCTTTACTTACTACATACCCTGTTCCGGCGCCAACTGCACAAACTAAACCTAATTCCGCTAATATGTCTAAAATGCCTTTGCTTGATAAATCTTCTTCAAAATAAGTTTTCCATATACGCGAATACATCAAAACATCCGAAGCAGTCAAAAGAAACTGCTTGGGAAGTTCTACACCAGGTGTGGGCGCCACAGAAACACTGGCATTACCGAGCGCACAAGTTACAATTACTGAAGTAGCTTCTAATCTTTTTTTGCCTAACTTACTCACCGTCTAATCTCCTGCTAGTTTGAGAGACAATATTAACGACTTAGCTTAATTACATATTAACTGCCATAACAAAGTAACTCAAACTAACCTGAGCAAGTATAAAAGACTACGAAGCTTATTTGGTAAAAATCCTCACCCAAAATTATTTTACTCTTCGTCTTTATCTTCTTGGTCTGGACGCTGAGTTGCAGCAGGATTATCTACGTACTCTTGAGTTCTAGAAGCTGCATTATTCGTAATAGTTTCGGGCAAAACGTCTTTGGGGTCTATAGATTTATCTGCTGCTGAATTCATATTCAGTTCGCCGTTTGCATTGACGTTAGGCTTATCTGAGGTACCTTTGTGATTTGCGCGACCTGCTGGCATAATAATTTTCTCTCCAATAAACATACTACGTGTATATTCAGCGTAAGCTTGCCGTCGCTTGCCAAACACTATCACAAGACGCAAATAATAATTCAGCACAGAGTGGGGTGCAAGTATTGGGCGCCACTTTCTACAAACTGTATGCTTTAATTAGCAACAGAAACGGTTTCTTTCTCATCCTTGGTTTTAATAATTCTTCTACCCCAAGGTTTAAGGACTGAAACCGCAATAATTACTAAAATTAAGCTTGTTTGAATTGCACCACCAATTAAGGCGCCTTTCTGGTCAAATAAATATAAAGGGTTGTGCAGCGCTTGTAATCGTTCCGCTTCTGAAATACTTGTCATGGCATTAACCCAAGGACCCAGCCAAATAGTACCACTCACAATTAACGTCACTGTTGCAACCCACTTGAAAATTACCCAGTAATGCTTAAAAAATCCCCATATAGTTAGCCAACTAAGTAATCCACCAGTAAGTAACGATAAGTTTGCAGATGGAATTACTACAAAATCATCAAGGACTTTCAATATATAGTTAATCGCGTAAAGCTCGTCACCGTTGCCGACTTTACCTCCTTTGAAGAGCGCGACAACTACCATGCATAGTGCGGCGCCGAACCATATTCCACCGAATGCGACGTGGAATGATAGTAACCAGTTTTTGGGCTTTACACTCAACTTCTTCATATGATTAGCTACTTAATAATTAGGAACCTAATTATATTTAAGCTTTAAAGGTACGAAAAAGCAACCTCTCTTCTCTGTGCCCTCAGTGTCTCTGTGGTAAAAAAATAAGTTGGGTTCTAAGTTGGGTTCCGCAAAGCCTCCACCCAACCTACTGGCTCATGGCAGGTGCCCCCGCACTTAGTTTTGCCAATAGTTCAATTAGCATGAGTTTTTCGGCGTAAGATAGATTAGCCATCAGTTTAGTAGTGCGGCAAAAGTGGTCTGGTAACATGTTCTCTAGTAGCAGGCGCCCTTTTTCAGTTAAATGTACAGTTAACATGCGCCTATCTGTTAGTGAAGGTTGGCGCCTAATATAACCATCCCGTTCAAGTCCATCAAGTAAACCAGTAATGGTAGCGCGTGTAACTTTTACACGTTCTGCACATTCAGATGGTGTTAAACCTTGTTCGGGTGCGTGAAGTAGCTGCATTAATAGGGTAAATTTACCCATTGAGAGACCGTAGCGCGCGAAATGAGTATTTAAAGCAGTGTAAACCTCAGCAGTAGTATGAAGAAAAGCCAAACAAGTTTCTACGGACGTTACATCAAGTTCGGGAACCTGCTTGGCGAGATTTTCTAAAATTTCTTTTTCAACGAAAGGACGTAGTGTTTCCACTTTGATATTTATTTATTAATTAGTTGCCTAATTATAAATGATATTTTAGACATGATTAATCTAATTCCCGGCGCCCTTCAAGTGCGCGCGCGAGTGTAACTTCATCAGCATATTCTAAATCTCCACCCACTGGAAGACCAAAAGCAATACGTGTAACTTTGGTAAAAGGTCTGAGAAGTTGACCTACATATAAAGTAGTAGTCTCTCCTTCAACGCTAGGACTAATAGCCAAAATGACTTCTTGAGGTTGGTCTTTACTCACTCTTCGTACTAATGACTGAATAGTAAGCTGTTCAGGTCCAACACCATCAATAGGAGATATTACACCACCTAGAACATGATACTTCCCTTTAAATTCGCGAGTCTTTTCAAGTGCAATCACATCGCGCGAGTCTGCCACAACACATAGAGTAGTGTTATCGCGTGTATTATTCCGACAAATTTCGCAAACAGGTTCAGAAGAAAGATGAAAGCAAACCTTACACAGACCTATCTTTTTTTTAGCTTCGATAAGAGCTTGTGCAAGAGCTTCGACTTCCGTTTCGGGACGCTTCAGAATATGCAGCGCTAAACGTTGGGCAGTTTTGGGTCCAACTCCGGGTAAGCGTTGCAACTGTTCAATTAACCGTGCTAAAGGGCGTGCGTAAACCGTAGTCCTATCTCCAGTAAATCTGTACTTTACTTATAATGACACTATTAGAGAATTTTAGCCTAATAATTTTGTTAAAATTCAACAAGCTTCCACAATATTGTCGGTTGGGTGGAGGCTTTGCGTAACCCAACATATAATACGCGCTCTTAGTACGTATGCTAAAGTCCTTCCACATCAGCAACTTTAGACTGTTCCAAAAAATCGAGGTAGAAAAACTAAGTCGAGTCAACCTAGTTGTTGGTAAAAATAATGCTGGTAAAAGTGCTTTCATTGAAGCAGTTTATGAACGTCAAGAATATGAATTTAAATATATTTGGCAAATTGTTTCAACGGAAAATATGCTAAGAGAGTTGACACACAATTAATCCCTAAGAGAAATCCTCGATATTACGTGTCTGTACAGAGAGTTTGTTTGAGGCGCCTACTCTCCAAAATTCATGACATTAAACACTAGTTATTTTGTTGAAATTCAGCAAGTATGCATGATATTGTATTTACATAACTATTTAAATAATCTAAACTTAATTATGAAAATCGCGTGGCGATAGAATGAGCAATATAGATAAAAAATGTTAGAAAAAATACTAAGAACTATTCAGGAGAAAATACGCCTACAACAGTATATTATGACTCTTCATGCTGAAGAAGAGATGGAAGACGATGGTTTCAGTATCTATAGATGTTGAAAATGGAATACTTACAGGTGAAATTTTAGAACGTCAAAAAGATAAGGCGAGCGCTGAGTCAAAATATCGTATACGAGGAGAAACGGTCATGCGTGAGGGCATTGAAATAATTGTTAAACTGGGTGCTACAGGAAAAGTAGTTATCATTACTGTATATGCTTTATTAGAAGAGGAGGGTGGTGATGAATTGTGATGTTTGTGGGCAACAAGGCGCTCGTATTCGTAAAATATCGAGAGCTTACGGCAAAGGCGATAATTTACTGGTTATAGAAAATATTCCGCTTATTAGCTGTCCTAATTGTGGGGCTAGCTATTTTACAGCAGAAACGCTACATGAAATTGAGCGAATTAAGGCTAATAGACGTAGTATAGCGATTGAATGTCCCGTTAAAGTTGCCCATTTTTCTGAACTTGAGCAGGCTAGCTGATCAGCAATTCCCAGTTGCAGCATCACAAGTTCGTCTCGGAGGACGGCAGCCAATACTACAAAGATTTTATATGAAAAACGATGATACTCTAGTTGTGTAGTTCTACTTAACCCAACATTTTAATTGCTTTTTGTTAGGTCTCAAGTTAAAGCTATAGCTCGGAAGCATAATCAAACTGCATAATTATGCGTAAATTTATTATCGTTTGGCTTGGGCAAATAATTTCGTTTACTGGTTCTGACCTTACAAGTTTTGCAGTTGCTATTTGGGTTTATCAAAAAACAGGGTCGGTTACTCAGTTTAGTCTGATTTCATTGTTTATTTTGCTACCTGGAATTATAGTGGCGCCTGTCGCAGGAGCTTTGGTTGACCGTTGGAATCGTCGTGTTTGTATGATATTAAGTGATTGCGGTGCGATGAGTTGCAGCATTGCAATTGTGTCATTAATTACTTTGGGTAGACTTGAAATATGGCATATTTATTTAGCAGTCACTCTCAGTTCAGTTTTTAACACTTTTGGAAATTTAGCATATACAGCTAACATTTCCTTACTAGTTCCAAAGCAATATTTAGGTCGAGCATCGGGTATGGTGCAAATAGCAGACGCTGTAGCACAACTAGTCTCACCATTGTTAGCAGGCGTACTATTAGCCGGTGTTGGACTGCGTGGAATTATCATACTTGATGGCATAACTTTTATTGTCTCAATTATTGCGTTATTGAGCGTTAGATTTCAATCGGCGCCTATTACTGAAACAGTCAACACACCACTATTGCAACAAGTTGTCTATGGATGGAATTATATAGTAAGGCGAAAAGGACTATTAGCGCTTTTAATTTTCTTTGCTACTAGCAATTTTGTTGTTGGCATTGCTGAAATATTAGTCAAACCGTTAGTGCTATCTTTTACCAATGCTGCTGCGCTCGGTACATTACTATCTCTAGCTAGTAGTGGTTTAATGTTGGGTAGTATTTTGATGAGTGTATGGGGTGAACCAAAACAAAACCGTATCCTTGGAATACTTGGTTTTGAGGCTATTTTAGGTTTTGGTACTTGAAGACTGGACATAAGAGTAATTTTAGAATTAACATAATAAATTACTTTAGTGTCACAATTATAACCAAAGTTATTAAAACTTTTCTTCTTTCCTTTGTGTCCTTTGCGTCCTTTGTGGTTCGTTATATAAAACTCATTTTGTATAATTTATTTCTCTGAATATGAAGGGCAAATATAAAGTAAAAAGCGCTATTAGAGACAGCACGCATTTTTAAGCATAGGCAACTTTAAACTAGTGTAAGATTATTGTTCTTTAGCTGACAAGTCAATTACTTAAATAGCTAGTTTTTGGTTGTCAAGAAAACAAAATTAGCATAGCTTGTTTATTTTCTACAGCAATTTTGAAAAACTCTTTTAATTTCTCAAAGTAATCTAATAACACACTCTTTTGAACCCTCTGCTGACGATTCAGACCAATAGCCAATTGGATATATATAGGCATCTGTAACTGCTTTTTTATCAAAACGAGACCATAAATGATTTGAAGTAATGTTCTTAACTACTTCATATGTGGCTTTTACTTGGTTGGGAAGCAAATATCTAACTGACTCATTAAAGCCAACATCATTTTTTGCTTCTTCTCCTCCAACAACTAAGTTTTTTAAAACTTCATCGCCGTTCCATGCATCACTCGTAAGTAAGAAATGAATTAAGTGCCAAAAAATATTAATAGAAAGGGTGCGCTGACTAATAGCATTCTCATATAAAAAGTCATTTAACTTATCTGGATTGGCAATAAGTGGTTCAAGCTCGCTGAGTGAAAGCCGTGTGTACTCGCAGACTGTTGTCATAACTGATTTCCAATAGCACTATTCAATTAAATTACCCTCAATACTACTCATTTTTATTGAGTTTTATTTTTCAATACAAACTTATTGGTTCGTGTCATTGGTTGTGGAAGCAGGCGCCTCTCTGTAGAGACGTGATTAATCGCGTCTCTACTCTGTGTCTCTGTGGTAAAAATGGGCTGCACAGGCGAGGCGCCTATGCTAGGGGAAATAAAAAAGCGCCCTTATTTCTAGGAGCGCTTTTCTACAAGTTATTTAGTTGTTATTCAACTATTAACCGTTGATTGCAGGTGCGGTTAATGCAACAGGTGCAGCTTCGCCAGACGCTAAGTCTAAGGGGAAGTTGTGAGCGTTACGCTCGTGCATTACTTCCATACCTAAGTTAGCGCGGTTGATGATGTCTGCCCATGTGTTGATGACGCGACCTTGGCTGTCAATTACTGATTGGTTGAAGTTGAAACCGTTCAGGTTGAATGCCATTGTCGAGATACCTAAAGAGGTAAACCAAATTCCAACTACTGGCCAAGCAGCTAAGAAGAAGTGTAAGCTGCGGCTGTTGTTGAATGATGCGTATTGGAAGATTAAGCGACCGAAGTAACCGTGTGCTGCAACGATGTTGTAGGTTTCTTCTTCTTGACCGAACTTGTAACCGTAGTTTTGGCTTTCGGTTTCGGTTGTTTCACGAACTAAAGAAGAGGTTACTAGTGAACCATGCATTGCAGAGAACAATGAACCACCGAATACACCAGCTACACCTAATTGGTGGAAGGGGTGCATAAGAATGTTGTGTTCTGCTTGGAATACCAACATGAAGTTGAATGTTCCACTGATACCCAAAGGCATACCGTCGGAGAATGAACCTTGACCGATTGGGTAGATCAAGAATACTGCGGTTGCTGCTGCTACTGGTGCAGAGTAAGCAACACAGATCCAAGGACGCATACCTAAGCGGTAAGAAAGTTCCCACTCACGACCCATGTAGCAGAATACGCCGATCAGGAAGTGGAATACTACCAACTGGTAAGGACCACCGTTGTACAACCACTCATCTAAGGAAGCTGCTTCCCAGATTGGGTAGAAGTGTAAACCGATAGCGTTTGAAGAAGGAACAACTGCACCAGAGATGATGTTGTTTCCGTACATTAAAGAACCAGCTACTGGTTCGCGGATACCGTCGATGTCAACTGGGGGTGCTGCTACAAATGCGATGATGAAGCAGGTGGTTGCTGCCAACAATGTAGGAATCATTAGTACGCCGAACCAGCCGATATAAAGGCGGTTCTCGGTGCTAGCGACCCAACGGCAGAACTGTTCCCACACATTGGCGCTTTCGCGTCTTTGTAAGGTTGCGGTCATGTCTTTATGATTGCTCTATGTGATGAATAATTTAAGCGAGTCGTTTGACTTGCTTAATAACTAAGTTAAATCTTTTATTGAGTTTTGTAAAGGTATTTAACTTAACATTTTGTTATGTAACAGTGAGTATTTATATGGTTTACATTATGAAATGTAAACTAATTGGTTAAATATTTTACGTGTATAAAAATGTAGAGACGTGATGTATCACGTCTCTACAAGAATCGGCACCTTGTATCAAAACCCTATACGGCAAGGATTCCGGCGCAATTAGATATAGGCTTCAACCTGGTGGCCAGCCAAGCGAGCGCCCACCTAATATATGGAGGTGCATATGGAAAACCGTTTGACCACCATCATTGCCAGTATTAATCACAACCCGATAGCCGTTAGTAAGTTTTTCATTTTCAGCAACTTTCTTAACAGTCTGTAACAAATGACCGAGAAGTTCAGTGTCATCGCTTTGAGCATCGGAGAGCTTGGGTATAGGTTTTTTGGGAATTACAAGGATATGTACAGGCGCCTGTGGGTTAACATCTCTAAAAGCAAGCGCTAAATCATCCTCATAAACAATATCCGCAGGTATCTCGCGTCGAATAATCTTGCCAAAAATCGTGTCTTGGTTGGTCATGTGTAATTTAATGATTTGGTAAACCATTTGTCATTCGCCAATTTCCAATGATAAGACAAAGGAATATTGCTATAACAAAAGGCCATAAATATAAATGCTAGCAAGGGTTTGGAGTGCTTCTGTAGTTGGAATTGACGCGGTAAAAGTAGGTGTAGAGGTGGATGTTTCAGGCGGATTACCTGGAATAATGATTTTGGGATTGCCAGATGCTGCAATACAAGAAGGTAAAGAAAGAGTTAGGGCAACTTTAAAAAACGCTGGGTTTGGATTTCCCACTAAGAAGATTGTAATTAATTTGTCTCCTGCTGATTTACGTAAGGAGGGACCAAGTTTTGATTTACCAATTAGTGTGGGGATTTTAGCCGCATCCGAACAAGTCGGCGCCGATTTACTAGGTGATTATTTATTCTTGGGTGAAGTCAGTCTTGATGGTAGCTTGCGTCCGGTTGCAGGAGTATTACCAATAGCAGCATCCGCACGTAGTATGGGTATAACTGGGTTAGTTGTACCAGCAGATAATGCTCAGGAAGCAGCAGCAGTTGATGGGTTAGAAGTTTATGGTTTTCGTAATTTACTGGAAGTTACAGATTTTTTAAATAATCCATCTCGTTACAAACCTGTACAAGCTATATATAAGAATGAAGTACTCCCAGCTAATAGTGTTGATTTAGTTGATTTGAAAGATATAAAGGGACAAGCTCATGCACGACGTGCGTTAGAAATTGCCGCAGCAGGAGGACATAATCTTATATTTGTTGGACCACCTGGAAGTGGAAAAACTATGCTCGCGCGTCGTTTACCAGGTATTTTACCACCACTGGGTTTTGCGGAAGCACTAGAAGTAACACGTATCCATTCGGTTGCAGGTTTGTTAAAAAATAAAGGGACATTAGTTAGAGAACGTCCTTTCCGAAGTCCACATCACTCTGCTTCAGGGCCTTCTTTAGTGGGTGGTGGTAGCTATCCACGTCCTGGAGAAATATCTTTAGCACATACAGGTGTCTTATTTCTCGACGAACTCACGGAATTTAAACGCGACGTATTGGAATTTTTACGACAACCCTTAGAAGATGGTTATGTAGCAATATCTAGAGCAAAACAATCGGTAAACTTTCCTGCTCAGTTTACGTTAGTTGCCAGTACAAATCCTTGTGCGTGTGGATTTTATGGTGACGTGATTCAACAATGTAGTTGTACACCTCGAAAACGTGAAGATTATTGGGCAAAGCTTTCGGGGCCACTAATGGATAGAATTGACTTACAAGTAGCAGTTAACCGATTAAAACCAGAAGAAATAACCCAGCAACCAACAGGTGAATCCTCTTTAGAAATACGTAAAAGAGTAATAAAAGCACGCGACATTGCAACCCAAAGATTTAAAAACGAACAAAACCTACGCTGTAACGCACAAATGCAAAGTCGTCATTTACAAATATGGTGTAAACTTGATGACTCAAGTAAAAGATTATTAGAAGGCGCCATTCAAAAATTAAGTTTATCAGCAAGAGCCAGCGACCGAATATTAAAAGTCGCACGTACAATAGCAGACCTAGCAGGAGACGAGCAATTAAAAGTACATCATATAGCAGAAGCCATCCAATACCGCACAATCGATAGAATGTAACACCAACACGACGATTATAATCAGAAGTAGGTTGGGTGGAGGCTTTGCGTTTACGTAGTACGCCGTAGGCGCAACCCAACATACAGTAATATAAAAGAAGTATTGTTAAAATGAACAGACAAATTCAACTACCAAACCCCGTTAAGTCTGCTGGATTTCTGCAAAAACTGCAATGGGTTGCCAATCCTATAGGTTATATGGAAAATGCAGTTAGTGAGTATCCTGATATTTTTAGCGCTAATATCTTTAGGTCTAATAATAGACTTATATTTGTTAACCATCCCCAAGCTATTCAAGAAATTTTAACTAACGACCGTAAAAAATTCACTGCCCCAGGAAAGTATAACGGTATACTAGAACCGTTACTTGGTGATTATTCGGTTATCATGCTCGATGGTGAAGACCACCGCAAACGGCGCCAGTTAATGATGCCATCGTTTCATGGAGATAGAATAAAATCATATGGCGATTTAATTGTCAATTTAACCAAACAGGTTATGGATAATATTGCATTGAACAAGGCATTTTTAGCACGTTCAGCAATGCAAGAAATATCAATGCAAGTTATTCTTCAATCAGTTTTTGGCTTATACAAAGGTGCAAGGTGCCAGCAAGTCAAAGATTTAATGGGGAAAATGTTAGATATTTTTAAATCTCCTTTCTCTTCAAGCTTCCTATTTTTCCCTTTTCTACAAAAAGATTTAGGTGCATTAAGTCCGTGGGGTAATTTTTTACGTCAGCGCTCCTCAATTGATAAAATCTTATATGCTGAAATTGCCGCACGTCGCGAAAATCCAGACCCTAATCGAATTGATATTCTCTCATTATTAATGTCCGCACGTGATGAACAAGGACAAGGTTTAACTGATAAAGAATTACGCGATGAGTTAATGACGCTGTTACTTGCTGGACATGAAACTACCGCAACTGCAATGGCATGGGGTTTATACTGGAGCCACTATATACCAGAGACTAACGAAAAAATACTCAATGAAATCGATGCTTTGGGCAATAATAATGACCCTATAAGTCTGTCTAAATTACCTTACTTAACAGCATTTTGCAACGAAACATTACGAATTTACCCGGTTGCAATGCTGACATTTCCGCGCATTGCCGAAGAGCAAGTAGAAATTTTAGGGCATCAAATTCCTCCTAATACGCTATTACTATGTTGCATGTACCTTGTACACCATCGCGAAGATTTATACCCACAGTCAAACCAATTCAGACCCGAACGCTTTTTAGAGCGTCAGTTTTCTCCTTACGAGTTTATGCCTTTTGGTGGTGGTGCGCGTCGTTGTGCAGGTGAAGCTTTAGCAATTTTTGAGATGAAGTTGGTAATTGCTACCATTTTATCGAATTATCAATTATCACTCGTTGAGTCGCAACCCGAAATTCCTCGTCGTCGTGGTGTAACTCTGGCGCCTGCAAAGGGTGTCAAGATGATTATGACAGGAAAAGGCGCGCGTAAAGAATCACACAAATTGGTTACAAGTCAGTAATTTCTACTAATATAGATATATTACTTCATATTAGTTAAGAAAAGTTAAAGTTATGCAGTCTGAACGCCAAAAGAAAATTATGGAACACTTGACCCGTAGTAAGGGTGATTATATTAACCCAAAGCTTGACACCTCTTCTCGCAAGCAGCAAATTATGGATCATGTGCGCTTGAGTAAGGGTTAGCTGATATCTTGCACCTCTACGTATAAACCCAGATTAACTTAAAACAGGTGCGATAAAGCTACATTCTTTTGATTGGCTTTTATGGTCAAATCAATGGTTTTGGATTTAATACTGAGTGACTAAATTCCATCAATTTTTCTTGGTGCAAGATGTGAGTTAGGCAACGGATACAACGGATGTAACGGGTAGATGAATTAACCATCCGTTACACCCGTTTATCATCAGTTGCTAATCATGCTTTGTAGAGCTTTGTGTAAGTCTTGAGTTAGGTCGGTGACGGTTTTTCTGGCTGATTGACGGTCTTGTTTGTAGCTCTGCCAGCGTTGGGTTACTGATATTGGTTTGCCGACTGTGACTTTTGACTGGCGCCATCCTAAGTTAGGGCGCCCAGGAAATGTATCATTTTGAAGACGGGACATCATGTCATATATTAGTAATGTTATTTCGGCGAAGCGCTCGACTGTTGGTTTATCTTTAATATAAGTGGCAGTAACGGCAACAAAGCTTTCTACTAAACGCATATGCTGCATTCTTTTTGCTGCTTCTGTTGCTGCCCAGTCGGCTAGTCCGCGCGTTAGTGGTGTTAATGTATCTAAAGAAGGTAAATCTTCACGATAAATATAACTCCAACCTGCTTCTTCTAAACGGCGACAACGGTCAATAAAGTTTCCTTGTGCTTGTAAAGCAAAGTGTTGCTCGCTTACACGCAAAGCTATATCCTGTAATCGGTGAAGACGAGCAATGATAAGTTCGGTAGTGTCAGATGATGGGTCTAAGTCAATTGGTACAAGGGTTTGATGATAAAAACGTTGATAAAAATCTTCCATTTCTGAAAGTATACGTTCTGCAAGACGCAGTATACGCTGGTAATAAATTTCTTCGCGTTTAGATGCAGGTTCTATTGATATTGTCTCAAGTCCACTCATTGCTTCTAATTTACTTAAGAGCCAATCGAGTTTTTTCCAAGGTGGGTTAGGGTAACTGTATTGAATGGTTATCGGGACTATAAATACTTCTTCCGGACGATTGGCTTTTTGTAAATCTTCTATACACCAAAATGCTAACTGGGCAACACCTGGTTCTAATGGACTAACTTTACCACTGTGCCCATTAGTGGCGCCTTCTGGTGCTATAGCTAAAGGGATATTACTATTGAGAAATAAGTCGCGTGCTGTTTGTAAACCAGTTCTGTCAACTCTTTTACCTCGACGAATCGGGAATCCACCTAAGAATGAGAAAAATTTTCCCAGCCAATCACCCGCCCATATAGTCATACCTCGTTCATAGAGAAAGTGGGAATGAACTGGGTCTTTTAATTTGATACCATGCTCACGGGCACTGTTAGGGATAGCATGTGAGATTAAATAAAACATTGATAGGGGGTCATCGACTTCAGGATGACGGAATGCCATTAGGAAGCGAACCTTACCAGCTTGGAATTGTTCATATAATTTAGCTAACTCCAAAACGTTCTCTGTTTCAACTCGAATAATTCTCGCAGGTAACCAACGTCGAAGACGAAAGCGCAATAGTACTGGTAATGACCATTGGACAATCTGGAGGAAAAATCGGTTAAAATTTGGGGCTATAAACTTTAATGGGGGTTGAACGCTTTTTATTTCTTCAGACAAGGCTTGTTCTCCAGATTCAATCAATCTTGCCTACCGCATCAAAAATATAAAAGTATACATTACTTTGCCTTCTTTGGTCGCAGTGGCTTTCTCGAAACATCTCTAATTTTAGAATTTTGCTTGAAGTTCGGGTGAAACTCTTAATGGCATAATCATAAATATAAGTGGCTTATTAGGCGACAAGTTAGTTATACAACATCAAAATAATGATAATTATTGTCATGGGTGTATCAGGTTCAGGCAAATCAACGATTGGCAAAATGCTAGCAGAGTCGTTAGGTTACGAATTTCATGATGCCGATGATTATCATCCTCAATTTAATGTCAGTAAAATGCAGCAAGGTATTCCCCTCACAGATGCAGATAGAATACCTTGGTTAGAAATATTACAAGCTTTAATTCACAAATGGTTATTAGAACATCGTTCTGCTGTACTAGCTTGCTCCGCACTAAAAGCTAGTTATCGTCAATATCTTAATGGTAACAACGAAATTAAAATAGTTTATCTATTTGGTTCATTTGAAACAATCGAAGCTCGACTAAAACGGCGCCAAAATCATTTTATGCCCGAAACACTGCTCCAAAGTCAGTTTAATACCCTCGAAGAACCATCAAACAGCATCAAAGTAGACATTTCATCTTCCCCCGAAGCTATAATCCAGCAAATACGCGCACAGCTAACACTACTGTAGGTTGGGTGGAGGCTTTGCGTAACCCAACTTACGATGATAAAAATGCTTCAACTTCGGCGGGAGTGGGTTGGGAAGCTATGGCGCCTGGTTTTAAAGTAGTTAATGCACCAACTGCACTTGCGTATTGTATAATTTTGCGCGCGGTTTCTTCATTTTTAAGACTTGGAATACCGTGAGTTAATAGTTGATGAATAAAGCCAGCGAGAAAACTATCACCGGCGCCTGTTGTATCGACTACAGATACAGGAAAAGCTGGTAACTTGCCCTCGTTTTGATCTAAACAATAAGCACAACCGTTTTCACCGTCTGTTACTAAAACACCTTCAACTGTGTCTAAACGATAGTTAATAGCACCTGCATCACTGGTATCAAATAACCATTCAGCTTCTTCTTTGGCAAGCTTAACAAAATCTACTTTTTTAAAGATTTTACGAATTATATCCGGCGCTATAGCTGGATTATGCCAAAATACTGGGCGCCAGTTCACGTCAAGAATAATTTTCATGTCGTATTTTTCCGCCAAGTCCAAAGCATGATGCACAGCATTGGCGCTTTCGGGATAGGCTAGCTCTAAAGTGCCTAAAACTAAAATATCTGCTGCTTCAAATAATGATGGTGGTAATTCTTTTGCGTTGAGACGTGTATCTGCAAACTCGCTAGTGTCGTAATTACCGAACCCCGCAAAAGTCCGGTCGCCGCTTAAACTTCTTGTTACATAAACTTGCCGCGTTGGCGCCGACTCAGACCGTTGTAAACCAGTTGTATCAACCCCAACATCATTTAAAAGCTTTACTAATTCATTACCTGGTTCATCTTCACCCACACAACCAACGAAACCCGCAGGTATTCCCAACTTGACTAGCGCACAAGCAACATTAGCTGGTGCCCCTCCTGGATAGGGAGTCCACGACTCAACTGAAGAGAGGTCACGTCCTAGTTGGTCAGCTAAGAGGTCAAATAAAACTTCGCCGAGACACAATACACGGGGATTACTCATGCGCTCCTGTCCGTTTCTTTAGAAGGACAATTCCATCTAGAAAATTTACAACTAAAAATCTACAATAATTTTGGTTCACCGTCGGCAGTTGTTCACACAAATCTACAAGAACTTTTATTACTGATTTCACTTTGTATGAATTAAAAGTAACATTTCGCTTTTGAATGCGCTGGTATTTTCTTCATATATACCGTATAATAAAAAACTAAGTAACACAAAAATGTGCCACGGCTAACTGGTCAATTAAAGAATTATTCATTATCGTATTACTGCTAACAGTTGAAACAGCCACCAGGCAAAGAATCTTCTAGAATGAGAAAGAGCGATTGAGTACATATACTAGGAGGATTCGATAAAACATGGCTAGTGGCGAGTCACAGACCCCTGTAAGTCTTTCAGACAGAGAACTGCAAATTATCGACTTAGTAGCCGCTGGCTTAACTAACCAAGATATTGCAGCCAAGCTTGAAATTAGCAAGCGCACAGTTGATAACCACATCAGCAACATTCTTACCAAAACGCAAACCGATAACCGTGTCGCGCTTGTGCGTTGGGCAATGCGTTGGGGCAAAGTTTGCCTAAATGATGTGAACTGTTGTACTCTGCCAAACCCAAACCAACCTGATTGAATACATATTCGCTTCTTTCAACTTTTAAACACGACTCAGCAATTATGGCTGGTTGCTGTCCGTTCTCCTCACGTCGCAGCTTGTGTGTCAACCAGTCAGAAAGCAACTTCAATTTCTCTCTTCTTGGTTATACGTAGCTTTTGGCGAACAGGTGTTGCATTATCACGCTATCTCCGTAAAAAACAAAGACAACTTCAAACCTGCTAAACATACGCGCGCAAGCGCATTCATAATACAGACCGGAGTTTAAAAGCTTCGGTCTAATTTTTTCCCAAATCTTAGAAACCGGGAATCTCGCGCAAAATTGTCGTTTTTATTACAAGTTATCAACAGAAACCCGGTTTCTTTGTTTCTACGCAAAACTCAATAAAAATTTGTAGTTGTTTGATTGATACAAGAGTTAAATTAAAAATATCTTCAATACTCCATTAATTCTAAGAGGGCGGTGTTTTAATGAATACCTCTGTTTCTGTACAGGGTAACTCCAATCCCCTTGATTTTGTAAATCTTGATTTGTTGGATTTTATTACTCCTCAGCCTAACCAAGATAAGGAGTTGCTTGCAGTACTGCATTTTGTACCTGGCTTAAAAGAAATTTTAATGCTGCGTCAAGTTCATGCACTTGAACACGCGACTGTGTGGCTTTTGAGTCAACCCCGTGCTTCCCGGTTTATTTCGCTGCTACCTCGTAATTTTCAGGTAGATGACGAATCACTTGGAGGATTATCTACCGAACAAGGCTTTTTTCTCTACGGTGATGTTAATATCAGTGATTTACGTCGCGCTGTTACCAACGGTCTTCAACGTTTGAAAGACGGTGAGTGGAATTTAGCTGTTCATCCACGCTGTGGTACTAATGTATCGACATCAATGTTACTGACTGCGGGATGTGCAGTAGGAATGCATTTAATTATGCCGCGCGGATTAATCGAACAGATGTTTGGGTTGGGAATAGCTACCACTCTTGCTGGTGAGTTAGCGCCTTATGTTGGCGCTTTAGCACAGCGTTACTTAACAACGTCTGTACCTTTTAATCTCAGTATCGAGAGTATTATTAAAACTAGGGATATGTGGGGACGTGAAGCGCATTTCGTAAAAGTTCAATGGCAAAGTTAGAAAGAAATTTTTTTCGGTACCGTGTAGCGCTACTTATTAGCATTATATTTATTGTGCCACTAGGTTATTTTGTGCGCTTTGCACAAGGATTTGGACTAGAGTGGCTGTATGATTTTTTAGGGAGCGTTGCTTATGAGATATTTTGGATTTTATTAGTTGGTTTTGTTTATCCGAAAGCTTCTCCGTTATGGACTGCGGTTGGAGTTTGTGTTGCTACGTGTGGAATAGAGTTTTTACAGCTAGTGAAACATCCTTTTCTTGAAGCAGTACGTGCGACGTTGGTGGGGAGGCTTGTTTTAGGTAATACTTTTGTTTTGTCTGATTTTATATCTTACTTTTTTGGTAGCTTTGCTGGGTGGTTTTGGATGCGCTGGTTGGTTAAAATCCGTAAGTGAACCTGCCCATACAAAATATGAGAAAACTTTACTTTTTATTGCCTGGTACAGATGCTAAATTTACTTGTGGTGGTCTGTTCGCGGAGTTGAAGACGCTTAGTATTGCCCAAACAATTTGTGATGCTGAGGTTGTTACTTATCGTCAACGCGAACCTGATAAGCTTTTTTTGGATGATGTTCTTAAAGCATCTAGTCTTGAAGATGTTATTTTTGTTGTTAGTTGGGGATTCGATGTTCCTAAACTGGCGCCTTCTTTAAAGTCTCATAATGTTATATATCATGCTCATAGTGCGGGTTACGGATTTAAGCTTCCGGCGAGTATTCCAATTATCACGGTTAGCCGTAATACAATGGGATATTGGGGACAGTTGGCGCCTAACTCTCTAATTTACTACTTGCCAAATCAAATTAGCGATGAATTTACAAATTTAGATATAACGCGCGATATTGATGTACTAGTACAAGCGCGTAAATCTTCAAGTTACTTAATAAAAGATTTAATACCAGCTTTACAAGAAAAATGTAATGTGTATATAGTTGAATCTTTTGTGAAGGATTTGACAAGTTTGTTTAATCGAGCAAAAGTATATTTATACGACTCGGCAGAATATTGGACACTCCAAGGTGTTACCGAAGGTTTTGGCTTACAACCACTCGAAGCAATGGCTTGTGGATGTCATGTTTTTTCTAGTTTAAATAATGGACTCTCTGATTTTTTAGACCCAGGATTTAATTGCTATAAAATTGCCGGATATTCTAAAGAGTATGACATGGAACGTATATTAAAGGTTGCCGCAACTTCCCAACCCTTTAATTTATCTCAAGATTTCTTAGCTGAATACCGATTAGATAATATTACCAGGCGCCTACTAGTCATTCTCAGTGAGTTAAACGAATTCTTTGACCATAAACAACAATACCCTGGCAATATCGCAGATTTTAGTAGTTTCCGCTTGACTCAGCTAAAAATACAGCAAATATTAAGTAAAGTTAAGAAAAAACTGAAATAATTAACGAGTAAAATATGACACGCTGGGAATCGGAATAATTTAATGTTAGTTTATGACATTTTTTAATATTGTAGTTAACATAGTAGTACTGATACGCTCCAATTCCAGCAGTTGCTCGCGACCTTAAAGATGCTGCAAGCAGAACAGGTATTACAAGACCGTTACCAGTTACAACGCTTACTGGGTAATAACGGTATCCGTCAAACTTGGTTGGCCAAAGATTTACAAGCTGCTGATGCTGACTCACGAGTTGTAGTCAAATTATTAGCGTTTGGAGGCGCCATACAATGGGATGATTTAAAGTTGTTTGAACGTGAAGCGCAAATACTCAAGCAACTAAAGCATCCTAGAATTCCTCAATATATAGACTATTTCTGTGTTGACGACCGCAGTTTATGGTTCGGTTTGATTGAACAGTATATACCTGGGGAGTCTTTTAAGGAAAAACTTGCTACTTGTCAACGGTTTAGTGAAAAACAAGTACGTAAGATAGCTGTTGATGTTTTAAATATTTTAATTTATCTACACGAGTTAAATCCCTTGGTGCTGCATCGCGATGTTAAACCAAGTAATTTGATATTGGGTGAAGATAATCGTGTATATTTAGTCGATTTCGGCGCCGTTCAAGATAAAGCCGCCAAAGAAGGTGTTACTTTTACTGTTGTTGGAACATACGGTTATGCACCAATGGAACAATTTGGTGGTAAAGCTGTTCCTGCATCCGATTTATATGCATTGGGTGCAACCTTAATTCATTTGTTGACTGGTCTTTCACCTTCGGAGTTACCTCAACGTTCGCTACGAATTGAATTTAGTCATTTGGTTAATGTAACTCCTGAGTTTAGCGAATGGTTACAAAAATTAACTGAACCTGCACCTGAAGACCGTTTTGCAACTGCTGTACTCGCACTAGAAGCATTAAAATCGGGTACAAGATTAAAAGTAGTAAAACCACCACATATACAACAAGTACCAGATATTAATAACTCTGGCTGTGGAATTAATAGTATGGCGCCTGTTCCTGAAGAAGTTTTAGGATGGAATTGGGGTGCCTTTTTTATGCCTTATTTTTGGTTATGGACGAATCAAGTCTGGGTCGGTTTATTATATTTTGTGCCATCAGTCGGAATTATTATGACTGTTGTTCTTGGCGCCAAAGGTAATGAATGGGCATGGAAAAGTAGACGTTGGCGCAGTATTGACCATTTTAAACGTCATCAGCGCGGTTGGGCAATTGCAGGACTTTTCGTTGGAGTACCTATCAGTTTAGTAATTTGGTGGCTTGCTATATTTATAATTACGACTCTTTTCTAAAAAAATGCTCCAAGCTGAACAAATAATCCAAAATCGTTATAAACTTGAGCGTCAACTTGGTAATAATGCAGCGCGTCAAACTTGGTTGGCAACAGATTTGAGTGTCTCGGAAGGCAAAGATTCACGTGTAGTCGTGAAGTTGCTTGCTTTTGGTGGTACAGTACAATGGGATGATTTGAAATTATTTGAACGTGAAGCTCAAATTCTTAAGCATCTTGAACATGCAAAAATTCCCAAGTATATAGATTATTTTTCCATTGATGACCGGGTGCTGTGGTTTGGACTAGTGGAAGAGTATATTCCTGGTAATTCTTTGAAAGACTTGTTAGTGCAAGGTAAAAGATTTACCGAGAAAGAAGTACATAAAATTGTCACCGAAGTCTTAAATATCTTAATATATTTACATAATTTAAATCCGGCTGTTCTACATCGCGATATTAAGCCGAGTAATTTAATTTTAGGAGAAGATAAAGAGATTTATTTAGTTGATTTTGGCGCCGTTCAAGATAAAGCAGCGAAAGAAGGTGTTACTTTTACTGTTGTGGGAACATATGGTTATGCACCAATGGAACAGTTTGGAGGTAAAGCTGTACCTGCTTCTGACTTATACGGACTTGGTGCAACTATTATTCACTTATTAACAGGTATTCCTCCTGCTGATTTGCCTGTTCGTGATTTAAAAATACAATTTCACGATAAAGTTAATATAAATGATAATTTTTTAGCTTGGATTGAAAAAGTTTTAGAACCATCAGTAGAAAGACGCTTGAGTAATGCCACTGAAGCATTAAAAGCACTTGAATCTAATAGTTTGAGTAATAAACCTGCAAGCAATATTTTTCAACCATTTCGCAAACCTAATTATAGTTTAGTCAGAATCAAAAAAACTTTTAATAAATTAAACATAGTTCTTCCCAGAAAAGAAATAGATAACATTAGAGTCATTGCTTTAATAGTTAAGTACTTAATCATATCAGGATTTGGGCTAGCCTTTTTTTCCCTGTCAGGAATAGGACTAGTAACAGGCATTTTACCGACACTTGGAATAACTGTTCCCCTACTTTTAATTTGGCTAGCAGCTATAGACCAGTGTATAATTTCAGACTTTGGTAATCACAGAATATGTTTTAATGAAGATGATTTTCGGATAGAACTATGGATATTTACGTTTCGCCGCAGTATAAAAAGTGGCAAAATTAGAGATATTAGAGACGTATTTCAAAGTATTATCCGTTTAGGCAAAGAAGATAACCTTCAGCTTGAAAGTCATCAAGAAAAGGAAATGATTACTATTCAAACCGTAAATAAACGATTCTCATTCGGTATTGGACTAAGTGCCCAAGAATGCTTATGGATAGCGCAGGAAATTAAAGACTGGTTATGTGGAAGGTAGAGACGTTACACGTAACATTAAGATAAACAGGCGCCAAGTTTTGTTTCTAACTCTTCTATGAGTGTATCAACATCTTTGCCTAGTTGCTCAAAACTTTGAGGTGGTGCCGTTTCTGGTTCAAAGTAAATAAGTTTAACTTGGTCTTTCCCAATACCTATCATTAGAACTTCTACTTCGGGTTTATGGTGCTTAATAAGTCCTAAAATTTCCTGAAGACGATTCTCTACTCTATCGTTTAAGCTTTCGACTGCTGTCGGTGGACAGTATACAAAGTGTGGTGTTGGCTGTAAATCTATACCTATGGTTCCCTGAGTGTTACCGTTTTCCAACCATAGTGCCCATGATAAAGCTGCCAACTCCATTTTATGGTCTTTGACGAATTTGTCTAACCGATGGCGCCATTCGTTTTCTGGAGATGAAGGTTGAGATGACGTAGTAAACATAATTTAGCTCCTAACTATTTTGGCAAGGTAACTTTTAAAGATTGGCGCCGCCCATTATTTTAAACCACTTTGGACACGCCATAGCTTTGCGTATACTCCTTGTTTCTCTAGTAGCTGCTCGTGAGGTTAACGTCGTCACTCAAAATAGACATTAATCCACCAGTACTACGTTCTTCAAAGTAGGCTAGTTCTAATTCTTGCAGATGGTTGTAAGCGTCAAGACTTAAATTATGCTGAATTTGTTGTGATAAATTTCGCCACAGTCGTTTGTATCCGTACTTAAACACCGATTCTAATACCCAGACAATCACCGTAAAAAACGCTAGAATAAGGAACTGTCCGAATATATCGGTAATTCCCAGACGCGCGATGACTGAATCTTGCTTTTTGACCACCACATCAACTGCCGTACCAATTAGTACAGGTGGCGCCAAATCGAAAACTTTGTTTAAAACCGAACAAATGGCTGCTTACCAGATTTGTTTGCGATAATGAATACCGTAACTTGACAAGCGCTGGAGTGGATGTACTGAACCAGTACTAGTACTAGATGCCCTAAAATCTTTTGATAGCGTAACCACAGCTATTTTTTGAAGTGTGAATTATATTTTACTACGTTTGCCTTAATAGAACGCAAACGATTATAGATAACGGAAATAAAAGGAGGAGAATTGAAAAATACGCAATCTACCAGTTGGCAAAGCGCTGCACTAGGTATAGCATTAGGCATAATTGTACTATTGAGTTTAAATTCCTTTATCATAATAAATCCTGGGCAAGCAGGGGTGATTAGTATATTAGGTAAAGCGACAGATGGAGCATTACTGGAGGGAATTCACGTTAAACCACCTTTTATTTCAGTGGTAGATGTATATGATTTGACGGTGCAAAAATTTGAAGTGCCTGCCGAAAGTTCAACGAAGGATTTGCAAACGCTGTCCGCAAGATTTGCGATTAATTTTCAAATAGATTCCTCAGAAGTAGTACAGATACGTAGGACGCAGGGTACTCTAGAAAACATAGTAGCAAAGATTATTGCACCACAGACTCAGGAATCATTTAAAATAGCAGCAGCACGCAGAACAGTCGAAGAAGCTATCACCCGGCGAACTGAACTTAAGGATGACTTTGATTTAGCATTAAGCCAACGATTAGATAAATATGGAATAATTGTCTTAGACACCAGCGTCGTAGACTTAACATTCTCTCCTGAATTCGCAAGAGCTGTAGAAGAGAAGCAAATTGCCGAACAGCGGGCACAACGAGCGGTGTATATAGCTAGAGAAGCAGAACAAGAAGCTCAAGCAGAAATTAATCGTGCCAAAGGTAAAGCCGAAGCTCAAAGACTTTTAGCTGAAACATTAAAAGCTCAGGGAGGACAGTTAGTGTTACAAAAGGAGGCAATTGAAGCATGGAAGACTGGTGGCGCCCAAATGCCAAAAGTTCTTGTTATGGGGAACGATAAGACTAGCAGTGTGCCATTTCTATTTAACGTAGGTAATATCCAATCACCTTAAAGTGAAATAAAACACGAAGACCAACGCGCGCTATCTCACCAACACAGCACACAACTAGCAACAAGCAGGTATATGACAAGTCAAAACCAAACCAATCTCACACTTCAAGACGCAAAAAAAATCCTAAACAAATTCAATTGCGTCGATATTGCTCCGATAGTTAAGAGTTCTGAAAAAGCTTTAGTCCGTAAAGCAATACTAGCTTTTGCTAGACTTTCAGATTACCAAATCTTAGGTATTTGTGCCGATACAGCCGAAGAAGGTTTGGCGGCGATGAAAGGTTACTCCTTGGCATTCGGCTATGAGCCACCTAGCAATTTGCCTATTATTGAGGGACCTGTTTATATCAAATTAAACGGCAAAAATGGTTTGTGCTACCTTGATTCATATTCAGGACATCATCGTGGCGTTTTAGTGTCGTGCCAGTCCCACACCCAAAGTGGAATTAATGAAATGTATGGTCACTTACCCCTAGATCTATTTGATTAATCTTAAGGAACGTGGAGTGTCTTGTGGAGAGGGCAGGAATGCCCCCCCAACATATAAAAATTTGCCAATTGCCCAATATTTATCAGTTATGAGTCTTGTTATATTACAGTCGGTCAAAAAAGATTTTGGCATTAAAGAAATCTTAAAAGAAGCTAGTTTTAGCGTTGATGCGAACGATAAAGTTGGTTTAATTGGTACAAATGGTTCGGGAAAATCAACATTATTAAAAATGATAGCTGGCATCGAGCCAATCGATGCTGGACAAATCATAACTAACTCCGGCGCCAAAGTTATATATTTACCACAGCAACCCGACGTTGATGAAAGTCGTACTGTTATCGAACAGGTTTTTGCTGACAGTGGTGAGCAAATGACCTTAGTACGCGAGTACGAAGAAATCTCAGAAAAGTTAGCGCATTATCCAGAAGATAGTCAGTTGATGTCACGTTTATCGAGCGTTATGCAGCGAATGGACACAACAGGCGCCTGGGAATTAGAGACAAATGCTAAAATTATTCTGACTAAATTAGGTATCACTGACTTTAATGTCAAAGTTGGTACATTATCTGGAGGTTATCGTAAGCGGATAGCTTTAGCAACAGCTTTACTTGCCGAACCAGATTTACTATTAATGGACGAGCCTACTAACCATTTAGATGCACTTTCGGTAGAATGGTTACAAAGTTATTTAAATAGATATCGTGGTGCCTTATTATTAATTACTCACGATAGATATTTTCTGGATAAAGTCACAAATCGAATTATTGAAATAGACCGAGGTGATATTTATACTTATTCAGGTAATTATTCGTATTACCTAGAAAAAAAAGCTGCTGCTGAAGAATCTTCTGCAAGTACACAACGTAAATTTCAGGGTGTACTACGACGCGAGTTAGAATGGTTAAAGCGTGGACCCAAAGCACGCAGTACGAAGCAAAAAGCACGTATTCAACGTGTCGAAGCAATGCGCGAAACAGAATTTAAGCAAGGAATTGGCAAAGTTGAAATTTCTACCGTTAGTAGACGCATCGGTAAAAAAGTTATTGAGTTAGAGCATGTTTCTAAAGCATATGATGAGCGAACATTAATCAAAGACTTTACCTACGAATTTAGTCCTGAAGACCGTATTGGTATAATTGGTGGAAACGGCGCCGGCAAATCCACTTTAATGAATATTATCACAGGTAAGGTACAACCTGATTCAGGTAAAGTCGATATTGGCGCCACAATACATATAGGATATTTTGACCAACATTCCGATGATTTACTATCTGCACTCAACGATTCGCAGCGTGTAATTGATTACATCAAAGAAGAAGGAGAGTTCATTAAAATATCTGATGGGACTCAAATAAGTGCTTCCCAAATGTTAGAACGATTCTTATTCCCAGGAAATCAACAATATGCACCAATAAGTAAACTATCAGGAGGAGAAAAAAGGCGCCTATTTTTACTGCGTATACTAATTAGCGCACCAAACGTATTAATACTAGACGAACCGACAAACGATTTAGACGTACAAACGCTAGCAATACTAGAAGAATACCTAGAAGACTTTACAGGAAGTGTAATCGTAGTATCCCACGACCGTTATTTTCTAGACCGCACCGTCGATACAATTTTTGCCTTAGAAGAAGGTGGAAATATTCGCCAATACCCAGGTAACTACTCTGTATACCTCGACTATAAAGCACAAGAGGAAGCACAACAAACATCGGAAGTCACAGAAAAACCTAAAAGCACCTCAGTAGAAACAAAAGAAGTAAAAACATCGGCGCCATCAGAAACATCCAAAAAGCGTAGACTATCAACATGGGAAAAACGAGAATTTGACGAACTCGAAGGAAAAATAGCTAAATTAGAAACCGAAAAAGCCGAAGTAGAAAAAGCAATGGGTAACGTACCAGCAGGAAACTACACCCAAGTTCAAAAATTATACGACCAAGTAGAAGAAATCAAACGTGCAATCGACAAATCCACAGAACGTTGGATGGAGCTAGCAGAAATCGATTCGTAGGTTGGGTGTCCGATTGGAACCCAACATTCGCGCGTCAAATCTCATCTGGCGCCTAAACCTGAAGTTAAAATCATGTTTTACTGGGGGATATGGTAAATAAACCCAGTAAAAAAGAACATAAAAATCATAACCACCAGTAAAAACAGCCCCAGTAATTCAAATAAATATAGTGTGTTTCCAAGTATTTAGCAATTTCTCTTGGTTCCTACTAGTGGTTCATCCATTTGGGTGAATACATTTGCCCTGGTTAGAATTTAATCTAAGTAATAGGGGTGAGAGCTAAGGACACTAGGGATGAGTAAATGTGAAAAGAGATTAATGATTTGTGTTATGAGCAGATAAATAAGGGATATTCATAATAGGGTTCTTTTATAATAAACCTGTACTCAGGCGCCTTTCGATTCGTTTCCCTAGTTCTTAGTCCCTAAGCTCTTTATATAGATAAGGTTCACAGAGTGAATGAAACTGCAAAAGTGCAAATGTACCCTCGCATTAATGGATTATCGTTACTAGAGAAAATTACAGCTAGTTTGCCTGGGGTAATTTTTACGTGTATTCAACGTCCTGATAACTCGAATGTAGTAAGCTATATCGGTTCGGGTTGTCAAGAACTATTTGAATTAAAACCAGAAACTGTGCAAGCAAACTTTTTGGTTTTGCTTAATCTCATTCATCCAGAGGATGTTCAGACTTTTACAGAATCATTTTCAGTATCAAGCAATACTCTGTCTCCTTTGCATTGGGAAGGTCGAATTGTTACCGCAAGCAACAAACATAAGTGGGTACAAGTCACTTCTCACCCAAGTAAACAAGCAAACGGGGATATTTATTGGGAAGGTTTAGTTATGGATATTACAACTCGCAAATTAGCGGAGGAAAATTTGCGCGTCAGTGAAGGACGATATAAAGCGATTTTAAATGCTATTCCTGATTTGATTTTTAGAATAAATGCCAATGGTGAGTATATAGACTTTAAAGGAGAAGGGGCAAACATTACAATTCCGCGTGAGCAAATTATTGGTAAAAACCTATGGGATTTATTACCACAGGATATTGCCAACAGTAGTTATGCTGCAATTCATAAAGCTTTAGCATCAAGAAGCGTACAAACTTGTGAGTACAAATTGCTTACACCGATAGGTTTACGCGATTATGAAGCACGCTTAGTAGTTAGTGGACACGAAGAAATTTTAGCAATCGTCAGGGATATAACCGAACGTAAACAAGCAGAAGCGCAATTACATGTAAGTGTATCGCGTAATCGCTTGCTAGCAGAAACCTTGGCAAGAATTCGCAAGTCCATTCATCTCGATGAAATTTTACAAACGACTGTCACCGAAGTGCGGAAATTTCTTCAAGCAGACCGAGTGTTTATTGCGTTGCATGAAAATAAAAATCAAAATAACGTACAGTGTAGAGTTTTAGCTGAGTCAGTAAATCCGTGTTATCCAGCAGTATTAGATTGGAAAGACGATAATTCTGATGAGTGTTTATTTAATGAGCTAAAAACTTCATTATTAATAAATAACGTTCGCGTTGTCGAAGATATTACAAAAATCGAAGCATCTGCGAGTTTGAAAGCATTATATCAGGCATTTCATACACAGGCAACTTTGGCTGTGCCAGTTATTCTGGGAGGTGAATTATTTGGTGTATTAATTGCAAATCAATGTTCCAGTCCTCGTTATTGGCAACCAGTAGAAATAGATTTACTTCAGCAAATATCTGAACAGTTAGCAATTGCGATTCAACAAGCCAAACTTTATCAAGAACTAGCACAACTTAACTTTAACCTAGAAGGGCAAGTTGAGGAAAGGACTGTTCAATTACAGCAAAAAGTGCAGGAAATTCAAGAGCTAAGTCGTATCAAAGATGTTGTGTTAGATACAGTCTCTCATGATTTACGTACTTCAGTAATGGGTAATTTGATGGTACTTAATAACTTGCTCAAAGCAGATAGAGAAATTCCTAGTTCTATAATTGAACGCATGATTCAAGGTAATGAACGACAGCTAGGAATGATTAATTCTTTATTAGAAATCAATTCTAGTGATGCAAAAGATATGATAATGCATCAAGAGATAGTAAATTTTACTACATTGATTGAAGCAATACTTCAAGACTCAACGTCATTACTGACCCGTTATCAAGCACAATTAAGTACACACTTAAAAAACTTAGACCGTAAAAATCCTATTATAGTAAAAGCCGACCAAGAATTATTACGTAAAGTATTTGTATCTTTATTAACTTATAGCTGCCAAAATAATCCACCCGGACTAAATTTTAGTATAAAAGCTAAGATGGATAGAGATAAAATTCGATGCATAATTCAAGACGATGGGGTGGGGATGAACAAATCGGAGTGCGATAGCTTTTTTGATTTACACGTGCGTGACCCACAAAAGCGTTTATCAACGAGTCTGTGTTTGAAACTATATATGTGTCGGCAAATTATTAAAGCACATGGTGGTGATATTGGTGTAAATTCTAATCGCAAGCAAGGATTAACTTATTGGTTCACATTACCTATTGAACATAATGGTTGACGTACTTAGAACCGTACAACGGAGATGGAGACAAGTTGTTTCTACATACATTCTACCCAAAACCGATATTTTAACTGTTAAATATGAAACTTGGCGCCGTCACTTTTTGTGGCAGCGTTTACAGTTATGGTTATGGTTAGCTCTTTTTTGTGTTCTAAGTTTTGTCGTTCGCGATGTTTACAACTTCTTTTTCCCTTTAAAAGAACTTGCCAACATTCCACAGCAACTAATGCGTCACACATTTCTATTAGACGGAGCAATGTTATCTAGTATTAGTATCTCATTACTAGTACATCGTACTAGATTTGGGCGCCGTCATCCAGGAGTACTATTTTTAGCTTCATCTTGGTCGATAAGTCTTGGACAACAAATATTTAGTACTATCAAAGGATTTGCCATACCTGATATTGTTACTTGGTCACTGCTGTTTCTGGGTCAAGCTGCATTTATGCCAGTACGTTGGACACTGCATCTTGTTTCCCAAATCGTATTATTAATTTACTACTTCGGTGTAAATCTGAGTCTCGGTTTTAAAGTCCCAACACCAACAGCAGGTCAACAACCTATATATAATGTGACATTCCTTTTATATATATTTTGGTTCTGTGCCATATGTAACTTTAGCGTTTATTTATACGACAGACTACAATCGCGTGAATTTAACGCACGTAAACAGCTTGAGAAAACGAATAATAAACTAAAAATAGCCGAAAATAAATACCGAAGTATCTTTGAGAACGCAGTAGAAGGTATTTTCCAAAGTACAGTTGATGGACGCTACATCACCGTTAACCCTGCACTTGCCCAAATTTTAGGCTTTTCCACACCCGAAGAAGTTATTGATTATTATACAGACATTGGCAAGCAGCTTTATGTCAACCCAAATCGACGTACAGAATTTATTCACCTAGTCGAGAAGTATGGTAACGTCTCCGAGTTTGAATCTCAAATTTACCGACATCATAATTCTTCAAATAACATTGTTTGGATTTCCGAAAAAGCATATGCCGTTCGCGACTCCCAAGGTAATATACTATATTACGAAGGAATTATTGAAGATATAACCAAACGTAAACGCGCAGAAGAAGCACTCCAAGAGCAATTTGACTTTTTACAAGTTCTTATCGACACAATTCCGGCGCCTGTATATTATCAAAATGCTCAAGGACTATATGTAGGATGCAACAAATCTTTTGAAACATCAATAGGTTTAAGTCGAGCAAGCATTATTGGTAAAAAAGTATACGAAATTGCACCAAAAGAGCTGGCAGAAGAATATTATCAAGCAGATATTAAGCTATTATCCAAGCGTGGAGTTCAAACTTATGAAAGTTCCATAATCTATGCTGATAACAAAAAGCACAGTGTAATATTTTACAAAGCAACATATGATAAAGTGGATGGCGCCTTGGGTGGTATAGTAGGGGTAATATTAGATATTAGCGAGAGAAAACGTACCGAAGAAGCACTACGAGTATTTATTCACGCAGTTTCCCACGACTTACGCAACCCAGTATTAGGAACATTAATGGTACTGAGAAATTTACTAGCGGATAAACAAGAGTCATCTGTGGTTTCTGTTCCTCGTACATTTCTCGAACGGATGCAGCAAAGTAGTGAACGTCAGTTGAATTTAATCAACTCATTAATGGAAGCACATATTAGTGAAGTCCAAGGTATAGCACTACAATTACAACCTATACATCTAAACAAAGTCGTAGAAGATGCAATAGCCGACTTACAACCAATGCTTACAGAAAACGAAGCAACCCTTATCAACTTAATTCAATCTGACTTACCCCAAGTTAACGGAGATGCAACACAACTATGGCGAGTCTTCTCTAATATAATTGCAAACGCGGTCAAACATAACCCTCCCGGTTTAAATATAATCCTCAACGCGACTATTAAAGACAACAACAATAAAATTTTCTGTACAGTTTCCGATAACGGAGTTGGGTTAACGCAACAGCAAAGCGAACATCTATTTGACTTATATTTTCGCGGTACCAACGCACGCAACTCACTTTCATTAGGACTAGGATTATACTTGTGCAAACAAATTATTGAGGCACATAGTGGTGAAATTGGTGTTAATAGTACTCCAAATGCAGGCGCCACTTTTTGGTTCACTTTACCAGTATATAATTAGCAACGCTGGCAACGGATGAAATATGTCATGCTGAGGTACGTATATGATAGCTAAACAAGGCGCCCTCATCTATAGCAGTCCTAAATCATTTGTGTTCACGGAGTGAGCAATTGCGCTAAACCTGCACGTTGTAGAGACTAAACATGTAAGCGTCTCCACAATAATTTTATTAAGTTTACGGGACCGGATATGATATTATAAGCTATCAACTCTAAAATTTCTGGTATTAAACCTCTTTTTTATTTGTGGCTCTTCCGTAGGTGTTATGCTCAACCTTAAACTAAAATTCAGAACTTTCCTTTACAATCAAGGCTTTCAGGCAGTTAAAGTCTAGATTTTATCGTAAAGGCTCAAACGTTAAGAGAATGGCTGCTATTCTTGCCCAGTAAGGATTTAAAGCTATTTTTTAGACGTATTTAGCATAACAAGTAATGAAGAACCTTATTTGTTTTATTTGTCATAATTCAGTTACGTGTTTGTAGATATTTAACAGATATATTTAATTTATCAATTCAGCATTGGCAGCATCAAAAACTTGCTGTGCAGTAATATTAAGCTTAGGAAAGGATGGGGAAATTATGGGGTCATTGCCTTGAAACCGCCTAACTTGATATTCTTCGTCTATTAATTGATACACTGGTTTGTTTATCATAATGCCATTTTCTTAGGCTTTTATTAAATCATCATAGCTCTGTTTAATATAGCTATCGGTTATCTGTATATATTAATAACGGCTATCTTCATAACCTGTTCTATAAGTATTGTTAAGATATATAAAGATACCCCAGGTTGCGGAACTCAGGCGCCGCTTGGATATAGCACTGATAGCATTAGAGAGGGAACGTATGACAGCTTCTAAGAATCAAGAGCAGTACGAAATTGTAAAGACAGATGGGGAATGGCAAAGTATATTGACACCAGAACAGTACCGTGTGTTGAGAAAACACGGTACTGAAAGGGCTGGAACTAGTCCACTTGACAAAGAGTACGGGGAAGGTACTTACTATTGTGCCGGATGTGGGCAAGCTTTGTTCACGTCTGATACAAAGTTTAACAGCGGTACTGGATGGCCCAGTTTCTTTAACCCGATAGAAGGTGCTATAGGGACTACTGTCGATAAGTCGTTATTTATGACGCGCGTTGAAGTACATTGCAGTCGTTGCGGTGGACATTTAGGACATGTGTTTGGTGATGGTCCCAAACCTACTGGTCAACGCTATTGTATGAATGGTGTCTCATTAAAGTTTGAACCAGCTACAAAAGCCTAATTAACAAACCCGACTTATTCAATAAGTCGGGTTTTTGGTTCAACTAAAATGTGAACCGTGGTTCACAGAAGAACTTTAATCCGTAAATATTTGTTTAATAATGTAACTAAAGTTACATATTACAAGTTTGGCGCCGTTGCTTTATCTTGTTAGGGTAACTTATATATAAGTGTTCCATAGCTCAAATAAAGATGTGTGTTAATTTCGGGCGAGAGATCTGTGGTAATCTTGAAACCGCAGAAACAAGGGAATGGCTAGTTACTAATGGTATTGGTGGTTATGGTTCGGGAACGGTAGCAGGTTTGTTAACTCGTCGTTATCATGGGTTACTAGTTGCAGCACTTAAACCTCCACTTGGTCGAACTTTATTGCTTACAAAACTTGATGAGACTGCTATATATGATAACCATACTTACCCGTTACACGCTAACCGTTGGGCAGATGGTATTGTAAGTCCACAGGGTTTTCGTCATATTGAGCGTTTTAGTCTTGAGGGTACTATTCCAAGGTGGGAGTATGCTATTGCAGATGCGCTATTGTCCAAGCGTATTTGGATGCAGCAAGGAGAAAACACTACATATATTCAATACCATTTGCGTCGTGCGACTCAACCATTGAAATTAACTTTCAAAGCGATAGTTAATTATCGCGATTATCATAGTGATACGCAAGGTAATGGTTGGCAAATGACAGTTGAGGAAATATCAGGGGGAGTTCGTGTACTAGCATATCCTGATGCAGCGCCGCTTTATTTGTTAACTGACCGTGGTAATGTATCACCAGTTCATAATTGGTATTATGGTTTTGATTTAGCGGTGGAACGTTATCGAGGATTAAATGATAAAGAAGACCATCTTCATGCAGCAACGTTTCAAGTTACTCTAGAAAAAGGCGAATCAATCACGTTTATTGCTAGTACAGAAGATTTAAAGCAATACGATGGTGAAGCTGCTTTAAAAGCACGGCGCCAAAACGAGAATAAATTACTAGGACTATGGAAAAATCATAACTCTGCTTTGTTTAAAGACTCTCCAGCTTGGATAAAACAATTAGTACTTGCAGCAGACCAATTTATAGTCGAACGTCCGGCGCCTGATGAACCGTATGGTAAAAGTATAATTGCGGGTTATCCTTGGTTTGGAGATTGGGGACGCGATACAATGATAAGTCTACCAGGACTCACGCTCGCTACAGGAAAACCAGAAATTGCTCGCTTAATTCTGCGTACTTTTGCTAAATATATAGACAAAGGAATGTTACCTAATCGCTTCCCCGATGCGGGTGAAGTACCTGAATATAATACTGTTGATGCTACGTTATGGTATTTTGACGCATTGCGCGCGTATCATAAGGATACCGAAGATGACGGTTTAATAGAAGAACTTTTTGGCGCCCTTGCAGATATTATTGACTGGCATTGTCGTGGAACTCGATATAATATTCATCTTGATGCAGCGGATGGGTTATTATATGCAGGTGAAGGAGGGACACAGTTAACATGGATGGATGCGAAGGTTAATAACGAGGTAATTACACCACGTATTGGTAAGCCAATTGAAATCAACGCACTGTGGTACAATGCTCTACGAACAATGGCTTTGTTTGCACGTCGCATTAATAAACCACACCAAGAATATACAGCAATGGCAGACCGTACTCAATTACGATTTGCACGCTTTTGGAATTCTGAAAAAAACTATTGTTATGATGTTTTGGACACACATAACGGTGATGACATAACACTACGTCCAAACCAACTTTTTGCAGTTTCCTTACCTGAACCTTTATTGTCACAACCCCAACAACGTTCTATTGTAGATATTTGTGGGCGCCAATTACTAACTTCCTACGGTTTACGTTCCTTAAATCCCGATGATAATCATTATCATGGTAATTATGGAGGTAATCAGTATCAAAGAGATAGTGCATATCATCAAGGAACAACCTGGGGATGGTTGCTAGGTACATTCATATCAGCACACTTGCGTGTGTATGGAAACCGTGCTGCTGCTCGCGAATTTCTAGAACCTATGGCAAATCATGTTTGTAATCATGGTATTGGTAGTTTAAGCGAAATTTTTGACGGTGAGGCGCCTTTTACTCCCCGTGGATGTATTGCCCAAGCTTGGACAGTTGCAGAAGTTTTACGAATTTGGTTAGCAACTCACAACCCCTAACTCAGCATTAGATATAATACATTGTGTTTTCTTGTCGTAAGGTATCTCGCTGTTGACATAAATCCTGTATGGTGTATTTCTGGAAAAAAGCTTTTATCGTTTCGTTTGCTTGTAACCATATTTCATTGATTACCATTTTTTCTGGAGCTAAACTCGCAGATTCTCCTTCACTTGGTTTTCTTTCACCATCTATAACTGCGATTACTTCTTGTACATATATCTGTCTGGGTTCTTTGACTAATATATAACCCCCTTTGGCGCCACGCACGCTTTTGACAATTCCCTCACGACGCAAAGTTGAAAGAATTTGCTCTAAATATCGCTCTGGTAAAGAGTGACGAGCAGCTATTTCACTAATTTTTAGAGATTTTTCAATACTATAGCAGTCTGCTAGCTCTATTAATGCTAGTAGTGCGTACTCAACTCTAGAAGATAATTCCACAAAAGTCTGTCTACTAAGTGTTCCATATTAATATAATACGGTTATCCGATAAAGATTAAGTGTCTTATACCCATTATCATTAAAAAAATGCGTAACATCTTACTTGAGAATTAATCAACTGTAACTTGATAGATTTACAGTATTTTAAGGTAGAATTGATGATAATTGTTTAACGGCATCCTAAATATGAAATCTTTGACAAAGCAGAACCCGGTATTACTACGCCTACGAGAGTTCGAGAAACGAACTTTTCTACCGCAAGAAGCAGATTTTTTATGGAAATTAGAAAGCGGTGTTGTACGAACTGTGACATGGTTGGAAGATGGTACAATTGTGACTTTAGGTATTTGGGGTAAAGGAGATACAGTTGGTCATGCATTTTCTGCGAATGAACCATATCAAGTTGAATGCATAACAAAAGTTGAAGCAGTAGCTATTCCCATAGAAAACTGGCAACCATTTACAGGTGTATTATATGAAAATCTTCAACAAGCTAAAGAGCTAATGATAATTCGCAGCTACAAAACAGTAGAGATGATGGTAATGAAGCTTTTAATATGGTTGTCTCAAAAATTTGGTCGTGAAGTCGAGACAGGAAGGTTAATTGATTTACGTTTAACACATCAAGATATAGCAGAAATTCTTGGGACAACTCGTGTCACCGTCACGCGCGTTATGACACAATTAGAAGAGCAAAATTTAATTCAGCGCTTACCCTTACATCTCACAATAGTACAAGTACAAGATATGTGGCACTATGAAATATAATCAATAAATCAAATCTTCACTATTTGACTCAGGACTTGCATCAACAAGCAAAGACAAACCTAATTGCTCTAAATACCTTAAACTCGAATAAACTTGCTGCAACTCTCCCCATATTTCCAATTCAAACAACCCATCATCATAAATATCATCAGCTAAAAGCGCGCTCACAATATTAACTGTCAAGCCAAAATTAGAAATTAACTCTGATATAATTGGCTTATGCTGGTATCTTTTTAAAATACCTAACTTTAATTTTAATCTAATTGTATTATGATTTGCTATTTTTGTTGATTGACTAGATTTACTATTATATATATATTCATGCCATTTTTGCGTGATATTGCTTTGCGTTTGAAGTAGTTTTTTATTTGTAATTACTTCATTACTATTGGAATGTTTTAATATTTTTGATATTTGACTTGGTTTAAGATGATTTGCAATTTCTAATTGCAACAAATCTATACCTAGTACTTGTAAATATGATAGACTATTAGTTAATTTTTCAGGATTTCCCGATAGTTCTATATTAAACCAACCTTCACTATAGACACCACTTATTAAAGACGCAGCAGTAATATTAACTGTTAAACCATAACGTGATGTTAATCTAGATATTACAGGTTGTTTCTGGTACTTTCCTGGTAATCTAATTTGGGTTTGAATTGGTGTTTCCATAATGAACCACAAAGAACACAAAGCACACAGAGTAAGAATATGTAAACAAATTGTCATGCTGAACGCAGTGAAGCATCTAATTACATTCAATTTTTTAAAAGATTCTACCCACCGGGAAAGCTCCGTTTACCCTGCGCTCAGAATGACAATGTAGATTCTTACCAATTACCTAATTGGTTTTCGTCCCAAATTTCTAGTTCTAGGTTACGAAGGTAAGACAGTCCGTTATTTATTTGCTCATTGGTTCCCTGTAATTCTAAATCGAACCAACCATCACCAACGGCATTTCCTCCGAGAATAGCTGCTCTGATATTAACAACTAAACCATTGTCGGATACTAATTTAGAAATTACAGGTTCTTGATGATAGTCTCTGGGAATTCTAATACGAATCCGTTTCGGCGCCTGAACATTGAGAGTATTATTAGAATCAATTGCCATTTTGATTACTCCTACTCGACTTCTTTAATGGTAGTTCTTTTTTCGAGAATATCCTTCAGTACTAAAGTCACTAACGCTAATAGCCCTAAAATTACTGCTGCTGAATAAGCAGCTTCGGTTTGATACTGTTTGTAAGCGTCTTCAACAAATAACGGTAAACTTTGAGTTTTACCCGCAATGTTTCCTGACACTACCGAGACTGCACCAAATTCTCCCATTGCCCTCGCATTGGTTAATAGTAACCCATATAACAAACCCCAACGTACATTGGGTAATGTAACACGCCAAAATATTTGCCAATCTTTGGCGCCTAGTGTACTTGCAGCTTCTTCTTGGTCGTGTCCTAATTCTTCTAATACTGGTATAACTTCGCGTGCAACAAATGGCATACTTACAAATGCTGTTGCTAACACCATCGCTGGAAAAGCGAACACAATTTTGATATCATGCTCGTTCAACCACGGACCAAGCCATCCATTACGCCCATAAAGCAGTACAATCATTAATCCTGCAACAACTGGCGAAATCGAAAATGGTAAGTCAATAATACTAAGAATAAATGCACGTCCAGGAAAGTTATTGTTACGAGTTAGTGCCCAAGCTGCACATAATCCAAATACGGTATTTACTGGTACAGAAACTAGTGCAAGCAATACGGTTAACCAGGCAGCATGAAGAAAGTCTGGTTTGGTAAGGTTAGATAAAAACGGTTCAATACCTTTATCAAAAGCATGGACAAAAACGTTAGCTGCTGGAATATATAGAACTAATGCCAAATATAATATAGCTATCCCTATCAATATTTTAGGCGCCAAGCCACCTTTTTTCGATTGATTCTTACTTCCTGTCATAGCGTCTTCCCCAAGCTTGTAAAAGATTAATTGCTACAAGTAATACTAATGATATAGCAAGCAGCACAACACCAATAACCGTTGCACCTGCATAGTCGTACTGTTCCAAGCGTTGGAAAATTAGTACTGGTGCAATCAAATCTTTAAAAGGTGTATTAGAAGCGATAATTACCGTTGAACCAAACTCTCCTACTGCCCGCGCAAAACCTAAAGCGACTCCAGTTAGAATTGCCGGAAACAAAGGAGGTAAAATAACTCGCCAAAAAGTTTCAAACTCACTGGCGCCTAATGACCAAGCTGCTTGCTCAACTTCGCTTTCCATTTCTTGCAGCACTGGTTGTACCGTCCGTACTACAAACGGTAAAGATATCAACGTCATCGCCACCCCTACCCCTATACGAGTAAAAGATATTTTGATCCCCAATGGTGCAAAAAGCGAACCAATCCAACCAGTATCGCTGTAAACTGTAGCTAAAGTTAAACCTGCTACAGCAGTAGGTAAGGCAAAGGGTATATCTACTGAAGCATCAATAATTCTTTTGAATGGAAATTCATAGCGAACTAGTACCCAAGCAATTAAAGTTCCAAATACTCCATTTATTATCGCAGTTACAAAAGATGTCGTAAAAGTTACATCATAAGCAGATAATGCAATTGGACTTGTGGCAATTTTCCAGAATTGTTCAGGAGGTACGGTAGTTGCCTTTAGGAACATAGCAACTATGGGAATAAACAGCATTATAGTTAGATATATTGCTGTTATTACCCACGTTATAGGTATTCTAGATAACTGCGATATAAAGCCTTTGCCTTTTGGTGCTTTTTTAGGATTTGCTCGCTGGTATGAAGGAGGAGAGGAAACTGCCATAGAATTTTAAGTAAGTTGTAGGTTGGGTGAAGGCTTTGCGTTCACGTAGTGTCCCGCAGGGAAACCCAACGTGCTATTTGAGGATATGTTGGGTTCCAATCGGACACCCAACCGGAGTTTTATTTACCTTTTTGCTTGAATTTTATCGAAGATGGCGCCGTCTTCAAAGAATTTTGTCTGAACTTGGCTCCATCCACCAAAGTCTTGAACTGTACCCAAGGTTTTAACGCTGGGATATTTATCTTTGACTTCTTTGGTTTGTGCGACTGTTTCATCAACTGGACGGAAACCTATTTTGGCAAATTCCTGCTGTGCTTCTGGTGTAAACAAAAATTGGGTAAATGCTTCTGCGACTTCACGATTACCATGTTTATCGACGTTTTTGTCTACTATTGCGATGGGGTTGTCGATAGAAATGTTTACATCAGGAATAATCGCTTCTACTTTTTCTCCTTTTTGCCTTGCAAGAATCAATTCATTTTCGTAGTTGATTAAAGCATCACCTTGCCCTTGCTTGAAAAACGCATCAGTTGCTTCACGAGCGTCTTTAGCTAGTAATTGCACGTTTTTCGTGTAAATTTGGGTAACGAAGTCAGTGGCTTTCTGCTCGTCTCCACCTGCTTTAATTACAGAATTCCATAATGCTAAGAAATTCCAACGCGCGACTCCTGATGTTTTAGGGTCTGCTGTAATTACCCTTACTCCATCTTTACCCAAATCAGCCCACGTTTTGATACCTTTTGGATTACCAGCACGGGTTGCAATTGCCCCTACAGACTTAGAAACAATACCATTATTAGGAACTTCTTTTTCCCATCCTGGTTGTATTAACCCAGCTTTTTCAATTTTTTGTGTGTCTCCTGCCAGCGCCAGGTGAACTATATCAGCTTCTAGTCCATCTATTACAGCCCGCGTTTGTGAACCAGAACCACCATAGCTAGTTTTAAAAGTGACATTCTGATTTTTTTCCTTCTTCCATTTTTCTACAAATTTAGGGATAATAGCTTCGTGAGCAGCTTTAGTTACAGCGAAAGACACCAAAGTTATTTCCGCGTCTTTGTTACTTGCTGCAACCGGACTTGCTCCAGAAGTAGGCGCCGATGCTTCACCACCACCGGAACCTCCACCACATGCAGCAACAGCCAAACTCAAAAAGGCCCCTACCAAGAATAAAGATAGGAACCCTTTTAGGCTGCTGAATCTAAATCCTGATGCTATGGATTTCGATACGTTTTGCAGTATATTTTGCTGGTGCCGCCACAAATTCATTTAACTTGCTCCTTTAATCTACTCTTTTCTGATAGAGTATTTGTAATATTTGTCTATGGTCATAGATTACACATAAGATTACAAAAATGCAATAGGCAATCTACATAACATGTATCAAATTAATGTATTTGTTATTACAATCCTTATTTTGTAAGGTTTTTTAGTGGCGCCTGCTCTCAAGAAGTACCTCAATCGGAATATTTTTTCATTCTCCCAAAAGTTAATCAACTTTTAGTAGCAATGGCTGAGACAATGTAGAAACAGGGCGAATAAACGGAGTAAGCCTATATTGTATGTTCAGTCCTGTAAATTCACTTGTAAATTTACTTTCAAAGTCTTCTTAAAAGCATTAGCGTCTTATAAATATGAAGCTTGATAATATTCCAGATCAGACTAACTCAGACAAAATTAACCCAGATAAGACTAAAAATAAGAGTTCTGATAAAGTGCGAGAACACTTAGCAAACGAACGCACTTACTTAGCGTGGATGCGAAGTGCTATATCACTAATTGGATTTGGTGTTGTAATTGTGCGTTTGCGTCTTTTACATCCTCCACTTACACCTCAACCACCTGGTAACGGTTGGAAGCTAGGTTTAGCATTCTCAGTAGTTGGTTTGCTAACTGTGTTGCTATCAACTCAGCATTATCTCGCAGTCCGTAATGATATCGACGCAGATACTTATGAACCTGGTGACAGGTGGATAATTCTTTCTAGCATGACAATTTTGCTTTTAGGACTAGGAGTTATCTATTACTTCTTTACTCTTCCCGTCGAAAATCTGAACACTTTTGTTGTTGAATAATCATATAACATCCCCGTATAGACGTTACATGTAACGTTTATACGTATATTATCTGAATCTGCAAATTTTATTGTTTTTTTTCTACATCTCAACGCGCTAACTGCTGTAGAGATTGACGAATATAAATATTACCTACTCACTGTTCCCTGTTCCCTAAATATAACTAATTAGTTTAGCCAAATTTTATTATATAGTCTATTATTTTAACTTTGCTTAACTATGTCATATAACCATAACATTATAATGAGCAGCCTTATCTTAACGCGGTTACAGGAAATTAAGTAAGCTGCTATTTTTTTGACTTATATAAAAGAAATTTGTTTACTTGCGTTCATTGTACTTACAGTCAATGTAAATATTACGAATGAAATGCTCGCTATATTTAAGTTGTAACAAAAAAATCCCCAGTCGCCGCATAGGGTAACTAAAGTTTACAGTAACATCAAAATTAAGCCATTGACCTAGATAGCTGACAAATCATACAAAGGAGAAGAGTTACTTCCTTGTATTGTCTAATCAGGAAGCATTTACCCATGATGATGCTAAAAACCGAATCAATGACCACCGAAATCCAGACTTGTCTAGATGCCATCACAGAATGTCAAAAAGCTTGCTTGGAAAGCATGGCTCATTGCATGTCTAAAGGTGGCAAGTACATAGATGTAAGTGTGATGAGTACAATGCGCGATTGTGCTGAGATGTGTATGATGTGCGCGAATATGATGAGGGGTAGTTCAGAATTTGTTCAACGCACTTGTATGCTGTGCTACCAAACATGCGAAAAGTGTGTAGCAGCTTGCGAAAGTTGGAGCGATGATAAAAAAATAATGGAGTGTATTGTCGCTTGCCGCAAGTGTGCCCAATACTGTAAAGTCATCAGCACAGTATCTCATCATTAAATTAATAAATTAATTTACAATCATTTCATATCATCTTGTGGAACAGGCATCCCTGCCTGTTCTAATCTTATGTTGTTTACATAATTATCAAAGAAATTTATTAACTTAATTATACAAAGTGTTTGATTTTGTAAATAAAAGCTACTAAATTGAAGTCATTCAGTTTTTAGCATCTAATGACGGTTATAGTCCCCCTTAATAAGGGGGGTTTAAATGAACAAACACTAAACACTAACAGTCTCTGCTTTAGTTTTATCTAGCGAAACTATTTCTACATCTGCTAAATCTTTAAACAACACAGTGCTAAGATAACGCTCACCAAAGCTAGGTTGTACTAATACAATTAAACGTCCTGCATTTTCCTTACGCCTACCAACTTGAATAGCTGCATATAGTGCGGCGCCTGCGGAAATACCTGATAATAAACCCTCTTCTGAAGCTAAACGACGGCTAAAGTTAATTGCATCTTCGTCTTTCACTTGAATAACTTCGTCAATTAATTCTAAACGCAATACTGGAGGAATAAATCCGGCGCCTATTCCTTGAATTTTATGCGCTCCTGGTTTCCCACCAGATAATACTGGACTAGAATCTGGTTCAACGGCAATAACTTGAAAACTAGGTTTTCTAGCTTTGATTATTTCTGCGACACCTGTAATTGTTCCACCTGTTCCAACTCCGGCAATTAAAATATCTATTTTGCCATCTGTATCTGTCCAAAGTTCTTCGGCAGTAGTTTCACGATGAATTTTTGGGTTGGCAGGGTTTGCAAATTGTTGCAGCATAAACGCATTTGGTACAATACGAACTATTTCCTCTGCTCTACGAATAGCACCCTTCATTCCTTCACTTCCTGGAGTCAGTTCCAACTGGGCGCCGTATGCTTTAAGCATTGCCCGTCTTTCTAAACTCATTGTTTCGGGCATTGTCAAAATTAACTTGTATCCCTTGGCAGCAGCTACCATCGCTAAGGCAATACCCGTATTACCTGAAGTCGGTTCAACTAAAATTGTTTTTCCTGGTTGAATTTGGGAAAGCTTTTCAGCTTCTTCAACCATACTTACACCAATACGGTCTTTTACCGAAGCTGCTGGATTCATTCCTTCAAGCTTGACGACGATATCAGCTAGACACCCTTCTGACTGTGGAATCCGATTCAATCGCACTAAAGGTGTTTTCCCTATTAACTCTGTGACGTTGTTAGCAATTCGCATACCGTTATTAAATAGCAAACTTACTTACCTGATATTTATCATATTACGGTATACCTATAGATATTATTGGGTTTCTTTAAAGAACTTAGTAAACGAGTTTCCAACTCACCATGCCTAAAATCATGTAAATCACTGATTTTAAAACTTGTTGAGGTATAAGCTGACAAAGTTTGGCGCCTATAATTACTCCTGGAACTGTACCTAACCAAATTGGTAAAACAATATTCCAATCGACTGTTCCCAAAAAAATATGTCCAAAAGAAGTAAAAGATAGTAAAATAGCCGCTTGCGCTAAATCAGTACCAACTAACTTTTGAGGGTTTAGACGGAAGAAGCCAATTAATGCCATCACAAACAGTGAACCAGATGAGACGCTGGTCATTCCCACCATACATCCTAAAACTGCTCCTAAAACTAGAGCCTGAATTTTTCCTTTTACAGTGTTCAAGTCAAAAGAAGGTAATTCAGGCGCCTGCCACTCAGGTATAAATAGCTTCAGTAATAATTGCCCGAATCCCAATACCGTCACAACCAGAATCATAAATCCAATCATACGAAGCATAATTGAATCTAAATTCATTCCGGTTCGCTCTAGGTAATATAAAATACCTACTCCAAAAAGTGAGCCTGGAACACTTCCCAATGCCAACCACTTGACAATCTTACAATCGAGAGTTTGTTGCTGCCAATGTTTGAAACCTCCAACAACCTTCATCAGAGTCGCAGCGACAACATCAGAACTTACGGCAACAGCAGGTGGAACTTGAAAAACAAAAATCAGCATCGGAGTAATAAGTGACGCTCCACCAATTCCCGTTAGTCCTACGGTAATACCGATAATAAAGCTAAGAAAGGGTAATATTACTAAATCCATTTTTATTGGGGCTTACGGAAATAAATTGGGTACGTCAAGAATCTTGAAATAAAATAGCGCGCCAATGATTAGTGTGTAAACAGTTGACGAAGCTAAACCTGTTAATAACTCTTTTTTGAAATTGCGCTCAGTAGGTTGGTTCTGAAATACATCCATAACCCCTGCTTGCATTAACACAATTCCCAAAATGTTGGAAATCCAATATCCTACTATCGAACAAGGCACTAGCAATCTAGCATCGAATAAACTACACAAATATCCAAAAGCGTAAGCAACCGGCATATTGAAAAATAAGTCGTTCCACCACGACAACGGTGAAAGCAAGTACCCTATAACCAGAAAAAAACCGCCTCTAATCTTTTTCAAAATGGCGGTAATGCTAGTACTGTTATCTTGAGCTTCTAGTACGGCTGTTTGTGCTATGTCTTTGTCCAGGCTGAAATCGCTGTTTGTGCCTTGAGTGTTCTTCATATATACGTATTTCCGATTGTCTTACCGTACTTTAATACAAATCGAAAAAAAAATCTATTCGTAAATACACAAAAACGATAGACAACATGTTGTATTAGATATAACTTATTTTTTGCTAGTGTATTTGAATACATTTTATGAAATTATACTGGGCTATATAAGCATCAGAGAATACCAATATAATTAAGCTCATTAAATTATATTAGTAATATTTTATACAGGCATAACCTTTTAGATATAGAAACTTGTGGTTAAGCGAGAATTTTTTCAAATGCTTTACAAAGTTTACTTTGAAAGCGCTGACGATGCTTGAGCATTAGGAAAGGTCGAACAATTTCGGCGCCTTTAGATTGACCATCGCGATTATCAATTATACTAACCGCACGGAGTGTATCTAACTTGAGTTCTTTTTTCACCATTAGCTCAGAAATAGCTCCGGCGCCTACACCGCTTTCGACAACAGCTTTCACCATTTCGCCACTATTGAGAACGGATATTATATTCAGTTGTAAAAAATCAATACCCCAGTTGACGAGTGCGTATTCAAACCATTGCTGAGTTCCGGAACCAGGTTCGCGCATTATCCAACCTGTATGAGTTATTTCTCGAAGACTTACTTCAGGATGTTCAAACCAAGGATGTAGTCTGCCAACGACAATAAGTAGTTTGTCAGTTCCGATAGTTTCTTGTTCTAAAGCGCTTTTATGTTGCGGTTGCACTTCTCCTTCGACTAAACCCAAGTCAAACTCTCCTTGAGCAGTACCAGCGCTGATTGTATCTGCATTATTCAAAATGCATTTAATTGAGATTCCCGGATATATACTCTGGAACAAACTAATTTTCTCAGGTAGCCAGTAATTACCTATCGTTAGACTTGCTCCGAGTTTAAGTTCACCTCGCTGTAACCCGTTCAATTCGCGTAAACCGCGCTCAGTCAAATTTACTTGGTCTAAAATTTTGCGCGCTTCTACCTGTAGCAGTTCTCCAGCTTCAGTAATTTCTATATGGCGCCCAATTCGATGAAACAGTTTGACAGCATATGCCTCTTCTAAACTTTGGATTGCTGCACTCACCGCAGGTTGTGTAACGTAGAGCGCTTCTGCTGCACGAGTAAAATGCAAATGTTCCGCGACTGCTAAAAAGATTCGCAGTTGGTCTAGTGTCATTCCTGCCATTTACGCATTCCCACTATTTAATAACTTCATTCAATAACTTCTGCTTATTGATTTAAAAAAAAAGAGTATTTGCTTCTAAAACTCTTGAGAGATAAATTTAAACCATAGCCAAAAAGTCGGGCTGGTACACGAGTCGCTCGATACACAAGATAATTTCAAGCTTGTCGATTGACTTGCCGTATTAATTCTTTAAATTCAGATTGTACCGTAGTTTGTAGTTTGTAGGTTGGGTGGAGGGACGGAACCCAACAAATTGTCTATGTTTTTGATGTTGGGTTTCCCTGCGGGACAGTACGTGAACGCAAAGCCTCCACCCAACCTATAGCTAAAAATAATATGGAAGAATTAACTGCATCATTTGTTACAGGATTCACAGCATTTACCGCAACAAATCTCGATGATTTAGTGATTTTAACATTGTTTTTTTCACAGGTAAATTCTACTTTTCGTCGTGGGCACATTGTTATCGGTCAATATTTAGGATTCACGCTCTTAGTTCTTGTGAGTATTCCAGGCTTTTTTGGTGGATTAATTTTACCTGACCGTTGGATTGGACTATTAGGACTGGCGCCAATTGCAATTGGTTTAAATCAATGGTTAAATAAACAAAATAATGATTCAGAGGAAGAAAATAACAACTCAGAAGAATCTCAATCATCTTTTTTGAGTAGTATTCTTTCTCCCCAAGTTTATAGCGTTGCAGCAATTACTGTTGCGAATGGCAGTGATAATATAAGTATTTATGTTCCGTTATTTGCAAATAGTGAATTAAATGCACTTCCAGTAATTTTAGCTGTATTCTTTGCATTAGTAGGAGTTTGGTGCTACGCCAGCTACATAATGACCAAGCAGGCATTTATTGGCAATATTCTTACTAACTATGGTAGTCATCTTGTGCCGTTTGTATTAGTTGGGCTAGGTGTATATATTATTTTAGAAAGTCAGGCTTTATCACCACTGGCTCTGCTGGCAAGTAGTATTTGTTTAATGGGAATCGTCAGAAAAACATCAACACCAGAGATAGAGGAAAATTAATATTCATACTACTATAATCAGAGCTACCTAAATTCATCAGAAGATATCAATTTTTAGAGTTTTAAGGGGAAATCTATGAAATTAAAAAGTGTTTTGATAATTTTGCTCATTTTGATAAATTTTCTATTTGCTCAACCATCTTGGGCTAGCAAAACAAAATTAACTCAAACTCCTGAATATACTAAAGTAACAGAATCTCTAAATAAGTTACTACAAGCAAAAACGGCGCCTCAAGAAAATTCAGAATACACACCCGCAGAAATTGAGCAAAAAATAGGTCAATTGCAGTTACAAAAATACATTCTTGAAACAGCATCACATCCCGCTGAGTGTAGAAATGAAACAGGCAACACCTTAGCAATATATGCTCACAAAGGTAAAAAAGCACCTACTCTCTTCTATTTAGGAAACGGCAAATATACAGATGATAATTGGAGTTGTGATGGTGTTTATCTACCAAGCGGCGCCAAACTAGCGAATGCAACAAGTTTGGGGATTGATGAATTAACAGAACCAGAAGCAATAAAAATCATACCAGGGACACAGTTAGTTATATCCACGAATCCTCAAACTGGAGCATACGAATTAAATGTTAGCCCAGCAAAAGTATTTAAAGCAGGGGATCAGGCAATTGAGAACAGTTGGTCAATTCCTAACTTATCGATCTCAGACATTAGTACACAAGTTCCAAATGCCCCAATTGATGATTAATGCACCTGTTTTATAAGTTTCCTTCGTTAGAGCTATAAACGAGCGTTTCTAGGTTTGACTGAAGGATTATCATCATGGCTGTGACAGAAGCCATACTTACGAAGGTAACTTGGTTTCTGTCATTTTTTAACAAATTTTAAGGCGGTTGATGTAAAATATGTTATTATCAGACGTTTTGCTAAATAGCAAAAGTGTTAAATTATCAAATAAATATATTAGAAACCGGGTTCTTGATTGAGATATTGTAATATAAATGACGATTTGTCTGCGACAATGAATGCATAGAAACCCGGTTTCTATGCATATTATAAAATTGAATCTTTCGACGCTGATATTAGTAAAACTTCCAAGATTTTATATTTAGATAAAATTTAATTATCAAGGGGGAAAACTTGAATATTCTGGAATTTTCTTTGTTGGTTTGGGTTGGTTCATTTACTGCTGGTTTGATAGGCGCCTTAACAGGACTAGGTGGTGGAGTTGTAATTGTTCCGTTATTAACATCAGTATTCGGAGTTGATATTCGCTATGCTGTCGGCGCCTCACTCGTGTCAGTTATAGCAACATCATTAGGCGCCGCATCTACATATATCAAAAAAGGCTACACTAATTTAAAATTAGGAATGTTTCTGGAAGTAGCCACAACGTTTGGCGCCATATTAGGAGCTTTAATAGCTACTTTTGTCTCTGTAAAAGCATTAACTATTGTATTAGCAGTTGTTTTACTTTACTCTGCTTATCTTTCACAGCAACCCAAACTCGAAAATCCAGAAAACGATTTATCTAACCCAGTCGCAGAATATTTACAACTTAACGGAACTTACCCAACAGCTTCAGGACTAATGTGCTATCAAGTCAACTCCGTTACGGGTGGCTTTAGCGTAATGTTTGTTGCAGGTATAATTTCTGGTTTACTTGGTATTGGTTCGGGTGCGTTCAAAGTATTGGCAATGGATCAAGTAATGCGTATTCCGTTCAAAGTATCAACAACTACAAGTAATTTTATGATAGGTGTAACCGCAGCAGCATCTGCGGGAGTTTACCTAGCGCGCGGATATATAGACCCAGGATTATCAATGCCAGTAATGTTGGGTGTTTTACCTGGTGCTTTTTTAGGTGCCAGAGTATTAGTAGGTACAAAGACTCAAGTTCTAAGAATAGTCTTTAGCTTTGTATTGGTAGCAATGGCTTTAAAAATGGTATACAACAGTCTGGTTGGGGTTTAAAAAATGGATAACTTAGATTTAAATACTAGCTGGTTTTCGTCAACATCAGAAGAAATAGGTACACTACAGCTACAACCAGAAGAACAAGACAGTGACATCGCTGCATTACAAAAACATCAAACCATTAAAATTGAGAAACCAGAAAGCGAGCAAAAATTAGAAGCTTTGCTGAGTAACTTACTAAAATATGGTGTTCTACTAGCCAGTGCAGTAGTATTATTTGGCGGAATCATTTATTTGGTAAATTACGGCTCTGAACCTATTACATATCGCTTCTTTTACGGAGAGCCAGAAAGATTACGTTCCCCAATAGGTATAGTAAAAGCAGTATCAGATGGTTACAGCGATGCTGTAATTCAACTTGGCTTACTAGTACTAGTATCAATACCAGTTATCCGAGTAATAATTTCTCTATTCACCTTCCTAAAATTACGAGACTTTACTTACTTCTTTATATCTTTACTCGTTTTAGGCGCCTTAACATACAGCCTAATAATAGCCCCTTAAATCCTGTGGGGAACATTTTCTCTTGTGGAGCGGGTTTTCTATACCTGCTCCCCTGCTCGTGTGCTACTTCATAAACTGACTAAAATCAAACTTCAAATCACCACCATTAACAATCTTATCTTCAACTCGCCCAAAATACATTAGTACTCCCCGCTCCCCAGCTTGAACAAAAGCAAAGGGGAAAAAAATTATACCTACTAACGCCAAAGTCAAAATTATTCTAATTGTTTTGTTAAAAGTCTTCTTATTATGCATAATCAGGCAAATATCAAGATTTCATGACAATAATCTAAAGTTAGCAACCGTAGCTTCTTAATATTAAGAAATATGTCAATAAGTCTAAATACTCATTTACATTCTCGAATGAGGTAAATTTAATAATTTTATAATCACAGCAACAATCAATAATCGTTTATTTACGAGGGCTGTCACCTTAGAATATACGATATATACAACTTCTTTACAATTTTTATAGACTTGCCAAATCCCCACTTATCAAGTAGGGTTTATAAATTTATAAATTTGGCAACCTTAAGACCTATTGATTTCTCAAATACAACGTTTTAACGTACTTATTATGAGCCATTCAACGAATAGTTTGTTTTGTGCAGGGAATAAAACCATGATGATTACAGAGAACGTACTTTACGAAATCGAAGCTTGTAAACAGGTATGTATTGAATGCCAAGACACTTGTATTGAAACTCTCAACTATTGCAAATCGCTTGACAGTAAGTCGATCAATATGAGCTTAATGTGTATGATGCGTGACTGCGCTGAGATGTGTATGATGTGCGTCAATTTGATTGTAGATGGTTCAGAATTTATGGGTCGCACCTGCCAACTGTGTGCTGAGATGTGCATTAGTACTACTATTGCTTGTGAAGCTATGGGCAATGACGCAAAACTTCAACACTGTGCAAATATTTGCCGTCAGTGTGCTGACTCTTGTAAAATTATGGGTTTTAAATCAAGTTCTTACTTCCGTAGAGAAAATAGTGTTTGTTTAGTATAGTTCAAGTATTTAATTGTAGTTAAATTGTAGGGTGGGCAGTGCCCACCTTACTCTCTACCTTTAAAGTAAAGCTGCTGTGCGGGCTGGGGTTAAATCTTGGACGTTGCAAAAAACAACTTCGGCGCCTGCATTTATTAGTAGTTCTGCATAAGCTTCGCGTCGTGAGGGTGTTTTTTGAACATGGGGTGGTAGTACACCAACACCAATAAATTCGCGATGTGGTTCAAGTTCTCTTGCTTTAATAACGGTATACATATCAGCTACCGTGTCACCCACATATATAACGGTATTACTCGTATTATTTTGTCCTGCTTCCAGGCGCCTAACTGTCTCGAATAATCCTTTAGGGTCTGGTTTACCTGGTGCATCTTCCATTGCTAATAGAACGGGTGCTTTTAAACCGAGGCGTTTTTCTAACACATAATTTGCAGAAGCACGAGTGGCGCCGCTAAAAAATCCCCATAAAATACCAGATGAGGTTAAATGTTCTAAATATGTGGGATGCAATAACAATGGCTCATCACAAATATAGCCATTCCAGTTATTAGGGTCTGTACCTCTGTAACGTGATTGAAAAAATGCTACTATCGCTTGATAGTCTAATTGGACTTGATTACGGTGTTTTCCTTGAGCCTCAAAGTGTCGAAAGATAAACTCTTGCGAAGCTTCCCAGTCATTATTCCAAATGCCTTCCGATTTAAGTTTATCAATATCTACTGGTGTTGGACGATACGCAAAATCTGTAAAATGATCGACGGTATCAGCTAAGGCACGACGGTAGGAACCACCAACATCGCGGATAACGCCATCGATATCAAAAACAATAATAGCGTTTACTGGGGATTGTTCAGTCATGGAATGTGAGTAGCAAAGGAAAGTTCCTGAACTACTTTATCTTAATTTTTTAGCTACGCGAGTCTAATTATTTATGATGATTTGCTCAAGTGGTGGATTATTAAGTTAAAATAGGCAATCGTCTGTCTGATTGATTGTAAAGTTCGCCCGGATGCGTCCCGGAGGTGTGATTGTCCAAATTTCTCTTAAAGATTCTCTGGTTAGATGAGAATGTAGCCCTAGCAGTTGACCAAATTGTGGGCAAAGGCACGAGTCCCTTGACAAAGTACTTCTTTTGGCCCAGAAATGATGCCTGGGAAGAACTAAAAAAAGAACTAGAGTCTAAACACTGGATTACAGATGTAGATAGAGTCGATTTGCTCAACAAAGCTACAGAAGTAATTAACTACTGGCAAGAAGAAGGCAAAAATCGACCTATGGGTGAAGCTCAGTTGAAATTTCCTGAAGTCACCTTCACTGGTAGCGCTTGATATAAGGCCGTTTCCTAAAACAGTTTGTAGAGACCGTATTAATACGGTCTCTACATCTAATGGGAAATATCTAATTCCCAAATTTTAATTGTTTTATCCTTGCTACTACTGACAATAATTTGTGTGTCAGAGTTAGCAATGGCAACGCTTGTAACAGAATCTGTATGACTTGAAAGCGTGGTTACTTCTTCTTGGTTGCTAACTTGCCACACCTTAACTGTTTTATCTTTACTAGCGCTTATTAACAAAGTTCCATCAGAACTAAATACTAGTGTTGTAATTGACCAAGAATGCCCTGTAAGTGTGGCGAATTCTTCACCAGTACTTACATTCCATAGTTTAATGGTGTTATCGTCGCTACCTGTAGCTAAAATTTTCTCGTCTGAACTAAATGCTACGGCAGTAACCGCCCATGTATGACTCGATAATATATTAGATAGTGAATATAATAAATAATCGGCGCCATTTTTCCACAAGCGAACTGTTTTATCAAAGCTTGCACTAGCTAAATATGTACCATCTTTACTAAATGTGACTGCACTGACTTGAAGCTTATGTCCAGTTAGCAAAGCAACTTCTTTACCTGTAGTGACATCCCAAAGTCTAATCGTTTTATCCCAACTTCCACTAGCCAATATCTCTCCATTTGGATGAAATGCTAATGACTTGACGACGTGTTGATGTCCTACCAAGGTATAAATTTCTTTATAATCTTGATTCCATAATTTGATTGTTTTATCATCGCTACCTGTTGCCAATATTTGACCATCAGGACTAAATGCTACTGATGTAACTGGTTTAGAATGTCCGTGAAGTGTATGTAATAATTGTTGTGTTTTAAGTTGTGTTTTAAGTTGTGTTTTAAAAGTCCATATACATACATCTTTGTTACTATGGGTACTCGCAATAATATTTTTATCCAAACAAACTGCAACTGCGTTTACTTCTGAAGTCAAATGTATAGTTTTATGCTCCGCAGGTGCCTGTTTTTTTGGTTCATGCGTAGTATATGCTGACATACCCATCATCATTAATACTTCATCAGCTGACGCAGGACGCTGATTTATGTCTTGGTCAATAAGTTTATCAAGAATATTACCCAACGACACACTAATAGGTGTTTGTAAATAATGGCGCCATGCCCATTGATTATTCGCGGTATCATATAAATCAAAAGGCCGTACTTGGGTTAGTAAATAAATACAAGTAACACCCAAGCTGTAAAGGTCACTGCTAAATATTGGTTTAGATAAAGCAAGCTCTGGCGCCGTATATTCTGGACTACCTGTAATAATGTTATTAGCTTGATAATAAGCAGCAGCTACCTGAGAAGCAGCAAAATCAACTAAAACAAAATCCTGCTTGCCATTCCTAGATATAATATTTTCTGGTTTGATATCACAATGAATTAATTTATGACTATGTACTAATTTTAAAGTGGTTAAAATATCTGTCAGTATTTGCCAAATTTTATTTTCGCTTAAAGTCCCTTGTTCTGCGAGTAACGTATTTAAATTTATACCTTCAATATATTCAAAGATTAAATAGATACAATCTTTGCCGCAGTGGTAATCTATTAACTTAGGGATTTGAGAAGACTTGCTTAACTGTTGTAAGATTTGTAACTTATGTTCAAAGTTTCTTGGTTGTGATAATAATATTTTTTGAATGACGCAAGGTATAAAAGGATATTCTTCTTCATTAACAGCGAAAAAAGTTTGTGTATATTTACCGTAACTAATTAGCTTAAATAAACGGTACGCAGGTTCTAAAAAAATCGGCAGTACTACATTAGAATTGTACATTCACACTCCTTTTCTTTGTAGACTTTATATGATTTAAATAATATTTTCGCCAATTTTTCTACAAATGCAAAATATAAAGATAATATAAACTTGTGAAATAGGTGCCTTGCTCTTAGAGTATGGATTAATTTTGAGATATTGGCGCCATGTGAATGCATTTTTAATCTTACCTCTGTTACCTCTGTGCCTCTGTGGTAAAAAAATATACTATTGCTATATATCATTCATTGAGTATGTGGGTTTATCTCTTAATAACTCTTTCTTTGTGTCCTTTGTGGTTCATTCCTCCAGAACTTACGATATAAACTATTAGTCCCAACCCAAATACTTAGAACGGGTAGGGATACCCGTTCCACAAGAGAAAATGGAATTTTTATTGATTATCTGTTGGAATATCAAGATTTAAAGGTATATGAGCATTCCCGTTACCATTCTTCGGCGCCATTACAGGTACTCTAGGATAAATTGGTTGGGTGCTTGTATTACCGTTTTGTTTAGTGCTGGTTTGGTTCCATAAAATCATAGATAGTAAACCGTCTACTAAACCATTGGCGCCACCACCACTGTTACCACCAACTAATATATCGGGTATTAAGCGGACGTTACTTTCACCCACTATTTGCATCATTTGCATTGCGGTGTAACCGTTTTCACCTAATGCTTCCACACCTGCACGGTATGTTTCTGCTTTCGCGTTACCGGTGGCACGAATACCTTCAGCTTCAGCTATGGCTTTTAGTTTAATCGATTCCGCTTCACCAGTCGCTTCTTGAATTCTGGCATTAGCTTTTAATTGGGCAATTTTAACTCCTTCTTCAGATGTAACTAATGAGTCTTGAATGTCTGCTAATGATGTTTCTCTTACCAACATCTGACGCTGAGTTTGGGCCATTTGTTGAACTTCGTAGGTTTTGCGTTGTTCTTCAGCAATTTTACGGTCGGTGAGTGTATGCATTAACTCTGGTGGTGGAGTAATTAAACCTATCAAAGAGTCTACTGCTTGAACATCATACGCACGCAAAGCTGATTTGACGTATTCTGATGCTTCGACTTGACGCTCGCTCCGGGCAATTAGAAAATCTAAAATTGTGTACTCTTGAGCGGAGTTACGGAAATAGTTTCCAACTATTGGACGCAGTACTTGGTCGATGACGTTTTGCATTGAACCTAAGCGCGATATGACTTTGGGTGCATCACTGGCGCCGATATGAATAATTTGGAATATTTCTAAATCAAAGGTAAAACCGTCAAACGATAATAGTTTTAAGGCTGTGAGTTTACTATCATAGCCGTGTTGACCCATAATTCTATCGGTAAAGTTTAAGACGATATTAGTCGTTGGCACTAACTCGACTTTCATTACTTTAGTATTTAAAGGATGTTTACCAGGATATAACGGCTCTACCCATACACCTTTATGTCCTTGGTTCACCAACTGACCATGAGTAAACGAGGCGCCACTAACATCTTCTTGTTCTTTACCTACGAAAGAAATAACCACTCCCACATAACCGATAGGTATTTCGGTCATTGGTACTTGTTCAACGTTTACAAGCCAGGGGTTAAGATTCCACGAACCCGATAATAATACCTGCTCTTGCAAACCCCTTTGTCCACCACCATCAAGAAACCTCTGACCGTTTTGGAAGTTATCGTGTCCAGGAATTGTATGTCCGGCTATTTCTCCTGTCCGAATAGGTGAACCATCTAAAGTTGTAACAATACCAACTTTTTCTGGCTCTATCTGATATATACGCAACTGCTCCGCGCGCATCTCGTGCTGATTAGCATTACTTGCCGTAATTACTTTAAACAAAGCAGTATTTATACGGTAAGTACCCGCTGTTAAAAAACCAATTTGTCGTCCTTTCTCTCCACCATTCAGCAAAAACTTACGTGCGTCTTGAAAGTTATCGGAATCAACTATTTTACCCAAAATTCTCTCAGGCGGTACTTGTGAACCATCAGCAGCGACTATGAGCGCAATTTCACCTTGCGGCACCATTACTACAGCTTCTTTTTTCACAGAAAACTGCCAAGGAAAGTAACCCCAATGCCAACCAGGTGCCAGAGTATCTGCCTGCAAACCAGCTTCACCATTAAGAGCAATTAACCGACCAGGAGGAAGTCCTTTTCCAGAAACAGCGAATTTTTTAACAACAATTCCAACTTCGCGTTCACCAATAACTACCAGTCCACCAAAGAACAACGGCACAAAAATAACCAAACCGCCAACTACAGCAATAGGAATTAAGCCCCAACCAAGACTCATTTGCAACTGGCTAGTTTTAAGTGTTTTTACTGTTAAAACTTGATTTTCGGTCGCAGGTGCCGTTACATTTGTCGTTATAGACTTAGTAACATTAGCAACGTTATTATATTCGACTTGATTAACCGACTTATTAACTTGATTAACTTGGGCGCCAGCAATACTAACACTACCAGCAACTGCCAAACTTGCCGCAACCGATGCAACGAAACTAAGTATTTTACTTGACTTACGTTTACGACTAAAGCTTTGTAAGGTTCTCATAGATTTTGCCCTCTGGGCAATAAGTATCTTACCTATTACTTCCCATCCACTCTGTTGAGTTTCTGCATTCGTTACAAAACTTAATATCGTAATCAAATTAGCAAAAAATGTAAATAATCTCTTAAATCTTGCTTATTCTTGCCTTTAAGTGCATTTACTGAACACAAGAGAATAAAACAATGGCATATTGTATAAAAGCAGTAAAAGCGCAAGAAAAAGTATAAACAAATACCAAAGAACGTATATGTTTAACCTGATATAAAGCGTTTATCCGTTAAATCCGTTGCCAATTTTTACACAGCACTACCATGACGCAGATTTTAGGGGACTTCATAGAAAAACCACAGACAAAGGAAAAGTTAATGCTAGAGTTTCTGCTTGATTCAATATCGGTGCAGGAATTTTGGCGAAATAATGATTACGCGGCAAATTTTATTGCTGACTTTTTGACGACCCTTATTACTAAAAACGGTTCCAAGTCCAGTGATTTAAAACGTCATGCAGAAATTAAGAGTGCCACTAGCTATATTGCTAATGAACTTTTAGAGAATGCCGTTAAGTACTCACATCAAGCTTCGCAAATACCGATAAAAATAAAATTATATTCCAATAAAGGTAAAACTCAGTTTTTTATTACAAATAGCTTGAGTCACTTGCGGTCGGCAAATCTTCAGGGCGTTATTTATCAACTGTCAAATAATAACCATGAAGAATTATATTTAAACCAGTTAGAAAAAAATATTGATGATGAATATACTTTTAAGTCAGGGCTAGGCTTTTTAAGCATGATAAATGACTATTCGGCAAAGCTTGCTTGGAAGTTTGAGGCAGTCCCTGATAAACCCGCAATCATGATTGTGACGACAATGGTTGAATTCACTATGTAAGGTAAAAATTATTTAAACTAAGTAAGGTTGATATGAAAGAGATATTTGGATATTATGTTGATAAACCACTCAATAATGACCAATTAATAGTCAAGTTCTCACCGTCTTCTATTTCGATAAAAGACCGCTGGAGAAATAATGGGCTATCTGCAGATTTTATGGCGGATTATTTGACTACATTTTTTCCTAAAGATGATAGCGATGTTGGCGCACAAAAGCAAGCTGAAATTAAAAGTACTGCGAGCTATATTGCAAATGAGTTATTAGAGAACTCAATGAAGTACTGTGATTACAGTGTGCGATTACCTATTACAATTCAGCTTCAGCTCGATGCTGACCAAATTAGATTTTTTGTCACTAACAGCATAAATAAAGACTCTATCGAAGGATTTAAAGTCTTTATTGAAAAATTAGTAGTTGCTGATCCACAGGAACTATATTTTAATCAGTTAGAGAAAAATGCCGAAAATCCAGATAATACAGCTTCTGGTTTAGGTTTACTGAGCATGATTAATGATTATTCAGCAATGCTAGGTTGGAAATTTGAAATTGTTCAGGAAAAACCAGAAATACTTGCTGTAACTACAATGGTACAAGTAAGCATCTAGATTTACATACGATTTTTTTGATTTTTAATCACTTATTTATTGCACGAATAAAAACTATGGAAATTTTAGGCGATAACTATAAAGTTTGTTACGAGACTACTTCTGCAACCATTAACTTTCATGGCAGTTTACGTTTGAACGGAATGGAAGAATATGCACCCATTCTTAAATTATTAAATGATGTAGTTGATAGTAACCCAGCACGAATTACGCTCAACTTAATGCATCTCGATTTTTTGAACAGTTCTGGTATTACCATGCTATCTAAGTTTGTGATTGGAATGCGAACCAACAAAAGCATACATATGATGATTCTCGGCGCCAATTCAATTCCTTGGCAAAGTAAGTTACTCAAAAACTTACAAAAATTAATGCCAAATTTAAATTTAAAAATGATTTGAGTAATTATTTTTTAATATTTATATCAGGTGCAGGCGCATAATTATGTTGAATATTCAGGGTGACAAATACCGTGTTTGGTACGAAAAAACAAATAAAACAGTTCATTTTGAAGCGACATTAAGGTTAGGAACAGTAGCAAGTATTAAACTATGATTAAATATTTTAATATATGAAACAAATATTTCGTCCGGCGATTACTTTAATGAATCGCCTTAAATATCCTCAAAAGTTTACTTTGATTAGCAGTATTTTTATACTACCATTAAGTTTGGTAATGTATTTACTCATTTCAGAAATTCAATCGCGAAATGACTTTGCAGAAAAAGAAAAAATTGGTAACACTTACCTACGTCCTTTGCGTCAGCTATGGTCAGATATTTCACTTGCACAAATCACTAACAACGACCAAACAAAACAAAACGAGTTAAAAGAACTCAAGGCAAGAATTAATAATCAAATGCGGTCATTAGAGGATGTTGATAAAAAATATGGCAATATCTTACTAACAACTAGTAAATTTAATTTGATCAAAGAGAAATGGCGCAAAATAGAAAATAAAAATAATAACAACATAGAAGAAAAAAGTCAAGCATACAATACGCTACGACAAGAAATCGATGAGTTGAGGAATCAAGTTGGAGACCAATCTAACTTAATCCTTGACCCTGACATAGATAGTTACTATTTAATGGATGCAACTTTGTTAAAGCTGCCCGAAATGCAGTATACTTTAACAGACATTCAGCTTATAACTCAAAAAAGTATTCAAACTAAACAAGATACGGTTGAATCACGTATTAAATTAATTAAATACTTAGCAAAACTCGAAGAATATAATATCGAGTTAAAGAAAAATATGCAGGATGCCTTTAATTTTAATCCTGCTGGAAATACACGTCCAAAGCTTGAAAAGTTTTTAAATGACTATACTAATAAAATTGATTTACTTGTTGATACAGCAATACCTTTAACTGTAAATAGTAATACTTTAAGCAGCCAAGTATTTTACACAGCGGCAGCAGACAACTTAAAACTAAGCTATATTCTTTGGGATAAAGCAATTGTTGAACTTGACGTGCTTTTGCAAAACCGTATCAATGGTTTTGTGCAGAGGCAAATATTATTATGCGTTTTTGTCTCAATCATTTTAATATTAGTACTGTATTTATATATTGCGTTTTATTTAGGTGTAAAACAAACAGTATCTAGCTTAAGTACAGCATCAAAACAAATGATTGATGGAACTGTCACCGAAAGCATTATTTTAGAAAACCGCGATGAATTGGCAGAAGTTGTCAAATCATTTAACGATATTGCACTTGCTTTAGTTAAAGCCAACAAAGAAGTCAATCTATTGAACCAATGCCTAACCGATGAAAATATTCGTATGGGCGCCGAATTAGAGGTAACTAGTAAACTTCAAAAAATGATTTTACCACAAAAACATGAACTCGAACAGATACCAGATTTAGAAATAGCTGGGTTCATGCTTTCTGCTACCGAAGTAGGTGGTGACTACTATGATGTAATTTACCACGACGGCAAAGTAAAAATTGGAATTGGTGACGTTACCGGACATGGACTAGAAAGTGGTGTGTTAATGATAATGGTTCAAACTGCGGTACGTACCTTATTAGAACATAACGAAACCGACCCCAAAAAATTCCTCGACACTCTCAACCGCACTATTTACCAAAACGTACAGCGAATGAACTCAGATAAAAATATGACGCTGTGCTTACTCGACTATGAAGATGGTAAAGTGCGAGTATCAGGACAACATGAAGAAATGCTCGTTGTTCGACGTGGTGGTTTAGTACAAAGAGTTGATACAGTAGATTTGGGTTTCCCAATTGGTTTAGAGGAAGAAATTTCTGATTTTATTGGTTATGCAGATATTCAGTTATATCCAAATGATGTTGTAGTTCTTTATACTGATGGACTTACCGAAGCTGAAAACCCTGAAGGGGAGCTATATGGCATTGCACGTTTAACAGAAATAATTAAAGAAAACTGGCAAAATTCAGCTCATGACATAAAACAAGCTATAGTTGATGACCTATATAAATATATGGGACAAGGAAAAATTTTAGATGATATTACCATAGTAGTTTTAAAACGTAAACAATTGGAATCATCAAACAAATTAATAAAAGATGATGTAGATCAAAATTTAGAACCTGAAACATTGGCAAAGCTAACACACACGTTGGTATAAAAGTATTTAAACTTCTGGAAATAGTTGGTTATCAAAAGTGCTGAAAAATTTAATTAATGAGTATTTTTATAGTAAAGGTGACAAATATAAGTATCGCACAATTTTAGTTTCTGCGGCTTTATTTCTTGCATTTGATTTGGGTGTTTTACTACCTAATTTTGTTATATCCTCAGATTTAAAACGCGATGCTGTTAAAATAAATTTAGCTGGACGACAGCGAATGTTATCGCAACGCATAACTAAAGCTTTACTGCAAGTTAAAATCGCAAAGCTGGAAGGCAAAGATATTACTCGTCCAAAAGAAGAATTAGCGTTAACATTTAAACTTTTTGACGAAACGCTAATTGGATTTGATATTGGTAATACCGTTACTGGAAGTGATGGTAAATCCGTATTTTTAGAATCCGTACAAGGTGAAAAAAACCGAAAAATTATCGCTGACGCTAAGTCGATATGGGTAACTTATAAACAGAAAATAAAAGCAATTTTAGAATTGCAAGATTCTTTACCCATAGAGACTTTGCAAGATGCTATTACATACGCAACTGAGAAAAACCTTAAGTTGTTAGATTTAATGAATCAACTCACCACCGAACAACAGCAAATTACTGATAGTAAAGCTAATACATTACAGCTTATTCAAACAGTTGGATTAATTCTAGCGTTAACAAACTTTTTAATATTACTTTCTCATAGCTTACGTAAACTGAAAGATAGTGATATTAAAATTCAAGAAGCTAACAAGCAAATTATCGCACTCAACGAAAAGCTTCAACAAGATAATAATCGTATGAAACATGAGTTGGATGTTACCCGTGAAGTCCAACAAATGATTTTACCAAAAAAATACGAACTTGCAAAAATCCCTGATTTAGAGATAGCTGGGTTTATGCAACCTGCTAGTGAAGTTGGTGGAGATTACTATGATGTAATCTACCATAACGGTAAAGTCAAAATAGGTATTGGTGACGTTACCGGACATGGATTAGAAAGTGGTGTCTTGATGATTATGGTACAAACTGCAATACGTACTTTACTAGAACATAACGAAACCGACCCCAAAAAATTCCTCGATACGCTTAACCGCACCATTTACCAAAACGTGCAACGGATGAATTCAGACAAGAATATGACTTTATGTTTACTCGACTATCACGATGGTAAAGTTCGGGTATCAGGACAACATGAAGAAATGCTTATTGTTCGACGTGGTGGTTTAATACAGCGAGTTGACACGATTGATTTAGGTTTGCCAATTGGTTTAGAGGAAGAAATTTCTGAATTCATCGGTTATGCTGATATTCAATTATACCCAGGTGATATTATAGCACTCTATACAGATGGTGTTACTGAAGCTGAGAATTTAGAAGGTGAATTATACGGACTGAAACGATTAATGCAAATTATTAAAGATAATTGGCAAAAGTCTGCTGATGAAATCAAGCAAGCTGTCATTGATAACTTGTTTGAGTATATAGGAAAAAAAGATATTCTTGACGATATTACATTAGTCATTTTAAAACAAAATCAGTTTAAGGCACAGTCGTCAATAAAAACAGAAATTGAAAAGGTTATTTCTACCAATGAAAAACTTTAAATTAAATTCATCGTACTTAACTAAGTTTATAGCTTCAAACTTCATGCTCGTGATTGGAGTTGCTATCATTATTAGCATGATGTTAATTGCTTCTGTTGGTTGGAACGTTTGGAATATGCACAGTGACTTTAAAACAGTTGTTTCAACAGAATTTCAATTACAAAGCTTGAGCGGTAAAATTATTCATCTCGATGAAGTTTTAACAATGTCTGCTCGAATGGCTGCTAGTACAGGTGATTTAGAATGGGAGAAACGTTATAAGAAGTTTGAACCTGAACTAGATGCAGCGATTAAAAAAGTCATTCAAATTGCTCCTGAATTTCAAACAGCTAACGCATCTGAAACTGATGCAGCAAATCTCAAGTTAGTTCAAATGGAGCAGCAAGCATTTGAATTAGTACGTCAAAAAAAATCTCAAGATGCTCTAAATTTGCTTAATAGTCAAAATTACAACACTCAAAAGCAAATTTATGCAAATGGCATGACTAAAACGACTACTGCATTAAATACTAGGATTCAATCAAACCTTGAATCTTACAGACAGCGTTTATTTTTGTCTAGTTTATTCTGCATTATTAGCTTTCCAATTCTTACATTAGCTTGGCTAGCTGTTTTTGGCTTAGTAAAATGGTATATTACTCAGCGTCAGCGTGCGGAGAATGCGCTACATTTTGCAAAAGTTGAACTTGAACAAGTAAACGCGACATTAGAAACTAAAGTTGAAGAGCGAACCTTTGAACTTGAAGCAGCAAATGTAAAGATAGTTGGACTAAACGAGTCATTAAACAAAGAAAATATTCGCATGAAAACAGAGTTGGACTTAACAAGACAAGTTCAACAAACCATTTTACCCAAACAAGAAGAACTAGCACAAATTAAAAACTTAGATATTGTCGGGTTTATGCAACCTGCAACCGAAATTGGTGGTGACTATTATGATATAATCTCCCACAATGGAAAAGTAAAAATAGGCATTGGCGACGTTACTGGACACGGTTTGGAAAGTGGAATGTTAATGCTTATGGTGCAAACCGCAGTACGTACCCTTTTAGAAAATAACGAAACGAATCCTCAAAACTTTTTAAATACTTTGAATCGAGCGATTTATAATAATGTACAGCGAATGGAGTCCGATAAAAATATGACTCTTTGTTTGTTAGATTATTATGACGGGAAAGTGCGAGTTTACGGACAACACGAAGAAATTCTAATAGTTCGTAAAGGAGGAATGGTACAAAGAATTGATACAACCGATTTAGGATTCGCAATTGGTTTAGAAAAAGAAATTAGCCATCTTGTGGCTTACGCTGATATACAATTATTACCAGATGATGTAATTGTCCTTTATACCGATGGTATTACAGAAGCTGAAGATATTAACGGCGCCTTATACGGGTTGAAACGACTAATACAAGTAATTAAAGACAATTGGCAACTACGTGCAGAAGAAATAAAAGAAGCTATTATTCAAGACTTGTGGAAATTTATTGGCGCCAAACAGCTTCTAGACGATGTAACATTGGTAGTACTGAAACAAAAATAAGAATTTTATGTGTCATTCTGAGCGAAGCGAAGAATCTTAAAACTTTAGATACTTTAATAGATGCTTCACTCCGTTCAGCATGACAATTAACAAAATTATACCATACCACCAGCAGCTTGAAAACGAGCGCGCGCACGTTTAAAAGCTTGAGTAGCTTGAATTGTTGCCTGTCTGTCGTCAGCAGAAACAGAGTTTAGACGAGTTTGAGCTTCGTTAAATGCAGAACGTGCTTCTTCCAAGTTGATTTTATCGCCACGTTCGCCACCATTAACGAGAATAGTAACTTCATCTTCTTCAACTTCCACAAAACCACCTTGCAAAGCTATAGCTACCCAAGGTTGATTTTTGCTAGGACGCACACGCATTACACCTGTATCTAACGCAGATAAAAGTGGTGCGTGTCCAGTAAGAATACCTAGTTGTCCAGTGGTACTAGGCAAAATTACTTCTTCAGCAGAAGCATCCCAGACTGTTTTATCTGGAGAAAGTACACGAACGGTTAAAGTCATAGATTTTTGTCAATTTTACATTACTGTATGGGCGGGCTTTCATAAACCCACCCTTACAAAATTAGCCTTTCATTTTCTCAGCTTTCGCTTTGGCTTCGTTGATATCACCAACTAAGTAGAACGCTTGCTCTGGTAAATCATCTAACTCACCAGCAAGAATCTGCTTAAATCCTTTGATGGTATCTTCAAGCTTCACATATTTTCCAGGTGAACCTGTAAATACTTCTGCAACGAAGAAAGGTTGCGACAAGAAACGCTCTATTTTACGAGCGCGCGCTACTGTTAAACGGTCATCTTCAGACAATTCGTCCAAGCCAAGAATCGCGATGATATCTTGTAATTCTTTATACCGTTGTAATGTAGCTTGTACTGCACGCGCTGTATCGTAGTGGTCGCTACCAACGATATCTGGTTGCAACATTGTTGAGGTGGAGCCTAATGGGTCTACTGCTGGGTAGATACCTTTAGATGCTAAACCACGGGACAATACTGTTGTTCCATCTAAGTGAGCAAAGGTGGTTGCAGGTGCCGGGTCGGTTAAGTCATCCGCAGGAACGTATACAGCTTGAATGGAAGTAATAGAACCTTCGGTTGTAGAAGTAATTCGTTCTTGTAGGGCGCCAACGTCGGTACCTAAAGTGGGCTGATATCCTACCGCTGAAGGCATACGACCTAGAAGCGCGGATACTTCAGAACCAGCTTGTACGAACCGGAAAATGTTATCGACGAATAACAGTACGTCTTGCTTGTTAACGTCGCGGAAGTACTCAGCCATTGTCAAACCAGACAAACCAACGCGCATCCGGGCGCCGGGTGGTTCGTTCATTTGACCGTACACTAGTGCAATTTTAGACTCGTTGAGGTTGTCTTTATTAATTACACCAGATTCAATCATTTCATTGTAGAGGTCATTGCCTTCGCGGGTACGTTCGCCCACACCAGCAAATACAGACACACCACCATGTTGAGTTGCAATATTATTAATCAACTCCATCATGATTACGGTTTTGCCTACACCTGCACCACCGAACAGACCGATTTTACCACCACGACGGTAGGGAGTTAAAAGGTCAACCACTTTAATCCCAGTTTCAAACACCGAAGGTTTGGTTTCCAGGTCGGTGAGTTTTGGTGCTGGACGGTGAATAGGAAGAGTTTCTGTATTATTGACCGGACCTCTGTTGTCTACAGGTTCGCCCAAAACGTTGAAAATACGTCCTAGAGTTGCTTTACCAACAGGTACGCTAATAGGCGCCCCTTGGTCAACAGCTTCCATTCCACGTACTAAGCCATCAGTCGTACTCATCGACACGGCACGTACTTGTTGGTCGCCCAGCAACTGCTGCACTTCGCAAGTTACGGAAACATCTTGTCCTGCTTCGTTCCTGCCGGTAATTGTCAAAGCGTTGTAGATAGGGGGCATTTTGCCGCTGGGGAACTTTACGTCTACAACAGGACCAATGACTTGGGTAATGTAACCAATGTTAGTTTTTTCTGCAGTTGTGACCATGCTGGGTTGTTGCTTATGAAGCTATATTTCAGATAGTGTCAATAGGCTTGAGTTCAAGCGATATCCATCTTTTAGAGTAGCATTGAACGGCATTAATGCATTGAGATAAATTCATTATTAAATAAAACCGTAAACCAAGCACCTTGTGATAAGACCTCAAAAAGCCCATAGAAACATAAAACTCTCACGGTCGTGTGCCTCAATAACATCGACTACTCAGGCTGTTTGTCATTTTTGCTACCGCATTCTTCATCTAAAACCATTATTCAATCACAATGTACAGCATAAGTAAAAAAATACTCTCGCCTTCAATTGAGTTCGAGAGTACTGCCATGCCATTTCACTTAAATCTTGACTACAGACGCAATTACTGCCTTTTCGGACGTAAAAGCAATTTGGAGGCGTTTATTTTTACGGGAAAATAATATTTGTAGAATTTTCGGCGCCGCCTGCTCTAGATTTAGTATAGAAATAAGAATTATTTTATCCGGCTTATTGTTTTAGCATCAGCTTATGAACTACGTATCGGCACGGCAATATTTTTATCAAGAGATTCAGCAAGCTGATGAAAATATAGACTTAGCCAAAGCAGCTTTATATATAGCGACTGAAGAGTACCCCGACTTGGACTGTGACGAGTATCTCAACACATTGGATACAATGGCATTTGAGCTACAGGAACGTTTACCCAACACGCGGTATCCAATGCGAGTGGTTAAATGTATTAACGAATACTTGTACGGGGATTTAGGATTTGCAGGTAATACCAAAAATTATTATGACCCGCGCAACAGCTTTTTGAATGACGTAATCGAGCGGCGCCTGGGAATTCCAATTACATTAGCGCTAGTATATCTAGAAGTCGCGCGTCGTATAGATTTCCCGATGGTGGGAGTGGGAATGCCAGGGCATTTTTTGATACGTCCAGATATTCCCGATATGGATATATATATAGATACTTTCCATGAGGGTGAAATATTGTTCCCGCAAGATTGCGAGTTGCGGTTGAGCCAAATTTATCAACAACCCGTACAGTTACAGCCCGAACATCTACCAAGGGTGACAAAAGCTCAGTTTTTGATACGGTTGCTATCGAATCTAAAACATATTTATTTGAACAAGCAGGAATTAGAACTTGCTTTAGCAGCAGTCGAGCGAATTTTACTAGTGGCGCCAGGTTCCATCATCGATACTCGCGACCGTGGTTTACTATCTTATCAACTAGGACGGTTCACACAAGCTACACAAGATTTAGAAACTTATTTGTACCGCACACCCGACGCACGCGATGCTTCGATAATTCGGCGCCTACTTTTAAAACTAAAAGGGTAATCGAGTTTAGATATGCATTCAATTTTTGTGTATCACAACAGTACTCATACGTAAATTAATAAAATTACCACAAATATATATACGTATAGTTACCGATGACAAGCGTGTAATTGATTAGACAGGATATGCAAGGGAAATTATACTAACTGCCCCTTTTTCCCGCCACATACCTGCTATGGTTCATATCAAAATTGGCAACCAGATAATTACAACAACAGAAGTTATCCCACTGTTGGCTGGGTATCAACTACTGCCACAGTTACAGCGCGAACTAATAATCAATAAAGCTATTGCCGATATAAAATTAACGTCTGAAGAGAAAAACAATACTATTTCTACATTTTATAAAAACAATCAAATTACGACACCAGAAGCGCTTGATGCCACACTTCAATGCTATTGCATCACAGTAGAACAGTTAGAAGCGTTAGCCACAAAACAGTTACGGGTCGAGAAATTTAAGGAAGCAACCTGGGGAGGAACGCTTCAACAAAATTTTCTTCAGTACAAACCTCAGTTAGATAAAGTTGTCTATTCCTTGCTGCGTACCCAAGATATGGAGACAGCACAAGAGTTGTACTTCCGTATAAAAGCAGAAGAACAAAGCTTCACCGACTGTGCGCGCGAATTTTCGCAGGGTGCAGAAGCTCAAACAGGAGGATTAATTGGGCCAATACCCTTATCACAACCACATCCAGTAATTGCCCAAAAACTTTCTATTTCAAAAGAAGGACAGGTGTGGACACCAATAAAGTTGGAAAATTGGTACATAATTTTACGCCTAGAAAAATTAATACCAGCACAGTTAGATGAAGCAACAAGCGCGATGTTACTAAACCACTTGTTTGAAAAATGGCTAGGTGAGCAACTCCAACAAAATCCTATTTCAATTCAAGATGATGATGTAGAGACGCGAGATATCAAGTCTTTGCCAGACCATACAGGAGACATCGTATATCACGTCTCTACATACACAAAATAAATTTAAAAACACAATGATATCGAGTTCTACCAATATTATTGACTTTCTAGCTGCTACTTCACCTTTCGACTCTTTGAATGTAGCTGATATCGAAAAACTCGCACAAAAGCTTTCACCATTACGTTACCGGATGGGACAAGCTATAGTCGTTAGAGACAATCTGCCTGCAAAAATAGCTATTCTATATACAGGACAAGCACGCTTACTAGGATATCCTTTAGATGTTCCAGCGCCTGATACATTAGAACTACTTAAGCCTGGTGCATTGTGCGGCGCCATTGGAGTAATTCGAGGTGTAGCTTGTGAAACAGTTATTTCCTCTGTGGAGTCAGTTTGTCTTACCCTTAATTTAAAAGATTTTCAAGATTTATTATCTAAACACCCCAAAGTTGCAGAATACTTTCGCTCACGCCACAGTTTAATTGAAATATATGACTTGTTAGCTAAAGAAATTCAACGTCGGGGTAGAGGAGTAGAAAATTTAAAAGAACTTGCTCTAGCTGCCGCAAATCATTCAACTATTCTCAACCTTCCCGAAGGAAAAATTCCGTTTTCGCAGTTAGACCCTAACCTATTATGGTTAGTCAGCAGCAGTGGTTCTAACTATCAGGTTGGTGATTGCATAAATCCTGCTGATAATCAAGAAAAAAATCAAAAATATATCGAATCAACAGGTAAGGGAATTCGACTCCTTGGATTTACTGACCCCACTCTATCATTTAAACCAGCTCAAACCGTTGCGGAAAATATTTCGATTCAGGAAAATCCTTGGAAAAATGTCCCTTTTGCCCCCGAAAAACCCGAACCAGCACCAATTAAAGCTAGCACGCAAGATGTAAAATTCCCGTTCGTTCGTGGTCGCGGACCGATTGATGCAACACTAGCGTGTTTTCAAATGCTTTCACAATATTGGCAAATACCGTGGAGAAGAGATGTTTTACACCGCACGCTATCGAACAACTATAAACGAACAGGTAAAATATCTATAGAATTATGTGGTGGACTAGCAGAGTTAATAGGCATAAAAGCGCAACTAGTACAAGCACCAGCAATTGCAATATCTCAACTTCCTACACCAGTACTGCTTCCATATCTTGATACTTATGCAATTCTTTATAATTCATCCGAAAAAGAATTAATACTTGCTATTCCTGAACAAGGTATTGTCCGCAAAAAAACTAAAGATTTTATTGAAGCTTGGGGAGAAGAAGGACAAGCATTATTACTACAATCTACTCCAGAGACTCCGAAAAAACGATTTGGATTAAGTTGGTTTTTACCAGCAATTAAAAAACATAAAGTTGTATTAACGGAAGTATTTATAGCTTCATTATTTGTACAGTTACTTGGGCTAGGCAATCCATTAGTCACCCAAGTAATTATCGATAAGGTAATCATTCAAAATGGTGCCAACACCCTAAATGTATTGGGTTTTGTTTTGATTGCGATGGCAGTAATTGAGGGAATAATTACCTGGTTGCGTACAAATTTATTCGCCGATACAACCAACCGTATTGATTTATCTTTAGGTTCAGAGGTTATCGACCATTTATTAAGATTACCACTACGTTATTTTGAAAAACGTCCAGTAGGGGAAATATCTTCCAGAATACACGAATTAGAAAATATCCGGTCGTTTCTAACAGGTACTGCCCTTACCGTTGTACTCGATGCCATCTTCTCGGTAATCTATATCGCAGTGATGGTTTTTTATAGTTGGTTGCTAACTATTGTAGCATTAGCAACAGTACCACTATTTGCAATATTAACATTTATATTTGCTCCAATTGTTCGTAGCCAAACTCGAACGAAAGCTGAGAAAAATGCTGAAACTCAATCATATTTAGTCGAAGTTATATCAGGTATTCAAACAGTCAAAGCCCAAAATATCGAACTTAACTCTAGATGGCAGTGGCAGCAGCGTTACGGTAGATATATTAGTGCCAGTTTCGATAACGTACTAACGAGTAATACTGCTAGTTCTCTGAGTAACTTTCTCAATAAATTATCAAACCTATTATTGTTGTGGGTAGGCGCCTATCTCGTACTCAAAGGGGAAATTACCCTTGGAGAACTTATAGCCTTTAGAATTATTGCTGGATATGTTACAAGTCCATTACTACGGTTAATTCAACTTTGGCAAAACTTCCAAGAAACAGCACTATCGTTGGAACGATTAGCAGACATTCTCGATACTCCCCAAGAGTCAGAAGTTGCTGGTCAAAGTAATATACCCATGCCAGTCATTAAAGGGCAAGTTCGTTACGAAAACGTTACCTTCAGCTTTGCCAAATCTCCAAATCCCCAACTTAACAACATCTCAGTTGAAATTCCTGCAGGTTCGTTTATTGGAGTAGTCGGACAAAGCGGTGCCGGTAAGAGTACTTTAACCAAGTTAATCCCTCGACTTTACGAACTTGATGCTGGCAGAATTTTGATTGACGGATATGACATCAGTAAGGTTGAGTTATACTCGCTACGTCAACAAATCGGGATGGTACTGCAAGATACTCTTTTATTTGATACTACAGTACAGCAAAACATTGCCCTAACAATGCCCGATGCCACTCCCGAAGAAATTGTAGAAGCTGCAAAAATAGCCTGCGCGCATGACTTTATTATGAGCTTGCCCAATGGTTATAACACGCGCGTTGGTGAAAGGGGAGCAGCTTTATCCGGTGGACAAAGGCAAAGAATTGCAATTGCCCGCACTATACTGCAAAATCCACCGCTGTTAATTCTTGACGAAGCAACGAGCGCGCTCGACTACGCAACCGAACGACAGGTGTGCTTAAATCTACAAATCGCATTCAAAGGACGCACGGTGTTATTTATTACGCACCGTCTGGCGACAATTCAAAATGCTGACATCATCTTGATGATGAATGCTGGAAAGATTGCGGAACAGGGTACCCACAGTGAATTAATGGGGATGAAAGGACTTTATTACTGCTTGTCTCAGCAGCAAGAAGCGTCAGAAGGCAAGATAACAGTTTAGTATCCTCCTTTGATCCCCCTAGTCTGCCTTAATAAGGGGGATCAACTTCCATAAGTTAACTACATTAACTACATTAACTCTTATGAATTCTAATAACGGTAACGGCGCCAACGGTAATCACGGTAAAGCTAATTCCTCTATAAGTGCGATATCAACGCAGGAATTGAGTGCGAAACTACCACAAAACACCGAAGAAATCCAACAAAAAGCACTTAGTTCTGCAATCAGACACGTCCCCAAATTTGAGCAACCTGTTGTATTGAAGCAACCCCGCAAGTGGTCGCGCGCGATATTATGGGGATTAATGCTTGCAACGACTGGTACAGTAGTGTGGGCAAACATCGCCAAAATCGAAGAAGCTGTATCAGCAACTGGAAAACTCGAACCATCCGGCGCCACAAAAGATGTGCAGGCGCCTATTGGTGGGGTTGTCAAAGATATATTTGTTGAGGATGGCGAGCAAGTCAAAGCGGGAGATAAACTAATTGTACTTGACAACACAACCGCTAAAGCGCAATTAGAATCATTACAAAAAATTCGTACCTCTCTTGCTCAAGAAAATCAGTTCTATACTGCACAGTTACGTGGAGAACCAGTTAACTCATCGACACTCCTACTTCCTGTCTCAATTCTTGATTTAACAAAAAGTCGTGCTGCATTGGTTGCAGAAAATCAAGTTTATCGCAGCCAGCTTGATGGTGTTGCCGTAGGTAAACTATCTGTTGAACAACGCGAACGCATTTCATCTAACCAAATCGAATTAAATGCACGAGTTGAAGCTGCTTCCTTAGAAATCGATCAACTTCGGCGCCAGCTAGAACAAACCGATATCCGTATGGCTTCCACAAAAGATACCCTTCAGATGAATCAAGGCATATTAAATAACATTTCAGGGCTAGCAAAACAAGGCGCCATATCGCAACTCCAGTTCCTCAAACAACAAGAGGAAGTACGAAACGCTCAATCTCAACTCGACCAACTAACGAAAGAAAAATTTAAATTCCAAGCGGAAATTGCCGAGGGAAAAGCGAAGTTACTAAATACTACAGCTATTTCCCGTAAAGATTGGCTCGACAAAATTGCTGAAAATGCCAAACGTATTGCTGAAATCGATAGTCAAATGAATAAATCAATAGTTGAAAATAGCAAACGTATGGCGGAAATAGACTCGCAAATCAGCCAAACTAAAATGAACCTCAAGTACCAGGTAATAAAGGCGCCTGTTAATGGTACAGTATTTGAGCTTAAGGCAAAATCTTCTGGGTTTGTAGTTACTGGCAGCGAACCAATTTTGAAAGTAGTACCCACAGACAAACTCATTGCGAAAGTGTTTATTACCAACAAAGATATTGGTTTTGTCAAAGAAGGAATGACCGTTGATGTTAGAATTGACTCATTCCCGTTTAGTGAATTTGGAGACATTAAAGGTAAACTTGTGTCGATAGGTTCAGATGCCCTACCACCAGATCAAATTTATCCCTTCTACAGATTCCCCGCAAAAGTAGAACTTCAAACTCAGCATTTAAAAGTAAACGAACGGAATATAACCTTACAAGCAGGAATGGGAGTAAATACAAATATCAAGATTCGTGACAGAAGTGTTATGAGTATATTTGCGGATATGTTTAGCTCCAATCTAGAGAGCTTGAAAAACGTGCGGTAGGATTTGAAATTATGGCGTTGCTGAATGCGTGTGTGAAAATTATTTGGGTGCGGCTCTTTTAGAAAGACAAAGAATAAGTCAAAGTTAAGCACAATTAAGTACCACTAATGAATTAATTGACCTTAAATCTTCCACCGCTTTCGATGGCAAGCAAGTGAAACTAAGCTTATCACTCCAACGAGAAGCCGCGTATAATAACTCTACTTACTTATTCCGAGTCGATGATGTTAAAGGTTGAATTCTAGACCCTTATACTTTCTGCAACTTGTTTAAGGCGCCTTAATTGCGCTTGCATATCCTGTTGAGTAAACTTTTCAGCAAATATTTTAAAACCCCAGCTAATTACAGGGTTAGGTATTTGAAATTCAAATCTATTCAGTAAACATGTACCGTTTTGGTTTGGTTGACATTCCCAACGGTCTTTGCCTTTAAAAAATCCTTCAAAACCCCAAACTACTAATCCTGGGTGTCGTTCTACAATCGTACAGTTTAACGTCGGCTTAATTAATGGTACTTCAATCACAAATTTGCTCTTTCCTCCAACATTTGTATTCCAATCACCAACTGGGTAGCAACGTAAAACCGGATTCAGCCAGCGATGCATTAAATTTAACTCAGTAATACAGCGTTCAACGGTGGTGGCAGAAGCATTGATTTGAATTGATTGCTCGAATACTTGGGTAGAAGACATATATTTTTAATCTAAAAAAAGATAAAGTACATTTTGTTAAGATAAATAGTAAAGATAGATACAAATAACTAAGTTGTTGTAAAAAAAGGTGTCATAGTCATAGAATATTCAAGCAAAATGCTGGTATGTTACTAACTGCCTAATTAAGGAATATTAAACCATGTCTCAACAGCCTTTTCGCTATTCTACTATTGAGCCTGAAGCCAAGGCGCCGACTTTAAAGCGACTGCGACAACTTGCACGGATACTCGATAAAGCCATTGTGATACCTGGTACACAAGTAGGTATTGGTCTCGACCCAGTTATTGGGCTGTTACCTGGTGTTGGTGACTTTTTAGGCGTGCTACTGTCTAGTTATATTGTCCTCGAAGCTGCACGCTTGGGGGCGCCGGGTTCGACTTTGGGAAGGATGGTGTTTAATATAGCTATCGATGGACTTGCTGGTACGGTTCCATTAATAGGAGACTTTTTTGACTTTGCATGGACTGCCAATACCAACAATATTAAGTTACTAGAAGAATATTTAAAATTTCCAAACCAGAAGAAACAAGCTAATAAGTGGTTTATTGCAGGAGTTTTAATTGTACTGTTGCTCGTGGCGATTGTGCTTGTGGCAATACCCGTTATATTAGTTAGAATGGTAATGTCAATTTTGACAGGCGGTTAAATAAATCACTTATAGGTTTAAGTTGTGTTGAAAAATAAACTTTTTTTTCTAAGATGCCAAAAATTTAGATTTTTGGATTAAAATCACTCAATCTAAAATTTATACTTTATTCACTGTCGAAGACAAATCTAAAACCTAAAATGAGAGATTGGTGGCGAACAAATTTTCCTTTGGGTAAGCAAAGCTTAACTATTGCCGATGCAAACGGATATCCGGTGAAAATTGCATATGGCGAAGTTGGTAGCGGAAAACCGTTATTTTTACTACACGGTATCGGCAGTTGGAGTTATAACTGGCGTAACAGCATTAAACCTCTATCGAAATATTTTCGTGTAATTTGTTTTGATGCCAAAGGTTATGGTTTCTCTGATAAACCGATATCGCGTCGCGAGCAACAAGGACATCAAGTTACAGAACTAGCTAGAGTAATTCGTGCCTTGTGTAATGAGCCTGCTATTATTGTCGGTGAATCTTTGGGCGCCTTAGTAGCTCTCGCTGCTTCGCAAAAGTATCCACAGTTAATTGCAAGATTAATAGTAGTAAATGTGCCTATTTTTGCCAAGCGTTTGCCGCATTGGGGAATGTCTTTACTTTCTCAAATACCAATAGAAGTGATACAAGCTATTGATACTTCACGTTTAAGTTACTTGTTTGCTCCTTTGGTTCGTGAAGTTATGGCAATTGAACGGCGTAGTGTTTTATACGACCCATCTATGCTAACACCAGAAGACGTATATTGGATTACTTATCCATATATTGAGTTTCCTGGAACTTTAACCAAGGTTGCGGAAGAATTAAAAATTGCCGCGCAAGAAATAGAGTTAGCACAAGCTAACAAACCAAACTGGTTAAGCAATACTCAAAACAATCTTTTTAAAATTACCTGTCCTACGTTAATTTTATGGGGTAAGCAAGATTCTTGGTTTCCTGCAAGCGATGGTAAAAAGTTACAAGAATGTATTCCAAATTCATATTTAAATATCATTCCTAACTGCTGTCATGACGCTTCGTCCGGCGCCTCGGCTATTATAAATAAAACAGCAGTAAGGTTTTTACAAGAAAGCGGTTACTGCTAAAGCGCAAAGAAACCGGGTTTCTAGCATTTTAAATTATAGACGGATGTAACAAAAAAATTAATTGTTATATCCGTTTTTAATTTTTTACACACCAAAATTAACAATTTAGAATATAAAAACTTTATTCAATTAAAAACATTTACTCGTTTGTCTTGAATAAATATTCAAGCATATGGCGATTTTCCTTTTGAATTCCTTTAACTTGTGAAACTATAATCTCAAAGTTCTCCTGAATAACCTCAAAATTTTTCTGACTGAGAGTCATAGCAGTAAATATATTGGAGGCAGCACTATTTAATTCTTTAATAGAAATTGTATTCGACTCTAAAATCGTTTCAATTCTATCTAGTCTTTTTGAAGATGCCAAACTTGCTTCTTCCAAACGAGCGATACGTTCCGACGCTGCAATATTTAAATGTTCTAACTTTTCCATACGCTTGGATGATTGGTCACAAGCATCTTCCATGAATGCAAGAACACGTTCAAATACTTCATCCAATTCTTTCTGTCTTCTATTAAACATAAATATCTTTGTATTAATCATAATCTTATATTAGTTTATTCCACTTAGTTTAAGTTGGGTGATTTGTATCTAAATACTACTCTGTTTATAATAACTTAATTTTATTTTTCAATTAATTGATGTAATTAATAAGCCATATTTTTACGTAAAAACCTGGTTTATAATAAAGACTGAAATTCCCAACTTTTCTTCAGAAGTTGGGAATTTTATGCTTTAAAATAAAACAGAAAATAAAAATTATGTCTTTTTTATACATTTAAAGGCATAGAAGCTGAATTGGCTCCTTGAACATAATTATTCTTGTATACCAAACAAATGGTCAAGAATATTACGACTTTCTGACTGAAGTCCTTTAATTTGGGAAACAACGACTTCAAAATTTTTCTGAATCACTTCAAAATTCTGCTGACTGATACTAACAATGTTAAATATATTAGCAACTGCTATATTTAGTTCTTTAATAGAAGCAGCATTTGATTCGATTGCAGATTCTATCTTGTCCATTCTCTGTGATGCAGCTATATGTACTTCTTCAATCCGAGTCATCCGGTTAGATGCTGCTAAGTGTTCTGCCTGTAAGCTAGTGATAAGTTGTGATGTAGCAAAATGAGCTTCTTCTAAACGAGTCAAATTCTGTACGGTTTGCTCGCTCTCATTTTTACTTTCTATAATTGAAAGAACACGGTCAACAATTTCGTCAAATTCTTTATATTTTTTTTCCGTTGACATATATAACTCCTTCTCTTTAATAACTATTCTAAATTGATTTATATTTCTTTGTGTGGCTGATAAAATAAATTTGATTAGCTTTTTTATTACTTTGATACAGAAACCGGGTTTCTAAGTAGGTTTGTCAAAAAAAAGAGGAGCGGGAGGAAGCATATCAAGCGCTTTTCACTCCCGCTCCAGCATTCACCGCTGAAGCGAACAGAAATTTAGTAAAACGTTGTCTCTTAGGGGGCTAATGTGTGGACAACAACGTTTTTACTTTTATCTCTGATGCGATGAATACCAAACTTAAATATTTGGATAAGTAGATATTTTGATATTAGATAATATTACTTAAGTAAAGGTACTTGTTATCAGGTAGTAGATGCTTTTTATATCATCAATATAATCTGATTAAATAGTTGCCAGATTAGCTCTGGCAATGGTGTTTGGTAGTTGAGTACACCCTGATAACAACACCCTTGAAGTCGTTTATCTTTGTTCAAGATAACCGACGAATTCAGGGGTGAGTTGCCAATCTGGCAAGTTTCTTGATAATTTAGTTTTGAGGATTTATCTTATAAAATAAATATAAAATTGTATATTTACTTTCAGACATTCAAAAACCGGGTTTACTCAAAAGCCCGGTTAAACAGTTACTACAGTTATTTTTCTATTGAGCATCTAGCCAGAAACCAGGCTTCTTGCCAAATATTTTGCGAGAAAATATAATTTCTCATATAGAAGGCTGGTTTCTCTAAATAAAGATGTCATCTGACACTTTTACTTGGACTGCTACTTACGCACAACAAAAGAAATAGGGTTTTGTTTGCGGGCTTCGACGGGTTGAGCTAGAGGTTCCTGGTGGATGCCCAAAGAATTGTTATGAGGTGGCAAGATAGTAACTGTTGTATTTGTCTTGCGTGTTGTCGGAGGACCATGTGTACTTGTTTTTGGTGGTACAAAAACCGGTGGCTTTTTAGGCGCCTGTGGTTCTGTTTGATAATAACGACGTTGAGCGATACGTTCTTCGTAGCGATTAACACGCTTTTGGTTTTTTGAAGAAAGCTTAGAACTGTTAAGCCAGCGAAAAATAACCAAACACCCACCTCCACAACTCAAAGCAATCGCCATAACCACCCATATTGGAAATTGACTGCTTTTTTCAGTAATTGGGCTAGAACTAGACTCAACTATTTCCACTTCAGCTTGCTCAGTCATATCATTCGTCTGCGACTCTTCTATACGTCCTGCATATCCCAGACTATAAACTGATAGCACGGCACCACCAGCAAATAGACTAAGTAAAGCTACCACCAAAAGCCAAGGATGATAAGCAATCAAGCGTATAAAAAACCCTAACGCTGATTTGTGCTTTGATACAACCGTTTTTTCAGGTTTGTGTTCAGGCGCGTTTTCAGGTGCTGGAGTGCCAGCGTCACTTGTCTCCTGCTGTACTCTCTGACTGTTTTCCATGATTTTTGCGGATTTATACCCCTCTATCCGGCTAATTGTACATCTGGAATACACCTTGAGTATCCGTAGCCAAATGTGGCTCTTTGTAGCATTTTTCTGATACATCGGCTACAAAAAACCACTTTTTTGGCTAATTTTTGGTATTTATTTAGACTTTATGTGCTTAATCTACTGATGAAATCAAACGATTATCAGGACTTTGCAGAAGAATGTCGTTCGAGTGCGAACTGTATTAATTGGTCAACGAGGTTAGTAAAAGGTACTCCTGTATGTGCCCACATCTGAGGGTACATACTTGTCGCTGTAAAGCCGGGTAGCGTATTAATTTCATTAATCAGTATTTCTCCTGTTGATTCAACATAAAAGAAATCTACGCGCGACAACCCTGCTGCATCGACTGCGGCAAATGCTCGTATTGCCATCTCTTGTATTTGCGAGACAACAGAAGAAGGTAACGGCGCCGGAATCAGCAATTCTGCCAAACCATCGGTATACTTGGTAACGTAGTCATAAAAGTCGCTACTGAAAGTAATTTCACCGAGAACAGAAGCTTTAGGATTATCATTCCCCAAAACAGCGCATTCAACTTCTCTAGCAATTACACCTTGTTCAACAATAATTCGACGGTCATAACTAGCAGCATTATCAAGAGCAACTTCTAGTTCAGTACGGTTACGAACTTTGGCAATACCAACAGAAGACCCCAAATTTGCAGGTTTAACAAAGCAAGGGTATCCCAAATTAGCTTCAATATCATCACAAAGCTTTGGAAAAACACAAGGATTAGAATAAACTTGTGTGCGTGTCACCACAACATACTTAACTTGAGCCAAACCAGCTTGTGCAAAAACATCCTTCATGGCGATTTTGTCCATACCTGCCGCTGATCCCAGTACACCAGAACCAACATAGGGCACTTGCATCAACGTAAGTAATCCTTGAATAGTACCATCTTCACCATTAGGTCCGTGAAGGATAGGAAACCAAACATCAACTTGATTGGCTTCAGTAGGGAATTGCCATAAATTTGGAGAAGGGACAAGATTTTGTAGAGCTTCACCACTATCTAAAACTTGTTGTGCAGTTGCAGGAGCTTGCCATAAACCATCTTTTTGAATATAAAAAGGCAGCACATCATATTTACTAGCATTTTCATCAGCACTTAAGGCGCCTTGTATCGCGCGTGCAGATTTTATTGATACTTCATGCTCGCCCGAACGACCACCAAACAAAAGCCCCACTCGCAGCTTCGCCATGACAACCTCCACATCTCCATCAAATCCTGAATAGATTACCACAACATGGCACTTTTACTACAAGAGCAAAATATAACATTTCCCTTCCATATGAAACACAACCACTGCCCCCAGCTGCTAATAAGCACTTCAGTGCTTCCCCCTCATCACCCACCAAACTCCCCCAACCAACCCCATCAAACTAAAAACAGCCTGCAAAACACAATTCCTAACCCTCAACAAACGAAAATAACTCCCCGCAAGTAAATGCTGCTCCCGCGCAGTACTCCACAACTCAGACAAAACCAAATACCAAACCCTCACCAAACCCCAAACTCTCCCAACACGCACAGCATCGCAACACATATCCTCAAACACCATAACCATCTGCTCACCAAACTCGCGTCGAAACCCAACAGGATAAATAACCAACAAACAACTATAAATTCCAACCGATAACTTTAACGCTAATCGTGACACCAACATAACTTCCTCCTTTGATTAGCGTATTTAAATCGATGAAAGCAAATTTTTAGTCCTTGCCATATCCACCAATTCCTCCAACCGCCGAGCCTCTAACCCAATAACCTCTCGTCCCAACTCAGTAATACCGTAATACCGTCGTCGCTCATCATCACAGGCATCTGTACCCTCACATTCCACAATTAACTTATCCATAACCAAACGCTTAATAGCTGTATAAAGCGTTCCAGGGCCAAGCTTAACTAAACCACCCGTCCTAACTTGCACCTCCTGCATAATTCCATAACCGTGACGGTCAGCATCAGCAAGCGAAAGCAGTATATGAAACACTGCGGGTTTTAACGGTAAAAAATCAATAGGTTTCATAATTAGAACACTCTATATCAAATCTAGATATATCATAATATAATATATCCATTTTAGATATAGTTTAATGGTATGATACATGCATACTTACTAATCGCAGCTTCTGCAACCAGCTTATTTTGGGCACTTTACGAGCTATGGCAAGCGCTCCAACTCCCAGTTGTGAGAAAAATTGACCCAGACTATCCATCAGAGAGTGGTGTAAAGGCGCCAAAAAGACCTCCTAATGGGTCATTAGATGCATTCGCAACACCAGAAATTGATGGCAGCAACATTTCTCGCATTCCCTAAAAGTTTTCTTTTGTAAAAATTTTTCTTGTAGAACAGGCATCCTTGCCTGTTCATTTTATTTATACAAAATTAATAAATATTATATAGTTTTAGCTAAATCTAAAAATTATAATTAATATTTATTTTTAGATTTATGTACCAAAATGCAGAGCTAACATTTCAAAACTATGTAAATAAACTTTATCAAGAGCATTTACCATCACAACATCCTTTTTTTGCGAATTTAAGCGCATTAAGCAGTGAAAAATTAACGTGCCCAGATTTATTAGGGCATTTACACTTACGATATCAAGCAGCATGTCATGCCACGCGCGTCATGGTATATCACATACCACACCTTGATAGTCCAGCGCTGCGGGTGCGTAAACTGCAAATCATTAAAGATGATGATGGATTGATAAATGGTGACACCCATCACTATCAACTAACTCGCGCATTTGTACGAATTGGCGCCAACATTTTAATTGATGACGAAGAATTTGGTAGTTTGGATAAACTACAAAACATCCTTGACCCAATTACAGCAGAATTCATTCTATTAGTACAAAATTTATATCCCAAATCATTAGGACCTTGGTGTGTAATCGAAATGTTTGCAGATGATTGGATGCGCGCGATTATGGATAGTTTATCTAAATGTTTCCCTTTGGTTAAGGAAGAAGCTTATTTTAATGACTGTTTCAACGAAGGAATAGAAACAAGACACGCGCGTGAAGCTTTAGAATTAACAAGTTTAGTTATTAGACAATACCCTGAATTATTAGATGCTACTATTGAAGGCGGCTTTCTTATGGCTAACGGACTGGATAAACTATGGTCTGGCTTAAATGATTTATTAAATAATTATTGATATTTTGCTGCACAGGCGAGATGCCTGTGCTACAAAATCGCAAGGGGGGATTAAGCTGATAATAAATTTTGTTTACTATATGTTGATTCTATAAATCCTTGAAATATACGTTCGTGGTTAGGGTCATTTTGGGACATTTCGGGATGCCATTGTACTCCTACTGCCCAAGGATGATGTATGTGTTCTGCTGCTTCGATTACTTTATCTTCGGCAGAGTGAGCTACCGGGCGCCAGTTCGATGGTAGTATACCTACTGCTTGGTGATGCCATGAAACTACTGATATATGAGTTTTCTGTATCAATTTTCCTAAACGACTGTTGGGTGTAATTATTACATTGTGTTCTGTATGTTTACGAATACCTGGTTCTGGTTCTAAGCGATGTGAAACTGATATGCCATACTCATCTGGAATATGCGGTATTAAAGTACCACCACTAGCAACGATGAGTATTTGTAACCCTCGACAGATGCCTAATACGGGGATGTGATTCTCTAATGCGAACTTTGCTAAGTTGATTTCAAAGGCATCACGCTCATTATCTACCGAATATACCATCGGGTGAGCGACGCCGTTATATAAAGCTGGATTAATATCTCCTCCACCTGTAATTATCAAACCATGAAGTGGTTTTAATAGTGTTGCTGCATTACTTTCTCCTGGTGGTAACAATACTGGAGTACCACCTGCTTTACGGACTGAGTCTAAATAAGTACTGGGTAAAGAAAAAGGAATTGGGTCGTGGCGCCCATATGTTGTAATACCAATTAATGTATTCTGATAATTAGAATAAGTCTTACTCATCTTCTTTAATAGCTCCTAAAGTTTTTAAAGTGTTAATTTGGGCTTTTGTAAGATTAACAACACCAGTAATATTCAAACCTTCGTAAAGTCTTGGCGCCCGGAGTGAATGTAATCGTGTACCTGTGGTAACATCCCAAAGTGCGATATTACCGTCTTCACTGCTACTAGCCAAAGTTTGACCATCTGGACTAAAAGCTACTGACCATAGTCTTTCTCGATGTCCTGGCAAAGTTTTGTATATTTCATTTGTAGTTATATCCCAAATTTCTAAATTCGCACTACCACCACTTACAGCTAAAAAGCGACCATCGGGACTAAAAGCAATTGAACGCACCCAACCAATGGAAACTTTCAATGTCCGCATTTCATCACCTGTCGTCACATCCCATAACTTGACTGTTTTATCTTCGCTACCACTCGCTAATATTTTGCCGTTAGGGTGAAATTTTACAGACCGAACCCAATCATTATGACCTTTGAGAGTTTGTATACACTCAAGGGTGTTCGCATTCCAAAGCTTAATCGTTTTATCTTCGCTACCACTAGCTACCCTAAACCCATCTGGACTAAATGTTACAGACCAAATCCAACTATTGTGACGTTCGGTAGTTTTGCGAAGCTTTCCACTTTCAACATTCCAAACTCGCACCAATTTATCATCCCCTGCACTCACTAGGTTTTTACCATCTGGACTAAAAGCTATCGAAAGAACCCGGTCGGGGTGGTCGGTAAAAGTATTGATGAGATTACCGCTTTTAATATCCCAAAGTTTTATTGTTTTATCGTCGCTACCACTGGCAATAATATTGTTATTACTACCACTAGGACTAACTGCTATCGCACGTATTCTATTCTGATGCGCTTCAAGCGTTTTAGTTAGTTTACCTGTATTGGTATCCCAAATTTTGATAGTTTGGTCTTCATCACCACTTACCAAAATACCATCTGTACTAAAGCCAACCGACCAAGACCAATTTGTGTGACCTTGAAAAGTTTTTAAACATTGACCAGTATCGACATCCCAAATTTTTACAGTTTTGTCATCACTACTGCTAATCAAGGTTTCACAATCTTCACCGCAGAAAGTTACGCACCAAACCCTTGCAGTATGTCCACGTAAAATATTTTTGCGTTTACCTGTACTAGCGTTCCAAATTATGACATCGCAATCTTCACCAGCACTAGCTAATAAATTACGCTTTGGATGAAAAGCTACTGACCGCACCCAATTTTTATGTCCTATCAGGGTTTTTAATTCTTTACCGCTTTCAGTATCCCAAAGAATAATTGTGGAATCGTCGCTGCTACTAGCTAAAATTTTACCATCTTGACTAAAGGCGATAGACCGAACACGTGCGGTATGTGCTTGTAGAGTCTTTAAATATTCTCCGCTTGTAGCATCCCATAAAATCACGCTTTTATCACTACTACCGCTAGCTAATATACTGCCATCGGGACTAAATGCGACACAACGCACCCAGTTAAAATGTTTTTCTAGTACTTTATATTCACCTGTATCTAGGCGCCAAAGTCGAATTGTTTTATCTTCGCTTGCACTTGCGATAATATTACAATTGGGACTAATTGCCACAGACCAAACTCGTTGTTGATGACCTTTTAAAGTTTTTAAACATTGCCCAGTAGATGTGTCCCAAAGCATAACAGTTTTATCATCGCTAGCGCTAGCAAGCATTTTACCGTTACTGCTAAAAGCAATCGAACGCACCCAATTAGTGTGTCCTTCCATTGTTATCCATTGCTGACCTTCACTATATCTCACACGAATTATACTTTTTGTATCACCCATTGCCCAAATTGAATCAACAGGACTAGAAGCTAATGATAAAACTGTACCAAATGATTCGGTAAAACGAGATTTTTTTAAGTCGGAGTTAGTAAAGTTAACGTTGCATAACTTTGCACCACGCAGGTACGCTTGCCAAATCGTTAAATTCGATAAATCTAGACCAGATAAGTCATAATCTTTGTAAAGTAATAAGTTAAGTATATTACCTACTGCATAATTAGTTAACTTATCTTTTGATTTTTGAAGTGGTTCAACAAGGTTTAAATTAATTTCTGATGCTGGTAAACTTTGACAAATGGGTTCTAATATAACTTCGGTTTGCCGATTTCTAATATAATCTTTAGCTGTAGCTTCAATCAAAGCATATTGATTTAATAAATTGTATTCTCCAGTTTTAATTTCTTCGCTCACTTGTCGAATGAGTAAAGCAATCATATACTCCATCACAACGTTTTGGAGTGTAAACTTGCCGTCAAATGTTTCAATTAAAGAGCGTGTTTTGAGTTTTTCTAAACTATCAATCAAGTCAAAAAATACTGGTTTATCAACTATTTCATCGAATAAGTCTTTGATTTTAACTGGTTCACGATTTATTGCTAACCAGTACAAAACCTTTTTTTCTATATCTGACAAATTATTAAACTGACTATCTAACAAACTTTCAATCCCCACAAAAGCTGTTAAACCTTGTTTAATAAACTCATCTATATCCCCACTAAATAAATCTTTAATAAAAGTAGAGACAATTTTTAATGCTAAGGGATTACCACTATATAGCTGAACTAAATCTAGCATTGCTTTTTTAGACCCGATTAATCCTTTATCTTCTAAAATATTTAACCCTTCATCTTCTATTAACCCCGGTAAAAGCAATGAGCGAATCGGTGAATGTTCTCCTTCATGAACTGCAATATATTCAGGTTTAATACGACTAGTTATAACTAAACAGCTTTGATGAGACGATTCAGATATCCGCTTAATTAATACACCATAGTCTTGATACTCTTTTCGATATAACCCAACATTTTGCTCTGTATCGAGAATCGATTCAAAATTATCGAGAACTATCAAACAGCGTGATTTACGCATATACTCGATTAATATCGATATATCGCTAACATTACCCTTAATTTTGATTTCTTTTTGGTCAGAGAAAAATTTGATGCAGTCTACTAATATTTTCTCTAACTTCGGCGCCTCTCTTAGACTCCGCCAAATAATAAAATCAAATTGCGGAGACTCAAAGTCATTCAAGAATTCAATCAACTTAACAGATAGAGTAGTTTTACCTAAACCACCCATCCCCAAAAGAGTCACAATACGACAATGGGTTTCAATTATCCAGTATTTTAACGTTTCTAGTTCCTGAAAGCGCCCATAAAAATTTTGCGTACTGGGTGCTTCCCCTAAATCGAGTCGCGTTTTACTGACAACTGGTAAAAATTCCGAAACATTATAAACAGGAAATTCCTTCTCGTAATTACTAAATAGTGTGAGCAACTCAACGCGCTTGCTAACTCCAAACGCTTGATACAATCTTTCTAAGTATTTTCTGACCGTAGCTGGTTTAATGCTGAGTACACTAGCAATAGCATCATCCGATTCACCTACCAACACCATTTGCAATACCTCTTTACGTCGAGGTGTCAGCTTCTCAAACATTTGCTTAATATTCTCGTCCATTATTAGCTCCAGACTTTTGTGACAATATTCTTGTATAAACGAATTTGTGTGACATATGTCACGGATATCATCTTATCCTATTGTCACAGACGCATCATGTCGCGTCTCTACACCTGAATGTGAACTTTTATAACATTCTCTCAGCAATATTGACAGGTATAGAAAAGTAGTGCTAGATTTTAGGTGTCACAAATTACGTAAGTAATTGTCACGAAGCTGCGGTAAGAGGGTGTGAATAAAATAGCGTTGCAGCATTAGTTAGACGAACGGTGAGGAGAAGGTGACAATTCAGATGGAAATCGGTTACTAGTAAAAATATACTTCCTAGTCTTATTGAGTCACAAAGCGAGCATATTACCATGACTACTAATAATTACAGCCCACTATTTCGTTTAGTTGCAAGATTCATCAAATACTTCTTGCTAATGAGTTTGGGAATTGCGATAGCTTATACACTAGCGAATGTTTTAGGAGCATCGCATTTTGGTATGAGCTTAGTTGGGATTGCATTTGGCTGGTTCTGGCGTCTGGGAGTAATGTTATTGTGCTTGATAGCAGTGACAATGATTTATGAATCTTTACGATGAAAATCTTAGAAACCTGGTTTCTTGTTGATATCTTGTAATAAAAACAAAGATTTGTCTGCGACAATGAATGGGTAGAAACCAGGTTTGTTTGGTTTATGTAACTATACAAGGACAGGTTCTTGTACTTTTACAGGAACACCCGTCAAACTAAAAGCACGAACTTCGGTAATTTTGACTTTGACTAACTGACCCTTAAGTTGGTTAATATCTCCGGTAAAGAAAGTCAAACGGTTTCCACCGGTTCTACCCATAACTTGGGTGGCATCTTTAGGGTTTTGGTCTTCTACGAGGACTTCTTCGATACGTCCCATATATCTTTGCGAACGTTCTGCTGCTTTGATATTAACGAGATGATTGAGACGTTGTAATCTGTCACTTTTAACTTCTTCGCTCAATTGATTATCCCATACTGCCGCAGGTGTACCGGGTCGAGGTGAGTATGCAGCAGTATTCAACATATCAAAGCCAATATCTTCTGTTAGTTTGAGGGTATTTTCAAACTGCTGTTCTGTTTCTCCAGGAAAACCTACAATTGCATCTGCGCTAATCGATGCATCGGGCATGTATTCACGAACCTTATCGATGATACGGCGATATTTTTCTTGAGTATACCCGCGTGACATTCTTTTTAACACTTCATTATCACCCGATTGAAAGGGAATATGAAAGTGTTCGCACACCTTGGGTAATTCTGCACAAGCTTTAATCAACCGTTCTGTAAAATAGCGGGGGTGAGAGGTTGCAAATCGAATTCGCTCGATGCCTGGTACATCGTGTACATAATATAGTAAATCAGTCAGCGTGTGGAGATGGCGCCCTTCGGGAGTGCTACCAGGTAAGTCACGTCCGTATGCATCTATATTTTGACCCAATAAGGTAATTTCTTTATAACCTTGGCGCCCTAATTGTTCAATTTCGGCACGAATAGCTTCGGGAGTACGCGACTGTTCAACACCTCGCACACCAGGAACAACACAATAAGTGCAGCGTTCGTTACATCCATAAATTACATTAACCCATGCCGTCACATTACTATCGCGACGTGGCTTAGTGATATCCTCCATAATATGTACAGCTTCTGTAGCAACAACTTGGTTGCCATCAAAAACTTGCTGTAACAAATCTTTAAGACGGTTAGCGTGCTGTGGTCCCATCACCAAATCTAATTCGGGAACACGTCGCAGTAAAGATTCTCCTTCTTGTTGCGCGACACAACCAGCAACAACCAAAGTTAAATCAGGTTCTGAGTGCTTGCGTTTTGCTTGCCTACCTAAATAAGAATATACTTTTTGTTCAGCGTTATCACGGATAGTACAAGTATTGTAAAGTATTACATTCGCCTGGTTTGGGTCTTCTGACCACTCAAAGCCCATGTCTTCTAGAATACCAGCCATGCGCTCTGAGTCAGCTTTATTCATCTGGCAACCGAAGGTAGTAATATGGTAGCGGCGGTTAGAAGTGGTCATAATAAACTCAGCTATAAAATGAATACGTTAATATATCCCTTATAAATTATAAAGAATGCTTACACATTTAATGTAGAAACGCCTAGCTCATGGCGCCTCTACATAATAGTACAGTGAATGGTACTATATTTACTGATGTAACGGATGGTTTGTTTTGTTGAATAAGTAATTACTTTAGGAACAAGCACTAACTCTCTCTGTATCCTCTGTGTCTCTGTGGTGAAAATAATTTTACTACTGCACAAGCCGAAAAGCCTGTGCCACAAGAATTACTATATGTTACAATGTAATATATAGTTTCAATTTGGTTTATGAATGATGTAGGTTGGAAATATAGTAGTTATGAGAAAATACCAGAAGGTCTGAATCAGTTGCAGTTGAGTGAGTCAGACTATCGGTTGCTGAAGAAGGTTGACTGGGTTGTGACTGAGAAAATTCACGGCGCCAATTTTGGTATAACTACAGATGGTGTAACAGTTGAGTTTGCGAAGAGAAAGGAGTTATTACAACCGGGTGAAGATTTTTTTGGCTATTTACATAAAAAAGCACAATTAGAAGCACAAGCTCAAGAAATTTTTAATATTTTACAAGCAAAAATACCTAATTTACAGCGCACGACTATTTACGGGGAGTTATTTGGAGGTGAGTATCCACATCCAGATGTTGCAGTATTAGAACATGTGCAAGCTGTGCAAACAGGTGTTTATTATTCGCCAAATATTGAGTATTGTGCTTTTGATATTGCGATAAGTGGTGATTTTGGTAGTCAATATTTAGATTATGATATAACGCTTAAAGTGTTGCGTGATGTTGGGATGATGTATGCAGAACCTTTATTTATAGGTAAATTTGAACAGGCTTTTAATTATAAAATAGAATTTGAATCAATTATTCCACACATTTTAAAGTTGCCTACATTAGATAAAGCAAATAAAGCTGAGGGAGTTGTTATTAAGCCAGTTAAATCTATTTATCTAGAGACGAAGAAGGGTAGAGTTAGACCTATTATTAAAAATAAAATACCTGAGTTTGCTGAAGATAATCGTTTTCATCAAGCGCAAAAATGGGATTTTCAACAGCAATTAGATGTAGAATCATTAATTAGCCAGCAAATATTAGGATTTGTAACTTTAAATAGATTGAAAAATGTTATTTCAAAAGTCGGAAGAATTTATGAAAATTATAATCAAAGAGAAGAGCAAGTAAAATTACTTGTGGAGCTATTAATATGGGATATTTTAGATAGTTTTAATGAGACTGAAGCTGAAAAAATTTTTAATAATTTATCTAGTAAGTCTCAGCAGTTAATAATGAATAAGTTAGAAGAAGCTGGATTCAAGCTAGTTGAGAAAAATTATGATTTATTTAATTCATTATAATTTTTATTCCTTTTAAAATATAATATTCTTGATTTTTATTACAACTCGGAAAATATAATTTACCAAGCTTCCATCCAATAGACAATTTCGGAATTAGAAGTATTAATTGCTACGCCGTATAATGTTGAATGATTCCAATCATATTCAGGGGCGCCTCTTGTGTCTTCTAGAACTAAAATTTCATAATTAGAAGGAAATTTTTGATTTTTTAACTTACTAATATAGAAATTATAGTCGAAAGTAACATTTAAGCCTTGTGGACTAACTTCTTCTTTGGGGCTACTATTTTTTTGTCACCAGGAATATATTTACGTTTAGCTTGTTTTCTAAATTGAGCTTGTAAAATTTTAATTTGCTGTGGTGGTAATTGCATTTGTAGTTGAAACAACGTTCCACCTTGTAAAAATCCTGGTAAAAAATACAAGCGCGCGTTTTTTGCTTCTGAAGGAATCTGTTTAGGAAAATGCTTAACCAATTGTAAACTGTCTACTTCAAATTGATTAATAACTTCTTTGTAACGTGCAATATCAGTTATTGGTTTTGTTGCTTCATTAAAGCTTTGATTTATAAGATAAATAAATATTCCACCTCCAATAATTGTGATTCCTGTAAATATTAATAAAATTGTCAATAATATTTTAATTATTTTGTACTTCATAATATTTACAGTTATAAGATATTTGATTCTATTCTTTCCAAGTACCATGAAAACTATGAGGTATGGCGCCTGGTAATTCCAGTTTACAAACAGGTTCAGAGTTTAATCTCGAAGCATCGTAAATCCAAACCTCACTAGCATTAGATTTACCATCGTACACTACGGTAATTATCCATGCTTGTGATGTATTTTCAAGGTCTTTGACATAAATTGGTTCGGATGGGTAACGATTTTCTCCAACATCAGCAACCGTAAGGGCGCCTGTATGATGGTCGTAACATCCAATTGCGTTTAATATTTCTGTACTAATATCAGTTCCTGGTTTGAATGTTGATAAATACGTGTAACGCGAATCCTTACCAACGCATTCGGGTGGAACGTTTGGAAATTCACAGTGTTCTTCGGTTAATTTCTCGATTTTACTGACTTTGCCAGTTTGAGGGTTGAGAGTAACGCGCGATAAATGACTTTTCGCTGGTGTGTGTGTTTCACCCGTTGCAACTTCTTTTAAATATTGATTAGTTTGAAAATCATCATACCGGGCAATATCTACAATTACGGCGCCGCTATCATCAACATAACCATTAGAAAAGTGCCATTGATACCAAGGCTCAGTTTCACCACGGCTTATTATTTTCAGCGTTTGACGGTCGATAACTATGATTTGAGTACCTTTATTTGGCAGCCATTCTAAGGCATCACTAAAGCATTTTGAACCAGTAATAACAGCCAAAAGATTTAAACGTACAGGAGATATAAAAAAGATTAAATATTGCCCAGCTAAAACAAAATCATGCACTAGCGGTATGCCATTAGTATTATATGCGGCTTTTTGCACTATTCGACCACTAGCGGTACTTTTATAAACATTTAGCGTCGAATTTAATCCAGGAGTCATGCCAAAATTATAAATTTCTCCTGTATCAGCCGCGCGTTTGAAGTGAGCAGAGTAAGGTAGGATATCGCTTAAGCCACCTAAATCATCTTCTCCATATGTATCCAGCGTCTTTAAATTTAAAGCGTAAGGTTTACCACCTTCCCACAAAGCCAATAGTTTATCAGGTAAAGCTAGAACCGAAGTATTAGCAGCATTTTTTACACCTTTAAAAATTTTGTCCCAAAGAAAACGATGTGCCAGCATTCCATAGTTACCGTATATTAATTTATCGGCAGCAGATTCTTCTTTATAACCAGTAGTTTGAACATAGCGATAAACTGCACTTACACACTTGTCATTAAAATGGACAGCTAAAATGGCGCCGTCTCCATCGAACCAGTGTCCCATACGAACACCACCCCGTTCTAATCTACCTGGACCATTACGATAAAGCGTACCACGCAAACCTTGTGGAATTTTTCCAGAGATAGTAGGCAGGGGAGTATGAGAAAATTCTTTAGCAGGTTCTAGTACGACACTTGCCCAAGCTTTTTTATTAGCAGATGTATTTACAGTAGCAGTCATGGGGTAATAGGTATTGGATTATCCAATACCTATACTATCGAGTTTTATGATATGCCAGATTTTATAAATCCTTGATGTAATATAATTCGATTGCCATCAGGGTCATGAACATATGTTTCTCTACCATGAGATGCAGTTGTAATGGCGCCTATTGGTGGATGACCTAAGTTTGTGAAGTATGTTATGGCATCTTCTAAATAATTTACTTCTAAACACAAACTCATCTTACTTTGAGTCGCGTTTTTGAATTCATCCTCGCTTGTCGCTTTAGGTTTGAAAATCCCCAATATAATTCCAGGTAAATGAAACTCAGCGTAAACATTGGGAATGTAACTTTTAGGTTCGCCCAGTAAATTTGTATAAAATATAGCTAATGTCTCTAAATTAGTCGATGCTATAGTTACAAGTGAATTTGTTATTTGTAAAAGCATTCCAGGATTATTTAAAATCGGTATGTCGTTATCAAAAGCTAAAAAAATTTACTAACTAGTAACAACACTATTATCTGCTAGATTAATGAAATAATTGCTTACTTCGATAATAGAACAACTAGTGCTGTCGTTGAAGGTATCAATAACAAACTTAAACTAATTAAACAGTCGGCTTATGGATGATCGAAACTTTGATAATTTTAGAGTAAGATGCTTATTAGGTTAACATTTTAACTACTAGTTTAGCACAACAATTACTGAAAAACCATATTATTGAGTATCTTCGATTTTCGTTCATGGCGCCAGACATCTAATAGCTTCATACGAAAGTTGCTGTAGTATCGCTGGTTAGATGACCATCTTCCATGTGAATAATACGGTCGGCAACATCCAAGATGCGATTGTCATGAGTCACTATCAAAATCGTGCAACCCTGTTTTTTCGCTAGTTGGTGCATCAAGTAGACCACATCCCGACCAGACTTACTATCTAAAGCGGCAGTCGGTTCGTCTGCTAAAACTAACTTCGGACGACTCACTAAAGCACGAGCGATCGCCACCCGTTGTTTCTGTCCACCTGATAAATCTTTAGGATAGTAATTGATTCGATCTGCCAAACCCACTGCTTCTAGCATCGCCACTGATTTAACTTCCGTCTCCTTAGCTGTAATGTTTTCGTGCAAATCTAACGACATTTGGACATTCAGTTTCGCGGTCAGGAAGCCCAGTAAATTTTGAGCTTGGAAAATATACCCAATATGGCGACGGATTTGCACGAGTTGGTTCTTGCTAGCACCACACAACTCTTGACCTAGAACTTTGAGACTGCCCTGTTGAACGCCTCGTAAGCCACCGATAAGTGTTAGTAAGGTGGTTTTCCCTGATCCTGATGGTCCGGTCATAATCACAATTTCGCCATAGGAGATTTCCAAGTTGATATCAAACAGCGCCTGTTTGCGTAATTGCCCTTGACCAAAGTAGTGGTTGAGATTTTTAATAACAATTGCTCTTTCCTGAAACATAAGTTTTTTGGGTAAATTATAGAATACTAAAAAATATCAGCTGGGTCAGCAGCCCCAATTTTACGCATGGCGATCACACCAGAAATTGAACACATTAAAATAGTCAAAAGAAAAACCAATATGGCTCTGCTAACTGGCATAAATAATGGTAAATTTGTAGCATTTTTGGTCAAGCTGTACAAACCGACAGCAATAGCACATCCAGGTATGTAACCTAAAATTGCTAAAATTAGTGCTTCTTGAAAAACAACACCTAACAGGTAGATATCTCTATATCCCATTGCTTTCAGTGTTGCATATTCGGGTAAGTGGTCTGTGACATCACTGTAAAGAATTTGATAAACAATGACTGTACCAACAATAAATCCGAGGGTAGTACCCAGACCAAAAATAAAGCCGATCGCCGTGCTGTTAGCCCAATAATTATTTTCAAATTCCACAAATTCTTTCATTGTGAGAACCTTAACATCATTAGGTAAGCTCGCTTGTAAAGTTGCTGCTATCTGCTTCTGGTTGCTACCAGGTTTTAGTGTAATTAACCCCACACTAACTTCGCCCGCTGTCCGCTTCTTAGGAAATAAACGCAGAAAGTTTTGATCGCTCGTAATTAAATGCCCATCAGCTGCGAAGGAAGCCCCAATTCTAAATAAGCTAGCAATTTCTATTTTACGATTTTCAATCTCTGTATAGACTGTTTTACCTTTGTCAATAGACGCAATAGTATCTGTAAAATTACCTCGTGTTTCTCGGTCAAATAGTAGGGTATCACTCAACTTGATTTTATCTAAGTTATTATTAACATCTGGCAATTTAAAAACTGATTTTTCTGGATTAAATCCTAGGATTAATAGCGTACTTTTGAGATTATTTTGAGGATTTTTCCAAGTGGCAAAGTTAACATACAAAGCATCAGCTGTCTCCACTCCTTCCAAGCTCATCGCTTGGTACAATCGACGGCGGGAAAAGGTTGATATATTAATGATGCTTTGAGCTTGAGGACTGATAAGAACTAAGTCTGCCTGGAAATTTCGGTGCAATTTAGTATTGCTGTTGTAGAGAGCAGATTGAAATCCCATTTGCATAAACATGAGGATATCAGCAAAAGCAATCCCCGCCATCGCTATCAACAGGCGATTTTTTTCTCTACTAACTTGGCGCCAAGCTAAAGGTATTTTCCATTTCATTGCTAATCCTTCTCCTAATGACAATAGACAATAGTCAACGGACATCAAAGTTTAATAACTGCCTTCACCTGCAAGTTGGTGAGACTGGCAACTTTCCGGCTAGCCTCTAGATTTAAGCGAATTTTGACTTCCACAACTCTGGCATCTGTATCTGCTGTTGGGTCAGTATTAAGAACATCCTTCTTACTAATTTTCATACCAATTTCATCTACAGTTCCCTGTAATTGCCCAGCAAATGCACTGCTGGTGATGGTCGCTTGTTGACCGACACGGACTTTGCCTATATCAGTTTCGTAAACCTCTGCTACCACGTACATTTGGTCTGTTTGACCCAGCTCGACAATCCCCTGGTTGCTGACGACTTCTCCAGGCCAAGTGTGTATTTTCAAAATTTGTCCGTCTCTGGTTGCTCGCACATACGCTAAGTCAAGGTTGGCTTGCGCGCCTTTGACTGTTGCTTCTGCCGTACTAACCTCTGCTTCTGCTGCTTGTACATCGACAGGACGAACTTCTGCAATCCGATTTAGAGTAGCTTTTGCCTCGTTTAACTGCTCCCACTGAGCTTGTTTTATCCGTTTCAGGTTCGCTTTCGCCTCGTTTAACTGCTGAGTTACAGTTTCTACTGTTAAACGCTTGCTATCACGGTTAGAAACTGCAATGGCGCCGTTTTGGTATAGGGATTCATAACGCTGATATTCTGTTTGGGCATTGCGTAACTCAGCCTCCAAGCGTACTACAGTAGCCTTAGCAGCAGTAATTTGTCCGCGCTGTTCAGCCTCTATACGGGCAATTGTTGCCGCTTGAGCATTAATCTCTCCTGCTTTCGCTCCGGCTTTGACTTGAGCTAGACGAGCTTTAGCAACTCTCACCTCTCCTTTGGCTTTTTCTAAAGCTGCAAGTAAGGGAGCGCGACTGTTAAGAATGGCAACTACCTGACCAGTTTGCACCTTGTCCCCTTGCTTCACAAGCAGCTGGTCAACTCGACTACTAAAAGCAGAATCAGCAGCAGCGGGAGCAGATAGTTTAATAACTTCTCCTTTAGGCTCCAAACGTCCCAAAGCAGTCACAAATCTAACTTCAGGGATACTGTTTACAGGAGTTGTTACGGGACTTTGACTAGTAGACGCAAAACGTGAGATGCCATAGGTAATAACTCCACCAGTAGCTAAAGCAGCAACAGCCCCAACAATAGCAACCCGCCCAAGTCTAGGTTGGGAAGCTTGTAAATTCCTATAATTTGAACTTTGTATCATTGGGAAAATTGAACAAGTATTATTAGTATTTGATACTGGTATTAGTTCTGTACTCGCAATTCGCCAAGTTCCATGAAATCCGAAAGGAACTATATGCGGTAGTTCAAGAACGCACACTGGACCAGAATCTAATTTTTCGGCATTATAAATGTGCAACGTACTTTGGTCTTGATTGCCATCAAACACAACACTCAAAATCCAGCCTTGATTGGGAGCAAATTTATCCGGTGCATAGATTGACTCCGTTAAGTAGCAACCCTGTCCAAGGTCAGCAAAGGTTGCTTTCCCAGTCTCTGTGTCCACGCAAGCAATACTGGTAAAAAGACTCTCAGTTTTAGCTTTCACAGGAGAACCGCTAGATACGTATAGATAACGAGCTTTGCTGCCCGCAACAAAGGGAGACACAACAGGAAATTCACAAACCCTATCTAGAATTTGAATGTTCTCGATTAGCCTGCCATTTTGGGGATTTATTCGTATTCTCCAAAGTTTACCCACCGTAGAAGTCGTAGGGATTATCTCTGCTGGCAACCCAATCGATCCCAAATGTGGATAGCGGACAAAATTGATGACGAGCGTTCCATCCTTTTCTACATAACTATTCCCGATATGCCACTGGAACCAAGGTTCAGTCTCATAGCGACCAACTTCTTGGAATGTTTCTCGGTCTACAATGATGACCTCAGTACCTAGTTCTGGTTGCCATTGAATTGCTTCGCTGAAATTATTCATGCCAAGCGCTAACCGTAACACATCGATCTGGACAGGTGGTACGAAAAAAATGAGATACCGTCCAGCAAGTGCAAAGTCATGGATGATTCCGAATCGCTTTAGGGGAATTTCAGCCTGTCGCCGAATTTGTCCTGTGGCATCGCAGTGGAAAAGGTTAAGTTGAGGTACTATTTTATATTTGGCGTAGCGGTAGCTAACACCAAAGTTATAAATGTCCCTAGTTTGGGAATCTTGCTTGGGATGAGCGGAGAATGCTTGATTTTTTGTGAGGATGCCTAAATTATCCAGCCCCAAGGTTTCAAGAGTATCTGGATCTAAAGCGTGGGGATGTCCCATTTCCCAAAGAGCTAGTAGCTTATCTTGGACTGCAATAACTGAAGTGTTGGCAGGATTTTTTCTTCGAGACCACCAAAACTGAGTTTTATCGCTATAAAAATCCGGGTAGAGAAATCTCCCTTTTTTTTGTTCCGCTTGAAAACCAGCAGTCTTGACGTAACGATACAGACCCGTTGCTCCAGTATCAGTAAAATGGACTGCTAAAATTCCTCCATCCCCACTAAACCAGTGACTAGGGCGCTGGTTGCCCCGTTCCAACAAACCAGGACCATTTTGATAGAATGTTCCGCGCAGACTGGCAGGAATTTGACCGGAAATGATGCGTAGCTCTATAGGACCAAATTCTGAACAAGATTGAGCAAACGCTCTTGCCCACAAAGGTTTCCCCTCAGAGAAGCGATCGCGGATTGAAACGTCTTGTTGAGATGACCCAGATATTGTAACTTCCTTGACTTGCATAATATGAGTTTTATATTTAGTTAACTGGCTTGCTAAATAGTTATGAACATTATTTATATATTTCTTTAACCTGGAATCACTGTTTCACAGAATTTCAGGTGACGGTTGAGCTTTCCACCACGCTAATGGTAAAGCCAACAGCTTTTGAGGTGTGGAAACATGAGCCCGGTAGCGGAAAACATCATAGTCGTTGTCCTCAATCACATCCAGAATTTTTCGGTAAAAAATTAGAGAAGTCCAAACAGACAAACGGGTATCTCGACTCAAAGCACTAATTCCTTTTTCGGCTTGTGCGTAGAACTGCCGGACTCTTTGAATTTGCCACTGCATCAATTGCCGCCACCGTTCGTCGAGTATGCCTTGAAACAGGTCAGCTTCAGTATAGTTCAATTGAGCTAACTCTTGAAGGGGAATATAAATTCGACCCCGGCGAGCGTCTTCACCCACATCCCGTAAAATGTTAGTTAGTTGATTCGCAACCCCTAAAGTAATAGCTTCTTGAGATACATCTACCCCAGCTTTCTCTACCCCCATCACATCTATACACATCAGACCAACTGTACCAGCGACTCGATAACAATATAGATACAAGTCGGCAAAAGTTTCATAGCGATTCTGTTGTAAATCCATGCGCTGCCCAGCAATCAAATCCCGAAAATGTTGAATGTTTAAACTACAGCGTTCCAAAGTGTCCATCAGAGCTAAATCCGCTTCATTCTCAGGAGGATTCAGCGCGAAAATTGCTTCTAAACGTTCTTCCCATTCCGCTAAAGTATCCAAAGTAGTTAGATTAGCTTGGTGTTCATCAACCAGGTCATCGGTGCGACGGCACCAAGCATAAATAGCCCAAAGGGCCCGTCGCTTGGTTGGTCGCATTAGAAGAGTACCTAAATAAAAAGTTTTTGAGTACTTCGCTGTAATGCGACGACAGCACTCATATGCATTTTCTAAAGAATGGGATTTATACATTGACAAAAGTATGTTTAGGAAAATTCATTTTTGGTATATTTTTTTGTTAACGGGTAGGGGGGAGTGTAAACGGTTGCCGTTTTTGTTGTTTTGTGTCTGTAGACATACGCAATATTTTTGCATTTATATGTATAAAAAAACTTGTCAATCTGAGATAAATCACCACTGACAAGCCATAAATGGCGTAAAGTCTTTCCAAAACTGGTTGTTCGCCCTAATTAATTGAGCGGATTCAGATATTTAGCAGTTAATGAGCATATGTTTTTATAGCTACATCTTAGTTATAAGTTATACAGAATCTCTTTGACTTTAGTGAATATGTTCGACACATACACTTAACTAAAGTTAAGTTGTAAGCAGTAAATTAATAAGAATTGTATCTTTTACTGCGCTTCTTGTTTATTGATTTAAGCTTATCAATCGTACTAACCTATGATTACAGGTGCCTCTAACAACTCAAAATACCCTACTATGAGCGGAAATCCTTCGGATTACGGGAAGACCTTCAATCTACAAAGTTCAAAATTAAATCGAACATACTTAATCAACATATATACTCAGCAGTATGAAATTACTTACTTAATTTTTTAAGCCTAAAAGTAGTTTTGCCGAAGGGTAGCTTTCCCGTTATCTGTAGGATATCCATTATAAATCTTAGCGCCTGTAGTATTTTTACAGAACAGTCTAAAGCTAACTAATCTTACAGGGTATCTCCCTTTTTCTTACAAGTACCCATACTTATAATATATCGGTGCCTGCAATAAAATATTGTTTTATCTACTACTAGAAAAAATGCAACTCAGCTACCCAGCAAAATTAAAAGCTATCAGTATTCATACACCGTTAGCTTATGCTATTTGCCTTAATTTCAAAAAAGAGGAGTACAGGACGCAACTAACCAAACGCAAAGGACAGATACCAGTGCATATGTATTGCAAAAGGCATGTGAGCAGTATTCCGCAACTCACTGTATCGATATAAGTACGGTAAAACGATGGGCGAACCGAGGCATCGTCAAATTTCTTTCCTATATTTACAAACAACCCCTAAATCGGAAATTACATTACCATCTTTATCTCTACGTATTGTGTAACTAGTTTTACCACTAATTTTCCCTTTGAATTGTCAATATAATTTTAATTATTTTTTATTTTATAATATTTACATATGCATATAATTTTTAGGTTTTGTTTGTGATGCAATAAGTTTATTAATAATAAAAGCTAAATTGTTGATAGCATCACGCTTTTATACAACTAATTCAAAATCATACAATGGAAGTAGTAGAGTAAGGTTTAAAGGAACTGATGAAATCGTTAGAAAAGTATCAGTATGTTGGTCAGTACCTGCTACACCTGTTTACAATCTCATTCATGAACATATATCTAAACCCCTTATACTTTCTAATGGAATTGTAACACTTGATGGAGCAGACTTAGTAAAGTTTGATTTTGAAGGTAACTTTATTTGGCATTGCCCTGATGATTTGGGAGGCGCCTTTAGATTCAGATAAAATTATCATAGCAAGGCTAACTGAAGATGGGAAAGTAAAGAATCTTACAAAGCTTCTAGGTCAGAGGTCTATAGAAGCGACTGTTAACCCAAATGGGGATTTATGGGTGAGTACTTACACATATTACGATGAAGATGATAGTGAAAGTGGCGAGCTTATTGTCTTTAATGACACTGGCACTGTGTTTACTAAGTGGATACCTACCGTACCTATGGGTGTTGGAGGCGTAGTTTTCCACCCTAAAGAAAATGCTATTGTTGCAACATCTAATGCAATTGTCGAACTTAATGTACAAAGTATTTTATCGACGACACTTCCTTTACCTGTGTAATATGATTTTCGTTTGAAATTGAGTATAAATGAAATTATTAACCGAACAGTATTTAGAACAAGTCAAGCGTTTGCCTTTGTCTGGGCGCCATATTTTGGCTCAGTTTGACCAAGAGTCTATTGTGGTTTATCAAGCTTATAATTCAAATATTGGAAAATTTGCTGCAAATAATGGTTACTTTGGCGGAGAATTTCTTTTTGACAGAATGAGTTGGATTAAAACAAGTTTTTTGTGGATGATGTATAGGTCGGGATGGGGAACTAAAGCAAATCAAGAGGTTATTCTCGCTATCTGGATTAAGCGTTCTGCTTTTGATGAGATTTTAGCACATACAGTAAGTTCTGGCTATGTACCTGAACTTTATAGTAGTAAAGAAGAATGGCAACAAGCTGTTAAACATTCTTGTGTGAGACTACAGTGGGACCCAGATTATGACCCGTATCAAAAGCCTGTGGGAAGGAGAGCTATACAGTTAGGATTACGTGGTAAAATACTAGCTCTTTATGCTTCATATTTTATTTTACATATAGAAGATATCTCCTCGTTTGTACGTGAGCAATATGCAAATAGGCTTGTTCGTAATCAAGAGCATTTATTAGTACCTGTGCAATCGCTTTATTCAGTTGCTGATTCAATAACTAGAGCAAAAATAGGATTATTGCACTAATGACAATTTTATAGTGGCATTGATTTGAAGCTAAGGATAAACTATAGCAAAATCATAATTCCTAAGTTTTCACATTAATGAACATAAAACTCTTACTTGCCACTAGCCTATCGCTTATTACTGGTTATTTGGGGTACACATTTATTACTGAAAATGACCAAGTTATTAGTCCATCGTTGGCTGCACAGCTAAGTGCCCCAAAAACTAACGACGGGTTTTCAATTGCTAGTATCTGGGCATGACATATCCGATAAGGGGTAATACCCATGCGTGGGTAAACCCCTTACTATGTAACTAAGATTTTGAATACAATTATGCTTGCTTATACGTGATAACACTTGGCGCCAGATGAAAGCACCGTATTCGCTGGCGCTTTTATTGTAGCCTGTAATTCTAAAATAAAATGCTGTGCTTTACCCCGTAGGAGTGATACCCGTGTAAGGTGTGAATAATCAGAAACCAGAAACCCGGTTTCTACGCAAAATTATCATTTTTGTTACAATATTTCAACAAGAAATCGGGTTTCTAGGGTTTGTTTGTAAAATGTTGCGATTTGTATAGAAAATAAGTGTTTGGAAATTATTCTGTTGGATATGTTGTATAGATGAATAGCTTTACTAAGAGTTAATATTTCTTGTAATAGTATATTGTCTGATACCACTATGATTAACACTACTATTTATTCAGTAATTTGCCATCCAGAGCGTATTTTTACGGTATTTTCTACCGAATCTAAAGGATGGCAGTTTCGAGTTATAAGTTCTGGAGGTGCAGTATATGGAGATGATAAGTTTTACTGCACCCAAGTAGCAGCAGAAAGAGCAGGTAGAAAATGGTTGAAATAAAGCAAATTGTCAGTATTTTTACGGTTATGCTTCGTTAGATAGCTTTCTTTTGAAATATACGCAATTGCTCAACTATGTGATCCTCTATTTCTTGTTTATCTCGACTACTAGCACTTCGCTGATAGTTTCGACCAGTTTCTCTGACAAACTGACGCTTCTCACTTGTAGAAGACTTTGCTTTTGACCCTGGTTTTAACAGAGTCTTCTGTAACTCTTCCCAAGTTTGTTCTGCGACAGCTTCACCGACTTTGACGAGTGCAGTCGGTAGCAACCTTCGTGCTTCTGCACGAAATTCATCTTCGGTTTCAAGCGTTGATAAATCAACGCTTGCCAAACTGATATCACTAAAATCTACACTGTTTAAGTCAATCTTCATTTCTCTCTATCTCTTCAAAAAACTCATTCGTTACATCCGTTATATCAGTTGAACCGCGTTCCTCCAACTTCACAATTGCATTATAATCGGCGCCTGGGTAAACTCTACCACGATACTCGCCTAACTCGTTTCTGAAAATTACAGCATTTCCCACAGGAGCAGTTCCAATTTATTCGCATTTTTATAGCTAATAAGTACAAATGAATTATTGTCTCAGCGAGTTGCCACTAAAAAACAGTCATATAGTATATTTGTACAATGTAGGCGTTTAGGCAGTATGTCTTTGATTAATATCTTTATTTTTTAAATAATCTGTCGAGGGGAAGAGTGTCATCGCAATTGCTAGCGCTAGTGTATAATATAGCATTCCTAATTGATTTGTAAAAAATGATGCTTATGTAACGAACCGCAAAGGACGCAAAGAGCGCAAAGGAAGGAAAGAAAGAAAGAAGAGAAATATTTTACAAGCGATTTAGGATTGCTATATGTGGTTTTGATTATTTTATTATTTTTTATGAACCACAAAGTCCACAAAGAAAGATTAAGAGTAATTTAAAGCCTAGTTTTAAATAGTACTTAAGTTTTGATTTTATGTTAACCTTAAAAAGGTTATTTGATACAGTTTGGTTAATTATTTATTAACATTTTCGATATTCTAATTTTTAGTATAAATGTTATTTTAAAAGCAAGGTTGTACGTTTAGTTACTGAGATAAATATATGACTACGACAATGGCATCGCCTTCTTCTATTGAGTCTGTTTTGGGATCAGAAGCAGAAGATTTACTTACTTATGAAGCAAAGGTTTCTAAGGAGTTATTACATTTACCAGGTTCAGATTTCATTGACCGCGTTTGGTTAAGTAGTGACCGTACACCTCAAGTTATTCGCAGTTTACAAACTCTTTATTCTACGGGTAGACTTGCTTATACGGGTTATATGTCTATTTTGCCTGTAGACCAAGGTATTGAACACTCGGCAGGCGCCTCTTTTGCACCAAATCCAATTTACTTTGACCCTGAAAATATTATTAGATTAGCAATTGCTGCTGGTTGTAATGGTGTGGCAACGACTTTAGGTGTTTTAGGGTCGGTATCACGTAAATATGCTCATAAAATTCCTTTCATTGCTAAAATTAATCATAATGAATTGTTAACTTTTCCGAATCAGTTCGACCAAGTTATGTTTGGTGATGTTGAACAAGCTTGGAATTTGGGAGCGGTAGCTGTTGGCGCCACTATATATTTTGGTTCAGAAAATTCAACACGCCAAATTCAAGAAGTTAGTAAGGCATTTAAACGCGCGCATGAGTTGGGAATGGCAACTATATTATGGTGCTATTTGCGTAACAATGCTTTTAAACAAGATAAAGATTACCATATTGCTGCTGACTTAACAGGACAAGCGAACCATTTAGGGGTAACTATCGAAGCTGATATTATTAAGCAAAAGTTACCTGAATGCAATAACGGTTATGGTGCAGTTGCTAAGGCAACAGGTGAGAGTTACGGCAAGACTAACGAAAAAATTTACAGCGAATTAACTAGTGACCATCCCATAGACTTAACCCGTTACCAGGTGTTGAATTGTTATTGTGGACGCGCTGGGTTGATAAATTCTGGTGGCGCCTCTGGTAAAAACGATTTTGCTGAGGCTATACGTACCGCAGTTATTAATAAACGTGCGGGTGGAACTGGATTAATTTCGGGACGTAAAACATTCCAGCGTCCTTTTGAAGAAGGTGTGAAGTTATTTAATGCTATTCAAGATGTATATTTGTCTAATGAAGTGACAATAGCTTAAGAATAAATGGATGGGGTTGGGTTATCACCCAACCTACTTCAATATCTAACACTTGGTAGAAAAAATAAATCTACGGTTTCGCCAAATCCTAAACTAAGACCAGCTGATATAACAATTAATAAAAATCTATCAGACCTGCTCAACCCAGCAAAGCGCAACTCCATATCAGCAAGCATTGTAGTTGCCAAAGGCATTAAAACTAAACTAAATATTATTGACCAGCTAGCAACCAACGCAATAGAAAGACTTAAGAACAACATTACTACCAAAGTTCGTGAGCCAAATTCGATTAGGCTTTCTAACCAAGAATTAGTTTGTCCAATAATAGCCAATACAGAAATAGTCACAACACTGCCAACTAACCAAACGATATGGTAAGCAGCTAAATACCAACCTAGCCAACTATAAGCAAAGCACAGTAATATTAGCGACTTGAGTGTAATTCTCGCTCCTACATTGAAGCTCATAAGTAATTATATCTATTATCTATATAGAATAATTCATATTCTTATTTTAGATAATAGCAGCTACAACCCTTAAGAGTGCAGAATTAATTACAGCAAGGGCAACAGAACCAATTAATGCACTCCAAAAACCATATCTTAACCGGAAACCGTTTACCAAGTAAGCAGCTATACCAAAAATGATTGAGTTTAAGACAAAGAAAAATAATCCAATTGTCAAAATAATTAGCGGAAAACTAAAAAAAGTTAAGATAGGTAATAAAAGCGCATTTAGTATTCCAACCACAGCAGCAGAGATAAGTGCCTTGTTAAAACTATCAATTTCTACTCCAATAGGTAATTTGGAGATAATTAGAAAGCTTAATGCAGTTACGAACCATGTTATAAGTATTTCAACCATAATTAAAGTCGTATATATCACAAAGTTTGTTAATTAGCTTCACACTATCGGTAGAAGATATGGTGATAATTTTTCTACTGGTAGTTAGAGCGTATAAATCTTTGGAAAATCTTATTCTTAAGACAGGGCAATTAAAATAGTAGTTAATTATAATTTTAGTTTGATTGCCGCTATAGAGACATTACCATTTGACCGTCCTAAGCTACTTCCCCCGCTAGACGTATCTTAATTTAATTAAAAATACGATAGTTCCTAGGTAGCTATTACCTTGAGGAAAATTTATGCCTTTAAACGAAAGTCTGAGACAGTACCCAAAAACGGAAGGTAATATAACTGACTTTAATAGCAATACAGATACCCACGTAACTGTAAATGCTAATTCATATGATAACACTAATGTCAATCAAAAAGAATTTGAGCCTTCATTGGGTGATACCGTTATATTAGTTACACCAATATTATTTGTATTGACGACTGTAGGAGTTGTATTTTATAGGCTGAAACGAGTTAAAGCTGTTGCGCTTCCATGTAAAAAATGTCAGTACTATAATAGTAACAATTATCTCAAGTGTGCAGTAAATCCAGCAGAAGTACTTACAGAAAAAGCGAAAGACTGTCGCGATTATACATCACAACCGCAAAAGTTTTCTTGGTCTTGGAAAGGGTTTGATAAAAGGAATTAGCAACGGATATAACGGATGATTTATCCGTTATATCCGTTCCTAGTAAGTTCCTACAATGCACCCACTTCGGGCAGGAAGATGTAGGGTTACTTGTTTGGTTTCTAATTCGTTATTCCATTCAAGTTCGGCGCCCCCGTATAATACTTTGTTGGGTAAATAATGTAAGTTGCTAACATCTAGGTTTGTTTTAGAATCAGATGTACCTGCGTTAACCGCAATAACTAGTTGTTCGTCATTGAGTACACGAGTAAAGATATATACTTCACCTTGTGCGTACAAAACTTTGTAGTCTCCTGTTCGCAAGCACGGGTACTTATGACGAAGTGTAATTAGTTGACGATGTGTATTAAGTATTTCATGATTCCAAGCTGCTTCTAAGGGAAAACCTCGACGCGAATCTGGGTCTAATGCTCCTGGTAATCCAACTTCATCACCATAATAAATGCTAGGGGCGCCGGGAAATGTCATTAAAAGCAGTGTACATAGCTCAATACTCGGTATGTCTCCACCTGCAATGGACATTAACCGTGCGGTATCATGACTAGCAAGTAAGTTCAACTGCGTTAATTGAATTTCCCAAGGATACAGTTCCAATAATTCCTGGATTTTTTGAGCATATTCAGCAGCGAATAAGGGAGGATAAGGTTTGTAGTCACGACTTTGCACTTGGTCGAGAACTACTCTATCTCCTGCTGCAAATGCAATAGTTGGACCAGCAAACAAGTAATTCATTACCCCGTCAAATTGTTTGCCGTCTAACCATTGTCGTGAATCTCCCCAAACTTCACCGACAATATAAGCATCGGGGTTAATTGCTTTTACACGGTCTCGAAACTCTTCCCAAAATCCTGGTGTCTTAATTTCAAATGGTACATCCAGGCGCCAACCATCGATACCAAATTTGACCCAATACTCAGCAATTTCCATAATATACTCACGTACTTCTGGATTATCATGGTTAAACTCTGGTAACGCACGATTTCCACCCCAACTTCCATAGTTAGCTGGTGTATCCCCTGTATAGGGAGCAAGGGGCCAATCTTCAATTTTAAACCAATTCACCCAAGGTGAGTGAGGGCCATTTTCTAACACGTCGTGAAAAAAGAAAAAACCACGACTCGAATGATTAAATACCCCATCTAATACAACTTTGATGTCACGTGCATGTGCAGCATCGAGTAATTCACGAAACGCTTCGTTACCACCCAACATTGGGTCCACCTGATAATAATCATGCGTATGATAGCGATGGTTACTAGCTGACTGAAAAATTGGCGTAAAGTAAATTGCATTAATCTCTAAAGACTTAATATAGTCTAATTGTTCTATAATTCCCCATAAATCACCACCCTTGTAACCTTGGAGTGTGGGCATTGCCTCCCAGTCTTCCCAGCGCGCATCATGTAATAATCGCTTTCGAGGTTGTTTGCTTTTTGCAAAGCGATCAGGGAATATTTGGTAGAAAACAGCGTGCTTTACCCAGTCTGGTGTTTGAATTTGCATACATTACTGAACATGACTTTATAGCAATAGTTACAAATACACATCCCATAACGGGTCTTACTTCTGGTAGAAATAATCAAATTTCACACCAAAAACAATTCAAACCCCTTCCATCCGCTACAATGAATTTCCCAATCAAAATACTTTACTGTTCAAGCTAAAAGTAAATATTTTGCTTAGGCGCCTAAATTTTACTCATTTTTTATATTTTTTCTGTAACATATGATACGAAATAACTTATTTTTACCTAAAAAGCAGATAGTTAAAATTAATCAAATCAAATAAAAAAGAAAAAGTTTCTTTATATACATTAACGTAGGTAGGCAAGAGCGCGCATGACTGTATATGTACATGAATTGGACTAGCTTGCTCAAATCACAACAAGTAGATTTTCTAACTAGAGTCAAGAAACCCAAGACTTATGAGGTTTCTTTATTAGAAAGTTCTGTAAAAGGTTGTCACTGTGAGATTATGGCGTTTAAAGGTGAAGCATTGACGAAGCTTGTTGAAATAGCACGTCAACAAGCTGAACTTGTCGCAAAAAATCCACCCCCAGTCCCTCCAGAATATCCAGAACCCCCAGACTGGACGATACCTTTCCACAGATTTTTTAAGCAACAAGCTATTGATTATCTGTTACGCGAGCAAATTGTCGAAAGGGTGATGCAGGAACGCTTGGGTAAATTGGTTAAAAAAGTGCCTCATGATGTTTTGACAAGTATTGCTTTAGATGATGAAGGAAATTTGAGGAATGAAAGTAAGTTTTGTTACTCGCTGCTCCAGAATCCTAAATTTAGTATTCAAGTTCATGTAGCAGATGGTGAGAGTTTTAACGGCATTAAAAAAGATAAGATTAAGTGGACTGTTACACAAGATGATTTAAAAAGCGACTTATTAATTTTTCTATGTTTGTTTTATCCATTGACTGGTAAACATGGAGACGAAAGGCAAGTTGTAATTGCCGGGTTTTTACCGACAGATTTAATAGAACCTAGTGACCCTAAAATAACTGTGGTTCCAAGTAAATTATTATATTCGGGTGGTTTGAATTGGTATTTGGACTCATTCACTATTAAAGAGGATGAAATTAATGCTGATGATGAAATAATGCTAGCTGAGACTATTCAAATTGCATCAGACCATATTACTGGTGACTGGGAATACTGGCATACTTTACGCGGTCATACACGAGGCATTAATTGTTTGGCTTTTAGTCCTGGTGGTAAAAATAAGGCGCCATTACTTGCAAGTGGTAGTCGGGGTGAAACCAAATTATGGGATTTAAATAAAGGTGAGTTAATTTGTACTTTTTCTGAGCTACCTTGGAGCAAATCTGGACTAGTTGATGAAATCAATGCATTAGCATTTAGTCCAGATGGGCAAATTTTAGTCAGTGGTGGCGCCGACTCTACAATTAAAATATGGCATGTAGGCGCCAAAGATTTAATAGATATTTTGCACAAGCATAATGGCATGGTACGGGGAGTTGCTTGCAGTCCTGATAATAGAATGATATTTACAGGTGGTGATGATAGAAGAATTTTATATTGGGATTTACAGTCACGAAAAGTAAACAGTTCGTTTTCACTTGATGATACAACTGCTCATGCACTTATTTTAAGTCAAGATGGAAAAACTCTTGTGACAGGAAGTTATCGTAAAATTAAAATTTGGCGCCTAGAGGGAGAAGAGGCACTGCTACAAAATTCATTCAGCGCGCATTCGCATATCGTTAGTTGCTTATGCTTAAGTAATGATAGCAAAATACTAATAAGTGGTAGTCGTGACCAAAGTATAAAAGTATGGAATTTAGAAACAGGTACACTAATTAGAACAATAAAAGGACATAGCCAGAGAGTTTGTGCTATTGCCCTTAGTCCTGACGGCGAAATTATAGCTAGCGGGAGTGCAGACAAAACTATTAAACTGTGGCATTTAGACAGTGGGGAGTTATTAGCAACATTTATTGGTCATACTAATAGTGTTACTGGGTTAACATTTACGGCATCAGGAGAAATACTTGTGAGTGTAAGCCTGGATAAAACAATTAAAATTTGGCAGCGGTCATCGTAATAACTACTTAAGTGCTGTCCATTTGAGAAGCACTTCCCAACCCCACCACCGCGCGATTTTCCCAACGGTCGTCTACAATTAATATTAGGCACCTATCATCTTCGTAGTTTATAGTCTGCCCACAAAGTTTACAAATCTAACACCTAAAAACCCTAGAAACCCGGTTTCTTAATTATTGATGTATTATGGGAATAGTAATCAAAAATTCAGTTCCTTGTCCTATTTCTGAATTAACTTCGATACTACCATGATGTTTTTCAACAATAATTTGATGTACAATTGCTAAACCTAATCCTGTTCCTTTTCCTACTTCTTTAGTCGTAAACAGATGTTCAAAAATTTGATTTTTGATTTTTTTATTGATCCCAAGACCGCTGTCTTTGATAGAAATTAAAACTGATTTTTGGTTTTCAGTAATAGTTGTTTTTATGACAATATAATTTTTTTGCTGCAAATTTACTTCATCTATCGCGTCTATAGCATTAGCAATAATATTCATAAATACTTGATTCAATTGTCCAGGATAGCACTCGATAAGCGGTAACTCACCATAGTCTTTATAAACCTCGATTTCTGGACGAGATTCTGAAGCTTTGAGACGATGTTTAAGAATCAGAATAGTACTATTTATTGCTTCATGAATATTAAATAACACATATTTATTATTATCAGCGCGCGAAAACGTTCTTAAACTGTTACTAATATCTTTAATACGACTTATTGCTGTGTGCATAGACTCGAACATCTTTGGCAAGTCTGAGCGCAAATAATCTAAGTCTACTGCTTCGATGCATTCCTGTAGGCAAACACTAGGTTGAGGAAGCTCTTTTTGATAACAGTCAATAATTTGAAACAAATCTTTAACACTATCTTCCATTAAAACAAAATTACCATTAATACATCCCATTGGATTATTAATTTCGTGTGCAACACCTGCAACCAATTGTCCTAATGCTGACATTTTTTCATTTTGCACAAGTTGCAATTGCATTTGTTTCAGTGAATGCAAGGTTTGTGAAAGTTCTTGAGTACGTTCTTCAACCCGTTGTTCTAATTCGTGTGTCGTCCGCTTTAGCTTGATGTGGATATTGACTCGTGCTAAGACCTCTTTTTGCCGAAAAGGTTTCGTAATGTAATCAACTGCTCCTAAACTAAGTCCTTTAATTTTATCTTCGCTATCACAAAGAGCTGTCATAAAAATAATTGGGATTGATTGAGTTATTGCATTAGCTTGTAATCTTCGACAAGTCTCAAAACCATCCATACCAGGCATCATCACATCAAGCAGTATTAAATCTGGCTGTTGCTGTATGGCTATTTCAATACCTTCCTCACCGCTCATCTGCACAAAAATATCATATTTTGCAGTTACTAAAGTCTCATACAAAATTTCTAAATTTGTTGGGTTGTCATCGATAATCAAAATTGTTCCGTTTGTTTTTGTCATATTTTGATTAAATTAAATTTAATTTAAGTTGATTTATAAGTGCGCTTACTTCTCGGCACCATCAAAGCAAACATTATATATAAGTATGTTAACAAACGTTACATCTGTTTATTTTTGGCATGAATATTTTTACATCATATTACTTCAAGCTGATAAATATACCTAGCGCCAAACAGAAAATATTTGAACGTGACGCTGAATGTCACCAACTTGTTGAAGGGCGGTAAAAATTTTATCAAGCTGTACTACGCTCATTCCAACACCTGTATCTTTAATAAATAAATGTAACACTATATCTTCTGCGCTAAAGTGATTAACGTCAATATGCAGTGTGACACTATCGACACCTGTAAATTTAATTGCATTGCCTAACAAATTAATCAGTAGTTGTGCTAAACGTTTTTCGATATACAGTAACGCTCCAAGACAGATTTATACAACACCTTGTATAAATGAAGGTAAGTACACTGCATTATGATGTAGTTTTAGTGTATGAACTTCAGTTTTGGATAAGTCGAGTACATCGTTTTTATATATATAATTATCTCGGTTGCCATTTTTTGTAGATTTGACGTATTGACCACAATATCGTCATCTATATAGTAACCAGACCCAGTAAATTAACAGTTTGGGGAATCAAAACTCATATAACCAACCTGATACAAATACATCTGCTTGTAAAAATTGCGCCCTCCGGCGTTCGTGATTTTGAGGATTGAGTAATTTACTGTCTTTTGTTGATTTAGAAGCGAAAGGCACTGGATACTGATAGCACTAATCGGTCAATAGATAATGAGGATTAGTTTATGCCGATAGGCATAATATTTTTTATGAGTGATTATACGCATACAAGCTTGGTTAAGATAAGGTTATATGTATGATAAATTTTAGTTAATTAGTTAATATTTAGTCATTTTCGGTCGAGGAACGCCTTTGAATAACTCAAAAATCCCACAAGTAGGAGACAAAGTTTTTATCCTACGTCCAGATTATGTAGCTGGAAGCGTCGGTATAGTTCGTGGAGAAGAAATTTTGTCAGATGGTAAACCCAGTGGCAACTGGATAATTGAAGTCACTTCACAAGACCTCGTTTTGTCGCTAGAAAGGAATGAGTTCCAAGTCATGAATAAGGAGTAATTAAATGGGTAATTTGTATTAATTTTAGATATATTACTTAAATATCTTGAGTATTTGTTGGCGCCTCTACGCCAATACCCAATTCTTTTTTGCTACGTTTGAGTTGCTTCCACAGCACCTTGACCTGATTATATGCATCTTCTGGTGCGATTTTGCCCGATGTTTCGAGGGCACTAATATAGCCTACTTTTTGTGCAAACTCTTGAAGATTAGCATTAAATACCAGGTTTTGCGGTTGAACCTTACCATAGTAGCGACTGCGAGGGAAAAGAAAATTATGCTTGTCTTGCTGATTTGAATCTACCATTTCCAAACGGTTCCCTAATAAATTTATACTTTGGCTTTTAAATTCATAATCCTAGATGCTACAACATCCAGCTAAATATATTTATCTAACCGGAGATAGATATTGGCAATAATATTTACAAGAAATAGTAGTAATTTTACTGTTGCGAATTTTATCAATATGGTTGTATGTTGCAATCTTTGTCTTGAAGAAAGCGAATTTGCTTTTGAGCGTATTCTTGCAATGCGGTATTATTATGCGTTTCGAGTGGGGTGAGGTGCGTGGCGCCTTTTGGTTATTAGCATCGTTGTAAAATTGTTAAGGCGCCACGCACCCTACGTTTATATGACAATGAAGAAGGATAGAAAAAATAACAACTAATAAGCAACTAATAAGAAACTCTTATGACTTTCCGTGATGAGTTTAAGCTACTGCTGCGTGCGCGTTACCCGCTAATTTATATTCCGACGTATGAAGAGGAACGTGTCGAAGCATCAATTCGAGAAGAAGCTGCACAATTGGGGAACCGTCCGATTTATACTTGGGATTTTGTGGATGGTATTCAGGGCAACCCGAATGATGCGGGTTTTGGTAAGCGTAACCCTTTACAAGCTTTAGAGTTTGTTGAAAAGTTACCTGCAACTGCATCGGCGGTGTTTATATTACGCGATTATCATAGATTTTTAGATGATGTGGCTATTGCTCGCAAACTCCGCAATTTAGCACGGCTTTTAAAATCACAGCCAAAAAATATAGTAGTACTATCACCGCGTGTAGCTATTCCTGATGATTTAACCGAAGTTTTGACTGTTGTGGAATTTCCGCTACCAAGTGGGGGAGAAATTAAAACAGAGGTTGAAAGATTATTACAAGCTACAAACAATTCACTACCTAGCAAGACGTTGGATGATTTGGTGCGCTCTTGCCAGGGTTTAAGTATGGAGCGCATTAGAAGAGTTTTAGCCAAAGCTATTGCGACTCATGGCGAACTACAACCTGAAGATGTTGACTTAATTTTGGAGGAAAAACGCCAAACTATCCGTCAAACTCAAATTCTCGATTTTATTCCTGCTATTGAGCAAATTTCTGATATTGGTGGGTTAGACTGTCTTAAAGATTGGTTAATTCGTCGTGGTGGTTCGTTTACCGAACGCGCACGTCAGTACGGTTTACCACACCCACGCGGTTTATTGTTAGTGGGTATTCAGGGTACTGGTAAGTCTTTAACTGCGAAAGCGATAGCTCACTATTGGCATTTACCATTATTGCGTCTTGATGTTGGGCGCCTATTTGCTGGTTTGGTAGGTGAATCGGAGTCACGTACTCGACAAATGATACAAGTAGCTGAAGCGTTGGCGCCTTGTATATTATGGATAGACGAGATAGACAAAGCGTTTTCTGGACTTGGTAGTAAAGGTGATGCGGGAACTACGAGCAGGGTGTTTGGTACATTTATTACCTGGCTTGCAGAAAAGTCCTCACCTGTATTTGTTGTAGCGACTGCGAATGATATTCAATCTCTACCACCAGAAATGTTACGGAAAGGAAGGTTTGATGAGATATTTTTTGTAGGGTTGCCGAGTCAAGACGAGCGTAAGGCAATTTTTGATGTGCATTTAACGCGCTTGCGTCCTCATAATCTGAAAAGTTATGATATCGAACGGTTAGCTTACGAAACTCCAGATTTCTCTGGCGCCGAAATCGAGCAAACCTTAATTGAAGCAATGCACATCGGGTTTAGCCAAAACCGGGATTTTACAACCGATGATATCCTGGAAGCTGCCAGCCAAATTATACCTCTCGCACGCACTGCTCAAGAGCAAATCCAAAAACTGCAAGAATGGGCAGCTTCTGGACGCGCAAGATTAGCATCAAAGCAAAGTACACCCGTGGATGTTTGGCGCCAAGCGAATTAGTTATTATTTACCTTGAGTGTTAGTAATTAACTATCGACTATTAAACAAGCAAAGTTAAACATGGTTTCAAACTTATTTAAGTATCTTTTAGGATTTATCCTAGCGATTGCGATTCTTGCAGGCAGTGGAGTTGCTGCTACTTTGTACTTCGTGAATCAATCTTCAAGGGTTCCTCCTAAACCAATTTATGCCAACGATGAACCTTCGGTGCGTGCAAGTGCAGGTTTTACTAATACCAAAGCGTCATCAAATGCTGATGTAACTACAAAACCGTCACCTGCGGATAATAACAAAAAAGAAGAACCTATCGCGACACCAACTCCATCCCCCACCGAAAAAGCTGACAGTACAGCACTAAAACCTTTACCACCAGGTGCCTACGACGCACGTGTAACATGGTCACAAGGTTTGAGTTTGCGCTCAGAACCAAAAGCTGACTCTGAACGTGTTGGTGGCGCCGGGTTTAACCAAAAAGTAATAGTAATAGAAGAGAGTGAAGATAAAGTTTGGCAAAAAGTTCGTGTAGAAGGTAGTAACCAAGAGGGTTGGGTAAAAGCAGGTAATACAAAGAAAGATGAGGGACAGAATGCTCAATAAGAAACCCGGTTTTTTTAAGAAACTGGGTTTCTTATTCAAATCAATTTGGTAATTGATTTTTTAGTGCTTCTAAAGAAGCCCAACGTTTATCTACGAGAGGGTTTTGAGTAGTGGTTTTGGGAGTAGCTGGAATTCCAGCACAATCTTCATCACATAATTGCCGTGGGGGTATTTCCAAGCACATTTGTTCGTATAGCCATTCGCTTGGATAAAAATGTCCTTGCGGCAACAAGGACTCAACCAACTCTTCGACGGCAACTTCGCGCTCTAAAGGTAAATCGTCAAATTGATTGGCTGCTTCGTCTAACCAAATTATTTCGGTTGTATCGACTACTAAACGATGGTTATATTGTTTCAGACAGCGGCAACAAGTACAAGTAATAATTGCCTCAGCTAATGCTGCTACTTCTAAATAATTTCCACAATGCCGAACGCGAACAATGCCCCGAACGGGCGTGAGTGTATCTAAACCGGGCAGAAACTCTTGAACTTGAATTTCCTCTGTTCGCTCCGGCGCCTGAATGAGCTGCGGAATAAAAATTGCGTCCATAGGATTTGTGAGACATCCTCACTCAAAAAATTAGCAGTATTAGAAACCTGGTTTCTTTATAGATAACCTTTCATAAAAATGGAGATTTTGCTCCCGAAACCAGGTTTCTCGCTCTGACATTCTTATTTTAACTTGAAACACTCAAATTCCCGACTTCCAAGAAGAAATCGGGAATAATAAAGGAGCAAAGAAAAATTAATCCATTGCTGGACGCACAACAAGGTGACGATGAGGTTCTTTGCCCCGGCTGAATGTTTCCAAGTCGGCATAGTCCTTTAAAAAAGTATGAACTTGACGACGTTCAGCAGAACTCAAAGACTTAATTTCGATTTCGTTGCCAGAAGCGCGTGCAGCAGCAGCTGCATTTTCTGCTAGCGTTCGTATTTCTGCTTCACGTTTAACGCGATAACCATTTAATTCAATGGTATACGAAGCTTGTTCTTCGGGTGGTTGATTAAGATTGAGAATAGAATTTGTCAAATACTGAATGGCATCGAGTACCGAACCGTTGCTGCCAATCAACGTGCTGATTTGCTCTGGTGATAAATTCGCCTCATCAATTGTCAACCAGTAGCTTGCACCCTCATCGTTATCGGGGGGTACATCTTCCTCCGAACCAGTAACTGTTACAGAGAGTCCAGCTTTCTGTAACAGTAAAGTTAACCAATCTTGACCTCTTACGATTGAAGTATCAACCATTATGAATTCGTTGCTTTCTTCTTAGAACTTTTTGGTTCAAACGGTATAGTTTTCGTCTCTGTTTGTTTTTCTTTATCTTGAGATTCTACAATTTTTTGTAGCTCCTCAGGTAAAGGTTCACGTGAGAGAATATACGTTTGTAAGGTTTGGAAAATGTTACCAATTACCATGTACATCAGTACACCAGCGGGTAACGGGAAGAACAAAAACATACCCGAAAAAAGAACGGGAGTGATTTTATTAACTGTATCTTGCTGGGGGTTAGAGTTCGTCGAGTTTTGACCAGACAGTATTTGGCTAACGTATAAGCTAATACCAAAAGCTACAATCATTGCAACAATATCCCAGTGGACTGTACCATCTGGATCAATGGCGCCGACGCGACCTAAAGCATCAATGAATAAGAAACCTTTATTAGAAGCCAAGCCAGGAATGCTGCAAGTTATAGTAACATCTCCAGGTTGTAAAGCTTCAATATTTCCCTGCTCATCGATTTTAACTCGATCTTCGCCCTTAGTAACTTTCCACTCAGGAACTAAGTTAGTTTCGGGATGTTCAGCTAAGAGCTGTTGGAATGGTTTTCCATCAGGAGTTTGATACTCTACCTTAGTTTTTTCCCCTACAGCCATCTTATTTCCACCAGGAAGGATAGCTGTCACCTTAACATGTTCGCCATCGGAAATATAGATATTTTGGGGTGCAGTAGCAAAAGCCTGTGGTTGAATGCGCTCAATTTGTTCGGCTGGAAACACCTGTAAGTTAACGGTGTAATTAGCAGAAGAAAATGGTGAACCCCGTAATGTTGCAAATAATGCAAGCAGTACTGGCATTTGCACCAAAAGAGGTAAACAGCCCGCCAACGGGTTGCCAAACTCTTGCTGCGTCTTCATCATTTCTTCTTGTTGCTTTTGCGGGTCATCTTTATACCGCTCTTTAACTTCCTGCATCCGCTTTTGCATGAGCGGTTGAACAATTCGCATTCGGCGCATATTGCGAATTGAGCCGGCACTAAGGGGGTAAAGTGCAAAGCGCACTACCAGCGTTAATGCCACAATTGCCAATCCATAGCTTGGTACAATGCTGTAGAACAAGTCTATGATTGGCAGCATCACATTGTTCGAGAGGAACCCGATACCAAAATCCATTATTCTGAATTCAACTAAACGTAGTGTTAATTATCTAAACCTAATTTATCGCTCAACATCATCCCCTAGGAACTACGGATAGCCGCACAGGAATTAAGTGGAAAGTGCTGAGTGCTGAGTTTAGGAGCGGAGTTAGGAGTTAGGAGTTAGGAATTAGGAGTTACTACTCAGCACGAGCGCACTCATTACTTTTCTACACCAACCATTCCAGGATTTTTAGCGGCGATGCGTTCGTAGATGTAGTCGTAAACTTCACGAAATCTGGGGATTGCTCGAAGTTCTAAACGAGAACCGTTTCTCATCGTTACTACCATGTCTCCCCACATACCAATGCCACGGGGAACTTTAACGACTTTGACTATTTCTGAATAGATAATGTCAGTGCGCTCGCGTCCCATCCATCCGCCTGTTACTGAGATGCGACGGTCGGTAATGCGGAATCGCAGCCACAACGCTCTAACAATTGCTCCAATCGTCAAAGGTAAGCCTACAACGGTGAAACCTATCAGTATGTTTAATATCAAGTCCCCAATGTGAGGACCGCCTTCAAAATATACTTCTTCACGAATGCCCATTTAATACCTCGGCTTGTACCAACAACTGCTCTAATTCTTGCAGAAATTGTTGGGTTACGCACTCTTGTTGTGCCGCAGTTGGTTTGACAACTACTACCAAACGCCATCCTGGTGATATTTTCGGCAATAATTGCTGTAAGGCTGCTGCAATTCGACGCTTGATACGATTACGGATTACTGCCCGTTTGCTGACCTTAGTGCTAACTGAGATACCAATTCGCGTTGGTAAGTACTCGCAATTATTACTTTGATTAACTTGTGACTTGGCAGTATCCATCGAATTTGCCGAACTTGATGCGGAGCTTTTAGTTGGTTCAGTTGTGGAAGGTGATGGTCGTAAGGCTCTTAATGTTAAGTAAGAACCATGCCGACGTATTCCTTCCCGAAAGACTGCCTGAAAATCTTGGCGGGATTTAAGACGATGCAATGAGGGCAAAGCCACAACGTATAACTGCCTACAAGTGCCAAACTATACGCTTAAGCGATGGCGCCCTTTTCTGCGACGTGCTTTAATCACATTTCTACCATCAGGAGTCCGCATCCGCGCGCGAAATCCTGATGTTCTTTTTCTTTTACGGTTAGTTCCTTCTAAGGTTCTCTTCATCTTTTTCTCCGAGCGAGCTATTTAGGAATGAGATTTTATACAAAAAGTCACAATCCGTTATTTTATCATGCATGAGCAAATTCGTAAATTAGGGAAAAAAGAAATAGCAGGGAAAGCAAACGAGATTAACCCCCCTGCAAGCATTGCCTAGGCGCCGACGCTAATAATCCAAGTACCGATATAAGTAGACAAAGGTATATCACCAGCAGATTGAATCGCTAAGTTGAAATAGTACATACCGCCAAAGGGAGGAATCTTAATATTCGAGAGAACAATCTCTACACCAGTGCCTGCGGGTATTGGTTCAACTGGAAAAATTTCGATAACACGGTTATCTTTATCCCATCTAGCTTCTTGTAAGGGAATACTCTTTCCTTTTGCCCGTACTTCGATTTTCTTGGGGTCGAAACTACCTTTATAGTATTCAGGATAAGAAATTACAAATCGTGCCACAGAATTTTTAAATCTTTTGGCATCAGCCCGCAAACGCAGTCTATCCCAGCCATTAGCTTGTCCACCAAAATCGAAACGGTGATTAAGCTGATTTTCCCGTCTTACACCACTCCAAAGGTTAATCCCCGACTGCGCCACGCTAACACCCTGAAATCCAGTTAGTAAGCAGCTAGTCACGGCAACAGCAGAAAAAATTCTAAGTACACGTCGCATAAATTAAACTCCTATGACATTTCTTTGGCAACTTCAGACAAATGTAAACAGATATCGTAATTAAACTTTACTACTGACTCGCAGTAATTTCGACGTTATTTCACTGCAAAAGTGCCTAAAAGAGGAGGAGGAAGGGGGAAGGGGTAAAGAGTAAAGGGTAACTTTGCCCTTTAACCTTGACTAAATATTTCTAAATATTACTAAATGTATCAAAATTTTATTATTTCTTATAAAATTTAAGTTATCAAACGATTTAAATTTCGTTAAATTAATTAAAAAGGATGTTAATGATTTATCGCCCTTCAACAAGCGCGTTAATTGTTGTTTGTCCAGCTAGCTATTAATTACTAGCATTTAAGCTTATTTCTTGGTCATAGGTTAAGTAAAAATAACTAGTAGGTGCTTACAAATAGTTTAATGTTTATTTAACAAATTGCTCTGGCACTGAAATTTAAGGGGAATATTAAGATAAAACACGAGCGAGGAACTTAAGACAAAGTGACAAATGACCAGTAAATAGCTTAAGAGTGGTGTAGTTTAGATAATTTAGGCAATGTTGCGATATGTGACAAAATAGTTAATAAATGTGAAAATCCCTGAAAGAAATAAAAGAAAAACGTGTCAAAATTTGGGGATCAGCTTAGGATGTGCAGTAAGGTATTTTTTATTAGTTGACGATTACGATTGGGATGGTGCTAAATTCAAAGGATAAGAATATTCATGCAACTGAAAACGAATCAGTTGTAGAATAATCGGCCATAAGAATTGAATCAATAAAAACAAGTCGAATTAAGCCTTGCTGCTGTTTTATAGCACTGTTGACTAGTGATATAAATTTCAACAGAGCCGCAAAACTTTAAAGCAATTTCAGACAAATAAGCAATATTAGCTATTAGGAGATTTCATGAAGATTGCAGTCGCTAAAGAAATAGAGGTTTGCGAACGCCGCGTAGCATTAATTCCGGATATAGTTGCCCGACTGGTAAAACAGGGTTTAGAAGTACTAGTTGAGACAGGTGCAGGAGACAGAGCATTTTTTAGCGATGCAGCATATGAAGCAGCAGGCGCCACAATTATTGCTGACACTGCAAGAGTATGGGGAGAAGCAGATGTTGTCCTTAAAGTAAGTCCACCACAAGAACGCTCAGAAGGAAGTTCAGAAGTTGAACTATTACGTGAAGGTTCTGTACTTATAAGTTTCCTTAACCCATTAGGCAATCCAGCAGTAGCGCAAAAATTAGCCGAGCGTAAAGTTAGCGCACTCTCAATGGAAATGATACCGCGTAGTACTCGTGCCCAAAGTATGGACGCGCTATCGTCGCAAGCTTCAATTTCTGGTTACAAAGCTGTACTTATAGGTGCTGCCGCGCTACCTAAATACTTTCCAATGTTAACAACAGCCGCAGGTACAATCGCACCAGCGAAAGTATTTGTGATGGGTGCCGGGGTAGCTGGGTTACAAGCCATAGCAACAGCACGACGCTTAGGCGCTATAGTAGAAGCATTCGATATTCGTCCTGCCGTAAAAGAAGAAGTTCTTTCCTTGGGCGCCAAGTTTGTCGAAGTCAAACTCGACGAAGAAACAGCAACTGCAGGAGGATACGCACGCGAAATATCTGAAGATAGCAGAAGACGCACCCAAGAACTAGTTGCTGCCCATATCAAAACAGCCGACGTAGTAATAACCACTGCTCAGGTACCAGGAAAAAAGGCGCCATTACTTGTCACAGAAGAAATGGTAATGGGAATGAAAACAGGTTCAGTAATAGTAGACATAGCAGCCGAACAAGGTGGAAACTGTGCTTGTACAGAACCAGGTAAAGACATCATCAAACATGGTGTCACCATCATTGGACCCATCAACCTACCATCATCAGTACCAGTACACGCCAGCCAACTATACTCCAAAAACCTGACATCCTTACTGCAACTAATCATCAAAAATAACGCCATACAAATAGATTTTGGCGACGACATCATCAACGACGCCTGCATAACCCACGCCGGAGAAATTCGCAATTCACGGGTAAAAGAAGCATTGCAAACAGCTGTAGAGGCGGGTTAACACATATCCCCTCAACAAAATAACAACATATCTAAACCCGCCTTAATTATCACCAACAGCAAAAAATAATGAACGAAGCATTAATAGCCGCATTGTTTGTATTTGTCCTAGCATCATTTATAGGGTTTGAAGTCATCAACAAAATACCACCAACACTTCACACCCCCTTAATGTCAGGTTCCAACGCAATTTCTGGTATCGCAGTACTTGGTGCCATCGTAGCTTCAGGCGCCAGAGAAACAAACTTATCAGTAATTCTTGGTTTAATTGCCGTAATTTTAGCAATGGTCAACGTAGTAGGTGGTTTTCTAGTCACAGACAGAATGCTGCAAATGTTCAAGAAAAAAGCTTCCTAACTCATAACTCCTAACTCCTAACTACGAAAAGTATGACAGATTTTTTGCCAACAGGTATCCAACTTACATATCTCATTGCCGCATCACTATTTATTCTCGGTTTAAAAAAATTAGGTTCACCAGCTACCGCACGACAAGGTAACGTTGTTGCAGGAGTAGGTATGTTATTAGCTATTGTGGCTACTATGCTCGATAGTCATGTGCTGAACTACGAAATGATTTTAATTGGTTTAGCTATTGGCTCAGTAATAGGAGCAATAGGTGCCTACAAAGTCCAAATGACCGAAATGCCTCAAATGGTCGGTTTGCTCAACGGTTTAGGTGGCGCCGCATCTGGTCTTGTTGCCATTGCCGAGTTTTGGCGGTTGAGACAACATAACGAACTTGTGTCTGTGGACGCAAATATTTCGATGCTGCTTGATGTATTAATTGGTGGCGTTACCTTTACAGGCAGTACAGTGGCTTTTGCCAAACTCCAAGGTTTAGTAACTGGCAAGCCAATAAAATTCCCCTTCCAAAAGGCTTTTAACGCTTTACTACTAGTAACATTTATTGCGGGTGGCGTTTATCTCCTCATTGCGCCTCATAATCTCCCGGTATTTATAGCAGTGACAATTGTCTCTTTAATACTAGGTGTTATGTTTGTCATTCCCATTGGTGGTGGTGACATGCCCGTAGTAATTTCGTTACTAAACTCATTTTCGGGTTTAGCTGCTGCCGCTGCGGGTTTCGTGGTGATGAATAATATGCTGATTATTGCAGGCGCCTTGGTTGGTGCATCAGGTATTATCCTCACCGAAATAATGTGTAAAGCAATGAACCGTTCGTTAATCAGCGTTCTGTTTGATGCTTTTGGTTCCGAAGCAGGGGCCGTTGCAAGTGGTGGAAGTGGAGATACAGGCGACAAATCAGTTCGCAGCATTGACCCCGAAGAAGGAGCGATGATGTTAGGATACGCGCGCTCAGTAGTAATAGTGCCAGGTTACGGAATGGCAGTAGCACAAGCACAACACGGTGTTCGCGAACTCGCAGACCAACTCGAACGGATGGGTGTAGATGTTAAATATGCCATTCACCCAGTAGCAGGTAGAATGCCGGGACACATGAACGTGTTACTAGCTGAAGCAAATGTACCATACGAACAGCTACACGACATGGAAGATATTAACCCACAGTTCGACCAAACCGACGTAGCGTTAATTATAGGCGCCAATGATGTAGTAAACCCTGCCGCACGTACCGACGAGTCAAGTCCTATTTACGGAATGCCTATTTTAGAAGTAGATAGAGCCAAGCATACCATCGTTATTAAACGCGGTATGAGCGCAGGTTTTGCTGGTGTAGAAAACGAATTGTTCTACAAAGATAAAACTACAATGCTCTTTGGTAGCGCTAAAGACATGGTAGGCAAGTTAGTTTCTGAAGTAAAACAACTGTAACTTACACATTCAAAAATCATACAACTCTTGTGGAACAGGCATCCCTGCCTGTTCCTTTTTGCCTTGTAGGTTGGGTGGAGGAACGGAACCTACAGGATGTTTTTTAAGCCTGTTACTAGGCGTTCTATTCCGGCTTTGGCTGTTTGTTGTTGCAAGGCGCCGTAAGCTACACGTAAGTAGCATCCTTGGTTCATGCCGAATGTAGTTCCGGGAAGTGCGGCAACTTGATATTCTTTGATTAGTCGTTCAACTAGTGTAAATGTGTCTATTGAGGTATGAACTTTTAGGAAAAAGTAAAAGGCGCCATCAGCAGGAGCTATTGTACATAAACCTTCTAATTTTTGGAGTGAGTCAAGAACACCCAAGCGTACTTTGGCAATTCTGCTTAGATTTTCTTGAATATATTTAGGTGAGGATTGTAAGGCGCCTAATGCTGCATATTGTGAAACGACTGGTGGGCAAATTAAAATGGTATCTTGTACTTTCTGAATTGATATAAGTAAGTTTGCTGGAATTACCATATACCCAATACGCCAACTAGCGAAACCGTAAGCTTTTGAAAGACTAAATAGAGAAATTGTGTGTTTGCTGCTATTAGGGAACGAAGCAGGTGATACATGCTTTACACCGTTGTATGTGAAGTAGTCGTATGCTTCATCACTAATATGATAAATACCGTGTTCGTGACAAAGTTGATTAATCGCACGTAAAGAAGTTTCTGGATATACTACCCCTGTGGGATTATTTGGTGATATTGTTACAATCGCACGTGTTTTTGATGTAATTGCTTTTTCAATAGCATCTACACCTAATTGGTAATTTTCATCAGTTTCAACTATGACTGGATGGCAACCTGCCATTATTGTTGCCATTTCATGATTAAAGTAATATGGAGCATTTAAAATTATTTCATCACCAGGTGAAGTAATTGTTAATACAGCATTTACAAAACCCATATTGCTGCCAGCAGTGACGACAATACAGTTATCATCTTTTATTTCTATATTATTAAAGCTGTGTAATTTAGCCTGAATTGCTGCTATTAATGGGGGAATTCCAATAACCTGTTTGTATAAATTATTTGATTCCTCAGCTAGGAACTTAGGTAACAACTCGATAGCTTCGGGTGGTGGAGGGTATGAAACTACACCTTGTCCTAAAGAAATTGTTCCGGGTGTGTTGCGGATTAATTCTCCAACGATGGGGATAATTGGAGACTGTACTGCCTCCATACGTGAAAGGATATTAGTCATTAGAAGATAATTGTAACAGGGTAGGCGCCTACTTTATTTTGAACGAGAAATTTGAACGAGAAATTAAGTTTTAAAGATTTTGTTTACCACAGAGACGCAGAGTACGCAGAGGAGGTAGAGAATTCTTCTCTGTGTCCTCTATGTCTCTGTGGTGAATATCATTGAACCCAGTTTTATGCTGATAAAGGTGGGGGAAAGCGGATATCGGTGCCAAAGTTTTCTATAGACGCACTATTATGTATCGGTAAAGCATATTCTAAATTCTCATGGGGACGAGGAATAATATGGTGCGATAGCAACTCACCACCGTTAACTCTATTTATCGACTCTAACCCAGCTTTAACAGCAACATTTACCTCACCTACATCACCACGTATTAAAACGGTAATCCTTCCCAAATCAGTATTCTCGTACCCAACGAAAGTGATACGCGCAGCTTTGCACATCGCGTCTGCAACTTCCACAGCAGTAGGAACACCATAAACTTCAATCATACCAAGGGCAAAAGTCATCGTAATGGTCGCTATAACCTCGCTATAACCTCGTTGTAAGCACTCGTTGTAAGCACTTCAGTGCTTATTCTACGCACAAACCAACAAAAATCATAAAAAAACTTTTTCAACGAGGTGCATAAACCAAACCAACCAAACATAAAAGTGAGTGAAGGGAACAAACCCCATAGTAAACAAACTCACATATTAATTAAGTAAATACAATGAAACTACGTCAACTCACTGGTTCTATAATCGTTGCCGCTACTCTCTTCACTTCTACCTTGCCAGCAAGTGCCAATCCTTTCGGAACTTCAAGTGGTGGTATATTCAAACCCATCCCCGCAGGAAATACAACCAGCACACCAGCAACCACACCTAACGGGAACAGTGAGGTTCAAGGTTTAGGTGATCATCAATCTTGGGTTGACCAAAAAACATTAGCAAACGACCCACGCGCCTTATGTAGCGATCTTAGCTTAGGCAACAATACCCGTACAAACGCAAGCGAACTGGCACTTGCAAACTCTACAAGCACACGTTCAAGTTCTTCGCGAACTCATAAAGATGGTGGTGGAGGTGGTTTCAATGTTCTAGGAATTGTCGGCGCCAATGGTGGTGGTAGTAGTCAAGGTAGTCAAAATAACAGCGATTCCAAAGATACCCGCACCAACCGCAATGAGAAAAACAGCAGTAGTTCCTCCACAGTAGCTCAAGGTAAAAACTGTGATGCATTTGTCAATTCCGCTGCTGCAAGAGACATGAACTTCCAAGATAACCTCACCCGTCGCTACGAAATTAAAACAGGGCGCCGAGGTCAACAAGTAAATCAACTATTAGAAAACAAATAATTCCGAAATGTAGAGACGTGACATGTCACGTCTCCCATAAAACCATGAAAATTAACCTAAAATTAGCATTTGTTACATGTTTAGTTGTATTGGCGCCTCACCTAACAGCAAACGCACAATCACATCATATTTCTGATTCTCGAATTCTTCCATACATAATAAATAATCCAGATGTGACAAATTCAGTAATTCGTGTGCGTTGCTTTACTAATGGTAGAGAAAGGCAATCAAAACGAGGCTTTATTCGAGATCGTTTACTGCAAACACCTAAACAAGAAATTGCTTACCCAAGGTATATAACGATTGAAGTTGAAGGTAGCTGCCATAATGTCAAAATCAGATTACCAAACACTCCCAGCACGGATTATATACCAATTGAAGAACCAGTATATGGAGACTATTGGCTTTATCGTGAAGGTTCTGGATGGAATTGGTTAGAAAGGCAACAAACACCATAAGTGCATAAATTGATAATGCCAAACATATAGATAAACGAAGCGACACATCTTATACAAAATTACTTACGTACAAAGAACTAAAAACTATGAAAAAGCAAATATTATTAAGTTTAGCTTGTATTTCTTTATTAACTTCTATACCAGCAAACGCTCAGAGCGTAAAAACTCCTGCTAAAACACAACCTCAAGCCGTTATTAGCCCAAATCAAGAAATTTCAATTCCTCAAGATACAGCAATTATAGTTTCCTTCCCGGCGCCTATCACCGTAGATGTAGGACAAAAACAAGATATCCCGCTTACCGTTCCTTTAGCACAAGCAATTCAAGATAGCCAAGGTAATGTAATAGTACCAGAAAATACTCCCGTCAGTATTATTCTAAAACCTGCCAAGAAAGGCGCCAAAATTATTGCTCAATCATTAGTAGTAAGAGGTCGAATAGTAAAAATTACCGCATCAAGTCAAGTAATTCCCGGTACTACCATTACCCATAAACGTGGAAATGATAAAGCCGTAGAAACTGGTTCGGTATTTGGTAGACTTGGAGGCAGTGTTATGGGATTTATGGGACAAGGCGACCCTGAACAGTTTGATAGAGGAGCAATGTTAGGCAGTGCAGTCGGTATTGTTTCAGGACTGCGTACCGAAGAAAATACTCGTATCGTGCAAATTCCTCAAAGCAGTGTTTATGTATTATCCCTTGAGGCGCCAGTTAATTTATCGGCAAAATAATAAAGAGCTTCAGTATTTCCAAATTCCTGACTTTTGGCAAAGTTGGGAATCTAATTTTTCCTTAACTTCTCAAAATTACAAACACTTTTAATACTATTTACACATTCAACTTTGACTAATACCCCCATTCCTTGACGACTACCTTTATCAGTAAAGCGCACAGGGTCTGATGCACCAGTTGCAATATTTTTACTTTTTAACATTTTTGCAAATTGAGTTTTCAGATTATCGCGCGTAACTGTATTCGGTGAATCTTCGCTCGTAATTGTATTTGGTGAATCTGGAATGTATTGTAAACCTTGAATAATTGCTTTCATGGCATCGTATGACATTGCAGTACGCCAACTAATTTGAAAAAACGGCCAAAGTTTACTAGCATCGTTTTCAAAAGCACTGTCGCTGCGATGCCACGTTACTGCTATTATAAGGTTACTTTTTTGAGCTATCTCTCCATAATTTTGATTAGATTCTTGACTATTACTTCGAGTTGTTTTTGACTTATATATAGTATCGGCACTCAAAAGTATTGGTTTTCGGTTTGTCATTTCAGATACTTTTTTCACAACTTCTAATGCTTTATTCAAAATATCTTCTTTAATTGATGGAACCAGTAATACAACATTGGCATTTCTAGCGTTATCTAAAAATATAGTTGGATTAAAATCACTTCTATACATATCACTTTCCATCTCATACTCCTGTTTTGGAATGTATGATTTAAATGCGTCTTTTAAAGACTTACTGTAGGAATCATTATTGTCAAAAGCTACAACTGCTTTAATCGCTGAACTTGCTAATTTACTATTGACATATTCAGATAATGTTTTCGCGGTACTGCTATCACTCGGCGCCGTTCGATAAGTGAGGTATGGCAAATTATCTAATTCATTAGAAGTGCTAGTAGGAGAAATAACAACAAGCTCATCTTGATAAACATTTTTTACAGATGCAATCGTATTTTCGCTTCCATGATGACCGATAACCGCTAGAATATCTTCGCGAGACACAATTTCTTTCGCAACTTCTACTATAGTATTTTTATAAGAAGGCGAATCATAGTTTGTATCGCTTTCGTTAACTATCTGGACTAAAAGTGATTTACCTTTAATTTTACCTGTGCAATTAGTAATTTGATTGCTATCAATAGAATTTCTGACATTATCAACACTATTACAATTTAGCTGACTTTGAGCATGAGCAACTCCCCGTAAAATTTCTTCAGCACCATCAGGATTTGCGCTAACAGGTACAGCGACAGCAACAGTCAAATAATTACTACTTTTCTTTGCAATTGCATTATTGAGATAAATTAGTGTTTCTGGATCATTTTTAGTGTCATTTAATGATTTGGCAAATAATTGAATAGCAGAATCCCATTGTTTATTGGAAAATTCAGTTATTCCTTGTAGCTTATAATTTGTATTTTTTCCTGTTAAAAGTAACTGTTCTCCCTGACTAAAAAATTGATTCAGTGCAGAAACTTTTGGCGGTGTGGGTATTGCTGTTGTTACAGTTGGTGTCACTGAAGTATTTGGTGCTGGAAAATTAGTATATATACTTTTTGAAATATTACTAAAAATCGATAAAACAGCACCCAGTACCAATCCAATAATTGCTATGCTTACCCACTTGCGTCGGCGCCAAAACGTCCTCACTTTGCGTTTTAATTTTTGAAAGCTAGCAATATTAACTAAGGCTTGAGGCCATAATAGAGAATTTTCTGCGGGGTTTTGGCAAATTATTGGTAGCCAAGAAGCACAGGGATCGTCATCGGTTTGAAAAATAACGCGCGCTGGTTCATCAATATTTACTACTTCTTGCACCCATTGGCGCAGTTGAATCATATCAGCGTGCGTATACCAAACTCTCAGATTTTCTTCAAGAGCATCAGCCGCATTTTTACACTCTCTAGCGGTTGAGAAGTTTGTAGGTTGAGAAGAGTCTACTGTAATTATTCTTTGAACTAATTGTAAATTTCTGTAAATTTCTTGAAAATCGCTATAAAGCTTTGGAATGTCAGGGGCTGGAGGTAATTTTCCTTTCTTGGTAAAATAAGTAGGTTTCCCTTCCTCATTAATCGAAAGCGTGACAGGAAAACCTTTCTCAAAACTGCCATTTCCAACATCGAATACAACTACTTTAGCCATTAATGTCAGCGATAGTTATTTTTTATACTAGTTAAACATATTTTATGCTGTTACTTAAGTAACACTAAAAAAAATTTATTTTTAATTAAAAAATACTCCATTACAAACTAATAAATAGTACTGATGATTAGTTTGACCATTCAAACATCTATCTAAAGTATTAAAATATACTACATTTATGAAAATAATGAAAATTTTGAATTTATTTCTTTAATTGTCGTACTTGTTCTACTGTTAAAACCGTTTTTTGGGCAATTGTTTCTTCATCTAATACATCTAATAATGAACGCGCTATTTCTAAACGCTCTTCTTGGCGCCCTTCTTGTTTTGCTTTTAAAATAGCATTGCGGTTATCGTGTAAAAATATCTCACGCTTTTCCAAAGCATCTAGTTCTTTTGGGGTCAACTTACTTTGCTTTGCTACTGTGAACGCATGGTTTATTGCGGGTACTTCACCCATGTTGGGTGGCACTGTCTCAAGTTCATTCGCTGATTTTAAGAAATATAGCCACTTATCAACCGATGTTTCTAAGTCATCAAGTTCTTTTGTAAACTTAGGTAACTCTACAAATACCAACTCAATATCATCGCTATAATCGCTTAAGTCATCTTTTTCTTTTAGACGATAACGCGAAATAATTCGGTCATTACCTGGAAACATCTCAAAGTCGGTGATTGTTAGGGCAATCACTGGATTCAATAAAGTGTAGTCTTCTCCTACGCCTAATTGAATTGAAAATGCTTTTGCCGCATTATACAAAACTCGTTTTTCAAAACCCAAAACGTTTAGCACCTGCATTTCAATAATTACAGTTGTGCTATCTGCTAGTGTTGCTTTTACATCTAAATAAGTATCTTTAATGCCTTTTATTCGAGGCGCCTGATAAGGGTCAAGAATTACCAAATCTTGAATTTCGTCTTGTTCATTATAAAGAATTGCATTCAAAAAACTAATTAAAATATCCTTGCTCTGCTTGGAGCCAAAGATTTTTTTGAAAGCAAAATCTGTTTTGGGATTTATAAAAACGCGCGCCATTGATACATAAGGTAATAGTGCTGATGTTTTAATTGTACTATAAGCCATTATAGTAGGCTATTTATCTAGTTTTTCATCAACCTCATCCATTACCGCAGTAGCTTTATCGGCTAATGGTTTTACTACTTTGGCTATTGCTTCTTGAATAAATGCTTTTACGAACTCGTCGCGACGGTTAAGTTGAAACTGACGCTGTACTACTTCTGTCATTCCACCATCACCCCAGTCTTGGTCATTACGGAAATACTCAATAAAGCTTTTACCTGCAATTCTGGTTAAATAGGCAGCTGTTACACCTTGAATTGCTCTACCAATTACAAATGTACCAACGTTGAGTTGTAATGCTGTTGATAGTAATTCTAAGGCGCCTTTTACAATTCCTAAACCAGCAATAGTTTTGGCAAGCGAAAGTGCTAGTTCGCGTCCACGTTCGGTGTTTAACTCACAACCATATACTCGCCCAATTTCTACTACCATTTGAGCGTTGACCGCTGCTGTTGCGAGTAAATCTACTACTGGCAATGGTGTAACAGATACTACACCTGCTCCTATCCATTGAAAACGCTCGACTATTTTATCAGCGGTACGGCGCCGTTGTGTATCGATAAGTTTACGGGCTTCTTCTCCTAAGCGTAGTGATTGTAAGAGAATATTATCGGCGACTAAATCTTCTCCTTCAGCACGTAATATTGCTGCCATTCTTCGTAACAAGGGCAACACTTCTGGTTCTGGTTTGACTAGTTCGCCGTTTTCAAGTTCAACAGATTGAGGATTGGCAGAAATTGTTACTACATCGTTTGTTGAAATAAATCCACGTACACGCTCGCGTAACCTAGCAACGATTGCTTCTTTGTCTTCGTCTGTGTATAAATCAGTTTTATTGAGAACGAGAATCGAACGCTTACCAATTTCTGCTAAAGCTTTTAAAGGTTGATGTTCTGAACGTCGTAAATCGTTATCAACTACAAATAATAATAAATCAGCTTCGGTGGCTAGCTCACGTGCGAGTTGTTCTCTTTCAGTTCCTGCTACTCCTGCCTCTAAAATACCGGGTGTGTCGGTTATCAAAATCTTGCGCTCTAACCCCTTCAACCGCAAACAGTAAGTTTCACCTGCGGTAGTTGTACCCATTGGTGCATCAACCCTACCAACCATTCGCCCCATTATGGCATTTACTAACGATGTTTTACCCGCGCTTCCTGTACCGAACACCACAACCTGAATTTCACCACGCGCTAAGTTTGCCTCAATTTCTTTTGATTTACTTAATAACGCTTGACGTGTTACTTCGTCTTGTATTTGGGAAACTTGCTGACGCACAGCTTGCAGCGTTGAAGATGCAGCTTCAGACTTTGCAGCAGGAATTTCGGCAGGTGTAACACGGCGCCGTTCTTTGGTGCGGCGTTTTTTATCACCGTTTTGAATTACGATGACATAGTAAACAAATGCTGCAATTAGTCCCCCAACCAACAGAACAAGCAGTAATAACAGCAAGTTGCCCAATAAAGGAGAAGAGTAAGACAACTGCCAGTAAAGTCGGGAAAGCGAGTCAATCAGCCACAGGCTCATAGCCAAAATGACGATTAAACCTACAATTAGGGTAACTAGGCGCGACAGGGGCATGGATAATTAATACTTGGGGGTGTTATTTCGATTGATGCTCTAATATTAATAGTTTCTAGCAGTATTCGTGGCAACAAACCCAGTTTAAGACGGACAATAATTATTAATCGTGGTTAACAATGACAAGTTCTATTTTTTTAGCTGGTGCAAGTCGTGGTGTTGGTAGAGAAATTGCTAAGTGTCTCACCACACAGGGTTATCATGTTACCGCACTGTTGCGAAGTGAAGCATCCCGTGCGGAATTTGAAGCAATGGGAGTCTCTGTTATTATAGGTGATGCAATGGCACCAGATGACCTACAAAGTGCAATGCAATCAGAAAAACCAATTGATGTTGTAATTAGTACTATTGGTGGTTTACCTCAAGATGGCATCAAACCTGATTATCCAGGTAATAAGAATTTAATTGATGCTGCGGTGACGGCAGGAGTGAAAAAATTTATACTCGTAACATCAATTGGAACTGGGAATAGTGTATCGGCACTTTCTCCTCAAACTTTGGCGGTATTGCAACCAGTATTAATCGAAAAAGATAAAGCTGAACAACATTTAATTAATAGTGGTTTGACGTATACTATAGTTCGTCCGGGTGGTCTAAAATCAGAACCAGCTACAGGAAACGGTGTATTAACCGAGGATATTCGCATTATTGGAAGTATCCATCGTGCTGATGTTGCCGATTTAGTTTGCCGCGCGATAAATACGCGCGCAGACAATAAAATTTTATCGGCAGTAGATAAAAATATGTTATTTGGGCAGTTTGAATTCGAGACATTCGATTTGAGCTAATATATTTATTTTCTAATCTCAAGAAGCCTATGACTGTTCGTGCATACTTTGAAGTTACGAAAATTCCAAACTTTCAACCCCCTTTTGATACAATTTTCTTAAAAGTTTTTTACCCAGCAGCACAAATAAGCAACGAAGAGGCCAAAACATCTTTAACTTTACCAGCAGACCCAACGAAGGCGCCTTTTCCAGTTGTTATTCTATTTAATGGGTATAACTGCGAGGCTTTTGTATATCAATGGTTGGCAGAAAATCTTACCGAACGTGGGTTGGTTGTAGTGACATTTAATTTTGTTGCAGAAGAGTTTGCTGGAAGTGTAAATCTTACACCTGGTGCAAACTTTGCTGCTTCAAAACCGGATGTTTACGGAACTAAAGCAACAAGTGTAGCTTTATCAACGCTGCTGTTTAAACTCGAACAGTTACAAACGCAAGGAGTTCTCGCAGGATTACTAGACTTACAGAATATTATTTTAGGTGGACATTCTGCTGGTGGTAGGATTGCAATTGAAAATGCCAATCCTGAATTATTTGCTCAAGTCGTTGCTTCTTTTGGATATGGAGTAAACAGCATGGGGTATATTATGCAGGGTTATCTACCTGGTACAATATTACCACTTGCAGATAAATTGCCTTTATTACTTCTAGCTGGTACAAATGATGGTGTGATTGCCTCGAACAGTGAAATGTACGGTATTGAAGGAGGAGATGCAATAACACCTGTAATGCGTACTTGGAACGAAGCGATTATAGGTGGTCGAAATGACAGCTATGTTGTTTTATTAGAGGGAGCAAATCATTTTGCAATTGTACATCCTCTCGACTCAACCACCGCTAGAAACTCTGTTGATTTTGCTCCGACCCAACCAGTAGAATTAACTCGTTGGTTAATAGCTGAAACTATAGGCTTATTTATCGGCGCCTATGTTCAAAAGCAACCTGGTGCATTAGAATCACTTCAACAGCTTTTAAACGAAAATTCCTTGATTAGTTGGCATTGTAAGTAAAATACATCAACTATTCTCCAGAAACTTGACATAAAATGGTACGATTACGGGCGCCGTCCAATTCAAAAAACAAGATAGATTGATAAGTACCCAACCCTAACTTACCATCCACTATAGGAATAATTTCCGTATTATTAAGCATCATTGCCATTAAATGCGAATGAGCGTTTTTTGGCTCATCCGGTGGAATATTTGGTCTTAAATGTAAATCGTTGTGTAAATAACGGTCGTTTAATGGCGCCAGTTTTTCTAAAAATACTTTAATATCTTGAATTAATCGCTCTTCGTCTTCATTAACCGCTAACGCAGTAGTCGTATGACGAGAAAATACTAATACGTAACCATTTTGTATCGAAGTAGATGCCACAACTGACTCAATTTGTGGCGTAATATTGTGAATATTTATACCTTGATGCGTTTGAATATCAATTATTTTGTTGATTACAGCCATATCGATATTAGTTTGATGTAAATACAATCACCAATTTAAAATTATTTACTTTCTTGGCAATTATGTAAAGAAGAAATTTGTCATGTTATGTACTGATTAGTACACAATAACAAAGTATAATTAACTATATTATACTAAGTAAAACAATCAAATTTTTATTTTTTTAGCTAAAATATATAATATTTTCTTCTCTAAATAAAAGAATAAACAAAAGTTAATCTAAGCTTAAATTTATATTTTTTAATGCTAATCCTAAAATATTTTAATCACTCGCATCGCTAGATAACTATTCAAAAGAATAAATGAAACGCTTACCAAGCGTACATTTAAGGCTTTAATTTTACAATTGTATTACTAATTTTGCTATTAATTTTAGTGAGTTAAACCAAAATTAATTTATATAGATTAATCGCGTATAACAAATATTCCAAATTATTTTACCCGTCTAAAGATAGATAGCAATTATATGAAGTAAATGTTAAGTTAGTAGCGAAATACACAGACACCTTAAACCCATGCCAGATATCGTTGATACCGCAGTAAGCGCAGGTTCATTTAACACATTAGTTGCAGCAGTCAAAGCAGCAAATCTAGTGGATACCTTAAAAGGTGCTGGTCCATTTACAGTGTTTGCACCTACAGATGAAGCTTTCGCAAAATTGCCAGAAGGTACAGTAGACTCACTACTTCAAGACATTCCGAAGCTGACGAAAATTCTCACATATCATGTTGTTCCAGGAAAAGTACTTTCAACAGACGTAGTAAAACTAAAATCAGCTAAAACTGTTGAAGGAAGCGAAGTAAAAGTTGACGCATCCAGCGGTGTGAAAATAAATGACGCTACCGTTACTACTCCAGATGTCGCTGCTGACAACGGCGTTATTCACATCATTGATACAGTTTTAATTCCTGCTTAAGCAAACGCTTAAATAAATAGCAAATTAATATGGCAGCAATTATTTATAATTGCTGCCATATTATTATTTCAGAAACCTGGTTTCCCCACCACTGAACAAAACAATCTACATAGAAAACCAAAAGAAACCAGGTTTCTCGGCGCCAAAGAAAGATTGTGAAGAGTTGAGAGTAAGAAGAGTTTAGGACTGGCGCCTACCCTTACATGGACTGCTAGCACCTTAAAAACCTACAATAAATAAATTGTCAGCATTGAAATTTTTGCCTTTGAACAGGGAAAAATAATAGTGAAGGTGTTTTAAGTAAAGACATGCAACCAACACTATTAGAAGAAGTGCTTGATAGTAGTACATCTATAAAACGTTTGCGAGAAATATCGAGAGACATTACCCGGATTTCTCACCAAGTTTGAGAAAATAGGGGAGACTACTTAGCTCATCCAAACTATGGAAAAACTGTTCCAGGAGTACGAGAACTAGAATCAGTAGGATTAATGGCGCATATTTTAGATGCAAGAATTCGTGACTTAGATTTGGAGGATTGATTCTTGCTTATCTACATTGAAAGCTATAGAAAAAGTTCTTCGCGTTGCAGAAGTTATAACCCCTTCTGTTAATAGCGTACAAAAAACGCTTAATAACCCTATTTTAAAACGTAATAAAGCCCTGCGGGATAACCTTATATTGCAATCTATCTTAGACCATGCTATTACACAGTCAGATACTACAAAAGTGTTTCTTAGTAGTAATACAAAAGAATTTGGCAATGCGGAAGCGCGGTTTGCTTTAAGAGCATCTGATGTTATGTACTTTTCTAATACAAATAGTTTAATTAACTGGATTGATTCACAATCTTAAATTAAATAAGGCTGGAATTGTGGGGTGGGCATCCTTGCCCGCCCTTTAATATGCAGCTTGTTTATTTGACGGGCAGGGATGCCCGTTCCACAAGAAACTAATTCTATATTCCACAAGAAATCTATTCTACATTTTATAAGAAATTAATTGTACAAGAAAGTTTTAAAGACAGGCGCCTTTGTAGCTATGTGCCTAGTAATACCAACAATATCTATGTAAAAGAATACACTATAAATATATACGTGTCTGAATGACGGCGACTTGACTCACCACTGTAGAGGACAAGGAAAATTACGATGCATCAAACTCCTCTGGAACAGGCTATTGATGTGACGGCGCCACCTGAGTTGCTACGGCAGTTGGCTCTTAATGATGATGTTGCTGTTCGTAAGGCTGTAATAGTTAATGCAAATACACCTATTGATGTATTAATAAGTTTGGCGGATGAATTTCCGAATGCTTTTTTTAGTAATCCGGTGTTGTCGCTATTAATACTAGAAAATCCAACTTTTGTTGTAGAAATACCGTATTGGACTTTAATTAATCTTTTACGACAACCAAATGTGCCTGATTTTTTCTTGTCTGGTGCCGCAATGCATTCTAACCCCGAAGTGTTGCGTGTAGTGGCAAAGCACTATCAAACTCCATTATCGGCTTTGGAGATGATGGCACGTTGTAAAGATTCTAATTTGGGAATGATTATTGCCCAGCGTCAAGATGTTACAGAACAAATTTTACTTATACTTGCTGAACATGGCACTATTGCTGTGCGTTTATATCTAGCAAAGTATCATAAATATCCTACCAGTATTTTAGAAACACTCGCAGAGACGCCTGAACCAAATTGGACTTTTCGGCAGCAAATTCATTATAAACTTGCTAAAAATTCAAGCACTCCTTTAGGAGTTATAAAAAATTTACTTAAACAAGGTGATAAAAAAGTAAAACTCGCAATAGCTGCACGCGCGGATTTACCTATCGATTTAATTGTTGAGTTGGCACTCGATTATAGGTTACATATGATGAATTCGCTGGCACAAAATACCTACATAAGTGCTAACGTACTATGTAAATTAGCAAATCATGGTACACTACGAGTGCGACAAATGGTAGCAAGGCACCCAAATACGCCGCAAGCTTTGTTAGTTAATGCAATTTCCGAACCAGAATTGTGTCGGTTTGTTGCTGCAAATCCGAGCGCGGAGGAAAATTTACTTTACCAGTTAGCCCAAAGTAATCAGTATGAGGTTTTAGAAGCTATTGCAGCAAACCCCAATACCCCCGCATCTGTTCTAAAATGTATAGCTGAGACTCGCGCGCACGATTTATTAGTTGCACAGCATCCAAATGCGAATCGTGAAATATTACAGCAAGTATTATGGCGCCTAGCAATGGATGAACGGTTATCAGTTCGCAAGTACGCTGCCAAACATCCCCATACACCTATAGATATTTTAAGAATGTGGGTGCAAAAAGAACCGCAGCTGCGTGTGTGGATAGCTCAAAATCCAAGTCTCCCTGTGGATATGCTCGAAGTTTTAGCACACGATACATCACCAAACGTTCGGTTATCTGTTGCTTGCAATCCTGGTACACCACATTCTGTACTAGAAAAATTATCTTTTGATACAGAAGTAGAAGTTAGACGGGTAGTAGCGAGCAATATTAAAACTCCCGGTAATGTTTTAGAAATATTAGTAAAAGATTGGCAATGTTGTACATTTGTGGCTCAAAACAAGAATGCACCTGCTAAGGTGTTGGAGTATTTAGCAAGTTTGACAGGATTTAATTGGCTGTTGCTTGCACATCCAAATACTTCAGTAGAAATGCGGCAGACATTAATCACAAGATTCGCTAAAAGTTACATTGAGTCCGACCGTCTTTATGCTGCCCAACACCCTGATACACCAGTTGAAATTTTAACCGAGTTAGCTAAGGATAAAAACTTAGAAATCCGCATTGCAGCACTTCAGGCTCTTAAAAAACCCAATATCTAATTGAAATTAACATATGACCCCTAGCCAACTCAAAACATATTTAAATAGCTTGGTTGCCAAAAATCTACAAATCAGCACGATGATTTGGGGTCCTCCAGGTATTGGTAAATCTAGTATTGTCGGGCAACTTACACAAGAACACGAAATTGATTTTGTTGATGTACGTTTGTCACAACTGGCGCCTACTGATTTACGTGGACTACCTGTTGCAGAAGATGGAATTTCTAAGTGGTTTCCACCGGAATTTTTACCTCGTGATGGTAAGGGTATCTTTTTTCTGGACGAGCTTAATATGGCGCCTCCTGCGATGCAAGGTGTAGCGCAGCAACTAATTTTAGACCGTCGAATCGGTAGTTATACTGTCCCAGAAGGATGGTTTATTTGGGCTGCTGGAAACCGTAAAGAAGACCGTGCAGCAGTATTTGATATGCCGGCGCCGTTAGCAAATAGATTTTTACATTTAGAAGTCGAAGTAGATTTTGATAGCTTTAAAGCCTACGCATTAGAAAAAGGTATACACGAGCAGATTATTGCGTTTCTCTCGTTCCGGTCTACACTGCTACACAAAATAGACCCTCAGCAACCAGCGTTCCCAACTCCACGTTCTTGGGAAATGGCAAGTCATTTACATTATGCCGAACTTGATACTTCACCTGCTGTTGGCAAGGGTGCAACTGCTGAATTTATGGCTTATTTGGAAGTTTACCAAACTTTACCAAGCTTGGCGCCTATTCTCGAAGGTAAAGGCAGTAAAATAGCTTTTCCTAAAGAACCAAGCGCACGGTATGCAACAGCTATTGGTTTAACAGTACGCGCAGCAGATGCAAAACAAGGATATAACGCTTATAAATGGTTAAGTAATAAAGCTACAACCGAATGGGTACAGTTTTTCATAGCTGACTTACTACCAATGATGCGTAGTAAAGGACATATGGGTGTTTTTGCGACTTTAGCTAAAGAAGACAACGATTTACAGAAATTTATTCAGGAATATTACCAGTTAATCGGCATGAGCAAGTCTTAAATCCTATTTTTTATGACACAAGACATCCAAAAACTTATTAGCGCTTCACTTATCCGGTTGCGAACAAAGTCACCGTTTTTTGCGACTTTGGCATTGTTCGCACGTTTTATTAATGCTCCCCATTATCAAACTGCTGCAACTGACGGTAAGGATATATTTTATAATCCTGAATTTTTTCTGGCTCTACCACCAGCACAACTCGATGGAGTCTTGCTACACGAGGTATTGCACGCTGCATTACTCCATGTACCGCGTCGAGGTGTGCGCGATGCTATATTATGGAACTTCGCTGCTGATATTGTTATTAACGGTATTATTATGCAGCAAGGTTATTTTGAACTACCAGCAGGTGGTTTACGTGACCAGAAGTTAGAACATCTTAGCGTTGAGGAAATATACGAAATTCTTTCCAAAGACGCAGAAAAGTATAAGAAGATGTGGGAAGCTGCTGGTGGTGATGGGCTAAGTGATTTACTTGAAGGTTCAGGAGAAGGTTCAGAAGAAGGTGACGAAAACGATAGTATGTCTAGCGCACGTAGAGCAGCACTAGAAGCACATTGGCGTAATGCGCTACAACAAGCAGCAGTAATTGCTCGGTCATCGAAACAAGGCACAATACCCGCAGGTATTGAGCGCGAATTAATGAACGCTACGACACCACAAATAGACTGGCGCTCGTATTTATGGCGTTATTTAGTTCAAACACCAAATGACTTTACTGGTTTTGACCGTAGGTTTGTAGGACGTGGACTATATTTAGAAGCACTACAAGGTGAGTCTGTTATAGTTTATGTTGCAATTGATACTAGTGGTTCAATTGGCGGCCAAGAACTGAAGTTATTTTTAAGCGAAGTTAGTGGTATCTTGCGCTCTTATCCTCACCTCAAGTGCGAATTATATTACGTCGATGCTGATGCTTACGGTCCCTACGAACTTAGTCCTGATAGTGACTTTCCGAAACCGCAGGGAGGAGGAGGTACGTCATTTATACCATTTTTTGACAAAGTATCCGAACGTTGGGACGGACATGTACAAGCGGTATGCGTTTATTTAACTGATGGATATGGTTGTTTCCCTACTGAGGCGCCTCAACTACCAGTATTATGGGTAGTCACACCAGGTGGAATGAATTTAGAACAATTTCCGTTTGGCGAAAGCGTCCGTTTATTATCTGCCTAGTTAGAAACCGGGTTTCTTTGGGTTGATGAAAATTTGATGAAATTATATTCTCGACTTTGTAAAACTTGTCGGGAGCCTAAGTCTTATTAAAATTCCTGGGAATAATAAAGGGTAAGACCAACCAAACGCTTTATTCTTACTCATACAGATGAAACAGGTTACAGAAAAACAAGCTATTGATGCGACTACCTCTTCTGAGGAACTTAGAAAACTAGCAGACACTTATAACGGAGCAATTCGTAAACTCGTTGCTAGTAACCCGAATACACCACCAGATTTACTTATAGAATTATTTATCGAATTTCCGCATCAAGTTCTAAATAATCCTATAATTGAGTTAATTTTACTCGAAAACCCAGATTTTTTCAAAGAATTATATCAAAATAACCCCTATATCTTCAACGAAGATGCATTACCGTCCTTATTTATTGAATGGGCTGTACATTGTTCAGATGAAGGAATTCGTAAAACTATCGCAAGCAATGAAAACACGCATCAATCATTTTTAGAGCAGCTTGCAAAAGATACAAGTATAGATGTACGCGGTAACGTTGCCGAAAATCATCGCACCAACACTAATACTTTGCAAAAGCTAGCAGAAGACAAAAGTAAAAAAGTTCGTTTAGCAGTTGCAGAAAATCCAAATACTCCTTCCGGCGCGTTATTAAAGTTAGCGACAGACAAATGCTATGAAATTCGTAGTAAAGTAGCAGCACACACTAAAACACCTAGTGATGTACTAGAAAAATTAATTCAAGATGGTAACGGTATAGTACGGTTCGGCGCCGCAAAAAATCCCAATACTCCCCAACATTTAGTTAACAAATTACTTGAAAAGTTAATTAAACATGAGACTAGTATAATTCAAGAATATAAACTACCCGAATCATTTTTAGAATGGGCAGTCAATCATCAAGACACAAATATACGTGTAGCTGTAGCGTGCAATTCTAACACACCCCAAAGCTTATTAATGCAGCTAGCACAAGATACAGAAACTTGCGTGCGTACTGCCGTAGCTAAAAATTCTAAATCTAGCCGTAAAACTTTGACCAAACTTGCTCAAGATGAAAACGAAACGATTTGTTTTATAGCCGCTTGGACACTCAAAGAACGTTCTGACTATTACTACTTTGACTATGACGAAAATCAGTTTTAATATTTATTTAGCAATTAAAATTTATTAAAATATCTTTTGGTTTTCATGATAAAAATTTAAAATAATCAAGTAGAATTAGTGTGTTATGTGACTCTAGATAGTACCAATCAAGAAGCATTAGCAAAAAATCAAAATACGGCGCCAGAAGTTTTAAGGCAGCTAGCTTTTACAATACGTTGTAGTAAAATAAACCGCTCAATTGGTGATATTATACGCAGCCCATTATTAATTTGGGAACTATTGGAGCCAGAAGACATGCAAGAACATCTTGAATTTATTTGATGTGAACATATTAAAGAAAGTTTGCGCTCAATACCAAACTTATATGATATTACATCTCTTATTGTCGTAAAGTACTACATGTGTACTATAGTGAATAATAAGAGAACTTATCGAATGAACAACTCTCTTTTACAAGAAGCGCGCGATGTAAATACAAGCATTGAGCGCTTACGCGAATTATCAAAGAGTAAAAGCTCATATATTTGTAAAGCAGTTGCGCTTAATCCTAACACGGCGCCTGATTTACTAATAAAGTTATTTAAACAGCATCCAGTAGAAGTATTAAATAATATATCTTTAGAATTGATTTTGCTAGAAAATCCAAATTTTATTGAAGAGCTTCACCAAAATAATTCTGAATCTGTATGGGAAAAAGGATTACCATTATTTTATATACATTGGGCAAGAACTCATAAAGATGAATTAGTTCGTGCCAATCTTGCTTATAACCATGATTTACCACAACATATTTTAGAAAAACTAGCCAGAGATACATCTTCAAAGGTTCGTTGGTCAGTTGCGCGTAACAGCACGGCGCCTACTCATATATTAGAACAGCTTGCGCGCGATAGTAGCTATACAGTTCGTATTACAATTGCACAAAAATGGGATTTACCGAATTCTATTATTGAAATTTTAGTTGATGACAGTGAGACAGCTATTCGCATTAATATTGCATCACGTGGGAAAATACCGGAATATATTTTAGAAAAGTTATCTAATGATAGTGAGTGCCTTATCCGTCGTATTGTTGCATCGACATATAATATACCTGTATTTATTTTAGAAAAGTTAGCTTCGGATATCGACTCACAAGTTCGTGGTGCTGTCGCGTCACATCGAAACACACCTAAGACAGTTTTAGAAAAGTTAGCTGATGATAAAATAAGTAGTGTTCGCCGTGATGTTGCGAATAATTTTGTCACACCAAGTCGTGTTCTTGGAAAATTAGCTAACGATGATAAGATAAGTGTTCGACAAGCTGTAGCAAAAAATACTCAAACTCCTGAAGAAACCATAAAAAAGCTAGCATATGATAAAGAAAACTCAGTACGTCTCTATATAGCTAAAAATGAATCAACTCGTAGTGAAATCTTGGAAAAATTGTCTACAGAGGCAATTGTTAATATTCGTGTCGCAGTTGCAAATAATTCCTGCACTTCTGTAAGTGTGCTAGAAAAATTAATTAGTGACAAACATAGACGTGTTCGTCGAGTCGCTAAACAAACTTTAAATAATAAGCATAAGCAATAAAATTAAATAGATGTGAGAAAGGCAGTTGTTAGCAATATAAATACGCTAATTAAGAGTTTAGAATATTTAGCATTGGATGATTCGGAGTATATCCGGCGCCTAATTGCTCAAGAAACTGAAATTTATATTCCAACTTTAGAAGCTTTATCTAAAGACAAAAGCTCGCATGTCCGAACATTGATAATTATATAACTAACTAATGACGTTGGAAACTTAATTTAAGTATAGTTTGTCGTAATATCGCGGAGATTAATATTCTTGATATTTATTAATATATTATATTTCCGTAAAAATACAAAGGTGATTTGAATGAATATGTGACAACTTAAAATCATAGGCTTTGTTATATATTTATTCTTGATTTTGTTTATGCAAAACTCTTCCAATTTGCTTGCACTGGTACATCAAGCAGTTAGCGAAACTACATCACATATAAGCTTGGAAGAGTTAGCGTCTATGGCTCCTGAACTCACGCGCGTTATAGCCGCAAACATATGCACTACTCCAGAAATTTTATTTTCACTCAGCAATAATAAAGATTATGAGACGCGCAAAGCTGTAGCTAGTAACCCCAATACTCCCACAGAGATATTGTTTCAATTAGGGATAGAATTTCCATACGAGTTGCTCGATAATCCCGTATTCTCACTGTTGTTATTAGAAAACCCACTCTTTTTTCAAGAATTACCCGAAGATACTCAAGCTAGTTTACTTAAATTAGAAGTTATCCCAGATACATATTTACAGTGGGCATTAAGTTATAGGCGCCCAAAAACAATGTTTGCTGTGGCAATGAATCCTAAACTAACTAGAGATGAATTATGTAAGTTGATATACGAAGCAGGTAGTAACTGGTTAACTTCGCAAGTGCCAAATGTCGCTAAGTTACATGTCAACTGGATAGGGGAAATGAAAGCTGGATGGCAAGAAGCAGCTTTTGCGGTGGTTCAAAAACACCAGTTAGTCAAAGATAATATATTGCACGATGAAACTTCTGAGTATAGATTGTGGCAACTCGGCATTATTCCCCAAGCTTTCTTGATGGGATTACATCGTAATACGTTAATACAAATAGCCCGTAACCCTGATACTCCTCCAGAGATTCTCGAAGCGCTGTTAAAACCAAAAACAGCAACAAAAAAAATGCGTGTAGCAATTGCCAATAATTTAAATACTCCCGTTCATCTTTTAGAACAGCTTGCGGGTGATGATGATGCGTGGGTACGTCAAACTGTTTTCCAAAATCCCAGTACTCCAAATGCTATCTACAAATTATTTTACGAGTACGAAGCCGCAATTCAAAATCCTGATACGAATGGCGCCGCTTTAAGCGAAATTGTAAAACGTGACTGGGAGTATACGCGAACGGGTGTAGCATCTCACCCAAACACACCTCGCGAAATATTAGTAAAACTTGCCTATAACAAATCGTGGAAAGTGCGTGCGGCAGTTGCCAGTAACAAAAGCGTTCCTACAGAAGTGTTGGAAATACTTATAGAAGATAAACGCTTAGGAGTTTGCAATGCAGTAGTTCGTAACCCCATAACTCCAGCATGGCTATTAGTAAGAATGCTGAACAACTACAAATGCTACCAGCGTCAAGATATTGCCAAGCACCCCAATGCGACACCAGCAATTTTAGAACTACTCGCACGGGATGCAGATTGTTATGTACGTGTAGAAGTAATTAAAAATCCCAACACCTCAATTGAACTATTAACGTATTTGGCAAACGATAAAGATTTTTACGTTCGTAATAATGTTGCAGCAAGCTCTAGAGTATCAGAAACCTTACTAGCACAGTTAGCTAACGATGGCGAATATATGGTGCGTCAACATGTAGCGTACAATCTTAAAACCCCAATTGAGATTTTGAGAAAATTGGCAACCGATGAAGATAATAACGTTCGGTGTGCAGTTGCCGAAAATCCTAACACCCCTGATGATGTGTTAACGCAGTTAGAAACAGATCAAGTCGATTGGGTAAAAGCTAGGGCAATAATATTCCGTCAAACAAAGTCACTCACCCTATACTCCAATTCTTCAACTTGCCAAGACAATATTTCAATTGTCGCAAATCCTAATACCCCTATCGAAATTTTACTTGAACTGGCGCCGAGCGATAGCTACCAAGTGTATTTACTATCGATTCAAAATATATGTCGGCAAATGACGATACACTCAGATATCCCTGCCTATCTTCTAGAAAAATGTGCCACAATCAACACACTTGAAATGCAAATTGCCTTAGCACGACATCCAAATATACCCGAATCTATCGCATCAAAATTTGCATTAAGTCAATCAGTACGTTTGCGTCGGTTAGTAGCGCGAAATCCGAATCTACCACCAGAAGTGCGAGAAAAACTCTTGCAAGATAAAAACCAAGATGTGCGTTCTTCAGCACTCGTTGGGTTACTCGAAACAAAAAATCATCCACACACCGAGTTTTTACAGCAATGGCAAGCAGTGCAAAATCTGAATGCATCAAGTCAATTACTCATAAAACAAGCACAAAGTCAATGGGTAACAATCAAAGAAGCTGTAGCACTGAACACGAATTCAGCAATGATTGTCTTTGACACTCCTGAAAAGCAAGACAAATTAAATCGCAGTAAAAGCAACGCTCCCGTCACTTTGCTAGAAAAGTTAGCAACAGACGAACATATCTCTGTAAAATTAGCAGTTGCCAAAAACTCCAACACTCCACCAAACGTACTAGAAATGCTTGCCAATAACCCTAAATCAAATAATCTAACACATCTTGCAGCAGTAAAATCTCTAATTCAACATTACCCAGAGCAATGCCAACCATATATAGAAAAATTTATTACTACTACCTCTTACCCTTCACTATCAAACTTTTTTATATTACTACACCATCAGGCGCCAAGCGACCTACTGGTAAAACACCATCGCTCATCATCCTGGTTAGAAAGATACGCAGTAGCAACAAACCCCAACACACCGCAACAGATTCGCAAACTCCTAACAGAAGACGCAAATCGTATCGTGCGTGCAGCAGCAAAAGCTTTTTAAGTGCGCTCGTGCTGAGTAGTAAATTTTTACTTTACTCAGCACGAGCGCACGAGCGCACTCATTACTTTGTATGCTTAACTTCAACAACCGTATGAACATTACCACGTGGAGTAAAATCAGCTTTAACAGTTACCTCCAAAGGGTCACAAGCAGCAACAAAATCATCAAGAATTAAATTTGCCGACTCCTCGTGAGAAATATACCTATCGCGATAACTATTGATATAGAGTTTCAGCGCTTTCAACTCCACCACTTTAGTATCAGGAATGTAGCTAATATAAATAGTGGCAAAATCAGGATAGCCAGAAAACGGACATTTACACGTAAATTCTGGCAAAGTAATATTAATATTATACCGTCTACCTACACGCGGATTCGGGAACGTAATTAACTGACCCTCAGCAATTTCACGCTCACCATATTTTACTGCTTGAATTGGCGCCTCTTCAATAGACTGTGTTGTTATCTCAGGTGATAAGTTACTCATACTAAATACTGCTTAACATAATTTAATATAATAACCTAAACACAACTCATCACTCATAAACGTCTTCTTGTTCCCAATCAGGACAGGTTGAATCTTCTACACCACTGGGATGCATCCCACAAACCAATAAAGTACCACCATACGCATAGCCATGATAATGCTTACAACCTATACACGCTATATTTTTCTCTGTTGTTGCATCTACTGAATATGGAAAGGCTGGGTCAAAATTATCACTTGGTATATCATCCAATTCCCAATAAATTTCTGAAAGCGGTTCAACAATATCTTGCAAGTACTGGTCAACCTCTGTAGCGATACTGTTGTGTACCTGCTCACTCAACTCTTCAGTAAATTCAAAAAATGTATCTACCACTTCTGTCATTCCTATAAAGAAACGCTCTACTTCGTCAGTCAGTGTTTCCATTAGTTGCCACAAGTCTTTCTGCCAATTTTCCATAGAATTTCAAGTCCTCATCGACTCAATAGCGGAAAAATAGTGTTGTTTGTCTAAATAGTAATTCTACAGACTATTTCAACACCAATACAACACTGCTTTTAAATTCGAGCATGAGGATTACAACCCAATATTTGTATCAAAATACACTTAATATCTTGAACAATTTACTGTTCACGCTGTAAACGCCGTAATTCCTCTTGCATTTGCTTAACTTGGTCGCGTAGATTATCGACTTCTTCCACAGGCGCCTCTTTCGCAGAAGATTGAGTTTGAGGCACTTCTTCATCTTCTTCTAAAATTTCTATGCGCCGGGGTTCATTCGTCGAGGTACCCGAATCTTTTGTAGAAGACTGTTCTTGCTGGGCTTGCTTCATCATATCTTCGACAAAGCGACGACCTTCTTCGGTAGTCATTTCGCCGCGTGCTACCATTTCATCTGCCAGCTTTTGAACTTGCGAGCGCAATTCTGAAAGTTTTCCACCTGCTTTTTCACCTGCGTAAGAAGCTAGTCCTACACCCAGATAAAAAGCTTTTTGTACTAAGTCTCCAAAACCAGCCATTACTGACTTTTATTTTTGTATTTAATATAAAATTTTTTTTGGGGACCGGGGTCTACGCCTACTACAAGCATCCCGTATTGCTGCTATCTTCCGATCCTGACAAAATTTAGGCGTTGCGGTTGCATAGTCCCAGTCTTCCCATAACTATAGCATTAAATTTCAAATAATTTCAAATAATTTCAAATAATTTCAAATAACTTGTACAAAAATTATTTATTCCACAACCAGGCGCCATTCATATAGCTGATAATCAACACAGCCGTTTTTAATTAGGGGGTCTTCGGCAACAATAGCTTGCGCTTGCTCCATCGACTCTGCCTCAAAAATCATCATTCCTCCACCTCGGACAGCCCAATATCCACTTTTTGCTTTGTGCCCACGTGCAATAAGTTCACGAACATATGTATGGTGAGCAGGTACATATTGGTCAAAAGTTGACTTATCAACCTTACCTTCCTCTATCTTCACAAAAATCGGCATACTATTTCTTATCTATTACTATGAGTCGTTTTTTAATTGCCCTGATACCACCGCAGCACATTCTGGACTATGTAAACCAAGTCAAGCAGTATTTTGCAGACAATTACAACAGTCGCAGTGCATTAAAATCTCCACCTCATATTACTTTACAGCCTCCGTTTGAATGGGATGAAGGCAATGTTACGCAGTTAGAAGAGTATTTGAAGAATTTTGCATCTAGTCGAACTGGTGTACTTGTCACATTAAACCAATACGGCGCCTTTCCACCGCGCGTTATATATATAGATGTCATTAACACTCCAGAGTTGATAGCGCTGCAATTAGATTTAATCACTTATATGGAATCGATAGGTATTTATGACCCAAACACCAAAACTCGAACTTTTACACCACACATGACGGTGGCATATCGGGACTTGACGAAACAAAACTTTAAGGTAGCTTGGCAAGAATTTGAGCATCGTCAGGTAAATTTTGAATTTGGCGCCGATAATATTTGTTTACTACTGCACGATGGTAAGCGTTGGAACGTTTTATCAAAATTTCAATTTAGTTAAATTTATCCGTAAATATATACATATAGGTTGTAGTGATTGATATCAAAATTCATACAACAGGAAGTTGATTAATAAAAACTTCTATCTGAAGTAAGAATTTATTTGTTCACACTATTATAATTATTGTAAAAATATCATGTTAGATTCAGTAAGACCATCAATGCAAGAATCTGCGATCAATTCTAATACAAAAAAGGTTGCTATTAAAAATTGGAAAACAACAGCTATCGGTTGTGTATTATGTTGTAGTGGTTTTGTGGCATTTTCACCAAGCACTTTCGGTGGAGAACAGGCGCCTTTAGTTCAAGTATGTAAATATATTACTTCAGGAGGATTAGCAGTTCTAGGTATAAGTGCGAAAGATTTTAATGTTACTGGTAAAAATCAAGAGTAATTAAACCTAAAACTTATATCTATAAAGAATTTTAAGGCATTGTATTAAAACCTATTTTATATCGTAAGTAGATATATTATTAATCTTAGAAACCGGATTTTTTGTTAAAAAAACCGGTTTCTTTGTAGCAATTTAAAACAGTATTGGGAGCAACAATTATGTCAGACCCAACTAAGCCAACAGTGTCAGAAAATTCTAATCAGACTTCAACAAATGTTGCAAAGAATGCAGTAGTCAAAAACTGGAAAACAACCTCTGTTGGTATAGTGCTTGCAATAACTGGCTTTATCGCATTCTCACCCAAGAATTTTGGTGGAGACCAAGCAATAATTGTAGAACTCTCAAAATATATACATATGGGAGGACTAGCTGCACTTGGTATTGTCTCTAAAGACTATAACATTAGTGGTGGGAGTAATAGATAGCACTAAAGTCCTAATTACGGCTTGGCTCCGTTTGGACGTTGAATAATTGTCTCCATCACTCGGCGCCTATTTTTTGGGTCGATAGCAACTAATCTAATATATTCATTGCTAAAGTCACCTAAAGATGACTCGATAGCAGAAACTAGGTCGGACGCAGCGCTAATTTCTCCTACTGTACAGCTTTGCCATGAACCCATTTTAAAACGGCGTTCGTCAACGTGTTCAATACCTATTTTGTAACCCTTAGACAAGATTTCGCGAACTAGTTCTTGAGTCTCTAAGGTGAGATGAGTACTGGGTGCTAGCTGTGCATTTTCTGTATATTGCTTGTAGTATTCTCCATTATTTATAAGGGGTGTTGTAACTGGGTTTAAAGATGGTGCATTTGAAGGTGAATGATATGGTGTGCCAATTGGTAGTTTAGGCGCCGACTTACTTAACATTCCAACACCAGCTACAACTGGCGCCATAATCGGCGCGTGATTAGTTGGTTCCTCAACTACCTCTATAACATGTTGTTTGTATGGTGTTCCAAGAGGCGTTGCAGCAGGTGCCTGAAATGGTGTGCCAGCGGGTAGTGCAGGCGACGACTTAGTTAGCATTCCAACACCAGCTACAACTGGCGCCATAATCGGCGCGTGATGAGTTGGTTCTTCAACTACCTCTATAACATGTTGTGTATATGGTGTGCCAAGAGGCGTTGCAGCAGGTTGTTTGTATGGTGTACCAGATGGCAAACTCGGTGCCGAATTAGCTAGCATTCCAACACCAGCTACAACTGGCGCCATAATCGGCGCCGACCTATCTGGTGCTACAGATGGTGTTTTAACTGTTGTTACAACTTCTGTAACACCCACATCATTACTGTAAATTGGCGCTGGTAATGTTTCTACCCTAGATACAGCTTTACGCGAAAACAATCCACGATTATATTCTTCTACTAATTTAGAATTTTGTACGCGCTGTTGTTCTCCGACCATCAGATTACCCATTTCAATAAGGTACGGTAATTTAAAGTTTGGTTTTTTAAATTGTGGCGGACCTTCAACACTGTTAACTACCCGCTGCGATACCTTTTCTATACCAATTTCATGAATAAAGTGGCGGATCTGTTCGTCGTAAATGCGAGAACGCAACGCGCTGAAAAAGTCAACAGACTGATTAATAAAGGTATCAACAAACTGTTCAATTTCACGACGCGATAATCCATCAGGCTCATAAATTCCCCCGACAATGCCAACTTTGTCATCACGGTCAGGTTCCCAATAGAACTTCTCCATGCGTCCATCGCGTATTAAAGGCGCATACAGAGTAGAGAAATCATTACCCGTAACAATAATTGGTATTCTAGGTAATGGTGTTGAGTCGTAACTACCCGGAAGTTGTACATCTGTTGGATTATCTGCAATATTCATTAATGTCGCGTTTACCAACTGCGTATTAACCGTGTACTGCGTCCCTTCATCAAAACGTCCGGCGCCTGCATCCAAATCATTAATCATTAGTACGCACATCTTACCGCGTACTTTAGTTAACTCAGCAGTTTCCCGATAGCGTAAACGAATCAAGCGCGCAGGGTCGCCAGCATCAGGACTTTCTAACTCACCCCCAGATATCAGAGTGAATTCAATACCCATTCTCTCAAAAACTAATTCGCATTGGAACGATTTTCCTTCACCCTTACGTCCGTGAATACCCAAAATCAACGGAACGCGCACAGCAGGTAAATTTAAGAAATTTTTAGTAATGTGTACAGCAAGTTTATCTAGAAATTTCGGAGCGATGTAATAACCCATGACCTAACCAAAAAATAGCAGTCTTAAAACAATGTTAAGTTGTATCGGCAGCTACCGCTCACTTTATTTTTTGGCGCGGAGTTAAGTTATGTGTCTCAAGGGCACCTACCCAAATTAAAATTTCTAACAACTACTACTGGTTAGAGACATTCAAATAAATATATTATGCCTTATGGAATATACAGTCTTGTGGAATGGGCATCCTTGCCCGTTCAATAATCAGCATAAGGAAGCTCATCCTAAAGAATATAGTATTCACAATTATTGCTTCTGGCTAGCAATTTGACGAACTTGCTCAATTTCTAACTCTGTAATTTCTGCAACATCTTCAACTGTCATTCCATAATCAAGTAACTTAGGCGCCATTGCTAGTTTAGCTTTCTGTTCGCCTTTCTGTTCGCCTTTCTGCTCACCAAGCTCTTCTCCTTCCCTTAGTGCTTCTTGATAAACCTTAGTGTGTTTTAGGTAACTTAGCCTAGACATATTTTCAATCTCCTTTCTGCCCAAGTTTAGGGCAGGCAAGGATGCCCACCCCACAAGATGTATAGTTTGCAATTATTAGTTCTGGTTGGCGATTTGACGGATTTGATCAATCTCTAGCTCAGTAATTTCTGCAACCTCCTCAACAGTCATTCCACGATTGAGCAATTTAGCTGCCGTTGCTAATTTATTCTTATGCTCGCCTCGTTGTTCGCCTCGTTGTTCGCCTCGTTTTTCGCCAATGTCTTCTCCTTCTTTCAGCGCTTCTTGATATACCTTGGTGTTTTTGAGGTCATTGAGTCCTAGCATATCTTCTATCTCCTTTCTGCCTATATCAGGGAATTTGTAAACAATTACGGTTTCGATTAACTCTATTATCGCTCTTTGAAAGTCTAGATTAGGCGCCTCTCGCTTGGCTCTATCGATTAAAATTCTAGCTTGTTGCCCTGCAATGTTGTCTTTAACTCCAACCAGTCGAAGTACTGAGAGGCTTAAAGACTTATCGGTAACTTGCGGGTCAAGTTGATCGAGATAAATCTTTGTGAAGCGAGGGCTATTTTTAAAGTCTTCGTATTGTATGGGTAAACCTGGGTCAAGTCGCTTTTCGGTAAAGATTAAAATTCCTCGCCAGTCGTTTACTGGGGTGTAATCATCTAAATAAAGGAAGATTTCCGCAAAAAAGCCTTGATAAATATTCTTTTTCTGGTCTTTGTATCCTTGAAACTCAGCAAAATAAATGGGTAAGTTAGAAGCATAAATTGGAGGTATGAAGATACCGTCTATTTGAAAGCGCGTTTGTTTTACTTCCTGAGATAAGAAACTATAGGTTGAGGTTCTTGGTGAAGTATTGCCTATCAATTCAAAGAAAAATTCAGGAAATGTTTGAAAAATCTCGTAAAAGATACTGTCTGTTTTCACTGTTAGGGAATTGGTAGAAACTAATTTATATAAATATTATCTCACTAAAAAAATATTTAATTGTTCCAATCTTTACAATATATTACTATTTAGAAATTTATATATAGCTATTATGAATACTCTTTCTTTATTCAAACTTGATTTTAAATTACGTATTTATATTAATGACATTTTATTTTATATAAAAAGATTGTATAAACAGAAATTAGGGAATAAGTTTGAAAACAATGATTACAAATATTTTTGCAAAGTCAGCTTCAAAGTTTTTAGTGCCTGTGGTTTTGTCTTCGTCGTTAATTGCAATATCAATGCAGGCAGCTAAAGCGAATAGACGCAATTTTACAGTTGTGAATAAAAATCTACAGAGGTAAGTTTTAATGGATATTCGGATGGTGAGTGTCACTTCGATATTCGTCGAGCCGAATTTGATGATGGTGAGGTAGCAAAAGGGTACAAAGTAAACCTCTGTGAGACTGATACGTATACTTTTACTGAGAAATAAGTAATTGAGAAGGTAGAGTATAAAAGAGGCACCACTCTTATTTAAATAGAATGGCGCCTCTTTTTATTTACCAAATGTAATTAATATTAAAAAGCTTGAATCCACTCTTTAATTGTGTACTCAGTCCAAATGCCATTTTTCCAGTATGGGTCATTTTCGACTAATTGACGCACAATGTCTTCGCTTTCGGCTTCGTAAATACCAAAAACTTTTGTGACATCTTTCGTAGGCCCAATTGTAATTAGTACACCCGATTCTTTTTGTTGTGCTAGTCCATCAAGATGTGCTTGACGATGTGGCGCCCGTTTTTCTAAAACGTCTTCGCAGTAGCTTCCCCACATAATATATTTAGTCATGATTCCTAACTCCTAACTTCTCAAGTTAACGCCAAATTTTTCAACCAAGGTGTCACGAACTTTTTGGTGTACAGGTTCGATATCTTTGTCGGTGAGTGTCCGTTCGTTGGACCGATATACGAGACGAAATGCTAAACTTCGTTGTCCTGCGGGGACGTTTTCTCCTCGGTATTCGTCGAATAATTCTACTGACTCTAATAAGTCTTTACTTGATGCTCTAATTGCACGTTCTATTTTTGCAACGGTAAGTTCAATAGGAGCGAAGAAAGCTATATCACGGTCGGATGCTGGGTAGGTTGAGTATGTTTTAAAGCCTGGAACTAATATTTCTTCACTATCTAATGCATCTAGTAATACATTCAAATCCAGTTGAAATACGTATACTGCATCTGGTAAGTTCTCTTCTCTACGTAATTGAGGATGTAGTTGCCCGAATGTACCGAGTCGATTGCTACCAACCCATAATGAAGCTGTACGTCCGGGATGCAAGCGAGCGTCGCGATTATCTGGTTGGTATTCGACGTGCAAGCTCATTTGTTGGAAGATATTTTCTAATACTCCTTTGGCTTCGTACCAAGTCATCGGCGCCTCAGAACCTCCACGCGCCCATCTACCAACGCTAGTATCACCGCCCAGAATTCCACCTATTGCTTCGGCTTCTTGCAACCCGTTTTCTTCTTGCCAGAAAATTTCTCCAATTTCAAACCCATTAAGGGCGCCGTTTCCTTGTTCGAGATTAAATTGAAACGCATTAATTAAACCATTTATTAAATCGGTTCGCAGTGCTGAATACTCAACAAGTAAAGGATTGCTTATTACTATTTGACGTTCTTCTCCTGGTTTGACAAGTGAATAATGAATTAACTCGGTTAAACCGGCGCCACGCATTGCATAACGTAATTTGCGTAGCATTTCCTGCTCGAACGGCAAATAACCACCTTCGGCTGTTTCTGGCAAAGTATCACAAAAATTATCGTAACCGTAAAGGCGAGCAATTTCTTCAATTAAATCGATTTCTCGTTCTAAGTCGCGGTAACGATATGGTGGAACGACGACATTCCAAGTTTTATCTCCTGAAACAGTCAACTGACACCCTAACGCTGTTAAAATTCTTTCTACATCACTTGCTTGTAGTTCGCCACCTATATCAGCATCGTCATCCGCACGTGTTGGTCCAAGTAACTCATTTACACGGTCTAAACGTAAACTAATTGTGTGACTCCATGTTGAAGGGTCTGGGCGAGTATCTACTGTTTTTTGAGCAACAATTGTACCGCCAGCAAGCTCAGTAATCATCGTCAATGCACGACGAGTAGCTGTTTCTAAACCTGCAAAATTTATACCGCGTTCATAACGTGATGACGCTTCGCTTCTTAACCCTACACTTCGCGAAGACCGACGAATTGCAACGTTATCGAACAATGCTGCTTCTAAAACGAGGTTTTGCGTACCTTCATAAACTTCGCTTTCCTCACCACCCATTACACCAGCAAGGGCAACAGGTTTATCACCAGCAGTAATTAACAAATTTTGCGTGCTAAGAGTGCGGGTTTGTCCGTCGAGGGTCTTGAGAGTTTCACCCGCATTCGCAAATCTAACTCCAATCTTTATGTTGTCATTACCCCCAATTGTTTTTAAGCGTTCGCGGTCAAATGCGTGTAGCGGTTGTCCCCATTCTAGTAATACGTAGTTAGTAATATCTACAACATTATTAATTGGGCGTGTACCTGCAGCACGCAGTTTTTGCTGTAACCAATCAGGTGACGGTGCAATTGTAATGTTTTCTATTACCGTTCCAATATAACTAGGGCAAGCCTTAGATTCTTCTACCTTTAAATTTAAACCTGGCGATGCTGAAGCTGTTATCTCAGGTGGTTGCGGTATTGATAGTTTTGCATTTGTAAGGGCAGCAACTTCGCGTGCAATTCCAACCATACAAAGTGCATCTGCACGGTTAGCTGTTGCCGTCACGTCTAACACGACATCATCAAGTCCCAATAAAGGACGTACATCGCTGCCTAACTGTAAAGCTTCGTTTTGGAAAATGTGGATTCCATCTACATCTGTAGGTAATCCCAATTCCTTTAACGAACAAATCATGCCGTTAGAAGGCACTCCCCGTAACTTTGCAGGCTTTATTTTTAAATTTATATTTGGCAGAAACGTACCAACTACAGCTACTGGTACAAGTATATCGGCACGGACATTTGAGGCGCCGCAAACAATATTTAAGGTTTCACCCGTACCAATATCAACTTGGCAAACGCTTAATCTATCGGCATCAGGGTGCTGTTCACGTGCTAACACACGTCCAACTACCACACCCGATGCCCACGTGCGACGGTCTTCAATATCTTCAACTTCAAACCCTGCCATAGTGAGGGTTTGAGCTAATTCTTCAGGAGTTTGTTTGATCTCGACTAGTTCCCGTAGCCAATTCAACGAAATACGCATTTGATTTTGCTTGTGCGATTGGGGTAGCTTTAATAGTAAGGCACTGTCTATTCTAAAACGATTGGGCGAACGAGCTTCATATGTTTGCATTTTTCGCACGCTTCAAAAGGATTATTTCGCGCCACTCGTTAAGGTAAAAAATTTCACCCTTATTTACCACATGAGACGTATTTCACTTCGGGTGTCCTTTATCACAAAATTAAATATATATCAAATACAGCGCCTGAATGCCAAAAAGCTACAGGGAAATAAAAATGGCTAATAAAAAAACAACTAAACCACGCACCAAAGCTAAAGATAATCAACATTCTACTGTTGATTCTTCTGCATCATTAGCTACTCAAGAGCAAACAACTACTGATATAGACAATCAACGTCCTGTAGAATCGAGTGACCTTGAAATTACAAAAACGCTTGATATAGATGGTAAGCGTCCAGTTGCTGCTAGTTCTTTTGAGGTTGTAGGTACTTTTAACGTCGAAGAACGTTCAGCGATTACAACATCCAATACCAAAAATAGTAAAACTAGCAAAGCGAATAAAACTAAAAAAAGTCAAAAAACTGCTGATAGTGTTTTAGAATACAAAAATACTATAGATATAGATGGTCGGCGCCCTGTTGACCCTAGTTCTTTCGAGGTACTAGATACTTTTGATGTAGATGGTGAACGTCCAATTACCTCGAATAATTCTAAAGTACTAAATACTTTTGATGTAGATGGTGAGCGTCCAATAGTTTCTAGTAATCTCGTATATGATGAAACAATAGATATAGATGGTCGGCGCCCAGTTGACCCAAGTAATTTAGAAGTGGCAGGCTCTCTGAATATAGATGGCGAACGTCCGGTAGGAGCAAGTCAAATTAATGACCAACGTATTATATCTGATTACATAGATTAATAAGGTAAAAAACCGGGTTTCTTCATTGAAATCTTGTAATAAGAATAACTATTGTGCGTAGAAACCCGGTTTCTTAACGTAAGTTTTTATCAAATTAAAGACTGAATTGCATGTAATAATTCTTGCTTACCAAAAGGTTTTGTTAAGTAAAAATCGGCGCCTTGACGCATACCCCAAATTTTATCGATGTCACCGTTTTTGGAGCTACAAATGATAATTCTAATGTTTTGAGTAGCTGTGTTTCGCTTAAGAAGGCGACATAACTCAAAACCACTCATTCCAGGCATCACAATATCGGTAATTACGATATCAGGTAAATCGTTTAAAGCTTTCTTAAAACCTTCTTTGGCATCGTAAGCTTTAATAACGTTGTAACCACCGTCTTCTAAATAACAGTTGATTAACTCTAGCTGAGAAGGCGTATCGTCAACAACTAGAAGTGTTGTCATATTTACTTATTCCTTTGATTTTACAATATTGATGACGACAGGGTGGGAATCAAATTATAAATCAAGTCAAGTGCATGAATACCATTTTGAGTAAATCAGCCTGAGTAAATGGTTTTGTCAAATACCCTGATGCACCAACTAACCGCGCTTTGACTTTATCTACCAGTCCTTTGTTACCTGTCACCATAACAATTGGCGTTTTCTTAAACATTGAGTTATTGCGAATAATCTTGCACAGTTCGTACCCGTCTATACCATCCATGTTCAAGTCGAGTAAAATCAAGTCTGGCTTGTTACGAATTATCGACATCACTGCCTTCACTGGGTCGTTAATTGTCACGACTGAGAAGTTCTCATGTTCTAGAAAACGGCTAATCTCTCTCAGAACTGTTGGACTATCATCAACTGAAACAATTTTATAGACTTTACGATTAGTCGCTGGAGCAGATATATTACTAGGCGGTTTGGCGATAGCGCGTGTCTCAGAAACGGGTTGGCTAACTGTTTGCTGGTCTGGATATAACTGTCTTGTATTTGGAATTATGACGTTGCTACTTCCAGTTAGTCTTTGTGTAACTGTCCCGTTGGTAGTGCTATTTAAAGAAGGCGCCGAACTTCCTAACTGATTATTAACTATCTCAGTAACAGAATTTGCAGTTTGATTTTCGTCTGGAGTAATTAGGGGTAATTTATCGAATGGTGGGTCTGGTTCATGAAGAACAATCTCCCCACTACTTATATATTGATACAGTTGCCGCGCCATTTCTACTTCGTCTTGGTTGACAATCACAGCTAAATGCCGTAGGCTGAAACCCTTCATCCAAGTTGCCAAATTTTGATGTATGGCTGAGAGTTGATGTTTGAGTACCTCTGTTGGTACCCGTAGGTAAGGACGTTGATATGGTGATGAAATGTGGGGAGTTAGCGTCTGCCAACCGCGTAATTGTTGCTCACACATTTCAAGTATTTTTTCTGTATCAATTTTGCAAATAACTGGTAATTTATTTACAATACTTATTAATTTGTAATTTCCTGTATTAATTAGTGAGAAAGATTCAAGAACTTCTTTGACCATTTCCTGAATCAAAATAGCAGCTTGAGTTGGATTGATGTGACGTTGGCTAACCAACCAGCAAATAGCTTGGTATTCGGGTGGTTGTTCGGGTAATTTGTCTGAGTTAGAGTCCCCACTTAGGTTTGGTGAGTCAGCTTCAAACATCAAACGCACTTGAACACGAATTTCTGTGCTTAAAGCACTCAATTGATGGTCTAAACGGCGTAAATGCCTTTCTAGACGGTCAAACGGTTCGACTGAGTGGGTCGCATAAATAATTTTCCCCTGTTCTAAGTATATTAGCCAGGTAACTGAATTACTTAATACATGTAAGCAAGTAGTGTCATGACAGTTCGATAAGTGACGTAATAGACTAAGGGAACGTAATCTGGTGAATGTGCCTAAAATGTTCATCTGCTTGGAGTTTTTCCAGTAGATTAGCCACTATAACAGCAATATTGATATGTTGCTCGATACAGTTCTTGTAATTTTTATATCTTCCTAGAATGAAATATCAAAGGTTGATATGCATATATGTTACAAGCAGCAAAAATTATCGTGACTATTGTTTTGTTACATTTTACATAACTACCTTTTTTTTGGCAGTTTGTTAAATTGCAATTTTACCTACTCCAACATCGATATAATAATGGTATCTTGCCAGCCTACATTACACATTTCATCAAATACACAAACCTTCTATATGAAAAATTTAAAAAGTTCAAAGGGAGAAACTAGAAAATTATTGTATTGTAGATGTTTATCTAGTCTAATTGCCAAATACGTTACAACAGACAACCTTGACAAGAGTTAAATTCTTTTTACTCAAACTATTTATGCTAATTCCGAAGTTATTTAGTGTATTTGTATTAATGAAAAATGCGTTTAGCTAGTTACTTAGTATAAAGCATCCGGGACAAACCATAACACAACCGTAAATTTGCAGTTTAGGAAAACTTGCTTAAATCTGACTATTAAACTTGGTAGAACACAATTTTGGACTCTATTATAACACGAAAAGTTATGTCTGATACATTAAGACTTGATGAAGTTGTGGAATTCGCTGAAAACCCAGAACCAAGGTGTCCGTGTGTACTGTTACTCGATACTTCTGGCTCTATGCAAGGCACAGCGATTAATGCTCTCAACGAAGGATTACAAACTTTTAAAGAAGAGTTAGTAAAGAATAGCCTTGCTGCCCGAAGAGTTGAAGTTGCAATAGTAACATTTGATAGCAGCGTAAATATCGTACAAGATTTTGTGACGGCTGATTTATTCAGTCCACCAACGCTGTCTGCACAGGGTCTTACAACTATGGGTGCCGGAATTCACAAAGCCTTAGACTTAATAACAGAGCGTAAGAATTTATACCGTACCAATGGAGTTGCATACTACCGTCCTTGGATATTCATGATTACCGATGGCGAACCACAAGGAGAATTTGAAGACGTTGTAGAACAAGCATCGTTACGTTTACAAGCAGATGAAGCCTCAAAGCGTGTTGCTTTTTTTACCGTCGGCGTGGAAAATGCTAATATGATGCGGTTGGGTCAAATCGGAGTCCGAAGTCCTTTAAAACTGCAAGGCTTAAATTTTGTGGAGATGTTTGTGTGGCTGTCGGCGAGTATGTCAGCGGTATCACAGTCGAAAGTGGATGATCAGGTTGCACTACCACCTATTGGCTGGGGTACTGTTTAGTTATATTTATTAGCTAAACTTACACAGCTGTATGCGCGTGAATAACAATATGAGTAGTACTTTAAAGCAAATGGTTCACTGGCGGGTTGTTGCCGCTTCTGTATGTGGCACGAGTCATGTAAAGAATGAGCAGCTGTGTCAAGATGCACATAATTGGCAAGTTTTACCTGATAACATTTTAGTAGCCGCTGTTGCAGATGGCGCCGGCTCTGCCAAATTAGGTAAAGTAGGATCGATGGTCGCTACTACCGCTGCGGTTGAGAGTATTCAAGAGCATGAAATTAGCCGACGCGCTCTTAGTAGTGATGATTTTGTTCGTTCGCTTCTAACGAATGCGATGGTGGCAGCTAAAAAAGCAGTCGAGGAAGAAGCAGAAGCAACCTCATCATCATATGATGACCTAGCGACAACTTTGATAGTAATGGTCGCAACACCCGAAGGAGTGGCTGTAGCTCAAATAGGTGATGGTGTTGCCGTCGCTCGTGATTACCAGGGAAACTTACTCGCACTTACCATGCCCGATAGTGGTGAATATATTAATGAAACCACTTTTTTAACGTCGTTTGATTCTATTGATAACGCACAACTCCGTTTATGGCGCCAGCCAATTGTTAATGTTGGTGTACTAACTGATGGACTACAAATGTTAGCTATTAACATGGCAGTAGGCGCCCCGCATAAACCATTCTTTTTTCCACTATTTGAATTTGTCGCGAATATCGACGACAAATCAGTTGCGAAAGAACAGCTAGTCAAGTTTTTGCGTTCGGAGCGAATCACGCAACGTACTGACGACGATTTGACGCTGGTTTTAGCGGCGTTGCATGAGTAATAATATTGCTCTAAGTAACACGTTCCAGCACCATATTAAAATTATTCCCCTATTGTAATCCTCGAAATGCAGGTAATACGTTGTCTTCCCAACCAACAAAATCTTACTATTAACCTCACCGTAAGTTTGGGGCGTGGCGGTGAAGCATGTATCTACACGGTACCAACCGATGCGAATTTAGTGGCTAAGATTTATCACAAGCCTAAAGACGCTCACGATAACAAGCTATCTGTAATGCTTGCTCATCCTCCAGAAAACCCCACAGCTTGTTTAGGTCATATATCTATCGCTTGGCCAACTGAACTACTACACTCAACAGACGGTAGTAACCGCATCACTGGGTTTTTAATGCCACGCATTCGAGGAATGCGACCCATTATAGATTTTTATAATCCTAGAACCCGTCGTCAGCATTGCCCCTTATTTAGCTATCAATATTTAATCCGTACTGCACGCAATTTAGCAGCAGCTTTTTCAGCACTCCATGCACGAGGTTACTGTGTTGGAGATGTAAATGAATCGAATATTTTGGTTAGTGATACAGCACTGGTAACACTCGTTGACACCGACTCGTTCCAAGTTCGTGACCCAAACAGTAACATAGTGTATCGTTGCCCAGTTGGTAAACCAGAATTTACTCCCCCAGAATTACAAAATAAAACATTTGCCGAATGCGACCGCATCGCTGCTCATGACTTATTTGGGTTAGGAGTTTTGATTTTCCAACTGTTAATGGAAGGTACACATCCATTTTCAGGTATCTTTCAAGGTATTGGCGAACCACCAACGTATGAATCACGAATTGCAAGTGGACATTTTACCTATAGTCAAAGAACTCGTGTACCATACATCCCTACTCCCATTGCTCCACCGTGGGAGATGTTACATCCAGCGTTACAAGAATTATTTCGTCGCTGCTTTGAGGAAGGACATCACAATCCTTTAGTGCGTCCAAGCGCTGCAACTTGGCTTTTAACTCTTATAGAAGTAGAAGAATCTTTAATTACCTGTACCGTTAATCCTCAGCACCGCTATAGCAGTCACCTACATAGTTGTCCTTGGTGCGAGCGCACTTTACGTCTGGGAGGCCGAGACCCATTTCCATCGCAGCGAGCAATAGCAGCGAAAGAACATTTAGCTGCTCATATTCCTCGTAAGAAACCTCGTCCGACTGCCGTACCTCGTGTTGCAAAAACGCCTCTTCCACTTAACTCTCTTAACTATCGCCAACCAAATACTGCTTATAATTATCCTTATTATAAGTCTTCAAAAAAACAAAGGTATTATCCAGTAGTGTTTTGTTTGCTAGCGTTTGGCTTGCTAGGCTATCTAGATGTGATGATAAAATTTACAAGTCGTCCTTTTGATGCCGAAAACTCTTACACCCAAACACTTGTTACTCCACAGCAAGTAGCTAGAGACAACCTCAGTTTTGATGATTACTATAAACAAGGTCATGCCTCTTACACCATCAAAAACTACGAGGAAGCGATTCGGAAATTTACCAAAGCTATTCAAAAATTACCTTCCTACGCAAAAGCTTACGTCAACCGAGGCAATGCTCACTTTAACCTGAAACAGTACGAAGCAGCTTTGTCTGACTATAATCAAGCCATTAAAATCAACCCTTCAGAAACTAAAGCTTATGTAAGTCGCGGTAACACTCGTTTACTTCTTGCTGAATACAGCAGCGACCCTGATAAAGATTATAGAGGCGCCATTTCTGACTTTAACGATGCCATTCGCCTGAATCCGAGTGAAATTGAAGCTTTGATTCGACGTGGCATTGTCCGCGCACAAGTCGCTAAGTACAGCGGTGAATCGCAAGACGACTACCGGAAAGCAATCCAAGACTTCGACCAAGCACTCAATCTTAACCCATCGCGAGCAGAAGCTTACTACCAGCGTGGCTTAGTTAAGTATCAAATAGCACAGTACAGTAGCGATTTCGAGAAAGAATATCGAGGCGCCATTTTAGATTTTAATCAAGCTTTAAGTATCGACCCGCAAATGGCAAAAGTTTACCTCAAGCGTGGAATTGTACGCTATGAACTTTCGCAATACGGAGGTAAAGAATCTAGTCGATACCGAATACAGGCAGTAGAAGATTTACAGCGTGCCGCCAAAATCTCTCTAAAGCAAGAAGACATGGATAACTACCAGCAAGCTTTAAGCAGTATTTGTGTAGTCATCGAAAATAAATGTGATGCATTCTTCCAACACTCAAACATCATACACAAAACAAATTAGTAAATAGATTTACATTTTTACAACATTACACGTAGAGACGTGATTTATCACGTCTCTACTTCGCGTCTTTACATTTATTTTATATATTTTAAATATATCGTTAAAGTCTTAATAATATCTTTATAAACTAACTAACTACGTCAAGGTAAACTTTTGAGTTGTAAGTAATTTCTGTTACTTTACAATATAGAGTAACAAAAAATATTATTTACAAGCATAGAGCTTTCTCATGTTATCACCAGATAAATACTGAATATATTAGTAATAAAATAATCGTAATTATCTAAGATTATTAGTGGCGCCAGTATGAACAAGGATTCATATAGTTTAAATAAATTGTTTATTAACGATGAAGTAATAGCCATAAAAATTTTGCCATAAAAAACTTTTCCATTTTTTCATAGATAAAACTGGTTAATTTATCTTGGCTTTACATGCAAGGGTAGAAATACGGTTAGATTATATACTTAGAAATTCAAACAATTGCCTGTTGTCGATGTGGTAAGCGCTTCATAAAAGTGCAGTTTACTTTACAGTATCTATCAATTTACCTGAAATTTTAGAGGTATTTCATGAAAGCAGTGATTTTGGCTGGGGGACTTGGGACACGTTTAAGTGAAGAAACAAGTATAAAACCGAAGCCAATGGTAGAAATCGGGGGCAAGCCAGTTTTATGGCACATTATGAAAATCTATTCTGCCCACGGCATTAATGATTTTATAATTTGCTGTGGTTATAAAGGATATGTTATTAAAGAGTATTTTGCTAATTATTTCTTGCACATGTCAGATGTAACATTTGATATGCGTTTTAACCAAATGAACGTACATGCAGGAAATGCAGAACCTTGGCGTGTCACCTTGGTTAATACTGGCGACAATACTATGACAGGTGGAAGATTAAAACGAGTTCGCGAACATGTTGGTAACGAAACTTTTTGCTTTACCTATGGTGACGGTGTTAGCGATGTAAATATTACAGAATTGGTTAAATTCCATAAAGAGCAAAAAACTTTAGGTACACTAACTGCGGTTCAACCACCAGGACGTTTTGGTGCAATTGTACTTGGGCAAGAACAAACAAAAATTTCGAGCTTCCGTGAGAAACCTGAAGGTGATGGAGCTTGGATTAATGGTGGATATTTTGTATTAGAACCAGAGGTTATTGACTTAATTGCAGACGACAAAACAGTTTGGGAGCAAGAACCTTTAGAAAAGTTAGCCGAGAAAGAACAACTTTCTGCTTTCAAGCATAATGGTTTCTGGCAACCTATGGATACTTTACGCGACCGCAACTACCTTGAAGATTTATGGAATAAAAACAAGGCGCCTTGGAAAGCCTGGTAATCCAAAATCTAAAATCTATTCATTGTCAAAGACAAATCTAAAATAGTTACAGGGTTATATCAATGTACGATTTTGCCATTATCGGTGGAGGCATTGTCGGTCTTTCTACCGCAATGACTTTAGGGAAACGTTATCCCGATGCTCAAATTTTGGTTCTTGAGAAAGAAGGCACCTGGGCATTCCACCAAACAGGGAACAATAGCGGTGTTATTCACTCTGGTGTCTACTACAAACCAGGAAGTTTCAAAGCTAAGTTTTGTCGCGATGGCGCCACTTCGATGGTGCAATTCTGCCAAGAACATAATATCGACCACGAGGTTTGCGGTAAAGTCATAGTTGCTACAAATGAACAAGAACTGCCTCGTCTCGAAAACCTTTACAACCGTGGTTTAGAAAATGGTATTAAGGTAAAGCGAATTACCCCAGAAGAAGTTAAAGAAGTTGAGCCTCACGTTAAGAGTGTCGGCGGCATTCGTGTTTACTCTACTGGTATTGTAAACTACAAACAAGTTTGTTTAAAGTACGCAGAAATCATCCAAAAGCAAGGTGGAGATTTGCGACTGAATACAAAGGTGTTACGGATTGTACCAAGTAGTCAAGATCAGGTACTTGAAACTAACAACGGAAACTTTGAGACAAAGTTTGTAATTAACTGTGCGGGATTACATAGTGACCGTATTGCCAAACTCAATAATATTGACCCGAAAGCAAAAATAGTACCTTTCCGTGGTGAATATTATGAACTTGTTCCAGAAAAGCGGTATTTAGTCAAGACTTTAATTTATCCCGTTCCAAATCCAGATTTTCCGTTTTTAGGTGTACACTTTACACGTATGATTGACAATAGTGTTCACGCAGGACCGAACGCAGTTCTTAGTTTCAAGCGCGAAGGCTACACCAAAACTGACTTTGATTTAAGAGATTTTGCTGAGGTTATGACTTATCCAGGTTTCTGGAAACTTGCAGCAAAACATGCCGATGAGGGTATTAAAGAAATCATTCGTTCTTTTAGCAAAGCAGCGTTTGTAAAAAGCTTACAGCAACTTATCCCAGAAGTTCAGGCTGCTGATGTAATTCCAACTCATGCAGGTGTACGCGCACAAGCATTAATGGATGACGGCAAACTTGTGGATGACTTTTTGATTATTCACGGTCAAAACAGTATCAATGTGTGTAACGCTCCTTCACCTGCTGCTACATCTTCACTCGAAATTGGAAAAGCAATTGTTGCTGAAATTCCCGAACAGTCTCATTTAACCGCAGCAGTCACAGCATAAAGATTTATTACTTTTACTACTAATAAGGAATCAACCGAACATGAAAGTACTTGTTACAGGCACCGAAGGTTATTTAGGGTCTTTACTTCCTGCTTTGCTTCATGAACGTGGACACGAAGTTCTTGGAGTGGATACTGGCTACTACAAAGTTGGCTGGTTATATAACGGTACAGAAATTACCGCTAAAACTCTTAACAAAGATATTCGCCATATTACTGCCGAAGATTTAGAAGGGGTTGAAGCAATCGTTCACATGGCGGAACTATCAAATGACCCAGCAGGTCAACTTGCACCTAACATAACTTACGATATTAATCATAAAGGCTCGGTACGTCTTGCCAAGTTGGCGAAAGATGCTGGCATTCGCCGTTTTGTTTACATGTCTTCATGTAGTGTTTACGGAGTAGCGACAGCAGGAGATGTAACCGAAGAGTCTCCGATTAATCCTCAAACTGCTTATGCTGAGTGCAAAACTTTAGTTGAGCGTGATTTGGCGCCTATGGCATCAGATGACTTTTCGCCAACATTCATGCGGAATGCAACAGCTTTCGGTGCCTCACCTCGGATGCGGTTTGACATTGTATTGAATAACTTGTCAGGACTGGCATGGACAACAAAAGAAATTAAAATGACCAGTGATGGTACTCCTTGGCGCCCACTTGTTCATGCTCTTGATATATGTAAAGCGATTGTTTGCGCGCTTGAAGCACCTCGCGATATTGTTCACAACCAAATATTTAATGTTGGTGATACCTCTAACAATTACCGCGTTAAAGAAATTGCTGAAATCATCGCTGATGTCTTTAAAGGTTGCAAATTGAGCTTTGGTGATAATGGTGCCGATAATCGTAGTTACCGTGTGTCGTTCGAGAAAATTAATACTGTTTTACCTGGTTTCAAATGCGATTGGAATGCTCAACGTGGCGCCGAGCAATTATACGATTTGTTTCAACGTATCGACATGACCGAAGAAACTTTTACTTCCAGAGGTTTTACTAGATTAAAACAACTAGAGTATTTAATTCGGACGGCTCAAATTGACAAAGACTTTTTCTGGGCTAAAAACAGCTAATAAGTTTGTAGGTAGGGCTATGCCCTACTTACACCTTACTATATATATGTAATCTAAACCCTATGAATCAAAAATTACTGACTATCGCTATTCCAACTTACAACCGCGCGCAATTGCTAGATAGACAAATTGCTTGGCTGATTGAAGCTATTAAAGGATTTGAAACAGATTGCGAAATTTTAGTTTCTGATAACTGCTCTACAGATAATACTCCGGAAATTGTAAATAAATGGCAAAGTCAAGTTAGTAATACCACCTTTCGATATAATAGAAATACAGAGAATTTAGGAGTAATAAAAAATATTAACTATTGTTTAAAAACGGCTACGACTAAATACGTTTGGGCAATTGGTGATGATGACCCAATTCAAACTCGCGCTGTTAGCTACGTTTTGAACAAAGTCAAAGACAAAGAAGATATTTCGCTTATATTTTTAAATTTCTCTGGACGCAATCAAATTACTGGTGAAGATGTTCATCCACCCACGATTGTTGGAAATCGCTGGTTTGATGCTAACGCAGATGATGGTAACGGTGATAGTAAAGCAATTTATCAACATTGCTTCGAGAAAAGCATCGGCGCTGTAATTTTTCTAACAGCAACAATTTATAAAACAGAGCTTATCAAAAAAGCGCTTAATTATTGGCCAGAAGCAGAAAATAACTGGATATTTTTAGCTTATTTCGCTGGTTACTGTGCTGCACGTGGCAGAATTATCGTTACTACAGACAACTTTATGGAATGCGTTGTTGGTGTAAGCTATTGGCAAAAAGATGCAAAATCAGCACTATTAATGCAGTACAAGCATACACCAGAAGTAATTATCAAGTTAGAGGAAACGGGATATTCCAAACAGTTCTGTCGAAGAATGATTTTGCACTCGTTTAGAGAGGCAAATTTAAAAGTACTGTTAGGTGCCTTACGTAGATGGCCTCTCTACACGCTTCAGACAGTGATTCCTTTTTGGCGTTTAGTTGCAGTATCAGCACTTTATTTAATGAAGCTTAACACACAAGTTGATAAAACTTTACATTCAATAGAAACCGGGTTTCTTTAAGTTACAGGAATATTATGCTAAAGGCGATAACACATAAATTGACAGAATTAAAATCGGAATTAGCTTATAGAGTTGCCCTCTCAAATCATGCACCTAATTTACCTACTTTAGAAGAAAAATATGCCCGTATTGTTAAAACATTAAAAACTGAAGGAGCATGTTTAACTTCACTGTCTGAATTAGGGCTAGCATCATCCGATGACTTGCTTCGCGCATCAGAGCAATATTTAGCTACGATGACTCAGCCGAAATTAACTAGCAAGGGTCATAAATTACCACAAATCTACACTGTTACAGATATTCCAGAGTTTTCGCGTTGGGGTAACGAACGCTTGTTAGTTGATATTATAGAAAACTATATTGGTCTACCAGTAGCATTTCAGGGTGTACACTTACGCAAAGATTTTCCTAACGAAAACCAGTTTGGAACCGCGTTGTGGCATAAAGACTCTGAAGACCGTCGTATTATTAAAGCTTTTGTATATTTACAGGACGTAGAACCAGAACATGGGCCATTTGAATATGTCCCTTTAAATTTGACTAGCCTATATAGCTTAGACTACTACAAGATTTATTATCAACTATGGCAGTCAGGCTACTTGGGTATTGATGATAAAACACTTTTATCGATTATTCCTAAGTCAGCGTGGAAATCTTGTCCTGGTAAAGCAGGTACGGTTTTACTAGCAGATACAAAAGCAATTCTTCATCACGGTACGACACGTATAAAAGAACGCTCGGCGCTCTTTTACGTTTATACCGCCAATTCGCCCAAAAATCCCCAAGATTGTACCCAATATTGGGACGATACTTTTGCGAAACCTAAACCGAGAAACCTGGTTTCTAATAAATAAGTAATAGTACTGAATAACATATCACTTTGAGGTAATATTTTTTTATGATTTTGAAAGAAACCGAGCTACAAGGCGCCTTCGTTGTTGACCTAGAAGAAAAGCACGACCATCGTGGCTTTTTTGCTCGCACATTCTGTGGAAAAGAATTTGAACAGCATGGTTTGAAGCCTGTTGTTGCTCAGTGTAACTTATCCTACAACTATAAAAAAGGAACGTTACGGGGAATGCATTATCAAATCGCGCCAGCAGCAGAAACCAAGTTAATAAGGTGTACAAAAGGTTCTATCTACGATGTCATTATTGACATGCGTCCAGAGTCACCAACGTTTTTACAGCATTTTGGCGTGGAACTAAGCGCAGATAACCGACGTGCATTATATGTTCCAGAAATGTTTGCTCATGGTTATCAAGCACTTACTGATGATGCAGAAGTTGTTTACCAAGTTGGAGAATTTTATACTCCTGGGTACGAGCGCGGTTTACGTTACAATGACCCCTTCTTCAATATTCAATGGCCCCTCGAAGTCACTGAAATTTCTGAGAAAGATATGAATTGGCCTCTTCTACGCGCCACTGTTGTAGGTGGCGCAGTTTAGTAATTTTTTTGGTGTGGTCTTGTGGGGTGGGCATCCTTGCCCGCCACCCTTAACAGTTAATTACTAGAGTTCATGCAATAAACACAATATTAATTTCACAATAAACGGAGTAATTGAACATGATAATTATTGATACCGCATTAAAAGCACGTCAAGAAGCTGGTAATCCGGTCAAAGTCGCAATGATTGGCGCCGGATTTATGGGACGCGGAATAGCAAATCAAATTGCTAACTCAGTTCCAGGTATGGAATTAGTGGCAATTTCTAACCGTAATATTGATGCAGCCAAGCGCGCGTATTCAGAAGCGGGAATTGAAAATTTCCAAACAGTAACAACTGTAACCGAATTAGAAGACACTATTGCACGTGGTGGATATGCAGTTACCGAAGACGCGATGCTATTATGTCGTGCTGAAGGAATTGATGCGCTTATTGAAGTAACTGGTGCCGTTGAATTTGGCGCCCATATAGTTATGGAAGCAATAGCGAATCACAAGCATGTGGTGATGATGAATGCGGAACTTGATGGAACTATTGGCGCCATTTTAAAAGTTTACGCTGATAAAGCTGGTGTGATTCTAACAGCTTGCGACGGGGATCAACCGGGAGTACAACTAAATTTATACCGTTTTGTTAAAAGTATCGGCTTAACTCCTTTATTGTGTGGCAACATCAAAGGTTTGCAAGACCCATATCGTAACCCAACCACTCAAGAAAGTTTTGCGAAACGTTGGGGTCAAAAACCCAGCATGGTGACAAGCTTTGCTGATGGAACCAAAATTTCATTCGAGCAAGCTATTGTTGCGAATGCCACAGGAATGAAAGTTGCCAAGCGAGGAATGTTTGGATATGACTTCACTGGTCACGTCGATGAAATGACGAATATGTATGATGTTGAACAACTCAAAGAATTGGGAGGCATCGTTGACTATGTTGTTGGCGCCAAACCTGGGCCAGGTGTATTTGTGTTTGGTTCCCATGATGATCCAAAACAGCAACATTACTTAAACCTTTATAAATTGGGTGAAGGACCACTTTATAGTTTCTACACACCTTATCACCTTTGTCACTTTGAAGTTCCGCTCTCTGTTGCACGTGTTGTTCTTTTCGGTGACTATATATTGGCACCACAAGGAAAACCACTCGTAGATGTTGTTACCACAGCGAAAATTGACCTTAAAGCTGGTGAAACACTAGACGGTATCGGTTATTACATGACATACGGTCAGTGCGAAAATTCGGACATTGCCCAACAGCAGAAACTATTACCAATGGGTTTAGCAGAAGGATGTCGTCTCAAGCGTGATATATCGAAAGACCAAGTGCTGACTTACGATGACGTAGAATTACCCAGTGGTAGACTTTGTGACAAATTGCGTGCGGAACAAGATGCATATTTTGCTCCAATGAAAGCAATGGCAGCAGTTGGATAGTAGCATCATGTAATTCGCGTTGATTTTATGCAGTAATAGCAAATTTTTACATTTGGTAGTCCAAGTTTGAAATCTCTGTAAAAATATTGCAAAGAGCAGCCTCAAATACTTGAAGTACTCATATGATAATTAAACCGCTACTTACTGAATGTCTTTTGGGATAACTTTGGTTGGGTTATGCGAAGCGCCTAACCCAACACAAACCTATAACCCTATCTTTATTAAAACTTTTATGAAACAAGGAAAGTAGATGCTTCTACTAAAACATGTAAAATTATAAGTGATAAATTTATTAAATCTTTACAAAGCCTTTATTAAATATTGTATTAAATATTGTATACAAAAAATACTTTAGTAATGTTGCTAATCAATTAAATGTATAAAAGCGGTATCAAATATATTATTTCAGACTTTGTGATATTAAATAAAGCACAAATTATACAAATATCAGGGAAACATTATGAAAATTGCCCTTGTCCATGACTACTTAACCCAGTGCGGTGGGGCAGAGCGTGTGTTTGAGTTACTGTGTAAACGCTATCCAGAAGCCGATATTTTTACTTCTGTATACGACCGCGAGCAAACGATAGACCTGGGTTCTAGAGTTGTTAACACGACTTTTTTACAAAATATTCCCGGCGCCACTCAATACTTTCGACTTATGGCGCCTTTATATTTCCCAGCATTTCGTTCTTTAGATTTAGAAGCATACGACTTAATTATCAGTAGTAGTACAAGTTTTGCAAAAGCAGTTCGTAAAAGGCCAGGAGCGCGTCATGTTTGCTTCTGCCATAACGTCACCAGATTTTTGTGGGATACCGAAACTTACTTACGTGAGTATGGTGATTATCGGTATTTTGCCCGAATAATCGAACTAATTTTTGACATGATGCGTCGTGTTGACTTGACATACGCACAAGAACCAGACCTTTATATCGCTAATTCGAGTGTAGTAGCTCGTCGAATTCAAAGCATCTACGGAAAAAGAGCAATAGTCATCAATTATCCAATCGACACAGGCAAGTTTCTTTTCTCGAATAGTAAAGATGATTACTATCTTGCTTCAGCTAGGATGATTAGCTACAAGCGACTTGATATAATAGTCGAAGCTTTTAACTGGTTAGGATGGCGCCTATTGATATCAGGCAACGGGCCAGAGCGGGAGAGGTTAAAATCGAAAGCGCTCTCGAATATTGAGTTTGTTGGACACGTTACCGATTTACAACGCACTCAGTTGTTTGCCAACGCAAAATCGGTTATCGTTGCAGCATTAGAGGATTATGGATTAGTTCCAGTCGAAGCGAATGCTAGCGGAACTCCTGTAATTGCTTTTGGTGCTGGTGGAGTATTAGATACTCAAGTACCAGGTAAAACGGGTGTATTCTTTAAACGGCAAACGCCAGAGTCCTTACAAACAGCGCTTTTAGAATCCAGGGAAATCTATTGGGACTACGAAGATATCCGTGAACACGCGGTGTCTAATTTTTCAGAACAAGCGTTTTTTAGCAAGGTCGAAAAAGTTATCGACCAAGCATGTTCGTATCAATTATCTAATTGTATTTAATTGATTTGTTCGCTGAGGGGAAGCAAACGTGATACAGACCACAGTTAATCCAATTTTCAACTCACCTCCTGACAATGACCCAGGATATGGGCAATTGTTGGCGGTTTTAATTCGCAGACTTCCTTGGTTTTTAGCGGTGTTTTTATCATCGCTAGCCATTACTGCTTATATCACCAAAAACGCATCACCTACTTATAAAAGTTCGATGCAATTTTTGGTGGAACCAAACTATCAAGGAAAAACGCCACAAGGTGGTGGCGCACAAACACAAGAAAACCAATTTACAGACCCCAGTGTTCAGGTAGATACTGCAACACAGCTTAATTTGATGCGAAATTCCGAGCATATTGAAAAAGCTGTGAAAGCATTAGACCGTGAATATCCAGGTATTACTATTGGTGATATTAGAAAAGCTTTAGTGCTTTCTCAAGTCAAGGAAAAAGATGATAACCTTGCCACGAAAATTTTTCAAATAGAATACAGTGATAAAGATAAAGTTAAAACACAGCGCGTGTTAGAAGTGCTGCAAAAAGTTTATCTTGATTATAATCAAGAGCAGCAAAAAGACCGTTTGAAGAGAGGTTTAAAAGTAATCAACGAACAGTTAGAAAAAGTCCGTAAAGAACTAGCTGATTCGGAAACCAGGCTTTTAAGGTTCCGCAAAACTCAAAATTTGACTGACCCAGAATCTGAAGTTAAAACCCTAGAACAATCTCTAACAAGTATTCAACAAGATGGACGTAACATTCGCGCGCAGTATCAAGAAGCTGTTGCGCGTTACGAGTCTTTGCAACAACAACTCAAGCGGACACCTCAAAACGCCCTTGTTTCTGCGCGGTTAAGTCAGTCTACTCGTTATCAAGCAATGCTAAACGAAATACAAAAAACCGATTTAGCACTTGCAAAAGAACGACTAGTATATACAGACGAAGCTCCAAACGTTAGAAAACTAATTGAGCAAAGGCAGCAACAACAGCAGCTTTTACAGCAAGAGGTTGGCTCAACTTTAGGAGGAAACGCAAGCGCAGTTAACCTTGACCCACAAAATCTTCGCTCTCAAGGTAACGACAGTCAAATAGACCTAAACTTAGCATCTAAATTAGTTGAATCTCAAACGGATATACTAGGTTTACAAGCGCGTTATCAAAGCCTTGGTGAAAAAGAACAGCAATTACGTAACGATTTAAAGCGGTTCCCAGCACTTTTAGCTGAATACAACCGTTTGCAACCCCTGGTACAACTTAACCGTGAACGTTACAACCAACTATTAAAAGCCGAACAGCAAGTGCGGCAAGAGCTTGATAAAGGTCAATTTGACTGGAAAGTAGTAGAAAAACCACAACTAGGCGCCTTTATGGGTCCATTCATGCAACAAAATTTATTGTTGGGTGGAGTTGTCGGATTAATTTTAGGAGGAATTGCGGCAGCAGTTCGTGAAGCTTCTGATGATTCGGTACATACAACAGCCGAATTAGAAAAACAAATTGCATTACCTTTATTGGGCACAACACCCAAGCTTCCACCAGCCAAGAACAGAGAGTCTGTTATTAAGTTGCCCTTTGGTAAACCAGAAGTTTTGTCACCTTGGACAATTCAAGTATTACAATCACCTCCACGTTGGGAATCGTTAGATTTAATATTCAAGAATATCGAACTGTTGAACACTGTTGCAGCACTCAAATCATTGATGGTAACTTCTGCGTTACCCGATGATGGAAAGTCAGCACTGTCATTAGGCTTGGCAATGAGCGCCGCACGTTTGCACAAACGAGTATTATTAATAGATGCGAATTTACGTGAGCCGACATTACACAAACAGCTTAATTTACCCAACGAGCAAGGACTTTCAAGTTTACTTGCAAGCGACGTAGACTTACCATCGCAAATCAGCATCCAATCATCAGGTTCATCGTACATTGATATTTTAACCGCAGGTCCGGCGCCAGCAGACCCAGCTCACCTTTTAAGTTCACCTCGAATGAAACAATTAATGGCAGCATTTGAGGCAAACTACGACTTAGTACTTGTTGACGCACCACCAGTATTGGGGTTAGTCGATGCTTTACTAGCTGGTTCAGCCTGTCGCAGCACCGTTATGGTAGCAAGTATCGGTCGAGTCACTCGTACTCAACTTACCCAAGCAACAGGAATGTTGAACAGATTGAACTTGATTGGGGTTGTCGCAAATGGCGTATCGAGTACCGCAGCTACATACATTCCATATGCCACTCAACAACAGCAGCATCTAGCTTTAAAACCAGGCGAAGACAATTAAACAAAAGCAAACAAAATATTTTGTACAAATGTAGGGACTAAACATGTTTAGTCTCTTTTATTGTAGAGAAACCCGGTTTCTGAATATTAAAAAATAACCAGAAAAGACATATTTGATATAGAATTGTAAATACCTGCTTCAATTGCTATATAGGCAACTAAGATTTGAATGTTAATATTATTTTGCTGTGCTAAAATAATATAATTACTTAAAAAAATATGATGAAGCTAAAACGCAGTTCATCATAGCTTAATAAATAAGGCGAAAGGCTGCTGTATATTTAAAGAATAAATGAAGAATTGATTTGTGATCTAGTTATCTTTACGGATTATTATATGCTAGAGATTAAATCAACTCAAGAAAAAATAAGAGCGGACTGACTGTAATTATCTGAAATTTTTGTATTCGCATTTTATACATATTTATTCGATATATACCTATTTATAAAATGCTTTAATAATGTGGTTCTAAGAGGTTGTTTTAATCATCTCTCACTTTAGCACCTGTGGTTTTTGGTAGTTTCTCAGTTTGCACTCTTCTGCAACTGGTGCCTCGTTGGCACCACTTGCCTTATCACAACAACCTACCACTATTAAAAGAAAAATCCTTATGACAATATCTACTATTCGGAATTTAGAAAATAATTTTACCGAAGCTAGTCTTGGGCAACAGAAGAACTCACCTTACTGCACACTTACTTGGCGCCGTGGTAAATTACTAGTTAGACCTGTTGGACAGCAAAAACAGCCTTACTTGCCAGCAACAGATAACAAAGAATCTTTAGTTGAGTGCCTTAAACACTCCCCTATACATTTAGTATTGATAGACCCAGAACTGGGTTTTTCAAAGGTAAAATTCTGGGCTGATGCAACGAGTGCTGTAGGCAAGTCTATATACTTAAGTATCCCATCACTTGAAACACCAAAGCAAAATGCTTGGGAATGGTGTCAAGTTATTCTCAACTGGATTATCGCGTTCGTTATTTTAATGGTCTTGAGTCCGGTTGTATTAGGACTAACTATATTAATGCGTGTTTATTCACCTGGTTCCTTATTTACACGTGAGTGGTATGTTGGGAAGCGAGGCAAATTATTTCAAGTCGTTAGGTTCCGCACAACTGCTATCAATAAAAGTTTAATCAATGATTTCAGTGGCCAAAATAATTTACTGAATCAATTAGACACAAATCATACATTAATTGGTAAGCTAATGCGTAAATACGGATTAGATAACACACCGTTATTATTAAACGTCTTGCGTGGTGAAATTAATCTGTTTGGGCGCCAGTGTATTAAGTTAGAAGATGCCGTTAAATTCAATCCAGAAAAATTAAGGCAACTTAACAAAACTCCAGGAGTTGCAGGCTTGTGGCAAACCGCATCAGAATCAAAAGTATTACATTTAGATAGCCAACCTCTATAGCTGAAATCAAGGTATTTAGTGTAAACTATTGCCTTGATATAGTTATAAAAATCTTGCATCCGAATAGGATAGTGCATCTAATTTTGGGAATAATTATTAAATTTATGAATAATCAAGCATATAAATCGAAGCAAGCTAAGTTAAAGATTTGGTTTAAGGCTAGTAAATTTTGGCAAAATAACTATTTAATATTGCGTGAGTTTAAACACTTTCGCAAAATAGCAACTTTAGCCGTAGTTTGTTCTTTTTTTGCGGCATTAATGGAAGGGTTAGGAATTGGATTACTTATATCTTTTTTACAAACATTATTGCCAAACTCTCAACCCTTACAAACTAAACTAGGATGGTTTGACGATTTAATTTTAGGACTTCACGAATCGCCAACTAATAGATTAATTAGAATATGTATACTAATTGCATTGAGTACTTGGATGCGAGCAGGATTTAACTACTTAACAGCAATATATACTGAATTCTCACAATTAATGCTTGCTGACCGCTTACGTAAACAAATTTTTGAGCAGTTGCAATCATTTCCACTAGGCTATTTTAGTAAAACCCGTTCTGGGGAACTAATTAATATAATTACCACAGAAATTGAAAAAATTAGAAATGGCTTTAGCAGCGCTTCATTTCTAATGACTAGAGCCATGACATTAGCAATATACGCAATGTCAATATTGTTGATATCATGGCAAATGACAATTACTTCAATACTTTTATTTAGCTTAATTGCGGTTGGCTTATCAACAATGAATCGCCGCGTCAGAGAGTTAAGCTTTGAAACATCTGCCGCTAGTGGTAGGTTTACATCAAGAGCAGTAGAATTTATAAATGGAATTCGGACTGTTCACGCATTTGCTACTTACAATATCGAGCGAAAACGCTTTTATAAAACCAGTGATGATGTAGTTGATGCTGGCAAAAAAATTAGCCTTGCTTGGTCGATGGTCAAGCCTGTTGCCGATGGAGTTGCTAGTACTGTTTTAGTTGGGCTAATTATTTTAGGTTACACACAATTTGTTGTACCAGGAATTATTCCAGTTTCTGCTTTACTTGGATTTTTATTTGTATTAGCACGTCTAGTTCCTAACGTTCAAGATATCAATGGAACCCTAGCATATTTAAGTACTTTACACGGTACAACAGAAACTGTGAAGAACTTAATTAGAACAGATGATAAAGTTTATTTTCAAAATGGTTCGATTGAGTTCCAAGGATTAAAGCATTCGATTGATTTTGTTTCTGTAGATTTTGGTTACGATTCCGAAAATCGAGTATTGCATAATATTAAATTATCCATCGAACGAGGAAAAACAACGGCATTAGTTGGAGGTTCGGGTGCAGGTAAAACCACATTAGCCGATTTGATCCCGCGCTTCTATGACCCAACCGAGGGTCAGCTTTTTATTGATGGAATTGACATCCGATTGTTTGAAATTAACTCACTGCGTAGTAAAATTGCTGTAGTTAGTCAAGATACGTTTATTTTTAACGCGACTGTTTGGGACAATATTGCATATGGAACACTAAACGCAACTGAAACACAAATTAAAGAAGCTGCTCGACAGGCAAATGCACTAGAATTCATTGAGAAAATGCCTCAAGGTTTTGACACTCAATTAGGAGACCGAGGCGTAAATATATCTGGAGGACAACGGCAACGTCTTGCAATTGCACGCGCATTGTTACGTGACCCAGAAATTTTGATATTAGATGAAGCCACCAGTGCATTAGATGCTGTTTCCGAACGACTTATTCAAGAATCTTTAGAACAGCTTTCTGTGGGTCGAACTGTAATTGCCATTGCACATCGACTTTCAACAATTGCTTCTTCAGATAAAGTTGTGGTTATGGAAAAAGGGCGTATTGTGGAGCAAGGACGATATCAAGAATTGCTTGAACAGCAAGGCGCCTTATGGAAATATCACAAAATGCAGCATGAGATAGGTACGACCAGTTAATTTGATAATTTTTAGTAATATATGTCAAATCGTCACCAAAAAGTTTATTTTTACATTGGTTCTAACCAAAATTCATCTATTCTTCGTGAGTCTGTGGGTTATCCACACTTATTAATAGCTTTGGCAGAAGGACTAAAAGCACTTGGTTTAGAAGTTTATGCAAATAATTCGTATTGGCGCCTAGCTCCAGACTCAGAGGAGTATTTATTTTGTAACAATCCTGATATTGGACCAGATGATTGTTCAATAGTCATATTTGGTGATGTGTTTTATGACAAAGCAACTACACCAGAAAAACTATTTCATCCAAATCGTCAATACACTACAGTACAACTTGAAGATTGTGATGGGTGTGTTACTTTCTCATTAAAACCCGAATATCGAAAAGCTGATTTTATCTTCAAAGCTCATTTCAACAGTAAACTCAAATTTCCATCGAATGTATCTCCTTGGGCTTTTGGGCTATCAAACAGAATCATAGAGGCTACTAGCAATAATCTCAACTTTTCTGAAAGACAAAATACATTATTAGTAAACTACAGACACAAAAAATTTGCTCACTCAGTCAGAAAAACAGTTGATAAAAAAGTGCTGGGTCAAATCGAGGAATTTATATCTTTAGATAAATTTATTGATAACAATCCTCCTACAAATGCCTACGACTATTGGCAGTGGCACCGCACAGGAGGACGACATTCTTCATCTTATTATCAAAGGTTGCAAAATTCTGCTGCATGTGCCGCCTTTGGTGGTTTTTTCGTACCTGCATTTCCTAAAGAACCAGGCAGCAAAATTTCTCGCATATTCAAAGCTATTTCTAGTAAATTTGGCTTGCAGTCAAATCGCATTATTCAGTGGGATAGCTGGCGATTATGGGAATCACTCGCTAGTGGTTGTGCTACATTTCATGTTGATTTTGAAAAATATGGATGTCAATTACCTGTAATGCCAGAAAACTGGCGCCATTACATAGGCATTGACTTAGATAATATAAACGAAAGCATATCTCGAATTCGAGATGAACCAGAAATACTAGAAAAAGTATCGATACAAGGAAAACTTTGGGCACTAGAACATTACAGCCCAGTTGCAACTGCTAAACGTTTTCTAAAAAGTATTGGTCATCCTTATGCAAATAATTATACTGAACATAACCTTGCTGTTCATAAATATGAATAATTTTGGATTAAAATTACAATGCTGGAATCATATCAACAACCTTTAGTTAGCGTAATTACTCCTACCTACAACCGACCAGAATATCTAAAGCAAGCGCTAACAAGTGCCGTAAATCAAACATATTGCAATATTGAAATAATCGTCTCAGACAATTGTAGTCCACAAGACCCTCAAGCAATCGTCGAGTCATTCAACGACCCTAGAATTCGTTATTATCGTAACTCCAGTAATTTGGGAATGCTGGTAAATACAATTCAGACTTTCAAGTACGCACGTGGTAAATACGTCGCGAGTTTACTTGATGACGATATGTGGGAACCAGATTATTTAGCAAAACTAGTTCCTCTGCTCGAAGAAAATTCTAATTTAGCGCTAGCTTTCTGCGACCACTATATGATGAATGCTTCTGGTACTCTCGATATGGAGAAAACAGAAGAATGTACACGAGCTTATCAACGTCATGACCTCAAGCAAGGAATTTATCAACCATTTGCTTTACATGCACTTGTAAATCAATCAGTATCACCAGCAATTGCCGCAGTAATTAGAAGAGAAATTGTAGACTGGGATGAGTTTACGAACGACATTGCAGGAATGTGGGATGTATATTTATCTTATATATGTTGTCGTACTGGTAAGGGAGCATACTATTACCCCGAACGTCTAACCCGTTACCGCGAACACGAACAAACTGACACAATGCAAAGTGGAAATCGCAACGTGGAAGCTAAAATCCGTAAAGCCAAGTCAGAGATTTTTTGCTACGGGAAATTTCTTCAAGACCAAAATCTGGCTGAGTTTCATGCGTATTTTAAACAAAAATGGCTCCATGCCCATACAACTTTAGGAATTGCTTTGATGCGAAGTCAACAAGTTCACCAAGCCCGTTCTTATTTTAAACGCGCGCTGAGTCAGCAAAAATTTAATTTGCGAACTGTATCAGCACTATTATTAAGCTATATACCGCAATAAAAATGTAAATCATTTTTAGGGCTGCTATAGTAATCAATAATTTTGTGTTTATGTAAATTATTCAAATTATTCAAGTCACATTAGAGACATTATTTGTTAAAGAAGATAAAATATGCATGATGAGGTTGCCTTGGAGTTTTAAAAATGTCGTTAAAAATAGGGGTCATTCACTCCGACTTGCCAGAAGAAGGTAAAAAACCAGGTGGTGTATTTGTTGTTGTTCATGAGCTTGCAAATGCTTTAGTGCGAGCAGGGAATGATGTGACTATGTTTTCGCACACTACCAAACCGAAAGATGCAGTTTATAATGTCATTGCCTTACCAAGAATTGTAAATTCTAAGCGATTATCTAGGAGAATAGTTTTACCCCTGCAAATCAACTTTTTAAACCTTCGTGAGTTCGATCTGTTGCATTTACATGGAGATGATTGGGCATTTTTTAATCGTCAAGTTCCAACAGTTAGAACGTTTCACGGTTGTGCAATCAATGAAGCCAAGTTTGCAGATAATTTAAAAGCGAAGCTAGTTCATACATCGTATCATCCATTAGAACTTTTTGCTGGAAAGTTGGCAAGCTTTTCTGTTGGTGTCGGTGATGACACAGTTAAGCTCTTGAAAGCAAAATGCGTTATCCCAAACGGATATGATCAAAATTTATTTTACTACGAAGAAAAATCTTCTCGACCAACAGCAATTGTAATTGGCACATTAGAGGGACGTAAGCAATCTAAGCTAGCAATTGAAATTCTAATATCGCTTTTAAGTGAAATACCAGATTTAGTTATTCACGCAGTTGTCGATAAGCCATACAACCATCCATCCGTACAAAACTGGATAGGTATTTCCAAAACACAATTAGCCAAGTTAGTTAGAGAATCTTGGATTGGCGTATCAACAACACTGTATGAAGGATTTGGAATATACTATACCGAATGGATGGCTGCTGGCACTGTTCCCGTTACATTTAGTAACATCGGCTGTAAAAGTTTAATCGAAAACTCCCAATGTGGTATTGTTACAGATAATACAGAGCAAATGCGTAAAGCCGCATTATATCTTCTCAGGGATGCATCAGTTCTAAACAAATATTCAGAAAACGCATTAGTAACAGCCCAAAACCTTAGTTGGGATAAAATCGCACAGCAGTATTTACAAATCTATTCAAGTCTGATCAAAAAGCCTAGTAAATTACGTGTATAGGTAAAAACTTATACTTACACTTATCATTTAAAATATCAAAGTAAAAATGCTCTTAACTGTTATTGTTCCTACTTATCGTCGTCCAAAAGATTTAGCACGCTGTTTATCAGCATTGCAACAGCAAAAACGCCGTGCAGATGAAGTTATAGTAGTAGTCCGGGACATTGATGTAGACACTTGGGAGTTATTAAAAACATTTGATTTGAAATCGTTACAACTAAAAACCTGTAAAGTCAGCGTTCCTGGTCAAGTTGCAGCTTTGAATGCTGCTTTAGATGCAGCTTCTTGTGATGTAATTGCAATTACCGATGATGATGCAATGCCACATCCAGATTGGTTAGAACGTGTTGAAGCTTGGTTTTTAAACGATAGTAATGTAGGAGGTGTAGGTGGACGTGACTGGACTTACAAAGGTGACAAACTTGTTGAAGGCGGCAAACCAATAGTTGGCAAAGTTCAATGGTTTGGACGTATGATTGGCGAGCATCACCTAGGTTTTGGGGAAGCACGCGAAGTAGAAATTCTTAAGGGTGCCAATATGAGCTATCGTACTAGCGCACTTGAGAATATTCGCTTCGATACGCGACTAAGAGGAAGCGGAGCGCAAGTACATAATGACTTAGCGTTTAGTTTAGCAGTACGAAAGGCAGGATGGAAGCTGATTTACGACCCAAAAGTAGCAGTCAATCACTACCCAGCACAGCGCTTTGATGAAGATAAGCGCGATCAATTCAATAAAATAGCTTGTGTTAATACTGCGTACAACGAAACTCTAACTTTACTTCAATACTTACCACCTTTAAGAAGATTGATATATCTTGTTTGGTCAGTACTAATAGGAACGCAGGAAGCATATGGGGTTGTACAGGTTTTACGATTCTTGCAAAGCGAAAACACTTTAGCGTTGCAAAAGTTTGTCGCGTCGATGCAAGGACGGTGGCAGGGTTGGCAAACTTGGCTTAAAAGCAATCTTATCAACAATACAAAACAAATTTCTCATTCTAAAACTTTGAGCGTGGGAGACTATGAATGACCAGTAATCAATCGTTGTCACCTTATCCATATCAACAGAGTGGTACACAAGCACATTCACCATTCTTCGCATGGGTTGCGATTGGGGCACTAATACTTTTTACAATAGCTTGCTATTTTGGCGCCGCTAGCTTATTAAGACAAGCTTTCCCTGTGTTTTCTTTAGCTGTAGGTCTTTTTCTTTACCTTCGCTATCCAGTACTTTACATTGGCTTTACTTGGTGGATATGGTTTCTTACTCCTATAATTAGGCGCCTGATTGATTATAAAAGCGGTTGGGACACCAACGGCTTTATTTTAATTGCTCCATTTTTAGTTACACTAATTACTTTTATCACACTTATTAAGGAATTGCCCAGGTCACTACGCACAGGTGGCTTTCCGTTTGTAATAGCAATTTTATCAGTATTCTACGGAATTTCTATCGGGTTAGTTAGCTATGATAAAGTAGTAGTTGCTCGTACTGCGCTCGATTGGTTAACTCCGGTTCTTTACGGTTTTCATATATTTGTAAAGTGGCGTGATTATCCCAGTTATCGCCAAAATATTCAGAACGTATTTCTTTGGTGTGTACTAATTACCGGTAGTTACGGGATATATCAATATTTAGTGGCGCCTGAATGGGATAAGTTTTGGTTAATTCAAACAAAACTTACAACAATGGGAGACCCAAAACCATTAGGAATTCGCGTCTGGAGTACAATGCACTCTTCTGGTCCATTTGCGAATATAATGATGGTAGGATTACTGATAATACTAAATAACGTTCGCCCAATTGGTTTTGCTGCATCAATCGTAGGCTACATATCATTCTTACTTACTGTAGTACGCTCGGCATGGGGTGGTTGGTTAGTTGGAGTAATTACTCTAGTAACAAATTTAAAACCTAAGTTGCAAATGCGACTAGTTATAACTGCAATTATACTTGTAATTTGCGTTGCTCCATTAGCAACAGTCGAACCATTTGGAAAAGTAATTAATACCCGTTTAGAATCTATAATGAATCTTGAAAAAGATCAAAGTTTTAACGACCGTTCGAGCAGTTACGACGAGAAATTAGGTATTGCGCTGTCTTCTCCACTTGGAAAAGGTATTGGTGGTACATGGATACTTGATAAAGACGGTAAGTTAGTAAACGTTGTTCTTGATAGCGGTATTTTAGATACATTTTTTGCACTTGGCTGGTTTGGTGCTATTCCTTACCTTGGCTCCATGATATTAATTATATGCAATACGTTTCAGGGTTCTCAAACCCGTCATGACCCGTTTGCTTGTGCCTCACGTTCCGTTGCTTTAGCAGTATTTTTCCAAATGGTTTTTAGTAGTATGATGCTCGGGCTTTCAGGTGTGACATTGTGGGGATTTATGGGTTTTGCAATGGCAGCTAAAAAATATCACTCTTCACAAATAGCAAGTAATTACCCATATCAAAAATAAGATTTATCAACCACAAAATTTTTATATCGACGGGCAGTTATGCCCGTCACACAAAATTTATCTAAAATTCAAGTATTTAAATGAAAGAATTGTTGACTCAAGTTGAAGATGTTTTTTGTACCGGAATTCTACGTGGTAATGAATACATAATTACCTTAGCTTTAGCATCTTCTTCTACAAATACCAAGTATTCACCATTTGCACGTTGGAATGCTCTAATACCATAAGGAATATCAATCCAACCACTTTCATTAGCAACTTCTGGGCCTGGTTTTAATTTTGTGACAAAAGCTCCTGTCAATTTATTATAAATGTAAACTTCTGCAGTTCTGACTGTCACAATAAATACGTAATCACCCGCTATGCTCATCGAAGCTGTGAGAACTTGAGGATTTGCTTGACCGTCATAAGGAACAGCAATTCGCCAGCGTTCTTTGCGATTACCTTTGTTCCAATTATCGTAGCGGAAAATTTCACTTCCGAATGCTTTACCGTCATCGTAAGCAGCTGGATATCTTTGTGTAAAGCCAGATAAATACATTGTATCAGTTTTTGGAAAATACTCAATTCGACGAATATCTTTAATTTGTTCTGGAGTGGTAAATTTTTTCATCGAACTGTAGCTGTAGATAGGATTCCCTTTACTATCAATACCCTGTAAAGGAAAATGCCGAATTCCTGACTGTATTCGTAAAGTTTTCCAAACATCACCTTTGCTATCTACCCACCATCCACCTTGATAAGGATAGTCACGCGAACTTTTATCAAACTCACCTTTATCAAAGGCGCCATTTCCGTTTTTATCTTGCCATATCCAATCTCCAATTTGTGGTTGGTTAGGGGGCCAACTATCTGGCTTTACTTGTTCTTCATTTGCAGAAGTTCCTTGAAACATGACTGATGGAATAGCAACTTCACCATCAGTAGCAGGGTTGAAGCGATATGCATGGAGAAACCCGCCAAACATATCAGTGAAGTACATGAAAGGTTTACCCTGTATACGGCGAAAGAATACTGAGCCGTGAGCAACACGCAAGCGTATATCTTGAGGGTATTTGAAAGGATTCAAACTATAAGCAAAGTAAATCCATTGTTTGCCAGCAGGTTTACTATAATCCATTATGTAATGGTCGTGGATTGTATATACATGCGTACCATTGAATTTGGGGTCAGCATCAGCGTTATCTACAAATGGTAAACCGACTACCTGCCACTGCATTTTACCGGATGGGGAAAATTTTCTGATATCAGTACCTGTTTTGATTGCTTGTGTATTGTCACCTTGATTAAAACCACTGCTATTGACATAGATATTACCCTTTGCATCTACACCAATTCCAGTAATTCCATAAAACTTTAAATTGCCAACTTCACCAGGTCTTTCAGCATAAACACCACCTTTTAAACCAAATGTACCAACTTGGGTTGGTTGATTTTTAATGTTATAGATTAGAATTTGCTGATTTTTACCGTTGTCAGCGACTAATAACCTATTTTGATCGTCTACTGCAATCGCATTGGCGCCGGGTACATTATTTATTACTTGCGGTAAGCGATTTCCAGCCTTTGTATAATGTGATATCTGAGCAGAATCACCATCCTTTTGATTTTGAATAATCCATAGTGTGTTCCGTTTATCAACTGCAATTTTTGTAGGATTTGGAACTGAGAAATTACGAATCTCTTTGAGCGTTTTTTTATTATAAACGCGTACTATATTTTCATCGCGTACTGCTACATACAATTCCGAACCAATAGTTGCTAATCCAGAGACTTCGTTTTTATCGCTGACTATCAACATGCTTTTATCCCAACCATTGCCCCCTGCAAAAGGTGCAGGTTTTCCAGATAAATCGAAACGTCGCACACAAAACCAGCTTGTTTTAGCAGGAGGGTAATCATTTCCTTTGCCATCAACATGTCCTTGTAGCATCGACACGTACATATACTTTTGATCTGCGGTGACAGCAATTCCACCAAATCGTTCCCACCCATGTAAATCTGCTGCTCTTGCTATGGCATCACCATTTTTATAAACTCCAGCTTCCCTACCTCCTTCATCCCAAGGACTATTGGTAAAAACTGTACCATCTGGAGCTACGTACATGTCAATAACTTGGTTTTGCACCCACTTTTCGCCACCACCAAAAGTATTGCCTATCCAAGATGTTGTATAGAAATTAGCTTGAACTCCATCAGCCACCCAATAAACTGCTATTAACACTGTAGCAATTAAGGCGCCAAGAAAACCGAACAACCATCTGATTACTCTTAAATTTCGATAGCTTTGAATTCTAATCATTATCTCAATTGATTTACTATGTAGTTAAATATTTAATAAATCTCAATTACTAGGCAGCTTTTTATACTTATAACTAAATGATTTATTTGCATCTAGAAACCGGGTTTCTTAGTTGAAATATCGTAATCAAAACGACAATCTTGTGTATAATATCGTTTCCTGGGTATAAAAAAATACAAAATGTTATTTTGACATTAATAAATTGATTTGATGAACGAGACGTTTGTACGTAACTTAACAAAAAGCTGGGATTTTTACTTTGGTTTTACAAAAAATTTATATATATAACACCTAGTCTTTAAATTAAATTTATTAATAGAATATTTATAAATAGCTAATAGTTGATATTGAGATGCGATGCCTAATAGTTAGTAGCTAACAGTTAACAAAGCCATTTTGAGATTAGCTTATAGTTTATTTAGCTTATAAATGTGCATCATTATAAACCAGCAACTAGATTGACTTCAAATGTCGCTACACCTTGAAGTTAGTTTCCATAAGTTCTCCACATATTGCTGATACACCCAACACGCACCATCTATGAATCTATACCGATTTCTGCTGCATTCTTCTTGGGTTGCTATTGCCTTAGCTTTTTTGTTCCCCACATCAATTAAAAATGCTGAAGCAAAAACTGTAACAGCACAAAAAAGTAAAGTTGGGGAAATAGATAGGGATAATATAAAACTCAAAAAAGAAGAAATCAAACCTATCGCACAAGAAGCAGCAAAACTAGGAGGAATCGTTTCTCTGTCTCCTGCTCCCTCTTCTCCTGATATCCTCCCTGCTCCCTCTTCTCCTGATATCCTCCCTGTTCCCTCTACTCCTCCTCTTCCTGCTTCACCTCCAGAACTACTGTTTCCAAGCAAAGCAGAAGAAGTTCAAATTCGACAAAACCAAGCAATAACCCTGACTCAAGCACTAGAAATTGCACGTCGAAACAATCCCCAACTGCAAACCTCACTGCTCGAACTTGAGCGCAGTCGAGCATCACTACGAGAGTCGCAAGCTGCACTGTATCCAACCATTGGTATTAACGGGAGCATTACAAACAGTAAATCTGCTAGTGACAAACTTTCTGTAGACTCAGGTGTGGCGCCTCCAGGTAGCGATAAAGCGAGAACTGCTTTTAACGGCAGAGCCGAAGTTAATTACAACATTTATACTTCAGGTCGCAGAGCAGCAAGCATTCGTCAAGCAGAAGAACAGCTAAGAATTGACGAGTTGAGTGTAGAAACGCGGTATCAAGAAATTAAGCTGCAAGTAACTAGTCGTTACTATGATTTACAAGCTGCCGATGAACAAGTTCGTATTAGCAGTGCAGCGACAGAAAACGCGAGCGCGAGTTTACGTGATGCTCAAGCACTTGAACGTGCGGGTGTTGGCACAAGGTTTGACGTACTGCGTTCGCAGGTAAACTTTGCCAATGCTCAACAAGATTTAGCAAACGCGCGTGCTAGACAGCAAATATCACAGCGGCAATTAGTTGCACTACTAAACATACCGCAAACGCTCAATATAACCACTGCCGACCGAGTAGAAATAGCGGGGTTATGGAACCAAAAACTAGAACAAACAATAATCCAAGCGTTTCAAAACAGACCTGAGCTACAGCAGCGTTTAGCAGAACGTAATATAGGTGAGCAACGACGTAAATTTGCTTTAGGACAACTTGGCCCACAAGTTGCCTTAGTTGCTAGTTACGACGTATTAGACCAGTACAACGATAATGTTGGCGCCACAGATGGATACTCAGTAGGAGTACGTGCAAATTGGAACTTATTCGATGGAGGAGCAGCAAGAGCGCAAGCAGCACAAGCAAAAGCAAATATTGCCATAGCAGAAAGCAACTTTGCAAACCAACGTAACCAAATACGCTTTGAAGTCGAACAATACTATGCTCAATTACAATCAAATTTAGACAACGTGCAAACTGCAACAGGAGCAGTAGACCAAGCTGTTGAAGCACTACGACTCGCACGTTTACGCTTTCAAGCTGGTGTTGGTACTCAAACCGACGTTATCGCAGCAGAAAACGACCTCACACGCGCGCAAGGTAATCGAATCACTGCTATCTTAGACTACAACCGCGCGTTCGCAAATCTACAACGTTCCGTTTCTGCTAAAACCTAACATTCATATTTGTCATTCTGAGCGAAGCGAAGAATCTTAAAAATTTCAATGAATAACGAGATGCTTCACTACGTTCAGCATGACAAAGTTTTCAAGCTGAAATCTTATATTATTTGTAAAGTCTAAAGATTAGCTGTTTAGTCTTGATTGTAATTCTTCTAATTGTTCTAATAATGGTGGTAAATCTCTTTGAATCGTCTCCCAAATGATTTCTAAATTCACCCTAAAATACTCGTGAATGACTATGTTTCGGAGTCCTCGAATGTCAACCCAAGGTATTTCGGGATAAGCAACTTCAACTTCTGGCATCAGACTTGCCGCTGCCTCACCAATAATAGCAACATTATAGAGAACTGCCCTTACTGTTTTTATATCCTCTTGAAAATCACTAAAACTCATGCCTTGAGTAAACACTTCAATCTCGGCGCCAATATCTAAAATGTCTTGAATTCTTGGCTTCAGTTTTCTAGAAGGCACGCACAGCTTCTCCCATTACTGTTTCACGTAAATAAGATTTAAGAGAGTCGGGTGTACCTAAATCGACGGAACAACCAAAAAGTGTTTCTAAATATCTTTGTAAGCGTATAAAAGTAAATAAGCCTACAGGCTTTTCAAATTCTACCAGCAAATCAACATCGCTTTCAGAGGTTGCTTCATCTCGCGCTACAGAACCAAACAAGGCTAAAGATTTTACACTAAAATCTTTTAGTTTTATTTGCTCACTTCTAAGTATACTTAACACTTCGTCTCGTTTCATCATGTAATTTCAACATTATAACTTTATATCTATAATACAATACCCACTAAACTGGTTAGCTAATGCAAAAGCTAGAATATTGTAAAATTTTGAAAAAAGATAAAATTACTACATGGCTGAAAATATACTAATTGTTGGTGGTAGTCGAGGAATAGGTCTTGCAGTTGCAGAATATTACCACGACAAAGTAGAGAACCTGGTGTGTGTTTCGAGAAGTCCATCAAAATATGGAAAGTGGATTGAAGCAGATATTGCAAAGCAGGAAGGAATTGAAAAAGTTGTTGCAGCTTTTGAGAGTAGTCCTTTAGATGCGCTGTTGTTTCTTGGAGGAACTTGGGAAAAAGGCGCCTTTACAAGTAATTATAATTTTATTAATAGTGATTATGAAGAAATTGACTATGTAATAGCTGTAAATCTTATAGCACCTGTTAAACTTACAAAAGGATTAATATCGTCTTTGAAAAAATCTCAGGTGCCAAAGGTAATTTTTATCGGTTCGTTGTCTGGATTAGATAATCAAGCATCAAGAGAAGTAGCAAATACAGCTTCTAAATTTGGATTACGTGGCGCCGCGCAAGCGTTGCAGATTGAACTCAGTAATACGGGTATTGGTTTTACAGTAATTAATCCTGGTAATGTTGCGACACCTGAAGTATTAAACGATATTGCTAGTAGTACCTTTTCTCCTCAAGTTCCTATACCACTAAGCGATTTAATATGTGTTATTGATTGTTGTTTGAAGCTTTCGTGCGCGTCGTGTATATCAGAAATAAATCTTGTACAACTTAATCCTGGTTGATAGTAAGGCCGTCACTGACGGCCTTACTATATACTACACAGGCAAGACGCCTATGCTACGTGTAATAACAAGCTCGTGTTCTTCGATGGGTGTGTATGTGTAATTGGATTTGTCTTCGCTGTCGGGCAGAATTGTAATATATTTGCCGTCTAAGTTGCGATTATGTGATGCCAATTCTTTACGACCCTCATTAACCAAGAACGGAAGCACAGCACTGGCGCCAATAACCACCATATCTAATAGGTTAATTGGTGCGATTTGCAACAATCCTTTGAGTCCAGGTACAGTTGCAGCGGCGATTTGTAGCGCGAACGAACCACCCAAGGCAATATTTAGATATTTGTTTTGTGGTAGTCTCTTACCGCTAAATATGCTGTGGGTTTGCGAACGGCAACTGAGCGCGTACATTAACTGTGCCATTGTTAAACTCATAAAGCCGATGGTACTCGCAGTTGCTCCTATACCATAACGGTTAATAGCATAACCATAGGCGCCCAAAGCACTTGCTGACATTATCGCTGACTCTCCGACAATGCGTCGGAAGTCGGAATTTTTGATAATTGGTTCAGATGGGTCACGAGGTGGTGCCAGTAATACATCTGGTTCTGGAGCTTCCATCGCAAGTCCAAGTGCTGGGAAGATATCTGTTACTAAGTTCAACCACAGTAACTGCATAGCTGTCATTGGTTCACCAATACCAGCAGCAGTAGCGGCAAGCATCACCATGATTTCACTGGTGTTGGTTGATAGTAAAAAGTGAACAGATTTACGAATGTTGTTGTAAATTGTACGTCCATGACTAACGGCTATAATCATGGTTTCAAGGTTGTCGTCTTCGAGGATAATATCCGCAACTTCACGGGCAACATCGGTGCCACTATGCCCCATTGCAATACCGACATTAGCAGCTTTGAGCGCGGGAGCATCGTTTATTCCATCCCCGGTCATTGCTACTATTTTACCTGTGCTTTGCTGTGCTTGGACAATTTGCAACTTGTTCGCAGGACTAATACGTGCAAAAACATTTACTCGGTCGCACAGTCCTTTGACAACTTCTGGGTCAACTTGTTCGAGATGGGTTGAGTCAAGAATTTCTAGCTGTTTGCCTTGGCTAAGATTTAATTCTTTACCAATAGCATAAGCTGTTGGACTTTGATCCCCAGTAATCATTACGGTGTTGATACCTGCTGAGTGGAAATCTCCCATCAATTCCTTGACACCTTTGCGGATGGGGTCTGCCATTCCCACAAGTCCCAACCAAATTAATTCACTTTCAGTGTTAATTTCATCCGAATCTTGAATTAAATAAGCAATTCCAAGAACACGCAGTGCTTTACCTGCCATGTCCTCGTTATCGTTCTCTATTAACTGTCTATCAGCATTGGTTAAAGGTATTTGCTGACCGTTTTTGAGTTGATGACTACATAGCGCTAATACTTCAGATGGACTACCTTTAACTGCAACGAGTTTTTGATTGTTGTCAGGAGTATTATGTAGCGTCACCATGTAGTTACGCGCTTGCGAACGGTGACTGATTTTCTGCAACGGATAATTTTCGCGCAGACTATTTACATTCACCCCAGCATTTATTGCTAAGTCGATAAGCGCGTTCTCTGTTGAAGAACCTTTTACAGTGTAATTGTGTTCTTTGTTTTCCTTTTTCTCTTTAACCTTTTCCTTTTCTTCAATAATGCTTTCGTTGCAAAGTACCAAGACATGCATTAACTTCAGCACTTGCTCGTTGCTATAAGGATTAATAGACTCATCCCCATCGCGTAACTTGTCGTCTGCAACATCAATACATCGTCCATCAGCACACAACTCAACAACCGTCATGCGGTTAGCTGTAATAGTACCAGTCTTATCCATACAGATAGTCTGTACCGAACCCAGTGTTTCCACTGCATCAAGGCGCCGGATTAATACGTTGTGCTTCCGCATGTTAGCAATACCAAGCGCTAACGTAGTAGTTGCGACCGTTGGCAGTCCTTCTGGTACCGCTGCTACAGCCAACGAAATTGTTGACTTGAGCATTTGCAGCACACTGTTACCACGCAATAAACCAATACCAAATACAACAGCACAAATGGCGCCGCTAATTACAACAAGCTGACTTCCTGCTTGGTCGAGTTGTTTTTCCATCGGGGTTTCAGGTGTCGAAGCTTCACCAAGCATCGCCTGAATTTTACCCATCTCGCTATATTTACCTGTGGCGACAACTACCGCTTTTCCTTGTCCCCCCGTCACCAAAGTACCCATGTAAACCATGTTTACCCGGTCGCCCAAAGCTACATTCTCATCTTCAAGCGCTACAGTAGACTTACTAACAGGCATACTTTCACCCGTTAACGCCGACTCATCAATACTCAAACGCTCTGCTTCAATTAAACGTGCGTCCGATGGTACATAGCTACCAGGTTTGAGAACTATAATATCGCCGAGGACAATTTCAGTAGCGCTGATTTCAACACTATTACCGTCGCGAATAACTACTGCCCTTGGCTTAACTACATTTTGAAGCGAACGAATTATTTTTTCAGAATTACTCTCAGTGGCATATCCAATCCCCGCATTGATTACTACAACCCCCATAATCACAGCAGCATCAAGCAAACCACCTGTAGCAACTGACACTCCTGCCGCTACTGCTAAAAGTCCTACTGGTAGTGATTTAAACTGGTCAACAAACATACTTAACCCAGAACGCGGTTTTGCTTGGGGTAGGGTGTTTAAGCCGTATTTCTTCAGTTTGCTAGCAGCAGAATCACTTGATAGTCCTAATACATTTGACGTTTGCAACTCATTAATTACGGTCTCTACAGAACGTAAATGCCAAGGTGCAACGGATTGCGCTTTTGTTCCGACAATCTCGCGTGTTTTTTTTGCTTTTCTCTTAGCTTGGTGCTTGTTTTTTGTTACCAAATTTACAGAATTTTTGTTTTGCTTTTGGTAATCAAAAACCAGACTTTCAATCAGCGATGCAAGACCCGACGAACTGCGTGCTGGTTTATAAACTACCAGCATATTTCCTGTTACCGGGTTGGCAGAAACACAACATATATCGTTGTTTTCTGCCAATCTCAACTCTAGGTATTTCTTAAGAGTATCCGAACCCTGAAGACCATTTACTTTATACCTAGCCCTCCCGCTCACCGCCGTATGTACTTCCTTAACGATAGGAATTTGACGGTGCCGGGAGATGTTACAGCTTTTATTCATTTCATGCAGTTGTGAAAAATACTAACTTACTCAGAGTCTCTTATCGTACTGCATAAAATTAAACATTTTCTACTTCGTCAGGATTATCTTTAAATAACTTATTAAACCCCAAATACCTAATAAATCATACAAGGTTGGAAATCTTACCCTAAATATACTGAAATACGAACTATACCGATGACATAAAATTTTGCTAGAGTTTTAATAGGCTTGCTTTTTAATTTGGACTCAATGTTGCAATTTGCACCTTTATTTCCCTTAATTTACCGTGTTCTCCAACCTAGTTTTCCAAACTGTCTATGGACAGGAAACACAAACTGTAAAAAAATCGCTCTAACCTTTGATGATGGTCCCCACCATGATCACACACCCCAGTTACTTGAAGTATTAGACCATTACAAAATTCCGGCTAGTTTCTTTTGGTTAGGTTTATGTGTACAACAGGCACCACAAATTGCCAAAATGGTACATGCTCGTAACCACTGGATAGGTTTACACGGTTACGACCACCGAAACTTTCCTATGCTCTCGCCGCAAGAACTTAAAGACAGCTTAGAAAAAACTCAAGCAGCTATCGAAAGTGCCTGTAATATACCCGGACAACTTATCCGCGATGTCAGACCCCCAAATGGGTTCTTTACCCCCAATACTTTAAAACTTTTGAAAAAGTGGGACTACCGTCCGGTTATGTGGAGCGTTGTACCAGAAGACTGGGTACGACCGGGTGTTAACACAGTAACTCAACGAGTATTAAATCAAGTTCAAAATGGTTCCATCATCGTTTTGCACGATGGCTACTTCGGCGGTGAAGATGTCGCCGAAACGACAGCAGCTTTAATACCCAAGTTACTAGAACAGGGTTACGAGTTCGTCACTATCGATAATCTTAGCAACGGATACAACAGATGTAACGGATAAGTTATTTAAAATCAACTATCCGTTACATCCGTTTATCATCCGTTGCCTTATTCCCTTGCCCCTATTTCCTCAGCAGCATTTTTTTGCTTAGAAGTATCGGCGCCTATAGGCTGTTCTGTTCCTAAAAGAGTGCGGATGTCACTCAAAGAACTAGGTTTGCCCAGTTTCTCTTCTTCGGAGTCGCTTACATACTCAATTAAATCCTCTACCTGGCAGCCAAGAGCCTTACAAAACTTTACTATACGTTCAATATGATCAGAGCCAGTTCTTCCGCTTTCCCAATTTTGAATGGTACTTTCGGTGACACCGACAAGACGTGATAACTCTAACTGGGTCAAACCAGCTCTTTCACGTAATATTGCTATTCTTGGTTTTGCTTTCCGTTTCACAGTCACAGCACTCCGACGGTCTAACTTATAGTCGTTTATCGTAACACCAAAAAAAAATTACGCCCAGATTTTTTAACCAAGACTTGACACACTTAAAATCTTTAGTTAAAATATCTAGGTATAGAGATACAACTTATGCAATCAGGCGAGTCATCTTTTTTTAGCCTTTAGCACCCAATATATTAAGTTAAAGAGCTTATATTTAATCAAAGACAGTAAACGGAGTGATGAATCATGTTAAAAAAATCATTTGCTTTAGGGTTATTAGCTGCTCTTGCAATGGCGCCTGCGGCATTTGCAGACCAAATTCAAGGTAATACTTCTAACATTCAAATTACAACTGGCAACGTCGGTTCAAGAAACGTTACTGGTATCGATAGCAGCACTTACACAGACCAGTACCAAGGTAAAAACAGCAATCCATTCTGTGCTAGAGGTAATCAAATCCAAGGTAACGCTGCAAACACAGGTATTAGTAATGGAAATGTCGGCTTCGGCAATATTAGCGGTGTTTCTAATTCAACAGGAACCAGGCAGACTCAAAACGCTAACTGTTCTTTGCCTTATTTCCGTTAAGTCAAAAATTAGAAATAAATTTAATAATCTTTTAAAAATCTGGTTAATCGAGTTGTTCAACAACTCGAAACCAGTAACACACAACTAATTAGGTCTAGAAAAATGATGAAGAATAAAGTTTATACCTTCGATTTTCTAGCTGCTGGTCAAATTATAGCACTCAAAACTAATTACTAAGTTGAGGATGAACGCCATGCCTGTCCAAAAATTAATGTTTTCGCTGTTCTTGACTGCAATGGTTGCATTGCCTGCCGGAATCGCAACTGCTGGTGACCTAGATATTCAAACAAGTAACGTTCAGATGGTGCTTGATGAAAATGGAGGCATTTTTATTAGAACGGCGCCAGTACCACGAGTAATTGTCAATCCTGCTGCAAATCAAAATATTAATAGAAATCGTCGGATGCGTGTTTTCAGAGGCAATAATCAAATGAAATGCCGTAATGTTACACAGCGCAAGAACTCTACAAGAGGTGGCAATCAAATTTATACGAGTAATACTACAACCGTCTGTAACTAATTCTAGAAACCGGGTTTCTATACAAAAGCGTCATTGTTATCACACATTTCAACGTTTTATACTAGGGGCGGGCAGGGATGCCCGCTTCACAATAAATTAAATATTTAGCCCGTAAAATAAGTTTTCTATTTTGTTTATATATTTATAACTTACTTGTAACAATTGGTATAAAAATATGCAAAACCTAATTCTTTACGCGCTTTGCGTTGGGTCTATTATCAGTCTTACTGCTGGATTAACTAACAACTTATCTTATAGTCAAATAAATTCTGAAGCATCAAGCGATAGTGGCGCCACACAAACATTCACATCCACCAGAACTGAACAATCAAATTCTGCATCTGTCCAAAGGAATAGTTTAAGTCTAAGTGCTGCAAATTTAAAACAACCTCAAATTCTAAAAATTAATGCCCCTAGCGCACAGTTGCAAGGTGAAATATCCATTAATGGTAAAGTTATACAGCGTTTGAACGACAGCAGTAGTAAGCTAGATTTATCTCCTTATTTATCTGTCGGTCAGCAAAAAATTGAAATTTCAGCCCAATATTCACCATCAACTGCTGCGGTCAGCGTAGAAGTACAAGGTTCAGGCAATAATATTTCGCAACAAACTAGCGGCAGCGGCACATTAAACTATACTCTAGATTTGGACATCCAATAAAAGTTAAGTATCTAAATTTACCATTATCTTGTAGGCTGAATAACATTATATTGTGGGATGGGCATCCCTGCCCGTCCCAATTTCAAATAACTTTGTGAACCACGGTTCACATTTACCCCACAACCTCCTCCATTGCCATCAACAAGAATACCTCTCGGTTTTACTGAAATTAACGGTCGCTTGAAATTGTGCTTCAAGCGATGTACGAGTTTGCAGGTCAGCCACAGACCAAATTAAAAATTGCTCCGGCGCCGTTACAAAATCTTGATAGCGATGAGTCACAACTGCGTAGAATTCTTGATACATGGCACACGCATATTCAACTGCTGACTCAAAATCTTGAATAGGTGATAAACGTGCTTGCTGAAGAACATTTTTATCAACTGTACAAACGTCAACTTTTTCTTTCAACCAATCAATCACAAGTTGAGCTATGTGTGAATTCTGGAATCTGTTTGCATAAGCGCATATTTTCTCCCATCCAAAATCTGTAACATACATTTTTATCAAGGGTTGCGCTTGGTCAAATAATTCACTAATATCTTCTAATAGCTGGTTTCTGTTCATTAGTAATTCGAGTATTAAATCAGCATCAACCAATATCCCAATCACAGTTAAATCCCCCGATTGAAAACAAATACGTTTATTATGTCTATAGAAGCATTGATATTTCTCAATGCTTTCCTACATTCCTACATGTAAGTTATATACAAATCCAAAATAACTTATTTCAGATTGGCGCCCACTAAAGGGTGACTATTTCACATCCAAGCATCTACATATTTATCGGCTTTTGTCAATCTAATACACAGTAATCACTTCACACGTTACTGCTGTTAATTGAAACGACGAAGCATATTTCCATCAGTTCCGAAGCTCGCAATAATAATTACGTTTAATTCAAGTTTTGATGCAGTTGAATATCAACAAAAATGTGAAGAAATATATCATATATTTTTTTTATAGTACTAACAATGTTTGATTTTTTACCTAACTTTTTGGTTTAAGCATTAAATAAAATAGTTGCCCGTGACCAACAGTAACACCCGCACGTTCGGCTGCAACCTTTCCTGCACCAACAAAGTAATCAACTCTGCCAGCACCTTTAATGGCACCACCTGCGTCTTGGTCAAGTACATAGCGAGTAACAACACGGTGTTCCATTTGACCTTGAGTATTAGGAAAAGGAAGGTATGCACGAATTAATGCTAGGGCGCCTGGTGGCATAAGTGATTTATCAGTAGCAATCGAACGGTCGGTCGTAAGAGTCGCTTGAGTGGAACCAGTTGCAGTAACACCATGATTTTCCTTAAAGAATACAAAACTAGGGTCACGCGGAATATAAATATTTAATTCCTGCGGATATTTATGAAAATAATCCAAAATCTTAGGCATCGTCATACCCTCCAAGGGTAATTTTCCATCGTCAGCAAGTGCTTTACCAATGCTTTTATAATTTTGAGCGATGCTGGCAGCATAACCCACTGTAGTCTCAGTACCATCGGTAAGATGAAGTCTCGCGGAACCTTGAATTTGCATCATGTAAGGTTCAAGACGGTCGCGGAACCAAAATATTTCTAGTCCCCGTAATTTACTTTTAGAAGCTTGTAAACCATCTGCACCTTCTAAGTCAACACGTTTAGGATGAGGTCTAGGCCAAGAGTCTAAGTCGGGCGGTTCACGATAAATAGGGTAACGAAATTCAGTGGTACGTGTACGACTAGCTTCATATATAGGTTCATAATACGAAGTAAACAGTACCCCTCCCTTTTTATCGTGACCTATTGATTGGTAAAGCACAAACTCATTTCTTATTGCAGCATTAAGTTGTTTGGCTGATTTACTCGTTTGTACCAACTGCCGAAATCTTTGTAAGCTAGCAATTACACGAGCGCGAGTAATACCAGCTACTGGATAATCTTTATATGCTGCTTCAGCTTGCGGAGATTGTAAGTACTTTAAACTTTGGTCTATCGACGCTATTAAACCTTTTTGGTCTTTAATAGGTTCGTTTTCACCCCAAATTTGATTATCTAAACACGAAGCATCACCCTCGCAACAAGTAACATGTGGTCTAGCTACAAGTACAGGGCGCCGTTTTAATATATTTGGTGGACTTTTAACTTGTTTTGCAGCTTGAGGTAAATTCCACTTTTTTAGCTGACATTGTTGTGAACTAAGCGCTAAACGTCCCAAAGGTTGTATAAGCAATACATAAGTTAGTACAAAAACAGGTAAGCTTAAAGCAACAGCAGCAAGTATTTTTGCTGACTTTGGCCTGACTAATTCTCGAAACTTCGCTTTAGATTCGCTCTTGATGCTCATGAAACGCCCTACTTCAAATATAAAATTTAAAATTCATTAAGAATTCTAAATCCTTACAGCTAGAAAATCGACATTCTTTTACTCGATAATCATAGGTAGAACCGTCACCAGATAAAACAATGTACTTAAGTAAGCTGGCGCCGAGCTTAATTATGCCTTCTTCAACCAATATTGTTACATTTCGTAATACTCGCTAGTCATGCTGAGGAACGAAACATCTATTATCGAGCAGCAGCTATTATATTATTCTTTGTTAACAGAAAAATATCTTTCTTAGTTAAAAAAATACAGATGAGCCAAAGCTTCAATATTTCTAACTGGTGGGAAATATTGCGATAAATACCATACAAAAAGCCCAGTTTTTAAAGACTGGGCTTTTGTGGGGTAAGTCCCCAAGGATACATATAGAAGTTCAGTATAGTTTTGTTTAACTTAATTAGTACTACCATTGCTCTTGGCTTGGTTTCGGAAAAGAACCAAAATATTTTTTATCGTTGAATTAAGTACTGCACAGGCGCCTTGAGCCTGTGCTACAGTTACATGTTGTGTGCATCTTGGAGGAAATTATGAAAGCTGTTGTGATGACTGCACCTGGTAATCCTGATGTGCTGCAATTACGAGATTTACCATTGCCTTCTCTTGGTAGTAGCGAACTATTAGTTAAGCTAAAAGCTGCTGGTGTTAACCCTATTGATACTAAGCTTAGGGGTCGCGGTACTTTTTTTCCTAATAAAATGCCTGCGGTTCTTGGTTGTGATGGTGCGGGTGTTGTGGAAGAAGTAGGCGCCAACGTAACTAAGTTTCGCGTCGGAGATGAGGTATATTTTTGTAATGGTGGATTAGGTGGGCATCAAGGTAATTATGCCGAATATACAACAGTAGACGAACGCTTTGCTGCGCGTAAGCCTAAACAAGCTAGTTTTGCAGAGGCTGCTGCGGCACCTTTAGTATTAATTACAGCTTGGGAAGCTTTATATGAACGAGGAAGACTCTCGCCAAATGAACGAGTATTAATTCATGCTGGTGCTGGAGGTGTTGGACATGTGGCAATACAGCTTGCCAAACTTAAAGGCGCCAACGTTTGCACTACAATAAGTTCACCAGAAAAAGTACGCTTTACTCAAGAACTCGGCGCCGATTTAGCAATAAACTACAAGCAAAACGATTTTGTTAAAGCAGTATTAGACTGGACTAACGGTGAAGGAGTTGACGTAGCATTTGACACTGTTGGTGGAGAAACTCTACAAAAATCTTTTCCAGCAGTACGAGTATATGGTGATGTAGTCACAATTTTGGAACCAGATAAAAATACTGTATGGAAAGTCGCACGTAACCGGAACCTGCGTATTAGTTTAGAGTTAATGCTCACACCCATGTTACAAGGAATGATAGAAACGCAGCAGCATCAAGCCGAAATATTAGAACAATGTGCAATTTGGATAGATGAAGGTAAGCTTAAAATTGACGCGCGTCATCAATTTAAATTATCTGAAGCAGCAAAAGCTCATGAGTTACTCGAAACAGGTTCAATCACAGGTAAAATTATCGTACTGACCGAATCATAGAAGATTAGCATCGCATTTGAGTAACTACACAAAAGTCCAGCATCCAATAATAACAATATTATTAACCAGCGCACTTACCGCTAGTTTCTGGTTTATTGGGTTATTTTATATACCTGCTTCTCAAGCTCAATCCCAATTAGAACGCACTCCACTAACTTCAGAAATACTGCAACAGCGAGTTCATAACCCAATTTTACGCGAAGGTAATCCCACCGTAGATTTACGGCAGATGACGATTGATTTACGGCCAGATAATGCAGCTTTTCGCGATGAATTTTATCAAACGCTACGAAAGGAAATACAGAAGACAGGCGCCAAACCATTCGGTTTAGATTTAAGCAACTCATTAATTCAAGGTGATTTTATTGGTAGCGACTTGGGACTGCGAACCACAATTTACCCCCAAGCAATTTCTCCAACTTTTACCCCCAGTGAGCAAGAACAACTGCAACAGCTACGCGAGATATGTTTAAAATCACTGAGTATAGGATTCCCAAGTGCAAAAGATTGTCGTTCGTTATTACGTCAAGAACCAAATATATCTACTGTAGAGAGCGTTTTTCGATCAGCACTCATTATGCAGCAAACGCGGTTTAATGGCACCGTTCAGTTTACGAATACATTTTTTCTTCAACCAGTTGATGCTCAAGGCGCCGTTTTTAACCAATCTGTAAATTTTACAGAAGCTCGGTTTGGTAGTACCGTCAGCTTTTCTAATGCTAGTTTTCGTAAAGATATTCAGCTAACAAATAGTATATTTTTTAACAAAGTAGACTTAAAGCAAGCGCAATTTCAGGAAGCTGTTTATTTTCAAGATAGTAGTTTTTCTCTTAGCGTTAACTTTAAAGATGCGATTTTTGGTTCTTTAGTAAGGTTTAACCGCGCACGCTTTGGAGGGAATGCTGATTTATCTCAGGTTCGGTTCCTCGGTCAGGTACAATTTACCGCAGCACATTTTAATGAATTCCTTTTACTAAGCGAAGCAGCATTCGAGCAAGCTGTAACGTTTCGCGAAGCTAGATTTAACCAACCTGTGACACTAAGAGGCGCCAGCATTCTTAATATAGCTGACTTCAGTGATGCTATTTTTGCCAGAAATGCTTATTTAAACGTGTCTGGGTTAGCGTTTAACTCAAATAGCGCTAAAATTTTAGGAAATCCTGGTGAAATAGGCAAAATGCTTTATGTGTCTTCTTTACAAGGAAATCAAAACGTTTTAAGAAATTTAATGCAAAATTTTCGCTCGTTGCAGCAAATTAGCGACATTAACCAGCTTGAATATACTAAGCAGCAATTAAGATTTATAGAATTGAGTCGGCGATTATTTGGTACAAATATAAATAAAGCCTCTACAGAAAAATTAAAAAGTCTAGGTTTAACACAAACACAAATCAAAGGAATTATTAATCATCGTAAAAAAGAACAATTTCGGAACCAAAGCGAATTGCTAGAACTACCTGAAATAGATTTTGAGACATATATTAAAATACGTGACCAAATTATTGTTGACGAACCTTTATTAATTGGTGGATGGATATTAACAGCATGGAACTGGCTATTTATTGCTGTATTATTATTACTTTCTGGTTACGGTACACAAGTTTGGTTAGTGTTTGGTGTTGGCGCCATTGCAATAGCATACTTCGGATTATTATATTGGCTTATCGATAAATATAGGCGCCTGCGTCCAGTTCCAATAGTTCCAACTTGTTATGAAACAAGCTGGATATTAACATCCTATTGTATATTTACATCTATTGGATTACTTGCTATATTTCGCAACGCCGAACAGCCTTGGTTTACACTAGGATGTTTAGTATTAATAATTTTACCTATACCCTTAATACTACTAGCTCGACTTTACCAAATAGGGCGTTTTCATAACAAAATGGACGTATCCTATTTTACCGAAGATGGCACATTACGTCAGTTACGCTTGTTAATTGGGCGCCTGCCCGTAATACCAAGAAACCCATCATTTCGCGAAAGATACATGCCCATATTATGGGACAAACGCTGGAATTGGTTAAATTACTACGACTTTAGTCTAAATAATTTAATGCGATTAGGCTTTAATGATATTCGTTTACGCGATGAATGTCTCCCAGGAATTATATCAAGCTTGGCATGGTTCCAATGGAGTTTAGGAGTACTTTATATAACCTTACTCTTATGGACACTATCACGCACAATTCCAGGACTAAATTTATTAATTTATTTGAAGTAAAGAAACCTGAGTTTCGCTCATTCTTAAAACCTAAAATGCATTAAAAATTAATACAAACAAAAATTATAAACTATACTTCAACACAAGCGTCCGTTGTAGCTAAAGGCTGCAACGACGCGGCTGGCGCCTATGCTTAAATTAATGAACACGATGCTATAAAAATATATATGCACCACATCGTCCAGATAAAAGACAAAGCTTTAAAGAAAGAAATATGCTTTGGTGCCCAGTTAGCACAGACAAATAAATCTAATTATTATCATACAGTCTATACTAAGGAGTACGCTTATAATTATGTTTTGTATTGCAACGAATCTAACTGATAAATAGATTCAGGCATTTTCATGGCGGAAAGAATTTGTTTTTGAAGCTCGTTGATTGAAAATATTCTGTATTTTAGTATGAGAAATGCGAAATCAGCATAAAGAATATTAGGTTTCTAATTATAAAAGTTTGGGTTCGCCGCCTCTAACTATTTGACACAAAGCGTATCGTAACCTGATAGCTCGACAGTTAGTAGTCAAGGTAGATACTAATATATATAGTTGCTGCAAAACTCGTAGCAAGCATAGATGGCTACTGTCAATAACCTTATGCTATTGAGAATAAGCCTTCTAGACCCCGCTAATTGAATGTTTGAGAAATGAGTTTGAAATGAACTACTGCAATGCCAGTTAGAAAAAGGAGTAATGTAGCTTAATCTGAGGGGTGTATTTGAGCTTATTTCATCGCTGGACAGATCTGAAGTTTTATAAAACCACTTTGATCCGGCGCCTTGTCGGGTTCCTTTTGATGGTACTTGTCAAAACAAGTTGTACAAAACTTGTACAACAGCTAGGGGGCGGCAGATGGATCAGCGCAATAAAGCTTGTCTCGAATTATAATTTCACTAATCATCACGTAATCAGCATCACGATTCATTTCTATTACTGACTCGAACCAACAAAGGCGCCGTGATTGAAAACTTATCATATGGTGCTGTTTGAAGTGTGTTTGCCATGTGCAAGTTCCATCATCTAACCAGATATAGCCGTTTTTAAAGAAATAATAGGGATATTTTATTTCTGCCATGACTCCACTGTAAAATCTATACTTTTTACAAGAATATCAACATGCGGCGCCTCAAAGTCTCAATCGGCTTGAAGCCCTTGAGCAAATAGCTTTTTTACACGTATCCTGGCTCAATACCTGATACGTGTATTGCCCCAACTATTATAGTTAAACAAGTTTTAATATCTCTTGAACTAAATCTTCTGGCGTAAATGGCTTTATTAAGTAAGATTGAAAGCCAAATTTTAAAACTAACGTACTTATTTCTAAAGTATCGTATGCTGTTATAGCTATAGCTGGAATTGCGTTTAAAGGATGGTTAAGCGATCTGATCATGCGAATTAATGAATAGCCGTCAATTTCTGGCATCGCAATATCTATTATTAGAATATTTGGTTTAAATTGTTCCAAAAGAGATAAAGTTTCTAAGGCTGATGCTGCTGCCATAACTTGGGCACCGTAGTCTTTAAGGATACAGATGATTAAATCTCTACTGTCAGCGTTATCATCTACAACAATTACCTGTAATCCTCCTAAAGACTGAAAATTGTTTATGTCATTTTGATGATGACATTTATTATTGTCTGTTGACATAATATTTCCGTCTCCTAATTGCATAATCAATAAGGTGAAAGTCCTGCTAGATGATAGGTGGCACTATCATCTAGTGGGCATAAATCTTTTTACAAAGATTATATGATTTTAGGCTTCTAATTACCGATAACCGCAACACTCTCACTGTTGCTTTTGATCAAGCGGAACATCCAGAAACAATGGTGTAAGTGCAAAATACGTAGTATCTAGATGGTTACTTGAAATTAACATTACTTCGGTGTAGTTGATGGCGCCTTGTCAAAACAAGTTGTACAGTTTTTGCACAACACTCAAGAGGCGATGTCAGGATCAGGATGGTAAAGCTTGTCACGAATAATAATTTCACTGATCATCACGTAGTCCGCGTCTCGGTTCATTTTGATCACCGTTTCAAACCAAGCTCGGCGCCTTTGTTGAAGATTACGCATGTGATGAATTTTGAAGTGTGTTTGCCATTGATGCAAACCGTCATCAAGCCAAACATGGTTGTCCTGATAGAAATATTGCGGGTATATTAAATTGTTCATAACTTGACACGACAGCTTTTGTAGAAAAATTTTATAATTAGTGGCACTGTGTGACTTAAAGTTTTTACAAATATTTGTATTGATGATAGTTTTTTACAATTTGTCACAGTTATTTAATTTTTTTTTATTTTTTCTACATCACAGTTGTTTAATTTTTATATTTTTTTAATATGTACAAAAATACTGTAACGATTTGAAGTACTTTATGCCGCGTTAGGAGATAAATTATTTAACAAATTATTTTTAATCACTGGGCGTTCGCTTATTTTTAGAGTCGAAGAGGAATTAATGCCTTGAGGGGAAAGGGATAAGAGCAATCAGCAAGCTTGGCGCCTAAACCCTGTAATCTGTAAAACATGTTCTGGTTCAGGTGTAAGTATGGTGGTAAGCGAACAGGTAAAAATTGATTCTGAGAGAATTGATGATATTCCCGTAATAGTAGAATGGTTGAAACAGATGGAAATTGCTAAATGTGTTGACCAAAAGCTGAGTCCACCACATGGAAACCACGAAGGTTTGAGCTACGGACAATTAAGCGTATTGTTATTGACATATATAATTACCCAATCAGACCATCGATTGTGCGCTGTAGAGGCATGGGTAGAAGCACATCGACAGATTTTAGAGCGATGTACAGGTTGGTTAATAAGAAAAAAAGATGCTACCGATGACCGATTAGGTAAGGTAGTTGAAAAGTTAGGTAAACAACCAGAAGCAAGACAGGAGATAGAAATAAAATTAGGAAGACATATAAGGGACTTCCAATTAAATAAATACCCAAAATTTTCTTGTGGGGTGGGCATCCTTGCCTGCCCACGTTTGAAACGGGCATCCTTGCGCGTTCCACAATATGGAGAATTTAATTTTTGGAAGTCCCTAAGAAAGCGCGTATGAATTACCTACGAAAATTGCACTCTTCTGATACAAGTAGTTTTAGTGTCAATCATCAACGGGGAGAACCAACAGAAGAAAATTTACTCCATTATGGGCATTCTAAAGATAAGCGCCCAGATTTATTGCAATATCGTCAACTATTAGCAACTCTCGATCCAATGGGAATGCCATTAGTTAGTGCCACACTTGAAGGCAATGGAGCCGATGATCCATTATATTTTCCGACCTGGGAAAAAATAGTGAAAGTCATTGGACACAAAAAGTTTGTTTTCATAGCTGATTGTGAGTGCAGCCACACGTGCGGCTTTGCCGCCGAGTGGACTGCCGAACCCGAAGGGTAAAGCTGGGTCGATTGAAACTCGCGCCACCATTGCATCAAACGGGGGTATTTACTGTGTTCCTGTACCCATGACTGGTCAACATCCCCAATATCTCAAACAATGGGTACTTGACCCACCAGCAGAAGCTATAGAGATTCGTTTACCGCAGCAGGATGAACTAGAAAGAGCCGTAGGAAAGGGCTTTGAAATGGAGTTAGGTAAGTTTTGGTTAAATCCAGAAACCAACAAATGGGTGCGTTGGCATGAACGCTACTTGGTGGTGTATTCCCAAAGTCTTGCAGAATCTGCCATACGTGGTCAACAGCAACGTATTAATCAAGCTCAAACTGCTTTGAATAAATTAGTGGCAAAACCTGGAGACAACCAAGAGCAACTCAGTTGTAAAGTCGAAAATATTCTCAAGCGCTATCGTGGAGCGCGATTTCTTCTCAACCATAATTACAGAAGAAATAACTAAATATTCTCGCCATGTTGGACGGGGACGACCATCAAAAAACTCTTTAACCGAGGAAGCAACTCAAATATCTCTTCAACTTCATGTTAAGAAGATTGATACTGCAATTAAAGAGGCAGAAAAATTAGCGCTTGGGGCGATTATATGTTACTAATGCGCCTATCATTCAACTAACGTTACCACAAGCTGTAATGTATTACCGGGATGAATGGCTTTTAGAAAGAGGTTTTCATCGTTTTAAAAGAGGTTCTTTGCCAGCCCTACCCATTTATTTTAAAAACCAAAACCGAATTACGGGATTAATGTTTATTTTAAACATAGCTTTACGAGTATTCACCTTGATGGAGTTTGTAATGCGGGAGGCGCTTATGGAAACTCAGCAATCGTTAGCTGGGCTTTATGACGGTAATCCAAAGCGAAAAACCAGTCGCCCGTCTGCCGAGCAAATGCTTAAGGCTTTGTGTAATTTAACTCTCTACTTCCTTCCTGATTCTACCATCTTTATTACTCCAATCAACGAGCTTCAAAAACAAATTCTTTCCGCCATGAAAATGCCTGAATCTATTTATCAGTTAGATTCGTTGCAATACAAAACATAATTATAAGCGTACTCCTTAGTATAGACTGTATGATAATAATTAGATTTATTTGTCTGTGCTAACTGGGCACCAAAGCATATTTCTTTCTTTAAAGCTTTGTCTTTTATCTGGACGATGTGGTGCATATATATTTTTATAGCATCGTGTTCATTAATTTAAGCATAGGCGCCAGCCGCGTCGTTGCAGCCTTTAGCTACAACGGACGCTTGTGTTGAAGTATAGTTTATAATTTTTGTTTGTATTAATTTTTAATGCATTTTAGAGTTAATTGATAATAATCAATTAATATGATGAATTTTAGATAATTATTATGCTTATACTATGGTACTTGTACTAAAGGCTGTAACTTAACTATATTTATAATTCACATTTTTATCTCTTGGTATCCCAGAATTTGGGTATTTCTACCAAAACTTAATTCTCTCACTGATTATACTGCGAGTATAAGAATTAATTTTTACCTGTTTGCTTACTACCATACGCATACCTGAACCCGAACATGTCTTACAGATTACAGGATTCTGGCGCCAAGCTTGCTGATTGCTCTTATCCCTTTCCCCTCAAGGTATTAATTCCTCTTCGACTCTAAAAATAAGCGAACGCCCAGTAACTACGCTTACCCCCATGTTACTTCTTACCCCGTAACCCCACTTGGAGGACGCAGTTTATTTCCACCCAAGACCAATTTATTTGATCAAAATTCCACAAATAGTTTATTCCCTAACAATCCTAGTAATAACATTTATTTTCCGAAAGTTAGGGTATACAGGCGCCCACATATCAGGCAGTATGTCAATGACTCTACCTTGGTGAACCCAGTGTTGGTAAATCCTAATATTCGGAACTCGACTATTATCAACCCAACTATAATCAATAATCCTTATTATCGGCGCCAACCAAGAAAAGGTTCTGTGTTTATGTATAGTTTCCCGTAGGTAATGCACAGGCAGAATGCCTGTGCCACAAGATTAAGGTGTAAAATGTGACCCTACGAGCATTGTGCCAATACCAACGTCGGTAAAAATTTCGAGAAGTAGGGAATGGGGTATGCGACCGTCTAAAATGTGCGCTGCTTTTACTCCTTGGGCAAGTGAACGAACACAACAATTAACTTTAGGTATCATTCCACCCGCTACTACTCCTGTTCCAATTAAGTCGCGCGCTTCTTGAATATCAAGTTTGGGAATTAGGGTTGATGGGTCTTTATAATTTTCGAGTATTCCGCGTGTGTCGGTTAGTAATATTAATTTTTCGGCGTTGAGTGCAGCAGCTATTTCTCCGGCGACGGTATCCGCGTTGATATTGTATGATTGCCCAGTTTCATCAGCAGCAACGCTGGATACAACTGGAATATAACCATTCTCAACTAATGTGTTAAGTATTGTAACATCAATACCACTTACATCTCCAACAAAACCAATTCCTTCTTGACCTTGAGGACGAGCTTTGATTAAGTTACCGTCTTTGCCGCATAGTCCCACAGCTTTTCCACCTGCTTGATTAATTAAAGCAACAATTTCTTTGTTGACTCGTCCGACTAATACCATCTCGACAACATCCATTGTTGGTGCGTCGGTAACACGTAACCCATTTTTAAACTGTGCTTCGATACCGAGCTTGTCTAACCAGCTATTTATTTCTGGTCCACCACCGTGAACGACGATGGGACGTAAACCCACACAAGAGAGAAAAACTATGTCACGAATTACTGTATCCTTGAGTTCGCTGTCTTTCATTGCTGCACCACCGTATTTGACAACTACGGTGCGACCTGCGAATTGCTGGATGTAAGGTAATGCTTCGCTAAGTACTCTAACGCGGGTTGCTTCGGCTTGTTTGATATATTCGGTATCGTTGACCATTGGGAGGAGCTATATTTTGAATGAGTTTAAGAAAGTTTTACACTTTCAACAATTTCTCACAAGACGGTATCAAACCTACACTTAAGTGTTTAAAATTTATAAAAAACGATAGTTATAGAGGGTCTAATGGCGCCAATGGAAGATAAAATTTTGCTGTCGTCAAACCCGTAGATAGTTTAAGCTAGCTGAAGATTGTTTTGATTTTATGGTAAAAAGAGGCGGTAGTGTGCCTAAAAAAACTGGTTTAATTTCTTTTCTAGTGGTTTGTAGCTTATGGTGTTTGCCTTCGAGTGCAAATGCACAAGCTTTGATACCCCATACATTGCAACTGGATGCAGCGAAGCTTGAAAAACAAGGGCTATCTCTAGCTCAAGAAGCAGCTTCGTTGGGACAGTTTCAGCAATATGAGCTTGCTTTACCGCGCGCGCGCTTGGCATCGCAACTCGCACCGAAAAATGATAAAGTGTGGTTCCTTTTGGGCGGGTTGTATTTACAAACGAAAGATTATAATAATGCCATCAGTTCTTTAAGAAAGGCTCAGGGACTCAATCCCAAGAATGCTGACGTTCAGTTTGCTTTGGGTTCTGTCCATTTTCAACAACAAAAATATCAAGAAGCTGCCGGATTTTACCAAGCAGGTTTAAGATTAAAACCAAATGACCCCGAAGGACTATTTGACTTGGGCAATGCTTTTTACATGCTTGGAAAATTGCCTGATGCCATAGGCCAATACAATAAGGCAGTTGCTCAAAATAAAAAATTCTGGCCTGCAATTAACAATATTGGTTTAATTAAGTACGAACAAGGTGATGCAAGTGGCGCCATTAAGCAATGGCAAACTGCTGTGTCACTCGATAAACAAGCTGCTGAACCTCTACTGGCACTAGCTGTAGCATTGCACGCTAAAGGAGACCGACAACAAGCGCTTGCACTTGGAGTACAAGCACTTCGTATCGATAACCGTTATGCTGACCTAGAATTTTTAAAGCAGAACCTATGGGGTACACGCTTACTAGCTGACACCAAAAAATTCATCGAGTTACCTGGTATTCAAGCAGCTATTGAACAACGCGAAAGTCAGTCATCGAGACAACAAAGACCACAGTAAATTGTAGGATAGGCGCTCCCGCCTGTCCTACAACCCTCTCCAAATTTGAAATTCCCTATTGCAAGATTACGCACAATACAGTACATATATATTGTAAAGAATAAAAAGCAATAGCTCGACTCACAAAAGTCAAGCTACTGTTCTTAAAAGGTGATATTTTGGGATAGTTCTAACACGGCTTGTAAGATTTGTTGCCAGGAGAAAGGGTTTTCCTTTTCAAACGCAAGGTTTTCAAGCATTATCATCTTTGGGTAAGAGTGCCACTATTTGGTCTACAAACTGTTGATGGTCAACGACAGGCTTAGAAATGTAGCCATCTGCACCACTCTGCTTAAGGAAATTCTCACGGTCACCTTCCATAGCATGTGCCGTTACCAAAATAATTGGTAAAGACGAAGTTTGTGGGTCGGATTTCAACATTTGTGTAATCTTGATACCATCAACAGACTTACCCTGGTAAACACTTCGAGATAGCGAAACATCCATCAGAATAATGTCGGCATCTCCTGATTGGGCAATTTTCATTACCTCTTCCACATTTTCCGTGTGTTTGACATCTAAGCCGCCCCGCTTAGTCAAAATCTTGGAAAAAACGCGAGCGTTAATCAGATCGTCTTCGACAATCAATACAGTTTTCATGCGAATTTAACTTGTAGGGTAAAGGGGATGAATATCTGACTATTCAGTTTTTCGTCTGCTTGCTTATTAATCCATACGTTTCTCTATCATCAAGGATAATACTACTGTTTTTTATCCTGTCTTGTATCAAGATTGTGTTTCAATGTGCTGCCTTAACTGCGAATGCTTACGCATTACACAACAGGCGCCGGATGTGTTCAAAAACTAAAACTTTGTTTGTATAGATTAGATAGATATCAGGTAAAAACTCATGGCAAAACAGTTAAACCTTCTCTCAGGGGGACAGGTAATCACCACAGCCTTGCACACCGAGATGCAACGGTCTTATCTTGAATATGCCATGAGTGTGATTGTCGGGCGAGCGTTACCCGATGTCCGCGATGGCTTAAAGCCCGTTCACCGTCGCATTTTATACGCGATGCATGAATTAGGACTTACACCTGACCGACCCTACCGAAAATGCGCGCGCGTAGTCGGCGACGTTCTCGGTAAATATCACCCACATGGCGACCAATCGGTTTATGATGCATTAGTACGTCTGGTGCAAGATTTTTCTAGTCGTTATCCTTTACTCGCAGGTCACGGTAATTTTGGTAGCGTTGATAACGACCCTCCAGCAGCAATGCGGTACACAGAAACTCGTCTTGCTTCTCTCAGTTATGAGGGAATGTTGACCGAAATTGGCGAAGAAACAGTTGAGTTTATTGGCAACTTTGATAATTCGCAGCAAGAACCAACTGTTTTACCAGCGCAGTTACCATTTTTAATCCTCAATGGTTGTGCGGGTATTGCTGTGGGGATGGCGACGAATATACCCCCGCATAATTTAAATGAAATAGTCGATGGGTTGGTTGCGCTCATTGATAATCCAGAATTACCTGATAGCAAACTATTTGAATTAATACCTGGACCAGATTTTCCAACGGGTGGGGAAATTGTTGGTGATTCGGGAATTCGCGAGGCTTATACTACGGGTCGGGGTAGTATTGTTTTACGTGGAATTGCCACAATTGAAGAAATCGCAGCAACTAAAGGAACGAAGCGCAAAACGGCGATTATTGTAACTGAGTTACCTTATCAGGTAAATAAGGCGGGTTGGATTGAAAAAATTGCCGAACTTGTTAACCAAGGACGGATAAATGGCATTTCTGATATCCGTGATGAAAGTGACCGGGATGGGATGCGCGTTGTTATTGAACTTAAACGTGACATTAACCCGCATGAAATTCTTCAAGCTTTATATCACCAAAGTGCTTTACAAAGTAACTTCGGCGCCATTTTGCTCGCTTTGGTTGACGGCCAGCCTAGGCAGTTGAGTTTACGTAATTTATTGCTTGAGTTTTTACGTTTCCGCGAGCAAACCTTAGTACGTCGCTATACTTATGAATTGGGCAAGGCTCAAAATCGCTCGCATTTGGTAGAAGGTTTGCTCAAAGCTTTGTCAAATTTGGATGAACTTATTAGTATATTACGACAGTCACCTGATGGGAGTACGGCAAAAGTTCAAATTGCCAGCCGATTAGAGTTGACCGAAGTCCAAGCTGATGCCATACTCGCTATGCCGTTAAGGCGCCTAACTGGTTTAGAACGACAAAATTTAACCCACGAGTTTAACGAACTCAGAGAGCAAATTACTAATCTCCAACGATTATTAGGTGACCGCAAGGAGTTACTAAAATCTCTGAAAAAAGATTTTCGATATTTGAAGAAAAAGTTTGGTGATGAGCGTCGAACTCGTATCGCTGCTGAAGCGAAATTTGAGCCACCGAAGGGAGCAAAGAAAAATTCCGACGACCACACAAAATCAAATCCAACTTCAAAACCCGAAGTTAAAAGCGAAGAAACAATACTCGAATTAACTCATCGCGGTTATGTTCGACGTTCCCAACCCAACGGTAAAAAACCCAAGGGCGATAATAATTTATCTGAAAACGATTTTATTCTTCAAACGGTAGATACTAATACCGAGAAGGAATTACTTATCATTACTAGTGGCGCCAAAGTTTATCCAATACGAGTTGGTGATATTCCAGTTTCAAGCGGACGCAATAATGCTCGTGGAACTCCATTAATTACTTTACTTAGTAACACCGCTCAAGGCGCCACCGAAGCAATTATTACTCGGTTTATGCAGCCAGAGAATTCCCAAAATGATGAAATGATTCTCTTGACTAAGCAAGGACGTATTAAACGATTATCGCTGATGGAGTTTAGCAACTTATCACGTCGCGGTATTACAATCACCAAACTTAAAGACGATGATGAACTGCTATCCACACAGTTTACTTTTCCAGGCGCCTCTGTTGTACTTGCTTCTTCGGGTGGGCGCCTGTTAAGGTTTGCAATAAATGACGAACAATTGGCAGTAATGGGGCGCACCGCAATGGGTTTACAAGCAATGCGTCTACGTTTGAACGAAACAATGGCGGGTTTCGTGAGCGTTAAAAATTCCACTAATATACTGCTGGTAACTCAAATGGGTTATGCCAAACAAATTTCACTCTCGAATTTACGACTAGCGAACCGAGGTGATATTGGCACTCAGTCGTGTAAATTTACAAATAAAACCGATGCTTTAGCCGGAATTACAAATGCAACATCACGAGGAGAAGTAGCACTTATCACGAACCAACAGCGATTAGTCCGTGTGGCAATTGATACTGTTAAACTTTCAAACCGCGATAGTACGGGTGAAAGTATCCTCCAACTAAATCGTGACGAGAAAATAATCTCAGTCGTTGAAATAACACATCCCTAATTCCTTCAAGGGATATTCAAAAATTAAACTAACCGAAAATTTATGAATTTGATACGCATGTTGTAGTCTCTACATCATGCAATTTTTGTATTTTTTTATACTCATTAAGTATAAATATATTAGTAAATTTTATCACATTCTGTCCCAAGTATGATTTTATTAAAGGTGTGTAACAGAAAAGAAAATATTTGTTATATTTATTTACATAAGACCTTAAGTTTTTAATTCCAGTTTGGAGTACTAACCATGCAAAATACAACAGTAACCAATATTAACGTACCAGTAATGGAAGACCGTAATGCTTGGCGTTGGGGATTTACTCCACAAGCAGAAATCTGGAATGGTCGTTTAGCAATGATTGGTTTTTTAGCAGCAGCTTTAATTGAAATTTTTTCTGGCAAGGGCTTTTTACACTTCTGGGGCATTCTTTAAGTTCAAACAGAACTGTCTTGAATTGATACCCTGTAGATGTTGTGTAACCTGGGAAGATAATTGCTTATCCTCCCAGACTTTTTATATTTTTATATAATATTCTTTATATAAATCAATTTAAATTTACATTACTTAACTATTTGATTAATTTTTTATATACAATTTAGACATAAAAATCAAAACCTGGAAGTTAGAAAACACCCAGGTTCGTATTATGACGCTAATTAAAAAGTTGACTAGAAGGTTTAAATTGTCTATAGTGCGCGCAGCTTTCACTTGTCATTCTGAGCGCAGCGAAGAATCTAAGGTTTAACTATATGTACCAGATGCTTCACTACGTTCAGCATGACATAAGGGTGACATTTGAAAATATCCTTTAACGAATATACTCTTTCAAAACGCTGTTGCGGTTAGGATGGCGCAACTTACGAAGTGCTTTAGCTTCGATTTGACGAATTCGTTCGCGTGTAACGTTAAAGATTTGCCCAATTTCTTCTAAAGTTTTCATGCGACCGTCATCTAGCCCATATCGTAAACGCAGTACATCACGTTCACGAGGGCTAAGACTATCGAGAACTTTTTCGAGGTCTTCGCGCAATAAATTCTTAGACACTTGATCTTCGGGTGTTTCACCATCCGATTCAATAAAGTCGCCTAACCGAGAATCTTCTTCCTTACCAATAGGAGTTTCTAACGAAATAGGTAATTGCGCTGACTTAGCGATAAACCTTAATTTCTCAATAGTCATCTCCATGCGGGTAGCAATTTCTTCCTCAGTAGGTTTACGACCCATTTCTTGAGAAAGTAACTTAGTTGTTTTCTTTATACGCGAAATCGTTTCGTAAAGGTGGACTGGTAAACGAATAGTGCGTGATTGGTCGGCAATTGCGCGTGTAATAGCTTGACGAATCCACCATGTTGCGTAAGTTGAGAATTTGTAACCTTTTTCATGGTCAAATTTCTCAGCCGCACGAATCAACCCAAGACTTCCTTCTTGTATCAAATCTTGGAAAGACAGCCCACGATTCATATATTTCTTGGCAATTGAAACCACAAGACGCAGGTTGGACTGCACCATTTTATCTTTTGCCCGACGCCCGATGTGCAAACGATAGCGGAATTGTGGTAATGTTAATTGCACAGCCTCAGCCCACTCGCTATCTCTGGGGTCACGGTCTAATTGCTGGGACAATTTTTCTCGAATTCTTTCCAATTCGAGTAAATCAGCAATTTTACGCGCTAATTCGATTTCTTCATCCGCACGAAGCAAACGAATTCGACCAATTTCTTGTAAGTAAAGACGGATCGAATCTTCGGTGTAATGCTTCTTTTTGGACTGTGCCCGACGACGCGATTTAGCGGCTTTTCCAGACTTTGCATCGTCCTCATCAGATGTCGGTTCTAGAAAATCATCGATTTCGCCATCATCGCCAAGTAGCAAGTCCTCTTCATCATCTATTAAGAGTTCCTCTAACTCGAAATCAGGCTGATTTGTGACTCCTAGATCAGGCTGAAATATATTTTCGAGTACGTTATTAGCCTGGTTCATGCCGCGTTCCTCATGCTCCTTGCAGAATCAATTACTCAAGACAAAATTGCAGTTGCTCGCGTGAGAGCGAGCTTTGAATATCATCCCTACAACTAGGGTAATGACTAATTTAGCTAAAAAATGTTCAGACATGTTACATATTTCATCTAAAAAAATATGCAAACAAATTTCCGAAACTTAACCCACAGCAAGAATGCTTAAAAAGGGTTTTCAAGACATACCGCACACTAACACTAGCTACTACCGATTAAATACTCATACATTGAGCCTTTCTCAGAAATAGCATTGAGTTTGGCATTGTTTATTAAGTGAAAAACACTCTTATGTTGCTCACGCACATGCAGTTGCGGTTGAATTACCTGTTACAGACCTTCAACCTAAATTACACCTGACAAAAAAACATCTTTACTAATGGGATGAAGATATTTTTTTGTCAAGACTTTTTAGATTGTAGCCTGTTTCACAAAAATTGCACTTATTTTGTGTAATATCCGTGAAGGAACTTTAATCAACAAAGCCTGTTATATCAAATAGAAATTTTGAGCGGCAACCGTACACTTGAACTTTACCCAAATCTTAAACTATAACCACCAAGAAATTGTTGTTACTTTCTTTGAAGAGGCACGTCAAAATGCAGGAAAACTTCGCACGTATTTGCCAAAACCTCAATTCTTTGGTAAGCAAGCGTTCTCATAAGTGGTTTTGTTACCAAAAACTATTTCTAACAGTTTTGCATTACACAACATTTGCATATTTTTGAATGAAATACGGGTGAAAACAAATTACTCGGTAACTACTACTCACTCTTAACTCGCTACGGGATACAGCAGAACAATTAAGGGAAGTAACTACCATTTTCTTGCTGGAAGCCAGAAAACTCGATACTTAGACCCTCGACAAACATAAATGCCTTTACGAAGCATCTATACTTAAAGGCGCCTTTTCCTATAGACAAGTGAAGCTTTGCAAGTTTGATGCCGCAATCACCGTTTTTTTAGATAACAAGCCAATATTCTAATCAAGTGGCTTCGCTTGAAATTAAGGCAACCAGCAGCAAAATATCTGCGGGATACAGTAAAAATTAGCCATACGTCGCTAATTAATCTAACTCTAGCTTATTTAATTTTAATCGCACGAGGACGTGCTACTGAAATGTCAACCCTGTGAGACTTGACAAACTGTTCTTATTGTATACAACGTATTTTAATCAATTCAAAACGAGTTTGACACTCAGGACTAACAATATTAACCCACTTGATACAAAAATGCATAGTGAACCGAGAAAAATACTCACCTCACATACCTCACACCACGCAAATTCTATCTACAGCAGCGATGCACAGCAGTTAATGCAATACATTTTTTGGCGACAGTAATTCGTTGTATTGATTAGAACTTTTATACTTAGAAACCTGTTTTTCCCTGTTTACTTAATACTTCCAAGCGAATCACTATCTATATACTGAGATTTATCAATTGTCAGCTTTTCATGACAATGCTGTTTTCAGTCCTGAGTAAATTGACTTGGTATTACAGAATATAAAGTTTTATTAAGATTGCCAATAACATTAAAATAGCATATCAGATTTTGGCAAATCTGCACTATAAGTTAGTGCTATGCATAGCTATGGTGAAGAGTGATGCACAAAACTTTACAAAGTTTAGTAAAATAACCTCAGAACAAAAATGAGTATTTTTTCTTATTGACATGGCGGAACATTTTCCCTGGCTAACCGCGATCATCTTCTTACCACTAGTTGCTTCGCTTGCAATTCCGTTTTTACCTGATAAAGATGGCAAGCAAGTGCGGTGGTACGCTTTAGGAGTTGGTATCGCCGATTTAGTACTTATGTGCTATGCGTTTTGGAAGCACTACGATGCAACTAGTGCGAAATTTCAGCTTGCGGAGAATTATGCCTGGGTACCCCAGATAGGTCTGAATTGGGCGGTTTCTGTAGATGGATTGTCGGTTCCGCTGGTACTGTTGGCTGGGTTTGTAACGACACTCGCTATTTTCTCTGCATGGCAAGTAGACAGGCGCCCACGTTTATTTTATGCGCTGATGCTGGTTTTATATTCGGCACAGATAGGCGTGTTCGTAGCGCAAGACTTGCTACTGTTCTTCATCATGTGGGAAGTCGAGTTGGTACCCGTTTACTTACTGGTTTCGATTTGGGGTGGACAAAGACGTCGCTATGCAGCAACAAAATTCATACTATATACAGCGGCAGCATCTATATTTATTCTTGTAGCGGCTCTTGGAATGGGGCTTTACGGTGGTGGCGATTTAACTTTCGATATTGCTGCACTCGCTTTAAAAGATTATCCAATTGGTTTAGAACTTTTTTTGTATGCTGGGTTACTGATTGCATTTGGTGTCAAGCTAGCAATTTTCCCGTTACATACTTGGCTACCTGATGCTCACGGTGAAGCTTCTGCCCCTGTATCAATGATTTTGGCGGGTGTACTCCTCAAAATGGGTGGATACGGGTTGATTCGCATCAATATGGAGCTTCTTGGTGATGCTCATATATATTTCGCTCCAGTTTTAGCAATACTTGGTGTCATCAATATTATCTACGGCGCCTTAAATTCGTTGGCTCAAAAGAACATGAAGCGTCGGTTGGCGTATTCATCAGTATCCCACATGGGTTTTGTGTTGCTAGGTATCGCCTCGTTTACTGACCTGGGAATCAATGGCGCCATGCTACAAATGATTTCTCACGGTTTGATAGCGGCAGTACTGTTCTTTTTAGCTGGTGTAACTTACGACCGAACCCACACAATGGCAATGGAAGAAATGGGTGGTGTCGGGCAGGTAATGCCAAAAGTATTTGCCCTGTTTACAATTGGCGCAATGGCTTCGTTAGCGTTACCTGGAATGAGTGGTTTTGCTAGCGAACTCGCGGTGTTTGTCGGTCTGACAAGCAGTGATATTTACAGTTCAACGTTCTGCACAGTAACCGTTTTCCTAGCTGCTGTTGGCGTAATTCTTACCCCAATTTACCTATTATCGTTACTCAAACAGGTATTTTATGGTAACGGCGCCGTACTCCAATGCGAAATAGGAAGCAGTGGTTTACAAGCTTTAGAAACAGAAGATGTAGTTTGTTTCGGTACCGACTGCGTTCTTCCTACCAAATCAGTTTACCGCGATGCTAGCGCTCGCGAAGTATTTATTGCTGCTAGCTTCCTAGTGCTGATTATCGGTATCGGTTTGTATCCTAGATTTACAATGAAAATGTACGATGCAAAAACTGTTGCAATTAATACTCAAATACGCTCCTCTTATACGCAAATAGCAAACAGCAATCCTGGTATCTATGCTCAAGGATTATTAGCTCCTACAATCTCAGAAACAGAAACCGCGACTGTTTTAGGAACTTTTAAATAGATATACCAGTTTGTGTTAACCTCTACCTCTGAATCCTTACGAGCAGTCGTCTGTATAAAGCGCCTGCTTTTTTTTTGCGTGTTACATTACACATGGCACCAAACCTAAATAGCGAACACCAATGGGGGTAATTTCAAATCTACAAGGTAATATCTCAACACCCATAGCAAAAGCATTTCTCAGCAATTTACCATATACAGGGTCAGTGCTGTCACCTGGAGCAAACTCCGTACAATCTGCTCGGTTAATAAAATAAAGCATTACCGCACGACTGTGAGGTAACAAAGCCGTTAACTCCCGCAAATGCTTTTGTCCACGTGTAGTCTCAGTATCCGGAAACAGCGCTAACCGACCCGATGCCAAAGTTGTATTTTTGACTTCAACATAAACAGGTAAGTCTGTATCATTCCCCGTCAACAAAAAATCAATACGACTCTTTTTGTCAATTCCGTAAGGTACTTCACCCTTAATAAAAGTGTAATTCCCCAGTTCTGGAAATAAATGCTGTGCGAGGGCAAGCTTTATAATTCGATTGGGTAAAGCAGTATTAATGCCCACCCAAGTTGGTTCATTATCGTTGACTTGTATAAGTTCCAGGGTATAAGCTAGCTTGCGTGCTTCGTTGTCGCTTTTCGACAGCATAACCGCACTACCTGGTGTTGACACTCCCGTCATTGGGCCAGTATTAGGACAGTGTGCAGTGACTACTTCTCCTGAAGCAAGTTCGACATCCGCAAAAAACCGCTTGTAGCGTTTTACGAAAATTCCAGAGTATAAAGGTGGATAGCGGTATAAATAATCATCAGTCATTGGATTATGGTAGGGGCGGGTTAACAAATACGCTCAAACTGAATTCAACATCATCGTAAACCCACCCTTACAACAACGTATGTTACATACTGTAAAAATTTTAGAACCAACCGATTTGTGGTATCTACAAAATGATATGGTTAAAGGCTTCACAAATGGAATTAAAGAAGAGTACTCCAAGTTAGGATACTTTGGCTGCATGCGGTGGTGAAGGTTATGTGTGGACTTACACTGTAAATAACCGTTCGGGCGGGCGCCTATTAGTATCTGAAACAGATGGAATGGGTATTAGTTAAAATTAACTAATTTTTAATTGTTCCAATCTTCTTAAAAAAGGAGGATTTATAACAATACTTTTACTCTCAACGTCTTGAGGGTCAAAAAACATGTTTTTGCTAACCAGTATATTTTTTTGAGTATTATGACTTTAATATCATTTCAATTCACAAATAATACTGTTTTAGTCAGTATCTTTACAGAGACTTTATTTCATTAGTTAAAGAAAAATTTAAATAGAAAAAGGATAGATATTTTTTAATGGTTAACTTTAAGCTGATAAGTAAAACAAAGAACAATGAAAGAGTTTTTTCAAGGTTTTCATATCAAGTTAGCTCAATATATTAGCTATAACTCCAAAGAACTAGTTACAAATCCTCAATGGTTCATAATGCGGCGAATGGGTAGATTCAATGCTATTCGCAAATGGAAAGCTGAGAGTTTTACTTCTTATAAGGCGCCATCTACCCAACAGACAGAATCAAGTATTTTTACTGATATAAATATAGATAACATAGATAACGTCATTGCTAACTTAGAAAAATATGGGTTGCATCAAGGATTACAGCTACCTGAGTATATAGTGGATGAAATACTGAAATTTGCTTATAGCACAAACTGCTACGCGGGTAGAAATCCAAAACTGGGTTTTCCGGTTCAGCAAAAAGACAAAGCGCAAGCTTTTTGTAAACAAAAAATATTAGTTGGTAAATATTTTAACACAGCACTGCAATGCCAAGCTATTAACATGCTGCAAAATGACCTTATTTTACAGCAAATTGCAGTAAAATACCTTAAAACTAAACCATTACATATATCAAACTCGCTTTTTTGGAGTTTTCCTAATAATTCAACTTTTTTTGAACAGTCAAAAGCTGCACAAGTTTTTCACTGTGACCTTGATGACTATAAATTTATCAAATTTTTCTTTTATTTAACCGATGTTGATATAAACAGTGGTTCACATGTATATATACTAGGTAGTCATTCTCAAAAGAAATTTTTATATCAACTGTTGCGAGGACGTGCGACCGAGCCAGATTTAATTAATTACTACGGAAAAGAAAATATAATTTCAATCACAGGCCCACGTGGTTGGGGATTTGCCGAAGATACGTTTGGTTATCATAAAGGAAGCGCACCAATAACTAAACCTCGTTTGCTGTTGCAAGTCGAGTTTGCTACCAAAGATTATGGTATGCAGCACGATTTAATCGAACCTCGCTATCTTAAATCAATTTTGTAAATAATTATACTGTGGTCTTGCAATGGATGTAACGGATAACTCATTAAAGTTGTCAGGCATGAATCCAGATGCACCTTCTTCAGCGCAATCAATTATGTGTATTGCCAAGCGTTTGTATTCGTGAGTTAGGATAGATTAATCCCAAAATCGTTTTACGCCATAACCATGCAATACGAGAATTTCAACCGGGGATTGGAAAAAGCTAAACAGAAAGACTATACAGGTGCCATCGTAGATTTTACAGCGGAACTAGAGGTAAATCCTTATTTTGCTGAAGCCTACTTGCAGCGTGGCTTGGCTTATTATGATTTGGGTGAAGTATTGCGCGCCGTTTCAGACTATACCGAAGCTTTAAAGCTAGATTCAAAGTTAATTCAAGCATATTACAGTCGGGCATTAGCGCGAATGGTACTAAAAAATTTGCCGAGTGCTATTGATGATATTGAACGCGCGATTCGTCTTGACTACAATTATGCGGCAGCACATAACCTACGCGGTACCCTGCTACGAAAATCTGGAGATATTCATGGCGCCATTGTCAGTTTCAAAAAAGCGGCTGAATTATATCTAGTGCAGAAAGATGCAGAAAATTGTCGGTTGTGCATGGAGAAAATTAAGCAGCTTCAACCGAAACCTGAACCACAGCAGGTTGTAAGCATTAAGCCATCAACGAGCGCATTACCTGTAATTATGCACGAAGGTGATTACTTTAAACAATTAATCGAAAAAGCCGAACAAGGAGATATAAGAGAAGCGCTCGAAAGTTTGAACTGGGTTTTTCAAGTAGACCCGCAAGATGGTAAAGCTTATTGCATAAGGGGTGTAATACGCTGCAAGCAAGAAAAATATATAGATGCCATTGCTGATTTTAACCAAGCATTAAAATATAACTTTCAAGATGCCATTGTTTACCGTAATCGAGGTAAAGCCAGATTACAACTCGGAGATAATACTGGCGCCATCGCTGATTTTAACAAAGCTTTAGAATTAGAACCGGATAATGCCATGCTTTACGTCGCTAGAGGTAACGCTTATCGCAGTATGGGTAATCATTACGGCGCCGTTCAAGACTACACTAAAGCTTTACAACTTGACTCCGAGGATGCTCACGCTTACTATAATCGTGGTTTAGCATACACCCATATCGAAGAAATGCAGCAAGCAATTAATGATTATCAAAAAGCTGCGAGTATATTTTGTGAACAAGAAGATTGGAAAAATTATCAGAAAGCCTTGGACAGCTTAAATCAAATAACTGTACCGAGTCAAGATTTAAACAAACCTAAATCTACTATACTTCGTCAAAAATTATTAAGGCTTGTAGGCGGTTACTGGGAAATTGCCGAAAGGCTGATAGAAGACGCGAAGTATTATTATCCAGGTATGTCAGAAGATTGGTACATGGAAAAAGTGATTAGTGATATCGAACGTGATAGACGGTAGGGGCGGGTTAACCCATATGCTACAAATGTTTTAACACTTCGTAAACCCGCCCCCAAAACCAGTGTATTTTATACAATGACCGTTCCGAGATGACATAACCCATATAATGCGATTTTTTTCAAAATTCTTTGGTACCCTTCTAGCAGTAGTGTTACTACCTGCTTTTATGGCTGTTGCTCAAACTCAAACTATTACGCCGGGTGATAATCTAGTTGTGGAAGGAATTCCACCCATTCCTGTTAATATTGCCCAAAGTGTCGAACGCTATACCAATTTTCGCGCTGCCAGTTTAGCTAGTTGGCACCCTAAACGGCGTGAAATGTTGATATCTACACGCTTTGCTGACACTCCACAAGTACACCTCGTCAAATCTCCTCTCGGCGCCCGTAAGCAATTAACTTTTTTTCCAGAACGTGTTGCAGGAGGAAGCTTTCAACCAACGCAAGGCGAATATTTTGTTTTCAGTAAAGATATTGGTGGAAATGAGTTTAGCCAAAACTACCGTTATGACTTCGCAACAGGTGATGTCACATTACTAACTGACGGGAAGTCAAAAAACAGTGGTGGTAGATGGTCGAATAAAGGTGACAGAATAATTTACACCTCTACCCGTCGTACTGGTAAAGATAATGATTTTTATATTATTGACCCATTAGACCCCAAAACCAATAAACTTATTACTCAAGTAGAAGGTGGTGGTTGGGGTCCATTAGACTGGGCGCCAGATGATAGCAAAATACTCGCAATCGAATATGTTTCTATAAATGAAAGCTACTTATGGCTTTTAGATACAGCATCTGGAGAAAAGAAACTTATTACACCCAAAGGTGGTAAAGAAAAAGTTTCTTATGGTGGCGCCATATTTAGTAAAGACGGAAAAGGTTTATACGTCGTTACCGATAAAGAATCAGAGTTTCAAAGATTGGCATATGTTGACCTAGGAACAATGCAGCCAACTTACCTAACTACTAATATCAAATGGGATGTAGAAGATATTGACCTTTCTGACGACGGTAAAAACTTAGCTTTCGTTACAAATGAAGATGGTACTAGTATATTGCACCTTCTTGATACAGCAACACGTAAAGAAAAACCCCTACCTAAATTACCTGTAGGACAAGTACTAGGCACCAACTGGCATAAAAATAATGAGGACTTAGGATTTACATTAGTTTCTGCACGTTCCACAGCCGATATATATTCATTAAATATTCGCAGTAACAAAATAGAACGTTGGACAGAAAGCGAAACAGGTGGTATCAACACAGCCAACTTCACCGATGCCCAATTAATTAGATGGAAAAGCTTTGACGGTAAAACAATTTCTGGGTTTATGTATCGTCCCCCATCTAAATTTACAGGCAAACGTCCGGTCATAATTGATATTCATGGAGGACCAGAAGGGCAATCACGTCCTGGCTTTTTAGGGCGCCTTAATTACATAATAAATGAATTAGGTGTAACAGTAATATTTCCTAACATCCGAGGTTCATCTGGGTACGGAAAAACCTTTCTGCAACTCGACAACGGATTTAAACGTGAAGATTCGGTAAAAGATATAGGCGCCTTATTAGATTGGATAGCAACACAACCCCAGCTAGATAAAGACCGAGTATTAGTAACAGGTGGAAGTTATGGAGGTTACATGTCACTAGCAGTAGCAACCAACTATCCTGAAAGAATACGCGCGTCTATAAACATTGTTGGAATCTCTAATTTTGTCACATTCTTAGAAAGAACCGAAGGTTATAGAAGAGACTTACGAAGAGTAGAATACGGAGACGAGCGAGACCCGAAAATGCGCGAATTTCTCTTAAAAATATCGCCATTAAATAACGCCAGTCGTATCAAAAAACCACTCTTTGTAATTCACGGAAAAAACGACCCGCGTGTACCATTAAACGAAGCCGAACAAATAGTAGCAACTGTGCGAAAAAACAACATCCCCGTCTGGTATCTCATGGCAAAAGACGAAGGACATGGTTTCAGTAAAAAAAGAAACATAGACTTTCAATTTTACGCAACAATCATGTTCATCCAAGAAAATCTCTTAAAGTAATAAAGTGCTGAGTGCTGAGTGCCAATTACTAATTATACTTAACACGGGTAATAAATGTCATTCTGAGCGTAGCGTAATGCGGAGCATTTGCCGCAGGCTAGAATCTCTAAGATGCTTCACTGCACTACGTTTCGTTCAGCATGACATAGATGGCTCTACATTAGAAGCATTATTTTGTAAGCTAAAAAGCTTGGAAGATGTACCCGACTCAGCTATTTGTTTAATCTCACGTTCAAAGTTTGAAATTAATGCTGCAAGAATATCAGCACGCATAATTATGTCTTCAGTAGAAGAAGATATTTTTTTGACATTTTATAAAAATTAAGATTTTTCATTCGCGAACTTAATGCGCGAATAAAACTAGATTACTTTAAAAGCATCTCTAAAAGTTTTAAATTAAACAAAAAATATTAATCTTCGTAAAATAAATATTTATTTTTACAAAAATTATAGTAGTTGCTGAACACACTGGTACACAACGGCGGCAATAAAAAATCATTAGACATTATTGCTAATAAAATGAGCAATAATAGCCTTAAATTCCCAGCCAGCTTGCCTTTGATACCGATTTAGGTTAAAAAGTAAAATACCCTCCTGGCAGGGCTTTCAGTTATTTCCAATCAAGTCTATTGAGGATGTTGCTATGACCACATTTCGCTTTTTTTTGATAGTCCTGTTAACTATTCTTATGGGCTATACTGGTATCGTGATCGCCAATCATGGTTTGGGGCTACTCAATATTTTTTTCGGTGACATAATAGTAATGAATTGGGCAGGTCAGTTCAATCTCGATTTCATGTTTATGTTGACACTTTCTGCGCTTTGGGTTGCATGGCGCCATCAATTTTCGTACACCGGAATACTCCTAGCAGTACTGGCACTTTTGGGAGGCAGTCTTTTCCTCGCAACTTACCTCTTAATTTTGAGTTGGCAGACCAATGGCGATATAAAACAAGTACTTCTTGGGACAGCGCGAGTGTAGAAAGATTCTAAGGAACTTACAATTAAATAAATACATTATTGCTGCGGATGCGCGCGAGTAAAGAATGGGAGTATGTAGAGCGTGAGGTAGAGGTTCGCATGGAGCGCGAGGGGTTGGCGCCTTCTAATATTCGGTCAACCTTGTCTTTAGTTTAGGAGCTTAACATGACTTTCGATTAAAGACATTCAAGCTACTCGAACGGTAAAGTTAGAGAACCATACCGAGTAATGAAAAGAACTTAGATAAAAATTACCACGTTAGTTAGATGGGAATACAAGCATGTTGAAAAGAAAATGGGCAAGTTTGATCGCATTACTAGTAGGGAGCATGATTTCGCTGAACATTCTATCAAGCAATGCTGAGGTGATTAATCGAGGGATTGAAGCTCGTTAGAAATAGTACACAAGGTAATAATGACAAATCTAACCCAGGAAGAAATGGGTCTTGCGTATTTAGCGTGCTACATTTGTTTAAAATCAGCTTGAAATCCTTGTTTAACAAGTATAACAGCATTATTTCTCTGCCTTTTATGTCAGATTCTGAATTTAAGACTAATAAGCGCCTGTAAGCCTTGATATCAAAGCACATTTATCGAGTTTAATTCAAATTTAGCACGCTATTTATGGAAGAACCAATCTGCGTAGTTTTTCTATAAATATATTTGTTTTACTCAGTTAATTTCATAACTGGGATAAAAAAGCTGCGTCCTTTTTTTATTCACAAATATTATTCGCGAACGTACTATTTTGTCCAAAGTTCAATTAATTATAGGTGCGTGTCGGTTAACTCATAATATTGCCGTAAAAAAGTGCTTATATTTCCAGCAATATTGTTCTGCCAACGATACTTTTGGGAATCTTATAACTATAAGGTTTTCCAGAAAAGAGCACCAGTCATGAGAATTACCTCGCTGATCGACATATTTAGCCTTGGGTGGAAACACGCATTGAAGGTCGGGATCAAGCCAGCCTGTTTATTTGCGATCGCCCTTTCCCTCACGTTTCTGACCCATGCCTGTAGCCTCGGAGCAGGCCAATCGCTCCAGCCCCTCCGAGTCGGCATTACCAGTTGGGTGGGGTTTGACGTTGTTCGCTATGCCCAATCCGCAGGAATCTTCAAGCAGCGGGGGTTAAGCGTTAAATTGGTGCAATTTGATAACCAGCAAGATTCCAGTCGGTCCGTGATGCGTGGTAGCTTAGACGCCGCATTTGCTTCTTTCTGGGATGTGATGCAGGTTGATCCGGGTGAGGGTAAGCCTCTGGTGCTATTGACGACCAATATTTCTGCGGGAGCGGACGGCATTGTTGCCCAGCCAGCCATTAAATCCGTCGCCGATTTACGCGGCAAAAAGGTAGGTGCCAAGCTCGGCACCGTCAATCATTTAATTTTACTAGAGGCACTGAAAGCCCATCAAATTCAACCCGCTGACGTGGAGATTTTGGATTATTCCAATGAAGTGGCAGCCGAGAAAATTAAAGCCGGTGCGATCGATGCGGCAGTTTTGTGGGAACCCATGCAGGGGGAAACGGCCAAGAGCATCAAGGGTAATGTGGTTCACACCACTAAGCAGGTAGATAGTTTAGTGATTGATACCTTGATGTCGAGTGACAAGATTGTGGAAAAGAAAAAAGCCGAACTCAAACAATTCATGCTGGCTTGGTTTGATGTCATGCAGGCCGTGGACACCCAGCCGACCGCAGTCTTTAACGCGGTTGGCCAGCAACTGGGGCAAAGCGGAGAGGCGTTTGCCAGTGATTATGCGGGGTTGAAAAAAGGCGATATGGCTCTCAACCAACGCATGTTTGCCACTGAGGGGCGGCTCAAGTCGGCAAAGGCTGACATTGTCCAACTGCTCAAAGCCGATCCGCGCCATGGTCGGGTGATTCGCCAAGATGTGGAAGTTGATGGCACCCTCGTCAATGAAGTGATAGCAGGGTGGAAGTGATGAACCAGAAAGCCCCAAAACGCCATTTAGCCCATCAACTCCTGATGAGTTTTGGCTTTTCTCTGGTAACGGTCGGCTTAACCACCTTGGGATTAAACTACTTCTTGATTCAAGGGAAGTTGGAGCAAGAGCTAGAACAACGCGCCCAATCGATTACCCAAGGGGTAGGATTTTCCACGGAGGGATTAATCGAACTGGGGAATACGAGCATTATCAAGCGCGTGGTGCAAAACTACGCAACCCTGCCCACAGTGGTGGAGGTCGCGATTGTCAGCCCCAATGGCCAGACCCTGGCACGGAGCGGAGTAGCACGCCAAAATCCACCCTACGCAGCAATTTATCCAGAATTGACGCCAGTATTAGAACAGGCGGCTCAAACCGGACTGGAAACAAGTTTCAGAACCAATATCGCAGGGAAGTCTGCCCTAGTCGAAGTTTTGCCCTTTAGCAGCACCCTGTTTGGGCAGGTTGATCGCCGGGGGCTGGTGATCGCAATTCTTGATGCCAAAGAACTGCAACAGGAAGCTTGGAGAACCTTCTCGACTTCTACCCTCACCCTATTGATCGGCATGGCAGTCATTTTGGTGCTGATGACCGTGCTAATTCAGCGCACGGTCTTACATCCCCTGCAACGGCTGAACAAAGCCGTGACCGATCGCAACGGCATTGACCAGTTTGTCATGCCCCAGGGATTGCCCGATAACGAAATTCGATTCCTGGCCCAGACCATGCAATCGGCGGCTACCAAAGTCGAGATATACCAGCAGGAACTGCAACAGCAAGCCCAAGAGCTGGCAACCGCAGTCCAGGAATTAAGCACCAAAAATATCCAACTCAACGCCACCTTAACCGAACTGCATCGCACCCAAAACCAAATCATTCAGGCAGAAAAAATGTCGTCTCTGGGGCAAATGGTGGCTGGTATTGCCCATGAGATCAACAACCCCGTCAGTTTTATTCACGGCAATTTAACCCATATCAACACCTACACCCAGGATCTTTTAGATCTCGTCCAGTCCTATCAACAGCATGTCCCCAAGCCGCCCCCAGCCTTGCAAAACCAAATCGAAGCGATTGATCTCGACTTCCTGAGCGAAGATATCACCCAGGTTTTGCGATCAATGAAAATGGGCACCGATCGCATTCGCGAAATTGTGCTGTCGTTACGCAACTTCTCGCGCTTGGATGAATCAGAATTCAAAGCGGTGGATATCCACGAAGGCATTGATAATACCCTGCTGATTTTGCAGCATCGGATTCAGGCGACGGCAAACCGTCCAGCGATTCAACTGATCAAAGCCTACGGCGATCTGCCCCAGGTGGAATGCTATGCTGGACAACTGAACCAAGTGTTTATGAATCTGCTCAACAATGCTATAGATGCCCTCGAAGACTCGAATCAGCATCGCACATTTCAGGATATTGAGAGTAACCCAAATACGATTTGGATTTATACGGAAGTAGGCGATAGCGCCAGCGCTGACTTGTCAGTTCGCAATCAAATCAAAATTATCATCGCTGATAATGGCAAAGGTATTGCCGAAGACGTGCGTTCTCGTCTCTTTGATCCCTTCTTTACCACCAAGCCCGTCGGCAAAGGCACTGGTTTAGGACTCTCCATTGGCTATCAAATCATCACCGAGAAGCACAACGGCAAGCTCTACTGTGAGTCAACACCGGGAGCAGATACAAAGTTTATAATCGAAATCCCAGTGCAGCAACAGTATCTGGCGTAACGGTAAAGCGATGGATGAGGATTGGCAATCGCCCGCCTACTTTGCGCAATCTAGCTGCACGCTAACAGTTCAGTTATTCCTTAAATATAGGCATAACTTGTCCAAGTTTTTTACAAGGCATAATTTGTCCGATTTTTTTTAGCGTGTAAGCAAAAAATGGCTAGATACATCTGTTGGTAAGCGTTTTACTATAAGACTATAGGCTTATATAAATGAGCTTTTCCTTGGTTGTAATCTTTTGTACTTCAAATTGAAGTGCGGAATGTGGGATATAACTCTTGTGGAACGGCTGTCCCCAGCCGTCCTTTAATTTTTTGTTAATTATTTATCTATTTAATCTTAGAATAACCCACTTTCCAATTAGTAGCCTCTTTCAACTCATCACCCTTACCTTGAGAAATAACCCACAAAGCAATACGAGTATTTAACAAACCCTTCATTAAATAGTATCCAGGTTTCGCGCGAACACCCTCAAATTCATTCGTCCCACCATAAGCAAGAATTCCACAATAAGTTTTATCACCCTCAATATTCACAGTAAACTGCTTATCATTAAGATACCCACCGGGAACCATAAAAATAGCAAATACATGATGTTGTCCATGCCAAGGTTTAACAACTAGCTTTTCAGGATACGCATAATATTTAGGAGTATTATCAGAAAAACCCCACCATTGACACCCTAAAATAGGCGACTTTTCCGATAAATACGAGAAACCCATAACGCCAATTAAAACAAGTGTAAATAAAATGTAAAATAAGTTACGCTTTCGCACGCTTTTAAAAATCATTACTCATCAATCAATTAACTTTAACCATCTATTACAAAAACAGTTGTAGCTTAAAAGCCAAGATAGGCAAAAATACAAAATTGTTTCCTATCATAAACCCGGTTTCTTTTTTCTTGTGCCCAAAATAACAAAGCAGTCTACAATTTATCCCAGTAAACCGAATATTACAACTTAAACAATGGTATCAAATCCTACAACGTTCTCTGATATTCAAAATCACTGGGCACGTCCATTTATCGAACCATTGCTGCGACGTGGTGTAGTTGCAGGGCAAAACGGTGTCTTTCGTCCTGATAACTCAATTACACGTGCGGAGTATGCAGCAATTATAACTAAAGCATTTACAAAGATTCCGAAAAGGCGCCAATACATACCTTTTGTAGATGTACCTGCAAATTCTTGGGCTTTCTCAGCGATTCAAACAGCTTTTGAAACTGGCTTTCTGAATGGCTTCCCTGATAATCGTTTTCGTCCCGATAATCGAATTTCGCGTCTAGAAGTTTTATTATCCCTAGTCGCAGGTTTAGATATTGCGTCAAAAATAAGACCTGACTTATTGAAAAGCTTGCCGCACATCTATGAAGACTCCATACAAATTCCTGGCTATGCAAGAAATCAAGTAGCAATAGCGACTAGTGCGGAAATAGTATCAAGCCACCCAAATACGAGATTACTCAATCCGAATTTAGCGGCAATTCGTGCTGATGTTGCAGCGTTTATCTATCAAGGCTTAGTCTACATTGGCGAGGTTCCAAAAATTGCCTCCAACTTTTTAGTTTCACCTCAACAAACTTCAACCCCACCACGTCCCGCCCCTGCTCCTACTCCAACTCCATCACCAGCACCAACAGGTACAGTTCGTGTGAGTCATCGTCGTGAATTTCGCGGCGCCTGGTTAGCGTGTGTATGGAATAGTGATTTTCCGTCGAAACCAGGGTTATCTGCCGACCAGCAAAAAGCTGAATTAGTACAAATTATCACCCGACTTCAACAATTAAATTTCAACGCGCTTGTATTTCAAGTACGTCCTGAAGGAGATGCAGCTTACAGGTCACAGTTAGAACCTTGGAGTGCTTGGTTCTCTGGTACACAAGGTCAAGCACCCGGATATGACCCATTAGAGTTTGCTATTGCTGAATGTCGTAAACGCAATATTGAACTACATGCATGGTTTAATCCTTACCGCGCCAAAACTTCAATTCGACAAGGTAATCTAGCCCGTCCTCATCTTGCTGTTACAAACCCTGATGTAGTATATCAATGGGGTAACCAATTATGGATGGACCCAGGCGCCAAGGTAGTGCAAGACCGCGCGTACAATGTAATTATGGACGTGCTACAACGCTATGACGTTGATGGTATTCACCTCGACGATTATTTTTACCCTTACCCCATTCAAGGAAAAACTTTTCCTGATAATAAAACTTATGCAGCCTATCGCAGTGCTGGCGGTAATTTAAGTTTAGAAGACTGGCGCCGCGAAAACGTGAATCAAATGGTATTACGGTTATCACAAGGAATCAGAACTGCAAAACCGCATGTCAAATTTGGTATTAGTCCCTTTGGTATTTATAGACCAGGACAACCATCAGGAATTAGAGGTTTAGATGCTTTTGCAGTACTTTATGCCGACGCTAAAAAGTGGGTTGAACAAGGCTGGTTAGATTATATTGCTCCACAACTATATTGGCGTACCGACCAAACACAACAAAGTTACCCTGCTTTACTCAAATGGTGGACAGAAATTAATACAAGGGAACGCCATGTTTATGCAGGAAATAATCTTGGACAACTAGATGGTAAAGCTTGGAAGGACGAAGAAATCGAAAAACAGGTAAAAATCAGTCGTAACCTAGTTAATGATTTATCTTTGGGCAACATCTTTTTTAGTATGAGTCCCATTAATGAAAATCGTCAGGGTATCGCCGATAAATTCCGACAATCTCTATATAATACCCCCGCACTGGCGCCGACCATGCCTTGGCGTAATTCTAACCCACCATCACCACCAACTCAACTCCAAGTAGCTTCACGGCGCCTATCTTGGCAACCAGGAGACACGCGCGAAATTCGTTCTTGGACATTATATAGACGCAGTGGAGACAACTGGACACTACAGCGTGTCCTTAGTCGCGACACAAACTTCGCCACCGTAGAACCAGGACAATATGTAGTATGTGCTGTTGACAGACTCGCCAACGAAAGTCCAGGTGTAGTCATTACCGCCAGTTAAATTTACCATCTTGTGGGTTAGGTTGGGTTTTCCTTCGGAACACTGCGTGAACGCAAAACCTCCACCCAACCTACAGTTTATCTTTTATGTGTTGGAGCAGGCATCTGGCGACAAATTCAGCTAATTTTACTGGTACTGCATTACCAATCATTTGTTCTAAATCAGTTTTAGATTGATTTTGTTCATCAAAAATAAAATGCTTTGGAAATGTTTGTATATAGCTTCGTTCTATAGTAGTTAATGGACGTAAATCAGAAGTGATAGGCGCCGCATCTCCAGGATGCCCTTTATAACTTTTGGGAACAGGTCGATTTACACTTCTAATTGTAGGACTTGGTTCATCAATACTAAATATACCTCGTCTTTGATAAGTTCTAGGATGCCTGTAGTAATATTCAATACCTAGGCTGTTCCCTAAATAATGCCTGATTGTAGTTGGTTCATTGGATAAATTATAGTTTATATATGGAATTAATGCGTTATCGATACCGTTTAATTCTCCTATACAAAAATATCTTTTTCGACTTTGAGGAACTCCGCAGAATGCTGCATTAATTATCCTTTGTGTCAACCCGTAACCACTATTTTTAAATATATTTATAACTTGGTTATATTTCTGGCTTTTTTGAAACCTATCTACATTTTCCATTACAAACCATTGTGGTTTCACAGACGCGATTATTTGAGCGAATGTAATACTCAAATCACCTCTTCCTAAATCTTCATTACGCTTCCCAGCGCTAGAAAAATCCTGGCAAGGTGGACCGCCTATAATAACGTCAGGGTTAAGGCTAAGAAAAAAATTATAATTATCTACATTGCCAAGGTCACAACTGTAAATCTTATGCGAAAAGTTCTTTTTATAGACTTGTACTGCTGGTTCCCATTTATCAAATGCTGCTACGATGGTCATACCAGCATTTTGAAAGCCTAAAGATAATCCGCCACAGCCAGCAAAAAAGTCAATAATTCTTAAATTTGTATGTTTGGTTTGCTTATTTATTAATGCCATACAAATTCCTAAAAAGACCTATGGCAAATTGTCAACTATAGTTCCTTTGTTCGTCAACTATGCTTATGTTTATTTTTGTATAGTACGTTTGTTGGCTACTCATCTGACCAAACACCCCATTTTTGAATTGCGCTCTTTAAAGCGCCATCTGGTAAACTATCTAAATTCAAAGATTCACCTTTTTTCAGACATTCGAGAGCTTCAAAAAATGCTTGGACACCAGAGGCGGCGCCATCAGGGTGGTCCATAATGCCTGTACCAGCATTGAGAATTACATTTTGCCCATAGTCAGATACAGCTTTGCTTACTACACCTGGGTGAATACCTGCTGATGGAACTGGCATTACATTTCTAGCTCTTAAAATATCGCGAATTTGAGCTTCAGTATTGGCATTAAATGGTAAATTACCATAATGGGCTGGATACAAAACAGCATCGGCGCCAGCATAAGCCATTAATGTTCCTAAAGAAACCGAATAATCAAATCCATAGTCAGGAGCAGCAGAAAGGGTGCCTGCACCTGCAGGATGGGTAAAAATAGGCACATTTACTTCTGGATCAACAACTAAAGCTTCCAGAACAGAAAAACCGTAAGAAAAGACATTTAATAGTAAAGCATTGGCGCCATTACTTACTAAATCGCGCGCACGTTGTAATAATTGTGCAGCATTACCAGTCAGATTAACAGCATAAAGTACAGTGCGTCCAGTTTGTTGCTTAACAGTATCAAGTACTTCGCGGCAAGCTTTTAAGCGTTCGAGAGTGGGAGCAGAAGGAAGATTGCCTAAAATTTCATCATCTTTGATAATATCTAAACCCGCAAAAGCAACTTCCTTTAAAATAGCAGCATGGTCTGCGGCAGAAAGTCCCAAAGCTGGTTTGAAGATAGCCATAATTAAAGGACGTTCATGCACGTTTAATAATTCACGTATACCTGATATACCATATTGAGGACGCAATCCGTAATTTTCTGGCAATCGTAATGCAACAACTTTCCCGGCGCCTGCCATCGAGTACTTACCGAATATCATAGTAAGTAAACTACTCACATCATTTTCTACATTCGATAAAGGAAAGCGTACCGTCGCAATACTGTAATTATTAGGTTGTTTGACAACAGATACAACCTCACCCAAATGCGATGTTAAACTCGCTTCACGATGGGCAAAGCGCGCATCCCAAGTTCCAACAGTTTGCCCTATCGCAATAATTTGAGCTTGCTTCTCAGCATTGACACTAGATGGAAAACGATAATCTACTTCGATAGCCATTTTACAAAGCTTCCGCAAAATACCAAAATCCAGTATCCCAGAATTTCTACAACTTTTGATATCCCTAAATTTTTACTTTTGTCATGCTGAGGAACGTTAACGCAGTTTTCCCGAAGGGTAGCATCTTTAAGATTTTCAAGTTTGTTAAAGCTAAAGTTATAACTAAGTCTTAATATAACTTAACTATCAGTTGCTTGCATTTTTTCACTTCTCCATCAGGACAGTAAGAAATTATTACAGATTCAAAATTTCATTCAATGAAACCAGCCATTGATAACAAGGTTCATCAATTGGCGCCAAATCTCGACGTAGTTGTGCTAAAGACTCAGTATAAGCTCTCAACCATCGTGCCGCAAGTTCTTGTTCAACACTAAGTTCTTCTGTCGATGAGCGATTAAATTGTACCTCAACCCACTCTTCAAACGTTAATATTTCAAGCGATATCTCAAATGTTTCCTCAATTTCTCTACATCTGGGTTCTAGTTCCTCAAGCCGTTCGGGTTTAAGATTTGTAACAAAGCCAGTTCTTCTAACTTCGGAATGTACCTCCAGTTTTTCTGATAATTCTTCAATCTCATCTCTTAAGTATGGCTTACCATATTTAGCATCCCAAGCTTCTACAATTTGTCTATCCTCTAAAAGTTCGATGTCACCAATATTTCCATGTTTTTTATTGGCTGAACGCATTTGTGAAAGGGGTTTCAGTAAATAAGTAGAAAAAATATTGAGTTCTTGCATTGCTTGCATTAAGCTGTGCATTGCTATTTCCATTAATCGAGCGGCATAATCTGAAGTATTAATGTGTTGTAATATGAGACTAAATGCAATATTTTTATTTATTATTGTAGTTTCCAGATATGAAAGTAGCTTTTCAGCAATTTGTACAGCCAATTTTCTAAAGTTATCTGCTTGGTTTAATAATTGTAATAGAAGATAGCGCAATGCTAGCTCTGGTACTATCTGATCTTCCTCCACTGCCTCAACAATATTTAACCACTCAGAACGGGCGCCTCTCATATTAGCTTTATACACAGAGGAGTATGGATAATTTTCTGCTAAACTGCGCGTCATCATAAAACCATCTGCATTTAACCTAAGTAATTCATATTTTCGCAATGTTGGCGTAATATACTGTTTGTCCAGCGAACGCATTGAAATACCATCACGCCAAGAAAAATCTCTTGAACTTGCACTACCTTTATGTAATCTAATATTTTGTTCTGGTTCAATAGACTTTACGCACAACTGTAAAATTGTCAAACCAACTAATGCTCTACCAACTTCGCTAGTTACTGAACTAACCAGTGTACTTAAAAGATGCTTATGCTCTTGAGATAGTTGTGAAAAATCAAGATTTGATAATGAATTACGGCACAGTAAAATTTGTCTTTCTAAATACCCATTAGAGAGTTCCGTTGCTATTTTTTTATGTCGTATTTTTGCAGATTGGTTCATCGCTCCTTCAATGAATAATTCAGATGTACCATTTGATAATACCAATTCACTTCTGTTGTTGTATACTTTTAAGTGTAATTCATCCATTTTTTATTTATAAAGTTTTACGAAGTTGTACGCTTTTGGGGTTTAATGTTGGAAAGGCATAAGGAATTAAATATTTATCTTTAGGAATTTGAGAATTGGTATTATGGTTTCTCACTTCATAGCCTATACTTCGTAAAGATTGAAGGTAAGAAAATATATCTTCTGCTTTAACACCCCATTTATCAGCAAGTTCTGCTGTTGAAAGTTGAGAAGCAGTACCAATATACCTTGTTACACATTGAATAACATGCCAAAGCTGATTAACTTCTAATTTTGGATGAAAGGTCATTATGCCAAGAATTTTTGGACTGTATTGATAATACCCTGATAACTGCACTAAGTCAGCTTTCCCTGTAATTTCAGTTAACTTTTCTTCAAAACATTTCCAAAGAGATGTTAGTATTTGTAAATCTAAATCTTGAGCGCAAAGCTTAACTAAGTTTGTGCCTATAACCCATTCTTCATTACCGTAAGATGGATTAATTTCTATAGCAAACTTTTCATCGTCATCCCAATTTGGATTTAGACCGACTTTAATTAACCAGCGTGCATCATCCAAATTATAATTTATGTAAATTTTTCTAGCTCCAGCAGTTACTTCTTTCTTCCAAGCAAAATCAGGTGACAGAAATCTGATTATTTCTCCTTTGTCTTCAGATTTGATGCTAGGAATATATAAAATTTTACCTTTTTCTTTTAAATCTGTTACGGCAGCTTTAGCTTTTTGTAAATAAATATCTGTTAATTCTCTTTTGCGTTGTCGAAAGTTTAATTTTTTGTTGTGTGGTAAATAAGTTATTGAACTAGGTAATTTAACTTTCATGCATTGTTCTAAAATACTCAGCGCCAATATCCTGCCCAATTGAGGAGGTACTGAGTTACCAATTTGTTCGATAGCAACTTGTCGATTTCCAACTATTTCATACTCATCAGGAATTGTTTGCAAACGTTTTAACTCAGCAATAGAAAACTTTCGATTTTCCCAACTAAAAGGGCCTGTATATTGTCCACCTTGCGCTTTGATAGTTCTTACTGGAGTTTCTGGGTCTGCTTTATATAAAAAATCTGAAAATTTCGACCTCCAGCTAAATACTGGATTGGGATATCCCATTTCTTTTGTATAAAAGCTATAATTAAGCCCAGGTGGAATATGTTCCAGTAAATGTCCATATTTACCGTTTATTCCTATTTCAATATCTGAATGGTCGGCGCCTTCTATAGCTTGTGCTGCAAAGTAATAGGGATTTTGATTAAGAGAGTCTAGACCGTGAGTAGGATATGGAAATAAAAATTCACCTTCTTTTAGCCCAATAATGAATAAACGCTCTCTATGCTGAGGGACTCCATAGTCTGCCGCATCTAAAATACGATAGTAAATTTTATACCCAACTTCTCTAAAAGCTTGTTGAATTTCTTGCCAAGCTTCACCTTTATTGGCGCCAGTAATTCCATAAACGTTTTCAAATAAAAAACCTTTTGGTTGAAGTGCTTTAAGAATACGAACATATTCTTGAAACAATGTACCTCTAGCATCTGTAATTCCAGTTACTCCTGCTGCTCTACGTCCAGCAGCTGAGAAACTTTGGCAGGGTGGTCCTCCAATAATGAAATCTATTTTAAAGTTAAATGTAGGTGAATACTCTCTAATATCTATACATATAGGTTTGGCGCCTGACAACCATTTTCCTTGTGACGAATTATGCTCTAAGGTTTTGATATACTTAGGTTCAAGCTCTACCATTTGAATTATTTCAAAACCAGCATCATGAAATGCAATGTCTAATCCTCCACCACCAGAAAATAAACTAAGTGTTTTAATAGGGGTGTGTCCCTGCTGTATTAGCCATTTTCGGAGCGAGTTGCCAAAGTTATCTGGCCATGCTGGTTCTTGTTTGACTTTAAGAGTTGTTAGTATTTCCTGGAACCAAGCTTTATTAATTGGTTCATAACCAGGTAATTCAAGAGGAAGAGACAACTGTTGCATTACTAAATTTTATCTATTATGTGAAATAATCATACTATACCAGTACTAAAATATTACATAATAAATAATTTAACACCAAGTTTGTATAACTTTACCTTTTAATTGTTGTCCATACCAAGGTGTGTTTGCTGAGAGTGTATATAAGTTTGTTTGTTTAACTGTCCAAGTTTGTTGAGGGTCAAATAGTACTAATTCACAAGGTTGATTTGGTGTTATTTTACTGACTTTTTGTTGTAAGCATTGTGCTGGACGACTGCTTAATGGGCGCCATAATTGTAAGGGTGTAAATTCTCCAGTCTCTACTAACTTTTGCCATAGTAAAGATAGTGCTAATTCATAGCCAATTGCTCCTGGTGGTGCATCGGCAAATGCTACTGTTTTCTCTTCGTATGTATAAGCGCTATGGTCGATTGCAATTGCGTCAATAATGCCTTCGATAACTCCTTTTCGTAGAGCTATCATGTCACTCTTGTTACCTAAAGGTGGTTCAAGTCGTAAACTTGGGTTATAGCTTTTTAGGGCAATTGTATCGAGTAATAAGTGCATCCATGTTGTGCTGGCTGTTACTGGTAAACCCCGTGATTTTGCGGCTGCTATTAATTCAATACTTCTAGCTGTGGAAACGCGCATGATATGCACGGGTGTTTCTGTTGCTGCTACTAATTCTAAAAGTGCCGCAATAGCCGATGTTTCTGAACTTTCTGGTACAAATGGTAATCCAAGTCTTAGTGCATCTGCTCCTTCGCGTGCTATACCGTTGCCGCGTAGCTGAGTGTTACAAGCCCAAAAAGCTACTGTTTTATTAAATGGTTGAAGATATTCGAGTACACGTCGAACCATTGCTAAGTTATCTAGAGGTTTGGCGTCGGTGAAACCAACTACTTCTGTGGCAAAATCTGCAAATTCGTTCAATTGCTGTGCTGCAAAGTCTTGGCTGATGGCGCCCCATATGTTGAGATTAGGAATGGAGAATGAGGAATCAAATATAGATATGTTTTGGGCGATTTTTTGTAGTTGTGTGACTACAGCAGCGTTATCTATTGCTGGGTTTGTGTCGGGTAATATGTTGATGCGAGTGAAGCCACCATGTGCTGCTGCTTGTAATAATGAATTTATGGTTTCGCGTTCTTCATATCCTGGTTCTCCTGAGTGGCTGTATAAATCAATTAATCCGGTTCCTAAGATAAGTCCTTGGCAGTTGCGAATTTTTGCATCAGGTGGAAATTCTGAAATGCTGGCTGCAACCTTGATGATTTCGCCGTTTTGAATTAGCACGTCTGCTAATTGGTCGGTTTCTGAAATGGGGTCTATAATCCTTACTTGTTTTAGTAGTTCAGCCATTAATTTGTCCAATCCTCTGTTTTTCGTCTTTGGTCATGTGCGTTGAGGTAACTAATGACCAAAGAAATTGCTGAAGCAATTATTACAAGGCTCCTGCTGCGGTTTTGTCTAGTACACCGGAACCTAGGTGTGTGGTGATGTTCATCGCTTGCAATACTGGATGTCCATCTAAGCCAGAGGGATAATCTATAACGCTGACGGCGCCATTACCTTGACGGAAATTCCAGAAGCTTTCTGATGATAATCCTAGGATATGACAAAGTAGGGTCTTATTTGTTGCGTCGTGGGCAACTATTAACCCTATGTTTCTTTGTTCATTTAGAGCTTGTTGTATAATTAATTGCCATGCTGCCGTGCTACGCTCACTGACTTGCTGTAGATTCTCACCTTCTGGCATTTGAACTTCGGCGGGTATTGTGCGCCACCTTTCTAGTTCTCCAGGATATTCTTGCTCGATTTCTCGCTCGAATTTTCCTTCCCATAGTCCGTGGCTTATTTCACGTAAGTCAGCGTTATATTTTAAGTCTATGTTTGGATGAGATTGTAAAATAATTTCGGCTGTTTCTTTGGGACGTGCCATTGGACTTGATACAGCAAAATCGATTTTGACTTCTTTTAAAAATTCGCCAGCTTTTTTAGCTTGTAGTCTCCCATTATCATTAAGGGGAACATCGATTTGACCTTGGAATCTACCTTGACGGTTCCACTCAGTTTCACCATGACGCACAAGTAGCAACCTTACTCCTTGATGTCCTGGACGTACCGAAGGTATTGCCTCACCCATGTGCTGCGTCTGGTTCATTGATTCGAGTTGGACGTTTTCTCCTAAACCACCAGAAAAATTCAAGACGCTAATTCCACAATTTGATTGTTGAAGCGAATGATATCGAGCAGGAGAAATTGATAAAGCAGTACTAATTAATGCACGATTTATACCGTTATGTCCAATAATCAGTATTGTTTCACCTTTATGGCACCGTAAAATCTCTTCCCAAAATTGCTTCGCTTGTTCGTATAAAGACAAAACTGGGAAGTGTTTGCGTGTCCCTTCGGGTGTGGGAAGAAGCATCATAAACTTGTCAGGGCAGGAATGCCAAGCTGTATACTCTTCGGGAAATTTTTCTTTGACCTCAGTAGTTGTCATCCCAACCCACAAGGGTAAGTCAATCTCCATAAGATTATCACTGGTTTGGAGTGCTGTAGATTGACTGGAATCGCTACAAATAATATCTGCCGTCAACTTTGCACGCTGTAATGGACTAGAGTAAATAGCATTGAATGATATGTTGCTAAGAGCTTTCCCTACTTTGCTTGCATCATCACGACCTTTCTGTGTTAAGTGCGACGCATCGGAACGTCCCTGAATGCGCCTCTCAGTATTGTATGTACTTTGACCGTGGCGCACAATGATGACACGAGTCATCTTTAAACCCTCCTCTATCTAAAGGTATAATCTTACTTTAAAGTGCGCGACTTCGTGACACAACCAGATATGTGAAATATTGTAAATTTTTTCTTTTTAAAACTTTAAATACTGCATAACTTGCCAATTTTATCTTCTACTAGTTTTAAGACCTGCATTAATTCGATGCATGGAACCTCATATATTTTACTAGGTACTTAGTACTAGGAGGAAAAAATGTCAGAGCGAAGAAGAGACTTTCACCGTTTAAACGACTTAAATCTGTCCAGTTTTTGGTGGCACAGTGGCACAGAATGGACATCTATAATCAAAGATGAAATTACTCCAGATAAAAACGACGCAGTAGAATCGCAATCAGTCGCACATAGACCAATAATATATAGTGCTGTCGCCATTTTAGTGTTGTTAGGCGCCGCAATCATAACACGCACGGGCGAAATATCACAGAGACTCGAAACAGCACAAAATCAACCACAACAAATCATTTTTAGTAAAAAATAATACATAAACGCAATGTAGAGACAGAATTAATACGGTCTCTACATCTGATAAATATACATGTGTCGAAAGATACGCTTACTACTTCTTAGCTGGTCTATCCAAACCAGTTAAATCAACCTGAACTTGTACTCCATCGTTACCACCTCCAATTGTTTGCTGTGCGGGTTGTAAAAATACAGGAGTATCAGGAAGCGTCAGAGTTTGGTTGAACTGAACAGGTGAGGCTGAATTTTGTTGAGCCGCACTTGGTTGATTATTTTCAGGATTAATTGCACCGAAGAAGTTAGCAAAATCATCTTGTGCGCTTCTATTATCGATTCCAACTAACGAAGTTCCAGATAATGAAGATGCTTCTCCTTCTGGGGTTGACGTTCTTGGTGATTGTGCAGTAGCGGGCATTCCAAAGCTGACAATAGCCGCCGCTACTATTAAGGCGCCATAAGTTATAGCTTTCATTGTTTTGACCCAGATTAAACATGCGATTTGATATCCATTATACTAACCATCCAATTTTTGGCGAGAGGGATGTTGGGGGGGCAGGTTTAACCAAATTTTTCATATTAACTAGGATATCGGGAAACCCGCTTGTACTTTTTGTATTTGCTTAGGCGCCTGCATTTCATGGAATAGCTGAATTGCCGTTTCAAAATTTTCTTGCGCTTTTTCCATATCACCTTTTTTGTAAAAAGTCAACCCTAACTGGTAGTGAGCTTCTGCTAAATCTGATTTGGCGCCGATTTCAGAAAGCATCTGAATTGCGATATAATGAAGAGATATTGCAGCATCAAAATTCATTTTTTGTCGTTTGATTTCTGCCATGCAAATAATAGCTCTAGCATGAATTTGTGTAAATTTGTTACCTTCAGAGTTGAGGATAGCTGTTTTACAGATTTCCCAAGATTTATCAAGATAACCTAAATTTTTGTAACAAGACGCAAGATTAACTAAATTATGCCCTGCACCCCATGAGTTTATATTTGTAGATGAATGAAGAGAGCTTATAGCTTGATCAGCCATTACTAATGCATCTGTTGTATAGTTAGTGCAGGAATTTAGAAAAGCTAAACAAGATTGAGAATAAATAGTGTAGTTGTCATAATTAATACTACTCAAGCTAAGTTCATAAACTTTATTAAAGTAAAATTTAGCTGCTTCAACTTCCCATAGTTCCATCTTACAAAGACCAATATTGAACCATGTACGTATTTCTCGATGTTCTTGCTTAACTGAAATTCTATCAAATATTTCAATTGACTTATCAAAGCATTGTAACGCTAATTCTAAACTACCAATGATGCGATATGTATACCCAAGAATATGGTATAGATCAATAAGTCTATTCTCTTCTTGAATTTTAGCAATAAGAGGCGTGATAACATCGACAACTTTTTGAAGTAATCCTAGCTGATAAAGAGATGCTCCTAAAGTCGAATTTCGATGTCGATTGCTTCTTTCTGTTAAAATTACATCACATGCTTTTTCATAATCTTCAATAGCAATATAATGATAGTAAGACTCTAAAGCTAGTCGAGCATCGTTAGCATCTAAAATGGTATTAACTGTTGATGTCCAAAAATCTGCTGCTTGTCGATTAGATGCATCCCATTCACTTGTAGATTTCAAGCGTTGCTTGGCTTCGAGCATAATTATAGAATGTAGCCAATATTTGCCTTTGTGAAACTCGATTAAAGACAAATCTTGTAAATCTCGAATCAGACGAACCCGAATATAATCTGGAACATCCCAAAGTAAACATAATAATCCGTCCATTGGAATTGAAATAATATCTTTATAGCGATAGCATCCCAAGCGGCAAAGTAAATTATACGCTGCTAAGTTATTTTTTTCCAAACGATTAAATTGACTCACAACTAAATCTTTCAATTCTCTTTCTAGCAGTAAATTTCCAGATTTTTTAGTTTCATGCCAGTAAGTATCAATATCACCATAAAAATCTGTCATAATTGCACCGCTCAGTATTTGCATTGCTTTGGCATTTCCTCCATATGCTCGCCACATTTCACCAATTATTGGAGACTTAGAATCAATATTACGCCAAGAAAAAAACTGGCGCCATGCATCTTCATCTAATCCTGTGAGACGATAGCGATAAACTTGTACACTCGGTTCATAGAATGCTTCTCTACTTGTTATTAATGTAACTGAATTTACATTGGGGTCAGATAATACCTCTAATAGTTGTAGATAGTGGCGCCTTTCTTCAATTAATTTACCGTTTTTATCCAACGCTGTTTCTAAGCTATTTATGAATATTCCAATTTTTCTATCTTTTTGTTGTAGCTTACGGCGTAGTCGTTCCAAGTTTATATGAAAATCTCGCGCGGGTTGTTCATTAAATTCTCGCTGTAACCATTCTTCAACAATACTCTCAACTGTTGAAATATTCTCTATTTCTTTACCTAGTCTTAACTGTAAGACATCAAAATCATGTCTTTTAAAATAATTATATCCTAAAGTAGTTTTACCTACACCTCCTTTTCCTTGTATAACTATAAATTTATAACCTTGCAACACAATTTTATTCAACTCTTCAATTTCTGCTTCTCTGCCAATAAAGTTAAAGTTAACGCTATTAGTACTAATTTTTTCAATCGTTAGGTTTTGTTGATCCCAAGAGCGTTCAATAGTTGCTTTAAATGTTTTTTTGCTTACTTTTTGACTAATTAGTCTAGACAGTTCGCTCCAAAGTCCGGCGCCAACTTCTTTTAAATAAGCTTCAGTATAATCATGCTTTATTGCAATATCTAAGTATGTAAGTCTCTCATCCTGCCATAATTCTTTGAGGATAATAATTTGACATGAGTCTAAATACTTGCTGTTTTTTTTAATTGTTAATTTTTCAAGATAGTTTAAGACTTGTTCTATATTCATTCGCTAATTATAATTATTGTTATCCTACTTTAACAGGTATATTAAACTTTTTACATACTATTAACCTACTTTTTCCTACTTTTATTAATATTTGTAATTTAAAAAGTACCTACCTGAAACATACCGGCAAAGCAAGTACTATTGATTACAATCGAGACATGAAGAACAGACAAATTAGAACGTAAATGTAATTAGTGTGAGAAACGTTCTCGATGAAAGCTAGACAAGAATAAGAGTTAGTCAGCGCATTGTATAAAACAAAATAGACAATTTATTTTTTGTGTGCTGTCTGTGGTTAATAACATGACTAACTATTTTTGTAGAGCGCAAACAGTGTTGATAGATAGTTTACACTCTACTGGAGGAATTTATGTCAGATAAACATTGTAATTGCGGTCGTTGCCAGTGCTGTAATGGATATGTACAAGATGCGAATAATCCAAATCGGTATGTTAATTTAGAAACAGGACAAGAGCGTCGTTTGGACAAGAAGAGATGGAGACTTGATTGGTTGATTTTATGGCTTTTGATTGTCTTTTTTTTCAGACACTATGGTCAAATGCAGCCAGTCACAAATCCTATTAAACTTCAACAAAGTTCTCCTAGTGAGCGTTAATTAGAAGTTTATATAGGGGGGTTGGGTTAGCACCCAACCTACGTTTAATTGTTGGTATAAGCAGATAAGAGTGCGGTAGCTTGGGAGTCGAGTTTGACATTTACAGATGAGACCATTCAATAAGCCAAACTTGTATATTTTAAGTCAATCGATACCATAAACAAATACAAGTTAAAGTTAATTTACCATAGTTTACAATTTATGACACATATACTTTAGAGAAACATGGCTGACATTGTAGATATCGCCGTTGGTGCGGGTTCATTCTCGACTCTTGTTACAGCAGTCCAAGCTGCGGGTTTAGTAGAAACACTTAAGAGTCCTGGTCCATTTACTGTATTTGCACCTAATGATGATGCTTTTGCGAAGTTACCACCAGGGACTATAACGACTTTAGTACAAAACATTCCTCAGTTAACACGTATTCTTAAGTATCACGTTGTACCAGGTAAGTTGACGAAAGCGGACTTGGCGAAACTTGGAACCGTTACTTCCGTAGAAGGTTCGACAATCAATATTAATTGCGCTGACGGATTTGAGGTAAAAAATGCCACTGTATTAGCAGCAGATATTGATGCTGATAATGGTGTAATTCATGTTATAGATACAGTCATTCTCATGGGTTAATAAAGATTTATGTAGAGGAGCGTAGTAATACTCTCCTCATTGTTTATATTGCGTTATAAAATGTGGAAGGCGTGGTGAATTTGCGTCGAAAGCATGTAAATTAAAATTTTAGATAAACTTAAGTAAATTTTAATTATTACTAGTCTTTATTTGCATTGCTTTTGAACAAAACAACCGAAAACTTATAGTAATTTAAAACTACCGCAACAATTAATGCTTGACTTAAACACTTTCTCTGAATTTTCTCGCGCGAATTGTATAAGTATTTGCGCGTTTCTAGTCCCAGCAAATCTCATTGCAACATCGCTGACAATGATTCTTGTTTTCATACATCGTCAACGTTTATCACAGCAAGTAGGACAAGCATGTGGAATTGCTAGCTTTTTTGCTGTAACCATGATACTACATGTATACACCTGGTTTGAAGTTGGTATAGTCAGACCGCAAACTTTTATACTGCTATTACTAGCTATTAGTTGTTTACTAACAAACACCGTCGCAGTTTGGTTACATCATCGCTTGGTGAAAGTAGTAGTGAGTGCCTAATGTAGAGACGTGATATATCACGTCTAGTGTTGGGAACATTGATAATGTTGTAATGCAGGTTGTGGAGTTGATACAGTATTAAAAACAATTAATGCGATTCCACTGTCTGCATCTACACCAAATCATGGGAATTTAGACCACTGCGACCAAATTGAGTAGAACCAGTGAGTTCAACTGAGTTTGCTATAATTTGAAGATTTCCAGCATCATTACCAGCAGTACCAACAGAAATTTGACCACCATCAGTAAGCTGTAAATTTTCAGTATTAATCCTGAGATTACCACCTTTGCCTATATTAATGCCAGTAATAAAATTGTTTTGAATGCGATTAAAAACGCGATTAATTAATTATTTTTTTATTATTTACGCTCATTTAATTGTATGTTTCAATTCCAAAATGTCAGTTAAAGAATTTAAAAACATATTTTTATAGCAATCATATAAATGAATTAATTAATTTTGATAAAATACTAATCATTTATTCTTGAAAAATAATAAATTATTGATTGAGTATTTTACTTTATACCTAGATAAATTACTGAAAAACGTTTTATATCTTGTATCATATGCGTCCTGCCTCTGTTATCAGGCGCCTTTATACAATATTGCTCAGGTGGGACACCTGACTCACATGACTCACAAGAATGGAGTCAATATAATACAAAGATAATACTAAAAAATACAAATGTGAACCGTGGTTCACATTCGTTGACATAGTTTAAGTGTACATTTCAGCCTTAAGTAATATTTTTATACAAAAATTATGTAGTCTGAGGTAACATTTAATAACTAGTTAAGTTTGCTGCTTTTCGAGCTAAACCCTATTAAAAGGAAAGCGAGTCAGGCTTACTCTGGTCAACATTAGGTGAAATGGTATTACTACTTATACCCCTGATTAAAATACCAGGGGTTTTCATATTAACCGAAATTACCTTATTCTCTCTGTGGAACTGGAGCAGGTTGAATAGGAGTAGTCTCGAAAGTACGGTTGAACTGATTTGGTTGATTAGGTGGTAGTACTGGAGTAGGATTCCCTGGTACGAATGAAGGTAAAAGCCCACCGAGTCTATCGCTAGCATCGATACAAGTGTCCATTGCTTGAACTGCTGAGTAATCAATTTCACGACGTATACCAACTACGCAAGATGCAAACCTAATTGGTAGTAAGCTACGACCACAATAGTTGAAAACTGATGGGTCGAAAGAATCTCTTTTGCTCGTACTAACGTTAACAACGCAAGTTGCTAAATCTTCAGGACGACGTGCAGAGCGACAAGAAGGAAGAATATCAGCAGCAGCAACCTGAATTTGTCGTTGAATTCGAGTCACACAATTAGAAAAGTCTCTTGGACGGAGTACCGCAGCGCAATTTTGTGAAGCAGCTTCGGGGGTAATACCCAGTCTCAGCAGTCTTCCTGCACAAGCACGGTAATCACTTCCAAAAGTACTTGATTGTGTTTGACCCATAGCTGGCAAAGTAAAGACAGAAGAAAACCAGCCAGTGATAGCTAGTATGCTTGCAAGACTGGTAGTATATTTACCTTTCTTCAATAATTTAAACATTTTAATAAATCTCCAAACACCCAAGGTTAAGAATAACGCATCTAGAGGGAGTGGGAGGGGTTTAAGGGCCAATTCATAATTCCCTATTCCCTATTTCCAATTTCCATTTATAATTAAATGTCTGAGTAAAATTTAAACAGGATTACAGTCAAGAACCATGTCCCGATATAGAGGACCTCGTTTAAGAGTCACCCGCCGCTTAGGCGAATTGCCAGGATTAAGTCGTAAAAGTGCCCGTCGTGCTTATCCACCTGGTCAGCACGGTCAGAACCGCAAGAAGCGTTCTGAGTATGCTGTGCGTTTGGAAGAAAAGCAGAAGCTTCGTTTTAACTACGGTGTTACCGAAAAACAGTTGTTGCGTTACGTGCGTAAAGCAAGACGTGTAACCGGTTCAACCGGACAAGTGCTACTGCAATTACTAGAAATGCGCTTGGATAATACAATATTCCGTTTAGGTATGGCGCCTACCATTCCTGCGGCTCGACAATTAGTTAATCACGGTCATGTATTAATCAATGGACGTGAAGTTAACATTGCCAGTTACCAGTGCCGTCCCGGTGAGGTTATTAGTGTCCGTAATAACGACCGTTCAAAGAAACTTGTGGAAGCTAATTTGCAATACCCAGGTTTGGCAAACCTCCCTAGCCATTTGGAGTTTGACAAAAACAAACTCGAAGGCAAGGTCAATGGTGTTGTCGAGCGCGAATGGGTGGCGCTACAAATTAATGAACTGCTGGTCGTTGAGTACTACTCACGTCAAGCTTAAAAATAGTGCTGAGTGGAAAGTGCTGAACGCTGAGTAGTAATATTATACCCTACTCAGCACTCAGAACTCAGCACTCATTACTTTCTACCCTCCTATTTGCGACATGGTGCGGCTGTAATTGCCTGTCGCAGTTCCGGAATAACGTTGTTTAAAGTTTATTTCAGATTTTACCGTCAATAATTCTTGTAGCTGCTCCCGCAATTTGGTAATGCTGATACCGCTGCGGAGAGCAGTTTTTAGATCGATTTGACCCGTTTCGTTTAGTAAACAAGGACGTAACCAACCATCAGCAGAAAGTCTAACTCGGTTACATTTATCGCAAAAGCATTCTGACATTTGGCTAATAAATCCTAATGTACCTTTGGCGCCAGGTATTTGAAAGACATCCGCAGGTCCATTACCACGAACTTGACTTTCGGCCAGTCCCCAGCGTGCGCGAATTTTTTGACGTAATTCTTCAGAAGCTACCCAACCTTTATTTCCAAATAAATCACCATTACCAACTGGCATAAATTCAATAAATCTGACATGCCATTGTTTATCAATAGTCAAGGCAGCTAAATCTAATACTTCATGGTCATTAACACCAGGTATTACCACTACATTTAACTTCAACGGGTCAAAGCCTACATTATACGCAGCTTGGATACTATCCCATACATGGTGCCACTTCGAGCGTCCGCGATTACCAATAATGGAATTAAATGTATCTTCTTCGAGTGAATCTAAACTAATATTAATCCTTCTTAAACCAGCATTGTAAAGGTCTTGAGCTAATGGCGCCAGTAAAAAACCATTAGTTGTCATCGATAAATCTTGCGTCTCTGGCAGAGAGGCAATTTTTTCTACAAGCTCAACAACACGGGGACGCAATAACGGTTCACCACCAGTTAAACGAAAGCGGGTAAACCCAACTGGAATAAAAACTTCTTTAATCAGAATTAGTAACTCTTCATTCGTCAATAAATTTTGTTTAAGTATATAATTTAACTCTGCTCCCTCCGGCATACAGTACTGACACCGAAAATTGCAACGGTCTACCAAACTAATTCGCAAATAATCTACTTGATTCATCTTTAACATTTTGCTTATACTGGTTACATACACTTTGTACTTATTTTGTCAAGATATTAAACACTTATTTTTGGAGTCTCTATACTAATACTCTTTAAAGTTAGCGTGGAATTATCTAAAATCTCTCCTCAAAAAAGCATACATAGTGCAAATTAACTTCTGGGCAAGCAAAAATATTATGAAGCAAAATTAACTCATTTCTGAGTATTTTTTTTAACAAAGGCTATTTTCAAGCTGATTGCCATTCACCTTGAAGAGTGAAACCAGCCCAATAATAAGGACTTCTCCATTCGCGGTTCTCCCATAATTTCTTTTGAGCGGCACGCAGAGCATTTGCTGGTGTTTTATTCTGCTGCAACATCTCTTTATAAAATTCTTGCATTAATACTGATGTGCCTGCGTCGTTAACATTCCATAGTGATACAACAAGACGCTTACCACCTGCATACATTAACCCACTTGTCAATCCTATTAACCCTTCACCACTAACATTTTTACCAAGTCCAGTTTCACAAGCACTTAAAACTATTAATTCTGCTGGATAGTCGAGGTTAAATAAATATCCCAAGCGTAAGTAACCAGCTATTGGTTCACCTTTTTTATTAAACAAAGAAAGTACAATTCCAGATAAATCTGGATTTTCATAATTTACAAAGCCGTGTGTGGCGAAATGTATGATACGAAATTGATTTAGCACACTATTGGTTGCCCAGGTATAGTTCGCATCAAAACCAATTGCCTGCATACTATCGGATGCTGGTACTAGATTTAATATTCCTTGTGCTTCTGTGACTGTACCTTGAAGTCTATCGAAACCAGAACGTTGTAAACTTTTAGCAGATTTTTCAAGGTCTAAATTCTGTAATGCTAATTCGAGACCTAATTGATTATTTTCAGGTAAACCTGAAACTCGTTCATCAGCGCGACTATATACAGGGTCTGCAAAAATAGCTAATGCTTTCGGTGCCAATTTTCGGTTTGCGAGTTTTTGACGTTGAATAGCAAGCGTTGATGCTGAAGGCAAACTGATGATTTCATAATTAAGCATCAATGGTTGATAATTACGAATTTGGTTAGGGTCAGGTAATGCAGCAAAAGGAACATCTTGTAATGCACCATCCCCTACAACGACTAATCGCTTTCCAGGCAATTTATCAGCAACAGGCGCCAGTATCATCTTACTAAAATCGCTTGATGCTTTAATAACCTCTGGTGGTAAATTGCTATCAGGTATTAATACACCACTTCTAAATTTACTCGCTGCTGCTTCGATTTGCTGGCGCCCAGGTAATTGATAACTATAGAGTGAATTTTGAGTAACTGCCCATAAATAACTACGTTCCTCACCCAAAGAATATTCCAATAGAACAGTATCTTTATCGAGAAGCTTTTGAATTTGTGGAAGTTCGAGAATATCTCTTCCTAACTTCGGATTTAAAACTTTCTCACGGTCTGGGTTTTGCGCGCGGATTTTATCGTTAACTTCATCTTGCTCTTTGATGATACTAGCAATTCGTTTTTGAGTTGCAGCAATAAGTTCTCCTGACTGCTGCGGTTGATTTAATAATTGAGATAATGTTTTTTCGGCTTCGTCACGCTTGGAAACTAAACGTTCTTCAGCTTCTATAAGCTCTGGGTCAATACCTTTACAGAGATTTGCTTTAGCTTGCCTTAAAAGTTCTACTAAACCTCTTGCGTGAGAACGTTCGGACGTATAGAGCGCCAATGCATCATAACCTTGTTTCGGATTTTTATTGTGTAGTTCCATCAACAAGTCTATGTGCAATTTATAATATTGCTGCACTGAGGCAAAATAAGCACTTTGGTCATCTGTATTAGTATAAGACTTCCGTAAATCTTCGATTAGCGCAATTGCATTATTTATACTTTTGTATAATTTTTCTAAATTGCCCTGACTACGTTCTAGTAACGCAATATTACCAAGAACAATAACTTCTCCATTTTTATCACCTACCTACTTAATTTTAGTGCTTGCTTGTAATAATCAATACTTTTTTCTTTTTCTCCCAAATCCAAGTAAGTTTGTCCTAACTTGTTTAAAACATTACTTTGTGATGCTTGGTCTCCTAACTTTTGCCACAATTGTATTGCTGTTTCGTATTCTTTTATAGCTTCTCTTTTTGACACCAAGTCTAGTTTAGAAAGCAATAATCCATTTTTAAATGCTTTTTGTGCAGCTATATAATTTGGGTCTTGCAGCTTTAAAGCTGTTTCTTGTTCGATTCGTGACTCAGTAGATATATTTTTTACTTGTACAAAATTAGACAAAACCACGGCGCCTGCTAATAAAATTAAGCAGTACAGACCCCATTTTGGACGTAGATGCTGTAGCAAATGCAGTAAAGACTGGCGATAATGCTTAATTTTCATAACTTCCCAAATATATATTACGTAAATACTGCTGTGTCTTGTTATTTATTCACGTACCCACTAATTTTTATATTCAAATCTATAAACTGTTTTTAACGAACATTTTATAAATTTCAACATTAACAATAAAATTATTTATCAACTGTAAAGAAATATTACTTAGCCTTTGTTACTCATAAGGTTAATATCAAGCTGAGGTATGTGTAAATATATATATTCCTAGCACTTAGATACTTATGCATTTTACTTGGCGCCATTGCTACAAGTTCAACATCACCCTTAGTCTTATTACCCATCCTTGTTCAGCAATGCTTTTTCCTAGTTGGTAAGCATTCTCGATATCAGTGGGTGTAGCGTTTTCACCTGCTCCCATGATTCCAATGATGATTTTTCGCATATGTTTGGTAGATGTTTATATGTATGGGAGAAAATATATCAGTATACATAAATTAAACTAGTAATAAATTTATCTACGTTACTTAAAGTAAAAATTATTGCGGTTGTTACTGATTTAATAAGTTTTTATTTTTTAATTTTTAATTGATTTGTACCCACTATTATTGTGGACAGATTGTGGGATAATAAGCCGATTGCATACCCTAACTAGACAGAACCATCGTGGAATATACTGAATCGATGAACGACCTGGCGGATGCATTACAACAGCCAGTAGATTTTAACTTTGATCTTCCTGACCCTGAAGATGAGGCAATTTCAGAGTCGGAATTTCAACAGCAGGTAGATATTGCTTGGCAGGTATGCGACCGTTTTGACTTACAGACCGATATTTGGCGAGGACGAATCCTGCGCGCGGTTCGGGATAGAGAGAAAATTGGTGGGGATGGTCGTGGTACTGGGTTCCTACACTGGCTCAAAGAACGCGAAATCAGTAAGAGTCAGGGCTATAACTGGATTCAACTGGCAAATAGTGCTGATACACTTCTTGCAGAAGGTAAGCTCGAAGAGAAATGTATTAAGAACTTTAGCAAGCGCGCGTTTATTGAAACTGCCAAAGCTGTACCAGAAGTTCAGCATATGGTGACTGAAGCCGCGCAAAAAGGTGATAAAATAACTCGCCGTGAGGTAAAACAGCTTACCGAAGAGTGGACGGCAATGACCAGCGACTTGTTACCCCAACCTGTTAAGGAAAAAGCTGCTGATAATTCGCTTCCTCCTCGCTATATTGCTCCTTTAGTAAGGGAAATGGAAAAGCTGCCTGAAGTACATCAAGTTGTAATTCAGAAAGAAATCGCCGCTAACCCTGACTTAGATACAATAAAGACCGCAACTACAGAAGCACGCAATTTAGCTAAATACCTCAAAGCTAGTGCCCAAGTTCAAGCATTAACTCAGCAAGATGTAGATATTGAGACAGCTTTGTTAGAAGCACAGCGTGTGGGATGTTTAAATACTGCTGCTGACTTAGTTAACCAAGCATCTCAGCTTGAACAAATCATCGGTAAGCTTTACATGACCTGGAAGCGTGTTGGTAATTTGGCTGACCGTTTGTATGTTGATACAGGCGCCAGTACTCCGCAACTGCGTGGGTTGTTGGAATGCATAGAACCGCTTGGAAGTCAACTTATGACCATTCAAATTGGTAGTCCGAACGAACGGACTGTCAGGTTACAAATACAAGAGGAAGAAAATTAGCAACGGATGTAGATATTAGTAGTACAGTTATTAGTTCAGCAAAGCAGGTTTTAATAAATACTATGACTTATTGGAAATTAATAAGTTGGGTTCCGCAAAGCCTCCACCCAACCTACAATATATCCGTTGCTAATTCTTTATTCCTGTTGCGGCGATGCCTCGAATAAATTGGCGCTGACCGATTAGAAATAGAATCATTACTGGTACGGTAGCAATTGTTACTGCCGCCATCATAAGTGACCAGTTATTAGTAAACTGCTCTTGAAATTCGGCGAGTGCTAGTTGGACGGTTCTTAGTTCGGGTCGAGTTGTAAATACCAATGGTTTGAATAAGTCATTCCATTCACCGATGAAGGTAAATAAGAATAAAGTGACTAGAGCAGGACGCGCGAGTGGTAACATTACTTGCCATAAGATTTGTAGTCGATTGGCGCCATCTAATGCGGCAGCTTCTTCGAGTTCTACCGGAATAGTCAGGAAAAATTGACGCAGCAGAAATATTCCAAACCCGTTTACTGCTGTTGGCAATATTAACGCGCCGTAGGTGTTGATTAAATTTCCTGTTTTCAATACCAAGAATATTGGTATTACAAGCAATTGGAATGGTATTACCAATGTAGCGAGTACTATTAATAACAGGGCTTGCTTACCGCGAAATTTTAATCTCGCCAGAGCATAACCAGCCAAAGCGGAGGTAATAATTTGAAATGCGGTGACAGATAAAGCTACTAGTGTTGAATTCCAAAATGCTAAAAGAAACTTACCTCGCTGCCATGCGTCACCATAGTACATAAGTGACCAACTTTGCTTAAAGGCGTTACCTGGAGCTGACCCACCTGGAGCAAACGAGGTAATGAAAACAATGATTAGCGGTAGTAAGACGATAAGTGCTAGAAGTAGAAGTACGCAATAGCTAAGAATATCGTGGTATTTAGGATTCAAGCTTGGTTTTGGCATTATTCTATAATCTCCCAAGCATTTATTCTAGTAGTGTCATCTGTAAAAAATAGTTCCCAGCAGAAGCTAATCTATAACATAGTGACTTTGTTAAGTTAAATTAAATCACAGTGAACATAAAAGCTATCAGTTCCGCGCTATCAACTATTAGCCGGATTGTATCAAATAAATCACATAACAGGAGTGAGCATACTATGTCACAGGTGGCAGAATTAGGACTTGATTTCAGCAGTGAAGTCTATAAAGACGCTTACAGCCGCATTAATGCGATTGTAATCGAAGGCGAACAAGAAGCACACGAAAACTATATAAAATTAGCCGAAATGCTTCCCGAGTTTCATGATGACTTGGTTCGCTTATCGAAGATGGAAAGCCGTCACAAGAAGGGTTTTGAAGCTTGTGGTAAAAACCTTCAAGTTACACCTGATTTAGAATTTGCACGTGAGTTTTTTGCTGGTTTACACCGCAACTTCCAAGAAGCAGCGGCAGAAGGTAAGGTTGTTACTTGCTTGCTAATTCAATCGTTAATTATCGAATGTTTTGCAATTGCAGCTTACAACATATATATTCCTGTTGCTGATGATTTTGCACGTAAAATCACTGAAGGCGTTGTTAAAGATGAATACTCACACTTAAATTTTGGAGAAGTTTGGCTCAAAGAAAACTTTGAAGCATCTAAAGCCGAGCTCGAAGAAGCAAACCGCCAAAACCTGCCTTTAGTTTGGAAAATGCTCAACCAAGTTGAAAACGATGCCGAAAATATGGCAATGGAAAAAGACGCTTTGGTTGAAGATTTTATGATTCAATACGGCGAAGCACTGAGTAACATCGGCTTCAACACCCGCGATATCATGCGCTTGTCCGCTTACGGTCTCCGCGCCGCCTAAAAATAGTGAGGAGTTAGGAGTTAGAAGTTAGGAGTTGAAAATGAACTCTTAACTCATAACTCATAACTCACAACTCATAACTTATAACTTATTACTTTATTTACCCACGCCCAGTATCACAGTACATGTTTGGTCTAATCGGACACCTGACTAGTTTAGAACACGCTCAATCGGTAGCCCTCGAGTTAGGCTACCCTGAATATGCCGACCAAGGCTTAGATTTTTGGTGTAGCGCGCCACCTCAAATAGTTGATAATATTACTGTCACTAGTATTACCGGACAAAAAATTGAGGGAAGATACGTAGAATCTTGCTTTTTGCCGGAAATGCTTGCTACACGTAGGATTAAAGCGGCTACTCGTAAAATATTGAATGCAATGGCTCATGCCCAGAAGCACGGCATTGATATTACTGCCTTGGGTGGGTTTTCTTCAATCATTTTTGAAAACTTTAACTTAGAGCAACTTCGTCAAGTCCGAAATACAACCCTTGAGTTTACACGGTTCACAACTGGTAATACTCATACTGCCTATATTATTTGTCAGCAGGTTGAACAAGCTTCCCAACAAGTCGGTATTAATTTATCGCAAGCTACGGTTGCTGTTTGCGGCGCCACTGGTGATATTGGTAGTGCTGTTTGCCGCTGGCTTGACGCTAAAACCGATGTTAAGGAGCTTTTACTGATAGCACGTAACCAAGAGCGTTTGGAGCAGTTGCAAGCTGAGTTGGGACGCGGAAAAATCATGGGGTTAGAACAAGCGTTACCTGAAGCTGATATTATAGTTTGGGTCGCGAGTATGCCCAAAGGGGTAGAAATTGACCCAGCAACCCTTAAGCAGCCTTGCTTACTCATTGACGGTGGGTACCCAAAAAATATGGCTACAAAGATTCAGCAGTCTGGTGTATATGTCCTGAATGGCGGAATCGTCGAACATTCCTTGGATATTGACTGGAAAATCATGAAAATTGTCAACATGGAAATTCCAGGACGCCAATTGTTTGCTTGTTTCGCGGAGTCTATGCTTCTAGAGTTCGAGAAGTTGCATACTAACTTTTCTTGGGGACGCAATCAGATTACTGTAGAAAAAATGAGTCGCATCGGTCAGCTTTCGCTTAAACACGGGTTTAGACCGCTTTTGGTTTCATGAGGAACGGAGTTAGGAGTTAGGAGTTAGGAGTTAGGAGTTAGGAGTTCATAATTCAACACAAGTACTCTTTTAACTCTAGACTAATATTTCCCAACTCCTAACTCAGAACTCGTACAGACGTGTTATCCGGAGGATTTCCCGAAGGGATTAATCACGTCTGTACAAACTTTCAACTTGTAACTATTGATTTTTAAAGATGGCAACTACTGAGCGTAAACCACTACTGCTAGATTTTGAGAAGCCGTTGGCAGAATTGGCGACCCGAATAGACCAAATTCGGCAACTTGCTGAAGAAAATGGCGTGGATGTTTCTGGTCAAATTCGGCAGCTAGAAGCTCGTGCAACCCAACTGCGAGAGGAAATTTTCAGTAGTTTATCTCCATCACAGCGATTACAGGTTGCACGTCATCCACGTCGCCCTAGTACTTTAGATTACATCCAGGCAATTAGTGATGAATGGATGGAGTTACATGGTGACAGAGGCGGTTTTGATGACCCCGCGATGGTTGGTGGTGTTGGCAGGTTGGATGGGCGCCCTGTGGTAATGTTGGGGCAGCAAAAAGGACGGGATACTAAAGATAATATTGCCCGTAACTTTGGAATGCCTTACCCAGGTGGTTATCGTAAGGCGTTGCGGTTAATGGAACACGCTAACAAGTTTGGGATGCCGATTATAACTTTTATTGATACTCCTGGTGCCTGGTCTGGCGTTGAAGCTGAACATCAAGGTCAAGGTGAAGCTATTGCTTATAACTTACGTGAAATGTTTAGCTATGATGTACCGATTATTTGTACTGTTATTGGTGAAGGTGGTTCCGGTGGTGCTTTAGGTATTGGTGTCGGTGATAGACTTTTGATGTTTGAGCATTCGGTTTACACTGTTGCGACTCCCGAAGCTTGTGCCGCCATTCTATGGAAAGATGCCGCTAAATCTCCTCAAGCTGCTGTTGCACTCAAAATTGTTTCTCATGACCTCAAAGGTTTGGGTATCGTTGACCAAATTTTACCTGAACCAACTGGTGGTGCCCATTCCGACCCTCTCAAAGCCGCAACTACTCTTAAAACCGCTTTAGTTGATAATTTAGATGAACTTTCTACCTTAACTTCAGCACAACGGCGCCAGTTACGCTACGAAAAATTCCGCAAAATTGGCGTTTTTACCGAAGTTGAACATTGAATATACTCTAATAAACTTTTTTTTGTTATAATTGCCTATGGAAAGTTACTTTTCTTAACGAATCTTAACCTTCCATAGGCATCTTAGTACATTAATTCGATTTGATTGTTTACTTTGCTCAACTGTTTTCCAGAATTAGTGAGTAAGTAATGTAGCGTCAATGGGAATGAGAACCAAACGTTAACCACTAACAGGCTTTTAGTGATATGTATTGCAAAATTTGTCAAGAAACTGTATTTGATTGCTTACAATTGGAATGTATTAATTTGAAAGGATAGCATCTGTTTAGAGGTTATTCAGGAAATTTTTAGAATTGCTTAATTTATATAACCAACCGCGATACACATATTAGGCCTCAAAATCAAAAGTTCTAGGTATCTATCTAGAGAGAAAGAACTGGTGACAAGAAGTCTGTTTAATGGCGATGCGTTTGGGTGACCAAACAACTGGAGACAACATGATTGTCGAGCAAAAACGACGCGCCCTTATAACTGGAGCAAGTAGCGGAATTGGAAAAGCAACAGCTTTAGCCTTTGCAAAAGCGGGTATAGATGTTGCTCTACTTAGCCGTTCTCTCCCAAAACTCACAGCAGTAGCTGAAGCTGTGCGACATACAGGAGTAGAGGCAAAAACATACGCAGTGGACTTAAGCGTTGTTAGCGAAGTCCAAGAAAAAATGCAACACATTGCACAAGATTTTGGTAATATTGACATTCTTGTAAATAATGCTGGAATGGCATATACAGCCGACTTGAGCGAAACACCTTTATCTGACTGGCAACGGGTAATTGATTTAAATTTAACCAGCGTATTTGAATGCATCAAGGGAATTTTACCCACAATGCGTGTTCGCGGCACGGGTACAATTATTAACGTCGTTTCAATCGCAGGTAAACAAGCTTTTCCAAACTGGGGCGCCTACTGCGTTAGTAAAGCTGGTTTGTTAGCGCTGTCACAAACATTAGCACACGAAGAGCGTAAGTACGGTATCCGCGTCACAGCACTTTGCCCAGGTTCAGTAAATACAGAACTTTGGGACACCGAAACCGTTCACGCGGACTTTGACCGTTCCAACATGCTCACCCCAGAAATTGTTGCTCAATCAATTCTTTACACTGCGCTACTGCCTTCTGGTGCAGTCGTTAATGAATTAACTCTCATGCCAAGTGCTGGAGTTCTTTAAGTAGTGCTGAGTAGAAAATGCTGAGTGCTGAGTATTTACTCGTAACTTACAACTCTTAACTCATAACTTCTAACTCATGACTCTCAGTATTTTACTCAGCACTCAGTAATCAGCACTCAGAACTATTCCACACAAACATCACATAACACTTACATCATGACTATAGCTCGTTCTAACGGCTCTCAATCTCCGCTAATTCCTGATTTAACTGATATCATCAGTACTAGACCCGACCGTAATACCCATAACGGTAAGACACCTGATTTGCATCCACCTACCCAAGAGCATATGGAGCAAATGCAGGATGCGGTACGAAATATACTTATAGGTGTTGGCGAAGACCCGGAACGTGAAGGACTGCTCAAAACTCCAAAACGTGTAGCAGAAGCGATGCGCTTCTTGACGAGTGGTTATAGCCAGTCGCTTGAAGACCTAGTTAATAATGCCATTTTCGATGAAGGGCACAACGAAATGGTATTGGTTCGTGATATTGACTTTTTCAGCTTATGCGAACATCATATGCTCCCCTTTATGGGTAGAGCGCATGTTGCTTATATCCCTAACCAAAAAGTTGTTGGACTTAGTAAACTTGCCCGCATCGTCGAAATGTACTCGCGTCGTTTGCAGGTGCAAGAACGTCTTACCCGTCAAATTGCTGAAGCTGTTCAAACAATTTTAGAACCCCAAGGCGTTGCTGTAGTTATGGAAGGCGCCCATATGTGCATGGCTATGCGTGGAGTTCAAAAACCCGGTTCTTGGACTGTTACTAGTGCCATGCTTGGTGTATTCCAAGACGAACAAAAAACGCGCGAAGAGTTCTTCAACTTAATTCGTCACCAACCATCATTCTTTTAATAGTTAGGAGTTATGAGTTAATGAGAATTCCTAACTCCTAACTGTTCAAATAATTTTGCGACTTTATCTAAATCTTTATCTGCTGGCGCCTTTTCGACACCGCTCGATAAGTCAATTCCGTTCGGTTTGACTTTATTTAGTGCTGAGGCAATATTGTCTGGTGTTAATCCTCCTGCTAAAAACCAAGGACGACCTGGGTTAAATTCCTCAAGGATGTTCCAATCTAGAGTTTGACCAGTTCCACCTAACTGTTGAGGATGATAAGCATCTAATAACAGGGTATCAACATAATCAGTAAAACTTGCCGTATTATCTAAATCTTCTACATTACGTATTCTTAACGCTTTAATTATTTCAATTCCTGGCAAAATTTCACGTACTTGTTTGCAAAATTCTGGAGATTCATTACCGTGTAATTGCACTCCTGTCAATGACGAATTATTAGTTATAAATGCTATTTCTGTTGGTTGTGCATTGGCAAAAACTCCAATTTTATCTACATGAGGTGGTATTAAAGCTACAACCGATTTAATTTGTTCGACGTTAACGTAACGTGGGGAAGATTCGACGCAAATAAATCCTAAAGCAGTGGCACCCGAAGTCACAATAGCTTGACCTTGTAGTGGGTCACGAATTCCACAAATTTTAATTCGCATATAAATTTTAAGAATTTAAGAAACGTAGTTAACTTTACTGTAATTCTAAATAAATAAAGAATATTGGCTTTATTTACTATAAACTTTTATAATCTTTCTGATTATGATAAGTTTTCGCTCTGAGGAGAAAACCGCGCTTATGCATCCAGTTTTACTAGCAGTTGCAGCTAATGTTCCCGCAACACCCGCTTGGAATCCAACAATTGGATTGATTATCAGCATATGCTCGTTTGTTGCGCTGCTACTCACCTTAAAGATTGAAAGACCAATGGTTGGTCCAAAAATGCCGTTACTGCCTATGAGCATTCCTGCATTTGTAGCTGCAATGTGCTTTGGTCATGTCGTCGGTATTGGTATCGTTTTAGGACTGACTAACATTGGCACATTGTAAAATGCAGCACATTTTACGGCATTTGTAATTCTAACTAAAGGGGGAGGTCATTTCCTCCCCTTAGATGGAAGATTCAAGTCTTTATCCGAACGAGCATTAAGAGCAAAGTTAAGTTCGTGTAGGAGAAAGAACCATGTTTTCCACATTCATATCTACTTTGTCATTTAATTTAATACCGCTTTTAGCGGCTGTTCAACCAACTGTTCCTAACAGTGCTGTTGAATGGAACTGGACTGGCACTATCATTATTGTTGGTGCCAGCTTATTAGCTCTTTTAATCATTCCCAGAACAATCGAAGAACCTCATGTAGGCAATAAAATGCCATTACCTTTCCCTTCAGTATTTAATAATCCCAGTGTTGGTACATTTCTTGCAGCAATGGCTACTGGCCATATAGTTGGTATAGGCGCAGTTTTAGGTTTAACCAACCTTGGTGTTCTTTAGTTAATTTTGAATCAAAAATTTTATATTGCTTGTAGAGACGTTACATGTAACGTCTCTATATTTTTATTCAAAATTTTTATATATCTAGGTTATTACTCTAACTCCAAAATAACTACTCACCTTCTGGTAAATATTTTTATTACTTTGATTTTTTATTATTCCAAAAGTGATATATTTAATAAATTTTAATTTTTTCTTAAAGCTGCTTCTATATCTCAAGATATCTACGTTTATACATATCCATTTCTGCTACAATATAATTGAAATACTATCGGTATTTTATAGGCACAAGCGCTTTCAATAGCAAAAACCTAGCTGTCGATGTAGCCCATTATGCATATTGTTCTGGTTGATTTCATCAAAATATAATCATTTGCACTTGGAACAATATTGGTAATTAAACGCCAATATAAACATTAAGGTTTGCGAGTCAACTGCTCAATATCCAAAGAGCTACAATTGTTTATGCTAGAGATATTAAATCTGACGAAGCATATTACTACACGCTTCTACAAGCTATAGTACAATAAGTGCAAAAGCATACTACTTTATTAATACAATTAGTAATATTTATTAAACGGGAAACATCATGCAAGCAAATTGGAAAATAGGGTCTTTGTTCGGAATACCTTTATTTTTAGACCCGTTGTGGTTTGTAGTTTTTGGCTTGGCAACGCTAAATTTTGGTTTTGCTTACCAGCAATGGGGCGCCAGCTTGGCTTGGGGCGCCGCAGTGATAATGTCATTACTGTTGTTTGGCTCAGTTGTACTACACGAATTAGGCCACAGCTTGGCTGCAAAGTCACAAGGTATTAAAGTTAACTCAATAACCTTATTTTTATTTGGTGGAATTGCGGCAATTGAAGAAGAATCAAAAACTCCAGGTAAAGCTTTTCAAGTTGCCATAGCAGGACCACTAGTAAGCATTGGTTTATATATAGTACTGCAATTTATATCAAATGTGTTTTCTGATACTTCACTTACACATGCCATACTTGGAGACTTAGCACGTATAAATTTAGTCCTAGCACTATTTAATTTAATTCCAGGTTTACCGTTAGATGGTGGACAAGTATTAAAAGCAGCATTGTGGAAAATGACGGGCAATAGATTTCAAGCAGTACGAGGCGCCGCTTTATCTGGAAAGATTTTAGGGTACACTGCGATTGCGATTGGTTTAGCAGTTGATTATTTTACAAGTGACTTAGGGACAGGACTATGGATTGCATTATTAGGGTGGTTTGGAATTCGTAACGCGACAAGCTACGACCGTGTTACAGTTTTGCAAGAGACACTATTAAAAACTAAATCTTGCGAAGTAATGACACGCGACTTTCGTGTTGTTGACGCAAACCAACCCCTGCGTGCGTTTGCTGACTTATATTTGTTAGATTCCAATTCACAAATTTACTTCGCTGAGTCAGATGGACGCTACCGAGGTATGGTAAACGTTGACAACTTACGTCAAATAGAACGTAGCGAGTGGGAAACCAAAACCTTAGAAGCAATAGTTAACCCTCTTTCAGAACTTCCCACCGTCGAAGAAACAGCCACACTAATAGAAGTAATCAACAAACTCGAAGACGAAAAACTTCTGCGAGTCACAGTACTTTCACCAGCAGGCGCCGTTGCTGGTTTAATAGACAGAGGAGATATTATCCAAGCACTAGCAAAAAAACTAAAATTAAAAATTAGCGATGCTGACATCAAACAAGTCAAACAAAATGGAACCTACCCACCAGGGCTACAGCTAGGAATAATTGCCAAATCCACAACAAAAGAATAAACTTTGCAACGGATACAACGGATGTAACGGATAATTTATTTTATTAAACAAGTTTTTGTTTCTGCAAAAAGCTAAATCTTGTGGAATGGCTGTCCCCAGCCGTTCCAACATAAAATACTAATACAGAATATTTACTTGAAGAAAGTGCAAAACAATCGTCTCACTCAACAAATACAATTCATTCTAGAAATAGACAAACTCAAACACATTCTTCGCCAAACCCTACTAACCGACAGTTCCCGTCGAGAAAACACCGCAGAACACTCATGGCACATCGCCATCATGGCAATAATTCTATCCGAATACGCACCACCTGAAACAGATATATCACGCGCCATCAAAATGTTATTAATCCATGACATAGTAGAAATAGACGCAGGTGATACATTCTGCTACGACATACAAGCAAACTTAAACAAAGCTCAACGCGAAATTGAAGCGGCAAATCGGATATTTGGACTTTTACCAAACGATTTAGAATTAGAACTAAGAAAAATTTGGGAAGAATTCGAGCAACAAAATACACCAACATCAAAATTTGCCGCTGCTTTAGATAGAATACAGCCATTTTTACATAACGGACAAACAAAAGGTGGAACTTGGCGCCTGCATAATATTAGTCGCGAACAAGTCATGAAACGTATGGCGCCTGTTGAGGAAGGTACACCAGAACTATGGGATGCTATACAGCAAATGATTAATGATTTTGCTGAGGCTGGATATTTGAAAGCATAAGTTGCATTTCATCCTCTGATAAAGGTTGAATATCAAAATGTATATTAAAACAATTACTTGCAGCATCTACCAGAGCATTAATAATTGTTTCAACATCAAAATTTAAAGACAACTGCCCAAAGCGTGACTCTTCACCAAAAACCTGAGAGAATAAGTTTATATCAGGCTGTAATTGAATGGCGCCATGTTGCAAAATCGCATTTCCCTTTCGTAACTGTGCGCTACCAATTAATTTATATCCATCATTAGTAACTAAATCCGCACTTGTAGCAGTACCAAAACAATTAGGATTATGGATATAACCACGTCCTGCCGTACCATAATGTAAATATACACCAAGCTGTTTCCAGCCAGCAATTAAAAACTCACATATTTTTTGATAAGCTTGCATCCGAGTCCCATCCAATCCAGATGTTATCACAGCATAAGTTAAATCACCTTGATGTAAAACAGCCCTTCCACCTGTAGGACGTTTAACTAAATCAAGTTTTTGTCCCTTCCAAACAATATTTTGCCAATGTTCAGGGTACTTATGCTGGTGATAGCCTAAAGAAATAGCGGATGGCGCCCATGTATAAAATCTTAATACAGGTGGACTACCCAATAAATGTTGTTCTAGCAACCATTTATCGATTGCCATTTGGGTAGCACCAGATGCTTCAATTAAAGGAATTAGGCGCCAGTTGTTCAAAAGTTAGGAGTTAGGAGTGAGAAGCTAGAAATTAGAGCTTCCGAATTCTGATTGTAAAGCGTCATCGTTATTATCGGCAATAGTTGCCACAACAGTTATTAACCGCGATACCTCAGTTGCAGATAATTCAGCCAAAGTACGTGTAGCCAATACAACTACTTGATTTTGGATAATACCAAAGCGCGATTCAAAAGTGCTAGAACAGTTCATTTCCAAAAGCTTACGCATTAACTTCGGTTCATCTTTTGCTGGTAACTTGAGAACCACAGCCCAAACGGTTATAGTATCTTCATCACTTATACCAGTTAATTGTACAAACACTTCCACACTACCATACTTAAATTTCCACAAATGTCCACCTTCGGGAGGTTGACTAACCATTGCACTATCATCTTGTTCGAGAGTGTCAATAACATTCTCAATAACATCAATATAGTTGATAGATTTACCCTCAGCTATTAAGTCTTCAACATTGCCAGGTACAGCTTGGTAACTTGTCATAAAAAAGGCGCCTCGCTTTTATAGTTTAACTACACCTACTTTATAACTTGCGTGCGACAAGCGCGAGAGCGAAACTGCACAACATTGTTTTATTAAGAACGTGTTAAAACTGGGGCAAATAGGCGCCAGCGAAATTTTAGAGACCGAATTAATACGGTCTCTACAGCAAATTGGTACAATATCAAACAATTACGCTTTTCAAGTAAAAACTCTATCAATTATTTATATATATGCTTGTGCAAGCTGTATCTGGTCGTGATGTTCGTCAGTTGGGCATTAATCCTAATCACTGGTATGTTGTCGCGCGCAGTTGTGAGGTAAATACGCAGCCTGTAGGTGTAACTTTATGGAAACAGGCGATTGCCCTTTATCGAGATTATAATGGTAACATCCACGCACTAGAAGACCGCTGTCCACATCGCCAAGTTAAATTAAGTCATGGTAAAGTTATAAATAATACATTAGAGTGTGCTTATCATGGCTGGCGCCTAAATGAAAATGGTAACTGTGTAGAAGTGCCATACTTAGCAGAAAATCAAAAATTACCAAGCTGTAAAATTCGTCGTTACCCTGTTCAAGAACAAGATGGTTTTATTTGGTTATTTCCTGGTGATGTTGAAACACAATTAACACAACCAATGGGTTTACCTGAATGGGAGCATTTGAATTACATAGCGACTGTTTCAACAATTCATTGCAAAGCGCACTATTCATATTTAATTGAGAACCTGATGGATATGTATCATGGACATTTACACGAGGACTATCAAGCGTGGGCAGAAGCGGAACTTCAAAATATTATGGAGAATGAGAATCGTGTAGACGCGCACTACACAGCCCAAAGTTATTATAGAATAGATAAAATCTGGTCGATATCGCAGTTATTCTTCAAAAAATTACGGCACCTGCATCCAGAACCTTTAGATGTAAGTTATGTTTATCCGCATTGGACTTCGACGTTAGGTCAAGATTTTAAAATATATTGCTTGCTATGTCCAATTAGTGAGACTGAAACCAAAGCATATTTAGTACACTTTACTTCGTTAAATGCATTTTGGCGCCTGCATAAGTTGCCAATATGGTTTCGACGCTTTGTTAAAGATAGCTTATTTGGCGCCGCACAGAAATTACTTGATGGGTTAGTAGTGCAAGATGTCAAGATGATAGAAGAAGAACAACTTGCATACTTACAAAACCCTGAACGTAAAAATTATGAGTTAAACCGCGCGTTGGTTAGCGTGCAAAAGTTAATGCAAAGTCAAGTTGGCAACGGATAAGAGCGGATGTAACGGATAGTTTATTTTAAATAACAAGATTTTGTTTGTAACCAATAACTCATCCGTTACATCGGTTGTATCCATTGCACTCATTTACTGTAACTGGCAAAGCAACAAACCAAACCAATTATTTGGGTCAGTCCAAACTTTTTGAGTTATCAAATCATGTGTGCTTAATTGCTGCTTAATGGTAGCAATATCAAACTTACGTGAAATTTCGGTCATAATAGTTTCGTCGCGTGCAAAATTAATAATTAGATTAAGCGCATTTAATTTTACAGTTTGCTGTTGTAAAGAGCGTAAATGCATTTCAATTTGATTTTCATTCTCGTTGTAAAATGCAAAATGTTCAAACTGTGTTGTATCAAAGTTACCATTATACAACCAGTTGATATGCTCTAACATGTTTAAGTTAAAAGCAGCCGTTACACCTTGACTATCATTATATGCAGCTTCCAAAATATGTTTTGGTTTTTGCAAATCGATACCTAATAAAAAATACTCCTCTGAATGTAATGCTTGTGTGATTTGTAAAAAGAATATTTCACACTCTTGCGGATTTAAATTACCCAAGGTACTACCAATAAAAGCAATCATCCGAGACGGTAATTGTTTTTTTGGAAGTTGTTGTAAAGCTAGTTCATACGTCCCAGCAAGTGCGCTAATTTCTAGTGTTGGATAATCAAATAACAATTGCTTGGCACTGTTTTCTAACATTCCAGCACTTACATCTATTGGTAAATACCGTAATGGCAAACCTAGATTTTGATAAGCATTAAGTAAAATTCTACTTTTCGTTGAACTACCGCTGCCTAATTCCACGAATTCACATTTTCCTGTAATCTCTGCTATTTCACGCGCACATTCTTGTAAAATTGCAGTTTCGGTTCGCGTAACATAATATTCTGGTAACTCACAAATTTGCTCGAATAGCTCCGAACCTTTATCATCGTAAAAGTAACGTGGAGGTAGTGTTTTTGGTGTTTGGGTTAACCCTTTCACTACATCACTTCCAGCAGTTGTTGTTAGACTAGCAGTTACAGAACGTAAGTGTTGAATTGCTAAACGCTTCTCAATTTGTTGCTGCATAGTCTGACTGCTATTAGTATTAGATATTGCCATTGACCCTCCGAATACAACGTTATATTCGCTACTTGCAAGTTATTTTTCCAAGCATTCAGATAGTGAAACACAAAGCAATGTCTCAAAACATCACGCTTGAGCTAGATTGACAGCGATTACAATTTAAAATTAAGCCCTAATCGCTTGCACAGCGAAACCCTGCGAAAATCTGCCTAACATGGGGATAATACCAATTGCGGAAACTTGCACGCATTGCCATTGGTCGTGTTGCCCAGCTAGAACCTTTTAGTACTTTATGTTTGTTGTCGAAGTAAACTTGCGAGTAACCTATATACGGATAATATTCAAATCCTTGATAAGCATCGAACCAAGAATTTGTCCATTCCCAAACGTTACCCAAAGCATCATACATTCCATATGCACTTTGCCCATTGGGGTATGCGTTAACTGGAGTTGTTTGAGAAATACTCAAAGGAGTAGAGCAATTACAGAATTCTTGGGTTGGTTCTTCCTCTCCCCAAGGATATGTACGACTGCGATTTGCTCGTTCATCCCAACGTGCAGCTTTTTCCCATTCTGCTTCTGTTGGTAGTCGTTTGCCTACAAAATTCGCATAAGCTTCTGCTTCATAATAACTCACACCCATTACAGGATGATTATCATAGGCGCCATCATCTAACCAATATAAAGGATGCTTTACTTGCTCAATTTGCAACCATTTCCAGCCTTCATCCGACCAATACTGAGCCTTTTCATAACCTCCAAATTCCATAAATTCACGATATTTACCCGAAGTTATTGGATACCTATCGATAAAATAGGTGTCTAGATATACTTTATGTGCCGCACGTTCATTATCTAACGCATTCGGTGAATTACTCCCCATTTCAAACTCCCCCGCAGGGATTTTAATCATGTCGGGGGAAGACTTAACGAGTAAGGGGGAAGGAGGAAGATGTAAAGGGGTAGAGATTAAAGAAAGAACGATGCAAGCTGTCTCACAATGTTGACTTTCGTGTTGAAGTAAAAATCGCCAAAGTTTTTCTTGCGGTTCGATATCTACGACTTTTATGTAATCTATAACTTTTTTGCGAACTGCATTTAAGTAATTACGAGTTTCTTCAATGCTTGGTAATTTGACTCGTTCTGATTTTGGTAAACCATCTGCTGCATATAGTTTACGGTATTGCGGAAACATGCACGCTTGCTTGGCGCCGCGTTCCAATAACCATAATGACTCAGTATAAGCAATATGTCCTAGATGCCAACCAACCGGACTAAAATCAGGATGCGCTTGACAACAAAAAGTCTCCTCATCCAAACTATCTAATAGTTCCAGCGTTTGTGTGCGACACTCCTGAAACCCATGTATAAAGTAATCTCGTAAGCTAGATTTGCAATAGTTCAATATCACAGTCTTCTCCCACACTAATAATGCTATTTTCTGGACATGCCTGCCAATTACCAGTAAACAACGGTTCCGAAGCAATAATTACTGAGGACGGAAAATTTGGGTCATTTTTAACCCAATAAAGCGTAGGTGCAGGTTGTTTTGTTGCATAACGTGAAGCAACTAGTCGTTTACCGTCGCTAATAACCAAATTTGCTAATGCACAAGTATCATAATTTATCGCCATTTCTTTAAGTTCAAGCAACGTTGCATGTACAGCTTGTTCAATAGTTTTATCAGGATTGGCAGTGAGCTTATTTAATATCATTGCAAAAAAATGCTCTGAGTCAGTGTTTCCACCAATCCATTGGTAAATTTCATCGCTTAATTGAGTTCGTATTGGCCTGTACAAAGTCTTTTTAAACTTATCAATACGACCGTTATGGATAAATGAGAAGTTCTTATATTGAAACGGCTGTGAGTTGCTCATATCAAGCGCTTGACCTGATGTTGCGCTACGCACATAAGCTAAAATATTGTTAGATTCCACGTAGCGACTGATACTTGGTAGATTAATATCATTCCAAATTGGTAGAGTATTTTTATAAATAAAAGGCGCCGAACCCTTTTTCAAATCATACCAGGCAACGCCGCAGCCATCTGCGTTTACGACACCTGAAAGCATTTCACGCGGTTGATAACTTTGAACTATCAGTGAATGTTCTGGTTCATATAGAAGCGTTTCTAGATTTACAGGGGTACCAATATAAGCAAGTAAACGGCACATAAATTAAAATTTGTCCTTACAATTTCACATATTAAACGTTATTCCTGAGAAGCCCCTGAATACTAAATGAGTATTTCCCTCAGCATATTTACATAAGTTTACATTGTAGTGGCGCCAGTTAAGCTTGGAACCCATCGCTAGAAAGAAGTCGTCTCAACAACAGTTATGGTAATAAGTGAGAATGTAATGAGTAATGCGATTGCAGTTATTTTTCCTTACCGACACAATGGAACCTGGGTATTCGACGACGAACGAGTGGGACTCGTGCAAGAACCGTTTGTCAGTGGAGTCCCCGAAATGATTGACATTTTGGTCAAAGATATTTCTAACACTGACGAAGGTTTCAAACTTTTATTTTCAGGTAATCCTTTTCCTGGGTATCAAGCGGAGTTAATATGGCTACGCGAAGAATATAACGGACACTGGTATTTATGGGGTGAAAAAAAACTAGAAGGATGGCTTTGTCCTGCTTTATTTAAATACTTTGAGACGCAACCAAATAGAATTTATTGTAAGGCAGAAAGCCTTTATACATAAAGTAAATTGTAATATATTCAAAGCAATTGTATCCACGCTAGCTTTAATTATATTGCGTTTAACATAATACTATTGTAAAACTTGGCAAGAAGTAAAATCACAAATACAAATGATATATATGGGTTCAATAGGCGCCACAACTATACCCGATATGCCATCTGGATTTAAAAACGGTTGCGTATACGGTGACTTTGGCGCCTATACCATATCACTATATGTACTAAAAGATGGTTTTAAACCCAGAAACTTAAAACTTGACAAAGAAAGATTTTAAATTCATCTATACCTAGAATAAACGGCGCCGACCCAAGACATATCACAGGTAGAACAAACAAAAGTATTAAAAAGTACCCCTAATAGCAGCATAAGTAAGAGTAATTATAATTGGCAAAATAATAGGGATAGCAACAACAAGCGCAGTCTTACTAAACCTAATTTCCTGCCCATCCATTTTCATCAGAGCAATAACACCACCAACACCCATTAATACCCAAATACATCCAAAGCCAATAAATATAGCAAACACGGAATTATCATTCATACTTTTAGCCTTACTAAATTTAAAACGTGTAAATGGTGCGTGAAAGCACTTTAACATTGCTTTTCATTTATAATTTGTAATGGCTTTCACGCACCCTACGGCGCCATATTATTTAACAATACACCCAATAACAATTAAGATTTACTGAGGCGCCGTATTATTTTGCGGTGTAGTAGTAGCACCGGACGCACCAGGAGTATTAATTTGTTGTATTACCTCAGCAACTTGGTAATTCGTCAAGCTACTAGCAGTATTAAAGTGTCTACTGATAATTGGCAAACCTTTATTAGCGACTCCAATCAAATCTTGATTTTGTCCAAATGCAGCTTCACGTTGATAGATAGCAGCATTCTCTAAGTGAGCATTAATACCTGCTTCTTGAAGAAATGCTTTATCAAAATTGGCGCCAGAAAGTCCAGACATACGCGCCGAAATAGCTTGATTTTTAGCATTCGGAGTACTTGGAACAGTAACACCTAATTTTGGCGCAATACGGCTTAAATTATTTCTGACATCAACTTGTTCATCAATTTCTGCTTGTGCAAACTGTTTAACAGAAGCATTGGTAGAACGTTGCAAGGCCAACTTACCCAAGCTAATACCAGCTAAACTAGCTTGACCAGCATCTTGCACATACTGTCTATCTATGGCATTTAGCTGGTTACTACGCGCGGGTGCAGTACGATTAGTTTGAGCATTAACAAAATTATCTCCAGGCAACGCAGTACCAATAAGCAGCGATGTCAATAACCCAAAAGTAACCAAACCAATGCCCGTTAGAATTTTCTTAATCATGTAATCAATACCTTGTTATCTATTTTTCCACGTTCCTTAAATAGATAATTTTTACGCTACAGATTCCTCTGTCTTAGGTTTTAGAGTAGGCGCCTGATGGTATGTTACTTTATAGCTATAAAACCAAACGCTAGATAGTGGCGCCGTTACTAATAGGTTCACGAAATTTATACGACAAACTTGAACATATGTCATGCTTCGTGCCTCAGCATCTTAAAGATATTAATTTTGTCATGCTGAGGAACGAAGCATCTATCTATGTAGCTATTTAAACTAAATGATTTTCCGAATACGAATGTTTTTTGATGTAATTACAGTAAAAGCCGCTATTAATTCATCGCAGTAATTATTAATTGCATTCCTCACTATTTCTGCTTTATCAGTTAGAGATACACCCAATAATCTAAATTAATAGAGTTTTTCTTGCTGGCTCATAATTTTTAATATTCTCGCCTCTAATTTATTAATCTTTAACAAGTTTTCAAATATAAATTCTCTCAACTTCTAAAATTCGCTTTCCAATCCACTCGCTGATGGCTGGGACAACGGCGTTACCAAGGAGTCTCCCTCGACGACCGTCCAACCGGGAGGAAACCCCATGAGCATTTCCCACTCTGTCCACGTCAAGTTTCTCGCCACAGAGTATTGGTCTGTCTGAATGACCCCCTTGATGTCCTCCTGTTTGGGCACGTAACGTGGGGCAGATACTTTTTGCCAAGGTATACCCGAAGCCACCGCGACGTTGTACCACAAGCGGATTGTTTCCGACAGCGCTTTGACAAAAATCGGGTCTAGCTTTCTTTTCGCGCGGTTCTCTCGTCGAATTATCCCCATACAGTTCGCTGCTGTCAGTAAAGAAGTGATAGGCACGTTCGCTTCTAAAACTTGCGATAAAGAATACTCTGTCTCGGTTGTGGGGTAGCCCCGTATCGACAGCGTTACACGATACCCATCCCCCCAAATACCCGTTCTCTTCCAACGTGTCGATAACTGTCTCAAAAGCTGTTCCTTGCTCTGCTGAGAGTAAACCCGGCACATTTTCCATGACCAACCATTTTGGTTGAACTTCTTTAACCAATTCCATAAACGTGAAGAACAAACCGCTTCGTTCTCCCGCAAGTCCTTTTCTATCTGTGTTAGCGGTGCTGAGGTCTTGACATGGCCATCCGGCACACCAAAGTTCAGAGGCAGGGATAGCTGTTGGTACGAGGGTCGTGATGTCGTCATGAAGAGGTACGTGGCGCCAGTGTCGCTTTAATATTTGTTGACAAAAGGGGTCTATCTCACATTGAAACACAACATGCATTCCTGCTCTCTCAAATCCAAGGTCAAATCCTCCAATACCAGCAAAGAACGAGGAAACACGCATACAGGATGTTGGTTACACACTCAGATAATAAAGCTAATCATAAATGATTAAATCCTGAAAAGCTACTGTAGACGATTTTCGTCTACAAGAATCTTTGACATCAAATTAACATTTTGCTATTGCTGACTGGTGTCAAAAATGGAGAAAAAGCAAAATATAAGTGGTTTAAGAATTCGTCAAGTCAGATTACAACTTGGTCTAGATCAAGTTGAGTTAGCCGCTGCTCTCAATGTTGATTACGAAGTCAAGCTTGAGCAGTCTGATATTTCAGAGATTGAACGCCAAGTGCGTTGTGTCAAAGATTATGAACTTGATGCTATCTCACGAGTGCTAGATATAGACCCAATTTGGTTGTTACGAGGAGATAGCTAATGACTAGTAATCGAAAAGCGCGCGGAAGACAACAATTTTCCTCACTGGCGCCTGTCAGCGACAAAAATGTTCCAGGCAATGTCAACCGGGACGCATGGTTAGAGGAAGTATGTCAAGGGTTTGTATCACCAAGTGAGGCGAATAAGTCATATTACAAGGTACTTCTAGAGGAACTTTGGCCTGTTGGTCACGGCATTCCAGGGCCTCTTGTGAAGGAAGAACAGTTAAGAGAAGCAATTGAGCGTTATAGAAAAAGTCAGCACTCAAGTAACAAACCCTATAAACCTTATGTAGATGTTTTTCGTCGTCTTCGCGAACTCCAAGGAGAAGAAGGAGTCACAGGTATTGGTAGACAAGGAAAAACATATCAGCTAGTCAGCTTATCTTTAAGCGAAAAAAGAGTTCCAAGAGTCAAACTATCTAATTCAGATTGGCAGTCCATTCTAGAAAAATATAATCATAAATGTGCGGTTTGCGGTCGTTCTGCACCAGCAGTTAGATTGCAGCACGACCATAAAACTCCTCGATTTAGGGGTGGTGGTAACGAGCTAGATAACTGGCAACCTTTATGTGACGAATGCAATAACTTTAAGAGTACATCTTGTCGTGGTTGTCAGCTTGAGTGTCAACAGTGTAGTTGGGCTTTTCCGGAACGATTTGCTCCGCTTCGCCTATCATCAGATAATATTTACAAGCTAAGAAATTACGCTACACAAAACAACACAGATCCTCATTTAATACTAAATCAAATTATTGATGATTTTTTTCAAAATAAACACCTTGAAAATGAAAGTTAATATTTTTTTAACCAACAAATTTATTTGCTAGCTAATTCGCTTAGTTTAGTAGCAGATTTAATTACAATACAATTATATTACAAAAAGTTTCAATTCGCAAGTACGTTTTTATATGGGGATTTAAACCCCAACTCGCGCACAGGCAACCCAAAGGGGATGGGGAATTAAACCCCTTAAATTAGTTAACTAAAGCTTGTCTCTTTATATAATAATTAATGCTTTACACTAGGTTGGCACTAGTAAAAAAATAACAATTTAAATCAATATTTACATAGATAAATCTCTTTTAGCGTTATTATACTCAGTGTGGCACGCTCGGTATAGCTACTGTTTAATTTCAATACAATTCATTTGAACTATTAAGCTGACAGGGTATGAACTCCACACATTTTTCTTGCTGAAAATCGCCCAAGCTCTAAAATGCAAATGGAGCAAGACTTTTTGAGATTGTAGTTCATTTGAAAGCTTTAAAGCACTTGGGTATACGCAGCCTTATTGTTACTTTGCTTACGAAAGTAATAGAGGTTGGTGCGTAGCATAAGGTACTGCCTCTAAAGCTTCAATAATTTAGTAAGATTATATATACGCAAGTACAAGTATAAAATTTTTACTTGAAGGAATAAAAATATGGCATTCAAGAAGATACGTCAATCTAATATTTCAGCCGAAAATCCCGAAGCGCTTTTCTGGGATTTAAGGAACAGGAAAGTTGAAGGACCACTCTCTCACCAAGCTGATATATTGAGGGAATATTATAAACTGAGAGAATCTGATAAAAAAGGGATTGTAAAAAATTCTGATGTTGCAATACAACTCCCTACTGGAAGTGGAAAAACTCTTGTTGCTCTTTTGATAGGGGAGTGGAATCGTCGCTACTATAACTACAGAGTTGTTTATCTTTGCCCGACTCGCCAGCTTGTAAATCAAGTAGTTGAGCAGGCTTTAAGTAAATATGGAATTAAAGCGAATGCTTTTGTGGGTGGTCGAACAGATTATTCACCTACTATAATAGCTGAGTATACAAATGCAGAGACACTTGCTGTCACAACTTATAGTAGTTTATTTAATATTAATCCATTTTTTGATAATGCTGATATAATAATTTTTGATGACGCTCATGCTTCGGAAAATTACATAGCAGAACATTGGTCTCTTGTTATAGAACGAAATAAAACGAAGCATCAAGCTCTTTTTAAAGCTATGGTTGCTGCAATTCGTGAACTTATACCTAATGAGCATTATACTCGGATATTTGGTGATTATCAAGATTTTAGAGATACTCAATGGGTAGAAAAAATTCCTACACCATATTTTTATAAGAGATTGCCCGAAATACGAGCTATACTTGATGAGCATATTCAGGGTGATAATGACCTTAAATATCTAGCAAGTTTATATATTCATAGAAAAAACTTCTATAATATAATTAGTTAAAAATTATATCTATTACCCTTTCTGTTACACTATTGATAAGTTGTTTTAAGGCAATAGTTTCTACCAGATCGCTGCCAAATTTAAAACAAATCCAGGCAAAACTTCCTCACCTGACAAACTACTTAGATTTTCTAAAACTTCAACTTCTTGCCCAACACGGTAAATTTCTACTTGCCTTGTCTTACGATTTATCAACCAACCTAAGCGGGCGCCATTATCTCTATATTCTTCCATCTTTTCTTGAGTTGCTTTCAAACTATCGCTGGGAGAAAGTAACTCAATTACAAAATCAGGGCAAAGAGGTAAAAATCTAGTTTGCTGTTCAGGTGTTAGTGCATTCCAACGTTCTAATTTTACCCAGGAAGCATCGGGGGAACGGTCGCGCCATTACGTAGCTTGAAACCCCCAGAGGAGTCAAATACCATTCCTAATTGGCTTTGCTCATTCCAAATCCATAGTTGAGTCGTTAATGAAGCATTACGATTACTGCTTTCTCCTCCAACTGGTGGCATTATAACTAATTCCCCGCTAGCTGTTCTTTCAAACCTTAAGTTTCTATTTGCCTGACATAACTGGAAAAATTGCTCGTCTGTCAGTTCAATAACTGATTGTATATCTATTGTTAGGGCTTCCATAAAATTATTTGGTATTACCAGGTTTGAATTTGCGTACACCTTCGTCGTAACTAAGTATTTCTTTGCAGCATTAGGGTTGAGTAATTTGGCGCTTGCGAGGTTGTGTTACTACCAGATTGCTACCAAATTTAAAACAAACCCTGGTAAAACATCTTCACCTGATATCCTGGTAGGATTATCCAAAACTTCAACTTCTTGCCCAATACGGTAAATCTCTACTTGCTTCGTCCTCCGATTTATCAACCAACCCAAGCGCGCGCCATTATCTCTATACTCTTTCATTTTTTCTTGAGTTACTTTCAAGCTATCACTAGGAGAAAGTATTTCAACTACAAAATCAGGGCAAAGAGGTAAAAATTTAGTTTGCTGTTCAGGAGTCAATGCATTCCATCTTTCCAATTTTACCCAAGAAGCATCGGGGGAACGGTCGGCTCCATTAGGTAGTTTAAATCCAGTAGATGAGTCAAATGCTATGCCTGTATTATCTGTATCAGACCAATTAAATAATTGTTGATTTAATCTACCATTTCTATTGCCTGTTTCTCCTCCTGCTGGTGACATGATAATTAAATCTCCTGTTGCGGTGCGTTCAAATCTTAAGTCTTTATTTGCCTGACATAGCTGGAAAAACTGCTCGTCTGTCAGGTCAATAACTGATTTTATATCAAGTGTTAAAGCTTCCATAATAATTTTGGAGTGCAACTAGACAGTTTCTAATGCTGTAAAGCGGGTAACAAGGCGCCTATACCTCTGTTACCCGCTTATATCAGTTTAATAAATTAGCTTGAGGAATTTCTCAATTAAAAAATCCTCAAAATTTTTTTTTGGGATGGACATTCTTGCCCTTCCTTTTGTTTTTCTATTCAGGGGCGGGCAGGGATGCCCGCTCCACAAGAGGGATAATTTATTCTATTCCCTCAATTCGGTTTTCAACTTCTTGGTATAACTCGCGGAGACGTTCTAAGTTTTCTTCGCTGGTTTCCCAATATCCCCGACCGTTAGCTTCCAACAATGTTGTTACCATTTTGCGGAATGAGTTGGGGTTCAAGTTGAGCAAACGTTCCTGCATTTCTTTGTCGTTCATGAAGGTTTCGTTTGCGTCTTCATATATCCAGTTATCAACGGCGCCTGATGTTGCGCTCCATCCTACAGTATTAACTAACCGTTTGGATAGTTCGCGTACTCCTTCGTAACCGTGATTTAACATTCCTTCGTACCATTTGGGGTTTAATAATTTGGTACGTGCGTCTAATCTTACGGTTTCGGATAAGCTGCGAACTTGTGCGTTTGCGGTGGTGGTGTCTGCCATGTAAGATATTGGCTTTTTACCATCCGCACGCAAAGAAGCGACAACTTTGGTTGGATCAGAGTCGTAGTAGTGCGATACGTCGGTTACAGAAATTTCCGAAGAGTCGAGGTTTTGAAATGTTACCGAAGCTGTTTTGAGGCTTTGCTCAAATATCTTTCTGGAGTTTTCCATCATACCTGGGTTATCTGCACTAAAGGCAAATGACTTACGGTTGAGGTACATTTCTTGTAATTCGGCTTCGCTATCCCATGAACTATTTTCTACTGCCAAGTTGATATTTGACGAGTAGGAACCAGAAGCATTGGAGAATACGCGCGTAGCTGCTTGACGCAGGTTAATGCCCATTTCCTCTGCTTGTGCCATCGCGTGTTTGCGAATAAAGTTCATCTCCAAAGGTTCGTCTGCTTCTGCTGCCATTTTTACAGCTTGATCAAGCAGGTTCATTTGGTTAATAAACAAGTCGCGGAATACACCCGAACAGTTAATTACTACGTCGATACGTGGGCGCCCTAATTCCGATAAAGGTATTAATTCTAACTTGTTAACGCGACCAAGTGCATCGGGAACTGGTCTTACACCAACCATCCACATGATTTGTGCTAGTGATTCCCCGTAGGTTTTAATGTTATCTGTACCCCAAAGTACACAGGCAATAGTTTCAGGATAGTTACCGTCGTTTTCTGCCATGTTACGCGCGAGCAGTCTATCAACAACGATTTTCGCTGATTGTACTGCGGCTTGGGTAGGAATTGACTGCGGGTCAAGGGCGTGAATGTTTTTACCTGTAGGTAATACATCAGGGTTGCGGATGGGGTCTCCACCTGGTCCAGGTAGAATATACTCACCTTCTAAACCGCGTAATAATCCTGCAAGTTCTTTATCTGCACAAACTTGTTCCAGGCAGAATTCCAAATACTCAAATAACTTCTTGATGGAATCGGTATCTACGTTCGTGTAACCGCAGTTGTGCAATGCTTCTACCCACGGTTCCTTTTTGCCCATGTTGAAGAAGTTGAGTTTGGAAATTAATGATACTCTTCCTTCAGCATCGGTTTGGGCTTTTACAAGTGCAGAAACTGCCGCACGTATTGCCAAGGTGATGTTTTGTAATAACTCAACATCTTTGAGAATACCTTTATCGCTGTTTCGATAAATTTCTTCTAAGTCGCGATATATGCTATTGGCAATAATGCGGGGTAAACCAAGAAGTTCTTCTTCAGCACGGTCTAAGCTAGCAATGTTTACAAGTGTTGCTATTGCTTCTTCTGCACTTGGAGGTTTACCAATAACGTGTAACCCGCAAGGTAACAATCGTGATTCGATTTCCATCAACTTGCGGTAAACGATACCAACTATATTATCCCGTTCATCTTGGGACATATCTTTAGCATCGGTTTCTGGTAACTCAATATCTTTATCCAAGTTAACCATCCGGCATTTATCCATGATGGTGTTAACAATGGGGATACCGCGACCACTGTCTTTTAAGGTTTGGTACGAAGCGATTAATTCACTGAGTTCTTTTAATCCTTTATACAAACCAGCGTTTTCAGCAGGTGGAGTTAGGTAAGAAATTGTTTCAGCGTAACCGCGACGTTTGGCAATTGTCGCTTCGCTAGGATTATTCGCTGCGTAGTAATACAGGTTGGGAATGTTGCCAATTAAATTATCTGGGTAACATTCGCCTGACATACCCATTTGCTTACCAGGCATAAATTCTAACGAACCGTGAGTCCCAAAGTGAAGTACTGCATCGGCGCCCCAAACCTGTTCTAAATAGGTGTAATATGCGGCAAAACCGTGGTGTGGACTTGCGGAACGCGAGAATAACAACCGCATTGGGTCACCCTCGTAACCAAATGTTGGCTGTACACCAATAAATACATTACCAAAGTGCTTACCGTAAACGAGTAAATTTTGTCCATCGCTGTTGAGGTGTCCGGGTGGTGGTCCCCAGTTTTCTTCCAAGCGTTGCGAGTAAGGTGTTAATTTCTCGTATTCAGGTACAGACATCCGATACGCAACGTTTAGTTCAGGACTACTGTACTGTGCTTGTGCGTCGTGAATAACTGCTTCCAACAAAGCTTTCGGGTCTTCGGGTAAGTCTTGCACGTCGTACCCGTTATCACGAAGTGCTTTCATTACCTCATATATAGAACCAAACACATCCAGGTAAGCGGCAGTACCAACGTTACCTTTATCTGGTGGGAAACTAAATACAGTAATAGCAACTTTCTTGGTTAACTTCGGCTTTCTACGCAGGTTAGCCCATTTCATTGCCCTTCCAGCAATTGCTTCGATACGGTCTTGCAGTGCAATAGCTTTACCCGTTGCACCATCACGTCCCGACATAATAATCGGTTCAATGGCGCCATCAAGTTCAGGAATGGCAATTTGCAGTGCAACTTGAATAGGGTGCAATCCTAAATCACTATCCAACCATTCTTCGGTAGTTTGAAATACCAAAGGTAAAGCGACCATATACGGACGATTGAGACGCTTGAGCGAGTCAATTGCTTTTGGATGGTCTTGTCTAGCTGGTCCACCAACAAGCGCAAATCCTGTCAAAGAAATTATTGCGTCTACGTGTATTTGCTTAGATGTAGGTTCGTAAAAGTAAGCATCAACTGGCTTAGAAAAGTCCAAACCGCCAGCAAATACAGGTATAACCCTGGCGCCGAGTGATTCTAACTCCTGTACCATTGCCACATAGTGAGCATCATCCCCTGTAACAAGGTGGGTACGTTGCAATACTAAACCAACGCAAGGTGCCAGTGGGTCTTTTAAATCTTTGGAAATATCTTTGCGACTGTTATACCAGTTGAGATACTCGCGTACATCCTCATACATGTTAGGCGCCAAAGGGTGCCAAACTCCCATATCAGGATATACAACTGGTTGTTCGTATTGTAAAGACGCGATAGGCAGTGTATCGACATCTTCTTTTTTAAATACATATTTATCGACCAGCATCAGCAAGAAGTTTTCGAGGTTCTCAGGAGAACCACCCAACCAATACTGAAAACTGAGCATGAAGTTGCGCGCGTCTTGTGCTTTCTCCATAGGTAGGTACTTCAGCACATTTGGCAGTGTCCGCAATAGCTTAAGCATACCATCTTGGAAACCGGCGCCAGATTTTTCCTTGCGCTTTCTCATAAACTGGGCAATAGCGCTTTTTGATTGACCCAACTGCGCCAGCGAAAAGCTACCCATCTTGTTAAGACGCATAACTTCTGGCATCGATGGGAAAACCACCGCTACATCCAAAGAGTCTCGAATGGGTTGTACAGCTTCAACGACCTTCTGCGCCAAATCTTCAATGAAAATTAATGAAGCTATAAAAATATTTGCGGTTTCCAACTCCCGCTTAAAGTCCGCGTAATTTTCTGCGTCGCGGAGTTCTTCAATCAAGTATCCGCTTATCTCAATCGCTAAATTCGGGTTTTTTGCGTTGATTTCCCGAACAGCCTGTGATAAAGCACTTTGATACTGAGACTCTAGCACGACATAGACCACCTTGAGTAAATGCCGTCCCCGCAAGTCATCGGGTGCAATATGACGAATGGTGGACTTGACGTGAGTGAACATGCTAATGAAGCTCCTAAGATATGCGTGTTCTCTGCTGGAATTCCAATGGCTACAATAAGCAAACCCTTGGCTCTCCTTAATTAGGCTATGTGAGGCACTATTGAATTTTTTATCAGAAAATGCGACTCAAAAGCCTATTTTGTCGTCTGTTTGACACAAAACGATATAAAAACTGAGACTTTTCTTTACAAAACTTTAGATTATCAGAAAGTATTAACTCACACAAATATTAATTTTTATTTACATTCTTAATTAATTTTATAGTAATATAATTATAAATTGTAGGTTGAGTTTAGCAACAGCGCAACCTAACACTTTATGCCTTGTTTAAAATAGTGCCTCGTAGCACAGGCCTTCTTCTGCTGTACAGTAGTGAATATAATTATCTTTACCACAGAGACTCAGAGCAAAGAAAGTCAGGCGCCTACCCTCAAAATTAATAAAATAGAACACAAACCTTTCTTTCCTATACTAATCCTAGGTCTCAAAGATGTACGCGGCGCCGTGAGCCATATCAAAAATATTGTTCAATAAAATAAATATGTACTGCGATGTACTTAGGAAAAAACTCTATTTTCAATCTTCAGGCTTTTTTAGATGGGTATTACTTTGCTCGACGTGAACTAGGTATAGCACCAACAGAACAAGAGAACGAATTTCAACAATTTTTGTTGTGGATAAGAGAGAGATTCCATGTTGAAACTGGACAGCTATGGGCAAGTATTATTCTCTTTCACTCTGCCGATGAGCGCAATGCAGTAGAAAGATTTTTCAGTTTGTTTGATGAGTTTATTAATCAGCAAAATAGTCGAAAGCTTGATGAAAGTAAGTTAAACATCTAATTTGCCTTCGCTTTAGCAGGAAAGATAAGCTTTTGTTAAGCTTTAGATTGCACAAATTAAAACTGTCGTGTATTCGTTTAAATTTTAGAGTGATTACTAGTTTACTCTATATATCTAACTCCTATCTTTGTTACAAATTCAGATTCTTTTGACTTTAAATATTCCTCTCTTTTTGAAATAAAAACATCTATTTTACTATTTTTATATAAATCAAGCATTTCTTGTGTTATAAAATGTCTTTCTAAAACTTCAATTGAAGAAGTATTGATAAAACTATTTACTTGCTTTTTATTTTTATCTTCCTCAAACTCGGATGATAATCTGAGAATGATATTGGCTGGAATTTTATCTTTTTTTGAAGTGGAAATAAAAATTTCTTTTATTCCTTCTCTATCTTGAATTGGATTGTTTTGAATAATTGATTTTAAATAAAATAATTGTAATGCTTTCGGTCTAACACCTGTAAAATTTAATTTATTTGGGTACTTAGCTGTATTAAAAGTCATATCACTATTAACTTTATAAATTCCATCAGGATGCTGTCCTTTTGCAAATTCACAAAATACTTCATATGCACTTCTTTGCTGGCTTAAAGAATACAATGTAAAATAATTTGAATAAGTTGTTATCCAAAACCAACTTTCTAAAGCATTATATTGTTGAAAAGTTGGCTCCGGGTTTAATCTAAAATATTCTGAAATAAAAATAAGTTGAGATGGATAAGGTAATAAGCTATTATTTATTATAAATAGTTTTTTATATAAAAAATCTATAGCTTTTTTAATGTGTACATATGCTTTCTTTGTAAATAACTCTAAATCTGGATTTTTAACTAAATCTTCAACTTTTACATCAAAATAAATTTTCCCAGTTGCATTAGAAATGCAATCTAAAATCGTATCTCTTTTCAAGTCTTCAAAATTATAAATATCTAAACTATTAATAAATTCAGTAATTGAATCACTAAGTAAAAAATCTGTCTCTAAATTATAGCTTAGTGCTGAAAGCATAAAGTCTTCAGAAATTTCTGTTCCTGTTGAGTTTATTCTTGAAAAAATTTCAACAGCACTTTTTATATCTCCTCCCTTTATTTCTACATAAGGCAATCTATATTTGTGTAAAATATTATGTAAATTTCTTGCGTTATCAATATATTGATTTTTCTTAATTTCTGCAATATCTTCTTTATCTAATTCACGAAGAAAAGCAAACAGTTCACGATTATCATAAATTTCATAAAGAGGAATTGAATAGACATTTTTATCCCTTTGATTTCTGATATAGCTAAAGTTATTTTCTCGAACGTCAAAGTAAATTAAAAAATTCTTAAGCTCATTTTTATTTACTTTTTCTTTATATTCTTTGGGATTTATCAATACTCCAAACAATGTAGATATTCTTTGAAACCCATCCAAAACATATCTGACATCACTATTTTGTTTTTTTATAGTGTATGGTCCTATTTCGTCTTTAGTTTTATAACCTTTGGTATTCCAAAATAATAAACTACCTATTGGATAACCTTTTAAAATACTATCAAATAATTCAATCATTTGAGAACTTTTCCACACAAAGTCTCTCTGAAATATAGGTATTTTATATTCTCCATTAGCGATATCATTCAATAAATCTTCCAAATATATAGTTTCGGGTTTAACACTGATTTTTTCATTCATACAATTTTCGCAATTTTTAGTAAGATTTGCTCCATTTCTGAAACTAGTTCGTTTGTTTCTTGTAAAAAGACTTTGTGGTGTTCACACCTTTGTTCAAAGTCACGGTAAGAAAATTTGTCAAGAAACATTTCAGGAAATTGCTCTTTTATTTTTGATTCACCTATTCCTATGTTATCTTGATTGTATTCTATAAAATCCAATTCATCATTAGTTTTACTTTCTAAGTTAGTTTTCTGCTTTGGGGTTATTGATTTTACTTTATCAAACAATACATTTAACGGTACGTAATTCTCAAGCTTTCTTTTGTATAAAACATGCCATATTATTAAATCCGTAGATTCATGTTCATAATCAGCGGGTTGAATTGTACTAATTGTTTTCACCTTAAAGTATTCAATTTTGCTTTTATGGGGTGTTATAAATCCATTTGAGTCTTGTTTATCACTATCAAAAATAGCCATCAACTTATATTGATAGATATTTTGATAACGATTCTTATTTATCAAGTTTTGCGTAACTTTTGTGATTTCTCCTATTCCACCACAGTTCTCAGATTCTATAATTTCATCTCTTATAGCTCGATTTAATAATTCATAAATAGAACGCCTCTTTGTTTTACCACTGCTATATTTTTGGCAAATACCTCTAATAAATTTCCAATCATTGATTCCATTTTCTACTATGACTTTTGAACGTTCTGTAAGAATTTTATAAGCATTCTTAGGGTGTATTTCGTTGTTGTATTCATCGGCGCCAACAACAATGTGTCTGAGGTGCTGTTTATATAAACTAGTAATGGCTACTTGACTTTTTTTATTTAAAAACTCTTTAAAGCTTTTCTGTTGTTGAGAGGAAAAATATATTTTAGAAATTACATTTAAATCAAAAATGTAGTTGAGATTTTCGTCATAAAAAATAGCGTTAATACTTTTAATATCTATGAAGTGGATGTTCGTTTCCATCAAAACTAGAAGTATTTTAGCTAAGGTAGACTCTATCTCAGTATCTTGACTTTGAAAAACGATTGGATTGAAAGAAATTATCATTTATTTTTGTTCTTTTTTATTAAGTGCCTTTTGCATTTCTAATATTTCTTTCAAACCCTCATCAAAAACCCCATCTCGCCAATCACTTAAAACCCCATCTTCATCAATTGTAATCTCCATTAATTCTTGCCCTTTAAATTCAGCTTCTTCTATCCAATAAATTACTATATCATCTTTGGTGAAACCAAAATCATTTTCGACAACTAGCTTACGAAGACGTAAAAGCATATTTTCAGAATGAGTTTCGATAATAAAAGTCTGGCTATTTTGCTTTGCTGATTTTGCAAATAACTCAGCCAAATCACCGTGTGCGGCAGGATGTAAATGAAGTTCAGGCTGTTCTAGAATTATCATAGAGTCGGGTCTATTCGTAATATTAGCTCTAACTACCAAAGGCAAAGCTTGATTCATTCCTTGTCCAACGTCCACAATATTTACGTCGGTATCGTTTTTAGAAAGTAGGATTTGAATGAGAGGTTTTTTCTCTCTATCGTCTACCTTTAATTCCCAACCGCCAAAATTTTCTTTATACCATTTACCCACATTTTCACATAAATCATCGTCTTTCTTCAATTTACTTACTCCAAGCATTGCGTAGGCATTTTCACCCGTAACTCCTGTATCTCGAAATTGTGTTTGCCCTGTTAAATAAAAATATCTTTCAGGCAAAATTCTAAAAGGCCCTATATAATCAACATCAATTTTATTAATTTTAAATCTTTCAGATAAATTTTCTATAGTATTTTTTTCGATAAATTTAGTAGGAATAAATCCTTTAAAGCAACATTCGTAATTTTTATTACTAATATTGTCCACGTATAAGTTATCATCTTGAAGTTCAAGTGCATATTCGTGTGTATCATCTTTGTATTTCCATTGAAAAACATCTAATCCATAACCATCAACTTTTTTAAGTAAAGCTACTTCTATTTGTATATTATTCTCAAATACAATCTGAAAAATTAAAGGAATTCCCCCTGGATTATTCTCGAAAAATAAATTATCAAACTCTCCACCCAATTCCACTCCGTTGTTCTTTAATAACAACGGTTCATCTATATTACCCATAAGCGAGTTTTCAAATAAGGTAAATAGTTTAGCAATAGAACTTTTACCCGAACTATTTTTACCAATTAAAACAGTAATTGGTTTTAATTGCATTGTCTGTTGTTCGTAAAATGCTTTATAATTTGCAAATGAAACAGATTTTACTTTCATAATTTTTAGTTATACTAGCCAATATTTATTGCCTTTAATATTTGATATTGTAAAATTTCCTACTGCCTCAGCTTTAGGAAATTTAATTCGTACACCAATTAAATTATACTCAAAACGGGTTATAACTTTACTTTTAAACAAGTATAAAGTCTTTAAGATGCTAAGAAAGCGGGAAAACCTAGCATTAATTTTGGGGAGTACAAAAAACGAACCGCAAAGTACGCGAAGGGCGCAAAGGAAGAAATAAGAGAAGACAACATACCAAAACTTTTGACACAGACCACTAGTTTGCGTTCACGCCTCAGTTTAGTTATTTTATACTATTTTAGTTATAACATACCAAATTTGGCAACCAATATAGCTTTTTAAATAGCTTTAAAATTTCTGGAAACTTCAACAACAGCAATACCTTTAACCTGAGAAAGTGCATCCATTTGTGTCGAATCTACTGACCCAGTAATTACCCCAAGTATTGGCATAATATTTTCTACATTCATGCCAGCTACTTGTAGTTCTGCAACTACTTCCAGAATTTTGTCTACATATTCATCATCTACGGAAATAGAAATATTTACATTAGACATAACAAATTCCTTTGCTGAATCTAAAAAGTGCTGGGTAAAAATTGTAAGTAAAATTAGGAGTGAGGAGTTATCGATAATTAACTCTTCACTCCTAATTCATACAAACGTTACAAACCGAAGCGTCTCTACTCCTAATTCCTTATTACTTAACGGGAGCTTGAGCTAATCCAATACCAACGTCTTGTGAAGATAAATCTAAACCTAGAGAATTTTGGGTAAGAACGCTCCATAGTTCCCGTCCTCTTAAGCCAGTGGTTTGAGCGTGTAATGCAGCAATACCAGCGACATGTGGTGTCGCCATACTCGTACCACTATAGCGGTCATACTTTTGTGGCATTGGGACGCTAGAATAAACGTCTACCCCTGGAGCCGCAATATCAACTTGCCCACCTTCTGCATCTGTTCCACCACAAGAAAAATCAGCAACTTGCAGTTTCGAGTCTAAAGCTGCAACTGCCATAATAGAGGGACAATTAGCTGGACTCGCTACTGGTTTAATGATTCCTCTACTGCGCTCACTTTCATTCCCAGCCGCTGCAATTACCAAAGTACCTCTGTCGAGTATTCTCTTGGCAACATTTTCATAGAACTCAGAATAACGTTCGCCTGGTTCAGTAGCAGAGCCAAGAGACATAGAAATAATATGACAACCGCTAGCTAGTGCCCATTCCATACCTTCAAGAATCCAAGCACCATCACCAAAACCTTGATTGCCAAGAACTTTGCCTACATAAATTTCGGCATCGTAAGCAACTCCATAACGCGGTGATATGGTTGGTTGTAAGCCACCGCAAGCTGTACCCGCACAATGAGTACCATGTCCTAGTACATCCTGTATATCTTCACCAGGAACAAAGGACTTAGTGACAATTGTCCGTCCTTGAAAATCAGGATGCTTTAAGTCTAAACCTGTATCCAAAATCGCGACCTTAATGCCTGCACCAGTCGCGCAAGAATTTAATACACCTGTTGCCTGTAATCCCCAAGTATATTGTGATTCATCTAATTCGGCTTTAGTCGCAGTATCTTCTAAATTGACAATGGGGTAAAAATATCTTTCTGGTTCAACAGCTAAAATTGGATTACCGTTGATACTTCCGACGTTTGCACTTAACTCTTCTGGTGGGACATCGATCACGGCAACACCCAGAGTTTCAAAAGTTACGATACTATCTACACTTCTAGTAGCAGTACTCTCTCTCAGCATTTGTACGCCTTCTGCAACTGCATCTTCACGTAATAAAACTAAACTTCTACCTGTGAACCTGGGTCTATTTTGGTTAGTCATTTTTCTACTTTCCTTTTTGTATAGTTAAAATCAGAAGTGCCAAACACTTGCTAGTTCTCGACTGCAACATATTGATTGCATTCTGACTTTATATAGTTGAAGGATTTCGAGCTTATGCAGTTTTATCAAGCATCTAGTGACTTAAAAGTCAGGGTTATTTTTGTAATCTCCCTTAGATTTAAACTTTCCGCGTGCGCTGTTCGATATCTTCCAAAGTTTGTAGAACTAGACGTTTCGCTTCAAGCTTCCAACCCCATTTCTGTAAAGCAATTGCTGCGGTGCCACCACCAATAGTAGCAATAAAATCTAGCGGTTGCATAAACGAAATACCCAGCAGTAAACCTAACCCCGCAATACCCCAAAAAGGTAAAGCCACTGTCTGACGTTGATTTAGTACTATATTACTAATTGGATCGGTTGGCTTTTCTGCAATAAGCGCTTCTTTAACTTCTTTTTGTTCTCTCGCAGAAACCGAAAGACCAATCTTTTGGCGGAGTTTCTCAATTTTACGGGCATCAGTGCTGTACTGGGTTAGCTCATCCTCTGCCATCAAAATCAAACGTTCGTACTGTGACATAGCATTGTTGTTAATCTTACTTTGTAGATTACCATTTATGGTAAAGCTTGGATATGAAGTTGGGCGTCTGCTCCACCTGCGGCAATGATATCTACATCGTTAACTTGAGCAATGCGAGTAACAACTTTTTACTAATTAATGTTTTCCCAACCATCCGGTAAAGCGTGCCATTGCAACATTTGCTGTAACTCCACAGGATTATCCTTATACTACAAAGGGAAATAACGAGCAGGCGCCTTTCCTGAAATATCGATATTATCTGACCACTCAACCAAAGCATAGTTAGCGATTTGGTTTATTTGCCTCACCTCCGTAATTCCCAATCAAAACATTACGTATACGTATAATACCCCAATATCCCTGCTATTAAAATTTTGGAAAAAATCAAGTTATTGTCAGTAGCTAAATATACCACTACAATAATTTAACTGGTTTTTATTCGATGATCAATGTATAAAAAAACACCTTGGCGTATTTTCGTCTTTACTTGTGCATCTCTCCATAGCCTTTTCAACGCAAGCATTAGCTTTGCTCGCGAATATCAGTCAGATACTTTTGAGGCAATTCCCCAAGTATCTTCCGTTTCCCAACTTTCCGATGTGCAACCCACTGATTGGGCTTTTCAAGCATTACAAAATTTGGTCGAGCGTTACGGTTGTATTGCGGGGTATCCGAATGGAATTTTTCGCGGAAATCGAGCGATAACGCGTTATGAATTTGCCGCAGGGTTAAATGCTTGTTTGGAGAGATTGACGGAATTGATGGCAGAAAATTGGCAGCAGTATGCTCGTGAAGAGGATTTAAAAACATTGCTGCGGTTGCAGGAAGAATTCAGAACAGAATTAGCAACACTTCGCAGTCGTGTCGATACACTAGAAGCGAAAAACGCAGAATTAACCGCAAATCAATTTTCGACGACAACGAAGTTAGAAGCTGAAGTAATTTTAGGTGTTGCGGGGGTTTTTGGTGAGAATGTAGATGATAACTCAGATTTGGATGAGAATATTACGTTAGGTCAGCGGACACGCTTGAATTTTGTCAGCAGTTTTACGGGAAAAGATACCCTGAATTTACGTTTGGAAGCGGGAAATATTGCCGAACTGGATGATAGCATCACGGGAACCAGGATGACTCGTTTGGGTTTTGAAGAAGATAGTGGCAATGACGTGGAGTTGGGTGAATTATATTACCAATTTCCGATTGGCGATCGCACAAAAATAACGATTGCTGCATGGGAGATGGAGTTAAACGATATTGCCGAACCACTGAATCCGTTGGATAGTAGTGGTAGTGGTGCGGTTTCGCGTTTTGGTCGCTACAATCCAATTTTACGTTCGATCGAAGGTACAGGATTAGGGGTTAATTACCAACTCAATCCCAGCACGAATTTAGCTTTTGCGTATATGACGAATGATGCAGCATTACCGAGTCAGAAAAATGGTTTATTCGATGGGAATTATGCTGCGTTAGGAAATGTTACGTTTCAGCCTTCGGAAAGTTTGGGAATTGCATTGACCTATTTGCATTCCTATTATGCTGGTGGTAGTGAAAGTGGAGTTAATTTAACGGGAAGTACGGGAAGTTTAACCGCACGCAGACCATTTGGAAATGTTTCCACGGTGACGGATGCCTTGGGTTTGGAAACGAGTTTAAAGATTAATCATAATTTGATTCTTTCTGGTTGGGTTGGTTATATTCAAGCAGATTCAAAAGTTAGTAACGATGAAGCCAACATTTGGAATTATGCAGTGAGTTTAGCTATTCCAGATTTAGGAGGTAAGGGTAATTTAGCAGGTTTAATTGTCGGGATGCCACCTAAAGTTACAAGTAGCAGTTTGGTGTCGGATCGGGATACTTCTTTACATATCGAGGGTTTTTATAAATTTCAAGTTAGTGATAATATTTCGATTACTCCAGGGGTATTTGTGATTACAAATCCCGAACATAATGATAGTAATAGTAGTATTTTGGTGGGAACTGTGAGGACAATATTTAAGTTTTGAAACTCTTAAATTTTGAGATTTTCAATATTTCCCTTTCCCAGGCTGTGATGAGCAAATATTCTTTGAACGTATAAATATATTTGGACTTCAGTGTATGATTTAAACAATCCACGTAAATGTTGTCGAAAAGCACGGAATTACGCTATTAATTGATTATGATTTATTATTTGCATAGCTCATCAGTAGATTTAGTACATAGTTCGTCTTGATAATACTATGTATTGAGGTAACCTGATAGCTATTTTTATCACAAAGATAAGTAGTTCTTTTGTTATACTTAGTTCATGTTAATATGAGCGTAAAATTAATCTAATAAGCTAAAAAGCATAAATAAAAATAATTCAGATGTTGCCTACAATATTAGTACGTTAACAAACATATTTTGGACTTTGGACAAAATATATTATTTTCTTAGTGCTGTGATTTTTTCTCTAGTTTAGGGAATTATAGGAGAACTGAAGAATTTAGAAGAAATCCCGTGAGATCGCCAACTTTATCCCTCTATTTACTTGCTGGAGCAATCCCCATTTGGTTGGGTGCTTGCTCCCCTTTTCCCACCAAAGCTACCCAGGAATCTCCCCCATCGTCCCCGGAAACTGTCCTGCGGATTAGTGTGCAACCGACTCAAGATCGAGTTGAGCAAGAACGGATGATTCCACCGTTGGATGCTCATTTGGAACAGGTATTGGGACAACGGGTGGATTTTATCATTGCTAAGGATTATCAAGAAAGTGTGGATATGCTGGTGGATGGACGAGCTAATGCTGTCTACGCTGGGGTTGTCTCCTATTTTGAAGCTTTGGAACGGGGAGCGAAAGTAACACCTTTGGTAGCTCCTATCGATGCGGATACTGTCCGTCCTTGGTATCGTTCCTGTTTGGTGGTAGCTGCAAATAATTCGATTAAAACCTTGCAAGACTTAAAAGGTAAACGGGTGGCTTTTGTTGACCGCTTTTCTACATCCGGTTATCTTATCCCCCTAGCTGCGCTGAAACAGGAAGGAATTGACCCAGAGCGAGATTTTTCCAAGGTGGTGTTTGGGGGAACCCATGCGGAAACCGAGCAATTATTAGCAACAAATCAGGTGGATGCGATCGCTACGAATTTGGCTACCTATAATCAACTACAGCAACAGGGTGAGGGAGAAAATCCTCGGATTATCTGGAAATCAGACCCCATTCCCCATGCTCCGGTATTGGTTTCTGGTAACCTACCACCGGAATTGATTAAGAAACTCAAGCAAGCTTTTTTAACAACACCTGCGGGAATTAAGGACTTGATGGGTGCAAAAACTGTTGGATATACCTTGGTGGAAGAGGAGGACTATAAGTCGATTGGGGAATTGCGTCGTCAACTTAACTTATCACGGGAAAAAAGCCGATGAAAATAGCAACGAAGTTTATCGGACTTTCGGTGGCATTGGTGGGAGCGATCGCTTTAATTTCTGGTGGTAGTACTTGGTGGCGCAATCAAATCCAACACACTAACCATGAGAAGCATAGCCAAGCCCTGCGGCGGATGCAAGCAACTACCCTGGTGCAAAATCATCTGTATGCGGAAATTCTCGAACTCAAAGACCATGTGTTGTTCCGGGATGTCGATGAGTCTAAGGAGGATGAGTTCGATCAAGGAATTGAAGAAGCGTTGGATTTATTACAATCCTTGGTATCCACATCGGAGCTTAAATATATTCGCGCTCGTCAGGAAACTTTTGAGGAATTAGAAGAAAATGTCATTGAAGGGATTAACCAGGGATTAATCAAAACAGAAGCGGATATCCAGGCTGATTTTCGAGCCATCAATGGGTTTAAGCGAGATATTGACTTTTTTTTGGCAGATTTAAGCGAGGAAGCTCAACAACAAGCGAAGGAAGCAGAGAAAGAATTACAACAAGCAAATGCGATCGCGACTAGTGTTTCCTATGCCACCATTGTTCTATTGATGTTGATGGTATTAGGATTATTTTGGTTAGTTTTACGTCCGACAATCCAATCCCTCAAACAACTCCAAGCAGGAGCAAATGAGATTGGTACGGGGAATTTGTCCCATCGGATGGCAATCCATACCCAGGATGAAATTGAGGAACTATCCCAAGCATTTAACCGGATGGCGGAAAGTTTGGGTATTTCCCAAGATAGTTTACAACAGAAGTTAGGGGAATTAGAAGTTGCTCGCGCTGCTGCGGAAACTGCTAACCAGTCTAAAAGTCAATTTCTTGCCAACATGAACCACGAACTACGGACTCCTCTCAATGGTATCCTTGGTTACGTGCAAATCCTCCAACGCGAACCTACCACCACCGAGAAACATATCAAAGGTTTTCGGGTGATTCATCAGTGTGCTTCCCATCTCCTCACCCTGATTAACGATATTTTGGATTTATCCAAGTTGGAAGCCCAAAAAATGGAACTCTATCCCCAGGATTTCCACTTTGCCAATTTCCTCGCTTCTACTGCCGATATTTGTCGGATTAAGTCAGAACAAAAGGGTGTGGATTTCAAGTTTCAACCAGGAGCTAATTTACCGACGGCAGTTCATGCTGATGATAAACGATTACGACAAGTGTTGTTAAATTTACTGAGTAATGCTGTTAAATTTACTGATGTTGGCAAAGTTTCCTTCCGGATTGAAGTCGTAGATGACCCATCCCCAGATTTAGAACAGACGCGTCGTATTCGCTTCCAAGTCAAGGATAGCGGAATTGGTATTGCCCAGGAAAAACTGGCTGCGATTTTCCTACCCTTTGAGCAAGCTGGGAAACGGGAGCGCAACATGGAAGGGACAGGATTAGGACTGGCTATCAGTCAGCAAATTATTGAGAAAATGGGCGGTAGTATCCAAGTTGACAGTGTTCTTGGTCAAGGTAGTTGCTTTTGGTTTGAACTAGACCTACCCCTTGCAAGCGAATGGATAACCACAGAAGCGATCACTGATAAAATTGTAGTTGGTTATGGAGGGGAGCGACGGAAAATCCTGGTGGTGGATGATCGGGAAGAAAATCGCTCAGTTGCGGTGAATTTGTTGGAACCCTTGGGTTTTGAACTTGCTGAAGCCGAAAACGGACAGCAAGCTCTAGATATTGCTCTAGAAATGCGTCCCGACCTGATTATTACCGATATTCACATGGCGGTTATGGATGGTCTAGAAATGACCCGTCAGTTGCGTCAAATGACCGATTTTGCTCAAACCCCCATCATCGCTTCCCCCGCAACCCTATCGCAGGTAGATATGCAGGATAGTGTGGATGCTGGATGTAGCAGTTTTTTCCCCAAGCCTCTGGATTTAAACGGATTACTGGTGGAAATCAAACGGTTGTTAAACTTGGAGTGGATTTTGGCACAAAACCCCAATGCAGAGGTTGCTGAGGATGATGCTCCCAGTCAAACAGCAGAATTAGCATTTCCACCCCCAGCAGAACTGGCAGATCTTTATACAGCAGTCCAGGGTGGCTTTATGAGCGAGGTACAACAAGAAGCAAACCGTCTCAAAAAATTAGCACCCAAGTACATTCCCCTTGGCAATAAAATCCTGGAACTTAGTCAGCAATTTGATGATGAAGGGATTTTGCGGTTGTTAAAACCTTGGGTGTAATTGGGATTACTGTGCGTTCGCTCATTTTTGATCTGTAAGAGTTAATTAAGCCTTACAGGGCTTGTAATCCAGACGTTTCAATAGATTCAGGTATTTTTATTGGGTACAGAACTTTTAACCATTTTATGATTTACGCTACCACCTTGCCTTAAATAATCCCCTCTCAGAGGCTTCTGTGATGGTCATAAATTTTACTTACAATTAAATATTTACTTAGAAATAGCCTTTTTCCCTTTACATTAAGCCTTTAATTTCCCTTCGACTCTAAAAATAAGCGAACGCACAGCACCTAAAAACATGACCTTTCATCCCACGCAAAATTGAGGGTTTTACCTCTTTTTCCCAAGTCAAGATAATTTCTCTATATCTTCATCGAATTCACGTTTTGCCGTATTATTTTATACAGTAAAATAAGAATAACTAAAAATACTTATACACACTAAAAAACTAAAACCCCTTTAAAAAAAAACCAGGAGTAAAAAAATGTCCATCGATCTGCCCGCTCAGGAAAATACAATTTTGGTTGTAGATGATACGCCGACTAATTTACAGGTATTATTCGATCTACTGAGTGAGCATGGTTATCGAGTTGCGATCGCTAAAAATGGGGAAACTGCTCTGCAACGTTTGGAAACTTCCCAACCCAACCTAATATTATTGGATGTGATGATGCCGGGAATAGATGGGTTTGAAACCTGTAAACGGATCAAAGCCAATCCTGCTACCTGTGATATTCCAGTGTTTTTTATGACAGCCCTCTCCGACTCCGTAGATAAGGTGAGGGGATTTAGTTTGGGTGCTGTCGATTATATTACCAAACCAATTCAAAACGAGGAAGTACTGGCACGAATTCAGGTACATCTGCAACTGCGAAACACTACCCGGATCATGGAACAACGCACCCAGGAATTACAACAAGCACTGAAAAACCTGCAACAAGCCCAGTTACATTTAGTACAGGGTGAAAAAATGTCCGCCCTGGGTCAATTAGTCGCTGGAATTGCCCACGAAATCAACAATCCCGTCAATTTTATCCACGGAAATATCATCCATGTGAGGGAATATGTTCAGAATTTACTAGAGTTTATTTGTCTCTACCAACACCACTATCCTCAACCTGTCTCGGAAATCCAGGAACGAGCGGCAGAACTGGACGTGGAGTTTTTACAGCAAGACCTGCGGAAAATACTGAATTCAATGGAAATGGGGAGCGATCGCATTCGGGATTTGGTGCTTTCTCTGCGTAATTTTTCCCGTCTCGATGAAGCGGAATGCAAAGCAGTTGATATTCATGCAGGTATAGATAGCACATTACTCATTTTACAGCATCGCCTCAAAGCCCAATGCAAATCCCCCACAATTGAGATAATTAGAGACTATGCCCAATTACCTGAAATTGAATGCTATCCTAGCCAACTTAACCAAGTATTCATGAATATTTTCAGTAATGCTATTGATGCTCTCGAAGAAGCAAAAATACATTCTCCCACCATCATCATCCGCACATCAATGATACCTGGGTGGGTGACAGTTTCCATTGCCGATAACGGGGTCGGTATTCCTGAAGATATTCGCAGCAAACTTTTTAATCCCTTTTTCACCACTAAACCGATTGGCAAAGGAACTGGCTTGGGTTTATCCATCAGTTACCAAATTATTACAGAAAAGCATGGTGGCAAAATTGAATGTTACTCCACCCTCAGACAGGGAACAGAGTTTCTGGTACAGATTCCGTTTAGACCCATCCGGAATATGATTTGAGTACAAAAAACTAGAGCTGCAAAACTATTGGTATGATATCGAGGCAGAAAAAGTTCCTTAGCTGACATCTTGCACCTCTACGTATTAATTCTTGAGTTCAAACAAGCATGTTCTTAATATTACTTTTATCCGCAGTCCATTTTAATGGACTTTTGCTACTCGCGCCTAGGGAATTTTAGTACGCACAGCGGGTATGAGCAAGGTCTAGCAATGTGGGAAATTTTGTTGATAAAGATGAGCCAGACAAAATAACTTTTAGTCGGCATATTTTATGCGACATTCTGAAGTGCCGAATATGGGTTATAAAAAAAGGGATTAAGGAAGTTGATTGATTTAATCCTTACAGAAGAAGTTGACAGGTTGGTTGTTACTAACAAAGATAGATTGTTGAGATTTGGTTTAGAATTGATTTTTGGACTTTGCGAGCATTTCGGGGTGGAAGTTATTATCCTCAATAAGAAGGAAGATGCTTCGTTTGAGGAAGACTTAGCCAAAGAAGTTTTGGAAATTATAACAGTTTTCTCTGCGCGCCTCTACGGCAGCCGTTCCCGAAAAAGCCAAGAAATCTTAAAAAATATTGTAAAAGCTCTTGAAACGTCACAATAATCTAGATTAATTTGAAGAGTGATAAGATTGTCACCAGGAACTGTTAAATGTCTACCATCACTTACATCAAAGGATATTTATGTGATATTTAGCTCTTGATATTTAGCTCTTGATGTTTAGCTTGTAAGTCTCGATTATTTATTCATGACTCCAGTAGATATTTTGATTCTCTCAAATGGCCCAGGTGAGGTGACAACTTGGGTGCGTCCTGTGGTGAAAGCATTACGGCGCCTTCTCGGTGATGACCGCGAACATGTGCGTATATCGGTAGTGCTGTCACCTTGTCCAAATGCTAGCGGTAAGGAAGTTGATATTGTCCGTTCGTATGCTGAAGTTGACCGGGTACAAGGCGCCTCCGATTTCTTTCCATTTATGCTGTGGGGTAAAACTGCGGAAAATTGGAATTGGAGAAATCAGGGTATTGTGGTTTTCTTGGGTGGAGACCAATTTTTCCCGGTTGTAATTGGTAAGAGATTGGGTTACAAAACGGTTGTTTATGCTGAGTGGGATGCACGTTGGCATAATTTAATCGATAGATTCGGTGTAATGAAACCCGAAGTCATGCCAAAATCGCCAAAATATGCCAGTAAGTTTACAGTGGTAGGCGATTTGATGGCGGAAACTGGGGGATTACAAAATGGGGAAAGGGTAAAAGAGTGTGATCAAAAGGAAATTATTGGGATTCTTCCAGGTTCTAAAGCTGCTAAGTTAGCACAGGGTGTTCCTTTGACACTGGCAATTGCTGAATATGTCCACGCGCAAAAGCCGGAGATTAAGTTTGTAATTCCTGTGGCGCCAACTTTAGATTTACAAACTTTGGCTAGTTTTGCTGACCCGAAACAAAATCCTGTTGCTGAATATTTTGACTTTAAAGGCGCCTCTCTAATTACTACTTCATCTGAACGTTCAATTTTAAAAACAGCAAATGGGTTATGTGTTGAACTATACAAGCAAAATCCTGCTTATGATTTGTTAGCGCAGTGTAGCATTTGTTTAACTACAGTAGGCGCCAATACAGCAGAACTTGGTTCGTTGGCAGTACCGATGATTGTTTTATTACCTACTCAGCAGCTTGATGCGATGCGTTCGTGGGATGGTTTACTTGGTATACTCGCTAATTTACCAAGTGTTGGGTCTAGTTTTGCCAAGTTAATTAATTGGTGGTTTTTACGGAAAAAGGGTTTACTCGCATGGCCTAATATTTGGGCACAACAAGAAATTGTCCCTGAATTAGTCGGGAAACTTCAGCCGCAAGATGTGGCGAATATGGTTTTAGATTATTTAGATAACCCTGAGAAGTTAGAGGAAGTTAGGAGTAAATTACGGAATGCGAGGGGTCAAGCTGGTGCTGCTGACAAATTAGCAAGTATCGTACAGGAGGAAATAATGTTGTAAGGTGCGTGACGCTACTAGATTGTTGACTTCGTTTTGAGATTGTTAATAGCGTCACGCACCCTACTCTTCTGATTGTCCGTCTCTTCTGCCTAATTCGTATACTCCGCATCCCATGCACGCTAGTATTCCGGTACTGATACCCCAACTTCCTCCTAAGCCAAGGTCGAGAAGCCAGTTTGCGATGGCGCCAATAATGAGGAATGGCACGATGCTAAACACCGAAGCGTAGAATGCGTTTTGTGATTCTCTGGCTTTGCGAGTTTTCTCGAATTCTTCTTTACTGGTATAAAGGAAACCCTCAGCGAAGTTAAACCAGCGGTCGAGTAAATCTGTAACTTTGTCTCTGAGGTTGGAGAAAGCTAGATATAGTGCTAATGACCACAGACTGGCGCCTGCAATGGCAACTGTATTTATCTCAAAGCTAAAAGGTAATATTTCGAGCATATTTGAGAATAGGCGGCAAGGATTAACCTAGTTTATAAGAAGTTTAAGACTTAAGTTAACATTTTTTGGCAATTGGCAACATTGAAGTTTTCACTACGTCTAAAATTATTGCTATTGATATTTTTAATACTTTGGCTAATGAGCTTTTTAGTTGTTAAGCTAGATTGGACATAAATAACAATAGTATAATTTTATGTATAAATAATACATGTTTAATTTTGCAAACAGTGTTAATACTGATAAAAATCCAACTAAACCTAATTGCCTTGAGGAAGCTTCGGATGAATAGAGGGCTACAAAAAACATTAAAAACTGGAGCCATCTTATTTTTATTAGGATTGAGTCTGGCAGTTTCAGTCATTCTATTTCCTAAGCAAGAAGTCGCAATAGCAACTTCTAACTGGCGAGCAGCTTCATTTCCAGTAGAAAATTTTCAAGCTTACACGTCCCCTTTTGGCTACCGTCCTTCCGCAACAGGTGGAGGTGGTTGGGAGTTTCACAGCGGTTTAGATATAGCGGCGCCGCGAGGTAGTTATATTCGTAATTGGTGGACAGGTGTTGTTGTAAAGGTAGAAGACCGTGGTGCCTGTGGTACCCATTTAGTTATTCAATCAGGACAATGGCAGCATACTTACTGTCATATGGAAGGAAATGTTGAAACTGCAAACGGTGTACGTTACATGGTTGACCGTGCAGGTGGTATTCAAATAGCGGTGGGTATGCAAATTCCCGCAGGAGTCCGAATTGGTCGTGTTGGGATGAGTGGACGTACTACAGGACCCCATTTGCATTGGGGATTAAAATATAACGGCAATCATGTTGACCCAGCATTTATACTGCGGTCTATGTTCGCACAACAACCATCTGGTGTAAGGCAAGCAAGACAAGGTTCTTCTTTGATCAAGCAGCAGCAAACACAAATCAATATTCAAGAGTCTAAATTTATTCGAGACTCTGGATATTAATCAACGTAGGGTGGGCTTCGGCCCACCATACATATTTAAGCATTAACGCTGGCTTTTGCTAACTCTTTTTCAGGAAGCTGTGTATATTCAGCGACAATTTGACGGAATTGTTCACCTTCAATTGTTTCCTGTTCTATTAACAAATCAACCAGACGGTCAACTAACGCGCGGTTTTCACGGATAATTCGGCGCGCTTCTTGGTAACATTCGGTAGCGATTTCTCTAACTTTGCGGTCAATCTTAATTGCCACTTCTTCAGAGTATTCGTTACGTGTTACCCAGTCACGACCTAGGAATACGTCATAATTTTGGTTTTCTAGCGCTACTAAACCTAAATCTGTCATCCCGTACATTGTTACCATTTTACGGGCAATATTTGTCACCATCTTCAAATCCCCACTGGCGCCTCCGGTAACTTCGGGTTCGCCAAATACTTCGACTTCAGAAGCTTTTCCACCCAAGGTCATGGTGATGTTGTCTTTCATCCATGCGCGTGTGTAAAGTCCGCTATCGATAACTTCTTCGTTTAAGATTTGCTGCGAAAAACCACCGACACCACCCGAACGGGGAATGATTGTGACTTTATTGAGGGGGTCAGAGTGTGGTAACAATGTTGCTAACAGTGCGTGTCCAATTTCGTGGTAAGCAATTAAACGTTTTTTCTTGCTATCCATCAATGGGTTTAAAGTTAACCCTATTGTCAAACGGTCAATAGCATCATCTATTTCTAATGGTGTTATCGCTTCTTTACGGCGCCGCGCGGTTAAAATTGCAGCTTCATTAAGTAAGTTTGCTAAGTCGGCGCCTGTAAAACCAGGTGTACGACGTGCGATAACTTCCAAAGAAACTGCGGGGTCTACTTTCTTATTACGTGCATGTACCTTAAGAACTTCTAAACGTCCTTTGCGGTCGGGTGCATCAACAATTACCTGACGGTCAAAGCGTCCTGGACGTAATAATGCTGCATCAAGGACATCAGGACGGTTCGTAGCAGCAATAATAATAATACCGTTGTTACCTTCAAAACCATCCATCTCAGTAAGCAACTGGTTGAGGGTTTGTTCACGTTCGTCGTTTCCGCCACCAATACCCGCACCACGCTGCCGACCAACGGCATCGATTTCATCTATAAATATTAAACAAGGAGCGTTATCTTTAGCTTTTTTAAATAAGTCGCGAACACGAGAGGCGCCAACACCCACGAACATCTCAACAAATTCTGAGCCAGAAATACTGAAGAAAGGTACAGCAGCTTCTCCAGCGATAGCTTTAGCAAGTAACGTTTTACCAGTTCCAGGAGGACCAACTAATAATACACCTTTAGGAATACGGGCGCCGACCGCAGTAAATTTCTCTGGCTGTTTAAGAAAAGTAACAACCTCTTGAAGTTCTTCTTTAGCTTCTTCAATACCAGCGACATCATCAAACTTAATGCCAGTTTTAGCTTCCATTTGGAAACGCGCACGAGTTTTACCGAAGTTCATCGCTTGCGAAGAAGCATTCGAGGAACGACGTAAAAACAGCAGCATTAAGGCTACTAAAGGCAAAATCCACATTAAATTGATTAATAACCCAACAGCAGCACGGCTATTTGCCGAAGAAGCTTCTCCAAACTCAACTTTGTTTTGTCTGAGTTTAGCTATCAACTCCCCGTTTTGATTCAAAAGCTGCACTCGTAGTGGTGGTGCATCTGGCTTTTGATTCTTTAAATAAACTCTCGCTGTTTGGTCGGTTCCGTCAAGTTCAACCTTCCTGACTTCCCCGCTATTGGCTTTTTTAATCAGTTCACTATAGCTCAGCTGATTGTCTGACCTTTGCTGTTGTTGCTGTTGAGCCATAACAGGAGCCACACCTACCACAGAAGGCATCATTATCATACCTGCTGCTAACGCCCCTGTTAAAGCTAAACGCTTTGCTGGTTGACGCTTGGCTAATAAGTTTTTCTCTAATTTTTCCATAAAAAGAACCTTTGTTTTGCTGCTAATATTTGCGCTAGCCTTGGTAGTGTTTGTTGGCTTCAAAATAAGTAACTATATTTCTAATCTAGTTTAACGTCTATAAATAATGTTCCTACCGTTTTTACCACACCCAGGAATAAATCCGCATGTTGGACAGTCCGAACATCTGTATTTATATATAATTAACATATAAGCAATGTAGGCGCCATTTGCTTACTGTAATTTACACGTTATAATATTAATGTATCAATTTTAACTTACTTTGTGTGGATAACCGATAGATAAGTGTTCGTCATAAAGACTTTATTCCTTAATCAAAATCGGTAGGTAGATGCGGGCTGCGATAATATTCAAAGCATTTTGTAATTTGGTGCGGTAAAACTCGCCCTATGGATAGTTCAGGAATTGAGTCCTCAGCAAAAAATCCAACATCATCAGTTTCAATGCTTGTAGCTGCACTTCCACCCACTAATTCACAGTGAAAAAGTAATTTATACATATAATACGGAAAAGGAGTATGTCCTTGTCGGTCACGGTCATACACTGCCAATATTTTCAACGCACGAGTTTGATAACCAGACTCTTCAAGAATTTCTTTAATTACAGACTCGCTGGGAGATTCTCCAACATCCGCGTAACCACCAGGAAGCGTCCAACGTCCATCAAATTTTTCTTTGACTAACAAAATTTTCTCATCGTGAAAAACTGCACCACGCACGTCAATTTTTGGTGTAGCATACCGGACTTCACGTTCAAATAAATCTAATACATACGGATGTTCTACCTGTGCGTAACTTGCTGCTATTTCTGCTGCAATTTCCCGAATTTGCTTAAATCTTTCAATATCAAAAGGGTTTTCTGAAAAAGTCAAACCACTTTGAGCAATTGCCTGTAACTTCTGCGTCCATTCCAGCCATTTTGGTTGCATAAAATAAAAGTAAAAAGTCCTGAGTGCTGAGTTCTGAGTGCTGAGTTTTAAATTCCTAACTCCTAACTCCTAACTCCTAATTATACTCAGCACTCAGCACTTTCTACGAGCGCACTATTTTTTACGCTTCATTCAGCGCAGCAATACCAGGTAGTACTTTACCTTCGAGTAATTCTAAGCTGGCGCCACCACCAGTAGAAATATGGCTCATTTGGTCAGCTAAACCAACTTTCTCGACGGCAGCTACTGAGTCACCACCACCAATAATGGTAATGGCGCCATTTTTGCTGATATCAGCGAGGGTATGGGCAATGGCTTCAGTACCAACAGCGAATTTATCGAATTCAAATACACCCATTGGACCATTCCAAATTACAGTTTTACAGTCAGCAAGAGCTTCTTGAAAAACTTTCACAGAGTCAGGGCCAATATCCAAACCCATCCAGCCATCAGGGATATTCTCAACGCTGACGGTTTGCGAGTTTGCATCTTTATCGAATTTATCGGCAACAACTACGTCGGTAGGAAGTAAGAAAGTTACACCTTTTTCTTTAGCTTTAGCTTCGAGAGAACGCGCAAGATCGATTTTGTCGTCTTCAACCAGCGAACTACCTACGTTCAAACCACGAGCTTTGTAGAATGTGAAAATCATCCCACCACCAATGATGAGCTTGTCACATTTTTCTAACAGAGATTCGATAACGCCAATTTTGCTCGATACCTTGGAACCGCCAATAATAGCAGCCAAAGGACGCTGAGGATTTGCAATTGCATTTTCTAAGTATTGCAATTCCTTTTCAATCAAGTATCCAGCAACCGAGGGGCTAAGATACTTGGTGACACCTTCAGTCGAAGCATGGGCGCGGTGCGCTGTACCAAATGCGTCGTTGACGTACAAATCAGCGTTTGATGCCAATTTTTGGGCAAATTCGGAATCGTTCTTTTCTTCTTCTTTGTAGAAGCGAACGTTTTCAAGTAGTAATACTTGTCCGTTTTGTAGTGACCCAACTTTGGCGGCGACTTCATCACCAATACAATCATCGCACTTAACGACTTCTTGTCCCAGCAACTCAGATAAACGCGCCGCCACTGGAGTTAGACGCAATTTGTCATCAACACCCTTTGGACGACCAAAGTGACTAGCAAGGATTACCTTAGCACCCTTACTAGCCAAATCTTGAATTGTCGGTAGTGCCGCACGGATACGTGTATCATCCGTGATATTGCCCGCATCATCTAGGGGCACATTGAAATCTACCCGTACAAATGCTCGCTTACCAGACAAGTCAGATGCAGATAAATTTGCTAAAGATTTCTTCGACACGGCACAACCTCCTGATTACCTGAATGCTATGTTTTGAATAAATAGAACCATCCAGATTGTACCGAGTCATGGGGGCCGGAAGTGACACTATGTTCAAAACAGTATTATTTCCTATCGATCACAGTCGCGAAGCACGTGAAGCGGCTGATGTTGTTGTTAATATAGTTCAAAAGTACCAAAGCCGTTTGGTGCTGTTGTCGGTGGTAGAACCAACTACCGACGGTGAGTCAAAAGACCCAATGCAGTCACCCGAAGCGGTAGCGAAATTACTTGAAAACGCCAAAGCAGTGTTTGAACAGCAAAGCATTCCAACCGAAGTTATCGAACGTGAAGGTAAACCCGCGTTTACCATTTGCGACGTTGCTGATGAAGTTGGAGCAAATCTAATTATTATGGGATGTCGAGGAATGGGGTTAACCGAAGAAGGGTTGACTGATAGCGTCACCAACCGGGTAATTAACCTTTCCCCGTGTCCCGTGTTAATCGTGCCGTAAGCTCGCCACTGGCAACCATACATTCTCGTGCCGTAAGGTCGCCACTGGCGACCATACATTCTCAGTAATTTCTACAGCTTGTTGCTTAAGTTTATGTAGGCTAAAATTTAATAAAATAAATTAATACTTATTTTAATTACTTCGAGCAAAATCAATTAATTGCTTGAGCTATTAATAAAACTCAGTATTATTACTGTGAACATATAATGGTGGGTATGCAAACACTCAGCAAACATTTGCTTGAAGAACTGCAAAATTTTACGCAGTCACGTTATAGCGGTAAATTAATAATTAAATCACCATCTGGTAATACCTGGAACTTTTACTTCAGGTTTGGTCGAATCATTTGGGCAAATGGAGGAATTCACCCATGCCGACGTTGGTATCGGCTAATGACTTATTATTGTCCAAATATTGATATCAGTAAAATTAAAATTCGTGCTATCGATTTAGCATTAGAACATTGGGATTACCAGTCAATTATTGCATTAGATAAAAGAGATCAAATAGACTCAAAGCAAGTTGAGATTATTGCCGAAAGTGTTGTTCAAGAGTTATTATTCGATTTAATTCAATATCAACCAAGCAACGATTTAGTCTGTATCCGTAATTCCCAGGTTATTTTAGACTTAGCTGTGACTTTTACAAGTACAGATATATTTATTGAGCGCGCGCAAAATCAGTTAAAAACTTGGACTAGCGCTGGGTTAAAAAATTTTTTTCCTGATTTGGCGCCGCAAATTCAAAAGCCAGAAGAGTTAAAGAAAATTGTTAGTCCAGTAGTATATAATAACTTAATAAATTTTGTAAATGGTAAACACACACTGCGTGATTTATCAGTGCTGCTAAAACAAGATTTTATTAAAATAACTGTTTCCTTACTGCCGCATATCTCAAAAGATTTGATTCAACTTGTAACAGTACCAGATTTACCTTTTCCTGGTAGCGTCAGTCCTGAAAAAACGCCTTTACAAGAGTCACAACACAAACAGTCAACCAGCGCATTAATTGCCTGTATCGACGATAGTTCACAAGTTTGTCAAATATTAGAGCAAATAATTGTCTCAAATGGGATGAGATTTCTCAAAATTCAAGATGCAGTTCAAGCTTTACCCAAGGTAATTGAGCATAAACCAGATTTAATTTTATTAGATTTAATTATGCCCGTTGTGAACGGGTACGAAATATGCTCGCAATTGCGCCGAATATCAGGCTTTGCCGAAACACCTATAATTATATTGACTGGTAGCGATGGTTTACTTGACCGAATGCGCGCGAAAGTTGTTGGTTCAACCGATTTTATGACTAAACCGATTGTTGCCGATAAGATTTTAGAGACGTTAAAGAAATATCTACCAAGTCATTTATCTAATTCAATACCCGAAATTGAATCCTTACAAGAAACTTAACAACAAAAACTCAAATTATTTGATGGGTTGTAGCACAGGCATCCTGCCTGTGCAATACATGTAATTATATTTACCACAAAGACACAGTAGAGACGCGATTTATCGCGTCTTTACAGAGGTAGGAGCTAATAAAGTTAGAACGCACGGCGCCTACTCCCTAAGATTATTGTCATGGAATGCTATTATATTGCGGGACGATTAACTCGAATCACCTTACCTTCTAAAGTATCTTCTGCACAAATTGCATCATTTATACGTGTAGCGAGCCTATATAAGTTTTTATCATCGGTACAGGCAATAATACCTTGGTGAGCAGGATTTTGATTATGCAACCTGAAAAAATCACGTCGATTTTGTGTTAATACTATTCTCTTATTTTTGGTTGCAAATGCTAAAACATCAGAATCAGGAAGTCCAGCATTTCCAGCTTCCTGCACAGTCAAAACATCATGACCTAGAGAACGTAGTAATTCTACAAATGGTAATGGAAATTGCTCATCGGCATAGAGATTTGCCATATATCAGATATCTTGTTCTATAGCTTCATCTTGTTCTTGAAGCGCTGTTTCGATTTCATGAGGGAAAGCTTCAGCATAAGCCCAAACATTTACTAAATCAGCAGCAGTAAGATGAGGATAAAACTCTAAAATTTCTGCATCAGTTGCACCCTGGCGCCGTAAGCTCACGAATAGCCAAACAGGAAGACGAGTATTGCTAATACACGCATCGCCACCGCAGACTCCAGCAGTTTTAGTAATTAAGCGTGAACCATTACTTAGGCTACTGGTTAAAGTTTGTATTGCCTCTGCTTTTTCGCCTGGATTTAATTGTAGTAACTGTATTTTTAATTCTTCAAGTGTCATATTTAAAACCTTTAATTAATTACTATTTTACATTATCTTACTTAGAAGCGCTTCTTTTTCTTCTTTTGATAATGTTTCTATGTGTAACTCGGTAGCCTCTTTAATATTTTCAATTACTTCATCTAAAGTATCTGCTTGAGTTTGACAACCTTTCAAGTCGGGACAGTAGGCATAATAACCATATCCATCTTTTTCTATAACAGTATTAATTCTATACATTTATTTATTCTCCTAGTTTCTCAAATAAGCGCGCCAAGACTACGTTAGAAAATAAAAATCCTTCGGGGTCAGTTAATCGTAATCTTTCAGCTTCGACTGTAGCCCAGCCTTGATTAATATATGGCTGTAATATCTTTAATATCTCTTCTTGTTTCTCCGAGGCAAATTCTTGCTTTATTCTGTCTAAACTAACTCCCTCAGCTAACCTCAATCCTAGCATTAATGTATCTAATAGCACTTCTAATGGTGGTGTTACTTCGCAATCGACTACTGCACCTGCTTCTACCCAAGCGTAATATTCTTTGGTTTTACGGGGACGATTAAAGCGTTTACCTTCTACATAACTTGCGGCGCCCATTCCAAAGCCATAATAAGGACGATTTTCCCAATAAACTCGATTATGGCGACATTGGTGTCCGGGTTGTGCGTAGTTGGAAATTTCGTAATGTGAAAACCCGGCGCCTGTTAAGATTTTTTGCGCCATTCGATACATTTGAACTGTAATTTCATCTGTGGGTAAGGGTTTATTTCCAGGTTGGTAGTAACGTCCAAAAGCAGTTCCCGGTTCGATGGTAAGGTCATATATAGATATATGGGTAGGCGCCAAAGAAATAGCTTTTTCTAAAGACTCTTGCCACATCTCTAAAGTTTGGTTCGGTAAACCCGATATTAAATCAATACTAAATTCAGGAACATTGACTTTGTGTATCAGGTCAGCAGCAGCGTAAATATCCGAGACAGTATGCGCGCGTCCACACAATTTTAGTAATTCTTCTTGAAATGCTTGTACACCAAAGCTAAAGCGGTTAACACCTGCACTACGATAACCTTCAATATGTTCTAAATCAAAAGTGCCAGGGTCAATTTCCATAGAAATTTCTACGTCTGTGGAAATACCAAATGATCTGTCAAGAATTGCTATGATGCACTTTAACTGCTCAGTAGATAAAAGTGAAGGAGTACCGCCACCAAAAAAAATTGTCTGCAAAGGTTGACTTTGTACTGATGTAAGGGCAATTTCCTGACACAGTACCTCAACATAGCGTGAAATCGTACCAGAAGTTTCACCGCGTTGCTTGTCTCCGACAACCGAAATTGGAAAATCGCAGTAAAAGCATCGGCGCCGACAAAACGGAATATGTACATAAGCTGCCCGTGGAATGCTGGAAATAACTAGTTCTGTGTCCATTCTGGTTTACTCATTCGGGGATCAAATTCAAATTAAATTGCAAAGATTTATAAATTAATAAATAAATAAGAAATATGAGTGTAAATTTACATTTATTTATAGCTTAATAACAAAAAGATAAAGAATATAAACAGTATTACTATTCAGTTATAATATATTTACATACTATTATCTTAATTTTCTAGTAAGTACGTAAGTATAAATTTTGTCATAGGTTCTTTGTTAATATCAGTAACAAAGAACCTATGAGAAATACTCAGTTCGATTGAGTTGTACACCAGGAAACCAGTGTAACCACATGCTAGATGCCATTATTATTTTCTCATTCATCCTGGCAGCAGCGGGGGTAGGGTTCTTTAGTATCGACTTACTACCAAACGGGGCACTAAGTCGAGTCTCAAATATAGAAGCTTTACGCTTTGTTACTGCCGCATTTGCCGCTATTATTGGCGGTGCGATTGGTCTTAGAATTCAAACGGGTTATCGTCGTCTCGAAGCCCAAGTTCGTGATATGGCTCCAGAAGCAATAGTAACGCGCGCAATCGGTTTGATTGTAGGCTTGCTGCTTGCTAACTTAATGCTGGCGCCACTATTTTTACTTCCCATACCTCCTGACTTTGGGTTTATTAAACCATTGGTAGCAGTGGTCGGTAGTATTGTACTAGCTTATACTGGTATGAACTTAGCCGACAGTCACGGACGAGGATTAATTAGGTTTATTAATCCCAACAGCGTCGGAGCGTTGGTAGTGGAAGGGACACTAAAACCAGCTGGTACAAAAGTTTTAGACACAAGCTGCATTATTGATGGTCGTATTGAAGCACTTTTAGAAACAGGGTTTTTAGAAGGCGCCATAATAGTACCGCAATTTGTACTACAGGAATTGCAGCAAGTCGCAGACGCAAGCAAAGACCAAAAGCGAGTAAGAGGAAGACGCGGACTAGAAATTCTCAACCGCATTCGAGAAACTTATCCAGAAAGGATAATTATAAATTCCTCAGACTATGACGATATAGCAACCGTCGATGCCAAGTTAGTCAAGTTCGCGCAAGAAATCAACGGAACTTTGTTAACGAACGATTATAACCTATCTAAAGTTGCCAGTGTTCAGAAAGTACCAGTACTCAACGTCAACGACTTAGTTAACGCAGTACGTCCCAGTTACTTGCCCGGAGACAACATCGACATCAAGATACTCAAAGAAGGCAAAGAACCAAGTCAAGGTATCGGTTATCTCGACGACGGTACAATGGTAGTCGTCGAAGAAGGTAGTCCTTTTGTAGGTGGCGAAGTTCGCGTCACCGTCACCAGCGCACTACAAACTTCCGCAGGAAGAATGATTTTCGCCAAACCTCAAGCATCTGCTTTTGCATAAGGGCGCCTCAATCTAATATGAAATCATAAAGCCGATACAGCTAACCTGTGTCGGTTTATTTTATATTTAACACTGTCATTCTGAGCGCAGCGAAGAATCTCCAACAACTACAATAAAAAAAGCAAACTTTATATAACGAACCGCAAAGGACACAAAGAGCGCAAAGAAAAAGAAGAAGGATTAACACGCTCAGGTATAGAGTTACTGCATATCGAGGTATGAGTGCATAGTATTTTCATACTATATTTTACGGTGAAATAAAAATAGTGAATAATTTTAGATTTATATCTAATGTTTAATGTCCTTAGCCTAATGCTCAATGTTAGGATGTTGGAGCTGCTTTAAATTTGGTTGTGGATGAGTAAACGATTAGATGAGGCTCTGTCCTTAGAGGTCGCTAAGAATATAAAGAGTAAGTCGAAGAAGCCGTTCGATAATGCTTACAAAGCAGCATTAACGACGGAGGAAGCGATTTACGTACAAGGGTTTTTGGTTTTTGGAGGTCAACCGTATCGTCCTGTTGAACATGCTTGGATTGAGGTAGGGGACAGTGTAATTGACCCAAATTTGCCGCATATCAACAGAAATGCTAGTGATTTATCGTATTTTCCAGCACAGAAGATAACAGTGGCAAATTTGAAGCAAATTATTGAGGAGTCCCAAGAAGACTATCCTGAAGATGACCCTTTACCTATATATGGCAATGCACCATATGAGTATTACGGTGATGTAATGCTGGGTGATAAACCTTATCTTGATGCTTACAAAGCTGCTGAGGATAAGTGTAAGGAAGTTAATAAACCTATTGTTGATAGCAATTAAATACCGTAATATTACGGGCTTGATGATGGCTTTACCTTCATTTCAACTACCAGAAGAAGTGCGATTATACTGCTAATGGGTAGAATATAAACTTTGTCATGCTGAACGAAACGTAGTGCAGTGAAGCATCTTAGATATTCTTCGCTACGCTCAGAATGACATTTCTTACCCGTGTTAAGTATAAAAGCGCTGGCACTTGGCGAAGCTGGACTTTATTGGATGGCAGAACTGGGGTCTGTTGTGCGTGCATTGGAGCAAAAGTGGCAGTTAAGTGTTGTAGAGGCGCCTATCTATAGGTCAACAGCGTTGTGCTTTACTTAGCTCCCTGACTGGTATCAACGAAAAAGCGATATGGCAATGGGGTTTTATTGAGTGCGTTTCAACAGGTTTATTACTGTTACAAGTGGGAATAACAGACCTCGGTACTGAATTACTCGCAGTGGCAGATTGTTGGGTAAAAGCTTAATCTAAAAAAACTTGCACGCTATTTACATTAAAATGATACCTTGACATTACTGGTAACTCTTAATACAGCCTCTTGCTGAAATGTTTTTTTGTAGCTAGATATAGCTTCTTGAACCATTTGATTTTTAGATTGGTTAGTTTCGTATACAAGAATAATCAACTTAGTTTTTTCTCTGCTGAGTTTGCCGGAATTATTAAGATACTGTCCATTTGCATCCATTACGGTAAGTCCATCTTTAAAGCGAGGAGTAATGACACGGTTGAGAAACTGCTGCCATTCAACCTCAGATATTGTTTTTCCTCCTGGTTTTGATAAACCAAAATATAATTCGTCTTTAATAAGAGTTTTTTGAGATGACTCCGCGCGCGTCAGGCAATTTGTGCAAGCGGGGGTAGTAGTCAGTAAACCCACCATAACCAAGCTTTTTAAGTGTTTTTGGATATTTTTCGTAAATAGCATTGCGTTTATTGTATTAATTCACTGTGGTTTGCTGTGATGTAATCCCTATCTACAACACGGTTGATTATTTTTCTTTAAGCAATTTACATGCATAGGTTATAACAGTAAAAAGATAAAAGTATAAATTAAAACCAGTGAAACTAAAATCAATTTTATTTACCTTGACAATATTATGTCTCGGAGCAGGCGCCATCCCAATTGAGACAAATATTGCAACACATGCGAATAGTAATCAGTCTCAAAACGCGCAGCTTAAGCTAAAAGGTATTCCGCTTAGTTGTTACGTAAGCGTTGGTGAACCTAGCGCAGGGGAAGGACCACTTATTTTAGCTGCGGAGTTTACATCACAATATTGGGCAGATGTATCACTAAAATATGCAGATGCAGGACAATTTGACCAAGCTATTCAATTAGTCAAGCGGATGGACCATGATTTAATACCAGAGCAAACCAAAGTTACTATTGCGACAAAACTAGCAGAGAAAAAGCAATACAACCGAGCTATTCAAATTGTCCAAAGCATTAATAACGAGACAGGAGCAACCGAAAAAGCTCGCGGGTTAGCAATTATCGCGCGTCAATATGCCAAAGCTGGAAATAAACAACAAGCAGACCGCATGTTCTACCAAGCTTTAAAGTATGCACGTTCCTTAAATCGCGAACTTCAACAGTATCCACTTGCATACATTGCAATTGAGTATGCAGCAGCAAATCGTTACAAAGAAGCGCTACAGCTAGCAAATAGTATTAAAGACGAAGATAGTCGCGCAATGGCACTTTCGGGAATAGCAGTTGAATACGCAGCTAATGGTACCTTTAATAAAGGACTTCAGTTAGTACAAACCATTACAAGCGAGTACGAACAAAGCAAAGCACTGGAGTTGATAGCATCACAGGCAACTATAAGCGAACTTACTCAACTAGAAAAACTTACCTTTAAAATAAAAGACGATACTTACAAGGCGCCTCCTTTAGCAGCCATTGCCATAAGATACATTAACTTAGGGCAAATCGAGCCAGACAAAAATCTGGAAAAAACTATTGTAGCAATCGACCCAGGTGGCTCTGCATATTATAAATTACCAGGCGCCTACGCTAGCAAACAACGATTTGACGACGCAATTAAACTTATTAATCAAATGCCAGGTAATGAGTGGCAAGATACAGCGCGTGCTAGTGTTATCTTAGAATACGCGCGTAATAAACAATACGATAAAGCACAAAGTATTATTAATACCATTACATCACAATCAGGCAAAAAGAAAGCAATCCAAGCACTTGCCCAAGGATACGCAGAAGCAGGACAGTATCAACCTGCCTCCGAAATACTCAAAACAGTTCAACCAGAAAATAATATAGAGGCGCCGTACAATCGTCAGCATGATATATCTTTGGTAGAATGCGCTGCAAAATCAGTAGCAGCAAGAAAATAATCACTCTTAACACATTCATGTTGTGGAGCGGGCATCCTGCCCGTCTTTATAGAGTTACCAGTCGGGTAGTTTTCCCCTTTACTGGTAGTTATGCATAAACGGAGTTTCCCTTTACTGATAGCAAAACCCAACACTACTTTGGTACACATAAAACTTTTAAAAGATAGTTACACTAAATTTTTTAATCAGCATGAGTATCTGATATAAGCGTCGTTACTAAAATACCTAAAATTTTGTCTATTTCCTTAATAAAATAATCGTTCTTATCTATAATGACTGTGTTACCACGGAGTTTAAGAAACTTCCAATCAGTTCCAGTTGTTACCACGCCATAAACTTCTTCGATGGCATTTTCCTGCTGCTGATTAAAAATTTGCGCTGCAATCATTGTAGCAATGCACTGTCCCAAACCTGATTTAATACTCTCATTTTTAGCCTCAACAATTGTTACAACAGGACTAGTAATATCATATTGTTCTTGGGAACGACTCAATATAAAATCACATCGTCCCTCTAAACCCTTTTCTGCGTCAACATTAAATTCAGAACCAGAAAAAATACTAATTTGATACTTCAAATAACGCCTCACTTCTATCATTACTGGCATGATAACAAGCTCAGAGCGGGCTTTTTCCGTATTAATAGCGGTTACTAGAGGCAAATGCTCTGCCAGGGTAACATTGAGATAGTCAGTAGGTGGAACCACCTCCACATTCAAGAATAAATCTTGGTTCTCAATAACCGTGAGATTGAAGTCCTTTTTGGCTTTATTGAAACTAAACGCACTGTATGGCATATTGCTCTCCCTCTTGCTGTTCCATATTTTGGGCACCCTAGAATTTTTTTTGAATCAGTTTACCTTCGATATTTTTGAATAACAAAAATTTGCTGGCTAGATTTTGGCTGATTCTGTTTTTTAATTCTGATAAGGCGGTTAGAGAGGTTGATTTCCTCTTTAAGATAAATATCAACAGTGTTTGCCTGTCCAAGGTTCCTTCCATACCTGCCTGTTTTTTTTGTCTCCTTTATAATTTTCTAGCATTTTGGGCATCTTAATTATATAGTCGTGCAGTGGTGAGTAGCGATGGCAGAAAATCAACCTAGACATTTTGATGTTATTTAGGGATACGTAGCAGTGAGTATAGAATGGTTTAGAAGCTTGACTTGATTGTCCAGCAATTCCAAATTTACATACACTTAATATATCTAATAATTGTGTGTCTGAAGAATTTTTTGAACAAATGGAACAGCTATCACCACCTAATTGCCTATTAATTAAAGATTTTCAATAACCTGTTGTTAGTAGAAATGTCGGTATATCGCGTTACTATGCATTACATGAATAGGGTAGGAGGAATGAATTACTATGTTAAACTTTATCGTCATCGCTAACCCCGAAAACAGGCGCCCAGGTTTCCTGCAACAAGCGCTCTCTCATTTCAACTTACCACCTGCCACTATCATTTCTTATGAACACTTAATAGCAGGCAAACAAACCCTCGAACAATTCAACACACCCAACACCATTATTCGCTTTGAATCTCCCGAAAAGAACTTTGATGTAGATAAAGCAATTATCGCCGCAGGTTTTGCCGTACCCGATGACGGACAACACCAGCGTATAAGTCCTGCCGAAGTAGCGAAATTAGAATTTGACAAAGGACGTATTTTATATCCTCGACAATGGTATTTAGGCTGGCGCCATTTATTACAACAATGGAACCTCTCTGGGTGTGTAGGTTTTATGAACCATCCTGAAGACATCGCAACAATGTTTGATAAACCAGCATGTCACGAACTATTTCGGCGCCATAACATTCCCGTTCCTTGTTCGCTTGGCAAAATTCATAGCTACGACCACTTACGCGAACAAATGCAACAACAGGAAATAGACCGAGTATTTGTCAAACTTTCTCACGGTTCCGCTGCATCTGGAGTTGTTGCATATCAAGTAAACGCGCGGTATGAGTCAGCTATAACTACCGTCGAACAAGTGCGAGAAAACGGGGAAACATTACTTTATAACTCGCGTAGAATTCGTAATTACACTCGTAGAGAAGAAATTGCCGATATTATCAATATTTTAACAGCAGAAGGTGTGCAGGTCGAAGAATGGCTACCCAAAGCGCGTTTACAAGGATGTGGTTTTGACGCGCGCGTAGTAGTTATCAACGGTGAAGTGCAGCATATAGTTGTCAGGTTGGGCAAAAGTCCAATGACAAATTTACACTTGGGTAATGAGAGAGGTAATAGTGAGGAATTATTAGAAAAAGTAGGCACCGAAAATTGGGAAGCGATGAAGTACACTTGTGAGCAAGCAGCAGGTTTATTTTCAAAGAGTTTATATTGCGGAGTTGATTTATTGATATTACCTGATTGGAAACAACATGCGCTTTTAGAAATAAACGCTTTCGGTGATTTGTTACCAGGGATTTTATGGAATGGTATTGATACTTATACAAGCGAGGTCAAGGCAATATTGGAAAGGAGCATAGCAAAACCTTAGTAATAAAAGGGTATATTATGATGAGTGAACTTCGTCTGTATAATTTGGATTTATTCACTTTGCTGTTGCATTAAAAACTTTGCTCTTTTTGCTGTATTAATTAATTATGTTTAATATGAATCAAATTGTCGGAACTCACGACATATTATTTATCACTCTAGACACCTTGCGCTATGACGTAGCTAAAGAATATCTTACCCAAAGGCGCCTTCCTAATTTAGCCGCAGTGCTTCCAAAAACTGGCTGGGAACAACGTCACTCCCCTGGAAATTTTACCTACGCTGCTCATCATGCGTTTTTTGCAGGCTTTTTTCCTACTCCTGTAACTTCAGGTGTTCACCCACGCGCTTTTGCTTTGGGGTTTGAGGGTAGCACTACTACTACAGAAAATACATGCGTGTTAAAAGGCGCCAATATTGTCGAAGGGTTAGTAACAAAAGGCTACCATACTGTTTGTATAGGTGGTGTGGGATTTTTTAATAAGCTTAATCCTTTAGGAAACGTCTTTCCATCAATGTTTGCTGAGAGCCACTGGAGTCGAGAGTTAGGAGTTACTAACCCTGATTCGACAGAAAAGCAAATAGCACTAGCGCAAGAAATTTTAGAAATAACACCAAAAAGTCAGCGCATATTCTTATTTATTAACATCTCCGCACTGCATCAACCGAATTACTTTTACCTACCAGGTGCTAAAACCGACACTATCGAATCTCACGGTGCCGCTTTGGAATATGTTGATAGTCAGTTGGGTAAACTCTGGGATGCATTTCGGCAGAGAGGTTCAACATTTTGCATTCTTTGCTCCGACCACGGAACAACTTATGGTGATGACGGATACACTGGACATAGATTGAGCCATCCCGTAGTATGGACGGTTCCATATGCAGAGTTTATTTTAGAAGGAAGTAAGGAGATTCTCATATCCTAAATTTAACAAAACCCATTTAAAACCAAATGATTACAACTCAAATTGAACATCTAAAATCAAAAATTTCACAATCTCCTTACCAAGCTTACGTTTACTCCTACCCCCATAAAACCGCATACCGTCCCCTAACTCCACCCGTGAACCTTGCACAACTATGGTCAAACCAAGATAAAAGCGCATTATTCCTCTACATACACATCCCCTTTTGTGAAATGCGCTGCGGGTTTTGCAACTTATTTACCACCGTCACCCACAACGAAGATTTTGTAACTCAATATGTCTGCGCCCTACAGCGACAAGCGCAACGGGTAAAATCAGCTTTAGGAAAATCATCATTCGCGCGCTTTGCTATTGGTGGAGGAACACCCACACAGCTACCCATCCAGCACCTTGAAACAATCTTTAACATTGCAGAACAAACGATAGGTGCCAATTTACAGTCCATTCCTATTTCTATAGAAGTTTCCCCAGAGACAGCAACCCAAGATAAATTAAAGCTTTTACGAGAACGAGGCGCCGATAGAATTAGTATAGGTGTTCAAAGTTTCATCGAGTCAGAAGTTCTTGCAACCCAACGGCGCCAAACTACTCCTCAAGTAGAAGCAGCTTTAGGAAGAATTAAAGAAGCAGGTTTTCCCACATTAAATATTGATTTAATCTACGGACTTCCCGGTCAAACTGTAGAAACTTGGTTGCAATCTATACGTGCAGCATTGCGCTTTCAACCAGAAGAAATTTATTTATATCCTTTATACGTGCGACCACTCACAGGTTTAGGACGTACTGATAAAGAATGGGATGATATTCGTCTCGCTTGCTACCGTGCAGGGCGCCAGTTATTGCTATCTGAGGGATATTCTCAGGTTTCAATGCGGATGTTTCAACAACGCGAAAATAATCCTGCATCACCTGTTTACTGTTGTCAAGCTGATGGTATGGTTGGTTTAGGATGCGGCGCCCGTTCTTACACCAACACTTTGCACTATTCTAATGATTACGCAGTTGGTGTAAAAGAAATCCGCGATATTTTACAAGTGTATATACAGACACCTAATGAGGCGTTTGATTTTGCCAGCTATGGGTTTAAGTTAGATGGCAATGAACAACGGCGCCGTTATATTTTGCTGTCTCTACTTTCTGATGAAGGGTTGAATTTTACTAGCTATCAGCAAAGGTTTAATAGCAGTGTTTATATAGATTTTCCTGAACTTAGGGAAGTGAAAGATTTAAATTTGGGAATGGAAGATGGGGGAGTATTGCGGTTGACTGAAGCTGGTGTTGAACTTTCTGATGTAATTGGCGCCTGGTTTTTTTCTGAGAAGGTGCTGGGTTTGATGGATGGTTATGAGGTGAAGTAAATTAGCAACGGATATAACGGATGTAACGGATGAGTTGTTTTTTACATATACTCCAAACGGGTAAAATATGAATTCATGTCATGCTGAGGTACGTAAACGGAGTTTTCCCGCAGGGTAGCATCTTCAATATTTCACTTGCTTTAAAAGTAAAGTTGTAAGCCGTTTTCAGTATATAAAAGACTTTAAAAACCTCTCCCCCAATCCCTCCCCTACAAAGAGAGGGGAGTAGATTCTCTCCTCAACAGTTAACTTAAATATTTCCTATTGATAATACAATTTTTAACTAATAAAATATGACAAATAACCAAAATCAACCAAGAGAATTCGATGCTGTTCGTGGAGGAGAGGCACCCCCACCTATACAAGGCGCCGTTTTAGGTGGCATTAAGGGAGTTATACAGCGTTTAGCTAGTACTGTTTTTGAAGTGCGCGTTGCTGCGTTGAGTGAGGCATTAAAAGCAAAATTAGTGTTAAGGTTGAGATGATATAAATATTTCTTCAGCCATTAGCTGCAATGAGTTGAATGTAGAGGAGATAATACGGTCTTTGCCACGAAATTGCACAGGCTTCTGATATTTATTTCCGCTAGCTGATAGTGTGTAAATTGATATTGTCGGTTGCTTTGGGTCGCCAATATAATCTCTACCCCCTAAACCCAAATAATCTACAATCCAGTATTCTGGTATACCTAATGCGCTGTAGTCTTCTACTTTTCGCGCGTAATCATTTTGCCAGTTTGTGCTGACCACTTCTATAACAAGCTTGACCGAAGTCCCTAATGTAATAACAGGTTCATTTTGCCATAAGGGTTCATTGACGAGAGCAGTTTTATCTAGCACTACTACATCAGGACGAAAACCTGTTGAAATCCCTAGAGGTTTGATTAAACAACGGGCAGGTGTAAACCAACGGATACTCTTTTTATCTATCTCGACATTAACTTTTCGCACTAGAAAAGCAGCCACTTCTTCATGAGGCCCAGTTGGTTCCATATCAATAAGTTCCCCATCAATCAATTCGTAGCGCTCATCATCCCCATATCGAGCGATAAAATCATCGAATGTCAGGAGTTTTGGAACCGCTTGTGTCATAGCAATGGCGCCTTCATGCTAAAGTCCAATGAATGAGACATCTTCTAAAAAATGCTAGTGCTTTATATCTATGCCAAAACTTTCGAGCGAACTTTACGTATTATATAAGATTTAGACTCAAATTTTCAAATATAGGTAAGCACTGATAGCGATTGATGTTACGAACGTCTATACTACTAGTTTGTGTCATTAAATCTGGGGAACTGGCGCCAAATTTAACCCCCTCTTGCTTTCTTCTCTGTGCCCTCTGCGTAAGAGTGGTAATCACGAATTATTTAGGATTGTTCTAGTATGGCAAACAATCAAAATGAACCTAGAAAATTTGATATTGTACTGGGTAGGGGAACACCACCACCATTATATGGCGCCGTTTTAGGTGGAGTTGAGGGTGTTAAACAGCGTTTAGCTAGTTCTGATATTGAAACGCGCATTGCTGCATTGAGTCGCGCGCTCAGTTACGGTGATGCGGGTTTAAATTTAGTAATTCAGGCTTTAGATGATAATTCGGCAAAAGTACGGAAAACAGCGGTACGTTTATTAAAAAATATAGATAATAGCCAGGTAAAATCAGCTTTAAAAGAGTATAAATTTTGGACTACTTTTGAAAAGTATTATGAAATACCCCGTAGTTATTCGACTACATTCGCAAACCGAAAAGTAATTGAGTTTGACCCTGTAGTTGGCATTAGTGAGACAGTTGATACTGCGTATGCTTTAAGGGTTGTCCCAGAAAATAATTATTATACAAAATCAGTTATGAATGGCGTAGATAAGCTGCAAATTATATCGCAAAGTCCTTTAGCTAGTAAGATTGAAGCTTTAGTGTTCGGTTTTTGGTATACAACTTCTTTAAAAGATTATACATTTCAGCCTGTTATGGATGTACTACTTAAAAATAATGAAAGGTTGACTAATCTTAAAGCCTTATTTTTAGGAGATGAATGGCCAAGCCTCCCATTAGGATACTGTAATCTTAGTTATATTTTATTTGCTTATCCACAACTAGAAATATTAAAAGTCCGCAATAACTGTTATAGATATGATTATCTTTCAAACTACGCAGTCGGATTAGAATTTTGCCCTATTCGACATGAAAAACTTAAAACACTTATTATTGAAGGTTCTAACATTGCGTATAATGTATTTGAAGAAATTTGCAAGCTTGAATTACCTGCATTAGAATATCTTGAACTTTGGCTTGGCGAGAATCCGTATATAAGTGAATATGGTATCAGTGAATTTATTCCAATTTTTTATAACATTTTTCCTAAGCTCAAGTATTTAGGACTACGAAACTACGACCATGACTATCCAGATAATATTGCTTTTGCAATAGCAAATTCTCCAATTTGTGAAAATATAGTTGAATTAGACATTTCAATAGGAAAAATGGCAGATGAGGGAGCAAATGCTTTACTTAATTGTGCGGCAGTTCGTCAACTAGACACTCTGAATATTTCTCATAATTGTTTAAGTGATGAAATGATTAGAAAATTCAATCAATTAAATCTTAAAGTTATTTCTGAGATGCAAAAACCATATAGGTATTGGTCTGCATGTGAATAATAAAATTAGACAAGTAGGGCGGGCAGGGATGCCCGCTCCACAAGAGGGATGTTTATAATACTGATATATTATGGTTGGATAATAATGGAAGTTTATATGCATTTGAATATTCTTTATCGCGGTTCTTTGGTTAGTTGTAATTATGGTTGTGAATATTGCCCTTTTGCGAAACGTCAGCAAACTGCTACTGAGTTAGCTGTTGATAAACAAGATTTGGAACGGTTTGTTAATTGGATTTCTCAACACCCACAGCATGAGTTTTCTATTCTTTTTACTCCTTGGGGTGAGGCGTTAATTCATCGCTGTTATCAAGAAGCTTTGGTGAAGTTAACTCAAATGTCTCATGTTAATAAAGCTGCTATTCAAACTAATCTTTCTTGTAATTTAGATTGGGTGGAGGAGTGTAATAAAGATAAACTTGCACTTTGGGCTACTTTTCACCCGGAATGGGTAAAAAGAGAAAGTTATGTTGCTAAATGTCTGGAACTTGATAAACGAGGCGCCCATTTTAGTGCTGGTGTGGTAGGTTTCCCTCAGTTCAAACATGAAATTGCTGCTTTACGTCAAGATTTGCCAGAAAATGTGTATTTATGGATTAATGCAGTAAAGGCGGAGTTGCCGAATTTATCACAACAAGACCGAGAGTTTTTTCAATCTATTGACCCTTTGTATGAATTGAACACGCAACATTATCCAAGTTTTGGACGCTCTTGCCGCGCGGGTAAGTCAGCCCTAACTGTTGACGGTCACGGTACAATGCGACGCTGCCATTTTATCAAGGCGCCGATTGGTAATATATATGATGCTAATTGGGAAGATTATTTGGTTGATAGAACGTGTACAAATCAAACTTGCCATTGTCATATTGGCTACGTATACCTTGAGTATTTAGAACTAGATAAAGTCTTTGGTTATGGAATTTTAGAAAGAATTCCACAACAGATAGCTCTGTATAAACAGGGAATATTTTGATACTTGATTAGTAACAACTCCTATAAAATTTACTCCTCATTTCCAGCCCACTGAAATCGCTCCTTTAAATCATTACAGTGATTTTTCGGTAAATAATTATCGTGCTGAAGTCTACCAACTACAATACCTGGCGCAATACCTATTTTTGCAGCAAACTTTTCTATTCCTGCTTTGCTGCGTTGTTGAGCAGAATTTATAAATTCTTTGAATTCAGCAGGAGGGATAAGTATATCTTCTGCAAATTTATTTGCTTCTGTTTCTTTATTTTGTTCTTCGGTATCTTGAATATCTTTACCTTCTAGAAAAACGTCTCGTTTGCCATGTAACAAAATATGACCAGCTTCATGGAAAAAGCCAAACCACAAATGGTCATTTGTTTTGTGACGTAAGCTAAGTTGAATTAATGCTTTTTCAGAAGTTAACCAACGAGTTGCTCCACAAGTTCTTGTTTTTGGTAGCTGAGGAACAAAAACTACAGCAACACCAGCTGTTGCACACAAACGCACTACTTCAGGTTGAAAAATCTGTGGTGGTTCTAGCGTAAGCCTGCGGATATATTCTAAGACTTCCTTAAATTTTCTTGCATCATAAGGAACACAAGAAATTTGTGCCGCTTCAATTTCTCCTTGGCGTAGCCAAGCCGCGACATCACCTAAATTACTCTCGAACGTCTGAGACTTACGAAAATAAACATTCGCATTGCACCATATATTCCCCCATTGCTCAGGGGAAGCGACGGAAAAAAAACTCAACACCTCCCGCAGTTGCTCAACTTTATCCTCAAGTTGTCCAATCCAGCCAGCTTTAATCATGGCTTTTACTGGAATTTGGTCAAGCCAGTTTACCTGTTGTAGCAAACTGTCTTTATCTTCTTGCCGTGCTAATGCTTCTCTGTAACGTCGTTCGCGGTTATTCCAAAAACTTGCTGATACACCTAGCACTTTTTCTAATTGCAGTGCTGTCTCTGGTGTAATTGCAGCTTTTGCGTTAATAATTTCGTTAATAGTTTTTTTTGGTCTACCTGTCCTTTCTGCCAGTTCTGCTTGAGACATGCCACGCTCTTCAAGAATTTCTTGAAGAGTTTCTCCAGGGGGAGAAACATAGTCTGGGGCGTACTGATTTTGGAACTCATTACTCATGGGTATCCTCCACGCCTATTATTTTAATAGCAGTTACTTCATTCCAGTCAAGTCCACCATCTGGCTTTACGGGAATAGGTTCATGTGCTGGTTCAAATATTAATCGATATGGGTGGTCTAAGTCTAAAGATAGCTGACCAGCCCGACCATATAACAATTCGTGACAACGCCCTGGAAGATTCCGCATCTCCGATAGGGAATTTGCATCCCGTAAATCATCAAGCCGTCGTCGAATTTTCTTTGCTCGAACCGCCCCCTGGTTTTTCTCTAAAAGCCTTTGGTTGTTGCACTCTTTCTCAAATCTCTCATCTTCAAATACAATATCCATTGTACATGATTTTTTAAATATTGTTAACCCTTAAGGTTAACAGTATTTTTACCCTTTTCATCAAATTAGAGTGAAATCCCTACAAAAAATACTGAAATCACATTCCTGTGGTATTTTTGTACTATATTGCTTCCAAGTCCCAGTTTCGCCATTTGACACAGAAGCGGCAGCAATCTTCTCTGGGCTGAGAGGACATTAAAGCACAGGGACGCTATTGGGAGCCACCGTAGATATAGTAAAAGGGTGCCAGGAAGGATGCATTGAAACTAAATTCGAGTTAGTTACCCCTTTACTTGGTGCGGTATGAACGTTCTTATATCTAAAAAACTATTCTTATGAGTAAATTTTATGCCATGATTGTCTTTCTTTATCTTCTATTCGCTTAAGAATTTCAAAATGCGTTTCTCTTTCTATTGTGTTCTTTGGTATAATTCCGTCATCTACTAAATTTCTCAATATTCTCATTTTAGTTAGATTTTTTCGTAATCGGTCTTCTGGTGTGCGTTTTATGGGCTTTGAAGATGGCGCCGAAGAATTTACACTAGTTTTATAACCGTCAATTTTTGCCTCTTCTTTTAGCTTTTCTAATGACCATAATATAGACATTAAAGTAGACCGCAATATAAGAGCAGTTATTGAAAAATCTGGAACCTGAATATTTTCCTCTTTATTTCTTTGGTTCTTCAGTAGTTGTTATGCTAAATTGTTAAATAAAGATGTCAACTATTATTAATTTATTGTAAAAAATATTACAAAAATGCTTGATAGGATTGACTTGTAAGTCTTATTTATTATTGACTGTATGTACGTTCATTGTATTTTAGGGTACATTTACAGTCATGACTAATAAAAAAGATATAAAAATCTTATCACAAATTCTGGATATAGACGAAGTAAAAGTTATATCGCACAGCATTTATAACGAAATTGGAATAATTTTACGAACAGAGCCAATAAAGCTGTATAGTGTATGTCCATCTTGTGGTACGGAGAGTCATAAACTACATCAAAACCATCGTCATATTATTAAAGATTTACCTTTTGGAGAGAAACCAATTTTTTTAGAAATAAATCGGCGCCAATTTAAATGTAGAATTTGTAAAAAACCGTTTAGTGAAGAATTTGAGTTTGCAAGAAAGAAAAGAACCTATACAAATCGCCTTGCAAACAAAATAATACAAGAAGTTTTAGAAAACGACATACATAGCGTGGCATCAAAAGGTATAGTCACAACAGAAGAGATAGAAAGAATGTTAAAAGATGCATCTGAAAAACTAAATTTAACAAAACCTAAGAATTTAAAAAGGCTGGGAATTGATGAAATAGCTTTAAGAAAAGGAAAGGGTAACTACTGTGCAGTGTTAATAGATTTAGATACATCTAAACCAATCGCTATTTTGAACGCACGTACACAAGGAGTAATCGAGGAAGTTCTTATCAGTTGGGGAGTTGAGGTGTTAGAGCAAATTAAGGAAGTGAGTATAGATTTATGGCAAGGGTACAAAAATTTAGTGATAGAATTAATGCCTAACGTTCAAGTCGTCGCCGATAGATTTCACGTAATGGTGCAAGTAAATAAAGAATTAGACACACAGAGGAAGAGAGAAAAGTACAAAATAGAGGAACTAATTAAATTAGCAGAAACATCTGAAAAGAAAGATGAATATGAAAAAATATTAGAAGGATTGAAAAATAGTAAATATGCTTTACTTAAAAATGAAAAGGACTTAAATGAAGAACAAATAAAGAAATTAATTCAAGTAAAAGCTGTATCTCCTACTTTAAAAATGATGCATGAATTAAAGGAAAAACTTAGAAAAATTTTTAATAAAACTAATCATTGGTATCCAGCAGTATTTAAATTAGGTATGTGGCTTTCAAAAGCTAAAACATATTTTCCAAATAGCAATAACACTTTTATTCGTTGGTTTGATGAAATTATTGCTTATTTTGATAATGGCACGACTAGCGGCGCCGTTGAAGGTATTAATAATAAAATAAAATTAATTAAGCGCTCGGCTTATGGGTTTAGAAATTTTGAAAATTTCCGAGTTCGATGCTTATTAGCTTGGCACTTTAATTGTTAGTTTAGCATAACAAGTACTGAAGAGCCATTTTAATTTCAGCATAAGCTGTTGTAACTGATACATTAAATTTTTGGGAATGAACAGTATGCTGTAGTTTTTCCTTAAGAGTAAGTAGGTCATGGTTAATTTTGTTATCTAATATATTTGAGCTAGTCAGGATAGCATTTACCGTCATAATTATTTCTTCAAATATACTGTATATATATTGTCGCAAAGTATTTAGGTATTTACTGGCTGAACTGTAAATTAAATATATTTATTAAACTTCTCTATTAAATAAATCTCGTGTTCTGCGATAAAAATTATGAATTTCTCATGTTGAGTGAGAAACCGGGTTTCTTTCGTTAGTCAAAAAGAAACCCGGTTTCTACTATGCTTTCGCGCGTTTCAACCAAAACTCTACAAACGAAAGCAACACAGGACTAATAGGACTTATTAACCATTTGAACAAAAAGTCAGCAATAGCAGTTTTGCGCGGACGGTTAAGAAAGAACGTTGACACTATAATTCCTAAACAAGCTAGAGTTGCTGTGACAAAGAAGAATGGTGCAAAACTTCCAGTAAGGCCTCGTATGGCGCCAATTGTAAAAATTCCACCTAATCCTCCAAAACCAAAGGCGGTAAACATTAAACCGTAGTTACTAGGGTAATTACTCAAGCCAAAAAAGCTTAACGTCGCAGCAGGCGCCACTGCTAACCATGCTCCTAAACAAAACCAAAATATACAGTACGCTATTAAAAAATTCGTAACTTGCCCTTGTGATGTATTCCACATCACGATAGATGCTATTAAAATCAGAACATTGATAACGATAATAGTTAATTTGGGTTTGAGACGGTCGTTTAACCAACCAAATAAAGGACGACCAATACCGTTAAATACAGCAAATAATGGAACTGCAAATGCTAATTGCTCTTGTTGTAACCCGACTATTTCTTTTCCTACTTGGGCAGTTGTAGCAATTGCTGTTAGTCCAACAAAAGTACCAATAATATAGCAAATCCACAGTCCGTAAAAAGTCTGTGTTTGTGGCATTGGTATATCTAAACTATCGCTAGTTTCTGTATTTGATATAGCTGGGCGCCAATTTGCAGGTTGCCAACGTTGCGGAGGCATTTTTAACACACTCGCAATCGCTAAAATGATGAATGTAAAGGCAATGCCTAAAATTACAAAAGTCCCACGAACACCAAAACCAGGAATACCAATAGCACTGTTACCATTCATTAATGTAATCGCTAACGGCGCCGTTATCAACGGTGATAACCCAAAACCAACAACCGTCATACCCACTGCTAAACCCTTACGGTCAGGAAACCAACGTGCCGCAACTGCAAGTGGCACACCATAGGCAATACCAACACCAATACCAGCTATCAAACCATAACTAACTATCAAAAATGGTAAGTTGGGAGCAATACTTGAGAGTAAATAACCGATTCCAACAATTATTCCACCAATAGTAGTGAGTATACGGGGACTAAACCTATATATGTATAACCCGGAAATTGGCATGACCAGGGTAAAAACCACACCTAGCACCATAAATGGTAGTAAAATTGTTCCCGGTTTAGCTTGTAGTGCTGCCTCAAATGGACTACTAAAGATACTCCAAGAATAAACTGTTCCCAAGCATAGTAGTACAATTAACCCTAAAGGAATAAACAACCATCTTCCAACTTCGGGTCGCAGTCCAAAAAGTTTCTCTTCGCGCGGAAAATCAAAGAATTTTGTACTATCCATATTCAAATTATTCAATTGGCGCCATAACCATAAAGTAAGTAGTACACACCATATGTATATGTACAACTGTGGGCAGTGCCTACATTACAGAGTATAAATATTTTATTGAATCACAAATAAACAGCATCTATATAACTATTCGTTTATAATTACCATAGGATTCATCAAAACTTATTTTTTAAATTCACTCACAATTGGGAGTAGGTTGGGTGGAGGCTCTGCGGAACCCAACATAAACCAAGATTAGTGGTTCATGTCAAAAGTTTTGGTGTGTTCCCTCTTCTTAATTCTTCCTTCGCGTCCTTCGTGTTCTTTGCGGTTCGTTTTTTCTACACCCCAAAATTAATGACATAGACCATTAGTACTCTATGTCATAAGTTTTGGGGAGTTGCTTATCACCACGTTAAAATCCCCCCAACCCCCCTTAATAAGGGGGGCTAAGAATTACCCTCTTGTTCCCCCCTCCCACGCGGGGGGCTAGGGTAGGGTGTTTACTTTGTGTATAAGGCTTGTAAAAAAGTTCATACAGTTTTTGTGTCACGTGGCGCCAGCGTAAAAGGCTTGTATAATAAGGGTTTTGAGCTTTACGACAAAACACAGTACTATGATAAGCTATTTATGTCTAAATTATAACATAATCAACACCCTAGGGCTAGGGGGGATCAAAATCTATAGCAAAACCTCAAAATTAATGACATGAACCATTAGTGGTTCATGTCATAAGTTTTGGTAAATTGGGCATAACCACGCATCTGAGGACAGATGTGCCACAACCCAACCTACAGGTTTTATTTTGGTGGAATTCGGAGTCTTGTCCCAGGAACAAGTACGGTAGGATCAGGGCCAATTACATCTCGGTTAGCGTTGTAAATTTCCAGATACCTATTGCCATCTCCATAAGCTTTCTCGGCTATCAAAAATAGATAGTCACCTGATAGCACAGTATATTCTTTACCAGCTTCAGGTTCAGTGTTTAATACTGGAATGTAAAGTATTTGTCCGGGAAAGATCGAGCCAGGGTTAGGGCCAATCACATTTTTGTTTGCTTCATAAATTACTCCGAAGTTATTGCCATCTCCGTAAGCTCTCTCAGATATTTTTGATAAATCGTCACCTTGTCGCACAGCGTATGTTTTGCTAGGTACAGGTTCTTCAATTGGAGGCGCCGAAAAATTTTGAGGTAGGTTGGGCAAACTCTTCAGAAAACTGATACTCGGTGAGAAAAAGTATTCACCACCCTTGAGTTTCACGAAGTTTGCAAATTTAACATCGGCTTTTTCGGTCTTTTTATCCCGCTCTTTTAACCAATTGGTTGGTGGTTGGGGTTCTTCTTGAATTAGTGGGTCGCGTTGACCAGGTAAACTTTGACCACTGACTGCATCTAATCCTGTTCTGTCGTAATTATTATTTATGACGTTGCGGGGCTGTGACATAGCTGGTTCAAGGAATCGGGGATGGTTCGACCAAAACCGCTGAATAAACTCAAATTGTTCCCAGATATCAGATTGGTAGCACATGAATAGCAACCCTACACCACCTGTAGGTAAGTTATTGAGATTGCTGAAGTCGCTGAGTGGTCCACCATAGGTAACTGCGCGTCGTGTGATGCGATGTCCAAGCTCCTCTTCTTCGCTTCGAGCAAAAGGTCCAGTTTTTCTAACTGATTCCAATCGAGGATTTGTCTTGCGAAGATGGGCTTGGAATGGGCATTTTAGCCCAAAAGAGTCTTCAGAATAATCAAAGTCATTTAAATTTTTACTACCGTCATTGCCTTGCAGCACAAGTGGAGTACCATCCTCAAAACGTCCTACTGCCATTGCTCCAGCTAGTTTGCGGGAAACTCCCAATTTTTGGCTCAATTCAAGTTCCGCTTTCTTAAATCCTTGAACATTTTGCTCAAGTTTACGAAAGATAAGAAAACTACCAAAGCTCACATTAGGAGTACCTAACGGGTCTGGAACTAGAACGAGATTGAGAGGTGCGCTGAAAAGTCTTTTAGCAGTGTCACCTTTTTCGCGCTCTAAATCTTCTTTGAGAAAAAGCGGATTACCCACACCATCCGTAAAACCAAAATGCTCAACAACAGCGTTTTCCTCCTGATTGTTAAATTTGCGACGTATTTTTGTACCTCGTTCAATAGTGGCAACCGTAGCAACGCCATTCAGCTTGTCTGTAATTTCTAATTGTGTATTCTTGACATTTGTCCAATCATTATCTGCTATAATTACTAGTGCATCAATATCGTTTCGATATGGTTGCTCCCAAGAACTGAATGGTGGGTCGATAAGTGCATACTGGCGCCGCTTCATACCCAATTGAAAGACTTGAGTATAATCGTCATTAAGTTGTTGAGGGGTAGCTTCTTTTCGACCTTGAAGATTGGCGCCTTTAGGCTGATTAGAGTCAGGGAAACCTAGTTTTTCGTACCCTGAAGAAGACAAAGAAAGATGTACTAATATACCACCATCAATTTTGTTCTCTCTCCAAGCAACAGCATCATCTATCTGTTTCTTCGCTGATGTAATATATTGAGTAGCAATCTCAGAAATCAATCGTCTGAGTGTAGCTGTTTTTTGCGGCTCTCTTCTAGGGTCGGGGAAAGTTAAGAAAATGTGTACAGATTCATCTCTTGCATGTGCTTTGAGAATGTTGGCTTGCAAATCTTGCAGAACATCTTGATACTGTCTATCGTTCTCGTCGATTGGTCCATTATTTGACTTCAGGTCTAGTGGCATTACTTACTCCATAAATAAATTTAGCGTTTTGTTAGTGTTTTGAAATCTTTTTTAGATTTTTAATTTTGATTTATTCAATCAAAAATCAAAAATCTAAAATCTAAAATATTGATTGAGAATTACAGTTCCTTAATGCGAATGTTGCGGAACTGAACGACCTCGGTATGGCATTGCAAGCCAATGAAACCTTCGGAACGCTTTGTATTACCCTGACTGGGGTCATTAAATTCCAACAGTTTCGGGAAGGTGCCAGCACTGACTAATTGATTATTAAGTTTGACCTCTATTTCATTGCCTTCCACTCTGATTTCATAGCTGTTCCAGTAGCTAGGATTACCATTGCGTTGTAATACCTTGGCTGCCCATTGTTGAGCGGGGAAAACCTCGTAAACTGCACCCGTCTTGTGTAATGGGCTACCGTAGACGTTATTGGGATAGTCGTAACCACGCTCATCAATTTGGATTTCGATGGTGGATTTATAGAAGTCATTATCAACAACCTTGGGTTCTGGCATTCGCAGGAAAATACCGGAGTTAGCTTCAATGTCAAAAGCTTGCCAATCCAATTTCAGGATAAAATTTTTAAATTTTTTGCGAGTAAACCAGAGAATTCCAAGCCCGACGTTCTTATTGTCAACACCTACACCTAGTACTGGAAAACTTTGATTTTGGACATCGAAGAAGTTTTGGCTACCATTAGCTGCTATTTCCCAACCATCTGCTTTGAAGTTGCCGCGATAAAGGATTTCAAAACCTTGTTCATTGCTCACATTATCAACCGAAGTGTAGCGCTCGATTATTGAGCGGGCAATCTTACGAGACAGTGTTAATCCTGTCGGGACGGGATTTGCAGAACCAACAGTGGGGAAGATTGATTGATCTACGCAGTACGCATTAGAGACATGGTGGAAACGACCGTTAACATCTGTAACTGATTGAGTATAGTCGGTTCCCATCCACAATGTGCCTGATTCATGATAGGTAGTACCTATTCCATCTTCTTGTCTTCCATCTTCTCTTGGAAGGAACTCAATTGGTGCATTGGGGTCTTTATTGGTGGCACTACCTTTTGGTTGACCAGCCAATGCCTCAATAAAGGCAAAAGCTGCCTCAGACTGAGCATCTCGAACCTGTTTATCGGCGGGTATTTCTACTAGGTTTACAAACGCTTTAGGTACGCGCAGTTCCCGTCCATTTTCAAAGTAAACATCATCACCAGTACCACCGAAGGGATTGACGTTTATCCAACTAACGTTAGGATTATTGCCGACTGGGGTCGCTCGAACCCCGAAGGTTTCGCCGCAGGTGCGAATACCAATTACTATTTTGTTATCAATTGTCCCTGAAGTTTGAGCCGCGAGAATCTTTTCAAACTCTTCGATATTTGGCACCGCGCGGTAGAGGAACTCTTCCGGATTCTTTGGGGCATTGGGAAAGGCAGGGGTAGATACATTTGGGGCAGCGTAAAACTGAAAATGGAATTGTCCTTTGCCTTTCTCCGTTTGCCTTGAGCCTGGAATGTGCAGGGCAGCAGTTTGCAACTCTTTTTCCAGCATTGACGGCACACCCAAGGCGGTACGGGCGACTTTCCAAATGAAGTTACCACGAACGTGAACCATCAAGTTCCGCCCAATTAACTCCGAATGTGGTAGCAATGCTTTGGGTCGTAGGAATGAGTTTAAAGCCAACCTTGTTGAGTTGACGGTATTACCTGCTAGTATTACCGCAGCGCTGGGCTTGATATCCAACCGCACTATACGGGCTTGGCTCTTATTCTGCTGTTCCAATGGATTTTTCAAAGCCACCACGATTTGGGTGACAACGCCATTAGTCGTTTCTAACTTGATAACCTCAGCATTGGGCACAAGAAACAGGCGCCGCGATGCATCATTTTGATTACTTTCACCACTGGCTTCGCGGATAGCATCAAGTAGCAACGGCAAGCTGCTAAACTTGTCCATACTGAACAAACCAGACCCTGGTGATTGACCAGCCACCGCGATAGGTGGGTCTTGCACAGTTGTTAGAGAGGGTACTTTATTGAGTACATCCTTCGCGCGTGCTTTGAGAATATCGAATAGATCGCCGTTGATAAAATCAGCAATAGGCCAAGTGCCGATTTCCCGCTCTACATATTCATAACCGTCGGGTTGATTTTTGAGCAGCAAATATTCTACAACATCTTTTGGCCACTGCTTGAGATCTTCTTCCGTCAAGCGTGGTGTCCAACCACCCCAAAACAGTGATTTGCCACCTACACAACGGTGATGCATAAGAAGCTCATTGGCGCGATCATAGTTTGAAGGTTCAGCGATATTTCGTCCCTGAGAATTTGGCTCAACCAGCGGTTCCAAAACGGTGTCAAATAAGTTACCAAGGCGAGTGAGATTTTGCACATGTTCGCTAATCAGGAATGGTCCTGCTTCCAAGACGAGAATGCGAGGTTCCTGTGGTAATTCCTTGCCAAACTCAAATAACTTGGCGGCAGTGTAGGCGCCATACATACCCGATCCAATAACCACCGCATCAAACTGCCCTCCTGCTTGCGCTGAATTGATTTCTTCCCATGTATTGCAAACAAAGCGAGCGATTGCATCTAAAGAAAAAGTTGTTCTCTGAATGTCTGGAGGTGGCTGAATTTGCTGTCCGGAATCTACTAATCTATTCAGTGGCATAATTATTTCTTTCGTGTTCCAGGTTTATGTAAATTTCGCGCTCCTTAACCAAAACTCAATTGATAAACATACTTGAGCCTTTATAAAAAAGTTCACTCTTTCGCTTAAATAATTGTGCTTTCTACAACTATGCTCATTTTTTTTCTGGGTTGCAGTAAGAAAAAGTTACTAAAAAGTCAGTAAACCACAAAATTTACCTAAATGACATCTACTATGCAGGATGTAGAGACGCGATTAAATCGCGTCTCTACAAGGGTTTCAGACAAGACATAATTAATACCTAGAGATATCAAAAAGAGTATTTAATAACATGTAAATATGTATAATTACGTAAGTAATCACACCCGATTTAAAATTAAAAGTTATATTCGATTTATTCAAAGTTACTTGCATAAGTTACCTGAAGTTACTCCCATAGGTAACTTAGATGACCTCAATCGACCAAAACTGAGTATCTATAAATCGGATAAGTAATCGTATATGAATCAAGAAGAAGCAATTACAATTTTGAATTCACTGATCCAACCAATAAGCTTAAAAACCCTTGAGCTTCAAGTATTCTGCCTAAGTTGGGAACAACAAAGCTATGAAGAAATTGCCATTAACCTTAGCTACGAGCCAGAGTATATCAAACAAGTAGGTCACAAATTATGGAAACAACTAAGTCAGGCTTTGGGAGAGAAGGTAACAAAAGCTAACTTCTATCCAGTTCTCAAAAAATATCATGCTCAAGTTCAGTCCAGTTCTAAGTTGGGAAAGATAGAAAGCCAAAATCAACCTTACATAAACACGGGAACATGGGAGTTGCAGAAATTCGCCAGCATAAACTCAGCTAAAAAATTTAAAATTCAAAACCATCAAGATTGGGGAGATGCAATTGATACGCCTGTTTTGTTTGGACGCGCGGAAGAATTAACCACACTACAGAAATGGATAGTGCAAGACCAATGCCGTTTAGTGCTACTGTTAGGTATGGGAGGAATTGGCAAAACTGCACTGGCAGTACGTGCTGCACAACAAATTCAAGATAAATTTGAGTATTTGATTTTTCGTAATCTTCGTAACTCTCCAAACATAGAAGAATTACTTAATGAATTAATTCAATTCCTTTCCCAAGAGCAAGAAATCGATTTACCGCACAGACTAGATGGTAAAATTTTGCTACTGTTACAATATTTGCGTTCCAAAAGATGCTTGTTAATATTAGATAATATAGAAACAATCTTAGAAAGCGGTAATCTGGAAGGTCGCTATCGAGACGGATATTCTGGATATGGGCAATTGCTACGATGTGTGGGAGAAACGCTTCATAACAGTTGCGTAATACTAACTAGTCGCGAAAGACCAATTGGTTTAGCGGCAAAACAAGGTGAAGAATTACCTATTAAGTGCCTGCAATTATCAGGTTTGCGATATCAAGATGCACAAAAGCTGTTTCATGCCAAAGGCGAATTCTCTGGTACTGAAGCTCAATGGCAGTATTTGATAGAATACTATCTAGGCAACCCATTGTTTTTAAAGATTGTTGCAGCGAAAATTCAAGAGTATTTTGAAGGCGATATTTCCCAAGCTGTTCTTTTTTTAAAGCAGAATAATTTAATTTTATCCGAAATAAAATTAATTTTGGAACAACAATTTCAGAGTTTATCATTTGTAGAAACACAAATTTTATATCAGTTTGTTAGCAATCAAAAATCGCTATCTTTTTCAGAATTACAAGTATATTTTAGCAAACAATTTTTAAGTCATGAACTATTAGAGGCCTGTGCTTCGCTTGTCAGAAGGTCGTTGATGGAAAAACTCGGCAATAGATTGAGTTTAAAACATTTGTTTATAAAGTATGTCTCTGTTAGGGAGCAATGCTCTAAAGTTAGCTCAAGTTTTTATTCTCAATTAAATTGATGAATTCTCAATAAACGCATGGTTGTTGCTTTAAAAGTAGGACAAAAGTCTTTTTTCGCGGCAAAACATACACGTATATTCCGTACCATGACTAACGAGTGCGTAAACCATGCTACAGTTATTATCGTATGTATCATGGACAGGTTGCAAAACTGTCTATACCTGAGATATTTTTAAACTTTGTTTTGCATAAATAGTAATCAGTAAGGTTTATATATAATTAAACAAACTAGCTCTTATTTCATATATGGCAATTCAACACACTATAGATAATTATTCTTTTTCTCAAATCGAACAATACCAAATGACGGGTTTGGTTAGCTATGCTGAGTTACAATCATTACCTGGTATGTGGCAAATTGCTGCAAAACAGTTCAAAGATGTTGCAGCATTAATAGACCCTCATGTCAAACCTGAAGTTACTCTCACTTATGAGCAATTGTACTATAAAATTCAACAGTTTGCCATAGGAATTCAGGTATTAGGGTTTAATCAAGGTACACAAGATACAGTATTACCACGAATTGCATTATTTGCAGATAATAGCGCGCGCTGGATTATTGCCGACCAAGGTATTATGATGGCAGGCGCCGCGAATGCAGTCAGGTCTTCAGCAGCAGATAAAGACGAATTACTATATATATTAGAACATAGTGGCAGCACTGGTTTAGTTGTCGAAAATATCAAAACTCTCAAAAAGCTTGAGCCAGAAGTATATAGTGCAAATATACAGTGGATAGTTTTGCTATCTGATGAAGAAGCACCAATAAATTCATCTGTAAAAATAATTAACTATAACCAACTCATGCAGTTGGCATCGAGTAATACCCTTAAAGAAGTAAAGCTAAATCGTCAAGACTTAGCAACATTAATTTACACTTCTGGGACAACAGGCAAACCCAAAGGTGTAATGTTAACGCACGGGAATTTAATTCATCAACTTAATACTCTTACAGCAGTTATTCAACCTGCTGTTGGTGATAAAACATTGAGTATATTGCCGACTTGGCACAGCTTTGGACGTGTTGGAGAATATTACACGCTTTCTCAGGGGTGTACTCAAGTTTATACTAATCGTCGTTATTTGAAGCAAGACTTACAAGAATATAAACCCCAGTACGTTGTTGGTGTACCCCGTTTATGGGAATCTATATACGAAGGAATTCAAAAATCCTTCCGTGAAAAGTCACCACGTATGCAAAAGCTGATTAATAATTTCCTTGCTGTCAGTGGTAGATTTATTAAAGCAGTCAGAACTTGGAAAGGTTTAGACTTACAAAACTTAAATCCAACGCGCGCACAAATAATCAACGCTTGGAAAACTACCATTTTACTGGCGCCACTACACTTCCTAGGTGAGATGATAGTTTACAAGAAAATTCAGCAAGCAACAGGTGGCAACGTCAAACAACTAATTTGTGGTGGTGGTTCACTAGCCCAGCATTTAGAAGAATTTTTTGAAATCGTTGGCATTAATATTTTAGTTGGTTATGGACTCACAGAAACATCTCCCGTTCTTTCTGCACGTCGTCATTACAAAAACTTGCGTGGTTCTTCCGGTATACCCATTGCTGGTACAGAGTTCAAAATAGTGGACTTAGAAACTCGTCAAACTTTATCTCCAAAACAAAAAGGTTTGGTTATGGCAAGGGGTCCGCAAATCATGAAAGGATATTATCTAAACCCCGAAGCGACACGCAAAGCTATCGATGCAGAAGGATGGTTTGACACTGGTGATATTGGTTGGTTAACTCAAGATAATCAAATAGTCTTAACTGGTAGAGCTAAAGATACAATTGTATTAACTAACGGCGAAAATATTGAACCTCAACCAATTGAAGACGCTTGTTTACGAAGCGACTATATCGACCAAATAATGCTCGTTGGTCAAGACCAGAAATTCTTAGGCGCCTTAATTGTACCGAATATGGAAGCGTTAGAAGCAAAGCTAGGCACCCAAATTGATTTAAACAGCAAAGTAGTACGAGACTTATTTAGAGAAGAAATTAACCGCGAAACGCGGGACCGTCCCGGTTATCGTCGTGATGATGAAATTCTCGTATTTGATTTAATTCAAGAGCCATTTACGATTGAAAATGGTCTACTAACCCAAACCCTAAAAATTCGCCGAAACGTAGTAACAGAACGTTATCAAGATATTATTCGCAAAATGTTCACATAAAATGTCATTCGTCACGCGAATCACCAAATGTCATTCTGAGCATAAACGAAGTTTTCCCGTTATCCGTAAACGGAGTTTTCCCGCAGGGTAGGATATCCCGAAGGGTAGGGTAGCGAAGAATCTCTTTAACCTTGATGCTTATGAGATGCTACCCTGCGGGACTCATGACAAATACTAAACTATGTGTTTTTTAGAAGCTTTGCAAAACCAGTTAAACCAGTCGCTTCGCTTTGAAGCGTGCATTGGTGTGAATGTAGCAATAAGTGACGAAAAGCATATTTGGACTGCAAGCACTGGATACTCAGATTTGGATGCACGCGAAAAAATGGGCGCCAGTCGCTTCTATATATATAGTATTACTAAGACTTTTGTCGCTGCTTGCTTATTGCTGTCAATACAAGAAGGTTTAATAGACTTAGATGAACCTGTAACCAAATGGCTTTCTAAATTACCAATTCCTGAAACAGTAACTTTACGGCGCCTGCTAAATCATCGAAGTGGCGTGCCTAATTATACAAGCTTAGAGAATTATTTACCTGCTGTAAGAGCAAATCCTTCAACACCTTGGACACATCAACAAGTTATTGAGTTAACGTCTCAAGGAGAACTTGATTTTGAACCAGGAGAAAAATTTAGTTACTCGAATACCGGGTACATGTTGCTGTATGAAGTTATTGAAGCAGTCACAGGTAGAAGTTTTGCTGAAGTATTAAAAAGTAAGATTTTTGATGTATTGAATTTACATAATACATATGTCGCACATGAAGTTGATATTAAAGGAAAATTGGCGCAGGGTTATAGTAGAGAATTAAATGAAGAAAACCGTATCGAAAACGTAATTCCTCGTTATCATCCAGACTGGTGTGCAACAGGGTTAATTGTTTCAACACCAGAAGACATTGTGAAATTCTTTGAAAATCTATTTACTGGAAAACTACTTAATTCTCAATCTTTAAAGGAAATGCTAACCCCAGTACCAACACCAACTCGTCATCCTTGGTACAAAAACCCTTGTTATGGTTTAGGAGTAATGATTGACCCTGAAAATAAATACGGTACTATATATGGTCACGGTGGTAGCGGTCCCGGTTACAATACTTGGGCAATGCATCTACCAAATTTTAAAGGTCGTAAACTAACATTAGCTATTTTTTGTAATGCTTCAATGTTCGACCACCCTTACGGAATGGTTGATGATATACTGCGATTAATATCGTAACCTTAAATCTTGAGAACAGTGGCTGAAAAAATTCCTAACAGTTTACAAAAGCAAAATTATACCATAAATAATAAGCATATTGCAAAGCCAAGTTCTGAGTTTTACAAAGTTTTTTCTCAACAGGAAATTTTAAATCTAATTGAAGCACTGGAAACTCGACGCGAAATACCTTTAAAATATTCTTACAAAGGTACAGGCGCCAATATTTGGGATAATTTCTACACAAAGCTGATTATACCAAATTGGTATCGCTCAAATGTAGAGATAAATCTACTCAGGGATAACTTTGAATATCTCAACGGCGATGCACAAAACAGCAAAAAAGTCAATATAATAGATGTAGGTGCCGGAAATTCATATCCCGTTAAAAAATATATTTATAAACTTGATAAACTAGGCAAAATAAATAGATATACAGCATTAGATATTAGCGAAGAATTACTCGAAGTATCGAAAATAAACTTTATAAAATGGTTTCCATTTATCAAATATACAAATAGCTACATTGATATAGAAAGTAGTCCTATTCCCAAATACTTGTTACACCAAGATAATATAAATATATTTTTGCATTTAGGTGTCACCATAGGTAATCTACAACATCGAGTCAAAGCATTTAAAAACTTTAGACAAAGTATGGGTGAAAATGATTTATTAGTGCTAACTAATGAAATTGGTAATAACTCTCAATGGGATGGAATAGCAAGAGGTGGGTGTTACTATCATGCCGAACAAATATATCAAGGTATTAATAAGAATATTGGTATTCAACACCAAGACTGCGAGCTTGTCAGAAAATATGATGATAAGACAGATAGTGTAGTAGCCAATTTAAAATTTACTTCTGATTACACTATTGATTTTAGTAGTACGGGAATAAATAAAAAGGTAGTGATTTTCAAAGATGAAGAAATTACAATTTGGCGCCATCACAAACACCAGCTTCCCGAACTTATTCAAGAATTAGAACAAGCAGGATTAAAGCTTGTGAATTATAGTACAAACAAGTATCAATCACACATCATGGCAATTTGCAAGATTAATATCTAATAAAAAATCTTTTATCATTAATTCTGACACGCTGGCACCGATTATAAATTTCTCTCTTCTCTGCGCCCTTTGGGTTCTTTGCGGTTCGTTTTTTCTACACGCCAACATTAATCTTGACAGATAATTTTTGGGACGGGCAAGGATGCCCATCCCACAAGAAGTGATTGTATATTACCAAATGAAGGGAATTAAGCGGGCGCTAGATTGTTGATATTGAGCATACTCTGGATATTTGGAAGGCATTGATTGTTCTTTTTGATTGATACGCTGAAGGTAAAGCGCGAATATAGTAACAGGTACTACATATGCCCAAATTGAACCAGCTACAATGCTGAAGCTTAAGTATCTTAATAAATCACCGAAGTAATTAATATTGCGGGACAGGCGCCAAATATTATCGCGCACAAGTCCTGCATTAAATTGTTTTGCTGTTAATTTTTGAACGTCGGCAGCAGTATTTATAAGTGTGCCAAAAATAAATAGTGGTAAGGCAATACCTGTTGCCATCATTGATAATGGACTTGGGTTAATAAATGCCAAGTACCCAGGCAAAGCATACAAGACCCCTACAAAAAGTAGTGAAAATATAAACCCAATAATTCCGACTTCTTCACCAAACATCTGGCGCCGTTGTGGAAACAGCCATTGTTCAAGTAGCCACCATAAACAATAGCTGATATGCAAGCAAAGGTAAATTACCTGTCGCATATCATGAACGCCATATATAAAGCTAAAAGCGACTAGTAAAACGATGGTAAAAACTTTTGCAACATTAATCGCTTTTAATGCTGTTATCCCTTTTATTGGGGGGTTAGCTGTATCTTGCATGATGTAATATCTTTACAAATTGTAATAATTATTTATATTGTAATAACATTACGACGATTTGCGATTGACCAAGGTAGCACTTGCTTGGTCTACGGGCATTAAAATAACTTCGTTGATGTTGACGTGGGCTGGACGGGTAGCGCAAAAGTAAACAACATCAGCGACATCATCAGGTGTTAGGGGTGTAACTCCTTGGTAGACTTTTGCCGCGCGTTCGCTATCACCGTGAAACCGTACTTCGCTAAATTCTGTTTCTACCATACCTGGGTCAACCGAAGTTACACGAATAGGAGTACCAAGTAAATCTTGTTTTAATCCTTCTGAAATAGATTTAACGGCAGCTTTTGTACCGCAGTATACATTACCACTGGGATATGTTTGGTGTCCGGCAATCGAACCAATATTAATTACATGACCCCGTGCGCGTTGTACCATTCCTGGAACTATATAGCGTGTCATGTAAAGTAAGCCTTTGACATTAGTATCAATCATTTCTTCCCAGTCTTGAAAGGCGCCTTCGTGGAGTTTATCTAAACCGCGACTTAGACCAGCGTTGTTAATTAAAATATCTATATTCGACCATTCGGCTCCAAGCGAAGAAATAGCAGACTCCACAGCCTCACGGTTACGTACATCAAGTTCTATTAAATGCACATGCGACGAGTTTATACTTAATGACTCGACTAATTGCTGTAATTTGTCTTTTCGACGTGCTGCGAGAATTAATTTGGCGCCAGCTTCAGCAAATATTTTAGTGCAAGCGGCGCCTATACCACTACTTGCACCAGTAATGAAAACTATTTGATTCATAATTGGGTAATAAATAACTGAATATGGTGCGTAACGATATGAGTCTTATCACTACATTCAAATTTTTTCATAGCGTTACGCACCCTACTATTTCACAATTTGAAGCCTTTGTGTCACCATTGTTGTACCTTCACCACGCATAATTACTGCTGATACCCAGCGACTTCCTGGAGTTGCAGGCGCCTGTCCTAGTTTAAATAACCCACCAGAACTAAGTAATTCAAGATTTACAGGAGTGGCTTTAAGAAGCGTCTCAGGTTTTACTGGTTCTTCTAATGCGGCGCCAAGAATATAATCTTCACCAAGAGGTTCGGAGACAATAGCATCGAAACTAAATTGCTGCCCAACTTTGACTTGTTGAGGTAATCTAAAATCAATTTGTGGGGGTTTTGCTCCTGATGTGAGTTGCGTGCGTTCGGATATTATATTTTGTTGTATTATTTGCTGCCCATTAATGCGTTGCTCAGAACGAATAGTGGCATTAAGTGCCATACTCTGACTGTTTGCATTTGGTAAACCAGAGATTTGCGTAACTGTTTGGGCAATAACTGTGTTCCCTTGTCTTCTCCACGATTGTAACTGCGTTGTGTAGCGCAATCTTGGATAACGCTGCCACAGCGACACTAAAGCCTTTTCCATGCTTTGGCGATTTAAACCATCGCTATGGGTAAAGTTGGGGCTGTAATATTGCATTACTGCTTTTGCATTACCCTGACTTGCGGCAGAATCGATTTGTGTTAACAAATTTTTCAGTTCGGCAGGAGCATTTTGTGCCGTACTAGCTTGGACAGACTGCAAACTAGTGAATAAACTCATTACAAGTAGAAAAAAAGTTAACTTGTGGTTGACTTTGGTACGATACGAGCGTAAAGGTAATAACTTAATAAAGTTAGGCATTGCTGATACGTAAGATATTTACGAAAGAAAACTGCGAATTTGTTTTATCTTAATTAAACTAGGGCTGATACGGGTAAAAGTTTAGATGGTAGACACACCAACACGATTATTGATTGCTGCGAGTGGCACTGGGGGTCATTTGTTCCCCGCAATTGCACTCTGCGAGAAATTGCCAGAGTATCAAATTGAATGGCTGGGTGTTCCCAATCGTCTGGAAACTCAGCTAGTTCCCAAACAGTATAAGCTGAATACCATATCTGTCGAAGGATTTCAAAAAGGTTTTGGAATTTCTTCACTCTTTACGCTTGGGAAACTTATCGGTTCCATCTTAGAAGTTCGCAAACTCCTCAAGCAAGGTAACTTCCAAGGAGTTTTTACAACAGGGGGTTATATCGCTGGACCATCGGTTATTGCCGCGCGTTCGCTTGGTTTACCCGTTATTCTCCACGAAGCAAATGCCCTACCCGGAAAAGTTACCCGCTTTTTTGGTCCGATGTGTAATGCTGTCGCTGTCGGTTTTGAAGTGGCTGCAAAATATTTACCCAAAGCTAAAACTATTTACACCAGTACTCCAGTTCGGTCGCAATTTTTAGATGAAGGAATTGCCGCGACTTTAGATTTACCAATTCCTGACCAAGCGCCTTTAATAGTCGTATTCGGTGGCAGTCAAGGCGCCGTGGCTGTGAATAAACTAGTTAGACAATGCGCTCCAGCTTGGTTTGAAGCAGGCGCCTACATTGTTCACCTTACAGGAGAAAGTGACCCCGACGCTAACAGTGTACACCATCCGCAGTATATATGTTTGCCATTCTACGATAACATGGCAGCATTATTACGTAGAGCTAATTTAGCGATAAGCCGCTCAGGTGCCGGAAGTTTAACCGAATTAGCAGTCTGTGGCACCCCGTCAATATTAATACCTTACCCCTTTGCAGCAGAAGACCACCAAACATATAATGCCAACGTGTTTACAGCAGTAAACGCAGCATTATTATTTAAACAATCAGGTTTAACAGCAGAAACTTTGCTTCAGGAAGTATTACGCTTATTAAAATCTCCAAACGAACTACGACAAATGGGAGAAAACTCTAAAGTTGTAGTCCTACCTGATAGCGCCGAAAAATTAGCACAGCTAGTACGTGAAATAATAGACAAATAATTTTATAAATGGCGCGCGTTATTATGGGCAGGTTGTGCAACTTGCCCTAAACTTTATAATTTATAAATACTTATTTGCCCTCAAGCACGTTTTGTTTTTGCTGTGTAAGTGCTTTCTCTCTATCAAATGTTATTATTAGATAATAAAATATATTAATGTACTAATTAAGTAGTTAAAAAATGTCAAAACAACAACCTGTTAATGTATGGGATTATAAACCTTGGTGGTGTCAACCTTGGTCTATTTTACTAACTGGTATAACAATAGTTGGCGCCAGTTGGATTATATTTAAAATTATTTGGTTAACTATCCTCGTTACTATACCCATATTGACATGGATGGGATTTTTCTTATTAGTATACCCTAAATTAGTCGCCAATAGCGGGATGTTAGATGAGCAATAAATCAATTAGATACCCGTTTTTTTGCAAAAACCTGGTATCTCAATTTTTGGAACTTAAATTAAAATTTGTTATTTGTAAAGCTTCTTAATTTTAAATTATTAAACATTAATTGCTAACTATTACTTAAGAAAGAGCAGAAAATTCAAGAAAAAGTGCAATATTTACAAACAGATAAGCTGTGAGGCTGGATTTTCAGCAATTATGAAAATTGAACACGTTCACTTTTACGTGGAAGATGCCAAAGCTTGGCGTGACTGGTTTGTAAGTACTTTAGGTTTTGAAGCGGTAGACGACTACATGCTTCCTCCTTATCCTCTTGACTACAAGAATGATAATCATACTTGTACTCAAGTAGTCAAAAGCGGTTCTATCTGCTTCGTACTATCTTCACCGTTATTACCCAACAGTCCAGTCGCTGAGTTTCTACGTCACCACCCACCTGGTGTAGCTGATGTAGCATTTACTGTAGAAGGTATTCAAGATATACAGGAGCGCGCTTATAATTACGGCGCTAAAATTTTGCTACCAATAAGCGAATATTATTGGAATGGTATTTATACTCAATTTACCAAAATTAAGGCTTGGGGTTCCCTATCACATACCTTAATCGAAACACACCTCAAGGCGCCTACAAAAACGCCTCGAACACTAGTCAACATCGACCACATTGTATTAAATGTACCAACAGGGGAATTAGACAACGCTGTAACTTGGTACGAAAAAATACTTGATTTTCAACCACAGCAAAGTTTTAACATCCAAACTGAAAATTCAGGGTTACACAGTCGGGTCATGATATCGCGTTGTGGTGGTGTACAGCTACCAATTAACCAACCTGCAACAGGTAACTCGCAAATTCAAGAGTTTCTGGACTTCAACCGAGGTGCAGGAATTCAACATATTGCTTTATCGTCGTCTAACCTACTGGAAACGATTTCTCTGTTTCGTTCTCGTAGCTTGCCTTTTTTAGTGGTTCCCCCAACTTATTATTCCAAGCTTGTAACTAGACCCGGTTTTCCACTTTCTCCATCCGAAATTGACTCCCTAACTCAACAAGAAATTTTAGTTGACTTTAGAGAAGATAATCCAGGCGCCTTATTGTTACAAATTTTTACTCAACCCATTTTCGGGCAACCGACATTTTTCTTTGAATTCATTGAACGTCGTAACCTCGCTAAAGGATTTGGGGAAGGCAATTTTCGCGCGCTATTTGAAGCTATCGAGCGCGAACAACTAAAACGCGCTCTGGAGTAACCATTTAAATGTCAAATTCCCGATTTGTTCACTAAATCGGGAACTTAAAAACTTTATATTATGCTTTTCAATATTTTATATAAGTTATTCAAAACTTTACACTGTCACAAGTCGTTCTTAACTGGGGTACTGTGATAACGAAATATTAAGATTATTAAGCTAATAATAAAAATATGTTAAGAATATTTACAGATTTTGATGGCCCAATAGTTGACGTATCCGAACGGTATTATCGGGTATATGAGCTTTGTTTAAAAAAAACTCGGCATCCTGAACAAGAGGTGCGGTTGCTACCGAAACAGGAATTTTGGCTTTTAAAGCGTGACCGGGTTCCTGAAAAACAAATTGGTATTATTTCAGGATTAAGTGAAGACCAAGCAACTGCATTCGCTTCTCTACGTAAAAACACAGTGCATACGCAGCCTTATTTTGAACATGATACGTTGGCACCTGATGCGGTTGAAGCACTAACAAAAATTAAACAGTTGAATATAGACCTAGCAGTAATGACAATGCGACGTGTAAGTGAACTAGATTTCGCGTTTAAACAGCATGACTTGGGAAGGTTTTTCCCAGAAAATCGCTGTTACTGTCTCAGTAATGACTACGTTAAAACCCGCGATGTTGATGATAAGCCTTTACTAATGGAACGCGCGCTAACAGAGTTACCGAAAGCTACAAATACGTGGATGATAGGAGACACAGAAGCGGATATTGCTGCTGCAAAAAAACATAGCATTAAAGTTATAGCTGTAGAATGCGGTATTCGCAGTCGCAAGCAATTAGAGAGTTTTCAGCCAGATTTAATTGTTAAAAACTTGAGCGCTGCCGTCGAAATCGCTTTGAATAGTGCTGAGTGCTGAGTAAAGTTAGGAGTTAGAAGTTAGGAGTTTATCACTCAGCACTCAGCACTTTAACGGAGAAAGCTACTAATAAGCCACAGTAGGACAAAAGTGAATACTGTGGAAAATTGATCTACGCTTATGCCAACCGTAACAATTTGTGATATTAAGGCAGCAGCTATTAACCCTCCACCAATTAAACCAATCATCAACCCTGCAAAAGTCCATAGCACAGCTCTGCCGAGTCGATTTTCTTTACGGTTTAAAAAGTAAACGCTAATACCTACACCCAATATCAGCGACAGTTGTAGAACTTGGTCGCCTGTTGTTTTGTAGAAGATAGAAATTGCACTCAAACCCAAATACCATACCAAAGGTAAAACTACGTCACCCGGAGTTGGCTTATCGAGCATTCTATTCAACCACGTTGGAGACTGGTCGCGTTTTGATAAACTTTCTTGCGGCGGCGCGCTTACAATACGCTCAGGGAATCGAATACGTTCAGGCACCTTGATTTTTCCTTCTTGGCGCATCCGCAAGCGGTCCATTAAAACAGCATCATAGGCAGCTTCGACTAACTCAACACGCTTGTTGTCGCCTTTACACTGTTCTAAAAGCCGACTACGCGCATTTTGTATGTCCTCGAAGGTTGCATCTTCTGATACCCCAAGTTTTTCGTAGGGATTTTGGTCGCTCATGGGAGTTAATTATTTTAGCCTCAGTACTAGGCGTGCTTAATGTAAAAAACAAACGAATTCAAGCTTGCCTTATGGTTTTTATCCGCCGAAACGAAGTTTTGCGCTTATGAACAAGTTTAAACTACGTTTCGCTCATAAATATATATATATTCTAACTGGATATTAGCACGAGTTTTTTAATAAAAGTCTGGTAATTTTAACTATGGTTACTTTAACATATTGCAATAACTCAGTGTATCCCCTCATGCCGCTACTGGGTAGTAAGCTCTACTCTAGAATTTAAGTTAAGAATACCATTACTGTAGCGTATACAACATGTTACATCTTTTTTTTTCGACTTCTTTACTCACCGTGCCGTAAACTTTGCTTTAATTAGTAAGCGTCATAATCCTTTATGGTGTGTAGCTATAACTTAATTTTAAATCGAGCGCGAATTTTATTACATAGTAACTTACGATAACGAAAGTATCATGCAGTACTATGAAGATACCGTTAAGATTTAATGCATCTACGGGCGTAATTACTTAAGGCGTGCCAAAACCTCACAATTATCGGAAATTTGTATCCCAGTCAATTACCAAATTGTAGCTCTGGGTTATAATTCTCCGCAATCCTGATTACACTGGATGAGGTGTAAAAAATCAGGGAAAAGTGTAAGGCGCCTTGTAGATTGTTATTACCCACCACTTGAAGAGCGTTGCAGAAGCAAATCTCACATGCCACATGCACGCACATTTAATCCTATAAATTTTTGTAAGAAGAGATGGTCATGGCTCCTGCCAAGATTCTTGTTGTCGATGACGACCCAGCGGTTCGTAACCTAATCCAGCGCTTTCTCAGCAAGCAAAGCTACCAGGTCGAAGCTGCCGAAGACGGCAAGTCAGCCCTAGCATTGTTCGAGCAGTTTAACCCTGATTTGGTAATTCTAGATGTGAATTTACCAGATGTTATTGGGTTTAACCTCTGCCAAGAGATGCAAAGCCGCAATGGTGTTTTTGTATTAATGCTAACTAGCCGCGCCGACGAAGCCGATAAAATTCGCGGTTTCTCAAAAGGCGCCGACGACTACTTAACCAAGCCATTTGGTTTAGGAGAGTTAGAAGTACGAGTCGCTGCCATTTTAAAACGCCAGCGAGTAGTTACCACAGCCGAACAAAAACGCCTAGTATTTGAAAAGCTGATGATAGACCCCGTGCGACGCGAGGTGACATTAAACAGCCAACCTGTGCTGTTGACTGCCTTGGAATTTGACTTATTGCATTTCCTTGCTAGCCACCCAGGTCGTGTTTGGCGCCGAGCTGAACTGATTCAGGAGGTATGGGATTATGAATATGTTGGCGACCAACGAGTCGTAGACGTTCATATCGGTCAAATTCGCAAAAAAATCGAAGCTGATGCCAGTCAGCCAGCTTTAATTCAAACTGTTCGCGGTGTTGGATATAAGTTTGAATGTCCAACTCACCCACAGGAACAAAAAGCTGCTATTTGAAACCAAACTAAAAGAAATTTAAAATCTACACAGTTTGATTCAAACCCCGCGCTTTCTCAACCTGTATAGTATTAAGCAGCCCACTAAATTGCTGCTTAATATAAATTAAACTATTTATCGCCAGCAATAAATTAAATTTATTACTCAACCAAGTTCAACTCAATAATTTCATAACTTCATCAGAAAATAAGTATATTGCTATTTGGCTATATATTATAAAGCAATCGCTGTAGATAAGCGATTGCTTTATTTTTTATTCCTTAGACAAAAAGTACTTATTTTTTGTAGGACTTACGCTGCATAAACCTGATTTCTAGGTTTTCGTGCGTAAGTCCTGTTTTGTTAACTTTAGGTTTTTGGATATACAAATTAACCTGTCGTAACATCTAATAGCCCACCTAGGAGTGGTGGAACAGCGTTTCAAGGTAAACGCGCGCAGTACGACGGTCACTTTCACCATTCTGGAGCAAGAACAACGACAAAGCCGCCGTTAGCACCCGATTTTGGTCCCAATCAGGATGAGTTTCCAAGTAGGTTTTGAGGGATTCGTGGAGGGTATCAGGAATTTCTGTAAATATATTAACTGTTGCGTTCATGCGTCTCTTGTCTCCATGTCTCGTCCATCAATCTTTCGTTGCCTGTTTAAAAAAGCAAGCCGAATTATTGTGCGAAACAGGAGGTGGGTTTGTCAATGCTGCGAAATGTTACAAGATAATTCATAAAGAATAAATATTTACGTAAGAATAAGTATTTGAGACTCAAAAAATTTACTTATCTTTACAATAACTCAGTATGATATGTAAAAGAGTGGACATCACAAAAAATCCACAAGCTACTATACACAGTCGATTCAATCGTGAAATAGCTGTGGAAAACTTACTCGCTCCTGTGGAAAACTTGTGGAATTAGTGAGGATTATAGAAAGTGAATGATAAGAATTACAAAAAAGTAAATTTTAATTAGCATTCTTATAGTGCAAGTTTACTATATAAGCCGAGTTTTCCGAAGTGGTTATGCTCCAATATTCTTTGTTAATCAAGTTGGTTTAAGTGCTACCGAAGTGGGTTTTGCTTTGGGTACTGGTTCAGTTGCTGGAATTTTTGGCAGAATATTGGGTGGTTCGGGTTTGCGACGGGGTTATATTGGCCCTCAACAGAGGCAGTTGTTGCCGACTTGACGGTAAATAGTAATAGGCGCCTATCTTTTGCCATTACCCGATTAGCAGATAATTTGGGAATGGGAACGGGAATAGTTTTGGCGGGAATTGTAATTTCAACAACAAATAATTACCGTTTATTGTTCATGGCTGATGCTATCTCATTTCTCGTATTTTTCGTAGTAATCTGGATTGCGATTAGTGAGACATTAGTAGCCGAAGATAAAAAATCAGAACAAGGGCAGTATTTAAATGCTTGGGTAGCAGCACTACAAAACCGCCAGCTTTGTATTTTTGTGGTGGTAAATATTATTTTTACAACATATATATCTCAACTTCACAGCACTTTACCTTTATATTTCAAGAATTATGTGAATATTCAAGGTGCCAAGAGTATATTTAGCGAAACTGATATCAGTGCTTTATTTGCTTGGCATTTAGTTGTAGCAATTTTTGCTCAGTTACCAGTTGCCCGAATTTTAAATCGTTTTTCCCATACGCAAGCTTTGACGGTTAGCGTGCTTTTGGGCAATAGGGTTTGGTTTAGTTTGGCAAACAGGCGCCTTGGTATCAAAAGAGATGGCAATTGCTGCTTTAGGTGTGTTTGCTATTGCAATTGTTTCGTATACACCATATGCAGTAGCGCTCGTGAGTGACTTGGCGCCTGCTTCACAACGTGGAGTGTATCTATCAATTAACTCGCTTTGCTGGGCTTGCGGATATTTTATTGGTCCAATTTTAGGTGGTTGGGTCTTGGACAATGGTGTAACAGGAACTTATTGGATTAGTTTAGCTTTTAGTGTAGTCATTACGATTATGATTTTACAATACCTTCAAAAAGTGCGCTCTTAGAAAGTCAGCACTCAAAACTTAATAATAACCATAAGATTTATCAATCAAAGATTGTGTCAATTGTTGATGGAAATACATTTACTATATTAAATACACTTGAGGTAACAACATTTAGATTCTTCAAGTAGTGTACATATCAGAAGTATCATTTTTTTGCAAGGTTTCATTTGTCGAAAATGATAGTAACTCTAATTAAATATTCTTTGTTAATTGGTAGATGTAGGTTAATTTTGCAATTGAGCAGATTAAATTAATTTAAAGTGTGAGGAGTAACAATGAAAAAATATCTACTAGCTTCTGCTGGTGGAGCTAGCTTTTTATGTCTTTTAGCTAGCTCAATTTGTGTACAAGCAGCGCCCGTAAACACAATAACAGCAAACAAGCAGGAATCAGAATATAAACTGTCTGATAATAATTTCGCAATCGAAATCAGCAATAATCTTGAAATTAAATCAGATAACATTAAAAATGTCAATGAAACGTATATAAGAATAAATAATGGGAAATATACAGATTGGAAGAACGTACAAAATCTTTTAAACACCGATAAGCAAATTATATTCACTGCGGACAAACAAAAAAATAACAAAAAGCTTACTCAAAAGCAGAGAGCGGAAAATGTTAATCAAGCAAACTCAAATCGAACTGGTGTAGACAAAACTACAACAGCATCTGGAGAAATTGAACAGGTTACTTCAGTCTCGCAGCTAAGTGACGTGCAGCCAACAGATTGGGCGTTTCAAGCTTTACAGTCATTAGTTGAACGTTATGGTTGTATCGCTGGTTATCCTAATGGCACTTATCGAGGCAACCGCGCGATGACTCGTTATGAGTTTGCGGCAGGTTTGAATGCTTGTTTAGAACGTGTGAATGAACTCATAGCTACTGCAACAAATGACTTAGTACGTAAACAAGATTTAGAAACACTTCGTAGACTTCAAGAAGAGTTTTCTGCTGAACTTGCAACATTAAGAGGTCGAGTAGATGCTCTCGAAGCTAGAGCGGCAGAACTTGAAGCGAATCAATTTTCGACGACAACCAAGTTACAAGGTGAAGCAATATTTGCTGGTATAGGTGCTACAGGTGGGGCGCCTGGTCGTTCTGACCCGAATATTATCTTGACAAACCGAGTTAGGTTAAATCTGAATACAAGCTTTACTGGTAAAGATTTACTTATTACAGGTTTACAAGCGCATAATTTCTTAGGTGGTTTAGATGGTCGCGGTAGCGTTCAAGAATCATTAGGACTAGCTTCTCCTTTACTTAGCGCTTCTACCGCACGCACTAGCTTTGAACCTCTATTTCCTGGTATTGACGCAAAAACTTTATCGGCAAGAGGCGCCAACAGTGTAGAACTGTACAAGCTACTATATATATTCCCTGTTGCTGACAAATTAACTTTATTCGCAGGAACATCAGCAGAAGTATCCGATGCATTCCCAGCTATTTTACCTTTTGCTGGAGAAGGACAAGAATCAATATCACGCTTTGGTACATTAAACCCAGTATTACGAGTTTCTGGTGGTACTTCTGGAACTGGTTTAGCATCAGCAGCTGGTTTCATTTTCAATCTTTCAGATGCCATTGACTTACGCGCGCTGTATGGTAACGTCAATGCGAATATTCCTGCAAATGCACCAGATATTTTACCGAGTGTTTCAGGAACTCCTCTAGGTTCAGGGGTATTTGGCGGTAGTTCGGTTGTAGCAGCACAACTTACCCTAAAACCAAGTAAATCCATAGATATTGGTCTAAACTACGCCAACAGTTATCATGAAATAAATATTCTTGGTACAGGCTTGACAAGCAGCGATATTTTTGCATTGTCAGGCGCCAACATCGGCTTAGGAATTCCAGTTAAACTCAACTCGTTCGGTGGTACAGTAAACTTCCGTTTTAGTGAGCAATTAGCACTTTCAGGATACGGCGCCGCTATATTTGTAGATGACTCTTCGGGTCGTGTAAATGCATCTAGTACTTTTACCAGTTGGATGGTTGGTTTACACTTAAAGGATTTAATCAAAAAAGGAAACACTGCGGGTATCCTTTTTGGTCAACCACTGTATCGTACTGATGCAGACGGTGACGCAAGTCTTGCTACTGCGGGTGTACAACGCGCAACACCTTACCATTTAGAGGCTTATTACAAATTCAAAGTTAACGATAACGTTAGCATTACCCCAGGTGCCTTTGTATTATTTAACCCAGAAGGTGACAGCAGAAACGACACAACCACAGTAGGTGTATTAAGAACAACATTTACTTTCTAATACTTTCTAACTTTTCTTATGGAATAAACCTCTTGTGGGATGGGCATTTTGTCCGTCCTAATAATATATCTACTGCCACAATATACTCTACTGGCTAAAATCGCTACATATTTATTCAATCAATCAACGCTATTCTATAAAATATCTAAGCAGTGTGTATGTATGCACACTGCTCAAGCGTGCGTGATTGGCTTTTAGAAATGAATAATTGGATAGTGAAAGTAGTAATCTGCGGGTTACTACTGTGGAATTGTATATTTGGCGCCAATAGTGTATTTGCTAGTCAGATATCAAATTTTGAGGGTCAGCAATTTGAAGTGGCTATTGCTGACGGTTTTGCCAGCTCCGAAAATCGAATAATTGAGCGCAAAGAATCTTCGAGACGCTATCGTGAGATAACTCGCGATACTCGCAAAATAGACGGTCTATTTACGCTTTATCAGTATCAAGATACGGGTGAAGCTTATCTCGAAGTCAAGCCAGAACAACTTAATAAAAATTACCTAGCGACTGTAACACTTGAGTCTGGGATTGGCGAAAGTGGAATTTATAGCGGACTTCCACTCCAAGACTTTTTGTTTTACTTTCAACGTGTTAACAATACTTTACAATTTGTTGTGCGAAATGTAAAATTCCGTACAGAAATTAATGCACCAGAAGAGCGTTCGCTGAAGCGTTCGTTTACAGATTCGGTACTCGGCGCCGCAGAAATTGCAGGAAGTGATCAGTATACTAAAAGTCTGCTGATTGATTTAGGCGATTTGTTAATGGGGGATTTACCAGGTTTAACTGGGCTATTAAAATCATCACTCCAAGCAGATTATCATTTGGAGGAACATAGGTCATACTTTAGTAACATTAATAGCTTTCCTCTGAATCTGGAAATTGACTCAGTTTACGGATTTTCTTCAAAAGAAGGTGCCGATTTGGTGACAGTTCCCGATAGTCGAGCATTATCGCTGTCAGTTCATTACAGTTTTTCTGAATTGCCAGAAAACAATGGTTATATACCAAGACTTGCTGACGACCGAGTAGGATATTTTATTACTGCATTTCAGGATTTTTCCCGTAATCGTGGTGATGATTTATTTGTACGCTATATAAATAGATGGGATCTGGAAGCATCGAACCCAGAATTACCATTATCGGCGCCAAAAAAACCAATTGTATTCTGGATAGAAAACGCCGTACCCTTAGAATATCGCTCGGCAATCAAAGAAGGCATTTTGATGTGGAATGAAGCATTTAAAATAGCCGGGTTTGAAAATGCTATTGAAGTAAAACAAATGCCAGATGATGCTGATTGGCAGCCCGCAGATGTGCGCTACAATACAGTTCGCTGGTTTAATTCTCTCGATGCAGGATTTGCGCGTGGTCCAACGCGAGTTAACCCGCTAACAGGTGAAATTTTAGACGCGGATATTATTGTTGATGCTAGTATGGTGCGTTCGCTAGAGAATGAATATCGTGCGTTAGTAAAAGGTAGTTCAACGGCATTAGCAGAAGAATTGGAACCCACAACCAAACATTCTTGTCTAACTGATAATGATGTTTGTTACGGCGCCGAATCATCGTTTCAAGCGAAGATGGGTACATTGGCACTGTCCCTGCTTACAGATACAATACCTGACTCTGAGCAAATGCATAAGTATGTGCATGAATATCTACGTTATTTAATAGCTCATGAAGTTGGACACACATTAGGATTGCGCCATAACTTTCATGGCAGTACAATGTTGGCGCCGGAGGAATTAAATAATGTAGAAATTACCCATACTTTGGGTTTAACAGGTTCAGTAATGGATTATCTACCTGTTAACATTGCACCTGCTGGAGTCGAACAAGGTGATTATTTTCCCACTGTTATCGGTCCATACGATAAATGGGCAATAGTATATGGATATAAACAAGTTGCCAATGATGTTGAAGAAATAACTCCACTTCAGGAGAAAGCATTTTTAGAGCAAATAGCTGCTGCATCACCCGAACCAGAATTATCCTACGCAACCGATGAGGACATATGGGACGTAAACCCTTTAGCGAATGCTTGGGACATGAGTGGAGATGTACTGCAATATTCGCAATCGCAGCTAGATAATGCTCGCATAATGTGGACACGCTTAGATGAACGCTACCCATTAAAAGGAGATAGTTACAGCAACCTGCGCGTACTATTCAACCGTGTATTTCACTACTACGGACGCAACACCAATCTACTCGTGCAATACATAGCTGGACAATCATTTGGGCGCCATCACGCAGGTGAAAACGCGCAATGGGCATTTATTCCCATGTCAAAACAGAAACAACAGCAAGCATTGACAAACTTGCAAAATTATGTATTCGCCGAAAACGCCTTTAACTTTTCACCCGAATTACTAAATCAACTGGCGCCATCACGTTGGCAACATTGGGGAAATGCAATACCCGTCTCTCGTCTCGATTACCCCATTCACGCGCGGATATTCAACTTACAAAGTAACGTACTGCACTCACTACTAGATGGAGAACGTCTAAGTCGTTTACTCGACATTGAACTAAAAACTGTACCAGAAAATGCGCTAACCATACCCGAACTCTTCGACACCTTACAACAAGGAATCTGGAGTGAAGTATTAACTGGTAGCAAACCCCAACTAATATCTAGCATTAGACGCTCACTACAACGCGAGCATCTCAACATCTTATTGCATATGGTACTACGAACCGTAGACGTACCCGAAGACGCAAGTACAATAGCATGGCATCAATTAAACAAACTCCAAACAGCAATAAACACCAGTCTTAAAAATCAAAACCTCAACACATACACCCTCGCACATCTAGAACAAACAAGCGCGCGTATCACCCAAGCACTAAACGCACAACTACAAACCCACTAAACCAATAAACCCGTATGTTGGGTTATGTGCTGGCCTTTAGGTCAGGTGCAGAAATAAATCCTTTGAGCAGTCCTATTCCAGCATTATTGATCAGCAAATTCACGTCTGTATAATTTTTAGCAGCTGCAATAACAGATTGCTCATCGGTAATATCCAACGGTGCTGGAATAATTCGCTGTGAATCAATTGCTACAAGGTTATCAACAGAATTTGGTTTCCTGGCACCTGCACGTTACTGGCGGCACCTGTGTAATTATCACAACCGTAGGATAGGCGTCTCGCCTGTCCTACAATATAATTACTTAATTTATCGCAATAAATTAGAGCTTCGATAGAAAAATAGTTAAGAATAACGTGTTTAAAGAATACTACAATAGCAAATTTAAGGAAATTTTTGGCTCACCTCTCAAAACCTCAGATGGGCTAGGTGATCAGCTAGTTAAAGTCAAACTGCAACAACTTGGACTAAAAATACCTGAAGCGCTTGCTCAGTACTATGCAGTTGCAGGATTACACTGGATAAACAAAGAACATAATCGACTTCGTGACCTTGAAGAACTGGAGTGGTTGGATGATAAGCTTGTGTTTATGGATGAAAATCAATGGGTTGTTTATTGGGCAATTTTAAAATCTGATTTACATACACCTAATCCAACCGTTTGGCAGGGAAATAATGGTGATGTAATTGAATGGTGGGAAGATTGTGATTATAAATGCGCGCGTTTCATAATGGCAATGTGGGAGTGGACTGTTACAGAAATTGAGGCGCCGATGTAAGTTACAATACGGGAATTTTACAGTATGCTAGATTCTCACTATTACAGTAAAAAGGATTGTTCAGCTAATGTCACTCGATTCGCTTAAGCAGGAAGCAAGTAGTCATAACACCTCACAACAAAAATTACGAGAACTAGCTGCAATTAGTGATGATTTAGCAAGATTAGTAGACTTTATCTAGCAATTCGAGAAGAAGTATATACAGATTTTTTTAAAGAAGAGATTGCTCAGATGGTAGTTGAAAACAATCATCTTAAACTCATTATATTTAATGTAAAAAAAGAAGAGGTAGTTCTATGGATAAACTAGACTCATACCGTGATATTATCCAAAATATCTTAGAAGCTCACCACCGTATACCTTACACCTATGGAGAAATCGAGAGCAAATTAATTATTGACAGTGCGCGTAATAACTTTGTGTTGATGAACGCAGGATGGCATGGCAACCAAAGAGTTCACGGTGTAATTGTTCATGTCGAAATTATTGATGGCAAAATTTGGATTCAGCGTGATGGAATTGAAGATGGGATAACTTGCGAACTCGTAGAGAAAAAAGTTCCTAAAGATGATATTGTTTTAGCATTTCATCCTGAATACGTGAGGCAGCATACAGGATATGCTATTAAATAATGGTTGATACAGGAAATTGCGTGTTCATGGAATACATGTAGAGACGTTACATGTATATCTCTGGACGTTTCGCAGGTAACGGACGTTATTTAAATTTCTTCTATCCTTATCGTTATCAATATCACTTCAAAATTAGCTGTTAGTATAGTCGCGCGTTTCGCAAACGGTTGATAAGATTGGCTCATGGCATTGCACTTGACCGACAGCACAGGCAAGATGCCTTTGTTACGCTGAAAATATTATTGTATAAGCTAAGATTAGTAGTACATTAGCGCAAACGGAGCTACACCAATGGTTACTCAGTTGCCACCGATAGTCCAAGAGGACATCATCTACCCTGAGAGTGACGGACAGCCAATGGCAGATAATACTAAGCAGTTTGAATTGATTGTATTTGTTAAAAAGAACTGCGATTTGCTATTTGCTAATAACCCAGATGTTTTTGTTGCTGGAGACTTGTTATGGTATCCAGTTAAAGATGATAACGTGACTCGTAGGGCGCCTGACATAATGGTGGTTTTTGGCAGACCAAAAGGAGATAGAGGTTCTTACGTTCAGTCACAAGAAAATAATATTCCTCCACAAGTTGTATTTGAAATACTATCTCCAGGCAACACTCATAAAGAGATGATTGCTAAATATAAGTTTTATCAACGCTTTGGTGTGGAAGAGTATTATTTATATGACCCCAATACATGTGAGTTAACGGGTTGGTTACGCTCGAATAATGAATTACAAGAAATTGAGCAAATGGCAGGTTGGGTTAGTCCACGTTTAAGAATTCGTTTTGAACTACCAAATAACGAGCTACAAATTTTTCGTCCTGATGGACAACCATTTTTAACTTTCTTGGAACTCGACCAACTTAGAGAGCAAGAACGTCAGCGCGCCGAACAAGCCGAAACACAAGCACAACAAGAACGCCAACGCGCCGAACAAGCGGAAGCACAGTTAGAAGCTTTACGCGCTTTACTTCGAGAAAAAGGAATTAATCCAGAACAACTTTAACTTATTTAAAATTTAATCTAATTCTTGTGGGATGGGCATCCTTGCCCGTCCTGTTATGCTTTCAATGGTAATATGTTGGGTTGCGCTGTCGCTCCACCCAACCTACGGTTATTTTTACAATGCCATCCGTTACATCCGCTCTCATCCGTTGCCAGATTATCGGCGCCTTTCTTGAAGTTTCCGGTATACGTCTTTAATATCTACTTTATGATGCGCTAATGCGACCATTGTGTGATAGAATAGGTCGGCAACTTCGCCTGCTATCTCATCAGTATTATTATCTTTGAAGGCCATCACAACTTCGGCGCCTTCTTCACCAATTTTCTTCAAAATCTTATTGTCGCCACCTGCAAATAACTTACACGTGTAAGAAGTTTCGTTGGGGTTATCACGACGGTCACAAATTACTTGAAATACTTGGGATAAAGTGTCTGCTGGTGGGGGAATTATGTTACCATCAACTTGGTGGAAGCAACTGCGCTCTCCAGTGTGGCAGGCTATATCACCAATTTGTTCGACGCTGATTAAAATGGCGTCGCTATCGCAATCGTAACGAATACTTTTTATCTTTTGCGTATGACCGGATGTGGCGCCTTTGTGCCAAAACTCTTGACGCGAACGACTCCAAAACCAAGTTTCTCCAGTTTCCAAGGTTTTTTGTAACGATTCGCTGTTCATCCAAGCCATCATTAACACTGTACCATCCAAGTAATCTTGGACAATGGCAGGTACAAGACCCTTTTCGTCGTAACGAATCTTATCAGTTGGGATAGCGTTGCGTAATGAATATGACTCAGAAAACATACCAGTTGCTCACAGGGTCAGAATGATTCATTCAATCAACATACCATTCTTGGGAAAACAACTGGCAACTTTTTATTTTTTTGTACCTTCTACTTTTCCTAAATCGCGGATGATTTATTCACATTTGATTTCAACCAAAACTTAAACACCAACACCTCTATGCACTGCCGATTGCATTCTCACAGCGCTTCGAGCGACTTTGTGAGCTTTGGAGGCTTCACCATACCAGTGTACAGCCGAATTAAAGGCTGCTCTATAGACATCCTGGCACTCTTGTGATAGAGAGCGAATTTCTACAGGTAAGTCTTGATTACATTTGTATAACATATTGTTATTTTTTTGGTTCAGCTATTCTTTTACAATATAGAGTTCAAGGTATTTTTGCGCCTATCCTAGGATAGAGCTTCATTTATAGCATCGTAGGAGATAACCCTTGGTAAATACCACGATTAAAACCACAAAATCACAAGAAATTTTTGAGAAAGCTCAAAACCTAATGCCCGGTGGAGTTAGCTCTCCTGTCCGCGCGTTTAAGTCTGTCGGTGGACAGCCTATTGTGTTCGACCATGTGAAAGGTGCCTACATTTGGGATGTAGATGGCAATCAATACATCGATTACGTAGGCACATGGGGTCCTGCAATTTGTGGTCATACACATCCCGATGTTATAGGTGCCCTCCATGCCGCTCTGGATAAAGGTACCAGCTTCGGCGCCCCTTGTCTGTTGGAAAATGTCCTCGCTGAAATGGTTATCGATGCTGTACCAAGTATTGAAATGGTGCGCTTCGTTAACTCTGGTACAGAAGCTTGTATGGCGGTACTGCGGTTGATGCGCGCTTTTACCGGACGGGATAAAGTCATTAAGTTTGAGGGTTGTTATCACGGTCACGCTGACATGTTCCTTGTTAAAGCAGGTTCGGGTGTGGCGACACTTGGTCTTCCTGACTCACCAGGAGTACCAAAATCAACTACTGCTAACACTCTCAATGCACCATACAATGATTTGGAAGCAGTAAAAGCATTATTTGAACAAAACAAAGACGAAATCGCTGGTGTCATTCTTGAGCCTGTTGTCGGAAATGCTGGGTTTATTACTCCTGATGCTGGCTTTTTAGAGGGACTGCGCGAACTTACTACTGAACACGGTGCCTTACTTGTGTTCGATGAAGTTATGACTGGTTTCCGCATTGCCTATGGTGGTGCCCAAGAAAAGTTCGGCGTTACACCTGACTTAACTACCTTGGGTAAAGTTATTGGTGGCGGTTTACCTGTAGGTGCTTATGGTGGGCGCCGGGATATTATGTCAATGGTGGCGCCAGCAGGGCCAATGTATCAAGCAGGAACTTTATCGGGTAATCCTTTGGCGATGACGGCAGGTATTAAAACACTTGAGTTATTACAAAAGCCAGGTACTTACGAATATCTCGATAAAATTACTAAAAAGCTCGCTTCGGGTTTATTACAAGTTGCCAAAGAAACAGGGCATGAAGCTTGTGGCGGTCAAATTAGCGGTATGTTTGGTATGTTCTTTACGTCTGGGCCTGTACACAGCTATGAAGATGCGAAAAAGTCCGACACTGCTAAATTCGGACGTTTCCATCGTGGCATGTTAGAACAAGGCATTTACTTGGCGCCTTCACAGTTTGAAGCTGGGTTTACTTCCATATCGCACACTGATGAAGATATTGAACGGACTCTTGCTGCTGCACGAGAAGTAATGTCAAGTTTATAAATGATGAGTGATAAGTGCTGAGTAATGAGTTTGGGGAGGTGATTAGCTTCCCCATTCTAAGGTAATTTCTAGGTTTGCTGTATTAGTACCTTTGGCTAATACAGCAGTTAGTCTGCCTGAGTCTACACCAATTTCTACACCAAACCTAACACTCGCTTTATCGGGCTTAACTTTTTGCACTGTTTCTGAAATTTCTTTAGCCAAAGATTCGATGGCGCCAGTAACCTCACTAAACGGTCGAGTTTGCAACCCAATTTTACGGTCGCCTATCGAAGTCGCCTCAACTCGAACTATTGTACCATCTGTCAGTTCAACAGAAATTATTTTGCTTTGAAATTCCATCTTTGTTACACATACTTTCTATGCTTTTATAGCATTTAAGCACATGTTAAAAATATAACTAATATCACATCAAGAAACAGGGTTTCTCTGTAGAAACCGGGTTTCTGATATCAATTTTTTCCTTCCCCAACGTTCATTGCTGCAATAACAGCTTTTTGACTAACGTCTTTGTAAAGACTATCTAAATATCTCATTACAATATCAGCTGTTGAAAAGTTTGGTAAACTTTCTTCATCTTTGGCTAAAGGAATTGGGCCTAAAACATCTAAAATCATTTCACCCGTAGATGGTGCGATTACAACTAGAGAAGATTCTAGGGGTTGATTGTATTGCCAGTAGGTATCAAGATTAACTCGATATTTTTGTGTAGGTAGTGATTCTTGAGTATTAGTTACTTCTAGTGGATTAATATCATCACTTTTATTTTCTTCCGACGTATCATCATTTGTATTTATACCAATATTTTTACCGCGCAGCTTGCGTAAATTGCTAATAACTTCTGCTTTCGTGCGTCCGCGTAGCTGGAATAATACAAATGGGTCTTCGCTGAATCTATCACCTAATTGATAGTAAACAGCAGCAACGTGCTTACAGGGATTTGCTTTATCAGGACATGAACATTTACTTCTTACATCTGACAGTGTAAATGGAAATAGTGACAAACCATTCGCTGTAAAAACTTGCTCGATATTTTGAGGCATTTCTCCAGCTAATAATTTTGCGGCAAAAATTGCCTTTTGTGACATAGTTTCAACTACGTAACCCCATTCTTCATCACTAAAATGGTCAATAGAGAGCGATACACTGTAAGGTTCAACTTCGCTTCCTTGTACCTTTGCTAGAACTTTGGCGCCTTTAAATTCGATACTTAAAACATTACCTTGCCGTGAGTAATTTCTCGCACGTTCTAAACGCTTCTTAAAACGATAAGAATCAAGTAATTCTAGCCACCGTTGTGACCACCATTCGCGACTTGCTTGTAAAGTATAATCAGACATAAAAAGTTATTAGTTAGGAGTTAAAAGAGTGGGCGCCGAACATATCTACAAAAAAACAATATTTGATGTTGGGTTACGCAAAGCCTACCCTGCGGGAAAACTCTGTTTACACCCAACCTACAATTCGTATAGTTATTCGTCGTCAATTACGGCGCCTCTATCGAGAAGGAGTAAGTCGCGTAGTTGGTTGGTGTCTAGTTCGGTTAACCATTGTTCGCCGGCGCCTACTACTTGTTCTGCTAGTTGCTTTTTGCTTTCTATCATGTCGTGGATTTTTTCTTCGAGCGTGCCAGTACATACAAATTTATGGACTTGGACGTTACGAGTTTGACCTATCCGAAATACACGGTCGGTTGCTTGGTTTTCTACGGCAGGGTTCCACCATCTATCAAAGTGGAATACATGATTTGCGCGCGTTAAGTTTAAACCAACACCTCCCGCTTTTAAGGATAAAATCATTACTGGTGGTCCTTGGGGATCATTTTGAAAACGGTCTATCATTTCTTCGCGCTGTTTTGTGCTAGTACTTCCGTACAAAAAGAATATTTCGCGTCCTAGCTCTTTTTCTAAGTGTGGTTGAAGTAATTTACCCCACTCGGCAAATTGCGTAAATATTAATGCTCTATCTCCTTCTGCTAAAGCGACATCTAACATTTCATCTAATCGCTGTAGTTTGCCAGAGTCTTTAATATTTATTGAGTTTTGCTTTAAGTATTGAGCAGGGTGATTACAAACTTGTTTGAGTTTGACGAGTAGTGCCAAAATCATACCGCGTCGCTGTACACCTTCTGCTTCGTCAATTTGTGCTAAAGATTCTTCTACTACTTGTTGATATAACTTCGCTTGTTCAGAAGATAGTCCGCAGAAGACTGTCATTTCTTGCTTTTCTGGCAAATCTTGGATGATTTCACGGTCTGTTTTCAGGCGCCGCAGTAAGAAAGGTTGTACTAAAGAGCGCAATTGACCTAAAGATGAAGTATCACCGTATTTTTCCACGGGTGCTGCAAACCGTCGCTGGAAAAATTGTTTATTGCCTAAATATCCTGGGTTGAGGAAATCTAAAATTGACCAAAGCTCTTGCAAACGGTTTTCTACAGGTGTACCCGTTAAGGCAATACGGAAAGTAGTTTCTAGTTGTCGTACTGCCTGTGATTGTTTGGCATCGGAATTTTTAATATTTTGTGCTTCGTCTAATACTATAGTTTGCCACTCAACGGTTTGTAATAATTTTAAATCGCGATGAACTAATGAGTAGCTGGTAATTAGCACATCATGTTTTTTAACTGCGGTTTCAAATTGTTTCCCTTTTGGACGCTTATCACCGTGATATTGTAAAACCTTTAAAGTTGGGGCAAATTTCTTAAATTCACGCTCCCAGTTTCCTAATACTGAAGTTGGACAAACAAGTAAAGATGCTTTTTCAAGAACATTTTGTTCTTTGAGATGAAGTAAAAATGTAATGAACTGCACCGACTTACCGAGACCCATATCGTCTGCGAGACAGGCGCCTAAACCCCAGCGTTCGAGAAAAGCTAACCAAGCAACACCACGTTCTTGATAGGGACGTAATTCCCCCTTAAAGTCTTTGGGCGTAGGTAATGGGGCTATAGCTTTATTATTAGTTAAGGCTGTAACTAATTCTTGTAAGGCGCCTGAAGCTTCAAAGCTAACTACTGGTAATTTTTCTATCGTCTGAGTATCACCACTACTTAAACGCAATGCGTCTTCGAGTGATAAGGACATTTGCTCTTTTCGAGAAGCAAAAAAGTTTTGCGCTGTTTTGATATCATTTGGACGCAATTCTACCCATTCGCCATTAATTTCGACCAATGGACTATTTAATGCCACAAGCTTATCGAATTCAGCTTTGGAAATAGTCTGACCTCCAATTGCTAACTGCCATTCAAAATTTAATAATGATTTTAAGTTAAGGCGCCCTGGTTGTTGAAGTGTTTGGGCGGTTATTTTTAGTCCTAAACGGTTTGCCCAGCCTTCGCGGTTTGCCAAACTCGGTGGTAATATTACTCCTAAACCGCTATCTTCAAAACGCCAAGCTACAGCTTTAATAAACTCATACGCTTGCATCGGGGTGATAGGGCAAGATGTTGGCGCCTCGTTATCAAGATTTTCGGCAAGATGTGGATATAAACGCGAAGCTAATCCTAAACCGCGTAAAAATGTTTCTTGCGGATGTTCAATATTACGATTTTGATATGTAAAGCTTTCAACTGGGTGTTGCCAAATTGTTGCTGCGTCAATTAAAAACTCAGTATCATCGGTTGCTTGCAAAAAATACGCTAAACTCCACTCTGTTTCCCCAGGTTCAGGAGAACACAGTTCAAAACATGTCCTAAATAGCGTTTTGCCAGCTAACTGATATTCTAAGGGCATTTTCCAAGCTTTGAGTGCAGCTTGTACACGCTCCATTTCTGAGGCAGTTGCGCTATTTTGATTTGATGAGGGAAAAGGTGTTAATCCTTGTAACCATTGTCTTACTGGCAAAGGTAAACCTGCTATTAAACGAGCTTCTGCTGCACCCAAAGGACTTACCATCCCTCGGACTTGAGTATCAATAATTGTATTTAGAAAGTCCAGTAATATTTTTTGCGGTTCAATAGGAATAATTGTAGAGACGTGATTAATCACGTCTCTACCATTACCGTCTTGATACGTTCGACATGCGAGGGGCATTTGTTGCGAAAATTTCTCTAATCGCGATGTATCAATTGCACTGTCTAAAAGTGTTTGCCACTTAGAAACGAAAGAACCGTCAGATTTTTCTAGGCTTGGTAAAAATTTACACCGTGATATTAAATCTAAACTCCAGCGTGCGATTTGCGACCAAAAGCGTAAATCTCCCCCTAAATAGTAACTTTTTAGAGAGGCGCCTGTTTCAATATGTAAAGGTAGGGATGCTAGAAATTTGATAGTATCTGCTGGTTCTAGACAAAATCCTTCTATTTGCCAAGGTTGTAGTTGTACTGTTTGGGTGTCAAGGGTATCAGCGATTGTTCCGGAATGTAGTACTGATATTTCAAATGTCTGTTTGTTTGAGCCTTCTGTTATGTAAGTTGGTAAAGCAATGATTTCTTTGCTACTCGGTAAGCTTATTTCTACTGTCGCTGTTGCTTTACTCCGTAGGCGCCCTGAAGTTTTGTTTTGCTCAATATTTACTGGGTATAATGATTTTGGCAGCGTCACTCCAAGAGTTTGCATCCATTTCAATAAATCGAGTGGCGCCATGAAGAGCGGATTTAATAATATATCATCTCCGACTTGAGTAAATATTGATTCTTGGACTCGCCAAGTTTCACCCCAAATAAATAAACAACTATTTTGACTTTTATATAACCAAGTTCCGTGTAATATTGCCATCTGCCAGACACTAATAATTACTAAATAATATTGGGTTCACTGCGCGACGTAGATTTTTAATTATAGCTTGTCATCAATTAAGTAGCTTGTGTTGAAACGATATCTCGTGGCTCTTTGTAGGGTTGGTAGCCAATATTTTCTGACTCGGCTGCCACTTTATAAGTACAAGCTAAGTACAAGCGCATCTGTTCTACTACTTTGATTGTACAATGGGCGGGCTGCTTAAACATAGGCACCCAAAACCTTTGTGGGTACAAAATAATTCTACATATAAAGTAGAAGCAAAATTGGCTACAATATGCTTGAACATTGAAAAAACTAACAAACGGCGGAAAAAGTTATAGATATTTACTCAAAAGTCTTAACTATAATAACTACCAGCCATAGTACATAAATGTTAGGATTGCCTTACTAGAGAAAAGAGATCGTAGAAGGAAAAAAAACTGAATGGGAGAATTTGAGAAGTCAATATCCTTTGATGGACGGGATATTCGACTGAAGGTTGGCTTGCTTGCTCCCCAGGCTGGTGGGTCTGTTTTGCTACAATCTGGGGATACGGCAGTTCTAGTAACAGCGACGCGCTCGCAAGCCAGAGAAGGCATCGATTTTCTACCTTTGACCGTAGATTACGAAGAAAGACTGTATGCAGCAGGTAGAATTCCTGGAGGGATGTTACGGCGCGAAGGACGACCACCAGAAAGAGCTATTCTGACAAGTCGTTTAATTGACCGTCCACTACGTCCTCTTTTTCCATCTTGGTTGCGCGATGACCTGCAAGTGGTAGCATTGACGCTCTCGATGGATGAATTAGTACCACCTGATGTATTAGCAGTTACAGGCGCCTCAATTGCAACGCTGTTAGCAAAAATTCCATTTAATGGTCCAATGGCAGCCGTGCGCGTCGGCTTGGTAGGTGATGATTTTATCATCAACCCTACTTATGCAGAAATTGAGGCTGGTGACCTTGATTTAATTGTTGCAGGTTCGCCTGACGGTGTAATCATGGTGGAAGCTGGCGCCAATCAACTGCCCGAACGCGATATTATCGAGGCAATCGAATTTGGCTATGAAGCAGTGCAAGATTTAATTCAAGCACAGCGCGATTTATTAGCTGAACTAGGAATTGAAATAATTCAAGAAGAACCTCCAGAAGTAGACCAAACGTTAGCGAACTTTATTCGCGAACGTGCTACTTCGGACATCAAAAAAATCTTGGCACAGTTTGAATTTACTAAAACTGAACGCGATGCTGCTTTAGATGAGGTCAAGGATGCCATCAAACATGCTATAGAGGAAATGTCGGAAGAAGACCCGATACGTTTAGCTGCTGTAGCAGATGGTAAAGCGCTTGGTAATACTTTCAAAGAAATTACCAAACATTTTATGCGACTTCAAATTATTGAAGATAATGTTCGTGTGGATGGTCGTAAACTCGACGAAGTACGTCCTGTTTCCTGTCAAACTAGCATTATTCCCAAGCGCGTTCATGGTACTGGTTTATTCAACCGTGGACTAACCCAAGTTTTGTCTGCATGTACTCTTGGTACTCCTGGTGATGCTCAAAATTTGAACGATGATTTGCAGGTAGACCAAGAAAAACGCTACATGCATCATTATAATTTCCCTCCTTTCTCTGTTGGAGAAACCAAACCCATGCGGGCGCCAGGTCGGCGGGAAATTGGGCATGGTGCTTTAGCAGAAAGAGCTATGTTACCTGTACTACCACCTAAAAGCGAATTCCCTTATGTTATTCGTGTAGTTTCTGAGGTTTTATCTTCTAACGGTTCTACCTCAATGGGTTCAGTATGCGGTTCTACCTTAGCCTTAATGGATGCAGGTGTACCAATTATTAAACCTGTTAGCGGTGCCGCGATGGGGTTAATTAAAGAAGGCGACGAGGTGCGTGTACTTACTGATATCCAAGGTATAGAAGATTTCTTGGGTGACATGGACTTTAAAGTCGCTGGTACCGACTCAGGAATTACTGCCCTGCAAATGGACATGAAAATTTCTGGGTTATCGATGGAAGTAATTGCTCAAGCTGTCCATCAAGCCAAAGACGCGCGCTTACACATTCTCGGTAAAATGCTGGCTGCTATTGATAAGCCACGCACGGAAATGTCGCCATATGCCCCACGTTTACTTACCATTAAGATTGACCCAGATATGATTGGTCTGGTGATTGGACCGGGTGGTAAAACGATTAAAGGTATTACCGAAGAAACTGGCGCCAAAATCGATATCGAAGATGATGGTACCGTTACTATTTCCGCTATCGATGAAAATAAAGCCAAGAAAGCACGCAATATTGTTCAAGGCATGACACGTAAACTCAATGAAGGTGATGTTTACGTAGGTCGCGTGACTCGAATTATACCAATTGGTGCGTTTGTAGAATTTCTGCCTGGTAAAGAAGGCATGATTCACATTTCCCAGCTTGCTGATTATCGCGTCGGCAAAGTTGAGGATGAGGTAGCTGTTGGTGATGAGGTGATTATTAAAGTACGCGAGATTGATAACAAAGGTAGAATCAATCTCACTCGCTTAGGTATTCATCCTGACCAAGCAGCAGCAGCACGTGAGGCTGCTACTAAGTAGGCGCGAGTAATGTAAGGGCGGGTTTACTATACTAGTAGTGTAGTTGTAAGATATCTGTTAACCCACCCTTACAGTAGGACTATAGTAAGGGTGAGCTAAAATCCTTCGAGTTCTGCCTTCTCCATTTCTGACACTATTTGTTGACTGCGATTTAAGTATGTAACAAATAGTAAAATGGAGAAGCCAAGAATACCAAAACCAATTAATCCGCTAGAAAAAGTATTGTAACTTCCATGTAACACAGCAGAAATCGTTAGACCGATAAATAATATTGAACCTTTTCGGGACGGGTTAATTGCTGCTAAACCAATAAAATATCCAAATATACCTGCCCAGATAGCGTGGTACAAAGGTAAAGATACAAATCTAATCGTATTTATTAGTACATAAAAACCAAAATCGCTTTGCCCAGTTGCAAGACTAATTGCGTATTTATAAGAATATTGAACACCTTCTGCAACGGCAAATCCTAAACCTGACATTGCCCCGTAAAATGCGGAAGTAAACGGGTCTTGTAATTTACCCGGACGTAGTAAAAATAAGTAAACTGGTAAAGCTTTACACGCTTCTTCTAATACACCGACTCCCAAAACAAAACCAATTAGTTGGGGTATGAGTGCTTCTTGGTCGATGGCACCGTAAAGAAATGTAAATGGGGGTACTCTTTGGAAAAATAAGAGTATTGGAATACCGATAAACGCTGTGAATAAGCTACATTTCAGCGTATTTCCCCAGGAGAATGCTGCTGGCTTGAGCAAATCATACAGCACTACTCCCCAAATAGATGAATAATAAATACCTAATATAAAAGCTATTGAGCCAAGACCGGATGTTCTAGCAATTAAACTTATCCCTAAAGGAAATAAACCAAAAAATAAAAGTAGTCTAACTGTATTACTACTATATAACTTACCGCTAAGAACATCTTTGAATGGTACTACCGAGTCAAACTTGAACGTTCGCAGCATTGCTAAAAATTCTGGGTTTGCTGGTGTCGTTAAAGTTGGTATTATCGGTGTTAGCTTACTTTCACCCACATTAAACTCTTGAAACCAAGCAGGCATTTCTTGCTGTAGTTCTCTACCGTAAACTTTGATTGTTTTAATTGATTGAATTTTTAATCGCACTAATTCTTTACGAAGAATAGCTGTTGATAGCGATTGATTTGGAGTTTGAGATGATTCTAATAATATTTGTAAACAGTTATCTTTAATAGTAATTTTTGCAATTTTAATATTTTGTTTATAAAAAGCAGTATTTAAAATTTTTGCTATTGCTTCAACGTTTCCAAAACTTGCAAGCTGTTTAAGTTCTTGTTCTTGTTGAGGCACATCCAAGTTATCTAAACTAAATTCAGCATTCCAACAAGGTTGATTTTCACTTCCTTGCCATGCGTAAACTTTGACTGTTTTGATAACGCTGGCGCCTAATTTCATCATTCCCTTTTGGATAAATCCAACCGAACTTGCTTGGTCGGGTGGTTGATTTGATTTCAGCCAAACTTGTAAGCAATTATCTTGAAGAACCGCTTCCACACTAATGCCATGAGCTTGGAAAGAACGATTCAACAGTGATGTTATTGCCTTGGGGTCGCCTTTTTTTGCTTGTTCGTTTATGTTGGGCAGTGTCATAGCATATTACATTGAGGAGATTAGAAGCCAACGTGATACTCCCAAAATGGCTTTGCAATGTATTTTTCTACAACCGCAAAAATACGCAACTACTTAAAGGCATTTTTGCTTGATCTGAATCATGAGTATTAGCTCTAAATACTAGTTTCATTTATATTTATTTTATAAATTTATGACAAACGACTTAGGTACTATACAAGTCAAATCAAAATATTTGATGTAAGTTAGTTAAATGTACAGCAATGTACGGTCATAATTACGTAACCAAGTAAAAGAATCTAATTAATTAGTGCTGTGAGTGCCAAACGTCTACCTGAAACTACTGCCCATGTTAGGGTTATACGCCAGTCTTGGCAGCAAGGCTTACTAGAAGGCGAAGTGCGCGCGGGCGAATTTGAGTGGCAGTTCCAATGGCATTTCCGCCAAGGGGAACTGACTGTTAAACCTTCTCAAGGTCGAGCATTAATTAAGGAACCGCTTGGTCGCTTTTTAGAGCAAAAGGATTATCAACTTGAACCAGGAGGTGATTATGCGTTTACTATTCGCGCCGATTTATGAAAAAGTAATGAGTGCGCTCGTGCTGAGTAGGAAAGTTACAAAAAATACTCAGCACGAGCGCACTTTCCACTCAGCACTATTTATTAGTTAGTCGGCTTAAATATCGTTCGATGAGCAAAATTGCTACGATATCGTCGATTGGTCGTGGAGGTTGACGCATTCCTTGGGGTAAAAGTTTATTTAATCCTTGGGGTGGATACATTTGCCAGTAGCGGTCACGCGCTTCTAGAGTTGTATAACGTTCATCCACCAAAATAATATTTATTGTTTCCGTCAATTCGTCGTTTAACCTTTTTTTCCATTGTTTTGCGGTGGTTTGGTCGCCCATTACTAATAATGTTATGGGGTATTTTTGCCGCAGTTGGATGATTTCTACAATCGCCGAAGGCGCCGGAACAACTTCATGGTAGTATAACTGGCGGTCTAGTCCCATTACCGCTACACCACATTTATCTTTTCCAGGGTCAAAACCTAGAATCATTGGTTGTGTCATAACTTCAGAATATAGAATTCAGAATACAAAATTTAGAATAGAGAATTTAGAATTTTAAGTTAGCGTCTCCTGACCCCTACCTCCGCGCCTCCTGATTAAGTACTAAAAATAACTTGCCCGTTTTGGATTGCGATTAGCTTAACCCTTAAAGGTCCTGCCGTATAAGTATCTTCAGATGCAATCGCTCGAATTTCAACAGGTTGCTGGTACTGTCGTAGCTGTGCTAAGAAGCGTAAAAATGTACTATCAATTTGAATATCGTTTAATATTCCAGCATTCCGTGCCCGGAATTGCGAAGCGGAAATTAACAAATCGAGTCTTTGGCGCATTTGATAAGATGTCATTGTATTGGGGTCAGCAGTTGTCGTTGCCAAAAGCTCTCCCCCTCGAAATACGATTTGATTTAAAGTGGCATCAGTGAAAAATTCAATTCGTCTTTCTCCTCGTACATAATTACCAGCTGAAAATACACGTACTACATATTCACGTCCATTTTCAATTTGCTTGCTCAATTGCTGTACTTGTTCTTTTGAGATTTGCAAAATACCGTCTGCAGGTGGATTGGTACCAGGTTCGGTCAGTTCTGAAACAGCGTTACGATTAGCTTCTTCTAAAAGTTGTCTTACTGCTTGCTTGGCTGCACTTGGTTGTTGCACGCTAACTACTGCTGATGCGATAACTTGACCGCGAACCAAAGCTAATTTACCCAAACGCAAGTCGCGGAATGATTGATAGTACTTTTCTAGTCTTGCTACTTCTTGCTCTAAATCACTTTGCTGTGATTCAAGTTCTTTAAGACGTGATTCGCGTTGGGCAATAATTTGCTCACGTGCGGTAATTTCGATGTTGCGCTTTTGGATTACGGTATCGAGGTTATTGATTTTGCGGTCACGTGACTCAATGGCATCTTTACGCTTGGCAAGTTCACGGTCACGTCTACTAATGGCATTTTTGGCTTCGTCGATTGCTGCTTTGGCATCGTTAAATAGTCTTTGGCTTTCTGCCTTTTGTAAGCTAATTTCTTGCTGAAGCTTTTTACGTTCGTCGTAGACACTTTGTAATTGTGATATCGCTTGTCGGTACTGCGCAACTACCTTAGTCAGACGGGTTTGTGTTTCTTGAAGTTGATTTTGAGTTTGTGCTTGGACTGTCAGGGTTTTGTTGAGTTGGGTTTGTGTTTCTCTTTGTTTTTTGTTTGCCTGTTGCAGGTTCTGATTCGTCGCTTCTAAACGCTGTTGTGCTTCTGCTTGCTGCTGTTTTGCTTGACTCAGTTCGTTTGTGACTTGACTAATTTGAGTTTCGGCGCCTTTTAGCTGTTCACGTTTACGTCGTAAATCCTTCTGAATATTCTCTAACTCAAATACTCCTTTTCGCAACCCATCATCGGCGAGAAATAATATCCCTAACGTTGAACCAGAAATACCAATTCCCGTTAGTATTGTTACTACTACCGCTGTATTTTTTGGACGTAGGTTAAATAGCGAGAGTCGTTTTTTACCAACTCGTGTACCAATTCGGTCACCAACGGTAGCAATAACGCCTCCCAAAATTAAAATAGCTGTAATTAGGATGAACGCGGTGGTCATATAATGGCTACTGTAACCTCTTGGTGATAGGGAATACCACGAACAGCCTCGTTAACTATAAAATTCAAGATACTTGTATCCAAATATAATGTGTGGCAATTATCAGCTCACCAAATTGCACGTGCGATTTGTAATTTGCAAGCTGATTTAATTTTAGTAAATTTCAACTTCACGTTAAAAGCGGCTTACGCCGTCCCTCTAAAAATATTGGTCGCGCGAGTCCTGCCATTATTATTTTAGTCAGAATCCGCTTGGTGAGTGGAGGCGCGAGCAATAATAGAGTACGGCGTTCCGCACTTGGAGCTATTGGTATAGCAGTAGTACTAATTACACGTGTAAAGCAATAGACTACATAAATTCTATGCCACCGAAATATTCCTCCACTAAGTTTTAAGTGAACTGACGACTCAAAGTTACAGGTTTATGGACAGTGATTTTTTTCTTGTGGATTGAAATCATCTTTTTCTCGCGTAGATCGCCCAATAACCTAGTAACGGTTACACGAGTCGAACCAATAGCTTCAGCGATAGCTTGATGCGATAACTTCAAATCAATTGTGATGCCATCTGCACAAGGAACTCCAAAATCTCGACAAAGAATTAGTAGAAAGCTCACTAACCTCGAACCCATGTCACGGTGCGCGAGCGTTTCAATCATCATCTCCGTTTGCAATATCCGCGAGGAGAGTCCGCGCAGCATTAACATCGACAATTCGGGATTTTCCTTTAACGCTTGTTCGACTTGCTCGATTGGCGCCGATAGCAATTCCACAGGGGTAAACGCAACCGCATGGTAAAATCTGTCCGACTTGTTTCCGGTCAGTAAGGACAAAACGCCAAAAACGCTATTTTCCCTCAGCAGCGCAACTGTTATTTCTTCTCCTGCTTCGTACACCCTGGAGAGCTTCACAGCACCTTTAAGAAGAAAATAAACTCGTTCAGCAGGGTCACCGGGAAAAAATATGGTTTTATTACGTTCAAACGTTTCCACAACAGGTGGGAACGCTCCGGTTGCCATCTGACGAAAAACATTTGCTAGGGCTTTATCTTGTGTCACGATCATCTCCCTTCCCCTACCCAATGCCAGAAAATAAAAACAGATTACCTAAGAATACACTCGAAAATTCAAGAATACATTGTCAACCTTTTTGTACTTTCCTATACCCAACCTCGCTTTATCAACGTTTATCATAGTTATTTGTCCTGTATGATACATAATTTTTGATGACTTCGGCTACTACTTTTTGATAACTATTTACAAAAACACTCCCATATGAAATTTAAGAGCTTTCTTACCCACATAAAATTCATAAAATCTTAAGAAAGAACTAGGGCATTCGTAATAACACGCTTACAAATAACATTATTCCTTGGTAATAACACTCTCACTTTATACAAAAACTTTTGATGAGAAGTTCAGTCTTGTTACGTTTGAACATGCTCGTACAAAAGACATCAGATTCTAGTATGCTCCTAGTTATGCGTCTGTCTTGAAATATATATATGCTCGATTTAACCGGAAAAAATGCCCTTGTTACAGGTATTGCCAATAACCGTTCCATCGCTTGGGGTATAGCCCAGCAATTACACAAAGCTGGCGCCAATCTAGGTATTACGTACCTTAGCGACGACAAAGGCAAAATGGAGAAAAAGGTTAAAGAACTCGTTGAACCGCTCAATCCAAGCTTATTCCTGCCTTGTAACGTCCAAAATGAAACTGAGATTCAATCGACTTTTGCTGAGATTAGCTCAAAATGGAACAAGCTGGATATACTCATCCACTGTCTTGCTTTTGCTAACAAAGATGATTTAAGCGGTGACTTCAGTCAAACTTCGCGTTCCGGTTTCAATACTGCCTTAGAAATTAGCACTTACTCGCTTATTCAGTTAGCAGGTGCCGCAAAACCCCTCATGACAGAAGGTGGGAGCATTGTCACCCTAACTTATCTAGGAGGTGTACGCGCCATTCCCAATTATAATGTCATGGGTATCGCCAAAGCAGGTTTAGAAGCAAGTGTTCGCTACCTTGCCAGCGAACTAGGACAGCAAAACATTCGTGTCAACGCTATTTCCGCAGGACCCATTCGCACCCTCGCATCGAGCGCTGTTGGTGGCATTTTAGACATGATTCACCACGTCGAGCAAGTGGCGCCGTTACGTCGGACAGTCACACAAACAGAAGTAGGTAACACTGCCGCTTTTTTATGCAGCGACTTATCAAGCGGTATTACCGGACAAGTCCTGTATGTCGATGCAGGTTATGAAATTATGGGAATGTAATAATATTTAAGTTGAAAGTGCTGAGTGCTGAGTTATGAGTTATGAGTTATGAGTTATGAGTTGTAAGTAAAAAGTTATGAGTTACCAATTAGTAGCTCCTAACTTCTCATTCTTAACTCCGAACTCGTAAAGACAGGATTAATTGTGCCTCTACTCAGCACTCAGCACGAGCGCACTCATAACTAAAATAATGCAAACCCTCACAAACTTAAACCAACGTGTAGCTACTGTTTGTCGCACTACTGGCGAAACAGATGTAGAAGTTTCTATAAACCTTGATGGCACAGGTGTTTGTCGCGCTGCCACTGGTATCCCGTTTCTTGACCATATGCTGCACCAAATTGCTTCGCACGGACTTATTGACTTAGACGTGCGCGCGACGGGTGATTTACATATTGATGACCACCATACTAACGAAGATGTTGGTATTACCCTTGGACAAGCATTAAATAAAGCTTTGGGCGATAGAAAGGGAATTGTGCGCTTTGGTAATTTTCTTGCACCCCTTGATGAAGCTTTGGTTCAAGTTGCTCTCGACTTTTCTGGCCGCCCTCACCTCAGCTACGGGTTACAAATTCCTACCCAACGAGTAGGTACATACGACACTCAGTTAGTACGTGAATTCTTTGTTGCTTTAGTCAACCATAGCTCTACAACATTACACATTCGTCAATTAGATGGTATTAATTCTCACCATATCATCGAAGCTACATTTAAAGCTTTTGCGCGTGCTACCCGAATGGCTGCTGAAATAGACCCACGTCGTGCTGGCATTATCCCCAGTTCAAAAGGAGTTTTGTGAACCGTGGTTCACATTTTGATTATCATGATTTCATAACATTCTAGTTGTGGCACAGGCATCCCTGCCTGTGCCTCAGCCATAAAATCTATTTTTATGCCAGTTTTTCTATAAGCCAATTAATTATTTCTGGGTTAACTTTGTCTGGGACTTCATCGTGGGGACAATGACCAGCACCTGGAATGGCAACTATTTTCACTTGCTTTCCATCCGCACGCGCTTTTTCGTAAATTTTTGACCCAGTTATTGGTGTCCAAGGATCATCTGCACCCCAAAGTACCAACAATGGTACATTTACCTTTGGTAATAGTTCATTTGGGCTTGCACCAGGAGGCGCCGTTATAATTGACGCGAAGACTTTTTGGGCGCCTGGGTCACACGATGGTTCGTACAATAAATCTACTAATTCATCGGTTACAGCATTACGGTCACGGTACACTTGGTACAATGTGCGGCGAATTTGAGGCTTTTGACGAACACGGTTAAATACAAATGAACCTGTAATTGGATGATTGACTAACCGATTAAAAGTTGACATGACGACGCGTAACGGTGGGTTTAACTCGTGTGGACGGTGACTTAACCCACCTGCGCTGTTTATTAATACACCACCTGCGGCAATTTCTGAATGTTCAGCCAGTACAGTCAAACCAATAAGGGCGCCAATGGAATTACCAATAAATACTGCTGGTTGCTGAATATGAGCAGCCCAAAAATCTTTAAGTAAATCTACCCAAAGTTCTATGTTGTATTGGAGTGGTGGTTTATCTGAACCACCAAATCCTAATAAATCAACAGCAAACACACTATATCCAGCTTCTGCAAGAACAGGTATGTTTTTTCGCCAGTGACCGATAGAGGCGCCGAACCCATGAATGAGTACTAAGGGTTTACCCGTACCCATAACTGTGTATTGAATTTTAAACGAACGCCAAGTCCAAAAATGTTTCTCAAATGAGGTTGTTACTGTTTGCTGTTGCGTAATCACTGTTACTATTAATTTTTCTAAACTGCCTCCTCATATTTTAAGTTTTATTGCATGAAAATTAAATCTGCCCAACTTACGATTTATTTTCTCTTGTCTGTATCATTCTGCCAATGACAATTAAAGTGGCGCCAAAAGCTAAAAATCCTAAATCCCACGCGACCTGGTTAGGTCCCGCTTTAACGTGGTGGATACCGAGAATTTGGTGGTCGATGATTCCTTCAATAACATCGAACATACCAGCACCTATCAACATTGAACCAAAAAACGTATTCGGCGCCCAAATTACATCATCTCGTTTGCCTGTACGCCACAGTAAAATTACCCCAGTAAAAGTCATGACAAAATCAAAAGCATGAAATAAACCGTCCCAAACCGTGTTTAAATCAATATTGGCGACTGTAAACAATGGTTTAACATTGCTTAACATATGATGCCACTGCAAAATCTGATGGAGTACAATGCCATCAAAAAAACCGCTAAAACCCACACCTAGAAAAATTCCGGGTGCAATTAGAGGTTTGGAACTCTTACTGACTTGTGCCTCCATATATCCCTCGTCCCATATGATTCGTTGTTCCAACGATAAGTCTTATTTATATAGATAATCTTCTGTCCGAAGGTAAATATCTATGTAATTGCGTACAGGTGGTGATTATTATCGGTATATGGGATATTTTCTTAAATATTTCTTAAATTTTAAATAAAAATCTGTTAAAAAGTTTATATAAAGCTTTTTATAAAAATGACGATATATTTCTACAAGGTTTGTGACCCTTACGGTTGTTTTTCTAATTTTTCTCCTCACCCTATCGAAATTGAGGGGACAGTTTGGGCAACAGTAGAGCATTACTACCAAGCGCAAAAGTTTGTTGGTAGTCCAGATGCGGCGATTATTTCAGAGATTTACATAGCACAAACACCTGAGAAAGCAGCAGCATTAGGACGCTGCGATACTAAGTGTGTTCGTTCAGATTGGGATATCGTTAAAACTCAAGTAATGCACAAAGCTGTCCACAAAAAATTTTTGGACCACATTGATATTCGTGAAGTTCTTTTGAGTACAGGTACACAATTACTTGTAGAAGATTCACCCTGTGATTATTTTTGGGGATGTGGCGCCGATAAAAGTGGTCAGAACCATCTTGGTAAAATTCTGATGTGTGTACGTGGCGAACTCACAAATGTACGAAGAAGCCAAGTTCAAAGTAAGCGTTCTGGAGGTGCCTGCAACTAAATGTAAAAAAAGAAGAAATCTAAGACTTCTTCCTTTTTTCTGCTTTAGAACAAATTTTATGGATACGCAGGGGCTTTATCAATACCACCGACCTTGTTGAGAGGCCAAAAGCGGACTACTGCACGACCAATGATGTTTCCGCGAGGTACTAAGCCCCAGCAGCGTCCATCATAACTTTGAGCGCGGTTGTCACCAAGTACAAGATATTCGCCTTGGGGTATTGTAGTGGGTTTTTGTAAAAATGGCGGATTTGGGCTAGAGACACAAACATCAATTGAAGTTTGTTGGTTGGTGCCAAGATAATTTTCTGCAAGTGGTTTGCCATTAATCAAGACTTTACCGTCTTTAAGTTCTATTTTTTCTCCAGGTAAACCAATTACACGCTTAATAAATGCATCTTGATATTTTTCTCTTTGTAGCTCATCTGTAGGTGAAAATACTACAATATCGCCTCGCTGTGGGTCAGAAAATCTATACTTTAATTTATCAACTATAATTTTGTCAGCTTCCCATTGGTTGGGGGTACCGTGAAGAGTAGGTTCCATTGAACCAGAAGGAATCCAGCGCGCTTCGGCGACGAAAGTCCGAATTCCTAGGGCAAGAACGACGCTTAGTATTACAGTTCTACCTAGTTCGCCAATCCAGGAATGGTCAGGTTGTTTGTTAGAGTTATTTTCAGACACTTGATTCTGCATGTAGTTACTTAAATAATAGATTGATACACAGGTGGCATATCTGTAAAACAAATAAGGCGATATTTTTAATCTTAACCATAGATGATGGACATGCAAGTGATGTTATCATTTTGACCTACTCTTATAGGGTAAAGAAAAAATGAACTTTTTTGTCAGATAGTCAAAAAGTGATTGCGATTGAGACAAGCAAGTTTAACCTTAAAAATATAATCATTATTTCCAAGGGAACTTTTGTGTGAGTTCATTTACCTCTATGTCATCTCCAATTAGTTTACTAATTCGCCGTGCAAGCATCATTTTACCTGATGGTACGTACATGGTTGGGGATGTACTAACGCGCGGCGGAATGATCGCCGAAGTTGCTAAAAACATTGAAGCTAATTCAGCGACTACGCAAATTGACGCAGATGGATTAACTTTGTTGCCCGGAGTTATTGATCCCCAGGTACACTTTCGCGAACCGGGACTTGAACATAAGGAGAACCTGTTTACTGCAAGTTGTGCTTGTGCCAAAGGCGGAGTCACTTCGTTTTTAGAGATGCCGAATACGCGACCTCTAACTACTACTCAGCAAACCCTGGACGACAAGTTACAGCGTGCGTCACAAAAGTGCCTAGTTAATTATGGCTTTTTTATTGGAGCAACGTCCGAAAATTTACCTGATTTGCTTTCATGTAACCCCACATGCGGAATCAAGATTTTTATGGGGTCAATGCACGGTCAGCTTTTGGTTTCGGACGACACTTTACTCGATAGAATATTTGCTTCGGGTTCGCGCTTGATTGCGGTTCATGCCGAAGACCAAGCACGTATTAACCAACGGCGCCAAGAATTTGCTGGTATTACTGACCCAGCAGTTCATTCTCAAATTCAAGATAACCAAGCTGCACTTCTAGCAACCAAACTAGCATTAAAATTATCTAAAAAATATCAGCGACGGTTACATATTCTGCATATGTCTACGGCAGATGAAGCAGAGTTGTTACGTGAGGACAAACCAAGTTGGGTTACGGCAGAAGTGACACCACAGCATTTGCTCTTAGATACAAGCGCTTATGCAAAAATTGGAACCTTAGCGCAAATGAATCCTCCCCTACGTACATCTCACGACTGTGAAGTACTATGGCAAGCGCTGCACGATGGTGTTATTGATTTTATTGCGACTGACCACGCACCTCATACTTTGGAGGAAAAAGCTCAACAGTATCCTAATAGTCCTTCTGGAATGCCTGGAGTTGAGACTTCACTCTTGCTAATGCTAACCGCAGCAATGCAGGGTAAATGTAGCGTTCATCAAGTCGTTAACTGGATGTCTACTGCTGTTGCCAAAGCTTATAAAATACCAAACAAAGGGGCAATTGCTGTAGGCTATGATGCTGACTTAATACTTGTTGACTTGAAAACATATCGTCCTGTACTGCGCGAAGAACTATTTACGAAGTGCGGATGGAGTCCTTTTGAAGGTTGGAACTTGACGGGATGGGTACAAACGACAATTGTTGGTGGTCAAATCGTTTATCACCAAGGTAAACTCTGTACCTACGTGCGTGGTCAGGCTTTGGAGTTTGGTTAACTAGAAACCGGGTTTCTTGAAGAAACCCGGTTTTTTTTTACGTAAGTGCCAAACTATGCGTAAATTCTCTTAATTTATAATAATTATCAATTTATAATTTAGTGAAATACTCGCAGATAAAGCGAGTTTCTTTATATCTGCTTAATATTTTCTTAATATTGTCAATATATAGTCCTGTGCTGTTTGTGGTTTTTACTGACTGATAATTCTACTTATCTAAGTAAGAAATACTTAGAAAAAAAGTTTTTATTAAGAATAATAATTAGCACTAAATAGATACTTAAGAGAATAAATTTAAGTAATTATTTTTTGCTACTTTACGGAGAAATACTCAGGTGAAAGGAAATTCTCTATGTAAAGCTGAGAAAAAGTTCAAACATTATTAAACATTAATCAGGGTCAATGATAATAAATAGTTCCAAACAATCTTTAAATTATCAATTTTTTTGGATAAAAGAGATATTTAATGTCAAATGGATACTTGATTATTTGAAATATGAATATATATATTGGCTGAATTGGGCGCCTTTGATATTGACGGGCATCTGGACTACATTCTACCAGTTCGGAGAATTCTTTAAAAACAGTCAAAAAAAAATCCTGATTGCACAAGAGCCAGGGTGTAATTGGACTTGATGTATTTAAACTCGAAACTGAATTCAGTTTACATACTCTCTTAATGCCTGTATCTATTTGACTCTGGGAAATAAATATTTGCAACGTAAAACTATTAATTAAAATCGAGGAAAGAAAAATGATGATATTTTTTGACTGCGAAAGAGGTAGCGGTAGAGTTGATGCAGTAATGTTTTCAAGTGATGATAGAGGTAGCGGCAGAATAAACACTATAATGAACACCAACTCATAGATAACCTTCGCTTTCTGCAAATTGACGTAACCTAGGTATACACTGACGCTGGTAAAAACTGCTTAACGTCGAAACTGTTAATCCGTATTCGTTCCCTAATTCCTTCCAACTAACTTCTGGTGGTAAACGTTTCAAGATTAACACCTGACAATTTACATCGGGTCGTCCTTGAATATGAGTTTGACGCAAGTCACCTAATATATCAGCTTCTGCCCACAACTGAACATTTTCTAAAATAGGGGGAGCGTCAGGAGGTGCAGCAATATTGTCAACAGGGTCATATATATCACTCTTATCACCCGAAGCTAACTGCTGTATGCCCAAAGATGCTTTTCTGATATTGTCTTCTTGTGTTTTTAGGTACAAATCTTGTAACCTATGCTTTAAGTACGCATTCAGCCACGTTACAACCGTTCCCCGGTCAGGGTCATAACCCTCGCAAATATTTCGGCAGAAATATAACCAAGTTTGCTGTAAAGCGTCTTGATAATAAGAAGTATTTTCTCTCCACAGTCTGACGGTAACTAAACGAATAATTTGCGTCAAAACTCTAGCTCTTTGTGGACTTCCGGGTGGATGTCCACAAGCTTCTTCAACTAATCGACGTAATTGTTCCTCCAATCCACTCATGCAATAATTCAAGCCAAACGATGCTATCTGAGTATTGCTTATGGTCTGCATAAGTAATATTACCCTTGATGGTGATATTACCTGTTTGATGAGAAAAGGGGAAGGCTTTAGTTCTTAAGATTGGTTTTTTTGCTTGATTTTTTGACGAATATCCCGAATATTCCAATTAGTAAGTTTCGCTAGAGTTTGTGCTTCTTGTTCAAAACGTTTGTTTAAACGACGCTTATATTCTCGACCCGTAGCGCATTTCGCTTCACCCGTAAAGGGATGCTGAAGGATGTAACGTCCTTGAAAGTTTTCTTTATTTGAAGTTTCTTGGAATATCAAGTCTTCAGGAAACTTATCGCGTGTGTAGCGAACATGTAACCGGGTAATAAAAACGTTATTACTTTTATCACCCCAAAATACACCAGCGTCTTTTAGTTCAGAATTACTCAAAGGTTCAGCAGAACAGGGATCACAGCTTGCCATGTCCCAAGCATATTCAAGAAATGCGACTTTACGGTCTTCTTTGGTGTAAGAGGTTTGAAACATCGACTTGTAAAAATCTGCAAATTCTTCTTTCACAAATACTGGAATGTTGATATCACTCGGAACCTTGACCGTTCGATAGTTAGTAATTTCAGCTTGTCCTTGTGGAGAAAGTACATACACTATCAAATCTTGTTCACTCAAAGCGTTCATCATCCCCAAACGAATTGGCAACATGAATTTGGGAGAAGTGTAAGATATTTGTAACGGACGTAAATATTGATAACCACTTTCTTCAAACTTATCGATATTTACCTTCGCGACAAAGAACTTCATTTTTTGGCGAATGTAAGGTTTGAGTAATGAAGAAGCTTCTCGTGGAATTTTATAACCGTTACGGTTGAGCCAAGTTTGTAAACCTCCTGATTCTTTGGCGCCAAGAATTAAAATATCATACTCCCCGACACTGTACCGTGCTTCCACCGTCACACCCAAATCTCCACCGCGCGTGCTACGAGCAGATGGTGGTAAAGGCATTGGTAAGGGTCTTAGTACATCGCTTTCTCTAGCATAACTTGGCTCACATGGGTCAGGGTCAAAATATTCAACTAAACGGGGAGCGCTAAAAGCATCCAAACGTTCGATAATTTTTGGCTTACCAACAATTACTTGTTCTTTTTGCAACACGGTTGGTACAGGAACAACAATCGCAAAATCTTTGACTTCACCTTGAAAGTCATTTGCCATTGTTAACACAGTTTTTTTATCGTCTCTCGCAATGACTACCTGTGATGCTTTGTTATATAGTTTGGTATCAGCTTTAGCTACGTAAAAACCGCAAAAAGCCCAAGCAGCAGGTGTAAAGCATAATAGTGCAATACACAAAACAAATAGCGTCATCAAAAATTTTAATTTCATAACTCCTAACTCCTAACTTTTTACTCCTAACTTTTTACTCAGCACAACTCACTTTCCACTTAAAACAATGTCCTTGAAACAAAGTATCAAACCATACTGTGGTAGGAGAGAGAGCAAATAACGCCCAAAAAACAGCGGTAGATAAATAAAAGTAGTTGCGTAAAATAAAAGTGAGTGCGGCAATACATAATGCCCAAGTAACTCTGCCAATGGGGGTATTGGGTATTGAGCGAGGGTCTGTCACCATAAATAAAGCAAACAATAATAAAGACCCACTCATTAAACGATGCCCGAATACATCCCAAGTCCACTCAAGCCAAAAATTGCGAACAGCTTCAAGTAAACTATAGGCACCTAAAAATGCAGCAGTAGTATCCCAACGACCAACACGCTTGAGAACCATACCTCCACATCCAGCAAAAATTATTGCATACCACCAATCTTCACCCCACTGTCCAGGTGATACCCAAGCATCATTCGTAAATACTAAAGCTGTAATAATGCCAAAGTTTGCCGGGTTGAAAAAGTGTTTATCACCGACTTTAAATACAAATTTACTTGCAATAGCACAAGTTGCTGCAAGTGCCATCGTTGTCCAATGGTCTACACGCAGCAGCAAACTAAGTCCTAAAGAAGTAATTAATGCACTTTTTAGCGATTTTCCTACGGGTGAATCGTTACTGAGAAAAAAAGACATTAATAATTGCGTAACTAAGCACGTGCCAATAGCTACACAAATAACTTTAGGTTTTAATGTCCAATCTCTGGCACCTATTCCCAGTATCAGAAATGAACACAGGAATAAAATTTGATAATCACGAGGGTCTTTAAAGTAAATTGCTAGCCACTTCACAATATACAAGCCATGTAGTTGTTTTAATCTACATGGCTTGCATTCAAAATTACTTATCCGTTACAGATTTTGTTACAACTAGCTGTTTAATTACCTGCTCTTTCCAAGTACTTACGCACACCGTCGCTCATTTGGACTAAACTTGGTTTTATTTTGGCAGCTAAAAAATCTTCGACGACACGGGCTATTTGACCTGTAAGAAATGCAGGCGCCCCATGTATTTGATTCGGGTCTATCTTCAGTTCGCCTCGACTTTGAATAATAGTTGCATCACCATCTTCAATAAAAGTATTTTTGCCTATACAGGAGACGGCTTCAGTAAAAGCGCGCGTTTCTAGGCGCCAATCTAGTGTAAATTTAGATTCATCCCAGACATCGTGTTCAAGCCAAGACAGCATATCCTCACTTAGTAACGCTCTTGCTGCCAATGGAATTTCGCCACCACCATGCCACTCGTTGACTATATATATAATGTTATCTGCTTCACGTCGGGACTTGACGTTAATAGTGCGAATATCTGGCACATAACGAACTAATTCGGTTATTTTATCCCGGTAGGTAGTATATACAATTTGGCGTGGAAAGGGAACTCGGTTATCGGTCGAAATTTTCATCGGTGACAAACTAATAGTATAAACAGCCAGATAAATAACAATTAACCATTAACGAGAAACAATTAACAACTAACCGTTGAGAATATTTAGATTTTGCTACGGTAGTATATTTATCCAATTGCGATTATTGCATTATTTTTATGCGTAAATTGCAAGTGAACAGCACAATTGGCTTGAAACGAAATAAAAACACTTGTACATAGTGCCATAATGATGAGACTCATGGGTTTATTTACTTACGCACAAATGCAGAAAAGCAGCGGAGAGCGATTTATCCTCCTTGCACGCCTTTCTGCAATTTTATTTACGTGTATCAAAAGGATTTTTTAAGTTCTGTAGACCAGAAAACAATACTGCTCAAGCCTAAGCAGACGATTAAATCGGTAGCCGAGAGTGGTGTAGTTGAGAAGATTCGCGCGAATTCGGGAACGTAAATTATTACTAGCTGCATAAACAGCGTGAGTGCAACTGCCACTAATAGGGGTTTGTTTGAAAATAATCCAATTTTGAACAGCGATTCACGTTCGGCACGAGTTGCTAAAGCATTCCCCATTTGAGACAGAGTGAGAACTGTAAGCAACATAGTCTGCCAGTTTGCGGCGCCACTTTTAAAGTAAATATAACCAGTGGCTAAAGATACAGTTCCCAACAATAATCCTATCCAAAGAATATCTTTGCCCATACCTCGACTAAAAATATTTTCATCATGTGGGTATGGGGAACGATTCATTATATTACGTTCGGGTGGTTCTAGACTCAAAGCTAAGGCAGGTAATCCATCGGTAGCAAGGTTAATCCAAAGTATTTGCATTGGTAGTAAAGGTAATGGCATTCCCAAAAAGGGAGCAATCAACATCACCAAAAGTTCACCAATATTGCTACTTAACAGGTACTTGATAAACTTACGAATATTATCGTATATTACTCGTCCTTGCTTCACTGCTGCTACAATACTGGCGAAATTATCATCTAGTAACACAATATCGGCAGCTTCTTTAGCAACATCAGTACCGCGTAATCCCATCGCTATCCCAATATCTGCTGTATGGAATGTCGGAACATCATCAATTCCATTACCTGTTATGGCAACAACATGTCGGCGCCGCTTTAAAGATTCAACAATTGCTAGCTTTTCTGTAGGTGATACACTTGCATAAACTGATACCTTTTTTAGTCTATACGTTGATTTATTTTTTAATAAATCATTGAATTGGCTACCAGTAACAACGCGCGCTTTTGTATTAATATTTACTTCTTTCGCAATATGAATAGCTCTGAGGGGATGTTCGGGTGTAATCATAATCGGACGAATACCCGCACGCTTGCAATTGACAACAGCACTCCTAACTTGTGGACGTGCGGAGTTGTTCATTCCTGTTTTACCAGAACCAATTACTGTCACAAAACCAAGTTTTTCAACACAAGAGAGGTTACGAACTAGGATACGTCTTTTGAGCAGAGAACGGGCGCCGAGAGCAAGAGCAATTGCAACGACAGCAGGTAAACCTTCAGGTAAAGCAGCAACAACTAAAGTAATTGCAGTCAAAAACATTAATTTTGGGTCTTCACCTCGCAGCAAGCCGAAAGCGAGAATAATTCCCACAACCGAAAAAACAACTATAGTTAATACTCGTCCCAGTTTTTCTAAACGAAGTTGAAGCAAAGTAGGGCTGGTTGCAGTAGTATGATTAGTAATACACCCAAATTTTGTGTGTACTCCAGTTTCGGTGACAATAGCTTTAGCTTGTCCAGATATAACTACTGAACTTTTATAAATCGAGCTTGTAGAGATAACATCTGCACTTTCTTCGACTCTGAAATTTTGGCTTTCTAATACTTGACAATCAGCGGGTACAATATCCTCAGTTTCAAGATAAATAATATCTCCTGGTACTAAGTGCAAGGCAGAGATTTTCTGAATATAACCATCGCGAAGTACCTTAACATCGGGTACTGATAGTTTTTTAAGAGTCATAATTGCTTTTTGTGCGCGGTACTCTTGAGTAAATCCCAAGCAACAAATCAGCACAATCATCGCGATGATTCCTACCGCTTCTTTATAATCTCCAAAAATCGAGGTAATTACAGCAGATAAAATAAGTACAATTACTAACGTTGCGCTAATCTGCTCCCAAAGAATTTGCTTTATTGAACGCAGTTGTTCAACTTGTTCATTGTTTCCATATTTTTTGAGCCGCAAGTTTGCTTCACTAGTTGTTAATCCATCAAATGCATTACTGTGAAGTTGTTGCAATATTTGTGTTATATCCTCGCACAAATTGCTCATAGCACACCCCCTTTAAGTGAAATAATTAGCGGTATTAAATATGACTATTTTTGGCATGTCAATATGAACCCATAATTTATAACATTATAAATATCTCCATCATCTTAAGAACGGGCAAGGATGCCCATTCCATAATATGGAGAATTAAATTTTTGGAAGTTTCTTATTTGCTGAAATGATGCTATCTATGGGATTAGAATTTATTTACTACTTCGCGCGCTGCTTGACTTCGATTCAGAAAGTTCGGCTCTAGCTTCTGTGACAATATCCTCAAGAGCGTCACTAGCTCCAGTAATCAATCCTTTACTTTTCGTGTAGACAATAATCCCTGGAACATTAAGACCCTTGTTGATATTTTCAAGGTCAGGCATAATTTTAAGTGTTGCCATGAGTTTTACCCCCTTGAACTGTGAAACTTTAGTTTAACACCAATAAGAGAAAAAACTTATTTTTAATTATGTAATTTTTTTTGCAGATGGTGGAAACATAAGCGAGCTATAGGTTTACCTTTTTAGAAGTGGAACCATATCAAGTTCTTCCCAAGGTAAATTTTTTAAATCATCTCTACCAACGTGACCGTAAGCAGCAAGTTTACGATAAAATCCGCCATCGGTAATGGCAGGCAGTGCCCGTAAATTAAATTTACGAATAATGCCACCTAAGCGGAAGTCAAAGTGTTCTTCTAAAAGAGCAGCAATATCAGCATCGGGAATGGCGCCTGTTCCAAAGGTTTCGACTTGAATACTAACAGGACGCGCGAGTCCCATTGAGTAGGTAACTTGCACCTCACACTCCGAAGCAAGTTGAGCAGCAACAATATTTTTTGCAGCGTAACGAGCAGCGTATGCACCCACTCTATCAATACGAGTAGGGTCTTTACCACTTAATGCGGCGCCGCTATGGCGTGAATATTCACCATAAGTGTCAATAGCATTTTTGCGACCAGTTAAACCAGAATGTACTGATGGCCCACCAATAGTGAAAGACTGGTCAAAGTCAATAAAAATACGAGTATTATTATCGGGTTTGATAAGTTCGTCTTTAAAAACGTAATCAATGATAGCTTCTTTAATCTCTTGCTGATGTGCGACGATTGAGGCATTTTGCTGATTTTGACTAGCTAAAATTGAGATACTGTGAATGCGGTGAGGTTTGCGATTACTGTATTCAACACCCACTTGAGTTTTACCATCAGGGGCAATATAGGGTAATATCTTTTCTTGACGTACTGCCGTTAATCGACGTGCTAAATTATGCGCTAACCAAATCGGTAAAGGCATAAAAGTTAGAGTTTGATTACAAGCAAATCCAAATACCGTAACCTGGTCTTTTACAGGTATTAAATCTAACTCTTCATCAGATAATTGTCGCGCATCCCAATACCGATAGCCACTATAAGGTAACTCCTTCAAACTCGTAATAATACTGCAAGTGTTAGCATTAAAATCAGCGTCATTGTAACCAACTTGTTTAATAACTTGGCGAGCAATTTTAGTAAAATCAACAACAGCATCCGACTCAAATCGAGCAGCAATAAATACAATAGCCGTAGCTACAGCACACTCAGCAACAACTCTTGAATAAGGGTCTTTTTGCAAAAACTTATCAACAATTGCATCACTAATTTGGTCACAAAGCTTGTCCGGGTGTCCTTCAGTAACAGACTCGGAGCTAAACATAAAATCTTTTTTCATTTTTCATTATTATTGTGGTCGTAGGTTGGGTGAAGTGCAACGGCGCCCAACCCATCAGTAAACACCTGTGCAAATGCATCGCGACTCAATAGGGGAATAACCGAATCAAAAATATCATAGTTGTGAGACAGTAGCATTCGTCCTTGAGTAGCCATTAACCTTATCTTAAACTATCAACATTGTCTAAAATACCATTCCGTTGTACCTAAAGCACGATTCGGTTTATAGCATTATCAAGTGCTGCCAATAACTAGTAAAATCAGGGTTAGAGAGAGGAAAATTAAAGCATGGTAGCCGCTCAGACAAAATTTGATGTTGCAGCACTCGAAGCTGAGTACAGTCAAAAATCACCACGGGAAATACTCAAATTTGCCCTTGAAAGTTTCGATAATATCGCGATATCTTTCAGCGGCGCCGAGGATGTGGTACTAATTGATATTGCGTCAAAAATCACAACAGACTTCCGTGTATTTACTTTAGATACCGGACGTCTACATTCAGAAACCTATCAATTTTTGGACGAAGTGAGGAAGCATTACGGCATAAAAATAGAAGTTATGTTCCCAGATGCAGCCGAAGTGCAAGCAATGGTTGAAGAGAAGGGAATGTTCAGCTTTTATCAAGACGGTCACAAAGAATGCTGCGGTATACGCAAAGTCAGACCCCTACGTCGCAAACTCAACACCCTTGATGCATGGATAACAGGTCAGCGTAAAGACCAAAGTCCCGGTACTCGCAATGGTATACCTGTTATTGAAAATGATGGCGCCTTTTCAACACCAGACCACGAGTTAATTAAATTCAACCCCCTAGCAAACTGGTCATCAGCACAAGTATGGGAATATATCCGCGCACTAGGAGTACCTTATAATAAACTCCACGAACGCGGGTTCATTAGTATTGGTTGTGAACCCTGCACAAGAGCAGTATTACCAAACCAACACGAACGTGAAGGTCGCTGGTGGTGGGAAGAAGCAACGCAAAAAGAATGCGGTCTACACTCAGCCAACGTCAAAAACCCATAAAAACCTGTAGCACAGGCATCTTGCCTGTGCAATGGTCAAGCATCTTGCCTGACCCACAAGTAATTATTTTTACCACAGAGTCACAGAGGACGCAGAGAAGAGGTTAAAGTTGAATAGGCTTTAACGCTTTGCCTGGGTCTTTAGGTAAATTAACAGTTGGTTCAGAATAATGCTGAGTATGAGCAGGGAGTAAAGCAGGGGTTGGTTCTCGAATTTCTTCTATCGAAACAGAAGAAAGTAGAGGAACACCCACCCATGACTCCAACTCTTTTCCGTATTTTCTCAACAATAACTCTACTACATGGCGATGGGTAAGACCTGTAATGTTGGAGAGTCGCTCGACTATATCTACGCTCTCACCTCGAATAGTAACCTGCTTCTTTTTTTTCTTGCTCATAGCAACATACCCAATACGCCAGTAATATCAGGTTGGTTAGCAATTTTGAATCTTCCTTCGGTTTGCTCTTGTAAACTTGTTGCCAAATGAGCAGAACCACCTATTATCAACACCTCTCCTAACTCTGGCAACCAAGAAGCCCAACTAATTTTAAGCTTGTTACGAATGCCAGAAAGCCATTGGGAAACATATGTGGGGAATCTGTCAGCAAAACTAATTCCTGTGGTGCCATAAATTAAAGAACCATCAGCAATACTATCCATAATTAAACTTAGACTAGGGGTCATATCCTGTGCAATTAGTGCTGGATGTCTTGCAATCATTTGTGCAAGTCTATAAGTTCCCTCGACTATCACTCTAGATTCTCGAATTAGAGTACCGTTTTTTGTGTAGAGTTGCCCAATTCCAGTTTTGCCACCTAAATCTAAAATGCCGTTAACCCTGGCATAATTAAATAATCTATTTGCCAAAGCGTATTTATATGCTCCCAAAGTTTCGGGCTGAACTTCCACCTCCCGAACTTCTATATTCAGCGATTGATTATTACGAATAATATGGTGATTTCCAATTAATCCCTGAATCAAAACCTCAACTTTATCTGCTTGCAAATCGTTAGGCAAAGAACAAACAAGACGGTTGACGGTTAAATGACTTACACCTGGTTGCGGGTCAATCATTGCTAAAACCAACTTCGGCGCCAAAAATGCCTTTTCTGATTCGTAAGTCGGCATTCCTCCTAAATCTTGAGCCACCGTTCCCACTACCCAACTATTATCTACTAAGGCAGAATTATCTCCTCGTAAGTAAGTGATAATAGCTGAGTTTTCATCTGGTTTGGGTGTATCCCATTGTTCTAAATCTTTATGCCACGATGAAAAAACTTTTACTATTCCTTCTCCTGTACAATATTTAATGAGTCTATTTCCAACATCAACAGCTACCTGCACTCCAGATTTTTGGGTTTGTTGCTCAGTCTGTAGATGAATTAATTGTGAATGTTTATACAAATTAGACATAGATTTTTTGGTAGCACCTGCGCGCGATAGTTAATTTCCACAACAATTTACCCTGAACTTCTAGGTAGATTTTTCAATCACCCATAAATCAAGGGAGAAATTTGTTATAGAGTTGATACCAAACTAAAATTATTGACTCTTTACCAGAGCCGTTTTATAGCATAGCAGAGCAGTTTTACTATTTCTTGTTATCTAACACACATTAAGTAATAGTTATAATTATGACGCATTCATCATTTTACCAATCATAATCTGTACAATCAATTTCTTCTAAAGTTTCGACACATCTAACTTGAATAATCGTTCCTAAAGTTGTGCCACTAAACTTGTATATGTAACTTCCAATACATCCTAGTTTTTGCTCAATTGATTGCTGCCACTCTAAAAGAGTTATATATTCTGTCTCGCTAATTATAGCAGTCACAATATCACCTACAGTATCAAAATCGGTAAGATCAATTTCATCACCAGATACGCTATTTTTAACTTTATATATTAAACCATTTGGAGTTGGCTGAAATATATCATTATAGGCGCCACCAATTGCTCCATAATAAGCACAAGGTTCACCACGCTCTAAACTTGCCTTAACAACTTCAGCCACAGACTCGCTTAATTTTCCTTTTTCCAGTTGTTCCCTAGCAATTCGTTCTTCTAATTGTCGGCGCCATTGTTGTCTTTTTTCAAGTTGTGCAGCACTGACTTTAAATACAACTTCATTTAATTCCGACATAATTTATTGTAATATAGTTATTTACACACAATATTTATTTTAAGTATTAATGGCACAACCTGTAGCAATCGACTTATTTGCCGGAGCAGGTGGCTTTGGTTTAGGCTTTAAGATGGCAGGTTTTTCTGTTCCGGTTTCTTTAGAAATTGACGCTTGGGCTTGTGATACATTGCGTTACAATCATCCTGATATGATAGTCATTCAAGATGATATATGCAATTTAAGTAGTTTAAGCGCCGTTACAAATATTTACTCTTCTAAGCCTGATATTATTATTGGTGGTCCACCGTGTCAAGGTTTTAGTATTGCTGGGCCAGCAGTAAAAGACCCAAAAGACCCAAGAAATAGTTTGTTCCAAAACTTTGCTCAATGGATTACCTTTTTAGAACCTAAAGCATTTGTAATGGAAAACGTCAAGGGTTTACTTACACGCAGAAGTGCAGAAGGCAAAAAAGTTATAGACATTATTAAAAAAACATTTACTGAACTAGGTTATTTTGTAGAAGTGTGGTTATTAAATGCCGCAGAGTATGGAGTACCACAAATTCGCGAGCGTGTTTTTATCGTAGGCAATAAAACAGGGAAAGAATTAAAACCTCCTCGTAAAACGCATTCATTAGAGTTAGTTAATAAAAAAACTATTCAATTATCTGTATTTGACACCGTAAATTTATTACCAGCGACTACTTTGTGGGATGCAATATCTGATTTACCACTGCTTGAAGCACGTGAAGGTGTAGAGGAGCAAGCTTTTACAACAGAACCTCAAAACGAATATCAACACTGGATAAGAAGTTATAGCAAAACGCTTTACAATCATGTAGCGATGGAGCATTCAGAACGATTAGTTGAGCGTTTTAAACATATCAAATGGGGCAATTATAGTTAAAATGTTCCAGAAGAACATGGAGCTAGGCGCCGTGGTGGTAATGGAGATTTATCAGGAATAAGCTATGACCAAAATAATCGGCGCCTACATCCATATAAACCATCACATACAATTGCCGCTTCATTTTACGCCAATTTCATCCACCCATTTCAACATCGTAATTTAACTGCCCGTGAAGGAGCGCGTGTACAGTCATTTCCCGATACTTACAGATTTATGGGAAAAAAAACAGTCGTTTCCCATAAGCTACTACAAAGAGAAGAACGACTGGATGAAAAATTTCTCTGCCAGTATAACCAAGTAGGCAACGCAGTTCCACCTCTCCTTGCTCAATGTATTGCATCTCACCTTAAAGAAAAATTACAGTTATGCCCACAAGCGATAGGAACCCATTAGTTCTTGGCTCAAATTTAGAGCAAAAAGAAGCTCACCGTACAAAGTATAGAGATAGTGATAGCAAAAAGTATCTTAAGGAAATTAAAGCAGAGTACGACAAATGGCACTCAGACAATATCAAGTTAGTTGGGCCAACTTCATTACAAAACTTTCTCGCAGATGAAAATCAGGTTCGGCGCCTTTATGACTCAATGCCCAGTAACTGACATCACCATTCATGCTTTTAATTACAGTTGTAATTGCTACTTCAATTGGTTGGTCTGTAGAGATGATTTTATCTAGTTTTACGTCGAATGTTAAGTCTAAAGAGTCTGAATTATGCTTTACGTCAAATGGCAGTGTTGTAAAAGCTGTTTCTTCTTGCATTCCTTGACGGTAGTTATCAAAGCGGTAAATATTCCAATGTCCAGCAGGGGAAAGGTTAAATTCCCAGTAACTAGGAGAATTTTTGGCACCTAGAAAAAACTCAAAGCATGTGTCTTGCCAAAGTTCGTTTTTACGTTGAGGTGTTTCTGGTGGTGCAATATTAACTTGTTGAATATTGCCAAGGAGGTTATAGCTGATAGTGAGTAAATTATCATGTCTCGCTATGTTACCTGTTATTTTCAAATTTGCTGGCGCCTGAAAAGAAGGGAATGGTTGTAGAGTAAAAGTGTTTTGCATTGATTATTTTACATCTTGGATAATTTTTTCAATTGTTGCTTGTTGTGCTTCGATGCTTTCGGTGAGTTTAAACTGTACGAGCGCGCGTGCTAAGTTATGTTCTGGATATTTAACTTTGAAGTAAACGTTACCAGCTAAATGGTCGGTAAAAAATCTCAACCCTAACTCAAATGCTATTAAGCGGATGGCATCGTAGATATATATATAGTCATGCTCGGTCAGAAATTCTTTGGCTACAGATAGATACCCTTGGAGAATTTCTTTACAAATATCAGTATCAAAAGTTATGCTTTGCCAATTTTCGGTTTCTTCACCCGCAGGGTTGCAGCCAGACCGCAAACAGTCGCCAATGTCATAATGTACTAATCCTGGCTTGACTGTATCCAGGTCGATAACACTTACTGCTTTTTTAGTACTAGTATCGAACATGACATTATTTATTTTAGGGTCGCCATGCATTAAACGTAGTGGTAGCTGACCAGAAGCTTTGGCATTTTCTAATATTGGCGCCAGCGAGTAATGTTTTTCGACAAATTCTAGGCAATAATTGACTTCGGGAGTTAATTGTGGAGTTACTGTAGCTAAAACTTCGTTATAGTGTTCTAAATAAAGTGGGGTAATATGAAACCCTTCGAGAGTGTCAGCAAGTTTTTGTGGTGACAGGTCGCTAATGAGATTGTGGAACATACCCAAAGCGTAACCAATTTCTCTAGCTTGCTCCCCAGAGTGCATAATGTCAAAAGATTCTGAAGCTTCGATAAAACTAATCGCGCGCCAAAATGAACCATTGGCATCAGTATAATAATCTTGAGTATCTTTAGTTGGTAATACATTTGGTACTTCCCAACGACGATTTAAAGAAGTATTTTGTAACCGCTTGCTAACATGCTCTGTAAAAATACGCATGTTTTGCATAACAAGCTGAGGTTGGCGGAATACTTGTGTATTGATACGCTGTAAAACAAAGTTCTGTTGTGTTGACACCTTGACCAAAAAAGTATCATTTATATTGCCACTGCCAAATGGTTGAACGTCTGTTACTTTGCCTGTTTGAGTAAATTGGTCAGCAATTGTAGTTAAATTATTTGTTTTAATATTACCTGTCATGTGCGCGCGACTCCCTTTGTCATGAGAGTTATAGTAGCGCAATTGCTGCATCAAGGTCTGTATCAAAGTGCTGTAAGGGTTATTTTTCCTTACAACAAGACTCTGCTTAAGTCCAAACTAATAGGTTCAAACCCAGGAATTAATATACTTTGGAGAGGTAGGTAAACTTGAACCGACAGATAATTATATTTACCTTGAGCATTTTGATATGGGTTTTGGTACCACTGTAACTGGCGCCCGTTTAAGTTTACAATCCAGTAATTAATAATTCCTGCTTCTGCGTAAATTTCTAGCTTTGTGGTTTGGTCATAATCTAAGGTTCTGTCAGAAATTTCGATAACTAATAAAATATCTTCAGGATAAGGATGATGTGGTAAATAATCTTCATCTGTTCCGCGCGCTATTACTACATCTGGTTCTGGCTCGCTATTATTTGGTAGTGTAATAGGGTCTTGTCCACGAATGACGGCTCTGTCACCTAATAGTCTATCAAGTTGGCGGCATAATATGGAACCACATACTGTATGTGGCGTTCCTTTCGCTATCATCTCTATTAATTCTCCACGAATCAACTCAATTTTATCTTCCTCGGTTAAGAAACCAAGTTCAATCAACCTATGATACTCATCAACTGTAAATCGCTTTGGTGTTACAACAGTCATTATTTTATATTCACTTATTTTTTCGTTTTTACTACACACTATTTTTAATGTAGTATTATAGCATAAATTATAGGCATATTTTATAGAAGATTTTGTGATACCTTCAATTTATCAATTTAGAGATGGTGGCGTTCTTAAATCTAAGTTTTCATATCCACAATAGTTGTCAGGCACCTGATTACAGCTTTGAATAGTTTTCATATGAGTAATGATAGATTCTTGATTAGATTTGAGTGTAACAATAAGCTCTTGAGCTTGTTTATAATTTGATGTATTGGAAGGAATTGTTTGTAAAGAAGATATTGCTGACTCTATTTGTTGAAGTATATTTCGTAATTTACTAAAATTATCAGGAGATTTCTCAAGTATTCCAATAGCTTCTTGTGAAATGTTATATCCATAATTATAAGTACTTTCAAATTCCTCAACAATTTTAACTTGCTTACTAACTATCACATAAAATTTCTCGCATCGTTTAAGTTGTTTCTGTAATTCTGCGCGCTTAGATGAATCTTTAGATGTATCTTTTAAATCAGGAATCACCTCCACCAACATACTTTCTGCTTTTTTCCAAGTTTCACTCGCATGCGGTGAGCTTTCTATAATTTTTGATACTTCTTCTATAATGTTCTGTACTTTTATAAGTAATTCGCTATCAGCTGCTTCTGTAACAATACGTGCTGAAATCAAGCTATAATAATAATTATATTCTTGAAGTTTTTGATATCTTTGTGATTCTACAAATGTATATGTTGACATTGCTAATAAAAGCTTTTTTGCACTATATATATTACTTTTAGCTTGCTCCCATTTTTCTAATGAATATGATTTATTTGTAATTAAATTCATGCCTGATGTCGCTAATTTATTGGCTCTTTGTAGCTCATCTATTGCCTCATATTCATCTTTTAATTTTTCTTTCGCTTGGTTAATTTTATACTGATAATGATTATATTTAAGTTCATCTACATATAATTTATTTTTCTTGAGAATAAAACTTGCTTGTTCATATGTTTGTTGTATTTTTTTGATGTCGTCGATATTTTTAGCTTCGCCAATATCATTTAACTTTAATACCATATTTTCAGCTTGATTTCTGTTTTTAGTATTGTATACATGAAGTCCATTAAAAATATACATCAAGCCAAATAAAAATATTGAACCGAATGCACTAAACCATAACCATTTAATATATAATAATTTATTTTCTAATTTACATTTTTCCAATACAGATTTTTGTTCTTCTTTTTTCTGGACTATATTTTTATTACTATCATAAGTCGATTTTGCTTGTTCTTGTAATCTTTCCAATGATTGATTTAAACACGAATACTCATGACGAATTGTATAGTAACTTTTCTTTTGATTACAGAAAACAAAAAATAATCTTATTTCGCCATTCCCGTTATTCTTCAACATAATTTCATCTGCATTCTGATAGAATTTTAAGATATTCTCAGCAGGTTGAATATAGTTTTCATTAAAGAATGTATAATTATGTTGACTATCAGTTTTGTAAACTGTATCATTCACAAATTTTGCATACTTCTGTATTGTTTTTAATTCATTATATATAGATTTAATCGTTGATTGCTTTTGTTCTAATTCTGTGCTGCTTGCTTCTGAACTCAACTCAGCTTGCTCAAGCTTTTGATAATATTCATTTATAACTATATTAATCTCTTCTGATTTTTTTAAACAAGATTGTTTTAGTACATTAAAAAATCCTGGGCATTCAAAACATTGCTTACCAGTTTCCAAAAGTAATTTTGTTGTAGGAATACATTTTTTAAGTTTATTTTGTACAGTGGTTAATTTTTTTATAAATTCCTCGAAAGTGGTAAATTGAGATTTATCGTAATTATAATATAAAATATATTTTCCAAAACCATCTAGTCCTATTCCTTTGATTGAGGCGCCAAATATTTCTATTAAAGCTTTAATGTCATCGAAATCTAATATATAATAATTTTGATGATTTTGTAGAATGATTTTAATTTTATCATAAATAAAGCAAAAGTATTGATAATCAGTGTCATCTTGTAAAGCTTTTATATTATTACCCAATACGCTTAGAGCTACTAAGTTTAATTTATAATTTATATTGTTGAAGTAATTACTAGATATCTCCTTCAATTTACTAATTGAACATCCTTGCTTAGTACTATAAATTTGTGTGCAAGTTTTGATAAAAGTTTCGTCATCGAAATAGCTGTTTATCAATGGTATAAATGTTTGTGCTTTATCAAAAATACGTGCTACTTTGCTTTCAAGCTTTTTACATATGCGAATAATATCTTGAATAAAATAATCTTGCTCATCTATAGTTATAACTATCTTACATTTGCTATTAACCGTGATTTTCTTAATTGTGGTTATGTCAAAAAGGTCTACTAAATATTTTATTATATCAGTACTTATCTCAAACTTACCGCCGTTTTGCTCTAAAGACAGTAATTCATTTAAGATTTTATATATTTTATCAATTTCTTTAATTATTTTTTTAAGTTCATTTATTTGCGGCTTAAATTGAAAATTAAATTTAACTTTTAAGCTTAAATTTGATAGATATTTCTCTAACTCTGTAAAATTACGATAAGATGTATTTTTCGTTTTTCTTCTAAATATATTATCTCTAAAGCGATAAATTATAATTTCAATATAATTTGCTTGTGTAATAGAATTAGATATTATATCTATTAAGTAATTAAATTCACTTTCAATTTTTTCTAAGTCCTTCTTGCTATTGATATAATTACCGATAAATTCTTGTAATTCTTCTGGTACTTCCGCATATATATATGGTTTATTTGGGTTCTTTATATTTTCCAATAACTCACTTTGCTTAGACTTTTTTTGGGCAATATCTTTTTTGAATTTTTCAAATAGTTGATACTGATTTTCAATAAAATTATGATGTGTCTCTAATATTTTAATTAAGTTACCTAAATAAATAAGTTGTTGGTTATATTCGCCTTTTAAAATAAGTCGTATCAAAAAAATATTTGACAAAATGTATTCATCAAAAAATGTGTATAGTTTAGCCATAAAATGCACCTGGAATCAGAACTATTCCATCATGCATAATTTTACTTTTATTTTAAACAGTAGGATTTCTGAAGATTAGAACGAAATTCATTGGTATGCTCCTCTCTGTGCCTCTGTGGTAAAGATAATTACTCTCACTATACAGACGAGACACCCGTGCTACAGTTGTTCAAACTGGCGCCAGCAAAGGTACATAGCGCGTGGTACATGAAAGCACCCTTTCCATTTACCACCTTTGAGGTTTAGTAATACTTCTCCACGTCTATTTAAATAACCAAACCATTCGCCATGTTCGGGGTCTGCGAAGTGTGACCATGAGTATTCATGAAGTTTTTTATACCATTCCCAACAAAGTTGGCGCCCTGTTAATCTATAACCCATAGCGAGTGCAACCAAAGTTTCTAAATGTACCCACCAAAGTTTTTGATCCCACTCGAGTTGTTGGGGTGGATGTCCTTTGCTGTCCATGAAGTAGTAAAGTCCACCATATTCTCTATCCCATGCGAAGTTAAGAATATTTAGTACAACTTCAACGGCTTGGTCGATTGTTTTTGTATCGTTTTTACGGTGAGCGATATCCATAATAAACCACATCGCTTCAATACCATGACCAGGGTTTATGACTCTACCATCGAAACAATCTATATGGGCGCCGTCAGGTGTAACGTTTTCAAACATTAATCCCCGTTCTTGGTCGAGAAAGTCACCCATAACTTCTGTTACAGTTGCTTCGAGTACTTGTTCGAGGGTTTCTTTAGGTAATAACCACTCCATCTCTAATGTCAGGTTCGCTAAAATCATTGGCACTGCTAATGATTTCATAACGCGCGTACCCGGATAAGCTTTTGTATATTTCCCTTTGGGATTGTCTTTACGACGCAGCACATTACTATAAGCTTGCATCGCTATATCTTTCGCCCACTCTTCACCCGAAGCTAGTGCATATTTACTGAACGCCATCGCCGCGAAGCAATCGGAGAATATATTGTAAGGTTGTACGAGTGGCTGACCTTCGCGATTTAAGGCAAAATACCAGTTCCCTTCCTCGTCACGTCCGTGTTGTGCAAGAAATTTGGTGCCACATTCAGCAATTTTTAGCCAGTTATCACACTTTTCTATCTCGTTACACAACATTGAGAACATCCAGACTTGACGGTTTTGCAGCCAAATAAATTTATCAGTGTCGTAGACTTGACCATTTGTGTCTAAACAGGTGAAGTAACCACCTTTTTCCCAGTCGATAGAATATTTTTCCCAAAACGGGAGTACATCGTTGAGGAGAGCGTTTTTGTAGAGTTGTGCTAATTCCTGAAAGTTGTACTCCATGAGTTTTAACCTGTGGTGTTTGATGATATTTGATACTAAGCGGCACCGATACTTAAACTCCAGCTACAGACTGGGTATTAATGGTTAATTATTACTCTGTTAGGCAATAAGTACAAGTGTCTAGAAAAACAAAAGCCCTTAGTATAACTGTTGGGTTTTCCTTCGGAACACTACGTGAACGCAAAGCCTCCACCCAACCTACAGTTCGCTCATCCGTTACATCCGTCGCCAAACAACCCCACCAATAGTAAACTCACCCGCTTAGGTGAAGGCGCAATAGCGTACAAGCGGTTAATATGAACTCAGATTAAGCAAATCTTTACAAAGTAGATTACGGTAATTAGTAGGCAATTGGTTGTATATCAAACCAGCGGCTAAAAATATATTCTCCATTAACCATACCCATCAATTAAATATATATATACGTGTTTCTATGGCAACGCAAATTAGAATTCCTGTTTTTGGTACAAAGATAAAGTCTCCATCCCGTTGGGTATTGGGTTTAATGGCAGCTGGTGTTTTTGTCGCTGGGACTGTCGCTACTAATACATTTATTACTCAACGTGGTCGAAACGAAGATATTTCCCAACTTACGGTACCAGTTGAGGCAAAAAATGTCACCTTACGAATTACTGCTAGTGGTAGAGTTACCCCAGTTCAAAGTGTGAATGTTAGCCCTAAAAATGGTGGTATTCTTGGGCAGCTATTTGTCGAACAAGGTGACAAGGTACAGCAAGGGCAAATTATTGCCAAAATGAATAGTGCTGATATTCAAGCTCGTATTCAACAAGCACGAGCAAATGTTGCACAAGCAAAAGCACAACTCGACCAAGCGCGTGCAGGTAGTCGTCCACAAGAAATTGCACAATTTAGCGCTAGGTTAGCTTCTGCTGAAGCACAACTTGCAGAAGCTCGTGCAGGAAACCGTCCCCAAGAAATAGCGCAAGCACAAGCACAAGTTGATGCAGCACAAGCAAGAGCTAATTATACTACTGAACAAGTGCGACGCTATCGTTATCTTGTTGACCAAGGCGCCGAGAGAAGGCAGTTATTAGACCAAGCTATAAGCGATGATAATTCTGCTAAAGCTTCTTTACGCGAAGCCCAAAAACGTTTATCGTTATCACAAAGCGGTAGCCGTTCCGAAGATATTGCTCAACGTCAAGCAGCTGTTGCCGAAGCACGCGCAGCGTTACAATTAGCAGAAAGTGGTTCACGTCCCGAAGAAATTGCTCAACGCACCGCAGCAGTCGCAGAAGCACAAGCTCGACTCCAAGCAGAATTAGTTAATTTAGAAGACTCTATTATTAGGGCACCGTTTTCTGGTATTGTCACACAAAAATATGCCAACATTGGTGCTTATGTGGCGCCGACAACTTCCGCAAGTGCTTCGGCATCAGCAACATCAAGTTCGATAGTCGCTTTAGTACGTGGTTTAGAAGTTTTAGCAAGTGTACCTGAAGCCGATATTGGTAGAATCAAAGTTGGTCAGCAAGTAGAAATTACTAGTGACGCTTACCCAGACCAAGTATTTAAAGGACGTGTTCGTTTAATAGCACCCGAAGCTGTAAAAGAAGAAGGTGTAACTTTATTTCAAATACGAGTGCAAATTGATATAGGTGAAGATAAATTGCGCTCCGGCTTAAACGTTGATTTAACGTTCTTAGGCGATGATGTATCAAATGCCTTAATGGTTCCAACTGTAGCTATTGTGACAGAAAAAGGAAATACTGGTGTGTTAGTGCCTGACAATAAAAATCAGCCCCAGTTTCGTCCCGTCGTCGTTGGTTCCCAAATTAAAAACCAAACCCAAATTATAGAAGGAGTCAAGCAAGGCGACCGAATTTTCTTAAATCCTCCTAAAGAATATCAAATGCAAAAGCAAATGGAAAAACAAAACCAAAAATAGGGTAGAGCGTAAGAGGTAAAAATAATTTTAACTCCTAACTTTTATTATGAATATTGTTGAAAGTATGAAAATGGCGGGTAAAACCCTGCTTTCAAATAAGTTACGTAGTGCGTTGACAATGCTTGGTATTGTAATTGGCAATGCTTCGGTAATTGCGATGATTGGTATTGGAGAAGGTGGTCAAAAATACGTCGCCAAGCAATTAGAATCACTTGGACCAAATGTATTATTTGTAATTCCAGGAAACGAGGAAACGCAGCGAATATCATTTGATGTCCCAAGAAATTTGGTTTTAGCTGATGCTGATGCTATTGCTACACAGGTTCCAACAGTAGTAGGAGTGGCGCCAGAATTAAACCGTAGGCAAAGAGTAAGTTTTGGTAATCGTAACACTGATGTCAATATTATTGGTAGTACGCCTAGCTTCTTGCAGGTGCGTGATTTTACTACATCCAAGGGTCGCTTTTTTAGCGATGTAGATATGAAACGTAACAACCAAGTTATTGTGCTTGGAGGTAAATTCGCTACAAAATTATTTGGCTCAACTAACCCTATTGGGCAACTAGTACGTGTCAAAGACTCTCGGTTTGAAGTTATTGGTGTACTTACAGAAAAAGGTTCTAGCGTCGGCGCCGACTATGATAGTGCAGCAATAGTACCATTAACAACTTCTGCAAATCGGTTAATTGGTCGTAACTCTCCATATGGTATTGCCCTAGATTATATCGTCGCTTCGGCTCGTGATGGTCAAAGCGTTGATGCAGCAGTTTTCCAAATTACGAACTTACTACGTTTACGTCACAAAATCACTAACGAAGACGATTTTACTATCCGCACTCAAAAAGACGCACTACAAACCGTAGGACAAATTTCAGGTGCCTTAACTATTATGCTTGCTGCAATTGCCGCAATTTCATTGTTTGTTGGTGGTATCGGTATTATGAACATAATGCTCGTCTCCGTTACTGAACGTACACACGAAATTGGTTTACGCAAAGCTATTGGCGCCACTGAACAAGATATTTTGTTGCAATTTATGATTGAAGCCGTAATCGTCTCTGCCGCAGGTGGTTTAATAGGTACTGCTGTTGGTGTTTCTGGAATTGTATTAGTAGGCGCCTTAACTCCCCTAGAAGCAGCTATTTCTCCAGTTGCCATAGGTTCCGCTGTAGGTATTTCTGGTGCAATTGGCTTATTCTTTGGTGTATTCCCAGCACGTCGCGCAGCCAAACTCGACCCAATTGTCGCATTGAGAAGCGCGTAGGGTGCCCTTACAAATTAAAAGTTAGAAAAAATATATAACAGGAGAAAAATATGAAAGAAGAACTATCAAAAAATATAAACTCGTCACTCACTACAGACGCGATAAATAGCGTCTCTACAAACTATAAAAAAACGATTATTCGTCTAGAAAACATATTTAAAGTATATGGTATTGGTGAAACAGAAGTCCGCGCCCTTAGTGATGTCAATCTCACAATAGAAGAAGGTGACTATTGTTCAATTATGGGGCCATCAGGTTCAGGAAAATCTACAGCAATGAACATTATCGGTTGTCTAGACCGTCCTAGCTCTGGACATTACTACTTAGACAGTCTCGATGTTGCTCAAATGGAAGATAGCGAACTTGCACACATTCGTAACAAAAAATTAGGCTTCGTCTTCCAACAGTTTCATTTACTACAGCAACTAAGCGCTTTAGAAAATGTAATGCTGCCAATGGTATATGCGGGTATTCCTAACTCTGAACGTAAAGACAGGGCAACCGAAGCATTAATTAAAGTTGGACTAGAAAAACGTTTACTAAATAAACCCAACCAATTATCTGGAGGACAACAACAACGGGTAGCAATTGCACGCGCTATTGTTAACCGTCCAGTTTTACTGCTTGCCGATGAACCTACAGGTGCCTTAGACTCACGTACTACTCAAGAAGTTCTTGACATTTTTACAGAACTTAATGACAGTGGTATCACGGTTGTAATGGTAACACACGAGCCAGAAGTTGCACGTCAAACTCGACGTATTGTCTGGTTCCGCGATGGTCAGGTTGTTCACTCCAATTTAACACCAGCTGATTTAAACCAAGTTGCAGCTATGCAATAAATGTCATGCTGAACGTAGTGTAATCCGGAGGATTTCCCGCAGGGTAGCATCTCTATAACCTGTCGAAATATTAAGATTCTACGCTGCGCTCAGAATGACAATTTGTATTTTGCGCCTTCTAACTTTAATTAAAGGCTAGTGGTTTTGCCTGTTTGAGCTTGTGTTTCTATTGGTTTAACGTTGCTGTAACCCATTTGGTTTACAATTGTACGGAATACGGACATTTGTCCTTCAAATTCTAGGTTTTGGATTTTAGATAATAAGCTTTTTACGTTGTCGCTTGGTGTATAGTCATTAGGCATTCCCACTACGCTTTTACCCATTTCTTCTGCCCAAACGTACCAAACTAGTAATTGATTGTTATCTTTTAAGGCGCCGTATGTACGCGAATATTCTGTATTTTCTTTGTCAACGATATCGCGCATAATTTGCAATTGTTCGTCGTCAGATAATTTTAAATAGTCTTGGAAAAGTTGTGGCGCCAGGTTTGGCTCTGCGGCTAAAGGTGCAGCGGGAGTGATAGATTCACCCATGTGTTTGTAAACAACGTAAAACCAAGCTAATTTTGCGTCAGTATCTAACTTATCAAAGTCTTTTACCACTTCTTGCGCTTCTTCTGTCAACGCTTGAGGAATTTGATTATTAAAACTGCTAACCATCTTTAAGTTCCCTTATATTTTGATAATTGAATGATTGCTCTTTAAATCAGGAGTAACAAATTATGGACATCCAAAACTACCACTGATAGTAAGATTAGCTAAAAAATATTGTGCTAAATTTATCTGTCTTTGTGTAGAGGTAAAGTTAAAACCTCGATTTATCTATCTTTTTATAGAGGTAAGAATCTATCAAACGGTATCAAGACGTGATTTGTCAATGTTGGTAGGATTACATCATAGAATCAAATGCGTAAATTACGAGGGAGCAAAATAATGGCTGACGAAGTAAAAATTAATCCCAGTGAAGTGTCTCACGATGCACAGTTACTTGCAGACAATGTTGCCGATGGTGTAGAAAAGGCGCCTAAAGTTGATTTTGATGCTGACTATGAACTTGCTAAGGAAATGAGCGTCAGCCCAATTGATAACACTGAAGAAGGTCAAAAAGCTGCTGAAGCTGCGGTTGCACCTCAATATCAAATGCCTGAACCTGAAGATATGACAGTTGAGCCGGGTGTAACTGGTAATCCTGATGATTATATGAGTATGGCAAGTGAAATCGGAACGGGTAATGAAAGTGTTGGTAATGTTGATGATGACCTTGTAAAGAAAGCTTTAGAATTAGGTCAACCTGGTCAATAATTTTGTATAAGCTCGTTGCACTTTAGTGCTTGATTTAAGAAAAGCACTGAAGTGCTTACAACAATGCTTACAACGAGTTTCCATTCACAACATGTATTAACTCACTAGGATGATTAATTAAAAAGTTAGGTTTCTGCTTCGCTAACGCTTCTGGGGAATTAAATCCCCATGTTACAGCAACTACTTTAATATTCGCTTTCTTTGACGCTTCAATATCCCGCGTTTCATCCCCTACATAAATTACTTCTTGTGTTTTAATTTGTTTTTGCCGCAATACATTATTAATTATTGTAGTTTTACCAAATATTGTCACTCCCGAATAAACAAATTCAAATAGATTATCTAAATTATTTATTCTCAGAAACTCTGCTACATTATCTTGCGAATTAGAGGTAATAATTCCTAGTCTATGTCCTTGATTTCTCAATTCTACTAAAGCTTCCTGCATCCCAGGAATGGGTTTCAACTCAGGAATTTTATTTTTTAACTCTGATTTCACTTTTTTAACTAAAAACGGAATTTTAAAAATTGATATACCCGAATACTTTATTATTTCCCTAGATGTTAAATTTCTTAATATAGATAATTCTTCTGATGTAATTTGAATATAGCCAAAATCGGCGGCTAAACGATTTGCAACGCTAACAAGCGCATCTACTGTATCGGCAATAGTACCATCGAAATCAAAAATAATTACTTTGGTCATAATTTTGCCTGGAATGCTTCTATATTAGCGCGGGCATTCCGTCGTAACATTTCTGGCTTTATTCGTCTTAAAGCCGATGCTGTAAAACGTTTATCCCATTCTTCGTCTGATATTTCTGCTAACTCAGCTAAAGACGGCGCCACATTTTCAGGATATGGTTGAAATTCGACGACCGAAGTTACATTGGCGAAGCGTTGGTTCCAAGGACAAACATCTTGACAAATATCACATCCTGCTACCCAACCCTGCATTTTTGATTTAATCGTTTCTGGTAGTTCTTCGCTACGATTTTCTATTGTGTGATAAGCTATACAACGGTTTGCATCAACTACACCATCCGCAATAATGGCGCCTGTAGGACAAGCATCTATACAGCGAGTACAAGTTCCACAATGCTTAGTATGTGGTGTGTCGGGTGTTAACTCCAAGTTTGTTAGCACTTCTCCCAAAAATATCCATGAACCATGAGAACGTGAAATTACATTACCATTTTTTGCTATCCAACCAATACCCGCTTTTTCTGACCACACTTTATCTTGAATTGGCCCTGTATCGGCATAATATCGCGTTTTGATATCCGCATGTAACGATTCTAACCAAGTGCTTAAGGCTTTGAGTTTTTTGTACATGACTTTGTGATAATCCCTTCCCCATGCGTATCGGGAGATTTTACCACATCTGTCCCCCACTTCTGTGACTTCTTGATGTTGATGCGGTGTGTAATAATTTAATGCTACGCATACTAAAGATTTTACTTCAGGCATTACTAGCTTTATATCTCGGCGCGCTTTGTTTGACATCCACATCATATCGGCTTGATAGCCCAATTCGAGCCACTCGCTCAAATTATTTACTTCAGAGAGCGTTAGCGCACTTGGCACAGTAATTCCAACCTTATGAACTCCAAGTTCTAAGGCTTTACGCTTGACTTCATCGCTACTGATTTTTTGCAATCCACTCATTTATATCATTTACCTACTGCGCCAACACTCTAATAAAATGTATTTTCTAATACTTTATCATTTACAACCACCTTTAGAAGTATTTGTAATGGTTTTAATAAATCCTTCTTAAATAACTTTTATTTTCGGTTCAGGTGATGCAAATTAAGTTTAGCACGCATGATATATAGGTAATGTTATGACAGCCGCTGAATTTACTTCTGTTGCAAATTCAACAAAAATTGAAGGAATTGAGGAGCCAACAGTTTTAAGTTATTTTGAAACACTTAACGCTGGAGATTTTGAAGCAACGGCAGATTTATTTGCACCTGACGGTGTTATGCGTCCACCGTTTGAATCAGGTATTTCTGGACGCGACGCAATAGTCAGTTACCTCAATCAAGAAGCTAAAGGTATAAAAGCTTACCCTAACCAAGGAATTATAGAAGTTATAGAAGATGGGCAATACCAGGTGCAAGTGTCTGGGAAAGCAGAAACTTCTTGGTGCGGTGTTAACGTGAGTTGGATATTTATTCTCAATGAAAGTAAGAAAATTGTTTACACGAGAGTAAAACTTTTAGCTTCACCGCAAGAACTGTTGAATTTACGACGTTAAAATATATATTATTTATACAAAGTAGCACAGGCAAGGATGCCTGTGCTACTTTGTGGTGTCTCCTAAACAGTCACAAATAGTCACAATTTAATAGCACTTGTATATTGTGGTATTAAGATTACTGGAGATAATAGAGCCTTTTAATTGTGGGCTAATAAATGATTCAACTATTTTAGTTATGAACCAGAAATAAATATTGGTAAAGCTGTTTAAGCAATTTCAGGCAACTTTGCTTCAAGTTTGAGGCAGTTACCACCATTAACTTGTAATTGATACTCAACTTTGTCCATTAAGCGATTCATAATTAACCATCCGTAACCACCTTCTTGTTTATCAGTGGGACTAGGGGCAAAGTAGTCTGACATATCAAAACCATCACCCCTGTCCCAAACTTCTAGAGCAATATCTCGGTCTTGAAGTTCTAGACGAATCAATATAGGAGCGTTTGGCAGGTCTTTGTGAGCATGACGCACAGCATTTGAGTACGCTTCAACTAATACTAACCGTAACCGATTAGATTGCTTAGACCAATCAACCGATTGTCCTAACTCGACCTTAAGACATCCTAGTAGCCAATCTTCTACAATCGTCAAAAACTTCAAGTCACTCGGTACATGAAGCTCAGTTTTCATCATTCTATAAAACCTCCAAAGCAAGTATGGTTTGGTCGTCTTCTTGAGAATCAGTATCTTCCTGGATGCGAGCTAGTAAACTATCTAGACATAAGGGTTGCGCTTGATTTTTCAGCAGCTTCCACAAACCTTCCTGTTTTAACATAGAGCGGTTAATACCAGCACCAAGCTTGGATACCTCAGCATCAGGATGATTTGTTACCATTGCTTCGGTAATTCCGTCGCTAGCAAGGAGTAGTATATCTCCAGAGGAGAGAACTAACTGACCATATTGAGCTTGCCACTTGGGCAATATACCTAAAGGAACCCCACGTGTTGTTAAATAAGTTGGTTGTTGAATACTCGTATCTTTGCTCGACCAAAGCAAAGGATAAATGTGTCCAGCATTAGCATAAACTAACTTTCCAGTCGCACTTATATAGCGCGCCAAAACCATAGTTATGAAGCAATTATTGCCGATTAAATCATCGCACAAGGCATGATTTAGGTTTTGCATGACCACGTTTGGCAATTCGGGTGTTTCTTGGGATAGTTCACGACGTAGCACTGATATTGCGCTTGCCATAAACAAAGCTGCTGGAACACCTTTTCCAGATACATCCCCAACAGCTAACCATAAGTCACCTTTCGGGTGAATAAACACCTCAAAAAAATCGCCTCCAACCTCGCGTGCAGGCAAACAACTAGCTTGTATGCGCGCATTCTCAATTTCTGGTAGTCTTTGACGCAGCAAATTATTTTGAATTTGACGCGCAACTCCTAGTTCCAACCGAATTTGCTCTTGTTTCTCTTGTAGACGCTGATAAAGTTTGGCTTGCGAAAGCGCAAGTGCTGCTTGTTCAACAACTCCTGTTATTAACTGTATGTCCTGTTCTTGCCAAGAATAATCGTGTTTATACTGGCATAAAGTCAAGATAGCTAAGAATTGTTGCTGATAAATCAACGGTACAACTAGTTGGTAACAAGGGTAAGTATCGTCACCTGACTGCGAAACTTGATAATTACGAGTTTCCAAAACTTTTTCGATTAAAATTTCTGAATCAACCGGACAGCAAAATTCAGAAGTTTTTGGGTCTTGGTAGTAAAACTCGTCTTGTGTTAAATGGTCGTTTTCAACTGGTCGTACAAAGCAATAAGTCGCGTCAAAACTCTGCCCAAGTGTCGCGACAATTTTTTGCAGCATACTACGGTAGTCAAGTGACTCCCTAACTGCCGTTGTCACTGCATTAAATAGTGACTCACGTCTTAAAGCGCGACTCAATTCTTGGGTTCGCTTTTTAACAACACGATACGTATCGGCTGCCTGTTCTACTACTGCTTTGAGACGGTCAGGTTTCCAAGGTTTGGTAATATACTTGAACACCTGACCGGAGTTGATAGCATCCACTAAGTCTTCGACATCTGTAAACCCAGTTAGCAAAATGCGGATTGTGTCGGGGAAACGCTCAACCGTGAGGCTAAGAAATTCCGTACCGTTCATCTCAGGCATTCGTTGGTCTGAGATAATTACAGCCATTTCGCCTTCTTTATCTAAAATGTCAATAGCACTGATAGCGTTGCTCGCTTTGAAAACTTGAAAATCACGCCGAAAAGTACGGTAGAGTAGTTCTAGATTATCCGGTTCATCGTCTACCACCATCAGCTTCAGTTTATCTAGCCCTGTTTCAGTCATATTTGACTTTGGTTTCGTGCCTGTTTAAAAGTGTTTTAGTATGAGTACTTCCACCCAATGAACGAAAATAAATTACATGCTTATATAGAGGATACCCACTTTGAATCTTATATTTTACAAGTATTTAAAAATATCCATCGCACTCCATATGTATTACTGCACACCAACCAATAGTTTAACAGTCTTCGCTTACTAACCGCACACTAATGTATCTTTATTATCTAACATATCACGTAAGAAATAATACTTAACTAAGTACAATATATAATACTAGCATACGTAAAATACTTGATCCCATGATAGCCTTTACAAATGTAGAGGCGCCTTACGTGAGCGCCTCTGCATCAATTGATAATATTTGCCTCTACTAACCTACTAAACCAGAACGCAACGCGCGCACAGCAGCTTGAGTGCGGTCATCAGCACATAGCTTATTTAAAATGTTACGTACATGAGTTTTGACGGTACCGACAGTGATATATAACCTTTCGGCAATAACAGCGTTACTACAACCTTCAACAATTAACTGTAACACCTCTAACTCTCGTTCCGTAAGAGTATAAGCGTCAATCATTTGTTCATCGCTTTGCTCACCCAACTCAACCGATGCCGCGTTCGCCTCAATGGTTGTGACATCTATTTTGGTAGGATTAGTTTTTGCCTGTTGTAGGACAATTCGGGCAATCGCAGGGTCAATCCAAGCGTTACCGTTATAAGTGACGCGAACCGCTTCAAGCAAATTATCGTACTTAACATCCTTCATGCAGTATGAATCTGCCCCCGCAGCAAACGCCGCTAAAACTGCCTCCTTACTATCGCGCAGCGTTAAAATTAATACTTTTGTTCTTGTTTCATCATTACCTGCTTCTGATTTAATCTCGCGCGTTAACTCGATACCATCTTTGTCAGGTAATCCAATATCCACAATTGCTACATCCGGATGCACCAAAGAAAGCAGTTTTAGCCCTTCTGCTGCATTCGGCGCCTCTCCAACAACTTCAATTTCTCCTTTTTGTTGCAATGCAGTGCGGATACTCACACGGGTGAGGTCATGGTCTTCAATCAGAGCAACACGAATTTTACTCATGGTCGATTTTTGCCCGTTTCGCAGTTGGCTGTAAAGTTGAGTTTACTAAAAAGTTTTACAAAATGTAGTAGTCATACATCTTTACAAAACTAAGACACGTTACGTTTTTAATGTTAGAAACCGGGTTTCAAAGTCGATATTTTGTAATAAAAACAACAATTTTGGGTAGAAACCCGGTTTCTCGCTGATTTACAAGAGTGCCTCGGTACTAACTATAATTTGGTTTAACGAGACACTCCAAAGTATATTCAACATCAAAAAATTATATTTTACCCTTTGTTTGTAACTATTCAGACCAATCACCTTTGGAACAAATTTGATAAACTAGCGTTCGTAATTAGTATGGTGTGAGGCTAGAATTTGCAGGCTATGTCTAATTTGCCTAAATCGTTTTCAGTTTTGGGACTACCCGTCCACGTAATCGCTAACTACCCCAACTGGTTACAAGAACGCTTAGAAAAAAGTCAGGGAGCGCATGTTGTCACCCTAAATGCGGAAATGACGATGCAAGCGGAACGTAACGAAGCTTTGTCTAAAATTATTCAAAATGCAGAGCTTGTAATTCCCGATGGCGCCGGAGTAGTTCTATATCTCCAATTGCTGAAGAAGCAAAATGTTAACCGCGTTCCAGGGATTGAGCTTGCAGAAGCATTACTACAAAATTTGGGACAATCAAGTTCAAAATTAAATGCACCCAAAGTATTTTTTTACGGTGGAAGTCCTGGAGTCGCTCAACAAGCCGCTGACTATTGGCACTTACAGTCACCAGGATTAGCAATTGCAGGTACCCATTCTGGATATCACTCAGAAGTTGAAGAAGAAGAATTAAAGCACACTTTGGCTCAAACCAAGCCACAGCTAATTTTAGTTGGTTTGGGAGTCCCTCGCCAAGAAATGTGGATTGCTCAAAATCGTCATTTATGTCCACAGGCCATTTGGATAGGTGTTGGTGGTAGCTTTGATATCTGGTCGGGTACCAAAACACGCGCTCCCAATTGGTTAGGAAACAATAACTTAGAATGGCTATATCGTTTATATAAAGAACCTTGGCGCTGGCGCCGAATGTTGTCTTTACCTGAATTTGCACTGAAATCTATTGTATATTGTATAACCGACAGACGCGCAGTCAGTCAGTAATTAAGATAAATGTAGGTAGAGACGCGATATATTCCCTGCGGGACACTGCGTGAACGCGTCTCTACAACAAAAAAATATTGAAATTTTGATATTGTTGGGCGTAGTCTGGGAATCCTTAATTTTGTAACCATACATCTTTAAGTAAAATACCCCTTTAAATGACTTTATGGCTGTCTCAACAAATCAAGCAACTTCTAATCAAACTGTACTAGACCGAGAACAAGAGACTCCTACGTTAAACGCAGTAAACATGGTACAGCTGGTTAACGTTACAAAAGCATACGTTAACCAGCTTGCCCTATCTGACATCAACTTAGAGGTCAAAAAAGGAGAATTTCTATTTGTTACAGGAGCAAGCGGTTCGGGTAAGTCCACGCTTCTAAAAATGCTGTACGGTGAAGAACTACCTACACAGGGTGAAGTGATGGTCGATGACTGTAATGTCGCGCAAATGCGAGGTGACGCTTTATCTTTATTACGGCGCCGTATTGGCATTGTTTTTCAAGACTACAAATTAATTCAACAGCGAACAGTCGCAGAAAATGTAACAGTCGTCTTGGAAGCTGCTGGTTATACACGTAAAGAAATTCAACGGCGCCTAGAACCAACTTTAAAACTAGTAGGTTTGCTATCAAAAGCCAATTGTTTTCCGGGTCAACTTTCTGGAGGAGAGCAGCAAAGAGTTGGGATAGCTCGTGCAATAGTTAGTACACCACCGTTAATACTCGCAGATGAACCTACCGGAAATCTTGACCCCGATAACTCTTGGCAAATTATACAAATTTTTCGGAAATTAAACGCTTTTGGCGCCACCGTCATTATCACCACCCACGACGAGCAGTTGGTACGACGCTGTAATCACAGAGTTGTACAGGTTTGTAATGGAAAACTATTAACCAAAAATATTTAAGCTAATAGGTCTTCTGTTTGACTTTGACTCCCAGTGGCTTTAATGGGATAGCACCACCATTTGATGCTTGTAACTTTTCTATCGCTTGTAAACTATCAAACGCTGTGTCTCGTATTAATGTTTCTTCTTCAGTAGTCAACAAAAGCTGTAAGCAATCAATTACAGCTTTGCGCTCTGAAACGTCAATATCAAAACGAGTCACTAATTTTGTTAGTTGACGTAAAGCAATTAAACGTTTCAGCGGGTCTGATTCAGTTAACTTTTGTAACAATTGGTCAATTTGGTTCTGCTCTTTGTTGTCATTAATAGTGGTGATTAGCCATACTAGTAAGATTAAAGTCAACAGCGTTCCTGCACCTTGCATTAAGGCGCCGGTTGCAATCCAAGGATTTTTCGAGCCAAGAAATACAGCTATAGCCGTGTAGCTAGTAAAAGTAGCAATACCACCACTAAATACAGCTATTAGTAACCGCCGATTGTGCTTGTCAAAAAATTGACTCAATTGCAACCAATAGTTTGACAAGTCTCGCTTTTGCAACGAATAAGCTGATACCATTGTACCAACGCCAATACCAGTTGCAAGCAGTAACTTCCAGTTCCATAGCAGCATTGCTAAAACGATTGTGAAAAAGCTAAGAACTCCACCAGGTCCTGGTTGGAATCGCTCTTTACTTCGCAGATGTGTGGCTTTTATCTTGGGCATTCCAAGTGCCAAGTTGGAAATCTGGTTTATTAACTGCTGCCACGAAGACGAAGCCTGTGCCACTGTTTTTACCTTTTTATAACCTTGTATTGAATTGATATGAGTAAGATTGACCCTAAAACATGGGACAGATTCCTTGCTCCCGTATATTCTATACAAGAATATCCAGCAAACTGAAAAAACAATTGATTTTTTAGGTAGTTTAAAAAGTTTTTGGCGCCATTGTAAATAATTGTAAATAATGGTTAAGAGCAAAAGCTAAAATTATCGACGGTAAATTGCCCATCAAACGCGCAGAAGGTGATGCTGCATATTTGGGATGCTTTGACTGACATCAAGGCGTTAGGAAGTAGCGTTGAGTCAGAATTTGCTAGATTCCCTACTGGCAGTACTGCTTGTGCCACAATTTTACGTTCGCGGTTGTATGCTGACAGTAGTAGTCGCTGCGAACTTGTAACTAAAGCTTTTACTATATTTACTGGACGTGTGAAAGCAACTTCTAAGAAACCACCTTTCGGCGCCCCCATCAATACAACTGCATTATCGGTTGGAAATGCTGGATTTGAGGGTTGTATCGCAATACAATTATTGAAAAGGACTCCGAACTCTTCATACTGACGTTCGACAACTTCAAAGCATTTCAAAGTCTCTAAATTTAGGCAAACGCAATCTCCATTATCATTTGTAGTATCAACCTCATCACCGCACTCAGTAGGGGCTACTGGCACTGGTGCCTCCGGATACTCTAACGAAGATGGTTCGATAGTACGCGATATTCGAGAATCGGTAAGTTGACTGAAGTGTTGCGATAACCTCAGCAAAGTATCTGTATCTGTATCTGGTTGAAAAAAACTCTGTTTTATCATAAAAACCTCGCCTCTAGCATAAACGAGAAATTAAATCCACTGTTCAATAGATACAAAGCAATCGCTCTAATTTCGGTGATAGTGCGTGTTTTCTTAAATTTTAAAGTTGGTGTATAGGTTTGTTTCATTACTGTAAAACACAGTCATTAACTGTAAAAGACTGATTTACAAGGATTGCCGCTTGCAGGGAATGAACACTAAGTACTATCAGTAATGTTTCTAATAGATTATCAGAAACATGGCAATTCTAATGTACTACAAGTAATACCCGCTACACGTATTAGCATTAAAATCATAATGTGTATAGCTATGATTCGACTCTATGTATGACATAAAAATCACTAAATCTTCACAAATGTTACGGTGACATTTACGCCTGCTTAATTTGCCAGCCAGGGAAATGTAGGCTTTTCCTGACAGTACTTACAAGATTATCAATCTCAGTAAATACTATTCATTAGTATTTGCTTATTAGTGTTTATATTTACATAAAGCTGCAAATAATCGCAAACCATAGGGGAAATGAGAGGTAAGGCACAGGTCAATTAAATATAAAGTGTGTTAGTTAAGTACTTGAGAATGCAATTTTTTGTTTCCCGTTCCTAAAAAAACCTAATTTATTTATGTTTCAGCCATTAGGATTTGAGCAACGCTCTATAATGACCTCACTTGGTAGAATGGTATATTACACCAATGGTGCCAACCCTTGGCAAAAAAGCGAGCAAAAAAACATAGTAAAGGAAAACTTAGTATTTCTACATGGCTTTGGTGGTGGTTCTTCAGCTTACGAGTGGTCAAAAGTTTACCCAGCGTTTGCTGACTTCTACCAAGTTTTGGCGCCTGATTTAATCGGATGGGGGAGTTCAGAGCATCCTGCACGCAATTACCAAGTAGATGATTACTTGACGATAATTCGAGAATTCTTAGTATCAACCTGCCCAGAACCAGTAACCGTAGTTGCTTCTTCGTTAACTGCTGCTTTTGTAATTAGGGTAGCTTGTGTACATCCAGAACTTTTCAAATCGCTAATTTTAACCACACCTGCGGGACTTGCCGACTTTGGTGAGGATTATTCACGCAGTATTTTTGCTCAAATCGTCAGCATACCGATAATTGACCGTTTGCTTTACAGTACAGGTATCGCGACAAGAGACGGTATTCGCTCATTTTTAGAGCAACGTCAATTTGCCGAAAAAGACCGAATTTTTCCAGAAATTATTGAGGCATATTTAGAATCGGCACAGCAGCCAAATGCCGAATATGCCGCATTATCGTTTGTGCGTGGCGATTTAAGCTTCGATTTGTCATTATATATACATGACCTTAAAACCCCTACAGGAATTATCTGGGGAAAAAAATCTCAGTTCACAGGCCCCGAAATTGGGCGCCGTTTTGCCCAAATAAACAGTAACGCAATCCGCATTTTTGAACAAATAGAAAACGTTGGCTTAACACCACAGCTAGAATTGCCTGCTGTGACTATTGGATTAATCCGCCAATTTATGCCTTTGTTGGCAACTTAAATAAACTGATAAAAGTCTCTAAATCTTCAGGAAGATGGTGAACAGCAAACTCAGCGTGTTCAAGAAAAATGTCCTTAGCGGTTTTGCCCTGAAAATGGTGTGATACTACTTGGTTAACACCAATATGATACTTATTGTGAAATATCTTAGACATTTTCGATAATTTCATCCATTGATTCCCAGTTCGAGACTCTTCTTCGCGAATAATATCTTTGATTTGACTGACAAATTGCTCCATAGTTGGTAAAACCGTATGAACATGTGTTTTACCAGTTTGAATATCAAGTACCGTCAAATTACTACCTTGTTTTACTACCCTAAATACATTTAAGCCGTTTTGCATCATGTGATTGCACAAGTTTGTCATCACATTATCTGATGAGCAAACAAAAACCTCTTTGGCATTTGGAAAGCGCTGATTAATCGACGAGCCAAAAGTTATCATCTTTCCATCTGCGTTATCTCTACCCGAAGGTACATGAATCAAATCATAGTTACGTGCATGTAGTTCCGCGTCGAGCTTACCTTTACGACACCAATTTGCAAAAGCAACTTTCACTTGAATTGGATAACTGCAAACTGAACTCAAGAATTTTTCAGTTTCGCTATTAAATTGTAAGTTTTCTGCATCCAATAATAATACTGCGACTCCACCCTGTGTATAAGCGGCGTTGTTTGTATTATCATCTATGGTGCCAGGAGTATTATTTGTAGTTTCTGAAGTGTTTGATTCTAAAGTATTTGATTCTGAAGTATTTGATTCTAAAGTATTTGATTCTAAAGTATTTGATTCTAAAGTATTTGATTCTAAAGTATTTGATTCTAAAGTATTTGATTCTAAAGTATTTGATTCTAAAGTATTTGGAGTATTATCGACATTCTCTTGAGTTTCTTCATCGGTTATCGCAGCTTGATTCGTATTGTTTGTAACGTTTTCTGTCTCAGGAGTAGATTTTATGGGTTCCTCATTTACTGTAGAACCACTGGAACCACTAGGTACATTTAGATTAGTTTCACTTTCACTTTCACTTTCACTTTCATTAATTTTACTGGTACTGGCGCCGTTGCCATCTAGTTTTGAACTACCAAGTTGAGAAATTTCCTTAAATAAGTTAATTAATATAGGTGAAGAAAAAGACTCAGGGGAAAGTAACGCTCTCAAAAATTTCTGTAAAAGTTGCTGTGTAAGCTTTTCGTCTTGAGTTTTCCCAAGTATCTCGGTTAACTTGTTAACCAAACCAGATTGATGACGACTACTTTGCCAAGGTATATCTCTATACTTATCGAGTAGTAATCCTGGCTGCTGTACTTGAATAGCAATAATAGCTTGGCAAACCTTGGAACCTATTTGCGAATGTAAAGTAGAATTTTCAGCAGTCAGAACAGTACTCATAACGCTCATATAGCACAGTAGGGCATCCTCGAACAGGAATGATTTTCATAGACGGTAATATACTTATGTTATATTCGCACCAAAAAGTCACTGGCATCAGTATATTTACTATGCTACGGCTGGCTTCAAGGCTTCTTTAACTTGATTTTGCAACCAATTCTCAAATAATTCGTTGAGTAAACGTTGTTGTGTTGGTTCGTCTAACTTAGCAGGAATCAACTTTTCGAGTCGAACTATCATGAACCATTCTGCCAAACGAGTTGGTGGAAGTAGTTGTCCGGGTTGACTGGTTGCAAGCAAGTTGGCTAATGCTGGGTGTGGTGTTGCTAGTTCCATCGGTCCAAGTAAACCACCTGTTGAAGCTTCGGAACCTTGGGAATACTCGCTTGCGAGTTCTTGAAACGTTTGTTCGCCTTCAGCGATGCGAAAATATAATTCTTGGGCAATACCAATATCATTGACGCGAATTAATGAGTATACTACTCGGTCTAGTTTGGCTTTGCGCTGGATAAAATATGATTCTAGTTGACTCAGCCAGTTTGCTCGTTTGAATTTTTCAACTTTGGCGCCACGGGTAACTGTATAGTCTAATAAAGAGCGGGAAATTTGACGGGCATCTAGCCAAGCTTGTAAATCTCCATCTGAATTTAGCTGTTGCTCTTGATAAAACTGTTTATATATTGTAAAAACTTCTTCTTGACTAAGGTCGATAGATGAAATAGCACAATCTATAATAATTTCACGCAAGAGTTGTGGTAAAATCCCATACTGCTTGAGCAAGGGTGTAATTTTATCTTCAGAAATATTATTTAAACGTTTTGCTGCTTCTTTCCAAATTTCATCTATTTCTACAACTGATGTCATGACCTGATTATTTTTTGCAGTGGCAATGATAAGGTTAACATTTTAGTTTGGTGATTATTGTTGTTTATATTACTAAGTAGATAGTGGGAGAGGTAGGAATTGTTTATATAGGACGGGCAGGGATGCCCATCTCACAATATTTTAATGGTTAAGTGGTGATAGTTAGTGAGTTAAGCTGTACATTTTTCAGTGTTGCGATTAAGTTATTGCCTTTGCTGATTAGGGTGTCATTGCCGTTAATTTTAGTGTTGAGTACATCTGTGGCAAGTAGAGTGCTACCGCGACTGATTTGGTCGTTGGCGCCAAATCCAATTATGGTAGTTGTACCTGAACCTGCGTTGATGACGAATTTATCGGTGCCACTTCCAGCGTAGATAGTATTGTTACCACCAAGAGTTGTGATGGTATTTGCTCCTTCACCTGCGTTAATTGTGTTATTTCCTTTACCAACGGTGATGTTATCATCTCCGGCGCCTGCGTAAATTAAGTTATTACCGTTACCTGTAGAGATACGGTTTTGACCTTCACCTGCGTAAATGGTGTTATCTCCGTTGCCTAAAAAGAAAGTATCGTTGCTGGCGCCACCAAAAGCTTGGTTGTTTCCGGAAGCAGCAATAATATAGTTATTACCTTCACCACCGTAGATAACATTATTGCCATCACCAGCAGTAATTAGTTCCGAAGCTACTGTGCCATATAATGTATCATCTCCGGAGCCACCTGTAATTTCAATGGTTGGCAGGTTGAGTCCAGCAACTCCAACACGTGGATCCAGATTTAAGGGTGTATCAAGTCCGAGCAGTATTATTTCGTTATTGTCTATGGCAGGAGGACGACCAACGGAAAATGGATAGTTGTTATCGTTGGCAACCAAAATTGTGTTTTCGTCAATTACTAAAACATCTTCGATGGTTTGGAAGGGGAATTTAAAGTTGGTGCTTCCGTCTTGGTTGAGGTCGTTAGGGTCTTTGACGTTGAGTAAATCTACAATTTCTTGCTTGCTCACAAAACCATTACTGTCTTTTTGCGACAAATCAACTTTGTAGATTTTTTTGAATTGTGCTGCATCTCCCTGTCCATTATCGCGCTCAATGACTAAATACTCATTAGCATTCACAACAGCAAAGTCACCAATTGCATTATTAGGACTTTCCATTTGGTAATAACCTGCTAAACCTTGATATTTGCTCTTATCAATATCAAATTCATAAATCCTTAACGAACCAGCAGGGTCTCCAACTACTGTTCCTTCGAGCAAAGGATACAATTTGGTTTTGTCAGGATTAATTGCCATTCCTTCAAAACCTCTAGAACCACCTAAATTAGATACTGCTGGTGTATCTACATAAAGGTCACGGATTGTATCTCCTAATCCTGGGAAGTCAGTAAAATAACCATCAACCCCTAACTCAATAAATTGCTTGTATTCGTTTGCCGGATTGCCATTGTAATCCGGTGCCAAGAATACATTCTCATTACGTAGTGTATAAAGGTGTACTAATAAGCCTGCGGCATGAGCATCTTGAACCAAAGTTGTAGGCGCCAAAAGTGTACCATCACTACCTGCTGGTACAATTAGTCTTTTATTGGGTCCGATACCAGCAGCATATTTAGATATTTCACTAAGTTCAACTGGTTTCGTTAAATCACCGTAAGTCCGGTTGTCTCCATTAACAACGAAATCATACGGACGGTCGTTGGCACCACCAAATAATTGCACCAAAGGAATATCAACACCCGCGTTGGGCATGATGGCATCGTTGAGTTCCCTAAGATTACCAGTTTCAAACGACTGGATAAATACACGTTGGGGGTCAGTAAAGTTTTGGGCAACAAGAGTATCGATTAATTTTTGCCCCAAGTTGGTATTGATGGGAGTACCATCGATGCGCTTACCTTCGGTGGCAAAATATGTAGGGTGCTTGGTTTCTGGATAAATACCAATTTTTCGCCCAGTTTCTTGCTCGACTTGTTGCACCAAGTCAATAATTTCATCCAAAGTTGGAACTTGAAGTTTATCGTTATTGAAACGAGTACCGCGTAAAGCTGGTAAACGTTCGATTGCGTTGAGAGTTTTGAGTTCCGCCAATGTCAAATCTTCGGTAAACCAACCACGTACCGAGCGTCCATCGATAACTTTCGTTGTTAAACGGTCAGCAAATTCAGGACGTTCATATACATCAGTACTAGTATCGGTATTATTAAGGCTACCATCAGCGTTAAGAACAGCTAAAGCATTTTCGTGACGCGCAACGAGAATACCATCTTTGGTTGCCACTAAATCAGGTTCAATAAAATCGGCGCCTTGGGCAATTGCTAATTTATATGATGCCAAAGTGTGTTCGGGACGTTCACCACTGGCACCTCTATGTCCTATTACTATAGGTGGCTTTTTGTCAAGTGTGTTAAATTCAGGTGTTGCTAGAACATCGGGGTTTTGCGGTGAACGAACAAATGGCGTCACAATTTGGTCGCGGACTAAATCACCTGTACCAGGAAAATCACTAAAATAACCATCAACTCCCAACTGAATAAACTGTCTATATTCAAGTTCAGGATTACCGTTATAATCTGCCGCTAAAAATCTACCTTCGTTACGAAATGTATATGGATGTACTAGTAAACCTGCGGTATGGGCATCTTGAACTAAACTAGTTGGTGGTAAAGTGGTTTTGTCAGCATCGTTGATTGCACCATCTTTATTTACATCATCGGCAATACCATCATTATTGGCATCTACTCCTTTAACAGAAACAATCATTCGTTTCCAAGGGCCAATACCATCAGCATAAGTGGCAATTTCTTTCAACCCATCAGGTGTTCGCAGGTCAGCATAAGTACGTTCATCACCACTGACTACAAAATCATAAGGTTTTGTCTCAATTAACGAACCATCTAATCGAACATCGGTAGCATCGAGTAACTGCACTAAAGGTATATCAATACCAGCATTTGGCATTAATACACTATTAAGTTCTTTTAAATTACTAGTTTCAAACGACTGAATAAATACTCGTTTGGGGTCGGTAAATTCTGTTTTGACTAATGTGTCAACAAGCTTTTCTTCGAGTGATAGACCTAAATTATCATGGAATATCGGATGCTTAGTTTCTGGATAGATACCAACTTTGCGTCTGGTGAGTGATTCTTCAAGTTTTACTAAATTAATAATTTCTTCAAGCGTAGGAATTTCTAAAACTCCGTTAAAAGCTTGAGTTCGATAATCTTGCGGCATTATTGCACGCAGGGTTTTAATTTCAGCCAAAGTAAAATCAGAAGCAAAGAAACCTTCTTCTGCAACACCATCAACTATTTTAGTTGTTTTACGGTCTGCGAATTCTGGACGGTCGCTAACATCGGTGGTGTTAATTAAATTTGGTTCATGACGCGCGATTAATACTCCATCCTTAGTAGAAACTAGGTCAGGCTCGATAAAATCAGCACCTCGGTCAATTGCTAATTTATATGCAGCTAATGTATGTTCGGGTAATTCACCACTGGCGCCTCTGTGTCCAATTACCAATGGAGGTTGTCCATTTAGGGTATTTAATGTAAATTCATTCGGTGTAGCAATTGGAGCATCGAGTAATTTACCACTTTTATCGAAGTGTAGTAAATAGGGTCCAAACTCATCACCAATCCAGATAGTATTATCTTTGGCAATGACAAACGATTCAATATCAAAATCGGCGCCTGTAAGTAACCGCTCTTGTGATTCTTCATTGGTAATTTTGAATGGTACTTTTTTATCTGGGTCTGCTAACTGAATAAAATTATCTACTTTTACAGTCCCATCACCTGAAGAACTAGTACGAAAATTTGGTTCAACTTTGTATATGCGTAATAAAAAATCTGAACTATTTGTTTTGGCGCCGTAACCATTATCAGCCATGAACCAAAATTGATTTTGTTCTGCAAATTGGACAGCACTAAATCCTTGAACAGGTTGTCCAGGAAACGGGCCAGTGCGACCATTTGCAGAAATGCCTTTACCTGATACTGGGCCTGAAGCGAAGGTATCAGCAGGAAGGAACGCGAATCCTTTGAGTGTTGCGTTTGTCATTGTTTTTTATGTGTAAATACAAAAGAGTAGGAAAATACAACTTTCCCGTATGATTATTAATTTTTATGCTTGTGGTAAGAAAAACACACTATAGCCGCATATTCCACAAGCTTGTAACTACACTTTTGCACTTAAAAGTTAAGAAAAGGCAAATAAACGATTAACAGTTTGCAACGGATACAACGGATGTAACGGATGATTTATTAGTTACAAAAAACAAGTAGGGTGCGTGACACTACCATTACTTTGCTTCGTTTTTTAAGGTTGGTGGTATCACGCACCCTACTATTTAAAATGACTTATCTGTTACATCCCTTCATCTTTAGGTTACACAATCTTACTTATTGTTACCAAAGTGTTGAGGGGTGTTCCTCAGAATCCTGGTTTCAACTACACGATACTTACTGAGTTCAATTGAACATCCCTTAGCGTTGCTAGTAAGTCGCTACCTTTACTAATTAAAGTATCCTTACCGCTAATTTTAATATCAAGTAAGTCTGTTGCTAGTAAAGTGCTGCCACGACTAATTTGGTCATTGGCGCCAAAACCAATGATACTAACTTCTCCGGCGCCTGCATCAAGGATATATTTATCAACTCCGCTACCGGCGTAGACAGTATCATTACCTGTGCCAGCAGAAATAATATTTTTACCTTCGTTGGCGTAAATAGTGTCATCTCCAGCACCAGAGTAGATAACATCATCGCCGGAACCAGCGTAAATTAAATCATTTCCTTTACCAGTGGTGATGCGGTTGTTGCCTTCATTTGCAAAGATGATGTTATTACCACCACCTGTATAGATATAATCGGCTTTTGAACCACCATAAATTAAGTTATTACCAGAACCGACGCTGATATTATTGATTCCTTCGTTGGCATAAATGGTGTTGTTACCGTTAGCAAAGATAAAGATATCATCGCCAGAACCACCGTAGGCAAGGTTATTACCTGAACCAGCAGTCAAAATATTATCGCCTTCGTTGCCGTATAAGGTATTATTGCCTTCACCAGCATATAGACGGTCGCGTTCTGAACCACCATAAAGTTGGTCATCACCGGCACCACCAACTAATGTATTATTACCTTCGTTGCCATAGATGATGTTATTACCTGCACCACCAACAATGTCGTCGTTACCATCCCCACCGTAAAGTATTTCATCACCTTCAGTACCATACTGTACCGCAGCTTTACCTGTAATTGCTTGGTACATAGTTTGGTAAATATTCACTTGATCAACGAGTCCAGAAATACCAGGAATATCATAACCGTAAGAATTATAGCCTTTACCAACTAAGTTAGTTAAAACTTCGGAACCGGCGCCTTGGTAATAAACTGGTACAGGACGGTTAGAATGATTTCCCCAGCCATATTTACCATCTTTTTCAGGATTGGAACCCCAGTAGTGTCCAACTTGGTTATAGTCGTCAATTTCTGTCAGTGCTTCTGCACCTTTTTCTTTGAGTACAGTTGGGAAGTCAGAAGTTAACGTTAAATAATGGTCATGGTCTGCGGTGACTATTAATAGGTTTTCTTCCCAACCACCGTTTTGATTAATCCAATCAATTGTAGATTTAACAGCTTTGTCAAAGTCGTTCATTGTACCGATAAGGTTGTCCATGTTATTGTCATGGGCAGCCCAGTCGATATCACCACCTTCAACCATCAACCAAAATCCGTCTTTATCTTTTTCTAGGACATTTAGAGCAGATTTTGTCAAGTCATTTAGAGTGGGGTTTTCGTTACGCTCTCTTGCAATAAATTCAGCGTCTGTTTCACCTGCTAAAAGAGGACGTGTAGTATCTTGCTTAAGACCTTTACTAGTAAAAACGCTGAACATATCTAAACCAGTGGTGCTGTAATCACCATTGGCTGAACTTACAGGTAAGTTACCGTTTTGTCCGCGCGCTCCATATAGACCAAGTAATCTCTCACCGTTATTTGGGTCAATATTTGCCGCAGTATTAGCTAGTGCTGTTGCTGCATCTGTACCACGCTCTAAGAATGTGTAATCGTAACGGTTACTGTTGGGATTGTTTTTGAGTTCTTCGTAAGTCGATTTAGCAATGAACTCGTTACTGGTATTTGGTTCAACACCACCAGGTAAGGGGTCAGCAGGATTTGAGAGGGGATGTCCACCACCGAGTATTACTGTTGGTTGGTAAACTCGAAGTTCCTGCTGCAAGATATTGTCGAGCGATGGAAAATCGGCGTCATATTTATTGCGACGGTTAACATTTGCTGCTGCTGCACCTGGTGTAGCATGGTCGATAGGTACCGAAGAAACTAACCCTGTTGATTTACCTAACCCGTTTGCAGTTGCAAGAACACTTTCTAAAGGTTGCTCAAATATATCTACACCAATGGCGTTATTGTAACTTTTTACGCCTGTATACAAAGTTGTAGCGGTGTTTGCTGAATCGGGGTAGCTCCATTTGATATACTCTCTATCGTTACCTGGTGTCCAAGGATTAATACCTCCGCGCGCTGGATCATAACCGACTAAGTTTCCAACTGCGTTGGGATTAGGATTATTGGCGCCACCAGATGCTATAGTACCGGGGTTGTATGTGGGGTCAAAGGTGAAACCAGGAAGTAATGGACTATCTCCTGTTTGAGAAATTGAGTTATCGAGAGCGCTATTACCAGTACTAAATTTACCGTTACCTGGTGCAATAGTTGTACCGTAAGTAGTTGCTAGCGCATAATTTGAAAGATTTTGAAAGCTTAATCCATTACCTTTACCTTCGGTGTAAAAATCGGCGCCATTCGCTGTAGCGGCAGCACGAGCCATTTCCCAGCCCATACCGTCGCCAATCATAATGATGACGTTCTTAGCCATTACCCCAACCTCGTATTTTTAATTAACAGTTAGTTTGATTAACTGCTTGCAGAATATTTTTCATCAGTATTTGCTGTGAACTTTTTGAAATAATAAGCACGCTTTAGCCAAATATTCTACAAGCTTTCACTTACTGTAATCTGCCACGCAAAAGTTAAGGAAAAGGAAACGAAAGATTAACAGATTCTTGAAAACATTTGTTTATTAAATGTAGATGAAAAAGTTCTTGTATAGTAAACCTTTCAGCCACTTAATTTTGAGAATGAATATTGTTAACAATAAATATTTATGTTAAGCATGAAATTAAAAAACTTAATATAATTTTTATAGCTGTTTATTAACTGTATATGTAGATTAAAAAATCATAATTATTTTAGAATTAAATAAGAAACCCAACAAAATTTACTTTGTTGGGTTTCTTAATAATCAAACGAAGTGGTAAGGAGTAAATTTAGTTGTCGATATGGGAATTGAGCGAACAAGCGAAAGAATTAACCGAAACGACCGGAAACGTAATCGCGCGTGCGTTCATCAAGGGGACTGTTGAAGATTTGGACGGTAGCACCAAATTCAACCATTTGACCGATGCGACTTTCGTCAGTAGTAAAGAACGCTGTAAAGTCAGATACGCGCACAGCTTGTTGCATGTTATGGGTAACAATTGCAATTGTGAACTCTTCGCGTAATTGATGAATGAGTTCTTCTACTTTCATTGTCGCGATAGGGTCTAAAGCTGAACAAGGTTCATCCATTAATAGAATTTTGGGTTTAACGGCAATTGCGCGCGCGATACAAAGACGCTGCTGCTGTCCTCCAGAAAGTCCTAAAGCGGATTTACCAAGTTTATCTTTGACTTCATCCCACAGTGCGGCGCCTCGAATTGCCGTTTCGACGATTTCATCGAGTTGCGCTTTTGGAACAAATCGGTCGATACGTAAACCGTATGCGACGTTATCATAAACACTCATTGGAAATAAATTCGGCTTTTGGAACACCATACCAATTTGGCGCCGTAACCGATTTAAATTAATGCGACGTTCGTAGATATTTTGACCAGCGAATTCAACACTGCCTTTAACCTGAACGTCACCTTCTAATTCGCTAATGCGATTAAGAGTTTTGATAAATGTCGATTTACCACAACCACTAGGGCCGATAATAGCGGTGACTTGATTTTGGTAGATATCCATTGAAATATTTTCAATGGCTGGTTTAGTCGTTTTAGCTCCGTAGTAAAACGTGAGATTTTTGACTTTGATAGCCGGGATTAATTTATTCATGTTTGCCCAAATTATGCGACAAAAATTGACAACACCACTTACTCATTACTTTGTTTTTTTGCTAGTAATCAAACGCGAAAGCAAGCTGATGCACAAAACTAGACCTAGTAAGACTATAGAGGTAGTCCAAACAAGTTGGTTTTTCTCTGGCGAGGGATCGTTGTAGAGGTTAAAAATTAGTACTGGTAGCGAAGCAGTTGGGCCATTAAGGTCAGTTGACCAGTCCAAACTAAATAAAGCAGTGAAAACAAGCGGTGCTGTTTCGCCAGCAGCACGAGCTACAGCTAGTAAGACCCCTGTAGTAATACCAGGTACTGCCGCAGCAAGTACAACTTTAAACGTGGTCTGAAAACGGCTGCTACCCAAAGCCGCAGAAGCTAGTCGTTGAGCGTTTGGAATTAGCTTTAAAGCTTCTTCAGTAGTTAACGCAATAACTGGCAACATAATAATTGATAACGCAAAACCACCAGCAAAGGCGCTGAATGATTTTGTAATAGCAACTACAACACCGTAAGCAAATACACCCACAACAATCGAAGGTACACCTGTCAAAATGGTGGTAATAAAACGAACAAAGTTAGCCACAGGATGGCTTTGGCCAAACTCTGACAAATAGATGCCCGTCATTACCCCTGTCGGAATACTTATAAGCGAGGCAATTGTTACCATGATTGCTGTACCGACTATTGCGTTAGCAATTCCGTTGTCAATCACGGCTGTAACAAACATTGCAGGTCTAAAACCGGAGAAACCCCGTATTATAATTTCCCACAATACTGATAGTAATGGAACAATTGCGAGTCCAGATAATCCGAATGCAAGCCCGTTCATAATATACGTGAACAGGCGCCGTGTAGTCGGTAAAGAACTGCACAATTCGTTCGTGTCGGATGTATCAACTGGCGAATCTTGATAAGCACTCATGCTATTTTGGCTTTTAGTTCGTATATGAATGGATTTTTGATTTTTACAGATGTTACATGTAACGTCTCTACTTGGTCTTGACTCCTAACCATTGCACCAAAAGGTTGGCAGCTACATTCACACCTAAAGTTAGAACAAACAATATTAGTGCCAAATAAGTTAAAGCACCTGTATGTAGCGGACTTAACGCTTCAGCAAATTCATTCGCTAGCACTGAAGGGATTGTATACGCAGGTGCCAATAGTGAGGCTTCGATTTGAGCCGAGTTACCTATTACCATTGTCACAGCCATTGTTTCACCCAGCGCGCGTCCTAAAGCAAGCATTGTTGCGCTGATAACACCAGAAAGCGCCGTAGGTAATATGACTCGAAAAATTGTTTCCCAACGAGTGCTACCTAAAGCCATTGACGCACTGCGTAACTCTTTAGGTACAACTAACAATACATCTCGTGATATTGCTGCCAGCGTTGGTAAAATCATAATAGCCAAAATGATACCAGCTGTCAGCATATTAAACCCAGCCGGATTCTCAGTATTAAATAATGGTATCCAACCTAGGGTTTTGTACAAAGCGTTTTGAACTGGTTCCAAAACAGGAATAAATACATAGATACCCCACAACCCAAGGATAACGCTGGGGATAGCAGCAATTAACTGGACAATAAATGCAAAAGTGCTGCGTATTGATGGAGGAAGAAAGTTTTCGCTAGTAATCAAAGCTACAGCTACACCAATAGGGAAAGCAAATAGAATTCCAATACCACTACTAACTAGCGTTCCGTATATATATGGTAGCGCACCAAACAATTCATTGCCCGTATCCCATTCGATACTTGTCAGAAACCCAAATCCAAACTTATCAATTGCTGGTTTAGCTTGCTGAAATACTATTAAACTCATCCAAAAAAGAATTAAAACAGTAATAACAGCAAAAGCGTAAACAAACCATGTGAAAGCTTGATTAGTCCAGTAATTTCTTCCGCCGATAACTGTTAGGTCGAGATTAGCATCAACAGCATTGGAGGAATGCGTATATTTTGGGGAGACTGGTTCAGGTGTTGCCATTACAGTTTAGTGAAAATAAATTATTCTCATACAAGTAAGGTGGACTTTAGTCCACCCTACGTTCATGCGTTGGTTTTGTTTTAAGTAAGGGTGGGGCTAATTATATATAAATGTCACCCCTTTTATTTTCCCTTTACCTAAAAAAATTACTTAACAGTGCTGTTAACTACGTTCAATACACGATTAACTACAGCAGGAGGAACTGATGTGTAGTTGAGGTCATCATTGATCTTTTGACCGTCTGTAAGTGCCCAGTTAACAAATTGCTTAATTGCAGTTGCTTTAGCAGCGTTGGGGTACTTTTTGTAAATCATCAGCCAGGTTAAACCAACGATTGGATAACCATCGTTAGGGTCGCCAACGAATACACGGAAGTTATCAGGGAAGCTAACAGTTCTTAATGCTGCGTTAGCACCTGCCAAAGAAGGAGCAACGAATTGCCCTTTCTTGTTCTGAACTTGCGCCATTCTTAGGTTGTTTGCTCTAGCGTATTCAAATTCAACATATCCAAGCGAACCTTGGGTACGAGCTACTAAGTTAGCAACACCAGGATTACCTTTTCCTTTAAGTACGTTGGTAAGTCCAGCCCATCTTGGAGCTGTGTTGGCGCCAACTCTACCTCTGAAGTAGCCATTGATTGCGCTAAGGTGATTGGTGAAAATAAAGGTTGTACCACTGCTATCTGCACGTACAACTGATTTGATTGGAGTGCCAGGAAGATTTACACCTGGGTTGTCAGCTCTGATTGCTGGGTCATTCCAATTTTTGATTTGACCAGAAAAAATAGCTGGTAAGGTCTTGCGAGACAACTTGAGGTTGTTTACACCAGGAAGATTATAAACCACTGCAACCGCACCACCAGCAGTAGGCACGAGGATAACGCCATTCTTGACTTTTGCAATATCTGCATCTGTCATTGCTGCGTCAGAACCACCGAAGTCAACGGTTCCTGCAATTACTTGTCTGATACCACCGCCACTACCAATTGCTTGGTAGTTAATTCTGAGGTTAGGGAACTTCTTACGAATTTCACGAGCATATCTTTCGTACAAAGGTGCTGGGAAGGTAGCGCCTGCACCATTAAGAGTTTGAGCTTGTTGAGCTTGTGCTTGAGTAACTGTTGCACACAATGGAGCAACAGCAACAGCAGCAGCCACTACTGAACTGGTAATTACACGACCGAAAACGGTAGTAGAAATTTTCATATTTCCTCGTATCTAGAATTTATTTCTGTTATCAACACAGACTTCAATTAAAGTACATGCTAGCTAGTTAAGAATTGTTTAAGTATTTTGTAATTTTAATTTAAACTATATTTAAATTTTGATTTATAGAGATTTTCTATAAAATTATATGTATCGTGAAAGACATTTAAATTAATATATTTTTATTCAAAAAAGTAATAAAAAATAGTTTTTTAATATCAATACTTTTGATAAAATCATGCTAAAATAATTAATATATAAAGCTAATCATTTACGCTTCAGGGCAAGAGTTTATTTATAAAGTAAATATTAAACTTGTGTAGGTTTTGTTAACTAAAGCCTTCACCCAAACTACGTTTTAGCGACATAATCAATAAATATTTTTTAGTGAATAAAGTTCATATATTTGATTGTTCATTATATTATCATCACATTTTTAATTGTAAATTTACTCAGATAATTCTATTTATTTTATGTTTAAGTAATTTATCCAAAATTTTTATTAAATAACTACACTGAATTAATATATGTTTAATTCATCTTCCTCGAAAGATTGGTTGTCGGCTGTCAGGCAATTATCACCTTCGATGCTATTACTGTCTTTAACTCTACATGGTTTACTGCTATTAATGCCCTTATCATCATTTACAGAAAGAAAAATACCTTACAGTAAAACAACATCAAAACAAGAACAAATATTTGTTTCCCAATCAAAATCAAGTCAATTTTTTAGCGATGACAAAGCCCTAGTCAAGCAAAAAGACTTGACGAGTACTCCTATACCCACCATTGACCCACAATTTACGTCACAGTTACCTCCTCTGCCACAAGATGCACCAACGCAAACTCAACTACCAATACCAGAAATTAAAGCCACACCAACACTGCCACCCCCAGAAGCACTTCCAGAGGTAACACCAACTGTGGTGCCAGCTAATCCAGATGTCTCTTTTACATCATTTAAAGAAGTACAGCAAGTCACCGACGGGACAGCAGCAGTTGTTGTGGCGCCAAAAACAGCTTCACCTAAAAAACAGAATGCCACACTCAGAGTACCCATAAAAGCAAAAACCGTGACTCCAGTTACTTCATTAACACAAGAACCACCAAAACCATTGCCCACTGAACTCCCACCTATAAAAGAAAGCATACCACCTGAAGCATTACCAAGTTCTCAAGAAAAAGAAACGTTTGATGGTATCTTGAACAAGCTCAATGAAGAACTGAGTCTAAGCAAAGAAGCACACTCTCAACCAGAGAAATTTTCTGCTGCTATAGAAATAGAACGTATTTACGGAACTGTTATAGACAAAACACCCGAAGAAGTCGCTGCAAATGTTATTAGCAAGTTAGAACTGCACAGTTTTAAAGTATCCCAACTTAAGAACTATGCAGGTGGACTTGTTTATACAGTGACGAAAAATAAGTTCACTCAATACATCACTTTTACTGTTAATGCTGACAATACAAGAACGGTTATGATTATCTGGAGAAATTTATAAATCTTAAAAAAGCAATTTTGTCAAGTTCTATGCGCCCCGTTGTTGAACATGGTAGACTCAACGGCAAAGGTCGCCCTCTTCAAATATCGGCACCGGGATAACCAAATAATGAAGCTAGTCAATTATCAATTCTTGCTTTTTATTTCGTTTAATTGCGTCTTCGCAATATCTACCGCAGGCGCCGAGATTATTCCCGATGCGACTCTGCCTATCAACTCAAAGTCATCACAAACGGATAGTATCATTACTATAAGTGGTGGTACACAAGCTGGCGCGAATCTGTTTCACAGTTTTTCCCGTTTTAACATTCCTACAAATACTGAAGCAATTTTTAACAATTCTGCGGTAGTAAAAAATATTATTACGCGCGTAACAGGGAGCAATGCATCACAAATCGATGGACTTATATCTACTACAAGTAAAGCGAATGTCTTCTTAATCAATCCTAACGGTATTATATTCGGTGCAAATGCGCGTCTTAATATTGGCGGTTCCTTTCTTGCTAGTAGTGCGATAAATATAAAATTTGCCGATGGTACTATTTACTCAGCACGTCCTGCACCAAATACTCCACTTTTAACAGTTAGCGCACCAATAGGACTTGATATTGGTAATAACTCTGGTGCAATAACCGTTCGAGGTCAAGGACATGATTTGAGTGGAACACCATTCCGTCGTAAAGATTATAATACTGGTTTACAAGTTGAACCCGGACAAACTTTGGCTTTGGTAGGTGGTAAAATCAACTTGGATGGAGGAATATTAACGGCGCCAGGTGGACACGTTGAGTTAAGTAGTATTAGAGAACAAGGAATCGTAAGTATTAATACAAATTCAGGATTTAATCTTGGTTATCCAGAAAATCTTAACTTCGATAATATTGAACTATCGAAAAAATCACTTATTGATGTGAATGGGACTTCGAGTGGTATTGTGAAGATTTATGGCCGTCAAGTTAATTTTCAAGACGGTTCGCTTGTTTGGTTACAAAACCGAGGAATGACACGATCTGGTGATATTGATGTTTTGGCATCGGACAGTTTAAAACTCATTAATACTACACTCAATGGTATTCCTAGCGGTCTTGTAAATGAAACTATTGCAGCAGGCGCCAGTGGCAATATTAATATTACTACACCTTCTTTAGATATTCGTAATGGTGCTGTGCTGGCAGCAAATACATTTAGTACTGGTATTGGTGGTAATATTAATATTACTGCACAGTCGATGGGTGTTTTTGATTATTCTCCTTTTTTGACTCGTGCGATTAGTACTGTAAGTGCTTTTGCTTATTCCGAAGGGAACGCTGGTAATATTAATATTTCTGGGCAGTCGCTATCAATATTTGGCGGTGGTTTTATTGGGTCGGTGACAACTTCGAGCGGCGCCAGTGGTAATGTAAATATTAAATCTGAAAATATTCAAATTTCTGGAAGGGCGCCTGCTGGTGATGTAAGTAATATCACTTCTTCAAGTTGGAGAAATGGTAGTCCTGGTAAAATTGATGTTGACACAGCAAGGCTAAAAATATCTAATGGAGGCTTAATATCCTCTTCTAGTTTTAGTAATAGTTCTGCAGGGAATGTGACTATTAATGCCTCTGATAGTGTGGAAGTTACTGGTAAATCTGGTTCGACCACAAGTCAAATACGCTCGGCAGTTCGTGTATTTGGTTCAGAATTAGAAGATAAAAACCAAGCTGCGATTATTCGTAGTCAGTTAAAACTACCTGATGTTCCCCAAGGAAATGCAGGAGATGTAACAATTAATGCACGCAATTTACAAGTTAGTGATGGAGCAAGAATTAGCGTTCAAAATCAAGGTATCGGAAATGGAGGAATGCTTTACATTAATAGTAATTCGCTTGTAGTTAAAGACAAAAGTAGCATTACAGCAAACACAGCATCAGGTGTAGGTGGTAATATTCAGATTAAATCGACAGATGTGCGTTTGCAAAATAATAGCGATATTACAGCTACTGCTGTTGGCAATACAGGTAGCGGAGGAAATATTAGTATTGGCACAAAAACTTTTATGGCATTAGAGAACAGTGATATTATTGCAAATGCCCAAGCGAGTTTTGGTGGTAGAATTACAATTAATGCTATAGGAATATTTGGCACACAGCCTAATAAAAATTTAACATCGCAAAGTAATATTACCGCAAAATCGCAGCAAGGAAGTTCATTCAACGGAGTTGTTTCGATAAATGCATTTAACTTTAACCCAAATATAACAGCAATTGAATTACCCTCTAGCATCACCCAAGTCACAGACAAAATTACTACAGGATGTGCAGCCGAAGCTGGAAATAGATTTGTAGCAGTTGGTCGGGGTGGACTACCAGAAAATCCAACAGATGCTTTAAGAGGTGAAACCATTTGGTCAGATTTAAGACCATTACAAGAAAATACAAATAGAATCAGTAAAATTATTACATATTTACATACGGAGGTGCCTGCAATTATTGAAGCAACAAATTTGGTACTAGATGCATCAGGAAATATAGAACTAGTCGCACGCTTCCCACATCAAGAAAACCAACTTGCTTTGAAATGTAATATTTAGGACGGGTGGGGACACCCATCCCACAAGACAGTTTTAAAATCCAACTTGTGAGAGCATCCAAGCGTACTCAAACGCAGTATCTTTGAGTTCTTCATAACGACCACTGGCGCCTAGATGACCTGCTTCTAGGTTAACTTTTAGTAGTAAAGGATTATTATCTGTTTTGAGGGTACGTAATTTAGCAACATACTTTGTAGGTTCCCAATATCCAACTTGACTGTCGTTAATATTGGTAGTAACGAGTATTGAAGGGTAAGCTTTACGCGCCAAATCATCATAAGGACTATAAGAGCGCATGTAACTATAGGCACGTTTTTCATGCGGGTTGCCCCATTCAAGATATTCTTCGGTAGTTAGTGGTAAGCTTTCATCCCACATTGTGTTTATAATATCTACGAAGGGAACATCAAGATGTGCTGCTTTGAAAAGGTCAGGACGCATGTTTACTACAGCACCAACAAGTAAACCACCTGCACTACCACCACTAATTAGCAAACGGTCTTTGGATGTCCAATTGTTACTAATTAAATATTCGGCACTGTCGATAAAATCATTAAAGGTGTTTTTTTTCTTCATCAGCTTACCGTCTTCGTACCATTGCTTGCCTAATTCATTTCCACCACGTACATGAGCAATGGCATAAATCATACCTCGATCAAGTAAGCTAATTAAATTGCTATCAAATCTTGCTTCTTCTCCTAGACCGTATGCACCGTATCCGTAAAGAAACAAAGGCGCCTTACCATTAAGTTTTATTCCTTTACGATAAACTATAGATAACGGTACCTTTATACCATCTCGGGCTGGCGCCCATAGTCTTTGCGTTGTATATTTAGTAGAATCGTAATTTGGAACTTGTCTACGCTTGATTACTTTTTGTATACCTGTAGCAAGGTCTTGTTCGTAAACAGTTGGTGGTGAAATTAAGGAGGTGTAGGTATAGCGAAAAGAATTAGAATCAAAAGATTGATTGATAGCATCACTTTTACCATCTTGGTATAACCCTAAAGTTGCTGTATAAGCACTTTCAGGGAAATTAACTTCACGCCATTTTTTTGTCTGAAAGTTATATACAATAAATTGATTTAAACCAAGTTGTTTCTTCGATACGACGGCAGAATCTTTATATAAATCAATATCTTCTATAAGTACATTTTGATTATGCCCTACAAACTCCTGCCAGTCGGCACCGTTAGATTTGCCAACAGGCGCTGTTACAATCCGATTATTAATTAGTTTTTGATTATTTATATTTTTATTAGTAACTATATACCATAAACCATAACGGTGTTCAACTGAGTATTCATGTCCTTTTGCACGTTTAGAGATAATTTTTAAATTGGTATTAGGGTTGGCTGCATCTAGATAATGCGTTTCGCTAGTATCCTTACTACTAACTGTGTATAAAATATACTTTTTGTCTTTAGTACGACTAACTTGTGAAACAAATTCTACGTCTTTTTCTGCGATGACTTTAACAGGTTTGCTTCCTAACTTGAGGCGCCATAATGTATTCGCACGGTTAGTAATTGGGTCTTGAGTGATATAAAATAGGGTATTATCATCTGCCCAAGTTAAGGAAGCGATATTTTCAATCGTTAAAGGCAGTATTTTTCCGGTTCGTAAATCTTTGACTTGAAGATTATAACGAATATCACCTTTTGTATCAATTCCAAAGGCTAGTAAATTACCATCATCACTAACATTCAACATACTAACATTCAAATATTTTTCGCGTGCAGCTATTTTGTTTTCATCGAGTATTATTTCTTCTTTTGCGTTCGCAGTTTTCTTCTTGCGGCAATGGATGGCGTAGTTTTTGCCTTTTTCGTAGCGTGTGTAGTAATCATAGTTACCTTCACTCACAGCTACACTAGTTCTATTTTCTTGTATTCTTGATAGCATTTCCTGATACAACTTTTCTTGCAGAGGTTTCAGGTTTGCTGTCATTGCTTCAGTATATGCATTTTCAGCTTTGAGATACTTTAATACTTCGGGGTTTTGTTTGTCGCGCAACCAAAAGTAATCATCGCGTATAACTTCACCGTGACGAACTTCTTCGTGGGGCTTTATTGGCGCCAGTGGTGGTGATAAAGAATTGGTTATTGCTGTGATGGGCACCTTCTGAACGGTTACATTTTGGGCAAGTGATAGGGTTAGATTATTAACTTGAAGTGAAGCACTAATTATAATCCCCCCAAACCCCCTTATTAAGGGGGGCAGAAGATTTTTTAAAATGTTTATATCTAAATAATTTCTTAAAGTCCCCCTTATCAAGGGGGATTTAGGGGGATCAAATTTTGACATATCAAACACAAAACAACCATATTCCTAGAGAATTTAGTATACGGCGCCTGTTGTAAACTTGTCTGTAAATTTTATTTTTCTTCCATATGCTCGGCTAAAGAAGTATATAAAGTTACAATATGGTCGTCTGCCAAAGTGTAATAGACATTGCGACCTTCACGACGGTAGTTAACCAAACGCATTGCTTTTAATAAACGCAGTTGATGACAAATAGCGGATTCGGTCATTTTTGTGACTGCGGCTAAATCACAAACGCATAATTCTTGTGATGCCAGTGCGGAAATTAAACGCAGACGATTTGTATCTGCTAGCAGACTAAATACTTCTGCCATCTGCTGCGCTTTGTCAGTTGGTAATATTTGTGACTGTATAGAGCGCACGCTTTCTAAGTGTACTAAATGGTCGTCACACTTTGGCGCCTCTAGTCCTTGAGACAATTCGACACTTTCTTGGCGCTTGCGTTTACTCATATATCTAAAACTACTTATGGTTACTTAATATTCCTATATAAAGTATAGCAAGTTAAGTTAAAGTTATTTAACAATTGAATAATTGCTCAAATAAATACTCTATATATCATGGCGCCACTCACAATAATTTTTTCGACATATGCGGAATAAGCAGGTTGAGAGGTGATTTTAAATATAGATTCACATTTTTAGGTGTAATTTTTTACTATGACCACTAGTTTTATCGTACTTAAAGAAGGTTCAAGTGGAGCAGAAGTCAAAAAACTGCAAGAATCCTTGAAAAAACTCAATTTTTATTTAGGTGCTGTTGATGGTATTTTTGGCGCCAACACAAAAAGCGCTGTAATAAAGTTTCAACAGTCGCAAAATTTACTTGCAGATGGAATTGTTGGTAATCAAACTTGGTCTAGAATTAATGAATTAGTAGGAAAGAATATGTCTAATAGTAAATGGCGGAAAATGACCGCGCAACAAGAAATTGATGAAATCAAATCGCTGATTGATAGTCGTATGGGAGTTGCTGCGTTGAATCAATTAGCCTTAGAAAATTTTATTGGTTTTGATTGTACCAGAACTTTTTATATCAATGAAGAATTTGGTGGCTTTCAAACTTTAATGCGTGTTAAGTGTAGTACACCTCGTGGAGCTTCATCAGCTATTGGATATGATGAAATTAGAGTTATTTTCAATCGTTTTGAAAGTAATATAGAAAATTTTGAAATTGAGAGGATTTCTGAAGAAACAGGCCCTCCAAAGATTCAACTACCATTATAAGTTTTATTTGATCTAAGTATTCAGAGAAAGCAAGTAATTCAAATCAGCAGTTTTTTCTGACACCTGTCCCAATTTTACTACCGTTTTCTAAAATTCACATGCCATTGTGCGGTTATCTTCTTCAAAACTGATTAGCTTTAAATGTTCTGGGTTGGCGATAAGTTGCTTTGATAGTAAAAATGCAGCTATCGACCAAGTTTGATAACGACGCGCTTCTTTACCAATGAGGCGCCCGTTTTTACCATCATAGTATTCGGGGAATAAGTCTTTACCCAAACGTGCTTCGGTAAGTTTAATGGCATTTTCTGCAAGTTGAATATTACCTGTTTTAACTGCGGCAGCAACTAAAAACCATAATAAAACGGGCCAGTTTCCTCCATTATGGTACGACCAAGGTACATTTTTAGGGTCAAAACCAGTAAATAATTGCCAGTCGCGGTCTTCTACTGCGGGAAAGCAAATCTTCATTGGCATTTGTCCTACTAAATCATCCCAACGGGTTGCTACAAGAGTTAAAATATTACTTGATTGCTCTTTAGTTGACAGCGAAGCAACTACCGACATTAAATTGCCTAGCGTAAAGAAGCGAAAGTCTATTAAACCGGGGCCAATATTTCCGGCAAAATATCCACCTTCATCAGGAAGCCAATTTATAAACCAAGCTGGTATAGAAGAAGCGTAAATATTAAACTTGTTAACTGCTCTGATGCCAAACTCTTCACCTTTATAATGATAAATTTCGCTCAAGCGTTGCATATCAAGCCAGTAATAGCTTCGCATATGAAAAGCTAAATGACCCAAACGTTCCATTACTGCTGTACGTATACCATCTAAGTCGTTTGGTAACAATAATTCTTCTGCCGACCGTAAAGCTGCATAAAATAAAGCTTGAATTTCTAATGGGTACCCATACACACCCATCCGACGGTCAATCATAAATGAACCATCGGGAACTAACAGTGTAGGATACATATCAAACCGGGTTTCCAAACATAAGCGCAATATCAAACGCATTCCATGTTGAAAGTCACTGCGGTTTGCAAGCGCTAAATCTCCTGTTGCTTTTACATAAGCGCGTAGCAAAATCATCCACCATAAACAAGAGTCGATAGGAGTGACTCTTGCTATAGCATGTTCGCCAAAATCGGCAATTAGAACTTCTCCACCACCACGTAACTCTACCTTGAAACTAGCAGGCATTAAACCGAGTCCTGGTTTAAAGCAGTCCATTCGTCGTTCTTGGCTTTGCAGCGTTAAGGTTATTTCCAAGAAATTACGAACTATATCTTCTCTGCCTGTTGTTAAAAATACTAATGCTGATGATACAAAATCGCGCACAAAACACTGGTCATAGTTGAGCGCAAGTGCATCTCTATCACGCGCGGCAATCGTTCCTACTGCTTGCCCTTTATAGTACATAATACTCGCTTCAAGGGCTTTTTGAGCGTCTTCAACTAAGTTTCTTACCGGAGGCATGAGTTATATAAATTAATTAGAAGAAGGTGAAAGTAATACTGTGGTTAGTTCTATTATTTTACATATTGTTGTAATTAGATAGTGTGAATAATTACGAACGTACCTAAAATTATGTTAAGTTTAAATTAAGATTGCTGTATATAATTTATTTTAGGGACGGGCAAGGATGCCCATCCCACAAGTTTTATATAATTCCACAAGTTTTATATAATTCCACAAGATTTATATAATTCAACAAGATTATATTGTTTAATACGGATTAAGCTTGCATTTCATGTAATAAATAAATCAAATCTTCTAATAAATAAAATTATTTATCTACCTTCGCAATCTGTAACCGATACCTCTAACTGTCTCTATGCGACTGCTACCAAATTTCTTTCTTAAGTGTCCAACATATACGTCAACTATATTTGAACCTGGGTCATAATCATATCCCCAAATTCGGTTTAATAATTGTTCCCGACTTAGTACTTGCATGGGGTGACGCAAAAATACTTCTGCAAGTATAAATTCGCGGGTGGAAAGTTCTACTAAGTTATCTCCTACCCAAACTTGACGTGTTAGCAAGTCTAAACAAATATCACCAACTCTTAATGTAGTGTCTTCTTGTTGACGGGGAATATGACGGTTTCGCATTTGTACTCGGACGCGCGCTAGTAGTTCTTCAAAGCGAAATGGTTTGGTAATATAATCATCGGCGCCTCCTTCTAATCCTGCAACTGTATCATCTACGGTATCACGGGCTGTTAGTACAATAATTGGGAGTGTCTCTCCTCTACCACGTAAGTTCCTCAACACATCAAAACCGTCGAGGTCGGGTAAACCGATATCTAAAATTAGTAAATCAAATATTTTACTGTCAGCAATGTTTATAGCTTCACTACCAGTTGCTACTATCGCTGTTGTGAACCCGTGTGCTTGTAACCCTGTTTCCAAGAAGGAACTAATGCGGGGATTGTCTTCGGCGATGAGTATTTGGTTCATGCGTTGCTGTTTCGAGCATAGAACTAGTATATGACGATAGTTATAGTATCACGCCTCGGTAGTGTGTATGCGGCGGCGCCCGAAGTAGAGACTTACATGTAAAGTCTCTACAAGCATTTTTCAACCACCAGAAAGATTGGCTTTAACTACTTGGTCTCCATCAGGACGACTTTCATATTGATTGCTCGAATCATCAAACATCTTTAAGTTATCATCCTTACTCACTTCATCATCGCTTATTATCGGTCCTTCTGGAGCATTGGGATCAATAGTGCGAGGTGGTTCCTTCGCATTGGAAAAATCAATTTTAGCTTTTTGCTCTTCGTGTGCCATAAGTTAGTTTAAACATGATTACACCTATAGTGTTTTACTAGTGTTCATAATTAACATCATTCTAAAGATTGATACGTATCTTGCAAAAAAGGCGAAAGTTCTTTATTTAACCAACCAGTTTTTACAAATTCCCCATATGTATCAGCTTCAACTGCTAGCAGTTCTTCGCGTAGTTGTTGTTTTGTAAATTTCTGTAAATTTGGATATTCATCTTGCATTTTGTCTATTTCTGTTTGTAAGCGGGTTAATTCTCCCTTAATTAATGTTTCCTGGTAACGATAAAATTCTGGCTCTATACCTATACGATTTTCTGTTTGTGCTAAATGTTCCAGTACACGATTCAGCGCTACTTGACGAGCTACAGCTTCTGTATACAGTTTACGTAATGGTTGTTTGTCTATAAGCTGCAACTTTTCTAACAAAGGTTTAACCGTTAGTCCTTGTACTAGTAGTGTAAATAAAACGACACCAAAGACGGTGGCAATAATTTCTTCCCTTGCTGGAACTACAACAGATACACTTAATGCAAGTGCTATAGAAACCGAACCTCGTAATCCTCCCCACCAAACAACCGTTTGGTCTGTTAGTGGAATTTCTGATTTAACGAGGAAGTTACTTAAAGCACTCAACGAATAAATCGAAATTGCCCGCGCGAATATCATGGCGCCGACTGTAATGGCGATAGTGATAAAATTAGCTTGCAATACATCAAAACGAATTTGGTCGCCAATCAACAGAAACACAATAGAATTGACAAAAAAGGCTAAAAACTCCCAAAATTCGCTGACAATGAGTCGCGTGCGTGGGTTCATTCCAATGCGAGAACCAAAATTACCCAATATCAAACCGCAAGTGACAACTCCAATTACCCCAGAACCTCCTAAATCTTCAGTAACGAGGTAGGTTCCATAAGCAGAAACTAATGTTAGAGATTGCTCTACTAGTGGCAAATCAAAGCGTTGCGTTAAATAAGAAATACTAAATCCGATTAAGCAACCAACAGCAATACCAATACCAACTACTGAAAGCAACTCAACCAAAATAGGTTGTAATGCTAATTGTGCAGTTCCCTGTTGTAATGCAACTAAAAATCCAAACGCCACTACAGCCATGCCATCATTGAATAAGCTCTCACCTTCCATCAATGTAGTCAAGCGTTGCGGGGCGCCTAATTCTCGAAACAACGCAGTTACAGAAACAGGGTCAGTAGCAGACAAACTGGCGCCAATTAATAAAGCAGTAGTTAAAGACATTCCTGCAATCTGGTTTAAACCGAGCGCAACACCAGCAATTGTAATTAGTACACCTAAAATGGCATACAAGCAAATTGGTACTAAATCTCGTTTTAAATTTGACCATTTTAAATTCCAAGCGGCTTCAAATAATAGTGGTGGTAGAAAAATAGTCAAAATTAGCTCTGGAGATAGATTGACTAATCTGACATCTACCAAAGCTAATATTAATCCAACAATCACTAACAATAGTGTGTAAGGAATTTGACGTAACCAACTAAATATTTGCGGTAGCGTTGCAACACTCAAAGAAACTGAGAGTACTAACAGAAACGATTTCAGATTGGCGTGGATAAGTTCTTCTTCCATCATTCAATTTTACCTTAACTAAGCAGACCAAGCTTCTCGAAAATCTGCATACAGGGTTAAGCCACCATCTACAAAAAGTGTTTGCCCTGTAATATATGCAGCTTCATCAGATGCTAAAAAAGCTACAGCAGCAGCCATTTCTTCTGAAGTTCCCGCGCGACTCATCGGAATATGACTTTCGACAAGCGCTTTTTTTTCGGGGTCATTAACCCATTCTTCGTTGATAGGTGTTATGGTAGCTCCCGGCGCCACTCCATTAACACGAATACCTTTATTAGCATACTCTAACGCTAAAGTTTTAGTCATATTTTCCATTCCACCTTTGCTGATGGAATAGCTAAGGTAAAACGGTCTTGGAATAATTTCGTGGACACTGGAAATATTAATAATTACTCCAGATAGATTTTGTGAAAGCAGGTGTTTGATGGTTTCACGCGCACAGAGGAAAGCACCCCTTAAGTTGACTCCTAGCACAGAATCAAAATCTTCTGTTTTAATCTCATGGGAAGCACATTCTTTCTGAATTCCAGCATTATTAATTAGTATATCTAGACTGCCGAACTCCTGAACTACGGTATTGACCATGTTAATAATATCTTCTTCTTTAGAGACATCACCTTTAACTGGTAAAGACTTAACACCGCAATTGCTAATATCTCCACAAGCTTTCTCCATTGCCATGTCTTCCGTATTTTCAGCATCTTCAATATTTCTACGGTAATTAATCGCAATATTACAACCTTCTTGAGCTAAACGAATTGCTATCACCTGCCCAATACCCGAAGTGGCGCCTGTAATTAGTGCATTCTTACCTTTTAATCCTTTCATAGTAATTTCTCCTTCTTGTTAACTATTCAATCTTACTTTGTTTGTTCTGTTAGTGAAGCACCCTGCTGAGGTGGGTTAGGGCGGTTTTGTATCCAGGCAAAGATTGCGGCACCACCAACTAAAACTAAAGTGATGCCTATAACTAGTTGAAGCATTATACTGTAACGCATGGTGGGATTGTTGAATTTAAATAAAATCTCTTAAACAAGATTGAAATGTTCCATGTGAATATTTGTAGGTGGAACATCGAGTTGATGCAGTGCTAACTCTACTTGTTCCATCATTTTTGGCGCCGCACAAATAAGATATTGCCTTGTACCGCGCCGCTTCGGAATATAACGCTGTAGTAATTCTTTGTCTACATAGCCTGTTTCACCTGACCAGTCTTCTAGTGGTTCTCTTAGAACATGAATGATTTTTAAGTCTAACTTTTGTTGTAATTCATCCAATTCTTCACGGAAGGTTATATCTTCCCATTTTTTGCTGGCATAGATAAGTAAATAAGGACGCTCGTCTTTACGCTTAGAGGCAGTTAAAAGTACACTCATCATTGGTGTAATACCGATACCACCTGCTATTAATACAAATCCTGCTGAGTCTTCATAACGTTCTGTTGTAAAAACTCCGTATGGGCCATCTAAAAAAGCTTTAGTTCCCGGTGCTACATCTTTGATAGTATTGGTAAAGTCGCCTAAAGCTTTGATACTAAACTCAATACGTTCTAAATTATCTCCATTGGAAGACATAGAGAATGGATGTTCGCGCATCCGAAAGGGGGAAATATTAAGAGTTATCCAGGCAAACTGTCCAGGTTCAAAGCAAAAACCTTTGTGTCCGATAGGTCTTAGTGCTAGCGTCCATACATTTCCACGTTCTGGACGTACTTCTTCAACTAAGTAGGGCTTTTTTAGCATGAACCAAGGTTTCACTAAACGCACGTAGACCAACAACCAAAGTGCAATAAGCGCAATACCTGTCCACAATATACTTTTCCAAAATAATCCCAAGTAATTACCTACACCAATAGCGTGCCCTAACCCCAAACCTACTGCCAAGACTGCAAAAATACCGTGGGATGTACGCCAAGGTTCGTAGGGTATTTTCAATTGTTGGCGCCAAATAGTTGTGACAACTAGCGCAATTAATGCTAACGTTGCTAAAATAGCCATTCTTGCTCGCCAAGGTGCTGTAAAAAAGTTTAAAAGTTGTAGTGTTTCTGGCTGTGCGACAAATAATATCAATGGATGGATAAGAATTAAGGCGAACGCGACTAAAGAGATATAACGATGAAATTGGAGAATAATATCTACTCCATAGGAAGCTTCAATGCGATTAATACGCGCAGTTAAAGCAAACTGAAGTGCCATCATTGCCAAACCAATGAAACCGAGGGCAACAGAGAAATCAATCCAAAAGCCTTTATCTTCTGGCGCCGGATATACTACCAACAGCAGCAAAGGTAAAAGAGCTATTAAAATATAGGCGCCTATCCAACTGGCAGCTACAACAACTGGACTTCGCATTAACAGACTTCTCATGATACACCCCTTGTTATATAGTAGAAAATTACTTTTATTTAAGCTTGGCGTGATGCAATAGCACGTCGGTTGACTTCATTCCAATTCACAACATTCCACCAGTTATTTAAATAGTCTGCACGGCGATTTTGATATCTCAGGTAGTAAGCATGTTCCCAGACATCATTACCCATAATTGGATATAAGCCATCCATAATTGGGTTATCTTGATTTGCAGTATTGACAATTTGTAATTGACCTTGAGGGTTACGCACTAACCATACCCAACCACTACCAAAACGGTCTCCACCAGCTTCATTAAATTGTTTGCGAAATTGTTCAAAACCGCCAAAAGTTTGATTTATTTCTTGAGCTATTTCTCCTGTTGGTTGTCCACCACCCGTAGGACTCATAATTTGCCAAAAAATTGTATGGTTCAAATGTCCGCCACCATTATTACGTACTGTGGTACGAATGCTTTCAGGAACACTATTTAAGTCGCGTAGCATTGCTTCTACACTTGAAGCGCGCAAATTAGGCTGTTGTTCTAATGCTTTATTCAGGTTATCAACATATGTTTGATGATGTCTATCATGATGCAATTGCATAGTTTGAGTATCAATAGCTTTTTCTAAAGCATTAGCAGCATAAGGTAGCTGTGGTAACTGTGCTGGGTTGGCACCTAATTCTCTGTCAGAATAAGCAACGGGTTTATTTGATGTCACAGGTGTTTGCGTCACTACAGGTGTTGTCGTAGAATTTTCTGTAGGTGGTGATGTAATTTCTTGTGGTTGGCAAGCAACTAATAACCCTGTTGTTAGTGCAATAATTGCCAAAGCTGGGATAGTTAGTTTTTTGTAAATAGATTTGACTACAAATTTTAAGGAAAACCAAAGCTTAAACATTCTCTATCTTCTCCAATTGATAATAAGCGCCGGATACACCAAGCATAAAATTTATAATTGTATATTTAGTATCAGAATGAAATGTGACTAAAAAGTGACAGCTAGTTAGGTAATTTCCAAGGTTGAGATTGTAATTATGTATCTCAAGAAGGATACGTTATGCCAGAAAGCTTGCTAATATTTATATATGACTACGTAAAAAAAATAGTTCAGCAAATTGTAAAGCAATATTTAAATAGATAACGAAGAAAGGAGTCAAATGATGAATATATTAGCTTGGATTGTTTTGGGTTTAATTGCGGGAGCTATAGCCAAAATGATTTATCCCGGTTCACAAGGAGGCGGTTTAATTGGTACTCTTCTATTAGGAGTTGTTGGCGCCTTTATTGGAGGTACTTTGTTTAGTTTATTACAGACGGGTACATTTACGCTAACTGCAAGCAGTCTCTCTTTGGGCGGTATAGTTGTTGCAGTTATTGGCGCCTTAATAACTGTATTCTTGTACAACTTGCTTACTCGTAGAGCGGCTTAGTCAATATTGACAATTACTTTTAAAGCTGAACGCAAAATAATTATTCATGGAGATGCAAGAAATTGTGTCTTCATATTTGCGTCAATATAATTATTTGATTTGTCATTAGGTATATTTAAATTTTAATCGCCCCTAGCCCCCTCTTCCGCGCGCGGAAGGGGGATTCTATCACATTTCAATCACATTTCTGTTCGACAATATATATAAGATATATAACCTAATTTGTACAAAGTAACGTAGATGCAGATTAAAACAATTATAAACTAAAGAATATGAGAGTAGAATCAAAAGAAATAATTCAATCGAGCCAATGGCATCAACTATCTACAAATGAAATTACGCGCCACTTAGAAACTGACTTAAAAACAGGTTTAAGCGAGTCAGAAGTTGCCAAGAGACAATCAGATTTCGGTGCCAACGAACTCAAGGCTAAACCAGGCACTAGTCCCATAGTAAAATTTTTACAGCAATTTAACCAACCACTACTATATATATTACTAATTGCAGGCGCCATCAAAGCAATAATCGGACAGTGGGTAAATGCTTGGGTAATTTGGGGTGTAACGTTAATTAATGCCATCATTGGTTTTATTCAAGAATCAAAAGCTGAAAGTGCCATTGCTGCTTTAGCTTCTTCTGTGCGAACTAATGCCACTATTTTAAGAAATGGTAAAAAAATACAAGTTCCTTCTACTGAGTTAGTACCTGGAGATATAGTATTACTTGCATCGGGTGACAAAGTACCAGCAGATTTACGTCTTGTACAAACGCGGAATTTGCAAATTAATGAATCTGCACTGACAGGTGAATCAATAGCAGTTGAAAAAAATTCTCAACCTGTTAATCTTGATATTCCTCTTGCAGAACGCACTAACATGGCTTACGCAGGCACTTTTGTCACATTTGGCACTGGTAGTGGTATTGTTGTTGCGATTGGAGAAGCTACAGAAACAGGGCGCCTAAGCCAGCTAATTGAACAAGGTACAAGTTTAAAAACTCCATTAACTCGTAAGTTTGATAAATTTAGTCGGACTTTACTATATATTATTCTTGGTATTGCAGCGCTAACATTTGCAGTTGGATTAGGATACGGTAATTCTTGGGCAGAAATGTTTGAGGCTGCTGTTGCTTTTGCTGTCAGCGCTATTCCTGAAGGTTTGCCCGCAGTAGTTACAGTCACTCTAGCAATTGGAGTTTCACGTATGGCACGGCGCCACGCAATAGTTCGCAAGTTACCCGCAGTAGAAACTCTCGGAGGCGCCACTGTTATCTGTTCTGATAAAACTGGTACTTTGACAGAAAACCAGATGACAGTACAAGGTATTTATGCAGGAGGTCAGCATTATACAGTTACAGGAGTCGGTTATGCACCATCTGGGGAAATCTTATTACATGAAAAGCAAGTTGACCTTAATACTTCACTAGTACTTGTAGAGTGTTTAGTTGCTGGACTTTTATGCAATGACGCACGCTTAGAACAAAAAGATGAACAATGGCAAGTTATTGGCGACCCAACAGAAGGAGCATTAATAGCTGCTGCAAATAAAATTGGATTTAACAAGAGCAATCTAGAACGTGAAATCCCCAGACTTGATGTAATTCCCTTCGAGTCTGAGTTTCAATACATGGCAACTTTACATCAAGGAGGGAATAATATTCGTAGAGACGTGATTAATCACGTCTCTACTATCTACGTTAAAGGTTCAGTTGAAGCAATTCTCAAATCCTGTCGGCAAATGTTAGATGCAGAGGGTGAAATAGTTCCTATACAAGCGAATACTATACATTCCTCTGTTAATGCAATGGCTCAACAGGGTTTAAGAGTATTAGCTTTTGCTAAAAAAAATGTTCCCACAACTAAAAACTCCCTTGACCACGGGGATATTCAAAACGATTTGATTTTTTTAGGGTTGCAAGGGATGATCGACCCACCCCGAAGCGAAGCAATTATAGCAGTACAAGCCTGTCAAGAAGCTGGTATTCAAGTAAAAATGATTACAGGTGACCATGCTGTAACTGCACAGGCTATAGCTAAACGTATGGGATTTAATAAGAATGGCGAAGTGATGGCTTTTACCGGACAACAACTTGCCCAAATGGATAATCAACAACTAAAAACAGCTGTTGAAGATGGGGTAGTATTTGCTCGTGTGGCACCTGAACAGAAACTGCGTATTGTTGAGGCACTACAATCTACAGGTGAAATAGTTGCCATGACAGGTGATGGTGTTAATGATGCACCTGCACTAAAACAAGCAGATATTGGCATTGCAATGGGAGGTGCCGGAACTGAGGTAGCAAAAGAAGCATCGGATATGATATTGACGGATGATAATTTTGCTTCGATACAAGCTGCGGTTCAAGAAGGGCGAACCGTTTATCGTAATTTGCTCAAAGCTATTGCTTTTATATTACCAGTCAACGGTGGCGAATCGATGACGATTTTGATTAGTGTATTATTTGCCAGAGTGTTACCTATATTATCTTTACAAGTTCTCTGGTTGAATATGGTTAACTCCATTGCTATGACTGTACCTTTAGCATTTGAGCCTTCTTCCAAGCGAGTGATGCGGCAACCACCGCGTAACCCTCGCCAAGCTTTACTTTCTGGCAGTTTAATTAAGCGTATCGGAGTTATTTCTGTTTTCAACTGGATTTTGATTTTTGGCATGTTTGAATGGATAAGACAAACAACAGCAAATATTGACTTAGCACGTACTATGGCAATTCAAGCTTTAGTTGCTGGTAGAGTCTTTTATCTTTTAAGTATCAGCAAGCTAGGTGCAATAATTATCGATACGATACGTGGAGTTAAACACAATATTAGCGATGCTTCCGCAATTATTGTTGGTATTGTGGCAACTATAGTCTTACAAATAATTTTTAGTCAATGGAGTTTAATGAACAATTTGTTTTCAACGGCGCCGCTTAATATAAATCAATGGTTAATTTGTGTTGTTGCAGGTTTACCAATGATTTTAGTAGCTGCATTAGTCAATCGCTTTGACCCTCTTGATTAAGCTTTGCTATTCCAAGGGGAGTATTTGGTAACATTAAAGCGTTTGTTTGAATATTTGTAACTCTGATACCAGTTTTATCAAGTTTTAAGTAGGTGTATAGTGATAGTAGGAAGTCAAAAAGTATCAGGAGCAGCCAATGTATGTGCTAATTGGTGGAGCAGGCTTAGTGGGGCTAAGTTTGGCTCAAAAATTGGTAGAATTAGGGCATACTGTTGCCGTTATTGATATTGACCCTAATGCTTGTCACTATGCCCGTGAACAAGTGGGAGCGATGGCTTTTGAAGGAAGTGCAGTCAGTACAGAAGTGTTGTTAGAAGCTGGAATTCGTAAAGCCGATGCTTTAGCAGCTGTTCTCCGCAGTGATGCCTTAAATTTGGCGATGGTGACTCTCGCTAAACATTACGGTGTCCCCCATATTATAAGTCGGATGAGTCATCCCGATTTTGCCGAACCGCTACGTTTGGTTGGAGCCAATCATATTATCAGTACTGTTGAGCTAGCGGTTAACACGATGGTAAATGCCATTGAGTATCCGCAAGTGGAATCAATGATGCATTTTGAGCAAGGTCAGATTGAGGTGTTGAAACTTTCTATCCCAAATAATTGCTATGTTATTGGTCGTAGTGTTGCCGAAATTGCTCAGGATTCCCGTTTTCCTACTGGGTCTCTAATTATTGGCTATCAATCTCATCCGCACGAAGATTTAACGATTCCTAACGGTAGTACAGTACTGGAACCTACTTCAACTGTGCTGATTGCGACAAAACCCGGCTCATTACATCAAGTTATTGATTTTATAGAAGGTTGTAAATAAACTGAAATGAAGCTGTACCCACATTTTTCTTTATTTATTGCATTTATTTTTCTTGCCTCTTGCACATTATCAGAGAATCCACTAAAGTCACGATCAAATACTAATCAGATAAATCCATCTCAAAAGGTAGTGACTTTGGATAAAAATTTTAAGATAGCAACAGGTCAAACTATTTATGTACCTATCTATTCCTATATTTATCACTCTGATCAAAAAGAACCTTTAAATTTAGCAGCTACGCTTAGTATTCGTAATACTGATTTGAATCGACCGATGATTATTACTTCAGTGCTATACTACGATTCAGCTGGTAAATTAGTCAACCAGTATTTGAAGCAAGCTATTCAACTCGATCCATTAGCTTCTACAGATTTTTTTGTGCAAAGAAGTGATATTAGTGGAGGTTTAGGAGCAAATTTTATTGTCGAGTGGGTAGCCCAAACTGAAATTTCTGAACCTATAGTGGAGGCAATTATGATTGCTACTGAATTTCAGCAAGGAGTTTCTTTTATTAGTCCTGGTAAGGTCATCAAAACTCAAAAAAACAATAATGTTTTATCTCCAAAACCGAATTTTTAAAGAGTCATTAATCATCTTCTAGCTTCAGCAATTGCTCATCAATATTCAGTATCCGGTATAGTTTTAGACAAATTCAAAAAGCGTCCCCCAGTCTCCGCGTCTCTTTCTTGAATGCTGCTTTCTGGTCGATGGCATCAACCGATTGAGCTTTGTAAGTTAGGTACACTATGCTGTATATTAAATACAAGCGTGCAAGGGCGCGAGTTTAAAAGCACATCTGTAAATGCATCTCAAATATGATTAATATCAATACAAATGCATTAGTTCGCGCTATTCTTAATTTACTTGTGTTGATAACGCCATCAGCAGTATTGGCAGACGCAGGAAACGACGACAATGGCGCCAGTTGGTTCAAGTGGGGAAACGATGCTAAAAGTTTAGTAAATATTGATGCCCAAACAGCTCAACGATTAGGTATAAAAGTCGAATCAGTAAAAAAACAATCATTCGATGTTGGTATAAAAACGACAGGGAAAATCGAAATTTTTCCCGACCAACAAATTGATGTAACAGCACCGCTAGCAAGTAAATTAGTTAAGTTGTTGGTGAAACCAGGTAGTAAAGTTAAAAAGAATCAGCCAGTTGCTATTGTTGCTTTCCCTAAGTTGTTAGAATTGCGTGTGGGTTCAGTAGCAAAGCAAGAAGAGGCACTTGCTGTATTGCAAAAAGCACAAGCAGATTTAAGATTAGTCACATATAATCTTGAACGTCAGCAACTAAAGTTATCTCAAGCAAAACAAGAAACAGCTTCTTCTGAACTTACTTCTTCAAAAAATCAGACTCAATTTATTCCGGCGGAAAGCGAAGTTGGACGCGCGTTCTTCGACTTGTCGCTGCAAGAATTACCGAATTCTCAATCGGGTGTTGCCGCTCAGACACAACTTAAACTGACCCTTGCTCAACTTCAACGCGCTCAAGCGGACGTTGAAAAAGCAAAATCTCAAATTCAACTCAGCAATACTATTTACAACAATCGTTTACAACAACTAGGAACATCAGCAAATTCTGAAGGATTGGTAACAATTACGGCTCCGATTTCCGGAACAGTTGCCGAACGTTCTGTTAGTCTAAATGAACTCTCGTATTCTTCAAGTGATAAGTTAATAACTATATTAAACGATGGTCGCACGTTCGTCGTAGCTAATATTTACGAAAAAGGCGATAGCAAAGTAAAAAATGGTCAAAAAGTTAAAATTAAAGTTGCTTCTTTACCCAACAAAACTTTTGAAGGTCGAATTACACAAATTAACACCTTCGTGCAAGGAGAAACGCGAGTTGTACCCATACAAGCGGAAATAAACAATTTAGATGGTTCGCTTAAACCGGGAATGATTGCTGAGTTAGAGGTAATTACAGATAAAACTGCTTCTAAAATAACGATTCCCTATACATCAATAGTAGATGCGAATGGTAAAAAATTAGTTTACGTGCAAAATGGTAATGCCTTTAAAGCTGTCAAAGCTACTTTCGGTCAATCTTTTCGAGATATGGTAGAAGTTAAGACTGGTTTAGTTGAAGGTAATTTAATAGTTACCCAACGTGCTAACCAACTTTATGCTCAATCTTTACAGAGTACAAGTAAAAAACAAAAAGATGATAGTTACGGCAAAAAGGGACAAAGCGATAAAGAAAAAACACAGCTAATAGAGAGAATTTTTTCCATTATTTTAACATCGACCATTATTTTTGGCGGACTAATTTTGGAATTGAACACGAAGGATAGCACGGAGGATAGCAAATAAAATATAGATTCTTACCAAAGTGGAGGCAATAATGATTGCTACTGAATTTCAGCAAGGAGTTTCTTTTATTAGTCCTGGTAAGTTCATCAAAACTCAAAAAAACAATAATGCTTTATCTCCAAAACCGAATTTTTAAAGAGTCATTAATCATCTTCTAGCTTTAGCAATTGCTCATCAATTTTTTTAAGCCGTCCACGCGCAATTTCTTCTGAAAGAATTCGTTTACGTATTGCGTCGTTTAGTGCAGCTTTAGAAGCCAGAAGCAATCGACGGCGAATCGCATCAAGTTTTTTGTATTCTCCACTTTTGCTATCATATTGATCTGGGCGCCGATTATATAATTCTCGTAATGCCTTTTCTGCACTTGCTATTTGCACTTGGTAAGCTGAACGCATTTCCTCATATACAGCTTTTGGTAATACTCCTGTTTTTAATAGCATATCTAATTCATCTTGCGCTGCTTTAGCTGTAATTAATTGGGCTTGCAATTGTTCAACCTGTTGCTGTGCCTCTGAAAATTTAGATAAGTTTAAGCGTTTGACTAACCAAGGTAAGCTTAACCCCTGCCCCACTAATGACAATAGTACACAGCCGAAGACTAAAGCGATTAGACCTTCTCGCCCTGGTAGTGTGGTGGGTAAGCTTAACGCCAGAGCCATTGAAAGTGAACCTTTGATATTGCCTAAAAATAGTAAATGTTGCCAGCGCATTGGAATTGGACGGTCAAACCAACGCACCATACCTAGTAGGGGATAGACCGTAATAACTCGTCCGGCTTGATACGCCAAAACTGCCAGTAGAATTGCAGGTAAAGTCCTCCAAAGTGTTACCAGGTTAATTTCTACACCAATCAGTAGAAAAATGAAGGTGTTAACAGTGAAACTGGCATATTCCCAGAAACTCAACAATGTGATACGACTAGAAGCAGAAGTATTGCCCAACCCTAAATTGCCGAAAATTAATCCAGCTACAACTACAGCCACAGCACCTGATACACCGATAAATTGCCCAACCTGAAAAGTTCCTAATGCAACTGCGACAGTTAGTAAAAGACTGCTAAGGGGATCATCTAAACGGTTAAATATAGGTATACTTAAGTAGCCCAAGACTAACCCAACGAGGCAACCTCCTAGAGAGATAAATAGCAGTTGCTGGACTCCTTCTACGAACGTAAGCGAACCTGTCGAGTATACTTGCAAAATCAGGTTGAACGAAACTAAAGCAGCGGCATCATTAAATAGAGTTTCTCCTTCAACAATAGTGGAAAGTCGCGACGGTACTGGTATTTCTTTGAAGACGGCAATCATGGAAACAGTATCAGTGTTTGCTAGAATTACTCCTATAAGTAGAGCAGGTATCCAAGCTAGTCCTAACAACGATTTCAATAGGATGGCAATAATAGCACTGGAAAACACAGCCCCTGGCCCAGCTAGAAGGGCAATTGGTTTAAACGCATTGCGTAGGCGCCGGATATCTGTATTGATACCAGCTTCAAATACGAGAATTGGTAAGAAAAGATTTAAAACAAGGATTGGGTCTAAACCAATGCGGCGAGACAGTAGCTCAGTAATTGGCAAACCTGCCAACACTAAACCTGTAACATAAGGAACACGAAGCCGCCGTGTTATCAGGGCAACACCTGTGGCTAGGAGCAGGAGAATAATTGAAACAGTGATTAAAGAAGCAACATCCACTTTGATTTTATAAATTTGTTTTGACTTTATCTTACCTAATTTTTAATTTAGCTATCAAATGTAAGGATAGTCATATTTAAATCACATTTTTTTCCAAAGATATATTCAATAGATAGATGCGCTAACTCAATTATAAACTTAGCATTTTTGAAAAACCTGTATTATAATGTTTGAGGCATTCATTATGGATAGATTTTTAAGATTCTTATCATTATTTGCTACATTGCCAGCTTTATGCTTTGTAGTTGACGCAATGGCGCCTTGATTAACTAACGCTCAAATAGCACAAACGGCGCCACAAACAGCACCACGAACAAGCTTCCCAGATGTGCCATCAACACGCGAGATACACCATAATCTAAAATTATTGATGGTGCGTCACAGCTACTTTAGTTGTTGCTTCGCTGTAGAATGTTTAAGCTGTGACGCACCCTACAATGGCAAAATAATTTTGAAAGTGGAGCCTTTATGAATTAAACTTTTAACACGAATATATCCTCCGTGTGCAGAAATAATTTGTTGAACAATAGATAATCCTAAACCGTATCCACCAGACGAGCGCGCACGTTTTTTATCAACTCGGTAAAATCGCTCGAAAATGTGTGGTAAATCAGCTTCTGGAATGCCCATACCAGTATCTATTACTTCAATAACTGCCCAAGAAGACTGAGCGAACAAATTTAACTGAACTTGACCACCTGCTTTTGTATATTTACATGCGTTATTTAATAAGTTAACTACTGCTTGATGTAGTAAATCAGCATCGCCCAGTACTTTTAAACTATGACTTGGTAATTTATAAGTAAGATTGATATGCTGTGCAATTTCTAGGTTCGTGTATTGGTCAGCTATTTTTAAAAGTTCATTCTTTAAATCAACTGGTTGCAAAGATTCGGGAGCTAATCGACCAGCATGACGTGCCAGAAGCAGCAAGTTATTTATAAGAGTACTCATAGACTTCGCAACATCAACAATATTTTCAAATCGTTGACGTTGTACAGAAGGGTTATTAGAAATTAATCCATACTGAGCATTGCTGTTAATTGCTGACAAGGGTGAGCGTAATTGATGAGAAGCATCAGCAGTAAAGCGTTGTAGTTGGTCATAGCTTTCACGAATTGGTTGCATTGCTAGTCCTCCTAACCACCAACCAGCTAACCCAATAACTCCTAAAGTTGCTGGAACTGTTAAAAGTAAAACTAAGCGTAAATGAGCCAAATCATTTTGAGTATATGTTAGTGGTGTTGCAACTTGAAGATAACCAATTAATAAATCATCTTGATATATGGGAAGTGTTAACTCACGCAACCAAGTATCTCGGAACGTTATTCTAACTTGATTATATTCAGGTTTTATTGTATGAAATCCAAGAGTGGTTGTTAAACTAAGAGGTGGAGTGGCGCCGGAAAATTGTACTATTTGCTTTTGAGTATCATACCAACGCACGTACACGAGGTCACTATCTACTGGTGATACGTTACTACCTAGTAGAGGCACATTTTCTAAATCAAGCTGTTGCTTAAGAGTGTCATACTTTGCATTTACTGCCATTACTCTAGATTTTTTGTCTAGTAGTTGGTCGAGATTCCTTAACGAATCTAAAACTTCTTGGTAATATAGCACTGAGGCAAAACCTACCAAAATACTTCCCATTGTTAAGGTAAACCATAAAGCTAAATTACTACGGCTACGATTAAACATGATAACTCATATTTTTATTTCAATGCTCTATTGGTTACAAAAACTACATTATTCTCTACTCACACTTTTGTTACTGCCACTGTTTTTAATTAGTTTTGCTTCTTGTGGTGAATCGTTTACAAACCAGATATTAAGCCGTTCATATAATACCACAAGTAAGTTACAAGCAGACAAACAAACGGTAAAAGCACAATTTGCACTCAATGTACTAGTTACGGCAGTTGAAGTTGAAAAAAAGCGAGATTCTACTGTAGTTGAATATCAAACAGAAAATTCTGTACTCAAAAAAATAAGATTTGTTTTACCAGTTACAGGAGTAAATACTGCTAAAAGCATAATTGCTCAAGAAATGGGACAGACGCAAGCGAAAGATGTTTTGCAAGTAGGTAGAAAAATGCAGGTACGGTCTGCATTCAAAGTTTTAGGAATTTTGGCTGAAATTGAAAAAAAGGAAGGAGTTACTTTAGTCACGGTTAATACAGCTAACTCTATACTACAAAACTTAGAGTTCGAGTATCCAGTTACAGACTTACCCACTATTAAAACTACGCTAATTCAACAGCTAGGATTATCCAGAGAAGATATTTCCAGATTTGTAAGTTATCGAGTTAAAAACTAATTATCCTGTGCTTTCAAACTATAACCCATACCATATACCGTTTTTATCCACAAATCGGCGCCAACGAGTTGCAAACGATTCCGTAACTTACGTACTAATACGGTTAGTGCATTACTTTCTGGCTCAGAACCCCACTCCCACAATGCTTCTTCAATTTGCTCGCGCGTTAAGATTTGATTTTGGTGACGCATTAAATACTCTAGTAATTGAGTTTCGCGCGGTGATAACTCTATAGTTTGTTGGTTACGTTCAACCGTTAATGTATCTAGGTGCAATTGCAGGTCAGCAACACGGAGAGTATTTCCAACCCAAGTAGGAGAACGTCTACCCAAAGCACGCACACGCGCTAAAAGTTCCACTAAGTCAGCAGGTTTTACAAGATAGTCATCTGCTCCCGCATCTAGACCCTCTACTTTATCGAGTGTAGTATCCTTCGCAGTAAGCATCAACACAGGCGCCGTTTTGCCAAGAAGTCGATACTGCCGACAAAGACTTAGCCCGCTAACGGTGGGTAGCATCCAGTCTAAAATCAGCAAATCATATTCCTTTTTAGATAAAAGCCACTGTGCAGTGTCGCCATCTTCAACGCCATCTACAATATATCCAGATTCAGATAGTACACCCTGTAATGGCTCTAACTGTTCTGGGTCATCTTCCACAAGTAATATTCGCATATACTAATTTAATAAATAATGCACCTAAAATTGCAAGGCTTTGTTCTCAAAGTACAAGAGTCAAACTTATTTTATATCTGCCATTAGCAGCATTTTATAAAAGTTTAAAAAAAACCTAATTCTCATATTAGGGGTAAAACTAACATTTTGTTCGAGTTTAAATTGGTGTGATTAAAACTTTATCTACTCGCGTACCGTCCATATCGACTACCTCAAACCGTAGTCCATCCCATTCAAAACGATCGCCAGCTTTCGGTATATATTTCAAGAAAGTAATGACAAATCCAGCAAGGGTATGGTAATTTCCCGTTTCTTCTTCAGCTAGTGATTCTTTATTGAGCAAATCTTTGAGTTCATCGGTTGGAAGCAGACCATCTACTAGTAAGGAGCCATCTTCTCGCCTAACTACCATTGGTTGCTCTAAATCTTCTCTTGCAGTAATATCGCCAACTATTGCTTCCATTAAATCATTAAGCGTTACCAAGCCTTCAATGTTACCGTATTCATCAGTAATTAGTGCCATATGTATGCCCGTTAGTTTAAATTCCTCCAAAACTTTTAAAGCTGTCATATTTTCGGGAACATGCAGGGGTGGTTGAAGTATTGTCTCAAGGTTAACTTCTTGTCCACTTAAACGCGCGGATAGAAAATTTTTACCGCGCAAAATACCCAAGCAGTTGTCCAAATTTTCTCTAGCCACAGGAAATCTGGAATGATTACTTTCTCTAACCAAATGTTCAAGTTCTTCTAGTGGTGTGTTAATATCGAGCCATGTGATATCGAATTTCGGTGTCATCAAAGTTTTGATACGACGGTCACCGAAACGAAATACTCGCTCAAGCATTTCTTGTTCGGATTCCTCGAAGGTTCCCGACTCTGTAGCTTGCTCTATTAGCACTTTAATTTCTTCTTCAGTCATTGCTTGCTCTTCAGTTGCCCGCACACCCAAAATATTCAGCAATGTATCAGTAGAAAAACTGAGAATACGTACAAATGGGGCTGTAATAAACGAAAGCGACCGCATCGGTTTAGCTACCGTGCAAGCTATTTTTTCAGGATTACTCAATGCTACTCGTTTAGGCGCCAGTTCCCCAACCACTAAAGATAAATAGGTAATAATAGTTACTACTATTACAACACTAATACCTTCGCTGTAAGGTTTTAGAATTGGAATAGTATCTAATGTAGGCTTTATCCGTTGAGCTAAGGTTGCCCCACCCACGGCCCCGCTCAGGATACCAATTAATGTAATACCAATCTGGACAGTAGAGAAAAAATCATTGGGAGAGTTTACTAGTCGCAACGCAGCTCTAGCTTTAGAATTTCCTCGACTTGCCATTTGCTCAAGGCGAACTTTACGAGATGATACAACAGCAATTTCTGAACCTGAAAATATACCGTTAGCAATAATGAGTACAAGGACAAAGAAAATTTCTGTAGCAATGGCAGACATTTATAATACCTAGATAGATGTGACTATATACTGATATTCTATATTATTGGTCTTGAGTGTAAAAAGTAGGCATTCGGGAGAACATAGTAAGAGAGGTTTAAAATGACGCCAAATCATGAAAATTAATTATAAATAGTATTATGTTATACAAACGTTACTAGTGTATAAGATAAATGTGATTAAAAAGTGACAGTAAAATTTATATTATTATAATATTTCTTTATTTTGCGGAATAGTAACAGTAAAAGTAGTGCCAACCCCCTCTTGACTTTCTAGATCAATTTGTCCTTGATGTAGTTCTATACATTTTTTTACAACTGCTAATCCCAATCCTGTACCAAGAATACCCAAGGCATTTTCACCTCGTCGAAAAGGTTCGTACATCTCCTGTTGAGTTGTTTGAGAGATGCCAATTCCCTGGTCTTTGACCTGAAATATTATAGCTTGATTTTGGCAGATCAATTTAAAATAAATATTTCGACTTTGAGGTGAATATTTAATGGCGTTATAAAGTAAATTACTTAAAATAGAATATAATAATTTTTCATCTACCCATGCGTTACTTGCACTACCTTCCATCTCAAATTGAATTTCATGGCTAGATTCGCTTAAAGTTTGCATATCTTCAACTAAATTGAGGCAAAAACTCTGCATTTCTAATAATTGAGGTTTATACTCTAATTTTCCAGCTTCAGCTCTTGCTAATGTCAGAATATCTGAGAGTAATTGAGTCATTAATCGAGCATTAGTTTGGATGCGGTAGAGATTTTTCAGCCTCTTTTTTTCTACAAATAGTTGAAGACTTTCTTCTAAAAGTTGAGACGACCCCAAAATGATACTTAAAGGTGTACGAAACTCATGAGAAGCCATTGAGAAAAATTGCAGTTTGAGTTCACCTAATTCTTTTTCTTTTGTAAGTTGGAGTTGTTTCGCTTCTGCTTGTTGACGTTTTACTAATTGTCGATAAAGTTGAGCATAAACACCAAAAAGCAAAGTAAATGTTAACAAAGTTCCAAAAATTTCAATTAGCATTCTTGACTGAACGTTAGATTGAGATTGTTTTACCCATACATCTAATGCTTGTTCTTCTTGACTTTGCATTTGTTCAATAAGTTGCTGAATTTCATTGCGGTTACGATTATTATCAGCCACTAACTGAGCTTGGTTTTTTTGTAAAGAGGGCTTTTTTCTATATAATTGAATAGTTTGATTAGATATCACGAGCCTTTGAGCCAGTAAAGATTCTAGTGTGATTAATCTTTGCTTTTGATTGGAATCATCTGCAAATAGCTTTTCTAATGTTTTGATTCTTGGCTTGATTTTTTCAATAGCTTGATTGTAACGCTGTAATTCTAAGTCATCTCCGAAAAGTATATAACCGCTTCGTCCAGATTCAGCTTCGTTTAAATGAGCAACAACACCAACTAAAGTCTCAATAACTTCATGAGTCTCTTTTACTTTTACAATAGTTTCTGCTAATCTGGTAGCATTTTGGTAAGAAATCAAACTAATATACCCAGTAACCGCCATCGCCATCGCGAAACCACTTGCAATCCATTTTCCCTCTACAGACCATTTCATATTGTTTTTATGCTAGTAATCTATAAATACAAATTCACATTTAAGATATTGGGTTCAAATGCGTATTTTAGTTGTTGAAGATGATGTGCAAATAGCGGATATGCTAGCGGAAGCGTTGACGAATCGTCAGTACACGGTAGATGTTGTGCAAGATGGTGAAGCCGCATTAAATTACGTGGAGACATTTGATTATAACTTAATTGTGCTAGATATTACATTGCCTAAGCTAGATGGTATTAAGTTTTGTCAAAAACTGCGCTCACGTAATTTGCCTGTTCCCATTTTAATGCTTACTGCTCGCGATACTATCGCCGATAAAATTATTGGACTAGATGCAGGCGCCGATGACTATATGGTCAAACCCTTTGACTTAGGAGAATTGATGGCACGTATCAGGGCGCTTTCACGTCGCGGTAACTCTCGACCAGGAATAAATTTATCCTGGGGAAACTTATGTATCAATCAAAGTACCTATGAAGTTTTCTATGAAGAGCAACTGTTAAACCTGACACCAAAAGAATACGCGATTTTAGAGTTACTCGTTTCTAGCGGTCGTCGTGTTTTGAGCAGACCGGGTATTATCCAGCAAGTTTGGTCTATAGAAGACTCTCCTACCGAAGACACCGTTAAGTCCCACATCAAAAGTTTACGCCAAAAACTCAGAGAAGTGGGGGCGCCTGACGAGTTTATCGAAACAGTTCATGGACTGGGTTATCGTCTAAAGCAACTTTAACTTTAAACTTCTACTCAATTTCTGCCCGTTTTTTTCCTCTAATCTGAACTTTTCAAGAATAACCTGGAAATAACAGGTTAGATAGAACTTCGACAACATACACATCCCACTTTGGTTCTTGCTTAGAGGCGAGAACCAATTTTTGTAATTTCAGTCTCATTAATTCAACTTACCCGATTTCTACACAATTTCTACCTTATTTTTAGGCTTATTTACAGTTACACTGAAGTTATAAGTGATTTAGTTACATTAAGGGAACACACCTTTTTTCGGTTCTTGCCTATAAGCAAGAATCTATTTTTATTTCTTGTATATTTTTACAGTTTATTATGTACTTAATTAGAATCTGCTCAACTTCTACCCGATTCCTTCCTATTCTTTTCACAATTTAAAAATAAATTGTAAGTATACAAATTGTGTGTCTTTATAACTCCAATTTCACATTCAATCGATTCTTGTCAAGAAAATAAAACAAGAATCGATTTTTTATATTTACTATTTCTGAATATTTAGTTTTAATTTTGCTTTTGTACATAAATAATTACTACCCGATTATTACCCGATTTTTACCAAATTTATTTACTTGGCGGCATTAATATATAACTGATAAAACGATAGTTCATAACTGTTCTAACACCAAGAATCGATTTTCCATATTTTTTTGGTAACTATAGCTCTATAGCTTACCTGAATTTGAAGTATGTATATTGTTAATTCTATTATCTATAGGAGTAACGTGGTAACAATTAATACAAATAAATCTGTAACTGGTATGCACCCACTTACTGGTACTAAATGGCATCACATTGATCTGGAAGAAGTTGCATCTTTATTGCAAACAAATTTACAAAAAGGATTAGAATCTACAGAAATTAGCTCCAGACAGGCATTGTATGGAATTAATGAATTAACAGCAAAGTCTCCTACAAGCCCTTGGCTACGGTTAATTATACAATCTAAGCAACAGTTTCTATATATATTATTAATTGCAGGATTTATTAATATTGTACTAGGCTATTGGACAAATACAGCGGTTATTTTGGGTGTAATATTTCTTAACGTAATTCTTACTTACGTTCGAGAATTAAAAGCAGAAAAAACAATATCAATTTTAGATCAAGCTTTAACTATAAAAGCAGTAGTGGTGCGTGACGGGAAAAAGTGTTGCATTCCAGCTAAGGAATTAACACCAGGAGACTTGGTATTATTGGCATCTGGTAATAAAGTTCCAGCTGATTTACGCTTAATAAGTGCAGATAACTTACAAGTTGACCAATTTGCTTTAACTAGAGAATATTTACCAGTTAGTAAAAATGTAAAATTATTAGATGTAAACGAAAATACTTCTCTGTCACAGCGAACTAATATAGTTTACGCTGGAAGTTTTGTCACATTTGGGGAAGGTAGCGGTATTGTTATAGATATTGGTAATAATACTCAGCTAGGGCTAATTTCTGAACCAATTCCTGCGCGTCCTAGTTTGGACACACCTTTAACTTGTAAGTTAAACAAATTTAGTCAGATTTTAACTTATATTATTTTATCATTAGCGAGTTTTACATTTGTATTTGGAATTGGATTAGGAAGACCTTGGGGTGAAATGTTTAATGCGGCGGTCGCGTTAGCTGTCAGTGCTATTCCTTATAGTTTGCCTGTGGTTGTCACTATTATTTTCGCGATTGGAATAGAACGAATGGCACGGCGCCATATAATTATTCGTAAACTGCCAGCAATAGATTCACTCATAAAGGCCACAGTCATATGTTCCGATAAGACAGGCACATTAACAGAAAATCAAATGACTGTAAAGTATATTTATGCTGGTGAACAGCAGTATACCGTTGGTGGAATTGGTTATAATCTAAAAGGAACAATTTGGCAGTCAGGTAACTTGCAGCCAGTACATTTAGGTGGCCGTTTTCTAGATAATAATACAGATTTACGCACAACAATTTTTGATGCTAATGGCAATTTAGATGTAACAGCTAACAGCACTGATAACAAATATGAGTCACACATCGCTTTGAGAGAATGCTTAGTTGCAGGCTTATTATGTAATGACTCTCATCTAGAACCTAAAAGAAATCAATGGGTTGTAGTGGGAGACTCAACAGAAGGTGCTTTGGTGGTTTCTGCCCGTAAGGCTGGGTTAAGTCAGTCAAAGCAAAGAGAAGCTATGCCTAGACTAAACATCATTCCTTTTGAAGCAAAGTATCAATACATGGCAACTTTGCATGGAATGGGCAACGTACAAAGTAATCATAACAAAATTAATAAGACAATTTATATTAAAGGCTCAGTCGAGGCAATTCTGAGTCGTAGCAAGCAAACGTTGGATAAAAATGGAAATCTTGTTCCCCTAAACAGTACATTTATTGAACAAGAAGCAGAGATGATGGCAAAGCAGGGATTAAGAGTGCTTGCTTTTGCGAAAAAAATTGTAGAAAGTGACTGTAGTTTTATAACTCATGATAGTATCACTTCTGATTTAATTTTTCTGGGATTACAAGGAATAATTGATATACCTAGACAAGAAGTATTCGCTGCAATTAAATTTTGTCATTCTGCGGGAATAAAAGTCAAGATGATTACCGGAGAGCATATTATTACAGCAGTTGCAGTTGGCTATAAATTAGGATTAGGTCAAAATGGTGAAATAACTGCATTCAAGGGGCAAGAACTTGCAGTTATGAATGATGCAAAATTAGAAGCAGCAGCAGAAACTGGTGTAGTGTTTGCTAGAGTTGCACCTGAGCAAAAATTGCATCTTGTTAAGGCATTACAAGTTAAAGGTGAAATTGTAGCGGTGACTGGAAATTCGGTGAATGATGCTCTGCCATTAAAACTGGCAGATATTGCTATTGCAATGGGGAAGGTAGGGACAGACGTTGCTAAAGAAGCTGCTGATATATTGTTAATGGATGATAACTTTGCTTCGATTACAACTGCTGTTGAAGAAGGACGAAGCATTTATAAGAACTTACACAAAGCTATAGCCTTTATATTACCTGTTTGTAGTAGCGAGTCAATGACGGTTTTGATTGCTGTACTAGTGAGTTTACAATTGCCTATCTTACCGATACAAATTCTCTGGTTAAGCATAGTTAACGTCATAATGACAGTTTCATTAGCATTTGAACCAAAATCTAACGATTTAATGAAACAGCCTCTACGCAATTGGAGCGAAGCTTTGATGTCAAAAAAATTACTATGGCGCCTTTTGCTAGTCTCTGTACTTAACTGGATTGTGGTTTTTGGGATGTTTGAATGGGCATATCGTACATTTTTAGATGTGGCTGTTGCTCGAACGATGGCTATTCAAGCTCTAATTCTCGTGAGAATAGTTTATCTGTTAACTATCAGCCAGTGGGGAAAGGCTATTACTCAAGGTCAAGCGGCGCCAAGTGATGATGCCTCTTTCTTTGCACTGGGGATTTTTGCCTCAATTATCCTGCAAATAGTCTTTAGCCAGTGGGATGTTATGAATACCTTGTTTACAACTGCTCCTTTAAATTTAATTCAGTTGCTTATCTGTTTTATTCCGGTTTTACTGATGATTCCGGTAGCTATTTTAGCTAATCGTCTAAATCCTACTGATTAGTATTCGCTTGTAAAGTTCATCTACCTAAAGAAAGATTTTTTAAGAAAAATTAATTTAATATAAGAATAATTGAATTTTTGTTAAATATGATTATAAATACAATATGATGTACAATAAATTTTACAAGTTTTTAGGACTTACGCTCTTGTAACCCAGTTTCTAGTTTCTAGGATTTGATGTGTAAGTTATGGTTTGAATTAGTACTTTATTTTTTGTGAAAAAATCTCTGTGGGTCAGCGCATTTTAAAAATATTTCTATATGTCCTTGGCTTTGTGCTACTTTTGGAATTGATTTCTCGCCTAGTAGCAGAAATACTTTGGTTTCAAGAAATCGGTTATTTATCAGTATTTTGGCTTAGATTGATAACTCAGGCACTTTTGTGGGTAGTAGTGTCTAGCATTAGTGTGTGGTATTTGCTAAAAAATCTTTCCATTGCCCAGAAACAAAAACACCCTTCCCCAATATTAGATGATGCACATAAGAAAAATTACCAAAATACTAAGTACTACAATAAAATAGTCAATAATAACTACTCGGTAGTGACATCAACTCTCTCAAATGATACAAAGAAAGGTGAATATTGTCTAAGATTCAGGTGGCTACTACCTATAGTTAGTGGACTCAGTTTATTACTCGCTATATTATTATTTTTTTATGGACAAATAACTATCTCACAACAATTTAATATAGATTTTAAACGTGTATTGATTACCCCAACAATTCCGACCAGCTTTCAATTTGAAGAAATATTGAAAATAGGAAAAATACTAGCTGCTCAAATTTGGTCTATTGTTATAATTGTAGCAAGTGCAGTCGCATTTTTAGTTTATCCTCGCTTTTTACTGAATGCGTTTGCGGTTTTATTAAGCATTGTGCTGGGAATGATATTTAGCTCTAATTGGGGAAAAGTACTGCAATATTTTAATAGCACTTCATTTAACAGTACAGAGCCTTTATTTAATAAAGATATCAGCTTTTACATATTTAACATTCCTGTTTGGGAAATGTTAGGACTGTGGATAATTGGATTATTCACATATAACTTCATTGCAGTCGCTTTAACTTATCTATTATCAGGAAATAGCGTTAGCGAGGGATTTTTTCCTGGCTTTTCGTCAAAGCAACAACGCCATATGTGTATTAATGGTGGCTTTGTAATGTTGGTAGTCGCCTTTAGCTACTGGTTAAGTCGCTACGAACTAGTATATTCTCCTCGTGGAGTAACTTACGGCGCCAGTTACACAGATGTGATGGTACAATTACCAGCCTACAATGTTTTGAGTATCTTCGCATTAGTAATTGCAGTGTATTTAATACTGCGGTCTATTTTCTGGCGCCATAAATCATCTTTTAGTAGATTACTGTTTCACGGGTTAGGGATTTTTGCGGTGCTGGGTATTGGTGGTATTGTGGTACCAAGTATAGTACAGTATTTGATTGTTCAACCAAACGAATTAGCAAGGGAGCAACCTTACATTCAGCGTACTATAGCTTTGACAAGGCAAGCATTCAATTTAGATACAATTAATGCAACAACCTTTAACCCACAAGGACAATTAACAGAAGCTGATATTGCCGCAAATGATTTAACTATTCGTAATATTCGTTTGTGGGATGAGCGACCACTATTACAAACCAACCGCGAATTACAACAAATTCGACCTTACTATCAATTTCCCGATGCTGATATCGACCGCTACACTTTACAAACAGACCTAAAGACTCGTAGACCTGCTGCTCCACAAAAACCCCCACTACCTGAATTAAACACTAGCGAGACAACAGAACGGCGCCAGGTATTAATTGCAGCACGAGAATTAGATTATAATGCCGTACCTGAAGAAGCTCAAACCTGGATTAACCGTCATTTAATTTATACTCATGGTTATGGATTTACATTGAGTCCAGTAAATGTAGTAGGTGCAGGTGGGCTTCCAGAGTATTTTATCAAAGATATTGGTGGTAAAAATGATGCCCTTTCTACTTCCAGTGAGTCAATTCGCGCTAGTATCCCAATTGGGCAACCCCGTATATATTTCGGTGAAATTACTAACACTTATGTAATGACTGGAACGCGCGTAAAAGAATTTGATTATCCTAGCGGTAGCGAAAACGTGTACAACGTTTACAGCGGAAAAGGTGGAATCAATATTAGTGTACCCTGGAAAAGATTATTATTTGCAATGTATTTTAAAGATTGGCGAATACTATTAACACGAGAATTTTTACCCCAAACAGAAGTTTTATTTCGCCGTAATATAAATGAACGAATTCGAGCTATTGCTCCCTTTTTACGATACGACAGTGACCCATATTTAGTAACGGCTGATACTGTTCCTGATAATCAGCAAGGATTTGGTTCTGAGCAAAATTATCTTTACTGGGTTGTTGATGCTTACACCACTAGCGAACACTATCCTTATTCTGATACCAGTGTAGATGATATAAACTACATTCGCAACTCGGTTAAAGTTGTTATTGATGCTTATAATGGTTCAGTAAACTTTTATGTTGCTGATACTAGTGACCCAATAATTGCCTCGTGGCAGAAAATATTTGGAAGTATGTTTAAACCGCTTAGTCAAATGCCCACAAATCTTCGTAGTCATATTCGCTACCCTGTAGATTATTTTAAAATTCAATCTGAGCGGTTAATGACTTATCACATGACAGACACCCAAGTATTTTATAACCGGGAAGACCAATGGCAAATTCCCAACGAAATTTATGGTAATGAACCTCGTCAAGTTGAACCTTATTTTTTAATTACTAGTTTACCTGCTGTACCGTTTGAAGAATTTATATTACTCATACCTTATAATCCTCGCGGAAGAACTAATTTAATTGCTTGGTTAGCTGCACGGGCAGATGGAGAAAACTATGGTAAGTTACTTTTATATGAATTTCCGAAAGAACGCTTAGTTTATGGAACGGAACAAATTGAAGCTCGTATTAATCAAGACCCAATAATTTCTCAGCAAATTTCTTTATGGAATCGTCAAGGTTCAAGAGCAATTCAAGGGAATTTGTTAATAGTTCCCATTGAGCAGTCTTTGCTTTATGTCGAGCCAATTTATTTAGAAGCAACTCAAAATAGTTTACCTACTTTAGTTAGAGTTGTTGTTGCTTATGAAAATAGAATAGTTATGACTCAAACTTTACAACAAGCGTTACAGGCTATTTTCCAACCAGAAGCAACGCCTGCTCCTGCTATTATCCGTCCATTGGAAGAACCGGCGCCACTTGAACAATAGTCATATTGTATTCACATTTATTTGTAATCATGATAACACTATTGAATTAGTAGCTGCCAAGAGGCCCCTGCTAATCTAATACTTATAAACTTTATGGTAATGGGTTATGAATATTGAATTTTTAAATCGATTTTCTTGGTCGTCTTTATTGTTAATGTGTCTAGGTTATACTCTTGTAGGATGGTATTTATCTGCTCATCATATTGTTTGGCTGGTAGGAATTTTTATAGCATCAGTAGTTTTATATATAGCAAGTAAAACTAATCCTATACTCGAAAGTTTATTAACTTTTTCTTCTCAAGGTTGGCTAGCTGTTTTATTTATCAGTTTTATTGCGAGTATATCAATTGCCTTGGCAGTAATTTGGTCAATGTTGTGGACTCTTATATTTATTCCACTTTCGACTACACTTTTAGCTGAATTAGAAATGCGTTTAGGAGGCTTTGATAAAACTGATACGTTTTGGATTTTAACATTTTTTGCTGCATTTGGTTTAATTGTGGGTGAAATTACTGACTTAGTATTATTACCAAGTATTCGGTACTAATAAATACATTTTTTTACCTAAATGAATAAATTTTGGCGCCGACTGCCTCATATACTCAATAAACATGTAGAATAATTATTTAGATTGATATCTGGGCAATGGAACTTGCCATTAACCGCCGTTATACATAATAAAAGGCTGATAGTTCCTACTTTCCTCTACTTGTAGCAGGATGGTAGGGCTGTGTGTAAACATTACCTGACTCTCTTGTTCACAAGTTTCTCTACAACCACGATTTTGAGTGAGAGTCACGTTATGTTACTAAGTGTAGTTTTGATTTTATTAGCGGGTTTTTTTGTTGGTCAGATAGCGCGACGGTTTAGCGCTCCTGGGCTGATTGGTATGATTTTAGCTGGTATACTGCTTGGTCCTCAAGTCGCTAATATTATCCATCCAGATATTCTCGCAACTGCCTCGAACTTGCGAACAGTTGCTGTAATGATTATTTTGATGAAAGCGGGACTGGGTTTAGACAGAGAAAAGCTTAAACAACAGGGTACGGTTGCACTCAGGTTAGGATTTTTACCAGCAACAACTGAAGCAATTGCAATTGCACTCATTGCAATACCGCTATTTCACTTTGATTTTCTCACAGGTTTACTGCTTGGTTGTATTATTGGGGCAGAATCTCCAGCAGTGATTGTCCCAGCAATGCTAAAACTCAAAAGTTTGGGATGGGGGGTTACTAAAGGTATCCCCGATGCAATTTTAACTGGAAGCGCTCTTTCTGATGTACTACTGCTGTTAGTATTTGGCTTATTGGTAGATTTTTTAGCACAAGGTAATGCTCAAAATATTACCCTTCCAGGGGGATTGACGTTAACAGCATGGCAGTTTTTACCCATCCAAGTATTGCGAGAGATTGTTTTAGGTCTTTTAATTGGCTACCTTGTCGCACGTATGCTTGTGTGGTTTTTAGCACAACAGAAGTGGACGCAAAATGCTGTACAAGATACTTTAATTGCTGCCTGTACAGCTTTATTTTTAGTTGTTTTACCTCAATATTGGGCTTATTATTCTGGATATTTAGCTGTCATGGCAATGGGATTTTTCCTGATTCAATTTGACGCACCGTTGGCGCGTTCCTTACGATTAGGATTTGATAATTTATGGATTGTTGCAGAAATATTTTTGTTTGTATTATTAGGCGCCAGTATTGAACTAAAGGTATTAGGCAATATTTTATTACCTGGACTTTTCATTCTGGCTGTTGGTACATTAATCGGTCGAATGTTAGGCTGGTATTTGTCAACCTTGGGGAGTAATTGGAATTGGCGAGAACGGCTATTCCTCTTACCAGGAAATTCAGCTAAAGCCACAGTACAAGCGGCAATTGGCGCCATTCCTTTAGCTCGTGGAATTGAGGGAGGAGACACAATTTTGGCAGTTGCAGCGCTTTCAATTTTAGTAACTGCACCGTTAGGAGCTTGGGCAATACCTACTTTTGCTCCCAAGTTATTACAACGTGGCGAAGTTGACCCAACAAAAGTAACAGTTTCTACGCGCGTAATATTGTTAGCTGCGGTTGATACTTCTTCTACATCTACCCAAGTGTTAACAAAAACTGCTGCATTAGCTCGTCGCAGCGATGCAGAAGTAATTGTCTTGCATGTTATTAATGTTGCACAAGCCGAATCTGTTGAAAAATTGCGCTTATCAACTGAGCAATTACTTTCAGATATTCGGTATAAATTTGTAACGTTAACCGGGTCTGTGCCAGGACAAATAGTACAAGCCGCAATTGATTATCAAGCATCAGAAATTGTGATGGGGAAACGAGGACATCAGCCTTGGGAGCAGATACTTATTGGTTCAGTTTCGCAAGCTGTCATTGAATCTAGCAGTGTTCCTGTTATTGTCGTTGAAGATTCTCTAGCGTCTAAATAAATAACCTATAAAAATATTAAGTTAAGTAAACTTATATATTGCACCTACACCCGCGCTTGGGTGGGACTGGCAACGGATATAACGGATGAGTAGAGACGTTACATGTAAAGTCTCTACATGGTTTATCAAATTCGCTGTAAATTACATAATACAACCAGGACTTATAGCAATCTCGTCAAAACTAATTAACTTCAAGTTATGAGGATTGTCTATAAATTCTTTTGCAGCTAATAAACCTGCTATTGTCCATGTTTGAAAAGTTCTAGATTCTTTTCCTATCAAGCGACCATTTCTACCGTCGTAATATTCAGGAAATTTATCGATTATTAAACGATTTTCAGCAATTTTTATTGCTCGTTCAGCTAGGTCTACTCGACCTGTTTTTTGTGCTGCTGCAACAAAAAGCCAAAGTAAAACTGGCCAGTTACCTCCATTATGGTAAGACCAAGGAGTGTTTTTAGGGTCACATCCTGTGACAATTCGCCACTCTAAACCTTCTAAAGCAGGGAAACAAATTTTTACAGGCATAAAACCAATTAAATTATGCCAGCGTTGCTCGAATAAATTCATAATACTATCAGCTTCTTCTTTACTAGCTAAAGAAGTCAAGATAGCCATTAAATTACCCAAAGCGAAGAAGCGAAAATCCATTAATCCGGGTCCGAGATTACCTGCTAAGTATCCTCCATTCTCTGGCAACCACTCAGTTAACCAATCGGGAATAGATTCTGCGTAAATATTAAATTTATTTGCAACTTCTTTACCAAACTCTTCACTTTCATAGCGGTAAATTTCATTTAATCGTTGCAAATTTATCCAGTAATACTCACGGACGTGGTAACTTAATGTACTTAATCGCTGTTCAATACGGTGATAATGTTTATCTTCATTCTGTAAAATTAACTCACGCGCTGCACGTAAAGCCGTATAAAATAATACTTGAATTTCTAAAGGATGTCCCGATACTCCCATCCGACGGTCAATCATAAAGGCGCCATCAGGAACTAACAGTGTAGGATACATTGCAAACCGATGTGCCAAGCATAAATCGAGAATTAGCTTTATCCCTTCTTGATATTTTGGTTGATGGGCAAAACTCAAATCACCTGTTGCTTTACAATATGCTCTTAATATAAGAATCCACCATAAGCAAGAATCAACAGGAGGGACACGACCAATCGCGTGTTCTCCAAAATCAGCGCTTAAAAATTCTTCTTCATTAAATACTACCTTAAAACTGGCAGGCATTAAACCAGGTCCAGGTTGAAAGCAATCCATTTCTTTGTCATGACTTTGCAACTTCAAGGTAATATCCAAAAAGTTACGCACAATATCTGCTTTACCATGCATCAAAAAGAATAATGCTGAGGGCACAAAATCACGAATAAAGCACTGGTCATAGTTGAGCGCTTTTAGAGTTGGGTCTTGAGCAGCTTTGTTACCTACAGGTTTTTCCTGATAATAAATGATGGATTTATCAAGAATGCTCCAGCATTCTTCTATCCAATTTGGATGATTAATAAACATTTTTTACAAATAGTCCTAAAACTGTAGAAACAATTGTCAAATTAAATGTGATTTAAAAGTGACTGCTACGTTGCTGTCCCTCATATAGCAGTCACTATATAGATTAGAAGTTATAGCCTACACCCAATAGTAAACCAACATTGGTGTCATCTAAAAAACTCACATTTAAAGCAGCATTAGCTGTTAATTGTTCTGCAACTGGTACATCCAAACCACCAGAAATCAGAAAACCAACGTTGCTGTCATCTGCTGTTGATACCGACACTCCGGCGCCTACATAAGGAGAAGCGCTAATTTGGGTTTGTCCAGTGTTTGTAATCGTTTCAATTGGAAAGTCTAGAGTTATGGGAATAAGAAAAGTAGCATTGTCGCCAATTAAAGCAGCAGGACGTACTGACAAACTATTGGTCAATCCAATTTTACTAATGACAGCGAAAGACCCTTCGCTTAATGTTGTTTCACCTGCAATACCAAGATTACCACCAACTCCTATGTAACTAGAGCCTCCACGAGTTGCTCTTCCGGGAGAAACGAATGGAGCTTGAGTTGGAGTTTGTTGCTGAGTTGGAGTTTGATAAGGAGTTTGTTGTTGAGTTGGAGTTGGAGTTTGATAAGGAGTTTGTTGCTGAGTTGGAGCTTGAGGATAGGTTGTCTGAACGAGTAAATCAGCAGCTTTTGTGCTTGGGTTTGCATTACTTACTTTTTGAATTTCTTGAGCATTCGCTTGTAACATGCTGGAAGCAACAATAGTAGAGGTAATGCCAAGTACAGACAAGGTTTGTGTGAGAAGACGATTAATCATAACAGTTCCTTATTCGTTAGTTAGATGAATGAAGCGTATATTTTGAAACATTTTTAGGAAATGTAGTCTACCAATAACTAGTATTTGATAAACTACAACTTTAAGTGAGGGATGTTAAATGAAAACGCTTATTTTTAGTATTGAAGATAAATATGAGTAGAAAGTGACAATATAGTTATTTATTAAAAAAATATTGAATATTGTAAAATAGCACAAAAGCAATACATTCAAATATATACTTGGGTAGATGTCAAATAATTTTCTATTGTTAAAATTTTAGTTATTGAAAAAATATTACTAATTTCAATTCTCTTTTATAAAAAATCAGATTTATTTTTCTGACACTGCAAAACATTTATTGTTATGACCGAAGCAGAGTTCAACCGATTTTGGGAACTATTAGGAGCAGTCCTTGCCCTCCAACCTCGCGCGTTTGAGCAAATTTATGCTCAAAGGGTTGATGCAACTATTGCGCTAATAATAGTTTTAGCGGCAGGTTTATCTCAAGAAGTCGCACAAAGTATTGTTTTATTTGTGAACCGCGTCAAGCCCCTACGGTTCATTCTTTGCTTAATTGTTGGTGCTATTTTATTTGCGATGGGCTACTTTTTTCTCGTTTGCAGCACTAGTGTCATTAGTTTCAGCCCATTTATTAATCATGCTCCTTTTAGAACCATTGCTAAGATTTTAGGGTTTAGCTATGCACCATTAATATTTAGCTTTTTAGGTGCAATACCTTATTTAGGAGTGCCGATTTTAACACTACTCTCTTTGTGGAGTCTACTTGCAATGGTGGTTGGTTTGTCTGTTGTACTTGAAACTAGTACGTGGCAGGCATTTGCAGCAGTAGGATTTGGGTGGTTTACTTTACAGATATTACAAAATACTATTGGACAACCACTAGCAGAGTGTGGAAATTGGTTAGTAGATCAAGTTGCTGGAGTTCAACTTGTCAGGCGCCCTCAAGCTGTGTTTGCAATGATGCAACAAAGATTACTCTCTTGGAGTAATTCTGCTTCTATTTCATCTAGAGAAAAACAAGTAAAATCTTCTCGGTCACGACACCAACAGCAAATAATTGGTCTTTTCGCGCTAGGTTGCATTACATTTGTGGTAATGCTGATTTTGTCTCCCGTGCAAAATTGGTGGTTTGGTTGGTCTGCTGATTTGGCTAGTATACCAAAGTTAGTATTTGATTTGTTTTGGATTGGCTTTATAGGTATTATAGTTGCTGCACTATTGGCGCCGTTAGAAGCTTTGGGGTGGTGGGCTGGTTGGTACTCTGATGAAATTGATGATAGCAAACAGAATTGGAAGTCAGATGTAAAAGTTACTCCTCAACCTCAAAAAATTTCCAGATATATTGTTTATCTCGATGGCGTTGGTCAGTCAACCTTTGAGTATTTACCAGATATTCAAGAGTTTCTTGAGAAGTTAGGACTTGCACTACCACAAGATGTTTTGCTAATTGACGGTATAATGCCTTACTCAGTTCGCAATAAACCGTTGACTGGCAATCGTCCTCTAGCTGTTTTCTGGCGTTGGGCGAATCGGTTGCAAGTAAAAAATCCTGCTAGTATATTAGGTTTTTTTGTTAATCTTCGTAATGTATTAGTTGTCGCGGTTTCTGCGGATCAACGCTATGGACAAATTTATAATTTTGGCATTGCTAAAGTAATTTACAAAAGTATATTAGAGAAAGGTTATCAACCTGATAGCGGTGTCCCTATTACATTAATTGGTTTTAGCGGTGGTGGACAAATGGGAGCAGGAGCAGCTCCTTTTCTCAGGCAAGCTCTTAATGCACCAATCGAACTTATATCTTTAGCGGGAGTTATGAGTGCCAATGTTAATGTTATGCGTTTGACTCATTTGTATCATTTAGTAGGAGATAAAGACACCGTTGAGCGCATAGGTTCATCTATGTTTCCAGGGCGATGGCCAATGTACTTTTTATCTTACTGGAATCGTGCCAAGCGTAAAGGTAAAATTAGTTTTATTTCACTTGGTGCGGTAGGTCATCAGTTGCCTGGTGGATTAATGGATCCAAATGAGTTTTTAGCCGATGGTCGGAGTTTTTTGCAGCAAACAATTGACTGGGTAATAAAAATTATCAGCGGTACATTACCTATGAAACTAACTCAAAAACAAAAAATTAGTGATTACGAACGCTATAAGCAAGCCGCATTTAACCAACCAAACAATTACCCAATTAATCAAGTCGTTTCGTCTGAGCTATATCGACCAATTGCAACCTGGATGGGGCGATTAATTTTACCGTCATCTGAAGAGCGCTCTAATGTTGAAGGTGCATTATTTGAAGTTTATCACGCTGATTCTGAGTATCGGCGCCTCGTTGGACAGATTGTAAACTTAAGGTGGAACAATGACTCAGATGTTCAAGCTTATGTTCGTGCAATTAGTAAAGATGTTCATTTTAATGCCGATGCAGAATACAGTAGCAAACAAGGACGAGTACATCCTGAGCGAATAAATCATTGGCGCTCCTTAAATCCCTTAGAATCATTAGCAGGTGCAAGACCTCACGATGATGTAATTGTCATGTTGCCTGAACCTGTGGTAGTTGAAGAAACAGATAGTCAAAATGAATACCATACAAATCTGTATATTTCCCAAGAACCTACTCAAATTACTGGACGGTTTTATGGTTTAGTTAAATTTTTGCATCCTTTAGATACTCATAACAATCCACCAGAAGAATTTCGGGTAGTTCATTTTAATCGCGCTTCACGTCAGTTTGATGGTGTCTCAGAAACAATAAAACTACCTCATGTAATTGCAAATCAGCAAGGTATTCATCCTTCTACTACCAATTGCCTTGAAAAGTCTCCTCTTAATGAAACAGGTTGGTATATTTATGGTGCCAATGATATTAATGGGATATTTGTAGCACAAGCAATCGCTCCGCGTGCTTTACTACGTGTTGAAGCAAATCAAGTAATTCACGGGGAAAAACCTGCACTCCACTATTTAAAACACCAATCTTGGGCAGACATAAAAACCCAAAAGGGACACATATTATCTACTTTACTGGCGCCTCAACAACAAAATCAACCCGTTGAAGCTTGGCGCAATGACGATTATGCTTTGGTGATTCATCTTTACGGCGGTATTGGTGGTAAAAAGCAAGAAAAAGCCACTAAAGGTCCCGTTTATTTTGGACATTTTGCCTATGGCATTGCTCAAGTTGTATGGGAACCACTTTGCGATGAGTTAAGGTTTGATATCAAGTATTATCAGGTATACACTCATAATCACGAAGGTATTATTTCTGGAGCTATCCACTGGTCACGTTTTATGGGCGACCGTCAATTTGGGTGGTTAGGCACTCGCCCTGTAGTAGATTTATTAATAAAACTTGATGCTTTCACACAAGAATATGAAGTCAATGAGGGTCAGCGCTCAGTTTTAATAAATTTGATGCGACATCTAGAAGCTATGAGCGCGCGTTATCGCATTGGTAATGGAACGGGTGGTACTTACGTTACTCCTGCAAATAACTGTGTTCAGGATGCTAACTTTGCACTTTATGGGAGTGTTCAGCAGTTGGAAACAAATATTAAATCTAATCCTGCCACTTTGCAAAACTGGTTAAGAAATTTCCCTGAACAGACTGAACGGTTCGAGCAATTAGTTAAGCTTAATTATCGCCTCAAACGTAAACTACTTCCATTTAATAATCTTCGCCCCGATTGGGAAAATCATGAATACACATTTGGAGTGAGTTTAGAAGAGCGTCCTCTCAAACATATACTTCGAGCAATTGGAAGCTTTAGGACTATATTACCTCGTCTTACTAGCGATACTGTTGCCACAATTTTTATTGAGCAAGGAGCAATGGTATGGGTGCTGCGAACTTTGCAAGTTGGTGGATTTGATTCTGATATTGAATCTGTTGCTCCTACTAATTTACAGTTTAGGGGAAAGTAGGTAAGTAGTGTTATATCATTAGAAAAGCATGTATCGGTGTTTCTGTACTAGCTAAAGATTCAGGCCGTAGTGAAAGCATTGCTGGCGCCGAAACTTTGACTGACCGTGGTGATAATGAGGCACAAGAAGGTGCTGGTATTGGTGCAGTAACAGGTACAGTATTAGGTGGTGTCGGTGGTTTACTTGTAGGTTTAGAAGCTTTAATTATTCCTGGTGTTGGTCCATTTCTTGCAGCAGGTACGATAGCTACAACTCTTGCTGGTGCTGGTATCGGTGCTGCTGGGGGTGCTTTAGTCGGTGCGCTAACAGGCGCCGGCATTCCAGAAGAAGATGCGAAACTTTACTCTGAACAAGTATCTCATGGCGATTACTTGGTGATGCTAGAAGGTTCTCAAAATGAAATTGAGCGCGCTGGCTCAATCTTACAAAATAGTGGAATTCGTGGTTGGAACGTTTACGACACATCAAGTAGGCGCCGTTACGATGCTGGTATAGCTTCAACCAACATGAATCGCAACACGCAAGCATATACTGATAGTAATACTGATGCGGTAGTAGAAATTGTTGACCAACGGGGAAGTAATGCAAAACGTGGTTCTATAAGTTGAAAACCACCTTTAATAAGGCAGAGCGTGTACACACAAATTTCTTAAAGTTACCTTTCCTGTCTTTCTTTGCGTCCGAGCGCGTACTTTGCGGTTCGTAAAAAAACCGCAAAGTACGCAAAGGGGGAAAAGAGAGTTTGTATAAAAATTACAACCTCAAAATCCATCGAGCAACATTTAAATAAATTAATACTCCTAAAACATCAACCGCAGTGGTAATAAATGGAGCAGACATTAATGCTGGGTCTAATCCTAAAGAGCGAAATAAAAATGGCAAAGCAGAACCTGCCAATGAAGCTATTAACGATATAGCACATAAACTAATACCTACAGCCATTGCTACAGCAAAATTTCCTTGAATAAAATAAGCCCATATAGTCACAGCTAAACCTAGCATTGCTCCTAGCAATGCTCCAGCAATTAGCTCACGTTGCACTATATTCAATGCTTTATTTACTTCAACTTCTTTAGTATTCAAACCTCTAATAACCACAGTGGAAGATTGCGCTCCTACATTTCCACCTGTATCAATTAATAAAGGAATAAAGGCAGTCAAAGCAACTACTTGCTCTAAAACATCTTCCTGACTACGAATAACTGCACTGGTAGCAGTATTTGTCAATAAAAGTACAAGCAACCAAACTACTCGCCTACGGGCAACAGTGAATAAATTAGTTTGAAAATAATTATCGTCCCCAGATTCCAAGCCACCTAATGTATAAATGTCCTCGGTGGCTTCTCGCTCAATAACATCAATCGCATCATCTACGGTAATAATTCCTACTAACCTCTGCTCGGAATCTACAACAGGTAATGCTAGTAAATCATAACGCTTAATAGTATGTGCTACTTCTTCTTGGTCAGTATCAGTATGAACAAACACCGCATCGCGCGTCATAATGTTATCGATTGTTTGCTCTGGAGGTGCCAGTACTAATTCTCGTAACGAAAGAACACCCGTTAGGCGCCGAGCATCATTAGTAATATAGAGATAATAAATTGTTTCACTTCCACTAGCATTTTGCCGAATTCGCTCCAAAGCTTGGCTAGCTGTAAGGTTTTCTTTAAGAGATATATATTCTGGGGTCATGATACGTCCTGCGGTATCAGGTTTATAACCCAAAAGCAGGTTTGTTGCATCACGTTCTGCGGGACTAAGTTGCCGTAAAAGTTTTCGGACTACCTTAGCTGGTAATTCATCAAATAGTCGCGCGCGGTCATCGGGGGACATGTTTTCAACGATTTCCAACACATCTTGCCGATGAAAATCAGCTAGTACTGCTTGTTGAAGGTTAGGAGGAAGGTATTCGTAAACTTCAATAGCTTCTTCCTTTGAAAGTAAGCGAAAAGCAATAGCCTGCATTGCTTCAGGCAAATCTTCAATAGCTTCGGCAATATCTACAGGCTGCACGGGAACTAATAAAGCTTTGGCGCCCTCATAATTTTGCCTTCTAAGTAATGTTTCTAATTGCGCTCGTACTAGCTCCCTGATTTCTTGTCGGGGAGTATTTTGCAAGCGTGAAACGGAAAAATTTTGAGTCACGGCAATCTCCCTAAATTCACGTAGATAGTTAATTTAAATATTACACATATGATGATAAAAGAAAAATGTGATTAAAAAATGACCAAATCCTTGTTTAGCTCTCTAGCTCAAGGATTATTTAATGTTTTCCTTGCATTTCTTCGATTTCAAATAAACTAATTAGCACTCCTGCAATCGGGATAGAAAGAAATACACCTACTAAACCTGCAATTTGGGCGCCTACTAATAATGCAAAAAACATAAAAACTGGATTCATATTAATAGAACCTTGCATAATTCTTGGCATCAGTAAGTTTTCTTCTACTTGTTGCAGCACGACACAACCAGCTAATACTTTTACAGCTTGCCAGATTCCTTGAGGTAAAATTATTAAGCAAACAAGACTAATTCCAATGGTGGCGCCAATACCAGGTATTAAATCAAATACACCCGCAATTGCAGCTAAAGCGACAGCATAAGGTAATTGTAAAATAAGAAATACAATAAATACAGAAACTCCAAAAAATAGAGATAGTACTAGTCTACCCCAAAAGAAACCCAAGAAATTTTTCTTAATAGCGTGATTAAACTTATGGCGAAAATTTTCGGGGAATATCTTCAAAAGAAAATTCCATGCTCGTTTACCGTCCAAAAGCATAAAAAATGCTACAACAAGAATTAAAACTAAATCAATAAAATTGGAGAATAGAGCTTGAATCGTGGTAAAACCATTACCTAAGAAAACTAGTGCTTGATTCCTAATTTGCTCCTCAATGCCTTGAAAATCTACTTGAAAATTCCAATTGGTTAAAATATTTTGTAAGCGTTCTATTAAGGAAATACCTGACTCGATGAATTGAGGTGCTTGAGCAATTAGTTCCTGTGCTTGCGAGAGTATTGTAAAACCAAGTGTGGCTATTAACCCTCCTACAAGCAACAAACTTAGTAGAAATACAATGGTTACTGCCACACCATGAGGTAAAAAACGCTCAACCCACTTAACTGGATAACTTAGTAAAAACGCTAGTACTCCTGCAAAAATAAAAACGATAAGTACAGTATCAAAATAAGCTAATACTTGAATAATTGCCCAACCAAGCGCAAAAAGCAGTAGATAACGAATTAGTTTGGCATTATTCAAGTTTTCCCAAAATCTTTTGATATTTGGTTCATTCATATTTAGTTAAATGTGAAGTTGTCTAGCGCTGGTAATAAAATATTAAGGCTACGTGGAACGCAGATTACTTCAACCGCAGTTGCTTCTATTGGGTCGCCATCTAAGGAAACTTTTTGTAATGGTTTTGTTTTTACTTTTACATTCTTTGCTTTTAAATATTGTATATCACCCCGATTAGTCGCATCATCTGTAAAGCCAGACCTTAAGAGATGATAGGCGCCGAAGAAAGCATTTTTACGGTTACTAGGAGCAAAAATTGTCACATCAAGTAGTCCATCATCGGAAATTACATTTGCTGGACCATGTGCAAGTAGAGAAGTAGGCGCCGCTGTATTAGCAACTGTCACAGCAACCGCTTGCAAGTTAAGCGTTTGATTTTCTGTTTCAATCCAAGTTTCAAAAGTATTGAACTGCCCAAGTTCTTTTATACCTGCCAAAATGAATGATAACATTCCAAAATGCTTTTTAATTGTATGGCTACTTTGTGCAATTGTTTTTGGCTCTAAACCAATGCCTGCAAGTACTATCATTGGTTTACCGTTACAAGTTGCAGTATCTACCGTTCGAGGTTTTCCAGACAGAATAACTTCACAAGCAGCTTCGATATCAATGGGAATGTTTAAGGCTTTAGCAAAGGCGTTGACAGTTCCTCTCGGTATTATACCCACAGGAATATTTTTTCCAATTAATGGCTCTACTGTCGATGAGATTGTACCGTCACCCCCGGCAATTAATATCATTTGGGCACCTTGCTCTATAGCTTGATGCGTTAATTCATTAGTACTCACTCTTTTATGACTTGGGCAAATATCTAAGTTAATTTTTGGCTCTAAAATTTTTCGGATTGTTACTAAGTCTTCAACCGGGTCATTCTGTCCTGCGGTTGGATTAAAAATGAGAGATGCTGATGTGGTCATAATTAAATTTAGACCGAACATGTTCGGTCTCTACATTTTGAATTTTCTATTTTAAATTTGGAGGAACATTTTCAGGAACAACCCATAAATAAATGGTGCTTCCATTTACTTGCTGCACTTTTTGTGGTTTCCAGTCACCCATATCAAAAGAGTGAGATACTATACGTGTACCTGGTTTTAGTTCTTGTAGTAGCTTTGGTCTGAGTTTTAAATTAATATCTGGTAGTAAGTAAAGTGTCACAACTGAAGCATTACTGAAGTCAGTTTCAAACAAGTCTTGTTGACGGAATTGAACGCGGTTCCCAACTCCAGACTTTTGTAGATTGGCATTTGCTTCTTGAACACGTTCTGGATTAATGTCTATGCCAATACCGCGCGCTCCGTATTTCTGCGCTGCGGTTATAGGAATTCTTCCGTCACCACTTCCCAAATCATAAATCACATCATTACTATTCACTTGTGCTAGTTGTAACATCGCATCCACTACTGGTTGCGGGGTGGGTACGTAAGGTACATCTGGTCGGCGTTGAGCTGTAGTTGTTGTAGCTGGTGTTTGGGCATCAGCTTCAAATTCACGCACATTGTTGCATCCGCTTATACCAAGACTACTTACTAAAACGCTTGTTGCAATTAAAAGTGAAATTCGTTGTAATTTCATAACTTAATTACCTGTTTTGTGTTAGTTATTAATTGACTGTTAACTTTTAAGCGAGCGTTGTCGGTATTGGCTCCATAACAACAATGGAATGCCTGCTATGACAACCAAAACACCAACAACGGCGCCTATTCCCGTATATGCCAAGCTGGAATAAAGTAAATATCCACAAACAAGGCAAAATAGTAATGGTATCCAAGGATAAAATGGTACTTGAAAAGGTCTAACTATATCCGGGTCTTTTCTTCGCAATACAAACAATGAAATGGCTGAAAGTAGGAAAAAGAACCAAAATACAGGCGCTGTATAATCTACCATCGTTTCAAAGCCATTACGAGTAATAGTGCCTAAAAACACTAGTGTTAAAGAAGCAATACCTTGAAGTAATAATGCTTGGACGGGAGTTTCTTTTCCTTGTTGCCAACGTCCCATAAAACCAAACAATGAAAAATCTTGTCCCAAAGCAAAGTTTGAACGGGCGCCTGTTAAAATTGTGGCGTTGATGGCGCCTAAAGTGCAAATAGCCACTAAAACACTCAGGAATAATGCTCCCGGTGCGCCTGCTGTTTTATCCATTAGAGCGGCGCCGACAGCTTCAGATTTTGCCATTGCTGTTAATCCCAAACCTCGCAAATATGCAAGATTAATTAGCAAGTAAATGGTAGTAATAATGCCAATACTCCACATTAAAGAGCGCACTATGTTACGCTGTCTATTTTTAATTTCTGCTGAGATATAAGCAGCTTCATTCCATCCACCGAAGGAAAGTAAGACGAATACCATTGCTAATCCCCAGTTAGAAGAACTAGAGGTAATAGAGGTAGTAGGAGGGGGAGCGTTTGCAGAAACTCCAATTACAACTACTAGAAGTAAGCCTAGTATTTTTGCGGCGGTAAGCCAGTTTTGTGTCCATTTACCTGGATATAAACCAAGAATGTTTAAACCTGTTAGTAAGGTAATTACTAGGGCTGCATATATAGAAGATGAATACGTGCCTGCGAGCGGCAATAAACCAGAAAAATAGTCTCCAAAAACAAATGCCAGCAAAACGATAGAACCAGTTTGAATAACTGTCATTCTTGCCCAAGCAAATAGAAAAGCAATTGGGCGCCCAAATGCACGTTTCAAGTAATAATACGTTCCGCCCACATCTGGATAAGTTGTTGCTAGTTCTGCATAACACAGCGCTCCAACGAAAGATACCCCACCACCCAGCAACCATAGCAGCAATACCGCAATATCACTTCCCGCGTTTGCTGCTACAAACGCCGGAGTTTGAAAAATTCCTGCCCCAATTACAATACCAACAATTATTGCCACCGCATCTACAAGTGCTAGTGACGGTCTTTGTTGGGCAACTGGCGCAACCACTATGTTTTCTTCTACACTACTATAGTTTTGTCGTCTACTCACATTAACTCCTGTTTTTCCAACAAAGAACTGTTGCAGTCATTAAGTCTAGTAGTACCAAATTACTCATTTGTACTTACCTTTGAATTCTACTTATTTTTGATTATTAAATGAAAATGTGATGAGAAAGTGACATCTTTAAGAAAACATATTTTATTTTTATTAAACTAAAATTTTTATTGTTTGATAGTTGAGTGTATACAAAATTTCCTCACTCTATAGATAGAACTTATTTAATCTTGGGTTTGCTTTACTTTATCTAATCAAGAATAATCTTCAACTGTTACAGATGTTAATTTAGATAAGAATCTCTGTTTTTAAGCATATAAAATTAAGTAATTTTGTGAATTATCTTAAATATACTTATACTACATAGCAATTATGACAAACTTGTGACAACGTTAGGAAATTCATACTAGCAAAGCATTTAATAGTTTGCATCAAATATTACTTCTAAAAACTAGGGCATAGTTATCTTTATATAAAATTTAAATACTAAAATATGAAATCAACTAGTCAAATTTGTTACAGTATTGAAATATCTATAATTTTCCTATTATATGTTATATATAATACCAGTGTTATTTATAAAGATTTGATAAAGCCTTTATAAAAGCTGGAAAAATTCCAATAATCAATATATATTAGTACCACATGCGGTTATTGCTTAAGTAATAACGCTGTAAAATTTAGGTGTATATCATTCTTTTTACATCTAAGTATTTTTATGTAATCTCGCATGAGAGGAATACGTGTAGATATTTTACATGTAACGTCTCTGCAATTCATGTCCCTAAAATTCTCTGTAGACTTTTGGCGATACTTACCGCTAAATAATTTACAAATTATAAATGACTTGGCTAAATTTTAAGTGAACTTAATTTAATAAGGCACCAGACTTGTAAAGATATGAGTGCAAATCTTTGTCTACTTATGCAGTTAAGTGTGTATAAGCAATAAATTGTTGTGTGTAGTTTCTAACAACTGGTTTCCAAATAATTTAATAATGCAGTAATGAAGGTTATTTTACCAATGAAAAACTTTAGTTTTAAAACTTCTTAGCGACACAAGAGGTATTTTTTGAATGAAATTTATTATTTCTATAGCAAAGCTTCTTGTAACACAATAGTTACCTCTGGTTTTTGTATCCTTTCAAAGCCATCGTTAATCAGCCGAAATTATCCGTATAATATTTATATTATCAGGGTAATATCTTCCAAATTGGTATTAATTATTTGAGTGTCAATGAATTTACAAAATCTACTACGTTCTGGAGATAAAAGTAATATGCAAAAAGTGAATTTACTAAATTTGTCTATTCATAATATTACTATGTTAGAGTTATTAGAGCAGTTAAAATTTGGTGGCGTTGTTTTTACTCCAAATGTAGACCACTTAATGAAACTACAAAAAAATAGAGATTTCTATCGCGTTTATCAAGAAGTTGAGTATATAGTTTGCGATAGTCAAATTATGATGTATGTATCTAAGTTTTTAGGTAATCCTATTCAAGAAAAAATTTCAGGTTCTGATTTATTTCCAGCTTTTTATAACTACTACAAAGATAATGAAGAAATCAAAATTTTTTTGTTAGGAGGTTTGAGAAAAGACACAAGAATAGCTCAAGAAAAAATAAATTCCAAAGTAGGTAGAAATATTATCACTGAAGCTTACTCGCCACCATTCGGTTTTGAACATGATGAGCAAGAATGCCAAAAAATTATTGAACTGATTAACCACTCTGGCGCCACTGTTCTAGCTATTGGTGTTGGTGCGCCAAAACAAGAGTTATGGATTCACAAATATAAACATCAAATGAAGAACGTAAAGATTTTCTTGGCGATTGGTGCAACTATCAACTTTGAGGCGGGTAATTTAAAGCGTTCTCCAAGATGGATGAGCGAGGTAGGTCTGGAGTGGTTGTACAGACTTTTGTCTGAACCTAACCGTCTTTGGAAAAGATATTTGCTTGATGACTTACCATTTTTCTGGTTAGTTTTAAAACAAAAACTTTCTATTTACGATAATCCTTGGTCATAGATTAGAGAATTCAATCGAACTCTACTTAGACATCATTAAAACTTAAATAAAAAACTACCGATAAATTTTTGATTTGTAAAGATTTCTGTAATACTTGCCAAATCTCATAATTGGCTAAATTTTTCTAACCTTAATGCGGCTTACTTGTAAAGAGATTGAATGTCTTGTAATGTGTGTGTGCTTAAAGCAAGAGAACTCCACGAAAAAAAATGCTTTTCGGTCATTCTGAACGTAATCCGGAGGATTTGCCGTAGGCTAGTGAAGAATCTCTTTAAGTACACAAGTTCTGCTTTAAGATGCTACCCTACGGGAAAAGCTACGCTTTACGTTACGCTTACGCTATACTGCGAACGGGTAAAAACTAAACTTTGTCATGCTGAACGGAGCGCAGCGGAGTGAAGCATCTTGGAGATTCTAGCCTGCGGCAAATGCTCCGCATTACGCTACGCTCAGAATGACATTTCTTACCCGTTTTGAGTATACACGAGCGCATGACAACATTGGATCAATTATTCTGTGGGCTTCTCCAAACTTAAAACCTGTATTTTTTTCAAATGCACAAGTCATTCTTGCAGAAACTAAGATATTTCTTACAAAATGTGGTTGATTTAAGATAATTTTCATGATATACATCCACATTTATTAACATTTGCCCAATATTACTTGCTTTGCAAGTAATATTTAAGCGTTTAGAAAAATATGCAGCTAGGCGTAGTAAATTTACTTGACCCACAAGATTATAAATGAAAGATTGTGACAAAATCAGTATTTTTAGCATTAAAAACAAAAAATTTTACAAAAAGTGCCAAAGCTTTGTAAAATTACTGTAATACATAAGTTAAATTTAATACATTGAAACCCGTACCTTCTTTGTTTGCCTCAGAATACCCTTAAAACAACATAGCGTCGTATACAGCAAATTTAATGTATGAGGTACACAGGTAATACCCCAAATCTTCAGAGATGTCTTGAATATCACGTTTAAACATATCTCCTTATGGTAAATCTTAGTAAAAATGTGACGCAGTAAGGATTTTGAGGTTAACTGGCAATAGTTTAGCTCACAAACATGTCTTCTTCAATTCTTGCTTATCTCAGATTGTTAAAAGGCAATGTGATGACAAAGTGACATATACAAAACATACACATTTAGTTTTTATTTAATATTTGTACTAATTAAAATTTATTTAAAAATTTTCTCTCTCCTTAGGTAGATATTATTTTAAGCGATACAGTTATTATAAATCGTATTCAAAATATAATCGTGGCTATATGTAAGCTCCATAAAAGATAAGGAGGTAATTGCCTCGATCTCCGACTAAATCTAACTAGCTATAGACGTTAATTTTAATAAAGTTATATTATTATATTATATTATGTTGACTTACGCATACTACTTTTGTAGTTAATAAAATTTTATAAAATCAAATCGATTTACAAAATTTGAGTTATCAAATGGTTAACTTATCAGGTTTAAATTTTTATCATGTCTTTTCATGAATCAACTCATAGCAAAGCAAATTCGATAGATACGGATAGTAACCATAGCTATTCTAGTAGAACATCTGTTGTAGTTGAAAATAATTTAGAAAATCAAAAAATTAGCGACTCTCTAGAGGAAGAAACTAAACAACCTTCTACCAAGAATAACCAGTTATCAAGCTTTCTGAAAAGATATTGGTGGTTACTCCCTGTAATCGGAATAGTACTCTTGATTGGGTTTGTTACAGTTATTCGCTTACGAGAAAACTCTAGGGAACCAGCTACGACTACAGAAATTAGTCCTTTATCAGTAAGAACAACAGCAGTTCAACAACAACCACTACAAGCTTGGGTTTCAAGTCAAGGTGTTGTCCGAGCAGTTAAGTATCAACATCTTTCTTTTCAAGTTGAGGGAGATATTACTTATCTTGCAAATCGTGGTGGAAGGAGTTTGCGTTCGGGTGATGCAGTTAGTAAAGGAGAATTACTAGCACGAGTTGATGATAGAGAGCTACAGGCAGATATTCAACAGGAACAAGCTGCCATTGCAGAGGCACAAAAGCAAAGAGCCGCAACCGCTTCTCAGGTCGCTACTGCTACTGCACAGGTAACACAAGCTCAGTCTCAAGTGCGGCAGGTACAAGCACAACTAGTCAAAGCTAGGACAAATCGTAATCTTGCTCAGACGCAGTTGCAACGTTACCAACAATTATTTAATGAGGGAGCAGTTTCTGCTAGTGAGTTGGATACTCGTAGAAATGCTGTTGAGGATGCTGATGCAAATGTTCAAGCTGTACAGGCTGAAGTTGCAGCAGCTAAAGCTCAAGTAGAAGCTGCACGCGCGCAAGTTAGAACTGCGAATCAACAGCTAGCTGCAACTCAATCTGGTGTTACTACTGCCCAAGCAAGGTTAAGTCAAGCACAGGTCGCTTTGGAAAGAGCAAGTATTATTGCACCCTTCAATGGTATAATAACTAATCTCAATATCCGCCAAGGAGAATATTTTTCACCCCAATTAGTCACTTCTCAACTAGGGGGTAGTTACCAGGGAATTTTAGAAAGAGTGCCAATGGTAATTATTGACCCTAGTCAGTTTGAAGTCATTGTTGATATTACTGGTTCTAGTGGAGAAGGTGTTCGTCCGGGTCAAACTGCACTCGTTGGCGCCGATAGAAACGTTACTACAGGCACCGTAAACTCCAATAATAACCAAAGCTTGATAACAGGCGCCAGAGCAACAGGTAAAGTTTTTTCCGTCAACCCTGCTATTAGTCCTGGAGGACGAGCTATTGAAGCTAGAATTCGTCTAGAGCCAAAAGCTGCTAATAATGTGCGACATGGAGAACGAGTAACTACTTGGGTTGCTGTTGCAGAAAAACAAGATGCGGTAGTTGCTCCTTTAAATGCTATAGTTCGACGTGACCAACAACCATATATATTTGTTTTGAATCAGAATAAGGGTGTTGTAGAACAGCGACGGGTAAAACTGGGAATTACAGGAATTTCGGAACAAGAAGTTACAAGTGGCGTTCAACCTGGAGAATTAATTGTTACAGAGGGGCAAAATCGACTTGTGAATGGAGCAGCAGTAAGAGTTGTGAGTGAGTAATAGGAAAATGAAAACAGATGTTAATTTAGAAAACGCAAATCAGCACCCTAAAGCTTCTGAGGGTAAAAAAATTTCGGCATTGGCTAGTTTTCTTTTTTTAAATCCGATTTTTGGTATTCTTTTAAGCTTACTATTGATTGTTGGTGGAGTGCTAGGTTATTTCTCTTTAGTCAAACAATCAAACCCGGATATTGATATTGCGGTTGCTACTGTCACCACTGTCTGGCCTGGTGCTGACCCTCAAACGATAGAACAGCAAGTTACTGCGAAAATTGAAACAGAAATAAACTCTGTGGAAAATGTCAGGCAAGTTAGAAGTGCTTCCTATACTGGATTTTCGGTAATTAACGTTGAGTTTGCTTCAGATGCGGATGTGCAAACCTCAATTACAGACTTACGTGATGCTGTGTCCCAAGCTCAAGCTGAGTTACCGACAGATGCTGAACAACCTGTAGTTAGGCAAATTTCTGTTGATGATGCTCCAATTCTTACTATCGCTTTGTTTGGTAATCTTGATTCGACCGTAATTAGTAGTGCAGCACAAAGAATTCAAGACCGTTTGGAACAAGTAACAGGTGTTAGTGAAGTCACTCTTGGTGGCGCCAGAGAAGAGGTAATTCAAGTACAAATGAATCCCTTTCGATTGGCAGAGTTAGGTATTTCACCAACAACTATTGCCAATCGCATTCGCGCTGCTAATCAAGATACTCCTTTAGCGGATATAGAAAGTGATACTATTGGCTCTCAAGTGCGCTTTTATGGTAGATTTCGCACTGTGGAAGACTTGCGCGAATTACCAATTACTCGTTTAGAGGGTCGAGTTGTACGTTTAAATGAAGTTGCTACTATTAACCGAGAATTAGAAAGGGAAGAAGCTCGTGCTTTTATTAGTACACAAGGTAAGTCATATCAACCTGTTGTGAGTGTAAGTGTTACCAAAGTGCCAGGTCAAGATTCGATAGGGGTGATTGATAATGTCATAGCAGCAATGGAACAAATTAAACAAAATCCAGATGACTGGCCTTATGGGATGGAATATATTGTTACTGCTGATGAATCTGAAGTAATTTGGGAACAGTTAAATAATGTATTTAATAATGTATGGCAAGCAATGTTGGCAGTGTTTGTCGTGCTATTTATTGCCTTGTCTTGGCGTGAAGCTTTAATTGCTGGACTTTCAATACCCTTAACTTTTCTGGGAACTTTAGCGGTTCTTTGGTTAACAGGTGAGACCCTCAACATCATGGTATTAATTGGTATGGTGTTAGCTTTGGGGATTTTAGTGGATGTATTTATTTTAATGATGGAGGGTATGCATGAAGCAATTTTCGTCAAGGGTTTAAGTTTTAATCAAGCAGCTTTACAAACAGTCAAAACTTATGCTTTACCTGCTTTTTCTGGTCAATTAACAACTATTTTGGCGCTTGTACCTTTGTTAGCGATTAGCGGTACATTAGGTAAATTTATTCGCTTATTACCATTCACAACTATTATTTGTTTAGTATTAAGTTTTGGTATTTCCCTTTTAATCGATATACCTTTATCTCGTTATTTACTAGCCAATGTCAAGGGAGTAGAGAAAAAATCTTTTATCGACCGACTTACAGAAAGAGCGTCCCATCACTTTGCCAGATGGAGTTTAAACCATACCGTGAGGAATAAAGCTACTGCAATTGCTTGGACGGCAGGAGCATTATCATTATTTGTTTGTGCTATATTTGCTTTGACACAAATTCAAGTTGAATTTTTCCCACAATCTGATGAGCGTAATTTTAGCGTTAATGTTGAATTACCACCCACTACGACTCTTGATGTATCTCAAACAGTCGCTGATGATTTAGGGGAAATATTACGTCAAAAAAATTATTTAGAGAGTGTTATTAAATACGTTGGTCAACGTAGTACTTTAGTTAGTTCTGGAGAGTTACAACCAAATGAAGGTAGTTATTTAGTTGGTTTTTCTGGTGTATTTACCCCTGAAGACGAACGCGACCAACTTTCTTTTGAATACCTGATTGATTTACGAAGGGAGTTAGATACAGTACTAAACAAGTATCCTGGTGCATCATTGGTAGTAACTGGACAACAATCTGGAGGTGCTCAAGAACCAATTCAAATTGTAATATCTGGCACTGAGATAAATCAACTACGGCAAATTTCTCAAGAGGTGCAAGATGTATTGCGACAAATTCCGGGAACTCTTGATGTCCGTGATAACCTAGGTGCTTTAGTGCCAGACTTACGTTTAATACCTAGACGAGAAGAGTTAAGCTTTTATGATATTTCTGAAGAAGAATTAGCTACACAAGCGAGTTATTATACTAGAGCTATTGATGTTGGAGATTTTCCAATTGGTGGCAATCAAGAAGATATTGAAATCCGCTTAAGTACAGCTTGGCCTTCTCGTAATGGCGCCGTTGGTGGTCCAACTCGTAGAGATGAGCTATTATCAGTACGATTTTTTACTAATAATCCTGACCAAGAAGTAATTCCCGCAGGCGCCGTTATTCAAGCAGTCCAAAGTGAGGCGCCGCTTTCTGTAACTCGTAGAAATGGACAACGTACAGTAACAGTTTTAGCCAAAAACGAAGGTCGTACAGTAGGAGAAATTTTGGCTTCTGTACAACCAAAACTAGAAGAACTAAAAAAATCTTGGGGACAAGGTTATGATTATGGCTTCGGTGGTGAAACAGAAGACCAAGCAGAAACTTTTGGTTCAGCAACTTCTGCACTTGGTATTGCTGTTTTCTTAGTATTCGCCGTGTTAGTGCTACAACTTGGTTCTTTTCGCCAACCGTTTATAATCATGCTGGCTATTCCCTTTGCCATGATTGGAACGATGGGTGGATTTTTCCTTGCAGGAATTCGTTTTTCTTTCATAGCTTTTATTGGCATTATTGCTCTAGTTGGGATTGTCGTTAATGATGCCATTGTTATGGTTGATACCATGAATGGTTATCAGCAGCAAGGAATTAGCAAAAAACAAGCGGCAGCTAGGGGAGTTGCTGATAGACTTCGACCAGTAATTACAACATCTGTTACGACTATTATTGGTTTGATACCTCTTGCTCTGAGTGACCCAACTTGGATGCCGTTGTGTTATGCAATTATTTTTGGTTTACTGACTGGTACTCTAAGTGCTTTGTTTGTTGTACCTTGTTTATATTTACTTATTACACCAAAAACCTCATTTTAGCAGGCGCCAATTATTCCTTGCTCTGTAAAGACAAAAGACGCGATTAATCGCGTCTCTACAAGGTTTTGGGGATTATGTATGAGAACTCCACGAAAAAGCATAATAAAGTACCAAATGTATTAAGAGGTTTGCTTTCATATTCCACTTTTTGCTGCATAAAATTTAACGAGTGATGCGGAGAATTTTATCCCCTCCTTGAGGACAGTTACCGCGACCATCACAATTACTTGTTGTCACATATAATTCACCATCAGGCGCCATAATTACTTCCCTTAAACGTCCAAAACTATTTGGTGAATTAGGCTGAAAATAAACTTCGTGGGTTTTCACTTGTCTAGGGTTTGCTGAATCGAAAACAACTCTTTGCAAATGTCTAGAACCAAGAGTGCCAATAATTAAATTACCTTTCCATTCGGGAATTGCATTGCCTGTATAAATTGCGGCGCCACCTGGGGGAACAGCATCTTGCCAAACAATTGATGGAGTCACTAACCCTTCAGGGGTTTGACAGTTTTGAATATTCGGCCAACCTAAATTATTACCAGCTTGTGCAACAGAAACTTTATCTTCGCCAGTTCTGCCTAATTCTCCACTTGGGCCGTGGTCAGTAACCAAAAGCGTTGATTGATTTAACCAATCGAATCCTTGAGTATTGCGAATCCCACTAATAAAAGCTAGATTACCTGGGAATGGATTATCTTGCGGTACTTGCCCATCTGGTGTCAGACGTAATATTTTACCAGCTAGACTATCTCGATTTTGAGAAGTTTTTGGCTCTCTTGCATCACCAGTACCAACATAAAGCATCCCATCGGGACCAAAGCGTATACGACCACCATTATGGAATACAGCTGCTGGAATATCATCAATAATAATTCGGTCGGATGATGCACTTTGCCCGTCAGACGATAGGCGCCAACGTTCTACTCTATTTACTGGTGTCCCGTTTTTACTAATTGTGTAGTAAAGATAGAAAAACCTATTGTTGCTAAAATCTGGATGCGCTGCAATTCCTTGTAATCCACCTTCACCAGAATCTATTGTTTTCAAAGTAGCGACTGGCTTTGGTTGTAATTGTCCGTTTCGTACCAGTCTTACTCTACCTGGTCGCTCAGTTACCAACATTTCGTTATTTGGTAGAAACGCAATTCCCCAAGGAACTTCTAAATCCCTAACAACTTCTTGTGCTTGTACTTTAACTTGTCCTGGTGAACCAAAGCCACTTTCCACAAAAGTACAAGCTTGTGCTTGAGTTGTTGCTGTCGTTGTGTTAACAGGTATCGCTTCGGGGTTTGCTTGGTTATTATTGGCAGTTGGTGTACCATTACAAGATACAAGTCCTATTAAACTAAGACCAAGATAAATTTTAGATGTATGGAATATTGAGCGTTTCATGTTGAAATATTAATTAATTTATATAAGGAAAGTATTAGCTAGGTTCTCTTTGAGGTAATGCTTCTGCTCTAACATTAATTGTTTGTCTACTTCCGTTACGTAGAATACTCATTAGAGGTTGTTTGAAAAGTGCCCTTAAGTGTCATGCTGAGGAACGAAGCATCTCAGTATATAGCTCAAACCCCAGATTCTTCGTTCCGCTGCGCTCCACTCAGAATGACAATTTATACCTTGCTCGACTTTTCAAACATCCTCTTAGTAATGTATTGCCTACGCCCGCATTTTCAACTTGTTGCTATAATATCAGGTTGAAATTTTGTAGAGACCGAATTAATCAGGTCTCTACTTAGAATATAGTGTTTACCTTTCCACAACAGGGCGCCCTTGACTATCGATATCTAATTTCTCACGACGTATTTGTTCTTGCGCTTCGACAGTTTCAGTATCAACAACTTTTTTGACTCGTACTTCTTCTTTGACGACAGCTTCTTTTTGAATATCTGCCTTTTCTTCGTAAACTTCCATACGAGCGACTTCACCTGAACGAAATGCATTTGACGGCGCCGAAGCTGGTTTTGTACTTGTAGGAGAAGTATGCTCAATAACTACTCTTTCCTTCTCAACGGGAACAGCAACACGAGCAGTTTCAGTTTCAACGTGCTTACCTATCGAAACTTCCCCAGCCTTTTGGCGTTGTTTATTAGCAATCAATCTTTCTTCATACAACTTCAAACTTTGACCATCAGATTCTGGCATATCGTATAAAGAAGGGTCTTGCTCATATTCATAAGTACTACGGTCATAACCAGCAGGTTGAGTTAAACCGGAAGAAGCAACAGAACCGCGATAAACACCACGTACTTGCTCCTCGTAGTCATAATCAATCTCTTCTAATTCATCGTAATTCGGCAACTCTTCCACCTGCTCTTTGGTTAAACCTTTGGCATAAACTATTTTGTCGGTGTAACGAATATCTGCACGACCAACAGGTAATAGAACCTTTTTACCAAAAATCCAAAAGCCTGTATCTACGACTATATAACGGAAGCGACCGCTTGTCTCATCAACTAGTATATTGTGTACCGTTCCGACTTTTTCGTGTCTCTCTGTGTATACGTCGAAATTATTAATAACATCCACATCAGAGCGACTGTCTATGGAATCAGCATAATAATCTGTAATCTTTACAAGTGCCATTTTCTACTCTCCTACTTAATTCGCTAGCTTTATGTTAAAATTGTTAAAAATGAATGTGAGCAGAAAGTGATAATAATTTAAAATTTTATTAACACAACTCAAATCCAGTGTTGAGCAAATATCTCTTAAGTAAGAGGTGCGATTAATCTGAGGAGGATTGAATTAATAATTGCCAAACTTATGGAACCTAGTAATGCGCTCCAAAACCCATACCGCAAGCTAAAACCAGGAACTATTACAGCAGCTAACCCAAAGGTGATTGCATTCAAAATAAACAAAAATAACCCTAAAGTTAGAATAATAAATGGAAAGGTAAAAAATGTAAGAATTGGTAGTAAGATAGCGTTTAAGATTCCAAAGACTGCTGCTGAAATAGCAGCCTTACCAAAACCATCAACATCAATTCCTAAGAAAGGCAATCTGGAAATAATTAAAAAACTGACGGCAGTTACTAACCAGGTAATGATGAGTCCAACCATAGTAATATCCCTTTTGGTTTACACTTCTTGCATATAGAACATTAATAGTATTTTTACTATGCAAAAAAAATGTGACTCAAAAGTGAAGTTTATTTTTAGATTTTTTATAAAAAGTGCTTAATTGTTTTTTATCTACCATTGGTTATATTTTCATCAAAACAACAATATGGTATATGCATCACTTTTAGATCACATTTATAAATAAAGCTATATAAACGTGGAAAGTATTAAGACGATGTTTGGGGAGTGATATTTGATACAAACTTACAGGTTTAATCCTCCCCTTGTTTTCTTTCCTTATTTATGGAGGGTTACAGGTGATTTGATACTTTTCAAAGTATCCTCTAAGTTTTTTGCCAATCAGTAAGCTTTGCTATAATTGTGTAGATTAGTGTTGGGTGGAGGCTTTGCGGAACCCAACCTACAAGTTTTATTAGGTAGGATTGTCAACGACTCAGCCCTAAAGGGACTGAGCTTCCAGCAATAGCTTGAAGTCTCTACTTTTTAGGATTAGTTGACCAGCTTAAGTCTTTACTGACTACGTTTAAGGTAAGAGTTAAAGACCTACCAAGGAATGCGAAGCTAGTTCCTTGCTCTAGAACTGAAGGATTAAACATTTTTATTGAGTTAAGAAAGTGTCCTTCGGATAGTACCGACCTTAAACATTAGCGAAGCTAACATTACCCAGAAATGGAGGGACTTATGTCCAAAGTTTTCTTAATTGACACAAACAAAAAACCGCTCAATCCTATTCATCCAGCACAGGCTAGACAGCTATTAAAAAACAAAAAAGCTGCGATTTTTAGACGTTTTCCGTTCACGATAATTCTCAAACAAGCAAAATCTGATATTGAGATTCAACCCCTAAGAATTAAGATTGACCCAGGTGCAAAAAACACAGGTTTCGCATTGGTAAACGACGCAACTGGTGAAGTTATTTTTGCAGCGGAACTACAGCATAGAGGTTTTCAAATTAGAGATGCTCTAACTTCGAGACGGCAATTACGTCGTGGTCGTAGGAACCGCAAAACTCGTTATCGTGCCCCAAGATTTAATAACCGCAAGCGTAACGAAGGATGGATACCGCCAAGTCTTCAAAGTCGAGTTGATAATATTTTGACATGGGTAAAACGTTTACAAAAACTAGCATTGATTGATTCTATTAGCCAGGAGTTAGTTAAATTTGATATGCAAATAATGCAGAACCCACATATTCAAGGTAAGGAATATCAACAGGGTACTCTTGCTGGTTACGAGACTAGGGAGTATTTACTTGAGAAGTGGGATAGACAATGTGCATATTGTGGAATTAAAGATGTCCCACTTCAAGTAGAGCATATTAACCCACGTTCAAAAGGTGGTTCTAATTCAATATTGAACTTAACTTTAAGTTGCAAGAAATGCAATTTAAAGAAGGGAACTCAAGATATCAAAGATTTCTTGAAAAAAGAGCCTAAAAAATTAGAATCAATACTCAAACAAGCTAAAAAGCCTTTGGAGTCGGCAGCAGCAGTAAATACTACCAGATTTACATTACTGAATGCATTAAAAGCAACTAACTTACCTGTTGAAACTGGCAGCGGGGGGTTAACTAAATTCAACCGTAGTCAACAAGGTTTGGATAAGACTCATTGGATTGATGCTGCATGTGTTGGGAAATCGACACCAATATTAAATATTAAAGGAATTAAGCCATTGTTAATAGCTGCAAAAGGTCATGGTACACGGCAAATGTGTAGAACTGACAAATATGGGTTCCCGACAAGGTATGTACCACGAATCAAGTTTGTACATGGTTTTCAAACTGGTGACATAGTTAAAGCTGTCGTTAAAACAGGTAAGAAAGTTGGTATTTATATTGGTCGAATTGCAACACGTTCTACTGGTAGTTTCAATATCTCAACTAAAACAGGTCTAGTACAAGGAATCTCACATAAATATTGCAAAACTGTTCATAAAAAAGATGCTTACTCATACTCAAATTAATCTAAGATTCAATGCGATTAAAATCGCTTGTGTCGGTTCCCTCTCAGCACTGAAGTGTCTGAGTTTCCCGCATACCAGGAGGTCTATGATTTTTTTTCAAATTTTTAACAGAAAACTAATTGCTTTAATTATTGCTTGCAGCTTATTAACTGCTTGTGTTAACGCTCCTAATACTGCTCAAACTGAAATACAACAGTCTCCTTCATCGGAGCAAGTCAATGATGTTTCCCAAAATCAAACTAGTAGTTTACCAGAAGCTGTGAGCAATGCTGTTTTAAAGGATGCTTCTAAACGCGCGGGACAATCTAATGATAAGTTAAAAATTATTGCTTCTGAATCGCGCACTTGGAGAGATGGATGTTTGGGTTTAGCTGAACCTGGTAGTATTTGTACTCAAGTTTTAGTTCCTGGATGGGAAGTAAAAGTTAGCAATGCAAAATCACAAACTTGGGTTTACCGTACTAATAACTCTGGTAGCATGGTTAAGCTTGACCCTGCATCCAGGGCCTCTCATATCATGTCCGGTTGATTACCCATAATTACCACGTCACGTAGAGACGCGATTAATCGCGTCTCTACAATGATTTTATTATGGTTACGCTCCCGGACATGATATCATGGGTAGGTATTTTGAATTTGGTCATTTTTTGCCTATTTCAGTGGGCGCCCAAATCCTGAAACAACGTTAACGAAGTTTAGCGAAGCTAAAACCTCATTGAGTAGTTAAGAATTTTGTCAACTATTGGCTCGATTCAAAAAAACCTACCATTGAAAGCAGTTGCATCAGCCCTCATATTAGTAATAGCAGTAGCTATTACCTCTGCTGCTTGTACATCTCATAACTGGGATAAGAAAGCTGCGTCCTTTTTTAGTTCACTAACGTACTATTTTTTCCAAAGTCCAATACGTAAGTAATAATTTTGATTTTGAAAAATTAAGATGCGCTTGCCCTACGGGCGAGGCTTCGCCTCACCCAGCTTAAAATTAAGATGCGTTCCCCCTGGTACTAGCTACAACCCCATCTCTGCTACACTTAATGCTACTTTCCCGCATTAAAATCGGCGAACGCCGAGTGATTCATCGTAAAATGGTTGAAAATATCGTTCCCAAGTGATGTATCTACCCAATTACGATAGCTGGCCATGACATCTTTGATATCAGTAATACCGATACTCTTAACTCCTTCAACGGAAATCACGAAATCGTTGTAGTCGCGGTTAGAACCACTATAAAGAGGAACATCCTCAAAACCAAGCATGATACCATTCGTTGCTGTCGCGACTTCTGCCACTTGGTGGATGTCACTTATATTAGCAGATGACATCGAAAACAGAGGTCTATTGCTAGTTGTATAAGTCTGTCCAGTTAAAGCATCACGAAGAGATCCGTTGGACATAATCACAAAACCAAAAGTATCTCCCGCTTCCATTTCATAAACTTTTGGTCCTAGATATTCTCCAGCATTAAAGTTCTTTTCCCAGTTAAGAATGTTATCAGTATCACTAAAAAGTGCCCCTTGTTCAGCATCTTTAACTACAACATAACCTTCCTTGGTACTGGTGTTGGCACGGCGTATAGCTTCTCGAATAAAAGCATCTGAACCGATTTCGTACATATCCATACCCTTGAGGCTAAAGATACCAACTTGATCGGTTTGATGACTGCCACCATCATAAAGTAGGTCGATTTTGACTTGACCAGTGGAATCTACCTGAAACACACCTTCATCAAAAACAGCCCGATTGGTATATTCGAGTAATTGTTTTCCTACTTCTGTGGTACGCCAATTACGTTCGGAGTTGGATAAATCATCTATTGACTGACTAATTCCTGTAGCACCTTTGATTTGGAAAACAAAATCGTTGTAATCGCGATCGGAAGTAGACAAGCCTGTGGGAATATCCTCAAAAGCAAAGGTTCCGTTATCATCTATACTTACCATTTGTCCGCGTCCCACACTTGGATTAGCTTCGGGAATGGAAAATAGAGGCACTTTACCATATTGCACCATCGGGCTGGCACTGCTTATGCCTTTAAAGGAGTTGATATCTTTAACTGTGGTATTGGGTACAAGCATAAAGGCAAATTTATCACCTGCCTCCATCTCAAAGGTTTTCACACCTTGATATTTTGCACCATCAAATCGGAAGCATCTCTATCAACCACCTTTTTTATTCTCTTAACTTCACGTAAGGCGGTAGAAGACCGAGTAGAAGCTTTAGATACAGGTGCTGATGATTTTTTAAGCAAACCGATTGAAATTAGCGAATTAAAAGCACGAGTAAGAGCTGGACTTAGACTATATAAAACAAATCAAGAACTAAAAACACTAGCTCAAGATTTACAAATTCAGCAAAAACTATTAGAAACAGAATTAAATGAAGCTGCTGATTATGTTAAATCTCTTCTACCTAAACCGATGTCGGGATTAGTCACAATCAACTCCAGGTTTTTACCCTCTAACCAACTGGGTGGTGATTGCTTTGATTACTACTGGCTGGATGAAAATCACTTAGTAATATATCTCCTTGATGTTTCCGGACATGGATTAGCTGCAGCACTTCCTTCAATTTCGGTGCAAAATCTTTTACGTTCCCATTCTCTTCCCCCAGGTACTCTCTATAATCCATCTGAAGTTCTCAAAAGCTTAAATAATATATTTCAAATGGAAAAGCAAAATTATCAATATTTTACAATTTGGTATGGAATTTTTGACATCATTTCTTATCAGCTAACTTATTCTAGTGCTGGGCATCCTCCGGCTTTAGTTCTTTCAAACTCAACTGATTCAAGTTTAGAGATCAAACAATTAATTACTCCCAACTTGCCAATTGGAACATACACCAAGACAGAATATTATAATGCTGTATGTGACATTAAAGTAGGAAGTAAACTGTATATTTTTAGTGATGGAGTTTATGAAATTGAAAAGCCTGATAGTACTATGTGGAATTTAAACAATTTCATCAATTTACTAACTTTATATTCTCAAGAATTTCACACAAATTTAGACCAGATTTTGGAAGCAATAAGAAATGCAACGTGCAATCAAATGTTTAATGATGACTGCTCTTTATTAGAAATAAGCTTTAATGCTGATTTCAAGTAAATCTGACGGGGCAACAAGCGCCTATAACCAAGAGCAATGCATAACTTAGATCAATTCATGGTAAAAAAATACAGGTCAGAATTGTCAATAAGGCTTATCTTTTAATGAGATTAAGTCGTCATCAACTCGAAAATTATTTACGAGGTATGAGAGCTATGGAGCTTATACAGTAAGCATTGTAGGTCTCATGTCACCCCGTCAGAAAGAATTGGTATTAGACAAGATTATGAATATAACATTTGAGGCAGGGGAGAATATTTAAGTAGTTACGCAAAATCGATTATATATTCTTCTCCAAAATTCTTTAAGATGTATTCTACTGACTCAACCAACCTCTCCCAACTCTCATAAGCATCTATTTCTAGCCAATAATATTTAATAAAACGCCACAAAGATTCAATGATATTCAATTCGGGGGAGTATGTGGGTAGGAAAAATAAGGTTAATCCTTTTTCTTTCCATTCTTCTAGTTTATCAAGTAGCGCATGACTAGTATGAATTGAAGAATTATCAACTACTAATACAGTCTTTTTCTCAAGAGTTTCACAAAATTTATCAATACATGCTATTACAACATCACTATTAATGCTGCGTTCAAATAAATAAACCTCTAAATCGTTTCTTCTATTTAAAAAGCCTAAAGCATTTAAACGCTTACTTCTCTGAGTTTTTACAATAATAGTTTCTCCTTTTTCTTGCCATGCATATGGAACATAAGAAGTTAAGCAAAACCCTGTTTCATCAACATATCTTAAATCAATTTCTCCTCTATCGTCTTGTTTTCTTAATTCTTCTAATTCTTCCTTTTTTTGCTTGTATACTGACTCTTCTGGCTCTCCTGCCACGCCTCTTTTAATGCGGCGCCATGTAACATCAAAAAACTCTAAAACTCGCTTAATTGTATCATTACTAACATCAATTCCCCATTCATCTCTAATTTTCATTCTTACAATATGTAAATTTCTTGAATTTTCAAGCGACCAGTGTTTAACCTGCTCTTTTTGTTCATCATCTAATTTTGACTTTCTTCCTCTTCCCTTTTTGTCGTATAACCCAGCTAGTACATAATTATCCCAATCATCAAACCAGTTAGTAATCGTTAGACGACTGACATTAAAAATTTTAGTTAAGTCGGTTATTTTATATCCATCATGACTTAATTTTATACACTGCGCTCTCTGCCGTACTTGATGATATTTACTGTATTTATAAATTCTTTCTAAAATTTTGATGGTTTCTTGACTTAATCCTTTGATAAAACGCATGTTCGCACCCCTTTCTTGACGTTTTAGTTTTCTAGTCATAGTTTATCATGAAATGCATAAATATTTTTGCGTACCTACTTACCCTGCCTCTTCTGCTTATTCAAGTCGTATCGATGATTATACTCTTATCTTGAATCCCCCTTCTTTGTTGCTCATGTCCTGTTCATGTTTTTGCGTGACTATTTCTATGAATGACACTTGGTCGGGAAATACTTCAAAAATTTTGCTTGTACCACTCATCTCCAGAATCATTCTAATTTGCTCATTAATTGAGCAAAGTGCGAGCCTTGCTTTTTTTTCATGGATTGTTTTTACTATTAAAAGCAGGATGCCAAATCCAGAACTATCCATAAAATGGACGGATTGAAAATCCATCAAAAATGTCTTAATACCTGATTCAATCAATTTTTTAATTTCTTCTTGAATTGGTTTACCATTTCTCGAATCAAAAATACCACCGGGTTGAATAACTTTTATTTGTGTATTCATAGGTTTGCTCAAAATCATGTTCAAAACGAGAGAATAAATTTCCTACTTGCTATCACTACTAATTAAAAAGCTATCTTTTTCTTTAGCAACAAGCAGTTTTTATTTCCTGATTCACGAGTATAAGTAACATTCCAACTGTAGTCTCGTCTCAGCTTCAGTAGAAATATACAGCCCCAATGACCTTCACGATCTAAAGGGTTCAATTTGTACTCACTGGTTTCTTGATCGAGTTGTTCTAATGCTACTTCTAAATCGAAAGGTTCGCCCCAATCCCAAATAAGAATTTGAAAATATTCTGAGGAAATTGTTGCTGCTAAATCGACAGGGGTTTGGGGACTGAGATGGCTGTGGGCATGACGAACTACATTGGTAAAGCCTTCTATTAATCCAGTTTGGGCTTCTATCCAGATTTGAAAAGGCAATTCGGCGCAATTGAATTGGTCAAACCATTCTACAACTGTTACCATTGCATCTAAATCACTGATAACTTGTAGGGTTGAATGACGAATCAATGGATGTGTTTGCAGTGACATTAGACTGCCCCTGAATTTTTATTGAAAACAAAAATAATTGTTTTTAAAATTAGCTGTAAATCATAGGTCAAACTCCAATTACTTTGGTAGCGTAAATCAAGCTCAATCACATCTTCAAAGTTGCGGATTTTTGAGCGACCGTTGACTTGCCACTCACCACTGAGCCCGGGTCTAACATCCAGTCTTTGCCAATTTGCAACTTCATACTGTTCTAACTCGTCGGGTGTTGGTGGACGAGTCCCAACTAAACTCATATCTCCGATAAGAACATTCCAAAATTGTGGTAATTCGTCTAAGCTAGTTTTACGGAGAAACCGCCCAACGCGGGTAATTCGTGGATCGTGTTCATTTTTGAAAAATGCTCCAGAAACTTGGTTATGAATAGTAGCTTTAAGACTTTCTGCATTTGTTACCATTGAGCGAAACTTCCAAATGCGAAACCTTCGTCCCATCCAGCCACAGCGAATTTGACTAAACAGCACAGGACCGGGACTATCAAGTTTGATCGCGATCGCGAGCGGTACAAATATTACGGCAGTAATACCCAAACCAATGATTGCACCTACAATATCAATGAACCGTTTTATTGGTGATCGCACGGAAGGATGGGTCAAGGGTGGACGTCGTTCAATTTTAGAAGTTGTGGTGGGGAGAATCGCCTCAGTGTTGGGTTCGATGTCAAATATTTGCTCCAAACCTACCAGGGAAAAAGCTAATTTCACTTGCGGATGAATACTCCAAAAGACTAATTGAATATTTTTCGCCTGTGCTGATTTATGATTACTAATTAATGAGCCAAGACCGCTACTATCGATAATTGTAGTTTGTCCAAAATCTAAGATAATTTTTGTCAAACTAGGGTCTTGTATCCATCCTTGAAAAAATTCTCGAAAAGAAACAGCCTCAATCACCGTTAATCTGGGTGGTAACTTCACCAACAAAGTATTATTTATCTGAGTGGTAACTAAGGAAACTTTAGTTTTGTTCTTAGAATTCATATGATTTGGGTATACCTACTAATAATTCTTCAGGTGTTTCATCAAAACTATAAAAACGATGTTGTAAACTCTGAGAAATCGCATTTGCCGAGGCATTAGAAAAATCTGAGATTGATACATATTTTGGGTCATTAATAAAGCGAACTAAATCACCAGGAGACCAAGCGATGGGAACATTCATCTGTGATAGTGCTAAAGCCAGTTCTACTTGATGTTCGTCAACGTGTTCTTGGTACTTTTGACTACGAGAAACCAAAATAACCCAAGTTGCTAGTTACTCACGAGGTCACCAAGGCGCCCTCGTATCGCGAGGTATCTAATTGTAATAAAATCCCCTCCAGGATGAAAATTTGGAGGGGTACATGCTAAACGAAATAATTACTATCTATGCTATCACTGACGACTTACTGAAAGCGATTGGGCATAAAGATGATATCCGTAGAAATATGAGTGATGCGGAAATTATTACAACGGCAGTTGTTGCAGCAATATATTTTTGCGGTAATCATAGCAAGGCTTGTAGCTACATGAAAGACCATAAGCTCATACCAGATATGTTAGAAAAATCACGCTTTAACCGACGATTACATGAAATTTCAATGCTGATTAACGACTTATTCCATCAAATAGGAATGATACTGAAACAAAGTAGTGATTGTACTGAATATCTTTTAGACTCATTCCCTGTGCCGATGTGCGATAATATTAGGATTTTTAACGTTAAGCTAATTGAATCAGAAGAATACAGAGGTTACATTGCTTCTAAAAAACGTTATTTTTACGGGGTTAGAGTTCAGTTACTGACTACAAAAAGTGGAATTCCGGTTGAGTTTGTATTTATGCCTGGTAGCGCTTCTGATGTACGAGCATTAAACGCTTTACCATTTAATCTACCTGAAGGTAGTGAAGTATATACTGATGCTGGATACACTGATTACAGCAGCGAAGATGACCTTTTTGGTTCTAGTGAAATTGAGTTGAAAGTTATGCGTAAAGCAAATTCTAAGCGCAAAGATGAACCTTGGAATCATTACATTAAACAGTCTACTAGACATTATATTGAAACAGTGTTCAGCGCTATTACTTACGCTTTCCCTAAATCTATACACGCGGTTACTTATCAAGGGTTTTTACTGAAGCTTGAAGCATTTATTTTTGCATTTACTTTAAAGCAAGCATTCATTGATTAAGTCATATATAATACTTTGAGCTTGTGCCTTATTTATACTTTAAAGCAAGCTCTAATAGTGGTTTGTGTAAGAACAAACTACACAATTTCTCATGGGCGCCTGTACTGACTCCGCGTGCGAAGCACGCGGAGGAGGATAACCCGCAACTTGGGTAAAATATATGGTTTATCTAGAGAATCTAGTAATAATAAAGTTCCTTCTCCGCAATGGGCAATGACAATTCGTGCTTGATGAATTAAATCTTGAAACTTTTCTTCTTTGAGGAAACGATATACCTTAGCACCAGCAGGTAAAATTGTGGAGTTACCATACTGAACCACAACTTCTTCTTGAATTATTTCATTCTGGATTAATACTTCAATCCAAAACATGAGACGATTAAATGGGAATTGCTCTGTACCAACTGTGACTAAAATCATAAAATCTCCTGGGGAATTATGAGTTCTGCTTGAGGATAACGGGCTTGTAATTGTGGCCACTGTACGTATAAAACATTCAGAAAAGGTAACGCTAATTTAGCTGATAAACTCAAAGTATTAATCCTTGTTACCGATTCTACAAATGCTGTTTTACCGCCAAAAAATTTACCGACAATTAAAAAAGGAACAGCAACTCCTGCACCTGTAGATAAGATTAGTTCCGGTCGGTTTTTTTTGATTACTTGAAAAGCCAAAAATAGATTCCTAAATAAATTAGGAAGATTCCGATTAGTGGGGCTATAAGCCAGCCCTTTCAACGCGAACTAATGCACTACTAGGACGGCGCCTGTAAGCCGCTCCTGGTATTGATTATTAAGAACGACTTCAAGGTATTCTTGACAGTATTAATAATTGTGGTGCATCAAAATGTTATCTACTGTCTTTGAGCAATTTGTAGAAGAAAGTCCCATAAGTGTGATGGCACGAGTGTTAATGGAGTGTATTTTCATGCCAGAACGCTTGGATAAAATATTTGAGGCACATGCGACTGTTCAATATCAGCAAGATTTATTGTTTTCAAGTCAGGTCGATTTAATGAGTTTGGTCGTATGTGGGATTCATAAGTCAGTCCATGCTGCTTATAGAGCGAAAGCAATAGAAAAAATAGTAAGTACAACCGCATTATATAACAAGCTCTCTGGAATTGAATTAAATGTAAGTCAAGCATTATTACGAGAAACAGCAAGTGATTTAATGTATTTAATTCAAGCAATGGGTGGAGAACAAGCAGATTTATTGACAGGTTATAAACTGAAATTTGTAGATGGTACCTGCCTTGCGGCAACAGACCATAGACTAGATGCAATCCGCGCTTATGCAGCTTCTTCTCTACCAGGTAAAGCAATAGCAATATTAGACCAAGCATCAAAGTTAGTAACAGATGTTTTATTAGTTGAGGACGGTCACGCTCAAGAGCGCGCGTCATTTGACCAAATACTGGCTTTAGTTAAACCGAAAGATATTTGGTGTGGAGACCGTAACTTTTGTACAGCAAAGTTCTTATATACAATAATATTGAAAGGAGCGTTTTTTGTAATTCGCCAACATGGTTCATTAGGATTTAAAGAATTAAGTGAATTAAAGTATATAGGAGAAACTGAAACAGGAAAAGTGTTTGAGCAGAAAATAGAAATATCATATGAAGGGGAAATCCTACAACTCAGGCGGGTTTTGGTAAAGCTAAATGTACCGACGCGAGATAAAGAATGGGAAATAGCGATTTTTACTAACTTACCAAGTAGCGATGCAAACGCAGTCGAAGTTGCTGAAATATACCGCAATCGTTGGAAAATAGAAACACTTTTTCAAACTGTCACTGAAAATTTTAACGGCGAAATTCAGACTTTAGCCTACCCCAAAGCTGCATTATTTTCTTTTTCAATGGCATTAGTTGCATACAATATACTTGCGACTTTACGAGGTGCCTTGGGAAGTGTACATGGAGTTAATAAAATTGAAGTTGGCTTATCTGATTTTTATTTGGTAGATGAGATTCAAGGAATATATAGAGGGATGATGATTGCGATACCACCACCAAAGTGGGAAGTGTTTGGTACATATTCTCTTGACCAAATAGCAGAACTTCTACAACGACTTGCAGATGGTGTACATTTGAAACGTTTTTTAAAAGCAACGAGAGGTAAGAAAAAAAGCGAGAACCTTTAATAGTTAATAGTAACCATCGCCATGTTTCTACCGCACGACTTTTAGAGACCCACCAAAAAAAGAAATCACAAAGTTAGTTATAAAAGAAAGAATATTTTTTAACTGCTTACCGCACGTAAAATATTTTCGTGCATATTTTTCATGTCAACAATTTATCAAATATGATGTTTTATCTAAGACAAAGTTATGAATAAAACCGTATTTGATAAGATGTATAAATAAGAAAACATACTTGCCACTTTGAAAGTTCGTATATTTAATATTTTATAAAAAATACCTTATTTTTAAGCAACCAATTACTTAAGCTTTTAGTACTTATGTTACTAGTGCAGCTTGACTAAAATAGTAGTACAGTTGAAAGAGTAAAAAGCGTATGTTTCATAAGGCTTTTCACTTCTGCCATCTGCCCTCTGCCATCTGCCTTGCTACACTAGTTCACTAGTTCGCGTTGAAAGGGCTGGCTGACTATAACCTACCCACTGATTTAATTATTAAATCATCTATTGGCTGGGCTAAAGGTTGGGCAGCTCTTGCTCTTTATCCCTTAGCTGGATGCTTAAATATCCGTCCCCAATTAATTTATCGGGCTGTTTGCATCGTTGGTTTCCATACCCTGTTAATTACTCCTTTTTTACTTTTAACTCCTTCTTTGCACCTACCCCAAGTTCTTTATGTTTCACCATTAAGAGCAGTTGGAGGTCCAGGTAATGAATTTTTTGACGTACCTCTGTATGAAATAGATGGTAGCACAGGTGACCTACGTTGGCGGTTATTCACCCCTTGGGGGCCAGCATTGGGCTTTGTTGGCAATGTCAATTTTATGTTGGCATTACAAGAAAAAAATAAAAAATGGCGCTGGTTAGGGTTAGCTGGTTCGGTGGTGATGTGCTTTGTTTGTAAATCTCGTATGGCTCAGGTTTGTATTGTCATCATTCCCCTACTAACCTCTATTTTGTCTGGTATAAGCCGACCGCGAGTACTAATTAGCATGGGGTTTGCCAGTTACCTAGGTGGTATTTTCTCACCATCGATAATTATGGCTGCCAATAATTTTTGGGAAGGGTTTAAAGCTGCGCGGGCAGGTTCTACAAGGGTACGCATGGCATTAAAACGAATTGCTGTGTATCGCTGGCACACAGAAGCCCCTATTTGGGGACATGGTGTAGTTGAAGATGGCCCCCACATCGTAGAACATATGCCTATCGGCTCGCACCATACTTGGGCAGGTTTATTGTTTGTCAAAGGAATTATCGGTTTTATAGCCCTGGCTTTGCCAATGGCTGCAAGTTTTATCTATTTAACAATCAAGTCAATGAATAGGGAATTACCTACTGCTAAAGTTGGGTTGAGTATTGTTATGATTCTTTTTTTATATTCAAATGGCGAGAATTTGGAAATACTAGCATACTTGTACTGGCATGGTTTATTAATAATGGGCATAGGTTGTCAAGAAACCCCTAATTCTCTACATTTGCAAACAAAATATACAAAATAAACTAGTTAGATTACATAAAAATTAACGAAATAATTGAATTATTTAGATTGTCAAAAAAAACTTGCTACTTAAAATTTACAGTGCCAAAATAAAAAAGATTCGTTTTACATGAGGAGGTCAGATAATGTATGGACTAGTGAACAAAGCAATTCAAGACATGATTTGCAAATACCACGGAGAAAATACCTGGGAAATCATTAAGCAAAAAGCTGAACTTGAAGATATTGACTTTTTTATTAGTATGGATGCTTATTCTGACGATATTACCTATCGTTTGGTAGAAGCAGCTTGTGGGGTGTTGGATATGCAAGCCCACGATGTTCTCAAAGCTTTTGGTGAATACTGGGTTACCTACACTGCCGAAGAAGGTTATGGGGAGCTTTTAGACAGTGCAGGCACCAACTTACCTCAGTTTATAGAGAATCTTGATAACCTCCATGCTCGCGTAGGTTTGAGTTTTACCCAACTTTGTCCTCCATCGTTTGACTGCGAACATACTAGTGAAAAATCAATAGAACTCAATTACCGATCAACTCGACAAGGATTAGCTCCGATGGTAATTGGTTTGCTGCACGGGTTAGGAAAACGCTTTCAAACCAAGGTGGATGTTACCCAAACCAGTTTTCGCGAGCATGGCAACGCTCACGATAGCTTCTCTATTAAATACGACGATTCTCAGTCCTATGACTAATAACCAGGCTAGCAAGTTAAGAAATTTAAGGCAGTTTAGCCTTGAACCTGAACAATTTGCGGCATTGTTTCCTTTCCATTTGGTCATAGATAGAGACATTAAGATTGTCCAGATGGGGGAGGTACTTCAGCGCATTTTGGCACCAATTAAAATTCTCGGTAGTTCCTTGGAAGAACATTTCCGGATCAATCGTCCTAACTGTCTAGTTAGTTTTGAAGCTATTTGTAAACAAACGCGCTCGCTATTCCTGCTCCAATCTCGTCACAAGGAAATGCAACTCAAGGGGCAGATGGTACATTTGAAAGACTGCAACCATTTAGTCTTTCTTGGTTCTCCCTGGATTACAGATATTGCTGACCTCAAAAAGTTGGAACTGAGTGTTGATGATTTTCCTCTGTATGACTCAGTTTCAGATTATTTGTTTTTCTTACAAGCAAAAAATTCAGCCCTTGCAGATACCAAAAAACTAGCCGCAAAACTCACAGAACAACGTTCTGAATTAAGAGCTGCAACTTCTCGGCTGAGAAAGCTGATTGAAAGTTTACAAGTTGGTATTTTGTTAGAAAATGAAGAACGACAGGTAATTTTGGCAAATCAGGAGTTTTGTGATTTATTTCGTATTTCCCTGAATCCAAATGCCTTACAGGGTATGGATTGCCGGCAGGCTGTAGAAATAACTAAACAACTTTTTGTTGAGTCTGAAAAATTTGCCCAGCAATTGGATGACTTCCTTAATCAAGGTCAAATAGTTCTCAACCAAGAATACCAACTCCAAGATGGGCGAATCCTTGAACAGGACTATGTACCTATTGTTGTTGATAACAAATTTTATGGTCATCTCTGGAAATATCGGGATATTACCCTGCGGAAACAATCGGAAAATGCCCTGAAATCGAGTGAAGAACAATTAAAATTAGCCCTGGATGCGGTGGATGAAGGGCTGTGGGACTGGAATTTAGCAACTGGACAGGTTTATCGTAGCCCGCGCTGGTGTACGATACTAGGTTACGAGCCGGAAGAATTAGAAGCCAATATTACAGTTAGAAATAGGTTGATCCATCCGCAAGACCGTCGCCTGATGCAACAACGGTTGATAGATCACCTCAAGGGTAAGACAGCTTGTTATGAGGCAGAAGTACGCTTTCTTACAAAGTCAGGAGAATGGAAGTGGGTTTTGGATCGGGGTAAGCTAGTCAATCGCGATTTTCAAGGTAAGTTCTTGAGAATGGTGGGAACCCATCTGGATATTACCGAACGTAAAAAAGCGGAAGAAGTACTACAGCAGCAGTACCAACGCGCTCTCCTGCTCAAGCAGATTACTGAGAAAATTCGTCAGTCTTTGCAACTAGAAAAAATTCTTCAGACGACGGTGACAGAAGTTCAACGGATTTTGCAAGCCGATCGCGTTCTTATCTTCCAAATTTATGCTGATTGCTCTGGCAAAGTTGTGCAGGAGGCTTGTGTCCCAGGATGCTCAACTACCTTAAATGGAAATTTTGACGACCCGTGTTTTTATCAGTACATAAATTGTTATCAACAGGGATTAATTCGTGCCATTGATAATGTAGAGGAGGCAGAATTATCAGATTGCTATACAGGATTTTTACAAGATTTACAGGTAAAAGCTAATTTGGTAGTACCGATTTTGGTGCGGGAAAATTTGTGGGGATTATTAATTGCCCATCAGTGCGCTCGCCCCAGAGAATGGACGGACTTAGAGTTGGATCTTCTCAAACACCTCGCGGATCAAATGGGTATTGCTCTCACCCAAGCCCAATTGTTAGAAATGGAAACTCGCCAAGCTGATTTACTAGCACAGCAAAATGAAGAGTTAAGGCTTGCGAAACAAGCAGCCGAGGCTGCTAACATGGCTAAGAGTAATTTCCTCGCCACCATGAGTCATGAAATTCGCACTCCCATGAATGCGATTATTGGCATGACTGGATTGCTGCTCGATACTTTTCTGAAACCTGAGCAACTCGATTATGTAGAAACAATTCGTAATAGTGGGGATGCCTTATTAACTATAATTAATGACATTCTCGACTTTTCTAAAATTGAGTCTGGCAATTTAGAGCTAGAAGAACAACCCTTTGACTTACAAGTTTGTGTGGAAGAAGCCCTGGATTTGCTAGCTCCCCAAGCTGCCTTGAAAGGGATTGAACTTATGTACGAATTCCAACCGCACACACCAACTTTAATTATTGGCGATATTACCCGTTTGCGGCAGATTCTTTGGAATTTAGTGAGCAATGCAGTTAAATTCACGAAGGTTGGGGAAGTGGTTGTCAGCATCGGTGTTCAGCAGCAACTACTTAAGCAAGAAGTCACAGGTACAGATTATGTATACTACGAATTTTTATTTGCAGTCAGCGATACAGGTATTGGAATCCCAAGCGATCGCCTGGATAGATTGTTTAAGCCCTTTAGTCAGGTTGATGCTTCCATGACTAGGCGTTATGGCGGTACTGGCTTAGGATTAGCTATCAGCAAGCGTCTGAGCGAAATTATGGGGGGTAGAATGTGGGTAAAAAGCGAACAGGGTCAAGGTTCTACTTTCTATTTCATGCTCACATTGCAAGTCGATCCCTCTGCTATAGGTGACTCCTGCTCTATTTATCCTGAATTAATAGGTAAAAAAATACTACTAGTAGAAGATAATCTTAACTTACAAAAATCCTTAAATTGGCAACTCCAAAGCTTGGGACTACATATCCAAGCGGTCAAATCTAGTACCACTGTCTTGGATTTAATGCAGCAAAACACCTTTGACCTGGCCATACTAGATATTGATAATCCCCAGCTAAATATCCCCAATTTGACGGCTAAAATCCGGGCTATACCGATGCAACAGGATTTACCTTTGGTAATGTTGAGTTTCAAAGGTAAACAAACTTTAGAAGTTAAACAGGTAGCTGGTGAGTTTGCCGCCTTTTTGCATAAGCCTGTACGCCAATATCAATTACACAATACCCTCTTGCAAATAGTGCGTGGTAGTTGGTCTACCCGCAGGTTAGATTCTACCATTAGCATCCCTTCCTATTCAAGGTTGCCTAAACCCAATATCCCCACCATTGACGACCAACTAGGTAACAGGTTACCGCTAAAAATTCTCCTGGTGGAAGATGTGTTAGTCAACCAAAAAATTGCCTTGAAAATACTGGCTCGGTTGGGTTATCGGGCAGATGTGGCAAATAATGGGTGTGAAGTCCTAGAAGCCCTAAAACGGCAAGTTTATGATGTTGTGTTTATGGATATCCAAATGCCGGAAATGGATGGCTGGGAGACAACTCTCAAAATTCGAGAGGAATTTTCTGGTAATATTCAACCTTGGATAATTGCCATGACAGCCCATGTGAGTGCGAGAGACCGCCAGGAATGCTTAAAAGTTGGGATGGATGACTATATCAGCAAACCGATTCGTCCAGAAGCAATTGAAGCGGTTTTGAAAAAATTTAATACACAAAATCATCAAATCTCCGAGTCTTTGGAAGCGATAGATGTACTTGAACCTGCATTACCTTCTAACTCCCCAGAGTCTAATTTAGCCCAGACAGCAGAGGCAATTGACCAGCATATCCTCCAAGAACTGCAAACTATGGCTGGTAGCGCGGGTGAGGATATAATTGCCGAACTAATCCAGATTTATTTTGAAGAAACTCCCGGGAAAATCCAAACAATTAAAGATGCGATCTCTGTTGCTGACCGTTCCAAGTTGGGAAAAGCAGCTCATGCTTTGCGATCGCCCAGTGTTAGTATTGGTGCTATGAATCTGGGACAAATCTGCGAAACTTTAGAAGATGCTGCCCCAGAGCAATCATTGGAACAACTTGATCGGCTAGTTAATCAGCTAGAAAAAGAATATCGAAATGTAATCACGACTCTTCAAAAACTTATACCAAGTTTTTAGATGTAAAATTCATCAAGTATAAATTTGGTTGATTATTTAAAATTTGATTATACTAATAAATCAAAATGGCAAGTTTTAAAACGATATAATTAATTGAATATATTTTTAATTTTTCAGCTAATTAAATTAAACATTAGAATCAAAATAAGTTTTGTATATATAACTGGTGTGAGGGAAAAATATGTCATTAAAAAACATTCTCAAGAAAATTGGACTATTTCGAGTTATTTTTAGAGTCCTATACCGTAGCGGAATTAAATATAAATTACGCCAACCAATCATAAATTTACTGAAAATATCGGGAATGCAGGTGGTAAACCGAAAAGAATTGCAGAATCGTTATCCATTTTATTTTCAAGAAGGAGATGAAATTTTATCTCTGAAGAAAAATGACGGAATGAATCACGAAAGATTCAGAGAAGTAGAAGGTCTAGTTTTTGCGAAACCGTTTGTAGTCAATATCCAAAAAGGTGAAATAGCAGGAAAAGATGCCACTGGTTTTGATTGTCAAGGTAGAGTTATCTTAGAAACAACCTTGCCCCAATTTACAAATGATCATCTAGCAACAAGTGTATCTCTAAGAACTATTTTATTCAAAAAGCTCTATCCTTGTACCCGTCGAGAAACTGTCTTTTCCCTAGTATGTCTTTGGGACAATAATTATCACCATTGGTTAATAGACTGTCTGACTAGGTTAGAAGGGGTGATGGAATATGAAAGAAAATTTGGTGTAAAAATTAAACTACTTATTCGCAAAAATTTACGGCAATACCAAATAGACAGTTTAAGATTACTCGGCTATCGCGAAGAAGATTGTGAAGAATGGAACGGACAACGGATGTTAGCAAACAATTTACTTGTTTCTTCCTTTCGTCGCTCTGTACAAGAAGAAAATGGATTTTACCGTTACGTTTCTACCGATGCTTGTCGTTGGTTAGGAGAAACGATAGTTAATAACTTGCCGGAAGATGTTAAAAAGAAAACTACTCCTACCCATATTTATATATCAAGACGAAATACTTTAGTTAGAAAAGTAGTAAATGAGCAGGAAGTAATTCACGAGTTAGGAAAATTAGGATTTGTAGATTACATTTTGGAGGATATGAGTTTTGCCGAACAAGTTCATTTATTTGCGAATGCCAAGATGATAGTATCTCCCCACGGAGCAGGATTAACTAATATTATCTTCTCTAAGAAATTAAAACTGGTTGAACTATTTGGGAAAACTGTACCTCTTGCTTCTTATTATGAACTATGTTGTGGTTTTGGCTTTGAATATAATTGTCTGATGGGGGATTCTCCTCCAGGTGACTTAAGAACTCTTGATGCAGATATAGTTGTAGATTTGGATAAATTATTAGACATCTCCAAAATAGTATAATAATGTCAAAAATGTCAAAAAACATATGCACTAATGCGACCATTAACGAAGCGGTTCCTTCTGCATTACCATTACATGCAAATGAAAGTGCTGCTAAAAGAGCAGTTGTCGAAGTGCCAATATTGGCGCCATTTTAATCACACTATTGATACCAGGGTTTCCTGGCGTGGGGTCTTGTACCCGCTTTGAAAGTACGATTTCCTACAGTAATATCATGTCCGGTTGCTTGCCCATAATTCCCGACAATGTAGAGACGCGATTAATCGCGTCTCTACGATGGTTTTATTATAGTTATGTACCCGGACATGATATAATATCGTCGTCTATAGGAACTTGCAAGTTAGTAGTTCCCTGCCTTTCAAGCTTAGAACAGCTTTGACGATACTGCGTAAATTGATAGGACCATCCAGAATACCTACAACATCTGTAAATAGAATTTCATTACCGAATGTTTCTTGGTAAAAAGCATCACGCCCTAAATCTATCAATTCTTCCGTAACTTTAACGGCGCCGTTATCAGGGGAAAGTGCTTTCTGTCCTGCTTGGATTTGTAATAGTTTGCTAGCTTCTTGTTTAGAGACTGAATACCCTAACACATCATAAGAGCCAACTCCTCGTGGTGGAGATTGTGTAAAAGGTGTGTAAGTGCAATACCTTCGCCAAAATAAAGAGGACCTTCTGTAGTAGAGTTATGTGTACCAAACTACAACTCAATCACCACAGAAAGCCCATGCCAGATATATTAGCACTATTGGAATGCTTACAACGACACACGACTAGAACAACTTTACGACGGTGGAACAGAATCATATCAGCAATGCTGGCTATGAGCGGAAGAATAACCATGCTGGGCATATCACGGTGGTGTGGAAAGGGAGGGAGTTATCGAACAATACAACGTTTCTTTGCTTCATCACTACCTTGGGCAGTGCTTTTTTGGGTATTTTTTAAAGAACATATATTTCGTAGCAAAGAGACATATATATTAGCAGGGGATGAAGTAGTAGGAGCGTAAAGCAGGAGAAAAAAGTTATGGGATTGATAGATTTTTCTCATCCTTGTATGAGAAACCCATACTCGGATTATCTTTTTTTACATTATCCCTTGTAAGTATCGAGCAAAGAAAAGCATTTCCTATCAGCGTAGAGCAAATTATAAAACCAAAAGAAGATAAAGCAAAAAAATAATAGAAAAGCCCAAAGCATCTAAAAATGAGTCTCAAGAAGGAACTATAAAAAAGAAAGGTGGGCGCCCAAAGGGAAGTAAGACAAAGGATAAGAAAGAAGTAATTTTAACACCAGACTTTCTACGTATTCGTCGTCTGGTTCAGGATTTACTGAAAAAAATCAGTAACTTTTTACCATTGACATATTTAGTACTAGACGGTTATTTCGGAAATAATAAAGCCGTAGTTATGGCTCGGCAGGTAGGTTTACATCTAATTTGTAAAATGCGTCATGACTCTGCTTTATATGTACCTTACGAGAATCCAGACCCGACCCGTAAGTCTCGACGTAAGTACGGGGAGAAAATTAACTATTCATTTATACCAGAGCGCTTTTTCAAAGAAACTAATATTAAAGATGACATTCGTACAGATATTTACCAAGCACAACTTCTACACAAGGAGTATTGTCAAGCATTAAATGTTGTCATCCTAGTACGAACAAATATGAAAACTTTAACACGAACTCATGCGGTGTTATTTTCAACAGACCTAAACCTCAGTCATGAGAAGTTAATTGATTATTATAGTTTGAGATTTCAAATTGAGTTCAATTACCGAGACGCTAAACAATTTTGGGGGCTAGAAGATTTTATGAATGTTGGAAAAACAGCAGTTACAAACGCGGCTAATCTTGCATTTTTCATGGTTAATGTTTCACAAATTTTGCTTATTGATTTTCGTAAGTTTAATCCAGATTTTAGTATTACGGATTTGAAAGCACTGTTCCGAGGTTACAAATATGTTGAGGAAACTATAAAACTCCTTCCGGTAAAACCAGACCCAGTATAAAAAGCAAATATTTTCCATAGAGTCACCAATTTAGGGCGCATACACCCTGCTAGTGCTTGCTCTACCAGTTCTTAAATTTGGCGAAGGTATTGTAAGTGGTGTTAATGTTTGGTGGTCTTCCTGGTAAAGTCAGTTCTAGCTGAAAACCTAAAAAGCCAATAAAGACTAGCACGGAGATGAGGATGAGAATCGTGCGAAATCGCATAGTTTCCTCACTAGTAGTTTTTTTCTACTGATTAAAAATCACAAACATTCTTTTTGCAAAAGCAAATCATTTCTACTAAGAGTTATATGGCTTAAATGTGATTAAAAAGTGATTATGTCTGATATAACTAACTTATTGTTACTAGCATCTGGCTGAAGAAAGAATTCAGTTATTTAACCACAGTTACAGGTGTTCCCAAACTCACCACTTTATATAATTCCTCAATGTCCTTGTTATACATACGCAAACAACCGTGAGAAGCTGCTGTTCCGACTGTTTCAGGGTTAGGAGTACCATGAAACCCAATCCAATTTCGTCCGTCTGTCCAAAAACCAATCCAGTGTTTCCCTAAAGGATTACTGGGTGCCCCTCCTGGGATTGACTTTCCTGTCATAGGATTAATCCACTTTGGCTTTTGCAATAGCTGGAGTACTTGAAAATTACCTGTGGGAGTTTCCCAGTTACGGCGCCCAACTGCAATAGAATAACTTTTAATCACAGTTCCTCCTCGATAAACTCTTACTCGACGATGGCTCAAATTAACCTCTAACCTAGAAATATGGGAAGGCTGAGATTGAGAAGTTTTTGAAGGAGCGAATCTTCGCTCTGATGCTTCGGAGGGTTGATAAATAACTAGATTTGAAGCCACTCCAAATAGCAATACAAAACTAATTATTTTGCTTGGATTACTCAACATAATTACAAAGGTTGGTATATCTTCTTATTATTTCAAAATGAAATCAGTTGTAACACGTTAGATGAAATCATTAATAAGAAGCCATCTAAGGCATTTCCTCTACAAAAATAACTATTTAAATAAATATGTTAATCATACTATAGATAGAGCATTATCAAAAGCATTGTTTTTAAGCTTGATGTAATTCAGTAGATTGTAGTTGCTGTCAATAAATAATTTCTCAAAAAATTAATGATTGTAGAAAAAACAAACTGTTGAACTTGATGGTTTTTTTGTACTTGTAAAAAAATTCAAGTTAATAGAATACATTTGCATAGTAAGCTGCCTAGTTTACAGCACTTTGGCTTGTTTTTCTACTTTCTGCAACCTGCAAATTTCTGCAATTTATCAATTATTTTGAGCGAATTTGATTTTATGACAGAGCTATTTGCACATAATCGGAGATTTTCGCAATGAATACAAAAAATCTGAGTAATACTTTAAAAATTGTTGCAAGTTTAATTGGTATTGCTGGTGTAAGTGCTTTATTTAGTGTTCCAAGCAAAGCTCAAGCTAATCCCAACCCTTCCATCTTCAGTGAGCATCCTTATAACCAGAATAATGTTGCTCAAACCTCACCTGGTGTCGGTCAGCAGCAGAATAATCCTTACACAACCCCCACAACAGAGACTGACAATATTAACCCTGGTATAAATCAGCCCGTGCAAGATACAACTACACCTACGAACCCTGGTGTTAATCAACCCGCACAGGGTACAACTACACCAGGTACAACCACACCAGGTGTCCAAGACAATGATAATAATGATGGTAATAATGGTGTACGAGCTTTGTGGTAACTAGTAGTTCGTGTCATTAGTTTTGGGGAGTACAAAAAACGAACCGCCAAGTACGCGAAGGGCGCAAAGGAAGAAATAAGAGAAGTGAACACACCAAAACTTTTGACACAGACTACTAGTGGTTTGTATCAAAAGTTTTGGGGAGTTTCGCTAATATCAAAACCTTGTAGAGACGCGATTAATCGCGTCTCTACAAACCAAAATTAATGACACAGACCACTAGCAACACTAACGGTTGTTACAAGTAATATTAAAATTCGCTGTAACTTCATAATTTTTTTCTCCATGCGAATACAATTAATTACTAATTACTTCAAAAATTTCGGTTCAATCTCCCACCATTTTTTAGAAAAAGGTTGTCTACTCGTATTAGTACCACAATGAATTTCCCCTCCTTCTCGAAAATAAGTGTCCCAATCATCAATAAAGTGACATTCCTTACCCAAAGGTTCTAAAAGACTTTTAACATAAGCTTCAAATTGACATTGAGAATTAACTTTGGGTCCAAATGGTTTGGGAATAGCCAAATGCTGATTGAGAACAACCATATTTACCATGTTTGGGAAAAAACTTTTAGCTCGGCCTTCGCCATCATCTCGAAACAAAGTGGGTAATTCGATAATATCTTGTTCACTTAAATCCAATTCCTGTTTCAAAACCTCTCGATTCCAGTTAATATATTCTTGAAAGCGTTGGTTATTAAGGGCTAATTCTTCATTTTCGAGAACATCTGCCACGCTAATATCAGCAGGGTTGTCATCAAGTTGTTTACCTTGCCGCAATAAAGCTTGAGAATGCCCTTCTTCTCGTAAACGTTTGAGAAGCTCGTAACATTTGTCTGGACTGGCTAAAATTAACTTAAATCCTTTAGGGCTAGCGGCGCCAATAAAGTTCATAAATTCGTCTATATGCCCTACACTAAGCCAGTCAGAAAAAATTTCAAAAGGAGCTTGAATTTCTTGGGCAAAGAAAAAATCACGTAACACTTTTAATTTTCGACGTGGCTTTTCAATAATTTCTGCGCGCGTTCCCCCAAATATTATCCGACCAAAGGAATAATTAACACCTTTCACGGTTACTGGTGGAGAAACTTCTAAATTACCAAAAGAGTCTAACTTTGTAACCTCTTCGCAGCTTTTACGAATTATATAACCAAAGTCAGTTCCCATTAAATGACGTTTGGCTAAGTGGTCTAACCCACGGTCGCGAGGCGAATCAAGAATTACGTGCATAAAGCGTCCTGGTCCCTGAGTATAACCAATTTCAATTTCATCTCGCATCCAAGGGTCGTCTTGATGAAACTCAAAAGGAACAGGGTCTAGCTGCGCGTTGGCTTTACCCACAACTTTTCTCAGTTCTTCGATAAATTCTTCGTTACTTCCGTTAGATAAACGAGAAACGAAGACATTTATTGGAGATAAAGTATTGGGAGTCATCATCCAAGGAGCAACTCGAAAAACTACACGGTCGCTGCCAATTATTTCTCCATCTTTCATGAGATTTAAAGTAATCTCAACTATACCATTAAAATCAGCATCGGGATAACTCAATCCTTCTACAGCAAGGAGAATGTCTCGGTCAGTATCTATAATTTTTGCTTTTGTTATCTTTGCCCCTATTAACTCATCGCCATTTTTATCTAATTCATCATAAATGCGAATTCGTTTGGCAATGTCTTGGTTAACTGATAAGTAAACTTCGCATCCATCAGGCAAATTTTTTAAGCCAACTCGACGAACAATCATAAAGCTTAAATCTTTTAAATCTAGCAGTCCTTTAAGATTGTCATTATCTTGACCATCAGAATTAACAACATCGCAATCTTTATTAACTAATATAACTGCACCATGACCGTTAATCCCCCATTGCCAATCTTTTTTATGAGGATTATTTTCTTCAATAATTCCATCTCGGTCTGCATCCACATCTAGACAAATACGAAGACAAGTTAAGTGGAGTGTAGCTTGACTCAGTTGATGACCAGCATCATTTTGAAAAGTTATTTCTAAAGAACGGTCTTTTAGCCTATCGCTAAAAGTTCTTGCTATAAGGGAAATTTCTGAAACTTGTTCAACAGGAACCGGGGTTTGTAGAGAAATGAGTTGATTAGTACTAGAGTAAACTTCGACTTCTCCCCGTGTTTTGAAAGTAACAAATGTGTCAAGAGAAGGCGCAAGATTTTCTAAAGATATTTGCAATGGCTGACCAGCAACTAAAACACCCTCATAGTCCCTATTTATATCTTTATTACTTGAGTCAGGGTCATGATATGTTTGAATTTGTAAAAAACTCCTCATTTATTCTAACTCCTATATTGGATGTTGCTTAATTTATATTTACAACTTTTTATCGGATAAAGTGGTCGCAAATCATTTGCCTTAAGTGTATATTTTTTCCTCAGTGCGGGTGCCCATCGTAATTTTGAAAGATAGGTTCAATATCCTTTATGTATTTATAAGAAGAACTTACGTAATTAGTACATATAAATATTAGTGTATAAAAATTTACACAATGTTACATAGCAATAATACTTGTAGCCTAAGCGCACCAGTTGAATGTTTTAATTCTAGTGTTGACAACAAATGTGAAAATAAAGTGATTTCTTATGGAGTTGTTTCATATTTACTTGCTCAAATCAGCCGAAGCGCAACATAAAAGTTTTTGTATTAAATAATACAGATAAACTTAACATTAAAATCTGTCTATTGAAATATGTGATGTAAAATTAAATTCTATAAAATGAAATGTAACAATGAACGCAATTTTGCTAGTAACGAACGGTTTAAACCTTTAAACTATTTTTTAACTGTTAATTGTACTTTGTAAACAATATCCATTATCAAGTGCATTGCAATCAAATAATAAATTGTATGCTAAAAACAATATCATCTGACCCCAAAATAATTAAATTAAAAGATAAAGTTTTAATTCTCTACCCACCCTATGTTGCAGGGTTTGAGGGGATTGTACTCAGTCAAGAAAAACTATCTAACGATAGGTTTAGTAATCGCTGGCTGATTCATGTTAACTTTAACAGCTTTATACTTTCACTGACACCACAAGATTTTATACTACTTAAAGATGATAATAAATATAAAACTTAATATTGGTTCTTCCGTACTTAGCGTGCTAAATCTGTTAAGAAATTAGTTTAAAAGCCTTACTATACTCATCTTACAGGCATTATTACCTTGATATAATGCTAATGGGTAAAATATAAACTTTGTCATGCTGAACGAAAAGTAGTGCAGTGAAGCATCTTAGAGATTCTAGCCTGCGGCAAATGCTCCGCATTACGCTACGCTCAGAATGACATTTCTTACCTGTTTTAAGTATAACGATAAAATTAGTTAAATTTCAAATATAAGTGCCTGTAAGCCTTGAGGATAAAGGATAATTATCGATTTGAATTAAAATTTAGCACGCTATGTACGAAAGAACCGCTTTTTTAAGAGTGATAATCTCAAATAGGGCATCACCTATCAATTAAATTTTACGTTATTTCAGGTCTTGTAGAGACGCGATTGAATCGCGTCTCTACCAATAAATTTATCTGAAATGAAGGTTTTTAACCCCCTTCAAAGCCAACGGCATTCTTTAAGAAGTTAAGAACCTAACACTTAAATATTAAGCAAGTAAAATTTTAACGGGGAGTCGGTGGGACTGTAGTTTCTGTTCCGGCTGGTGGGACTGTAGTTCCTGTTCCAGCGGGTGGGACTGCTGTTCCGTCTGGTGGGGCTGTAGTTGTTCCTGGGTCAGTAGCTGGCTGACAGGCGCCCATCAGCATATTTAAACCAAAAATAGAGGCTAGAAAAATCAATTTTCTGTTCATAAATTACCACTAATTAAAACTAAAGTGAAATGACAAGGTAATAATTACCTAGAGGAGACTAAAGAAGCTGTTTGAAGACATTGTTCCTGAACAAGTGCAGGAAGAACTTTTTCTCCAAAAACTTCAATAAATCGCTGTTGCTGCTTGTTGACGTTGTGTAGAGTAATATTGTCAAAACCGAGTTCTATGTATTTTTGTAACCAATCAATATGTTGTTGCGGGTCACTTTAAATCTTAACAGACTCATACATATCATCTGGTTTGACAAATTGTGCTGCATAATCAAATTGCTGTGGACTGCGAAGGTCAGTTAAAACTGGCTAAATCAAAATCATCTGGAAGACCTGGAACAACACCCCCTGCTAATTGTTCAATCTGTGGAAATACACGGGCTGCGGTTACCACTGCCGCTAAAACCAAAACACCTGCCATCACAGAAGTTGCTAGTTCAACAATTTTATAACGTCCCGAAACTACCAAAATTAATGAAAGGATAATCACGAGAGTTGCGTAAAGTGCTTGATTGCCAGGAAAAGCAATCATTAAGGTACTGCCTGTCAGGGCAGCAATTCCAGCAACTGTGACTACACAAGCAAGCAACTGGGGTAGGAAAATTAACCAAATTGCCCAATTTCTCGGTCCTGATAACTCACGGTAGCCAGACAAAATAGTTTTGCCTGTGACGACTGTATACCAACCAACTTCCCGAATCATTACCCACATAAAAAAGATAACAATCAGTGCCATCCACAACAAACCATACTCATAACGCGAACCAATTCTGGGGCTGAATAGCACCGAACCAGAACCGACGGAAGAAATCATCCAAATCAGCCCAGGTCCATACCACTTAAAGCGATTCCAGCCACTAGGTGGTTTTGGTGAGTGTGTTCTAACTTTTTGTGTTTCTTGAGGTTCCCTGAGTTGTGTCATTTTTGCTGGTTCAAAGGAGTTAAATTTTATACTTTTTGTTCTATAGTTTCTGTAATTGCTCTGTTTTTGTTCCAGGCTTAAATGTTCTTGATTTTTCAAAGGAGATTGTTGCTAGAAAAGTTCAAGCCATACAGCAGCTAAGAAGAAAAACATCATGCCCAATGAACCAGTTGGTCTAGGGTGAGCAGCAAAGATAAATGATAGTGATAGTAGGGTTGAATGGCACTTACTTAAGCATCCGCTCCAAGGTAAACGTATTGGTATGATAGGCTTTCACGCTTTGGTGATGGCGATTAACACGGTCGGCGCCTACATCAATACCAATACGTATCAACTATACATCAACGTGAATTCGATTCATTTATTAAGTGGTGAACAACAATTTATCACTTTCCTAAATCTAACTATCAATTAAAAAAATCTAGATTAATATATAAATACTATCTAATACTTACTAATAAAACCGGAGGGCGCGTTATTAAATCGCGCCGACGGCGGGCGCCTGTAACACTATATTTAAGAATAGAAGTTTGGCTACAGTCAAACGCTCAGATGTAAAATCTTTGCTGTAAAAGCTTTAAAAATCGGCTTTTAAGCAATTTATATTTCTGAATCCTGTTATAGTTTATTAAGTCTGCCTAAGAGATAAAAAATGTTATACAAATCACCACAAAAATACATTAAAAGA
>NZ_KB217478.1:6784316-7719380 GCF_000331305.1 Calothrix sp. PCC 7103 | reverse complement strand
TAATAACGCGCCCTCCGGTTTTATTAGTAAGTATTAGATAGTATTTATATATTAATCTAGATTTTTTTAATTGATAGTTAGATTTAGGAAAGTGATAAATTGTTGTTCACCACTTAATAAATGAATCGAATTCACGTTGATGTATAGTTGATACGTATTGGTATTGATGTAGGCGCCGACCGTGTTAATCGCCATCACCAAAGCGTGAAAGCCTATCATACCAATACGTTTACCTTGGAGCGGATGCTTAAGTAAGTGCCATTCGATAGTAGGGTTACTGCGATACGAGGGGCGCCATAACCAAGCAGATCGACAATGGTTTGTTTTTAGCTAAAACAACGAGAAGCCCCACAACTATCGTCGTAAAAATAACTGCGTGATGTAGTAAGTATTCTTAATTCGCCAAACACCTACACCTGTCTCGTTAAATGGTGGACGCAGGATATTAGCTCTATGTCCGGGACTTTCCAACCAACCCTCCACAGCAATAGTTACAGGCTCATTTAAATTCGTTCCTCTAAAAAGGTTTTCTCCTACTAACCAATAAATAATGCCTGAAGCCTCAACTCTGGAAGCCAGAGTACTCCCATCAACCCCAGTGTGGCTAAAGAAATTTTTCTCCGCCATCTCTTTGCTGTATTTGCGAGCGACTTCTGCCAGTCTTTCATTATTTTTAAGAGGTTGAAGTTTTTCTTTTTGACGCACTTGATTAATGCTTAACCGGATAGCTGCTTCAATTTTTGCAGTGTTGGTAGATTGGGGAGAGAGGGTAGGCTTTCGAGGTTTTTCCGATGGTACTTCCACTTTAGGCAAGGGTGGTAAGTACTCAATTGCCCTTTCGCATCCCATTACTAAAAGTGCGACCGTAAAGATTGGAAACCAGATTTTCGTTAAAGTTTTCATTCCCTACTTGTCATAAGTCAAGAACCATTGGTTCCCAATACCACTGCATTTTTTTACTATTCCATTCCAGATGTTGCAGAACGCGCTCTCCTATGAGATGCTCTATTTTGTGTGAAATTGCCTAAAAAATGCAATGTACTGCTGGCAAAACGGTCGCCACTTGTTTCGCGCGATGTATGTTGTAAATTACGCAAGCCGTGTAAATCAAGAAAACTAAATCCAACTTTAGAGAAAAATGGTAATAGGCAAAATAGAAAAGTATCAAGAGTTTGATTTATCCAACCGAAACCACTTGGACCAATAATCCATACAATTGGATACCCAACCCATAATACAGTAAAATAAGTGACAAGTTTATCGTACAGGTTTGATAATTCTTGCCCTTGCTCTCTAGCCTTCGTGCGTAAAGGATTCCAAATACCCCAAAGAATAATAAAAAAGGCAAATACTCCACATATATACCATAAGTATCTGACCCAAGGTCGTACAGATAAGTCTGCAATCAAACCAGTAGTAATAACAACAACCTGTGTACTCATTAAAAAACCAATGAGCGTCCAGTCTTTTTTTGTAAACTGCATTGCTGTCCATGACAAAGATAGCAGCAGTAAAGGTGTTGTGACAATCCAGTCTATATAACGCGCATAGTGTGCTGTTTGACCTGCTGCTATGACTTTACCCTGGTCTAATGCCATTGCCATGTAAGCGAGACCTGACCAGATTGGGATGAACATTGCAACTAAATATTCGTACTGGGGAACACCGCGCGGGTTACGACTCAGTGACCAGAAGTGTAATGCACCAATTGCCATACCCGCTACATAAACCCAATGGAAAATTTCTTGCCAATTCATTATTTAACCTCGCAATTTTTGATGAACTATTTACAGAAAACAAACATAAATATCTTGATAGTCGGCATACGTCATAATTTGTGAATTAATTTATTTTGCTGTGTAAACAACGCGATATATTACCCCATTGGTATCATCGGTAAACAGCAACGAACCATCCGGTGCTATTGCTAATCCGACTGGTCTACCAAATTGTGCTGTTCTGTCTTTCGTTAAAAAGCCAGTTATAAAATCTTCAAATTTCACAGGTTTACCATTTTGGTAACGAATCCGCACGACTTTGTAACCCACGGGTGGATTACGGTTCCAAGAACCACGCATTGTTACAAAAACATCATTTATATACTCTTGCGGAAATTGGTTTCCTGTGTAAAATACCATCGCTAATGGTGCGCTGTGCGCTGTATAAGTTAACACTGGTGGTTGAGTTTTAGCGCAGTATTCTTCTTTTGTTGTCCCTTGTGGGTTTGCGGGTAAGTATACATCAGGGCGCCTGTCACCCCAACAAAAAGGCCAGCCGTAGTCTCCACCTTGAACAATACGATTTAATTCTTCTGGTGGTAGGTCATTTCCTCGCCAATCTGTACCGTGGTCTAACCCCCATAGTTCCTTTGTTTGGGGATGCCAACCAAAGCCGATTGTATTTCGTAAACCTTTGGCATAAATAGTACGATTACTACCATCCGGTTGCACCTGTAGGAGGGTAGCACTTTCAGGGTTGGTTTCGTCGCAAGCGTTGCAAGTACTACCTACAGAAATATAAAGCATTCCGTCAGAACCAAAAGCCATTGTCCGGTTGGGGTGTTGACCCGCATCAGGTAAATCAGAAATTAAAGTTTGTAGTTTTCCTAGAGAACCGTCTGCTTGTAAGTCGGCGCCGTATAAACTGGTGTCAGTAACAAGGTAAAGACGATTTTTATTAATTGTAATACCGTTAACGTACTTTAAACCTTTGGCAACAATATTCATTGAGTCAGCCCGTCCATCTCGATTTGTGTCTCTGAGTGCAACAACATCAGCTTCTTCACGACGGGTAACGTAAATTATACCATTAGGAGCCACAACTAAATTACGAGGATTACCTAAACCTTTTGCAAATACATTAATTTGAAATCCACGCGGTAATTGCAACTGTTGCAAAAGAGATTCATTAAAATCTAGTCTTTGTGGCGTTGACAAATAACCTTCCATTCGCTCAAGCCTACGCTGTTCTGGTCGTTGTCCTTCGGCAGTTTGAGAAATTAGTAAAGCCAATGTACATCCAACCAAAAAAGACTTTGATTTGTTCATAAATTTCATTGTGGCATGTCTCCAACCCTGTCGTTATGCGATAGGAACTTGATAGGAACTATTTTGCTAGTTTCAATAGTCGCTTTTAGTTGCTTAGACTAATCAATTAATAAAACTTTTACATCTAACTTACGGAATGCTACAACGTAACCAAGTTATCTAAAGTAGTATGCCTTCTGATAGAAGTATAGCTTTTTAAGGAACTTTCGCAACTGGCGCCTGAAGACATTTGATTATCTAGTTATTACAACCCGTGTATCATTTTATAAATAAACTAGTAGGTAGAATGTCAGTGACATTCTACCATACATATCTTTTCAAAAATCAAACTGTATTTCTATAAACATAATAGCAAGCATTATTTAATTTAAAGGTTAATATTTTAAAAACAAATGTGACTAAAAAGTGACTGTAATCAAAGTCAGAGGAAATATATTATCTTAATATAAATTCAATACTATTGATAGATATAAAAGAAAGTAAAGTTTTGCTAAATGTTAAATCAGGAATATATAGTTTATAAAACTGTATTTTTAAAAGGAAGTTATAAATTTAATTTTTTTTAGTAGCAGCAGTTTTTGGGTATTTATGATTATAGGTTTAGAAAAGGGAGGTCAATTAATATGTCTTTGACATTGAGTCATCCAAATCAAATGTTCGCAGGAACTTCTTATCAGAGAACACAAACAGAAGCCCAAGTTCAAAAAACAGCATCAAATCAAGCCGAAATTACTGAAACTATAATTACTCAAGGAGGGGGAATTCTTGCTTTTCTTTTCTTTTGGGCAGGTTTTTTGATTTGGGCATCAAAGAGATTAAAGAGTGTATCAGACGAACAATTAGATTTGTGTACAAAATCATTACCAAATCATCGTTGTACTCAATGCCAATATTTTGCTAAGAATCATTTTTTGAATTGTGCAGTACAACCTTCTCTCGTTCTTACGGATGAAGCAAATAATTGCTCAGACTATTGCCCTAAGAATCAAAAACGATAAAGGTAATTTCTCAACTCGTCGCTTAATATAATTTGCTTGCATATAGGTGAAAACAAAAACTCAAAAAATTAATCCTCATGTTCATTCTATCCTGCATGATGTTGGCTTATTACTTCATGTCCCAGGTGTAATGGCACTTGCCTCTTTGCCTATTTGTCTATGGTTTAGAGAATATTATGCAGTTTGGGGATTTTTGATAACTGCGCTTTCTTCTTTACTTATTGGTCAATTATTGTATTGCAATTTTCAGGGAAAGGGGGAAACTCATTTACGTCACGCGATGATAATTGCTGCTTTAAGTTGGGGGATAATTCCATTTTTAGGCGCCATTCCATTTTGGGTTACTGCTTCTTTTTTTGCTAATACCCAAACCCCAGTAAATATACGAGAGTTCCAAGATTTTTGGAATGCTTTATTTGAAGCTGTTTCTGGATTTACCAGCACAGGACTAACTGTGACACTGAATGAAAGTAGACTGCCGCATAGTTTACAGTGGTGGCGTTCGTTTATGCAATGGATTGGGGGAGTTGGAGTCATTGTACTAGTTCTTTCTGTGTCTGAACCAAGTACGGATGCCTACCAACTTTACAGTGCAGAGGGTCGCTCGAAACGTATCGCAGCAACTGTTAGTGCAACAGTACGCCGAATTTGGTGGATTTATTTGCTTTACACCGGATTCAGTATTTTGTTGTTTCGTATTACTGGAATGCCTTGGTGGGATGCTATTAATCATGGTTTAACAGGTATTTCTACAGGTGGATTTAGTATACGGGATGATAGTATTGCTAGTTATAATTCAGCGGTTCAGCTTGCTGTAATTGTAGTGATGACTTTAGGCGCCATTAGCTTCCCAATTCATTACTACTTTATTACACAAAAACGTTTATCTGCATTCTGGCAAGATTCTCAACATAAAGCATTATGGCTGCTACTAGCTCTTGGTTCTGTAGTACTATTATTTGAGAACCGTTGGTTTTTTGGTTCGTTTATTTGGCTAGATAGTTTATTTCAATGGGTTTCTGCTTTAGGGACTTGTGGATTTGAAACAGTCGATTTACAAAATTGGAGTTCGAGCGCAAAACTGTTATTAATTTTGGGAATGGTAGTAGGTGGCGCCGCTGGCTCCACTGTTGGTGGGTTAAAATTAAATCGTTTGGTATTCTTTAGCAAAGCAGTTGTATGGCACTTGCAAAAATTATCACTGCAACCTCATCAATTGATGCATTATCGGGTAGAGGGGAAAATAGTAACAGAAGCTGAAGCTAGTCGCACAATTGAAGCTGCTACTGTTTTGTTAGTACTTTGGTTCTGTGCAATTGCACTGGGAGTAGTAATTTTGCTACATGTGGCGCCATACAGCTTGATAGATGTGATTTTTGAAGCAGCTTCTGCCCTAGGTAGTGTCGGTTTATCTGTGGGAATTACTCATCCTGATTTACATTGGTTAGGTAAACTTACCTTAATGATATTAATGTGGATAGGAAGATTAGAAATTGTTCCTGTTTTAGTTTTATTTTTATCGTTGATTAATTTTAAGAAAAAAGGGGTTAGGTTCTAGGTCATCTTAACATCGTCCATCATTTTTAAATCATATTTATAAATGAATATAAAAATAACTATGTCGTGTTTATTATATAGTTACATTTATTACAATTATGCATATAGAGAAACTCAATGGAAAAACAACAAAATCTTAATAATAAACTATTAGGTGCTGGTAGGTCTGGACAAGTTTTTTTAGTACAAAAGCAAGAAGATCAAATAGCAAGGAAAATATTTTATTCTGATACAATCGCCAGTATAATCCATTATTTTTTCTTTGGCGCCCCTAATCCGTATGTTTGGAATGAAGACGCAATTAAGTGCGCTTTTTATCGTCGTCGAATTATGAGCGCATTAGTGAAATTTTGGTTTAATGATAATTTAAAAGTTGCAGAGGCAAAAGGTATTGATTGGAATAAACAATTTAAAGCTTACCAAATGGATACAGAGTTTATTGAAGGAAGGCACGTCGCATTACAACAACCCTGTAATCAAGATAGAGTTCGTGAATTACCAGCTTTAATTCATGGTGTAATGAAACCTTTACAAAAGAAATTAATTGAAGCTGGTTTTGACGGATTAGTTTGGCAAGCAGGAAAAGGAACACCTACAGCTTTAAATAATTTTTTATTAGCTAGTGACTCAGGTCAAGCTCTTTTTGTTTGGATAGATTTAGAATCAGGTGTGCCAGCTTTATTTCCTTTAAATCCCTTAGCGCTTTTGTCATTTTATATTCCTACATCATTTAAATATAGACGAGCATTATTTGATGACGTAGATATTATTAAATTAAAACAATATGTAAATAATAATTATTTACACTTGCAAGATAATTTAGGTAGCAAACAGTATTATGAAGTTTTAGATGATATCGACCAATTAAATTATCATCAAGAGAAGTGGAAAAAGTTAAGAAAAATTGATTGCAGTATTCAATACCAACTAAAAAAGGGGTTCATCAACGAACATCAAGCTAGATGGTTTTTAAATCATCCTTTGTTCTGGTATCAAAGAGAACTCTCCAGATTATTAAGAAAGATGGTTAAAAAAATATTGATTGAACTGCCTATAGCAATAGCTCACAAAATTATTAAAATTAATTATTTGCAATTTCTTCAAAGATTTTGGAAGTTTATATCTTCTCAACGCTATAGATTACAGATGGCAAGAAATTATATAGCAACAAGAATTACTTACTGGCAAGACTGCTTCTTTTTCTCCATTAACTATATAGTTATTAATCCCATCTTTCACATAAGGATTCTGGTTTGTATTGCCAAATAACCGCTTGTGATTAGTTTCATTTTCAGTAAACAAAAACTCTTTACAGTCTTGACAAAATAGCCAACTATCACCCAAGCTAGGATGGGAGGCATTCACGACACCCTCTTCATCAAGCGTCAAAATAGGTTTTTTACTGTTTTCGCCCCAAGACCAAGTATTGCGAAACCATAAAGTTGGTAGAACATGTAAAGTTTTGCGCTCACTGCCTCTATTAACTACAGAAATTTTAATGAGAATATCTTCTGGTGATGCCTTAGCGTATTCGACAAATACATCAAAATATTTATTATCATCAAATACACCAGTATCTATCAGTTCAAACTCTGGCTCATGATATCCTCGTTGCTGGTTTTCATCTACTAATTCCCTGTATGGAAAGGCTTTATAGGGATATTTATAGAGATATTTCATGTAAGCATGGGAAGGAGTATTGTCAAGATAAAAATAATATTCTTTAACATCTTCGCCGTGATTTCCTTCTGGACCGCTAAGTCCAAATAGTCTTTCTTTCAATATTGGGTCTTCCCCATTCCATAAAGCTACAGAAAAACATAAACGCTGATGATTATCAGAAATACCAGCAATACCATCTTCTCCCCAACGGTAAGCGCGCGAACGAGCATGGTCGTGGGGAAAATAATCCCAAGCACTACCATCTACACTATAATCTTCGCGTACTGTTCCCCATTGTCGTTCGCTTAAGTAAGGACCCCATCGGCGCCAGTATGCTTGGCGATTACGGTCTTCTTGTAATCTTTTTTCTTCTGCGGTCATCTTTTTTACTCCTTGCTATATTTCACGGATGCTTATTGTATAAACCGAATAGAGGAGCAAGAAGGGCGCCAAAAACAAACCCTCCTGCGTGTGCCCAATATGCTATGCCACCGCTTTCCATACCAATGTTACTGCGAACTTGTAAGCTAGCTACACTGTAAAAAGCTTGCTGGAAAAACCAAAATCCTAGAAATAAGAATGCAGGAAGTCGCACTGTAGTTATAAAAAAGCCTAAAGGAACTAAAGTCAAAATTTGCGCGCGTGGAAATCTGAGGATATATGCTCCTAAAACTCCTGCAATTGCACCACTGGCACCTAAAGCTGGAATTGTAGAATTTTGTGAAAAGAACCATTGGCTTAATGCTGCCAAAACACCACAAGTTAAATAAAAAATTAAATATTTAACATGCCCTAAACGGTCTTCAATATTATTACCAAAAATAGCCAAAAATAACATATTTCCGCCAAGGTGTAAAAAACCACCATGTAAAAATTGGGAAGTTATTAAAGTCAGCCATTCTGGAATTATTTGATTGCCGACAGGGCAAGTTCCAGAAAGTTGGCAGGGTACTAACGCTGCTACGCGAACAAAACTTTGTAATTGTTGTGATGTTAAGCTTACTTGATAGATAAATATAAGAATATTAATGATAATCAATGCATAATTAACATATGGAGTTATTGTTGTTGGGTTATTGTCTCGTAGTGGAACCACGGCTTATTTTCCTTTTAATTACTTTTGTGATTTTGCTCTTCATAATGAACGTGATGATTGTCATTAAATGGCGTTAAACCTCGTAACCTTACAGTGTAAATATCTGTTGGCATATCAACTCCCGCTTGCATTAATGCTTCTTTGATTGCTTGTGCTACCAGAGAAGTCATTTCTAGAAATGGCAAGCGTCGAGAATTAATCCAAAATCGAACTTCAATATTTACGGTACTTGCCGCAAGTTCGCGCACTAATATATCTGGTTTCGGGTCTGCTTCTACTCCTTCGACTGCTAAAACAGCTTCATTAATTATTTCTTTTGCTCTCGTAATATCCGATTCGTAGCCAATCCCCACTGTCAGAGTGTTACGACGAGTTGTACAGGCCGTATTGTTGGTAATAGTAGCACGAAAAACTTCTTGATTAGGAATATAAACTACACGCCCATCATAAGTCTTTAATGTTGTCGCGCGTAATTGAATTTGAGTTACTGTACCTTCAAATTCTTTGATAATAATTTGATCGCCTAACCTAAAAGGGCGAGATGCAAGTAAAATAATTCCAGAGAAGTAATTACTCAAAACATCTCGCAAACTAAAACCAATAGCTACACTTGTTAATCCTAAAGTTCCGACCAAAGTCGCAAAGTCAAGTCCCAAAACTCCCAAAGCAACAACTGAACCAATTACCCAAACACCACCGTACATTAACCGACTCACCAGAATTTTAGAATTGCGGTCTACTTCCCATTGCCGTGAACCAAATAAGGTTAAACGACGAACACTTGCTGCAATTATCCAAGTTGCACCTAATGCTAAAGTGGTGCCTAAAAAAGATGGTAAGTTGTCAATAGTATCCCGTTGGAACTGACGCACGGTCGTATATAATCTTTGTCCAACATCTATAGCTAACGGTGGTTGTTCAAATGCTTGATTAACTTGTTGTGCCCACTGTTGTGCTAAAGTTTCGACAGGTTCATTAAAATCTTGCGCGTCCTGTTGGGTGACAGTTAATAAAACCCGATTGCCTACTTGTAACGTTGCAATACCCCGTGATTGGTCGGGTACAGTAGTAACATTTCTGTTAGCTTGAGGTTGGGCCAAAATACCCGCTATACGACGGTTGACTATTTGCGCGCGTTGACTAGCATTTACCGAACCAACACTACCAACTTGAAAGACGGGCTGTCCTCTAACAATAATATCAGCGAAAAATAGCCCATCTGTTGCAGTTTCCGTTTCTTCTGGTTGAGGAGTAGTTGGAGTGATAGGAATTTGTTGCGTTAGTGCTTTTTCTGGCGATATTAATACCACACTGGTGATAGTAAGTATAAATGCGGTTATAACGAGCTTGCGTTTACCACGACCCAAGACATGGTTCATAGCTGTTAATAACGCAAAACTGCTGCTAATTGAGCATTTCCTGGTACTTGTTCTGGCGCCACAGCATACACTGTACCACCATTAAGAATGGTATGTAATGCAGCTAAATCCATCAAGTCTTCGTCACCAGGTTCTTGTTCTGAGTGTATCTCCACATTGCTTGTCTCAGAATTAAACATTCCCCACTTCTGGTTTCCTACTGGTATAAATAAAGACTCTATTCGTTGATAGTAAGCTGCGGGCACAACTTCTTGAATGCTGCTAGCTGTTTTCCCAGTTCCTAAGTTTGCTTGATAGTAAGCGACAGCTTCATCTTTGGCACCTTCAAAATAAGGTTGAACAACTTGCCAAGCTTGTGCATGTAATTCTTCTGCTTTTAGCTGGTCAGGATTTCCGGTAACGCCTTCATAAATTAAATTAGGATAAGAATTTGCTTGCTTGTAGATAGGTAAAAGATAATCAACACCTGCAAGAACTAAAGGACATGCATGACCTTTTAGCAAATCTTGTAATCCTTTATCGACCAAGCGGAAGTATCGAAGAATATTTTCTTTTTCATCATCATTACCTGCTCCATGCCCATGAAAGATTGCCGCACGGCTTCCACTCCCACCTTGAGGTGTACCAGTATGGAACTGTAAACTTTTTTCTGGGTCATCATACTCTAAAGCTTCAGCCATACTAGTGGGTACATCTTCTAGTTCTATTTCGCTAATACCGTAACGAGTACCCTGGAACAAGCGAACTAAATTTTGACTTAGAGCCAAAATGTAGAACTGCCCATCACCTGTAAGTAAAGACATTAAAGGTTTAAGATGAAAGCGGTCGGTAACTACAACTAACTCTTGAAAATCAACAGGTACAATGTAGTAACTAAAAAAGTGTTTTGAGATAAAAATCGCTAATCCATCACTTTGGTGCTGCCAAAAATCGTATTCATCTAGTTCTTGGACAGGAAGTAATAAATCTCTGGCATCTTGCGGTCGCATTCCATTTGCAATCAATTTCTCCTCAGCTTCGCGCATTAGATTTTTAAAGCGAATAGGATTTTGTAGCGTTTCCGTACTCATTTTAAAAGTCGGCATATAAATAGAAACGCAATCTGTGTTTTCTTGCGCGGTTAAAGTTGCTAATTCTTCAATTGAAAATAATTTCATGACTACCTCGTTTAAATTATACATTGTAGAGACCGAATTAATTCGGTCTCTACGATTCATCGCATCCCACATAGATATAATTTTTACCTTTCCACAACAGGGCGCCCTTGAGTATCGATATCCAATTCTTCGCGACGGATTTGTTCAGTAGCTTCGACGGTATTACTTTCGACAACTTTTTTAACTCGTACTTCTTCTTTGACAACAGCTTGTTTTTGAATATCTGCCTTTTCTTCGTAGATATCCATACGAGCTACTTCACCAGAACGAAAAGCATCATTTGGCGCCGAAGCTGGTTTTGTACTCGCGGGGGAGTTACGTTCAATAACTACTCTTTCTTTTTCCACAGGAACAGCAACACGAGCAGTTTCAGTTTCAACATGCTTTGCTATTGAAACTTCTCCAGCTTTTTGACGTTGCTTATTAGCAATCAATCTTTCTTCATACAACTTCAAACTTTGACCATCACTTGTACTATCAAGTTCTGGTATATCGTACAAAGAAGAGTCCTGTTCATAGTTATAAGTCGCGCGGTCGTAAGCAGCAGGTTGGGTTAGACCAGAAGTAGCAACAGAACCGCGATAAACACCGCGTACTTGCTCCTCGTAGTCATAATCAATTTCTTGTAGCTCATCGTAATTTGGCAAATTTTCCACTTGCTCTTTAGTTAGGCCTTTGGCATAAACTCGTTTGTCGCTGTAATGGATATTTGCACGACCGACAGGTAGTAAAACCTTTTTGCCAAAAATCCAAAAACCTGTATCTACAACTAAATAGCGGAAGCGTCCCTTTGTTTCATCAACTAAAATATCGTGAATTGTACCGACTTTTTCATTTGTTTCGGTATAAACGTCGAAATTATCGATATCATCAACATCAGAGCGACTATCTATATGGTCGTGGTAATAGTCTGTAATCTTGACAAGTGCCATTTTTCTCTCCTATTTAATTCGCTACTTTTATTGTTCAAAATCAATGTGAACAAAAAGTGATAACTGAATACCAGCTATAGATGGAAACAAAATCTCTTACAGTACCGCTAAAGATTCTTTTACACTCCAAGGACTCCAAGCTTTCTGTCTAACTTCAACATTACCTCGTACCACAGTAGCATCCCATTTTGTTGAAGCTCCATCACGCCAAAACCGTAAATTAACTAAAGCTTTGCCAACTTCCACACGTCGTAATGTCAACTCAGGTAACCAATCAGGTAAATATGGGTCTATATATAAACAGTGATTCGGCGCCGAAGCTCGTAAACCTAACATCGCCTGTAATATTTGAAACACAGAGGCTGCTGCCCACGCTTGAGGTACGTTTGCCTCTAAATAAGGCGCCGGAAAACTTCCAGGTTCGCGTTTAACTCCAGCGTACAGTTCTGGCAGACGATAATTGCTAAAAAAGCTACCTGCTTCAAAAATTCCTAGAGCAACATCAGCGACTTCTTTAGAAAATCCGTAACGTTTTAATCCTAAAGCAATAATACTATTGTCATGAGGCCAAACTGAACCAAGGTGATAAGAAAAAGGATTATATGCTCTTGTTTGAGTCGATAAAGTCCGAATACCCCAACCAGACCACATATCTTGTGTAAATAAACGCTCTTTTACTTGTTGCGCGCGTTCCGGTCGAATAATACCGCTCCACAAACAATGACCAACATTCGAGGTTATTGTTTTAACTGGCTGTTTATCTTTGTCTAGGGTAAAAGCATAAAAACCAATATCTTCACACCAAAAACGCTCTTCAAAACGTTCACGTAGTTTTGCTGCTTTTATATATAACTCACGAGAAAATTCGCTTTCCCCTAACACCTCAAATACTTCTGCCATTCGCATCCAAGCATCAAAAACGTATCCTTGTAACTCGCACAATGCTTTCGGTGCTTGTACCTGGGTGCCATCTGGGTAAACAATAGCGTTACCAGAATCTTTCCAACCTTGGTTTTCAATACCGTAACGTGAATTATTACGTACTTGGTATTCTTGAAAACCATCACCGTCTAAGTCACCATATTTATCAATCCATTCTAGGCAACGCAAAGCCACATCGCGCTGTTCTTGTAAAAGTGAAATGTCCCCCATCCATTTCCAAGCTTCGTGCAGCAAAATTAAATATAAAGGTGTCGCATCAGCACTACCATAATAAGGTGAATGAGGAATTTGTCCCAAACGCGCTAATTCTCCAGTGCGAATTTCGTGTAAAATCTTTCCTGGTTGAGCATCACGCCAATCATCCAACTCAGTCGCTTGTAATTGACCGAGTTTCTTTAAAGTACCAACTGCAAAGCCAGCATGAGTTATCATATTTTGCAAGCTGACTATCAAGCTATCTCTCCCAAAAACCGTTACAAACTTCGGAACACCAGCAGCAGGTATCCAGACATCCGGCGCCAAATCATAATCATACAATCGTAAGGCGCCGATATCTTCGACAGATTGGCGATAAAGTAAGTTCAAATGTTCGTTAGTACAAATAAGTTCTGTAACGCTATTAACCCATTGACAATGTAGTCGCTCAATTTCTGTATTGATGACGCTTTCATCTACTGTTTGCTTATAAGAAAAATCGATAGTTGATAGCACACGGTCATTATCAATTAAAATGTAATCACAGTCAGCGTGCCAACTTTCTCCTGGTTTGAGTTGAATTGGAAAAGATAGGCGCCCGTTAGCTGAGTGTGGTATGCACGTACTATTTCGTGCTTGATATATTAAGCAACGGTAAAAATCATCGTTTTTATAGCTAGTAGCAAGTTCTTTTTTTTCAGCATTCCAATTAGTCTCAATATGTCCTCGTCGTACAAACTGCTTTGTTTCCACTTCAAATATATCAGCAAAGTCTGAACGCATGGCAATTTCTAGATTAAAACTAACTGTTTCTAGTCCATAATTAGTTACATCTAGTTCCTCGTGAATACCTTCTTCAACTGTTCTACTAATAATAAGCGATATCGAATTTTTGGAAACCTTACCATTTCTGCCATAAAATTCAGGGTTAGTAAGATAAATTCGTGCAGCATAATAAGTTGTTGTCGTAGAACTCAAACGAATCCACGGATGACCATCAATATAGCAAGCATAGTGACTTAAGTAACGAGTATCCTCAGAGAAAATACCCTGATGACCATTGTAGTCAACTTGTCCATTTAAATCAGTCACCATAAAGGTGCTGCCGTGATTAATAGTCAATAATGGAGAACCAACACTGATCCGCATATTCTTTTCCTAGTAAAATTTTGGATTTGTAACTTTCAATTTTGATATTTATTTCAATGTCTATAATTCTTAGACAATTCATACAGATAATCTAGAAAGTAAATGTGACTAGAAAGTGATATGCTCAGACAATAGAGTAATGAACTACGGATGTCTATATACTGGAGAAAGAAAAATTAAGCTTAAAAAATTAAATATTTTAGTTCTCAAGCAGGATGAATGCAGCTTTGATAATCTAGTAAGTTATCAAAACAGTACAGTAGATACTAGTCTGAAAGGATTACCATTTACTGTCACATTTAAATCATATTTATAAGCCATCATAGAAATTTAAGTAGTGTTTTTGTATTATATGAATGCTGAAAAAACTCGTATATTATTACAAGAATGGTTCAAAATTACTTTATTTGCATTTTTATTCCTAAGTGTAATTAATGTATTAATATTTGTACTATTTACAATTATAAGAGTACCAACTTTTACAATCGGTAATAATATTTTTTGGCTGTTACGATGGCATTATGAACCAGGCATAAAATTTGCAATACAGTTCAATCCTGTATCTTTATTTATTATTGCAGCTATTATTGGTTTTATTGGACTTTGGCTAAGAGCAAACAAGCTTACAGAATATAGAAGGAGTCAAAGATGATGAAACTTGGGCAATGGATGGGATTATTTTCGCTTATCGCTTCACTTTATATACTCTGGCAAATTCGCGAGTTACTATTATTATTTTTTACTGCTGTAGTCCTAGCAGTAGCTATTAATCAGCTAGTTCGGCGCCTAACTCAGTTTGGTATAAAGCGTATATGGGCAGTATGGTTAAGTTTACTTGTAGTAATAACATTGTTGACAGGTGTTTTATTTTTGATTTTACCCCAATTTGTCCGCCAGTTCCGTGAATTATTATTGCTTTTACCAACAGGAGCAAACCAAATTCAACAAAGTCTCAATTGGTTAGAGCAGCGACTAAATGGATGGGACATTGAAATTCCTAATATAGATGTGTTAATTCGCCAAATTCAGCCTTTAGCGACTAATTTTATAACACAAGCTTACACTTTATTTTCAACTTCAATTACCGTATTTTTGCAGGTATTATTAGTAATAATTTTGACTATCATGTTACTAATTAATCCTCAACCGTATCGCAAAGGTTTTGTAAGATTTTTTCCTGGGTTTTATCGCTCACGGGTTGAAGAAATTTTATCAAAGTGTGCAGAAGGTTTGGGAAGTTGGACAATTGGGGCTTTGATTGAAATGTTATTTATTGGGCTTCTGAGTGGAATTGGTTTATGGGTTCTAGGAGTTCCATTAGTACTTGCTCATGCCGTTTTAGCTGGGTTATTCAATTTTATTCCTAATGTTGGTCCAACTTTAAGCGCTGTTTTACCTATGACAGTTGCTTTTCTTGATGAGCCTTGGAAAGCAGTTGCTGTGTTAATATTATATATTATTATTCAGAATATTGAAAGTTACTGGCTAACACCGACAGTTATGGCAAAGCAGGTAGCTTTATTACCAGCAGTCACTTTAACTTCGCAGCTTTTCTTTACCACTTTTTTTGGAGCTTTAGGATTATTGATGGCATTACCTCTAACAGTAGTTGTTAAAACATGGATAGATGAAAGTTTATTTAAGGATATTCTTGATAGATGGCAACAGGCGCCTTCATAAATAATTTATTATTATAACTACTATATAATATTTTTATTGGAGTAGAATTTGGAAAATAATCTTAGGCAACGCTTCCGTAATTTTAGAAGCAAACAATTTCAAAAACTTGAACCTCAACAAATACAAAATGAACTGCAAGAAGAATCAACTTTAGATTTATCTTACCTCGCTTTAATTGTTGCCTCGTGCGCCATTGCGACTTTTGGATTATTATCTAACAGTCCTGCTGTGATTATTGGCGCCATGATTATTGCTCCTTTGATGTTACCAATTCGTGGGTTTGCATTTGGCGCCTTGCAAGGAAATATTGCCTTATTTCGTCAAGCTTTAGTTTCTTTGTTTATAGGTATTTTGCTAGCAATTATAATTTCCTGCTACTTAGGAAAGCTTGTAGGTCTTCCTACCTATGGTAGTGAAATATTAGCACGTTCTAGACCGAATTTATTAGATTTAGGGATTGCTGTAGCAGCAGGTGCTATTAGCGGATACGCAAAACTTGAGCCAAAAATTTCAGGTAGCTTGGCAGGTACAGCTATTGCTGTTGCTTTAATGCCTCCAATATGTGTAGTTGGTTTAGGATTAGCACACTTAAACTGGTCGTTAAGTTTGGGAGCAACACTGCTTTTTTTAACTAACTTGCTAGGTATTGCACTGGCGTGTATGCTGACATTTTTGCTCGCAGGTTACACGTCAATCAAACGGGCACGAAAACCTATTTTCTGGACTGTAGCTTTAACTACAATCTTATTAATTCCTTTAGGCATAAGCTTTACTCGATTAATTAGGCAAGCGCAATTAGAAGCCAGTGTCCGACAAGCATTAATAAATAAAACTGTAACTTTTCAGAGATTACAACTACTTAATAGCGAAATTAACTGGTTAGTAAATCCACCAGTAATCCGCTTAAGTGTACGAGCGAAAGAACCTGTAACTCCTAGACAAGTCGAATTATTAGAACAATTTATTGCAAAACAAATGGGGCAGCCTTTTATTTTAGTTTTTGAAGTTGGTCAAATTGAAGAAGTAAGAAGTTCTAATTAACTAGCTTTTTGATTGACAACCTGCCAAAATTAATGACACAGACCACTAGTTTCATATTTGCTTTACTAGAGAAAGAAGTGCCTAGCAGACATTTGCGCTCTATGGGCGCCTGTTAGCTTGCGAATATGCCTGCATCTATTAATGATTACTCCCGGTTCGCTCATTTTTTAATGAGTTAGAGAAAATAAGCAGTTATAAGTATACCCAAAGACATATTCCTAAAAGTGCAGAGTAGGTATATTTTCGGGTTTAGATGATATACCCGTACTGCTGACAATTAAATCCATAGCTTTAAAAATTTTATTTAACTATTATTACGTAAGTATACTATTTCTGCAATAACTTTCTTTTTTTAGCGAAGTGTATGTTAGTATTGAAAACACTCTCTACCAAAAATTACTCTGATGGTTACCCTCGGTATTACTAAAGCGATTACCAATCTTACCGAAGCAAACGCGAAACTGGGCATTTCGCCTACCTCAGATGCAGCCTTCTTTACCGAGTGGAAAGAACCATTACCTACCTTGACCGATGCCGAAAAGGTAAGGCTCGAACACCTTAAACAGAGGTATCTTTACTACGCTGATAGTGGAGCTATAACCGAAGGCACGGTTAACTTAATTTTGCTGTCCCCCTTTCTGGAAACCCTTGGTTTGTTCGATTCACCCTACCAAGTCCGAAGTGAAAAATATGTCCGGTTTGAAATTGAAGATGGCGATACCCAACTGGACGGTTTGATTGATGCCTTGGTGATTAGAGATGCTATATGGTTAATTGTTATTGAAAGTAAACGTTACGGTTTTAGCGTCCGGCAAGCGATTCCACAAACCCTTGGCTATATGTTTGGGGCGCCAAATTCTCCTGTGTTTGCCTTGATTACTACTGGAGAAGACTATTTATTTATTAAATTAGATCGTGACAGTGGTCACTATGCCCTGTCAGATAAATTTACTCTCAGCACAGCATCCGGCAATGAATTGTATTCTGTTGCACAAATATTGAAGCGATTGGTTAGCATGTAATACTGAGAGCAAGTTGGTTGAGGAAGTAGAGTACAGAAAGTATGGGTATATAAACTATTCTTAAAAGCTGACTATAAATGCTTGGCTTGGGTCATATCCGAAATAAATGTTTCTTTCTTCAGCTACAGAATATTGCGTTAACCCATTGGTATACAAGTGATTTGTGAACGCACTCGATATACGAGTATAAGAAAATGCTGGTTTATACTGCCGTTCTAGTAAAACTTGCTCATTAATACGCTTTGACGCTACTTTATCACTTATATTAGCAAAGCATGGAGCAGGCGCCTGCGTATTGGACTGGAGTGCCAAAAATCTTACAAAAAGTGGGTATGAGCTCAATTCCAGAAGCTGAAGAAGCAGTGTTTGTTGGTACGTTCGACGCTTGATAAATCAGGACTGTTATATGTTGGTGACTGTAAAAGCGAAAAGTTGCGTGCGCGGGTTCCCCGCGTTGAGCAAACTTTTCAAGACATGGCATCAATAGCGACTCGTACTCACCTAGCTTTCGGCAAAGATTTTTATCTTTGTCCCTTAAGTGCTAAACAAATGTCACAAGAAGAAATAGCGCAATATCTTCAGCCAGTTTGGGATGAGCAACAAGAATTAATAACTATTTTCTAAGTCCCTAAAAAATAAGCGAACCGGGAGTGATTATTTAATTTAATGCGAATTAATTAAATGTGTTTATTTATACCAGTAGTTATGTTGACGGAACGTGTATACTGAGTTTTATAAGATACTGTAAACAGTCTAGGCATTTAGAAAAGCTGTATGGCATGATGAAATCTCATAAATACACCAATTTAAGAGGTTTTAAACGATGTTTAATAAAAGCTTAGTTACCAAGTTAGGATGTGTTTTAGCAGTGATAGGAGCATCGCTAGCTCCAACATCTGCTCAAGCGAATACAGGAAGCGCTGAAAAATTTTTAATAGACTGGGACAAGGTTGCTGAAAAATGGGTTAGTCCGATATCAGGTACTAGTGACTTCAAAAACACAATTAACGTAGAGGGTGGTGGACAGGTTAACTTTGACTTTTTACTTGGAGACAATATTACATTCCTAAAACAAAATAATGTTTTCACACCTACCATTAATAGTTTTCTCAATGGAAGCAAACCAGATAATGATAAAAGTTTACACATTCAAATTGACCCAGCTATAAGGTCGGGCTTAACAGTTCCTGCTAGTGCAGCATTTGGCCAGGAATATACTGGTGCCTTAAATATGGCCACTAACTTTAGCGGTTTTGGTGGAGCTTTAAATGGTGTTTCTTTTGTTTTGCACGACATAGATATTTCTGGAACGGGTAGTAGCGTTAGCTGGCAAGATAGAGTAATTTTAAGAGGGTTTTTAGGGAATAAAGTGGTTGACACCATTTTTTCAAGACCACAAGGCAGTGGACTACCTAACAACATCAGTCAAATCAATTCTAATACCATTGATGGTATTCGGAGTGTAGACAATAATAATGGTGCTAGTGGTGATGTTCTCGTGTCTTTTGCTAGTGCAATTGATAGATTCGAGTTAATCTTTACAGAAGGCAGCCTTACCACACAATCAAATCCAAGTAACCACGGTATTGGTATTGGTGATATCAAGTATACTAGTGTTGCCAGATCTGTTCCAGAGCCTACTGCTGTTATTGGTTTATTTGCCTTGGGTGCTTTTGGTGTAAGTTCTCTTCGTCAGCGCAAGCAACAAGTAGTGGAAGAATAAATTAATTCGCGCACGTTAATTTATAGATTTTTATAAGTTTGAATTTAAACCTGGGAAGAGATATAACTTTTCTTCTCAGGTTTTATTATGATAAAGTGACACCTCACTCAATCCAAAACCTACCTCTAGGCGCCTGTAAGCAGAATCATGCGCCTGTAACAATAAGTCTTACACGTACATTAAGTTAATATAGCTAATACAGTAATAATTACAGGCGCCTCTCAAGGCATTGGTAAAGCAACAGCACTAAAATTTGCGAGTCTTGGTTATAATGTAGTACTTGCAGCACGTGAACTAGAACGCTTAGAAGCTGCTGCAAATGAAGTTCGCCCAAAGATAGGTTCTGCAACTACAATGTGAACAAACCCGTCTTTACAAAGGGGCGCCGACGATTAGCATCTTGTTCAAGCGTTGCATCATTTGAGGCAACCAAAGGTATAACAATAGTAAACGTTGAGCCATATCCGACACTACTCGAAAGTTCAACTTTTCCACCATGAGCAACGGCAATGGCATTCACAATTGAAAGTCCTAAACCATGTCCTTCAAAACTTTGGTCGTGTTTTGTCGCACGCGCGAAGCGGTCAAAAATTCGCTTTTGGTTCTCCGGTGCAATACCCTCCCCAGTATCACTCACCCAAATATAAGCAAAATCGCCTTTTACAGAAGAACCAAGCGTAATAGTATCATGCAAGGTAGTGTGACGAACTGCATTTTGCACCAAATTCATTACAGCTTGCGTCAAACGTTGTCTGTCTACTGTTATTGGACTTAAGCCTTTAGACTCTAACTTCCAGTTACGGTTGGCAAAACTGCGTGCTTTGAGAAAAATTTCCTCGGTTAACCAATCTAATTCTTCTGGTTTTAATTTTAAAAAATCCGGACGTTCGGTTTTTGCCAGTAATAATAAATCATTAACTAACCTATTCATCCTGTCGAGTTCGTCCATTACTAATGCCATAGTTTCTGGCTGTTTTTCGGGACAGAACTGTAACATCTCCAAATGCCCTTGAATAATTGTAATAGGGGTGCGTAGCTCGTGGCTAACATCATTGAGGAATTTTTGCTGACTATCGAATGCAAATTGCAATCTATCAAGCATTTCATTGAGCGTAGTTGTGAGTTCGGCAATTTCATCTGAACCTTGCACGGGGATACGCAGCGTCATATCCGATTCGCTGATTGAATGCGCTGTTTCTGTAACAAGTCGCAATGGATATAATACTTTACCTGTAGTTATCCATGCCACAATAAAGAATATAACTAGCACAACGATAGTTACCTGCATTACTAAAACAATTGCACTAGTACCTGCTTGATAATCAGCCGAAGAATCATTAATGGCAATGACGGTTCCTTTGTTCTCGTTTGCAGTAACCGACTGTCCAGCATATCTAATTCGAGAAGGAGCTACGTAAACCTTACCTCGTTTAAACTCACCTTCTTGGCGCCAAGAATGTATTAACTGTGGTAATTTTTCTTTGATGTCTCTAGGAAGTTCAGGTTTAGTCAGATATACCTGGTCATTTAAAAGCGTTACAACATATTCGTTGCGTATAGGCGCATAATTGGCTAAAAATTTATCTAAAAGCTGAGGAGTAGTAGTATATTTATATTTACCCGACATGAGCTTAAACCGCTCGATTTCTTTGATAATTGATGCATCAGCTTTGGCTTTCAAGCTATCGCAGTATATTTGACGAGTTACTTGCAGCGATACCATAACAGTACAAGCAGTTAAGAAAAAATACCATACTAAAAGACGCATTCGGACACCCATACGGGTTTTACGCCATAGTAGAGGATAGTTAAGTTGAGCTTTCATATTTAAGTTTCTTATAAATGATTTCATCTCACTAAGTATCCTTAAGGGTCATTAATTAATAGTGAAACATTTATGAAAAAAATTTTACAATTCTAAAATAAATTTCCTGCATCAGTAATTATATACTATTTAGACAGGCAAGAATAGTTTTTATTACAGACGGGCAAAGTGGTGTAAATAATTTAACTAATAAAGATAATACTATTCAGGTTCGTAAACAGGAAGCTGTCAAAGCGTTAGAGGTTTTAGGTGTTGATAATTCTTATACTCACTTTTTAGATAAGCAGGATGGAGCTTTACAAAAGTTAACTGCTGAACAAAAGCAGCAAACTATTGCTCAAATAGTTGAGTTATTGAAGTTATATCAACCACAAGAAGTTTATGTTCCTTATCGTTTAGATTGTCATCCAGACCATGAAGCAACTTTTGATTTAGTAATGTTAGCAATTAAAGAGTCGTAATTACAAGTCAAATTGCTGCAATATCCAATTTGGGTGTTTTGGGATAAACCATTTTTTCAGGTATTTAGAGAACCCCACATAATAATTGACAATGTTGTCATGCTGAGTGTAGCGTAAGCGTAACGAAGCATCTCAAAGTGTTACGAGCGTTTTAAGAGATTCTTCACTTCGTTCAGAATGACATTGGGCATTTCTTTTCGTGGAGTTCTCTTAAGGCGCCGGATGTTAAGAGAGCTTATCGTTTATCGATTGCGTCGGTTAAAGATAAGAAAAGTAAAGCTATTGCGGCTTATTCTTCTCAGTTAGTGTTTCTTTGTAGTGGGTTTATTAGACGTTTCTGTGGAAATAATGAGATATTTTTTCTGGTAGATATATAGTCGAACATTATTTGATCCCCCAACCCCCCCTTAATAAGGGGGGCTAAGATTTGCTTGCTTTAATGGTTAAGATTTGCTTGCTTTAATGGCTAAGATTTGCTTGCTTTTCTTGTTCCCCCCTTATTAAGGGGGGTTAGGGGGGATCTGTTATACAAGCATTACAAAATTATTCGCTGAACTCTGTGTGTTGGTATCAAAGTGTTTGACAATTTGTTGAGGATTTCCAATTACAACGACATTGGCAGGTACAGATTTACGAATAATGCTTCCTAAACCAACTACGCTGTTTTCTCCAATCTGTACACCCTTCATTATAGTTGCTCTGGCGCCTATCCATACATTTTTTTCTATTGTAATAGGCGCCGATACTTTTGCGCCAGGTGGGCTATGACGTAGTTGTGGGTCTAGGTTATGATAATCACTATCAGCAAGGAAACAATCTGAAATTAAACATTCATCTCCAATAGTAATTTGCTTTTCACAACCTATACAGGCGCCGTTGATGGATACGTTTTGACCGATAATCAGTTCTCCGTCACCATATATATCTACATATTTACCTAGACGAGTACCTGCACCAATGGTAACTTTGACGTTTTTAGAAAGTTTTAGCGTACCTTTGATGGCAACTCCTGGAGCTATTTTGAGGTTTTTATATCGTAGCTGGTAAAGGCGCCGTTTTATTTCAAAATATATTTGCGAGCAATGTTTTAAAAAAGGATTATTTATTTGCTGCATGGTTTATTAATTGTGATTTTTACCACAGAGACGCAGAGGGCACAGAGGTAAGAAGGTTAAGAGAGATTATGATTTTGTTGTAGATGCTCCGTGAGTGTAAGAGTAAGGTCGAGAATTAGTTGCGACTCCGTTGACTACTAAGCCTAAAATTTGAGCGTTGTGTTGAGTTAGTTGAGCGAAGCTTTCGTTTACTGAGTCTCTGTAGCTAATGTCAGGACGAACTACAAATAGTACGTTACGGATGATGTTGGCAATTAATGGTGTTTCGCTGGTGAAGCTGACTGGTGCGCTGTCTACAATGATGTAGTCGTATTTATTATTCGCTTCGCAGGTTGCGAGGGTTTTTTCAAAGTTGCCACGTCTAATAATTTCGACTATCTTTCCTTGTCTTGGTAATGTTGGTAGTAAGTCTAGATTTGGCTGTATTGAAATGCTGAGGTCTTCTGTTACTGATGTTTGTGTATAACCTAAACGACGAGAAAGTGCTGCTTGACGAAAATCTGCATCTACTAACAATACTTTGAAGCCTAAGTCAACTAATGCATTCGCGAGTCCTATGGCAACAGTGGTTTTGCCTTCTCCCATAATGGCGCTAGTGACTAACAAGCGCCGATTTTCTAATGGTTGTAGGCTAATTGCAGATGCTAATCGTTGGAATTCTACTTCGGTTTCAATAGTTAATTCAGAGATTACACCAGGGTGTTTAATACGGGGGATGCGTTCTACTATGGCAAATTTTTGCTCTTGTAAATCTTTGGCACTCAGTAGAGGGTTGCGACTTTCGAGGAACAAAACTAAGGCAATACTACCGATGACAGAAGCTAATAAGGCATTTATCGCCATTAATAATAACTTCGGACTAATGGGTTTGGAGTTAACTCTCGGTGGGTCTAGTACTTGTACATTTGGATAAGCGTCAAATGCATCTACACTTTTTTGCTGCACCTGGGCAACTAGACCTTTGTATATACCTTCTGCAACATCAAGCTGTCGTTGAAGTTCTAACAACTGTGCTTGTTTTGCTGGTAGAGAATTTAAATATCGTTGAAGTTCGGTAATCTGCTTCTCTAGTTGTCGTGCTTGTTGAAATTGTGCTTCGGCTTCGCTCTCTGATAGTAACTGCTGTTGAATTAATACAGCACGTCCTTGGGAGTCTGTTGCAATTGTTGGGTCTACTGGTATTTTTCCTGCTACTTGGGTAATATATGCTCCTATTTGGCGCCGTAATGTAGAACGTTGTGCAAGTAAAGTTTGCACCTCTGGATGGTTTATGGTGAAAATAGCTTGTTTCTGTACTAGCTTTGCTTCGACTTCTGATAATTCTTTACGTACAGCCTTAAATTCTTGATTTTCACTTAAACTTAGTGAACGCACGGCAGATGCTGGCGCCATGTTAATGCGTTCAGACAGGACTTTGGAGCGGCTTGCACTTGCTTGAGCGGCAGATAAAGCTTGTGCCCTAGAACCGACTAAAGCATTGATAGTGGTGACAATTCCCTGAGTTTGAGCGTCGTTGTTGACAATGCCTGTAGCTTGCTTAAACCGAGCAATTTTGGTTTGTGCGTTGCTTAACTTTGCTTTAGCTTGCTCTAACTCTTTGACGTTAAATTTTTGTCGTTCTTTACTGTTACCTTCTCGCAGTTCATCTAAACGTGCTTGATATGCTTTGATAAGATTTTGTGTGCGTAAGGTCGCTAAGTCTGGTTGGGAGCCACTAACTGTTAGCGATAAAACGGTAGATTGTTCCTGTGGTGATACCTGAAAAAGAGCTTTATACTGCTCAAGATTTTTGAATTTATTTTTTTCCGGGTCAGAGTCTAAAACTTTTTCTAGCAAAGCGTCGCTCATTAATATTGAAATTTGCACCTTGAGTGGGTTGAGTTCAGGTGAAAAATCAAGATTGCCATTTTTGAATGTACCAAGAGTACCTAAGCTAGCGTCTAGATTGCTAGTTGTTTTTGGCAAAATCAACTGTGCTGTAGTAGTCCAAACTGGTTTAGAAGTGCTATATGCTGCAATTGTAGCACTGACAACCAGCGCATTCAGAACAAGCAAAGACTTCCAATGTCTAGCCGCAATAGTCACTACTTTCTTCATAAGCGTTGATGTCAAATGCCTTTAAAACAGTGTAATAACTCGATGTTACTAAGAAGCTCAATAAGTATCAATTTTCATCTATTTATTATCTTATTGGCATGAGTAAATATACTGTGATTATGCTATTTTAGACTACTTTACCAATAAAATAAATTTCTAATTTTATGGTAAAAGCTTTATAAATATTGCCATGAAGATGAAGATTTATATAGTTTCATCTCCGCAATAATCGCACCTAACCAAATAAAGAAAAACCAAAAATAAATTGCCATCCAAGTTAATGCCGTAGCTTGGCAGAGTATATACAAAGCAATCAAGCTAGCAAACGCACGTTGACAAACTTTATTACCTGATACAGAAGGTTGCCAAAAAATTAACAAGGTTGAAATTAAAGCGGCGGTAAAAAAAATAAAACCAACGACTCCGTGTAAATACAATACTTGTGTATACGATGAAAATGTTCCTAAAGGAAGCGTGAATTCTCCATTTCCCCAACTAACGGTTTTATCTACTATTCCCCAGCCAATCCAAGGTGATTCTTGCCAAGCTTCGATAGTGGCGCCAATGACATATTCACGGTCTTTCGATGAATCAGCACGGGCGCCATTAAATGTTGCTAAAGGGCCCGATAACAAATCTCCAACAGTCAATCCTAAAATAGCTGAAATGAATGAAGTAAAAGACGCTATCCAAAGCGGACTTTGACGAGCGAAGTGACTGCGAAAAGATTGAATAATCAAAAGTCCCAAAGGAAAACACATCCAAGCAAGGCGACTTTGAGAAATCAGTAAATTAGCTAAACAACTACCCAAAGCAACTCTACGTAAACGCTGATTGGTTTCGCCCAAGCAAATAAAATAGCATAGTACAGTACATACCCCTAATATTGGAGGGTCTGCTGTAAATAAATCGGCTCTCGCTAATGGAATCCGGAAAAACGGCTGGAATACAGCAAATTTTACCATTAAACTCAGCTTTTCACCTGGAATAAGACGAGCTAGAGGCGGTAATATTGGGTCTACCTGACCAACAGCGAAAAGTATTACTAGCTGTATTATTAGGGCAACTAGGTAACTTACAGCCATCCAAGCAACCGCGCGCGTAATTACTTGTATCCTTATTCGATGCCATAAAGGCAAAGTAATACAAGCAAATATCATAAAATAGCCTTTATACAGAGTGAATAACGCTGCGGCTGTTTTCATGGCGTTAAAGTTTACTGCATCTAACCCCAAGATACTTGTCCAGAGTGCAGCAACACTCATTCCTAACCAAGACCAGTTACAAAAAGGTAGTGAACGTTTTACAAGCTTGTCAAAATCAAAGTCCACTACTAGGAGTAAGGCAGCAACTGTTGGATACAAAATAGTTTGTACTCCCAGAAACCACCAGAAAGGTGTAAGGACAATAGTCCAGTAAATAATCCTTTCAGCTTTGGACAAATTACTTAGTTTGAAGGTTGTGCGTGTTTCCACAGCAATATATAAATACTCAAGAAAATATTACAACTACTAGTGTATTCAATTCTTATTGAGTGTTAATTAGTACAAACCCCTGAAAGGCTATAAAATACAATGATTATAAGAATTTTTTTGAACCCCCTTTTTTCATCTCTTTGTGTTCTTCGTGCCTTTGTGGTTTATCTCTTTAAGGAACCACAAAGGCACAAAGGACACAAAGGAAGAGAAGAGAAGTAAGTTTGAGAGACTTATTTGTACACTGTAGCCTTATTAAGGGGGGCTAGGGGAGGATTAACTAATAACTTTCAATATATTCAAACTAACTTTAAGTGAAATTACTAGTATTATCAGCGCTTTAACGAAAAGCTTAATAGCCCATTTTTCAGCGTTGTATGCTGCTACAATTACTGAAATTGTGGACATATTTATTACTCACGTATGATTTTATTTGTCAGATTATTGAATTGATACTGATATTTATTAAAGATTTGTCTAGCAAAGCAACGCATAAATATCAGGTAAATGCAAATGAACATTAGAGGCTGTAAAAACTCGTTAAAATTTAAACAAATTAAGATTCCAAGCATTGTAGTGCTAGCTGCTTTAATAGAAGGCGCCAAAAACTTCATCATTGACCATTTTAATTGACTGCAAGCAGACCACCACAAGTAAAGTGTCCAGATAACACCCAAAACAACGGCAACTGCTATACTTACACCGACAATATTATTATGCTCGGCGCCAATAATAAAGCTTAATACTGCGATAGGAGCGATTACTAAATTGGCTTTTGCATTGGCACTAGGATAACCCTTGGCATACAACATTGTCGTCAATGGCCCATTTACCAGTCGGAAGTAAGCAAAAAATAGTAATCCCGGCATTACAGCTAGTGAAGGCAACCACTTGGCGCCAAATATCCAAACCATTGTATATTTATCAACTACTAGGTAAAACAAAGCATATAAAGGCGCTGCGAGAAAAGAAATTTCTTCTATTGTCTTTGCTAAAGCATTCTCTTGCTGTTTATCATCTGCCAGTTGAGAATAAACTGATATACTAATTTGAGCAATAGCTTGAGTTAATATTGTTGTAACAGCCATCGATAGTTGATAGGCAAAACTATAAAAGCCTAAACTAGTTTCGCCAAGTAGCTTACCCACAACAAAGTTGTCAGCGTTTGCATTCACAAAATAACCAAAACCAGAGCTAATGGCGCCAATATAAAAAGATAAGACTTCTTTTTTAACTTCGGAATCAATCTGAAAAGTAATGTTGATTTTGGCAGCTTGCCGTAGTAGTGTATATCCAGCTATCCAAAAAGCAGCGTCTCCAATTACAAATGACCAATAGCTAAAGCCAATTAATGCACTTCCAACAGTACAAAAAACTCGAAGCAATGAAGTAATACAGCTAATATTTGCTAATTCTTTGTATTGCATTCTTTTTAGCAATACACCACTATAAACTGATTGAACAAAAGATAGTAGTAGGTTGATGGCAAAAACTATTAATATCCAGACTAAATTAGGGATATTAAAGAACAGTGCGACTAGCGGTGATACAGCTATTAATCCGAAAGCTAAAGCTAAACCAATCCAAAAACTAATTGTATAGGTTGTATTTAAATAACGTTTGTCCTCAATCCCTTTGCAAACTAAAAAGTCACTAGCTGTGCTTTGGGTAAATAGGTTAACAAAAGACCAAAAAATGTAGGCAACACCAATGACTCCAAATTCAGACGGCAATAGTAACTTTGCTAGTAGTAAGTTGCTTAACATTGCTAGCAAACGAGTTACTACTGCTCCATAAGTTGACCAAAAACCATTCTTAATTAAGCTATTGTTCATTTTAAAGTTTAACCTAATGTTTGTCCAATTGCGAACTTTGTCAGTGGCGCCAAGCGTACAGATAATAAAGTTAGCAACGACCTGGGGTCACGGTAAAAAATAGAACTGTCAAATGCTAAAGCCATATCAATGTAATAACTTGCTTTTGCAGCATCACCACCTTGAAGGCATAAACGAGCCAAGAGACGATACATATACGCATAAGCATTAGCTAACATTGGTTCTACTAATTCAGGTGAACGTTTATAAGCTGCTTGAATTACTTGCTCATTGCAATACTGCATTTGTGCTACGTTGAAAGAAAGTCCAGAAGGACGAACTCGGTAATCACATAAAATACTAGGCTCACGATAAAAAGACCAGTTACGTGTAGCGGCAATTCGTAGCCAAAAGTCAATATCTTCAGAGCTACGTAAATTCTCATCAAATCCACCAACTTCATTCACCAAACGGCGCCGGAACACAGCGTTAGAACCGTGACCAACAAAGTTTTTACATAGTAAAGCTTTGAGTGGGTCAGAATAAATTGGTTTACCGCTCAAACTAATAAAAGTTGGGCGCCCATTATCACGAATAGCTCTAGATGCACTGTAAACAACTCCGACAAGAGGATGACTATCTAATATAGCAACATGATTCGCTAGCTTGTTTTTGTGGTAAATATCATCACCATCTAACAAAGCTATATAAGGCGCCCGTGCTTTTTGAATACCATAGTTGCGTGCAGATGATAAACCACCATTTGTTTTCTGCAATAAATGGAAACGATTATCACGTTCACAAAACTGTTTGACAACATCTGCTGTATTATCGGTAGAACCGTCATCAACAACCAAAACTTCAAATTCTAAAAAAGATTGCTGCTCCAAAGAACGTAAAGTGTGTTCAATATAGTTACCAACATTGTAAGCAGGCACTATGACACTGACTTTGAGTGTAACATCCATAATGAGCTTTGTAATCCTTGTATATCTGGGGACTGTTTCATATTTAGGGCGGGCAGGGATGCCCGCTCCACAAAACACAAGAAAGAGAATTTTAAAAATCTTTAAGCAGGTGATAACATTTGTCTCTTAGTCAGTAAATTCCGTAACAAGCTGCGTATTTGTGGAGACAACAGCCACATACCAAAACATAAACAAATATCGCGTAGTTTTGGCTTTCCAAATCTAACTGCCTCAATTAACAAAAGTATAAACGCTTGCCAATCTCGATTTAAAGCTGCTCTGGCGCTAACTTCTGCCAAAATAAAAGAAGAATAAGCACGTGGTGTAAATAAATTGCGATTAGTTTGAAGCCATGAGAGCGATAATCGCCAGTTATAATTTTTACTTAAACTTGGTCCAGCTTCAAGGTGCCAAATTGCCAGCGTTTGTTCTACAAACTCGATGCCTACAGATTCAAAAGTAATTGCGCGCAATAACCATTCCCAATCATCATGGATATTTTTACAGACAGAGAATGGTAGCTTAAGTAATAACTCTTTAGCTGTGAGCAGTGTAGAAGTTTGAAGAAGTCCTTCTCCTTGAAATAAGGTATTACGGACAAATAAATACTCACTTAATGGTTCGGCGCCTGGTACTCTTCTGGGATAAACTAAGTTTCCATGAGATGTTTGAGCAATTAAGCAAGATGAAACGATAGGATACTTATATTTTGAACCTTTCGCTGCTGCTAACTGCAACTCTAACTTTTGTGGCATCCATTCGTCATCATCGTCTAAAAATGCAATCCAATCAGATAAGGCATTGCTAACTCCTAAATCACGAGCAGCACAGCTTCCTTGGTTAATAGGTGATGTAATAACTTTGAGTCGCTCGTCGTTTATTTGCGTGAGTGTATTATAAGTCAATTCATCTGTCCCATCAATTACAACAATTACTTCTATTTGTTGTAATGTCTGTGCTAAAGCGCTTTTTACTGCTCTTTGCACTAGAGTCGGTCTGTTTCTTGTTGGTATGACTACACTGATAATTTCGTTCAAGTGTTTATTCTCCTAAGTTGCTAGAAACCCGGTTTCTTTGTTGATATCTTGTAATAGAAGTGATGATTTTACGTAGAAACCGGGTTTCTTTGTGTATTTAAACAGTGGCAGGAAATTCTTTGTTTTGAGCGGTAGAGGAGTTGTAGAAATCGTTGAATTGAGTTTCACGCTCGATGTTAAAGTAGGCGCCTGGTTGCATTTGTTGTACACGCAGAGGCGCATATAGTTTGCCCAGAGAGATTTGAAGCGCAAAAGCTGGATTACCGATGAAATAGCGTGCAGCCAAGCGTTTGGGTTCGCGGAACCAACGGTATAACCACTCTAAGCCGATATTAGCAATAGCATGTGGGCAGTCTGGAACAATACCTGCAAGTCTGTCAATAACAGCACCACCCAGCATTATTGCGTTTACATTCAAACGGTTGCGATGAGTGTAAACCCATTTTTCTTGAACTGGCATTCCCATACCAACTAATAGAATATTTGGCTTGAACTTGTTGATTTTGTTAATAACAGCTTGATTCTGTTGTGGGTCTTCTTTATCAAAGTATCCATGATGTCCCGCAAACTTAGCATTGGGATACTGTTTTCTCAAATTTTCTAAAGCTGCTTCTAAGTACTCAGGTTTGGCGCCGACAAGAAACACGCTCAAACCAGCCTGGTTACATTTGTCTAAAACTTGAGGCATCATATCTGTGTAAGATGCTCTGTAATCTAAAGGTAATTCACAACCCATGTAACTAATTGCTTTTAGAATACCAACGCTATCGCAGTTAACTATTTCTGAAGTTTGTAGAAACTGATAAAACCAAGGTAACTGCATTGATAAGTTAAAAGCATGTACATTGTAATTTGCTACGGTAATTTTTCTTTTTTCGATACATGCTGTATAAATTGCGTCAACTATTGATGGCACAGTCATGCAGGTAATGCGACGTTCGAGTAAATATACGTTCAGATTAGGTAAAGCCTGCAACTTATTGTTAGTTGAGATTGTAGCCATAATTTTCACTTTGTTCCTCGAAAATCTATTTAATCAGGACGACAGTGTTAGTTTTTTGGTGATGCACGTGTTACCTGTAAATGTGAATCTCTAGGAATTCACGGAAAAGTTTTTTACTTTGATTCTTCAGTGATATTTTACGAGTCAGTGTATCGTCCACCTTTTTCAATTGTCTTAATGTAATTTTTATACAGAGGTAGTAAATTATAAAAAATGCACAAATTTATAACCAATTTATCTCTTTTTCTTTAGTGATTTTACTGATTATCACAAAATATAAAATCACACTTTTTTATATGACACAATTAAGATTGGCACAATATTATTTAAGAGAATGTATATGACAGAATTAAAATTGGCACAATTCAAAATCATATAATTAATATTATTATGACAGATTTTAAATTGGCACAATAGATTTTTAGGACGGGCAGGGATGCCCGTTCCACAAGAGGATGTCTATTCCACAAGATTTTAGGGATTAAAAGGTAATACTTTGCTTTTACCTGGGTTCATTAATCCGTAGGGGTCAACCATTTGCTTAAATTTTAGGTGTTCGGGGTCAATTGCCCTTTTCCAACCATCTTCTATAAAATAACTGTGAGGGTTGGCGATAAATACTCCATGCTGCTCGTGATAGCGAATAATTTCATTTAATCGTTCTTCGGTGGTGTAACGTACTAGTTGCAAAGCGGGGTTCGCGATACCACCTTTAAAACGGATGAATTCTAAATGCATCATCACTTCGGCGCCAAAGTGATTATACATATGTTCTATGGTTTTAAGGTTATCGCTGGGAAATATACTTTGTAGGTATGTTATGGAAGTATCGGTTGTACGTGCGTGTAAAGTTGTATGATTCCAAGTGTACTCAGCGAGTTGGGCGCCTTTTCCTGTTTCGGATGCTGGTTTAGAATAAGTAACCTCACCGTTAAATTCTCCTATCAATCCAGGTAATAGCTCTAAACTAGATTCGGCGACTATTAATAGTGCAGCATGTTTACCATCGGGTATGTACTGACGCAAAGCAGTAAAATATTGAGGAATAGGCGCCGCGAACACACCAATCTCTTTTTTAATCATGCCATCACTGTCAGCCAAAGCTTTTCCAAATTTGACTGCTGACATAAACTCATCAAAGGTAACAATTGCTTCTGCCCAAGGGTAAGCTGAACCCAATGGAATTTCCACTTCGGTAATAATACCGTTAATACCCCATGCATGATTTACTTTCTGTACATCTTCTGCGCGTAACTCAATAACTCGTGGTTCATCTTCAAGAGTTACAACTTGCAAAGCTAACAAGTTTCCTTTATCTGCCATTAACCCATATTGAATTGAACCAATGCCACCACTACCACCCGCAATAAACCCACCGATTGTAGCAGTACGATATGTGGAAGGCGCCATTCGCATTTCCCAGCCAATTTCTCGTGCTTTTTTATCGAGTGCTGCGAGCTTAACACCTGCTTGTACACGCGCAACTCCAGGTTTTACCCAGCAAATGGATTGCATCCTCGTCATATCTAGTATGACACCACCATATAAAGGTACACATTGACCATAATTTCCTGTACCTGCTCCTCGTACTGTAATGGGTATTTTGTGTTTAGCACAAGCTGCTGCTACTTGTATTACCTCATCTTGGTTTGCTGGACGTACTACTATATCAGCAATTTTATCTTCAAGTTTGGGTGTAAGAACTGGGCTAAAGGTGTGGTAATCTTGAGATAACTTCGCAACCTGTGACGGTTCGGTGATGACTTCGATGCCTGCTATTGATGCAGTGAAGGCGCCTAAATTAAATGGTTTTGTAGATGTTGTCATATCTATTATATAAGGTGGATTCCTAAGAACTAATTAACATGCATATAGTATCGTATTTATACTCATTCGCAATATTTTTTAATACGACTAAGTTTCATGTTCTATAACACTTTTGCACTAGGAATGATAGAATTTTATCAATTACTTCCATAGAAAATGTAAGACTATGCTTTTCTTACTTTTCTTACTTTTCTTTGTTTGGGTGTAGTGTATAAGTACGTCCTTGAACTACTATTTGCTAACCTGTAATGTTTTTGATACTCAGTAAATTCACATCACGCTTCTTATACTGCTCTTTATATGCATAGCTAAGGCTTATTAATCATAAGCATAAGAGTTAATTGTATAAAAAAATATTTTTGTTGATTATATACTTATATTGATTCAGAGTTAAACACTGACTGATGTATTGGCTTGTACAATCAACCATCTGCTGTGAAATGCATACAGCAGCTAACCTAAATTAAAAGTTTGTGTAAAGATTTCTTTAAGCTTCCATTTAAAATAATATGTATGTATGATTAAGAAAAAATAAATAATCTTGAAAGTAAGCTTTTCTGCGTAATATAAAGTAAATGTAAAGATAATCAAATAGGTAAAAAGGTTACAAAAGGATGTGATAGTATAACTACGTTTGCAGATAAATGCCTTGTGCGATGTGATATAAGTTACATTGTCTTTAAGGCAATCATGTTATAGTGTGTTCCAATTAGGTGTCTTTGAATAGCATAATATCCCTAATTTTCCGGTTTTTAGTTCAAACGTTTTACAATTCTTGTAATTAAATCTTTATAAGGTTGTAAGTTCATATCAATAAAAGTTTCAAAACTAAACTAAGTATATAAAGTCTTTCAGGCTTTTATACCTTAAATTGCTGTCTGTGTCAAAATTGAAAACAGAAAAACTTTAAGGATTGTATATGTTTTTATACATTCTGTAACTGCTTTTAACTCAAGTATCTTATTATCTATCTAGTGGAGTAGAGGTAAAGCGCGAAAAACTTAACTGCTTTTCATGTGGCACTTAAGTTGTAGCAATCAAAAGCAACATAATGTTAACAATTTTCGCTTAACTATGTTTAATCGGTGAAATTACATTGAGTATTGCTAAAAGTCTATGACTCAAATTTGGTAAAATACAAATACTAGACTTTTAGCACTGCAAATCAAATCAAGATAAACAATTTAGTTTTTGTTTCACAAAAACTAAAAATGTAAATCAATTTTGATTGTCTGTTGTTGCGACATTCACCAAAAGTGATTAGTATTGAGCAGAAAACCAAACTATTAGGTTGGTGTTAGTAACCATGAGGAATACCCCTTGGACTCCTACATCACAGGGGTATCTCCCAGGTTAGTGTACGTTAACTGAAGTAGCTAACTGACTTATAAAGCTAGTCAACTTTGCAGCTGTAATGCTTTTTTAAGGAACTTTACAGCTGCTACGACCCGTATGAGTACATTTATTCAGTAACAACTTCCCTAATTATGTCATAACAACCAAACTGTATCAACTTACTACCGTTCAAGGCATAGACGGCTGTAACATCTAATAGGTAGTATTTATGGCAGGTTTATGCTAAAGAGTAGAATCTAAAGATTTCAAAAAGATTTTCAAAATCTTTTTTGCTGTGTCAGCGAGTGTAGATAGGTGTACTTTGCAACGGATGATAGCGGATGTAACGGATCAGCTAATCGTTGCAAACTAACCGCCAAATTTAAGGTCCATACAACTAACGAGTCATTATGTTATCTCAGGAAGAACTAGGTTGTAGAATAACCAATGTCTTGGGGGGAAACCTTACAGACAGTGAGCTACAAATTTGTGTGAATAAAGCACAAGTTTTGGAGCTACAGCTTTTTGAGGAATGGCGCCACTTTGAAGCACCACGCGGTATATATATAGTGCTTACGGGTAAAATTAGATTTTTAGATAACAATGAAAATTTAATTAGTACCCTTTCAGTTGGAGCATCATTTGGGGAAGCGACCCTTTTTGATGATGAGTTTACTAGTTATGTCGCACGTGCTTCGCATAATTTAAGGGTTTGTTATATTGGGCAAGAGATATTGCAACCCTTGATGGACAAATATCCAGAAGTTCGCGATAAGCTTTACAAACAAGCTCAAATTTGGGACTTAGCAGTTTTATGTCGTATTAACAGCCAGTTTCCTAATCTTGCTCAAGTCAGCTATTTGATGCAGGCATTTTCGCTGTTTGAACGGCGCCAGTTGAATGTAACCGAAAAGCTAGTTCTGAAAGATTGCTCTCTACTGGTTGTACGCTCAGGACAAATGCAACATAGTGATGGTACTGTGCTGACACCAGGTAAAGTAGGCGCCAATCCTAAAGGTGATTGGAAGGTTGAACGAGCAACAACTGTATATGTTCTGAAAAATTCCGATTTACAGGCAGCACTTGAATACTGTGATGAACTGAATATATTTGTTGCCCCTGATGAGCGTGTCTCCCCAGTTGAACAAAGTCGTCGCAGAAAGGAGGTAAAAGAGAGGTTAAGTTCAAATTTAAATTCAAACTTAAAAGTCATTCCTTTCCCAGTTAGAGATAAACAACCACAGCAAGAGCCTAAAAAATCGCGTCCTTATTTTCCAAGTCCCAAGCTAGCAATGGGACATTGGTGGGGACGGTTAACAAAACAATATCCTTTTTATGCTCAACAAAGTGCTTCCGACTGCGGCGCCGCTTGTTTGGTAATGATTGGTAACTATTGGGGCAAACGCTTTAGTGTTAACCGTTTGCGCGATATGACAAACGCTAGTCGTAGTGGTGCCTCTTTACGCGCGGTTGCATCAGTCGCTGAAAGTTTGGGTTTTGCAACACGTCCAGTGAGAGCAACCTTTGATAAATTGGCAGAACAACCATTACCAGCAATTGTCCACTGGGAAGGCAAGCATTTTATTGTTGTTTATGAAATTACTAAGAAGCGGGTAATAGTTGGCGACCCAGCAATTGGACAACGTATTCTTACACCGAAGGAGTTTCAAAAAAACTGGACTGGGTATGCATTGTTACTGCAACCGACTACTGCGCTTAAAGATAAGAAGAACGATAGTACTGGGTTATGGAAGTTCTTTGAGTTAGTCAAACCTCATTACAAGGTACTCGCAGAAATTTTCATCGCTTCAGTATTGATGCAAATATTTGGCTTAATTACGCCAGTATTTACTCAGTTGTTGCTTGACCGAGTGCTTGTACAGCGCAGCGTTAACACTTTGAACGCTGTTGGTTTGGGAATGATTATATTTGGTTTTTTCCGTATTGCAATGGGCGCCTTAAGGACATATTTACTAGACCACACAGCGAATCGTATCAGCGTTGCGATGGTGGTAGGTTTTATTAAGCACACATTCCGGTTGCCTTTATCTTATTTTGAGTCGCGTTATGTCGGTGATATAGTCTCTCGCATTCAAGAAAATCAGAAAATACAGTCTTTTTTAACTGGTGAGACGTTAGCAGTTATTCTCGATATGTTATCGCTGGTGGTGTATTTGACCGTCATGTTTTCTTATAGTTGGAAGATGACGTTGTTTGTGTTGCTGACGGTTCCACCATTTTTTATATTGGCATTGGCGAGTACAGGCATTCTACGCCGCATTTCTAGGGAAATATTCAACGCAGGCGCCGAGGAAAATAGTTATTTAATCGAATCTTTAACGGGAATTCGCACTGTACGCTCACTCGCTATTGAGCAGACTGTTCGGTGGCGATGGGAAGAATTGTTAAATAACTTAATCAAAAAGGTTTTTGCTGCCGAGATAATTGGGATTCGTTTATCTGTAATTAGCGGTGTAATTGAAACGTTTGTTAGTACAGGCATAATGTGGTTCGGCGCCTTGCAGGTAATCAACGGCGAACTCACTCTTGGACAGTTAATAGCTTTCAATATGCTAATTGGTAACGTTCTTAGTCCATTCCAGAGACTTTCTGGTTTATGGAATCAATTACAAGAAATTATCATCTCTACCGAACGTTTGAATGATGTCCTCGAAGCAGAACCCGAAGAAGATTTACAGAATAAACCTCGCAAGCCTTTAGGTACACTTAAAGGCAATATACGTTTTCAAAATGTCACCTTCCGTTATCATAAAGAAAGCGATACTAACGTATTAGAAAATCTCAACTTTGAAATTAAACCAGAACAAATGGTTGCTTTAGTAGGGCGCAGTGGTTCTGGCAAAACAACTTTGGGTAAATTAATTTTAGGTCTATACCCTGCGACAGATGGCAAAGTGTTGATTGACGGATATGATATTGGCAATATATCTTTGCGTTCTCTTCGCTCTCAAGTTGGGGTTGTAGACCAAGATACATTTCTATTCGGTGGCACAATCCGAGAAAATATTTCTATAGCTCATCCAGAAGCATCCTTAGAAGAAATTATTGAAGCAGCTATCTTAGCCGGGGCTGATGATTTTATTCAAAAGCAACCATTAGGCTATGATACCCAAATAGGTGAAGGTGGCGGAATGCTATCGGGTGGACAGCGACAACGCATAGCAATAGCGCGCGCGTTGTTGGGTAATCCTCGCTTAATACTATTGGATGAAGCAACAAGTCATCTTGACTCTGAATCAGAACGTATCATTCAAAATAATTTAAAAACAATTCTTAAAGGACGTACAAGCGTAATTATCGCGCATCGTCTTTCAACAGTACGCAACGCAGACCTAATCTTAGTATTAGACCACGGTTTATTAGTCGAAAGCGGTACTCACGATGAGTTGATAGCCAAAAAAGGTCATTATTATTACTTAAACCAACAACAATTAGCCCAAGCAGGGTAGGGTGTGTGACGCAATAACAATATAAAAACGAAGCTATAACCTATTAGCGTCACACACCTTGCTTTCATTCGCCATTCCTCATTTCTCCATATGCCTCAACCATCACCGAATTCATCATCAGCACTTACCAATGAGGTGTATGCTGATTATTCAGCAAAAGCCCAACCAAAAGAAACTGCCTCCGAAACCAAGTTAACCGAGACAGCAGTGGAAGATAAAGATTTGTATCACGGTACAGAAGAACTCCTTGATGCATTACCTAAACTGTGGACACGCGGTTTACTATATGTGCTGTTAGGATTTGCTGGTCTAGCTTTACCTTGGTCAATGTACTCGAAAGTTGATGAAACCGGAAGTGCAAGAGGACGGGTAGAGCCATTCGGCGCCACGCAAAAGTTAGATTCTGAAGTTGGTGGCAGTGTTAAAATTGTCAAGGTTAAGGAAGGTGAAAGTGTCAGAAAAGGACAGGTTTTGCTGGAATTAGATTCTGAAATACTGCGTTCCTCAATTCAGGAAACTGAAGCAAAGCTAACTGGACTGCAAAATCAACGCACGCAACTGGATATACTCAAAAATCAAGTGCAGTTAACGGTGAACATTCAACAGCAGCAAAATGAATCCCAAGAATTAGAAAAACTGACTCAAATCAATCAAGCTAAACAAAATTTGGATGCCAAAGAAAGTACTTATAACCTACAAAAGTTAGAGAAACAGGCATTAGTCAATCAGGTGCAGCAACTAATAAGCGTTGCTCAAAACGATCAAGAATCAGCACAAAAGCGCTTAAGCATTGATTCGAGGCAAGTTGAGCGGTTTAATAACTTGGTTAAAGATGGCGCCGTTTCGTTAATGCAAATCGATCAACTCAAAAAAGAGGAGCAAGAAAGTACCAGGGTGTATCAAAAAGCCCAATCTGATGTTAAGCAAGCTTCCTTACGTTTAGCAGAAGAGACTCATCGCTATAAAACAGCCATGAATCAGCTTGAGTCAGATATTAAACAAGCAAAGCTACGATTACAAGAGGAGCAAAATAGTTTTAATAGCTTGCAAAAAAATGGGAAGTTAGCTATTCTAAAAAATGAGCAGCAGTTAAAAGACCTGCAAGCACAGATTTCGGCGAATCAATCTCAAATAGCTCAAACGATTAGTCAAATGACATCGTTGAAGCTTCAGTTGCAGCAAAGAGTTGTCAGGTCTCCCATCGACGGAACAATTTTTGAGTTACCAATTAGTAAACCTGGAGCAGTCTTACAACCAGGTCAAAAGGTAGCTCAAATTGCACCCAAAAATACAGGTTTTGTACTCAAAGCGAATATGCCCAGTCAAGATAGCGGTTTCTTGAAAGTCGGAATGCCCGTCAAAATCAAGTTTGACGCTTATCCCTTCCAAGAACACGGTATTGTACCAGGTAAAGTCACCCGTATTTCTCCAGATTCTAAAGTTACTCAAACCCCTGGAGGTACTATAGAAACTTATGAGTTAGAAATTGCTCTAGAACAGCAATACATCCAAAACGGCAAAAAACGCATTCCTCTAACAGCAGGTCAAACCGCAACTGCCGAAGTTATAATTCGTCAGCGTCGCATTATTGACTTTGTTCTAGACCCATTCAAGAAACTACAAGAAGGAGGATTGGAGATGTAACTGGCAACGGATGTAACGGATGGTTTATTAATAAAAACAATAAGTAACGGTTTGGTGCTTGGACTCTCTTCTCTCTGTGTACAGACGCGATTAATCGCGTCTCTATGTCTCTGTGGTAAAAAATTACCCATAAAGGATAAAAACATATGTCACAACTGACAATATCGACTTCAGACATCATTCAAAGCATCAAACTCTCTTGTCAAATACCCAGTGTTGTACAAGCCATCGCATCTCAAAAGATTATCGCTCAAACAGCACAAGAACTCGGAATTCTAGTCTTAGATGAAGAATTACAACAAGAAGGTGATAGTTTACGAATTACTTACAAGCTTGTTAAAGCCAAAGATACTTGGAACTGGCTGAAGACGCATGAGCTATCTATGGATGACTTTGAGCAGTTAGTTCATAACAGGGTTCTTTCCAGAAAGCTAGCGAATCACCTGTTCTCAGCAGAGGTCGAAAAGTTCTTTTATCAAAACCAACTTAATTATGTAGGCGCCGTTACTTATGAAGTCGTCTTGGAAAGCAGAGATTTGGCTCTAGAACTGTTCTACGCAGTCATTGAAGGTGAAATGACTTTTAGTGAAATCGCGCGTCAATATATTCAAGACCCAGAAATGCGACGGGCTGGTGGATACCAAGGACTACGATACCGTAATGAATTTCGCCCGGATATTGCGGCACCTGTATTTGCAACTTCAGGGGCGCCGTCCATTATCAAACCAATTTCCACACCAAAGGGAGTGTATCTAATTTGGGTTGAAGAGATAATTCAGCCGGAATTAAATGAGCAGCTACGTCAAAAAATCATAACAGAGTTGTTTTCTTATTGGTTACAGCAACAAATTCACAGCCTGAACATTATTACTCAAATAGAATTAAACACTAACTTGCTATTGCAAGAACAACTGTTGAAGCAGGCTTAATACTATTCTTGATTTTAGATTGTCTGATTTTAGATAGAGCATCACAGAAGCAAATTTAATTATTTGACTTTTGAATGAAAATGTATTTTTTTCTATTAGTTAACTACTTTAAATAACTAGTTTCAGATATTTAAGATTACTTAATATGTGATTTTAACTTTATGAAAACTAGTTCATAGCAATAAAATATTCTATTTTTGTCAAAAATTGTTGACAAAAATACTAATAATAAAAAGCATCTTGGCGCAATAAAACATTATTGCTGCCTATTTTTGTTGATATAAATCATGGTTATAATCATTGATTTTTTACAATTACAAATATCAACAATTAAGCTAAAATCACTTAAAAAATAGGTTGACTTTTTTGAGTAATTGTTTCATATTTATATTGTGAGCAGAAAGCAAATCCTCTCACACAAAAAGAACAAAACACTTAGCAATTAATTGAGGAAAAACCCAATGATTATTTCAGATTTAAACGTTTTAGAAGTTGTGGAAGTTGCTGAAGTTGTTGGTGGTTGGACTACTGGTAACAACTTTGCAAGTGGTTATACTCAAACTGACAACGTTACTATTAACTTCAGTTCCAACAATAACTTTGCAACTACCATCAATTCTCCTTTAGCTTTTGGTAACAGCGCTTCTGCTGGTGCAAAGGGCGATGCAATTAATCCCCTTGGTCTATTATTCCCCACTTCTTCCTTCACTAAGGCAGACACAGTAGCTGTAACTCAGCTTGGTGGTGGTTCATTCTCTGGTAGCACCTCTGCTGCTGTTATCAACCCAATCTTTGTTAAACCTGCATAGTTTTTGGTCATTTGAAGCTTGTGATATTTAGCTTGCAATGAAGTGACTGGAATCAAGTGATTTAATGTAACCAGTAGATTTCTGCTGGTTGCAAGCAAAAGTTTTCAAGTACAAACAATTTATTTTCAGGAGAAACCCAATGATTATTTCAGATTTAAACGTTTTAGAGGTTGTGGAAGTTGCTGAAGTTGTTGGTGGTTGGACTACTGGTAACAACTTTGCAAGTGGTTATACTCAAACTGACAACGTTACTATTAACTTCAGTTCCAACAATAACTTTGCAACTACCATCAATTCTCCTTTAGCTTTTGGTAACAGTGCTTCTGCTGGTGCAAAGGGCGATGCGATTAATCCCTATGGTTCATACGTTATCACTTCTTCCTTCACTAAGGCAGACACAGTAGCTGTAACTCAGCTTGGCGGTGGTTCATTCTCTGGTAGCACCTCTGCTGCTGTTATCAACCCTGTTTTTCCGCTTGTGAAGTAATTAGCTAGCTAGTATAGTGCTATGTAGTAGGTATTTAGATGCTTACGACATAGCACTTCCAATCGGTTCAGACTTATTGCAGTACAAGTAGAGTAGAGTAAAGTACTAACTCTAGATTCTTAAGGTTTAGAGCCTATCAATAATGAGCTAACAAGTTTTGCTGATGAAATATAGTAATCCACTTCCCTAAGCTTAATGAAGGATGCTAGATAAAGTGTGTAGGCTTTCTTTACTCATTTAGGTTTAAGGTGTTGTGCCGTTCAAATATGCTAGCAAATGTTGGCGAAGATATCGATAGCATTAAGAATATTTTCCGAGGTAGTAGTGACAAATCACTTAATTATTGAAGACTTGAGTTATCTACAGCAGATAAGTGAAAGTAACACAGTAGTAGCTGGCAACGCCTTTGCTGGAACCACAACTTTTACCGCAACGGGTACTGGATATGCTTTTGCTGGCGCCACAGGACTAGCTCTAGGTCAGTTGACTTATACCAATACTCAAACTCAAGCAAAAGTTATACAATATTGCCCTGAATTAACGGTCAGTACAGCTGATGCTTTTGCTACAGCGTATGCAAGTTCAGGAAACCATATTGCCAGTTCCTCAAGTTTAAATACTTCAACTTCGTTTTCTTTCAACAGTTCTAGTAATTTCAAAACATCTATAGGTAGCTAGTGCAAAGGCTGAAAATTGCTTTGGAGTAGGCAATATTTAAGCCACCCTATACTTAGCATACCTTAACAGCAACTTGCTTAAGTTTAGTCATCAAATTATTTCTCATAATTCCAAATTGTTGAGAACGCAAGACATCATCTAAATCTTTTTTTGGATTTTAAGAGGTATTATGTATGTTTGACAGCACAAGTAAACTAGAAATTTCAGACTTAAGCTTTTGTGAATTAGTAGTAGAGGAAGTAGCTGAGATAACAGGTGGATTCTTGTTTACTGTAAATTCGTCATATTTGTATGAGCATTTGCCTCAGCAGTTGTTTAACATTTTACCTCTAGAAATAGAAGTTTCTCGAACAAAAGAAATCTTCTATGACTCAGGAACAGTGGTTAACAAATTAGAAAATGTCGAAGCTGGTTTATCTGGATATGAAGTATTAAGTAATGGGGGAAAATCACGTAGTGTTGTATTAACTGGTAACAATACGGTAAAAGCAATTTCAACTTCTTCTAGTTTCTCTTTCCTTTAATAAAAATAAATTCAAACTCAGTTATCGAGGAGTATAACATTATGCCAAACGAAAACGAAAAAGCTTTACCATTCTTCGCGCGCTATTTAGAAGGACAATTTTGTGAAGATTTATCAGACGAGGAAACAAATGAGGTGCAAGGAGGTTTACGGTTTGCTGCTCCAACAAAAAAGTTTCCTCCTGAAATTCCTGATGTTATAGTCACCACCTTAAAGTTTCCATCTGACCGTGAAGATGGTTTTCCTGTTCATCCTCCAGTCACTAAAAAGTATCCATCTGACCACGAAGATTATGTTGTCACCCAGAAGTATCCCTCTGATGGTGACGATTTGATTGCTACAACACCAATACCCATGAATTAAACGTCAGTAATTACTTTCTGATGGCTAGGTTAATAGAAGTTTTGTAGAGATTTGATAAATTACTCTACATTTATCAAATCTCTACCTCAGTCAAATTATCTTTTTTATGCATCTATTCCGTGACGTTGTTTTATTAATCACCCATAGCGAAGATTTCTTCACCATTGATAGAGTAGCCCAAGCTCTATTAAAAAGAGGAGCATTTCCATTTCGCCTAGACACGGATAAATTTCCGCAAGAAGTTCAATTAAAAGCATACTTAGGTGAATTTGATAGCAATCACACTTTAAAATATGGTGATTACTCTATTAGTTCTCAACAAGTACAAGCTGTATGGATGCGTCGTATTTGGCATCCTCAGTTAAGTGAGAACTTAGCCCCACATTTTCGAGCGGCTTGTGTGAGAGAGTCTTTGGCGACCCTCGAAGGGTTCTGGGACAGTTTGAGGGAAGCTCGGTGGGTTGATAATTTACAACAAATCAAGGTTGCGGATAACAAGCTTTATCAATTGAGGTTAGCACAAGAAGCAGGGCTTGCGATTCCTCAAACACTTGTCACTAATTTCCCAGAAGAAGCACGGGAGCTTTTCTACAAGGTAAAGGGTAAAATGGTTGCCAAGCTTTTAACTCCTCTTTCTTACAGTATGGAAAGCTCCTCTTTTTTTCTATACACTAGTGCTGTCAAAGAACAAGATTTATTTGAAGCTGAGTCACTGTGTTATTGTCCGATGGTTTTTCAAGAGCAAATCCCTAAACAGCGGGAACTAAGGGTAGTATATGTGAATGGAAATCTTTTTGTCGGCGCCCTTGATGCATTCCATTATGAAAATTCTACTGTAGACTGGCGCCATGCTCCCTCAGATGCTTGTGTATGGGAGTATCATGAATTACCCGATGAAATCGCAACTCGTATCAAAATGTATATGTTACGATTGAGACTAACCTTTGGGGCTTTTGATTTCATTCAAAAACCATCGGGAGAATATGTATTTTTAGAACTGAACCCCACAGGAGAATGGGGAATGTTAGAGCGAGATTTAGATTTGCCAATTTCAGAGGCTATTGCAGAAGCTCTACTCTCTAAGTGCTGATTGCTGAGTGCTGAGTGCTGAGTAAAATTTAAAATCTAAAATTCAAAATTTAAAATCTAAAATTATATGACTGTTTTAATAATCACTCATAGCCAAGATAACGAAAGCATTCCTTTAGTAATAAAAGCGGTAGAAGCTCAAGGAGAAAAAGCATTTCGTTTTGATACAGACAGATTTCCCACACAGTCGCATTTAGATGTATATTACAGCAATGGCTACGAACGTCAAGTTCTAACAGTCGATGACTCAAGGTTAGATTTGGCTGAGGTATCTACGGTTTGGTATCGTCGCATCGCAATCGGCGCCAAAATTCCCACTAAAATGGAGAAGCAATATCGAGAAGCATCGATTGGCGAATCCCGCGCGACTATTGGAGGAATGATTGCAAGTATCAGAGGATTTCATCTTGATGCTTTACCCAATATTCGTTTAGCTGACAACAAGCAGTTACAATTACAAATAGCGCGCGAAGTTGGTTTGGAGACACCACGCACTTTAATTACAAACAACCCCTTAGCAGTTAAGGAGTTTTTTGAAGAGTGTGAGCAAGGTATGATTACAAAGATGCTTTCTTCGTTCGCTATTTATGATGAACAAGGTGAAGAGCAAGTTGTTTTCACAAATCCGGTTACTAAAGAAGACCTCGAACATCTTTATGGGTTACGTTTCTGCCCAATGACGTTTCAAGAAAAAGTGCCGAAAGCTTTAGAGTTAAGGACAATTGTTGTGGGCAAGCGTTTATTTACCGCTGCTGTTGACTCGCAACAATTGCAAAAAGCTCAATATGACTGGCGAAAACAAGGACTTGCTTTACTTAACTGTTGGGAATCTTATGACTTACCGTCAGATGTAGAGCAAAAGCTGCTTAAATTAATGGCTCACTTTGGCTTAAACTATGGCGCCATAGATATTATTGTTACACCCGATGGACAACATGTATTTCTGGAGGTCAACCCAGTTGGAGAATTTTTCTGGTTGGAATGTTGTCCACCATACCTGCCTATTTCTGAAGCTATAGCAGAAGTACTGCTTACTGAAGGACAGCGAGTCAAACAAGAAAATTTTAAATTCAAAATTTTAAATTCAAAACTTAATTCCGTATCATATATTAAATTTTGAATTATAAATAAGTTTTACTGATTATACCAATTAGTAAAATCTGCATCCGAACAGTTACTTCAAGCAGTAAACCCTGTTTAATATTAAGTTTGGCATAACAATCGTAAGCGCTTTTTCCCTTCCTCTAATAATTGGGAAGGGTTACTTTTTTCAAGTTCAACTATTTGTGAACAACGGTTACAGAAACGTCTTTACTTTTTGAACGAGAAACTTCATCTTCGTCCCAAGCAATAGCAAATGCTACAGCTTTCGCCTTACTAATAATTACGTTACGCTTTTCCCGAACCACAACATCAGTTACTGCATTTGTATGAGAATTATCACCAATAGCTACCGCTAAAGCGACTGCGTAACCTGCACCTGGAGAAGTAGATGCATCGGCATAGGTAGCAGTAGATACGCCACCGATAATTTTATTTTCATGTTCAATTGTATCACAAAGTTCTAAATCAGAAATCTTCATATTTAATTGCATTGACATCAAAAAATAATATTAATATGTTATCAGATATTTGTAAGTTATGCACATAATTAAATTATTTCAACTCTAAAATATTTTGTATGTGATACAAAATATTTTATATTCTATTTGTTAATACTTGCTGTTTTATATCTCATTTTAAACGCTACAGCCATTGCAAAGACTAAAAGCGAAGCTAACATGTGTGAAGGTTCAGGAACTTGAACCAAAGCTCGATTTCTGGTATATGCTGATAAAGCTAATATTGTGGGTCGTGAAAAAGAGTATTCCGCAGAACCCCCTGAGACGAAACCTATAGCTGATTCTTGATTACCGCCAAAATTAAACCCGGCAACTGAATCATTTATAATCAGATTATTGCTTGCATCAAATATAATAAAATCATCATTCCTATTTGCAGCTAAGTATGATTCAATAACAAAAAAATCTAAAAGCCGATTTTCACTAATATCTCGCAACTCAAATGCTATGTCTCCATAAGCTATTGCATCCTCTTTATTCGGAGTATCTATAGATGTAGCTAAGTTTAAAAGTGCTGCAAAATCAAAGAAAAGGAAGTATTTTCTTTAATATCAAAAATTGCTCTCAATAAAGCTTGACTTTCTGCCCAACCTATGTAGTCTCTATCCTGACCTTGACCAAGACTTTGAGAATATGCTAACCCAATAGGCGCCTCAGTTTGAACAAGTGCAACAGCATCACTAGCAGTCAAAACACTACCCCCTACAAAAATCGATATAGCGCTAGTAGTCGCATTGGTCTGAGTTGCTACAGGACTTTGGCTAAAATCAAATTTTATTTCTCCACGAGAAAAAGAAATAGTTGCAGCTAAACTTGGTGAAGTTGCTGAAATAGTAGTAACTAGTAGGGGCGCCGCCAATATAAAGCGCTTGATTTTCTGTAAATACCGTTTCATCGATTCCTTTAATAGTAAAATTTAAGTCAAAAATTCTACTGGGCTAAATTCTATTTATTCACCCAACCAACAATCTCGAAGTTACAAAACAAATCTCGGTAGTATCACGTCCCTGCTACTACACAATGCTAAATAATAATGATACTGATATTGTGAAGCTACTGTAAAAACATATTAAATTTTATACCTCTGTTTGTGAGGAGTAGAGACGCGATTAATCCCTACGGGAAAACCTTCGGTTTACGCGTCTCTACGTGTCTCTGTGGTAAAAAAATATAATTAATTCTCGTGTTTTACAGCACTTTCATGCCACTTACTCAATATAGAGTCAGAAATAACATTCAAGCTCACAAATATCAAAACTCCCAAACCCGAGGTCAACAGCAACGCTGCAAACATACGTGGTAAAAGATAGTTTTCGTTCTTTTAAATTTAACTCAACACTGCCAGAACTTGGAGTTCCAAGTCCAGCGATGATACGCAATACTGTACTTTTACCACAACCAGAGGCGCCGACCAAGCTAACAAATTCTGACTGTTGAATGGCTAAATTTACATGTTCTAGAGCAAAAGTACCATTAGCATAGACTTTACTAACATGATTTAGAACTATATCAGGAGTATTTTCTATCATTTATAGAAATTGACACCTTTATTAACGAACTGTACGGTATATACCTGTAGCCAAAGCTTGATAAAAACCGCCATATTCAGCTTCCGCGACCCAGCTTAGACCAAATATAACCTTATCGAGTCCGTCTTTGGTTTTTGGATTCGCTGCTATATTCGTTGATGTGGTTTTGGAATTACTCGTACAATTCGTTAACATTCCGGCACCTACAACCATTGAACCATACGAGAGCGAGTTTTTAAGAAAACGGAAAAAATTGAGGGGCTGAACCTTGAACAGTATTTGTCGCAACGTCAATATCGACCAATTAACCAGGAGTTAGCAATCGAATGGCTTAAACAGCTATCTGATATTTTAAGACAAGTACATACAATAGGCGCCCATAGTAAACAAGTAGTATCTCTTGCAATAAGCCAAGATGGAAAAACATTAGTTAGCGGTAGCTCAAACGATACTATTAAAGTGTGGCAATCAAATTAGCAACGGATATAACGGATGAATTGTTGGATAAATTGTAGGTTGGGTTCCGCAAAGCCTCCACCCAACAGAAAATTATGTTGATGTTCGATTTACAGTCCTTGAACAGACATCATCAACTTTCCTAGAGGATATATTGCACACCTGATTTATCCTCTAGGAATTTGGCGCCACTATAGTAATAAATATCTTATAGCGGTTCTTAGTCACATGAGGTACAGATTTAAATAGTAAATTTCCTGTGGAGCGGGCATCCCTGCCCGCCCTTATGTACTTCATTAGAATAGGAAGCGCTATAGCAGATTGCGAAGTTAAATGCAAGTGCTGGTTTTTGAGTATTATTGCTTATGTAAGCAGGCGCCAACGGGAGCGTGCTATTTATATGCATCAAGACCTTTGTTGACAAATTGTAGGGTAAATGATTCTTTGTAATTTGTGTTTGGTTTGAAAACTCCGGCTTTGACCATTTTGTCAAAAAATGACTGCCAACGTTCTGCGGTCATGGCGCCAATTCCCAACTTTTCAGCATCACCAGAGACTATTACGCCGTATTCATTAAGTTTTTGTAAACCATATTTGATTTGCTCGTCAGTCATTTCTGGATTATCTTTTTTAATTAATTTATTTCCTGGTTCTGGGTTTTGCAGATAGCTATACCACCCTTTTATTGAAGCATCAACAAAACGCTGTACTAAATCTGGTTTTTTTGTACTAATTCTTTTTTAGTTTCAATAGTGGTTGCATATGCTGTGAAATCATAGTCTGCCAATAAAAATACTACTGGCTTAAATCCACCCTGCTTTTCAATTGCCAACGGTTCAGATGTGATGTAACCTTGCTGCGCTGAAGTCTTATCTGCTAAAAATGGAGCGGGGTTAAAGTTATAAGGACGTTTTTGAGCGTCATTAAATTTATACTTAGCTCTGAGAAGGGGCCAGTAAGTGATGCTACCACCAGCACTTATATATATAGGTCTGCCTTTGAGGTCGGGTAAAGTATTAACTCCTGTATTGGGATGAGCAATTAAACACTGTGGGTCTTTTTGAAAAATTGCCGCGACTGTAATTTTTGGAATACCTTCTGCTATGGCATTGATAGCATCGACTCCTTGCCCCATGAAAAAATCTACGGCGCCACCTAGTAGTAGTTGAGTACCACTGGCGACTTGAGGACCACCCATTTTAATAGTGACATCCAAGCCGTAATCTTTATATATTCCCGTCGCAATGGCTTGATAAAATCCACCATGTTCAGCCTGCGCTAACCAGTTTGTGCCAAAGGTAATTTTATCGAGTTTTTTGGCGCCCCCATTAGACATCTCATTAGAAGACGGCGCCTGTGAAACGTTATTGTTGCAAGCATGTATAACAGTGCTTGCTAAAAACAGCGAACTATATTTTATAAATCGACGGCGTTTAAGGATGAACCCTGATACCCACATAACGAGTGTTTGAATTTTATATTTGATTGTTCTTGTATAAGTAATTTAGTCCAGGCGCATTGTACATTCTAAAATCAATTTTTGATTTATGATTGAAAATGGCTGAATATCTAAAGCACGTCGAAATGCTTGGATTGCTTTTTGATACTCACCGAGAGCAGAATAGCATAACCCCATACCATGAAGGGCGCCGAAGTGTACAGGGATTAAATCAATAACTTTTTGACAATCAATTAACGATTCTTGGTATTTTCCAGTAGTGTAATAAAGAAACGCGCGACGATTCCAAGCTTCAGCAAAATCAGGTTGATTTTGAATTAATTCGTTTAATACCAACTCAGCTTCAGCTACCTTACCCGCATCAAGCAGTTTTTGGCTACGGTCAATCACCTCTAAGCCATGAATTCCTTTCTGCTGAAACCAAATTCGCCATAACTTTTGAGTCGCATGTTCACGCACTGACTCAGAAGGGTTTTTCAAGTCTTCAAGTAATGAATCGATAAATAAAGAATCCATGAATTTAATCTAGAGTGTAGGATGTTTTTCTCAACTTTCGCACAAAATTGAGTCTTAAGTAACTTTTTTACTGACTCTTAAATTTTCGCCCCTAATTGCAAAGTACGCAATTTGTGCATGTTTTTTTGTATTCTATAATACGGTTAAGCAGCAAGATACTTTGCGGAGCATCAAGATTGATTGGTTAAACATACCACTGAATTTGACAAAAACAAGAATAAACTATTGTTGTAGACAAATCTTAATTTACTAAAAGCTGATAAGTATAAAGCAATGCCAAATCCGAATAACTCTTCAAGGCATATTGTTCTCACCTCACACCCAAGTAATTTTGGTCCTAAACCAATACCCATTCAATGGGGAGCAGAATCTCCTATCGAACGAGGTCCAATTATTGCGACGCTGACTAAACAAGCGCATCGAAATGTAATTGGTACGCATTCGGGAGGTTATGCAATATACCGCGCTTTAGCAGTAGCAAGCGGCGCCCTTCAAACAGACCACCGTGCTGACTTGACCAACACCTCCCCAGTTGAACACATTGGCCCGCATCCAAGTTGGAGTGACCCCGAAAAAATCGTTTCTCTCGACCCATTCGGAGCTATCGTTGGTGAAGTTTTTACATCATATTATGAACAGGGGTACGATATTCGTCCAACCATAGCTGTTACAAAAGCTCATATAAACATGCCCGAACTACAAGAAGCAGTTATAAATGGGCGATTGCAAATCGATGGCAAAATTATGAAAACAGGTGGCGATTTAGTCGTTACCAAAGCTGCGATTGAACCTGTTTGGTATTTACCTGGTGTTGCCAAGCGCTTCAATATCTCCGAAGGTGACTTACGACGTGCGTTATTTGAGCAAACTGGGGGAATGTTTCCCGAATTAGTAACCCGTCCTGACTTAGAAGTATTCTTACCCCCGATTGGGGGCGTAACCGTTTATATTGTTGGTGATATAGGCGCCATTACTGACCCAAACAAACCTGTAGCAGTTCGTGTGCATGACGAATGTAACGGTTCAGACGTGTTTGGCTCGGATATATGCACCTGTCGCCCATATTTGGTTCATGGAATTGAGGTGTGCGTCCAAACTGCTCAAGAAGGTGGCGCCGGTATTATAATTTATTGCCGCAAAGAAGGACGTGCGCTGGGTGAAGTCACAAAATTTTTGGTTTACAACGCGCGCAAACGCCAAGAAGGTGGTGATAGAGCAGATGCTTATTTTGCCCGAACCGAGTGTGTAGCGGGTGTACAAGATATGCGTTTTCAAGAATTAATGCCCGATATTTTACATTGGTTAGGTGTAACCCGCATTGACCGCATGGTATCAATGAGCAATATGAAATTCAATGCCATCACGCAATCGGGAATTGAAATTGTGGAGCGTGTCGCAATTCCAGAAGATTTGATACCCAACGATGCGCGCGTAGAAATCGAAGCCAAAAAAGCTGCTGGTTATTTTACTACGGGTGAAGTTCTTGATGATACAGGTTTATCAGAAATTAAAGGACGCTCTCTCGTTGAATAATTAGCATATTTGTGTAGAGACGCGATAAATCGCGTCTTGTGATAATCGGTATGGAGACGCGATGAATTGCGTCTCTACGTTTATCCGGTGTATCTAAAATATAAAGTAAAGCCAATGAATGATTTAGTTACGTATTTACGAAGTCCTGTTGCTATTCGCTCCCGTTGTGGGCAGCTTTTTCAAAACGCGGTTGCTGGTAATTCCCGTTATTTTGATTGTGATTTGGCGCCACTTTCCCATGCCGCTGATTATGTTATTGATGTAATACGGTCTGAGTATCCTAATTTACAGATACCGTTTCATAGTCGCTGGCGCCATTTTGAAGCAGGTGGAATTACGCGCTTGGAGCAGTTGGATAGTTTGCTTGCGAAACTTTCACCACACTCCAAGGCAATAGCTAAGTTTGATTTGGCAATTATTAGTGTATTGCTTGATGCAGGCGCCGGGAATAATTGGTATTATTACGAACCTGTAACTAATTTGGGTTTTAAACGCTCTGAAGGTCTAGCAGTCGCGAGTTTCCAAATGTTTTGTCAGGGTGCATTCTCCAGTGATAAAACGAGTAAAATGCGTGTTGATGCTCAAAAATTACAAGATTTTACCGAAGCTTATTTAGTACAAGGGTTTCAAATACGTCCTGATAACCCTCTTGTTGGTGTAACTGGGAGATTACAGTTACTACAGAAATTAGGCAAAGTCTTAACTGCACTACCTGAGTATTTTGGTGAAAATCCTCGTCCTGGGAATTTGGTTAATTACTTAGTTGGCAAAGTGAATGATAACAAGATCGAAGCAGCAACCGTTTTTGATGCTGTACTTTCAAGTTTAAGTGAAATTTGGTCGGGGCGCCAGTCAATTGCTGGGGTAAACTTAGGAGATGTATGGCGCCATCCTGATGTTGCGGATGATGGTTTCGTGCCATTCCATAAACTGTCACAATGGCTTACTTATTCTTTGCTCGAACCGCTACAAGAACTCGGTATCGAAATTACTGGTTTAGACCAACTAACAGGACTACCTGAATATCGCAACGGTGGATTGTGTGTTGATTTAGAGTTATTACGTCCAAAACACTCAGATATATTAAGCACTTCCCATTCGGTTGAATCCCCAGTTATCGTAGAATGGCGCGCTTTAACCGTCATGCTATTAGATGAAATAGCTGCTTGCGTTAGAGAAAAGTTAAGTATGAGTACTGAGGAACTACCACTTGTAAAAATTCTTCAAGGTGGAACTTGGACGGCAGGACGAAAAATAGCTGCTGAAAAAAGAGCAGATGGTGTCCCCCCAATTCAAATCCTTAGCGACGGTACAGTATTCTAAACGCGACGACAACTCCTAACTCATAACTCATAACTCCTAACTTTTAACATGGGAAATCAAGTTACAGTCATAAATCACCCTTTGATTCAGCATAAACTTACCTTGATGCGGAGAGCAGAAACAAGCACAGTTAAGTTTCGCACTCTGTTAAAGGAAATTAGTTTGTTACTTGCTTACGAGGTAACACGGGATTTACCTTTGAAAACTGAATTAATTCAAACACCTATTGCTCAAATGGAGGCGCCTGTACTTGCACCCGATAAAAAGCTGGTTATAGTAGCTATTCAGCGTGCAGGACAAGGTATTTTAGATGGAATGTTAGAGTTAATTCCTTCTGCACGAGTTGGACATATTGGTCTATACCGTGACCCAAAAAGTTTAATTCCCGTTGAATATTACTTCAAAGTTCCTCATGATATCGATAAGCGCGATGTTTTAATCGTAGACCCAATGTTGGCAACTGGAAATTCTGCCATCGCTGCTGTTGAACGACTAAAATCTACAAATCCTCTTTCTATTAAGTTTGTTTGTTTACTTGCGGCACCTGAAGGGCTTGAACATTTCTGTTCGATACATCCTGATATACCCGTATATACAGCTTCAATTGACGACAAACTTGATGAACTCGGTTATATCATACCTGGGTTAGGAGATGCAGGAGATAGATTATTTGGAACAAAGTAAATGTCTTATGGGTGGGCAAGGATGCCTATCCCACAAGATTATTTGGGGTATTTTTTATTTAAAAGCTTTTTCAAAACTAAAAAAACCGGGTTTCTAGAGAGATGCAACACAGAATTTTTCTTCTTGGAATAAAAATTATTTTTATATTGACTAATTATAAAATAAACAAATTCAGATTCTATATACCAGTAGAATGATTAGCAGTGAAATTTTTCCATTCTACTTATCATTTAATCTCTATTAAGTAAAATATTTTAATCAATACAAGCGGCACATTCTGTACAATTCTATATTATATATTAGAAAGTGCTGCAACTGTATTGGATTATCATGGAAGAACCGACTATTGGACAATTAGAAAGAGAAATTTCAAACCGTATCCGTTCCTTATATAATGCGAAACTGGGACAGCGCATAGGCAAGATAATTTGCCATTTTTTTGATACCCAATTGGCAATTACAATAGAGAATTCTGTCACATTAGCCGAGCAAACAATTCTACGTTCTGGCAATGAAATATTAGCAGAAAAAGTACGGTTAGATTTAGATAAAATAATTAAACCTCTTATTCAAGAAACAATTGAAGAGGTTATTAATAAACCTGTTATTGAATTAATGAGTCATACAAGTTTAACGTCTGGACGTACTGCGATTATTGCTATTTTGGAACAGCTACCAGTAGTTCGCAACCCTCGTGCAATTCCTAAAACTAATTAATGAGGAATTACCACCCGACACATGTAGAGACTAAACATGTCTAGTCTCTACTATCCTGTATTAGGAGTTTCAATACTTTGATAAGCGGTATTAACTAGTACACCAACATACAAGTTTGAGTGTATTAAAAAATGATTATCTAATTTGAAGTCAAAAACAAATGGCTGTCTATCCATAAATACACGCTCAGAGCTATACGTCACCAACCAGAACAGGGTTGTGTCAAGAAAGCAAACGTCTTTGACAACGTTATGACCCTGCCAGCAAGATGTACGAGGCTAGCTTCAAGCGGTTTACTACGGCTTGATACAAACAGGCTCGTTTATTGTTTACTAGGTGGAGCGTCTGCGCTATCCGGGACTAGACGGCGCCAAGCTAGTTAACAACACATTGGGAATATTAGCATAAATTATATTCACGTGCGAATTAATTTCAGAACTGACTAGATATTTTTACCTGCACTGTTACGTTCGTATGGCACACCTAGCGCAGCAGGAGGTGTAGATTTTCCCATACCACCGATAAGAGCAATCATTGCCACTAAGTAAGGTAGCATCGTTAAGAATTGATACGGAATGTTTACACCTAACGCTTGTATCCTTAACTGTAAAGCTTCCGTGGCACCAAACAACAAGCAAGCCAAAGCACTACCAATAGGATGCCATCTACCAAAGATTAGCGATGCGATAGCAATAAATCCTTTACCCGCACTCATTCCTTCGGTAAAGTAATTAATTTGTACTAAAGCTAAATAGGCGCCACCGCAACCAACGAGACATCCACCTGTAACTACAGCAACATAGCGAACTAAAGTAACCGAAATTCCTGCTGTATCAGCAGAGGACGGATATTCTCCTACTGCACGTAAGTTCAAACCAGGATTTGTGTAAAACAAAAAATATGTAGTTAGAGCAATAATCAAAAACAATAGATATACAAGAATATCCTGCTCGAATAAAATACCACTTACAGGAATATTAGCGAGAATAGGAATCTTTATTGCGGGTACTACTGGTAAACGCTGTGTACTACCACTAAATATGAGGCGCCCTAAAAACGAAGTCAACCCACCTGCAACTAAATTAATAGCTAGTCCCGATACCAGTTGGTTAACTCGTAAAGTCACACATAAAAACGCATGAACTAATCCAACGAACCCACCAGCTATTAAAGCAGCGCAAATACCCACCGCAACATTACCACTATAAAAAGTCGCAGCCGCAGAAGTAAAGGCACCTGTTAGTAGCATTCCTTCTAAACCAATATTTAAAACACCCGAACGTTCAGAAAAAAGACCACCCATTGCAGCATAAGCAAGGGGAACCGAAAGACGCAGGGTAGATGCAAGATAATCAGTTAGGAAATTATTATTCATGTGGTATCACGTCGCAGTTTCGGTTCTAATGCCAAAGCAATTGCAATAAATAATACCGTTAATCCTTGAATAGCATATATTACAGTCACAGGCGCCCCAGCGCTACGCTGCATAACATTGGCGCCACTTCGTAATGCACCAAAAAATAACGAATTTAGTACTAATCCTAGTACACTGCCACGACTTAGAAAAGCAATAGCAATTGCATCAAAACCATAACCGGGTGAGACTTGTTCAAACAAACGATATTTTAAACCCATCACTTCCGAGGCGCCAGCTAATCCTGCAAATCCACCACTAGCAGCCATAACTAGCATAATTGTAGGCTGTACTGAAATACCCGCATAGTTAGAAGCTGTTTGATTTAAGCCAACTGCTGTTATTTGATAACCCAATGTAGAACGCTTAATAACTATATACACAATGAGTACTGCAATTAATGCGAGTAGTATACCCCCATGAGCCAAACTTCCTGGTATAATTATAGGTAACTGTGCTGATTTGGCTATCAGTGGTGAATAAGGACTAGGTGCATTCGCTTCCTTCAACGGATTTTGCACCAAATAACTAATTAAATCAATTGCAATATAATTAAGCAGCAAAGTCGTGATAACTTCATTGATACCACGCATAGCTTTAAGATAACCGGGAATAAAACCCCAAACGGCGCCAAAAATAAATCCAGCGAGTAAAGCTAACGGTACATGAATAAAACCTGGCGCCTGTACATATAAACCAACCAAAGCACTACCCAAGGCGCCAAAATATATCTGTCCTTCCCCACCTATATTAAATTGTCCTGCTTTTAAAGCCAGCAAAACTCCAGTACTAGTAAGTAATAGTGGCGCCATTTTAGTAAGAGTATTACCAAAGCCAAAATAAGTAGATAATGATTCAGTAAATAATGCTGTATAAGCTGTGATAGGATTGGCGCCTGCAATGAGAATAAGAATGGCGCCGACTATTAGGGCAGAAGTTATAGCAATAATCGGTGAGATAATAGGAAAAATACGATTATTATTCATATGTGTTAAATGTCATTCTGAGCGCAGCGAAGAATCTAGAAAATCTAAAATAATATTAATAATTATAAAATACCTCGTTCAATATTATAGACGAACCGCAAAGATCGCAAAGGTCGCAAAGTAATAAATATTGCATATCAATATTTTAGCCACAATGTAAAAACATAGCATTTCTTTTTTGAGCAGCGTCTTGATAATATTTCAATATTTTATCATATATATTGTTTAATAAATTTAATGTAATTCCCATAATTTATCTTTCTACCCCTCCCATTAGCAAACCTATTTCTTCAACTGTCGCATTCGCTGCATCTAATATATCAACAAACTCACCTTTATACATCACTGCAATTCTGTCACTCATCGCCATTACTTCTTCTAGCTCAGTTGAAATATATAAAATTGCTGCACCACGTTCTCTTTGTGCGAGTAATCTTTGGTGAACTGCTTCAATTGCTCCAATATCTAACCCGCGCGTTGGTTGCATGGCTATAATTAACTTTGGTACTCCAGCTAATTCCCGCGCAAGTACTATTTTTTGTTGGTTGCCACCAGAAAGTTGACCCACTTTTACATTAACATCAGGCGCCCAAATATTAAACTCTTCCATTGCAGATACTGCATTACTTTTAATTGCTTCTTGCTGCAATAAACCACAACGAGAAAATGGTGGATTTTTAAAAGCTTTCAATATCAAGTTTTGAGCAATATTAAACTGTAGTATTAAACCTGTTTTCTGCCTATCCTCTGGAATATACCCTACTTTGACTCCAGTTCGGGCAAGAGCTTCTGCTAACTCTCGCTGTCCGTTACCATCAACACCAACAATACCTAATATTTCTCCTGCGTGCAGTTCAAATGAGATATTTTTAACTACCGTAACACCTCTATTATCTTTGACTTGTAAATCTTTTACTGATAATACAATTTCACCTGAAGCAACAGATTTTTTGTTAAGATGTAAACTAACTTGGCGCCCAACCATTAATTCAGCAAGTTGTTGTGATGTTGTTTGCTGCGTCGTTGTTGTTGCTACTACCTTTCCTCTTCGTAGCACTGTTACAGTGTCACATAAATTAATTACTTCTTCTAATTTGTGACTAATAAAAATAATAGTATGTCCATTTGCTGCAAGTTGACGGAGAATGGTCATTAATGATTTTACTTCTAATGGTGTTAGAACTGCTGTAGGTTCATCAAGAATCAATAATTTGGCGTGACGGTATAAAACTTTTAGTATTTCTACACGTTGCTGCGTTCCGACTGGTAAATTTTCAACTTTGGCAGTAGGGTCAATTTCTAAATTATATGCTTGAGATAAAGCTTTGATTTCGACTTGCTTTTGACGTAGATTTAAATTAATATTTTTACTAGTACCAAGAATAATATTTTCTGTCACAGTTAATTGTGGCACAAGCATAAAATGCTGATGAATCATGCCAATACCTAGCTTTATTGCATCCGCAGATGAGTTAATTGTAATTAATTGTTCTTGTAAATATATTTTTCCTGCATCTGGCTGGTATAATCCACTGATAATATTCATTAAAGTAGACTTTCCGGCGCCGTTTTCCCCAAGAATGGCGTGAATACTTCCGGACTCAACACATAAATTAATATTATCATTAGCGATAAAAGCACCAAATTGTTTAGTAATATTCTCTAAGCGTAAATATGCCATAACAAACTTTTATAAAAACTCTTGTGGAACAGGCATCCCTGCCTGTTTTAAAATCTAACCTTCTTATCTATTATCTGTTGCTTAACACTCAACACCTGTTTTTGCAATGCTTGCGGTACAGCATCGCTAAATTTACCTAAAGTCAAAATATCAGGTCTTTCTAAACCCAGCTTATAAACTTCTCCTTTAAGCTCTTTCTTCTGTGCCAACTCTGCTAAATATGTAATTGCCACATCAAGATGTTTGACTGCACTAGTTAAAACAGCTTTGGGTGCTATCTCTAATTGGTCATTTGTATTGCCAAAGGCATAAACCCCTTTATCGCTTGCGGTTTGTAGTACAGTAGCAGAAGCACTATCTAACCATTGGTAGATGACATCGGCGCCTGTTGATATTAAAGCGAGTGTAGCTTCTTTGGCTTTTGCGACATCGTTCCAGTCACCTGTAAAAGTCGAAGTTATTTTAATATCTTTTTTAAGAGACTTGGCGCCTAATTCAAATCCGCGTAATTCTTCTTGGGTTGCTTGAAATTCTTGTCCTGCTATATAAGCTAGTTTATTCGATTTTGTCATAGTGGCAGCGATAATTCCGCATAGGTAGCTCGCTTGTAAATGGTCTATTCTGAGAGATGCAATATTGGCGCCACTAACGTTACCATTAACACCAATAAAGAATGTATTGGGAAACTGGGGTGCAATTTGTTGAATGGCAGCGTCAAATTGTCCACCGTGGGCAATCACTACATTGTAACCACGACGCGCAAAGTCTGATAGTACCTCAGTTTGGTCAGGTTGGGAAACTTTTTCAACGTGTGCGGTTTCTACTCCTAACTTTTGTTTTGCTAGCTGCACTCCTTCATATCCAGACTGGTTCCAAGCTTTATCGGATATAACTCCCGGAAGCGCGATAGCTATTTTAAAGTTGCTAGTGCTAGTTGTGGTTTGGTTATTGCTGCACGCTACAGGAATAAGAGAACCACAAACTATGGCTGAGGTGTATACAATAAATTTACGTCTGTTCAAATTTGTACTCATCTAGAAACCCCTGCTATATATTGTGAATTCTAACTGCTCGTATTTATGAATAACAGAAAAGAACTTTTACGTGTAATCCTTGCTGTAGCTATCATTATTGTGGGAATAACACATTTTACTGCTGTGGAACCATACGCACGAATAGTTCCACCTAAACTACCGAACCCAGATTTTTGGGTGTACCTCAGTGGGTTTTTTGAAATTTTAGGCGGAATTGGTTTACTTGTACCACCTGTTAGTCAAGCGGCAGCATGGGGATTGTTTGTACTGTTCATCGTAGTTTATTCTGCTAATATCAACATGGCAATCAACCATAAGTAGTTGTGCAAAATTAATTATGTATCTGCTCTCATGAACGAAATAAAGTAAAATCTATTATTGGTAAGGGTTTTAGCTAAATCATAATTTCTCGCTCTCCTGCATAAATATTTTTGCGTAGGTACTTATTAAGATTGCTGACCATATTCCCACGTCAAACTGGTTTCATGCCATTAGGTTGCCGCTACAATTTCCATTACTTGCTTGGGCACTATGGTATACTAAACCCTCGGAGACAGGCGAAAAACAAGCATCGATTATTCCAAAACGGTTTCTCTCTAAGCTAAATTCAAATTAAAATATTATGTAATTATGGCGCCATCAAAAACTGTACAGCAAATCAAGGCAGAGTTAATAACACCAAAAAATTTTAGTGACTACGGGCAAGTCATTTTTGCGAGTAAAGATGGTAAAAGCTTTGATAGTGAAGATGCTCAATTAGTTTTAGATAAAGGTGTACCACGTTTTTATATCATGCGTTTAACGAAGCGAGGTAATAAATTTTACAATATTACTCGTCATGGTCAATGTACACAGTGTTTAGGTTCTTTGGAAGGTAAAGACTGGTTAATTGCTGTATGTCCAGCTAATAACAGTGTGAATGAACCAGATTTAGATAAGATGAAAGCTTTTAGAATACCAGGGAACTGTTTTATTAAGTTGGATGTAGGAACTTGGCACGCAGGGCCATACTTTGAGCATGATAGTGTAGATTTTTATAATTTGGAATTGAGCGATACGAATATTGTTGACCATTACACCCATAGCTTTCTCAAGAGTCATCAAGTTGAGTTTGAGATAGTTTAACTTGAGTATGGACGGCAAACTGGCAAATAAATGAATGATTCAAGTGACTTAATTAAGGCTAGGATTAATAAACGTAGCATCTGTAAGTAAGTGTTACGAGTTGTTCAGTTTGCATAATTAGGCACTTATTATAATGGTAAATTTGAATTTTAAGAGCCGCTTATTTATCCTGTTTACAAGACTATCATCTTTTAGTAGGCGCCTTTTACTAGTAATTTTACTGTCATTAGTAAGTATTTTTTGTTATCCATCGTTGAGTTTCGCGCAACCAAGTTCGACTCAACCAGTAGAAATTGATTTATTTGTGCAAGGTTTGAGTGTTAAAAATCCGAAAGCTTTTCTAGAACAAGGATTAAAACCAGGTACTCAAACTAACATTACACTAAAAAATCAACCTGAAGGTAAGCTCAATATAAAATCAGTCAAACAAATACCGATAACTCTTTCTGTACCGCAACCGGATGGTTCGGTGAGGGAGTTACCTGACCCGAAGGAAAATTTCCGGATGGATATATTAATTACTTTGACAGGTCAAGGGAATGTTCAGGATAAAGGATTGTATTTGGGTAAAAGTCGATTAAAGATAGGTACACCTGCTGAAATCGAAGGTTTTAATTATTTCACGCGAGCAACCGTAATTGATGTGCGGTCGTAAAAATGCGTATTATGTAGAGACGTGACATGTCACGTCTCCACAATATCATCATTTTATATGCGAAAAACAGGAGCATCCGGATTTTTAGGATTTGGAATTAAGCGATGGTTTTTACAATCCACAAGTAAATCCAATTCTTCTAATACAGTTTGACCGATTAATACATCATCTCCTGTAACTAATACAAGTTCTGCTGTTTCTCGTCCTTCTATTTCGATTAGAATCGGCCCACCTAGTCCAATCATTTCTTGTCTTCCGTCTGCATACTTTGCTTGTTGCTGACCACGAATCCGTAAACCGAGTTGTTGTACTATTTGCATTGAAATAACAGTACGTACTGCACCAGTGTCCACTAATGCTTCTGTTTCGTAGTAGCGTAACTGGTTGGGATTAAGTAGTCCACGACTTACTAGTTCCTCATCAATTACGTTAGTTAGCTTAACTTTAACTCTAACTTCTCCCATTTCTTCACTTTGCCAATTTTCTATTCGATTGAAATCTAACATTTTATTGTCTCCTTTTTTTAACTTTATAAATTAGCTATTTGAGTTGATTCGTGTGAGAGTGAGAAACCGGGTTTCTGTTTGTGCTAGTGATAACTGTTATGTTCAGTGTGGAAGAAACCCGGTTTCTTTGAGATATGAAGTCTAATGCTAGTTGCTCTATTGCTTGAACATCATAATTTGGCGGAAGGTGTAAGAAGAGTGTTAGACAGGCGCCATCTTTAATTTTATCAAGTTTGGTGCTGGGTCGAACAAAAATATCGAGTTGTTCGAGTTGAATTATTAACCCAAGAATACAACCTTCTAATATACCGCAGTGTTTTTCTAATTCTTGTGGGTTAGAGTTTGTGACTGTAATTTCTAGAAAGGTGTTGTATTCTTGCTGTAGATTAACTGGTTCAAATAATGATGACCAATTGATTTTATCAGCATTGGTAAGTTCGGCGCCTCTTTGAATTTCTGAGCGTAGTATTTGTGATGTTGAACGGGTAATATTACGTGCGGTATTTTGGCAAGGTTCTATAGATGTAATTATTGGCAACCAGTCACGAGGTAATTGTACTTGATATTGGCGCCCTGCTTCTGTAAGGGAAATAGGTTGTTTCCAGTCGTGCTGGTTTAACATTTGGAAGAAGTGAGCAAATAGTAATTCAACACTTTGGGAAGCTTGATTGTAATAAGTGCAACTCCAAGCTGCTACTATAACCCACGAGAATCCACCGAGAAAACCCCAAGCATTTCCATAGATACAACGTGATTTTGCCCATGCACGTATTGCTCTCAATAATGTTTTGAATAAATCAAATGATACATATTTAGAGACAGTATCTACAATTAAATCAGCTTCCCAGCAACCGATAATAGCTTTGAGACTAGCTGCGTCTATTCTATGTTCAATCGCTGATGCTGTGCTTTCGTAGCGCGCGTATAATAAATCTATAGGGATTGTCTCAATTTTTAAGCGTAATACAGGAACACGCGCGTCAAGTACAACTTGGGAAGATTCGCATAATTCTTGTAGATGTTTCTGTACGTTGTAAAGAAATGCTTCCCCAACTATATAACTGGGAATTACGCAAACTATATCTATATCGCTTTCGGGAGTTTGGACACCTAAACGTGCAGAACCTAGTAAATGTATGGTTGGTGTAGTACCCAAACATTCTGCACATGCTTGTTTAATAATGTCTATTATCGTTTGACGCTGTATTTGCTGTGCTTGGGTTAGTTGCGGTTGTAATTGGTTGATTATTTTTTGTAATTCGTTTTTTCCTCCCAAAGGTATAATGTGTCTAATTTCAAACGGTTTATCTCCTCGACGACTAATTAATGCTACTGAATTAACTGTAAAACTAACTGGGCGCCATTGAGGTAACATGGAGTGTGCGGTTTCTAGGTTAGGAAATTGTCCGACACTCAGATGCGGTGTAAAACCTTTGCCAGATTTTTTGCTTTGTTCGTCGCACTGTGGAAATAGATTTTGTAAAACCGTTTGCAATTCATGTAGAGACGTTACATGTAACGTCTCTACAACAGGTTCGACAACAGGACGCAACCAAGCGGTGCAGTTTTTACGATGGGTAAATATGCCATACTCGGTTAATGTAATTGTGAATGGTTCTAGTTTTGATAGTTCAGGAGAAATTATTCCCACAGCTTCGTCAAAGTAAGATTCTGGTAAAAAGCCATATATAAGAGTAATATGTGGCATCCACCGTTCAAATCTGGCATCATATTTTTGGCGTATTTCCTGAATAGCAGGTAAAACCTCATCTGGTGGAATTATGACGATAGCGCTTTGATAAATTGGACTAACTGTGGTTAGATTGGGGGAAAAGTCAAAGACTGCACGCACTCCAAAATGGTCGGATGGATAAAGTCCTTTTGTAGCATTTATTGGTGTGCAAGCAAATAGGTTTATTGATTGTGGAATGTAATTACCTCGTAGTAAAATTCTGTCTAATCTTCCAGGTTTTCCAGAAAGACTTAATAATGCAGCTAAAGAATTACGGTCTGGGTCAAAAGTGTAACCTGCTTCATAAGGATGTAGTTTGTGCCAAACGTCTGTAAAACCAGCGTTTGTTAAAATTTCTTCTTGTTCGTTACCTCGCATATTAAAGTCACCCACAATTAAGCTGTCTCCAGATTTATTTTGTAGGTATGCAAGTAATACTGAAAGCTGCTGTGCGCGTTTTTCTACAGCGTTTTCTGCACGGCTACTAGTTAAATGTACTACTGCTACGTGTAATAATTTATTGTTGATTTGCCATGTCCCTACTAGTACATGTTTGGCGCCAAAAAATTTATGTTCTACTAATGTAAACGGGAAGCGTGATAATAATAAGTTTCCGTAGGGTTTTACTGTATCTCCGATATTTGATTCGGAGATAAAATAATTACGTATCCAATTGTGTGATAAAAGGGATTCAACGAATTGTGGTGTTGCTTCTTGAATGGCAATAATATCTGCTTCGCATTGACGCAATTGCTGAAAAATCGCTGGTAATCGTTTTTCGGTTTGGATTTTCTCGGTTTCGTATAGGTTAAAGAGTATGTTGAATGTTGCTACTGTAAGCTTGTCTATTTTGATATTTTGTGATAAGTCATTATTTTTCCATTCTTGGGTATCATATTTATAAACAGGTCTAACGTTAAATATTGGCGCCTCAATATCTATTTCTGTTTGTGTAGCATTACTTTTCCATGCAACTGGGGGTAATTGTCCTGTTGATATCAAGTCTATGTGCTTTTCTCTATCCCAAACAGTAATATCTCCACAGCGAATGTAACGGATGCGGTGCATGGGGATATCTCTATCTGTTGACCATTGGGCTAATGGTTTTTCTCGTATTCCGCCAGATATGCGTTCTGTGTAATATGCGATGAATGCGCTGCGATTAAGGCGTTCGTCCCAAATGATGCGGTTATATATTTCATTTATGGGCGCCATTCTTTGTTTTTCTGGTTTTGACATAATTTGATGAAGGAGTATGTGTGGCAAAGGCACCTTACGAGATAGTTACGGTATGCGCTTCGGTGATGTTGGGTACTTCTAGGCGGTTTCTCATTTTGTACAAAACTTTTTCTGGCACTTTGGCTGTACGTTTTTTGTTTCGTTCTAACAATGTATGCCAGGGTGCCTCTAAATAGACAATGCGTATTTTGGCTTGATAGCTGGCAAATTGACGTATCAAGATTCCGCGTAATTGACTACTTAGGTTTGTTGCATTCCAAACAAATAATTCTCCGTTTCGCAGGTATTGCTTGGCTAATATTTTTGCTGCGTTTGCAACTTCTCCTTGCTTTTCGTCTGGGTCAATATTCATAGTTTGACGCAGTTCATCGAGGGAGATTACTGGAAAAGAGGGAAGATTTTCTTGTATCCAAGTATCTTTACCTGAAGCTGGCAGTCCTGACATGATGACAACTTCCATGCGAGTATCATCATAAGCTTCATAGTCTGGGTTGCCTTGATCTTTTTGGAAGTAAACAAACCGACTATGGGAATTAGCAAATTGTCGAGGTTGGTCGAAGCACTTATTTTCAATAGCGTATTCGCGAAAAAACTCGATACGTTCTAGTAACTGTGCTTGGTCATTACAGTAACGTCCACGTACATCTGCTTCTGCTAGTAGTGCTAGCATGTCGCACCTGACGATTTGACTCGTTTTAATTATCGACCGTTCGGGATTTGATTTATCCCAAAACCACAAAGGTAAACTGCCATATTTAACCAGAGCAACTATAGCTTCGCGTTCTTTGAAGGGTACGTTCATATCCCAAAGTATTTGCTGTGCCATTTTTGCACCTTGGAGTACATGACCTTTCGAGGAAATGGCGCCCGAAGTATCAATTTGAGTAGCAGCAGGTTTTGCGACATCATGAAGTAATGCGGCAGCAAATAATATCGAGCGTAAATGTAGTGGTAACTGGCGCCATTGAGGTAATGCAACCAATGCTTCACATACAAGTTTCGTATGTATAAGCACATCACCTTCTGCATGATAACGCGGGTCTTGGGGACAGTTTGCAAGCGCGCGTAACCAATCAAATTCCAATTCGAGCGCAGACCAATTTATTGACCAATTAGTTTCATCGGGACAATAAGGAAAATACATATGTCTTACCTGAATTATTTATTTTGTTCTTGTGGAACGGCTGTCCCCAGCCGTCTCATATAGATTAGATGTTGAATTTTTAAAAAAGCTTGTCTGTTTTATACCAGGGACGGGGCAAGAAACAGCCCATCCCACAAGAAAATCTTGCATGTACAGATGTCACGGCGCCGCAAACAAATCCACATCCGCGCGTAATATATTAGGTATGATTGGGCGATTTAACCAATGTCCATCTGATTGTTGAATAGTGGTTAAAAAGCTAGAACGCACGTATTTATAACGAGCTTCAACAGTATGATCAGGCTCAACCTTGATATACAAACCTTCCATAACATCACTTAGGTCAGTTTGTTTTAGTGAACGTTCGACATCAAGTCCTTTTTCCTGACAAATTTGTTGAAAGCGTTCTAGATGTTGGGGTGTTTGGTAATGTGATTTTCTTAGTAATTGGATTAATTGTTTATATGATTCAAGTTTGCCTGTAAATAGTATGGGTACAGATACCAATGGCAACGAGGCTAATAACTCTTGACGAGTTGCCGTACTTAGAAACACTTGGTTTTCCAAGTCCAGCAAATCATATTCGAGAAAGTAATGGGGTAAAGCATCGTAAAAAACCGTGTGCTTGGCATATAACCATTCTCCATAGAGAATATAGCGATTTCCCAGTACTGAATAGAAAGCTACTGCATGGGTATTTGCCCACTGTTTGAACAAGTTGAAGTGCTTCTCACGGGCGCCACCAGTTAGGTAATGACCCCGACTTTGCAGTTTAATTTCGCCAGTTGGACTAAAACTAATCGCTGCATTGGCGCCGTCAACTTTTTCTTCGACAACCACATATTTATTTTTAATAGCATCAAAAGGAATGCTATCTAGGTCTTCATCCCCAGGCTGCAACCGCGAACCCTGTATATGATGGGTACGCGGATATTTATAGATTTGTTCCATATGCTTTTACTACCTTGGCATCTACAATCAAGTTATTTCATAGCGAACTGAAACGATTTGACAACCTACCAATTGCGGTTAGCTTGCCATAATTCGCCGTTGTTGAACGTTTTGATTGAGACGAGGGACTACATACGTTTGTACCTTTTTTAATCCAAGAGTTGTATTTATATAATACAGGTACTTCACTAGCTTTGGCAATGATTCCGGAATTGAACTACCGTGCCCAACCTCTTTGAGGTATGGACACGGATTCTAAGAGGTTTTGCGTACTGACCTCTCATCATCCCCGTCAAAGCGATTAAACAGGTGAGTCCAGTCGGCGGTGTCGGTTTCCGTCCCGTCGAACTGGCGAACCTCGAAGAGGTCAAGTTGTGTACCAATTTTAGGTTTTCTAGGTTTTCGTTTTGGACGACTTACTGTCGGCTTCTCTTCAACCGGAACACTTTTAATTGATAATAAACGTAGCTGTTTAACTGTTGAATTAGCAGGGTTCCCCGGCTCATCACCCAACGGCGATGATAACTCCTTTTCGTTTTTGGGCGTAACTTTCGGACTGTCCATCCGTAGGGTATCTAAACCAAGATTTAACATCGCTTTATTCGCAATATTAATTGCGCCATTTATATCCGCGTCTTCTGAGTATCCGCATTGCTCGCAAATAAATTTCTCTTTGTCACGATTAGTCTTTGAGATGTGACCACATTCGGGACAAGTAATACTTGTGTTTTTGGGATGAACTAACACTACCAGGTTTCCCAACTTTGAAGCTTGATGCTCAGTTTTTTGACGTAGCGAACTCCACGAAGCATCACTAATTGCTTTATTTAATGCTGATTTTGCAGCCTGTCCATTTTTAACATATTTGCCCGTTGCTTCGCCCTGCGGGCAAACTTCGTTAACATCTTTTTTTGGCTTGCAACGTGACTTCATTCCTTTAATATTTAAATCTTCAAATGCAATAATATCTGATTTTGACGCAATTATTTTAGCCTGCTTCCATTGATAATCTTCACGCTGACGACGTATTTTTTGATGTAAACGGGCAAGTCGTGTTGCAGATTTTTTGCGGTTATGTGAACCTTTCTTCTTACGTGAAACACGACGTTGCCGTATTTTTAATCTACGTTCCGAACGTTTTAAAAATTGAGGATTTGTAATTAATGTCCCATCACTTAGTGATGCCAATTTTTTAATACCAACATCAACGCCTTGTATTGATTCACATTCTTCTAAACGCTTAACAGAAATAGTCGGAACTGTCTCATCCCTTAATAATACAGAGACATACCAACCATCAACTTCCTTGCTAATCGTTACTGTTCTTATCTCCCAACTTTTTGGAATTTCTCTTGATTTAAAGAAGCGCATCCCACCCAAAGTTGGAAAAATTATATATTTTTTGATTATTCTTACTGTTCCTGGTTTAAATTCAAAGCTAATATCTTTATGCTGCTTGAAGTTTGGAAATCCAGCTTTGCCGCTAAAAAACTTATTAAATGCACCGTCTACATGACGTAACGCTTGCTGAATTACATCCGCATTGACGGTCTGAAATTCAGGATATAACTGTTTAAATTCCGTAACCCAATTACTATGCATCTCAAATCCACTACGTCTTGCATTAAAGGGTTTATTTGAATCCTTACTTCTACGTAAGTTTGGTTTATCTTCTTTCCAAATATTACCCAAAGATGCTGACTTACTAACCGAGCAGTATAGCGGACTGACAATATTTGGAATGTCATGAGTTAAATATAAATTAATATCACAATATAAATTTAAAGCACTAACTTCGCGTTGGGTGTACAAGTCGCAATAATCGCCCATCGCAAAAGTATTGTTGTAAGTGGCAATTCTATCACCCAAAGAACGGTTTTGGATATACCCCACTTTGTGCTGCCAATCTTCTAACAAATCAATTTGCCCTTGTTTTGGTCGTAGCTTAAACTTATAAGCTGTCTGCAACTTGCTCACTCCCACAACAATTCGCAATTCGCAATTACCTACGGTACACTCCGTGAACGCAATGCGCAATTAATTAATAACATGAGATTTAATTTTATCTTTAATTTTACGAGTAGAAGTAACAAGAATTTCTCCTATCTCTTTATTTTCTTTAAGGAGAGTTTCAAACAAGCTTTTTTCTACCAATCCTGATTCTATCAAAATTTCCAACCAATACTCCGTTTCTCTTTCTTCCTTTAGCGCAATTTCCAACTTATGCAGGAAGTCTTTATCTGATTGTGCTGATTGTGCTTCTCGTACATTGACGCCAATACTAGTTCCACTACGTAGTAACTGTTTTGACAAAGTTTTACAAACTCCAGACTTTTCCTCTAAAAAGTCGCAAGCTTTCATTATTCTAATTGCAAATGCTTTTGTCCTATCAGTAATAGCAATATTCTTTTCCATGATTAATTTTTTAACTCATAATGTTATTATTCCACAAAAGTAAAAATTTTTCAATAAATTGCGAATTGCGTTCACGGAGTGTACCGTAGGTAATTGCGAATTGTTTTGTGCGTTTGCTAATAATCTCAAAACAGTAACTAGTCGATTGATTCGTAAAGAATTTCCTGAACACTGCAATCAATTTTATCAAAAACCAGTTAAGAGCGAAGATTGGATATTTTGTTTCATCCACAGGTGGGGCAAACCTTGAAACGGTAAAAAGGTATATCCAGATCCAGGACACACCAGAAGATAAATAAAAATTATTCGACTACCCCCTTTTATCTCTTGCGCAAAATCACACAAATTGATAAAAGGGGGTGTCTCATAATTTTTCCAATTCCCCTACGTCCTGGCTGCGTCAAGGACGCAGTACCCTTGGGGTTTATGATGGTTTGAATAAATTTTTTAAGATACTGCTTAGGATGTAACGAGAGGCGCCGATAATGGTTTTAGTATAAACGTTAGGTGTGTGTAAAGAGGTTATTTTATGAATAGGGGGTTTAATAAACGAACCGCAAAGGACGCGAAGAATGAAATAAGGATTAACATTAAATAGTATAGGATTATTTTATGTCAGGGGATGTAACAACACGACAAAATATAAAGCATGAACTTTTACAACGCATCGAAGCGTTAGAATTTAAGCAAAGGTTATTTCCAGTAGATAGCGGACAAATTGATGCACTTGTACAATCTCTAGAGAATGTTAACACCACAGATAACCCACTGTCACCAAACTATCATAATTTACTATCGGGTAGTTGGGATTTGATATACGCATCGCGAGGTACAGTTGTAACGCGGTCTTTTGCTTCAATTCCAGATTTTATTGAACGTGAAATCAAAATTAATCGTATTTGGCAAACATTAGTTATTAGCGAAAACCAAGGAATTTCTACAATTAACAGTGCAGAAATTGCATTGCCTTTACTGGGAACATGGCAAATAGAAGCGGAAGGTTACTGGAAATCTGAAAGTGATGGTAAAACTGCAAATGTCAGCTTTAGCGCATTTTCGACGCGCGCTATAAATCCTTTTAATATATCTTGGATTCCTGAACTGAAAATTCCTGTTTTGGAGTTTCTTAGGAATGAGGCAATATGGATAACGTCTTATTTAGATGATGACCTGCGAGTAGGACGTGGGGCAACTGGAAATCTTTTTGTGTTTTCACGTAATATATAATTTGTGCAGTTGAGGCTATCCAAAATTCACCTGCTTGGATAGTCGTCATAAAGTCCTTCATCTTCTGGTGCATAACCGTTTAAAAATGCATCATGCCTACGAGTTGGTGATTTTTACTTTTGTTGAATAGTTATTACCCAACTTCCGGCGCCAATCTTTTCAATTAAAGATTATGGGAGAGTTAATTTTTCTCCTGGTTGTATTTCTATTTCATAAGTTAAAGTAACTAACTCGCTGTTCATAATACTTATTTAAATCTATTGGGGAGTGGATATAATTAAGGAAATAAAATCCGCTCGATGCGGCGGTCAGGAATAAGCCACATAATTGCAACTAAAATGTACAATATACAGGCTAACCATGAGTTTATAAAGGAAAGTAGAATCGCTATAGCGTAAACAATCATTGATATTTTGCCTTTAAAGTCTTTACCTACTGCAATTGCGATAGGTGAATCTTTACCGTGATGATATATAAGGGTTTGAGTTAAAATAAAGTAGGCGCTAGCAGAAAATAATAGTACAATACCGTAAAGCGCTACTGGCAAAGCGGCAAAGTTATTCTCGCCCATCCAACCAGTTACGAAGGGAACTAAAGATAACCAGAATAATAGATGTAGGTTTGCCCAAAGGATTCGACCATTAACAAGTCGAACCACTTGTAGAAGGTGATGGTGGTTGTTCCAATAAATACCAATATAAATAAAACTAAGTACGTAGCTTAAAAATACTGGAATTAAAGGACGCAGTGCTGCTAAGTCATTACCATGTGGTACTTTAAGTTCCAGCACCATAATGGTAATGATAATTGCTATCACACCATCGCTGAATGCTTCTAACCTTCCTTTTAGCATTTGTATATGTTTTGTTAATTGGTTATATACTAAGCATTTTAGCTTAATTGTGTAGAGGTATAAAATTAATAGAAAGTTAAAAGTATTCTTGAAATATATTATTTGTTGGTAAAGGTACAGAAATATAGCGCGCAAATGTTAATCATATATATGTGTGCTTGAAGTGAATTACATCTCTACATCAATGTTTCAAGTGCAGTCGATTTTAATGGTATGGCAAATGAAAGATTTATTAGTACTACTATCGCAGGTTTTACTTGGATGGCTTGTTTTTCAAATCGTTAGTATCAGTATCTTTTTCATGTCCCTACGCTCGACCCATAGCACTTACAGTGATGAAAAATTACCAAAAACTGCTGTTGTACTATCATTGCGGGGAGCAGACCCTTTTTTATCAAATGTTCTACGCACGCTTTTACATCAAAATTATCCTGCATACGATTTAAAGATAGTTGTTGACAACATTACAGACCCAGCGTGGAATGTCGCTATAAATGTAATAACAGATTTTGGCGCCAGCAACTGTTCTCTTAGCGTTTTAAAAAACCCCCTCTCTACATGCAGTCTTAAATGTAGTTCAATTGTTCAAGCTGTTTCTGAACTAGATGCATCATATCAAGTTGTAGTTTTGGTTGATGCAGATGCAATGGTTTATACAAACTGGTTGCGTGATTTAGTCAGTCCTTTAAGTAACCCAAAAATAGGCGCCACAACAGGAAACCGTTGGTATTTACCTGATGGTGTATATTTAGGTTCGCTAGTTAGATATATATGGAACGTCTCCGCAGTTATTCAAATGGTTTTATATCAAATAGCTTGGGGTGGTTCACTAGCGATAAAAACCGAAGTCATTCATCAAACAGGATTGATAGATATTTGGAAACGCGCGTATGCAGACGACACACCACTGCGAAGCATATTGAAAAAACACGGTTGGCAAATTCAGTTTGTCCCTTCAGTAATGTTGTTAAACCGTGAAGAATGTAAACTACCTAATTTAGTACACTGGTTAAGGCGCCAGTTATTTTCATCACGACTATATCACCCGTTTTGGTTTGCTGTGGTAGCTGATACGGTATTCACAATACTAATACCAAACCTAGTCTTACTCATTGGCATAGTAGCATTAGTAACAAACAATTTTAGCACATTTATACTAGCTATAAGTTATTTTGCTGGCTATATGATAGTCTTAGTCATTTTTATCTTGCTAATAGATAAACGCATCCGAAGTATAATTAATAAACGCTGTGAAATATTACCGAAATCTTCACCCTTGACCGCATTTATACTTTTAATAGCACTTCCCTTAACTCAATGGATAAACGCAATAGCAATGGTAGCTTCACATTGGGTGCCGACCATTGACTGGCGTGGTGTAACATATCGGATAAAAGGACGCTGGAACATAAATTTAATTGAATACCGTCCTTATCAAAACAGCAAATCAAATAACAGCAAAATCTCTTTATAATCTCTCTCTTGTGGAGCGGGCATCCCTGCCCGCCTAACTATACTGTAATAATGGGACGGGCAAGGATGCCCATCCCACAAGAAACTCCATCCCACAAGAAACTTTGGAAAAACCTCTCTTACTCTGTGCCTCTGTGTCTCTGTGGTAAAATTTAAAAAACCAGTTTGTTACAAATAACCAAATAATTGCTATATATAGACGCTCAAGGAAATTGGGGACTCACCGTATTAGGTAAAAATGACAGCCTAGAATTAAAATCAGTAGGGCTAACCTTAACAATGGCAGATATTTACGAAGATGTTTTACCTATTATATAAAAAACAGTACTGTAAGGAAAAGATTATTTGTAGGTTGGGTTCCGTTCCTCCACCCAACCTACAAATATATAGTAAACCCTAAGATACCAGATATAATTATTGAGATGCTACTTAATGAGTTACAATAATTAATCTATAAATCGTTTTTAAATATCTCCAGCGTAAATATTGACAGCAAAACACAAAAATTAGACATCCTACCGCGCGCTCACACACAGTACAATATAAAAACTAGGCGCTTACTGGATTATCATGGGCAACACATTTGGACATCTGTTTCGCATTACTACGTTTGGCGAGTCTCACGGTGGTGGAGTGGGAGTTGTGATTGATGGGTGTCCACCTAGATTAGAAATTACCCCAGAAGAAATACAGTTTGAACTCGACAGGCGCCGTCCTGGGCAAAGTAAAATTGTTACACCGCGTAAAGAAGATGATACATGTGAGATTCTTTCTGGAGTGTTTGAAGGTAAAACACTGGGAACCCCGATATCTATATTAGTACGCAACAAAAATACTCGTGCCCAAGACTATGATGAAATGTCGGTAAAGTATCGCCCATCTCATGCTGATGCAACTTATGATGCAAAATATGGGTTTCGTAACTGGGAAGGTGGTGGACGTTCTAGCGCGCGCGAGACTATTGGTAGAGTAGCAGCAGGCGCCATTGCTAAAAAAATTCTCCGTCAAGTTGCAGGTGTAGAAGTTATTGGTTACGTTAAACGCATCAAAGATTTAGAAGGTATCATTGACCCAGGCGCCGTTACACTAGAACAAGTAGAAAGTAACATCGTCCGCTGTCCCGATGCCGAAGTAGCACAACGCATGATAGATTTAATCGAAAAAATTCGCAACGACGGTAACTCAATAGGTGGTGTCGTCGAATGCGTCGCACGCAACGTACCCAAAGGTTTAGGCGAGCCAGTATTTGATAAACTCGAAGCGGATATTGCCAAAGGTGTAATGTCCCTCCCTGCTAGCAAAGGATTTGAAATTGGTTCAGGATTTGGTGGAACATTATTAACAGGGTTTGAGCATAACGACGAATTTTATATTGATGAAAACGGTAACACTCGCACCGTCACCAACCGTTCCGGTGGCATCCAAGGCGGTATTTCCAACGGTGAAAATATTATTATAAATGTAGCATTTAAGCCCACAGCCACCATCCGTAAAGAACAAAAAACTGTTACAAATGAAGGCGAAGAAACAACATTAGCAGGTAAAGGAAGGCACGACCCCTGCGTATTACCGCGCGCGGTTCCAATGGTAGAAGCAATGGTAGCACTAGTATTATGCGACCACCTACTAAGACATCATGGTCAATGTAAAGTATTGTAAACCTAACTCTTGTGGAGCGGGCATCCCTGCCCGCCCATAAAGCTGCCAACACATACTAATAGAATATTTCAGAAATAATAATATTTTGGAATGAAGTCAATTGAAGAAATTCGTCAACAACTTGAGTTTGGAGAGTTTGAATTTAGCCGTCATGCTTTTAAACGCGCAGTAGAGCGTAACATTAGTGAACAAGAAATCAAAGAAGCTGGAAAAAATGTTGATATAATAGAAGTGTATCCTGATGACAAGTACTCACCTAGTTGTTTATTGCTAGGCGTTACAAATGCTGAACGACGTTTACATCTACAAGTCTCTCTAAGTAATTCGGATACAACTAAAATAATTACACTATATGAGCCAGATGCTCAAGAATGGATCAATTATTCTATAAGGAGGTAATAATGTTTGAATGTCATGTGTGTAAGAATAGTGAGGCTAGTGAAGAACTTGTCAACGAAATTTTTCAAATAAATGGTAAGCCAGTTCTAGTAGAAAACATTCCAGCAAAAGTATGTGAACGTTGTGGAGAAGTTGTATTTAGTCGAGAAACAACAGAGAAGATTAGACAGATGTTACATGGAGATTCAAAGCCAATAAAATCAATTTCTGTAGATGTTTTTGCCTTTAACTAAGTAATGTTTATGCTCTTGTATCATAACAACAGCTACTGGCGCCACCTCCTGCATTGATGTGTTGGGTTCCGCTTCGCCTACCCTGCGGGAAAACTCCGTTTACACCCAACCTACAACTGTATGTACAGTTAAAAATGTGTCACATGCTTTAAAATAGTATCTTAGTTGTTCGTAGTATCTTGCTACTTATAACAACGGTGGAAATCTACCATTCTAGGATTTAAACTGAGAGTAACTACCTCAGTCAGTTTAGAGGTGCTGCAACATGGTACGACAAGTTACAGACATTGATGCCGCCGACTTGGTTATTTACCCAGAAACCGACGGTGAGCCAATGGCACAAAACACGCTACAGTTTATTTGGATTGTAATCATTAAAGAAGGGTTAGAGATACTTTTTGCTGACTCGCCTGACGTATTCATTGCCGGAGACTTATTTTGGTATCCAATTGCAGGTGATACTGATACAAAATATGCTCCCGATGCAATGGTGGTGTTCGGCAGACCTAAAGGTCATAGAAGCTCATATGTACAAGCAGATGAAGGTAATATAGCACCACAGGTAGTATTTGAAATATTGTCGCCTGGTAACAAAAAACAAGAAATGGACGACAAATTCGACTTTTACCAAAAATACGGCGCCGAGGAGTACTATATATACAACCCACATAAAAATTTGTTAAAAGGCTGGTTGCGGTCAAAGAAAACTTTGAAACCAATCAACAACATAAATAACTGGGTAAGTCCGCGTTTGCAAATTAAATTTGTGTTGGCGCCAACAACACTCGAAATTTACCGTCCAGACGGTCGCAAGTTTACAACTCCCGTAGAACTCGACGAATTATATAGATTTGAACAACAGCGCGCAGATGCTGAACAACAACGTGCGGATGCTGAACAACAACGCGCCAACACTGAACGACAGGCAAGATTAAATGCAGTACCTCAGCTAATACAAACAGGAATGAGTATCGAACAAGTTGCACAAATCCTTTCGTTAACAGTACAAGAAGTTGAAAGCTTAAACCCAAATTAGAAATTAGTGGGGTTCCAAAAATTTTTTGTTGGGTTGCGCTGTCGCTCCACCCAACCTACAATTATGCCAATCCATCCGTTACATCCGTTATATCCGTTGCCAACTTTACTTTCTCATTAGCACAGAAACAGGCGCCAAATCCCATGCTTGAACATAAGTGTTATTGTTATACTTAATTTGTTCAACTTTTCGCAACTTACTACGCTTAGTATAGATATAAATCAAACCACAAGGTTTAAAATTATTCTCTGATAATTCTTCTTTTACAGACGAAGCATTAAAAACGTTGACGTGACGTATTGTATATTCATTTTCTGGATATTGCTGCATTATCATCCACAATGGATATTCCCAGGTATCTTGCCCCATCATTAAACCAATTTTGTAACATTGCTTTGAATTGAAATACTGAACTGCCTGGACATAAGGTTGTTGAAGTTTGGGTCTATTTTTAAAATACTGTTCAATGCGCGGAGTTTGAAAAATATTATTGGTGTCTATAACTGGTCTGTAGCGGTTAAAAAATATCCAAGGGAGTGCTGATAAGATTAAAACTATAGCAATGGAATGAATTACTTTTTTAGGACAATTGGATAATACTAAACCTAAAAATGGAGTTAACAACACAAAAAACGGTAGATGTAATCTTGCATTCCAAAGTTGCCATTTGACTAGATAGCAAAATACACAAAAGCTCGCGCAAACAGTTAATAAATAAAAACCTGCTTGTTTTTGAAACTTCAGCTTTAATTGGTTGCGGGAAATAAATATGATAATGCAGGTTAATATTAATAACAAGTGTAACAAATTCCCGGCGCCGTTTTCTTCTCCTGAGAACCCAACAGTTGACCATCCACCTGGTACAAAGAAATCCCCATAAAAAGTCGTGCGTTTATCGTGAACTCCTATCCCAAGATAGTTATGCAGAATTTGAATAATTCGGTTTGAAATACCATTCCATATACCAATAGGTGTACCGATATGTAAAGCTAGATTTCTCAATATATTAGAAATCATTACATTTACACCAAGAACTTCATTCGTATAATCACTAGGTTCACCCAGTATAGAACCAAAAACAAAGTAATTACGAAAATAATGATTTATATTAATTACCAAAGCCAAACTTGCTACAAACAAGGCAGGTTTCCATACTGAAAAGCGTAGATACTTAACTTGCGATAACGTTACCCAAATTAAAAACGGCAATATATAAAAGTAAGCTGTTCCCTTGGTTAAAATGCATAATCCTAAACTACAGCCAAATAAAAGATATGCATCCCAAGTCGTATTTTTACCTTTATCGATGATAATTAAAATATAACAAGCAAGGCAAACTAACCAAAATGCTTCAACAAAATCATTTTGTGTACTCGATGCTTGTAATATTCCCATTGGTATTGTCGCTGCTGCAACCGTGGCAAATGTCTGTCCTATTAAGTTTGCTCCTAGTTGCTCTGCTATCAATGATACTCCTATCAAACACCCAATCATGCTTAACCACTGTACTGAGTTAGCAAAGTAGTCTCCACCACTTAAAAGTTGAAAGTGCATGATTACATATTCAGACCAGGGGTTTTGATATAGCTGTGGTGTGTAGCTTACTGGATAATGCGCTACACTAGAGTTTTGTATCCAATGCACTACACGTGGCATGTGGTAGTCCATTGAATCCCAATTATTTGGTGGCGCCACTAAGCCAATTAAACCTGTCGATACTATAATTAACCCAAGACCACTTAACAATACAGTTGACAGCTTGGATTGTTTAAGATTTATAACCCTTGAATTATGACTTGTCAGTTTAAAATAAAACGCTATTATCACAAAATCTGTCATTAACCAAGCGCTAAAGAGTGATTCAAATTTAATTAGATTAAACCAACTTAATGACTCTGTAATAGCGGTGACTATTAAACCCCAAATTACAGTAGATGATATTATAGACAGGCGCCAAGAATTATTACGATTATTTAAGTTATAAAAAATACAGTATAAAAAAGTTAAGGCAATGATAGGCAATATTAAAAGCATTGATTTAACTAATTACTTGCTTCAGTATGTATATTACCTAAGTTTTTAGCCTGTAAGATGAAGACCCAAAAATAAATCAAAATAACATAAATCTCCAATACCGCAGTATCATAAGAGACGGTGTTTATATATACTGGTTATCCGACATGGATTTTATTACAGGATTGGGTTTAGTAGCTGCGACACTGACGACTTTCTCGTTTTTGCCGCAGCTTCTAAAAATTTGGCAAACGAAGTCAGCTAAAGATGTTTCGTTTGTAATGCTGATTTTTTTCAATGCTGGAATTTTACTGTGGTTGATATATGGATTTTATCTGTCTGCTTTGCCCATTATCTTAGCTAACGGTATAACTTTGTTTTTTAACCTCATTATCCTACTGCTTAAGATAAAATATAAATAAATGTATAATTTTATGTTACAAATCTAATTACAAATCTAAAATTTCTATGACATCTTCTTTATTTGCCCTTGAACACCTATTGTTTGACCCTGTTACTCCTGATAATGATGCCATTCCTTTGATTTTCGCGTTTCCTAACGAGTACACAGTGGGAATTACTAGCTTAGGATATCAGATAGTATGGGCAACTTTAGCTACGCGCACCGATTTACAGGTAAGTCGTTTGTTTACCGATATTTCTGAACAGCTACCACGACAACCGGAAATTTTAGGGTTTTCTATTTCGTGGGAACTTGATTATGTTAATGTTCTTAGCTTACTCGAATCTTTAGATATTCCGATTCGTGCTTCAGAGCGCAGTAACTATCATCCTATTGTATTTGGAGGTGGGCCTGTTTTGACGGCAAACCCCGAACCTTTTGCTAATTTCTTTGATGTTGTTCTCTTGGGTGATGGGGAAAATTTATTAGGTGATTTTATTGATGCTTATAAACAAGTTAGAGGTGAGTCTAGAGAAACTAAATTAAAAGCGCTGGCACAAGTACCGGGAATTTATGTTCCTAGTTTATATCAAGTTGAGTATTACAGCCCAGACGGCGCCATTAAATCTATACAACCTATCTCGTCTGATGTTAGTGCAACAGTTCAAAAGCAAACTTATCGTGGTAATACTTTATCTGCATCGACGGTAGTTACTGCAAAAGCTGCTTGGGAAAGTATCTTTATGGTGGAAGTGGTGCGGAGTTGTCCTGAAATGTGTCGCTTCTGTTTAGCAAGTTATTTAACTTTACCTTTTAGAACTGCGAGTTTGGAAGGTTCACTCATTCCAGCTATTGAACGTGGGTTGAAAGTTACTAATAGATTAGGACTATTAGGCGCCTCTGTAACACAGCATCCCGAATTTAACACGTTGCTCGACTATATCAACCAACCTAAGTATGATGATGTGCGATTAAGTATAGCATCGGTTAGGACAAATACGGTAACGAAGGAGTTAGCGGCAACTTTGGCAAAGCGTGATACCAAATCTCTAACTATTGCCGTTGAAAGCGGTTCTGAAAAAGTTCGCAAAATAATTAATAAAAAGCTCGAACAAGATGATATAATCCAAGCCGCTATTAATGCAAAGACTGGTGGGTTATCTGGATTAAAGCTTTATGGAATGGTGGGAATTCCCGGTGAAGAAGCCGAAGATTTAGATGCTACTATCAAAATGATGCTTGATTTGAAAAAAGCGGCGCCTGGTTTAAGGTTAACTTTTGGATGCAGTACTTTTGTTCCAAAGTCACATACACCTTTCCAATGGTTTGGTGTAAATAAGCAAGCAGAAAAACGATTACAGCTTTTACAAAAAAATCTGAAGCCAAAGGGTATCGATTTTCGTCCTGAAAGTTATAACTGGTCGATTATTCAAACTTTATTATCGCGTGGAGACAGGCGCCTGTCTAAGTTATTAGAGCTAACGCGCAATTTTGGTGATTCTTTGGGAAGTTACAAGCGTGCTTTTAAAGAGTTGAAGGATCAAGTTCCAGATTTAGATTACTACGTTTACGATAATTGGTCACACGAGCAAGTATTACCTTGGAGTCATTTACTTGGACCGCTACCCCAATCTACATTATTAAAGCATTTGGCGGAAGCGATGACTTATGTAGAGGCGCCGCCAAAAGAACTTCAACCAAGTGTATAATTAATTCTCTGTGTAGTAAATTCCCCTAAATTGTAACATGCAAACAACTGCTGTGTATTACTGCGCTTATTGTGGTGAAGAAAATCTCACCTTTGTTGATATAAGTGCTGGGTTTGAGCAATCTTATATAGAAGATTGCCAAGTTTGCTGCCATCCCAATATTTTGTATGTACGAATTGACGAGGATACGCTTGATGTTGAAATTGATACCGATTACGAAGAGTAATTATTTAGGTATAGCTAGAAAATTAAATGCTTGGAAAGGATACTGCATTGACTTCAAAAATTCTTCGTATGTAAGTGCTTCTTTACCTGAAAGCCAATTTTTTACTAAAAAGATGGAATATGAACGTGCGTCAAAAAACTCGTACATATCAGATGGTTGAATATTGTGGGCACTTAATCCAGAATTAGTACACTCGAAGACAATACTTGGTCGAGAATTATGTAGTATATATTCACTACCTCGAAGTACCGCTAATTCACCTCCCTCAACGTCAATTTTAATAAAGCCGATTTTTTTATCTGGTGGGACAATATCATCTAGCTCTACACAGTTGACTTTGAAAACTTTAACTTGCTCATCATCCGAAGCATGTAAACGTAAACCGCTAAAGCCTGAGCGTTGAGGTTGTAAGTAAAAGTCTACTTCACCGACTGTATCACTCACAGCTACTTGCAAAATTTCTATATCTGGATATTTCTGCTTTAGCCATTTATATTTGTAGGGTATTGGTTCGATAGCAAGATGTTTTCCATGTGGAGAAAGTTGCTTTATTATACTGAGTACCGAACCTAAATGGGCGCCAATATCAATGCAATTCATTGATGAGTCATTAATTATTTGCGGTAATGCAGCGTCAATTAGCGATGATTCTTGATAAATTTCGTGAAGTTCGGGATGCTGAATTCTTTGTTTTAATTGTGTCAAATCACGCAAATTACGCGCTACTGGCTCTAAAGGTGTACCAATTAGACGATGAGCAATATACTCTTTTAATAACATAAGATGCAACCCTCTATTTTTCAGGGATTTGCCATTTAATGGCTTTATTGAGATTCGCACTTCGTTAAATAATCTTCATCTATCCATTGATAGATTTTTATTTATTTAATTTTGTAAAAAGAAATCGGGTTTCTATGTTTTTAAAAACAAGATTCCCGACTTTATGAAAAAGCCAGGGTTATAAAAAAAGTATTCATAAATGCAAAGACGCTTGGGTATCGCATCTCTAAGGGACTTCCATTGGAAATCCCTTATATATCTAATTATTAGCAGAAGAGGCGCCCCAACTGAATGCGAGGTTACGTGAGAATTCTACACGCTCTTCAAATTCGAGAGATTTAACTTGTTGTGTGAATTGGTTGGTGTTTTCTGGAAGCTTATAGTCTTCAGGAACTGGAATAGCTCTACCATCTTCCATAGCTTGCGAGATTCGTAACCACACGTCAAGCTTGGCACTTGGGTCTAGACCACCGTACAGTTGACTAATTTCGGAATTTGCGTGATTTACAATATCACGCTGTGCTTGTAGCTGTTCTTTCTGAGACATTGCAATAATTCTGTTGAATACTGCTTCTGCGGTAGTTTGGGAAGATGGACTATTTGCAGGTGTGAGATTTTCTTTTAAATCGAGATAGCCAAACCAAAACAACGCTAGTTGAGTATCTACATCAAAGTTTTGGAAATCTTCCAAAGCTTTTTTGACTTTATCGCTGGCTGCAAAGTAAGATGTTGTCATAATATTCTCCGATTGCTTTCTTAAAAAACCCTTACAGTTACGGTTTTTTTTGCTTTACACTCTCAACATCATAAGAACCTGCTTAATGACATTAACCTTGCCTTAGTTAGATTTACAGTTAATTACTATTGACAGATGTTCGTAATATTTTTAGCGTTAATACGCTTATTATTAAATGTAAATTAATTTATTAAATTAATTTAAATCTTGTCATTCGACTAAATCAAGAGCTATGACAGTAAGAATTATTGAATACCTTGATTAATGAGAATATAGTTAATTTTACTGGTGTAAAAATCAAATCGGAATAAATACGTAAAGTCTACCAAAGGAAATAAGATTCAGAAAATCTTTCTGCGCTTTAGCTTAGGGTTGTTTGTCACTATCTTAACAGTGATGCTAAGTAATAGCGGTTTTATTTCCCATCCTAGTTTTGCAGTTGTTCACCTCACAACCCACGGTCAATTTAGCTCAAATGTCGATAAACTTTTGTACTATCTTATGATAATCGCATAAATGTAAAGCAGCTTGGAGAGTTGTTGCACGCAAAGGGCGCTGCATGACACAAAGAAAGAGGACGGGAGTTAAGTATAATCTCGTACCAACAAAATTTGAAAAGATTTGTGTATACACCGTAGCTTATAGAGCCAGGGGATTATAAAAGTTTTTTATATCACTTTAGCGTAAGCTTGGTACAAATTTTTAGCATAATTTTCTAAGCTAAAGAATTTAACTCTCTCCCTACCTAAATTAATTAACTCATTGCGTAACTGCGGTTGATTAAGTAATTTTTCAATATTTTTTTGGATATCATCTGCGTCGTAAGGGTCTACATAAAGTGCTGCATCTCCACATACTTCAGATAACGAAGAGGTTTTAGAGGTAATTACTGGGCAACCGTAACCCATTGCTTCTAAAGGTGGTAGTCCAAACCCTTCGTAAATAGATGGAAAAACAAAGCAAAATGCTCCTTGATAAAGATACTTTAATGCTTCATTGTTGACAAAATCTAAAATTTTGACTCTGTGAGTCCATTCGGCGCCAAAAGCATTTTCAATTTGTTTAATTTCCTTTTCCCATAACCATGCCTTTTTACCAACTATAACTAGTTGTAAATCTGTATCCATCGCGGCATAAGCATTAATCAACCTGCCAACATTTTTCTTTGGCTCTATAGCTCCAATAAATAGTATATATTTTTGTGGTTCTAAGTTATAGCGTTTTAAAAAAAATGATAATTTTTCCTGGGGTAAATTAACACAATTTTGATTTACTGCTTGATAAGTCACATGGATTTTATCTGGGTCAACATCATAAAATTCTAAAATGTCTCTTTTTGAAGTTTCAGAGACAGTTATAATCACTTTATTTTTATTAACAACAGATTTAATAGTTTTATAAAATAATCTTTTATCGTCTAGAGTTGTATATGGTAGCTTTAATGGTATTAAATCATGAATTGTGACAACATCATTTCCGGCGCCTTGAATATTAATGGGAATCAAAGGATAAGTTTTGTGCCAAATATTAACTTGTTTTGGTGGTTTAACTGTTGTTGTATGTCCTAAGATACGATAACGAATTTTAGCTGCTGTATAGCAATTATTTGAGTTATATGCTTCGACTAAATTAAGAACTTTTTGAAGTGAAGCATCTGGAATAATAACTTTATCAGTAAAGTTAATTATTTTAGCTTCTCTGCTAAATAGAAGTAGGTTTCTTGCTGTAGTTTTTAATAAATTAAGCCTAGATGTTTTTTCTTGAGCTTGAGTTTCAAAAAAAAGCACTTCATCTAAAACAGCATTGTTACTAGTTGATTTACTAAATAGAACAGATACGTTTGCCCCTAAAAGTTTTAATGCATGAATTAAACTAATCGTATATGTTTTAATTCCTGTACCAGACGGCATTTCTAAGTTATAGCCATCAATAAGAACATCCAATCCTTGTAAATTCATAAGTAATATTAAAAAACATTCTTGATTTTTTCTTGAACTTTTTTTAATATTATCAGTATCGATATGAATTACTAGCATTGTAAATTACAAATTATCGATAAATAATTTATGCTTTATGTAAATAATAATCTACAGCTTGCTCTGCTTTACCAATAAATTTAATTTTCCCTTTATCTAACCATATAGCTTGCTCGCAAGACTTTTTTACAAATTCTAAGTCATGAGATACTACTAGGACGGTCGTATTTTCATTCCAAAATTTACTCATGCGTTTTTGGCACTTATTCTTAAAGCTTTCATCTCCTACTGATAAAACTTCATCTAATATTAATATATCAGGCTGTACATCTGTTGCAATTGCAAATCCAAGCCTTGCCACCATTCCAGAAGATAATCCTTTTACTGGAACAAGGGCATAATCTTGTAACTCAGAAAAATCTAAAATTGATTGCACTCTAGTACGCATTTCTGCTTTAGAATAGCCTAACATAATACCGTAAAGAATAACATTATCAAGAACTGAAAGTTCTGCATCAAATCCAGCTCCCAGTTCAATTAAAGGTGCTATTATACCACGTGTTTTAACGCTACCATGTGTCGGCGCCAAAATTCCACAAATAACTTTTAATAGCGTAGATTTTCCGGCGCCATTTGCTCCGATAATACCAATCTTATCACCAGAATTAATTACTAAGTCGAGATTATCTAGTACTAGCCTTTTTGCTATTTTATGATATTTACCCTCAATAATTGATAAAAGTGTTTTTTTGAGGTCGTAAGAAAATTCTTCTTGCGTTCTTCTCCACAAAGAAACTTGATTTAAACGAATTGCTTCCATTTAGAGTAAATCCATAAACTGATGTCGCCACAATTTAAAGCAAAACCAACCTATTGTTAGTATAATTATACTATTAACTAACGAATGAGCTATTAAATAAAAATCTGGTAAAGCACCTGATAGACTGATTTGACGTAGACTTTCAATTATTGGAGAAAGTGGATTTAAACTTAAAAACGGTTTGATATGTGGTGATACAATTGCCGCTGGATAAAATACAGGACTACTTATCCATAATACAAATACGACTAATTCGTAAAAATATGATAAATCTCGAAAAAATACATACAGCGCGCTGACTATAAACCCAACTCCTGTACAAACTAAAATTAAACCGATAAATGGGAAAATTAGTGCAAAAACGTTAACTAGAGTTTTAGAATTAATTAAAGTCATTAAAGCTAGTAACGGGAATACACCAACAGCAAACTGAAATACATTTGCCGCAACCATAGAAACTGGAAAAATACTGATTGGTAATTGTATTTTATTTAATAAATTTCCATTTACGACTACACTACCTAGTGCTTGGGAAGTAGAAGCAGAAAAAAAGTTAATGACTACCAATCCTGTAAAAGCAGCCAAAACATAATTAATAATTGAATTATTATAATAAGATGCAAAGGTGGCGCCAAAAATAGCTGTGTATAATCCAGTCATAATCAAAGGATTCAACAGCGACCAATAAACTCCAAGTAGAGAACCACGATAACGAGTCTTAAGATTTCTTTGTACTAAAACACTAAGTAGTTCCCAGTAACGCTTAATTTGTTTTTGCTTTAAACTATTAACATCACCAACCATATATATAAATCCAAATTTTATTTAGACTGGTATTACGATACCTGTGGTTAGTAATAATTTTCTTAACCAAACCAAAGTTACCAAAGCTTAATTAGCTTGTAAAGTATATAAAAATACCATTGATACAGAAAAAATGCTGATAGAACTAAAAAGGCTACCCTGTAAGCTGGAATGGCGCCTCTAAAACCTATATTCCGCACCCCCTAGCTATCACCCAAGTGTCACAAGGTCATTAGTACTTAAACAGTTATCATTATTTAGTACTTAATAGTTATATAGTATTTTCATACGGATACATTTTCAAAACTTAATGAGAATAAATTCTATTATATCTTTATTGGTATCAAGTTATAGCGCCATCGGGTATGCACGAAGATATTGAGTTCTTAAAAGTTAGGATAAGCGAGATTGCAAGTAAATTTTTAGACACAAAAAATGTGAAAATATAACAGACGCTGTTACTTTATCATATCGCTATGTCTAATCTGAAAAATGTTGACATACAAAGCATAGACCATTTGGGTATAATCGCAGGAATTATAGACTCAATTGGTTTAGTAGAAATTATTAATGAAATAGTTGGGCAGGCGCCTGACGAAAAAGTAAGTGCGGGACATGTAGTTAAAGCGATGATATTAAATGGAATGGGTTTTGTAAGCAGCCCCCTATATATGTTTCCTGATTTTTTTCAAGATAAAGCTTGTGAATATCTAATAGGAGAAGGAGTAAAACCTGAATATTTGAATGATGATAAATTAGGTAGAGTCATGGATAAATTATTTATTAAAGGTTTAACGGAGGTATTTTTCGCTATTAGTATAAGTGTAATGAAACAATTTAATATTAGTTTAAAATCGTCACATTTAGATTCGACTTCAATGCACTTATTAAGGCACAGCAAAGCTGTGAGAGAGGTTTTGGATTTCTTAAAGATGCTTTATTTTTTGCAGATAGTATTTTTCTCAAATCTCCAGAAAGAATTGAAGCGATGTCTATGATAATGGGATTATGCTTATTAGTATATACTCTAGCCCAAAGACAAATGAGAAAAGCTTTATCTGCAACTAAATCTACTATCAAAAATCAGCTTGGTAAATCAATAAATAATCCAACAATGAGATGGATATTTCAATGTTTTCAATCTATACACTTAGTTATATTTGATAGCGAAGTATCGATATCAAATATAACTCCAGAAAGAGAATACATTTTAAGTTTCCTGCCAGAAAACTGTCGTTATTATTATAATTGTTAATCTGCCTGATACAAAAAAATATTTGTTGTAGAGACTATTAATTAAAATTTATAGTCACAGATTCTAGTTACTTCTAATTAATATTTTATAAATAAAGTACAGGCTTTATATCAATAACCATAAACTTTTATCTATTCAATAAATATGAATATTTATTGACAATGATTGAGAATATAAATATCATCTAAGTTAGGTAAAAAATACGGCTATACAGATGAAAAAAGTATTATTTTACTCTTTTTGTAGAGAAAATACTCAGTAAAAATACTTCTGTGACAATTAGGGATGCCTGGGGGTGCGGAATGTGGGCTAAAAGAGCTAAAGGATTCCCAAAAATTTGTGACTAACAATCTTGTCGGCATTCTTGTGGGATGGGCATCGCAAGCCCCGTCCCAACAAAACAAACTTCTATTTAGAAACCAAGGCGCCGTCAACTTGCGATTCTTTACCACGCAACTCATTTAAATCATGGTCTACCATCAACTCAACCAACTGCTTAAAAGAGTATTGAGGTTTCCAGCTTAGTTCAGCTTTGATTTTATAAATACAACCAACTAGCTGTATCGGTTCATCAGGACGATAAAACGCAGGGTCTACAACAACATAATTCTGCCAATTTAAATCTACATAATTAAAAGCACACTCAACTAAATCTCTAACTGAGTGAGTTTCACCGCTAGCAATAATAAAATCATCTGGTTGTTCTTGCTGTAGCATCATCCACATAGCATGAACAGCATCTTTGGCATAACACCAATCGCGTCTAGCATCCAAATTACCAAGTCGTAGTTCCTTTGCCAAACCGAGTTTTATCATTGCTGCGGTACGGGTAATTTTTCTAAATACAAATTCTGTACCACGTCGAGGAGATTCATGAGTGTAGGTAATACCGCAACAAGCATAAAGATTATACTGCTGTCTATAGTTAACAGTCATCCAATGCGCGTAAGCTTTAGCAACACCATAAGGGTTACGAGGACGAAAAGCAGTGCGTTCGCTTTGAGGAGACTCATCAGGTTGCCCAAATACTTCGCTACTCGATGCTTGATAAAATTTAGCATCTGGTCTACAGCGACGAATTGATTCGAGTAAGCGGGAGACACCAATAGCAGTATACTCAGCAGTTAAAGCTGGTTGTGTCCAAGAAAGAGGAACGTAACTTTGGGAAGCAAGATTATAAATTTCATCTGGCTGGGTTTCGGTAATGACATCCATTAAGGAACATTGGTCAAGTAAATCGCCAGATACTATTTTGATTTTATCGAAAAGGTGGCTAATGCGTTCTAGGTTACTGGTACTGGAACGACGAACCAAGCCAAATACCTGGTAGCCTTTTTCGAGAAGAAGTTCGGCAAGGTAAGAACCGTCTTGTCCTGTGAGTCCTGTGATTAGTGCTTTTTTAGTCATGCTAATGGATTGAATAGAGTAATGAGTTTATGCAAAACACAAATAATTAAAACGTATTATTGTATCAATATTTTTTAAAATTTGCTATCTTTATATTAAATTTAAAGTCATAGTTTGCATACGCTCGATTACAAATCTACTAATTATTAACTGGTTCTATTACTAATTTTCTAAAGTTAACAGACATGGCTCTATTATCACCAGGAGCAAATGTTGTTTGGTTTCCATTCCAGTATTTATACTTAAAAACTATGTGATTAATACCTTTAAGTGCTTGTAGCTTTATTGCGTTGTCTATAATAGCATCTTTTTTCAAATTTTTAAAAACTGTTTTAGTTTCCCCGTTTAATTCAACAACTACATTTTGAGCTTGAATTGGGTTAGTAAATGTGAAAGATAAGTTTAATAATTGAGATTCTGGCAGTTTAAAAACAATATCGGTATTTGATCCTAAAGCCCAGCGCCATTTATCTGTTGCAGTTTCTTCAATCGTACTAAATCCATTTACTGATATAAAGGTATTTATTGAAGACGATGTAAGAAGGTTCGCTTCTGCAAAATCGAGTAAAGGCTCAAACTTGATACTAGCTCCCAATTCTAAATTTACTTGACTTCTCAGTTCAGAAGATTTAGGAATAAATTTGACTTTACCAGGTGCAAGAATTGTTGTTTCGACTACAGGCTGACCAAAGCGTTTATAAAATTCTTGGGCACAATTTTCAGGTAATAAATCAGTATAAAGGTTAATACCAGCAAAGTCATTATACTTATAAAAATCTGTGAAAAAAGACCATTCATGAGAGCGAAAACATCTAGCTAATTGAGTTGCTTTGAAAATATCTAGAGAGTTAGGAATTAATAATTTTTGCCAGCCAGCCTCTAAATAAGAGTTAAGTTGAGAAGGATGTAAACGACCAAAGTACTGACCCATAACTTTTTTTTCGTGGAATCTTCTTAGAGCAAAAATAGAAATATTTTTCGAGTAATAAGGACATAAACCGGCGCCAGCACCAACTCCATTTCCTCCTATAATACAGAATGGCCAGTCGAGAACTGCTTCTCCTGGCTGTTGTTTTACATAATTCATGTACCCAAAGAAATTTTCATTTAATAAATGCGGCTGATAATTAGCCTTAAACGAATAAACTGTAAAAACTTCAGTACATGCTAAAACTACTAATATTCCAGCAACTATCTGCTTACTAGAATTTCGTAGCCAATTCAAATTAAAATATAGCGCAAAAATACCAAGTATGATTGGATAAATTATTGTAGAGCGTGTAGCAAGTCGATTAAAAGCAAACCAAGGAAATATTTTCAGAATTGGGAAGTTAGATGGATGATAAGATAAACAAAGCAAAAATAGAACGATTATAGGTACAAATATTAAAATTTGTTTGCGTGCCTGCCATAATCCTATCAATCCGATAATTACTATAAATAACCCAGGACTTCCATCAAAAAAATGCTCAGGTATATCTTTCCAAATTTTCTTTGAATCTAATATTTCTGGATTGAATGTTGGAAGATAAGGTATAAATAACCGTAGAGGGTTTGCCCACCATGATCCTGAATTTACTGCACTGAAATCAAAACCTTTAGCTTCTCTAGAAATTTGAAAAACTAGAGGCATGTATATACATGATAAAATTAAACAAAATCCTAGCAAAATCAAAGATATTTTTCTGCGTATAAAAAAGTCATTTTTAAAATTGATAAATATAGTATTCAATATAGTGATAGATTTTGATGTTGATGTCAAATATCTACGCAGTACTATTAGAATAACATAAACTAAAGAAATTATAAATGAAGTAAGTGAAAAACCTGCTACGTACCCTAACTCTTGGCCTAAAGATAATATCAAGAAGTTGGCTCTAAGTATAATAATTGTGCTGGATAGTTTTTCCTTCAAAACACATTTTCTAACTATAATAAAATCAGTGATAATGCTAAGTGTAGTCCAATGAAGTACTGAATGAGCGAAATGGCCTGGGTATTTATATATTGCGTAAAAATTAAAGAAAGAAACTAGTAATCCAACACCAGTTGCCTTAGCAGAACCATAATATTTAACAAGTAGTATAAAGCTGCCAAAAAACGTAATGATAATAGTTGCAATATAATATATTTGTAACCAAGAACCAACACCAAATAATTTATAACACATCGCGTATAAAATATCTCTTTCAAGAGACCAGGGTTGGAATACTGAGTTAACCCCATACGGATAAAAAGCTTGATTATTTACTATATCCAAATGTGGAAAAGGTGTAAAATGCAGATTTTTTGAAAAATAAAATCCTGTGTATTCCCAATATTCTGTATCTCCTTCACCAGCAAGTGGATTTGAGAAATCTTTGATGACTAAAATACTAAAAGCAAAAGATAAAAACAATACAAGTAAAACTAAATACATGTATTTTTTAGCGATGTTATTAAATGTTGTATACATAATTTAAATCAATGCTAATATGTTTCTGCTAAATTCCTAATATAGACTTGCAAAACTAAGAATGTTTGTATTCTATCAACGTTATGTAGCATACCACGTATCGAAGAGTCAAATAAACTAGAAACCCGGTTTCTACGCAAAATCATCGTTTTTATTACAATATTTCAATTAAGAAACCGGGTTTCTTAAGAATATTTGATGCAATTTAAATACATTTGTTCTATGTTTTCCCATCTATAATTATTTTCAACAAATTGCTTACCCTGTCTTCCTAATTGCAATCTTACTTCTTGACTTATTATTTCTATAGCTACTTGAAACTCATCTTCGCTTGTGTACCAAACTCCACCCTGCGCTCTACGACATTGACCGACTAAAACATCGCATTTTCCGTTGACTAAAACTGCTTTACCTATTGACCATGCTTCTAGCAATACTATAGAAAGACTCTCATAAGGTGATGGCATTATCAGCAAATCACAGGCAGCTAAAGCATCCCATTTAGTCTGTTCATCAACAAACCCTAGAGTAATAATATCTGGATGTTTAGGTATTGGCATTGCTGGTTTACCAAGTAAAACCAATTTTGTAGAAGCACTTTCTTTTTTAGGTAAGTTTAGAAAGTAGGTAAAAAGCTCTTGACATCCTTTGGAAGGGTCAATTCTGCCGACGTAGAGAAAAAATGGTTGATTTATATTGTATTTTTGCCGAAATTCATCTGGATTACAACTTGATGGTACATCTATTCCTACCCCAGCAATTGGTCCTTCTAATTTAGCTTTAGGAAAACGCGCTTTCAGAAAATTGAGTTCTTCTAGTGTATTGAAGATGAACCCGCGAGGTTTTTCAAAGAACTTATCCCACATATTCATATAAATAGTCCATTCATTATGAGCCAAAGGAGCAAGATAAGCTTTTTGTGCTACTAATGGAAGGATGAAGTAAGTCGTGGCATATAAATATGTGAAAAAAACGAATGCATCATATTCATGTTGATGATTTTTTACATAAGTAATCATTTCCGAAGAAAATGGTCCTTGTGCTTGCATCCATGCTTCTTGTTCCTCTATAGACGCTTGCTGTAAACGAGGAGATATATTGTCAGATAAGCGATTAAATCTTTTAATATCGCGCTGTTGCGTAACTGGAAAACGCCTGACTGTAACTCCTTGAATATTTTCAACTCCAGCAGTATAATGATTTTTCCAAGTTACATAGTCTAAAGCACAGGTTGTTAATATTTCAGTGTTCCAATACTTAGACATTTTTTGGGCAATCATTAAACAGAGGCTCTCAGCACCTCCATTAACTTCTAATCCACATCTTTGAACTACAAATGCAACTTTAGCCATTATTCTAATTCATCCGCAGGATAACTTCTATACAAAAATGAAGGTTTTTTATTACCTCCTATATCCGTATTAATTGCTTTTACAAAAATATATTGTCCTAAATCAAATTCTCTCTTTTTTAAAAGAGATGCTAATACATCAACTGAGCAATAATCACTAGTCGAATTTGCATGTACATCCGCAGAAAACATTTTTTCAATGCTAAATCCCAAATAGTTCAGCAATAAATGTAACTCATGCTTATTATATTCTCGATTATGTCTCCCATAAGGACCGTATGAAGAGTAGGGGTCATATATATTGGCGCCACTAATCATACGAGCGACGTTTTCTAATCGACTTACATTCGGGGTAGTCAGAATTAACACTCCATTTGGTTTTAATATCCTTTTAATTTCTTTGATAACGGCTGCTGGGTCTACAAGCAGATGCTCGATAATTTCGCAAAATAAAACAACATCAAATTCATCATCCTCGAAAGGGAATTTATCAGATTCTATATTGAAATGACTTGAGTTTAATTGGGTTGACACGATTTCGCCAGAACTAACGTCTTTGTAAGTTACTTTCTGAGTGATTGAATTACCTACATGTGAACCAAAATAATTGGCTAAAACAAGTTTAAAATTCGTAAATTCTTGCAGTAATATAGTAGTGAAGTAAGGATTAGCGCCTAATTCAAGACATTTACCAGATAAACCTTGTACTAATCCATAAGTATAAACAAATCGACGAAAATCTCCTCTGCAATAGTTTTCCATTTCTTGAGGAGGTGCATCCTCAACTCGTACACAATTGAGAATATCAAACAAAATTTTCTCAGATACTCCTGGTGGTAACGGCAACTCTGGACGTAAGGGAAATAAATTTTCCACTGGTTTTGACATTAAATTGCTGACTCGACCAATTTTTTTAAACAATTTACGCAATTTGATTATGTAATTCTTCATGGTAATCTAGTTCTATTTGTAAAATCAAATTATCTAAAATATTGTATATGTTTTGCGATAAAAATCTATTTCTTATACGACACTGTGCTTTGATTACTTTTGCACGTAGCTTTTGATCTCGAACGGTTAGCTTCGCTAATGCTGCTATTTGAGGCAAATCTTCTTTACTAGTAAACATGAACGCAGCTTCTCCTAATGTTTCAGGTACGGCAGTGCTTTTATAAGCTAAAATTGGAATATCAAACCACATCGCCTCTACTATTGGTACACAAAAACCTTCATGCTCGCTCATCGACCAGAACAAATGCGCTGTTCGATAATAAGCTAATAACTCAGCATCGTTTACTTGTCCTGGTAAGAGTACAAAATCCCCCAAATTTAATCGATTAATTGTATTAATTAAATGTTGATAGTAAGGGTCGCTGATATCACCATATCCGATAAGAATAATGCGTGCATCACAATCCATTGTTAAATAATGTGCGAATGCTTCCAGCAAATCATCTTGTCGCTTATTAGGAGCTAGACGACCCACAAACAGCAAATTAGCTTTACCGTCTTGTAACTTTTGCATTAGTTCAGCGTCTGCTAATATATCCCACTTACTTGGATTTACCATAATTGGCAAAACCCCTGGTTGAGAAAAACCACTCGCAGCAAGTTCAGCAGCATTATATTCTGAATCTCCAACCGACACCGGGAAGTACTGAGCTAGTTGCTTGAGGTCTGTCCGACCTTTTTCTAAAATTTTTGCAAACTCTGGCCGATAAGGTACAAAAAATTCTGCGGGTGTAATATTATGGTAAATTAAGCACTTATGACTTGGGTGAGCAATCGCAAAATCAGTTAACTCTGAGCCAATAGAATGATGGTAAATTAAGCCCGCTTTACGGTTTATACTCTTTGGGTTAAATATTATTGCTTCGTCCCTAACTTGCTCATCTAGGTAGCGAACAAAAATATCCGACTTATAACCACAATTGCGTAAATAATCTCTAATTGCTATAGCTTGATTTGATATTGCATCACCATAGGCAAGATTTGGTAAAAGTTGGTGAATTTCTTGAAGCTTTCTAGTTTTTGGTTTTGTTGTAGCAACTGCTGGTTCTAACGAAAGTTCTAATTTATCTTCATAGCGTTGAATAATCTTATCCCACACTGCATTTTCTTGAGCATAAATATGACCTTTAGTTCCGAGGTCAGTCCTCTCTTGTTCGCTCTTAGTATCTATATGAGTGAATAGTTCCGTCCATTCGCTTTCTGCTCTTGCTATCCAACCTCCATGAGCAGATGTTACAGCCATTGCAGTTGCTAAACAATCTCCGTGAACCGCAACAGGTCGTTTGTAAAACCAAGCTTCCATCATGACGCGCGAGTAGCTTTCATTTTGGCTTGGTTGAAACAACGCGAGGCAGTTTGCTAATAATGCTTCTTTTTCATGTTCTTCAACCAAACCTAAATCGATTAAGTCTGGAGCAAAACCATTAAAACATGTATTTCCAGGTCCTGCCAGAACTAATTTGAGATTAGATTGGTACTGCTGTTTAAAACTTGCAAAAGCTCTAATTAATAAATCTGTATTTTTCGTAGGGTCGCGACGACCTAAACAAAGTATAAACCGTTCTTGTTTTGGTTGAAAGTTTTTTATTATTATTTCTTGATTATTATACTCCCCTCGTTCTATTCCGGCGCCGACCACAGTACTCTTATTAATAATACCTGGCCCATACAACTTGGTTGCTAGTTTAGCTTCTCCCTCACTAATAAATAGTAATGCTTTTGCTAAATGAAAAATATTGGCAACTTGGGGTAAATAAGCATAAACCTCATTGTGCAAACAAGGTTGTAGAAAAGCCTTATTTGCAACAATTGGTAAGCCATTCAATATCACCCCATAAAGATAGGGTAAAAAAATAAAAGCATGATAATTTTTATGTTTATCTTTTAAAAAATTTAGTAGCTCGGTGGAGTTAATATTTTCAGTAACAAATATGGATGATTCTTCTAAACTAACTGGATTAACTCCTGGTTGTAGTGGAGATGCCAAATTTAACATTAAACCATTAACTTGGTCAAAAGTATTTTTATCACGAGAGTCAACTCGAAATCTACGAATTGTAACACCTTGTTCCTCTGTAACCCCTGCTCTTAGACTGTTAACGCTCCAATCTTGACTAAAGGCGCCGGAGCAAGTTGTTAATACTTCAACTTGATGACCTCGACTTGCCAGACGTGTTGCCACTTGCCAAGCATGTTGTTCTGCTCCTCCTTTTAAATCCTTGCCAAACCAAGGAGTGACAATTGCGATTATAGTCATAACTTATACCCTACAACAGCGTAATCTTGTGCCCCGTAAAAATAATCATTAAAACGTTCAGCTTCCTCAGAACCACTCAATTTTAGCGTTTCTGGATAAGGATGAAGTTTTAAAATATCAACTTTACAGAAACCAATAAATTCAGCAATAAATCTTATTGTAATACTCGGTAAAGGATTGCGATGAGTGGGGTCAATATAAAAATTATGGGTACCTACTAATACATTTTCTGGGTTCGGAGTTTCAAAAATCACTAACCCCTCTGGTTTTAACACCCTTAATGTCTCAGTAAATAACTTCAAAATATCCTCAAATGCTAAGTGTTCAATAATATGAAAACCTGTGACGGCGCCTAAACTTTTATCTGGCAAATACTGCATATATTTAATTGCATCTTCTTCTATAACCTCTAATTCTCTACTTCTACATTTCTCTAACATTACCCTATTAGTATCTATACCCATTGCGGAATATCCAGACTCGCGCAATAATTCTAACCATTCACCACGACCACATCCTATATCTAAAATAGGAGTATCAGATTGACCAATTTTTGCTTCTTCAATTAAAGGTAAATAAATCTTAAATCTATCATAAATTTCTTCGCGACTGCCTCTAAATTTGTCTTCAAACGCAACATATAAAGCATCAAGTGAATGTTTACTTTCATTAGTAATTTTTTGCAGTTGAGCGTAGTTAAATTGGCTAGGGAAACACTTCTGCGCTTCTTCTAAACATATTGTCAATAAACGCTTTTGTTGAGCTAGTTCACTTTTTAGATAACTATCGTTTCTAATATAGCGTTCATCCATATACTGAAAACGTTTATCCAAATTCTGAGAAAAGTTATCTAAAGTTTGAATTTGATTATCTAATGTTTTAACACTAGTTTCTATACTAACTAAGCGAGTTGTTATTTCTGCTTTAAGCGTATTGACTTCTTCAGCCAACTGCTGATTTAATGCTACTGATTCTCGCAATGATTGTATTAAATTAAAATTTACTTCCCTTTGATCTTTAAAAAGGGTATTAAATGCTTTTAAAAGAAATTTTTCAATTATTTTACCTATATTAAAAGGTATACGACTAAATTTGTCGGGTAATTTTGTACGTACAGATGCTCTATTAGTTGCATTGTTTAGCAAAGCTTCTATATACTTATGCTTGATTAAATTTACTCTTGGTTGAATATTTGCCATGAAAGGCTTAGATAAATTTTGCTCAACCCTTGATTTGCGTTGAGCCACTTCATTTTCAATTCTTTGCCTTAATTCATCAACATCAATTTCTTCAATGTTGGATTCGATCATTATTTACTCCTCAAAAACAAAGTAATGCTTTACATAGATAAAATTTATTTTATCCCATAATGAGATATTTAATAGATTATATATAAAATTTGGCGCCAATGAATTCTCAAACTAATTACCTATTATATCAATGTAAAGGTCTTGGTATAATTCAGTCGGTTTAACATCGAACCAACTCACTCCTTCTTGCACTAGTGTAATTCTTAACACGTAATTACCAGTATTAGAGAGTGATTGTACTGATGCGAAATATGTTCTTTTATTAACTTGATGTCCAAAAAGCTTTAGATTGAAACCCTTGTTTGTATACAAAACAGGAATTATTTTAGTTCTTTTGCCGTCAAAAACAAGATACTCGTTATCTTTACTCATCCAATGGTATGCAATATGAACTGGATTTTGCCCACAGCTATTTAAAACAAATTCGCTGGTATTTTGAATCTCTAACTCAATTTCAAACTCGCTATCAACACTAACCATCTTGGGATAAGATTTGACAAGCAAATTAATTTTACCTGGTAAGATATCAGGTAAGGGTGACATTTGTAATGTATTTTTCAACTGCTCGTAATTTAACTGTTGTTGGGAAGCAACTGCAAATAAGCTAGGAGCTTGACGCATTTCTTTAATAGAAAATTTCTTGATTAAACTGCCACCAGGATTTTCTGGACATCCGAACCATAAATATACATACTTAAAGTATTTACTTAACTGCTTTTTCAAAACAACTGGTGATTGCTCATTAATATGCATGATTTGCTCGTATCTTGAACGCGGTTCCGGTGATAAATAAGCTCCTACAGAAGCTGCAATCTTTCTTCGACGTGAATACTCATATTTGTAATACCAAAGATTTGGAAAAGTATGTACAACAAATAATCCATCAGACTTAAGATGTGTCGCTACTTTTTGATACAGCTTATCTACTTCTTGAAAGGCTAAATGCTCTATCAAATCGGATGCAACTGCTAAGTCATATTTATATTGTAATATAATGTTACATACATCATCACATATAAAATCCACGTTTTTTTGTAACTTATCTTCTTTGTCAAAACATTTTTGTGCCAATTTAATCGCACTTGGGGAATAGTCAACAGATGTGACGGCAAAACCTTGATGAGCAAAATAGTAGCTTAGTTCTCCTCGACCACAACCTAAGTCAAGTACACGACCAGATTTTTTAAAACTGGAAATATTCGCTACGGCAATCAATCTTGCATCTTCTAGTCGTTTTCCTTGATTTTTACTATAAGCATCAAAACCTCCACAATCCTGAGTAAAGTATTCATCAGTATAAGTTTGACGAATCATTAAACTTGAAGAAGCTTTGCTTGTAAATTTATTAGCTTGGCTTAAATAATTTTCTGATACTTTTATAAGTAATTCTCCAGCATAACCTGGTATGACACCATACCAATCGAGTAAATCAACATTGTGAAATAAAAAATCGCTAACTGCCAAAAAATTTGGACGTGTCCAAAAATAACCATCTACAAGTACATACCGTGCTTGCTTAATAGCTAATTTTAAATCATGAAAGGAACTATCACCATCTTGTTGACCGTCAACATGAATTAAATCATACACATCACCGGGAAAAAATTCCATGCTTTGTGTATCGGCAACTATAAACTCGGTATTATACTGTTGGGTAATTTGTTTTGCCCAATCAATAGCTCCTTTAACTCCACCATAATAATCCGTGTCTAAATCGATACCAATATATTTAGCTGATGGAGATGCTTCAAGAAAAGCTACTGCGGAATAGCCAAAACGTACTCCTATTTCTAAAATGCTAGAAGGATTTAAGACTTTAGCTATTGCCCACTTTAATTTATAGTAATCAATCCAATCTTCAAAAAGATGGCTAAGTGGGTCGTTTTTGTTAGCTGTTTTTTTAAAATCGTATTTTGTAAACTTTGCTTTTTCTATAATTAAATCAAACATAAGCTTGTTTTGAAATAGATAGAGATGGATATAAGTTAACTACTCCCGACCAAGTAATAGAATTTTTATTTCTTAATACTTTGAAAGCATTAACATTATGAGCGTAAATTAATGTTCGTTCAAATAACCTCTCTCCATATCCTGTATCTGTAACACCCACAGAAATTGTGTACTCACCTTCAATTAATGGCACGTAGAAATTAAATCGCAAATTAACAAAACTATTGCTTTCGACTTTGCCTATCTTTATTCCCATACAGTAAGTATTAGTTTCAAAAACAACTTCTCCTGTTTTATTTCTTATTTTAAAACCTGCGTGGGGGTCATCGAATGATTTTAAAAACAATAATCCAATTGATATTTCTATTTTATCTTCGCTAATTAATGATTCTATTTCCTGGTTATTTTCATCTAACAAAGTCACAAACTTTAAGTCTACTTCCGGTTGGTTAATGACGACTTCATTAGTCAAATTACTAGATGAATTGGAGATAGATTCTGGTGAAGAAACGATTTGAATTTCCAAAGATTTAGAATTTGCATCATTTTTCTTTAAAAGATTTGCTTCATACAAATCAATGACCTGCTTTGGTTGGTTATCAAGTATTAATTTTCCAGACTCTAACAACAATGCCCTTGTACAAAGTTTATATACCGAGGTAGAATCATGAGAAACAAATAAAATCGTTGTACCCAAGTCTTTAAGCTGTCTTAGTCTTTCGTAACATTTTTGTTGAAAGTAAACGTCACCCACTGCGAGTGCTTCATCTACAATTAAAATGTCAGGATTAACACACACTGCTACAGCAAATGCTAATCTCACGAACATACCGCTAGAGTATGTTTTTACAGGTTGGTCAATAAAGTCGCCAATATCGGCAAAGGCTAAGATTTCATTGAATTTAGCTTCTATATCTTGCTGACTTAACCCTAAAATTCGTGCATTAAAAAACACATTTTGGCGCCCAGTAAATTCAGGGTTAAATCCACTACCAAGTTCTAAAAGCGCCGAAACTCGTCCATTCACCAACACATTACCAGTAGTTGGTGTAAGGGTTCTGGCTATAATTTGCAGCAGTGTGCTTTTGCCGGAACCATTTTGACCAATAATTCCTACAGTTTCACCAATGTGTACTTCTAAATGAATATCTTGCAATGCCCAAAACTCCTGGGCATAATTTTTTGTCGGTAGCAAAACCTCTTTTAGCTTATCCACCGGGCGCCCATAGCGCTTGTAACATTTCGATACATTTTGCAGTGAAATCGCTAACTCGTCGCCCATGACACCATGCACACGCTCGTAAACAACTAAATCATCGCATTAACTAAGCTTTTCCGGATAATAGCATTATCAAGGGCAGTGGATAACTCACCCCCATCTGCAATTAAGCCTAGTGCCTGTAAATCAGCTTCAACCATTAACTTTACTAGTTGCTCAAAACTGACAGAAGGTTCCCAGCGCCAAGATTATACATCTCTTGTGGCTGAACTTGCTCAAGAATACGCCGCATCACAGTGCCATCGGTTAAATCTCCATAGTGAAGAAACAAACGCGCATCTTCATCGTGCGGGTCAGTATAAAGATGGTCGATACGGTCGGTGTTAAAAGTCGATGTCCTGCGGATAATACCGTGAACCTCATAGCCTTTTTCCAGTAAGAGCTCACTTAAGTATGAACCGTCTTGACCTGTAATACCCGTAATTAGCACCCGCTTGCGCTCTGTCATATTCCTTTACCGCTTTCTACAAGCACTATGACATATTACAAGCTTTTTGGTTTCGGAGATAGTGGCGCCAACAAGTCTTTGCCTTTTACGCTTCAATCTTCACTCTTGGTTCCACAAGACCCTTGTAAGCTTTTAATGTTTCTTTTGCCGTTCTTTCCCACGTGAATAATTTTGCTCTTTCTTTGCCTTTGATGATTAATTTTTGACGCAAATGAGAGTCACTAATAATTTTTAGAATCGATTCAGCTAATTCAAGTGATTCCAAAGGATTAATAAGTAAAGCTGCATCACCCGCAACTTCTGGAATTGAGGAACAGTTAGAACTGACAACAGGCGCCCCTAAAGTCATAGCCTCTAGTACAGGTAATCCAAACCCTTCATAATGCGATGGATAAACAAAAACATCAGCTTTAGAATAAAATAGCGCGACCAAATCATCAGATAAATAGTCAAGATGATAAATAGAGTTGCTCCAAGGAGAATCGTAAATAGCTGTAAAAATAGGTTCGTAGCGCCAACCTTTTTTGCCGATTAACACCAAATTATGAGGAATATTATATTTTGACTTTAAATAGTTAAACGCTTTAATCAAAGCATTAACATTTTTTCTTGGTTCAATATTACTGACAAATAATAGATACGGTGTTGAGAAATCAAAATCAAATCTTTCTAAAAGCAATTCAGTCTTTTGAATTGACAGACTGTTAGCATGGTAGCGACTCGCGAGTGGCGTGACGTGTATCTTATCTGGGTCTACGTGCAAATACTCAACAATATCTTGCTTCGAGCTTTCAGAAATAGTCATTACTAGGTCTGTCCATTTCAAGCAGCGTTGCACTTTTTGTTTATATTTAGCAACAACAGAATCAACATATTGAGGATATTTTATAAAAGTCAGGTCATACAAATTCATGACCTTTAAGCTTTTACGACAGGGGTAAACAGAATAGTTTGTGCCATGAATAATATGAGCATTACCAAAATATTTATCAAAGCGAGAAACAAGAAATTTATTTTCTGTCGCTAACAATAAATCTGATACCCTCACTGGCATCGGGAAAAAATTTACGTCTGAGTATGACTTAAGAGAATCTGGTAAACTTTTGCTGCCACGCAACCAGCTTTTTAATCCTGGCTGATAAACTAGCCCTAAACTAAAATTCTCAGAGTATTGTAAATCACTCAAAGAACTAATTAAATTAGCGACAAAAAACCCTACACCACTAGGTTTGGCAGATACTGGAGTAGCATCGATTACAACTTTAAACATAGTTTAACAAAACTTATCACATGTGACTAAGTATATAAAATTATACTATTTGTATAAAATGAGTATTAAAACTTATTGTATCAAAATACCATAGCAGTATGAGTTGCTAACGAATACCGTATGAGTAGTGTAATTCATTACTCTTAACGAAAATGCTGCCGACATCGTTAGATGAAACTTTATTAGTATTTATGTATGTTTGAATTCCGATGGTTTGCGCTTTAATGAGTTTTATATTTAGTTCTGCTTATATGAATTTATATTTACTAATTTAAGCATTTCAAATATCAATTCATCCCAAGAATTAATTCCATCTGCTTTTATTTGATTTGTATTACAATTTTTCGCTTGTACTAAAGCTTTGTGGATACTTTCTGAATCTCCAGGTTGGTAATAGAAAATGTGGGGTTTTGAAGATGATAAATAATCTGGAGCAATTATAGGTAATTTACAGAAAGTGTACTGAATAACTTTTAGGCTATCTGTCAAAGACTCAGTACCAGGAGTATAAGAGCGTGTTTGGAGAGCTATATCTGCATATTTAATATAAGGAACCGTCGCTTCAAAAGGCATTTCACCATAGACTTTAATATTATTTCTTTTAGGTAGATTAGAAATTGGGCCAATAATATGAAAATGCCAATTAGGAAACATTTGACTGGCTTTATCTAAAAAGTCATAGTCAAAGTAAGAATTACCTACAAAAATAACGTTCGGATGATCTGTAGATGAATATGGATTGGAGTATTCTCTGTTATAAAGGTCTTTACGAATGCCATGATAATGAAGCTTTAGGTTAGGTAAACCTTTAAAATTATTATGAATATATTGACTAGGGACACTTACTAAGTCGAATTGAGAAGCTACTCTTTGCTCTGTTTCTATGACAACTGAATGATTACGTAGCATTCGTAAATCATCCGAAACACGATATATGTAGCGGGCAGTAGAATTCAGACGTTTAAATCTTTCAAATAAAAGTAAAGCTGGGGTACTCTCGAATATGAAAAGGTCAGCCTGACGCACCATTGGCTCTAACATTCCTAATGGAAGGCCAGCATAGTTATTAAATAATGATTTACCGAGATTATTAAGAAAATTTGAGCGAAGATTCGCAGGATGCCAGGGAGTAAACCAAACGTAACTCCACAAGTTTTTATCTACTTCAAATAATTGGTTAGCTTCTTTGAGTACAGGATATTCCAAACGATAGTCTTTACGTATTACTGACAGCCAACTCAACGCAGCGGTCATAAAAATTACTTGCCATCCTTGGCGCCAAAGTGTATCTGCTAGCCAATGAAAGCCAGCTTTTCGCTTGGAGTCCCAATAGTGACCAGTAACTAAAATTACACTTTTACCTGCTTTCGCTTGATTTACCTCTATTTTTGCAGGTGATATTACAGAAGTATTGCCGAGTCTAGGGTAATTAATCATATATTTATTATATACGAGTGTATAAATTGTATATACTTATTGCTTTTTTAAAACCAGTAAATTTTGTACAGAACTAAGAAGACATTTTCTTTTCTAAAATAAAAAATTTAACATAAATTAAACCATTAAATGTAAATAAATGTCATAAAATTCCGGAAATAATAAAATAAGTATTTATACTCATTATAACAAATAGTAACAATTATTTTTGTGTTGAACAACGAACAAACGAGTAAAAACACAAACGTATTAATTAGCACAATATCTTGGCGACAAGATAAATGAGTTGTGCTAAGAATGTACTTTGATTTACATTCAGTTTGCTGGTATAAATAAGTCCAATGATCAAAAAAACAAGAATGTTGAACAGCTTGCAAGATAAAATCACAACTCGCTTGGCACGAGTCGGTGTCGTAGGTTTAGGGTATGTAGGTCTACCGTTTGCTGTAGAAAAAGCTAAAGTTGGTTATCGGGTATTGGGGATAGAACAGAACCCCATACGGGCTGAACGAGTCAACATGGCTGATAACTATATTTCAGATATCAAAGATAATGACTTAAAACATGTGGTTAGTACAGGTCATCTACAAGCGGTAACTAACTTTAAACAGATACACGAGATGGATGTTATCGTTATCTGTGTACCTACACCCTTGACTAAAAATCTAACACCCAATTTGAGCTATATAGAAAGTGTCACATATCAAATTGCCAAACACTTAAGACCAGGACAGTTAGTGACTTTGGAATCAACAACTTATCCAGGCACAACAGATGAGGTAATGCGACCAGTTTTAGAACAGACGAGCGGTTTAAAGCAGGGAAAAGATTTCTTTCTAGCACATTCGCCAGAACGAGTAGACCCAGGTAATAAACGTTACACAACTAAAAACACTAACAAGGTAGTAGGAGCATCAGATGCAAATTCCTTGGAAGTAGCTACGCTGTTTTATCAACAAACTATCGACCATGTTGTACCTGTGAGTAGTGCTAAAGCTGCTGAGTTAGTAAAGGTGTTTGAAAACACTTTTAGGGCAGTCAATATTGCTTTAGTTAATGAATTGGCATTACTATGTGACCGCATTGACTTAAATGTCTGGGAAGTACTGGATGCTGCTAACACCAAACCGTTTGGTATTATGCCTTTTTATCCAGGACCTGGAGTTGGTGGTCATTGTATCCCAATAGATCCTCATTATTTGGAATGGAAAGCAAAAGAAGTAAATTTCAGCACTCATTTTATTTCTTTAGCTGGTGAAATTAACCGCCAGATGCCCCTGTTTGTAAGGGAAAAAGCTCGTCGAGTATTGAATAATCTGGGCATTGCTCCATCAAAAGCTAAGGTGTTGATAATTGGTGTTGCTTACAAAAAAGATTTGAGTGACTGGCGCGAGTCTCCCGCAGTAGTGGTAATTAATTATCTTTTAGAAGACAAAATGACTCTTACCTACCATGACCCTTTTATAGAGCATATTGAAGTCCAAGGGCAAAATTTCACCAGTGTTGAACTTACCGATGAAAACATTGCTACAGCTGACTTAGTAATTATTGCCACAGAACATACCCAAATAGATTATGTCAATTTAGTTCAAAAAGCGCAAGCAGTTCTTGATACGCGAGGTGTCACTCGGCATCTAAATTGCGACCGCAGTAAAGTAATTCTTCTGTAGGGAAAGGAAAAGCTGTGATTCATAGTACAAAAAAACCATTAATTGTTGTCGGGGCAGGAAACTGGGGGAAAAACCTGGTTCGGAATTTCAACCAATTAGGAGCGTTAGCAGGTGTAGCTGAAGCGCATCCAAATCTGAGGGCAGAAGTTACCAGTACTTATCCAAATATTGATATTTACACAGACTTCGAGCAAGCTTTAGAAACCAACGTACAGGCGTTGGTTTTAGCGACACCAGCACCAACTCACTATAAGTTGGCAATGGCTGCCTTGCGCGCGGGCAAAGACGTATTTGTTGAAAAACCCATTACTTTACGTACAGAAGAAGCACGAACGCTAGCGGAATATGCTGATAAACACGAACGAGTACTGATGGTGGGTCATCTACTGCTATATCAACCTGCAATAGCTTGGATGCGAGATTACTTAGCAAGCGGCAAAGCTGGTAAAGTTTTACGTGTTTCTACTCAACGCTTGAAATTGGGAAAAGTACGTAAAGAAGAAAATGTTTGGTGGTCGTTTGCTCCTCATGATGTATCGGTGATACTTGATTTGTTAGGTAACCCCCAATTACAAAAAGCTAAAGCTTTAGGCAGTGCCATTTTGCAACCAGGTATAGAAGATTACGTTCAGGTTGAAATGTGTTTTCAAAACGGTCAATCTGCTCAAATTAGCTGTTCTTGGTATCATCCGTTGACACAGCGTAGTACAGTAGTTATTGCTGAGAAGCAAATGCTGGTTTACGATGAAGTCTTGCAGACGGTAACAATACACGATAAGTTTATTGACCAAGATTTGCAGCATTTTGACAAGGGTATTGAAGTTGTTGAAGTAGCAGCGTCAGAACCTTTGAAAATTGAGTGTCAGCATTTTCTAGATTGTCTGAAAACTCGTCAGAAACCCCGCTCTGACGGCTGGAATGGAGTGGCTGTTGTCGAAATTTTAGAGGAGGCACAAAAATCACTGCATGGCTAACTACTTTGTACACGAATCTAGTTATGTAGATGAAGGCGCCCAAATTGGTGAGCGCACAAAAATTTGGCATTTCTGTCATATTCTAGGTAAAGCCAAAATTGGTAACAACTGTTCGTTCGGACAGAATATTTTAGTCGCAAATAATGTAATTATTGGCAATAACTGCAAAATTCAGAATAATGTCTCCCTTTACGAAGGGGTTATTCTAGAAGATTATGTTTTTTGCGGTCCAAGCATGGTGTTTACTAATGTGAAAACGCCTCGTTGCGAGTTTCCCCGCAATACTAGCAATGATTACCATCGAACTTTGGTAAAGCGGGGGTCTAGTATTGGGGCAAATGCAACAATTGTTTGTGGTGTCACTTTACATGAATGCGCTTTTGTGGCAGCAGGCGCCGTGGTTACAAAAGATGTACCATCTTATGCAATGGTCGCAGGAGTCCCAGCCAAAATAATTGGTTGGATGAGCGCTTACGGCGATGTTCTCGAATTTGATGCCGAGGGTTATGCTATGGACTCAACAGGCGCCAAGTATCAAAAAGTTTCAGAAACCCAAGTTCAAAGAATCGCATGAGCCAAGATAAAATTCCAGTTCTCGACCTCAAACCGCAGTACGAAGCGATTAAAGCAGAAATTCAAGCTGCCCTCAAACGCGTTTTAGAATCTGGTCAGTTTATCATGGGGCCAGATGTTAAACTATTTGAGCAAGAAGTGGCTCAATACTTGGGTGTACGCTATGCAATTAGTGTAAACTCAGGGACTGATGCCTTGGTAATTGGATTAAGAGCTTTGGGTATTGGTGAGGGTGATGAGGTAATTACCACTCCATTTAGTTTTTTTGCTACTGCTGAATCAATCAGTAATGTAGGCGCGACACCTGTTTTTGCTGACATTGAGGCAAGTAGTTTTAACATTGACCCTAAAGCTATTGTTACCAAAATCACACCCAAAACCAAAGCTATAATGCCAGTCCATCTCTACGGGAACCCGGCGGCGATGGCACAAATAATGGACATAGCCCAAGCACATAACTTAAAAGTAATTGAAGACTGCGCTCAATCTTTTGGTGCCCGCTATTATGGTACTTGTTCGTCGTGTAAAAATAGCTGTCAAGAAAGTACTCGCACTCAAATTACTGGTAAACATACTGGCACTATTGGTAATGTTGGCGCTTATTCGTTCTTTCCTTCTAAAAACTTGGGTGCATATGGAGATGGGGGATTAATTGTTACTGACGATGAACAAGTAGCAGAAATTGCTGGCATGTTGCGGATACACGGAGCAAAGAAGAAGTACCACAATGAAATTTTGGGTTACAATTCTCGCCTCGATACTATGCAAGCAGCAATTTTACGGGTTAAGTTACCTCACATTGACAAATGGAACAAAGGTAGACGCTTGGCAGCAAAAACATATAATCGGTTACTTGCTGATGTTTCTGGTGTAGTGGCGCCTGAAATTAGCGAGGGTCACGTATTCCATCAATATACAATTCGAGTTTTAGACGGAAAAAGAGATGCAGTACATAAGTATTTAAGCGAACAAGGTACAGGTAGCATGATTTACTATCCAGTACCTCAAGACCAACTGCCAGTTTATAAAGGCAAATATCCTGTAAATCCAGTTAGCGATATGATGACTGGTGAAGTTCTAAGTTTACCCATTTGGTCTGAGTTAGATACCACAACTATTGAACGAGTTGTAAATAGTATTGAAAAAGCTTTAGGATTAGTTGCTTTAAATATGTAATTGCAGGCTTAAAAAATATAGATATTGGTAGTTTATTCTTTTACAATTTTTTTGAATCGAGTAAAATACCAATATTTTCACTAAAGTTTCTTTATTAACTATAATGATTAGCAAAAAACATCATCTTAACCTTAAATTTGTTAAATATTTATTTAAATCTTTTTATGTACTATATTCAGATATCATTATTCCTCCATTTGATACCTTGCGACGACATCGTTCGATGCTTTATCGAACTACTATCAATGAGATTAAAACTCGTTATGCAGGCTCAGTTCTAGGATTGCTGTGGTTATTAATTTATCCATTACTCTTTCTTGGAACCTACGCTATTGTTTATCTTTATATATTTAAAATTAAGTTTCCAAGTTTGGGCACTAATGAATATGTTGCATTAATTTTCTGTGGATTAATACCTTTTCTGGGTTTCTCAGATGGTTTGAGTTATGGTGTTCCTTCTGTAGTTACCAGTTCAAATTTAATTAAAAATACCCTTTTCCCAATTGAATTAGTTCCAGTCAAGGCAGTTTTTGTTGGTCAAGCTACTCAAGTTGTAGGCATGGGACTTCTACTGATAGCATTGCTAATTATAGGAAAGCTCACTCTTTTTTCACCCTTATTTATATTTGTATGGCTATGCCAAATTTTATTTTCAATCGGGTTAGTTTGGATATTATCCAGTCTAAACGTATATATTAGGGATATTCAAAGTATTATTTCTGTAGTTATACTTATATTAATGATGCTAAGTCCTATTGCTTATACAGAAGCGATGGTTCCGGTTGAAATGCGACCCTTTTTAGCGATAAATCCTCTTTATTACATTATCATGTCTTACCAATCAGTATTGATGTTTAATCAGTTTCCACCGACAAGAATAATAATACCTTTGGTAAGTATGTCATTGCTATTTTTTATTGGCGGTTTTTGGTTTTTTAGTCGGATGAAAAAAGTATTTAGCGACCATGTATAAAGCAACATGGTATGTATCTATTGTCGCTTGTTGTCATTAAATAAATTTGAGACATAATTAGATAATAATTTAATATCTAATTCTGCGCGACCTATTTGACTTCCTCTGTCTGCACCTAGCTTAGGAGTGCCATTGTAATAAACAAATAATTTATTTCCATCTTGAAAAAGATTATAACCATAGCGGATTGCATCCCATCTTGATACCCAATCTTGATCTAAAACAATAGGATTATTTTGATTATAGATAAATTTATTATCACCTTTATCACACGCAAGCTTGATTTCATGTCTTTGCGATGGGCGAATAGTTTCCTCTAATAATAAACAGAATTTATCATTTATATTTAATCCAGTCATAGTATAAAAATTAGATAAATGATTTCCTTTAATGACTTGAACAGGAATAGACCAAGTGATACCGTCATCAGAAATTGTTTTAACTATATTTTGTGTCGTCGAATTATTTTGAGTATAAAACATAGCATATTGACCGTTTTTTTGTAAAAGAACAAATGGGTCTAAGCCCTGTTCTTCTACCGCGACACCACCATACTTCCATTTATAACCGTCTCGTGAGTACGCCCAAGAAATATTGTTATATGAATTTCCAGATTTAGCACAAGAGAAATACATTATATAAGGATACGAAGAATGTACTTCTTTGTTTTTGATAACGAAAGGAAATGACAGACTAGCTTGGCGACTTGCTGGCATTGAGTTTGAATCAAAAATCCAGCCTTGTCTTGTCCAATTTATATTATCAGAGCTAGTAGCAAGATTAATGTGCCATTGTTTATCTTCCCCATCGGTTGAATAATAAAGAAAATATTTATCATTAATTTTAATAACAGAAGGAAATTTTACATTTAGGGACTCACTGCCTCCTGGGATTATTGGTAAAATTTTCTGGATACTAGATGCTTTTAAAATCAGATTTGGAAACTTGTTGAAATAAAGAGATGGAACATATGTAATAGAATCTTTCCATTTTTGAGCATAATTTAAGAAAATCTTATTTTTCGTTAAATTACCAACAATTTTAACTAACTCCTGATTATCATCTAAATATTTTTTTTCTACTTTAGGTTTAGTAACAAGTTTATTATTCCAAGAGGTTATAAAACTAGAGGGAACAGTAAATTTAGATGTTTTGAATATAGGTGTATCTTTAGAGGAATGAATAATATTACCTAGTTTCCAAAATTCTTTTTCATCAAAAAGTTGCAAACTTAATCTTCCATTAATACTTTTATATGTAACAACTATTTGATACATCTCATAGTTATATTGCGGTGATAATAAAAATTTAAACGGTGAATGATTATATTGTCCTTTTATAGCATTAATTTCTCTACAATTATATTTTCCTATTTTTGAGGCATCTCCCCAGTTCATCTGTGTATAATCAGTACTAATGTAAAAATTCTTAGTTACATCATCATCTTGGCTTAGACCGACTTGAAGAGAAGATAAAACAACTTCCTTACTGTTTTTAACACCAATTAATTTAATCTCATGTAGTAAAGCATTCCCATCGCCTACAAACCTACCAAGTACTTCTGGTCTAGTTTTAGCTAGACTGTAAGAACTAAGATATACTCCTGTAGAAGAATCTTTTATATTATATTCTGGAAGTAAGAAAGCAAACCTGTTTACACTTTTAATAAATAAAGTCTCTGCTTCTTTGTTTCTGGTAATAATAGCATAATCATGCAAAGCGAGCATTGCTACTATTGCGCCGTTAAGTACACGTGAAGGTTCTTTTGTCGGATACTCCTCGAAAAATAAACCTTCCTTATCATATCTAGTGAATCCACCTTTTTCAATTGGAATAGAAAAAGAATTGTATATTTTATTTGCTGCGTCTAAATACTTTTCATTTTTCGTTTCTTTATACAAATAGCTAAAAAGACCCAGAGATAGTCCTTGTGTAATTCCTGAATTCCAAGGAGCCTTTAAATAATAAGGGTAGTAAGTACCGAAATCAAATTGAAAAGGAAAGAATAAGGCACTATTAACAACTGTAGAATGTTTTAAAAGCCAATTGGCGTGCCTTGTAGCAAATTCAACATCATGACGCAATATTAAATTTAATCCATCCCCAGCAACTTGTGTCGGATGTAAAACAAGATTATTTTTTGTTTTCCAGCCCCAAACTCGTTGAGCATATGGATTTACAAGTAAATATTTCTTAGATTTATCATCATTTGAAGTCAAAGAAATATGCTGATAAAAATTATTTGCATAGTAAGACTGTAGTCCTAGCTCATAGAATATATTGAATTGTAAAAATAAAATAATCAGTAACGAAAACAATCCTAATCCTGACCATAATACTAACTTTTTCTTATTCATTTCATTACTAATGCAAAATATTCTGATACAATTCCACAATTTTTTGAGTTAGATTTTCAAAAGCGTAATTTGTCACCGCAAACTGTCTAATCATTTGCGGTGGGTACTTTTCATAATTATTAGCAACTTTTAAAATAGTATCAGCCATTGATTGTGGATTATTATTTTCGCATAGTTCACCAAGATATGCTTCTTTGAGTATACCTTCTGGTCCACCACAACGAGTACTAACGATAGGTTTGCCGCTAGCCATAGCTTCTATAATTACAACACCAAAAGTTTCCGAGCAACTAGATAATACAAAAATGTCACATTCATCACGCATTAATTTTGCAATTGATTGATGAGATTGGCGCCCTAAAAGCTGAATTGAATCAATGAGTTCATGCTTTAATATCCAATCTTTTACACTAGTTTCTAAAGAGCCTTCTCCCACTAAAATTAGCTGAATAGATACTTCTTTTTCACGTAAAATCCGAATTGCTTCGAGAAGGCATAAAGGATTTTTATAATTTTCTAAAGCTGTAACGCTTAATAAGCGCAAACTCTTTCCATAAGTATATGTTTCGGGAGCATCATTAGTAGTAATTTTAAACAGATTGGTATCAACTCCGTTAGGAAAATAAGTTAATTTATCATGCACGCTTGCAGGCAAAAATTCTTTTATTTCATCCATTAAAGTTGAACTGACTGCGATAATTTTATCTGCCGATACCATAGAATGATGGGTAATATGGCGTATTATTGGTTTACCTGTTAAATAGGAGAATGGATTAGTGTGTTCTGTAATAACAAAAGGTACATTAAATTTTCTCGCAATATATAATCCTGCAAATCCATCTAAATATCCTGTGTGGGCATGAACTAAATCAAAGTTAAAATTTCGTCGTATGCGCTTCGCAATTTTAGCGATTGTGTATCTGTATGTAAATCCATGAAGAGGAAAGGGGATATAAGGACAACCAACAAGATAGGGCACAAATAACGTCGGAATATCTTCATGTAAAAACCATTCACTTGAATTTAAATCTTCTTGATATTTCCGTAATGCACGAGCAATGCGTAGAGGGTTTTTTGTATTGCACCAGAAAGGTTGACAGGATATTACCCGAACGTCTAAACCTTCATCTGCTCGCAATGCCTTCACTTGTTCTGCAACAAAACACCCTAAATTAGATTGATTTTTGTTAGGGAACATGTGGGACAGTACCAATACTCTGTTAATAGAGCGTTGATTGTTTTTAAAGAAAAGACTTGCGTATTTTAAGGCTTTATCACAAGCATTTGCTGTCTGACTTCGTTCTATTTCTTTGGCATCTAGCAAACTTAACAAATGGTTTATTTGTTTTGAAGATTCTGCATAAGCATTTTCTGCCTGGGTTCTTTCTAACTCCTTAGCTTCCAGCAGGTTTAATAAATAATTTACTTGTTCGGATGCTTGCGTATAAGCATTTTCTGCCTGGGTTCGTTCTAACTCTTTAGCTTCCAGCAGGTTTGACAAATAATTTACTTGTTCGGATGCTTGCGTATAGGCGCTCTCTGCCTGGGTTCGTTCTAACTCTTTAGCTTCCAACATGTTTGACAAATAATTTACTTGTTCCGATAATGTGGCATTCAATCGATTACGTTCTAATTCCTTTTTGTGGATAATCGCTTCTACCTGTTTCTGATAATCAGTAATAGATAAAGGTGAAGAATTAAATGGATAAAACGCTGTTAAATTATCAGTCCATAGCCACTCTGGCTTTGGATGGTATCCGCTTTGCTCTGTAAATAAACCCCAAGAAAGTTGATAATTTGATTTTGAGGCAAATAATATATTGTGTCCTTTGTTTAAGTATACAAATGGTAATAAAGTGTCTTTTTTCAATATATATTGTGCGGATTTAATGCAAATATTTTTATCATAATTGATGCTAATTGCGGCACCGTAAGTATTAACATCCCAAGTGCTAGATAAAGTTATTTCGATATCTTCAGAATTAACACATTCTATATCCATCAAAGATATAGATGTGTTGTTTAAATCATCATGTGCTAAAATTGAAGCTTTTGCAGTCGTATTGTCATTTGATAAATATTCTAATTTAATGATTATCTTATCGCCGACCTTGGGAATAACAGGAAAATAAATCATAATTGATTTATCTAGCTCTAGATTATTGCTGTGTTTAATATAATATTTAGACCAATAACATCCTTCAACAAATCCCTGTTTAACTTGCTGTATAAAATTAGTTGTATCTATATATAAAGGAGAAATATATTTTTCTTCTAATTGGCTTTCTAACTTCTTTATGCTGCTTTGAGTATGCTTGATATTTTGCTGTTGATATAAACATATTATTTCCGTTCTATTGAGATGTTGATTTAATAAAGATTTTTCTTTATAAAAATATTCGCTTCTTAACTTACCTATTATTTGCTGACTCAATAAAACATTATTTTTAGTAATTTTTGAGCTTCCACATCTAGGACAAACGCAATTGTCTGCTTGAGCATATATTTTAAGTTCATGCTGTAGCGACAGTGTAGGGTCTAATGGTGGTCTTGTAATATCACCAGAATACCTTATCTCATTAACTTGCCATTCCGGCAAGCACAAACTTACAAGTGTTTTATCATCGAAAGAACGCTGATGGTGATTAATATGATAAATTAACCCACAATCACCACATTTAGTAAAAGATTTTTCTAGTTGCTCTGCATGAGGTACAGAAATTAATACGTATTTTGATGCTACTCTAAAAAGTTCAGCAACTCCTTTTAGATAGATATCATCAGGAAGATGTTCGATGACATCATTTGCCATCACTAAATCAAAAGAATGGTCTGGAAATGGGAGGTTAACAATCGAGGAAACTTTTTTTTCAACAGCCACAGTTTTTAATGCTTCTTCGCTAGGGTCTACTCCCACTACATAAATATCTTTTGGTAAAGCATTGGTAATTAACCCATTTCCGCAACCTACATCCAAAATACTTTGCGTACCTTCTGGAATGAGACTTAGAATATCAGCTAATAGCTGTACTTGGTAATATTCAAGTTCTTGGCGCCAAAGAGATGATTGATTATAATAATCTATTTCAAACATAATAATACCTACAATTAAATTTTATAGTGTTATAATTTCAGATGAAACGGGTTGTCTGCAAATACCATAATCGATGAGTTCAGTTTCGTCAGGGTTGACTACTTGAAAATGTGTACAGCGGTCAAGGACATGATAAGCCTCTGGTTCAAGACCTTTTTGAGGATACCATTTAAAAATTGCAGTACTGGCTACATACGAACCACGTCCTAAAAATAATTTTTCTCCTTTAAAAATAAACTTGCCTTTGCCTTCTATAAATTGGGCACCTAACTCTTTAGTAGAAACTAACCATTGAGAGGCTGTTGCACCAGATGCTAAATAAATACAAAAAACAAAAGTTGGGTTGTGGATAGGAACTCTCGCCAAGTACTCTATAACAATCTGAAAAGATTCCAAAGAATAAAGAATCTTTGTTTCATTTCCATTTTTATCCAAAAATTCTACTTTGTTAATTACGATTTCTTTAGAACCATACTCATCTATTTCTGTCAAAGAAACACCTAACAGAACACTATTATTTTTGGTATCTAATTCAGCAGATACAATTAATTCGTTATTTTCGGTTTTCATAAAAGCCTTAATATCAAAGGCAAATCCGCTAGTCGAAGCACCATTTTTGAGAGTTCCTAAACGATGGTATTGATTTTGGTCGTGCTTAAATACCTCTACCGCTACGCATTCCTGCTCACAATCAGCCCAAATTTCTAATTTAAAATTTTGAGAATTAACTAAATAAGATTTAGGTACAGAAAATTCAAAAGGAGCATGGGCATATCTGCCATTAAAATTGCCATATAACCTATAATATCCTAGTTCATCTTTACTTGCTGCACCCCAATCCATAAATCCTGTTTCATTCATTAGATATTGCTCCTGGTCTGGATGGTTATCCATAGGAGCGCCTACACTAATTTGTCCAATCTTTTCTGACTCGCACAACAAGGTCAAAGCACGAATTTTATGTATACCTGGTGGGTGTCCTCCGTCTAAACCAACCAATCTGAAAAGAAATGTTTGGTAAATGTCTTGTTTACGTTCAATTAAACTAGCTTGTTTTTTAGATACCTTTAAATCTCTAGCTTTTAGTCTAATTTCTTCATCACGTCTAACTAAGGCTGAATAATGTTTTATTATATTAAGTGGTTCACCGTCTGCTTGTAATTGCCCCCGATTTATCCATATAGCTCGGTTACATAAAGCCTGTACAGAAGCAAGGTCATGACTAACAAATAAAACCGTTGCCCCGGAATCTTCTGTTAGTTTTCGCATTCGTTCAACACATTTGCCTGTAAAATATGCATCACCTGCTCCCAGCACTTCGTCTATAATCAAAATTTCTGGTTTAATGGCGGTTGCAACAGTAAAAGCTAACCGTGCATACATTCCAGCGGAATAAGTTTTGATAGGTTGATCTATAAATTCATCTAGTTCTGAAAAATCAATGATTTCTTCTTCTAATTCTTTGATAGTTTGCTGAGATATCCCTTGATAAGCCAAGGAAGCTTGAATATTCTGACGACCTGTAAACTCTGGATGAAAACCTGTCCCTAGTTCCATCAAAGCTTGTACTCTGCCATTTACTGTTACAACTCCCTCAGTTGGCGCCACATTTCCTGTGATAATTTTTAGCAAAGTACTTTTACCAGCCCCATTACGTCCGACAAGACCAAGCCGCTCTCCCTTCCTCACTTCCAGATTTAATCCTCGTATCGCCCAAAAGTCTTGAAAATAATGCTTTCGCCAAAATAAATAGCGATTAACTCCAAAAGCATCCAAAACTTTGTCAGCAGGATGCTTGTATAACCTGTACATTTTTCCAAGCTCACGAATAACAATCGCGTTCTGTGTCATATTATACTTTAATTATAAAGAATTTACTTCTAGAAGATTAGTATCTGACCTATAAAGTTCCAATTTGAAGTATAAGATAGTATTTGCCAAATAGGTAACATAGCCTTATTTAATACATTTATCAGAAATTGATTTGATACTTGATAAGCATTTTCAAAGTTTTCATGCGTCAATGTAGCCAACACTCCTGTAATTTGAGGATTGTGCGAGCCAAGTCAATAAGGACTTTACCCAAAAACTCATAGTTTTCTTTATTAGAACAAAGATACTGTAAAAACCAGCAATGTTCATGTTAACATTGCAACTCGTTAACCAAAAAGTTCAACATCTTATGTCTGTAAATACGTACACACCAGATTTTATCACCTCAATCCCCGCATCATCTTTAGAAACCCAACGCTGGGATAAAGAATGGATTGTTTACTTAAATACCGAAGACCCCAAACCTTTTTTGTTTGATGCTTCACAATTGAGACTCGAAGACCAGTTCATAGAACAAATTAAAAATTTGTCTTCAGAGGAAATTTTTAACCTTACTGTGTGTGAAGGCTTTACAAGTCTAAAAACTTGGGTTAATGGTTCAGATTTAGTTGGCAAACGTGTTATGGAAGTTGGTTGTGGACCTGCTTTCTTGGGCAAACAGCTAGGAGCAATAGCAAGTAAATACCTGGGAATAGATTACTCCCAACTGGCTTTATCAATAGCTCGACTTGTATCTCCCCCTACTTGCGATTACGTTCATATGTCTGAGCATAATCGCTTATTGGAATACGCAGGGAGTATGGATACTATGGTATCTAGATTTTTCTTTATCCACCAAAATTTTGATAATGCTCTTTGGGTTTTGAAGTTAGCGCACTTCTTGCTGAAGCCAAAGGGTATAGTTAGTGCTGACTTTTATCAAGGTAATCTTGAGATTCCTCAAGGAGTAGTCTTTCCAGCTAAAACCAGTTTGTCTCAGGAATATCCAAGTTGCGGCTTTGAATTTACTAACGCAGAAATTGAAGAACTTGCAAAACTATCTGGTTTTAGCATTACAAGCATGAATAAAGATACTGAGATGCAGCGTTTATTTGTCCGCTTTGAAAAGCAGGTGTAACAACAAATGAAGATTTTGATGCTGACACCAGATGCCGCAATGATTGACCGCCGAATTTTACAGCAAGCAGAAACGCTTGTAGATTCTGGCCACTCATTGACTTTATTAGCAGGCTTTGAATGTGATAAAGAAGAGCATTATGTTTATGGCAGTATAGACATTCATCGTTATAAATATGACTGGGATGATGAAAGATTAAAGCGGATTAGGCGATTTGTCATGAAGTGGTCAAAACGCGATTATTTGATTGCTTTTGTTAATAAATCTTACATGGCAATTGCTAGACGTTTTTTTGATATTACTCCTTACGATAAATTTGTTCTTTCTAAAGCAGAGCAGTTTCAAGCGGATGTCGTTCATGTGCATGACCTACCCTGCCTCAAAGTTGGAGCAATTGTTGCTAAAAAATGGGGAGTACCACTAGTTTATGATGCTCATGAAATTTACTACGCCCAAAATTGCTTGCCGAGCGCTACTAGGCAATCACTAGAGCGCGCTGAGGCAAAGTATATTTATCAAGTTAGTTTGATGAGTACAGTTAATCAAGCTATTGCAAAATATTTTGAGCAGAAATATAAGATTCCTCAACCTTTAGTTTTGATGAATTGTACTGATTTACCAGAGGGAGGAATAAATTCTGATGCCAAACAATCACTTCGTTCTCATCTTGGTTTAGATAAAAATACAAAAATTGTTCTCTACCAAGGTTGGATTAGTGATGAGCGAAATATCGAAACTTTAGTTAAAAGTGCCGCTCTTTTCCCAGATGATGCTGTTTTAGTAATCATTGGATACGGCGCCTATGAAGCGGTTCTCAAGCAAATTGTTGCAGAACAAGGCTTAGAAAAGCGGGTATTTTTCCTCGGTAAAGTACCATCAGAACAGATTCTCAACTATACAGCAGGCGCCGATATTGGCGTAATTCCTTACCAGCCAATTGACTTAAATCATGAATTATGTTCGCCAAATAAATTTTTTGAGTATGTACTAGCTGGAGTACCAATTGTTGCTCATAAGCTTTTGTTCTTTGAAGATATGGCAGCAAAACATGGAGGAGTAACTGTTGGAGATTTAAATACAGTAGCTGGCATGTATGAAGCAATTAACAAGCTATTAGCAGAACCAGATAAACTAGTGCAACTGCAAACAGAAGTTAAACTTGCTGCTCAAGTTTTGAACTGGCAAACAGAAGCAAAAAAACTTCTCCTTGCCTATGAGTCTTTCTCCAACTCTAATAATTAATTTTATTTACTATATAGAGGCTTATCAATGTGTGGCATTGCCGGAATTGTAGGAAAAATTCCCGACAGTTATAGTTTGCATAATATGTTGCAAAGTATGGCTCATCGAGGACCAGATAATCGAGGAGAGTGGCAAAACAGTTCAAATCAAGTCTGGTTTGGTCATCAACTGCTATCAATTATCGATCCTGAAGGTGGTAAACAACCTCTTTCTAATGCCGATGCCTCTATCTGGATTACTTTTAATGGTTGTATTTATAATTACCTTGAATTAGCTCGTTATTTACGCACTAAGGGTTATAAATTTAAAACAAAATGTGATACAGAAGTTATCGTTTATGCTTATCAAGAGTGGGGTGAATCTTGCGTAGACCATTTTATTGGCATGTTCGCTTTTGCGATTTGGGATGAAAATAAACGACAGCTTTTTTGTGCGCGAGACCGTTTAGGAATTAAACCGTTTTACTATACTCAAGCTTACGACTCTTTTGCTTTTGCATCAGAAATTAAAGCCCTCTTAAAAGTGCCTGGTGTCAAAGCACAAGTCAACCCAACAGAACTAACGAACTATTTAACCTTCCAAGCGCGTTCTGGTGAGGAAACTTTGTTTGATGGTATATACCAACTTCAGCCAGGGTATACCTTAACTCTTCAACCTGGAGGAACTCCAAAAATTCGCCGCTACTGGGATTTGGAGTTTACCATTAATTTTGATATTGATGAAGCCACTATCATAGATCAATTGCGCCTGAGATTAGAGGATGCTGTTAAGCTACGCTTGCGTTCTGATGTACCATTAGGGGCGCATTTATCAGGAGGATTAGATTCCACCACAGTAGTTTATTTAGCAGCACAGTTATTGAATTTACCTGGTGAGCAACTCCAAACTTTTACAGGTGGTTTTAACGCAGGCGCCGGTTTTGATGAAACAGCTTATGCCAAGCTAGTAGCCGACCGTGTGCAAGCACAATATCATGAAGTGCTACCAACAGCAGCAGACTTTATCACAGAATTTCCACGCATCATTTATTTAATGGATGAACCAACTGCTGGACCGGGAGTATTTCCGCAGTATATGGTGTCAAAGCTGGCTGCCCAACATGTCAAAGTCGTATTAGGTGGTCAAGGTGGCGATGAAATATTTATTGGTTATGCTCGGTATTTAGTGGGATATCTAGAAGAGTGCCTCAAAGGCGCCATTGACGAAACTAGTGATAGTGCCAATTACGCCGCAACTCTGGCAACTTTAATTCCTAACTTGCCACTGTTACAGCAATATAAACCAATGTTGCAACATTTCTGGCAGCAAGGCTTATTTGGCGAGCAAAGCGACCGATATTTGCGACTATTAGACCGTTCCGATGGATTAACAGATTTGTACGCACCAGACGTATTTGCATCTAGACAAAAAGTATGCGACCGCTTTCGAGCTATCTTTGATTCGGCGCCTGCACAATCTTTTGTCAACCGGATGCTTTACTGCGACTTAAAAATCCATTTACCAGCACTGCTGCATGTTGAAGACCGTACTAGCATGGGTTGTAGCCTTGAATCTAGAGTTCCCCTGCTTGACCATCGCTTAGTTGAGTTAATGGCACAAGTTCCACCTGCAATTAAATTTAAAGGTGGTCAACCCAAGTACTTATTCAAAAAAGTCATCCAAAACCTGATTCCCTCTAAGATTCTCAATCGTAAAGATAAAATGGGATTCCCCGTACCATTAAATCAATGGTATCAAAAAGAACTTAAGGAATTTGTTAGCGATTTGCTTTTAAGTGATACAGCAAAGGCACGGGGTATATATAATATTCCAAAGCTTGAAATAGCTTTATCGAACGAACGTTCTTTCGGACGGGCAATTTGGGGTGCAATGTGCATGGAAATGTGGTTTAGAACTTTTATTGATGGTTAGTGATGTGTGGTATAGCGGCTTTTTTTGGTGTTTCAGGTCACGCTGATAAATTAAAGCAGATTGAAGCAATGACTGATAGCATTTCTCTTCGAGGACCAGATGACAGAGGAGTGCTATATTTTCATCTGCAGGCAGAAAAAGTTGTTGCCAGCGAAGCTTTAAATACTCACGCTTTTGCTGCATTGGCACATAGAAGATTATCGATTTTAGACTTATCAAGTGCTGGGCATCAACCAATGAGTTATGCTAATGCACGCTACTGGATAACTTATAATGGCGAAATTTACAATTACCTAGAATTGCGTCAAGAGCTTACGGCGCTTGGACATCAACTACACTCGCACTCAGACACCGAAGTTATCCTAGCAGCTTATGCTCAATGGGGTGAAGCTTGTCTGCATCGCTTTCAGGGTATGTGGTCTTTTATTATCATTGATACGCAACAGCAAATAGCCTTTGCCTCACGCGATTTTTTTGGCATCAAACCCCTATACTACACTTACTATCAAGATGGGCTAGCTTTCGCTTCAGAAATCAAAGCACTGTTAAAACTCCCAGGTATCAGGCGTCAAGTAAATCCCCAAAGACTCTATAATTACTTGCGTTCTGGACAAACGGATGGTGGATCAGAAACCATGTTTGCCGAAATTCGACAATTGCCAAGCGCGCATTTTCTCAAAGTTTCGCTAGATAAACCGCAACAAATACAAATCGAGCGTTACTGGCAGTTAGAAAAGCAGTACTCAGATATTACATGGAAAGAAGCCACCGACCACCTACGTCACCTCTTTCTAGAAAATGTCAACTTACATTTACGAAGTGATGTGCCAGTTGGTGCAGCACTTTCAGGAGGCATTGATTCTTCTGCCATTGTAATGGCAATGCGGCGCCTGCAAAGAGACAACCTACAATTACATACATTTAGCTACATTGCGTCAGATTTAAATCTCAGTGAAGAAAAATGGGTAGATATAGTCGCCAAAGCAGCAAAAGTTATACCCCATAAAATTCAACCCTCCGCCGAAGAACTAGTACAAGACCTAGATGAACTGATTAACTTACAAGATGAACCCTTTAGTAGCACCAGTATGTACGCTCAGTACCGGGTGTTTCAACTAGCAAAAGCGTTTGGAATTAAGGTAATGCTCGATGGACAGGGAGCAGATGAAATTTTGGGTGGTTATCGTCCTTACATAGCAGCTAGAATTGCTTCGTTACTGCGTCAAGGACAATGGCAAAACGCCAAAAATCTTTTGCAAAAAGCAGCAAAACTACCAGGAAGCAATCAAAAAAGCATGTTATTTCGAGCTTTAGCATTGCTTTTACCTCCTGATTTACAAGCATCAGTAAGGCAGTTAATCAAAAAAGACTTAATGCCCAAGTGGATGAACGCTAACTGGTTTGCACAACATGGAGTTTTTCCCAAAGTTAATCAAAGGTTGTACGGAAAAGAAATACTACGCGATGAATTACATGACGCTTTGTTCGAGAATAGCTTGCCCATGCTACTGCGTTACGAAGACCGTAACTCAATGGCACACTCGATTGAAAGCCGAGTTCCTTTCCTGACACCAAGTTTAGTCAATTTTATTTTCTCTTTACCTGAAGAGTTTATTATTTCTAATGATGGCACCTCTAAAGCTATATTTCGTCAAGCAATGCGAGGTATTGTTCCAGATGTTATCTTAGACCGTAAAGATAAAATCGGTTTTGCCACACCCGAACAAAGTTGGTTAACAACCTTGCGTCCTTGGGTAGAAACAGTACTTAATAGTGAAATGGCATCACAGATTCCAGCTTTAAATTTGCAACAGGTCAAAGAAGAATGGAAAGCCGTTATAGAGGGACGTGCCCACTTTGACTTTCGTATCTGGCGCTGGGTAAATTTAATTCGGTGGGCAGAAAATTTTGCCGTGACTTTCGAGGACTGAAAATGCGAGTAGTACACCTATCAACAATTCATCGCCCCCTTGATGTTCGCATTTTCTATAAAGAGTGCAGAAGTTTAGCTGCGACTGGTTGTGAAGTTCATTTAGTAGTCTCACACCCGACAACAAACAAGCAAGATGGTGTATTTTTCCATGCTATAGATAGAGTTACTAATGTCTCACGTTTGGAACGAACTTGGCGGCGCCTTAAAAGTACTTATACTATAGCAGCATCGCTACAAGCTGATATTTATCACTTTCACGACCCAGAACTTATTCCAATTGGAATCATGCTTCAACGTCTTGGCGCCAAAGTAGTTTATGATGTTCACGAAGATACACCTTGGGAAGCAATTTCTATACACAAAAATAATCCCTTAATTGGCTGGACTAAATTTGGCATGTGGAGTGTTTTAGAAGAAATAGCAAAGGCTAGTTTAGATGGGTTTATTTGTGTCACACCAAAAATTGCCCAAAAGTTTCCTAGCACAAAAACGACTTTAGTTCGCAACTTTCCTCTCATCTCCGAACTTAAAACTACAACTGATATTAGTCTTGATTATAATACCAGACCGAATAATATTATCTACGCTGGTGGAATTACAGAGATTCGCGCGATTCGAGAAATTGTTTTAGCAATGGACTTGCTCCCCCAAGAACTGGGGGCAAAATTGTTGTTGCTAGGAGAATTTTCACCCTTAACATTGCAAACAGAAATAGAGCAATTCCCAGGATGGGAAAAAGTAGAATTTTTAGGTTGGCAATCTCGCGAACAAATGCTACCTTACTTGGCTAAGTCGAAGCTAGGACTGGTGATTTTTCATCCGGAACGTGACCACATCGAAGCTTTACCAAACAAATTATTTGAATATATGGCTGCTGGTTTGCCAATCATCGCATCAAATTTCCCCCTTTGGCGCCAATTAATAGAAGAAATTGGTTGCGGTCTTTTAGTCAACCCTCTAGAGCCAAAAGAAATTTTCTCAGCAATTCAGTATATTTTAGAACATGCAGAAGAAGCTGCGGCGATGGGAAAGAGAGGACAAGAAGCAGTACGTATGCAATATAACTGGGAAATAGAGTCACAAAAATTACTAACTTTTTATCAAACATTACAACAAATATGAAAATAACTACGATTGTCGGTGCCCGTCCTCAGTTTATTAAAGCAGCACCAGTTTCTTCCAAGCTAAGGTCTACTTCTAATATTCAGGAAGTGTTAGTACACACAGGTCAGCATTACGATGAGAACATGTCTGATGTTTTTTTCCAAGAATTAGAGATTCCTTCTCCTGACTACCATTTAGGTATTGGTTCGGGAAATCATGGCGCCCAAACAGGAAGAATGTTGGAAGAAATCGAAAAAGTCCTGTTAACAGAAAAACCTGATTGGGTTTTAGTTTATGGAGATACAAATTCGACTTTAGCAGGTGCTTTATGTGCAGCTAAACTACATATCCCCATTGCTCACGTCGAAGCTGGTTTACGTTCTTTCAATCGACGAATGCCAGAAGAAATTAATCGTGTACTAACAGACCACGCTGCCAACATACTCTTTGCACCTACTACAGCAGCCGTTGAAAATTTGCGTAACGAAGGCATCTTGGAAAAAAAAGTTCACTTAGTCGGAGATGTAATGTACGATGCTGCTATTTATTATGGGGCAATAGCTTCGCAAAAAAGCAAAGTTTTAGAATATCTCAGCTTAACGCCTCAAAATTATATCTTAGCTACTGTCCACCGTGCTGAAAATACTGATAACTTATCTCGATTGCAAGCGATTTTTTCAGGACTGACAGCAGTTGCCAAAAAAATACCAGTTGTTTTGCCATTACACCCTCGTACTCGTGCTGCACTCTCTAGAAACGGGTTACTTGAAGAGATGACGCATAACTTGCAACTAATAGAGCCAGTTGGATATTTAGATATGGTAATGCTAGAAAAAAATTCTTTACTGATAGCAACTGACTCTGGTGGTGTTCAGAAAGAAGCTTTTTTTTATCAGGTACCTTGTGTAACTCTCCGAGAAGAAACCGAGTGGGTTGAGTTGGTACAATCTGGATGGAATAAATTGATACCACCAACATCAGAATATTTTGTATTTAGTGGTATAAAAAATACACTGAATCACAAACCTCATATGCAAGATACTGTTAGTGGGCTTTATGGTGGAGGCTTTGCAAGCGAACAAATTGTCAAGCTACTCGCTACTGAATCTTAGATTGATAAAGGCAGGTATTTTATCTGCCCATAAAATAAGAATCAAAAATACTCAATTGCTTATTTCATAAAGATTTCAATAAATTATCAAGGATTATACGTAAATAACGGTCACGATTTGTTAAGCTGATAGCGCTGGTAGGAGGAGTAAGGTTAACCTTATGCGCGTGTTGTTTTCTGGACCGTTAAGCGTTGAGAGAATAACGGTTAATATTGCAAATCTACCGACATCGTTAGATGGAACTATATTAGTACATCTGTCTGATTTGCATTATGACGGTTTGCGCTTGTCAGATGAAATGCTTGAACAGGCGATTAAAGTTAGTAATGAAGCAGAACCTGACTTGGTTGTGCTTACAGGCGATTATGTCACCGATGACCCATCACCAATTCATCAATTAGTACAGCACCTCAAGCATTTACAAACGCGCGCAGGAATTTGCGCTTGTTTAGGAAACCACGATTTGTACTATAAATACTCGCGCTCCATAATCACCGATGCTTTTACAAGTATTGGTGTTCAAGTTTTATGGGACGAAATTGCTTATCCCTTGGGATCAGAGTTGCCTTTTGTTGGTCTTGCTGATTATTGGTCAGGAAAATTTGACCCAACAATACTCGACCAACTCGACCCTAATATACCGCGTATTGTCCTTTCCCACAATCCAGATACGTTTGAATTCGTACAAAAGTGGCGCGTAGATTTACAGCTTAGTGGTCATACCCACGGTTCACAAATCGTAATTCCTGGGGTTGGCCCATTAGTTGTGTACTACTACAAGGTTATTCGCAAAATACCACGCAAAATCCGTAAATATATACCTTTTCTACGTGGTGGTTGTGCTAAAGTTGTACGACATTGGGAATGGGCACAAGGTTTCCACCAAGTTGGAAACAATCAACTTTACGTCAATCGCGGTTTAGGAACTTATCCTCCTGGGCGCCTATTTTGCCCACCCGAAGTAACTATTATTACTCTTAAAAGCGCTTCTCCTGGTTGGGTGGAGGAACGGAACCCAACATAACCAATACTGCTCCATATCATAAATTTTGGTAGTAAATATTTTTACCACAGAGACGCAGAGTCCACAGAGTAGAGATGCAAGCAACCAGAGCGTCATGCTTCTCTCTTCTTACCTTTGTGTCCTTTGTGTCTTTGTGGTTAATCTCTCTTCTCTCCGTGTACTCTGTGTCTCTGTGGTAAAAAAATATATTATTGTACAGGCGAGGCGCCTATGCTACAACACCCCAAAATAAATGATAAAGATGCTTCGTTCCTCAGCATGACAAAGACAGCATGACTTTAGATGCTTCGTTCCTCAGCATGACAGGAGATGCTTCATTTGCAACAGGCGCCATATTCACATTGAAAAGAAAGTTCAAGGTAATATGATGTAAATTCTCGATAATTAAGGACAGCAGATTCGTGATAGTACGCTACGATTGGCAAGAAGCCGAAATACGCGAAATCTACAATACACCAATACTAGAGCTAGTTTATCAAGCAGCTAGCATCCATCGCCAGTATCATAACCCTAAGCAAATTCAAGTTTGTAAGCTTATATCTATTAAAACAGGCGCCTGTCCTGAAGATTGCGGTTATTGTGCCCAGTCATCTCGCTACAAAACTGAAGTAACACCCCAAGCACTTCTAGAAAAAGAAACAGTTCTTAATATTGCTCAACAAGCAAAAGCTAGTGGTATTAGTCGCGTTTGTATGGGCGCCGCTTGGCGTGAAGTACGCGATAATAAACAATTTGAGGAAGTCCTTGACATGGTTAAAGATGTCACCTCAATGGGGTTAGAGGTTTGCTGCACGTTGGGAATGCTTACCGAAAACCAGGCAAAGCGTCTAGATGAAGCAGGACTCTACGCTTATAACCATAATCTTGATACTTCACGCGATTATTACAGCACAATTATTACCACACGAACCTACGACGACCGTCTCAATACAATAAATAACGTTCGTCAAACCAATGTAACCGTCTGTTCGGGTGGTATTTTAGGTTTGGGTGAAACTGCTGAAGACCGAGTATCAATGCTACATACTCTTTCAACGTTAAACCCTCATCCCGAATCGGTACCAATTAATATTCTTTCACAAGTTAAAGGCACACCCCTCGAAAATCAACCCGATGTCCCATTTTGGGATGTAATACGGATGATTTCCACTGCTCGTATTATTATGCCCACATCTGACGTGCGCTTAAGTGCAGGCAGAGCCAGACTATCTCAAGTCGAACAGGCATTTTGTTTTATGGCAGGCGCCAATTCTATCTTTTCCAGCGACGATGGACACATGCTCACCGTCACCACTCCCTGTCCTGGTTATGATGCCGACAGCGAATTACTAAACCTACTAGGATTATCCATGCGGGCGCCATTCGTCAAGAAAAATCAAACCATACCCCAAACCACCTAAATGATGTAGAGACCGAATATATTCGGTCTTTACATTCATTAAATAATTTTAGCTGCCCGTAACCCAAACAGAAGACCTACAGCCAAAGCAAAGAAGGCGCCAATATAAAGAACAAAGAAAATTGTACCCATTTTAAGTTTCTCCACAAATATTCATCATTCTATATTCAATCATCTCAAGCTACACTTGGAAACCGGGTTCCTTGGTAGTACGGCATAACTACGTAGACTTTACGTTAACTTATTAAAATTTTTACTAGGATTTCGTAATTACTTTATAGTTATAGATTGTATTTAAACGATATTGACGCGAAAATCGGAATCTGGAAACATTTGAGTCCCATCCGGAATATCGTTCAGTACACACGTATATCAAAGAAATAACCAGCACTTGCTGTACCCTTATTAGATTAAATACACCTACACAAACGAGTTATAGATGATTCGACAAACTGCTTTTGGCATAGCTCTAAGTACGATTGTCCTTGCTAGCGGGTTAACAAATGCCATACCAACCCAGACTTCAGCAAAAAAAGTCAATCAAGTAAAGTCAGTGCCAATTACCAGTCAAGCTGTACTAACTGGTAATTTCAATACCAGCGAGTTAGAGAAATCTGTGTTTGAGCAAATCAACCGCTATCGAACTTCAAAAGGTTTATCGAGACTCACACTCAACAGCAGAATTTCAAAGCAAGCAAGGGTTCACAGTCAAAATATGGCTAATGGCAAAGTTCCTTTTAGCCACAATGGGTTTGAAAAGCGCGTCAAATCGACAGCAGTTCGTTACCAAAGTGCTGCTGAAAACGTAGCTTTTAATCAAGGGTACGATGACCCTGTTGCTGAAGCGATTCGCGGTTGGATTAAAAGTCCTGGTCACTTAAAAAATCTTAAGGGCAATTACAACCTAACTGGTATCGGAGTTGCCACCAATAAAGAAGGACAGGTCTATCTCACTCAAATTTTTATTCTTAATCGATGACAAATTCTAAATAATAAGTGCAAACACTTAATAAATATCTCTGTATGTGTCAATTTAAAAACTGTCCTCAAACCGATTTTTACGTAATCAGATAAAAAAAATCGGTGTAGATTAAAACAGTGTTCCCTATTAATTGACGAGCTAGATATTTATGAACCGACATGTTATTAATATCGGTGCTATTTTACTCGCAAGCGGATTCATTTCGCTGCCAAACAGCACTTCCGCAAACACGCGGCAATCTTCCAGACAGGCGCCGCGTGCTATCCAGGTTGCACAATCTACCGCTGTCAATATTGCTACTATAGAACAGTCAATTTTTGACAAAATCAATCAGTATCGTGCATCAAAAAGACTGTCTAAATTAACACGCAATACTAAAATAGATAATCAGGCTAGAATGCATAGCCAAAATATGGCTAACGGCAAAATTCCATTTAGCCACCAAGATTTTAGTAATCGCGTAAAGTCTATAGGCATTGCTTACAATGGCGCCGCTGAAAATATAGCATACAACCAAGGTTATAAAGACCCAGCAACTCAAGCTGTTCAAGGTTGGCTCAAAAGTCAGGGTCATAAGCAAAACATCGAAGGCAATTACAGCCAAACCGGAATTGGTGTAGCAGCTAATAGCAAGGGAGAAATCTACTTCACCGAGATTTTCATCAATAACAAGTGATAGTGCTGAGTTGAAAGTGCTGAGTGCTGAGTAGATAATATAGTGTACTCTTTACTCAGCACTTAGCACTCAGCACTCATTACTTCTATGACACTACCTGATTTCCAAGTTTGCGACAGCGATATTGATGAAGCGACTCTATCGACTTATTTAAAAAGTGATGCGATTGCTGTTGATACAGAAACAATGGGACTCTTACCACAACGAGACCGTTTGTGCTTAGTTCAATTATGTAATAGTGACGGTCAAGTTACAGCAATTCGGATTTTACGTGGACAAACCGAAGCCAAAAACTTACAAAAACTGCTTGAAGCGACAAATACCGTTAAAATCTTCCACTTCGCGCGTTTTGACCTCGCTGCGCTGCGCTACAATCTTGACATTAATGTCCAGCCTGTTTTCTGCACTAAAATAGCCAGTAAACTCGCGCGTACCTACACAAACCGTCACGGACTCAAAGAATTAATCCTCGAACTCGAAAAAGTAGAACTTGACAAAAGCGCACAAAGTTCTGACTGGGGAAACGCAGTTAACCTAAGTGAAGCTCAGTTAAGTTATGCTGCCAACGATGTTCGGTACCTAATTAGCGCACGGCAAAAACTAATAGATATGCTGAAACGCGAAGAACGCTACGACATCGCAGAGCAGTGTTTTCAATGTTTGCCCACAATCGTAACGTTAGATTTAATGCAGTTCAAAGATTTATTTGAACACTAAATTAAAAGAGACGCGATGTTCCTCGCGTCTCTACATATTTACACTTCTTTATTTTGGGTTTCTGTATGATTCTTAAGGCGTGCTACAACGTTGTAATCATCGGCGCCGGCGGGAGTCATTGATTCAATAATACCTTCGGTTGCCCCACCGATGGCTTTCCATGCTGGTAAACCACCTCTTAGTTCTGATATGCTTTCATATCCAGCACTTCTAAGGTGTTGTGCTGCTTGTGCAGTTTGTTCTTCACCTTCACCATAAAGGTAGATGTCACGACTTTTTTGGATTGTAGCTGCCATTCTTTCCAAATCTTCTAATGGCATTGACATGGCGCCCATAATATGGCCTTCATTAAACGCTCTACGCTCACGCACGTCAATAATTGTGAAAGCTGGCTCACCCCATTCAAGACGTGATTTTAATGCATGAACATCCGAACGGTCATTAGTAGGTGGCTCTTGAGGAATGATATTATCGAAAAGTTTGTTAGCCATATAATTTTCTCCCCGACATTTGAATATGCCAGATATTTTTCAGAAATTTGATTACTAACAACAATTTATCTGAAACTAACCAGTATTTAATCTTTCCATAGAGTGAAGCGTGGAGATATATATCTTTGGTTAGAATATCTGCCTTTTCACCAGAATAGATGTCAACGAAGAACCCGGTTTCTGTAATTAAACAAAAACCGAGATTCTCAATTTATTTAAGCAAGCACAAAGTCAACATCATTAGTTCCAGCAGCTTGTGACTGACCAGAAGTTAATAATTGTCCATTGACATCAACGGCAAAAGGTGTTCCTGCTAAATTAAGGTTATAATCAGTTTTATCACCTGTGTATCCAACACTGGCAATCATTTTACGTCCAGCATCTGTATACTGGAACGCCATCATTTGGTTTTTATTTTGCTTATTATCTTGTGCCCAAATAACCATGTACTGCTGACCCTGGTAGTCAAAAATTTTGGGTGGACGGTTAGGGATATATCGACCTGCGTCTCCAAAACTTGCATCTAAAAATGACTGTACAGAATTTGGTTCTACAGTAGCATAAGCAACTTCTTCAGGTGATGTTGGTTCCGCATCACCTTGACTCTCGTCAACTACTTCTTCTTCTCCACGATTTTTAAAATAATCTACTGCTGCCTTCGTTCCAATTGCACCAACGGTAGCGATACCTGCACCAACTAATACATTACGAAGTAAATTATTCATCGTTTCTCCTGATGGATTAAAAGTATCGTGGATAATACTATCACCAACTGCCCAATATCATAAATATATACATTTTTTTTATACATTTGATTCAAAACCTAGAAACCGGGTTTCTTAGTTGATATATTGTAATAAAAACGACAATTTGTCTGCGACAATGAATGCGTATAAACCCGGTTTATTTAATTCATGATTACTCAACTATAAAGTTATACAAAAAGAGATTTTTGCTCTTTGCGCTGAATTGATAAAGATTGGGCTAATTCAATCGCTGCTTTCATACTTGTAGCATCGGCAATACCCTTAAGGGCAATATCAAATGCAGTACCGTGGTCTGGAGAAGTACGCACAAAAGGTAAACCAATAGAAGTATTAACTGCACGGTCAAACGCCATTAATTTAACAGGTATTAAACCTTGGTCATGATACAGTGCAAGGTAAGCATCAGCAGGATTAGAGTTTTGAGAATTTCCATACCAAGCTAAACCAGGTTTTACCCACATGGTATCTGGTGGAATGGGGCCATCTAGTTGTAAGTTGCCATGATTTTGTTCTTCTAGCCAAGGAATTAACCAGTCACGTTCCTCAGTTCCCAGTTGCCCTTGTTCACCGCTATGAGGATTTAATCCAGAAACTGCAATTCTCGGACGTTCAATACCAAAATCATTTTTTAAGCACTCTACTAATAAATCAAGTTTTTGCGTCATTAACTCTGGAGTTAATACTTTAGATACTTGACATAACGGAATATGTGTAGTTGCAAGTAATGTTCTAAGTATCCAACCTGTGTGAGGAGAACGTGCGACGAATAACATACCCACACGTTTGGCGCCAGATTTTTCTTTTAAAAGTTCAGTTTGTCCTGGGTAATTATACCCTGCTGCCTTCCACGCTGACTTTGCTATTGGCGCTGTGACAATAGCATCAAACTCTCCAGTCGTAGCACGCGCAATAGCTTGTTCTAAAAAAGCAAAACTCGCTCTTCCGCTTGCAGCCGAACCTTCTCCAGGAATAATATTAGCTATGGTCGCAGCATCAATTTCAACATCTAAGATGTTCAAATCATCAGGTTCGGCTAACTTACCTACACCCTCAATATCTTTAAGTTTTGTATACGTATCAACAAGTAAACTTCGAGTCCCTACAACAGTAATGTCATATTCCCGAAATTGCGAATCAGATAATGCTTTCAAAACTACTTCGGGTCCTATCCCCGCAGGGTCTCCCAAAGTTATTGCTAAACGAGAACAATTCATTTTATAACCTAATCAAGTTTTTAACCAATTGTGGAACAGGTGTCCCGCCTGTGTATTAATGTATTTATATTTACCACAGAGGCTATTAGGGCACAGAGAGGGCGCCTGCAAAAATATTATTTATTCTAGGAATAAGCTTGGCTCTACATGAAAAAAGGCGCCTAGCTTTTGAGCATGTTCTGGAGTGATATTGTGTGTTCCTTCTAAAATATCATCAAGCACAGTATCTGTTCCTAAAAATGCTTGCAAATCTTCTTTACTCTTATTAGATTGCTCAAAAAGAAATGATAACAAAGATTTAGGGTTAGTTGGAGTATCATAAAAATGATAATTTTCTTGCTCAAATTTTTCAATTAATGTAATTAATAATTGATAAAGTTCATTTTCTTCGGGGGTTCGTTCACGGTGCATTAAACTTTCTACGACAGATAAAGCTTTCTCGTTCTCAGCTTCATTCTTAATAAGTTTGGGAACATAAGTTGTTAATAAATCTTTGTATTTATCCTGATTAAAAGTGAGGGTCATTTTTCCAGTAATCCTTATCGTATTCTGCATGTGTTAATATATATTTTACGTAAATTAATTGCCCTTCATAATCTATACTAGCAATTAATCGATATTTGTTTCCCTTTATATTAAATACGGTAAAATTACTAACAGCTTCTGCTGTATAAAAAATCTCCTGAACTTCAACTAGATTTAACCATTTAGCCTTACTATAGCAGTCCTAAATCATTTGTGTAACCCGCACGTTGTAGAGACGCGATTAATCGCGTCTCTACGCGGATATAATTTTCACGACTCATATAGGATTGCTATAGCAACTTTATACCTGTATATAAGTGCTTCACGACAATCTGCATGAACTTCAGCATACTCTCTCAATGCTTTGAAGCTAATTACGTGCATGTCCCTGATTATTAAATTTATAGTTAAGATTATATGCTGGGTTCTGCAAAGCCTCTACCCAACCTAATATCAGTTTGTTGGTAAAGATTTTTACCAGATTAGTCGCAGAGGCACAGAGAGGAAAGGAAGAAAGGCTTTAGATTGGCGCCTATTCTCCAAAATTCAACATATTTTCTTATAAAATTTAAGAGTTATGAGAGAAGACCCGCAAATCAATGGCAAACGTTCGTCTTGAAAATATCAAACGCCGTTTTAATAATGTAACGGCGATAGAGGATATCACCTTTGAGATACCTGATGGTGAGTTTTGGGTATTGGTTGGTCCAAGTGGATGCGGAAAGTCTACGATACTCCGAACGATAGCAGGGTTAGAAAATGCGACTTCGGGAAATCTATATATTGGGGAAACCTTAGTTAATAATGTCCCTGCACGACAACGGGACGTGGCAATGGTATTTCAGAATTATGCCCTATATCCCCATATGTCGGTAGGTGAGAATATTGCCTTTGGGATGAAAATGCGGAAGATGGAACCTAGACTTATTCAACAGCGTGTTGCAGAAGTTGCTGCTTCTTTATCGTTAGAACATTTGCTCGACCGTAAACCCAAACAGCTTTCTGGTGGACAGCAACAGCGAGTCGCGTTAGGGAGAGCTATTGCCAGACAAGCACAAGTATTTTTACTCGACGAACCACTATCTAACTTAGATGCACAACTGCGTGATGACACACGTGCAGAGTTAAAACAATTACATCAAAATTTACGTAACACAACAGTATATGTCACCCACGACCAAGTAGAGGCAATGACTCTAGCAGATAAAATCGTGGTATTAAGCCAAGGAAATATCCAACAAATCGGAGACCCGCAAACAATTTATAATCAGCCAGCAAACCGAATGGTAGCAACTTTCATTGGTAATCCACCCATGAATATTTTACCAGCGAAATTTACAGGTGGCGCCTTTGATATTTCAGGTCAAACACTACCCCTACCAGCTTCCATGAAAAAATTTAATTTTTCAACAGCACAACAACTTGACCTAGGCATTCGACCCGAACATATAAATATTTCTTCTGAACCATCAGCTTTAACTGTTGATGTCAAAATTGTCGAACCATTAGGACGAGAAACACTAATACGTGCTACCATACCAGGTTCACTACAAACCCTAAGCATCCAGGCGCCTGGAAACATACGTCCTCATCCTGGTGACAAATTAAATTTAAACCTTGACTTAGATTATTTATTCGTATTCGATGCCACCACAGGCAACAAATTATACCCCCTCTTGTAGCACAGGCATGTAAAGTTTGATTACAAACTTAAATAAAGGTACTAATGTTCTTGTTATTTTTCTTTAAAAAAGAATATTATCCCCAAATAACTGCGCTATTCTCAGCAATATGAAATCAATATTGACTCGATATTGACGATAAAAGCCAGAGGTGTGTATGGGTAACAAATCAAAGAAAAATTTTCGCTCAGAGTGGAGAACACTAACGGAACTAGGCGCCGAATTTGGAAAATCAGCAATTGCCTTCGGTAAAATATTAAAAGAAAATGGGTTACGCGATGCAGAAGGTACACCCACAGAAGCAGCAAGTGGACTCTTTCAGAAGATTGAACCTAACCAAGGTAAACCTTATTACCTGTGGAATCATCAAGGAGTTGTTAGTTTCTTACAGTCACAAGGAATTAACCCTGTAAATAATGCTTCCGATGCGCTGAAAGATACCGAAGCACGTAAATTAGCACGCGAGTACTTAGAAGCGCAAAAGCTTGACGATGAAGGTTCAAAGCTTGGTTACATGATGTTGTGCGAAATGGTAGATGATATTAAAGAAATTGGGCTAGAAAGATTTAACATCGCTTTGAAAGCAGTTGGTTACAAAGGTGAACCAGTAACACTTGAAGGTTGGTAAATACTTAAATTTGTAACCTTCTAGCAAAGAAAATAAAATAGTTGATAGTTAGGGGAATGCCAAAGAAAATAAGAGAATTAAAGGCAAAGGTTGCAAAAATCGGTTATATCCTTGAACCAGGTCGAGGTAAAGGAAGTCATACATATTGGAAACACCCCCTGTTGCCTAAAGAACCCTTAACCATCCCAGGTAAAGATGGAGATGATGCTCCGCTATATTTAGAGAAGAGTATTGAGAGGGTGTTCAAAAAGTTGGAAGAACGACAAAAACAAGAACAAGAAAAACAGGAAGGTGAAGAATGAGCTATCGCTACAGTATGGTAATTCAGTGGTCGCAAGAAGACCAACTTTTCTTAGTCCACTTGCCTGAATTTCCTTGGCAAGAGTTTCATACGCATGGTAGAACCTATGAAGAAGCTGCAAAAAATGGTCAGGAAGTGATTGAAGCTTTTGTTGAGATGCTGAGTGAACAAAATCAACCACTACCTGAACCTAGGATGCTTCCTACAAAGCCTTTGCAAGTTGCCTAATCAAATACATACCACATGTCGCTGCAACTCTAATTAATGTGGCGCCTCAAACTAGGGTGTTTACTTTGTGTATAAGCCTTAGAAAAAAGTTCATGCAGTTTCTGTGTCTCTGTGGTAAATAAATTATTCTTCCTTTGTGTACTTTGTGCCTTTGTGGTTCATCTATTCTATATGACTGCACAGGCTTTCCGGCCTGTGCTACAATCGCAAAATTTAAACGGGTTGTAGTTCTCTTGATTTTGCTAGGTCTTTGGGAGCGAATACACCGTTTTCTGTGATGATAGCTTCTACTAATTCCGCAGGTGTAACATCGAAGGCGGGGTTATAGTAATCTACACCGTTGGTTGGTGTAATGATGGTTTCACCGATTTGAGAAATTTCTGTAGGGTCGCGTTCTTCGATGGGTATTCCGCTACCGTCTGCTAGGTCAAAATCTATTGTTGAAAGCGGCGCCGCTACAAAGAAAGGTACATTATGTGCTTTTGCTACTAGTGCTAAACTATATGTGCCTATTTTATTTGCTGTATCCCCGTTGGCTGCGATGCGGTCGGCGCCTACTACCACAGCGTGTATTAAGCCTTGTTTCATGCAGTGAGCAGCCATACTATCAGTAATTACCGTTACGGGTATACCTTCTTGGGCACATTCCCAAGCTGTTAATTTGGCGCCTTGTAATCTAGGACGGGTTTCGTCGGCAAATACTCTTGTTAATCTACCTTCGCGCCATGCTGAACGTACTACACCTAATGCTGTACCATATCCGGCAGTAGCAAGGGCGCCTGCGTTGCAATGAGTAAGTAAAGTTAGTTGATGCGGATTAGCAGGTAATGCTTTTAACCCGTTGTCCCCGATAGCTTGACAAGTTTGTAAGTCTTCTACTTGAATTGATTGGGCAGTTTCTAGTAAAGCTTTTCTAATATCGTCAACAGTACCTAATATTTCATATGCTACTTTCATTGACCGCGATATTGCCCAAAACAAATTCACTGCGGTGGGACGAGTTGCACGTAGCATTGCGGCAACTTTTTCTAACTCAGTTAAAAAGACATCGCGCTTGTCAGTATTTATTTCTCTTGCACCTAAATACATACCATATGCCGCCGCAACTCCAATCGCTGGGGCGCCTCGAACTATCATAGTTTTGATAGCACGCGCCATATCGTCGCAACGGTGAATCTCAACAAGTGCGTATTCGTATGGTATGCGGGTTTGGTCGATAAGTGAAACGGCGTCGTTATGCCATATAACAGAATATACTTGGCTGTTAGAAAGATTCATAGTTCAAAACTTGGGCGATACAGCATAAAAATAATATATTAGCGGATTGGTGGGCACCGCCCACCAAAATTGTTAACTGACGACTGAAAGTTGTTTCTTAAAGAAAGCCTGCATAATAGTGTCAGCCATTTGCGGACTAGTTAAACCGAGTTCGGCTTTAGATTCGTTTGGCTCTGCGTGTTCCACTAAAATATCGGGAACGCCAATACGTTTAACCGGAACTACAATATCCGCATCTAAAAGCGCTTCGGCAACGGCAGTCCCGAAACCACCCATTGTACAACCTTCTTCAAGGGTAACAACACGTTTGATTTTCTTAGCTAATGGCAATATCAACTCTGTATCTAAGGGTTTGGCAAAACGCGCATTAATTACAGTCGCTTCGATACCATGTTCACTAAGAACTTCGGCGGTTTGCATGGCTGGGTAAACCATTGTACCGTATGCCACAAGCAGTACGTCATCGCCGTTGCGAAGAATTTCGCCTTTACCAATTTCTAATGGTTCCCAACCTTCTTCCATTAAAGGTACGCCGTAACCGCTACCACGAGGGAATCGCATTGCAATTGGCCCGCTGGTATGATTGACACCAGTGACAACCATGCGCTGCATTTCGGCTTCATCTTTAGGCGCCATCAATACTATATTAGGAATACAGCGTAGGTAAGCAATGTCATACATACCTTGGTGTGTAGGACCATCGGAACCAACAATTCCTGCCCGGTCAAGACAGAAAAACACAGGTAAGTTTTGGATACATACGTCGTGAATAATTTGGTCGTATGCTCGTTGCAGGAAAGTTGAGTAGATGCAACATACAGGACGTATTCCCTCAGTTGCAAGTCCTGCTGCTAAAGTTACTGCGTGTTGTTCAGCAATACCTACATCTATATATTGATTTGGAAGTTTTTGCTGAAGTTTATCTAATCCCGTACCAGTTGCCATTGCCGCAGTAATACCAATAATTTTTGGATTTTGCTCGGCAAGTTTAACAAGGGTATGAGCAAATACTTTATTATAACCAGGTGGCTTAGGTTTAGTCGAAGGAATTGCTTTACCTGTAGTCAGATTAAATGGAGTTTGAGCATGATATCCAACTTGGTCTTTTTCTGCTAGTTCATAACCTTTACCCTTAATTGTGGCGACATGAACTAAAACAGGCCCAGGAATTTGATGCGCGCGATTAAAGGTCGATATTAATTCTTCCAAATTGTGTCCATCGACAGGCCCCACATAAGTAAAGCCCAGTTCTTCAAACACTGCTCCAACTTTGGGCACTGCTAACCGCTTCATCCCTTCTTTGATGCGTTCAAATTCTGGGGAGAGGGACTCACCTACAAACGGTAAGTTTTTAACCTGTTCCTCAAAGTTATCAGTGATGAACTGCATCGGAGGTGAAAGGCGCATTTTGTTTAAGTAGCGGGGAATGGCACCAACGTTTGGAGAAATAGACATTTCGTTGTCGTTGAGAACTACCAGCAAATTGGTTTTGGGCAAATGTCCAGCATGGTTAATAGCTTCGAGTGCCATACCCCCAGTCAAGGCGCCATCGCCGATGATAGCAGCAACTTTGAACTTTTCCCCCTTGATATCGCGTGCTAACGCCATACCCAAAGCAGCGGAGATCGAAGTCGAAGCATGTCCGGCGCCGAAATGGTCAAATTTATTTTCGCAGCGTTTGAGATAACCTGCGATACCGTCTTTTTGCCGCAACGTATCAAAATTGCTGTAACGCCCTGTAATCAGTTTATGAGGGTAGGCTTGATGTCCAACGTCCCAAATAACTTTATCGCAGTCTAAATCAAGTGTTTGATAAAGCCCAAGCGTTAATTCAACAACACCCAGTCCAGGCCCCAAATGCCCACCAATTGCCGCAACTGTTTGGAGGTGCTTGTCACGAATTTGGCGAGCAATTTGTTGCAACTGTCGAACTGATAAACCGTGCAACTGGTTAGGATGGGTGATATCACTCAGGTGCATACTATACGGTTTTCCTCTCTAATATTTCTTTGTTTGATTTTCCCACGCCCAGGTAGCTTACCGTATCGGTTGTGTCACAACTGTTTTCGTAGGTAAATGTATTCTATCTTACATAAACAATATTAAAGACGTGTCGATTATATAAATTGATTATCACTTGCAAAATAGTCTACACAAGTCATTTAATTACTTACTGTTTTTCTACGTATTTTCTATGATTTTATTTTTCTTAAGTAAAAATATTGACACAAAAAAATATTTCAAAATGCAAAAAATATATTAATAGTTAATAAATATTTTATCTATATGTAGCGTCTAAGGGGGAATTCCCCCTCTTGAGTTACTTAACCTTTACTGGTTGAGGTTGAATATTTTGACCTTCGAGGGGACTAAACCAGAATGCTAAGTCTGAACCTTCTACCACAATTTCCCCTTCAATCGTTTGGATGTAAAGTCTTCCTTGGTCAATACTCAGAACATTACCAGCAGTTTTTGAACCATTCTTTGTACTATTAAAAACAGAAGGCTGTTGTACTTGTTCAACTTCTTTAGTAACCTGAACTGGACTCCATAGCATATTTTGAACAACAAGCTGCAAGTTTTCATGCGCTGTATCTTCTTCTACAATCGCTGGCACGGCTGGCTTGACAAAATTAGTATTTTGTGGTGAAGAATGAAAATACCCGTGTGTCGGCGCCAGCCAAGCGATTCGGGAACAATTGTGAATTACGACATCTGAAGCATAAGTTTTGATAAAAACAGTTTCATTACTCAGTCCAACATCTTTAATAGGTTGCCAACCTTCAGGGTTGAAAACAAGTAAATTTAACCTTCTTGTACCGTCAGTATTTTGATTAATATTACGCTGCCAGTACTGGCACAACTGATTAGCTTCAGCGTAATTAATTTGATAACCTCTAGGAATTGGATGATATTCGTAGCGCATTAGTTCATTTACCAATTTCCCTGTTGGCATCAAACTGTTTTCCAAGAGAATCTTATTAATTAGTTTCCAATAATTAGAATTTTGGCGTACCAATACAACTTTGAATTGACTTGCAATATTAACAGATGCAAGCATTACACCTTTTTTAGTGAGTAGCTGAATTGTCTCACCTACAGGCTCCACACGCAGGTTATTATTGAAACCAAGCTTGTTTTTACCTTGAATATACTCTTTAATTAACGAAACATCGTCTAATAAATTTACTGTGTTCATTTTCTTACCCTGGCAATTACTATATACTTTTAAATTAGAACGGCGCCGCATCTATTTAACCGTTACATAATTTTTTTTTAACATCAGGAAAAAATATGTATAAATCCTGGATTTTAAAAACTAGTATATTTACGTATCAAAGAATTATTTTTATTATTTATATCAGTATAATCCCCTCCTAAGTAGGAGTTAGGCAAAATCAAAATATAATTTTCTCACCCAATGTCAAGGTTGTTCATTCGGCAATAAAAAACTAAAACTATTAGTTTAAACTAATAGCATTAGTTTTGTCTATCCATAAATTTGCTATTTGCTAATTAGTCAAACACGTATTTTTCGGCAACTTTCCAGTAACGCGAGAAGCGCTTAAGGTCGATATAACCGTCGTAATCAAAGAAAGGGTCTACTTCAAACACTTCTAGTTCAAGGCTTTTTTCAATTTCATCACAAATCTTGTTAAACCGAGGACTGGGACTGTCTGTGGTGACTACTTGAGTCGCGTTGTTTTCTTTAGCAAACGCTAAAACTTCTTTTGCCACGTCACCGCGTCGAATAGTAACGGGTAGTTCGAGCAAGCATTCGTAAATAAACGTAATACGTTTGAGAGAAATTTGCCATTCATTAAGCAAAGCATCATCCCATACCCAGATAGCAGGGGCGCCTGGGTATTCTTGAAGTGCAGGGTTTTTAGGATTGAGACAGTCTCCATTTACCCAGATTATTGGTTTTGCCATGAGGTGAGTTGAGTATTTGCTACCAGGGTATTATTGAATTTTAAGCTTCGTGAAAATAAACTTCAACGGCGCCAAGCTTTGAGCGTGTTAAATGCTGTTAAGCACTGCCGGATGTGTCGCTCTTAAACAAAACCTGTTAAAGTAGTATAAAATAAAGTACATTTAATAAATATGCCTGAACAAGTAAAAGAGAAAGAATTATTACAAAGTAACTGGACTGAACCGTCTCAAACTCTCTTGCATCAATAGTTTTAGAAATAGAAAAAATACCTCAAGAACACTGGTCAAACTTACTGCAAATTATTCGTTTATTTCGTGAAAGTGTAATAAATAAAACACCACCAGCAAATACCACTTCAGAAATGATAAGTCAATTAACAAATCTAGACCCAGTAGTCAAAGCAGCACGACAGCAAGCGCTTTCACAACTTTTAGAAACATGGGCTTCAAAAGGAGATGAACAAGAGCAAAAAGAAACCTGGGCAATTCTAAGTCAAGCTTTAGGGCAACTATAAATATAGGTCATTTGTCAATTTAATTGTCAATTTTGGATATGATGTTGGGTTACGCTGGCGCTGCACCCAACCTACAATAATTTAGTTTAATTTCGACGTTTGCCTTTTTGCCAGCTTTGGCTGTTGTCTTTTTGGACAAATTCACCTTTGGGAAATAGTTTGGCTTCTAGTTTTTCGTAGCTGCCTTCAAAGTCGCATTTTCCGTAAAGCGGGCATTTTTTACAGTAAACTCCTTCGGTGTAGCGTTCTAGGTTTTCGCGGTTGAAGAAGTAGGGTTTGTGGCTGAAGGTGCTAGCTACCCATTGCCATGACATGTTGTTACTTGCTGGGTCGCCATCTAATAGATGTTCGAGAAACCATTTTGTGCCTTCTTGCCAACGTACTCGGCGCCAGTGAACAATATACGCTGCCATCCACATTCGCATATGGTTATGTAAGTAGCCAATTTCTCGAAGGTCACGGCTAAAACTATCTATACAAACTAGTCCTGTTGTTCCTTCGCGGATGTCTTGAGGTAGTTCTGTGGCGTATTCCGAAGCGCTATATCCGGTTTTATATTCTTCTTGGTCTTTCCAGATACCGTCACCTAGTTTCTTGTAAAGTCTTTGCCAGTAATCACGCCAGCCTAATTCGTTAACAAATTTAGCTGCTTCCTCTTGGTTGCTAATTTTACTAAAAGCAAAGTCTCTGGCTTCGCGTAACCCTAATACACCGTAGCGAATGTAAGGGGACAAACGAGTTACGGCGCCTGTTAAAAAGTTACGTGTTTTCGCGTATTTCACGGGGTCAACTTTTTGAAATGCTGCTTCTGCTGCTTGGCGCCCGCCAATAATTTGACTAATATGGTCGTCGCGTTCTGCTGCTTCAGAAAATTGCTCTTTTAAATATGCCGCCAACTCTTCGCGGTTGGTAAAGTCGCGTCGCATGTCGTTAGTCATTAGTTAGTAAGCTGGTGTGTAAGTCCTATTTAGAGTAAACTATAAGTAGTGTTCGGCTATTTTAGTAATATTTTTTACCAATATTGTTCAAAATGTGAAAAATTACTTTGCGAAAAGTTTTATACTCCGTGTTCTCCTAGTTTTTTCTCCGGTTCCATTATTATATTTACTGTTGTCGAGGTTTGGTTACGTCATTCCAATTACTGAGATTCCAGGAATGTTATGTATAAACGGTTGTGTTTCGCAGTCGTTTGTTCATACACCTTTAAGAGGTTATGAATTACTTAATGTAGATAAACCTTTGAAGGAGCTAATTAACGAAACCATAAATAAAAGCAAAACTTCAATTTTGATTGAAAAATCAAAGTACCGTTTAACGCTTTACTATAACCAAGTACCTATTAAATCTTATCCTGTGGTGTTTGGTGCCAACCCTGTTGGAGATAAATTACACGCAGGAGATAATCGCACTCCCGAAGGATTACTTAAAATTCAAGACTTGTACCCGCATCCGCAATGGTCAAAGTTTATGTGGTTGGACTACCCAAACAGGGAATCTTGGAAAAAACACCTACTTGCAAAATCAGAAGGAGAGTTTGATTGGTTTTTGCCTGTTGGTGGAGAAGTTGGAATTCACGGGGTTCCTCAAGGTAGTGACGGAATTATAGATAAACGGCAAAACTGGACTTTGGGATGTCCTTCGTTAAAGAATAAAGATGTTGATGAATTATACGAAGTTGTGCAGCGAGGTACTGTAGTAGAAATATTACTCTAAACTTAATCAGCACTCAGTACTTAGCACTCAGCACTCAACACTATTATGAATTTGTGTATTAACCCGAATTGTGATAAACCGCAAAATTCTGATTCTAATCGCTTTTGTGCGAACTGCGGTTCGGAATTGTTACTTACTGGACGTTACCGGGTGTTGAGGCAACTTGATAGCTGTACTTCTGGTGATACATATGAAGTTCGTGAGGTTGGTAGTGATATATGTAAAGTGTTGCAGGTGTTGACTGTTGACAAACCTCAAGTTGTAGAGTCGTTTGAGAAAACAGCAACAGCACTTAAAGCTATAGATTATGCTGGTATTCCAAAGGTTGAGGCAAACGATTATTTTGTTTACTTCCCGCGCGATAAAGCTGTTCAGTTACACTGTTTGATAATGCAGAAAATCGAGGGTTTGAATCTATATGAATATTTAGCGCAGTCAAATAATAGCCATATAAATGAACAGCTAGCAGTTAAGTGGTTACAACAAGCTGTAAATATTATTCAGCAACTTCATAATCATAATTTACTGCATTTGCGTATCAATCCATCAAACTTTATAGTTAAACCCGATGATGAAAATTTGGCATTAATTGGTTTTGCTCAACCTCATATACAACAATCTGAGAATGTAACTTATAAACCGAATATTGCTTACACACCACCTGAACAGATTCACGGTAACGTTGTTCCACAATCTGATATTTTTGCCGTTGCGCGTGTTTTTGCTTTCCTTGTTACAGGCAAAGACCCTAGTAAACACCTTGATATTTACGAACCGACTTTAAATGAACCCAGTCCAAATGAAAAAACTTGGCGCCATTATGCATCACAAATATCACCAAAATTATTAGATTTACTCGATACGATGATGGACGAAGTACCTATGCAACGTCCAGATACGGATTCAATATTAAAAATATTAACATCGCAGCAGGCGCCATTTATTGAATTACCTAACTCTGTTAAACCATCTTTGTCGATAAAATGGGGAAAGTTTGAAATTAATTTTTTACTATCTTGGGTATTGGCAACTATTACGGGTGTAATGATTGGTGGTTTAATTGGTTTTATTATTGGCTTTGTAACAGAATTTATGGTTGGTGCCATTACTAAAAATGTAACTATTGGGTATATATCTGGTGGCGCCATATTTGGTTTAATAACTGGAATATTAGTAGGAGCAGCACAAAGTTTAGTATTGCATCAGCATGACTACAAATATAAATTGTGGATGCTAGCAACAATACTAGGATTTACAATTGAAGGAATATTGAGTGTGCTGACTGGATATGGCGCCAAAGGTGAAATGATAATTATACCAAGTTTTGCAGTTGGAATATTTCAGTGGTTAGTGTTACTACAATATGTGAGACGCGCGTATTGGTGGGTATTAGTGAGTAGCGTTAGCGGTGCAGTTGGAATTGGTGTTTATAAAGGTGTACAGTATTTTTTGGGTAATGCCTATAGTATATTTGGTGGTATTCTAGGTCTAGTTAGTTTTGGCTTAATAACAGGAGTTTTTATTCTCCTGTGGTGGGGTAGCAATGAAACTAAAAAATATTCAAAAATATCAATTCAATCAAATTGATGTAGCTAGACAAATCTTTTTTGATTGCGTAATCTCCAGTAAGGTGGGCAGTGCCCACTCTACAATTATTGTTTAAATCGTTGTACCATGTTGGCAACGCGCGTTCCAAGTTTGTGTGCTGTTAATCTATCACCTGGGTCGAGTTCCGCTGGTTTACCACTCATATCTAATGCGCTTTGTCCCATTACTCCCATATAAGAACCTAAGCGATTAATACCATCATCTTTACCTAAGAGAAAACTAGATAATTCACCGGGATTAATCCATGTCATACTGTGTTGTGCAGCATTAACTGCCATATATAATAAAGTGCTTTGTTTATCACCACTTGGCGAACTCGAATGTGTAAAACCAGCAGCAAGTTTATCTCTCCAACCTTGTTGAAACCAAATAGAACTTGCCGCATCAACAAAAGCTTTAAATTGTGCTGCTACACCTCCCATATAAGTTGGTGAGCCAAAAATAATAGCATCGGCGCCATTTAACTTCGCTATCATCGCATCATCTTTCCAGCGACCTTCTTGAATTTGTTCACCAGTAATTCTTAACAACTCAACACTTGTACCACTTACTTGACTGGCGCCTTCAGCAACAGCTTCAGCCATTAAATGTGTATGACCACTACCTGAAAAATAAATAATTGCGACGGTTCCCATACAATCCTCGTAACATTTTCTTGAGATAGCCGAAACAGATAATAAAATCAAACACCAATCAAAGTAAAGTAGTTACCAAAAAGTAACTATAGATAACTCTCTCTTCTCTCTTCCTCTGCGCTCTCTGTGTCTCTGTGGTAAATAAAAAAATGTATCAATCGAAGCGGTAATATAGAAATACCATAATCGCATTATAAAAACCTAAAATGCATCGTCCTATCTACCTAGACAACCACGCCACAACACCAGTAGACAAACGTGTAGTAGACGCCATGATACCCTACTTCACCGAACACTTCGGCAACCCATCCAGCATCAACCATCAATATGGATGGGAAGCAGAAGCAGCAGTAAAACAAACACGTGACATCTTAGCCAAAACAATAAACGCATCACCAGAAGAAATAATTTTTACAAGCGGCGCCACCGAAGCAAACAATTTAGCAATAAAAGGAGTAGCCGAAGCCTACTTCCAAAAAGGACAACATATTATTACCGTCGTCACAGAACATAACGCAGTACTAGACCCGTGTAAATATTTAGAAACATTAGGATTTGAAATTACCATATTACCAGTTAAAAAAGACGGACTAATTAACTTAGAAGAACTAGAAAAAGCCATACAACCTGACACAATATTAGTTTCAGTAATGGCAGCAAATAATGAAATAGGAGTAATTCAACCATTAGCAGAAATAGGTAAAATCTGTCACGAACGCAATATTATCTTCCATACCGATGCTGCTCAAGCAATTGGTAAAATACCCCTTGATGTCCAAACTTCGCAAATTGACTTAATGTCATTAACAGCACACAAAGTCTACGGTCCCAAAGGAATCGGCGCCTTATATGTCCGGCGCCGCAACCCTCGCGTTAAACTAGCAGCACAACAACACGGTGGTGGACACGAACGAGGAATGCGTAGTGGTACTTTATATACACCACAAATAGTAGGATTTGGGAAAGCCGTAGAAATAGCTAATTCAGAACAAGAACAAGAAAATAGGCGCCTCACCCAATTACGCAACCAACTATGGGAACCATTATCAAAAATAGAAGGTATTCATATAAACGGACATCCTACCCAACGACTACCAGGAAACCTCAATATAAGTATTGAAGGAGTAGATGGCGCAGCATTACTTTTAGGACTGCAATCTATAATGGCAGTATCTTCAGGTTCAGCATGTTCATCAACAACAACGACGCCTTCTCATGTTCTCACAGCATTAGGACACTCAGAAAAGTTAGCTTATGCATCAATTCGCTTTGGCATCGGCAGATTTAATACCGCAGAAGAAATTGATACAGTCGCACAACAAGTAATTTCAACAGTGCTTTCCTTGCAACGGATATAGCGGATGTAACGGATAATTTATCGGAGCATCCGTTGCCTATTTTTGGTCGAGACGGGTAGCTTGTTCGATGGCAGCTTTTTCTTTTGCCCTGCGTGCGAGTGGTTGTAGTTGTGTAATAGTACAACCCGTTAAAATACTCAAATTTTCTAAACTCATACCCCGCATTAACATTTCAATGCGCCAAGTTTGCTGTGCTTGATTAATTAACGGCGCCCCTTCAGGCGTTAAAATCATGCTAGTCCATTTTTCCCAGCGTTGTTGTATATCTAATTTTGATGCTGGCGCCCCAGCTTCATTTAAAAACATTGCAGTTTCATTATCTTTACGACTTTTGAGCCATTTAGTTAAAGGATTATTATTATACGAACCGTAGCGTTTACCCATTATCCATTGATTAACAGGTACTTGACGGGTAGATTCGTGAGTAATGATTTGAAGTATATGAGCTTGGGTATCATAAATTTCGTGTGTACGTTGCAAGCTAATTATTTCATCAACAGATAAACCTGCTGCGAATAGTACATATGCTAAAGCATAATCTTGTAATCCTGTTTTTTTGGCTTGCTGCAAAATTTGGTGGACTAAGTTTGCTGGTAAGTCCGCAACTTCCCTTGCTGTTGAGTTAGTCTTGACAATACTCATGGAAACACTATTTGCAGAAGCAGTTGATTTGGACATGGCACCGTTTAAAAATAGATTTACCGCATTATCTATAAATGTGTCTCGCTCCCAAAGTTCACTTTGCTCAGTTGTAATAGTGAATTTTGTAACGGCATATCCCAAAATAACTACATTGAGTAAACAAGCAATAGTTTCTGGTGATAAACTTGTACTTAAATTTTCTTGCTCGATTACACTAGCTAAATACTGTCCCATAGTTTGATTAACGTGCGCTAAACCGTGTCCTAACGCGCGACGATTTTCAATTGGGTATTGACTTGCTTCCCCCACCAATGAACGTATCAACTCTGGGACTCGTTCTAATGCAAGTAACACTTTGTTAACATATTCCCTTAAAACTTGGTAAGTATCCTCAGAAGGACTTGTAGGCAGTACGAGCAATTCTCCCAAACTTTCAAAGGCGCCTGATTCCTCAATTAACGCCAAAACTAGCCCGTGTTTATTCCCAAACTGCCGAAATAGCGTTACCTCATTGACTTCCGCTAACTCAGCAATTTGCCGAGTCGTAGTATTCGTAACTCCCTGAGCAACAAATAATTCAAGTGCTGCTTGCACAATCCGATGACGGGTAGAACTAATTTGGGACATCATAAATTCTCATATTGTAGATAAATTCGCTCGTAACAAGCTCCTTGTAAGCACTTCAGTGCTTCCCTCCAAAAATCTTCTCAAATTTATGCAAGTAGTACTTGCATAAATTTCAAAGCATTGTTAATATGAAAATGTAAGTAGCACTTGCACATCTCCACTGTAGCCCAAAACGCAGAAATTCGAGAGTAATTTGCTACATAACCTACTAAAAGAATTTTATGACAACATCATCTCCTACCGTCCTACAGGATGGAAAGTCTGCCAAGCCAAGTATTACATACGTATTATTCTTTGCCTCAATTCACGGACTAGCATTACTGGCGCCCTGGTTCTTCTCTTGGCCAGCACTATTCACAGCAATATTTCTACACTGGTTGTTTGGCAGTATTGGTATTTGTTTGGGATACCACCGACTATTAACACATCGAAGCTTTCAAGTACCTAAGTGGTTAGAATATATAATCGCGACTATCGGCGCCTTAGCACTACAAGGTGGGCCAATGTTCTGGGTAAGCGGTCACCGTTTACACCATGCTCATACAGAAGACGTTGATAAAGACCCATATTCTGCGAAAAAAGGATTTTGGTGGAGTCACATGATGTGGCTATTCTACCCACGTCCAGAATTTTTCAGCCGTGAAATTTATACTAAAGCGGCGCCGGACTTAGCACGTCAACCTTTTTATCAATGGCTTGACCGTAATTTCTTGTTATTACAAATACCTCTAACATTAGCACTATATTTAATCGGTGGTTGGTCTTTCGTAATTTACGGAGTATTTGTAAGAGCCGTTGTATTATGGCACTCAACTTGGTTTGTAAACTCAGCAACACACACCTGGGGTTATCGCACTTTTGACGATGCCGACGATAACGCACGTAACTTATGGTGGGTATCAGTATTAACTTACGGAGAAGGATGGCACAACAACCACCACGCTTATCCAAACGTCGCAAAAGCAGGGTTTCGTTGGTGGGAAATAGACGTTACCTGGTGGAGTATTAAAGCCTTAAAAAGTTTAGGTCTAGCCAAAAAAGTTGTAATGCCCCCACAACTATAAAACACCGTAGCACAGGCCGGAAAGGCTGTGCAGTCATATTTTTTACCATAGACAAAAAATGAAGAGACGTAACATGTTACGTCTCTCCAAAATGTTTGTAATATTAACTAGCTGCTACTCATCTGCTGTACCTCTTCTACAGTCAGTGATAGAATCTGAGCAACTTGCTCTACACTCATCCCCATTTGTAACAACTGAAGTGCTGCGTTTAACTTTGTTTGCCGTTCAGCATCTGCACGTTGCCGTTCAGCATCTGCACGTTGCCGTTCAGTATCCGCGCGCTGTTGTTCAGTATCCGCACGTTGCCGTTCGGCTTCAGCATATTGTTTTTCCGCTTCCTGTGGTAGCAACACCAGATTTCCAGCCTCGTCGTAAAACCTTAGCCAAACTGCATCATCATCTTCAATTACTCCTTGCCAAGTTCCTAACCAAAGCTTTAATGTCTCGCACCATACCCACCCTTCTGGATTTTCTTCGATTGGCTGATAACCTTTGTAATTATCCAGGCGCCATCCTTGTAATGAGTTGGCTTTATAGGGATGGAAAACAAAATAATCTTTGGTTTTAAATACTTTTTCGTACAGGTCTTTTTTGGTTCCAAGGTCTGCAACTTCTGTTGTGTCAGAAAGTAACTCGATAATTACATCTGGATAACGTCCGTTTTCTTCCCACACTACCCAACCTAAACGTGCTGGGTCTGGTGGGACATCTTGCACTACAAAAAAGTCGGGACCTTTAAAATCTTTGTTCTTGACTTGTTGGCTACTATAGTAAACAAACATATTGCCACCAACAAAATAGTCGTTTCTTTGTGCAAAGTGATGCCTAATAGAATTAATTAACGTATTTATGGCGACACGGTGACGACTGCTTTCCAAGGGTTCTCCATCATCAAATATTAAATCTGTTGGTGGCATCGAAGGTTGCCACACTTCGGCGCCTGAATCTTTTACCAAGTCTTGACTATCACTGACTAACTTTTGAGGTGTAGAAGCAACTTGTTGTGGTGTCATAAAATCTCACTTTGGGTAACGGCGCCACCGTGTTATATTTTAAAAACTTATGTACTATTATATTATCTATAAGTTGAGTTGGATAAGATAACTCAACTACGGCGCCTGTTTGATTGGATAACTCGGTCAAGCAAACAAGCGATATACAGGGTTCTATGCAGCACCTGGACATAATTTTAGATTATTGAGAAATGGAATGCTCCTGTAGCTGGAGCTAGTAATAAAATATTTAAAAGAACTTTGTTACTAAAGTACAGATGTTATGTGACAGAAATTTGACTGTCACTTGAATCATGACGGATGTTACTCTTAGTTAAAAACGTTGTGGTTCATTACCACGGAACCAAATAAGCGCTTCATCTTTCTCTAGCTTTTGAGGTGTGAGTTCAGGTGTCTGATCACCAGGGGCCAACATTTTTGCTTGCAGTGCTTGAATAAATTCGTCAGGTGGCAATATACCTAGTAGTCTGTGTCAAAAGTTTTGGCGTATTCTCTTCTCTTATTTCTTCCTTTGCGCCCTTCGCGTACTTTGCGGTTCGTTTTTTGTACTCCCCAAAATTAATGACACAGACCACTAGTAACTTTTCTTGTTTTATTGCAGGAGAGTACAGCACGGCGCCGTTTTCTGCTACAACATAATCAAACAAATCGAGTTCTGGAAATGTGCGCTGCAAGTCATCGAGTTCTCTACCCGTTACCAAAATTGATTTTCTACCAGAAGTACGTAGACGCTTAAGAGTATCCTTAGTAGCATCATGAACGTGACCATCAGTGGCTAACGTGCCATCATAGTCAGTGGCTAATACAAAGTAACGCATGATTTAAGTCGATATTTGCAGGATGTTAATTAAAATTTAATCTTTGTCTACAATTACTCTAGGTTTTTCAATAAATTTATCCCGCTTGGGACATAATTCAAATGCCATACTTAAATTCTCTATTAGAAATCCGTAAATTTATTACAGAATGCGCGAAAGCCGAAATTCTGTGGTTAGATACTGAAGTTGCAGATTTTAGAACAAAAAGTCCTAAGTTATCATTAATTCAGGTTCTTGATGACCCTAATGATATGAGTGGTGAGAGAATATTTATTTTGGATGTACTCGAACAACCTGATGCAGTAAAAGATTTTATCAGTAGCATTATGATAAACGAGAATATCGAAAAGGTATTTCATAATGCTAGCTATGACTTAAAGTATCTTGGTAGTAGCAAAAAGGCAAAGAATGTTACCTGCACACTAGAGATGGCAAAGAAAATCCCTTATCATATATTGCCGTTACGCGATTATAAATTACAAACTTTAGCTCGTGAGCTTTGTAATTTTGACGACATTGATAAAGAACTGCAAACTAGTGACTGGGGAAGGCGCCCTTTAAGCGATGATCAAATAGAGTATGCTATTCTTGATTGTATTTATTTAGCTCAGATTCACCAAGCATTATTAGAGTTAAATGAAGAAATAAATCCAGAACCTCAAACAGATGATATTGTGTCTTTAACAACAAGATACAAACAAATAGAAGACCAGTATAAAATTTTAAATTCAGAGTACGAGCATTTGCAAGAGCGTCTCAAAAAGGCAATGCAATCGCAAAATATAACTGAAACCTCAGACTTTAAATTAAGTAGTTACAAACGTACAACAGTCAAAGTACCACTTGGAGAACTAGTCAAGTTAGTTGAACAAGGTATAGAGATAGACTTTCCTATAACTCTTACGAAAGAGATACAAAAAAATTTAGGTGAAAATCTTGAACAATTAAATGTTGATATCGAAACAATCGCCAGTTTACGATTGAGTCCTAAAAAAAATGAAGATGATTTTTAATCATATGTTTTCAATGTAAAATTAAACACTCATAAATTCAATAAAATTTATTTAAATATTTATAGTATATTTATTTAAATCAAATGTAAATAGAACTAAAATTCGATAATGCCTCTAAAGTCAACTAACATTAATACCAAGGATATTAAGTATTTATACTCTTTGTAACTATTCGGGATAATCTACTTATTCTTTATACCGACATATGAACTTGTGGTTGTTTAAGCGAAAGTCATCAAGGGCAAGCAAAACAGGTATTGTAGTTATCCTGACAGTATTAGTCTTTACTACAATAGCTTCTTGTAGCCAACAAAATAATAATGATGTGTTAGTAACAGAAATTGGGGTTACTTCACCGAAAAATGCACCAGCCAAGCCAACGAAACCTGCTGACTTCTTTGCAATTGGATTGCAACGACAAAGCAAAGGTGATTTACGCGGCGCCATAGCAGCTTACAATCAAGCAATTAAACTCAATCCTAAATACGGCGCTGCTTATAATAGTCGTGGTTTAGCTAAGTTTGATTCGGGTGATAAACAAGGCGCCATAGCAGATTATAATCAAGCGCTACAAATTAATCTAAACGATGCTCAAGCTTATAACTATCGAGGTAATGTTCGTGCAGGACTTGGTGATAATAACGCTGCAATTTTAGATTACAACGAAGCGACTCGGATTAATCCTAATTATGCCGACGCATATAATAACCGAGGTAACGCACGTGCAGCATTAGGAGATAGAAGCAACGCTCTCGTTGATTATAATAAAGCTTTGGAACTCAACCCTCAATACTCGGTAGCTTATAATAATCGGGGAAATGCTCGTGCAGCGCAAGGTGATACAAACGGTGCCGTTGCTGATTATGATGAAGCTATTCGTATAAATCCAAATTTTGCTGCTGCATATAATAACAGAGGAAATGCACGCGCAGCTTTAGGAGATAAACAAGGCGCCATTGCCGATTTACAGCGCGCAGCAGATTTATTCCAACAGCAAGGTTCACAGCAACTTGCTCAACAAGCTACTAATACTTTAAACCAACTTAAATAATAGGTTTTTTAACTTTATATAAACCCGGCTTACACCAAATGTATGCGGGTTTATTTTTATTACAATTTCTTCATTTTAAAACTGAAAATCGTAATTGTAACTACACACATATATGTAAAACATAGATAATATTATATCAATATAATTGGTTGGTTAGTCAGCTAATTCTTCAGTTCACCAGTGGTGTTTAAATATCATTTAAATTAAATCAACATTCTGCGTTAAATTCATATCAAGGAGTTTGCCATGCAAGGACGTATGTGCTGGTTATCAAGAGATGGCGAAGAGAGTGAAAAAATATTGCATTTGCAAACTGAAACAAGTCAAGGATGGCGCCCGTATACAACATTTCCACAATTTGCGGTGCCTGACCATGCTTTACCAGGAAGTTCAAAAGGTTTGGCAACTTTCCAAAAGTTATTAAAAGCGGGTTGGATTGTAGTTCCTAGTAATAGTGCTGAGTAGAAAGTGCGCTCGTGCTGAGTAGAGACGCGATGTTCCTCGCCAGACTCAGCACTTTTCACTCTTTTAAGAATATTTGAATGTTCTGAGTAGTTCGCGGACTTTTGCTGCTGATTCTTGTTTGAGTGCTTCGGAGGCAATGGTTTCTGCTTCGATAAAGCTTAATTGGGTGATTGCTTTTTTACAGCGAGGAATAGCTTGAGGATTTAAGCTGACATCATCTAGCCCTAATCCTATTAATATAGGTGTGGCTAATGGGTCTGAGCCAAGTTCACCACATAAGCTAACAGCTATTCCAGCTTTGTGCGCTGCTTTTACTGCTTGCTGTACCATTTTTAGTACTGCTGGGTGTAATGCATCAGCTAAACTAGCAACTTGCGGGTTGGTACGGTCGCACGCCATGACGTATTGACTTAGGTCATTAGTACCAATGCTGAAAAAATCAACAATTGGCGCCAGTTGGTCAGCTATTGCTACTGCTGATGGTACTTCTATCATTATTCCGACTTTGATTTTATCGTTGAAGGGAATTTCTTTTTGTTGTAGTTCTTGTTGCACTTCAAGTAGAATAGCTTTTGCAGCTTTCAGTTCTCCAATGGTGGCTATCATTGGAAACATCACTTTTATATTACCTTCAGCACTCGCGCGCAATATTGCCCGTAATTGGGTTTTGAATAATTCTGTTCTATCTAAACAAAATCTTATTCCCCGCCATCCTAAAAATGGGTTGTTTTCTGATGGTAAGTTTAAATATGGTACTGGTTTATCACCTCCAATATCGAAGGTACGGATTATTAAAGGACGTGATTCGAGTACTTGTGTGATACCTTGATAAACTTTTAGCTGTTCTTCTTCACTAGGTGGTGTTTTGCGGTCGAGATATAAAAATTCTGTACGCAGTAACCCAACACCTTCTGCTCCCATACTTATTGCGACTTTAGCGTCTGCGACTCCTCCAATATTGGCATACACAACCATCCGGCGCCCGTCAGTAGTTATGGCATTTTTATGAGCGTTGCGAAATGCTCTCTGCTCGGAGCTTTGCCATGCGGAGCGTTGCGCTTCTATAGCAGTAATAATATCTACGCTTGGTTCTATCCATACGTTTCCTGTACCACCGTTGAGCGCAACTATTGTACCATCTGCTACTCTCAATATACCTTCGGGAACGCCGACAACTGCTGGAATTCCTAAACTGCGGGCAATAATAGCTGTGTGTGATGTAGCACTACCTGCTGTCGTACAAATACCTAAAACTTTGCTCGTATCTAACTGAGCGGTATCTGAAGGTGTCAGGTCTGTGGCAATTAAAATAGATGGTTCGGTTAAGTTGAGATGTGCTGCTGCGGTACCCAATAGTAATCTTAATACTCGTTGTCCCACATCAATAACATCAGCAGCGCGTGAGCGTAAGTAAGAGTCGTAATGAGTACGATATTGATTGGTAAGTTCTTCAACTACAGCTTGCCATGCTGAAGCCGCATTTATATGTCGAACATATATATAGTGTTGTAGTGCTTCTAAAATAACTGGGTCGTTCAAAAATAATAAGTGCGCGTCGAATATTGCCGCTTCTGTATCACCTATTTGGGTTGATGTCTGGGATAGTAGTGCTTCTATTTCAGTTGCTGCATCACTAAGAGCTTTTTGTAAAAATTCCCATTCTCTATCTGGGTTATCTATATAGTATTGCTGTGATTGAACGCTTGGAAGTTGATGACGAACAACATGCGCTATTGCATAGCGAAGACTACGAGCAATAGCAACACCAGGAGATGCGGGAATACCTCGAAGCGTTGGCGCCGCTGTTGATATAAATGTTTCATCAGGAGTCGCGTGAATTTGTGACTCATGAAGCGGAGCATCACCTTCACCAAAATTATTTTCTACCAAAGCTTGTAAAGCAGCTATTGCCGCATCAGCATCGGCGCCTGTAGCAGAAATTGCTAACTCATGCCCATGACGCACCCCTAACATTGCCACTTGGTTAATACTATCTGCACGCACGTAACCAGTATTCTTGGTTAAATTTTTAACTTTAATTTGGGCTTCAAAACGTGAAGAAGCAGCAACAAATTGTGCCGCAGGACGAGCATGTAGCCCCATACGGTTACTGACGGCTATATGTATCTCTTTTGTATATTCTTCTTTGAAATATATTTCTGAGGGTTCTTCGATATGCTCTAGTTGCTGTGTTGTCGGTACGTTAATACCCAACTGTGAAGCTTTAGCAGCTAAGGCGCCGCGTGCTTCAGCTAGAACTTGTTCAATGCTACCACCAGCAGCAGCACAAACAACAGCAGCAACGGTGCCTTCAACAAGTGGAGCTTCACAAAGACGAATGTTATTGCGTTGCTCTGGTAATAAAAACTCTAGCGCCATTTCCGCACTCATCAGAGCGCTACCCATATCCATTAGAACAATAACACCAGCATCGCTGTAAACGGTCTCAATAGCTTGATGCACTTGCATGACATCAGTACCAAGCGGGTTTTCAGCATCGTCTACTCCACCAGCAACTGCCAGGGGAACTTGACCTTGAACCATCTGTGCTGCTAGTTCCCGCACACCAAGAGCGAGTTGCTTGCTGTGAGAAACAATGACAATTCCAACCACTGTTTGCCGTTTACTCCCGTGCGTTTATCGTATTAAGCACTTTAGTGCTTGGATAAGATAAGGACTCTCCGTCCTTACAACTCTATTACCATTCTTACAAACTATCGCAAAGACACTTCAACATTAAGTAACATGAAGCGGCGCCAGGGTCCTGATGTCCAACACTACGTTCACCCAAATAACTAGCACGACCCTTTTTAGCTTGTAACATCGAAGTCTCTTGAAGCGCTTGTTCTGCCCTATCTAAAGCTTGCTGCATTGCCACACGCATAAGTTTTCCTTCACCTACAGCTTTTTCATACACTGTTACTGCTGGGTAAAGTACATCAAGCATAGTTTTATCACCTAGCTGAGTTTTACCACGTTCCATAACTCCATCTAAACCAGCTTTGAGCAGGTCTAACATATCACGCTCATCAAGTTCATCCTTATCAGCGACAGCAGCCGAAGCGCGCAGAAAAAAGGTACCATACAATGGGCCACTGGCGCCTCCGATACTAGAAATTAAAGTCATACTCACCGCTTTTAAAATACTGCCAATATCTTTAGATGAGTAATTCGGCAATTGAATGAGTAGCTTTCTAAAGCCACGCTCCATATTAATACCGTGGTCAGCATCACCAATAGCAGCATCTAATTCAGTCAAATATTCTTTATTTTGTTCAATTTTGGTCGCAAATCGCTGCAACCACCGTAAAACTTGTTCAGTATTCATTCGACCTTTTATTTATAATTATCTATTTTGATTAAACCCCCCAACAAAAACTTGGAGTTTTTACAGGAGCATCCCACAACTTAATCATCTCATCATCTAATTTAAGTAAAGTTATTGAGCAACCTTGCATCTCCAAAGAAGTAATATAAGGACCAATCAAGGTGCGAATGATATGTAAATCCCTACCAGCACAGATTTGAGCTAACTTTCTATAGATAATATAAAGTTCTGAAACAGGGGTTCCACCCATACTATTAATAAAAGCTAAAAATTTATCGCCTTTTTGAAAAGGTGGGCTAATCAACTCCACATCAACCCATTTACCATTATCCACATCCCACTCGCGGACAGTACGCTTATAAGCACCATCATCGAGAATCGACAAAGCCAAAATAGATGTTATCTCATTCGCGGGCAACATATCTATACGCTTTCTGCCAGATTCGCCGTGAATCCCAATACCCACCTCCATTTCCGAGGCGCCTAAATTAAAAGTTGGTGACATCCGCACAGGAACAGTACACGAAGACAAAGCTATACCCATACTGCGTCCATTCAAACTAACTCTACGACACAAATCAGCAACTTGCTGTAAATCATACCCTCGCTGCGCCGCCGCACCACAAATCTTTTCCGCTAGTACTGTAGTTCCAACACCTCGGCGCCCTTGAGTAAACAAACTATCCTTAACAGCCACATCATCATCAATCAAAATATTAAGCACGTGCATACCTTCAGAGTGAGCTATCTCAGTAGCCATCTCGAAGTTCATTACATCACCACTGTAATTTTTAACTATATATAAAATCCCGGCACCGCCATCAACATGTTTAGCAGCTTCCAACATTTGGTCAGGAGTAGGGGACGTAAAAACCTCACCAGGACAAGCAGCATCAAGCATACCCATACCTACATATCCAGCGTGCATAGGTTCATGACCACTACCCCCACCAGAAATAATAGCCACCTTACCCGGTACTGGTGCATCTGCGCGGTACACATAAGTCGGGTCAAAGTTAACTTTTATTAAATCCTCATGGGCAATTGCCATTCCCTCTAGACTCTCACGTACAAAGTCTTCAGGCTTATTAATCAGCTTCTTCATATGCTGCGACTCCTGACTAGGGGCGCCAACACCCTTCCATATGTCAGATTACCACGTAAATTACCCAAATAACCGTAGGTTGGGTGGAGCGACAGCGTAACCCAACATAAACTTTCAGAATAAATACAGCAGTTTAGAATATTAATATATAGGAATACTCCTAAATTATTTTGTAATAAATCGTGCGTATCTGTTACGTTGTAGAGACGCTTGGATATCGCGTCTCTACATTTAAATATTTTACCTAAAACTCAAACATGAAAAATCAATTTAAAAACATTCTAGAAATAGACACATTTGGATTTAAAGAAGAAACGGCTCTTGGGATATCGAACTAGTACACGATGGCAGAAATAAATAGACCAATATTGTGGTATGGGCATTTCTGGACTTAACCTACAGCATATTTTGTAAACTTTCGCATATACTTTTCTGCCTAAGATTCTCTAGATTGCGGCAACGATTATAAAAAGTTCGTGATTTTTTTTAAATCCACTTACCATCTTGGCGCAACAAGACACGAAAATAATCGGGATGAATTAACATATATTTATACACCTAGTGGATGCAAGGAAAGCCTCAAGAAGGCTTGAGGCTTAAACTTTAACTGTTAGGCATTCGGCGACTGTGGTTCACTAGACCGCAGTTCAGGAGGGAGGTCATCGCTATCTAAAACTCTTCCCTCTTCGCCTTTAACATCGGTTTCAAGCCAACCGATTGCCTCCTCCTCGTCTTCAGAATCAAAAGCTAATTTACTGTTCTTCTTTAGCCAAACTTGAAGCGTGCAGCTTCAAAAAACTATCAAACGAATACCAAGCGAGTACATACCAAGGAATAATATCTAACTGCAAACCTTGAAGCATAAGTTTGCGAATTGATAAACAACCTAGTCCTAATGGAAACAAAAAGCGTAGGTCAACTACTCCATCGGTTGTTTTTTTGACTTGTTTATTTAAATTAATGACTGTGCTTGCTACTCCATCTGCTACTTCAGATTTTCCTCTACCTATATCACCAAAAATTATTCCTAGGTCTTGAAGTGCGGTGTGTACCTTTTCTAAACTATCTTCACCTTCGTGCTGAATGGTGATACTGCCTTGGGATACATTTGTACGCACTTCTTTAATGTTGGGATGCGATTGTAAAGCGCTGGAGATTCGCTGCATTTCTTCGATTTTGCGATGCTTGTTGCCCACTCGCAAGCGTAGTCTTCCTGGTGTGTCGCTGACTAATTTTGCTGTGATTTGAGCAGTATTTTTAATGTTTTCGGCAGTAATATCTAAGACTGCGGGTTGTTCGAGTTTGACTGGTTTTGATGGTTTTATTTTCGGTGGTTTTGCGCTCGCGACGAATCCGTTTTTTGACACTGTGTTGCCCTCAATCATGACTTTTCTGGCGTAATATAAAAATCCTATTTTATTTTTTAAGTAAATGTATGGTGGCTTCGCCCCACTTACTTTAAATTTTTAAACGTTACATTCTTTAATATTAAGAAATAATAAAAATATTAGCCCCCCTTATTAAGGGGGGTTGGGGGGATTTAAATTCTATCCCCTCTTACCTAACCGTGGTCGTGGTCGTGTGTTTCTGGATGACCAGTTGCTTCAAAAGCGGGGAGCTGTTTTGAATCAGCTATTTCTGCTCTTGCTTCAGCTACCATGTCTTCCCAGGTTTCACCAAGTTCTGCAAAGGCACCTTTGCTTTTTTCGTACAGTACTATGCCACCTTTAATTAAGGTTTTAGCGAATGGTTTACCAACGTTTGCAACTACTGGGATAACTACGGGTGCCAGTAATACTGCACCAATACCAGCGATAATTCCAGGGGTGCCTGCATCTTCAACGAAATCTGTAATTTTAGCCATTTCGATTTTCCTCCAATCGATTAATTAATTGTGATAAAGCTGTCTAGTTTATAGTCGTTGAAACAACTATTTCATCTCTCTGTGTACTGATTATTCAGCACTTTTTTTGAGCATTGGACGTAAGGCATTAACACCTGCAACTACTGTTGAACCATTGTTGACAACGGTAGCTGTGAGGGGGTTAAGTCCAAATATCGCTGCTACTACCAATGCGGCAAGATTAGGTATGGCGATAATACTTGTGTTTTGTTGAATGAGTTGTTTGGCTTTACGAGCGACTTCAATGGCTTCGAGTAAACCTTGCAAGTCATTGTTCATTAACACTAAGTCTGCTGTCTCGCGCGCTATATCGGAACCGTTAGCAAAGGACACTGATACATCCGCAAATGCTAATGCGGCTGAGTCGTTAACCCCATCACCAACGAATGCGACTGTTTTTCCTTCGGCATGTAACTGTTGAACTACATCAGCTTTCTGCTCTGGGAATGCTTCGGCATGGGTATTTTTTGGAGAAATGCCTAATTCTGCTGCTACAGCACTTGCTGTCCGTTTATTGTCTCCGGTAAGCATGTGAACATCTATACCTTCAACTGTTAACAGCGATTGAACTACTTTTTTGCTTTCAGGACGAACTACATCACTATGTTCTATTATACCCTGTAATTCTCCATTTGTGGCAACAAATATTGCAGATGCTGGACGTTCTTCTAAGGCATCAAGTGCTGACATATCCACGTTTTCTTGACGCAAGAAACGTTCGCTACCGACGTATACTAATTTTCCGTCAATGATAGCTTCTACGCCTAAACCAAGTTGATATTCCCATTTTTCACGGGTGAGAAAATCTATTTGTTCTTGTTCTGCGTGACGTACTACTGCTTCTGCAACTGGGTGTGTCAAACGCATTTCGGCTGTGGCAGCTAGAGCAAGTACATAATTTGCAGATGCTTCTGAATTAAAGCTTCTAACATTAGTGACACCAATTTCACCTTTTGTTAAAGTACCTGTCTTATCGAATACTATGGTGTCGATGCTTGCTAGCTGTTCTAATGCGCGTCCACTCCGAATTAGTATGCCTCGACGTGCTGCATACGTAAGTGCTGCTAAAACTGTAGTGGGAACGCATACACGAATGCCTGTTGCAAAATCAAGGGTGAGAATACTAGCTGCACGTGCTGGGTTTCTGGAAAGCGCAAATACAGAAGCGCTAAGTAATAAAGTTGGGACTACTGCTTTTTCTGCTATTTTTGCTGCGTAATTCTCCATACGAGTATCATGAACAGGCGCCTGTTGCATAAGCTCAATAGTCTTACCTACGCAAGTATCATTACCTACACGCTCTGCGACTATATATATTTGACCTTCGCGAACTAAGCTTGATGCATAAACAGTTTGCCCTTCACGCTTACTTACGGGCATTGATTCACCTGTAAGCTTTTGCTCGTCGAATAAAGCTTGACCACGTAAGATAGTGCCATCTACAGGTACTTGTTCACCAGGATACACAATAACTGTGTCACCCTTTTCTACTTCTTCAATTGGAACTTGTACTTTTTCACCATCACGCTCTACCCAGGCAAATTTTCCTAACGATGAGAGTAAGTCGAGAGTTTGCTGTGCAGATGAACGCGCGGTACGGTCGCGAATATTCTCTCCAATTTCAATTAAACCAAGCATGAGCGCTGGAGTTAGAAATTGACCTTGTACGGTAGTTATGGCAATTGCCATGAAGTCGAGAAATTCGATATTGAATTTACGCTCGTTGTAAATTGCTGAAAATGCGCGTTTGGCTACTGGTAATGTCGCTAAAGCAATGGTTGAGGCAGTTAATAATGGTGATATTGATAAACCAAGAGGCCCACCTAAGACAGCTAAGGTTGCTGCTACTGCTGAAAACTTCCAACTTGGAATTCCGTTTTTTTCTTCAGAAGCAGGTACAGAAGCTTTTTTTGTCTTGAGAACAGCAACATCTGTGGCAGCTTGCAAAATATGACCAATGTGCGCGCGCATTAAAGCTGTGTTTCCGAAACTAGGTTCGTAATTTACAGTTAGTGATGCTGCTGCTGGTTTTACCTTCACACTTGTTACATATTTATCTGCTTCTATCAAACTCAGCAATCTTTGCGCGTACTCCGCATCTTCTTTTAAATGTGGAACTCGTAAGCGCAGTCTTCCTGGAGTTTCATGGATGACGCTGTAATATACTTTGAGGCGACTCGAACTTTTAGTATTTTTGACTAAAGTTACTTTGCCTGATTGTACACGGTCAGGAGGCGCCGCCTTCAAAGACTGAACGGCGGAGGGTAATATCTTTGCTTGAACCATTGCTCTTTTAATGTCATAAAAAATGGGTGAACAGTTTGGCCGCTTGTTAATAAACAATGGCTAATAACAAACAGCAAATAAAACATCACAAACTACAACCTATCCTGCATGAGGATAAATTTAGTTCGGTAATCTACATACAAAAAGACAACAATTAGAAGCAGTATTGAGATGAGTTATCAACTCTACTTACCTGGGACTCAATTAAATATTTGATTGTATTTAGTTGTTCTATTTGATTGTAGAAATCTATAGAAAAATGTTATTCGATTTTACTCAAAGCAGAAGCCTTGAGATATCGTGCAATCGAACTTTGAAAAAGTACAAACCTGTCATTTCTGATTTGTCCTTGTGTTGGTGAATTTTACGGGGGAAACTAATTAATCGGATAATGAGCTACTACGTCGATTAAAACGTTAATAAAAGGTGGCTTTAGGTCAGCAATTAATGAACTTACTCCGTTGCTTGTTGCTCCGTTCGTTGCTTCAGATGTAGTTAGCTGACTGATACCGATGTTTGACTGATTTATTGACTGAATGACAGCTTCTGCTTCCACTGTTCGTGGTCGCGATAGGACTATATTTTTATTGTCAATTTTTTTTTCAATTTTAGGTTCAACCTTTTGAGTTGAAACTGCATTTTTACCTTCTGATGCCAATTGAATTAAATTAATCCAATGCGACACATCTAATGATGCTGGTTGATATGAAATTGCAATTGACGCTGCGTCAGTCTTTAGTCGCACATTGGTTGCGTAAGATTCATTATTCAACATCTTCTCTAGGCGCCGTGCATAAGCTTTATCTTTGCCTATTCGAGGTACATTGAATCGAATTCTTCCCGGAATCGAATGTACAATGCTGTAATCTACATTAGCAGATTGAATATTTAATCCATCTGCCTTGGATACAACATCGCTTGGACTCCGCTCAATAGTAGATGTTTTGTCCACTTTTGACACCAAGGGTTGAGATGTACGATTGCTTGATTTACCTTTGCTTTTATTTTCTAAATCAGGTTTTAAAGCTTCTCGGAAACTACTTATTGTACGTCTCGTTACATCAGATGTCAACATACAAATTGGAATCGATGCTAAACCAGTGACTCCAAGTCTGGATGTAATGGCTAAACCTGTAAGTAAAGGAATTAAATCTATTCCTTGCTCTTTCCAAAATTCAACAGACTTCCATGCTGCAAAGGGGTCTACTTCACTCTTATTATCTGGCTCGCTCAAACGGCGGACACCATATTTTTCTAAAATTTCTAATAGCTGCGACTGTCCTAGCACCTCTTTGTCAAACGCAATGACTAAATTCTGCGTTTCCTCGTTCCAGGTGACTTGCTTTATTCCTTTTAGCTTTCGCAATTCTTCTACAACCGTATGTAACAACTCTGTACTACTCTCAGTTGCACGAATTCTAATTCGTTCTGCTGTTACATGAACCACTTGCAACCCTGCCACACCTTGCTGCACTGCTTGTGCCTCTTCTTGTATGGTTTGATAAAATTCATCGCTTTGCACCTTAATTGAGACTCCATCAGGAGGTTCATCTCTCTGATAACTCAATTCGCGACTACTAATGGTTTGTGTCATTTTACGCTATTACCCGATAACCCTGCATCTAATGAGGTTAACAACTTATTAAGTTTAACTTAATAAGTTTGTAATTGTCACTACTTTTAACAATTATTTTTGAATCATCGTTTATCTAAATTCTGTAGTTTCTGATACTCTTCTTCAGATATTAACTCTTTTGTGCTTTCAACGCGGTCTAAAAAGACGATGCCATCAAGATGGTCATACTCGTGTTGAAAAATACGCGCTACAAAATCTACTAGATTTACATTTTTTGAATCACCAGTTACATCAGTATATTCCACAGTAATCGACTGATATCTCGGCACGAGTCCGCGAATACCAGGAACGCTCAAACACCCTTCCCAACCCTTTACTGTTTCCGCAGAATGCTCAATTATTTTAGGATTAATCATAGCGATTGGTTCCATAAAAGGAGCATTTGGATACCGGGGGTTCGGGCGAGAAGCTACAATAAACAAGCGATAGTTAACTGCGACTTGAGGCGCCGCAATGCCAACACCGTTTGTTTCTGTAAGAGTTTTCATTAAATCATCAATTAGCTTTTGAACGTCAGTATCTTTAACATTGTTAACAAAAGACGATGAATGACGTAATAATGGATTGCCTAGCTTAATAATCGATAACAACTCGCTCATTTTATAAACTCCTTAAAACGTTAGATATGTACCCTAAGAAAGAAATATAGAATTTTATTGATTAAAACAAATTAGATGAAAATAAACATTTTTTGATCCCCCGAAGAGAGCGGGGGATCAAAGTATACATTTATATTTATTGTCTAGCTTGCCGTTGTACGGGGAAAGCAGCAGGACTGACGGCAACTTGGGTAAGTTGACCGTTACGCTGAACTTGCACTTGCAATGGACTTCCTATTTTACTGCTTTCTACAATTTTTTGAACTTCTTCAATTTTACTTACAGGTTGATTACTGATTGATTGAATTACGTCACCTGCTCTTAGACCTGCCGCTGCTGCGGGTGAACGAGGTACGATATCTATTAATAATACGCCTTTATCGGTTGATAAATTAATACCTAATCGTGCATTAACTCGTTCGCGAATTTCTGGGGTGAGAGTCACCATTTGAATTCCTAAATATGGGTGGTCAACCCTACCCTTGGCGATTAATTCTTGTGCTATACGTTGTGCTGTATTAATTGGAATTGCAAATCCTAAACCTTGGGCGCCTTTAATAATAGCCGTATTCATTCCAATAACTTCGCCGCGTGCATTAAGTAAAGGACCACCCGAATTTCCTGGATTAATTGCCGCATCTGTTTGTATATAGTCTACACGCTTATCGGTGGCGCCAATATCACTGCTCGAACGACCTGTGGCGCTAAGTATTCCAGAAGTAACCGTATTATTCAAACCAAGGGGGTTGCCAATAGCAATAACAGCTTCACCTGGTTGTAGTTTCTCTGAATTACCTAATGCTACTGTTGGTAAATTATTAGTCTCGATTTGAATTACCGCAACATCGGTTACTTGGTCTTCACCCAACACCTTACCTTTGAGAGTTCGACCATCTTTAAGTGTAATAGTTACCGAGTCTGCACCATCTACCACGTGAGAATTTGTTAATATCTGCCCGTTAGCATTGATAATAAACCCAGAACCACTACCACGTTCGACACGCTGACGAGGTTCAGGAGTGCTTTCGCCAAAAAAGCGTCGGAAAGGGTCTTCTAATTGTTCTGGGTTTTGCGATATTGTCCGCGATGAATCAATACGTACTACCGCTGGCCCAACTTTTTGTACTACACCAACAACAAAGTTGGGGTCACCTCCAGATGTGGAGATAATTGGTGGAGGTGCAGCAACAATCGGCGATGCTCCAACTGTTGGTTCTGTTACTGCAGTTCCATTTCTCGAAGTATTCAAACTATTGGCAAGCTGGGCACAACCACTTAGTGACATCGAAGCGGCGCCAAACAGTAATACGCATCCAAGATAATTCTTTCTATAGATAGACATAATAATTGATTTGCTGGTATCAGTGTGTTTTTTCATATAACCTCTTATTCAATATTGAACTACGGAAAACTGAGTTTGTTTCTAAGTAAGTACATTTGCGGCTTTTAATGTATTTACTTTTCAGTGTGAGTCAGTAATGGTAGGATATTGCCTACTAGGACGTGTCAATGTCAAGATTACAACTCGCGCATGTAGTCCTAGGTATAGCGCATGGTTGGCATTTTGTTTAGATTTGTAAGTACTTTTTGCTTTTTCTGTGTTTAAGACCTTTATTCAAAGGTGTAAATGATGTCCCTAACTCTAGACAACCTGTGGCGCCAAGTTTTAGCTCGTTTACAGCTAGAACTATCGCGTCCCACGTTTGAAACCTGGATAAAGACAGCTAACGCAGAACGGTTAGAAAATAACTGCCTGTTTATTCGTACCCCAAACCCTTTCGCCCGCAATTGGCTGCAAAAGTATTACATTGACACAATAGCCAATGTTGTTTGCGACATCGCAGGTTATAAGATAGAAATTTACATTACATCTGACTCCGATGATTCTCATTCTCAGGAAGATATGGCGCCTGTTGAGAAGACAGCACCAAGAGTAATTTCCGTCGGAATTCGAGAAAATAGTCCAAAAACAAACAACTTAAACCCGAAATATTTATTTTCTCGGTTTGTTGTTGGCGCCAATAATAGAATGGCACATGCAGCAGCGTTAGCAGTAGCAGAATCACCGGGACGCGAATTTAACCCATTGTTTTTGTGTGGTGGTGTGGGGTTGGGGAAAACGCACCTAATGCAAGCTATTGGTCATTACCGCTTGGACATCAAGCGAGACTCTAAAATTTTCTATGTTTCCACCGAGAAATTTATCAACGACTTTTCTACAGCAGTAAGCACAGAAATGCAAAGCTTTCGCGACTATTACCGAACTGCGGACGTAATATTAGTCGATGATATCCAGTTTATTGAGGGAAAAGAGCGTTTTCAAGAAGAATTTTTCCATACATTTAATACATTGCATGAAGCAGGTAAACAGGTAGTTATTGCTTCAGACCGTCCTCCCAAACAAATTCCCCAGCTTCAAGAGCGCTTATGTTCACGGTTTTCGATGGGGTTAATTGCCGATATCCAAAAACCCGACTTGGAAACACGGATGGCAATTTTACACAAGAAAGCTGAGTATGACAATATTCGTTTGCCTAGAGATGTAATCGAGTATATTGCATCAAATTATACGAATAATATTCGCGAACTCGAAGGTGCCTTAATTCGTGCGTTAGCGTATATTTCCATTTGGGGTTTGCCAATGACGGTAGAAAATATTACATCTGTTTTAGAGGCGCCAAGAGAAAAAATTGCCGCTACACCTGAAGCTATTTTAACTGTTGTTGCTGACACCTTTAATGTATCAATCGAAGACATGAAAAGCAACTCGCGGCGCCGGGAAATAAGCTGGGCACGTCAAATTGGCATGTATTTAATGCGCCAATACACAGATTTAAGTTTACCTAGAATCGGCGAAGAATTTGGTGGCAAAGACCACACAACAGTACTTTATAGTTGTGACAAAATTACTCAGCTACGCAAGAAAGATGCTACACTCAAACAGAAGTTATACCAGTTAACCGACCAAATTCAAATAAACAATCCCCGCAAGCTATCATAGAAACGTGGCACGGCATCACGAACCGTGCTATTGTATTGCTTGAAGGAATGAACCACAAAGCACACAAAGGACACAAAGAAAGAAAGAAAGAAAGAAAGAAAGAAAGTAAATATTATTACTCATTAAAAAATAAATTACGTATTATTCTCCTCCGGAGACACTCCGTGAACGCAAAAAATTCGCTTTTTTACAGGTTCAATTATATAGTTAACGATATTTTTATACCTATTTAATACAGATTTAATACAGATAAGGCGCCTGTTCTGTACTAACTAATTTGAAATATTAGTACATGAGTTTTAGTAAATTGGCATACAATGCTATTATCTTAAGTTGCTATGACGATATGTAAGACAGTGTTGATTTCGATGCAATACTACCCTAGTCTTACTTATTGCGGCATATCAAAACGCGCGCTCACTTTCACCCTCAGCATATGAAACTAGTTTGTAACCAAAGCGACCTTAACACAAATCTTTCCCTGACGAGCCGTGCAGTACCATCACGTCCAACGCATCCTGTACTAGCGAATGTGCTGGTAGTAGCTGATGCTGATACTAATATTGTGACAATTACAGCTTTTGACCTAAGTTTAGGAATTCGCACTAGCTTTAATGCAGAAGTTATTCAAAGTGGCACAATCGCAATGCCAGCGAAGTTACTTAATGATATAGTCTCGCGATTGCCAGAAGGGGAAATTACTCTTGAAGATGAAACTAATACAGAAGAGAATACAGGTGAAGGTATACTTGTGACTTTGACACCCCGAAGCGGCAGCTACAAAGTTCGAGCAATGGGTGGTGAGGAATTTCCTGAGTTACCAGTAATTGAAGATACTCAACCAATATATTTGAGTGCAGCATCGTTAATTGAAGGGTTGCGAGGAACTTTATTTGCTACGAGTGCTGATGAAACCAAGCAGGTATTAACAGGAGTTCACTTAAAAGTTTTACCTAATGCTCTTGAATTTGCAGCAACCGATGGACACCGTTTAGCGGTTGTGGAAACAATAAACGAGGGTTCTGACGATAATAACGATGCTGAGTTAGAAGTGACAGTACCTGCTCGTGCTTTACGCGAACTTGAGCGGATGTTAGCACATAGTGCCCAATCTGAGGAAACTATTGCGCTGCATTTTGACCAGGGACAAGCGATATTTGAATGGCAAAACCAACGTTTAACTAGTCGAACTTTAGATGGGCAGTATCCACAATATCGGCAACTATTACCTCGTCAGTTCCAACGCGAACTAACTTTAGATAGAAAGCAACTTTTGAGTACTTTAGAACGAATTGCAGTTTTAGCCGACCAAAAAAATAATATCGTTAAAGTTAGCATTGACAGCGGCGCCCAAGAAATAACCTTATCGGTGGAAGCAGCAGATATTGGTAGCGCAGTAGAACCAATGCCAGCACAAATATCAGGAGATGATATTGATATTGCTTTTAACGTTAAATATTTGATGGAAGGTTTAAAAGCACTACCAGCTACCGAGATAGTAATGCAGTTAAACTCAAATTTGACGCCAGTCATTTTCACACCCCTCAGTGGTGTTAAAATGACCTATTTAGCGATGCCTGTACAGTTAAGAAATTAGTGCGCTCGTAGAAAGTGCTGAGTGCGGAGTAGTCTTCAAGTGTCTTGCTGAACGTAGTGAAGCATCTGGTGTACACAATGAAACTTTAGATTCTTCGCTGCGCTCAGAATGACAATTTATACTTTACTAAACTTTAAACACATTCTCTAATACTGTTTCTCTGCTCTAAACACTCAACACTCAACACTTTTCACTCTCATTGGTATTTCAATTAAAAATTCTGTTCCTTCTCCTGGTTGAGATTTACATTTAAAGGTACCGCTATGTTTATCGACAATAATTTGGTAACTAATTGATAAACCTAAACCAGTTCCTTGCCCAACTTCTTTGGTTGTAAAGAAGGGGTCAAAGATTTTTTCTATTATATTTTGTGGCATTCCGCACCCGTTATCAGCAATAGAAATTAATACGCTAGGTCTATTATCTTGTAATTGGCTGATGTTAGTGCTAATTGTAATTGTATTTTCTTTTGATTCTCGCTGTTCCTCCAAAGCATCAATGGCATTACTCAAAACGTTCATAAAAACTTGATTTATTTGTCCTGCATAGCATTCTACAGGTGGTAAATCTCCATATTCCTTGATGATGCAAATTGCTGGACTTTCGGGTTTCGCTTTCAAACGATGCTGTAATATTACTAGTGTACTATCAATTCCTTCATGAATGTTTACCGGCTTAATTTCTGCTTGGTCGAGTCTAGAAAAATTACGCAGCGATAATACTATTTGCCGAATCCTGTCTGTTCCCAGTTTTATTGACGACAACATTTTGGGCAAATCTTCAACGATAAAATTTAAATCAACTTCTTCCGCACGTTCAATTACTTCTGGTATATCAGTTGAATAATTTTGCTGATATAAATCTAAAATACCAAGTATGTCATCTACATATTGATGAACGTGATTAATGTTACCGTATATAAAATTGACAGGGTTATTAATTTCGTGTGCAATTCCCGCTACAAGCTGACCCAAACTTGACATTTTTTCAGTTTGAATAAGTTGAGTTTGAGTTTGTTTTAATTCTTGTAATGTTGTTGTAAGTTCTAATGTACGTTTCAGAACTTGACTTTCGAGATTGAAATTAAAATAATTTACTTTTTGGTAAAGCTCATATTCATATGTAGCTGTAGCAAATTGATGTCCTATGCTCGTTGCAAGTCTAATTTCATCGCAAGTCCATTGTTTTGCTTGTAGCTGTTTGGACTGGCGCCAAATTTCAAAAGATTGTCGAGGATAAAGTTGTCGTTCATCGGGGTTAAACTGACCTGCCCAAAGGGTTTCATACTCATAGCTATCACGAAAAACACTCAAATAACCCTGTAACTGCGAACGATACAATAACGGTATCATTAAAATACTGCGAATATTAGTGGCTTGAAAGGCAATTTGTAAGTTTCGCAGTTCGGGAGTTTGATATATATCTGATATTGCCCAGACACTATAATCTCCTTTGTAATGTTCTTCCCAAACGCTATATTGTTCTATTATGTCAAATTTCGCAATCTTTGGAACAACTGGTTGCTTACCAAATTGATAAACTTTAATTTTTGTAAGGTCTGTCAAACACTCAATAAAGCTTTTTAACGTATCAGCTTGATGAATAGTTTCTGAACGAATACATAATCTACCTCCACAACCATCAAAAGCAGTAACCGTTTCTTCTAAAGCTGTCTGTAAATCCATATCTGGCAATAAATGAAGTCGGTCGGCAATGTGATTGATTATCGTTTCACGATGAACTTTCAAACGCGCTTCTTGTAATGGAGTGATATAAGCAATCACTACTGCAAGCAAATCAGCAACTGTTTGCACTGTATCAACTTCAACGTTAGAAATTGAGCGGGGTTGAGAATGATGCGATACTAGCAGTCCCCAAAGCTGATCATGATAAAGTATGGGCACGACAATAGAAGACTGTACCCCCATTGCAGTTAAATATTCTGCATGACAAGGGTCAACTGAACGCTGACTGGCGCCTATTCCACTAAAATCCACAGGGTTCTGAGCAATTTGTCCAGTATCGACATTCACAATCGAGCGAATCCTTGACTGCACAAATAATTCACGCGCATGAGCAGGAATATCATCTGCTGGAAAATTTAAATTTAGTAACGAAGGTAATTTATTCTCGTTTATAGATTCAGCTATGACTTGCCCGTTATTGTCAGCATTAAATTTGTAAACCATTACTCTGTCAGTCGTGAGAAATAGACGCAACTCTTCTACCACTACCTTGAGAATATCTGGTAACTCTAAAAGCTTACAAATCCTATCATTAATAGAACGTAGCAGTTTAGTCGGCTCAATATTAAGACGTAAATCTGAATCACTAGCTAGAGTCATTGCCTGTACTGAGATAAAAAGGTAACAACAAAAATATGACTACCATTGTCAGATTTTTTGAATAAATTTGTCTTCAGTACAAGTACTGCAACGGATATAACGGATATAACTGATAGTTAATTTTGCTTAACTAGTTGTAACAAATAACTTATCCGTTACATCCGCTAATCATCCGTTGCTAAAGCGTATTTTGAGATAGTCGTCTTCCATTTTGGCGCCTGTAGGTTGTAGTGCGGCTAATGCTTGAGGTAATACTAAATTGCGGCGATGGTTGCCAATACGTATATTTAATTCATCAGCATTTTTGCTCAATTGAACTTGATTCTTAGGAATTCCAGGTAAGTATAACTCTAGACTATACTGTTGATTTGGTTCTTGAACGACACGAATCGTATTTTCTTTATAATAAACCTGAGCAGGGTCTTCATCTTTGTAGAGTGTATCTTTAAGACGCTCAAGAGCCTGTAAGCCACACATTTCTTCAGAGAATAATGGCACCTCTTTGACTGGCAGAGGGTGGAAATTATCGTGAATTTCTTGACGATACTGTTTTTGATTATCTTTCCAGCGTTGGAAAAATGGGTCTTGCACTTCGTCGGGAATAATACGGTTTGCAATAATTAAATCTGTCGCCACATTATATAAGCTCAGATACGCATGGGCACGCAACGATTCTTTAATAACCATTTTCTCTGGATTTGCCACCAACCGTACTGAGGTTTGCGTGTTATCAGTTAAGACTTTTTCTAATGCCTCGATTTGCTGGTAAAACTCATACGGAGCATCCATTACTTCTCTATCTGGTAACGAAAAACCCGCAATTGGTCTAAATATAGGTTCTACCAAAGGTCGAAGCGCAACTGATATATTTTGAAATGGTTTATAAAAGCGGCGCATGTACCAACCACTAACTTCAGGTAAACTCAACAGTCGCAACGCTGTACCTGTTGGCGCCGAGTCGATAATTAAAACATCATACTCGCCTTCATCATAATGACGCTTCATTCTTACCAAGCCAAAAATCTCATCCATGCCTGGTAATATCGCTAACTCCTCAGCTTGCACTCCGTCTAAACCGCGCGCTTGTAATACCTGTGTAATATAACGCTTTACACTTCCCCAGTTTGCCTCTAACTCCATTAACGCATCTAGTTCGGCGCCCCACAAATTCGGACGAATTTGCTTTCTCTCATGTCCCAACTCAATATCGAAGCTATCTGCTAGCGAGTGAGCAGGGTCTGTACTTAACACTAAGGTACGATAGCCAAGTTCAGCGCAGCGAAGCCCTGTAGCAGCAGCGACAGATGTCTTACCTACGCCGCCTTTGCCTGTCATTAAAATTACACGCATGGAATGATTCTGTCCTGCTAGTCGCTTTGTTTACATTTATTTACATTATCAACTAAATTTTCTAAGACTGTTCAATATTAGTGGAAGTGAAAGTGCTGTTTAATCACATCAAGACGCGAAGTATTCCAATAATCGATATGTGAGCAAATTAAACCTTCGGCATTAAGCTTTAATTCGCTCCACCCGTTAATTGCGACATGGGGTTTCCAAGGTAAAGGAGTATTCCAGCTTAACTTCCACTCAATTTTGATGGTATCGGAATGCTGAGAGATATCATACAAATCCATCTTACAATTGAGAAAAAAAGTATTGATAAATTTAATCATCAGCTTGTAGCGCCAAAGACCATTGAACTTATTCAAAGGGTCTTTGAAAAAAACATCTGGAGCATAAATAGAATAAGTTTGATTATCAGGAAATCTTTGATAATCCGCCTTGAGAGTTTCTATGATATTCATTGATTTTGAGTTATGCTACTTCATCCCACAAACGCTCTAGTTGACGGCGCCATGCGGTAAGTGTTTTCTGACGCACTTCGGATGATTCATCAATTTCACCCATCAAACCTTCAGCATAAAAGCGGTCTAAGTTTTGCATCGTTGCTTCTAAAGTTTGCCCCTGCTGTTTCGCAGCTTTGACAATAAGTTGAATACGACTTTCTACTAAGTTACCAAAAACATCATTCAAACCAGTTTCCTGAAGTGAAACGAGTTTTGCTATTGCGTCTTCAAAATCTTGTATCGTTAAACTGTTGGTAAAATGCTGATACACTCCCCACACAACATTTTGGTGTAAAGCATAGCGACACGCATGTGTATCGTCAAAGTTTGCTTCGAGCAACTGTTCTAAAAAAGGTTGCGCTTGTTGAATTGGCATTATTGGCAGCAATGCACGAAACCAGCTTCCATCATCCGAAAGTAGTACCAGCAATCGAAAGTTTGGTGTTTCAACTTGCCAAGAACCAGGCGCCACCGCATTCACGCTGGTATCAAATAATTTGGTTAAAGTACTTGCAATTTCATTACTGTCCATATTTTATGCTCCCTACTCCTTAATTTAGCCTATCTTACCTACGCCACAGGGAAACTACCTAAAGTAATGCCCTTCAACTCAAAATATAATTTTTTATTACTTAGTACTAATGTATTTTAATTAATTGTAAGATAGGTGACGCGCAGGTGCTTGGGAGACCTTAGCAGAGCCAGCGCGACAAATTAACCATATCTCATATCTTGCACCAACGTATTAATACTTAATTTATTGTTTATAATAAACATAAATTTTTATCAATAAAACTAAAAATTAGTATTATTAGCAGGCTTTGGCAGGCTTTGTTCGTATAGTCCCACCCACCAAAAATCATTATCTAAAAGTTGGTGTAAATATTTTGCGATAAGCGTTCCGTGTGTTCGTCAAAGAACGGACAAAACATTTGTAATGACAACGCGAAAGGTAGATTTATTCCGTTGAGAACGTGAAGCTGCCTCGAAGGGCGCAAGATTTACGCGATAAAAATCATAGAAAGCGTTTACCACAAGCCAAGTCAAGACGAAAATGATAGATGTTTAAATAAATGTTTAACCTACATGCACCAGAAGGGATGTAAAAGTTATGCTGGGTAAAATGGCGAATCGAAGCTTGTTTAAAAATTAGCTTAATATCGCGTAATCAAAGAGGTGAAATTCCAGTGTTAAAGACACTTTTAGTCCTTGTTATCGGCTGTTTGCCGTCATTATTTTCACTGTGGATAATTCGCAAAGCTCAGTGGCGGACTCGAATGCGGATTCGACAGGCAGCTAATACCTTTACTTCAGGGCGCCGCGTACCACAGCATCCAAGACCATTAGAACGTGACCGTTACTATCTTGAGGGTGTAGGTTATTTGATTGGTGATATTAGCTGCCAATATAACGCCCGTTCAGGTTACGTTCGCTGTGCGGTTAATCCGAGCGGACCTTGTGAAGGGTGTCGTTTTTACGAACCTAAAGAAGCTCCATGTCGCGACAGCGTTTGATAGTAAGCATTCGACACGGCGCCTGTAATTTCTGATGACTCTATCAATTTAGTTTTATATAATATCAGTAAAATAGTATACCGTAGGGTAGATGATGACTATCTATTTTTATAGTAATCAAGGAGAATATGGATGTTTTTCCAACTTTTCAGCGCATGGTTTTGAGCTAGATGGATTGTATTGGCAAACAAGCGAACATTATTTTCAAGCGCAAAAGTTTGTTGGGACTCCACATTTAGAACAAATCCGTGACTGTAAAACACCCAATGAGGCAGCTAGAGAGGGTCGTAAACGCACTCGTCCACTACGTCACGATTGGGAAGTAGTTAAAGATGACGTAATGCGTGCAGCAGTCATACATAAATTTAAAATGCATAAAGAAATACGTCAAGTTTTACTAAATACTTCAAATGAAGAATTAGTTGAAAATGCACCTCGTGATTATTATTGGGGTTGCGGTAAAGATGGCAGCGGTAAAAATATGCTGGGAAAAATATTGATGGAAGTTAGAGAATTACTGCGTGACTCAGATTTAAAGTAAAATTATGAAAGTAATGTTGTAGGAGTATTGGGTATGCGATATTATAAATGGTTCTGGACGGTGCCTTTGGGCGGAGATTTTGATGCATGGGGTACAAGTACTTACTTCTTGGAAATAGGTGAAAATGCTTACACGTCCAGGCAAATAGAGCTTTACGAAAATGGGAATGTCTTGTCCTACGACAAAAAACATTTCAGTGATGATTATGGCAGGTTAAGTGACCAGCCAATTAAAGATGACAATCTTGAAGAGTTTGAAATTACTGAAGCCGAATTTGAATATGTGTGGAATGAAAATATTCCGATGAATAGGTAATATTTATCGGTTCCTTAGTGTGTGACTGAAAAAATCAAATTAATTAAAATCAATATCATAAATTAATTAAAATCAATATCATATTTAAACAGGCGCCTTCAAAGCATCATCAAGAGGCACTCTAAATATAGTTTATGCAAATTATTCCTACCCTTAAATATAACTTAAGACAGGTATTTTTTGTAGGATGAGAGAAAATAACTATTTCTGGGAAAACTAAAGCAGAAGAGTTATCAGGGGGTTGAGTGTGGAAAGCGGATGTAACAACATTACAAAAGAGATGATTCAGGTGCAGTCAAAAACCGTATATCCGAATGTTAAACAGCGCGGCACAATTAACCACGAGTATCAACAAGTATCAGCAGAAATACTAATGTCAGAAATAGATGACTACTCATCTGAAGCATATACACTATTATGTGAAGGTATTCAACATCAGCAAGCAGGTGAGTTTGTTGCTGCAACTAAATCTTTACAACAGTCTCTAGCATTGTTTCAAGCTTTTGGCAACTCCCATTTACAAGCACAAGCAATTAGCTCTTTAGTACTAGTTGCTTATAATTCGGGTGATTACAAGGGCGCCATATCATACTCACAGCAATGCTTATCTTTGGCGATAGAAATCAATGACGTGCGTTTGCGACTACAAGCATTGTCACACATAGGCAATTCATACCGTCATATAGGTAATTATGAGCAAGCAACTGAATATTTACAAGACTGTTTAAATATTGCACGTTCTTGCGGTGATAAAAAAAGTCAAGTTGCCGCACTGAATAATTTAGGGCTTGTGTATAAGGCGAATGGAAATCTACAGCAAGCAATAGAATATAAAGAGCAAGGTCTTAAGCTAGTACGCGAGCTCAAAGATAGTTGTGCGGAAGAACAAGTTTTGAATAACTTGGGTAATGCCTGGTATGCTTTGGGAAATTACCAGAAGGCAATTGAGTGCTATAGAGATTGTGTAAGAATAGCACGCACGCTTAATAATAATCGTAGTGTCATTCAGGTACTTAAACATTTGGGTAATGCTTGTTATGCTTTGAACAATTATCCACAAGCTATTAAGTATTATGAGGAACGTTTAAAGTTATCACAAGAGATGAAAGACCTTAAGAGCGAAGAACAGGCGCTTGCGAGTTTGAAGGCTGCTTGTTATGCTTCGGGAGATTATGCGAAAGCAATACAATATGAGGAAATGATTAAAGGAAATTATAAGCGATGAGTAAGGTGCGTGACGCTACTAGTATTTGCGCTTAGTTTACAAGTTTTTGGTCGCGTCACGCACCCTACGCAAATATTCTAATGCTTCGGATGTTGCGACTTGTGGAAATTGGGAGTAAAAGCTGCTAACGCTAACAAATTGTTCGGGTGTTGCAAGTACTATGACACGATGGTTAATTTTTGAGTCGTGTAGTATACTATCGCACCATTCTTGTAACCAAGGTATCATTACTGGTGGTGCTAGCGGCGCCACTAACCAAATTTGTGCGGGTGCAAGTTTTGCTAGTGCTTTTACTGCGACAGCTATAGTCATTCCCGTGGCGATACCATCATCGACCAAAATTAGTATGGCGCCTTTAGGATTAACTTCTGGACAAAATGGCAGAAATTGTGATTCCAGTGATTTGGCTTTATCAATAGCTGTTTCCATAGCTTGTTCTCGCCAACGCTCTGGTCGAAAGCTAAAGGTTTTTTGCTGCATCCACAATACTTCGCCAGATGCAGTGACGGCACCTACTGCTAACTCTGGGTTATTGGGGTGGGTAATTTTTTTAGAGACTAAAACCGTTAAAGGACACGAAAGGGCATTTGCAATTGGTGAAGCAACTGGTAGTCCTCCCCGTGGTAATGCATAAACAATTTTGTTAGATGTTGCATCCACCGAAGGAAGCATTAACTCAGTTTGAATAAGTGCCGCTAATTTTTCACCAGCTTGTATGCGGTCTTGAAAAAGTGGGGCATCTATCATTAATTAACCCCCGTACTCTAAGGTAACATTACTTTTATAATGACCGATTTTTAAAATAGTTGTAATTATCTGACCAAAAAGATTTAAAATTGCTATAGGAAATATGCCGAAATTTGATACCCGGTGCTTTTGCCCGTAAAAAAAGTTTCATGAGTAGTGATCAACTCAACCTCTTCAATCTCTCAGAACCAAGTCTAAGTCCTGGAATTAACGACTTAATTCCAACCGATGCCAAAATTCCTATCCCTGCTGGTACTTATTCTAGTATGGTTCAACTAGCACAACATTGCAATCAGTGTCACCGTTGTGGGTTAGGAGATACCCGAACTCATGCAGTTGTCGGACGCGGAAATCTCAATGCCGACATTATGATTGTGGGAGAGGCACCAGGGCAAAACGAGGACGAAACAGGTTTACCATTTGTTGGTCGTTCGGGACAACTTCTAGAAAAAATCTTACAATCAGTTCGACTTGATACTGAGAAAGATGTTTATATTTGTAACATAAATAAATGCCGACCACCTGAGAATCGGGCGCCAAGTGCCAAAGAAATGACAGCTTGCAAACCTTATATATTTGAACAAATTCGCTTAGTTAACCCAAAAATCATCCTTTTGACAGGTGCAACAGCAGTAAAAGGTTTAATTGGTGAAAAAGGTTCAATGACAAGTATTCGTGGTAAATGGATAGAGTGGGAAGGAAGATTCTGTATGCCAATTTTCCACCCATCTTATTTATTGCGTAACCCCACGCGCGACCGAGGTGGTCCAAAATGGCAGATGTGGCAAGACATTCAAGTTGTGCGTGCGAAGTATGATGAAATACGTACTGCTTGAATGATAGCTGAGTAAATACGCGCATTAAAGCTTTAATATAGATACACGTGTTTCTATTTCACACTTGTGTCAAAATAGGGTTGCAAATCATATATGAGTAAAAGCCATGTACGCTAAAAGCCTAATAGCCAGCGCAGCGCTGTCGAGTTTAATTGCAATTGCTTATACAGTCCCAGGTGCAACCCAGAATACACCAGAGCAATCTACCACCACACGACAAGTAGATAGAAGATTTAACATTAGTTTTGAACCCCGTCCTTGCCAGCGTAGTAGTAGTACAAGAGTAATTTGCGATGTTATAGTTACAAATTTTACAGACACACATCGACAAATCAGCTTTGGCGCCGGATATGATAGTTATCAAACACGTCTTGTAGACACAGAAGGAAATGTTTACACAGCAGGTAGTTTACAGTTTAATCAATATCAGCGTGCATCTGAAAGAGCTTTGATTGAACTGGCACCAGGGGTTCCAACAAGACTTGCGTTCAACTTTAGAGTACCGCAGACAATTAGTAACTTATCAGTACTCGATTTAGGGTATCGAGTAACTGGCAGAATAGACACAACAGCGCGATTGAGTTTACCTAATATAGGTACCATTACATCGAATAGTGCCCAGAAAAAATCTGATAAATAGCATTTTATAGGCGCCGGGGGAAAATTGGCGCTCCTCCCCCATTAATAAACAATTTACATCTGGGGAAATTTCCGAACCTGATATTCGGATGACTCCACCATTTGGTAAGCAAAGCCAAGAGCGGTATCAAACTGCTGATATATTGGCTCTAAATCCTTTTCTGGTATAGCTTTCCACTGTTTGCGAGTAGCCCACTGTATCACAAAGGTTATTTCTTCAGGTACATTTGGATTAATCCATACTTCTTTACCGAGAAACCCAGGATACTTAGCTAGTGCAGTTGTCCATATTTCATCATCCTTTTGAATGAAAATTTCGCGCCGTTCCGAAGGGACTTTAAACTTGAGTAACTCGATAACCATGCACTTACATTTACCTATTTTAGTTTGCCACAATAGAGCTGTAGTCTAGAGACACTAGCGATTAGCATAACTTGACGGTAGTTACAAATAACCAGCTAGTTTAAAAAAAACAATAGGAAAAACGTATGGATAACAACAATTGGATGCAGCAGCTATTAATGCTTGGTATTGGCACAACCTCAGTAATGGCAGAAAAAATCAAAGAAGCTGGTGACAGATTAGTCAAAGACGGAAAACTCGACCCCGAACAAGCGAAAGCAGTTATGGACGACATGGTGCAGCAAATGAAATCCGAGCAAGGCAACTGGGATGCCACCATGCAACGTCAAATGCGAAACATGATGCAAGACTTAGGAGTAGCGCGTCAATCAGAAGTAGACGAATTGCGCGGTAGAATAGACCGTTTAGAGCGACAAGTACGCGACCTCGAAAACAAAATGTGGAAATAATCTTGTAGCACAGGCATCCTGCCTGTGTAGTAAAAATGTTATTTTTTTTACCACATAGACACAGAGGACACAGAGAGAAGAGTAATGAACCACAAAGGCACAAAGGACACAAAGAAAGAATTATTAAGAAGTAAACTTAGTAAGATTACTAATATTTAGTACTTTTTTACTTTTCCTTCTAAAGAGGAGAGGTAAGTTTTTTATAAATACCGTTTCTGATTTAAACTTAATTTTGTCGTACTCATAACTCAGCACTCATAACTCACTACTTTCAAAGGAGGGTTTTAAGTTGAAAGCGATATTTCTTAGTGTGGGTATTATGATGGTTTGCGTTGTAGTTCTAGTACTAGCGCAAATCGGTGGCAATAACACAGAAGCAAATGCTGCTCAAATCAGTCAACTTACACCAGTTATCACACAAACTACACCAAACATAGAAAGCAACACCTTAATAGCGAGCAAAGATATGTCAGACGAAAATATTATCACTACCACCTCTGGACTAAAATACGTAGAAATCCAAGAGGGTACAGGTGAAACTCCCCAAACAGGACAAACAGTAAAAGTACACTACACAGGTACATTAGAAGACGGTACAAAATTCGATAGCTCACGCGACCGTGGTCAACCCTTCAAATTCAACATCGGTCGTGGACAAGTTATCAAAGGTTGGGACGAAGGACTCAGCACCATGAAAGTTGGTGGGCGCCGTAAATTAATCATCCCATCCGAACTAGGTTACGGAGCGCGCGGTGCAGGTGGCGTAATTCCACCTTACTCAACTCTAATTTTCGATGTCGAACTCTTAGGAGTCAACTAATCTCCTCTCCTGTCATTAGTCACGCAGCGTAATGCGGAGCATTTGCCGCAGGCTAGAATCTAAAAGCTAGCTAATTACAAGTTGTCATTCTGAGCGCAGCGAAGAATCTAAGTATTTACCATATACTTTAGATGCTTCACTACGTTCAGCATGACACGAAAAAACTCCTCTAATAACTACCCCGTGCTAAATTTTTGAACTGAGTAAACTGAGGGTCAAACAACAGCTTTATAGTTCCAGTCGGACCATGACGGTGTTTAGCAACAATCACTTCAGCCAAACCTCGCTCAGGAGTATCCGGAGAATAATACTCATCGCGATATAACATCATCACCAAATCCGCATCTTGTTCAATCGAATTGTGAGCAATTATACCATTAACTACAAAATTGTGTAGTCCAGGAACTGTTAAATCATAAACATCAGTCTCTCCATCTGGTTCAATAGAGACAATTTCATCCCAGTAAACGTCACTTACTGATAAACGAGCTAGGTTATCGGATTGTACAACAGCAGCTAATCTTGCTGCTCTATCACGGCTTATATTCTGTTTGTATAGTGTAGTACCGCAGTAAGCATTACCTAATTGAGCTTGCATTTGGCGTGTAGTAATTCCGTAAAGCTGCATGGCTGGAACTGCATAAATTTTCCAAACATGAAAAGGTATTACATCTCTGTTGGTATTTGCAGGATGCATAGCAATATTTTCTGAAATATCCATAAGCGCTTGCTGTTTGTAATTACCTACTGCACCAATTAGTTCGGCAAATTTTTCTATGTCAGATTTACCACTTACCCAAACTTGGTATTGTTCACGTCCCTTATTAACTTGAGGAACTATAGATAACCTTGCATTAATACCCAATCTTAGCAATAGTAATTGAACATCGCGTGATAACCTTTCACTGCTTGAAGTGTAATATATCGCTGGATAGAGGCATTTACCTTTACTTGGCCGAATACATCCGTCAGTACACCAAAGGTGCCGTAAAAACAAAGCAATGGCTTCTTTCGGCTGTGTAAATATTTGGTATGGGACGAATTTTTCATAGGATCTTAAACCAAATATACTTAATGAATTAAGCCATTCAGCTATAGGATTTCTGACATTATGAGTCAGGTGATATCCAGCGGTTAAATACACTTGATACCATCCACGCTCTTGGTTTATACGAGGTACAATTAAATCTCCAAAGGCTTCAATTGCTAAATTTTTAACTATGTTAGCTAAGTCTCTCTCTCTCGTTGTGTACTGAATAGCATGTTTTGGTAAAGTACACCCGTCGCCTATTAGATGTCCAAGCAATGCGATTTTTGCATTGCTTATTGACTGTTCTAAAGAACTACTAGGTAAATATCGAGGTAAAGCGATACGTGAAGAAGGTTCTAACTCATCGAGTCTACACCAACCTTCAATTGTCAAAAACTTATGATTTCCTGTTGCTCGAATTGTACGTCCTAAACGAGTAGTTAGCTTGAATACAGGTTTAACTCCTGTACAAAAAGCATTGCTAACAATAGCTTTTTCTAGTTTCATTGTCGCTTCCTTAAGTGCCCAAATCGCAAAAGCAGATTTACCAGCTAATTCTCGAATTGGTACTTGCACACCAGTATCAGCTAACGTCACCAAGCTATCACCTGTTAAACAGCCGCTTTCACGTAAATCTGATAACATTGGTCGCTTATTTGTACGTGATTCTACGCCTCTACTTAGCTGCGAAAGCGCAATAACAGGTACATTTAATTCCCTTGCTAAACCTTTAATGTTACGAGTAATTTTCGATAACTCTTGAACGCGGTTATCACCTGCACCCTCCATTAATTGTAAGTAATCTATTAATATTAACCCTAAATCGGCGCCTGCTTCTGCTTGTAGGCGCCGTGCTTGGCTCCGCATTTCAGTTACAGTAATGCCGGGTGTATCATCTATATAGATAGGCATATCCTGTAATAAGCTAATACCGCGCGTTAAATCTTCCCATTGATTTTGACTAATACGTCCACTTCGCAAATAAGTACTTTCAATTCTTGCTTCGCTCGATAACATCCGTAACGCCAATTGCTCTTTTGACATTTCTAAACTAAATATTGCTACTGGCATTCGCATTGAACCAGCAATATAGTGAGCTATATTGATTGAAAAACTTGTATTGTGTACACATATATCATTAGCAACAAAGTTGTGAGTTTCTGGAATAGTCAAGTCATAAACTTGTTTTTCTCCCATTGGGTCAATTGAGACAATTTCATCCCAATACACATCACTATTCACTAACTTTATATTAGATATTGCTTTCTGTTTACCAAATATGCCTATTTCTGAAGCAAAAGTCTTGATAGAGTTAGCATCTACAACATCTAATTGCCAAGCTTCCCGACAAGTCTCTTGATATTTAACCGATTTTTTTTTCAAAGCAGCAATAATTCCAAATCTCAAAAGAAGATGCTGTATTTGCCTTGCAAGTTTCTCGTTCATACAACATCCTAATTGTCCTTGACCTGATGATGCCCATCCATTAGTTGCAAATAAGCGGTTTAAGAATAAAGCAATTTGCACTCGTGTTAATTTAAATACAATCGGTGGGATAGTTTCGGCGCCACCATTTATAAAATCTGCAAGCAATTTCACTTCGCTATCGGCAATAGTTTCTGTACCAAATACATTGTATTTTCTAGGCACTGCGACTTTATCACCTACCTTTAATTCAGAAAGCGGGCGCCATCCATTAATGGTTAAATATGGATGAGTTATAGTTGTTTCTACATATCTTCCTAAACGAGTAGTTACACGGAATACTGGCTTATAACCATCATCTACATACGCTGATGGTTGAGCTACCTTAAATTTCCAATTATCTCCCAATGTAATTAAATTCGCTTTTTGGCGATGATATACCTCTTCTATAGAAGAAATAGAACCATCAGCCAACAAAATTTCTGTATCGTAAGCTACACATTTTCCCATTGCAGGCCTGCCGGCAATAATAACCAAGTCTGAGCGCTGAAAACCTCCATTTATCATTGCGTCTAAATCATAGTAACCAGAAGAAATACCTGGTAACGCTATACCTTGATTACGATTCTCAATATCTTTAAAATTACTAATTAGAGAATCACTAATATGAACTAAACCTGAATTAGAACGGTCTTGAGCAATATTAAAAACTTTTTGCTCTGCTTGGTCTATGACTTTACTAATATCAGTTTCAGTTTCGTATCCTAACTGGACTATTTCATTTCCAGCTTTAATTAATCGGCGCCGTTGGTATTTGTCTACAATTAATTGTGCTAAAGCATCAATGTTTACAGCAGATACTGTAGATTCAATCAAAGACGCGAGTTTATTTCTACCACCAACACGCACCAGCAAATCATGGTCAGAAAGCCAACTTGTAACACTAAGTAAGTCAGTTGGTTTGCCTTGTCTATGTAAGTTTAAAGTCGCGTGGTAAATTTCTTTATGGGCACTAATATAAAATGCTTCTGGTTGCAGACGGTCACTAACTCTACTGATTGCTTCGGGGTCTAATAATATACCACCCAGTACAGCTTCCTCAGCCTCAATGATTTGCGGTGGTAAACGGTCAACACTACTATTTTGAAAATTTAATTCTTCAGACATAAAGGCTTTTACTAAGGTAAATGTCCTTGGAGATTTGGAAACCTCCGAAACCATGATAGTATATATGTATTCAAATTACTACTAGGTAGAGTTTAAGATTCATGTAGGGTGCGTGATGCGACAAGTCTTATAACTACGTTGAAATTTTTTCGTAGCGTCACACACCCTACTATTTTCATGTGCTAAACAATAGTTGATATAAAATTAATTTACTAATTCATTAAAATTGGAACAAATAATAACAAATAATCTTCTGAGGCAAATAAATATAGATTAGAGCATTTTTTTGAGAAACTATGACAGACTCCATTGCAGCAAATAATCTTCATAATCAAATACCCGTAAACGATACAATTGCGGGTTATATGGAAGTAATCAACGAATTCTCTAAAGCTTATTACCATGCACCCGTATTTAATAATCAACCTGTATGGACAAGTACATACTGGCAGGGAATACAAATATTAAAATGCCCGTTAGACTTATGGCTGTACCAAGAAATTATTTTTAACCAAAAACCTGATTTTATTCTTGAATGCGGTGTAGCGTATGGAGGAACAACAGCTTATTTGGCTGATATGTGTAAATTAGTAGGTAAAGGTGAAGTAATTGGTGTTGACATTGAAATTAAACAACAAACGCGCGCGAGTTTGGCGAAGTATAAAAATATTCACTTAATCGAAGGGAATTCTATTGATATAGAAACGAGTAAACAAGTATTTGAAATAGTAAAAAATTCTAACACGTTAGTAATTTTGGACTCAGACCATACTAAAGACCATGTGTTACAGGAACTTATGTTATACAACCAATTAGTTCCATCTGGTGGCTATTTAATAATTGAAGATACTAATATAAATGGTCATCCTGTGTGTCCAGATTATGGTTTAGGACCAATGGAAGCAGTAGAGGAGTTTTTATCAGCGCATTCAGAGTTTTACATTGATAAAGATTGTCATAAGTTTCTGACAACTTTTAACCCAAATGGTTATTTGAAGAAGATGTAAATTGTACAATAATTGTCATGCTGAACGTAGTGAAGCATCTCGCGTATCTTGATAAATAATTGAGATTCTTCGCTGCGCTCAGAATGACAGTGCTGGTTTTTAGCTAGCAACAACCTGGAAGCTGACTTTAGCGCTGACATCCGAGAACAGTTTAAGGTCTGCTTCGTAGGTACCTAGCTTACTGATATCGGGAATAGTAATGGTGCGCTTATCAACTTCAAAATTTGTGGCTTTTTTGATTACATCAGCTATGTCTTGGGTAGTTACTGTACCAAAGATTGCTTCGTTTTCACCAGCTTGTACTGAGATAGTGTAATTTGTAACTTTTTCTATCGCTGCTTTTTGTTCGAGCGCTTGTTGCTTGAATTCAGCTTGACGCTGACGTTCGAGTTCACGGCGCCGTTCGACTTGTTTTAGAATACCTGGGGTTGCAGGAGAGGCTAGTTTTTTGGGAACTAGGTAATTACGTGCATAACCGGGAGCAACTTCGACTAAATCGCCCAGCTTACCCAATTTGGCGACATCTTGATTTAATACTAACTGTGTACGTTTTGGCATTGTTCTTTGTTTTCTCTTCCGTGTAAAATCTCAATTGTTAGGAGCAGCTGGATAGTCGGCTTTCCTAGTTAGCTATATTTAGCCTGAAACTTACAGATTTTAGCGCTCGTTGGAGTATAAGCGCAACCCATAGCTTTAAATTTATTTTGGCTCTTACGCAGGCGCCAGTACTTGGTTGCGAATCCAGTATAGCAGTTCAAAGTTCACCCGTTCTGGACATTCATCGTGGGCGCAGTGTCCAGCGTTTTCTAATTCAACTAACTGTAATCGTGGATTTAGCTTTAACAAACTATGAGCTAGAGACAAAGGAATCATTCGGTCAAGAGTCCCCCACATTAAAAGGGATGGCAGTTTCAGGTCGGTGACAATGGAACGAATACAGGGACTAAAGTCTTTACTCATCATGCTTTTCAAAATTGCACAAAAAGCATGGGCTGCACCTTGTTCACGCGCTGGTGTCATGAGAATTTCTAGCAGTTCTTCGGTTATTGCTTCTTTACAAGCATAAGCAAAGCTTGCCCAGCGTTTGACTATACGTGGCTGTCGTAGTAGAAAAAATAGAGGTTTTAATACAATTGGTGATGTTAGTACACCTAGAATTTTATCTTGCAAGAAGCGTAAACTATTCGATTTTGTATTTTGCTCTGACATGTCAGGCAAGCTAATCATTGCAACACCTCGCACCATTTCTGGATGTGTTGCAGCTGCTTGTAGGCAGGTAAGTGAACCTATCGAGTTTCCTACTAACACTATTGGAACTTGCACGAATGTCTGCCAAAATTCGTGAATTTGCTCGACCCAAAGTTTAATTGTATATGGTGTAACTGGTTTATCGGAGGCGCCAAAGCCTAATAAATCTACTGCATAAACGCTATGATGCTTCGCTAATTCTGATATATTCTGGCGCCAGTGTCGAATAGAACCGCCAAAACCATGTACCAACAGCACTGGAACTGGAGATTTAGGATTATTGATATAAGCGTAGCGAATTTTCCAACCTCGCCACATCCATTCACCAAACTTACCGCAAAAATTGCTATTGGCTATTTTGGGTTCAACTGAGATTTGAGTAGGTATTAATTGTGTATTAGTCATATATAGCCAAGGCAATTGCGTATTATTAAGTTTGAATTTTACAAGCGCACAAATTGTAAGGCACCGACATAAGGTTCAGCTTCTTTTCGAGGAGTGGGGATTATTTTCCAACCTGCTTTTAATAACTTTTGTAAGGTTGCCCAACCCTTAGAACCTCTAGGTATTGGGTAATCTGGAACTGCATATTCGCGGCAAAGGGTGTAAGGTAGCCAAGGTTGGTTCTCATCTGTACGAAGATGTAAAATCAAAGCCTCATTATTTGCAAAGCTTGGAAGCCAACACATTTGTCCAGACATAAATTGCTCCATAACATTTAATAGCAGACAAACAAAATTATGAGAATACAGATAACTTTCTCGTTACTGCTCTCAAGACTTTTCGTTTGAATATATTTCATGTTGTATTAAATAACTACGTGTAATATCTCTACCAATAGTTAAAGTTTTAAATTTTGCTTATATTTCTTGAGACAAGTACAACTAGATTTACTTATCTCATAAAGGCTGCAACGGTTTACTACAAATACATTTTTGATTGCATTACTTTTTTATTATAACTTTCAAATAGCTAAGTGTGATACCAAACTGTATTAAAATAGTAGACATAAACAATCATCAAAACCCCAAAAATGAAAATTTTCTTAAAAATATTTGTGCAACCTCTAGCACAAGATAGAGATGTTAGGGAATCAATGCTAAAACCCTAATATTAATTTTGACATTCGTAATAACCCTACTGTTTTCTAGAAATCGGGCAAGTAGTGAAATGCGAGTTTTGTTATAATAATATAAACTTCTTCACATTTATGCTCATAGTTAAAAAATCTGGCATCATCCACTGCATATACTTTGGCACCAGCTTTTTCAGCTTAAATTGCTCTCAGTAGCTGTTTGATTTCATCGTAATACCATGCAGGAAATTCAACCACTATATTAAACGTACTTTTGGGGCAGTCTACTTCTTCTAAGATACAAGGTTGGGTTACGCAGAAGCCCTCACCCAACCTACGGGTAAACCCCTTTCCCCTTTTCCCCTTACCCTTCTACAATAATAGGCTGAGAAGTAAAGCGAGATACCATAATATTATGACTACTGCTACTCCTGTTAAAACAGAGTACGAGGCGATTATTGGGCTGGAAACCCACTGTCAGCTAAGTACCAACACTAAAATATTCTCTGATAGTTCCACAGCGTTCGGCGCCGACCCCAATACAAATATCGACCCGGTTTGTATGGGTTTACCTGGAGTGTTACCTGTACTCAACCAAAAAGTTTTAGAATATGCTGTCAAAGCAGGGTTAGCGCTCAATTGCCAAATTGCAAAATATAGTAAGTTTGACCGTAAACAGTACTTTTATCCTGATTTACCTAAAAATTATCAAATATCACAGTACGATTTACCTATTGCTGAACATGGTTGGTTAGAAATCGAGTTAATCGATAAAGATGGTAATCCTGTTCGTAAAAAAATTGGTGTGACTCGTCTGCACATGGAAGAAGATGCAGGCAAATTAGTTCACGCAGGTAGTGATAGGTTATCTGGTTCGACTTACTCACTTGTAGATTACAACCGTGCAGGTGTTCCATTAGTGGAAATAGTATCCGAACCTGACTTACGCTCTGGACAAGAAGCTGCTGAATACGCGCAAGAATTACGTCGAATTATGCGCTATCTCGGTGTTAGCGACGGCAACATGCAAGAAGGTTCGCTACGCTGTGATGTTAATATATCTGTTCGTCCAGTTGGGCAAAAAGAATTTGGCACTAAAGTCGAAATCAAAAACATGAACTCGTTCAGCGCAATACAAAAAGCAATCGAGCATGAAATTGAACGACAAATAGCTGCTGTCGAAGCTGGTGAACCAATTATCCAAGAAACCCGCTTGTGGGAAGAAGGTTCACAACGTACTATTAGTATGCGTAAAAAGGAAGGTTCTAGCGATTACCGTTACTTTCCTGAACCTGATTTAGGACCAATCGAAGTTAGCAGCGAACAGTTAGATGCTTGGAAAAGCGAGTTACCCGAACTCCCCGCTCAAAAGCGTCATCGCTACGAAACTGATTTGGGACTTTCTCCATATGATGCGCGTGTTCTTACCGAAGAGCGTACTGTTTCTGAATATTTTGAAACAGTTATTGCTACTGGCGCCAGTGCCAAGGCTGCGGCAAACTGGATTACACAAGATATCGCAGCTTATCTCAACAAACAAAAGCTCGCTATCACCGAAATTGGTTTAACTCCGCAAAACCTAGCGGATGTTATTACGCGCATTGAGAGTGGTAAAATTAGCAACGCCATAGCAAAAGAAAAGTTAACCGATTTACTCAACGGTGTAACCCCCGAAAAAGCTTTCGCAGGCAAAGAACTCATTAGCGACCCTGCTACTCTCGAATCTATTATCGACGAAGTTATCGCCGCTAACCCTAAAGAATACGAAAAGTACAAAGGTGGTAACGTCAATCTCAAAGGTTTCTTCGTCGGACAAGTCCTCAAAAAAACCAACAAACTCGCTGAACCCCGTCTCACCAACGAATTGGTCGAGAAAAAGCTAAACGCTTAAACGGCGCCGTAAATATTTCTTCATCAAAAATTTACAAAAAAATCTCAACTAGGGGGTAGCGCACCTCATACCTATAATGATATTGTGCGCTAAGTAGATGCACCCTGATGAATCCGGAGAGTTATGTAAATAGCTCTCCCTTTTTTTTTGTCTACTTACGTACTTACGTAATTTCCTGCATAACGGCGCCTACAAAATTTTCTTGACGCATTATTCCGAAAAAATACTTATAGGGGGTATTGCACCTCATCCCAAATATGATATAGTATGTTAAGTAGATGCACCCTGATGATTCGGAGAGTTATGTAAATAGCTCTCCTTTTTTTGTCTATCTATAAATATAATCCCCCAAATAATCCCAATTTTAGATAGATTCGGCGCCTGGATGCGTAGTATCACTGATTCAAGCCACCTATAAAATTTTCTTGACGCATTGCTCAGAAAAAATACTCACAGGGGGTATTGCACCTCATCCCAAATATGATATAGTATGTTAAGTAGATGCACCCTGATGATTCGGAGAGTTACGTAAGTGGCTCTCTTTTTTATTTGCATTTATTAGTACTAAAGAACCACCTAGCCAATAGATTTTAAGTTTAAGGATTTGTCATATTAACTTCATATAAAATTTAAATAAGGGGTATCACCCATCATCCCAAATATGGTATATTATGTTAAGTAGATGCACCCTGATGATTCGGAGAGTTACGCAAGTGGCTCTCTGTTTTTTTGTCTGTTTTTCTGTTGTATACTAGATAACAATTACACAGAAATTAATAAAATTTTTCAAAATAAAATGGGGGGTAATGCACGGCATCCCCAAAATAGTGTATTATGTTATTCAGATGCACCCTGATGATCTGGAGAGCTGCTGAAGTAGCTCTCTCTTTTTTTCCCATAAAGCATTTTTACTAACATTCATATATAGTTGCTGGTTATTTAACAAAATACCATTAAGTGGTGACACTATAATTGATATAATCGCCAGTCAGTCATAATTGCGGGTAAGGTCATGGCAGACTGGCATAAAATAGATGGTGGAGTCACGGCGCCTAGAGGATATCGGGCAGCGGGAATAAAAGCTGGGTTAAAACCTTCGGGGTTGCCAGATTTAGCGTTGATAGTATCGGATGTAGATGCGATAGCAGCAGGAGTATTTACAACGAGTCACGTAAAGGCAGCATGTGTAGATTATTGTCGTGAGCGGTTGCAAAGTAAACAAATAACTCGTGCGGTTCTTTGTAATGCGGGACAAGCGAATGCAGCAACAGGAGAACAAGGAATGCGCGATGCACTCGAAAGTGCAGAAATTTTAGCTAGTGCATTAAATATTTCTTCAGAATCAATATTATTGGCATCAACGGGTGTAATAGGGCAACGTATCAAAATGGATGCGATGCGAAGCGGAATTCCTAAAGTTATTGCGGCACTTTCGGGAACTGGTTCTGATGAGGCAGCAGGAGCAATTATAACTACTGATTTGGTGCCAAAAACAATTGCATTGGAGACAACTATTGGAGATAGGACAGTACGAATAGGTGGAATAGCTAAAGGTTCAGGGATGATTCATCCCAACATGGCAACATTACTGGCATTTGTAACGTGTGATGCGGCTGTTTCACCCCATTTATGGCAGCGAATGCTTTCGCGTGCTGCGGACAAAAGTTTCAATGCCATAACTGTAGATGGTGATACTAGCACCAATGATAGTTTAATTGCCCTTGCTAATGGTGAATCGCGAACTCCTGCAATTACAGAAATGGGCGCCGAGGCAGAAAAGTTAGAAGCGATGTTAACGGCAGTGTGTCAGCATTTAGCTAAATGTATTGCTCGTGATGGAGAGGGTGCAACTTGCTTGATAGAAGTACAAGTAGAAGGGGCACCGGATGATGCAGCAGCACGTCAAGTAGCAAAAACAATAGTAGGTTCATCGCTAGTAAAATCTGCAATATTTGGGCATGACCCAAATTGGGGAAGAATAGCAGCAGCAGCAGGACGCGCGGGAGTTGTATTTGAACAAGAGAACTTGCGAATTCAACTGGGTGATTTTTTACTAATGGAACATGGGCAACCATTACCCTTTGAGCGTTCGGGTGCAAGTAATTATTTAAAACACATTGCTGCGAATTCAAGTATAAAGAGCGATTCTACAGCAACCAACATGAGCAACGACCTTACAGTTGACCGTAGTACCGTGGCGCCGCAACGAGTGGATAACCCAGTGATAATTAAAGTCAGCATTGGTAACGGACACGGTTCCGGTATCGCTTGGGGTTGTGACTTGAGTTACGACTACGTGAAAATTAATGCCGAGTACACAACTTAACGTAAGGTGGGCATTGCCCACCTTACTGTGATTTGTATGTTGTTTTAAATACAGCGACGATATATTTTTTCAACTTTATCTATATATTTATAACTACTTTCATAGGGTGAAAAGCGTATAGATTCTTGCTTGCCTAATACTAATATACCAAAACTATTTAAACTATCATAAAATAATTTATGAACGCGCGTTTGCAGAGTTTTGTTAAAATAGATTAAAACATTACGACAAATAATTAAATTAAATTCATTGAAAGAATTATCAATAGCTAAGTTATGCAAAGAAAAAATCATATTATCACGTAAAGACGTATCAAATATTGCATCTTTGCCAGATACTAAGTAATATTCAGAAAAAGACTTTTTACCGCCAGATTGAAGATAATTTTGTGTATATTCCTGCATGAATTTTAGAGGAAAAATACCAGTTTTAGCTTGACGCAATACTCTTTCGTTAATATCAGTTGCATAAAGACGACAACGATGATATAACCCTTCTTCTTGAAGTAAAATTGCCATCGAGTAAACTTCTTCACCAGTTGAACACCCAGCGTGCCAAATTCTGATAAACGGATAAGTTCGCAAGATAGGTATTACTGAGGAGCGCAAAGCTAGAAAAAAAGTGGGGTCGCGAAACATTGAGGTAACGTGGACTGACACGTTAAGCAAAAAACGTTCCATACACTCACGGTCGTGTAAGACTTTATCTTGGAGTGCAGAAATCGTTTTTAGTCCTTCTATGCCAACAATATACGAAATTCTACGTGTAATCGAAATACGAGAATAATCACGAAAATCAAAACCGTAGTAACGATATATTCCCTCTAGTAGTAAATCTACTTCAATATCTTCTAACATCATTCATGAAGGATTAAAATTATCAATTCAAAATAGCTTTTAAATTGTGAATTTTAAATCTTAAGTTGTGACTATCAATTAAAGGGAGGTAATATCCTAACTCTTCCATTTTTCTCAACACTTTACCTGCACTTTCGGCTATTGTCTCTAAGTGCGTATTACAAGTCACTTCAGGAAAAAGAGGCGCCTCGTAAGGGTCATTAATACCAGTAAAGTTTTGAATTTCTCCTGAACGCGCTTTTTTGTACAAACCCTTAACATCGCGCTGTTCGCACACTTCCAAAGGCGCATTTACATATACTTCTAAAAAATCTGCCATGTCTAAACGCATTTGATTACGAATTTGACGGTAAGGTGAAATTACAGGCACTAGTACAATTACATCATTACGTCTAAGTAAATTCGCAACATAACCAATACGACGAACATTTTCATCGCGGTCTTCTCCACTATAACCTAGCCCTTTAGTTAAACACTGTCTTAACACATCACCATCAAGAACTTCAACTTTATAACCTTGAGAGCGTAACTCATTTTCAACAACACGACTAATGGTTGTCTTACCAGCACCGCTCAATCCAGTAAACCACACTGTTAAACCTTTTTGCTCAAACATTGCTTTAATAATAAATTGACGTATCAAATTATTAACATATATTAAGCTTATACATCATCGTTCCTTCTCCAGATACTATTGTAAAAGTTAATACCTCTACCGAGAGATAGATTTATTCACTAGGTATGAATGTGTATATATTGGCTAGAAACCGAGTTTCAAACTAAGAAACCCGGTTTCTAGGATTTTAGTTAGCTGAACCTCGGTAAATTCGGTCAACTTGCGATTGTGGAAGTCGCGTCATGGGGAATCCGTGAAGTCTGTCAAAAACCACTTCTTGCGTTTCAGTAGGGATTTTTGTGCCATAACCATTTGAATTGCCATTAGTTGATATTTCATCATCTAGCGAAGGAACCAGACTTTGAGCTAAGACGTAAGAATGAGTTTCGGGGTCGTATGCTAAAACTTCTCCAGTTTCAATATTATAAATCCATGCGTAGATGCGAAGTTGATTGTGATAAAGCTTCGAGCGAACTACCGGATAAGTTCTCAAGTTTTCAATTTGAGTTAAAACATTTTCCGCAGTAATAATTTCGAGCAGTTCCTCTCCCTTATAGTGATTGTAATGTTCCTTCGCTAAAAGTCGAGTAGCTTCTGTATACTTCAACCAGTCATGCACAAGTGGCATTTCCTCATCTAAGCTATGCAACTTCGTCAACCCTTTCATGGCGCCACAGTGTGAGTGACCACAAACAATAATTTGCCGAATACCCAGAGCTTGGATGGCATATTCAATCGTGGCGCCTTCACCACCGTTAGTGGCGCCATAAGGTGGAATAATATTGCCAGCATTGCGAATCACAAACAATTCGCCTAATTCAGCTTGCGTAATTAAGTTTGGGTCTACACGCGAATCTGAACAGGTAATAAATAATACTCTAGGTTTTTGACCATGAGAAAGCTGTTCAAAAAGTTGTTGATGGCTGCTGACATATGTAGACTTAAACTCGCGCAGCCCTTTGATTAATTTCTTCATTATAATTAACTTTTGGCAATCAGAGACTGTAATATAGCAATCTGTGTATCATTTGTAAAATACCAAATTGTAGAGACCGAATTAATACGGTCTATACATCTACACAATCATTTCCAATTTTTGCACGGATTGCTGTATAATTTTTCTCCCAAATGGCTTATATAATGCCGGCGCCGTTTTCTTCTCCGGAAAAACCAATGGTTAGCCAACCACCTGGTACAAAAAATTCTCCGTAAAAAGTGGTGCGTTTATCGTTGACATCTACCCCAAGAAAAGTATGCAGGATTTGAATGATTCTATTTAAGATACCATTTGATAATCCAATTGGTGTTCCCATATGTAAAGCAAGATTTCTGAGAACATTAGAAATCATTACATTAATACCAAGAATCTCATTTTTATAATCACTTGGTTCACCTAGTGGTGAACTGAATATATCGAAATTCCGCCAATAATGATTAATATTAATAGATAAAGCAATAATTGCTACTGGCAGCGCTGGTTTCCATACTGAAGTGCGTAGGTATTTAATTTGCGATAGTGTCACCCAAACTAAAAACGGCAAAATATAAAAATAGGCAGTTCCTTTGGTTAAAATGCATAACCCTAAACTACAGCTAAATAATAAATACGTATCCCAACTAGTGTTTTTACCTTTATTAATAATAATTAAAACGAGGACTGTCATCAGCAGTGATTCGAGGTTGGCAAGCATCACGAGGAAAAATTTTAGGCGTAATTGATGGTGACTTGCAGCATCCACCTCATGTATTATTAGAATTAATCAGCGCTGTCAAAGATGGTGCAGATGTAGCTGTTGCCAGTCGTCATTTAGAAGGTGGTGGAGTTAGCAGTTGGAGTTTTACTCGACGGTTATTATCGCGTGGCGCCCAATTACTTGGATTAGTTATTTTGCCAAGGGTTTTGGGTCGAGTTTCTGACCCGATGAGCGGTTATTTTCTGCTGAGACGTGAGAGTATAGTTGGTGTAGTGCTGAATCCAGTTGGATACAAAATTCTTTTAGAAGTAATTGGACGGGGTAGAGTTAGACAAATTGCAGAAATAGGATATGTATTTTGCGAACGTAAAGAAGGAGAAAGCAAAGTTACTTGGAAGCAGTACGTTGAGTATATTCAGCATTTAATACGACTACGATTTTCTACAGAACGACTGGGAGGTTTGCGCCAAAAATTCCCTATAGAGAAGTTTATACGTTTTGGTTTAGTTGGATTAACTGGAGTTTTTGTTGATATGACGTTACTTTACTTACTTAGTGACTCTACAACTTTAGGTTTACCCCTAACACGCAGTAAAATCATTGCTGGTGAAGTGGCAATTATTAATAACTTTTTATTGAATGACGCATGGACATTTGCAGATGTTGCAATGAAGCAAAACGGATGGCGCCAGCGTTTTAAGCGGTTTTTAAAATTTAATGTTATCTGTCTTGCAGGACTTGTACTAAACGTACTTACCTTAAACCTAGTATTTAACTTTATAATCAAGAACCGTTACATTGCGAACTTGATTGCCATTGCATCAGCTACAGCTTGGAATTTTTGGGCCAATTACAAACTTAGTTGGCGTGTAACACAAGTCAAGTAGTTGTGATGGTCATTAAAGAAAGTTGACAAATATGAATTATTCTAACAAACTAAACTAGAATCGATATCCTTTATACATGTACATCCACTTAAAGCCATAGCTAAATCAAACTCGGCACGCAACAGTTGAATAACATGGGCAACACCCGCTTCACCGTTTAAAGCAAGTCCCCATAATATAGGTCTACCAATCAATACAGCATTAGCGCCATAAGCGATTGCTTTGAGTATATCAACACCTCGACGAATACCACCGTCAACAAGAACCTCAGCTTGATTATCAACTGCTGCGACAACATCGGGTAATGCTTCAATTGATGCAATTGCATTATCTAACTGGCGCCCGCCATGATTTGATACAATTATTGCTTTGGCGCCGCATTTTACTGCATTCACCGCATCATCCGCACGTAAGATACCTTTTACAACCAAAGGTAAGGTCGTCAAAGATTGTAACCATTCCAAATCTCGCCAAGTAACTGCTGGGTTGAGTTGTTGAGCAAAATAAGCGAATAAACCAGATTCTCCTTGTTCATGGGGAATATCCAGACTAGACATACTTGTTAAATTAGCCAAGTTTAACCCAGTCGGTAAAACAAACTCATTACGTTTATCACGTTCACGCTGTCCTAACAAAGGTGCGTCAACAGTTAAACATAATGCTTTGTAACCTGCGGCAAAAGCACGTTCTACCAAAGCACGAGTTAAACCTTTATCTTTATGAATATAAAGTTGAAACCAGCGTAGACTATTATTACTACTTGCTGCGACTTCTTCAATGCTTTTAGTAGACATAGTACTGAGTATCATTCCGGCGCCAGATGATGCTGCTGCTTTTGCAGTAGCAACTTCACCTAACTCATGAGCAAGACATTGAAAAGCCATTGGAGCAATAAGTATAGGTAATTGTACAGATTCTCCTAAAATATTTACCTTTAAATCACGCTTACTTACATCTACGAGCATTCGAGGTAATAATTTGATGCACTCATATGCTGCACGATTATCGCGTAATGTTACCTCATCCCAGGCGCCACTGCTGTAATAATCAAACGCCATTTGAGATAGATGGCTTTTCGCACGCTGTTCGTATTCAAATAAATTAATTGGTAACGTCATTTCAATGATACTTTTATACTGTAATAATAAATAAGAAGTGATTGAGTTTTAATTACTATAGAATTTTATATGCTTAAAAAATTACTAATTCTTGTATCGCTCACATCTCCCCTGTGGGTAATTACAGCATCAACAGCGCAAGTCCAACCAACCGAAACAGAAATTCGTGAAGCTTGCCAAACAGGACAGGTTGAAAAATTACCATCACCTTACTCAGATGTATCTAAAGACCATTGGGCATACTCAGCAGTAGCCTCTCTCTTTGAGAGTAAGAATTCAGTTGTATAAGAGGCATAAATCAGAGGTTTGATAAATTACAGTCTATATATATTGTATAGTACTGGCAGGCAAGACACCTATCCTAGGTTGGTCATGCGTATTTTGGTGATTAAATAAACGCTAATTAAGCTCATTATTGTAGTGACAACAAAAACGAAGGCATAACTTGTTGCTTTTGCTAATATTCCACTGATAACTGTGGCGCCGATTCCGCCTAAGAAGATGATTGAAACTTGGATAGTATAATCAGTTGCGGCGCCACTTTTTGTACATTTATCCATCATGGCACTTAATAATGCTGTATATGCCATACTTTGAATGGTATTTACTAAAATACAAACAGTATATAGTATGGGTAAGCTATTAACATAGATTGCGGGGATTATATATAAAAGTGTAGAAATGGCTGATATGAACCCGAATATGATTAGCGATTTATAACGCCCTATACGCATTATGATTATTCCAGCAGTTAAAGCACCGACTATACGTGCGCTATAACTAACAATACCTAGAATCCAGCCTATTTGTGATAAGGATAAGCCTCTATCTGCTAATAATGGACGAATTAATACGCTTGTGACGCTATCAGCTATCATATATAACGATATGACAATAAGCCAGGGTATAATATTTGGACGTTTAAGAAAGTGAACGAACGATTGGATATATGAATTAAATAAGTTGGATTGTTGGGGTTTAATTACAATATTTTCTTGATGTAATAGTATTGGCATTAAATTTAGTACTAACATAAATGACATAGCGATTAAGCTGTATTGCCATCCAATTTTATCTAACAGGATTAACATTACACCACCGCCAATAACTGCTCCTAAAATATTCCCACTAGATTGGATAGCATTTCCAATACCGCGTTCTTGAGGTTCAAGTAGGTTTACAGCAAGTGCATCTGTTGCAATATCTTGGCTCGCAGAAAATAAAAACATCAAGAACATGGAAATAAGCAGTAATGCTAAATTATTTTTAATATCTATAAAAGCGCTAGTTAGTGTTGTTGATATTAATAATAACTGCAAACAAATTATCCAACCTCGATAATGCCCTAATTTACCTAAGTGATATCTGTCGATGAATGGCGCCCAAAGAAATTTTAACCCAGATGGAAGCATTAAAAATCCAAGATATCCAATTACGTCTAATGGCATATTTTGTTGCCGCATAAACACAGGCAATGCTTGGATAAAGAATGTAGTTGGGATGAATTGCGAAGTATAAAGCGAAGCAAGCAAAATTAGTTTATAAAGCATATTAGTTTATTAGTATTACTCTGTGAACTCCGCGCCTCTGTGGTAAAAAATTCTATTACCGCAGAGACACAGAGGACACAGAGGTAAGAGGTTTGGGAGAGATTTAGAGATTTGCTCTTACTTGCACACCATAGGTTACGGGGTCACCAAATCCTGCTGTGACTGTTGGTGGTGGGAATAGGAAACCCGATGTTATGTAGCGTGTGTCAAATAGATTGTTGGCATATAGATAAATGCCATATTTTTGACCTTCGTAACCAATCCGCGCGTTTACTAATGCATAAGGGTTTTGTTTGACTTGGTTAGCATCGTCGAAGTAAGTCAATCCGTAACCGCGTAATTCCGCGCGTGCGAATAATCCATTTTTAGCGCGATATTGTGCTGCCAAGTTATAGGTAATTTCTGGTGCAAAAGGTACACGGTTGTCGCTAAAATCTATTCCTGTAAATGGATTTTTATAGTTTTTGAATTTACTATCTATATATCCAAGTCCTGCGATTAATTCTAAACCTCGTACAGGTTGCACTTTTAGTTCAAATTCTAACCCTGTAACTTTGACGTTGGCATTGGTAACGTTTCTAAAAAAGCCAAAGTCGTCGGCTAATAAGACTTGATAATTATCAACGTCGGTTTGGAAAACTGCTAAATTTGCAATTAGACGATCATCGAACCAGGATGATTTTAAGCCAGCTTCGTATGTCCAAGATGTTTCTGCTGCAAAGGTGCGAGTTCCTTCATTATCCGCGCGGTAGTTGAAACCACTGGGTCGATATCCTTTGGCGATTGTGGCATACGCCATTAAATTTTGATTTAAATTGTATTGTAAGCCAAAGCGTGGAATCCATTCACTACTATTTAAAGTGGCGCCACGTAATTCTGGACTAATTGGACTAACACCGTTTGCTGATTCAAAAACACGGCGCCTATCTAAGGTAAGGTCAGCAGTTTCATAACGAAGTCCTGCAAATAAGGTTAATGGTTCGATGGGTTTAAAGTCAACTTGTCCAAATACTGCATAAGTATTACGATTTTGGGAAGCGGATACACGGTTGTTTCCTGGTACAGGTAAACCGAATGCAGAGGCGCCTGCTGGAGTATATTCAAAAGTATCATTTACAACGTTAAAATCGCGTGATTCATAATATCCACCGAGTAGCCAGCGGAAACGCTCTGAATCTTCGGGTGATTGCAAGCGGAGTTCTTGCGACCAGAGCGTTGAATTTATACCAATAAGTTGACGTAATAAATCACCTGGAAAACTATCACCAACAAAGGTATTTTGATTAGTAAAGCGACGCGCGGTTATAGATGTAGCACGAAATCCAGAACCGTTGTAACCAATCTTTAAAGCTTGAGTATTTGTGCTAAGTCGGTGAAATCCATCAACTTCTTGAGATACTGTAAATGGGTTTTCTGCGCCTTGAATTGAAAAAGTGGGATTACCATTATCGGTATCAGTGGCAAAAGCATTAAACGAAATATTCCACTCAGATGATGGAGTCCAAAGAACCTGCGCGCGTCCACTTAGTTGGGATGTTTCACCAATTTGACGATTTAACAGCACATTATTAAAGATGCCGTCGCGTGCATTGTAGGCGCCTGAAAGTCGAAACGAAAGTTTATCAGGAATAATTGCGTCACTCAAAGATAATTGAGCTTCCCGACTGTTATAACTACCATACCCTGCGGTAATACCAACCTCTGGTTTATTGCTAGGAGGACGAGAAATAACGTTTACCACCCCCGCAGGACTACTACGACCATACAAAGTACTTTGTGGACCTCGTAAAACTTCCACCCGTTCCAAGTCAGTTAAAGGAATATCTAAAAAACTCCCATAGTCAAACGGAACATCATCAACATAAAACCCAACAGTATCCTGACTAGCCAAAAAATTGAAATTATTTAAACCGCGTACACTGTAGTAACTGAAATCAGCACTACCAGCAGTTGTAGGGAAAAAGCTAAAGTTAGGAGTATTATTCGCGATATCTTGGAAAGAATTAATTTGCCCATCCTCTAACTCCTGTCGAGGAATCACCTTTAAACTAATAGGTACATCGCGCGCGTCTTCAGGTCGCTTCTGGGCTGTTACAGTAAGTTCTATATCAGGTGAAGCAACATCTAAACTTAAAATCACTCCACTTTCATTACTAGATACTTTTGCCGTCGGTGCATTATCAACTCCAGTAACCCTAACTTGCACCTTATTTTCCAACTGAGTTACCGTAATTTCAGCAATTCCCTCTACTGGGTCTTTTGTCGTAACGCTATTTGTATCGGGTAAAGCTAAAACTGCATTCGGTATATCTATAACTAAGCTATTACCATCAACAAAAGTAACTGGCGCCAATAACTGTCCATTTGTTGTATCTAAAATAACTTCCAAACCCCTTGTTGTTTCCAGCTGCACACCAGTAATTTGAATAGGAGTTTGATTATCTTGAGCAAATAAATGCTTTGCACTCGTCCTAAGCAACTCAACATCACTTAGTTGAATAATCTCAGAACCTTTTTCTGCCACTGCTGGTTGTATAGATAGCAAAAAAATGGCGCCTGCAACACCTGTATACACCAATTGATTTAAATTCAAGGTATCCCCCTACACAAACACACTACACCACACGTAAAAATTAAAACCTAATCAAAAAAGCCAATACATAGAAATAAATGTTGTACTTTTGACTAACTTTGTCAAAAGACAAGCTGTCAAACTTTCTTCCTCTTCCTTTGCGTTCTTTGCGTTCTTTGCGGTTCGTTATATAAAATACAAAAAACAATTCATCCATAAACAAATGCAAATAGCAAATGTTGCGCGCCGACCAAAAATTAAATCAACTTGAAACGGTTCTTGCATTTTTTGCGACTTCATGTTAAACCCAAATTTTGCCGTCTTTAATATCTAAGTGCAATACACAACCATATATTCGTCTGTAATTTCGCCAACCAACATGGACTAACTGATAATGGTCATGGGTTGGGGGTGAGGTTTTTAACACACTCTGAAAATTTAGGTATAATATTGGCGCCATTCCCAATAACATAATGTCTAATGGATATCCAACTCAACCAGTAAACGCTACTCCCAAGTATGAGTCAATAACGGGAGTGGTAGAACGTCTTACCTATCATTCCGAAGAGTCAGGTTACACAGTCGCGCGTTTACAGCGTCCAGGTGTATCTGACTTAACTACAATTACTGGTAGTTTTGCAGGGATACAACCAGGACAAACGCTGCAATTAACGGGGTTTTGGCGTGAACATCCACAGTATGGTTTACAGTTTCAGGTAGTTAATTATAAAGAAACGAAGCCTGCTACACTGACGGGAATGGAGAAGTATTTAGGTAGTGGGTTAATTAAAGGTGTGGGTCCAGTTACAGCCAAACGTATAGTAAATCATTTTGGGCTGGAAACTTTAAATATTATTGAAAATCAAATCGAGCGTTTGAAGGAAGTTAATGGTATTGCCAAAAAGCGTATTACCATGATTCAGAAAGCTTGGGAAACACAAAAAGCCATTAAAGAAGTAATGGTATTTTTGCAAACTCATGGTGTTTCTACAACATACGCTGTTAAGATATATAAACAATATGGCGATTTATCGATACATCAAGTTAACGAAAATCCTTACCAGTTAGCAACCGATATATATGGTATTGGGTTTCTGACTGCTGACCAAATTGCTCGTAATTTAGGTGTTCCTTCTGATTCGGAATTTAGATACCGCGCCGGTCTTATTCACGTATTGAGCGAAGCAGCAGAAGAAGGACATTGTTATTTACCGCAACCCGAATTAATACAGCAAGTAACCCAACGGTTAAAAACTAATGACCATGAACCTTCGGAGGAAGCTATAGCTGAAATTATCGGTAAAATGTCGCGCGATAATGAATTAGTACGAGAAATCAGTGACGATACAACTTTATGCTACAAACCAACTTTCTTCCATACTGAACAAAACCTGGCACAGAGCATACAACAACGTTTAATTCCCCTTATTAATATAGATATTCCGCGCGTTCGTAATTGGATAGAACGTTTTTGTAATAGTCGCAAAGTCACTTTATCACCTCAACAGCAGCAAGCAGTAGAAATAGCTGCTTACTCAAATTTGATGGTGATTACAGGTGGTCCAGGTGTAGGAAAAACTTTTACTACCCATACAATTGTAAGCTTGTGGAAGGCAATGGGTAAATCTATTGCTCTTGCGGCGCCTACCGGACGTGCAGCACAACGGTTAGGTGAAATGACAGGTTTGGAAGCAAAAACTCTACACCGACTTTTAGAATTTGACCCCAAAACGCGCGGGTTTAAGCGCAATAAAAATAATCCGCTACCGCATTCTGCAATTATTGTAGACGAAGCGAGTATGTTAGATTTATTTTTAGCGCACTCGTTAGTGCAAGCATTAGGTAATGCTCAGTTATTATTAGTAGGAGATATCGACCAACTACCATCAGTAGGTGCCGGAAATGTTTTAGCTGATTTAATAAATTCGGGTAAAGTACCTGTAGTTCGACTTACCCAAGTATTTCGTCAAGCGCAAACAAGTAAAATTATCACTGCTGCTCACCAAATTAACCTTGGACAGCAACCCAATATAGAAGCTATTTCCAACACACCAAAATCTGATTGTTTATGGCATGGGGGAGGGTATCAACCCGAACATGGAGTACAAGCAATTTGCGAATTAATTAGTGATTTTATCCCCAAACTTGGTTATTTTCCTGCCACTGATGTACAAGTACTGTGTCCAATGAGTCGTGGTTTAGTCGGTACACGCAATTTTAATAACGTATTACAACAGTTAATTAACCCACCTAGTTCTCAAAAAGTTGAAGTTACTAGAGGTGGGACAATTTTTAGAACGGGAGATAGAATAATTCAGCTAACCAACGATTATCAACGCGAAGTATTTAACGGTGATGTTGGTTTTATTACTAATATTGATACCGAAGAACAAGAAGTTAAAATTCAATATCAAGAACGCGAAGTTACTTATGACTACGCTGACCTTAACGAAATTGCCCTTGCATGGAGTATTACAACACATAAATCGCAAGGCTCGGAATATCCTGTAGTAATATTACCTTTATATACCCAACATTATATGATGCTATCACGCAACTTACTTTACACAGGACTAACGCGCGCAAAGAAGTTAGCAATTATTGTTGGTTCAAAGAAAGCTATATATATGTGTGTCCGTTCTACTAAGTCGCAGGAACGCTATACGCAGTTACAACAAAGGTTAATGAAATCGATCAATTTATAATATCGCTTGATACAAAGCTTGATGGTTTGCTTGCCGATGGCACCAAAAGGTACTATATAGTATTCCTAATTGATTTGTAAAAAATGATGCTTATGTAACGAACCGCAAAGAACGCAAAGGAAGGAAAGAAAGAAAAGAAATATTTTACAAGTGATTTAGGATTGCTATATCTACTTCAGTATCTGTGGAAATATATATTTCCAACACTGTCAATAAACTCAATTCACTTCGAGCTAATACTCTATTTGTATCGCTTGCCAGTCCTCGGAGTTGCTCTTGGGTTTGTATTTGGCGTCTTGGAACCACAATGTGAACCGTGGTTCACATTTTCTAAGTATCGTAGCTTAATATTATATAATTATAGACGTGCATTTGCTATTTAATAGGATTTACGCAAAGAAACCTGGTTTCTAGGTTGTCATGCGTAAGTCCTATTTAAATTTCTGTGGATATTTCAAATTATATTTAAAAATAATAGATGATTTTCAAGCAAAAATTCCATAAAAAATGTAAATGGTTATTAATCGCTGTTTTATCTGCTTTTATGATAATCTTTATGGGCGCCTTAACTCCGACCAAATTATTCTACAATTCAAGTAGCCCTTGCGATGTAAATATTTATGTGGTTAATGGTGGGGTACACAGTGATATTATTCTCCCAGTCAAAACTCAAAAACATGACTGGAATGATTTTATTGCATTAGAAGAAATTGGTACCGACACAAATCAACAATATAGGTATCTTAGTTTCGGTTGGGGAGAGCATGATTTTTATATTAACACGCCATCTGTTGCGGATATTAAAATTCATACTGTTTTTAAAGCCTTATTGTACCCTAACAATACTTCGGTAATGCATGTTAGAGGGTTTAATAATCTACCTGATAAAAAATACGTGGATATCAAATGTGTACGCATTAGCCATGATAATTATCTCAGATTGGCAGGGTTTATTCAAAAAACCTTTCAAGTCGATAATACGGGTCGCGTGATTAGAATTGCCAATGGTTATAATGCTTATGGTGGATTTTATGGCGCCACTGGCAGCTACTCAATTCTCAGAAATTGTAATAACTGGACAGCAGAAGCTTTGAGAATAGCCAATATCAACACTCCTGTTTGGAGTGGTCTTTCTGCTCCTATTATGTGGCATCTTAGAAATAATTGTACTTGTGGATAAGTATACAACGGCGCCGTACAATACTTCGCAAATTAGATGTTGTATTTTTTGTGACATCAGTAACAACAATTATTTAATAAAGTTTTATTAATTTGGCGAAATTTTGAGCCGGCTTGTGTAGCTCTTTGAAATAAGCTAGAAAATTAGTCCGCAAACGAGCAAAATATCTTTAAATAAACAAAGAATTATACAAACGCTCTAGCAAATGTGAACCAATGGTTCCCAAAAATGATAACCAATCTTATTTTGGATAAAGTCGAGTTTAAAAAGCATTAATTTTATACCAAACAACAAATCATCCATAAAACCCACAGGTTGTTATACTTAACACGGGTAAGAAATGTCATTCTGAGCGTAGCGCTCCGGCGGAGCATTTGCCGCAGGCTAGAATCTCTAAGATGCTTCACTGCACTACGTTTCTTCAGCATGACAAAGTTTATATTCTACCCATTAGCAGTATAGCTTGTGTTAATTTCAAGTTGTTTCGCGTAGGAAACAAATTCGCCTTAAGTTGGCGATAAGGTTTGACAAAGCGTTTAAACGTTGGACAGGAAAAACTCTGGCAGAATTCCGAAAAACTTCTTGACGATTAAATAACAAAGACTTAAATTAAAAATACAATACTTTTGTACCAAAATCAAGTTATTTGATTGACATTGTTTAAATAACACCAAATATATATGAACATCTCCGAATATATAGAATCTAAGCGCAATGGAATGAAGAAAATCAAGAGCGATATTCGCGAACGTTGGAATAACCGTTTGGTAAAGAACTCGTGGCATTTGCAAGGAAGTGACGGCGCCGCTCAGTATCTAGCAAACTATGGTAACAACATTGGTATTGCCAAAGCTATCGCGTTTGCAATATGTGCAGAGTCAGAAGGATATCCGGAAGTTGCGATGGGGTTTTGGCAGAAAGCTTTTGAAATTGAAACAGGTGCGGCGCCTGCTGTTCCAAAGAAATCAAAAACCACTGTTACGACTACAGTGTCTACAGTTATTGCTGAAGCGGCGTCTAAATTAGTTGAAGAGTTACCATCACATTTACAACCAGGACGCATTGTTACAATGCAGGCAGTTGATGCACCGTTAGATAGAGAATATTATATTAATTCTCCTGATTATTGGGGACAACCTAAACGCGATGGTAACAGGTTGGTAGTAGTGGCAACGAAAGATAAAGTTTACTATCAGTCGCGTTCGACTAATATAAAAGCCCAACCTGCAATAGAAATTAATAATCTATTACTTGAACTAGCAAATCAAATCGGTACTTTCGTAGTTGACGGTGAGTTATACTATCTTTCTTCCACAGGTAGTGAGCATCGAACCGCACCGCAAGCAGCAATGGTAAACGAACAAAACGGACAACCTGTTGTTGCGAAACCAATGTACGCTATTTTCAAAGCTTTATGGTTTTCTGGAAAAGATTTAACGACGGCAAGTGAAGCTAAACGTATTGAAGCTGGAGAAGAAGGGAGCATCCAGTTTTGGCAGATCGACTTTTTTAGACTAAGCGTATAGTAAGGTTTCTGGCGCCAAGTACTTATGTTTCTTCCAAAAGTGGATGCTCCCGGAGAAGAAATAGGTAAGCATTTAGACAATCAGTATTTTGAAGTTGTCCCTACTGCCAAAACTCAAGCAGAGAAGGAATCTTTAGCAAATAAACAGCAATCTGAAGGTAGAGAAGGTGAGATATGGGTATCAAATAGCTGTCAATATATTGGTGGTAAAGATACGCGCGCTTATGTAATGGTACGAACGAAATATAACTTGGAGTTAGATTTAATCATTACCGAGTGTACAAAAACCGCTGTGGCAGGTAGACCGTTTAGTGCGCTCAATGTCGCACAAGAAGTTAAGAGTAAATTAGTACCAATGGGTTCAGTTGGAACAGGATTTTCGCAACATGACATGGAAGAAATCGCTCGGCGTCATAATCTAAACCCTGGAAGCGTTAAAATTACAGTGCGCTGTCAAGGTTTAACCGAACGTGGAAAATTATGGCACGCACGCTTTATAGGAATTTGCGAAGATAAATGAGTTGATTTGAAGATGAAAAATGTATCAAAATTTAATTGGAAAGAATTTTTATGGTTTAACCTATTTATACCTGGTATATTTTTTATCTTCGCTATTTATTTTATGCCAATTTGGCGAGTATTTGAATTTGATACAAGCGATGAAGGAATTGAATTAATTAAAACCTCTTTATATTTGCAGGGATTTGATTTATATACCCAGATATGGAATGACCAACCGCCGTTATCAACTATAATTTTATCTTATTGGTTTCGTTGGTTTGGTGAGTCGATAGTTTCTGCAAGAATTTTAGTTCTGTGTTCTTCAACGATACTTGTTTGGTCATTTTGTCAAACTATACGAATTTATGTAGGTAATATTACAGCAACTGTAGGCGCCTTTTTTTTAGCTATCTCTTGTAATTTTCTCAGAGTTAGCGTTTCTGCAATGATTGGTCAACCAGCGTTAGCAATGGCAATGATGTCTATATATATGTTAACGCTATACAGGCAGAAATTATCAAAGAGTTTAATTGTAATATCTGGTATCTTTTTAGCGTTCTCTCTACAAATTAAATTATTTACTGTTTTTTTAGTTCCGTTGATTATATTAGAGTTAGTTAACATCAACTATGAAAAAAAATCTCAAACATCAAAAAAGCATATACTTATTGATATTATTTTTTGGTTAGCTTCTTGCGGATGTATTTTTATCTTGATTGGCTTAATTTCCAATTCATTGAGTTACGAGCAACTATTTGATTCTCATTTTGATGAAGATGTCAAAACAGCCTTTGATGTAGGAAAGAGTGTAAAACTAACGCTTTTATTTTTGCTACAAGATTTTGATTATATACTCTTAGCAATTTCAACGATAATCATTATCTTCAAAAAACGCGAATGGAGTAAGGCTTTCCCTGTAATTTGGCTGTTGAGCGCTTTTCTGCTCATTCTGACTCATAAACCTGTTTGGTATCATCATTATCTATTAATTTCAATCCCTTTGACTTGGGTAGCTACCTATGGAGTGAAATTAGGATTTGATTTTTTCATTAAGAAACGTGATAAATTATCAAAAATATCATTAGCTAGATTATCAGCTTATTTTTTAATATTTTCTCTGATTCTAGTTCCAATAAAATTAAGTTTTATAGCACTCGAAAATAATAAATATATTCAAGAGAGCCAAGAAAAAGTTGAATTATTAAACGTTGTATTAAAGTATAAGCAAAATACGCAATGGATATTTACAGATTGCCCTATTTATGCATTTTACTCTGGTTTACGTGTTCCACCAGAGGTAGCTGTTTTATCGCACATCAGACTTAACTCAAACACAATAACGCGCGAGCAGTTTCTCTCAGTCTTTAAAATTTATCGTCCTGAACAAGCTTTATTTTGCAAATCTAAAATGATTCGCAATTACGTTGATGACCCAATCAGTCAATATTATACAAAAACATTTGAAAACGCCGCCGGGACTCATTACTTATTAAAAGATAATTTAATCCCCCCGAATTCGCAGGGGGCTAGGAGAGATTCATTTTAAGTAAATTAATTACTAACAACACGCTGTGAACTAGCTTTCATCGACATAAACCAAGCGCAACCAATTAAAGACGAATATCCTCCAAATAAAAAGGCGCCATATCTTCCTGCTGTTTCAGGTTGCATATTCACCATTAATTCAGAAAAAGCCGAAAGTACCAGCACTTCACCCAACATTCCCGGCAAAGCAAGACACATTGCTCCATGTAACCAATATTCTGACTCAATACGGCGCCACTTCAATAGCCCTATAGCAATAGCACAGTACAAAGCACCAGTAACAATAACATTTAACCAATACCCAACTGTAGAACTTTCAAAGAAATATGACCCAGCTATACGGTAAACAAATGTACCTATCATCCAAATAATCAGACCAAGGGAAAAAAGGATGATTCCATCTTTACGGCTCATAATTACTCGCTCCTTGAATTATGTTAATGTAATAGCTGTTACGTTAATAATTAGTGTAATAGCTGTTACGTTAACTGTCAATGAGTAGACCACCCGAACCTCAAAAAAAGGAAGAGCTTTTAGAAAAGTGTTTGAATGCTGCCATAGAAACAGGCAGCTTAGACTGTAGTATTAACGTCATTGCCAAGCGCATTGGTACAAGTGGACGTATGCTGGTGTATCACTTTGGCTCAAAGCAAGAGTTAGAAAAACAGGTGATTAGTCTTTTAGAAAGGCGCCTGCGTGATAAGTTATGGTCATTCCAATCCACAGAGAATGGAGATATATTAAAAGCTTTGATTCAAATGTGGGAGCATTTTACATCATCAGAAATGTATGGGTTACTCAGACTCACGATGGAATTAAACCAGCGCGCGGTACAGGGTGATATAGAAACGCGGCAATTTTTAGAGCTTGAAATTCAAAAGTGGCAAGAAGCACTATCACAGCTTTTACAGGATGAGAATATGGCGTTAATACTGTTGCACTTATTTCAAGGCGCCCTTTTAGATTACCTCACAACAGGAAACGCGCGGCGTGGAGAGCAAACAATTAGGAATTTTATAGAGCGTTTAGGCAGGTATTTCTGCGCTTGTACTTGAATATTACTCACAGGCGCCACCAAGGGATTTTATTTATTTTTTGGTAAAAGCTGAGACTTCAAAAGCTGGCACTGTTCTTTATATTTTTTATGCATAGCTTCCCTTTCCGTTTGGTTAGGGATTTCTGCTAGTGAACGCTCAACAGTCTTTTTATCACAGTACATTTGCCGCATTATCGGAATCCATGTCGCATTCCAACCGTCTTGCCTAGTCATGCGTTGCGAAACAGGCTTACCAATATTCGCAAGTGCCACAGCCTTCTCTAATTCTGCTTCACTATCCCAAAATTGAATACTTTGGGTACGCTCGTCAAGCAAAAAGTAACCCTCAGCCGCTTGACCTGTAACTGAGAAGCGATAATATCTCCACCATTGAACCTGGGAGGCTAAAGTTTTGCGCTGCTTGCTCATTAAACAGGTGCCGCACTCCAGAATGTATGGGTCACTGTGGGTAATAAAATTACCATTAGCTGTTGTCACTTCCCATTCCGCAAATCCCACTGTAGCCATTACAGATTGAGGTAAGGTAACAATAACACTACTGAATATACCAAGTAGCAACTTACGCATAATTAACTAATTATTCAGATATTACGTTTAATATAGCCGAGCCAACTTTCATCTGGTTTTTGCTTTATGACAACTTTTTATTTGGGCGCCTGATAATGCACATTAGTTTAAATTATGGTACAGGTGTCAATTTGCCCGCGCGATTTCTTCGGCTTTTTCCAAGGCGCCACAGTTAGAGTATAATTACACTTTTACTTTAATCTTTTCAAAATCAAAATCTCAGCAAATTAACAGAACTCTCGTTCGCGTCTAATAAAATAAGTGATATCAAACCACTATCTAGCTTAACTAATTTATCAGTACTCGCTTCACATTAAATTGGTATGAGCAAATATACTACCAAAAACTTCCTGAGTCCGCAACCATTACATAACTTTACTCAGAATGTGAGCTAATATGGTCAATCAAAAGCTGTAAAAGCTAGTTATAAATAAGATGATTGATATCTTCCAAGCACCACCTTTACCCAGTTATTATGTAGACCGTCCCGAACACAGCCGAGAGTTAAAAACTCGTCTGCTGAAAACAGATGTAGGTACTTCGGAAGTGACAGCGATTTACGGTAACTTTACGGTTGGTAAATCTACCATCGCGATGGCTTTGGCACATGACGAAGAGGTGCAAGCTCATTTTTGTGATGGTATTTTGTGGGTAACTTTAGGTCAACAGCCTAATCTTTTATCGCTGCTTAGTGGCTGGATACAGGCATTGGGGGACTATAACTTTAAACCTATCAGTGTGGAAGCTGCTTCCAATCAACTGCGTACATTGTTGTATGAAAAAGCTGTGTTGTTGGTAATAGACGATGCTTGGAATATAGAGGATGCACAAGTATTTAATGTTGGTGGAGCTAGCTGTCAAGTTTTGGTAACAACCCGTGATGCTCAAATCGCTCAAGCTCTTGGAGCGAACCCCCCATATTGTTTGGATGTAATGCAACCATCCCAAGCGATGGAACTGCTGACTAAAAAAATAGGACGCTCGATTACTGCTATAGAATATCAGTCAGCGCAAGATTTAGCTTTATCGGTTGGTTATTTCCCTCTCGCGTTGGAATTGGTAGCTGCTGAAGTTGCCAGTGGTACTACTTGGAATCGATTATTAGAGGATTTGCAGCAAGAGGTAGCCCGATTAAAAAATATTCACCGACTAGAAGCAGAAGAAATTACTGATGAAACTATTATAAAACGCTTCTGCTTAACAGCATCATTAAATTTGAGTGTCAAGCGAATGCCTAAACAAAAGCAAGAGCTTTTTTCTTGGTTGGGGGTATTACGGGAAAATGTCACTATAAATAAGACGATGGCTGCGACTCTATGGAAAATGGATGTATATGACGCTGCCAAGACATTGGAATACTTAGAAAATAAAGCAGTTTTATCACCTGGAGTTCCTTTGCCAGATGGGACACCAACATACCGTTTACATAACTTATTTCATGACTTGGCACGTAATTTGTTAACTGCTCCAGCAAACTCAGAGGATGAAGATAATCTATCGGGGTTGGGTATAACTTTAGCTTCTGCCCACGCTACTTTTTTGGAGACGTACCGAAATAAAACCTCTAAAAATCTCTGGCATACCTTGCCCAATGATGGGTATATCCATCAGCATTTAGTTTGGCATTTTTCCAAGGCTCAAAAGGTAGAAGAAATTCACGAATTATTGCGGGAAGATTCAGAAACCGGAGGTAACGGTTGGTACGAAGCTTGCGCGAGCTTAGAACAAACTGCCAACTTTGTAACTGATGTTGTTCGTGCATGGCGATTGGCAGAAGACTCATGGACTGAAACAACCTTGGCTCAAGTTATTGGGTTGCAGTGTCGCTATGCTTTGATTATTGCATCTCTTAATAGTCTAACAGTTGATTTACCAGTAGAACTGCTGGTTGCGTTAGTTCAAAAAAATATGTGGACTCCTGAGCAAGGACTCAGTTACGCACTACAAAGCTCGAGTCCATCATGGAAAGCAAACTTGCTTACACAGCTAGCCAATCATTTGCCACCAAAGCTAAAGGAATTAGCGCTGTCGAAAGCTCTGGTTGCTGCCAGGGAGATTCAGGACGCGGAGTTTCTCGTCTCTATTCTAAGTAGTTTGGCTGGTAAACTGCTACCTGAATTGTTACCAGAGACTGTGGCTTTTGCCAGGGAGACTCAGTATGGGTGGTTTCTCGCTGATGCTCTAAGTAGTTTGGCTGATAAATTGCCACCTGAATTGTTACCAGAGGCTCTAGCTGCTGCCAGGGAGATTCAAGATGAGTGGCGTCGCGCCCAAGCCCTAAGTAGTTTGGCTGATAAATTACCAGAATTGTTACCAGAGGCTCTAGCTGCTGTCAGGGAGATTCAAGATGAGAATGACCGCGCCGATGCCCTAAGTCTTTTGGCTGATAAATTGCCAGAATTGTTACCAGAGGCTCTGGCTGCTGCCAGGGAGATTGAGAGTGAGTATAATCGTGTCAATGCACTAACAAGTTTGGCTAATAAATTACCACCAGAATTGTTACCAGAGGCTCTGGTTGCTGCCAGGGAGATTGAGAATGAGGGGGATCGCGCTGAAGTACTAAGTCTTTTGGCTGATAAATTGCCAGAATTGTTACCAGAGGCTCTAGCTGTTGCCAGGGAGATTGAGTCTGAGGTCAGTCGCGCCCAAGCCCTAAGTAGTTTGGCTGATAAATTGCCAGAATTATTACCAGAGGCTCTGGCTGCTATCAGGGAGATTGAGGATGAGTATAATCGCGCTCATATTCTAAGTAGTTTGGCTGATAAATTGCCGCAAGAATTGTTACCAGAGGTTGTGGCTGCTGCCAGGGAGATTCAGGATGAGATGTATCGCGCCGATGCCCTAAGTAGTTTGGCTGATAAGTTGCCAGAATTGTTACCAGAGGCTCTAGCTACTGCGAGGAGGATTAAGAATGAGAAGTATCGCACCCAAGCCTTAAATACTTTGGCAAATAAATTACCATCAGAATTGTTACTAGAGGCTGTAGCTGCTTTCAGGGAGATTAAAGATGAGAAGTATCGCGCCCAAGTCCTAAGTAGTTTGGCTGTTAAATTGTCAGAATTATTACCAAATGCTGTGGCTGCTGCCAGGGAGATTCAGTTTGAGTCAAGTCGTGCCCAAGCCCTAAGTAATTTGGCTGATAAATTTCCAGAATTGTTACCAGAGGCTCTAGCTACCGCTATAGAGATTCACGATGAGGAGTATCGCGCCCAAGCCCTAAATAGTTTGGCTGATAAATTGCCATCTGAATTGTTACCAGAAGCAGTGGCTGCTACTAGGGAGATTCAGGATGGGGAGGCTCGTGCCTATATTCTAACTAGATTAGCTGTTCAGTTGCCAGAATTGTTACCAGAGGCAGTGGCTGCTGCTAGGGAGATTCACTATGATGTGTTTCACGTTCAAGCTCTAAGTAATTTGGCTGATAAATTCCCAGAAGTGCTACCAGAGGCTCTGGCTGCTGCCAGGGAGCTTGAGGGTGAGATGTATCGCGCTTATGCCCTAAGTAGTTTAACTGATAAATTGCCACCAGAATTGTTACCAGAGGCAGTGGCTGCTGCCAGGGAGATTCAGGATGATTACTATCGTGCTTATGCTCTAAAGAGTTTGGCTGATAAATTCCCAGAATTATTACCAGAGGCAGTGGCTGCTGCTAGGGAGATTGAGAATAACGAGCATCGCAACCTAGCCCTAAGTAGTTTGGCTGATAAATTACCACCAGAATTGTTACCAGAGGCAGTGGCTGCTGCTAGGGAGATTCAAGATGAGTATAATCGCGCCTATGCTCTAAGTAGTTTGGCTGATAAATTACCAGAATTATTACCAGAGGCTTTGGCTGCTACCAGGGAGATGCGGCATGCTAATCGCGCCCATATTCTAAGTAATTTGGTTTATAAATTACCATCAGAATTGTTACCAGAGGCTTTGGCTGCTGCCAGGGAGCTTGAGAGTGAAAGCGAGCGCGCCAATATTCTAAGTAATTTGGCTGATAAATTGCCAAAATTATTACCAGAGGCGGTGGCTGCTGCCAGGGAGATTCAGGATGAGTACTATCGAGCCTATACTCTAAGTCCTTTGGCTGATAAATTACCAGAATTGTTACCAGAGGCTTTGGCTGCTGCTAGGGAGATTCAGGATGAAAAGTATCGCACCCAAGCCATAAGTAGTTTGGTTGATAAACTTTTACAAATACAAAAAACTCAACTTTTTTGTCTCTGGGAAAAAACTCTTCATATCTTATCTGTTCACACTCGCCCAAGTTTACTTAGTGATATAAACGCATTAACTCCTATTATAGATGCTTTAGGTGGCAAACAAGCGGTGAGAGATACAGCTTCTGCTATCCAAGATGTTTCACGGTGGTGGCGATAAAATTTAAAACTAAGCCTGTGGCGGGATATGAAGCCTCACAATAAATTGGTATTATGCTCCCGGACATTGATATACTCAAAACGGGTAAGAAATGTCATTCTGAGCGTAGCGTAATGCGGAGCATTTGCCGCAGGCTAGAATCTCCAAGATGCTTCACTCCGCTGCGCTCCGTTCAGCATGACAAAGTTTAGTTTTTACCCGTTCGCAGTATATTATGGGGTATTAAGAAAATTTTGATTTTCTGCTTGCTCTTGTCCCTGAACACCCAATTGTGGTTCTTGGCTTATTTTTGGAGGAATAGCGGTTATAGTAAATTGGCGTGTTCTGGCTAAATCTGCAACTCCTTCAATTAAAGAGAAATCCAAAATACTCAAAGTTTTATCGTTATAGCAAATTGTTTGACTAGGTCTATCATACAAAGTAGGAACAATTGCTTTATATTGTTCATCGGGAATATTAACTCCTATTGCTTGTAAGTCCTGCATAATTCCGCGACCAAGACATACATTTCTTACTCTTATCGAATTATCTTCTGGAAGCTTCTCTAATGTTCCAGCGTTACCAGAAAAAAGTGATGGAATCTCAGTTTTAAGTTGATTAAAACGTATCTCTTTATTTTGAATAACATCAGGATTTTTTGGGTCTATAATCATTTCCTTCAACAGATAAAGTATGACCTGATTCGTTTGAGCTATTACTTTGATTTTTAGGTTTTCATTACTTGCTTCTTTCGCATCTGATTGCACTACTTCTGCTGCTAACTTGTTACTTACGCGGTCGTTGTATATTTTTGCTTGCCTGTAATTATCGTCAGAAGCTGATGGTTTCATCCGGGAACCAGGCGGATTTTTGAGAAAAAAATCAATAATACTGAGTCGGGCAAATTGACCCATTCCTTCCATGTTGTCAAGAGCAGCAGCTTTTTTATAAGATTCTTTGGCTTTATTCACGTCCCCAAGATGTTCGTAAATTGAGCCAAAACCAAGTTCAATTTTGGCTTTATCTTCGTCAGCACTAATAAATTTTTTGGCTTGGAGAAAACTATCTTCTGCTTTTAGCCAATCCCCATTTTGGAGGTGTTGCTCTCCTTGATTTATATAGGCTTTACCCCATAATGGTAAAGATGCAGCAACAGTACCAGTAACTGCTGCCATTCCAGCTGCGATCGCCAATGCTGTGGGTGCTTGTTTGTTGGGAGGCAACTGCAAGTTGGTAAACAATTTTTCGAGGGTTTTTCTACCACCGCTAGTTAATGCTGCTGCACCACCTGCACCTAAACCGATGACTTGTAACACTGCAGCCATATTTTGGGATAGGTCTGCTTGTTGGGTTTCTTGTCCTTCCACTTTTTGGAAAAATACTTGACTGCTATAAGCTGTAAAAGCAGCACCAATACCCAGGCAAATTACCGCTAAAGTGTTAAATAGCCAATCTTTACGGGTTCCGGGTTCTTCTTCGGAACCAACAATCGCAGGTTTTAGTTCCCACCACCAACGATTTTGGCGTTTTAAGCTATCTTTCCATTGTCTGATTTGGTTATCTTTGTTCAAATCCAGCCGATACTGCTTTAATTTGTTGTCTAAAGCAATAATTTGCCTAGCTAGTTTTTCAGGAACAGGTTTACTTCGATAAGCTTGTTCTACTGCTTCCTCTACCCCATCACGAGCTAGAAGTGCTTCTAAAAGTTGTTCGGAAGCAGGTGGTTTGTTACTTTCAACTACATTAATTGTTTTTTCGTAACGAGCAATCGCTTCATTGGGTAAAGGAACAGAACGGGTGAAAGACCACCACCAATTCATCTCTGGTGGTTTGAGGTTATTTTTCCACTCATCCACAATATCATCGTTTGCAAAAGCCTGAGATTGAGCTTTTAACCGTTTATCTAATTCAATAATTTTTGCCGTCAAGTAGCGAGGAGGTTGTTGTTGCTTGATCCAAGCTTTTTCGACAGCATCCCGTCCTAGTAAAACCTCTAACAATTCTTCTGATGTTGGTTTTGGTGGTAATTCCAAAGCAACTAAAGCCTTTTCATAGCGTTCAACTGCTTGGACTGGAATTGGTTCAATATTACTGAGTTCCCACCACCACATATTTGGTGTAGTTTTACTTAAACTCTTCTTCCAGTCCTCTAACTTAACCAGTTGGGTAATAATGTCAGCCAGCGAGCGCAACCGTTCGTCTAAATCAATTACTATTTTGGCTATATGTTCTGGTAGAGGTTGATTATCACGGGAAGTTTCAATCGCATCGCGCGCCAGTAAAACTTCTAAGACTTGTTCTTTACTAGCATGGGGAAGTGCTACTTCCAATGCCGAGATAGCTTGCTTATAGCGTTTAGCTACTTGCATTGGTGACATTGCTAGAGGATATTTTAAATGCCACCACCACATATTTGGTGGAGCGTTCAAACTATCTTTCCATTGTGCTAATTCGTCATCTTCACTGAGAATTTTTGCTTGCGCTTTCAAGCGTTCATCCAAACTAAGCAATCTTGCATAAGTTGCACCCAGAGGGTTTTGATCCATCTGCTTCTTTTTCTCTACTCCATCCCGTGCAACCAAAACCGCAACTTTTTGAGCGAATGTAGAATTCGGAACTGTATCTTCCAATGTCAAAAGCGCTTGCTCATAAATATCCAACGCTGTGTCTAATGGTAATTTTGTTCCCGAAGACTGTGCTGGAGCTTGTCCATTTACTTGAACCATTTTTTATATACTCCCTTTATATGCCTACTTTTTTGGGTTAAATAAATACAAAAAATATAAAAATAATAGATATTTTGCGTTAAATTACATGTAGTAAAGCAATAAAAACATCAGTCTAACTTTTGACTTTATGTGAAAAAAACAAACGTAAAAGCTAACCCCCTTTCCTTCAAGGGAAGGGGGGAAATGTACTACCCTCTGCGATGTTGAGAGGGGTTGGGCGAGAGGTTTTTAACAAGCCCATTATTTAGCAAGCTGCTTGGCACATTAATGTATTCCAAGTATTAGGACCAACAATACCATCACAAGTAAGACCATTTGCTGCTTGAAAATTTCTGACAGCATTTTCAGTAATCGGACCAAATATACCGTCAGCACTTAATGAATATCCATATGCTTGCAAAGTTTGTTGTACGTAGTATACAGCTTCACCTTCGCAATAGTTTTGCAGAAGATAGCCTGGGTATTCGTATCCCATTTTCAACTCCTTTTATACTTTTGGTTAATTTAGAAGCAATAGTCTAAATAAAAAACTATTGGAATCATTCAACTGTTAATAAAGCTCACCAAAATCTATCAATCAGAGTTCTGAACTTTATTAGATATTTCGGATTATTCAAATTTTGAGTACACCTTTTACCTAGCGATGCTAATAAAGCTGAAGTTTATATGAATAATCTTTTGTCTTTAGACACTTACTATTTTGATAATACAGTAAAGTCTATGGCAGCAGTAATTTTACTTAATTTTATTAAATTACTAAATATTTATGTCCGTGATTACGCTTGCATATGCTTATACACAGCAAACATTCAAGAAACAGGAAAAGCAATTAAAATTAAAGGCTTCGCTCAAAAACTATCACACGCGAACAATTTATTTCACTCTTTGAAAAATACCGTCCTGAACAAGTTTATTTTGCAAATCTAGAATAATTCGTAATTATGTTGACACCATTAGTCAATATTATACAAAAACATTAAAATCAAAACTCAAGGTCTTTTTGGTACGCAGTTTCGTAATATACCAAGTATTAATAGTGATATTAAGGAAGATTTTATGGAAATATTTGAGTTAACAATGTAACCTTTGTAGATAAACTAATAATTGCCGTAAAACTATGCCAAGCAACATAATTATTTTAATCGCTGCATTAATTATTGCTTTTTTTATCTTTAAAGCTTTACTTAATGTAACAAAAACACTTATTAGTACAGCTATTACGATTCTTGTCGTTGTAGTTATACTATCAGTTTTTGGTGCTACTCCTCAAGACTTAATGCAAGAGCTAAAAAACTTACCTCAAATAATTGGACGCTCAATAACGGAAATCAGAAAGTTGTTTGGATTTTAAAAACTTTCTTAGTTATTGGTGCATCAAAATCCGTAATTATACTTATGTCCGATTCGCTTTGCACTAAGAATAATTTAATAGTTAAAAAAAAATATACTTACTATACATAATTATTCAATACAAGTATAACCTAAACGGTCAATTTAAAAAATATTTTTATTAAATAGCAAAAAACGCCCCCTCTAAAGGGAGCGCTTAAGCGTTGGTTATTCAACTAGAATTAACCGTTGATTGCAGGAGCAGTCAATGCTACTGGTGCAGCGTCACCACTTGCTAAGTCAAGTGGGAAGTTGTGAGCGTTACGCTCGTGCATTACTTCCATACCTAAGTTAGCGCGGTTGATGATGTCTGCCCATGTGTTGATGACGCGACCTTGGCTGTCAATTACTGATTGGTTGAAGTTGAAACCGTTCAGGTTGAATGCCATTGTCGAGATACCTAAAGAGGTAAACCAAATTCCAACTACTGGCCAAGCAGCTAAGAAGAAGTGTAAGCTGCGGCTATTGTTGAATGATGCGTATTGGAAGATTAAGCGACCGAAGTAACCATGTGCTGCAACGATGTTGTAGGTTTCTTCTTCTTGACCGAACTTGTAACCGTAGTTTTGGCTTTCGGTTTCGGTTGTTTCACGAACTAAAGAAGAGGTTACTAGTGAACCATGCATTGCAGAGAACAATGAACCACCGAATACACCTGCTACACCTAATTGGTGGAAGGGGTGCATAAGAATGTTGTGTTCTGCTTGGAATACCAACATGAAGTTGAATGTTCCACTGATACCCAAAGGCATACCGTCGGAGAATGAACCTTGACCGATTGGGTAGATCAAGAATACTGCGGTTGCTGCTGCTACCGGTGCAGAGTAAGCTACGCAAATCCAAGGACGCATACCTAAGCGGTAAGAAAGTTCCCACTCACGACCCATGTAGCAGAATACGCCGATGAGGAAGTGGAATACTACCAACTGGTAAGGACCACCGTTGTACAACCACTCATCTAAGGAAGCTGCTTCCCAGATTGGGTAGAAGTGTAAACCGATAGCGTTTGAAGAAGGAACAACTGCACCAGAGATGATGTTGTTTCCGTACATTAAAGAACCAGCTACTGGTTCGCGGATACCATCGATGTCAACTGGGGGTGCTGCTACAAATGCGATGATGAAGCAGGTGGTTGCTGCCAACAAGGTAGGAATCATCAATACGCCGAACCAACCGATGTAGAGACGGTTTTCGGTGCTTGCGATCCAACGGCAGAACTGTTCCCATACGTTTGCGCTTTCGCGACGTTGTAAGGTTGCGGTCATGTCTTTATGATTGCTTGATTTATGTATGTATCAGGTAGGTTTATTTACCTGATGTAAATTATCTTAATGTATATGTTTCTATTTGTAAAGCGTCTTAATAATTTATACATATTTTAGCTGAAAGCCTTGCCAAACAAGCATTTTAGCTGAAAAATTTATAATTTTTTTCAGTAATTACGCGAAGTATCATACTTTCGGCATACTTGTTTTGATGCCCTTGAGGCGCCTGAAAGCTTAAATTTACGTTGATTATTAAGCAATGTAAAGCATATATAAAAGTGTTTGCTCACTGTCTCACTGTTTATATTAAAAACTGTATAGGCTAAATGAAGTTGAGATTTGAAAGTTGTTGGGGGATGTTGAGCGCTAAAAATCTGTCGAGTGCTATGTATATCCAGTGTAGTGATGCTTGTTGGTCTTGACTGATGTTCTGAAATCCCAATGCGTATCCTAGTTGCTGGTCTGCGGGATGCAAGGGTATTGTGTAGATGTCGCACATGTTGGGATAGTCGGTTTGCATCTTAATTAAGGTGTTTTGAGCGTCGATGAGTAGCATCTCTATATTATGTTTACTTTTGTAAGGAAAATCGATTTGCCATGCTCGCACTTGTATGGCGTTACAGTCTGGGTCTTGAGGCGCCGCCATTTTGATGGGGTCTACTTCAATATCAATACCTAAATATAGACTTTTGCGCGGCGACATGAAAAAGTTGTCTTCAGATTCTCTGGCTACTGGGTACAAAATATAAAATCCTACGGCGTTTTGAGTGTCACGGCGCCGCAATACACGCATGGACGCAGGATATAGTACTGCCCATTCACGTAAAATTCTGGCTATTCGCTGCGGAACAACGACATTTTTATTATCAATCCAGTTGTAGTAACGTGATAAAAAAGTCGCTACAGGTATAGCATCGACTCGCGGGTTGAAAGTATCAGGAAATAATTCAATTGTATTAGTATCAATTAAGCTATTAGGTGGTAATAAGGATTTAACGCGAATACATATATTGTTGCCATCAAATTTCTTCTCGATTAATCCTAAACCAACAAACTTATCAATCATCATACCCGCAGCTCTATCGCTACCTCGGTCGGAGTCTCCGTAAAATACTTCTTGTGCTTCCCGATGTGTACATTGCACAAACCCTGATGGTAAATCAAGCTCTTTTAAGGGTAATTCTAGGCGCCTGTCGAATTCATGCTGCTGTTTGAGGAACAAATATGCCCATAACTTGACAAAGTACTCAGCCCGACGACGTGTCAAACCGACTCGTCCCTGTAGTTGGGAAACATATTTATGCTGTTCAGATATTGGAAAGTATTCATTGAGATTGTAAGCATCCATTGGAATTGGTAGATAAGTTAATTTGAGGGCAAAGAACCCTTGCACACCGTACTTAAAAACTTCACCCAAATTCATCTTAATTCCGCAAGATTAGATGCACGTTGATTTTTTTCGGGGTAGTTGTAGACATTACCGCGTCGTCATTGTGACTACAGGTACTCTTATTTGACAATGCTACTTAATCGTTAATAAGGAAGTATACAATGGCTCAATCTAATATGCAAAATAATTATATCAACGCATCTACCAAAAGTTATACTTTTGATACTGATTCGATGAATAATATACGGAAAAGCGAAGAAATATATCTATTGCAAGCTGTAATCGAAGGTTTTGTAGATGGGATAATAATACTGACACCCGAAATGAAATTACTGCACGTAAATGAATATGCACGTAATATATGTAACAAGCTTACAGGTTTATACTTAGAACAAATAATCCCTGAAGAAATTTGGAATGTTTGTGAGTCATTAATTGAAAGTCGCGAGCTTTTCCCTGACAGTAATATATTTATGGAACTTGAGGTCGAGAAAAACTCGAAAAAAGTGCGAATCCGTGCGCGCTGGTTAGAGATGGATGATAACAAGAACGAATATATGATTGTAACTCTAGAAGATTGCCATGAGTCAAATCAGAGTATTGCGATACGAGATGCGAAGAAATATGGTTTGACAGAGCGTGAGACTCAAGTTTGGTTACTGCGTAAAGCGAATCTTTCGTATAAGGAAATTGCGGCGCAACTTTACATTACAATCAATACAGTTAAAAAGCATCTTAAAAGTATTTATGCTAAACAGCATGATATGGTGTGGTTGGAATCTTAAATTAGTTATGAGTTAGGAGTTATGAGTTAGGAGTTTTATGTCTTCTTTAGTTGTTACTTATAGTCCTGCTTATACAATAGTTCCTACTTATGAGTGCTTTAATAGATGTAGTTATTGTAACTTTCGTGCAGAACCAGGCAAAAGTCCTTGGATGAGTTTAAGGTATGCTGAGAAGATATTTACAAGATTGAAAGCACAAATTAATACTCGAAGTGTGTGCGAAATATTGATACTCAGTGGTGAAGTTCATCCTCAGTCGGCACGGCGCCAAGCTTGGTTCACACGAATATATGAACTATGTTCGTTGGCACTTAGCATGGGGTTTTTGCCGCACACGAATGCTGGGCCGTTGAGCTTTGACGAAATGCAGAAGCTTAAGCAAGCCAACGTTTCAATCGGATTAATGTTAGAACAGCTAACCCCTGAACTCTTAAAAACTGTCCATAAGCAGGCGCCAAGTAAACTGCCATCTAAAAGACTGCAACAATTACAATGGGCAGGTGAGTTAAAAATTCCTTTTACAACGGGTTTGCTACTAGGGATTGGTGAAACCGAAAGAGATTGGTGGGATACATTAGAAGCAATTGCTCAAATTCATTTGGACTACCACCACATTCAAGAAGTTATTTTACAGCCTCATAGTCCTGGACAAGACCAAAGCTTTAACGCACCACCTTTTAATCCCCGTCAGCTACCATATGTAATTTCCCAAGCACGCAAAATTTTGCCTGCTGATATTACTATCCAAATTCCTCCCAATTTAGTTCAAGACTCGCAGTGGTTAATTGCTTGTATCGAAGCTGGCGCCAGAGATTTCGGTGGAATTGGACCAAAAGACGAAGTAAACCCAGATTACCCACATTTACAAAGAAATGACTTAGAACGAATATTAAAACCTACAAACTGGCGCCTTAAACCACGATTACCCATTTACCCGCAGTTTGATGCCTGGTTAAACCCACATTTACAGACGGCAGTTGCAAAATGTAGAGACACTCTAAGTGTTTAATCTTTATAAAATATTTAGAAAAATATTTGTAATTAATTACCATTTACTGGTACCCATTTATGCAAAGTCATTAATCATACATATCTTATTTGCTAGTTGTTAAAAAAAATACAGACAGTGATGCAGCATTGGCAACATAATATCAGGGTTTGCTTATATTGCCAGTAAAAAAAGTCAAAAATTCCGGAAGTACTCTTTTGCCAATTGAAGTTAACAATATTAGTTTGTCATTAGTCACGTCGAGCTTTTATCTCGTAAAGGTGCCAAATGTGAATCACTTATCCGAAGCTGTGTTGGCAGGCATAAGTAGCGCCAGTCAAAAAGCGATACTCCCATAGAAGAGTCACGGGTATACCCATAACAGTCCTAAGAGAAGTTATTTATCTTTCAAAGGAGAGGTGTTAGTAATTAGGTATAAATGTATTTTTAAAAACGCGAGGTTTTAAGTAAGTAAGGCTTATAAAATGACAAAATAAGCCTTCAGGCATAAAAAATAATGTATAATCCTGCTCGTCGAAGTAGGTGTATTTTCGCTGAAAAAACTTATCAAACAACAACAAATTTGAACCTAGGGCGAGAATTATGCTTAATGCTGGTGAAGAACATTTTGATATGTTGGCTTATGATACTAAGGTATTGCCAGCGCAAGCCGACAACCACATATTATGGTGTTGCCATGCTGAAGCACTAGATGATTTGGGACAGTATGAAGATGCTGTAAAAGCTTATAGACAAGCATTAAAAATCAAATCAAACTATAAAGAAGCGTGGATAGGTCTAGGTGCAGTGCTTTGCGACAAGCTTGAAGACTACTCTGAAGCGTTAACGTGTTTTGAAAATGCTTTGCGAATCAACTATTTGGATGATTTCGCTTGGTACAATCGCGGTAACGTACTAGAAAACTTAGAACGTTATGAAGATGCGCTTGCTTGCTATGACATTGTATTGAAGCTCAACCCTGATGATGAGAACACCTGGTACAGTCGTGGTTGGCTATTGTACGAAATGGGAGACTTACAAGCAGCCATAGCATCCTATGACCAATCATTAAAATTTAAGCCACATGATGACTCAACGTGGTACAACAAAGCTTGCTGTCATGCAGTACTAGGCGACGTTGAACTCGCTATTGACTGTTTACAGCAAGCAATTAAACTTAGCCCAAACCAATATCGTCATTTAGCCAAAACTGAAGCTGAATTTGATGAAATTCGCGACCACGCTCGTTTTCAGAAGTTAATCAACCCCTAAAATAGGCGCCACCAACCCGTAGGGCAGGCGCCTAATCCCTACTATTACCCGCCTGTCCTACTATTAGTTAGAATTGGAATTGACCGTCAAAGCTAACATATTACACAATGTCGTCAAATTCTAACGAACACGAGCAGCAATCCGCAAACTACGGAGATCATTATTTGGGTTGGTTAAATCGTGGCTTAGGGTTAATGGAATCAGAAGACTACGACGCAGCAATAGTGGCATTTGACCAAGTACTACAAATTCAGCCAAACAATTATGACGTTTGGTACCAAAGAGGTTTAGCTTTAGAAGAATTAGGACAGTACGAAGAAGCCATAATCAGTCTATGTAAAGCATGGGAACTAAAACCTGACTTAGACTGTGCTTACGAATTGTTAGATACTTTACTTTGGGAATTAAACCGCTACGAAGAAGCAGCACAAAACTGTGAAAAAGCCGCACAAGCTTTATATTTATTAAACTTCAACAAAAAAGCTGTTGTATATTACCGAAAAGCCGCAGATGCATGGGAACAACTTGGTAATGACGAAAAAATAGTTGCTTGCTATGACAAAGCTTTAGAATTAGTATGCGACGATGCAGAACTTTGGCGAGTTAGAGCAAATATTCTACAGCGTTTGCACAAATATACAGAAGCGATTGAAAGTATTAATAAATCTTTAGAAATTCAGCCTAACGACTACGAAGTATGGTATTTGCGAGGAAATATATATCTGGACTTAGGTAGTTATCAAGATGCAGTTGCCAGTTACGATAAATCTTTAGAACTTAATCAATATTACGATACATGGAATAATCGAGGTCTTGCTCTAGAAAAGCAGGGTTGTTACGAACAAGCTGTAGCTTCTTATGATAAAGCAATCGAAGAAAATCCAGATTATTTTGTAGCTTGGCAAAATCGTAGTTATCCCCTTAACAAATTAGAACTTATTGACGAAGCACAAACGAGTCGTAACACAGCTTTTGTACTGCAAAGGCGCCCGCTTGGTAATCAACTGAGCAACTCAGGACGTTACGAAGAAGCCATAGAAATTTATAACCAAATTACAGATATTAAACAAGATGATTATTTAGCTTGGTATTATAAAGGTACAGCATTAGAAAAACTTCAGCGTTATGAAGACGCTATATATTGTTACCACCAGACAATTAAATATAAACCTGATTATTACAGCGGTTGGTATAGTTTAGGTCTTTTATTTATGAATATGAATAAATTAGAAGAAGCCTTAGCATCTTTTAATGAAGTAATGAAACTACACCCATCTTATTACTCATATGATTATCAACTATATTATAACCAAGCTCGCTGTCTAGCTTTATTAAATCAAAAAGACCTAGCACTAGAATCTCTACAAAAAGCCGTCAATATTAACCGCTACGAATGCCCAAGAAAGGCAAAAAGTGAAGCTGCCTTTGCTAGTATAAGAGATGACGCACGGTTTCAATCTATAATTGGCAAAGCATAACTTTATATGAACGTGAATAGTCTGGTGCGTGATGCCACGAAAAAATTTCAACGTAGCGACAATACTTGTAGCGTCAGCTTATGTAACGAACCGCTGCATAACGCTGCATAACGCTGCATAACGCAAAGGAAGGAAAGAAAGAAGAGAAATATTTTACAAGTGATTTAGGATTGCTATACTTACCTTGAGCATATTAAACATACCACCGCTGGTCTCGACGTTACATGTGCGCGTCTTTACTACATAAAATCGAAATAGTTGCTTATTTATAGAAAATATATCTAATTTTTACAATTTTATTATACCAAGCACCTCAATCAGCCTTCAGGTAGATGTTTACATCATCTCTTTAGACAGAAACGTTTAGGGAAATGCAGGGGTTATTCTGAAACAAGAATGATACGAGTTTAAAAAAACACGTTATCTATCTGCGTATTTATGACTATTTAAGCAAAACTTATGAATAACCCAAACGATAACAAAAACTACCGCGAGCAACAGGAAAGTTACACAGATAGTAACGGAAACACTCATATTAAGCGAACGAGTGAGACAGTTAATAACAGTACACCTTCCAACTACCAAAGTGGGTATGTTCATGGACAAGCAACAGAGCGTGGTTATCAGGAGGAAAGACTCGCGCGACAGGACGAAGATAGCACTTCTCGTGGATTGATATTAGGGTTTTTACTTGCGTTGGTAGGATTAATTGGTGGTGCCTTCTGGTATTTCAACCAAAATAATACAGCTTCAGAAACGGTTACACCATCTTCTACTACGGCGCCTGTTGTAGCTCCTGCAACTACTCCCACTCCAGTTCCAACAGTAACTCAACAAAGTCAAACCAAAATTATTGAGCGAACCAAAGAAGTTCCAGTTCCAGTCACTAAGGAAGTTCCAGTCATTAAGGAAGTTCCAGTTCCAGTTGTTGTTCCTCAACAGGCGCCTGCACAAACTAACACTACACCAAACATTAATATTACTGTTCCACCTCAGCCAAGTACGACAAAACCTAGTTCTTCAACACAAAATACGGCGCCGAAGCCAAGCTCTAATAGTACAAGTACTAGCGAGACAAATAATAGTAGTAGCAGTACTACTACTCCTGAAAACTCTTTAAGCGATACTAATAAACCTGCTACCTCTACTGAACCACAAACAAATGTGGCGCCAAGTAGCAATTAATATCTAAATTTGTCTTGTGGGGTGGGGCACCATGAGAACGGGCAAGGATGTCCATTCCACAAGAGTCTTATTGAATAAAGCTGTTTTGTTGAGTTTGTTGAAGTTCTTTAAGATTTTCTTGGGCTTCTTTGTTTCTGGGGTTGAATTTTAACGCTTCTTCAAAAATGGCTATTGCATCTTCTTTGATAAAATTATCAGTACCTTGAATACGATAACCTAGGTTGACATATATTTCTGCCATGTTTTTGGGAGGAATTTTTGTAGCAAGCTGTTGAAAGGTTGTCATGACATTTTTTAATCCTTGCTTTTGATAAATGCCAAAACCTGCTACGGAACAAGTGTAGTAGTTTATATAAGATGTATCTTTGTCTTTATAAAGGTCTATTACTGTTTGACAGGATGTTAGTGATTCATTCAATTTATTTTGCTTAATTAGAACTTCTGCTAAGGCGCCGTATCGGTAATCTTGCGGTTCAAGTTTAATCGTTTGACGATACGCTGCGGCTGCTTCTTCTAGTTTATTTTGCTCTACTAGTACTTCACCTAAGCTCGAATAGTTTTCTGCTGATGGTTTGACTTTTATAGCTTGACGGTATGCGGCTGCTGATTCGTTTAACTTTTGATTTTGCTTATAAATATAACCTAAAGCTTGGAGTGGCACTTCATTCATAGGTTCTTGTTTCGCGTATTGCGTTAAAACTGTAATCGACTTTGGAAACTTTATTAATTCTGCAAGACCAGTGTATGCGTAGAAATTATTTGAATCAACATTAATTGCTTGACGATAAGCTAGTATTGCATCATTGATTTTTTCTTGCTTCTGAAAAGATTCAGCAACTTTATTATATAGCGAATAGTATGTTGGCTCTAATTTAATAGCTTGTCGATAAGCTGTTCTAGCTTCATCATGCTTTGCTGCTTCTGTTAAAGCATCACCTAATGATTCATAGTTATTCCAATCTGGTTTTAGGGCAACCAACTGACGAAATTCTGCTATTGCTTCTGTATATTTTTCTTGTCTAAGATATATTGTACCTAGACCACTACGTGCTACTTCACTTTTAGAATCTAGTTTTAAAGCTTCTTCATAGGCTATAATTGCTTCTGCTAATTTGTCTTCTGAGCGTAAGTTATCACCGTAGCTATTGTAAATTTTGGCACTTGGCTTGATTTTGATAGCTTGTTGGTATGCGGCAATTCCTTCATCAATTCTATTTTGAGAGAATAGTACATTACCTAAGCGCGCGTATGCTAAAGCGTCTCTTGGTTGTAGTTTAATAACTTGGCGCCATAACTTTTCTGCTTCGTCGTAATTTGAATCATTTTGGGAACTTTGTGCTTCTTCTACCAATTCGACTACTGCCGCAATGGTAATTCCTGGCACCATTACCAATGATAGACTTACGAGTAAAGGTAGTCCAAATAAGAATCGCATCTTGACCTCAAATAAGAGTTAATAGTAATTTGGCTTAATCTTAAAGCATCTATTTATACATAAATTGGTAATTTTGTAAATTAATTGTGAAGATGCATCTACCAAAAGTAGGAGTTTGACAACAAAATCGATGTTGTAAAATAGACATGGAAGCATTCGAGGACCAGTTCACTGGTATAAAACGCCTATCGAGACTATCTTTGGTAATCTCCAAGGTTTAAAAAGCAGCCAGCTCAAACAACTACAGCGGCTGTACCACCAGCGCTTACCGGGCGATACCGTTACAACGCCCGAATTTTCCCAGCGTCTGGCAGCAATTAGTACTGAGATCAATTTCCCTGTATGTGCCTACGTTAACCGTCGCGGACAAGTTATCCGGGTTGGGGTGGGCACTCCGCGTCAAACGCAGATTCCGCCTTTAGAGTTGCCACGTTATGGTGCAGAACGACTTAGCGGTATCCGTTGTATAGCTACCCACTTAAAGCCAGAACCACCATCGGAAGGGGCTTTAACAGCTATGGCTATGCAACGTCTTGATGCCCTGGTTGTACTCAATATTACTGGAACTGGATTTACCAAACGTGGTGGTGGTGCAACTGGATATGTAAAAGAAGCTTATTTGGCACATTTAACAGCCCAAGACACCCGCGTTTTAATTAACAGTGGCGCCTCCGACGGTGAGAAGGACAAACTTCCAGCCCCAAGTTGGAATGTCTCGCCAGCAATGAGTTTAGATGTTCTATCAAATCAAGATTTTCTGGAATTGGTAGAAGGACTCGAAGAAGAATTTCGACGAGAGTATGTTGCCACTGATGTTGATAGCGACAATGACCGCGTTGTAATTGTTGGTGTCATGACCGACAACGTTAACGCGCAACAATTTAAAGATATTGTCGAAGAATTAGGGCGGTTGGTTGATACCGCAGGCGGCGAAGTTTTGCAAACTATGTGGCAAAAACGCAGCCGTACCCATCCCCAAACTGTCGTAGGGGAAGGTAAAGTTCAAGAAATTGCCTTAACAGCACAAACTTTAGGAGCAAATTTAGTTGTTTTCGACCGTGACCTTACACCGTCGCAGGTTCGCAACTTAGAAGCTCAAATTGGTGTTCGCGTCGTTGACCGCACCGAAGTCATATTAGATATTTTTGCACAGCGCGCTCAGTCACGTGCTGGTAAATTACAAGTTGAGTTGGCACAGTTAGAGTACATGTTGCCTCGCCTCACAGGTCGAGGTCAAGCGATGTCTCGACTGGGGGGTGGTATTGGTACACGAGGTCCTGGTGAAACTAAATTAGAAACCGAACGCCGTGCTATTAGCCGCCGTATTTCTCGTTTGCAACAAGAAGTCAACCAATTACAAGCACATCGTGAACGGCTGCGTCAACGGCGCCAGCACCAAGAAGTTCCCTCTGTGGCTTTAGTTGGATATACCAACGCAGGAAAATCTACACTGCTAAATACGTTGACCAACGCCGAAGTCTATACGGCTGACCAATTGTTTGCAACGCTCGACCCAACCACTCGTCGTTTGGTAGTTCCCGATGCCTTAGACTCTCTACCGCAAGAAATTCTAGTTACAGATACGGTAGGATTTATCCACGAACTGCCAGAAGCATTAATGGATGCCTTTCGCGCCACTTTAGAAGAAGTGACCGAAGCCGATGCTTTAATACATTTGGTTGATTTATCGCATCCTGCGTGGTTGAGTCACATTCGTGCAGTACGGGATATTTTGGCTGTAATGCCTGTTACACCTGGCCCAGCAATGGTTGTGTTTAACAAAATAGATGAAGTTAGTAGCGATACGCTTGAAATAGCGCGCGAAGAGTTTCCAATGGCTGTGTTTATTTCTGCCACCCATCGTTTGGGTTTGGAAACTTTCCGTCAGCGTTTAGGACAACTAATTCACTTCGCAGCACACGAGCGGTAAAGCAATAAAGAAAATAAGATATTAAAATCCCGGTCTCATAACAGTTACCGGGATTTCTTTTTACGATTTATATCCGATACAATACTGCGTAGGTTTTGGAGAAAAAACGAAAATGCTTAATCCATCGTTTAGGTTTAGAAACTCTCCGTCAGCACTTGGGATATGATATTATTCACTGCGCTGTTTCTTCACGGTAATTACTTAAACTCAAAGTATACGTTCATCTTAAGGCTGGGGCATGGCATTGTTGTGCCCCTACTCTTTTTTATCAAAACAAGTATATTCACTTACAGTTTTATTCAAATATAGAAAATCAATATAATTTTCGATGTTAACAAAATATTGCTTATTACTAGTATTTATACTGTTAAATCGTTTTTTTAAAGCTGAAATTGAAGCATCAATAAATATATCGCGAATCAATAGACGATATTTAATCAGATTGCTTATAGTGTAAAAGTCTCATTCAAAATTTTTTTAATACACCAATGTTGTTCAAACAACCTATTACTGTTTTATCCGCACTCGCTTCAGTAGCAGTTGCTTCAGTTGCTTTTGCTCCCTCAGCATCTGCTTTTATAGTTTCCAGTAATGACACCAAAGTAACCCTTGGCGCCAGCGATGTAAATCAAATATTTGATGTTTACTTTGATGGGAATGTTAATACACAAAATGTCAATGGACTTTCATCACTAGCAACTTTTAAATTTTTAGGATTTTCCACAGTTGGTACTGGCGCCAATACTAAAACCGAGGCGAAATTTAAGATTAATTTATCCAATACATCAGACAGTGGCATAACTTCTAGAACTTCTGCTTTAGGTTTTAATACGAGTTCAGGTACTAATCTCAATATTAATCCAGTTGGAACGACTGCAAATGCTAACGGTTCTGGAAACACACGAGTAGAAAGCGGAGGACTTTTTTCCAACGACAGAAGCGGCTCATTGCCTAACGGGTTTGGTAACGTTGATGTATGCTTTACAAATGGTAATAACTGCCAGGGAGGAGGTAATGGTGGAGTCACTACTGGTAATGAAGGTAGCTTCACTGCAATTTTAGCTTTTAAGGGTATTATCAACAGCTTAGATTTGGACAATTTTGGTGTCCGCTATCAAAGCATTGACGGAAGTAGTAACAATGTTACTTTCAATGGTGCTAGCGGTACAGGTAGAGGCAAGGTGAGAAGAAAAGTTTCTGAACCTGCCACTGCAGCAGCTATCGGTTTTGTAGCTATAACTGCTTTTGGACTAAGAAAGAAAAACAACAAGCTTGTCTCTCAATCTTAAATATTTAAAAGGTAAACTATCTAAAAACTACCCACTCCACGTGTGTAATATTGGTGTGGGCTTTTAGTAACCAGTTATAATTGTGCATGGGTGTAGAGTTTAACTCATAGCACAACCAGCGGTAGCGTTCTAAAATGAGGAAATGTTACTGAAGTAAAGGCGCCATGACTGCTAAAGTTGAAATATATACGTGGAGAACTTGTCCGTTTTGCATTCGTGCGAAAGCTTTGTTAAGAGACAAGGGTGTTGATTTTGTTGAGTACGCTATTGATGGGGATGAGGTAGCACGAGGTAAAATGGCCCAACGTGCGAATGGTAGACGCTCTCTACCACAAATTTTTATTGATGACCTTCACGTTGGTGGTTGTGATGATATTCACGCACTCGATGCCAAAGGAAAGTTAGATGAGTTATTAGAAGTTGAAAATTAGGAGGTAGGGTGGGTGACGCTACCACAATTTTTAAACGAAGCAAGTAATTTACTAGCGTCACGCACCTGACAAGGAACAGAGTTATGATTCCTAACTCAGCAGGGTACTTTTGGGTGGATAATCTATAGGTGTGTCATCTTTAGATATTTCCGGCATCGCCGTACAAAAAAGTGAAATTAGCTTTTATTATTGACCCTATCCACTTGCTTGACCCTTGTCACGATACTAGCGTGGCTTTGATGGAAGCTGCTTGCGTGTTAGGACATGAAGTTTGGATAACTCAAGCGAGTCAACTAAGTGTTGTTGATAGCAAAGCTTGGGCCATTCTTGAACGGGTAGAAATTACACCGATTGAGTTAGTAGAAGGACGCTGGGTTGCTGTTTCTCCTTGGTATAAACTCACAGAACGTCTTAATGTTTGCTTAGAAACAATGGATGCTGTGTTTATGCGTACTGACCCACCTGTGGATGTTCCGTATTTATACGCAACGTATATTCTTGATTATATTGATCCTCGTAAAACTTTAGTGGTTAATAGCCCTAACGGCATACGAGCCGCCAACGAAAAAATGTATGCTTTACAGTTTACTGAGGCAATACCCGAAACAATTGTTAGCGCGGATAAAGCCCGAATTCGCCAATTCGTTGAATCTAAAGGCGCCGCTATACTCAAACCTCTAGGTAACAAAGCTGGAGAAGGCATCTTATTTTTACAAGCAGGAGACCGTAATTTCAACTCGATTGTTGAACTTAGTACCCTTCAAGGTCGTATTCCTGTAATGGTGCAAACGTATTTACCAGAAGCAAAAGAAGGAGATAAGCGAATTATATTACTCAATGGGGAACCGATAGGCGCCTTGAATCGTCTTTCGACAGCCGGAGAATTTCGCAATAATATGGCTGCTGGTGGTACTGTTGCAAAAACTGTAATAACACCACGTGAACTTGATATTTGCCAGCAACTAGCTGCAAAATTACGTCAGGATGGTTTAATTTTTGTTGGTATTGATGTTATTGGTGGCTATCTCACTGAAGTTAATGTTACCAGCCCAACTGGTATACGCGAAATTGACCGATTCGAGGGTACTCGTCTCGGTCAACAGGTAATCAAATGGTTGGATACTCTTAACTCTTAACGGTAGATACCTTTTTAGCAATGACGACAATATCCGGCACTGTTACACAGCCCGGTCATGTATAAATAAGAACTTTTTAGCTGGTTTGAAATAATTAGCTTAAAAGGTTCGTTCAACGAATTGTATGGGGAACACAGTCACTTTAAGTGTTTTGAAATTAAGTAATATTAATTATCATTCATTGGGAAAAGATAATTAATTCTTATTGCGCTTGCGTAAAAAGTCTGGAATATCTAATCCAGGTTTTTCTTTGGGTTCAGGTGGTTGTTGTTGTTGCTGTTGTTGTTGCTGTTGTTGTCCAGGTGGAGTAAAAGGTGGTTGCTGCATTGGCATTGGGCGCCTTTGTTGTGTTGGTATTCCCCCTCTTGGGTTTACGGTGGCAGATTGTGCAGGTGTCTGCTGAACTTCGCCAGTAAAGCCAGTTGCAATTACAGTCAATCGCACTTCGCCTTGAAGTCGGTCGTCAATTACGGCACCAAAAATAATATTCGCGTTCGGATCTACGACTTCGTAAATTGTTTCGGCGGCAGCATTGACTTCGTGTAGTGTTAAGTCACTACCACCCGTAATGTTAAACACAACACCTCTCGCCCCTTCAATCGAACATTCCAAAAGTGGCGAAGAGATTGCGGCAATCGCGGCTTCGCGAGCGCGTGATTTGCCTGAACCAATGCCAATCCCCATTAACGCCGAACCTGCATCTGCCATTACTGCACGCACATCGGCAAAGTCTACGTTAATTAAGCCGGGAATTGTAATGATATCTGAAATTCCTTGCACCCCTTGCCGTAGTACGTCGTCGGCATAGCGAAATGCTTCTTGCATTGGAGTTTGTTCGGGGATCACTTCCAATAATTTGTTATTGGGAATGATAATGAGGGTATCAACGCGACTTTTTAGCCCTTCAATTCCTTGCTCGGCTTGACTAATACGACGGCGCCCTTCAAATATAAACGGACGTGTGACAACACCTACTGTCAAAGCGCCCATTTCTTTTGCCACCTCTGCCACAATTGGAGCAGCACCAGTACCCGTTCCACCTCCCATACCAGCCGTAATAAAAACAAGGTCGGCACCTTCTAAAGCAGTGGCAATTTCATCGCGCGACTCTTCAGCAGCTTTCTGACCAATTGCTGGGTTTCCACCCGCCCCTAAACCGCGTGTTAATTTCTGCCCAATTTGTAAACGACTAGGAGCAGATGCGAGTGTTAAAGCTTGAGCATCGGTGTTAATAGACCAAAATTCTACTCCCGAAACATCTGAAGCAATCATGCGGTTAACAGCATTACTACCACCACCACCAACTCCAATCACTTTGATGTTGGCAACGCGCCCAGGAACGATATCGCCAATACGACTATCTTCTGCTGGGATTTTTTTGTTGTCCGACGACCCAAAAGTTAACCCCGAATGGCTAAAAGGGTTATTGGAGTTCCCCGTAAGAGTCAAGGATGGCTGTCCTGGAGATTGAGAGTTTTTATAAGTAAGCCCTTGGCTATTGTCAAATGTCATTGGATTTGCGTACATGTAGATAAACGGCTATTCGGTTGGTGTTGTGTACCTATGAGTCAACTATAGTGTGAGCCAAGCATCATGGATAAGCATTGTTTTTTCTTGTCATAACTTCCTTTACAACAGAAGCTTTGATGAGCGGATTCAAGTCAGAATTCCAACATAAATGTCGGATATACCCATACCTGCTGGCATTAAACTAGCATTTTCTGGGCTTTACTCTCTTAACTTCTCCCACTCAATCGCACAACTAATTTTAAAGAAGTATACCTAGTATTTACCTTATGAGTGTTATGTATAACTTCAACAGTGACGCTAATCACTTCACTGCTATGTTACCTTTAATGCTCCGTATAATTTTGGCGTTGTTACTGACCTGTGCATCTTGAAGAAGTAATTTTTGAGATGTCATTAATTTTACATCTGCATCTGCTGTTTTTTCACTCCATTACAAAAAATCTGTATTTGCGTAGATTTAAAAGATTTTCATGCAATACCCCCAGACTGAGTGCAATTATTTTAAACCCCTTTATTATCTTTTCAAGCCTAAACCAAGCGTAATAAAATTCATTCAACATGATATTTAAATCGCTATCTGGCTTCCCTAGTACATCGTTAAGGAGCAACAAATAATGCACTGCTGATTCCAAAATTGCACGTATGTATATGTATAAATGAGTTTCATATATTACGTTAATATCCTTATGTATAAGCTTTTTACCAAAAATCTTAAAAAATACATTTGTGCTACTTTTACAGCCAAGTAGCCTTAGTAGTAAGGAATACAATAAATTATGATTCCACACATCCGCCTTTATCTGTAAAATATCATGTTGGCGCCTCCCATAAAATTTTGACAAAACGATACAAAATTTAACACAAGCCTGTTGATACTGTAACAATGTGACAGTACAAGGCGTAGTTCACAAAAGACACTATCATCAAACTGTCTGACATCTATAGTGCGTGTGAACCAGTTGTTAAATAAAACAACAGGGTACAGGTTTATATAGGCTCTCCTAGCAGGGCGTTAAAACAACAATACCTGTTTTCAACTCCATTGGTAAAATAATTGTGCCAAGTATATTCACTCATAAAAAGTCCTGCTCGCTACAACCAGACTAAAGCATTTAAATTTAACAATTCTTGATTCCAAATTTTAGCGTTTGGTACGAGGATTAATCAATTCTTTTGTACTATTTTGGAGTTGCATAGTTGGTAAATCAGGATTTGTAAGGTCTATATACTGTATTTTATTTGTATTAATTTTTGTAGGCAGGTGTCGCATTTGTGCGAGAACTTTAATTTGCTCAGTTAGTTGAGGTCCCAAGGCGCCTAGATGTACACGCCCAATTTCAGTTGTTAAAATCACGTTAGTCAAATCTTGACAATCAATTTTGGTGATTTCGACGGAACTTTGGCTTACCGCTTCGTAAAGCATCCCCCAAAACTCTCGGTATTGGTTGGGAGAACCAATTACTTTAAGATTGGGCAATCCAGCTTTAAGTGTTTTCAAATTTTTAGTATCAACGTTAATTAGTACACCCGTTGCATCAAGTAACAACAGTGGAGTTTTGTCGTCTCTTGTTTGAGTTTTTTGCGCGATGGCAACAGGAACTCGTTCAATTACTTCGACGATTAACCCTGGTGGAAATAAACGACGAGTCACCAAAGCGTGTGCAATCAATGGTTGCTTTTGTAGCGATTGGGCAATATGTGATGGCTCAATTTTCCATACTGATTGCGGATAAGACAAAGGCAACAGCGACTGAATTTTGTCTGCAGAAAGTAATTGGTTGCCAGAAACTTCAACGTCTTGTTCAGTTTTAACTAACCAGGTTGGTTGAACAGTTGCCCATAATAAACCACCTGTAAGAGAAACAAGAGCAAAGCTTTGCCAGACAGTTTGAATAATCTTTTTGCGTCGCTGCTTCCTTAGTTTTTTTCGTCTACCTTCTAAATCTGTGCGAGACACTGATGCTGTATCAGCCATTCAAACCCCTTCCACACATGAGCGAATCTATTCATATCGGCAATTGGAAGCCACAATTATTTCGCGCGATTTTAGCACGCGAGCTTAACTTTAACTGTTGAAATGGGCACATTAAAACTCTTAATGAATGCCCATACTATCTGGTATATCCACCCTAATACGCTTGCTCGTACCTTCCTAAAGTGTGCAGCGTTAATTTTGCACTAAGTGTAGCTTTTTGACTGTGGGGTGTAAACCATCATACTGAAAATAGGCTACATCCAAGGTATTGACAGAATAACACGCTTCATGCATAAAAATATTCTTGAAAGAATAATTAATTAAGGCACCTTAATTAAAATATTGCAATCTATAACACTTAAATATATACTTCTGGATGGTTGACAAAGTATTATAAGTATAGTCACGCTCACTGTCAGTAATATTTTTGGATTTACACGTTGTCAAAACCGAGGTGGCGAGTGTAAAAATGATCATTCACTTGTTTTTAATCAGGGATAACCTCATTGCGGCTAAGAATTTTACATTATAGCTCTGCTACAAACGGCGCTAATGCCTCCGTAAAATTGTAAGTGAAAACACTTACGTGTAAAATATATACGTAAAAATACTGAAAATATAAATACTCATTCATTGCATCTACATGAGAACAACAATAAACTTATCGCGTTTCTTTAAAGCCTGTAACCCCAGCAAAACACTAGTTATGGGTGATGCCACTGACAGACGGTACTACATAGACTTTTCTGATGTACGTGGTTGTAAAATAGTAGAGGAATTACAACGTACAATAGTCCGTATTTCTCCGGATGACCCAACATGTCAGCTATTTACGGGTCATATTGGCTGCGGAAAATCAACAGAGTTACAACGCTTGAAAACTGAACTGGAAATGTCAGGTTTTCATGTAGTTTATTTTGAATCAAGCCAAGATTTAGACATGGCGGATATCGATGTCAGCGATATTTTGCTGAGTATTGCCCGTCAGGTTGGCGCCAGTTTAGAAGCAGTTGGGATAAAAACGAAACCAGGATACTTCAGCAACTTGTTCAAAGAAATCGGTGAATTCTTGCAAACTCCGCTAGAAATTTCCACAGAAGCAGAATTTTCAATTGGAATTGCAAAGATTAGCGCCAAAACAAAAGATAGTCCACAGATGCGCTCTCAATTGCGGCAATACCTTGAACCTCGTACAAATAGCATATTGCAAGCTATCAACGACGAATTATTAGACCGAGCTAACGAGCAACTTAAAATGCGGGGTCAAAATGGATTGGTTGTAATTGTCGATAACTTAGACCGGGTTGACATGCGGCCAATGCCATCGGGACGTTCGCAACCCGAATACTTATTTATCGACCGAGGTGAACAACTGCGACGCCTGAAATGTCATGTTGTGTACACAATTCCATTAGCGCTGATTTTCTCAAACGAATACGAAACTCTGAAAAACCGTCTCGGTGGAGGGGTGGCGCCGAAAGTACTGCCAATGGTGCTAGTAAGACAGCGTTCAGGCAGTGATTACGAGCCGGGAATGTCCTTATTACGTCAGCTGGTGTTAGCGCGAGCATTCCCCGAAATTGCCTGGAACGCTCGTGAGAACTTAGTTACAGAATTATTTGAGGCGCCTGAAACTTTGGATAGGTTGTGCCGTGTGAGTGGAGGTCATATTCGTAATCTTTTAGGATTGCTTTATAGCTGTTTACAACGTCAAGACCCCCCATTCTCACCTGATTGTTTAGAGTCTGTAATCAAAGATTACCGCGACGATTTACTGCTAGCGATAAACGAAGAAGAATGGGAATTACTCTACGAAGTAGTTAATCAGCAAAGTCTTAAAGGCGAATCTGAGTATCAAAGACTATTGCGAAGCATGTTTGTTTTTGAATACCGCGATGCCACAGGACGTTGGTTTGGTATTAGTCCAGCACTAGCTGAAACTGAAAAAGTACAAGCGTGGCAAAGACAAATTAGAAGTGAGTTAGAAGTGCTGAGTTAAAAGTGCTGAGTGCTTAGTTAATAGTCCATACTCAGCACTCAGCGCTCATAACTATTCCTAAGTATTTTTACTGTATTTAATGCGTTCGGAAGAAAAAGCCTTCTAAAGACTCCGTAATTACACAGTATCCATTCCAACGTTCACAATGCCAAAATCTAGTTTCGGCGTTTTGGTGAACATAATTCTTTTTAGCCCGGTTTTAGTTTTATGACAGAGTGGCAGTTCACGACTGCAATCGCCAATGCAAATCACCGTTCATTACAACGTCTGATTCGAGCGGTTGCGCTTTCTAAAGGTCAATTTGCCCTAATATTAGTCCGATGCAACTACGGACAATTACGTACATCAGTTTTGGGAAACCTACGCACACTAACTAAAGATATTTACTTACGTGAGCTAGAGCTTTCTCCCTCAACAACCGCAAATTTACACAACACAATAATTTCAGATTTATATTTAGATATTCCTGCTGTCGCTGGTGATGCTTTACCCGAAGCTTTGATGGTGTTTGGACTTGAATCAGTTATAAAAATTGATGATTTGCTTACTGGGTTAAACCAAGCACGCGATATTTATGCTGATACTTTTCCTTTTCCTTTGGTGTTATGGCTTAAAGATGAAGTAGCTACTCAATTGTCACGACTTGCACCTGACTTTAAAAGTTGGGCAGCAACCACGATTAAGTTTGAGATGACAAAGGAGGAGTTAATAGCTTTAATCCGTAAAAATACTGAATATTTATTTAATTATATTCTTAATAGTACGGATGAAAGTCACAGCCTTGATAAAGTTTCATCCCTGGATAGTTCAAAAGAAATCGAAACCGCACGCGAAGACTTACTCCGCATATACAATATTCAACTTGAACCAGAACTGAACCGCTGTTTAGAATTTGTTTCAGGATATAACGCTTATATTAATGACCAAGTTGAAGAAGCGCTGTCTCATTACCAGCACTCTTTAGCTCTTTGGGATGATGAAAACCATACTCTCACATTCTCACAGTCTCTTTATAAGGCTATAGTTTTATTCCACCTTGGCTTATGCTATGGACGAATGGCAGATTTACGTCCGGCATTGAATCGCAGCTACTGGCTTGAAGGAATTGTTTGGTTTAAGAAATCACTTTCAACATTTGACTCGATCGGGCGCCAAGATAAAGTAGCTCAATTTATACCTCCGCTCTTACAAATGCTGAAGCATATCGAAGCATGGGATGAGTTACATACTTATGCTTCTCAAGCATTAGAGCTATATGCCATTTACCCCGATAAAGCTTCTGAAGCCCAAGCATATGGGTTTTTAGCAGTTGTTGCGGCTTCACGGTCAAATTGGCTACAAGCATATGAATTAGCGAATACAGCCCGGACTATTGCAGAAGTTTCTGTGAATGTCTCACGCGCTCAAGAAAGTTGGTATCTTTTATTGCTAGGACGCGCACAACGTCATTTAGGAGAGTGGGAAGAGGCAATAAATAATTTGGAGTGGGCAAAGGTTGTTTGCGAGGTACAGTATGAGCCATCGTTATATTTAGAGATAGTTGAAGAATTACGTTCACTCTACTTTTTTGAGCGTCATAACTATGGTGAAGCTTTCAACCTGAAGCAAGAAAAAATTCAAATAGAACATCAGTATGGATTTCGAGCATTTATTGGTGCCACTACGCTGCAACCACAACGTTACAAAGTGAATGCTTCAACAGGAAGTGCGGTAGCGTGTAGTTCAACTAGCCAATCAAGAATTTCTTACATACCTGAAGAAATAGCACAAGAAATTGCTGCATCCGGAAGGGAAAAAGATATTAATAATTTAATTGGACGTTTAGGACGTGCAGACTGTAAGTTAACTATTGTTCATGGGCCAAGCGGTGTTGGTAAAAGTTCGTTGTTGCGTGCTGGGTTAGTCCCAACTTTAACAGAAAAGGTAATTGGCGACCGCATTGCCATACCAATTGTTTTATCGGTATATAGCGATTGGACTACAGTATTAGGTCGAAATATTAATCAAGCATTAGCACGAACAGATATATCGGTATCAATCAAATTTTCAACGTCAATAATACTAGCCAAGCTACGGGAATTAGCAGAACGTAATTATACAGTTGTTTTAATTTTTGACCAATTAGAAGAATTCTTTTTTGCTGTTCGTGAGCAAAGTCAAAGAATTTATTTTTATAAATTTGTTAGTCAGTGTTTAAATGTTCCTTTTGTCAAGATTATTTTTTCACTTCGTGAAGATTATTTACATTATTTATTAGAGTTTGAGCGTCTGTGTAACGGAAACAACCGCAACACATACGATTTAGGGGTAATTAATAAAAATATACTAGATAAAGATATTCGTTATTATTTAGGAAATTTTTCAGTTCAGGATGCTATTGGCGTTATTGATATTTTGACTTCTCGCTCACACTATGAACTAAGTAATGATTTGATTAATCAGTTGGTTCAAGATTTAGCGACAGAAGTTGAGCAAGTTCACCCGATTGAGTTGCAAATAGTCGGCGCCCAACTTCAAGCCGAAAAAATCAAAACCCTCGAAGAGTATAAAGAATCTGGTGGTTCATCGAAGTTAGTAGAACGTTGGTTGACTGAGGTTATTAAAGACTGTGGTCGAGAAAACGAGCAGCTAACTTGGAAATTATTATTTGAACTAACCGATGAAAAAGGTACGCGACCACTCAGAACTAAAATTGAGCTTGCAGTTGCGTTAACCAAAAGCGCTGAGACGTTATTTAATTTAGATTCTGATTGGGAGTTAATACTCGATATTTTAGTCGGCAGTGGTTTAGTACTGCGAATGCGTGAAGAATCTGGCGACCGCTACCAGCTTGTTCATGATTATTTAGTTGAACCTATTCGTCAAAAAAATAACTACGGCATTGTTGCTGAACTTGAAAAGGTCAGATTTCAAAAAACTCGTGCTGAAGTTGCTCAAAAACTCAGTCAAGAACAACTGACTTTAGTACTTCAAAGACGCTTACGCGAAGCAAGAGCAGCTGGTGTGGCACTATTGTTTTGTACTGCCTCGATTGGTGGTTTGTGGTGGCAAGCAGACCTTCAAAAGCGTGCGGCTGTTCTGAATCGCGTGCGTGCAGAACGTAGTGAAGATAACTTACGAATTAGTGCAATTACTGCTGCGAGCGAAGCTTTGTTTGCTTCTTCCAAGGAATTTGATGCCTTGATTGAGAGTTTACGAGCTTGGCGAAAACTTAAACAATCGAATGGAGTTCAAGGTGATACTTCTTCACGTGTAGTCACAGCATTACAGCAAGCAGTGTATGGAGTTAAAGAAATCAACCGTCTGGAAGGACATACAGACGTTCTTTGGGGTGTTACTTATAGTCCAGATGGTAAATTAATTGCTTCAGGTAGTACCGACCGAATGGTCAAAATTTGGCGTCCAGATGGTACGCTAGTTCAAACTATTGATGGACATGACTTTGCTGTTACTAGTATTGCTTTTAGTCCCGATGGGAAAACATTAGCATCTGCCAGCTTAGACAATACTGTAAAGCTGTGGCGCCAAAAAGAAAACGGCGAATTTGAAACACGACCATACAAATCATTAGATGGACATTCACAAGGTATTTACAGCGTTAACTTTAGTCCTGACGGTGAGTTAATAGCGACAGGTAGCGCAGATAGTAAAATCAAAATTTGGCGTTCTAATGGTGAGTTAGTAAGAATTTTACGTGGACATACAGCAGAAATTAACTGGGTAACATTTAGCCCGAATGGTCAGTTAATAGCTTCTGCGAGTCAAGACAAAACTGTCAAAATTTGGAACAGAGATGGAAGTTTAGTAACAACACTACCAGAAAATTCTATAGGTGTAACATCCGTAGCTTTTAGTCCAGATAGTCAGTACTTCGCATTAGGAAATCGTACAGGCGTCGTGCAGCTTTGGCGTAAAGTAAGTAATAATGCACAGCGTCCATTTGGTTATCGGTTAGAAAAAACACTGCGTAATCACACCGCCACAATTTGGAACCTGAGCTTTAGTCCAAACAGTAAGTATTTAGCGTCTGCTGGAGATGATAATGCAATTAATATGTGGAGTATTGACGGTCGGTTAGTCGAAACATTTAAAGGTCACAACGATGCTGTTTCTAGTATTGCTTTTAGCCCAGACGGAAAAACCCTCGCATCTGCCAGTTGGGACAAAAGTATAAAGTTATGGAATTTAGCATCAACTTCATTACCAGTTCTAAAGAACCATGAAGGTGGAGTTACAAGTGTTATTTGGAGTCGGAACGGTGACATGTTAGCATCGGCAAGTCGAGATAACACCGTTAAGCTATGGAAACATAGTAAAAAGGATGGTATTTCCAGTACAAGCCTCGACAAAACCTTAGTTGGACATTCAGATTTGGTTCAAAGTGTCAGTTTTGACCCAGTTGGAAAATTAGTTGTGACTGGAAGTCATGATAAAACCGCTAAAATTTGGAATTTAGATGGGTCATTAGTTAAAAATTTAACGGGACATCTTGATAAAGTTAGAAGCGTAGCTTGGAGTCCGGATGGAGAATTGATAGCATCAGCAAGTCAAGATAAAACAATTAAATTGTGGAACCGTGACGGCAAAAACGTCAAAACGATATCTGGACATAATGGTTGGGTAAATAATGTCGCTTGGAGTCCAGATGGAAAAATTCTTGCCTCAGCTAGTGATGATAAAACCGTCAAACTTTGGCACCGAGACGGTACATTATTAAAAACCCTTACCTCACACGATAGCTGGGTTTTAGGCACAAGCTTTAGTCCTACCGATAAAATAATCGCATCAGCTGGTTGGGATAACACAGTCAAATTATGGGATTGGAATGGTAAATTACTCAAAACCTTGCTTAGAGGTTATAGCGATAGCGTTAACTCAGTAACCTTTAGTCCCAACGGTGAAGTTTTAGCAGCAGCAGGTTGGGATAGCACAGTAAAACTGTGGAGTCGTGAAGGTAAACTCATCAAAACCTTTAATGGACATAATGCACCAGTACTAAGCGTAGCATGGAGTCCAGACGGTCAAACACTCGCATCTGCAAGCGAAGACAAAACGATTATTTTGTGGAATTTAGATTTAAACGATTTATTAAAACGTGGATGTAACTGGGTAGGAAATTATCTCAAGTACAACCGTAACGTTGATACACGTGACCGTAATCTTTGTGAAGGTGTTAAATAAGTTTCAGATTTTGGATTTACTCCAAAATCTAAAATTGTTTTATTTATTTTCTTCCTCCTCTTCTAAGAACTTGAGAAAAGCTTGTAACTTCATGCGTTCGATGTAAGGCCAACCTCCCTCAGATTCGATTTCCCGTAATAGAGCGTAAAGCGCTTGACGATTTTCTGGTAAATTCGCTTGAAAAGGACCCTCACGGATTTCACGGTGTAAAGATTCTAATTGACGTAGTAACGCCAAAAGTTGGATAGTATCCCCTTGACAAACCGTTACAGCATCGTGTACCGCTACATTAATAGCTTGAAGTTTGTAGGATAACATTACTGACTCAAAATTATTACTAGTACTCATATGGTTATCCACTTTAGCGGAGTTCCAGCTTCTTGCCACAGAAAAATTCGTCATAAAGAAACCCGGTTTCTACGCAAAATCGTTATTTTTATTACAATATTTAACAAATAAACCGGGTTTCTACTGCGACACCTGGTTTCTTTACTCATAGTATGAAGATTTGTAAACAGGCTTTAAGGCGCCACTCAGTAAGGATTCTCTATGATTAAACAATAACGAATGTATGAAACACTTCCAAGTGCAGCCATAATTTTGTAAAATCCTTAACAAATGAGAATTTAATATTTTCTCTTTAGCCGTGTAGCAAAGCGCTGGTGAAAAACTGGCGCCGTGTTGCAAGACGTTTATTAATTTTTCGACATTGAGGTTGACAATGAGATATCGCGGTTTAATAGTTACATTCTTAGCATTATGCTTAGGATTTATAACTGCTTGTAGTGATGGTCCAGCGTCTGCTAGTACAGGCACTCTAACCTACGAACAAATTCGAGGCACTGGTTTGGCAAATAAATGCCCCCAACTAAGTGAAACCAGTCGTGGTTCTATTCCCATTGATAAGAGCCAGTCATACGTCCTTAAAGAACTGTGCTTGGAACCGACTAATTACTTTGTAAAAGAAGAACCAACAAATAAACGTTTACAAGCTGAATTTATTACAGGTAAAGTAGTGACTCGTAAAACTTCATCACTTGACCAAATTCAGGGTGACGTAAACGTAAATCCTGATGGTAGTTTGACCTTTATAGAAAAAGACGGCTTTGATTTCCAAGCAACCACAGTTAAATTACCTGGTGGCGAACTCATTCCGTTCCTTTTCACAGTAAAAGGATTAGTTGCTACAACCCAGCCTAATTTGACCAGTATTAACACCTCCACTGACTTTGAAGGTTCGTTCCGCGTTCCTTCTTACCGTGGCGCCACCTTCCTTGACCCTAAAGGTCGTGGTGTTGCTAGTGGTTATGATAACGCCGTTGCATTACCAGCACGTTCAGACGCTGAAGAACTAACTCGTGAAAACGTTAAGCGCGCGCAAGTTCTCGAAGGAAACGTTTCTTTATCTGTTGCAAAAATCAATAGTGCTAGCGGTGAAATTGCTGGTACCTTTGAGAGCATACAGCCTTCTGACACCGATTTAGGTTCTGGAGATCCTAAAGAAGTTAAGATTCGCGGCATATTCTACGGTCGCATTGAGCCAAAAGCTTAAATAATTCATGGTATTGTGGCACAGGCATCCTTGCCTGTGATTTTATGTCAGGCGCCTGTGCTTTATGTCAGGCGCCTGTTGTTTTGGGGATACAGGGTTTCTATGCCTGTTCCACAGGAGGGCATAAATATTCAATTATTTTGTGAAGAAATAATATATTTGTGTGAATTCAATTTAAAGTGGGTATCAACAAATTCTCACAAACTCAGTATTTCTCTTGATAAAAAATTTTTAATATTAGAAACATTTATTGATTATTATCGGTTTACATACAGATGCTTTTCTCAGGCATCCACAGCACAAATTAAGTACTATCTCGGTTCCTGTTTCAGTAACAAATTTTATATCTTGGCGCTATGTACTTCTTCAATCTATAGCTGTCGAAGTCTAATAAAAAAAATTAACCAAAAATATTCAAGCAGGTTGTTGACTCAAATATAGCTAGATTGCCAATAGTAGCAATTTTGACTCTTGGAGAGTGCGACACCAAGCTTGATGTTGTTTGATAAACCAAATAATGAACGCGGTGCCAATGCCTACCTTAGTTACAACAAACTCCAACGAACTTAAGCAAGAAGTCTGGCAGTTGTTGCGCTCCTATCAGCGAGACAAAAGTGCTGACATTCGTAATCAACTGGTAAAACTGAACTTTGGACTAGTCAGAAGAGAAGCTCACTACTGGATTAATCAGTGCCAAGAAAGCTACGAGGATTTGCTCCAAGTAGGTTGTTTAGGGCTAATCCGTGCGATTGAAAGGTTTGAAATATCTAAAGGTCATGCTTTTAGTTCATTTGCAATTCCTTATATTCGCGGTGAAATTCAGCACTATTTACGTGACAAAGGTGTTACCGTTAGAATTCCTCGTCGCTGGCTAGCTATTCAGCAGCAAGCAATAGGAGTGTCGCGTTCATTACGTGAGAAATATAATCGCCAACCAACGGATGCTGAAATAGCAGCAGCCCTTGATATTTCGACTGAAGAATGGCAAGAAATTAAGCTTGCTTGGGCGAATCGGGCACCTTTAAGTTTAGATGTACCAGTACAAGACGGTGAAGAAGGTGCCGCGAACTTGGGCGAATTGGTACCTGATAGCAACTACCGCAGTTTTCAACTTGCACAAGAAGACCAAATCCGTTTACAACAAGCACTGCTTCAATTAGAACAACGCACTCGTGAAGTTCTAGAATTTGTGTTTTTACATGATTTGACACAGAAAGAAGTTGCTGAACGCATGGGAATTAGTGTTGTTACGGTTTCTCGTCGAGTTAAAAAAGGATTAGATTCGCTAAAAACGTTAATGGGTGTAGAGTAAGGCGGTCGAAGTTTACCTAAGAGTTTAACAAGTATGAGCTAAGTAAATACTAGGTAAACCCGCCTTGCTCTTTAATAAAAATACGTATTATCACTTATCATATTCGTGATATTTAGGACTACTGAATTATTTAAAGTTAGGTTATAACGGAATGAGATTTCACCTTAGAAACCTGGTTTATTATTCATATCTTGTAATAACAACAAAGATTTTGCGTAGAAACCATGTTTCTGTTTCTAGTTGATTTCGTTAAATTTGTTTCCAATGGCTTTTGACACTAATGGGCAGATATTCAAAAATTGCAGTTGCAGCTATTGCAATTCTTACAATCGCAGGGTGTTCATCAGAGGGAGGGGAACAAGCAGCTGCTCCTACTCCTACAGCTGCTGCTACTCCTGCCGCAACTCCAGTTCCAGCATCAACACAATTGGCTCAACCGTTCAGTAACCCAGTTGTACCTGGTAAACCACAGGTAACTACAGTAGCGACTGTGGCAACACCAAATTTAATTCAACCGACAAACTCAACTCAAAGAGCAATCGATATAGCTAGAGGTCGTCCTGACCCATTTGCACAAATTGTTGCTCCTTCAATTCCAATTATGCCAACAACATCGGTGCCAAGCTTTAGAAGAGTGTTACCAGTGTTACCGACTTTACCGACAAGAGTTTCGAGTGTGGCTGAAAGTAACATAAGACGTAGAAGTTCGGTAATTTCAGCAAGAACTCAGCCGCCTATTGTTTCAATGAATCGTAGAGTCATCGCGAAACTGCCACCCCCAATGACTCGTGGTCGTGGTTTTACGCCAGTTTTACCCAGAGTAATGCCACAGGTAGTTCCAAATCCTTCGCTGGTATCAGTACTTCCACCGACACCACAACCAGAACTAGCGCGAGCAGTTGCAGTTACAGGTGTAGTGCTTGTGGGTAGCGAACCTCAAGCCATTATTAAAGTACCGAGTGAGCCAACCAGTCGCTATGTTCAAGCTGGTGATAGACTTTCTAGCGGACTATTTGTAAAACGGATTGAAATGAACGAAGGCTCAGAGCCAGTAGTAATTTTTGAACAATTTGGCATCGAAGTTGCGAGAATGGTAGGAGAAGGAGCAACGGCGCCAGCAACAACAGCATCTGCTGACAGCGCACCTCCAGCACCAAACACTGTTCCAACCGGAGCTTCGTAAAAATGCACATCCACAACGTAACGTGTGAAAAAGTTGAATTTGCTGGACTACCTTTAGCGGTGTATCGCGAAATAGCGGCTCATCTGCGCCAAGTTGAAGGTATAGAAGTTGAAATAATTACTCAATCTTCAAAAGCATTTGACTACAACCAAAGCCAAGTTGAATGTTTACAACTTCGTAAGGCACCTGACTTACCAGTTGAAAACAGTACACTAGTCGAGAAAATCTTGGCTTACTATCAAAATCGTTACGCATCTTAAATTGTACTTAGAGAGCAGCAAATTCAAATAGGTGAAAGATATCACGTTCAAGTTGGGTTGAGTTTGTCTCTGCCCGTTTTTTTTGTTTTTAGCTAAAAATGTAACCTATCATACCTAAGTATTGCGTTGTTTGGGTAAAAAGATGATGTTTCAATAAAAACAACAGAATATGTGATGCAATTAGTAATTGCTGAGGTAAACTGACAAGCAAGGAAATGCAATTATTACTCTTGGCTTTAGGTTTTAACATCACAAACGATGGAACAGTGGCAATTTCTTATACAAAAGCAGGGCGAGCGCGCTTGGCAGCCCTTAGAATCTGCTTATGCAGAAATCGTTGAAGGTCGATATCGGATAGTCGCGAGTTCTGACAGTGTAAATACTGATGTAGAAGTTAGGGTTATTTATCAATCTCCCTCCGAAATACCACCCAGGCGCCGAATTCATAAGCGATTACGTCGTACAAACTCAGAAGGTTTAGCAGCGGTAATGCCTTTTACCGACTTTACCCCTGGAGTATGGGAAGTTCGCTGTTCAGGCGATTTAATGTCTGATATGTTTGGTAACTCATGGCAGCATAATCTTCGTTTACAAGTTTTGCCGCTCATTGCCACAACCGAAATTACTCCTGGTAATAATACAGAGGGTTACGTTGTCTCTAACCTTCCTATTCCTCCTGCTCCCCCTAGTTTTTCAAGAGAAGTCGCAATTGACGAATTGAAGTTAGGTGATATTCCATTTGAGGAAGAACCCTGCAATGTTGATGTAGAAAATACGAACACGGATTATACGGATGACACTGTTAAGATAGATAACACGGATGACACGGTTAAGATAGATAACACGGATGACACAGACAATATAGATGTAATTGTTGATGAGCCAGTTGGCTTAAGTATAAACAGTCTTGTTTTATCAGTTCGTAACAGCGAAATAGAAACAATTGTAGATCAACCTGTTAACCCGGTATGGGTGAGAGGTGATACAGCAGAACAAATATTGCAAAACCTAATTGAGCTAGCGCTTCCAAACAATGACTCTTTATTAGACGAAGAAAATTCTGAGTCTTTGCAGTTAGAACAACCGTTACCGTTGCTTTTGTGTCTTGATGAACAAAGTTATGTAACGCAATGGGGACGTTCATTAACTATACGTGGACGAGTCAAGTTACGAGATGATGGTTCATCACATAAAGATGATACTTCTGATTTTGAAAGTGTTGGTGCCGGCGAGTTGCGTGTTGAGTTACGTTCTCCTCTTGGGTTAGAAGTTTTAGTTCAGCAACAAAAATCAATAGGAGAAAGACTATTACCTTTTGGTTTTGATTTCTCTGTAGAAATTCCTGCTAGTTGCGAATCTAAGTTAATTTTGGCAGATATTTATTTATTTGGCGCCTTGTCAAGTGTGGGAGATGCAACATTACTTGCAAGTCAGTCTTTTATTGTTACAGCAGATGTTAGCGAGTTGTTAGCCTATGCAGCAACTGCAAAACCCAGCGAACCTGATATGCTAGATGTGGCACAACCACAGCTAACTCCAGAACCCGAAAAGACAGTATCAATAGATTTAGAACTTTTCAATTTGGCAAAAACAGCCAGAGGACAATTTACACCGTTAGTTACACAACCATCTCCCAAACGTGCTTTACCTCTACGTGTCGATGATTACAAAACAAAACATGAGGAAGTAGAAGCATCTCAATTATCTGACTCCGAAAGTTATGGTGCATTAGCATCTAATATTGCTAGTTCTACTTTCCCGTTTCTCAGAAAAAGACAATTACCCATTCAAGATGAAGCAGCAAGTAACATCCTTGTTGAAGACACTCTTCAACAAGATAATCTAGAAGTACAAAATATAGAGCTAGAAAATCTTGAACTGGAAAATATAGAGCTAGAAAATATAGAGCTAGGAAATCTTAAGCATGAGACTCTGGGCAGTAAGACTGACACAATGGAGGTAGATGTTGATGTTCCAGAAACAACAAACCATGCTATTACAGATAATGCCGCTGTAAGTAATCAACATCATAATTATACAGAACAAAACTCGGAGCCGTTACGAACATCGACTTTTCCATATAACGCTCAAATGGCGAATAGACCTTATGTATCTCCGTTAATTAAAAAATGGATGCAAAGTCAAGGTTACTCTACATCTGAAGATATTAATTTAGAGTATCAAAATTATCCTACTTCGATGGCGCCTCAAAATGTGCCTAATCTTACTAGTACACAAAACTGTACAGAAAATCAAAGAGGGGAGGATGAAAGTAGCAGTATTGAACGAGAGTGTTTAGAAGGCACCGAAGAAACACAAAGCATAATATATAGTGAGGCAGATACAGGTATAGAGGAAGTAGAGCGCATTCCAGAAAAAACAGAAGAAATCAAAATAGCATCTACTTGGATAGCGCAAGAAATAGTAGTTGATGATATAGAAGAAAGTGGTGAGAATACTCAATTAGAGTTAAACGAAACTTTGGTGCCAGAAGCATCAGTAGCTGAAATGTTGTCTTCTTTACCATTCAGCCTTGAAGACATTGAAGTATTACCAGTACCTCAAATTAATATACCAGCCAAGGAACTAATTTCTGGTAATACGATTCGAGTCAGAATCTTATTAAAAGAAATACGTCCGAATACGGGTATAAAATTATGGGTAGAGGACTGCCAAACAAGATGGTTATTAGAAGGTCCACACATATTAACAGACTTACTACCAAATTCGTCTGAGTCAGGAATGGAAGTAATAACCGAATTAAATATTCCATTTGGCTGCGTAGAAATACGTATAGAAGCTGTTTCGTTAGACATAGTAACGCAATTGGAAAGCGATAAAGTTAGTCTTCAACGTACAGTTGTTCCACCCGACTTGCCAGTTTTGCAGTTTGATGAGCTATTAGGGATTTAGTTTAAGTAAGATGTTAAAAATCTTGAGAATTTGTAAAAACTGCTTGAAATTAGAGTAAGCTCAATTGTGATTCGTAGTTTAGTTTGACAGGAATCTTTACTATGTCAGCATCATTTTTACCCGCTATCTTGGTTCCCTTAACGTGTCTTATCTTTCCGGCTATAACTATAATTTTTATGACGCTATACGCCGAAAACGAGAACGTCATTAAAGAGTAAGTACATGTAGCAAGGTGGGTTGGATTTCCTTCATGAAGCCAACTTACTAATTACAATTAAAACCACCTGCTCAATCATAAGCAGGTGGTTTTTGTTTTTATATAATCGGTTCTTATTAGATTACATCGAAGAACCAAGACCAGCGTAGGCGCCGTAAAAGAAAATGCCTACAACAGTAATTACTCCTAACCCTGCGACTGTAGCGACAATCCACAGTGGTATTCTCCCACTTCCAGACACAGCTTTCTCCTCCCTTCACAAAATAGAATAATTAACATTATCATCACTGGTAAAGTTATATACACCAATGATGGAAACAAATCAAAAGTTACTTAGTTAAAGAAGTAACTAGAGAATAGAATTCCCAGAACGAAAACGAGCAATAGTCCGAGGTATAAAGAAGTTCGGTTTAGCTCAACGGGTTGATTATTTGGATTTGGTGAACGATCCATAATATCCTTAGTATCCTTAAGTTCTAATCGTTGAATCCTATCGTTGGATGAATTGCATTGATGCGATAGCACCTAAAAAGAAAACGGTGGGTACAGCTAGAGTGTGAACTGCCAGCCAGCGAACCGTAAAAATAGGATACTGAATTGGTTGGTTTATGTTATTACCGCTAGTCATAGTTTGATACTACTTGCCAATATATTTTTCTACTTGTTGTTTTGCTTCAAAACGGTTGTTAACGATTGGTACTTCAGGTCGCGATTGAGTAAAGTACTCATCTGGACGGGGAGTACCAAAAACATCATACGCGAGTCCGGTGCTAACAAATAGCCAACCAGCAATAAAGAGTGCTGGAATGGTGATGCTGTGAATTACCCAGTAACGAACGCTGGTTATAATATCCGAAAACGGACGCTCTCCAGTGGTACCTGACATTGGCTCTCCTACATGAATCTGAAACATTTAAAACCCTCTGCTAAAAGTTTCTCACATTTAGCAGTGGATATTACCTCGTCTATTTTGAGACGAAGTAGAAGTTAAACTAGCAGCGCGCGACATCATGTAGCGCATATCCTACTTGTTTATTATCCTACAAAGTTTAGAAAGAGTTACAAGTCGCAACGTTTTTCTCATAAAAAAATTTACAGTAATAGTTCTGAGTGCTAAGTACTGAGTGCTGAGTGCTGAGTGGGACTCCTAACTCTTAACTTCTAACTATTAACTCCTAACTCTGCTTCTTTACTCAGCACTCAGCATCTACTCAGCACTTATTATGCGGCAGGCGCCAATTTGGTGTTGGATGCGATATCAGGTTGATACTTAAGTAAGTAACCACCACGGTCTCCTAGTACAAACCCTTGGTCTTGTGAGAAGAAAACGACTTTGAACAAGTTAGCGGGGATTTGTTCGACATCACGGTCTTTTTCCCAGGTTTTACCACCATCGGCACTGCGTAGCAAGTTACCGCTACCACCAGTAACCCAAATTTCATCGGGTGTACGATATGCCATGTCGAGTAAACCCCAGCTGGTAGAAAATTCTGGATATTGAGCTTCGAGCCATTCTTCTGGTTTTTCTGGGTCAGAAAACTGAAGCTGACCACCACGCGCTATCATCCACATCTTTCCATCTGAGGTAAAGCCCATGTTTTCGACGCGACGTGAACTGTTACGGTTGTGAGGAACCCATGCGTTTAGTCCAGGTTCCCAAGTTGAGTAGAAGTTACCTTTCGCGGATACTGCTACGTATTTACCATCTGGTGAACGCTTCATGTTACGTACAAAACCAACGGCTTCAGCAACTTGAGCTTTCCAGTTTTTGCCAGCATCTGAAGTTTGATAAATACCGCCTACACTGGTTGCCATTTCTGCTTTATTATCACCTAGTGCCACAATGCTAACTGGGCTACCGGGTAATTTTTCGCTAAGGGGAATTTGCGACCATGAGCGACCTTCATCAGTTGTATGTAGCATCAAAGCCGGCTCTCCAACTATCCAGCCTTCACTACCAGAAAAGCTAACGGAAGTCAAACGATAATTTTCGCTATCGAGTTGAAGCGGAACAGGGTTCCAGGTATTACCACCATCTTTAGTTTCTAGAACAGCAGAATTACTACCTACTATAAAACCATGTTGCTTATCTGAGGTAAAACCAACATCGAGTAGTTTTGCATCCGTGGGCACAGATATTACAGACCAAGGATTGTATGCTGTGTCAGGAACGCTGCTACAACCAACGCAAATCAGAATTACTACCAAGGTCGTCAATATTCGTCGCCAAAATCTAGCAATTAAAAGCATCAGTATTGTTGAATGTATTTCGTTAATGTTCAAATTAAAACCGTGTAGAGACGTGATTAATAACGTCTCTACATGTGTTATTGCAAGCCATACAGGCTCATAAAAAGTAAAAAGGCTGCTGCTAGACCACCAAAAATCAGAAGGTTTTTTTGCGTTGGGGTTAATGTATTAACACCTAAGCCATAACCGAGGTTTTCTTTGAAACCTGACGCGCTCGAAGCAGGGCCAATACTGATAAAAGCTGCTTTCTTGGCGCCGCAAACAGGACAACGCCAAATTAAAGGTAGTTCATCAAAAGGTCTTCCAGGAGGGATATCGCGTTTATCGTCTCCTTTTTCAGGTTCGTAAACGTAGCCGCAGGAACGACATTCGTAGCGGTCTAACTCCGTAGTTTCAGGAGTTTCAGCACTTTTATCAACGTCTGGCGTTGTGTCAACTGCTGGTTCATTTTCGTGTTCGCTCATAGCCCAGATGCCTGGTAATTTACAGGCGAATCTTAAATATACGTTACAAATTATGACACAAGTGTTAGGTTTTTCTATCACAACCAAAAACGAATCAAATTACCTAACTATATGTTTTGTAAGATTCAAAAAAGCTAAGACGATATAATGTATGTAAATTAAGGTAACAAAGTTCGTTTCATTCTCTCACGGTAGAAATATATTGTGTTTGTCCTTAGCGGTTACGAGTACCTTCTAGGCTTCCTGCTTGTCTGTAGCCTAGTTCCAGCCCTAGCTCTCAGTGCGTCTAAGCTCTTGCGACCCAGTGGCCGCAACCCCGAACGACGCACAACTTACGAATCTGGTATGGAGCCGATTGGTGGCGCCTGGATTCAGTTCAACATCCGCTACTACATGTTTGCGCTTGTTTTCGTGGTCTTCGATGTGGAGACAGTATTTTTGTATCCTTGGGCGGTAGCATTTCACCGTCTAGGGTTGTTAGCGTTTATAGAAGCGCTTATTTTTATAGCGATTCTTGTAGTTGCCCTAGTATACGCATGGCGTAAAGGAGCTTTGGAATGGTCTTAGATGCTAATGCGGCAAAAGAGATAACAACTCAACAAACTGAGCGTATCTTAAACCCAATTCAGCGCACGACGGTAACTTCTGACCTGTCGGAAAATGTTATCTTAACAACCGTTGACGACTTATATAACTGGGCAAGACTTTCGAGTTTATGGCCTTTGCTGTTTGGAACAGCTTGCTGCTTTATTGAATTTGCAGCTCTAATTGGTTCGAGATTTGACTTCGACCGTTTTGGTCTTATTCCTCGTTCTAGCCCACGTCAAGCTGATTTAATTATTACTGCTGGTACCATCACCATGAAGATGGCGCCTCAGTTAGTGCGTTTGTACGAGCAAATGCCCGAACCAAAGTATGTAATTGCAATGGGTGCCTGTACAATTACAGGTGGAATGTTCAGTGTTGACTCACCCAGTGCAGTACGTGGAGTAGATAAATTAATTCCTGTAGACGTATATTTACCAGGGTGTCCTCCTCGTCCAGAAGCTATTATCGACGCGATTATTAAGCTACGCAAGAAGATTGCTAACGACTCAATGCAAGAACGTGGTGTTGTAATCAAGCAAACACACCGCTACTACAGCACAACTCACAACATGAAGTCCGTTCCACAAATTCTCACTGGCAAGTACATTCAGTCAGAAGCACGTTATACACCACCGAAGGTATTAACCGAAGGTATGGGTATGGCGGTACCACCAGCGTTGCTAACATCACAAACACAAAAGGAGGCAACCGACCGTGGCTGATGAATCACAACCAGTAGTAGCATCCGAGAAAGCCCTTGTACAACCTGGTAAGGTTGCTCAATGGCTCACAGAAAATGGCTTTGATAACGAGTCATTGGCGCCTGACAGTGTTGGAGTAGAGATAATTAAGATTCAAGCAGATTATCTTTTACCCACTGCGACCGCTTTATATGCATATGGGTTTAACTATCTTCAATGTCAATGTGGCATTGATATGGGTCCCGGACAGGAATTAGTCAGCATGTACCATTTGGCAAAAATGGCTGATAATGTTGACAAACCCGAAGAAGTGCGTATTAAAGTTTTCTTGCCACGCGAAAATCCTAGAGTAGCATCTGTATATTGGATTTGGAGAACTGCCGATTGGCAAGAGCGCGAATCTTACGATATGTACGGTATCGTTTACGAAGGACATCCTAATTTGAAGCGGATTTTAATGCCCGAAGATTGGGTTGGTTTCCCTTTACGTAAAGATTACATCTCACCCGATTTCTACGAACTTCAAGACGCTTATTAATTTTTGCGTTCGTTGTTGTTTTCGTTGTCGCGTTCGTTGTCGTGTTGTAGAGACGCTATATGTAACGTCTCTACAATGCAACACTCGTACAATGTCATGCTGAGGAACGAAGCATCTTATAACATGTCATGCTGAGGAACGAAGCATCTCAAAAATATTGATTTTACTAAGAAACTTATTTTTTTACCACACAGACACAGAGTCCACAGAGAGAGATGTTCTTGAAATCGCGATTTTTAGCATGTTAAAGTACAGCCAGATGGTATTAATAATTTAAGTAAGACTTCAGGAATTGATATATTACAATGATGTTTCTCTGGTTATCCAGATGGCACATTTCGAGGTGATAGAGCAATGACTCGTTATGAGTTTGCCGCTGCATTAGCTGCTTGTTTAAATCAAGTAGAACAAAATATTCCAAATCAAACAAATGGTTTGGCGCCAAAGTCGGATTTGGAAAATTTAGTACAGCGACAACAGAAATTGAATCAAGAACTTCAAGAGCTTAATAATAGAGTTAAGGAGTAAAATTTAATTTTTTTACCTTGACTAGTTTTACTCTAGGATTACCATTAGTATTAACTTGATAAGTTAGCAATACTTTTCTTTCATACCCATTTTCGGCTTTGGGAATATAGATATCTATAGGAATTTGTAAACTGTTATCTGTCAGCTTGAAAGATTTTGAAGTATCTAAACTGAAAACTAATCGCTCTTTGTTTTTTTGAAAAACGGCACCGTCATTTTTGGCTAGATAAGCACTTGTATCTTTAACAAGCTGGTTGTATACACCAACTTGAACACCATTAACATTAACTAAAGACACATTTCGTGGTTGCCATTTTCCGTTATGCACAACTAATACTAATTTAGAATTAGGCGCCCACGATGTAGTTAGTCCACCGTGATTTTGATTAGGGAAGTTTTTAGAGTATTTAAGCTTAGTAACAATTTGATGAGTTTTTGTGTCAACTAAATAGTTTTCTACTTTTTCATAATCATCATTTTCGTCAAGTATTGGAGAGGTACTTTTTCTACCCGGAATTCCCCATGCTACAGCATACCGTTTGTTTGGAGAGTTCGTAGAATCGAATATATGATATTTGATTGAATTTGCTTGTGATATACGTGTACTTTGTGGTGGCGCCGTTTCTGCTTGAGTTGGTTTATAATTTACAAGTCCAGACAACGCAAACAATAAGACACCGACAGCAGCCTTGTGTATTAATTCAGACATATAATATTAGTTGCTAGTATGGATATAATATGACTACACAGGCAACATTTGATTTTACGTACTGAAAAGCAGCAAAACTCTATACTCTATATACATCAATATTTTCTCGTAAGTGGTAAGTTATGAGCGATTGGTTACAACGTCATCAACTGTAAAATGCTCGGTACGTTATCTAATAATTACTGGCAGGTGACATCTAAGATAAAATGAGTGAAAGTTTACGTGAGGCAAAATTATGAAAGCAGTTAAAATAAGTTCCTATAAGTAATATTTTTTTCATGAGCTTGATTCAAGTTTTTAAATGTAGAAAGTGCGAATGAAAGTTACTATTTTAGAATCTGAAAAGAGCGCTGCTGCTAAATTGAAATTTCCTTGATTAATATAACTTAAGATATTTATCTATAACCATTATAAATTAATTTGAACTTACGCGCATTATTTAGATTCTAACCTTTGGGGCTAATGACAATTTGTAATTTACGTGATTTTGAAAATATTGTTTTACTATATATGTAATGGGGCGGGTTTGTTAGGTTGACGCTTCGTTATGGGTTATTGGTTAACCCGCCCCTATGGTAATCGTATGATTTGATTGTTGGGTTGATTATCGTATAATTTGATTATGGCGTTGATTAATGTGTCTGGTTCTATGGGTTTGGATAAATGCATTTGAAAACCTGATTTTATTGCTTGATCTTGGTCTTCTTCTCCTGCGTAGGCAGTTAGGGCAATTGCTTTTAGTGGTGTGTTTTTTTGAAGTGTAGATGTTTGAAGTTGACGTATTAGTTCGTAACCGTCCATTTCTGGCATTCCTATGTCACTGATTAATAAATCGTAGTTTGATTGTGATAGTAGTTGTAGTGCTTGCGATGCTTGGGATGTTGATGTGACCTTGGCGCCGTTTTGTTCTAGTGTAAAGGCTAGGTATTCGAGTGAGTCTATTTCATCATCGACGACGAGAATGTTTAAACCTGATAAAATTGAGGCTGTAACGTAGGATGCTGAGTTAAAATAATCTTCTTTGTTGATTTGTTGCTTTAATAAGGGTAATTTTACTGTAAACCTGGCGCCGTGTCCTTCTCCTAAACTGTTAGCACTAATGCTTCCACCGTGTAGTTCGACTATTTGCTTTGCAATTGCTAGTCCTAAACCTAAACCTCCAAATTTGCGTGTTGTTGAACTGTCTTCTTGATAAAAGTATTCAAACACGTAGGGTAAAAATTTTAGATTGATTCCTTTTCCTGTATCACTAACTGTAAAACAAACTTCTTGATTGCTGTTTAGTGTGGATAACCCAATTTCTATCTGTCCATTCTGCGGTGTAAATTTTACGGCATTTGTTAATAAATTCCATACTACTTGTTGTAATCTTGTAGCATCACCCATTACTTGTATGGAAAAAGAAGGTAAATCAAGTTGTAGGTCTATTGATTTGGCATCGACTGCTAAACACACTGTATCAATAGCTGCTGTGATTACATTGTTGAAATTCACAGGCGCCGTCTCAAGGGTAAGCTTGCCTTGTAAAATACATGAAATATCAAGTAAATCTTCGATTAATTGGGTTTGTAGTTGAGTATTACGTTCGATTATATCAAGCGCTTGTTGAGTACGAGTAGCATCACATCTACCAGTCTTGAGAAGTTTTACCCAACCAAGAATTGGATTTAGAGGTGTTCTGAGTTCGTGCGACAATACAGCTAAAAATTCATCTTTAACACGATTTGCTCTTTCAGCTTCTTCACGTGCTGCTTTTTCTCGCTGCAATATTTGCTCACGTTCTTGCTCGGCAATTTTGCGTTCGGTTATATCTCTGGCAGAAGAATAAATTAATCCTTCATCAATTATTTGGTTTCCACCCCAAGATAACCATTTATAAGAACCATCTTTACAGCGATAACGATTCTCAAGACTTTTTGTAGGCACCCCAGCTATAAGCTTATTATATTCGGTAATCGTTAGTGCGCGGTCATTTGGGTGGACAAATTCAATAAAAGGTTGAGCAAGTAATTCCACTTCGGTGTAACCTAGTGCATTTACAAAAGCAGGATTAACACGTTTTAAATATCCATCAAGTCCAGCGATACATAATAAATCAAGTGAGAGCATAAAAAAACGGTCACGTTCCTGTTGTGTATGCTCAAGTTCGCGTCTTTCTTGCGCTTCGTGTAAAGCTCTGTTAATAGAAGGTACTAATCTTCCTAAACGCTGTTTAAATATATAGTCAGTGGCGCCGAGTTTTATTGCTTCGATTGCTGCTTCTTCACCAATTAAGCCAGAAACTAGAATAAACGGTATATTTGGCATTCGTGCGCGTGTTACTTTTAAAGCATCAAGCCCATTAAAATCAGTTAAGTAATAATCAGCAAGAATTAGGTCAAAATAATCACTTTCAAGCGCTGCCAAAAAAGCACCATAGGTATCGACTAGTACTAAATCGTGTTCAATACTAAGCTTTTTCAACGCCAATTGTAGAAGTTTGACATCGATGGGATTATCTTCTAGCACTAGAAAGCGTAATTTGTTCATAACTGACCTTCTTGTGTAGCTAGCCAGTTTGAGCATTTATTAAATGAATTGTCTTGAATTGCCCACAACATTTACTTTCTAGCCACGAGTACCTCTAGCGTTGAGTTTAAGGGAAAGAAATAGCTTTGTCGTCCTACTTGCGGCAGAAGACAAATTTAGCAACGGATATAACGGATAGGTGATTTGAAATAACTAAATTAACTAAATTTTGTTTTAAACAGATAGATCATCCGTTATATGCGTTCATCATCCATTGCAAAATGTTCTAGAAGTGAGCGATGCACAAAAATGTACCCACCACCAACTTTTTGTAAAAAAATGCGTTCTGTAGCATAGTCGAGAAAACGCGCATAATTCCAAGGAATATGACCGTTAAAATATAAAATACAGCGTAATATAAAGTGTTTGATGCAAGCTTCACCACCACCTGCGGCAACTCCAAACAATAATCCAAAGGCACCCCAAATTACAGTTCGTACTTGCAGTAATGCTACACTAGTAAAACCCAGTAATCCTAATCCAATTAAACCAAAAATAATTGCATTTTTTGCTGACTGCCAAATTCCCTGATTAGGATACGTCAATGTTTGGATACTGGGACTTGTTAATCCACGAGTTAGTACAAAAATTATTCCTAAACTTAATCCAAATACTGCACCTTGCAACCATTTTTGAAAAGAGATTTGCGTAATTAACCCGTGTAGGTTAGATGGTGTACTTATTAGCTCCGCAGTTAGTTTTAGCATTACACCAAAAATGGGTCCTAATATGAGTCCTACTGCTAAATGCTTTCTCACGTTTTTCCAAGACCAATTGAAATTTTCAACAGGATGAATTTTGCCAAAGCCAAAAATTTTCCAAAAAAACACTTTTGTAAATATGAGTACAAGTATGACTCTTTGAATAGGTAAAATTAGCATTCCCACAGGTGTAGTGATAAGTAGAAAAACTAGTACAAGACCACTTATATAAAGAGGTTGCCACTTCCCTAACCAGTTGGGTTGCATTCTTTCAATGAAAAATACTGTCTGTGATTGCTTTTTAAGTTTTTTTGCTAGCCAAACTAGCCAGTGTGTTGCTTGTTTTTGTGAATATTTATGACTAATGCTTCTGCGAGAAAACATTCTTTGAATATACTTATCAAATAAATGCTGGCGCCGTTCTTCCAAGTTCATGTGTGGTAAGTCTGTAACCGACAAATCTTGATAAGCCAAAGTCATAATACTTAGCATCAAGGGAGACTTGGCTAATTCTTGCATTATTATGTCAGCTTGCAGAGTTTTATATAATGCTTGGAGAGGTAAACCAGCATTATGTAAATATTGGTGTATTTGTTCTAAAGTTAGTGGTTGTATAAAAACTGCACCTTGAAAGCGCAAGCGATGGGGTAACGCTTCATAATCTTTGATACGACTACAAACAACAATTTGAGTTTCTCCGTATTCTTGACTAAATTTATTAATCGCAGTCACACAAGCATCTCGAAGTTCGGTACCAACTTCGTCTAACCCATCTAAAAGTAATAATAACTGTTGATTTTTAATCCAAGCTCGACCAATTTCCTTAGAAACCTGATATTTAGTATTAAGTTCTTGCACTAGCCATTCAGCAATTATTATCTTCTCATTTGCCCAAGCCGAAAGGTTAAATACTACTGGAATTGGCAGATTTATATTGTACTCAGCTTGCGCTATTAAATCGCGCGCTAATTCTAAAAGTGTAATTGTTTTTCCGGCGCCAGGTTCACCTAAAATTAATAACGAACATCCGGCGCCCATTTGTTGAAATAAATTGAATACTTTAGTATTACTTGGTAAAGGTTGCCTCGCAAGTTCAGGAGTTTCCCATAGCATACCCCAAGGACGGTCTAAAGTATCGAAGCGGTTTTCTAAACCCAGTTCAATTAATACTACTCCATGTAAAGAAGTTTCTAAAACACCTTTTATCCAATAGTTTTTGACTTTATTAAGTAATATTTGTCGATGACGATATTCTTCCCTGCTGTATGAAATTACTTCTACTGGACTTTTTGAACTATATCCAGAAAGCGGAGTTGTTTCAATATCAGCTATGTCAATTATTTTATTAGGTGATGGCGCCAAGAAGTCTTGAGGTTGCAAGTCTGTCAACATTGCTTTCGCATTATTATAACGTTCACCAGGATGCGAATTAGTAGCTTTAGTTAAAACTGCTGCCAAATGATTACTAATATCAATATCTTGGCGCCATTCCTGTATATCATAAGGATGTCTACCAGTAAGTAGAAAAATTGCCGTCATCCCTAAGCTATAAATATCACTAGAATATACAGGTTGACCTGCTGCTTGCTCAGGTGGCATAAAACCCTGAGTCCCCACAACAATACTACGAGGTTCACCTTCATCATTCAAGGCAGTATTCATTACTTCCTTGGCAATACCAAAATCAATTAAAACAGGTTTACTATCTTTTTGGCGCCAGATAATATTACTAGGTTTAATATCTCGGTGAATAATACCGTGCTTGTGAATATAATTTAATACTGGTAATAAACTCACCAACAACTGAGTAACAAAATTTTCACTCAACACACCTAGGTGCTGATGCTGTAACTTTTGGCTTAAAGTTAAACCCTCTACCCACTGCTGAACTAGGTAAAAATATTCTTCCTCAGCAAAATAAGCATATAACTTGGGTATTTGCTCATTACCTTCACCTAACTGTTCTAAAATAGCGGCTTCTCGATTAAATCGCTGTTGTATAACATCATAAGCTTTAGGATTATTCGTAACTGGTTGAAGTCGCTTAACAACACAAATACGACGTGAAGGCAAATAAGTATCCTCCGCTAGAAACGTTTCCCCAAACCCACCCTTTCCTAACGCGCGTATAATTTGATATCGATTGTTCAACAATATACATTTCATTCCCCATACACACTCCAGAATTAAATATCTTGTAAAATAAATATCTTGTAAAATAAATATCTTGTGGAATGGGCATCCCTGCCCGTTCCATTATAGAGAGCGGGCAATAATGCCAACCCTACAAGACACAAGACAATAAAATTTTAGATATTTATTTTTATTAATAATCCCCTAGTTGTTAAAATTATCATTATCATACTCATTACTTACAAACATCATTCTAAAGAAATAAGTAAAGAGAATCTTTATATGTCATGTCCAGGTAGAAGTCACTTTAACTCACCCTTTGCATCTAGTTGCCCATAATATTCTTCCATTTCTACATCAAGCTTATAGCGTTCTGTCTCTATCTGTAGAAGCACTAGTACTAAAAATGAAGTTCATATTAAGCACTTGCAGCGAGCAAATATTATATACTACAATTGTAGTATACATAGTCAAACCCTAAAACATATGATAGTTAAAACATGGATACGGCGCCATCTTGCATTAAAGCAGCCATTTTATTAGGTAAAGCAACCTAGATATACAGGAACGTTTGAAGTACATGTAACCGTTGATGCGACATCAGAAGCAGCACAGGATAAGTTTTGCTGTTTATGTAAAACCTTGGGAGTAAAAAGCGTACTTATCGAGTTACCATCTGGTGTTGTCGCTCTTCAATTGATGACGGCATCATATCATCGCGGCACATTAACTAGTGTCAAGCAAGAAGCATATAAGCTCGCGCGTGAATTTGAAAAAGCGGGTTTTGCGGTCGCGCGTGTCAAGATAGAAGCGATGGTAAATAACCAAGATGTTCCAGTTACAGATAGACAAGCGCAAGTATTACCCACAACGAATTACTTTGAGTTTCATATTAAAGTCACATTGGCGCCATCAGATATTGAGATGCTAGCTCAATTATGCCAACAACACGATGCCCATTTATCAGCAAACGCTTTTAAATATCAGTCACATGGGCAACAGCAAAGATTTATCACCATGCGAATGTATGGTGTTGGTTTATATACTGCTCAGTCGCGCTTTAATGCTTTGCTTGGTGTATTAAGAGCAAAAAACATCAAGTTTTCTCAACCCCAACAGGAGTACAGCGTCTTCGACAGTAATATCAATCTTGATAATGGGTGGCTAACGAACAATGGATAATATAGAACAGCAATTAATCGATATTGCTCAAACAACAAATCGCCCTTTAGACGAAGTACTAACATACCACATACTCGAAAGTGTGTTGCGACGAGTATCTAACTCTATATATATAGATGAGTTAGTAATGCGAGGTGGAATGTTAACGCGACTATGGGTACCATTAGGACGCAGAATAGCGGTAGATGTTGACTTTCTGGGTTTGTACCCTTTTGATATTGCCGAGACAACAGCACAATTCCAAGACATACTTGCCGCTGACTGTGCTGATGGTGTGAAATTCCATTTAAATACTTTACAAAGCGAAGGTATTTGGCTGGAAACAGAATCACCTGGCGCCCGTATTAAAATAGATGCAAGTCTAGGACAATATCAGCATAGCATTCAAATTGATATTGGTTTTGGTGACCCACTGGCGCCACCAGCTTCATATATAAAATATCCAACTTTAATGGATGAAGCAATACTAATACAAGCAGCGCGCGCGGAAACGATGATAGCTTGGAAACTGCACGGGTTAGTAGAATTTGGAGCAAGACGCTGGCATCCTAAAACCTTATACGACTTGGTGCTGTACGGCAAATATATTACAAACACCTCACAACCAGAATTAGCACAAGCAATTCAAACAGCTTTTACAAGTCGCAACACACCATTAGAAGAAGTGTATTCAATATTAGCGGCGCCTTCTTGGTGGCATAATAGTAAAAGCCGCAGTAAATGGAAATGGTACATCCGCAAAATGTCAGCCCAAATCTTTGAAGAAGATTTTGAAACTGTAGTGAATATTGTAACAGGACGTTGGGAAAGCGTTGTCAGAAAATTATTATAACCTCTTCTGTACACAGGTGCGAATGTCACTTTTACCTGGTGGTTTCCGGTAAGGTTCGATGAGACATGGGACTGATGTCATTCGATGCAGTAAACGTAGATATTCTGGTGTATCGTTTGGTTGAGTGGATGGAGCAAACAGTATGTCAATGAATTGAGATTCCCCAGGAACTTCAAAATTCAAATCGACTCTGCCATATGAACTTAAAAATGTCTTAAAAAACTGCTTTGCAAATTGGTCGAAGGGCTTTTTAGTCATGCGTTACCCTGTGTGGTGAGTTCTATAATAACCGCTTATAAAAATCTAGGAAAATCTAGTTTCCTCTATCCAAGTCCACGGTATAACTTACAAAGAATAAGAATGGAAACGCTACTAAGTAGACTTGGATGCTGCCCGACGTTCAGTTTTTACACTTACTTGCTCGACAATATCCTTAACCACCATTCCCCAGTTAGGTACGCTGAAATAATCGTGCCGTGACTTAATTATGGCAGCGTTCTTTGTGATTTTATTCAATTTCGACCAACCGCTCCATACGTGTTTTCTTGAATTCACTTCAAGATAAGCGGACACGGATGCGGGTAATCTCTCAGACAGATCCATTCCTCTTCTAGCTATGACTAAAGCTGCTGCGACATCGCTACCTAGACCATACATTTTAGAATATTTGACTAATCCAATAATTGAGGTGTACGCAGGATTCTTTTTATATAAAGTAATTCCTCTGTTTGAAAGTATTGATTCAAGAAATTGATACAATTTACTGTATGCAAAATTTGATAACATTCGTGCATATTTTTTACCATTCTCCCGTAATGATTCTTTTTTCTTGCAAAAATCTAATTTCTCACAAATAACCGGGCAAGCGTATTTAGTTGCCAGTGTTGCTAGTTCAATCGAAGCATTAACTAACTGTTGTGAATTGAAATTTTTACCTAGACCTGATTGTAATGGTATAGTTCCAAATTCTTTTAAATTGCCACTATAATCTACATAAGCCCAACCAATAGAATCAGGATTTATGTCTATACCAATAGCACCGTATTGAATTGGTCTACTAACCGTCTCTATCGGTTTTGGCGTAAATTGTACTGCTACAACCCAACGATTATTCTTTCTATAAAAGTGCCAAGTTTTCGCTCCTTGAGTAGGCAACCTATTAATATTTCTATCAAAGCTCCCTATTTCAGTTTCAACATATTTACCATACTTAGCTTCTAAACAGTATGGAACACGGAATAAAAGTTTTGAACCATCATATTGACAAACTTGATTACCAAAGCTTTCATCACTTGAACCAACTATAAAAACTTCATTGCTTGAAACCTTTACTTGAAGACGTGCCGTTTTTAGGTGAGCTATTTTCTGATCAAGTTGATAGACATAACGTTTTTTGTGATGAATTTGAAATTTGAGACTGTGCCAATTAGAACGACCACTTTTTAAATCGCAGCAGAAAGGAAACTTGCATCCAGTTTTGGATTGGAGCCAGTTTTTATTGGCATAAAATTTCTGACTGTCTTTAAGCTTTTTTTCCGAATTTTTAATCCATATCAATGCTGATTTTAATTTTCCTTCTAACTGTTTTATATGGTTCTTACGGCATTCGTCAGCTGAATCAACTTTACTTAACGCTAGTGTTATTACTCCATTAACCTGTCTTTTACTTAGATTAAACTCTTTTTGTAACTGTGTATTTACTTTGCTTTTTACTTTTTCAAAGTTTTTTGATGATAAAATAATATCAATAGCCTTGATAGTTGCTTGTTTAAAATGGAGTGAGAAATCCGTGAGAAACATTTCAAATGAAGTAAAACCAAGACTATTCATCTCGATTGAAGGTGTTGGCAATCCCTTGACGTAAGTGATGGTAGACATTTAACCGACCCTGACAACAATCCTATAACTACATAACTATCAATCTAGATTATTCTTGTTATTAATCGCCTTGGCAAGATTTTTTAATATTTCTTGATTAAGAGAGCGAATGATTCCCTCAAAAATCTCCTAATTTACTTACAAATTATCGGAATATCTAGGTATTTAACCAACAGTTATTAACCCCTAGTAAATAGGTATTAAGGATTAATGTACTAACTATATACCGTACAAATATACTTTTTTATTTCTTCAAATAAAATTTATGTAGATGAAGTTTGCACAGCACAGGCGCCTTGGACTATGCTACGAGATTTGCTCGGTGCCTGTAGCAATTTGATAAAAATTGAGTATTATTACGTTGTACATTCGCGTTGATGGTGCGTAACAGCACAATAATACGTTTATTATCTATAAAAGTAATACAAATGAATTTTTCTAGAATATTTACTATTGGAATGTTAGTTTCTGCGTCTAGCTTCTTGGCGCCATCTGTTGTAAAGGCAGAACCGAAAATTACTTCTGAGCCTTCTACTATATCTATAGCAGAGCAAAAGTGCTGGTTAGGTCAATTTTTTTGCCCAAAGGTTAGACGGAATTTGTTTTTACGCTCAAATCAAGTTGTTAAGGATGTTAAAATATTAAGCCTGGATTTAAATCGCTTGGATGGTAATGAGGTATTTCCTGCAAACGCGATTAAAGTCAACCTAAATAATTCTAGTATTAATAGTTTACCTAATAATCAACCTTTACTAACTCCAATTGAGTTTGATTTGAAAGGTGTGAGAAGCGGTGAGTATAATGGTAATCTATTGGTGATTACTCCTGATAGCGAGTTAGTTATCCCGATAAGTATCAAAGTCAAAGACTATTGGCTGATGCCATTGTGTGTTCTTTTACTTGGTGTGGGTTTAGGGATTATTATTTCAATGTATCGTAGTGAATGGATGGCACGCGATGAAGTTGTGGTTCAAGTTGCCCGTCTTCGTAGTAAAGTACGTGTAGATGAAGAATTTAAACAGGATAGTTCTTTTTATAAAAAATTTGAGTCTTATTTAACAGCGGTGGAAACTGCCTTAGAAAATAAGCGCTCTAGTGCGGCAATAGAAGCAGCGAATCAAGCGCAAGACCTTTGGGATAAATGGCATCAAGGTAAGCAAGGTTGGTTAAATTTATTAGATTATGAGTCGAAATTACGTAAAAGGGTAGAAGAAGAAAACCCTCAAAATCAAATTCCTTATTTAGAGCAAGTAACTTGGCAGCTTGACAGTATAAATAAAGGTAGACCATCACAAGACAGTCCTGGTCAAGTAAGTAAAGCGCTACAAGAAGTGCAAGTACAGCTTAATAATTTCCTCTTAGCAAAAACTCAATTAGATGAATTTTGTGAGTTAACTAACCAAGTACCATATGAGGCAAGAGATGAAGAAAAGTATTGGAAACAAGAAGCATTAACGCTGCAAAGGCTTTTGTATAACCTTTCTCCCACAGATATAGATTCTTATCATAAATGGCAAGATGATATTAGAACTCGGACAGATGAGATAGTTGAAAATATCCAGAATTTAAAGAGCAATGCACCACCGAGTAGAACCTTTTTAGGGAATGTATCTAAAGCAATTAAGAATCCAAGCCATGCTGGTTTAGTTGAACCTGTTCCGAATATCAACTTCGATAACGAGATAAATACGTCGAAGCTAGAAAAATTATCTCGTTATCGTTTGCTTATTTTCAACTCCTTAAGTTATGCAATAGCTATTTTTTTACTTGGTAATGCAGGTTTTACACAATTATACTTGGCAAATGGTACTTTTGGTACTAGAGGAGTTGTAGATTATTTCTCGTTACTCGCGTGGGGTTTCGGCGCCGAAGCTACGCGCGAGACTGTTGCACGAGTTTTACAAGAATGGAAATTGCCAGGGTTAAAGTAGGGTGGGGCATTGCCCCACCGAAGTTTACGGGCAAGGAGTTAGACGGTTTGTTGTTCCCGGAGTTGAGAAGCTGGCGCCACCATTGCGAGTTGAAAGATTTGCTGCATCTACAACTTCAAGTGTGGAAGCGTTGCTAGGTCTTAAAAGTGCAGGTCTAGGAGATGCACTAATTGTGTTACTGTCAACAGCAGCGCACATGTTAGAAGAGTTGAATGTTTCTAATTGAATCGCTCTATCACCATTTTCCCCACTGCCAATATTTTGGATAGTGTTGCCAGTGATAGTAACTTTTGTATTGGCTTGGTCTTGAACCTCAAAGTTTATACCATCATCCTTGGCAGTATCAATTGTGTTACCTGTGATGTTGAATTCAGTATTACTACTATTAAACAAATTCAATGCAGGAGAAACCGCTGGGTCGGGCAAGAATAAGTCAACTTCTATGCCACTATCAACAACATTAGTAATCGTATTATTGTTGATGTTGAAAATTCCTTTTGAATCGGCAACAGCACCAATAGAAACTGCTTCATCTGGGATATTGCTAACTGTGTTACCTGTAACGTTAAAGGTCGCGTCTGCAAATTTTCCTATGTTCAGGTCAATTCCATCGGCGCCACCAGCAACATTTCCATTATGCTTAATTGTGTTGTTGGTTATATTAACCTTTGCAGTTGCCGTTGAATTACAAGGGTTGCCCAGGTAAATTGGGTCAACATCGCGACATAAGTTAAATTCAATACCATCGGTTCGATAACCAGAAGCATCGAAGGTTGTCTCGATTGTATTGTTGGCAATCGTATAATCTGAGTCACCTCCATAGTTCCACACAAATATACCGCTTTCTAAATCAGTATCTGTTGATGGGTCGCGAGTATCTACGACTTTGTTGTCGTTGATTTCAACTTTACCTGTGGTGTTTTCTAGATAAATACCTTCGCTTACCGCATTAGTAACGGTATTGTTATTGACTGTTGTATTACTGTCAAAATTATCAACTCTGATACCTTGGTATTCTGTATTGCTAACGGTATTACCTGTGACATTTAAATCTACGTTAGCTGCGTCGCTGAGGTTGGAAATGCTGATACCGTTTCCAGTTGTCTTATTAACTGTGTTATCAGTAACGCTAATTTTAGAATTAGCGCTATCGAACAACTGTACATCTATACCATCAGCAAATTCGGCGCCACCTAAACTATACGCATCACTACCCTTAACGTTTTCAATTTTGTTGTTGGCAATATTGATGTTGGTGTTTGTGTTTTGGTTAAGTCCAACATTAATACCATCGTTAGTTGTATTACTGATGGTGTTCCCGGTGACGTTAACGGTTGCGGTCGCTTCGTCAAAAGCTCTAAGTTTAATTCCTTCTAGCGGATTATCACTGTTAGGAGCAGTGATGCTATTGTCGGTGATATCCAACTTACTCAAGTTCGCGGTTTCACTTAAGGTAACATCTACACCAATGCCAGGGTTGGAAATAGTGTTTTTAGTAATTTCTGCTGTACCTGTTGCAGTTCCTCCCAAGTTGATACCGATGGAGTTGAAGTTATCGGTAATGTTATTACCTGTAACTTTGATGTCGGCATTTCCAGAAGTATTGCTTAGTGAAACCGCGCTTTCTGTATTCTTAGTGAGAGTGTTGTTGCTGATATCAACGTTACCTGTTACTTCTGATAAGAGAATCCCTTCTCCTTGAGTTCCTTGGATACTGCTACCAGTAATTGTAACGTTATTTACATTTGTACCGCGAATACCGGCGCCTGTTGCACCACTTATATTCTGTTCACTAATTTCGGCTTTACCAGTGGTGTTTTCTAGAGAAATACCTTCGTATTTGGTATTGCTAATGGTATTTTTGCTAACAGTAATATTACCGTCAACACCATCAATTCCAATACCTTCATATTCAGTATTGCTAACGCTATTATTCGCAATATCTAGTTTCTGGTTAGCTGCGTCACTGTAGTCTGAGATGATGATACCGCTTCCAGTTGTGTTATTAACTGTGTTACCAGTAATGCTAATTCCAGAACTCGCGCTATCGAATAACTGTAAATCTATACCATCAGCAAATTCGGCACCACCCAAGCCATATGAGTCGCTACCCTGAACATTTTCGATTTTGTTATTGGCAATATTGACTTGAGTTTTGGTGTTTTGGTTCAGTCCAACACCAATCGCATCGCTGGTTGTATTGCGAATGTTGTTTCCGGTAACGTTGACTGTTGCGATTGTTTCGTCAAAAGCTCTAAGTTTAATTCCTTCTAGCGGATTATCGCTGTTAGAAGCAGTGATGCTATTGTCGGTGATATCCAACTTACTCAAGTTCGCGGTTTCACTTAAGGTAACATCTACACCAATACCAGGGTTGGAAATTGTATTTTTCGCAATTTCTGCTGTACCTGTTGCAGTTCCTCCCAAGTTGATACCGATGGAGTTAAAGTTATCGGTAATGTTGTTACCTGTAACTTTGATGTCGGCATTTCCAGAAGTATTGCTTAGTGAAACCGCGCTTTCTGTATTCTTAGTGAGAGTGTTGTTGCTGATATCAACGTCACCTGTGACTCCCGACAAGAGAATACCTTCTCCCTGAGTTCCTTGGATACTGCTACCAGTAATTGTAACATTATTTACATTTGTACCGCTAATTCCGGCACCTGTAGAACTACTAATATTTAGTCCGCTGATTTCAACTTCACCTGTGACGTTTTCTAAGTCAATAGCTGGAGTCTTGGTATTTTGGATATTACTGTCAGCGATTGTAATTTCATTGACATTTGTAACGCGAATACCGCTGTTTCCACCATTAATATTAAGTGCGTTGATGTCAACTTTACCTGTGATGTTTCCTAAACTAATAGCTTCGGTAGAGGCATTGTAAATATTGTTGTTGTTAACAGTAACATTACCGTTGAATTCATCAATCCCGATACCTTCATATTCAGTATTGCTAATTGTATTAGCTACGATATCCAGTCTTGCTTTATCTGCGTCACTGGTGTTCGAGGTGCTGATACCGCGTCCAGTTGTGTTATTAATTGTGTTAGTAGTAATGCTGACTCTAGAACTAGCACTATCAAACAATTGTACATCTATACCATCAGCATTGGCGGCACCACCCAAGCCATATGCATCGCTACCTTTAACATTTTCGATTTTGTTGTTGGAAATATTGATTTGGGTTTCTGTATTTTGGTTGAGTCCAACATTAATACTATCGTTGGTTGTATTACTGATGATGTTTCCAGTAACGTTAACTGTTGCGACTGCTTCGTCAAAAGCTCTAAGCTTAATTCCTTCTAATGGGTTATTGCTGTTAGGAGCAGTAATGCTATTGTTAGCGATATCCAACTTACTCAAGTTAGCACTTTCACTTAAAGAAACATCTACACCAATACCAAAGTTGGAAATAGTATTTTTGGCAATTTCCGCTGTCCCTGTGGTGGTTCCCCCCAACTTGATACCAATGGAATTTAAGTTATCGGTAATGTTATTACCTGTAACTTTGATGTCGGCATTTCCAGAAGTATTATTTAGTGAAACCGCGCTTCCTTCGTTTTTGGTGATGGTGTTGTTGCTGATATCAACGTTACCTGTTGCTTCCGATAAAATAACTCCTTCCCCGTCAGTATTAGAATTTGTGCCCGCGCGAGTAGTACCTTGGATACTGTTACCAGTTATTGTAACGTTACTAACATTTGTACCGCGAATACCGGCGCCTGTTGCACCACTAATATTATTAGAACCGCTAATTTCGGCTTTGCCAGTAGTGTTTTCTAAATAGATACCTTCGTATTTAGTATTGCTAACAGTATTTTGGCTAATAGTTATATTCCCGTCAACACCGTCAATTCCAATACCTTCATATTCAGTATTGCTGACGGTATTATTAGCGATATCTAGCTTTTGGTTAGCTGTGTCACTGTTGTCGGAGATGCTGATACCATTTCCAGTTGTGTTATTAACTGTGTTACCAGTAATGCTAACTTTAGAACTAGCGCTATCAAACACCTGTATATCAATACCGTCAGCAAATTCGGTGCCACCCAAGCCGTATAAATCGCTACCCTTAACGTTGTCGATTTTGTTGCTGGAAATATTAACTTGGGTTTTGGTGTTTTGGTTAACTTGAACACCAATACCATCGTTGGTTGTGTTGCTGATGGTGTTTCCGGTAACGTTAACTGTTGCGACCGCTTCGTCAAAAGCTTTAAATTTAATTCCTTCGAGTGGATTATTGCTGTTAGGAGCAGTAATACTATTGTTGGCGATATCCAACTTACTCAAGTTAGCGTTTTCACTTAAGGAAACATCTACACCACTACCAAAGTTGGAAATAGTATTTTTGGCAATTTCTGCTGTACCTGTGGTGGTTCCTCCTAACTTGATACCAATGGAGTTTAAGTTATCGCTAATGTTGTTACCTGTAACTTTAATGTTGGCATTTCCAAAGGTATTGTTTAACGAAACCGCGCTTCCTGCGTTTTTGCCGATGGTGTTGTTGCTGATATCAACGTTACCTGTTACTTCTGATAAGAGAATTGCTTCTCCTTGAGTAGGAGATATCGTTCCAGTACCAGTGGTACCTTGGATATTGCTATTAGTAATCGTAACATTATTGAGATTTGTACCGTGAATTCCGGCGCCGACTGCACCATTAACATTAAGCTTGTTAATTTCGGCTTTACCAGTGACATCTTGTAAGTCAACACCTGTACCCTTGATATTTTGGATACGGCTGTCGGTAATCTTAATGTTATTGACATTTATTCCGCGTACTCCGGCGCCTGCATCATTAATCTCAAGTCCGCTAATTTCGGCGTTGCCTATGATGTTTCCTAAATAAAGACCATCACCTTTTCCATTGGAAACGGTATTTTTGTTAATAGTTATATTACCGTTAAAACTATCAATTCCAATACCTTCGTATTCAGTATTGCTAACGGTATTACCTGTGATATCTAGTTTTAGATTAGCGACATTACCTATGTTTGAGGCGCTGATACCGCGTCCAGTTGTGTTATTAACTGTGTTACCAGTAATGCTAACTCCAGCGTTCGCACTATCAAACAGTTGTACATCAATACCATCTGCAAATGCGGCGCCACCTAAAGCATATAAATCGCTACCCTTAACGTTTTCAATTTTGTTGTTGGAAATATTAACTTGGGTTTTGGTGTTTTGGTTAAGTTGAATACTAATACCATCGTTCGTTGTGTTGCTGATGGTGTTCCCGGTAATGTTAGCTGTTGCAGTTGCTTTATCAAAAGCTTCGATTTGAATTCCTGTTAACGAATTATTATTGTTAGGAGCAGTAATGCTATTGTCGGTGATATTTAACTTGCTTAAGTTGGCGCTGTCACTTAAGCTAACATCTACACCAATACCAAAGTTGGAAATGGTATTCTTAGCTATTTCTGCTGTACCTGTAGCAGTCCCTCCTAAGTTGATACCGATGGAGTTTAAGTTATCGGTAATATTGTTACCTGTAACTTTGATGTTGGCATTTCCAGAGGTATTAGTAAGTAAAAGTGCGCTTCCAGTACTTTTGTCGATGGTATTGTTGCTAATATCAACGTTGCCTGTTACTTGTGATAGAAGGATTGCTTCTCCCTGAGTACCTTGAATACGGTTATCAGCAATTTTAATGTTACTAATATTTGTACCGCGAACCCCGGCGCCGTTTGCCGCATTAATATCAAATCCGCTGAAAACAGTATTACTCGAAAGAGTTACTATACCTCCAATCTTTGGCACAATACGAGAACCAGAGAAAGGTAGCTTGATGTTACCGATTTCTACTGTGTTGATAAATCGTTCAGGAGTGTTAGTAAGAAGTTGTACTCCACTTAGAAGTGTAAAGCCAGGAATGATGGCTTTTTCATCTCCACGGATATAAACAATAGAATCAGTTTTTGCAGCAGCATCATTAAGAGCTTGCTGAATTTTGTCGTAACTGTAGGGTGACTCAGCAGTACCGTTGCTATTACCAGGAGCAACGTGGATAAAGCTCCAAGGTTTGTTGGTGTTGGGGTTTGTAAGTGCGACAGAAGCAACTGTATTCACTCCAACTACGGGTATAGCTGTCTGACGTTCGACAAATTCACCCATGCGAGCAAAATAACTTGGTTTTTCGTCGTTACCTCTTATGGCGCCACTTCCTGGGAAACTCAAACCAACGGTGAAAGCTGCTCTGGTGTCAAATAAAGAATCATTTTGTAATGAGGCGCCTAAAGATAAGAACTTAGTAGGACGTGCTTCAACTCTTGCTTTCCAGCCAAAAGCTTCTTTATTATCATTTCCTAAATAATAAATACCTGCATAACCACGCAAATCACCGCTGCCAATTTTGGTTAAGCGCGTACCAACTTCTGCATCAATTCCATGTAAAGCAGCTTCAAATAAATTAGCTTGCTGAATAACGATATTATTTTCTTTGAAAAAAGGATTACCAAAGTAAAATTGTCCAATTTGGTTACGGGTTTCACCTAAAGGTAAATAACCGTTAATACGTAAATCCCATTTACCTAGGGTTTCAAAACCGATACCAAGTTGTTTAAAGTAGCTTCTACTTGTATCGCGCGCATCAAAAGAAACATAGGCGCCAGTAACTCTGTCATCCTTTTTATCGTAAACACGATATCCAAGTAGTACATTTCCTCCCATTTGGGAGTCATCATCTAAAAATAATCTTCCCTGAAGGAAAGTAGCATTTTGACCTGGGGTTTGAAATAAAGGAATAAATCCTTCAACGCTACCATTCGATTCAACACCTGCACCTTCGCTATTGTAGCGAACCTCAAAATTAGGTGAAACTGTGGGCGCCTCTTGAGCTGAAGCTGATGTTCCAAGAGCCACAATCCATAACAAACTTAGGTATGCTATTTGGGTAAATTGTTTCATAATTGTAAATGAATATTCCTCACCAGTAGTAAATACGGCGCCATTATGTAACGTCTCCACACCTGCGATAAATGGCGCCTTTACAACACACACCTGTGATAGTGCGTGTAAATACACATCGCAAGAGAGACGCGACAAATGTAGAGACGTTACATGTAACGTCTCTACAAACAACAATGTTTAGATAAATCTGCCGCTTGAATTCTTGCGACGAATACCAATTACAGATGGACGAGGTGCGCCTGTAGCTTGTCCTTTACCACCATCAGCAACTGGAATATTGCTGGGCCAACTACTACCACGCTGTACTGTACGAGTTTGGTTAAACGTTGTACCATTCAAATCAAGCATTTCGATGGTGCGACTCAAAACTGTACCATCGTGGATTGGGCAATCTTCACCAGGATGCTGTACAGAAGCAATTAAAGTGTCACCAACAAAAGTTGGACCAGTTATTTCACAACGCACTGGCCCATAAGCAAAGGGTAGTACTTTTCCAGCGTCGGAACCACTTGTTGGAATAAAGAATAACCAATTATTACCAAATACTCCAGTAAAGTTGGCAACGTTACCTTTTGCAGTGTGGTTGATAGTATTAGGTGTTCCAGCAGCGCCAATATTAAAACCGTTGTGGGTGCTGGTAGACATATCTGTAACACCCCAAACATTTGCTTGAGAGTCAAATGCCAAGTTATCTACGTTAGCAAAACCGGCGCCAGTTTTAGAACCAGCTTCTCCACCTTGTGCAAATTTCTGCCACTTGAAGGTTAAACCTGTTCCATCTGCACTATCTTCAATAATTTTGTAAATTCCACCTGACTGCTGAGTATCGTTAACTGCATCAGTCAACTTAGCAACTTGGAAAATACGAGAGTCTGGATATCCATCTCCACCTGGCGCCCCATCGGTATAAGCAATGAATACTTCTTTGGTGCGGGGGTGAACTTCGAGGTCTTCTGGACGCGCGGTAGGAGTACCACCAGCTAAGTTTGCTGCCAAGAAAACATCACAAAGAATGGCGCCTTGAGATGTATAGAAGTTAGATAGAGACTTGCCACGATAACCAGGTAATGCTGTTGCTTCATTTGCGCGAGTACAACCGAATGCACCACCATCAACGGTTTGACCTGCAATACCGTTACGTCTTGGTAGCGGTAGCAGACCGTCACGCTGTGCTGAACCTAAAGCTGCAAATTCTACAGAAGATAATTCAGTTGGTGCGATGGGATTGGTAGGAGTGTTTAAGAGTAAAGGTATCCACTGCCCTGTACCATTCGCGTTGAAACGAGCGACGTACAATATACCACTTTCAAACAACTGACTGTTGCTCTTACTAGTTGGAGAAGCGATTGTACCTGCACTAACAAACTTCCAGGTATGTCCACCACGTCTGTCATCACCCATATAAGCGACTAATTTATTGCCGCTTTCCGCACGTATTGCAATGTTTTCATGACGGAAACGACCTAACCAGCTATGTTTCTTTGCACGGAAGCTGGGGTTAGCTGGGTCAATTTCCACCATCCAGCCATATTTTTCACCAACTAAACCGAAGGTGTTGCCAACAGTAGAAGCTGTATAACCTGTTTGAGTACCATCTGGTTTTACTGATTCGGTAACACCAACGAAGAATGCTGCGGCGCCTTGGAAGTTTTCTTCTGCTGTTAAAATTGTTCCCCAAGGAGTTGTGCCACCAGAACAGTTGAAACCAGTACCAATAATTCTATTACCTAGCCCATCTGCACTTTTTGAGAAAACATCCGTTGCAGCAGGCCCAGTACCAATCAAATAGTTTTGGTCGCCTTGCTGGTAGCTACGACTTCCCCAAGAGGTAATACTTTGATAAGCATCAGTACGCTGACTGTTGATCCCTAAACCAGAAAGACCGTGAATACGGCGATTTATCGAGTCTTTTACTGGTCTGTAACGCTGTTGGGAATTACGCTTAGAAATCCGAACGATTGAACCACCTAAGTTGTAGAGGAATTCACCATCTAACTCAACACCTCTAGCTGTAGGTAGAGGGTATCCAATTACAGGTGTATAAGCATTGGGAAGTGCCTGGACATCAGTAGGTGTTTCTGGCGCCAGACCAGAAAGTGGAAAGCCAACATATTCATGGTTCACCCACAAATAACCTTCGTCGTTAGTTCTGCCAATGGGAATAAAACCTGTATAGTCGCAGTTGTAGCCGAAGTAATCATCAGGGTTTGGAAATACTCTATCACCCCAACCGACAATTACGTACCGTTCGTATTCTGGTGGTACAACTACGTCATCTATTACGTTGTAGGTAGGTAGTTGGACGTTAGCGGAAGCGTTTAGTTGTAGTCCCTGTCCAATTCCTGTAGGTAAGAAACTTTTACTTTCGGTATAAACAGGAAGTGGGTGTGGTAAACGCACAGGTGTAAAAGTCAAAGGTACGGTTTGTGCATCAACCGCACTAAAAACACCACCTAAAACTTGGTCTGCAACTACTGCACCAGCACTTCCAGCAAAAAACATTAGCACCTGTCTACGACTCAGCTTTGACATGAATATCTCCTCTCAAGGGGCAATTCTTTAGTGTTATTGAAATGATTTCCAAAAACTCGAAAATGTAATTCTTCAGTATTCTCCGTTTTGTATATTAGAGAACACTTTAAAAAATAATGTGGCTAATATTTAGACTTTAGGAATTGTTGTTATCCTATCAAAAATAGGATAAACTCTCAGGCAACACTGTTGTGAATCTATAGCTTGGAAGTTAAGGATAAGTAATCAATCATTTAAACAATCGATTTATTATATTTTTTATTGAACATATATTAAAAAATTAATAATTAGTTTATTCTTGACAAAAAATAAGTTAAATAAAAGAATGAAACGTATTTTGGAAGACAACATAATTAATTACTTGTCCGTATAATTTTTATGTTTATTGCTTTGATTCCCACTAACCCCCCGAAATCGTGGGAGGGACAAGAGTGAGGTATCAAAGCCCCTTTTAATTAAAGAGGTTGGATGTTTAAAGCTTCCGTGTTTAAAGGAGAATAGATGTTTAAAGCCCCCTTTATTAAGGGGGTTGGGGGGATTAATATCAAAGTCATGAAATAATTTAGATATGATACTTATTAAAGCAATCAAAAAATATATTACCTGCTTGTCTACATCATCACTATTTTTACTTACTTGTGGCTGTTTTCTAACAATTATTACTTTACACAGTCCAGTATTATTGTTTTGTCTACTACTTTTAAGTCTAACAACTACATGTATCCAACACTTTGGACAGCGCGCGAAATTATCTTCACATTGGCTAATCTTACTGCAAACTCTAGCTGTTGGTCTAATTTTGAGCATATTTTGGTTAGATTGGTTTGCAAACCCTGCTGCTGCACAGTTTTTTGGAAAAGCAGAAAACTTTTTTAAAAATAATTTAACTGATGCATCTCAAACTGGCGCCACTAGTGCTGTAAGTTTAGTATTTAATGTCATCAGAGCGCTTTATTTACTATATATAGCTATATCGCTCGTTGGTGTAGTTAATGCTGTTCGTAAGGACGAAGACTGGCAAGTAGTTGCTAGAACACCCTTACTAGTGGTAATTGCCGTTACTGTCGCTGATGTTTTAACGTCTTTTATTACCGGATAATGGAAGATAAAGAATTTCGACCTGTAAATCAAATATTAGGAACTCAACCATCCCTTGGTCCCATTCCTGCAGACCAAATCTTCCCCTGGATAATAATAATTTTACTTTCTTACTTTATTGTTAATGGTTTTTTGGGAGGTTTATTTACTGATGCATGGCAAAAATGGTTATGGACGCTGCTAATAGCAGGATGGGGAATGGCTACTTGGTGGATACTGACAGGGGGTAAAAGCTGGCGGTTTTTAAGTAAGTTCATCGGTGTTCCTAACTGGACTAGGGGTGTCGCTCGTTATCGGAGTTTTCTAGAATTTTATTATGAAAAACAAAATCGGAAAACAAAGCGTAGACATCGCAGGTCACGAAAGTAGATTAACTCCTTTTGAAGATGCTTTACATCTTGCCACCATGCTTAAATTCGCGCTTGGTGATAGAGATATTGGCGCCTATCTTTTAAGCAAAGGTAATCAAAAAGATAAATTTTGCTTTGTTTTCGGCTTTGAATGTAAAGGCATACATACTACATTAGTAAAAGAGCAAATTGATACAATTTGTAATAATATTGAAGCTGGTTTAAAAGATTTACCTGGTGAAGAACGAATTACTTTTCATCTCAGTTCGTTTGCTTCAGATAAAGCTAGACAAAAAGAATTAGCAGCATTAATAAAAAATACGACTTCGCCTGAAATACAGTATTTATTGACTTCAGAAAGAGCTAGAATACAAGCGCTTACACACGACGGTGTACGTAAACCCAAGCAGTTACGTATATATGTAACCTATACTGTAGAATCTGATAGTGCAGAGGCTAATGATTGGATTGAAAAACTAATCGCTAAAGCCGAATCTTGGTGGTTAACTTTTAAGGGTGATGCAGTTCAAAGAGAACAAGAACGTATTGAGACAATAATTTCTAATGCTTACCAAGAAGGGTTTCGTCGTTGGGAGCAAGTATTATCAAATAAAATGGGTTTGGACGTTCGAGCGTTAACTGCACAAGAGCTTTGGCACGAGTGCTGGAAACGCTTTAATGATACTGTTGCCCCAAATATCCCTCAGTTATTAGTACTAGATGATAACGGACTTCGAGAAGAAATTTACTCGGAGTTACCTAGTAGCAAGTTACTACTCGAAAATATCCATAGCACAACACTTTTAACAGAATCTAGTGTACCTGTTGCAGATAGGCAATGGATACATTTAAAAAATAAATATGTCGGTGCAATGACATTTTTAGAAAAACCGGGAGGATGGCAAAATAAATCATCACAACTTCGGTATTTATGGGAATTAATAGCTAGAGACACGGTTGTAGATACTGAAATTTTCTGTCAACTGACGCCAGCAAATCCTGCTTTAGTCAAGGCAACTCTTCAACGAGTATTAAAGCAGTCAAATATGACGGCTAAATTAGCACAGCAAAAAAGTAATACTATTGACGTTGCAGCACAGTTAAAGCTTCAGAAATCAGTTGCAGCACAAGAAAAGTTATATGAAGGCGCCGTCCCTATATATACTGGTGTGACAATCTTAGTGCATCGTCCAAGTTTAGAAAAATTAGATGAAGCATGTAGATATATTGAAAACTGCTTCCAACGTCCCGCGCGCGTAGTTCGGGAAATTGAGTATGCGTGGAAGATTTGGTTACAAACTTTACCCATTGTCTGGGATGTTTTACTCGCCAAACCCTTTAATAGGCGCCAGCTTTATCTGACCAATGAAGTTTGGGGTTTAACACCGCTAGTCACAACTACTTCTGGTAGTGCCAAAGGATTTGAGTTAATCTCCGATGAAGGTGGTACACCTGTCAATCTTGATTTATTCAACCAGCATAAAAATTTAGCACTGTTCGCAACAACGCGCGCGGGTAAATCGGTTTTGGTATCTGGTATATTAACTCAAGCATTAGCTCATAATATGCCAGTAGTCGCATTAGATTTTCCAAAACCCGATGGTACATCTACTTTTAGCGACTATACAGAATTTCTCAAAGGATATGGCGCCTATTTTGATATTTCCAAACAGTCGAATAACTTATTTGAACAACCAGACCTACGTTATTTAAGTAAAGAAGAACAAGCATCGCGTCTTCAAGATTATGTCGCGTTTTTAGAATCAGCGTTGATGACAATGATATTGGGTAACAGCAGCGAAAATCAGTTACTATCGCAAACAGTACGCTCAATCATCAACTTAGCGCTAGGTACATTCTTTGCTGACGAAGGAATAAAACAACGGTATCAAGCTGCACTCGTAGCAGGTTTTGGAACTATCGAATGGCAAAAAACACCAACATTAAAAGATTTTTTACTGTTTTGCACGCGCGAACATCTCAACTTAAACTCTGTAGGTAAAAGAATTGACGAAGCACTCGAAGTCATTGACTTACGTTTACGCTTTTGGTTGCAAAGTCGGGTTGGACAAGCAATATCTGCTCCTTCCAGTTTTCCAACTGACGCGCAACTCTTAGTTTTTGCACTGCGAAATCTTTCTGATAGTGAAGATGCTGCACTACTTTCTCTCAGTGCTTACTCTGCTGCACTACGACGCGCTTTGAGTAGTCCTGCTTCTATATTCTTTATCGATGAGGCGCCTATTTTGTTCGAGTTCGACCAAATTTCTGACTTGGTAGGAAGGTTATGTGCAAACGGCGCCAAAGCAGGGGTAAGAGTCATTTTATCAGCCCAAGACCCAGACACAATAGCTAAGTCAAAAGCTGCTACCAAGATTTTACAGAATTTAACAACAAGGTTAATTGGACGAATTCAGCCAGTCGCGGTAAATAGTTTTGTAGATATTTTAAAGTATCCACAGGAAATCATCGCGCGCAACGCATCAGAAAGTTTCTTTCCACGTAAAGAAGAAATTTATAGTCAGTGGTTGCTTGATGATAACGGTGTTTATACTTTTTGCCGATACTATCCAGGATTTGAGCAATTAGCAGTTGTTGCCAATAACCCCAACGAACAAGCTGCACGAAATAAATTTATGCAAAAGCATACTAACAAATACGAAGCGCTTTCACAATTCGCACGTCAACTTGTCGGTTCTATTCGTAGCAGTTAAGGAGGTATGTAGCGTTTCTAATTGATTTTTCAAAAATAACGTTGGTATAACGAACCACAAAGGACACAAAGGACACAAAGGAAGAAGAGAGATAGGACTGCGACATGCTTATAAATAAGCCTCTAAAAATTATTATAGCTTCCAGTACACTAGTCTGCTTAGTTATATTACCAGCCACAGCAGGATTAGGAAATGTTTGGAGTGACTTTCAATCTTATAGCAATGATTTGAAAAACTATATTACAAATAATCTATCTGAGCTAAAACCTTATGAAGTTCAGACGCAAAGCGCTATAAATAATTCTTCTAGTCCACTAACTATAGGTAAAAGTGTCAGAGAACAAATAACTCAATATTCACAGTCAGATAAATTTGATAATAACCCAGCAGTAAATGGTGCTATGGTTAATAATCAAATTGGGCGCCAAATGACTTTATCAACAGTCGAAGGTACTTTAGGAAGGAACGGGCAAACACGTATTAAAAACAAATTACAAAATACCGAACAAGTGGTAAATAATATTGCCTCTATGGCAAATGCTGCTGATACTAATAAAAAGCGCAAGCAAATTGAAATTGAAGCAGTAGTAAGTAGTGCAAATGCTTTAAATAACATATCATCTATTGCAGCCAGTGGTAATCCCCTATCCTTATTTGGTTCCGTATTAAACAACCAAGCTAAACTTACTCAGCTAACTTGGGAAGGATTAGCAGATTTAGAACTACAAAATATCAATATTCAAAAAGAACAATCAAAAATAGGCGCCGAAACACTTGCAACCACTACTCAAATTCATCATGACTTACAGTATACAAACTTAAACTTAGTAAACATATCACAACAACTAGATGAAACAAATCGAAGTCAAAGAGCAAACACATCCGCAGAAGTCGCACGACTATTACAAGTCACATCACAAACCGACTTAATAGGCAGAAAAAATTAATTATGAATCTGATTTATATAAGCTTTGCTCAATTTGGCAGCACCGACATACTTAGAAACGGCGCCATTACAGCACAAAATATTACAACTAGTTGGGACAAACAATGGATAGATATCCTCCAAACTAACACCAATAATAACTTATATGGAGCTATTACTAAACTGGGAATATTTTTTGCTGTTGGTACATTACTGTTCTTTGTTGCTCAATGGCTTAAAGATTTATTAGAAAGCGAATACTCACGTCCATTATCTAATTTAATAATGCCGTTTGTAGTAGTGTTACTCTTAGCTAACCCTGGTAACGGGACTACATTATCTCATTTAACTTTAGGTTTTAGAAATTTTCTTAATAGCATTAACCAACAAGTTATTCAAGTCGCAGATAGTAATAAAGTATATCAGCAAGCATTAAATATGAGTGTTGCTGAAGAAGTTACTGGCGCCTTATTACGTCCTTGTCAGTCACTAATGGGAGAGCAACAAACACAATGTTTAACTAAAGCCAAAGAAAAAATAGATACTTTATGGCAAAATTACCGCGACTTATACGGCGCCCAACCTTGGGTAAGTAGACTTGAAAGGAAAGTAAATTTAATCGTATACAGTAGCAACGCAGTATCTGAGCTTTCGTTTAACTCTTTGCTGGGTTCAACAGTTCAAACTACCTTCAAAAATATATTAATCTCGTCACAACTTGCTTTTCACAACTTAATTGAGGCAACCATGCTGTTAGTAGCAGCACTTGGCCCATTGGCTGTTGGATGTTCTTTGCTTCCTGTAGTCACTAAACCAATTTTTACATGGTTGACAGGTTTTTCGGCAATTGGTATCGCCAAAATATCATTTAATATTATTGCCATTATCACAGCTAGTGTTATTGTCGATGTTTCGTCTCAAAATATTGATGCAGAACTTGATTTAACGTGGTTTTTGATATGTTTGGGAGTTTTGGCGCCAATTTTATCTTTGACTCTTGCAGCATTTGGAGGTTTTAGTATATTTAATGCGATGAATAATACTAATGTTTGGGTGCGTGGAAGAATATAGAACCGCAAAGACGCAAAGGACGCAAAGAAAGAGATGACAAGATTTTTACCAGAGAAAAAAACGACGGTTAATTTATTAACTGTGTTTGCTTTTGTAACTTTTGGGTTACAAATTTTGGTATTATTGGTATTATTAGTGCAGGGTTTAACTATTCGTAATTTAAATAGTAGAAAGCCGCCAAATTTTGTCCAACTGGATGATGCAACTTCAAAAACAAATAATTTTGACCAACAACCGGAAGCTATCCGGCAATTTGTTAGTCAAACGATGGCAGGGATGTTCAACTGGACGGGTGCCTTGCCAGCGATTACTATAGAAGATGCGACGAATCCGAAACCTGATAAAGGTATATCTATAATTACACCAGAAGGCGCCACGAAAAAAGTGCCTACAACTAGTTGGGTGTCTAGTTTTGCTATTTCCGAAGATTTTCGACAGGGTTTTTTAGGACAAATAGCCGAAATGGCGCCAGCAGAGTTGTTCACTAAAAATCTGAATCAAGAAATCACAACTAAATTATTAATTCAGCGTGCCTATCCTCCCCAAAAAATAGCACCTAACCGCTGGAAAGTGGGTTTGGTAGCAAATATAGTTCAAATCAGACGTGCAGACAACAAGAGAGTACTAATTCCCTTTAACAAAGATTTTTTAGTACGTACCATAGATTCATTTGAGCATCCCTTAGCAAACACAAATAATATTAGTGATTTGCAAAAAGCGATATATAACCTGCGCGCGCAAAAACTAGAAATATACGAAATAAATAATCTTTGCTTAACCGACGCTTACGATAATCAAAATAGTCAATCTAATCGTTGTGGAGTTAATTCCAGTAGTTTTATCAGGTAATAAATAGATTATGCGCTTAATTCCTCAACCAAGTAACAAACAAAATATCTTTCCTCTATTTGCCATTGCAACATTTAGTGTAAGTGCATTAACTTTACTATTATTAATATTCCATAGTTCCATCTTAAAAACAGTCAGCACCAACTTACCAACGAGCTTAGTACAACTAATTGATGGACGAGCAATTACAGTAAACAGCCAAGAAAATTTAGAACGTCACCCAGAAATAATACGTCGCTTTGTTGCTGAAGCAATGACTTTAATGTTTACTTGGTCAAATAAACAGCCAGCGTTAGCTACTTGGCAAGATACATCATCGCTGCTAACAGAAGAAATAAGACAAGCATTTGAATCAGAAATGCAATTTGTTGGTAATGCAATTAATTTGAGTAATAATACAGAAAGTATTTTTATAATTAAACAACTTACCCAACCTGAAAAAATTAGTGAAGGTAAATGGCAAATTCAAATATCAGCCCATCGTATTTTATCTATAAATAATATTCAACAAGATACAGTCCCGTTTATTAAAAGAATCTTAGTAAAAGCTGAAGATATATCATCAATCTCTCTACCAAAATCACCAACTCCTTTACAATCAGCTATTTATCGTTTAAGTGAAGCGCGACTAAGAATATATAAAATTTGTGATATAAAAGACCAAAAATGTACATTTTAAATAGTTTACTGAGCTTTATTGCCAATAGCATTATCTTTATTCTATTCGTTTGCTTTTTTTATTTTTTTTACGATTTATTGTATCAACATTATATATTACAAACAAGCGGTGAAAACGATATGAAAAAGCCAGACAATAATCATCATAATTTACAATTAGAGGATTTAGAACAGGTACAACAGCATCCTTTGCCACCAGCCACACAAACAACTGACTGGGAAAAGCAAATGGCTGACCTAGTTGGTTTTGAAAACACTGATTTACAAAATGAAGAAACAACTAATAACACTTTAGTTATTGCGGATAACAACAAAGAGTTATTACCCCCAGCACCGCAAGATATCAAAACTCAGCAGTCTTTAGCGTCAAACCCTTTTGCAAAAGTAGCTTTTGTCGGCGCCTCTACATTAATAGGAGTCTTAATAGCTGGTACATTCCTATCACAAACTATGAATGGAAGCAGTAAACCCAAAAAACTTCAACAGCAACCAATTCAAGCAGCTAATAATCTTAACCAATTAGAAGAAGCGCGACCAGAAGCACAAATTGAAGAATTAAAAACAAAACTTGCCTTAGCAGAACAAGCTAATGCAGTTAAAGCAGCACAAAACCAATTAAAAACCTTTTCTCCACCACCTACCACTACCACTCCCACCACACCTCCAAAAACCATAACGCGCGTAGTAGTTCAAAAAGTACCAACACCGGCACCTACCGTATATGTGCCAAAAATTGTCACCGTCGAGCGAGTCGTCCAACCTCAACAAGTAATACAAAATAGACCAGCACCAAATCCACCTCAACCAATAGTAACTAGTAGACCAGTTTCACCTCGACCATTAACCCCTTCACAAGTCGCATCTATAAAACCAAACCTTCTAAAACCAGTTCTACCAAAATTACAACCAGTTTCTCCTCAAGTAATTGAAGAAATTGCTAGCGCGAAAGAAGGAGTAGACCCTTCAGTATTAAACAAACAAGAAAACACACAAGAAAACACACAAGAAACTGCGGCAAATCTTCTTCCGACCCCTGTTAGTACCCCTACTCTGGTAAATCAACCTACTCAAACAACAGAGCGCAGTGGAAAAAGCGTTGCAGTTGGAACCAGCGTTAAAGCCGTTTTAGCAACAGCAATATTCGGAGAAACAAATAAATCAGCGAATGACAACAAAAACGATAGTACATTCGTAGTTCGTTTAAAACAACCATTAAAAAATATAGATGGCGCCATCGTGTTGCCAGAACGTACTGAATTACTAGCGCAAATTCGTAATATATCAGATAGTGGAATGTTACAGCTAAATGTAACTTCAGTGATTCGGCAAGAAAATAACAAGTTGACAGAAACTACCTTACCAGAATCTAGCATTAAAATTCGGGCGCCGAAAGGAAAACCATTAATAGCAAATAAATACCCTGACAGAGGTAGGTCAATAGCGGGAATGGACGCAGGATTATTTGTACTAGGAGGTATTGCAAAAGCTGCTGAGTTATCTAACCGTACAGATTCTCAGGTACTTACCACAGTTGGTGGTAATATCGTCACTCAAACTTCAAAACCTAACATATTAACAGGAGTATTAGAGGGTGGAATGAATTCTGTAGTTCCGCAAATTACCCTTCGTAACCAGCAAGCAATCTCAGAAATGACATCACGTGGGAATATTTGGTTCTTACAAGCAGGTACCGAGCTTGAAGTCTACATCAATCAACCAATCCAATTGTAAATTAAAATTTTGGGGTGATTAGGAAATCACCCCCGCGCGAGCCATACCACTGTGGTTAAACTATTTAGTTGCACTTTCGTTTTCTTCTGAACTATTCTGCAACATTTTGAGCAATTACAGGCGCCGTAAATATTTGGCTGTACATGCTAGCGGGTTGTTGTCCGGCAAATACAGGGAGTGCTTCACGTGCGTGTTGAGCAACTTCTACTGTCTTAACATCGTAAGCTTGAGTAACAATCTTAGGATATAAACCGATACCGATGATGGGGAGTATTAAGCAAGCGGTGATAAACAATTCGCGAGGTTTAATATCTTCTACAAATTCGTCGAGGTGTAATTCTTCGTTTTTCTTACCGTAGAACACTTCACGTAACATTGAGAGTAAGTAGATAGGAGTCAAGATAACGCCAACTGCACTTAAGAAGACTACTACAATTTTGAAGCTTGAGCTATATACATCGCTGGTGGAGATACCGAGGAATACCATCAACTCACCGACAAAACCGCTCATACCAGGCAATGCAAGCGATGCCATTGAACCAGCAGTGAACAGTGCGAATGTACGAGGCATTACTTTGCCCATACCACCCATTTTGTCCATCATCAAGGTGTGAGTACGTTCGTAAGTTACACCAGATAAGAAGAATAATGCTGCTGCAATTAAACCGTGGGATACCATTTGCAGAACGGCGCCACTAATACCAACTTCAGTATAAGAAGCGATACCTATTAACACGAAGCCCATGTGAGCAACAGAGGAATAAGCCAAGCGACGTTTGAGGTTTGTTTGAGCAAAGGCGCAACATGCTCCGTAGATAATGTTGACTACACCAAGAATTGCGAGTATAGGAGCAAAGTAAACGTGAGCATTGGGGAGCATTTCCATGTTGAAGCGGATTAATGCATAACCACCCATTTTTAACAACACACCAGCTAAAACCATTGAACCAGGTGCAGGCGCCTCACCATGTGCATCAGGAAGCCAAGTGTGGAAAGGGAAGATAGAAAGTTTTACGCCGAAAGCAATTAAGAAACCAGTGTAAAGAGCTAACTCTAAAGTGATGGGATATTCCTTCAAACCAAGTTGAACCATGTCGAAGGTGAAGGTATCACCATAAAATGCCATTGCTAAACCAGCTATCAAAATGAAGATAGAAGCAGCAGCAGTGTAAATAATAAATTTAGTAGCAGCGTAGCGGCGTTTTGCACCACCCCATATAGAAATCAATAAATATACAGGAACGAGTTCAATTTCCCACATCAGGAAGAACAGCAACATATCTTGGGCTGTAAACACTCCGATTTGAGCGCTGTACATCAACAGCATCATTGCATAAAACAATCGCGGCTTGTTAGTAATCTTCCAAGACGCGAAAACAGCGAGTGTATTTATTAAGCCAGTTAACAAAACTAGCGGCATCGAAATTCCATCAACAGCGAGTGACCAATTTAAGCCAAGTTGGGGAATCCAGGAGTACTTTTCAACAAGCTGATATCCAGAACTTTGAAAATCGTAATTGTGCCAGAAGGCAGCAATCATTAAAGCAAAATCAGCAAACGCAACTCCCAAAGTGTACCAGCGAACGGTTTTGCCATCTTTATCAGGAATAAAGGGGATTGCCGCAGCCGCTACTAGCGGTAAGGCAATCATGGCACTCAGCCAAGGAAAATCAAAGGTGTTCATAACTGACAATCGTTTTGTGTTTTCGACTTGTTTACATTGTATTAAGGAATGTTTACTTTTGTAAACGGCATAAATCCTTATAAAATCTAATCTTAGGCATTTGACACTCGAAAAATTAGTAGTAAATACCTATTGCTTTTGGTGCAAGTCTATTCTATGCACAAAGAAATTTAACGTCAATGGTTAAGACTGACTTATAACTTCTTCATATATATTTACAATCTTCAGGTCAATAATTCCTGATTTTTCTTATAAATTATCTAAAACGTTGTAAAAACGCGCTGTAGGGATGAATGGCACTTACTTAAGGGTAAACGTATTGGTATGATAGGCTTTCACGCTTTGGTGATGGCGATTAACACGGTCGGCGCCTACATCAACACCAATACGTATCAACTATACATCAACGTAAAGCGCGATTAATTTATCAGTGGTGAACAACAATTTATCACTTTCCTAAATCTAACTATCAATTAAAAAATCGCGCATCAATACTTAAATACTACTTAATATTTACTAATAAAACCGGAGGGCGCGTTACTAAATCGCGCCGACGGCGGGCGCCTGGAACACTGTGTTAAAAATATAACAGTTATACAGAGAGCGGAGCTTACTCCTTTTTATATAAGAATTTTAGCTCCGGAAATAGTATGTGCAATATGAGAGAATAGGCATGTAAAAAATCTCCAAGCAAGGTAAAAAGTGAACTGGAGAGCAAGGTTAAATAGAAACCTGCTTTATTTCACTTCATTCAGGACTTGGAGACAAAATCAAAAAACGATTATATCTACTATGCCTAATTGTGTAGAAATTCTCAAGCAAAAATTTAGTAGTTCTTTGGGAATACCCTGGCAAGGAATTTTATCAGCATCAACAATTGAAGAAGTTCTGTTGTCATCAACTATCTCAGATGCAGAATTATCATCACAGACCAAAAAACGTCGTAACCGTTTTTCAATCCGATTGTTACATTTTGGGCTTTTTTATACCAAGTTCTTGACGAAGATAAAAGTTGTAGCAATGCAGTCAGTAAAATTGTTGCATGGTTAGCAGCAAGTAATATGAAAATACCTTCATCAAATACAGGGGGTTACACTAAAGCAAAACAAAGATTATCAGAAAACTTTTTAAAAAAGTTATTTCAAAAAACAGGAGATAATCTTGAAGAAAAGTCACAATTACAAGATTTATGGTGTGGTCGTCATGTCAAAATGATGGACGGTTCAAGTGTTTTAATGCCAGATACACCAGCGAATCAATCATGTTATCCACAGCACTCAAATCAATCGCCTGGATGTGGCTTTCCAATTGCAAAACTAGTGGTTATGTTTAGCTTGGTAACGGGAGCAGCTATGGGAGTTTTAATAGAAGCTTTCAATACAAGTGAAATAGTTATGGCTCGACAAATGTATTATTTATTGTCACCACAAGATGTTGCTCTTGCGGACAGAGCTTTTGGTACTTATGTAGATTTAGTACTTGTTAAAGCAAGACTTGCAGATGCTGTATTTCGTTGTCACCATAGCCGTAAAATTGACTTTCAACGCGGAAAACGTTTAAGCGAAAATGATTATTTAGTTACTTGGTATAAGCCAAAAACTCGTCCTCGACATATGAGTGCTGTTGAATTTAATTGTTTACCAAATAGTCTAATAGTTCGACAAGTCCGCTTTCAAGTAGCTGAATCAGGTTTTCGGACTAAAGAAATTATAGTGGTAACTACTTTGTTAGATGACAAAATTTATACAAAACAAAAAATTGCACAGTTATATCGTTGGAGATGGCAAGTCGAAATTGATATTCGACATGTCAAAACTACTTTAAAAATGGAAATGCTTCGAGGTAAGACTCCAGATATGGTTCGTAAAGAAATTTTTGTATACTTAATGGCTTACAATTTATTACGTGCGATAATGTGGGAGGCTGCCAATACTAATAATGTTTCAAAAGCCTTGTTTCTTTACAAACATCTCGTCAATATTTGAAGAGTTTATTACTGCACTTCTAAATGCCGGAAAAAGAAAATCTCAAATTTTATATAAGACGATGCTTGATAAAATTGTACAAAAAGCTACTTCCAGAACGTAGTGACCGTACTGAGCCAAGAGTTATAAAACGTAGAAAAAAATCATATCCTCTTATGACCAAACCAAGAAATCCCACCAAACCTCAAATTGCTGCATAAAGTATATTCATACAAACACCTTTTATTCTTTTGGTAGTGATTGTATGACATTTTTATCTCTTAGGCAGACTTAATAAAGTATAACAGGATTCAGAAATATAAATTGCTGAAAAGCTAATTTTTAAAGATTTTACAGCAACAATTTTACATCCTGATTTACATCCTGAGTGTTTGAGTTTACCTACTTTTTTACAAACTTCTAAGTAGGAGGACGGAAAAATTTACAACTATTTAACGAAATGTAAAACTGCTGTAATCCTTTCAGAGCTGGACTTTAGCGTTCTTAACCGGAACAAAACAAGTATGGTTTATTTTCACCCACCTACTTTTTCTTAAATATAGCGTTACAGGCGCCCGCCGTCGGCGCGATTTAGTAACGCGCCCTCCGGTTTTATTAGTAAATATTAAGTAGTATTTAAGTATTAATCGAAATCTTGTAATTGATAGTTAAATTTAGGAAAGTGATAAATTGTTGTTCACCACCTATAAATTAATTTAATTCACGTGAATGTGTAGTTGATACGTATTGGTATTGATGTAGGCGCCGACCGTGTTAATCGCCATCACCAAAGCGTGAAAGCCTATCATACCAATACGTTTACCCTTAAGTAAGTGCCATTCCGCTGTAGGGATGTTGTATGTAACGTCTCTACATCATGGGGCGGCGCCTGAATTTAAACGATTCGATTTACAATAGTCCAGACCTCGCCATCCGAACGAACGTATGGAACAGAAATTGTCTTAAAGCCCGTAATAAAAGGTTTGTAATAAACTTGCCAGTAAAGAGGACTAAGTTCATCAGCGCAAGCTTTGAGGTCATGAAGTTCTGCTGCAAGTTCAGCGGCTATATCATTAATACGCTGGGCATGTATCTTAGCTTTGTTACGTGCGATTTCGAGTTGTTCCTCTTGTAACGCGCGCTGGACTTTAGGTGGAAGTCGCTGTAATTGCCCTTTTCTTTGTTTAAGTTTGGCTTCGAGTACAGTAATAGCGTCATCAATACCCTTTATTTCGGCAGCAAGTTGAGGATTTTCTCTTGCCTTTTGCCGTAATAGCTCTACAACATTTTGGAGTGAGTCATCACTCTCACTTAATGTAACGGGAGTTAGTGCTGCGCGTTCTTCACGCAAAGCATCTATTTGCACCTGAAGCGCTACAATTTCAGCTTGAAGTTTTTCCATATATATATATTAGTTATGAGTTGATCCCCCTAGCCCCCTTATCAAGGGGTTGGGGGATTAATCTTTAATTACTCTGGCGCCATCATTATCAATATTTAACGCGCGTACTTGTGCAGCAACTCCAATATCTTTCCAAGCAGTAGCCATAGCTGCCACAACATCAATAGTATGGCTGGTATCAGTTAGTGCAAGTAGAGTTGGTCCGGCGCCGCTAATTACCATCCCACAGGCGCCTGCATTTATAGCTGCAGCACTAACTGCATCATACCCTTGAATAAGTGACTTCCTGTAAGGTTGATGTAATTTATCTTGTAGAGACGCTTTTAACCAGTTTGTTTTTCCTGTTTCGAGCGCGCGTAACAACAAACCGAGATGTGAGATATTAAAAATCGCATCCGCACGGCTAATTTCGGTAGGTAACACTTGCCGCGCAACATGAGTCGAAAGCTCAAAATCAGGAATAGCAACAACAGGGACAATACTTTCATGCCAAGGAACATCACAAATTTCCCAACCATCAACACTAGTTGCAGCAAGACGACAACCACCAATTAACGCAGGAACCACATTATCTGGGTGTCCCTCCATCGATATCGCTAAGTCCATCACCTGCGACTGACTCAAAGGTTCCCCCGCTAGAACATTTGCACCTACCAATCCGCCAACAATAGCAGTTGCAGAACTTCCCAACCCACGTGCGAGAGGTACACCCAAACCAATCTCTATCTTTACAGGAGGGGGTGTTTTACCAAGGTGTTCATACAGTTTTACATACGCTTGATAAAGCAGATTATCCTTATATATAGTGTCCACACGCGCAGCTTCGGCGCCAGTAACAATAATTTGCGTCTCACCATCAACCATCTGGAACTTAAAATGGTTGTGTAACGTTAAAGCGGCGCCGATGCAATCAAACCCTGCACCCAGATTCGCAGTAGTAGCAGGAACAGTGACAGTAACCGAAGAATTAACAGACATTTACAAAAATAATGTAATCAATCATCTAGCATCCCATGTAATTGACCTCTTGTGGAGCAGGCATCCCGAACTGCCTGTAAATAAAGGACAAAGCAAGAGAAAGTCTACCCCACTAATGTTTTGTGTAGTAGCCAAATAAATTGAATGTACAAATATGGTAATGTCCTGTAATTAGGCGTCTCATTCTCTGCAAGTACAGACTTTATATGGCAAAGTTAGCAGAAGAAATTTTAACAAGGGTGTTTACTATACAGCGACAACTTCTAGAACGTATTAATGAAGCGACAGAAATTGAATACCAACTCTTGGAAAGATTTGGCGAAACGCAGGAAACGCTTGATTACTTTGAGCAACTGCAAAATTCTAGAGAACGTGCAGATAATTATTATTTACGTTTGTTTACAAGTTTACGACAAATTTATCCTGCTCAACCAGTAGCATCTCTAATTTCAAGTTTTAGAGAGTCTATTTCAGATGTGATTGTGTTACTACTTTCGCGCAGTTTATTGATGTGAGTATTTATGTTGGTTTGAATTTGAACAAGCTCTTTTGTCGCAATAGATTTGTATATTAAGTTATGAAGCGACTCTGGGCTTTCTATACTTAACACGGGTAAGAAATGTCATTCTGAGCGTAGCGCTCCGGCGGAGCATTTGCCGCAGGCTAGAATCTCTAAGATGCTTCACTGCACTACGTTTCGTTCAGCATGACAAAGTTTATATTCTACCCATTAGCAGTATAGAGATGATAAATAGTGATAACCTCGGCTCTTCCGTAGTTAGCGTGCTAAATATGTTGTGAAATTAGCTTATAATCCTTACTATGCTTATCTTACAGCCATTATTCCCTTTATAAAATAAAATTACTGAAATTTAAACTATAAGAGCCTGTAAGCCTTGAAAATAAAGGATAATTATCGATTATAATTAAAATTTAGCACGCTATATACGAAAGAACCAAAAGTTAGCAAAGCAACTTCTGAGTCTTCATTTCTCTAAAGCGAAATGTAAAAAAAGCAAGCTAGACTAACCTTTATTGATAAATTTTTGAATTTCAAAACTACTTTGAGCGTGCAATAGGCTGTTTCGGAGGTAAGCTAACCGAGGGTCTACCACTTTGAGCTTGACGAGCGCGCGAGTCTTTGAAGATTGCTGATACATCATAGTTAAATGATTCAGCCTGAGCTTCACGATACTGATAAATTTCTTCCAGAATTTCATTTGTTAGCATTGTTTATTCTCCCATCAGTTCATAAGGGGTACAAATTGTTGGTAACTGATATGTTTTTTACTTTTATATTTAAAGCCAAAATTGTCTATCTCCTTCTGAGGCGCCAGGATAAATACCTTGCAAGCGGCGGTAAGCTATCCTGTCAGAACCAAATAAGGGTATAGGTAAACGTGGCGATTTTAGAGAACCATGATGTAGTAGAGTCAGCTTTAAAGTAGCATCTACTAAGTCCTCAATTGAGACTTGATGTCCACCAGGATGGATTTTTAGGCGTAGCGGTAACGGTGAACCCATTTTTTCTAACACATTAGTTGTAATGATAATCGCTTCTCTTTGCGATAGACGTAGGGCTAATCCTTGTGTTGGTGCGGTGATATTTTTGTTAACTGAGTTGTAAAGTCTTGGAATACCTGATTTTGCACACTCAACTAAAATAAATTTGGCGCCTATAGCATCTGCTCTAGCTAGTAAGTGTTTAACTTCGTCTCCACAGAAACGCCCATCACGGTAAATCAAAACGGTTTTTCCCTTTAACTGAGATTTGGGGAAGAAGTTTTCGAGGATACGTTGAGGAATTTCTTCACCTTCAATTGTATCGCTTTCGATACGGTAGCCCTCGAAATCTCCTCTATTTCCATATAGACGAACGCTAGCACAGGCATTAACACTTCCAACTACTCGTTTTTTGGAATTCCTAGAAATATCCAAACCGATAAAAAAATCTGCTATGGCTAGGGGTTCAGCTAAAACGAATGGAAGATTTCCTAATTTAGCTAAAATTCCAGGAATTACCTGATTTAGCAGATAGCTCGCTTGTACATTTTGTAATGTATCTTCATAAATTACCTGGCTAGCTATCCCACGTCGTAGCAAACGCGAGTAAATCCAAGTATATAAACTATCTTGTTCTTCGGCTTTACGGTCACTTGTAGGCAAAAAGACTAAAACAATATCTGGTTCATTTTCCATTAACTCATCAACTGCATCTTCGACTTTCGCGCGTACTTCAGTTCCTGATAAACCAGCAATAGACACAGCTTTTTTACTTTCTTCGGGAACAAGAGTAGAAAAACCATAATCTTTCAAGCGTTTTCTAACATCTCCTATCAGGCCAACCTTAGTATCAAATAGTTTTAAAGCTGCGATATGAATTGGCACTGATTTATCTTCATACTTTTTATGGCGCCGATAAACACCTCCTTTTGATAAACCTAGTAATATTTTTCCTTGCTCATTTATAACATTGCCACCAAACAGAAGTTTTACATCTTTTAAATTAACTTTTGGCGAAATAAATAATTGTGGGTACTGCTTGCTATTGATACTACTTTCTATTTGAAACCCATAAGAGGCAAGAACTTTATTTGCCTCCTCCTTATATCCAAGTAATAGCTTTTTCCTTTCGATGTATGATATTTTACTCGCTTTAAGTAACTCACCATAGTTAACATCGAAACGGCTAGCTGTTTCTGGTGTTACACATGGACGTAAAGCTTTCATTGCGTACTGGAATAATCTTTTATCTTTTCCAAAACGTACTGAAACAACAGGTTGGTCTGGGTTGTCTTCAAGCGCTTCTATTAAAGCTTGTTTACTAATGGCGCCAGATGCTTCTTCTATTAGTCTTTCTGCGAGTTCACCAATAGTTCCAGATATTTCCACTATTGTTGCAAAGCTATTGCGCTCAATATCTCGAACTTTTAAACCAACTAATAATTTTTCCGGGTTTTGACGAAAAGGATGATTTGAGAAAAAATCAGCTAAGTCTCCTTTGTAATTAAAGCTACTGTGAGTTGTAAAACTTAATGCAGGACGAATATTACCTTTAATTTCTACTGTCTCTGCCCAAAAATCAACTTCTCGTTTTACCTGTACTTGTTCATTTGGATTTAAAACTGGGGATATAAATGGGCGAGTTATTTTTAATGCCCTTACCGCTAACTCTGCTAATACTTCTTGTGTTACGTTTGGCTGACGTAACGGTTGAATAATATGCTCACGCTCTCCAATATCCTGCTTTAATTTTAGTTCAATAGATTTTAATGCTTTTTTCCATTCTTCTACATTCGGCATAGATTGATTGAGTTTACCTAATACCCAGAAAAATCCATTGTGCCAAATAACTACTATATCAGGGAATTGCTGACTGAAACGCCAACTTATACGATTGCCAACTTCTCTATCTACTTCAGGAGATAAGCGAAAGCACCAAATATTATATTGCAAAGTTATTAATGGAAAAATTTCAGATACAAACATTGGTGATGAAGCTGTAGAGTCTTTTTGTTTTTGAACTTCGGTAGTATTCATTTGGCCTCTGAGATAAATGCAAAATTACAAATTGAAGTAAAAGGACAATAACGGCAAGAAGTACCAGGGTTAGCAGGATATATTTGACTAAACTTATCAGGGTTATTTCGATAAAGAAACAAACTTTCTTGATGCTTTTTAGAAACTTGCATCAAATTATACTTATAAACTTCCAGTATCTCTGCTGAAGCTGAAATCTTTTTTGACCATGTGTTAGTTTCCAAGTTGTAAAACGAAGCTATTGGTTTATTGTCTGGGTATAAATAACTAGCAACTAACAAATATATGTAAGCTTGTCGTCTATCAAAGTCTGACTTACCCGTTTTGAAATCTAAAATATGTAGCGTTCCATCAAGCTCTTTAAAAATACAATCAATTGCTGCGTATAAATTAAACGAGTAACTGCCTAGTTTAATCAAAATTGGTTCTGGAAAGTCCTCATTCCCGTGACTCAGCTTAACAATATCTTTGTCTACTAGAATTGGACTCTCGTAATAATTCTTAAGGACAGTCAAAACACGTTGTTGAACTACATCTGACTCTTTACCAAGTTCCAGAGTTTCTGCAACCTGACTCACACCATTACTGGCGCCTAATAGCGACATATCGTTATGAAACTCATAAACCCCTCTTTGTGCTAGCAGTCCTATTCTTTGGTACGTATTATCTAACTCTAAAAGCTTTGCTACTTGAGGTTCTTTCTTTCGCGCTTTACTAAAACCTCTCTTCATATCGCAGTGCAAATGTTCTAATCCAACTGGTGGAGAATGCAGTAGCAGCAAGTTATAGCTAGCAGAATTCCAAATTTTCCCCACTTCTTTCACTCCCTAGTTCCATCATTGGCAATAAATGCTTAAATGTATTATAGTGTTCATATTGTTCAAGTTGACCAATTTAGTCAACTTTAGTTTCGCCGAATGTCAAGATAAAGTCAAGGTAGGTAATGAATCTTAAAATTTAACGGAGAAAGCCGTGAGCGAGACTTTTGGTAAATTGATTCGTACTGCACGCAAGCAGAAGGAGTACAGTCAGCGCGAACTTGCGAAACTGATTAAAGTTGATTATACCTATTTGTCGAAGCTAGAAAATGACCATGCAGGCTATCCTCCTAGTGAAGACGTTATTGATTTATTAGCTCATCACCTTGACTTGACTGACCGCAAGGACGAATTACGACGACTTGCAGGCAGAATTTCGCCGGATGAAACCAAAGTGTTTGAAGAGTTGGTTAAAAAGTATAAACAAATGCCTGCATTACTACGAAGAATGCGTGATGAGCCAGAATTTGCTCAAAAATTGCTACAACAAACGAATCAAGACTGTGAGGAGAAGTTGACTTGAAGGTTATCAAACCATATAAATTTCTACCTAAAGAAGAAATAGAGCGTCGAGCAACAGATGTTCTCATGCGTGTACAAGCAAAACGCAAACGACCTCTTAAATTCCCACTTGATGCGGGTCATTTAGCAGAAGCGCTCGGTCTAGATATGGACTGCGGAAAAATTTCACCTGACGAGCAGGGTGCAATTGCCGCTATGATTTTACCTGTAGACCGCATGATTGTACTAAATGAAAATAGTTTAGAATTTCCTCGTGGGTTTGAAGAATCTTGTACTGCTCATGAAATTGGACATTGGGAGCTTCACATTGACCAAAATGTAGTGCAGCAAGTCGAAGAAATGAAGCAAGATGGTAGAGAAATAATTACTGAGCCATTTTTATGTCGTAATATCAATGCTCAACAAGGTATAGAATGGCAAGCTCAACATTTCGCAGCATGTCTGTTAATGCCTAAATTTAAAATAGAAGAAGTACAACGAGGACGCGACTTAACAAACTGGCGCCATCTTTACGCTATTAGAGATGAGATGGGAGTAACCATTTCTAATTTGACAAGACGTTTACAAGACCTAGGACTAATTAACATTCCCAGAGGTACTAAACAAATTTATCCGGGAAAAGCTTTAAGTTAACATCGGTATCTAAAGAACGCCAAAATGTTTACAAACACTGTTGAGGCAACCATGAATTTCACAATAGAGATTGAACTTGAAGACGATGGACGCTGGATAGCTGAGGTAATGGAACTACCTGGTGTGCTGGTATATGGACAAACGTGCGATGAAGCAATAGCAAAAGTCCAAGCTCTAGCTTTACACGTAGTAGCAGATAGATTAGAACATGGCGAAGTAACCCCAGATTTAATGAGTGTTTCCTTTATCGCAGCATGAGTATAGCAGCATGAGTCAGTGGTCATCTACAAAATCAAGCCGAGTATTAGCAGCACTATTCGTCATGCTGAGGAACGAAGCATCTTCAAGATTTTCACTTTGTTTTAAAGTAAAGTTGTAACTCATTTTTAGTATCAGTTTAAGACACTGCCATACACGAGACATCATTGTTTGCCCAAAAATCAGTTACTTTCTGCTTCCATAAATGCCAATCATAATTAAAAGCTGGTGCGTGACGCTACGAGTCTTATAATTACAATTGAAGTTTGTTCATGGCGTCACGCACCCTACGTGTTTTATTATATGTAGATTTGTGTTGAATTTGTATCACGTTGGCATCAACTGTTGGAGGCGTTGCGGCTCCTCTCCTAACCAATCAGGATTTTGGGCAGTGCCATCGAAAATTGATGAGGTTTTGAATGGCTCAAACTCTCCGCGCGCTGCTGATGAAGCGGTTTTTGCTAACAGCGCTCGCTCCTGTTTATCGTTCATTGGTTGGAATGTCCGCACTGCTTCAAATGCTTGGTCGAGAATTTCCATGCTATCAATTCCTGTAATCACTACTGATGTTGGCTGGTTTAGGGCATAATGCAAGCACTCAATTGCTGTTACTGTATTTGAGTTTAAAATAATACCGTTTGCCAAGCTTTTCATTCCCAGAATGCCGATGTTTTGTTTGACTAGTTCTGGTACGACCAGCTTGGTGAAACTCCTATAATGGGCATCCATTACATTAATTGGTAGCTGAACTGCATCAAATTTAAATCCATGTTCTGCTGCAACTTGGAGCATATGCAGGTGAATATAGGGGTCTTTATGCCCAGTGAAGCCAATGTATCTCAGTTTGCCAGCTTCGCGCGCTTCAATAAAGGCTGCATTTGCCCCCTCTTCGTCAAATACTCGATGTGGGTCTTCAAAGCGGATGATTTCGTGATGCTGGACGAGATCAATATAATCGACTTGCAGACGTTGCAGCGATTCGTCTATTTGTTTTGCAGCTGCTTGCTTGGAACGACCGTCTATTTTCGTCATTAAGAATATTTTGTCGCGGTAGCCATCGCGCAGAGCTTTCCCCATACGAGTCTCACTAACTCCATCGTTGTAATCCCAACAGTTATCCATAAAAGTAATGCCGCGATCAATTGCCGTGCGAACAATCCGGATACCCAGTTCCTCGTCAACATACTTCAAGCCGATATGCCAACCACCCAATCCAATGGCAGAAACCCTTTCTCCTGTACTGCCCAATTCTCGGTATAGCATTTCTGAAGACGTACTTCCTAACATTCTGTTCTCCTTGCATTCTGTGAATCTCGTTGTTATTTGCGTTTTATCAGGTAAATCTATTTATCTCCAAAAGAGTAATATTACTAAAGCTATATTGTATTGAGAGCAATCAACATTCATCATACGGAAGTTATAAGTAATTTATCTGACAATTTAAAATTGAGTTGACATGCTTAATTCATCTTCTTAAAGACATAAAAAAGACTTCTAGTAAGCTATTGAAGATATATTTAAATTAAATGAGCTTGCACTAATTGTAAAAAAAATGACAGAATGGAGACCGAATTCATACGGTCTCTACAACGTGCTTTTTTAAAAAAGGCGCCATATATAGTAGTAGGATTATCCAAAACCTACTTAGTATTGATTCTGGTAACTTTTAGGAAACTGGAACTTAAGTATTTACGTCATAAGTCATAAATTACTAAAATCAAATGTCCGAACTTTTATCTCGTAGACAATTCCTCAATTCCACAAAAACTGCTTTAGCTGGTCTCTCTAGCTTTACTTTAGCTAGTTTGCTCCGTAATAGTTCACTTTCAGCAGCAGATAAGGTTATTACAAATTTAGAAGCGCAAGTTCCTGTGTTGATGCGAAAAGCTTTAATACCTGGTCTTTCTGTTGCGGTGATTAGAAACGGAGAAGTTTTTTGGAGTCGAGGTTTTGGTGTTACTAATCAAGTTAATAAAAAACCTGTTAATAATGACACTATATTTGCTGCTGCTTCGTTGAGTAAACCGTTTGTTGGTTATGCTGCGCTAAAAATGATTGAGCGAGGTCAGCTTGAATTAGATAAACCTTTATCTGACTATACTGCTAAACCTTATATTTCTGACCCTCGTTTAAAATTAATCACTCTACGAAGAGTTTTATCCCATACTACTGGTTTTCCTAATTGGAGTGGTGATGCTCCTTTACGAATTTTAAGGGCGCCTGGTACAAAGTTCGTTTATTCTGGAGAGGGGTTTCTATATTTACAACACGTAATTGAAGAAATTACCCAAATACCTTTAGCCCAATATTTACAGCAAAATTTCTTAGACCCTTTAGGAATGAAGAGTAGTAGCTTTATTTGGCAACCTGCTTATGATAAAGTTGCTTCGGATGGACATGACCGTCAAGCAAAGCCTAAACCTATGGGTAAACCTCAAAAAGCAAGTGCAGCAGGTAGTTTACGCACTACTGCTACTGATTACACTAAGTTTATTATTGCCATGATGGCGCCGGGAAAAGTTGATAGTCCTAAACTTAGTGAAGCTAGCTTAAAAACTATGCTAAGTCCCCAAATTAAGATTAATCAGAAACTTGATTGGGGTTTGGGTTGGGGATTAGAAAAAGCTTCTAATGGCAATTGTTTTTGGCATTGGGGTGACCTTGTGACGTTCAAAAGTGTTATTTTTGCATCTAAAGATTTAGGCACCGGAATTGTAATGTTAACTAATAGTCAGAACGGTTTAAAGATTAGTAAAAATGTTGTCCAGCAAGCGATTGGCGGACAACATCCTGCTTTTGATTTTTGGATGATTGAGTATTAAACTATCAGGAGCATTCCAATTTAGGAGAATAATGTCATGCTGAACGTAGTGAAGTATCTAAATAGCTTCAAGTTAACTAAGATTCTTCGCTGCGCTCAGAATGACAATTTATCTACTAGCAATCTTTTTGGCTGCGGCTAACATTAAATTTGATTCATTGACGCCAAATTTATAGCCAATGCCAAAATTCAAAGGTTCGATGCTTTTATTAGATTGATAGACTTTTCTCAAGTCAGCTTGGTAGCTATTACTGAATAAACCAATGGGACGAGTGTAAGAACCATAAAATTTTAAGTCCCATTGCGATGAAGCAAATGATTTGAGTGGCATTCCAGAGTCATCTTGCAGTAAGTAATTGCTGCTTGATAATATCAAGTTTCTTATTTCTGAGAAACTTTCATTGTGCATCAAGTATGATGCAGCTTTGAGATAAGTAACTTTATTATCTAATTGGTTGGCAAACTTGACAAACTCCGGTCGTTTTTTCAATCCATCGTTCGATAAATCGGTCGAAAAGTAGTATAAGTTACGAGCTTCTGATTCACCTTCAGGTACAAAGGCAATTTTTACTCCAGATACCATTCCTTTTTCAAATTGTTGTACTTTACCCTCTTTATCTAAACCTATATATTGAACATTCAAAATACGATTTTTGGTACGCGCCAGAAAAACGTACAAAATTGGTAGTACTCCTTGTTTTTGCAAGTCCACCTTCATATCGTTAGTGCGGAAGAAGCTAAATTGCAGAAGTGCATACAGTGAGCTTCTTGCTTCCTGTAGCTTCATGTTCTGCTGACTCTCACTCAAAGTGGTAAAATCAGGAACATTACCCACTGGTTCTAAGCCAGCTAGAACAAATTGTTTGGCTTTGGGAAACAGAGAATAGGAATATAAGAAATCGGGACCACTAAAAGGATATAAAATTGTCGGAGAACTTGCATTAACATCTTGTAATTCTTTGGCCGTCCAATCTCTAACTTTTGTTAGTTGCTGTGCATCTAATTTTGACCAAGATGCTTGGTAGAATTTTTGATGATTTTGCCAGCTATTACCTTTTTGTAATGTTGCTAGTTTACTCTTTGCATCAACATTGATTCCAGCTAGAGTTCTTGCTGTATCTGTTAAAAGCTCTGATTTAGCTTCATCAACCTTAAGACTTTGTTTAGGTTTAGGTTTAGTTTCTTTACTAGCGACTTGCTCCTCAGATTTGCGTGCTTGATTATTATTTGCACTTTGACAGGAAGTAGAGCAAAAAAGTAAAGCCGTTAAAGCGATACAAGCAGAAAATAATGAATAGTATTTTTTATTGTTCATAGTTGTAAGTTAGTTAAGATGCTTTGAGTTGCTTTCTCGCAACTAGTAAATAAACAATGGCGCCAATAAACAATGTGCCAATACCAGCTAGTGACTCAACAGGTTTATTCATGAGAATGAATATTAATATCCACAAACTGATAGCCAAAAAGATGATTGGTGTGATGGGATAACCCCAGGTTAGATAAGGACGAGGTGCGTCTGGATATCTCAACCTGTAGACAAAAACTCCTAAAACTGTGATAAATGACGACAAATTTAAAGTAAAACCAAGATAGGTAATTACAGCCTCAAAGCTAGAAGTAATAAGTAAAACAATCACAATAGAGAGTTGTAGAAGAATCGCATAAAAAGGTGTTCCGCGAGAACTCTTCTTAGCAAGTATTTTAAATACAGGAATATCTTCTCCAATGATTTGGGTTACTCTGGGTCCTGCCAAAACCATCGAACTAATCGAAGAAATGAGACCGAAGGAAATGAACAACCCCATGAGTTTAGCTCCAGATGAGCCAAAGATTTGAGTTGCTGCAATGTAACCGACTTCTAATTGCCCTGCTAGTTGACTAATTGGTGTGGTACGTAAGAAGGTCAAATTGAGCAGCAAGTATAACCCCATAACAATCAGGGTTCCAATAATTAAAGAGCGAGGCAAGTTCTTTTCTGGTTTTTCAACTTCGCTGGCTAGATACACCGCAGCATTCCAACCTGAATATGAGTAAGTTACATAAACAAGAGATATCGCAAACGGAGAACTGAATATGACGTTGAAGTCTGTACCAGATGGTAAAAATGTGAGTTCTTGAGGTTGGGTGAAAAATAAACCACAGCCAATCACTACCACAATCAACAGAACCTTAAGAATTGTGAATACCTGCTGAAAATAACTGCCAAATTTGATTGTGCTGGTATGAATCAGCGATACACCAATCACAACCATCAATGCAATTAGTTTTGCAGGCGCCTGTGGAAATACACTAGTGAAATATGCTCCTAATGCCATACCCGCAGCAGCTATCGGTGCGGCAAAACCCACCGTCACCGATATCCATCCCGACAAAAAGCCAACCATTGGATGATAAATTCGAGATAAGTAATAATACTCACCTCCCGACCGTGGCATTGCTGCACCGAGTTCTCCATAAGCTAAGGCGCCGCAAATCGCAAAAACTCCACCTACTACCCATAAAAATAGAAGAGCGAACCCTGATTTAATACCCTCTAATTGAAAGCCTAAGCTAGTAAATACACCGATGCCAATCATGTTAGCTACAACTATACATATGGCTGTAAATAAGTTAATACCCTTAGACTGTTCCTGTTGATGTAAAGACATTTTACTTTTTACGTATTAACACGCAATATATTTTTATAGTCAGTATTTTTTAGTACCGATTTCTTCTCATACTGTTGTATGCCATAAAAAAGCAATATGCCAAGTATCCCGCTAGTATGCGCCTAAAACCACATCCAAAATACCTCTTGACTCTACCCTAACGGGAGGGTGTGTACTAAGAACATACACGCTCTTGAGGTTGATAAATATGAAACTGGGAACCTTCAATCATATTGCTCTAACTGTAACAACCCTGATGGTATAAAGCTCGAACTTACATATATTCCGAATTGGTAAGTAAAATGCTCAAAATTGGAGACTTTTCTAAACTTAGCCAAGTGACGGTAAAAGCATTGCGTCTTTATGACCAAATGGGATTGCTTAAACCTGTACATGTTGATGATTTTACAGGGTATCGTTACTACTCAGCTGAACAATTACCCCGACTTAACCGGATTTTAGCTTTTAAAGATTTGGGGTTCTCACTGGAACAAATAAGCAAATTGCTTGATGAAAATTTGGCGCCAGCAGAAATTCGTGGAATGTTGCGTCTCAAGCGTAATGAACTTCAGCGTGTGCTTGAGGAAGAACATGCACGGTTATTAAGAATTGAAACACGACTTAAACAAATTGAACAGGAGGATGTTATGTCGAACTACGAAATCGTTATTAAAAAGGTTGAGTCACAAAAAGTGGCATCGATACGCGAAGTCATACCAAGCTTTGAGGTTTTGCCTCAACTTTATGATGAGTTGTTTACTTATCTTCAACACCAACATGTTAAACCTGGTAATTACTGTGCTGGTGTTTGGCATGATTTAGCTTATAAACAATCTGATATTGATTGGGAAGTTGTAGCGTCTTTTGAAGGTGTGCTTGCTACAAATGGGCGCGTTCAAGTGGCTGAGTTACCTGCTGTTAATAAGATGGCTTGTGTTATTCATCATGGTAGCTATAATTCTTCAAGTCAAGCTTATGCTGCTGTACTTGCTTGGATTGAGGCAAATGGGTATAGCGTTATTGGCGCCAGCCGTGAAGTTTACATAGTAGGTGGTGGCGAGCAAGATAATGATTCTTATGTTACCGAGGTTCAGTTTCCTGTTGAAAAGTCTGAAGTTGTGATTGGCGCCAAGCAATATTAACATTATTGTCGTAAGCGTAAAACTTCTAGCACGAAACGCGCGATTTAGCTATGACTACTTTTTAGGTTATTGCTGTTTAAATGCGCGTTTTTTATCTATAAATTCAATATTTTTAATATAAAATTTTTGGAACCAGCTTAAGCACTCATTTTATAGTTTCATATTGCTGAAGTGATAATATGATTTTATAAAATACTGGGTGATTTTCGTATGGTACAGCTTTCTCCAATATATATAAACACAGAAAAAACAAACAATAGGATTTATTACTACGACGCGATTAAAGCTTTGGCTATTTACTTAGTTTGTATATATCATTACAACAACCTGAATAGCAATATTCTCAATAATCCCAATTTTGGAGTCTATATAAATTACTATTTTTATGGCATCTCAAGCATGGCAGTTCCATTATTTTTTATGGTAAATGGGGCTTTGTTATTGAATAAGTCATATAATCTTAGAAGTCATCTTAAAAAAGTACTTTATCTATATATCCTGGTTTTTGTGTGGAGTTTTCTTTACTCAGTAATATTTATTCCCATTGAAGGAGTTTCATATTCTATAAAAGAGTTGTTGATAGCATGGTTTTTTCTGAAAGAAGGAACAAGTGACCATTTATGGTTTTTGAAAGCATTAATATCAGTATATTTGCTATTTCCATTTATCAAGGAATTTTATGATGTTCCAGGACGTAAACTTCTAAAATTATTTTGCTTTATCGTTTTTGTTTTTTCTTTCGGTAACTTATTTTTGATTAGCTTATTAAACTCAGCCAAATTTCTTTTTGGTTCTAATTATCTTAATGAAAATTCTTTTGACTTATTTCCTATGGTAAATCCATTTGGAAAATACAGCTATACTTTGTTTTATTTTATTGTTGGCGCCGTTCTTAGTGAAAAAATTAAAAGCAACAAAATCAATGTGTCAACCAGAGTGCTAGTCACATCTTTTTTCACTGCTTTATTTGTATTATTCCTGTACGGCGTTTTAATGACTATTTCATCCAATACTTTTTATGACACTGTGTGGAATGGCTATTACTCTATAATGACGCTAATTATGTCTGTTTCGACTTTTCTGTTTTTTTCTAAGCTCACTTATGCAAATGACCAGGTTAAGAACTGTTTGGCAGTAATTGGTGCTAGTACGCTCGGTATATATCTTGTTCATAGATTTGTAGGCGCCGTTACTATTCCATATTTTCGTGGCTTAATTTTATCCAACAGTTTGGTGTTAAATGCTATTTATGGTTTGTTGTTGGTACTTAGTTCGCTATTGATTGTGCTTTTGCTTAAAAAGTTACCTCTTCTTAGAAAAATGGTAAATATTTAAGTCGCATCTTGTGGATAGCATCTTGTGGAGCGGGCATCCCTGCCCGCCTTGCAAGATGAACAATTATATTTTTTGTAAGTGAAGCGTAGGCGACTTGATTAACTGTTAAGAAATGCTAAATTAAGTTTATGAACGCAAAAAAATATGGACCAGGAGTTAATGCCTCCTAGTCCTTTTAAAAAAGCGGGTCAACCGCTACCAATGTAGGTTAACCCGTGCAGCTTTGGGAACGCGCAGAAATGCTTATTGCATTATTGCAATACCAACTTAACGTTAGCGTTTTGCAAACCGCGTTGCTTAACTTCTGATAATGTTTTGTTTACAGCGTACTTTTGGTTAATCGAGTTGATTAATTCAGTTTGGTTGTGCTTTTTAGCAACGCCCCAAAGGTCTGCAATCAAGTCGAAGGAACCATCGCTGTTGCGTGACCAACCTAAGTCATATTCGCCTTCGAGAACAGCAACGATATCAGAGCGAACGCGCTGACCGTTGTAACCACGAACATCTGCTTCGGTTTTAACGGAAATACCTAGGTCACGCAGTGATGCTTTGAGGATTTCTGCGTCGGTGATTTTGGTGCGGAGTGTGCTAAAATGAGACATTTGGGTTTCCTCCAAAGAGAAGATAGAGAATTTAAGACGTTTCTATCTAAGTCGCAGCTTAAATGTATTAAGTTGCGGCTTTTTTCATTCGGCGCTAGCTTTTGACACTAGCCTTTCCCCCTGTGGTAGCAGAGGAAAGCTTTTTAGAACTCCATTCGCTGATATTCAGCTACGGAGGACGCTGCGGGTCGCGCACGCTGTCTTGCCCAGTCTCGCAGGGCTGTAACCTGCTCTTGCATCGTTCGAGACAATGGCAATGTGGCTTTTAGTGCAGCAATAATATCTAGTTGTGTGAACTCGCGGTCTTGGGCGAATGCTTCGTACATCGCTGCAACTAACGCTTGTTCAATTTCTGCTCCCGAAAATCCATCGGACATCTTCGCCAGTTGTTGTAGGTCGAAGCGAGATATGTCTGTCCGGCGTTTCGTTAAGTGAATTCTGTATATATCTTGACGTTCTTCGGGTGTAGGTAAGTCTACGAAGAATATTTCGTCAAAGCGTCCTTTTCGCAAGAATTCTCCTGGCAATCTTTCAACTCGGTTGGCTGTTGCCATCACGAATACTGGAGATTTTTTCTCTTGCATCCAGGTTAAAAATGAACCGAAGATTCGACTCGATGTTCCACCATCAGAGTCACCGGAACCCGAACTGCCTGCAAACGATTTATCCAACTCATCAATAAACAATATTGCTGGAGAAATTGATTCGGCTGTTTTTAATGCGTTCCGTAAGTTAGCCTCTGAACGACCAACCATTGAACCATCGTACACTCTTCCCATATCTAAGCGTAACAGTGGCAGACCCCACAACCGAGAAGTTGTTTTGGCTATTAACGATTTACCACACCCAGGAACACCTAGTATTAACATCCCTTTTGGTTGGGGTAGTCCATACTCTCTGGCTCTTTCGGTAAATGCGTTCGAGCGCTGTGTTAACCACTTCTTCAGTTCTTCTAACCCACCTACCGCGTCAATAGTTTCATCTTCTTCGATGTATTCTAGAATACCATTGCGTCGGATTAACTGTTTTTTCTCAGATAAAACTATATCTACTTCATCTTCCGTCAGGCGCCCTGTAGTTACCTGTGCCTTACGGTATACTTTTTCAGCTTCGTCTTTTGTTAAACCTAAAGCTGCTCGTAAAAGCTTCTCTCTTGCTTCAGTTGTTAAACGACGACCACGATTTTGATCTATATGATATGTTAAAACTTTATTTAATTCACCCATATCTGGGAGTTGGAAGTCAAGAACTACTACTTCTTTCTCCAACTCGATGGGCACTTGCTGCATCGGCGACATTAATATAATATTTTTATTAGTACCTTTGAAGGATGCTATGGCATCGCGCAAAGACCTGGTTGTCGCAGGTGCATCAATAAATGGATGTAAATCTTTAAGTATAAATATAGCAGGTTCTTTCTGGCGAATTATCCACTCAATCGCCGCTTCGGGTGAAACGGTATTGTGCTGGGTTACGTTTCTTGGCTGACCGTACTCAACAATTCCGTGAGTTACTGTCCACACATATACCCGCCGTTGCGGCTTCGAGGACTGGGCAATTGCAGAAATTGATAGCTCTGCCCGCTCTTCCTCTGAGGTCACAAGATATATTAGGGGGTACTGAGCCTGAATTAGAATGTTTAGCTCTTCTTTCATACATCGACCTTCTTGAGACCTGGACTGAGACTTTAGAACACCGCGTTCAGCTTACTTTTGGCGCCGGAACGAACTAACAAAAGGTCACTTACTTCAAACAAGGAACTAATTCCTCTCCCTTTGAAGATTCCTCTTCCTCATCGATTTCCTCTAAAGTGAGATGCTCGATAAGTCCTGGCTGATTTCCCAGTGACACCAGTTCTCCGTCACGTATTACGAGCGAACTGTCGCAACTTGGACATGAGTAAACTCGATGTGTTCTTCCGTATGATGATTCGATTTCGTCAATTAACTCCGAATTTTTTAGGTAGAAAACTAACGCTCTCTCCGCAAGTTCGGACATCGGCTCAGAATCAACTGCCGCACGGATTTTTAATCTCCTATGCAGTTCTGGCGATAAATATAGCGTAACCTTTTGCTTAGCTTGCATATGACTTGTTAACGGTCTTACCCGGGTATGTATTTCAAGTTATCGCTTTGTTTCCTAGTTGTCAATATGCTAAAACGTTTTGACGGCAATTTCGTAATATTTCTTTACAATTTGAGGCAACGAACATAGCAATCTGTCACAAAAATGGAATACAGGGGCCACAAAGGGTGATAGATTAAGCTATCAGCGAGTAAAAACTGGTGAAAATGAAAGTCCTGGTTATTGGTGGCGATGGTTATTGCGGTTGGGCAACCGCTCTATATCTCTCTAATCGAGGTTATGAAGTTGCGATATTAGATAGCTTGGTGCGACGGCACTGGGACAACGAGTTGGGTGTCGAAACGCTTACGCCTATCGCCTCGATTCAGCAACGCCTCCAGCGCTGGAAAGATTTGACGGGTAAAAATATCGACCTATTCGTTGGCGATATTACAAACTACGAGTTCTTGAAGAAGGCGCTGCATACGTTTGAACCAACTGCAATCGTGCATTTTGGTGAACAGCGCTCGGCGCCGTTTTCAATGATTGACCGCGAACACGCTGTGGTTACGCAGGTCAATAACGTAGTTGGTACTTTGAATTTGCTTTACGCGATGAAAGAGGATTTCCCCGACTGCCATTTGGTTAAGTTAGGGACGATGGGTGAATATGGTACGCCGAACATCGATATTGAGGAAGGCTATATCACTATCGAACACAATGGACGTAAAGATACCCTACCGTATCCAAAACAGCCTGGTTCAATGTATCACCTGAGTAAAGTTCACGACAGCCACAACATTCACTTTGCCTGCCGAATTTGGGGTTTACGTGCAACCGACCTTAACCAAGGGGTGGTATATGGTGTTTTAACCGAAGAAACGGGAATGGACGAAATGTTAATCAACCGTCTCGACTATGACGGTGTGTTTGGCACTGCGTTAAATCGTTTTTGTATTCAAGCAGCAATTGGACACCCGTTAACTGTTTACGGTAAAGGTGGACAAACACGCGGCTTTTTAGATATTCGTGACACCGTGCGCTGTATCGAAATTGCAATTGCAAATCCTGCGAATCAAGGAGAATTCCGCGTATTCAACCAATTTACCGAACTATTTAGCGTCGGTGACTTGGCGATGATGGTAAAAAAAGCTGGTAACGCAATCGGTTTGAACGTAGAAATCAACAATCTTGACAATCCCCGAATTGAAAAAGAGGAACACTACTTCAACGCCATAAATACCAAATTACTAGATTTGGGGCTACAACCACATTACCTCTCAGATTCGTTACTTGATTCGCTATTAAACTTTGCCGTCAAGTATCAAAATCGCGTTGACAAAAACGAGATTTTACCAAAGGTTAAGTGGCATAGATAGCACTGGGCAAAGAGTAAAAGCTTATTCCTGCTCTACTCTCACCCTCTTTTTATCTCAGACGCGCTTGAGAATAAACCTTTCTGTAGAGACGTGATTAATCCCTACGGGAAATACGAGCGGATTACACGTCTCTACACAGAAAATTTTAAATAAATGTTTATTTAGTTCTAGATGCAGCAATTGTAGAAAAATTAAAATTATCTAACTAATTGACAAACGACTAATTTATGAAAATAGCCCTGTTCACGGAAACCTTTTTGCCCAAGGTCGATGGCATTGTGACGCGATTAAGTCATACCGTTGACCATTTGCAACGTAATGGTGACCAAGTATTGGTTGTTTGTCCTGAAGGTGGAATAACCGAATATAGAGGAGCGCAAATTTATGGTGTCTCCGGTTTTCCCCTACCTTTGTATCCTGAACTCAAAATGGCATTACCGCGTCCTGCGATTGGTGAAGCTGTTGATAATTTTCGACCTGATATAATCCATGTTGTTAACCCGGCAGTTTTGGGACTATCTGGGATATTTCATAGCAAAATCAATGATATTCCACTCGTAGCCTCTTATCACACTCATCTACCGCAATACCTTCAACACTACGGTTTGGGGATGCTCGAAGGGTTATTGTGGGAATTGTTAAAGGTAGCACATAACCAAGCAGCTTTAAATTTGTGTACTTCAACCGCAATGTGTGACGAGCTTACTGGGCATGGTATCGAAAGGGTCGATTTATGGCAACGGGGTGTTGACACTGAGACATTTCACCCAATTCGAGCTAGTCAGGTCATGCGCGCGCACTTATCACAAAATTCTCCTGAAAGTCCATTATTGCTTTATGTCGGGCGCCTGTCAGCAGAAAAAGAAATTGAGCGGATAAAACCAATATTAGAAGCTATACCAGATGCACGGTTGGCTTTAGTAGGGGATGGACCACACCGTCAAGCTTTAGAAAAACACTTTGCTGGTACGAATGCATTTTTTGTAGGCTATTTAACAGGGGTAGAGTTAGGTAGTGCATTTGCTAGCGCTGATGCGTTTGTTTTTCCATCACGTACCGAAACTCTAGGTTTAGTACTACTCGAAGCAATGGCCGCTGGGTGTCCTGTAGTTGCCGCACGCTCTGGTGGTATTCCTGATATTGTTACTGATGGAGTTAATGGTTATTTATTTGACCCTAATACCTCCGATGCAGGCGCCATTGCCGCAACAATTAGATTACTATCCGAGAAACAAGAACGTGAGACGATTCGTCAAAACGCTCGTAGTGAAGCCGAAAAATGGGGATGGGCAGCAGCTACAAGCCAATTACAGTCATATTACCGAAAAGTCGTTTATTCGGTAAAGCAGAAAGTTGCGGCTTAATTTCAGTAAGAAACCGGGTTTATTTGTTGAGAAACCCGGTTTCTAAGATGCAAAAAACACAGATGGAAACATTTCTAAAAATCCATCTGTGTTTGTTTACGTACTAAAATATCATTAGTACTTATAAATTAATTAACTAAATTAACTAAATTATGCGTATCAGTATATATTGCAAGAAATAGAGAAAAATTTAATACTTAAATTTGCTATTTAAAATCCAACCCCTAAAATCTAAAGCTAGAAATATAAACTTCTCTCATCCCACACTCCCATGACACTTCCTAGTCCCGGTAGCGTCTTGGCTACTTTAACTGAACTGACGCAGGTAAACCGCACTCATGCCCTTTTACGTCGCGTTAAAGACCTGTCTGTAACTGAATTCGTTTGTTTGCTTGACTTTATCACCGCCGAATTTCAACAATTCCTGCGTGCGATAGAGTTAATTAACAATGAAGCTCTAGAAACAATGCTAGAGAGGGTTTTAGAAGCCATAACCCTCAAAATCGGTCAAATTCTTCAAGCCGAACACACTACTATCTTTCTAGTTGATTACGATAAAAATCAATTATGGACGAAAATAGTACAGGAAAACGTCCATAAACCACTAGAAATTAGGACTCCTATCACCGTTGGTATTCCTGGACATGTAGCTAGTACGGGTCAATACTTAAATATTTCTGATATTTCAAGTCACCCTCTATTTAGTCCCGAATTAGAAAAACAAATGGGCTACAAAATCAAAAATATTTTGTGTATGCCCGTAATTAGCAGCAAAAATCAGACTGTCGCAGTTGTACAACTGGCAAATAAAGCAGGTGATACGCCGTTTGACCAAGAAGACGAACGACGGTTTCGTGACTTTGCTGAGTCCATAGGCATTATTTTGGAAAGCTGTCAGTCTTTTTATGTTGCCGCACGTAACCAACGTGGCGCCACAGCTTTATTACGCGCAACTCAAACTTTAGGGCAAAGTTTAGATTTAGAGGCAACTTTGCAAATAGTGATGGAACAAGCGCGTATCCTCATGCAAGCTGACCGCAGTACGTTGTTTCTACACCGCAAAGAAATGAACGAACTGTGGACGAAAGTCGCAGCAGCAGATGAGGAAACAATGATAGAAATCAGAATTCCCTCAAATCGTGGAATTGTAGGTTATGTTGCATCAACAGGTGACGCTCTAAATATTCCTGATGCCTATAAAGACCCCCGTTTTGACCCTACTACCGACAGAAAAACAGGTTACATGACACGGAATATTCTCTGTTTACCTGTATTTAATTCTGCAAACGAGTTAATTGGAGTTACGCAGTTAATCAATAAGCAGCAAGGCAGCTTTACTGCTTCAGATGAAGAATTTATGCGTGCTTTTAACATCCAAGCGGGTATCGCACTCGAAAACGCGCGTTTGTTTGAAAATGTATTGCTTGAAAAACAGTATCAAAAAGATATTTTACAAAGTCTTTCTGATGCCGTTATTTCAACCGACATGGAAGGACGAATTGTTACAATTAATGATGCAGCCCTAGAGTTACTCGGATGTCCTCTAAGTGATGCTTATAGTAAATATAATAAACCCTTATGGGAACAGAACCTAATTGGGCGCCTAGTTTGGGATGTAGTACCAATTGATAATTTACAAATGCGACTCCAAGACAGCTTAACGTTAGGAGCTAGGCATTATGTACCCGAACAAAATTTAACAGTAGGAATTTATACATATACCCAAATTCAGCCAGAAAATAGCTTTACAGACCAAACAATTTCTTCAAAGGCGCCGGGTAAAATACCGACATCCCGTGCAAAAGCTGCAACTACAGAAGATGCTACAGATGTATTACCTAATTCGAGTTCGATACAATGCTCAATACTAGCGATACGCGACCGTAACAATCAAGATCTATTTATTCCTTGGAATCATCCTTTAACTCCACAGTCAGAATTACTACGAGCTTCGCAGATTGAAGCTATCGAGCGCAGCATGAATTTAACCGTAAACCCCTTGACAAATCCTGAAGGAGGTGTACGTGGTGGACTTGTGGTTTTAGAGGATATCAGTCGCGAGAAGCGGATGAAAACTACTATGTATAGATATTTAACACCTCATGTTGCAGAACAAGTCATGGCGTTAGGCGAAGATGCATTAATGGTTGGTGAGCGTAAAGAAGTTACTATTTTATTTTCTGATATCAGAGGATACACCACACTTACAGAAAATCTTGGCGCCGCTGAAGTAGTTTCGCTGCTCAACCAATATTTTGGAACAATGGTTGAAGCAGTATTTAATCACGAAGGAACCTTAGATAAATTTATTGGTGATGCGTTAATGGCTGTTTTTGGCGCCCCATTACCATTAAATGAGAATCACGCATGGAAAGCAGTACAAGCAGCCTTAGAAATGCGATGCCGACTAGAAGAATTTAATCAGCGTCGAATTATACAAGAACAACCAATAATACATATAGGTATAGGTATTAGTTCAGGCGAAGTTGTTTCAGGTAATATCGGCTCACACAAACGCATGGACTACACAGTTATTGGCGACGGAGTAAATTTAAGCTCTCGATTAGAAACAGTTACAAAAGAATACGGGTGCGACATTGTATTAAGCGAATTTACGTATCAACTTTGTAGCGAACGAATTTGGGTACGTCAACTCGATAAAATCCGTGTAAAAGGAAAACACCAAGCCGTTAATATATACGAACTAATTGGCGACCGTAGCACACCACTAGATGATAAAACCCAAGAATTTTTATCACACTATCATGCAGGGCGTTCCGCGTACCTATCACGTAACTTCCGAGACGCAGTGATTTGCTTTGAAGCAGCCAAACAACTCAGACCTTTCGACCATACCACAGACGTTCATCTCGAACGCGCCCGCAATTACCTTAATCAACCTCCATCCACTTCATGGGACGGAGTATGGACAATGAGTAGTAAATAGTTAGTAGTTAGGAGTTAGGAGTTAGGAGTTAGGAGTTGTAAGTCCTCACTCCTCACTTTTCACTCCTCACTCCTCACTTTCAACTTTCTGCGTTGCCAAAAGGATTCTCACCAATATGTAACTCTTTCTTCGCTTGTTTTAACTGCTTCCACAGTCCCTTAATCTGTTCATAGGCATCTTCGGGAGATATTTTCCCAGAAGTTTCTAAGCTGCAAATAAAGCTAATTTTCTGTGCGAACTCTTGCAAGTTAGCATTAAATACCAAGTTTTCTGGTTTTACTTGACCATAGTAACGGCTACGAGGGTAGAGAAAATCGTCTTTGTTCACTTTTGCTGTCTCCATTTGAAAAACCCCTGTATTTATATTTATATAATCTGCGGAAGTTGAGTGTAGCTATAATGCCACTAGATGCATTTTTATGCTTATTTATAATTTTTCTTGTAGAAAATTAATATTAATTATCATTATTCCGTAATTACTTGAATTTACAAGTATCAATAGTTACTATTTAACTTGTTGAATTTTTGTCTTGGCATCCGCGAATTAACTGATTTTATAAATTACACGAATACTTTTTAATCGCAAGATACTTAGATTCAATAGCTACAAACCAGAAAATTTACTATTTGGTTATTTCCAGATAATAAAGGTAAGTCAGGCGCCGGAATAGGAATTTTTAACGCGCGTTTGCGACAACTAAAGATAAAATGGTTGAGCATCAAAGCATCAAAGCGTTAAACGCCCAGATATCTAATTTTCTATCATGCCTGTTCATACTAAGTTATACGAAGGCAAAGCCAAAATTATCTACTCTACGGAAGAACCTGATATTTTGCTTGCCGACTACAAAGACGATGCCACCGCCTTCAATGCTCAGAAGCGTGGTAGCATTATTAACAAGGGAATCATCAATTGTACCATATCTAGCAAGCTTTTTCAAGAGCTAGAAGCGTTGGGTATTAAAACCCATTACATTGATACTCCGGCGCCGAACCAAATGCGGGTTAAGGCAGTAAAAATTATTCCACTAGAAGTTGTAGTGCGAAATATTGCCGCAGGCAGCTTATGCCAACAAACAGGATTAGCGCTAGGAACAGTGCTATCTAAACCTTTGGTGGAATTTTATTATAAAAATGACCAACTAGGGGACCCACTTTTAACGCGCGAGCGCTTATTATTACTTGAACTAGCCACTGTGGAACAAGTAGAGCAAGTAACTCATCTAGCATTAGACATCAATCAGTTTTTACGTGACTTTTGGGTGCGCTGCGATATAACCTTAGTTGACTTTAAACTGGAGTTTGGTTTGGACTCACAACAGCAAATTCTGCTGGCAGACGAAATTAGTCCCGATACATGTCGTTTGTGGGATACCTCACAACAAACTGACCCCGACCGTCGAGTTCTTGACAAAGACCGCTTTCGTCGAGACATGGGAAATGTCGAAAATGCTTATCAGGAGGTTCTAAATCGCGTATTAAAGGCAGTGGAAACCAAAAATTAATCTATTTGAGCTTATTACTCGTTCTTTTATAGTTTCGGTTATCCTTTGTAGTTGCTAGCCTTGACTATTAGCCGTTAACTAGTAAACATTAGCTGATGACTAACGTCAAAAACGCGAATCGCTTACTATTGACTACCGACATTAACTACTTTTTTTGATGGTGTGTGGACGTGAAGAGGAAACTAGATAAAATGCGCTTATCTCCCGTTTTGGTGACTGTGGTGGCAATTACCGCACCACTGGCCAGTTCGATTGCAAATGCACAAACTCCGCAGCAAAAATTAGTACAAAAATTAATCCAAAGTAGCAATAAGACCAATGAAGTTGCTACCTTAGCTCCGACTGTTGATAATGGGCATCAAGTAGTGGCAGTTTTTCCAGCAGCATCTGAGGCTTTAAAAACAATACCTGCGAGTGCCAAACCAAATAGTGCCAAACTAAATAGTGCCAAACTAAATACTGTGGCGCCAAATGGTAGTCAAATAAAACTTTCTCCAACGAGTCAAGTTCCGACTCCACTACCTAACCCCATTCAAGAGCAACCAATTCAAGAGCAACCAAATCAAGAGCAACCAAACCAAGAGCAACCAAACCAAATACCTAATACGGTTCCAAACAACCAGCAGGCACCGCTACCACCGATAGTGCCAGAAACACCACCACAGCAACAAGTTCCTCAACAAGTTCCGCAACAGGTTCCTCAACAAGTTCCGCAACAATCTCCGGCGCCAGAAAATCCTTCAACGCCTCAATTTAACCTGCCTCCGCAAAATCAACCGGGTCAAACACCTGCCCCAACAGAACCGCGCGTTTTGGTATCAGAGGTATCAGTTAGACCTCAAAGCGGACAATTGGCGCCTGAGCTAGAAAAAGAAGTGTATCGTGTAATTCGGACACAAGCAGGACGTACCACAACACGCTCGCAATTACAAGAAGACATTAACTCGATTTTTGCAACTGGCTTCTTCTCAAACGTACAAGCATTACCAGAAGACACACCGCTAGGTGTGCGCGTTAGCTTTGTTGTTCAACAAAACCCTGTCTTGACAAAAGTTCAACTTCAAGCTAATCCAGGTACAAATGTAGCCTCTGTTTTACCACCAGCAGCGGTAGATGAAATATTTAAAGAACAGTACGGCAGAATTCTTAACCTACGTGATTTACAAGAAGGAATTAAAACATTAACAAAACGCTATCAAGACCAAGGTTTTGTACTGGCAAACATTATCGGCGCCCCTCAAGTAGCAGAAAATGGTGTAGTGACGTTACAAGTAGCAGAAGGGGTTGTTGAAAACATTCGCGTTAGATTCCGTAATAAAGACGGTCAAGAAACCAACGAAAAAGGTGAGCCAATTCGTGGCAGTACACAGACGTATATTGTGACGCGGGAGTTAGAATTAAAACCTGGCACAATCTTTAACCGCAACATAGTGCAAAGAGACTTGCAGCGGGTATTTGGACTAGGACTATTTGAAGACGTTAACGTATCGCTTGACCCAGGCAGTGACCCAAGTAAAGTTGATGTTGTCGTCAACGTTGTGGAACGTAACAGTGGTTCGATAGCAGCAGGTGCGGGTATAAGTTCTGCTAGTGGTTTGTTTGGTACCATCAGTTACCAGCAGCAAAACCTCAACGGTAGAAACCAGAAATTAGGCGCCGAATTACAGCTTTCCACACGTGATTTATTATTCGATGTTCGGTTTACCGACCCTTGGATAGCCGGAGACCCGTACAGAACCTCATATACAATCAATGCGTTTCGACGACAGTCGATATCACTTCTTTTTGAAGGCAAAGACGATAACATCGAAACATTTGACCCAAGTAGACCAACCGAAGGTGGAGACCGTCCACGTGTTGTCAGAACAGGGGGAGGTGTTACATTTACTCGTCCTTTATCCTCAAATCCTTTTAGGGCAGCAGAATGGGTAGCTTCTGCGGGTTTACAGTACCAAAGAGTTGCAACTACAGATTTTGACGGAGACAAGAGAAGAGTCGGAAGAGTCAATTTAGACCCAAATAGAGAAGTTGAACTAAGTGCATCAGGTAGTGGCGAAGACGATTTATTATTTTTACAACTAGGCGCCTCACGTGACAAACGTAATAATCCTTTACAACCGACAAGTGGTTCATTATTGCGTTTTGGTGTAGACCAATCAGTACCCGTAGGACTAGGTAACATCTTCCTAACCCGTTTACGTGGTAGCTACAGCTATTACATCCCAGTTAGCTTTACTAATTTTACTAAAGGACCTCAAGCTTTAGCCTTCAACTTCCAAGGAGGAACCATTTTAGGAGACTTGCCACCTTACGAAGCATTCTCATTAGGTGGTAGTAACTCAGTTCGAGGTTACGAAGAAGGACAACTAGGTAGTGGTCGCAGTTACGTACAGGCATCAGTCGAATATCGGTTCCCAGTATTCTCAGTAGTAAGCGGCGCCTTATTCTTCGATGTAGGTAGTGATTTAGGCACCAGTACCCGACCAGCCGAAGTATTAAATAAAAACGGTACAGGATACGGCTACGGCTTAGGTGTGCGCGTCCAATCACCATTAGGACCCATTCGTATTGACTACGGTATCAACGATGATGGTGATAGCCGTATCAACTTCGGTATTGGAGAAAGATTTTAATTGGTGCCAATGCGTAGAGACGCGTTCACGTAGTGTCCCGAAGGGAATAATCGCGTCTCTACCGAGGGTAATATTAATTTCTGTTAGTTAGTTGACTTGTCAAATAGTTGTATTTACTTAATACTTTTTTGATAAGTCTTTTTCTAGTTAAAAATCCGGAGTCAAAAGTTTACTGTATGAATATTGACTTTTGATGACGTTTAACGACGTTATTACTATACCCTTGACCCAAGCGAATGCAACAACATACTTTAGCCGCAGAAATCCTCCAAACAGGAGTGGGGCTGCACAGTGGTGTTACCACACATGTAACCATCAAAAACGCGGCGCCTGGAAGTGGACGCTACTTTGTGAGAGTGGATTTACCAGAATCCCCAATAATTCCCGCACAAGTAGCAGCAGTAAACCATACTGTACTTTCAACTCAACTAGGTAAAAACGAAATTCACATCCGTACTGTCGAGCATATATTAGCTGCTTTGGCAGGTTGTGGTGTTGATAACGCGCGTATCGAAATTGATGGTCCAGAAGTCCCACTTCTTGACGGATCAGCTTTGGTGTGGGCAGAAAGCATTGGGAAGGTAGGTTTATTAAAACAATCATCTCATAAAGAAGAAACGATTGTTATCAATGAACCAATTTGGGTAAGACACGAAGATGCTTTCGTTTGTGCGATGCCAGCACCAGAAACGAGGTTTACATACGGTATTGATTTTGACTTACCTGCAATTGGTAATCAATGGTACAGTTGGACAATGCCCACATCAGAAGATTATTCTGATAAAAGTTTCGTAACGGAAATAGCTCCAGCTCGTACATTTGGACTGTTAGACCAAATTGAGTACTTACAAAAGTCCGGATTAATTAAGGGTGGAAACTTGGAGAACGCACTAGTTTGTGGTCCAGAGGGTTGGTTAAATCCGCCACTGAGGTTTGCAAACGAGCCAGTTCGTCATAAAATCTTGGACTTAGTGGGAGATTTAAGTTTGCTTGGAAAATTTCCGCAAGCTCACTTCTTGGCATACAAAGCTAGCCATCAGTTACATGTTCAATTAGCTCAAAAAATTTTGGATTTATGATTTGTCTGCGACAATAAATAGATTTTAGATTAATGCTACAGTTTATAATCTTTTTGAATCAAAAATCCAAAATCCAAAATTAACAGAGTGCCATGTCAATCGTCACCGAACCTAAAATTAGCGATGTAACCTCTCCTGGGTCATCTGAACCCGCATCAGAGAGCGCTTCTACGCAACAATCTGAAACTAAAAAAGTTTTCAGTATTGAAGAAATACAAAAAATATTACCCCACCGTTACCCTTTTGCCTTAGTAGATAAAATCATTGATTTTGTACCAGGTAAAAGTGCCGTTGGTGTTAAAAATGTTACTGTCAACGAGCCACAGTTTCAAGGACATTTTCCTGGGCGCCCAATAATGCCAGGGGTGTTAATAGTTGAAGCTATGGCACAAGTGGGAGGTGTCGTAATGACACAAGTGCCAGAGTTAGAAGGTGGACTTTTCTTATTTGCTGGTATAGATAAAGTGCGTTTTCGCCGTCAGGTAATACCAGGAGACCAGTTAGTAATGACTGTGGAACTGTTATGGGTGAAACAGCGTCGTTTCGGTAAAATGCAAGCTCGCGCCGAAGTAGACGGTCAACTCGCATGTGAAGGCGAACTTATGTTTTCACTTGTTACCTGATGCCTTTAATCAGGAATGTGGGTACGTTAACAATCGTGCCCTTATTCACCAAAAAGGATACCAGAAAATTAGTTATTTACAACTTATATTGTAAAATCTGTTAAATTTCGATAACTTTCGCCCTCACACACACGCTTGTTGGTAAACCGACACCTTCGGCTACGGATTAAAAAAAATAGTCAGCACGATTACTGTTCTGGAGATGCACCCTTGAAGACGCTCATTCATCCTACCGCTGTAATACATCCAAATGCGGAACTTCACTCTACAGTGCAAGTCGGTGCCTATGCTGTGATTGGAGGGCATGTGAAAGTAGGTCCCGAAACCGTAATCGGCGCCCACGTGGTGCTAGACGGGTTCACAGAAATTGGGGCACGAAATCAAATATTCCCCGGCGCAGTTATAGGTACAGAACCACAAGATTTAAAATACGACGGCGAACTGAGTTGGGTCAAAATTGGCGACGATAACCGAATTCGCGAGTATGTGACAATCAACCGTGCAACTGGTCCGGGAGAAGCCACACTTGTGGGAAATGGAAACCTACTCATGGCATATGTCCACGTAGGTCATAATTGTGTAATTGAAGACTCTGTAATTATTGCTAACTCGGTTGCCCTAGCGGGTCATGTATACATTGAATCACGCGCCAGACTCAGTGGAGTATTGGGAGTGCATCAATTTGTACATATTGGTAGACACGCAATGGTAGGAGGAATGGCACGTATCGACAGAGACGCACCACCATACATGACCATCGAAGGAAATCCAGCAAGAGTTCGAGCCATGAACTTGATTGGACTCAAACGCGCAGGTTTCATACCCGAAGAATTACAAAACCTCAAAAAAGCTTTCCGTATTTTATATCGCTCACAGCTAACATTTAAAGACGCTTTAGACGAAATTGAAATGCTAGGAGACACCGAGCATTTACTACATCTACGTCGCTTCTTACTGCTATCACAAATGCCAGGACGACGCGGATTAATACCTGGTAAAGGCAAAGCTGCACTCAAAGACGATGAGTAGAGACGTGTTCACGTAGTGTCCCGCAGGGAATAATTGCGTCTGTACGGGGGTGGTAGGGTGCGTGACGCTACCAACAAAATCAAAACGAAGCCAAAAATCTAATAGCGTCACGCACCTTACTTACAAATTAATAGTTAGGAGTTAAAAGTTATAAATTTAATATTTCAATTTAAAACCTAAGCTTTTAACTTCTGTATTTGCTTAAGCGACATCAACTTGATTACGTATTTAACTCCTAACCCATAAGCTGCGTGACGCTACTAAATTACCTGCTTCGTTTAAATAATTGTGATAGCGTCACGCACCCTACCTTCTAACTTTATTTAAAATGCGAATATTTATAAGTACTGGTGATGTATCAGGAGACTTACAAGGTTCCTTACTTGTTCGTGCATTACTACATCAAGCATCCTTATCTGGATTAAAACTAGAAATAGTGGCATTAGGCGGAGAAAAAATGAAATCTGCTGGCGCCACTATAATAGGTAACACAGAAAAAATTTCATCGTTTGGATTATTAGAAGCTTTACCTTACCTGTTGCCCACACTAAAAATTCAACGTCAAGCAATTGCCTACCTAAAGCAAAACCCACCAGATTTGGTAGTACTTATCGACTATATGGGACCAAATCTAGCAATAGGTAAATATGTAAGGCGCCATTTACCAAACGTCAAAATAGTATATTACATAGCCCCCCAAGTTTGGGTTTCTACACTAACAGCCAAAGACACTAAACGAATTATAGACGTTAGTGACAAGCTTTTAGCGATATTTCCAAATGAAGCCAAATATTTTGAAGAACGTGCAGCAAATGTGACATGGGTAGGACATCCATTACTAGATAGAGTCAAAGAATTTCCTTCTCGACAAACCGCACGTGCCAATTTACACATAGCAGATAACATTACTGCAATTGCACTAGTACCAGCATCACGTCCGCAAGAATTGAAGTACGTACTACCTGTAATGTTTCAAGCTGCCCAAGCATTGCAAGAAAAATTAGAGCAAGTACATTTTTGGATTCCGCTTTCTTTAGATATCTATAAAGATAAAATCGAAACAGCAATACAAGAATATGGACTAAAAGCGACCATAATATCAGACCAGCAAAAAGAAGTACTTGCTGCGGCAGACTTAGCAATTACCAAATCAGGTACAGTAAATTTAGAATTGGGACTTTTGAAAGTTCCGCAAGTAGTACTATATCGTCTCAGTCCCTTTACTTACTGGGTTGGCACAAAAATACTAAAAGTCACTTTTGACTACGCTTCACCAGTTAACTTAGTAGCAATGAAAGAAATAGTGCCAGAATTTATTCAAGAACGTGCAACAAAAGAAAACATAGTTCAGGCAGCAATGGAACTACTATTAAATCCTGAACGTAAAAAGCTTCTTCAAACAGACTACGAGCAAATGCGTGCAAGTTTAGGTGAAGTTGGAGTATGTAACAAAGCAGCCAAAGAAATTTTAGAATTATTATGTCATGCTGAGGTACGTTAAATTGAATCTCTAAGCCATTGGTAATCAATTCAACTTATAGTATCTTTAGTTACGCAAATAGCATATTTTCGGTATTTATATTGAGAAAAAAACGTATTTTTATTTTAAATAATTGTATTATTTGATATCCGAAATCAAATAAAATCCTCGTAGAGACGTTACATGTAACATCTCTACACATAGATAATCATCTGGAAATTATATCGGGCAAATTGTTCACTAAGTTGGGTTGCCATTTTTTACCCCATGTTCCGTTTGATTTATCTATATTCTAAATGAAATACTAGCTTTTATAATTCTCACATTCTCGTTTTCTTAAAATGTGAACCACGGTTCACATTTACATGCACTAGCAGCGAAGCAAGAATTTTGATTAAACTGAATCAGAAGACAACTTTTTTTTATGGATACTAACCGTTTACTGATTTGGACAGTCAATATATCATGCATTTTGCAAATCATTTATGCAATTCGCAGTTCAAAGAGACTCATTACGGGTTGGGTTGTAGTTTCAGGGTTTGTTTTAGCTGTCACGGGAACATTGTATTACTTTACTCCAACTATGGCAGGCTTAGTTGGTGGAAGCTTATGGCTTATACTAATAGTCACTCCTATCATTGCACTTGTCCATGTCAATCGACTTTTAGCTCAACAAAAATTTAAACAAGCTCGAAAACTGTCCATTCTCGCGCGACTACTACATCCTTTAGATGGGATAAAAGAGCAACCAGAATTAATTAAAGGATTAGAGCTAGCTCACAAGGGTTTTATTAATGAAGCTACTGTTATTTTTCAACGTTACCAATCATCAACAACACCAATTGGCAGGTCTGCTACAATTACTTTATATCAAATTAATTCTCGTTGGTTAGAATTAGTATTATGGATACAACAAAATACTACACCAGAGATACTAGCAAAAGAATCATATTTATTAGCAATGTACTTGCGTTCTTTAGGAGAAATAGGTGATGTAAATGGAATGTTACAGGTATGGCAACAATATAAATCAAGTATAGAAAAAACAGATTTATTGACGCGCAATCTTGCAAAACTGTATATATTAGCATTTTGCGGAGAAAAGGAACAAGTCGCAAACTTATTTAACAATTCACTTTTAATATATCCTCAAACTATTAAAAATTTTTGGTTGGCTACTGCTGAACAAGCATCTGGAAATTATGAAACTGCTCGCGAGCTATTTTTAAATTTAATTAACTGTGAAGATGTACGTATTCGCACGGCTGTAGAATGGCGCCTATCTCAACCATATACGGTGCCGCATCAGCTACCCCCTCTAGATAAACATGTTCTTGAACAAATAATTATAGAAATTAAACAAGAAGCAAGATATATAGGAAAAAGCGAAATTAAGCGACAACCAAAAGCTACATTTTTGATTATTGGGTTAAACCTAGTAGCATTTGTACTCTTAGTTAGATTTGGAGGTAGTACAAACTTATATACATTATATAATTTAGGCGCCTTGGTTCCACAACAAGTATTAGCTGGAGATTGGTGGCGCCTTTTGACTGCAACATTTCTTCACTTTGGTTGGTTGCATTTAATGATGAATATGATTGGACTTTATTATTTTGGTCGTGTCGTAGAATTTATTTTAGGAGTAAAGCAATATTTATTTGTATATTTAACTACAGGTGTTGGGGCAATGCTGACAGTTACTTTAATGTATATTTTAGGTTATTCGCAAGAAAACTTTGTAGTTGGTGCTTCTGGAAGCGTCATGGGTTTAGTTGGCGTTTCTGTTGCTATATTTTTGCGCGACTGGTTGAAAAATAGAGGTAGCATTGCCTCAAAAAAATTACAAAGCTTTTTATTGATAATTTTGATACAAACAGTATTCGATTTAACTACACCTCAAATTAGTTTTGTTAGTCATCTTTCTGGGACAATTATTGGCTTTTTCGTTGGGATGATTTTGAAACATTCTTAAATTTCTATAATTAGAAGCTACTGCGCTTTTTAACTCCGACATTTTTCGTATCTGGATTATGAATAGGTAAATTAAATATTTATATACCTCTATAGCTATTTAGCAATATTACTATTTTTTAGTGAAGCTCTTGCTAAGAAATATTTTCACACAAACTCTCCGTAAATGTAAGTATGTTCAAATAAATCTACGAAATGATATATTGACATTCAAAGATATATATGTATTAAAAGTGATTGAAGTTACTATGTATGATTGCTTAAATATGAAAGCTGTTTTGTCAAAAAAAATACGTCAAATAATTAAAACCTTAAATAAAGTGCGTTTGTGGCAAAGTCTACTGGCTGGGCTGCTAGTACTATTATTGTTATACCCTCATCCTGGCGCCACTCAAGAAAAACCATCTAAAAAAACGCTGCAAGTTGCAACGAAGGTAATTCCTCCGTTTGTATTTCAAGATAAAGATAAACTTTCGGGGTTTAGTATTGACTTATGGCGCAGCATTGCTAACGAAATCGGCGCCGACTTTAAGTTTACCGTGTATCCAACAGTACCAGATGTTCTTAATCAAGTTGAACAAAATAAAGCAGATTTAGGCATTGCAGCAATTTCGATTACTGCGGAACGGCAAAAGAAATTTGATTTCTCTTTACCAATGTTTGCAGGGGGGTTGCAAATAATGGTGAGAAGTTCTGAAAGCACAAATAATATCTTCCCTAACCTGCTACAGATGTTTTTCTCTCCAACGCTTTTACAGATGGTTGCCATTGCACTAGTTTTAATTGTAATTGCTGCCCACATTATTTGGTTATTTGAACGTCATCACCAAGAAGCAATAATTTCCAAATCTTATTTCCCTGGTATTTTTAAAGCATCTTGGTGGGCAGCTGCAACTTTAGCGACACAAGCTGATGAAATGCCCAAAGGTCCACTCGGTCGGATGATAGCAATAATTTGGATGTTTATTGGTGTGATTTTTGTCGCTTATTTTACTGCTACTGTTACCACTGCTATGACTGTGCAGCAACTTCAAGGTGATATTCGTGGTATCGAAGATTTACCCGGTCGAGTTGTGGTTACTACTGCTGGTAGTACTGCATCTGAATTTCTACGTCAGCAAAAAATTAAAGCTGTTGAAGTCGGTGGTATTGAAAAGGCTTATGAGACTTTACTCAGGAATCAAGCCGATGCTTTAGTTTTTGACTCTCCTGTACTTCTTTACTATACAGCTAACGAAGGTAAAAATAAGGTTGAAATTGTCGGCTCAATATTCCAAGAAGAAAATTATGGTATTGTTTTACCAAATAATAGTCCTTACCGTAGGCAAATTAACAGTGCGCTGTTGACTCTTAAAGAGAATGGAATTTATAGGACATTATATGAAAAATGGTTTGATGTCAAGAAATCATAACTGAAACAAACCAGAAACCAGGTTTCTAGGATGAAAATGTGAACCGTGGTTCACATTTACAAATTTAATTCGACCTTCGGCGAATAGAACCAAATATTTGTGTGATGTATGATTGCTGGCAATAATAACAATCGCTCTTAGTCGTGAATTGCATAACTACAAAATTCTGGACTAGCTGTTTACTAGCTGTTGCAGTGTCATTTCCTTTTGCCCATGCACAAGCGACTTCACTCTATCAGCAATATTCTGTTTACAATTTAGCACAGGCAGGTAATTTCAATCAGTTGATGCGACAAGGTTACGCTCAAGCTGGTCAACGGAATTATCGTAGAGCATTACAATTTTTTCGACAGGCACTTGGAGTGCGTCCCGGCAATAGATTTGCCACTGCTGCTATTGCCAATATGCAAAGCTACATTAAGCGTGGCGCCAGAAGGTCGATTGGTTTTACAGCGGGAAGACCTGGTAGAGTTAGAGCAGCGGCAACTAGAGGAACTTGCTTTCAAAATCAAAAAGCTCCTATACCTTTAGTACCTTCAGACCAAGAAGCGCAGTTGACAACAGCAGAATATCCAACATTTTATATTTATATTCCTCAAATCACAACTGAAGCGCAAACAATGGAATTTGTACTGCGCGATGACAATAATATTACACCTTTGTATAGAGAATCTTTCCAGCCCGTTCAGCAATCTGGCATTATCAGCGTTCGTTTACCCACACGTACACCCTTGCAAGTTGGTCAAATTTATACTTGGGGATTTTCGATAATTTGCGACCCTCGTAAGCGCGATGAAGATATTTATATAGAAGGCAAAATTGAACGGTTACAAGATGAAAATTTAGATAATCAACTACAAACAACAAGTAGAATTTTAGACCGTGCTGTTCTTTATACAACAGCCGGGTTTTGGGAAAATGCTTTCACCGATATAGCAACTCTACGGCGCCAACGTCCCAACGACCCCGAAGTTCAGCAATACTGGCAAGATTTATTACAGTCCATTGAGGCGCCACCCGAAACTTACAGTAAACCATTTTTACCCTGTTGTACACCCAAACAATAAACACCTACTATCTTAGCGGGGGAATTAAACATATGATAAAAATTAAAGTACTGCTCTTTCTTCTAATTACCAACCTAACCATTCTCCTTGCTCCAAGAGCTTCATCTCAAATTACTCCAGATAGTACACTAGGCGCCGAACGTTCAGTAGTTACACCAAACGGTAACATACAAGGACTACCCGCAACTCTCATTCAAGGAGGCGCCACAAGAGGTGTTAATCTATTTCAAAGCTTCTCACAATTTAACGTTGGCGATGGACAACGGGTTTACTTTGCCAACCCCCAAGGAATTCAAAATATATTATCCCGCATAACAGGTGGAGACCCCTCCAGAATATTTGGCACCTTGGGTGTAGACGGTAAAGCAAATTTATTCTTTCTCAACCCCAATGGAATTATATTTGGTCCAAACGCACGGTTAGATGTTGCAGGTTCATTTTTTGCCAGTACAGCAAACAGCTTTTTATTCGATAACGGGTTACAGTTCAGCGCAACCAACCCAGAAGCACCACCACTAATAACAGTAAGCATACGTCCAGGATTACAATTTGGCGCCAATTCTTCCACTATCAGCAATACCGGAAATCTCCAAACAGGACAAGATTTAACGCTAGCTGGTGTAAAACTTGACCTGCAAGGAAAGTTAGAAGCAGGTAAAGACTTAACCCTCTCAGCTACAGACACAGTAAAAATCAGAGATACAGTCACAAATCCTTTTATTGCCTCTGCGGGTGAAAAGCTACTTTTACAAGGTAATCAAAACGTAGATATCTTTGCTTTAAATCATCCTAACAGTGGCTTTTTCTCAGGTTCCGATATGATGCTGCGGAGTGCCAACACTGTAGGAGGAGATGCTCACTACTGGGCAAAAGGTAATTTCCGCATAGAACAACTCGACGGTAATGTCGGAAATCTTTTTAGTCCCTATGACCCTGTAATTCGAGCAAGTGGAGATGTCAGCTTAGGTAATTACGATGGTGCTTCACTCCATATTCTGGCTGGAGGTAGTGTAACTCTTGGTACAGTAAATATTACAGGCGCCGACCCAGACAACGGATTAGTACAAGGCATTACACTTTCAGATGGAACATCATTACAAATAGATGGCAAAAATCAAGCAACTTTAGATATACGCGCGGGTACAACAGATTTTGGAACACCCGGAGTGACTCCAGCTAATTTTCCAGCTACAACTTCTAACACTATTAGTAATTCAACTCAGACACAAGGCGCTAAAATCACAATTCAAGGGATTCATAACGCTATAATTAACGGTCAAGTGTTTTTAACAAATCAATATCAGCCAAATACCAATTTACCAGGAGGTTCGATTGAAATTATAGGCGCCTCTCCAAACTCTGATGTCGGCAACTTCTCAATAACGGCTTTTAGTAATCCAGTCACTATAGACTCTAGAGGTGATGTTCAAGTTGCTAGAGGCATAGTTACAGGTACAGCAAATTCTCTAGGAGGAAATATTAATATCTTAAGTGGCAAAGATATTAATATTGGCGCTCATCAAGCTCGTCCAGGTTTTGAAAGTGATTTTTCAGGAAGTTTATTATCTTTAGTTAATAATAGTAATGGCGGGAATATTAGCCTCAAAGCTAATGGTAATATTAATATTAGCAATAATGTGGCATCTCGCATTGTAACTGGAGCCGGAACCGCAGGTAAAATAGAAATTACAAGTAATACTGGCAATATTAATTTATTAACAGAAGGAGAAACACCTTTTCTTAATAATATTAAAGAAGTTTCATCTTTTACATCAGATGGAAGTGGTGGTGAAATTAAGCTGACTGCTCCTCAAGGTCAGATTAACACAACAGGTTGGACTATTAGTTCCGAGTCCAGAAGAGGTTTAGCTGGGAATGTTAGTTTGAATGCTCGTGATGATATTCGTGTTGGTAATATCGAAGCTTCCAGTAATATTAGTAACCAGAACAATTTTAACACAATTGGCATAATATCTAATCAAGGTTCAGTTTTTTTAAACAACTCTAGGGTCAGTACGAATAACTCTGGCTCTGATTTTGCTGGAGATATAAGCATTACTGCGCGCAATGAAGTTTCTATTATCAACAGCACTTCTTCAGATATTATTCCCCAAAATCAAAAAGGAATTTTTAGTCAGGGAAAGTTTGGACGTATTTTAATTGGCGAATCTGATTATGCAACTTTTTCTCCTCAAATCGTAAATATTAATAACTCTCGACTCAGCACTAATAACCTGCCTGATGCACAAAATGGGCAAAACACCATTCCTGCACCTGATGACAATATTAATGCAGGAAATATAGAGATTAGAGCAAATCAAAAAGTATCTTTAACTCAAAACTCGCGACTAGAGACTATAACAACTAGAAAAGGAAATGCGGGAGATGTATCAATCACAACTAATGGTGGCGCCGTTTCTCTTGATAATGGCACCAACATACAAGCCCAAACTCAAGGTACAGGAAATGCCGGAAATGTGTCAATCAAAACTAATGGTGGCGCCGTTACACTAGATGATAGGGCGATTATCTTTAGCAGTGTTGAACCTGGAGCTATAGGAGATGGTGGTTTTATTGATATTGATGCTGGTTCTGTGTCTCTACAAAATAATTCTGGATTACAAACTCTAGTTAGAGATCAAAGAAGACCCGATAATCAAATTAGAAATGCTGGATATATAGATATTAATGCTTTGGGTGCGTTTACTCTTGACAACAGTTCAATATCCAGTTCTTTAGGTTCTGGAACTCTGGGAAATGCTGGGAATATCTCAATCCAAGCAAATTCTGTTTCTTTAGATAATAATGCCCAATTACAAACTTTTGTTAGCAATCAAGCAACACCAGATAATCAAATTAGAAATGCTGGATTTATCAATATCAATGCTTCCGATGCAGTGACTCTAAATAACGTTAGTTCAATCTTTAGTTTTTTAGGTTCTGGAACTGAAGGACAAGCTGGTAATATTTCGATTAAAGCCGACACGGTTTCTGTAAATAATGGGTCTAAATTAGATAACAGCACTTTTGGAGATGGTGATGCTGGTTTCGTTCGCATTGAAGCTAATAACTTTGAAGCACTAAATGGTGGACAAGTGCGAACTAATGCCACTGCTAATAGCCAAGGTGACGCTGGGCTAATAGAATTTAAAGTTACCAATAATATTAGTCTCTCTGGTTTTAGAAATTTGAATAATTCACCTGACTCAGTAGACCGTGACTTTTATTATGTAGATGAAAATAATCGGATTCCCAGTGGACTTTTTGCCACAACAGTAGAAGGTTCTACTGGGAGGGGTGGGGATATTTTTATTGACCCCAATTTAGTAACAATTAGAGATGGCGCCAGAATTGCTGTAGATAGTCAAGGTACAGGTAACGCGGGTCAAATTGACCTCTCATCAAATCGTCTGATTCTTGATAATCAAGGTCAAATTACCGCAGATACTAATAGTGGTGATGGTGGAGATATTACACTCAACCTACGAGATTTACTACTTATACGTCGAGGTAGTGAAATTTCTACTTCTGCTGGTCAAAATGGTGCTGGTGGAAATGGAGGAAATATAAATATCACAAGTTTGATTGGCGCCAAACCTTTTCCCTTTATTGTTGGAGTTGAGAATGAGAACAGTCGCATTAGTGCTAACGCTCTAACTGGTGCAGGTGGTCGAATCAATATTAATGCCACAGGTGTATTTGGTATTAAAGCTTTTGATCGAAACAACTTACCACCAAATGATTCAAGAGTTAATAGAATTACCGCTATTTCCGAACAAGGTTCTCCTGCACTTGACGGGGTTGTCAATCTAAATTCACCAGACATTGACATCAACGATAATTTGGTTGAACTCCCTGATAACCCAGTAGATGCTTCCAGATTAATTGCTCAAAGATGCCAAAATTTTGCAAATAGAGGTAGCGAATTTATTAATACTGGACGTGGTGGTTTACCCCCTCGACCAGATGAACCATTAAACAGTGACGCAGTGTGGAAAGATACACGCTTAACTACAATTCCAACACCACAAAAAGTCCCAACCGCAACCAACACAACCCGTAAAACTGCAACTGCACCTATTGCTCCTGCAACTACCTGGGTATTTAACGGTAAAGGTGAAGTAACCCTTTTATCTACGGTGCCTGGTAGTAGTCCTTTGTTTGAGAATGCATCTGTTTGTACAGTTCGATGAACCCACTGATCCCCCTACTCCCCTTAATAAGCTACCGTGTACACACAAGTCTATCAAAGTTACTTTTCTTCTCTTTCTTTGTGCCCTTTGTGCCTTTGTGGTTCTTTAAAGAGATAAACCACTAAGACACAAAGAACACAAAGAGGGGAAAAAGAGGGGCGTAGCCTTACCAAGGGGGGTTGGGGAAATCAAATATTCTTTACAGTTACTTTCCCCTCTAATCTCCACCAGCAAAAATGAAACTTCAACAATATTTTTTAATCACCCTTTCAATACTACTAAATTTAATCATCCCAAAATCCACACTTGCCCAAACGGCACCATTACAAGACCTACAGCGACAAACCGAACCTCCACCCACCCCTATTCCCAACATTCCCAAATTACCATCACCAGAAGAATTATTTCAGTTCCCATCAATAACTGCTCCCACACCAGATACTCCTCCAGTTATTCCCAATGATGTACAAGGCGCCATCAAAGTTACAAACTTTGAAATTGAAGGCAGCACTGTTTTTACTCAACAGCAATTAAATGATGCCACCAAAGACTTAATTAATAGACCTATCAGCTTTACCGAGTTATTACAAGCTGCTGATAGAATTACAAATCTTTACACTCAAGGTTGTAATGATAATAATTCTTCATTGGCTTGTTATGTAAACTCCGGCGCCTACATTCCTGCTGACCAAACGTTTAAAGTAGATGGTGGAGTGGTAAAAATTAGAGTTGTAGAAGGTAGTTTAGAAAATATTGAGGTTAAAGGAACACAACGCCTAAATTCTGATTATGTACGAAGTCGTTTAGCTTTAGGTGCCAATAAACCTTTAAACCTCAAGAAACTATTAAAAGCTTTGCAATTATTACAGCTAGACCCTTTAATACTCAATATTAAAGCCGAATTAGCTACAGGCGCCACTCCTGGTGGTAGTGTTTTAGCCGTTCAAGTTGCAGAAGCTAAGACTTTTAGCGCTCAACTAAATTTAAATAATAATAGACAACCCAGTATAGGTAGCTTCGAGCGACAAATTCAATTCAACCAAGCAAACTTATTAGGACTTGGAGATGGTTTGAGTGTTAGTTATGCTAATACCGATGGTAGTAATAGCGTTTATACAAGTTACCAACTACCTTTAAATCCTCAAAATGGCACATTGACATTCAATTACAGTTATGCATCAAGTGAAGTTATTGAAAAACCATTTGATGTTTTGGGCATTGAGGGTACATCACAAGAATATGGAATCACATACCGTCAACCTATAATACGAACACCAACAAGAGAGTTTGCACTATCTCTATCTGCAACTCGTCGCGAAAGTGACCTTGGTTTTTTAGAAGCATTAGTGGGTGAAAGACTTCCTTTTCCTTCCCCTGGCGCCGATGCAGACGGTCAAACTCGCGCCACTATTTTACGTTTTGCCCAAGACTGGACGCAGCGTAGTAGTAGTCAAGTTTTTGCCGCACGCTCACAATTAAGTTTAGGTATCGATGCTTTAGATGCCACTATAAATAATACTGGTCCAGATGGTCAATTTTTTGCTTGGCGTGGACAAGCACAGTGGGTAAAACTTTTGGCGCCAGATACTTTATTTATTGCGCGTACAGATTTACAGCTGGCCGATAGACCGTTACTACCAAGTGAACAAATAGGTTTAGGAGGACAAGCAACAGTTAGAGGATATCGTCAAGATAGAACTTTAGCAGATAATGGCTTTTTGGCTTCGGCAGAATTTCGTTACCCTGTATTACAAGTTCCAGAAATTCAAGGATTACTACAAGTTACCCCATTTATTGATTTTGGTACAGCTTGGAATACATCTAATGCTGGAAGAGGTGCGCTTAACCCAGATACTTTAGCATCTGTTGGACTTGGGTTATTGTGGCAACAAAATAATAGGTTAACCGCGCGTTTTGACTGGGGTGTTCCGCTAGGTCGGGTTTCTGGCGAGAAAAACTCTTGGCAAGAAAATGGATTGTATTTTTCCATTATTTATAATCAACCTTTTTAATTAATTTATCAGTTAAATATATGTATAAAATTTTTGCTCTAGCTGCATTATCTCAAATATTTATCACCACTCCGGCGCCAGCTTCTATCGTGCCTCAACAAGTAAGCGTTCAAGCATCTACAAATGCCAAATCATTATTCGACCAAGGTTTAAACTTATACCAAGCACAAAAGTATTCAGAAGCAGTAAAGTCATTTCAACAAGCTGCAACAGCATTTGGCAATAATGGAGATAAACTAAATCAAGCGTTAAGTTGGAACTATCTCTCATTAAGTTACCAAGAGTTAGGACAATTATCTGAAGCTGGAATCATTAACGATAGTATCAAATTATTACAGAGCAAAAGTGGCAGCAAAGAATATTTATCTGTACGCGCGCAAGCTTATAATACATTGGGCAAATTGCAGTTAGCCCAAGGACAATCCGAAAATGCACTTTCAAGTTGGCAAGAAGCTGTTAATATATATAGTCAAATTCAAGATATTTCTGGAAAAATAGGCGCCCAAATTAACCAAACGCAAGCACTACAAGCTTTAGGACTGTTTCGACGTGCAAAAGATACTCTTGAAAATGTTAAGTCAGATTTAACAAAACAGCAAGACCCAGTATTAAAAGCTACTGGTTTACTCAGTCTTGGCAACGCACTGCGAGTTGTTGGTGATTTAAATTTATCTTTACAAGTATTAGATGATGCAAGTAAACTGGCGCCATCAAAGGAGATATTAGCAGAAATACTATTGAGTAAAGGTAATACAGTTCAAGCGCAGAAAAAAACGTTAGGAGAAGATACAACTCAACAAGCATTACAGCTTTACCAGCAAGCAGCTGCAACCTCATCTATAGCAACAACTCAAGTCCAAGCACAACTTAATATATTACGCTTGTTAGTCTCATCATCACAACCAGACCAACTCCGAGGCGCCCAAACTTTATCACAACAACTTCAAGCTCAAATAGATAGTTTACCACCAAGTCACAGCAGCGTTTATGCTCGAATTAATTTTGCTCAAAGTTTAATCAAGTTGGCACTCCAAACCAACTCAACAGCAGTATCACCTCAAGATGCATGTACGAACGGACATCCTATTTGTACAGCAGCCAAAGTTATAGTTACAGGTATTAAGCAAGCTCAAAGTTTGAATGATTTACGTGCGGAAGCTTATGCTGTAGGTACTTTGGGTCATTTGTACGAACAAACTCAGCAATGGACAGAAGCAGAAAACTTGAGCAAGCAAGCTTTGAAACTATCAGAAAGTATTCAAGCAAAAGATATAAGCTCACGTTGGTTATGGCAATTAGGTAGAATTAAAAGTGCGGATAATAATCCTGGAAAAAATCAAGAACAGGCGATTATAGCTTACGAGCAAGCTGTTAATATTTTAAAATATTTGCGTAGTGATTTAGCGGCACTCAATCGGGATGTACAATTTTCGTATCGTGAAGAAATCGAGCCAATTTACAGACAATATGTGAGATTATTATTGATATCTCAAGAACAACCTGGTTATAAGACTTTAGAAAAAGCTAGGAAAACTATTGAGGCATTACAAGTAGCAGAATTAAATAACTTTTTCCGTAGCGCTTGTGTTGATGCTCAACCCGTTGATATAAAAAATATTGACAAAAACCAGGCAACATCTGTAGTATATCCGTTCATATTAAGCGACCGTTTAGCAGTAATTACATGGTTTCCTAACCAGCCACAAGAACAGTCACTAAAACTGCACACAATAAATATATCTCAAAACGAATTTGAAAATAAAGTCAGTACATTGCGTCAACAGTTGACGATTAGAAGCACATACGAATTTTTGCCACTTGCACAAGAAATGTATAATTGGTTAATTCGACCAATAGAAACAGACTTACAAAACAGTCGTATCAGCAACCTTGTATTTGTATTAGATGGTAGATTACAAGGTATTCCAATGGCAGCGCTTCACGATGCACAAAAAAACGAATATTTAGTTCAGAAAAAATATGATATTGTCTTAACACCAGGATTAGAAATATTACCACCAAGAAATATCGCACGAGGCAGATTAGAAGGAATCTTTGCTGGAATTAATGAACCAAACAAAACTTTAACTCAAACTTTTCCAGGATTACCCGCTGTCAGAAGAGAGTTAGAAACAATAACCAAAAAACTTTCGACTAAAAACTTATTCAATAATAACTTTACCACAGAAAAATTTGAACAGGCAGTAACCTCATCTCAGGCGCCGATAATTCACCTAGCGACTCACGGAAAATTTAGTTCTAGAGCCGAAGATACATTTATTTTAGCCTGGACACAACCATTAAGCGTCAAACAATTAGACTCCCTTCTCAAAGCAAGAGAAACCAAACAGCAAGCAATAGATTTATTAGTTCTCAGCGCATGTCAAACAGCAGTAGGTGACGACAGAGCAGCATTAGGACTTGCAGGAATAGCCGTTCAATCAGGCGCCCGTAGTACAATCGGAAGTCTATGGAGCGTTGACGATAATGCGACTTCCAACTTAATGATTGAATTTTACCAACAACTCGTCAATAACCAAAAACCAAGAGGAGAAGCTTTGCGTCTAGCTCAAATGTCCCTACTTTCAGCAGAAGACCCCACATTCAAACATCCTTACTATTGGGCGCCGTTCGTTTTAGTAGGTAACTGGGAATAATTCTTGCAACGGATATAACGGATGTAACGGATGTCATGCTGAGGCACGTAAACGCAGTTTTCCCGTTATCGAAGATATCCCGAAGGGTAGGGTAGGGTAGCATTCATGCTACAAATAACTAACTACAGAAATAGATCAATTAAGTAAATTATTAACTCCCGATAGAAGTTAGGATAAATAATTAGAACTATACTTATAGATTCTTATCATATGTATCACAACTAAATGAAAACAATATAAGCAGCCATCAAAATGAATGCATCGAACGACTTCAACTACTTTCAAGGCAACTCTTTTTCAGAATTATACGCACAAGATACCAAAGACGCATCTTATGCATTTATTCTAAACTATCCCACCACTGCGGGTTGGGCTGCTTACCCAAATAAAAGTAAATATTCAATTCAAGATGGTAGCGATGACTATAATAAAATTTCTTACGATAAGCTTTTTGAAAAAGAAGCTTGGAAAAATCTTGCCATATTAGGTGATACAATTTCAGGCATCACCGTAAGTCCACCACCAAATTTACTATTTGACTATTGGCGCCAGCATTTTGGCTTTAGCTATAATAACATTCATGTAATACCACAATCACTTTATCTCGATTACCTTAATCAAAATGCCCGCTTCGATAAATTTATTACATTATTTCCCTTTGATGCTTTAAAAGCAGAAAAACATGCCGTTGCACCCGATGTTCATTATCATTTACTTAGTAAAGCGACTTTATCTAGCTTAGGAGTACAGTGTCCAAAATACGCAAGCTATAATCTGAATGAAGTAAATATAGAAGATATTAAATTACCACAACAATATCCATATTTAATAAAAGTCTCTCATGGACTTTCTGGAGAAGGGACTTATATAATAAAAACTGAAAGCGATTTAAACTACTGCCATTCAGAACTGAAAAAATACCTTGCGACTAAATCGGTTTCTACAATCGTTGTCTCAGAATTTGTAAACAATGTCTTACAAAATTATTGTGTACAGTTTTATATCAGCAAGACTGGTAATATAACATTAATTGGTACTACAAGTCAATTAGTTACAGAAGAAGGAAATTATTTGGGGGGAATAATCAACTATCGTCAAACCGATATGAGTAAATTCTTTACCATGATTGCAGCAATAGGTGAATATGCTCATAATAAAGGATATTTTGGCGCCATAGGATTTGACGTTCTCGAAGACCAAGATGGAGAACTTTATGTCATCGATGCAAATTTTCGGGTTAATGGTTCCACTCCCCTATGCTTACAGCGTCATAATTTACTAAAACTCGGAAAAGGAGTTGCTAAATATTCTAGTGACTACCGCATTCCAGGGACATTAGAATCAACTTTTAAAACGTTGCAATCAGAACTTGAAAACAGCGACTTTATAATTTTATCAGCGCAAGAAATAAATCAGGGAAGTGACTATACCGATATATATGGTATTATCGCAGCAAATACCATTAACGAAATAAAATCTATCGAGCAAAAATTGCAGCAAAAGGGTTTGTTAATTGTTTAATATTAGAGGTTGACAGTCTTTTTTTCTGTTAAGCACATAGCAATACTCTTTTCATAATAAGCTGCTTCGTTAATAAAAATTGGGTAAACTGTCGATATTCCATCATAAAAAATTTCTTGACCATCAAAGGTTAAAAATATCGGGTCTCCTGGATTTAAAGGTTGATAATCTTGAAACTGACGTAAAGGATGAATCATTGCTTCAATTTCACCCTGTGCGTTTCTCGGATAATCGATGGCGCCTATATAATTATAAATAGTAATGAAACTTGGTATTTCAGGGAGTTTACCTTGATTGTATGCTTCAAAATAATCTAAAGCAGCAAGTATTAGTTTCTCTGTTTTCTGAAATAGTTCTGCGTTTAATACACCTTGAGCAACGGCGCCAACTTCAATAGCAAAACCCAATTTGCTCAGAGAATCAAGATATACAGCATTCTGAGATTTAGGAGAACAGCAAACCTTTACATCGTCACTAATCAAACTTAAATAACTAGATAAACCCAGTAAAAAAGGATGCTCACCACTTAATAAAATGCTTAATCCCATGTTGGATGTTGTAGTATGTAAATCAATAATTACATCACAAGCTTTACCTTGCGGAGATAATAAAATTTTTTGAATTTCTTTCGCGCGCGTATCTTCATAACTAGAAAGGTTAGCATTTTGCAAATCAGCACGACTAAAACAGCGATTTAAATCCTTGTCGATATACCGTCTACATTGTTCAATAGCTTTAGGATTTCCAAATACAACCTGAGATGAAAAACTAGGTCGAGTTATTAAATCTTGATTATTAGCAAACTTTTTGACTAAGTAGACCCCCGTTAACTCGTTACCGTGAGTCCCACCCACTATTGCCACAGTACTGATTTTAGTCATAACGTAGATGCAAGTAAAATTAGATACAGGTATTTGAATAATTATTAAAGGGCGAGTAGAATTACCGCGTGTGTATATATAGATGATAAATAGGAATTGATGTTGAAATTAATTTTATCGCGTGTGGGGTTAATAACTGTTTGCTGTTTAATGGTTGCCTGTACGCAAGCACAGGATAATCAAGCAACGAGTACTCCCACCGAAGCACCAACAGCTACCAACGTAACCGCAACACCCACACCCACTGTTACAGCAACAGCAACAGCTACTGCAACACCTACAACTACAGCAACCCCAGCTAAATCAACAGGCGCCGGAAAAGTTGTCACCACTCCTTCTGGCTTGAAGTATGAAGTACTCAAACCAGGTACGGGCGCCACGCCAAAAACAGGTCAAACTGTCACCGTTCATTACACTGGTACTTTAGAAAACGGCACCAAGTTTGATAGTTCGCGTGATAGAGGAGAACCTTTTGAGTTTCCAATTGGCACTGGGCAAGTAATTAAAGGTTGGGACGAAGGCTTAAGCACAATGAAAGTTGGCGAGCGTCGTAAATTGATTATTCCAGGTAACTTGGGTTATGGCGCCGCAGGTACTCCTGATGGAACTATTCCTCCAAATGCAACTTTGATTTTTGACGTCGAGTTATTAGGAATCAAGTAGGGTGCGTGAAAGCCATTATAGCCTTCATGTTTAAGAAAACGAACCATTAACGGTTTATGTCATTAATTTTGGGGTGTAGAAAAAACGAACCGCAAAGAACGCAAAGTGCGCTAAGGAAAAAATAAGAAGAAAGAACACACCAAAACTTTTGACACGAACCATTAATGCTTCATGTCAAAAGTTTTGGTACGTAGGCGCCAATAGCATCTTGCCTGCCCCCTCTCATAAATCATTAAGTTAAAAATTTAGACGTTGGATATACAGATGTCGGCGCCTTTCTATTATCATTTCTACCTAACTGGCTAGCAACAAAGTAAGAGATAATACCTGATATCAATGCAACAGCTAGGGTAATGCCAACAATTTTTAAAATATTACCAGAATTACGAGATGTTGATTTATCTTTTCTAGGCTGATAAATTGTACCATCTGGCACCTGTTGTGGTGCTTGATTGCTAGCAGGTTTTGGTTGATATATTGTATTATCGGGTGTTTGATTAGGTATTTGATGATTCCCAGCACGATGCTGTTGCATTATCGTATCTTCGATAATATTTTGATTACCTGAATTTGTCGCTGGTCGTGGTTGAAATAATGTTTTATCTGGTGGTGTGAGTTTATTATCGCTATTAGGAACACGCGGTTGTATAACTGTACCTTCTGCGGGAATTTGTGGCGCCATTGGTGAAGGATTTGGAGGTCGTTGAACTATTGTACCTTCAGGCGCCTCTGTTATTCTCTGATTTGACGCTGATGATTGAGGTGCTTGGAATAATTGAGTTGGTGGTGGTTGTAAAGGTTTATTGATGGTTTCGTTATTAGAACCTTGTTGAGGTTTATTTTGGGGTACGTGTAAAGGTTTATTAATAGTTTCGCTATTAGAACCTTGTTGAGGTTTATTTTGTGGTATTTGTAAGGGTTTATCTATTGTCTCGTCGTTAGAAACTTGAAGTGGTCTAGGAACAGTTTCGTCATGAGAAGCTGCGTTATATTGCTGTGGTCTTGGCTGAAAAATTGTTGTGGACTTTAAAGTACCAGCATTATTAGATGCGGGTTTAATCGCAGCTTCCAACGCTTGAGAAAGTTCTTTAACTGAAGCAAAACGATTACTTGGTTTTTTTTGAAGACATTTAATTACTACAGCTTCTAACTCTAAAGGTAAATGCTCACACCCACGTTGCTCCCGTAATGGTCTAGGTGGTTCATAACTATGAGCTAATAACCATGAAGGTTCACTAATTTGTTCACCTTTAATACTCAAACCAAAAGGGTCTGCCGCACTCAGCATTTCATAAAGGATAATTCCCAAACTATAAATATCAGCACTAACATCTATAGTCTGAACATTTTGAATTTGTTCGGGTGACGAATAGCGAAATGTACCAATAAATGTTTTAGTAAGATTTGTGTGTTCAGAAGAATCACTATATATCTTGGCAATACCAAAATCTAAAATTTTTACCCACTCACCAAACTCTGTAGGAACTAAAAAAATATTATCTGGTTTCAAATCGCGATGAATAACCTTGATGCGCTCAGTATTAGTTCCATCGCGCTGCATAATAACCCCTCGATGGGCAAGCTGCAACCCCGTACACACCTGCGTCATAATTTTTACTACACGCTCAGGTGGTAATTGCTTTTCACGCTGTAACAATTGTCGTAGCGTTTGCCCCCGCAAATACTCCATTACATAAAAAGGAAAACCCTCAGTACTAACTCCACAATCACTAATTTCAATGATATGCTCGCTTTGTAAAGCAGCACAAATCGAAATTTCTCGCTCAAAGCGTTTTCTCATCTCACCGGATGCCACCAACTTATCTTTAAGCAGTTTGAGCGCAACATCTTTACCAACACGCGTATCTGTGGCAAGGAAAACTTCTCCCATACCACCTCCACCCAAACGTTTCTCTAAACGATAACGTTGGTTATCACCAATCAAGCGACCTATCCAAGAATTATTAGATGGTGGGGTGTTCATTATCAGAAACCCATCCTATTTTATAATAAAGTTTAATTGAGAGAACTATAATTAATAATTACACCAATAACATATTTAGCAATTATCCTAATATATTAAATATATATTTAACAATTCTACCTTTGTCTAAACCAAAAGCAGCGCAGGAACCAAATAAATATAATTATATAATAAACGTCGCGTGAAAACCTAACCCGCCGACACCCTAGAAGGGTGTGGCTAATTGAACAAAGCCCACCTTCGTGGGCTTCGTATCGATAGCCCCAGGCTAAAAGCCTGTGGGCGTTATTGGCGTTATGGGCGTTATTGGCGTTATGGGTGTTATGTGCGTTAGGGACTTCCAAATAAAAAAATCTCCAATATTTTCTTGTGGAATGGAGAGAAGTTGCGTGCGGGGGTTCCCCCCGTTGAGCAAACTTCGGGGCGTCCCGCCCGTTCATTCAAAGGATACTGCTGGCGAATGGTAGGTTAGACCCCTCACCCTTACGATTTAATAGGGTTTTTGAGCTACCAGTTGAGGCGCCACTTATTGCTGAAATGCTTGATTTCTCGTTCAAATGTGGGGTGTTACCCCTGAATCGCCAGCAGTATCATTCAAAGGAGGCGGGCAAGGATGCCCCGAAGTTTCGATCGGAGGGAACCTCCGCTCGAACTTCTCTCCACCCCACAAGATGGAGAATTAAATTTTTGGAAGTCCCTTATGGGCGTTATTGGCGTTATTGATGAGTCAAACCCCATTATTAATAGGCGCCAGTAAACGCCACTCCTGATTCGCTCTTCTGTATCCTCGTAGGAGAGAGGTTTTTAACACACCGCAAAAACTCACAATAAATCTCATGTATCATATTTTATGGGATTGCCACGAGGAAGCAGGATGAGTAATGCGCTTTCAATAGCCACAGTTACAGCAGTAATAAAAAACTTGTTAGAAAATGGTTTAGTCAGCGACGCCATAGCAGCAAGTGTAGGTGATGTTCTTGTAACCGCATTACCACCGGATAAAATTCAAGTTGGCAGTGACGAACGCGCGCAAATTAATCTGTTTCTATATCACGTCACCCAAAATCGTAACGTAGACTGGGTATCTCAGGAATATCGCAGTCGTCACAGCGTAATTAACACCCGCACCACAAACCCACCTCTAGCGCTTGACCTCCATTATGTATTAACAGCTTACGGCGCCAAAGATTTCCAAGCGGAGATTTTGCTTGGTTTCGCAATGCAACTGTTACATAAACTACCAGTTCTTGCATCTGAGACGATTGAAAACGCCTTAAAAAATGCTGCCGAAACCAGCACAGCCAGCGTATTTTCACAGGCAATATCAGGTTTATCAGTATCTGAAATAGCGAATAGGCTTGGACAAATAAAAGTAAGTCCAGCATTCCTGAACATGGAAGAAACTACCAGAATTTGGTCGGCCCTGCAAACAAATTATCGACCTTCGGCGACTTACCAAGCGTCAATGGTTCTGATAGATAGCGAGAATACAGATAAACTCAAAGATACAATATCACTACCATCAGAACCAACCATCGAACAAATAACGGCGCCGACTTCACAAACAGGAGGTAACATCACAGTCGGCAGTACACTATTAATTCGGGGTAAGCAACTGCGTGGTGACATCACCAAAGTCAGGCTAGGTAATATAGATAATAAATTATTTACACCCTTCGACGTTCAAGACACCCAAGTAAGTTTACAAATACCCCCAGAAATACGCGCGGGTGTACAAAGCGTACAAATCGTACATGAAACAATAAAAAATAAAGAACATGTCATCGAATCAAATGTGGCGCCATTCGTATTACATCCCAAAATAAACGTTGTAGAGACGTTACATGTAACGTCTCTACAGGATGGGCAATCATATTCAGCCGAAATCAGTATTAAATTGATTCCAAAGGTAAACAAAAGCCAAAGAATATCAGTACAACTAAATCAAATCTCAAAAACCGACCCAGCAACATACTCCAGCATGGCGCCAGTACCAACAGAAGACACCGATACAATTACAATACCCTTTAAAAACATCAAACCAGGAGAATACTTAGTGCGGGTAAAAGTAGATGGAGCAGAAAGTCAACTAAACAAAAACCAAAGCGGCGAATATGACTCACCCAAAATAACAATCAAATAGCTTACTGGTCTGTGTCATTAATAATGCATCGATATGCCCTATAACGCCCACAGGCTAGAAGCCTGGGGCTATTGATACGAAGCCCACCTACGTGGGCTAAAAACACTAGCCCACGTAGGTGGGCTTTGTTCTATTAGCCACACCCTTCTAGGGTGTTGGCGGGGTAATGGTGGATGAGAGGATGAGGAGTTTAACCCCATTTGAATTTTTATCAGGCTGTATTAAACCACCCTGCCATCCCACATCAAAAACCCTTGTTAACCACCTAAAAAGCTATCAGCAAGACCACCCAACATACCGCCAGCCATTCCGCCAAGCGGACCAAACATGCCGCCAAGCGCTCCACCAATACCTTGCATCATACCGCCGCCACCACCTCCGCCTTGTTGTTGACCACCACCGCCACCCATCATTCCTCCTACTGCTCCTAAAGCATTTAACCCACCCATTAACATAGGCAAGAAGCATTGAACGGGTTGAGTACTATTTTGAACTGGCGGAATGCTTCCAACTGGCGGAATAGTCTTAAAATTACTAGTTGAGCCAGGAACTTGTACCTGTTGACCTTGAGCAGCTTTGGCGCCTATTTGGTCAGCTTCAGATTCTAAACTTGGGTCAGCATTAATAGGGGCGCCTTTACTTTGGCTAGGTACAGAAACTCTTCCAGACCTTTGTTGTACCACGTGAGTTAATTCATGTCCTAACAGAGCTTGTCCAGAAGAACTTTGTGGATTATATTGTCCTGGGGCAAAGTGAACATTATTGCCTTGAGTAAAAGCTAAGGCGCCGATTGAGGTAGCTTGAGGGCTGTCAGCATGGATGTTAACATCACTAAAACTCGTTCCAAAAGAGTTTTCCATCTTTGACCGAACAGGTGCTGGCATGGAACTGCGAGAAGCAGAAGATGTTTGACTACTTTGGCTTTGTTGAGAAGATGGAGCAGACTCAGACTTCATTTGGCTAATACTGTGACCAAAGCGTTTCGCCTGCTTTAATTGACTTTTTAAATCTTTTTCCTCTTCGATTGACTTGTGTTGCACAGCAAACCCGCGACCTTCAAACTGATTATTGAGGGTAGCAGTGTTTGTATAGGTAGACTTTTTCTGAAGAAGTTGTTGAGTACTCATTGTTTGTTCCGCGTATAATATTGAACAATAAATTATTTATTCTTCGTTACAAACTATCGAAAACTATAGCTATAATAATTACAATACTCAAAATTATAGCTCAACAGATTTATTGAAAATCCTCTCAATAACTAGACTAAAGTCTAATTTTTTATTTTCACCAATAGGATAAGCCAATTTTGATTTTACAAAAAGTTTAGCTTTCGGCGCCAATTTGCATAAAGTTGTAGAAAAACCCTCATAACATAACCGCACTTTGTTTGTGTTTTACTGATGTTCATACCATTTTTTCTTTTCGCTTTCTCTAAGAGTTGTTAGACTGTCTAATTCACTACCATCTACTGCTTTCTTCATTCTACCACGCTGACGCAGCCTAGCTTCTTCGGATGCTTCAAATCGGCGAACATCGCTTAGTTTGATTGTATGCTCTTCAACGACACCACTACTTGTGTCTTGCTTTCCTTTATTGCCACCTAATGCGGAGATTACTTGTTGTGGTTGCGTCAGTTCTGGCTGACTTAAATGTGTAAGCATTGCCCGTGCAAAATCAGGGTCATGTCGGCCCAAGCTCACAAGTGCGCTATTTGCGTCGTCTACTTTTTTCTTATGCGCGCTATCATCTTCGCCATTCTGTTGCGGCAGGACACTTGCTAAACGTGTTTTACGGTCGTCGGCAAATAATCCAGGAACTTTCCCTGCCCCAGTTACACTCGGACCTACTGCACTAACGGCGGCTGCACTGGGGCCTACTGCGCTAATGCCATGTTTTAATACTGTGCCGGGTATTGCGCTTGGTCCGGCAATTGTCAGAGCACCGCCTGCAGCAGCCTGAACTCCATGTACTAATTTTTGTTTATTGTGATCTTTTGCAAGACCCGTAGCTATACTTTGTGTAAGTTCATCAGCACAATTATTAGCGACCATCTCACTAACTTTTTGTCGCTTTCCTTCGTGATATGTACTAGTTGCATGCTTACCAGTGCCAACAAATGGCAGCAGATTAGTTATAGCATGAGCCGTGTAGTAGCCTGTATCAGCTTTGAGTTCTTCTTGTTGTTGTTTTTTATAACCTCCAACAGCTTTTTTACCTTTAGGTCCCAATCTTTGGGGTAAGTCTTTTTTATCTGACTCACGTTCTAATTTATATCCAGGTTGATACCCGTATCCACGTTCATATCCATAACCAGTTCTGAACCTAGGGTCTTCAACCATTAAGCGCGTGTCTTTCCCGACACCTTCTTCACCCTTATAAGGTTCGGGCTGTTTCTCTCCCCTTAGTGCTTCCAGTTCTTGCTCTTTTTCTGCCTCAAGTTTTTCTAAAAATGGAAGCAGTTCAATATTAGCTACAACATTCTCTAGTTCAAGAGACTGTCTGCTTTGTGGAAATTGTTTTGACGTAATACGTCGTAGTTTATTGACTTTTCGTCCTTGTTCGGGGGTTGGTGTAGTTGCTAATGGTATTGCGTTTGGATTGTGTAAAGATACTCGTGGGGGTGGAACTTGTTCGGGGGTTGTTGTTGTCGCTAATGGTTTGCGGTTGCGGTTTGCAGCGAGTGAAGCTCCTCGTGTGGGGGGTTCTGTAGTCGCTGATGGTATGCTGCTTGGAGCGGGTGGAAATAGTTCGGATCTTGGTATAGGACTGTTTGCGATTATACCGTCTAGAAGAGAGTCTAGAGGGTCTGGAGTCCTTTCTTGTTGAGTGGGTGGAAATCGTTCGGAGGTTGGACTATTGCATTGGATTGGCTTGTTAAGCTCCTTCTTTGACTGTACTACTGTTGTATTCGCACTATTAGGAAGGTGTTGTTTACTAAGTTTATGCCCATACTTATCAGCCTGCTTCAATGATTGATTTAGGTCTAATTTTTTTTGTACCTCAGATTGCATCAATGGGGAATTTCCCTGAAAAATGTTCTGGGTTTCTAAATTAGATATTTCTTGATTAATTTTTCTCTGAATAGTCTTATATTGACTTAACATATGAGAGCCTTCTTTGAAAAGACTAAAATATTTTACACAATAAACATTTTGTTTACTTGCATATGTTTACTTGCATATGTTTATTTGCATAAAATATTGATAAAATATATATTTACATTAAATTATAGCTTAATTGATTTAGTAAAACTTGGTAAAAGATTAGACTTTAGTCTAGTCTTTGATGTTGACACACCCAATAATGGTTCTATTGTAAAAGTAGGGTATTCTTTTTTTACTTAAGTGAGAACATATATATGCGTAGCCGAATGTACCAGCGTGAGGAAAAAAAGAAGCAAAAAACGCCTCATTCTATAAATAGCTTAGATTCCGGAATGCTTCAACGGCGCCCGTTTACCATGCAACTAAAAACTCTATCACAGCAACCAGACTTAAAAGCATCTTTCAGTCAGACAGAACGTTACGGTCATCACATCAAACAACAGAGCCGGTACCATTGTACAGAAGTGTTCCTTTAATGAAACGAGTGCAACAAGCTCGTTGTTCAACGACTCCACCATCACTCCCAATGGTTGTCTGACTCATCCTTTGTCTTTCTAAAAGAGCCGCACCCAAATCAAATAGGAGTCCTATAAGTAGGTAGGCATAATTAAACCGAGCCATGTAAACTTATGTAAAGTGCCGCAAATGCTTTAAATACAAGCGTTTAAGCTATTTACAGTTCTTGATCTAGTTGTTTTTTTGGTTCTTGTCAAGTTTTGGTGAAAGCTTTGGAAACGTTCTTGGCAGAGGGCAGTAGGCAGAGGGCAGAAGGAAGGAGTAAGGGTGAAGACATTTGACTGTATAATTTTTTAGTTTTAAAATAAAAATAATAAATATTTATACTAGTATATTAGATTTCATTATAATATGGAAGTACTAAAAAGCTTATTACCAGATAAAAATCTTCTCCTGCTTGAAAGTTGTAATATTGACGAGGAGCGAAGGGAGGTAATCGTGCTTGTTTCTTCAGTACAAACAGCAGTTAAATGTCCAGTCTGCAATGAGGCAACACATAAAATTCATAGCCACTATGAGCGTAAAATAGCTGATTTATCATGGGCGAACTATGGTACTTTACTTCAACTGCGTGTGAGGAAATTTTTTTGCATCAATACGGAATGTAAAAGACGAATATTTACTGAAAGATTAACAGATATTGTGGCTCCGTGGGCACGTCGAACTATGAGATTAGCGTCTCGATTAACTGCGATAGGTTTAGCATCAGGTGGTGCAGCAGGATTCAGATTATCACAAAAATTAGGCTTAAACACAAGTCGTAATACGCTATTAAATTTAGTTCGTAGAATACCTTTACCATCACCTGATTCTCTAAAAATTATAGGGGTAGATGATTTTTGTTTTCGTAAATGCAAAACTTACGGTACTATCGTTGTTAATTTAGAAAATAATCAACCTGTTACATTATTAAAAGACCGTTCATCTGAAACCTTAAGCTCATGGTTAAAAGAAAATCCTGGTATTCAGATTGTTTCACGAGACAGAGCGAAAGCTTATGAAAAAGGAATTAAAGAAGGCGCACCCGATGCAATTCAAGTTGCAGACCGCTTTCACTTACTACAAAATTTAGCTCAAACGCTTTATGAAGTGTTTGGGATATATAGTAAAGACTTGAAAGAAGTCGAACAATTACAAAATCAAGCTTCTGTAATTAGGGATGAAGAAAACATCGTTGTTGTCACTTCTCCAACCGAAGCACCACCACCAGTTAAACAAAAACAAAAAGCAGAACAACGTCGTGCCAAAAGAAAAGAAAATCATCAAAAAACTTGGGAGCTACATAGTCAAGGAATGAATGCGGGAGTTATTGCTCAAAGGCTTGGTATTAGTCGCACAACAGTTTTCCGTAATCTCCGTAATCCGACTTTTGTAGAGCGCCGGGGGCGTAGTGATAAAGGTCGAGGTTTAGTAAAGCCTTATCAAGATTACATCATAAAACGATGGAATGAAGGCTGTCGTGAAACTAAAATAATATTTGAAGAAATTAAACAACAAGGATATGTTGGTAGCTATGCTACTTTAACTCGTTACACCGCACGTTTACGCGAATGCCAAGGTTTAAAAAAACGGCAGAGATTGTCAACTGTACGCCTACCAAAAATTGTTAAACCATCAAGAAAACCTCTCACTCCTTATAGCGTAACATGGCTAATTTTAGGTAGCTCTGATTCTGGTGTTTCAGAGTCTGAGCGAGAAGAATTAGTCGTGTCTTTAAAAGCACAAAGCCCAAGCTTAAGAGAAGGAATTGAGTTAGCAGAAAATTTTATATCTCTTATCCGTCAACGACAACAAGAAGAATTAGATACTTGGCTGACTGTTGCTTACAACAGCATTTTATCACCTTTCCATCGCTTTGCCAAAAGCTTGCTTGAAGATTACAACGCGGTCAAAGCTGCTTTGACAACGCCTTGGAGTAATGGACCTGTCGAAGGACAAATTAATCGACTTAAAATGCTGAAAAGACAAATGTATGGTCGTGCAAAACTAGACTTGCTAACTAGACGATTTTTGTTACAAATCTAAATTTAAGTTGACTCGATTTGCTAGGTACAAATATATTTTTGTAAATATTAATAACCAAATAATAACAATCATTAATTAATCTAACTTAGTGAAGACAAACCTAAGTATAAAAAACATATAATTAGTTCTACTTCAAATCTTCAAATCTTCTGCTTTCCAACTTAACTATGAGTTACCGAAACCAATTTGTATGGAAAAGGGCAGTACAACTAGCTATCCATTGCTATAAGTTTACTCAAGCATTTCCAAAACATGAATTATATGGTTTGACAAGTCAAATACGGCGTTCAGCAGTATCAGTAGCGTCTAATATTGCTGAAGGTTATGGTCGGCAATCAAGGCAAGAATATATAAAATTCTTATATATTGCTTTAGGCTCACTACGAGAATTAGATACCCAATTTATAATTGCTCAAGAGGTAGATATACTTGACAACAAAAATCGTTTTACGACCATCATGAACGAGGTGGAAGAAATGCAAAGTATATTGGTTGCAACCTTAAACAAACTAACTGCTGGAGTAAAGAAATAGTCTCAAAAAACTGAATTTTTAGCGTGATGTAATCCAACCTCTAAAAGCTTGTTGGAGCTTTAGTTTTATCTTATTGACTATAAAATTTAGTCACCGAGACAAAAATAAAGCTCCAAATTTTAATGTTATTAAATGTCTTCACCCTTACTCCTTCCTTCTGCCCTCTGCCTACTGCCCTCTGCCAAGAACGTTTCCAAAGCTTTCACCAAAACTTGACAAGAACCGTTTTTTTTTACGCCTACCTACTAAATTTCCCATAATCTGCCTTTAGTCTTGAATTTATCCCAATAGTAGGGGCCTAATGTTTTGCGTGCGATTTCCAAAAATGCTGTTTCAACTTTATTCATTGTCATGTCTGGAAAATCTTTCACTGCTGCATCTTCTTTTGCTGTAGGCGTTTTATGCATTTCACCTTTTTTATAGCTCGTAACAAGCGTAATTTCGTTATTAAGAATTTGTTTAGATTCTTCTGATATATTACTTAATAAATTGTTCTCAGCTTCTTCACTTTTTGCATTTTGAGCTAAGGCCAAATCGGATACACGTTGACCATATTTAGAAGTATCTATGAGCGCTCTTCCTCTTCCATTGTTGTCGTTTTTGTGCTTAAAGTGCTGCAATTTATATCCAATATTCATTAATAATGATTGCATTTTTTGTTGACGACCAAGATTAACATCCGTACCTCCTTGCATTCCTTTGACTACATGATATGCTGCTCCACCGCTAAAGTAAGCTTCATTAGCGTATATTAGAGCTTTTCCTTGTTCTTTTTCAAATTCTATGATGAGCTTGGCACGTTCTTTTAATACCTGCTCGCGCTTTTCAGAGTTAGGTTCATTGAGGCTTTTTGCATTAGCTTTTAATTTTTTTAATATGTCAGAAACTTTTTGTAGAGAGTCAACATACAGTGCATCTTTAGCTTGCGTATCTAAATGTAAATCTTTAGATTTTGAGTCGTTTTCTATATCACTTTTAACTTGACTATCTAGATCCTGTCCTTCTTTTTTCGTTTTAATTTCCTTTTGAGTGTCGCTGTATAATTCATCCGTTTCTTTAAAGATTGCGTCTACGTCACTCAATGCAGGGGAAACTAAGTGTAGCCTAATATCTACGGCATTAGTTTTATTTTTCGAAGCAGCGTCTTCCAAGTAGCGCTCTAGTTCATCTGATGTCTTTTCCTTAAAATCATCCCATGTTTTTTGTGGGTCGTTACCATTACCAAAGTGTTGCCGAATTGGTAAAAATGATAATGCTAACTGTATTCGATGTTTTTGGACTTTTGCTTCGTTAATCAAGAGTCTTTCGTCGGCGGACTGGCGTTCAAATTTATCTTTATACAAAAACTTTTTATCCAAATCATCTGTAGGCATAAAGCCGCTTGTATAAGCATTTGTATCTAACATTACACCTGGCGTTACTTTATATTCTTCCATAAATATTTCGTTAAATTTTTTCACAAGTTCATATTCATATTCTGGATGCCCAGATATCTGAAAAGTAATATCTATATCTGATGTAGGAGTCTGGCTACCAGGTTGTAGTGCTTCAATATCAAGGTTTTCATCTTTTTGATTTTTATGGTCTTGTTTTATTTTTTCGATAGTATCCTCCGATATTCTTTTTACTAATTTACCACGCTGCTCCACTAATTTTGTCATGATGTTCAAGTTACGATTGTATTCATCGTTTGTTTCATTCTCTTTTTTATAGGCGAATTTTTCCTTTAAGTTAAACCAATTCCAGTTATTTTGTTTTAACATGTGAATTAAATCATAATTGGGTTCAATCTGCGCTATTTCACTTGTCTGAGAATCTTCTTGGGAATTATGTTGGCTTGCAACTGTGCCGGATGAACCCTTTTGAATCACTGTATTCAAATTAGGAGATATATTAATTGATTTAGCTTGTATACTTAATCCTCTGGTTTGTGGCGATGCACCACAACCCTCTTGACCTGCCAATTTGGTAATACTGTGACCAAAGCTTTTTGCTTGCTTTAGTTGGGTATTTAAGTCGGATTTATGGGTTTCGATATCTGATTTTTTTTGTACGGCAAACCCAAGACCTTTAAATTGATTATCTTGGGTTTCTGTATTGGTTAATGTAGACTTTCGAGCCAGGGCTTTTTGATTGCTCATAGTAGATAGACTTGTGTTTTAGTATCAAAAATAAATAAAATATATTTTATAATATATTTATATTTCAATAATATATTTTATTTCAAGATCATAACTGAATCTATTTAGTGAAATCTAGTAAAAGATTAGACTAAAGTCTAGTCTTTGATATTGACACACCCAATAATGGTTCTATTGTAAAAGTAGGTTATTCTTTTTTAACTTAAGTGAGAACATATATATGCGTAGCCGAATGTACCAGCGTGAGGAAAAAAAGAAGCAAAAAACGCCTCATTCCTTAAATAGCTTAGATTCCGGAATGCTTCAACGGCGCCCATTTACCATGCAACTAAAAACTCTATCACAGCAACCAGACTTAAAAACATCTTTCAGTCAGACAGAACGTTACGGTCATCACCTTGATACAATTCAGTGTGCAGGTCTTTCTAATGTGGCGCCAATACAAATGTCCGCAGAAGAAGACGAGGAACTAGCATCAGGCATAATCTTAGATACAAGTAAATTAAATAATAACCAAGTACTAGAGCAGGGTTTAAGTATTGCTTTGTCTACTAATTCTGATAAAAACCGTCAACAAAAACACTTAGCTGAAAACAGAAAAGAAAAAGTAGAAAAAGAAGAAAAAGAAAAAAAACACAAATCAGAAGAGCGTTTAAAATCACAGGCAACAAATAATTTACATCAAGCAACAGTAAAATTACAAAATCACATCCCAGAAGGGACAAGTATATTAAATAATCAAATTCCGAATAATTTAGCAAGTCCACAAAAATTAATGCCACCTCCTCCAACTTACGATGATAAAAAAAACACTCCAACTCCCAGATATGGAACGCGCGGTCAATATATAAAAAAAAGAGAAGCAATGAATATAATTGGAGAACACAAAGAATTTGCAGCAACTCAACGCGCGGTTAAACAAGTTCCTGAACAAAAGACAGCTAAATCTGATAGTAAAGCAGAAGATAGTAAACAGCAGGTAAAATTAAAAAACGCCGCAGAACTAGTTCGCGACGAAGTAACCAACGGTGATAGACAGGTAAAAGAACACGTTCAAGCCAAGCTCAATATAGACCCAGAAATGATAGCTCAAGAAGGTGGAGAACAATTAATTTTACAAAAAATGCAAAGTTAGTCTAGATTCCCTTTAAAAAATCTGGAATTTGAGAAAGATAAACATATGCAAAATCAACTTTACACTCAAACAAAACATACCCAAACGCTTTCACCAACTCTATCTCACACTCCAGTTCAAGGAATGTTTGAGTCACGGTCATTGCTAGTACAGCAGAAACAACAAGAAAACTCACAGCAACCTAACTTACAAAAATCGCTAATGCAGGCAGAGCATTATGGTCATCACCTCCAACATACACATCAAAATCAACAAACCAAAACGCAAGAATTGCCAATTCAACAAAAGACATTAGTGATAGGAGGACCAGCAAAAGATATTACGCTTGAGGATATTGCTAAGGAAAGAATTGATGGCAAAGAAAATCCTAACCATGACGAATATATAGGAAATGCTTATGCGAATGTGACTAGGCAACAGGATGAAGACTTTGATAGAAACCCAACAAATATAGTAGCTGGTATAAATAACCGTGCTGCTACAAACAGTCAACATCATAGAGACAATCCACCACTTAGAATACCAGATAAATTTGGTGACTATGGTGTAAGTAGTGATAATTTACCAAAAAAAATACGTAGAAGATGGTTCGGGTCATCCCAACACGGACCAAGAAGAAGTTACAAACCGGAATGGTACCAAAGGTTGTATTTAAGCAACCTAAACGGCGAGACTTTGCATATAGTAGCTCACGGGACTGAGTCAGGACTAATAGGAGGATATACACCCGAGAAGCTTGCCAACTTACTGGTTCAATTAGGGTTGCAACAAGGCGAAGCAGGCGAGATACATTTACGTGCATGCCAAAGTGCGAAACGAGGAGAGAACAACGGACCATCTCCAGCTTTACAGTTACAGAGGGCGCTACAAGAACGAGGTATACAAATGGTAGTGAAGGGTTTTGAACACAATATAAAATCGGATCAGACATCAGAGGTGCGAGAAAATAAAACCGAGCATAGAGCACAGTTAATAGACGCCTCAGCTGAAAGAGCAGGATTAGGAGCGGGACAGGCGCCTACTAACGCGGGACAGGCGCCTACTAACAACCAACCGATACCGTAAAAGCGCCTACTAACATTCCTATTCTGAATTTTACCAAGCTTGGTGCCGTTGATTGTACGTAGGCTATTTGTCTTTAGTTACCTTGCATTTCTTTTATATACTTTGGTGGTATTATCTGTTAGGAAAATTATCTCATCCCGGTCTGTCATAGCAATTCAGTGCATCTGTGAAAATATAATTATGATTGATTTCTATTTGGTATGGGTATTTGTGGGTTCTGTTGACCTTCTGCAAATTCTCCGCGATTCCAGTTTTCCATAACACCAATCATTTCTTCTGTAGGCGTACCATCAGTTAATTTTCTTAATGGTATTTTCTTTGCGTCCGATTTATCGTTAATATTAAAGCCCCATTCTACAGATCCGTAATACGTTCCTTTTTGTTTTCCGTCAATACAAACGGCTGTAGTTTCAAAAATCATTTGTGAGTTCTTGCTGGCATCTTTTATAACTGCAGCGGTTGCTCCAGGGAGATTTGGTTTATCGTATAGTTTAGCGCTACGTTTGTTTGGAAATACTCCCATTGTTTTATATCGCCAGCCAAGCTGATAATTTTGGGCAGTTCCTTTGTCCTGCGCTTTAGAACTCATATCTAGCTTTCTTTTAGGAGTCGCAGACAATTCCTCTCCCGGTTCTAAATCTGGAGCGCCATAAATTGGATTGTTACGTTTTATGTCGCGGTCAATATGACTTTCTCCATCAGACCTTTGGTCTTTGCGTTTTTCCTGATCAGTCGTAAATTCTTTATTATTAATCTTATCTCGTGTCGTTCTGTCATAGTTTGTTCCCCTCTCTACCTTCAACACTTTTTGAATCAAGCCTATTTTCTTCGCATTAACCGAGTCATTAGGCTCAAAATCCAAAGTAATTTCCACACCATCTGGAACGGGTTCATAATTATCAGTTGTCCATGTTCCCCCATTTGTATCAATATTACATTGAATAGGTTGTGTCATATCTGACATTGCGCTGATTTGGTTTTGGTTTGAGTGTATGCTCTTCAACGGCGCCTTAGCCTCCACCTTTGGCTGTACTACCCTTATATTTGAATCAGGTGCTTGTATTTGTGTAGGACTATGCCCATATTTATTGGCTTGCGCCCAAGATGTTTTAATAGAGTCGGCTTGTTGTGCTTTCTCTGCTGCTTGCTGCACTACAAATGGACGCGAATTAAACATTCCCTGGACAGGAACGGTCGAGAAATCCTGTGTTTTTGGCTTGGGTTGTTTTGCATACACACGCAGACGCCTTTCCATACAAATACCCTAACTTTAGGTAAAATTAATTACTTACGCTTAATTCCACAAGTATAAAATCAGCATCTTCTAGATTTATATAAAACATTTTGATGGAATTACGCAGTTGGTTCAAAAATAGATTTGCATTTTAGTATCAAAAATTAATATAGTATATCTTATTTCAAGATCATAACTAAATCTATTTGGTGAAATCTAGTAAAAGATTAGACTTTAGTCTAGTATTTGATATTGACATACCCAATATCGAATTTTTATGAATAGATTATTTCTATGTGTATGGTTGTATTCCATTGTAGTAATCAATCATACATAGTTGGTCATTTTCCAGCAGTAAGAGAGTAAAGGGTTGCAGGGATTAATTAAATATATTATGTCATCTTAAAAAGGCGTATAACACATTTATTCATGCTTTATAAATTTGCTTTATTCTAATAAAATAAAATTTTTAAACAATATCTTCTTCTAAATCTTCTAAAGAACTATCTGGATTAATTGCCTGAACTAATTCATCAGTTAAAGGTTGATGTTCAAATATTGCCAAAATCTCTGTTTCTGGAAGCTCAAGTTCATAATACTGCTCTGCTCAGTTTTTGTAGTTTTTGATATTGACACACCCAATATCGAATCTTTATATATAGATTATAGCGATGTGTATATTTGTATTTTATTGTAGTAATGAATCATATATAGTTGGTCATTTTCCAGTAGGAAGGGAGTAAAGAGTTGGGGGATTAATTAAATATATAAGTCATCTGAAAAAGGCATTTAACACATTTATTTATTTTTTAATCATGCTTTATAAATTTGTTGATTGATTATAAAATAATATTTTTAAAACGCATTTTTATTTGATAAAATAATATTGTTATTAATTTTTAATGGGTGAATTTCTGCATGGCAAGAAGAGTATTGTCAGACTACGATAGTCCTTGGAAAGAAGCATTAGATGTATATTTTGAGTCATTTATGCAGCTATGTTTTCCAAACATTCATAAAGATATAGATTGGCAAAAAGGTTATGAGTCATTGGACACAGATTTAAGAGAAATAACTAGAGATGCTGAAATTGGAAATAAGGTTGCAGACAAGCTAGTAAAAGTTTGGCTCCATACCGGAGAAGAAGTTTTTGTATTGATTCACATCGAAATCCAAACTCAATATCAAAAAGATTTCCCCAAACGAATACACGTTAGCAACAATAGAATATCTGATAACTATGGCAGAGAAGTCATTAGTCTAGTGGTACTTGGTGATGACAATGAAAATTGGCGCCCGACAAGATTTGCTTATTCACGTTGGGGATTTATTAGCGGCACAAAGTATCTAATGGTGAAGTTATTAGATTTTCAAGCGCTCTGGAGCGAATTAGAGCGTTCATTAAACCCATTTGCAGTGGTAATAATGGCACATTTGAGTACTTTAAATACTATTGGAAAGCCAAACCAAAGGTTTCAATCTAAGTTAACTTTAGTGCGCGGACTTTATGAACGGGGCTATACTAAAAATGAAGTGCTGGAATTATTCCGCTTAATCCAATGGATGATGGTACTACCAAAACCATTGGCAATCACCTTTAAACAAGAATTTAAGCGTATTCAGGAGGAAGGACAAGTGCCTTATATTACAGATATCGAATTAGATGGAATGGTTAAAGCAAATCGTGAGTCAATTGTTGCCGTATTAGAATCGCGATTTGGAACTGTATCACCAGAAGTTAGCGAGCATCTTGAGGCAATAGAAGATATAAATGTGTTAAAAAAACTTATTAGGCAATCAGCCGTTATAAGTTCTGTAGAAGAATTTCAGCTTCGACTAAATGAAATTCCACCATCCGAAGAAGTTTCAGAATAACAAAAAAGCGTAAATTCCGCTTTGTGTTCTGATTAAATATATTATGTAGAGACCGTATTAATCTGGTCTCTACAAGTTTGGTAAAAATCGATTGTTATAGGTTCTATAAAATAATTTCTGCTTAGACTGGCGCCGAATTTCACTTTTGCTGGAAAACATCTAAGCCCACCTTTTATAGACCGTTTGAAAACTAAAACAGCGATAACTATATTTTGTAATGTAATATTTATTGCCCAATCTATCACTACGCTTACACCCGCCTAGGGTTAAAACCCATAGGCTAATAGCAAAAGTCCATTTAAATGGACTGCGGATGTAAGTAATATTAAAAACATGTTTATTTTGCATTCAGAATTAATACGTGAATGTGCTGTTCGGTCAGCCTCCGACTGGCGCCTAAGCGCACCAGTAAAATATGAAACTAGCACATCTTTTCAAACCCTGATTGTATATGGATTTTTTAATGTGCAAGTTAGGAGCCTCCTGATATCTTGCACTTATACGTATTAATTCTTAATATCAAAATAATATGTTATTAATATCACATTTAGATTCAGTCCATTTCAATGGACTTTCGCTATTAGCCTACGGGTTTTAACCCTAGGCGGGTAGGAGCGTAGTTATAGATTTGGCAATTAATATTACATGCAAAAATCAAGGTGCAAGATATATGCTATGTACTAATTTAAGCATAAATACTTAATAAAGTTTTGTAAATTAATAGATGTCAATGGAATATGCTTTATTGATGGATGTATTAATTTAATTTACATTAAGTATGGATACAAATTTAGGTGTGTGGGTTTGTGACGGCGCCAGGTAAAATTAAAGTTGAAGATAAGACTCTTCTGTTAGGTGAAGGCTCTTTCAGTTTTGCAAAAAGTCTTGCCGAAAAAACAGACGAAAGATTTTCTTGAATACTACTCAGGTGCAAGGGTCGATTTTCCTTTATGTGAATTAGTCATAGATATCTTTGGTTTTTTAGAAGAAATCGGCTTTCATCTTGTCAAGGATAGGTTTGGAGATTCTGATATTGATGAACAAGGCTATTTGATGTTTTGTACTACCGTTGTTCAAGTAGCAAAAGACTCAAACTCGAATAATGAAGAGCTAGGTTTAGATTATGCCTTTGATGCCACAGGAAAACGGACTTGGGGTATTTACCGTGTTATTAATTACGGAGAATATGAATGGTACTGTTCGAGCTTTTTGGAGTGGCTGGAAAAACTAATTGACAAAAAAGGTTTATTGTTAGAACAATTTGTGAAACAGATTTGTTAACAATTATAGGAATCCAGCTTATACCGTTTTAATGTGAAGCCGCATATATTTAAACCCTCACCCCTAACCCCTCTCCCTTTCCTTGGGAGAGGGGAGTTAAAACTTAATCTTTCTCCCCCTCCCCTCGGTGGGAGGGGGTTGGGGGGAGGGACTTCTATGCAACTTCATATTAAATTGGTATTAATTATTGAACAAATTTACGTATCTTTCGAGTGGGCAATGCCTACTTTTACCCATGTATAGTTTTATGGTGCCAATATTAAAATTTTAAGTGTGGGTGTGCCAACTAGATTGAAGAATGTTCAGGGTTAGTCATTATCGTTTTGTGTGTCATGGGCAAACAAAGCTTCAAGGTGAGAGAACTTCAGGTTCTTCCGTAGATAGCGTGCTAAATTTTGATTAAAATCGATAAATGTGCTTTAATATCATGGCTTATAGGCATTTATAGTCTTAAATTTATGATTCTAGCTTAAAAGGCAGAAAAATAAAGTCCCAAATGGTTGCCCAACAAGGAATTCAAGCTTATTTTAAATAAATTTAGCACGTTAAGTACGGAAGAGCCGATCTTGTTGGTCAAACCATACTTCAAATTGATCGTAAAAAATTATTTCCCATGTCATTCATGAATTATATGACATATATATCATAATTGTCAAGTCTAGAGGACTTATACCCGCTACACGGCAGTCATAGTATAAAAAGAAGCAGAGGTGGCTTCTTTGGTATGAAACTAGCGCTTACCGTCAAAGCCATTGAGAATGGCGCCCTTTTAGGATGGTTATTCAACCCGCAACAGAGACAAGTGGAAATTTATCGACCGTTTATTTACGAGATATATAGCAGTCCTAGATGAATTGTAAAAAATGCCTAAATGTAGAGACGCGACATGTCGCGTCTCTACAATGCACGGGTTTTATAAATGATGCGCGGAATGCTATAGATGTATAGATATGTATAGATATTAAAATATAGTAAAATATATAGTAAAATTCCTACTCCGTAGGATAGCCAATTTCTTCAATATCCTCTTCTAAATCTTCTAACGAACTATCTGGATTAATTGCCTGAACTAATTCATCAGTTAAAGGTTGGTGTTCAAATATTGCCAAAATCTCTGTTTCTGGCAGTTCAAGTTCATAATATTGCTCTGCCCAGTTTTTGTAGGTAGTTGGGGTGTTTTCAAAAATACTCAGCAGTTTCTCGGAACCGTCTATATCAGATTTACTCTTGCTATTAATATTACCAACCTGCCAACTAGAATCAGAAGTTAGGCGCCAAATACAAAAAGATGTAGACTCCATTGAAAAAGCTGATTCGTTGAGAAAATTTTCTGCAAAAACATCTGGAACATTTGCCAGTATTTCAGGATGAGCTTCCTCAGCCATGCTAGAATCAGCTACAAAGCCTTTTAAAATCGCACCTTTTTTAGTAAACAGAGCAAAATAGCTATCCCCACTACCATTTTGCATTGATGCCATTTTTTCGCCCTTAGACCATTTAGAGTTAAACGAATAATACCGTAAATCCCATTCTGGCATAATAATCGCGTCTAACATTGCTAAAGACTGGCTAAGTCTCTCCAGGGTGTTTATATCCGGCATTGAGTCAAGGCGCCTTGTAGAAATCATAATTAGTCTTATTTCCGTAATATTTATTCATATTATCTATTTATTCGATTTAAAACGGTTAGCATATCGTGATAAAACCATCGCATTGCCAAAGCTATTAGTTCCACCTTTACTAAAGGGTTTTATATGGTCGATTTGAGCTTCAAAAGCAGATGGCTTAACACCTTTTATACTTTTTTTGGCTCGTGTCAGCTGCTGTCCTGTTAAATCGCAAATTAACTGACCATTTTTTTTCATATTTGCTGCGTATATCTGTTTTTTTTGTGCAGCGGTAAAATCTTGATTACCAACATTTGCCGGGTTTGTCAGGTTTGCATAGGGTTGTTGAGGATTTTTTTTCAGTTGCTCTAGTAATTTCTTTAATTTTGCTTTCGGTATTTGCTTTTGAGCCGCTCCTTTTTTCGGTTTAGGTTGTTTCTTGGCGCCACCTGTTGCTTGGGGAGTTGTTAATTGCTGAGGTGGTTTGCTTATCCGTCCGCTTTGGGTTATTGTTGGCGCCGTTGTCTTTGCTCGTGGAGTTCTTGCTCGTGCTGTGCTAGCTCGTGGGGTTCTAACTCGTGCTGTTTGGATAACTTCACTATTCTTTACATTCTTTACAGTGTTTACATTATTGACAGTATTTAAAGTATTGGACGACTGGATTTTTGGCTGATTAACTTCTTTTGAAGACGTACTCCCAGACAAATTACCCACTTTCAATTTTGGCTGTACTACTTGAGTTGAGGGAATACTTGTTGAATTAACTTTACTGAGGTTATGACCGTAACGTTCCGCACGCATCAAGGATGTCTCTAAATCAACTTGCTCAGATTGTTCTTCCTTCTTTTTTTTTAACTGCACTAGAAAAGGTCGCGGTTGAAACATCCCTTCTCCTTTTTTATCTGAGAAAGCTGATGTTTGTTTCTGCTGATTTTTGTTATACTTACGTTGTTCGCTACTCATAATGATATACGTAAAAACCTAGAAACAAACTTATACCTCGACCCATAGCAAGTCTGATTTTTTCCTTCTTGTTTTCCCAGGCGCCGAATTTTACTTTTACTGGAAAACGTTTTGATAATATAAAACAAAGTATAGCTCAATCTATTTGTTGTAAATTATTCAAAAATTAGACTTAAGTCTAGTCTTTTATATGAACTTATTTACTAATGTTTTAAACTTAAAATATATTACCCGCATATCGCCCACAGGCTTGAAGCCTGGGGCTACTGATACAAAGCCCACCTACGTGGGCTAAAGAAACTAGCCCACGTAGGTGGGCTTCGTTTAATTAGCCACACCATTCTATGGTGTTGGCGGGATGTGATAGAACGAGGAGTTAGGTTTTCCACAAAACGCGAAAAGTTAGATATGCTAATAGCAAAAGTCCTCTAAAATAGGACTAAGAAATTATTGTGATTCTAACTAATGTATATTATTTGCCTTATATATCAACGTATTAATTACAAATTGATACTAAACAATTTTTGAATAGAACTGTATTTATTAGTCCATTTTAATGTGCAATACCCCATCTAAATTGAAATAATTTTAATTTCTGTAACTCTATGTATAGGTTTAGTTATTTTTTCAGTAGTAACTAGTTCTGATGCTTTGAGCCACAAGGCTGCGGCAACATGAAGTGCATCCACTGCTGCTAAACCATAAGTATAAGCGATTTGATAACCGTCTTCTGTAATTTGCTCTAAGTCTGTTGCCCAATGCGTAACTGAGTTGAAGAAGGTTTCATAAAAATCTTTTTCTTTTTGTTGTTGATTATAAATTGCTTTAGGTAGTATTTCTAGTTTTACAAACTTGCTTGAAACAAACTCTCTGTTTTCATCATTTAGGATATTGTTTGCTTGAATACTATTTGCCTGGACTCCTTGAAAAGCAGTAATAAGAACACCAGAATCTAAGTAAGTTTTTTTAAGACTCACGATATCCACCCCTACGTTCTGCAAGCTCTTGTTCAATTTCAGAAGAGTTTAATAATTTCATTCCTGAAGCTATTGCCTCCTGACGTATGGCCCACAGTTTTTTGGCTAAGGGTGTTTTTGGAATATATTCTGGTTCTGATACTGTTGAGGCTGATTCAGATTTTAGAGTTTCTACGTACTCTAAAACTTTTTGCTGTTTTTCAGGTGTTAATTCTCGCCAACTAGAAAGCAAATCTTCTTCCTTAGCCATAATTTACCTTTTCCCAAGCGATGCTTTATTTTATTAGTTTAGCAGACTAAACTAAACCGATTAAACCCATCCTTTAACCTCTGTATCTGTAAGCGTTCGTTCTAACTTTATATATTCGCTCTTAGCTGCCTGCAACATATAATACATTGTTACCGAATCATTGGCATCTGCGGCTAAAAATGCTGCATTCAACGCAATACTACGAATATTACCTCCTGCGACATTGAGTTGTCCCAGCTTTTGATAATCTAAACCTTCTGTGGGTGTAGACTTGGGAAAAATCCGGCGCCAAATTTCTGCGCGTTGTATAGAATCAGGAAAAGGAAACTGGGTAATAAAGCGAATACGACGAAGGAATGCTTGGTCTAATGAACTTTTTAAGTTAGTTGTTAATATCGAAAGTCCACGGTAACTTTCCATACGTTGTAATAAATAGCTGACTTCAACATTGGCGTGACGGTCATGAGAATCTTTTACCTCACTACGTTTACCAAATAAAGCATCAGCTTCATCAAATAATAATACTACACCCCCCAACTCTGCGGCATCAAATACCCTACCAAGATTTTTCTCTGTTTCCCCAATATACTTACTAACTACTGCACTTAAATCAATTCGGTATAAATCTAATCGCAATTCTCGTGCAACTACTTCTGCTGCCATTGTCTTACCAGTACCACTGACACCAGCAAACAAAGCGCTTATCCCCAATCCTCGCTTGCTTTTGCCTCCAAAACCCCAGCGTTCGTATACTTTTGCTCGTTGCTTGACTTGCATTGCAACATCTTTAAGAACTTGTACCTGAGATTCTGGTAATACTAAATCGAACCAACTTGCTGCACAATCAATTCGCTGTGCTAAATCATCTAACTTCGGACGAGCTTGCGCGCGGCAAGTATCCCAAAGAAGATGATTAAAATCTTCTGTAGCTTCTAACTCCTCTATCTGGCGCCACTGTACACTAGCTTGAGAACAGGCAGCTTGAATGACGGGAACACTAAGATTAAATTGAGACACCAAGTTATCTACTTCAACATTAATAGATTCAGATGTATCATCCAACGCTTGTTCCCAAATAGTATATTGTTCCTTCGTTGTAGGACGTTCAATATCAAAAACTAATAACGGTCTTAACCGTGAGCGCTTTCGTTCTGTAGTAGTAATAATTACCGGAGAACGCATCCATTCGCATAAATACGCAATTGTTCCTTCCCTCGCTGCATCGGCGCCTTCCAAATCATCACAGTCAATTAACAACGCGCAACTAGCTAATGCAACTTCTCGCTCCCAAAGTAATTTAAATTGCTTGAGGTCATTAGGAGTTGTTGGCAAAGCATAAGCAGGAATTGCATATAAATCTAACCCCACATAATGACAAGCCAAAGCTGCTATTGGGCGTTTACTAGCTACCTCATTTCCACATAACTGTAATATAGGCAGTTTGAGAAAATCATTTATCTCTAGCCACCAAGCAGCAGTCATTTTTTCTGACACTTGTGTATGAGAGGGTACTAAATCTGAAGTGGCGCCTACAGGTTCAACTATCCCTAACAAACGCTCATCTAAATGCTGTATACCCATTAAATAATGCAGTATCCGCTCATCAATTCGTAACGGGCTACTCATCAACTCACTGCCAGAACCCACTTCGATTAACTTCCACCTACGCAACGCACCACCAGGAGTAAAGGCGCCCCAGTGCATCCCATCAAATATCGTCATCGCCAAACCGAAAGTCGGATAAGTGCGCTGTGCATTACCACAAGCAGCAGCACAAAGTATCGGGAAACTGGCATCAAGTTCTACACCAGCACATAACAATAGTAAATCGCGTTCAAAATCACTTAAACCAAATATAGTACAGAGTCTATCTAGCGCAGAAGGTTCAGAGGATGTAATCGTTACAGGACTCTCTTCATGTGTAATATCCTCTCCTAGTAAACTTGGGTCAGCGTACTTTACCAAAATCTCCCGAAGCTGACTTAAAGCTACCGTCATATACGCATGATTATCAACGCTCTGATTGCTGGTAGTCGTTGCGCTCATCATTATATATGCTTTATATTAGTACAAATTTATCTTATTAGTTAGAGCTTGTTGTATTTGGATGTTACTAAAATTAAGCATAAGAGAAAGCATCTCAAGAGCGTTACCCGACTTTGGTCTATAATCACTATCCTTACTAATTCTCTAAGTGTGGGCGCCGTTTGAATAGTTAGCAATACTGCAAGGGATAGAAAAAAATCCGGCGCTCTATAATTTTAGTACAAATACACTGATATCTTGGCGCCTGTTCGGTAAGTGTTATATAGCATCCCTATATGAGTTGTAAAAATAACGTTGATATAACGAACCACAAAGACACAAAGGACACAAAGGAAGAAAAAGAAAGCAATGTTGAAAATTTTACGAATGATTTAGGAGTGCTATAGCTCCCGATATCAAAAACCAAAGTCAAAGTTATCCGTAGTAAAGATTTAACATTAAAAACAGCATATCCTTTTTGTTGAGGTAGTTAGAAGATTATGAACATATATTGATGAAAAATTGCCAAAGAAGTCTTTTTATTATCAGTGTGCATGTCAAATTTAATTTTCAACTAATTCTGGAATTTGACCCTGATGAAGCCAATTCATCCTTAAATAAGGATGAACAATGTGAAAACGATGATTTGGTGCAATATGAATAGCGTGACGTTGGGGAATTACTAATTGTGTATCATTACATAAAAAATCTTTAAAATTAGCTGTGACTAATATATTAGCTTGACCTGCTATTGCTGTCTCCAGAACATGCGCGTCCTCTATATCTTGAATTGGAATTACACCTGTGCCGCCTAAAGTAAGCGATACTCCTAGCTTTGCATACCCACGAATTGTATTAATATACATCATCGTTGCTTCATAAGATACACCTAAATCTTCTTCTAACACTTTTGTCAACCTATTAAGCATTCCCCAAGATATAACTAATTTGACTTCCCCTAAAGAACTTTTGCCTTCTCTCACTATCTCGACAAGTCTTTGACTTGATGTACCCGACCTTCCTTTTTTCTCGGATAACAAAGCAGCACACCAAATATTGAGGTCTAGGCACAAATATAATTTTTTACCGCTCACGGGTCAAATTTACTGCTGCTTGTAAAATCTCATCTTCACTGCCCAAGTCTCCTAGTTTCTCAACATCCATCTGTTCTATCACCTGTTGAGACGCTAATTTGTATTGAACATTTAATATAGTCCTTGTCACCTCATTCATTAGGGATTCCCAATCTTGTTGATTTCCCATTGTTTCAATTTGCCATAGTGCCTCTCTTGCCTCTTTTGGTAAAAAAACAAACAATTTCAAAGCCATTCCCCCAATCTGGGCTTGGGTTCTCTGTTCTACTTTGGCTATTGCTCCTACACGCGACGCGGTTTCAGAGTCTGTATAGGCTGAAATGGTTTTTCCTGCCATGCTTTTCTCATAGTTTCTATAGAAATTATAACTTCTATAGAATCAAACAAACAGAAAAAAGCTCAATCTTATTCAAAAATTTATTCCCAAGGCTATAAAGGCGCCACATTCTTTGTTTTAATAGGAGTTGGTGTTGTACGTGGAGTAGCTGGAGTTGGCACCACATTCTTTGTTTTAACAGGAGTTGGTGTTACACGTGGAGTAGCTGGAGTTGGCGCCACATTCTTTGTTTTAACAGGAGTTGGTGTTACAAGTGGTGTAGGGGTTGATAAGCTGTTTTTTGAAGTAGGAGTAGGAGTTGGGGTTGGGGTTGGAGTAGGAGTAGGAGTTGGGGTTGGGGTTGGAGTAGGAGTAGGAGTAGGAGTAGGAGTTGGGGTTGGAGTAGGAGTAGGAGTAGGAGTTGGGGTTGGGGTTGGAGTAGGAGTTGGGGTTGGGGTTGGGGTTGGAGTAGGAGTTGGGGTTGGTTCTATTGCTGGTATTGATGTTGGAAGTGATTCTGATTTTGGTTTTATTGGTTTTAATATATTTATAAATAAGAATCCCATTCCAAAAAGTATACTGGCTAAAACTCCGGCGCCAATAAAAAATCTCTGCTTTGCTGCAAAAGAATTTGGTTGTGTTGCTGATGATGAAATTGGTAGTGGTTGTTGTAACGTAAAATCTGGTGATGGTGCTGCCAGTGCTTGCAATGCCTCACCTGCTGTTTGATAGCGCTCATGAAAGTTAAAACACACCATTTTATCTAATACATTCGCCAAAAATGGGCTGACAGAAGCCTGATTTCGCCAAATTACTTCAAAAGTATTTGGGTCTTTTGGTAGTTCCTGGGGTCTAATTCCAGTTAAAGCATAAATACCCAACATCCCTACTGCATAAACATCACTGGCTAACTTGGGATACCCATTTAATTGTTCACTGGGCATATACCCAGAAGTTCCAATTACTATAGAAGCTTTTGTTGGTTCATGAGGATTGCTCGTTCTTGTACTTATTTCTTTTACTGCTCCAAAGTCTATTAATATAATCTTGCCATCACTATTACGGCGCATTACGTTTTGCGTTTTTATGTCACGATGAATAATATTTTTATTATGAATAATTGCCAAGACTTCTAAAATTTCTTTTAAAATTTGTGTTACCTGAAATTCACTTAATTTATTTCCAGCAAAAATTTCTTGACTCAAATCATGTCCATCTATATATTCTTGTACTAAATAAAACTCACCCCCTTCTTCAAAGTGGGCAAACAATTGTGGAATTTGACTGCACTCACGACCTAAGTTATATAAAACTTTTGCTTCTTTATTAAAAAAAGCAATAGCAACTTTTAAATTCTCTTGGTTTTGCTGAAGGTTTTTTACGACGCATCGAGGATAGTCGGGTAAATCTAAATCTTCAGCTAAGTAGGTAGTTCCAAAGCTACCGCTTCCCAAGGAATTAATAATTCTATAGCGATTGCGAAGAGTTTGACCAGGACGCATTATATTTGACCATGAGTTTTACCATTTGCCAGTGTCATCTTCTTGTTGTAACCCAATTAACTGGCGCCGTTTCCAAGCATAATTGAGAATATTAATACCTAATTCTTGGGCAGTGCGAATCATTAGTCTAGGCAAAGCTAGCTCTTTATCTAATCCCCAAGCAGATGCTAAATCACCAGTAACTAGAATAATTTTACCATTAGTAGATATTTCTATTGGTCTTTGATTGATGATTGGCAAAGCCGCAAATAAAAATGGTTGTGTTCTGAGGGGATGGTCGCGTCGCTGTTCTGCTAAAGTTTTCAAAGGGCTTTTTAATTGCTCTGCTAAAGAGTGAGTACTTTCTATTAAAGGAACTGCATCTGTGGGAGCATCAACTAAAACGACTCCCCCAGTGCTTAGATATTTTCTTAAATTGTCTAACTCAATATCGTTAAAGGATAATGCTTGTTGCCCAGTCAAATAAAGTATGTCGTATTCTTGAATATTCTTTTCTGATAAAGTGACTTGTCCAGCTTCTTCTGTTCCTTGTAAATACGAATATAAAGGCTGAATTGATTGCAACAAATAACCTAAATTAAAGAAATTACGGTCACATCCAGCATCACTGTGATTTAGCTGTGCCAATTTGACAATTGCATGAGGTCGTGCTTGTGCTAGGCGCCGATAGCGCAAATTTATATTATTGTAACCAGGGAAAAAAGCATCAGTCGGTTGAGTAATCTCTTTCTTTCCTGGTTCTAAAAGAATACGGCAAATTTCTATTTCCGAAATATCTAGCGTTGAGTTTCTTTGGTCAAATCGATAAGTTTCTCGAACAGTATCTCTAGAATCGCGCGTGCGTAAATCTTCAGGGTCAATATAACTAACAGTTAAATAGACCATTAGCGGCTCAGTATTTGCAACTTCCAAATCAATCGGAAAATCATAAGGTGCAGGCACAACAATTAAATTACCAGCTAAATCTATGGCTATCCCCGGTTGAATTTGCACCCAACGTCCATCTCGATATTTAGCCTCAACTTTACTCGGCGCCGGAATATCTCGCACACCCAAACCACAAACAATACCCGGTTGATTTAAACATTGATAATGAGTATTTTGCCGCACGCGGTGGTAATTATGTGCCTTACGCCAACGTTCAGCATTTATTAATAAACCATCCGAAGCTTGAAGACGTTCAAAAGGTTGAATTGGTGGTGGTGGAAAAGGATGTGACATAATTTATTAGCAGTTAAGAGTTATGAATGTAGAGACACCATATAATCGCGTCTTTACGAAATTAGGAATTTTCAATAAATAATTCATAAGTACAATAAGCAGGTTTTTCTTGTTCGATAATCCTCCTGATTAGCCCTTCATGTATGCTATTTGGTCTCTTCGCGCGCAAACGCACAGCAAAATGATAAGCTTGTCCACCTCCTAACACAGCATTTCCAAGTTCAGCATCATTAAGAATAAAAGCATTACCGAAAGGTTCAGTAATACTAATATGTTTATCGCCTTCATTTGCGATATCTTCATCCAAAGGCAATCCCGTATATAAATGTAAATAAAGACGTAAACCTTTGCGAGTACCTCGCCATCTGTATAACTCAACCGCGCGCTTCACCAAACGACGTTGTTGTCGAATTTCCCACCCTGACTCTAACTGCCAACCAACCCAATATGCTAAAAATGGTAATAATGCATTTGGCGCCGTTAAAGGGTCAATATTTGCCCACATCGTATTGAAACTGTCAACAGCTGGTTGATAAGCTTGCTCAAATATATTCATGAAGCGACCAATAAAGTCCACTTCTCGGTAAAGAAGTGGCAAAAATTCCATGTATAAAGACCAAGGACGTATACATACACTAAATTCGTCGCTTGTTTCAATTTTTTCTTGTTCTGTACCTGAGCTTACATGTAAATGAACAGAACAACGAAAATTAAGATTTAATGTATCCTTTTTTCCTGGTAATATTGCTTGCTGGTCTTCAAAAAAAGTTACAGGAACTTGAAAATAAAGCACAGCTTGCATCTGTTCTCCAGGTAGAATTTCACTGCCTTCTGTGCCAACCTGACACCACTCTTGAGGAAAGTCACCCTCAACCCGAAAGTTCAAATTTAGTGGATAATCCGCCAAGTTTTTTACTTGCACAATCATCTCACTTGGTTGTCCTGGATGTAATAATAAAGTGTGTCCAGTAGCCGCCTCAAGACTTTCTGCCCCTGTAAATGCCAAAGCTGCTCCCGGTAAAGCTTCGGGAATTAACATTGGAATTAAGTCTATTTTGACATCAGAAGTTGAGCGACTTTGAACCATATTTAAAATTAGGAGTTAGGAGTGATTAACGATTGAGAATATTAACGATGTGACCAGAGCGTAAATTTGTATCAACCCAAGAACAAATTAAACCTTGAACTCCTGGGTCTATTACACGTTCGGGTGATGCTTGGCGCCTCCATGTATCAGATTGTTTACGTATCGGAAACAGTAAAACTGGACCCAGATAACGGACACCCCGCGATTGTTGCAGCAATGCCACAATATCTGACTCGTAAAGTGGGCGCCCAAATTCCCAACCTTTGCCTTCAATTCCGCCGGTTAAAGGATTTAAAAATTTATACAGTGATATTCGTATATCTCGCAGAATTTCATCACGTGCGAATTGGTTATCATAAGCAGGTTCTAAACCTATTTCTGTTTGAACCGAAACACCCATGTATTCTGGTTTTTGTAACTGTACTTGAACTCCTAATAGCCTCCTTTCGTCTAAATAGCGTAAAACTTGTTCTTTGAGCGCAGGACTGAGTTCAAATGTATCAGGAGATAAACCTTGCCCTTGGACGATAGCATCTGTGTTGTAATTGGGCACAATCAACAAACTAACTGTACCTGCTTGTCGATTAATTTCTGCTGGTAAACAGCGAACACGAGCAATTGCTCCTTGCCCAGCAATTTGAGTTAGCGCTTCAAAATCTTCAACAGTTACTGCGCGGTCACGAGAACGTAAAATTCTCGGCGCCTTTAAAACTGCTTCTTCAAGCGACTCTGCATCTGCTCCATTAATGGCGCCTTGGTGGTTAATGACACTATCAACATACGGAACAGCAGATTTTAAAAATTGCAGTGAATTTGCTTGAACGTTACCTCGTCTACCTCCTCCAGTACGATAACGAACCATGCGAATTTCTGAACCGCGTTCTGGAACTGCACCGTACTGATATTCTAAATTGTTACTTTCGAGATCGCGAACTTGTACAAATGTGTCTTCTGCTCTTGGTTGCTGAACGCGCGCACGAACTTGTGTTTCGCTTTTAAGTTGGCTAGGTTCACGAATTAACGGACCAAACTGAACTGTACCGCTTATCGAATCTATTATGTAATGGAGACTTTGAGAATTGGAGTCCGCAAAATCTCTGACTTCTTCCCATCTTTGAGGTAAACCATTTGGAGGAATAACTAGAATGTACTCCTCAGATCGACGCTCTAAAATTGGTGGTTGTTGGAGTTGAAAAATTTGCCCTGATTTCCCATTACTAATACCCAACCGCTCATCTTCAATTAAATTACTTTGACTCGCGCGGATAGTACCACCAACCGCTCTTACTCCTACACCAATAATTCGTGGAGGACGGTTATAACCAGAGTTATTTGCATCTAATGGAGTTAGTAAACAGCGAATCCAACGACCTCGATATGATACAAAGTTGGTAACAGGCCAATTTTGTGGTAGATGTAATCGTATTTCGGTGCCTTGCTCTGGATTATTAGCCTGTTGAGCAATTTCATAAAAACTAAAGCCTCGTGTTTTATCGTCCGATTCTTTTAATAAAACAGGTTGCCATTGTTCCCCATCCCAAGCTTCCCAACGACGTGGTGGTTGCTTCGGATTTATACCAGTAGGTGTTGCCGAGGCGCCTTCAACAGAAATTTCTAAAACATTACCATCAAGAGGGTCATCAGAATTAATAACTATATAAAAACAATTACCGGGTGCAGGTTCTTCTTCAAATATTGATTGCTCACTACCTTCCCAAAAAGATTCAGATTGACGATTCCAAGTACTAGTTACCCTGTCTCTTAAAGACTGAGGTCTTTCTTCTACTGTTAATGCTGTTAACAAATGTTGTAAACGGGGCTTTGCAATAATTAAAGGGGAATCTGTACTAAATGTAATCGCTTCTGTTGTTTCAGTTCGTATCGTTGAAACCTCAATTCCTTCTGGAATTGTGTAAGTTTCTGGCAAATCAGAACTGAGATAAAAAGTTAAATGTGTGCGCGCAGGAGCAGGTGGTTGAAGACGAATTCCTAGTAGTTCTAAAAAAGCAACATAATTTTTACGTGGTACTTGATTAAACCTAAGTAGCATTTGGTCAGTTAACCAAGCAAACAATTCAATTAGCGTAATTCCAGGGTCACTGAGATTATGGTCAGTCCATTCCGGACAGTAGCGAGGAATACGCATGATACACTCATCGACCAAATCATCGAAAGTGCGGTCATCTAAATTGGAAGAAGGTAATTTTGGTAAAAAATCGAATTCCACAGTTTTATTATTGTTGATTTATACATAACTTATCAAAAACTATTCTGCTGACGAAACCAAATAAAAAGGATAAACAAAGCTGTAAAGGTCAGGATAGTCTTTGAGTTTGTACTTAATAATAATGTCTACTCTGCCACGTACTGGGTCAGGTTCAGTACGGACATTATGAAGAGTGATACGCGGTTCCCAAACCTCCAAAGCTTCTGTTACATAAATACGAATTTGCAGTAAGGTATCGCTGTTCAAAGGTGCAAACGCCAATTCTGATAAGCGACACCCAAAATTTGGTCGATAAAGTCTTTCACCTGGACTGGTACGAAGAATAATCCAAATAGACTCTCTGACTTTCTCACTGTCACTGCTAAACTGTATCCCACCCTGCACATTCAATTGCAGGGGAAAAGCCCAACCTCTACCTAGATAATCTCGCTCAGTACCATAATAAACAGGGTCTGACATTTCGGCGCCCTCTTATATATCCTCGTATCATACTCATATATATGCTTAAAGGTATCGCTACAGAAGATTTAAGCCTATTCGCCAAAAGTCTAAAGAAATCCAGGTGGTATAACTGGCGGCATCGGCAATAATGGTTTATTGGCAAAAATTGCCAGATTGGCTTGGAGTACTAAATTACCCATAGAACAAATAGAAACAGTTGGACCAAGTGGACCGAAATCCATCATCTTAACGTAATGACCAAGTGTGGTTCTAAGTTCTACTCTTTTCAATTTATCGTCGAGGTTTAATTTGTGACCACCTTTAGTTTTCACTTCCACACTGCCAGTATCATTTAGATGTAATGTATGACCAGAGGCAGTTTCAATTTTAATACCTGCTTTACTAAACCCTCTACTTTCTTCTACAAATTCAATGGTATGACCTGTACGAGTTTTTATTGTCCGTAAACGTACCTTGCCACCTTGAACCGTATTATTAACATTTCCAGGTGTAGCGTCCTTACCATTCCAGACACCTCCAATAATATAAGGTCGATGAATATCGCCATGTTCAAAACCAACTAAAACTTCATCATTAATTTCGGGTAAGCAGTAAAAACCGCGAGCATTACCAGCACCAACCCCTACCACTCTAGCCCAGTAACTTTCATGTTCCTCAGTCAGCGTAGGAAATTTAACCTTAACTCTACCCAATCCTTTTGGGTCTTGATTGTTGGTGACAATTCCCACCAAAAAAGTTTCACCTGGTTGCAAGTGTGTTTTATGAGACACTGAACTGAATAAATTACCCGCGCGCAAACCTCTAACACTAAATTCTGTAGTATAGACTCGCTGGCTATAAAAGTGACGTGTATCGGTAATGTAATACTTTCCGCTAAACTTTTCACCCATATTCTGTAGAGTTACAAACCTACCCGGTCGAATTTTGGGATTACCTTCTGCTTTTGCATCAGCATAAACAAATTCTCCCCCCAATTCATCGCACAAAGCTTGAGCCATTACCTCTGCTTCTTTCGCACTAAAAACGGGTTTATCTACAACAGTCATTTTTGGGGGAGTGCTAATATTAAACTTACTACTACTATTACTCCCTTTTTGATTACCAGTATTAGTTATGACCTTTTCTGATTTAGCTGTGGAGGTAATTAATTTTTTCTGAGTGTAGTCCCAGCTACGCACTTCAACAGCACTTACTTGTTCTGCACTGGTAACGCGAGTACTAAAACTGCTAATTTCATCTAGCCATTTAAGTTTTACAGCTTCTTGAGCATCTGGTTTACGAAAGTTAATTTTGCCATCTTCGATAAAAAGTTCAAAACCAATACGAGCAGCTCTTTCTCGCAAAAACTCCATGTTAGTTTGATTTTCTTGAAAGACATATTCATAAACTTGACCACTCTCGTCTATTCTTCCAAGTTGTATACCCATCTCTTGGGCAACTTTACGTACAATATCACTATCTGTATTATTCAAAAAAGAGCGATTTTGGCGACCTCTGTGTAATCGATGTGAGGTATCGTAGCCACGAACAATTATTGGTGCCTCAGATTGATTATTAAAATGAACTTCAATTGCTGTAATTTCACCATCAATTAAGTAGCCTTCTTTTGGTTCCTTAAAATGTAAGTCTTGAGTAGTACTAGAAATAAACCCTAATCTGACTTTTTTCCCGATTTCAAACAACTTTTCGTGGCGCCAGGTTTGGTATTCAGCTTTATCATTAGTTGGATAATAGCTATTGTGAACTACCAATGTAAACATTGCAGGTAAATGCAAGCTTTCCTCAATACTAATTTGCAAGAAATCCTTCATTAATTCAGGAGTTGCTTTTTGCCCGCCAATTTCGACTATCGGTTCAGCTAGATAAAGACTTTCTTGTGCCATAATTAACCTTAAAATTCACTTATTTTTTATTTTTTATTTTTTATTTGGTTTTTGGTTTTACAGGAACTGAAGATGGTTTTACAGGTTCTTTCTTTGGTTCTCCAGTTCCAGAACCTGGTTTTCCAGGTTCTTTCTTTGGTTCTCCAGTTCCAGAACCTGGTTTTCCAGGTTCTTTCTTTGGTTCTCCAGTTCCTTGACCTGGTTGTCCAGCAGCTGGATTTTCTTGTGCAGTTCCTGGATTTGTTTGATCACCTCCTCCTGGAAAAAGAGATGCACTTTGAGGATTATTTTGACGCTGCTGCGCGCTAGCTGCTGATTGCGTTCCTCCAGGTATATTATTTTTATCTACTTCTTGTAATGAAATATCCACCATTGCTCTAACTGGGGTTCCATCAGTAAGAAACATAGTTAGGGTATAGGTTAAACTAGTCATTACACAGAAAAAATATTCTTTTTGCCATACAAATTTGTAAACTGGAGGACGTGTATCAGGTTTACTATCAATAGTCTCAACTCCTTTTTTAATCTTATCGATATACTTCTCCATTACAGACGTTTTTGTTTCATAAGTATCAAATATTAGCTGTTTCAATGTAAATTGATAAGGTTCAACACCTGAGAAGTTAACTTTCGGCAATAAACTTGTTCCTCTATTTCCTGGGTCTTGTTGCCATTTGACAGATCTAGAAAAACTAATTTCACTAGGATTAAACATTAACTCAATAGGTTCCACTCCTCCGTCATGAGGTAGGAGTTTAGCTTTTTCTAGTTGGGGTTTAAGTTTTTGAGGTGTGATTACTGATGGACTTGACATATTAATTTCTCCTAAAATATAGATAGAATATAATAACAATTTTATTACCAAGTTAAGCGTCCGCTAAAGGAACCTTGACGCTCTTTCTCTATTTCTAGTTTTTGTCGTAATCGAATATAAATTTCACGGGCAAGTACTTCAATTGCAATTTTATCATCTTTTTTGGAATTAGCTGATTTAGAGTTCGATGAGTCATAAAAAGAATTATTTATAGTTTCAGTAATTGGTTTAAAATCTTTAGAAATATCGCTAGGTCGATTTTTATTTTGGTTCTCGTCAATTGCTTGATGTGAATAATCTGGTTTTTGTTGAATTGGATAATTGCCAATACTTTGATTATTGTAGCTGGTTCCAACTTCACTATTCATGCTAATAAAATTTGGCTGTTCATTATCTACGTTGAGTAAACTTTCAATACTTGACCATTGTGTCGGAGTATCTATATTGTGAGAATTTTTAGAGGATGTATGACTTGAATTTGATTTTTTATAGATTAAGGGTGGGGATGAATAATTGTTTTGGTCATTAGTTTTTCTTTGTATAATATCTTCTTGGGGAACCTGAAAAGGTGTGTTTATATGAGCGTCAGCTAAAGGTTTTCTCGAAGGGTAGTCTGCTTTTGCAGGTTGTAGAGGCGCCAATTTATTAGTTTGAGTTGATTTCGATTGACTTGGTGCTGGCGCCGCTGTTTCAATATTTTGTATTGTGGCACTACTATCTTGGGTTGGTTGCCCTTTGGATATTTCTGGAAATTTTGCTTGAATCGGAAGATTTGCCGTTGTTTCGATATTTGGCGTTATCTGCTTTGAATGCTTTTCTGATTCGACTTTGGGAGTATGTGGTAATCCTGTTTGCCCAAAATTAGGCGCCGTTGTCTCTATATTCGGCTGTGTTGGGCTAGTGTCACGATTTAAAGCTTGCTTTGTTTGTATTGCTTGCTCAGAAGTTGGTTGGATTGATTCTAAATTTGTTGTTTGGTTAAATGTTGGTTTTGCAGCTTGTTGTAAAGGCACAGTTTCTGAAGCTTGATTTGCTGCTGTTTGCTCAGAATTAGGTACTTTTGTACCTGGATTTGAAGTAGTTGGGTTAGGTGTAGGATTTGCAGCTTGTTGTAAAGGTACAGTTTCTGAAGCTTGATTTGCTGCTGTTTGCTCGGGAACAGGCGCCGTTGTTTCTAGATTTGATATTGTTGGGTTAAGTGTTGGTTTTGTAGCTTGTTGTAAAGGTACAGTTTCTGAAGCTTGATTTGGTACATGTTGCTCGGAATTGGTTACATTTGTGCCTAAATTTGAAGTTGTTGGGTTAGGTTTTGGGTTTGAAGCTTGTTGTAAAGGTACAGTTTCTGAAGCTTGATTTGGTACATGTTGCTCAGAATTGGTTACATTTGTGCCTAAATTTGAAGTTGTTGGGTTAGGTTTTGGATTTGAAGCTTGTTGTAAAGGTACAGTTTCTGAAACTTGATGTACATTTTGCTCAGAATTGGTTACATTTGTGCCTAAATTTGAAGTTGTTGGATTAGGTGTTGAGTTTGAAGCTTTCTGTAGAGGTACAGTTTCTGAAGCAGAATTAGGTAGATGTTGCTCAGAACTGAGTACGTTTGTATCTAAATTGGATGTTTTTGGGTTAGGTGTTGGATTTGCAGCTTTTTGTAGAGGTACAGTTTCTGAAGCATGATTTGGTACATTTTGCTCAGAATTAGGTACTTTTGTATCTAAATTGGATGTTTTTGGGTTAGGTGTTGGATTTGCAGCTTTTTGTAAAGGTACGGTTTCTGAAGCATGATTTGGTACATTTTGCTCAGAATTGGTTGCTGTTGTTTCTAGATTTGATATTGTTGGGTTAGGTGTTGGATTTGCAGCTTTTTGTAAAGGTACGGTTTCTGAAGCATGATTTGGTACATTTTGCTCAGAATTGGTTGCTGTTGTTTCTAGATTTGATATTGTTGGGTTAAATGTCGGATTTGCAGCTTTTTGTAAAGGTACGGTTTCTGAAGCATGATTTGGTACATTTTGCTCAGAATTGGTTGCTGTTGTTTCTAGATTTGATATTGTTGGGTTAAATGTCGGATTTGCAGCTTGTTGTAAGGGTACGGTTTCTGAAGCTTGATTTGGTACAGTTTGCTCAGAATTGGGTACGGTTGTATCTAAATTGGATGTTGTTTGGTTAGGTGTAGGATTTGCAACTTGTTGTAAAGGTACGGTTTCTGAAGCTTGATTTGGTACATTTTGCTCAGAATTGGTTGTTGTTGTATCTAAATTGGATGTTGTTTGGTTAGGTGTCGGATTTGCAGCTTGTTGTAAGGGTACAGTTTCTGAAGCTTGATTTGGTACATTTTGCTCAGAATTAGGTACGGTTGTATTTAAATTGGATATTGTTGGGTTAAATGTCGGATTTGCAGCTTTTTGTAAAGGTACAGTTTCTGAAGCTTGATTTGGTACATTTTGCTCAGAATTAGGTACGGTTGTATTTAAATTGGATATTGTTGGGTTAAATGTTGGGTTTGCAGCTTGTTGTAAGGGTACAGTTTCTGAAGCTTGATTTGGTACAGTTTGCTCAGAATTGGTTGTTGTTGTATCTAAATTGGATGTTGTTTGGTTAGGTGTAGGATTTGCAGCTTTTTGTAAAGGTACAGTTTCTGAAGCTTGATTTGGTACATTTTGCTCAGAATTAGGTACGTTTGTATTTAAATTGGATATTGTTGGGTTAAATGTTGGGTTTGCAGCTTGTTGTAAGGGTACAGTTTCTGAAGCTTGATTTGGTACATTTTGCTCAGAATTAGGTACGGTTGTATCTAAATTGGATGTTGTTGGGTTAAATGTCGGATTTGCAGCTTTTTGTAAGGGTACGGTTTCTGAAGCTTGATTTGGTACATTTTGCTCAGAATTAGGTACGGTTGTATTTAAATTGGATATTGTTGGGTTAAATGTTGGGTTTGCAGCTTGTTGTAAGGGTACAGTTTCTGAAGCTTGATTCGGTACATTTTGCTCAGAATTAGGTACGGTTGTATCTAAATTGGATGTTGTTGGGTTAAATGTCGGATTTGCAGCTTTTTGTAAAGGTACAGTTTCTGAAGCTTGATTTGGTACATTTTGCTCAGAATTAGGTACGGTTGTATTTAAATTGGATATTGTTGGGTTAAATGTTGGGTTTGCAGCTTGTTGTAAGGGTACAGTTTCTGAAGCTTGATTCGGTACATTTTGCTCAGAATTAGGTACGTTTGTGTCTAAATTGGATGTTGTTGGGTTAAATGTCGGATTTGCAGCTTGTTGTAAGGGTACAGTTTCTGAAGCTTGATTCGGTACATTTTGCTCAAAATTAGGTACGGTTGTATCTAAATTTGATGTTGTTGGGTTAAATGTCGGATTTGCAGCTTGTTGTAAGGGTACGGTTTCTGAAGCTTGATTCGGTACATTTTGCTCAGAAGTTAGTACGTTTGTGTCTAAATTGGATGTTGTTGGGGTAAATGTTGGGTTTGCAACTTGTTGTAAAGGTAAAGTTTCTAGAGCTTGATGTGACACTGCTTGCTCCCCTCTCATAGTAGGAGAGGGGTTGGGGGAGAGGTCTTTAACATCCTCTGAAAAGTCAGTTTGCAACGATAATGTTTGCTCAGAAGTTAGTGCTGTTGTTTCTGTATTTTCAGATAATAAAGATTTGGGAATTACAGGTTTTTGTTTACTTTTTTTGCTTGTTTTTGAAGGTTTAGATTCTTTTTTGGCTTGTACTACTGATTTAGATTTGTTTTTGGTCTGAGATTTAGATTCTCTATTGATGGTTTGATTCTTATTTGGAGAATTTATGTTTGATTCTGGGAATATATTTGTGTTTGTGTCTTGATTGCGATTTTCCCCGTCATTCCAATTTACTAAGGCATCAGAATTGACGAAATTATTGCTGCGATGTTGAGGGAGTATAAATTTGGAGTCTGTGATTAATGGTTTTTGATTACCAATAGGATTAGCTGACTTATTCTTATGATGGATAAAATTATCTTCTTGCCCCAAAAAAAATTTATTAGGTTGATATAAAGATTCTCCTAACCCAAGTCTATTTACCTTGCTTTCCAATGGTTGAATATTTTCCATATATCGCACTACTATATGAATTATTAAAATTTATATCCACGTAGAGATGCAATTTAATCGCATCTCTACATTTTGCAAAACAATGTAAAAAGGTTGGTATTTTATTTAATAAATATACTCTACTTGGGTAAGTACTTATTAACTTATTTAGAAGCGAAGAATCCTGACTGGCTTCTTGTTGATTTATTACCTCCACCTTTTTCTTTTCCTACCTGTAAGCCTTCGTATGCTAGAGTTAGCTCTTCTATTGCTGCTGCATTGCCATCTGCTTGTAAACTAGGCGCCTTCCAACCTACAGGGACGGCGCCAATGAGTGTCCAACTCATCATTGTTTCGCCAGCTTGATTAAAAACCAAGATATTTACATTACGTCGAGATATTGCACTGCTTTCGTTAAAGGCTTCGCTTATCCAGTTCCAAAAACCTGGATGGTCAGTAACACCTCGTTTTAATGTTACATCGCTGAATTCTACGTGCCCTAAGTATACTCTTTGCTGGTCGTTAACTCCTCCTTCATGGACAACCTTTTTTTGAATTTGGGCGCCGAGTCCAGAACATTCTGTGAAAGATGCTGCAATCGCGCTCTCTATTTCGATATAAAAGCGATTAGTTGTAACATAATTTAATTCATGATTAACATTGCTATTCCCTGCCATTAGAACCACCTTTTTTGACCGTAATTGCTTACTCTCTCTCTCTGATTACGAATATCTTCAAGTAATAGTTCATACACTCGCTGAGTAAGTGTATCTAATAAAAGTGAATCTTGAAGATACCGCTCTGCTTCTTCCGAAACTTTACTAGGATTAGATACCGCAGAAATTTCAGCATATCCCGCCGTACCACCAACATCTCCAAGTGGTGTAAAAAAATTTTTTCTTTTCTCTAAGTCCATAACTGCGACTGCTGATAGTTGCCTTAATAAATCTAGGCTAAGGGTATAGCTCGATAATCAAAACTAGCCAAAAGTCGAACTTATGCCATAACAGTTACATATATATGGCAGCGCATATTACAATTTCAAACAAATCCTTCACACAAATCTTATAAATCAAGCTGCTATCTAAAGATTCTCAGTGTAGATACGATGATATCTTAAGTTATAGCTTATGATTAATGATGCAATTAGGTAAAATTACGTATGTTTGTTCTATTTGATGAACATATGATAGTAAAAGTAAATAAGTATACAAACATGAGAAAAATCTTAATAACTGCTGGATGTGTTATTTTCTCTGTAGTGTCAGCATCAAGGGCAGCAGCAGCAGATTTAAATTTTAGTCAGTTTTTTGTTTTTGGTGATAGTCTCTCTGATACAGGTAATACGTTTGCTGCGACGGGAGGGAGAATACCTGTACCCACCACAACTTTAGGGCAAACAGCTTATTCTGAGAGACGTTTTTCTAATAAGGAAATATGGGTTGATTTTTTTGGTCAGGAAATTGGTAAACAACCTACACCTTCCCTTCTAAGTCCACTTCTCGGAACCCAAGGTGGTGTGAATTATGCTTTTGGCGCCTCTGAAACAGGTCTTGATAGCACTAATGTACCTGGTGTGCCAGGGATATTAGGACAAGTTGCTTTATTTACTTCACAACCAAATGTACCTGTCGATTCAAATGCGATATATTCGATCTTGGGTGGCGCCAATGATTACACTTCTGCTTTTACAAATCGGACTACGCCGAATGTGACTCAAGTTGTTGATAATTTAAAAAGTTCAATTAATCTACTCGCTCAAAAGAACGCTAAAAATTTCTTAGTTTTTAACTTACCAGATATCGGTGATACACCCAGAGGAAGAGCTAGCGGTATAACTAAGCCATTAAATGATGTAGTAAAACTGCATAATGAGCAGCTAGCATTTGCTTTAGATGATATTCGTCGCCAAAGACCGGATTTAAATATTTATTCGGTTGATTTTAACCAACTTTTTAAAGACGCGCGTAGTAATCCTGGTCAATTTGGTTTTACGGATGCTGTTAAAGCTTGTCTAACTGGTAATAATGCACTAGCAACAAATGTTTGCAGCAACCCTGATGAATTTCTGTTCTTTGATGATGTGCATCCATCGTCTGCCGCACATCGGTTGATTGCAAATGCTGCATTACAAGCCGTTAAAGGTGGAAGGAAGTCTATTCCTGAACCTTCAATGGGTTTGGGTTTAGTAGCTGTTGCTGGTTTCGGTGCGACTCGGCTACTGAAACGCAAGAAGAAAAAGTTGGTAGTAAAATAATCTTGTAGGTTAGCGCAAAGTCCGAGCGCCGGCGTCCGGCGATCGGAACTTTGTAAGAGAGGCGTCTCGCCTGTGCCACGAGGTTGCTGTGCTATGAGGTTGATGTGCTATGAAGTTGCTGTGCTACGTGATTGATACAGTAAAGGTAACTAAACCATCTTGACCTAGTTGTAGTGAGTCACCGTTAATTACACGGTAAGAAACACCATTATTAAGAAGGTTGCCGTTTAAATAAATACCATTTGTACTTGTATCGACAATCATATAAGCATTTTGTGACCAATCCCAAAAAACGCGCGCATGGCGCCGGGAAACTATACCTTCTTGAGGAATACCAGTGAGGTCAATTTCTGGCGGGTTTGGCATACTTTGACTACGGCGCCCAATTGAACCACCTTCACCTACCAAGTGAAATTCTCTGCCAGTGGAATGAATGAGTTTTAGAACAGGGAGTTTTGAAGGTGTTGGGTTGTAAGTGGGTGGAGGTGGTGGTGTATATTCACGTTGCTGATATTGTGTTGAATAATTTGGATAATCAGGAGGAGGTTGGTAGTTAGGCTGCTGTTGTACTGGTGCTTGAGGTTGAACTGGTGGGTTCGGTGGATTGCTTGGTGTTGAAGGTATTACATTACCCAAAGGTGTTGAACACCAGGGGCATACCTTGGCATTATTTGGCAAAGCACGATTGAAATATTCACAGCTAGGATTAGGGCACCGATTTGCAGGCATAATTTATATCATTAGGCATAGGTTGTAATGGGACAAGACCTACCTTATTTAGTAAACACTGACCTTGGCGAGTTTTTAGCATCTCAGCAAAAATTAGACCTGCTGACTGACGACTATTGTCTTTAGGATACACTAGATATAGCGGATAACCCAAAGGATAATTTACTTTTCCATTTGTGTGAAAGTTTTCTACATCAAAGTAGTTGGCTTTGTCACACAAATCGTCATAAGGCTTAATTGGACGTTTTTGCACCTGACGAAATAGGGGTTGAAATGCTTGGCTTCCATTATCGACTATTGCTAGGGGATAACCCGCACACTGATTCCAAGTTTTACTTAGAATTCCAAAGCTTATTATACCAGTAGTTTCTCCTTTATCAATGGCGGTACGCATCTGGCGGTGGGTGGTGCCTGTACTCTGAGCTTGGAATTTTGCAATCTCATCAAATAAAGCAATATCTTGCTGGTTGTTTTTGAGAACAAGCTTTTTGAACTGTTGTATTGCTTCTGGTTCAGTTGGCACTTTTGCCTCAATTGGTAGCGAATCAATACTTGAGTCGATGTCTTTCCAATTTTTTATTTTTCCTGTATATATTCCACGCAATTGTTCCAGTGAAATTCTTCCATTTAATTTTTGAGGAAGATTGAAGTTATTTTTGCTGAATGCTACAAACACTAACAAACCGTCGTAAGCTATTGGCTGTTTATTTAAATCAATTGTGATTTTGTCTTCTAATGATGTAATTGCAAAGTCTTGTTGAGTTTGTTGAGCTTGTTGAATTCCCTGTATCGGAGCGCTAGCATTATTAATATTTTGAGATACAAGCTTGTTGTATGTAAATGTTGCTGCTACCTCTGGCTTTGGTTGTTTTAATATCTGTTCTAATCGACTTTCATTATCTGATTCTTGCGTTAAAATAAAACTCCAAGTGCTATCACTTTCTCCTGCATAAGAAAAGTTACCTGAATTAACGTTACTTACCTGAGCAAAATTTCGTATAAGTCTTTGCCAAGCAACATTTCTGTTTTCTGCTATTTCAGTTTGACGACGCTGCCAAAAGAAATACCACAAGGCGCCTCCAAGTAGTAAAAAAATTAATAGTCCTAAAAGCCAATATTTTTTCTGAACGCGCTTTTTCCTTTGAGGTTGAACTGATGGCTGTAAATTATTACTTTCCGATGGATTAGGAAGCTTTAATAGTTCTTTACGTGCAATTTCAGCGCTTTCAAAGCGAGTCTTAAAACCAAGCAAACGTTCAAGATATTCTTTTAGATAAATATCATTATTTGGCCACGCTAGATGGTCTTTAGGATCAAGAAGTTGATTTTTGCCAACCCATAAATGAAATGCAATTAATCCCAAATCTTCTAAGTCTTGTGCAAATGTTTTTGTTGCTTTTTGGGTAATACTAGGGGGAATAAACAGATTTTCCCAAATTGCAATGTCACAAAGATATGCAACAAATCTTTGTTTATTTTCTACTTTAATTAATACACTATCTAAATTAATATTACCGTGTGGCAAGCCTTTTTGAATTTTACTCGAAGAAAACCTTAGTTTTTGAGTATGCATAAATACTAGAGTTTGTATTACCTCATCTAAAAACTCGCGTACTTGTTCGGGTGTCATTGCAGCATGTGTTTTTAAATACTGACTCAAAGTTTGAGATGGTTGTATATCTTTAGTAATTGAATAACACCGTTCTCCTTTTTCTGGGGCAATTGCTTCCCAAGTTTGAATCAAGCGAAAATTTTGAACTCGACCATCGGCTAAATCAACTCCTCCTATACTTCTAAAAGTTTCTTTTCGCTGGAAAGTTTCATCTTGGTTAAAACTGCGACTCGGTAATAAATATTCTTTAATTAATACTGGTTGTTGATCTTTTACTTGTACACCCGAATATAAACGTCCGAACCCCCGTACACCCAAATACCCTGTTATCCGATAACTACCTCTATTTCCTTTGATTTCAGTTTCTTGTGGTAAAACCGCCGGAAAACCACACTCATAGCAGAACTTGGCACCTTTAAATTCCTGCATTGCCTCTAATTCTTTTACCGTTTCTTGCGGTTTATCGCAATTTAAAGGATTATAGTGAGTACAAGCGTATTCTTTGTAAAATAAGTCTGTGTTTGCCATAAGAAAAGGTGTAGATAATTATTATGCTTGAACGAGTCCTAATTTGATAGCTGCGACAATTGCCTGGGTTCTGCTACTAACTTTCAACTTTTCAAATATGCTCGTTAAGTGAGCTTTGACTGTTGCTACAGTCACATATAGGTTTTTGGCTATTTCTTCATTCGAGGCGCCTTGGGTGAGTAATTGTAAAACTTCTTTTTCCCTCTCAGTTAAATGTAATTGGTAAGAAAGTTTTGATGAGGCATTGGCATTTTGTTGAAAATAACGGAAAAACCCGTTTGCTGCTTCTGGTGGCAAATAAATTTCTGACCGTAGTACTGTATTAATTGCATCACAAAGCTGATTCGCTACACGGCTTTTAAAAACATAACCTGCGGCGCCTTTTTGCATGGCTTGAAAAATCCAATTGTCTTCTTGGTGAGCAGATAATATCAGTACTCGACCAGTATAAGAAATATCTTTTAATCTCTCCATTGCCGTAATTCCATCACTATTTATGAGTTCCATATCCAGCAAAATAACATCTGGACTTTTTTGAATCACTAGCTTTACGACTTGCTCAACACAGTCGGCTTCACCAACAACGTTAATGGGTAAAGAAGCGCTAGTACTATAAAAATGCAAAAGAGTTCTTAACCCTTGGCGAAAACGCTCTTCATCATCTACAAGTAAAACTGAAATTTGTTTACTATTCATAATTTTTTAATTTGGTAGGTAATATCATAGAAAATTGGGCACCTCTTCCTGGTGAACTGTGTACCCAAAGATTTCCACAATGGTCTAATACTATTTTCTTGGCTATGGTTAAACCCAGTCCTGTACCACCTTGGCGCCGTGAATAAAAAGGATTAAATATTTTTTGCATATCCTCTTGAGATATACCCTGTCCTTGGTCAGATATTTTAATTAATACCTCTTCGCGGAAAATCTGCCAGCTAATGGTAACGGTACCTGAAGTTGGACTAAAATGAATTGCATTACTAAGCAAATTATCAAACACTTGCTTCATCTGCAATTTATCTAATGGTAATGTAGCAGATGATTCTGGTACATTAACGTTTAATTTTTTTTGATTAATCAACGGTAAAAAAGACTTTATACTTTCGTCTACTAAACTTTTTAAGTCTTGAGGAGTTATTCTGAGTGTGGTTTGTTGACCACAAGAGATGATGTCAGTTAGATTTGCGTCTAAATCATCTATACTCTCACAAATAACTTTTGCTTGCTCTTGCCAAGAGCTTTCTTGCAAACCCAAAAGCAGATTATGGGCATAAAGTTTTATCAATGCCAAGTAATTTCGCAATTGATGGCTGACTTTGTGAAGAACATGCTCTAATAGCTGAATTTGAGACTTTTGCTGTAAGTTTTCTGAGTTGATTGCCAAATACTTACCGAGAGTCATTGTCGCATTTTTTACGTAGTTTTGAAATTTTATAGATAAAGGTTGATGACTAACGATTTGGATATATTCTGGTTTCTGATTTTTGTAGCCAATAGGGCAAAAATATCCGAAATATTCGAGATTTGTATCAAAATTTGTATCAAATTGATGTACATCCCAAACATTAGGAAAATCTGTCAACCAAGTTTCTGACCTCAAATATGCTATTTCTCGTTGACTAAAACGAGATTGTGCTTCTGCGTATTGTATGACTTCTTGGTGTTTTTTTGATACTAAGTCATAGTAAAAAATACGGCTAAAGCAAATAGGATAATGAGAGGTTAGTTGCTCTGCTTGCAGTTCTACAAACGCTTCTAACGAAGGCGCCTTTTCAACGTGCAAGTGATTAGTTGGTTTGAGAGATAAGCCGATAGTCATATCCTTACTCACCTTCACAATTACATGTGTCCTCTTAAGGTATAGGCGCCGACTAACATACGATTATGCACTGTAGAGGATTTATTGTAATTTTTCGTAATATTGTTTCATTAATTTACGAAATTATTACCACATTACCACCCTAGAAGGGTGGGACTATAGGGACAAAGCCCACGTAGGTGGGTTTCGTATTAATAGCCACATTAATAGCCACAGACTATCAGCCTGTGGGCGTTATGTTAAGGGGCGTTACAACCACAAAGAAATCGGTAAAATCTCGACAAAAGTCTAATTACCCAAGGGGTTTACCTGACGACATAATAATTACATGCTTATTTTTATTCTTCAAACCCTAGCAGAAATTCTCGCTGGAGGAACATCGCTTACGAGTACGGAGCAAATTGAGTTTAGCCATCCGAGTAATCGTAAAGAAGAAGGTGGGGGGCCAATACTCAATTTATATGTTTATGATATTCGTGAGAGTAAGCAAATCCAACATTCGGGAAGACAAGTTGAACGCAAGCTGACACAAGCTTTGCAACCTGCTTCTGTGAATTGGTCACCCACTTGGTTTGATGTGTCGATGCTGCTAACGGCTTGGGATAGAACAGCATTGGGTGAGCATTACTTACTTTCGCAAGCTATATCGCTACTGCTGCGTCACCGCTTGCTTAAGGAAGAGTTTTTGGTTCCAGAATTGCGCGGTTATGGAAATTTAAATATGACGGTTTCTGTGGAGCCACAAATTGAGGCTGGGTCTTTGTGGAGTGCGCTAACTATACCATTACGCCCAGCTTTGTATTTAATGGTGACAGTTCCTGTGGAACCACAAATATCTTTAGTCTCTTTAGTTTGGGAACGAACTTTTCGACTTAGTAATACTTTTGATAATAATCAAAGTAACAATGAAAATGGAAATGGAAATGGAAGTGGAACTATTGAAACTATCACCAAGCGGGTAGCAATTGCAGGAATAGTTACAAGTGCTGTTAGCAATCTACCGATAAAGGGAGCAGAAATTAAGGTGACAGGAATACAAAAATCAGCTACGACCAATAACGAGGGGTTATTCTACTTTGAAGAGCTTCGTAATGGTAACTACGTGTTAGAACTTCGCTGTCAAGGTTATTTGCCTTGTCAGGTTAATGTTTTAGTAGATGGTTTAATTTGTTCCTTCAAAGAGATTTCGTTAAATCCTGTGTAGTGCTGAGTGCTGAGTGCTGAGTGCTGAGTGGGTGATTGGTTTTTTTATATTGAATTCAGAAGATTGGAGATATTTTCATGCCAAGACTTGATTATTTTGCTCCTGGTGTCTATATCGAAGAAATAGACCGAGGTAGTCGCCCAATTGAAGGTGTTAGTACGGCAATTGCTGGATTTGTTGGTTTTACTGAAGATGTACGTGGTGGGGCTGAGTTATTCAAGCCGATGCTTGTTACTAACTGGACACAGTATTTAAACTACTTTAGTCGTCCCAATTCAGATGGTTTCACTGATTTCAATGCTTACTTGCCTTTTGCTGTCTACGGCTACTTTATGAATGGTGGTGGTCGCTGTTGGATTACTAGTATTGGTACTTCGTTACCTGGCGCCCCCAAACCACCAGACCCGCAACCAACATCTTTGCGAATAACGGGTCGAGGTAATCGTCCTTCGCTACGATTTGGTATGCGTCCAGAACAAATTGCAGCAGGCACTATTGCAGTATTAATTAGTGATAGTGGACCTCGTGCGCTACCAGAAGGAACTGAAGGGTCGGCGCCACCAAATACAGGTGAATATTTCAAGGTGCAAATTCGTCGAGGAGATGAAACTCTCGAAGAATATGACAACTTGACAATGAACCGCGAACCCAATGGTCAAGTTGCAACTTATGCGGTTGCGGCATTGAGAAATTCGATGTTCGTTACAATTGAGGATATTTCACAGAGTGGACAACCTTTAGCACGTCGTCCTGGAAATGGGCAATATGAACTTGCAGCACCAATAGTTACTACGGCGGTTGATACATTTTCGAGTGATATTGAGGGTGTGCGCGATGACCGTACAGGGGTACGCGGTTTGTTTGAAATTGATGAAGTTACAATGGTTGCTTGTCCTGACTTGATGCGCGCGTATCAATCAGGATTAATGAGCTTAGACCAAGTTCACGGCATCATGGAATTAATGATTAGCATGTGCGAAGGTTCCAATAGTGGTGATATTCCTAACCCACCCAACCGCATGGTAGTTCTTGACCCACCTCATGACTGCCCCAAACCGCAACAAGTTGTAGATTGGTTAAATCGATTTAATCGCCGCTCCATGTTCGGCGCCCTTTATTATCCTTGGATTAAGGTAGCCAACCCACGCGACCGTGGCAACCCAATTAGTATCCCTCCTTGCGGTCATGTAATGGGTGTTTGGGGTCGTACTGATGAAACTCGCGGAGTTTATAAGGCGCCTGCAAACGAAGTTCCTAGAGGAGTAATTGGTTTAGATTACGATACCAATTTCCGCGAGCAAGAACTATTAAACCCACTTGGTATAAATTGTATTCGTAGATTTCCCAATCGAGGCATTCGCATATGGGGCGCCCGTACTCTTGTAGAACCAGATAAAACCGAATGGCGTTATATCAGCGTTCGTAGATTAATTAGTTACATTGAAAAATCCTTAGAACTAGGTACTCAATGGGTCGTATTTGAGCCAAACGACGAAGACTTGTGGGCACGGGTACGAAGAACAGTAAGTAATTTCCTAGAAAGAATCTGGCGTGAAGGAGCATTATTTGGCGCCTCACCAGAACAAGCCTTTTACGTTAAATGCGACGAAGAATTAAACCCACCAGACACCAGAATTCTAGGCAGATTATATATCGAAGTCGGTGTCTGCCCAGTTAGACCAGCTGAATTCGTCATCCTCCGTATCAGTCAATGGAACGGAATAGAAGACGAAGAATAGTTGTTTATCTGTTTTCCTAGGGTTTCAACCCTAGGCTATCACGGTTCATTTCCAAAAAATTAAACAGGAGTTAAAAACATTATGCCAGGAGAATTTCTAACTGCTTGTAAATTTTACTTTGAAGCAGACGGAATCACAGATAAATTTATCAAAGAAATAAGCGGCTTAGGAATAGAAAATACGCCTGCCCAAGAAGTTCATGGCTCATCAAAGTCAGCAAAAATCATGCGGCAAGCAACACCTACTGTCGTAAAATTTACCAACATTACAGTCAAAGTTATCGCTACTGATGATGTAGACCTGTACCAATGGTATCAAAAGTGTAACGAAGACATGGGAGACCCTAGACAATGGGCACAGAATCGTAAAACTGGCTCAGTAGTCGCTTACGACCAACAAGGTTCAGAAAAAGCACGTTGGAACATTGTTAATTGCTATCCCTGTAAATACACTGGGCCAACATTAACCGCATCTGGTGGCGATATGGCGAATGAAACCATTGAATTGGTTCACGAAGGAATTAAACGTACAAAGTAAGAAAAAACAATGGTACAAGCGAGGGGACAAAATCCTGAAATTCTTACGGCACACCGTTTCTATTTAGGACTATCACTAGATGGACAAAATGAATCTGATGCTTACTTTTTAGAGTGTCAAGGTTTCACCAGAACACAGGATGTAATTGAAATTTGTGAGGTTACTTCTCAAACTTGGGGAAACGGACAATCTAAAGGTTTACCAGTTAGAACTAAAATACCAGGCAATGTTAAGAGTGGCAATATCACTCTGCGTAGAGGGATGACTAACTCAATTGCTTTTTGGAACTGGTTCGATAAAGTTCAGGCAGGTCAATGGGCAAAGCAACGAAAAATGGTTTCTTTGTCGATTTACAATCAAGCTAGTCAGGAAGTTGCCAGGTTTGAATTAGAAGGTGCTTGGCCCACTCGTTATAAAGTTGCTGATGTTAACGCACGCAGCTCAGACATAGAAATTGAGGAAGTTGAAGTTGCTTTTGAGGAATTTAAGCGGGTGAAATAATGTTTACTACAGAGTTTGAGTTTACATTACCAAAGGGATATATTGACACCGAAGGTAATATTCATCGTGTAGGTATAATGAGGTTATCAACTGCAATTGATGAAATTTCACCTTTGCGTGACCCTCGCGTCAAAGCGAATGCAGCTTATGCCACGATTATTATTTTGGCCCGCGTAATTACTCGTTTAGGTGCCTTATCTGAAGTTACCCCTACGATAGTCGAAAGTTTTTTTAGCCAAGATTTAAATTACCTCCAAGATTTTTATCGTCAAATTAATGGGTTAGAATCTGCGACTCCTTCCTCAGAACCTGAAAATTCTGTACTAATTCAAAACTAAGATTTAAGACGCAATTTATTGCGTCTCTACATCATTATTATTTTTTATGCGTCGTAAGGAACTTTGTACTGAATTTACTTTTACCCTTCCCAGAGGATTTATTGATGTCCAAAACCGGGTACATCGTCACGGTGTTATGCGTTTAGCCACTGCCAAAGATGAAATTATGGTACAGCAAGAACGTATAGTTCAGGAAAATCCAGCTTACGGCGCCTTAATTATGCTATCGCGGGTTATTTCGCGCTTGGGCAGTTTGAACTCCGTTACTCCCGAACAACTAGAAGGGTTGGTATTACAAGATATTTCCTATCTCAGAGAGTTTTATAACCGAGTCAACCAGCAAGGAAATACCCATATTCCCACTCATTGTCCACATTGCGATACGCAATTTAACGTGAGGTTAGAATTCGCGGGGGAGTGATTAGCTACCCCTCAGATACATTGTATGAGGAGGTAGCTTTCATTGCCTATCATTTTCATTGGTCGCAAGACGATATTTTAAATCTAGAACATATTACTCGCCAACGATGGGTAGCGGAAATAAATAAAATTAACCAAAAAATCCACTATTGAATTCACTGAAACTCGAATATGAAAGTAAAAATTGCAACATCTCCCACACAACAACAATTTGAGGAAGTTGACCTCAGTTTAACAACCAGACGAGGAAGCGAATGTCTAATCGGTCGTTCTCCTGATTCTGATTTGGTTCTTGATAGCGATGACGTTAGTAGATTACACGGAAAGTTTTTTTCTCAAGGTGGACATTACTACTTCTGCGATACTGGTAGTAGAAATGGCTCTACAGTTAACGGTAAACTTGCTGAAAAAGACCAATCATACATGCTGCGAAATGGCGATATCATTCGCATTGGTGATTTTGTGCTGATGTTGGAAGAAGATATGCCAGAATCTCAGCAAGCTGAAACCGTTGTTAGAATTATTAACCCTTCAGTTTTCTCTAACTGGCGCCAAAATGGAAATGCTGAGGCACAGCAACCAAACCAAGTTCTACAAGAACAAAATTCACAAGAAGAAAGTATTGTCAATACCTCTTCTGATATAGAATCACAACAAGCTGAACAATATGAACCGACTTTTGTTCAACCTGAAGATGTTACTGCCACTGATAATCTTGTAGAATCTCCACAAAACGATAACGATAATGATGAAATTATCGACACCGATGATTCAACTGATGATATAGACAACTTAGAAACAGAAAACGAAATATCTTCAAATGCACCGGAATATACAGTTGTTCAGGTCAATGATATTGACGAGGAAAACGATGAAATTATCGACACCGATGATGATACAGAAAATATCGACAACTTAGAAACAGAAAATGAAATATCCTCAAATGCACCAGAGTATACAGTTGTTCAGGTGAGCGATATTGACGAGGAAAACGATGAAATTATCGGCGCCGAAAATCAAGCTGATGATGATATAGAAAATATCGACAACTTAGAAACAGAAAATGAAATATCCTCAAATGCACCAGAGTATACAGTTGTTCAGGTGAGCGATATTGACAAGGAAAACGATGAAATTGTCGGCGCCGAAAATCAAGCTGATGATGATATAGAAAATATCGACAACTTAGAAACAGAAAATGAAATATCCTCAAATGCACCAGAGTATACAGTTGTTCAGGTAAGCGATATTGACGAGGAAAACGATGAAATTATCGGCGATGTAAATCAAACCGATGATACAGAAAATCAAGAATATAAAGAAGAAACTGACGCACAGCAATACGAAGATAAAACAGAGGAAGAATTAGTGACCAGAGTCGTGTCTGAAGAAACTTCTAATATAGCAAATGACTCAGATAACGATGAATCAGTTGTTATAAATCAAGAAACCGAAGAACAAGAAGAACCAGAAGAAGAACTAGATATACAACTGGCAAAAATTCTTGAAGAAAAGCAAATAGTACTTGTAAGTCACGACAGCAAAAAATCTGAACTCAAGCAATTAGTCTCTGAGCATGAGCAGTTTTTATCGTATTGCCTAACAAGAACATGGCAGAATTTTAGCGATGAGTTGTATAATCAAACGGGTTTAAGCGTTACTCAAGAAATTCCCCCACCAAATTCGGGAGGGTATCAAGCAATTAACTCGTTAGTTAATTCTGGAGAAATTTTAGCAGTTATTTTCCTTAGAGATTTAATGGCGCCTCAACCTGGTCAAGCAAATGAAGAAGCATTGTTAAGAATATGCAATATTAACAATGTTTTACTTGCAACCAATTTACCAACAGCCCAGGCAGTTGTCCACTATCTCAAAAACTTAAAAGATTAAGAGTAAAGAGTGCTAAGTGCTGGGTTTTAACTCCTAACTTAGCATTCATCACTTTCCACTCAGCACTATTCTATGCTTACAACCTTAAAAAAAATATTCACACAACCTGTAATATTATCCAGTGCCGTTGTGACTATGGCGCTTTTTGGTATTCAAAATTTGAGAATTTTGGAACTTTTGGAGCTTAGAGTTTACGACCAAATGCAACAAATGCGTGCAAACAAAGGTGTAGACTCTCGTTTACTAATTGTTGCTGTAACTGAAAAAGATATACAAAAATGGGGTTGGCCCGTGTCGGATGAGAATTTAGATAAGCTTTTGGGCAAGCTTGAAGAATATCAACCCCGCGCGATTGGTTTGGATATTTTCCGCGACCAAGCTGTTAACCCAGGTCATAATCAGTTATTGGAACGCTTAGAGTTGAGTGATATTATTATCCCTGTTTGTAAGCATACTGATAAAAAAAATCCTGGTACACCTCCACCTCAAGGAGTTGCAGCAGAAAGAGTCGGATTTGTTGATATTCCGGAAGATCCTGATGGTGTAGTTCGTCGTAATCTTTTAATTTCTGACCCTTCACAAGCTTGCGGTACTGATTATTCGTTTAGTCTACAGCTTGCACTCAAATATTTGGAAGTGGGAGGAATTCGACCGGAACCTACACCAAATAACGAATTAAAGTTACGTGATATTGTATTTAAGCGTTTAAAAAACCATTTTGGTGGGTATCACAGAGCAGATACAAATGGCCATCAAATCATGCTTGACTATCGTTCGAGTCAGATTGCCCAAAAAGTTTCTATTACAGATGTTCTGACTGATCAAATTAAACCAGATTTGGTTAAAGATAAAATTGTTTTAATTGGCTCAACAGCAGATAGTTTAAAGGATATTTTGAAGACTCCTTATAGTAGCGGTAAGCTGGATAATTCTGGTGATATGGCAGGAGTGGAAATTCATGCTCAAAGTGTTAGTCAAATTTTGAGTGTGGTTTTAAATGGTCAACCATTATTTTGGAGTTTACCTGAGTGGGGAGAAATTTTACTGATTGGAGGATGCGCTTTAATTGGTGGGGTGCTTGTATGGCGCCTTCAACATCCACTCTGGTTGAGTGTGGCTGGTATATTTATTATTGTCGTGTTATTTGGTAGTAATTTTTTCATTTTTACCAAAGCTGGTTGGATTACCTTTGCTGCTCCAGCTTTAGGTTTGGTACTTACATCTGGTAGTGTGCTTGCTTATACTGCTTATCAAACAAAGCAAGAGCAAAAGGAAATTTCGGAGCTAGTTAAACAGCAAAAAGAATTAATTGCTCAGTTACAAGCTGTATCACGTCAAAGTGGAGTGACTTTAAAACAAGGTACAGCAGCTAGTTACCTTGGGGAAGAAGTTTTACCAGATACGTTACTAAACACTCGTTATAAAATCATCGAAAATTTAGGTTCAGGGGGATTTAGTAATACATATTTAGCGATAGATACTCAGCGTCCTGGTAGTCCTCAGTGCGTTGTTAAACAGTTGAAACCTGCTTCTTTGGAACCAGAATATTTAGATGTTTTAAGTCGTTTGTTTAAAACTGAAGCTGAAATATTAGAAACTTTGGGTAGACATAAAAAAATTCCTCAATTAATGGCTGTTTTTGAGGAAAATCAACAATTTTATATTGTCCAAGAATATATTCGTGGTAAACCACTTTCTCAAGAGCTAATTCCTGGACAACGTTTAAGACAATCTGAAGTTGTGAATATATTTCAAGAAGTTTTACAAGTGCTTAGTTTTGTTCATAGCTACAACATTATTCATCGAGATGTCAAACCCAGTAATTTAATTAGACGTGAATCTGATGACCATATTGTTTTAATTGACTTCGGCGCCGTTAAACAAATTATACCTCAAGAAAAAGAAAGTCTAACAATTGCTATTGGCACCGCAGGTTATGCACCTCCAGAACAAATGGCAGGAATACCACGACTCAATAGTGATATATATGCATTAGGAATGTTAGGAATTGAAGCTTTAACAGGTATAGCTCCAAAAACCTATCGTAGAGACCCAACTACAAATAAAGTCACAATTCAAATTCAAACAAATGCAAATCTACGTAACTGGCAGGAATTTACTGATGCAACAGACGAATTAATCGCAATTATTGACAAAATGGTAAATATCGATTTTATGCAACGGTATCAGACTACTAGTGATGTTTTGAAAGTTTTGGAAGGGATCCCCCCAACCCCTCGAATTTCGAGGAGTTAAGAAAGGGTTTCTAAAAATCTATTTATATAACTATATAGCTATTGTTATGGAAAATAAAAATGTTATCAGTGCTAGTCTTTCTACACAAAGTTTAACTTATATACCAGGTGGAACTCCTGTTTCATTTGAGGTTACTGTTGATAATGATAGTGACAGCTTTGCAAATTTTCAATTAGAAATAATTGCTGCTGGTGAAGTTCGTAATTCTGATTACCGTTGGTATCGACTCGAACCGGAAGTTGCTGCTGCAAAACCTCCTGGTAGTAGCACAAAGTTTCAAGTCTTTATTTTTAATACCCCAATTCCTGGATTTGTTGGTACTGTTAACCTGAGTGTAAAAGTACTTTCTCCTCAGTTAGGAAGAGAACGTAGACTGATACTGCGTTTGGAAGTTGGACGAGATAATAAACCGATTCTTTTGACTGTAGAGTTACCGATACGCATATTTCAAGTTTATCCTGGTAATTCTATTGATATACCAGTTAGAGTCCGAAATCAAGGGCAAGTTGCGAGTAATGCGCTGCTACGTTTAACAGGTATTGATGCATCTTGGCTAAATAATAGCCCAGAACGGCGCCTGAATATAAATGCGAGTAGTCAAACAGAAGTGGTTTTTCAATGTCAATTGCCATCTGTAGTTCAAGCTCTTAGTCAAAATTATGTTTTGAATGCTGAAGTTACAAGTAGTAATAGTAATCCAGCTAATGCACAAGGTAATTTGGAGGTACTACCTGTAGGTTTTATTAGCTTTACCACACCTCAAAATAAACAAACAATTCCTGCGGTACGTCCGTGGTTGCCTGATTGGAAGACAAATACAGCGTTATATAAATTACTATTTAAAAATGCGAGCAATCTTCGTCAAGAAATTAGTATACAAGTTCAAGGTCGAGATTGGCGAAAATGTACGAGTATTAAGAAGTCTCCTGAAATTACAAATTTAGACTTGGGACAAACGGAACAAGGAACCGCAGAAGTCATTTTAGAAGTAAAAGTTAAACGTCCTTGGGTGGGTTTGGGAAAAACTTTATTTTTGGAAGCTAGAGCAGAACTTTCTGACCAGAGATTAGGCAGTACAGACCCTGCTACTCAAAGTTTAGAACTGGAAGTTTTACCAATTATTCCTTTGTGGTTGCAAATCGCGATTCTTGCTTTGATTGCTGCTATATTAGCTTTATTGTTTAGACCTGGAGAAATCACGCATCTAAAGTCTGTTAACTCTGTTCATATTAGCGGTAATAGTTTATCTGTTGTTAGCGGTTCTGATGATTGTACACTGCGGCTATGGAAAATAGGCAATAGAACAGTGGCGCCAGAAGATACAGTTAATTTTTTAGACCAACCTTTAGCTTGTGATAAAACTCACAAACCTAAAGGGTTATTAGGTATAGCTAACAATGCTATTCAGGTTGTACGCTTTGTACCAGTTCAGAATGACCGGATTGCAGTTGGTTTAGATACAGGAGCTATTGAGATTAGGCAAGTACCTAGTGGTCAACGCATTAATACCCTTCAAGATCCAAAGGAATCAGCTGCTGATAGAGTATTTGATTTAACTTTTACTACAGATTCATTGAATTTATTCAGTGGTTCTGGTAAAGGAAAGCTAAGAAGATGGTTTAGACCAAACCCAGGTACAGAATTTAACCCTGGACCTACAGATGTATTTGACCTAGAAAACAAGCAAAATTTAACTTCGTTTCAAATCCGCGCGTTAGCTTTAAGTCCAGACAATCAAATAATTGTAGCTTCTGGTAGCTTTAATCGTTTTATAATACTACCCGTAGATTCAAGACAACCTAACAATCAATTTAAAGGTATATCATTACAAAAAGTAGGAAAGTTTCAGCAATTAGGTAGTAGAGGAGGTCCAGGAGATTATATTTATGGGTTAGCTTTTATGCCAAATTCAGCGGCAAAAATTTTGGCAACCTCTGATTCCGCTGGTTATATTGCCATTTGGGATTTAAACCAATGTAAACCTAGCATTAGTTCTCAGGCAAATCTTAACGAATTAGACTGTAAACTTATAGATAGTTGGCAAGGGTCAACAAATGCAATACGAGCTTTAGCGTTTAGTGAAGATAATGATTTGTTAGTTAGTGGTGGAGACGACGGACGAATCATCGCATGGTATTTGACCCCCAAGCATGAATTAGATCAAGCTAAATCACAAGGGGGTAAAGGGAACACGATTTACCAAAATTCGACACAAATTAATAGCATTGGTTTAAGAAAGAGTCTCAGAAAAAGAATTATTGTCATTAGCGGTAGTGAAGATTCTCAAGTGAAATTTAACCAATATTAAATATCATTCCTTACGATAGCAATATATTATGTCTAATCCAATCTCCGTTATTATCAACCCACCTGGTATTCAATCTGGAATGCCAGGAGATATAGTATCACTTTATGTTGTTGTGATAAATGAAGGAGATCAAAGTGCTGTTATTGATTTATTCTTTGGTTTTGATGAAACATTTCAAAAAGTCAGTGGTTGGTCTAGTTCTCCAAAGGCAAGTTTAGCAGTTGCACCAAAAGAAAGTAGTGATGAGGTGACATTTGACTTTGAAATTCCAGTTGATGCACTTCCAGGAACCTATGATTATACTTTTGTTGTAGATTCTCCAGAGCATTATCCACAAGATACTCCTATCAATTTTCCTGGACAACTCAAGATTTTACTCAAAGAACAGACTGTAATTCGTGCGTCTGACCCAACTTTTTCTATTCTTCCTGCTACCAATCCAAACAAACCGATAAATTATAGATTTGACACACCTTTAAAAGTAACTATTAAAGTTGAAAATCGTTCTAACCGTGTAGACCGCTTTAAATTAACTTGTCCCGATTTAGACGAAAATTGGTTTAAAATAACTTATCCTGCTAGTGGATTAGAAGCTGTTGGGTTATTTGATGTCAATGCAATTGAACTCAACCCTAATACCGAAGGTGAAATTAATTTAGAATTTCGTCCTCCTATTGATACTCTAGCTGGTAGCTATTCTCCAACTATTCGTTTAATTTCAGATAATAATCCTGACTTGATATTATTAGATTTAATCTACATACTTATTCCGGATAATTATCAAGTTCACGTCGAGCTTAACACTATTTTAGGTAGAGTTAGTCATAAACCAGGCGCCTATGAACTAGTACTAAATAACCAAGGTAATTTAGTGCGAGAATTATTTTTTGCTGCTAAAAGTAGAGATGAAGAAGAAATGTGTACTTACACATTTGACCCGACCGAAATAAAATTGTTACCTGATAAGACAGAAAAAGTAAATGTTTTTGTTCAACCTCGACCTTGGTGGCGCCAACCTTTGCTTGGTCAACCGTTATTAATTAACTTTCAAGTTGATGTTTTAGACAAGCAAAACTATACTTTAGCTAACGCATCACCGCAAGCTTCTTTGTCATGGAAAGCACGTCCCTGGTGGCAGTTCTTACTATTACTTTTATTTGGACTAGGGTTATTTGCTGGCGCCTCATATCTAATTTGGAGAGCTTTAAATCCTGACCCGTTAACAATTGAAAATTTTAGCGTCGAAAATCCGCAAATTCTTGAAGATGATGAAGTTAACTTAAATTTTACAATTAGCAACTATGAACGTAAAAAGGATTTATTAATTACAGTTAAGCCATCATCTAATAATGAACCAATATTAAATAATCAAAAACTTGCTCAATTAATTAATCCAGGTAAAAATAATCCAAACCCACCTTGCTTAATTACACCTCAACAAGAATTAACATGTCAACGTGTTCCTACAGGAATTAAAGCTGTAGGGAAGTATATTTTTGAACTCAAAGTTGTTTCTAAACCAAGTGCATCATTATTTAATCGTAGAACTCAACCGGATATTCAAAAAACTGCTGAAGTTGAAGTTCAACAAAAACCAATAGCAGAAATTATTGATTTTAAAGTAAACAAACGACAATATCAAAAAGGAGAAAATATTCGTCTTGACTGGTCAATTAAGCGTCCAGAGTTGCTGGATAGAGCTGAAATTATTATTAAAGGTCAAGATGATGTAGTAGTTGACAGATTCCCTTTAAAATTCCAAAATAATGATATTGTTGGCTCGAATCTAAAAAACTCTTGTAAAATTAGTAACGATAATAAGACTCTAAACTGCTCTGTTACTCATATTCCAAAGAAAATAGGAATATTCAGCTATGAGATAATAGCTTTTTCGACTAATCCCAAAGACCGAAATAGTTCTAAAAAAGCTCCAAACAATATCGAAGTATTACCACAACCATTTAATATAGCATTTTTTAGTCTTAATAATATTAATAGCACTGAAAACCCTAATTTAGAACTTAATGAAGGAGACATTGCTACTCTCCGTTGGAAAGTAGAAGGGGAAAATATTACAGTTAAACTGGGTGATTATGGAAATGTGCAGCAAGAAGGTACAAAACAACTTAAAGTTATTAAAACCTTTCCAAATAAAATTGCCTTGCAAGTCACCGATACATTTGGCAAACGACAATCTCAAGAAAGAGCATTTTTCATCACAGTCAAACCAAAACCCACACCAACACCAGTACAATTGCCTCTTCCTGTTAACCCCGCTATTCCCACTCCATCACCTAGAACAAATCGTTTTAGAGTGGCGCCGTAATCAGTACACATTTATTGGTAACAAAGTATAAAATTTAATATGTATTTTTGTTTCTTTGTTGAACTTCTCACCAAAGGAGATATTTTGCTACGAGTTAGAGCATAGTCCCAGCTTACATAGTCAAATATAGACAGACTAATACACCTGGGTTTGAGCAACACCTTTTTTAACGTGAGTTCGACAAACCTCTCCCCAACCTTGATTTCTCGTTCAAGCGTGGGGTGTTACCCCCGAATCGCCAACAGTATCCTAGGTTTGTAGAGGGGTTTTATATCCGTCGAACTCACGTTTTTTATCATAGACACGATAGAACAAAGGTGTTATTCGCTTTGGATGTACTACCAGACATCCCCTATTCCTCTCTACAATTCCTTGCAAGCAAGAAAACGAATGGGGTATCTTTTACAGTATTTATTTACTAAATGACAATTAATCGAATTATTAAATTTATAGTAAATTTATATTGAGTTCATGAGCTTCTGCAACATGACCATAGAACATGCTGATACAGTAGGGGTGTAAGATATTGCGTTCTTACACCTGATTTTAAGCTTTTTAATTTATATTTAATTTTGCTTAATTTTTTTAATATTTATTTAAGATTTATGAAGATTTATCAGCGTCATGAGTGGTCACTGTCAACAGAGCAAGCAATAGCTATTCAGGAACAGTTGAGTGGTGAGGTTATAACCGATGATGACCTTAAGCCAAATATCGAGTACGTTGCAGGAGTCGATATGGGGTTTGAGGAAAATGGCGCCGTAAGTCGTGCAGCTGTCGCGGTGTTAAGATACCCTGACTTACAGGTAGTTGAAACGAGTATAGCTTACCGTCCAACTGCGTTTCCTTATATTCCAGGTTTTCTTTCGTTTCGAGAAGTACCTGCGGTGTTAGATGCGTTAGAAAAGCTACAAATTACACCTGATATAATTCTTTGTGACGGTCAAGGTATTGCTCATCCACGAAGATTTGGTATTGCTTGTCATTTGGGAGTTATAGTAGATATCCCGACAATTGGTGTAGCAAAATCTTTGCTTGTTGGCAAACATGAACCTTTGGCTGATGTAAAGGGTAGCTGGCAACCTTTGATATACAAAAAACAAACGGTTGGTGCAGTGGTACGTACACGAACAGGTGTAAAGCCTGTTTATGTTTCACCTGGTCATCGTATCAGTTTGCCTACGTCTATTGATTATGCGTTGTGCTGTACTACTAAATATCGTCTTCCAGAAACAACGCGCATTGCCGACCGAATAGCTTCGGCGAGAGGCGAGGTTTCAATTGTGGAATCGTAAAATCAAAAGTTGAAGTAAAAATTTAAGAGGAGTATTTAGGTCAATTAACAATGAGCGCACTAACTTTACAGTGGTACGATGCAGGTCGAGAAAAAACTCAGACAATTTACGAACAGCAGCAGCAAACTAAGAATCCTGGAACTGTTCGCATTGGTCGCGACCCACTTCGTTGCGATATTGTTCTTTCTGACCCTACGGTATCTGGTTTACATGTTGAAATCTTTTTTAATTTAGGGCAGTTTTTGGTTCGGAATTTGCGCTCATCGAATCCTCCTTTGGTGGATGGGAAGAAATTAACTCAAGGTGAACAACTTCTTAAACAGGGTAGTGTCATTTTTCTTGGGCAAGCTCAACTAAAGGTAATAGCTGTATTTTCTTCTGAAGCTAGTAGTGTTCCACCAACTGTTCTGTCTGGTCCTGCTGTTAATATACCTGTACAGGCGCCTCGTACTCCTCTTGGTAATCAGCAACAGCATGTACACCAGCATCAAGCGGCTTATGGGTTAGAGTGTCCTAAATGTCATAAAATTTCTTCAACCGATTTTCTACATATTGGCTGTCGGTGGTGCGGGACTTCGCTTGCTGCTGCTGCTAGTGTTCTCGTCGAGCCAAAGAATCAATAGTATTCTTGGCGAACTTGTTTATAAGATATATTCTAATATCATCAAATTAAACCATAAACTATTAAGCAATGACCAGTAACCAACAAATACAACTAAGTTGGGATGACCCGGTAAGCGGGGAACGGCGTGAACCTTCTTTAAGTCCGCCAATTGCTTTTGGTCGAGAATTTGCACGAATGCCTACTGAGCATAATGGGCAACGTGTCGCGCGGATGATACTTAATAGTGATGAGATTTCTAGATTCCATGCGTTACTCGAATGGCAGCAAAACGAGCTTGTCATTACCGACCAAGTTAGTGTTAATGGTATATTTGTCAACGGTCAGCGTCAAACACGAAGCGTTATTAGAAGCGGTGATACGTTACAAATTGGCCCCTACATTATAACTATTACACTTGTGACTAGCGCCACTCCTCAACAGGCACCGAGTCATTCAGCTATTCAATTTAATCCTAGTACAAATTTACCTGACCCAAGCTGGCGCCATAGTCCCCAAGCGACACCATTGGGCAGCAGTTTTCCTCCTCCTTTATTTCAACAGCAAAAAATAGGTGTGCAAGCACTGCACGCAACTGGTTTGCCTGTAGAAGAATTTGATTTTCTTTCGGTTGGTGGTGGTTTAGGCAGTTTTATTTGGGCTGATTTGCTAAGAATTTCTGGTGTTAAAACTGAGAAAATAATTGCTTTAGGTTTAGAGAAAGAACCTTATGCACGCTATAAACGTCTTTGCCTTAATTCGCAGATTCCTTTACATGAACGTTTGCGCTCAAACTCTGACTCATGCCCTGATAATATTTGGGGATATCCTAGCTATGCATTGCGTGAAGCTTGGCGAGATGCAACAAAAGGCAAACTCAATCAAGCAATTAAATATTTGTGGCAAGTATTTGCCGAACCTACTTTTGCTGAAACTTATACACCCCGTGCAGGAAATGTTTTTGACTCAATTGACCGCGAAGCCAAGCGTATAGGTTGGGATAAGATATACCGCTACGGAAGAGTTAGAGGTATCCGTAAAACCGATGATGGTAGATATTGTATCGCTTATTCACGGGCGCCGGGAAATCATGCGTATATGGTAACGCGACACCTGCATATAGCAACAGGATATCCAGCTATTCAATTTTTACCAGACCTGCAAGCATATCGGGAAAAATATCAAGATTTTAAATCGGTTGTAAATGCTTACGAAGAGCATGACCATGTGTACGAACAACTCGAACGTCTTGGTGGTAAAGTCTTAATTCGTGGACGGGGTATTGTTGCATCGCGCGTTGTCCAACGACTTTATGAAGCCCGCAAAAAAAATAATAATATAACAGTATTGCATTTAATGCGTTCGCCTAAACCACAGGGTAATAAATTTCAAAAAGCCCAACGTTTAGTTAAAAACCACTATGAGTTTCAACCTTTCAACTGGCCCAAAGCTTGCTGGGGTGGAGAACTTCGCGTCATGCTCGAAAAAGCTAGTCCAGACGAACGTAAAACCTTACTTGCAGATTGGGGTGGTACGACAACAGCCGACCGTTCGGACTGGCAACGTATCACCGAAACAGGGTTACGGGAAGGTTGGTATAATATACAGTTTGGCAAAGTTAAAAAAGTAGAGCGTGACCAGAAAGGACGAACAATTACTTATATAGAAGAGCAGAATTTTGGGCAAATTACTCTCGATGCCGATTTTATTGTAGATGCAACAGGACTCGATGCCAAAGTCGAAGCAAGTCCTTTACTTGATGATTTGTTGAAACATTATAATTTACCACTGAATAATTTAGGAAGATTATCGGTAGCTAACAATTTTGAGCTAGTGGAAATGCGGAACGACAAAGCTCAAATGTACGCTGCTGGCGCCATTACTCTTGGTGGCCCCTATGCTGCTGTAGATAGTTTCTTAGGATTACAGTACGCTTGTTTGGTGTCAGTTGATTCACTTGCGGCTACACGGGCGCCTGGAGTACATCGTTTAAATGTAGTCACATCTTTTGGACAATGGCTGAAGTGGGTATTTAACCAATCACCAACATAAACCAAAGTATAAAATGTTAAAAGTTATTGTAGTAATTTGTGGAATGTTGTTGTCGTAATTTGTGAAATGGGCATCCTTGCCCGTTCCATAATAATATTAATAAAACAAGCAGTCAGGTTAAATTATGGTGCTACAGGACCATTTTCATCCTCCCCTGTCACTACGGCGCCACTGGCACTCGTTTTATAATGCTTGGGCTACTTACATTGCATCTGATTTAAATTCTAAATTGCCAGAAGATTATTTTGCAGAAATTAGTGTAAAATTCAAGATAAAACCTATAATACAAACCGTTGAAATAAATATTTTTAACACAGAAGTCGGCACCGTTTTAGCAGGAGCGATTGAATTGGTTAGCCCAGCTAACAAAGATAGAGCCTCACATCGTAAAGCATTTGTGTCTAAATGTGAAACACTTTTACGCCAAGGAATTGGTTTAGTAATTATTGATGTTGTCACCGAACGTAAAGCAAATCTTCACGATGAACTATTAAATAGAATTACAAAAGGAGCATCATGTTTAGGCGCCGATTTGTATGCTACTTCTTATCGAGTAATTGAGCGTGGTGGGCAATCAAGTATTGATATTTGGCAAGAAGAAATTAGTATAGGCGATACTTTACCAACTGTACCATTTTGGCTGCGAGGAAATAATTGCTTACCTCTTGAATTAGACAGTATTTACGAGCGTACTTGTAAAGAGCAACGAATTTATGCTAGTAGTGCTTGATGATTAGTTGAATAATCGTTCCTAAAGCATTTTTAGATAATTTTTAAAATTTATAATTAAATGATGAACCACAAAGGCACAAAGGACACAGAGTAGAGACGCGAGGAACATCGCGTCTCTACCAAGAGGCGCCTGATATTTTATAATTTTTATTCGTTACTCTAATTAAAAAGCGCAACGCTTCATTTACAGCTTGAGAGTTGGGAAACATTTCCGCAACATCTGCTTCTAAATGAATTGTCAACCCTTCAATATTGTTCTCAGGAATAAGTTTTTGGGAAGATGTATCATTTAGTTTCTTAGCAAGAGATTCCCAACTAGTCGCTTTCAATTTAAAATTATGTGAGGCTTCACGTAATGTTTTAAACTGTTGCTTGAGAATCTCAACTGTATAAATATCTTTTTGATTTACTTGAGTTTGTTGGTCAAGGTCTTCTGTTACCATTTCTACTACTTCATTTATTAGCTGCTCGTGATTTGCAGAAATTTGAGCAGCGGCGCCTAAAATACGAGAAGTTGCTTTTTTCTGTACTTCCGTCTCTTGTTTAAGTTGATTGGCAACAGATGTAACGGATTGTTTATTTGTTGTAAACAAGTATTTGTTTGGAGTGTAGCGATTGGCTGTTACATCCGTTTATAATTTGTTGATAATGGTTATAGTACTTGAATTTTTCAGTAATTTTACTCTAAGCAGTATTCAAAGGCATTCAATAAAATAATACTTAATTTACAATAATATGCATTATTTATATATCCAATGTTAGAACGACGCCAATTTATTAAAGTCTCAGCTTTAACAGCATTATTTACAATTATAAAAAAATCTCAATTACAGTTTCCGAATAGTAAAGAATTATGTGAAGATGTGTATCAAAAAATTAAATTGGCAGAATATGCTGAAGATTTAGCGGCTTTAGATTTACTTGATTACCTTGTCACGACATCAGGCGCCAGCGATGAAATCCGCAGTTCATATGAGCTAGCCAGTCAAAACTCGCGTTTAATCGCAATAGAATCTTTACTTGAAGATGCACTGGAAAAATCACAACTTAATAATTTAGAAAAGAAGTCAATACGTGCAACATACCAGTTTGTTCGTGCTGGAGAACCTATCAATGATTTTGGTACTTTAACACAGCTTGATAAAATTATTGAAGCCGCATCAATTCCAACTTCTTTAAAACGAAAGTATTCGATTGCTAGCGCTACATCAAGAGCATTAACTACAGACATTCTGGTCATAGCTTTATTAAACTTAGAAACAATTGAGCGCAATGCTAAACTCCAAACCCAACTAATTGGTGATCTATTAGATGTGTCGCGCATTTTGCAAGGGAAGCTCAGTCTTAGTATGGCTGCTGTTAATTTGGCGCCTACAATATCTGCGGCGATTGAAACTGTGCAGTTGGCAGCACAAGCCAAGTCAATTCAAATTGAGACGGTGTTTGACCTAAATGTTGGGCAAGTTTTAGGTGATTCTGCTCGGTTACAGCAAGTGATTTGGAATCTACTTAGCAATGCTGTAAAATTTACAGAGAATGGCGGACGAGTGGAAATTAGACTGGGGTGTGTTGACTCCCAAGCTGAAATTAAAGTTAGCGATACAGGTAAAGGCATTAGTCCTGACTTTTTGCCCCACGTATTTGAGTCTTTTCGGCAGGCAGATGCAACAATAACCAGGAAGTTTGGTGGGCTTGGGTTAGGGTTGGCAATTGTTCGTCACTTAGTAGAACTGCATGGAGGTACTATTTATGCAGAGAGTCCTGGTGAGGATTTAGGCGCCACGTTTACGGTAAGATTGCCATTAATAGCCGTTGTCAAAACCTGTTGAACTTGAAGAGTTAGTTAAGGCTATCGCAACACTATCAAATGTATTTTGCTGGCGCCATTATTTTTGGTAATTTATAAAACTGTCTTAAATACAAAAATAAAAAATTATTATGCAAGACTCCTAATAATTTCTAAAAAAGCTAACAGTATTGGTGTAATATTTTCTGGTTTCCAAGCAATACCTAACGCTGTAATCGGTGCTTCAGGATTCAGAGTACGGTAAACAACACCTGTACGCTGAAAGTTTTTCACATGGGATGGTAATAAAGAAATACCCATTCCTGCAGCAACGAATCCCAACATGACTTGCATTTCTCTAGCTGCACAAACAACATTTGGATGCAAACCAGCTTTTTGGTAAATATCAAAAATCTGTTCGTGTAATCCGCAACCCCTGTCACGGGAAGCTAAAATTAGCGGTTCATTAGCAAGTGCAGTAATGGAAATTTCTGAGTGTGCAGCTAAAGGATGATTCTCTGGTAAAGCCAAAACTAAAGGTTCTTGAAGCAAAATTTCCAGTTCTAAATTTGCATCAGTGATGGGTGGTGTCACGAAACCAACATCCAGATTATTTTCTGAGAGCGCAATTAATTGTTCGCTGGTGGTCATATGCTGCATTATTATCTCCACTTCAGGGAAACGCTCGCGAAATACTTTAATCGAAATAGGTATAATGTCATACACTGATGAGCCTTGAAATCCAACTGTTAATTGACCAATTTCTCCACGATTAGCTCTCTTGATTATTCGTATTGCTTGGTCGAAGCGTAAAAGAATTTGTTCAGCTTCTGTGAGGAAAATTTGACCAGGTGCAGTTAATTTTATTTGACGTGGGTTACGTTCAAATAGTATAATTCCTAGCTCTTTCTCTAAATTTTGAATTTGACGACTTAAGGATGGTTGGGTAATATTTAAGCTTTCTGCTGCACGACCAAAATTTAACTCTTCCGCTACAGCTAAAAAATATCTAAGGTGACGCAATTCTATATTTTGATTCATGCTTTTAAACTATCGATTCATAGCCCAGAAGGCATTAGACTTAAATACCAGCTTTAGCATAGATTATTAGAGAAGAATAAAAAAATACCCATGAAACTTGAAAATGCTGTGGTTCTGGTTACAGGAGCAAATGGTGGTATTGGTGGTCATTGGATTCAAGGATTACGGGATAATGGAGTATCAAAAATTTATGCTTGTGTACGAAATACGCAAAAATTAGACAGCATATTAACCACAGACCCACAAAAAATTGTTGCTGTAGAGCTTGATATTACTGATGAAACCTCCATCGCCAAAGCCGCAGCACAATGTCCTGATGTTACTTTATTAATTAACAATGCTGGTATCGGATTTAACCAAGGTTTCATTGCTTCAAAAGACCTATCAGCAGCTAGAACCGAAATAGAGATTAATTATTTTGGAACATTGGCAATGTGTCGTGCTTTTGCTCCAATTCTCAAAATGAATGGCGGTGGTACAATTGTAAATATGCTAACCATTTTAGCAAAGGTCAACTTGCCTGCAAACGGTTCCTATTGTGCAGCTAAAGCTGCTACATTTTCCATGACTCAAGGGGTGAGAGCTGAATTAGCAAATCAAGGAACCCTTGTTATTGGTGTAATGCCAGCTACAGTAGATACGGGAATGAGTAAAGATTATCCTCCACCAAAAGTTTCTCCCGTAGAAGTGGTCAGGGAAGCACTACAAGCAGTTGCGAACGGAGTAGAGGACGTTTATCCTGGTGAACAGGCAAAGCATTTAGCTGCACAGTTGTTGAGTGACCCGAAAGCAGTTGAAAAAGCTTTAGCGCAAATGTTACCAATGAGTTAATTTACTAGTATTTTTGTTTAGCTTGCTAATTATAAAAACTAAATTAGCAGCATTAATCACAGAGTGGAGTTAATGCTAAAATTCAAATTTTCATCTGTTTCAGCAATACTTTTTCTGGCGACTACAGGGATAAATTTATTGGGCGCCAAAACTCCCTCATTTGCAGATACAACCAACGAAGTTATTCCTGTTACTTCCGCCAGTCAATTAAAAGATGTCGAACCGACCGATTGGGCTTTTCAAGCATTACAATCTTTGGTCGAACGTTATGGTGTAATTGCAGGATACCCCGACGCAAGTTTTAGCGGAAAAAATGCCATTACTCGCTATGAATTTGCTGCTGGTTTAAATGCTGCTTTGAACGGAATCAATCAATTAATCAGTGCTGGCAAAGAAAATTTAGTTTTGTCTGAAGATTTAATCATATTACAAAGATTACAAAGCGAGTTTGCAGAAGAATTAGCCACTTTACAGGCAAGGATTAATGTATCAGAAACTCGTAATGCGGAATTGTCATCAAACCAATTTTCTACTACTACCAAATTAACAGGACAGGTGGTGATGGCAGTTAACGCTGGTGAATTTGCTGGAGAAAAAATCATTGCTCCTAGAGGTGCTGTAATTAGTCAAAATGACCCAAATCCAACCTTTCTTTACCGCAGCAGTTTGGATTTAAATACCAGCTTTAAAGGTACAGATTTATTAAAGATTCGCTTAGTAACTGGAAGTGATGGTGCAAATGATAACGCAACAGGTTTTCTCGAACCGAATTTTGGTAGTGTTTTAGATTACTCAATTCAAGGACGAAATAATCAAATCAGTCTAGCTCGTTTATATTACAGTTTTGCCCCTAGTCCGAATTTAAAAGTTTCGATTGGACCAGCACTAGTAGCACCCGATTTTGTTGATAAAAACCGCTACGCTAATGTAAGTTTTAAAGACTTTTCTACCCAAGCTTTCGCTAACAATTTCATTTTATTACCTAGAGCAGGTGGTGCGGGTGCTGTAATCGACTGGCATCCGAAAGGTAGTTCAGTAAAACTACGAGCAGTATATATAGCTGGAGATGCAACAAACATACTACCAGATAACCAGCGCTTAATTGGAGGAGGAGGTTCAGAAGATATCCGTTTGTTCCCTAACGCTGGAGGTGGTGCAGATGGAGGTTTATTTGGAGACCCCTATCAAGGTTTTGCAGAACTAGAATATTCCCCCACTAAAGCTTTTAATGTCCGTTTGCAATACAGTGGTGGAAAAGTTTTTGGTAGCAGCTTTCAAGGAGTTGGTGTCAATTTTGACTATTCTTTAAATTCACAAATTGGTATATTTGGTCGCTACGGTTATGCAAGTTATACAAATACTAGTTTAGGTAATATTTATCCTAATTATTGGATGGCAGGATTTAGTTTACAAGATTTGTTTATCAAAGGGGGTATTTTTGGAGTTGCAGTTGGTCAACCTTTTATTGAAAGTGCGGTAGGAAATAGTACGCAAACAAACTACGAATTTTTGTATAACTTCCCTGTGAGTGAGAATATTCGGGTTACACCATTACTGCAAGTTGTCACAAATCCCAGCAATCAAGATGATAATGGGAGAATTATTAGTGGCACTTTGCGAACAGTATTTTCCTTTTAATTTTTATTTTTGATATATTTTATATTCTATAATTTTTTACAAATTTGGAATATTGAGTTATCAAACTATTCAATTTTCACATTAAACACAATGAGCAAAATAAATTTAAACTCAAATTTTACCAAAGCTACTCTTTTATTAGTTAGCACACTTACAGTTATGTCGGGTGCAACGATTGCCCCATCATTACCTGCAATGCGGGAATATTTTTCAAATGTACAGAATGCAGATTATTTAGTTAAATTAGCACTAACTTTACCAGCTTTATTTATTGCATTGGGGGCGCCATTAGTTGGTATTATTATTGATAGAGTCGGGCGTAAACCGTTATTAATTATTGCCTTAATTATCTACGGAATTGCAGGAAGTTCCGGTTTAATTCTCAATGATTTGACTTTAATTCTAGTCGGACGAGCATTATTAGGTATTAGTGTTGCTGGAATCATGACGAGTGCCACAACCCTAATAGCTGACTACTATATTGGTGCAGCACGAGCGCAGTTTTTAGGATTACAAGCCGCATTTATGGGGTTAGGAGGTGTATTATTTCTCTCAATCGGTGGTTTTATTGCAGAACAAAATTGGCGTTATCCCTTCGGTATTTACTTATTGTCTCTACTACTTGTGCCATGTGCTTCGAGCTTTTTACTAGAACCAGAACGTAACCAACCCGTAAACAAAAATCAGGAAATAGTTACACAGACTCAGAAATTGCCGTTTAACTTAGTAATTATCACTTATGGAATTGGTATATTAACCCAAATCGTATTTTATTTAATCCCCGTACAATTACCCTTTTATCTCAAACAGTTATTTGGTGCAGGTGCATCTCAAAGTGGAATTGCGATTGCATTAGCTACTCTATTCTCGGCGATGGCTTCGCTGTTATATAGACAAATCAAAGCCAAATTTAGTTTTACTGCTATTTATGGCATCGCGTTTCTAAATATAGGTATAGGTTATTACTTGATTAGTATAGGAAAAGCATATCCAATTATTTTATTGGGATTAGTGATTGCAGGTTCCGGGTTGGGCTTATTAATGCCGAATATGAATCTTTGCCTCATCTCCGTTACACCCGATACAATGCGGGGAAAAATTATTAGTGGGGTGACAACATCACTATTTTTAGGGCAGTTTCTTTCACCTTTGTTAAGTCAACCACTGAGTGCAAAAGTTGGTTTAGCTAACACCTACGCATTTGCAGGAGGATTTATGTTAGTTTTAGCAGTAATGGCATTAATCACCTTGTATAACCTTAAATCGTAGATTAATGTGTTCTTCAATGTTTTATTGATTATAAAATATAGATTGTTTGATAATACTAATTAGATTGTTTTGATATAAAACTTACAATATTGGTGCGTGACGCTACAAGTTTGTAATACAAGTATAAATTAATCGTAGCCTGATCGCACCCTACGATTAATTTGATTATTGTTCACAATTAACTACAACAAGTCTTATAACTTTGTTAAATATTATGTAAAGAATATTTACAAATATATTGACAAAAGGAAATATTACTTATGGTAGCTTCAGTTGAAAAGAATCAGCGACACCAGGTTGTAGTCATTGGTGGTGGCTTTGGTGGAATGTATACTGCAAAGGGGCTTGCTTCTGCAAATGTAGATGTTACTCTCATTGATAAACGTAATTTTCATTTATTTCAACCACTTTTATATCAAGTTGCTACAGGTACGCTATCACCTAGTGATATTTCCGCGCCGTTACGCTCTATACTCAGCAAAAGCAAAAATACAAAAGTGTTGCTAGGAGAAGTTAAGGACGTTGATACTAAAACACAAGAAGTGATATTGAATGATCGAGTAGTACGATACGATACTTTAGTTGTTGCTACAGGCGCCAATCATTCTTATTTTGGTAATGATCAGTGGAAAGAAGTTGCTCCTGGTTTAAAGACTATTGAGGATGCGCTCGAAATACGTGGTCGGATATTTAATGCATTTGAGGCAGCAGAAAAAGAAACTGATCCCCAAAAACGCCGTGCTTTGTTAACCTTTGTGATTGTGGGTGGTGGTCCAACGGGGGTAGAATTATCTGGCGCCATTGCAGAGTTGGCAAACAAAACTCTTCAAGAAGATTTTCGTAATATTGACACCTCAGAAACAAAAATTTTACTATTGCAAGGCGCCGACCGTGTTCTCCCAGGTATGGCACCTTCTTTATCGCAAGCAGCAAAAGCATCTTTAGAAAAGTTGGGTGCGAGTGTACAGACACAAACGCGCGTAATAAATATTGAAAATAGTGTAGTTACTTACAAGCAAGGGGATGAGTTACACGAAATTGCCTCCAAAACTATATTGTGGGCAGCAGGTATTCAAGCTTCAGCAATGGGAAGAATTCTAGGATTACGTACAGGTGCGGAGTGCGACCGCGCTGGACGAGTTATCGTCGAACCAGACTTGAGTATTAAAGGGCACAAAAATATTTTCGTCATCGGAGACTTAGCCAATTTTTCTCACCAAAACGAGCAACCGCTTCCAGGTGTGGCGCCAGTAGCTACACAAGAAGGTGAATACGTTGCGAAATTAATTCAAAAACGTCTGCAAGGTAAAACTATACCAGCGTTTAAATATAATGATTATGGCAGCCTAGCAATGATTGGACAAAATGCTGCTGTTGTAGATTTAGGTGCAATCAAGTTAAAAGGTTTCTTTGCATGGATATTCTGGCTATTAATCCACATTTATTTCTTAATTGAGTTCGACAGTAAATTCTTAGTAATGTTCCAGTGGGCATGGAACTACATCACCCGCAAACGTGGTTCAAGATTAATTACTGGTCAAGAATCTTTAACATTGGCTAAAGTCATAACCAAGCAACCAACGATAGAGAAGACGATAAAGGTTTAGTGTAACAAAGCAACACCACGTTTTTCTATTTCTTCTACGACAGCAACGGCGCCTGCTATCCCATCTTCAGCTTGAATTTTAGCTCCCAGATTAGCTGCTCGCTCACGCATGGTAGAATCTGCCAAAGTTTTTTGAATAGCTTGTGCAAGTCTTTCAGTGGTTAGTTGCTTACGCGGAATTGGTTCTGTGCCAACGCCTAATTTCGCGACGCGCTGCCCCCAAAAAAACTGATCACCGAAGAAAGGAATGATAATAGAAGGAACGCCTGCTCTCATACCAGCGGCTGTTGTACCGGCGCCACCATGATGCACTACAGCAGCGACACGCGGGAAAAGCCATGAATGCGGTACTGAATCTATAAGATACACAGTATCTGGTAAATTATCTGAGCGTAAACCACTCCAGCCAGAGAGCAGAATGGCACGTTGTTGAGTTTTAGCTAGAGCTTCCAAAACTAAATTGGCAGTCGTTTCCGGATTCCGATTGCCCATACTTCCAAACCCAATATATATATAGCAATCCCAAATCACTTGTTAAATATTTCTCTTCTTTCCTTCCTTTGCGTCCTTTGCGTCCTTTGCGGTTCGTTACATAAGCATCATTTGTAAAGTCCACGCATTGTAGAGACATTCTTTCAATCGTGTCTCTACAACGCAGGATTTTTATTTGTGACTCTAATGAGAAAACGCAAAGCTTCGTTTACTGCTTGAGAGTTGGGAAACATTTCTGCAACATCTGCTTCTAAATGAACTGTCAGCCCTTTAATATTCATCGGTTCACATTCAGGTTTTTGTATGTTATTTATTTTCAAAACTTGATGTGGCTGAAGTTTACCCTCACGTATAGACTTTTGAGAATATGTTTCATTTAGTTTATTAGCAAGAGATTCCCAACTCGTAGCTTTTAGTTTAAAGTTGTCTTTTGCTTCGCGTAATGTTTTAAACTGTTGCTTGAGAATCTCAACTGTATAAATATGACTTTTAGATGCCTGGGTTTTTTGTTCAAGGTCTTCTCTTACCATTTCAACTACCTCATCTATAAGTTGCTCGTGATTTGCGGATATTTGGGCAGCGGCGCCTAAAATACGCGAGGTTGCTTTTTTCTGTATCTCAGTCTCTTGTTTCAGTCTATCGGCAATATTACGAATTTGCTCTCCCAACTTCGGTTTGCCTTGAGTTCTTGTCGATGCGGATTTTTTGCTCATAAAAGTGCTTGTTTACTCCGAAAGTATCTCTTTAATAGCAAACCAGATACGTTGAAATTTTTGTACTAACCCGACAGGATTGTTTGTTGTGTCCTCTTCCACCGAATCAACCAAAGATTGAATTTTATCCATACGCTCTGCAACAACATAAAGATTATTTATAGCTTCATCTTTAGAAACTAAAGATTCGCGTAGCAGAACAACCATCTCGGCAATTTCCCGTTTTAGCTTTTCGTTCTCAGCTTTACGACGAGTTTCCCATCCTTTAATGCTAGCTTTTGAACGTCGCTCGAATTTTAGTTGTGTTTGTGCCTCATTATATAAAGTCAAATAATTGTCTCGCTCAGAGCTTACTTCTTCGTATTTGGCAAGTAATTCATTTGCTCTAGCTTTTTCTTCATTGTAACGAGCTAAAGCTTCTTGATAATTTTTTTGCTCGTCAAGATATATTTGATAATTTTTTGCCGCACTTTCTTCTAAATCATTAACCTTAATTTGGTAAGTTTCTAAATCTAGCTGAACTTGAATAAGCTCATATGCTGCTTTTTGATTTTCTTCGGCGCATTTTCGCAATTTATCACGTTGAGCAATTAACTCAGTTGCTTTCGCTTTTGCTTCATGGTAATCATGTAAAGCCTTCTGAGAATTTTTCTGCTCATCAAGATATTTTTGGTAATTTAATGCCGCGCTTTGTTTTAGCTCATTCATCTCAACTTGATAAGTTTCGACATCTTGCTTAACATGAACAAGTTGAGATTCATTTGTGACCGCGCGTTGTTGCCATTCATCACGCTGGACAACTAATTGAGTTGCTCTAGTTTTTTCTTCATTGTATAGAACTAAAGTATGCTGATAATTTTTTTGTTCATTAAGATATATCTGATAGTTTTGTGCAGCGCGCTCTTTCAACTCATCAATTTCTTGCTGAACTTGAGTCAGTCGAGAGGCAGCTTCCTCATTATCTTTTGCGCGTTGTTGCCATTGATCACGTTGGGCACGAGCAGTCATTAATAACTGTTTAAGCTCATGCGTAGAAACTGGTTCTATCAGATGTTTTTTGGTAGGGGTCTCTTTGCGACGGTCTTTGTCTGCGTCTCGCATTGCCATAATTAATGTTATAAATATTACTTATTTTTATATTTTAATACGGTATTTAATAAATGCGTATTTATACTGCGATATAATTAATATTTGATTTTTATTATGCACGTAGAGTAGTTATTGCCCATCACAACATTGACATGGTGAACTACTCGAAAACCAAGATAACTTGCTTTTTCATAATTTGGTGCCTTCCTACGGGATGCTGAACGACAATTTCCTGAAACATCAGCCCAAGAACCTCCTCGAATGACATGAATTTCACTATTCCTCTTATTGACCCATACGACACCTTTGTTAGGCGCTTTATTATAGTTATTATGCCAGCTATCCATACACCATTCCCAAACTAAACCGTGCATATTATATAGCCCAAAAGCATTTGCATACTTGAAATTATCAACCGAACCAGTTTGATTACGAAAAGGTTGTTTTGAAGATTTTAAATCTTCATAATCTTTACAGTTTACTAAGTCATAAGTAATAATGTCTCCAAAGTTAAACAAAGTTTTAGTCCCAGCACGACAAGCATATTCCCATTCAGCTTCAGTAGGCAATTGATAACAACGACCTGTTTTTTGGGACAGGCGATTACAGAACTCAATAGCATCATCCCAGTCAACCTGTTCTACAGGATGATTATCTCCTTTAAATTTAGAGCAATTAGCTACTAAAGGACGATTAATATCTGGTAAGCAAGCTACAGCTTTCCATTGTTTCTGAGTAATAGGGTGTTTCCCCATAAAGAAAGATTTTACGCTGCTGACCATTTAAAATCATGTTCTTCAATACAATTTATATATATAAGTTGTAATGATTCCTCTGTAAACTCTGTGCCTATGTGGTAATAATATTTACTGTTTAACTAATTATATAGAACATTAGTGCTGTAAAGTATTAATTTTTATGATGCAGTTTTGTATTAAATAATTGATGCACTTAAGATAATTCATCCGTTACATCCGTTACATCCGTTGCCAGTTAACCCAGGTGTCTCAATATGAAAGGGCGGGCAAGGATGCCCACCCCACAAGATGTTTTATCTAATTGTTGGGAGTGTTTTGCTAAAAGTCTCTGGCTAAAGCGCTAACGCAGCGTTCGCACAATAATGGGTCTTCCTGCGACTCTCCGACGTGGGTTGAATAGTTCCAGCAGCGGTCACATTTTTGCCCTTCTGCATCAACTACTCCAATTCCCCAGTTATCAGATATTGAGTTATATTTCAACCCTTCAAGTTGTTGTGCTGAATCTAATACTGTTGCTTGCGAGGTGATAAACAAATATCTTAATTCATCGATACCATTAGTATCTATTTCCAGTGCTTTTACTGCTGAACGTAGTTGTTCATCTGCTACGTTCAGCAACACTTTTGCTTCTAATGAAGAACCGATTTGTTTATCAACGCGCGCTTGTTCTAGCACTTTATTTACATCATTGCGGATGTCGCGCATTTTTACCCAGAAGGTTGCTAGTTCTGGATTTTCCCATTTGCTATCTAATTTCACCCAACCAGCTTCAAATACTGATTTGTATGGTGTTTTGTAAGGGAGGAATTGCCAGATGTCTTCGGCAAGGTGACATAGTACAGGTGCTATTGCGCGCGTTAAGTTATCCAATGCATAGTACAACACTGTTTGACAGCTACGGCGCCTAAACCCATCGGGTGTGCTGATATATAGTCTATCTTTGGCGATATCTATATAAAAGCTAGATAAATCAACAACGCAGAAGTTTTGCACTGTTTGGAAGAAGCGGAAGAACTGGAAAGTATCAAATGCATCGGTTACTTCTTTAAATACTTCTGTCATCCGGTGCAACATGTAACGGTCAACTGCGGGTAGTTTATCTAGGGGAACTAAATGTTTCTCTGGGTCAAAGTCATGTAAGTTACCTAATAATACCCGTGCAGTATTACGGATTTTTCCGCGTATATCTCCCAATTGCTTGATGATATTTTTACCGATACGCTGGTCAGAACTGTAATCAACCGATGATGCCCATAATCTTAAAACATCGGCGCCATATGGTGGTTCTTCTTTCTGATTTTTTCCACCTTCGATAACAACATTCGGGTCAAGCACGTTACCAAGCGATTTACTCATTTTGAAACCTTTTTCATCAAGAGTAAATCCGTGAGTTAAAACTATTTTATATGGCGCCTGGTCATGTACGGCAACGCTAGTTAACAAACTCGACTGGAACCATCCCCGGTGTTGGTCGGAACCTTCTAAATACATCTCTACAGGATAATGTAACTCACCCCGTTGTTCGGCAACTGCTGCCCACGATGAACCAGAGTCGAACCATACGTCCATCGTATCGGTTCCTTTGCGGTATCGGCGCCCGTTATTACGATATTTTTCAGGTAATAACTCTTCAACCGATAATTCCCACCATACATCTGAACCTTTTTCGGCGATGATTTTTTGAACGTAGTTGATGGTTTCCTCGTTCAATAAAGGTTCGTTTGTTTCTTCATCGTAAAACACAGGGATAGGTACACCCCAATTACGCTGACGTGAGATACACCAGTCCGAACGGTCGGCTACCATTGGTGTGATCCGATTTTCACCTTGTGCAGGTATCCAGCGTACTTCAGAGATAGCTTTAAGTGCTTCGTCGCGAAACCCTTCTACCGATGCAAACCACTGTTCAGTTGCGCGGAATATTGTGGGTTTTTTAGTTCTCCAGTCGTAAGGATATTTATGTTGATATGGTTCTTCTTTTAATAAAGAACCTGCTTGTGTTAAAGCATCTATAACAGCTTGGTTGCCATCACCAAGTACATTCAAACCAGCAAACTGTCCAGCCTCAGCAGTAAAATTACCACCATCATCGACTGGCGCCAAGATAGGTAAACCATAACGTTGCCCTACTATATAGTCCTCTTGACCATGACCAGGCGCCGTATGTACTAACCCTGTACCAGATTCGGTAGTGATATAATCTCCTCCTATGATAACCGGACTTTCACGGTCATATAAAGGATGTTTGTAAGTAGAATGTTCTAATTCTTTGCCTTTAACAGTGGTTTTTACTGTTAATTCTGTGCTGAGAGTCGTAGATAAACGTTCTACTAAATCATTCGCAACGATTATATATTTGAAATTGATACCTTCGAGTGGCGCCTCAACTACTGCATAATCCAAATCAGGGTTTACAGCAACAGCCAAATTTGCAGGTATTGTCCAGGGAGTCGTCGTCCAGATAGCAACACCTAAATCAGGTAAATACTCGCTAAACTTATCCTTGACTGCATCCGATAAACTTGTCATTGGGAAAGCAGCATACAAAGACCGAGAAGTATGTCCCTCTGGATATTCTAATTCTGCTTCAGCTAAAGCAGTCCTCGAACTAGGACTCCAGTTTACAGGCTTTAGCCCTCTATATATATATCCCTTTAACACCATCTGCCCAAATACACCGATTTGTGCAGCTTCGTATTCAGGCGCCATTGTTAAATACGGGTGTTCCCAATCACCCCATACACCGTAGCGTTTAAAACCTTTACGCTGCTCATCAACAGCTTGTAATGCAAACTCTTTAGCTTTTTGTCGTAACTTTATTGGTGTTAGCTCTTGCCGTTCTGCTTGTTTCATATTTTGCAGAACCTTCAGTTCGATAGGCAAACCGTGGCAGTCCCAACCCGGTACATAACGAACTTTACGACCTTGTAAAAGCTGATAGCGATTTATGATATCTTTGAGAATTTTATTTAAAGCGTGACCTACATGCAGCGAACCGTTTGCGTAGGGTGGTCCATCGTGCAGTATAAATAATTCGCCTGGGTTCTCTTCTGAAAGGCGCCAGTATATGTTGTTGTCTTCCCAAAACTTCTGGATTTCAGGCTCTCGCTTCACCGCATTCGCGCGCATGTCAAATTTCGTTTGCGGAAGATTTACTGTGTCTTTGTAACTTTTTGCTTCTGTCACTGTACTAATTGCTTGGATTTATATAGGGTCAGATTTTCACTATTATCGTTGGAAATGTGGGGTGTGGGAGATATTGTAATGGGAATAATGTCCATATGTTTGTACCGCTTGGATTTTGGATGATTGTAGCATGAGTGTAGCATAACTGGCAACGGATGGAACGGATGTAACGGATGAAATCTAAACTACTGTCATGCTGAGGTACGAAGCATCTAAAAGTTGAGGCTTTGCGGAACCCAACAATGGTATATTTGTTGAACGGTTAGGCGCCTGATATATGCTGTAGGTTGGGTGGAGGCTTTGCGGAACCCAACATTTTATTTGTTTTAAGTCATGGCGCCGTTCGATGTTGTGTTAAATTGGGCAAACCACCTAGAGTTGGAACTATCTGCGGTTGGTAATTGTAGATTTTTTGGTTGTATTCCAACCCGCATCCGGTTGGTAATTGTAGATTTTTTAATTGCATTTCAACCCGCATCCGGTTGTAAACCGAATGCTAATAGCCAAAGTCCTCTGTAAGAGGACTGAAGTTAAAAATATAATTTTGCACTCATGCCATTTGAAAGTTTGGTGTATGTACTATGTTACCTGAAACAGAAAAATTACTAGCAACCTTAGAAACCATAATCCAAAATTTGACTTCAGGTGGAAGCGGTATTGGAAGCGAAGGTGATCACCCTTTCCGTCCTCTGGTTTGGTCAATATCCGAGGAAGGAGAGTTTAGCTTTGTTAAACTTATAGAAACTTCAGGATTATTAACGGAGATAGACCGTCAGGAGCTTATAGAAATTTGGAGAAATCGATTTATTTGTCCAGGTCGCTATTCTGAAGCTAGTAGTAATAGAATGATTTCTCAAGCTTTACCACAGTATCAATCTCTAATTGAAATATTACAAACACAATTGGAAGAATTGCGGTTCTTTAAAATCCAAACCTATAACGAAAAAAGTGGAAAAGCTGGTAGTGATGGATTTAAGGGTTATGATTTGCTTGGATTTATAGTTGGGCAAACAACTACAGGTGACTGGGTAGCATTTACCCAAACAGTTGAACTTCCTGACAGGGCCGGGTTTGGAGAACGTTTGCCCAGATACAATTCTCCTCTTAGCGAAGAATTGTTAAATTTATCAGAACAAATCGAACCTATTTTAAAAGACTCAGCATCACTTATTGTTTTTAAAGCTTTTCTTCGGGAAGATTGGGCAATAGAAGAACTTTTAAGGTCAATTCGGTTTCTAGAAATTTATAGCTTTCAGGGATATTTTGATGTAGAGCAAGGAGCAGGGTATCCTTATCAATATGCAGATTTTGAAGAGTTTATAGCTACTCATTTAAAAGATACACGAGTTTATGTATTAGGTAATGACGCTTTGTACCGACTTTATATTATTGGTAAGTGTGTAACTGGAGATTGGTTAGGAGCGTTAACACTAGCTGTTTGGACATAAATTTAATGATATAGATTTAAGATGAAGCATAGGAAATAATTTTTATACACATGTCTAAAGTGGAATCCGAATTTAATCATGAAATAACAATCTATTTAGAACGGATGAGAGTTTTAGGGAACTTGCGCCTTTTAATTCTTAAATGTATCAATGCTATCAGCCCAAAATCACCTGGTTACTTTAACCCAGGCGCCAAAGTTGATTTATTTGATGCGTGTCGGCGCCACTTTGAAATAATGTACGAACAGGCAACTGCACAAGCCAATTTTTCAGAAGCTGATTTGGCTGTTGCAATATTTGCTGCTGGGTTACTGACTTATAGTCGTTTAGAAATGGCAGAAATTATACTGAGAAATATAAAGTCAAAGTACGAAACAGATCATGGTTGTGGGTATTGTAACTTAGTGCCAATGCTAATTTTTAGTACTGTATTACCCTTGCCAAAAGAAATAGGTTACTGTTCACTTACAGAAGGTAGGATTGATTTAGAAGCAGCGAAATCATGGTTATGTACAAATAAAGCGTTATTCAGATGGGATGCAGAGACAGAACGCTTTCTTCTTGATGAGAGAAATTTTTAAATATGCCCATTACGGTCTGCCGTATCAGTATTAATTAGGGCGATGTAAAACAATCAGATTTTAGAAAAGTATTGTAGTATTGTAGGTTGGGTGGAGGCTTTGCGGAACCCAACGTTTTAAATATCGTTTAACACGTAACAGACAGTTTATTTGTTTTAGGTTACGGCGCCTGATACCGTGTGTTAAATTGGGCAAACCTCCTAGCATTGGAACAAAATTGGTTAGTAATTATAAATGTTTCGATTGCATTCCAACTCGGATGATGTTGAAGAAATGCAGAGAATTATGGTGGCAACTATTAATAAGCTCAAAATTGGAATTGAAGTTTGGCGCCAACACTTTTATTATCAGTTGAGGCGCCTCTGCTGAAAGTGTGAACTTAAGACTAGATTGCTTTGGTTACACCAATACCCGTGCGTGTGCAATTTCCCTGCTGCTTAGAGAACGTACTTGCTCTGCAAATAACGAAACTACTACTATAGTTTCTCCACTTAAAGTCACAAACTCGACCTCATAGCCTTTGCCACCTTGATGCACTAAAACTACTGTACCTATATCACCAGTTTCCAAACCGTAATCGGGTATGTTAGTTGTGAGGATAACTCTATCAAGTTCTGTAATCATTGTAATTATACCTTGAGCGGATAAGCAGTAACAAATTTAGGAATATCTTCGCCTGTTCCAATAAACCATACAGAGCGCAGAAAAGGATTCCTACCATCTGGGGAAATAATAGTTCCCTCTACAACATATCTGGTTCCGAACGGTGAATCTTCTACCTTTGTAACATCATTGTCTGCAACATGGGTGACTAATGCTGCTGCAAGTCTTTCCCATTCTTCTAAGGAAAAACCAAATGCTGTGAAAAATTTCTCCTTACCGCTTCCGTCGGGATGGGTAGGTGACAACAAATACGCTGTGATTTTCCTCTCAGGTACGACCGCCTGATAATAATTTGGCAGCTTCAAGTAAATCTCCTAAAGATACTCTTTATAAATAAAAATCTGTATATTTTACTATAACTGCTAATAGCAATGGCCATTGTGTTAGGCTTGTTACTTGTCAAGTTGGCACCGGAGAGCGTTAAGGTCTAACGAATCAAATTATTAATGTGTGGGAATAAAATATTCTACAGAACGTGGATTATTCATTCTTTGGAAAGCATCTAATATTTCTAAGCCAACAATATTTCCATTTATGTCATAATCAAATATCACACCTTGTTTTTCTTCGTCACTTTCTTCTATTGGCGCCTGATATCATGTCCGGTTGATTACCCATAATTACCACGTCACGTAGAGACGCGATTAATCGCGTCTCTACAATGATTTTATTATGGTTACGCTCCCAGACATGATATGACGTTTCAATTTGACGTAGCACCATATTATATAAGTTAAAAATATATACTCAAGTATTTAGTTCTTCGTAATAAGCAACCGCTTCAACTTGTATAATTTCTTGCTCAGACATCTTCAATTCCTTCCCAACGTTGAGAAGCAGGAATAGTTTTGCCTGTCATTGCTTCATGCCAAGCTTGGCGAAAGTCCTCTAGAACTGCTTCTTTTGTTTGGTTTTCTTTATCAATATCTGTTTCTGAAGAAACAAGGACAATTACTTCAACACGCCTATTTTTATCTATCATTAAAGGACTATCTAAAGTAAGCTGTCCTTGCTCATCAATCGTTGCCATAACTTTAACTGCCTTCATGGGTATATCTTATGCAAGCTCTTCATATTTATTTTAGCCGCAGCTTGGGTGGAGCGCAGCCCGATTTGCAGCTTCTTCAGTCCAGATATTTACTGTTTCAAGTTAAATTTTAATTGAATTTCCCACAAGCTCTTTTATTGTTATTCCATGAGAGCATCAAGTTTAGCCAGTATTCTTAAGCCTTCTTCTGGATTGCCAGTTGCAGCCATTGCTTTAAATCTGGTGTGGGCATCAAATTCTGCTAAAGCGATGGTGGACAATTCTTCAATCAGCTTATTAACACTTATGCCTTTAGATTGAGCTAGTTCTTTTAATCTATTGTGTTTTTCGTCTGGTAAACGAATAGTTAAAGTAGCCATTGCGTGTTTAAATCCTAATAATTTCTTCAGGCTTTAAGATGGATAGGTTAGGGAATAATAATGCGGAATTATGAAAATATTTGGTATCATGAGTGGCAATGATTTGAGCATTACTAGCAACTGCTAATTCAATTAGGTGATTATCAGCTTCATCTTTTAAATTAGGTCTCCATAAGTAGTAAATAAACGCCCATTCACTAACGCTCATAAACGATGCGAGTAAAGCAGAAATTTCTCCATTAGTTAAAGGACATTTGGCAAAAATTTCTTCTCGCGTCATAACCGACTCATACTCAGAAAATAGAGCGTTTCCCATTAAAGGCTGATATTCGCCTTTCAAGCAGCGTCGAATTAGTTCTCTACTGGAACCCGTACAGCTAATAAGCGCACTTATAAAAACACTAGTATTAACCACAATTTTAGTTGCCATTCAGTTATGATAGCACATGTGCTGTCAGTCAGTAAAAATTTTAGAAGATAATTTTCAGAGATTTAATAGTGGTGCCAGTAATCAGATTTTCAAACACGTGTACTATAAAATTATCAATTAGATGCAGCAGTATACGCAGTATACATAGGTCAAACCAAAATGATGATGCCTGCAACCCAAAGTTTAAGTTTGCCAGAATATCATGAAGGGGGTTTTTAGTAGCTACTATTTTTATACTACCTTCAGCAATGATTTTCATCTTAATTGCTGTTAATATAAAGATGATTTTATGACGGTCAACCCAATGCTTCCGGCGCCTACAACATAAATGTTTGGCGGGAGTATAATTATCATGAAGGCGCTGCTCATACATATCATTTAGATTTAATAGATAATGTAGGCGCCTAAACGTCAATCTAGAATTAGTTTTTACAAAATAGTCAGATACGTGTCCACTGAAATGGTAGGTAGTACCTTTAACTTTTGATTTTTTAAGTCTAATTCTATACCTAAAGCTTATAACGGAATAACACCCAAAAGTGCATCACGTCCTCCAGGTAGTTCTAAGCACTCAAAAGTTCCTTCCCTTCCGCAAAGAGAAATAGTAGCATCTTGGAAAATTCGAGCTTGTGCAATGCCCAACCGAGAGGTAAATCTTCAAAGCCCCATTTGTTGTTTCCAAGCAAGCGTATATGGTCAAATTTACCTGGGTTAGCTCCAGAAAAGGCGAAGTAAACCGCAGGGTCTTATTTGAATTATTGTCCAATACTGCTTCTGTTTTGCCATTGGCAATAATAAATGGTGCGTAAATTGAGCCACCATCTAAGTTAGTAGTGAAGGTTGCAGTTTCTTGATTTCTGACAGTCATATCAAGATTTACAACTCTTCCTCGTAACGCTGCTTGTGTATAATTTGTATCGCCTGGACGAATATCTACTGTACCATTTCCATCAAAATCTATACCGCCATTTGCATCTGCTATTTTATAAAATCCGATTAAGTTATCGAAAGCAGCTTCTCTGTTTACTATAAACTCAGCGCTTACTTGACCTGTAATGTCGCGCAAGTCAAGCCAAAACTGTCAGTCGCAACTACTTTAATATCGACAGTTCCAACATCAGAATTGGTTGGTGTACCACTAAAGCTACGGGTTTCTGGGTTAAAGTTTAACCAACTGGGTAATTTATTATCATTCTCTAGAGTTGCCAATTGACTCCAAAATTTGATGGAGTTCGCCAGCTAGAAATATCGAATCTTGAATCCACATTTTCTCATCTGTACCAGTAGGCTCAAAACCAGGAGGAAATTTTTCTGCAAGTACAGCGCGCGCAAAAGCAAAACGAATTTCCTCTACTGGTGCCTGATCACGTTGTCGCATTTTCACCCCCGCAAGCGAGAGTTTTTTTACACATCGGTTATGAGCAATAGCTAAATCCAACCGTTGTTTGAAAGATAGCTGACGCAGGCGAGTAAACAAGTATACATCAGCTTCAACACTGTTATGTGTTGCTTGGGGACGGTAGGTTGACAATGCGTCCATTAGTATCCTTTTCGATTACGCTCTTCACCTAACATATCTACAACATACCGCTCTGGCGCCAAAAACACTTTAATTCCTTTGTTTTCGCATTGTTTTGATAGAACTTTTGATAATGTAATCATTGCTTCTTTATAATCATCAAATGGTGTCTGTTGATTATTTGATGATGTTTCAATTTGTGCCACTATCTCCTCATAATCAGGTTCATCTTTCAAAGAAACTAAAAAGTCTTTATATCCTAAAAATGCTAACCGATAAAGCATTTTTCTGCTGAATTCCCCTTGGAAGTATCCACCATGAACGTTCTTTTCAATTACGATGGCATCAGAAATAAGAACTAAGCAATCCACAAAAGAAAGTTTGCTTTGGCGTAATGCTCTAGTTAAAACACCCTCTGGTTTATCAGTAATTTTGTCATTATTAATAATCACTTTATCTCTGTAATCTGTGCAGTCAAAGTAAGTAAATAATCCAGCAATGGCGTTATTTTGAGTTACCTTGCTATTGTTTGACAAAATATCTGATAAAGTTTTTAGTGTGTTGTCAGAAACAATACCTATTTCTGCCATTGCACTACTATCATCAGCATTTACACTACCATCATGCTTTTGATTAATAATGCCATAACGCATCGGTGCTGAATTTGATTTGTTATTTTTATCAATACGACTATCTACTACAATATTACCTAATCGAAAACCTCGGTCATAAGTATTTGCGGGGAAACTTATATAGTTTGCTGCGGTTGATGCAACTCGTAGTATGACATCTCCCTGGCTACTAAATAAATAAGATTCTTCAAAACGACGTAATGAGGAGCGCAAAAAATTAGACCTTTCGGGCATTATTGTCTCGATAGGTATATCTGGTGAAGCTAATACTAAACGACCTAATGAAAATACATTACCAATGTTTGGTGATGGTTCTATTTCTACATTACCTTGACTTAATTTGGGTATTGAGTTTTCATCGAATATATCAGAGAGGATACGAATTACGTTTGTGGTGACAAATGCACCCATACTATGAGCAATAAAAGATAACTTAATTCTAGGATTATTTCCCAGAGAAAAATTCTTTTTCTTCTCAAACCGCGTATCTCCGTCCGCCTGCTCTATAATTGCATTATCTATCTGGCGAATAAACTCTACTAAGTCTGGAACTCCGTAGTTAACCGCGCGGTAATTATCTCGAAAGTATATTGAAACTCTCAGTAATATGGAGCCTAAAACCCAACCAAATAAACAGGCAAAAAAGGCAATTCCTAACGTAAATAAGAAAAAGGCAAAACTGGAAAACTCGAATGAAAAATTATCATTGATACTTAAGCCAGAAATCGTCAAAATAAAGGCAAAAGCAGCTATCAACCCCCAACTTGAATAACTATATACAGTTTTAAAAAAAATTGGTAGGCTTTTAATTGCTTTACCAAAGTGGCTAGTTACCGATTCTTCTTTATCATTGGACTTGAAATTAATATATTCTGAGGGCCAGTAATAACCGATAAAAGCAACTTTTTTTTGTTTAATCAATGCATCTGTAGTAATATACTGCTGTATCTCTTTTACCCAGTTCTCAAAATCTTTACTTCTTGTATTGTATCCATGAATATGGATGACCACTTCTGCTAGTTTGTTTTTATCTGTTAAAAAGTCAGCTATTTTCCTAATTTTTCCGCGCGTTACATCTGGTCCATCATCTACATCTAACTTATCATTACTCCCATCAGTATGTTGTTGGGTGCTAATTTCAACATTTTTTGGTGCATTGCTTGCAACTAAATACGTTACAATATCAGGTGCGTTTTGATTTTCAAGTGGTATTTCTTTGATATCAAATGGGTAATTTGGGTAAGTTGCCATAGATTTATTAATTCAAATTCAAATTAATGTGTGTTAGCGAAGTCGGAATTTCATCATTATTGGGATATGGTCTGATGCCATTTTTGCTTCTTTAAGAAGTTGTGATTCTATAAACTCGATACGTTCGCTATTATAGAAAATGTAATCGAGAGTGTAGGTAAGCTCGTTAGATGGATAAGTTGCAACTTGTTTGGTTTGAAGTTGCTCTAGGCTAAAAGCTGATTTGAGTTTATTTGATTCTAACAGTAAGTCACACGCACCAGTCAAACCTTTTGATGCATCAATATTAAATGTGTTGCCCGAAAAATAGCCGATTTTATTTTTGAACAGGCGCCGTATTTCTAGCAATATGGGTGTGATAATCAATTCTGAACGCGCTTTCTCGGTACTTATGCTGGCTGCTAAGTCTAAGCATTCTTCTAGTGTTTCTTTTAGCCGTTGCGATGGTTCGATTATTGGTATTTGGCTAAATAAGTGGGGAATATCTTCCACTGTTAAGTCAAGAGCGGTAACTACTTGCTCAATTTTTGTGAAGTCGCTGTAGAACATATGTTTGCTAGATTAAGTGTATCTTGTTTGATCCCCCGAATTTGTGGGGGATCAATTTGTTTATTGAGCTGGTGGTTGTTCTACAGGAGTAGTTGGCGCCTCTTCGGTTGGTGCTTGTGCTGCTTCTATTAGTTCTGGTGATGGTGGGTTGGGTGGAACAGGTTCGGCAATTTTAGTTTCTGCGGTAGGTGCTGGTATTATTTCGATTGTTGAATTTACTGTGTCGGCTTTTGGCGCTGGTGTAGTTGGTGCCTCTTCAATAAGTGCATCGATAATTTGTGTGGGTGAGGCAGTTGCGGAAGTTGTATCCTGCGGTTTAGCTTTTTTGATTGTTTCTTGTGCTTTGTTCTTTGCTCCAGAAAAGGCGCCTGTAATGCTTCTTTGTAGTTGCCCAAGACTTTGAGGTAAGGAAAACTTGTTACCATCAACTTTGGCTTTGACTTCTTCTGCACTAGGTAAGGGAGTTCGTTGTGATGCTGGTACAATTTGACGACGTAGTGCAAACGTTTGCCAGCCAAACCAATACAGTAGTGAGACGCTAGCAATGTGACCTAGTAAAAGACCTCCACCAATACGACGCGCGAATATCCATAGTACTAATGCGTAAAAGAAACCCACACCACTCCAAATAAAATCATTCTTTTTGTGGATTTCAGGAAAGAAGAAAGCTGCTATGTATAGCGCGATACTGCCGATTCCAACTGCTAAAGCTAGGACATATGCCAGCATTTTTATGTACTCCTATAAAAAGTAATGAGTGCTGAGTGCTGAGTGCTGAGTAGTGAGTATAAAATTTTATTCTTTGATAATATTTACTTATTAATTATGCAGATTTTAGAGTGTCTGGCTGCTATTAAAAGAATATAAATACAAAATTAATTATGTTACAACTCAACACCTCTTAACTCAGTACTCAGTAATCAGCACTCAGCACTCTTGACTCAGCACTATGATTATGTCAATTTAGGCATTTTTGCAAGAGAAAGTTTACCTAGATACAAATTTAAATATTTTATGTGTGTTGGCAATGTATTTTTACTCTGCGCTATAACTCTTAATGTCTTCTTTAGGGGAGAAGCGAAATTCTCGGACTACCCTAAAGAATGAAAGGAACAGCAATTAGCCAATAGGATTATGACATTGCAAAGCTTTGGTGTGATTGGTCTAGCTGTTATGGGCGAGAATATCGCGCTTAACGTCGAACGTAACGGCTTCCCAATTGCGGTTTACAACCGTTCGAGAGAAAAAACTGATGCCTTCATGGCAAACCGCGCTGGAGGTCGGAACGTCAAAGCGGCTTTTGATTTGAAGGAATTTGTCGGCGCCCTAGAACGTCCCCGTCGTATCTTAGTGATGGTACAGGCAGGCAAACCAGTTGATGCGGTAATTGAGCAACTCAAGCCCCTGCTCGATGAAGGCGATATCATCATTGATGGTGGTAACTCTTGGTTTGAAGATACCGACCGACGCACCCGCGAATTAGAACCTACTGGTTTACGCTACATCGGTATGGGTGTGAGTGGTGGTGAAGAAGGCGCCCTTAATGGTCCTTCGTTAATGCCCGGAGGAACTGATAGTTCTTATCAATACTTGTCCCCTATTTTTACAAAAGTTGCGGCTCAAGTTGATGATGGCCCTTGTGTAACCTATATTGGTCCTGGTGGTTCTGGTCACTACGTCAAAATGGTTCACAACGGTATTGAGTATGGTGATATGCAGCTAATTGCAGAAGCATACGACTTGCTCAAAAACGTTGCTGGTTTAGACCACACTCAGCTTCATCAAGTCTTTACAGAGTGGAATACAACCGACGAACTCAATTCATTCTTAATTGAGATAACCTCTAACATTTTCCCATACATCGACCCCGACACCAAGAAACCCCTCGTTGAGTTAATTGTTGACGCAGCAGGGCAAAAGGGGACAGGACGTTGGACTGTACAAACTGCATTGGAATTAGGTGTAGCCATCCCAACAATTGTTGCAGCAGTAAATGCGCGGATTATGTCATCTATCCGTGACGAGCGTATTGCAGCATCGAAGCAACTTACTGGTCCTTCTGGTAAATATGGCGGAGATGTGAAAGCGTTTGTTAATAAAGTCCGTGATGCGCTGTACTGCTCGAAGATTTGTTCTTACGCGCAAGGTATGGCATTATTAGGTACCGCTTCTACTACCTATAACTGGAATTTACAATTAGGCGAGTTAGCGCGAATTTGGAAAGGTGGTTGTATTATTCGTGCTGGCTTCTTAAATAAAATCAAACACGCATACGACGAAAATGCGTCTTTGGCAAACTTATTGTTAGCACCAGAATTTAAACAAACCATTCTTGATAGACAAGCTGCTTGGCGCGAAGTTATCATGACCGCTGCACAACTAGGTATTCCTGTTCCTGCGTTCAGCGCTTCGCTTGACTACTTCGATAGTTACCGTCGCGACAGATTGCCCCAAAACCTCACTCAGGCACAACGCGACTACTTCGGCGCCCACACTTATCAGCGTATTGACAAAGCTGGTACGTTCCACACCGAATGGGTACCTATTACCGAGTCTAAGAAATAAACCTGTTATTAAATAAGTTGATCCCCTTAAGGGGATCAATCTCTATGGATTATTTCCCAAAAACTTGCTGCGAATTTCTTCTAGCTCTTCGTCGATTTTGCTTTTACTCGTGGGCGCCCCTGTTTGCGGTTGAGATTGAGAATTATTCTTAGGTTTGTTACCACTAAGAAACATTGTCTTTATTTCTTCTAATTCTGTATCGATTTGACTCGTACTTGTCGCTGTTGGTATCAAATGATTATTCGTTGGTAATGTATTGTTGACTACTGGTTGGGCGTTATTATTGGTAACTATAGGTTTAATTACTGGCTGATAATTGCTGTTTGGCGCCGACTTATGTAAATCTTGTAACACTTCCGAAACTGATTGGTAACGTCGTGCGGGGATTGTTTCAATCATTTTATCGAGGACGCTAGCTAAGTCGTCACTGACTGATGACTTTAAATACTGGCGCCATATCCAAACGTCGTTATGGATATCATGTAAATCAAAAGGAGATTTTCCGGTTAGTAGATGTATACAAGTCACGCCCAGACTATATATATCACTAGCAAATAAGGCTCTACCGCGAATTTGTTCTGGCGCCACATATTCAGGAGACCCAATACTTGTTCCTGTTTTGTTAACATCCTCATTTGTAGCAACTTTTGAGGCACCGAAGTCTACCAAAAATAAATTACCAGGATTATTTTCGCTAATTACAGTCGAACGTCCAGGTAAGCCACGGCGCCGGATAATATTTTCAGGCTTTATATCGCGGTGGATAACGTGACGTGCGTGACAAAATTGCAGCACTGGCAATAAATCATCAAGAAGATAACGAATTTGTGATTGGCTATAGGCGCCTTGACGCACTAACTCTTGTGCTAAGTTATACCCGTCTATAAATTCTTGCACCAAATATTGCCTATCTTCTTGAGTGAAATAAGCTAATAAATCAGGAATTTGTGGATGCTCACCCAACTCATCGAGACGCATTGCTTCTTGATTGAACAACTCCACAGCTTTTTGCACCGTGCTTGTTCCTTGCGCTTGTGGGTAAAATTGCTTAATTACACATTGGGGTTTAGAGGGTTTGTCTTCATCGACAGCTAAGAAAGTCCTGCCGAAACCACCTTGCCCAATCGGCTTTACTGCACGATACCTTTCTTTGAGCAGTAACTTGGCGCCACAACTCAAACAAAATTTAACGTCACTTGTATTCTCTGGTTTTGGACAACGGGGGTTCAGGCAATAACTCATTTAACAGTAGCAATGCTATATATATCTATATTGCCTCAGATTCTATTGGTTGGTACAGGTTAATGCGATACCCCAGTATATAACAATAGAAAGAACAGGCAGGATGCCTGTTCCACAAGAGTTTATACAAAAAATTAATATACTTTGGTTTATTAAGTAATTGGGTGTTGACCGGGATTAACTGCGTGAATGTACTCACTACCTGATGCGGGGAAGCCTCTTTTATAACAAGCTTCTTCGGGTTTGCCCCATCCTAACTGTAAAACTATTTCTAAAAAGTTAGATTTTTCGTACACTAATAGACCTGCCCATTCAGTACGCTCTTGTATGCGCGTGCAGTCTTCTTTTATAATTAATTGGTGTAGTTTGCCGTGGTTGACGCTCAAAAATAAATCCATGTCAGCTGTTGCTTGCTGCCAAAACTTCCATATTGAGCTTTTTGCATTTTTAAGTACTTCTATGTCTTCTGGTAATGCCACTAACTGAGCGTCAACTTCAGGATATTTAAAACTTATACCTTTTACTGTACAGGAGCGCCAAACAATTCCCGATACATTATTATCGCGTTGATATTGATGAATTGCGGCTTTAAAATCTTGATAAGCAGTAAATTTTTGTAACCCTTCTGAACGGATAAACTGGTCAAGTACAGGACTACCCGATACAGTCACATCTAGCTTTAAGCGTTGTCCTTTTAAACAAGCTTGACGTTCAGAGTGCAAAATTTCGATTAATTTCTCTGTAGTGTAAACTGACATCAGGAAACCTACGAGTTACAAGTTATAAGTTATGAGTTATGAGTTATGAGTTATTTTTATTATCACTTTAATAGACAGTAATTGCAGTATTCAATAACACCAAACTTTGAGGCAGGCTTCTAAAGCCCACCTACTGTGTTACTTAGCTAACTCACTATTGAACTCATTAAACGAACGACGCTTTAATTCTGCTGATTCGGTACGTGGTAATAAATCAAAGATTTCTCGGAATTTATCGTCGATTTCTTCAAATGGGACTTGACCAGTTTTATTCAAAACAACCTTACCATCAGTATTAAATACTACAACTTGAGGAACCTTACCAGAGTAATAGTAACCTGGCTCGGTTGGTTCGTATTTATCTTTTTGCGGGATAGCATCGACATTCACCGGAATAATTTCGGATGCGCGCCCATAAAATGCTTGTACTTGGTTTGTAGTAATTGCATACTGTTTACAGTCCTTACTGTCATCGACGTAGAACATCATAAATATCGCTTTGTGTTCTTTGAGTGCGGTGGGGAGGTTTTCTTTGGGTGGAACCAATGAACCGTTACCTGCGTACACCACGAACACATTCCCATCGTACCTGTCATCATTAACACTAGCGTGAGATGGTTGAATAATCAAAAAAGTAAAACAAGCAGCCAATAGCAAGCATTTAGACCAAAACTGGCGCCAGTCTATAATTATACTTTGGAGTATATTTTTTAAATCCCACTTCATAGAATGCATTCAAACAAGCCTTTCAAATTTGAGAGATAATTTTGGTAAATTTGTGCTGAGGAAAGCAGACTAGACGAGAAAAATCATTTGTGCCTGCACCATTTTTAAGATAACTCTAAAGAGTAACGAGTAGAGTTAGAAGTTAGGAGTTAGAAGGTAGGGGTTATGAGTTACTACTCAGCACTCAGCACTTTCTACTCAGCACTTTGTATATTAATTGCTGGCTTTTTTTACGAAGATTCGCTAAACTTTCGCTTATTAATTTTTCTTTTTATGCTAGCTGTTAGCATTTGCCTGAAAACAAAGGTACGGATGTGGGTAAGAATATAAATTTGATTGATAGGGTAAAACTTGGGGTGGCAGTATCAGCGGCAAAAAGTGTAACTTTTGCTGTACGCATGCTGCGTTTAGGTGCTGCTTCGGTGCTTCCTGGTTCAATAGCACGCAAAATTGAACCTTGTTTATTAGAGTTACTCAGCCAACAGGTTAAAAATGGAGTTATTCTAATTGCTGGTACTAACGGTAAAACGACTACTTCGCTATTATTACGAGAAATTCTTGAGCGTAAGGGGTACCGTGTCGCACATAATTCTACAGGCGCCAATCTCGAAAACGGCTTAGTAACTGCTTTAATGGAAAGTACTGATGCCTTTGGTAGGTTAAATGTTGACTATGCGATTTTAGAGGTTGATGAGAATATTGTGCCACTCGTACTGGCACCGATTCAACCGAAAGCCATTTTGTGCTTAAATCTATTTCGCGACCAGTTGGATAGATACGGCGAAGTCGATACAATTAGTAAACGGTGGACAAAAGCTATATCGACGAATTCCCCGAATACTACCGTTATTTCTAACGCTGACGACCCAACACTATCATATCTGGGTCAACAACTATCACAGAAAGTCGTATTTTTCGGTTTGAACGAACCAAATAAATACCTCGAAGAAATTCCTCACGCTGTAGACTCGATATATTGTCCTAACTGTGGACATTCGCTTGACTACGAAGGTGTGTATTTATCACACTTAGGAGAATTTAGTTGTCCTCAATGTGGTTTCAAACGCAGTAAACCAGCTTTGAATAGCAGTGAGTGGTCACAGGTGTTGGTTGGACTGTATAACAAGTACAATACTTTGGCAGCAGCGACAGTGGCAATTGAGTTAGGTATTGATGAAGCAACTGTCAGGGATACTATACCGACATTTCAACCCGCATTTGGACGTGCAGAAGAGTTACAAATCGACGGTAAACGAGTCAGAATTTTGCTATCTAAGAACCCTGTAGGGACAAACGAAACGATTCGAGTTGTTACGGAAAGCAATGATAAGACAACGCTGTTGATACTGAATGATAGGGTACAAGATGGTGAAGATGTATCTTGGATATGGGATGTAGATACAGAAGCGCTAGTTCAACGTGGTGGAACCCTTGTTGTAAGTGGCGACAGGGTATATGATATGGCACTACGTTTAAGATATAGCGATGTTTATGACAGTAAAGTTAATTTGATTGTTGAGGAAGATTTAAAGAAAGCAATTAGTACTGCACTTGAACATACCAAACCAGATGAAACGTTACATATTTTGCCAACGTATACTGCAATGTTGGACGTGCGTGAAGTTTTGACTGGTAAGAAAATCAGATAACTCGTTGTAAGCACTCGTTGTAAGCACTTCAGTGCTTTCCACTGAAGACAAGCACTGAAGTGCTTATTACTGAAGCTTCACTGCTGCACACTGTAACGGCAAAACTTCCTCCAAACTTAACTCGTGGTCAGAAGTCAAATGACTGTTACAACAAATTGTGCTAAAAAATACGGGTTTGCCCACGACTTCAGAAAAATGCTTCTCCAGTAACAAACGTGAGGTGATATCACCCAATAAATCAGATAAATCTTTGGTCAACTGGTCTCTGTCATCACGGTGAACCATTCTAAATTTAAATGGTTGCTCCCCAACTATCTCTCTTATATCCGAATCAAACTTATCGGGTTTCCCATCTACGTAAGCAAACGATACTTCTTCTAGAAACTTCCATGCAACGGGGAAAATCTCACGGATATTGTCGAGGTAGTTTCCACCCTGATAAACCAAAGTCGCTGTTTTGCAGTCCATTGTATCTCGCGGTTGTAATTTTATTGGAACATCGGACACAGACACAAAATATGGTAGTACTTTCTTTGAGGTGATTAAAGCAACATTTACAATACTTCTAATTTGTTTAGCATTTTAAAAAATAAGGTAAAAAATTTATGAGTCCGCATTACGAAGTAGTTATCGGTTGGCTGTATCCTAAGTTGATGAGTACCTATGGTGACAGAGGTAACGTAATTACGATTCAGCGTCGCGCACAATGGCGCCAATTCGATGTTAAAATAGTCAACCTCGATTCAGAAGCAACTCCAGAAGATATCAAGTCTGTAGATATTATCGTTGGTGGAGGCGCCCAAGACCGTCAGCAGGAACTTGTAATGCGTGACTTAATTGGCGCCAAAGCTGAGGCAATGCGTGAAAAATTAGATAATGGTACACCTGGTGTGTTTACCTGTGGTTCACCTCAACTACTTGGACATTACTATGAACCAGGCGCCGGACAACGTATCGAAGGATTAGGAATTTTAGACTTAGTATCAATACATCCAGGTGAAAACACGAAGCGCTGTATTGGTAACTTAGTTATCGAAGTTACAGCAATAAAACTCGCGCGTGACTTGGAAGAAATGACAGGCACAAAACCTTATTTAGTCGGGTTTGAAAACCACGGTGGACGCACCAAACTAGGAAAAGTCGAAGCGCTAGGTAAAGTTATCTACGGTTTGGGTAACAACGGTGAAGACGGTACCGAAGGAGCTTTTCATCAAAATGCTATTGCAACTTACTCACATGGCCCGTTATTACCGAAAAATCCTTTTGTAGCAGATTGGTTAATTCAAACTGCCTTACGTCTGAAGTATCAACAGCCTATTTTATTAAAACCTTTAGAAGATGAATTGGCTATGCAAGCTCGCGAAGCTATGTTTAAACGGTTGAAGGTTGAAATGCCAACAAAGGCAGAACCAGTAAAGGTTTAGATTTAGTTTCGATTTTAACTTGTAGGGTAAGGACGGTGCCTAAACTATCCTACAAGTTTATTAAATTTTAGCGATAGAAATACAACATTAAACTTTGTCTAACTTTGGGGAACACTAAGGAAGTCCTCAAGAGTGAAAAATATCTTTATGTCTACCGATTTTACAGCCGAAGCTTTAGTTAAGCTTCCTATTGTACAAAGAAAAGCACTAATCTTAGAGCAGGCTTCATTAATAGATGCTACACATATAACAAATAATGATTTATATAATGCATACAAACTAGGTAAAGCTATTTCCTCAATAGCAAAAGAATACTTTCAATATCAAATTGAACAAGATAGTCAAAGTAACTCGGTTCTTCAATTAGAACAACAATCAGAATTGATTAGAGTTCTTACAGATGAATTTGCAACAAATTTTATTAAATGGTTAGTCAAGTATTTTGAACAAAGCAAAACAATAATTGAGAGTCATCCTAATCCGACCAATCTATTTCAACTCTCTGGTGCAACATTACTTGCTAATAGTAACTCGATTACTAGAACTCTAAGTACAAGAATGGGTTCACTTTGGGAAAAAATGTCTAATATTAGCCCTTATGTTATTGTTCCAGACTTTGAATTTGGTCTGAAAATTACAGGCGTGGACATTATTTTATTTACAAATAATACAATAAAATTTGCTCAATTAAAAACTCTAAAAGGAACATTAACTGGTTCTCAAGCACCTAGAGCTAAAAATGAATTAAGTATCCATGATGAGACTTTATTTATAGCAGCTTTTGATTTGGGTTCATGGACATTTCCAGCAATCTATAAAACTCCTCGCGTTGCTGGTAAAACGTTTTGGGAGATGATTTGCATAGATTATGGTCTTATTGAAACTCACGTCAAAAACATGTTACAACGAATTGATAAAGCTTTTGCAGAACTTGCTGCAAGCTAAAACTATAAAGCAAGTACTTGCAAATCGTTAATCAATAAAAGACAAAGTTGACATCACTCTGCTTTTATAAAGGAAAAAGCGAAAGTTGTTCGACTATTTCTTTTCCTTTTGGTTTATTGCCTTGAATAACATCATAAAGATAATTACCAATTTGATTTGCCAGTAATACTGGTACAGCATTCCCAATCTGCTTATACTTAGAAGTTACCGAACCACAAAAAATCCAGTCGTCAGGAAATGTTTGAATTTTCGCGCATTCTCTTACACTCAAAGGACGTAATTCTTCTGGGTGGCACATATCTGTGGCTTTTTGATGCGGACAAGTTGTTATTGTAGGCGATGGCTTACTCCATGATAATCGTCTATAGAAACCAACTTTACCACCTCCCGACATGTAGGCGCCTCCCATCGCTTCTTTCTTTAAATCTTCTGGTAAATATTTCCAATTTTGCCCTTCTTTCAATAACCTTAAATACTTCAAACGGTTTTCCGAGTAAGGTGTAAACTCTGGCTTTAAATCAACTAAATCTTTCAAAGCATCTCTTAAAGTGAGCCACTGTGGCAAAATTTTAGCATCTTTAGAATGAGTCGCAAAAGGGAATGTAATAGATTCACCATCCCTGGAACCAAGAAAAATAATGCGTTCTCTGTTTTGCGGAACACCGTAGTCAGCAGCGTCTAAAAGGTTATAAACCACTTTGTATCCGAGTTCATTCATTTCTGCTAAAACAACTTTAAGAGCTGCACCCTGCATTTCATCGGCTTCTAATGGTAAAAAATTTTCTCCCCTCTGGTTAATTGGTCTGTGACGGATAGCAGCAGAAAGTAACCCTCTGACATTCTCCATCACAAAAAAACGTGGTTGGACTTCTCTAACAACGCGGATAAAATCCATAAACAAACTACCACGAGGGTCAACAACCGAACCTCGCTTTCCTGCTGTGCTAAATGGTTGACAAGGTGGACCACCAGTTACTAAATCTACCTCGCCTGGATGTATAATTCTGCCCAAGCCTAAAACTTCACTACCCTCTAGAAGTAAATCTTGGCTACTTACTTTTTCTATTTCCCTTGGTACAGCACTTTTATTAAGATGAGGTCGATTGAGAGCAAGAGTTTTTGTCGCATCACGGTCTTTTTCCACTACACTTACCGTGTGAAATCCCGCTTGCTCCATACCAATATCTAAACCACCTGCTCCTGAAAACAAAGAAATAGAAATAGTTTTGCCATCTATCACAGCTATTACTCCCAAATATTAATATTGAAACCAAAACATGTATATTATGCGTGCCAGGAGGATAAATATACTAGTTGATATATACTATCAGGTTAAGTAAATCTATAAAATAGTTTAAAAAAGTTTTGTTAAGTCTTTACATTTTATCAGTTAGGTAAGGATACTTTTACTACAAAAGCATCAAAATATACTTTTGTGCTGAGGAACTACTGTTGCTTGGAGAAAATCTATAGATAATAGATATATCCTCACATACGGTAAATAAGAACATATGCGTACTTTATCGTTACTATTGCACTGGCGCCTAATGACGGGAGTTGTAATTGTAAGCTCTATACTTTCTCCCTTTACTCTTGGTTTGTATGTCAATGCAGCTACTAACACTCGTCGGTTTACTGAAGCTGATAAAGTTCCGACACAAAAAGTTGCAGTTGTGTTTGGCGCCGGAATTCGACCGGATAATACACCAACACCAATGCTTGCTGATAGAGTAAGTGCTGCTGTTGATTTATATAAATTAGGACGAGTACAAAAGCTATTGATGACTGGTGATAATAGCAGGGTTGATTATAACGAAGTTATGGTCATGCAAAACTACGCAATTGCACAGGGTGTTCCAGTAGAAGATATTACACTTGACCATGCAGGGTTTAGCACTTACGAAAGCTGTTACCGTGCAAAAGAGGTTTTTGGTGTTAAAGAAGCTATTTTAGTAACGCAAAATTTCCATTTACCACGTGCTGTTTATACCTGTCGTCAACTTGGTATTGAAGCAGCTGGTTTGGGAACTCCTGACTGGGGTAGTTATAGCAAAAAGACTGTTTCTTTCTACACTTTTAGAGAACAAGTTTCTACGTTAAAAGCACTGTGGGAAGTTCATGTAACTCGCCCATTACCAACTTTTTTGGGAAGATTTGAAGGAATAAAATAAACAGATGTAGAGACGTGATATATCGCGTCTCTACATTTTGAATTACCGTCGCGGACTGGGTGTTTTTGATAATGATTTCCAGTCTTGAGCAATTTTTGGAGTCCACAACCAATTTTGATTGAGTTTATCGGGTTGGAAGCTTACTGGGTCTTCGCTTATTACTTTTTGTTGTAATTTTACTGCTTCGTCGATATATCGCTCACGTTTTGCAGGGGGTTGTGAGCGCGCTGATTTATATAATCCTAGCGCTAGTCCAGCATGAGCGATTAGGTCTTGGCGTTGCTGTGGTACTACCGATGCGTTTGCTGCTGCCATGTTTGAGACTTTTGGCTGTTGGTCTTTTGCAGCAATACTTAAAGCTTGAAACCAAGAATCATTAGCTAAATTAATATTACCTTCTGCATAGTAAGCAAAACCTAAAGCGTTAGCATATACTATAGAGTCTGGTTTAGCTTTAAATGCTGTATTCCAGTAACGACGAGCATCATCAATACTATATTTTTTGTCACCTGCTTGTATCGATTGCCATGCAAGGCGCCCGAATGAGAAACTGACGGATGGATTATCGATGTTTCGCTGGGGTACTTGTTTAAGTACAGACTCTGCCTCTGCAAGTGCATTACGATTTAATAAGGCATCGACGGCTTTTAATGCTGTGTCTAAATCACCTTGATTAAGTCTTTCAGTGGCAAATGCTGTCACTTTTTCAGTTTTTTCTCTCTCTAAATTAATTTTACTGTAATCTGGCGCCGTTATTTGAGGTAGGTTAGATAACGTGTTTGGTTGACTTTGCCACCAGTTAAGACCGACAGCAAATGTAATTGCACCTGCTCCTACAAGTCCAATGAGTGGTATTAATTTTCTTGATTTGCGACGTGGTACGTTTGGTTCGCTAATGCTAATTGGGTCATAAGGTGTTGCGATGTTTGTCGTCATCCCCTGAGTGTTACCAACGGTCATTTCGCTACCCTGGAGAGTATTTGGCACTAAAGATTCTGACTCCCTTGCCGCTCTTTCTCGGCGCCATTTTTCGACTTCGCGGTCTAAAGAAGTTAAATCATCAGAGACTTCAACACCAGGGATACTATCATCATCTTCGTCGTCGTCAAGGATAGAAGTATTTATTGGAGTTTGTTCACTTACCGTTTTTTGCTGGTCGAGTTGGCGAAATAAATCGGAAACTATCGCCGAATCATCAGCATAACTTGGGTCATCATAATCTTCGATTTCGTCAACTAAGTCACCCCAAGTTTCTTCTCCTAACCAATCAAGTTCTAAGTCATTTTGTCCCAATGACCTCGACATGACATCATTGATTGGTAATGACATTTGAGCATCATCACCGATATTACTATATAGTGCATTTGTTGCCCTTATATTTGGTAGTTCACCGTACTCAGGCAATAATTCACTTCTTTGCTGTACATATAATCCAGGGCTTAAATTACCATTAAATTCTGATTGGAGATATAAAATTGGTAAAGCCCAATACATTTGGTGCGAACCGTAAGCGGAAATTAATCCCTGACGTACACGACTTACGCACAAATCAATTGGATACCCTTGGCTGAGATTACGATAGAACAATTGTGTTAGTGTTAGCGCTACTTCGTCTGGAATTCGTTCGGACATCGCTAAGACACTAGGAATACCCCGTTTAACTAAACTCTCAGCTAAACTTTGCTCTCCCGCTTCTGTAGTGCCTGTGCTGGCGCCATAAGCTCCCAAACATGAATTAAACACCGCCATTTGGATGTTATTGTTAACCAGTAAACCAGCTAAATCATCACCAGTTAAAGTCTCTGTTAAACCAGTGCGTCGATTTACAAGATAAATTTCACCACCGTTTGCACCCAAGTTACTGTGACCTGAGTAATGCAAAATATGATAGCGCCCTTGTTCTAAGGCTTGCGTCAATTCTTCCCGTCCCGGTTGTTCAAGAAAGTGCAACTGTATATCTGGGAAAAAATGACCACCTTCGGTAATGTTTGGTGTTTGACGATTTAGTTCGGCTTGAAGTTTAATAGCTTCTTGCTTGAGCAAATCTAAGCGCACTAAATCGGTTGGAGAGGCAAGCACCATTAATACCTTAATTCCACCTTCGTCAGGTGGTATGGGCATATTCGTTGATGGTAAACGTGAGGCGCCTGCTACTCCAGTTTGATAGCGAGAAAATGAAATATAGGGACCTGTGGCAATGGGACGGTCACCAGCGTGCATAACCTCCCAAGGTAAGCGCGCTAATCGATTATCTTTAATTCCAATACGCAAATGCAGAACTTGTTGATGGTTCTGTGCAATGCCTTGTGCAGTAATCCAACTATCTCTGAGAGTGCCTTGAAAAAGTTCGTTATATAATTGTTGACCCAGCGCCGCTAAGTTGACCGAGTTCCGCACCATTGCATCTCCCTGCAACACGGACTTAAGCGGGTCATTCATAAGATGTCCAGCAGCAGCTAACCATTCAGCTACAGGCCAAGTCACCAGTTCTTCCGCTAATGGCACCCCAGACGCGACTTGTTCCGTTCGTACCAAGTAGTCATTTTGTCCTACCAGTGTTACGGAAATGTGAAATTCCTGGGTCACAACTTCTCCTGTTCGTCTCCTAAATCACTTGATTGAAATGGGAATATTCATTCATAAATATCTCTATAAATGTTCCCTTCCCTACTAATACCTTAGATGCATCCTCATCGCGGAATGTTTCACGCTCTTAGGTATTACCCAAGCTTTTACCAGTTTATCCGGATATCATCGACTCGGCGCCGAACATCATTAGTGGTAGATGCACCTTAATCTTCAGTCCCCCAATTGTTTAAATCAAATGGGGGTTTTTTCTATTTATACATGCGGTTGGGCGCCGAAAGCTCTCACTTATCAATCCCATGTAACTAATTTATCTCAAAAACAATATAGTTTCACTACAAATACTCAGTATTTTACAGAAAATAACTGCAAAATACTCTAGTACAAGATGATTAGGGATTTTCGTTTTTTAATTTATCCGGATAATGCTTGTGATTTTGAGAACAAGTATATGGTAGATGCACCCTGATAATAACCTCCCCTAGTTGGAAACTTTCCACTAGGGGTTCTTTGTGCGTATAAAACAAGAAACCGGGTTTATGACCAAAATTATGATTTTGATTACATATTTCAAAAAAGAAACCCGGTTTCTATAATTTATCCGGAATAGGCTTGTAATTTTGAGAACAAGTATATGGTAGATGCACCCTGATAACTCACTCCCTTAGCTGTTTAATTACGGCTAAGGGTTTTTTTATGCAATTTTTTCCGGAATAGGCTTGTAGCTTTAAGAACAAGTAGATGGTAGATGCACCCTGATAACCCACTCCCCTAATGGACTAAATGTCTAATTAGGGGTTTTTTGGGCATTTTTTGGTGATGCAAAAAATTTCTCGCTTGAAATAAAAATTTTCCGGAACTGGTAGATGTAAGCACGAACAAGTAGATGGTAGATGCACCCTAATAATTCACTCCCTCGGACGGTAACAACCAACTGAGGGAATTTTTTTGTCCATTTAATGTGCTGCTAAAATCTTTGCCATCAATAGCAACAAAATAAGAACAAAAATATCCGGAAAGCACTGGTTATCAAGAGAACAAGTAAATGGTAGATGCACCCTGATAACTCACTCCCCTAGTAGACTGCCATCCGCTAGGGGTTTTTTTATGGCTATATTTACGACCTTGAACCAAATTTTGAAGTTATACGCCAATTTGTCCTGAAGATGACCCTTAGATAACGAACAAGTAGATGGTAGATGCACCCTGATAACTCACTCCCTAGTAGATCTCCATCCGCTAGGGTTTTTTATTGTAATCATAACGAGACGAAATTGACAACTATCTCAAGCTAAGAAACCTAGTTTCTGCGCGAAATACTCATTTCTATTACAAGCTATCTAAAGAAACCAGGTTTCTAAGATTCGTCCTGAAAACGAGTACTATGCAGCGAACAATAAAGTGGTAGATGCACCCTAATAACTTACTCCCCTAGTAGACTGCCATCCGCTAGGGGTTTTTTCATGGCTATTTGCACCCACATGTACAACACCTTAATAACTCACTCCCTTGGTAGAGCGCCTGTTTATTGATGAAAGAATCGAATAAATACTTAACCTTCAAAAATGTTCCGGAATTAGCCTTTTTTCTTTGTACTAATTAGTAAGGACTAATACTAGCTGCCGGAATGTGAGACAACGGTAGATTTTTAGTAGATTTTTATATATTAGCACTATTACAAGTTTTTGGACAATCAAACAGCATTAAATATAAGATAAATTATTAGATATTAAATTTAGCTACAACCTATACGTTGTTTAGTACTAAAACACTACTAAAGATATGGCTTATTCTGTGATTAAGTTTTCGAGTGAAGATTGCGGTATTTGTCACAAAATGGCTTTTTATGACCAGAAAGTATCAGCAGAGCTTGGTTTAGAGTTTATTGATGTCAAGATGCAGGATACAGCGACTTACCGTAAATATCGGCAAATACTTTTGAAGCAATATCCCGATAAGTCAGAGATGGGATGGCCAACTTATATTGTATGCTCGGCGCCTGAAGGAGAGTTTGAAATTGTAGGCGAAGTAAAAGGGGGACATCCCAAAGGAGAGTTTCGAGAACGCTTGCAAGCAGTTTTAGATTCTGTTCCTGCTCAGTAGGTATTTAAAGAACTTCAAAAGACTTAACTTCTAGGACGGGCCCAATCATTGCACTCGTCATGACATCTTCACGTACCTGTCCTGTAACTTTCGCTTTTTGCCCTGCTTGAAGTAACTTTTTGTCGGCACTACGAGGAATTTCGTAAGTAGTGCCTTCATCGGTAACGAATGCCCAGGCGCCCATACCGATATCGCGACGTTGAATAGTACCAGTGACTGTAATAGACATAAATTAATTTTATTAGGGTTGTAGAGACGCGATTAATCGCGTCTCTACATTATTATTGTGCAGTTTTTTCTTCGTTTGTCACAATAAAGTGAGCGAGACCGTAACAGATGACGGCATTAACGAGAAGGAAAATTCTTGATATCCAACCAGCACCTAAACCCCATACAGCAGGGTCAGAGAATGAACTAACCCCCAAACATGTGGCGATACCTATGGAAGAACCAATAGCAAACCACTTCAATTGTGGATGTCCTAACAGCAAAGCAACTAGACCTAAAGGAATAAGTACGCTTGCGAAGATAGGATTAAATGCATCAGTTCCTTGAATAGCATTACCAAGTTCAGGAATAGAGCTACCTAGTACACGGAAGGGCCACTGTGGTAAATCAAAGATATAAAGTCCTTTGAGAGGAAATAAACCTGAGCTACCAAAAAGTAAACCTGCCGATAAACTCCAACTCCATGAGAATGGGAAGTAAACCCGTAGAAACCAAGCAAGCAGGTAAGAACCTACAACCATAAGAAGTTTTGGCACTAGTGCATATGCACCACCATCAATCCAGAAACGAGGATTGAGATAGCCATTTTCACGTAACCAGCGCCAAAAGTCTTGGAAAGTGATTTGACCAACAGTAGCTTGCTTAACTGCGGCTTCGGCGTTGAGTTGTCCGGCGCCGTAATAGTTTAAACCATCTTCATGAATAGCTCGTGCGGAACCAAGAAGTACGTTTTCAATTTCATCTGGATTTTCAACTCCTGATGCACGAACTAAAGCAGCAACACCTGCAACATGGGGAGATGCCATGCTAGTACCTTGCAAACCAAGGAATACTTCTTCTCCTTTGCTATCCATATCAACGGTTGCTTGGAGAACCTTACCAGCATCACTACCACCAGGGGCAGAAATATCTACACCTGCACCATAGTTAGAATAAGGCGCCCTTTCTCCATCGGGGCCAAGTGCAGAAACACCGATAACGTGGGGATAGCGTGCAGGATATGCGGCACCGTTAGCGTCTTCGTTACCAGCAGCAGCGATAATAACTACGCCTTTACTATGTGCATAGTCAATTGCTTCTTTCATCAACTGGCTTTCACCACCACCACCCAAGCTCATATTAATAACGTTAGCGCCGTTGTCAGCAGCAAAGCGAATAGCTTCGGCAATATCAGCAACAGTTCCACCACCGTAATCACTAAGAACCTTTAAAGGCATAATACTGGCTTCATAGGCAATACCCGCAACACCCCAACTATTATTAGTTGCTTGAGCAATAGTTCCGGCTACGTGTGTCCCATGTCCATTGTCATCGTTTGCTTTTTCACGGTCGTTCACAAAGTCGTAACCTTTGACAAACTTAGTTTCAATCAAATCACGAACTTGTGTAACACCCGTGTCAATCACAGCAACGGTAACACCACTACCCTTAGTTTGTTTCCAGGCGCCTTCAACATTAATATTGTGTAAGTGCCATTGTTTGCTATAGTAAGGGTCGTTGGCGCCAGTGAATGAAGCACCAGGCTCTTTAGATTCTTCTGGTCGAGGGTCAAGAAATTCTGCGAGCCTTGCAACTTGACCTTGTTTAGGAATCTTGTAAATATAGTTAGGTTCAATGAATTCGGTATCTTTTGCGAATTCAGAGCGCAACTGCTTAAGACGCGCTTTGTCACCTTTGATAATATAAACGTTATCCTTTTCGGAAAATTTATTATCCAGCTTTGGCGTGACGTTGAACTGCTGCGAGATTTTAGCCAAATCTTGCTGCAACTTGGTAGAGGGGATATCTTCCCGGAAATCAAGGAGGAGCGTTTCAAACTCTCCTTGGGCGCCAAGTCCCTGGAAGTTAACGAAATTGAATAAGGCTGCACACAGCCCTATCACAAACAAACAAGTTAGTATTAGCCTTCTCATATATTACTGATTACCGATGAAAGCCAGTTGCCACTACGATAACTTATACACATCCAGCTTGGCTTTATATTGAGCGATTAGTTACAAAAATTTCACTTTAACAGATAATTAAAACATTATGGAACGTGGTCTCTTGTGGTTGCCTTTACTGTTTGCATTCTTTTGGCTCGCTTGGCAAGGTTCAAGGGAATTTAAAAAAGTTCAAGCTTACGAGACTTGGGCATCCCAGTTTGACAAGGCAAAATATGATATATACGCAGTACTGGGTCAAAAAAACAGTAATATTACTTGGGGTAAACCCACTCCCAAGGGTTTAATAAACCTCGAAACTTTTTCACTTAAAGATGTAGTTAATATCCAGCTATTAGTCAATGGCAACAAAGTAGATATCGAGCAACCACCCCAACGTGGTCGTTCCATTGAACTAGAGTTTAATTTTTCTGAACCCACAAAATCAGTACGAGTACCTTTTACTGAAGTCCCCCTTGCTGCAAAATGGTGTGAATATCTACAAAAAGTAAAGACTATATAGGGTTGCTGAAAAAGTACGTAGTGATGTAACTATTTCACGTATACGATTGGCGCCGACTTGCATTGAGTATATAGTTTTGGTCAGTCATCTTGAATAAAATCAAGGTCTATAGCTTCAGCTTTATTTTGTATTTCTATATTTGGTTTAGGGTAATGCTTGTGATAAAGAGCAAGTATATTTAACAGGACTTGGGTGTAAGCAAATCATCGCTAATAGAGTTTTTGAAATCACTATTGGTATTTAGATTAGCAATTGTATTTTGAATTTTAGCAATAGATTTGTGTAAAAATACATCGAAATCATAAAAAATAATTGATATATGTTTTGTAATAATATAAAAATTAACTTTTTTTATAATGCCCATAAGTATCGAGGTAGTAACATTTGGGTGAGGCGGGCAGGATGCCCGCTCCACAAGAGATGTTGAGTAAGATTAATTAATATATACTTATGATTTTAATTTATTAACTATGGCTGTAACAAAAGTATCTAGGGTGCCTGTTGCTTTGACTATTGCGGGTTCAGATAGTGGGGGAGGTGCCGGAATTCAAGCAGATTTACGGACTTTTGCGTTTCATTGTGTACATGGGACTAGTGCGGTGACTTGTATTACTGCTCAAAATACACTCGGTGTTACTCGAGTTGATGCAATGCCACCCGAAGCTGTGGTTGCCCAAATGCAAGCGGTTGTCGAAGATATTGGTGTCCAAGCTGCGAAAACAGGAATGTTACTTAATAAACAAATAATTGGCGCCGTTGCCAAGCAAGTAGAATTATTACAAATCGAAAACTTAGTTGTAGACCCAGTTATGGTGTCGCGGGCTGGGGCACAATTAATTGATGATGAAGCTGTAAAAATACTTCGCGAAACTTTATTACCGTTGGCAGTTTTGGTGACACCTAATCGTTATGAAGCTCAAATTCTAACGGGGATAGAAATTAATTCACTCGATGAAATGAAATTAGCTGCTGAATATATCCACCAACATTTACCTGTTAAAGCAGTATTAGTCAAAGGTGGTGGAATGACAGGGCAAGAACGTGGTACAGATGTATGGTTTGATGGGGAAACTTTGGAGATAATAACGACGCAGCAAGTTAATACAAAAAATACTCATGGTACAGGTTGCACATTAGCAGCAGCAATAACAGCGAACCTTGCCCGTGGCGAAAATCTATTTACCGCAGTCCAAAAAGCTAAAGATTACGTGACTGTAGCTTTAACATATGCGCTTGATATAGGTAAAGGGACAGGACCTGTGGGACATTTCTATCCACTGTTACAAATATAGTGTTAAAAAACCTTTGCTCATAGAGCAGTTTTCTATTATCATGCCGGCATAGCTTTAATAACTGCCTATCTGGTAGAGGCAGTTATTGTTGTATCTATCTAATCTGGATTGTGGCAATTTACACTTTGACTCAAATTCCGAACAATATTTGAACGAACGAACATGCGAACTACTGTAAACTCCGTCCCTAATACTCAATACTCAAATAATCAAGGTTACCCACCATCAGTACCCTTGTCAGTGTATCGTGACTTAGCAGCAGAACTCCAAGCTGCACAGTCAGTAGTTGATACGCTTTCTGCTAAAAACGAGCATTTAAACCAAGAAAATCAGCTTTTGCGTCAAGAAATAACGAAAGCGGTTAATTCAGTAATGCAGTTACAGCAACTAATATCTACTCAATCCACAAACAGTTATAACCCACAAGCTTACCCAACTGCCAGCGAAAGAAGCGTACCAAGGCAAGCATCACCACAACCACAACCGCACAAAACTCCTAAATCACAACCACGCAAACAACGTGTTGCGGTGCCAAAAAAGATTAAAATCAACAGGGCGCCAAGTCCCGAACCAACTCCTGAATATTTTTCAATGTCAGAACCTGTGTACATTGAAGAACAGGAAATTCGCTATTACCCTTACAGCAATACGCAAAAAACGGAAACGAACGGATGGATGTTGTTAATCGCTATATTACTAATCGTTCTTACAGCATTTGGCGCCGGGTATTTAATTGTACGTCCATTGTTAGCAAATCATAACAACTCTCAATAGAATTAAGAGTATCTTTTTGTGTAGCAAATATTAAACATTATTTCTGTTACAAAAAATACAAAATAATGTTAAATTAATGATGGTTAAGATTAGAAAACTATATACTAAAGGAGTAGTAAAGAAGGGTTATGGGGAGAGACATCTTCTAAGATTTGCTGTGTGTGAGAATTAGGGCACAATTAGACCTAAGAATTTAGGTTTATTGGAAATAAATAAATTTTTCCTTAATTAAAAAATTAGAGCTACTGATAGATGTTCTGATTAGATATATAAACGAAGCTACTACAAGCAAGGAGAAAACACATGAGAAAAGTCGAAGCAATTATCCGTCCTTTCAAACTGGATGAAGTCAAGATAGCGCTAGTAAACGCTGGTATTGTTGGTATGACAGTATCAGAAGTACGAGGTTTCGGGCGCCAGAAAGGTCAAACCGAGCGTTATCGTGGTTCTGAGTACACCGTTGAGTTTCTACAAAAGCTCAAGGTAGAAATAGTCGTAGAAGACAATCAGGTTGATATGGTGGTGGATAAAATCATTGCTGCGGCTCGTACAGGCGAAATTGGCGATGGTAAAATTTTCATATCGCCAGTCGAGCAAGTAGTACGAATACGAACTGGCGAAAAGAACACAGAAGCCGTGTAGTGTAATGATGTAATTCATTACATCTCTATATGTGGCAACTGTTGGAGTAAATTTGCAAAAGCTTTGCCGCGATGACTAACAGAGCGCTTCACTTCTGGTGTCATTTCAGCGAAAGTGAAATTTTGCTCCGGAACATAAAAAACGGGGTCATAACCAAAACCCCCATTCCCACGTGGTGCATTTAGTATTTCACCGCGACAAACACCGTTAGCTTGCAGTGCAATCGTTCCATCAGGACGTGCGATTGCAGCTGCACAAACAAATTGCGCTCCCCTGTGATTATTATTCCCAAGTTCACGCAATAACCGAGCTATACGGTCAGCATCAGAACTACCATAGCGTGCAGAGTATACACCTGGGGCGCCGTTCAAAGCATCAACTTCCAAACCAGAATCATCGGCAATTGCCCAGTTACCTGTAGCAATTGCGACTTGAGAAGCTTTTAAACAAGCATTCGCAGCAAAAGTTTCGCCGGTTTCTTCTACATCTAATTCGGGTGGTTTAAGTGTTAATTCCCAACCTGAGTCAGCGAGATAAGCTTGCATTTCGCGTAATTTGCCAGGATTACCTGTAGCAACAACTAATAAAGTCATAAATAAAAGCAATAACGTAGGTTGGGTTCCGCGCTCGCGCAGAACCCAACCTACAGCTTACTATTTAAGATGCCCATTCTTTAGCCCATGCCAAAGTCTCATGTACCTGTTCAAGGGTAGCAGCTTCGCAATAAAGACGTAAAACTGGTTCAGTGCCACTAAAACGAATCATCAACCAACGGTTATCAGCAAGACGATATTTATAACCATCAATAGTTTGACAACCAGTTACTGCAAGTCCCGCAATTTCTTTTAACGGTTCTTTTTGCAGTTGTTCGAGTAACTTCGCGCGTACTTCCATGCTTGCTAAAGGTAAATCAATGCGGTCGTATGCGGAGTTAAAGCCAGTTTTCTCTTGGAGATTACGATAATAATCACCCAAATCTAGGTTTGATTCAACAATCGCTTCTAGAACATATAAAGCAGATAACAGCGCATCACGTTCTGGAATATGTGTACCATATCCGATACCACCAGATTCTTCACCACCAAGTAAAACAGATGCCGCGAGCATTCTATCAGCTATATATTTATAACCAACAGGGGTTTCAAAGATTGAAAGATTGTGCAGTTTTGCAACTAATGGTATTAGATCGGAACCGCTAACAGTTTTTACTATTTCACCACTAAAACCGCGTCGCTTAGTTAAATGGTCAATTAAAATTGGAATTAGTATTTGTGAACTAAGAAAATTAACTTCGCCGTCTACAGCAGCGATGCGGTCACAATCACCATCAAATACCAAAGCCACCATTAAATCATTAGGGTTTTGTTCGCGGTGTGTTTTCATTACACCAAACAATTTTGACAGATATTTGGGTAAAGGTTCCGGCGCCCCACCTTCAAAAGTTGGGTCACTATCGCTATTAATTTCTTTAACATTATCACCCAAAAGCATTGCCAAACCACCAGCAGAGGCGCCATGCATAGCATCAGCAAACAAAGTTAGTTTACCTTTATCGATTGCATCACGAAGCTTGGCTATATCAACTTTACTTTTTAAACCTTCGCAATAACTCAACCAAGGGTTAAACTTTTCTATTTTGCCTGGTGTCTCAGCAGGGGGTAATGTTTCACCTAACAAAGCTTCTATTTCTTTTGTTACTTCTGGAGGTACAGACCCACCAAAAGCACTCTTAACTTTTAAACCTAAGTATTTACCCGGATTATGACTTGCTGTAATAACTAAGGCGCCTAAAGCATTTTCTTGCTTTGCAGCCCAACTAAAAGCAGGTGTCGGGGCAAAAGATTCGCTCAATAACACATCAAAACCAGCCGCAGAAACAATATTCGCGACAAAAATAGCAAAATCTTCCGCCATAAACCGACGGTCATAACCAACAATAATTTTACGGTTCCCGACTTGCTGACCGTAAGTGTCAAATAAAACTTTAGCTGCAACGGGGGCGACTAACGCGACACGCTCAAAAGTGAACTCATCGGCAATTACACCGCGCCAACCATCCGTACCAAACTTGATTGACTTAGCTGCTACTGACATCGAGATATCCTAACTTTCCACCAGAGGATTCTAGCATTTACGTAAGTCACCTGGTAAAAAATGACTTCGGTATAATAATCATTACATTAAGTCCATAATACTTGACACAAACATTACTAAAATTGTTTCCTATTACACTTGTTATCTTGTGGAATAGGCATCTCTTGTGGAACGGGCATCCCTGCCCGTTCTATATTCTTTGTTTTTTGCACCAAAAGCTTTACTATTAAGGCGGCATCCCCAAATAAGTAGTCGTGTAGCTTTGGCGGGGACAGAGGTTACAATTTCAATTGTTACAGTTCAAGAAGTATTTAATGGTTGGGTGGTACAAATCAACAAAGCACGCTCTGTTGAAGAAGTAGTAGAACTATATGGATATTTGAGCCAGACAGTTGCTTTATTCGGACGAGTAAAGGTATTGGACTTTGATGAAAAAGCAGGTGAAAAGTTTCAGCAATTACTAAAAGAAAATCCAGCATTATCAAAACAGCGATTGCATAAAGATATGCGTATTGCTGCAATTGCCTTGGTAAATGATGCAGTTGTAATCACACGAAACTATCGAGATTTTTCTCGGTAACAATATATATACTGATGGCAGTATAACTCGCCAAAAGTAGATAGCAACTTTTCAAGCTCGGTCGCTTCTTGTTGTAAATAAAGCGTGCGATAAATTTGCAGACTCTCACTTCAAAAGTGTGTAGCAATTTCTTCTGCATTATTATGCTTACGCTCTTGACGTTTTAAATATATCTTGCCCAAAAACTTGTAAGCAGATGTTTATAAACTTCCAAACTTTGCTGATAATAAAAAATGGCTACTCTTGTGGGGCATCCTTACCATTGGTGTCAACTTAAGGTTTAAAACCATTTGTCAACGAGAGGTTTGGTTAGTGAAAAAGTATAAAGACGAACATTTACCTTGCTTTTATACGGAATTTAAGAGCGATGCTAATAAATAAAGCATTTATGGCGCCATTCAAAGTTCGTTTTTTGTTCCTTTAAAACCTAATTTTTAAGCATAATTACTCATTGACCTAACGAGTTTGAGCTTAACTTGACACTAATGGCATCCTTGCCCGTCCCTGAAAATATGTCCCTTAAAATATATATTAATTAACAGGCAGGGATGCCTGTTCCACAAGAGAAAAAACAATACTCCTCAATACACATGTATCAAGGAGTGCGAATAAAAGTATGGAATGATTCACCCTGTACGGATATTTGCTTGAACTAGAAATCATCAACAAGTAGACTCAAGCGGCTGATAACAGGGTCAACTTCAACAGGTGCCGGAGGAGGAGTGTTAGTAGGTTTATATACTTCTCCTCCTGTGGATATTGATTGGGTTGGGGCAACTTGAACGGTGACACCCTGTGTTACCATAATTGCCAGTTGTGCAACTTGTTGACTCAGTTGTATTAGCTGAGTTTCGACGGCATCAAGTCTATTTGCTTCTCTGGAATAATAGCGTCCTTCAAGGTCAGTAATTTGACGATGTAGGTCGGCGATTTGTGGTTCACCACCACCAGTACTACTAGGTAATGGCAGTGGTGTTGGTATTTGTGATGGTGATGACGATGGTAGTGCTTGTGTGGGTTTTTGGTTTGGGCGTACCGATTCTGGTACGCACAAAGCTTGCCACAACGCTTCTTTACAAAGGTCGCTAAACGACTTATCAGGGTCTTTTTCCAAATGGCTTTCGACTAGCGCAAGCAAACTTTCGTCCGCAACCCCCGGATTAAATGTGACTGATTTAACTACTTTTTTTGACCATTGGAACATTTCTTTTAAGCCTTAGCGGGACGATTGGATAGCTGTGCCTCTCCATAAATATACTGTCCCAAAGCGTTAGCTTGCCGCGATGGTGCAGCTAAATGAGCGTTAATTTTTGCTTCTTTGAGTAAACGCTGCATGTCATCCCAGAAAAATTCACCACCACCACCAGTGAGAATTACGTCTGTCACACGTTCTGGCAACCATGCTAATACACGATTACAAATTTCGCGGGAGAACATCTCAGTTAGGTTAGGTAGGAAATCATCAAGGTTTGTTGGTTTGCCGGCGCCACGTGGACGGTAAAAGCGGTCACCTTTTGGACGGTTTACAGCAGCTATTAAAGATAATGATTGTGCATCACTTCCTTCGATTTCAGCGGCAACTAGTTCGTAGAACTTGTTCATACCAAATTCTTCGCTCTTGGAAGCTCCACGCGCGAAGCGGAAGTTATCAACCATTAAACAGTCGATTGTTTGATGACCAATGTCAACGATAGCAACTGAAACTTTTGTAAAGTCAGGAGTGCCAGGACCTTTCTTAGGTTGTGCTTCACACCATAGCAAGCTGCCGTAACCTTCGGGCATTATCCAAACTTTGGTTACGTTGAGTTCAACGGTCTCACCACGGAAGTTCATTACGTGTGGGCCGCTAATTTGGCTCATCAACTGACTTTTTTCTTTTTCAAATTGCTCTTGTGAATGATATGGCAGACTTAGTACTACAGAAATTTCGTCTTTGAGTTTGAAGTAACCTGCACAAGCTAATACTTTTGCAAGTGCATCTTCTACTTTCGATTGACCCACACCTAAATTAGCTCCAAAGTCAGCAGCTAATTGACCAATTGCGTAACCATTACCTTGAAATTCCATCCACAAGTCCATCAATGGGTCGGTAGCACGTGCTTCAAATACTCCACCACGTACTTCTTCCATCGTCATTTTTTTGACGTTGGCAGGAATGAATAATACGCTGTTTGGTTCGCGACTGACGGAGGTTTTTGTGGAAGTTCTACCTAAGTCAACACTAAGTATATTTTTGCCTGAGCTGTTTCCAGTTGGTCTTGGCGCCACAGAGGGGTTTGCAGCCATTGGGTTTGCACTAATAGGATTTGCAGTCACTGGGGTGCGGTTCATTGGAATTGAGGCAGCGTTCATTGGAGTTGCTGCGCTAATTGGTGTTGTATTGTTGGGTTGGTCTGTCATAAAGCTCCTAGTAATTACTTAGCTCTAACAAGTTATCATGCTCTTATCGCAAAAAAACGAGTACTAGAAAACGCTGGTAACAAAAAGTTTTACCTAAATACAAATGTCGCTAGAGATACGTTACTAAACGTTTGCATACTCGGTTAACAACTCGAAGAAGTTACAAAATACACGAATGGTTGAAATTATCGCTCTACTAGTCGCTGCTATCTTGGTCTTCGTTTTTGTTTGCGTTTAAACACCCACAAGCGAAATGTCAGTACTAAAGCCACCAGCACCATTTTTGATACAGGGGCAAGGTACTTATCAACTAACTTGTACTGTGTACAAGGACGCATATCCTGAGTATGTTAGCAAACCTGTCCACAGTGCGCTACCCAATGTTGTATAAAATAAGAAAGATGGCAATGGCATGTTACCAATACCCGTAAGAGCCGAAATAAATGTTCCCACTCCTGGTACTAGACGCCCAATAAAGATAGCTTTACTACCTTGATGGTCAAACCATTCGATAGATTTGGTAATATTTTTACTTGACACGGTTATGCACTTGCCGTATTTATCAGCAAGTTTATTTAGAGAAGCTTGTGCTGCTGTAACTGGGACTTCTTTGGCTGTAAAACCTGCTAGGGGCATTATCAATTCCGATGGAATTGGTGGGAACAGGTTTTTTAAAAACATGATTAAAGCTATTCCAAAGTAACCCAAGGAATAGACGATATTTATTACATTTGGTATTATCCAATCAAACATTGAGTTGATGGGTGTGAAACTTCTAGCCGTCTCGTTACATTCTTCAATAATTGTCCCCGATTATGGGGGCAACTGCGTGTATCCAATAGTTAAAATGTTAGCTTCCAATATAATTCATAGAAATTAATAATAGAAACACGTAAAAAGTATAACAGTTAACTAAATTTATTAATCGTAGAAATTTGATATAAATTTGAGAAGGGGGAATAGTCAGCTAATCCCCCAAGAACTGCCTAAACAATAGGCGTTAATGATTGCCGGATATTAGAATGTTCTGATTCCCAATCTAATGGATTCCAATCACGCTCTTCAAGCGCCATTTGCTCGATTAAACTAGCTAAACGTAAAGCTTTTAATGCTTGTTCTCCACCCACAGAAGGAGGATTGCCACCACGAACACAGTTGACGAAATGGTCTAATTCCGCACGTAAAGGCTCAATATTACTAGTGTAAACTTTTTCAATTAAGCCATCTTGCTTGTAAAGCCCTTGTCGATTTGCAGTGTTTGGGTTAGCTGCTGTGTGTCGATGAATCAATATTTCGTTTTTAAGAAAATCTGCTTCAGTTAGTGAGTTTTGACAGTGAGCTAAGATATTGCGAGTTTTTCGATGCGTAATTTTACTTGCAGTAAGTGTAGCAACAACCCCGTTCGCAAATCCTAATGTTGCTGTCACATAATCTAAATAAACAGAGTCTGGACTGCGAGTCCCGCTAGCAGTTAACTTAACCACAGGCGCCGCAGCTAAATCAAGCAATAAATCAATATCATGAATCATTAAATCCAAGACAACTGACACATCGTTAGCTCGATTCGAGTAAGGACTCATTCTGTGCGCTTCGAGAGCTAAAACTTTTTCAGTTTTCAGAACTTTACTCAATTCTTGAAAAACAGGGTTAAAGCGCTCAATGTGACCCACTTGCAAAATACATCCCGACTCAGCAGCAGCATTAACAAGCGACTCTGCTTCAGAAAGACTTGCAGCAATAGGCTTTTCGATTAAAACATGGACACCTGCTAACAAACAACTAATACCGACGGCGTAATGCATCCTTGTTGGCACTGCAATACAAACCGCATCGACAAGAGGTAGCAGGTCAGCATAATCTTCAAAAAAGCGAGCTTTGTACTTGCTTGCTGTTTCCAGTCCACGCTCAAAATTAATATCTGCCACTCCCACTAGTTCAACGTCTTTCATTGAACTAAAAACGCGGACGTGATGTTGCCCCATGTTACCTACACCAATCACACCGACGCGGATAGGGCGTAGTGGGCTACGTTGTGTATATGGATTTGGTTCTGCCACTGACATGCTATCTTGCACTATTATTCTCTCCTCAACCACCAAATATAGAGATGCTACGGACATTGGCATATCATACAAAATACCAATAACGAGCCGTTTTAAACCATCCAGATGGTAACATGGAGGTTATATTTATGAAGAATTTCAAAGTTTGTTGTGAGTTCCCGTTACATGAGATTCTTATGCGCGCATTCCCTACACTATGGGATTCTACTTACTTACTTTTTGTATATTTTGCACAAAATTCAATAAGTCTTCTCACAAACTTTATATATTTGACTCCAAATACCGATTAGCCGGATTCATCTTACTACAGCGCAATTGCAGCTTATCAGCAACAAAATAAAAGTTATTTTTAAATTTAGAAACCGGGTTTCTTTTAATTAGAAATAAAACTGTATTCGTCGATACGTTTACTATCAAAATTTTAACCCCATTACTTCCAATTTTAAACTTCTAATCTTCGCAGTTGAATTTGGTGCAAGCGTGGACCAACGACAGAGATAACCGTGAACTCCAGGTTCTGGTAGATAAAAATTTCCCCCAAAGCTGGAATTTTCTGCAATTGATACAGCAAGAAGCCTCCTACTGTCTGATATTCTCTTGTCAGAGGTAAATTGATATGTAAATTTTCATTTAATTCTTCGACATTAATTTGTGCTTGCACCAAATATGTGTATTCATCTAGAACTTGAATAGATAGATTATTGGCATTCTCTGAGTCATTGGCATCACCGATAATGGTACCAATAACGTCTTCGATAGTAACCAGTCCAGCGGTTTGCCCAAACTCATCTACCACCATTACCATTGCTGGCTTTTGCCGCTGCATCACTGGCAGCAATTCATGGAGTAGTGTGTTTTCTGGGACAAACCTTGCTGGTCTTATCCAAGGTTGAATTTGTGTATCTAGCGTGAGTTTGCCTAGAGCTAAGGGTTTTGTTAGGTCTTTAAAGTAAGCAAGACCACGAATATCATCCAAATCTTCACCGATGACTGGGTAGCATGAATAACCAGTAGTTATCATTGTTTTGAGCAAAGTTTGTAATGAGGCGTTTATTGGTAGTGATACAATACTAGTACGGGGAATCATTACTGCTTGAACGGTAATCTCTCCAAATTCAAAAACCCTTTTAAGTAATTGCCGTTCTTTAGCGAGTAGCCCTGTTGATTCGCGTTCGGTCGATATAATTAGCTGCAATTCTTCAGATGTAACAGGCGGGCGCCAGCTTTTACCAGTATACTCAATACCAAAAAGTCTGAGTAAGCATCGATTAGATTGATTGAGTATCCAGATAAATGGTCTAAAGAATCTAACTATTGCTTTAAAAAGCGGTCCCAAAAACCTTGCAAGCTGTTCCGAGTAAAGAATTGCCAGCGATTTTGGGCAAAGTTCACCTAAAACAATTTGCAAGTAAGCAATTAAAAGAAAAGTAATGGGAATTGAAAGCGAATGCACAACAAAAAAATTCATCCCACTCGGCAGTGGTAATGACATCAGCCATACATCAATCAATTTAACCATCGTGCTTTCCCCTATCCATCCCAACGCCAAGCTGGATAGGGTTATGCCTAATTGAGTAGTAGATAGTAGTCTATCTATACTACGATGCAGCGATTCAACTGCAACGGCGCCTGCATCACCTGACTCAACCAACTGGTGGATGCGCGAACGTCGCACCGTCACCATCGAAAACTCAGCAATCACAAAAAAAGCATTGATTGCAATCAGCAACAATACCGACAACAACCTCAGCCCCACGTCTCTGAAACTCACTTTATTGATAACCCGCCAATAGATAAGCGCCCACTAAAATTTATCTTTCCACTGGGATATTTGATACTTCAAGTCGCATTTTTTGTGCTGGGTAGTCAGTCAAAGCTAGTGATATTTTTTTGACATCATCAAGTAGTGGTGTGGGAATACTAACCGTTCCAGTAAATTCTGAGCTATTTCCTGGTAATTCAGCGGGTAATCCTTCAGTACTTTGGCTAAGAGTTCTGCCCTTATCGTCCGTAACATCCAAAAAACTATACAAAAAACGTACAGTTTCTGAACCTTTGTTTTGCATTTTTACCCTAAGTACCAAATCGCCACCCGAAAAGCGCGCTGACTGTACCGAGAAGTTCACACCGCCATTTTCAGCATTGATAGGAAATCCAGCTTGAGGCTTTTCTTGTGTCTCTTTTGGTTTTTCTTCTGGCTTTTGCTTCTCCTTAGTATCTTCGTCATCATCAGACTTCGACGCCTTAGCAGCCTTAGTCTTACCTTCAATACGTGCCTTTACAATTTTTAATATTTCTTCTTCCCTTAATAATGCCACTCCTGTATGTGCCGTATTGCCAGATTTAGCGCTAGCAAACTTACTAGTAGGACGTGCGTCGGGTGTAGTTACACCTTTTAGGGCTTTACTACCGACATCAAAACCGATTATTGCACTTACAGAACCAGCTCCCAACATCAGGGTTAATAAAGTCAACGTCAGAAGCACAGTAGAATTAAGTTTCATCGCTCTTAATACTCAAGAGAATAAAGAATTGGGCTAATGTAACAAAAATAGAGGGGTTTGTGAACTAAAACCATTAGTCAACTTTATCAATATCAGTTTGCACTATCTTATCGTAAATTTTGGGTTTAAAGCCCGTCTGAAAAGACACCTTTGTGGTAAGATTTTAGAGTCAGTAAAAGACGTTAAAACCTACCCGTGGACTGGGGAAAAGTATACGACCAGTCTCGAACGAACGAGATTTAAAGGAGATATTACTATTCCTACGGGAGAAAGTAGTGAAGCCCAGTAACCCAATATGTAAGGCAATGCCTGAATCTGGGATACAGCATGATATAGACTGAAACGTGTTGTGAATCTCTGTTCCTTTAGGATGGAGAGAGTCAATCTCAAATTATGTATTATAATCCGATAAACTACCACTACTGACAAAATAATTACACATTTTTTGACAGGGCAGCTGGCAAAAGTATTTTTCTGTGTTATTATAGATTATTAGTTTAGTCAACCAGGGTTGGCCGATCGGTTTAGGCAACGAACTCATAATTCGTCCCAGACAGGTTCAACTCCTGTACCCTGGATTTAGTAAAAATTAGAAAGTGCGCTCGTGCTGAGTAGGAAATTCCAAACACTCAGCACGAGCGCACTCATAACTCTTTATCTTTGTTCAAATCGGAACTCAGTGCCGCTTCTGAGCTTCTCTTGATTCATGCGTGGGGACATCATTAAAGATGTATTGTAAGGGTTGGGTAGGTCTGGTGTACGAATGTACGGGTCATTCATTGCTTGCTGCATAATTACATCTCGGTAAAGCGCGTTTACCAAGTCAGCATCTCTTTCAATTTCTTTTTCAGGGAAAGAGCTACGGAAAGGTGTACCTGTACCTAATATCAAGTCAATATCTCGATTGATACCTTGGTTACGGTAATAGTTAGGACTATTCTTATAGAAAGCTCTTTCCATTGCATCAGCTGCGGTTTCATAGCCAGGTGCGCTTTCTTGTGCTGCTGCAACTGATGGAACTGATGCTGCTAGTAGTATAAAAAGACTACTTAATAATTTAAACTTTAAACCCACAATTAAATTACTCCTACTTTATGAACTATTAAGCTATTGCTCGTGGGCGCCTCAAGAGCGCGCATCATAATTTATGCTTAGTTTGGGAACTCGGATGAGTTCAACTTTGGTGTAGCACAATTTTTTACCAGTTGTAATGAGTTATTCCGCTGAAATTAGTCAGAAGTCAAATGTTTGGGCTGTCAATACTGATATATCTACCCTACGTGACAAGTTATTAGATTTACTTTGCCAAGATGCGTACAAAGAGGGAGATTTTGTTCTTTCCTCTGGGGCAAAAAGTACATACTATATAAACGGCAAGTTAATAACGCTGCATCCAATGGGCGCCTTGGCTATTGGCAGGTTACTTTTAAATATGTTGCCCCCAGATACGCAAGCTGTAGCTGGGTTAACTTTAGGCGCCGACCCCATTGTCAGTGCTGTTAGCGTTGTATCGGCATATGAGAATAAACCTGTATGCGCGCTTATTATTCGTAAAGAAGCGAAAGGTCACGGTACACAAGCGTATATTGAAGGGCCTATTTTACAGAGTGGCGCCAAAGTTGTTGTGTTAGAAGATGTTGTTACAACTGGACAGTCAGCAATGAAAGCTGTAACGAGACTGCGTGATGCTGGTTATATTGTTGATGAAGTTATTTCGCTTGTAGATAGGAAACAAGGTGGCGCCGAGTTTTATGAGTCACAAAATTTAAAGTTTGAAGCTGTGTTTGATATTGAGGATATTCAAAAGAGATATAAAGAATTACACGCTTAACTTGTATCACAAACGTAACACAGTCTTGTAGCACAGGCATCTTGCCTGTGCAGTAAGAGAAATTTGCTCTTAAAAGGGCACGCTCTTGATGCTTCGGCTACAATTTATAAATACATGTACTAATGATTTTTAGTCATTAGTTTTTTGGAAGTCGGTACATATGGTTATAGCCACATCCAAACTCCAATCACCTATCATTACCTGGGAAAAACTCCCAGATGGTTTTATACTGCCCGATGACCCTGTGGAGAATATTCAGCAACCCCCGCTCGTTGCTGCTGTTACCGATGCATTAATCGCTGCAAATTTGATTACATCAGATATGCTAATTGCATCAAATTTTGGTATTGTCGCTAATATCAGCCAAAAAACTGTTGTCAAGGCACCTGATTGGTTATATGTACCACAGGTATTACCAGTTGCTGCTGGAGTAATTCGTCGTAGCTACACACCTAATTTAGAAGGTAGTCCTGTAGCTGTGGTGATGGAATTTCTTTCAGACAGTGATTGTGGAGAATATTCAATTCGACCTACGGCGCCTTATGGGAAATTATATTTCTACGAACAGGTGCTGCAAGTCCCTACTTACGTAATTTTTGACCCGTATACAATAACTTTGGAAGTACGGCGCCTTGAAAACGGTCGGTATGCTTTGCAGGATGGAGCATCAGGACGTTTTTTGATTCCAGAATTAGAGTTATTTTTAGGAATTTGGCAAGGAACTCGTGCAGGTTCAGATATTACTAATTGGTTAAGATGGTGGGACGAGGCAGGTAATTTATTATTGTGGAGTTCCGAACAAGCAGAGTTAGAACGTCAACGTGCAGAAACTGAACGCCAACGTGCAGAAGCTGAACGTCAACGAGCGGATGATGCTAACGAACAGCTTAAAGCCGAACGTCAGCGTGCGGAACTTTTAGCTGCGAAATTACGAGAATTAGGTATAGACCCAGAGGCACCGTGACCTCTGCGACTTTTGCCTAAGCAAAATTTCCCTCCGTTACAGGTAAAACTTAACCTTATACTTAGGAGTGCAATATATTAAATTACACTCCTTTTCAAGTAAGCTATAATCAAAACTCTTGTAATATTGCTTCAATTTGATTGTTTAGCTGTTCAAGGTCTTGCCGCTTTTGGCATATCCACGTCTTGTCAGCTTGACATTGTGTTAGGGTTTCTTGATGTAATTCAGTGTACTGTTCTAATATATTTTCGTAAAAACAAATTGCATCATGAATAATTTTTTCAGATTGCATAGTCTTTTCGTTAAAAGCTGTACTAATAATTTCGTTTATGTTGTCAAAAACGATGTCTAACGAATTGACAAATTGCTGACAACCTGCTTCAAAAACTTTTCTTCTGATTTCTAGATCAATTCCTAACACACCTCCTAAACCAGTTCCCAGCAAACCACCGCCAACTAAACCTCCTATGACTGCTAAAATTGGACCAGCAAAAACAAATGCTGGTATTAATACTGCCGCCCCTAATCCAGCTAAACCCACATTACCAAATACTGTGGCTTCTATCAATTCTTGAGCAAAAACCCAATTTGGTGCTTTTTGACCAGAAATAATACTATTTAAGTCATGAAAATCTGATTTTATTTTTTGTATCTCCTCTTGAATAAAACTAGATGAAACTGAAGAAGAATTAGCTGATAATATTCTACCTACCTCAAACTTTGTAAAAATACCTTCTGCGAGTAATTTACCAAATTATTTAGTTTAATAGTAACAGAGAGTAGGGTGCGTAACTGCATTAAAGAACCACAACCAAAACGAAAAATTAAAATAGCAGTTACGCACCACCAATTTTCAAGCAAGCCCAAAAGTATGTGCTAGCGCAACATCAACAGAAGACATATCCGACCAAACCCCAATTACTCTGTCAATTTCTATTTCAAGGACAGTAACAAGATTGTCAGTCATAATAACTGAGTCATGTAGTAACCCGGTTTGTTGTCCTTCTTCTGTTGCTATTTGTATCAAAACCCTACTTGGATGCCCAACGCGCGATAAATTACTGGTAATCATGGCAACAATTATTTGCGGTAAACCAGTTGATAAATTATCGGCTTGCACTACTAAAGCCGGACGGCGTTTAGCAGTACGAAGGTTTGAGCTTGGAAACAAAACTAATACTATTTGTCCGCGATTATAAAAAAGCATCGTAAGCATCCATATCAGGATGTTCCCAGTCTTCAGCAAAACATTGTAATCTTGCACGTAAGTTTGCTGCTTGTTCTGGGTTTATTCCACGAGAAGATAAATCTATAGAATTATCTGTTGGAACAAAAGTAACAATAACCTTTGCTCCTTCTAATAAATCAGGTGTTTCAAGTAGTTCAATTTTTCCGTTCTGATAAATACCTTCTATCGATTTAAGCATTTACTTGGTTTGATTTATACACAAATATACATATATTGTCTTCTCTATTTTATCGCAAAGAAACCTAACAGAGCGGATACATGTTGGGAACCGAGGCGCCTTCACCCAACCTACAACTGTCTAATTTTTTGGGGCGGGCTTTCTATGCCCGCTCCACAAGAGAGATTTTAAGATTTAGCTACGACTTCTTTGTCTTTTGCTAAGAATTTTTCCAATTCTGTTAATGCATCTGCATCAACTTTGGTTTGCATTGGGCAGAATTTGGGACCACACATTGAGCAGAATTCGGCGGTTTTGTAAATATCTGCTGGTAATGTTTCGTCGTGGTATTCTCGCGCGCGCTCTGGGTCGAGTGATAATTCAAACTGACGGTTCCAGTCGAAGTTGTAACGTGCGTGTGATAATTCGTCGTCTCTATCACGGGCGCCGGGACGACGACGGGCGATATCAGCAGCATGTGCGGCTATTTTGTAGGCTATTAAGCCGTTTCGCACGTCTTCGGCGTTGGGTAATCCTAAATGTTCTTTAGGTGTCACATAGCACAACATTGCTGTACCGTACCAACCTGCCATAGCGGCGCCAATTGCTGAGGTGATATGGTCGTAACCTGGAGCAATATCGGTAACGAGTGGGCCGAGTACGTAGAAAGGTGCCTCGGAACATTCTTCCATTTGCTTTTTAACGTTAAATTCTATTTGGTCCATTGGTACGTGTCCGGGACCTTCGACCATAACTTGAACGTTGTGTTCCCAAGCTTTGCGGGTTAGTTGCCCTAAAGTTTTTAGTTCAGATAATTGGGCATCGTCGGATGCGTCATGTGTACAACCTGGACGCAACGAATCACCCAAGCTAAAGGAGACATCGTACCTTTTAAAGATTTCGATGATGTCGTTGAAGTGGGTATATAAAGGATTTTGTTTGTGGTGTTGTAGCATCCAACGAGCGATAATACCACCACCACGAGAAACAATACCTGTAATTCGCGATTTGACTAAAGGTAAGTACTCAATTAACAAACCCGCGTGGATAGTCATATAATCTACCCCTTGTTGAGCATGTTTTTCGATTACATGCAAAAAGTCATCAGGGGTGAGTTTGTCTAAGTTGCCATGAACGCTTTCAAGAACTTGGTAAATAGGTACAGTACCAATGGGAACGGGTGAAGCATTAATAATAGTGGTGCGAATTTCATCTAAATTACCACCACCCGTTGACAAATCCATTACCGTATCGGCGCCATATTTTACAGCTAAGTTTAATTTAGCTACTTCCTCAGCCATATCCGATGAATTAGGAGAGGCGCCGATATTGGCATTAACCTTACACTTGGAGGCAATACCAATTGCCATTGGTTCCAGGTTAGTGTGATTAATATTAGCAGGAATAATCAAACGTCCCCGCGCGACTTCATCACGAATTAACTCAACAGGGAGGTTTTCCCGCTTGGCAACGTAGTGCATTTCCTCAGTAATTACACCGTTACGAGCATAATGCATCTGAGTAACATTATCTTGCCCACGTCGTTTGGCAACCCATTCAGTTCGCATAATTTAAATCATTTCCTTCATTAAAGAGCTTCCCTCCGCTGGTATTACCCAGACTCAGGTGTTAAGGGTGTAATCTCAGCCCGGTTTCACTCAGGCACCCCTAGCAAGGAAATTAATCCTATTGTTGTTATTGTGACAGTTTTTTGCCTCGTCAAAAATTAATAAATGTATTGCAAAATCGTCCAAATCCATTACTTTTATGTGCTTTTGTAAAGAAACCTGTAGCACAGGTCGGAAAGCCTGTGCAGTAATACTTTTCTAAAATTGATGCTAAAATAAACATCAGTTATGACATCAAAATTGATGACTTTATGGAAAATGGTAGCATTCGGACGACTTTAACCTTACCAGCAGAATTATTACAAGCAGCTGATAGTGCTGTTAGCAAAGGAAAAGCTAAAAGCCGTAATGATTTTGTCGCACGCGCGATTCGTAATGAATTAGCAGCTTTGCTAAGAGCAGAAATTGATGCCGAATTTGCAGAAATGGCTAATGATACTGAGTATCTAGCGGAAGTTGAGATTTTGAATCAAGAATTTGCACAAGCAGATTGGGAAGCTTTTAAATTAGGTGAATCCCAATTATGAAGAGAGGTGATGTTTATGACGCTTCGCTTGATCCAACAGAAGGTTCTGAGCAAGCAAGAGTTCGACCTGTAATTATAGTTAGTCGTAACTCTATCAATCTTTCTAGTTCAGTAGTCCTAGCTGTTCCTTGCAGTACTTACCGTAGGAGAAAAAGAATTTATCGAAGTCAGGTGTTAATCAATGCACCAGAAGGAGGTTTAGAACAAGATTCTTTGGCAATGACAGAACAAGTGCGTGTTTTAGCCAAAACTCGATTTTTGCGTTTACGTGGAACCGTTTCTGATTTAACTTTACAGCAGCTAGAAATGGCTTTGCTAATAGCTTTTGACCTACCTGGACAAGCAGATTTATATAAATACGAAAGTTAGATAGTAAGTATTCTGGGGAAAACTAAAGTAGCCTTAAATACTTAATTTTTACTTAGTCGTCATGACTGAACCTATCGATATCAATTCAGCTTTCAAAATACTCAATTTAAAACCTGGTGTATCTCAAGAAGAAATAAAACAAGCTTACAGCTTTGACCAAAGTATAATTTTATGGGATATCAGTACAGGGAAAAAAATTAATAGCTTTGCTGGACATCGGGCGCCTATTTCGTCTGTATCTTTTAACTCTGATTCTCAAATTATTGCCAGTACAAGCACAGATAGAGCTTTGAAATTGTGGCAAATTAGTACAGGAGAAGAACTTGATATAGGCGCCAGTTCAGGTAAAATTAACGTTGCTAAGTTTAGCGAAATTTTCAAAAGTATTATTTGTGCAACTAGTCAGGGAACAATTCAAATTTGGCAATGTGATTAATTCTGAGGAGTAGGGCGCCTGCTCTCCTCTCTGTGCCTAATAGCCTCTGTGGTAATAATTCTTACTTTGCGCCCTTTGCATCCTTTGCGGTTCGTTTTTCTTACCGTTGCCAATATTCTGACTTGTTAGATGCTTCGTGCCTCAGCATGACAAGTAAAGATAGTTAATAAGTATTATATTGGTCAGCGACTTTATCTAGAATTTTACCTAGTGCGGCGCCACTTGATTCACATGAAAAGTTTTCTTTAGCGTAGCGTTGTGCTGCTTGACCGAGACGGTTTCTTAGGTCTGCGTCATTCCATAGCATTTCTATTGCTTGGGTTAAGTCGTCAACGGAATTTGGTTCTACTAGTAAACCTGTTTCACCGTGTTGAATATAATCTTCTGCACCGTGACAACGGGTGGCAATAACAGCACGACCCATTTGCATTGCTTCTACTATAGTGACTTGTCCTGCTGCGGTTACTTGCTGGTTAGGAAGTAAGGGGACTACATTTATTCGCGCTTCTTGAGACAGGCGCCAGCATTCTGCTTTACTTATACCGAAGGGTGTTTGAACATTAGGTGGAATGTCTATTCCTTCTAATGAGCGTTTGCCTGATGCTACTACTGTTGGTAAGTTAAGTTTGGAAACTGCTGTAAAGAACGAAGGAAAATCACGGTGTGCTGAACCTAGGGCAGTTATAAATGGTTGTTCTGTATTTTCTTGATGGGTTATGGGAATTTCTTTTTCGTGGAATGGAACGAATTCAAAGCGCTCTTTGGGAATACCTAACCATTCGTGATAAATGTCGCGTTCACGTTTTGTATGCACGATAAAGCTATCTATATTATCTAAAGATACTTTGGCAAACTGGCGCCTAATTCCAGTCGAACATGTACCTACGTTGAATAACCAAGCTATGATTGGGAAACGCTTACGAGTTAGGCGCCTTTGCATACCTACGACTGCTGGCAGTTGCGGGAAAACTGTTATAATCCCTCCTCTAGTTATTTTAACTGCGTCCATTCCATGCTGCCAATAAATAAGCCAATCTTTTAAACCAGTTACCTTTGACTTGCGGTCGTGCCAGTTTTGTAATGGTTGACTACGCGGTACAATAGCAAATTTATGCCTATCTCCAGGAACATATTTAGTTAACCAGTACTCCTGGGTCAGGTTCAATCTGTTAATAAATGGGGCAGCAACTGTCCAATGCATAAATTATTTTTGATATATTCTATAGGTTATGCGTCTACAAACTTTCTGGAATTAACTAATCCATCAGGATTAGTAAAATACACCATCACCAGTATCTTCACTTACAGTTACATAAGTTAAGTCATTATTTTTACCAATTTTTTAATATTATTTATAATGTATATCACCAGGCATAGAAAAATGATAGTGCTAAATTACACTATCAAGATAAATCAATAAATCTTCAGATAAGAACGCTGAAAAAATTACAAAAGCTTTAAGTTATAGTTTTACTATTTATGCTTGGCGCCTTTTTTGAAATTTGACCCATTCTTGTTGTAGTGCTAGTGGTGCCGGATTTTTGCCATCATATATAACAAATGATAATCATGAGTATTAGCGCGGCGCCTCCTAAAAATAAAAATGAACGTCGATTAATTTTAGAACTAGAATTTGTCATGGTGCGATATTATTATTTTCCCCTTTACTATTTGCCCCCATGACCGATATCGAATACAAGTATATTATTTTTTACAAGCCATACGGAGTACTGTGCCAATTTACACGCGATACCCCAGAACGTCAAACTCTCCAAGATTATATAGATGTGCCAGATGTTTATCCAGTTGGGCGCCTGGACTGGGATAGTGAAGGTTTAGTATTATTAACGAACCACGGACAACTACAACACCGTTTATCTGACCCAAAGTTTGGACACGAGCGAAGTTACTGGGTACAAGTAGAGCGCATCCCCACTGAAGAAGCTTTGTCCCAATTACGCACTGGTGTAAAAATTCAAGATTACCGTTCTAAAAGCGCGAAAGTTCGGTTATTGCCACAAGAACCAGATGTACCCGAACGTAACCCACCGATAAGATTTAGAAAAAATGTCGATACTGCATGGTTAGAGATGACTCTGACTGAGGGAAAAAATCGCCAAGTTCGCAGAATGACCGCAGCAGTAGGTTTTCCAACACTCCGGTTAATACGTTTCCAAATCGTCCATCTGATGTTAAATACTTTACAGATGGGTGAATGGCGCCACCTCACATCTGTTGAAGTAGATTTGCTGCATAATATTGTTTTTACAAGCTGTAATTATAAACAGGTGGTTAAAAAATCTAGAAACCGGGTTTCTTCAATGAAATCTTGTAATCAAAATAACGATTTTGCATAGAAACCCGGTTTCTGGTAGATTTTAATTTTTTTTAATCTTTTCTTAATAATTGTATGAATAGTATTATTCTAGGACTAACAAATAATCGTTAAAGATTTTTGTATTAAATATAGTATAATAATGCTCCTTTCTTTGTTATCGTTTATAAACATTCGCATACGGGTGCTTTCAAACTAAATTATTATGAGCCGTAACCAAACATCTAGTCGGAATCGTATTTGTCAAGAGGAAGATAATATTTTACCTATTTCTTCAACGCGCTTGGAGCTTGTACCTGATAGAGTTTTAGCTAGCGAAGTTAGTCAAACAACTGAGTTACATCCCTGTGATAGTACTTTGTCGTACCGTAAGCTTTACGATGAATTACCTTCGATTAACTTTACGCTTGATGTAAATGGTATTATTATATCTGTAAATCGATTTGGCGCCTCGAAGCTTGGTTACACAAAAGAAGAGTTGCTATATCAACCAATTTTTCAATTATTTGCTCCAAACGAACGTGAGAAGTTTGCAAGCTTAATATTAAATCTATTTAAAGTATCCGCAACGGGGGTTGTGAGTTCTGAGTATCGCTTAAATTGTCCGAATAGTAAAATTGTTTGGGTAAAAGCAACCGCACAAATATTTTCTTCATCAGCAAATCCTGTAGTTGTCGTGGTTTGCGAGGATATTACGCAGCTTCATCATTTGAAAGAAGCTTATAATGAGTGCGAACAGCGGTTTAAGACGATAGCAAATAGCGCTCCTCTAATGCTGTGGACATCAAACAGTAATGGGATGTATGACTTTTTTAATGAGTTTTGGCTTGAATTTACAGGGTGTGCTTTAGAACAAGCGCATGGTATAGGATGGCTTGAGCATGTACATATAGATGATAAAATCAACTGTTTGCAAACCTATTACTCAGCTTTGAATGCAAAAACAAAGTTTGATATGGAGTATCGGTTACAACGTGCTTCGGGTCAGTATTGTTGGGTTTCAGATACAGGTATTCCAAGATTTACAGCGAGTGGAGAGTTTAGTGGGTATATTGGTTGCTGTGTAGATATTAGCCAATATAAAACGATTGAACTGTTACGAGAACAAAGCGAAAGCGAGAAAAAGCTCCAAGTTTCCGAGATTGAAAAACTTAATCGTCTTAAGGATGAATTTCTCAGTACTGTTTCGCACGAGTTACGTACACCACTAACAAATATGAAAATGGCAATTCAGATGCTTGGGATTACGCTGAATATGAATGTCGATGGAAACCAAGCTCTAGAAAGTAGAATACAGCGTAAAGAAGCGAAAGCCGCACGTTACTTCCAAATTTTAAATAATGAGTGTGAGCGTGAGATAAATTTAATTAGTAATTTTTTAGATTTACAGAAGCTTGATATTAATAATAAACCTTTGGTTTTGGAAACTGTACATATTAAGGAGTGGGTAGTCAAGGTAGTCGGGTTATTCAAAGCAAGGAATCGCAACTGTTTGAGTAACTTATATGTGGATATTGCTCCAGACCTTCCTCAGTTGGTGTCAGACCCTTTTAGTTTAGAGCGAATTGTAATCGAACTCTTGACTAATGCGTGTAAGTTTAGTCCAGCAGACGAAGAAATCGTTGTTAGTGCGCGTTTAAAGTCTCAAGATATTGAGCTTAGGGTGACAAATACAGGTGTGGAAATTCCTGCATCTGAGTTACCGCGTATTTTTGATAAGTTCTACCGTATTCCTAGTAATGACCCTTGGAAACAAGGTGGTACGGGTTTAGGATTAGCGCTGGTGCAAAAGCTTACTAAGTGTTTGGGGGGAAGTATAGAGGTTGAAAGTGCGTCAAATCGTACTTGTTTTACTTTGCTGATACCTATCAATAGTAACGGATGTAACGGATGATTTGGTCGTTGTGGGATAACCGGGCTGATAGATGGCAAATCATGGGTTAAAATAGTTGCCTATGCGATGTTGCCCGTAATAAGGACTGAAGTCCTTACAACGGGCGCCTTAAAAAGGGATTAAGGAATTTCCACAATGCTGATTTGCCCTGAATGTAAATTTGAGAACTCCGATAAGAATAAGTTTTGTCAAAATTGTGGCACTTCCCTGACTGAACGCGCTTGTCCTGCTTGTGGCGCCGATGTGCCGAATAATGTTGAACAATGTCAGCATTGTGGTAAGGATTCTGGGACGATTTGGTGGGGAATTATTAAGTTTAATGAAGATACTGTTACAAATGATTCTAATTCTAATGTAGAGGCGCCTCCAGTTGAAGAAAGTACTTTTATTCAAATAGATGTACCTACACCCGTTTTGGAATTAGAACAAAAAAAAGTTATTTCTAAATTTGACGTTGGTTGTTACTTAGATAAACAAGAACGATATAAAGTACTTGAATGTAGCGACCAAGCAGGTCAGCAAGAGTTATTAGTCAGAGTTTTAGATTGTAAGCCGTATCAAATTACACCGATTACTGCTCAATTAGAACAAGGATTATCATCTGTAATTAAGGCGCCTGGTATTCCAGATGTTGCAAAGCCATATTTAGCTTTACACAAGCTGTGTAATTATGGAATACCTCCAATACACGATGCTTGGGTTTTGGAAAATATGGAGGTAGTACTGCTTCTTGACCGTTCAAATTACTCATATTTACTTGAGTTATGGCTTGAAGACGAAATGTCATCACTACAAGTAGTGCATTACTTCCACCGCATGACTCAGCTTTGGCAAATGCTAGAACCGTTTAACTGTCGTCAAAGTTTATTAGAGTTAGCAAATTTACGTTTAGATGAAGACCAAGAGTTAGTGCTACAAAGACTTTATACTGAATCGAGTCCAGGCGCCAATGTTGATTTTGAAGCTTTTGAACCATCAGAAACATTAAGCATAAAAGCACTAGCTAATATTTGGCATACTTTATTCAAACAGTCACAACGTACACAGTTTGGTCCGTTGATGCAGTTATTGGGAGACTTGGATGTTGGGACTGTGGAGACGTTAGAGCAGTTGCAAGAAAGGTTACGAAAAATTGCCTCAGAACTTGAGCCGACTCCAAGTATAGAAGAAAATAATCATGATACTAAGGATATTCATGAGAATTACGAGTCAGAAGATGTGACGGTTACGATGGCAACGGCGCCAAATACTGCGGCACCTACTGTTCTACAATTTGGAGAAGCAGGGGAGAATGAAACAAAAAGCGATGATATGCCTACAGTCGTTCTTCCAATGCAGCTAAACAGTCTCGATAATGCAGGACTCACCGATGTTGGTCGTCAACGCGACCATAACGAAGACTATTTTGGTATTGAGACAAGAATTAATAGAGTTGAATTTCCGAAAGCGCAAGCAATTGCAGCACGCGGACTATATATATTATGTGATGGTATGGGTGGACATGCTAGTGGCGAAGTTGCTAGCGAGTTAGCTGTCACCACACTCCAGAAGTATTTTAACTCGCATTGGAATTTTAATCATTTACCAAGTTTAGACATTATTAAGGAAGGAGTACGTCAGGCAAATAAGGCTATATATGACCTCAACCAAAAAGATGCTCGTTCGGGTGTTGGCAGGATGGGGACTACATTAGTCATGCTTTTGATACAAGATACACATGTAGCTGTTGCCCATGTTGGTGACAGTCGCATGTACTGTTTAACTCGCAGGGGACTTGAGCAGGTAACAATTGACCATGAAGTTGGACAACGCGAAATAATGCGTGGTGTAGAACCGAGTATCGCATATGGGCGCCCGGATGCGTATCAACTAACACAAGCATTGGGGCCACGAGATGAAAATTTAATTGACCCAGACGTGCATTTTTTCCAAATAAATGAAGATAGTTTATTTATTCTTGCCTCAGACGGGTTAACAGATAATAATTTACTCGAAACAAATTGGCAAACGCATCTCAAACCTCTACTGAGTTCTAATGCTAACTTAGATAAAGGCACGCGCGAGCTAATTGACTTAGCCAATAAGTGCAACGGTCATGATAACATCACTGCTGTGCTTGTACGAGCCAAAGTACGTCCAAATCCAGGGGCTGGTTAATACATATTAACTATCCACTACTACTAAATTTTATAATTTCAATAATGTGGTTACGCTCACCTTACTAGAACCGCGACAAAAAAAACCACTTCACCAGTGGAATTTTAGCGATGAACCCTTAATAAGGATTGGTCGCGCGTCAGATAATCATATAGTTATTTCAGATGATTTGGTATCTCGCTATCATTTGGAACTTCGACGAGTCGATACAGGTGGGTTAGATGGTTCTTGGCATCTAGTCAATAAAGGTATAAATGGCACTTTTGTAGATGGTGTATTGGTAGCTCAGGCGCCGATACCTAACAACTGTCTATTACAATTAGCAAACGGTGGTCCTTTATTGAGGTTTCAAACCGAGCAAAAAGTCGAACAACCAGCAGCAAAGCCTAAAATTACTCTACCTACCTGTAACCACGAAGGCAACAACCACAATAATTTATTTTGTATACATTGTGGGCAACCCATCAAAGTTCTACAAACAGTACGTAATTACCAAGTACTGCGAACTTTAGGACAAGGAGGTATGGGGACTACCTTCTTGGCATGGGACGCTGTGGGTCAAACAGGGCGCCCACAACTGTTAGTATTAAAACAAATGAATGCCGATATGGCACGAATAGCGAAAGCGCAGGAATTATTTGAGCGTGAAGCAAACACGTTGAAATCGCTATCGCATCCAGGAATACCGAAATATTATGATTTTTTTGTGGAGGAAGGAAAGAAATATCTAGCAATGGAGCTAGTCCACGGGGAAGATTTGGAGAAATTGGTTTTTTTAAAGGGACCAGTGACACCGAACCAAGCGATATTTTGGATGATTCAAACCTGTGATGTACTAAGCTACCTACATTCCCAAGAACCACCATTAATACATCGCGATATTAAACCAGCGAATTTAATGATGCGCTCGTCGAATAATAATATAGTAGTACTGGATTTTGGTGCCGTCAAAGAAAGTTCAACGGCGCCAGGAACCCGTATAGGTGCAGAAGGATATTGTGCCCCAGAACAGGAGAGGGGGCAACCGTTAACGCAATCAGATTTATACGCAATAGGACCTACCCTGATATTCTTGCTATCAGGAGAAAGCCCATTCAAATATTACCGCCAGCGTGGGCGCCAGTTTCGGTTTGAAATAGGAAATATTCCAACAATTACCCCCAAATTACGAGAAGTCATCGACCGTTTGACGGAACCATTGCCACGCGATAGATATCAAACCGCTTTAGAGGTAATTGCTGCGCTAAAAGAATTGTAAATTGTAGAGACGCTTGGGTCTCGCGTCTTTCTAGACCATTTGGAGACCGTTCATGTACGGTCTCTACATTAGTGGGTCATTATTCTTCTTCGTCCCATGCTTCCACGGACAATAATTCGCCAAGAGGGTCTTGCATAGTAAATCCAAAATCTAGCAGTTCCTGTTTCCAGTGCTGCCAGTCATTGCCAAAAAGTAGAGCAATCTTCCAAATGCTGTCTGTTGGTTTGACAATATTAGAATCTACAAGTGATTGCACATTGCGCTGCAATTTCACCATTGGGTGAAGTACTTGTTGAGCCATAACCTCAATTTAATTTTGATTTGATTGGAATAAAAACTTGGTCAAAACTGCTTTCCATTTATTTTGGAAACCTTGCCTATACGTAGAGTAATATTACCTTTGGCAAAGTCAGTCTTATCTACTTAACTATATCACAACAAACCCAATGTTGTGAGCATCGGATTCTGGTTTTGTACGGTAATTACCACAAAGTGCATATAGTACTGAGTTACGACGTTAAATTTGGGCAGAATAAATCATCCTACAAGGACTTGCAGATATTACAAGGTTTATAAAATCCGGATAATTGAGCAAAGATTACAATATTACTATTAATTGCTTCTTTTTCAACTATCAAGCCAATAAACGCTTACTTGTTCAATCTGTCAAAGCTGGCAAGATGCATTTAGCTGTTGGCGCCATCTACAAGAGGGGCAACGACGCGAAAAAGTCAAGTAACTGCGACTCTTTAAATATGACATTAGACAAGAAATAGCAGTTAATCGTCTTATAGCTTATCGCAAACATCTGTAGATGGATACAAATGGCGCCAATCTTTAGAATAATTTAATTTTTCTGCCCAAAGAACTTTATCCGGATTTTGGTTTTGGAGATATAATTGTGCTTTAAAATACTTTATGTATAGTGTAAATACTAAGAGTGCATTAAGTGTAGATGCTTGCAGTATAAAGAATCCCGCCTAGCCCCTCTTAATAAGGGGGGGAACAAGAGTGTAAAATTTATCATATTCATCAGATTGTGGAATGGGCATCCTTGCCCGTTCCAAAAGAGGGTTTTAGGTATTTTTTGATTTAAAAGCTCTTAAACCAATTTAATCTGCACAATTTAAAATAACTCAACAATAAACAGCGTAGGTTGGGGAGGCACCGCGTTGCCGGGGTTCCCCCGGTTGTAGCGCGTGCCGTTGGAGGCTTTGCGTTCACGTAGTGTTCCGAAGGAAAACCCAACAAAATCCTAACTATACAAGTAGAGGTGCCTGTATACCAACTTTCCATTACCACTCAGTTTCTCATAGCTACTGCTACCCAACACAAAAGTCAAAGGCGCCATCTGTAACAGGATGTTTGAAAAATATCAATATTAACTAAAAACTAGCCCCTAACCCCTTAAAAGCGATGATACAAAAGAGCGCCAAACGGGGTAACACCGATCATTTCACACAAATTGGTAGGTAGAGACAAGGGTTCAATCGCGTCTCTACGTAGTATGGAATGACGAAAAATAGTGGAACTAAGGGGTCAGGCCTACCATTAGCTCTTTTGTATCTGTTTAGACTTTTCAAATAACTTCTAAAGTTATTCTCACTTTTCCCCTACTCCTCTGTTATGTATAAAAGTTTGTCATGCTTAGTGGATAAAAACAATTAAGGGATTTTGAACCCTATTTGTAAATAAGCTCTCATGGTAGATAATTAAAATATTTTGTTACGGTGTGGGTTAATGATTCCTGAGTTTGACGAGAATGGTAATCTACCTCCAGGTGTGCATTTTTGTGAGTGGGAGGAATTCCTAGAGAGATTTGATTATAACGACAAAAGATCGCGTTTGATAAACGGGTTGGTTGTTGCAATGGAGCAGCTTAAAGCGGCGGGCTGTCGAACAATTTTTATTAACGGCAGTTTTGTTACAATAAAACAAGACCCTGTTGACTTCGATGCTTGTTACGATAACGAGGCTGTAGATGAGGAGTATCTTAGAATTCATGCTGCTCGACTATTAAACTTTTATGACCGTGCAGGACAAAAAGCGAAATACAAGGGTGAAATTTTTCCGTCCGACCAGCCTGTAGGTAGTTACAGTATAACTTCATACGAATTATTTCAGCGTGATAGAAGTTTAAATAAAAAAGGTATTATCGCTATTGATTTATTAAGGTGGCAACCATGATTAAGAATGACCAAGAACATAAAAATACTCAGTATTTAGCAGGAGAGTTTGAAAAAACCATAGCAGCAATGGAGCTAGATGAAGAAAGGAAAAGGCACAACTACCAAAAATGGGAAATGGGACGAGGAGCAGCACAATGTCACCTTGATAAATTAAGAGCGGAAATAGCTGAGTACGAAATGCTCATAGCTCATGATAGTCAAGCGCCAATTGTGTTAAAACTTGATGACATTGATTATTTGCCAGATATTTTAATTAAAGCACGCATTGCAGCGAAACTGAGCGAGAAAGAACTTGGCGCCTTATGTGGACTTACCGAAGAGCAAATTAAGGTATATGAAAAGAATGATTATCAAGGCGCCAGTTATTTAGACGTAAGATTTGTAATGAATGCACTAGATATAAAAATGCAACCCACTGAGTTTGTAGTTCCCCTCGACACATTAAGAAGAACTCCTATTACAAGAGAGGAGTTACTGTCACCTAAAACTCATGCAAAACGTCAAGAGAATATTAATGAAAATAAACAATTTCAACCCAGGTAGGGTGTATAAGCGCCTTGATAACATCATTTGTAATAATCACTTTTCAAAGCGCTTACGCACCATCTTAACGTTTACATAATACAAGGCGCCTGTTATTCATCTTCAAGAGGCGCCACACAAAATCTTGTTTGTAACTAAAAAATTATCCGTTACATCCATTTATAATCCGTTGCAAATATTACTATTTTGAAGATATTAACATACAATATAATAAATAATCTTTTATAGTAGATTATTAGAATAGTTGAGCATGTGAGTTAATGATTCCGCAATTTGATGAAAAAGTAGAACTTCCCAAAGGGACATAACGAATGCGTTTGATATAGAAGAAACGCTCTACTAAAGTGCCTAAGTTTGTTTTTACTTTTTCATGCCTTCTGGATGGTGACACAATCTCTAATATTCCATCTAAATAGTTAACACGATAATGAGAGTTATTCTCTAACTTGGTTAACAAAGATTCATAATCTTCCCAGCTTACATCGCTACTAGCAAACCTCTCCTCTGGGTCGGCGCCATATGATAGTGGTAATGTGATTAGTTCCTTAAGACTGGCTACCATATATTAGTTACCTTTACTACACAATTCTGTGTAAACTTATTTATAGCGTCGTAATCGTTTGTAATAATGACCCTTCAAAACGCTTGCTGACTATTTTAACGTTCATAAATACACGGCGCCTCTTACTCGTCTTGAAAATAAAACAAATGTTCTAAAATTCGTTGATTTTCTATTCCTATTTCCCGTACTTTAATTAGAAGTTGGTCACATCCTCTGGTAAATTTTACAAACTCACTAACAAAGTCTAAATCTTGAACGCCTACAACAGTTATGATATCCATACAAGTATCACCCACCTTCACCAATAAAAGTAACACCGTCAAATGTGGCAACTGCTCCAATATCAGCACAACGTTTACCAAACTCGATAAACTGAGCAGTTGTTGGCGCCGCGTTGAAATATGCTTCCGCAGTAGTCAAACCTTCTTCTAGCAATTGTTCTAGCTGATTTAACGAGATGCCTGTAAACTTGATGGCGTTCGGTGTGCATTCGGTAATGGAGGCGCCTAATATTTTGATAGCTCAAAGGTGGTTATAAAAGGGACTTTAAAAATTTTATAAAGCGAATGTTAGTTTTTGATTTACAAGTGGGTATCCTGACAACAGGACATTGATCGTAGCTGGGTAATAATAACTATAACAAACGCTCAAACAATGACTAGCTCTGAAAAAGAATACTTTGAAGCGCGCGCCAAGAAAATAAATAGGACGCAGCGGATTTTAACATGGGTATCTATTGTGTCTTTTGGTGGCTCTGGCGCGATGGCTGTGATACCAACACTTTATAATGCAATTAATGAAACGCCAAAACAACAACAAGCTGCATCTAATGCTTCTGTTGCATTACAGCAACAAGCGCAGGGTTTTGAGATGGTGTTACAGCGTGAACCTGAAAACCGAGTCGCTTTGGAAGGGTTGGTGAACGTGCGGTTGCAGATGAAGGATGTAAAAGGAGCAGTGGCGCCGTTAGAGAAGTTAGTAAAGTTATCTCCAGATAGACAGGATTATAAGGCTATTTTAGAACAGTTGAAAAAACAGCATAGTAAGTAGGAGTGGGTGTGATTATATAAATTAAACTAGCAGAAAGACAAATAAATTCTATTTACTTCTCTTATCTGCTAACTAACAGTACTACTAATTGAGTCGAGTGCTTATGTTTTGAACTACACGAAGATTATTTAACCCTTGTTCAACCAGTTCTGGAACTTGAGATAAACTTTCAATTATAGAGCTTGCAAAATTATATTGTGGTTCATCACCATAGTTCACTGTTAAATACTCAAGTAATTCCAATGCATAATCTGGAAAATCAAGAACGTCAGCGATACAAGCTAGTTTTAGTATTTGTGAAGGAGTTTTTAAAGGTGTTGTGATATCATTTTGTATTAAATCTCTAAAATAGAAAGCATCTGCCCAAAGTAACTGACCGCGACGGTTTTGCGAACGGATTGGCGAATTAGCACGAAGATAGCGACTGCAACCAACTAAATCAAATAATGTGAAATTATTTTTTTGTAGAAAAGCATCGATATCGGCGAACAGTGGCTGTTGTATATATAAATGAGAAAATTCTACTTCAGTTTGAATTGCTAAAATATTACTTTCCAGTAGATGTGAAGCACCTTGTAAAATATGTAAATCTGCTCCTTGTACATCCACTTGCAAAAAGTCTATTTGCCCAATTTCTCCTTCTTGGAATAAAGAATCCAATGTCGTTGTTTCTATCTCTACGGTATAATCCACTTTAAAAGAGCTAGGTATTATACTTTCAAATCTTTCTAAATATTTATGATTTGGTGGATATAAAGAAGTACAAGCTATTTGGCTTGTAACAAATAAAGGATAAGAACCAGCGGAATTATTTAATGCAATAGGAATATGTTTTTCTTGCCACAAGATTTTTCGCGCTGCTAAATTATTGTTTGCTTTTTCGCAAGCATCAGCATCAGCATCAAACCCATAAATAGTTAGATTTGGTGCTAATTCAATCCAACCTCCTGAACAATAATCATCATCATTTGATATTTTACGAGAACCAACTATTGCAACAGTGATGTGAACTTGTTCTAGCTTACCTGTCTGTTTTAGAATTGGTAGAAAAAAAGGCATTTTGAGTCTCTTTATATTTTAACATTATTATATTAACTAGCTAAACTATATTTTGGCTAGGTTCTAATCAAGCTAAATTTTATATACATACTTAGAAAAACTAATTTAATTCTTGATTAGCACAAATTTTGTACTATGTATATAAATATTTAATATTTAAAAAAATAATTTTTAAACATATTCAATGACAAATACATATATAAAAATATTGGCATTTAGAAGATGTATATGTTATGCATGAATAAGTAAAAAATCTAATCTAAAAAATCAAGGATACATCTAAATATATGCCGACTCTTTCTGTTTGTATGATGGTGCAAAATTCAGAAAAAACTCTAGCAATTGCACTTGAGTCTTTGAATAATATTTATGACCAACTTATTATTGTTGATGGTGGCAGCACCGATTCGACTTGTGAGATTGCATCTAGATATAAAGCAAGAATAATTCACAATAATTGGAATGGTAATCATTCCGAACAACGTAATGTTTATTTGAGTGCAGTAGAAACGGATTGGGTTTTTGTTCTTGACTCAGATGAGTTTATAGATAAATCGACTAAGGATTTTTTAGAATCGATTAAATCAAATCAAGTATTATTAGAAACAGATAACTTCTGGATGCCTCGTAAATGGATTACTTCTTTTAGTAAACAGCATTATATTACTAGTGTTCCTCACTGCCCAGATTTTCAGCGTCGATTGTTTAAATATAATAAAAATATTTTTTACACAGGACAAATCCATGAAAGCCTGCACAACCTAGAAGATAAAGGAAGATGCTTGTCAGATTTGAGTATATATCACTTAGATTTATTCATAAATGATGAGGAACAAAGACGTGCTAAAGCTCGTCGCTATTCGCAGATAGACCCTCGCGATAGTGCAATCCACTTTTATTTACCAAATAATAATAAAATTCACTATACAGAATGGAATAATGAGGAAATTTTACCTTCAGTAAAATTTTTACTAGAACAGATCCCAAATCATAACTTAGCTTATTCTCAAATCAATCAAGTTATTTCACCAGAGATTAAAAATGATGATTTTTATCGAGCTATTCAACGTATTGCACGAGAAGAAAATATTAAAACAGTTTTGGAAATAGGCTCATCTTCTGGAGAAGGAAGTACAGAAGCGTTTGTTACAGGATTACGAGAAAATCCAAATCAACCAAAACTTTTCTGTATGGAAGTTTCGCAAACTAGATTTGCTGAACTAAAAAAACGTTATGCAGATGATTCATTTGTAAAGTGTTATAATATTTCGTCAATTGCAGTTGAACATTTTCCAGATGAAAAAGAAGTTATTAATTTTTATAAACACACTCAAAGTAACCTCAACTTTTATCCTTTAGAACAAGTTTTAGGTTGGCTTCAACAGGATATTGAATATGTCAGAAGCTCCGGAGTATCTGAAAATGGAATTATAAAGATTAAATTAGATAATAGTATTGATGATTTTGATGTTGTATTAATTGATGGTTCAGAATTTACAGGTATTGCGGAACTTGAAGAAGTATATGGAGCTAAATATCTTCTTTTAGATGATATTAACAGTTTCAAAAATCATCATAATTTTAATCGTCTTGCGTTAGACCCTACATACACGTTGCTGGAGAGTAATTATGCTATTCGTAATGGTTATGCAATATTTAAGAGGAATACAACTCCAGCATTAAGTTATGAGAATATTCGAGCTAGTGTAGAAGTAATTGAAGGATTCATAATTCCAGGACAAGAAGAGTATTTATTTAACAAAGTAAAATCATTGCCCTGTGATGCTGTAATAGTTGAGATTGGTAGTTTTAAAGGTCGCTCAACTGTAGCTATGGCTCATGCTTGTATAGGAACTCAACGGAAAATTTATTATATTGATACATGGGATGGAAATGATTCAGATTTTGCACATCGTGATTTTTTTAATATCTGGAAGCAAAACTTGCAAGATAATGGACTTGAAGAATATGTAGTGCCATTACGCGGGAACTCACATAATATCTTGAGTCGTTGGCAAGAATTGACAAACCATAAGAACATTGATTTTATTTTGATTGATGGTTCACATAAATATTTAGATGTACTGAAAGATTTTGAGTTAGCTTTTTCATTAGTAAAATATGGTGGTTGGATAGCATTTCATGATGTTGTACATACTTGGCCTGGCCCAGAACGTGTTTGGCATGAAATTGCTAAAAATCATCTAGTTAACCATCAGTATTCTTCAACACTTGCTTGCGGTCAAAAACTTGTTGTTCGGAAAATTAATACTTCGTGTGCTGAATTACCTGTTCATTTCTTTACTATTGTTCTCAATGGTGAACCTTTTATTCGTTATCATATTGAAGCTTTTAAACAACTACCTTTTCAATGGCATTGGCATATTGTTGAAGGTGTCGCAGAATTAAAACATGACACAAGTTGGAGTTTGGCATTAGGCGGGGAAATCAGCGAGCAATTTCATTTTAATGGTAGAAGTAAAGATGGTACAAGTGAATATTTAGATGAACTTGTACGGCAATTTCCTCAAAATATTACCGTTTATCGTAAACCAGAAGGTCAATTTTGGAACGGTAAGCGAGAAATGGTTAATGAGCCAGTATTTAACATCAACGAAGAATGTTTGTTGTGGCAGGTCGATGTTGATGAATTATGGACTGTTGAGCAAATTTGCACTGCGCGACAAATGTTCGTTGATAATCCAGAAAAAACTGCTGCATTTTATTGGTGCTGGTATTTTGTCGGAGAAAAATTAGTTATTAGTACACGCAATTGCTACGCCCAAAATCCTAGACAAGAATGGCTAAGAACTTGGAGATACAAGCCAGGAGCGGTATGGGTGGCACATGAACCACCAAGATTGCAAGAACCTTTACCAAATGGTCAATGGCAAGATGTGGCAGCGATAAATCCATTTACACACGATGAAACTGAGCAGAATGATTTAATATTCCAACATTTTGCTTATGTCATGCAATCTCAGTTGGAATTCAAAGAACAATATTATGGCTATGCTGGCGCCGTTTACCAATGGAAATCTTTACAAGAAGTAAATAAATTCCCGGTTTTATTACGGCAATATTTCTCATGGGTGCAGGATGACACAATGGTTGATACTGTTGAATCATGTGGTATAGCGTCAATTGCTCAGAGACCAATAAATACAGATAATTGGTTGTTTTTAGCACCAGACGAAATACAACAAATTAAACAGATTAACAAGCCTACGCCAATTATTTTAGTTGATGGAGTATTTTTCCAACTTTATCAAACAGGTATTGCTCGTGTTTGGAAGTCTTTGCTAGAAGAATGGACAAATAACGGCTTTGCAAGACATATTATTGTGCTTGACCGTGCTGGAACAGCACCCAAAGTATCAGGAGTAAGATATCTGACAATTCCTGCTTATGATTACAACGATACCGATGCTGACCGAGAAATGTTACAACAAGTATGTGATGCAGAAGGGGCAGATTTATTTATCTCGACTTATTACACAACACCGACAACAACGCCGTCTGTATTCATGGCGTATGATATGATTCCAGAAGTCTTTGGATGGGACTTTACCCTTCCTATGTGGCGAGAAAAGCACTACGCAATAAACAATTCATCTGCGTATATTACAATTTCTGAAAATACCGCTCTTGATTTAGTAAAGTGTTTCCCTAATATTTCTCCCAAGTCTGTAAATATCGCCAAATGTGGAGTTAACCATCAAGATTTTTTTGTGGCTAGTCTTGAAGAAATTAATCAATTTAAGGCTAAATATGGTATTTACAAACCATACTTTTTATTAGCTGGTGGTTTAGGTGGCTACAAAAATACAATTCTATTTTTTAAAGCTTTTTCTCAAATCTACACAAAATATGGGTTTGATATAGTTTGTACTGGTGGCGCCTCGAAGCTGGAAGCAGAATTAAGAGCATATACATCTGGAAGTACAGTACATATGCTTCAACTAGATGATAACGAATTAAGAATTGCTTATTCTGCGGCAGTCGTACTAGTATATCCTTCTAAGTATGAAGGATTTGGATTACCTATCGTTGAAGCAATGGCTTGTGGTTGTCCAGTAATTACTTGCGCTAATGGTTCAATTCCAGAAGTTGCAGGTGAAGCTGTAATATATGTAAAAGATAATGATGTGGAAGGGCTAGCTAATGCGCTTTGTGAAGTGCAAAAGCCTACTATTCGTAATTATTTAATTGCAGCAGGAATTGAACAAAGTAAAAGGTTCTCGTGGGAAAAAATGGCGCACACGGTTAGCTCAGTATTGATTGAGACAACATTGCAGCCTTTAAATCTGAAAGAAATTAATTTTATTATTTTCCCAAATTGGCTGAAACCTGAAGAAATTATTATCACTGAATTAGAACAAGTTATTTCACTATTAGCAAATAGTTTTAATAGCCAAGATATAACTTTAATAATCGATACAACTAACAGCATAGACAACTACGCCGAAATGCTATTATCTGCCATTAGTATGAATCTTCTAATGGAAGACGATTTAGATGTTAGTGAAGGGCTGGAAATTTCATTTCTTGGGCGCCTTGGTGAGATTCAGTGGCAAGCTCTTCTTCCTCGTATCAAAGCGAGAATAGCTTTAGAGCATGAAAACCAACAAGTAATTGCACAATTAGGTTTAGACAGTGTTTACACTTACAGCATAGACAAAATTACACAAACTTTACACAAGTAAGCAGTGAAACAAACCAAACCCGGCTTGTAAAAACCGGGTTTTATATTAATTACTTAAAATATGAGGCGCTTATTTTTCAATATAACTTTGCCACATTTGCTTGTAAGCTTTCTCCATTTCGCAAGTAAACTGCTTGGCATTCCAGAGCGGCGCCGTTTGTCTTGACTGTCGTAGCTTCCAAGCTATTTGCTGCCGTAAAGCTTCATCTTTACCCAAACGTATACCCCACTTAACATACTCTTCATCTGTCCAAGCGATACCCTCTGTAATGCCCACATTCCTCATCATTGTGTAGCTGTTACGCGCAGCAAATTGTTTGCCAACTTTTGTTACTAGTGGGATACCCATCCACAAAGTCTCTAAAGTTGTAGTGGCGCCGTTATATGGGAAAGTGTCTAATACTACATCCGCTATTGTTAAATTAGCACGATGTACTGCTTCAGAGGAAACCATTGGAAGAAAACGCAAACGTTCACAATCTACTCCTTCTTCGTTTGCTATCTCAGTAAAAAAGCTTTGAATAGCTTCTGCATCAGCTAACCCTTTAATCAACAAGTAGCTATTTGGTACAGCTTTTAAAACTTTCATTTGCAGCTTTACCGTATCAGGGTGTCGCTTACAACCACCCTGAGAGCTTAAATAAACAATAGCATCACTAGGAATATTAAGGTCTTCTCGCCGTAGAGTTGGCACACCTACTTCAAATCCATCTACCGCAATATACGACTGAGGCAAACGCCAAATTTTCTCCGAATAGTAATCCTGTGCATCATCTGGCAATACATAAGGGTCTGCAATATAATAATCAACTGCTGGTATCCCAGATGCATCCCAACCCAGCCAAGTGGCTTGAACCTTAGCTGGCTTTAATGCCATTACCTCGCATGTAACATCCACAGTGAGGCTATCTAAATCAATTAAAATATCAATTTCATCTTTACAAATTGTTTCTGCAATTTTTATGCTATCAATGCCCAGTTTATGAACTATTTCAAATTGCTTCGTGTACCATTCTTGTAAAGGTTCATCTCGCTCTTGATAACTAACAAAATAACCATATAATTCAAAGGCTTCACGATTATGATGCTCAAATAACCATCGTGCTAACCATCCAACTGAATGCTGACGGAAGCAACTAGAAATATAGCCGACCTTGAGGCGCCTCCTATGCTCAGAATAATTTTTTGGTATCAGTTGATTTCGATGTTCATACCAATCTGTCTTTTTCAGTGCATATTTTTGTAAATTAGATTCGCACAAAGCCGCTAATTGATTCTGTATCTCACGATATTGCTGGGGATTATCCTGAAAATATGCAAAGAAAAAGCCTGAGAGCAACAGTCTAGAAATTTTCGCTTTATCATCTATATTAGGTTGTTGTTCTATCAGTAAGTTTAATAATAATTTCTGCTTTTGTAAGTAAGTTTGAGATTCGTCCCAATAACCACCAGTGTTAATTAGAGTTTTTAATACTAAGTGGTTTCCATAAACTTTATCAACAAGTGAATCATTTTCCAGCAAAGAATAACAATATTTTGCTGTCTCTATCGCTTTGATATGATTACCAGATATTTGATAAAAACTAGCCAAATGTTTTAATAGTTCCGTATCTTGACTATTTATTTGCATACATAATTTCGCAAATTCTATCGCTTGGGCTGGTACTCCATATGAATGAGCAATCTTAACTGCGGTAACTAACAAAACTGCAAAATATTTATACAAATTTCCAAGATGCGGTAAACATGCTTTAGCAAATTCTAATGATGATGGATGTAGTGGTTCATAATCTAGAATTCGCTGCAAACTTTGCATCAATAAATTAATTTCGATTTCTTCTGGCTGATATAAATTCAGGACTTCTACTAATTCCCAGCTACATATATTATCACCACAAAATATTTCTAATTCAATTGCAATATTAATTAAATGTAATAAATTTGGAATATTTGTCGGCTGAATTTGTTGTATATGCTGCCGTAATAAGTAAGTACTTGCATAATTAGCTTCTGCGAAAAACCTTTGTGCGTGTGTAGACAAAAAGTTTGCTAACTCACTACTAAGCGAGTCTACTTTCTCAGGCTCATCCTCCATCATTGCCAACAGCCAAGTTGCCTGTGCTTCATTTTCTTGTCCCTGCAATAGCAAAGTTAATCCCAAATACCAATAATATAATTTGGTATTTGGTTCTACGTCTATTGCCTGTTGGTAAAAACTTGTAGCCTGATAGTAGTCACCTTGAACTAAATACTGGTATGCTTGGTCTTGCCGATTATTAGAGATAGTTAAATAAGAGTTAGTAGTCATCTTACATGTTGACTCAATAAAAATTATAGGTAATCTAAATCAAAACTATGAGAATAATCATCTTGTGTCAACTATTATAGCTATCAGCATTTTCTGATTCAATATTTAAGCTGAAGAGAGTGAGTAGTAAAACCTACCCACTCCAAAACAATATTTGCTATTCTAAATTAGCTACAAATTTTATAAATTAATTGACTAGTCGAGTAATACTTAGTCAATTATTTTCATTGCAGGAGTAGTAGGACAAGCACGTGCTGATGCAGTAACCGCAGTAATAGCTTGACCTGTAGGGGTGTCAGTAGTTAATGGGTTAGTAGCTTCACAAACAATAGCTTGGGTAATTGTTTCTGCAACACCATTCACTGTTTGATCTGATGTATAAGCAACACCTGCATAAGATTTTAGGGCTTTATTTCTCGCTTTCCCCATGTTAGTAACATATGAGGCAGGTGCGTTGCTTACAATTTCGTAAACATAGTTCTCAGTAGTAGGTGCCACACCGAGAGATAGTTCTGTTACAACGGTTGTAAATTTATTAGAGTTTTCTAAGTAGAACGCTTGCTGTCCTCGGTTAATTGAACCAACATATTGTTTCGCTTCTGACTGTCTAGCTTTATTTGCTTGGTTAAGGAAAGAAGGTAATGCAATTGCAGATAGAATACCAATAATGATAATTACAACTAATAATTCAATTAAGGTAAAACCTTGGTCATCTTTCTTTTTGTTGAGAATATGTTGGAGAAACTTTGCTTTTAATTCGGTCTTCATTTTATATTTTCCTTGTTGTCAGCGGATTGATTTTTGCCTTGTATAAATAACTTACCCACTCGTTTATAGTTTCATATCACGTCAACCAAAAAAATACTAAATCCCAGCAAGCGATTAGATTTAACGCTCTACCATCACATAGCCTAGGCTCTCTAGCCCTGTTATAAGACGTTGCGTCTCGTTAAACGTTTGTTTATATTCAGTGTATTTCAGAGTCACTGGGTCAAGGGGTCTAACTTGTCTCCAACGCTCTACTAAGATTTTCATAGCTTGCGGTTTCTCTAGTAATGGTACAACGCATAACGCTTTTGAACTGTCAATACTTGTGTAACTTCCATCTAAGGATAAAAACTCGCTAATTACAAAAGGTTTCATTTCTGTCACAGAATTGATTAGACTTTGACGAAAGTTCGGGGTTCGCAATTGTGGATGTAGATGTACTGTTGCATTTTCCCAGTCATCGCTATTCCATTCGCCTAACGGTGCCAAAGGTGCTGCAACGTCTGGATGGCCACACCAAAAATCTAATAAGCGATGTTTGGGGTTAAGTAGCTGAAATAGGTAAAGACGCTCTTCCTCTGATAATTCAGGTAAACTCATTGCCAAAAAAGCAGGTAAGTTATCTGGCTCTTTGAACAAATTCATAAGTTCCCATTGCAGCCATCTAACCATTTTGGTAAATTCCAAGCCTGCATCTTGTATTGCTGCGAACATGTCGCGGATAGAATATCCTTTGTCGCCTTGGAACAGATAGTTCATTAAAATGTTTTCTTCTTTATCTTCTCCTTCAAAGCTAGGATTCCATGCCTGAACCTTGAGTGGGACGTTATTATGTAATGCTTTTATCGTCTCCACAGCGATTTCTATTTCTAGCTCGCGCGGGTTTTCGTTCATTAACCCCATCATCCTGAAGATTTCCTGCACGCGAAAAAAAGCTTGGCGCTCAAATTTACAATGGAGGTTGCTGCGAATAATCCCTTCTGGCTTTAAAACCTTCTTCATGGCCTGTAGCGCTTGGCTAGGGTTGGGGAAAAGGTATAGTAATTCGTCACAATTTATATAATCAAACTCCATGCCTAGCTTAGGCAAATCCTCAAGCGAGAGAGCATGAAATTCAGCATCTTCAACACCGTGATACTGCAAGCGCTGTTGAGCGAGTTTTACTGATTCTGCTGAAATATCTATACCAACAATTTTGGCACCTGGATTTGCTAGTGCTAATGACATCGATTTCCAGCCACTACCACACCCCGCATCTAAAATGATTTTTCCCTTCGTATCTATAACTTTTTGATTCCTCAGATAATAAGGTGTTACTAAGTTGTGTATGTAAAGGGAATTTATATCATCTTTAGGAGATTCGTCCAAAGCAGCTCTCGGATAAGGGGCGCTATCAAATTGCTGACGAATTTTTTCGAGTAACTCTGCTTTATCTTCTGGCGCCTGTGCGGTCATAATATTTTCTCCTAAGACAACTTTTCCCTAATACCGCTTACAAATTGTGGAACAATGCTATTACTGGCGCCAGATATCGTTAAATATTACAAATGACACTTAAACGCGCACATTCCACAACTTGTAATCAATAGCTGTATACGCTATTTAGTATTCCCATTTTTTCCCCTGCGCTAACACCAGCAGCAAAAAAAGATAGGCAAGCGCAGGGGAAAATACATAATATTCAAGATTTAATTAACGTCGGTGCCGAGCATACACAGTATACACGGCGCCAACCGATACCCTACATTTTCAAGGATATAACAGAATTTTTTGCTTACATTGAGGATTAGTTCATACTGGTGTAATGACGGATATCCTTGTCGAAAACTTTGACTCCAGCACTCGTCCAATACCACAACCCAAAATTCAAATTACGCAGGGCAACGGATTAAGCGGATGTAACGGATAGGTTTATTCGCTACATTTGTTACTGGGTGGCGCTTCTTGACAAGACTAATTTTCTTGATTATTACCAAGAGGACTAAAAAATGGGCAAATATATTATTTTTAAGACTGAATCAATGTCAGATTCTGGATGGGAAGAGAGGGTGCTAGCTCATACAGGCGCCTTGACAGATATTCTTGCAGAACACTATGACTCATCCAACTTAGGTGCAGAGCGTCTAATTGCAGCAGAAAAATCTGGAGAGAAAATAGCTGTTGAGATTAAAACCTTTGCAAGTGCTTCAAAGATTTCAAAGTTTCACACAGCTTTAGGTCAATTTATTAATTATCGCACTGTCTTACGCATTGAGCAACCTGATAGGAAGTTGTTTTTAGCTGTTCCTTTAGTTACTTAATAATAGTTTTTTCATGCTTCCATTTACTCAATTAGTAGTAAGCGAGAATTTACTAAAAATAATTGTTTACAATATAGACACTGAGGAAATAGTACAATGGATAAATTAGAATTATATAGAGAAAAAGCGAAAAATATACTCGATGAATACGCACAGCATAAATATAGCAATGGAAACATTGATATCGAAACAATTTATGATTTAGAGCGTGACCATTACCAAATTATTAGCATTGGCTGGAATCAGCAAACGCGCGTCTATAATCCAATCATGCATTTAGACATTAAAAATGAAAAAATTTGGATTCAGGAAAATATTACAGAAGTAGATATCGCAACCGAGCTAATCGACATGGGAGTACCCAAATCTGACATTATAATTGGATTTCATACGCCTAAAATGCGCCATTTAACTGGCTTTGGCGTTGAATAAAAAAGACTATAGTCAATACAAAACACTACGAAACGACTTTGGCTGATTGCTGTAATGTACAACTTATCCGTTACATCTGTTACATCCGTTGCTAATTGGCGCCATCACAACCTAAGATATCTAAAAATTGAAAAAGTCTGGTTCTTCATTACTTCTTATGCTAGACACGTCTAAAAAATAGGATTAAATCCTTACTGGGCAAGGATAACAGCCGTTATACTTAACGTTCGAGCCTTTACGATAAAATCTAGACTAAAACTGCCTGTAAGCCTTGATTTTAAAGGAAAAGTCCTAACTTTTAGTTTAAAGTTCAGCATAACACCTACGGAAGAGCCAAAAGTCTTTCAGTTGAAAAGTCTGATAGTCTTCCTTTAATTAGCGCTGAAATTTGGAATTGCTCAACTCCTAAAAGTTCTGCTGCTTGACCTTGAGTCATATTTTGCTTATTAATTATTTCGCTTATGCGGCATCCTTTAGCTGGTACTGTATAATTAAGCTGACATTAAACGGCGCCTAGGTTCAGGAATGATACGTCCTAATTCTTGAGCAGTTTCTATCCATTCAAGCATAATAATTTCTAGATTATTTAACGCTTCTTGATAAGTGGCACCGTCAGCAGCACATCCAGCTAATTCAGGTACTTCTGCAATAAATGCTTGGTCTTCTTCGCTCCAGTAAATAGTAATTTCGTAACGAATTGTCATCTCACTCTCCTAGGTTATATTTTAAAATAACATCACGAACTTGTTTCACTTGATAAGGTTTAGCTTTGCCTTGCTTTGGTTGAAGGTTTAATATTTCTTCTATACCATCTTTTGTAAAAATGTGATGACTGCCACGAATTCGTTCATCAAAGCCCAAATTGTATAAAAGTTGACATAACTGGTCGAACGGGATATTAGTATCAGATGTTCCTGATAAGATTCTAGCTAAGAGTTTTTCTTGTTGGCTCACAATTTTTAATATTCAAAGGCTCAATTTATTTTAATCTTTAACTAATTTTTAACTATGAAATTCTACCAATCTCTAAAATTCGCCGATCCTACCATTCACGCTCTGCCTGTGACAATGGCGTTACGAATATTACACTTACTGGCGCCTGCTAATATTGCAAGCCTTATCCCAGGAGTGGGCGCCATAATTAAATATGATAGACAACGCTGCGTACACAATCAAAGGTTAAACAGCTTATGACTCAAGCCCTAACTCAAACCTTACCTCAATTACTAACCCATGAAGAATTTATGGATTGGTATCCGAATGACATTAAGCGGTATGAATTACATAAGGGAGTAATTGTTGAAATGGCGCCACCTACGGGAGACCACGAAAACGTTGTTGGATTTTTAACAGTGCAATTAGGCTTCCAGCTTTTACAAATGGGACTCCCATATCGCATTCCCAAAACCGCATTTGTCAAACCAAATGAATCTACCTATATACCAGATATTCTATTAATAAATCCTAACAATTTTGTTAATGAACCTCTCTGGAGGAAACAATCAACTGTAACCCAGGCAGCTTCGGTTCCCCTAGTGGTTGAGATTGTTAGTACTAATTGGCGGGATGATTACCACGACAAGTTCGGGGATTATGAAGAAATGGGTATTGTCGAGTATTGGATTGTAGATTATAAAGCGCTAGGGGGTAAAAAGTTTATAGGAAACCCTAAACAGCCTACTTTTTCGGTATGTCAACTGGTAGAGGATGAGTACCAAGTTACAAAATTCACAGGCAACCAGCTTATTGTTTCTCCAACCTTCCCTCAACTTAACCTTACTGCACAACACGTTTTTGATGCAGCTGTTATATAACTATAAATAATTTTGCAGTCTGTAAGCTTTTTATTCAGTCCTCTTTTAGAGGACTTTGGCTATTAGCGTAGGGTTTGCAACCCTGCGCGGGTAGTTAGTTATTTAATATGTGTTGGGTTACGCTATGCCCTGCCATAACACACCCAAAAATAATGTGTTATATTAAATTAAGCGTAGTCGTTATGAGTTTATATAACCTGTTATGACAAATCCCACAGTTGAAAACGTAGTAATTATTGGTTCTGGGCCTGCTGGATATACCGCTGCTATATACGCAGGCCGTGCGAATCTTAAACCTGTTGTGTTTGAAGGTTTCCAAGCGGGGGGTTTACCTGGTGGGCAGTTAATGACGACGACTGAGGTTGAGAATTTTCCTGGGTTTCCTGCTGGTATTACTGGCCCTGAGTTGATGGATAAGATGAAGTCCCAGGCTGAGAGATGGGGCGCCGAGTTATATACTGAGGATGTGATATCAGTTGATTTGAGTCAGCGTCCGTTTACTGTGCGTTCAGAAGAAAGGGAATTTAAAACCCACAGTATTATCATAGCTACTGGCGCCACTGCAAAGCGTTTAGGTTTACCTAGTGAGCATACTTTTTGGAGTCGAGGTATAAGCGCTTGTGCAATTTGCGACGGTGCTACTCCAATATTCCACGGTGCAGAACTTGCGGTAATAGGTGCCGGAGATTCGGCGGCAGAAGAGGCAATTTACTTAACTAAATATGGTTCCAAGGTAAACTTGCTTGTACGTTCTGAGAAAATGCGCGCGTCAAAAGCAATGCAAGACCGTGTATTAACTAACCCTAAAATCACAGTACATTGGAACACCGAAGCTGTAGATATTTACGGTGACGGGCACATGGAAGGCGTAAAAGTCCGTAACACTAAGACGGGTGAAGAAAGTTTATTACATGCTAAAGGGTTATTTTACGCCATCGGTCACAAACCCAATACTTCATTATTTGAAGGACAAATTCAACTTGACGAAGTAGGTTACATCGTTACCAAAGCAGGTTCGCCAGAAACCAGCGTAGAAGGAGTATACGCAGCAGGTGACGTACAAGACCATGAATATCGCCAAGCAATTACAGCAGCAGGTTCGGGATGTGCCGCAGCAATGTTGGCAGAACGCTGGTTGTCTGTAAATGATTTAGTTGAAGAATACAAACAGGCGCCGCATACTCCAGACAACGAACTAGAACATGAACCTGAAGCCAAAACTATGGCGCCTGTCGAATTTAGTCTCAGCGCAACACGTCACGAAGGTGGTTTGGCACTGCGGAAACTATTCCACGACAGCGATAGATTAATCGTTGTTAAATATGTATCACCAGGTTGCGGCCCATGCCACACCCTCAAACCGATATTAAACAAAGTAGTAGACGAATTCGACGGCAAAATACACTTCGTCGAAATAGACATCGACAAAGACCGCGACATCGCCGAAAACGCTGGTGTAACAGGCACACCCACAGTTCAGCTATTCAAAGACAAAGAACTACTCCAAGAAGTCAAAGGCGTCAAGCAAAAAAGCCAATACCGTCAATTGATCGAAACCAACATCTAAACACTTCCCGTTCAGATTCCCGACTTCTTAAAGAAGTTGGGAATCTTGCCAGTCGCAACTTACCAAAACTATTGACATGAACCAATAGTAAACATCTTGTGGGACGGTTGTCCTCAGTCGTCCCATAAATGACCCCTTACAAAGCAGCATCAAAAACTTGCTGCGCGGTAAGATTGAGTTTGGGAAAGGTTGGGGAAACGATTAAGTCATTACCCGTAAACTTGGTAACTTGATACTCATCCCCGACAAGCTGACATACCGAGAAAGTCGGCTGTTTAGGGTCTCCAATAAATTTTTTACCACCTAACGCTCTATAATCAGCAATCCAAAACTCAGCGATGCCCATTTCCTCGTAGTCTCCAAACTTGTCGTAGTAATCATCCCGCCAATTAGTACTAACAACTTCAACTACCAAAGGAACAGAAGCAGCTTGAGTAACCGTTGACTGTTTTTGAAAAAGAGGTTCGTTAGGTAAATTATTAAGATTTAATAGCAGTACATCAGGAGAGTAAACTGATTCAGAATTAGGAGTTTTAACAAATGCGGTTTTGGGAATGGTAAACGGTAACTTTAACCGTCTGTACTCTAAGGTAATTTCTGCTGCTAAAAACCCAACAACTTTTTCATGGTCTCCAGTTGGTGGCGCCATCTCAACAATAACTCCTTTATGTAGCTCGTAGCGCTTCCCGTCGTTGGGGAACCACTCAATAAATTCTTCTAAGGTTAGTAATTTACGTAGGGCTTGTGTCATAGTTACAACCTTCACATATATTTGACTTTAACATTTCTTAAAGCGACACTAATTTTTTGAACATTAGACATAAAAATATCCTTTTTGCTCTAAGGTAGTAAAGATTCTTATCAAACCCAATATGGGGTAACAAGCAGGGATGCCTGTACCACAAGAGGTGTATTTATACCACAAGTGTTACATTGCCAGAATGAAACATTTTGTTGCGATGTGCGTTCAATTGGTTGTATGTTCCATTGACAAAACTATTGTTATATATTAAAACTCTTAACTCATAACTTATAACTCATAACTCATAACTCATAAATATATATGGCAGTTACAAAGAGTCCTCTACCAAAGTTTCTACGGCTTCCCCAAAATCCTAGTCTTTCGCAGAAGTTGATGTATGTGGGGTTGGCGTTAACTTTATTTTTTATATTGCTGGCGTTTTTTGCCCCTGTTTTACAAGCTGTTGGAATACTACAAAATCCGACTGAGTTTCTTAGTAACCCTATGCATGAGGCGCCTTCTCTTCAGCACTGGTTTGGTACTAGTCGTTTAGGGTATGATGTGTTTTCTCGGACTATGTTCGGTGCCCAAGCTGCTTTACAAGTTGTAATAGTGGCGACGGCGTTAAGTATGGTTATTGGTGTACCACTGGGAATGTTGAGTGGTTACATGGGCGGGAAGTTAGACAAAGTATTACTATTTATTATGGATAGTATTTATACTTTGCCTGGATTGTTGCTTTCGGTAACGCTAGCGTTTGTTGTTGGACGTGGAATATTAAACGCTGCTATTGCTATTAGTATTGCTTACATACCTCAGTATTATAGAGTTGTTCGTAATCATACAGTTAGTGTCAAAACAGAAGTATTTATCGAAGCTGCTCAGGCAATGGGCGCCAATACTTGGCAGGTACTTAGCAAATATTTATTTTTCAATGTTATCCAAAGTGTACCTGTACTCTTTACCCTTAATGCTGCGGATGCCATTCTAGTGTTGGGTGGATTAGGATTTTTAGGTCTAGGGCTTCCTGATGAAGTTCCCGAATGGGGGCATGATTTGAAGCAAGCTTTAGAGGCTTTACCTACAGGAATTTGGTGGACTACTTTATTTCCGGGTTTGGCACTAACTTTGATGGTAGTAGGTTTATCACTATTTGGTGAGGGGTTGAACGATTTGGTTAACCCACGCTTACGAAAACAAATTAGGAATTAGTGTAGAAGATCGTTGTAAGCACGCTGTAAGCACTTTAGTGCTTGTACATGAAAGCACTGAAGTGCTTAATACGATAAACACACAAATCTCAATTTCATTTGTTAATCTATATATTTTGTTCTATTTATAACAGAGAGTCTGAACGTGAAAGATAAGATGTCCTTGATTGCTGCTACGACTGGCGGTTTCATGCTATCGGTTGCTTTAACCGGGATATTACATGGTAAGCCTGTAACTAATATCGCCAGTGAAGCTAGTTTTAATATTTCTCCTGTCACTTATGTGAGTGTAAAAAAATCTGAAGTACATGAAGTGAAAAAATTAGGCTAGGCAAAAAAACTACCAATGACAAATAATAATATTCAAGTTATTGGGATTGACCTAGGTGGAACAGCGATAAAGTTGGGGAGATTTAATGTCTCTGGCGCCCTTTTACAGTCGATGACGGTTGCAACTCCTCAACCTCCTGCTCCTGAAATGGTTTTGAATGTAATAGTTAGGACATTACAAGAACTTGATTCAAATAATCAAGCTTTGGCTATTGGTGTGGGAATGCCTGGACCTTCTGACCCAGAGGGACGAATTGCGTTAGTATCTATTAATTTACCAGGTTGGCGTGATGTTCCGTTAGCTCAATGGTTAGAAGAAAAAACAGGCAAACCTGCTATTTTGGCTAACGATGCTAACTGTGCTGGTTTAGGTGAAGCTTGGTTAGGTGCCGGTCGTCGGTTCAAAAATTTTATTATGCTTACCTTGGGTACTGGTGTTGGTGGCGCCGTCTTTATTGACGGTAAATTATTTATTGGACATCATGGCGCCGCAGGTGAACTTGGTTTAATTAGCTTACACTCAGATGGACCAGAATGTAACAGTGGCAACCAAGGCTCATTAGAACAATTTACTTCGATTCGAGCAATTAGGCGCCGTACTGGTAAAGAACCTTCGGAATTAGGGGAATTAGCAGAAACTGGTAACGTCGAAGCATTAAACTTTTGGCAAGAATACGGCAGAGATTTAGGTATTGGTTTAACAAGTTTAATTTACGTGCTGACACCACAAGCTATTTTAATTGGTGGTGGAGTAGGCGCCAGTGCAAAGTTTTTTATACCTAGTGCCAAAGCTGAAATTGAAAAACGAGTCTTTATTACATCGCGCATTGGTTTAGAAATTTTACCAGCAGAGTTGGGTAATTCAGCAGGAATGTTAGGCGCCGCAAAATTAGCATTAACAAAAATAAATAGGGGTGGCAATTGAATTCTTTCAGTAGCTATAAATCAACAGCATCTCAATGGATTACTATTTTTGACTCACCATTTTACCCAGATTCGTTAGATGAAGCTAAAGTGCTTTATGAAAAAGTATTAGAGCGTTTTGGCGAGTTGATTGAGTATGTAAGTAGCTCGACAAACTTGTTACAGGTTATTACTCAAGAACCTGACCCACTTCGCATACAGCTTCTAAGAGTATTTCGTCGATATGTATCTCCGGACACCTCGGTTGAAATGACTAAGAACAAAAGTAAGATACCTGATATTATTAGAGATTTTGGCAGTCGATTTCGTAAATTAGAAGAAGTAAGAAGCAATTTTAAAAGTCGTCCTGTCCCAGATGAGGCACTTATGGCTATTCTTCTGGAACAAAGTAAAAGAGGTCAAAAGGGTTACGATTTAACAGAAGCGTTTTTCCTTTGGTTTGATAAAACATTTAGTAAAGATTATTTAATTAAAGGCCCAGTTCGAGCCGGAAAAGATGTAATGCTTAACAAGGCACTTGAAAATTGGGAAGCTCAGACACCTGCTGATATTTTGATTTCCCGCTTAGATGGAACACCTTTGATAGTAGGGTTTGCCCGTTATGACTCTGACAGAGGAGGTTCTCAGGAAGATGACAGAACAGGTGGTAATCGAGATAAAGTCACAGAAATTATAAAGTACGCCAATACTTACAATTTACCTTTGAAAGTATTTTTTTTGAATGATGGCCCAGGTTTGCTTCTTGGTTCAATGTGGAATGACTACGCTAATTTAGAAAATTACGGTCAAAATAGAGTAATGGTTTGTACTTTAAAAATGCTCGATGAGAGGTTTACCAAAGATTGGCTTGAAAGTTAAGCTTACTATCCCAATCTTTTATTAAAGATTCATCTATAGTTTCTAATTCCGGGTGTTCCTCAATATAAAAGTCCAAACCGCTATGTAAAACCCTCTTCGTATCTATCAAAAACATTTGTCTTGATTGAAAATTATTTCCGTTGACGAAATCACCCATGACCTCGCTACCTTGGACTAAACGTTTAATTATTGTAGCTATAGCTAGGGGAGAATTATCGATAGTTATCCATTGTCTACCTAACTCTTCAGCTACAGCAGCTGTGGTTCCACTTCCTGCAAAAGCGTCTAATACTAAATCCCCTGTGTTCGACGAAGCAAGAATTATTCTTTTTATCAAATCTGGATTTTTTTCTGTAGGATAACCTGTAATTTTGATATTTTGGTTATGAGCGTCTTTATAATCAAGCCAAATATCTTGCACTCCAATACCTTGACTATTATCTAAATATACTTTTCGTCTCGGGTTTCCTGTAGGAGACCAGTATATTTCTCCCTTAGCATCCATTTCATCTAATGTTTCAGGAGTATATTGCCAATGTTTTCCAGGAGGGGGTAACATTCCTCTCCAAGGTTGACCTGTTGAACCTTTTCTAGTTCCAGGTGCATGAATCGGAACTTTTTTATACAGTCTTCCTGTTCCTTCTTCTACATATTGATACTCTTTTTTTATTGCTGCTTCTGTCCATGCTTCAAACGGCTGGTTCCATGTGTATTTGTCGGTCTTTGTATAAAATAATATGTAATCAGCAACATTTCCGTACTGCTTACGTGTGTAGTTTTTGGGATTACATTTTTTCCTTGTTATCCAGTTACGGAAATTTCTGGCGCCAAATATTTCGTCCATGATAATTTTTACTGGAAAAGCCATGTTTTCGTCTAGGTGGACATATATGGCGCCTTGCTCAGATAAAAGTTCTTTTAGTAGTATTAGTCTCTGACGCAAAAATTCTAAATATACTGCTCCTTCCATGCAGTCGTGGTAAGCATGGTCGCTTTTACGAGATTCAAAGCTGCTTCCTGTTGCGTAGGGAGGGTCTATGTATATTAATCCAACTTTTCCAGCAACGGTAGGGTCTTTTAATAATGAACTCAATACTCTCAGGTTTTCACCATAAATTAATTTATTTTTTAGGTTTTTATCTACCGTGACTACATGTTTTAATTTGGCTGGTTGAGTTTTGAGTATATATTCTGCTGGAATTTTACCTTCGTAATTTAATTGAAAGGATATATTTGTATTTATCGATTTACTGATATAAGCGTTTTTACCTGGTATCCCTGTTGCCATGTAAAGTGTTTAGTTTGATTGGTACATTTGTCTATATTATCATTCCTGGCGCAGTACCTGGAACTCTTGGGGGCAGGGTCGGTTTTGAATTATGATGTTGGGAAGCGAAAAACGCTACACCCAACCTACGATGATTACTACGGTGATTACATAGAGTATCCTGTGGCTTTTTCTATGTAGTCGATGACTTTTTTGTATGATTCGGGGTCACTGACGGGGTTGATGATGATGGGGATAGTACTATCGGGTAGCCAAAAGGTGATTCTACCATTGGGTTCGCGGCAAAATGAACTGATACATTTTAGGTTGATTATGTACTCGTTTCTTTCGTATATTATTTTTACCCAATATGTATTTTCAGGCAATTGTGTAACTTTTTCAGTGTAGTTAAGAATTTTTTGGTAGTCTTTTGGGTTACTTTGTGGGTTTATCACAATTGGAATGGCGTTATCTGGTAGCCAAAATGTTACTCTACGATTCGGTTCGCGGCAAAATGCACTGACACACTCGAAGTTTACTATGTACTCGTTGCGGTCAAAAAGTACTTTTTCCCAGTGCGCCACGATTTTCTCCCATTAATAGTAAAAAGTGCTGAGTACTGAGTGCTGAGTAAATAGTTAAGAGCTAGGAGGCGCGGAGTTAAGAGGCGCGGAGTTGAGGTAGAGAAATAAAGTTACTAATTATTTTTCTTATCACTCAGTACTCAGTACTCAGTACTCAGCACTCAATACTGCACTCAATACTTTATAACACTTCTGCTGGCGCCGGGAAGTTGATTGTGGGGTGGGAGTGCCTAATTGCTGCTTCGAGGAATCCTTCAAATAATGGATGCGGTTTACTTGGACTTGATTGAAATTCTGGGTGGAACTGAGATGCGACAAAGTACGGATGTTCGGGATATTCAATCATTTCAACCAGGCGCCCATCGGGAGATGTGCCACTAATTAAGTAGCCGGAGTCCACAAATAAACTGCGGTAAGCATTGTTGAATTCGTAGCGGTGACGGTGACGCTCATATACAACTTCTTCTTGATACTGTTTGAAGGCACGTGTGTTTGGTAGAACGCGACAAGGATATAAACCTAAACGCATTGTTCCCCCTAAGTCCACTACATCAAGTTGTTCAGGAAGCAAGTTAATTACCGGATGTTCGGCATGTGGTGCAAATTCGGCGCTATTAGCATCTACTAAACCTGCTACATTTCTTGCCCACTCAATTACAGCACATTGCATTCCCAGACATAATCCTAAGAAAGGAATTTCATGTTCACGCGCGTATTTGATTGCGGCTATTTTTCCATCTACACCTCTAGTCCCAAATCCACCTGGTACAATTATACCATCTACTCCTTCGAGGTAGTTTTCAACGGATTCGGTTTCGAGTTTTTCGGAGTTTACCCAGCGCAGTCGTAATTCTCCATGAGTTGCTATTGCCGCATGACGAACTGCTTCTACAACCGATAGATATGCATCACTTAAACGTACATATTTACCAACTATGGCAATTTCTACTTGGTATTTGGGGCTATACAGTCTTTCTACTAAGGTTTGCCATTGTCGCAAATCTGGTTTGCGTTGCTCCAAAAGTAGAAGCTCTAAGGTTTGATTTGCTAACCCTTCGCGCTCTAGCATGAGTGGTACTTCGTAAATGCTGTTGGCATCTTGGGAAGTAACGACGCACTCAACGGGTACATCACAAAATTCTGAAAGCTTTTCTTTAATGCCTGGGGGTATTGGTCGATCACTTCGACACACTAATATATCTGGTTGAATGCCTATCGAACGCAGTTCTTTAACTGAGTGTTGGGTTGGCTTCGTTTTCATTTCGCCCGCTGATGCTATCCACGGTACCAATGTTACGTGCATATAAATGACGTTTTGGCGCCCGACTTCTTTGCGAAACTGACGGATAGCCTCCAAAAATGGCAGCGACTCTATATCACCAACTGTGCCGCCTATTTCTGTAATTACAACATCAGGATTTGTATCTTGGGCGACACGCTTAATTCTGTCTTTAATTTCGTTGGTGATGTGGGGTATAACTTGGACGGTACCTCCGTTATAGTCTCCGCGACGTTCGCGGTTGATGACCGATTGGTATACCGCACCGGTTGTCACGCTGTTAAGTCGAGACATTGGCGTATCAGTAAAACGTTCATAGTGCCCTAGGTCTAAATCAGTTTCCGCTCCATCTTTGGTGACGAATACTTCACCATGCTGAAACGGACTCATGGTACCTGGGTCTACATTAATATAAGGGTCGAGTTTTAGAATCGAAACCGAATATTCGCGGGATTTGAGCAGGCGCCCCAAACTTGCTGCTACAATTCCTTTACCGATACTAGATACAACCCCACCAGTCACAAATACAAACTTAGTCATACATCAATTATCAAATTTTAGCAACTTCTGTAAAAGACACCCCGTCATTGTGCCACAGTAAATGTTATGTTCTTATTTATTTAGTGGCGTGAAACCCCTTTTAGGATTATCCTTAATCAGTTCAATACTCACCCCCTATAGCGTTTTGGCTTTGGAACAATCCCTTAAGGTTGTCTACCCCCGAACCAATCACAAAACAAGTGCCGATAGAATCTTCTTCATTGGCACGGCGCCGTCAACCGGACAAGTTTTCATTAATGGTAAGCTAGTCAAAAGAAGTCAGAGTGGTCATTTTGCACCAAGCTTACCGCTATCAATTGGGGAAAATAACTTTACAATTCGTTACCAAAATCAAGAATTGTTGATAAAAGTAACGCGGTTGAGTTTACAACCCGAAATCCCCACTGGAGCTGCTTTTGCTCCAAATTCTCTCACACCAGCAGTTGATATTGCTCGATTACCAGGAGAGACTGTATGTTTTAGTGCCGTTGCACCTCCTGCTTCAAATGTCTCTGTCAAACTTGGTTTACAAACAATTTCTCTTTTACCTCAACCACAAATTGCACAACTTCCAGATAATAAAGCAGCTTTAACAGGAAGGAACCAACCAATTGCTAGTCCGAGCGTTAGTAAGTATGAAGGCTGCACCACTGTTGGACAATCTAGTCAACAAACAGGTACGTTACTTTATGGCAATAACATTATCTCAGGTACAGTTATTCCAGATACTCCCACTTTGATTGAGTTAGGTAAACCGGAATTCCAACTAACTATCAATGGTAAGACTATTACCCAAACTGGTAATGGTAAAATTACCGTACTTCCTCAAGCGCAATTACAAGTAGCTGAAGTTACATCCGACGCGGGTGTCGCAAGAACTGGTGCTAGTACCGACTTTTCTCGGCTTACACCTCTACCAAAAGGTACAAGGGCTTCTATTACCGGAAGAGACGGTGATTGGTTACGCTTAGATTACGGCGCCTGGATTAATAGTAAAGAGACTCGTATTATACCAGGTAGTGTACCACCACGCACAATTATTCGCAGTGTTGGCTATCGGAATTTACAGGGCAAAACTGAGATAGTTTTTCCTTTACAGGTGCCTGTTCCTGTCAGTGTCCAGCAAGGTGACAAGTCTCTAACTTTGACTCTTTATAACACCACTGCACAAACCGATACGTTCCGCACTGACAATAACCCAATTATTTCACGTCTCCATTGGCAACAAGTCAACCCAAATCAAGTTAGATACACTTTCAACCTCAAGACAAATCAACAGTGGGGTTACAAACTCCGCTATGAAGGGACTAGCTTAATTTTAACAATGCGTCACCCCCCCACTAAAACTGGACGCAAACCATTATCTGGTGTGAAAGTACTACTTGACCCAGGACATGGTGGGACTGAATCTGGCGCCAGTGGTCCAGAGGGTACTTTAGAAAAAGATGTTAATTTAGTTATTTCTAGGTTAATACGCGACGACTTAATCAAGCGTGGCGCCACTGTAGTCATGACGCGCAACTCAGATGTAGAACTCTCACTAGTTGACCGTCAAAAAATTATTGACGCAGAAGAACCAACAATCGCTTTATCTGTTCACCATAACTCGCTACCCGATGATGGTGATGCCGAAAACATTAAGGGATTTGGTACGTTTTGGTACAATACGCAAGCACACGACTTAGCTTTATTTCTGCATAACTATGTAGTAGAAAAAAATAGGCGACCCTCTTATGGAGTATTTTGGAATAACTTAGCGCTAACACGTCCCGCTAGTTCTCCATCTGTACTACTAGAACTTGGCTTTATGAGTAATCCTACTGAAATAGAACTAATTACCAACCCTGAAGACCAAAGGAAGATGGCACGTACAATTTCTGATGGTGTCGTCGAGTGGTTTAAGAAAAATCAGAAATAACACTTAGGGAATAGGGATAGGTAGCAAGAAAAGTATAAGCATTTCTTAATACCTTATACCCTAATCCTTGTTTGATTAAGCACAAAAACACGAAAAGCTTACAAAGATTAGTATAAGTAATTTAAAAGTTTTATAAAAAATATATAAAGAAAGCATTAAGAAGTTTTAAACAGAAGTTTAGCTAGTGAAGTGCTTGAAATCACGTGACTTTAGCCATATTACATAAAATCATCTGAGTATAAAAAATTAATATTAACTTCATAAAGTAAGCTTTATATTATTACTATTTTTAAGTGCGTGCCCTGATTGACAAGGGTTAGACGTTATGCACACTCGATTAATTGCGGATGTTTTTGTATATTGTGATTAATTGAACAAACTTATGCATATGCAAATATAAGAATCACGAGATACTTATCTATCGGTAGATGTTCTCTTCATATGGGCGGAGATTACGTAAGTATCTCACAGTAACTTTTGTAAGTTTTTATCCGTTACGGATGTTACATTGTCATAAAGTTGTGATTAAATGTTATTACGAAAATATTTTTGGGCATGATAAAATATTTGACTATTTAGTAGTTTTTGCTACATAATTATTTGTAGTCAAATATACAAGCTTAAGTGGATTTACCTTAGTGAATGTACTAGATTTTAATGACTCGATAGCATGTTCATTTTTTGGCTACATATTCAACGTTTGTACGCACTAGAGCGAAAGTTCTTTAATAATCTAATTAAGAGGAAAACCCAGTGTCTGATACATTATCGCTCCGTATCAAAAAAGAACTACAAGAATTATCAACTACTCTGTCTAATACGCCTAACTACTCGATACCAACTCCGTTAAGTGCTTCTTCAAGTTCAAGTTCTGCTGTTGCTGCGGATGTTAGCGGGGGGTTGGGAAATATTTCTGGCAATATTAATTACAGAGGTACTACTCCACAAGTTGTTGACTCAGATTTAACTATCACAAATGTTGGTACACTCAATGGCGCACGGGTGTTAATTGGTAACTTTGATGCCAGTAAAGACCGTTTAGGTATTGATGGAGCTACAAGTGGTAGTAGCCCAGATGGAGTTAACTGGAACTACGACCAGTCAAGAGGTGTGCTGACCTTAGATTCTGCTAATGCCCTTAGTTCTGATGTTTACCAAGGTTTATTGCGTCGAGTTACGTATGCTAATACAGATGCAGCCAACCCAGGAGCAGCGCGCAATATTCAGTTCTCTTTAGGTAATTTACTCGCAAATCCAGAAAATGGGCATTTTTACGAATTTGTAACTAATGAAGGCATTTCTTGGACTGATGCAAGAGATGGTGCTAGCAATCGTCCTAGCTATTTAGGTAAACAAGGGTATTTAGCAACAATCACGACTCAAGCTGAACAAGATTTTATACAAAGTCGAGTTAGTGGTAATGGTTGGATAGGCGCCAGTGACGCAGCGGTAGAAGGAGACTGGAGATGGGTAACGGGGCCTGAAGGTCTAGCAACAAACGACAACGGTGGTACTGGACAACTATATTGGCGAGGAAATAATACAGGTGCTGCAATTAATGGACGCTACAATAACTGGGATTTACAAAGGGGTGAGCCAAACAACTCTACTGATGCTGGTAAACCTGATGGTGAAGATTATGCCCACATCGTTGGAAATGCGAATGCTGGAAATATAGGTAAGTGGAATGACCTTCCTAACCAGCAAGATTATACTAACCTTGGCGCTTACAGACCCCAAGGTTACGTCGTTGAGTACGGTGGTTTACCAACAGATTCTTCGCCAACTGTTAGTGCTAGCGTCACACTTAACTTTACTGGCGCCGTTGGTAATGCTGGTACTCCCGCTGTTGGTACCTCAACAAAGGTTCCTAATTTTGGTGGTACTGCCAACCCTAGTGGCTTTAATACACCAGAAATACTATGGCGCAATTATGGAAATGGAGCAGACAGTGGTCAAAATGGTGTTTGGGGTATTAATTACGACCCCGCAAATCCAACTAACCCCTTTAGCTTGAATACAGACTCAAGATTAACTAAGTGGATTCGAGAAGTAAGAGACACTGGTTGGGAAATTGAAGGTTTGTATGACGTAGATAACAACGGTATTACTGATATCTTCTGGCGCAATTACGGGAATGGACCCGACAAAGGTAAAAATTCTGTCTGGTTTATGACATTTGACGCCAACACTGGTATTGATGTCGATGTATCTAGTACAAGTAGAACTCAGGGTCTTCGTCCTATAGAAGATACAAACTGGGAAATGGAAGGGGTGACAAACTTTGGTGGCAGCAGTGGACCTCAGATTCTTTGGCGCAATTACAGAACTGGTGAAATAGCTATATGGGCATATAACTTTGATGCCAACATTGCTGGAACTGGCGCCCTGACTCTTGACCTCGACAGAAGTAGAACTCTCACTCCCAACGTACCTACTGACTGGGTTGTCGAAGGCTGGGCTGACTTTAATAATGACGCTATTCCCGATATTCTCTGGCGTAATTATAGAACTGGCGAAAATAGAATCTGGAAATTAAATAATACTTCCACTGGTAACAATCCTTACTTTAATGACGCTGATGGGTACGTTATTACTCCTATCGCTGACACTCAGTGGGAAGTTGCAGATGTAATTGACTTCGATGCAGATGGTGTTGCTGATATTCTCTGGCGTAATTACCGCACTGGCGGAAATGCTATCTGGGGAATGCTAAATAACGGTGACTATGATCCAACCAAGACAAACTCCATTAATACTCCTCCAGTCACAGATACCCAGTGGCGCCTTGAAGGAACTGCCGACTTTACAGGAGATGGTGTACCTGACTGGGTATGGCGCAACTATCGTACTGGTGAAACTAATATGTGGGCCATGAAGCGTGATGCAAGCAACGGCAACCGCTATGCTTTCGATGCTGGTTCTGTTATTTTCAGAGTTCAGGATGTAACTTGGGAAATTGAAGGCCCTAGCCCTTCACGTGACATAGTGTAAAATTACTATCAAATCTGTAGTTATTAAATGATTATGCAGAGGCGCCTGACTGAGGTGTCTCTGCATACTCTATGCCTTCAAATTAAAATGTCTTCTGTAACACCTTACGAATTATTTTTAAATTCGCTTCATTATTGTTGATTTTTATTTGTGTATTGAAACAATTTTTTCCTATAACTTCAGGGAAAAAACGCTTGCTTTACAATTTCTTTATAAAAACTTATTTCATTCTACACATTAGCTTTACACTAAATATTTAAATTCGAGCAAAATAAAAGATATATTAAAACTTAACAATTCGCAGACTCAGGCAGTCAGTGTGTGGTAAATCCGATGGCAAGTGAAGTTGAACACTTTCTCTTTTAACTTGTCGTTAATTTTTGTGTTATGTCATGGCTTTGTTTGCGATACCTCGCATTTTGACTCTGAAGTACTCTGTTATGCAGTGTGTTTACTTTGGAGCTATAAGCAGGTAACTGTGCATTCAGAAACCATAGCAGATATCAATGCTGCCGTTCTTTAGATACATCTAAGCTTTATATGTTTATCTTAGGATGAAATCTATTCTGTTTAATTTAACAAGCTCAGTAGGGATGAATTTTACTTACAAATTGTGGTAGTTGAAGCATCGCTGGAATAACTATGTAACATTTAAGTCAAGATAGTTGAAAAATTCTACCTAATGATTGAAGCGCGAATAAAGTTAAACAAAGTTAAATAGGATGTGAGAGTAAATATTGAATAGTTAAATCGCTATAAAGCTATGCATTCTGTTTGATTTGATTAACATTAGGAGGACATTCAGTTGATTTGAAATTCACCATTCATTTAAATAGGTTTTGATAAATCGACACTGATCCTAAATTAGGAGTGTAACTAGGATTGACCAATGTATAAAACTATGTATAATTTGAGGGGCATCACTAAGAATATATAAGTTTTGGCTTATTACGTGTTCAAGCCAGATTCAAATTTATGTAATGGCTCAATTTTAATTAATATAACTTCCGTGTTCCGATTCGACAAGTGGCTAGGCAGGATGATGAGCAAATACGTAAACATTCAATATCACTTGTTTTGAGAGCGGTGATGAGGCAAATAAATTTACTAAATGTCAAAATTCATAACATCACAATGGTGGAGCTTTTAGAAAAGCTTTATCACGGTGGGGTTGTATTTACTCCCAACGTTGACCATGTTATGAAATTACAGGAAAACTACGAGTTTTATGATGTGTATAAGGAGGCTGACTACCGAGTTTGCGATAGTAAAGTGTTGATGTATGTATCAAATTTTCTTGGAACCCCAATCCAAGAAAAAATCTCTGGTTCAGATTTGTTTCCAGCATTTTACGATTACTATCGTGACGACGAGAATATCAAAATTTTTTTGCTGGGGTCTGAAGCAGCGGTTGTCAAAAAAGCTCAAATGAGCATAAATTCCAAAGTTGGAAGAAACATCATTGTTGCTGCTCATTCTCCATCATATGGATTTGAAAGTAACGAGCAAGAATGTCAAGAAATTGTTGATTTAATTAACCTTTCTGGAGCAACTGTGTTGGCTATTGGTGTTGGCGCTCCAAAGCAAGAAATGTGGATTGCAAAATATCGGCACGCATTAAAAAATGTCAAGATATTCCTGGCAATAGGAGCAACAATAAACTTTGAAGCTGGAGATATTCAACGTTCTCCAAAATGGATGAGCGAAGTTGGTTTGGAATGGTTGTATCGTTTAAGTTCAGAACCGAAAAGGCTCTGGAAACGTTATGTATTAAGCGCATTTCCATTTTTGTGGCTGATTTTAAAACAGCGGATTCATCTATACGAGAATCCTTGGTCTGAATCACACAAACCAACAGAAAAGCCAACAGAAAAAGCATTAGCATCGGCAGCTAAAAGTAAGACCATCTAATAAATTACGAACAAAAAACAATGCATGTGCATCAAATTCAACCAATCTTTACTACATAAATAACCGCTATGGAGCAGCAATACAACCGTTCCGAAGACATTGATATTCGCAGCTACTGGCTAGTTTTAAAACGACGCTGGCTTGTTGCATCAGGGATTTTATTCACATCTATAGCATTATCAGGGTTTGCGATATCGCTGCAACGTCCGACCTATCAAGCTTCTGGAAAACTAATGTTTCAAGCAAACCGTACTTCGTTGCTAACAGGGTTAGGAGAGAAAAGTGGAGATTTGGAAAGCGTCAGACGTGAAGCAAATCCTCTATCAACTCAGGCAGAAATTTTGCAATCGCGTCCGATTTTAGAAGCTGTTATCAAAAAGCTTGACCTGCGAGATAAAAACGGTGAGCTTATACAACCAGAATCTATTAATGTTAAAGTTGAACCAATTCCTGGTACCGATGTTCTAAACGTGTCGCATATATCTGGTGAATCAAAGATAGCTGCGGACGTTGTGAATCAAATCATGCGGTCGTATGTAGATAGCAATATTCAAAATAACCGTTTAGAAGCAATTTCGGCGCGCAAGTTTATTGAGTCTCAACTTCCTCGTGCAAAAGGTGAATTAGATAAGACAACTGAAGAATTACGCTTTTTTAAGGCATCTAATCAAGTTATTAACTTAGAAAAAGAGACAGAGGAAACTGTCAAAAATATTGGCGACCTAGACAAGCAGCTAAATCAAGTTAAAGGGCAACTAGCAGAGGTTACGTCGCAACAAGCTGAACTTCGGTCTCAAATTAAAATACCAAGCTCTGAAGCAGTAGATAGAACATCACTATCGTTAATACCTGGCGTACAAGAAGCATTGGGTGAATTACAAAAAGTACAAAGTCAGTTAGCTACACAACAAGCACTTTATACCCCTGACCACCCAGAGATAATTAGCTTGAAGCAAAAAGAAATTGCTTTAAATAGGTTATTGCAACAGCGAGCTAGTCAGTCTTTAGGTGCCAACGTCAAAGTTTCGCCCGATAAATTACAGTTAGGTGAACTTAAGGAACAGTTAGTTGGGGAGTCAGTCAGACTTCAAGCCCAGCGTTTAGGTTTAGAAAATCGAGTCCAAACTTTATCGAACTTACACGAACAATTCAAGCAACGCGCGTCTATATTACCGAATTTGGAGAAGAAACAAGGTGACTTAGAACGGCGCCTAACGGTGGCTCAAAAGACCTACGAAACCTTACTTGGTCGTCTTCAAGAAATTCGCGTTTCTGAAAACCAAACTATTGGTAGTGCGCGCGTCGTCCAAAATGCGGTTGTCTCGCCAAACCCTGCGCGAATGAGAATGATGCTGCTTTTAGGGGCAGGTGGAATTTTTATTGGCGCCTTATTGGGAGTTGCTGCTGCATTTGTAGTTGATGTCATCGATAAATCAATCAAAACTGTTAAAGAAGCTCAAGATGTGTTTGGTTATACATTGCTTGGCTTAATTCCCAAATTTGATACCAATAGTGCTTCTATTGAGCAAACAATGGAAGGCACCTCACCAAGGGTAGTTGTAGGAACTTTGCCACGCTCAGTAATTCACGAAGCATATCAAATGCTACAAGCGAACTTAAAATTTATTAGCCATAAAACAGTTCGCACTATCGTGGTTACTAGTTCAGTTCCAGGTGAAGGAAAATCTGAGGTGAGCGCGAATTTAGCGGCTGTAATTGCACAAGCAGGTAAACGTGTCTTGCTTGTAGATGGAGACATGCGTAATCCTTCGCAACATCATTTGTGGGGAGTGATGAATTTGACGGGGTTGAGCAATGTGATAGTCGGACAAGACCGAATTCGCAGTTGTATTCAATCGGTTACACGAAATCTATCAGTATTAACGGCTGGGGTAATACCACCAAATCCTCAAGCTCTATTAGACTCTGAAGGCATGAGCGCTTTAATCCAAGCTTTATCACAACACTATGACTATATAATCTTTGATACTCCACCTTTAGCAGGAACTGCGGATGCAGCAGTTTTGGGTAAAATGGCGGATGGTGTTTTGGTTGTAGTTCGTCCTGGTGTTGCTGACTTGAAGAGCGCACTTGCAGCTAAAGCTTTGCTCATGCGTTCAGAAGCGTCGGTTTTAGGTTTGGTAGCGAATGGTGTCAATATCAAACATGAACCTGATGGATATTTCTATTACAACAGTACCCGTGATACAGATAATAGTTCGCTTGTAGTTCAGTCATCTGATAGTAAGTAGTACCAAAATATAGGCGCCTATTATGGATAATACGGTTAATACAGAATTAAGTTTTTGGGAGCAAATAAAAGAAGATTTCCGGTCACACGGGTGCGACTGGACACTTCCTGGGTTTCGTGCAGTGGCAGTACATCGATTTGGTGTATGGCGTATGACAGTACAACCAAAGCTTTTACGCGCTCCTTTAAGTATTCTCTACCGAATGTTATTCCGTAAAATTCGCAACGGTTATGGTATTGAATTGCCTTACACTGTTAACCTTGGACGCCGTGTAGTTATTGAACACCAAGGAGGTATTGTAATTCACGGTTACAGCACAATTGGTGACGACTGCATTATTCGTCAAGGTGTAACTTTAGGAAATCGTTATCTCAATCGCCCGTTAGATGCACCTTGTTTGGGCAAGCGCGTTAATGTTGGTGCTGGTGCGAAAATTTTTGGTGATGTCACCATTGGTGATAATGTGAATATTGGCGCCAATGCAGTCGTACTAAGCGATATTCCTTCAGGGTCAACTGCTGTAGGTATTCCCGCAAAAGTTATTCAAAAATCACTTGTCAATTAGAAACCGGGTTCCTTATTAAAAATTAGGATTTCTAGCATAGTTTTGTACAGGAACCCGGTTTCTTGGATAAACATTAGGAAATTCTCCAACATGTATATTAACCAGCCAATGCATCTATCAATAGAAATAATTCTGCTGATAAGTGCCTTCTTTTTGCTTGTTCTGGGTTCTGTTTTACTAATTGAATGCATCACTGCTCTGTTTCCACTGACTTCCACAACTTCAAAAATTCAGACTAATAAGGTAGCAGTCTTAATTCCTGCTCATAATGAAGAGAGTGTAATTTCAAATACATTAAAAAGCTTAAAATCTACGTTATTACCACATGAAAAAATGGTGGTAGTTGCTGATAACTGTACAGACGCAACTGCTGAAATTGCTTCACGTGCAGGAGTTACAGTCATAGAAAGACAAGATGAGAGCAAGAAAGGTAAAGGATACGCTCTGGACTACGGATTAAAATTTCTAGAGAATGACCCACCTGAAGTAGTTGTATTTATTGACGCTGATTGTATAGTTCAAAGAAATACAATAACGCTGTTGACCGAGAAAGCTAATAATACAGGTAGACCAGCACAAGCAGTCTACTTGATGTCAAAACCTAATCAACCAACTCCTAAAGATTCCATATCAACCTTTGCATTTAAAGTTAAAAATCTGGTTCGTTCGCGCGGTCTAGTACGCATGAATTTACCATGTCTGTTAGCAGGTACTGGAATGGCATTTCCTTGGTCAGTTATTCGTTCGGTTGACCTGGCAAATTCTGAAATTGTCGAAGATATGAAACTCGGACTAGATTTAACTATTGCTGGATATCCACCAATTTTTTGTCCAGAAGCACACGTTCAAGGTTGTTTACCTCAAAACTCTAAAAGTGCGAAAAGTCAACGTACCCGTTGGGAACATGGACATATTCAAACTTTGCTTACTTATGTACCCAAATTAATTCAAGCTTCTATTAGTCAAAAACGATTAGCTTTATTTCTCAGCGCATTAGACTTGTGCATTCCACCCCTATCGTTATTTGTCGCGATGTGGTTTGCGGTGATGTGTACTTCACTTCTATTCGCCTTTTTGATGTCAATATGGATACCTGTTTGGATTACTGCTCTTGCAGGAACATTTATTTTGACGGCAATATTAATAGCTTGGTCAAACTTCGCGCGTTCTGACTTACCGTTGTTAGAACTGTTTGCTATACCGTTTTACATCCTCTGGAAAATTCCTTTGTACTTCAAATTCTTAGTTCAACCCCAAAAAACATGGGTTCGTACTGAACGAGACTAGTGGCAATGGATGTAACGGATGAGTGTTCCCCACTGTATTATTTATATACTGTGGGGATTTTATGTATAACTTATATTTAGATGTATTTAAATGCCAATGGAAGCTAATAAACGTTTATTAATAGTTCAGTATGCGGGTGACTACCGTGAAACCTTTAAGCAAGTTCGAGAAAATGGTATAGAAACATACCACGCGCAAAAGTATGTGATTGATTCGATAAGCAATATCAGTCAAGAAATTGAAGAAGCTATTTTAATGTGTTGCCAAACTACAGAAAAATATAACACGCTTTTGCAACCTGGAATACGCGCGGTAGGCGCCGCAGTTGACCCATTTGAGCAAAGTCAGGAAATTTGTCAAATTATCGCTGAATTAAACCCCACGCACTTAGTCGTTCACTCACCAATTCCAGCTATATTGAGTTGGGCGATTAAAAAGCGCGTTAAAACTATGGCATTGCTCGCTGATTCATTTTTACAGCGAGGATTACGAAATCGTATCAAAAACTCTCTTCTGGCTGCAAAATTAAATAACCCTTATATTGAGTGGGTGGCAAATCATGGTGTAAATTCTTGCCTTTCGCTTCAAAATATCGGTGTGAACCCAAATAAAATTATTCCTTGGGACTGGCCGCACTTCAAAACCCCCAACGAGTTTACACCAAAAACATTACCATCTACCGATGTTTGGAATCTAGTTTATATTGGTGCTGTGGTCCCTAGTAAAGGTGTTGGAGAAATTTTTGAAGCATTGGCTATTTTACGTGAGCAAAATATCACAACCAAGTTACACATAGCAGGTAAAGGCGATATTGATTATTTTATTAATAAATCTCAACAATTAGGCATACAGGATAATATTAATTTTTTAGGTTTGGTTCCTCACAACGAAGTAATTGATTTAATGCGACAAGCGCACTTAGTAATAGTACCTAGTTGGCATGAATATCCAGAAGGATTACCATTAACAATATACGAAGCTTTGTGCGCGCGTACTCCTATTGTCGCTTCAGACCATCCCATGTTTAAAAGAAATTTAGAAGATGGCATTAGTGCAGTTATATTTCCAGCGCGCGATTCCAAGATGTTAGCAAATTCTATACATAAACTCATATCAAATCCAGAACTTTATTACAGTCTTAGTTTCGCTTCGCTCAAATCATGGAAACAATTACAGTTGCCAGTTAAATGGGCTAAATTAATTTATACATGGCTTAACAATTCGCAACATGATAGAAACTGGCTGTATGAACATAATTTAACTTCTGGACAGTATAAATACTGATTAAAAGACAGCAACAAAATGCACTATTAATTCCGAAATAAACGTTTATTATAATCGAATATAGTAAAAATTATTGGGAAAATAAATTTTTTCTAAGTATTAACGCTAGCTTAAATAAAGCTAAAATAATATCCGAATCGCATTAAGCACTTTTATGCCTACTGTGAACATTTGTCCTGTATCTGAGTATTATAACGGTTAAATTCATCATAAAAAGCGTGTAATTAGTCACATACAAATATTACGGTACGTCTGAATGGAAAAAACATCAAAACAGCTTCGAGTCTTATATGCAGTGGGGCCAGAAGATGTGATTGCAGCATATAAGCATTGGAAACACGGAAAAGAATCACCTTTACAAGTATCAATTCCTTATTCAAGTCAGTTTTACGAAGTTTGTCAAAGTTTAAACATTCAAGGTTATGTAATTGCACAGTCTGCAATTAAACAAGTCGTCAAAGATGACAGGTTCGTAATCAAACGTCTACCAATTCTAGTCAATCGCGCTCATGGTATTTTTTACCACATTTATCATATTTGGAATGGGCTATATTTACTTGCTTGTGCGGTAAAGTTCAGAGCATCGGTATGTATTGCATCTAGTGGAACTACGCACTGGTTTATGTGGCGCCTATTTTCTTTGTTTAGAATCAAGGTAATTCCATCGGTACATTGTGTATTATGGCGCCATTTTGGACATCAAACTCTAGGTGAAAAACTAACTCTCAAATTAGGCGAAAGCTTATTTAGTTCAGATTGTACAGCAACTTTAGCGGTATCAAATCAAATCACAAAGCAGATCGCACAACTAACTCAAAATCATCACCAACCAGTGTACGAGTTTACACCTACCTACTGTCGTCAAGACTTTGCTCATATTAAACACCCAAATTTAAACGTATCTCTATTCCGTGTCTTATATGCAGGACGAATAGAACATGACAAAGGTGTATTTGATTTACTCCAAATTGCCAAACGATTTCAAAGTGAAGGTTTACGAAATATTGTTTTCGATATTTGTGGTGAAGGTTCAGCATTTAATGAACTGTGTCAAGAAGTTACAGACTCTCGGTTAGAAGCAAATTATCAATGTCATGGTCACTGTACAAAACCCAAGATGCAGTCTATATTGAGTGACTCACACGTCGTAATAGTACCAACACAAACTAAATTTGTTGAAGGTTTTAATAGAGTTGTAGCAGAAAGCATTTTAGCCGGTCGTCCAGTTGTTACGTCCGCAGTATGTCCTGCTATATCCTACGTGCGTTCTGCTGTAATTGAAGTACCTCCAAACGACATCACAGCATACGGTAATGCTTTGATTGATTTGTACAAAAATCATTCACTATACGAACAAAAGCGTCTTGCTTGCCTGAAACTACAAGAACAGTTCTATGATGTGAATAGAAGTTGGGGCGCCAAGCTAAAATCTATATTGATAGATATCTAAGCATAAAATGCAAAAAGTTGATTTTTGCTTAATTACTCCTAGTTATGCACCAGACTATCATCGATGTCAGCTGCTGGCTTGGAGTATAGAAGCATTCGCACCCGAAAAGGCAAAGCATTATATAATTGTGCCAACGCGCGATTTACCTCTTTTTCGTCAAATTAAATATAGAAACACTCAAATAATTACCGTTGAATCAATCTTACCTAGTTGGGTTCAATTACCCTTTATCAATAATTGTTGGTTTAATATCAAGCACTTAGTCGTGCGAGGATGGATAATTCAGCAACTCATTAAACTTGCAGCAGCAGAATTTTTTACCGAACAGGTATTTGTATTTGTAGATTCTGATGTTGCTTTTATTCGTCCTTTTGATTGGAACTTTTTTATTCGTGATGGTTTAGTGCGCTTGTACCGTATTCCTGGAAATCTTTCTCCACAGGCGCCGATTGGTGAAAAATGGAATTATAATGCTCGTCGTTTACTCAATTTACCAAGTGGTGATATTCCTGTCACTGGTTATATAAGTCAAATCATGACATGGAGAAGCGATAATTTAAAACAACTGTATAAACATATCGAAAAGGTGTCAGGACGAGGATGGGTTGAAACTGTTTGCAGTAATTGGAATTTATCTGAGTATGTGTTGTATGGGGTTTTTGTAGAGGAAGTACTTAAAGTATTGGGACATTATTTTGACTCAGAGTGCATTTGTCATGAATATTGGTTTAATCAACAAATGTCTGATGTGGAGTTGGAGAACTTTTTTCAGCGTACCCCAAAAGAATATATTGCTGTGATGATATCAGCGAAAGCTGCTATGAAAGTGCAACAATATGAAAATCTTGTCAAAAATTTCCATCTTCTTTTGTAGGTCCCGCCTGTGCAGTCTATAAAATAGCGCCTTTTTTGCGTTCACGGAGTGTCTCCGGAGGAGAATAATACTTAATTTTGATAAATAATAATAATAATATTTACCTCTCACCGCACAGGCGGGACGCCTATGCTACAGCATCCCAGAATTGCCTATTTAATACCTGAATTTCCAGGACAAACACACATTTGGATTTGGCGAGAAATTACCCATCTACGTGAGTGGGGAACTCAAATTGAGATTTTTTCCACTAAATATCCTTCACCAGATATTAAAGCTAAACACGATTTTGCTGATATTGCACAAACTTACTATCTGTGGAAACAAAATATTTTCCATAATATAATTGACATTTTTGTGAGTCTATGTTGGGCATTAACTTACCCGATTGGTTTATTTAAAGCCATAAGACTTGCTTTAACTATAAATGTAGAGGCGCCACGTTGGCATATTATTGCTTTGGTGCCAATGGCTTGTATATTAGCTCGCTATTGTGTAGTACGTAAAATAGAGCATATGCACTGTCATAGCTGTGGAAATTCAGCAATATTAGCAATAATGCTCAAACAGATAACTGGCATTTCATACTCGCTGACGCTAAACGCGAACTTGGAATGGTGGGGAGGTGGTATGACGGCAAAGTTTACTAATGCAGCTTTTATTATTGCTATTACCAAAAAGCTAGAAGCAGAAGTACGATGTAATTATCCAGTACAAAAAAACCAACTGCTGCTAGGACGTATTGGTGTAGATACCAATATATGGAATCCACAGCTTTATAAATTAAATAATAACAACAATCAAACCTTTCAAATTCTCACCGTTGGGCGCCTACACACAAGCAAAGGTCACGATACTGTAATTCAATCTGTAAAATGCCTTGTTGACGCTGGTAAATTAGTTCATCTTACAATTGTTGGCGCCGGTTTGGAGTTAGACAACTTAAAAGCATTGGCAGCAAAATTAGAAATATCCAATTTAATCGAATTTACAGGCACTTTATCAGAAAACCAAGTTATCGAAAAAATGTGTCATACAGATGCATTTGTACTTGCTAGCCATTGTGAACCCCTAGGTGTAGTTTACATGGAAGCAATGGCAATGTCCGTAGCAACAATTGGCACTAATTCGGGTGGTGTTCCTGAAATAATTACTGATGGTAAAGACGGATTATTGGTTGCACCGAGGGATGTTACAGCTTTAGCATCTGCGCTAATGCGACTGATAGAAAATCCTGCACTCAAAACACAACTAGGATGCAGTGGACGCTCTACGATTATTGAACATTTTGATAGCCGAATTGGCGCCGCTACATTAAAAGCGCAAATCATAAGTCAAATCAATCAGGGTATATAAGTGATATTTTATATCCAGCAACTTGCTTGATTATAAGCGTACTATGTAATAAATATATTAAAGTTTAAGTAAATATACGATAAATGAATATAATCGTATCATTCACTCTTATGTAGAAAACCTAAGTTATAAAATGTCCAAGCAACTGCGGATAGTATACGCAATTGGTACGGAAGATGTAATTGAGGCATATAAATGTTGGAAAGAAGGTTCGGATGTGGGGTCACAGGTTTCGATGACCTTTTCAAGTTATTTTTATTCTGTCTGTACAGCTTTAGATGCTGTTGGTTATGTAATTGGACTAGCGAGAAAAACAGAGGTTCTTTATGACGGTCGTTTTATTATTGAACGGCGCCGAGTTTTGTTGTATGGTGGCACTCGTTTGTTTTATCATGTAAAGCAGATTCTACAAGGAATACAGCTATTTATTTCGGCAATTAGTTTTGGTGCCAATGTGGTAATTGCAGATAGTGGTACAACTTACTGGTTTATGTTACTGCCATTGTCTTGGATAGGTGTAAAAGTAATTCCGTCGCTGCACTGCACGTTGTGGCGTAAATATTCCAAGCAAACTCTAGGAGAGAAAATAATTCTTAACTTGAGTCGTGATTTGTTTTACTCAAAATGTCATAGTATACACGCGGTCTCTCATGATATCACGGAACAAATTACTGTATTAACAAATGGGGTACATCCACCAATTTATGAATTTTTACCTATATATAAAAGAAATGACTTCGCGGATATTCCACCTCCACCTCAACAACGTCTACCGTTACGAGTATTATTTGCGGGTAGAGTCGAGTATGATAAAGGCGCTTTCGACTTACTGCTCATAGCCAAACGAATTGCTGCGATTGGGATAAAAAATATAATTTTTGATATTTGTGGGGATGGTGCAGCACTAAAACCACTACAAACATCTGTCAAAAAAGAGGGTATAGAAGACTTATTCGTATTTCATGGATATTGTGGCAAACAAAAAATGCGTTCCATGTTCGGTAAAGCACACGTTGTTATAGTACCAACACGAACTGATTTTATTGAAGGGTTTAATCGCGTGGTCGCTGAAGGTGTATTATCAGGTCGTCCTGTGATAACAAGTGCTGTTTGTCCAGCATTATCTTACGTGCGTGAAGCTGTGATTGAAGTATTACCGAATGATATAGAAGCATATGTAACAGCTATACTTCAAATATATAATGACCCAATCATTTGTAAGCAAAAGCGACTTGCGTGTTTTGAGTTACAGGAACAGTTCTACGATATTAACAAAAGTTGGGCTACTGCATTAGCCTCCAGTCTTTGCGCTATCCAGGAACTATTATCTGTTGAGCAGCCTAACATCGTAGCTTAGATTAGTATTATTACCATTTATCACTGTGTTTAATATTACTTTTTTTGAAAAAATATTTGTGATTATTGGGGTGCTATTTTTTTCTGGAGCTTTTTCAGAATTATTTGCAGGGGCGCCGATAACGTTGCTACGCTATTTTGTATGGGGTGGTGCAACAGTTTTAGCTTGTTTACGTTGGAAAGATTCGCTATTGGTAATAAAGTCAGATATATTTTTAACTTTTTTAACTATCATCGCTTTCGCATCATTCTTGTGGTCAGATGTGTTTATTAGCACATTAAAAGACAGTCGTGAAATTTTGCAGATGACATCATTTGGGTTGTATATTGCTGCACGCTTTACTGTTAGAGAGCAAGTAGAAATTTTTGGCATCGCTTTTTTTATTGGGGAATTAATGAGTTTTGGTGTAGCTGCTGTAATGCCAGCACTTGGTATTCATGGCATCGACCACCCAGGCGCCTGGAAAGGGGTATTTGGGTATAAAAATTTACTTGGTGCAATAATGGTAATAAGTTCATTTACATTTTTTTTGTTACCGACGAGTGGTAATAAACTACAGCAAATTTATAAATGGACTGGTTTTGTGTTCGGGATAATACTGATGTTGTTATCAACATCAAAAACTTCGCTAGTAGTATCAGCAATATTATTTTTAACTTTGTTTTTCTACCGTTATTTTCGTTTTGTAGGTAAAACTACGGTTATTTTTATAGATTTGGTGATATTAGTAGTTGGTGCAGTAATGACGCTTGTATTGAGTAATTGGACAGAACTGTTAACTGCTCTTGGTAGAGACCCAACATTGACAGGAAGAACACCAATGTGGGGTATTGCGCTGTCACGACTTATGGATAGACCATTACTTGGTTTTGGACGTGGTGCTTTTTGGGCGCCAGGTAGTCCATATGCACTAGAAGCAGGAAAAGCAGTGGCATCAGGTTTTGTGCCTCCGCATGGGCATAATGGATTTATAGATTTAGCGCTAGATGTGGGGTTAATTGGAATTTTGCTATTCGCGATTAGTTTTTTAATAGCTTATTTTAGAGCATTAAAGTTAGCATATGCCACCAAGGCGCCGGAGAAGATGTGGTATTTAGCTTTTCTGATGTTTTTTTTCATGAACAACATGACAGAAAGCTTTATGTTATTCAAAACCAACATATATTGGACACTGTACATTACATCAACCTTATCCCTAGGCAAAAAGAACTGCTCGTAATAAGCACGGAGATTGCTTAAAATCTGAGTTTTACCTAGAATTTTTGGCACCATCTGCTATTTTACTAGAGGATATATCTATAATCTGAGTTTTACCTAGAATTTTGGCGCCACATAAGTAATTTATGTTTATAGTTAAGCATTAGTTAAGCACTGAAGTGCTTATTACGGGGGGTTTTTTGCGTGCTTGGTACAGCTATGTCCATCTGTTGGAAATTGGACGGTATCCATGTGCGCGATGATAGTCGGCCTCTCGTATTGCGAGTTTTTGATTCACTGCTCTCACTGCAAAATTGGCAACTTTACTTATAGAACTGCGCTTACACCAGTTTGAATATAATGAAGCAACTTGTGTAGATAAAACTTCATGCCAACGTAATGCAATTTGTTCTGCGGAAAATTCAAGAGCGCGTAATGAGCCATTGATAACCATTTGTTCGTATAAACCAGGGTCATCTCGCAGGCGCCGAATTGCTGTAAGAGCTTCTTTATGTGTTTTGACTTCGATATAATCTAAATGTGACTGTCGTAAATATTGAAAAGCAGGTTCTGGACCTAAAAGTGCTGGAACTCCTGCTGTCCATGCGTTGATTAATTTACTCGCAGGTTTTACAAAAGCATCTCTTTCAGTTAAGTCTCGCACAGCTAAAACTAAATCTGCTTCACTATAATCATGCCATTGTACTTGTTTATCTTTATGTAAACCATTTATTTCTAACTTAACACCAAGATTTTCTAGTTCTTGAATGAACTCTGGTGAACGAAATGCTTCATATAAATTTATCTCAGAACCTTTAAAAACTATATTACTAATACGATTTTTACGCGCGCTATCTCGTTTTATTAAACCAGGTTGTGGCCAGTGAGGTATAAATATATCTTTATTCGACTTGATATTTGCTTGATTTTGGACAATGGCAACATCACATAAAGCAGGTCTAGGTCCATCCGAACGGCAACCGACAACAAAAGATGAAAAAGTTTTTTGTTTAATTCCAAAATCTAACGCGCTAGCAACACATATATTACCTTCAACAAATTGGTTAGACAAATATACATTGAGGTTTCTTCGTTTTAAATGTAAATAAGTCATAACAATCCAGCATTCCTCGTTTGTAACAATACGTCCAGGAATTGTATCCGGGTCAGGAAGCTGGTTATCATTGGATAATAAATCAGCCCATTTTTCTAAATATTGACAAACGAATGTAACTGGGTAGGGCAACACAGTAAATTTTGTTTCTAGTTTTTGAGATTGCATTGCTGTATTTTGTTTTAAAAAACGCTACTACGATTTTCTAATAGCTTCGACAGAGTTTAGAATAAGCTAACTCTTTTCGTTTTCTGTAGAATTCTAGCATTTTTTTCATCACTCGCGATCTCATCGGCGCCTCTATTTGCATTGGTCCTATTTGTGCTAACCATTCTCCAACATATGGATGGCTCGCATTAACTGCAAAATAAAAAGTATCCCAAAACCAAGGCCACATTGCATCATGATGATGAATAATTTTGGCAGTTTGAAGATACTCTTGAGTATACCAATTTTGTGGAACGCATGTACCGATGGCAAAATTATGTGAATACGAAAGAGTGTCCCAAGGAATTTGCATTTTTGCAACAGTTAATCCTAAAGCTACTTGGTCATTGAAAAAAAATCCTGAGCGATTAGACATAACTTGAGCATCACATAACTGTGTAAAAGTGTCTAAATAATGTTGAGCAAAATTTGTGCTGCTACGATAAACAAAAACACCACTATTAAAGCAGAAACGCATTGGTGAATGCTGTGGTTCGCTTGAGACCCAAGGTAGTTCTTCTATATCTATATCAACACATTTACATATTTGGCGCCAGTAAGGGTCATTTGGGTCGTCTGCTCCAGAAGTTTCGTTACTCAATTTATCAGCAGGACAAGCAACAAAGCTAAAATCCTCCTTCATCATAAATTCACTTGGCTCATCCACCACAAGTAAATCGCTGTCTAACCAACTAATAAATTCAGTTTCAGCAATTTCTTCCACTGCTTTCAATGCCATAAGTTTGTTCAAAAACTTATTCCAAGAATATTTATGTTGATTACTAAAACTAATGTACTGAGCTTGAAGTTGTTCTAATTGGATGCGTGTGTTTTTAGAGATGGGTGGTCCAAAGCGGGGTGTAACGGCGTATACTGGACAAGAAGCATAGGCGCCTCCCCATCGACGTAAACTTTCAATCATGCGTAGTGTTTGAACTTCGAGCCAACCAGATTCGATACAGCAAACAAAAGTAATGGGCACCATATTAGCTATTTTTTGGGATGATAAACCAGAAACCCGGTTTCTTAGTTGATGTGTTGTAATACAAATGATGATTTTGAGTGAGAAACCGGGTTTCTATTGATTATTTCGCACAAAAATATTATTTTTTAAAATAGCATAAAAAATCTATCTTAAGTATGATGTTTTATTTAGAAGGTGGAAAGTGAAAAAATATGGAAAAATGTTGGGGATAAAGGGCTGTTATCCTTATTCCATGATGCTTGGCTGTTTTGAATAATTAATTTTGTGGTTTTGTGTTGTAGGGGGTTTGGACATGCAATCGATAGGGGTGGTAGTCATAGGCAGAAACGAAGGAAAGCGTCTCGAACGGTGTTTACTTTCGATATTATCAGAAGGGGTGATTGTATGTTATGTTGATTCTGGTTCTACCGATGGAAGTGTTGCAATGGCTAGTGCGTTGGGTGTATATGTTGTAGAACTTGATTTAACAATTCCATTTACAGCAGCACGCGCTCGTAATGCAGGTTTTGATAAGCTTTTAAAATTGGCGCCAAATTTAGAATACGTCCAATTTGTCGATGGAGACTGTCAAATAGCACAAAATTGGCTTAATGTAGCGGCAAAATATCTTGACGAACATCAAGAAGTAGTTGTCGTGTGCGGTCGGCGCCGGGAAAGGTTTCCGTCAGAATCGAGATATAATCGGTTGTGCGATATCGAATGGGATACACCAATAGGAGAAAGCAAAGCTTGTGGTGGAGACTCAATGATGCGTATTAGTGCATTGAAAGTAGTAGGTGGTTTTAACCAAGCTTTAATTGCCGGAGAAGAACCAGAATTATGTCTACGACTTCGTACTAATGGAGGTGTAATCATGCGTATTGATGAAGAAATGACGCAGCATGATGCACAAATGACAAATATTGGTCAATGGTGGAAGCGTTCTTTACGTGCAGGTCATGCTTATGCACAAGTAGCTCATATGCACAGTAACAAGTCTGAACGATATTGGGTAAAAGAATCTCGCAGCATTTGGCTATGGGGATTTATATTACCATTAATTGCCATTGCTACTAGTTGGATTACACACGGGTTCGGTTTCTTAATACTTACATCATTATATACGTATTTATTTTATCGAATCTATCAATATGGAAGAGCAACTGGTCTAACAGCAGAGGATGCTAGACTATATGGTCTATATTGTGTTTTAAGTAAATTTCCTCAAGCACAAGGTCAAATCAAATTCCATTTGTCACGTTTACTCAAACGTCAACCGACGTTGGTTGAATACAAAAATGCTACGTCTTAAACTATGGATGGGATTTAATAGGAGTTATATATTTACCTCAGATATCTGCATTCAGATAGATGTTGTACGCATAAATTTATTAAATCCCCCCAACTTAACTTATCTTTACAAGAACTTCACAAAAAAACAATAAATTTAAAGATTAACTTCACATTAGTAATTGATTTTGCATAAAAAAAATATTAATTTTACAAGTAATAAAGTGGCAACTCCGTGCAGTAAAACGCTCCTTAGCGTTGTTATAAGCTTCCCCAAGTATAAAAACGCACACAATATTAAAGATGGTTGGTTTAATTTTATTAGCTAGCCAATTGTTTTGAACGAATGTGGTGCATTATAATCAACAATGAAAGTAGCATACTTAGTTAATAAATACCCGAAAGTAAGCCATAGCTTTATTAGGCGTGAAATAGCGGCCCTTGAAGCTGACGGTATATCGGTTGCTCGATTTTCGATTCGTTCTTGTGTCTCGGAATTGGTTGACCCAGAAGATAAACTAGAATTCGAGAAAACGCGGGTAATACTAGATGTAGGAGTATTGAATCTACTATTATCATTGATTAGTTTTGCGATTTTCAAACCAGCAGCATTGCTTGGGGGTTTATTTTTAGCTCTCAAGGTTGGCATAAAGTCCGATACGGGAATTTTGCACCATATTATATATCTAGCGGAGGCTTGCACTTTGCGACGCTGGCTTGTAGAGTGTGAAGCAACTCATCTCCATGTCCATTTCGGAACTAATTCTACGACTGTAGCAATGTTATGTCATGCATTGGGTGGTCCAGAATACAGCTTTACAGTTCATGGACCAGAAGAGTTTGACCGTGCGGTTAATATAGCTTTAACAGAGAAAATCAATCGTGCAAAGTTTGTTGTGGCAATTTGCTCTTTTGGTTTGAGTCAGTTGTATCGTTGGTGTAGTTACGAGCAATGGCAAAAAATCCATATTATTCACTGTGGACTTGATGACGAGTATTTCAACCAACCACAAATAGATATTCGTGATGTTAGTAATTTAGTTTGCGTAGGAAGGTTATGCGAACAGAAGGGTCAAATCCTGCTATTAAATGCAATTAAACAACTTTGTGATGAAGGTTGGGATTTGCAGTTGACGTTAGTAGGTGATGGTGAAATGCGGGGTCATCTTGAAACACTTATCCATAAATATAATTTGCACAACTTCGTAAAAATTACGGGATGGGCAAGTGGTTCACAGGTACAACAATATATAAGTAATGCTCGTGCTTTAGTCTTGCCGAGTTTTGCTGAAGGTTTACCAGTGGTGCTGATGGAAGCGTTTGCGCTTTCTAGACCTGTAATTAGTACTTATGTTGCGGGTATTCCCGAATTAGTTCAATCGAATATTAATGGTTGGTTAGTACCAGCAGGTTCAGTTGAAGCTTTGACTACTGCTATGCGTGAATGTTTACGAATGCCTCCTGCAATTTTAACTCAAATGGCAGTGTCTGGCGCCCAATCGGTGATCAAACAACATTCGGTTGCGGTAGAAGCGAAAAAGCTAGCAGTTTTATTTAGTCAGTCCAACGACCAGAATAATAATCAGGTGTCTGAACCGAAGTTATTGTTGACAACACAGTAGATATGAGTGAGAATACTTTTACCCCAACCCATGACAACCTTAAAAAAACCGAATCTAAAAAAGCTTGCTATTCGTGGTGCAATGTGGACTATTATTGGTTACGGCGCCAGTCAATTTGCGCGATTAGTGAGTAATATTATATTGACTCGGTTATTAGTGCCAGAGTTTTTTGGGTTGATGGCAGTAGTGAATACGCTGCTGATGGGTATAGAATTATTTTCAGACCTAGGTATCGGTCAAAGCATTATTCAAAACAAACGTGGTGAAGAACGAGAATTTTTCAACACTGCATGGACACTACAAGCAACACGGGGATTTTGGGTATGGTTGATTTGTTTAGCAATTACGTACCCCGCAGCAAAGTTTTATAATGAACCACGACTGTTATGGTTAGTCCCAATTATGGGGTTAACATCCATTATCCTTGGATTTGCCTCACCGGCGCCTGCACTACTCAACCGTCGCATGGAAGTTGGTAAAGTCATAATGTTCGACTTTATCGTGCAAATACTATCACTGATAGTATTGATAACTTTAGCTTGGTGGTTACGCAGTTTGTGGGCATTCGCAATTAGTGGACTGATTGGAGGTACAATTCGTGCGATTGGTAGTTTCTTCTTAATTCCAGAACAAAGACCAAAATTTTCTTGGGACAAAGCAGCACTTAAAGAACTTCTATCTTTTGGTAGATGGATGTTCATCGCCACAGCAATTATGTTCTTAGCAGAGCAATCTGACCGATTGATATTAGGTAAGTTACTATCATTTCAAACGGTAGGTGTGTATACTATCGCAGCGACACTAGCAAATATGCCGCGTGAAGTAATAAAAACCCTAAGCTATCGAGTCATATTCCCAACAATATCCAATCAAACCGACTTACCAAGAGAAACCTTACGAACAAAAATAGTTCGTCAACGTCGGTTGATAGTATTCGCATGTGCAGTATTGTTAGCAATACTAGTAAATATTGGAGACTTTGTTATTGCTCGACTATATGACCAAAGGTATGGAGAAGCAGTATGGATGATGCCAATACTTAGCTGCGGTGTATGGTTCTCAATCTTGTATTACACAACAAGTCCAGCTTTACTAGCGCTTGGGAAACCATTATACTCTGCACAGAGTAATTTACTAAGATTTTTAATGGTAAGTATTGGTATGCCATTAGCGTTTACTACACAAGGAATATTGGGAGTAATTGTTGTGATAGCACTTTCAGACTTTCCATTGTATATTGGAAACCTTTATGGTTTATGGTGCGAAAAACTTTTTTGTTTCATTCAAGATGTACAAGCAACAATATTGTTTGTAGGAATGTTAGCTTTGTTCGTTTTGATTCGTAGTTCTCTCGGTTTCGGAACTCCATTTCAAATTTTTATGTAACAAACCCAAGAAACATAGTTTCTATTTTTAGTAGCGTTGAGAAAAAAAGCGCTATTTGTTCTTTATCGCTTTTAATATCATGTTAAAGACAGCATCTCTTTGGAAGTGGCAATATTCACATTGGAATAAACCAATCGACGAGCGAATTCTTGCCTATACAGTTTTACTACCCGTTCCAGGTGATTTACCAGTTTTTCTCAAAATTGCTTTAGAAACTTGTTCTAATCAAAAACCAGATGGTTTATTTGAAACCATTGTCATACCAGACCAACTTGTGCCAGGTTTTTCTGAACTGCTCTCTGAAACGCGCCACAAATATCATACACCAATTCGTTTAATTAATCCCAACCCTTTAGAGCAAATAATTTCCCGTTACCAAAATAATCCGCACAACAACCATTGGTTGCAACTTGTTCGTGGAGTCAGTGCAACTCAAACAACACACGCACTTTTGCATGATGCTGATTTATTTATCACCGAAGATGAATTCATGAAGATTCATTACGAAACTTGTGAATCAGAAAATTTAGCGTGTCTTGGTGTGAGTCCAGTATGGGATGCTTGGTATAAAGAGAATGGAATAGATCATCTTACCGCAACCTGGGAAATGATGCTTGACGTAGACTGGGTAAGAAGTTTTCGACCTTGGGAGCATCGTGGACATGACGGAGAAATACTAGGTCAACTTCACACATTTGATACAACTCTATACCCGCAATGTAAGACTAAACCAGAGTTGATAAGGTATCACCAGCAAGAATGGGGATTTATTCACTTTAATTACGTGATTTGTACTTATAGGTGGTTTCAAAAAAGTAAAACACCATTTGAAGACGAATGCTTCCGAATTCTTTTAATTCGGTTACTTATCGAAGCATTTGACAAATCAGGGTGGAAATATGAAGTCCCTTCTCTGGATGAATTAATCAAAGGTATAACAGATGAAACCAAAAGAGTCACCTACATTCAAGATAAAACAAGGCAAAATTACTCCGATTTTCGCAGCAAATTACAAACCCTTATCGACAGTAATCTTTTAGACTCTGAAAAAACCTGTATACTCAGTGAAGGCGCCACCAAATTTGATCAAGTATTCGGGTATAGCATGTAACATTAATTGTATGTTGGGTTACATTCCTTCACCCAACATACATCGATATGCTAATATCACTTTATAGCTATAAAAGGAGGTACTGTGAAGTACCACATCGTTTTAAGTCGGTCATTTGACCTGGAATCTATAGCTCATAATGCAAAAGCAGGTAAATCTCCTTGTCACGTTATGTGGGAAGCAAGTCAAATTTTACAAGCTGAGATACATCAACCAGGCAAATATCCACCTGTACCATCAGATACACTGCGTGCATTATTGATGGGTAATAAAGAACACTGGGCATTAGCGCGTACACTATCACAGCAACTTACAGAAAACTCAGTAGTATTTTGTACAGGTGAAGACATAGGTATACCATTAGCTAGTTTATGTGGCGCCAATAAAAAGCGTCCAAAAACAGCAGTATTAATTCATAATATTAATCGATTACGTGGACGCTTGGCATTGAAACTATTCCAAGTTCAGGACAAAATAGACTTGTTCATGACTTATACATTAGCAAGTGCAGAATTTTTGCGCGACTATTTGAACTTACCAGAAAGTAAAATAAAATTATTTTTACAACAACCAACAGATATTACATTCTTCACACCAGGTAAAGTTTCTGCGACTAAAACACGTCCAATAATAGCGAGTGTGGGGTTAGAAAAACGAGACTATTGTACCCTTGCTGCTGCGACTCAAGACTTATCATATATAGAAGTCAAAATTTGTGTAGCATCACCAAATGCCAAAGCAACAAAACGTGCATTCCCTAAAGTGGCGCCAAAAAATATGTCGTGTCGCTATTACGATTGGCAAGATTTAGTACAATTATATAGAGATGCCGACATTGTAATAATACCCTTGTTTGAAAATAACTATCAAGCTGGACTGAGTACGATGTATGAAGCGCTAGCGTGTCGGCGCCCGGTTATAATTACAAAATCCCCAGGAATAATAACAGAGCTAGAAAAAGCAGGTGCAATTAAAACTGTACCTCAAGGTGATGCACACTCACTACATGAATCCATAACCAAACTACTAAACAACCCAGAAAAAGCAGACAACCTAGCACAACGAGGATACGACTTAGTGCTAAAACACTACAATCACAAAATATATATAGATAAATTTGTAGAACAAATTAGTTCCCTGTAAAAACCATATCCCCAAAATGTGAACCAATGGTTCACATTTTAAATATTGTAGGTTGGGTGGTGGAACGGAACTCAACACAAAATAGCAATACAAAATGATGCTTATGTAACGAACCACAAAGGACGCAAAGGAAGGAAAGAAAGAAGAGAAATATTTTACAAGCGATTTAGGTTTGCTATAGATTTTAGTTACGGCAGCAAAGCAAATCTAAGTGAATGTTAGTTAAATAAATTACTTGGTCTCAAAATAAAATTTCGCATATTATTCAATATAAACACGTAGATTTGATTATTAATGTTATTAAAAATACCTTATTGTTGTTTTTATGGCGCCGCGTGACTTATTTTTCGTGTGTTGTAACAAATATGGAATTATAAATCTACATCATCGCCATTACGCTGTTCTTCAGTAGCTTCTTCAGTTATTTCCTTAACATCTTCAAAAGAAGCACTTTCTAACAAACCAGCTGTTTTCAATAAATTTCTGAGTAACCCTACTTTTATATCTTTATTTTTGTGAATTGGCACAGAAATTCGAGATGGATTACCAGATTTCCCGTATATATGGTGACTACACTGGATTCGTAATAAAGTCCAACCGTTACGTTCTAAAAGTTTTGCTAACTCCTTACCCGACATGGAGTTCATACAGCAATTTCCATAACTCTAGATTTATTTGTTATTTGTTCTGAGTCAATATTAACCGATAAACATCCCTCAATAGCCTCATACAGATTCTCAAGTAACTCTTCAAAAGTATCTCCTTGAGTTGCACAACCAGGGATAGCTGGAACTTCTGCCCAGTATCCACCTTCTTCAGCTTCGTGAACTATGACTTTAAGTTTCATTTTGGTATCACTAGTTTCAATTGAGACAGTGTGACTTCTATTTTAACTTAAAAATACTTTATTTATGATTTTTGAGGTTGAAGACTAAAACAAGTTGATTATAGTTGGGTTCCAATCGGACACCCAACCTACAACTGTTGCTAGATTATTTTTAAGGTTAATATTGAGTATAGTTAGAAGTAAAGTTACATAATAACGTTAAATATGTTTGCTTGGACAAGCCTTGTTACATCTCTTACGCTTCTGGTTTATTTGATATTAACGATAAATGTAGGTAGAGCTAGAGCTAAATATAAAGTACCAGTACCGCAAATGAGTGGAGACGCAAATTTTGAGCGAGTATTGCGTGTACAGCAAAATACTCTAGAGCAATTAATTTTCTTTTTACCCAGTTTATGGTTGTTTTCTTTTTATGTTAATCCTTTATGGGGAGCTATTATCGGCGCCGTTTGGGTGGTTGGTCGTATAGTTTACGCTTGGGGATATTACCAAGCAGCAGAAAAACGGACGCTTGGTTTTGGTATAAGCTCTCTTTCAGGTATGTTTTTACTTATTGGCGCCATTATTGGTATAGTTACAAAACTTGTTTCTGGTGGAGTATAGGCATAGTGAATAAACCCCATGCTAACCCAGTAATGAAACCAAACGGTGTGACAATAAAATTATTAAAGTCCCACCATCCTAACACCTGCACAGCTAACTCAAAAGGATAAGCCATCATTAAAATAGCAGCAATAGTGGCGCCTAACCAACCGTACTGACTCAACCAGTAAAAACCTTTACCATCTGTAAGCGCAAATAAAACGCGCGAAATGAATAAACCTGTAACAGTACCATAACACCGCATACACACAGCCATGATAAATGGTGGTGCCATCATGACCCCCATATCAGGCTGTGGACACACATAATGTCCCATAAAATAAATAATATCGGCAATTATCGGCAACATTGGTAAACCAGACGCAGCAAGGAAAGGAGCAACCAAAGGACCAACTACCATCCCTGAAAGCAAAAAGTCTCCAATGAAACTTACCCAGTTAAGACGTGACTGTTTTTCTAAAATGGCGCCTTGCATAGCTTGTTTGTAATAATTCGAGTTGATTGTAAAGATATTGTAATATTTAATTTAACTTAATAATTAATATACATGTACTGTTTAAAAATTTAATATCTAGAATGTGAACCATTGGTTCACATTCTACTTTATAACAAGTAAGCTGGCGCCTCGATACCTGAAATTTTAACTTATAACTGTTATTCAACAATTCCTAGTAATGTCCGGTCGGACATTTTTGTTTCAAGTTGTTTAATAATTACTTCTAGTTCAACTCTTGCTTCTGCTTGAAGTCCTAAACACCTTGCAAGACCATCAGTATCTGTACTAAAGCGTTCAGCTAGCTCTATTCTTAACTCTCCATCGCTAAAAGCTAGTTCATATGTATGAAAATGCATGGGGTCACCTAATCTAACTTTATCAATGTGGGAAAAATTGAACTCGCGTTTCATGTAATCTGCAAACACGTTTTGTATCACTAACACAAAATGCTTATTTAAATGTTCAAATGTCTGAATTTTATGATGTAGCTGCACAAGAATAGTTTTCGCAGTCATTTTCCAATTCATACCAAAAGATTTTGACACCTGGACTTCCGAAGCGACTTCAACATTCTGCTCACGTAAAAATTGTTGCCTTTGTGGCCATACTGTTCTTGTTGTATCTAATGTTTGTAATTCAATTCCTACAAAATCTCGCACGCGACGTTTTAAAGATGAAACGAGAAAATAGTCTACACTTCCTCCAGGAATTGCAACTTCTGAGATTAAATGTAGTTCGTTTCCTGGTTCATGTTGGGTTAATAAATGGATGCAGTCTGTAAAGACTTGTTTACGTTCGCGAAACCTGTGGGGACAAATAATAACTTGTTGGTCATTTTTGCCATATTGAACGGTACATGTTCCTATAGAAATTTCGGGTTGACTTTTACGTACTTTGATACATCTCTTTCGATAAAAATGGGCACTGCTGTTGAGTAACGACCTCTTGCCAATCAACAGATGCAGTTTTATAATGACCAAAAAGTTCTACTATTTTACTCATAATATACAGCGCTTCTCAGCCATTTGAATATAATCTTCAGATATATCTATACCTAAAGATTTGCGTCCTAAAGCTTTAGCAACTTTCATCGTAGAGCCAGTACCGCAGAAAGGGTCTAAAACAATACCACTTTCTGGACAAGAAACTAGTATAGGAACCTTACATAAGTCTTCAGGGTAAGCAGCATAATGACCTTCTCGTTTTTGTGTATCTTCAGGTAAAATATCCCAAACATCCCCTGGTTTCGCCCCTTTTGGATGATATTTTAAAAAGTAAAAGCCGCGCTCCTTCAACTCTCTAGCTCGTCCTGAAACTTTTTCTCCACTAGAATGTGTAATGCGTTGTTGACCGCGAATAATCATACGAAAGTCAGAAAGTCTTCCTTCTTTCACATCATTTAAAATGTTTTCCAGAGCAGTAAAAGCATTTTTCTTTTCTACTTCGGTTAAAGATGTTGACAATTCTATTTGGCGCCTATATTTTACACCTGAAACTCCTGTTGCCGAAATAACTTTACCGTTTTCAACTTTAGCTGAACGTGAAGTGCTTCTTATTGCGTCTATATTGTAATAATAATTCTTAGATTTAACAAAATGAAACAGATGTTCATGTACACATCTTAGCTTATCTTTAGAGTTATCAGGTGCCCCTTTGATTTTATTCCAAATTATACTGTTACGAAGTATAAATTCACACTCGTCGGTTAATTTTAATGCGACTCTCCAAGGTATACCAATTAAATGCTTATTAACATAAGTGTCTCCAATATTAAGCCATAAAGAGCCAGTCGGTTTTAAAACTCGTTTTACTTCAAGTAGAATCTTGATTAAATTGTTAATATAGTTAACATATGTATCTTCAAGCCCAATCCCTAAGCCAGAGTACTCACGATGGCTCCAATATGGAGGACTTGTCATACAAACATCAAAACAATCATCAGGTATTTGCTTTAATGTGTGTAATGCATCACCATATATGAAGATTGGATGCAAGCTTTCTGATCTTTCATAGGTCAATAAACGATTAGAAATACTAATTGGTGTATTTTTTATTACATCGAGTTCAGGAACGAAATTTGATGCATTTAACATTGTATCATTGTCTTAATATGTTGTGCTTTTGCTTGATTATTGCATAGTACAGAACATTCTAACTATTTGGATTTATTTTTCTTAATTTAATTAAACGCTAGTTAAGAGTAGTTAGGATGGCTACCCTACACATTATTATCGGTAACATCGGTAAACCAGATGCCGCGATGAAGGAAGTAACCAGAGACCCGACTAAAAAAGCGCTTATTCCAAGAAATAGTTTAAAGGTATCAAATTTAACATGAAAATAATTCATTATCTTGAACTTAAACTTTACAATTATCATGGAGAGATTACTCCTGGATATGAAGAATTTATCAGCAAGTAAGCTGCTTATCGCCACGGTTCTAGCACAAGTTATATTTTTTCAGACTCTCAACAGTTAGCAGAAGCAATATCCAGTTGACAAAACAGGGATTGCCTGTAGAGCATTTCTACAAATTTGAACTCGCGACAAAAGCAAATCTAATTGAACAGTAGTTAAATTAAATACTTTTTGCAAAAATAAAAAGGCGGGTTTTGCTCAATATAAACACTTAAAATCGCTGTCATATGTCATTATTAGTACTTGCTTACAAATTTTGTTCTATAATTTGCTTGCTAGCTACATTGTACTAGCATCGGTGCCTTTGTAACGAGACCTAAAATTAATGACATGGAGTTGTTGTTGGGTTCCGTTCCTCCACCCAACCTACAGTGAGGGGGTAGGCAGGATGCCCACCCCACAAAATTATATTACCTTGCTTTGGTTACATAGGGACTGGTGAGTTTATCGAGTTGTTGTATTAGCAAACTTAGGAATAACCCAACGTCTGTGACTACACCAACTGACTCTACGGAACCTCTATCACTTAATTTGGTTACGACTGCGGGGTTAATATCGACGCAAACCATTTTGACTCCCGCAGGTGTCATATTACCCACACCTATAGAGTGCAACATTGAAGAAAGCATCAAAATCATTTCGGCGCCGCGAATATGTTCTGTATACTCAGCTTGTGCTTTAACCAAATCCATTTGAGTATCAGGAAGAGGGCCATCATCACGAATTGAACCAGCAAGTACGAAAGGTACGTTATTTTTAACGCACTCGTACATGATTCCACCTCTAATAATTCCAGCTTCTACGGCTTTAGCAATGCTACCATGACGGCGAATTGTATTTATGGCTTTAAGGTGGTGGCGATGTCCTCCTCTTACAGAAACACCGCGTTTCATATCGACACCTAATGATGTTCCCATCATTGACTGTTCAATATCATGAACCGCGATAGCATTACCACCTAGCAATGCTTGTACATAACCTTCACGAATTAAACGCGATAAATGTTCACCACCACCAGTATGAATTACGACGGGTCCTGCGGTGACAACTACTTTACCACCTGCATCACGAATTTTACGTAATTCCCAAGCAACTTGTTCCACAACTAATTCTACACGACGTTCGCTAGAAACACCTGCGGACATAAAGCTAAATTCTTCAGCATTACGCTTCTCACGTGATTCAGTTTTACGAATAGTACGGATACCTAAAACATCAACAACAACTTCTTCACCAACTTCTAAATCACGTAATAATTTACACTTAGCAACAGTACCTTGAGGTGTGCGCGTAATTGCAATGGCGCCATCCATACGTTGGTTTTGCACCTGTATCCACTCACCACTAATACGCACTTCAGTTGGGTATATAGTAGTGACATAGAAATCATCAGGCGCCACACCGTTTTTCTCAACAGGTTCAAGTTTAGCATCGCGTTCATCTTGGGGTAAATCTACAGCACCCAAATCAATTAAGTGCGAAAGAATACTTTCCATGACTTCGTGCGAAGGTGCAGAAACTTTAACTTCTGCTGCCGAAGTACTTTGACGCTGTGTACCCAAGTTAAAGTTTAATACTTGGAAGCTACCGCCGTTATCGATAATTAAATCGAGTGCGCGGTTAATTAAACCTGAATCAAGTAAATGTCCTTCAAGTTTGAGTATACGGCTTTCAACGTACACACTTGCATGAACTTCATCGCGTACAGGTTCAGTGGTGCGTAATGTCAAACACTTAGCGGCGCCACCTGCTTTGAGAAATTCGGTTAATGGAGTTTCGAGTACTTGAAAGCCAACTTCAGATAGTCGTGCTTTTAAAGCATCAGAAGCTTTATTCATCACGACAATATGGTCGATGTTAACTGCATTACAAGCAAAGTTAACTGCATCAGCTTCTTCGAGGACAATGCGTTTTTCTGCCGCTACACGCATTTCAATCATGCGGTTTGAATATGAGTCAAAGGCGCCGGGATAGTAAAGTAAATACCCGTTAGCTAAAGGACAAAAACAGGTATCAAGATGATAAAATCTATCATCAATAAGACGTAAAGACAATACCTCAATATCAAGCCACTTTGCTAAATAAGGGTGTGAGTCTAATTCAGAACGAAAACCGTATGCAGCCCAAAGCCAACGTCCTTCTCGGTCTAGAAGCGCATCACCGGCGCCTTCAAAAGGTAAATCTTTGGGAAGTTCGTAGACAGTATAACCATTTTGCTCAAACCAAGCTTTAAAAAATGGTTCCTCTCCCTGCCGTTCTTTGTGTAAAAAGCGACTTAAAACAACATTTTGACCCAATACTAAACCAGCATTGGCGGTAAAAACCATATCAGGCACACCTTTTACAGGCGCCACCAAATCTACAATTGCGTGTTCCTTGAGTATATGGTGTAACCCTTGCCACTGTTCAACAGCTTTATCGCGCGAAGACTTATGGATATTTCCCTCCATCCAAGGGTTAATCACATAGTCCACATCATAGTGGTCAGGAGCGCACATCAAAAACTTAATCCGAGGAGTCATAATAGTTACCAGCGTTTAGATGCCTAGAGCCTGTATTATATAGACCTGCACACGCTATCGTACCTGAAATAGCAAAAAAACGTCTGCTTTTTAATTTTGATTAAATAGCTTGGCAACGGATGCAACAGATGGATGAGTGAGAATTATCCGTTACATCCGTTACGTAATCCGTTGCTAAGGGCGCCTAATTGGAAACTACTACATTCAATTGGGTAAAATCCGGTATGCTCAGTAATTAGGGCAAGTATTATTATAAGAACTATATAGAGATAGCAACGCTTCTGCTACAAGCTTGAATACAACTCAATATAAGAATAATATATGATGCTCGCCGATAAAGTTAGTACTTCTAGCACAGAACAGCGTCCAGCTAAATTATGGATGCCAGAACGAGTAGTGTTTACACCCGCAGCACTTGACGAACCTTGGGGACAGAAGATTAAGCAGCGTATCGAAGCGCTGAATTTACCTATTGAAGAGTTGCCACGTAACCGTCTTACTGGTTTACGCGGAGAAACTGAGCGCGAGACTTATGATATTTCTAAGCGTACCCTTGCTATAGTAACGGCGCCACCAAGTCAGTTTAAGCTTAGTCCTATTCCACCTTCTGCTGACTGGCAGTTTCATTTGGCTGAGGGTTGTCCAGCACATTGTCAATATTGTTACCTAGCTGGCAGTTTAAGTGGTCCACCAGTAATTAGAGCATATGCTAACTTACCGCAAATCTTAGATAATTTAGCTAAATACGAGCAACCAGGAAAGGCTACTAGTTATGAAGTTAGTTGTTATACCGACCCGCTTGGTATTGAGCATTTAACGGGTAGTTTAGCTGAGTGCATTCGTTATTTTGGTACTCGTGAAGATGGGTATTTACGTTGGGTATCGAAGTTTGATGCTGTGGAACCACTTTTAGATTTACCGCATAATGGACATATTCGCTGTCGAGTTAGTGTAAATGCGGCGCCTATTTCTGGTAAATTTGAAGGTGGTACTGCGTCAGTGGCATCTCGGTTGATGGGACTGCGAAAGTTAGCATTGGCAAAGTATCCAGTAGGGTTGGTAGTGGCGCCAATTATGCCAATGGAAGACTGGGAAATGCACTACAGTAATTTGTTTGACCAAATTAGCAATGCATTAGATTTTGAATGTGATTTAACTTTCGAGTTAATATCGCACCGCTTTACACCTGGTTCCAAAGAAGTATTACAAACCTGGTATCCCCACTCAAAATTAGATATGGACGAAGAAAAGCGCAGCGTTAAGCGTAACAAGTTTGGTGGTACCAAATATGTATACGATAACGACATCATGAAAACACTACGCCGCTTCTTTGAAGGTGAAATTGGGCGCCGTTTCCCCAATGCCAAAATCCTATACTGGACTTAAGAACTCCAAAAAATAAATTAACTCTCTTGTGGAATGGGCATCCTTGCCCGTTCAACAATCAATTTTACCTTTACACGCAGGATATTTGAACTCAGAAATAACACCTTCATGCTCAGTCTCTGTTTTCAAATCCCATTTACCTGAAGTTTCAGCACAAATTGTAATTTCTCCCGCACATCGTTGCGCTTTCTCTAATCCTGATTTACCCATTACAGTACGTTTACTGGCTGAATGAACGCACGTTCGAGTGACTTCCGTGCAAACAAATTTTTCCAAACTTTTAGATTCATCATCTTTTTGATTCAACAAAAGTTTAAATAACTCAGGAACAACATGCCCGTATGTATTAGTACTACCTACAGATAGAACAGCCATTTCCGCATCAATTGTTTCGAGCAAATCCTTAAGGTCATCTCCATTCTTTGGGTATGCTCCATGATGCGGAATTTTTACGATGTTCGCGTTTAATTCATCTGGTTGGCAAATTTCAATACATTCTTTTAGTCCGGCGCCTTCTATATCTGCCAGTAGCAATGCAGCAAAGGCGCCATATGTAACGCGCAGCACTAGAGAAATTTCATTGAGTTTGGCGCTAGTTTGTGCTAAATGTTTTTCAATAAATAATTGTCTTGGATGTAAAACATTAATTTGTAAATTTCCATGTGAGAATTGATTAGAATAGCGAGTAGCAGGTAGAAAGCGGATAATATTTTTTCTATCCCAGTCATCAAGACGATTTAATGCGAGTTCTAATCGTTTATACTCAGCACTACTTCCTCGGTGGCTTAATAGTTTTTCAACTGCATATTTATAAAAACAGTAAGGGAGACAAAATGTTTCTACCTTTCCATGTTTTAGCCAAATATTAAGAAATTCTACAAGCTTTACAAGTGGTGGAACATGGTCGTGATGTGCGTGAGTAATATATATTCGGTTGATATTTTTTATATTTTTAGTTTGCAACCATTTATCCAGAAGTCGGGGTTTACCAAGGTCAACAACAACTGTTGAATTATCTTCGGTAGATATAACTATACTATCAGCATTTCCTACGGGTAGAAACACAACCTCGCATGTCATAGAAGGTTCTCCATACTGTCTACCCTCAATTTCTGCTTCAGTTCGTCATTAGTTAAGTATGGATATGGTGTATGGCGAAAATGTCGAAGTGCCCAAGGACGTTGAGCAAGTTCTTCAAAGGTTTCAATATCTTCGCTTAATTCAGCTTCAAACACAGTACCATCAAGTGCCCAACCAGGAATTTCTGGAAGAATTGGTAACCATTCTTCTTCGTTATCGTCTAATAAACCACTTAAATATAACTGTATTTGAGTGTTATCTATTGAGATGTCTAAAATTTGACCAATCACAGTTAATGTCGGCTTGATTTGTTCCGATTTCCAATCCTTTAATTCTGGAGGTTCTCCTGTGCGAGCTATCTCAATCAAGCGCGGATTTCCATATGATTCCTCTACAATTTCATCTAATTCCTTGCGAAGTTCATCTGGTTCAAGAATAGGAAGATGATTTTGGTCTCGTGTGATAATTTGATGTGTAATATCAATAATGCGAGAGTCAACTTTTAATGGTAAAGGTAGTTGGCAAAGTGCATCTTTAGTTAACCCACGGGTATTACGTCCAATTAATGAAAGTTGACCAGCAAGCTTTGATGACAAAATGCCTAGTAGCCATAATCTTTGCTCCTCGTAATTTAAAGTTTCCCATCCTTCTGGAGACGGTTTTTTTTCTTTTATATTGTTATACTCCTCTACTTGCTTGATGGGTAAAACACAAAATATATGTTTGTCTGGGCATAAACCAGTACTATCAAGTTGGGCAGCAAGAGGGTTTTTTGTACCACGATTAACTGCACTACCAACTAAAATCTTTGGTAGGTCAAATAAGTGAGCAAACTCTGATGCTGTCCTATAGAGAAATTCTTTAGTGTACTTGATCCAACGCTCCGAATCATTAACTCTTGTTGGATCTGCCCATAATCTTTTTTTATCACGCCATTTTAACTGCCAGTATAGTTTGCAATTTTCCTCAGATACACATTCTTTTATCGGTTTGTAACCTTTTTTAAGAGTCACACCAGCAAAAACAAAGAAAAGATTTCCTAAAGGTATAGTAGGAATATTAAAAGCTATGGGAGGTGCTGTAACAGTATCCCAATTTTTTTGATTTGAATTTAATTTTGTAATCCATGTAGTTCCCAAAAAACCGTTATCACGAGTCTCAGGAATTCTAACTGGTGAAAAAATTGCCCGTGCAGTAATAGGTAAGGTAATTTTGGGCTTGCCTACACCTCCCAAAATGATACACACATCTTGTCTTGCATCAATTCCAACATTACCTGCTGGACATTGCCATACTTCAAAAGTACGACAATTCTCAGTTAGTAATCTTCGTGCATTTGGTATGCCGTGAGTTGAAGCTGTTAAAAAAGATTGAGGTAGGATAAAAGCAAATTGAGAATCTTCTTCCAACCAACTTAAAACTTTTTGTATGAATTTTGCTGCTCGCTGAGTATTACCATCTTCTGCGAAAGGTGGATTTGCCACAATAACACGCGGCTTTATACGCATATTCTCTTTATTTAGCTTCTCATAGTCTTTGTGAGAAAAGTGAGAGGGAAAAGGAAATGGAACATTTTGACCCAAAGACTCTCTTGCTAAAGTATATCTAAGCTGTGTTACTAAGTCCGCATATTGATCTAAATCATTTCCTGCAACGTGCTGTGCAAGATAAGATTTTCGCGCTTCCGCATCTTCTGGAATATCAGACATTCCTGCAAGACGAGATGTAGAAGCTAATAAGAGACTACCCGACCCTGCGGCTGGGTCAAAAATTATACGTTCCTCTGGGCGTAGCCGTTCCAAAGGAAGTTGCTCAAGCATACGTTCAGCAAGCGCTACTGGTGTATAGTGTCGTTGTAAGTCGCTCCACTTGGCGCCAGCAATATCGTTGGGTAATTCTTTAATAGCTCGTTCGTATAACAACCCAACATCTTTATGATCCACCAGCGCAAAACTAACTTGACTCCCCAAATTATAAGCTAAACGCTGTAAAACCCTATCACTTAGATGAGGTATAGATTCTTCTAGCGCCTTTTTAAAAAAACCATTTACGCGAGGAACTGTTCGATTTAGTAAAATACGAGGGTCGTTGGTTGGAATCCGTTCGGAACCAAAAAAGCCTTTGTCCTCTAAAATTCGTGCTGCCATAAATGCTATTGCAACACGAATTCCATGTCCTGCTATTTCTGCACGAGAGGACACATAACTTTGTGGGCGTGTTTGTGGCTGAGGAAGACCAACATCTTCAAGAACCCCCTGAATCGCTGTTTGGAAGGCTCGATCTAGTTCTGCCCTTTGACGAAGTAGAAAAGATAAACTACGTTCGGTAATTGATTCTTCCAAGTCGGCAAGCGTTAGTTGACCTGTACGAAATTCTGCTAAAGCTTTTGGTGTAAATAGTTTGCTTTTTGGTCGGGCAAGCTCAACTGCTAGAGACTCAGGCTCAATTTCCCGTTCTTCCAACCTACCAGATGGGTCGAAATATTGAAGTAGGATGTAGGATGATTCTGAAATTAACAGTCCTGCACGAATAGGATAACGATTTAGCCTTTGTTTCCATTGTTCGATATTTGACTGCGAAACCAATTGCACCATAAATGCCAAGTTCGTTACGCTTGGACGAAGTGCATAATCCGTCCATAAGGCATCAATAGGTACTGGTTCGCTATCACTATTTATAACTGGGGGAATACGCACATCTCGGTGCGGCGCCATGTTCCACACCCGACAAGCTGTTTCAATTACATAATCAAGTCCCCGTCCAGCCATGTTTCTATCAAATGTACGATATCAGAAGTAATTATTGACGTGCCATAATATTATCACTTTATTGTACAAAATCAGCTTTTTGTATAACAAAATTTTAGTTAAACAAGTTTAAGCATACTAAATTGTACATATTTAGAGCTTTGGTATAATGCAAGGCAAGGTCTAGTTAAAAGAATTGCCAAAAAGCTAACTAGAGAAAGCAAGTAGACAGGTAACGAGTATGAACCAGGTGTCAGGTTTTACAAGACAAGAGACAATACATCTGGCTGGCTGCACATCAAGCAGACTTGCCTATCTAGAAAAAGTAGGTCTCATTATTCCCTATCGGTTTGGCAATAATGCAAGACCAACTGTGATTTTCAGTTGGGAGCAACTTCTAGAAATAAGGGCGATCAAAAACCTAAGAAGAGATGTCTCTCTACAAACGGTTAGAAAGTTAATCAAATTTTTAGATGATAGCGGCTATGACAACAGTTTGCGGGATAAGCAGCTAGTTGTTGTTGGCGAAGAAATCTTTTGGGTTAAGCAAGACTGGTCAGACTTTGGGGAAAATCTGCCCACTGCCGTGAAAGTTGCAGGAAAAAGCGGTCAACAAGTGGGTCAGTATGTTTTGATTGTGATACCACGATTAATAGATATTGTGAACGAGATTTGGGAAGCCGCAAGAAAATCGAAAGTTGTAGATTTTAAAAGCTTTGAGAGAAGGGCTAAAGCTTTACCAGGTTAGTCTTTCTTCCACCCTCTGTTCTCCCAAACCTGTTTAATTACTCTTTTGGTAAAGATCGAAAAATTTGCTTCCATCATCCAGTGGTAGTATCCAGGATTTTTCAAAAGCACATCTACGATAGGTTGCCCTTTATACTGACCAAAATTGAATATCAAATTACCCTGCTCGTCGGTAATTATTTTATTAGTAGGGTCAACCAAGTTAAAGGGCGTAAAATCAGCTAAACTATCTATATTATTAGTTACAGGGTACGATATATTTCCATCTTTGTCTTCATATGGTACATTCTCATACCGCAAAAGTTGAGCTTTGAGAATTTCGTATGTAGCAACAATATCATTTTCTGCATCATGGGCGCCCACTAACTCTTTTCCGCAGTATAATTTATATGCGGCTTTTAGTGTACGCGGTTCCATTTTATGAAATATTGTCATGACATCGATAAATTTCTTGCCTTCTATGTTTAATTCTATACCCACACGTAAAAATTCTACTATTAGCAAAGGAATATCAAATTTATTAGAATTATATCCAGCAAAATCACCATCTTTAATATATTCTGCTAAAAAAGTTGCAATTTGAGCAAAAGTCGGCGCCTGTTGTACATCTTCATCATATATATTATGTATACTCGATGCAGCATCAGGAATGGAAATAGTTGGGTTGAGTAAATATTTTTTTCTTTCTTTAGTTTGATTAGGGAATACTTTTAAAATAGCAATTTGTACAATTCTATCTTGATTTATATCCACACCAGTTGTCTCTAAATCAATGAATACTAACGGACGTGTTATATTAAAATGCATTCAGTATTTACTCCTAGTATTTAATGTTCTTATTGGCGCCTATTTATATTTTAATTTTTATAGGTATGGAGTAAATTAGAGGATGTCAAAAATGTCATTTTATATAATAACAGGCAGGGATACCTGTTCTAGCACTATAAAAATGCGATACGTTTCGTTATTAAGATTTATTGAATAGCACGGGTGTGCAAGTTGATTAAGGGTTATTAAAGCGATATCTTATTTAAGGTTTAATGCAAAAGTACATGTGGGACTACCGCTATGATTCAAATTGGTTCACTAGTACGTTCGCTTGATAATGAACTAGGTACGGGAAAGGTAGTTCAACATAGTAATCAAGACGTAGTAGTTGAGTATTTCTGCTCAGTAGGGCAATGTATTGAGGAAACAGTACCTTTAAGTGAGTTGCGTCGGGTTACACTTCAGCGTCAAACTCGGTGCTATGTAAAGTCAGAGAGTGATAGATGGTTGATAGGAAGAGTTTTTGGTTGGGATGAAAACCACTTATCCTATCAAATTGATTTGCCTGACAGTAAAACTTTGTTTGCTAGGGAACGGGATGTATATGTCCGCTGCAATTTGCCTATCGAAGACCCTATCGATATATTGACGTATAAGGGTCAAGAAACGCCTTATTTCCACCAAAGACGTTTTGCGCTGGTGAAAAACCTAACTTCGCAACGCGCGGTTAGTCGAGGAATGACGGGGTTAATTTCTGCGAATATTGAGTTGCTGCGTCACCAGGTTGAAGTTGTGCGTCGGGTACTTGAAGACCCTATTCAACGATATTTGTTAGCTGATGAGGTCGGATTAGGAAAAACGGTTGAAGCAGGCGCCATTTTGCGTCAATATTTACTCGATGACCCAGAGAGACGCGCGATAGTATTGGCGCCGCAGTATTTACTCGAACAGTGGCGTACTGAGTTGAAGAATAAGTTTTATCTGTCGCATTTTCCCGATAGGGTAGTATTAGCAGCGGTTGAGGATGTTCACAAAGTTAATGCAAAAGCTGATATTGGGCTAATAATTATAGATGAAGCTCATCACGTAGCAGCGATGGCAAGGTCAACGGATGCAACAAAGCGCAGCAGTTTTGGAGCTTTTAAGAAGCTTGCTCACCAGTCAGAGCGGTTACTATTACTTTCTGCGACTCCTGTCGTCAACAACGAGGAAGATTTTTTGTCAATGTTGCATTTGCTCGACCCGACAAATTATAAATTAGATGATTTGGAAGGTTTCCGTGACAGAGTGGCAAAGCGTCAAGATATTGGTCGAGTATTATTGTCGTTTCAAGAGGGTGCAAATCCTTTCGTTCTCAAAAATCAAGTTACACAACTTTGCAGTTTATTTCCCGAAGATAAATACTTATCAGATTTGGCAGAAAAGCTACAAAATTCTTTACAAGAAAAAACTGGTAACGAAAATAAAATAGTTAGAGCGATTCGTACTCATATTAGCGATACTTATAGACTTTACCGTCGAATGCTTCGTAATCGTCGCGCTTCTGTGGAGGATGTAATTTTTGACAGGAATGTGGCGCCGAAAGCTGAGTATGATTTAGATGAGCGTGTTTACGACATTCACGAGTTAATGGAAGAATGGCGTGGACTGGCGCCTGATAACTCAAACTATCACCGCATCTTTTTACTATTGTTCCGTGCCAGTGGTACTTGGTTAGGAATTTTACAGCAAGTTCTCGAAGCGCGTTTGAAGGGTAGTTTTCCTCAAGTGTTGACAAAAGAGTTTGACACAGATAGTTTGAATATTCTGACTGAAACTCCCAAATTCGACAAGGAAGAGGAAATTTTACAAGGTTTACTAAAAATTCTTGAGAAACCTTCAGAAGATGGCGACCGTTTGGTGTTACTGAGAATAGTAATACTTTATAAGCTCTCAGAAAACTTTAAACTCCAATCGTTCCGTAGTAATTTACCTAAGTTACTCGAGCAAGTGCAACTACGGTTAAGAAGACCAATACCTGGGGATAAGCTACCAAAAATAGTGATATTTACCAGTTACGTGCAAGTTTGCGCTCAAATCATTAAGTTTTTGCGAGATAGCTTTGGAGAATCATGTATTGCGAGTCATTTACTCGGAGAACCAAGAGCGCAAGTAGAAAAGAGTCTTGATAGATTTAAAAATGACCCTAACTGCTTTATTCTGGTTTGCGACTATTCGGGTGAAGAAGGACGTAATTTGCAATATGCTGACTCGATGATACATTTTGACTTGCCTTGGTCGCCAAATCGTTTAGAGCAACGAATTGGTAGAATTGACCGTATTGGGCGCCAGTTGAATGTAGAATTTACAGTATTCGCAGGCGCCGAGATAGATGACAGTCCCCACGATGCATGGTATCAGTTGTTGAAAGATGGATTTAATATCTTTGAGCAGTCGATAGCGAGCTTCCAATTTTACGTAGACGAGAAATTGCCACAGTTAGAAGCAACCTTGTTTAAATCTGGGGCAAATGGGCTATTAGAAAGTGTAGAGCAAGTTAAACAAGAAATAGGCGCCGAGCTTGTTAAAATAGACGAGCAAAACACCTTAGATGAAATTAACGCTCTCGATGAAATAGCTAGCGAGTACTTTGAAAGCTTAGATAACTTTGATGCTCAACACCAAGAAATCGAGCGAGTCACCGAAGACTGGTTATGTAACGCTTTACGGTTAAAACAGCTAAATGACCCAAACGTCTCAGCAGCACAGCGTTATGAACCAACACAGAAAACCCTAATACCCATCGACGATTTGAGAACTTACTTCGTGGGATTAACAAACGATACAGGTACATATAACCGAAGAGTTGCCAATCAAAAACCCAACGTCAACCTTTATCGAATTGGTGAAGGTTTAATCGACTCATTATCATCTTATATACATTGGGATGACCGAGGTCAAGCATTTGCCATGTGGCGAGTTGATGATACTTGGGACAAGAGCGAAGGTGCTGAATGGTTTGGTTTTAGATTTGACTACATTATCGAAACCGACTTAAGTAGTTATAAAATAGACCCAATCAAGTACAAAACATTACAACGTCGTGCAGATAGCTTATTTCCACCAATCATCCAAAGTATCTTTATCGACGCACGCAACGAGCCAATGAGCATTGTTGAAGACGAAGCGCTGTTAGAAATATTACAACGCCAATACAAAGGCAAAGGCAAACCGCCAATTAAACCGCCAATCAAAGCTGCCGATAAAGCTGCCGCTAAAACCGCTAGCAAAACACCTCCAAAAGGCGCCAACAACCAAGACTACAACCTAGCAAAAAGTCGTTTGCCAATACTAGATAACTTTATACACCCAGACGATTGGCAAGATTTTTGTCGCGACGCGCGTAACGCATCTGTAGAGTTACTAATTAGCCAAGATAACTTTATAGAACTGTGCGAAAAAACAGCAGAAAACGCAGAACAAAAACTAGGTAGACGACTCGAACAACTACGTTTACGTCTCAACCGTATTAAACAACAAGAAAAATTCATTGACAAAACACTCACCCAAGAAGTAGTAGAAGAAGCCAAACTCAACCAAGCAATAATAGAAGGTATCCGTCACCCAAATATTCGCCTTGACTCCGTAGGTTTCATTATCGTTTCCGGGCGCCCTCCCATTGCTGGAGGAGAAGTAGAAGACTGGTAAAAGTCCTATGTTTGTGGAACGGGCATCCCTGCCCGTTTGTAACATTCAAATGTAGGGTGCGTGACGCCACGAAAAAATTTCAACGTAGTTATAGACTTATAGCGTCACGCACCAACTATTATTTTTTACCACAAAGACACACTCAACACAGAGAAGAAAAGCAAAGTACGGCGTCTTGAGTATGGGCAAAAAGCCATGTACAGCAATACGTTTATAAAAATTATAAGCAATTATATACTTACATCACCCTTGTGGCAAAATTACAACAGTACATGTTAGAGTCATAAGAGTGCGATAATTTTTCTTAGCTGCTAGTGCAATTTAAATTTTACTTATTGTTGATAAGCCTGGATTAGTACATTTGCCTTATCAAAATAACTGACGCACCTAATTTTAGTTCCTATAAAATTGTGTATTCCCTATTTTATCTTGTTATCTTATTCATCTTGTTCTCTTCTGGAACGGGCATCCTTGCCCGTTTGTAATGTTGAAATTTAATGGACGGGCAGGGATGCCCATCCCACAAGATGCATCACAAGATGTATCATAAGATGTATAATTACTTCCCAAGATTACTGATTTTATTTTTACAAATATTAAACTGCTGGCGCCGTTATCATTCTCAAAGCATCCAGTGCAAGTAGTATTACGAGTACGAAAAATTACAGTTGGCAGTTCTCAAAATAAAATGTTACAAAAAATTTATCTAGAGTTAATCCGGATTTAATATTTTTTTGATGAATACACTTGGCTAATATTAATCGTATTAGTTAAATTACTTAAACTGGATAGATAAATATTATACATAAATTAACCAGTGATGATTTATGACAGATTCGTTTACGGAACTGCAAGAAATTCTTAGAACAGGTGACGTGCCTGAAGATACAAGACATATTACAGAACCTTGTCATCGGCGCCTTCTCGATGCATTACTTAACAATGCTGCTGCGGGAGACATTGCGAGCTTAGTACGTCATGTACTGCGACGAGAAGATGAAAAACAGGGTGGAAGTTCTTCAACTCTTATAAAAATATCTCGTAAACCTCTTTTTCCAAAGCGTGAAGTTTTGGAAAAAAGTAGTATAACAATTTTCAATGGTGACGATGATGAATATTACACAATTAGCGCGCGTCCCTGGAAACCAGAATGGTTAGATTTTTTTAATGAATCTCCTGATAAACCTGTTTTTAAAGAAGAACTGCGACGAAATTATGATTATGTTGCAGGAGACCCTTTTTTAAAGCTAGTGAATTTAGATAAATATCGCAGTGTTGGTCAACGAAGTGCAATTCATAGTATTTTGACGGCGCCTGTTGATGCTACTTTGATAATTAATCTACCTACTGGTTCAGGAAAAAGCCTTTGCGCGCAGTTACCAGCTTTGTTAAATTCGCAACATAGAGGTGTAAGTATAGTAGTAGTGCCAACAACAGCACTAGCGATAGACCAAGAAAAAGGATTGAAGTCTATTATTAAGCATGATACGGCGTATTACAGTGATGGTAGCCAAGAAGGAAAAGAACGACGTGAGGCAATACGCACACGAATTCGTGAAGGTACTCAAAGGATTATTTTTACCTCTCCTGAAAGTTTAATGGATTCACTGGCGCCTGCGTTATACGAAGCGGCAAAGCAAGGAACGTTAAAGTACTTTATCATCGACGAAGCGCACATGGTCGAGCAGTGGGGAGATGATTTTCGTCCTGCTTTCCAAGAAATTCCAGGTTTGCGAAAAGATTTATTACGTCTTGGTTCTTTTACAACACTACTACTAACTGCGACTCTTACTGAATCTTGCCTAGAAACCTTAGAATCATTATTTGGGAAAGACCTAAAAGTAATTTCTGCCGTACAGTTACGTCCAGAACCTTCGTACTGGTTTAACGAGTGTAGAGACGAAGAAGTTAGGGAAGAAAGATTAATTGAAGCAGTATATAATCTTCCACGTCCATTGATTATCTATGGAACCAAAGTTGAAGATGTTCAAAAATGGAAAAAGGAACTTGCATGTGCAGGGTTTACAAGATGCGACTTGATGACAGGTAAATCTAGTCCTAAAGATAGATTACAGCTAATTGAAAAATGGCGAGATAGAAAAATAGATATAGTAGTCGCAACTTCTGCATTTGGATTAGGTATTGACCAAGCAGACGTGCGTGCAGTTATTCATGTTTGTGTGCCTGAAACTATTGACAGATTTTATCAAGAAGTTGGTAGAGGTGGAAGAGACGGTAAAGCTTCAATTTCATTAACGCTGTATACAGAGACTGATATCAAAATTGCTCGTGGAGTTAATGAAAAATCAGCCATCACTGTTGAAAGAGGTTTACAGCGTTGGCAAAATATGTTCGCTAACAAAACTCCTTTAAGTGATGGTAGATTTCGTGTTCCTACTAATACACCCCCCTCTTTACTACCAGAAGATATAGATATGAGGGGAACCGAGAATAAAGCAAATCGAGCTTGGAATATCCGTACCTTAACGTTAATGAATCGAGCAGGTTTAATTAAAATCGACTTTGAAGAACCACCTTTGAAAAAAAGCTTTGAGTTAGAAGAGGTATATAACCAAGCATGGGGAAATTACCGAAATCATAGAATTATTAGTATTCGTAACCAATCTCATTTGGATAAAGTTACTTGGGAATTTAAAGTAGAACCGATTCGTCAGCAACGTCAAAGTTTGAGTCATAAAAATATCAATCTAATGATAGAAGCTTTGAAAGCTAAACGATGCATGTCAAAAATATTTCAAGAAGCATATACCATTTCTTTCCAGGGTACAGAAGGAATTAAAAATAAAGTCACAGTTTCTCGTACTTGCGGGGGTTGTCCTGTTTGTCGAGAAAAAAGAATTAAACCTTTTACTGGAATTATGCCAGAACCTAGTCCTGTTTGTCACAATAAAAGTGTTTTTGTGGGTGAAGAACTCGAACGATTGCTGTGGGGTGAGAATTTACTGTTAATTTTTTATGATTCTTTGGAAGCAAAAGGTAAAAAGCGTCAGATTAATAGAGTTTTTAAATGGTTGCTAGAGCAAAATATTAAAAATGTGATAGCTCCTGATGAATTTAGGGAACACTTTATAAAAGAAGTCAATCTAATTCAAAATGGTTTCATTTTTTGGTGGTCAAATTATCAACCGCTAAAAATGCCGCGTGTTGCAACTTTTATTTTTCATTCTCAAGGAGAAAAAATACCTTTATCTTATATATCAAAAAATAGTATGCCACAGACGCCAAGGATTATTTTATTATCTATAGATACACCTGACCCGAATCGTAATGATAGAAAAATGATTGACGTTTTTTCGGGAAGACATTTTAAATTTGATTCATTTTGTATGGAGATTGGGGTATGAGCTTTTTAAAAACTCCAAAAGCAATACCAAGTAGAGTTAGAGGTATTTTTAGGTATTTGCTTGAAGTAAAAAACCAAAAGCAAAAAAGAGATATATTAGAGCAAATTCTTTCTCCTGATAAGTTATTGGAGCGACGTTTATCTGAAGAAATATCAAAAGAGGAAAAAGTATCACATGTAATGTTTAATGAAACGTTAGGTCAATGTGTCAAGTGTGGTCTTTTAGTAAAAGAAGACGACGAGATTGGTATTAATCAAAATTTACCAGAACCTGCACGTAGTCCAAAAAGTGGTGATGCTTTATTACCAGATACTCTTGCGACTTTACTTTTTGCCTCTGATAATGCAGACGAAGAAGACTTTGGTCTTGCTTGTGCTTGGTTTTTAGCACAGGATATATATGATGCACCTGGACATTGGGAAGCAGTGCAAACTCAAGTTAACAACCAACAAGTCGGAGATTTTTTAAGAATGACTAGCAACCTTTTGTATGACTCTATGGATAACTGGATGTGCTACATGGGTTTAGCTTGGGGTCATAAATTGGGAACAAAAAGAGTGACCGTTCCAGACCCGACACTATATATAAGACGAAAGTTAAAAGATGTATTTAATCAAGAAGTCGGTACAAAGCTTCTCATGCAAGAATTTATTGATAAATTAGCTATAAAGTGTCCTTTATTTGAAACAGGTAAATTTCGAGACGAAATCGAAAAAAATATTGGGCAACGTCAACCCAATTACCTTTCTACTAGTACTGCTTTTGCTTTGTTTCGTTTACGTGCAGAAGGTTATATCGAGATGAAGAGGGAGTCAGATGCTGACATCATGATATTACCAAAGGCTAATAACCAAGTTGATGATGCTGGACGAATTTCTCATATTATTTGGCAGGGTGATAAATCATGAGTTTTGAAAAGTTTGTTTGTTGGAATTTGGATATGGTACATCGGGTTATGAACGTAGAAGCAACCCAACCCGAAAAACATTTGTTTTTAGCGACTCACCACCCCATTGCGATGTACCGTCAACAACTCATTAATGCATCATCACAGGTTGAGTACAATGAGCAGCAGTTTCTTAGAGATTTTCTTGCCGAAAAAGATTTTGCCTTTGTACCAGTTTTAGGTGGTTCTGGTACTGGAAAGTCGCACTTAATTCGTTGGTTAGATGCGAATATCGAATCAACCGAGAAACGCAAAGTGCTACTAATTCCAAAAATTGGTACAAATTTAAAAGATATTATTACTCTCATTCTTAATGAAGTGGAAGGAGAAAGGTTTGATGAATACCGTGAACGTGTGAACCGAGCAACTTATACGTTAACGGAAACTCAAGCAAGGGTGAGACTTCTTAACGAACTTGCAGCAGCATCGAGTCATAATGGAAACCGAGATATAACTCAACTTACTGACGAGCAAAATTATCTTGTTGAAAAACTCGACTCTTTTCTACACGACCCTTTTTTCCGTGAATATTGGTTAAAAGATGATGGTATTATTCATCGTCTCATTACTCATACATTAGGATATAAAGATAAAGTCGAAATTATCGAAGAAAGACAAGGATTTTCGATAGAAGACTTACCCATTGATATCCTTAACTGGCAAAAGTCAGCGGCAAAAACCCAAGAGTTTTATACTTTTCTGATTAGTAATGAAAGTTTTCAAAAAACTACAGTCGAGTGGTTGAACGAACATCTTAACGAAGCTATCAAACAAGTACTTAGCTTAGGTCGGGAAGACTTGCAGCGATTAATGCGTGAAGTGCGTGAAACTTTAGCAGAGCAGGGTGTTGAGTTAGTTTTACTAATTGAAGATTTTGCGAAATTACAAGGTATTGACCGAGAGGTGTTAGAAGCAGTATTAGCTCGACCACAACAACCAGGAAGTAAACCTTTGTGTGCAATTCGTACTGCTTTAGCTTGTACTACAGGTTATTTTCAAAGTTTAATCGATACCGTTCAACAGCGTATTACATTTAGTGTCAACCTCGATATTGGTACAGTTGATAATCAATCTTTAATTACCCAAGATGATATTCAAGAGTTTGTGTCTAGATACCTAAATACGGTTCGTTTAGAAAATCAGGTTATCTCCGACTGGGCCAAAAACAACCAAGAAGAGGATTCTCAACAAGAATCTATCGTCAGTGCGTGTAACGATTGCGAACATCGTGAAGCTTGTCATGCAGGTTTTGGGAATGTTAACGACATGGGATTATATCCGTTCACACCCAAAGCTTTAGAACAAATGTGGAATCGTGTCAATACAGGTAACTTTAACCCCCGCATTCTCATTAAAGATGTACTAAAGTATACTTTAGAAAATGGGTTCAATGATATTAAGAAAGGTAATTTCCCATCTGTGACTTTACGAGAGCATTTTGGTAAGGTGCGTTTGAATACTATGCTCCAAACAGATATTAGAACAAAAGACCCTTATAATACTGAGCGACGTGCGATACTTATAGACTTATGGACTGACAGTGATGAGCTTTGCGACCTACCTGCTTCTGTTCATACTGCTTTTAGTCTACCAACTCTCGGCGCCAAAATTCAGCAAACCGAAAATAAACGTACCATTCCAAACCCTCAAAATAATCTTCCCACACCACGCGCAATTGAAGCTGGAGGAAGTTATATAACTGAACCAAAATCAGTTGATAAAGAACCAGAAATTCCAGAAACACTACAAAAAAAGCTAAAAATTCTGGATAACTGGAACAACGAATCAATATTACCTCAAGACATATCACAAAATATACGCACCTTTCTTTTTCCTGCAATAGTTGAAAAAATCCAGTTGGATAATGAACTTTTACTAGAAAATTTTTTTGCTAGTAACACAAGTAAGTATTTTAAACAGAAAAATATTCAATTTTCTAGTCCGAGGTTTTCAAGAGAAAAAGTTTTTGGTGTAAAGTTACTATTACCTCTTAACCCTGATGATAAGAGCGAGTTTCTTGAAACTGCCGTAGCATTCCAAGGAATTTTACTATATAGTCACCACAAAAATTGGAAGTTTCCCAACGGAGACCGTTATTTCCTTACCTATAGCAAACTTCTAGAAAAATGGAGCCAATATGTATTGAAAGCAATTCGTCTTTATCCTAGAGAATCTGGAGAAATTTGGAACCCAGTTCCAGCAGCAGTAGAACTTTTAGCAATTGCTGCAACAATGGGAGGACACCCTACTAATTCTCTGGAAAACTTCATTAATGCGTTATTTCTAGATTTAGATAGAAACGATACAGGTCGTAGTCAGAGTTGGGAAAAGCTGTTTAAATCTTTGAAAAAACACCGTGATGAATTACTAGAAATTGTTCAAACTCGAATTGCTTGTACTAAAGGTAGCTCAAGAGACTTTCAAATTATTGATTCCATCCAAATTATTGATCATTTAGAAAACATCAGAAAATCCTGGCAACCTAAGTGTGAGATTCCAGAAGATGTTAGTGATAAATTTTCAGAAATTTATAATGCTCGTAAAGATGTAGATGAACTGCTTGAAAAAAGCATTGAAGAAGAATACCAACGTCAATTTGAAATTTACCAACTGTTAGTATCAGAGTTAGGTGAAAATTTCAATAAGAAAGAAGTGATTGATACAGTAAATTGTGCTTTACAAAATGCACAAATAGCAGGAGTATTACGTGGTGTCAAAAGCATTGATGACATCAATAAAATTATTGATCAATTCCGTCGTACTGCAATTACTAAGTATCAAGAAAATATGAGACGTATCCAAGCAGAGAAAGAAGCGGAAAATGCGAGAGGTAAAATTCTCGTCTATCTGAGTGAAGATTTTCAAAAGGTAATTAGTGATTCTAAAGATTTTTTGAATCAGACAGATAGATTTCTTGAAGCTTCGACTTTAGAAGCAAAAAATAAAATTGGTGATTTAGGAAAATTAGGACAAGGTTCAGTAAATTCTTGTCATCAAGGAATAAAAGATGATTTGGCTAAACTTCAAAATTTATTGAATGAAATTAAAGGATAAATGTAATGCTCATTAGTAAATCTCAAGAATTGATTGATTTATGCCAGCAGAAAGAAACTCAGCAAAGAATTGCTGATAATCTTCAAGCATTCCAATCGAGGCAAAAGCAGATAACTGACGCTTTGACGATGATTGAACCAATTGTTGAAGCTGTGCGTGCGTTTCGGCAACGAGAGCTAGCAAATTTTGATGTGGTTCCCAAAGTTGACTCTCTAGTAGCTATTATTGCTGAAGCTGAAGAAAAATTTCGGCAAAATCCTGAGTGGATTATTGAAAATAATAATTTTAAAGCAAACAGTTTTATCTCAAGTATAAGAGGTCTAAAAAATACAATAGAACAGCAATTAAGTCAAGCATGGAATATTTATCTCAAGCAAAGAATGCCCAGTACAAATAATGAAATGCTAAATGTGTTATCTAAAGTAGAAGCTTTTAAATATACGGTTCAAGAAATACGTATTTTCGATAAGGAAATAAAAGATATTAATTTTCCTAAAAATAATGTCGAATTTGAAAAATATGAACGTAAGATAGAACAATTAAAGTTATGCTGGAATAGTTTAAATTCAGATGAAGTACCAGATACTGTATTACGACTACTTAAAGATGCTGCAAATCAAGGCGCCTCTTTAAGTCTTTTAACTCCAGAAGTCCAAGATTGGATTAATAAACATAATATCTCAGATTCATTAAAAATCCGCTTAATTTAAATATGGCTACGATACCAGAGGAAATTAATAATAGAATTTGGTTAAATTGTCGAGAATTAATAAACCTCGTCAATATCGCCAAGTCTACAGAATATAGACTATTTAGAGCATACAATGAAAGGCAAGATACTATAGAAGATTTAGACGAACTTACAAATCTTGCCTTAGATGTAACAAATAGCGATCAAAGGTTAACTACCATCACAATAAGAACCGCTACAGCAAAACTGCAGGCTGATAATGCAACTGCTACGATGTTAGAAGAGACTATGGACTATATAGAAACCAGAATTCCAGCATGGTCGCGTAGTATAGAGGAAGTAGTAAATAACTGGGGGTTATAATGGATAAAGCAATTGCACCAGCAGAAGTAAGAGCAAAACATCTTGAAAATCTTAGGACAACTCGCGCCGAGATAGCTCAGGCAAACGAGATGATGGATAAACTAATTGCACACCTCGATGCCCAAATTGCAGCCCAACCTCAACGAACAAAACACTCCCAAATTAGTTAAAATTATTAAATTAAGTAAAAGTTCAATATACTGGACTTTCGGCAACATTAGAAAGCGCAGCAGAATTTTTTAGCCAACTTACTGGTTTAAATTTAGGTCGGGTTGAAGAAATATATCCTGGTGATGACTTAATTGCTGAAGGGATGGAATATCAACTTGTTCTCAGAGGCGACCCTGTATCAGGTACTACTTTATTATCAAGTAGTATATTAACGGCAGTATTATTAAGACGTGTATTAGACCCTAATGTTGAACCTCTGAGCAAAGACTTTTATGGTTCACGTGTTTTTGCTTTTACTGATGACTTAGATGTTACAAATCGTTTGTTTCATAACTTATTAGATACTGAAGCACAAAATAGTTGGGGGCGCCCAATTAGAGGAAGATTACCTTTAGCAGCTTTACGCGCACGTGGTAATGCTGAGAATAGAGAACGTTTAGTTTATGGTCAATCTTGGTTTATGTGCGAAGAAATCGGTCATGCTTTAGAACTTCCTTTAAGCATTGGACGCACAAGTTCCCAAGACACAGGAGTAGCTTTAGATGCAGATATAATCGTTGCTACCGCATCGTTAGAAGTCGGATTTAATGACCCAGATGTAGGAGGTGTAATTCAGCATAAAGCTCCGCGCGATATGGCTTCTTTTCTTCAGCGAAAAGGACGTGCAGGACGAAAAAGAACGATGCGACCTTGGACTGTAGTAGTACTTTCTGATTATGGACGCGACCGTATAGCTTATCAAAATTACGATATGCTATTTAGTCCAATTTTAGAAAAACGCTTTCTACCAATTGCCAACCGCTATGTAATTAGAATTCAAGCTGTTTATGCTTTTATGGATTGGGTTGCTATTAAGCTAGTTAATACAAATAAAGGCAGTGTTTGGAATGACTTTGCATCACCAGCATTATACGATAACAAGCGTCAACACTTAGAAATCGACTTAATAAAGAATGTCCTTGAAAATGAAGCAGCGCAACGCGAATTTGAATTATATCTACAAGCAACACTAAATTTAACTCAAGAAGAAGTCGAAACAATACTTTGGGAACCACCAAGGTCATTAATGATGGCAGCACTTCCTACTTTGCTGCGTCGTTTAGAATCTGGTTGGAAATGCTTTCCTGTTAACCCCAATGATACAGAAGAAGATTATCGAATTCCCTTTGCACCCCTACCAGATTTTGTCACTTCTAATTTATTTAGCGACTTACTATTACCAGAAGTAATAATTACAACACCTCCCCAAACTAAAAACAGTAACCCAGATACTAATATAATGCCTATGGTTCAAGCACTGAAAACCTTTGCACCAGGGAGAGCATCACGACGTTTTGGAGTACAACACATCCGTGCTAGTCACTGGATTGCTCCACTCAATTTTGAAGACAGAGAACAAATATTACCAATAACACAATACTGTAGGGAACTTGAAGCAGTTGGAAATTTTCAGATGTGGCAACATGGGAAAATTGTAGATATACCAACTTACCGTCCTTGGGCAATTAATCCAACTCAAATTCCAGGAAATATTTCTATAACTTCAAATGCGATATTAGAATGGCATAGCCAAATAATACCACCTTCTGGAACTGTTCTTGAAATACCCAAAGGTTCGCCTTGGAGCAAACTGATTACAGAAATTGCTTGTTTTACCCACACTCAACAATCTCCAATTGAGGTGCGACGATTTGCAATAGCATCTCATGCCACTATATATTACCAAAAAGGTGAAGAATTTGTTACTACTATTAACTTTGTTGGTAATGATAATAGTCCCGCAGCAGTGGGGTTTGCTCAATCTGTAGACGGTTTAGTATTTCGTTTTCGCATTCCTTCACCCCTTACCCACACTTCCGGGTCATCTCGCACAGCATATTTTCGATATTGTGTTTTGGACGACGTGGAACTATTTTATTTCACAAACTACTTTCAGCGCGAGTGGCTTTATCAAATATATATATCAATGCTAACCGCACGTGCGCTTACTGACCAAATTTCTTTACAGCAAGCATGGGAAATTTTACAGACAGAAGAGATCGGTCTACAAATGGCAAACGTTTTAGAAAATATCTTCCAAACATTAAATATTGAGGAAACTTTGCTTGAAGATGGGCAAACAGACGAAGATAGAGTAGAAGGGCGCCAGAAAGTACATGATAAACTGTTAGTGCTTTGCAATAATATTGAAATTCAAAGTAGATTAAATAATCTGGCGCCAATTTTATGGTTAAAGTCTGATGAACAGTGGCAACAATGGCTAGTACTACGTTTCAAGTCAACATTAGGAGGAGCATTACTCGATGCATGTAGACAATTATGTCCTCAATTTGACATCGACGATTTAATTTTAGATATAGATGCAGACGCCCCTATTATTGATAAACTTGATAATACAGAACAAATACACGAAATTTGGATTACCGAATCTACCATAGGTGGTGGTGGAGTCATCGAAGAAATATTAGCAAGGTATGCAATAGACCCAGCAAACTTTTTCCGCTTGGCAACAAGTGCATTAGAACCTTCAGACTTTGAAATAGTAGACTTAGAACTTACACGGTTACTTGAATTAATCGAAACTAACGATGAAATTAATTATGCAATCGCAGACGCGCGCACAGCTTCGGGGTATAGTGAATTAAAACAAGCAAGTGATAATCTACGTCAAACTTTATCTGAGCAAGGAATATTAGTTACACATCCCGTTATCACAGCAATTAATGCCAGAATTTTACGTCCCGGAAGTACACCCCAAACCGATAAACTATTACTAGACTTGATTCATTTATGGCATCAAGAAGAAGCACGCTTAGGTATTGAAATTGATGCACGAGTATTTGCTTATATAGCTAGTAATAATAACAACTTAGACCAAGCATTACAGCATCTTGGTTTAGTTCAACCATTACCTTATTGGCGCTTTCAAGTCATTTACGGGCTATTATGGGCAAGAGGAAACACCATTAGTTCGCGTGCTTTATCCTCATATAACCCGTTTATAGCACTCCCGGAACCTGATAGAGAAATTTTACTCAACGTACTACAAGCCTCAGAATGTATAATTATGCTTGATGAAACAGACTGGCGCCAACAAATAGAAACAGCATTTAATTGCGGTATGTCAGTACTATTAATTGGGCCCCCAGAAGCACTAGAAGAATTGAAACTAGCTATCTTACAATTAGTTACAGAACCAATAGAATTAGGTTTCTTACAAGTTTACCCACTTGTAGAAGGAGTCATTAGATATCCACAAGGATTTGCAGTCAGATTAAGGGTACAAGAAATAGTACAATAAACCGTAGGTTGGGTCTCCCTTCGGGAAAACTACGTTTACGTTCCTCAACCCAACATTTTTGATATAAAGCCTTGGATATACAAAGGTAGAAGTTGCCGAAATAAGGCAGTATATAACCTTCGACTTATATCACTGTATCTCATAGTATTCTAGACCATGCTTCTAGTACACAACGGCGTAAATGTATAGACCTTTTTTAAGGGTTATAAACCGCAGCATTTTCGTTGATTACAATGGTATACTTACTTGCGCCAAGCGGTACTAGAAAAGAGTTCGACCGACTTAAGTATTTGCGGAAAGCTCATAATTTTAACAAAAGTAGAGCAGTAAGGGTTCCGAAATCTGGGTATCGTCGAGATGGTTCAGCAGTCTACCGGAAAGGGAATGAATATTTAATTGTAAGACCTGATAAATTTGGTACTGAAAAAATAGTTACTTATGGAGTGAATGATGACTAAAGCACCGCTAAATACTCAAAGTCCTGAAATCAGAATAAATTATATAACTCAATTATTAAATCAATTAACAAATGATTATCATCATACAAAACAGGAACGAAAAGAAATTGCGTCTCAATTTTCTAGTACGGATGAAGAATTTAGTTTATTAGAACAGATTGAGCTTTTGACGGTAAATATTCGAGGTTATGCTAGCCAAATTCAGGCAACTGCTAAAATTGCAAATGAACAAGAGGCTATTATTGAGTTACAAGAAATGAATGCTTTTAATATTCCTGTTGTTGCTCAGTTTTATTTTGATAGTAATGATAAGTATGGTCAAATGAAAGCTTATATTAGAAATTTAGACTACTTGCGTTTAGTAATTATTGAATTTTTACGCCCATAAATTAAAAAAAATAAATATAAAATAAAATGCCTTCTCGGTATATTCACTCTCGCTTAAGTTCTCGTCAAGTTCCTAACTTGCTGCAAGCTATATTCGTTGCAGAACTTCTTACTCCTAGTAAATGTATATGGCTTGTTTCACCGTGGATATCCGATATCCAAGTTATAGATAATACTAGTAATTCGTTTATGTGCCTGGAACCGTCTTGGAGTCGTTCGCGTATTTTACTTTCTCAAATTCTTACTACCCTGACTCAGCGAGGAACCATAGTACATGTTGCAACTCGTCCAGATAAACATAACCGTAGTTTCATAGAAGCACTTCTAATCAAAACTGATGGTGTTAATTGTCAAGTGCATAGTACAGAGGAACTTCATTCTAAAGGTATTTTAGGAGACGGGTATTATCTAGCTGGTTCTATGAATTTTACTTATAACGGTATAACTGTAAACGAGGAAGCGTTAACTTATGATACATCACCACAAGTAATTGCCGAGCAACAGTTGATTTTTGGCAGTCGTTGGGGAGTTGTGTAGGATAAAACAGTGATGAATAAAAGCAATGCTAGGACTCTTCGTTTTCTGGAACAGTTTTTCGGCGCCAGTAATAAATTTGATTTAGACAAGATTAAGCGTACCGAAGGAAAAAGCGCAAAAATTCGACCTTGGGTAGAGTTGTTGACCCAAAGTGAAGCTCAACCTACCATCCTTCCATGCTGGCGCCCAAAAAACAATCAGGTAGATTGGTATGGCATTGCTTTTTCACCAAAACAGTTACGTCGTTTAAGCGAAGAACTAATGGCATTTGTCGGCCCAACTTATTCAACGTATCGGGGACAAACCGCACAACTAAATTTACGAGACCCTATAGAAGAGGCAGTTAATGAATTTACACAAGGTAATGCAATAAAATTTAACGGAGATTCCTCTCAAATTTGGCAAGCACTTGAACGGATGCGCCAAGTAAGCGCGCGCTGTGTCAAACATAATAGAGAAATTCCCCGTCCAACAGGTAGAGTACTGCGGGATTTTTATATGGCACTACAAGCAGGCACCCGCAGTTGTGCAGAACAAGAACTACAGTACCTTGCTAACCAACACCGTTTAGATGCGCTCAATCTTTTATTTTTGCGTGTGCAACTTTTAGCAGAGTTAGAACAATGGAATGAATTACTACAACTTCCAGAAATTGGCAATCTTTTACAGCTAAAAAAACCATTTGCCGTTACAATCGCATTATTAAAAGCAGTATACCAAGTTGAACTTCTGCGCTTTGAACAAAATAACAACAACTTTAATTGCGTCTTTAATTACTTTAAGTTGCTCTAAATCTGAGATTTGAGAAATAGATTCCATTAATTGTAATGCTTCGGCGCCGAATTTTAACTCCAGTCCTAATTCAATTGCTGATAAAATACCCCGTTGCTCACCTATTTCTTCTCCTATTTGCTGACCTATTTGCTGACCTTCTCTAAGAATTTGCTCATACCAAGGAGATTCTCGTAGTACTGCCATATCTAACCTCATTATACGTTGTACTAATGGACTATCTAACACAAATGTAGCAAAAAAACCTAGGAGCATTTCAAATTGCTCTAATTGCTCATCAGCACGCAGTACTCGTAATGCTTGCTCAATTGTTGCTTCGTTACCACCATTTTTGAGAATTGGTACAAATGGTAGCAGAGAAGACAATCCATTAAAGGCTACCTGCGCGTCAATTTCCCAGAGATTAATAACTTTGTAGTCCTGACGCGCTAATAAACCCATAAATTTTGATTTGAAGCGAGTGGGTATTTTGGTATCGCTTCCTTAATCTCTAAAAGATTAAATTGTCATTCTGAGCGTAGCGTAAACGGAGTTTTCCCAAAGGGTAGAATCTAGATGCTTCACTGCGTTCAGCATGACATTTTCAAATTAGCATGACATTGAAAAACACATCCTTTAAGATTTTTCTGAGCGTCGCATGAATGGTAGTAAGTCTTGTAAGATGGTTTCGTGGTAGTGTTCTTGCGGATAGTGACCGACGTTATTAAGTTTTACTAACTCTCTATCGGGTGTAGCTTTAGCAAATGTTTCTGCCATATCTACAGATAACCAAGGGTCTATTGCTCCCCATTGTACTAATACTGGTTGCTTCCATTCTTTAAATCCAGTTTCGATTTCTTGCATGGCTTTATCTAATTGCAAGTTACGAATAGTTGCTAAAAGCGCGCGTCCTGATGATGAACTTTTTAAATATGGTTTACGATAAATATCTAAATGTTGGTCATCGATACGATAACGGGCGCCACCTTCTAATGTTCTATCAACTAACAATGGGTCTTGGGTCATCATTTCACCTGCCAAGGGTAAACCCATTTGCTGAATTTTCCAAGGTACTTTGGCACTTTGAGAAATTGGTGCATTCAAAATTGCTATATTAGCGATTTGCTCAGGGTGACGTAAAGCGTATTGTAAGCCAACTGAACCTAGAAAACCCTGAACGACTAAAGAAAATCTTTCAAGCTTTAATTCTGTGATAAATTTTTCTAATGCAGTAATAAATGCATCGGGTGTATACGCAAAATCACGTTTTTCTGGTTTAGATGAAAACCCGTATCCAATCCAATCTGGTGCTATTGCATGGGTACCCTGCTGTGCTAATGCTGGTAAAATATTTCGCCAACTGTAACTTTGTGATACTAACCCATGTAGTAATATTACAGGTAATAAATCACTGCGACCAATGGGTTCAGATTCGCGGTAAAACCATTCTAATGAGTCGATTTTTATCTTTTTTTCTGCTATTGACACGGTTTTTTATGTGCTGCTTGTATTTTAGTTTTATTAAATAATCATCTCACGAATTGTTACCGCAGTCGCAGGCGCCAGTAAAACACCGTTACGATAATGTCCTGTAGCAACAAGAATATTACTATACCCAGGTAGTTTTTCAATAATTGGGGCAGGGCGCCCTTCGGGACGGGGACGTAAACCTGACCATGTGCGCGTAATAGTCGCGTTTTTAAGTTCGGGACAAAAAGATATAGCTTGCTGTTTGACTGACTCTAATAATTCAACGTCGGGAGGTAAGCTATATCCTTCTGTGTTGGGAAACTCTACAGTGGCGCCTACCCAATAATCTGTTGCGGGTACAATGCCGGCGCCACATGGAACAATATGGACATCATCGCCTGTAATCGCTGGCTGAAAATCTGGGTTGCCAAGCGCGTGTCCAACATGAAAATGTATAGCTTGCCCTAATACAGGACGAATATCGATTTTTTGATTTAACTGCGCTGTTAAAACAGTTGAACCTAGTCCAGCAGATATAATCAGTTTGTCTACGAATATTTTACCTGCGCTTGTCTCGACATATTGACACACTTCTTCTGAGTTCATACTTAGAGGACTAAACCCATTAACTTCTACACCAAATTTGAAACTGACACCATTTGACATCGCTGCATCTACCAAAGCTAATGTCAATGTCGTTGGGTCGAGTTGACGGTCACATGGTGAATATACGGCGCCAATAATTTGTTCAGTATTTAGATGTGGACATACTTGCTTGAGTTTTGCTGTGTCCCATACTTCTAACTGCCAACCTTGTTTAGCACGAATTGCTGCTAAATTTTCCCATTGTGATTCCCCTTTAGAAATTTCTTCAGGAGTTAGTAACATCAAGATTCCCTGACGATTAAAAGGTATTTTACGCCCAGAAACAGCCTCTAGCTTGGGAACCCACTCTTCGTAAGTCGCAATACTCTGTTCTCGAATTCGCCACGCTTTACCCTTGGTCTTGTGGCTAATAATGCCCATTAATACACCTAATGCCGCCCCTGTTGAAGCTTTTGCTGGCGGTAATGGATCGAAAACTGTAATTTTTAATCCCGGAACTTGACTCAGTTCGTATGCTATTGCGGCGCCAACAACGCCACATCCAATAATTGCTATGTACATGATTTGAGAGTAAGAGACTAGGGACTAATCCCTAGCCCCTTTATTCCAGATTAACCTTCTTCAGCAGAATTAAGCTTAGACGGCATTAAATTCAGGAATTTGTCAATATCCGAATATACCCCTTCAAAGTTGCTGGCAGCAACAAGCTGATTACCAGAAGAAGCTGCTTGGTCAACTTTGACTAAGTGGTCGAACACATCGCGTGCAACTTTACGCGCAGGCGCCTGTTCAGATGGCAGCAAGTTAGGAACAATATATGTCATGTCCAAACGCGCTTCCGCCATTGGTCCATGTATAAAATTACCCACCTTAATCCATTGTTTAGAGTCAATTAACTCTCCAAGTTCTGATTTACGCTCACGTACTGCTTTGATATCAGTTAAATATCCCTGAATCTTTTCTAGTTGCGCTTGCGTATAGGTAGGAGGTGGAGTGGCAACGGTGGGTCCACCACAACTCATTAAGAAAGTTGCCAAAAATACCAGTATTAGAGAAATGATGCTCCGTTGACGCGCCATAAGCTGCATACGATTTGATAGCCATATAACAGTTGTCATTTTAGATCGGAGTGGGCTTGTTTACGAGTGCTTATTGGTAATTCTTGTTTTATGAACATACTTGATTTTACTAGCTCACAACTTACATACTACAAAACTGGCAACTTTTATCACTTGCAAGTCAAATTGAGTATAATTGCTCAATAAGCCTCTAGAACTCAAAAATTTTTGTATCAAAAGTGTCAAAAAATACAACTAAGGACACAAATATTATAAAGTGCTAATTTTTAAGTTGATTTCTTTGTGTAGTATTGTTAAGCTGTAACACCAATAAAGCAAGTTTAGTGTAACCACAAATTCGGGAATCATTGATGCATTAAGAATGGAGGATAATTCGTGAACGCAGCTGAAATGGCAACCAGTCTTGAATTCACCAGTAAAATAGCCACGGTAGTTAATTTATTCAAGCGCGAATTTCCAGATGCAAAATCTGACCTTAAGCCTTGGCACAATGACCCCGACACTCGCGAGTTAATTGACCCTGACTCAATTGATATTGGTTTTCATTTTCCCGGTATTAGTCGGTCGTGGCGTGTTCGCAGTTTACTGTTTCAAATTCGTTTGCACTTAGACCCAGAAACTAATTCGCGTTTTTGTGTGGGTGTTGAAGTCGCTGGTTTCGACCATCGCGGTGAAGCTTGGCGCCTTTCTACGGTAGAAAACTGGAAATTTGTAGGCGCCACCATGCCATCCGAACAAGTAGGAGAACGACTCAAACAAATTTGTCGCCAAATACTAGAAATATTTAACACGTAAGGTGCGTGAAAGCACTTTAATATTGCATTACAATGATAGATTAAAATAGCTTTCACGCACCCTACCTAACGCGGTGCCGAACTTTCACATTTAAGCAGCTTATTCAAAATTGCAATTTGCTGCTGATTACTAGATTTACGAATATTATTTTCCATGCTGATATCTACAAGTTCCATACCCAAGCGTTTAAGATAAGCTTGCTCCTCTTCGGTATCATACTCCGAAGCTCTTAACTGGTCGTAATTATCACCATAAGACTTGCTAGCATTCCAGTTAAACATTTTTACTATCGAATTAACTACATACTTTTGCTCTGGACGTGCAGTTCTAATAATTTCGCTTATCGGTTGCTGCATTATTCTTTCTATATCTTCAGAGCTAGCTTTTGATTGCAGCCAAGATTCTGAAGTAGAAATAGGTAAATCCATTGTTTGCTCATCAACTTTAGCAAAAGCATGAGCCTCAGCATAAGAAACTTTATTATCTTTGTTATAATCGGCTGAAGCTACAGGCTGTCCAATCCGATTTTTACCGCTTAACCCAGCAAAGAAGCTTGAACTATAATCTTTGTAATCGGCTTCGTTAACAAGTGGTGTACATCCTACCGAAGGTCGTGTTTTAATAGTCGCAAAGAAACCACACCGTGTTTGTAGCGCAACTGGACGCTGTGGATTACCCCCAGTATAAATAAAATTGGCAAAAGAACCAGAAAAACATTGCGCCATTACTACCGCTACAGGTGTTTCTTGTGGCATTTTATCGAGCATCGTCGAAAATTCTTTAACGCTCATTGATTGGCGGTTCCAAAGCGTCAACGCATTATTATTTAAATCTTGTTCGTTAGGAATTCCATGTCCTGTAAAATACATTAATATTTCTTTCTTAGGAGTTTGGCTGGCTTGTTGTAGCCAGCTAGTTAAATTGTCTAAAGTTGAGGCGCCTTTAAGTTCAGGAATAGCTGGCACTTTAAATTTCTCGTTACCCGCATCATCTATGTAGCGAATAGTCGCTTCACCATCATTACCATTGGCAAAGTATACCGATGCGTCTTTTTGGTCGTATCCCAATAGACTAAGCGTTCGTTGAAAATAAAGAACGTTCTTTTCTAAAGCTATTTCATTATGGTCTGGGGCGCCACCACCTGCTAAAACCAAAAAATTTAAATTATTCTTCTTATCCAAGTTTGCTTTTAACTGCCTAACATCATGTTGCATCGAACAACTACTCTTAGTCACTGCAAAATTGGGAGCCATTTCGAGTAGCGATGTAGTAACTATTACAGCAAAAACAGTACCCGAAAAAAGCTGGCGATACATAAAATACCTCATGATAGACTCTTAAGCCTGATTTGTCGTCTAACTTACTTAATTTTAGTGATTTTTATTTCATATTTCATAAGTACTTTTTTAAACTTATATAAAGAAATATACTTATATTTCCGGCACCTCACACCCACAACCTTGACATTTATTTAGTACTAAAGTATTATGTATTTATTCACGGCGCCGCTACGACTGGTATAAATATAGGGCGCATAAGTGTAGAGTAAACATTTTGTAATATCTGCGTTGCAACGGATGTACGGATGGTTTATTCGTTCATTTGTTCATAAAAATATATCCAGGGAAGCTAGAAATATGGAAATTAAAACAGGCGCCAGAATATCCCTGCTCGAATTGATTAAAATCTTAGAAGAGCATCGCAACAGTATTATTATCAACTTTAAGCATTTACAAGAAAATTACCAACATCAAGGAACTAAGCGTATACAAGGTGTACGTGATACTAAGGGAGACTTGATAGAACCTTGGTTGAAAACCCAATATATTGATGCGGATGAGTATATTAATATGGGGACGTTTGAACTTAACCGCAATACTGCCACTATTAACATGCTAATAAAACGTTACTGTAAATTGGTGACCGCAGAAGATAAAACACCAATTATTGAAATAGCGGGTTTATTAGCAAATGACCTTTACACGTTTAATAATTATACGGTTGTCAGTGATGGTGAAGTTAATATCAGGTCGTTACGAGTCAAAATAAGTGCCAAGAAAACTTTTGATTTACTTAAAGCTAAAGGTGTAATTCTAGCAGAAAAATATGATTTTCGCTCTGAGTATGAAATTTTACTCGATAATTTACCCTTGGTAGCATTTGATGCACATTTCAATAATGTAGATGGGTTATTTTATGAACTTGCTCAGATGAAAGTGCTATTAAGTATTATCAGGGCACATCTCAAGCAGAAATCAGATGTATATATCCCTGACCAATTAGATGAATTGCGAAAACATTATTTATCGAAAAATGTGTATCTTAATTTTCCAACGACAAATGAGTATACTGATATCAACACAGCGCTAGTCACTGGTGTAATTGATACACGTGTAAGCTATAAAATTGATATCGGTAGTCGAGATATTCTCAACTTTGGTAAATTAATGAGCGCGAATAGATTCCTTGACAGAATGTATCGTGTCTACAATAGTCAAACGGGTGAAGCGTTCCAAAAGGCAATATTTGAAATGACGTGGGAAGAAAACATTTGCTTCCGACGTAAGTCACCATCCGCGCGTATGAAAATTACAGCAGTAGATGATTTAATGGCGCCTATTTTTGATGACTTTCTTGGCTTTGAGAATAACGGTATCGTTAGTGCAATTCTTAATAAAGTTGGTGCAGGCGCCGACTATAGTATATTAGAAGCCAAGCGAAATGGTATTTCGGTAAATCAAGAAGAAATGGTAGCAGCTTTTACAGCGGCAAATACCAAGTTGAGCCATCATATAGATAGGGTTTACCGCGAAAATATTTCACCGCTTATTTTTTACATCGGTTCCACAGGAATTTTACCCGACCAAATTGATGGCAAAGCCCTTTCAGCTATTGAGCTTGCTGCAAAATATCCAAATTTACAGTTTAGTGAGGATGAAAAAAATGGCACATTTTTTGAAGTAGGCGACAGCATTATTGGAGTATATGCTAAGACCGAATATTACAGCACGCGAATTTCCACAAATGTAGAGACGTGTAAACCATAAATCAAGACGCGATATATTCCTTCGGGGAAACCTCCGGTTTGCGCGCCTCTACAATTTGGCGCCCAAATTTTTATATGATGAAAAAAAATAAATAAAAGTTTGAGAATTTTCCGTAATTCAGATTTTGAGAGTGTATTAGTACAAAACACCTGAATTGAGTTCTGTAAACCTTGCGATTCGATTTTTAATTAAACTCTAGCTAAGGATAATTATACTTAGTAGTTTCCAAGCAAAACGCTGTTCCGAAATTGATACGAAAGATACAAAGATTACTAGTGGCAAATAAAATGTAATCTCTTTGTTACCTAGAAAAAATCCAGGATGCAGAACCATGACAATTGCAGCTTCTTTCTAGCGTTTCATAGTAATGAAAAATCTTGTGAAGCAATCGCTTATGGTTATTAAAAAATGGCAACTTAAATCATGGGGTTGTTCGGATGCTGTTAAGACAACATTACCGCCAATGGGACAAGATAAACAGACCGTTTCTGAGTTAATTACTTTATTAAAACATGACAACGTGACGGTTCGTATCAACGCTATTGAGTCACTTTGCAAAATTGGTGACTGCAAAGCGATTCCAGCACTAATTACTGCTTTACAAGATACCGACTCACAAGTGCGCGCAACTGCTGCGTTTGCACTTGGTTGTTTTCGTTCTCAAGCGATAACTGCTGTTGAACCACTAATTATGAGTTTGGAAGATTCTGATGAATGGGTACGTGCGAAAGCTGTAGAAGCTTTAAGTCATATTCGCCATCTTAAAGCTACTGTACATATAGCTGCTGCCTTACACGATAACTATCCAGGAGTACGTGCAAAAGCGGCTTTAGCTTTACCTAATATCGCTGAAGCTAGTTTTGCTATACCACTATTAATTGCAGCATTAACAGATACAGATACGCGAGTACGTGCTGCTGTTGCTGATGGTTTGGGTATGTTTGGTACATTAGCGAATTCAGCGGCGCCATATTTAGTAGATGCTTTGCAAGACGAAGACTTGTATGTTCAAATCAATGCAGCTAAAGCATTAATCAAAATCGGCTCGCATACCACTCATAGTATGAATATTTTGATGCAGATGCTTGAAAAAGAAGACACCAATACTCGCATCACTACGGCTTTAAATTTGGGTATTATTGCTCTACACTTTCAAGACAAAGCAAATTTTTTATCTGTGTTGGAACTAGAACAGGTTATATACGACTTAGAAACAGTAAGTGAGTTGCTCAAAACAGACTCTGACTTTGACGCAGCACAATTTGCGCTTGTTTCTGTTAACAATGCATTATGTTCTTTAAAAAAAGAACGAAAAAGTCGTAATAATTAAAATCAATGACTAAATCTGGGCAACAATTTCTTTTGTTAGACGCTTGAGCTACAAATAACGTTAAAATTTGGGCAGTTAGTTAACTAGTACAATATATATCGACATATAAGAAGCCTACTTACGCTCTGGTACTAAATCAGGAATTAGCAGCAATTGGCTGAGATTGCATCATATACATCAAATCTTGAATGCCTTTTTGCAGATATCGCGTTACAGTCATTGGACTTGTGCCAATTTTCTTAGCTGCATCTTTACGCGAAAGCTCTTTTAAAAACACTAGTTCTACTGCCATCCGAGGTTTATCTTCAAGCTGTGTAATGGCGCCTTGTAACTGCTGACGTTCTTCTTCTTCTTGCTGTACAGAAGTTGAACGTGGACAAGGTAGTGCTTCACCCAAGGTTATTTGGCAGTCTACATAGTGAACAACTGTAGCATCTAAACTCAATGGCATCCGATTTTGGGCAGCGAGTTTTGTTTCTTGCCATTCGTGTAACGGTACATCAAGTAGGTCAGCAATTTCTGAGTCTTTGGGTGGGCGCCCTAAAGACTCCGCCAAATCTTTGCGAACTTTCTGTCCTTCGTTATATAATTCCTGCCAACGACGAGGAATTTTTAGTAAAGTGCTGCGGTCACGTAAGAAGTGCAGCATTTCACCGCGAATGTAAGGTACAGCGAACGAGCTAAAAGCATAACCTTGACTAGGGTCAAAGCGTTCAATTGCACGAATTAAACCAAAATAACCAATTTGTTCCAAATCCTCATAAGGTTCGTTACATTGATGGCTAAACTTATGCGCCATTTTACGAACCAAACCAGTGTGTAGCTGGACTAATTCATTACGAAGTTTTATAGAGGGATTTTGATGATAAGTGAGCAATAGCTCCATGCTATCAGAAGGCATTGTAGAGCGATTTCCGCTTTCACAATTGCCGTACCGCATATACGACTGATTGGCGACCATATAATATATCCTTTTAATTAACCCCGATACTGATTTACCGAAGCCGCGTAATTTTTCATCTAAGCTGTAATTATTTTCCTTACTGACGCTTTTAGACACCATTCGTTGTTCTACTGAACTTGCTGGAGGGGTCAAACCCACGGTCAGTATTTATACGGTTATCTTTTCCGGGATATTCTGTTCTAAACAAATTTTAGTTTGAGGGTTGTGGATGAATAATTTGAAGTGCAATTCGCCTCAATCGCTTACCATTTCAATCTTCTAGCGTTTTATTATAAGTCCCACAAGCATCATTCAACTCTGCTTATTCTTGTTGTACCCAAAATGGAGCAACGATTTTACAATGTGGGAAAAATTTATGTCTTTTTCAAAAAACTCTGCCCACAACTCAAAATTTCAGTAATTTATCACAAAAATTAAGGGCGGTAAAATTATACACTATAAAGGCATACTATTCAATAATGTAATCTTATGTAACATTTAGTAAAAAATTTTTACTCTAACACCAAATTTTATCCAAACATTACCATTGTATTATACACGACAAAATCCTCAGTTTTCATAATAAATTTTGCACTTGAAACAACACAACCGCAACAATGGATGCTTGAAGTAAGCCAAGATGATGACTATAGCGATAGGTTGAGTTATGTGACTTTAAAAGTAACAGGTAATAGGATGTATGGCGCCATGTGAAGAGCAAGTATGATAAGTTTGATACATGTGTACAGGTTATTCACAAGCCAACTAAGCTAGAAACATTCTGCAACGGCGCCTCTAAATCAAAAATCAACCAAGAGAATGCTTTGAGAATTCTTAAAAGTAAGTTAAATATGATTATGCACTTCAAAGGTTTGATGTTAAATGAGATTATACCAACAGATGTGGCGCCGAACCTTAAAACTGTTCGAGAATACATTTTTTACCCCAAAGAGGTAGTTAAAGATTGGGGTACAAAAATAAAGACTAATGCAATTAGAGATGTTTTAAATGGTAATATGGATTTATTTATATAATTCCAAACTTCTAATATTGATACAAGATATAATTTGTCAATCTATTACAATTTTTGCATTATCTACTTGCTTGGCTTGGGTTTTGCTAAGGATTAAAATTCCTGATAGTCCAGCGATGGCGCCAAACATAACTGTTCGTCGTGATTTATTCATGTTTTTAAATTATGGGATTTATTTGTTGTAGAGACGCGATATATTCCCTGCGGGACACTGCATGAACGCGTCTCTACATTTAATTACGAGACACCTGCACCAGCAGATTGAATTAGTACATTAGGCTGATATCCCGCAGGTTTATCGCCAACTTTTACACCACCGTGAATCATTCCTTGAATTTCGGCGCCAAAGAAACTGTAAGGAAACTGTGGTTCTGGACGACTAACAGCTTCTAAGCGATTTGCTAATTCTGTGGGAATTTCAAAATCTAGTGCTTGGATATTGTCTTCTAATTGGGATAACTTTGAGGCGCCGACTATAACCGTAGCAACACCAGGACGGTTAGCAGTCCAGTTTACAGCTACTTGTGCCATACTGCGTCCAAGTTCTTTAGATACAGTTTCGAGTTCTGTGACAATTTTCCAGTTGCGTTCGCTAATTTTTTGAAACGCTGGGTTACTTATACCGCGTGTAGTATCAAGGCGCCCTTCTCCAGTAAATCCAGATTCGCTTGGCTTATATTTACCACTAAGTAAACCACTAGCCAAAGGACTCCATACCATTGTTCCCATTCCTAACTGTTGACCAAGAGGGATAAGTTCGCGCTCGATATTACGTTCAACTAAGGAATATTCGAGTTGGAGTGCAGAAATTGGTTCATAATTACGGTACTCAGCTATAGTTTGCGCGCGTGCCGCATACCAAGCAGGAGTATCGCTCAATCCAATATGTCGTACTTTACCAGCGCTAACTAAATCATCAAGTGTTCGCATTACTTCTTCAGCAGGTGTAATTGTGTCCCATGTGTGAAGAATATATAAATCTATATAGTCAGTATTGAGCCTTTTCAATGAACCTTCTACCGCACGCAAAATATTTTTACGTCCGTTACCACCTGCGTTAGGGTTTCCTGGTTGGGCATTGTAAGTAAATTTGGTGGCAATTACGACCTTATCACGGAGATTACGCTCAGTAATAAATTTGCCAACCCAAGTTTCGCTGGTACCATTGGTGTACAAATCAGCCGTATCAACACAATTCCCACCAGCATCTATATATTTATTAAACAACTGACGTGCGCTATCTTCATCGGCGCCCCATCCCCACTCGGTACCAAAAGTCATGGCGCCTAATGCTAGGGGACTTACGCGCAGTCCAGAACGTCCAAGTGTGTAGTAGGTGTTGAGAGACATATGTGTTATTCCCTGTTTGTGTGTTATTTACACTTTAGGAAATTTGGGTTTGTGAAGCATACTCAATTTTTGCGCGGTTATATCAAAATCTTGCGGAAGTTGAGAAATTAGAATAGTTATACACTTGTAGCACAGACGTCTCGCCTGTGCAGTGACAACGCGACAACTTCACAGACCATGCTGCAAAAAATAAATTAAATATTTAGCTTTCGGCGCCTGAGTTTGCTGTGATAATCTGAATTAAGTTCATTTGTTCTGCACTATATGGCGATTCCACACCCAGTCCAATACCAGGGTAGTAAAAGAAACTTGGCGCCTGATATTTTAAAATTTATACCTACAAAAGTAGAAAGGTTAGTAGAACCATTTGCGGGAACTGCTGCAATAAGTGTTGCCGCATCTTGGAAACAAATTTCTCAGAAGTTTTGGATAAACGATTTAAATCAACCCCTAGTGGAATTACTGGAATTAATTGTAGAGCAACCATCAGTTATAGCAGGCGCCTATACAGAAATTTGGAATCAGCAGCATAGTGATTCTATAGAGCATTATTATCAAGCTAGGTATAAATTTAATCAGACTAACGACCCGAGGTAAAAAAATAATTATATTACCACAGAGAAATAGAGATGCTTCACTACGTTCAGCATGACAATTATGGACAAAGTATGACAATTCAGAGAGGGTAATAATTACGGGCAGTTTGTTACGTTTGTAAAGCTATCTTTACCTGGTAGAAAAGTTGCGGCGCCTATATTATCGCGGTCAACAACCAAAAAGTCACCACTATTACGTTGAAGCAAAAAACCTGTAGTATTTTTATTATTCCTCAATGCTAAACACATTGGTTTATCGCTGTTATTCGCAGCACTCAGTGAATTTATTACTTGGTTTTCTAAGTTATTTAATTCAGTAAGTGCGGTCATTTGAGAGCTTCCGTTAGCTTGCAAGAAAATATCATTACTACCGCTATTCGTAATTGTATTACTATTTATACTAACTTTTGCAGTAGCGGCGCCGTTAGTTTGCACAAATATTCCTTGTCCAGCGCTATTACTAATTTGCGTATTGTTAATATTAACATTTTGTTGTGTACCATTGGCTTGGACAAATATTCCTTGACCTCCTTCACCGTTGTTATCTAGTTTTGTGTCGTTAATTTTACCGTTGGTGAGTGTAAATTCTTGTTTAGCGTTGTCGTTTAACTGAACAAATACTCCTTGACCACGACTCCCGTTAATATTTGGATTAATCAGTGTAGCTGTTTGCTGAGTTTGCGGATTGTCTAATTTACCACTGACGCCAAGAAATATACCTTGTCCAGCACTATTAGTGACAGTTGGGCTATCTAACTTTAAGCTTTGTTGGGCACCACCATTTGCTGCAATGAATATACCTTGTCCACCATCTCCATTACTGTCTCTAGTAGTATTATTAACTACAGCTTGTTTGATTTCTAACTCTTGGTTTGAGCTATTAGCTTGGACAAATATTCCTTGTCCGCTATTATTATTAACAGTTGGTTGATTGACTGTGACATTTTGTTTGGCGCCATCATTCGCAGAAATAAACAAACCTTGCGATAAGTTATCTGTAGCTACTGGGCTATTTAAAGTAAACTTTTGCTGTCCACCGTTTGCTGCAATAAATATACCTTGACCACCATCACCGTTGCTATCTTTAGCTGTATTACTAGCAGTTATTTGATTGATGGTAAATTCTTGCTGTGAGCTACCGTTTGCTTGGACAAACACACCTTGTCCAGCGTTACGGGTTGCCGTTGAGTTATCTATAGTGAAGGTTTGCTTGGCGCCAGTATTTGCTGATACAAATATACCTTGGGCAGCATTATTGCTAGCTGTGCTGTTTTCTATCTTTATAGTTTGCTGTGAGTTGCCGTTTGCTGTTACAAATATACCTTGACCACCATCACCAACACTATCTTTTATTGTTCCACGTGTTTCTACTTCTGTAATATTCACAGTTTGACGAGCATTGTTATTAGCTTGGACAAAAACGCCTGTACCAATACTGTTTGTAATTAAGTTATCTTTAAGATTCACCTGCTGTTCAGAGCTATCAGAAGCTTGAGCAAAAATACCTTGTGAGCGACTGTTATTAATGATGTTATTCTCAACGTTAAATGACTGCTGATTATTTCCAAACCCTTGCAAGAAAATACTTTGACTACCTGTGTTTTGAATTGTGTTATTGCTAATAATATTACGTCCACCTACACCGTTGAGACTAATACCTTGTCCTTCGGGGTTAGTAATTTGGTTATTAGTAATAGTAAGATTATTAACACCCGAAGCTTGAATAGCGTTACCTGTCGCGTTAGTAATGGCAAACCCTTCAAGTGTAGTATTATTGCCCATCGTTACAGTGCCGTTAACAACAGGTAGTTGCCCAGTTCCTGAATTGGGTATTTGTACTTTTCCAAGTTCACGTGTTTCTACAAAGCGTGGAAGTGCGTTGGATAGTACCTGAACACCATCAGGAATACTGAATCCAAGAGAAGCAGAGTTGCTAAATTCTACATAAACAATATCTTCAGGTTTCGCGACACTCAAAGCAGTTTGAATATTACCCGTTGGATTTTCAATTGTTCCGTCACCTGCTGCTGTACCTGGAGTAACGTAACGAAATTCTAAAGGTTTACCAGTTTGAGCATTACTTGCAGGTTCTTGAGTATTTTCAGTTTTACCAATAACTCCTATAGTTGGAATTCGCTGCACAGATTCAGCTAACCGCGTTCTAACATCATCTTTGAGAACATGACGTGAACTACCAGTAAAATCAAGACTGGCATTAAATACCAATCGAGTATCAAAAATAGAGTCATGCTGTAACATCAAACCCAAACTAACATTATTAGTGGGGTTTGCTACTAACCTACCTCGTACTCCTAATGCACTCCCTACACTTTCCCCTGTGTAATAGTACATTCCTCCATACACGCGTAAGTCTCCTGTACCAAAACGCGCGACTGGCACTCCTGCTTCAACATCAAACCCTGCTAAAGCAACTTCAAACTGCCTGTTAACATCTAGTAAAAAACTATTGCCAGTAAATCCCAAACCACGAAAAGACTCAGAAATAACTTGTTTGTTATTACCTACGGGAATATAACCATTTGCGCGTAAATCCCAGTTTTTTCCTAATCGTTCTATCCCTAAACCTATTTGGTTAAATACTTTATTACCTGTATCGCGAATATCATAAGCAACATAACCACCCCATACTGCATCATTTGAAGCACTAAACCTATGCCCTAGTACTAAATTACCTCCCATTGTTGCATCGGTGGATACTAACAGGCGCCCTTCTAAAAAAGTTAAGTTATCATTCGTAGCGTTTTGAAATGGAATAAACCCCTCAATACCAAAATAAGGCTCTTGATATCCGGCACCTGTACTAGTGAAACTGCCACTAAATCGAGGAATTACTGAATTAGTTGTTGTATTTGCTACTACTGGTACAGCAGAAAATAGACAAGAAAATAGTCCAATAATGCTATATTTAAAAGTATTTTTCATTACGTATGATTATTTCTGTACATGTATCCTTTTCATATATCAGCGACAATAACGCGACAAAATACATCAGCAAACCGTGAAATTACCATAAATTTTTGATAAAGACCCATAATTGTAATGTAGAGACCGTTCATGTACGGTCTCTACGGGGCGTGTAATAATCGTAAATACAATCCAATTCAACAAGTCCTATGGACGTATTAGAACTCAAACGCGAAATTGAAATGTTGTCTCGCCGCCTGGGTAAAACCCAGGACTATCTTTGACCTACCCGCACTTACAGCTAAAATTCAAGATTTAGAACAAGTCTCAGCGCAACCTGAGTTTTGGAATGACCAAGCCAAAGCGCAGCAAACAATGCAAGAACTTGATGAAGTTAAAGTACACCTGTTGCAATACCAACAGTGGCGAAGTAATTTAGAAGACACAAAAGCTGTAGTCGAACTGTTGGAGTTAGAATCTGACGAAGGGCTACTCAAAGAAGCAGAAACTACTGTCAACAAGCTCAACCGTGAACTCGATAATTGGGAATTAGAACAGTTACTTTCTGGTACTTACGATAAAGAAGGCGCCGTAATATCAATTAACGCAGGTGCAGGTGGTACAGACGCTCAAGATTGGGCGGAGATGTTACTAAGAATGTACACTCGCTGGGGTGAAGACCACGGTTACAAAGTGAACCTGGTTGAAGAGTCCGAAGGCGATGAAGCAGGAATAAAATCTGCGACAATCGAAATTACTGGGCGTTATGCCTACGGTTACTTACGTTCAGAAATGGGAACGCACCGCTTAGTGCGAATATCACCCTTTAATGCCAATGGCAAACGACAAACAAGCTTTGCTGGTGTTGAGGTGATGCCACAAATTGATAGTAGTGTCCAGCTAGACATACCAGAAAAAGACCTGGAAATCACCACATCTAGGTCAGGTGGCAAAGGTGGACAAAACGTCAACAAAGTAGAAACTGCCGTGCGTATCGTTCACCTCCCTACTGGTATAGCTGTACGCTGTACCGAAGAACGTAGCCAGCTACAAAATAAAGATAAAGCCCTCGCACGCTTAAAAGCCAAACTATTAGTTATAGCCCAACAACAGCGTGCCAAAGAAATTGCCGAAATTCGTGGTGATATTGCAGATGCATCTTGGGGCAACCAAATTCGTAACTACGTATTTCACCCTTACCAACTGGTCAAAGATTTACGAACCAACTTGGAAACTACAGCCATCAACGATGTCATGAACGGTGAACTCGACCCGTTTATTCAGTCCTACCTCAGACAAGAAAATCAATTGGTCGAAACGTAACCTGTTGTGGAGACTGTACATGTACAGTCTCTACATTGGCAAACTGGCACGCCATATTATCAACAAACTGTTACATTAATAGTGAGGATTTGTGAGCAAATCATTATGAGTAATTCTTCTACCGAACCAAAACCCAGTTATGTCAAGCTCGCCATGCGAAACATGGTGCAAAAGCGTCTTACATCTCTCAAGCATTTTGCTTTAACAACCGTGGGGTTATTGGCTGTATTGGTTGGGCTAGCTTACCTAACCCGTTAGTAAAAGCTTTTGTGTCTTTAAAAATGTTTGTGATGTGGGGTTGATAAATAAACCGTGCTGGTTGAACTGTGTGTACAAAATTGTTTTGATGACCTTCGCGACAGCGAAGAAACGCGCGTTATCTATAACGATGCTCAAGTTGCCTTAGAAACTTGGGAAAATTGGTTTACTACTTGGTTAGAATTCAACCAATTTGAGGCGCTAAAAGAACATTCAGGTTATGAGATAGCGTTGCGTTTGACAAACGATGCGGAAATTCACTCTTTAAACTCTCAATATCGTCACCAAGATAAACCAACAGATGTACTAGCTTTTGCAGCACTGGAGGTTGACTCTCCTGAATTGGAGCAGGATGATTCACCTTTATACTTGGGCGATATCATTATTTCCGTCGAAACAGCATTCTTACAAGCGCAACAACAAGGTCATACGCTATTAACTGAACTTGCGTGGTTAAGCGCACATGGATTGCTACATTTATTAGGATGGGACCATCCGGATGACGAATCACTGGAAAGAATGTTAAAACAGCAGGTGGCAATGCTAAATAAGATAGGTATTTCTATTGATATAAATTAGTGTTAAGATTTGCTTGCATCAGTAATGGTGGTGCTAGGTACAGCTTGGCAAACTGCGGCAGAGCGCTTCTTGAAGTAAGTGTTATAAAATTTATGTTAATTTGAGATAAATTTTTGATTAACTTGTCAGCTATGTCTAAAGTTTTTGTATAATTCGCCCAAAATATCGATGAAAGCGACCTGTACTAGTGCCATACTTTACTTAGCTGCTGTCATCAAGAGCGTATATTAGATTAAAACCAATTTTGCTATCTTAATTACCTATTTATATGTCTATGTCGCAGAAATTAACACCATTAACTAAACCTAACCCCATAAACCCTGTTGTCTCTGAAGAACGGCAACTATCTTGGAAGGTTGCTTCAAATTTATTTGTCAGCTTTAAGTATGCTTGGGCTGGTGTCAGTTACGCGTTTATAACACAGCGTAATTTTCGCATCCATGTTTGTGTTGGTACGTTAGCTATTGGACTCTCACTTATATTACATTTACAAGGTGTGGAAATCGCTGTCATTGCCATAACTAGCGGTTTAGTTTTAGCTTTAGAGCTAGTAAACACAGCCATCGAATCACTAGTTGACTTAACAGTAAAACAAACGTATCACGAACTAGCTAAAATAGCAAAAGATTGTGCTGCTGCTGCTGTACTAATTTCAGCTTTAGTCGCAGTACTCGTTGCAATGACACTTTTACTACCTCCATTGGTCAAGCTTATACTGACACAACTGTAATTAGAGTTAAGTCAGTACATATATATTACACAAATTCAGGCTAAGAGAATAATTAAATTTGATTATCGTATTGAGATGACTTTAAAATCCTGCAAGAATCATAAGAGAATGCTTTGATTGATAAAATACAGGAGCTATTGTCACGGTGCTTATAGTCATCGATAATTACGATAGTTTTACATATAACTTAGTTCAATATTTAGGAGAGCTTGCAGCAGATTTTCCTGTTGCAGCAGATATCCAAGTTTTTCGCAATGATAAAATATCAATCGAAGAACTGCGTGCTATCTCTCCTGATGGAATTGTCATATCTCCAGGTCCTGGGCGTCCAGAAAATGCAGGTATTTCACAGTTAGTAATTGAGCAACTTGGGGAAACGATGCCCATTTTAGGCGTGTGCTTAGGGCATCAAAGTATCGGTCAAGTATTTGGCGGCAAAATTACTTCCGCCAAAGAACTAATGCACGGCAAAACTTCTCAAGTGTCGCATACTGGGGTTGGTGTTTTCAAAGGTATCGAAAATCCAATGACTGCGACTCGCTATCATAGTTTAATTATTGACCGTGATAGCTGCCCAGAAGTGTTAGAAATTACAGCTTGGATTGATGATGGCACGATAATGGGCGTGCGTCATCGGAACTATCCACATATTGAAGGCGTCCAATTTCATCCAGAGAGTGTTCTTACTACTTCTGGTAAGCAGTTGCTACGTAATTTTCTGGAACAATTACAGGCGAGAAAAAATTAATGAAACGAAGAGAGTTGATAGGCTATGCTGGCGCTGGGCTAGCTACAGGATTAATTGCGACTTTGGCTAACTCGACTAAGTCTTTGGCACAAGCTGGTGGGTTATCGGTACAGTGGTTGGGTCACACTTGCTTTTTGTTTACTGGTGGTGGTCTCAGAATTTTAGTCAATCCGTTTCGGACGCTTGGCTGTACTGCTGGGTATCGCGCTCCTAAAGTAGCAGCTGATTTGGTTATGATTAGCAGTCAACTTTTTGATGAAGGTGCAGTTGAGGGTTTACCCGGTAATCCTAAGTTGATTTACGAACCAGGTGTTTACGACTTTAAGGGTATAAAATTTCAAGGAGTTGGAATTGACCATGACCGTAAAGGTGGGAAACAATTTGGAATTAATGCTGCTTGGAGTTGGAGCCAAGCAGGTATTAAAATTACCCATTTAGGCGCCCCAGCAGCACCTTTGTCATTCGAGCAAAAAGTTCTGTTTGGGCGCCCAGATATATTATTCGTACCCGTAGGTGGTGGTCAAAAAGCGTACAATGCAGCCGAAGCCAAACAAGCAATTCAGGCATTAAACCCAAAACTAGTAGTTCCCACCCACTTCCGTACCCAAGCTGCTGACCCTAAATTATGCGACATTTCACCACTCGATGAATTTCTTACTGTCATGCAGGGTACACCCGTAAGACGTAGCAACAGCGACACAATTTCAATCGGCGCCCGCAGCTTGCCAGAAGCAACTACAATTCAAGTCATGAGTTATAGATTTTAGGCAACAGATGATGAACGGATGTAACGGATAAATAATTTTAAATAACTAAATAAAGTTTTATACCAACAACTCATCCGTTACATCCGTTGTATCCGTTGCCCCTTATTCTGGGCGCAATCGTGTTATTTTCAACGTGAAGGCGCCCTCGCTAGCTTCACTTCCAAAACTACGTACACGAATAGTATAATTTCCAGCTTTGGTTATACGCTCGAACAACATAGAGTTAGTTGTACCCTCTGCTGCATCGTCGTTTTCGCCTATAATTACACCTTTGGCGCCGATTAAGGTGACAATAGTATCAAAGCTATCAGATTTCAAGTCGATAACAATTTGGTCGCCCGCACGTAAATTGATGATATAATCGCGTGCAAAACCACCTTCCCCAGTGGGAAAATCAGACTTTGTTAATTTATCCTTAATTTCCCTACCAATTGGCAGAGCTATTGGATTATATGCTTGCCTTGGTGTTGTAGCTAGACTTATTGATACATTTATTTGATTAATTAATATTACAGTTGAAGCTATTACGATTCGTATTACAAAATTCATAGTTAGTTACTATATGTCACACATCTGAAATTTGCCTACGTAATCTTACCAGCGAATGAGCAAATATTACGAACAGAATTATATGTTAGATGATTTGTTAATTTTTGAGAAATTCTGGGAACACTAAGTATGTAATCACTGTATTTAGTAGCTATTGCCAACAAAATGTTTGCACTGTCTCGTGAATTCGTAGGAACATCACTTGCAACTTTATTATGTGTCATTGGAGTAACATCACTTCAATACCCACGCATGAATAAAATGCTTGCGACAAAGCAGGGGTTATCTTCTGAAGCATTAGAACGTGACGTACTAGCTGAAAAAGCACGTTTAAACCTGCTGGAAAAAATTCCCTCATTTGGCTACGATAACTTACTTGCCAACTGGGTGTATCTCAGCTTTCTACAATACTTTGGTGACGATGAAGTTCGCGCAAAAACAGGTTATGCTTTAAGTCCTGAATACTTTGAAATTATCCTCAAACACGACCCACGTTTTCGGTTGGCATATTTAGCACTCTCCACAAGTACATCCATATATGCCGCAATGCCCGAACGTTCAGTCAAAATGACAGAACAAGGTTTAAAAAAACTTACTCCTTGGGCGCCTGCTGACTCATACTATATATGGCGATACAAAGGAGTAGATGAACTATTATTCCTAGGAAACTCCCAAGCTGCCAGAAAATCATTTCAGTCAGCAGCAGACTGGGCAAGCAAACATACAGATAAAGACAGCAAATTATCTGCCAGCATATCTCAAGGCACAGCAAACTTCTTAGCACGCAACCCTAACAGTAAACGCGCACAAATCTCAGCTTGGGGAATGGTACTACAAAATCAAATCGACAAAGAAACCGAAAAACGCGCAATCCGTGCCATCGAAGCATTAGGAGGTCAAGTCGTCAGCACCCCCCAAGGCAAGCAAATCAAATTTCCTCAAAACGATTAATATAATGGGACGGGCAAGGATGTCCATCCCAGAAGAGTTATTATTTAACTTCTTTATTGCTGTTGAGGTTAAATCTATTTTTTGGTACAACAATAAACTCATCAATTCACAAACTATTGAGTTAGACATTAATAATCCAGGTTTATTGTACGGCGCCACCATTTTTTCAACATTGCGGGTGTACAAATCTCTGGATAATCCTTTAACGCAATGGCAAGCACATCTCAAACGTATTCAATCCTCTTTAAATTATTTTAATTGGCAGCAACCAAACTGGGACTCTATACGCTCAGGCGCCGAATTAATGAAACAGCATTTTCCTGTATTGCGAATAACGGTGTTTCCTGATGGAACAGAATGGATAACAGGAAGAATGCTGGCGTCTGATTTACAGCAAAAGCAAAAACATGGAATTACAGCGAGTATTGTTCAAGATTATTACCGTTCGCTACCTAGTCATAAAACCGGAAATTATCTGGCGCCAATATTAGCAAAAGCAAATGCTGCTCAAAACCATAATTCTCAAGAAGCTATATTTATAGACAAAGAAGGAAACTGGTTAGAAACAACAACAGGTAATCTCTGGGGATGGAAAGATAACTGTTGGTGGACTCCTCCTACTAATGCGAGTGTTTTACCAGGAATCGCGCGCGAGTATATAAGAACTAGCTTAATTGAGCAAAATCAGGTAGTGCGCGAAGGCCCTTGGAATATAAAGTTAGTTAAAAGCTTTGAAACACTTGCTTACAGTAATTGTATAGTAGAACTGATACCTATTCATACCGTTGTTACAGATACAGGTACATTAACATATCGCGCCCAACATCCAAGTTTAATAAAGTTACAAGTATTGTTTCAAAAGGATTAATATTATGATTACATTTCCAAAAATATTTCTCTTGATAATAATTACTTTTGGGTATTTGGCATTTGAAGTCAAAACAAGCTTTAAAAGTGTTGCAGAAACTATACCTAAAGAACTAAATAAAATACTGCTATTAGAACAATGGCGTTACAGTAAGTTTATTCAAGAAGTTGAAAAGGGTAATATTGAGAAAGTCAGTTTTTATAGAGATGGGACTACAGCAATAGTTACTAGTAAAAATGATGCTAAACAAAAACGAGTAAATTTAGTTAATGACCCAGAATTGATTAAAATTCTTATCAATAAAGATGTAGATATTAATGTTGTACCTGGACTACTTCAACCAATGTATGAAAATTTGTCAACATGGTCATATAGTCAATTGCTGCGAGAAGTTGAAAACGGTAACGTTAAGCAAGCAATGCTTACTTCAGATGGTTACACTGCATTTGTTTTTTATAAAAACGACCCAAATTTAAAATTGGTTCATTTAATTAATAATCCTGAGTTAATTAACTATCTTGTAAATAAAGTTGACATCACCGTTGTACCAGTGAATAAAAATACTGATATTGTTTCTATATCATATACAGAAAATTTAACACAAGGTGATACAAGGGAAGAAACTCCAGAAAATCAACCGTGGAGCTATAGTAAGCTAATTCAAGAAATCGATAAAAATAATGTAGCTAGTGTTACTATCAATCAAGATGTTTCCGAATTAAGTGCAATTTCCAAAAATGGTTTAAACAGTCAATTAGTTTATTTAGTTAAAAATCCAAAGCTGATTGAGACATTAATTAAAAATAAGGTTGATATTACTGTTCTACCAGAAACCATTCATGTGCAAGATAAAAAATTTGTACAATTAAAATTGAGCCATTTGATTCAGGAAGCTTCAAATGGCAATATTAAACAACTAAATGTATATCAAGACCGTCCTGTAGCGCTTGTAACGTTTAAGAATGATGTGAAGAAAAAACTTGTTTATCTACCTCAATATCCAAGTCTAATCAGTACGCTTGTTCGAGATGGAGTGGATATTACTGCTATCTCTAAAAAAACAGATGAGAAAGATAGACGACTCGAACAATGGTCATATACGAAGTTTATCAGAGAAGTGAAACGTGGCGCCGTTGAACGTGTGTCGTTAAGTGCCGACCGAAGCAAGGTTATGGTAAAGAGTAAAAAGGATGCTGAGAGGAAGCTTGTTTACCTAGTTGATGACCCAGAGTTGATTAATACTTTGACTACTAACAACGTTGATATCTCGGTTTTGCCTTAAGTTTAGTCTTGTGGGACGGGCAGGGATGCCCGTTCCACAAGATTATATTTCTACAAGATTATATTTTTACAAAATTGTGGTTTTGTAGTGTAATCCGTCTATACATACTCAGGCGCCTACAAGGGTTGGCTCGCTAGAATGTATCTTCAAGGGTTTAGTGTCCAAAACGGCGCCAAGCTTAATGTAACGAAATTGACTGAGGGTTATAGAATTTTTTTTGCTTTTACATGAATATGAGAGCATTTTGCGATACCTTAAGATAAGTTAACATAATTCTTAACTACACCCAGTTGATTTCGGAACGCTCTGCGGTTCTCTAATAAACGAGAGGCACCACGGCGACAGCACAAAATGTACAGGAGGACTCACTTCGGTGAATAGCAACAACAATAATAATAATAATAAAAAGTGGAGAAGCGCAGGGCTGTACGCACTGCTGTTTATTGTAGTCATTGCGTTGGGAACAGCGTTTTTTGACAAACAGCCTCAAAACAGGGAAACATGGCGCTATAGCCAGTTTATTCAGGAAGTAGAAAAAGGCAACGTCGCACAAGTAAGACTAAGTGCTGACCGTACACAAGCTATCGTCAAGTCACAAAGTGGCAACCAAGTATTGGTAACTTTGGTAGACGACCCACAATTAATTAATACGCTTACCGAGAAAAACGTAGATATTAGCGTTTTGCCTCAAACCGATGAAGGTTTCTGGTTTAAGGCACTTAGCAGTTTATTCTTCCCAGTATTACTACTAGTAGGCTTATTCTTTTTACTGCGTCGAGCGCAAAATGGTCCAGGTAGTCAAGCGATGAACTTTGGCAAGTCGCGTGCTAGGGTACAAATGGAACCGCAAACCCAAGTAACTTTTGGTGATGTTGCGGGTATTGACCAAGCGAAACTTGAATTAAACGAAGTTGTTGACTTCCTTAAAAATGCTGACCGCTTTACTGCTATTGGTGCCAAAATTCCTAAAGGTGTATTGTTAGTTGGACCTCCAGGAACAGGTAAAACCTTGTTAGCACGTGCGGTTGCGGGTGAAGCAGGTGTACCTTTCTTCTCTATCTCTGGTTCAGAGTTTGTAGAAATGTTTGTGGGTGTAGGTGCTTCTCGTGTGCGTGACTTGTTCGAGCAAGCAAAAGCAAATGCACCTTGTATTGTATTTATAGATGAAATTGACGCAGTAGGTCGTCAACGTGGCGCCGGTTTAGGTGGTGGTAACGACGAACGTGAACAAACCCTTAACCAGTTACTTACCGAAATGGATGGTTTTGAAGGTAACACAGGTATTATTATCATTGCTGCTACCAACCGTCCCGACGTATTAGACGCAGCATTATTACGTCCTGGTCGCTTCGACCGTCAGGTAGTAGTAGACCGTCCTGACTACGCTGGTCGTGTAGAAATTCTCAAAGTACACGCACGTGGTAAAACTCTCGGTAAAGACGTAGACATCGAACGTATTGCACGTCGTTCACCAGGGTTTACAGGTGCTGACTTGTCGAACTTGCTTAACGAAGCAGCAATTTTGGCAGCACGTCGTAACCTTACTGAAATTTCGATGGACGAAATTAACGACGCTATCGACCGCGTATTAGCAGGTCCAGAGAAGAAAGACCGTGTAATGAGCGAACGTCGCAAGCAGTTAGTAGCGTATCACGAAGCAGGTCATGCTCTTGTTGGTGCATTAATGCCCGACTATGACCCAGTACAAAAAATCAGCATTATCCCCCGTGGTCGTGCAGGTGGTTTAACTTGGTTTACCCCTTCTGAAGACCGTATGGACAGTGGACTTTATAGTCGCTCCTACTTAGAAAACCAAATGGCAGTTGCCTTGGGTGGACGTATCGCTGAAGAATTAATCTTTGGTGACGAAGAAGTAACCACAGGTGCTTCCGGTGACTTACAACAAGTTGCACGAGTTGCACGTCAAATGGTGACACGCTTCGGTATGAGCGACAAACTTGGACCAGTAGCATTAGGTCGCCAGCAAGGTAACATGTTCTTAGGACGTGACATCATGTCCGAGCGCGACTTCTCCGAAGAAACCGCTGCTTCCATCGACGAAGAAGTACGTAAGTTAGTAGACGTAGCTTACATTCGTGCGAAAGAAGTATTAGTAAAAAACAAACTCATCCTCGACAAACTAGCAGATATGTTAGTTGAAAAAGAAACCGTAGACGCTGAAGAACTGCAAGACCTACTCGCTAACAACGACGTACAAACCGCAGCATTCGCGTAATTTAGTTAGGAGTTAGGAGTTAGGAGTCTTCAATTGTAGGGTGGGCATTGCCCACCTTATTTTTTGTTTTAATGCTGCAATTAAATCAAAATCCCCCCAACCCCCCTTGATAAGGCAGGGCTGATTCATTCCCTTGTAATAGTGTATTCCCGATAGCTTTTGCAAGAAGTGGTGGAACTGCATTTCCTACTTGCGAATATTGGGGAAGTTCAGAATTTCGTTTTTTATTTCCCTTACCACCCCCACCAGATGCTCTTGGTCCTAAAAACTCAAATGTGTCATCAAATGATTGAAGACGAGCCATTTCACGAACAGTAAGAATTCTATGCCTTTCATAGTGAACAAAATCGTCAGGTAGAGTGACAACAGTAAAAGAAGGTAAATCTGGGTGTAAACGTACACACCATTTTTTTGCAGAATGTAAATGTGCTTCCCATAGTGCTTTTGGTATTGAATCTAAACCTTTACCTTGTTCAATCATTGCAAACCTGGCAATAACTTCAGGCGAATGTTTAGCTGCTTCATGATTTTTAAGGTCATTATCTGCACGTTCAATTCCTCGTTGCAAAAATAATCTTCCGTTTCTACTTTCTTGCTGATATTTACTGTTTGGAGGGTAACTAATATCATAATTATTTGTAGTTTCCCAGGTTCTTAAAAAGGCTAAATCTCCTATTGCTTCTTTTACTGTTATATATTGCTCATGATGGCTTGGAGCTATATTTTTAATTTGTGGCATATCTTCTCGATACCCTATAAACAGAATGCGCTCTCTTAACTGAGGCACTCCAAAATCAGCAGCATTTACTTGTATTGGTCCATTTAATCTATATTCTACTGGTTTGAGATTGGATACTTGTTCATAAATCTTTTGAATAGTTTTGCCACCATACATTGTTGCCAAACCAGGTACATTTTCCATTACAAAATATTTAGGCTTTAAAGCTTCTATAACTTTTAGATATGAAATAAATAAATCATTACGAGGGTCTTCTTCATCTCGTTTTCCAAACACTGAAAATCCTTGACAGGGTGGCCCACCTACTATGACATCAATACAAGACTCACCAATTTGATTATTTACACAATCTATAATATTTTGGACAAAACTATCGCAGCTAATATCTTCTACAAGAAAGGAATAATTTATACCTAGTTGCTTGCTAAATCTATTTTTATGTGTTAAATGCGCGTTTGGATGTATATCACTTGCTGCAACTAGTTTAAAACAACTTCTATCATGACTAGCTAACAACATTCCTTCAGTAAAACCTCCGGCGCCTGCAAATAAGTCTAAAAAAGTATATATACCCATAATTATATAAAAATTAAGCCAATAAATAGTAATATAGAGGCGCCTTAAAATAAAACGTCTCTATATGTTATATGAATGCTGTATGTTTTAGCTAGTAGGTAGGCGGTAACATATCGTAAACACTAACTACTAAATCAGGGAACTGTAATGGTGAAATAGTTTTATCTTCACTCAAAACAGTTTTATTTTTGTAACCTTCCGGTGTTGGTTGACGATATACATATAATTCACGGTCAATTACATCTAATACCCAATAATCAGCGATACCTGCTTTTGCGTAAGCTGTACCTTTGGTATCGCAGTCAAATTTTAAGCTACTATCAGCAACTTCAATAATCAAATAAACTTCTTCTGGTGTGGGATGGTGGTCAGCATAATCTAAAGGGTCTATTTTAACTACAGCTACATCAGGTTCGGGTTCAGAATTCTTACTTAAAGCTACTGGGTCTTGGATAGATACCCATGCACGATTTTTTAAAGCTTCTTTGAATAAATAATCTGTCCTGCCTACAGCAGACCTATGTGCTGTTCCCTTCGCGCTCATCCAAATAATTTTTCCTTCGAGAAGTTCTACTCGTTCTGAACTATCCAAAATACCAGTCTCTGCCATGCGATGGTATTCATCAACTGTCCATAAACGAAGATTAAAAGTAGTTTCGATACTTTGCATAGCATTAATTAATATACCTTCAGCGGACAAAGCCCTTATTTACATGATACACAACTCGGAGCTATCAGTTGTTTTGGGTGCCTTGTACTGCTCTTACCAATAGCTTGGTAAATATTATTACCACAGAGCCTAACTAGGACACAGAGGGGAGTTGAAGTAGCCCCAGCTTATAGCCTGTACTGAATATGTATAAAAATTACGCTGATTATACATATTAATTTTATAAAATAGCGTCTTTTTTGCGCCAAATACGTAACTATTTCAAGATAATAGTATTCATATTTACTTAATTATTGTATTACTTCCACGCCTAATTTTTTGGAGCAGTATTTACAGCACCATGAACTTTTAATATTGGCGCCTAAAAAATCCTGCGTTGTCAGAATATTTTTAAGTAGCATATATTGCTTTTATAGCTATATTGATATAAATTATCAATACTCGTCACTAAGAAGTATTAAAGGGTATTGTACAGTTATGCAAGTGAAAGTGCTAAGAGCCATTGCTCCACATTTAGCTTTATTAGGGTTAACAATAGGCGCCTTCGGATGTAGCCAAGAAACAGCAACAAATACTCCTAGTAGTCCAGACGCAGTAGCAAAACCTGCTGCAAATACTACTCAGAGTACTGGAAATGCAATAAAAGTAGCGTTTCCCAGCCGTTCAGACTCAACAGACTTACAAAATAAAGCTAATGCAGTCGCTGCATATTTATCAAAAGAAATTGGCAGTCCAGTAGAAGCAGTAGTAGGTGATGACTCTGCTGCTGTTGAAGCATTGCGCGCAAACCAAGCAGATGTAGCATTTTTGAGTAGTCGTCCAGCATTAAAAGCAGAACAACTTGCAGGCGCCAATCTATATTTAGCAGAAGTTCGTCCAACCTATTCAGGTAAGCAAACTTATAACTCGGTATTTGTCGTACCAAAAGATAGTCCTCTACAAAGCAAAGGTTCAGCCAAAGAAACACTGCAACAGCTCAAAGGTAAAAAAATGGCGTTTACTTCGCCAACCTCCGGTTCAGGGTTTATCTTCCCTGTTAGCGAATTAGTAAAACAAGGTTTCGTGCCCAACCGAGACAAACTCGACGGTTTCTTTGGACAAGTTAGCTACGGTGGTAACTACAGCAAAGCATTACAAGCAGTCTTACGCGGACAAGCAGAAGTTGCCGCAGTCTCAGAATATGCGCTACAACCACCTTACATTACTGCCGAAGAAGGTAAAAAGCTGCGAGTTCTCCACGCAATACCCAACGTACCAGCACATGGAATAGCAATAGATGATGATGTTCCAGCAGAAAAGCGTGAAAAAATCATAAGTGCGCTATTAAAATTAAATCAAAAAGATAACAACAAACTTTTAAACGACTTATACAACTCAACCGAACTCGTCAAAGTTGACCACAAATCACATTTACAAGGAATGCGCGAAGCACTAAAAACAGTAGCAATTGACCCATAAACTCACAATTCTATAATTTTACACAACATTCCCGGCGTTGTTTGAGGCGCCGGGAATTTTATTAAACCCGTAGGTTGGGTGGAGCGCAAGCGCAACCCAACATTAAAACTTTAATATTTAATATTGATAATTCTGAACACAAATTATCTTAATAATTTAGACTATTTATAAATAATAAAATTTTGAATACTCTACACATAACTACTTATAAAATTATCATATAAGCTTGCCGCAGTGCATCTTTCACTAAATGAAAACAGACACAATTTTCTATACTCTCCTACAAAATCTTCCGAGCGTATTATTTGAACTGCTAGAAGAATCTCCTGAGCTAGCATCTCGTTACCGATTTTCCTCTGTCGAAATAAAAGAACTAGCTCGTCGCATTGACGGTGTATTTCTACCTAAGAAAAAATTTGCACATGAGCCGATTTATTTTGTTGAGGTACAATTTCAACAAGACGAAGATTTATATTGGCGCCTAATTACCGAGGCAGTAGTGTACTTAAACCAGTATAAACCGAAGCGAACATGGCAAGCTATAGTTCTTTGGGCTAAAAGTAGTTTAGACGAGGGTGTACCAAAAGCTTATCAATCTTTCTTCGACGCTGGATATATTCGCATTATTTATCTAGACGAGTTAGAAGAAGTCCCCGACACATCCATCGGTCTAGGAATCATCAAGTTAGTAGTCGCACCCGAAAACGAAGCACAACAACAAGCAAGAAATTTAATCTCACAGGTACAGCAGACAGATGCCACAAAGCGTCGCAAGCTTTTAGAATTAGTAGAAAGAATGTTAGTTTATAAGTTTTCGTCCTATAGCAGACAGGAGTTAGAAGCAATGTTTGGATTAACAGAATGGCGCCAAACCCGATTTTATCAAGAAGTTCAAGAAGAAACAAAATTAGAAACTGTTCCTCGCTTACTTCAAGTGGGGTTAAGCACAGAACAAATAGCTCAAGCACTTGAGCTAGATATCGAAGTTGTACGGCAGGTGGTTGACAAGCAGAACAACGAATCTAAAACTTAAAAGCTTTATACTGTCTATACTTAGGCGCCGAGCGATAAATGTAGTCGTTACGGCGCCTTGATAATTACGATACTTTACTTTAATTTTTTTGCAAGGAACAGACCCTACTTAAACACTAAATATTATCTTGTATCCACTTTTTAAATGCTTTCAACGCACTGCTTCTTCCTTCAATTCTACTTTGTTCAACAAATCTAGGAATTATTTCTAATATAGGTAAGTTGGGAAAAGTCGGGCTAATATCCGATTTAAGATAGTAACGCCATAATTCTGGAACTCCAAGCTGCTTGTAAGCATCCAACTGAGTTTTAGGGTTCTTTCGTACATAGCGTGCTAAATTTTAATTTAAATCGATAATTATCCTTTCTTTTCAAGGCTTATAGGCACTTATCGTTAAAATTTCAGTAATTTTATCTTTATAAAGGTAATAATGGCTGTAAGAGAAGCACAGCATGGGTTTAAAGCCAATTTTTCAACAGATTTAGCACGCTAAGTACAGAAGAGCCATGCTTTCTCAATTACTTGAGAACGAGATTTACACCTTTAAACACTTTATAGTTTTCGATAAACTCCATTAGGAATGGTGGCAAGAAAATAGATAATTTCTCTACATTCATATTCCTACTAATGGTAGTAAAAATCTTACTACTAACATAGTAGCTTAGTTTTTAACCTTAAAGTCGAAACAGGTTAGTTGGAAAATGATTGTGAGACGAAAGTGCGCTTACATCAGCAGTTGCAGCGTAAAAATTCGGCTTCTTCCTAAACAAAGTAGTAAATTTGAACTAATGAACACGTATAAAAGCAATAATGTAACTGAAATTTTATAAATAGTGTTAATGATGTCTTTAAATGGGGAATATTTAGATTAGAACAATTTTTTCAAATTAAAGTTCTACTAATCATGACACAGCAAAATGTTTCGGAGCTTGCAAAGCAGGGCAACGCTGTAGTACAAAAATATATCCTGGCTATATTTTTTCTTGGTTAGAATTGACACAATCATTTTGGGTATTTAGGTTTCTCTCTAAATGCCTAAAAATCAATGTACTTGTATTTAAATTATATATTAGGGTTGAAAATGGCATTCACAGAAGATATTGCTAAGTTGCCAGAAAGAGTCCGTAATAGAGCGGAACAAGTTGTAGGAGAAGAAGCGACAAAAATGGCGCTCATTGTACCTTTTTTAAGCACTCTTGGTTATGATGTTTATGACCCAAGTGAAGTTAAACCTGAATATATAGCAGATTTTGCTATTAGAAAAGCAGGACAGTTTGAGAAAGTCGATTATGCAATAGCTATTAACGGTAGTATTGTAATGCTTGTAGAAGCAAAAGCTCGTGGACAAAAAGCTGAAGCTCATGATGGTCAGCTTAGTCGTTATTTCAATGGTCTTATAACAACTAAGGTTGCTATAGTAACCAATGGTATTGAGTATCGCTTCTTTACAGACTTGCGTGACAAAAATGTCATGGACAAGGAACCATTTTTTATTTTTAATATTCTTGAGTACGATAATAAAGATATAGAGAATCTAAAGTTATTCCATAGAGATAATTTTGATGTAGCATCGATTAACCAGTATGCTGAAGAAATGGTGTATGTCAAAGGAATGACTCAGCTAGTTGGTCATCTTCTACGTTCTCCATCTGAAGAATTTATTCGTTTTTTGGTGGGTGAACTGGGTAAGGTGGCGCCTAACTACCAGATTCAAGGTAAAATTACCAATAAAGTGATTGAAAAGTTTAAGCCTATTGTAAAAAAATCAATTCAAGGCAGTTTAGTCGAATTAATGACACGCTCATTAAGTCAAGAGATTATTCAATTCAGCGAAACCACAAGCACAGAAGAAGTTGAGGAATTCGATACTTCAGACATAAATAATGCCATAGTTCCCGAAGAATCAAAAATTATAACAACAGAAGAAGAACTTAGAGCTTTTGATAAAATTAGGAGTATTGTGACCACCTCCAAAAATTATCAGCATGATATATACTATAAAGATACAGAATCTTATTTTAGTATTAATCTTGGTAAAACGACTTGGTGGTTTCTCCGTTTTTACTTGTCTTCTTCTAAAAAAACATTTATTGCTCGATTAAACCCAGAAGAAGCAAAATCTTTAGCACCAGAATTTGCAATTCAAGAAGTGCCTTCTTCAGCATCAGAGGTTATATCGAAAATTACTATTTATTCTGTTGACGACTTGGATAAATTATCTCAAGTTATTATTAAAGCTTATGAAGCAGAAGCTTCTAAACACTCACATCAGAAAGTCTAGGAGGATATAAGCTACAGCAGGTTGATAAACGCAGGTTACGTTATAAGTAAGTGATGATGTAATTACCATAGTACTACTATTTTACATTGTTGCTTACTATCTAATCAGGCATGTTTATCCATCTCTGAACCTACCACATTAAAACATACATATTTTTTGTACAGGAAGGAAAATTTAGCATGGAGAGGAAACTTGCCATTAAAAGGTTTTACGAAGAAAAGATCAAGAGTGATTTGATAGATAATATTTTTGCCATTTTTCCACAAAAATATGAAATAGCAAATACTTGTTTTAATCCTGATGATGTATACAAACGCGAAAATATTAATATTGAAAAGCTAGCTTTAAAATTATTAAAAGAAGAAGTTTCTACAAGTGTATTGAGTGCATTTAAACGTCATATATGGTACGTAAAACACTTAGCAAGTCACATTATTGTTTTTAAAATCCCTGTAAATAAGATTACAACTTTTGCAATTTGTATAAGTGGATATGTAGATGATGGGTGGGATAATGCTGGTCAGTTTATTGAAGTCTATGACGAAGAAGGTCAACTAGTAGGGGCAAAAATAGTATACGATGATGATTGGGATGATTGGCGATGGATGAATCGCCCAATAAGAGAGGACGATTTTAATCATCCGGCACCTCCCTGGTTAGAGGAAGAATCTAAATCATAATTTTTAAGGATTTAATTTAACATCTATCAACAACTGCACCTGCGGCTGGAATTGCTGGATGCTTAGGTATGACAACAAATGTTACTACAATAATGTCTGCTCCTGTTACTTTGGCAGTAGGTGGAATAATTGCGACAGGTGCATTATTAACTTATGGAGGATAAAGGCTTACAAGTTAATAAAAGGCAAGGAAAGTAACCCATAAGTTTGAGAGTATTAGGTAAATACACTTCAATATCTCAAATATAGAATATCTCAAATATAGAGTATTGTGGGATGGGCATCCTTGCCCGTCCCTTTATACATTAATGTTGGGTTGCGCTGTCGCTCCACCCAACCTACACAAAAAAGGATGAGCAAATGCCCATCCTTAAAATTACACATTATGTGAATTTATGAATTATGTTCCTGATGTCCAGGAGTTGGTGTATTCGATTTGGTCGGGGGTGAGGGTGTCTACGGTGATACCCATTGCTTGTAGTTTCAAGCGTGCGATTTCTTTGTCCACGTCAGCGGGGATGGAGTGGATACCTGGTTGCAATTTACCTTTGTTTTGAACAAGGTATTCGGCGCCCATTGCTTGGTTAGCAAAGCTCATATCCATTACAGCGCTGGGGTGTCCTTCTGCTGCTGCTAGGTTAACTAAGCGACCTTCTCCTAATACAACTACTGACTTACCGCTGGTAAGTTTGTATTCTTGAGTGAAAGGACGAACGTCTTTAACTTCTTTAGCTTTGGTTGCTAGGGCTTTGAGGTCTATTTCGATGTCGAAGTGACCGGAGTTACAAACAATGGCGCCATCTTTCATAGCGTCGAAGTGTTCGCCACGAATAACGTGCTTGTTACCTGTTACGGTGATGAATAAGTCACCTAAAGGAGCAGCTTGTGCCATTGGCATTACACGGAAACCGTCCATTACAGCTTCAATTGCTTTTACTGGGTCGATTTCGGTGACAATTACGTTGGCGCCCATTCCGGAAGCGCGTTGTGCAGTACCTTTACCACACCAGCCGTAACCTGCAACAACTACTGTTTTACCAGCTAGTAATACGTTGGTTGCGCGGATGATACCGTCTAAGGTAGATTGACCTGTACCGTAACGGTTATCGAAGAAATGCTTTGTGTCAGCGTCGTTGACGTTCATTGCTGGGAATGTAAGAACGCCATCTTTTAACATCGCTTGTAAACGTACAATACCTGTGGTGGTTTCTTCTGTGGTACCAATCAGGTCAGCGATTTGATGGGGACGCTGTTGAATTAATGTTGCTACTACATCACAACCGTCGTCAATAATGATGTTTGGACGGTGGTCTAATGCGATTTGTACGTGACGACTATAGGTTGCTTCATCTTCACCCTTAATAGCGAAAACAGGAATACCATAATCAACAACTAAGCTCGCTGCTACGTCATCTTGTGTCGAAAGTGGGTTACTAGCAATTAAAATTGCATCGGCGCCACCTGCTTTTAAGGCAATTGCCAAATGTGCTGTTTCGGTGGTTACGTGACAACAAGCCGAAATACGAATACCAGCGAAAGGCTTCTCTTTTTCAAAACGGTCGCGAATTTGTTTGAGAACTGGCATTTCACGTCCAGCCCACTCAATGCGCTGTCTTCCCAAGGAAGCTAGGGCGAGGTCTTTAACCTCGTGCTTTAGTCGGGGAGATGTTGCAGTCATTAAAAACTTCCTCAATTAAAAGTAAAAACATAGCGTAATAATTACGCTCTCTACTAGGGTAGTCCATGATTGAGAAAGTTAGTAGTACTTTACTTTTTCAGTCAATGGCTTCCATGCACTAGCTTGCCGTTTGATAGTTGTATTGTCAATGCTATCTATACTGCTTTTTCATAAATTTAACTTTATTTAGCCGTAAATACACTTATTTTTCTATTCACGGTCGCTACTCACGCACACTACCACTACTATATGAAAGTTTTTATCTTTCTAAAGGTTAATGATGTTCAAGCTTATTATGAGTATATTTACTAGCTGAGGTTTCGTTCGTAAGCAAGGAGGATTAATGCGGTTTAGACTTCTGGCTATTGCTAGTTCAATCGCTGTTGTAACTTTTTACACTGTGCCAAAAGCTACAGGACAAATTAATTTGTTACCTAATTTACTCACTCCTGCTAGCTCGAACAATGAGTCGGAGAATAGAGTTCTTAATGGTTGGGTTTACTTAGATGGTCGTCGCTTATTTCAGTTAGCAGCAGCTAGAGCGGGTCTTAATGAACGCTTAGAAAATGTCCAGCAAAATCTTAATGAAGCTAGTCGCAGTTATTTTCAATCATCTGCTACAGAACCAAAGGTGGAATTTCGGACTCTAAATGGGTTGCCAGTAATATACATCAATAACCGCTACTTAATGACGATTACTTCTAATGATGCAGAGTTACTACAGGTAGATTTACAGACAGCAGCAAATCAAATTACTCAAATATTGCGGGATGATTTAATACAGGCAAAGCAAGAACGCTCAAGAGATTTTTTAATTCATAAAGGTTTTATTGCACTCGGAATAGGCGCCAGTGTGTTTATTGTAAGTTGGGGTATTCATTGCTGGGAATGTCGTTTAAAAAGGAAAGCTTTGCACTCAACGATACCTGCACCAACCGAGGCGCTGATATCTACGCAGTTAAAGCAACAACAGCATAAAAATATCAAAGAAGTTAGACGCCGACTGTTTCAGTTAGCACATACAGGAGCCTGGGGAAGTGGCGCCTTTGTGATTTTAGGTTTATTTCCGTACACACGGATGCTACAGGTGGTTATTCTCAGAGTTGCACAAATTCCTTTGACATTAGGTATTGTTGCACTTGGTACTTATGTTGTGATTCGTTTTAGCTATGCTTTGATTGACCGCTTTACTTCAGTTATAGTCAGCAGTAGTTTATTAAGTCCTGAAGCGCCTGAACGTTTACAATTGCGTGTTTCTACTATATCTGGTGTCACCAAAAGTATTATCACGATTATTTGGGTAGGAGTTGGGATTCTCCTAACTTTAATTTCTTTAGGTATTGATATTGTTCCCTTAGTAGCTGGTTTAAGTATAGTTGGCGTTGCAGTATCCCTTGCCTCGCAGAATCTAATTAAAGACGCAATTAATGGCTTTCTCATTATCCTCGAAGACCAATATGCCTTGGGCGATGTCATTGCATTAAACGATGTAGGTGGTTTAGTAGAAAACATGAACTTACGTATTACTCAGGTACGTGACGCAGAAGGTCGTTTAATTACCATTCCCAACAGCGAAGTAAAAATCGTCGCCAATCTTTCCAGCCGTTGGTCTCGTGCTGACTTAAGTGTCCCTGTTGCATACGACACCGATATTAGTCATGCTCTGAAATTAATTGAAACTGTCGCAGTAGATATGGACTATGACCCTGTATGGCAAGCGCAAATCCTCGAAACTCCTAAAGTCTTAGGTGTCGATAACTTTGGCGAACGCGGTCTAATTATTCGCGTCTGGATTAAAACACAGCCACTCAAACAATGGGATGTTGCCAGAGAATTCCGGCGCCGTCTCAAGATAGCCTTTGATAAAGCAGGAATTTCCATTCCCATTCCACAACAAGCTATATGGCTCAACCATGCCCAAACACCCAACAGCAACCACTAAAAAACAAATTTACACCGAAAAATAATTCCTCAAAACTTACACAACAAGGTATTTTTGTACTATAATAGAGGAGTAGTGATTATAAAGCTTAAAAACAGCCAAAAGTTTTGTAGCAACTGCATTTACAAGCTCAAAGACAAGAGTGATGCGAGGGTTAGTCCGATGATAAAGCACTATATTCTTAGCCTCAATCCCGTAGCCAAACACGAATGGGATAGATGTATATTACGCGACCCGCTAACTGCTAAACGTCCGGATATAGCCAAATTAATCGCTGATGCAGTTGGCTCAGAAACAGGAAGTTATTTAGTTAGCGTCAATATAGACGTGCAGGTTTTAGAACAAGCAAATGCCCCCCAGGTAGAACAATTAACTATAAACCTTGCAGAAGTCACCGAAAAACCACAGTTACGCGAAGCAGCTTAATACAGTGCTAAGTAGAAAGTGCGCTCGTGCTGAGTTGGCACTTCTAACTCTACTCAGCACAAGCGCACTCATGACTTTTTACTTTTATTTATTATGATGCAACTTACTCATTATCCATCTGCCATTGCTCAAGCATCTCAACGATTAAACGAGATTGACTCACAGCTAATGGCAGTACAATTACAAATTAACCGTTTTGAAGGTGGCGCCGATCGAATTTCCTCGTTCGATATGGACATGAAAAACGATTCTCAACGCAAAGCACGCCGTTTTGAAGTGTTGCTCGTTAATCAAGAGTATCAAAAAGCACTGGATACTCAAATTCGGCTAGTAACAGAAAAAGCAAATGCTCTCGCGCATTTGGAGTATCTACGAAATCAATTTAGCGTTGCCAAATTAGAAGCACGTTTAAAAATAGCACAGCAACTTACCGATTTAGAATCGCGCGAGTTCGTTGGTTTGTAAAACGAACAACTACTCAGATGTAGCACAGGCGCTTTGGCCTTTGCAGTGATTCTTTTTTTACTGTCAGCTTTAGTCTTGTGGGATGGGCATCGCAAGCCCCGTCCTTTCAATAAGATTATAAGAGGCAAGCAGGGATGCCTGCTCCACAAGAGGTAATTATATTTTACTCAGTGCTTGGGCAATTTGCTGGTTAATTATTTCTACATCAAATTTTGAGCGCGCGCTACGAAGTGCATTTTCTGCTAATGTGGCGGTTTTTGATGGTTCTTTGACGCAGGTGGTAATAATTTGTGCAAGTTCTTGGGGTTCTCCTGGTGTGACAAGATAGCCATTTATGTTATTTTCTACTATTTCTACGGCGCCACCTGCGTTTGCTGCTACTACTGGTTTTCCACATAACATTGCTTCTACTATAACTCTACCAAATGGTTCGGCGGCTATTGAGGTGTGTGCTACTAAGTCACATGCTGACATTAGTTGAGGTATGTCGGAACGGAAACCTAGAAATTTAATGCGGTTCTGGAGTTGCAGTTTTTCTACTTGTTCGTGTAGTTGTTTGACATATTCTTGTTCTCCAAATAATGCGTCTCCAACTAAGATAGCTACCACTTGTGAAGGGGACTGTGCTATTGCTTCTATTAATATATGTTGTCCTTTCCACGGTGACAAACGGCTAAAGTGTCCAATTACAAATTTATCTTCGAGTTCTAATTCTTGACGAACTTGTTTTATTTGAGTTTCGTTGACTTGATATGATGTTGAGTCAAAGCCGTTATAAATTACTTCTACTATGTCCGCACGTCCGGATGCTTCGATAAAAGCGTTTTTACTTGCTTGCGAGTTGGCTATAATTAGTTTTGCAAAACAGTTTGCGAGGGTAATGGCAATTGTACGGTTTGTTTTGCTAAAGTGTTCGGGTGATAATATATCGTGAAGATGATATACTAACGGGCGCCAACTCAGAAAACTGGCAATGGCGCCGATAACTAGTGCTTTTTGTGTGTTAGCGTAAATTAAATCATAGTCACGGGCAATTTTTGCTACGTTGTTAATTAAGGGTAATAGCTGAGTTAAACTTGCTAAACCTTGTATTAATGTGCTTTCTTTGCGAACTTGAATTGCTTGGTTTGTTAAAATTTTTACGGGTATGTGATTTTTTTTGAGTAAGTCGCGAAATGAACCGTCAGCGAATAAGCCTACTAAACAATTAGGGCGATATGGTTTTGCTATGTCTACTAAACATAATTCGGCGCCACCCGGTTTGCCGCTTTGGTCTAAAAATAATATTTTCATATATATAAAGCACGAATGTATCGTGTGCTTACAATATCTTATTGTTTTATTGAGTTGTAACTAGTTACAAGATTTAAATAAAAAATTTACAGTAAAAAAATATTCATTGTCATTCTGAGCGTAGCGAAGAATCTCGTTAACTTGATGTTTAAGAGATGCTTCGTACCTCAGCATGACAGTTTGCTTACGAGTCTTTGTTTACGTCTAATAAGCGTGAGTTTTGTAATCTATCGAGCCATTTTTGGAAATAGACTTGGTTAGCCATTCGCTCGTTTGGGTTTTGGGTATCGGCAGGATGGGGCATTAGTCCCAAAATTGTTGCTGAGGTTACACAAAACATCGATTTTTGGAAGCTGATACATATTTGTACTAGCAGGTCGTCTTCTCCTCTAAGACTTTTACGGTATATTTCGTGGAGGTATTCGGGTAGAAAGTGCCGCATGTCTTGCATTAGCAATGTTGGAGGTATACCGGCACCTCCTATGGGTAGGGGGTCTGCATATAAGGCACCGTATTGAAAGCGCGCTTGGTCTGCGGGTATTTGATATGCTTGAGCGTTATATGAAACTGTACCTGGGAAGGGCGTTCCTCTAAAGAATACTGCTTCGACGTAGGGTATAGCGGTGTCTACTAAGAAGGTTAAACCTAATGATTTGGGTAGAATGTTGTAAGTTTTATCTTTGATTTTGACTGAATAAGTAATTGGTCTGGTGGCATCAAAAACTAAACCGTCTTTTATATGGTTGACGACTTCTGGAATTGTTTTTATCATTCCCATGTCATAGTAGTCTGATAATGATAGGAATATATCAGCCATGACTCGCCAAAATTGTCCTAAACCACTATAGTATGCAGAAACTCGAAGTTGTTCGGTTAGGAAATCAGGAAATAAGCTATTTAAACCTAAGACAAAAGGATTATTTCCAAATTTTGCTTGTATTATAGCGTTGGCTCGCTCTTGAAATTCTGGAGTGTCTAAATAACTATCTAAACCGCCACCTCCATGCCAATACATAGTTTTCATGCAATATTCAGCATATTCAAAGTTAATACGGTCGTGCCACCAATGTTTAAATAGTTTTTTTCTATTGATGTCACCGTTGAAGTATTTGAAGAAGGGGAAAAATACTAAGAATTGATTTTCTGCAATGTAAATGAGGTTTTTAGAATATTCGTCTAAAACAACTCCGTAGCTTTTTAATATACCTACTACTTCGCGGACGTTTTCTGGTGTATCTGGAAGTAGTGAATCACCATTTTGTAATCTTTTTAGGTATTCTATTAAAGGATAGTTATCAAGTGTTTTTGCTTTTGTTACCATATTTTTGTAGTAGGGGTAGGTTGGGTGAAGCTTTGCGTTCACGTTCACGTTCACGTTCACGTTCACGAAGTGTTCCGTAGGAAAGTGTTCCGTAGGAAAGTGTTCCGTAGGAAAGTGTTCCGCAGGAAAGTGTCCCGCAGGGAAACCCAATATAAATATTTGCTCTCTTGTTGGGTTCCGATGTAGCGGAACCCAACCTACATTATTATTTGGTTGCAACTACGTTTTCAATGTGAACCATTGCGGAGGTTGTTGGTTCTGTCCAGTGTATTAACCATGCGGGTTGAATACCGAAAATGATAATCAACACTGCTAGGGCAAAAGCTGGAAGACGGTCACTCCAGTACACTCTTGGTAAATTCATTACCTGTGTGGATAATCTACCGAAGAATGCTCGGTTCATTAATATCAGGAAGTAAACTGCTGTTAGTCCTGTTCCTATCATTGATATTAGGGTTTGCACTGGGAAAACGGCGAAGCTGCCCCGAAAGACGATAAATTCAGAAATAAAGCCAACCATTCCGGGTATTCCAGCACTTGCCATTATCCCAACTACCATTAAGCTACCAATTACTGGCATTCCACGTTCGGGGTTGAAGAGTCCTTGAACTACATCTAAGTCACGACTGCCTGCTTTTTTATATACAACACCTACTAGCAGGAACAATAGTGCTGATATTAAACCATGACTAATCATTTGTAGTACTGCTCCTAACACGCTCAATGGTGTTGCAGCAGCAGCGGCAAGTAGTACATAACCCATGTGTCCAACTGAACTATATGCCACCATTTTCTTCATGTCTTTTTGAGCGATGGCACAAGATGAACCATATAGTACGCTTATTACTGACCATGTTGCTAAAAACGGCGCCAATGTTGCCCAAGCATCAGGGAATAAATCCATGCCAAACCGCAATAAACCATAAGTACCTAGTTTCAACAGTACCCCTGCTAATAATACCGATATTGGTGTAGAAGCTTCAACGTGAGCATCGGGTAGCCAGGTATGAAAAGGTACTAAAGGCATTTTGATGCCAAAACCAATTAAGATTCCTAGCAGTAAAATGATTTGTGTAACCAGTGGTAGACTTTCCGTATTCAAATTTTCGAGCGCAAAGTTATGTGAATTACTCAGCAGCACCATGCCAAGGAAACTAGCTAATATCAAAAATCCTGATACTGCTGTGTATATCAAAAATTTTGTTGCTGCATAACCTCGACGTTCACCACCCCAAATTGCGATTAGTAAGTACAGGGGAATCAATTCGATTTCGTAAAACAGGAAGAATAATAGCAAGTCCTGCGATAGAAAGGCGCCTGTTACCCCGATATTTAACAGCAGTAATAATGAATAATAAAATCGCGGTCGATTTACAGATTCATCAGAACTGTAAATCGCAATACAAGTCAACAGCGCATTTAATACTAACAATGGTAATGATAATCCATCAATACCAAGATTGTAATTCAAGCCCAATACATCTATCCAGGGCAAGAATTCTGTAAATTGTTGAGAGACATTACTTGGATTAAATAAAAATGCCAAAACAATCGTCCATACAAAAGCAACGCTAGCAAAACCCAAAGCTATTTTACGTGTTAGCTTTGGCGTTATTTCGACGGGCAAAAACCCTATTAATGCGGCGCCAAGAAACGGTAACAGAAGTAATACAGTAAGCATAGTTAAAGTAAAAAGTGCTGAGTGCTGAGTACTGAGTAGTAAGTTATGAGCGCTAAGTGAAATTAACAAATCAAGAGTTATAATTAATAGTCAAGAGTATAATCAAACAATTAATTATTACACTCAGCACTCAGCACTTTCTACTCAGCACTTTTTAAAACGGGAGGTTATTAAGAAGACCTAATGACCAGCTAATAAAGAAACCTAGTATACTGATACCAATAACGATGGTCAGCATGTAACCTTGTGATTGTCCGGATACGCTGTATTTCAAGCTTTGTCCGCTGAATATTGCTGCAAACCCAACTAAGTTAACTAGTCCGTCAATAATGTAGCGGTCACTCCATGCTGATATTTTGGAAAGTATTGCGACTATACTTACTACCGTTGATTTGTATATACGGTCGATGTAAAAGTCATATCCTAATAAGTCTTGTATGAATCGCCATGCCAGTACAGTTGAACGTGACCATGCTTTGTGTAAATGAATTGTTGAACCGAGCAATACCCCGAATGCTGTAGATGACACTAATAGGGATAATACAATTAAATTTATACTTTCCCAGGGCGGTAGTAAATACCACTGTTGAAGCATTAATGGTACTAACAAGTTCACAATTGTTAATGAAACCATTGGTACTGACATTTGCCAACCAACTTCCGGCGCCCGTCGAGTTTTTTGCTGTGGTTTACCCCAAAAAACTAACCGAAACACTCTGGTCAAATTTAATGCCGTTAACCCGTTGACTAGTACTAGTACAACAACTACCCACGGTGAAATATTCGCTAACCCATCTGCCCAAGATAGCATTGCCCAAAAACTACCAAGTGGTAACATTGTCACCATACTTGCCGCACCCACTACAAATGCAGTTGTTGTTGCTGGCATCCGCGACCATAGTCCACCCATTTCGGTTAAGTCTTGGCTGCTGGTTGTAAAAATGACTGAGCCAGAACTCATAAATAACAGTGCTTTGGCTATGGCATGAGTTAACAGCAGCATCAGCGCAACACCACCCTGTTCCATACCGACAGCTAGGAATACCAAGCCCATATACGCACTCGTTGAATGTGATAATGCGCGCTTAATGTCGGTTTGGGCTATTGAAACTAGTGTTGCACCAATTGCTGTCACCAAACCCATCACTACTAATGCATCTAACGCTATGGGTGAAAGTGCTAATACTGGTTGAAGTTTGTAAAGTAAATAGGCGCCACCAGCTACTACCATCGAGTTTCGTAAAATCGACGCTGGGTTGGGACCCTCCATTGCTTCATCTAGCCATAGGTGGAACGGAAACTGCGCGCACTTACCCGCAGGTCCAGCAACTAAAGCAAGTCCTAATAAAGTTGATACTACAGGAGAAAGCTCTGCCGTCTGTGCCCACTCATACAAGTCTGAAAAATTCAAACTACCTGCTATCACAGAAAGCGCAACAACAGCCATTAAAAGCATTAAATCTCCAACGCGCTTCGTCCAAAACGCATCACGCGCTGCAGTTACAACTAAAGGTTGCGCGTACCAAAAACCAACGAGTAAATACGTTGATAATGTTAATACTTCCAAAAGCGCATAACTTAAAAACAACGAATCACTAATTGCTAAACCGCTTAACGCTGCTTCAAAAAATCCCATTAAGGCGAAAAAGCGAGCTAATGACCAGTCTTTTTCCATATATCCCAAGGCATAAATTTGCGCGAGCAAACTCAAACCAGTTATTAATACTGATGCTCCAACACTAACAGTTGAAATTTCAATTGCAAATGATAAATCAAAATCGGCAGCTTTAAACCAAGTTAGAAGTAAACTTTGTTGTTCACTGTTCCAAATCACTCTAAAAATAAGTAAACTGTGAACAAAAGCTAATACTGTGGTTAACAAATTCAAGTATGCCGCTGGTCTTGGTCCTGTTCGTCTAATTAATCCTATCGCCCAAGGTAGCGTTAATATCGCTCCAATTAAGCCATAGAAAGGAACCCACCAACTCGTTGATAGCAGAAACTGATTCATTTAAACTTCCCGATTTGCCGTAATTTAAAGAAATTATTAACGATGAAACTAGGTTAACTAAAAGCCATGTCCTAAAATTGTGTTCAATGTATGAATTGCACGGTTAAGGCTTTTTATTACTTAGATTTTCTCGGAAATATGTCAAAAATACTACTATGCTTCGCATAAATAAACATTTATCTTTTCAAGCCCAAGCCCCTACCTGCTAAGATTTTCTTTGTCTCAAAAATCCAGCTTATATGTTTCATAACAAAAACTTATATTTTGAGAAAAAATAAATGGTCAGCGCGGGCTTGCAGCAAAAGACTAGCAGAGAGGCGCCATATACATATACGCACTCGCTCAACTACTCCCTCACGCTAGATTTGTCGCTGTTACGTTTATTCATAAACTAACAGTATAAAGAAATTATAAATCATAAGGCATGGAGGAGGAATCCGTAGTCTGTGACGACTGGAAATACACTGATATTAAGTTGGTTAAGTTTTTCAAAACCATTTTATTATAAAGTATTATAGTAATTTATCTTGCCAGGGGTGCCAACCTTTTCTATGCTTAAGAACGAGAGTGCTTTTTGAGTTGGACTAAGATGAGCATCCCCGTCAAAAAATTCAGTAAGCAAAGTGTCGCGTAAATTTTTGTAGGAGTCTAGAAGTGCCAATTGCAGTTGGAATGATTGAGACTAAGGGTTTTCCGGCAGTTGTAGAAGCTGCGGATGCGATGGTTAAGGCTGCACGTGTAACCTTAGTTGGATATGAAAAAATCGGTAGCGCGCGTGTTACCGTTATTGTCCGAGGTGACGTATCAGAAGTACAAGCTTCAGTCGCTGCTGGAATTGAAGCTGCGCGTCGTGTTAATGGTGGTGAAGTGGTATCTACACACATTATTGCACGTCCGCATGAGAACCTAGAGTATGTACTACCGATTCGATATACCGAAGCGGTTGAACAGTTCAGGACATAATTTGCAGTACTGAAGTACTGTATTACAACAACGGGAGATGCTTGGGTTTTAGATTTTGGATTGAGTCTGTAGCTGTTTCTAAGTATAAGCTAAATTTGGTAAATATTTGATACAAGTACAATTAAAATTCAGAATTTGAAATCCGACTTCACCAAAATAGAGTCAAAATCTCATATTGAAGACGGGGTTGCTGTCTTATATAGATTTTGAAACAATGGCTTGAAAGTAGAACGTTTTCCTAACCCCCTTTAAGGATAAAAAAAATGTCGATTGCAGTCGGAATGGTAGAAACATTGGGCTTTCCAGCAGTTGTAGAAGCTGCGGATGCAATGGTCAAAGCTGCGCGTGTAACTTTGGTTGGATATGAGAAAATTGGAAGCGGACGTGTGACGGTAATAGTCCGTGGAGATGTGTCAGAAGTGCAAGCCTCTGTAGCAGCTGGTGTTGAAAACGTGAAGCGCGTTAATGGTGGACAAGTTTTATCCACACACATTATTGCTCGTCCTCACGAAAACTTAGAGTACGTTTTACCTATTCGTTATACCGAAGATGTAGAACAGTTCCGCGAAAACGTTAACGCTATTCGTCCTTTTGGTAGAAGACCATAGTTAAAATCTAATTTCTTACAGTAGCGTCCGGAATAATGCAAATTGCTAAGGTTCGCGGCACGGTAGTTAGCACCCAAAAAGACCCAAGTCTTCGAGGTGTAAAACTGCTTTTATTACAGTTTGTTGATGAAGAAGGACAACTCTTGCAATCGTATGAAGTGGCTGCTGATAGCGTGGGTGCAGGAGTTGATGAGTGGGTGCTAGTAAGTCGTGGTAGTGCCGCACGTCAAGTTCAGGGTTCTGAACAACGTCCTTTAGATGCAGCAGTTATAGCGATTATCGACACAGTTTACGTCGAAGACCGCATGATTTACAGCAAAAAAGACCAATATCGATAAATCAAGTTACGAGTGAGTAGTGAGTCGTGCTGAGTTGAACTCATAACTCATAACTTATAACTCATAACTTTAATCCAGGAGGCAGAAAGTAATGGCAGTCCGTAGCGCGGTGGAGGCGGCGCCCCCAACCCCGTGGTCAAAGAATTTGGCTGAACCAAACATCGATGCAACGGCGTTTGTACACTCATTTTCCCATATCATCGGGGATGTAGAAATTGGCGCAAATGTAATTATTGCACCGGGTACTTCAGTGCGAGCTGACGAAGGTACGCCGTTTTATATAGGTGAAAATACGAATCTCCAAGATGGTGTAGTAATGCACGGCTTGGCGCAAGGTCGCGTAATTGGCGACAATAAGAAAGAATATTCGGTATGGGTAGGTAAAGACACCTGTATCACTCACATGGCTTTGATTCATGGTCCTTGTTATGTGGGGAATAATTGTTTTATCGGCTTTCGCTCGACGGTATTTAATGCCAGAATCGGTGACGGTTGTATTGTAATGATGCACGCACTTATTCAGGATGTAGAAATTCCGCCGGGTAAGTACGTACCATCAGGAGCAATAATTACTAACCAGCAACAAGCCGACCGTTTGCCAGATGTGCAAGGTTCGGATAAAGAGTTTGCTCACCACGTAGTTGGTATCAATCAATCTCTTCGCGCTGGTTATCTCTGTGCTGCGGACACAAAGTGTATTACGACGATTCGCAATGAGTCTAAGTCGTCTAGTAAGAGTCAAAATAACGGTTTTAGTTTTGCTTTTGAGAGGGACAACGAGGTGTTAGGTAATAAGTTAGGCGCCGAAACAGTAGAGCAACTACGCTATTTGTTAGAGCAAGGATTCAAAATTGGAACCGAACATGTAGACCAGCGTCGATTCCGCACTGGTTCATGGGCTAGCTGTTCTCCAATTGAAGCGCGTTCAATACAAGATGCTATTGCAGCATTAGAATCGTGTTTACTTGAACATAATGGTGAGTACGTCCGTTTGTTTGGTATTGATAAAGGTAGACGTCGCGTTCTCGAAACAATTATTCAACGTCCTGATGGCGCCCCTGCTCCATCAGCTACAACAGTTGGATTCAAGGCGCCAGCTACAAGTTACGGTAGCAATGGTGGTAGCTATAGCAACGTAAGTACTACTTATGGAAATGCAGGCGCTAGCTACAGCAATGGTAACGGTAGCGGTCGCATCAACAGCGAAACCGTAGAGCAAATTCGTTCCTTACTGAGTAGTGGATACAGAATTGGCACGGAACATGTAGACGAAAGACGCTTCCGTACAGGTTCATGGCAAAGCTGTCAACCAATTGAATCAACCTCCGCAAATGACGTAATTTCCGCTTTGGAAGATTGTATGTTAAATCACCAAGGCGATTACGTGCGTTTAATTGGTATCGACCCGAAAGCCAAGCGTCGCGTTCTCGAAACAATAATCCAACGTCCAGGTGGTGCAGTTGCACCAAGTAGTAATGGTGCCTCAAAATCGTTTGCAGCACCCGCAGTATCGGCGCCTGCTACAAGTTATTCTTCTAGCTATTCTTCTTCGAGCAAATCTTCGGGTTACTCCTCTTCTAGTTCACGCTTAAGTCCAGAGGTCATAGACCATCTGCGCCAACTCACTGCTGGAGGGTATAAAATTAGCGCAGAACACGTAGACGAACGCCGTTTCCGCACTGGTTCGTGGCAAAGCTGCGGACAAATTCAAGCAAATTCTGAACGTGACGCTGCTGCTGCACTCGAAGGATTCCTCTCGGAATATCAAGGTGAATACGTGCGTTTAATTGGTATTGACCCCAAAGCCAAGCGTCGCATCTTAGAATTAATCATCCAACGTCCATAAATAGTGCGCTCGTAGAAAGTGCTGAGTGCTGAGTAGAGTTAGAAACAGATTTCAGAGCAGAGTATTATTTATCACTCATTACTCAGTACTCAACACTCAGTACTCAACACTCAGCACTTAGCACTCACCACTCATCACTCGTAACTCATTATTTTGGTAACGTTTTATTATGTCAGTGCCGCCACTACTGCGACTTGGTAGTAGCTTTGAATCTTATATCGGTGGCGAGGTGATAATTCACGAAAGTGCAGTAATTGCACCCGGTGTAATTTTAAACGCAGCTCCAAACAGCAAGATTATAATTGGTGCTGGGGTATGTATTGGTATGGGTTCAGTAATCCAAGTTGATACAGGTACCCTGGAAATCGAAGTTGGAGCAAGCTTAGGCGCCGGATTTTTGATGGTTGGTGAAGGTAAAATTGGAGCAAATGCTTGTATTGGTGCAGCTACGACCGTCTTTAGATGTTCGGTGGAAGCATTCCAAGTTGTGGCACCGGGTTCAATACTAGGAGATAAAAGTCGTAACACTATTGATATTGAAAAGGGCTTAGAGAATCAACCTACAAGTCAACCTACAAGTCAAGATAGTTCAAGTCAAGATGCTTTGAATTCAACTCAAACTACACAGCAAGAACTAGAGGATGTATGGTCTGAGGGTAGTAATAGTAACAGCACTTACAGCAACAATAGATATAAGTTTAAGAATGGATATTATTCTGCGAGTCAAATAAAGCACGAGACTCCGAGCTTAGGTTTAACGCCAACAGCGAACGACCCTGACGCGGTTTCATCACAGTCTGATATTTCTAATAGCTCTAGTTTAATTCCCCAACAACCATCATCAAATTCTATCCAACCTCAAGCCAACGTTGATCAAAACACTTTTGGTACTCATATTTCTGGACAAACGAGTATCCAGCGACTATTAGTAACTTTATTCCCCCATCGACAAGCGTTAAATAAACCTTTGTTAGATGACGGTGAGTCAGAATAAGTGTTAATCCTTAAGTAGCGTATTATCAAGTCGAGTATCCAGGAGTTAGGAGAATGGACGCATACAATCAACGCTCGATTGGCGCGAATCAGCCTCGACGAGATATACTCAAGGATACTGCCTTGGGAATGGTATCAACGCGCAGTTTTCCTGCCATAGTTGGAACGGCGGACATGATGCTCAAGTCGGCAGGTGTACACTTAATCGGCTATGAAAAAATAGGTGATGGTTATTGCACTGCTGTTATACGCGGTGGAATTGCCGATATTCGTTTGGCTGTTCAAACTGGTGAAGATACTGCTAAACAATTTAATGAGTTTGTCTCAAGTTTAGTAATTCCCCGTCCATATCCTAACTTAGAAGTTATATTGCCTATTAATAGCCGTTTAAGTCACCTTGCAGAGGGAGACTCCTACAGTCGCTTAAGCAATTTAGCTATCGGCTTAATAGAAACACGGGGTTTTCCCGCATTGGTCGGCGCCGCTGATGCTATGCTTAAAGCTGCCGATGTACAATTAGCAGCTTATGAAAAAATAGGGGCTGGTTTGTGTACCGCAATAATTCGCGGTTCAGTAGCAAATGTCGCTGTTGCAGTCGAAGCTGGAATGAATGAAGCTGAACGGATTGGTGAACTTAATGCTGTAATGGTTATTCCACGACCACTTGACGAGCTCGAACAAACATTGCCCGTCGCAAGTTGTTGGGTAGAAGAACGTCAACCGCTGAATATACCAATCAATTTTAGACAACCAGTTGCAGAAGCTGAAGAATTACCAGAATTAGCAAAACTCCCAATGAAAATTACAGAAGAACTATAGTTGTAATGAATGACTTGAGTCATTCCAGTAATTATTAAAAAAACGTTGTACACACCTAATAGATTAGAGGTTAGTACAACGCTAAATACTATCCCCCAAGATTTATTTATTTAAGGTGTGTAACGCGGTGTCAGCGCTATGAACAAAGTTCACTATAAGCCTCTTTATATTCATAACAAATCGATTGTAGTGAGACTTTGATTTCCTAGTGCTGTGGCTGGAAGGCATCTTACGCTTTGCTTGTTTTTTTGATGATAGCCGTTCTAGCTTATAAAGAAAAGACGAATATTCTGATATGCAGGATAGATAAATACCTATTAAACTAATTACCTACGCTACACTCCGTAAACGCAATTTACTCCACACATAAACATGCGATTACACTTGTGTTCAACTGCGGAATATTATTGAGATTTTACTAGAATTTTAGAATGGTGCCGAAACTTGATGACGAAAAAAGTTAACTTTGCATAGGCTTTTTACTATCGTTCTAATTTAATTTATGATTAAGTTCATAGACTTTAATCTATGGTGCAGAAATAAATTTAGGTTTTCACCATTATTTTCTGCACTATTTATTAGTGTTCTGTGATACTAGAGTTATATAGTGATGTCAATTGAGCTGTAATATTGCTCGATATAGTTGTTAAATAGTTAATCAAAGGACTATTCGTTTATTTATAGCTTTTCTTGGAAAGAACCTTTACAAACGAGCTAGAACACAGGAAGCGGTAATGTGCCATCTGAACGTCTGGCAAAAAAGTAGTCCTTTGTGTAATAAACGGTTAATAACATGCGTGTAATAATGCTTTCTCAAAAAGAATCGCTAATTGCTATACCGTATGAACTGCTATTAGAGGAGAATCACCTTTGAACCAAGCCACCCTACACCAGTTAAAGGTGTTCGAGGCAGCGGCACGTCACGGTAGCTTTACCCGTGCTGCTGAAGAACTATTTTTGACGCAACCTACTGTTTCGATGCAAATAAAACAACTTACCAAATCGGTTGGGTTGCCTTTATTTGAGCAGGTTGGCAAACGCTTGTATTTGACTGAGGCAGGAAGAGAATTATTTGCGACTTGCCGTCAAATTTTTGATACTATAGCTCAATTTGAGATGAAGGTCGCGGATTTAAAAGGTCTGAAACAAGGGCAATTGCGCTTGGCTGTAATTACTACTGCAAAGTATTTTATCCCACGCCTTCTTGGTCCATTTTGTCAATTATACCCAGGTATAGATATTGCATTACAGGTAACAAATCACGAGGGTATTCTCGAACGCATGAGCGCGAACCTTGATGATTTATACATCTTGAGCCAAGTCCCTGAGCATATGGACGTTAACTACCAACCATTCTTAGAAAATCCAATGGTTGTTGTGGCGCCAATAAATCATCGACTAGCGAAGGAGAAAAACATTTCTATCCAGCAGCTAGAAGACGAACCGTTTATTATGCGTGAACCAGGTTCGGGAACTCGTCGTTCTATCCAAAAATTATTTGACGAACACAATATTAGCGTGAAAGTCAAACTAGAGCTAGGAAGTAACGAAGCGATAAAACAAGCAATTGCAGGTGGTTTAGGAATCTCAGTACTATCGCGTCACACCCTGATGCCAGAATCATCAGATTTGACGATTTTAGATGTTGAGCATTTCCCTATTAAACGTGATTGGTATATGGTTTACCCCAATGGTAAACAGCTTTCAATCGTCGCGCGCACTTATTGCGAGTACCTTTTGGATGCAGCCAAGCAATTTAATCCAAAAACTACTGGAGTTTATGCCGAAGCCGAAAGATAAACTTTAATTGGCACTGCTTGATAATGGTACACATGTCGCTATATATCGCCATGCGGATGGCGCCGTCTTTTTGTACTATAAAAGCAATAATTGCCTGAAGTACACAGAAAAACGCCATCCAACCGTTAAATCCTATTTCAACGAAGAGCTAAATTTCGATGAGCGCGAATAAAATGTGAAGTAAATAACTCATGAGGATATATTGGTTGTGGTTAATTCTGAGGCGCCTAAGCCAAGCAAAATTATCGACACTGAAATTATCGCAGTTACAGTTTACACAGACCAAGCTCTTATAACACGTCAAGGGAAAATCGAACTATTCGGAGAAGAGCGAGAATTAGTTATTAATAACATACCAGTTACGCTCGACACCGAATCAGTACGAGTTGGAGGTAGAGGTCGAATAGTCGTAAAAGTTGGCAATGTGAATGTAGAGCGTGTTTACGCGACTGAACCCGTAGAAGCGCGCGTTGCCCAAATTACGACTCATATTGAACAATTAGAATCAGAATTGAGTTATGTACAAGCGCAAATCGATGGATTAGCATTGCAATCACGATTTATTGAAGGATTACGCGAAAAAACCGAAGAACCATTTGCCCTAAGTCTATCGCGAAAAAATCTGAGTTTAAGCGAAACCCTAGATTTTGTGAATTTTCTTGGTAGTCAATATACTGAATATGGTATTGCTACAAGAGACAGTCAAAACCGCAAACAAGAAATTGACAAAGAATTACAAGCATTAAAACAACAACTTCGTCAAATTCAAACCCCACTACCAAAAGAAAGTTTTAAATTAACAGTAGATATTGAACCTGCGGATGCAGGAGAATTTGAGTTAGAAGTAACTTACGTAGTTAAACGTGCTGCATGGGTGCCACTGTACGACATGCGTGTTAACAGTACAAATAAAACCCTTAGTCTTAACTATATAGGCGAAGTCACACAAAACACAGGTGAAGATTGGAATAATGTCGCGCTAACTTTATCAACAGCCAAACCAGGACTAGGAACACTGCCGCCAAAACTAGAACCCTGGTATGTCGGAATACGTGAACCACGAATAATGCCAAGTCCAGCAATGAGCGCACCAGATAATGCCAGAATGGTAAGGCGCCGCGCGTATAATCTAGAGTTTAGAGATGATGACGACTCGGAGCAAGAAGATAATTATATAGAAGCAGAAATAGAAAAAGCCGAAATATCTACAGAAGGAAGCGTTATTTCGTTTAAATTAAATACTAGCACAAATATACCAAACGATGGAGCGCCACACAAAGCAACAATTTTGAACAATGATTTTCCAATTTATTTTAGTTATATCGCAATGCCACGTTTGGTCAGCTTTACTTATTTACAAGCTACCGTCAAAAATCCTACTAATGGAGCTACCATTATACCAGGTAAAGCCAATATCTTTCGTGATAATGTGTTTGTAGGCACAGCACAGTTAAAAAATGTGGCGCCGGGACAAGAATTTCAAGTCAACTTAGGTATTGACGAAAGCATAAAAATAGAGCGTGACTTGGTAGAACGACAAGTAGATAAAAAGCTAATTGGCAGTAACCGTAAAATAACTTATGCCTATCGGCTAATTCTGACTAACTTACTTAGTCAAGAAGCAAATTTAAAACTAAGTGAGCAAATCCCCAAAAGTAAACACGAACAAATTAAGATTTATCTTAACCGTTGTAACCCACAAATTCAGCTTGGCGAAATGGGTATATTAGAATGGGAACTCAGAATGGCGCCGCAATCTAAGCAAGAATTATATTACCAATTTATTATCGAGTATCCACCAAATTTAGATATTGTTGGATTAAATATATAAATCTTGTAGTATAAAATCTTGTGGAACGGGCATCCTTGCCCGTCGCTTTAAACTACAATCTATAAGCCAAAAAGGGAATCAACATTTCCGCATGACTCAAACCACCATGAATTCCAACAGGATAATGTTGTGTATCATTCTCAAAACTAACCCAGTCACCTTTGGGAATAATTATCGCATCACCCAAACGGTTATAACTTAATTCACTTAACTCATTTCCTGGTAATCCCAATAAACCTAATTCTATAGCTTCAGCTTTCGACAAAAGCAAAAATTTGTCAGCTAAATTTTCTTGCACATAATCATAAACTTCTTTTTCTTTGCCTTTGTGAATATATAAATAGCGTGCTTGAGTTCCCCCTGTAAACGGAGCAGACAAGTTTTTATTTAAAATTGGGTGATGGTTCAACCAAGTTATTTTATCTGGATCAACCGCACGCTGTCCGTGGTCTGCTGTAATAAGTAATACAGTATCATTACGTCCTGCTAACGGCGCCAACACTTCACGGTAAAGTGAAAAATCAATACTAGCTACTTCTGCTCGGTAGTTCTGACTTAGCGGTTGATAACAATGGGCAAAAATATCAATTTCAGGAATATATAAATAAGTAAAGCTTTTAACGCTAGGTGTTTTGCTTGTTAAACGCTGACGCAACTGAGAAAAAGCATCAGCAGGAGTTCGATAGCCAAAAAAGCTATTGAGCAGAGCATTACTGCCAGCACTAGTAAAACGACTAATACTCGTGTTTTGAAATTTATGGAAATTAATAATTTCAACATCTACACCTGACTTTTCCATCAACACGTAGATATTGGGCATTGGTAAAAGTGTATCAGGATTAAGTTGAGAATCTAAATAAGGCGCCGATGTTGGTGTAAAGCTAGGACGAAAACCAATTAAATTTACTAAGCTACCAACTTCTTGGAAGTATATATGAGTATTAATTAGACCATGTAGAGCAGGCGCCTGTGCGGTTGCAGCAGAAGTCAGTGCTGTAACAGTTGTACTAGGAAACACAGAAGTCGCGGGCATAAAAAAAGCCTGCGGTGAATTGCAGGCTTGGGTTAAGCTTGGTATTACACCTTCACTGCTTAACGTTCGGAACTGTTCGTAACCAAAAGCATCTAATATTATTAACACTACATGATTGATAGGCGCCTGTTGTTGCCAACTATGCCAAGCATCTGTTAATGATTTAATCGCTAAAAGTTCAGGATTAAAAGGTGTTACAGTTTTGTGTGCGTTTAGTACATAAGGTTCACACAACCATTCAAGCGTTAAAGCTGCAATATTAGAAAGTCCTAGTCCATCATAGCTAGGCTTTAACATATTAGGCGCCAGTGCTTCTGGTATTTGTTGTCGTTGTATAAGAGCTTGTTCTACCGCAGTTATGTTATTCATGGTTGTTTACTTTACCCTGCACCGTATATTCTAACTTCTATACATTTGTATTATGCGCTATACGCGAGTTATTAAAATGACTTGTTTATTTTTAATAGGATTACTAATAGTAGTATTATTTACTGCTGGTCATATATATATTAACGGTAATACACCAAGTCGAATCAAAGCTGATGCAGCTATAGTATTAGGCGCCGAAGTCTGGAACACTGAACCATCACCAGTATTTCGAGAACGTATCAACCATGCAGTAAATCTTTATAAAACTCGTGACGTTAGTAAATTAATTTTTACAGGTGGAGTTGGTGCAGGTAAACAAATATCAGAAGCAGAAGCAGGGAAATTATATGCGGTTAAAAATGGTGTTAATGAGCTAGATATATTAATTGAGACAAAATCACGTACTACTAATCAAAACCTTCAGTATGCTAAAGAAGTTGCTCAACAACATAATTTGAATAAATTTTTGGTTGTAAGTGACCCGTTACATATGAAGCGCGCGGTGTTAATGGCAAGAAATTTAGGTTTAAATGCTTTTCCTTCACCGACTCCTACTACTCGCTATCGCAGCTTTGAAAGTCAGTTACAGTTTTTATTACGCGAAACTTATTTTTACTTTGTTTATTTTATTTTTAAAGCTTAAAGATTAATTAACCATCTTTTGGAGTGTCTTGTGAAGTGGGCATCCTTGCCCCGTCTTAATAATAGAATAGTACTAGGACGGGCAAGGATGCCCGTTCCACAAGAAAAGTTTGAAATAATCTGAAATACCTGTTTGTGAAACTGTAGTCAAAGCTACTAAACATAGAGGTACATTATGATTCATCATATTTCGATTTCTGCTCACAATCCTGAACGTGTCGCACAAGCTTTAGCTGAGGTCATGAAAGCAATTGTTGCACCGTTCCCACCTCATCCAGGTAGTTATTTTGTTCTACCACAAGATAATTATGGAACGGGGATTGAAGTTTATCCTGAAGGTTCTGAGCTTTTGCCAGGTGAAGGAACTTCTTCATGTCAGTTTGCGATGAATGATAACGCTTCTCAGTTTACTGCTACCCATGCGGCAATTTCTGTACTCACGAGTATTGAAGAAATTGAGCAGATTGCAGAACGCGAAGGATGGCGTGCAGTACGTTGTAATCGAGATGGTATATTTGATGTGATGGAGTTTTGGGTAGAAAATCGCTTAATGATAGAATTTTTGACTCCAGAAATGGCATCTCAATATTTAGCGTTTATAACAAATCCAGAAATGATTAAGTCATTTATACAGGCGCCTGCACTAGTATAAGTGGTATTGAGTTAAGATGAGCGATGGTTACGTTTACCGTCGATTATCCAAAACGCTTATGAAGTATAACCAACTGGGTGACAGCAACCTGAAGGTTTCTGAAATTTGCCTCGGTACAATGACCTTTGGACAACAGAATACTTTAGAAGAAGCACATCAGCAGTTAGATTTTGCAGTTTCACAAGGTGTAAACTTTATTGATACTGCTGAGATGTACCCAGTTCCACCTCGTGCAGAAACTTACAGTAAAACAGAGACTTACATTGGGGAGTGGTTAAAAAATCAAAAACGTGACAAACTAATTATTGCTACAAAAATGGTCGGCACCGGAAGACGTTTTAAGTGGGTGCGCGATGGTAAAGTTAGTGTAGACCGTAAAAATATCACTGAGGCAATTGAAGCAAGTCTCAAAAGATTACAAACCGATTACATTGATCTTTACCAAATCCACTGGCCCGACCGTTATGTACCTACATTCGGGCAAACTGTCTTTGATTATAAACAAGAGCGTGCCTCTACTCCAATTGCAGAACAGTTAGAAGTTTTTGCCGAAGTGATTAAAGCAGGTAAAATTCGTTATTTAGGTTTGAGCAACGAAACTCCGTGGGGAGTATGCGAATTTAGTCATGCAGCCAAACAACTTAATTTACCTAAAGTAGTATCAATACAAAACGCTTATAATCTTATCAACCGAGTGTTTGATTCAGCACTAGCAGAAGCATGTTACCGCGAAAATGTTGGCTTGCTTGCGTATAGTCCACTTGGTTTTGGAATGCTATCGGGTAAATATATAGATAAAAAACCTGAAAATTCTCGTCTTGCTTTATTTGAAGGGTTTGGACAGCGTTACAACAAACCAAATGTCAAAGAGGCAGTAAGCAAATATATAAAGATAGCTAAAAAGTATAATTTAACTCCCGTCAACTTAGCATTAGCCTTTGTACGTAATCGCTGGTTTGTTAGCAGCACAATTATAGGCGCCACCACATTAAAACAACTAAAAGAAAACCTAGCAAGCGTCGATATTAATTTAACTACAGAAATTTTAGCAGAAATCGATGCAGTTCATACCCGTTATCCTAATCCGGCGCCGTAACACACCATTATATAATCGGTGCCTACAACAAAGCAATTCTATTTTGTAACTCAATTAAATCGGGATGTTCATTGATATTTATTTGGTTAAGTGCCCAATCAAAGAAAGGATTAAGAGAAATATATTGAGATTGCTGTTGCTGCATGGCTTTTTGAATATCTTTGCCATGAAACCAAATCAAATACTGTCTATCAGACCAAAAGTTTGGTTGAGAAAAGTGTTGCTAGTAAGCAGCTATACTTTCTAAAAACCTATTTTGTGTCACGATGCTAGTAGCTTGTTGAAACTGGTTAATTAGTGTCAAAGCTTCAGATTGGCAGTGTTGTAAAGTTAATAAGGATGGAAGTTTACCGCTACCACCTGTCCATGTTGTCCTTAATTGCTGTCGGGAAGCACTCAATTGTATCAAATCAGCTAACGCCCATCTTACCACTTGATAATCTTGTAAACTTTTTGCTGCTTGTTCTATCCATGTCGAAATAGCTGCAATTCCTGGGAATCTCCATGTCCCCATCTAGAAATCGGATTGTTCTGCTTTTCTATATATCTTGTAACCCAATAATTATGGATTAAATTGGAGTCTAATAAATAATTCTCGACGCAAGCACGGTGAGTAAGTAACATCGAACCGATTGGAATTAGTTGAATATTATATGTTGGTTTGACATCAAAATCACTGTCACGAAAAACTAGATATTTTTTATTTGTGGTCTCACTTCTTGAAAAATAGCCTTCAACAAAAACTGTGAAGGTGAATTTACTGCCAGAAGGAACAATGGTAGGTTTGTTTATAGAAACATTCTCAAGAACTCTGTTTATTAATCTAAAATCTAAACTCGTTTGTTTACCTGAACAAAAAATAACTTTATCACTAACGACGCTCACAACTACACCCCTAACCGTATAATATAACCTTCTGGCACTAATTGCTCAATATAATCAGAGTGGGTTGTAATTATAAACTGATTATTATTTCCTAGTTTAGGCAAAGCGCGTAAAAAAGCTTGTTGCATCGGTGGATGTAGATGTAATTCAATCTCATCAATTAAAATTACTGAGTTGTGAATATTCCAGCTAGCAAAATCCATTAACATTGGAAAAATTGCACGCTCTCCTCCAGACATCTCAGATATTTCGTACTGGTTTTTACTGTCGTGCAAGTAAAACCAAGGTTCGCTAAGAATATCATCTAGATTTTCTCGTAAAACTGGCCCAGAGAAACTGCGTTCTGGAAACACCGTTTTGTAAGTACGTTCAATTTCAGCGTATAAATCCTTTCGTCCATTACGTGATGAGTGAATTTTACCATTTTCTACATCTTGATGAAACAGGCGCCATTTTGACAGACGGTCACGTAAAAGGTCTTCTGTAATTTCCAGCTTTAGTCCTGGGTCTTCGGTCGTTAAACTTGTAGAAGTTCTTTGTTCTGTGTACCAAAGAATTGTACCCACCTGCTCAAAAACCTCAAACCCTTCAGTACGACGAAGTTGTTTAGCGTATTCTCGTCCTCTAAATTGCAGTAACTCAGCATTACTTGTTGCTTGCACTTTTCCATCATGCCATTTGAGAGTAACAATATGATTTTTGGCAGCACTCTCTATATTACGTCCCAATTTTAATAATTTATGTTGTAGATTATGTACAGCTTGAAGTTCTGGAGAAGAAAACTGTACTTTTACAGTTACTTCTGGTTCAAAGTTTCCCCAGTTACTACTAAGCAGTTCATAATTAAACCCTGTCCACTCTAAATCAGAAATTTTTTGTAATCGTCCAGTTGCAGTCCCTAACGTTGCAGCGATAGCTTGTAAAAGACTCGTTTTTCCAGCACCGTTCATTCCCACTAAAATAATCATATCTCTTGCCAACCCAGTTTCTGGGTCAGTAAAATCAAACTCAGGTGAGAAGCGAAATTTTTTGAAGTATTTTAGCTGAACAGATTGAACTTTCATATAGTAGGTTAAGGTTTTTCTCTTCTTTCTTTGCTTTGTGCCCTTTGTGTACTTTGTGGTTTATTAAACAAACGTCATTTTCATATATTCTTATATTAACAGTTTTATAACATTCTAAATCATGGAGGAGACGTGATATATCACGTCTCTACATTTGGTAAGGCTTCGCGCGCTTGCAACCACTCAGTAGGTATACTTTCGGCGCCTGCAGAACATGCTACAATTCCACCAACAATTGCACAAGTTGTATCTCTATCACCCAATCCTCTAACGGTTGTCCAAATTGCCTCTGTATAGTTATCAAGATGTTGTACTGCACACCATAATGCAAAGGGTACAGTATCTTGTGCAGAAACTTTGGCGCCATTCCCAAGTATTGCCGCTGCATTTTCTATAGATATATTTTCGCTCAAATTACTCGCGTGCTGAATTTTTGATTTAACTTCGCTATCAGGAGTATAATTAATTACTTGGTTCAGAAACTGTTGTTTTGTAACTATAGAAGTAGAAGCAATACCAGCAGCGACTGCAACTGCAACTGCACCAGCTATCGCTTCAGGATGTGTATGAGTAATTTCTGCGCTTTTTATAGCTTGGTCAACTAATAAATCTATATTATCAGCAAAATATGCTCCCAATGGCGCCACTCGCATGGCAGCACCATTACCATATGAACCTTGTCCATTGAATAAACTTGTTGCTAACAGGCGCCAGTTTTTATTATTATCACGAATATCTGTGAGTAACTTGTGCATTGCAGGTCCATAGCCGCGTTCTGTATCATAGCGTTGAGCAAAATCTCTTGCTAGGGCGTCTTGATTTATGTCTTGATATTGTTGCAATATAGAAACGATTGATAATGCCATTTGGGTATCATCAGTGTAATACCATACTCCGCTTGGCAACGCGCGTAAATTAATTAAGTTTTCTGCTACATCTGGATGCACGAAGAATTTTTCCCCAAATGCATCTCCTACTGATAATCCTTGTAATGAGTTTATTGCGCGAGTTAAACGCGCTTCTTTTGTAGATTCTATAATCATATATATACTAAGAACTGGTTAGGGGTTTAGTTTTAAATAAAGTTAAAATCTTTAAGATGCTACCCTACGGGAAAACTGCGTTAACGTTCGCGACTCATGACATAATTTACAGTATACTTACTTCCCAAGTCTTAAATGTAGTACCGAGCAATTGGTCTAAGTTAGCCAAAGCGTTTAAATATCTTATATTTATTTCAACTTCATTATTCTGTGCTTGTGCTAGTTCATTAATTCTATTAATTAATTCAGATTGAGAAGCTTTACCGAGTTTAAAGTTTTGTTGTTCTACATTGAGTTGCTGTTGTGATAGTTTAACAGTTTGTCTGGCGCCTTCTATCTGTGAGTAAATAGAATTAATATAGCTTATACTGTTTTGTAAGTGCGTATCTAATTGCAATGTGGTATTTTTTAGTGTCTCAGCTTTGATTTCTTTATTTTTATCTAGAAGTTGACTTATTTCAAAGTTAAAACGGTTACGCAAGTAGTTTGGCTGATAAGTAAAGGCAATTTTTTGGAAATTCTCGACTTCTAAAGATATTGGTTCAATAACAGGAATTTCGCTTGCTGTTATTTCTGTATTATTTATTTCTAAAGTCGATGCTAATTCTAAGCGTCTTGCTTTTACTTCATTTTGGGCAGCTAATAAAGGAATGCGATAATTTGTATTTTTTAAGTCTTCGGCATTTTTCAATGATAATTCAGCTATTTTGACTTTTTCTTGCGCTTGAAGTAATTTATTGTACGTTAAAACTACGTTTGTAATTTTACTGTTCAATGCATTTCTTGAGTCTTGCTTGTTAATGAGTTCGTTCAAAAGTGCGATTTTTTTGTCTGTGTCTTTGGTTAAAGATAATTTTATATCTAATTGCTTAGATTGATTAATATTACTTACATCATTCCATTTGTATATTGGCTTTAATGTAATTGGTTTTGTTTTAATATTTACTAAGTAAGCATTTTTATCGGCGCCTTGAGCTAATGCTAAGTATACAGCATCTCCTACTGTCACGGAAATTTGTTGAATTGGCTTTGTTTCTGGTGTATTAGTGTTATGATAAGATTGACTATAAAGTTCGTATGTACCTTGAAATATTCCAGAAGCAATAGTTGGAGTTGTTTGAGGTTGTATATTCGGTATGACTGGTATATAAAGATTGTTGATTTTATTTAATTTTTCTAGTTTATCGAATTTATAGGATTTGATATCAGAACTTATATAACGATAATTTTCTTTTTGCAAATCTTCATTATTTAATTTGTCTGCTTGTGTGTTTAAATTATTGAAAGGGTTAGGGGGTAAACAAGTAAATACCTCACACTTTTGAGTTTCAGCATTGGGAAGAGGAAGTAAGCTGAGTCGAAAGTCAGGATTCTTTAACTTATTTGATTTATATAAGTTAAAAGATAAATGAAATTGTTCTTTAACAGATTGGGGTGGTGCTTTAACGGGTGATGCTGGTTGAGAAGGTACAATTGTTTGGATAGTACCAAAGGTCGCAACAATAAAGGCAACACTATTTAAACTCCAATACCATATCGAAGTGAGCGAATATTGTTGTTTCATTTTCCTTTCATTCTAACTTCCTTTAACACATCAGTGATAGGACAGTCTTTGTCATCAAAACTTAATGAAACTTCATAGCGAGTTAATGGGAACGGTTCTAGAAGTTTACCTTTTTCGTGACTTTCTAGGCGCCACCATAACGTTTGCACTGCTCGGAGTTTGGTATCATTGAATTCAAAGGTGATTTCGGCAAGATTGTTAACACCGACAACTTCTTTACCATGTCCCCATAGTCCTTTATATTCGTGATGGTTTTTTGCCATTGATAAATAATGGTTTAATGGTTTTAAACGGTCTTGTCGAGGTAAGGGAGCTACAATTGATTGCGTGTTATGTAAGTTAGGATTGGATGAATAATCAATATTCTCTAATTTAGCTGGCAAAAAATCTATACGATACCACCATTCAGGTTTTTTAGTAATATCAGGCAGTCTAAACCAACTACGTTCTTCAACTATATTAATTAGTGCGGGACTTTTATCGATGTGCAAAGGTAGACATTGCATAAAAGCATCAGCGTATGTACATACTACTCCAACTTCTTGCTTCTTCGCTTCTGGGTTAGACCATCCTAATATTTCAGCTTTGGGGTGATAGTCTATTAATTGGAATGGCACAAAACCTTTGAGGTGTAACGAGTAGCTCCCACCTGGTTCGCGTTTCTCGTTTCGCAATGAACTACTGGTAAACTGGGCAATAACTAATTGTGGGTTTGCTGGTAATGGAAACTCGAATGGTTGGGTTGCTGAATATTGTAAGCGTGCAGAGAAACTATAATGAACATCACCACTAAGCATAACGATGCGACTACTTTGTCTTGATGTTCGTAGTGCTAAACGTGCGATAAATTTTTCAAATGAAGAAGCTTGTAGTCCCCACGCTTCTGGGTCAAACCCCCAAGCAGCAGTGCCTAATTTTTCAGCAACTGCTTTCGCTGACTTTTGAATACCTTCGAGAAAAGGTAAACCTACAACGGGACTAGGTGAGATAACTATTGTGACTTTATTGTCGTCGGATATTTCGGGGAGTTGTTTTTCTAAAGCTTCGTCGCTTAAAAGTTCTGGAAAGTCAAAGTCTTCACCAGGAAAACCTCTTAAAGTGCGGGTGTCGAGAAATATAACTTCGTAACCTGGGCCTGTAACTGTGTAATTCCAATTTATACTATTATCTAAATGTGGCAGGCGCCTGGGGTTAGTTTTTCTAATTTCTGTAACAGTGGGTAAACCAAGTCGTTTGGAAATTTCGGTTTCGGAGTTAGGGTCATTACCTTTACTCTTCGACCAAGTTTGTAACGCTGAAAGAAGTGCTGCACCAGGTTTATCGTTGCTGAACTCGGATGGAGTGTTACCCCAAGCTTGGCAAATGCTATATCCTAGTAAACCATTTTGAATGATACGGCGCCCAAGTGGTTTAGAAAGAACACGGTCGCACCATGCCATATTCAAATTCCAGTCGTCAGTAATCTCATGGTCATCGAATATCATATATGTAGGGATATTCGCTAACGCACGTCGTACTTGTTTAATAGTTGAAATAAATTCCTTGAGATAAGTAACTTCTTTATCAAAATCTGATTCTTTTTGTTTATCCTGACTTGTTGCTTCGATTGAGTAAATATCGCTATACTGTGGAAAATCTTCAACATTAACCCAAAGTACATCGCTCCAAGCAAACAAATACATTGCCATAAATTCGCCAAATGTAAATAAATGGCTTTTAGCAATATCAGTAATTCGATTCAATTTATCTAAACTAGCTGTTAACCCAGCAATATTTGTAGCTAAATTATTACGTTGACCAGGTTTAAGCTCATCTAAATTTGTCACATCTGGTAAAGGTTCTGACCATCCTAAAAGTGTTTCTGCTGCATCCATCACCATAAACAGCAACGCATCAGCTACATCATCTACATAAATTTGGTCACCTGTAAGAAAAAGCTGATGTGGACGTTTTTCTACTGATATAGCTAAAGCTTCACGTATCATTTTATCCAAACTTGCCATTGCATCCAAGCTTTCACCATGCAGCTTGCGACAAGAACCATGAACAATACGTAAATCATTTATATCATTAGGAGGAAGTGCAAAAGAAGGTAAACTATATTCGGAATTTACATCTGGATATGCAATTTCTAAAATAGAACCTTCAGAATTTAACACCCCAGGAGTATTTAAACTTTCACCAGAATTAAAAGCTATATTATATAGATAATTTTCACCGTCTCTAAGTATGGAATAATTAGATTGTGCAGTAATCGCCACAATATGTAAATTATCGCCAACTTGTACAGTTTGTTGTCTAGCAGTAATTAACGCATTTTTATTAGTATCTAAAATTACTAAAGTCACCGTGCGACTTTCTTTTAAAGCCATCCACACAGTCACCGAGTAGTTGTCAGTTCGTCGTAGAATAGGTCCTGCGAGAACTAAGGGGAGTGTATTAATTCGTTCTCGTAACGGAATCCAGTTCATGCGTCATTGATTAGGGGTACATTTCGAGTATATTTCGCCTTCCCTAAAAAGTGTCAACCGTGAATTCTCTCCTCTCTGTGCCCTCCGTGTCTCTGTGGTAAAATAAATTCTCCCAAAATCTTTAAAATAATTTTTGGATGATAAAGAGCAAACGGCGATTTTAATAAATGCGAAACCTCAGTAAACAAACTATATAAACTTGGGTCAACACTGATATTCGCTATAAGTCTACGATTGTACCATCCAATAAAATCTTGAATAAAGTTGCTTTTACTAGCTTTGGCGCCAATAGTTGTGGGAAACTGAGAATCTTGCTGAGTTGCCAACATCCAATGAAATTGATTACTTTTCGCTAACCGTTGCTGAAAACGCGAAGTTACTAATTTCTTAGCTTGCAACCAATCTCGTAGTACCATAGCCGATAAAGCACCAACCGTCATACCTTGTCCATAAACAGGACATAATGCACAAACTGCGTCACCCAAAGCAACAAAACCAGTTGGCATTTCAATTTTCTCATAATGGCGCCAACGGTTAGCGGTAGCACGGTGAGCATATATAGGTGAAGTGGGTTCAGCGTTTTTAACCGCTTCATAAAATTCAGGACTTGCCAAAGAACGAGCAAACTCCAAATATCCTGCATCATTCAGTGGTGGATAGTCGTGTCCATAACCACCAAGTGTTGCTATCCATTCTCCATTTTCAATTTTAGCTAAATATCCCAAGCGTTTATTATCAGGCGCCTGTTGAGCAACCAGCATAATTTTCCAATCACCAGTAAAATGGGTAGGTTGCTTGTAGCGTCGAGTTGCGTAACCTAAAAATGGATTAATAACAGTTTCAGTAGGAACAGCAAAACCTAATTCCTTTAACCACTGCGGAGCATTAGACGCGCGTCCACTTGCATCAACAACCAAATCGGCCGATAATTCTTGTATATTACCGCTAGCTATATCTTGTATTTTTAGACCCGTGACTTGCATATTCTCCAAGTCACCAATTAAACCAACAACACGATGTTCCTCAACAAACTTGATATTTGCTATCTCGCGTAACCGGGTACGAACTGCCCATTCTAATAGTGGACGTGAACAAGTGAAAGAAACTACATCAGAAACAGTATCTAGTTTTGGACTCCAATTTCCACGAGTAAAATAATGAAACTCACGCACCCAATCAATTTGTTGGGCGCCTTTTGTGCTAAGTTCTACACCAATACCAGGGAAAAGCTCTTCAAGAATTCGATAACCGCGCGTTAATAGTACATGTGGCTGTACAGATTGTGGTACACCTCTACGCTTTTCAGGATATAATGGCAATCTATCGCGTTCAATTATCGTCACCGATGTAAAGTGACTACTCAAAACGCGCGCTGATAATAACCCTGCTATACTGGCGCCGATTACAATAGCATTTTTAGACTTCATTTCATTACCTGATAATTATAGTAAGGTCACCATTGGCAACCCTACTTAGTATTTTATATTGCAACAAAATCTTTTATAAGAGATAGTTTAAACAAGCGAATAAGAAATAAGAAGTCAATTACATAATTGATCTGGGTAAGTGAGAAATTTCATGTTTAGTTGAGAAACCGGGTTTCTTTGATGAAGAAACCCGGTTTCTTGGGTTAGTAGCGGATGCGGGGGTCTACGTAGGCGTTAAGGATGTCGATGGTGATGCTTGCCATTACTACTATGGTGCCAAAGAATACCATGATTCCTTGTACGGTTGGGTAGTCGCGTTCGTTGATAGCTTCAAATAAACGGTTTGCTAGACCAGGCCATGAGAATGTGACTTCGGTGAGAACGGCGCCACCTAGTAGGGAAGCGAAGGTTAAACCTAAAACGGTGATGACTGGAATTAGGGCGTTTTTTAGTGCGTGGGAGAAGAGGATTTTGTTTTCGGGGATGCCTCTTGCTCTTGCAGCTTCTACGTAGTCTGATTGTAGTGTTTGTTTGAGGTTGACTCGGACGATGCGCTCGAAGATACCGCTTAATAGTATTCCTAGGGTACAGCTTGGTAGTATCAAATATTTGATTGCTGTAAAGAATTCGACAAATTTACCACGAAGCAAACTATCTATAGTGTATAAGCCTGTGAGTTTTGCAGGCGCCTCTAGGGTTACGGGGAAGCGACTTCCTAATGGTAGTATATCGAAACTAACGGCAAAGATTAATTGTAATAACATCCCTGCCCAAAACATTGGAAGCGCATAAGTAATAATACCAAATAATCTACCACCAATATCAAGTGAGGTACCAGGACGTGAAGCAGAAAGTGTACCAACGGCAATACCAACTACTAATGCCACGATGATACTAAATACTGCTAATTCAGCAGTTGCGGGGAAGTGTTCACCGATAATATCCCAGACGCTTTTACCGCGACTTGATATAGATTTACCCATGTCCAATTTGAAAATCAAGTTTCCCAAGTAGTTGAGATATTGTAAAGGCAATGGTAAATCTAATCCTAATTGTTTCCGCATTGCTTCTTTTGCACTATCAGGCGCCCGACCACCAAGAATAGCATCAACAGGGTCGCCAGGTGTTGCACGCAGTAACAAAAACACCATTGTGACAATTGTTAGTATTTGTAGTGGCGCCAGTAGTAAGCGCGTCACCACATAATATGTAAGAGCTTTTGAACGTGACATTATTTTTTTGTAATTCCGCTGTAAATTAATAATTGGCTTGCGTCTTGTTTGACACCTTTGACTCCGTTTTGGGCGAACAAATAATCTTGCTCTTGCCATAGGGGAATATATGGTACATCTTTGGCAAGGATTTCTTGAATTTGGGCAAATATTTGTTTACGTTTTGCGGGGTCTTGCTCTTTGCGTTGCGCTTCGATAAGTTGGTTCATGTTTTCGTTATAGTAAAATGAACCTTGAGAAACACTACCGCCTTTTTCACAACCTTTTTCTAGAGTACCTTTTTCACACTGTAGGAATGGTTGAACGTAGTTGTCTGGGTCTAAGAAATCTGGATACCATTCAACTAAACTTAACGGATAAACTCCTTGAGGAGCATTTTTATAAAAGCTGGTTGAGTCAATACCGTTCGTTTGAATTTGTAATAAGCCATCCATTGTTTTATTCGCAATAGCTTTGATTACTACTGCCGTCAAACCTGTTGTGGGAATATTTGAACGATACCAAAGTTCTACTTTTGCTGGGTTCTCTCTTGTAAAACCAGCTTGTTTGAGCAGTTTTTGGGCTTTTTCTGCATTCCCATTGGCGCCATACTCTTCTCTAAACACGGGTTTATAAACATCAAAGGTATTGGGAACCATGCTAAATAGCGCTTGTCCTTGCCCGTATAATACCCGCTCTAACACTATGCTACGGTCAAGCATTGCAGCTATTGCTTGTCTTACCAGTGGGTTATCGAGAGGTTTTTGGTTGCGGTTGACTGCCATAAATGATATAACGCTACCGTTATTGGCAATTGCCTGCCAATCACCTTTTTCAACATTTTTTTGCAAGCTACGAATTTGGTCGGCATCCATCGACATACCAGCTACATCAATCGATTTTTTCCGAAACGCATTATATATATTGACACCACTACTCAATATTTGAACTGTTACACCTTGATTTAATGGCTTTTTGCCCCAATATTTATCAAAGACATCAAACTGGATTTTATCGGTGGCAAAATTTACTAATTTATAAGGGCCAGTACCAATAAAAACATTCGGAGTAAATTTACCTTCACCTATTTCGTAAGCTTTAGGAGAAACAGCACATACCCCGGCAAAAGCAAGCAACGAAGGAAAAGCCGCAAATTGTTTTTTTAACTTAACTGTTAATTCATACTCACCTGTAGCTGTGGCAGATTCAACAATATCCCCTAGTAAAAAAGCTGGTTTACCTCCATTCTTAATAAACCGTTCTAAACTAAACGCCATTGCTTTGGCATTAAACGGTGTACCATCATGGAATACAACTCCCTGACGTAGAGGCATAGTATAGGTCAAACCATCTGCGCTAATTTTGGGTAAAGCTGTTGCAAGCTGTGGTTCAATCTCTGTACTTCCGGCTTTATACGTATAAAGTCTATCACTCATGTTATAAATTAAACCTAATGACCCGGTTTCATAAGCATCTGCTGGGTCAAGAGTTCGAGGTTTATTCGTCGTACCAATAGTAATACGGCTATCCGACGCTGATACAGGAGTCGTTAATTGTGGACTCAACGCACTACCCACAGCTAAAAGTAAGCATATACAAAACAAACTGATAACTAATTTGACTCGACCAAAACGTCGCATAAAAGGCGCCATCCTATACATATACTTAATACTGGTACTTTTTTAAACTAGATGGTGAGACATTTTACTACAAAGGCACCCAAATGACACGCACAACTCGTAATAAGCACTTTAGTGCTTAAAATAGTCTGGCACCAAACCAAAATAGTTCCAAATATACAACTTTCATCACAATCACTACAAAATCGAATTTGCGTAAATATCAACCTGCGCTAATAAGCGAATCATTTGCACACCTTTCCCAGAAATAATTATGATACACTTGCATTATTAACGGAACGCAACTAGAGCGTAAAATGGCACTGAGAGATCACTTTCGCCCTCCTCTAAGCACCAGGCGCCACTGGCACAGTTTTCACAACGCTTGGTCAACGTATCTTGCTGACGATTTAAATCAATCTCTTCCAGAGGGTTATTTTGCAGAACCAAACGCCCAATTTGGCATTGAAATTGATGTAGCAGCTTTCAGTGAAAGAATTCCGGTTAATTCAGAGCGAAAAAATGTAGAACTGCTGGAATGGATACCAAGTTCGCCCACTGCAACCCTACCGCTTCAACTGACTACAGATATTGTTGAAGTACAAATTTTTAATACTCAAGCAGGCCCAACACTTGTTGGCGCCATTGAGTTAATCAGCCCTAGTAATAAAGACCGACCATCACAACGTTCAGCATTTACTTCTAAATGTCAAACTTATCTTCAACAAGGTATTGGGGTGATTATAGTTGATATTGTTACAACATTGAATGCGAACTTGCACAACGAGTTAATGAATCGTTTAAATTTGCCAATTGCCCCACTTGAGGCGCAATTATACGCTGTTGCATATCAAGTTGCTCAAAAAGATGAAACCCCTTACCTCAATTTATGGCAAGAAACATTAATGGTTGGAGGTAGTCTTCCAATTTTGCCCTTGTTTTTAAAGGGAGGATTTTATTTGCCAATAAATCTTGAACAGACCTACCACTACACGTGTGTTCGGCAACGTATTCCTGAATTTTCGTAACTAAATTAGGGCAATTTAGCATCTTTGCCTAAAGCTTTAACAGCATAATAGAGTGGTAATCTTGTGAAAAACAAAATGGTAGAGTTGTACAGCAAGGTAGTTTCGAGCAACTAGCTCAAGAGTCGGGGCTATTTGCTCAACTAATGGCTTGCCACGGTTTGTGTCCTATAGACGATACTAACGCTTCCTGCGATTAAGATTCCAATCATAAAGCCGCAACTATCTGAAGTTGGTTTTAAAGCTTTTAATGTTTTGAGCGCTGTTTCAAGCTTCGTAATGAACAAATATAAATAATATTTACAATCATAAAGAATATTAATATCATAGTATATTTGTAGCTGTAATCACATTATAAAAATAATATAAACAAAAATTAAAAACGAATTTATATACCTGATAAGCTTGGAAATATTGCGTTACTATAAACAGCAATTTTAGCTATATAAAAGAGATACTCACCGTGAAATACTTCTTTTTGTCTGAAGGTTGGGCTGTTGGTAGGGTATGGGGGTCAGATGGACTCTGGCAATACGCAGCATGGCGCCGCGCTCCACAAATCGAACGTATAAGTGTCTGTTTAGTCGAAAAGAACGAAGTCTTGTGGCTTTACAGCGTTGAAGATGCTGTTATAACTATTGAGGTAAAACCAACCCAAACCGTAGCGAACCAAAATATCGGTCAAGTCATTATCAAGCGCTTAATCACCGCTGAACAAGTTTTAGAGCGACTTGGAAATGCGGAGACAAGTTGTGCTATGCAAAACTCCCAAGCTGTGCTTGTGTAACATCCCTACATAGCTTGATGTTAAACGCTGTAATGTTAAGTAATTGTTACTTATCTTAATATTTCTTAAAAATCACTTGTTCAGAATTTTGGTTATTCTCATTTAACCTTGACTCTTCCGCGTTTTCCCTGTCTCCTGTACGCTGTCGGGTGTTGGCTTTCCCCTTTCCCCTTTACCCTTTACCGCCATTCTTTATCCCTCCCCCCGCTTGCAAACAGCTCCATCAATAGTTACACTTTTTAAAACATTCTCATTTTTGCACTGGTAATTTCGACCACTAGGAGTACATCTCCTTGTAGTCTATTTAAAGTTGCCTAGTTATCCACACAGTCTACATTTATAGGACTTAGATGTGGTAGACCGCAAGTTGCAATAACAACAAAATCTCAAAAATTACTCTGTAAACAAACTGATTCAGGAGGAGCGTAGTCAATGGGACTACCTTGGTACCGGGTACATACAGTTGTTTTGAATGACCCAGGACGGCTGATTTCTGTACACTTGATGCACACAGCCCTAGTGGCAGGTTGGGCTGGTTCGATGGCTTTATACGAACTGGCTATTTATGACCCCAGTGACCCTGTTCTTAATCCCATGTGGCGTCAAGGTATGTTCGTGCTACCCTTCATGTCACGCTTGGGTGTAGTAGGTTCTTGGGGTGGTTGGAACGTAGTTGGCGACCCTAGCTATGACCCTGGTTTTTGGTCTTTTGAAGGTGTGGCAGCTGCTCACATCGTTCTTTCTGGTTTGCTGTTCTTGGCAGCAGTTTGGCACTGGGTTTACTGGGACTTAGAACTTTTCCAAGACCCTCGCACTGGAGAACCCGCGCTTGATTTGCCAAAAATGTTTGGTATTCACTTGTTCTTATCTGGTTTACTCTGCTTCGGTTTTGGTGCGTTCCACCTTACCGGATTGTTTGGACCGGGTATGTGGATTTCTGACGCTTTTGGAGTGACGGGTCACGTTGCACCAGTGGCGCCGGAATGGGGACCCGATGGGTTTAACCCGTTTAATCCTGGTGGTGTAGTTGCTCACCACATTGCAGCGGGTGTAGTAGGTATTATTGCTGGTTTATTCCACTTGACAGTACGTCCACCCGAAAGGCTTTACAAAGCGTTACGGATGGGTAACATTGAAACCGTACTTTCATCGAGTATTGCCGCAGTATTCTTTGCAGCATTCGTGGTAGCAGGTACAATGTGGTACGGAAACGCCACAACTCCAATTGAATTATTTGGACCAACCCGCTATCAGTGGGATCAAGGATATTTCAAACAAGAAATTGACCGTCGTGTTCAAGCGAGTGTTGCTTCAGGCGCCAGTTTGAATGCAGCATGGTCGCAAATACCAGAAAAACTAGCGTTTTATGACTACGTAGGAAACAGCCCCGCAAAAGGTGGTTTGTTCCGTGTAGGTCCAATGGACAAAGGGGACGGTATTGCACAATCATGGCAAGGTCACGCAGTATTCAAAGATGGTGAAGGTCGCGAACTAACAGTACGTCGTCTCCCTAACTTCTTTGAAACCTTCCCAGTATTGTTAACAGACAAAGATAATATTGTGCGCGCGGACATTCCATTCCGTCGTGCAGAATCTAGAAGCAGCTTTGAACAAGCAGGTGTCACCGTTAGTTTCTACGGTGGTAACTTAGGTGGTCAAAGCTTTGATGACCCCGCTGACGTTAAGAAATATGCTCGTAAAGCTCAAGGTGGCGAAATCTTTGAATTCGACCGTGAAACCTTGAACTCTGACGGTGTATTCCGTACCAGTCCACGTGGTTGGTTCACCTTTGGACACGCAGTATTCGCACTATTGTTCTTCTTCGGTCACATTTGGCACGGCTCTCGGACAATTTACCGAGACGTATTTGCTGGTGTCGAAGCTGACATGGAAGAGCAAGTCGAATGGGGCAGATTCCAGAAAGTGGGTGACAAATCAACCCGCCGTAAGGAAGCTGTATAATATTTAGTTAGGAGTTAGGAGTATTGAGTTAGGAGTTAAGATTAGAATAAACTCATAACTCATAACTCATAACTCACAACTCATAACTCTTTTAGTGAAACGAAACAACAAATTTTGATATGGAAGCAATTGCGTACATCCTAATTCTCACACTCGCAATCGGAACATTGTTCTTTGCGATTGCGTTCCGCGAACCTCCCCGCATTGAGAAGAAAGAAGAATAATTTTGATCTCAATCTATATTATTGAGTCAAATCGAAAAACGCTTGTTGGAAAGCTTGGTAAAAATCCACATCACAGCCGCTGGTACCATAATAGGTAGTGGCGGTTGTTTGATTTAAGCTTACTTACAACGCCTGACTGAGAGTTTTAGTACTCATTTAACTCATAACCACTGTTACCTAGGCGCCAGATATCTGATATAATCTGTTATTTGGAAGTTGATGAGTCAAAAAATCAACTTTTCTGCGCTAGCATAAAAAAGATGTAGGTGTGGACTGTCAGGCAGGCGCTTGCATGTACATCGCTAGGAGGCATGAAAATTACGGAGACTAACACCAGGAAACAATTAGCATGGTCAATCAGAAATCAACCGCTACTGCTGAAATAGGATTTACTCACGAGGATTTTGCCGCATTATTAGACAAATACGATTACCACTTTAGCCCTGGTGACATCGTACCCGGTACAGTATTCAGTATCGAGCCGCGCGGCGCTCTGATTGACATAGGTGCAAAAACAGCAGCATATATACCTATCCAGGAAATGTCAATTAACCGGGTTGATGCCCCGGAAGAAGTTTTACAATCGAACGAAACTAGAGAATTTTTTATTCTAACCGACGAAAACGAAGACGGACAATTAACGCTTTCGATTCGTCGTATCGAATACATGCGCGCTTGGGAGCGGGTACGACAGTTACAAGCTGAAGATGCGACTGTTCGTTCCGGAGTATTTGCTACCAACCGTGGTGGAGCTTTAGTGCGAATAGAAGGACTACGTGGATTTATCCCAGGTTCTCACATTAGCACTCGTAAACCTAAAGAAGAGTTGGTAGGAGAAGATCTACCATTAAAATTCCTCGAAGTAGATGAAGAGCGTAATCGTTTAGTACTATCGCATCGTCGTGCGCTGGTTGAGCGTAAGATGAACCGTCTGGAAGTTGGCGAAGTCGTCATCGGTACAGTACGTGGTATCAAGCCATACGGTGCTTTTATAGACATTGGTGGTGTAAGCGGATTGTTACACATATCAGAAATTTCACACGAGCATATCGATACACCGCATAGCGTCTTCAACGTCAATGATGAAGTTAAAGTCATGATAATTGACTTAGACGCAGAGCGTGGCAGAATTTCGCTATCAACGAAGCAACTCGAACCAGAACCCGGTGACATGATAAAAAATAGGGATTTGGTATACGACAAAGCCGAGGAAATGGCAGCCAAATACCGCGAGCAAATGCTTGCTAAACAGCAAGGGTTAGCTAACGGCAATGGTAATGGCGCCGCAACCGCTGTAGCTCAAGAAATTATAACTGAAGAAATTCCATCTGCAATTGAAGAGGATGAAATTCCACCAGCAATTGAAGATGATAAAATTCCACCAGCAATTGAAGATGATGAAATTCCACCAGCTTTAGAAGAATAGTTTAGATAATCATTTTTATCAATAAAGCTTAACAAGGGGTACGCCCCTTTTTTTATTGTCATATTCTTGTGGAATGGGCATCCTTGCCCGTTCCAAACATAGGGCGCCAGTTATTGGTAGATATTGTATGAAAAGTAGAGACGTTACATGTAATGTCTCTATATATACCGCATGAATAAGCAACAACCTATAATTAAAATTTGCGTTAATCAAGTTGGCTTAATCGTTTTAATATTTTCAACACATCGTATAGTTGATTTCCTAGGTTGCGGACATCAAAAATATTAGAAGTGCCATATCTAGGAGGATTACCCTTAACAAGTTTGACAAACATAAAACTTCCCCCGCTAGTTATCATCCCGTAAACTTTGTCATGGGGAGAAGCGAGCAAATAAGCTAAAAGCTGGTCGAGTCCTGCTTCTACCGAATAAGCAACCTGCTTGGACTCAATTACCGTGACCCAAAACTTATCGTTGAGGAGTAACACATCGATACGTCCCTTAATTTTTGTTTCCCCGTCGGCAGTTTCTACTTCAACCGACTTTTCTAACTTAATATGAAAAGGGGGTAGATAAAACTTGCCAATGAATAATAATGGAGAGAGGACTATTGTATTAACAGTATTTTCTAAGAGTGGGGGATAATTACGAAGATTGATGTAACCAGCTTTTACCTGATTAAGTAGCTCTTCGTCTTGTTCGGTTAATTCGGGCAGATTAGCTTGCCATTCGGTAAAAAATGTATGATCCTCAACTAATTCCAACTTAAATAAGTCTCGTAACTGTTCAAGAGTGATTGTTTCGGCTGGAATAGTACTTGTCATAGTTTTATAATAATTCGATACTTAAAATATATTTTATCGCTTCTTCTGTATCATCAAGAAGTATCGATACACACGCCGGTTATTATTGTGAAGTCAGTTGAGTTATTTACAGGTGTTGGTGGTGAGCGCAATGGGAACAGCGCAAGCGGGTTTTCGTCATCAAGCCCTGCTTGCATATAAGTACCTGGACAGAAATAATTACATCTAGAGTTTTAGGCTGAGTAAAGGTTTCAAGCCAATTTTTTTGTAATTAATTTTGTCTGGCTACTTAACGTTAGCTATAAGCTAATAAACGCAACAGACTAAGGAGTACCCCAAAAACGGGAGCGTGTATTTATTATTGGTTTTCGATCAGATATAGATATTTATCTTGTTTGGGAACGCCCATATTTACCAGGTCTTCTGTCACTTCGTTTTCTGTACCATTATGTTGTATCCAGATTTTGCCATCTTTGATATCTAAGTGAAGAAAACAGCCATATATTCGTCGGTCATTTCTCCAGCCAACATTTAGCAGTTGATAATGGTATCGCTCTGTATCAAAGACGAACTGAGTTTCGATCTCTGGGTCTGAAGCTCCAAAACTAGCATAATCCTGTAATAGCTGTTGAATTATTTTTTGATATTGAATTATTTTATCCATTGAACAATCACCAAAACCTATTAAGTCCCATAGATTTTTTAGGTGCATATAAACATATTATTTTAAATGTTGGGTTTCTCCTTCCTCTGTGTTCTCTGTGTCTCTGTGGTAAATAGAAACACATCAATGCACAGGCAGGGATGCCTGTGCTACAACTATATATCGGCTATCCAGCGTGCTTTTCTGAGAACAAATGTTAGGGCGGTTTCTTCTCTGGAGATGATGTCTACTGTTGCATCCATTCCTGATTGTATTGGGTTTTTGGGGTTGTCTTTTAAGAATTGTTTTTCTGGTTGAATAGTTACTTCATAGAACGGCGCCGTTGCATTGCCATTTTCTGATTTAATAACATCGGCGGATATAGACCGGACTGCACCGCGTAGAATGCCAAAGTCGGGGAAGGGATATGCGGAGAATCTTAGTTGAACTTTACCTTGTTTACAGTCTGCGACTTTGGCTTGTTTACAAATAGTGACGTTACTAATATCTGATGCGGGAACGCGCGCTTTAATAATGAGCGGCGCCTGTCGCGGTACTATTTGGGTGATTGGTTCACCTGGTCGCAGTACTTGGGAAGCGTTTCGTAGTGATAAGTTGATAATTGTGCCGTCGGTGGAGGCACGAATAACTGTACGATTTAGGTTAACAGCTATTTGTTGTAAATCTTTTGCGCCACGACGAAGTTGACTTTGTATTTCTGTACGACGTTGTAGGAGTTGCGAACGTTCTTTTTCTAAGGTTGCTATTGTTACTTGTCCGCGTGCTTGTTCTTGGACTATGCGTTCTTGGGCTATGGCTATTGTGGCTGCACTGGGGTCTGCGACTGCTTGCGCGCGTTGAAGTCTTTGTTTTGCTGCTATGAAGATTTGGTTTTTTTGCTGTGCTTGTAGTCTGGAGACGGCGCCATATGAAGCAAGTCCAGAAAATGCTTCCATTTCGGTTTGGGCAAATTTTACGGCAGATTCAGCTTCGGCTATTTCGCTGTTTGTACGAACTAACCAGTCTTGATAGTCACGTTCGTTACGACTGAGTTCTGCTCGTGCTGTTGCGACGGTGCGCGCGGTGACGTTTTGTTCTGCGACCATTTGCGCGTTGAGGCTGTTTATTTGGTTATTTATTTCTGCTAGTTGTGATTTGTCTAGTTTGATGTTTCCTTCGAGTTGGGCTTTTTGAATTTGTAGCTGTGAGTCGTCTAGGTATACTATGGGGGCGCCTTTTTTGACGAGTTGGTTTTCTTTAACTTCGATGCGTTTGACTATTCCTTCGATGGATGCTTGGACTACTTTGAGTTCTCCTGCAGGACGAACGGTTCCTGTTGTTTTGACGGTGATGTTATATTGACTGACTGCTGCAAGTGCTACTGTGATACCAAAGGTTGCTACTATGACTAGTCCTCCTATTGATATCCAGGGACTAATTGGGGGGAGGAAGTCTTCTTTTTCTACTTGACGTAGTAGGTCGGGGTTTATGTTGGGGGTGCTTGAAAGTTGGTTGGGGCGTGTGTTTGTAACCATAATGTTTTATTGAGTTTATTTAATCGAACCGCAAAGGACGCAAAGGACGCAAAGAGAAGAAAGAGTTGTATTTAATCTTTGCGCTCTTTGCGGTTCGTTTCTAAGGTTTCAAAAACTCTAGATGTTCTCCTTGCTGCTTTCTTAAATCTTCTACTGTTCCTTGAATTTTCAATTTACCTTGGTCTAAAAATACTATCCAATCCGCGCGTGTTATTACTCTGGGTCTATGGCTAATTAATATTGTGGTTTTACCCCGACGATATGTTAAGATATTGTCTAAAACTTCTGCTTCGCTTACTGGGTCAAGTCCTGATGTTGATTCATCTAATATTAATATGGGAGGATTGTTAATTAATGCGCGTGCTAGTGCTAAACGCTGTCTCTGTCCTCCTGATACATTGGCGCCAAATTCACCTAAGATAGTTTGATATGTGTTGGGAAATTTACTGATGAATTCGTCGGCACCTGCTATTTTACAAGCTTTAATGATATCCTCTAATGAGGCGTTTGGAGAACCAAGACGAAAATTTTCTAATATTGAACGACTCCAAAAATGCGCGTCTTGTGGTACGAGTACTACTTGCTGTCGTAAACAGTCTAAGGGAAAGACTCGCTGGTTATATATATCAAAGCTGATATTTCCTGACTGTAATTTATATAAACCTGCTAGTACTTTAGAAAGAGTGCTTTTACCACAACCTGATTTACCTATTAATGCAACTACTTTACCACCTGGGATGGTTAATGAGAAATCTTCAAGTAGGTCAACTCTTCCAGGGTGGTTAAAATTTACTTTCGCACAAATTATACTTGCATCGTCAGGAATTTGAATGTAGTTGTTACCTATATCGTTAAAAGTTTCTGGAGTAGCATCTATTACTTCTGTTAGTCGCTCGGTGGCTGTTTTGGCTTGGGCAAACTCATCAACTAGACTTACTAATGTAGCAATTAAAGCAATAAAGTTACCATTCATGCTGTTAAATGCTAATAATTGTCCAATACTTAATTCGTTACTAATTACTAAACTACTACCAAACCAAAGTAATCCGACACTGCCTATACCTGATACTAATTTGGAAAATGTACTGTTGATAATACCTATTTGAATAGTTTTGAAGCGAATATTGGTAATACCTGTAAATCTAGTTTGAAACTCTTCCCAAAACTGCGTTGTGGCATTTGTGGTTTTAAGAGTCATGGCGCCTTTAAATGTCTCAACTAATACACCTTGATTTTCTGCTTCTGATACAAGCAAGCTACGTGTTTTTTGCTGTAACGTCGGCATGAATATTACCGTAGAAACAGTCATTAATGCTGCAATGACTACTGCTGCAACGGTAAGTCTTACACTCGCAGTCAGCATAAAAGCAAATGAAACAACCGCAATAAATACCTGACTAGGTAGACCAACAACAACCTGTGAGACTAATTGATTAATTTCTTGGATATCGCGTTGACGACTAGTTATTTCACCACTACGGCGCCCTTCATAGTAAGAAAGTGGTAAATTTAGAATTGAGCGTGCGAACTCTAGTACTAATCCCAATTCCAAACGCTGGGCAAAGTGTGCAACTAAATTCGACTGAACTAAACCCAAAACACTACTAACGATATTCATTACTACAACTGCGATAGCTACCACATTTAGTAACTTCATATCGCGTCGTACCAGCACATCATCAGTAAGTATCTGTAATAGGAAGGGTGATGCCAGCGATAGTAACCCTGTTACCAACGCGCAGATAAATACTTCAAGTAAAATCGGTAAATACGGTGATACCCTTTGAAAAAATCTACCAAACCCTCCAATTTTATCTTCTGGCATATCGAAAAAGCGTGCGGGGTCTTTTTCGAGAAGCAGCATTACTCCATCACTCCAACCAGCTGCTAGGTCTTTTTTCGATAGGTAACGAATACCAACAGCAGGGTCAGCAACTACAGCTTTTCTACCGCGTTTGCCATATAAAATAATCCAATGATAACCACGCCAATGTATAATTGCAGGAAGCGGTAATTTATTAAGTTGTCCCAAAATTTCTGTAGATGCTTTTACAGCACGCGCATTAAAACCCAACTTTTCGGCGCCACGACGCAACCCTAATAACGTTGTGCCTAATTGCCCAGTTCCAACAACTTCGCGCATTCGGTTAAGGGTATAATTGCGCCCATAATATTTAGATATAGCAGTTAAACAAGCGGCGCCACAGTCTTCTTCGCTGTATTGGCGAACAAATTTATATCGCATAAGCTGTACCTATGAAAACATGCTGAATAAAAAACTTAAAAAATTTCCAAATCTTGCTTGTGAACCTCTACGTCTTCTCCCTCCACCGAATAATGAACTAAAACCTAATGTTATTTGTGAGAATGAATAGCCGCTACGTTGAGAGGATGATAAACTACTATTACCACTTGAAATATTTAAATCGTTACTAGCAAAGCTGTTAATATCGGTTCGTTGAAAGAAGAAGTTATCGAATGTACGACCACCTGTTAATGTTTGTTGTTCGTTTTCTGATAATTCTGTGATAAGTTCTGAGTTTTTGATTTTGTTCAATTTAGTCATATTAGTTGCCTTACAGAATTTAATCCCCCCGAACTTCGGGGGGGATTTTATTAACCCTTGAACATCAATTCACTTAAACCCAGTGATTTTGTGAAGTCGCGTAATGTCGCAGAACTAGTACTTGCACCCTTATCGCTTGCCGAAGTTTGAACTACTCGCGCTTCGGTAAGTTTTTCAAAAGCAGATAAATCGATTGCACCAATCATGGCGCCACCTGCTAAGTTTTCTTGTTGCTCGTCGTTGAGTTCAACTAAAAGATTGGATTCGATGATTTGATTAGACATTTGTTTTTCCTTTGTAAATAAAGTGTGTGGTTAATATTTGCTGGAATGGTGGAATAATTTATTCCACCGTGGTTTCGATTTAAGGCTTGAAGAATAGCTCACTTAATCCAGTTGTTTTTGTTACTTCTTTGATAGTTGCGGACTTGGTGCTTGAACCCATACTATTAGCTGAAGTCTCAACTAAGCGCGCTTCGGTAAGCTTTGTAAAACTAGATAAATCGATGGCGCCTATACCCATTCCACCTGCGAGGTTTTCTTGTTGTTCGTCGTTGAGTTCAACTAGTAAGCTTGTTTGCATATCGTTAGACATTGTTTTTTTCCTTGGAGATAAAGTGTTTAAAGCGGTGTGAACTTCCGTCCTTCACCGTGATTAAACTTTAGCTGCGGTAATTACTCACTTCCCATACCAAAATTTGCTCAGTTTTTATCCAATCAATAAAAATGGGCGCCCAATATTTACTCATTCTTCACCCAACAACGAAAAAACCGCCTCAATTCAGTAATTGAGACGGAAAATATTCTGTGCAGAACGTTATAAAACTTTTATGAGCGCTTCATCCACTTCAACCCCATCAAACCGCTAACCACCAAACCCACTACAACTCCCTTCGCTAAGTCATGCGTCCAGAGAGCAAACACCATAGTTATGGGCATAATTACAGCTTGCGAAGGCGCCAATTCACGGAATAATTTCAAAGATTTCCAGTCAAAAGTCTCAAAAGCCACCATAATCATTACACCAACCAAAGCAGCCATTGGTATTTTGACGACAATATCTTTGAGTACAAATATCAAAACTAGTAAAAATGCTCCAGATACAAAGGTAGACAACCTACTGCGTCCACCGCAACGATTATTGATAATCGACTGTCCCACCATACCACAGCCAGCCATACCACCAAAAAACCCGGTAATAATATTAGCTATACCTTGTCCAGATGCTTCATGGTTCTTAGAACTCTTAGTTTGAGTCGTCTCATCCAGCAAGTCAGCTGTTAATAAAGACTCTAAAAGCCCAACCATTGCTAAAGGTATTGAATAAGGCAGTATAATTGAAAGCGTTTGTAGTGATAAATCAACATGTGGCAAATGCAGGGATGGTAATTGGTTTGTAATAGTACCAATATCACCAACACGACGAACATCGGCGCCTGTTGATATTGCAATAACTGTCATCACCACAATAGCGACCAAAGGTGATGGTATAGCTTTAGTAAAGCGCGGAAGTAAATATACAATCGCTAATGTACCTGCAACCATAAAGTACATAGGTAACGCTTCACCAGCAAAAAGTTTAATTTGGGCAATAAAAATTAGAATACCAAGCGCATTAACAAATCCGGCTACAACCGTTTTGGGTATGAAGCTAAAAAATCTACCTAGTTTGAATAAACCAATAAAAAACTGAATGATACCTGTTAATATAGTAGCCGCAAATAAATATTCAATACCATATTTTTCTACCAGCGTAGTCATTAATAATGACATAGAACCCGTTGCCGCTGATATCATCGCAGGGCGCCCACCAAATATAGATATACTGATTGCAATGCAAAATGACGTGTATAAAGCAACCATTGGCGGAACCTTTGCTATTGCAGCAAAAGCCAATGACTCAGGTATCAGCGCTAATGCAACGGTTATTCCCGCTAACACCTCTGTTTTTATATCCGCTAAATCAAAATTTAGATACTTTCCTAATTTAAATTTGTGAGCTAACTTAATATTGATTTTTCTTGCTTGGTCTTTGAATGATAGCACTACTTATTCCCCACATAACTCGATATTTAGCCAAAATAATTGCTGTTTCAGCTTTTTAATTAAGTAATGTTATCACTACTCGTATACTTCCAAAGATTTAACTAGATGAAAACTAGAAATTTCATCAATAATTTATTGTTGGCAATTGAAATATAAATTTTTGATGAATAGAAACCGGGTTTCTTTATCGATATCTTGTAAAAAAAAGGAAGATTTGACTTAGAAACCCGGTTTCTGGGGTTCTGAAACAAATGCTACAGGTAAAGTGTTTTGATACCAGTTAGGCAGCAAGTTTGCGTCTGCACCAGCTTTTTTAATTATTGTCAAAAATCTTTGCATATCTTCAACACGATGACGATAGCAACCATTAGACCCACCTCCTGCCATTAAGTTACCTGCACGTCCGTGAAGTCCAATATTTACCGGATTTCCATTTTTATCTTTTTTGCCTTTCGGAGAATAAAAGTTTGCATATGCGGGTTTGAAGCTAGGACTATTATCTGATTTAATATAATCTAGGGTATACATTCCCGCTTCTGGATACCACTGTTGATAACGGGCGCCGACTGCTTGGAATTTTTCTTGGATAATTTGATTTTTGATTTTGTAAATAATAGTAGTTATAATAGTTTGTGATGGCTTGCCCACCTCAAAAACTATCATGACAGGAGATGTTATATTGGTGTCAGGATTATAGCCAAATGTGTTAAGACAAGCTTCAGTTGTTTCTCTATCTCCATTTTGAGGTAGTCGCTTTAGTAAACCGTCTAAGCATTTATTATTTTCTGAAGTTATACTAGAGTCATAATAAGTATTGTCTATATGATTCAAGTTATCGGTATTATAAGTATATATTTGTGCTGAATTAGCTTTTGAAATAGTCGCAGTGTAAATCAATACGGCTATGAATAGTTTATTAAATTTTAACATGACTATTAATATGTAAAATTTATTTCCCAGCCTTGGTTATATGGTAAATTTAAATTTAATTTATGTTGAGGCAAGGGTCTGATTAATTTTAAATTTCTTCCAAAGATACGATAGGCGCCAACAGCACATTTTGTTTGTGCATCTAATAATATTTTATTACTTTCTTCGCTTTGAATTGGAATTGAAGGATGGCGCCCAATTTGTAAAAGCATGACTTTGGTTTCTCCTCCTTCGTAGTCTGTTAATTGTGACTTCCAAGGTTGTTTATATTCGGTTCGCCATGCTGGTAATGTTTGACCTGAACCTGCGAAATAGTAAGGAGTTGAAAGAATTGTGCCATCATTTAAATAGTTGGTGTAAGAAGCTGTTTTGAGGAAACAACTATTTTGACGAGTAAATGTGACAATTCCAGGGTTAATTTCACGTTTGATAATAGTTGCTTGTGGAGCTTCGATTAGTAGCGCTTGTGCATTTGAAGCTTGAACTTGTGCTGTTGCTATTGTATAAGGTGTAAATCCAAGAATTATAGAGATTATGGCTATATAAATATTTTTAATTTTCATTTTAATGTACCCTTTTTATTTAAATATTAATGATGTTGTTATGGAGACGTGACATGTCACGTCTCTACATCATGTAACGTTTGTATTAATTACAACCGCGTGCTGTGCATGTACGTGGTTTTTCAGTAACTTCGCGTCGAATAATTACTGTTCCTTCACCTGAAACGTTGCGAACAACAGGAGTGGTAGGAGCGCAATTTGCAATTGCACGAGCTTGCGCTTCTGCTAGGGTTACAGTGCCTAAGTTTAAACGTCTCTCAAATGCTTGTTGAGTATCGACTACATTTAACGCTGTTTCAAAAGCGCTGTCCATTTTTCTTTGAACACCCGAACGATTATCGATTGTATCTATATCTGTACTGGAAATATCGAGCGCAAAACCTAAACCACCACCACCAAAACGTTTGGGTTTGAGTGCAAAACCTTGACGATAACCAACTGATGTTCCACAAGCTGAACGGTATTGGAAAGAAAATGCTTCACCACCCGTTCCAGGCGCCTGATTACCAAATTGGATACTATTATATTGGTCGCCGTCAACTTTAACTCGTGTAGAAGGCGAAACTGATGTTCCACCAGTACTTATGTTTCCAACGCTGGCGCCGCTACTTGCATTACCTCCAGCACTGTTTGAGGTATTTGTATTTTTGCTGTTAACGCTGTTATTTATATCTACGTTAGAGCTTGAATTACTTGAAGAATTAGCTGTGTTAGGAGTAATAACAGTTGTATTGCTTCCACCATTTGAGACGTTCTGATTCAAGGTTGGAGGAATATTGTTATTATTGTTGTTGTTGTTATTATTATTGTTGTTGTTATTGTTATGACCACCTGTGCTATGTTGGCCATAAATTGCAATATTACGTCCATCGCAGCGTGGGTCAATAGGTACAGTATTTCTAGCTTCGCAATCAATCTTCTGATTTAAAGTACCTGTGGGATTAACTGTAAAGTTAGTGATATCAACAAATGTGTCAGGTCCAATAGCGCGACCATTAAGTTCTTGGTTTACGGTTTGAGCAATAGCTGCGTTCCCGAATAAAATAGAAGTCGCAGAAATACCAGCTAAACTAATCAAAGCAAATTTCTTAGATAAAAACATAGTGAAACCCTGTTTAATTTAAGTAGATAAAAGTTTGGTAGGGGAACAGTACATATACACTTATTTACAGGACTTACGCATGAAAACCTAGAAACCTGGTTTCTTTGCGTAAGTCCTAATTTATTTACATGCAGTCAACGTTATATAATATATGCGTAGATTAATGTATTTATACAGTGTTATTACTGTGATGAAATAGACTTCAGGTACAGCCAGAAGCATTTCGGAAAATATACTTATAAAACTTTCTAGCAATATTTATCCATGAAAGAAAAAATGTCTAGTCAAACATTACGCCAGTTACTCGCGCGTCCTTCTATTGTTGTTATTCCAGGTGTTTACGATTGTATAAGTGCTAAACTCGCTGAACAGTCAGGGTTTGAGGTTGTGGCAACTAGTGGTTTTGGTATTGCTGCATCAACGCTTGGTTTACCTGACTATGGGTTTATGACTGCTACTGAAGTACTTGATAGTGTTGGTAAAATTGCTCAGTCGGTAAATATTCCCGTCATTGCTGATATGGATACTGGTTACGGGAATGCTTTGAATGTAATGCGGACTGTAAAAGATGCTGTTAAGGCAGGTTTAGCAGGTGTAATTTTAGAAGACCAAGAGTTTCCTAAAAAATGCGGACACTTTGAAGGTAAGCGTGTTATTCCAACAATTGAACATGTTAATAAAATTAAAGCAGCAGTTCAAGCGCGCGGTGATAGCGGTTTGGTAATTATTGCCCGTACAGACGCGCGTGCTGTGTTAGGTTTGGATGAAGCTATACAACGTGGACGTGCGTATATTGATGCAGGTGCTGATGTACTGTTTATAGAGGCGCCGCAATCTGTAGAAGAATTACAAGTAATTGCAGCAGCGTTTCCAAATGTCCCCTTGGTTGCAAACATCATAGAAGGAGGTAAAACACCACAGCTTTCCGCAGCAGAGTTGGAAAAGATGGGTTTTAAAATCGTATTCTTTGCACTTTCAACATTGCTAGCTGTGACTAAAGTGATGAAAGCTTGTTTGCAAGAGTTGAAGGAGAAGGGGACAACAACAGACTTTACGGAAATGATGAACTTTGATGAGTTTAAAGAACTGATAGAAGTTTCTAAATATCTAGATTTAGAAAAGCAGTTTTAAATTGACACGGTGTATGACGCTACAGTTATTAATAGCGTTATGCATAAATAACATACAAAACGCAAGAATTAACTTTGAATACCGCAGTCCTATTTTGATATTTACTCCTTGTCCTCCTTCTTTTTTACCAGACAAGTATTGAATTGTATTCTTTGCTGAGGATTACTATTAAAATAATCTTGCAGCCAACTACAACCTTCATTTATTAGTTGATTCAAATCTTTAATTCGCCATATGATAGCGGCGCCATCTTCGCTAGCTGTACCTAAAAGCTTACTATCAGGGCTAAAATTTACGCTCCTGATAATGCCTTGATGTCCTCTTAATTCTGCTAGTTGTTTTCCTGATGATGTCCATAGTCTTACAGTTCTATTAGTTGAACCTGTCGCAACTAGCTTGCCATCTTCACTAAAAGTTATATTTTCAACTTTACCTTGATAGGTTTTAAATTCGACTAATTGTTTTCCATAATTATTATCCCAAATTCTAACTATACTATCATCTCCAGACGTCGCAAGCTGCTTATTGTTGTAACCAAAATTAAGTGTGTTAACCCTGCCTTTATGTCCGTTGAGTGTTTTCAATATTTTACCTTCATTGTTCCATAACTTGACCAAACCATTATTATCTCCTGTGGCAATAAGCTTACTGTCTGAGCTAAATCTAAAATTTTTAATGTTATCATCAGGTAGTAAGAATGAATTTTTAAATTCACTATCAAGTTTCCATAGCTTTACTGTACCATCTTTTCCAAGTGTACCGATTACTTTGACATTCTCATATTTACCAAAATTAATACTTGTTATTCCACCTTGTTCGGTATGAATTGGTTCTCTAAATAATTTCACTTCAAGTTTACTATCAATTTGCCAAATTTTTAGCAAGTCATCTTTTCCACCTGTAGCAATAAATCTTCCATCTGGGCTAAAACGGACGCTTTGAACACTACTTTCAGCATCAAATTCTTTTAATTTTTCTCCATTGTGACTCCACAATATTATTTTACCATCTTCAAAAGATGTGGCAATTATTTTACCATCTTTGTTAAAACGGATACTTGAAATAGCAGAAATACCATTGTCTTGGCGCCGTGCTAATCTAGTTAACGGCTTTTCTTGCAGGTTCCATAATCTAATAGTACTATCCTCTTTTCCAACTGTCGCAAGTATTCTTTCATCACTTGGGTTAAAACGAATACTTTCAATACTGCCTTGATGCGCTCTAAATTCTTTCAAAAGCTCACCATTTAAATTCCACGTTTTGAGTGTTCCGTCTTTACCAGATGTAATTAATTTTTCATCACCTTTGCTAAAACGAACGGTTTCGGTACTACCTTGATTAGCTTTAAAGTTTAATATCTCTTTTCCTGATAAATCCCAATGTCTAACTGTACCATCTTCGCCTGCTGTTGCAATTGAAGCACCACTACTACTAAATTGCACACTGTTTACAGAACCTATATGACCTTTAAATTCTGCCAGTAACACTCCATTCAAATTCCATAGTTTTGCTGTACCATCTTCACTTGATGATACAATTTGCTTCCCATCCTTACTCAAAATAAGGCTTTTAATACTTTTTGTATGAGCTTGAAATTCTTTTTCCTGGCGCCCTGATAAATTCCATAGTCTAATTGTACCATCATCTCCAGATGTCACGACCCGTTTGCCATCAGGAGTAAAACGAACATGGTTGACGCTACCATCATGACCATTAAATATTGCTATTAACCTTCTTTCTCCTGCCGACGACTTCTCTGCATCCCATAATTTTGCCGTACCATCACTTCCTGCTGTAGCTATATATTTCTCATCTAAGCTCAAACGAACGCTTTTGACGGCATTGTTTCCATGAGCCTTAAATTCTTCAGGTGAATTTTTTCCAGATAAATCCCATAGTTTTACAGTTCCATCCTTTCCACCTGTAGCAAGAGTTTTACCATTTTTATCAAAGCTGACGCTGTTAATACCATCTTGGTAAGTTTCGATTTGGTTTGTTTGGCTAATACTATCTAGAATTGTTTGCAATACTAGTAATGGACTGACTGCTGGATATTTTTCTGTAGAGCGACCGCTTTTGATAAAGCTTAATGGCTGTTTGATTAAGTCTTGTAGTTGTTGCCCTGTTTGCATTGCAGCTAATAAAGCTTCTATTTGTACGAATTCAAACTGTTGTAAAGCTGTGTAACCTGCGCGCTCAAGTTGTGTCGCTTTAGCTTCTTGCTGTTGCCATACTGTTCCCCACGCCAAGCTTAATGCTAAAAACACTCCAAAAACTAACCCAGCAATAATACTTCTGCGCTGGTATTTCTCTTTTTGTCGTAGTCTTATACTTTTTTGAATGAATGACTGTTGTGGTTTACTAATTTCTGCACTGCGTTTTTGCAAATAGTCTTCTGCTGCTGCTAAAGGCGCCCCTCTTAACAAAGCTCCATTATCTTGCTTACTATCTATCCATTGCTGCATCGCAAGTTTTAACCCTTCTTGCCAAGTGCGAAATTTACGGTTTTCTTGCATCCAACCACTTAGGCGCCCCCAATGTTGAATTAAAGCTTCATGCACAAGTTCGACTGTTTCCTCAAAAGTTGATTCATTTCTATTTGTAACAACCAAACGTTCGGATGCTAAATATATAACTAAATCCCAATTTTCGTCTAATATATCCTCGCGCGTTGCTAACTTGCGGGTATCTTGTGTACCTTCACCAGGTTGTACTAACTGAATAAAAATTTGTTGGGCTGCTTTTTGTTGTTCCTCGCTTAAAGAAGTGTAAACAGCTTCAGCATAATTAGCCAGCGCTTGCTCAACTCTTCCTATTTTTTGATATGCTCGATACGTCAAACGTCCTGATTGTTGCTGTTTCCATAGTTGAGTCAGTGTAAACTCTAATAATGGTAGGCGCCCTTCTCCATCTTGAATATGATTAATTATTGTTTGGCATAAACCTGGCTCTAACTCAAAGCCTAACTTAGTTGCAGGTAATGTAATAGCGCGCTTTAATTCTTCAGTATTCATCCGTACAACTAGTTCTTGCTGATACTCTTTGAGTGCTTTACCAAATGGTTCGTAGTCAAGCAATTTACTCAAAAAGTCTATGCGTAAAGTCAGTACTACTGTATAAAGTGATGAATTATTTATTGCATCTAATAAAGTATCTAAAAAGATTTTGCGTTCAGATATATCTGTGCAAAGAGTGAAAATTTCTTCAAATTGGTCTATAACGAGTAAAAGTCGATGGTTAGATGAAACGTTATTATGTTGTAATGCCTTTGTTAAAGAGTTTAAAGGATTTTTGAGAGGACGGAACGATATTATTTGCCAGTTATTTACATTACAGGAGCGCAACTCAGGAATTAAACCAGCAAATACTAGTGAAGACTTACCACTTCCAGAGGCGCCAACGACAGCAACTAATGGTTTGCTATTAACAGCGGCTACTAACTCAGATGTAGCTTGCTCTCTACCAAAAAAGTATGGAGCATTTTTTTCAGTAAATGCAGCTAACCCTTGGTAAGGGCAAAAAGAAATTATACCTAAACTTTGCCAGGTTGGTGGTGTTTCTGTTTGATTTTGAATAATTACAGGTAGCCAACTTGCACAAGGAAATTTTTGCTCTTGCTTCCGTAATAGTTGACGCGCGTTTTTTACAGAAGTATACAACGACTCTCCACGAGTAAAATGTAATAAAAAAGATTTTAAGAATATTTGTGCGACTTTATCAGGGACAGGTTCACGCATCACAATTACTTGGGGAATATGTAATTGCTCTAACTCATAGGCAATACCCAACCCATCACAAGAATTCAAAAATGCTATTTGTAAGCGCTTTGTAATTGCAACTTGTAAAGCATCATTTAACTCTCCCATCGTCAAGCTATCGTAGCTATTTATAAAAATTCTACCATGTATATTTTCCTGATTATGAGTTCGCGAATGCCCAGAGAAAAAGAGAATATCCCAACCAATATTATCTTGCAAGCGGTGACTTACTTCTTCACGAGAAGGCTGTTTGAGCAAGACAATTTCTGCCTCACCGCAATATTTTTCCAACTCAATTTTATCAACATCTACATTGATTCCGGTAGTGTCACCCAGAATAATCAAAATTCTAATTTTTTCGCGTAAAGGTCGTTCACCCCGTTTAGCATTAGGCGAACTCAAAGCCACTTCTGCCCGTGTATACTTATTTATGGCACCCCACAAATGCCAAGGTAGTTGACGCAGTTCGTAACAAGAGCTACAAATAATAACTCTAATTTCATCTTGATGCTGCTTTAACTCCCTCAGACAGTTAATAACAGGACTAAAATCATCTGAGTTTAACCAGAAATTAAAATTAATTAACAAACTCTGCGACTTACGTTTAAAATCTTTACTTAGGGTATCAATATTTACGCTTCTACTATTAATGGCTTTAATTCTAAAATCACTAAACTGACCGCGATAACTATTTTGCCAATCATTCAATAAAGAAAAGAGAGTAGTATTTGCAGGTAACTTAGCTGTAACCATTCGATAAGCTCGTTCTCCTTCATTGGCAACTTCCAGACTTACATTAAACTCAGTCCCAGAATCACCATCAAACTTAATAATTATCAATTTTTTCATAGGCACACTCAACTTTCGTGTTTATCATCCCAAAGATAGATTGACATAAAAGGTTTATCGGTGAAGGTGCCGAACTAACCTAATAACCCTAAACATTAATACAAATAAAATCGCAGTTTTTATGCAAAACTAAAAAATCCCCCGTAAGGGCAGGTTAACCCATAAATTCGGACTATATTACAATTCTGTAAACCTGTCCCCCATCTCCACGCACATACAAATAAAACACATTTACACATAAACAAAATAATCAACAACGCTTTCTGCCAACAAGCAGATAAACAGGCCATTGAATAGTTCGTTTAGAATTTTCATAGTGTAATCAGCAAAATTAGAGATGAGCAGTTAGAATATGCTAAAAAGCAAAAGCATTACAATACTCATTTAAAAAGACACTTTGAAAATATTGTTGAATATCTCAGAAGCTGCGAATCAAAAACTTTTGAGTCTGTTCAAAGTTGTCGAAAGGAGATTTTGATTGGTACTTTCAGGCGCCTGCGAGGAGAGTAGTATTAGGTGGTGCCATTACTTTTAATATATCTTGTTGCCTAGTGGCTCTCACCAAAAGTGACATCACACTCCATCATTGCAAACTATTTAATAGAGAAAATTGTTCATTATAAACAAATTATCAGTTACATCTGTTACATCCGTTACATCTGTTGCCCAGAATATTTACTGTATTTAGTTGAGGGAACCTTAATTGAATGCTACCTTCTTTGTTGTGAGTGAGAAGTAACAACTAGGGGTTATATGAATTGTATCAGAACTGTATCGCAGTTATCACTTGTTTGTTTAACGCTTGTTTCCAATATACTGGCGCCATTCTCAAGTATAGCGGCGCCGTCTCGTAATCCAGATAGAACGGTAAACTGTGATATTTTGGTTGCTGGTGGGGGACTTTCGGGAGCAGCAACAGCATATGAGGGATTGTTATTGGGAAAAACGGTATGTTTAACCGAAATTACCGACTGGTTGGGAGGACAAATTTCTTCGCAGGGTACCTCAGCACTCGATGAACGTCCTACGCAACGAGCTAAACAATTTTACTCGCGCGGTTATTTAGATTTACGTAATCGAATCGAAAAACGTTACAAAGGAGACATAAACCCTGGTGACTGCTGGGTAAGTGATTCGTGTTTTTTACCCAAAGACGGACATGAACTGCTGACGGCAATGCTTAAAGATGCCGCATCGCGAGGTAGAGGTAAGCTGGAATGGTTTCCGAATACAGTAATTAAAGAATTAGAAAAAAGTGCAGATGGCAAAATTATTGATAGTGTTTATGCTATTCAACACCAACCTGTCAAAGGCGCCTCACCTATAAATACATTACGACTATCGCAAGTAATTGAAGACGCATATAGGTACGAAAACTCAGCGAACTTTACTAAAACCATTATTCGCTTTAACCCCAAACAAACCAAAATAGCGAATAATGCTCCTAAATGGTACGTTGTAGACACCACCGAAACAGGAGAACTAATTGGTCTTGCTGATGTTCCGTACCGTTTAGGTATTGACCCCCTATCTTATTTAGAACCTTCTTCTTCGAGTACCACCAACGACCAATACTGTACTCAAGGGTTTACTTATACGTTTGCGATGGAGTCAACTAAAGATGCACAACCGCAAACTAAACCAAGCTACTACGACCAATATGCACCATACTTTAGCTACGAATTGAAGCGACTAGCTGATTTTGATTTGGTTTTTACATATCGTCGCATTTGGAGTCCTGGGCAAGGAAAAGAAAAAACTTTTGGTGGTGTTAAATTTACAACTCCTACACCAAATGATATTTCGATGCAAAACTGGACTTGGGGTAATGACTACCGTCCAGGTACCGCACAAGATAATTTAATTTATACAAAGTCACAGCTACAAGCAACTGGACAGCTTAACCCAGGTGGTTGGATGGGTGGACTGCGAACTGAAGCATTGAGTAAAGCTGAAGAAAAGGCTTTTTCTTATTATTACTGGTTAGTAGCGGGTACTACTGACTCTCAACTTGGTAATGGAGTCAAAGTGCCAGTACCTAATAATCGCTTTTTGTCAGGGTTTAATGCGCCAATGGGAACAGCGCACGGTTTATCGAAATATCCTTACATGCGTGAAGGACGGCGAATTATTGGGCGCCCTTCTTGGGGACAACCCGAAGGTTTTACAATTGCAGAAATAGATATATCGCGTCGCGACTATAGTGAGGAATACTATCGACAAACATTACCGACTGATATGTACCGGAGGTTACGCGCGGCACTTGCTGGTTTAGAAGCAGCATCGGTACTATCTGGAAAAGTTGACCCAAATAAGGCAATGCGAAGAACTCGTTCTACGGTATTCCCTGACTCTATAGGTATAGGACATTATGCCATAGACTTTCACCCATGTATGGAAAAAAGTCCTCCAGAAGCTCCAGGCAATCGCGAACGTCCCGGAGAAAGACGAGGCGCCGGACAGGCATATCCGTTCCAAATAGCATTGCGGGCAATGATACCTCAAAAAATCGATAACTTAATAGTCGGTGGTAAAAGTATTGCTACAAGCCATATAGCTGCTGCTGCCTATAGAGTACACTCATTTGAATGGTCAGCAGGCGCCGCAGCAGGAACAGTTGCAGCATTTTCATTGAAAAACGGAATAGCACCATACCAAATGGTCGATGACTTACCAAGAGCAGAACCGCAATTATTAAACCTGCAACAGATGTTAAAACGAAACGGCAACCCCACAGCTTTCCCCGACACATCAATATTTAACCAAAACTGGCAAGACTGGAAATAATCTCTTGTGGGATGGGCATCTTTGCCCGTCCTATAGTCCAGGAATGAACTAAACTAGTTATTTGTAGTTGTAAATTTGGAAAACACCAAAAGGCTAAATATTACTTATGGTTACAAGACTCTTCTCGGTTTACGGCATGGCGCCTGCACCTACTGTAACTCCTGAAAGGTCTAGTCAAGTCGTTAGCAAACCTTATCCGAACTATAAAGTGATTGTTTTAAACGATGACTTTAACACCTTTCAGCATGTGGCTGAATGTTTGATGAAATATATTCCTGGTATGACTGGTGATCTTGCTTGGGACTTAACGAACCAAGTACACTATGAAGGTCTTGCCACAGTTTGGACTGGTCCCCTAGAACAAGCAGAACTATATCACCAGCAATTACGTCGTGCTGGTTTAACAATGGCGCCTTTAGAAGCAGCATAAATAAAACAAAACAATGGAAAAACCCTCCCCTGGCAGACTAGTTTGGAACCACTCTACCCATATACCGGGACTAATACCAATATTAGAACGTTTATGTAAACTTGACGGCATTGTTACCGTTACTCCGGGTGTCATTGGACGTTCTAAAGGTCACAGCCCTAGTCTGCAAATACGTATCTCAGTGCCGATACGGGGAGGTTTTAAAACCATTGCCCGTCAAGGGAAAACCGTACAGGAAGTATTTATTTTAACCGATTTGGAAAAAGAACAGTTAGAGAGTTCAATCGCTATAGCAATGAGAAAATAGTAATTACTATTAATTACTCTTCGATTTCGTGGACTGCAAATTTGTGTAGCGGTAAACTAACAATGCACGAGAACGTTAAGAAATATGACAAAGCTGTTGTAATTTTTAGTGTTGTGGTTACATTTTCCCAGTCAGGAAGAACAAGCTTTTGAATACCGAAAGCTATGCAGTATACTAGCCAATAAGTAAAGCTCATTCTAAATAAGATTCGCTCGGTTTCTGCTGCTTCGTTCTCTTCTGGCTTCACGTTCCAAAGTAGCGCTAATCCTGCGATACAAGCTATAAAAGACAGCGCAACAACAAACTCATGGCAAAGTAAACTTGATAAACACATTTTTACTTATCCTAATTATTCTGATTTTTTATCAGTCTATAGGATGATAGTTTCAAACACCAAAAAATAGTTACAAACTGCAATATTTAGTTAAATAAGTACAAACAGAATTAATAAAATAATTTACCTTTAGTCAAGCGCATAAGAAAGACCTTTACATTAATTAATAAATCAAAGAAACCGGGTTTCTACGGTTTCTGTTACAATCCTTAACATTCTCAGAATTAAAGCAACGTAATCATGACCGATATTGTTCAACCGAATACAGCAGCACCCTTATTTTCGGCGCCAAATCAAAATGGCGAAACAGTGAGTATCAGTGATTTTGAAGGTAAATGGCTGGTAATATACTTTTATCCAAAGGACGACACACCTGGTTGCACTACCGAAGCCAAAGATTTTAGTGCTTATGTTAACGACTTTAGCAAGTTGGGAGCATCGATAATAGGGGTTAGTACCGACTCACAAAAGTCTCACTGTAAGTTCATCGATAAACATAATTTGACCATTACTCTATTAAGCGACCCAGAACATCAAGTTGCCGATGCTTTTGGTGTATGGCGCCTTAAAAAGTTTATGGGTAAAGAATATATGGGTATCGAGCGGTCTACGTTCATAATATCTCCCGACCAGAAAATTGCTTATGCTTGGACAAAAGTCAAAACTAAAGACCATGCACAAGCAGTTTTAAAGCAATTGCAGGTTTTAGTTAGTCAGTAAATGGATAAATCAATCGAAGTTCGTAACCCCAGAACGGGAAAATTGGACTACGTAATAATACCACCTCCTCAGAAGCTTTTGGCACAACAATGTCAACGAATGCGGAGGGCACAAGCGCGTTGGTTTACTCTGGGAATAGAAGGACGAATAGAGGCGTTACAAAGCTGGAAGCAATATATTATCAAAGCACGTGAGAAGTTAATTGATGCTTTAATTGTAGATACTGGGCGATTATCTATGTCAGTATTTGAGGTTGACTGGTTAATTGCTAGCATCGACCGTTGGTGTATGAAGGCGCCTAGATTATTGCGCGTGAATGAGTATGATACTTCGGTTAGCTACATCAACTTACAGCAAACAGCAGAACCATATCCTTTAGTAGGAGTAATTAGTCCGTGGAGTTTTCCATTACTGTTATCTACAGTTGATACTATTCCTGCATTGCTTGCTGGATGTGCGGTTATTGTCAAACCCAGTGAAATTGCTCCCAGATTTATGGCGCCCTTGCAAGCTACACTCAATAACATTCCCCAACTGCGCGATGTTCTTAGTTTTGTGGAAGGTGGCGAAGAAACAGGAGCTTTTTTACTCGAATGCGTTGATGTGGTATGTTTCACGGGTAATATAGAAACAGGTCGAAGCGTATTTGAAACAGCAGCAGAGCAATTTATTCCAGCTTATTTAGAGTTAGGTGGTAAAGACCCAGCAATAGTTTTAGAATCTGCCGATTTAGATTTAGCAACATCCGCAATATTATGGGGTGCAGTGGTTAACAGTGGACAATCATGTAACTCGATAGAACGAATTTATGTAGCTTCCTCAATCTTCGAGAAATTTTACCATCAACTTATAACCAAAGCGCATAAGCTGCAATTTGCACACCCAACCATTGAAAGTGGCGAACTTGGGCCAATCATCGCCGCCAAACAAGCTATAATTATCTCCGAACATTTACAAGATGCCAAAGAAGCGGGAGCAGTAATTCATTGTGGTGGAATAGAAAACATTAATGGTGGTTGGTGGTGTCGTCCGACAGTATTAACAGAAGTTGACCACACAATGAAAGTAATGACCGAAGAAACCTTTGGACCAATCATGCCCGTAATGGCATTTAAAACTGTAGAAGAAGCGATAAACTTAGCAAACGACTCAATATATGGTAATGGCGCCGCAGTATTTGCACAAGAAGAACACGAAGCTTCTTCAGTAGCACAGCATATACATACCAGTACAGTCAGTATAAACGATGCCAGCCTAGCCATAGCAATCCCCGAAGGAGAAACAAATGCATTTAAATTTTCAGGAATAGGAGAAAAACGTTTCGGCGCCGCCGGCTTAACCAGATTCTTATGTAAAAAAAACCTATTCATCAAAACCAAACCCATCCACAACCCCTGGTGGTTCAACTCATAGGTTGGGTGGAGCGCACAGCGCGCAACCCAACACAATCTATATATAACTATTCACCATGTCCAAACAAGAAAAAGTAAACTTTAGCACACCAAGCGGCTTCCCCGAATTCCTCCCCACAGAAAAACGCCTAGAAGTACACCTACTAGATATAATCCGTCGAGTATACGAAAGCTACGGCTTCACACCAATAGAAACACCAGCCGTAGAACGCCTAGAAGTACTACAAGCCAAAGGTAATCAAGGCGACAACATCATCTACGGAATTTCCCCCATCTTACCCCCCAACCGTCAAGAAGAAAAAGACAAAGCCGAAAAAGGCAGCGAAACAGGAACAGAAGCGCGTGCATTAAAATTTGACCAAACAGTACCCTTAGCTGCATACATAGCGCGTCACCTCAACGACTTAACGTTTCCCTTCGCACGCTACCAAATGGATTTGGTATTTCGCGGAGAACGTGCCAAAGATGGACGCTTTCGGTCATTTCGTCAATGCGATATCGATGTAGTCGGGCGCCGGGAATTAAGTTTATTGTATGATGCCCAAATGCCAGCAATTATCACAGAGATATTTGAGGCAATTAATATTGGTGATTTTCTCATCCGTATCAACAACCGTAAAATACTTACCGGATTTTTCCAATCGGTAGGAGTCGAAGCAAGTAAAATAAAAGCTTGTATCGGTATTATTGATAACTTAGAGAAAATAGGCGAAGCAAAAGTAAAACAAGAATTAGACAAAGAAGGTATTGCAACCGAAGGCATCGATAAAATTATAGAATTTATTAAAATTAAAGGTTCCGTCACAGAGATGCTCGATAAATTAAAGCATCTAAGTGAGTCAATGCCAGAAGCAGAACAATTTAAATTAGGTGTCACCGAACTTGAAACAGTTATTACAGGAGTTCGTAATTTAGGCGTCGCAGAAAATAGGTATTGTATAGATTTATCGATAGCGCGCGGATTAGACTACTATACAGGAACAGTTTATGAAACTACTTTAATTGGACATGAAGCGCTAGGCAGTATTTGTTCAGGTGGTAGATATGAAGAGTTAGTAGGGGTATTTTTGGGTGAGAAAATGCCCGGTGTTGGTATTTCTATTGGTTTAACTCGCTTAATAAGTCGTTTACTCAAAGCTGGTATTCTTTCACCGCTACCTGCTACACCCGCTCAAGTGATGGTAGTCAACATGCAGGATGATTTAATGCCTGTATATTTAGAGGTATCACAGAAATTACGTAAAGCAGGACTTAATGTAATTACAAGTTTTGACCAGCAAAAGCTAGGTAAACAGTTTCAGTTAGCTGAAAAGCAGGGTATTCAATTTTGTGTGATTATTGGTTCTGAAGAAGCGCAACAGCAAAAAGCTGCTTTGAAGAATTTGAAGACACGCACGCAGGTTGATGTGATGATTGATGAGTTGGCTGGTGAGATTTTAAAACAATTGTAACTCTTGTGGAACAGGCATCCCTGCCTGTTCCAGTAATATATATGATAAATATGATGGGTTAGCTTGCAACGGATAAAACGGATGTAACGGATGAGTTATTTATACTTATATGTCATGCTGAGGAACGTTAACGCAGTTTTCCCGTAGGGTAGCATCTTTAAGATTTTGACTGTCCGGTTGATTACCCATAACTACCACGTCACGTAGAGACGCGATTAATCGCGTCTCTACAATGATTTTATTATGGTTACGCTCCCGGACATGATATTAAGCTTATTTTTTGATAAGTTTAGCACGCTAAGTACGCAAAAGCCTTCCATTTTGCGATTTGTTCAGGTGTTGGTTGATAAGTTCTTGGTTCTGCCATATTATGTAACTATCCTTATGAGTAAAATTGCTCATAATCATCATGGCTGCCAATCCAGAACCAAGTAACAGTATCCCCTTCAACAATACCAATTGCTCGATAATCTAATGTTATTCTGACAGACCAGATGTTTTCTTCACGATTAATACATTTAAAATATAAAGATGGATGAAAAGGATTTTCTCGCCATAGACGGTATGCTTTTCTCGCTCGTTGCCGAATCTTTAAATCGAGAGCTTGGTAACTTTCCCAAAAAGAAGGTAAGGTTGCCGATTTCATAATTGGTCATAGTCCATTGGTTTAGCTTTTCCTGCTGCAATATCTTGTTTAGCTTGTCTAGCAGCTTGAACCAATTTATTTTGTGTTTTTTGGACTAAACCATCCCACTCAAGCTCCGAGCGCAAATTTTCAATATATTCTCTTAGGTGCTCAACCAGTTGCTCTTGGGCTGTTTCAGGTAAAGATTCCATCATCTTAATAACTGTAGCAATATTTTCTGAGGACATATTCTGATTTTCACATTTAAGTTGGTTAATACAATTATAAATGCAGCAATACCAAACAACAGTCACTATTTATTTAATACTCCCTGGCTTGAGCAGGAAGATTTATTTTCAGCGTTTGATACTTCGATGAAGAAGGTAGCTAACCAACTACGACTAATTAATAATGGCAAGGAAGGCTTTTACATAGCTGATATAAAAGACAAAAAATATTATTACTGTGGTACAGGGTGGGAAGATGTAAAAAATAAGCTTAGACAATTGGGTATTGGTAGAGATGACCCCATGTAGAGCCAATTCACACTAATGATCTTGTGGAATGGACCTAGGGTGTTGACTTTGATGGAATTTACCCATTTTTAGTTCATGCAACTTTTATGGGCATTCTCAAAATATTAGAAGCGTTTCAAAACGAAGATAATAGTCAACTTGAAGCAACTGCACAAGCTATTGATGCACTATATACCAGTGAGGCGCCCTCTGGGTGGCAGTTAAAAGAGAAACTGCGTAAACAGCTACGGCAACAAGTTCGCGCTTTGGTGTTTAAATTAGGGTTAAGTAACTGGAAGGATATTCCAATCAAAGTTGAAGAGTATGCTGTTAAGCATTATTAAGGCGTCAAGAAACCGGGTTTCTAAGGTTTCGCAACAAATTTACAAAATTTTAGCTAGAAACTGCATAAACCATCCTCGCCAGACATATCAAGGTTTAGAAAGCAATGAAGGCGCCAAGATATGCCTCAAACCTTCATTATCAACATCAACAAACCTTAAATATCATGAAAATTCAACTGTCTCACTTTAAAGGTCAATTTCTTTTCCTTTTAGGGTTAACTATTCCTGCTGTTTTAGTGGCTAATGTACACCCTGCAAAAGCAGAAGTTCCTAGTCAAGTAATGAAGCATAATGCTCCATTTATAGATATAAATCAGCGTTATGATTCGTTAGGAGGATTACAGCAAGTTAATCCTATCAAAATTAATGGACAAGATGGTGGTACTGGTAAAGAAGCCAGTGATGACAAGAAGAAAGAATCAAAAGATGGTAAAGAATCTTGCGAAAGTGGTAACTGTGGAGGTATCTATAGACCGGGAGATGAAAGGATTAATCCAGTTATTAGAGGAAATATTCGTAATCAGCTACCTGGTCAACTTTTGAGAAGTAAACAACCAATTTTCTAAGAGAATGCAATTGTCATTCTGAGCGTAGCGAAGAATCTATAAATTAAAAATATTCTATAAATCGAGGATATATAGAGATGCTTTACTGCGTTCAGTATGACAGGTCAAAATTTTAAAATAAATTGTCATTCTGAGCGGAGTGAAGAATTTATTAATTGAGGATATTCTATTAATTGAGGGTATACCGAGATGCTACCCTGCGGGAAATCCTCCGGATTACACTACGTTCAGCATGACATGGAGAATATTATATTAAAGAGGCAGGAAATGGACTTATTAATTGTTGGTGAAGCGGAAGATAAATTAGCGCAATCTATCGTTGATTTTTTTACTGCTTTGAATAAAAATGTCGTCATTTTAGATGTTTTATCGGCATCTCAATTATTCACATTAGAAATAATCAACGGAAAAGTTAGTGTTAGTCCCGATTTACCGATGATTATTCGTACTGTTTCCCCGCCTTTAATGCGGAAGAATTTCGATGACACTTTTCAGTACGAGGAAGCTCTATCAACTCTTTGGGCTGTAGCAACTGCTAGTCAGGCGCCGATGTTAAATCGTCCTACACCTCGCAATATGTGGGGACAAATTGCAAGTTCTAGTGTGTTGACTCAAGTTCGTGCTGATTTAACTCCCGATACCCAAGAGATATTTACTTGCTATCAAAAGCAATCTTTTTCATATGTACCCGAACAACAATGGTACGTTCAAGATTTAGGAACTTATAAAAGTGCTGTAGCTGGTGAAGTTCTTTCTGGAAGTGGTCCCTATCGTTATCGTTCTACTTTATCAGGCGCCGACTATGAGGTTGTTGTTGTTTTGGCAAACAAAGCTTGGCGTTCGACTCAAGTACCTTTAGAACATTTACATTTAGAAGACCGCAGTATTAGTCTATTGCGAAAGTTAGATTTAAATTTTGGTGTGGTGATTTGGAGTATTGAGCCAAATTTACAGAAAGCAGCCATAGCAAGGGTAGAAAGTTTCCCCACTTGGGAACAAGTCGAATTAGTTTGGTCAGAACTTGCAGATAGCTTATACGAGGTACTATGCCAAAAATCTATGTAATTGGTCTAGATAGTGACCGCACTTTTTGTTATTTCGTTAAACTAGCTGCTAGTAAAGGACTTGAGCTAGAAGTAATTAATTTACGCACAGTAATTACTGACGGAGATTGGTCGATACAATTACCTGTAGATGGTAATAGTTGGATTAGAAGCGGCGCCACTACCTACCACCTTGACCCAAATGCAGGATACTATTGTCGAATCATCAACCTTGCTTCTGTACAGTCAGATATAGTACTTGCCCAGCGATGGCAGGGTTTAGTTGTAGCGTTAACAGCTTGGTTAGAACAAATTCCCGGAAAAGTTATTAATCGTCCTAACTTTCGTGGTGATAATAGCAGCAAGCCTTTACATGAATTATCATTACAATATTATGGACTTAAAGTAGCTCCGAGTATAACTAGCTCTAATCCAATTAAATTAGCAGAATTTGTAAGTTCGCAACAAGCAATAGTAAAACCAATTTCTGGAATACGCGCTAATAGTCGCATTGTCAAACAAGAGGAATTTAGCAACTTTCATTCCAGTCAAGGACCCGTTCACCTACAAAAATTTATTCTCGGTTCGGATGTGCGAGTTCATGTAGTGGGCGATAATTATCAAGCCGAACTTATTCAATGTCCTACCGTTGATTATCGACTCGATTACCAATTAGCCGAACATTTTCCTAATCATGAAATTCCTTCAGATTTAGCAAGACAAATTATTAAAGCAACAAAAGCTTTTGGCTTGGTTTTTGCAGGTTGGGATTTTAAACTTACTCCCGAAGGTGAATATTGGTGTTTAGAAGCTAACCCCATGCCAGGTTATGATGGTTATGACCGTCGTTGTGAAGGTCAAATTACTGATTTAATTATAGATTATCTCACTCCAAAAGCTAAATTAATACCAACAACTTATCTACCAAATCCAAACCAATTAATTACCGCACAACAGTGTGAGAGTATATATTCAGACATTAAATCTCTACGAGAGCATTGGCTCGTGCGTGGTAGTTCCGATAATATATTTGCTACTTTAGGTGCTGCTAGCTATTTAGATTGTGGTGAATATAAAGATACTCAAGATACTTATTTCCAAAAAGCTAGTCGTTATAATCCTATCTTGCGCCAACATTTCGGTTGGCTCTACACTTTAGTTCAAGAATATCTCGAAACTACACTCGGCGCCGAAGTTAAATATCGAGAAGATGCAGCATACCCAGGATTTCATATTTGGTTATCTACTGCTATTCCCACCTTACCTGTAGCTTCAATGCACTTTGATTTACAGTATCAATATTTAACTTGGGATAAACCAGAAAATATCGACTTTAGCCAAAGTTTATCTTTTACCCTACCAATTCAGCTACCAGCTAGCGGTGGAGGTTTAAATCTTTGCGATATTAATTATATGGAGTATCTAGATATTCGACGACATAACCAACTCGATTGGGATTTAATTCCTCGATTTCGTAGTCAAAACTATCATCTTTACAAAGTTGGAGAAATGGTAATGCATTCTGGACATACAATGCACCAAATCGCACCAACTAGTACTGTACAAGAAAGCGATGCGCGAGTCACCCTTCAAGGTCATGGGGTTTGCGTAGATGGAGTGTGGTGGATTTATTGGTGAGGAAATTAAAAAGCAATGATTGTGGGGGATGTTTTTGTGTAACCTGTTATTTATAGAATATGCGGCTCATGTACGAGCGAATTAACAAAGGCAGGTTACGATTCAATGGCTTATTCCTGGTTTAAAGCATTTCACATTATTGGTGTCGTCGTTTGGTTCGCTGGGTTATTTTACTTAGTACGTTTGTTCATATACCATATTGAGGCTGAACAAGAACCAGAACCAGCAAAAACGATACTTCAAAAACAGTATCAAATCATGGAGAAGCGTCTCTACAATATCATCACGACTCCTGGAATGTTGGTGACTGTCGCTTGCGCTGTTGGGTTGCTGGTTTCTCAACCTGACTGGTTACACCAAACTTGGTTACACGTCAAACTTGGTTTTGTTGTTTTGTTATTAGGCTATCACCATTACTGCAAACGCTTAATGAAGCAACTCGAAGCAGGTACTTGTAAGTGGACGAGTAAACAAATGCGCGCGCTAAATGAGGCGCCTACGCTTTTACTAGTTGCTATTGTATTACTAGCAGTGTTCAAAAACAGCCTACCTACAGATACAACCGTCTGGGTAATTTTTGGATTAGTTGTCCTCATGGCTGTTACTATCCAACTTTACGCTCGTAAACGGCGCCTTGATAAAGAAAAAGAATTAGCTCAAGTCGCTAGTACCCAACAACTACAAGAACAAGCCTAAGTAAATATGCTTGAGATGTCATACATTAAGAAATGTAAATCTTAATTTTGACATCTCTGGCGTAAGTATGTCCAACAAGCCTTTGGGGACACCTCGTCCTTTGTGGAAAGTAATATCATTATCTGTAGTTACGTTCACGTTGTACTACGGTTGGTACAATTGGATTATTCAAGAAGAACTGCGTAGTCAATATTGGGCGAAGCAACAAGGTATAATTGTTGATGATGTAGTTGCTGATAATATCCCTTTTCTTTCTACTATCTAATTCTTACCTCTGTGTCCTCTGCGTCTCTGTGGTAAGAGAAAAGATTTTTTTACCACAGAGGCACAGAGAGCGCATAGAAATACAAGTAAAAATGCTAATACAATCATTATTTACCAACCGCGTAGCTGTACTAGCAACCATGCACCAGAAAGAGCAAGTCATGGCGCCTATTTTAGAGGAATTAGGCTTAAAAGTCATAGTGCCAGCTAATTTTAATACCGACACATTCGGTACTTTTACTCGTGAAGTCAAGCGTCCAGGCACGCAAATAGAAGCTGCACGTATTAAAGCTGAGAAAGTATTGGAAATTACAGGTGAAACAATTGCTATAGCAAGTGAAGGAAGTTTTGCACCGCATCCTAGCTTACCTTATATTTCTAGCAATCGCGAAATAGTTATTTTTATTGATAAAACTCATGATTTAGAGATTATTGGCGAAGAGTTATCAATCGAGACTAATCATAGCTATAAAATTATTAGTAGTGTTGATGAAGCTGTTGAATTTGCCAATAAAGTGGGTTTTCCTGAACATGGCTTAATTGTGATGTTTGATGAAAATTCTAAAAATAGTAGTGAAGTATTCAAAGGTATTAATACATTAGACAAATTGACCGAAGCTGTGAATTTTGTATTAAATCATTCTAAAACCAGAAAAGCACATATTGAAACCGATATGCGCGCAATGTACAACCCGACGCGAATGAAGAATATTCAGAAAGCTACTCGTAATTTAATTAGTAAAATAAATAGCTGCTGTCCTCAATGTTCGGCGCCTGGTTTTGATATTACTCAAAGAATTCAGGGTTTACCTTGTGAGTTATGCTATGCACCAACACTTTTAACCAAATCTGTTATTTACCAGTGTAAAAAGTGCGGATATAAGCTAGATAAGTTGTATCCGGATGGCGCCGAGTTTGCTGACCCTGGTCAATGTATGTATTGTAATCCTTAGAGAATTTTTTAAAAATGATTTGCCTCAATCAAACGTTTGGAGGTTGCATGTCAGATGCTGATATAGTATAAACTTAGAATATACAGGAGTTTATGCAGCCAAAAACAAAACAACGATTGCTACAAGCATATGTAGAACTGCAACAAACAGCAGCAATGTTATATGAGGCAGTTCAAGAAGCTGCTGACGACGGAAATGACTTTGATGCTATTTTGTTAGAAGCAAGAGCCGATAAAATTTTTGAAGAAGCGGAAAATATAAATACAATAATATCTGAAATGGAGGAATGATGGTAGACCTCAGAAGCAGAGCTAAAGAGTTAGCAAAAGAAGCTGCTGACTATAGTCGTCAAGGTATTGCCTTAATCAAAAGCGGCGACATCGAAAATGGTCACGCGCTAATGAAAAAAGCTAATGAGACTGGTAAACGCTGTAGAGTTATTCTACAGCAACTAGTAGCCCTTTCTGATTCAACGATAGCGAATTAACAACTGCTCACACTATCCAGTTTTATTACTCTTTCAAATTAAAAAACATCCAAAATTCTCTTGTGGGGTGGGCATCCTTTCCCGCCCTTAGATATGGAACGGGCAGGGATGCCCATTCCACAACAGCATTTCCATAAGATGTGTTACCAGAATAAATGATTTAGGAAATTACGAAATAGTTTGGCGCCTTTTGGCTCTTGGTAATTTTTAGGTAGCAAGTTTTGCATGTTGTATTGTAGTTCGTCGATGACTGTTTGTATTTGCTGTGATTTAGGACGGGTGCATTGAGGTAATATTATTGGTTCGCCAATTCTGATTGTTAACTGTTTGCGGAAAAATAAGTCTTTTGTCCCTATTAATGCTATGGGTACAATTGGTACACCCGAACGTAGTGCATAAATTACGGCGCCTCTTTTTAGGGGTAATAATTGACCTTCGACGGCGCCTAGTTTACCTTCAGGAAATAGCATGATACTTTCATTACGTGCAAAAATACCGCAAACAATACGGTCTAGTCTTCGCATTGATTCGATAGAGTTACCCTTGGGAACGTATTTTTCAATGTCCGCAGCTAGAGCAGCTAAGTCTTCACATCCGTTTTTTGCTGCTTCGATTACCGCTATTTCTTCTTTCCATAATCTATCTAGTGGAATTACTCCCTTGGCAAAGTGCAGCAATAATCTTTTCCATACACTGTTATATAATGTGCGCGCGTCACCTAAGATATGAAAGTACGGCTGTGCTGGTAATTCCGATAGCAACAGAAACGGGTCGATGTGGTTGAGGTGATTAGCTGCAAACAGTACTGGGGTGTTGGGTATTCTTTCGGGGTTTTCAACTTTGACCTTAAATAATGTGTGGATTAACCCACGTAACACTGCACGGCGAATTTTTCCACTGATACGATTTTCTCGACCTGTGTTAATCGCATTTTCCTGTGATGACAGCGCTTGTTCTATCATCTTGTTGCTTTTTGCACAACGTGCATACGCTACACCCTCACCTGCACGCTTAATGGTCGCTTCTGTTAATTCAGGTAAAGGTTGTTGATATTCGCTTGTTCGAGAGGGCTTCGACTGCAACATTAATACCATAGCGCTGTTTCTCACTCACTAATTTTTTATTTTTATATATCCAAGCTACGTTATCTAATACCCTCTGGTATATTCATACGGGCAGTTTCTTCAAATGTCCCTAATGCTCGTCTTCACCGAAGCGCGAAAACTGCACAATTACCGCTCCTCCAACCACTTATATCAATGGACAGATGCACAACTGCCATATAGTATTATCCAGGCGCCTGTCGGTCAAATAAAAAGCTCCCTCATCTAAGGACAAGGAAGCTACGGTGTGGTGTGAGGAGCAAACTCAATGTTTGCATTACTGTAATTATACTAAATTTTAGATGAAGTAGTTATGACATCAATGTGAATTTTAAGTAATTTCTCTAAAAACGTACTTGGCACGGCTTTACAAATTACACATACATCTAACTGTATAATTAGTAGGAGTATAAACTGTACTATCTTTAACTACTTATGGTAGATGCCAATATCTAAAAAAAATCTTAAAAATAAAGTATGAATTGCGGATTTAATGCGATTCTGATTGTAAGTATAAATTACTTAAATATATCGGAGACAAGCATATAAAGTCTCTGAGATTAAAAAAAATATAACTCTATATCCAAGCGTCGGCTTTATATAGACGAGTTTGACGCTTGTATTGTTGAGATAAACTAGCAAGCCATCATGCAACAAAGATTAAGAAAAATGATGTAACATATTGTTACGTGTTGATTCTGAATCTTGAAAGCGGATATTGGAATGCTAATACTTAAGGTCAGCTAGGAGATGCTGAGGCAATGAGTCCGTTATTAATAATTTCTCAATTCCTTACTCACAAATTTCCGTGGTGGGGAATTTGTCAACTTAAATTTGACCCAAAGTATAACACTTTGTACATGCGTTGTGTCAACCCAGATACAAGAAGAGCCATATTCAAGGAAGCTTCGGCACTGTCAAACTTGGATATCGGTATCGAACGGTTTATTGTTGTATATCCTGGTTATCCTGATATTATTATTCCTTATGCTCATAGCTAATAAGGTTATAAATGTTAATAAAAAAAGCTCCCTGAAATATATAGGAACCTTATTTGGTAAGCCCATGACGGGGATTGAACTCGTGACCTCACCCTTACCAAGGGTGTGCTCTACCACTGAGCTACATGGGCGTATATGTTGTAAAGACCGAATTAATTTGGTCTTTACTTCGTAGAATATGGGCCGAGCTGGATTTGAACCAGCGTAGCTTTCGCAACGGATTTACAGTCCGTCTCCATTAACCACTCGGACATCGACCCAAGTCATCTACGACAACTTATATTAGCACAGTGGATAGAAATTACAAGGGGTTTACAAAAAAAAGTTAGGAATTAGACTAACTCCTAACTCCTAACTCCTAACTCCTAACTCGTACTCTACACTCCTAACTTTTACGCCACATTTGGATTGAGGAAACGATTTGCGAATTTCATAACGTCGCCTAAATCGGTATCGCCATCTTTATCGCTGTCGAGGAATGAGTTTAGTAAGGGGTTTGAGTTACCCCAGGCACCTGTTTGTGGGGCGCCCATTTGCAACATTCCCAATACGGCTGAGACTACAGTTGGTAAGGCTGATTGCACAAGGTTGGGACTCATGCCAGTTTGTTTTGTAACCGTTTCGCTAATTTGCTGCATTAATTGTGGTGACAGTAGCGAAGTTAATGAACTACCAGAGGCACCACTGGCAACTACTTGACTAATTATATTTTCTAAGCGACCAGTACCAATTGTTGTTTGCTGCTGTTTGAGAACCGGACGAATCATGTTACCAACTATTGATACCATGCTTTGCACTTGGTTCGGCTGCATTCCACGGTTGGTTGTCAAACTTTGAACTGAGTTCATTATTGAAGCAAGTTGTGGCACGTTTGCTTGCTGATCAGGATTGTTAATTGCGCTTAATACATCAAAGAACATACTCATGGTTATCTCCTGATTAAAAGTACTTAATTTGCTGGCACGCGAACGTGGAAAGACCGGATAATACGTATCCAACGGTTTTCTGAAGTGTAGTAGCCAACTTCGGCAATGTAGTCGCGGTTACTAACAGCAATGTTGATGTGCTTATCGAAATCGTTTTCGTCGCAAACGTATTCCTGGGTTGCGTGCGGTTGTTGATAGTCGATATCTAAGTTTGTTGAGTCGTGGACTCGTAACATAAATCTAAGTCCACCTTGGTCACGCGCAGCTTGTTTATAATCGGGTGACACTTCCCAATATGCATAAGCATTTTGAGAGTTACGTGGCACAAGTATTATTTGACATGTTTTGGCTGCCAATGTTTGGCGCCTGTTACCATTAGGAAACGTGTATGAAGTTTCGTTGGTGTCTGTAGTTTCTTGAGTAGCGTTGGTATCTTTCTTCTCTTTGGTTTCTTTGTTACCATTGGTGTCGAAAGCTTTAGTGACGCTTCCTACGGCAACTGCACCCGCACCCGCAACTGCACTACCTATTTGTGCGGCTCTATCGAACCAACTCAAAGTAGTCTTAGTACCATTAGCCCCATTAGCCCCATTAGTTCCATTTTCTACTTTGTTGGCTGTAGATGATTTATCAGGGGTGATAAAAGTTGTACTAATTATATTAGTGCCATTTTCTACTGTGTCTGCTCTCCGTGATGTTTCAACAACGGCGCCTTCACTTGTATCATTGATATCTGACTCGAAAACTGGCGGCAAAGATGATATTCTTACAGGCTCCGATGTATTAAGTTTTAACCAGTCACCATCGTCTCGAATATAACCAAGCTGTGCAACATAATCACGGTTAGTTTGTGGAATATGAATGTGCAAATCGTTGTTTACACTGCATTCGTACTGCGTTACTGGCTCAATTCCATTTAAATTAATATCGGCTACATCTGTATTATTTACTACGTCTGTAACATCGTAAAGGCGAAGTCCAAGTTTACGTCCACCAAGTTTGATAAAATCTGCTTTGCGTTCTGCTGGTATTTCCCAGTAAGCATAAGCTTCGTCTTTGGTTCGCTGTACAAGAATTACTTGACCGTTGTCCACATTTGTGGAAGTTGTTGTGGAATTTGTTGTGGAAGTTGTATCCTCTACAGTATTCACTGTATCTAGAATATCTACAGCACTTGCAGTATTACAAGGCTTTTGAATTTCGGTTTGCGACTGACGATTTATATTGAGTATACTTAATAGTCCTACTCCTGAAGCTGCGGCGCCAGCTAAACCCATTACCGGATTATAAGCTTTTTCTGGTACGGCATCATTTTGATTATCATTACCCCATAGCTCGGCTGCTTGTAACTGTTCGGTCGTTGGCACTGCTGGGGTTTGCATATCTGCTGCGACACGAACTTGTGGAGAACTAGCGACTTTATACCAGCCATCATCATTAGTAGGATAACCAATTTCAGCATAATAGTCACGGTTTGCTGCTGGAATCGGAACGTGTAAATCTGGTTCGCGTTCTACACAATTCAATTCGTGGACGAGTGTGGCAGGATGTAAATCAGAATCGGTATCAGTGACATCATACAAACGCATTTTTAAACCACGTCTACCTTGTCGTCGCAAATCTTCTTGGACATCATGAGGAATTTCCCAATATGCATATGCGCTTTGAGTATTACGCGGTGTTAAAATAATCCGACTTTCACCTAGTTTCGCCACAGGTGTAACAGGTGCTACAGGTGTAACAGGCGTAACAGGTGCAACAGGTGCAACAGTATTTATAGGTGTACTATCAGGTTTTCTCGTTAACCACCAAAGTCCACCTCCAAGTATTCCTATAAGTGGTAATAACCAAAGGAAATCTTTATCTGATGATACAGGTGTTGGTTCTGTAACGGCGCCGGGTGCATTTGCAACAGTCGTATTTTGTTTATTTGTATTCGCTTTGTTGAGAGTTGCCGCATTCTCTTTTGGTGCTGGTTCATTTTGGGGAGCAACTACGGTAGCTGCTCTCGCTTGTTCGACAACTTTTTGATTTTGATTTGCTGTTGCGTAACCTAAAAACGCTTGTGCTGCAGGCGTTGGTTTTTCGCCTTTGTATACATATACTAAAGGTTGTGAGAAAGGATAGCGTGGGTCAGTTGGTAAAACATTGTGCATTGGCAGGACTCGCACGTTGGAATTTTTCACAACTTGGTCGGCAATTGCATAACCAATACCATCTTTACCCAATGCTTTAATTACAGCAGCAGTACTATCTTCTTTTACTGTTACCGCATTGGTGCCAGCTTTGAGCGGTGCGTTCTTAAATACTGGATAATTTTGAAATGCTTTTCGAGTATCGCTAGTTTCCGGACGGTCAACTAAGCGAATTTTTCCTTTACCTAATTTGAGTTCCGACAAGTCAGTTGCTTTTCCCCGAAAAATTTGAGCAAACTGGTTAATTGTAATGCTCGCTTTCAGTGGATTATCTTTACTGACAAACGTGGCTATTTTATTACGTGCCACAGGTACAGCAACCAAACCCTTCGCTTTTTCCGCATCAGTTAGCGGACGACCAATAGATGCTAAGTCAGCTTTAGCATCTAAAACTGCTTTCAAAGCTGCATCAGTTCCATTATAGGCAGTCTTGACATCGGTCTTTGGAAACTGAGTTTTAAAATTCTTCGCCAGAGCATCATTAATTTTCATCATGCTGCTCGAACCGTTAATTCTCACCACTGTTCCATCTTTAACCGTTTTCGGCAATGGGAAAGTTCCCTGTGTCGAAGATTGAGCAACAGTAGGAGAAATTTGAGTAATAGTAGCTACTGGTACACTAGCACTCAATATTAGCAATACCGCCAACGCGGATAAAGAACCCTTTTTATCAGCCACCCTTACAGTCGCTCCTCTTTCACTTTCAAACGTTAATTTTGAACTAATAGCCGATATGGAACTTAATACAACCACGTATTAAAAAAACTTTATTGCTGATTTAACCAAAAAACATCAAAGTTACGCAAGTCACATTAAAAGTAGCGCGCCCATCTCATTTTTGCGCGATTTAGTCACCCCTTATACATTCCACAAGATTCTTTTAATACATCAAGCTATAAATTACAGCTATATTTTTATTTATTTACATTTGGTATAAAAAGTTTATTTATCTGTAACAATCTTTACTGTGGGTTGGGTGACAACCCAAACCCAAATCATCCATCAATGCTGATGGTGATAGCGAGTGAAAGAGGGACCATATGTAGCCAGAAGGTTTTCCTGTGACAGGGCAAATTCAGGTGTACCACTACAAACAACTATCTGGTTAAGACAAATAACGCGGTCACAATTTTGGTTCACCATATCAATATCGTGGGAAACTTGTAAAATCGTCCAACCCTGTTCTTGTTTGATTTGGTTAAGTAAAGTATAAAATTCTGCTGTTCCCTGTGCATCAACTCCAGCAAAAGCTTCATCTAAAACCAATAGCCGACGCGGCGCCACCAAACAGTAAGCTAGTAGTACCCGCTTAAACTGTCCTCCACTGAGTGTACCAATGGCTTGATTTCGTAAATGTAGTGCATCAGTTCGTATTAAAGCTTGTTCAACAGCAGCAAGTTTATTTGCCCTTTCCCCCTTTTTTGTCCACCCCAAAGCAACCAACTCAAACACCGAAATCGGAAAACTGCGGTCAAATATAAAATTTTGTGGCATGTATCCAATTTGCTGTCGTAAAAGCCCTAAACGTGTAATTGGGCGCCCAAAAATTTGAATGCTACCACTACTACGAGGAATTAAATCTAAAACTGCTTGTACTAATGTACTTTTTCCGGCGCCGTTAGGTCCAACTATTGCCGTATTAGTTCCCGGTTCAAGTTGAAACGAAACATCGCGAAGTGCAAGATACCTTCCTAAAGAAACAGTTAAGCCTTCGACTTTAAGAATAGGGATATTACTTGTCATTAGTGATAAATATATAACTAAAGGAACACAGAACAGCAATAAAATAGTAAGCGCGAGCAACCGTTCAGGGGGCGCCTACTTGTATAAAGATATGTTTTAGAAGTCAGATTAAAGTTTCACGTTTAGTTACTTACAAGCGGATTGTAAATTTTCTAAATTTGATTTCATCGATTTGAAATAACTCTGTGGGTCTTTATCACCTGTTTCTAAAGAACTAATTTCACGAAGTGTTAAATTTAAATCTTTAGATAAACTTGCAAGTAATTTATTATCAGTACCCGGTTCATTAAACAATGCTTTCACATTGTACTTTTTCACCGTATTCACTACCTTCTGCACGTCAGATGGTGCCAGTTGGTCTTCTGGTACTTCTACTACTGCCACTTGTTTTAAGTTATACCGCTGTGCTAAATATGGGTAAGCATCATGGAAAGTTATAAAAGTACAGTTAGGAGTTTTTTGTAATTCCTGTTGGAATTGATTGTGTAAATCATCAAGTTGCTTTGTGTAAGCTGCTGCATTCGCTTCATATGTTGCTTTATTATCAGGGTCAGCAACAATTAATGCATCACGAATATTAGTAACTTGCTGTTTTGCGAATACTGGGTCTAACCAAACATGGGGGTTTCCTGCTGAATGGTCATGGTCATGGTCGTGTCCTTTTCCTTTAACAGGTTCTACAACTGGAGAAATTTCATTTAATGCCTTAATACCCTTACTTGCGTCAACTTGCTTTAAATTGGCATTTTGAGCATTTTTGACTGTGTCTTCCAGAAACTCTTCTAACCCCAATCCATTTTTTATCAAAACGTTTGCTGTTGCAATTGCTTTAACGTTTTCTGGTGTTGCCTGATAATCATGTATTTCTGTACCAGGTGGAATTAAAATTTCCACATCTGCTGCATTCCCAGCAACTGCTTTTGTAAACCAGTACATCGGTAAAAATGTTGCCACTGCCTTTATTTTGGGTTTTCCTGGGTCTCCTGTTGGTGTTGCAGTCGTTGGAGGTGATGTCTCTGTAGTTACTTGGTTATTATTGGTTTGACTACAAGCTGCTGTAGTGAGCAGTACCAATAACGCTAACAGCGATATCGCGCCCCCTTTAACCTTGTTACTGCAAATGCTACTTATCTTGTACAATTTTCTTGGCGCCTTATTACATTCCATAAAATACAAACTACCCTCAAGCCACATTTTTCTTGACAATTGAGCTACTATAATATGATAATGATTCTCGTTATTGATTTATATTTTAACTAAAAGTCGGTACTAATGTCAATTGCGATTAGTCACAATTGCATTAAGTTGACACGGTTATGACATTGTTGAGGTTAAGAATCTAGATTTTTGATTAAATAAACCAATAAGTATTGGTTAAAACTTGATAATGCCTATGCAAATATTGTTGTATTTAATTCAACAACTTAATAGTATTATTAGTAGTAATTATCAATTGTGTGAGGAGTAAACGTGAAAAATATTTGGTTTAGAGCAGCTAGCCCTGTTGCTTTGGCTACAGTCCTAGCTATGAACTCTACTGCGTTTGGAGAAGAAGTCAAGCAGTTGCAGCAAGTCGAAGTATCTCAGATTGCAACTCCAGTGGAACTAACTGGAAGTACTCCAACAGAGGTAATGTCGCAAGTAACATCGGTATCGCAGTTCTCAGACGTACAGCCAACAGACTGGGCATTCCAAGCGTTACAGTCGTTAGTAGAACGTTACGGTTGTATAGCGGGTTATCCGAATGGGACTTATCGTGGGAACCGCGCGTTGACACGATATGAATTTGCGGCAGGTTTAAATGCCTGTTTGGATAGAGTTAATGAACTGATTGCAACTGCTACGGCAGATTTGGTCAGAAAAGAAGATTTAGATGTAATAGTTAGACTACAAGAAGAGTACAAAGCAGAACTTGCGACACTGCGGGGACGTGTTGATGCGGTTGAAGCAAAAACAGCTGAATTAGAGGCAAATCAATTCTCAACTACAACCAAACTACAGGGGTCAGTAGTTGCAGTGTTTAGCGATGTTTTTAGTGGTGATAATGTCAATGGTGTTCGTCCCACGGATAACAACACTACTTTTGGCGCCCGTACTCGTGTTGAATTCGTCACTAGTTTTACGGGTAAAGATGAGTTGCTGACACGACTTCAGGCAAACAATATTTTAGGTCCCGACATTGGTACTCCCGAAGGAAACTTATTCTTTGTAGGAGAAGATGGTACTAATAATGTTTCTCTCGATGCGCTTGTATACGCATTTAATCCTGGTGAAAATACAGAGATAAAATTAATAGCCAATGCTGGCGCAGCAGACGACATAACCAACACGCTCAATTTATTCGATGGAGATGGAACGTATGGCGCCTTATCGAGCTTTGGCACTCGTAACCCAATTTATTACCAGGTAAACGGCGCCGGAGCAGCATTTAATCAAAACTTTGGCGACTTTTTAACACTATCGTTGGGTTATTTGGCAGGAGCAAACAACGACCCCACACCCAAAAATGGATTATTTGACGGTTCGTATGCAGCTCTTGCACAGGTAGTTGTAAAACCATCTGAGCGTATTAGTGTTGGTTTTACTTACATAAATGCTTATAGGCAACCGTTTGGTGCAGGTAGTAATGCTGCGACTTTAAATGTTGCCTCACCATTAGATGGAACAACGGTACTTGGTGAAGAAGTGCCATTTAATACAAGTTCTTATGGTGTGCAAGCATCAATAGGTATCAGCGACAAAATTGTCTTAGGCGGTTGGGCAGGTTACAGTAATGCGCGTAACATGACAACTACAGCAGCTTTCCCAGACCGTGGAAGCGCTGAAATTTGGAACTGGGCTGTAACACTAGGCTTACCCGACTTTGGTAAAAAAGGTAACTTAGCAGGCATTATATTCGGTATGGAACCGAGAGTTACACGTTCAACGATTGATGGACTAACCAGAGACCAAGATACTTCTTACCACATCGAGGCTTTTTATCAATATCAAGTTTCCGACAATATCACCATTACTCCTGGTGTCATTTGGTTAACGGCGCCCGACCACAACAGTAATAACGATTCCACTGTTATAGGCGCCTTGCGAACCACCTTCAGCTTCTAGTAGCACACTCTCGTAGCACAGGCATCCCTGCCTGTGCATTCTCATGTTATTCTTTCTTGACAAAAATTTACTTTTATTAATAAATCTAAATAAATATACTTAGGTAATATAACTGAATATGTATTACAAGTTTACAAAAACCTATCTAAAATTCAGTAGTAATTGTGATAAGATGATGACTATATAAAAATAAAAAAAGATGACCAGTCTACCACAACCGGTCACATAATATGTTTCGTCATCTTCTCGAAAGAGTTTATCCGGTTGCACGTTCCCAAAACGCAACAGGATGTTTTTCAATTAAATATTGTAACAGGCAGCACAGATTTTTAGTTGACTTTTGAGAAAAAAGTTTGACCGAACTCGAAATTGTGCTGTTTTGTTGTTTTACCTAATTTTTTGGGGTTGTCCCCAGATAATACGCTCGTTCTTGTAAATTGCAATTCCCGGTTTGGCGCCTTTAGGTTTGTAGACGTGCTTTGGTTGAGTATACACTACAGGAACCTGTTCGCTTTGACGCGCACGGCTATAGTAAGCTGCGAGGTTCGCGGTGTGTTGTAAATCAACTTCATCTGGCATATTACCAGCTTGGAGACGTAAAAGCACGTGACTGCCAGGAATTTCTTGAGTGTGGAACCATAAATCGTAATCACCAGCAAAGCGAAAAGTCAGTTGGTCGTTTTGACGGTTGTTACGACCGATTAAAACTTCAAGTCCACCCGGAGTCTGAAAACGTCTAAAGTTAATTTCTTTACTTTTATCGTTGCTGCGACTGCGGTATCCTGTATCTTCGAGGTATTTTTGAGAGACAAGCTCATCACGAATTTCTTCGAGGGTTTCTAAATCTTCGCTAGTTGAGTAACTTTCAATTTGGGAAACAGCAGCTTCAACTTGTTCCAAATACTCAATTTCGGCTTCTACATCGGCAAGTAACGGTTCTACAGCACCACGGGCACGCTTCAGCTTTTGATGCTGTTTATAAAGCAACTGCGCGTTAATCACAGCATTTTTATCAGGTTCCAGGGGAATAGTAACAGGTTTACTCGTCTCAAAATCAGCCAATGTTATTTTATCCATCCCAGGCGCCCACTCATGTAGATACGCCATTAATAAATCAGCATAGTACCGATATTCATCTGCGCGTTCGCTTTGTGCCAATCTTTCTTTAAACGTGTTTGCCTTCTGCCGCAACTTCTCCGTCATATTATTCAGCTTTTGCGTCAACTGATGCCGTAGCTGTGAAAATATTAATTGATTAAACTCTGTTGTATAGTAGTCATTTAATAGTTCTTGAGTACTATTTGCTTTTTTAATTCCACCCCAACCTAATACTGTGTAACCAGACTCTAGATAAACTGGTTCAAACTGGTTAGCTTCGACTCGATGTAACCATTCTTGCCAACATTGAAAGAATTTTTCCCACTCTTGAGTATTTAGTTTATCGGTAGTAGCATCCAAATCAATATTTGCCGCAACTAACATCGACTGTATTAACATCGGTGAAAGACCGCGATAATTTTTGAGCAACTGTTTTTTAATGGTGCCAGGTACCAAACTTACCCTTTCATGCCAACGTTCAAAAGATTCATTCAAACTGGGGATAGTATTCGTCATACTAGGAGGCGCCTCATACATCTGCCCAGTCAATACTGTACGAACGCTCGATTGCTGTTGATTTACTTGATGTGCAGTAGTAATAATCTCATTTTTGGCATTAGTAAGCACCACATTACTGTACTTACCCATGATTTCTATATATATATGATATACAGCATCTTCACCTGGGCGCCGAGCGAACTGTAAATCAGCAACCCGTTCCCAAGCAGCAATAGTTTCAACTTTAACAAGCGCCAAACCATTAAGCTGACTAACTAGCTGCTGACTAAAAGTAAAAGTATCAGGAACTCTGGGAGGTGGGGAACCAATATGCAAACGCGCAGCTTGAGGATGCCAAGAAACCTCCAGCCATCCACGTCCCTTTAAAGTACGTAAAGCAATAGAAATAGTATTGCGGTCACGCTGGTAAACTTGTTCAACGCGCGAGGGTATCCAAGTTTCGCGCAGTTCGTTACAAACCGCAGTGAGAGTAGTAAAGTCAAAAGATTGCACAGCGATTTGTCCGTTTACATCAACCTACAAACCCCAGTATAACAATCAATCTTATCACTCTTGTGGAACAGGCATCCCTGCCTGTTTATTTCCCTCTTGTCATGCTGAGGCACGTAAACGTAGTTTTCCCGCAGGGTAGCATCTTAAAAGCTCTAATTTAAAAATTGCAGAAATTTTTAAAGCCAAATCCACTTCTTTTTATTAGCTTCAATTTATTATTAATTCCTTCTACAACTCCATTGGTAGTTTTTCTATCAAAGTATCCTGCTACTTCTCCAAACAACCGTTTAATTGTATTAACACTTTTGTTTCCTGTTAAGCATGAAGTATATAAAGGCGGGCAAGGATGCACGCTCCACAAGAGATAAACTAATTGAATGTGTACTTTACTTGGCAAGGAACTGCTATAGTATCTGTGAAAAAGCCACTTTTTAGAAACGCTATTATTATCTCTCTTGTGTGTTTGCTACTGAGCAGTACACAATCACTATCTGAGGCGCAATGGACAACTGCGATGGAAACCGAGTTCCAAGTGCGTTCAAAAGAAGTAATCACAAAACTTGCAGGTAGTAATTACGGTACGACATCGTTTGAAAGCGAGAAAAAATCTTACCCCAAAGCAATGATTGACTTTCTTGCTGGAAATAAACAAAAAGCAATCGCGTTTCTACAATCTGAAGATGCTGATGCCCAAAGCCATAGCCATACACTAGGTATAGATTCTTACTCAAGTTTTACTCTTAAAGGTCAAGTTCGCAAATACTTCTACTTTGGTAAATATCTTGACCCTGCATATCGCCAACGCATGAAGCGCGCGATGAAAATTTTTACAGAATTTGACCCGTTAGATAAATATTTTCCTAAACAACGTAAGTTTTGGGCTAATTCAATCGATAACTGTAATAGTTGGGTTGATTGTCGCAACACCGATAACCTCAAAGCGATGCGAGAGGTTGCAGTATATTTGTTTGCTGAAGAAACTGGAAATAAAGAAACGCGCGAACTATATAAAAAACGCATTATTAAAAATGTCCGCACTCTCTACCAAATTGGACAAGGTGAGTGGGACTCAGAAAATTACCTCGGACATGCTGTTACTACATATGTAAATCTTTATGATTTTGCTAAAGACGAAGAAGTAAAATCAATAGCGAAAGCTGCACTTGATTGGTATTTTACATCCGGCGCCATTAAATATTGGCGAGGTGCATTTGGTGGCCCATCAAAACGCGATTATAGCCAAGGAAATTGTACATGGTGTTCGCTTGCTACACATGAATTAGGTTTATATTTTGGCGATTCACCCATTCCAGATTCCAACCCTTCCCCAGATAGTGTACATTTAATTACTAGTAGTTACCGTCCACCTGCCGCAGTTGTCGCATTAGCAAGAAAGCAATTTTCTAAGCCATTAGAACTGTTGAATTCCAAACCAACTTATGAAAACTGGAAACCAGGAGGAGACAGCAAACCTCAATTCCACGAAACTTTATACTTCGGTCATACATTCCAACTAGGTACACTAGCACAAGGTTCGGGTGGAGATTGGAATGGGTTTAAAATGATGGCTTTTAATAAACAGCGTGGTGTAGATTATTTTATTGCTGCCACTGGCAACGACGCAACCCAAATATCAAGCAGTTCCATTGGCGGAGACAATGTTGCTCAGTACCGGAATTTGGTAATTTGGTTAAATGATAAACCAAAGGCGCCGTTTCAGTTCTTCTTACCCAAGTCAGTAAAAATAGAAACCAACAAAGGCATAACATTTATTCAGTATGAAAAAACCTGGCTAGCACTAACACCTATTAATTTAACAGTCGAGGGTATTAATAGTGCTGCAACGGAAAAAATTAAGCAGCGTTATCCAAACGACCAAATTGTAACTGCAACAGGCACAAATTCAACTTCAGGATTTGCGATTGAAGTCGGGGAACAGGAAACTCATAAAAGTTGGGAGCAGTTTAAACAGTCTGTAGTGTCGCGCGTCAGCTTAAATTTAAATCAAATTAGTGATGGAATTGTTGAATATCAAGGAGTTACAGGAAAAATTAAACTTCAATATCAAGGTGAAGACTTACCCAAAGTTTGGAGAAACGGACAACTTCACGATTGGCGCCTAAATCATTATTCAGTTTACCAAAATGTTTCAGGTTCTAATACCCCTATTAATTTAGGATGGAAAGAAAGTAAGCTAATTGTTGAAGCAGGTGGGTATAAATTTCAAAATCAACTATAATCAAAGTTGATTTATATTGGTGGTTGGTAATTATAGGTGCCTTGTCTCAGATGGAGGCGCCTGCCAGTTATTGTTACGACCATCAGCAAATCGAATCGGTGCGTCAATCAACTCAGTTGAATCAACATTATCAAGAGCAGCCAATTGGACTGAAACGTAATCACCACCAATCTCTTCAACGTGCCCACGTGCAAATGACCGCACACCACAGCGCTTGCAAAAAAGATGATGCCCAATCTTGGGATTGAACTGATAGTCATTTAAATCGTCTTCACCAGATAGTAATCGGAACGCATTCGGCTTTATAATTGCATTCCAATTCCGTGTTTTCGTACAAATCGAGCAGTTACACTTGTTTGTACCCAAGCTCAAGTCGATGTCGGCTTCAAATCGAACGGCGCCGCAATGACAACTTCCAATATAGGTTTTAAGCATTACAGCCTCTTCCTACACTGCTTTTACCAAAACACCATCTCCCTCAATTTTAATTGCGTAGGTTGCCAGGGGGTCTGTGGCAGGCCCTGCTAACACCTTACCATCTGCCGCAAATGCCGATTTATGGCAGGGACACAAAAATTTATTTTCTGTTGCCTTCCAATCGACTTTACAACCTTGATGAGTACAGGTAGGATTAACGGCAACGAGATTTTTTGCTTTTGATGTACCTACAACCAAAACTGAACCTACAGGCGAGTTTTCATTTAGTAACTGACCAGTTTTATCTAATTCGGCAACTTTACCAATATTTTGCCACTCTTTTGATGTAGTCGTTTTCGATTTTTCAGGACTGCAAGCTGCAAGCGCAAGTGGAAGAGAAGAGGCTATTCCACCAACACCAAACAAAGTTATAAAATCACGGCGATTCATAAAACGTTAAATTTCTATTATTTTCACTTTTTCTTTGGTCTAACTAAACTAACACATTCGGGCTTGCGAACAATTACATAAGTAAATAAGCACGCTCGCTTCACCATAAAAATTAGTTTACGACATCCTGGGGAGGCGCCTTTCACACTTTCTACCAATACCTTAAAAACATCCTAATAAGTACTAACACAAACTAAATCAGAGTGTAGTATGACTATAGTAGGCACAACCAGCCTTGCAGCAATAAGGTCAGGAACCGAGCTTGTTAAAGAAAAAATTCAATTAGAACCCTGATACAGACATTCCTGTTGAATTAAAATTAGTTAATGACCGTGGGAATCACTGGTTATGAAAACCTTACAACATTATGCTGCTTGAGGATTATAAAAATGCACTTTGGTTGGAGAAAAATTCTATAAAATTAATTAGAAGTACAATATATTGTTTAGAGGAAATAAAATGAAACTATCCTTTAAAGATATGCAATTTCTTATTGAAGCGATTGATAACTTAATAAAAATATTAGACAGTGACAGGGTTTACGAGTGGAAGGTAAAACAATGGCATTCAGTAATTATAAAAGTATTAGTGCGGTTATTAAAAAGTTTCAGATAAAGTATTGGACTTTGGACAAAAAGTGTTTGTTTGCGTACTAATATCGTCAAAACATTTAAATAATTGTTAATTATGCTTTCAGTTTATTGTATTAGTTAGGCTGAACATTGATATGAACTAAGGCGAACTTAAGTACTGATTTAGTGAGTTATAAAATAGCTATCAGTATCTCAATACATAGTATTATCGGAACGTACTATATACTGAATCTACTGATAGACTATGCAAAAAATAAACCATAATCAATTAATAGCGCAATTCCGCTCTTTTCGACAACATTTACGTGGATTGTTTAAATCATACAGTGATAGTGTTATTGATTTAATTGATGCTAATAAAAGTAACTCAAATAACGCTTCTTCTCCTGCCGAGTTATCTTTAAGTTCTTTATTTGAAAGAACTTATAGCTCTCTTTACAAGGCAATTCAAAAATCATTTAATTTTAATGATAGTAATAAAAAGAAGAGAAAGAAGTTAAAAAATTTAACTCGGCTAATTGCTGAGGTTACACCCCAGCCTGAAAAACGTCCTTTTTATTTATTTGCAACAGATACCACTCCTCATCCTCGTCCTCACTCTCCAACTTTGTCAGAAAGAAGTTATGTTTATCAATCAAATACTGTTGCTGGTAATAAACATGTATCCGTTGGTCATTCTTTTTCATTTGTCTCACTTTTACCAGAGAAAGACGTTCACTCTTCATCTCCCTGGTCAATTCCTCTATCAGCAGAAAGAATACCAACTAACAAAAAAGGCATAAGTATTGGCATTGATCAAATTAATGCATTAATGACCGATGAATCACTTCCTTGGTATGGTAAATTATCAGTATTAACTGCCGATAGTGTTTATAGTCAACGCTCATTCCTATTTGATGCATCTAAGCAGAAAAATTTGGTTGTAATTGCCAGAGTTCGCAGTAATCGAATTTTTTACTCTGCGCCACCTATGCAAGAAGAAAAGAAAAAACGTGGTTGTCCAAAAAAATTTGGTGAACGCTTTGATTTGGCTCTTAAAGAAACTTGGCGCCCACAGTCGCGAAACTGCACAAATCAAAAGTACTACTAAAAAAGGTCGTCAATTCACAGTAACGCTTAATGCTTGGCATCATATGTTAATGAGGGGAACTCAAGAAGAACAAATGTATAAATGCCCTTTCACTTTAGTTCGGGTTAATGTCACTGATGATACTGGTTGTGCTGTTTGGAAACCAATGTGGTTAATAGTTATAGGTGAGCAACGTGAGCGTATTTCCTTGACAGAAGTCTATCATTGCTATCGGCAAAGGTTTGATATCGAACATATGTTTAGATTTAAAAAGCAACGTTTACTGATGACTAATTACCAGACTCCAGAAGTTAAACATGAAGAAAATTGGATACGCCTGGTTATGCTCGCCTACGTACAATTATGGGCTGCAAAGGACTTATCTAATCATTTACCAAGGCCTTGGGAACGTCCCCACGAGCAAAACAATGCTAAAATTATTTCCCCCAGTACCGTACAACGCGATTTTCAACGAATTATTTCGGAGATTGGAAAACCAGGAAATTCACCAGAACCCAGAGGAAATGCAACTGGTCGGGTGAGGGGTCAGACCCAGACGAAAAGAGTTAAGCATCCTGTTATCAAAAAAGGTCAAAAATCAAACACTCCACAGCATCAAGCTGCGTAGTTTTTCTGTAAATATACTTGTTTTACTCAGTTAATCTCATAACTGGGATAAAAAGCTGTATCCGTCCTTTAGTTCACAAACGTACTATTTTGTCCAAAGTCCAATAAAGTATATACAAGCTAACTTTATGCATGATGACAGTAGTTGAATTTTTAACAGCTATGAAGCACTGTACATTTCCACAGTGTAAGGTTGAATCAAAACCTCAGCAGGAATACCCAATTGATTATGCAAACGTCGAATCATTTCTAATGTTAAAGGCTGCTTACGATTAAGTACTTCTGCCACCTTTGATTCACTTCCAATCGCTGCTTCTAAATCACGATTAGATAACCCACGACTTTCAAGATAATATAAAATTGCCTCAATTGGGTCAGGCGCCTCAATTGGATAATGGCCTTGTTCGTCAGCTTCGACCAATGTAGTCAAAACGTCCAAACGGTCACACTCAGGTGTATTTGGCTCTGCATCAAAAAGCCTTTCTATTTCACTTAGTGCTGCACGATAATCATTTTCTGTTTTGATAGCACGCAGTTCAATCATCGTAATATCAGTAAATGATAATTTATCCGTTACATCCGTTACAAATTAACCCCCCCAAATTTAAGGGAAATATACATAACACAAAATTTAAGGGTGAGGTGGGCAGGGATGCCCGCTCCACAAGAGTACAAGAGTAGAAGTTTATGCTACTAAGGCGCCCAATTTCTCTAACACAGGTTTGGTTGATACAATATGTCGTTCTAAGCCTAGTTCTTTTGGACTAATACCTAGTGCTAAGGCTATTAGTTGGGGTAAGTGTAGTATAGGTAAACCTAGTTTTTGACCGATAACTTTTTCGACTTCAGGTTGACGTGAGTCTAAGTTGAGGTGACATAAGGGGCAAGGTGTAACTATACAGTCGGCGCCAGATTGTATAGCATCTTGAATATGAGTACCTGCCATTTTAAATGATTCTGTAGTCGCGTAACTCGAAAGTGGCCAGCCGCAGCATTGTGTACGACCTCGGTAGTATATTGGTGTTGCTCCAACTGCTCGAAACACATTTTCCATTGCTTCGGGTCGGAAGGGATTATCGTAACTGTTTTTTTGAGCGCGCAGCAAGTAACAGCCATAAAACGCAGCACATTTTAACCCACTTAATTTACGAGTCACGCGGTTTTGAATTTCTTCTAGACCGTAGTCTGCTACTAAAGCATATAGAAGGTGCTTAACTTCGGTACTGCCGCGATATGGTAAACAACCTTCTTTTTGCAGTAACCCGTTTACTTTATTGATATAGTTTGGGTTACTTTGTTGGGCTTCCTTTAAACTTTCATCAACATGTCCTATCACACCTTGGCACGTACTGCAATGGGTTAATAGAGGTAAATTTAGTTCTTCAGCTAGTGCAATATTACGCGCGTTAACTGTGTCTTCGAGTAGTTGCGAGTCTTCTTTAAAAGTGCCAGAACCACAGCAAGAAGCTTTTTTAAGTTCTACTAGCTCAATATTCAACGCACGTGCCAAAGCTGTAGTAGACAAATGAAGCTCTCCACAGGCACCCTGAGCAACACAACCTGGAAAATAAGCGTACTTTAATCTTTGAGATACCATAGTAATTACTGTTTTATCATTGCCACAAGTATAGCGATTCGGTGCCTTCGTTCTTGAAGCATGTGAATCAAAAAATAAGCGTGATAAGAAACATTAAGCGTGAGAGAGCGCATCGGATGTTATATGCTTGGGTTTGTGTATTTAATGTTTTATTCGTATGTGAAAAATTAGAAATATAAATTGAGTGATATTAACTGGGGTTTGCGTGTACGCGCGAAGAGCGCTTTTCCGATAAGATGTAATATGCTTTTAAAGCAATCGCCCACGACAAGCGCATTATAGCAACTGGTTGAGGAATTTAACTATGAGCCAAACGGAAACTTTTGAGAAGGTCAAAAAAATTGTAGCTGACCAATTGAGTGTAGAAGCGACTACTATCAACCCCCAATCCAACTTTGCCAACGACCTAGGTGCAGATTCACTTGATACTGTTGAACTAGTAATGGCGTTGGAAGAAGAGTTCGATATCGAAATCCCTGATGAAGCCGCTGAAAAGATTACCACCGTTCAAGAAGCTGTGGACTACATCAATAACAAAGTTGCCGCATCCGCATAACATCAACATCTGTAGAGACGTGATTAATCACGTCTCTACAAGCGCACCTAATTAGAGCCACCTGAACTATCGTCATGACAGAAGATTTTAAACGTAAACGTGTTGTTGTAACTGGTGTTGGCGCTATTACACCAATTGGTAATAATCCATCGGAATATTGGGACGGACTTACGAGTGGACGCAATGGTATCGGTAACATAACCCTTTTCGATGCCTCTAGTCACGACTGCCGTATTGCTGGTGAGGTCAAAAACTTTGACCCGCAAGATTTTATGGATCGCAAAGAAGCCAAGCGGATGGATCGATTTTCGCAATTCGGGGTTTCAGCAGCAAAACAGGCACTTCTAGACGCTCAATTAGTTATCAATGACCTGAACGCTGAACAAATCGGTGTCATGATTGGTTCGGGTATTGGTGGCTTAAAAGTGATGGAAGAACAGCAAACTATTTACCTCAACCGAGGCCCCGACCGCTGTAGTCCTTTTATGGTGCCGATGATGATTGCCAATATGGCATCAGGTTTAACTGCGATTCATATTGGCGCCAAAGGACCAAATTCCTGTCCAGTAACTGCTTGTGCAGCAGGTTCAAACGCAATTGGTGATGCGTTTCGGTTGGTGCAAGGTGGATATGCCCAAGCGATGATTTGTGGTGGTGCAGAAGCTGCGATTACGCCTTTATCGATAGCTGGTTTTGCTGCGTGTAGAGCGCTTTCGCTTCGTAATGATGACCCCACAACAGCATCGCGTCCCTTTGACTTAAACCGTGATGGATTTGTAATGGGCGAAGGTTCGGGTATTTTAGTATTGGAAGAATTACAACATGCTTTAAGCCGAGGTGCCCGCATTTACGCCGAAATCGTCGGTTACGGTATGACGTGCGATGCCTTCCACTATACATCCCCACCACCCGGTCATGAAGGCGCCGCAAGAGCAATGCGTATGGCCCTCAAAGATGCGGCAATTTCTACAACCGATGTGAGCTACATTAACGCTCACGGTACAAGTACCCCAGCCAACGATTCCGCAGAAAGCACCGCCGTTAAAACCGTGTTTGGAGAACATGCTACTAAATTAGCAGTTAGTTCAACAAAATCGATGACCGGACACCTTTTAGGCGCCTCCGGTGGTATAGAAGCAGTAGCATCTGTACTCTCTATAGCCAACGACCGGGTTCCACCCACAATTAACCACAAAACCCCAGACCCAGAATGTGATTTAGACTACGTAGCAAACGTTAGCCGAGAAATAAAAGTTGATGTTGCATTATCCAACTCATTTGGTTTCGGTGGACACAATGTCGCGCTAGTCTTTAAGAAGTACGTCCCTTAGTAATTGGCTTCAGGGATGATGAGATAAGTTGCTTAAAAAAAATTAAAATTTCTTTAGGCAATGTTAAGTCAGAGAGTGCTAACCCGTCGTTAAGAACAATCGTATTATGGCTGTTGCAACCCAAACCCCCACCAAGACCCTAGAAGAAATTTGTATTAACTCGATTCGCTTTTTGGCAGTCGATGCCGTAGAAAAAGCAAAGTCTGGACACCCAGGACTGCCAATGGGCGCCGCTCCAATGGCATTTGTACTCTGGGATAAATTCATGCGGGTTAATCCCAAAAATCCAAAGTGGTTTAACCGCGACCGTTTCGTATTGTCCGCAGGTCACGGGTGTATGTTGCAGTATGCACTGCTATACCTAAGTGGATTTGATAGCGTGACGATAGAGGATATCAAGCAGTTTCGTCAATGGGGGTCACGCACCCCTGGACACCCAGAAAACTTTGAAACAGCAGGTGTAGAAGTTACTACCGGACCATTAGGACAAGGTATTGCTAATGCAGTCGGTTTAGCAATGGCAGAAGCTCACTTAGCAGCAAAGTTCAACAAACCTGATGCCAAAATCGTTGACCACTACACCTACGTAATACTAGGTGATGGTTGTAACATGGAAGGGGTTTCTGGTGAAGCGTGTTCTTTTGCAGGACACTTGGGATTAGGCAAACTAATAGCTCTGTACGACGATAACCACATCTCAATTGATGGTTCTACAGATGTAGCATTCACTGAAGACGTTTCTAAACGTTTTGAAGCATACGGTTGGCATGTACTACATGTCGAAGACGGTAATACAGATTTAGAAGCTATTGCAAAAGCAATTGAAGAAGCAAAATCTGTAACAGATAAGCCTTCGATGATTAAGGTGACAACAACCATTGGTTATGGTTCACCCAACAAGCAAAATACTGCTGGTGTTCACGGCGCCGCATTAGGTAACGATGAAGTAGCACTTACCCGTCAAAATTTAGGTTGGGAACATGAGCCTTTCGTTATACCTCAAGATGCTCTCGACCACATGCAAAAAGCTATTGAGCGTGGTGCCAAAGCCGAAAGCGAATGGAACCAAGCTTTAAGTGACTACAAAGCTAAGTACGCTTCAGAAGCAGCAGAATTTGAACGTTACATTAGCGGCAAACTTCCTGATGGTTGGGAAAAGGTACTACCTACCTACACTCCTGAAGATAAAGGTGTTGCAACTCGTAAACATTCCGAAACTTGTCTTAACAAATTAGCAACAGTACTACCTGAGTTAATTGGTGGTTCGGCTGACTTAACCCACTCCAACTTAACGGAAATTAAAGGTAAAGGCGACTTCCAAAAAGGACATTACGAAAACCCCAATGTTCACTATGGTGTACGTGAACATGGTATGGGCGCCATTGTTAATGGTATGGCACTGCATGGTTCAGGCTTAATTCCTTACGGTGCGACCTTCTTAATTTTCACCGACTACATGCGTGCTGCTATCCGTTTATCTGCTTTATCCGAAGCTGGGTCAATATGGGTAATGACACACGACTCAATTGGACAAGGTGAAGACGGACCAACACACCAACCAGTCGAAACAATTGCTTCATTACGCGCAATTCCTGAACTTACAGTAATCCGTCCTGCTGATGGTACCGAAACTTCAGGTGCCTACAAAGTAGCAATTGAAAAATCAAAAGCTAACGCTCCTACATTACTAGCCTTCACCCGTCAAAACGTACCTAACTTAGCAGGTTCGTCAATTGAAGGAGTAACAAAAGGCGCCTACACAATTGTAGATAGCGAAGGAACCCCCGACATCATTTTAATTGGTACAGGTTCTGAAGTTAGCCTTTGTGTAACCGCAGCAGAAAAACTCACTGGTGAAGGTAAGAAAGTTCGTGTAGTATCAATGCCTTCTTGGGAACTCTTTGAAGCTCAAGACGCAGCTTACAAAGAATCTGTTCTTCCTAAAGCTGTTACCAAGCGTGTATCTGTAGAAGCAGGTGTAAGCTTCGGTTGGCACAAATATGTCGGTACCGAAGGCGCCACCGTTAGCATCGACACATTCGGTGCATCGGCGCCTGGTCCAGTGTGTATGGAAAAATTCGGCTTCACCGTTGACAACGTACTAGCAACAGCCAAAAAAGTACTAGGCTAATTTTTCCAATATTCGTGTACGTGTACTAAATATACCTCTTGTGGGATAGGCATCCTTGCCTGTCCCTTTTTTTAAACCAAAAAATTACGTATTAATAACGATAACAATCTTTATCAAAGGCTTTTAATATTGATGTCAAAAATTAGATGAGCAAATGCGCTCATTCCCTAATATACCTTCTGTTCGGAAAATATTAATAATAGGAAAAACCGAAGAGTGACAGAAGAGGGATAAGCATCAGCTAAAAATTTCGCAACGCGCAATCAATAAAGTCCTTTGATTGGCAAAGTAAATCTTGTTATTACATCTCCTCCTTATATAAACGTATTCAACTATCATCAACAATATCGAGCTTCCACTGAAGCATTAGGATGGAACCTTTTAGAGGTAGCTAAATCTGAATTTGGCTCAAATCGTAAGCATCGAGCCAATAGATTTTTAACAGTAATTCAATACTGCTTAGACATGGCTGCTACTTTACAAGAACTTTTGCGTATATGTAGCGCTGATAGCAGGATAATATTTATTGTTGGCAGAGAATCCAACGTGAGAGGAACAGCTTTTTATAATGGTGAGATAGTTACAGAAATAGCTTATCAAGTATTTGGCATGGATTTACATACACGCCAAGAAAGAAAATTTAAAAATCGTTATGGACAAGTTATAAAAGAAGATATTTTACACTTTAAAAAACAAGGAAAAATCTATCACAATGCTCGAAATATACAAGCTACACGAATTGTTGCAATTAAATCATTAGAAGCTGCATATTCGTTAGCTAATGATGATATCAAAAGTGATATTAAAGATGCCATTATGAAAGCCAACAAAGTAGAGTCATCGCCTTACTATAATCCGGAAAAATCGCGAAAATAGTTAGAAAGTTTGTAATGCAGGATAGAGTTTATGATAGAGATGATTAAGCGTTCAAGAGCGCGTCGCCAAAAAGAAGGTGGTATTTCTAGTACTGAGATGCGCCGTAGATTAGGGTTAAGCGAAAGCTGATAATACGAAAAGTTTGAAACCATCGCGGTGTGTAGTAATCATAATTGGCGCCCAGATAATACAAAGCTTCGGCGCCTATAATGAATTTAAATACCTTTGTAATAAAAGTCATGTCCGAATACTTAGCTGGAAAAGAAACAACTACAGAACAATTAAATCAATGGGTAGAGTCTTTTCACGCAAATGGATTTTTAGTTATTCATAACGTGTTAGCGCCTGAACTATGCCAACATCTAAGAAACGATTTAGATGAAATTCTTAAAATTACCGAAGGGGAAAAATACAATCCATCAAGAGGAATGATGAAAAAGCGGATGTTTGAGCATTCGCAACATAACTTAAATCTGTTTGCGCTCGAACCAATTGTGACTTTTGCAGAGCATTTAATTGGTGGCGCCAATGGAGCAGGTTATTCTATGGACGATGGACTTCCGAACGCTAATACTGTTCACGTTATCCATAATAACTCATTTATAGTCCCTCCAGATACAGACGGGTTAGCTAAAAATAAATGGCATCAAGATGATACACCTCACGTTTTGTCACTTGATGGTAAACCTTTAACTAATATTCGTCTTAACGTACTTGCATTTACTGTCAATTATTACTTGACTGACGTACTCTCAAAAGAAAATGGGCCAACACAAGTAATTCCTGGTTCACATTTATTTGGTAAATTCTGTGATGGTGATATTTCAGAGTACGAAAACCAAGTTCATAGCTGTTTAGGAGCAATGGGTACAGCAGTTTGTTTCAATAATCAAGTATGGCATCGTGGTTCTAGAAATTCTTCTAACGTATCTCGCTACATTACACAGGTTACATATGCAAAGCGACTAGTTGGGCACAAATACGAATCAGGCATGAATTATCAAATGCCTAGCCATTGTTACGAAGGAGCTTCAGAAAGATTAAAGCGACTTTTGGGATTTTTACCTAAAGGCGCCTATAGTTAATAAAAACGCTAATATAAATAAATGTTTACTATGTCAACGATAAGGAGTTAGTTATGCAAGAAGTTTCCAGCGATACTCAAGAACTTTATAATACCATTTCACCAATTGTTGAGAAATTATTTAAGAGTAGTTGTATACACAGTTCGATTGAATAAGCGAGCAATGATAGATATGCTAGTAGAACTTTTTGGTAAGTGTACCCCAGAAGAAATGAGAGCAATTTCTGAACATGATTTAACACGTCGAATTACAAAGATACTCACAGTAGAAACAGTTTCAGGTACATTAAACGATTTAACACCAGAACAAATTAAAATGTTTGATGAGGCAGTGGAAGGAAGGTAAAGGTGTGGTTTATTTATTAGATACAAACACTGTCACTTATATATTGAAGAGAAATGTTGGGTTCCGCATAAAGCGACACCCAACCTACAGTTTACTTAAATCTTCTAGTACTTCTGCTGCTGTTTGATATCGTTCGTTGAAGTGATAGCACACCATTTTATCTAATATATTGCCTAACTTGTCGCTGACTGTAACAAGATGGCGCCATTCTACATTTCCAGTATCGGGGTTAATATCCAAAGCTTGTGGTGCTACACCTGTTAAAGCTTGAATACCAATCATTCCCAAAGCGTAAATATCGCTGCTCAAACGGGGATGTCCTGCTAGTTGCTCTGGCGCCGCATATCCACGAGTGCCAATTGCTACAGTTGCTAACTCAGTTTCGTTACTAGGTGGCTGCATTTTCTTAACAGCGCCAAAGTCTATTAGCACTAAGTTATTATCTTGAGAGTTGCGAATAATATTGTCGGGTTTAATATCACGGTGAATAACTCGGTGTTCGTGAACAAATTTCAGAACTTGTAAGACGCTTTTGAGCATTTCGGTTACATATTCTTCGTCTTGAGTATCGTGTGCTGATAATTCTTTACTCAGCGTTTGCCCTCTTACATACTCTTCTACTAAGTAAAATTCGTTGTTTTCTTCAAAATATGCGAGTAAGTCAGGAATTTGTAGATGTTTACCCAATATCAATAAAATCTCTGCTTCTGCATCAAACAACCGACGTGCGACTTCCATAAAACGAGCATCGCGACGTGCAGGCATTAATTGTTTAACTACACAACTTGGCTCACCTGGACGCTGAGTATCTTTAGCTACATAAGTAGAACCAAAACCTCCAGACCCAAGCACGCGCGTAATTTGATATCTTCCACTTAATAGATAATCACCTGTGTTGCGTTGAGGTGGAGCGTCTACAACATCCCTACGCAGTTGTGTATCTGGAAGACGAGTTGGTTCTTTGAGTAATGCACTCAGTTGAGCTATTGCTTCTTGTTGTTTTTCAACTTGAATGATAATTATTCTTGTTTCTATTTCGGTACGATAAGCTAAATATGCCACTGTACCAATACCTGTCATTAGTAATGCAATTGCGGGTGGTACTACTGGTACCCATCCTGCTTGTAAAAATAAGAAATAGCATATCCCTAACAAGGCGCCTAAACTAGTCCCACCTACGACTAAAAACATTAACGGGTTACGGAAACGCCAGCCTACTGCCCCTCCTACAAGTGCCCAAAGCCACACCCAGCCAATTTCCGCAAAATCTGTAAAGTACCAAATCAACGGTTTATTATCGAGTACTGTACCAAGAATATTGCTTACTGTCTGTGCTTGAATAAACACAGTTTGTGTACCAAGTGGCTGTTTTGATAAGGCGCCGTATGGTGTTGAAACTCCTCTATCAATACTGGGGGCAATGTTACCAATAATAACTAACTTATCTTTTACTAAATCTGGATTAACTTTATTGTTAAGAACTTGTGTCAGGGTTACTTGTCGCGCCAAATAATCAGGGTGACGATAGTTAAGCAAGATTTGATAACCGCCTAAATCCACATCTTCGTAACCACCGGGTTTACCTTTTAAGCTGGGTATAATCTTGTTACCTACAACCCAATTGCCATCTTTGTTGAAACCAGAGCGAATACCTTGTTTCTTTAAATAAGCGTCGGAGACTGATGCTGCAAATGAATAGTCAGCTTTACACTTAAGATCGCGTGCATTTACAAATAGCAAAGCGCGACGAACTGTACGGTCGTTTTGGTCGGGTATCAGGTCATTAAAACCGATATTGTCTATGGAAAAATCTAATGGTGGGGCAATCTCAGAATTTTTATGACTACTTAACTTACAGGCAACTATTAGTTTATTTTTATCTTTAAGTCCGGCGCCTATACCTTTGTCATTAGAACGATAAATATTTAAACCAATTACACGCGCTTGATAAGACTCTAAGATAGTAAACAGCTTGTTAAGCGTTGTAACTGGTAAAGGATGTCCAAATTTTTGTTTATCAGGTTCGTCTACTGTTACTACTAGCAAACGATTATCAATATCATTCATAGGACGTGAGCGCAGCATTTGGTCATATGCCGATATTTCTAACGGTTGCAACCAAGTTAAATGACGGGCACCTGTTATTAAAGCTGTAACTCCTACACTTGTAGCAATTACCACCACTAATTTACTGATGGTGTTGCTGCCCTGCGCTGCTAAATTTTTCGGCTTCGAGTCAGCCGTAATAGCACTATGCTTATCTTTAACAAGCGTTGCACGGATTTTTCTAAAAAGTCCATTCATCACGGCGTTGCAATACGTTCCTAAAAGTGGTAGATGTTGCAGACTGGGCAGTTGCTGTTACATAGCCCTAGATATTTAATGTAGCAATTTATGTGCTGTATTGGAATAGAAACCGGGTTTCTAGAATTTTATTTATTCCTTTAGTTAGTGGTTTAATATACTCAAACATATAAACTTCATAGAATATATTAATAAAATCTAAATATGGAACAAACTTTAAGATGGGTTATATCTAGACCTTGGCTGCAACCTTTTTGGGAAAAAACATTAAAGCTTTGCCATGCTGGTATGAATGTTGGAGGTGGGTATGCAATCAAAAATAGTGGTGAAAAGCAGGCTCTAGACTGGTATTTTACAAAAGTCAATATTAAAGATAGTTATTGCGTGTTTGACGTTGGCGCCAATGAGGGACAATTTACAAACGATGTCATTAAAATACTTGGTGATAAGAGCCAAATATATTGCTTTGAGCCGCAAAGTAAATGTTATGATATTTTAACTAATGAATTTTCACGTCAAAATAATGTTTCAATTTTCAATTTTGCTTTAAGTAAAGAAAATACGACTGGTAGTATATATTTTTCGAGTGAAGGTGAAGCAATTGCATCTTTAACACCGAATATTTTGATTAAAAATGCAGGTAATGTTCGTCAGAATGAAATTACAATTAAAACGCTTGATTCATTCTGCGCGGATAAAGGTATTTTAGAAATAGATTTATTAAAAATTGACGTAGAGGGACATGAAATAGATGTGCTTTTGGGTAGCGAGAGAATGCTTGCTGCTGGCGCCGTCAAATGCATACAATTTGAATTTGGTCAAACATGTTTGTCTACAAGAATATTCATGCTTGACTTTTTTGAGTTATTAGGTGATAAATATGAATTTTATCGTGTATTAAGAAATGGAGTTTACAAAATAAAAGATTATAACTATGGTTTAGAGATTTTTAAAATTACCAACTTTTTAGCAATCCAGAAACCGGGTTTATTTATCGAAATATAGGCTGAATTAGGCAAAGATGTTGGGTACCATTCCTCCAGCCAACCTACTGTCCCAACATGTATTCTAAGATGATGCCGATGCGACTGTCTTTGTTTCGGCGCCCGTTTTGTTGTTCGATATCTGTGGATATTCTCAGTTTGCGTGTGATTGCGTAACCTACTGATAATTTTGTTAATCCTATTTCTTCGTTTGATGTGGGAGCTACCCAACTTTGTGTTAAAGAAATGTCTCCACCACCGGAGCGTGATAGTACTAGTAATAGTTTGGCGCCGACTGAAACGCCGTTAGTCGAATAGTTTTCTCCAGATATGTGACGATAACCTAAAACTGGCGCCACGTTTATATAATTGCCTAATGGACGTAGGTAGTAGTTTATTTCTCCACCATAGTTGGTGTGTTTACCGTTAAATGTCGTATAGTATTCGCCGCTAATTGTAAATCTGCTTTTGTCTATGACGATATCGGAGGCGCCTATTTTTATTCCTCCCCCGTTCGTTGGAAAATATCCGAAACGTAATCGTGGACGAAAACTGGGGTCGTTTCTAATTCCTTCTAATACGTTTGGTACTTGACGGCGCCATCTTTGTAAAACTGGACTATCTTTGATAATTTCTGGACTTAAATCTAAATCTTGGGCATTTGTTGAAGGTGTTTGAGCTAAGACAGGTTTTCCAGTTATATATAAGCATAAAAAAACTAACACAGTTACATACTTATTCATTGTCTATTTATATACAAAAAAATATACATAAAAAAGTGGCATCGCAAACGCGGCGCCACTCTAACTTATAGCAAATTGAGGATGTTCTAGCGGACTACACCATGATTTGATGCAGCGTCTATTGGTTTAATTAGATACAATCTGAGAATTTGCCAAGCACTGGAAACGTAGTAAGGCAATTTTTGGATGAATTGCAATGGCTTAGGAGTGCTGGAATTAGCGATTTCTCCCAGTTTTTCATTGTTTTTGACGCAAACTTCTAACCGCTTGTAAAAGTCAGGATGGTCTGTATTCAACATTACGGGGAATACACGTCCTGCGGTTTTGTTGGTTTTGTCGATGACCTCGTACTCAAACTCACGAGTGTTTAAACCGAGTGATTCGTAAAAACCACTGCGCTGAATATCATTAAGATACATCGTCGCAAATACCGACAGTAAGAAGAAGCGACACCATAAACGCGCTCTCCAGTCATTGAGGGTTTGGGGTTGTGCGCGCATTACCGCATCAAAAAAGTCACCATGACGGTTTTCGTCTTGGCACCAGTTTTCAAACCAGCGGAAAATTGGATAAATCTGATGGTTTGGATTCGCTTCGAGGTTACGGTAAATTGTGATGTAGCGCCAGTAGCCTATCTTTTCTGATAGATAAGTAGCGTAGAAGATAAATTTGGGTTTAAAGAATGTATAACTGCGGCTTTTTGTCAGGAAACCCAAATCGAGCGACAAGTTGAAGTCAGACAGCGCTTTATTCAAAAAGCCCGCGTGACGTGCTTCATCGCGCGACATCAAATTAAATCCTTCAGCGAGTAAAGGACTTTTATCTTTTAAGCGACGACCGAGTTCTTTGTAAAGCAAAAAGCCAGAAAACTCAGCGGTACAAGAACGCTCTAAAAATTCAACGAACAACTTACGAGTTTCTCCATCAATGTGGTCCCAGGATTGTTCAAATTGGGCATCCCGAACAAAGTGATGGCGGTTATAATCAACGCGAAACTCTTGCACAATAGCTCGTAGCTCATCTTCGTTGACCGAAAGATCCATACGAGCCATTTCATCAAAGTCGGTGGTATAAAATCGGGGAGTCAGCAGAGTTTCCTTCGCTGGAACCTTAGTCCCCGCACGCATTTCTTCAATACCTGGTTTTTTGAGGGAATCTACCATGTTTAAAATTGCTCTTGCCTTTAGTGGTATCTTTTAAGCTTCCTGGCAACGCCAAAAGCACGCCAAAATCGCGAATAACAAGTATAAAACTAAGTCTACCAAGCCTTGGGTGCAAACCAGCAGGATCAAAACGTTAAGAGTTGCAACAAAACTTTTTTTAACTTTAAAAATCGTGCGTTTATTCTCAAAAATCACCCGGTCGGGTGAGTCGCTTGGGTGAAGTAACCTATGTTATTTCAACTCATCATTATATAAAGAGGCGCCTTCTATAAACCGGGTTTCTTATCGAGAACTTGTAATAACACGAAGATTGTGCGCGAGAAACCGGGTTTCTTTATGTATATTTTTAACCATTAAAAAATTAAATCGTAACCATATAGGTAAATGAATATGAATGCAGAAACTATACAGGAGAAATCCAAAGACCGCTTATTATTGTCCTACGTTTTTGCCGCAGGAATGCTACTAGGTTTTGGTGGACTACACCGACTCTATAACGGCAAAATAGGTAGTGGTATTTTGTGGTTAATTACTGGGGGTTTATTTGGAGTAGGGCAAGTAGTTGATTTGTTCTTAATGCCAGATATGGTAGCAGAGCGTGAAATGCAAATGCGTCTCAAAGCAGGTTTATCACCTTATGGAGTACCAATGAATCAGTCGGTTGTAGCATCCCAAGTTTACCAAGCACCTCAACAACAACTAATGGTAAAACTTATTGATGCAGCAGAGAAGAATGAAGGTAAAATCACGGTTACCCAAGCAGTAAAAGCTACCGGGTTAGGATTTGCAGAAATTGAAGCAGTGTTAAAAGAAATGCTCAAATCTGGCTACGTAAGAGTTGATAACGACCATTATACAGGCGCCGTTACCTACCATTTTCATGAAATCGCCTAAAAAATCAATCATGTAGAGACGCGATATATCGCGTCTCTACATTTCTAATTTCTACCTAACCATTTTTGCCCATTTAAACGGTAAACCAATCTTGATACCAACATATCAAGAGTAACTTTACGCTCATCGATTAAAAATGATTCAAGTGTACTTGGCGCCTTACCTTCGTTACAAGAAAAAGCCTTTTTACCTTGAATATTTTCTTCAGGAAAATATAAATTGAACTGACGATAACCATTTTGCCAGCTACCTGCAACTTGCCAGCACTCACCTAACTGTATACCCTTGAGTGGAATTGGTTGCTTGGCAAATTTGAGCGATAAATCACGTACTCCCTCAGTTGCAATAGCTTTTTGTAACGCAGGAACATAATCTTGTTCCATAAATTCCAAAAATGGCTTATCTTCAACTGCTGGAGCTTTTTCTTTTTTAGCAGCAGGTTTTTTCTCTCCCGTTGGAGCTTCAGCAGCTTTTTTAGCAGCAGGAGGTTTAGCTGCGTTTGGGTTATCTCCACTTACAGCTTCAGGGTCGGGAGCATTCGCTGTAGGGATATTAGTCGTTTCGGGTGAGTCAGTACCGGGAACCTTGTCCTCTGGTTGGTTTTGATTATTTTCTTCTGCCATAGCTCGCAGTTAATCCTTATATATATAGAAGATTCGAGCAATTCTCTTACGAAGACAAGAGCTAGCTCACCTTGAAGTCATCATCCTTATTTTGACATAGCACAGCGAAACCGATTGATTACAATCGACAAGGAGATTGATTTAAATCTATCGATGGAATTAAGCAGCGTTAAACAGTTCGGTTATAGAAATTTTGATATCCAGGAACATTAAAGGTGATATATCCCCACTGTTGAGTTCTTGTTGGGAAAGATAATTATTAGCTTGAGGATTGCGAAATACTATTAAGAGTGAGTTGACTAAATCGACTACCCAGTACTCTGGAATACCTGCTGCTGCGTAGACAGCTTTCTTTGTTTCTAAATCCTTTGCTTTAGTTGGGGACAAAAGATTAGTAGCGGCGGCTTCATTGATCCGCTTTGCCACCCAGAAGATATGAAGGCTTGCTATACTTGGAATGTATCTAGGTGAATCATTAACATGAAGTACCCTTTTCATACCGAATCGAAGCCAGTTGTTGGGGAAGAAGCTAAAAAGCTGATCGAAGCAATCGAAGCAGGTCAAGCCGTTACCAACGAGCGCGCCCTTGCATTAGCCAAACGTATCGCAGATCGTCGTAACCAAGCTCAAGCCAATGCCCAGTCAAAGTAAATTTGAAGGGATCGACTTTTCCCAAATTCCAGTCGAACGCCTTACCCCTGACATCCTCAACTTAGGACAGGGGTTTCGTTGTCTTCGAGGAGAATTTGTCACCTACTGGAAACAAGGCAGAATTAAGCGAGAAGCGGATGCTCATATTTGCCACTGCTGGGCGATTCGCAGTGGGGATTCCCTCGCTGGCTACATCACTCTTCTAGCCGACAAGTTACAAGTTGAAAATCCAATTCTGGTAGAAGAAGGCGTAAAATATCAAACTTTTCCTGCCATCAAAATTGGTTTACTAGCTGTTGATCGACGTGCAAAAGGAGCAGGTCGTCACCTAGTGGAGTGGGCGATTGAATATGTGGTGTCTGAGATTGTTCCAGTTGTTGGGGTGCGCTTTGTGACAGTAGATGCGTTATACGATCAAGATGTTGAACCAGCTTATGATGCGTCAGGATTTTATACCAAGCTGGGATTTGATTTTGCAGACCCTCATGAAAGCCTTCCCCCAGAAATGCCCTACCGCACGATGTACTTCGATCTGAAGCCTGTGATTGAACTGTTTAATCCATAATCTCCACAAGCAGTAAAATGGGAATAAACTGCGTGTGGTGTTTCCGGCGCCATCTCATGAATTTCCCCTGCTAAAAGTTATACATGACGGTCTTTTAATATACCCGCCTCAATCATCATGTGGTAGTCCTTAACCGTCCATTTGACTAAAGTATCCATTAGTTGTATGTAACAGCGATTAAATACCTGTTTTTATATTATTGCTTACCTACAACTGAAATGGGGTATACTTGTATTCAGGGTAAATGCATTTAAATAAAAACGTATAATAACCCAAGAAACAGCCATGAATGCTAGCAAATCTTCTACCCGATAAAGGTTCAGAACCTGACAATAAGTTCAAGTTTATAATGGAGAGGCGTATTCTCTGGAGCAATCAATATGCCCCTCAGCGAACTGTTGCCTACTGTTAGTCAGTTATCTCATCAAGATAAACTTCGACTAATTCACTTTCTCCTCCTGTCGGTTGCCAAAGAAGAAGGATGCGATTTAGAACCACTTGGAGAGGTTGATCCAACAAATGAGTTGCTTCAACAACTTGCATCCACTGAAGCAGTGGTCTGGTCGCCTCAAGCTGATAGCGCATCTGTTCAAGCGTTGTCAGATCTGCTTGTTGCAGCAAAGGAAGCATCCAATGCTTGATGGGCAGCGCTATTCATTCACTGAACGAATCGATAATCTTGGGAGATCGGTGATCATGCCGTATATCCCTTTAACCCTTACACTGGGCGATCTCTCTCTACAAGTGACAGCGTTGCTGGATACGGGTGCGAGTGTCAACGTTCTGCCCTATGAGATCGGTCTACAGCTAGGTGCAGTCTGGCAGAATCAAACGGTTTCGATTCCACTGAGTGGAAATTTGGCTCGGAGTGATTCGCGCGGTTTGGTTGTAGCGGGTAAGATCGCACAGTTCCCTCCGGTTTTACTTGGATTTGCTTGGACTGAAATGAGAGATACACCTGTAATTCTTGGACATATGAACTTCTTTGCAGAATTCAACGTGTGTTTCTATCGACACGAGTTGGCTTTTGAGATTTGCCCGAAAAACGGTGAAGTTGTTAGTATTTAGCAGATCAGTGATGGAATTTTTAGAGTCCTGGGACTTTTTCTTACGCTGAACTCAGGTTTACTTAAATGGGACGGGCAAGGATGCCCATCCCACAAGATAAAATAATCAAAATGAATGTTTTTTAATATTCAACCACCAGCAACCGCAGGTACAATACTGACTTCATCACCATCTTTTAATGGAGTTGAAACACCATCTAAAAAGCGAATATCTTCGCTATTGACGTAGAAATTTAAGAATCTACGAGGTTGTCCTTTTTCATCACACAAACGTTCTTTTATACCAGGACAAGCTTGTTCGAGTGATTCCAAAAGTTCGCCAACACTGTTACCTCCACACTCCAGAACTGCTTGGTTATTGGTAAATTTCTGAAGTGGGGTAGGAACTAATACTTTTACTGTCATACAAATCAAAATCTAAAAAATAAGGAGTGCTGAGTCTTGAGTGGTGAGTGCTGAGTAGTAACTTCTCACTCAGCACTCATTACTTTTAACTAAACAAGTACTTGTTGCCATTCAAGACGGTCTAAAGTACGTGAGCGTTCGAGTGCTTGTTCAAAGCTATCAAGTTTCGCTTCGATTGTGAAGGGTTCGCCGATATAACCTTGAACTGCTTCTTGGGTCTTCAAACCATTACCTGTGATGTAAACAACTGTAGTTTCATCCGGGTCAATTTTGCCTGCTTCAACTAATTTCTTCAGCACAGCAACGGTTGTACCACCAGCAGTTTCGGTAAATATACCTTCGGTTTCAGCTAATAACTTGATACCTTCGATAATTTCTGCGTCGTTAACAGATTCAATATTACCATTTGTTTTGTTCGCAATATCAACTGCGTATACACCATCCGCAGGGTTGCCAATAGCTATTGATTTTGCAATAGTGTTTGGTTTGACTGGTTTAATAAAGTCGCGTTTTTCTCTGAAAGCTTCTGCTATTGGTGAACATCCTTCTGCTTGGGCGCCACTAAAACGAACGTTCTTATCTTCTACCAAACCGACTTCGACAAATTCTTTAAATCCTTTATATATTTTAGTAAACAACGAACCACTTGCAAGCGGTGCCACAATATGGTCGGGTAATTCCCATCCTAATTGTTCAGCAACTTCATAACCAAGTGTCTTAGAACCTTCTGAATAATAAGGACGTAAATTTATATTGACAAAACCCCAACCATGTGTATTAGCAACTTCTGAACACAAACGGTTAACTTGGTCGTAGTTACCATTAACAGCCATTAAAGTCGGACTATATATTAAGCTACCCAGAACTTTACCTGCTTCCAAATCAGAAGGAATAAATACACAACAATCTAAACCTGCGTGTGCGGCAATAGCTGCTGTAGAGTTTGCTAAATTTCCAGTGCTTGCACAAGATACTGTTGTAAAGCCTAATTCACGTGCGCGTGATAATGCTACCGATACCACCCTGTCTTTGAAGCTGAGGGTGGGCATATTTACAGCGTCATTTTTAATATAAAGTTTCTTTAAACCAAGGCGCCGCGCTAAACGTTGTGAACGAACTAGCGGGGTCATTCCTGTACCAACATCGATATAGTTATCTGTTGCAACAGGCAAGAACTGACGATAACGCCAAATTGAATTTGGGCCAGCTTGAATACTTTCGCGAGTTACAGAGAAGCGCAAACTACTAAAGTCATATTTGACTTCCAAAGGTCCAAAACACAATTCGCATACGTGCTGCGCTTTCAATTCATACTCAGCGCCACACTCTTTACACTTTAAAGCTTTAAAAGTTGCTGTGGATGCTGCCTGTGCTGTAGATACCTGTGTCATTCTGCTTCTCCCTAGTTCTTGCGTCGATTTCGTTCGATGGTATCACGAGTAAAAATACTCGTCAAACATACCCGATAAAATTTGTCGGGTATAGCTATTTTGAGAATGCTGATAAAAAAAGACTAGTGTAATTACGTATTTAAATTGCTCTATCCGGAGTAAAAAAAATATCAACGAAAAAGTTAAGTAGTGTTAAAGACTAATTATGTGAAAGCATAAATATGATTGGCAGATTATTAGACCAGCGTTATCGAGTGGTAGAAGTCCTTGGTCAAGGGGGATTTGGGCATACTTATATAGCCCTTGACACTCGTCGTCCAGGAAATCCTAGCTGTGTAGTAAAGCAACTCAAGCCGGCAACTAGCGATTCAGATTTCTTGTTAACTGCTAGGCGCCTATTCAATAGTGAAGCGGAAACGCTGGAAAAACTAGGCAAGCACGACCAGATACCGCAGCTACTTGCTTACTTTGAGCAAGACGAAGAGTTCTTTCTGGTACAAGAATTTATTGCTGGACATCCACTGTCAAAAGAACTGAATCTCGGAAATCGACTTAGTGATTCAATCGTGATTCAGATACTCGTTGAAGTTTTATCAATTTTGGAATTTGTTCACAGCAATGGAGTTATTCATCGAGACATTAAACCAGATAACTTAATTCGTCGCAGTAGTGATAACAAATTGGTTTTGGTAGACTTTGGTGCCGTCAAGCAAGTGAAGATGCATTCACTTATAACTCAAGAAGCGTTTCAAAATGAAACTGTCGCTATTGGGACTCCAGGGTATATGCCAAGTGAGCAAGGACAAGGTAAACCAAGACCAAGCAGTGATATTTATGCTCTTGGAATAATTGCTATTCAAGCTTTAACTGGACTCAACCCAAGTCAATTACCAGAAGACCCGCAAACTGGAGAAATATTGTGGCGCCAATATACCCAAAGCAGTGAACAGCTAACATCCGTTTTAACCAAAATGGTGCGGCACTACTTTAAATATCGGTACCAAACTGCAAGTGATGCATTATCAGCACTATCTACATTTACTAATCCTGGAACACCAAAAGCTTTAGCCAATGCTTTGCAACTGAAAGGACATCACTATATCAAACAAGTTTATGTACATACAATCTCGGTATTGCAATCGCTGCAAGAAAAAGCCAAAACAATTTATATACCCACAAATAAAGTAAATCCAGATGCATCTATTCCTACAATGACTTTGCCTAAATTTGAAAATACTTCTCCTGCACAAAATACAGTTACAATTGCTCCTGTTAATCGTTTGAATTCACCACTGAGCAACGAACCTAGCCCAACTTTAACTATTAAAATTCCCTATAAATCACCACTCTTTATTGCGCCAAGCAGCGCGCTCATTTTAATTTGTGGTAGTTTACTTGCTGCCAACCGTCAACCGCAGCAAAGTGCAACTTTAACTGCCAACAAAAATCAAATCCAAGCCCAAACTAATATTAATAATATTGAACAAAATAAACCAAATCAAGCAAAAGAGAACATAACACAACAACCAAATAATTGTATTGTAGTTGTCAGTTCATCAAATATACGCTCTACACCTGGACGTTCAAGAACTGGCAAAGTAATTAAAGCAGGAACTAAAGTTACTGCTACTGGAAAAGAAAATGGTGGTTGGATAGAAATTAGCTCTCCTGAGCAGGGTTGGATTTGGAAAAATCGCACTAAAAATAACTGTAATTCTGTTAAATCTTAAAACAATGCATAATAAATTTATACAATATTTTCTTTCTTTTTCTAATATTGGCTTATCTTTTTGTCTGATTTTTATAGCAGTATCAAACGTTACTGTTGCTCAGTCAAGGTCAACATCATTACGAGTAGTAGTCAATAGTAACAAAGACGGCGCCATACAACCAGATGATGTGGTGACGCTACGCGAAGCTATTCAAATTGTGAACGGCAAGTTACCACAAGAAAAGCTCTCTGCATCCGAAAAAGCACAAGTCTCACCCAGTAATACACCTAGAATTGATTTCAATCTGTCTTCACAGCAAACGACTATTGTTTTGCAAGATATTTTGCCACCATTAACGGCGCCTAATTTGGTTATTGATGGCGCCACTCAACCAGGTTATGAGGCTAAAAAGTCGGCAACTGCAGAAATTCATATACCAGTGCCCATTATTTCTATTCAACCTGAAGCAACACGTAATATTATACGTGGATTTACGGTATTGTCTAATAGAATTACAATACGCGGTTTAAGTATATACGGATTTACGAGCGAGCATGAACGCACTGCTAGTATTCCTCCAGCAGATATTTTTATTTCAGATCAAGCTAAAAATGTAGTCATTGAAAATAACTGGTTGGGTATAACACCCGACGAAAAAATGCCAGAGACACCTTCGGCGTTTGGTGTGTCGGTATTTAATGCCGTCGGCGCCACAATTCAGCGCAACCGCATTTCGTACCATGAAGGTAGCGCCATAATTACAGGAGCAACCGCTGCTTCAACACAAATAAAACAAAATATCATTGTTGGTAACGGTTTGGCGGGAATGCCCGATGCTATACGCTTAGAAGGTTCCATCGACGGTTCGCAAATAAAAGAAAACTTGATATGCGCTAACGATGGCAGTGGAGCATTTTTATTCAAACCCCTAGGAAGCGTAGAAATTACCAATAACCAAATCAAGTATAACGGGCGCCGTTTACGACGTGCAGCAGTGTACTTGATGGGAAGCGATAATAAAGTTATCAATAACGAAATTACCAACCAAGCTGGCCCAGGTGTAGTTGTCACTGCTTTTCCAAACGGTGGTTCGTTCCTTAATGGCGCCGCAGTTCGCAATGTAATTCAAAATAACCGTTTTACTGACTTAGAAGGACTCAGCATTGATTTAAATAACCGAGCTAGTGCTGATGTATCAGATTTTCAACAAGGAGACGGCAAGAACCCAGTTAGAACATCTTCAAATCGTCGTTTAGATACAGGAAACGCTGCTATCAACGCTCCAGAGTTTGTATCCAAAGAATTTTTGCTTATCAATAATATAGTTACCATCGCTGGAACTGCCGACCCAGATTCAGAAATTCAAATTTATCGTGTTAGTCCAGATGGTGCCTTAAGTCAAGCCATAACTACCATTAAAACCAATGCCAAAGGACGCTTTGAAACAACATTACCAAATCTACAACCACTCACTCGTCTTAGTGCTATTGCCACAGATTCAAACGGCACCTCCGAACCTGCATACAGTACTGTAATTCTTTCCCCTTCACAACAGGCGCCTCAAATAAAAGAATTAAACCAAGAAAAACTAACTCAACATCAAGGTGAAATTCCCAACTGCACAACTCCCCCTGCTCCCCCTACTCCACCGACTCCCCCACCTGCACCACCCGAACTACCTGCACCACCTGCACCCATTCGTCTAAAAGTTCCAAATAATATTCATTACGCATTAGATAAAGACTTTATTAGTTCTGCGAGTGGCGAAGTTCTCGATAAAATAGCCGTGGTAATGCAGCAATACCCCACAATAGTCATCGAACTACAAGGTCACACCGACGCACGTGCATCCGATGCATACAACAAAGACCTCGCAAAAAGACGCGCGACAAATGCCAGAAATCACTTAATCAAAAAAGGTACTGCACCCGAACGTATGACCATTCGTTCTTTTGGCGAACGTCAACTCAAAACTCCAGGTAGAAACAAAGTAGAACACGCATTCAACCGTCGCGTTGAAGTTTTATTCTTCGATACCAGAGGAGTTGAAATTATTCTCGAATCTCAAAAAGACGATTTACAAATAGAACGTTAGCAACGGATAACAGCGGATGTAACGGATAAATTGATTAAAAAAAGAAACTTTCGTATAAACGAATCAACTATCCGTTACATCCGTTGCCAAGCATCATCCACCACTAACGGGGGGTACTAACACAACCTCATCGCCATTTTTGAGGGGAGTATCTGGTTCAACAAAGAGTAAATTTACACCATAGCGTGTAACGTCCTGCCACTTCGCGAGTTCAGGACGTTCATCAATAATATGCTTACATACTGCTTTAACTGGGGTTCCTTGTGGAAACTCCAGCTTTAGCTCTGGAACCCCATACGCTTCTTGATATGCAGCAAATAGCTTGACGGTTATTGAGACAAAAGAATTTGACATATGTAACTTCAGGGAACTTCAGGGAACTTTCATCAACTAGAACTTTGTTTTTTAGCGTAGTCGCCTCAGAAACTTGTTTAATATAGATTTAGTCAGGGTTTAAATGAAACAGAACAGTTGTAAAGCCGACCAAAAATATTAGCTGATATATTATACCTTAAAATATCTAACTAAAATATATAATTAGAATACATAAATATTCTGAAATCAAGAAATGATAACTTTTGTAAGTGTATGCTGACTTGAACAATTTAAATTTTATAGAATTTCATAACATAATTTTATATGAGTCAATGTCTCAATCCCAAGTGCCCGAACCCTACCGACCCAATTAATAAATACGGCATAATTTGCATTCACTGTGGTGAAAATTTGTTACTGCAAAAGCAATATAGGGTTATAAGACTCATTGGAGCAGGTGGGTTTGCGAAGACATTTGAGCTTGAATCACAAGATGAAACCAAAAGTATTAAAATTGTTAAAGTTCTGAATTTATCGCGTTTTGATAGTCGTAATGAAAAAGAACGCGATAAAAAAGATAAAATTATTAAATTATTCAAACGCGAAGCTGAAGTTTTAAGTCGTTTAAATCATCCGGGTATTCCAAAGGTAGATGAAGGTTACTTTCAAGTTGAATTCAAAAATGGTAGTGAGCCATTACATTGTCTGATAATGGAAAAGATTGACGGTGTAAATTTACAGCAGTGGCTTAATGAGAGAAATAATAAACCAATTGATTTTGAATTAGCGCGCGAGTGGTTAAAGCAGATAACTCTAATTTTAGAGCAAGTTCACGCACATGGTTTTTTCCATCGTGATATTAAACCTGCGAATATTATGCTACGACATAATGGGCAGTTAGTGTTAATTGACTTCGGCGCCGTTCGCGACTTAGCAGAGACATTTTTACAAGAAGAAGAAACGTTAGCACACGGTACCTGTATCGGTTCTGTAGGATATGCACCACCGGAACAATATTTACACGGTTTTGCTGTTCGACAGTCAGATTTTTTTGCTTTAGGACGCACTTTCGTACATTTATTAACTGGTACACATCCGTGTGATATTTCTGATATACAAAAATCTAGTCATTTCAACTGGCGCCAAAATTTACCTGCAAATAATTCAAGAATGGGTGTTATCTCTAAGTTTCGCACTAAATTGGTGTGTGATTTGCTAGATAACATGATGGAACACGACTGGGAAAATAGACCACAAAACACACGTGCTATTATTGCTGCTTTAAATCGTAAAACCCCAGTTCCTCACATTTATAAAAAAATTATCTACGCTGCTGCTATTTGCTTAGTAGGATTCACTGGTAGTTACTGGTATGCTACTGGCGTAAACGGTTGCGAAAAAATTTGGATACGGCGCTTTAACTCAAATGATAAAATGAGTTGCGGCGAAGAAATTATGATGGTTAACTCTATAGATAAAATTAAACAAGATGGAGTAAACGCCTTTGCAGCAGGTAAATATGCTGACTCTGTTAAACTATTAGAACAATCTTTTCAACAACGTCGAGACCCAGAAACTTTAATTTATTTAAATAACGCACGTCTCAAAGCCCAAAATTATAAAACTTTAACTATCGCCGTTGTTGCTCCCATCAGTGATAGTAATAATGACACGATAAATTCGAGTCAAGAAATTTTACAAGGAGTTGCACAGGCACAAAACGAATTTAATCAAAAACATCAAAGTCAAAAAATTGGCTTACATGTATTAATTGCCAGCGATAATAATAAGCCTTCATATGCTCTTAAAATTGCCCAAGCATTAGGAAAACAAAACGATGTTGTCGCAGTTATCGGTCATTTTCGTAGCGAGACGACTTTAGAAGCACTTCCAGCTTACCAAAAGGCCCAACTTTTACTAATTTCTCCAACTGCTACTTTTGATGACCTCGCAAACAAATGCCAAGTAACCTATCAGAAATGCTTTTTTCGAGTTGTGTCTAGTAACACTGTCACAGGTGACATTTTGGCAAATTACCTCATTGGCGCCAATAAACGCCGTGCAGCAGTATTCTATAATCCTAGCAGTAAATACAGTGAATCGTTACTTAAACAGTTACGCAATCATTTTAGCAAACTAGGTGGTAAAATTGCCGCAGAAATTTCTTTATCCGATAATCTTGAATCTAATATCAATCAAGTTAAACAATTTGGCGCCGACGCAATAGTTCTTTTCCCTACCACCGATGGTTTAACGTCAGATGCAGCAGTCCAAGTTATTGAATATGCGAACCAGTACAATTATTTAGTTGTAGGTGGAGATAGCCTTGATAGTTCCAAAATTATCAGAAAACTTGCTCAAAATAAAATGGGTAGCGCCATTGCATTACCTTGGTATCCTGGAATAATACCGTCTGATTTTGGTACAGAAGCTAACCAGCTTTGGAAAAAACGTATAAGTTGGCATACCGCTCTTACTTACGATGCAACCAAAGCATTAATTACAGCTTTGGATAAACAAAATTTCAACACTAGCTATGTACGCAGTAATATATCTAACTATATAGCAAACCCTAACTTTAGCTTAATCGGCGCGACTGGAGAAATTAGCTTCACTCCAAACGGCAACCGCAAGCAACAAAGCGTTTATATGGTAAAAATTCGTCGTAACCCTGTCACTGGCGAAATTGAGTTTATCAAGATTTAATCCCCCCTTATTAAGGGGCTAGGGGGGATTTATTTCTAATTTAAATTTTCTACCATTATAAAATAAATAAAATTACTTAAGCTGCCAAATTGGCAAGATTGAACTTTGAAGCAATTTAAAAAACACGTGAAATTTGTGACGTTTGTTTTAAGGTTGACAATTAATGCTTGCTTATTAGCTGTATAAAAAGTTAGTATCTGCATAACAAAACTTCAAATAATCTTTTTTGCATTCCTTTAGGGGAGAAAAAGAGTTACAGGTAGTAATTAGTGCCATCTTCCATTCTGAAGGGTTATCAGGATTTCTGCATTTACAAGGTTTAGAGCGAAGTGTGTGCGTATGAAGCAGGCGCCACATCTAAACGCTCTAACTCCGAATGTAAAGGTAGATTATGGGAATATTAAACAAGGTTTGAGCTATATTCCCAGATTAGTGTTCAAAATCAATCTAGTCAATATTACGGAAGCTTTAGTTAGCTGTAAAGTATTACATGTATTAAAAATTACGATATTTTATAATAAACATCCGTAGAAATTTAAGTATAAAAAACGAAGGGAAACTAAGTTGTGATTATTTTAAACGACGAAGAAAACATGAATACTGTCTGGGAAGCTTACCCAGGAGACGATAGCAGCGACCCATACGATTGGGTACTCGACTCGATTATGGCGGCAAGTCCAATTGACCAACCTGCACCAATTGATATTGTCGTCGAGCCAGTCGCGCAGTCAGCTGATGATTAAGTATTCACGATTAATTAGTGATGTTTTTTACTTATATTTTTCCATTTGTGATTTAAACCAAAGCTTTTAGTAGGGCTTGAAATTTGAGTTGAATTTCTGCTAGTTCCTTCATAGGGTCAGAACCAGCAACAATACCGGCGCCTGCATACAACCGTGCGCGGTTGCCATCAATTAATGCCGAACGAATGCCAACAATAAATTCGCAGTTGCCACTAATATCTACCCAACCAAGAGGCGCCGCATACAAACCTCGTTCAAAATTTTCATAACGTCGAATTTGCTGCATTGCGATATCCCGTGATTCACCCGCAACTGCTGGTGTGGGATGCAAATGGGCTATAATCTGCAACGGATGCACATTATTTGGAACAACTGCTGTTATAGGTGTCCATAAATGTTGAATATTTGATAACTGGCGTAAACGCGGACAAAGGTGATATTTCACAAATTGTGGTCGTAAGCCCAGTTTTAATAATTGTTGTGTGATAAAGTCAATAACCAAGGAATGCTCGTGTCGTTCTTTCTCACTTAGTAGTAAACGATTGGCATTTGCGGCATCTTCTTCGGGTGTTTTACCACGCGGTGCGCTTCCTGCTAGTGCATCAGTCACAAGAAAATGGTTATTTACATTAATTAACCGTTCCGGACTGGCGCCGATAAAACTTTGTCCCTTACCGTTACTTGTAGAAAATATGTAACAGTTAGGATGCTGTTGTCGTAAGTTGCTTAATGACTTGAATATATTAAATGCCGTCCTTGAATATATATCAAGTGCTGAGGCTAAAACAATTTTACTAAAATCTCCGGCGCCAATAGCCTTGAGTGCAGAAGTCACAGAAGCTTTGAATTTTTCTGGGTTTGCTACCAATCTTTGACTATATTTAGCAGGTAAATTGTTTAAATTAGGCGAATAATATGCTAAAGATTGAATAATTTCAATTTTTGTCCACACAACATGTAAAATAGTATCAATATTAGTACTCGCATCAATTGCCAGATTTACCATTGCCTGACAGCGATTGTTTTTCACAGAAATTTGCCAGCAAGGTAAAAAAACAGTTCCAGACGAAAAAGGGTAATCTGACTCATCGTTATCGTCAAAAAAACTAAAGCTACAAAAAAAACGCGGCTGGATGTTTTTAATGTCTGTATTATTCGGTTTATCTTGTTCAAAACATACAAGATTGCTTAAACTATCTTGAATAAATTCTTCTGAAGAACTAAATCTTGCTTCACCTGTAATTTCTAGCTTTGCGACTGCATCAATTGCAACAATTGATTCTCCACTAGCTTGATTTTCCCAATAAAAAGTTACCTGTGAAGGTCGTGCTAATTTTGCCAGAACAACTAAAGGGTCAACCAAATTAATCTCAAACGAAATACTTGCAATTTTATTCTTGTTACTTCGGGCACATTGCGACCGAACAGTCAAGAGAAATTGGTATATTTCTTTATTATATACAAGAAAGTCAGAGCGACATGGAGAAACTGTCATGGTATTGAAGAAAAGTAAATTTTTTTGAAGTTATCTTCCTAAAGAGTCATGAATCGTGGTCGTATTTCTACAGGTAACATAAAGCGTCGCCTTCAGGCTAGACTTAATGGCTCCCAAAACGACCGATAAGATGATTCATATGGGGATACATGCTTCGTTTGTTAAAAATGGTTTATTTGTACTAAAAATAAGCGGTACAATGTCCTCCTGGAAGCGTCAAAGCAATGCTGGGGGGTGACGATGGTTATGTTATCAAGGTTGGTAATTCCAACTTCAAAAACTTTGCTGGCAGTTTAGTAATCTTAAAAAATGACTACAAAGCTGATTTTATATCCTAATAACAAATTGTGGATGGCAGCAATTAAGCCACCCATGTACAGCGTTGCGATTATGCCAATTTGGGTAGGAACCGCCGTTGCTTATGCACAAACACAACATCTTGACACCATAATTTTCTCTACTTTTTTAGGCGCCGCAATATTAATATTAGCTTGGGAAAATCTCAGCAACGATGTCTATGATTCCGAAACAGGAATTGATATAAACAAGCATCACTCGTTAGTAAACTTAACGGGAAACAAGCCATTAGTATTTTGGTTAGGAAACTTGTGTTTGATATTCGGATTGTTAGGAATATTTACAATTAGCTGGTGGCAACAAGACCCAACGGTAATTGGAATTATTTTACTATGTTGTGGCTTGGGTTACATTTACCAGGGTCCCCCCTTTCGCCTTGGATACAAAGGGTTAGGCGAAATTTTATGCTTTTTTGCGTTTGGTCCATTGGCATGTTCAGCAGCATACTACAGTCAAACTCAAACTGCCTCGATTTCTAGCTTAGTCGCCTCAATTGTAGTTGGAGTTGCCACAAGCTTAATTTTATTTTGCTCACACTTCCATCAAGTCAAAGATGACCTCGCAGCAGGAAAACTTTCACCCATCGTTAGACTCGGTACACTTCGAGGCGCCCAAGTTTTGACTGTTTGTACTACAAGTATATACGCACTAACAGCAATATTTGTAGTTTTGGGTTTTTTCCCAATTTGGACTTTACTAAGTTGGGTTAGTTTACCATTTGCCGTCAAACTTTGTCGTCACGTTAATCTTAATCACGACAAACCAGAGTTAGTCAGCAACTGTAAATTTATCGCAGTTGCCGTACATTTTTGGTGCTGTACGTTGTTTGGATTGGGATTTTTACTTGGGTAAAGGGGAAAGGGGAATGGGAGAGGGGTTGAAACATGAAATATATAAATTTAATTTTCGTCCCTATGAGAGGCGATTTGTTCGTCCTGTTCAAACTAAGTACGGTCTATGGGAAATTCGTGAAGGCATTATTATTGAACTCGAACACGAAAACGGTAAAGTTGGGCAGGGTGAAATAGCCCCTATTCCCTGGTTTGGCTCCGAAACCCTTGAGCAAGCTTTAGAATTTTGCTCATCTTTACCCACATATATTAGTAGTGAAATAATTTGTTCTATTCCCAATACACTACCTGCATGTCAGTTTGGATTTGAAACAGCGTTATTTCCCCCCATTACTTCTATTCCCCATTCTTTACAATTTAGTGCCTTACTACCTGCCGGAAAAAGTGCAATTAACGCTTGCCAACCGTTATGGGAATCTGGGTATCATACCTTTAAATGGAAAATAGCCGTTAATCCAATTGATGAAGAACTCGCGATATTTGATTTACTTGTACAAAAAATAGTACAAAATCTACCCAACGGCGCCATTCGGTTAGACGCGAATACAGGACTAAGCTTAGATGAGTCAAAACTTTGGTTAGAGACTTGTGATAAATTCATGACAAACGGCGTAAACATTGAATTTATCGAACAACCATTACCAACATCTCAGTTTGAGCAAATGTTGGAACTGAGCGCTAGCTATAATACTCTTCTTGCTCTTGATGAGTCAGTTGCCACACTGCAAAATCTTGAAACTTGTTATTTAGAAGGATGGCGCCAGATTTTTGTAATAAAACCCTTAATTATTGGTTCACCGAGTAAACTACGTCAATTTTGTCAGCAAAATCAAATCGACGTAGTATTTTCATCAGTTTTTGAGACAGATATTGGTAGAAATGCAGCACTACAGCTAGCAAATGAACTGTCACATCATAACCGAGCAGTTGGTTTCGGCATCAACCACTGGTTTGAGTAAGTTATAAATGTCATGAGTCGTGAACGTTAACGCAGTTTTCCCGTAGGGTAGCATCTTAATAACATTCGAGTTTTTTAAAGATTCTAGCCTGCGGCAAATGCTCCGCCGGAGCGCTACGCTCAGAATGACAATTTATACCTAACTAATTTGGTAATTCAGAGCAAGAGCGAATATTTTGTAAAGTTAAATTTGAGCAAGTGCGCTTAATTAAACCAGTAAGCACATTACCGGGGCCTATCTCGATAACCTTTTCGATACCTAATTCTGGAAGTGCAAGCGAAATTTCTCGCCAGCGAACACTACCTGTCATCTGTTTGAGTAAGCGCTGTTTTAACGAGCTTGCATCGGTTGATGGTGTTGGTTCGACGTTAGAAAGTACTGGAATATGAGCGTTTTGAAATTCTACTGCCTCCAAAACTTCTCTATATTCATTATCGGCTGCTTCCATTAACGGAGAATGAAAGGCGCCGGAAACATTTAGAGGTATTGCTCGTTTTGCTTTTACCTGTGAAATTACTGTTTGGACAGCATCAGGTGTACCAGAAATAACAACTTGTGCTGGACTATTATCGTTTGCTAGCACAACATTGGGAGTTTCAGAAATTACTTGAGAAAGCTGTTCACGGTCAAAGTTCATTAATGCTGCCATCATGCCACCAGATGCATTTTGCATTAGTTCCGCGCGTCGCTTAACCAAACGCAATCCATTTGACCATTCAAACACACCCGCTGCATACAAAGCTATATACTCGCCCAAACTATGTCCTGCCACTAAATCAGGTTTTTGCTTTTCGCTTAAAAAGTCACATAAAATACTCTCTACTACATACAAACACGGTTGAGTGTAAATAGTACTAGCTAGCTTTTCTTCATCTTGACAAATATCAATTACTGACCAGCCCAAAATTTCTTCGGCTTGAGCAAATTTTTCCTTAGAATTAGGCAAGTCAAGAATATCGATTCCCATTCCTACAGCTTGAGAACCTTGTCCTGGAAACACCCACGCAGTTTTAGTCATTGATCAAAAATTATGAGTTATGAGTTGTGAATTATGAGTTACTAAATAATCATTCAAATTAAGGATTTAAAGTTTTGAATTAAAAGTTTCCAAAAACTCTTAACTCCTAACCCCTAACTCGCTTCTGTGCGTGACGCTAGTAGATTACTCGTTTTGTTTCACAATTGTTATAGCGTCACGCACCCTACCTTAATTATTTTCCCCATTTAAAAATAGCTGCTCCCCATGTTAAGCCGGCGCCAAATCCGGAGGCAGCAATAATGTGATTATTTTTAATTTTGCCTGCACGCACAGCTTCATCAAGTGCTAGGGGGATAGAAGCGGCAGAGGTATTACCATAGTTGGCAAGATTGCTGATAACTTTATGGTCTGGTATTCCTAAACGCTGGGCAACAGCATCAAGGATTCGTTGATTAGCTTGATGTAAAAGCAACCAATCAACGTTTTCAACACTTATATTGGCGCGAAATAAAGCTTTGTCTATTACTTCTGGAACTTTTTGAGCGGCAAAGCGATAAACTTCTTTACCGTTCATAGTCACATGTTGGTAATTTCCTTTGCCAACGGTAATGTCTTTGGTTAGTTCTTGACTCTGAGCAGTGTAAGCAAGATTAAGATAATGATTCTGACTACCATCACTTCTTAATTCAAATCCTAGTAAATTATTACTCGAACTAGCTTGCATAACTACTGCACCTGCACCATCGCCAAATAGTACACAAGTGGTGCGGTCTTGCCAATTTACCCAACGTGAGTGTATGTCGGCGCCAATCACAAGTACGTTTTTAAACACACCTGTATTTACATACTGAGCCGCTGTCACCATACCAAAAATGAAACCAGAGCAAGCAGCAGTTAAATCAAACGCGACAGCTCGGTTGGCGCCTAAAGCAGCTTGAACTTTACAAGCACTACCATACAAATCGTCGGGTGTGGAAGTTGCAAGTAATATTAAATCTATATCTTGTGCGGTAATTCCAGCCATTGCGATGGCTTGAAGACTTGCTACAGCAGCAAGACCACTCAAAGACTCTTTTTCTGATGCGATTCGTCGCTTTTTAATACCAGTTCGCGTTGTTATCCACTCGTCAGAAGTATCAACAAGCGAAGTCATTGCACTATTTTCAAGGCAAGCTGCTGGCACTGCTGACCCACTTCCAGTAATTATAATTCCTGTGTTTTGCACTCCTACTCTCCCACGCTTTAAAAATAGTGCCGAGTTAGAAGTGCTGAGTGCTGAGTAGAAAGTGCTGAATGCTGAGTAATATTCATAATTCCGCGCCTCATAACTCCACGCCTCATAACTCCGCGCCTCCTAACTCTTCACTCAGCACTCAGCATTCAGCACTTAACACTCTTTAACTGCTTTCGCGCTGTAGGCTTTGATATTGAGATTGAATTCTATCTAACACTTGGTTGTCCACAGCTTCTTTTGCCATTCGCACGGCGTTAAAAATAGAAGGCGCCTGTGAGCTACCGTGACTGATTATACAAATTCCGTCTACACCTAAAAGTAATGCACCACCGTGTTCGGCGTGGTCCATGCGCTGTTTAATTCGCCTTAAGTTAGGTTTCAAGATTGCAGTACCAACTTGACCGCGTATACCTTGTGGTAGTTCTTCGCGGATAATTTGCAGCATCACTTCGCCAACGGCCTCGGCGAATTTAAGCAACACATTACCCACAAAACCGTCGCAGACAATTACATCAAAGTCACCAGATAGAACATCACGCCCTTCAGCATTGCCGATAAAATCGATGTTTGGGTTTTCACGTAACATCTGATTTGCACGTACTGCTGCGTCATTGCCCTTGCAGTCTTCTTCGCCGATATTTAATAAACCTACCTTTGGTTCATTTATACCCAGCACATACTGACTATAAACTGACCCCATAATAGCGAACTGTTCAAGAAATTTCGGACGGCAGTCTACATTGGCGCCAACGTCAAGTATGAGTACTTGCTTACTGGCTACCATTGTTGGAAATACAGCTCCAATCGCTGGACGGTCAATTCCCTTTAGCCTTCCCAAACGCAGCAAAGCCGATGCCATCGCTGCTCCAGAGTGACCAGCAGAAATAACCGCATCCGCGCGTTTTTGCTTGACCAAATCCATTGCCACATTGATAGAGGACTTCGGTTTGCGCCGGATAGCGCTTAAAGGCTCCTCCTCCATTTCAATTGCTCCCTCAGAAGGGACAATCTCAAGCTGTGCCGTATTAGTTTTAGGTGGCAGCGCAGCTTCAATTTGTTGGGGATCTCCCACCAATAATATTTCTACACCTAGTTCTTCTCGTGCCCGCAGTGCGCCAGTCACGATTTCACCAGGTGCGCGATCCCCTCCCATTGCGTCAATTGCGATCCTCACGCAAGTCGATCCCATTGCTTAAAGCTTCTAGAAACCTTACAAATTTTACCAGATGCCTTAACCCAAACGAGCAAGCATCTTTCTTTCAAATCTTTTGTAACTACGTTAACAATTATTGACAATTCAAACAAGGGGAGAAACCAGGTTTCTACGCAAAATGTTCTTCGTCACTACAATTTGCATAAAGAAACCCAAGAAACCGGGTTTCTACGTAAAATGTTCTTTTAATTACAATTTTGATTAAGAAACCAGGTTTCTTAAAGATAAGGTAAATTTTCCAGATTCAGGCGCCCAGCTTTTGAAAAAGGTAGAAAATTCACTGATTAAGCCTAAAAACTTATTATGTTAAGCGTATATATAATGATATTTTTCGCTCGCGCCTCAAAAATACTGCTAAAGAATGAAAAGTTAGCTTAAAGCTTAAATCAAATGTGTTCAGACGCACTACCGTAATTAAAAATCATTGGTTAGTATAGTTACTCGATTCTCAAAATCGTAGAAACAGCATAATATCACATAAAGTTAAAAACTCCAACTCCCTATTGAGGATTAAACATGCTGGAATTAATTGGCTCAGGCTTGTTTACGCTGTGGCTGGAAATAGCAGGGTTACAAGTCAAGCCTTTAGATGCTTTAGAAGCATTGGCATGGCAAAGTAGCCCAGGTCTGGTTTTAGCCCCTGACCCTAATCCAGCAGGTACTACCACGGTTGAAAAATATTTCAAAGACCTGGTGACAGCTAAATTAGTCGCTGGAAACATGATGCAGAGCCAGGGAATTTGGATACAGTCAGGTCCAATTTTAATGGCGAACCATGAAGGCACAACACCAATACCAGCCGCCTCGCTGACAAAAATTGCAACTTCGCTTGTCTCTTTGACAACCTTGGGCGCCGACCATAAATTTCAGACATTGGTTAGCGCAACAGGGCCAATTAAAAATGGGGTGTTAGAAGGAAATTTAGTCATAACAGGTGGTGGAGACCCATTATTTGTAATTCAAGAAGCAGTAACGCTTGGCAATATGCTTAACCAAATGGGTATTAAGCAAGTCAAGGGTAATTTAATCATTACTGGCAATTTTGCAATGAACTTCCAGCGAAACCCAACACTAGCTGGACAATTTCTCAAACAAACACTCGATTCTGCCACCTGGTCGCGTGATATTAAGCTGTATTACTCAACCATGCCCAAGGGTACACCAAAACCCCAATTGAGAATTACTGGCAAAGTCGAACTAGCAACTCAAACCGTTCCTGAAAGTAATCTACTAATCAGACATTATTCATTACCCCTGGCGCAACTCATCAATGAGATGAACGTATTCAGCAACAATGAAATGGCTGAAATGCTAGCAGAAGCAGTAGGAGGAGCAACGGTAGTTCAGTCAAAAGCAGCCAAACTAGCGCGAGTTCCAGAATCAGAAATTCAATTAATCAACGGTTCCGGACTAGGAGTAGAAAATCGGATTTCTCCCCGTGCCGTTTGTGCGATGTTGATGATACTGCAACGTGAAGCAGTCGCGAACAATATGACACTTGCGGATTTATTCCCTACATCAGGTTTTGACCATCGTGGCACAGTACAGGCGCGTCATTTACCCAACGCTACAGTCATGAAAACAGGGACATTACGTGATGTGAGTGCATTAGCTGGTGTAGTTCCAACACGTGACCGTGGTTTAGTTTGGTTTGCCATTATTAATAGAGGACCTTTCGTTGGCGCCTTTCGTACTGAGCAAGATAAACTCTTACAAAACCTAGTCAAACAACTTCAAGTTCCCGAATCTGTTCCACTTGCTATTGCCCCCCATGCAGAAAACAAAGCTTTGCCACAGCTTGGTGATGCCCAAAGAAACGAAGTAGTTTATAAGAGTTAGTAGTTAAGAGTTAAGAGTTATAACTCTTAACTCTTTAACAACAACGTTATTCAACCACGCGCTGCTTTAACTTTCTTGTCGTGGGTCTTCTAAAGGTGGATACCAACCACCTTTTATCCAAAGACGACGTGCTTTTATGTCTAAACGCTTGCAAGTAGCTCGCCCCGTTGGGGTAATACCAATAATTGTAACAATGCTTGCGCTCTACTGTGGTTCTTGGGGAATGATATTGGTAATTACTCTATTATTGTTATTACTACTTCTAACTATAATATTTTGCTGCTGGATGTTACCAGATGCAGTATCACCTGTGAAACTTAATGCTGGCTCAAGTTGCTGATAAAATACGTTCCCTTCGGCTTCTACTTGCTGATTCTTTAAAAACCAAGTTAATTTATCTGATTTTATATTTTGGCGCCTTTGTCCAATAGCATTAACGTTACCCTGTAAATATACGGTCTCTTGAGGTATTCTAAGTTCGCCTTGATTTGCCGTGACTATGATATTATCTGTACGATGAAGTACACGTACTGGTGTTTTAGTTGTAACAATTTCTTTATTAAGGTTCCATGCCATTGAACTACTAGTGATTTGTATTGCAGGTTGTGCTAGCTCTGCTTGGGCATTTTTAGTAATGGTGACAATTTTAGTATTTAAATCAACTTCTGCCGCGTCACCTCTTCCTCTATCGGTGATTTGATTATTTTTAAACCTTTCAAATTGTAATGGTTTGTTACCAATTAATTTTTGCTGCTTTAAATTCCAAGTTAAATGCTCGGTTCGCACTCGTAATGGTGGGTCTACAGAAGTTGCAACTACACCCCCAAAAAAATCTACTTTTTGCTCACGAGTTTTCGCACGCGCTTCTTGTGCAACTGCAACAAGTTGCTTGTGAGTTCCATTTAATTGGTTACGAACGATTAATAAGTCTTCTTGTGGGCGCCATTCTAATTCATTCCCACGCAATACAACACCATTTTTGGGGTCTGTTGCGACTATTTTACCTTTAAGCAATAGCTGTTTTCCGTTTTGCTGAATGTCGGCTTTTTCGGCAGTTACTTGATAAACAGCCTTACCATCTTGAAATAATTCACCGTAAGGACTTTCAAGTTGCCCTATTTCTTTCTCTTTTGTATATCTGCCTTTTTTAGCATTAACTCGCCAAATTAATCTTCCTGACTCGTCAGTTGCATCTAGAGAACCTTCAAATAAAGTTAACTGACTATCGTTTGGCTGGTTTGTTGGTTTATCTTTATTCGCTTGTGATTTTGGAGGAGGACTACTGCAAGCAAATAGTCCTACCACTAATACAATTGTCATAGACAGACGAAACAAAACCGTTCCGGCGCCCGCATTTTTCATTCCGCTATAAGCCTCGTTTTATGGTTCCGGTAATTCCAGATGACCATTCATGTCAGGTTGTTCCAAAAAACCAACACCAGATAGGGGTCGGTAGGGATAACTTTGACGTGGGGTCTTTTGAATGTCTTCTTTAACCGCCTCTAAATCAATATAGCGGTCACTAACGTTAATTAAACTATCGCTAGTCATAGACCGTAAACTCACTACCTCAACGCGCACACCTCGGTAAGATACAGAATTTACTGCATAAGCCAAATCTCCATCTCCACTCACTAATACCGCAGTATCATACGAATCGACCAAAGCCATCATATCTACTGCAATTTCCACATCCAAATTCGCCTTTTTAGAACCATCTGGTAACTGCACTAAATCTTTAGCAATGACACGATAACCATTGCGTCGCATCCACAACAGAAAACCCTGCTGCTTCTCGTTCGTCCTATCTACACCTGTGTAAAAAAAAGCACGTAATAGTCGCGAACCACCTGTTAATCTACATAGCAACTTTGTGTAGTCAATTTCTATACCTAATTGCAAAGCTGCATAAAATAAATTTGAGCCATCTATAAATATAGCTACTCTACCTCGATTTTCTAAAACCTGCTCAGGCGTAAATATCGAGTCGGCTTCTAAATTACTTAACATTGTTGTCATACCTCGTTTGTTATCAATGTAATAAAGGATACTAAAAATTGCTGAAACACTGTTATTGAACGTTTTATGATAGTTACGGCTAGATTATATTCATCCAGGGCTATTATATTTAGCTAGTAAAATATAGCCACTGGTGAATTTACGTTTAACAGAGATTAAAAAACTAATCGTTTTTAGACAAATCAATTCGTTTAAAAATGGGTTGGGGTGTGCCTAAGTTTTGTGTACTACTCAGCAATCCCCATTTAGAATGAATATCGAATGGCGCCTTTTCAATACTGGTTGGGTCATTAAAATTGACTTCAAAACCTAGTTGTTGATATGCGGCAGTACTGATATTGGGAATTACTGGGGATAATAGATAAACTGCTAACCTCACAGATTCCAGCACAGTATACAATACGCATTCCACTTCTTGCTGCCGAGTTTGTTTATACAAGCTCCAAGGCGCTTGGTCATCGATAAACTTGTTACTACCCTGTACAAGCGACAGAACTAAATTACAAGCTTGACTGAAGGCTAGCGCTTCATAGGCTGTTTTGACTTGTTCCCCTAGATGTAAACCTAGTCCCTTTAAAGGGTTATCATTATCTACATGTTCTGCTGTAACTACTGGAATTTTGCCGCCACAGTATTTTTTCACCATGCCTAAAATTCGATTTAGTAAATTACCTAAATCATTCGCCAAATCTGCATTTACAACATCAATGAACCTTACTTCATTAAAATCGCCATCTTTACCAAATTCGATTTCCTTAAGGAAGTAATAACGAACTGCATCGGCGCCATATTTATCAATCAACTCAATAGGGTCAATTGTATTACCAAGAGTTTTCCCCATCTTTCTACCGTCTTTGGTTAAAAATCCATGTCCAAAGACTTTTCCTGGTAATGGCAACCCTGCCGACATTAACATTGCAGGCCAATACACAGCATGAAATCTTAAAATATCTTTTCCAATTAGATGTAAATCGAATGGGTACCAATTTTTTAAAGCATTTTCAAGTGTTGGCTCATCATCCGGTTCTAGTAATGCAGTTATATAGCCCAATAGTGCATCGAACCAAACATAAAGTGTATGTTTTGGATTTTCGGGAACTGGAAAACCCCATTCTAAGTTGACGCGGGAAATCGAAAAATCTTGTAATCCTTGGTTTACAAAGTTTAATACTTCATTACGACGACTTTCTGGCTGAATAAAATCAGGTTTCGAGTCAAAATACGCCAATAATTTTTCTTGATATTTCGATAAGCGGAAAAAATAGTTTTCTTCGTCACGCCACTCAACTTCTTTGGTTGGGTGGATTGGGCACCGATGTTTCTCTAACAGTTCGCGTTCTTCTTTGAATTCTTCGCACGATACGCAATACCAGCCTTTTTGCTGACCTAAATATATATCGCCATTATCCCAAACGCGCTTAAAGAACTCTTGAACTATCGAAGCATGTTTAGGCGCCGTAGTTCTGCTAAAACGGTCGTATTGTATGTTTAACAATTTCCATAATGAGATAAAGTTAGGTACAATCTCATCGCAGAACTGTTGCGGTTTCATCTCTTTTGCTTGAGCGCTGCGCTCAATTTTTTGTCCATGTTCGTCAGTTCCGGTAACTAACAACACAGATTTTGATAACAATTTTTCAAATCTTGCTATCGTATCAGCAGCCATAGTTGTATAAGCGCTGCCTATATGTGGTAAATCATTCACATAATATAACGGTGTTGTCAGCGCAAATGTATTTGTTGTCTCGTCTCGATTCATGGAATATTAAAGAGAATTATAACAGTTTTTATCTTGTGTATGTAGCTAAAACCACGTAATTATAAAACATTTATTACGGATTTACAACTATAAGCTTTATATTAGCAAACTTTAGAGTCGCCTCTAAATTGATTAAGCAACGAGTTTATATTTGGAATTTACGTAAAAATTTCGCTTTATAGCTTATTTAACGGTTTATTGTTACTGAAGATACAAGAAACCAGGTTTCTATAGGAAATTTTTGTGTTTATTACAAGATATCAACAAAGAAACCTGGTTTCTTCTTTGAGAAAGCAGGTTTCTACCTTAAGGCTATCTAATATTGAGTGAAGAAATGTAAAAATCCAAGAATTAGACAGCAACTCCTGTTGATTTTAGTTTTGACGCATAACATTAGCACCTAAGAGCATGAATATGAATAGCCCCTTAGAGATTTCTCGCGCGTTGTTGATGGCGTTATCAACAACTATGTTTCGCTACTACGAAAATCGTATACCCCAAGATGCCAGCATAATAGTCACGAGTAATCATCGCAGTTTCATGGACGCACCACTATTAATGGCAGCATTGTCACATCCAATTCGATTCGCTTGCCATCACTACATGGGACAAGTGCCAGTCATGCGCGAGTTTGTCACCCACGCACTCGGATGCTTTCCATTAGAAGCAGAAAATCAAAGGTATTCTAGTTTACTTGAGCAATCAGAAATTTTACTAAAATCAAGGCAGATGGTAGGGCTGTTTCCCGAAGGCACCAAACCAATGGTAAACTTTACTCAACCCAACCAAGTAGCAGAGTTTCAGCGAGGTTTCGCGCATTTAGCGTTGCGCTGTAAAGTTGATAACTTAGCGATTTTGCCAATTGCGATAGCATCTATTGAAGAAGTCAACACATCAGCAATACCATTGAAATTTCTGACTCTGTTCGACCCAAGCGAACCGTTATTTAACCAACCAGGTTGGCATCCTTTAGTAGTATACCGTCGGGTTGCAGTGCTTATCGGGCGTCCCTACTGGGTAAAGTCACAGCACAGGGAAATGTATCAAGGCAAAAAAGCTAGGACTGTTGTCGCAGAAATTAGCAAATACTGTCGCTCTGAAATTACAGGTCTACTCAAGGAGGGAATTTATTAAAGTTAAGAGTTATCAGTTAGGAGTTAGGAGTTATGAGTTAAAAGTGTGTGTTTTTAGCTTATTCTCAATACTTTAAAATTGAAATCTTTTTTAATATGGTTATTTAGGGCTATTGGCTGAGGGGTTAATACCCTCATAGAATCAGAAAAAATAAGCGCGTATATCAATCAAAGAATTCATCATAATAAAGCATGGCTAATGACTATCCCAAAAGTAGAATCAAAACCTTGTTTCCTAACCCCTAAAAGGCTACAACCTCAATGCCCTCTATTTATTTACTTACCAGGGATGGATGGCACAGGTCAATTACTGCGGTCGCAAACTGCGGGACTTGAGGCAGCTTTTGACGTGCGGTGTTTAGCTATACCGCGTAGTGACATGACAAATTGGGAAGATATAACCAACAGTGTACTTAGTTTAATTAAAGTTGAACTCGACCGAAACTCAGAGCGCTCAGTTTATCTGTGTGGGGAGTCCTTTGGAGGCTGTTTAGCGCAAAAAGTCGCAATTTCGGCGCCTTCTTTATTCAAACGTATTATATTAATTAACCCAGCTTCGAGTTTTAAACTACGTCCTTGGTATGTTTGGGCATCTCCACTCATGAACTACGTACCCGAATGGGTGTTTGATGTAGGTGCCATTGGTTTACTACCATTTCTGGCATCATTATCTCGTATCACCGAACGCGACCGCAGCGAACTTCTCGAAACTGTTCAGTCAGTCCCGTCACAAACCATTCGTTGGCGAGTTTCTTTATTACGCGAATTTGAAATAGACAATAATAAACTCGCGCAACTTACACAACCAACATTAATAATAGCAAGTAGCGACGACCGACTTTTACCATCATCAGAAGAAGGGCGCCGATTAGCTAATATTTTACCTAACTCCAAAATGGTAACATTACCTTACAGCGGACACGCCTGTCTACTAGAAGCCGATATCAATCTTTATGAAATTCTCAAAACAAATAACTTTCTAGGTGACTTAACCATACCCATGCCCTTAAAAACATAATTGTTATCATTCTTCTTGTGTCAGACTCTTGTGGAACAGGCATCCTGCCTGTTTGTTGATGCAAGCAGTAATATTAATCCTTAAGACAAGACACAATCTTCTTGCAGGAAGATGCATATTATAGGCTTTTACTAAATAATTTACTTTAAAACTATAACTATAAACTAAATATTATCCAGCCATGTCAGAGCAATCAGCAGCTAGTCAAAATAAGAAATCACTCAATAAATTTGATAAATCACTAATTCAATCATTCGCACAGCAAGTTAGTGATGCAGGACAAGCAGCGGCAAGTCAAGCGCGTAAATTATTTGAAGTTTCAACGCAGTTTACCGGACAAGTTGCTGACGCTCTTGGTAACAACTGGTTTATTCGTAAACTCGCTGGTGTCTTAAATCTTAGCTGGCTTGTCGGCGCCTCAGATAACGTTAATCTAGATAAAGCCGCAGAGTCAGTAAAAAAACTTAAGCAAAGTTATCCGAATGAAACACCTCAACAACTTGCCCACCGCATCATGGTGGAAAAAGCAACAAAAGCAGGTGGAATAGGTTTAGCCACAAGCGTTATACCAGGAGTCGCAGCAGCATTACTTGCTATAGACCTTGCTGCTACAACCGAACTGCAATCAGAAATGGTATATCAAATTGCCGCTTTATATGGTTTAGACTTAAAAGACCCTGCACGAAAAGGTGAAGTTGTAGCTATTTTTGGACTAGCTTTAGGTGGTGGTCGCTTACTCAAAGCTGCTGGTTTAAGTTTATTACGTAACGTCCCCTTCGCAGGTGCTGTAATTGGCGCCAGTTCCAATGCCACAATGATTTACTCATTGGGATACGCTGCATGTAGATTTTACGAAGCAAAATTAGATGATGCTACAGACTTAAACTCAGAAGCAACAATAGATAAACTAAAACAAGAAAGCGAAGAATATCTAGAAAAAGCTGTTTCTCAACAAGCTATTATGGATAGAATCCTCGTTCACATGATACTTAGTAGTCATCCAAATAAAACCTGGGAAGAAATATTACCAGAACTAAAAGCCATCAACATCGGTACACAATCACTCGAAGAAATAGGTAAAAGCATCCATTCTCCGCAACCAATAGAAGAACTACTTAACCAACTCGACCGTGATTACGCAATTACATTATTAGCACAATGTCAACGTATCGCCCAAATCAACGGTAATATTTCACCCGAAGAACAAAAAATTATAGGTGCCATCCAATCTAAATTCCAACTGCTGAGTGAAGGAATTATATTATGATTTTAATCCCCTGAATTCGCGTTCTTGTTCGGAGAGATTCTCTTAATATAATTTTGTCAACCGTACAAAGATATATATAAAAAGTATTAATTAGCCTCTATCCAAAGGTACATCTATAAACTGCTCCAAAGCTTTAAGCTAGTTCTGATATACCTCTATGGAGTTGCACGTAAATAAGGATTGTATTAATTTATATAGTAAGTTGGTTAAAAATTTGATACTATACGGTGCCCGAATCAATCCAAATGCAATATATATATAACGATGCGTAACTTGAAGCCAATGCAACCTTTTACCAAACTAGCAAGTGCAGTTGTAATTTGTATAGGCTGCATAGCTTTGTTAAGTTGGGCAGTTAATATTGATATTCTTAAAAGCTTAATTCCCGGCACCGCTACAATGAAAGCAAACACAGCTATTTGCTTTGTGTTGGCAGGGGTGACGTTGTGGTTGAAAACAGTAAGGGTAAATTATAAAGTTCATCTAATCTCACAATTTTGCACAATAACAATTTTTATCATTGCTTTAGTAACGCTGAGTCAATACCTCTTTGGGTGGGATTTTGGAATTGATGAATTATTATTTCGTGACTTTCCGTTGTCATCAGCTACATCACACCCAGGTAGAATGGGTGTAAATACTGCTATCAATTGGTTATTCATTAGTGCAGCACTGTGGTTAGAAAAAGGGAATAAAGCCACAAATAATAAATGTAGAGACGCGACATGTCAGGTCTCTACAAGTCACGTCTTTATATATCAGGTTTGTACATTTATAGTCCTTCTCATTTCTTTTCAGGCAATAATAGGCTATATCTATGGTGTGAGGGTTTTCTACTTTTTTCGCACTTATTATACTTATATGACGGTGCATACCGCGCTCACTTTCCTAGTTTTGTGTTTAGGAATACTATTTAATAATCCATATCGCGGACTTATGGCAACCGTTACTACTGAACTTAATGGTGGTGTAACTGCGCGACGATTAATACCAACAGCTATATTTCTGCCTATAATTTTAGGTTGGGCAGTTCTTCAAGGCGAAAAAGCAAATTATTATGATTTTGCTTTTGGTACGTCGTTGATGACTGTTTCGTTAATCGTGATATATTTATTTACTATTTGGCGAAATAGTATTTATCTAAATAAAACTGACCGCAAAGCAATGGAAAATGAGTTAAGACAAAATTTAGCTATTCTTAACGCGATTAATCAAAATACCCCCAACTTAATTTATGTTAAAGACCACAATAGCAACTTCTTAATGGTAAATTCTGCTACGCTTTCTATAATAGGTAAAGAAGAAGCAGAAGTTTTAGGTAACAACGAAACTAGTTTTCTTTCATCCAAACAAGCTTCAGAAGTTTTACTACATGACCGCTTGGTAATGGAAAGTGGTGAAACTAAGATATTTGAAAATACAGTAGAAGTTGCCCAAGGAACCCGGACTTTTTTAAGTACAAAGTCACCTTATTACGATTCAGATAATAATATTATTGGAGTAATAGGTATCTCTGTTGACATAACTGACCGCAAAGAGATGGAAAACCAATTGCGGCAGAGTTTAGCAATTTTAAATACTATCAGTCAAAGTACACCAACTCTCATTTACATCAAAGACATTCAAGGCCGTTTGGTAATCGCAAATCCTGCTACTCTTGAAGTTATTGGTAAACCCAAAGACGAAGTTTTCAATACTGAGGTTGCTGAATATCATCCGGGACATGAGCAAGCAATGGCAGTTTTAGAGAACGACCGTTTGGTGATTGAAACTAGTCAATTACATATATTTGAAGAGGAAGCAGAAACACGACAAGGAAAGCGCGTCTTTCAATCTGCCAAGTCACCTTATTATGATGATAACGGTAATATTATTGGGTTAATTGGTGTTTCAACAGATATAACCGCGCGTAAAGCAATGGAAAACGAGTTGCGGCAAAGTTTAGCAATTCTCAATGCTATTAACCAAACTACACCAACATTGATTTATGTTAAAGACCGTGACAGTAAAGTGTTAATGGCAAACCCTGCCACTATTAGTGTTGTTGGCAAGTCTGAAGCAGAAATTATTGGTAAATCTGATATTGACTTTATTGCTAACCGTGATGAAGCATCAGCGGTAATGGAAAATGACCGTTCAGTAATGGAAAATGGTCAGATTCAGGTACTTGAAGAAACATTACAATTTCCAAAAGGAACTTGTACATATATTTCTTCAAAGTCACCTTATTATGATGATGGCGGTAATATTATTGGGGTAATAGGGGTTTCAGTTGACATTAGCGAACGTAAACAAATAGAAGCGAAGCTTGCCGAAAGTGAAAATTTATATCGAACTTTAGCTGAAGCTTCATCACAGTTCGTTTGGTTAGTTGACTCCAATGGTTCTATGGAATATGCTAATTCCCACTGGCGCCAATATACAGGGTACCAAGCAGAAGATATTAAATATAATGATTGGGATAAACTTATTCATCCAGATGATTTTTTTCGTATAGTATCAGGATGGCAAGAACAACTTAGTACTGGTTCAAACTACGAATTTGAATACCGCGCGCTAAGGAGCGATGGTACATATCGATGGTATCTCGCGCGCTCTGTACCCCTTAAAGATGCCCAAGGCAATATCATTAAATGGGTAGGTACTGCTACAGATATTCATGAACTAAAACTTACAGAAATAGCTTTGCGCGAAAGCCAAAATCTTCTGCAACGTGCATTAGAAGTTACAAATACTTACTTATGGGAACGTAATTTAAGCAACGACAAAATTACTTTTGTCAATACGATAGTTGACCCACTGTTCCCCTTAATAATGCCATTCGAGCAAGCTTTAGAGTCTGTCCACCCTGATGACTTAGAATCTGTAAGAGCAGCTTTTGATTATGGAATTTCTACAGGTACAGTATTTGAAGTTGAACACCGTGTAAAGTTAGTCACTCATGATACAACTATTGAGTCGGCGCCATATCGATGGATGATGCTACGTGGTCAAGTTAAATATGATGATAATGGCAAAGCTTCACGTATAACAGGCGCCATGCTAGACATTCACGAGCGTAAAATAGCAGAACTCGCGCGTCATGAAGCTGAACACACATTACGGCAAAGTTTAGTTATACTTAATGCCATAAATAACGCCACAGGAACACTAATTTTTGTCAAAGACTTACAAGGAAAGTTTGTAGCAGCTAACTCAGCGACACTTCGCGCACTCGGAAAGTCAGAAGACGAGGTTATTGGACACACTAACTTTGATGTCTTGAGAAATGGTAATGATGCAGCAGTAGCAGTAGCGAATGACCGTATTGTTATTACAACTGGCGAAACTCGTATATTCGAGGAAACGATATTATTTAACGAAGGTTCAAGAACTTATATAGCGACGAAATCACCTTACCGCGATGAAACTGGTAATATCATTGGAATAATAGGCATTTCCACAGATATCACCGACCGTAAGAATATGGAAACCGCATTGGCTGAAAGCGACAGACGTTTCCGGTTTTTAGCAGAGTCAATACCTCACCTAGTTTGGCAAGTAAGTGCCGAAAACGAAATACTCTATGCTAATAAAAAATGGCTTGAGTATTGTGGTGTGAGTTATGAAGAGGCTGTAGCTAGAAAGTGGGTATCGCTAGTACCACCCGAAGATTTAAAACGCTGTGACTTAAAATGGGCAGAAGCTCAAGAAACAGGTGATATATATGAAGTGGAATTTCGCTTGCGACGTGCGGATGGAGAGTATCGTTGGCACTTAGCACGCGCGCTTCCTGTGCATAATAGTGCTGGAAAAATCATTGAGTGGATGGGTACAAATACAGACGTTCATGATGCTAAAGTATATCAGCATAAGTTAGAAGAAAGTGAAAACCGTTATCGTCAACTTGCCGAAAACGTACCTCAACTAGTTTGGGTATCAGATTCAGATGGTAGTATTACATACTTTAACCAACGCTGGGTTAACTATACAGGATTAGAGTTAAATTTATATGCACGTTGGGACTGGCGCCAAATAGTTCATCCCGACGACTTACCGCAAGCGATGGAAAAATGGGCAACTGCCATTAGTACTGGTACACCAATGCGCGATGTGCAATACCGTTTACGGCGCCATGATGGTACATTCCGTTATTTTCTTGCCCGCGCAGTACCAATGCACGATACTGCAAATAATATTACAAAGTGGCTAAGTACTTGTACTGATATTGACGACAAAGTAAAAGCAGAAGAAGCTTTACGTCGAAGCGAGCAGCGGCTACGTTTATTTGTAGATTCCGATATAATTGGTATTATTTATGCGAATTTTCAAGGCGAAATTTACGAAGCAAATAATGCCTTTTTAAAGATGATAGGGTATACAAAAGAAGATATTGAAAATAAAACACTCAACTGGTGCCATTTAACACCAAAAGAATATTTGCCTGTAGATGAAGAGGGTATTGTCGAAGCAATTACAAAAGGAGTATGTACGCCGTATGAAAAAGAGTATATTCGCAAAGACGGTTCGCGTATTGCTGTAATTATTGGTTTTAGATTAGTCGAAGAACAAGGTGCTGTAGCATTTGTATTAGATAATTCTGAAAGAAAGCGCGCGGAAGCTGAACGCGACAAATTCTTCAATGTTTCGATAGATTTGCTTGGTATCGCTGGTTTTGATGGTTACTTTAAACGCATTAATCCTGCCTTCTATAAAATCCTTGGTTACAGCGAAGTAGAGATACTTTCAACACAGTTTATTAATTTTGTCCACCTTGACGATGTTGCTGCAACTCTTAGCGAATTTGAAAAGCTAAAAAATGGCGCCACTACACTCAAATTCGAGAACCGCTATCGCTGTAAGAACGCTGAGTATCGGTGGTTAACGTGGAACGCGGTTCCTGATATTGAAACTGGCTTAATGTATGCAGTTGCACATGATTTGACCGAGCGTAAAAAAACAGAAGAAGCTTTACGGCAAAGCGAAGAAAGGCTACGCTTATTCGCCGAATCTAATGTTATTGGCATGTTATACGGTGATACGATAGGTGGTGTCTTCCAAGCAAACGATGCCTTCTTAGATATTATTGGTTACACGCGCGATGATTTAGAAGCTTTTCGCATTAGCTGGGTTGATATTACTCCACCTGAATATTTACCTTTAGATGATGCAGGTATTGCAGAAGCAAAAACGCGCGGAAGCTGTACACCTTATGAAAAACAATACATTCGTAAAGATGGAACGCGCGTTGATGTATTAATCGGTTATATACTTTACGGTGAAGACCGCACTCAATCAGTAGCATTTATATTAGATATTACTGACAGAAAACGTGCTGATGCTGAAGTGCGGCGCCTCAATGAAACGCTCGAAGAACGGGTGAAACAGCGCACCGCTCAACTTGAAGCTGCTAATAAAGAATTAGAATCATTCTCATATTCAGTATCTCATGACTTACGGGCGCCTTTACGTCACATAGCTGGGTTTGTAGACTTATTAAAAAAAAGGCTAGAAAAACAAGAAATAGACGAAACAAACAAACGATACATAAATACCATAGTTGACGCAACAACCCAAGCAGGTAAATTAATTGATGACTTATTAGCATTTTCACGCATGGGACGCGCCGAAATGCGATACACAACATTAGATATGAATCTACTCGTGGAAGAAGTCAAGGGAGACTGCCACGATGTAATTAAAAATCGCCAAGTTATATGGCATATAGAAACTCTTCCCCAGGTACAAGGCGACCCTTCTATGCTGCGCCTAGTTTTGCGGAATTTGGTAGAAAACGCTTTGAAATACAGCAAAACTCGTGAAGTGGCATCCGTTACAATTGGTATCCTTAAAGAAGTCGAAAGCGAGTCGTGCTTAGTGCTGAGTAAACAGTTGGAAACTAAAGAAGAAGTAAAAAAACAAAATACTTCTCCAACCCCAAACTCTCTACTTACAACTCAGCACTCATTACTTAGCACTCAGCACTTAGCAGAGAGTACTCAAGAAATAGTATTCTACGTCAAAGATAATGGCATAGGTTTTGACATGCGTTACATACATAAATTATTTGGTGTATTTCAACGCCTGCACACAGACCCTCGGTTTGAAGGTACAGGAGTTGGGCTAGCAAACGTTCAACGCATTATTCACCGTCATGGTGGACGTGTATGGGCTATTGGCGAAGTTGACATTGGTGCAACATTTTACTTTTCATTACCTAAGAACAGTGAAGTGTTGCAACCATTAGAAGGGGTCAGGAGTGGAGATTAAAGAAAGGTCAATGGAACTGAAGCGTATACTCCTGGTCGAAGACAGCATTAATGATGTAGAGTTAATCCTGACTTCGCTGGCTGAAAATCATCTTGGTAACGAAGTTGTCGTCGTCCGAGATGGTGAGGAAGCCTTAGATTATTTATACCGTAGAGGTATGTACCGCTTGCGCCGTGAGGGCAACCCGGTAGTCGTTCTACTCGACTTAAAGTTACCTAAAGTAGATGGAATCGAGGTATTGTCAGAACTAAAAGCTAACAACTCGCTACGGACTGTTCCGGTAGTAGTTTTGACTAGTTCGCGTGAGGAACATGACTTAGCGCGGTGCTATGAGTTGGGAACAAATGCCTATGTCGTTAAGCCCATAGATTTTCACGAATTTGTGGATGTCATAAAAGGGCTAGGATTATTTTGGGCAATAATAAATGAACCACCACCAGGTTCAATACCTCCCGCACGTAGCAATGCTCAAGGAATTAAATAGGAGTTAAAATGATATGTCACAGCTAGTGTTTCTCTTGCTTGAAGATAGCTTACTGGATGCAGAATTGATCCAAGCGACACTCGCCGAGGGAGGCATTACCTGTGAACTCATTCAAGTGCAAACAGGCGAGGAGTTTCAAGCTAAACTGAATTCGTCCTGTTATGACTTAATACTTTCTGACTACACAATTCCTGGGTTTGATGGTTTCGCCGCTTTAGAAATAGCACGGCAGCAATGTCCAGAAGTGCCGTTTATTTTTGTAACGGCTACAATGGGTGAAGAAGTTGCTATCGAAACGCTAAAAAGCGGCGCCACAGATTATGTACTTAAACAGCGTCTCGACAGGTTAGTACCATCGATAATACGTGCCTTACGCGAAGCAGAAGAAGTAAAAGCACGTCAAAAAGCCGAGGCAGAATTACACCGTCGTGAACAAGAATTTCGCGCATTAGTAGAAAATTCCCCAGATATCATTGCTCGCTTCGATAAAAATTTTTGCACTTTATATATCAGCCCTGCAATCACCCAAATTACAAATTTACCTCCAGAGAATTTTCTCAATAAAATACCCGAAGAACATAATCTTCCTGAACAAGTTTATAAGCAATGGGTCGAAGAAATTCAAAGCGTCGTTGACTCTTCACAAGGAAGGTTTTTTGAATTAGAGTATCCTTCAAAAAGTGGTACACGGTACCTCGATGTGCGAATGGTACCTGAGTATGGAACGGATGGCTCAATCGAAACTATACTAAGTGTTGCTCGTGATATTACTGTAATTAAGCGTGCAGAAATAAAACTACGCGAACAAAAAGCAGAGCTAGAAGAACTCAACCGCATCAAAGATGAATTTTTAGCAGTACTTTCTCACGAACTGCGAAGCCCCCTCAACGCTATTTTAGGATGGTCAAAAATATTACGTGGACGCAAAGTAGACAAAGCAACATTAGAGCGCGCGTTAGAAACTATTGAACGCAACGCCAAATTACAAACCCAACTAATCGAAGACTTGCTTGATGTCTCACGCATCATTCGAGGAAAATTAAGCTTAAAAGCTCATAAAACCAACTTAGTACCAGCTATAGAAGCCGCAATAGATACGATGCGTCTCGCAGCACAAGCAAAATCGATCGATTTTAGATTTTCGATTTTGGATTTTGCTTCGCACATGAATGGGTTAAGTGGTGAAAATCCAAAATTTGAAGTACTTGGAGACCCCAACCGTTTACAGCAAATCATTTGGAATTTATTATCAAATGCGATTAAATTTACTCCCAACACAGGACGAGTTGAAATCATACTCGAACGAGTTGAACGAACCAACACAACAGATACAAAAGTTTTGGCAAATTTTGCCCAAATCACTGTAAAAGATACGGGTATGGGTATTCGCAGTGACTTTATACCTTATGTGTTTGACTCATTTCGACAAGCTGACGGTTCGTCAACACGAAGATTTGGTGGTTTAGGTTTAGGACTAGCTATTGTACGTCACCTCGTCGAACTCCACGGTGGTGATGTTTCTGCACAAAGTCCCGGAGAAGGAAAAGGCGCCACCTTTATAGTACGTATACCAATGGTTTTGAGTGCTGAGTCGAAAGTGCTGAGTTCTGAGTTGAAAGAAGTACAGGACATATTCAGCACTCAGAACTCAGCACTCAGCAATCAAAACCTAGCTCTATCAGGAATACGTGTATTAGTAGTAGATGATGATACAGACTCGCGTGACTTTTTAGCATTTGCACTAGAAGCATCAGGCGCCGAAATAGCATCAGCATCATCAGCAACAGAGGCACTAAATATATTACCAACATTCAATCCAATGGTATTAGTTAGCGACATTGGAATGCCAGACCAAGATGGTTATAGTCTAATGCGTCAAATACGCGAACTGCCATATGAAAAAGGAGGCGCCGTTCCAGCAATAGCATTAACAGCATACGCAGGAGACGGAGACAAAAAAGCAGCTCTTGCCGCAGGTTTCCAAACCCATCTACCCAAACCAGTGGCGCCAGATGATATCGTCAACGCAGTATCCGAATTAGTAAAAACCTAATCACTGTGGCACAATAACAAAGAGTTGCTTACCCTGTTCAACTATTGGAACGGGCAAGGATGCTCATTCCACAAGATAAAAGCTCATTCCACAAAGAAAAAAACGTTATAACCTCCCCAGGTACAAGCATAAAACCGAAATTTTGAGCAATACTGGTACATGAAAGTTTAAGTTGAGTCCTAAAAATGGAAGTTCGAGCAACGAATACGCCACTATTGGAGTGGACGGGGGATGGTTTAGCTGTAGGATTATTTGAAGAAGCTACAGAATTAGCAGGCGACTTAGCGGCATTAGACGAAAAGTTAGCTGGTGTATTAAAAGAACTAATAACTGAAGAAGATTTTAAGGGTAAACTCGGTAGCACTGCTGTCACGCGCGTTGGTGCAGGTAGTCCAGTACGTAAAATTATACTAGTTGGTTTAGGTAAACCCGATACTTTAAAAGCTGAAACACTACGACGTGCAGCTGCAGCTATTGCGCGTTTAGCGAAAAAACAAAAGTGTAAAACTCTTGGTATTAGTTTACCTGTTGTAGATAGTGACCCAGCTATCAGCGCTCAAGCCATCACCGAAGGTGTACAATTAGCGCTTTACCAAGATATTCGTTTCAAGTCGGAGCCAGAAGACAAAGGGCCACAACTCGAAACAGTAGATTTACTAGGGTTAAATGGACAAGAAGCAGCGATAGAACGTGCAAATCATATAGCTTCTGGAGTGTTTTTAGCACGGCAACTAGTAGCGGCACCTGCAAATGCAGTAACACCAATTACAATGGCAGAAACAGCCCAGACAATAGCTAATGACTACGGGTTACAATTACAAATTCTCGAACAAGAAGATTGTGAAAAGCTTGGTATGGGCGCCTTCTTAGGAGTGGCACAAGCATCTGAAATACCACCAAAGTTTATCCACCTGACTTACAAACCAGAAGGAACACCTAAGCGCAAAGTCGCGATAATAGGTAAAGGTTTGACATTTGACTCAGGTGGTTTAAATATTAAAGGTGCAGGTAGCGGTATCGAAACGATGAAAATCGATATGGGTGGTGCCGCAGCAACATTAGGCGCCGCAAAAGCTATCGGACAACTAAAACCCGACGTAGAAGTTCACTTTATTTCCGCAGTCACCGAAAACATGATTAGTGGACGCGCGATGCACCCAGGTGATATTCTCACAGCATCGAATGGTAAAACAATAGAAGTCAATAATACCGACGCGGAAGGACGTTTAACCCTTGCCGATGCATTAGTTTATACTGATAAGCTTGGAGTTGACGCAATAGTTGACTTAGCAACACTAACAGGCGCCTGTGTAATAGCTTTAGGTGATGATATAGCAGGGTTATTTACGCCCGATGATAACTTAGCCAAACAATTGGAAGAAGCTTCCACCTCAGCAGGTGAAAAATTATGGCGAATGCCAATGGAAGAAAAGTACTTTGAGGGTTTAAAATCTGGTATAGCCGACATGAAAAATACAGGTCCCAGACCAGGTGGTTCCATAACCGCAGCTTTATTCCTCAAACAATTTGTCAAAGAAACCCCCTCTTGGGCACACTTAGACATAGCAGGGCCAGTTTGGGCAGATAAAGAAAACGGTTATAACTCTGGTGGCGCCACAGGTTTTGGTGTCCGCACCCTAGTAAACTGGGTATTAAACTAAACCCCCAAAATAATGTAGAGACTGTACATGTACAGTCTCTACCACAACACACAATTTTACAAACAATAAACGGAATGCAAGGGCGCCCGTGACAGAAGAAAGCAAATATCAACCACTCAGAAATACCTAGAAAAAAGCAACACTGCTGAAATTACCCTCACCTTTGCAGAAGTTCAAGAAATAATGGGTGATACTCTTCCCGACTCCGCGCATAACAAACGTCAATGGTGGGAAAATCGTAACAAAGGCAGGGATGCCTGTGCTACAAGCTATAAAAATTAGTGATTATGCAGTAGATTATTTAAGCTCTGGATGCGCTTTATCTTCGGCAGAAGGTCTACCCATTTTATTGATAGCGGCAATCATTTGATAGAGTCTTCCTAGGTCTCGTTGATTAAAATCTAGTATCAATCTAGGTAAATCTACGGTGTCGTCTTGTCCTTCTTGAGGCAATGCTTGTGTTCTTTCGATTTTGCCTTGAACCAGAATGTCGCTATAGTTAGTATTGAGTTGGTCAAGTGCTTCGTCAGATAAATCTGATTTGAGTCGAATTATTAACCTGTTACTTACATAACGACTTGAATGGTAAACCTGATAAAACCGAGTAATTGCATCACAGGCTACATCTAGATTATCAGTAATGGTATACAAACTTGAATCATCTGGACTTACCAAGCCAGTTTGTAAAAGGTGTTTTTCAACATACTCGCTCCAGCATCGCCAATAATCACCACCTGGATGGTCTATTAGTACTAAAGGAACAGGGCCAAATTTGCCCGTTTGACTTAAAGTCATGCACTCAAATGCTTCATCTTGAGTGCCAAAACCACCAGCAAATAATGCTACTGCGTCACTTTCTTTGAGTAAGAATAGCTTGCGGGTGAAGAAATATTTGAAATGAATTAATTTGTGGTCTCCTTCGATGTAGGGGTTTGCTTGCTGTTCAAAAGGAAGTTGGATGTTTAAGCCAAATGAATTTTCGCGTCCTGCTCCTTCATGGCCGGCTTGCATAATGCCACCACCACCACCAGTCATCACCATAAAATTTAAATCTGTAACGCGCTGGGCAAATTCTTTCGCCATCTTATATTCAGGAGTTTCAGGCGCCAAGCGTGCGGAACCGAAAATAGTAACTTTACGCACATGTCGATAGTCGTAAAATAACTGAAATCCTCGTTCCATATCAGTTAAAGCTGAGGATAAAATTTTCCAGTCAAGGCGCTCAATTTCAGTATCAGCTAAACTTAAAATCGTGTTTAGTGCCTGCTGAATAAATTGCCGATTTTTTAAAGTAGGTAAACGCTCAATCATGAGAGCGATATCCGCTTTCAGAGTGTCTAGTGTGTCAAATGAAGCTTTGGAGGTCATGTTCCACTGCTGCTTTTCAGCTTTATATTTACGTAAAATTAGATGTAGGCTTTAGTTCTGTGAGCCTTAAACTTAACTCAATCAATGTACCTGCTGCAAGAGGCGCCGTTTCTGACATTGGTAAAACCACCCCTACTATATAAGCAGGGGTGGGAGAATTTTTAAACCACAGTTTGTGGGCAAATTATTGAATTTACCTCAAAAATCAACAGAGATTTAAATGAAAAACGCCAAAGGCCACTAAAGGCGTAAAAAATTTTATCGAGAGGCAAAGTCACTCTTCTTTACCTCCCTTAAATATTTTACAAATCTAAAGATATTTTTCGAGAGTGTTAGCTAATGTAGTTTTCGGAACGGCGCCGACAACCATATCAACTTTTTGCCCACCTTTAAAAATCATTAAAGTAGGAATGCTGCGAATGCCATATTGACTAGCAACGTTTGGATTCTCATCAGTATTAACTTTTACTACCTTGAGTTGTCCATCGTACTGAGCGGCAATTTCATCCACAACTGGTCCAACCATGCGGCAAGGACCGCACCAGGGTGCCCAAAAATCAACCAGAACAGGAACTTCGCTGTCGAGTACTTCCTGTTTAAAACTAGAGTCTGTAACTTGTGCGGCTGCTGACATGCCTTCAACCTTTGCCTACTACATTGTTTTCATTTTTGTGAAAATTCTACCACAGCAAGCACGTGCCGGTTCGGAGTCATGAATATACATTTACAATCAGATTAAAGAATTTGTTTATATATTTGCCCCTTTTTTCAACAATACCCTAAAAAAGGAACCGCCCGAACATATAGTCCGGGCGGAGTGTGGTGTGAGGAGTGAACGGAAACATGCGTCTCCGCTTCCTCCATTGTAAGCGAGATATGTGATTTTTCCAGCAATTGTTGCAAATGCTAGAAAAATTTTATTAACCTTACTTGCCCATACCTAATTGCTGTGCTTTTTGGTAAACTTTTCCTTCCGTAAGCAATGACGGTGCGATTACAACTTCAACTTGTTGCATTTCTTTAATATTCTTGGCGCCTAAAGTACCCATACTAGTTTTTAAAGCACCCAACAAGTTATGTGTTCCATCATCAAGTCCAGCCGGACCAATGAGGATTTGCTCTAAAGTACCAGTAGTCGCAACCTTAATACGTGTGCCACGAGGTAGAACAGGACTCGGTGTCGCCATCCCCCAGTGATAACCTCGTCCCGGTGCCTCAGAAGCCCGTGCAAACGGTGAGCCTATCATTACACCATCTGCACCACAAGCAATACACTTACAAATGTCACCACCCGTGATTAAGCCCCCATCCGCAATTACTGGTATATATTTACCAGTTTCTTTAAAGAAGTCATCACGTGCAGCAGCGCAGTCAGCAATAGCGGTAGCTTGAGGCACACCAACACCCAAAACACCTCGCGAGGTACAAGCGGCGCCAGGACCAATACCAACTAGTACACCTGCAGCGCCAGCTTTCATCAGGTTAAGGGTAACTTCGTAAGTTACACAGTTTCCCAGTAAAACAGGCATTGGCATGTCTTGGCAAAAAGTTGCCAAATCTAGTGGTACTATTGACTCTGGCGATAAGTGAGCGGTTGATACCACCGTTGCTTGTACAAAAAATAAATCGGCACCAGCTTCTGCAGTCACTTGACCAAACTTACTGGCGCCTGCTGGAGTAGCACTAATAGCAGCAATACCACCAAGCTGTTTAATTTCCTTAATTCTTTGCGTAATTAATTCAGGTTTTATAGGTTCAGCATACAGTTCCTGCATTAGCCCTACAAATTCCGAATTACCAACAGACGCGATGCGGTCTAGAATTGGCTCTGGGTTTTCATAGCGAGTTTGAATACCTTCGAGGTTAATAACCCCCAAAGCACCCAACTTTGATAAACCAACAGCCATACGCACATCAACAACACCATCCATAGCGCTGGCAATAATGGGAATTTCCCGCTCGATATTACCAATTCGCCACTTGGTATCCGCTAAACTTGGGTCGAGTGTTCGATTGCCTGGGGCTAGAGCAATTTCATCGATGCCATATGCTCTACGAGCTGTTTTCCCCCGCCCTATTTGAATGTCCACGCCTTTTATGTTCTCAATTCTGTTTAAGCTAGGTTAACAAATTGTGGGGTACTTCTACCTAACTTTCATTCACAACTTTAGATAAAATAATCGGCACACGCGAGCTATAGCGCTGTAAAATCGCTAAAATTATTAACATAACTTAAAATTTTTTTTCATAATAGATTCCCTTGATTCAGTCTGAAACCCTAGAACTACTCGAATGGTCACGCCTGTGTCAGCATTTGTCAACCTTTGCTGCCACTAAGTTGGGTGCTGTTGCATCGCGACATTTAACAATTCCCACTTCAAAGAACCTGAGCGAAGAACTACTCGCGCAAACCAAAGAAGTCTACGAACTCGAAAGCCGTCTGAATAGTGGATTATCGTTCGAGGGTATTCAAGATATTGGGAATTCTCTCGAACGCGCACAACTTCAGGGTATTTTAGCTGGTGATGAGTTGCTAGCCATTGCCACAACCCTCTCTGGGGCACGTAATTTACGACGTGCAATTGATAACCATGAGGATTTAGTTGTACTAACTAGTTTAGTATCTGAGTTACGAACTTACCCTGAAGTCGAGCAAGAGATTCATCGCTGTGTAGATGAACGCGGACAAATTGCTGACCGTGCGAGTCAGAAACTCGGTGATATTCGTGCCGATTTGCGGAAAACACGTAGTCAAATTACTCAAAAGTTACATAATATTCTTCAAGTCAAATCAAGTGCGCTTCAGGAAAATATTATTACTCAGCGTGGTGATAGATTTGTAATTCCTGTTAAAGCTACCCATAAAGAGGCAATACCAGGTATCGTACATGACACATCGACGAGTGGTTTGACGTTATACGTTGAGCCAAACTCAGTTGTACCAATGGGTAATCAACTGCGTCAACTTACCCGAAAGGAAGAAATAGAAGAAGAAGCAATAAGGCGCCAATTAAGCGAGCAAGTAGCAGCGATTTGTCCAGATTTAGAAAGATTGCTGTTAATAGTCACGACTTTAGATTTAGCAACAGCAAAAGCGCGTTATGGTTATTGGCTCAAAGCAAACCCACCTCGCTTTATCGATACTCAAGCCAACGAAAAAATAACTCTCAGACAATTACGGCACCCTTTATTAGAATGGCAACACCATCACGAACAAGGACATGCTGTAATTCCGGTAGATTTATTAGTACAACCAGAAACTCGCGTTGTTACTATTACCGGTCCCAACACAGGTGGAAAAACAGTCACCTTAAAAACTCTGGCACTAGCAGCGTTAATGGCAAAAGCTGGAATGTTTGTACCTGCACGTGAACCTGTAGAGTTGCCTTGGTTCGACATGATATTAGCTGATATCGGTGACGAGCAGTCATTACAGCAAAGCTTATCAACATTTTCGGGACACATTCGCCGCATTAGTCGAATTTTAAACGAATTAGGTAGAGACGTGATTAATCCCTGTGAGAAATCCTCCGGATTACACGTCTCTACATCATCATTAATTCTTTTAGATGAGGTCGGCGCCGGAACTGACCCAGCAGAAGGAAGTGCTTTAGCGATAGCATTACTAAAGTATCTTGCCGACCATGCATTACTAACAATGGCAAGCACACACTTTGGCGAACTCAAAGCGTTAAAGTATCAAGATGAACGTTTTGAAAATGCTTCTGTAGAATTTGATGATGCCACACTGTCACCTACATACCGCTTATTATGGGGAATTCCTGGACGTTCCAACGCACTTGCTATTGCGCGTCGTTTAGGCTTAAACCCTGAAGTTGTAGAAGCAGCAAAGCAAGAAATGGGAGGTGCGAACGACGAAGTAAATTCAGTAATTGCTGGGTTAGAAGCACAACGTCGGCACCAAGAAACTAAAGCTGCTGAAGCTCAAAAGTTATTACAGCAAGCAGAAGTTTTATACAAACAAGTATCCGAAAAAGCCACATCTTTAGAAGAACGTGAACAATCATTAAAAGAAAAGCAAGAAGTCGCAGTACAACAAGCCATAGCGAGCGCGAAAGGTGAAATTGCGACCGTTATTAGGCGCCTGCAAAAAGGAACACCAACCGCACAAGAAGCGCAAGTTGCTACAAATAATTTAAATCAAATTGCGGAGAAATTTACAACACCTCAACAGCAAAAACCAAAAGTTGGGTTTATGCCAAAAGTTGGCGACCGGATTCGCATATCCAAATTAGGACAAACAGCCGAAGTCATAACAGCACCCGACTCGGACGGCGAATTAAATGTCCGCTTTGGCATCATGAAAATGAACGTCAAACTAACAGATATCGAGTCTCTCGACGGTCAAAAAGTTGAACCACCACCAGCACGCACAACCCGTAACACACCACCTGCTAACGTCACCCCACCCCAAGAAGCTCCAAATATCCGCACCTCCAAAAATACCTTTGACATACGTGGTAAACGGGTAGCTGATGCTGAAATAATTTTAGATAAAGCAATTTCAGAAGCATCGGGATCAATATGGATTATCCACGGACACGGTACAGGCAAACTTCGTGAAGGAGTTCATGCATACCTAAAACAACACTCAAGAGTTAAACGTATGGAACCCGCAGCACAAGCGGATGGTGGCACTGGTGTAACTATTGCCTATGTTTAAAAGAGTAAAAAGTGCTGAGTGGTAAGTTTTAAATACTAATCTCAACTATTAATTCTTTACAGACGTGAGGAACATCGCGTCTCTACTCAGCACTCTTTTGATGGTTTGCTGACAAAAAATATTTCCGAAAGGGATTGTCAAAAGTAACATTTTTTGCATAGTTGTAAAGACGTGTAAACGAAGTTTTCCCGAAGGGATTAATCAGGTCTCTACCATATCTAAACAGTAAAAAAATCTTGGCTGTTCGTTGCTAACACATTAGAATCAGGCATTAAAGTAGTAGGTAATTTGATACCGGCGTGGCGGCATTTGCTTATACTAAGCATAGGCTCTTACCTATTCCGCTCTCTGTAAAGACAGGATAAATATTTCCTTCGTTTACTTTTACAGACTCGCTTGTTCGTCTTAGAGTTAAGACATTCATATAAACGCTGTTGTCCTCGAAGTCCCGGCGCCCACATTATAGTAGAGGAAACCAATCCTTCGGCTATCGAGTCTGGTTTCAAAATGGGTAACAGCAATAGTTCCATAAAGCCCGATCACCTATGCTAAAAGTTATGCAACCTGCCGCCAATTCCCCAAACCCGACTTCACAGTGGGAGGACTTAACCCAAATAGGTGCCCCCAACTCCTTAGAGTGGGACAATATCAAAGCCCAATTGGATTTGGTGTTGTTGGCGCTAGAAACATTAACTGGTATTGGCTCTGAAGCAATGCTCACTGCTGCCATTGATTTAGGCTTAGAGTCAAAAGTTCCAGACCGTGTGGCATTATGGCGCCTGCGTCAGTCAAACCCGATACGTAAAGGTCAGGGAGGACGGAAAAAACTTGATGTCGAAGAAGCACGTTCGCTAGTTTTGATTATTTGTCATCTGGCGAAACAGCACCAAGAATTAATTCGTCGTGCTGTTAGCTTACTCGAACAAATGGCGGAAACAAATCGTGAACCGCATACTTCCGCTCTATTGGGAGATTACATTGATGCCTTTTGTAATACCTATCAAGAGCGGATGGAGGAAGACGAGGCAATATCTACGGATTTGCTCACCCGCTTGGCGCTGAAATTGCTAGTTGATTTACTGTTTTACAGCGGTCCTGGTGGACATCGACGCCTTTGGCTTACACTTATCGACCGTTCAACAAAATTTTAGATTTTAGATTGCGAGATTTTAGTCCCCATTGCATTTTTTGCCATGCCTCTATCAAATTCTGTCATCCGTCGCTATACACCACCGACTTGCACTCTTGAAGTAAGCGCGCAAAACTCGCCATTATCACAGTGGATGGGTAAATCAGTCCTCAAGCAACTGAGCTTTTCGCTTCGTTTGGATGACCCGCGACTACCAGAAGACCAGAGGATTGCAATTCGAGGCAATCGCGACCAACTGGAAGCTTTGTGTGCAGCAGTGACGGCTTATGTCCAGCAGTTCTTACACACTCAACCAGATAAATTTTGGGAAAGCTATAACAATAGTGGTGATGCGACCCAAGTCTTAGACGCTATTGAGGCACCACGAGATATTCATAATACTGATACGCGGCTTTCGACTTTAGGAAAACCTTACAACACCAATAATACCCAATTTACTCAATCTGAGATATATATAGAACCCAGCGGTTATTTATCACATAATTTATATCTTGGAAATCTTGCTCCAGCCACAGGAGGACTTGTTAAATTAAGCCTTTTACAATTATTCGATTTAGCATCTGCTTTAGACGAGTATTCAGCCGATGTTTTGGCATTACCTAACCTTAACAATACACGCCGTCGTACTTCTGCAATTCCGAATTGGGCGCCAATCGCAGCAGTATTTGCCCTAGCGTTAGGGTTAACACCCTTTACATTACAGTACGCAAACCGCGCACGTCAAAATCAACAATCTCAACAAACTGCTGCAAACACTCAAAGTGAAGCCTTACAAACTCCATTGCCAACAGTCGCAGCAACACCAGGACTTCTAGCGACACCACTCGACACTTTACCACCAATTGCAGCAGGATTACCTACCCCTCCCCCCGGAGCAGTCAGTACCAATTTACCCATACCAGGTGCAATTCCAACACCAGGCGCTAATATAAATACAAGCACGCTGCCAACAACAAATTTACCTCCAGGTAGTATTGCTGGTAATCTTCCAATTCCAAACTCTACACAACGTCCAAATTTAGGGGCGCCAACAACATCGCAGCCCGGTGCAAACTTTAGTTTTCCCTCCAGCATCCCATCAGGAAACACACTCACTATTCCTGAGCTAACAAATCCAAGATTACCCACAACACCAACGGGTAAAACATCGCCTATTTTAACCTCACCAGGTTCAATTGCTCTGCAACCAAATATTACTCAACAAGCGCGGAGCAGTAATCAACCCAGAAATAATACTTCTGCAAGAGGAAATATCGGCACCAGTAAACCACCTTCAACAATACCTCCAATATCTTCAATATCACCAATATCTCCAACAACTGGACTACCCTCTCTCGATGCCCTAGAAACACCATATAATGAACCGCGTCCTGCTACCCCACGTGCAAACCGGGCGCCAGGTGGAACAGATGGTTCTCTATTAAACCGTTTACGTGAAGCTCGTGATGGCTCTGGAAGAATTGCCACAGCTAGTAATAGAAGCACCACCACAGCTACTAATACAATTTTTGATACACCTCAGATATCAGAAGCAAGAAACGTATTGCGTGCTAGCTGGAAACCCCCACAAGGTTTAAAGGATACTTTAGAATACAGCTTATTAGTTGGTGTTGATGGTTCTATCGAGCGAATTTTACCATTAGGCAAAGCAGCGCGTGATTTCGTTGACCGCACAGGAATGCCATTAATAGGTGAACAGTTTGTATCGCCCAACCGTAACGGACAATCAGTTCGTATCCGCGCAGTATTTAGTCCAGACGGCAAAGTACAAACCTTTCCTGAAAAAGATTAATATCGCATTCGCTTCTTTGAATGGGAACCATTGGTTCCCATTTGGTAAAACAGGAGTTTGTGAACCATTGGTTCACATTTTTTTATACTCTGTAGTACTCCATGTCATTAATTTTGAGGAGTTGGCGCCGACTCATAAATTCTGGGAATGTAGAGACGCGATAGGGAGTGTCTCTACATTCACCAAAATTTATGACATAGACCACCAGGTTTTGGATTTTTGTCGTTGGTGCTGGGGAACGAAGCCCAACAACAATAGCATACTAATCATCTCTTTTATATACGAACGTTTGTTTATATAAATTGAGAGGCAATAGTTCACCTGAATCCGTAAGCATTTAAAATGCATTTGTAATTTATAGTAAAAATCAACTAGCACTTAGAAGATTAACCATGTCAGACTCACTAGCAATTCCAGCAACTAGTTCAGCAAAGTAAACATTTAAAAACTTAGTGTCACTAACTTGGCGTATTTTAATACTCGTGTCATTTTTAAACAGTTCAATAACTTGTAGCGCTAATTTTATTTCTTCTGAATTCGGTTGACAAAATTCCGAATCAAACTCGCGAAATGTCATCAGATAAATTAAACAAGCAAAAGCATTGATTTTATAAGGGTCTTTCAATTGACTTTCATTAGTTTGCGCCAAATAACCCAGAATCAGCTTAAAGTGTTGCTTATAATCTAGCCATTGATGTAGCTGCTTAAAATCAGCATACCAAAGTAGAATACGCCAGTATCCCCATAAATAATTATCTAACCTATAAGCCGCTTGATTTCTATATTGTTGGAAGAAATAGTCAAAATATAATCGCTGTAAATCTTCTGTAATTGCAATTCTTGTCAACATTTTGAGATATTCACCCCAAAAACCACAATTAACCGATTGTTGTATTACTAATGGTGCAAATAAAATTTTAGCATTTGAAATAGGCGTCAGATGATAGGTTTTACCTATTAGTATAACTGCATTTTGTATTGTTTTCTCTAAATCGTTTGGTTTAGCGCTCCTATTTGAGAAAGAAGTATTTATCCACTTAGAAAGATATTCAGATATTAAAATAATATTTTCCTTCAAAATTTCTTGTAATTTCACCACTGATAATGTCGAGCTTTGATTATCAATAAATAATAATGGATCAATGTTTCTACTTCCTTTGTTGAGTAGATTGTAAGCAGCTTTTAAGTCAGCCGATAATACAGTATAATTAACCTGTGAGTTTTGGACTTTTCTACTAACTGTTGATAGCGAAGAATGTAAACTGTCAACATTCACTTGTAATCTACCTATTTGTTGTTCTGATTGCTTATAGCGAACGTTAGAAATACGTTGTGATTGAATATAAGAATAAGTTATGATTTGATGTGGTTTTAATTCAGTTTTTAGGCTAGAGTTATCCTCTAAGTCTATCACTACAAGTGTTGGCGCAGAATCTGGGAGCAGGTGAAATTCAATACTGACTTTTATATCATGAGAAGTAGTACGTTTACCAACTTCAATATAATAATCTTGAGCAACTTCGTTTAAACAGTAATCTTTTCCATTAACTCGAATTGGTAAGCAAACACTTGTGATACCTTGTTTAATCACAAACTCTTTTTGCCCCGTACTAGGAATAGCACCGATAAAACTTCTTTTTTCACCTTCATAAGATATGAGATTTTCTTCAGAGTTAGAAACTCTAATCCACTCCGGTTTTCCGTTAATATTAATTGCAAATTCAATTGTATCAAGGTAAAAACCAAACAATGGAAAATGATGAATTTGTTTTTGCTGCCAAATATGACTAAATTCTTGTAAACTGGACGGTAAAACAGTAAAATCTGGCAGTTTTGTTTGCAAATGAGCAATAACAGGATACTGAGTTAGTAAAATAAATTGAAATTGCGGGTTGTTAGTAGCTAAACTTTGAAGGCACCTGATATCGAGAGCGTCAAGAATAATTTGTTGAATAGCGTAGAGATTAATATTTGCTTGTTTATAAAAAACCTTGCCTTGATAGAGAACTTCAATAATGAAATTAAAAATTTGCTTCTGGGCTATATTTGCTGGAATGTGTTGAAGCAATAAAGTTTTTTGTAAATACTGTACAAGATGATAAATTGTACTATAATCATTGGCGCATACGCTGAAATTATCATTCAAAATTGTCTTAGCAATAGCTTCAAGAATACTTTCATAAGTTTTAACTGAGTCGAATTTAAAACTAATTTTTTCTTTTCTTGTATCCAGAATAGGAACAGGATGACGAGAATTTTGATGTTGAGCAAAGGAAATAGGAATTAAGCCTTCATTGTCAAAACTATCTAAATTAATAAAAACCAAAGGATGCTTGATGTTTTGTTTGGATAATTGAGAAAGATTATTCCAGTAGTAATAAGCACTTGCGTAGAGGTATTTTTCTTGATTGCTTATAAATCCTCCTGCGAGTAAAGTCATTAGGTCAACTGTATCGCGAATAATGAATAATCGTTCGCTTCCTTCATTTAATTGGCACCCAATCGTTAAGCTTTTGAGTAGATTACTATTTATAATTAGATTCTGACTCAAATTTTGGCATGTGACAGGTTGAGGTAGATAAGCTGTATGAGCATAAGTTCTCAAAAAATTTTTGTACGCTGTTGGCAGACCCGCTTTAGGGATAAGGTCTTGAGGTGATTGTTGTAAAAGAAGGGTATATTGATAGCATTCGCTACAAGATTCTAAATTTAATAATTGAGTCATAGCTGTGTATAGTTTAAAATTTAATTAGTTAGAGGTTGATAGCTTTTGCCGAATTTGAGTAATGATTTCTGGATTTGTAGTTTTGAACATGGCATCTTTTAAAAATAAAGCTTTTGGCTTAAAGTTGAAGTTAACACCACCTATATAAGCAAGCTGATTTCCAAGTAATGTCACTTTTGCATGAAAATTATCAATAAGTTGATGCTTACAACCTAGGGGTGATATTTTTGGAGGAAACTGAGAATCTACAAAAACTTTTAATTTAATTGAAGGTTTATCTAATAATTTTAAAATTTCTTGACTTGGATGAAAACTACGGCTATAGATAAGCACATCGCCATGAAATGTTTTCAAACTTTCTACTAAATCACGGTAGTACTGTTGGGGAGTTAGTAAAAAGTCAGATTTCCACTGCTTAATACTTCCTAAATCAAATCTTTGAACCGAACGGAGGTAAAATCCATCATAATTAGTAGCAGGTATAACATCATCTAGGCTGTAGTGTTGCCAAAAGTGTTGAAAAAGGTTGATGATAGCATTACGAACCGTTAGGTTATTATATATAATTCCTGCTTCTAAATTTCGGTTTAAGCTACCACAGGTCAAATTGCAAGAACCTAGATAAGCAGACTTTTCTGATACTACAGTTTTAAGGTGAAAAGTACCGCTACGGATAGGAATATTAGCATCTAAAAGTTTTTGCAAACAAACTCGCTTTTTTTCATTCGCGCGTCGAAAGACATTGTTCAAATTAGGGCTTACAGCGACTTGGGTATCTAAATAATCAATTACCTCATCTCGTAAGTCAGTTAATACCCAAACTCCCTTAGTAAGTTCTTGCGATTTACGACTTAGTAGTTCGGTAATGCTTTCGTCTTCAATAATATAGCTAGAGACGAGTAAAAATTCTTGAGCATTAGTAATAATCTCTTCGATATACGAACGTTTGTTTCTACCGATTGCTAATGCTGAACTACCCTGTTTAGCTTCATCAGCTTGCAATTGTAAAAGTTGTTCATGACTAGTTGTTGGTAAGTTGTTCTTAGAAATATACTGGTTAACCAGTAATTGTGTATTAGCTGAGAGAAGCGATAAGTCAGGTTGCTGATTCAACTGTTGCTGCCGAAAAAAGGTAATCGCGCTTCTAATATCAGGGGATAAATCTTTTAACTCCAGCCAAATTTCTAAAAATCTGTTTTTAAAGCAGCGAAAATTATTGTAATCTAAGGCTTGTAATGCTTGGTGAATAATTTCTGTTGGTTGCTTAGTTGATATAACCTCCCCCGCTTCTTCCCAAATATGCTTGACTATGTTTTCAGGTATACCAGCGTAAGAACTGCTATCTAAATAAATTTCATAAGTTCCCTGCTGTGATAAGTTATCGTCTGACCAAATGTCAGGAATTTGAGGGTCTTCGGGAGTTAAATTTAAGCTGAAATTTGTAGTAGTAAATTGATAATTATAGATGGTAGCTTGCTGTAAAATTTGTTGTGTCTCTATCTCATACGAATCTGTGAAATCTGTATTATTAGTTTTCCTTAATACTTCAATTAAAGTAGGTAGTGGAAGAAAATCTAATCCGAAAGACTTATGTAATCGTTCGGGTGTTCGATAATTGTTTTTTATTGCAACAGCTTGTACTTGTTGTATCAAATCATTTAAGGATATTTTTGCTGTTTGTACATCATTAAGAGATTGACGATAGAAAGTACCTGAAAATTTATATTTAAGTTTGTATTTGTTCATTTAGAATTACCGTGCGAATACGTTGTAGTTCATGACAAGCCAGTAAAGGACGCAATAAAGTATTTTTCCACCAATAATCATAATCACCAAATAAAATTAAATAATCTCGGCTTCTGGTTAATGAAACATTTAAATCTTCTGTTACAATGTTTTTGCTATCCATAAAACAGACAATAATAATATCTCGCTCTTGCCCTGCCCATTCTGCTACAGTACCAATTAGTATTTGTGAAAATTCTTGCGGACAGTGACGTTTAAGTAAATGGCTGTGAGACTTTTCATAGGTAATAATGCCTATTTGCGGTATTCTTTCAGAGGAAATAGTTTGCAAAAATTTCCAAATTTGGCTGGTTTCGGTAAAATCAAGATTGGATATATCCTGCCAAATTAAGCGATTAGGCAGTTGGGGTAAATAAGGTAAGGCGCGCGGTCTATTAGTTAAAATCCATTCATCAGATATAGTGCTGTAAACTGGTGCGGCAATATTTGGATGGAGACGATACTGTTCTGTAAGATGAAAGCGATTATTTGGCAGTAGAGTTTTTGCGAACCAGTTAAAGCTAGAACCATTTGGAAATATAGTTTTATCTATTTGATAAGGAGAGATAATATCTCCGAATAAAACGAGCTTTTGCGTAATACCAGCTAAAAATATTAACTCAAACCAGTTTAAATAATGCCCTTCTTCGACAATTACTAAATCAAAAGTACTTTGCTCTTGATGCTGTTGAAGTTGGAAAAATTCCGTAATCGTACCAATAACTGGTATTTTGCTCGTGCTGATTAAAATGGACGCTAGTTCGTTAACTCCCTGCCCAGACAGGTTTGTGTATAGCTGGCTTAAACTTAAATTTTCCTGCAGCAGTGGCGCCAACTGCTTGAGTCGATAGGCAAAAACCTCTATTCTGGCTTTGCACAACTCAGGAAACGCTTGCTGTAAAAGTTCAACTAGTCGCTGATACGATTCATTTTCTATAGTCGGATACCAGGATTCTAATTTTTTTCGACAGCGTAGTTGTTCAAGTTGCTTATCTGGGAGTAAATGTAAAGGTAAATAACTCATCGAGGAAACCGCTAGCTGCTGCTGTAGTTCCTCAGACGAACGGTTGTCTTGAGGTTGGGAAAGGAAAAAGCTATATTTTGTTAAGTCGCGAAAAGCTGCTGTTGAAGCTTGATAATGTGTCAAAAGGAGGGTGCTTTTTTGGTGTTTATTTGCAACATCAGCTAAAGCTCTGGCAATTCGAGTTTTACCACTCCCTGGTATACCAGAAACCAAAGTTACTGGAGTGTTTGATAAACTTAGCTCCAAAGCGGTTTGCTGCTTTCGACTCAAGGAAATATTTGGTTGAACCGCAGGAAAATTAAGTGAGGAACGGTGTTTAATAGCATATCCAGCATTTTTACTAATCGTATCGATAATCAGCTGAAATGGTAAAGTTGGGTTAGCTGCTAGTTGTACTAGGTTTTCCCAAACAGCTTGTTTAACTTCGGTTTGATAATTCGACTGGAAAACTAGCTGTTGTAGCTGTCTCCAAAATTGCTTATCCATACTTGAATTATGCGCGCGAGGTAATTAACTATTGGCAAAAACCCTCCAACTTGGTAATCTGATAATTTTCTCACTATCAAATGTTTAGGAGAGGGAAAAGAACTTTCGGGAGTTAGGTTTACAGGAGGTTCTTGCAAATAAAGCAGTAAACCTAACTGGTAAGATGTCGAGTTTTGAAGATACTCTTCAGCTTGAGAAATTGTCTCGCATGAGGGACGATACCAAAAAACCCAAATCGGTAATTCTCGCTTTTGAGTTTCTAGTTTTTGTGAGTTTAGGTAGTGAACTTCCGCAGTTAGTAGCCAATCACAGATTGAACATTGGTTTATTTGAAAGACATAAACACAGTTTTGTAGAAAAATCCTGATTTCGTTTTCCCTTAGACCCATCCGAAAACTTGCAAGCCTCTATCTACAAGGCTTTGAGACCACTCCTTGCAGATTTTGTTCCAACGTGGAAATCAGGGTTTGATATAGTTACTGATAGTTTAGAGCAGAAAAATAAATCATCTAGTACCGACGCAAACACAATTTTCAATTAATATGAATTATGTTGTACGGTAAAACAAAAGCTCCTATTCGTAATCTTACTAAACCGCAAACTAACAAAACTATTTCGTTATAAACATTCGCATTTAATCTAAATCTCTGTGACGCAACTTGAAAAATTTTAACAACACGTATCAAATGCTCCACAAAGATACGTTTGCTAGATAAAACTTTATTTTCTTCTTTCTGTTTTTCATTTAATTCTTGTTTCTTTTTCTTTTATGAGGAGTGGTAATATTTTGACCACCTTGATAAGCCTTATCTCCTTCAAATTCTTGGTCGTTACTAAAATTATTCTGTTGTTCCCTATATAAGTTAATATCCGCTGTTGGACCAGGAAAACCTACTTTCATATCAATTATATCTTTTCCTTTTGGTAAGGAAACCATTTGACTTTTCATAGTATGTTGTCTTTTCTTTCCAGAGAAAAACTTTTTTTGCGTTTTGTTATCGGATGGTCTGTCAATCGGCTGTTCCAGACTATCAACTAGCAACTTATAATTCGTTAATATCTCTTGTACAATCATCAAATCTCCTTCCTTATCTTCAACCTGTTCTAATAAACTAGAAGGCAAAATATTACGTAATATTTGTCTCCAATAATGAAAAATATCATTCGCTGTAGTTTTCGATATATTAAATATCATTCCCAAAACTTCAAATGTGGGTATTTGTCTCAGATAAAATACGCACAAACATACTTGTTCTGGAATAGACAAGATTTCTTTGCGTCCACCTCCGGGACGATGTATTCTAACTTTGCTTTGTTCAAGTTTAAACTGTTCTTCTTCATGATACTGCTTCGCACAGTTTACAAGGTCAGTAAATTGCTCATAACTAATCCCTAACACTTGCTTGGCGCGCGATGGGTACTTTTGTATATAATCAAAGGTATTCATTATTTAATTGAGTTGTGGTAGAGGGGCCAATTATACTTTCTACCATTTTTTGTACCCAAATCATATTCCGGACGTGTCTCTTGTTTTGACGTAGCTAAGGGAATTTTTAAGATAATGTCCTTTATCTGGGCTGGCGTTACACTCTAAACGAGATAATGGTTCAACAACTAAACCTGTAAATTGAATCAGCGCGCTTAACAGAAATATGTATACAGTATCAGCTAATAACTGATTTCGATACGCCCAGAGTTGCTGCTTTTGTTTCTTCTTTTTAACGTAATCTAAATAAGCTTTCCAAAAACTACTATATGTTGGGTTCTGCTGTAATACATAGTTAGGTTGTGTAAATTGATAGCGACTAGCTTGAATTGTCTGGACTGTAGGATGCTGCTTAAAAGCATCAAGTAAAAAACGAAACTTTTGAACTTGTTTCTCGTACTGATTGACATTACTACGTTCGTAGCGGTAGCACTCAAGATGAAGAATTTTTTCGGCAAAGTATACCAAAAACTTGTTTTCAGCGGTGTTGTAATCTTGATACCGCTGAACCCCCATTAACTCTTGTTTAGAACCAGCTTTTTGAGCAGCAGTTTTTCCTGGGCGCCGGATATAATCTCTCAAGCACGCAGCATCCATTTCCTGAATTCTAGCTACTGACATCAGTTCAGCTTGGCGCCGCAGTTGATGACGTAATTTAGAGTGTACACTCCTCTTGCTTCTGCGTAGCTTGTCCCTCATACCCTGCTAAATTACTTCGCTCTTCTTGGAGAGACTGCACTCTAGCTTCCAACCTGGGAAGCTGTTCTCTTAACCTTTTGTAAGCTTCCTCTGTAAGCGCACGTTCTCTTAATTGCTGATTTTGACTGTCTTGTTGTTGTTGCTTTTTAATTTGCAATACTGTTGAAATTGTAGCGCTTAAAACTGCTCCTACCGTACTGCCAAACAAAGCTCCAAAAATTCCGCTTGCTGGTAATATAAAAGTAGCAGTTGCTCCCAAGCATAGTGTTAATATTGCCGCAAGTAACCAATATACTATTGCTTTATGCACCTGGATTCCTTTGTTAAAATAAATTAAATATAATGTTTTTTTATTCAAGCAACCTGCGTAATTACCCAGAAATTCGTACAAGATTTTGATTCGTTGCACTAAAAAATAGAAAGTATTTGAAATTTAACCGTGAGAGAAATTACCTATTACAGCATTTTGCTTATCCTGCATGGTGTTTGTGCCAAGAAGTCCTGTTTTAGATCAACCTAATTAGCACACAAACAATATTTTGGCAACCAATAGTTTGTGAACCATTGGTTCACCTGCGTGCTACTTTCCTCCATCTTGCAATATCTTGCATTGCAAGGCATAGTAAGGGTAGAGCCTAATAATGGTTAAAAATTATATGAGCAAAGAGAACATTACCTTCCGCTTGGATAACGAAAAGCGAGCTATCTTAGACACTATTGCAGCTGGTCTTGACCGTGACAGAACATATGTTCTAAATGAAGCTTTTGATCTTTATCTTGAGGTTTACCAGTGGCAAATAGCGGAGATTAAGGCTGGCATTGCGGAAGCTGATGCTGGAGACTATGCCACAGACGAAGAGGTACAAGCTGTTTTTGCAAAGCTGACAAATGCCCATTAAATGGTTGAAAAAAGCCCTTCGTAATGTACAACAGGCGCATGACTATATCGCCTTAGATAATCCAGTGGCTGCTGTTCGAGTTGCGTCGAAAATTCAGGCGGCTGTTGCCCAGCTTGAAAATTCCCCTCACATTGGCAGACCTGGACGGGTTGAGGGTACAAGGGAACTGGTTGTTCTGCAAACGCCGTATATCGTCGTTTACCGGGTAACATCTACGACGGTGACTATTATCCGTGTTCTGCATTCGTCTCGAAAGTATCCCGCCTGACTTTAAGACATAAAGGCTGATTAATGGCGCCAACTTCAAACTGCTCTCTGTGTACTCTGTGTCTCTGTGGTAAATAATAGGACAGGCGGGAGGCGTATCCACAACGGGTCCCAAAAAAGGGGGCTGCTACCACAACCCCCTATAGATAGATTTAAGTTATTGTTTAATAACGTGATTTTTTGGTGTTTTTCAATTTTGCCTTTCTACGGCGCCGTTCCGCTGCTACAACAGCTCCTTCAACTGGATAGCCAATTAAAGGAATAACTTGGAATTTACGTTCGTCTTCTAACTTTCTAAGTTCGGTGTAATTAACCCAGTGAATGCAGTCAACAGGACATGTGTCAATCGCTTCTTGAATGACTTCCTCAGCATCTGCATCTTGACGAACAACGCGCGAACGCCCATAATCGGGTTCAATATAGAAAGTATTACGAGCAACATGCGCGCAATGCTTACAGCCAATACAGGTGATTTCATCGACGTAAACACCCTTTTGACGCAGCATTCCTCCTAACTCTGGCTCAAAACCAGATCGTTCGGGCGCCAAGCGTAAAAAACCACCCAACTCCGGTTCCAAACCAGACCGTCCATCTTCATTGTTTTCAGGTGACGGCATAAAATCAGCCATTACGCACTCCAGCGCTGTACAACTAAACGAATAGAACCATCTTCATTTTTTTGCTGTTCAGCAATTTGGAAACCAGCACGTGCCGTTTCTTTCATCACTGTTTGGAATGCATAACGTTGGGTTACTTTACGTAAAAAACCTTCAACTGATAAATCTTGTTGCCAATACTGTAAATCGGCTACCAGTTCGTATTCGTTGCCATTCCATTTAAAACCAACATCGTAGCCATTATCTTGCTCTATAGTAATTTCTGCATCGTGAGTTTGACCACGATAACCACGTACCGGACGCGGACCCTGTTTCCAATCAATATTTAATTCTGTGAGCGCTTCCTTCAATGATTCAACGTTACGGATTTGAGTCTTAATTTGGCTAAAGTGTGACATGGTGTTTGTGAGATAACGAAACTAAAAGGTTAAAAAAGCTACCAATCGCTGAAACTGGCCTGTGTATTCGCCACACCTGATTGTTGAACAACAGGTTGGGTGAAAAACTCTGAGGTTGGCTCATGATTAAGTACTATTCCTAGCTGTGCTTCTATCGCTGCTGTAACCTCAGCGCACGAAGTACCTACTATGCCAGTGACTTTTTCTAGTACCCGACCATCTGGATAAATAATGAACTCTAATGTTTCCATAATTTACTGTGCCAACCAAAGATAAGTACGTTTGGACTATACTGCTCTATTAGAGAACTATATACATAGTCCTCTGGAACATACCCCTAGTTACAAACTTGTCATTTGTTAACTAATGTTCCATCTCTCAAAATATATATCTCAGAAAATTTACAAAACTTATTAAATTGTTTAGTCAGTACGTTCACTATATGTAAGTTTCCCTTAACCTAAAGGATTAGTCAAGCTTCACTCATGTATACGTAACTTAAGTATAAAAAAGTTGAAATATATATATCATAAGCTTTTCCATCCTGTTTTATAGAGCAACCTATACAAAAATTATTGAGAAATTTTATTATTATTATCGATTTAAGATTAAAGTCGAGATTATATATTATAAAGGCGCCACAGTCTACTTATCTTTACAACATGACGAAAAATCTACAATTTAAAATCCTGAATCGAAAATATTGTAAGCTTTGAGTCAATTCGGAATTTAGATTATGAGTGCAAAGCAAGTAACAGGTTCTTCTAATTTACCAGTAGCGCGCGTCGGGGTACTAGGTTTTGGTGGACTAGGGCAAGCAGCTGCAAGAGTGTTGGCGCCTAAACGGGAAATGATACTAGTAGCAGCAGCAGATAAACACGGTTATGTTTATCATCCAGATGGTATAGATGCTTCGAGATGTATTAGTACCTATCAATCTTTAGGTTCAGTTGGATACTTAGAGCCATTTGGCAAATTAACTACCGAAAGTGTTGAGGAGTTAATCAGTGCGGGTTCTTCTGTCGATGGTTATTTTTTAGCATTACCCAATTTGCCCAATAATTTTATACCAACTGTAGTTAAGCAATTTATTAAGTTGGGTTGGCGTGGAGTGCTTGTTGATGCAATTAAGCGTACAAGTGCTGTTGAACAACTTTTAGAAATGCGCGGTGAACTCGCACAAGCTGGTATAACTTATATGACAGGATGTGGCGCCACTCCAGGGTTATTAACCGCAGCAGCATCACTCGCAGCACAAAGTTTTGCTGACGTTCATAAAGTAGAGATTACTTTTGGTGTAGGTATTGCTAACTGGGAAACTTACCGCGCTACAATTCGTGAAGATATTGGTCATATGCCTGGTTATAGTGTAGAGAAAGCTAATTCTATGACCGACACCGAAGTTGAAGCATTATTAGAAAAAACCAACGGTATTCTCACATTAGAGAATATGGAACACGCGGATGACATAATGCTTGAGCTTGCTGGAATTTGCGCGCGTAATCGAGTGACTGTAGGTGGTGTCGTCGATACTCGTAACCCCAAAAAGCCTTTAAGTACAAATGTTCAAATCACTGGACGTACTTTTGAAGGTAAAATTTCTACTCACACTTTTACTTTAGGTGATGAAACTAGTATGGCTGCTAATGTGTGTGGACCTGCTTTTGGTTACTTGAAAGCTGGTATGCAATTACATAAGGGCGGTATGCATGGTATTTTTACTGCTGCTGAAATTATGCCGCAGTTTGTAAAATAATCCCCTGTTCAAAAGATTGTAAGGTGGGCACTGCCCACCTTACAATTAGGACAAACTTTCAACTGGGTTTTCATCAAGCAAGACTTCGTGTGTTTGAATAACGAATGGAAGTTCGGCACCTATTAAACCACGCTTGATGCGTTCGGATGTTTCAGGAAATACGACAAACAGTGGGTATTTAGTATTTGCACCCTCGCTTAATATATGGCTATGTCGTTCTGGCATTAACCACTCGTAGTCTTTATCAAGTAAAACTTGGGTTTGGCGCCAACGCATTAATAAATCAGAAAAATCTTCTTCTGGATGGTGGATGTAAATAAAAATTTCAGCGCCTGTTTTAATTTTCCATTCAGGGTCACACATTAAAATAGCAACATCGCATGGTAACGTCATTGCTTCTGATAATGAACCCGCTTTCCGAATGCGGATAATTGGTAAAGGTATAGTGATAACGCTTTCAGCTGGGCGCCGTAAGCTTGGTATCATTTCCAAATAAGGACGGTGCTGTTTGAACAGTTCTATGGCGCCGAGGTGATGGCTGTATTCTGCCAAACATGCTTCATAATTAGATTTGTGTACAGGCATATTTTATTTATAAATTTATTTAATAAAACCATAGAGACGTAATTAATCCCTACAGGAAATTCTGCTGATTACACGTCTCTACAACATTTGTGGTTATCCCAATTTCTCGAATACAGCGAACATGGGCAAATACATTGATAACAAAATCGTACCAACCATTCCCCCAAGTACCACAATCATAATTGGTTCCAAAATACTCGTTAGAGCTTTTACAGCTTGTTCAACTTCATCTTCATAAAAGTCAGCAACTTTCATTAACATCGCGTCAATTTCCCCTGTTTCTTCACCAATGCTAATCATTTGAATTGCCATTGCAGGGAAAACTTTCTCTTTTTGCAGTGCCATACTTATCATGCCACCTTGCTGTACTTCCGCGCGTGCGGCATCAATAGCATTAGAAATAACTTGATTTCCTGCGGTATCACGCACAATTTCTAGAGAAGTTAAAATTGGAACACCTGAACGAGTTAAAGAACCAAATGTACGACTAAATTTAGCAACGGCTGATTTTTGTATTAAGTCACCAAATAAAGGCATTTTCAAAGAAAGACGGTCAATAGTTTGTCTACCAACGGCTGTTTTATAATATTGTTGATAAGCAATCCACAAACCAATCACAGCAGCAATTACTACAAATAATCGCCAACTTCGCAAAATTTCACTGACATCAAGCATGAATTGTGTCAATGGAGGCAATGTAGTTCCCAAATCTTTGAATATATTAGCAAAAATTGGAATCAAGAAAACCGTCATCCCAATAAAAATTGCAACCGCTAAAAACCCAACCACAACCGGATACGAAAGCGCTGCTTTGATTTGGTTCTGTAAACGTGCAACGTCTTCTAATAATTTCGCGAGTCGGTTGAGTACTTCGTCGAGTACACCACCAACCTCACCCGCTTGTATCATACTCACATACAACCCGTCAAAACATTTCGGGTGTTTCCGCATTGCATCAGATAAGTTAATCCCGTTTTGAACATCGGAACTTATATCTAAAAGTGCTTGTTTAAGTTTAGGATTTGTGCATTGTTCTCCAAGTACACCTAAACTTCTCACAATTGCTACACCAGCGTTGACCAATGCTGCAAACTGACGTGAAAAAACGGCTTTATCTTTAACAGAAACTGATGCAAAACGCGCATTAAAATCGAGTGCTGATTTGAGGTCAAAACTTTCTGTTTTTTTAAGTTCTTGAACTACAAACCCTTGTTGTCGTAAATTTATACGAGCTTCTTTTATCGATTCTGCCGTTACTTTTTCAGTTCTAGATTTTCCTTGAGAATCCCTGACACGCGCTACAAAACTTGGCATATTTTAAAAGGTTATGAATTAATTATTTGTAGAAACGTGTAATCCGCAGGATTTACCGTAGGAATTAATCACATCTCTACATTTTGGTTTTAATGTGCTTTTGCAGCTACTTTGGCGCCATTTTGTGGAGGAACACCACCGATGAGACGTTGAACTTCATCGGGTTTAGATGTTTTAGACATTGCAGCTTCAAAGGAAATTGTTCCTTGCTTATAAAGATTTGCTAAAACTGATTCTAGTGTTTGCATTCCTAATTTACCCCCAGTTTGAATTGCAGAATAAATTTGTGCTGTTTTTCCTTCGCGAATCAAGTTAGAAATAGCTGGTGTAATTACCATTATTTCTTGCGCCATTATCCGACCATATTCACCTGGTTTGGGATTTTTCTTGGGTACTAAGGTTTGACTAAATACTGCTACTAATGAGTTTGATAATTGTACACGGACTTGCGTTTGTCTTTCATGTGGAAAAACGTCAATAATCCGGTCAACGGTTTGTGCAGCAGAGCTTGTGTGTAGTGTGCCAAATACTAAGTGTCCTGTTTCAGCCGCAGAAATTGCCAAAGATATTGTTTCCAAATCCCGCATTTCACCCACTAGGATAATATCTGGGTCTTCCCGTAAAGCTGCTTTTAATGCATTGGCGAAACTCTTTGTGTCTTCACCTAGCTGACGCTGGTGAACCAAACTTTTAATTGGTTCATAAACGAATTCAATTGGGTCTTCTACTGTTAATATATGTTCTGCGCGTGTGCGGTTGATTAAGTCAATCATTGCCGCAAGTGTTGTAGTTTTACCTGAACCTGTAGGACCTGTCACCAAGATTAATCCTCTTGGCTTTTCTGACATTTCACGAACTACATCGGGTAAACCTAATTTCTCAAAGTTAGGAATTTTAGAACTCAATGCACGTAAACATGCTGCATAGGCGCCACGGTCTTTGTAAACGTTAACACGAAAGCGCGCTAGTCCTTTTACACCGTAAGAACAATCTAATTCCCAGGTTTGTTCTAATGTTTTACGCTGGGTATTGTTGAGCATACTAAAAATTAGTCGCTGACATGTGTCAACTGACATCACACCATATTTTTCTTGAGGTGTGAGTTTTCCACTGACACGGAAGTAAGGAGGTAAACCTGCGGATAGGTGTAAATCCGAACCTCCTTGTTCAATCATGTCTTCCATCAAGTCCTCAATCATGAAATCCATTGTCTTTTCCTCTTTTTTTATGTTTTTTAAGCACTTTAGTGCTTATTATGATTAGTCTTGGAAGCGGGATGTCATACAGTAGGGACATTCCAGCCATTCGGGTTGAAGTTCAGCGCGACATGTACGACAAGTTAACCCACTCTTGCGTTTGGCTTTGAGTTCTGCTTCTAAACCTGTGTCGGTGAAGGTTACACGCTCTACTTCTTCGAGCGTTGTTGCACCTTGACGTACTAAGTCCAAACTGTAGGCAAGCAGGGTTTTCATCCCTTCTTCTACTGCTACTTCTTTGATGCGTTCGGTTGGTGCATCTTCGTTGATTAAAGTCTGTAGGTTTTCTGTAATCTTCATGACTTCATAAACACCACAGCGTCCTTTGTAACCAACACCGTTACATGCTGGACATAGCGAACCGTTACCCTTAGCTTGTTGAATTTGCTCGTTGCTGAGTGCATTAGCTTTGTAAAGAGTTAGCCCAACATCTTGTGATGCCGTCATTCCATAACGAGCAAGCTCTTCAGGGGTCGGAGTGTAAGGAATACGGCAGTCTGAACATACACGTCGCACTAAGCGCTGTGCTAAGACTCCCAGTAATGAGCTTGATATCATGAATGGTTCAATACCCATTTCACCTAAACGGGCGATGGCACCAGGAGCATCATTGGTGTGAAGTGTTGTTAATACTAGGTGTCCTGTTAACGCTGCTTCAATCGCGGTTTTTGCTGTTTCTTTATCTCGCGTTTCACCCACAAGCAATACATCAGGGTCTTGACGTAAAAATGCACGTAGTGCAGTTCCGAAATCTAATCCTTTTTCACGGATAACTTGTACCTGCGTGATTCCTGGCAAACTGTACTCAATTGGGTCTTCTACTGTACTGATATTAATACCTGGGTCGTTACGTTCGGCAAGTGCTGAATAAAGCGAAGTCGTTTTACCCGAACCTGTTGGTCCTGTTACTAATATCAAACCAAAAGGACGCGAAACCATTTCTTGGACGATATGCAAAGTTTCTGGGTCGGTAATTAATTTATCTAAACCTAACTGTGTAGCGGAGTTGTCCAAAATCCGCAGTACTACTTTTTCTCCGTAACGACTTGGCAAGGTGTTAACACGGAAGTCAACCTTACGTCCCTCAAATATCCGACGAATTCGTCCGTCTTGTGGTAAACGCCGTTCGGCAATGTCTAAATTTGCAATAATCTTAAATCTGGCTGTGATGGCAGGAATAATTTTTTTTGGTAATGCGTCAAACGCTTCGCGCAATACACCGTCTTTCCGAAACCGTATGCGTAAATTCTCTTCTTGCGGTTCAATGTGGATATCCGAAACTTTTTCTTGTAACGCTTTTCCTAAAATTCGGTTCACCAAATTAATAATCGGTGCATCTTCTGCACCTTTCATCGCTGACCCTAAATCAGCTTCTGCGTCATCTGGCGCATCTGCTAAATCTAAATCGCCAAGGTTTTCTAAATCTTGATTGATATCCGTTAATTTTTGCTGCTCGATGTGCTTCTGCTTAACTGCTAGCTCATCAAGAAACTGATTGATAATCTGCTGGTAGTCCTCAGTAGTGATTACCATCCGTTGCAACGTCAACCCTTGCGGACGCAAAATCCGATTTAGATCATCCGATGCTTCTAAGTTATCTGGGTCAACCATTGCCACCAATACATTGGGTGGGTTTTGCTCGTCGTTACGTGATAATGGTACTAAACGATGCCGCCGGCAAATATCTACTGGGATAAGTGTGTCTATCAAGTTTGCCACCATCGATGTGCCGATGGAGTTAACTTCTGGGTCAAGTGATTCAACCCCGTAAAGTATTTTTAATTCAAAAAGTTGTTGTTTTTTATATAATCTCAGCAGTTCCGGTGATAGCTGGCGCCCTGAAATAGATTCGAGTACCTCAGTCAGGGGTGTTCCGCTTTTGCGACTGTCCATCAGTGCTTGTCGCATTTGCTCGGTATCAACAAACCCTGATTGTACTAATTTTGTTCCGAAGGGTGAAAATTCTGTCCTCGTTGTGAGAGCAGTACTTCGCCTCTGTTGTGATGACGAATAAGTCATATATTCTTATATTTATATGGGTAGCCAAAACCTCTTCTATATTGAGTATTCCCATGCTGGTACCCAGAACTCTCATCTTGACAAAGAAAAATTAGAACCTTGACTCAATTTACGGAAACCCGCACTACAATACTCTACGGAAAGCCGTCCTCGTTACGATGGAAGAATATATCCAGCTTTTGTCAAAATAGAGAACGATGATTAACTACTCAGCAATAAGGAGAACTCTAAGAGGTAATGCAAACGATGAATAGCGACTTCCCTGAACAAAACAACACAAGTACATCTGGCAGCGAAGTAGCTGACCCAAGTGCTGTGGCAACTAACGATGTTGCTTCCTACGCTTCGACATCTGACAATAGCGTAAATGCTGACGCTGCTTCTGATGATGCTAACGCAATGGCACCGCAAATCGATTCGCTCAAAGCTCAACTCGAAGCAAGTAGCAATCAATACACACGGTTAGTAGCAGATTTCGATAATTATCGCAAGCGCACTCAGAAGGAAAAAGACGACCTTGATGCATTAGTAAAACGAAACACAATTACAGAACTATTACCAGTAGTTGATAATTTTGAGCGTGCGCGCGCTCACATTAAACCTCAAAACGATTCTGAGATGGCAATTCATAAAAGCTATCAAGGTGTTTATAAACAACTGGTTGACAGTTTAAAACGATTGGGTGTTTCGCCAATGCGTCCCGAAGGTCAACCATTTGACCCCAACCTTCATGAAGCAGTATTGCGCGAACCTACGGATGAACATCCAGAGGGAACAGTGTTAGAAGAGTTAGTGCGCGGATATTTTTTGGGTGAACGTGTACTACGCCATGCAATGGTGAAAGTCGCAGCTCCAAAAGAAGATACGCCTGTTCTTGATGATACTCAATCAAGTGCAGCGGATAGTTAAGCTGATAGTTGAACCTGATAGTTAGTTTCCATGTACGTATTTACCGCGTCAATTTTCTTGATTGACACGGTTATACTACTATTGCTTTAAACTTCAAGTACACGACCGTTCGGTACAAAATTATCACTAATACTTCTTTTGCTAGCGCAACTTTTTCCCACTAGTAATAATTACGTAAGTATGCTCTCAACCCAATGTAGATATTCCGTGTTATGTCAACGAACTAACAAGTACAGAATATTATACTTATGGGAAAAGTTATTGGGATTGACTTGGGCACTACTAACAGTTGCGTAGCAGTCTTAGAAGGTGGTCAACCAATTGTTATTGCTAATACCGAGGGTGGAAGAACAACTCCAAGTATCGTCGGTTTTGGTAAGGGTGGTGAACGCTTGGTTGGTCAATTGGCAAAACGTCAAGCTGTCACGAATGCAGAAAATACTATTTATAGTATCAAACGATTTATTGGGCGCCGTTGGGAAGATACAGAAACTGAACGGTCGAGGGTGCCTTATCAGTGTATAAAAGGTCGTGATGATACGGTTGATGTCCAAATTCGCGGCAAGAACTATACACCCCAAGAAATCTCCGCGATGGTTTTGCAAAAGCTCAAGCAAGACGCAGAGAACTTTTTAGGTGAAAGTGTTACACAAGCAGTTATCACAGTACCCGCATATTTTACCGATGCCCAACGTCAAGCTACAAAAGACGCAGGCACAATTGCTGGTCTTGAAGTTTTACGTATTATCAATGAACCTACCGCAGCAGCTTTGGCATTCGGGTTAGATAAACAAGACACTGAACAGCTAATTCTTGTATTTGACCTAGGTGGTGGAACATTTGATGTCTCTATTCTTCAACTCGGAGATGGAGTGTTTGAAGTTAAAGCGACTTGTGGTAATAACCATTTAGGTGGCGATGACTTCGATAACGTTATTGTTGAATGGATGATTGAAGTTTTCCGCACAGAATCAGGAATCGATTTAGCTCAAGATAAAATGGCACTGCAACGCTTACGTGAAGCTGCGGAAAAAGCCAAAATCGAATTATCGAGCATGGGCAACACAAGTATTAACTTGCCATTTATCACTGCCGATGCAAGTGGTCCCAAGCATTTAGAAACCGAACTAAGTCGCGCAAAATTTGAAGAGTTAGCAAGTAATTTAATCGTAGCAACGCTTGAACCAATGGCGCAAGCACTCAAAGATGCCGACCTTAAACCTCAAGATATCGATAAAATTATTTTGGTCGGTGGCTCGACTCGTATTCCTGCCGTACAAAATGCTTTAATGAAGTTTTTTGGTGGCAAAGCTCCCGACCGCTCTATTAACCCTGATGAAGCTGTTGCTCTTGGCGCCGCAATTCAAGCTGGGGTATTAGGTGGTGAAGTTGAGAACTTATTGCTACTCGATGTTACTCCGTTGTCTATAGGTATCGAAACTTTAGGCGAAGTTTTCACCAAAATTATCGAGCGCAACACCACAATTCCCACCAGTAAATCTCAAGTTTTCTCTACCGCTATTGATGGGCAAATTTCAGTGGAAATTCATGTCCTCCAAGGTGAACGGGCAATGGCACGCGATAATAAAAGCCTTGGTAAATTCTTACTAACTGGTATTCCACCTGCACCGCGCGGAGTTCCACAAATTGAGGTATCGTTTGAAATTGATGTCAACGGTATCATGCAAGTTGCTGCTCAAGACAAAGGTACTGGTAGAGAGCAAAGCATACGTATTACTAATACAGGTGGTTTAAGCGCTAACGAAATCGAAAAAATGCGCCAAGAAGCCGAAGTTTTTGCAGAAGAAGATAAGAAGCGTATTGAAATGGTTGCTTTGAAAAACCAAGCTGATAACTTGTTGGGTAGTTATGAATCTACTTTGAGAAATAACGCTCATCTAATTAGCGACTCAATGAAACAGTCAGCTGATGAAAAACTATCTCAATTACAAGCAATAAGTAACGATACTAATTTCTCTATTGATGAGTTCCAACAACGTTTGGATGAATTCCAACAAGCTTTATTTGCTATTGGCGCCGAGGTTTATAATCGAGCTGGCAACAGTCAACCAGGTGAAATTGTCGAACTCACCAATACCTCAAGTATTGAAAGCAATAATGGTGTAAACGAAAACATGACGGCGCAATTCAATTTTGATTTTGAAGAAGAAGCGGCTGCTTTGGCTGATTACGAAGCGATTGACTAGGTTAACAAAAATTTCGTTGATATCTGTTAAATTGTAATAACAAGGTGTATTGCCGGGACAACCGCTCGTCTCGGCAATTTGCTTTTAAATGGCATAAGATATTCAAATTGTATCATAAAAGATACGGTTTTCCGCACCTACTGTTGTAGGCTATTGTCGTAATAAAGCGGTGGAAACCACACCTGCACTTCCTTGATAATTTTAAGTATACTCATACATGACGTTTGATAACGTTTCACGAACCAAAAAGTTACATACCTTTTTAACCGATGGACACTTTTGCAGTCCAGAACGACTAAATATATTTATTTTTGGTGATTTTTGTAGAAGGTAAAAGGTAAAATTTACTATTAACAAAACTTAACTCTTGCCTTCGGCGCCTCTATACTCAAAAAATTGAAAGAGGAAGAGGCGCGCAAAATGTCTAACTTCTAACTCTCACCTTTTACAATATGGCTCGCGACTATTATGAAATTTTAGGTGTCTCTCGTGAGGCAGACAAAGACGAAATTAAAAGTGCTTACCGTCGATTGGCTCGTAAGTATCACCCAGACGTGAATAAAGAAGCGGGGGCAGAAGAACGTTTTAAAGAAATTAACCGTGCTTATGAAGTGCTTTCTGAGCCAGAAGTACGCGCACGCTACGACCGTTTTGGTCACGATGGTGTGAACGCGGGAGCTGGGGTTGGGTTTCAAGATATGGGCGACATGGGTGGTTTCGCCGATATTTTTGAAAGTATTTTCAGCGGTTTCGCAGGTGGTATGGGTGGTCCAACGCAACAACGGCGCCGTTCGGGTCCGGTTCGCGGTGATGACCTACAACTCGACCTAAAGTTAGACTTTCGCGAAGCTGTATTTGGTGGCGAAAAACAAATTCGTATTGCTCATTTAGAAACTTGTGAAGTTTGTACAGGAAGTGGCGCCAAACCAGGAACTCGGCCGCGTACATGTTCAACTTGTAGCGGTACCGGGCAAGTACGTCGCGTCACACGCACACCTTTTGGTAGTTTCACCCAAGTTTCAACTTGTCCCACCTGTAACGGAACGGGAATGGTTATCGAAGAAAAATGTGATAACTGTGGTGGCAAAGGCGCCAATCAGGTAGCGAAACAACTCAAAATCACAATTCCAGCAGGGGTCTACGATGGACTACGTTTGCGGATACCTGGTGAAGGAGATGCAGGTCAACGTGGAGGTCCAGCAGGTGACTTGTATGTTCAACTAACAGTTAACGAAGATAGTGAATTCCAACGCGAAGACTTAAATATACGCTCTACAATTTCAATTAGTTATTTGCAAGCAATTTTAGGATGTAGACTACAGGTAGATACCGTAGATGGGCCAGAGGAATTAACGATTCCTGCGGGCACGCAGCCTTACGCTGAGTTTAAGTTAGAAAATCATGGCGTACCAAGATTAGGTAATCCTGTTAACCGGGGTGACCAGTTGGTGACGGTAATGATTGATATTCCAAATCCATCTAAATTAAGCCCTGAAGAGCGAAAATTGCTTGAAGAACTCGCTAAAATTAGAGGGGAACGCACCGGAAAGGGCGGTATCGAAGGGTTTTTAGGCAACTTTTTCCATCAGAGATAAACTAGGAATGAGCGTATCTTCTACATACACACCCGATGCTCAACTTGATTTGCGTGGTACCCCTTGTCCGATTAATTTTGTTCGGACAAAGTTAAGCTTAGAAAAAATGACTCCAGGTAATTTGCTAGAAGTTTGGTTAGACCCAGGTGAACCAATCGAGCAAGTACCTGACAGCTTAACTATGGCAGGTTTTCAAGTCGAGCAAATAACCGATTGTTCCGGTTACTTTTCATTGTTAGTACGCCGTCCAAACGCGGTTTAGGTCGCGGTTAATATGGAAGCGAAGGCACAACTAACAGGTACAGTGGTTGCTGTACAGGCTAATTTTTATCAGGTGCAACTTGATGGAGACAGAGGAGAACTTGACACTTCAACCCTCCTCTGTACTCGTCGAACTCGATTAAAAAAAATCGGGCTTTCTGTCATGGTTGGAGACCGTGTTGTAGTTGAAGAACCTGACTGGACTGGTAATAGGGGTGCAATTGCGGATGTTTTACCACGTTCGAGTCAATTAGACCGTCCTGCAATCGCTAATGTTAATCAAATATTACTCGTATTTGCCGCCGCTGACCCACCGTTAGAACCATATCAACTTAGCCGTTTTTTAGTAAAAGCTGAATCAACTGGCTTAGATGTTGTTTTGTGTCTCAATAAATCGGACTTAGTATCACATGCAGAGCAAGAGGATATTAAGGAACGATTAAGTTTATGGGGTTATCAACCTACTTTTATTAGTGTATATAACAGTCTCAACACTGGTATTTTATTAAATAGACTTCAAAATAAAACTACCGTGTTAGCAGGTGCCTCTGGTGTAGGTAAATCGAGCTTAATAAATAAATTAATTCCAAATATTAACTTGCGTGTTGGTGAAGTTTCAGGAAAACTTGGTAAAGGGCGTCATACTACCCGTCACGTTGAACTATTTGAACTGCCAAACGGTGGTTTGCTCGCTGACACCCCAGGTTTTAACCAACCCGACTTAGATTGTAGTCCATCTGAACTAGCTTACTATTTTCCAGAAGCAAGACTGAAGCTAGCTACTGGAAACTGTCGATTTGGTGACTGTCTGCATCGTGATGAGCCATTATGTGTAGTTCGCGGAGATTGGGAACGCTACGAACATTATTTGGTATTTTTAGAAGAAGTTGCCTCAAGACAAGCTCATCTCAATTCTTTAACCGACCCCGAATCGACCTTAAAGCTAAAAAGCAAAGGTAAAGGTGAAAGTCACTACGAACCGAAACTCGAAACCAAAAAATATCGTCAAAAATCTCGACGTACACAATTACAGGAATTGCAGCAGTTCTATCAAGAAAGCGAAGACGCTTAGAGAAACCAGGTTTCTACTCAAAACCATCATTTTTATTACAACATATCAACAGAAACCAGGTTTCTTAATATACGTTTAAATACTTACAACCCAATGTAACAAATATTATTTATACTCGTATTATTACTCTGCAACAAAAAAATAAAAACAGTTAAAGTTTTTATTGGGAAGGCAAACTATCCGTTTGTGGATTTCGTATAACAATACAGCAACTAACTGTATATATAGTAGCTGTAAATATCGTGAATGTAAATTTTAGCGCATTGAAACACACATAAATTAAGTAATAACCCATGACCATATCTGCCTCTACTCCTAAACTATCTTCATCGCAAATATGGACTTGGCGGGGTTATCCAATCTCTTACCAAGTGCAAGGAACTACAGGACCAGCAGTAATTTTAATACATGGTTTCGGTGCCTCGTTATGGCATTGGCGGAAAAATATATCGGTACTAGCAGATAAGTGTCGCGTTTTTGCGATTGATTTGATTGGCTTTGGAGGTTCAGCAAAACCAAACCCAATAAAAGAAATTGAATATACATTTGAAACTTGGGGACAACAGATAGCTGACTTTAGTCGCGAAGTAGTTGGGGAAGCAGTGTTTTTGGTAGGTAACTCCATTGGTTGTATTGTTGCCATGCAAGCAGCAGTAGATCATCCAGATATTGCTCGTGGAGTTGCAATGCTTAACTGTTCATTGCGTTTATTACATGACCGCAAACGCGCTGCTTTACCGTGGTATCGACGTTTTGGCACCCCATTATTGCAAAAAGTATTATCTAACGAAGCTGTAGGTAACTTTTTCTTTAACCAACTTGCCAAGCCCAAAACAGTTCGTAAAATCTTATTACAAGCTTACGCGAACCCAGATGCAGTCACCGACGAACTAGTAGATATTTTAATGTCACCAGCAGCAGACCCAGGAGCTGTGGCTGTATTTTTAGCATTTACATCATATTCCAGCGGACCCTTGCCCGAAGACTTATTACCTAAATTACCCTGTCCTGCAATTATTTTATGGGGCGCCGCAGACCCTTGGGAACCTATAGATTTAGGGCGCCAATTTGCAGACTACCCCAAAGTAATCAAATTTATCCCCATCGAAGGTGTAGGTCATTGCCCCCAAGATGAGGCACCGCAAATCATTAACCCCATCTTACAAGACTGGATTTCCGAGCAAACACAACACTCCCTATAAATTAGAGAATCAACATTTCTAGTAAAATGGGCATCCTTTGTGGAACGGGCATCCTTGCCCGTTTCAATCATAAAACCTGCAACAGATGCAACGGATGTAACGGATGAATTATCTAAAACCGCCTATCCGTTACATCAGTTTATCATCCGCTGCCATGACTATTGACCTTGATTTTCTGTCGAATTGAGTTGCTGTAACCAGTCTTTACCAACTTGGATACTAACATCCGAGCCTAGAGTACCTGTACTTTCAACACGAACTTCGCCGAAACCAATAGTATTACGAACCGACTCAGCTTCATTACCATCACCTTGCTGGGCAAGAATATGAGTTACTTGTAACGGTTCACCCCAGCTTTTTGCGATAAATACGTTACGATAACCAGCCTTTTCCAAAGTCCGAATCAAAGGTTGGAGGTTGGTATTTTCATCCCCAGTACTATCTTGAATTGCAATACGCAACCTTCTGGGTTCGGTGTCTTTTGTCACTGCTACAGATTGCAAATCAAAGTGCTGTGCCATTGTTTTCGCAATCCTATCACTGTTTGGTATCCAGTAACTCGCGTCAAATTCGTTTTTCTCGCTAAACCGACCTGGCACCATTAACTGTAGTACATTTGAACGGTTTGTACGGGCGCCATATCCTACCAACGCTAATAATTCTTCAACCGTCAAGTTAGTATCAATGTGTTCTTTGACGACGTTGAGTACATCTGGTAAACGTCCCAAAGTTGCTGGGTTAAGAGTTTGGTCTATAAGCGCACGCATTACCATTTGCTGACGCTGAATTCTACCAATATCGCCATTTTCATCGTGACGGTAACGTAATAACTGTAACGCTTTATTACCATCTAAATGCTGCTGACCTTTTTTAAGGTTAATGTAAAGATGCTGTGAATCATCTTGATATTTCATATCTTTGGGCACAAAAACATTGACCCCACCTAGTGCATCAATCAACTTGCCAACACCTAGTACATTAATACGAACATAACGGTCAACTCCGACACCACCCAGCAAGTTGCTAACTGTTTTAGCAGTTAAAGCGGGTCCACCAAAGGTATTAGCGGCATTAATTTTTTTTGTTCCGTGTCCCTCAATGTTAATTCTGGTATCACGGGGTATAGAGAGCATTTTTAAAGTTTTATTTTCTGGGTCAAAGCGAATTAATAACATTACATCCGCTAAACCGTCGAAGGAATTAACCTGGGGAAGGTAACGAAGATTTTGACTTTCAGTAGGAGGATTTTTAACATCGGGAGGAAGTACGCTCATTCCCATCACAAGGATGTTGACAGGACGTGTCAATTCAGAAAAGCGTAACCCACCTCCGGCAATGCGGTCTCCATCGAATACTGCCGCTTCTTGTGGACTTAAGTTTGCTTGCATCAGAGGGGTGCTGCTTAAGGATACCGCTAGTAATGCTCCAGCAGTTGCCGATACCATTGCTATTCCGCTCATCCCCACCCAAAACCATAACCAACGTCCTGATTTGGCTGGAATTTTTTTACTACTTACATTCTTAGTATCACTTGAAAAGTTCTCTTCCGCAGAAGTTCTTTGAATCGTCACTGACTTCCTCACACTTAATCTATATAAATTAACCGAGTCTACTTTTTATACGTAGATGCTTTGAAATTAAATTTCTAACTCTTAGAATTATTAAGGCTAAGTACCGTATCCCGGTGTTAACCAAAACACTTATAACTGTATTTTCCTTATTTTTCTGTTCCTCCTAAAGCAAATCCGGAGATGCTTGGCTTGTTTTATTGAAGTATGGCAATATTTAAGGCGATTTGACTAGACCTATGAGCCTCATGTTGGTTATAACAGCGCAAAGTTCCGTGTAAACACTTACTAATATTGCCTGAGAATGCCTAATTCTAATTTTAACGAGTATATTTACCTAAAAGACGTTCCGAAAGCTTATTAAATCCCGGTACGCGCACACGATTCCCTTTAATAGCACGTACAACTAACCAAGCGCTAACTAAAAAGTACCCTGATGTCAAAAAAGTATTTAGTATAAGTAGACGCAATGCCAACGTATTTGACGCTTGCTCTGCTCCTGTTGCGAGTAACAGGTATCCCAGTATCCAAGTAAGCATCAAAGTAATAGACAACTTACTTGCTATAAGTTGTTCCCGTGTGCCCTGACGACTATACAGTGTCCACAATGATGGAAAGAAGCCCACAACCGGAATAATGTATAACACCAATTGTAAGGTAGATGCATCGCTACGGGCGCCTGCATGTGTACTTGATAAATTCAAAATTGATTTACGTTTTTTCATAATGTAAGCGAGAAATTCTTCAATACGCGCGCAAGACAGATGTATGTAAGTCTTTTTGTCAGAGATAATAGACTAATGACTTATGAACATATTTATTTAGTTGTATCAGGCATGTAGCAGCAGATGCAGACACGCAAGCTCCTAAACTGGTGGCAAACACTAACGCCAATTGCGCGATTTGTAGCAATCGCGCTCTTTGCCCCGTTACTCGTCCTTAATGGATGGGCAATTTCGGCAATTTTTGAGTATTTCCATTCGCTGATTGTTATTTTAGTCGGAGCATCAGTGTTAGCGTTTCTGCTTAACTATCCTGTAAGTTGGATGGAACGCCAAGGCGCCAAACGCGAACCAGTAGCTATCTTAGTATTTTTACTGGCTTTGTCAATTCTACTGGCATTAGGCGTTACGCTGATTCCACTAGCTCTAACTCAAGCTCAACAATTAGTCGCGCGCATTCCAGAGTTAATAGACTCGGGACGTTCACAATTAATGATGTTGAACGAAAAAGCCGAAATTCTAGGTTTGCCTGTAAACCTAGATGCATTAGTAGTACAAATCAATGACCGTGTCAAAGGACAATTACAAGCTATTGCAGGGCAAGTTCTAAACCTAGCAGTTATTACAGTTACTTCCTTGCTAGACTTCTTGCTCACAATGGTGTTGACATTTTATTTATTGCAACATGGTGATGAGCTTTGGCAAAGCTTGGTTGATTGGCTTCCTGCCAGATTCCGCGAACCGTTTTCACAAACGTTACGCTCCAGCTTTGAAAATTTCTTCATTACTCAGTTAATTATCTCTACTTGTATGGCGAGTGCCTTAATTCCTACCTTTTTATGGCTAAAGGTACCCTTCGGGTTATTATTTGGCTTGACAATTGGTTTAATGGCACTTGTACCCTATGGTGGTTCTGTTGGTATTGCCTTAACAACTTCTCTTGTTGCGCTGCAAGATTTTGGTATGGGGGGAAGAGTATTAATTGCAGCGGTAATCGTTCAACAAATTTTGGAAAACTTGATTGCACCCCGTATTCTGGGCAGTTTTACTGGCTTAAACCCTGTTTGGCTATTAATTTCTGTTTTGACCGGAGCTAGAATCGGAGGTTTATTAGGAGTTATTTTAGCTGTTCCTAGTGCGGTAGTAGTTAAAACCGCTTTAAGTGCGTTGCGACGTACAAGTGATAGTGATGAAAGTCCCATTATTTTGTCGGAAGTAGCTGCACCCAATACAGCAAGTGACATGTCGGTGTCCACATCTAGTCAAATTAGTCAATCCAATTCAACAACTTCTACGACTGTGGCGCCGCAATTGAACCCATAAACAAAATGCTGCCCGTTTGATTATCGCGAACGAATGTGAAAAATGGACGGTCAACAACCATCGAAAATGGAGGGTTCATAGGGGCAGAAAGCGCGACAATGCCTACTGAAGTCGCTGCTGCTGCCTCTGTTCCTTCTTCAGAAACTTCAACAAAAGTTTTATGCTTAACAGTACTAATAGCAAGATTTTTACCAATTCCCGAAAAATCGGCTTTATCGCTAAACGCTTCTCCCATACCCAACGCTGTTAAAGCATCGTTGAGTGTTACCTCGTAATCCATTTTAAAACGAGGCAATTGAATTTCACCCTCACGCGACCGGAACTGTGGCATCCATTTTTCCCAGTTCTCAGAATTTAAACTTTTGTAAAACTCTTTCAAATTACCCGAATTCAAATCACCCGAATTCTCTTTCGGCAAAAATACGTAAAAGCTGATCTTACCGTCTTTACCATAAGGTAAGCTTATTGCTTGAAAATTATCATTTTCTAAATACTTATAGTTCCCTCGTTGCGCCATCATCGGAATTTGAAGAACTTGACCCGATGCTTTTGTGAAAGCTTGTTCTTTGGTTTGGCTTTTATCAAATGGTTTAGTCCAGGCGCCTTTAAAGTAAATGGCGTTAATTAAGAACATTACTTGGTCTGGACTGATTTGCTCAACAATTTTATCAATTTTACCGCGCGTCGAATCTTTGACCCAGTTATTAATCGTATTTGCCGCGCCACTGTCAGTAAAATCTAGGTTTGTAACGCGCGAAGCATAAAAATCGCGGTTTCGTTGCATAAAACTTGGATTTAACGACGCATTACTGTTAGCCCACAGCGAATTAGCAATAGTTAGCTGTACTTTTGGATCAGGATTTTCTAGGAGCGTTTTTAATGCTGCATTCGATGAATTTATTTGCTGCAAGCTCAACCCAGAATATTCTAAGGCTCTTGCCATCGCTTGCTGAGTTGTTCCTTCAGCACCGTTATAAGTCATAGCCAAAGCAAAAGCTACACTCGAAGGCGAAACAAAAACGTTGGCGCCTTCATCCTTTTTGAGAACTTCTGAAAACAACTTAAAACCAAACTTAGTATTACTATTAACAAGCTTGGTATCGGGAATTACTATTTTTGACATCGGAGATTCTGTGTTAGGACGCGCGGCAACTGCACTCGACTCACTAGTTAAAGGTGAGCATCCAATCATTCCCATCAATACTACACCTGCTGCCGCTAATGCGTAACGTCTTCCCAAACGCACGCCGTAACGTCTTTGTAAAAACTTATTGCAACGTTGGCTCGATTTTTCCTGCATCCTACCACCCTTATGTCCACTGTCTTCATGTTTGACTATGACATCTAAACCATGCGTACACTAGGCGGTTACACTTTTCGCAACAGTTGTTTTAATCTTCGGCAACGGATGAGAGCGGATGTAACGGATGCAAAACCATCCGTTACATCCGTTCATAATCCTTTGCTAAATATCTTCAACTTCTAAACGTGCGGCAGTAACGGCATCAAACGCGAAAGCTAGAATCATTGGCATTGGACATTTGAGTAAATAGGTAGAAATTACTGCTACACATGTACCAATTATCGCGGATAATGACCACAATTTTTCGCTCTGGGTCATTCCATTTTTTGACTTAATATTTCTTAAAACTTTTCCAGGAATTGGTTCAGGCATTACTGCACCTGGAGGAAACGCCCAATAGTTATTTTTACGTTCACAGAACAAATCAGTCCAGCCATTTTCTTGGCACCAATCTTCGAGCCATTCATCATGGAAATGCTGTATTTTGACGCTGGGACGGGAAGTTAGACTTAACATATTGTTTAGATTTGTGCTTGTGAGTGATTATAAATTTTTGAGTAACTTTAAGTAATTCGTCAACTTATATTACGCAGAATATTGTTTTTCGTTACTTTTCAACCATACCAGCTTCAAAGAGGTAAGGCACCAAAATGAAAATAAACTTTACCTTTGAATTACTATGTAAATATTTTGTAATAATTACAAAAGTACACGTTCATTTCTCCAAATATAAACTTGTTAAGTAAACCTTAAAAGGGTATTAATTTGTTATTGAATATTTCGCTCTTCCGCAAAGCATTAATACTAATAATAAAAAGATAATTAAAGACACTAAAAGGTTATTTATTATGAAATTAAATGATTGAGTGTCAATATGCATATGGGTTCGGGAAAGTGGGGTAGTGACACAATTCGCGGTAAGCTAAAAATAGCGGAAATCAACTCTTGGTATTACTTAATATGTGGCGCCTCTCAAACGCTTACAAAACAGCGGTGGTTATTTTGGTCATTATTGTAGTTTGTGTAGTATTTGCGCCGAGCAGTGCTATGGCCGATTGGACGCACCCGATGTCATTTAGCAACGCGGAATTGTCGAGAAGTGATTTTTCTGGGCAAGAATTACAAGCATGTGAGTTTTCTAACGCCAATATGGAGTTAGCAAATTTTAGTAATGCTGATTTACGTGGGGCAGTAATGAGTGCTTCGGTGATGACGCTAGCCAATTTGCACGGAGCTAATCTATCAAATGCACTAGTAGATCAGGTAGACTTAACAGGGGCAGACTTAAGTGATGCAATATTGCAAGAAGCGTTGCTGCTCCGTGCCACGTTCAAAAACGTGAATATAAATGGTGCTGATTTTACTGATGCAATATTGGATGTAGCACAGGTTAAAGAACTGTGTAACATCGCTCGTGGAGTAAATAAAGAGACAGGTATTAAAACTCGTGATTCGCTAGGGTGCAGATGAAACGTATAGGTGTAATTGGTGGTGGACAGCTCGCTTGGATGATGGGAGGGGCAGCAAGCAAGCTTGGTTTAGAACTAGTTGTACAAACTCCGAGTGCAAAAGACCCAGCTGTTGCGCTCTTGTACAGCAATGGTTTTTATAAAAACAAATCAGAGCAGTATTTAATCGATGAACCGCAGCAAAAACTGTTTGCTATTACCGAGACTCCTGTAAAAGAGCCTGTTAATTTTGTACAAGCGCGCATTGATGATGCAGTTGCTACCGTACAACTGGCTAAAAACAGTGATGTCATTACTTTTGAAAACGAATTCGTTGACTTAGAGGCGCTATCAACTTTAGCCGAACGTGGCGTTTGTTTTCGTCCGAAGCTAGAAGCGCTTGCTCCTCTTTTGGATAAGTATCATCAACGGTGCTATTTACGCGATATTGGTTTACCAGTACCATCATTTACCGCCTTCGATGTCACTAATACTACCAACAGCGCCGTTTTTAATTTTAATTTTCCTGTGGTTTTAAAAGCTCGTCGTCATGGCTACGATGGTCAAGGCACATACATCATTAAGAATGGCAATGATTTTAAATCAGTAATCAACCAACTTGAGAATGGACGGTTCAAAACTAGTAACACCGAGTTTCTACTTGAAGAGTTTGTGCCCTTCAAATATGAACTTGCTGTTATCGCGGCTCGCTCAATCGATGGCGAAGTTGTCATCTATCCAGTGGTAGAAACTCAACAGGAGCAACAAGTTTGTCGGCGTGCAATCGTACCAGCCGATATTTCTCCTGAAGTTACCGCCAAAATTAATGATGTTGCTAAAACTCTCCTCAACAGTCTTGATGCAGTTGGAGTTTTTGGCATTGAACTATTCCTGACGGTAGATGACAATGTTTTAATCAATGAAGTGGCGCCACGTACCCATAATTCGGGACATTTCTCAATCGATGCATGTCAAACTTCACAATTTGAGCAACATTTACGGGCAGTATGCGGACTCCCGTTAGGCAGTACAGCGCTAATTAGTCCCGGCGCTGTTATGGTAAACTTGCTCGGTTACGAAAATTCGTTGTCTGATTACTTTGAAAAGCGCGAGATTTTGTCGCGTATAGAAAATGCCCACCTTCATTGGTACGGAAAAACCGAATCTCGACCGGGCCGCAAACTCGGACACGTGACTATATTATTAGACAACCCCAGTCGAGATGGCGCCATATTCGCTGCGCGTACTATCGAAGCAATTTGGTATCCAAATCAAAACTGAAACACAAAGAAATGAAGAAAAATCTGGTTCGGATGCACAACTGTATTTTTGGAGGCTATAATGGGGTTGTTGTACTGCAACGTTGGTGACTGCCATCAAGTTTTTTGATCTATGTCTTTAAGAATTAGGGAACCAATTATTGTTCGTGGCAGTAGACCGAGCTTGTACTCGGAAACTTTAAACGAAACACAAGGCTCCCACCTGGTATAACCAGGTCATAAACTTAGGTAAAACGGCGTCGCGGTATGACAAAATAATCGGCTCCTGAAGTCTTTTCGACACAGGAGCTTTGACTTTTTTAAGAAACCGGGTTTCTTTAAGAGATTAAGTTTTTTCGCGAAATATAAAATTAGAAACCTGGTTTATAGGATGGTTATTATATCACAAATAATACCTTTTGCTTTTTCAAATAAATTTGTATAAATTGAATCTAAATGGTGCCACATTCAGAGCTACAATCAGTAGAATTGTAAGAAATTGTGATTACAATTACAAAAAATATTACAACCATCAATAAATACAGTGTTTCCAGCCTCAATATTCAAACTGGACAGCGGCTTAACTTTGATACATCAAGAAATACCCACGACACCCGTAGTTGTGGCAGATGTTTGGGTTAGTGCAGGTAGTATATCAGAACCAACTTCCGGGTTCGGAATGGCACATTTTCTAGAGCATATGATATTCAAAGGTACAGCAAAATTACCTGCTGGAGTATTTGACTATAATATAGAAAACCAAGGTGGTGTCAGTAATGCAGCGACAAGTTACGACTACGCACATTATTCGATTACCTCTACCAACTCATATTTACACTCCTCTTTTCCACAGCTAGCAGAAATGCTGTTAAATGCGGCAATTCCCGACGACGAACTAGAGCGAGAACGTGATGTTGTATTAGAAGAGATTCGGTCTTATAATGATGACCCAGATTGGGTAGGGTATCAGCATTTAGTCCAGAGTATTTACCAACAACACCCCTACGGACGTTCTATTTTAGGTAACGAAACCGATATTGAGCAGCATTCTAGCTCTGATATACGCTCGTTTCACCGCACTTATTATCGACCAGAAAACATGACCGTGGTAATCGTCGGTGGAATTCCTGTTGCACTTGCTTTAGAATTAGTTAAAAACACTTTTAAATCAGACAGTTTTCAGCCTCTATCTGCTAATGATAATAATTTTAATTTAACTCAAAGAGAAACACTTGTTGAACCATTTATAGCAGGAATTAGGCGCCAAGAAATTAACTTACCACGTTTAGAAAATGCACGTCTAATGATGGCATGGATTGGGCCAGGAGTATATGACCTAACAACAGCATGTGGATTAGACTTATTATCAGTCTTGTTAGCATCTGGTAGAACATCACGGTTAGTAAGAGATTTACGTGAAGAACAGCAATTAGTTCGTTATATATGTTGCAATTTTTCGCTGCAAAAAGAATCAAGTTTATTTACAATTAGTGCAGTTTTAGAGCCAGAATTTTTAGAACGAGTCGAAACCGCAATTAAAATGCATTTGCAAGATATCATTACAAATGGTATTAGTGAACAAGAATTGAGACGCGCTCAAAGATTACTATGTAACGATTTTGCCTTTTCAACCGAAACACCAAATCAACTCGCAGGACTTTACGGTTATTACAACACAATTACTGATGTCGAGTTAGCAATAACTTATCCTGACCAAATTTTATCATTTAACACTCAAGAACTACAAAAATTAGCGCTCTTATATCTTTCGCCCAATCAATACGCGGTAACTACGCTTAAACCATCAACGATTTAATCAAATGACAATTTCGCCACAAAAATCTCATGTCCATCGTACAGTATTAAGTAATGGTATTGTAGTTTTAGTTACAGAAAATCCAGTAGCCGATATTATCGCTGCACGTGTGTTTATTCGTGCAGGAAGTTTTTGTGAGCAACCAGAAAAAGCGGGTTTGTCGCATTTATTATCAGCAGTAATGACGAAAGGATGTGATGGACTTTCGAGCATGGAAATTGCTGAAGCAGTCGAATCTGTAGGAGCATCTTTGAGTGCAGATAGTACAACCGATTATTTTTTAGTATCGCTAAAAACAGTAACGGCAGATTTTGCCGAAATATTAGCGCTAGCAGGAAGAATATTACGATTTCCAACTTTTCCAGAACTCGAAGTTGAACTAGAGCGAAGACTAGCACTTCAAGATATTCGCTCACAAAAGGAGCAACCTTTTAGCATTGCATTCGAGCAGTTACGTATAGCGATGTATCAAAAACATCCATATGCAATGTCAGCATTAGGCGATGAAGCGACAATGAGTAGTTTAACTCGTGCTGATTTAGTTGAGTTTCACAAAACTTATTTTCGTCCAGATAATATAGTTATTAGTATTGCTGGACGTATTACTTTAGACAACGCAGTTGCACTAATTGAAGAAATTTTTGGTGACTGGAAGAACGATACTCTTCAAATAATTCCGACAAAATTACCCGAAGTCAAGCTTGCTCCACAACAAGTGCTTAAACACCAAAACACGCAGCAATCTATTTTAATGCTGGGTTATTTGGCGCCATCAGTACATTCATCAGATTATGCAGCGCTAAAACTATTATCGTCATACTTAGGTAACGGACTATCGAGTCGATTATTTGTTGAATTACGCGAAAAACGCGGTTTAGCTTACGAAGTATCAGCACTATACCCAACTCGGTTATTTACCGCAGCATTTGTAGTCTACATGGGAACGGCGCCAGAAAATACCAAAATAGCACTGACCGAACTGCAACGCGAAGTATATTTACTCACAACCCAACCACTAGAAGAAACAGCACTTCAAGCTGCGAAAAATAAAATTTTGGGACAGTATGCACTTGGTAAACAAACAAACGCTCAACTTGCTCAAATATACGGTTGGTATGAAATATTGGGACTTGGTGTTGAGTTTGACAGCAACTTTCACAACTTAATTACAGCAGTCACATCCGAAAGCGCTATGGCAGCAGCGTGTAATTATTTACGGGAACCTTATGTATCACTAGTAGGTCAAAAAGAAGCGATTGACAATGCTTTAAATAATTTGTAGAGACGTGTAAACCGAAGGATTTCCCGCAGGGATTAATCACGTCTCTACTAAATAATTGTACTATTAGTATAGAGACACCGGGGGCAAATTCCAATGTCAGCTAGAAACAAAACAAGTATAATCACTCACCTGGTATCGGTCATCCTATTTAACTTATTCAACCGGAAAAACCTTTTAGGCTTGCTATTATGTTCCGGAGTACCCTTATTATTTAGCACTCCATCTGTAGCCTCTGTTACAGTAGAACAGCAAATAGCTCAAGTTATCACCGTAGGCACCATAAACCGTCCAACTCTCAAAGTTGGTAGTCAAGGAGATACAGTAAGTGAACTACAAGCTGCTTTAAAAATTATGGGCTATTATAACGGCACCGTCGATGGAACATACGGTCAAACAACAGCAGCAGCAGTATCCCAGTTTAAACAATCAGTAGGTTTGGCGCCAGATGGTGTAGTAGACACAGCAACTTGGCAACAACTATTCCCAGGTGGGCAAACAGTCGCTGCCAACTCAGACGAAACATCCTCACCAGCAACCACAACAAACAGTAATTTTCCCAAACCAAATCAAACCGCTGCTAATTTACCCAAACCAGTAGTAATATCCAACCAAGAATCTAGAACCACTACAACAACAAGAATAAATACAGGCAACGGACAGGAAGAAACGGTACGAACCACATCTACAACTCGCAACAGCAATAATAATAGTTCGCGACAAACCACCCGCACGACCAATGTAAATAGTACTAATAACAGTACAAACAACCGGGGACGCAATACGACTAATACAACATCAACTCGTACTAATACAAATAGAAATAGAAATAATACCAATAATACGAGTACAGCTAATCGTGGACGCAATGCGACTACTACAACATCAACAAGAAATACAAATAATCGTACTGCCCGCAGCACAACAAGTAATAGCTCAACATACCGCACTCGTCAAACCGACTCAAATTTACAAAAGTCTGGTATTCAATATACAGCAGCCGGATTTCCTATTTTGCGTTTAGGAATGCGTGGTGAAGAAGTTTACGACTTACAAACAAGATTACAGCGACTAGGATATCTTAAAAATAACCCTGATGGCGATTTTGGCGCCGATACCGAAGCAGCAGTCAGAGCATTACAAAAACGCTTTGGTATGGAAGCTGATGGTGTCGCTGGTGGTGAAACCTGGGAAGTGTTAACTCGGCGCCGTACCAACCGCTCTCAATCTTAATATACTTTTGATACCAACTGTCATTAGTTGCCTTAACTGTCATTCTGAGCGCAGCGAAGAATCTAAAGTACGACTATATATACTAGATGCTTCACTACGTTCAGCATGACAATGACGAGGTTATTTTACCCTTTCTTAATCGTTCATCATTGTTCTCAAACCCTAAATGATGAGATTATGAGAAAAAATTAGATATTCTGGTAATTTTATCTAGAAAAAAATATGAAGCACTTTTTATTAACTTGGCTTGGTACTGCCGTTGCGCTAATTATCACTGCTCATATTGTCAATAATTTTATTGCGAATAGTTTTATTGTTGAAAATTTTGCTGCTGCTCTTGTTGCAACCGTTGTTGTTGGTTTAGTAAATGCTTTTATCCGTCCAATTTTAGGTATTCTCGCGTTTCCAGTTACTTTAATAACTTTTGGCTTATTTACATTTGTTTTAAATGCTTTAGCCCTTTGGTTAGCAAGTGCGCTAACTCCTGCTAATTATTTTACTATTAACGGCTTTATACCCGCTTTTTTAGGTTCAATTGTACTGTCTATCGTTTCAAGTATTATTAGCTATGTTTTAAGAGTAGTTGAGTAAGCTACTGCTAATGTAACGGCGCCTTTTAAATTTTGGACTGAACGAATAATTTGTTTAGGTACATATAATGTATCAACTGATGCGGCAATCATGGCGGCAGCTTCAGCTATGCTTGGTGTTTTAACTTTACTGGCAACAATTTTTGATGGATTTGGTACGTTTATATTTTGTAGCTGTTCGGTAGTAAAAAAGACTAAGGGTAAATTACGCACAGAGCAATATTCGATTAAACCGGTTTCGTTTGCTTTACTATTTATAGTGGCAACTCCTTTAATGGCGCCTTCAAGTAGATTATTTTGTTGGAACACATGTTTTATTGCTGCTGCGATAAATTCACACTCCGTTCCACTTTGACAACCAATACCTAGCCATAGACAGTTTGCATGTGTCATTTTTTCTGAAACCAATTGACAATTTTTTGGCGCCATAAACGCGGACTATCATCTGGACGATATGTTGTGTCGAGCATTGAGACTAATAGGGGGAAACCTCCAACTTTGGCACTCATCAATAAATGCATTAACAGCGCTATTACTATTACGACCCAAGCGATTAAATGAATATAATAAGCGATGTGATTTAATTCACCTTGCGGTAGCCAGTTTTCGTCTTGAAATTTACCTGATATGACTGACAATAATGCTGCTAACAATACTAAAGTATTAGTTACTCGTTGCAGTGCGTACCACCATGCTGGTGTTCCGACGTTACCTAACTGCTTGAGTGTGGAAGCTTGAATTAAACGTTGTCTTCCTGCGTTCCAACAATAAATCAAAAATATTGGCAGCGCTACAAATGAGATAAAAAATCCAAATGTACCGTGAATATCTATTAACTCGCGGTTCGTTTTTGTTATTCCTAAGCTTCCAAACCTACCATCCCAGCTATCGTATACCAAAAACCCGGTAATTAGGGCGCCGATTATTAGTATGGCGTTTATACTGTGTAGAAGTCGTAGTAGTAGTGGTTGATAAGGTTTGGTTTGAGGCATAAGTAAATATAACAAATTTGTTAGGTTTTGCCTTTGAGGATGTCTGCTGCTGAGATACCGTCACCTTGTGTGCCAAAATACCATAAGGCTGCGGCTGCTTCGGCACGTGTTACAGTTCGTTTGGGTTGAAAGAGTGTGGTAAATCCAAATACACGTCTGATATTTGATTGTTCACCATTTTGATAGTCAGCTAGTACTGCTCGCAATGCTCTAGAGTCTATTTTACCTGCGTCTTGGAAACCCCATGTTTGTTTGACAGCTTCTAAGTTTGCTGTTGGTAATGCGGAACGTGTATCTAGTGGTAGTTTCCATAGAAGTAATTGTTCGCGTGTTAATGGTGCATCTGGTCGAAATAATACTTCTGTAGAATCACCCGATAATGTACTGGGTATTATACCTGCTTCTGCGAGTCCTTGAATATAGGCAAAATCAGGATTGGTTTTGGGTACGTCAGTAAATGCGGGTTGTGCGGTTTCTGAAACTGTACGAATTTGTTTTGCTGGGTTACTAGCATACATGGCATTGTTGGCAGCAATTAACCAGCGTGCGTATTCACGTCGAGTAATAGCTTTACTCGGTTCAAACAAATTAGTGTTGGTATTTACTTTTGCTTGGTTTGTGGAAGTTGTTAAAACTCCCAGTGTTCCTAAGTCTTGTATATAACGCTGTAATTGTTGGGGAGCTTTGTTTATATCGCTGAACTGTTGCGCTGTTTGTGTAGTAGCGGGTGTTGTTGTTGGTGTAGTTCTTGGTGCAGGCGCCGTGTTACTATTTGGTAAGACTGGGCCAATAAAATCTGGACTTCCTGGTTGAGGAGTATTAGTAGCGACTTCAGTATTTGGTGTAGTAGTTGGGTTGGGAGTTGCGGTTGTATCTGTTGATGGAATAGGAGATGCAAAAGCTGTACCGTTGGGAGAATAATCAATCCGTAACTCTGTTAATGTTTGAGATTGATTTGGTGTTGCGCTTGTAACTGACTTTGGCTGAATTGTAACTCTTACTAATAGATTATTGCGTCGAGCTTCAAATGTTCCTGTATCGTCGTTGGGTTGCTGGACTATTTGCCAATTATTCGTGCCAAATTGACTACGGTAAAAGCTTGTGATGAAATTACTTGGGTCAATACTTTGCCATTGTGCCACAGATTGACCCTCGGTGCCTGGTGTAACGGATTGTAGTTGGGCATTTGGATATATTGGAATATCCGCAGGAAAATCTTCTGGTAGCTGAACTGTTGGTTGCTGTTGTGGTGTTGCTCTTGGTGTTTGGTTGGTGCCAAAAATATTACTATTGTTTTGCAATCGCGAATCTGCAGCTAAAGACTTTTCTAGGTTTTTAGCAGTAGGACTATTTGCACACGCAGTTAAAGAACTTAATATAACTGCCGAACTCAATAACACAACCAAACGTTTACAGTAAAGCACAGACCAAAATAATAAGTGTAATTCCCCTTCCTACACTAACGCATTACAATTGCCAGAAACAGGGTTTCTTCATCAAGATATTTTGTAAAATGACAATTTTGCGTGTAAACCCGGTTTCTTAATATTTCAAATACGCTTCTAAATCTTCGATTTGTGGTGCTGTGAATTTATTTAAGACGCGCCAGAGTACAGTATAACTACCATCAGAACGTTGTCGAACTGGACGAAACGCTACAATTGTGTCGCTACTAGAGATTTTGAGTAATTCGTCAATGCTTAAACGTTCTTGTGGGGTGAGTTTTTGACCACTAACTATAGCTGATGGTAGTTGAAATTGAAACGAGCGCACTAAATAGGTATTGTTTAATTGTGCTGGAACGCTCGATAGTAAACCTGAATTATTTTGTTTATTAGTGGCTAATCGGCGCCGTTCCTGCTGTAATAAATTTAACTGCCTGGGTGGTTGATAAGTAAGAAAAGCTTTGGCAAGTGGAGTTACATTTTTGAGAGTCACGTCTAGTTTTTCAATAGGTATATTTCCTAAATTTGCCATTAAGCTGTAATCAACTCCACTTGCTAAGACATGAAAATTATCTCCAACTAGAGAAAGTGGGAAATTCGGAGTAAAACCGTCTTTTTCTCCTAAAGATGGGAAAGGATATCGTTCTATGACAGTTTTTGATAATCGATTTTGAAGCGTGTTTAACGGACGGTGGTAAACTGTATGTGGTAGGACGCGAAAAATACCTGTTTGAGGTAATGCCAGAAACTTAGAGTAGGTTTGTCTTTCTTGCGGGTCAAGGTCATAAGCAAAACGGTCGAGTGCAATTGCCGTCTGTTTCGGATTATGAAATTTCGCTTCTTGTCCAAACTCTAATTGTGCTTGTTCGATGTGTTTTTGTGCTGCTTCCAACACTTGTGTTGCTTCTTGGGGAATCTTAATGGCGCCTTGTATTGGTTGTGTATAATTTGCGAGTATTTTCTTCGTGGAACTACCGATAACCAGTTGTGGTGCCAAATTGAATAAATTCGGTTCTTGCGTTGCGTGAGGAGTTGCGATTCGACCCAAATCTGGACGTGAAATAGGTGACATTGGCATTACTGGGTCAGATTGACGTTCTCCACTTACTAACGGTAGTGAGCGAACCATAGCTGACTCACCTCGTCGCGATAAAATACGGTCGAGTAAAGGCGAAAGTTTTAATAAATCTTGGCTTGATGCGTAAAGTGGACATAAAATTCTTGCTTCTTTGGTGTTTAGCGAGGAACCGCACATGTTTTTATAGTTATGGTCTTGTCGTTTGACAAAACCTTCAATAGATGAGGCTTGCACAATTATTTGTCCACGTACCGCACGGACTCGGTTCGGGTCTTTAACTAAAAGTGCGTTTTCAATACGTGCAATTAAGTTGATTTGATCCTGCACTAGCTTACTTGTCGCTGTATAAAAAGTATCTATAGTGCTTGACTGATATGCTTGAATCATCTTTGATTGTGGTTTATGTTCTTCCGCAAGCGCCGAGAATGACATAGTTTGCAGCCATAAAGGCGCCAATATACTCAAAAAAATATATCTCATCTAAAATTTGTGATTGGATAGTAGTATGAAAAATCTAAAATAGATATTAAATTTGTAAACAGCAAGCAGCAGAAAGAGCGACAACTGTCTGTTCATTGCATCAAAGTACAGTCCAACGGGATATTCACCGCTGGTTAACTGACTTTCACAATTGCGTCGTCGGTTTGTTACCAGTGCTAAAACTCGATTACATGCAAGCAGAAGCGAACCAGCCGGTTTATTCAGAGGTTCCACTCCAACTGTTCCTTTTTGTTGATGACCGTCCAAAGTCTCAACAAGAAGTTCAGTTGGTAAAGTCATATCTAGACAAACTACAGGCTGAATATAAGTTTGAACTACAGGTTGTTGATGTCGGACAAAAACCATATTTGGCAGAACATTACAAACTGGTTGCGACACCAGCGCTGGTTAAAGTTCACCCGGAACCAAACCAGACTCTTGCTGGCAGTAACATTATTCACGAATTAAAAACTTGGTGGCCTCGTTGGTTAGCTTCTGTAAACAATTACAGTAGCTCGAACGAGTTGGATCTGCAGCAAGAAGTCGAAAATGGTCATTCTACATCCTCAAAATCCTCAATTCGTTCATTGGCTTTATCAACAGAGTTAATTCAGCTTTCTGATGAGATTTTTCGTCTCAAACAGGAAAAAGAGAAACTTACTGAGCAGCTTATGTTCAAAGACCGGGTTATTGGGATGCTCGCGCATGACCTTCGTAACCCTTTAACAGCAGCTTCTATTGCTATTGAGACTTTACAATCGAACTACAACGTCGAACGCGGCGCCTTCGAGCGTTTAAAACCGAGTTTAACGGCAAATTTATTCAAACAGGCACGAACTCAGGTTAAAACTATCGACCGCATGATTACCGACTTATTGCAGGTTGGTCGGGGTAATAATAGCGATTTTCGCATTCAGCCTCAAAGGATGGAACTTGCGAAATTATTTCAAGAAGTTTTTGATGAATTGCGTGACCGTATTACCAAGAAATCACTGGTAGTCCAAAAAGACATTCCTAAAGATTTGCCTGCTATTTACGCTGACCCTGACCGCATTCGCCAAGTTTTGATTAATCTTCTTGATAACGCCATAAAATACACTCCCGAAAACGGCAAGTTAATGATTTCTGGACTTCATCGTACTACCCAAAAAGTGCAGTTTAGCATCGGTGACTCAGGTCGAGGTATCCCCGAAGAAAACCGCGAGCGCATTTTTGAAAATCGTTTTCGCTTAGAGCGTGACGAAGATATAGATGGATATGGCATTGGTTTATGTTTATGCCAACGCATTATCCGCGCGCATTACGGTCAAATTTGGGTTGATGAATCTCCTATTGGTGGAGCATGGTTCCATTTAATACTGCCTGTCTATCCAAAATAATTTACATTAACTCAAAATAACTTCAGTATTACTTCGTAATTTCGTTCATTAGAAAATATTCGTAGGCGCCTTATATTGCTTCAAAGCTGAAATAATTTGAGTATTAGCTTCAGGAAATTCAAATTGAGATAGTTCATCTAAATGTACCCATCGCACTTCGTCACATTCAATTGGTTGGGGAACTCCGCTCACATGTTTACTCATATGCACATGAAGAGTTACTTTTAAGTGAGTATACGTATGTTCAATTATTATTAATAACTCACCAACTTCAATATTTATCCCTAATTCTTCTTTAATTTCTCTTTGAATACATTCAGTCACCGTTTCACCCGGTTCCATTTTACCACCAGGAAACTCCCATAACCCCCCCATCACACCTTCTGGGCGCCGACGGTCAATTAAAATTTGACCAGAATTATTCTCAATAACAGCAACACCAATAATTTTATGTGGTGGAGATGAAGCTTGTTGGTTCATGGTAGATATTTAAATTTATAAGAAAACTGGTTTCTTGGAAAAACCAGGTTTCTAACTCGCGTACATACTATTAAATTATATTAATGGTGCAAAATACTCAAACTTTTACTCAGATTCTTCTGTATCAGTTCCCTGTAAAGCGACTTCAAAGTTCATGCGCTGTTCGGCATTGCGTAAAAAATAACCACTCATCATCGCTGACGCTAACAACCGACCAAGATTTTCTCTATTAGTAGTAATAGTTACGCCAAAATGCTCTGAAGGTAAATTACCAAGCAAACCGATAATATTACGCTCCATCACTTGAAAGACTTCGGGTGAAGAAGGTTTAGATAACTGAGACAATGTTTCAGGACTTAACGACTTAACATACTGCCACAGCAAGTTTACACCTTCGGACTCGCTATCAAAGAATTCGGAAACTCGATTAGGTTGGTTACTCACTTTTTGCCTCCTAGACTTTTACAGCTAGCGTTGGTTGATGCAATTCTATACTTAATGCAGTTACAATGCCCTTAACTCCAGCTAACTGTTTTTTACTGTTGCTAACTAATGTAACAAGATAATTGCGCGTTGGCAGTCGGTGTAACCGTACAAAGTCTTGTGTGCTATCTCTAATTAGGGCTGAGTGTAAAGTCAGCTCGTGCTGAGTATAGTAAGAGTTTAACACTCAGCACTAATTACTTAACTTGCTAAATATTCATTAATACTTATTTTTGACTTGCGAAGCTTCGTCAAAGCTTCACGTTCAATTTGTCTGACTCTTTCGCGACTGATATTTAGCATTTCACCAATTCGCGCCAAAGTCATCGATTGCCCATCAGCCAAACCATATCTTAACGATATAACTTCGCGTTGCTGAGTCGTCAAACTTGACATTAACCGCTCTAAGTCAGTTGATAGTGAAGATTGAACCACAAACTCTTCTGGTGTTGCGTTTGTATCTTCTAACATTTCTCCAAGCTCGGTGTCATGGTTATCACCAAGACGTAAGTCAAGCGAAAGCGGTAAGCGAGCTTTTTCTAAATATTCGCGCACTTGCCTTGGAGTTAAGTCAAGCTCTTCGGCTAATTCTCCGACACTAGGCGCCCGTCCCAACTGTTGAGATAAAGAACGCTGTGCTTTTTTGATTTTATTCAATTTTTCTGTAATATGGATTGGTAAGCGTATAGTTCTACCTTTCTCAGCTATAGCACGAGTAATAGCTTGCCGTATCCACCAATAGGCATAAGTAGAAAAACGATATCCCTTGGTAGGGTCAAATTTTTCGACACCACGCTGCATCCCAATACTACCTTCTTGAATCAAATCAAGTAGGTCAACATTCCGCTTAATGTATTTTTTTGCAACCGACACCACAAGCCGCAAATTAGCTTCTACCATCTTACGCTTGGCGTACTCACCTTCTGCGATGGCAGAATTTAAATCTCTAATATCAAGGTCACTGGCTTTTGCCCACTCATCAAGCGTTGGTTCATGACCCAACTGAGCGGTAAGAGATTCTCTAACTTCGTACAAGCCAGTTACACGCTTGACTTGTTTTCCATAATAAATTTCTTCCTCGTGTGTTAAGAGTGGCACTTTGCCAATCTCACGCAGGTAAGTCCGCACGAGGTCTGTGGCTGTCTGAGCGGTCTTCATGGCGCTACTCTTGTAAATTGATTTAATAGTGGGCAGGGATTGTGTGAACCGATAGAAACCCTGTATTAAGCAGTTCCAAATTCGGTTGGATACTTAAAAAAGGAAATCTAAGTATAAATACCGCTTCGGTATAGAGCGGCTAGTTTTTCAGAACTTTTATAGTTATTAATTTGAGTTAAGGTACTTTATTTTGGGGTTTAGTCGCAATCATCTAAAGTTAGATTAAAAGTAACGAACTCAACAAGTTTATTTTTTAAGCTTTTGTATTAATGATTGTAACATTTATTAAAAAGGTTTGGCTAGTCATTTTTGAGATATTTTTAGGCTTTCAGCTTACACTCAGGAAAAAATTATACCAGAAATATCAAATCATTCACTTATGCTGGTTCATAAAAAATTAATGGGAATCATAAAGAGATGTAACGAATTCTCATAATTAAGAATATAAAACTCAGTTATGAGTGTTGAGTGCTGAGTGCTGAGTTTTATATTCTTAACTCCTAACTCCTAACTTTACTCAGCACTCAGCACTTTTTACTCAGCACTATTAACGCTGTATTCTTGAATGACTCGGACATCGAGGTCGGTGGTTTGTAACGAGCGAATAGCGGCAGCAGTGGCTTTGGCGCCTGCGAGGGTGGTGATGATGGGTATTTTGTAGGTTAGTGCGGTGCGACGGATAAGTCGGCCATCAGATTGTGCTTCTCCTCCGGAAGGGGTGTTAATAATGATTTGGATTTTACAGTTTTTGATGGCATCTAGTACATGAGGGCGCCCTTCATGAAGCTTTAAGATTAGTTCAACGTTTAAGCCGTTTTCCTTTAAGATTTTTCGGGTGCCGTCGGTAGCAATGACCTGAAAACCCAAATCCATAAATTCCTTGACAATGGGCACTACTGGTGTTTTATCACGGTCGTTCATTGAGACGAAGACTGTTCCTGATAGGGGTAGTTGTTCGCCGGCGCCAAGTTCTGCTTTTGCATAGGCACGTCCGAAGTCGATGTCAATGCCCATGACTTCGCCAGTTGAGCGCATTTCTGGACCCAGTATAGTATCAGTACCTGGGAATTTATTAAACGGTAATACTGCTTCTTTGACGGCAATATGAGAAGGAATGATTTCTTTGGTAAAACCTAACTCTTCTAAGGTTTTGCCTGACATTATTAATGAAGCTAATTTTGCTAACTGTACACCTGTTGCTTTTGAAACAAATGGTACAGTTCGCGAAGCGCGTGGGTTTGCTTCTAAAATATACACGCTCGGTGAATAACCTTGGGCGCCGACGACAGCAAACTGAATATTCATTAACCCAATAACAGAAAGCGCTCTAGCAAGTTCTACTGTCCAGGTACGAATTTTATCTAGTACAGCAGGAGGTAACGAAATCGATGGCAATGCACAAGCTGAGTCACCAGAGTGAATACCTGCTTGCTCAATGTGTTCCATAATACCGCCAATCACAACACGTCCGGTATGGTCGGCAATGGCATCAACATCGACTTCGATGGCATTTTCTAAGAATTTATCAATTAAAATTGGGTGGTCAGGTTCAACTTGAACGGCAAAAGTCATATAACGCTCAAGTTCTGAGTCAGAATAGACAATTTCCATCGCACGTCCACCAAGAACATAACTAGGACGAACCACAACAGGATAACCAATGCGTTTAGCAACAACCAAAGCATCTTCGTAAGTACGAGCAAGACCATTTGGAGGTTGAGCAATATCGAGTCGTTTCAGAATCTGTTCAAACCGTTCGCGGTCTTCAGCAATATCAATAGAATCTGGAGACGTACCCCAAATTTTTGTAGAGACGTGACATGTCACGTCTCCCGCACGGTTATTAAGTGCTTGCTGTAAAGGAACTGATAATTTTAAAGGTGTTTGTCCGCCAAACTGAACGATGACGCCTACAGGATTTTCGGCTTCAATAATATTGAGAACGTCTTCTTTGGTTAACGGTTCAAAATATAATCTATCGCTGGTGTCATAGTCTGTAGAAACGGTTTCTGGGTTGGAGTTAACCATTATTGTCTCAAAACCTGCTTCTTTCAAAGCATAAGCAGCATGACAACAACAATAATCAAACTCAATACCCTGTCCAATACGATTTGGACCACCTCCCAAAATCATAACTTTGGGTTTATCAGTGGGCATTATTTCAGTTTCTTCTTCGTAAGTTGAGTAGTGATAGGGAGTAAACGCTTCAAACTCAGCAGCACAGGTGTCCACCGTTTTATAAACTGGAATGACTCCAAGTGAAGAGCGATATGCGCGCACTTGGTCTTCATGAGTCTTGGTTGCAAAAGCTATTTGTTTATCGCTAAATCCTTGACGTTTTATCTCATACAAATGCTCTTTTGTCAACTGCTGTAAAGGTGTACGTTTGAGAAATTTCTCCACGTCAAGAATCGACAGCATTTTATCGAGGAACCAAGGGTCAATACCCGTCAATTCAAAAATATCCTCGATACTCATTCCTAGTAACATTGCATGACGCAAAGCGAAAATTCGTTCGGGGTTAGGGGTTCGCAGTTGCGCGCGTATTTGCTCTCCACTTGGAAGTTTTTCCGGTCTATCACATCCCCAACCGGCACGTCCCGTTTCTAAAGAACGCAGCGCTTTTTGAAATGATTCGTTGAACGTGCGACCAATTGCCATCGCTTCTCCAACAGATTTCATTTGCGTAGTTAATACTGGTTCTGAGCCAGGAAATTTTTCAAACGCAAAGCGAGGAATTTTTGTAACTACATAATCGATGGTCGGTTCAAACGATGCGGGAGTTTGCTTGGTGATATCGTTTTTAATTTCATCTAGCGTATAACCAACCGCTAGTTTTGCGGCCATTTTGGCGATGGGGAAACCTGTTGCTTTAGAAGCAAGTGCAGAAGAACGAGAAACACGGGGGTTCATTTCAATAACAACAACTTCGCCATTCACTGGGTTTACGGCAAACTGAATATTAGAACCACCCGTTTCTACACCAATTTCACGAATAATCTTAATTGCCATATCCCGCAACCTTTGATATTCCTTATCCGTAAGGGTTTGAGCGGGGGCAACTGTTATTGAGTCTCCTGTATGGATACCCATTGGGTCAAGGTTTTCTATCGAGCAAATAATTACCACATTATCTGCCAAGTCGCGCATTACTTCGAGTTCGTACTCTTTCCATCCCAATAGCGACTGGTCAATGAGAATTTGTGAAACCGGAGAAGCGTCAATACCCCCTTGGGCCATTTCGGCAAACTCTTCAGAGTTATAGCTAATACCTCCCCCTGTACCACCCATTGTAAAAGCTGGACGAATAATTAAAGGATAAGTCCCAATACGACGTGCAATTTCTTTCGCTTCTTCCAACGATGAAGCAGTTCCACTAGGACAAACATCTACACCAATTTTTGCCATCGCTTCGTTAAACAGCTTTCTATCTTCTGCTTTTTCGATAGCTGGCAACTTAGCGCCTATCAGTTCTACATTATATTTATCTAAAACCCCATTTTTCGCTAATGCCACAGCGATATTCAACGCAGTTTGTCCCCCCATCGTTGGTAGCAAAGCGTCGGGACGTTCCTTCTCAATTACCTTTTCGACCAACTGTGGCGTCAGTGGTTCAATGTAAGTACGGTCGGCTGTTTCTGGGTCAGTCATTATTGTAGCTGGGTTGGAGTTTACCAGTACTACTACATAACCTTCCTCACGTAGTGCTTTACAAGCTTGGGTACCTGAATAATCAAACTCACAAGCTTGCCCAATAACGATAGGTCCAGAACCGAGGAGTAATATTTTTTTTATGTCGTTGCGGCGAGGCATAGTATTGGAGTGCGAGAATACAAATCCTGATTATTGTAAAGGTCTTTACCCTTCAATCAAACTTTTTTTCTTAGAACGCAACACACAACCGTCCCATAATTGTGGCACAGGCATCCTACCATAAGAGTGTTATTGTATTTATATTTACCAGAGAGACCACGAGACTTCACAGAGAGAGTTTAAAATTTTCAGCAAAAAAGGCAGAAAGATAATTATATCTTTTCTGCCTCATATTAAAATTATATCAAGAAATTTTGATAAAAAATGCTGTTAGTTGCTTGCTTGAACAAATCCTAAAGTTAAACTATCTTTCGCCAAAAAGTGTGCTAAATGATAAGCTCTTTCTTCGGTTTTAAGTAGAATTTGTTCGTAAAGATATCTTGTGCCACGGTCACCTAAACTTTCTGCTTGCGAAGCTTGGCGCCGAATTAAAGAAATCATTGCTTGCTCTGCCTTCAAGTCATTCTCTACCATTTGGCGGCAAGAAAATACACCATCTGGTTCTTGCTCGAAGCAACATAATTCTGCTAACTTTGTTAAACTCGCTACAGGCACACCACCTAACCCATCCAAGCGCTCACCAATGTCATGAACATGTCCTTGAACTTGCTCGTAGCTTTCATTGAAGAACTCATGTAATGAATAAAATTCGGCGCCTTCAACTACAAAATGATGCTTTTGATACTGTAAATATAACGCTTGAAAACTAGCTAAAGCAACATTAAATCCTTCACAAACAGGAGTCGTTACACTCTTATCTAGCAATACAGGGTTGTCATAAACATCACCAAAATTGCGTAACATAGTTTGTGTCTCAGACATGTGTTTTCCTCCGCTTTATGAGCAGTTATAATTAGTAACCGCTTGGTCTTTACATCTTAACACCCAAATTTCTGTACGCCAGTACAGTTTACATTAAATAGTTTTGATTTTTGTAAACTACTAAGTTTTTAATCTATTTAATTTAAAATTCTAGAAACCGGGTTTATTTGGGGTTATTTTATATTTCAATAATTAACTTTAAACATGTATGTATAAATTATAACATAAAATAATAAGTGAGAATTGAAGCGTAATCGCTTGGTATAGAGCGCGAATCAAATGTTATTATCTTCTGATTTACTGAAGTTCTAGCACCTAAATATTACAATGGCTGTCAACCAGCAAAAAACACCTGACCACAAAAGATTATTAAGCAATCTAAAAAATATAAGTCAAAATATAAGGCACCATAGTTTGGCTTGGATTATTGGCACCAGTACACTAATATTGTTTGTAGCTAGTAGCGTGCGTCATATCCTATTTCAATCGACTGCGTTTGATTTAGGCATTTTTGACCAAGCCGTTTATTTAATTAGCCAAGGCAAAGTTCCATTTTCGACGTACATGGGATATCACATCCTTGGCGACCATGCAGCTTTAATTTGGTATCCCTTGGCATTACTTTATAAAATTTACCCTAGTGTTTACTGGTTATTTGCTGTACAAGCTTTGGCGTTAGCAATAGGTGCCTTACCAGTGTGGCATTTAGCACGTCAAGCAGGGTTACAAACACACGCGACAACGTTGGCTATAGTTTACTTGCTGTATCCACAGGTATTCAACGTCAACCTTTTTGACTTTCACCCCGAAGTTATTGCCTTACCAATGCTAATTACAGCAGTATGGTGTGCGCGCGCTCAAAAGTTTTGGTACTTTTGTCTCAGCATCTTTATTGTATTGATGTGCAAAGCAGTATTATCTCTTACCATCGTTGGAATGGGAATTTGGCTATTACTTTTTGAAAAACGTCGTAATGAAGGCGCCGTGGCTATTACTATGGGTATAGCTTGGTTTCTGATTACATCGGGTGTAATAGTCCCAACTTTTAGTGGAAAACAGGCAGCAGCAGTTGGACGATATAGTTATTTAGGTAGTTCTGTATGGGAAATTGCCAAAAATTTAATTCTCAAGCCACAAATAGTTTTAGGCAAAATTCTTACCTTAGATAATTTAGGTTATTTAGTATTACTGACATCGCCGCTAATTTGGGGACTTTCATTAAAAGGCGCCGCACCGTTAGTAGGTGCAATTCCCTGTATAGCGATAAATATAATTGCCGACTATCAACCACAGAAAGATTTAGTTCATCAATACTCGGTACCAGCAGTACCATTCCTAATATTAGCGGTAATAGCAACGTTGGCAGCAGGAAAAGGATTAGTACGTAGTCAACGCGGCATAATTATATGGTCATTGATTGGATTTTTATTGTTAGCAAAATTTACTTACTTCGGTGGTAAATACTTAGATAAACTTGACACTTGGCAAGCAACTAACGAAGCAATTTCCCAGGTTAAATCTAAAGCGAGCGTACTTACCACTGCTTCGATATCAGCTCATCTTAGCCATCGCCAGCTTATAAACCTAGCATATAAAGAGCAAACGTTAACGGATGCGCTTAAATACAACTATATACTTACGGACACTCGTCATCCGGGATGGGGAAATGATACCGAATCGGCACGGCGCCTGGTAAACTTTCTCAAAAACCGTAGTGACTTTAAATTAACTTATCAGCGTACAGACGTTTATTTGTTCCAAAAGACTACATATAGCATTCCTAATTGATTTGTAAAAAATGATACTTATGTAACGAACCGCAAAGGACGCAAAGGAAGGAAGGAAAGAAAGAAGAGAAATATTTTACAAGTGATTTAGGATTGCCATAGCATAAAAAGCGCCGATAATTATTTGTCGGCGCCTGCGTAAGCGAGTGGGCGCCCCAAAATGCTTATGTTACAAAGCATTTGAGAAATATTTTTATTTTTTTCAAAAATTACTGATAATTATTTGCACTTATAGTATGCTTATAGAAAGGGCTAATTTGCTATCTTTCTCAAGTGGCACATCTCGAATGTGAATTCAAGTAAGTACTATTGCTGTAATTTGATTGGATTTTTGAAGAGGATTTTTGTGAAGAATTTAACCACACCAGAGGCAAAGATAGTTATTTCCGTGGATTGGACAGACCGTTGGCAGGTATATACGCGCTTGCAAGAACTAAATATGAGTTGTGCATGTGGAATGAACCAGCCACTGACTGTAGAGATAAGCAACGTCACAGCAGCAATTCAATTGTGGAGTGTAGTTCAGCAATTTACGGCATCGCGTTATCAGTTAATTCAGACTTTAGAGCACTGTTGGTACTTGTAAAAAATTTTGTTAATTAAGGAGGTTTAAATTATGAGCAAAATATTTCTAGAGCAAGTTTCAGAGTTTTACCTGGAAGGACGTTTTATAGAAGTCGTAATCAAAGATGGCTACAAGCTCAAAGGTTTAATGCTGGAAACAACTGAAGGTCAGTGTTATGTAAAATTAGCCAAGCATTTAAGATGTACATTCGACTGGAAATTGGCACCTCAAACCAGACTACAAATCGTTGGTACAAAAAAAGTTTGTTCTAAAACAGGCGAATATAAGCTTAAAGCCGAAAGAATTATGGCAGCGCGTGCCAATGGAGAGGAATACATTAGTCCTCCGCAAACAAATGAATCTCCTAAAAATAAACCAGCAAAACAGACAACTATTTTGATGTGCCAGAAGTCTGATTGTATGAACAAAGGTGGAAAAGCACTTTGTCAGGCATTACAAAAAGAATTAATTGAACGCAATCTCGGCACCGAAGTTACAATTAAACCAACAGGTTGCATGAAAAACTGTAAGGGTGGGCCCAACTTAATAATGCCCGACAAAACCCGTTACAGTCGTATTCAAGCCAAAGATGTACCAGCACTGCTAGATAAATATTTCCCACTTAGCGCCAATACTAAAACGCCAGATAAACAAGCCCATCCAGTCATTACTATATTAAGGACGCTTGTTTAATTTTTAATGAGAAAATATACTGATAGAATGGGATGGTGGGCACTGCCCACCCTACTACTACATGGAGTCGAGGTGCCGCCTTAAGAGGCTGCTGAAAAAATCAATAATAGTAACAACAACTAGCAGCACGAGCATAAAAGTTGTGGCTTTGTTATATTCAAATCCATCGATATAGCTTTTCAACTCAAACCCAATACCACCTGCTCCAACAACACCAAGAACAGAAGCAGCACGAATATTATATTCAAACATCCAAAGTGTATAACCCAATGCCAAAGGTAAAACTTGGGGCACAATACCATATTGGGTTATTTGCCAGCGAGAGGCGCCAATAACTTGTAAAGATTCTATAGAACGAGAGTTGACTGCTTCAATAGCTTGTTGATAAAATTTAGCGAGGTAACCGATAGTATAAATGCTTAACGCTAAAGTTCCAGCAGGGGCACCGAGTCCGGTAGCAGCGACAAAAATTAAGCCTAAAATAATTGAAGGCACTGAACGGACAGCATTTTGTATAAAGTTAGCTAACCACTGCAACCATACAGGTGCAATATTACTAGCGCTGGCAATAGCAATTGGTACTGATATAATTGCACCAATCGTAGTTCCCCATAAAGACATTTGTATTGTCTGGATTAGTGCTTTAACAGCATTGGAAAGAACATTAAGATTAGGTGGAAAAAAGCGAGAAATAAAATCTGTAACGTAGAACCAGCTATTATTTAAAACTTCTGCGTTTATGCCTATACCTTCGAGTGACCAAGCATAAACTAAAACTAACAGGATAAGTACGGGGATAATTAATAAATTACTTATCCAAGGATAACGCCCAGTTAATTTATTGATATAAGCGAGATTATTCATTATTTTGAGAAAGAGCCAATTTGAGCAAATTCAGATTGTAAGTTATGACAGGCGCCATCATAAACAATACGTCCAGCATCAAGTACAAGCGCACGCTGGGCATATTCTGCGGCAATACCTAAATCGTGTAAGACTGTAACTATAGTAATTCCATGCTCACTATTTAATTTTGCTAAGGTATCCATTACCTGTTTAGCTGCCATTACATCTAAACCTGTAATAGGTTCATCAGCTAAAAGAACTTGGGGTGACTGTATGAGAGCGCGCGCAATAGCTACTCGCTGTTGTTGTCCACCACTTAGAGAACTAGTTTTTTGATATGCATGTTCATGCAATCCTAATTCGTCGAGTAGTTGAAGCGCTAAACGATAATCTTGTTTTGGAAACCCAAATAAAGTTTGCCAAGGTTTTCTAACTCCCAACCTGCCACAAAGAACATTTTCTACTGCACTAAGTTGGCGAATTAAACCTCCTCCTTGAAATAACATCCCAACATTACGCCGAATTTTTGGCAACGTTGTGGGCGCCATTTGTATATCATCTACAGTAATCGTTCCTCGCGAAACTTGTGTGAGTCCGACAAATGAACGCAGTAGTGTAGATTTTCCGGCGCCGTTCAATCCCAATAGAGCTACAAACTCACCGCGTCGAATCTGGCAATTAATTTGATTTAATATAGGACGATGCAACGACTTTAAAAACGTCGTTTCGACATTGCGACATTCAATTACTATTTCATTCATTACTTAAAAATATTTGTTAGTAGGTTGGGTGGAGGCTTTGCGGAACCCAACATAAACAATTTGTGGTGTGTTGGGTTCCGTTCCTCCACCCAACCTACCTAATTAAGGGTCAATACCCGCGCGTCTGAGTGCATCACGAACAGGCGCCAGGTGACTGTCGTGGTTTACTTTTACTAACTCGTTAGAGTTATAAAGATTACGAAGCAAACCATTATTTGCTGGTTGATTCAGTTTTAACATTGCAGCGATAAGACGGTCACGCATAGGCGCCGCAACACTGTCGTCAATTGCGACACCATGCGCTGGAACACCTGGTATTTTGTGTAGAATTCGTAGCTGTGAGCGTTCTTGATTAGTTATATACGGAGGGAATAAAGCATATTCTGATACTGCTGCGGCTTCAGCTTGACCTCGTAAAACAGCTTGTAAAGCTTTGCTATAGTTACCACCGTAGCTTACTTGACCAAAGAAATTACCCAAAGAATCACGGTTTTTCACCAATCCGAAACGAACTAATTCACTTGTAGGAAAAATGAATCCCGAACCCGATGTTGGGGATGTAAACGCCATCTTCTTACCGCGAAGTTGTGCGAGTGTCGCTCTGCCATTGCTTTGGGTTTTTAAAGGGCTATTAGCTGGAACAACAAATACAGAGTTATATGTAAATTTACCTGAGTAATTATCTCTAGTTTCTGCAAGATATAGCCTTGCATTTGCTAACTGTGCAGCTTTAAGCGCTGGACGACTACTCAAAAATGCAACTTGTGCGCGGTTTGCGCGTAGTGCCTCAACAGCTGCGGTATCATCACCAATCTGCGCTCTGACAGGCATTCTCAATTCTTTAGAAAGAAACGCTGCTACCGCATTTGCTTTATTTTGCAAATCTGTAGAATCTGAACGACTAGGAAACACAATTGTAAGACTTGCAGGATTTTGAGCGACTATTGTCTGCCCTTTACTCCCAATAGTAGGGTTCGCAATTGCTGCCACACCACCAAAAAAACTAACAATGCTGGCTAGTGCTACTGACGCAGCACTAACTCCGAGCAAACCTTTTTGACTCCGAGCCATTTCGCGTTACCCCTTTAGCTAATTTATTGCAGTAATATTGCGAACATATTTCAATATCTGTAGTTTAGATTTTTGAGCATTTCAGTGCAAAAGTCAATAATTGTTTTTATAAAGTTTAAGTAATGTAATAAATAATACATAGACAACAGTGTAAACATAGAAACCGGGTTTCTACGCAAATCGTCGTTTTTATTACAAGATGGCAACAAAGAAACCCGGTTTCTAGGATTTTAAAATTAAGTCTTTATTGTTACAACAATTTTGGCGCCTCTAGATAATCATTCAGAAAGTGCTTAGAACAATAACCTTTGTTAAATTAAAATAACCTCTTAAACTCTCTTCCTTTCTTCCTTTCTTCCTTAGTGTCCTTTGTGCCTTTGTGGTTTATTCTGCTCCACTCTTATGTTTAACCCGACCCCTGAAACAGAAGCAGCAAGTCCAGAAACAGAGCAAACACGCTTACAAGAATTAGCCCTCACAAGTATTGAACTCGCGCGCATAGTCGCAAGCAACCCAAATGCGGCACCGGAATTGTTAGTACATTTAGCTTATAGTAAAGATAAACAAACACGTCAAAACATTGTCAGCAACCCAAATACACCAACCAATTTGCTATTAAAATTAGGAGCAGAATTTCCACAGGAATTAATAAATAATCCAATTTTTTCACTGCTAATGCTAGAAAATCCTAATCTGGTAGAAGAAATGCCAGCACCGACATTAGCTAGTTTACTCAAAATAGATGTGGCGCCACCTGGATGGATGTTCGCAGCAGCAAAGCATGATGATATAGATGTATTAAACCTATTACTCAACAATCCGGATACGCCAAAAAAAGCATTAAAAATACTTATAGATAGAACAGACTATGATATTCGAGTTATTCAAACTGCAAGACTTCACATAGCTTTACAAAAAGAAACAAATCAAGATTGGCAAAAAGCAGCATACGAAGAACTCAAAGACCATAGTTACTTAAATCATGACTGTTTTAAAGAGGAAGCATTATGGGAGATTGGAATAATTCCCGAAAACTTATTTACAGCATTAGATGAGCAAGTTAAAGATAGTATAATTAACAACTTAAGTTCAAGACGTATATCTGATATAACTACAATAGCTACTGTAGATAGTATTTTTCATCAAGAAAGAATTTTATATACTCATGCATTAAATGATCAAACACATTCTGAAGTTATAGAACATATTTTTAATAGCGAATTCCAAATTTTTCCTCGTCAACGCATCAACGAAGCAATTGCTGATAACCCCAATACACCTGTAGATATTTTAGAAAAATTAGCAGTAATTGAAGGAAAAGTTAGACTAAAAGTATTTTTAAATTTTAAAACACCCTTACAATTACTATTAAAAATATTTGAATACGAGTTTTCTGTGAAGTCTGTAAACAAATATCAAAGGCATAGTGATGAATTTCAAAGAATTGCAAAACTGACTCGTAATCAAACACTGAATCCTTTGTACACAGCAGGACTTTATGTAATTTTAGCAGGTCATCCTAATACCCCAAGTCAAGTTCTTTCAGATTTAATCAAATATAGTAAAAGCGTACTGATTCATGGGAAAGAAATCAAAGAAAAAATCATTTACAAAATTAGTTTGTTGGTGGCTCAAAATTCTCGAACACCACTCGAAACCTTAGACTACTTACTTGAAAACAGCGCGCGAGACATTCGAGAAGCAGTTGTTGCTAATTTACAAACAAAACAAATTAAAAACAATCCACAACTACAAGACTTTTTAATTGAATGGAAAACAGTGCAAAATCTGAATACAACAACAGAGCAACTTCAGGAACTTGCCACCAGTAAATGGTTACATATTCGTGAAGCAGTAGTGTATCATCCTAATACCACTGCAACTATTTTAGAACAAATGGCGCCAGATAAACGTATTCCTGTTCGCCTTGCAATTGCACAAAATATAAAAACACATGTAACTGTATTTCCATATTTAATCAAACAATCAAATTCAGAAATACTGCTTGCTGTCGCAGAAAACCCAAATACACCATTATCTATCTTAGAAGAAATAATTTATCATCGGCAAAAATATCAACATGCGAGAAAAGCAGCAATTATCAACTTATTCCAGCGTTTTCCAGAACAGGCGTCTCAAGCGTTAGTGAATTATGTAGAATCTAGTCGTGCCACTTCAACAAAACTATTCTTAATTTTACATCCCATCGCACCCCAAGATTATCTTGTAAAATATGTATCTTCACCAAACTGGCGCCTGCGTTATGCTGTAGCACAAAATATTAATACACCTTCTCACATTCGCGAACATCTAATTAATGATGCTAACTGGATTGTGCGCGCTGCTGCCAGAGCAAATATTAATAAGGACGCATCAATCTAACATAAATTGTAAAAATTATTACAGATGTAGAGACGCGATTAATCGCGTCTCTACAATGTGTGGTATAAATTAAGATAGATTAATTAAAATTCTTTTTGAGAGCGAGTTTCCTTAACAAACTGAAGACACTCTTCTAAGTCATCACCTTCCCAAGTCCAAGCAAATTTTAACAAATCACCTGCTTTCATTACTCGCTTAATTGGCGCCATTCTACGAAGCAGTCGCTGATTAACTGTATTTTGATCTTTCATTTTTAACAGATTTTTTAGTACAAAATAATTATACAGTAATTCTGATTTATAATAAAGGCGATAAAACGGCAGGAAAAACCGTACCGTTTCTTAGCTATATATTAAATCACTGCAATACATTCAATCTCTACTAATACATCTTTAGGTAAGCGCGATACTTCCACACAAGCACGTGCTGGCGCCGATTCTGATGGAAAATACTTGGCGTATATAGCATTCATTGCAGCAAAGTCGTTCATATCTTTAAGAAATACACCAGTTTTAACGACATTTTCAAATGTGGCGCCAGCAGCAGTTAGAATTGCTTCTAGGTTTGCCATGACTTGCTCGGTTTGCTTAGTTACATCATCTTTGTAAAGAACATCACCAAGTCTTGGGTCAATAGCAATTTGTCCTGCAACAAATATCATTTGTCCAGATGCTACAATAGCTTGATTATAAGGTCCAACGGGTGCAGGTGCTTTATCGGTACGAATTACTTGACGTGTCATAAATGATTGATAAGTGGAAGGGTTAGTTATATTAATTTGCCCATCTGGCATTATCGCATCTGTTAGGTTAGTTTTATTAAAACTCACACCATAAATATTCGCTTGGGTTAAATCTACTTTTTTTAGATTGGCGCCATCAAGATTTGCACTAATTAAATTTGTTCTTTGCAGCGATGCTACTTCTAAATTGGCAAATTGTAAACATGATGCCGTTAAATTACAATCTTCAATATTTGCTCCCACAAGGTAAGCATTTTTTAAATTTAGGTGCTTATTCTTTTTTGTTCAATTTCTATGGTAGCAACTTTTGGTTTTTTGTTTAGTCTTATATATAAATGAAGAGTCAGAGTTATGTTAAAGCGGTTTTTGTGGTTATTAGGCGGCGCCTTCGGTATTATTCTTGTGGTCTCAATAGTAGTATGGCGCCAAGCAACTTACCTACCTAGTTGGTACGTAAAGTCGGCGCCAACACCTAGTGCGACTCCAGTAAACGAAACCAAACCGAAAGAATTAACGCGCGAAGAAATTTGGAGCAAAGTTAGTAATACACTACAAAAACAAGCATCAGCAGGTGAGCGAGTTGGAAAGGTCGAGTTGAAAGCAGATGAAGTGAATCGTTTGATTTTCTCGGAGATGCAGGTGAAGGAGAGAGTAACAAGCGATGCTAAATTAGAAAAAATTATTGTAGGTAAAAATACTCAGTTTCGTGATAGTAAATTAGTTATAGGCGCCGTTATTAATTTACAAGAACTGACGCAGCAAAAAGAATTGCAAGGTGGAGGCAGGGACTTAGCACAAGCTTTTTTAAATTTGCCTATTGTTAAAGACCGTCCTGTATATATTGAAGTTGAAGGCACACCAATAGTCAAAAATCAAAAAATTGCTCTAGATTCACCTAGCATAAAACTGGCAAATGTGAGCATGACAGTAGAACAATTATCTAAACATTTAGGTATTTCACAGGAATTTATCAACCAACGCATTTTTCGTGAGCGCACGTTGGTTCCGATGTCCGTGCAGGATGTGAAAATACAAGGGGACACAATTTCAATTCGTGGTACAGGGACGGCATGGTGATTTTTAATAGTTATGAGTTAGAAGTTATGAGTTAGGAGTCAAATTTAATATGTTAAAAATGACTTATAAGTTAATTCTTTCTAAACCTGAAAATATTAAAGATGCTACCCTACGGGAAAACTGCGTTAACGTTCCTCAGCATGACATACTTCCTAACTCCTAACTCCTAACTCCCAACTCCTAACTTTTAACTTCCAACTCTTGGACGTATACCATAATTACGGTATTGCCAATAATCGTGCAAAATTTTATCGTGGTCAAAACATAAATTCCCAGGCAGGCGCCATTGTTCAAATATATCTAAACTCTTCGCATCATCTCCAGCTTGGGGTGTACCTGTGGCGGTTGCTAGGAATACAATACTTAATGTGTGCTTGCGCGGGTCGCGATTGGGGTCAGAGTAAACTAAAAATTGCTCGACTAACTCAACCTGTAAACCAGTCTCTTCTAATGCTTCGCGCTTTGCCGCAACCTCAACTGATTCGCCATAATCTATGAATCCACCTGGAATTGCCCATCCAAATGGTTCGTTATGACGTTCAATTAAGACTATGGGTCGATGAGGACGGTCAATTAGTTCGATAATTATATCAACTGTTGGCGCCGGATTTCGATACATGGAATTCATGTTTATATTTGTTAATTGGTGAATATTTATGCCATTTCCTAGGTCCAGTGGTGTTTTACTGCATCCTACTAGTTTTCCCAGTCGATTTGGAATTGGGGATTTAGGATACGAAGCTTATCGTTTTATTGATTTTTTAGAAAGTAGTAATCAACAGTACTGGCAGGTTTTACCTCTTGGTCCGACTGGGTATGGTAATTCCCCATATATGTGTTACTCAGCAATGGCAGGTAATCCATTTTTAATTAGTTTAGACAAATTACGCGAAGATAATTTACTGGCAGATTGGGATTTTGGTAATATACCCAATTTCCCGACGCACAAAGTCGATTTCGAGGCTGTATTTCCTTACAAAACCAATTTGCTCAAAATTGCTTGTAAAAACTTTAAAAGTCAAGCAACTTCAAAACAGCGCAAAGAGTTTGATACTTTTTGTGAAACCAAAGCCAATTGGCTGGATGATTATGCTTTGTTTATGGCGTTAAAAGAATCACATAACGGCGCCAGTTGGTACACTTGGGAAGCAGGATATGCAAAACGCAAACCCGACAGCATTTCAAGCGCGCGATCTGAACTTCAAGAATTAATATCTTACCAAAAATTCGTCCAGTTTCAATTCTTTCATCAATGGTCAAAACTTAAAACCTACGCTAACGAACGTGGAATAGAAATTATTGGTGATATCCCAATTTATGTTGCTCACGATAGTGCAGATGTATGGGCAAATCCAGAAATTTTTTGCTTGGATGAAAAAGGCGAAACTGAATTAATGGCAGGAGTTCCACCAGATTATTTTAGCGCTACAGGTCAACTGTGGGGAAACCCTGTTTATAATTGGGCAGAATTAGAGAAACAAGACTTTGCGTGGTGGATAAAACGTTTTGAAGTCATGCTCGACTACGTTGATATTATTCGTATTGACCATTTTCGAGGATTTGAAGCGTATTGGGCAGTTCCCCAAGGAGAAGAAACAGCAGAAAATGGTAAATGGATAAAGGCGCCTGGTGAAGCATTATTTCAAAAAATTGCGAAAAAATTAGGTAAATTACCCATATTAGCTGAAGATTTGGGAGTAATTACACCCGAAGTTGAGGCACTACGCGACAAGTTTGAATTTCCAGGTATGAAGATACTACAATTTGCCTTTGGTTCCGACCCTGGAAACCCGTTTTTACCATTTAATTACACTAGAAATTCTGTAGTTTACACAGGTTCTCATGATAATGATACTTGTGAGGGTTGGTTTAGCCAAGCCAGCGACTGGGAGAAAGAAAAACTGCGGATATATCTAGGTAATATAAACCATGATGGCGCACACTGGGATTTTATCCGCTTGGCATTGAGTTCAATTGCGAATCAAGCAATTATTCAATTACAAGATGTTTTGGGACATGGTGGAGATGCACGCATGAATTTCCCAGGTAAAGCTGAAGGTAACTGGGAATGGCGATATCATGACCATGAGTTAACATCCGAACTCATTCTCAAATTTAAAAACTTAACCACATTATATGGAAGGGCACCAATAAAAAAAAGTTAAAAGTTAAGAGTAGGATGCGTGAAAGCTATTACTGTCTACTTCGGAAACGAAATATTAAAATGCTTTCACGCACCATCAATAAAACCCAAGGGTACTGCGGAACACACCCTAAGACCTGGTTTTAGCAGCGATTTTCATTTCTTCGGGTTTACCAGGTTCTCCCATTGGTTTTGCCTGTTGCTGGTTGACACTTAGCATTACACCTCCAGCATTACCTGCACGAACTATAAGTTGTGCTTGTGCTTTCCATGTACGTTGGGTTCCTTGAGGAAGTACACCCTCAAATTCGGTTTTGCCATCTGCTTCAACACGAATCCATGATGAGTCTTTTAATGTTACTCCTACCTGGACTTGACGATTTTTATCATCGCTTGTTTGGTTATTAATGGCAGGTTGAAGCGCAAACTCTTGGGTGTTTTTAGATGAAGATGGCGATTTTGCTTGGTTTTCAGAGTTGTCGGGAACTGTTGCAATAGTTAAAACGTGTGATAAACCGCTTACTGAGCAAACGATTAAACCAACATAAATTAAATATAGATGAACTGGTCGCAGTTGACCCTGTGATGTATTTTTCCACTTAGATATACAATTAACACGGTTAACTCCTATTGGGTAGTTATTCGCAAGTTCTATACCATTAAATCCAAGTGCATCAGCATAGCGCTTAATTAAACCTTGGGTATAAATGGGTTCTGGTAGATCATCAAAATTTGCATCCTCAATTGCTTGTAGCGAGCGACGAGCTATTTTTGTGTAGGCAGCTACGTCATCTATACTAAATTGGTGTGCTTCACGTGTTGAACGAAGCTTTAAGCCAATTTCAGTCAAAATATTGGCTCTTTGCTCGTCTAATGAAGGAGACTCTTGTGTATTTTCTTTTGTCTTCAAGTTTAACCACTTCATGTTTTTGACTCCTTACCCAGCTGAATCGTCAATAGGAATACTAATTTCACTAATCCGCTTCTATATATGAATGCAAACTGCGAATTTCAAAATCTTTTAAATAACGATAGGAACCCTCTGCCAACAAAGACTGTCCTGTTTTTTGTAACTCAATAGAACCGATAGCGGTACGATGTAGTTCAATTACTGGATGTCCTAATTGCTCTGCTACCCTGCGAATTTGGCGATTCCGACCCTCTTTCAAAACTATTTCTAACCTCGTTTGTGTTGGCATTCTCTTGACAACACGCACAGAAGCTTGTCTAGTTTTTCTGCCGTCAAGCATTACCCCTTGGCACCATGATGTAAGTACATCATCGTTGACTTGTCCTTGCACCAATACGCGATAAGTTTTAGGAATACTATGTTTTGGATGAGTTAACGAATACGTTAAATCACCATCATTCGTTAAAATTAACGCTCCAGTTGATTCTGCATCCAGACGACCCACCGGATGAATACCTAGACCCGAACTCAATTCTTTTGGTAACAAGTCTATTACTGTTGTCCGTCCTTGGGGATCATCGCAAGTTGAGACTACTCCAACTGGTTTATTTAGCAATAAATATATTAAAGATGGACGTTCGGTTGTAGCTATTGCTTTTCCGTCAACGGTAATAACATCGCGTTGTGGGTCCACTTTTTGCCCTACTTCTGCTAATGCTCCATTTATCCGCACTCGTGACTGCCGAATCATTTCTTCAGCTTGACGACGTGAAGCAATACCCCACTGCGAAAGTACTTTTTGTAACCTAGCCTCCATGATAATAATACTGCATTAAGCGAACAATGGTAAGTAAATAATAATATGTTAGACACTGTACTTAATAGAGTCCAATGTTACAGTTAAAAATTGTTTAATTAGGCTTTGTATATAGACTAAATTTAATGTTCATGGTTGTTTGTTGTTTACTGAGTTACTTAAATGTCACAGAATCATACAGAGAATAAAATTACACCCAAAATCCGAGTTATCACTACTGTTCTCAAAGGCGCCCTCAAATTGTTCGTGCGCTCTCAAGTTAGCGACATCCAAGAGCTAGACATCGATATCCAAGCTAGTGACCGTCAGCTTTTATCTGGCAGAATTCCTTCTGTTTCTGTGTTCGCGAGTGGCGCCGTATACAAAGGTCTTCACCTCACCTCAATTCAATTAACCGCTGAAAATATCCGCATTAATACTGGCTCTATACTTAAAGGACAACCGCTTCGATTGTCAGAAACAATACCAGTAAATGGTACTTTAGTTCTAGAACAAGAAGACGTAAACGCCTCTCTAACATCTGCATTATTATCAGGCGCCTTGAATGACGTATTGCTACAACTTATACCAGAACTTGCGAAAAATTCCAAGTCTATTATCTGGCAAAAAATTATTCTTAGCAATAACAAATTTATACTTTTTGCGAATCCAGATACTGAAATCGATACCAAGCTTGAAGCACCGTTAGAAATTGGTATTGATTTAGAGCTAATTAATAGTCATGAGTTAAAACTCACTCCTGCTGGACAGGTAGAGCAACACGGACACAAGAAAAATGGACAACACTTTGACCTTGGCTCTGATGTTGACATTAAACAATTAGAGCTTATACCAGGTAAAGTAACCGTCTTAGGGCGAATTAATATCAACCCCTAAATTAATTCTGAGTACATTTAGATATGAAGCGTTTCGATATGAAATCGAAAACTTCAATGTCCGATGCTCTGTTTTTATCATACCCCAGGCGCCGCCTATGGGAACATTCATCAAACAAAAGCAATAACAGTTTTGAGAAGTACATAATACGACTACTATTGAAGTGAGGTTTGCTTATACCATTCATTGCTCTCTCCAAAAGTTAACACAGCAATAAATTAAAAAGTGGTACAGCTCCTGAGTCATATGCACTCAGCCTAAGTGTAGTATTTATACACCTCAAAACTGTTTGCTTATGCAAAGATTACCTCGAACAACCTAAAAAGGAAGTAACGGGGATCACCTTGGGCTGAAAACCACTAACCGATTAATTGGGACTTACACACTTAATCAAACAATATTAAACAGTGGGCGCCGTTGTATAGAACATTGTTGCTTTTTATTAGAAGATTCTTGCTATAAGAAGACGTGACATGTCTCGTCTCTACAATTGCTAATTTCTAACTTGTTGTGGTGTCGCTCCTACTAAGCGTTTAAAGTGTCTTGTAAATTGACTTTGGTCGCTAAATCCAACAGTCGAAGCAACTTCAGAAATTCTTGCGGTTTTATCTCGGAGAAGTATTTTAGCACGTTCGATGCGACATTTTATTAAATATTGATAAGGAGACATTCCCGTCGATTCTTTAAATAAACGTGCGAAATGATACTTGCTCATGCCAATCTCTCTTGCCATTGAACCAATTAACAAATTTTCTGACAAGTGGTTACAAATAAACTGGTTGATTTTGAGCAACTTCGATGACGGTAAACCTTTACAACATTCGTTACATTGTTGCTTGTGCAATGAGTAATTTTGAACTAAATGTGCTGCTAATGCTATGCCCATCGATTCAGCATAAGCATAACTACCTACAGTATTTGATATTAATGTGGCTTTGAGCGCTATCCCAATTTGATAAATGAGTGGGTCTGGTTTAGCGAAGTGTGGTAAAATCTCAGCGTGTTCAAAATCTTGACTCTTAGCTTGGGATATTAACTTTTCTGAAAGCGTCAAAATAATTAACTCTGACTGTTGTGTTGTGCAAGAGTGAATTACACCTGGAGGAATTACTGCGATGTCCCCAACCTTAATATCCTCAGTACAAAAGCATTCATCTAACTTTCTTTTTAAGCGCTGACAAGAAATATGAATTACGATGGTGTAATCGCTTTGGTAATGCGCTGGAATTTCAAACGCTGGAAGCTGATAATACTCTAGACAGATGTTTTCCCACCCTGCCTTATGGCTAGATATTGATGGCGGTACGGGTAAAATTATTCTGCTACTTTCTAATTTTGTCATAGTATCTAATGGCAAGATAGCGTAGTAATTTCTGTTAAAAGCTCATAAACCTGTGTTAAACGTGGGCGAATTTATAGTCACATCCATCAGCACGATATGCAAAACTGATGCTCCTCATTGTAGGAACACTTACCTTTTCGTTATTAATTAAAACTTCACAACCTTTGTAATCTAAAAAATCAGAAATATCCATATTCCCTTTACGTTGGTTGCAATCATTACAAGCCAACGTTAAATTACTAACTCTATCACTACCACCTTTCGATTTTGGAGCTATGTGTTCTATCTCTAACTGAACATCTTTTACACCACAATATATACATTCTCTACCCCATTTTTCTAGAAAATATTCTCTGATTTCAACCACTGGGGATTGGCACACTAACATAGTTTCCACCTGCCCTGTTGACTAATAAATAGTGCTACGTAAGCACAAATACCATCTTTACTTTTACCAAAAAACGTTAAGGAAATCTTAATTGATCTATTAGTAAAACTAATAGCTCGTATTTCGCGTATCTATAGAATATCGGTTGCTAGTTAAATAGTGGTAGTAAGAGTGTTACAAAGTAGTATACAAGTGGTGCCGTGAATATGTAGCTGTCAGTACGGTCTAAAATACCACCGTGACCGGGGATTAATTGTCCAGAGTCTTTTACCCCAGCATCGCGTTTGAGCATCGACTCGGTTAAGTCACCCAAAAGACTTGCGATACCAATTAATAATCCTAACGCGGCGCCTGTGAGTAAAAATTGCGGAAATTTGAGATAGTACGCGCTAATTACTGCAACAGTAATACTGCCACCGATACCAAACAAGGCGCCTTCGACTGTTTTCTTCGGACTAATACCCGATAGCGGAGTTTTACCAAAATATTTACCAACAAAATAGGCGCCGATATCAGAAGCCCAAATACATAAAAACGTTACAACTGTAACACTTAACCCTTGAGGTATAGAAGTTACATTAGCTCTATCAAATAAATCACTCCACGAAGATGGGAAATAACCACTCAAAGGTAAATTAGCAGCGCTAGCACTATTAATTTGTCGTAATCTTACCCAATAAGAAGGCAAATATCCTGTATAAAATAAACCTAATATAGAAGCAGAAATATCAGCGATAGTAGCAATTTTAGGTTGAAAAAGTAAGTAAAAACAAATAAAAGTACCAGCAATAGGCATTACAGCATCAGCAAGATTTCCATCAACAGTGCAAATTCCGAGAAGGGTAAGACTGACAGCAAGGGTGGTTTTCGCAGCAGGTGCAATACCTTTAGCACGCACGAGGTCAAAAAACTCGTTTTGACCAAGATAAATAATCACCGCATAAACAAACGTAAAATACCAGCCACCCAAAAGTGTAGCAGTAAGGGCAACTGCGATTGCAACGACTCCGCTCAAAATGCGAGTCCAAGGAACAGACTGATTTTTGATTGTAGATTGTGAATTATGGATTTTTGATTGATTCGCCACTTTTTGCATCTCCTATTACTAAACAATTTATTTTATTTGTTAATTTAATTAATCTAATTTTTCTCCGCTCAAAATAAAAATGGGGTCTACAGCAGCAAAAGCTTGAGAAAAACCACGCATTTCCAAGCGGTTAACTGAACATTGAACGACTTCGATATTTACTGCTCGTAATTGAGCAAAGCTTTGAGAAATAGTATACAGACTCTCTAGATTAGCAGCTGTTGCCACGACTCGACCTGATGCGGGTAAATAACTCCATGCTGTCTGCATAATTTCACTGATAGCACGTCCCCCTTCGATACATACTCTATCAGGCGTCGCTTTTAAGTCGTGTAAGCATTCTGGTGCGCTTCCTTCAACAACTTCAACGTTTTGAACTTCAAAGCGTTCACAGTTACGTCGTATCAAATTTGCTACTTCTTCATCACGTTCGACAGCAACAATTTTACCCTGTGAACACAACAATCCTGCTTCAACTGGAATAGTTCCTGTTCCCGCACCAATATCCCATAACACTGAATCAGATTTCAGTCGTAATTGTGACAATAACTGTAATCTGATTTCGCGCGGACTTAAGGGAATACCCGGTAAATTATCGAATAAATCATCAGGGATACCAGGAGTAACATAAGACCAAAGTTTAGAAGTCATAATAAATATTTACCCATTAATAAAAGCACGACTAACCCGTTAAGAGCGAACACCGCTCTCCAGTTATCTTTACATATCTATCTCTAAGCGCAACAACAGCACGAAATTTGTACACAGGCTATTGTATTAATAGATATTCATAAATCAACATAATCATCTATATTTAGAAGTGAGTAATGACAAATTTATATTTTGGCAAAATTGGGATGCTCCCTATCTTTTAACGGTTGATGGTCGAACCAAGTGAGCGAAAAACGCATCTCCATTGAGCGCAAAGCGATAGAAGTACTAAACCGTGATTATGCACCATTAACTGTCAAAAAACCACTCATACCATTTTAATACGAAGCTGCACATAATCAATTGGCTTAAAGCCTTGCTATATAAGCATAGTTTCTATGCAGCTTCACAAAAAATTGGTATCACAAGTAAAATTCGTCTGAAAAAAGAGCTTGCGACACTCGGTGTAATGACCATAGCGTTTCCTGCTAACTTACTGCTCGCTATCATGTCCATCCCCTGAAGGGGCGCCAGTTTTTTAATGGACAAGACCGTATTATTTGCGTTGTTTCTCAGCATCCGCTTCAAACTTAACCGAACTCAGTTAGCGCGCGAGCTGGGAAATTCTTTGTTTCAAACTACCTCGGTTTCACAAAGCTAAAAGAGAAGAGATTAGCTGTTAGGGTATATATACCTCAGCAATATGAATCTGACTTTCAAAGGCGCCAAAATAGAAATACCCCCACAGCTTATTCTGTGGGCAGGAAAACAAAAGTATCAAATTGGTGGAGGATTCAACACCGAAGCTGAAGTGGAATGGTTAGCACACGAACGCGCGTGATTGATTCGGTTTGAGTATCACCAAAGAGTCGGGTAGGGGTTGGTAGTGAAAAATATAATTGGCAAAACATTGGGAAATTACGAAATTCAAAGCGAACTGAGTAAGAAAGCGGGGAAAAGAACTTTACTAGCACGTGACTTGAGAACACAAGAATTGGTTGTTATCAAGCTACTGTTATTCAATGACGGATTTGAGTGGGATGATTTAAAGCTGTTTGAGCGCGAAGTGCAAATTTTGAAAAACTTAAGGCACCCTAAGCTTCCGCGCTACATAGATAGTTTTGACTCCCAAACACCTGAATATTTTGCCCTTGTCCAAACTTATATAAATTCTCCAACATTAGAACAACATCTTAAACAATGGCATAGCTTTACAGAGATAGAAGTTAAAGAAATTGCACGACAAATATTAGAAATACTTATTTATTTACACGAACAAAATCCTCCAGTTATCCATCGTGACATCAAGCCTAGTAATATATTGCTAGATATAAAACCTAATAATATACAAGCTTATTTAATAGATTTTGGTGCAGTTAAAACAATCACATCTTCTAACTTAGAGCATACCGTTGTTGGAACTTATGGGTATATGGCACCAGAACAATTTGGAGGTAGCGCAGTTCCCGCATCCGACCTTTACAGTTTAGGTGCCACATTAATTCACTGTTGTACAGGTACACATCCTGCTGACTTACCGCAAAATGATTTAAAAATTCAATTTAAACAAGCAATTAATTTAAGTATAGATTTTACAAACTGGTTACAGTCAATGACGCAACCCAGTTTAGATAGAAGATTACATTCTGCACGCTATGCGATAGATATATTAGAGGCGCCATCTCAACTAGTACCCGCTACTATTAAGCCAAGCGGGAGCAAAATTCAATTAAATAAAAGTTCAGGCGCCTTAGAAATATTAATACCACCATCAGGTCTTGACGCATCGCTAATATTTATCGCATTATTTGCCGTTGCTTGGAATACGGGAATATTTGTTTGGACAGCAGGTGCCTTGAGTATGCCATCTTTTATAAATATCGCCTTAGCTTTATTTTCCTTACCCTTTTGGGGAGTAGGTGTTTTCATGGTTTACTGGGTAATATTTTGCTTAATCGGTAAAACTCGCTTGCTACTAAATCAATATCACATATCTTTGACATATGAATTATTTGGCGCCAAATTTCATAATCCGCGTCCAGAAGCTATAAGTAATATCGATAAAGTAGTTTACACACCTAAGCACTTTACCAAAGACACGGATGGTGAACATGTAGAGATTCCTTCACAGCTAACTATTCATGCTGGTGTTAACGAATATCAACTTAAAGTTAATACTGGCAGTATAATATCTGAAGTTGAGCTAGAATGGTTAGCACACGAAGTAAATGAGTGGTTGGCAACGGAAGTAACGGATGGTTAGTTTTAAATGACTACATCTACTGGCACTTTTACTTTACTTCTTCCTTCGTGAACGAGCGTGGTTTATTTTCTTAATGCCTCAGAATTAATGACACGGAGTATTACATTATCTACATTCATAATGCAGAACTCATCCGTTACATCCTTTGTATCCGTTGCAAATTGGCATTTAAATAAACTTCATAAATACCTCTTTAATCATAAAGTTTAGATAATTATAAATCATTATGTCACAGCGTATATTACGGAGTAGTAATATACGCTATGTATAAAGTTTATAGTTGAATAGATATGAAAATTACTTCTTCACTTTTGATAGCAGGTGCCTTAACCTTATTTTACCCCAGCGCAATAATCTCAACACCTGCCCAAACATCCACGCAAAGAAACGTAAACTTTAATTTAGTTAAAGACAAAAGAGGAAATATAATAGCAATTAATAATTTAACAATTGATAACCGACGCTACAATGCAAAGTTTGTCTACGGGACATTTAGTGAAATTTTTAAAAATTCAACTAAAACATTATTTTGGGAAAATCAGCAAACAGCAGAACGCGCACTTCATGCAATTAATGCAGCATTGAACGCGCGCAAAGGAGCGGCAATAAAAATAGGAGTCATTCCCAGAAATGAATTATCGAATGCAGGCAGTGGAAACAACTTTATGATTCCAGTTGCACAGCAGCGCATTGTGCGCCAATATGGGAAAGAACGTACTGAGAACATTTATGTGAATGGGGTTTTGAGTGGTTTCAACGAAAAACAAAAAACCTGGAGTAACTATTCGTTCGATGCGTTTTCAGTAACACCGGATACACCATTCATGTTTGTAAAATTAGAACCGAGGTAGGTAGCTAATGAGCCAGAGTGCAGATAGATTAGACCGTATAGAACAGCTAATTGAGATGTAATATTATTTTAAACCTAAATAATTAGGCGCCAATATATGAGTACACAAATACTAAATAAATTCTGGGAAGTGGTAATAGCAGCAATAACGCTGAATCCAGAAGCATTTAGGATTATGGAAACTTTTCCTCAAGGTAAGAGGTCAGTTTTTATTTTACTATTATTGGTGGGTCTTTCTAATGCCCTGGCTCAGGCAATTGTATTATTTGTAAATCGAGTTAGTAGATTACGTTTTGTTTTGTGTTTACTAATTTCAGCATTATTATTTGCTTTTAGCTATTTCTTTTGGGTTTTGAGCGTTTGGGGTGTTAGTAATTTACTATTTAGAGCAGATGTTCAGTTAAGTGTAGTGTATCGCACTTTGGGACTAGCAACGGCGCCGTTATTGCTTTCGTTTTTCATTGCGTTGCCATATTTGGGGATTCCAATTCAAATTTTGCTATCGCTGTGGAATTTGTTAGCATTTGTGCGAGGATTTTCAATTACCACTGGTTTAACTTTGTGGCAAGTATTCTGGTGCGGTATTATTGGTTGGTTTGTACTTCAGGTGGCACAGCGTAGTATTGGTAGACCAGTAGCAAGTTTTGGGAAGTGGTTATCAAATACTGCGGCAGGAACTTATCTTGTCACTGATTTGCGACAATTAGAAGAAACTTTGCAAACGGGTTTTGGAAATAAGCACACACACCGGAGAAAACGAAGATGAGTACTAGAAAGCAAGTTATCAAATTTTCTGTCATTGCTCTGGTAGCGTTGCTTGGTGTGTTAGCTTTATTTCAGTTTCAACCTGTTATAAATGGTACTTATGCAGCATTAACACGCACATTTAAAATTACAGTTAATTTAGGTATTATTAGTTTTATTGCTTTAATTTTAGCGGCAATGCTGGCGCCTATAGAGGCACTTGGATGGTGGGCTGGATGGTTTGGTGATACTGTTGATACAAGTATTTACTCTGAAGTTGAAACGCAAACTGAGGCGCCACCACATAAAGTATCTCATTATATTATTTACTTAGACGGAGTTGGACAAGCTAAGTATGAATACTTACCTGATGTTGAGCGATTTCTCAGGGATTTAACGGCAGCATTACCCGAAAGTTTTTATTTGATACGAGGAGTAATGCCATATTCTGTATTAAATCGTTCTTTAACAGAAGATTATCCATTATCTTGGTTTTGGCGATTTGCTGATAAACTGCGTATTAAAAATCCTGCGAATATTCTTGGCGCCATCATTAATATACGCAATGCATTAGTAGTGTGGGTTTCTGCAGACCAACGATATGGCGCCATTTATAACCGAGGAACCGCACAAGTAATATATAACAGTTTAATAAAACATGGTTATCAGGCTGGTAGTAATGTTCCTATCACCTTAATTGGGTTTAGCGGTGGGGGACAAATATCAATGGCTGCTGCTCCCTATCTTGATGATGTACTTTTTTCACCACCAATTGATATCATTTCCCTAGGGGGAGTTTTCAGTGGTAATAATAATATTCTTAAAATTCAACATGTTTATCATCTAGCTGGTAAAAAAGACCCATTGGAAAGGTTAGGCGCCATTGCTTTTCCTAAACGTTGGAAGTTATTTTTTCTATCTTATTGGAACCGTGCAAAGCGACGCGGTAAAGTTAGCTTAATTTCTTTGGGTAAAGTTGGTCATCAATTACCTGGGGGAGTGATGGATCCAGATAAACGTTTACCTGATGGTCGCACTTATTTACAGCAAACGATAGATTGGGTATCTGGAATTTTACAAGATACAGTTTATTTAAAAGAACTTGCTCCTCCACGTCATCAAAGCAACTACGAAAAATATTGGGAAGCTATATTTAACCATCCAGACTTTTACCCGCTACAGCAATCTTTACCTCCAGAGTATCAAGCTGTTGGTGCTTGGATGGGGCGCCTAATTTTGCCACCAAAAAATCAGCGTTGTTTTATTAAAGAAGTTTTATTTGAGGTGCATCATACAGCAAAAGGTTATGAGTATTTACTTGGAAAAGTGGTGCAATTACGCTTTTCAGATATTCCAGAGTTACTTTTAGATGTACGTTCGGTAACAAAAGACGTACATTTCAATGCTGAAGCAGAGTATAGCACCGAGCAAGGCCTAATTCTTCCTACCCGTGTTAATCACTGGCGCCTAGTAAACCCCCTCGAATCATTAGCAGGCGCCCATCCTTATGATGACATCATGGTAATGTTGGATGACCCAGTATTAATGGAGATAGGAGATAAAGATTATCTTTGTATTAAACGTGAACCAATACAAATAACAGGTTTATACTACGCATTAGTAAAATTTATTGAGCCAATAGGGAATGATTTATTCCGGGTTATTCACTATAACCGTCATTCTAAACAATTTGATGGCGCCGAAGAATTTGTATCAATGCCTTCTGTAGTAGCGAATGTTGATGGCGTACAACCATTTACTAACCAAGATATTGAAAAATCACCGATTAATCAAACAGGGTGGTATATATATGGCGCCCAAAATGAGTCTAAACGATTTGTAGTGCGTTCAATTGCTCCCCGCGCGCTTTTTCAATTAAAACCAGAACGTAAAATCATCGGTAAATCTGAAGTAAAACACTATATCAAAAAAGAATCTTGGGATAATTTAGCCCTGCAAAAAGGTAAAATAAGTTCAGCTTTACTTTGCTATGACGGCTCCAATATACAGAGCGAACAAACATGGCGAGAAGGAGAACGCGCGCTGCTACTACATAATTATGGAGGCATTGGAGGTAGAAAAACTGAGGCAGCAGCAAAAGGTCCTGTATACTTTGGACACTTCGCTTATGGTGTAGCAACAGTAGTACGCGAACCATTAACAGACGAACTACGATTTGATATTGTGTACCATCAAATATACACCCAAAATATAGATGGATTAACAGCAGGCACATTACACTGGTCACGATTTTTAGGCGACCGTCAATATGGTTGGGCAGGAATACGTCCCGTATGTGATACTTTAATCAAATTTGAACCTTTCACAGGATACTTTGAAACTACTGAAGGCACAGTATACTCGCCTTTAAACCAAATGATTCGCCAACTCGAAATTATGGCAGCACGCTATCGTATCGGTGACGGAACAGGAGGTACTTATGTAGGCGCCGCAAACAACTGTTCTCAAGACTCTAACCAAGCTTTATATGCAGCACTCAAACAAATAACTCAAGCCATCCGTTCTAATTCTCTCATTGACGAATGGATAGAACAACATCCCGACCAAGCAGATAATTTAACCCAACTTGAAGAACTAGGTAAAAAATTAAAACGTCAAATTCTTCCTTTTGGTGCGCGTGTAGACTGGCAACAACCAGGCAAAAGTTTAGGAAGCAGCTTAGAAGACGACCCCATCAAAAACCTAGTTACTGGCTTACTCTCTTGGCGTGCCATACTCCCCCGTGTAGCCAACGATACCATCTTAGAAACATTTCTCAAACTTGGCGCCACTGCATGGGTACTAAGAACCAACCAAATAGGTGGCTTTAACTCAGACATCGAACCAGTAGCACCCATCACCTTCTAAAGTAGGTTGGGTGGAGCGGCAGCGTAACCCAACAATTCTTATATATCAAAATTATCCTCTAGGAAATTAGGCACGTTACCTATTTTTTCTAAACGAACATATATATATTACTTTTATCTAGAAATTTTCGCGACCGAAAGGTCTTTTCCTAGAGGATATATCTATATCTAACTTATCCTCTAGGAAATTAGGCACCGTTGACTATTTTTCTAGACGAACAGATATATTAGTTTTTATCTAGAAATTTTCGCGACCGAAAGGTCTTTTCCTAGAGGATATATCTATATCTAACTTATCCTCTAGGAAATTAGGCGCCGTTCAGTATCCCATGTAATTAATTTTGCTTCATTATCCAAACCAAAAAGCCTAAAATTTGCTCTACAGGTGGAATTGGATAATCCATTAAATCTAAAGTTAAAATATTTCCCTCAAGCTTCAAAAACCGCCATTGCGTCCCAGTAGTAACGCTACCGTAAATTGCTTTAACTGATAGCTGTTTACTTTGATTAAACCTTTGAGCAGCTACCATTGTTGCCGCACATTATCCCAACCCAGATTTTATATTTTCTTGCTTCGCTTCTACAACTACAACGACAGGCGCCTCAACTTCGATTTGTTCAGATGATTTACTAATTAAGAAATCGCAGAAACCGTTCAGCCCAACGCTTGGGTCAACATCAAACTTCTCGCCAGAAAAGACGCTAATTTGCTGCTCTAATATATCGCGCACTTCTAACAAAATTGGATTAATAATACCTTCCGAACGAGCTTTTTCGTTTCCTGTAGCAGTTGCCCAAGGTAAAGAGCGTGCGAGTAACATTGTTAACAAATCACTCGGCGCCACTGGTTCAATTTCACCGAAAAAGCGCCTCCCTTCAATTGCCGTTAGCCCAAAATCTTGCCTAACCTTGCTCCAAGTGAAATCGTTGTACGCCATTTTAAAACCTCCAAGGAGTATGAAAACCGCATGTTGTTTTACTCTACTCCTTGTAAACTCGTTATATACCGTTTCAACTGAAAGTGATACTGCGACTTTACATATCACCAAAGCGCGGTATTATACAATTACATTAATATAAATTAACAATGGTAGAACGTCCAATCAAGAAATCTGAACGTCAGGCGATTGCTGAAACTCAATCGGAACCACAAGCAGAACCACAAGCAGAACCACAAGCAAAAGCACAATTAGAATCACAACCCCAGTCTTCACCTGTTCCTTTACCTGTACTCAAAAAGAGAACTGACAAAGATTCCGAAGATTCAGATGTTGAAGACTCTCGTGATTCAAACCCTAGAGGTTCAAAGCGTAACGACCGTGATGACCGTAACGACCGTAATGATAGAAACGACCGTAAAGATAAACGTTCCGGCAAAGGTAAAAAAGGTTCCTTCGGTGATGATTCGAGACCACCAGCTAATCCAGCATTAGCGCGCGGTCCAAAACCAGTTAGACCTGTTGCAAAAGCTGAACCTGAGCCAGAAGCGGAACAAACCGAGTCAGAACCAAGCGAAGAAACACAAGAATAAAATCGAGCGTGTAAGTAATTAAATTTACACAAACTATTATGTACGTGGAGGCGCCGGAATTAAACTGACGACTCCACATTATTTAAGTATAATTAACTAAATACTTATTAATTTAATAATTTTATAATAATTAAAAGCTAGCGTGTTTGACTCACAAAATTTGAATCCAACAGTGTCTTATTAAAACTAGCAAAAATAATGATTGAATTTGTCGAAGGCTACGAGTTTTAAGACGTTATTTACCAAGATAAACGTAAAATTGCCATAGAGACGTTACATGTAACATCTCTACTTATAAAATTATAAATCTTTTTCCGTCAGCCCTGCATCATTCATAATACTTTTCAAAGTACCTATTGGTAAATCTCGATTACTATGAACAGGAATAGATAAGATAGCTCCTCCTTGTGCATAAATGTGATGACTACCAGTAACTCGCTTTAATACCCAACCGTTTTGCTCAACTATTTTGCATAACTTCTTACCAGAAATTGCTTTCATAGAGATAATTCAATCACCTGTTTTTCTGGTTCTATTTCCTCTTGCTCACTAGCAACTTCTAGCCAACCAGTAATAGCATCCTGTAGCATTTCTAATAAATGTTCATAACTATCACCCCAAGTATGGCATCCGGGTAAAGCAGGTACAGAACCGCACCATACATCATCTTCTTGCCAAATAACTGCCTTGATTTTCATACTTAATAAAACTTAATTTTTAATAACGCTCATCTAATTGTACAAAATTATAGGGTAATAAACTCGGTGCAAACAGTCGCAGCAAAAGAAGGTGGAACTACGACTGTTGTTGGTACTTATGGATATATGGCGCCGGAACAATTTGGTGGACGCGCGGTACCTGCTTCTGAGTGTCTTAATAGTCTTTGTGGTAAAAAATTATATCCAATGCACAGGCAAGACTGAACGGGCAAGGATGCCCGTTCCACAAGAAGTTTCACAAGAAGTTCTACAAGAGAAGAAAATTTATAGCCCCCGATGTTTTGGGGGGTTGGGGGGATCAATTATAGTTATTTAAGAAAGATTTTTTGTAGGTAGTACTTATGTTTGGATTAGGATGGACGGAAGTGGCGGTTATTGGTGTAGTTGCACTATTAGTATTTGGACCGAAAAAAATTCCTGAGTTGGGTAGTGCGCTTGGTAAAACTTTACGGGGGTTTAAGGATGAGTTGAATAATCCGAATGCGGAGGCACCTGGTCAGGATGATGATATTGATGAGAAGAAGTAGAAAATGCTCGTTGTAAGTACTTAAGTACTTGAAATTGAAAGCGCTGAAGCGCTTACAACGAGATTCCCCTACAATCGATTTACTACTGTGGTAGATGAGGCGCCTACTTGTGAGGAGTCACTAACGGTTGTAGGTTGAGTTTGTTGTGTTTCCTCTTTAACAACTCCGCGCGCTCTAATTAATTCAATGGCGCGACTGACGCTTTCGGGTAATATTACGACTAAGCTGTTGTCTGGTGCCGCGTCGAGTGCTTTGTTAATTGCTTGAGTTTCGTCAAGTACGGTTTCGTAAGTAAAGTTTGGTTTAACTTGCTTGATCCCTTTCAAGATTAACTCAGCACCTGAACCGCGTTGGCGCCCACGTGTGTCGTCGTCTTCTTTGATAATTACTCGGTCGAAAATGTCAGCGGCAAGTTTACCGAGCATGACAAAATCTTCGTCGCGTCTATCTCCAGGTCCTCCAACTACACCTATTCGCTGTCCAGTTGTCCAGTTACGGACGAATGACCCTAGTGCTTCGTAGCTGTGGGGGTTGTGAGCGTAGTCTACTAGTGCGTGGTAGTTACCTAAGTTAAACAAGTTCATCCGTCCTGGTGTTTGACTCACCGATGCACGGAATGTTGTTAACCCGGCTCGAATTTGCTCGATATTAACGTTTTGTACAAATGCCGCTAACGATGCTGCTAACGCATTCGCTATCATAAACGGCGCCCGTCCACCCATTGTGAGAGGAATATTTTCTACTTTCTCAATTCGGTGTGTCCAGTCACCTTTTAATATCGATATGTAACCGTTCTCATACAGTGCTGCAACTCCACCTTTTTGAATGTGGTCGCGCACTAGCTGTGAGTCCGACTTCATTGTGAAGTAAGCAATGTTCGCTTTGGTTTTTTCTGCCATTGCCGCTACTCGTGGGTCATCGGCATTAAGTACTGCATAACCATCTGGATATACAGCTTCAGCGACTACGCTTTTAAGATGCCCAAGCTGGTCGATAGTATCAATATCGCCTAATCCTAAGTGGTCGGCTGCAACATTTAACACCACTCCTACGTTAGAAGCTTCAAATGCTAAACCAGAACGAAGGATTCCTCCGCGCGCTGTTTCTAAGACTGCAACCTCTACTGTTGGGTCTTGTAGAATTAGTTGGGCGCTTTGGGGTCCGGTATTATCGCCTGCTTCTACTAAGTAATCTCCGATATAAGTTCCGTCTGTAGTAGTATATCCTACTACTTTGCTTGTTTGACGGAAGATGTGCGCTAACAAGCGGGTGGTAGTAGTTTTGCCATTGGTACCAGTTACGCTGAGAATAGGGACGCGACTTGCTTGTTCATTTTTGAACAGCATATCAACCACGGCGCCTGCGACGTTACGGGGTGTACCGTGTGAAGGAGCTATGTGCATCCGAAAACCAGGAGCAGCGTTAACCTCGACAATTACACCATCGGTTTCGCGCAAAGGACGGCTGATATCGGAAGTAACAACATCCATACCGGCGATGTCCAAGCCTATGACTTTAACAACGCGCTGCGCTAGCCAAATATTCTCAGGGTGAATTTCGTCGGTTCGGTCAACTGCTATACCACCAGTGCTTAAATTGGCAGTTGCACGTAAATAACAAATTCTATCTTTAGGTAGAACACTATTTAAAGTAAGACCTTGGCGTTCTAGCAATTGATAGCTAGTGCGGTCTAATTCTATTTTTGTAAGTACTTTGTCGTGTCCCTCACCACGATTTGGATCATTGTTGGTTTCTTCAATTAGTTCGGAAATTGTAGATTTGCCATCACCTACAACGTGTGCGGGTACACGTTCTGCCACCGCTACAACTTTGCCGTCCACTACTAATACGCGGTGGTCACGTCCAACGTAATATCTCTCCACAATTACCGCACGAGAGACTTGACGCGCGGCATCGTATGCAGCTTCGGCTTCGTCCCAACTACGAATATCAATTGTAATACCGCGTCCGTGGTTGCCATCTAATGGTTTAATCACAATTGGATAGCCACCAACAAACTCAATAGCTTCTTGTAAATCATCAAGGAAATTGATGACTGTACCTCTGGGAACAGGAATTCCTGATGATGCCAAAATGCGTTTAGTTGCTTCTTTGTCGCACGCTAGTTCCACTCCCAAAATACCAGTATTGTTGGTCATGGTCGCTTGAATGCGCTTAGAAGCAGCGCCATAGCCCAATTGAATTAAGAAACGGGCGCCAAGAGTCATCCAGGGGATACCTTTTTTCTCAGCTTCCTTAACAATGGCTTCGGTCGAAGGTCCAAGCGCTCCTTCGCGGGCGAAGTCACGCAAATCTTGCAAATCTTGCTCAAGTTCGGCTTTTGGATACCGTCCTCGGTCAGCGATGCTTTGGCACAGTCTTACTGCTGCTCTGCCAGCGTAGCGTCCTGCTTCCTCGTTTTCATACTCAAAAACAACCTGGTAGACTCCTGGTGTGGCAGTTTCACGTGTACGTCCAAAGGCAGCAGGCATCGAGGCTAGTTCTTGCAGTTCTAAGGCAACATGTTCGATGATGTGACCCATCATCGTACCTTCTTTGACTCGCATTAAGAAGCCACCACGACAGCCAGGCGAACAATAGTGACCCTCCAGACTTGGCAGCGCCTCAACTAATCCTTCGTAAAAACCGGGGATTTCATTCGAGGGCGTCTCGGCGAGGTTCTCTAAATCGAGGCGCATGACAATCAACTTGTGGCGTCGAATGCTCCAATAGTTGGGACCGCGTAAGGTCTGGATTTTGAGGATTCTCATGGGAATAGGTAGATGGAGATTCGGAGTCAATTTCTAGTTTCTTACTCGAATGACCGCTTCACTGTTCTTATAAAACAGTTTTTTCTTCTTACATCGTATTATTCTCACTTTTTCTCGTGCAACGTCGTAATGAGCGGTCAACTCAGTGTAACCCCTGACACACTATTCCGTCAGCTGGAAATTCGGTAGTTGGCGGGTAGGGCAGTGCGTTGATAAAGGTGATATTTATCACCGTGGCTGAGAATATGCATCCGCATGTTATGAATCGTTAACGGTTCGGTGGCGCCAACGTAAGGTTCGTTAGTGTGGGTGACTTCGGTAGGGTCAACGATGGTAACGCTGCCTTTACCCAAGACTTGTAGCCAACCGTCGCGCTCAAACATCGCGCATGTGTCTTCATCAATACCAATGCCAATACGGTCAGGGTGCGACGCAATGGCACTTACCAAACGTACCATTCTATTACGATTGTGGAAATGTTGGTCAACTATCACTTCGGGAATTAAGCCCAAGCCAGTGGCCATATCAACTAACGAACGGTTAGGGGACTCGCCGCTACCCCCGCCGGCAATCATGTGATGACCCATCACTGCTGCGCCAGCGCTCGTGCCCGCTAGCGTTAATTCCCCAGAACGTACCCGGCGCCGAATAATATCCATCGCTGAAGTATCTGAGAGAACGCCGCATAGCCGTAACTGGTCGCCTCCAGTCAAAAAAACCCCTGTACAGTTTTCTAGGGACTCTTTAAAATTACGGTCTTCACACTGCTCGCGTTCGCGAATGTCCAAAACCTCAATTTTCGAGGCACCCATTTCTTCAAAAATACGGACATAGCGTCCACTGATAATACCGGGTTCTCGCGATGCTGATGGAATAATAGTAATATAACCATCGGATTCACCAGAACGGGCTACGAAAGTTCGCAGTATTTCGCGTCCATGAACCTTATCTTCGGCGCCTCCAATTACGAGAACGGCGGTTTTAGTTGCTTGGGGTGTCGTCATTTCCAGCCATTTAGCTTTTAATTGCCGCATTGTGTATCTCCTGTTAACAACTTCAGGTGAATAAAACAAGTACGCAAGCTTTATCTAATGATTTTGCTCCCGTTTCCTTAAAGGACATTACTGGCTCTTATCGAATTGAGGCAATTACCATTCGATACCCTCTGCGATATAAAAGCAGCATGTCCCCTACATGTCCCGTATTGCTATCTATTTGGGTGTTGATTCACCAGTCGAACAGCCAATCGCGGAAAACTGCTCTATAAAAGCAGGTCTTGACACACGGAGCGTTCTTTAAGTAGCAGAAGGCATTCTAGAAGTTGTTAAACCAGTTAATCTATTAATTTAAATCTAGATGTGACAATATTTAAACATAAATTAAGTAATTAGAAAAATTTTTGTGCTATCTGACGTACTATTTACAGTACTTTCAAACACGCGACATACAAATTGATGTGTTCTACACAACATAGAAAGCTCGCCCTACAATCGACATTCAAACTTAACGATAGTGTCCTCGAATACGAATTACTGTGCGCTTTGATATAGTTACGCTGTTTCCAGACTGTTTTACCTCAGTTCTCAACTCAGGACTGTTGGGTAAAGCATTAGCCAAACAGATTGCCCAAGTCAATCTGGTTAACCCACGCGACTTTACTAACGACAAGCATCGTAAAGTCGATGACGAACCTTACGGTGGTGGTGTCGGGATGCTGATGAAGCCCGAACCCATTTTTGCCGCCGTTGAGTCGCTGCCAATTCTACCGCGAAGAGAGGTGATATTGATGAGTCCTCAAGGACAAACCATCAATCAACCTTTGTTACGAGAGCTAGCAATTAACTATGACCAGCTAATTGTCATATGCGGACATTACGAGGGTATTGATGAGCGAGTACAACAAATTGTTACCCGTGAGGTCTCCCTTGGAGATTTTATTTTAACCGGTGGTGAAATTCCTGCAATGGCATTAATCAACGGCGTCACCCGCTTGCTTCCTGGCACCGTTGCCAAAGTCGAGTCTATCAAATACGAAAGTTTTGAAGAAAATCTCCTCGACTACCCCCAATATACTCGCCCCGCCAACTTTCGTGGCTGGAAAGTCCCTAGCGTCCTCTTAAGTGGTAATCATAAAGAAATTGCCAAATGGCGCCTATCTCAACAAATCGAACGCACACGGGCTAGGCGTCCCGACTTGCTCAAGGCTTGGGAAGAACAACAAAAAGAAGAAAATTAGAGTTCTGAGTTTATGAGTTAATTAGTTTATGAGTTAATGAGTTACCGATAAAAATTAATTCCTAACTCCTAACTCCTAACTTCTAACTTCTAACTCCTAACTTTTTTATGTCAATTCGTATTGGTAACGGCTACGATATCCATCGCTTAACTACTGGGCGCCGTCTTATACTCGGTGGCGTTGAAATAGACCACGAACTCGGTTTACTTGGACATAGTGATGCTGATGTACTAACTCATGCAATAATGGACGCGATGTTAGGCGCCTTATCTTTAGGTGACATCGGACACTATTTTCCACCAACAGATCAAAAATGGGCAGGTGCCGATAGTTTAGTTTTGTTAAGCCAAGTAAATCAATTAATACTAAGTAAAGGTTGGAAAATTGGCAACATCGACTCAGTAGTAGTAGCAGAACGTCCAAAACTAAAACCTCACATCGAAAAAATGCGCGACAAAATAGCAGGAGTCTTGCAATTAGAACCAACACAAATAGGCATTAAAGCTACTACAAATGAAAAACTAGGTCCAGTTGGACGCGAAGAAGGAATTTGCGCTTACGCAGTAGTTCTATTACAAGCAAATGAATAAATGCTCTTATCTTGTGGAGCTATCTTGTGGAGCGGGCATCCTTGCCCACCCCCAATATAAAACTAGATACCCTTAATATAGAACAGCCTATGTAAAATAATTGCAAGAGATAGGTTTTTTGCAATTAATAAAAGGTGGCACTACTCACGCATATTAGTAATAATTTTTTATTACAAAATAATGGTATTAGATATTTCAGCAAAACTACAAATTTCCTACATTGGTTACAAGCGCAAAACCCCTAAAGTGCAAATAAGGCGCCTCCATCTCCATGTTGAAATCAAAAAATTTGCTATGATAATTGCCACAAACAGTGTATTTACGGAATTAATTTACTAACTAAGTAGATATACTCATATGATTTAAGCATAGGAATCCTATATATATGAATATGGCTATTTTGACCCGAATATTGACCAAAATATTAAAATTAAAGCGGATTTGGATTATTGGGTTAGTTGGGTTGTTCGTTACCCTGACCTTGAATGCTTGTAACCCAGCAGGACTAAAAACCAGTGCAACTGAAACGAATCAGCTTGTTATAAGCATTCTTAGTGACCCAAAGACTTTTAACTACGCACTAAGTAACGAGTCTCCTAATATATTTGGGTTGACTTTTGAAGGATTGATAACTGAAGACCCATTTACAGGGGAAATACAACCTAGTTTAGCTGAATCTTGGCAAATTTCATCTGATAAACTCAAAATTACTTTTACGATGCGTGAGGGGTTGAAGTGGTCGGATGGGAAACCCCTAACAGTTGATGATGTTGTTTTTACCTTTAATGATATTTATCTCAACGAAGCAATCCCTACTGACGCGCGTGATATTCTCAGAGTCGGCGCCAAAGGTTTATTACCTACTGTGCGTAAATTAGACGAACGACGTGTAGAATTTAGTATACCTGAACCATTTAGTCCGTTTCTAGGTGTAACAGGTTTACCGCTTTTACCAGCACATGCGCTTCGTCCATTTATTCAAACTAAAGACTCTGAAGGAAAACCAGTATTCCTCTCGAAGTGGGGTGTCGATACTCCCCCAGACCAAATTATCGTTAACGGTCCTTACAAGGTTGCCAGATATAATACGGGTGAACGTATTATATTTACCCGCAATCCTTACTACTGGCGTAAAGATGCCAAAGGTCAACAACAACCATATATAGAAAGAGTAATTTGGCAAATTGTCGAATCAACCGATACTGGGTTAATTCAGTTTCGTTCGGGTGGACTTGATAATGTCGCTGTAACACCTGATTATTTCTCGCTGCTGAAAGCTCAAGAAGACCAAGGTAATTTTAAAATTTACAATGGTGGACCTGCAGCAAGCACAACGTTTATGATGTTTAACCTTAACAAAGCTAAACGTAACGGTGTACCGCTTGTTGACCCAATAAAGTCACGCTGGTTTAATACAGTTGAATTTCGTCAAGCTGTTGCTTACGCCATCGATAGACAAACAATGATAAATAATATCTATCGAGGTTTGGGAGAACCACAAGATTCTCCGCTTTATGCAAAAAGTCCTTTCTACTTATCTCCCCAAGAAGGACTAAAAGTATATAACTACAGTCCTGAACGTGCGCGACAGCTACTTACCAAAGCTGGGTTTAAATATGATAGTCGCGGACTGTTACTTGATGATGAAGGCAACCGCGTTCGGTTTACACTGCTTACAAACGCTGGAAACAAAATCCGCGAAGCAATGGGAGCGCAAATTAAACAAGACTTAGAAAAAGTCGGCATTACGGTTGACTTTACCCCTGTAGCTTGGAGTGCCTTCTTAGATAAACTTGATAATAGTCTTAATTGGGATGCAGGAATGATTGGTTTCGGCGCCGGTTTCGAGCCAAACTCCAGCGCTAACTTGTGGACTCCAGATGGTGGTTCACATATGTTTAACTTAAAACCACGTGCGGGAGCAAAACCAATTGAAGGACGAGTAGTTTATCCTTGGGAAGCAAAAATTGGTGAACTGTATGTAAAAGCTGCACAAGAATTTGACGAAGCAAAACGTAAAGCAATTTACGCTGAGTCACAGCAACTTGCACAGGAATATCTACCTTTAATTCACTTAGTTAACCCCTACTCACTATCTGCTGTACGCGATAAGTTTGTAGGAATTAAACACTCTGCAACAGGTGGTTCCTTCTGGAATATCCAAGACATTAAAGTCAAACAAACTCAATAAACATCTCTTCTCTGGTGGAGCAGGCATCCCTGCTCGCCCTACAAAAAATTAGTTATTTATTTAGTTATTTATAGATAAATTGATAATTGAAATTTTATGCTAATTTAAAATTTACCTGCACTTATAAACCGTCAGTCGAGTTACCTTGATTATCACTATCGATAAAGGGAAATAAAATTAATCCGCGCCTTTAATTGAATATAATTTCATAATGGTAAGGTGTTTTGTGTGTATAATAGATAACTCTTTAGGATTTGGGATGCACACGAGTGTTCTTACAAAAAGGTTATCGGCGTTTTATTACAGTTGTGTTGATTTGCAGACTGTTTGTTTTTTTTCAGGTTGCTATCACTAGTTGTAACCCTAGTAATTTAAGGACTAAAAGCAATGAGTCGCAGTGGACTACTACTTTGCTGAGTGACCCTAAAACTTTTAATTTTGCTCTCAATGAAGAATTTCCGAATGTGTTTTTGTTCACAGCTGAAGGGTTAACTACTATTAATGCGATAACAAGGAAAATTGAGCCTGCCTTAGCTGAGTCTTGGCAGCTATCTAAGGATAATAAACGTATTACTTTTACTTTGCGGGATAATTTGAAGTGGTCAGATGGTCAGCCTTTAACGGCAGAAGATGTTATTTTTACTTATCAAGATATTGTTTTTAATCAAGATATTCCTACAAGTTGGCAAGATACTCTCAAAATTGGTAAGAGTCGCACGTTTCCCAAAGTGCGTCAAATTGATAAGCGTACTGTAGAATTTATTTTTCCTGAACCGTTTGCTCCGTTTTTATTTTCTACTACTGGTTCCCCTGACGGTGTGGGAATTTTACCGAAACATATTTTAGAAAAAACTACAAAAACTAAAGACACAAATGGCAATTCATTATTTCTATCGACATGGGGTACTGGTACTAACCCAAAGGATATTATTGTAAATGGACCATATTTGATTGATAGATATATTCCTAGTCAACGGGTAATATTTAAACGTAATCCTTATTATTGGCGCCAAGATACTCAAGGTAACAGGTTGCCTTACGTTGAACGAGTTGTTTGGGAAATTATTGAATCTACTGATACCGGAGTACTGCAATTCCGTTCGGGTGGTTTGGACACGTTGACTGTTTCCCCAGAAAACTTTTCTTTACTCAAGAACGAAGAAAAACGTGGTGATTTTACTATATATAATGGCGGTCCGACTTTTAGTAAGACCTTTATTTCTTTTAACTTGAACACTGGCAAACGCCAAAATGGGCAACCTCTAGTTAACCCAATAAAATCACGTTGGTTTAATAATGTGGCATTTAGACGCGCAGTTGCTCATGCTATTGACCGTGAGACAATGTTAAATAATGTATTTCGGGGTTTGGGGGAATTACATAACTCACCTCTTGATATTCAAAGCCCGTATTATTTATCACCTGCAAAAGGTTTGAAAATCTACGAGTATAATCTCGAAAAAGCGAAGAAATTACTTTTAAATGCTGGATTTAAATATGATAGTAAAAAGCAGTTAGTAGATGAAGAGGGAAATCGTGTGCGTTTTACGTTGAATACAAACGTGGAAAATAAAACCCGCGTGACAATGGCAGCACAAATCAAGGGTGATTTAGCTAAAATTGGTATACAGGTAGACGCAAATCCAATATCTTTTAATACACTTGTTGATAAGCTAAATAATGGTCTTGATTGGGAATGTTACCTTCTTGGCTTTACTGGTTCGCTTGAACCTAACGATGGCGCCAATAAATGGATACCAGATGGCAACTCGCATTCATTCAATCAAAACCCACAGCGAGGACAAGAACAATTAATCGATAGAAAAATTAATGATTGGGAAGAAGAAATTGGGCGCCTATATATCGAAGCAGCACAAGAATTAGACGACAATAAACGTAAGGAAATTTACGGCAAAACTCAACAAATAACGCAGGAATATCTTCCGGAAATTTACTTAGTAACTCCATTGTCTTTAGTAGCAATAAGTAACCGTATTCAAAACGTAAAATTTTCTGCGCTTGGCGCCCAAGGTGCGACATTATGGAATAAATATGAATTAAAAGTTAAAGAATAATAAAATGACCAATGACCAAAATCTACGCTTCCTTCTCGAATCCGTTGCGAATGGTAGTCTGAGTACTGATACCGCATTTGATAAACTTAAAGATTTAGCATACGAACCTGTTGGAGAATTTGCGAAAATAGACCATCATCGGGAACTCAGAACAGGTTTTCCGGAAGTTATTTGGGGACAGGGCAAAACTCCAGAGCAAATTGCCCAAATTATGAATGTAATGCGTCAGCGTAACCCTGTAGTTATGGCAACACGCATTTCACCCGATGTATATCAATTATTACAACCAAAAGTTAGAGAACTGCGTTATTACGAAATGGCGAGGATTTGCGCCATTACTCCCGATAGAATAGAACCGAAATATCACGGTACTATTGGTATTATTTCTGCTGGTACTGCTGATTTACCAATTGCTGAAGAAGCTGCCGTGACTGCTGAACTTTGCGGTTTTCGTGTGCAGCGACTATGGGATGTTGGTGTTGCTGGTATTCACCGTTTACTTAATAACCGTCACGTTATTGAATCTGCTTCTGTGTTAATTGTTGTTGCTGGTATGGAAGGTGCCTTACCTAGTGTTGTTGCGGGTTTAGCAGATTGTCCTGTAATTGCTGTGCCTACTAGTATTGGTTATGGTGCCAGTTTTGCTGGACTGGCACCACTGTTAACGATGTTAAATTCGTGTGCAGCAGGTATTGGAGTTGTAAATATTGATAATGGCTTTGGCTCTGCTGTACTAGCTGGACAAATTTTACGAACAGCCGAGAAATTGCGGTTGGCACCTCAAGAGTGTTGAGGTTATGACTGTATTTTATTCTACAAATACGGTCGGTAAAGTTTAAAATGGTACGTTTTTTAACAAAAAATTGGGTAATATTAGCTGCTTTCGCTCTCAGCTTTGTACTGACTGTCAGTATTTCTGCTTAAGGTAAGTAGTGGACATTACTTGTGTATTCAGGTTATGACAGTTTTGTCATTATTTAATTTGTATAAAATTAATACACAGGCAGGATGCCTGTGCCACAAGAGAACTTATGGATATTTTTAGTGATTGGGTGTTTCAATTTGGACTGGGGCATATAGATTTGACGGTTTTGGCTCAAAACGTTACTGACCCCAATCTTTTGGGTCAGATACAAAAATCGTTTACCCACTTTGTACAAACTGGGCAAGCATGGGCACTGTTGATTGGGCTGGCTATTGGCTATATGATTCGGAATCTAACTAGCTACGGCTAAAAACAAAGTTAAGAATAAAAACTCCTAACTCCTAACTCCGCTCCTCGCTTCTGTGCGTGACGCTACTAGTTTATTAGTTTTGTTTTACGATTGTTATGGCCTGATCGCACCCTACTAATGAATGTCGCTGACTTAAGCATTTGGAGGCGCCAACGCGCATTGGGGTAGGGTGCGATCTGCGCTATTACTATCAATCAATGTAACGCTTTCATTGCAGTGCTTTCACGCACCATTAATACGTTAAGTAAGCGACATTCCACCCTACTAACTCTTCCCAATATTTTGTTTATGACTCAGCAACCGAATTGGAGTCCACGATTTGAATCAGGACTGCATCCTCATATTGCTCGCTTTAATGCGAGTATTAACTTTGATATTGAATTAATTGAGTATGATATTACTGGTTCGCAGGCACACGCTAAAATGCTTGCTCATACTGGTATTATTTCTGAATCGGAAGGCGAACAGCTTGTGTCTGGTTTGGAACAAATTCGTCAAGAATATCGCTCTGGTAATTTTACTCCAGGTGTTGATGCTGAAGATGTACATTTTGCTGTGGAACGGCGCCTTACCGAAATTACAGGTGATGTAGGAAAAAAATTACACACTGCTCGTTCGCGTAATGACCAAGTTGGTACTGATACACGTCTTTATTTACGAGCGCAAATTGAACAAATTCAACGCCAAATTCGAGAATTTCAATCTGTATTACTGGATATTGCCGAACAAAATGTTGAAACTTTAATACCTGGTTATACGCATTTACAACGCGCGCAACCACTGAGTTTAGCTCACCATCTTCTTGCTTATTTCCAAATGCTAGAGCGTGACTGCCAACGGTTGAGTGATGTTCGGCGCCGTGTTAATATATCACCGCTTGGCTGCGGTGCTTTAGCAGGAACAACTTTTCCTATCGACCGCCACTATACTGCTGAACTATTACATTTTGATGCTGTTTACGAAAATAGTCTAGATGGTGTCAGCGATAGAGACTTTGCGATTGAATTTACGTGTGCAGCTAGTTTAATTATGGTTCACCTGAGCCGTCTTGCTGAAGAAGTAATTTTTTGGGCAAGTCAAGAATTTGGCTTTGTGACTTTATTAGATAGCTGTGCAACTGGTTCAAGTATTATGCCCCAAAAGAAAAACCCCGATGTTCCAGAACTGGTACGGGGTAAAACTGGTCGTGTATTCGGTCATCTCCAAGCCCTGTTGGTGATGATGAAAGGACTACCATTGGCATATAACAAAGACTTACAAGAAGATAAAGAGGGTTTGTTTGATAGCGTCAAAACCGTCACAGCTTGCTTAGAGTCAATGACAATATTGCTACGCTCTGGGTTGCAGTTCCGTACTCATCGCTTGGCTGACGCTGTATGCGAAGATTTTTCTAACGCTACTGATGTAGCTGACTATTTAGCAACCAAGGGAGTTCCATTTCGCGAAGCTTATAATCTTGTGGGCAAAGTTGTTAAAACTTGTATTGCCACAAATAAACTTCTTAAAGATTTAACTTTAGAAGAGTGGAAACAATTACATCCAGCTTTTGAAGCAGATATTTACCAAGCTATTAACCCGCTTCAAGTCGTTGCCGCACGTAACAGCTACGGTGGTACTGGCTTTACTCAAGTTCGAGAAGCATTAAAGAATGCTCGTGCCATTTTAAACCTACCAACTAAGTAGAGACGCGATCTATTAAAAAGCAAATTGGGAGATACAGTAATGTATCCCCCAACTTTGTAACAGCGACTTTTATGAACGAGCGAGCGCAATAATGTATTATTATCCCTCAGCGTCCATTGCTGCTGTACTCTCTTCTTCTTCGCTCTTAGGCGCTCTTTGTTGGAATCTTCGCTGCATTCTTCCCGTAGTCGTCCGTTTACGGAACTTTCGGGCGTAAGCCTGGTTCCGTAGCGCCTTTTCTTTTTTTGGGTTACGGCGCTTGGCCATGTTCACCTCATTTTGTAAACAACAAAAAAGCTATGCTTTGGCATCTGCTTGGTAATCTTACAGTTACCAATCCTATCAAGTAGTTTCTGCCGTTCTAGCTTTGATTATTTATAGAACAGCAATCTAGCATACATTACAGGCTGCTGTTATGTCAAATATTAAAGAACCAGAAACCGGGTTTCTTGCGTTTCTCAAGTTTCTTGTATAATTATTCAATAAATGTAAAATACGTATTTAAGCATACACTGCTGAAATATTTAGTGGATGCTAATATTGATTTGTTCTAGGGTAATGGTTAGAATATAGCCCAAAACCACGAAATTTATAATTCAATCAGAAATTAATGACATAGCTTAAATTAGCTAATTTAATTAGGTATTTGAATAAATAATCGTGGCGACTTGGAACACTTGAAGCTAAATTACTTTCCCAAACGGATATTGAATATTTTTGCCTTGTTTGCTTTCGTAATTAAGTCCACACTTGGCTTGTGGCGTTTTGGACAAACTGTACTTGGTGTTATATTTCGTCACCCCGTTCCTGGTACAAGTATAATTCCAATTTTACCTGACGGAAAAATTGTGTTAATTCGGCGCCGTGACAACGGTCTTTGGTCTTTACCTGGAGGTATGGTTGATTGGGGAGAAGATATACCTATTACGGTTGAGCGTGAGTTAAAAGAAGAAACTGGGTTAGATTTGGTAAAAATTACCCGCTTAGTTGGCGTGTACTCTCAGCCCGACCGTGACCCCAGAATTCATTCTATCTGTGTAGTCGTCGAAGCAGAAGTCCAAGGCAATATGTCGGTTCAAGACACAATGGAAGTCATAGAAATACAAGCGTTCTATCCAGATTCCATACCAAACGAACCAATGTCCCACGACCATGCTCAACAATTAAAAGACTACTTAGAAGGTTTGACGACAGTTTCTTAGTACTATCGTATTTATTATTTTGAGTACCTAAAATTAATAACTCTGACTTTTATTTCCGCACGTTCCCGATGAACTGCGTGTATAACAGAAGTCAATAACAACGCAGTCAAGCTTTTATTAACTTTTTACTCCTTGCTTCTACATTAAAATGGATAGTTTATTTCGTAACTCTCGGAGAAAGCTCTCTCAAGGGCTTATATTTTGGCGCGAAGTTGGTCAAGGTTCTAATGTTATTTTTTTGCATGGTAGCTGGAACGAGGGTAGTCAATGGGTACCTGTGATGGAGTCGTTATCGCACGATTATCATTGTTTGGCGCCAGATTTATTAGGATTTGGAGAGTCTGAGGTTCCCGATATTCATTATTCAATAGATGTGCAAGTCGAGTGCTTGGCAGAGTTTCTTTTAGCATTAAAGTTAGAGCGCGTATATTTAGTTGGAGATACATTAGGCGCCTGGATAGCGGCAAGTTATGCTTTGAAATATCCAGAGCGAGTTCTTGGGTTGATTTTGGTTTCTCCTGAAGGTGTAGCAACTTTTTCAACCGACAAACGTTTGAAGCAAATGAAAAATATACTTCAGCGTTCAGAGTTAGCGTTTGCCTTATTAAAATTAATACGTCCAATTGCCAAAATGTTTGGTTGGCAAATCAAAGTTCAAGAAGAATGGCGCCAGCGTTTAATAATGGAGCAATATCCAACAGCGTGTGAGCTATTATTTCAGCGTCAACTTCCCGAAGTTCGCGCGGAACTTCTCGAAAATCGTCTTGCTTTCTTAGTAGTTCCAGTTTTAATTTTACAAGGCGGCAAAGATACACAAGAAGCAATTGCCATAAGTAACACTTACGCTGAATTAATACCCGGAGCTATTAGAAATACGATTGCTCACGGAGAGCAGAATTTACCGCATTTTTGTAGTAACGCTGTTGCAGAACAAATTCGTGACTTTATTAAAACCCGTAAAGTTAACTGGGCAGTTTTTAATTAAGACTTGTAAAAATTTAATGTTCTATATGTTAGGGTGGGCTTTCTATGCCCGCTCCACAAGATAAGCTCATGCCCCAGAATATTAAATTACGTTCTACAACTATGTGTGTGGCTATTTCTGGATAAGCAGATTGTAAATAAGAATATAACAGCGTACACGCTCCCCCAGTCATTACAACTTGACTTTGTGGAAAGTCATGCCACCAGGAAGTGACGAAATCAATAATTCCCGCAAGTAATGTATAAATTACTCCGCTTTGTATCGCTTCAGGAGTGTTTATTGCCCAGCGTGAAGGTAGCTTTTGCGGTAGGTTAACTTTAGGTAAGGCGCCAGTTCGTATTTCTAACATTGTCATTTGCATACTCAATCCTGGTAGAATAGCCCCACCTAACAACGCTTGATTATTATCGGCGCCAGTAAAGGTTAGTGCAGTTCCAACATCAATGACTAGTACAGGAAACCCTAAAACTTGACCGGCGCCTAATACAGCTAAAGCTCGATCAATACCCAAAGTTGGATACATTTGCTTTAGTGTAATATTTTCTAAATAAATAATCTTGACATTTGGGTAATTTTGCCATATTGCAGTCTGTAAGGGAACAACAGAAGCAAGATACAAAGGCAGATCAGGATTCAGAGGACAGGGTAACTCTGGGGTTAATAAGTAATCGCTATCCCAGCTATAGATAAAATCTTTGCACTCAAATAATCCCCAATGCAATCGAGAATTGCCAATCATTAACCCCAACCAGCTTTCCAACATATTACCCTTCCCTGAACTCCATACCTCGTAAGGTAAGCAGTGCCCACCCTACGAATTATTACCTTGGTCTCTTTTGTTTTATTTAACTCATCGATAGTTTTTTTAATAATTATTTACATTTAACTCATGCCACAATAGAACAAGACGTAATAAATACTTAATTTATACAGGAGGAGAGCTATGGTAGCACTCACCGAAAAGACTCAAAAAAGACTTACTATACAGATTGCTGATATAGCTTGCGATACAACGGCAGTTCGCTCGCTAGATTGGGATAGAGACCGCTTTGATATTGAATTTGGGCTGCAAAATGGCACCACGTACAACTCATTTTTAATTCGTGGAGAGAAAATAGCCCTTGTAGATACCTCCCATGAAAAGTTCCGTCATCTATATTTAGATGCGGTTAGAGGATTAATCGACTTTAGTGAAATAGACTATTTAATTATCAGCCATACAGAACCTGACCACAGTGGTTTAGTCAAAGACGTTTTGAAACTGGCGCCAGATATTACTGTAGTTGGTTCAAAGGTAGCGATTCAATTTTTAGAGAATCTTGTACATATTCCATTCAAGCGGCAAATCGTCAAAAACGGCGATAAGTTGGATTTGGGTAACGGGCATGAGTTGGAATTTGTGATTGCTCCCAATTTACACTGGCCCGACACCATTTTTACATTCGACCACAAAACCAAAACTCTCTACACCTGTGACGCATTCGGCTTGCATTACTGTTCCGATGCGACGTTCGATGAAAATTTGGAAGCAATTTCTCCCGATTATGAATACTACTACGAATGTCTGATGGCGCCAAACGCGCGCTCGGTCTTGTCTGCGCTCAAGCGGATGGGTGAACTCGAACACATTGACATGATCGCCACGGGTCACGGTCCACTGTTATTGCACAATGTCCAGGAGTTAACAGAAAGATACCGTACTTGGAGTCAAACCCAAGCAAAAGCCGAAACCGCAGTTGGTATATTTTACGTCTCTGAGTATGGCGCCTCTGATCGACTTGCTCATTCACTTGCCAATGGTATTACCAAAACAGGTGTAGCTGTAGAAATGATCGACTTGGGTAGCAATCCTGATTTACAGGAACTACGCGAACTTGTTAGCCGAGTTGCGGGTATTGTCGTGGGTATGCCACCAACAACCAACGATGCTAATATTCAAGGCGCCATTGGCACAATATTGGGTTCTGCTAAAGAGAAACAAGCTATCGGTATTTTTGAAACAGGTGGTGGCAACGACGAACCAACTTATCCCCTACTCAACAAATTCCGTGCGTTAGGTTTACACATTGCATTCCCCGTTATTGAAATCCGTGAAACTCCAACCGATAACACCTATAAACTTTGCGAAGAAGCTGGGACTGACTTAGCACAATGGGTAACGCGCGATAAAAGCATCAAACAAATGAAATCGCTAGGTGCCGATTTGGATAAAGCCCTAGGAAGAATCAGTGGCGGTTTATACATTATTACAGCGAAGAGAGGTGATGTACAAAGCGCGATGTTAGCTTCATGGGTAGCGCAAGCGAGCTTTAAACCATTAGGTTTTAGTGTTGCTGTCGCCAAAGACCGGGCAATTGAATCACTGATGCAAGTCGGTGATAAATTTGTCCTGAATGTTTTGGAAGAAGGTAATTATCAAGGTTTAATGAAACACTTCCTCAAACGATTTGCACCAGGTGCAGACCGTTTTGAAGGAGTACGTACTCAACCTGCCCAAAACGGCGCCCCTATTCTGACTGATGCATTAGCGTACATGGAGTGTGAAGTCGGAAGCCGACTCGATGCAGGTGACCACTGGATAGTTTACTGTACAGTCAACGCCGGCAGAGTTTCCAAACCCGAAGGATTAACCGCAGTACACCACCGTAAAGTTGGTAATCACTACTAACTCCTCACTCAGCACTTAGCACTCCTAACTCTTATGTCAATAAAACCTCGTGATGTTCAAGTTTTACCTGTCGCTACAGATACGCGGATATTTCGTTCTCGCAGTTGGGCACGCTTGAGATTTGAAATTGAGTATGCTTTAGCAAAGGGTACTACTGCCAATTGTTTTTTAATCGAAGCTGATAAAACAGCGCTTATTGACCCACCTGGAGAAACTTTTACCGAAATTTTCTTAAACGCTTTACAGCAAAGGGTTGATATAAAAAAGATAGATTATGTAATTCTCGGTCACGTTAACCCGAACCGTGCGACAACACTAAAGGCTTTATTGGATATTGCACCACAACTTACCTTTGTCTGTTCTAACCCCGGCGCCATCAATTTACGCGGCGCCTTAGAAAATCCAGATTTACCGATATTAGTCAAACGGGGTGAAGAAACACTCGACTTAGGTAAAGGACACCACCTCGAATTTATCCCTACACCTAACCCTCGTTACCCTGACGAACTTTGTACCTACGACCCAGAAACGGAAATTTTATACACAGACAAATTATTTGGTGCCCATATATGTGGAGACCAAGTATTTGATGAAGGTTGGGAATCTTTCCTAGAGGATAGAAGATATTACTTTGAGTGCGTAATGGCGCCTCATGCGCGTCAAGTCGATACTGCACTAGAAAAGCTATCTGACTTAAAAGTACGGATGTACGCCCCTAACCACGGGCCATTAGTGCGCTACGGATTAATCGAATTAAGCAAAGCGTATCGTGAATGGATACAACAACAAACCAACCAAGAAAACACAGTAGCATTAATTTACGCTTCGGCATACGGAAATACCGCAACAGTTGCTCAAGCTATAGCTCACGGTATTACCAAAGCAGGTGTCAGAGTCGAATCAATCAACTGTGAATTTGCCGACCCTACAGAAATCCAAGAAGCAGTAGAAAAATCAGCCGGGTTTATTATGGGTTCCCCCACTTTAGGTGGACATGCACCCACACCCGTACAAACAGCTTTAGGTATTGTCCTTGCTAACGCGAGCAAAACTAAATTAGCAGGTGTATTTGGTTCCTATGGTTGGAGTGGTGAAGCTATCGACATATTAGAAACCAAACTTAAAGATGGAGGATACCGTTTTGGGTTTGACCCCATCCGCGTCAAATTTAAACCCGACGATAAAACAATCCAATTTTGCGAAGAAGCAGGAACCGACTTTGCCCAAGCGATTAAACGCACAAACCGAGTGCGAGTAGCCAGCGCACCTGCAAGCAGCTTAGAACAAGCTGTAGGAAGAATTCTCGGTTCCTTATCAGTAGTTACAGCCAAACAAGGGGATGTATCAAGTGCCATGCTCGCATCGTGGATATCACAGGCAAGCTTTAGTCCCCCTGGTTTAACAATATCTGTAGCCAAAGACCGCGCGTTAGAAGCTTTAATGCACACAGGAAACCCCTTCGTCGTCAACATATTAGCCGAAGGTCGAGAAATTCGTAAACACTTCATGAAAAACTACGCACCCGGACAAGACAGATTTGCCGGACTAGAAACAACCGAAGCAGCCAACGGTTCACCAGTATTAATGGGCGCCTTAGCCTACCTAGAATGCACCGTCAAAGACCGCATGGAAGTAGGCGACCACTGGTTAGTATATGCCACAGTAGACGACGGTAAAGTCCTAAACCAAGATAGCGTCACTGCAGTCCACCACCGCAAATCCGGCAACCACTACTAAATCCCAGAAACCTGGTTTCTCCCTTACTGAACACAACAATCCTCAACAAAACCAAAAGAAACCAGGTTTCTCAGCATCAACGCAAAATCTAAAACAGCAAAGTATTTAAACTTAATAACCTAAGAAGTTGCGAATAAAAGAGATTGTAAATACAATGTATGTATGAGGGAGTTGAGATATGAGTGAAAGTTTGAAATGTAAAATCAAAATTCCCAATTATGGTCTGGGTCATCAAGAGCGGCTCTAACTGATGCTAAATCAGCAAAATCTTTAAATGGGCTAGACTTAGCAATCTCTGTGATTGAATGCAAAGCTAAATTTAACTGGTTATTATCACCACTTGCTATTGCATCATCAACTTTTTGAAATAAAAGGCGAAAGTTTTGTGAACGTTCGTCAAATGATAATTCAAGATACTTTATCAAAGCATCACGCTGGGCTTTAATCTGTGTAATTGTCGTTTTTTCCCAGGCTTGAATACCACGTCGTTTTGTACGTTCTTCTTCTGCTACTATTTTGTATTCGGTATAGGCTTCGACAATAGCGTGTAAACATTGAGAAGCATTTGCACTTCCATTTAATACTTCTACTGGAACTTTTTTTACGTTCATATTTAGCTACCTGGTAAAGTACGATATTTTTCTACAACAGTTACTGTGTCTAAATTGAACTTACCTTCTTTATTTAAAACAGGTGTTTTCAATATTTCTACTAATCCCTTCATCAAAATACCTACTTGTTGAAATTTCTCAGCATCCCTTTTAGAATCCACGTCATAGTTATCTATATATCTCTACAAGTTGTAGTTATGCAGTTCTACTCGCTTTATACCTTTTACTTGGATTTGAGTTATATTTGATTTAAAAGAGCGGGAAATTTTCCATGAATACCGTTGTGCTAAATTTAGAGCCAATCGCTCATCTGACAGACGAGCAATTTTATCAATTGTGCATGGCAAACCGTGATTTAAGCCTAGAGTTGAATGCTGATGGGGAGTTAGTTATTGTGTCACCAGTAGGAGGAGAAAGCGGAAATCAGGAAGCTGACTTAATTTCAGATTTAACTTTTTGGAATCGTCAAAGTAAATTAGGTAAAGTTTTTAGTTCTTCGACTATTTTTAGATTACCAAGTGGCGCCAATCGTTCTCCCGATGCTGCTTGGGTTAGTTTAGAGCGTTGGAATGCATTGACTCCTGAACAGCGTAAAAAATTTCCACCCCTTACACCTGACTTTTTGATTGAACAGCGTTCTGAAACTGATGCTCTTAAACGCTTGCAGGAGAAAATGAAGGAATATTTGGAAAATGGTTTACGTTTAGGTTGGCTAGTGAATCCTCAAGATCAACAGGTAGAGATTTATCGGCAAGGGCAACCTGTAGAAGTCGTTGCACTCCCAGTTATACTTTCTGGTGAAGATGTTTTACCTGGATTTGAATTACAACTTTAAAAAATTTCATTCAAATCAAACTATCTTGTGGGATAGGCACCCCCTCTGTCCCTCAGAACGGGCAGGGATGCCCATTCCACTCTTATGAGAATTACACACCATAATTAAAACTAAGCCGATGGCGGGATTTGAACCCGCGACCGCTCGATTACGAATCGAGTGCTCTACCAACTGAGCCACATCGGCGTGTGAAGCAATATAATACCGATACAAGCATAGCACTATTTGCGTAAATATGGTAGAAAAAAATTCGTCTGAACAGGTTAAGAAGCGCGCGTCTCAACTTGACCCAGAAATAAGAGCGCGTTTGGTGGCTGAAATGGCTGCTCCTTACCGAGGGTTTCGCAAGTTTATTTATGTTGGTTGTGCTGCTTCTGGTCTTATTGGCGCCTTTGTATTTTTATCCCAAATTCTAGCTGGACGCGATGTTGAAGCCGCATTGCCTAATTTCGCCCTACAAGTCGGAGTCATTGCTCTCATGGGGTTTCTTTGGCGATGGGAACTTCAACAGGAGCAACGAAAATCAAAATGATTAACGTAATGATTGTTCACACAACGCAACATGCCGCAATAAAAGGTGAGGAAACATAAAAAAAATATTAGGAAATTTAGAAATTTCAAAATTTCTGAGAAACTAATAATTGTTGAAACGGGGTCAGCTTATATAAAGACCCTGAAAATAAATAAACGTAATTAAACAGGAGTCAGCCTTTTTTATGACTCCTACATGAAAAAATCGACTGCAAATAGAGTGTCAGAATTGGTAATCATCAGTTCTGGCACTTTTAATTTGAACATAATTATTTTAAAGTCTTTTTATACGTGTTATTACTAAATCTTTAATTTGACAAAATGATTTTTTTATGTGTTAATTTCTCTGATTAAATTCATAAAGTTTGTGCTTGTTTAATAATGATACGGTTTCGCCCTTGTTCTTTGGCTTGGTATAAGGCTTTGTCAGCAGTTGTTATTAACTCTTGTGGTGAAGAGTCAAAACTCGGAATAATTGTGCCAACTCCTAAACTCAAGGTTACATATTGACTTACAGCAGATTCGACGTGGAATAGTTCCAGTTCGCGCACTCCTGCTTGCATTGATGCTGCAATACTGACTGCACTGGCAGCAGTGGTATATGGCATAATCACCGCAAATTCTTCTCCACCATAACGTGCGACTAAGTTCTGGTCTTTTTGTGCTGTGTATTTCAAGACAGTAGCAACTTTTTGCAGGCATGTATCTCCTGCTGGGTGTCCATATTTGTCGTTGTAACGTTTGAAATAATCGATGTCACACAATATCAACGATAACGGCGCCTTTTCTTGTGCTAATGTTAACCACTTGGAATTGATACATTGGTCAAAGTGCCGCCTATTTGCGACATTTGTCAACCCATCAACGTTTGCAAGTTGCTGTAAAGCTTGGTTTGCCGCTTCCAGTTGTTTATAAAGTTGAGCTTGCTGTAATAGTCTTCGGACTCGCTGACGCAATACTGCCCAGTGAATAGGTTTAGTCACAAAGTCACTAGCTCCAACTTCAAAGGCACGGTCTACTGACTCTGGGTCATCTAGTCCAGTAATCATCAATATTGGAGTTCGTTCCCAAAGCTTGGAAATTACCGTATTACCAAATGAACCATTACCACTGTCAAAGTTGGCAAGTGCAACGGCAAGATTGTTCTTGGCAATCTGAAGCAGTTCTTTACAGCAAGTAAAACCGTCCATTTCTGGCATTACCGCATCCAAAAGTATCAAATCTGGCTTATCCGCAGCAACAGCTTCTAGACAATCTTTACCATTATTCCCTTCAACTACTCGATAACCTTCTTTTTCCATAAACTCACGCAGTAGTAACCGCATGGTTTTATCATCATCAACCACAAGAATCAAAGGTGGTTTACTAGAAATTGTAATTGGTCTTTTCCCTGACATGAGTTGCGTTATAAAAATATTTTCAATTTGATTGCTAGCGAGCCTTATATCGCAAAAAGTTGTATACTATAATAGTGATTTTGCGGAAGCTTCACTGTTTATATATGTATATTTAAAAAATATTAATTACGCTGAATTACTTAGATATCTAAGATGATAAAAATGCCAGCAGTGAAATACCTCATTATGAATTTGGTGATGATTTAACGAAATTAATACGGGTAGTAAATGACGGTGATGCATAGATACTGTATACAAGATACAAAAATTGGTTTACTTTTTTAACCTATAGACAGATAGGTGTAATTATATATTTCCCATCTATTCCCGTCTGATCTCATTCTCTAAAAAAATGATGCTCTACTGCTTGCTATAAAAGGCGCCACTCAGACAACACCCACTATTAGAATTAAATAAATAATCACATATGGCTAAGAAGTAGAACGCAAATACTACTTAGCCACAGTTTCAGAAAATACAACTAATCTGTAAAATGCCAAATTCAATAATGTATGAGGAAGATTATTTTGTCGTCCTCGAAACCAACCAACCCGAACAAATTATCTCAGTCTCGGAGTTACACGAAAAGCTGAAAGCGACCTTACTTCAGATCAACTATGAAAATTTACCTAATGATTTGCGGCAATTTGATACAGTTGAAGCACAAGTAAAATATTTAATTGATACCAGTTGCGAGTTAGACCTTGGTCCCGGAGAGTACCTGCAATGGTACGCAGTACGCTTAGAAAAATAGAGAAATAGTAGGTTGGGTTCCCGTGTACAGGGCAACCCAACACACTTTTAGCTATTAGTAGTAATTTTAGTAGTAATTAAAGTTAGCTCAATTTGTTCTTCACCTGTTTGCGCGACTTTGACTTCAACGTTAGGCCCAAAGTACTTTGTCATTTTTTCCTGCTTTGCCTGCCAAGCTTCTAAGGGGACACAGGGTGAATCAAATTCTAACGTTAAAGTATATGCTCCCGAAGTAGAGGTTTCACGCAAACCCGTGACTATTGGCATCTCATCATCTGAAGGACTTAACTGTAAGTATTCGAGTGCTTGGTCAAAATGAGCTTCTTGTCCGTAGCAGTAGCGAGTAATATCTTTACGGATTTTATTTTGAGTGACAGTTGCTTGCTCTTCACGTAGCTTCAATACTTCTGGGGTAGTTAGTTGACTAAAAGGTACTGGTTCGAGTTCGCTAGCTTTGAGCGCTAGTCCTCCTAGTAGTAGGGGTATACCGTAAAAGAAACCAGCTAGGTTGAGTGTAGCGTTATCGTTAGCATAAGCAACAAAACCAATCGTTGTTAAAATGCCACCTACTGTTAAACCAAGAATAGATAAGCGAAGTTTACCAAACATAAGACAAAGGTATAAATTAAGCTACTAGGACTTCTGTTTCTATATCATCGACTATTGCTTGACATTTAGGAAATATTTTAAGTTGTCGCGTTCAACGAAACATAAAGCTCCGCACGTTCGTCCTAGTTCCTAAGTAGGTGCGATTACATTTCTCATAGTAAACTACAAAATATACCGTGTGTTCTGTAAGGAATTCCAGATTGTGCTTTCTGTGCCTGGATATACTACTAGAAATCACTAAAATTAAGTCGTTAACACAACGAAGTTATAAATAAAGCCTCAAATTCTTATGGTTCCCGCTAATAATTTCCTCACCAAGAGTCAGATTCGTCGTTTTGGTTTAGCTTTAGTGTTACCTGTTACACTTTTCGGCGCCCTTAATTTTAATCTAAGCAACCCATTACGTCAAAATGCCTCATTAATTTCTACAGCGAATGCTCAAAACGCAGCTCAAAATCGCGGTATTCGCATTAGTTCCGATACTCAAGAATACGACGCTAAAGCCCAAGTCGCTACAGCACGCGGTAACGTACAAATGTTTTATCCTGCCCGTGGTATTCAAGCAACTGCTGCACAAGCTCAATACTTCAGTCGTGAGCGTCAAATTATTTTAAGCGGTAATGTGTATATTTTACAACAAGGCGGCAATAGTATTAGAGGCGAGCGAGTAGTTTATTTAATTGACCAAGGAAGATTTGTCGCCCAACCACAAAGCGGTCGTCAGGTAGAATCGATTTATATTGTAGATGAAACACAAACTCGTCCGGCGCCTGCACCGAGAACACCCGCGTTAAGACGTGGAAATTAATTGTGTGTGCCGTCATGAGGGGCGTGAAGCGTGAAAATAACTTTAGAGAATATTCACAAATCTTACGGTAAGCGCGTAATCGTTAATCGCGTTAGTATTTCGGTTGCTCAAGGAGAAATCGTTGGTTTACTTGGCCCCAATGGCGCCGGCAAAACAACTACCTTTTATATTGCCACTGGTTTAGAAAAACCTAACCAAGGCAAGGTCTGGCTTGATAACATGGATATTACTGCCTTACCTATGCACAAGCGTGCGCGTCTTGGTATTGGCTATTTAGCGCAGGAAGCAAGCATATTTCGCCAATTGAGTGTACGCGAAAACATTCTTTTAGTACTCGAGCAAACTAACGTACCCCGCTGGGAATGGTCAATACGTATGGACACCCTATTGCGGGAGTTCCGTTTGGAAAAAGTCGCTAGAAGTAAAGGTATCCAGCTTTCGGGGGGTGAAAGGCGCCGTTGCGAATTAGCACGTGCGTTAGCTGCCGGTCAAAATGGACCCAGCTTTTTATTGCTCGATGAACCTTTCGCTGGTGTTGACCCAATTGCTGTTTCCGAAATTCAGCAAATTGTCGCACAACTTCGCGACCGCAATATGGGTATTCTCATTACTGACCACAACGTTCGTGAAACACTTGCTATCACCGACCGTTCGTACATAATGCGAGAAGGGCAAATACTTGCTAGTGGAACATCTGAAGAACTGTATAACAACCCCCTTGTTAGGCAATATTACTTAGGAGATAATTTTCAAGTTTAGTCCAGGTTTGGTACGAGCAGAAGCGAAATATAAAATTCATCAATCATCTGGTACACCTAATTTGTTGTTAGGCAATAGTCAGGTGCTGGTTATTTTCAGTGATATATGATGGCATCAAAAAAGCTCAAATCATTTTACACTCTTGGCTCGCTGGTTCCATTTACAATTATGGACCGCTATCTTATCGGCCAATTACTGCCACCGTTTTTGTTTGGTGTTGGTGCATTTGCTTCGCTTGTACTGGCTATTGATAGCTTATTTGAAGTAATGCGAAAATTGGTTGAGTCTGGTCTTCCACCTGCGGTTGGATTGAAGGTTCTGGTTTTACAATTGCCTAGGGCAGTTGTATTTGCATTCCCCATGTCAACGTTACTAGCGACTTTAATGACTTATAGTCGTCTTTCGGGTGAGAGCGAACTCGTTGCGATGCGTAGTTGTGGGGTCAGCGTTTACCGAATGGTGATGCCAGCAGTGATGTTAAGCTTGATTATTACAGGTATGACTTTTGTTTTCAACGAGAAAATTGTGCCTGCTGCCACTTATGAAGCTGGCTTGACTCTTGAAAATGCCATAAAATCAGATAAACCGTCGTATCGTCGCGAAAACATATTTTATCCTGAATACCGCGAAACCAAGGATGATAAGGGTAAGAAGCAAAAAATATTGACTCGCTTATTTTATGCGGATGAATTTGATGGTAAGCAGATGAAGGGTTTGACGATTATCGACCGTTCTGAGGGAGCTTTAAATCAAATTGTTGTTTCTGAGTCTGGAGAATGGAATCCTATAGAGAATATTTGGGATTTTTATAATGGGACAGCTTATTTAATTGCCCCCGATAATTCTTACCGTAATATAGTCCGTTTCAAACGCCAAAAAATAGAATTGCCACGTACTCCATTAAGTTTGGCAGAGCGTGAACGCGACACTGAGGAAATGAATATTTCTGAGTCATTTGAACAGCTTGAACTGGAACGTTTGAGTGGTGACGACCAAAAAATTCGTAAACTTAAGGTTCGTATTCAGCAAAAAATTGCTTTCCCATTTGCGTGTGTTGTGTTTGGTTTAGTTGGTTCTGTGGTGGGTACTGTACCTCAACGTACTGGTAAAGGCGCCAGTTTTGGGATAAGTTTAATAGTAATTTTCTCTTTCTATGTATTGCTAGTGTTCACACGTGCGCTTGGAGACGCGGGTATTTTATCCCCTCACATTGCCGCATGGTCGCCGAATGCATTCGGTTTAGGAGCTGGTATATTTTTATTAACACGAGTTGCAAGAAAGTAGTTAAATGACCGAAGTACAATATCCTTGGCAACAAGAAACAATCATTCGTCATACTCAAAGTTTGTTACGAAGTTATCAGCATTGGACGGGGCAATTACTTTTTGATTTAGATATGGCGCCGTCTGATGTGGCACAATTTTTATTTGAGGCGCCGTTCGTTGTAATTTCCCACGGTATCGAAGCGAATCCTATTTTTAATTATGGGAATCAAACAGCTCTGAGACTATGGGAATTAGATTGGGATAAATTTATACAAACGCCTTCGCGTGAAACTGCTGAACCTTTAGTGCGTGAAGAGAGAGAAAAGTTGTTAGAAGAGACACAAAAAAGAGGGTTTGTTGAGAATTACTCTGGTGTACGTATTTCTAGTACAGGTAAAAGGTTTTACGTTGAGAATTTGTTGATTTGGAATGTGCTAGGGGAGAATAATGACCACTGTGGTCAAGCTGCTATGTTTTATAAGTGGAAGTATGTGTAAGGTGGGCAGTGCCCACACTACGGATTAATATCGCTTCATCGCACGCTGCATTTCGCGTTGGTCGTCACGTCGCTTCATATCTTCACGTTTATCGTGTAACTTCTTACCCTTACCAAGAGCAAAGCTAACTTTGACAAGACCGCGTTTAAGGTACATTTTTAGAGGTACCAACGTTAAACCCTGCTGTTCGACTTTACCTACAAGGGTTCTAATTTCTTTACGATGCAACAGTAGTTTGCGGGTGCGACGTGGTTCGTGGTTGAAGTACTCGCTACTTTGGGTGTAAGGAGAAATATGTACGTTGATTAGCCATACTTCACCGTTACGAACTAGTGCATAGCCATCCTGGAGATTCACTTTTCCTGCGCGAATAGACTTTACCTCTGTCCCGGTCAGTTGAATTCCTGCTTCATAGGTTTCGAGGATTTCGTATAAGAAGCGCGCTTGACGATTGTCGGCAATAACTTTGAAACCTTCGCTTTTGTCTTTCATTAATAATCTGGCTTGTTTCCTATGTGTAGATAATTGTTGAGTGGTTTTTGGGTGTAAATTTCTGAATCTTTGTATTTCTACTATATATATATCAGCATAACCAACAAATCGCTCGTAACCTCTAATCATTAACAAATAACAATATTTTGTTGCTTCTATTCCTATAGTGCGAGTTAAAACACAAATTAGTTTATGGCTAATGGGTGATTTTTATAAGTGACCGACTCTGTAAAGTAATGAGTAACAAGAAAGAGAAAGCAAAAAACTATGAAACGCAATTTTAACAAAGTCATTAGAGCTAGCGTATTAGCTGCTAGTTTGTCTATTTTACCTTTATCAATGAGCGCCAATGCTCAAAGTACTACCGACGGTACTTCAACGACACAAACTACTACCGGAGTTAACAACGATGGTACTTACAGAAGAGATAACGGTTTTGATTGGGGATGGCTGGGATTACTTGGTTTAGCAGGTTTAGCAGGTCTCGCTGGTAAGAAGCGTGAAGAACCTGCTCGCTATCGTGACCCTAATGCTGTTGGCAGCACTGGATATCGCGAATAAGTCTGAAATAAAAAATTTGTCATAATAGAATAACTAGGGCATTAGCAAACCGCACCATAAGTTTTGCTAATGCCCTATTTAAATTTTTGCTGCAAGCGGCGCCTATTCAACCTACAACCTTAACCGACTTAATACCTGTGCTACAAGGTGGTTAATTTGCTGCGGGTTGGGGGTTGGGTGAGTTTTCTTGGTTGGTGTGGGAAGGTTGTAGTGTCCAGTAAGATGCCACTAAACCAACCATTAACCACCATAAGGTGTTTATTTCTGGACGATACCAAACTGTATCAACTAGACCGTGACCGAGCATAGCTACTAGTGACCCAATGGCGCCTATTAACCATAGCCCATCTGTACTACGAGTTTGACGGAATTGTCTTAACTGTAGCCATCCCGTGTTAAATGTTACAGTTAAAAGCCATAAAAATACACCTAAGCCAATAAAACCCATTTCTACGGTTATTTCTAAAATGATAGAGTACGCACTTAACGCACTAAAACGCGGTACTTGATACAGCGGATACACTTTGTTAAATGAAGCGTGGCCTGGACCAATACCAATTATTGGACGGTCGCGAATCATTTGAAAGACCGCAGTCCAAACGTTTATTCGGAAGTTATTACTACTGTCACCTCGACCTGCGAATATACTAACTATTCGCAAACGAAACTCTTCAGACACACCAAAAGCTACAGCAAATAATGTGACAAAGCTTCCTAATAAAATTGGTACTAGCCAAGTTCGCCAAAACTTGGGTAGAGATTCGCTGTACCAATACCGCAGTAATAGCACGACGATTATGGAAGCTAATGCTAACCCAATAAAGCTACCGCGACTGTCGGCAAATCGAAAGCACATTAAGTTCATAACTAGCATTGTTGCAGCTAAAGCTTTACGTGCGGTTCCACGCCAAGCAAAAATTGCGATAAAGCTTAAAATTACCGCAGGCAGTAAATATCCTGCTAGTAAATTGGGATTACCTAAATAACTATATACTCTTGTATTTTTAGCAAGCGGTGACTCTGGGTCTACCCAAGTCGCTAACTGTGCGGCGCCAAAAACCTTTTGACGTACTCCATACACGCTGACGACAAGCGAGACGAGCAGGTACAAAACTAGCAACCAATTACGGAATGGTGGTAATCTAAGTACTCTGGCGCAAAGGGCAAACAGTAATAGATAAAGAGTTAAATTTATGAAGTCTGAAATGGCTTGCTGTCGTACTGGTGATAAAGCAGTAGCTATAAGAGCAACTACCCAGTAAAGGCATACTAGCAAGTGAATGGGGGTGACAGTTGGAGCATTTGTATCTGTGGGTTCGTCAGATATTGTTAATAGAAGCCAAAAAGCTCCACATGCTCCTAAAAGTACCCCTGTCAACGTGCTTGTAACAAAAGGCGCCAGTCCATATACAAAACTGACTAACACAGCAGCTATTGTCTCTCCCCACCGCATTAAAATGCTGCTTTGCTTCCAGGAATGCAGCAGTCCAAACAGTACACTGTGTAAATAGCTAGTACTAAGATATTGCCGCAGTGGCAAATCCGATAATGTAAATCGTTGCCAAACTAGATTCATAAACAACTGTGCGATTATAAGTATACTTCTAGATAGAAGTGCGACTTAATCATAATCTGCATAGTTCCAAAAAGTTAATAACTGCTGGTTGCTTTCTTGTTAATTGTAATAGTTACCAACATGTAATCAAGGGTTGCTTATGCATTGGTAGCGGTTTCGGCGGTCGTGTTTTGTATTGGTAATGACAATAAATAGCGATAACCAGATTCTATAGACCCCTGAATCGAAATTTGCCCTTTATGAAGTTCTGCGAGTTGACAACTTAACAATAACCCCAAGCTTTCGCGTGACATGTGGTTGGTTGGTCCTTTCAAGTCTAAATCACTAGAATTTAAAGATACGGCACCATTTGAGACAGGTAAATCTTTCGATTTTTCTACCATTACCACCAAGTCTGACATTTCTTGGTTCTCGAAATTCATATTATAGTTTTGGGCGATGCTTGTTAATTCAAGCAAAGGTTGTGGGTTGAGTCGGAAATATGGGTCAACTTCGGTTATTCCATCTCCCAACCAAGGATGTGACACCCATACTGTGATATTTAACGTGTCTTCTTTATATGAGACGTGAATTCTCACGATGCTTCCTGTTGCTGAAACCTGAATGACGCTAAAAATTAAGTGGTACAACATTTGACGCACTTTATCTTTATCGAGAGGTAAAATTCGATTACGTCCTGGTTCTAGCGAGAGTCGTATATCTTGCTCGCGACGATTTGCTGCTTCTTCAAGCGTGTTAATTGCTTGTTGGCATAGCATTTCAATATCTACAGGTGCCACATTCAGTGCTTCAATATTACTTTCCATTGCTCCCAACTCGGTAATTTCGTTGACTAGGGAGAGCAAATAGCGACCACTATGCTGAATAATTTCGAGGTATTCGCGCTGTTTGGTGGTGAGCGGACCATAAATTTCTCGTCCTAACACGCTTGCCATACCTAGCACTGAAGTGAGTGGGGTGCGTAACTCTTGTGTTAGTTGCGATAATAATTCAAGTTTAAGCTGGTTTGTTGTACGGTCTTGTTGAAGCTCTTTTTGTAAAATCGGTGCCGTAAGTTTAATTTCTTGGGTATTATTCGTAGATTGTGACCAACCAGCATCACCATATAATTTTTCGCTACTTACCACTGGTGCTGCTAGTAAGCGGTTTCTTTCAAACTCGCTCATGCTCCAACGCGCGATGATTTGTAAAAATTCGATATCTCGCGAAGTGAATGTGCGCGGTACTAGGTCAAAAACTGCCAACGACCCTAAACAATTTCCATTGGCATCGATTAACGGCGCCCCTAAGTAAGCACGTACTCCATATTCTTTAACCAATTTGGTGGTTACAAGTTCTGGGCTAGAGTATTTATGCGTATCGTTAATGACGACAATTTGGGCGCTATCAACAACAGAAGTACAAAAGGACTCCTTTCGAGGTAAAGCTCTAGCTTGTGCAAGTTGGTTCATCAATCCCAAACGCGATAAACCGACTGCGGATTTAAACCAGTGACGTTCCTGGTCAATAAACCCCAAAAGCGAAATGGGAGCTTCTAGAAAATGGGCAGCAGTTTGAGTTGCTTCCTCGAATACAGGAATCGTTTCAGGTTGGCGTAAGCCTAGGTCTAATAACGCTTTCAGACGTTTTTGCTCACGAGTGTCTGAACCATTCCAACCGTCTTTTAAACTTAATAATTTCTTTTCCGGCTCTAACATTACCACAGTTACCTTGATAAATACTCGATAGTGTATTTCATATAACCAACGACATAACTGGTTATTCCTATTTCTAAGCATTCCCCATTTTTATGCCAGACAAACAATTATCACCAATTTTTTTTTACCTTCTTAAGACCGCGATTCAACGGAGTGTTTAATACCCGATAAAAAATGCTTTCACCCCCTACTGCTACCGCATTCAACCCACGAGAGATAATCATTTACAGCCAGAATATCAATACAAGGGCACCTGAATAGCTGTGTATCTAAGCAATATCCCGTTGTCTTACTGTCTTTTTTTAATCACCAATATCAATAATATTACGGTAGCTCAATATTTTTTTACTTACGCTAGTACTTGTACTTTTAACATTCAAAATATCATTATTATTACTGAGGCAGGTAGGTGAATATATTGTGCTAATTATTGATTAGAAACTATAGTTTTAGGTTCAACAAATGTAAGACAACTAAATATATAAATATCAATTCACGACTGCCTATTACTGCAAATCATTAGTAAAAAACCAAGAATGGCACCGACTCTACAAGTCCTGACAGCACTCTGTCTTGTTGCCGTAGAGAAATAAAAATACATCTAATTGCAAAAGAAAAGGCAAATAATAGAAAGCTTAATACAAAATTTACACTTCCTTCACATTTATGATTTGTTTATTAACTTATGCTCAATCAAATAAGAGTGTAATTTTTTATAAAGCAGACAAGTAAAGATATTTTTCAATTACGATTATTTGAATAACATGAACGTTAAAATTCCTTTTGTAGATTTAAATTTCCAACATCAACCGATTCAAAATAAAATAAATTCAGCAATACAGTCTGTACTGCAAAATGGAGATTTTATTTTAGGTAAGGCGTTAACCGATTTTGAAAAAGCATTTTCAGCAGCATCGCACGCGGAATTTGGCATAGGAGTTGCATCTGGAACCGATGCCATTGCTCTAGGGCTACAAGCTTGTAACATTGGTGTTGGTGATGAAGTAATATTGCCAGCAAACACATTTGTTGCAACATTGATAGGGGTAATAAGAGCAGGAGCAACGCCAATTTTTGTTGATTGTTGCCCAAAAACAGCCTTAATTGATTTAGAAGCTGCTTCTGCGGCTGTTACATCTAAAACAAAAGCAATTATTCCAGTCCATCTCTATGGACAAATGGTTTCGCCTTTAAAATTACTAAATTTTGCTAAAACCCATGACCTACTAATTTTTGAAGATGCAGCGCAAGCGCACTTAGCAACTCGTGATGGATATCGCGCTGGTTCAGTTGGAATTGCGGCAGCATTTAGCTTTTACCCTAGTAAAAACTTAGGTGCCATTGGTGATGGAGGAATGTTACTAACTAGTGATGCGGAAGTCGCGCAAAAAATGATGCGCTTACGCAATTACGGCGCCTCGTATAAATATTATCATACCGACCCAGGTACAAATAGTCGTCTAGACACACTACAAGCAGCAGTGTTGTTAGAAAAATTACCATATTTATCTGAATGGAACCGTCAACGCTTGCAGCTTGCACAGCTTTACGATTCAGAATTGGCGCCGTTGGTATCAAAAGGAATAATACCAATGCAAAATCAAAGCGACGAAGGACATGTATATCACCTATACGTTGTTAAAATTACTGAAGATAGTTCAATATCTCGCCAAGACTTGCAGCAAAAATTTATTGAAGCTGGAATTCAAACAGGTATTCATTACCCAATACCATGCCACCTTCAACCCGCTTTTGCTAACCTCGGTTATCAAATTGGCGACTTCCCAAACGCCGAAGCATTAGCAAAACAAATATTATCATTGCCAATGTATCCAGGTTTAACGCCAAGTCAGGTCAAAGAAACAGTGGCAACAATTGCCGAAGTACTCTGCGAGCAAGAATTAGTAATACTTAATACTTAAGAGTTTACGGGAGTTTCTTACTCCCTCACACATACTATGTATCAACGCTCCTACAGAACAACAAATCCAACCGAGTTATTTAACTTCGCCATAATTGGTGTTTTAGTACTACTTTATGCTCCTATACTTTTACACTGGGTTGATGGTTGGGTTAATAAAAGTATTAGTACAGAACACGAGTATTTTAGCCACGGATTGATTGGTTTGCCTTTTGCTGCATACTTGGTGTGGCAAAACCGAAAATTATGGTATAGACTGCGCTCTAAAAATCACCCATTAGGCGCCGTTTTATTATTGATAGGAGCATTTTTTTACATCAGTGGAGTAGGCGAATACGTAAACCTCTCGCTGCCGTTGATTTTAACTGGTTTATGCTTATGGCTCAAAGGTGGAGCTGGGTTTAAACTGCAATGGTTTCCTTTAGTACTAGTATTTTTAGCAACACCCACTTCAGTTCCTTATTTGATTGCTCCCTTTACTGTACCTTTACAAGCTTTTATTGCTGGTACAGCTGGTTTTACTTTGAATCAGTTAGGTATGAACGTCAATGTAGATGGTATATATATATTTGTTGATGGACGAGTTGTAGAAGTGGCGCCGTATTGCGCTGGCTTAAAAATGCTGTTTACAACTTTATATGTATGTTTGATGCTACTACATTGGACGGGTGCCATTAGCTCGCGTCGTAAAATTAGTTGGTTTCTCGGTAGCGCTATCGTAATTAGTGTTGGCGCCAATATTATTCGCAACACACTTCTAACATATTTCCACGGTACAGGAAACGAAGGACTATTTAAATGGCTTCACGATAGCTGGGGTGGTGACATCTACTCAGCATTAATGCTCCTATCATTAGTCCCAGTCCTAAATTGGATTGATAATCATTTCTCAGAACAAACACAAGCCACCAAAGAACCCATCACCTAATTGTGGCACAGGCATCCTGCCTGTGCATTTGGTCTAAATTTACACCTGAGCGTGCTTCTCAATTACCTTAGCAAAATCAGGTACAGCTTCCTCCACATGCTTCTTGGCAGAACCACGAAGCTTTTCGTAGGTTCCCTTTACTATTTGGCGACTTGAATTTTTGACTTTCTCATCGGTAACACTAAGCAGAGCATCTGCTGTAACAGAACTACTCGCTACCAAATGTCCCACAGGGTCGCCATTTTGTACACCTTCATTCCAAATAGGGTCAATAGCAGTTAAGCACGAAGGTAAAAGTTGCTCTACAGCACCGTTAATATATCCCGGCTTAATTCCTTTAAGAGCAGCAAAAGCAGCTTTCAAAGCCATACCACTGATACCAGACTTAGAAGCAAGCTGCTCCTCAATCATATTACAGCAGTCCGAAACAACCATTCCTTTTTTAGCTGGGTCTAAAAGTCTATTGCTGAGTTCCATGTCACTCCCCTTGTTCTAATAGTTCTTGAAAATGTCTCTATATTACATTAAGCAAATGTACTACAGACAACTCTGTATCTCCAGGAAATACTTCGTTTCATTTACTACTGTATCCGGATACAGCACTAGACCTAACTACTTGATTTAAGTGTTCCTCATATTCGAGGATTTACGAAATCTTTAACAAATATAGTAAGTATTTTGCTTGACGCAAATAAAATAAGTTTGCCACACATACTTACTGTTTTTTTATTTTGTAATTTAAAATACCAACTTCAATAAAATTAAAAATTTATACATCCCTATTTGCACAAATTTGTTAGAAAAGGCGGTATAAAAGTTTATGACGTCTTTAATGACCTCAATTAAATCTGTAAAAAAAATAAATGAGCGAATCTCAACTGCCCTTGTATTTAGCCGAGAACGTTGATTTAAAAGTATTTAATACCATTAAATCGCCAGATCATCGAAACGGCAAACCAATTAAAGATATGCAGCGTTTTTTTTACAAGCAAATCGTTGTTGATGATGAAACAATAATTAGTACTGAGCCATTTAAAGTACCTGGATATATTGGTGTTGCTAACTCTGATATTGTTACTGACCCTGATAACAAACAAGTATCTGGACACGATGATGTCGTCAAATTTCTTGATGAATATGGTTTACTAATTTGTACTTATATATACAACAAAGATAGATACGGGCAACTTTTAGATTTGCGTTGGGCTTTAGGAGAAAGTGACCAAGAAGATTTAATGGAAATGATTATCAAAGGTGGCGGACATCATGCAGGCGCCATAGTTCCAGCAATGCGCGAGAGAAAATCTTACGCATCGTTGAACGAACCTGAAACGTATCATGATGGGATGTTTGGACATCCTGGTTTTGTAGCGGTTGGACAACGGTTAGTATTTTTGGAGTTTGTGACAAAAGAACAAGCACGCGGTTACACCGACACCATAATTTGCTGGTTAGCACTGATGAACTCGTTCGTTGAGTTCTCTGAGAATGATTTTAACGGTGGCGACCCATTACAAGTGTATGACAGACCGTCGCTCAAAGAATTTCTGAAAAACTGCGCGTTGGCTGCACTAGGTTCCACCGATGCCATTGATTATTTGAATGAGCCAAAAAATAGAACTTACTGTGCGGAGTTCATATATATTGGTCTAAACACTCCTGTATATCCCTTCAACAAACAGGGTTTAAGTTTACTACTCGATGGAGACGAAGCAAAAGTAACCGAACTATTGAAACTGCAAGACCGTCAAAACAACCGGAAAGTAAACTTACTCAGCAAAACAAGCAATAATCCTGAGTTTAAATTCTTTAACATCCAAATGCCAGTTGTGCCAGAAGACTTACCACCGCTTGATGTACTAATGGAACAACATGGACAAACTATTGATGTTTCTAGTATTCCTTTTCCACCATTTTCACTTTCGCAAGTAGTAAGACGCGCAGTTAAAACTCTTTTACCACGAGAAGCTCATGTCAACGATGCTTTGGTTGCACAAGCTCAAGCTAACTTATTTGCTTCGTTAGAACCATTAATCTTAAAACAACTTGGCATAACTCTTCCTCCTACACCTCCTACAGAAATTCCTGGAGTTCCTCCTGTAGATTACCCAATGCAACCACAACCAGAAGTTCCATTAGACCCAAGAATTAGTAGTGTGCGCGAGTTTATGGGTTTCGTACAGAGCCAACTTCAACAACCTTACAATAGTTACGAAGCGTTTGATGCTGCTGTTGATGAAATTATGGTCAAAGCTGATGAATTTCTCGGTGCCACAAATGTGAAATATTTTGTTCCACCTCGTATATATATAGACTTAGGGCAAAACGACGGTGATAATAATTTACCTTCTGGTTGGGGTTTTAGTTTAGAAACTGTCGGCGCCTTAATTTATCGTGGCACCATTCGTGATAATTTACCACAGGTAGATAATAAAACCAATGTAGAGGCGCCTCAAGAAATCGAAGACTCAAAACATCCCTTCAAAACAGCAGAATTCAGCTGGTAGTTAGTAGTGGACCGAAGCCCATCATACTACTTTCTGACCACAGAGACACAGAGTTCCACGAGAGTTGAGACTTTGGGTTAAACAATATTATTTAAGCTGCTTATTATATTATCAAGTCTAGATATAGTTTCTAATTCAATCAAGATACTCAAAAGCTATATACTTACCTGCATAACCTAATATTAATATATGTTGGGTTCCGTTTCTCCACCCAACCTACTACTGACTCATTCTCTGCTCAAATTCATCAATTGCTAGAATATCGTCCGAAATTAACGTGCATTCTTCTAGTAAATGAATATTTAGGTCTGGAAGTAGCTCACTTGCTTCAACCTGTTGATAACCTTTAGTTTCTAAAAAATCAGAAGGTATATCTTCCCTTTTGTGGTAAAGTTTAAGTCTGTTATTTTCCCAAAACCAAACCTCTAGCACTCCTAAACGCCGATATATTTCTAATTTATCAATACTACCGCTAGTGATGTTTACTTCTATAGCTATGTCAGGAATTGACTTAACGTTTCCAATACAATAGCATTCATCTGGTTCGGCGCCAGCTTGTTTAAGTTGCTTTCTGATGGTGGAACTTCCCATCGGTTTAAATTTAATCCGCTTTTTGTAAAGATAGCGTTCCAAGAGAATAGCTAAACGTTTTTTAATATTTTCATGTCGAATTGACGGTGACACAATTTCTAATATTCCATCTAAATAAGTGACACGGTAATGAGAGTTTTCTTGTAGCTTCATTAATAGCGCTTCATAATTAGTCCAACTTACACCGCTACTAATAAACCTTTCTTCTGGGTCGTCAGCACCGACTATCTCCGGTTCTTCGATGAGTTCTCTAAGATTGCTGACCATTGTTTCCTCCTACTGGTGTATTTAACGATTTTATCCTTTGTTTAGAAATAAGTGTTTGTCAGATTGCATGGCGCCTGTCCATTATACATTTGTAGGGCTGGCATTGCTTACCTTACTGTTTACCTTTTTACCACAGATACTATTAGGACACAGAGAGATTTTTCAGGAAAAGTATATTTTGCTGTTGTAGTGATATCTAAAATTATATTGGCAAATGCTTAAATTTATACAAAAAATTACCGCTCATAGAAGAAAACGTTGGGTTTTATTATTTTTATTATCTTGTTTCTTGATTATTTCATTATGGCAGGCGCCGACTGTAAATTTAAGTAAATCAAAAAGTTCTGAAATACGTGGTATTTGGATAACTAATTTTGGTGTAGCTTTAAATTACTATACGACTCGTTTAGATGAAGCTGTTGCTAATATTGCCCAACATCGTTTAAATACAGTTTACCCGGCAGTATGGAATCGTGGCTATACATTGCATCCGAGTAATGTGGCAAAAAAAGTTAGTGGTTTTAAGCAATATTATTTAACTTCATTACCACTTTTGCCTTTTCAAGATGCATTACGTGAGCTAGTTAAACAAACACGTCGTCAACATTTGCGTGTGATACCTTGGTTTGAGTATGGGTTAATGGTACCAGAAAATCATCCAATTACACAGCGCCATCCAGAATGGTTGACGACCACGGCAAGTGGTAGTAAGGTATCGAAGGAATCGAACGAAAATATGTCATGGTTAAATCCATGTCATCCAGAAGTACAAGAGTTTCTCACTGATTTAATAGTTGATGTTGTAAAACGTTATCAAGTCGATGGTATTCAGCTTGATGACCATTTTGCTTTACCTGTTCAGTTTGGTTATGATGCTTATACTGTTAAATTGTATAAAGAAGAACATTCAGGAAAGGTGCCGCCAAAAAATTATAATAACTCTGAATGGATGGCTTGGCGTGCTGGCAAGTTAACGCAGTTGATGACTAAAATTAACAAAGAAATCAAAGCAGTACGTAAAAATGCTGTTATTTCTTTGTCGCCTAATTCACCAGATTTTGCTTACAGTAAATATCTACAAGATTGGGAAAGTTGGGTGAATAAGGGTTTATTAGATGAAGTAATAGTGCAAGTTTATCGGGACGAGTTATCAAGTCTCAAGTCGGAACTAAAGAATGACGCTTTGCTGAGTATTAGAAATAAGATACCTGTGGTAATTGGTTTATATACTGGCCCATTTTTAGATGCAAAGTCTATTGATAAGGTTAAACAAGAAGTTAAAATTGTTCAACAATCGGCGTATAAAGGTGTTTCTTTCTTTTGCTGGGAAACTACGCTTTGGTTTTTTAAGGGTGGTTCTCATGACTCTGTAGAGCAAAGTTTTCGTAAATTGTTTATTTAACCTTTAGTTAATAATTTTCTTTAACAATGGGACAATAAGGTTCGATAATTTCTTGGTAACTTAAAATGACTGCAATACGCCGAAAATATCAGAAATGGATAGCTTTGATGGCATCTGCTGTCTTGGTAACGTTTATTGCGGTTGCCTGTACTCCTTTTCTCTCTAAGTCAACGCGCGGTAATGGGGTCAATGTAATATTAATGATTGGTGATGGTATGGGGTGGGAAATGGCGCGCGTTGGTGCTGTTGGAAACGGCGCCCCTCTATATAATGAAGGTAAGGGACAAGGTTTAAATTTTCAAAAGCTTGAAGGTTATACTTGGGCGACTAATTACAGTACGCTGATACAAAGCAAAGACGGTTCGTTTTCGCCTAATAATTCTGCCCTAGATGAAACAAATTTTGAAACTGGTAAAAGTGCTGTTACCTCTGGCTTTGTTTTCAACCCAAAGAATAATTTGGTTGGCTATGACCCAGTTAAAGGAGGTAAAAACCCTTGGACACCCGGCAATGATAAAGAATATATCAAAATAAATTATCCTGATTCTGCTGGTACTGCTACTACTCTTTATACAGGCGCCAAAACTTACAATAACGCAATGGGTGTAGATATTTACGAACGGCGCCAAACTACTATTCTTGAACAAGCTGCACTCAAAGGTAAATCTACTGGTTTAGTTACATCCGTTCCTATTAGTCATGCTACACCAGGCGCTGCCGCTTCATTTGTAAATCGACGCAGCAAATATGATGCTCCTAATGCTGACTTAGATAATATTCTCCAGCAAACATTAAAAATCTTTAAGCCGACTGTGTTACTAGGTGGTGGTCATCCGCTTGACCTAGATAACAAAGGAACCAGAGGAGGATTTTATAACTATATATATATGATGGAGCCAACTTATAAAGAGTTTAAAGAAAAGCCCAAGAATAACTCTTATGGTTACACGTTTGTAGAACGAGGACCAAATGCTGCTAAAACTTTGTTAGAAACAGCCAAGTCTCTCGACCCAAATAAACACGAAAAGCTTTTGGGATTATACGGCGCCCGTGGACAAAGTGGTAATTTACCTTTTAGTACTGCAAATGGTGATTACAGTAGTACTGGTTTTGATAGTGCTTCGGTATATTCCACCGCTAGCAAAAATGAGCAAATTCCCAAACCTGACACAGTACGTCCTTTGTTACCTGGTGAAACCGATGCTGAATTTATTAAAAAAGAAATCAACGAAAATCCAACTTTATCAGATTTAACACAGGCAGCCTTAACTATTTTGGCCAAAGACCGTGATGGTTTTTGGTTAATGGTCGAGGGTGGGGATATCGACTGGGCTTGTCACGATGATAATATGGACAACCTGATTGGGACTGTGAAGGATTTTGACAAAGCTGTAGGCACTGTTATTAATTGGATTAATCAAAATGGTGGTTGGAAAAAGAATTTATTAATCGTCACTGCTGACCATGACCATTATTTAACGCTTAATCCCAACTTTCAGGAATTATTAACCAAATTTGGCGCCGAAGATTTAACGTACAACAAACATAAACCCACCGAAGCTGCTCACTTCTGGGGTAGTGATTCGAGTATTAAATATGGCTGGGGCAATCATAGTAATCACTTAGTACCTGTTTATTATCAAGGTAATCTAGCTACCTTTGATAAATATATTGGTAAAAATATTACCTTTATTGACCACCCCCCAGGAGGCACCACAAAGAATTACTCGATACCTGGAGTTGAAGGTGCTATAGACCAATCTCATATATACCAGGTCATGCTCGAAGCAATAAAAGCGGCGCCTGTTGGTAAAAGCTAATAAAAGAAACCAGGTTTCTAAGCATTCATTGTCGCAGACAAATCATCACTTTTATTACAAGTTATCGACTTTGAAACCAGGTTTCTATCAATTTAAAAGTTCAGGTTGTTGTCGAGTAATCATATCGTACAAGGGTTGGAAACTAAACCAACCCATGTAATGTGAACCAACTTGGTGACGTGCTAAAGTTGCAGAGTCGTGGTTAATAAAACCTGGTTTACCAGCAGCTTCAGCGAGTAATTGCGCTTGACTGTTGCGCTCCATAGAAATAAACCACCATGCAGCTTCATCAACTGAGTGACCCACCGTTAGTAAACCGTGATTTTTTAAAATTAAGGCTTTGTGATCACCAAGAGTTTCGGCAATACGTCTACCTTCTTCTATATCTAAAACGACACCAGTATAATCATGATAAACGCTGTGATGCTGGTAAAAAGCGCAGGCATCTTGACTTAGAGGGTCAAGTTCGCGACCTAAACTCGACCAGCTTTTACCGTAAATTGAGTGAGTATGAACTGCGGAAACCACATCAGGACGTACAGCATGAATTTGGGAATGGATAGCAAATGCAGCTTCGTTAACAGGATTTTCGCCCTCAACGACCTCTCCCAGATGGTTAACACGGATGAGGTCACTAGCTTTAATCTCGCCAAAATGCATTCCAAATGGATTTACCCAAAAACTGTCTAAAAATTCTGGGTCACGTGCAGTAATATGTCCGGCAACACCTTCATCGAAACCGTATTTAGCAAATAATCTAAGTGCTGCTGCGAGACGCTGTTTACGATGTAAACGTTCTTCACCAACACAAGTAAAAGTAGGTGGAGTGGGAGCTTTGGGTTTGAGACGTGATGTAATTTGCATGTTGAATTTTTATATAACGTGAGTACGTGTTAGCGGTAAAAATAAATTTTTAAGGCTTTTAATACAAGTTTATACTTCTCTATATATATATGCATCCCATTATTTAAATAATTAAAAATAATTACGATTGGTTACGATAATTTTTAAGAAAGCCAGTTTATGGTAGGGACGCAAAAACGGTAACAATCTGTATCGCAGCATCAAGTGAATAAGAAAATTTCCTTACAATTGATTTAAAAGAACTATATATATACAGGGTAAAAGCATGACTAAAACAGTTGCTGATGTGATGAGCCGCAACCCGGTTGTTGTTCAGCGTGAGACTTCTTTAACTGAAGCAATAAAAATTTTAGCAGAGCGACGAATTAGTGGGTTACCCGTTGTTGACGATAACGGAAAGCTTATAGGTATAATCTCAGAGACAGATTTGATGTGGCAAGAAACGGGCGTAACACCACCTGCCTACATTATGTTTCTAGATAGTGTGATTTATTTACAAAATCCTGCCACATACGAACGCGATTTACATAAAGCGCTTGGACAAACGGTTGGGGAGGTGATGAGCAAAGACCCAATAACCATAGCTCCAGATAAATCGCTGCGTGATGCTGCTAAACTCATGCATGACAAGAATATCCACCGTCTGCCGATACTTGACAGCGAGGGTCAAGTGATTGGTATCCTCACACGTGGTGACATAATACGCGCGATGGCTAGTGGTTAATCACTAGTGTCTTTAGATATGCACCTCTATTCAAACAAGTTTTAAAAGAGAGAGATTTTGATGAGCGTTACACCTGATAGTGTTAAGCAGATGCTAAGTTCAGAAGATTTGGGCGACCGTTTGCGTGCCGTAAATTTAATTAGGAACTTAGAACCGGGTATTGGTTTTGAATTGATTCAATCTGCTTTGAATGATTCTAATTCGCGCGTTCGCTACTCAGCAGTTAGTCAAATAGATACTTTAGGTGGTCAAGATTTAGATTTATCGCTTTCATTGCTGCGTCGCATGATACAAGACCCAGAACCTGATGTCCAAGCTGCTGCTGCTGATTGTATCGGCGCCTTAAAGTTAGTTACAGCATACGATGATTTGAATCAGCTATATCACAGCACAGGTGAATGGATTGTACAACTCAGTGTAATTGCCACGTTAGGAGCATTAGGGGAACCACGAGGATTTGAGTTGCTAAAAGAAGCACTTGACTCAAGTAACGAATTAGTTAAAATTTCGGCAATAAGCTCTTTGGGTGAGTTAGGCAACCCCGAAGCAGTCTCTTTAATAGCACCACTAGCAGAAAATCCCGACTGGCAAATTCGCCATCGAGTTGTCCTCGCTTTGCGTCTTTTGGGTGGAGAACAAGCTCAGTCTATTTTGGAGTCTTTGAGCAAAGACGAAGTAGAAGTTGTTGCCGTAGAAGCTAAAAGACCCGCTTAAATACACCTATCTTCTCTTGTGGAGCGGGCATAGAAAGCCCGCCCTCTTACACACAACACTTACTTATATATGGCGCCTACTTAAATGTTGGGGCGCCTTTTTATTATGGAACAGGCAAGGATGCCCATTAAACAAGAGGTTTTTCCTCATTCCACAAGGATTTTTGGATATTTTGGGGTGTCAGTAATTTTAACGAGTAGTATCAATCTTGATTTTTGGCACCGTTAGTTATTTTAAAACTTTATAAAGTGGATACAAACATTTATCTTTTACCTGTAAAAGTATGAGTTATCGCGCTTACTTTTTTAACTTGATTTTTCAAAGTACTGTTGTTAAAAAATACATTGAATTTACGTAATTTACCAAATATTATTACCATTATCAAGTTCAAGTAAACCTTGGCAAAAAGGGATGACGATTGCACTTAGGCGGAAATACTATACAAATATCAATCAGAGAAAACACGCAGGCAAACATCTGGTGTCCAACCTGAGATAAACACGTAATAGTTTCCATTCTAACCATGCAAAAAGTTATGTTAAGCGCAAAAATTCTCGCAGCTACTATCGGTCTCAGTGTTCTTACTTTCGCTTCCACTGCAAGTGCTACTAACTTAGTTCCTAATATAGAAGGTGAAATTAAAACAAATCTTGGTTGTCTTAGTAACGCGACCTGTATTGATACTACTAATCCAACACAAGTCCCTTTTACTTATTCTGTTACAAGCAAGACTTTCGATTCTAACTATAGTAAAAGCCTTCTGTTTGTTGATAACCGCGACACTGCAAACACAAATTACGGTCTTGGAATTACATTTGGTACAACAGATGCAGGTACAAACACACCTCCTGGTGAATACTGGTTCCGTCCTGTAGCAAGAAATATAAATGGCAATCCAGTTGAAAGTGGTCAATTAGAAATTGGTAAATTTTTCTTCGATTTTCTAGGTAAAGAAGTTGATTCTCTTACTCTTGAATTATTCGATGTTGAAGACAAAGATATAACCCAAATTTTGAAAGTTAATGGTTTAGCTCCCAATCCTGCAATTGTCGCTGCTGAAGGTCCAAATGGTAACAAACAACGAGTCACCATTAAGAATGTACAAAATTTTGAAATTCAACTTGGCAATCCTAACAGCACTAAATTTCCTAACACTGGTGATGGTGTAGCTATGCGTAGTGTTCCTGAACCTGCTACTGTAATTAGCTTAGGCGCCTTGGCTGTGGCTGGTATGTTTGGTACTCGTCAACGTCGTAAAATGGGTGTTTGATGGAACGGCTGGGGACAGCCATTCCACAAGATATCTATTTCACATCATCACATCAATGTATAATATTTAATATTTAGTTAAATACTTGTGGATAGGTGGTGTAAATAAATACGGCGACTGCGGCGATTGCTAGTAGTCCTTGGATTAAATTTCCAACTACGGTACCAACGACAATTCCAATACCAGCTTTAATAGCTGTTTGAACATTTTTACAATACAAGTACTCACCTATAATTGCTCCTAAAAGTGGTCCAAGTAGCATACCTAACAATGGACCACCAACAGGAAGCGCTGGTAGTAAACCTAAAAACCCGACTATTAAACCTACAAAGGCGCCTATTTGCCCCCAATTACTAGCACCTGCCTTTTTGGCGCCTATGTAACCCGCAAGGAAGTCAACGCCAATACTTAATAGTAAAACTACGCCAGTGACAATAAGAGGTGTGCTAATTGCTGCAAAAGACTTCTGCACTACACCCCAAATAATAATCGCGATTAAAATCAAACTGCTTCCTGGTAAAGCTGGAACGACGGCGCCAACTATACCAAATATCATTACCACTACTAACGACCAATAAATAATTTGCATAAATATATTACAGGTTTTATCCTTCTAGACTAACAGCTAGTTTATCGGCAATTCCAGCTATCCAGTTTTCGTCTTGCTGGGTGTAACTACGTGGTGCGTTGGCGCCTAATATAATTGCACCATCTTTACCTATTGGTTGACAAATTATTCCTTGCGTGTTTTCTGGTAAGTAATCAAATTCTATGCGTCCTGGGTACGCTTTGACATCAACTAAATATACTGGCTTTTGTTTTTCGAGTACTCGATTTAATATTGCTCCTGGTTTTACTTCTGCTTTTTGTCCTAATATTCCTCGCCGTAATATAACTTTACCTTTATATACGACGACGATTGAGCGCGTTACTGTGTTGAGTAGTAGTAATCGCGATGCCCAGGCTAATTCATTTTTGACTGTATCTGGTAAGTCAGTTACTAATTCAAATCCTTCCTCTCCAATTAACTCAACTGCGTCTGGTGTTCTGGCTTGGACTTGTTGCCATAGCATCCCAGTTAATACTAATAAGGCACTTAATATTACTCCCAACACGTCGGCGCGTGATTGGGAGTTTGTTAGTTCTGGTGTGAATATTCTATTTATAAATAATAATATGGCACCTAGCATACCCACTACTAATGGTAGGCGCCTGATTACGCGATTTGGGTCTTTTGCCATAATTTTTGGTCTTAACTCTTAATTACGATTGTGCGTGACGCTACGAAATTAGTAATTTTGTTTTAGAATCTTTAATAGCGTCACGCACCCTACTTATTCCTCACCCGGTTCGATGATACGTTGAAAAAGGTAGCCGGTACCTCGTGCTGTCAATATTAATTCTGGGTTGCTTGGGTCGTCTTCGAGTTTTGCACGCAGTCGAGAAATATGTACGTCTACTACACGGGTGTCTACATGACGCTCAGGTGTGTATCCCCAAACTTCTTGCAAAATTTCTGACCGAGAAAATGCTTCCCCAGAACGACTTACGAGTAATTCAAGTAAGCTAAATTCCATTCCTGTCAACCTGATGCGCTCATCACCTTTATAAACTTGACGTTTATTTGTATCAATTTTTATAGTGCTGACATGAATCACGCCTGAACTTGGAATGCCTGAAATTCCTGTCTTATCTACTCGGCGAAGTACAGACCTGATTCGAGCTTCGAGTTCTTTCGGAGAAAATGGTTTGACTACGTAATCATCAGCACCTAATTCCAGCCCTGTGATGCGGTCAGCCACATCTCCTAGGGCTGTTAACATAATGATAGGTACATCTGATTCTTTACGTAATTCTTGGCAAACCCCATACCCATCCAATTTTGGCATCATTACATCCAAAACTACCAAGTCGGGTTCTGCTTTGCGGAATGTTTCTAAAGCTTCTTCTCCATCCCCAGCAGTGACTACTTCGTAGCCAATCATCGAAAGGCGCGTTTCCAATATTCGACGAATGCTAGCCTCATCGTCTACCACTAGGATTTTTTCTTTATGGCTTTCCAAGTTTCTCAACGCTCCTTAACTAAACTTTGCATGATTAATTTTTACTACCATATTATTAAGATATCATTCCTATTATTCGTTAGTAAAAACCTACAAGGCTTGCGATTACTAGCTTTTACTTTTACGTAAAACTTAAGGAAAAATTAAGATTATTTAACTAAATTAAAATGCCAAAGTCTCGTACAATTTACGTTTGCAACGAATGCGGTTGTGAATCACCACAGTGGTTCGGTCGGTGTCCCGGTTGCGGTACCTACAATTCGCTAGAAGAACAAATTTCTAACCAAGCTGCCAGTGATGCTTCACCAAGTCGGGGTGTTGGTAGCTGGCATAATCAATCAGGCGCCAGCAAAACTGCTAAGAAACCTCCAAAAGCACGGGCTTCTCTCAGGTTCGACCAAATTAGCGACCGTCAAGTTTTACGTTTACCTTCAGGATACGGCGAACTCGACCGTGTTTTAGGTGGGGGTGTAGTACCAGGTTCGATGGTACTCATCGGTGGAGACCCAGGTATTGGTAAATCAACGCTATTGTTACAGGTATCGAATCAACTCGCACAGCGTTATCGTATTCTATATATTTCTGGTGAAGAATCTGGACAACAGGTGAAATTGCGTGCTTCACGTTTGGGGGTGTCACCAAGCATCGATACTGAGGCACCTGATTCTAACCCTGTAGAAACAGAAGGACAGGAGAATGATAATAGTAATGGTAATACCATTAGCAGTGAAAACGGAAATGCGAGTAAAAGCATCAAGTTAGAAGAAATACCTTTAATTGAAACGACTAAATCAGTAGGCGCCGATTTGTACATCTTGCCAGAGACAGATTTAGAAGAAATATTGCGTGAAATTGATTCCTTAAAGCCAGATTTAGCGGTAATAGACAGTATTCAAACGGTATTTTTTCCAAGTCTAGCATCGTCGCCTGGTTCAGTAGCACAGGTACGCGAATGTACAGCAGCACTAATGAAAGTCGCGAAACACGAAGATATCACGATGTTGATAGTCGGACACGTAACAAAAGAAGGTGCAATTGCAGGACCAAGGGTATTAGAACACCTTGTAGATACAGTACTTTACTTTGAAGGTGACAGGTTTGCTTCGCACCGTTTACTACGAACCGTTAAAAACCGTTTTGGCGCCACTCATGAAATTGGTATTTTTGAAATGGTTGCCAACGGGTTACGAGAAGTACCCAACCCATCAGAGTTATTTTTAGGAAACCGCGATGATCCGGCGCCTGGAAGTGCAATAGTAGTAGCGTGTGAAGGAACACGTCCCATTGTAGTTGAACTACAAGCATTGGTAAGTCCAACAAGTTACTCATCTCCACGTCGTTCCACAACAGGTATTGACTATAACCGTCTAGTGCAAATTCTCGCAGTATTAGAAAAGCGAGTAGGAATTCCAATGTCAAAGTTAGATTCTTATGTAGCTTCTGTAGGTGGTTTAAATGTCGAAGAACCTGCCGTTGACTTAGGAGTTGCCATTGCCTTAGTTGCGAGTTTCCGAGACAGAATAGTAGATTCGAGTACAGTGCTAATTGGTGAAGTCGGTTTAGGTGGACAAGTCCGTCCAGTCTCGCAAATGGAAATGCGACTTAAAGAAGCGGCAAAACTCGGATTTAAACGCGCAATTGTCCCAAAAGGGCAAAAATTCCCCGAATTAGATATCGAGATTATACCAGTAGCAAAAGTTATCGACGCTATTATCGCCGCAATTCCTCAACAATCACTCAGCGTTGAAGATTTTGCCCCCGATGACGACGATGAAGCCGAAAGTACTGATTATTAAGTTTTGTAGCACAGGTATCCCTGCCTGTGCAGTGATATAAATTGAAGTTTTGTACAATTAGTAGTACAGTTTGAAAACAGACACAAGCTTTGGTTTATTAGAAGGTAAATTACTGTACATATATCTACAGAGTTTTTCCTTAACAAGCAATGGGAATTAAGCCAGAGGTATAATCCAAAATAATTAAATCAACATGTGTAGAGACCGTATTAATCGGGTCTCTACTGGTATTTAATCTTTGTTACTGATTAACAATTGAAATAATTAAAAATGACAATTAAAAACATATTATATTAGTAATTTATAACACTTTTTTAACAAAATATTGCGAAGTATATTTATTTAATTACTGTTCCATTTCAACTTTAATTCAAATAAATAATTAATCATCACGCTATAACTCACTCTCTGTAATGAAATTTATGAGTTTATCGCGCTTTCTGCTGCTGCAAGTTCTAATTATTGGACTATTTGCAGTAGGATGCGAAACTAAAAATGTGCCAGATGACGACTCGAATATCGATAAGCTCAGTATTGGTGTTGTTAGCTACGGTGAAGGCGCCAATTCGCTCGTCTTGTATGAACAATTTAAGGATTATATTGCTACCAAAAGCAAAAAAATTGTCGAACTTGAGCCTGCTTACAATGAATTACAAGCAGTTGCACAAGTAGAGCGCAAAACCTGGGAAGTCGTTTTTGCACCACCAGGACTAGCGGCAATTGCTATTGCTTCGTCACAATATAAACCGATTTTTTCAATGGAGGGTGTTACTAGCACGCAGCGTTCTTTAATCTTGGTTCGTGATGATAAACCTTATCAAAAAATTGGCGACTTGGCTAATCAAGTTATTGCTTTAGGTAAACCTGGTTCCGCTGCTGCTTTTTATGTGCCATTGTACGACTTGTATGGAATGACACTAGCACAAATCAAATTGGCGCCAACTCCAAAAGCTGCACTAACCTGGTTAAGGGATAGCACTGTTGAAGCTATTGCTATATCTAAAAGTGATTATGAAACTTTGGTGCGCGAATTTCCACAAACCAAGTTTCGAGTTTTACATACAAGTCGTTGGATACCAGCAGGTGTTGTACTCGCATCACCCAATCTCGACCATAATCTTCTTTCTATAATTCAAAAATCGATGCGTGAGGCGCCTGCTGATATTGTCGCAGATGCTGGTTATGTGCCTACTGCCAAAATACCCAACTACGAACAATTTATTAAACTCATCGAAAAAGTCCGACCGTTCGAGGAAAAAGTCAAACAAACCCCCGTTGTCTTAGTACCCATAATATCAACCAAAACCAAATAACAAACAATGTAGAGACGTGATAAATCACGTCTCCTATCATCCAGGAGTAATACATATGTCTGAGTTCCCCTTAGCAGGTTCAGAAATAGCTGCTGGAACATTAATTGATAATCGTTACATAATTCAAAAGCTACTCGGACAAGGAGGACTTGGCAGAACTTATTTAGCTTTTGATACCCGTCGTTTCAATGAAGCTTGTGTTCTCAAAGAGTTTGCCCCTATTGGTACGGGTGAAAGCGGTATAGAAAAGTGTCGAAATTTATTTAAACGCGAAGCCAAAATTTTGCACCAACTCGAACACCCACAAATTCCCCGCTTTTTGGCGTGTTTTGAAGGAGAAGGCAGATTATTTTTGGTGCAAGAATACGTTGATGGTAAGACTTATTCGGCTTTATTGCGCGAACGGCAGCAGCAAGATAAAGTTTTTACTGAGAATGAAGTTATCGAGTGGTTGAATAAATTATTACCTATACTTGAGTATATACACGAACATAATATTATTCATCGTGATATTTCCCCCGATAATATCATGTTGCCTTCAGGAAAAGATTTACCCGTATTAATCGATTTTGGGGTGGGTAAACAAATTGCCGACTTTAATGACAGCAGTAACGGCGAACAGGTAACTTTTGTTGGCAAAATGTCATTAGTCGGAAAAGTCGGATATGCACCACGCGAGCAAATTAGTATCGGGATGTGTTCACCTAGTAGCGATTTATATGCTTTGGGTGTTACAGCAGTTGTGTTATTAACAGGACGTGACCCATCGTTTTTAATGGATCAATACTCTTTAGAGTGGAAATGGCGATTTTACGCTAATGTTCGCGATGGTTTTGCACAAATTCTGAATAAAATGCTGATTGATATTCCTAAAAACCGCTACCAGTCAGCATCTGAAGTTATTCAACACTTAGAACAACTAGAGGCGCCACTATCTAACAATCTACCAAAAACCGAGATTAACCTACCATATAGTTTGTTACCTAAGTATGATACATTGTCTGATAATTTATCTGTCCAGTTACCTCCACAAATACCTAATACATCGTGGCAACGGCCATTAATTAGTATCCAATCAGATAATACATTATATAGTACATTTAGTAGTACAATTGGTAATACTTCTAATACTTCAAATAACGCACAAAATAATTTTAACGAGAATGAGAATAAAAATTATATAACTCGATTACCATCACTAGACGTAGAATTTATTGAGCGTTGTGAGCTTTGTTTAGCTTATTATATTGGTCCAATGGCTAATTTAATTATTGAAGAAGTACTAGCAGAAAATCCAGATATTTCCCACTATCATTTTATTCAGCTTCTTTCTAGAGAAATTACTGATTCGCGCGATGCTATTGAATTTTCACGTAAACTATTGGGATGAGTGGAAAGTGCTGAGTATAGTTAAAAGTTTACTCAGCACGAGCGCACTTTTAACTCCTTGTGTTACCGTGTGATTTTTTTAGACGTCGCATAGCCATTTCTAAGCTCAACTGCATTCGTCTAAATGCTTTGGCTAAGTTACCAATTTCGTCGTTTGAATATTGCTCAAATTCTACATCCATATGCCCTGTACTGACTTCTTCGGCGACGCGGGTTATACGTTTGAGTGGGCGTATTACTTGGTTATTTAAGAACATGTTTACAAGTAATATTACTGCAATAAAAACACCTGAGACTAGACCAATAATTACAAACGATGATTTGTTGGCTTTGTCTATAACTTTACTTGCAGGTGCCGATATAACTTGGGCGCCGATTATTTCATTTAATTGCCAGTTGAAACCGTTGGCACTACCGTAACGCTCAATCTGACTTTTAGGAGCAACATCTGGAGTCGAGTGACACTGTAAACAGCTAGGTTCAGAAACTGATAAGGGGCGGGCTATATAATATATATCTCTACCTGAAACTGCACGAAAACCACTTAGTTGTTTTAATGCTCTATCATTACGAAATTGGTTAACTAAATTTGTTTCAAAGCTATCTGCTTTATCACGCAAATTAGTAGGGTTTAATGTTGCTTCTTTATAGAAAAAGTCTCGATAATCTTGTTTTCCTCGCAATATCTCAAATACTTCACGCGCGGAATAACCAGGTACAGACTGCGGTAAAAATTTTGTATCTAATTTGTCTACTAATTCCGGATTAACTTGAGTACTTGTATATTTACGTACTGAAGTCATTGCTTCCATTAACATTAAACCAGTAGAAGCAATGTCATTTTTAGCATTTTGCCGCAGTAGAGAAGACAATGTAAATCCACTTATACCCAAACCAAATACTAATATCACAATTAGCAATACTGTAAACTTTTGTTTCAAATATAGATTTTTGAACATATTTTTACTAATTTAACCCTTTCAAAAATATAACAATATAAATTTACCAATGATGATATTGGTAAACATTATCTGAGGATATTTTAAGTTTATGTATGTTAATAACAGTTCTGAAAGTCAATAAATATTTAAGTAGAGAATAAAGCAAGTTTGTTAGGCAATAATACGAAAAATCAAGCTTTTTTATCAGATAAAATGGATTGGAACCGAGGAAAATCGTTATTTGGTGGACGCTATATTATTGAATCGAAACTTGGTGAAGGAGGAATAGGTATAACTTACCTAGCGAGGAACCAAACGTCAGAACTACGAGTAATCAAAACTCTGAAAGAGGAAGTTCTTAATAATCGTACATGGAAAGTTCACCGCGATAAATTACGGCAAGATTTTCGCTCGGAAGGGGTGCGTCTTGCAGTGTGTCGTCACCCTCATATTGTGCAAATTGAAAATATTTTTGATGAGTATGAATTACCTTGTATCGTCATGGAGTATATCGAAGGTGATGATTTAGGCAAGCGGTTAAGAGAACAAGGTATATTATCAGAGAAAGAAGCGCTTTTATACACTCAGCAAATTGGAGATGCATTAACTGTTATTCATCAAAAAGGTTTGCTACATCGAGATATTAAACCGCGCAATATTATCATTCGTGCGGGTAAACCAGAAGCTGTATTAATTGATTTTGGCATTTCTAGAGAATTTATACCTGGTGTTGTACAGCGTCACACTGTCTATCGAACTCCAGGGTTTGCACCTCCTGAACAATATCAACTTGAGGCGCCACGTGGCGAGTATATTGATGTTTATGGTTTAGCTGCGACGTTATACACTTTATTAACTGGTGTTGTACCCACTAGTGCTGACGAACGTAACCGTAATACACCACTTTTACCACCAAGTCATTTTAATCCGAATATCAGTACTAGTGTTGACCGGGCTATTATGCAAGCAATGGCAATGCAACCCCAGTATCGTCCTCAATCTGTAAAAGAATGGTTATCACTTTTATCTAGTTTTGCCAGTTCTATAGATGTTGAGGATATACACTTATCCAATACAATATCACCAGCAACACCTCCACCCAAAATCATACTTAAATCATCCAAACCACCAATTACACCTCAGTTTACATGGCAATGCACCCGTACTATTAAAGGACATGCGGGTATGGTTCATGCTGTGGCAATTAGTTCTGATGGAAAATTGATTGTAAGTGGTAGTGGTGACAATAATATAAAGCTGTGGAATTTATCTACAGGTCGTAATATCCGCAATTTTGGACGCTGGTTTGCTGGACATAGTGACTCAGTTTGGACAGTAGCTATTAGTCCAGATGGGCAAATACTTGCTAGTGGTGGTTGGGATAATACTATTAAACTGTGGTTTTTAAATACTGGTAAGAATATACGTACTTTAAACACTCATACTAATTGGGTAAATTCTCTTGCTTTTAGTCCCAATGGGAAGTACTTAGCAAGTGGAAGTTCAGACTGTAGCATCAAACTTATCCTTATTAGTACAGGTGATGTTATTAACACTTTTTTGGGTCATACTGATGCGGTGCTATCTGTAGCTTTTAGCCCCGATGGTCAGTGTATCGCGTCATCAGGCGCCGATTGTAGTATTAAGTTATGGCAAGTTAGTACTGGTCGAGAAATACGTACATTGGTAGGTCATTCGTTTTTTGTAAACAGTCTGACTTTTGATGCAACTGGTGAAACTCTTATTAGTGCTAGCAGCGATAAGACGATTAAATTTTGGCACGGTGTTACAGGCAGAATGTTGAAAACGTTTACAGGACACCAAGGTGCTGTTTCATCTGTTGCACTCAGTCAAGATATGCAAATCCTTGCTAGTGGTAGTTGGGATAAAACGATTAAACTTTGGCATGTAAGTACTGAAACGGAGATTTGTACTTTAAGTGGTCATAATAATTACATTAGGACTGTTGCTTTTAGCCCCGATGGACGGACTCTTGTTAGTGCGAGTGACGACGACACTATTAAAATTTGGCGTAACAAAGACTGGCAACGGATGTAACGGATGATTTGTCGGAAAATACAAAGTTTAACTCTTTAGGTAGAAATGTGGTTAGCCAAAAATTGTGACAATAAATTGCGGCAACTACTATTTTTTAACCAAGATTAATAATTATGGGCTTCGGTATCGGTGATTTATTCTGGATTTTTCTTTTGCTCTCCTCGCTGCAACCGATCTGGCAACGGCGCCAAACAGAGTATCGTCGTTTCAGTTCGTTACAAAAGTTCCAGCAAGAACGTAAAAGCCGGGTGATTTTACTTATTCACCGACAAGAATCCATCAGTTTGTTAGGGATTCCTTTATCTCGTTATATTACTATTGAAGATTCTGAACAAATTTTACGCGCGATTCGCCTCACTCCAGATGATGTTCCAATCGATTTGATTTTACATACACCTGGTGGTTTGGTACTAGCTACTGAGCAAATTGCCCGTGCGTTGATTCGTCATCCATCTAAGGTTACAGTTTTTGTACCACACTATGCAATGAGCGGTGGTACCATGCTAGCTCTTGCCGCTGATGAAATTGTCATGGATGCTAATGCAGTGCTTGGACCGGTTGACCCACAGTTAGGTAATTTCCCTGCTGCTAGCATTATTAAGGTTGTAGAAGATAAACCAATTGGCGAAGTTGATGACCAAACCTTAATTATGGCTGACTTGTCGCGTAAAGCTATCGCGCAGGTGCAGCGGTTTGTACGGACATTGCTTAAAGACTCCATACCCAAACAAAAGGTAAAACCAGAGAATATTGAAAGTATTATTGACGCTTTAACAACTGGACGTGTTACTCACGATTATCCTATTACTGTTGAAGAAGCTACCGAAATGGGTTTACCTGTGACTGTTGGTCTTCCCCGTTCAATTTACAATTTGATGGATATGTACCCACAACCTCAAGGTGGTAGACCTAGCGTTCAGTATATTCCTATGCCTTTTGATGACAGGCGCCCGATGTTACCTCTTCCTAAAGGTAGACCAATGGAAGAACCTGCACAAAAGTATTGATTAACATAGGTTATTTTTAATACCAACAAAATAAATGACATGGAGTGCAAATATTCCATGTCATTTATTTTTGGGAGACAGGCGCCAATTCTAAATTCCTCTCCCCTCTGTGTTCTCTGTGTCGATGTGGTAAATATGATTACATACATTGCACAGGCAGGATGCCTATGCTACGGCTTATCTGGTTGGTGTTGGTGTTACGGTTGTTGTTGGGGTTGCTTCGGGTGTTGGTGTTGTTTCAGGTGTAGGTGTATCGGTTGGGATTGCTTCAGGTGTTGCGGTTTCTGTTGTTGTTGGGGTTGGAGTTGGTTTTGGTGTAGGTCTGGTTACTGGTTTGCCTGTTGGTTTGGTTGTTGGTTTGGTTGTTGGTTTGGTTGTTGGTTTGGTTGTTGGTTTGGTTGTTGGACTGGCAGTTGGTTTTTTCTCTAGGATGTTACTTGCTTCTTGGTCAAGCTTTTGTCTCAAAGCGAGGTCAGCTATTCCTGTTTCAGTTAGCTGGTTTTTCTTTTGATATGCTCTTACTACTGCTTCTGTTCTGGTACTGTAGTATTGGCTACGAGGTAAAGGAGGATTGGGTTTCATTACCAGGTTGAGGTTTGCTTGCAGAATTTGCATAATTTGCGCGGCAAAGTCCTGGGTTTTTGGGCCTGCTAATCCATCGCCTGGTTTTAATCTATACCCTGTTTGAAATTCTGTAATCGCTTTTTTGGCATCGGCATTTGTTAAGGGTTCGTTAGAAACTTTTATGTCATAACCTAATCCACGTAACACTGCGCGAAATTGCTGCGGTGTATAATTACGTTGACGTACTGCATCCGCTGTATCGGATATTACTACTACTGCGGACACTAAACACGCTGTTGCTATGCTAAAACTAGATTTTCCTATCCCACACCACATGGTCAAAACTCCTGTTGATTAAATATGTTGTTAGTAATTAGTTTTTCATTGATTATTGATGATTTTTGAATATTTTTACTGATGTTAATTTAATTTAAATAATTTATTGTGACTTTGCTCTGTCATCCCCCGATAGAGGTATCTTGAAATTAACGACAGTTTTGCCATTAACTAGAAGTGCTGAGTATAAAAAATAATACCCCGTAGATTAAAGCGTAATTAAAAAAGATGATTAGCCGAAAACCCTTGAATAGATGGAGTCTGTGGTTTGAGCGATTAATGGCTATTACTGCCACAATTAATTTAGGATTTGTTTTATTTGATTTAAGTTACATTCCTTGGCGGGATTTTTACTTACGTAATTTGCCTTCTTTGACTCGTTTGTATGACCCTATTAAAGGTATACAACCTCATCGTGAGATAGAAGCTTATTTAGCAGCTGTCACAACTGTTTCTTCTCAAGTTAGTCAAACAGGGGTAGAGTCTAAAGTTGTTGGCGCCCAGTTAGAGGAATTACGGCGCCTGACTAGTGAGATAATCGACACGAACCCGTTTGCACTGGCAGATAAAAGTGGAACGCTAGAAAAAATAAAGAACCGAATGCGTGACCATACAGGAGAAAAGTCTGCTAAGAAAGCATTCGCTCAGTTCTGGAGTCAAGCAAACCTACAGCAAAAGGGATGGAATCAAGAAATAGAATTTTTCAATCGTAGAATTAAACCGCTAATCGCTACCAACTACTACCGTCAAATTGGTGAGAACGGCGAATTTGTTGATAGATTTTTTTGGATTGACTTCCCCTTTACGTTAATATTCGGCATAGAACTACTCGCTGGCAGCTTTTTTATCAAGCGTTGTCATCCTGAGTTTAGCTGGCTTGAGGCTGTTATTTGGCGTTGGTATAATTTATTATTAGTATTACCGTTTTGGCGAATTTTGCGTGTGATTCCTGTGATCATCCGTCTTGATAAAGCCAAAATTATTAATTTTCAATCGATTCGCACGCAAGTACATAGAGGTATAGTATCTAACTTCGCAGAAGAATTTACTGAAATTATTGTGGTTCGGGTCATTAATCAAATTCAGGGTTCGGTAAAGCGGGGTGAATTAACTCGGTGGTTACTTCAAAAAGAAAGTATTCGTCCTTACATTGATATCAATAATGTCAATGAAGTTGAAGCAATTTCTACGATTCTGGTGCAAACGATAATTTATCAGGTTTTGCCAAAGATTCAGCCCGAAATTACCGCTATTTTACGCCACAATATTGAAGGCGCCTTAAATCAAGCACCAGTGTATAAAAATTTGCAAGCACTTCCTGGTGTTTCGCAATTTCAAACTCAAATCAGCGAACAGTTAGCGTCTCAAATTGCCACAAATCTATATAATGCCATAATTAGCGCCGTCGAAGACCCGGTTTCAGCGAGTCTTTCTAGCCAACTGTTACAGCGTTTTACTGATACCCTCGGCGCCGAAATGCAGAAAAAGCACGTAATTGCAGAACTGCAAAGTCTACTTTCTGACTTTTTAGAAGAAGTAAAACTTAATTATGTACAGCGTTTGTCCCAAGAGGATATCCAGCAGGTGCTTGAGCAAACGCGAAAGATGAAAGTTCAAGCTGTGGTGCATTCAGAAATTGTTCTACCGAAGAGGGAATAGTGAGACTATGAAACAATACGAGTGCCCTTTAAGCGTTTCATAAAGAAAGTTAATTTATAGCTTCTCGCTCTGGAAGAAATGCGCTAAACTCGATTATAGAGGCGAACCATCTAACGGTTCGTCACAAGACTTCTTGAAAGATATCCTTATCGCAGGAAGTGGGTTATAGCCCACTTTTTTTGTTGGAATTTATTGCATGACTCATCCGTTAGTCCCACAAGTTATAGAAATGGCGACACCAGTGGCAGAAGAACTGGGGTTAGAAGTTGTTGGCGCTGTTTTTCATACAAATCAGCGTCCTCCTGTTTTACGGGTAGATATTCGTAATAAAGAGCAGGATACTGGTTTAGACGATTGTGAGCGAATGAGTCGTGCGTTAGAAGCCTCATTAGATGCATCATCGATTATTCCAGATGCTTATGTGTTAGAAGTCTCTAGTCCTGGTATTTCTAGACAACTGACTACTGACCGGGAATTTATTTCCTTTAAAGGCTTTGGTGTTATTGTCTCGACTTCGCCACCCCATGAAGGACAACAGGACTGGGCTGGTCAACTAATTCGTAGGGATGAAAATAAAGTTTTTTTGAACCTAAAAGGAAGAATTGTTGAGATTCCTCGCTCTCAAATTACCAAAGTTCAACTTGACGAGCGTCGAGGTAAATAGAAGCGCAATTATTTTTTCTGTCACACGGCGCCTATCTATATGTAAAGGGTAGCTCTATAACTGGCAGGATTTACGCGCGCTACTTGATTATTGGTTTGTTACTAGTCGGCGCGCGCTGACTGTGCGTGGTTATTTCGGCTTGCACCTCAAAGTCTGAGATGCAAGGGTTACACGCACTAAACTTTCACGGCACACAAATAGGACTTCTCGGTTTTCCTCAGTTGAAACAACAGGTAAATACAACCCGCCCAAAAGTAAATAAAGTAACAAATTTAAATATCAACTATGCAACTCACAATCACTACTAACAACTAAACAATCAAGTTAAAAATCGATTCTTTGGAGATTTTCACTATGTCAATGATTGAGTTACAAGGATTAAAAGAACTTATCGAAAGTATAAGCCGTGAGCGTAATTTACCTCGTTCGGCTGTACAAGCAGCAATTCGCGAAGCATTGCTAAAAGGATACGAACGTTATCGACGCGCTCAAAATATGGAGCGTAGACAGTTTGATGAAGATTATTTCGATAATTTTGATGTTCAGCTTGATATCGAAGACCAAGGTTTTCGCGTCGTTGCTACCAAAACAATTGTTGAGCAAGTCGTTAACTCAGACCACGAAATCTCACTCGAACAAGTCAAAGACATGGGTGGTGAGGGAGCTGAGTTAGGGCAAGAGGTAATTCTCGATGTTACCCCTGACAAAAAAGAAGAGTTTGGACGCATGGCAGCGATGCAAACAAAGCAAGTGCTAGCGCAAAAGCTTCGCGACCAGCAGCGTCAAATGGTGCAAGAAGAGTTTCAAGACTTGGAAAGTTCGGTATTACAAGCGCGTGTACTGCGGTTTGAGCGTCAATCTGTAATTTTGGCGGTTAGCAGTGGATTTGGGCAACCTGAAGTCGAAGCTGAATTACCGAAGCGCGAACAATTGCCTAATGATAATTATCGAGCAAATGCAACATTTAAAGTTTATTTAAAGAAAGTATCTCAAGGGCAGCAGCGTGGACCCCAGCTATTGGTATCTCGGGCTGATGCTGGTTTAGTAGTATATTTGTTTGCCAATGAAGTTCCCGAAATTGAAGACGAAGTAGTACGAATAGTCGCGGTTGCTAGAGAAGCGAATCCTCCTTCTCGTTATGTTGGCCCAAGAACGAAAATTGCTGTTGATACTTTAGACCGTGATGTTGACCCTGTTGGCGCCTGTATTGGGGCACGGGGATCACGTATTCAAGTTGTAGTCAACGAGTTGCGCGGTGAAAAAATTGACGTAATTCGCTGGTCTCCTGACCCCGCTACTTATATTGCTAATGCTTTGAGTCCTGCACGAGTTGACGAAGTGCGATTAATGGATCCCGAAACCCGCCAAACTCATGTACTAGTGGCTGAAGATCAATTAAGTTTGGCAATAGGTAAGGAAGGGCAAAACGTTCGGTTAGCAGCTCGCCTAACTGGTTGGAAAATAGATATAAAAGATAAAGCAAAGTACGACCGTGAAGGAGAGGATACCAAATTTGCTGCGGCACGTGCCAAAGCGGCAGAGGAAGCAGCACGACTTGAAGCTCTCGAAGACGAGTATGATCAGGAATATGACGAGGATGAGGAGTATGACGAAAAAATGGCATTAGGGCGAGATTTTGAGGATTTAGATCAAGATTTGGAGGAATTAGACGAGTTGGACTCCGACCTAGAAGAAGATGTGCGAAGATAAAACTTTGACACTAAGTACCAATAGTAAGTAGAGTCAGAGAAACATCACATATTTTTTTAACAAAAGAGGGCGCTCTCTTCGTATCACAATAATGAAACCTAATTATCGACGTTGTTTAAGCTGTCGCAAAATCGGTTTAAAGGAAGAGTTTTGGCGAATTGTCCGCGTGTTTCCTTCTGGGCAGGTACAATTAGATGAGGGCATGGGGCGTTCTGCCTATATTTGTCCATCTCTAGATTGTTTAGGAGCAGCTCAGAAAAAAAATCGATTAGGGCGAGCGTTGCACGCAGCGGTCTCTGATGAAATTTATCAGAGCTTGTGGCAAAGGTTGACAGTGGTTCAACCTACAATCGTTAATATTGGTTAAAACCCTAAAACAGCGTTACCCCTACAGGCAGTTTAAGAACAGTCTTATTTAATTGCTCGTCTAAATAATGGTGCGTAGCTTCGGGGTTAATGCCACAATAGTAGTTGAGTAGTTGTTACTTGCTGATTAGAAAATTGTTTAATCGCATAGGCGAATGCTCAAACCTCGGTTCTTATCACTGTTTGATTGTGTCGAGTTAACTCTTACAGAAAGTAACAAAACAAAAAAGACATTAAATTGATACTCCTACTAGGTAGCGACAAAAAGCCGCAAGGCATTAAACCGATTAGGCGCGTGGGTAATGCCAGCATAAAAACAAACATCTCTCTTCCTATATATACTTGGAGGCACCGGCAAACAGTATTCGACGGCAACCTAAAAGCAGTAACCGAAGGATGGAGATGCGCGTACCAAAACGCTGGCAACCATCCGCAAAAACTGTATTCTTATAGGGGAAGAGTGGATGAACAACGGCAAAGTTAGAATCTATGAATTATCAAAGGAATTGAATTTGGATAACAAAGAGCTATTAGCAATTTGCGACCAGCTCAATATCTCAGTTAAGAGTCATAGTAGTACAATTACAGAATCAGAGGCAGAGCTAATTCGGTTAGAAGCCGAGAAGCGACCACCTGCTCCTTCAAATATCAGAAAGGATAATGGCGCCAGTCCAAAAAATAATTTATCTTCGACTGGTAACAACCGACCGACAACACCAACCAAACAACAGATTTTAGAAATTCGCAAACCTAAATTGTTAAATAACTTTAATAGCAACGCCGTTGATGCGTTCACCCTCAGCAATAACCAATCCGCAAAATCTCCCTCAAACCCTCGACCTATCGCTCCAGCAGTCTCCCCCATGAAGCCGACGGCACCTATTCGACCCGTAGCCCGCAATGCCTCTGATTCCACACAACAACCTGCACCAGCAGTAAACGTGGATAGCAAACCCAGTACCAATCAGCCCGCTGAGAAAATCGCCGCCGAAAAACCCGAAAAATCGGCACCTCCGCGTAACAAACCGGAAAAACCCCAGAAGCCACAGTTGTCGGCGCCTCCAAGCCGGCCCGAGGCGCAATTAGAGGGTGCGATAGCTGGTGCGCCGACCGAAAAACCGATATTGAAACGCGACCGTAGCGAGGCACCACCAAGTAAGCCAAAGGGCAACAAAGGTGGTAGTGGAACTGCTACGGAACAACAGTCAGGAACGCCAAAACCAGCACGTCCCGGTGGCGGTGGTACAGGTAAACCAGAAAGAGGAAATCGACAGCCCGCAGGTGGTGGTGCGCCAAGCGACGTAGCTCGACCAAATCGTCCTTCGCGCTCTGCACCAGAAGCAGTTCCTGTTGCAACTCCACCAAGGCTAGTTGCACCATCCCGACCACCAGCAGGTGGCGAAAAAACGGGCGATAAAACATCAACAACAACAATTCCAGACGAAACAATCGAACTTCGTCGCCCTTCTCCACCTCGTCCAAGTAAAGGTGGGAAAAAATGGGTTGAGGAAGAAATCGAAGAAACCAAAGAATCAAAAGCAGCTAAAGCAGCCAAAGCGAAGCGTAATAAACCCCTCATCGAAGAAGAATTTGACGAAGACGATCTTCTTGATGATGACGATCCAGATGCACAAACTGCGATTCAGGTTAGCAACGCGATTGTTCGTCCTCCAAAACCAAAATCAACTAAACCAATTCAAGCTCCTACCTCGGCAGCTGTTACTCAACAACAAAGAGCAGTAAAAAGAGCTAATGCTTCTTCTGCCTCTTCTTCTCGCGACCAAAACAAGCGCCGTAACGACACAGAAGTCAAGCGTGAGCGCCCTTCAACATTGATAGTCACCGGTACAATGACCGTACAGGAATTGTCGGATGCGATAGCTGTAGCTGATACCGAAATCGTTAAAATTCTTTTCATCAAAGGTATTCCAGTCAGCATCACTCAAAACCTCGACATCCCCACAATTACCTTAATTTGTACCGAGCTAGAAATTGCCGTCGAAACTCAAGAGAAAGAAGCAGAAGCTCGTAAAGTCACCGAAATGATCGAAGCTGGAGATTTAGATAATCTCCAACGTCGTCCGCCGGTTGTTACAATTATGGGTCACGTTGACCACGGTAAAACTACCTTACTTGACTCGATTCGTAAAACGAAGGTCGCAGCAGGTGAAGCAGGTGGTATTACCCAGCACATTGGCGCCTACCACGTTGACGTTGAACACAACGGCGAAATGCAACAAGTTGTGTTCCTTGATACACCTGGTCACGAAGCATTCACCGCAATGCGGGCACGAGGAGCGCGCGTTACTGACATCGCGATATTAGTTGTGGCAGCCGATGACGGTGTACGTCCACAAACAGTAGAAGCGATTAGTCACGCACAAGCAGCAGGAGTACCAATTGTCGTCGCTATCAACAAAATTGATAAAGAAGGCGCCCAACCCGACCGCGTGAAACAAGAGCTAACGCAGTATAGTATGACACCTGAAGAATGGGGTGGTGAGACCATTATGGTACCCGTCAGCGCCATCAAGGGTGAGAATCTAGACACATTGTTAGAGATGATTTTGTTAGTAGCAGAAGTCGAAGAACTATCAGCGAATCCAAATCGTCCAGCAAAAGGTACTGTTATCGAAGCGCATCTTGATAAAGCGAAGGGAGCGGTTGCGACTTTATTGATTCAAAACGGTACGTTGAGAGTCGGTGATATTCTCGTTGCTGGTTCAGTGTTCGGTAAAGTGCGGGCAATGGTCGATGACCAAGGCAAGCGTGTAGATGTAGCTTCACCATCGTTTGCGGTGGAAGTATTGGGCTTAAGTGACGTACCTGCCGCAGGTGACGAGTTTGAAGTATTCTTGGTAGAAAAAGAAGCGCGCTCAATTGCCGCTGTACGTGCCGAGAAGATTCGTCAATCACGTTTGATGCAGGGACGTGTAACTTTGGCGGGTATTTCCGCGAAAGCACAGGAAGGCGAACTGAAAGAACTCAACTTGATATTGAAAGGAGACGTTCAAGGTTCAGTCGAAGCAATTGTGGGTTCATTAAAGCAACTTCCACAAAACGAAGTGCAAATTCGCTTATTGCTTTCAGCCGCAGGTGAAATTACTCAAACTGATATTGACTTAGCAGCAGCGAGTGGTGCCGTTATTATTGGTTTCAATACTACCTACGCAAGCGGCGCCCGTTCTGCTGCCGACGAAGCTGGTGTAGATGTTCGCGAGTACAACATTATTTACAAGTTACTCGAAGACATTCAAGATGCGCTCGAAGGTTTGTTGGAACCCGAATTGGTCGAAGAACCATTGGGTACCGCCGAAGTTCGTGCCGTCTTCCCCGTTGGTCGTGGCGCCGTTGCAGGTTGCTACATTCAAAATGGCAAGTTGATACGCAACTGCAAAGTACGAGTACTACGTGCAGGCAAACAACTGTTCGAGGGTGCGCTTGACTCACTCAAACGTATGAAAGAAGACGCGCGTGAAGTCAACGCTGGCTACGAATGTGGTATCGGCATCGACAAGTTCAACGACTGGGTAGAAGGTGACATCATCGAAGGCTTCCAGATGGTAACAAAACGCCGAACCCTAGCCTCCACCAAAAATTAGTAAATTTGAGATTTTAGATTTTCTCTAAAATCTCCAACTTTACTATTCAATTTATGAGTATTTAGGTGGGCACAATTATTCTTGTGCCCCTTATAATTTGAATCAGAGATATAAATACAATTTTCAGAACAATTTTTAGAATTTACGTAATAATTTCGTCTGTTTAGTCATCAATGTAACAGAATTACTATGTAAACAATATTACTTTTATAAAGGAATAGTTAAAGTTAAAGTTAATTTTTACTTTTTCAGGGTGCAAATTTACACTGCTTTGCCCCAATCGCTCTCGAAGTACAACTATCGGAGTTATGTATAATGGGTAACATAAATTTAGAATCAAATAACAATATAGCGGACACAGAAATTTGGAACAGCTTGCAACAAGCCATAGGGGCAAGCTCAGGTTTTTTACGTTGGCAACTCGAAGCAGGTGCCAAGTATCAAAACCTACGCCTGGAAGAACAAGTACAAAGGTATTTACGAGAAACATTAGAAAATTTAGCGTACTAACCCTAAAACCCCAAAATATTCTGCAAGCTCCCTTGCAAACTACGTAACTGGCGATAAGCTTTTTCAAGATTATCGCCATTTACTTCTACCTCTGTTCCTGGATAATTTCTAATAACTTCAATTAACTTAATATCATTATCCTTAGCCGCCGATAGTACAAGCGCAGTTCGCATGGCTTGTCTGTCGGTTTTTCGCGTCGGTGTATGAATTACCTGGCTAATTTGGTCTAAAATGACATTCCCAACAGGGCTATTCAACACCCTCTCTAAAATAACAGGATTGACTTTCACAGGTGCCGTCAAATAGTTACGAACTTTCTGAGGGTCTTGTTTAGCTAAGGCTAAAGCTGCGCGTAGTGGCAGTGAAGGTTGTCCAGTATCAGCGAGAGTCGAAAGTTCTTTTACAGGGAATGGTTGACGGAAAGCGCGATATTTAAGAACAATCTGTTCTGCGGCAAATACGGGGACACTCATTGAAAACACGCACATGCTAGTAGCTATTATCAAGCAATAGCGCATTAATACAAATCGCAGCATTTACTTATATATATTTGAACCTAATTATCATGTGACGATAATTACACCCCATTAGTTGCATGTATTGCAGCAATAGCTTTTAAGGTCATCTACCCATAAATATAAATTCTGATTTTCGTAAGGAACTGTGCTGATAATGTGCGAGTCTTCCGGTATAGTTTTGCATGGGTTTGATAGCAATACTGCTGCAAAATACACCCGACTCAAGATGCCAACTTTTCAGCAAATTTATAGACGCGAATCAGATGACACGTCAGGGTTTACACAATCAACGTAATAACAATTCCTCTTTCACACACAGCAACCGTATGACCAAGCAACGTGCGCTGCCCGCTATCTTAACCACTTTAATCATAGCTTCTGGCGCCTCTACTATCGTGCCAGCATTTCTCAACAATGCTGCTACCAACGCTCAAGTTCCAATTCGTACCGCTCAGGCTCCTGCTACTGGTACTATACTATACGTTAACTCAGCAACTGGCAATGATACAGCAGGCGCCGGGACTGCTGAAGCTACACCATTTAAATCAATTAGTTTTGCTCTTAAACAAGCACAACCAGGTACTATTATTCAATTGGCGCCGGGAACTTATAACGCCGAAAGTGGCGAAACATTCCCAATCGACTTGAGACAAGGAATCACTCTACGGGGAGATGACAACTCTAAAGGTCAAACAGTGTTGATAAGTGGCGGTGGATTTTACACAAGCCGTACTTTTGCACGTCAGAATATTACAATTTTGGCAGGTAATGACGCGGTAGTTTCTGGGGTCACAGTTACTAACCCTAACGGACGCGGAACCGCAGTATGGGTAGAATCGACGAATCCAACTATTCAAAATAGTACTTTTACACAAAGCGTTCGCGAAGGTGTCTTTGTCACAGGTACAGGTAATCCTAAAATCGAAAATAATATCTTTACTCTTAACCAAGGCAATGGCGTTTCAGTCGCTAAAAATGCCAAAGGTGAACTTCGTAACAACCTCTTCCAAAACACAGGTTTTGGAATTGCAGTTAGCGACAGCGCATCACCTTTAATTACTGATAACCAAATTACTCAGAACAACGGTGGTATTGTAGTTAGTAGTACAGCTAAACCAGTATTGCGAAACAACATCATTCAAGATAACCGTGACCACGGTTTGATAGCAATTCAAAATGCAGAACCAGACTTAGGTACCCAAGAAAGTCCAGGTAAAAACCTAATTCGCAACAACGGCAAAAAAGACCCGAAAAAGTTCTTTGATATTTATAACTTCACTACAAACAAAATTATTACCGCTGTTGGTAACGATGTAGACCCAACCCGAACTTTAGGTAAAGTCGAATTAGTAGTAGCAAAAGTTGAACCACCAGTAGGAGGTGCAACAGCTTTCAAAGATGTAACTGGTGATTATTGGGCAAAAGCGCATATTGAAGCTTTAGCTTCGCGTAATATTATTGCCGGGTTCCCCGATGGCACCTTCAAACCAAACGAACCAGTAACACGCGCACAATTTGCGGCTATTATTGCTAAAGCCTTTAACCCAGCAGCAAAAAGAGAAGCAGTTAACTTTACAGACGTAAAGAGTGACTTTTGGGCTTTCCAAGTAATTCAAACTGCCGCACGTGGTGGTTTTATCTCTGGTTATCCTGACCGTACATTTAAACCAGCACAACAAATCGAACGTGTACAAGTACTTGTTGCACTAGCAAATGGCTTAGGTTTAACTGCTCCTAACGTTAGCGTTAACTCTTTCTTTAGCGATGCAGCTCGTATTCCTAACTATGCAGCTAGTCCAGTTGCAGCTGCAACCTCTAGAGGACTAGTAGTCAACTATCCTACCGTTAAACAACTCAACCCAACTCGTGAAGCAACCCGTGCGGAAGTTGCAGCTTTTGTTTACCAAGCTTTAGTTAATGCCGGTCAAGCTCAAGCTATTCCTTCCCCCTATATCGTCAGAACCCCCTAAATCAAAATGTAGAGACGTGATATATCACGTCTCCCTTGGGCGGAGTGTGGTTTTATATTGTGAGTTCTAATAATTTGATCCCCCAACCCCCAAATTCGCGGGGGGTAGAGACGTGATTAACGTCTCTACAATTTAAATTTTCACTTTGGATTTAACCAGTTTTGTGCTTGTAACTGTTCCCACGCTTTTTCAATATGTTGGGGTTTAAAAACGTTACGTTTTCTTTCGCTCCACTCATGAACAAGTGTTATTGCTTGTTTGCTATTATTTGCAGGGTTTGGTTCAAAATGGGCAACCCAATGAACTGTTGCCAAAAGCTCCATCCCATAAGGAGTTTCAAAACCATATATCAAGTTACTAACCCGTTGTAAACGTTCTTGAGCTTCTGGCTCGGTTTCTAAAAAAGCTTGTGCAGCTGTTCTACCTTCTGGTAATACGTGAATTTCTCCCTTACCAGTTCCATCTCCATAACCCTGAATGTAATGCCCTTCGATATTTTTCAAAACATGATTAAGGTTATTGGCGTAAGGACCATATATATGTTTTGTGTATTTAAGTTTTAAGGGTTCCCCTGCTTGTTGTAGAAAATAAGCGAGTTTTTGAACCTCAAGCTTGGTCAATTCATAACCAAGAATTCCATATGCTTCCAACACGCTAATAAATAAAGCACGTGCGCGATTCATGTTGGGCAAATCGATTGCAACAGGCATACTTTCAGCACTTGGGGCGCCGGATGGTCCATAAATAATAACCCGTATATTTGGTAGCTGTGCAAATGCTGACTCAATCATCGGTTTGACCAAGTTCCAATCTAAACCACCGTTCCCGCATCCTAGAGGTGGTATCGCTATTGATGTGATTTCTAAGTGCTGAACTTCCGCGACTAGTGCCATTAATCCTTGAGAAACATCTTCTATTTTAGATTTGCCTTTCCAATGGCGCTTTGTTGGAAAGTTAATAATATATTTAGGATTAAATAAATTACCTGTAGGCGACGTAAACATTTTCCCTGGTTGCACTTGCTTCGCTTTACAAGCTTTTTCGTACTCACGGAAGTTTTCAGGGTAGGCTCTTTTGAATTGCAAGGCAATACCTTTGCCCATGACACCTACGCAATTAACCGTGTTTACTAAGGCTTCAGCTTTTTCTTCCAACAGGTTGCCTTGCTTAAACTCAATCATTTTTCACAGCCTAACAACACTTATGTACTATATAATCAATCATATTCGCTTAATAGTACCAACTGGGGTAAACCTGAATAGGAATTTGGGAATTAAATTTTTGTAATATTTGCTGAACTTCTACCTGTACCGTATTATTTGCTACACCGATTTGTGTAATTAGCTTCCAAGGGCAAAATTGATGCACCAAAAATTCAGCTTGTCGTCGGTATTTACGGTTTGGGTCATCATTGGTGTTAGACCAGTATTTCGATTGCATCAGCTTCCAATCAATAACGCTTAGTTGTTGCAAGTCTTTGTAAAATTCAGCATAAGCCATTACAGCATGACCATCTGTAAAAACAAAGTCTAAATTATTGGCTGCAACGAGTTCAGCGTTTGAAACCAAGTGAATAACTGGATTTTGTCCTTCTTCGTAGCCTTCCACGTTACCTTTGTTAATCGTATAAAGCATTGGAGAACGCGGCGCAAAATAAAAGGGAACATAATCGTGTAAACATCCGCCCTTTCCACAAGGGACAAGCTTTTGGGCACGTCGGTCTTGGATAGTTCTATGGGCGATGTCAAGATAGCTAATTTGTTGCTGTTTTAGTGTATTGTTGGCAATTAATCCACCTGTATTAAGAATAGACTCTAGATTTTTGATGTGGGTTATGTGATATATAGATTTAGACATAATAAATTGCTAAGATTCACGTAAATAAAGCATTGAGTCCAGATGTCAAATTTTTATGTTCACAACATGAACTCAATGCTGCGGTAAGACTTGAAAATTTAGGGCAGCCATAAGATATGGGCGCCCTTATTAATCGCTCTATTAAGTAATTTATTTTTTGGAAATACCTAAAACAGGTCGTGATGACTCGCGCCATTTTCCGCGTCAAGTTTAGCAGAGCAGTTTGGGCTGGGAATACTACAGTATTGGCACTCCCAATAACTGGGCGCCTGAGTAGGAGAAGCAGAGCCGCTGATTATCGCAACCGTTTGACGAAAAAACTCTACAAATTGTTTGTCAACTTCTGATGGAGAAATTTCTATCACACCATCAGGATAAATAAGTCGTCCCGCAGGAGTTCTTGCTTGACACAGCTTTTTACCTTGCCCAGAAAGCGGAAATAGCAGCATATAAATAAGCACCTGCATCCGATGTGCTTCTTTGCGCTTACCAGATTTACAATCCTCAATAATAGGTTGACCTGCTTCTACTACAATGTCAGGCTTACCAGCTATACCACAAGTTTCGCCCTTAATTGTGAATGAGTTTTCATCCTCAACATATGTTGCAAACCCTTGAGCTTTATGTTGTATTACCCTTTGGCTAACCATTTCGTCATGTGCTGAAGAATCATAGCCACTTTCGCGTTTGGCAAACTGGTAGTGAGCAGAAAACCACGCTGTGTATTTACACTGCTTTTCATTTCCCATTAAGCTAGAAATCCAAGTTACCCAAATATAAGGTTTTAAGCGCTTTTTTGCTGGTTGTGTCATTTTTATTTGATTGGAGTAATTGTTAGACATTGGTTCATCAACGTTTGATAATGCTTCAGATTGTGAAAATGCTTCTTGAAACCCAGTAATTTGAGGTAGGTAAGGATTTGCTGTTATCTTTCGTCTAATATGTTTTTGGGTCATAGGTTAAATTTTTAACGCTAATCCAAAGATAAATCTTGCATACTGCCCCAAGCCTAGAGGTATCTAAAAACGACTCAAAGGCTTGCAATATATGGGTATACAGCTTGGGGCTAGTTTGGGAGTACCCCAAACATTTTTTACCAGTAGTCCTTTAGAATAGTTAGGTAGTGTTTGGGGTACGCTTGGGTTAACCCAAACCTTCTCAAGACCCTTACATAAGTAACTAAGTCTATGGGACGAACTGATAACTGGGGAGAAAAACCTTTAGAACGGGCGAAGCTTCTAATAAAGTTTTTGTTAAACTATGATGGTAAAGAAGCTGACAACCTATTACTTGAATGGCACAAAAAAGATAGTAATCGTCCTGAACTAAAAATAAAAACAACATTAAAAAATCTTGCACTCCTGCTCAATAGTGATTTTATTAAATCTAAATATGATTTTAGGCTCAAAAAAGAAATACAAGAAATTCAAAGTACTATTGATCGTCTAAAAGATTTAGGAGTTATAGAAGAGCAAAGCGAATCGAGTGAAAAAAGTAAGGGAATAAGACGATTTACCTTTTTTATTTGGCACTCAAATAAAGTACAATAAAATTTTAAGCAGTTAGAATTAATATGGGGTAATCGTCCGAAATCAGCAACTAAAAAAGTTGACCATCATAATGATATATTAGAAAGTCAGCCTTTGTATCTCCCTCCTAAACAATTAGAATCAGTTCTTGAGGAAACTTTAAAACTGTATATTGCTAAATGTTTTGATGATGATGGATTTGCAGAGTTAGATCAAGGTGGTGAGACTGATCCAGAACGTCTTACACTTCTAAAACAGGTGTTTATTGACCTTAATGCTAAACCTAAAGAACAATTGCCACTGGATTTAAAATCTGAAGTTTTTTCTTTTTTAGAGGATGAAGATGACATACCCTTTTAAGACAGATAAATACGGAGATATTTCAGTTATGGATTGTCTTCTAAAAGAGTATTATCCAAGAGTAGTTATTATCGGTGGACCTGGAAAGGGTAAATCGACATTGGGACAGCAGCTCGCTCAAGTTCATCGTGCAAAGTTGCTTGGCAAAGAGTATAATTTTGAAGAGCCAAAAACTCCACGTATTCCCTTTTGTATAGTACTTAAGTACTTTGCTCAGTGGCTAGCAAATAATCCTGAATTTGATACACTGGAAGCATATATAGCAGTAGAAAATATAAATAAATTAACATCGCGACCTAACCAAGTCTCACCCAAAAATATTCAACATATTCTTAGCTGCCGTCCCTGCCTTTTAATATTAGATGGACTTGACGAAGTTGTAGTACCAGAATTGCAGAATAAAATGCTTGGACGTATTCAAAATTTTCTTTCTTTTGCAGATACTTTAAATGCAAACTTGATGATTGTAGCTACTTCTAGACCGAAAGAATTTGATAAAAAATATACAAGTTTTTTTAATTCAAAACGTTTTTTGCATTTAGATTTAGTTCAGTTATCATCAAAAAAAGTTCAGGAGTATGCAGAAAAATGGATTGTTGCAAAAAGATTTAAACAAGAAGAACAAAGAATTATTTCAACTCTTGAAGAATGTCAGCACGATAATAATACATGTGCTTTATTAACAAGCCCTCTTTATGTAACAATTATATTACTTATTATTACAAAAAGAGGTCGTCCTCCTAGCCAAAGAGAAGACTTATTTTATAGATACTGGGAAGTTATATTTGCAAGAGAAAAGAGCAAAGATAAAGGAATTATTCAAAGTGATGAGTCTACTCTATTTGCATTACACGCTTATCTAGGCTACATATTACATCTTAAAGCCGCAGAGGAAAATGTTCAATCTCGTTTCACTAGTAGTGGTTTTCGTACTGCTATTTACGACTTCTTACGTCAACAAAGTAAACGTTCCTCTTCAGAAGTTATAAATTCTAAGATGGAGAAGTTACTTCGAGATGGAGATAGATTAGTTTTAATCACAGAATCAAATGATTTATTTGGCTTTGACATCCGCTCGTTTCAAGAGTTTTTTGCATCAGCTTACTTAGTAGAAAATGCTGAAGATACATCGCAACGTTTTGAAAGGCTAAAAAACATCATTTATTTAGAACATTGGCGAAATGTAGCTTTATTTTTTGTTGGTCGAATAGCTCGTAGTTTTAAGGGTGAGGCTAGTAAAATATTAAGAATGTGTAAAGAGGTTGATCAAGAAAAAAGAAATCATTACTTAAGACCAGGAGCTTGGTTTACGATTGAAGTGTCGAGTGATGGAGCTTTTAGTAATATCAATCCAGATTTACAATATGATTTTATAGAATATGGTTTTAAAATTCTAGAAACAGGATTAACACAAGCACAGACACATGAGCTAAAATCATTCATACAGCGATTATCACAGGAAGATATAAGCGAGCATTTGCGTCCTGTATTAGAAGAGAAGCTACGTTCTCTACCAGACTCATGCTTAAAAACAGCATTAGAACTTTACGGTAGACACTTTGAAACCAACCAAGTATTTAAAGATAAGATTGATGCTTTGCTTCATACTAACCAAGTAAACAATGTAGTTTTTGCACTTAACCTGGCTTTAAGATATAAATCTGATCCTTTATGGATGGCAGAGCGTTTACAGGCTTATTGGGATAATCATAACAAGATTTTTAATCAAAGGTTATTAATTAATGATAGATATTATTTATGGTTTCATGTCAAAGATTATGCAGAGGAATTATTAAAAGCGTGGTCTCCTACAGCGACTCAAGCAAATGAACTTGCAGAAATATTTTTTATAAATAACTTTTCATATCGCTATCACATGTTGGATAGTAAATCAATTCCTACATTGGATTTGATAGAGCCAAATACAGTATCAGAACAACTAATATTGTTGTTAAAATGTTTACGATTAATTTCTTACTATAGATTATATACTTATAAACATACATCCGAATTATTAAATGAATATGAAGATTTTGGGGTATTACATCCATTAAATTTGCGAAATAGTCTTACAAAGCAAAACTCTTTTACCTTTTTCTCTAATGATCTTGTTGATTTTGTAAATAAATTACTTAATCGTTATAACTTAATACCCTCGCTTAGAGTTATTTTATGGTGTATATATTTAATTGCTAAAGAACCAGAGTTAAATGATATATATTTATTATTTGAACAATTAAGTTTAACTTTAAAAACAAGTGTTGTACCGCGTAAGTGGTGGAATCATATAAATTTAAATGAATTTTACCCTCTTTTGTCTTTATCACTTGAATTACATTATGAAAGAGGTCAAGATATTAGCAAATTGTTAGATTATTTAGATGCTACGAATCAAGCCGTAATTTGTAACAAAATAAATGAGTCTATCACTAATTATTTAGCTAAATCTAAAGACATTAATTGTGTTAAAAGATTTGTATTTGCTATCGAGACACAAACATCACTAAGTGAAATTCTACCAAGTTTGGTTCCTTTAGCTAGCAAAATTGGCATAACTATAGAAGATTTATTAGAAGCACATGTATTTACTACAGAAGAAACACGACATCTTACATTTCAAGGCGAGCAAATAAATGAGATATTAAGAGCAGCAGAAGATGCCATAGAACAAGATAAAAAGCTAGAGAGATTATTATGGCATTTATGCGATAGAGAATGGTCAATTGAAGAAACAGACATTTTTGATAGAGCCAAACATTTATTAAAATTGATGCTTGCTCATTGGTCTAGTTATTCTGGGATTTGTTGCAAGACTCTTATTGTTATTTTCTTTTTAAAACTTTCTGCTTATACACTTCATGAAGAAAATATGGTATCTGTGATTTTTACAATATTAACGCCTACTTTAATTTGGGAAATGAAACAATATTTAGATGTATTTATAGTAAAGTTTTCTACAAATGAATTACCTTCTATAACGCAGTGGTTACTCTCATTTACAAATCATGATAATGAAGCATTTAGCATAGGAAGCGCTTTTGTATTAAAATGTATAGCTGTTTCATTAGTAAGACATCGGGTAGTTACAAAAGAAGACATTCGAGAAATAATTAAATTTGAATTTAATTTAGAAATAGCTTTAAAACTTGTAAATTCTGGCACTAAAAACTCTTTGATTGGAATAGATATTCTTAGCATATCTAACTATCCAATTGATGACATAAAATACAGAGAAATGCTACTTAAAAATTTACAATCGACAAGAACTATCGAACAAGAGCAAGCCTGGGCTAACATGCTAAAAGAAATACCCATAAAGGATGAAAAAGTAGAGTGTGGTCTAGTTTTTTGGAAGAAGTTTTAGCAAAACCCTGGAGCTTTAATAGCTCAATATTAACTGCTGCAATGGAGCGATATCAAGAATTAAACGTCATGAATGATGTTGGGATTATTAATATAGATTTTTAGATAATTAATAGACTATGAATATACTGGCAAATGCTATCGATACACTCTTCGAGTGAATAACGAACGGGCAAGTCAAAACCCCTGTAATTACTATTAGTACTTATATGCTAAATGCATTTTGGGTTCAAATTACAATTGCTGATAATGGATGTGGTATTCCCGATGAAATTAAGCAGCGTATTTTCGACCCTTTCTTTACAACTAAACCAGTTGGCAAAGGTACAGGTATGGGAATGTCTATCAGCTACCAAATCATTACGGATAAGCATCATGGTAAATTAAAGTGTTTTTCTGTGCTTGGACAAGGAACCGAGTTTTGTATTCACATACCTATACAGCAAGTAGTTGACTGAACCTAAGAAATAAGCTTATTTTCAATCCTTTGATAGAGTTAACATAACTTAAGAATCTTTATAGTATACTTATATATAACCTGTCACTCAGTACATATTGTTAAGCACCCGTATTATTTGTACTAATAACGAATAAGCGAGTGCTAGTTGCTATAGGTAAATAAAACTCAAGTTCGTCGTTCGTATATTTGGTTTTTTATCAATGAAAGCTTATTCAGACGTTAGCTAGGTGATTAACGTGAAAATTGACGTGGGTAAATACTTTTATACTAAAAGGATACAAAGTAATAAATTATTAGTTACTTGTGTACTTGGTCTTGGGTTTTTGTGTGCGGGTTGCGGCGCCTCTGTCAAGGATAAAGCAGATGCACAATCACAGCAACCTGCTGCAACTGCAAATAGAGCGACACCTGTAGATGTAGCTATAGCCAAAACAGGCGTACTGCAAGAAAAACCAGAGTTTACTGCGACAACGGCGCCATATCGAACTGTATCATTGCGCTCACAAATAGAAGGGCAATTATTAGCGCTTTCGGTTGATGTAGGTAGCACTGTTAAGCAGGGACAAACGCTTGGGCAAGTAGATGATGCACTGTTAGTAACAGCATTAAATCAAGCAGAGGCTGAACTTGCTTCATTAAGATCAGAAGTTGCTAGAACGAATACACAAATAGTCAACCGAAAAGCTGAAGTTGAACGCTTACGGTTACAACTTGTGCAAGCGCAATCTGATGCTAACCGTCAACAAACATTATTTAAAGAAGGCGCCATTTCTGAACAAGTTGCACAAACTAGTCGTACCGAAGCACAAACTGCTGCCCAAGCTTTACGTGCGGCAATTTCACAAGTTAGTACAGAACAACAAGCTGTTGCAACTGCTCAAGGTCGAGTTGTTGCCCAACAAGCAGTTGTTGCCGAAGCTAGAAAACGTCGCTCTTATGCTAGGTTAATATCTCCTATTAATGGTGTAGTGGCAGAAAAAGTTTCCGAACCAGGTAACTTATTACAACCAGGTAATGAAGTTTTAAAAATTAGCGATTTTAGCCGCGTCAAGGTTGTGGTTCAACTCTCAGAGTTAGAAATAGGGAATATTCGAGTTGGACAATCAGTAAGAGTCAGTTTAGATGCGTTTCCCAATCAAACATATACAGGTCGAGTTGCCCGTATTTCCCCAGTCGCAGATGCTACCGCGCGCTTAATACCAGTTGAGGTGGAAATACAGAATAGCAATGCTAAGATAGGCAGCGGACTTTTAGCAAGAGTCGCTTTTGATACTAATACCGCACAGCGAGTAGTTATACCAGTGACAGCACTGACTGAAAGCGCATCAGGAAATAAAGCAAGACAAGAAGAAAATCAAAGTCGTCAGGGCACGATATTTGTGCTGCAACAAGGCGCCGCAAAACCAACGGTAAGCGCGAGAACCGTGACGCTTGGGCAAAGAAGTAATGGAAACGTTGAGATTTTATCAGGGTTGCAAGCAGGCGAGTCTTATGTTGTGAGAAGCGGTAAACCTCTCAAAGATGGTGAAACCGTCGGGCTTTCGATTCTTTCTGAGAAATCATAACAAAACGTAAATTAATGTTGGGTCTCAGCACTCAGCACTCAGCACTCAGCACTTTTTGACTCTATATGCAGCAAACTAACACCACAGGCTTTAGTATTAGTGCAATTTCGATTCGTCAGCATATTGGTACGTTGATGTTGACGCTCGCGGTAATTGTTATGGGTGTCTTTTTTATCCTGAAGCTACCTGTAGATTTACTACCATCAATTACTTATCCCAGGATTGGTGTTAATATTACGGCGCCTGGAATCTCACCAGAGGTAGCAATTGATGAAGTCACAAGACCTTTGGAGGAGGCTTTTGCTGCAACTGAGGGAGTAGTACAGGTATTTTCTCAAACGCGGGAAGGACAAATAAATTTGAATTTGTTCTTTCAGCCAGGAGGTAATATTGACCAAGCGTTGAATGATGCGACTGCTGCTTTTAACCGTGCGCGTAACAGACTACCTGACACTATCGAAGAACCTCGCATTTTTAAAGTTGACCCTTCGCAGTTACCTGTTTATGAATTCGCTTTGACTTCACCTAAATTGGCGCCAGTTGATTTGCGAGTATTTGCTGAAGAAGAACTCGCGCGTGAACTTGGTGTAGTGAGTGGTGTAGCAGGGGCAGACGTATCTGGGGGTGTGCAAGAAGAAGTTAATGTCAATATTGATTTAGATAGGTTGCAAGCGTTGGGTGTTGGTTTAACTGATGTTTTAGACGAATTGCAAAACCGTAACCAAGATATCTCTGGCGGTAGAATATTTGGACAAAATTCTGAACCTTTGACTCGGACTGTTGGACGCTTCCAAAGTGCTGATGAAATTCGTAACCTTTCATTTGAAGTTTCTTCTACATCTAGACCGTCTGGTTCAACTAATTCAACTACTTCAAGCACTTCAACTCCTTCAACTCCAAGTAGACGTGTTTATCTCCGTGACTTTGCGTCTGTTATTGACGGTACTGAGAATCAACGGGTGTTTGCTTTTTTAAATCAGCAACCAGCTGTGAAAGTCAGTGTTCAAAAACAACCGGATGCTAACACAATTAATGTTGTTGACGGTGTTAAGAAACGGTTGGATGATCTGAGACAGTCAGGGTTGATACCTCAAGAAATGACGTTAACAGCTACGTTAGATGAGTCGAGGTTTATTAGTAATTCGATTTCTAACGTTACTAGTTCGGGATTAATTGGCGCCGGTTTAGCTGCTTTAGCTGTTTTACTTTTCCTTGGTTCGCTACGTCAAACTTTTATTATTGTTCTTGCTATTCCCCTCGCTACTCTTGCGGCAATTATTTTCATGGGGTTATTTGGTTTATCTCTGAATGTGTTTAGCTTGGGTGGTTTGGCACTTGGTGTGGGTATTGTTGTTGATAACTCTATCGTGATGCTAGAGAATATTGCCGAGGGTGCAGGTGTAACTCCAGGCAAAGACAGCAAAACGCGCTTGAGTAAGAAAGAAATGATACAACAGGCGCAGCGAAGTGGTAGTGAAGTTGAGTCTGCGCTTATTGCTTCTACGAGTACTAACTTAGTAGCTGTATTACCGTTTTTACTAATTGGTGGATTTATTTCATTATTATTTAATGAATTGATTTTGACGATTAGTTTTTCAGTTGCAGCTTCAATTTTAATTGCTGTGACGGTAGTACCAATGTTAACTTCGCGGATGTTAGCTTGGCGTTTTTCGAGTGGAATAGGTAAATTTTGGTTTTTGCGCGAATTTAATCGTCGCTTTGAAGGTGCAACTAAAGGATATGGTGGTTTTTTAAATCAGGTGTTACGCTACCGTTTGTTAGCTGTAGGACTCGCTATTGTGCTTTTCGGTGGTGGTAGTTTATGGATGGCGCCACAAATTACTCAAGAAATTTTACCCCGTATTAACACCGGACAAGCAACTTTATTTGCTCAGTTTCCTCCCGGTACTCCTTTGGAAACTAACCGTAAGGTAATGACGGCAGTTGATGACATCTTAACTAAACAGGCTGAAACTGAATATGTATTTTCTACAGTTGGTGGATTTCTATTTGGTAGCAATACTTCAGAAAACCCGTTGCGGAGTTCAAGTACTATTACTCTTAAATCAGGAACCGATGTTGAAGCGTATGTAGAAAAAGTTACTAAAGAATTTAACAAACTCAACTTAGCAGGTATTCGCTTACGTCTGGCGCCAGGACAAGTTCGAGGTTTAATACTTAATAATTCGCCTATTCGTGGCGCCGATGTTGACGTTATACTTCAAGGGAATGATGAGAAAAGTCTGCAACAAGCTGGTCAACAAGTTCTAAGTGCTTTAGAAGGAAAAGTGCAAGCTGCCCGATTCCGCCCTGACGCTGACGCGCGTCAACCAGAAATTCAAATCCGTCCCGATTGGGAAAGAGTAGCTGCTTTAGGACTAACAACTACTGATATTGGTAATACAATTCAAACTGCAATTGAAGGTAGTACTCCAACTCAGTTACAACGTGGCAACCGTTTAGTTGATGTTAGGGTACAGTTAAATGAAGAGTCTATTAGCAATAGCTCGCAATTAGAAAGAATACCTTTATTTATTGATAGTAGTCGCCAAGTTCGTCTGAGTGATGTCGCTAAAATAGTCGAAGGTCAGGCACCAGGAGAAGTTCAACGTATTAATCAGCGTCAGGTGTTTTTAATTGCTGGTAACTTGAGTGAAGGCGCCAGTCTTGGTGACGCAATTAGCCAAGTTAATCAAGTACTTAGTAATATAAAATTACCACAAGGCGTAACGGTTTTACCTAGTGCTGCTGTTGAATCAAATCAACAATTGCAAAGCTCACTTGGACTATTAGGGGGATTAGCGACATTTCTCGTATTTGTCGTGATGGCAGTACAGTATAACTCGCTCGTTGACCCATTAGTAATTATGTTCACAATTCCACTCGCGCTAGCTGGAGGTATTTTTGGACTTTATATTACTAAAACAGCAATTGGCGCCACGGTTATAGTTGGAGCAGTTTTACTCGTTGGTATTGTAGTGAACAACGCCATTATTATGGTTGAACTCGCGAATCAACTTGGAGAACAAAAAGGTATTAACCGTCGAACTGCAATATTAGAAGCTGCACCACAACGTTTGCGTCCAGTTTTAATGACTACAATTACTACCGTTTTGGGTATGTTTCCCTTGGCATTGGGAATTGGTGAAGGTTCTGAATTTTTGCAACCTTTAGGTGTTGTAGTGTTTTCAGGGTTGTCTTTAGCAACGGTATTAACACTGTTTATTATTCCCTGTTTTTATGTTATAATGCACGATTTATTTGATTTACGCTCTTGGAAACCGATTTTATCTCGTTTAGGAGTGCCGAAGAAATTTTTTGGATAGAGACGCGATTAATCGCGTCTCTACGAATGTATTAAAATGAATTTACGAATTTGGGAATTTTGATGGCGCCAGCGTCGAATTAGAAAAGCGCTAATTAACAACCACCAAGCGCTTTGAGATAAAATCGCTGGCTCGAATATTTTGAGAACAGTATGAATATTTTTGTTTTTAAGTGCCACCAGCATCCAATGGAGTTTGAGATAACTTCGTATATGTTCAAGCTTTGGGATTTTTTGACTATGGGTCGCATCCACCAAAGCATAAATTTTCTCTTTCATCAATATATTGGTATCAAGTCGCTTTAAATAAGCTATTTTTTGGTCATACCCCCCATTCCATTGGGTGCGATACGCAAGACATTGATTCAAAAAAATCGCATCCCCAAACTGACTAATCCGAATCCAAGAATCTATATCATCACAAGAAGTCATACTAATATCCCATCCACCTGACTCTAAAAAAGCTTGGCGCCTACAAGCTACTTGTACAGGTGTACCAAAAGGAATAATTTCCAGCAGCATTCCATAATGAATGTCAGCTTGTGGGATGTAATATGCTTTTCCTGGCCCGAGTTGTGGAGTGCGACTTTTTTCGACACCATTATCATCTACCTGAGCGGCAATACAAGAGCAAATGGCAGCATTTTCATTAAGTGTAATTGCTTTGCCCATTTCTTCCAAACAGTTAGGCGCCAAGTAATCATCATCATCTAAAAACTTTATCCAATCCCCACTGCTTTTCTCAACGCCAATATTTACTGTGGCAGCATGTCCTGAGTTTTTCGGAGTGCAATAGTAAATTAGCCGATAATCTTCGCGTGCGTACATTTTGTCACACAAAGTCTTTACAAATTGCTGTGTTCCATCAGCAGAGCAATCATCCACAACTACTATTTCACAGTCAATTGTTTGCTGCAAAACTGAGTTTATTGCCCTTTGCAGTAATTTCAAACGGTTATACGTCGTAATTACGACACTAAATTTCATAAACTGAACACTTGCCTCAGATGTACAGGACTTGTCGCTTATTACACACTTCTATTCCAATTATTTCACTACCGGATAGTTGATTGTCCAGAAACCAGGCTTCTTTACGACAATTGTGTTACTTAGTGTAATTTATAACGAAAAGCTTGGTTTCTTTGGACTGAATCGAAGCCGTAGATAATGGACTATCCTGTAAGAGAAACCAATTGTCTGGTGAACGGAGAATAAAACTGTGAAGTTGCAGCGACCGATATTAGTAGGAGGACTGTCTCTTAGCTTTGCATTGTGGCTGTTCGATAGCTTGCAAGACTCATTCGTCTTTCTTAGTGAGTTTAGCTTATTGGGTTTAGTCGCTGTTGGTGGTTCTTTATGGCTATTTAAGCAGCGTAGTACTAGTCCCGACGTACTGCTTGAAGAATTACCTAGCGACCGTGCGACTGTTGAAAAGGCGATATTAAATGCTTCTGCTGTTGTCAGTCAGTTAGCAGGCGCCTGTGAAGATGATGTAGATACAAAAAACTTTGCCTTTCTACTGCAAAATCAAATCTCTAAACTAGAGAAAGAAATTGACAGGGAAGAAATGCAACTAGCTGTGACTGGTGGAAAATTTGTAGGTAAATCTACGCTAATTAACACTTTACAGCAAAACTCTGAATCCTTACAACCTCTAAAGGTAAAGTTTCACGAAACGCCGCCTTTATTTATTGAGGCTTCTAACAGTGATACTGAAGTTTTAAATAATACTGTAACATCTGATTACGTATTATTTGTTACTAACGGTGATATTACTGATACAGAATATCAAACGCTTCAACAACTAAACGCTACCAGTGGTCGCATCATGGTGGTCTTCAATAAGCAAGACCAATACATTCCTGATGAGCGTGCAAGTATCTTGTCATCTTTAAAACAACGGTTGCAATGTGATGTTACTGCAACATCGGTGGCGCCTGTACCAATTAAAGTTCGCAAGCACAATGCTGATGGTACGACTAGCGAATGGATGAAACAGTCGGCGCCTGATATACAGCAATTAACAACTCAATTGAGTCAAGTATTTGCGACTACAGGGCAAAAGTTAATATGGGCAACTACTGTTAGAAAAGCGAACTTGCTCAAAACTGAAGCTAAAACAGCATTAAATATAGTAAGACTGTCACGCGCTACTCCAATAATTGAACAAAATCAATGGATAGCTGCTGCTGCTGCGTTTGCTAACCCCTTGCCAGCGTTAGATATTTTAGCGACTGCTGCTATTAACGCGCAAATGGTTATGGACTTGGGTAATGTGTACCAGCAAAAATTCTCCCTTGAACAAGCCAGAACTGTGGCAGCCGAAATGGGAGGGTTAATGCTTAAACTTGGTTTAGTTGAACTTTCGACGAAAGCTATTAGTACTGTGTTGAAGACTAATGCTGTTACTTACGCTGTGGGTGGTGTTATTCAAGGTGTAAGTGCTGCGTATCTAACGCGCGTTGCTGGGTTAGCTTTGGTTGAGTATTTCCAAGCGCAGGAAGTTTCTATTGAGACTGGTAATGCACTTAACTTGGATAAGTTACGTTCGTCTTTGCAAAATGTTTTTCAGCAAAGTCAACAAGTGGCTAATTTACAAGGGTTTGTTAGTCAAGGTGTTAAGAAGTTAGTTCCTGAAGGTGTTTGATCCCCCCTTAATATCCCTCCTTTGTGACCTTTGTGTCTTTGTGGTTTATTCTTTTGATAGAACCACAAAGGCACGAAGAACACAAAGAAAGAGAAGAAAGGGAAGAAAGGGAAGAAAGGTTACTTTTACCAAACTTGTGTGTACACAGTAGCCCTTAATAAGAGGGCTTTGATTTTCATAAAACTATATAATTTTACGTATGTTTTTTAACCTGCGGTTTTTACTGCGAGATTAAAAGCACTATTTATTATTGTTTGTTTGGATGTTATTTATAGCTATTTTTCCATATTTTGACACGCTTATTAGATTTTTAGATTATATATACTGATTAAAATTTATACTAATATTAGAGTTGATTTTTTAAATTATTTCATTGGTATTGTTTAAATGCAAAGTTTACCCTTTAATGAAAAAAACATTTGCACTACCAATAAAATACATTTATGGCTGCAACTACAAAAACTACTAAGAAAACTACTAAGAAAAAGCGTGCTGATAACGATTCACCTTGGAAAGAAATTCTCGAAATTTATTTTCCCCAAGCAATGCAGTTTTTCTTCCCCGAAGTTGCATCTCTTATCGACTGGAGTCGTAAATACGAGTTTTTAGATAAAGAGTTTCGACAAATCTCTCGTAAAGCCAAACAAGGTAAACGATATGCAGATAAATTAGTCAAAGTATGGGGACATAAAGGGGAAGAATTGTGGTTACTGATACATATAGAAATTCAGGCCCAACCGGAAAAGGGCTTTGAAAAACGTATGTTTGTATATAACTTCCGGATTTTCGACCGTTTTGATAAACCAGCAATTAGCTTGGCGATTTTATGTGATAGTAGCCCAAACTGGCGCCCGAAGGGGTTTAGTTTTACTTATCCCGGTACAAAATTAGATTTTCAATTCGACAGCGTTAAGCTTTTAGATTACCAAAATCGCATAGCTCAACTTGAAGCTAGTGATAATGTGTTTGCTCATGTTGTGATAGCACACTTGAAAATGCAGCAAACCCAAGGAAAACCTAAGCAGCGAAAAGAGTCAAAATTTGCTTTGATACGCCAACTTTACGAAAAAGGGCTAGACGAGCAACATATTCGTAACCTCTATAGATTTATAGATTGGGTTATGATTTTACCAGAGAGGTTAGAAAACAAGTTTTGGGAAGAATTAAAACAATTTGAAGAGGAGCAAAGTATGCCTTATCTGACTACAGGTGAGCGGATTGGTTACAAACGCGGTAGAGTTGAAGGACGGGTTGAAGGACGAGTTGAAGGACGAGTTGAAGGACGAGTTGAAGGTGAACAAGGGTTAATTTTACGGCAACTGTCACGACGATTTGGAGAATTATCGTCCCAAGTGCGCGCGCGCATTGAGTCTATGAATTCAACTCAGTTAGAAGCACTTGCCGAAGCTTTGTTAGATTTTACTAATATTGATGATTTGAACAACTGGTTGCAAAAGAATTAAACAATGTTTTTGTGTTGGTAAGAGTTGAGAGCCAGTGCTGTAAAATTTAGAAATTCCCCCAAATATTTTGCTTGGGGGCTAAAAACTTATATCGGTTTAATTTAAGATGCTTTTACCTTAATCTTATCAGAAAGGTTAAAAAACAAGTTTTTGGAAGAATTAAAACAATTTGAAGAGGAGCAAAGTATGCCTTATCTGACTACAGGTGAGCGGATTGGTTACAAACGCGGTAGAGTTGAAGGACGAGTTGAAGGTGAACAAGGGTTAATTTTACGGCAACTGTCACGACGATTTGGAGAATTATCGCCCCAAGTGCGTGCGCGTGTCAAGTCTATGAATTCAACTCAGCTAGAAGCGCTTGCCGAAGCTTTGTTCGATTTTACTAAAATTGATGATTTGAACAATTGGTTGCAGGAACATTAAACAATATTTTGGTGCCATTTGTAGGTTGGGTGGAGGAACGGAACCCAACAAAACACTATTATGATAAATAATTTTTTGACCATAGAGACTATTAGACCACAGAGAGAGGAATTTATATAATTAAGTAAATGGCTGTTAAACCGAAGATTTTTTCTTTTTTTGCTGGTTCTGGTTTTTTAGATTTGGGATTTGAAATTGGTGGGTATGAGATTGTTTATGTAAACGAGATTTTTAAACCTTTCATGGCAGCATATAAATACTCACGTGTAAATCTCAATTTGCCTTCGCCCGAATATGGGTATCATGACGGGGAAGATAATGATGTTAATAAGCTGATAGAATCTGATTCTGCTCATTATTTAAAGAAATTTGTAAAAGATTGTCGTACAAACGATACAAATGTAATTGGGTTTATTGGTGGACCACCATGTCCTGATTTTTCTATAGGTGGCAAAAATCGTGGTTATTTGGGTGATAATGGTAAGCTGAGTAGTGCATATGTTGAATTGATTTGTCAACAACAGCCTGATTTTTTTGTGTTTGAAAATGTCAAAGGTTTATGGAAAACAAAAAAGCATAATTTATTTTATCAATCTCTGAAAGTAAAATTACAGTCAACTGGTTATATATTGACAGACCGCTTAATTAATGCTATTGAATACGGTGCCCCACAAGATAGAGACAGAATTATACTAATCGGCTTTCATAGTCATTTTTTAAGCAAGATTGAAGTTTTTGAACTTGAATTTCCTTGGCAAAAATATATTGTGTATCCTCGAAGTGTTGTTTTTTCTTATCCCTGGCGCCAGTGCGAACCTTTTGAAGTAGACTCTGTTATACCTTGTCCTTTGACAATTCCAGAAGAACTAACAGTCGAATTTTGGTTTAGAAAAAATAATGTTTTAAATCATCTTAATTCTCAACACTATTTTCAACCGAGAGCAGGTATTAGTAAATTTGCTTCAATTGCAGAAGGAGATAATTCGAGAAAATCTTTTAAACGTTTACATCGTTGGCGTTATTCTCCGACTGCTTGCTATGGTAATAATGAAGTACATTTACATCCTTATAAAATGAGAAGAATATCTGTAGCTGAAGCTTTGGCAATCCAATCTTTACCACAAAGTTTTGTTTTGCCTGATGATATGTCACTTACTAATATGTTTAAAACTATTGGAAATGGTGTTCCTTATTTAGCATCAAAAGCGATTGCACAATCTATTATTGATTTTATTAATTAGCAATTTTCACAAACATCATATGAATTAGGAACGGGCAGGGATGCCCATTCCACAAGAAACCATTCTACAAGAAACTATTCCACTCTTAGACTTGACAAGGCTTGTATTTTGCCAGTTTGGCATAAATTTATGGAAAATTCTCCGTAAAATCCGTAATAAAAGTTAAAATGATTAAAGGACTCTTAAGTTTTGATAAGATTTAGTAATATATAGTTGATTAAAACGTAATGGCAGCAAGATATTCAGATACGGAGTATTCGGACATTGATATTGCGCCATTTATAGACCATTCGCTGCTGGTTCCGACGGCAACGCCAGATATGGTTACTCAATGGTGTGAGCAAGCTGATAGATATGGCTTTGCGTCAGTATGTATATACCCTACTTACGTTAAGTTGGCAACGGAACTTCTCCGTAATAAAAAACCTGTTGTTTGTACTGTTATTGGTTTTCCTACAGGAGCAGTGACAAAAGCAACAAAGCTTTATGAGGCACAAGAAGCGGTGGAAAACGGCGCCACTGAGTTGGATGTGGTGTTAAATTTAGGTTTTTTGAAAGCTGGCAAGACCGATGATGTACACCGTGAAATTGCTGATATTTGTGAAGCAACTGGAAAAACCGTTAAGGTAATATTAGAGACTACGCTACTCACGGATACTGAAAAAGTTTTGGCTGCGGAAATTGCAATGGACGCTGGCGCCACGTTTTTGAAGACTAGTACAGGTTGGAACGGTGGCGCTACGGTAGAGGATGTACGTCTTTTGAAAGAGGTTGCACGAGACAGGGTAGGAATTAAAGCCTCGGGGGGTATTCGGACGTTACAAGCAGCCTTAGACTTAATATTAGCGGGGGCAACTCGACTGGGAACTTCCCGTAGTATCGAATTACTCAAAGGGTACGATACGCTGGAACAAAAGGGTAATTACTGATTCGGTGGCTAATGAGTAAAACCTATAAGGCAACTGGTATTAATCTGAAAACCCAAGTTTTTGGGGAATCAGATAGGTTAGTGACTATTTTGACAAAAGAGTATGGTTTACTCACAGCCATTGCACCGGGCGCGCGTAAGCACAATTCTAGTCTAGGCGGCAGAAGCGCAATGTTTGTAGTTAACGAAGTACTGATTGCCAAAGGGCGGTCACTAGACAAAATTACACAAGCAAATACTGTAAAATCATATCCGGGTCTTGCTAAAGATTTAGGAAGATTAGCCGCGAGTCAATACTTGGCTGAAATTGTTTTGTCCCAAGCATTGAGCGAAAACCCACAAGAAGAACTATATGAATTACTCAACGAACATTTATCCCGTTTGGAAAATGTCAGTAGTAATAACTCACTACAAGTAGTCGCTTTCCTTTGCCATGCAGTATTCCAATTTATGGCTTTAGCGGGGTTTGCACCACAAGTTGATACTTGTTGTTTGACGCAGCGTCCTCTAATTGCTGATTTTGGCGCCGCTCGTAACCAAGTCGGGTTTAGCATTAATGCTGGTGGAGCTATTTATTTGGATGCATGGGAAAAACTACGTTCATCACAAAATCTTTTAAAGCAGGAGGAGAAAAAAATTACTGTACGCGAAGTTGAGGGAAATTATACATCCCCACAACAATTGCCGCACGACACATACGAAACTTACGAAACAATTCACCACTCGCAGGAGTTACCTACCTTGAGTAGGCGTCTAAACGCGACAGAATTATTTCTGTTTCAGCAGCTATCACAATTAGATATTTCCAACAGCGATGCTGTGGGAAATACTCAAGACCAAAGTTGGTTATCTGTTGAGCAGGTATTGCGCCAATACGCTCAGTATCATTTAGGACGTTCGATTCGCTCTGCTGCTTTAATCGATTCATTTTTTGCCGCTAATTATGATGCAACCGTCTTCCAGTGAAAGAAAAACCAATTACTCGTTACCTAGTCATCCTGCAAAGCCAAATCGAACACCCATTAGTAATAATTCACCCGATTCCAAGTCCTCCCCACAGGGATTTAGCAAAAATGTCATCCCTCTAGATTCGACTAAAAATGGCGCCTCGGTTAATTCAAAAACTGATGCGAAAAGCGATTTGGTACATGTGAGTAAAAATGGCGCCATATCTTCTAACGGTAAGACGAGTGTAGATTCGATTGACCTTAAGCCAGATAGTAACCCCATTGGCTTTTTACCTGTATTGAAGAATCCAAACTTCCTTGCACTTTGGGGAGGTCAAGTCTTCTGCCAATTGGCAGATAAAGTTTATTTAGTACTAATGATTGCCATAATCAAAACTCACTTTCAAACAGGTGAGCAAACCATAAGCGGTTGGGTTTCGGCGATTATGATGGCGTTTACTATCCCAGCAGTATTATTTGGTTCGGTCGCTGGTGTATATGTAGACCGCTGGTCAAAGAAAGCCGTATTAGTTAGTACTAATGTAATGCGAGGGATATTCGTTTTTGCCATACCTATATTGTTATGGCTGACACATGACTTGAAACCCGTTGGCGCCTTACCTGTAGGATTTTTGATTATTTTGGCAGTGACTTTTTTAGTCTCTACCCTCACCCAGTTTTTTGCACCTGCTGAACAAGCTGCAATTCCTTTAATAATTGAAGAAAATAATTTGCTGTCGGCAAACTCGCTGTATACAACCACGATGATGGCATCGGTAGTTATTGGTTTTGCAGTCGGAGAACCGATGCTCAACTTTGCCGATAGAATTTGGTGTCAGGTAGGTTTGTTTGGAAGTTTGGGTAAAGAATTTGTGGTTGGTGGAAGCTATGTGATAGCTGGCGTAATTTTATTGCTGATTGGTACGCAGGAAAAGCCTCATCCAGATACCGAGGCGCCTCATGTACTTTCTGATTTACGCGACGGTTTACGATATTTGAAAGGTAATCATCCGCTTCGCAGTGCATTAGTACAATTAATAGTATTATTCTCTGTGTTTGCTGCACTGACTGTATTAGCAGTGAGGTTAGCAGAAATTATACCGAATATGAAAGCTGAACAATTTGGCTTTTTACTTGCTTCTGGAGGTGTAGGTATTGCTATTGGCGCCATGCTTATCGGACAATTTGCTGCACGCTTACAGCATAGCCAGATGAGTTTGTTGGGATGTATTGGGATGGCAGCATCGCTGATTGGATTATCAATATTTACAAAACAACTTTATATAGTAGTCGCATTAATTATGTTGCTGGGAGTATTTGGAGCGTTAATTGGGATACCAATGCAAACAGTGCTACAAACTCAAACCCCACCAGAAATGCGTGGCAAAGTCTTTGGTTTACAAAACAATGTGATTAATATTGCTCTTTCTTTACCTTTAGCATTAGCAGGTGTAGCTGAAACATTTTTTGGACTCAAAACTGTATTTTTAGGGCTTGCGGCAATAGTGATTTTAAGCTGTGGTTTGGTACTGTTTAAATCAGAACCAACTACAAAGTAGTCATTGATTAATTGATGTTACACGCAATCTCATGGAATTTTACTGAGATTGAATGTAATCTATTTACCATTGGTGATGTACAAAGACGACGAGGAGCGATTGACAAAAATTAATTTTTACTGGTTATTATATATTTCGGCGGGATTTTATGATAATAAAAGTCCATAAAGTGTACTTCTTATCGAAGCACAGTGCTAAAGACAGAATTTAATATTTACCCCCCGCAAGTTAATAACTAATAAAGAATGCGTATAGCTTGGATTGGAAAAAAAACGCCCTTTTGTGGTAATGTCACCTACAGTCGAGAAATTACAAATGCATTACTCGACCGAGGACATCAGGTAAGTTTTCTACATTTTGCGACAGAATCTCGTGCAGATAATTCATGGAATTGTCAAGAGGTTCCTTTACCTTTCATTTATAAATCTCAGGTTTATACAATTCCCTCGTTCAAAGCGACTAAGTTATTAACGCAGTCGCTGCGACGCATTAGACCTGATATTGTACATGCCTCGCTAACGCTATCACCTTTAGATTTTGTACTACCAGAAATTTGTGAAGAGCTAAATTTACCACTAATCGCGACTTTCCACACACCATTTGCGGGCAAAGGTGCCAAACTGGTATCAGGAACGCAGCTTTTAGCGTACCAACTTTATGCACCATTTCTATGTAACTACGACTCGACAATTATTTTTTCGCAAATACAACGCGAGTTATTAGCACGCTTAGGAGTACCCGAAGATAATATTGCCGTCATCCCCAACGGGGTAGATACCATTAAATATTCTCCTGGCGCCTCCAGAATTAAATCTGAATTTAGAGCCGAACGTTTGTTTGTTTATCAAGGACGTATTGCCGCAGAGAAGAACGTAGAGTCATTATTGCGAGCTTGGAAGCAAGCACAAATGGGACTAAAAAGCAAGCTATTAATAGTTGGTGATGGACCATTAAAAAACTCCCTCGAACCATTCTATGGCGCCGAATATAATATAAGTTGGTTGGGTTTTGTTGCCGACGAACTGCGACGCATCGAGATATTACGAGGAGCAGATGTATTTATACTACCTTCGTTAGTTGAAGGGTTATCACTGTCATTACTCGAAGCAATGGCGTGTGGAGTAGCTTGTATTGCTACTGACGTTGGCGCCGATGGTGAAGCATTAGAAGGAGCTGGCGTAGTAATAGATACAAAGAGTGTGCGTTCACAACTACGAACTTTACTGCCTTTATTCCAAGACCATCCAGAAATGGCAACCATACTTGGACAAAAAGCACGAGCGCGCGCTATCGAACGCTATACTCTCGATAAAAACGTTTCAATGCTAGAAGAATTGTATACTCAAGTCCTACAAAGACCTCGCTTACAACTTTTCCGTGGCGCCTAACTTCCCTTTGCCTCTGCCTTGTGGACTTGTGGAACGGGCATCCCTGCCCGTCTCATATCAAGTTTTTTACCACAGAGACACAGAGTTCACTCCAGAAAATTAAGACTGGCTTTTTAGAGGTTCAGAGGGCAACAAATAAATAACCCCAGAAACAACAGTCAGTGCCACACACACCCAAAAAGCAGCAAGCGCAGGAACTTTCCAACTTTCTCCAAGTGGAGCAATTAAAAGCGCTATCGCAATAATTTGACTAACGGTTTTGAACTTACCCCAAATATTTGCTCCAGATATAGTAGCTTGATTAACACGCCAACCAGCTATTGCTAATTCCCTACCTAAAATTATAAATACTCCCCAAGCTGGTATTTGCCCAAGCTCAATTAACGAAAGTAAAGGCGCCAGTACAAGTAACTTATCAACTAAAGGGTCTAGAAACTTACCCAAATCAGTAATTTGATTTAACTTACGCGCAAGATATCCATCTAACCAATCAGTAAGCGCGCATACTAAAAATATAACCAAGCATATCCATCTTGCCTGTGATGTCGGGTTCTGCAGCCCATACAGCAAAAAGGGTATACCCAAAAGTCGTGAGAAAGTAATTAAGTTGGGGATATTCATGAATAAAGAATATTTATAATTATTTTATATTTTTATAGCATTACAACAACATTTTATAGATTCCAGCCTCTATTAACAATTTGCGTTCTTCAACTATATCTTTACGATTAAGTTGTAACAATCTTACCGTTACCCGACCGATTGGTGTTAATGGTATTAATTTCGCTTCTTCTAAACAAAAATGTTCACTCCATATATCACGTCTTGGATTATATAATAGAGTAATCATTCCTGTCTCCGGGTCAATAGAAGTTAAATCACTACCCTTATACTTATTGCATAAAGTACATGAAAGTGCTAAGTTATTAAATTCTGTTAAGCCTCCGTGCTTTTCAGCTATAATATGGTCAATTTGGTGAGAATCAAGAGTTGCAACTTCTGGAAGTAAGCAGTACTCGCAACAGCACTTTGCACGAGCGTATACTTGTTTTCTTAACGCTGCTGGAATGTATGTTTTGCTCATAAAACGATTCTTCTAAGATTTAATTAGTTTTTAGCTTTAATAAAGCTTTTGCTTTTACTTTTCTAACTAAATGCTCTAAATATTCGTACTGCTGCCATATTTGTTCCTCTTCTGGAGTCAATCCAGTATCCCGATTTTTTTCAAGCAATGCGTCTATTTGTGTCCGCAATGCTTCAGATGGACGTAAAGCGATAATCTCTTCGGGGGTAGGAAGTTGTGCAAGAAATTCTAGTATTTGTGCAGTACCACTAAAACCGTTTTGTGAAGAGGCATTTAGTTCACGCAATCCTAATTCCAATATTTGCGGCAGCTTATCCTCAAGCGAATCTAAACGCATGGCTAATTCTTCTGGAATATTTAAAGTAATTTGCATAGTTTTGTACCTAAAAGACATATTAAACCAATGAGTTCATTATAAAACTGCTCTTCTCCGCTCTTGACTGTCAAACCCGGAGGTGAAGCAGAGGAGTGTGTATGCTCAAAACGCTAGGTTATAGCCTATTTTACAGGAAATTATACCCTGTGGGAAAACTGCGTTAACGTACCTCAGCATGACAGTTGAGAGATGCTTTGTACCTCAGCATGACATTATAGAGATGCTTGGCAATCCAAAATTATTATGTCGCAAACACAAGATTCTCAATTCCGTATCGAACGCGATTCGATGGGAGAAATGCAAATACCGGGTAATGTATATTACGGTATTCAGACGCTACGTGCGGTTGAAAACTTCCCTATTAGCGGGATTAAGCCTTTGTCTACTTACGTAGATGCTTGTATTTATATTAAAAAGGCTACGGCGATTGTAAATGGTGAGCTTGGTTGTATTGTTGAAGAAACGAGTAAAGCTATTATTCAAGCTGCTGATGAGGTTCTTGCAGGTAAGCTTCGTGACCAATTTGTAGTTGATGTGTACCAAGCAGGCGCCGGAACGTCGCATCATATGAATGTTAACGAGGTTTTGGCGAACCGTGCGTTGGAACTTCTTGGTGATGAGAAGGGTAATTATAAACGAGTTAATCCTAATGATGATGTAAATTATGGTCAGTCTACTAATGATGTAATTCCAACTGCGATTAGAATTGGTGGGTTGTTGGCATTGATGCAGACGCTGCACCCTGCTTTGGATAATGCTGTTGAAGCGATGAACGCGAAAGCTCTGGAATTTGAGAATGTTATAAAGTCGGGTCGTACTCACCTACAAGATGCTGTTCCTGTGCGCTTGGGTGATAGTTTCCGCGCATGGGCACAAATTTTAAGCGAACACCAAAACCGTATTTATACAGCTTCGAGTGATTTGATGGTGTTGGGGTTAGGAGGTAGTGCTGCTGGTACGGGGTTAAATACCCATCCCAAATATCGCGCGCGTGTGGTAGAAATACTCTCACAGCTTATCGATTGTCCTTTACAACCAGCGTTACATCTAATGGCGGCTATGCAAAGTATGGCGCCTTTTGTTAATGTATCCGGCGCCCTTCGTAATTTGGCTCAAGATTTAGCTAAAATATCCCATGATTTACGGTTGATGGACTCTGGTCCAAAAACTGGGTTCAAAGAAATTCAACTTCCACCCGTTCAACCTGGTTCTTCGATTATGCCAGGTAAGTATAATCCTGTTATGGCGGAAATGACTAGTATGGTTTGCTTCCAGGTTATGGGCTATGATAACGCGATTACGTTTGCGGCTCAAGCTGGACAACTTGAACTTAATGTGATGATGCCGCTGATTGCTTATGATTTAATCCATAGTATTGAGATTCTTGGTAATACTATTGGCGCCTTGACTGAGAAATGTATCAAAGGTATTACTGCTAATACTGAAAGGTGTTTGGAATACGCAGAAGGTAGTTTGGCTTTGGTTACTGCGCTAAATACCCATATTGGCTACCTTAATGCTGCTGCTGTTGCTAAGGAATCGCTACAAACAGGAAAATCTCTTCGCCAAATTGTGTTAGAAAAGAAACTAATGACTGAAGCTCAACTTGCTGAGGTTCTTAACCTTGAACAAATGAGCGCAATTGTACCATTAATTTAATATTAGACGTGACATGTCACGTCTCTACAATAATATGGCGCCTTCTGTTAGTTTAATTCGTGCTACTTCTTATGAACGTGAGATGTTACAAGCATCTCTTGAAGCTCTGCTTGAACCTCTAGGTGGGATGAGAGCATTTGTTAAACCTGGAAACCGTGTTCTTTTAAAACCGAATTTACTAACAGGCACCCGTCCTACCAAAGAGTGTACCACCCGTCCAGAACTTGTATACGCGGTTGCCAAAATGGTTATTGACGCTGGTGGTAAACCTTTTTTGGGTGATAGTCCTGCTTTCGGTAGTGCTAAGGGTGTTGCTACGAATTGCGGGTATCAGTTTATTTTGGATGAACTGAATTTGCCTGTCGTTGAATTTCATGGCAAACGTTATACTGCGGCAAGCGAAGATTTTAATCATTTGTTGCTTTGTAAAGAAGCTATGGAAGCTGATGTTGTAATTAACTTACCAAAAGTTAAATCTCACGTTCAGCTTGTTCTTACGATGGGAGTTAAAAATTTATTTGGCTGTGTTCCTGGCAAAATGAAAGCTTGGTGGCATATGGAAGCTGGTAAAGATGCTAATCGTTTTGCTGATATGCTCGTAGAAACTGCACGAGTTATTAACCCTGATTTAACTATACTTGATGGCATTATTGGACACGAAGGTAATGGGCCAAGTGGGGGTGAACCACGTCAACTCAATGTTTTAGCTGCTTCTGATAATGTTTTCGCTTTAGATAGGGCAATAGTAGAAATACTGAAAGTTTCACCGAAACTTATACCTACTATAGTTGCTGGACAGCGTGCCAATTTAGTTCCAGAAATTACAAATATTAATTTTCCGCTTCTACAACCTCATATTTTACACGTCTCGGATTGGCGCCTGCCTGATAAACAGGTAGCCATTGATTTTGGAATGCCTAGAGTAATTAAATCTACCTTTAAACATCTTTACATTCGATTCATCAAAGAACCAATACGTGCTTACAATATGCGCTCTTCATGATTTTTATTGATTTTCAGATTTGTATTCCAGTCCCCAAGTGATAACTTGGCTACAACAATTCTACTCGTGGGCAGAGTAAGCTATGAATACCCTCCGATTGCTTAACTAGACTGCCCCCCAAAATTAAGTGGGGGCGGTTTTTTGTTATTATTATTGGGTGCCTGAATCGCGCTTATTAATTAAGTCATGAGATAAATTCAATCTATCTTAGGAAGGATTGCTGATTTTTTGATATAATGCATACTAAATGAGTACAAATTTAAATTTTAAGTTTTGTTGACTTTAGTAAATAGATAATTATTTTTACTAATAAAGTTTTGTATGTATTTATTCGTACTGTTTGGTCGCTATAACCGCAGTTTCTAAGCAATTTACGGAAGTATGATTGATTTTGAGTATAACTACCTATATAATTAACATGAAGGTTACTGTCTCAGTAGTTTTGCGAATGTATGTGGTTAACTGTGACAACAGTAAATTGGAGTAAATTTGGCTTTTGTGAATAAGAGATCAGTGCTGAAAGGATTTAAGATACTACCTTAAGTAGATTAATGTTGCTGATTTTAAAATTCGCAATTAAAATAATATAAGTACAGTTAGTGTAAATTGTAATGCTAGGAATAGCTTTAAAATAATGGGCAATGAGGATAGGGTGGAGTAATGTATCTAAGGTTATGTATAATAAAATTGAAACACAGAATACAAATTTTGCGCGTGCAATGGAAAATTTGATGTGTAATATTTTTGATTACAGTGTCCGCGTGAAAGTGTTTGAAATGCTCAAATGCTAGGTAATGCTCACGTTGGATATTGGTTAAAATGGTATCAAGACTTTCAAGCTAGAGAGTCAGTGCAATAATGTCACGATTTTGGTTTTTTATGAATTCTAATAGTCAGTCTGCTAATGTTGATAGTTCATCTCATCGTTTGGCAGACATTGTCGGAACTTTCATTGCAATTTTAACTTTAGGCTTGCCTTTGTTTGTTATTGCTCATTATTCATCAAATAATGTCGAAATTAACACACCGCAACCAATTACGTATAGATTGCAACAAAGTCGAGACTAGCTCACGTACAACAGCATGTTTTCAATCAATAACTCAATTAACTCAATAATGAAAGCATTCGCTAATTTTTCGCACCGCAAGTGCTTGTGTGTAGAGTATAGAATGCATAACTCATCAGAAAGCGAAGCGCGCGTTTTCAAGAAGCCTTTTTTATACATGCACGATTTAATGTAATGTGTCAACTCCCTAGTTCTCGGACGGGGAGTTATTTTTTGACTTGGACATAACTTAAAAAAAGCTTGCCAAAAAACTTGAAATCAAAGTATTAGTCAACAAAAGTACATATTCGCCTTAAAATCTATTACGGGTAGGTGAAAAACACTGCCCATTGTATTTGTGTGTATGAAGCAAGGAGATTTTTTGTGGATTTGTCCCGTATCCCAGCCCAGCCAAAACCCGGTATCATCAACGTATTGATTGAAATTACAGGCGGGAGTAAAAATAAATACGAATTTGATAAGGATTTGAATGCTTTTGCTTTAGACCGCGTATTATATTCGTCAGTACAATATCCTTACGATTACGGTTTTGTGCCCAACACTTTGGCTGATGATGGTGACCCATTAGATGGAATGGTAATTATGGATGAACCAACCTTTCCTGGATGTGTCATTGCCGCACGACCAATTGGCATGTTAGAGATGATTGACGGTGGTGACCGTGATGAGAAAATTCTTTGCGTTCCCGACAAAGACCCACGCTATGCTCACGTTAAATCTCTTAAAGACCTTGCTCCGCACAAACTAGATGAAATTGCCGAATTCTTCCGCAGCTACAAGAATTTAGAAAAGAAAGTTACTGAAATTCTTGGTTGGCAAGATGTTGCAATGGTTCAACCTCTAGTTGACAAGTGTATTAAAGCTGGCAATAAATAAAGTTAGGAGTTAGGAGTTAGGAATTGGGAGTTGGGAGTTAGAAGTTAGTATGAAGAATAAGATGTACTTTTGAATTGTGGTAGGTTGTGGTGCGAAAATTATTCTTAACCTCTACTCAAGTCGTAAAGGCGCCTTCGTTACCATTACACTCATAACTCATAACTCATAACTCCTAAATCCTAACTTATTCAGATGTATCGTACAGTTCTTTTGGCAAAGATTCATAACTGCACTCTGACGGCAGCAAATATCAACTATGTTGGTAGTATTAGTATTGACCAAGTATTATTAGATAAATCAGGAATTTTACCTTACGAGCAGGTACAAGTTGTCAACATCAATAACGGTGAGCGTTTCACGACTTATGCAATTCCCGCACCAGCTAATTCAGGAGCGATAGAACTAAATGGGGCTGCGGCACGTCTAGGCATTTTAGGGGATCGCTTGATTATAATGTCTTACGGGCAGTTCACAACGGATGAGTTAAAAACTTTCTCTCCGACAGTTGTACTTGTAGACGAAAAAAATCGACTTTTAGAAGTGCGACGCTATGATGACCTGCTATCGTCATACCATTCCTGAACATGAAAAGTAAGAATGAAAGAGATGTCAACAACTCGAGATTACCTACTTAAAGACTCTTCAAGGGTTTCTTTGTGCGAAAGACAAGTGGGGAATTTTGCCGTACAATTTTGGGGTGTACGGGGTTTAATTCCAACACCTGGTAGTAGCACTGACCGTTATGGGGGAAATACTGCTTGTGTCGAAATATTTGTAGCTGGTAAACACTTGATTTTTGATGGTGGTACTGGTTTAAGAAGTTTGGGTAAAAGTTTGCTGTTTAGAGATGCTCCTCTCAGCACGCATTTATTTTTTACCAACTCCCAGTCTAATCGCATTCAAGGGTTTCCATTTTTCGCTCCTGCGTTTGTTGCTAATAATAATCTTTACATATATGGTAGCGCTGCAAGTAACGGCGCCTCAATTAAACAGTGTTTGGGGGACCAAATGCTACAACCTCACTTCCCATATCCATTGCAAGTAATGCAATCGGAGTTAGCATTTTGTTATTTAACTCCAAACCGTGTAATTACTTTGGATGATATTACAATAACTACTGCTTTAATTAACCATACCCAGAAATCGATTGGCTATCGAATTACTTGGCAGAATTATAGCGTTGCTTATATTACAGATTTGAGTAATAGTGTTGATGACGTTGAATTAGCAAACGTGATTCAATTAGTACAAGGTGCAGATTTGTTGATTGCTAACTCAACTTATACACAACTCACACCACGAAACCATCAAAATGATGATTTACCCTGGCAAGCTGCTGTTGACTTAGCGTCCAAAAGCGAAGTTAAGCGTTTAGTTATTTCACATCATCATCCTGATGATAATGATGATTTTCTAGATGGAATGCAAACAAAAATTAAATCAGTCTTTGATTCAGCAGTATTAGCACACGAAGGTTTGGTATTAAATATAGATAAGTCTATAGATAAGTTTTAAATATATTAAAAATGTATGAAAGCTCCTGCATCTCAACTTTCATTGGCATCGGGAGATTTGTTACATTTGTTACGTAAAATAGTATTTGTATTTAAATGAAAATCAGGTAATTAAAAATGTCCACAAATTGTGGACATTTTAGACGGCGCTGAAGTAAAATTTAAGCTGGTTGAAACATATTTTGGCAGACTGTAGTAATTGCACGAGATACTTCTTCAAGTTTTTTAAGGACAGTTCCATTGCTAAGAAGTTCTTCAGTTTTGGCTATACCTGCTTGGATATCCTCACATATACCACTACGCCAAAGATAAAAGCCTCCATTCCATAATGTACTTTGCATAAGTTCACAACTTGAGGCTGTAAGCGTTGCTTTGATGTCTATAATTAATTTTTCAGTAGATGTTAATGGTACATCTTGGGTTGTAAAGTTGTAATCACGAGGCGCCTTTATTAACCGCTCGATTGATGCAGTTTGGGATACAGTAGAGCCTAAACCGATTATGGCACTGCGGTCACGCGCTAAATCACAGCTACCTTCTAACCCCTTAATAGTAGTAAATTTAGTAATACCTTGTAATCCAAAAGCCGTTTGAAACATTCCTTCGGTGGGAGGATGAACGAATCCTGAAATAATATGAGCATCACCATCATAAGGGTTCCATATTAATTCCATTGTGGCAAATGGAGGTCGTTTACCCAATTGCTCACGGTATTCCCAAATTGCATTAGTCAAAGGAAAATGTTTGGGTGTGTATACTAGGGCAATACCTGTTTGCTCAAATACTTGCTCTAGTTTCTCGAATGACACCAAAGTCCAGTCAACTCCTAATGACTGCCACACTTCTACTAAAGGTAAACCATATTTAGTTGGCAAACGATTTCCACCATGCATAACAACAGGTTGTCCTGCTGCTGCGAGTAATAAAGCTGTAATGGGACTAATAGGTGCCGTGCGAGTACGACCATCATAAGGTATACCCAAAACTATGACCTGACGTTGACTCTCAATTTGTCTAAGTTTTGGGCCAAGCTCATTATACGTATCTAACATACCCGCTAATTCCTCGCCAGTTGGGCGCCGAATGCGGTGAGCAATCATAAATGCACCAATTTGCGCTGGTGTTGCTTCACCCAACAGCATCATTTTAGTAGCTTCTGAGGCCTCATTACGAGTTAGATTTTCAGAAGTATGGTTTCCACTACCGACTTTTTTTAGCAAATCCCGAAATTGATTACTCATGTTATTTACCGCTTCACCAATAATTAACTTGCGTTTCGCATATCCAAAGCAAACTGAGGTGGTATATGTTGACGCACCAACTGCCAGAAATGTTGAATTGGGGGAATTTGCAAACGGTCATTAGTAGTTACCATAACGACTCGACGGGTCATACTCGATGTGGTCTCGTTTAAAAGACTACTGTTACCAGCAAGGGGACGAACTGCAAGGGTGGGGTCATTGCGTGCTTCGACTAAAGCTGAATATGGCAGTAACGCGACAAATTCACCTTGTCGAACCACTCCTCTAAAAGCATCAAGCGTATTTACTTCTAAAGCCGCTTGTAAAGTTGCTTCGAGTCGCTCAAACTTATCTTGTACTAACCTTTGCATTCCATACCCATCTTTAAACACAACTTGCGGATAATTGACTAACTCCGACCAAGGAACCATGTCATATTGTGCCAAAGAATGGTTAACTGCGACTAAAACCTCAATTGGTTCCTCGTATAGCGTTTCTACAATCATTTCGCGACCCGTAGTCAAGAAACGATTGTTCATCACAATAGCCAAATCAACCAAACCATCTTTGAGAACTTTTAATGCACGGTCACTCCCTAACGAAGTCACTCGCAATTGAACATCTGGGTAATCGTGGCAAAATTGCTGTAATACTGGCGGTAAGTAATAAGCACATAGCGAGTGAATAGCTGCAACACATAGCTCTGGTTGCTTTCCAGAAACCAAATCAGCTATTTCCTGCGTCGCGCTTTGCCATTCAGCACATATTTTACGCGCACGTGGCAACAACCGCTCACCCGCAAGCGTCAATTTTGCCTGACTTGTACGGTGAAAAAGTTCACACCCCAAGTCCCCTTCTAATGCCTGAATTTGACGACTGATAGTAGATTGTGTTACACCGCATTTACGCGCTGCTCCTTGAAAACTACCAGCTTCAGCAATACCCAGAAAAGCTTGCAGCTGCTCTAGTCGCATTGTTTGTAGCCTGAATTACATTTGTGGCTGTTATCAACTTAGCTGATTTGACACTAAGTTTTAGTAGATTTTGTTACATCTTGCTCTTTCGCTGCGACTTTATACAGTCCCAACGATGTTGGGTTATTTACCTTCAAAACGGTAAAATAACTGAGATTTTGACGAAATCTGACTATCAAAGAATTCTAAATATTTTCTTAAAAAATAATTCAGTTTCAATAAAAAATTTACATTTCATAACAATTTCTTAATCTATAATTAAATATTTTGTCTTGTAGCACAGTCGTAGCAAGCCTTGTTCGGCAATGCTGCGTCTGGGATACCGTCAAGCGAGGATATATTTATCGAATTTACCCTCTAGGAACTCCATTACTTCCACATGATAAAAGTTTCAAGTTGTATAAAAATAACAGTTTTATAGGGATTAATTTTCTAAAATAGCGCTTTTTTTGCGAAAAATACTTAATTTTGACTAAAAGCAGTAACAATAATTACTGTAGAGAGAGTATTGTGTTTCGCTAATTTTCCTAGAGGATATATTTGCCGGGATTTATCCTCTAGGAACGGGTTCATGAATTTTCAGGCGAGGATATATATTCTCAAACTGGTTATAAGTTTACTTTTAAACAAGCATCAAAATCTTTTAGATGCTATCTAAGTTCCAGTGTTTGTCTGGCGCCAAGTTTTTCAAAGCTGCTAGAGCGTGTAAGCGTACTTGAGTATTACTATCGTTAAGTAGGGTAGTTAATGGTTCGACGGCATCGACTCTGCGAAGTTGCCCTAAAGATAAAGCGATTGCGCTTCTAACGGCGTCTATTGAACAAGCGGGGTGCTTTTGATGTAGCATTTCTAATAAAATATCTGCGGCTTTATGTATTAAATCTGATTGCTGGACTCGTCCTAAAACGGTGATAATTTGCTCGCATAGTGTTTGTGAACTGATTATATTGAGGGCTTGCTTTAAGTATTCTATGCCGGAAATTGTACCAACCCATGTTAGGGCGCGGATTGTTTCGATTTGTAATTGAAGCGGCGCCTGTTGTGATACGAGTAACTGATACAAATGATGTGCAGCAGCATCATCACCCATCCGCGATAGCGAAACAACAGCTGCACTCGCAACTCTTGAATCACAATCGTAAAGTTTGGGTTGTAATAATGCGACTAAATCTAACTGTGAGTTATGTAAATCACGACGATAACCTAATCCTGTAACAACGGTGCATCTAACTTGTGCTGATTCATCATCTAAACTACCTAATAATACTGAAAGTGCGCGCGAGTCATGAAAACTACTCAACGCTTCAATCGCTGCGACCCTTACAGCGAGTTGCGAATCGGAAGCAACGCTGAGTAAGGGTAAAATAGTCTCTTTGTTACGGATATAACATAATGCCTGCGTAGCGAAGAACCGCGTATCCTCTGAAGCTAACAAAGAAGAGAGTGATAAAATCGCTTTGGAACCAAGTTGCCCTAATGCGACAGATGCCATTGACTTTAATTCTTGCGAGTCGTCGGTTTGAATTAAATCTATTAATACTGGAATTGCTAACTCGTTTTTGAGTTCTCCCAAAATTCGCACTGCGTACCAACGTAACTCTTCATCTAACGTATCATCGGACAATATTTCTACGAGCTTTGGAATTGCGACATTCCCCAAACGATTAAAGACTTTAGCAACTTCCCAACGAGAATGAAAGTCACTATGCTCAAAAATCAAAAGCGCTAATTCCAACAAATCTTCTTGACACTCAACAGTCTCAAGATAATTTGAGTTTTCCTTTAGCAACTGCTCTTTGCATTGATTTAATGACGACCAGTCAGCAGTATCACGTGCTGCAATAGCTTGCACTAATAGTTCGTTGATGTTGTTCACGTCTTATGTAATGAAAGGTTATTCAGGAAATTTAGAGTTCAAAAATTTGCTTGTGTACTTTTGGGGAAAATGTACGCACGTTCTTAGTACTCATTATCTCTTAGCTGTCCTGCACGTTCCAATGGCAAGATGCTTTTTCCTTAAAATTTGATCAATTTTATGCGAATGTTACATAGATGCCATCCGTATTGTGCATTTTTTCTAACAATTCGTAACAATTTATACGATTTTTAGTCTGACTCAACTTTAACTTAAGTTATGTAAAGAGTCACTAACCCAGTATCCAAGTCTCGCTCTTAACGTACAAACGTGTATATTTCATCCCGGTAATTTGGGTGCAATAGCGCAAACCTAAACGGTTGATATTGGGATACGGTCACCGGAGCATTGAACTACGACGTAATGGAAGCGATTATGACAGCAGCCACTATCAATACTACTAGTCAAAACAAGTTTGAAAAATTAAAAGCAGAAAAAGACGGACTTTCCGTTAAGGCAGAAATTGAAAAATTTGCAACGCTAGGTTGGGAAGCGATGGACGAAACCGACCGTGACCATCGACTGAAGTGGTTGGGTGTGTTTTTTCGCCCTGTTACACCTGGTAAATTTATGATGCGGTTACGAATGCCAAATGGTATTCTTAATTCTTCACAAATGCGGGTGTTAGCTGAAGTAGTTCAGCGGTACGGTGACGATGGTTGTGTAGATATCACTACTCGCCAGAATTTTCAATTGCGTGGTGTACGAATCGAAGATTTACCAGAAATTTTTAATCGATTCCAGGAAGTTGAGTTGACTACTGTTCAATCTGGGATGGATAACGTCCGTAATATTACGGGCGACCCTCTTGCTGGATTAGATGCTTCAGAATTATATGATACGCGTGAGTTAGTAGATCAAATCCAGGCGATGATTACCAACAATGGAGTTGGTAACGCTGAGTTTTCAAATCTGCCGCGTAAATTTAATATCGCAATTACTGGAGGACGGGACAATTCGGTTCACGCGGAAATAAATGACTTAGCATTTATACCTGCATTTAAAGATGGAAATTTTGGATTTAATATATTGGTTGGTGGGTTCTTTTCCGCCAAACGCTGTGATGCTGCTATTCCTCTAAATGCTTGGGTTCATCCACAAGATGTGGTAGCTGTATGCCGAGCCATTTTGGAGGTTTACCGCGATAATGGATTACGTGCTAACCGTCAAAAATCACGTTTAATGTGGTTAATTGATGAGTGGGGTTTAGAAAGGTTTCGTGAAGAAGTTGAGTTGCGTTTGGGTAAATCACTTTTACCTGGCGCCGCACACGATGAAATCAACTGGGAAAAACGTGACCATATTGGTATACATAAACAAAAACAATCAGATTTATACTACGCAGGATTGCATATTCCGGTGGGTCGATTGTATGCAGAAGATATGTTTGAAATTGCCCGTCTTGCAGAGGTTTATGGGACTAGTGAGATTCGGCTCACTGTAGAACAAAATATTGTTATTCCCAATATCTCTGATGCGCGTTTGGCATCATTTTTTACAGAATCTCTGCTTGGAAAGTTTAAAATTAATCCTGAACCACTTACACGCGCTTTGGTATCTTGTACAGGCGCCCAGTTCTGTAATTTTGCGTTGATAGAAACCAAAAACCGTGCGCTAGCAATGATAAAAGCGTTGGAATCTGAGTTAGAAATGAGTCAACCAGTACGCATTCATTGGACAGGGTGTCCAAACTCGTGTGGACAACCTCAAGTAGCAGACATTGGCTTAATGGGAACCAAAGCGCGTAAAAATGGGAAACCTGTCGAAGGTGTTGATATTTATATGGGTGGCAAAGTTGGCAAAGACGCGCATTTAGGAACTTGCGTTACCAAAGGAGTTCCATGCGAAGATTTACAGCCAGTTTTGCACGAATTGCTAGTTACACACTTTGGTGCCAAGCCAAAGGTATTAGTTAATACATAGTAAGGTTTGGAACGGGCAAGGATACCCATTCCACAAGATCAATAATTCAACCACACTCATAAATAAACAAACAGAATGACTAATCTCTCCAGAAGAAAATTCATCATCACCGCAGGTATTACTGCTGCTGGCGCCATTATTGCAAATGGTTGTTCGTCAAATGGCTCGAATGCTGATAATAATTCAGGAGGGACGACTACTGCAAAGCCTGCGGCAAATGTTACACCTGTTGCAAATAGTCCCAAAGTTGAAACAACTAAAGCCAAACTTGGATTTATCGCTTTAACTGACTCGGCGCCAATTATTATTGCTTTTGAAAAAGGATTATTCCAAAAATATGGAATGAGCAATGTCGAAGTTGTCAAACAAACATCATGGGCAGCAACGCGCGATAACTTAGAACTTGGTTCTGCTCAAGGTGGCATTGATGGAGCGCACATTCTTAGCCCAATGCCTTATTTGATGACTGCTGGCACCATTACTAAGACAAAACAACCGTTGCCCATGCAAATTCTGGCACGTTTGAACACAAATGGACAGGGAATTTCCGTATCAAATAAATATAAAGACTTAAAGCTAGGTAAAGACAGTTCACCCTTGAAGCAAGTTATAGCTGGTGGTAAAAAGCTGACTTGTGCAGTGACATTCCCAGGTGGAACCCACGATTTGTGGATGCGTTCGTGGTTAGCAGCAGGTGGAATAGACCCCGAAAAAGATGTGGAAATCATCGTCATTCCACCACCACAAATGGTTGCCAGTATGAAAGCAGGTAAAATGGACGCTTTCTGTGTTGGTGAACCTTGGAATGGTAAACTCATTCAAGAACAAACTGGTTATTCAGCGGTAGTAACTGGTGAATTGTGGAAAGACCATCCAGAAAAAGCCTTATCAATGCGTGCAGATTGGGTAGAAAAGAATCCAAACGCAGCTAAAGCCATATTAATGGCAGTGCAAGAAGCACAAATTTGGTGCGATAAGCCTGAAAATAAAGACGAAATGTCTAAAATAATTGCAACTGGTAAATATTTAAAAGTAGACGCTCTTGCTATTAGCGACCGTTCCAAAGGTAAAATAGACTATGGTACAGGTCGAATTGAAACAGCAAGTCCAGTAGCAATGAAATTCTGGGATGATAATGCTTCATTCCCTTATAAGAGTCACGATACCTGGTTCTTGGCTGAAAATATGCGCTGGGGTCAAATTCCTCCTGATACTGACGTTAAAGCTTTGATTGAAAAAGTTAACCGTTCAGATATGTGGAAAGAAGCAGCTAAAGCAATTGGACAAGAAGCTGCAATTCCTGCTAGTGATTCACGCGGTGTTGAAGATATTTTGGGTGTTAAATTTAACCCCGCTGACTCCGCAGGTTATCTCAAAGGTTTAAAAATCAAGAAAGCCTAGGCAACGGATATAACGGATGTAACGGATGATTGCTTCTTCCTATCCGTTACATCCGTTCAAATCCGTTGCAAATCCCCACTACAAAAATAAGTAAAATATAAATATGGCAGTACAAGCAGGTAGATTATCTACTAAAAATGCGAGCAATAAATTAGTAGCTCAAATCTTAAAAAATTCTAAAAAAGCAATTCCTCCTTTAGTTGCTGTTCTCATTTTTTTAGTCATTTGGCAAATACTTTGTTCGGCGCCAGATGCTGGATTCCCTGGACCAATTCAAATTCTAAGAGACCCCACAGTTCAAAAATTTCTGTTTAACCCTTTCCTTGATGATGATGACGGTAAAGGTTTAGCATTCCAATTACTGGCTAGTTTACAGCGCGTTGGTTACGGTTATTTCTTAGCGGCAACTATTGGTGTCGCTTTAGGAGTGCTAACAGGTACTAATCGTTTAATGTTTGAAGCACTCGACCCAATTTTTCAAATATTACGAACAGTTCCTCCTCTTGCTTGGTTGCCTATTGCTTTGTCTGCTGTACCTCCATTAGGTGGTATTAGTAAAAGTGAATTAGCAGCTATCTTCGTAATTTTTATTACCGCAGTTTGGCCAATTGTTATTAATACAACAGTTGGAGTACAGCAAATACCCCAAGATTATCGCAACGTTGCGAGAGTGTTAAGATTAAAAGGAAGAAAGTATTTCTTTAAGATATTATTCCCCGCAGCAGTTCCTTATATATTCAGCGGGTTACGTATTGGTATTGGTTTAGCATGGTTAGCAATTGTTGCTGCCGAAATGGTTAACGCTGGTAGTAGTGATGGCGCCGGTGGTTTAGGTTTCTTTATCTGGAATGCTTATAACAGTGGTGACATGGGTCAAGTTGTATTAGCGCTAGTTTACATCGGTATTGTAGGTCTTTTACTCGACCGCGCAATTGGTTTTGTTGCCAGCTTAGTAATTCCAGCAGAACAAAAATAAAGTAGAAAGTGCTGAGTACTGAGTGCTGAGTGCGCTCGTATGTTATCCCCTTACCCTTTACCCTTTCCCCCTAACAATGACAACCTGTTTTGTTGAAGTAGACCATATTGACCGCGTATTCGATTTACCCAATGGTAAGACTTATATTGCCCTCAAAAATATTGAATTGAAGATTCAACAAGGTGAGTTTATTTCACTAATTGGGCATTCTGGTTGTGGTAAATCGACTTTACTTAATATTATTGCGGGGTTAGACCGTGCCTCGATTGGCGGTGTAACACTTGAAGGACGTGAAATACGTGAACCTGGTCCCGACCGAATGGTGGTGTTTCAAAATTATTCGTTGCTGCCTTGGTTGAGTGTTCGCGATAATATCGCTTTGGCTGTTGATGAAGTTTACCAAGACAAACCGAAAGGTGAGCGTCGCTCAATTATCGAACACAATATTGATATGGTAGGACTACGGCGCCATGCAAATAAACTACCATCAGAATTATCTGGTGGTATGAAACAACGGGTATCAATAGCGCGTGCTTTGGCTATTCGTCCAAAGTTATTATTACTTGATGAGCCTTTCGGCGCCCTCGATGCGCTGACAAGAGGTGGGTTGCAGGAACAGCTAATGAAAATCTGCAACGAAAACAAATTAACTTGTGTGATGGTAACGCACGATGTTGATGAAGCATTACTGCTTTCTGACCGCATCGTGATGTTGACAAATGGACCAGAAGCACATATTGGTCAAATTTTAGAAGTAGACATTCCGCGTCCTCGTCAAAGAATGGAAGTTGTTAATCATCCAGATTATTACAACATGCGGAATGAAATAATAAATTTCCTTAATCAGCAGAAGCAAGCTAAAAAGCGTCAAGCGAAACTTGTTCAAAAGACCGCTACACCAATATCATTATCCCGCAACGGTTTGGAGAAAATCAATCTCGATATTGGCTTTTTACCTTTAACTGACACGGCGCCTTTAATAGTTGCTAAAGAAAGAGGCTTTTTCGCTAAATACGGATTAGAAGAAATTAACCTGACTCGCGAAACCAGTTGGAAGGATATCGCATTTGGAGTTGGAACTGGTAGACTTGATGCTGCTCAAATGGTAGCAGGAATGCCCCTAGCTTTAACTTTAGGCGCCGGTGGTAAAACCCCAATTCCTACAATTAACGCACTTAATCTTTCTCGGAATGCTAACGCAATTACTTTAAGTAAAAAATTATACGACCAGGGAGTTAGAACTGTCTCAGATTTGAAAGCAGCAATTAACGCGGATGCTGACCATGTTATGAATATGGGAGTTGTGCATCCTACGTCAATGCAGAACTTTATTTTGCGTTATTGGTTAGCTGCTGGTGGTATTGACCCTGACCAAGATGTGAATTTGACGGTATTACCACCAATGCAAATGGCTTCGCAACTTGAAGCTGGAACACTAGATGGTTACTGCGCTGGTGAACCTTGGAATTATATGGCAGTTCACAAAAAGGCAGGTTTTGTTGCTGCGACAGCTTTAGAAATTTGGGCGGGACAACCTGCTAAAGTTTTGGGAGTGAGAGAAGAATGGGCGCAACAATATCCAGAAACTTATCTTGCTCTTATTAAAGCTTTATTAGAAGCTTGCGAATATTGTGACGACCTTCGCAACCGAGAAGAAATTCTTCAAATTATCTGTCGTCCTGAATATCTTGATATTGACCCTGTGTATGTTCGTCCTGGTTTTGTAGCACCTTACGAACGCGCAGATGGTAGTAAACCGCAAGAGTTAACATCATATATTAGATTTTTTGTCAATAAAACAAATTGTCCCAACCGTACAGAAATACTGTGGATGATGACACAGATGGCACGTTGGGGTTTAATACCATTCCCAAAAAACTGGGTAGAAGTCATTGAACGAGTTTGCCGTCCAGATATATTTGGCAAAGCAGCACGCGACTTAGGTGTTCTTGATATTGGATGGGATAACCCAATTCATTTATTTGACGGCAAAGTCTTTAACCCATCAGACCCAATTGAATATCTCAACAGCTTAGAAATCAAGCGTCAAATACGTATCGAAGAAATATCCATTTAAATAATTACTTATAATTATATGCAAACAGAAATTCAATCAAATAAATTGTACGCTCCTAAAGCTGACAATTTCTTAGTCGTCGAAGGCGTTAGCAAGATTTACCCAACAGTGGATGGTCCATACACTGTTCTTGATGGAATAGACCTTAAGGTTCGTGAAGGTGAGTTTGTTTGCTTAATTGGTCACTCTGGTTGCGGTAAGTCAACACTGCTAAATATCATTTCGGGTTTCAATACTCCTACTGAGGGTGTTGTACTGCTGCAAGATACACCCATTACTGAACCCGGCCCAGACCGGATGATGGTATTTCAAAATTACTGTTTGCTGCCTTGGCTATCGGTATTTGAAAATGTGTACTTGGCTGTTGATGCGGTTTTCCCCGAAAAAATCGAAGCTGAAAAAAGGGCAATTGTTAAAGAGCATTTAGCGCTGGTAGGTTTGACAGAAGCTGCTGAGAAAAGACCTTCACAAATTTCTGGTGGGATGAAACAACGGGTTGCGATTGCCCGTGCGCTTAGTATTCGTCCTAAAGTATTAATTCTTGATGAACCTTTTGGCGCCCTTGATGCTATTACTAAAGAGGAGCTGCAGGAGGAACTACTACAAATTTGGCGTGAGCATCAAGTAACTGTTTTAATGATTACGCATGATATTGATGAAGCTTTGTTTCTCGCTGACCGACTTGTAATGATGACCAATGGCCCTGCTGCACAAATTGGCGAAATTCTTGATATTCCGTTTTCTCGTCCCCGTAACCGCAAGCGTATTATGGAAGACACAAAATACTACGAGCTTCGTAATTATGCTCTCGATTTTCTCTATCGTCGTTGCGCTCATGTAGAAGAATAGAGCTTTAATTATGTGAGTATCTTTTATAACGCATTGAAGCAATGCGTTTTTTTCATGGATACTTTCAAATGGTTACAGGTGATACCAATATAGTTGCGTCTAAGTTCTAAGTTGTATACAAGAGAGCTTTTTAGATTCATTAATACACAATACTTATGTGTAAGATAAGGAACCACATAATCCGAAGGATTTCCCGCAGGGTAGACACAAAGAACACAAAGGAAGAACTTTGAGTTAGTTATTGGTTTTATTTGAATAAGTAGATAAGACTATTTGCTTGGATAGTCTTGATTTTGGCTTACGTATTTTTTGTTCGAGAAAGGGTAATATGCTCAAGAAACTATTTACATTCAAGGGTCGCTATCGAATTTTACACCAAACCTGGTTTGCATTTTTTCTCACGTTTGTGTGCTGGTTCAATTTTGCTCCTTTTGCTACCACGATTGGTAAAGAATTACATTTATTACCTGAACAAATTAAAACTTTAGGTATTTGTAATCTTGCCCTGACAATACCCGCGCGTATTATTATTGGTATGCTCTTAGACCGTTTTGGTCCAAGAATTACATACTCCGTGCTGTTAATGTTTGCAGCAGTTCCTTGTTTGGCAACAGCTTTATCTCATAGCTTTGGTGAGTTAGTAATTAGTCGCTTGTTAATGGGTATTGTGGGTTCCGGGTTCGTTGTTGGTATCCGGATGGTAGCTGAATGGTTTCCACCCAAAGATATTGGTATTGCCCAAGGTGTTTATGGCGGTTGGGGTAATTTCGGCGCCTTTGGTGCAGAGTTTGCATTACCTATAATTGCAGTTGCAACAGGGTTTTTAGCTGGTGGTGGTTCTAACTGGCGCCTGACAATAGGACTAACAGGAATTATTGCTGCTGCATATGGTGTTATTTATTATAAATCTGTTCAAAATACTCCAGAAGGAAAAGCTTACAAACGTCCCAAGAAAAACGGTGCCTTGGAAGTAACAAGTGTCAAAAGTTTCTGGGCAATGATTGTCTCGAACTTTGGTTTAATATTTGCACTTGGTTTACTCGCTTGGCGCCTCGAACAGAAAAATATTCATTTTCTGACCGAAAGTCAAATGTATATAGTTTGGGTGCTACTTTTAGGATTATTTGCTTTCCAAACTTACAAAGCTTATCAAGTTAACTCAGAACTTTTGGCTGGTCGAAAAACTTATTCCCCTTCTCAACGCTTTCAATTTGGTCAAGTTGCATTACTTGAGTTTACCTACGTTACAAATTTTGGTTCAGAACTAGCTGCTGTTTCCATGCTGCCTGCATTCTTTGAAAAGACTTTTGGTTTAGAACATGTAGTTGCTGGAATGATAGCTGCAACTTATCCCTTCTTAAACTTGGTTTCTCGTCCTAGCGGTGGCTTAATCTCTGATAAACTTGGCTCACGTAAATGGACAATGACTATTCTTAGCATTGGTATTGGAATTGGTTATTTAACTATTCACTTCATCAATAAAAGCTGGCCTCTTCCACTCGCAATAGCAGCCACAATGTTTGCCGCTTACTTTGCTCAAGCTGGATGCGGCGCCACTTATGGAATTGTGCCTTTAATTAAGAAAGAAGCAACAGGACAAATTGCAGGAAACGTTGGCGCCTATGGTAACTTTGGTGGCGTGCTTTATTTAACAATCTACAGCTTAACTGACCCATCAACACTATTTAGCTCAATGGGTATAACAGCACTAATTTGTGCCTTTATGTGTGGTTTCTTCCTCAAAGAACCCAAAGGTTCATTCGCTGCTGCATACGAAGGAGAAGTACCTGTAACCGATGAATCTGATTTAATAGCTTCTGGAGTTCTCGCAAAAGAATAATTGTATGTGGGGCTATTGCCCTACCTACACGAAAAAAGGGTAGTACGCTGCTTTCTCTTGAGGTTTTATGACTGAATCAACCAAAACTCTATGTCCTTATTGTGGTGTTGGGTGTGGACTTGAAGTATCACCTCCAGCACAACATGGAAAAGCAACAAATCGTGATAATGAAGGAAATCCGATTTGGCGAGTTCGAGGAGATAAAACACATCCGTCGAGCCAGGGTATGGTATGTGTGAAAGGCGCCACTATCGCCGAGTCATTAGATAAAAATAGATTGCATTTTCCAATGGTGCGGAACTCGTTGAATGAGAAATTTCGGCGCGCGACTTGGGAAGAAGCATTTGATTTAATTACCAAGCGCATTCAACAAGTACTGCAAACAACTGGACCCGAAGCAATATGCATGTACGGTTCAGGTCAATTTCAAACCGAAGATTACTATGTTGCTCAGAAACTAATGAAAGGGTGTCTGGGAAGCAATAACTTTGACGCCAACTCACGTTTGTGCATGTCCAGTGCGGTATCTGGGTATATTCAAAGCTTTGGTTCAGATGGTCCACCCTGTTGTTACGACGACTTAGAATTAACCGACTGTGCATTTTTAATTGGTACAAATGCAGCAGAATGTCACCCTATTGCCTTTAACCGATTAGCCAAATACCACAAAAGGAACCGCAAAGTCAAAATGATTGTGGTTGACCCACGTCGAACACAAACTGCCGAAGCTGCCGATTTACACTTAGCGATTCGTCCTGGTACAGATATTGATTTAATGAATGGAATGGCGCATTTATTAATGCGTTGGGGTTGCCTTGATACAGGATTTATCGACGAATGTACAAGTAACTTCCCAGCTTTTGCAGAAGTCATTCGCCATTATTCCCCTGATGTCGTCGCACGTACCTGTGGTATTACGATTCAAGATTTAGCAACCGCTGCACGCTATTGGGCTGATTCTAAAAACGTGCTGTCGTTATGGTCAATGGGAGTAAATCAATCTTCTGAAGGTACTGCAAAGGTACGAACCATTATTAATTTGCACTTAATGACTGGGCAAATAGGTAGACCAGGGAGTGGACCCTTCTCTTTAACAGGTCAACCAAATGCAATGGGAGGACGTGAAGCTGGTGGTTTATCGCACTTGCTTCCAGGTTATCGCTTAATCAAAAATCCCCAACACCGCGCAGAAGTTGAACAATTTTGGGGAATAAAGCGAGGAAAAATATCACCATTACCTGGTCTGACTGCGTGGGATATGATAACAGGTTTAGAAACTGGGGATGTTGGCTTGTTGTGGGTTGCCGCTACAAACCCAGCAGTAAGTATGCCAGATATTGAACGTACAAAAGCAGCTTTATTAAAATCACCTTTCACTATTTATCAAGACGCATATTATCCAACAGAAACTGCCGCTTATGCTCATGTGCTTTTACCAGCGGCACAGTGGGGTGAAAAAACTGGTGTTATGACTAATTCGGAACGTGTCGTAACTTTATGTCAATCATTTCGACCAGCACCCGGAGAAGCAAAAGCCGACTGGGAGATTTTTGCAGAAGTTGGGCGCCGTTTAGGTTACGTGGGTGAATTCGCTTTCGCCAACTCGAACGATGTATATAACGAATTTACTCAATTAACTCGTCAACGTCCTTGTGATGTTACAGGTATTTCCCACGAAAAATTAAAACAGAGTCCAATTCAATGGCCTTACCCTCAAAACAGTGATGAGTGTAGAGACGCGATTAATCGCGTCTCTACTCGTTACTCAAAAAGATTATATACAGACTTACGTTTTGCTACACCAGATGGACGGGCAAAGTTTGGCGCCTATTATTCACGCGGTTTAGCAGAACCACCCGACCCAGATTATCCGTTTATATTAACAACAGGAAGACTTTACGGACATTGGCACACACAAACGCGAACGGGTCGCATAGAAAAAATTCGACAAATGTACCCCGAACCATTCATTGAAATCCATCCACGTGATGCTTCCAGCTTAAATATTACTGAAAATTCATATGTTGAAGTAGGTTCGCGTCGAGGAAACGCTAAGTTTAAAGCCAAAATAACCCGTGCAATAACTCCTGGAACAGTATTTGTGTCTATGCATTGGGGCGCCTTATGGGCAGAAAACGCAGAAGCAAACGCGATGACGCACCCAATATCATGCCCAGACTCTTTACAACCAGAGCTAAAAGCCTGTGCAGTTAGCCTTGCACTTGTAAAAATCAATTTACCAATTACTCACTATCAATTGGAACCCTCGGAATGTTAAGCTGCTAACAAGTCAGAATTAAAAAATTATTACCAAGCTTCAGTAGTACGTTAGAGGAAACTCTAGCGTACTGTTGTGTGTGTGTTTCTTGTTATACAAGCAATAGATATTTTTTAGGGGGTAAGGCAGATGAGAGGGTTACTTAAACGATTTCGTGAAATGACCAAAGACGAAAACTTTATGCACATCATCGAAAATCTAGAGGTGATTGTCGCTAAAGTTCTCTCAGTCTGTATGTTGCTTGTAATTGTAGTAGCAATTGCTGATTTAATCACCTTTACATTCAGAGAATTAATTTCGCCAAAATATGGTAGCTTTTATAAGACATTATTCCAAGTGTTTGGATTGTTTTTAAACGTTTTAATTGCCCTAGAAATATTAGAAAATATTACAGGCTATCTCAAAAAGCACGTATTACAGGTAGAATTAGTAATCGTAACATCTTTAATTGCGGTAGCCAGAAAAATCATTATTCTTGATTTAGATAAAGTTGAAGGCATAGATATTATTGGTTTAGGTTTGGCTGTTTTATCTTTAGCAATTAGTTATTTTATTATCCGCATTAGTAACTCTAAACCTAGACATTAGAATATTACTGGCAACGGATGTAACGGATGTAACGGATAAACTTGTTATGAATAAGAATTTTTTGGATTACATATGACACAATTCTTTGAATTTGAAACAGATTTCGTTGATTCCTTGCGATGTATTCCCATGCAAGCAAGATATAACCTTGACACCTGTGGAATCAAATTAAAATTAGCAGATTGGAACCACTTAACTCAAGAAGAGCGTCAAGCTTTAGTTGAGCTTCCCTGTACAAATGAGCAAGAAATAGAAACCTACCGACAGAATTTACAAAATCTTTTACATCAACGTACAGGCAGTTATCCAAGTGAATTACCTGTCGAATCACACCCAGCGTGGATGGATGAAAATAATATACCAGAGAGCGTTCAAGAAGAAGCAAGCGAATATAATGTAAATATAACGGCGCCGCAATGGGCAGCATTATCACCTTTAGAAAGATTTGCATTAATTAAACTTAGCCGCTCTGGACATGAAAATAAAAACTTTCCTAAAGCATTAGAAGAATTTAAATTAAATTAATTTAATCCCCTTATTAAGGGGGGCTAGGGGGGATTAAGATTATTCAATTCACACCTAATGCTTTCATTGCTGCTGTTAATGGGTCACTGTAAAAAATTGGGTCAACCCGTTCCATAATATCTGCCGATACCTCTAAAAAATGACGTTTGTTTTCAGTTGGAATTAATGCTTTTTTAGCTCCATTATCCATTCCAAGTTGTAATGGTTCAGCTAAAGATCGAACTGCTTTAATATTGCCTTGGATGCTGAGGTCGCCTAATATTAAAAGTCCTGGCTGTACAGGATATTTTTTGAGAGCGGAATATATAGCTACTAACAAGCCAATACCAACACCACAATTAACGCGATTTGTCAATAAGTCAATTGCTTCTATGTGAAAATCAGTTGTTACAACAGCTTGGGCTATACCATGTTTACTTTATTACTTTGGATAAAAGCGAATGCTCTGTTGATAGATTCTTTCATGGCGCCATCAACACCGCCAGCTATCTTTAATTTACCAGTTCCTGCTGCACATCCTACTTCTAAACGGTATAATCCGACTTTTGCTTGGTCATCAACCAAAGCTACATAAACACTGCCTGGGTCTAGGGGATCAGTTGATATTAAATCTCGTCCACCTTCTTCTGGAACACCCACATAACGTTCTTCGCGCGTTTCGATATCTATATAAGAAAATGAGGTTTGGTGGTACTCGAAAGAACCCATTTTCTTTAATTGTTCCTTGACGCGGCGCCGACCTTCTAGTGCTATTTCGACTATTTCCGTCATGTCTTCTTTAGTAACTTCGCCACTAGGGTGAATTAATTTGACTAACCCTGCTACTGTTTTGCGAACGGCTTTGACATCACGCGCGTTGAGATGGGAACCTAGAGAAAAATAGTGGTCTACCATTTCTGTAAAGTTGTGGCATTGTTTATCACCTAATATAACTTTGGATTTTCAAATTAAATTGCAATTGCAATCTCTATCTTTGGTATTCTAGCTAACTCGGCGCCGCTAATGGCATCAAGTAAATGCACGGAGGCTAAAGTTTTGGCTGGCATGGTTTACCAATTGTTCTAAAGTTTGGTATCGGTCGTGTAAACCCCACTCAAAATTATGCCAATGCCTTTCTAAATGACGGTGATAGGTATCGAGAAAGCACCAAGGCGTTTCTGTGTCAGTGTAAGCGTTAAAAATAGCGGTTCTTGTCAAGTTTTGGTGAAAGCTTTGGAAACGTTCTTGGCAGAGGGCAGTAGGCAGAGGGCAGAAGGAAGGAGTAAGGGTGAAGACATTTGACTGTATAATTTTTTAGTTTTAAAATAAAAATAATAAATATTTATACTAGTATATTAGATTTCATTATAATATGGAAGTACTAAAAAGCTTATTACCAGATAAAAATCTTCTCCTGCTTGAAAGTTGTAATATTGACGAGGAGCGAAGGGAGGTAATCGTGCTTGTTTCTTCAGTACAAACAGCAGTTAAATGTCCAGTCTGCAATGAGGCAACACATAAAATTCATAGCCACTATGAGCGTAAAATAGCTGATTTATCATGGGCGAACTATGGTACTTTACTTCAACTGCGTGTGAGGAAATTTTTTTGCATCAATACGGAATGTAAAAGACGAATATTTACTGAAAGATTAACAGATATTGTGGCTCCGTGGGCACGTCGAACTATGAGATTAGCGTCTCGATTAACTGCGATAGGTTTAGCATCAGGTGGTGCAGCAGGATTCAGATTATCACAAAATTAGGCTTAAACACAAGTCGTAATACGCTATTAAATTTAGTTCGTAGAATACCTTTACCATCACCTGATTCTCTAAAATTATAGGGGTAGATGATTTTGTTTCGTAAATGCAAAACTTACGGTACTATCGTTGTTAATTTAGAAAATAATCAACCTGTTACATTATTAAAAGACCGTTCATCTGAAACCTTAAGCTCATGGTTAAAAGAAAATCCTGGTATTCAGATTGTTTCACGAGACAGAGCGAAAGCTTATGAAAAAGGAATTAAAGAAGGCGCACCCGATGCAATTCAAGTTGCAGACCGCTTTCACTTACTACAAAATTTAGCTCAAACGCTTTATGAAGTGTTTGGGATATATAGTAAAGACTTGAAAGAAGTCGAACAATTACAAAATCAAGCTTCTGTAATTAGGGATGAAGAAAACATCGTTGTTGTCACTTCTCCAACCGAAGCACCACCACCAGTTAAACAAAAC
>NZ_KB217478.1:5939645-6784216 GCF_000331305.1 Calothrix sp. PCC 7103 | reverse complement strand
CATAACGTTCTTCGCGCGTTTCGATATCTATATAAGAAAATGAGGTTTGGTGGTACTCGAAAGAACCCATTTTCTTTAATTGTTCCTTGACGCGGCGCCGACCTTCTAGTGCTATTTCGACTATTTCCGTCATGTCTTCTTTAGTAACTTCGCCACTAGGGTGAATTAATTTGACTAACCCTGCTACTGTTTTGCGAACGGCTTTGACATCACGCGCGTTGAGATGGGAACCTAGAGAAAAATAGTGGTCTACCATTTCTGTAAAGTTGTGGCATTGTTTATCACCTAATATAACTTTGGATTTTCAAATTAAATTGCAATTGCAATCTCTATCTTTGGTATTCTAGCTAACTCGGCGCCGCTAATGGCATCAAGTAAATGCACGGAGGCTAAAGTTTTGGCTGGCATGGTTTACCAATTGTTCTAAAGTTTGGTATCGGTCGTGTAAACCCCACTCAAAATTATGCCAATGCCTTTCTAAATGACGGTGATAGGTATCGAGAAAGCACCAAGGCGTTTCTGTGTCAGTGTAAGCGTTAAAAATAGCGGTTCTTGTCAAGTTTTGGTGAAAGCTTTGGAAACGTTCTTGGCAGAGGGCAGTAGGCAGAGGGCAGAAGGAAGGAGTAAGGGTGAAGACATTTGACTGTATAATTTTTTAGTTTTAAAATAAAAATAATAAATATTTATACTAGTATATTAGATTTCATTATAATATGGAAGTACTAAAAAGCTTATTACCAGATAAAAATCTTCTCCTGCTTGAAAGTTGTAATATTGACGAGGAGCGAAGGGAGGTAATCGTGCTTGTTTCTTCAGTACAAACAGCAGTTAAATGTCCAGTCTGCAATGAGGCAACACATAAAATTCATAGCCACTATGAGCGTAAAATAGCTGATTTATCATGGGCGAACTATGGTACTTTACTTCAACTGCGTGTGAGGAAATTTTTTTGCATCAATACGGAATGTAAAAGACGAATATTTACTGAAAGATTAACAGATATTGTGGCTCCGTGGGCACGTCGAACTATGAGATTAGCGTCTCGATTAACTGCGATAGGTTTAGCATCAGGTGGTGCAGCAGGATTCAGATTATCACAAAATTAGGCTTAAACACAAGTCGTAATACGCTATTAAATTTAGTTCGTAGAATACCTTTACCATCACCTGATTCTCTAAAAATTATAGGGGTAGATGATTTTTGTTTTCGTAAATGCAAAACTTACGGTACTATCGTTGTTAATTTAGAAAATAATCAACCTGTTACATTATTAAAAGACCGTTCATCTGAAACCTTAAGCTCATGGTTAAAAGAAAATCCTGGTATTCAGATTGTTTCACGAGACAGAGCGAAAGCTTATGAAAAAGGAATTAAAGAAGGCGCACCCGATGCAATTCAAGTTGCAGACCGCTTTCACTTACTACAAAATTTAGCTCAAACGCTTTATGAAGTGTTTGGGATATATAGTAAAGACTTGAAAGAAGTCGAACAATTACAAAATCAAGCTTCTGTAATTAGGGATGAAGAAAACATCGTTGTTGTCACTTCTCCAACCGAAGCACCACCACCAGTTAAACAAAACAAAAGCAGAACAACGTCGTGCCAAAAGAAAAGAAAATCATCAAAAAACTTGGGAGCTACATAGTCAAGGAATGAATGCGGGAGTTATTGCTCAAAGGCTTGGTATTAGTCGCACAACAGTTTTCCGTAATCTCCGTAATCCGACTTTTGTAGAGCGCCGGGGGCGTAGTGATAAAGGTCGAGGTTTAGTAAAGCCTTATCAAGATTACATCATAAAACGATGGAATGAAGGCTGTCGTGAAACTAAAATAATATTTGAAGAAATTAAACAACAAGGATATGTTGGTAGCTATGCTACTTTAACTCGTTACACCGCACGTTTACGCGAATGCCAAGGTTTAAAAAAACGGCAGAGATTGTCAACTGTACGCCTACCAAAAATTGTTAAACCATCAAGAAAACCTCTCACTCCTTATAGCGTAACATGGCTAATTTTAGGTAGCTCTGATTCTGGTGTTTCAGAGTCTGAGCGAGAAGAATTAGTCGTGTCTTTAAAAGCACAAAGCCCAAGCTTAAGAGAAGGAATTGAGTTAGCAGAAAATTTTATATCTCTTATCCGTCAACGACAACAAGAAGAATTAGATACTTGGCTGACTGTTGCTTACAACAGCATTTTATCACCTTTCCATCGCTTTGCCAAAAGCTTGCTTGAAGATTACAACGCGGTCAAAGCTGCTTTGACAACGCCTTGGAGTAATGGACCTGTCGAAGGACAAATTAATCGACTTAAAATGCTGAAAAGACAAATGTATGGTCGTGCAAAACTAGACTTGCTAACTAGACGATTTTTGTTACAAATCTAAATTTAAGTTGACTCGATTTGCTAGGTACAAATATATTTTTGTAAATATTAATAACCAAATAATAACAATCATTAATTAATCTAACTTAGTGAAGACAAACCTAAGTATAAAAAACATATAATTAGTTCTACTTCAAATCTTCAAATCTTCTGCTTTCCAACTTAACTATGAGTTACCGAAACCAATTTGTATGGAAAAGGGCAGTACAACTAGCTATCCATTGCTATAAGTTTACTCAAGCATTTCCAAAACATGAATTATATGGTTTGACAAGTCAAATACGGCGTTCAGCAGTATCAGTAGCGTCTAATATTGCTGAAGGTTATGGTCGGCAATCAAGGCAAGAATATATAAAATTCTTATATATTGCTTTAGGCTCACTACGAGAATTAGATACCCAATTTATAATTGCTCAAGAGGTAGATATACTTGACAACAAAAATCGTTTTACGACCATCATGAACGAGGTGGAAGAAATGCAAAGTATATTGGTTGCAACCTTAAACAAACTAACTGCTGGAGTAAAGAAATAGTCTCAAAAAACTGAATTTTTAGCGTGATGTAATCCAACCTCTAAAAGCTTGTTGGAGCTTTAGTTTTATCTTATTGACTATAAAATTTAGTCACCGAGACAAAAATAAAGCTCCAAATTTTAATGTTATTAAATGTCTTCACCCTTACTCCTTCCTTCTGCCCTCTGCCTACTGCCCTCTGCCAAGAACGTTTCCAAAGCTTTCACCAAAACTTGACAAGAACCATAAATAGTCAGTAATAATACCCATAACTTATATAGATTAAAATAACCCACCAGGAAAGTACTTTTAATTTAAAATGCCTATTCTACAATAATCTTGTGGAACACCATCTTGTAAAGCATAATCTTGTGGAGCGGGCATCCTTGCCCTGCCATTCAAATTGGGAGATTGTTCGATGACAGACACAAACAGTGACAAAAAACTGTCGAGAATAGTTTTAAGAGGTTTTAAGTCTATCGCCAGTTGTGACCTCGAACTCTCCAAAATTAATATTCTAATTGGAGCTAACGGCGCCGCGCGCTCTAGAAAATTGGCTTGAAGATTATAGCTTGGGTGAGCTTTGGAAGAAAAATCTCGTTGGAGGAAGACCTTCACGATGATACGAATTCATGTCAACAGTGCCAACATTTTAATCAATGGTTACTACGTCTTGAAAACATCAGGTCATAGACTATTAGAGGCACCGCTATTGTTTAATACTAACTATCCAACGAGGTCATGCAGGAGTCATGTCCTAGTGAAACTGTTTGCAGTTATTGGTGTCTTTATGTGTATCTCTATATTAAGAAAGTGCTTTTAATTTAACATATTTTTTAATAATTTCAATTTTTAATTTACTTTATAAATTTATTCAAAAAATATTAAATCTTACTATAAAAACATATTTTCAAAAAATAAAAATAATTGTATTATGAATACAAGAGATTAAGTAGTAAGTTAAATCAGTGAAAACAGACGCACTTTTTTATGAGCTAATCAGGGAACTACCACAAATATTCTTTAAGCTAATTGGTGAACCAGATACTAACACCAACGCCTATAAGTTTAATGCCCTGGAAGTCAAACAGCAATCTTTCCGTTTAGATGGCTTATTCTCTACTGTTGAAGGCTTTGAAAAGGAGCCGCTGTATTTTGTAGAATTTCAAACTTATAAAGATGAAGAATTCTATGAAAGACTACTTGGAGAAATATTTGTTTACTTTCGTCAAAATAAACCACCTAATTCCGATTGGTACGCAATTGTTATTTACGATAGACAATCTAATGAAGTCGCAGCGCATCCGCGTTATAAAAATGTGATGAACCATCACGTCCGACAGATTTACTTGAACAAGCTTCCTAAAAATCAAGATGAAGCTTTAGAGATAGGAATTGCAAGACTATTCGTAGAGACTCCAAAGAAGTCAGCATCATTAGCACGAAAACTCGTTGGTCAAGCCCAAAATGAAATAACTGATGCTAATCTTCAGCAAGAAGTGCTAGCATTTATCCAAGCCATCTTTTTCTATAAGTTCCCAAATACTACTACGAAGGAAATAGAAACTATGCTTAACTTAAGTGATTTTAAAAAAAGTAGACTGTATCAAAGCGTCAGGGAAGAAACATGGTTGGAACTTGTGCCAAAGTTGCTTAAAAGAGGATTAAGTATCGAAGAAATCGCTGAGACTTTAGAAATGGATGTAGAGGAAATCAGAAAAGCAGCACAGCAACAGCAACAGTAGCGTTGTAGAGACGTGTAAACCGGAGGTTTTCCCGTTATCCGTTAACGAAGTTTTGCCGAAGGGTAGGATATCCCGAAGGGTAGGGATATATCACGTCTCCACACTTATGATTTTTTTTACAATTCGTGTAAAACTGCTTCAGAAAAATCAAAGTAACTTTGATATTGTTTTATATCTTTCGCAGTACTAATTAGGCAATTAATTTCTGGGTTTCCTTCTCTAGCTTGTCGTGGATAGGCAATTTGTTCTACCCAGTTTCCAGTGAGTGTCCACCAAGCAACATCGAGTAAAAAACTTTTACCCAAACCATTATCGCCCGTAAATATATTGAGTCTATCAGCGAATTCAACATCAAAATGGGATGCTGGACCAACTTGTTGGAGGTGAAGTTCCTTTAACATTTAACTATCCCCTTTGCCCTTAGCTGCTTACCAATGGTAGACCACTCGTACTTACCAGCAGTTAACTCCTGCCAATATTTCTTCGCTTCACTCCAAGGTACCAGTTCCCACAAAGGCGCAATGTTGAGAACTACACCATCATTCAGGTCAGGTTCTAGGTTAAAATTAGCAGCACGCCGTAATTTTTCTTCAAAGTCGCGTATTTCGGCTATTAAAGCTTCTTGACGGTCGATTTGTTTTTCTAATTGTTTGACAGCTTTGCCAGATGTACCTGCTGAGGCTTTTTGGCTGCGGAGTTGTTCGAGGTTGCTTTCTTCTAAACGCAATTTAGGTTCAACGTAGTTAACAAGGGCTTTAAATAGGATATCTTTATCTAAGCGGTGGTAGTATATCCACAAAGCATAGTTTTTCTTAGAAGATTGTAGCAACCAGTAAATAGGCGCCTTGCGACGGCTTTTAGAGTAGCGTTTAATATGGTCATTCCAGAAACCACCGTTGCTAGGTTTGCGGAAATAGTCCATTGTTGCTTTGCTTCTGCAACTACATCTCTAATTTCTTCTTCAATTTTCAACAGCGAACCTGCTTCACCCGCTAACTTCATTTTTTCAAATACAACCTGTACTAACTGTCCTAAAACAGTTGGTTGCAGTTCTGCTAAAAACTCATTTAGCAGTTCCTTTTCCCCTGGCATGGGTTCGGCACAAACAATATTAGATTTAGTAATTTTAGGACGATTTTTCTTTAAACCCATTCCTTGAAACGCGCGCTGTGCCCTTAACCATAGTGCTAATGCTGCAATTTGAGTAGCTCGAATATCAATATCAATGCCGTGGAGGTTATGCGCCAAAATTAAACCTGGTATTGCTTGGCGATATGTTTCTTGGTTAGGATAGTCTCTTTGTAATATGGCGCCTAACTCTGGGTCATTATATGCTTCTTCGTAGATAATTAACAGCAGTGTAAAACAGTAAAGTAAAAAGTGTCCACTTCCGCAGGCTGGGTCAAGTATTTTAATTTCTCTAGGGTCTTTTTTTGGTCGGTGCAGTATATAAACTGGTTGTTTTAAAAGTTCTTCTTGTGATAAATCTTCTGTATTATTATCGCTTACAGTAGCTTCTTCGTCAGCAGCTAAGAATATTTCATTTGGGCGCCGTACTAAATATTGACAATGTTGTGTTAATGCTGTGTCTCCTTGGCGCATTTCATACCAAGTTCGTCCTAATGTGTTATCTGTGAGAAACTGTACTAAGTAGGTGGACGGGAAAATTTACCGCTATGTAACGAAATGTAAATCGGCTATAATCCTTTCACAGTATGCCTTTAGCGCTCTTAACCGGAAAACCCCAAGTGTGGTTTATTTCCACCCACCTACTTACATAGCTGGGGGTGTAAAACTGGTTGCGAAATGCTAGTTCATAGGAATTACGCGGCGCCTGACTTTCTTTTCTTGCTTTATCCCGTAATTCTTTAGGTGTAAAATACTGGTAAACCCAACCTATTGTTTCATCTTCTAGCCAGATATCTTTTAATTCTTCGCTGTTAACTAAATTTAACACCGAGTCGATAACTCTTTGCGGTGGTAATAATCTATTTGCTGGGTCGTTGGGTGAAAATAATACTCCTATTTCTTCTGATAATGTGCTTCCTAAATGTTCGAGGAAATGACGATAAGCGACATCTTGCTTTCCTTCGTTATAGAGTTTTTCTTCTTCAGGGTTGTCTGCTAAATAAAAGAGGAACCCTTGAGATTTTAGCCCATCGCTTACTGCTTTCCTAATTAGCGCGCGTGTTTCCATCATTTTGTAAGCACAGAAGCGGTTAAGATGGGTAAATGCTACTTCTCGCACTAGTTGTTCTACAGCATCTTTGATTTTAAAATCTGCTGCTTGGAATGTGCTGCAAGTGTACTAATAATTGTTCGCGATACTCTAAATCATCGGTTGAGAGATGCCCCATACGACTGGCATCTTCTAGTTTACCAGAGGTGTAAATACCAAATTGTCCTTCTAGTAATTCGGCTACTGCTTCTTCTAATAGTTTACGGCATTGAGTAACTACGTTGCGGAGGATGTTTCTTAGAGATTTATCCATATTTACTTTTATATATGAGTTTTTAGTACAACTGATGTCATTCAATATCCCTTGGAAAGTTTCCCCACATTTCTTTGCGCGCTTGAGCTATATCCTCATCGGAAAGATCGAAGTTTAAATCAGCCCATAAACCTTTAACACTACCAAGGGGACGCTTGGAAGTAACTTGTTGATGTAAAAAGTTGGTAAAATCTAAGACTTCTTGTTGTTTCTCTAGGGGTAACTCCCGTAATTTTTCTAATACTGCTTGTTCAAGGTTCATAATTTATTTTATTGACACTTCAGTTAATATACTTTAATATTTATGCTAATTTATCGTAATCTTCTGGTTCAACATCGGGAACTTTGCTTAACACTTGTTTGAATTTATCTAAACTACCGCGCGCTTTCCTTGCTTCTACATAGTCTTTACTTGCCCACGCTGACACCTGTGCTGATAATGCGATAGCAACTAGTTGGTCAATAGGTACATTTTCTTTGGCTGCTTTTGCTTCTATTTGTTTATATAGAGAATTTGGTATTTGTACGTTTAAATTAGTCATGGTATTTCTGTTCATTTTTTGATGTTTCCTAGGTGGCAGGCAGGGATGCCCGCTCCACAAGAGATTCCACAAGAAGACCTATAAGAAGGTATTACTCTAGGATTATTTTGACTCCTTTGCTTACTAAGTCTAGCAGGTGTTCTTTTAAGTTTTGTACTACTTGTTCTACTGCTTCTTCTGAGTCGATGGGTTCTTTTGAGAAATCTCCTAGCCGCACTCGTTCAATTACTACCTGTTTTTCTTCTGTGAGCGCATTTAATTCTTGAATTCTAACTAAAACCTGAGTTTTTAAGCCAGATAATGCGGCTAGGTCTGATTCCATCTGCGGAATACTGGCTTTACATTCTGGACATTCATTACCTGTTAGCGACCAATTTTCAACAGATACATGTATACACGCGCGCTTTTGCAATTCACCCAATAATACTTCTTGCTGTTCTGGGGGAATAGTTGTCCACTCGGTGCGACCTTTGATTTCTGTAATTGTTGCTAAATATAGTTGAGCGCGCTGTTGGTGGAGATTAGCATAATGTTCTGCATAGGCATTGGAAATTGTGTTGGTATCTTCTTTAATTTGCGCTATGCGGTCAACAAAATACTTTCCATTGAGGTTTTCTCGCAAGCGAGTAGCAATTTTTGCCATTTCTGGCTTTTGCTGACTAACTACAAGTTATTGATTTTGTACTACCTGTTTTGCTGCTTTAAAGGCAGATAAAGATGAATCATTGGTTGCTTCTCGGATGCGTCGAAACCTTTCGCGCGCTGCTTTTAATGAAACCCCTTCGCCTGCTAATATCTGTATACAGTCGTCTGCGGTGCCGTTTTGAATTTCTGTTAGTGTGTTGCGGTAGTCTTGGAGTTGCTCGGTGGCAGGTAAACTATTTGCCTTAACTCGTTCTTCTACACGTAACAAAAGTTGTAATTCTTCGTTTGCTAGCTGTTTGAGAACTTCTGCTATTGCATTTTTTTCCATATCAACGGTGTCACCCGTTAATTCTTCATAGTTTTCTACTGCTTGCTTGAGTGTAGATAAACCAATGGGTTTTACAGGTGTAAACAGTGCTGCTTTAAAAGCGGTATTGCTGGTAAAAGGTTCGCGACTGTTAGCATTTTGGTAGCTATCAAACCTCTGTCCTTTATGAGATACTTCGATTGAACCTGCACGGAATAATACTGCTAATACTAAGCGTAAAATATCCCGTTCCCACCCATAACCAAGTCCACCAAATCGCCCTTCTAACGCTTTACCAGTGCGTGTGTCCTTATTTCCATAAGAATGCTGCTGTATTAAATAATCTAGCACTTCCTTTGTTACCGAAGCATCTGGGTTAGCTACATATTTGGCGCCGTCTTTGATAACTAAGTTCAACCCTGTATCGCCACTGTAAAATATTTGGGGTAAACCATTAAGATTTGCAGCTTTCAGAATTTCTTCTGCTTCGCTTCCCTTCAAACTACGGGCGCCCATTTCCAATTTAGGATAAAGGTCAGGAACTGCAAAATCAAATAAACCCTTAAATATCTCACCCAAAGCTTTACCTATCTTTTTTCGGTAGATAAATTACCCTCAACCAACTCGAATATTTTGTCTAAAGTAACCAAACTCCCAACTGGCTGTTTTGCAAAAGCCGTTCTTTCTGACACCAACATTTCATAAGCTTGTTTAATAATAGTTCTATTACTGCCACCAAAGTGCTTCGGCGCCCCTGGTTGTAGCCGAATACCCGACATTATCTCAATCGAAAGCTCAATAAAATGTGGTAGGTAAGGATAAAACTGTACAAAATCAGCTTCCGTCACTTCACTTTTACGTGTTGTTCTTTCCAAACGACAAGCAGCGTTTAACTGTCCTTGGGAATCTTTGAATAACTGTTGCAAAATTGGCACTGCTGCCTGTTTCTTACTTAAAACCCGTCGGGTAGCTACTTCTCGAATGTCAGCAGGCGCCATATCAATGCGATTTTTAAAACGGTCTTGCAGCTTGGCTAACTCCACCCGCTTATCATCAATAGCAGCGACAACCTCATCCAATTTTTCTTGCGAGGTAACAACTACCCAAATTGGTGCAATAATTTTCTTAGCTTTTAATAAATTCTTGCCAATGCTGATGAGCTTCTATGAAAAAGCGTTCTACAGCTTCGGTTGACAAAAAGAATAATTGCCACTCGCTCGCATTAATAAGTTTCTCTCCCGATGGTTGATGCAGTTTTAAATACAAAGCAATATAAGCAAACGCCTGCACTGGTAGGTAAATAGGCGCCAGATGTTTCTTAACCGCTCCTTTCAGTATACCGAAATCTCTGAGTGTGCTTAAAATTTCCCTAGCACAACGAGTTAACGTTGAATCTGACCATGTACCTTGTGTTTTACCTTGAGCAATTTGCTTATCAATCCAGGCTTTTACATCATTGACACTAATATCTTGCCTTCCTAGATAATACAAGTCAGTTAGTAAATTTGTCACAACGTCATGAAGCAAGCGATCAGATTGAGCAGCGTGAAAATAAAAAATACAATTAAGTGCCTCTGCTGGAAACCTGTGGTTAACCAAAGTCACCAATGCTTTTATTACTGGCGCCTCCATCAAGTACCGCTGACGAAAAATAGCTAAAATATCTTTTACCCTTGAGCGAGATGCTTTGCCAAAAATATTTTCAGAAACGAACTTATCTAAATTTTCATCTACAGTGCGCGATAAATCCCAGCTTGCTAAAAGAGTTTTTGTGTCTGCTATTAACGCTCCTGCTTTAATAATTTTGCTTGTGTAAATATAAGATTGTGGCATTAGTTTTAATAATCCTGCTGCTATAATATATATTTTATAAATCAACTAATTAAACATAACTCAGAAGCTTTTTAAGTACATAAGGTAAGGTTTTTAACTGCTCAATAGATAGATGCTGCATGATTACCCTTGAAGACCTTGAAAAATGGCTGAATGCACCCGCAGAAACAGAATGCTTAGAATTCAAAGAAGCCAAGCAACAGTACGATACAACCAAATTGTTGCGCTACTGCGTGGCTTTAGCAAACGAAAATGGTGGATATCTGGTTTTGGGCGTAACCGATAAGCCCCCGCGTCGGGTCGTAGGTTCGCAAGCTTTTCCGTCTATAACCGCCCTAAACGACATCAAAGCTCGTATTGTCGATAAACTCAGATTTCGGGTAGACGTTACAGAATTGCAGCATCCTGATGGACGAGTGCTGGTTTTTGAAGTGCCAACCCGTCCTGTTGGGCAACCTTTATCCTTTGATGGCGCCTACCTGATGAGAGCGGGAGAAGATTTGGTGCCAATGACACCGGATGTACTCAAGAGGATTTTTGCTGAAGACCAACAAGACTGGTTTTGCCAAGGCGCCTGCTCTGATGCCAGCCCTGAAGATGTAATTGCCCTGTTGGATACTCAAACTTACTTTGAACTGCTTAAAATTCCCTATCCGACTAACCGCGATGCTGTGCTTGAGAGATTGTCCAAGCAACATTTAATCAAACAAACAGCACAGGGTTGGACAATCACAAACCTAGCTGCCATTCTTTTGGCAAAAAAACTGGATGCCTTTTCTCCTGCATTGGCTCGTAAAGCAGCCCGTGTAATTATATATGAAGGTATCAATAAGCTACAAACTCGTGATGAAAAGACAGACAATCGAGGATATGCCGTTGGCTTTGACAGATTAGTAGACCTTGTTCACTCATTAGCACCGCAAAATCGTTTTATAGAGGAAGTTGTACGCGAAGAAGTAAAGATGTTTCCAAAACAGGCTTTAAGAGAGCTTATTGCTAACGCTTTGATACATCAGGATTTTTTAGCAACAGGTACTTCAGTAATGCTCGAAATGTATCGAGATCGCATTGAAGTATCTAATCCTGGCATTCCGCCTATTAAAGTCGAGCGATTTATTGATGAAAATCGTTCCCGTAACGAACAACTCGCGGATATAATGCGACGTTTCGGTATATGTGAAGAAAAAGAATGCTTGTCTAGTTATTAAGTTAATTTATCAATTCTGTCATATATTTCGCTAAGAGGTAACTGTGATACAGATAAATAGGAATTTTAAATTACTTTTATATGTAGCTTATCAGGAGCAAATTAATTAATATTTCACAACTTCTTCTCTTGTTACATCAATTGAAATTATTGTTTACTTCTAATACTATAATGAATAGAATTTAACCACCTTAACAAGGAGCTTGAAACCCTCTTTTCCCAACTTATTAAGGGGGGCTAGGGGGGATTTTATAAATATTTATTTTTATTTAGGTTCAGTAAAATTACGCTTATATTATACTTTAATGGAGTAAATAAACACAAAAAAATTTCCAATATCTCAATTGAAATAAAGAGGTACTGAAAAGTTATGGCTAACAAGAATATTTTAATGCTTGTGGGCGATTTTGTTGAAGATTATGAGGTGATGGTTCCTTTCCAAGCTTTACAGATGGTTGGGCACACTGTACACGCTGTTTGCCCGAATAAAAAGGCTGGTGAGAAAATACGTACTGCTGTGCATGATTTTGAGGGAGACCAAACGTACAGCGAGAAACCTGGTCATAATTTTACCCTCAATGCTACGTTTGATAAAATCCAAGCTGCGAGTTATGATGCTTTGGTTATTCCTGGTGGACGGGCGCCTGAATATATTCGTTTAAATCAAAAAGTGATAGAACTTACCCGTCACTTTGCCTACGCAAATAAACCTATTGCTGCTATTTGCCACGGTTTACAGTTACTTGCGGCAGCAGATGTACTAAAAGGCAAAACTTGTACTGCGTATCCGGCTTGTAGCCCAGATGTGAATGGGGCGGGTGGGAAATACGTAGAAATTGCTGTTGATGAGGCTATTGTTGATGGTAACTTGGTAACGGCGCCTGCTTGGCCTGCTCATCCACGTTGGTTAGCTGAGTTTCTTAAGTTGCTTGGTACTAGGGTTGAGCATGTTGAGCAAGATTTAGAACTGGCAGAAGTTTAGATGTGTAGGGGAGGGGCGGGCAGGCAGGGATGCCTGCTCCACAAGAAAAAGATTTGAAAAATACAGAATTAATATATTTACTTTGGTAAATTTTTATGTAGGCACGCTTTGGTAATACTCAGTATGGTTTACTTAAAGTGTTTTTATTTTTAATTTTTAATTTTTAATTCTGCTTATATAGAGTGAAGCTATATTGTATTTATCAATGAGTAAAATCGTTAATAACCACCTTGTAAATGAATGACAGGCAAAAACGTGCCGTTGACGAATGCTTTTCTACGGCTAGTGTCTGGTAACGGAGTACCTAGTGGGTCTGAGTCGAATTATGCCCTACTCAAAAATCGAGAGGTGGTAATTGGACGCGACCCTGGTTGTCAAATTGCTCTGGATGCCATTAAGTTTCGGATGGTATCACGGCGCCATGCGGTTGTTCGTTCCATTTCTCCTTCCCCTGATGGTCGATACAGTTGGGTGATTTGTGACCTTAGTAGTGCTAATGGTACTTACCTGAATGGGCAGCGTCTTGAGGGTTGTCAAGAGTTACATTCTGGTGACCGCATTTCTTTAGCACAGGATGGACCCATATTTCAGTTTGAATATGAAAATAATGCTCCTCAACAAACTGCTATTAATTCCGCTGTCGCTACTTCACTCACCCCCGCAAGCAAATATGAGGCGCCTACACAAATAGATTCTGTAAGCTTTACACAGTTGTTCCCAATTATCTCAACCGGAAAGGATTTAACTAGCAAAGCTTTTTTAATCCCTGGTATCTTAACTGTTGTATTTGTAGTATTAATGTTTGCTACGGTTGGTTCGCCGCAAGCTAATCAAGTTATTGTTGGTACTTATATTGCTTCTGCTGCATATTATTTTATTTATCGTTTGTGTGGCAAGCACAAACCTTGGTGGATATTACTTGCTTCGGCTTTGGGGACAGCGATAATTTTAAAAAGCCCTATTTTAGATTTATTTATTTATATATTCCGTGTTGTTCTACCAGGTAATTTACCTAGAGAAAATCAGGAAATTACCTTAACTGAATTACTTGTGCGGATGTTTTTCGGTGCCGGGTTAATGGAAGAATTGCTCAAAGCATTGCCTGTTTTGGGTATATTTTTAATATCAAGAACGCTTCCTTCTCCTTGGCGTGAACGGCTTGGTGTCTCTGAACCTCTTGATGGTATTCTACTTGGCACTGCTTCGGCAGTTGGTTTTACTCTGTTGGAAACACTTGGTCAATATGTACCACAAATTACATTAAGTGTTGCACAACAATCGGGCGCCGATGCTGGACAGTTGGTAGGGTTACAGCTTTTAATTCCCCGAATATTAGGATTAGTCGCAGGTCATATGGCTTATAGCGGTTATTTAGGATATTTTATTGGTTTAGCTGTTCTTAAACCAAGTAGGGGTGTGCGAATTTTAATCGTGGGTTACTTAACTGCAGCCGCGCTTCATGCTTTGTGGAATGCTTCTGGAGCTATTAATGCTGTGTTACTAGTTGTTGTTGGTGTCATTTCATACGCATTTTTGATGGCTGCTATTCTTAAAGCACGCGCTCTTTCTCCAAACCGTTCACAAAATTTTGCTACACGTTTTTTAGAACGAAAATAAAAAAGCAACTGGGTTTTCCCCGGTTGCTTTTTACTTTAATATTCATATGACTCACTTATAACCTAAATTGCATTACTTCACTGTTTTCTTTTCACTTTAATTCTATTTTTTGATAGATGGTTGTTACAGCGCAAGAGTCTAGAGTTAGATTTAAAATAGTGAAATGGTCTTTGTGTATTCTTGATTATATAATTTGATTACATAATCGGTGCAAGATGCTCTTGGAGTATTACTAAAATATATTCCCATCAAAACACGTCAATTTGATTAAATCGAATCTAGCGACACCCTGCACCTGATACTAAATCGCGTTTTATCAGATATTGTTTACCAAGCACTTAGTCTATTGCTTGAAATTTTTTGAGTTGTTGAAGTGCGTAGTAAGCTACTGCTACACTCACCCGTGCTTGCTCGATTTCTGATAAATTATTCCAGTCGTGTCCACCCACTTTTTTAAGTGTTGATTCTAGTGTAGTTGTTTCACTACGCATTGCATAGGCATATGGACGCGCTAGTACAGATAAATCATCGGCGCCTAAAGCGGGCACTACAGATGCGGCAATTTCTACTAATTGATCTGCTATTGACATTGGCGAATTAAATAAATTACTTGCTTTCTGTGCTATCTTCTCTATCCATTCGTGAGGAATCCGGGAAGAAATCGCTGATTGTAAACTTTCTTTAAGTTTTGACATGGATACTACATTTGTGCTACATTGAGATTGCAAGGTTGGTGTGTTAGACCACAAAGTATCAAGATGGCTGTAAAAAGCTTCTTGGCGCCCGTTCCCATCAACTTCGAGAAGTTCATCAATGCCAAAATGCGCGTCACATTGATGAAAGAAATCTTCGGATTCGGGTAATGCTGGGTTCCAGGGATATGTTGCCTCGTCGGTTTCGAGTAATGCTTCGAGCAACTCTAGGTGAATTGCAGATGGTTGGAACTCTGAACTGTTAAGTGCTTCGTTTTTTGTGTGAGTCATTTTTAGGCTTTCCTTATTGGATGGTTTAATTTGTTTGTGTACCATGAGCTACAGCATAAGTGCGACCGTTTCCGCAAAACGAATAAAATGATCGCGTATTGTTTTAAGGTGATACAAAATATTTAAGGATACTCACAGAATAATACGTTGAAATAATATGTTTTAAATAAAAATCTAATTATGTCAAGAGTAATTTCATGGATTTTTGACAAACTGTCTATGAGTTTTCAATCATAAACTCCCAAATGTCACCACGGCTACTGCCAAATTTTAATTGCGTTCCTGACCTTAGTGGTACTTCTTCATGATGAATTCGTTGCCATGCTCCAGACTGATATATTAAAGTGCCTGCTGTTGAATCATCACGTAAGTAGTAGCTTTGCTCTAATTTTGTGTCAATAAAACTATCTCGACAAATAATTTGAGCATGTTGTCTAGAAACTGATAAATCTGGAATGATGATGTTGTTGTCTGTGGTGCGGCCAATACGGGTGATGGGAGTTGGAAGTAGTTGTTTTGTTCCATCTGTAAGTAGTCGCAGTGAAGCAGCAGGGAATGTTTTTCTAAATTCTGGTAGAGAAGTCGGTAATTCGGTAATGCTCTCGTCTAAGCTGCGAATTAATTGCCCGTCGAACTCTGGATGTAAATAAAGAACGGGTAGTGTCCAACCAGGTTGGTTGAATTTATATAAAGATAGTAGTTTTTGCCTAGCATCGGCTACCGCTTCATCTATTGCTCGACGTGAACGCAGTGCTTCTGAGAAAGCTTGAATAAAGCTAATACTTTCACGGTCGGCAATGACGTCGCGCATTCCCAGTACTGCTGGTACGCCATGTCGTATTAATACTTCTGCCAAGCTACTGTAAGGTATTGGTTGATGATTAACTGCCAAAGGTTGGGCGCCCCAACACGAATTAAAAACAGCTAATTTTACACCTGTGCGCGTTAATACCTGAGCCAATTCAATGCCGTTGAGTGTAGCTTTGGGGTGTAGATTTAATATGCCGCCATCGGGTCCACGCAAGCCATGACCAGCATAAAAAATGACATTATATGCCCGCGTTTCTAATGCCGCGATTAATTCTTCAGGGGTAGGGCGAATTAGTTTAGTAACGATACATGGAGCGTAACCGCGTGAGTTGCTACCACTGGTAGTACCTTGTGTTAAGGTTCGCTTTAAAAGTTCAGCTTCAGCTTCGAGTTGGAGATTTTCGTCATCGCCAAGCACAAGCAACACATTCAACCCAGCATCGCTACGTAAAGATGGTAATTTGTCAACGTCGCTGGTGGTACGGCTAAATATGACGTTTTGACTCAGAGAAATTGCAGCTTGACCGGGACGCTGCATAATTTCCCAAGGTACCGATACCAAATAAGGGTCGCGTATTTCTAGACGTAGACGGAGACTTTTTTCTTGTCCTGCTGCGATTCCTCGACTGTGTTCTAAGCTATTTAAAATTGGTCCATCGAACACCCATTGCCATAAACAGTTACCAAAGTACTGCATTAGGCGCCCAGCGTAATTAGTTGGTTGCCCTGTGGCGGGTTGGGGTAATTCGATTGGTAAGGAGTAATTCGATTGAATTTTATCAGATTCGCTGGCGTTGGGAGATACATCAAGGTTGCTATGACCTGCAAACAATTGTTGCCATTCCTGCCATACTTGTGTCAGGTTGGGTGTCCAAACGCAATCGTGAAAAACGTGCCCACTAGAGTAAGGAGCGCGCACCACCCAAATAGCGAAATTGTTGGTGCCAGCATGAACTAGACGGGCTATCGCCAGGTTTAAGGATGGCATGGTTTCAAGGGGCATTCTTTAAGGCTAGTATACCTGTAAGATTCAATTTGAGTAATAAACAGCAAAGCATACCTTGCTATCTCTTTATAGTTTTAACCGAATTAGCCATAAAAATATTTTAGGTTTCCTACTAGTTTATATGACAGAGTGGCAGTAATAAAGCTAACCGTGCAGTTGTAAGGTGTACACTTTAATGACCTTTTTCGGCTATAAATTGCGTGGACGAACACGTTCTCTCTTTGATGGAGATTTTTCTATATTGCCGCTCGAAGATTCTTTGAGTATTCCATCACATGGAGAATTAACGTTTTTCTCTGGTTGAGATATTGAGACGTTCTTTTTTGGCTCAAGTTTTTCTCTTTGAACCCAAATTTCCTCACGTTGTATAATTGGCACTTTTTTTTCTGCAACTGGGGGTGCTTCTACCTCTTGTTTGGGAACTTGACAAACCTGCAAATGCAGTAAGTCGCTTTTGTCGGCGCCAGTCGTTGGTTTTGAGTCTATAACCACTAAAGTTGTATTCTGTGGAATACTACCAGCTACTTGATAAGAGCTATTGCGACTAAATTCAATTGGGGATATGACGCTAATTAACGAACCCTTGGGAGGTGCGACTCTTTCTACTGAAGTTGGAGATGTTGCAACTGGTGGTGATGTTGATGTCGTCGTCCCAATTGGCTGAATTTGACGAGAAAGTATTTGTTGTATTAATAGCCCAATTAAACCTCCCACTGTCACCACAGACAACAGTGCTATCAAATGCAAAGGTATCGGTTTCTTTGCCTGGGCTGTATCAGGGATTACTTGTGTTCTGTGTCCTGAAACCAAATTAGTTGGCGCACTGGTGTTATAATAGCTGCCTGACTTATAATTCGTGGATAAATCCGCAATATTCTGAATCTGTATTTTTTCTGGTTCTGTGTATTTTATTTGATACTGAACCAGGGCAATTGTGACGTTATCGTGTCCATTTTGCTTATTAGCTATTTCGATTAAATTGTTAACTGCTTCTGTAATGTCTACACCGTCGGTCAAAATCGGTAATATTTCTGTCTCCCAATATTGTTCAACTCTATCAAAGTCGCTCAAACCGTCCGAACATAACAAAAATACACAATCTTCATCTAGCACAAACCTTTGAGCCGTTGGATGCAGCGAGTTACTGCTACCCATTCCCAAAGCTTGCACTAAAGAACCACTGGCGCCTTGCATAACGGCATCGCGGTAAACTGCATATCCGAGCCGTACTTCTCGTGATGCCACATCATCATCTAGGGTGACTTGGTAGCATCCTTTGCGTGTAATTAAGTACGCACGGCTATCACCTACATGAGTGATATACATTTCGTGGGCAATAGGTAATGCCATTACCAACGTCGTGCCCATCCGCTGGCGCCCTTGTCTACCCTCGCTATCATTTCGCACAGCTATTTTATCGTTTGCTGCTGCCGCCGCCCTTTCTAAGTCAGCTAATAACACTGTCGGGTCGATACGGTCACGAGGAACTGATGCTAACTGACTAACTTGCTGTTGAATTACATCTATGGCAATATTTGAGGCAACATTACCACCCTCATGTCCACCAATACCATCACAAACAATTGCTAAAGCTGTAGGTGATGGTGGCTTGCTTATTATGTTGCCTGCCGCTGGATAACATGCATCTTCATTTCTCTGACGGCTTGGCCCTGTATCAGTGTTTGTAACTATTTTTACTGAATACTGAGACATATCCCCACTTGCGGCGCCAAGTGAGATTAGTCCTTGGTCTAAAACAGCAACTAACTGCTCACCAGAATGAATTTCACCCGATATTAAAGCATCACAAACTTGGGTAAAAAATTCTTTGATGGCACTTTTTGTGTTTGGCAATAAACTCACGCGCCAAAAATCACCTAATTGCGAGATAGAAGGAGCAACTTCAGGGTCAGAGCGTAATTCTAATACTTTTACTAAACCGCCTTCGGGTCGCAATAATAAAGGGTCTAACAAGCTAGTCGCGACCCCCTCACTTGCCAACGGTTGCCAAATATGTGCGATTTGCCACAACCAGTTCAACTGCCGCATTGAGGTTGCTTCACCCCATACTGAGTCCAAGGATTGATGCAAATGCACTTCGAGTTCTGTGTTTATATGAAGCGGTGGTTTCTCTAAGAGCAAAATCTTTGAAGGCATCTCCGAATCGCTTTTAGGAATAATTCCATACACTTGAGGAACGTGTAAGCGGTAAGGAAATAAACGGAGATAGGGTCTTAACTTTTGTAGCGATTCTTGGTCTGGTACCTGTGGGACTAGTCCGGGTCTAGTATCTAGAACAACAAACTGGCTAATAATTAAATAGCGATCGGCGATGTGGTTGCCCAAGACTCCCAAACTTTTTCCTTCTGTGACTGCCCAAAGATAACGCTTCGGCAGAGGCGTTGAACACTGTTGGCAATAATTGTGCTTAAGCGGATTGGCTGCCTGACAAAGTTCGTTTGGGCAGTGGAGCGTTGCCGCATCTTGTTCCATAGTTTTCTTCGACCGATCGGCTTACCTTAGCAATTTTAATCAAAACAATAAACAGCGGCACCCTATACCGCGCATGGTTTTTTTAATATATATCAACCATTGACTTTCGTTTACATAAATCTGGTTACAAATTATGTATAACACAGTCACAATCAGGTTTTTTGACGATTAGACAGTAAAAAATTAAGAAACTATTGTTATAGTTTATAAGAATACGAGCAATAAGAAGCTTAATTTAAACCAAAAAATTATTTAGAATCGGAGTAGGCATTTTGTCTCATAGAGGCAGTGGTGCCACTAGTAACAGTTAAGTTCAAAGGTTTGTCTAGCCTGATTTTAATGAATTCGGTGTTATCAGCTTGTTTCGGTATTCGCCCAATGCTATCGGCATAGTTATTATCGTTAATTACCAGCAGCGTTCTAGCATCAAGTGGCAGCACACTCTCAATCGTTACAAAGGGAAATGCGAACACACCGTTTTTAGTAGCATTTGTACCAATACCCTTGGGGTCAGAAATATTCAGCAAATCTACTAATAATTCTTTTTCTACAAAACCTGCTTTATTTACTTTGTCAAGATTAATTTTGTAAAGACGCTTGAACGAGGCAGGTGTTTTAAAAGCCGGATTATTGGGGTCGCCTTGATTCTTATCCCGTTCAATCACAATATATTCGTTATCGTTAACCGCAGTTAATTCGCCAATGGCATGACTTGCATTTTCTAACTTGTATGCAAAAACCCTGCCTGTATATTTTTGATTGGCTATATCAAACTCATTAATCAACAAACGAGTAGGCACATCTTTTTTTAGTACACCTTCTAACATTGCGTATAGCTTTGTAAAACTAGTATTAATCGCTAAACCTTCAAAACCGCTAGAACCACCCAAGTTCGCTTCACTTGTACGCTTCGGTTCTGGAAACGAAGCAAATTCTGGGTTATCAGGAGATTTCACAAATTCTTCGGTGCCTTTGTCTGAAAAATTTGGTAGTGGTATGGGAGGCGCCAGTAGTTCACCTGTTTTGTCAAAATGTAGTAAAAATGGGCCAAACTCATCTCCCACCCAAAAACTACCATCATCTAGGCGCCGAAAAGATTCTGGGTCAAAGTCACCACCTGTGAGTAAGCGATTGGTTTTGATTATCTGCGACACAGCAATATTACTTAGAGGATAATTTACTTGCTCTGCGACAATAGAAAAATTCGCTTTTTTGTTACGGTCGTTGAGTTCAATAAAGCTTTGACGACTAAACCACACAAGTCGCTCTCCCGTTTGAAAATCAACAGGATATACTTTGCCCGTAGAAAAATCTGGTTCAACCGCGTATATCCGCAGCACATAATCCAAAGAATTACTTTTGGCGCCAAACCCATTATCTGAAATCACGTAAAATGTACCCTCTTTAGGTCCAGCCTCAACACACGAAAATCCTTGTACTGGTTGAGCAAATAAAAAAGGGGTAGTACGTTGAGTCTTTTTAAACTGCCCACTAGTAGAGCCAGGAGCAAATGTATCAGCCGCTAAAATTGCCCGTCCAACAAGTTCGGCTGCTTGCACTTGCGAAACGGTTAGCAGCGAAACAAGCGATAAAATTAAGGAGAATTTAAGCATAGTTAAAAGTTTTAATGAATCTCGTAGAGACGTGATTAATCCCTACCCTGCGGGAAAAACTCCGCTTTACGGGAAATCCTTCGGATTACACGTCTCTACAAAATTATTGTGCCTCAACGCGGGGAAGACCCATACTGTAGTTAGCAACACGGGCATTAAGGTTGTAGCTAATTTCACCCTTTTGTAGAAGTGAGCGAATCAAATGTTCTAAATCTGAGCCGATACGACGGAGGTTATAGTCGGTGAGGTCACTACCTGCGGAAGCTTCGACATATTCGTCGAATTTGCGATAAACCTGTTGTAGGGCATCCTCGCTCCAATTAAATTCGTTATCGGGGTCAACATCCAGTGTTAAAACTTGACTGCTGGGTACCAATTCCCCAGATGCGTCTAATTCTGCCGCAAAAATACGGATGTGTCTGGTTGTTGACTTAAGCAGCATTGCGTTGTCTTCCATAGGAGGATGTTTTCAGGTAAGGGTTAATTTCACTCTAAATAATTGTAGACTCTCTCACCCCTCCTCTTTGCCTCTATATTTGTTGATGTAAAGCATTCGTATTTGAGGCTACAGAATAGATTTGTGTTGATTTCTTTATTTCTTTGGGAACTAGAGTATTTTAGTTGCGGTCATTCGGCAATAGTATTTACTACTAGAAACCTAAGAAACCGGGTTTTTATGTACAATCGTTGTTTTTATTACAAGATGTGGGTAAAGAAAACCGGTTTCTGACTACAGAAAGTCTCGTTTATACCGATGCAGTTATTTATTGTCAAAAAACACTTAGTTTCTTTACCCAATTCTTATCAATTTTCGTTCAAATGAACAAATCATACATTTAGTATTTTTACGTAGTAATGATGCAGTTGGCTCTAGTGCGACATCATCAACAAAATTTCAGCGTTATTACTTACGTATAAACACCATATTAAAGGTAAAAACAAAAACTGTTGTTGACGTTAATATCAAGTTGATGTAAAAACCTTTAAAAAGCACCAGCAAGTTCTTACAAAAACTTCATTGTATAGAATCATAAAAATTGAATAATAGTTATGGTTTACCCAAATCGCAGCTGGTGGGGGTAGCTGGGTAAATTGAGACACAAAAAAGAGTATAGGTACAAAAAAAGTAAACAAAGGAGCAACATGGGATACAAATTGCATTGACTAACAAGAATTCTTAATTCAAACTAGAGAGATTTAAAAAAGATATAGCTAATAGCAGCGATTTAAACTGCTGCTCCCCAGTAACGATTGACTCAACAACCGAAGGAATCCTGAAAATTATGAACTCGAAACCGTTACCACGTCCAATTAATAGCGTAGAAGTTGGCGTATACGAATGTGAAATCCATCTCAAGTTTCGTTTGGTTGAGGAAAAAAGTTTATTTTCCGACCGCGATCAACTATTACAAGTGCTTTTAGAAGCATTAGTAGATGGCTCAGATGATTTCATTCAAACTTTGCAAACAGCCGTCAAAGCTCATGAGGTCAGCGAGTTTAAGGCTTCTCCACAAATGCGTCGTCAATTAATGCGTTTACGCAATTCTACTGAAACTAATCAATAATAATCAAATAATTAATCTAAGTACACAGTTCATAGAAATAGATAAAAAGGTAAATTTTTTTTAAGTTTGCCAGCCTTCCCTCTATGTTCACAGTTTGTACACACTTCATTGCGCGAGTCGGCTTATGTAACGAACACCCTACAACTTCTATCCCGATTCTGTATAGGCTTTCAAAGGCAGTCCTATAATTCTATTTGGCACGTCGATTGGTCAGCAGGAACTACCTTTAATTAAATGGATTTTATTTTTAGGTGTTCTTTAACGAAAAACAAGTGGCCGATACGCTTCACTTTGATTAAGTAACAGCCTTAATGGTAGATTGCCTCACAAGCTGGGAACGGGAGTTCGTCATCACGTTTACGGTAGCCCTCACCCATTGCACTACACAAAATACTTGGGTGCCTACTAAACCAATCATTCCTTGCTTATGGGCAGGGTCAGATTGACAACCAAATTATTCCAGGGTAATTTTTCGCTCCGCAATACATTTTCATAAATTAGGAGACAGGGGACTTTTAGACATCCCCCGTAACTCCTACTTTGCTAATCCGTGTTCGAGTGCAAAACGTACTAATTCAGTACGGCTATTTGTACCAGTTTTACTAAATAGACGACTAACGTATTTTTCGACGTTGCGAACGCTTGTTTCTAAACGACGAGCTATTTCTTTATTCATCAATCCTTCGGCAACTAGATTTAAAACGCTTTGCTCTCTAGGTGTCAAATCGATGGTAAATGGTGCTGGTGATTGCGCTATTGCATTTTTCTGCGTTAACAGTGCTTTTATTTGAGCAATTTGTTTTGCCAGTTCGGCAATATCTGGCGTTTCACCATCATCACCCGATTGTTGCGTACTAGGAGTACGTCGTATCAATAAATTTTCGACAATAGCAACCAATTCATCTGGGTCAAACGGCTTGGGTAAATAAGCATCTACTCCTGCCTGATATCCTTGAATACGGTCGCCAGTCATCCCTTTAGCTGTTAAAAATACTACAGGTAATGATTTAAAACGGGCGTCTTCACGTACTTGCTTCAGAAATTGATAGCCATCTACTTGTGGCATCATAATATCCGAGATTAGCAAATCTGGTGTATTTTGTTGCATCAAATCCCACCCTTCACGGGCATTACTGGCAACTTGAACGCTGAAACCACTATCTTCTAAGTAATCTTTTACGGCTTCGCGCAATCCCGGTTCATCATCTACCAGTAACAATTGTGCTGACATTGACTCATCCTTGTCCCATACTTTTCTTCAATTTAACGCGATTTTATGGCGCCAGTGCAGAAACCCGGTTTCTGGTTTCTTTACAACCAATCAATATCAGAGGCATTTTCTGGCATAGTCGCTGACATTTGACCGTAATAGCGCGCTCTAGCAGTAAATAATCCAATTGGAGTACTTAATATATCAATCACACTTCCTTTACCCAAAGCAGCTTTTAAACTAAATTTAGGCACCTCTTTAAAAATCCAACGAACCAAACGGTAGCCACATTCAGAGAGCGTTATTGCCCGCATTAAATCGATACCGTACAATTCGTGTAGGTAGCGATTAGAACGTCCATAACGGCGCCATTGGGAAGCAAGTTCTTTCAAAGTAGTACGGTGACGGTGTTGAACGATAGCAAGAGCCGCAAATTCTAATTTACCAATATACTCTTGTTGAATTCGCCAGCAAATATCGGCGTCACCCCCTGTCGTCAAATAAGGACGGAATAAACCTACTTTTTGCAACGCAATACGTCGAATCGCTAAATTAGCCGTTTGACCGTAAGGACGAAACTTATGTGCTAAAGTATGTTTCTGTGATAATGTCTCTTCACGGTCGGCGAATCTTTCCAATAATGTCTTCCCAGGAAGTGCAGCAACTTCACCCGCTACTATGGCAACATCAAGATTAACGAAGGGTTGTACTAATAACTCTAACCATTGCGGTTGTGGACGACAGTCAGCATCTGTAAAAGCAACTATTTCTCCAGTTGCCGCACGAATTCCTGTATTTCTAGCTGCGTAAGAACTTTGTATTTTATTTTCGTTTAATGGACGTATTGTAATAGGACAGTGTTCTGCCGCTGTTTGTAGACATTTTAGGGTATTGTCGCTGCTGTTATTGTCTACAAGTAAATATTCTACGAGTTCTGATGGATAAGTTTGTGCCAGTAAGCAAGGTATTAGCTCGCGTAAATCTTCTTCACCATTATACACTGGAACAACTACAGAAACTTTGGGTAAATAGTTTACGTGTTTGCTATTTGATGTATCGCTTGATTTTGTAGTCATAAAATAAGGATTTTGAATAATGGGATTTACTACTTACTACTACGTTTTATAGTATTCCCAATCCAAAATCCTGAATCACTATTAATAGTGCTGAGTATTCTTCTACGCACGAGCGCACGCACTCACTACTTTTTTACAGTTTTAAATCAACTGCACGTCCGTTAACGGGTTTTTGTGAGGTTTGATTTGGTGGAGACGGTTTTGCAAAGTTATTGCTGGTTAGTACTGATAAAGCGCGAGCGTACTGAGGGTCATTTTGTGTACCTAATAAATCTGGATTTGATGCTAGGTAGCGCTGCTGTGACTCACTCAGGTCAATTTTGACATCTGGGGTAATACCTTTGTGGTTAATATCGGTTCCTTGTGGTGTGTAATAGTGGGCAATTGTAATTGCGACACCCGAACCATCTGCTAGTTCGTGTACAGATTGTACAAGAGCTTTACCGAAACTTTGAGAACCAATTACAACCGCACGCTTATTATCTTTAAGGGCGCCTGTAAGAATTTCACTAGCACTGGCAGAATTACCATCGATTAATATAGCAAGAGGTAAATTGGTCAATGCTGTACGGTTGGCTTTAAAGGTTTCGTCACTTACACCTTCACGGTCTACGGTGCGAACAATTGAACCATTGTCCATCCACATGCGCGCGATTTCAATACTCGCTTGTAACAAACCACCTGGGTTGCCACGTAAATCTAATACGTAACTATCGGCGCCTTTTGTGTTAAGGTCACGAATAGCTTTTCGCATTTGGTCACCAGCATGGGCACTAAATTCACGTAAACGAATATAACCAACACGCTTAGTACCTTCATTACGTAAAGCGTAGCGAACAGTTGGAACTTCAATAGTAGCTCGCGTTAAATTTAAATTAAAATCGTTTTTGCCGTCACGTAATAATCTTAAGGTGACTGGTGTTCCAGCTTTACCACGAATCAACTTCGAGGCATCGTCAACCTTCATGTTTTGCGTCAGTTTGCCGTCAATTGCGACAATTTGGTCACCAGGTTTAACACCTGCCCTTAAAGCTGGTGAGTTATCTATTGCTTCAACTACCGTCAAGCGCTTAGTTTTAGTATTGACCTCCATCCGGATACCAATCCCAGATACTTCACCCGAAGTCTGACTAGTTAGGGCTTCATATTGCTTTGGATCCATAAATCGAGTGTATGGGTCACCCAACTTTTGTAAAGCACCGCGAATGGCAACATATGCTTCATCACGCGAAGAGTAGTTCTTGCTCAACAATTCTTGGCGAATAGCCACCCAATTTTGTTGATTAAATTTGCCATCTACATATTCACGGTTTACTAGCTGCCATACTTGGTCAACAATTGCTTTTGGACTATCTTGTAGCGCAGCCTTGACCGACCGACACCATGCAGGACCAAACACAGAAAGCATAGCTGTGGAGGCAATAGCTCCACCAATCAAAGCGACTTGCAGCGGCGAGTAACGTTTCGCAGATTGGTTCATGTATATTAGCTGGAATAATTATGTGTTGTTGACAGTTTAACAATTAGATTTTCAAAGAAGCGATTAAAGTCTTTATACTGTTTAAGCTTCTTCAAAGAAAGGAAATTTATCCTGAAATTTATCCGGAAATACATATGTAACTGTTGCTACATCTTTATTTTTAATAGAGCCGATTTACTCCCTAGGTAACTTAGAATCAAATGACACGTCTTAACACGTACAAAGCACCCAGTCATGTGTTTACTAAGATAGCATTTGAATCTTTGAAATGTGAGGATTTTTATAAACATTACTCCATTAAATTCTATGATAAACAATAAAACAAAAAGTTACACACTATTCACCCGCGCAAAGCGTAGACCTCGCTTGTTGAGGTGGCAATTTTTACCAAAACTCAACTTGGGTTTATGCTTTCTCCTTGGTATTTGGCTGGTTTTTAACACTATAACCTTAATTAATTCATCTTCCAAGCCAGTTAGTGCCACTTTTGTGTTAGGTGGAAGCATTGCACGTGAAGTATACGCTGCAGATTTTGCATCTAAAAACGCCAAAATCCCAGTTCTGATCTCGCAAGGTTCGCAAGATCCTTGTATTTTGTCGGTTTTTAAGCGTAAACGAGCCATTTTGGGTAATATTTGGCTAGAAAAGTGTGCAAATTCAACTTTTGATAATTTTTTTTACAGTTTACCTATTTTGGAGAGTTGGAAGGCTCGTAAAATCAAGTTGATTACCTCGCACAGTCATTTACCCCGGGCCAAATGGATGGCACAAATTATTTTTGGAGCGCATGGCATCTGGGTAGAGTTTGACGTTGTGCAAGAACAAGGTGTTCCTGGAAACCAAGAATCATCCTTCAAAACTGCGTTGGATATTATTCGCAGCTTTGCTTGGGCACTATGGAGCCATTTCCAACATCCACAATGTGAAAATGTAATAAATCTTAAAGATGTAAATTTAGACGCTTGGCGCCAAACTGGCTATAAATGCGAAAGACAAGTGAGTATTGAGAGTGTTGAAGAACAAAAGTAAAGTTTACACCACTCACTATACACAACTAGTGTTATTGAAAAATTGTGGCAAAAGTCATTTTGTTACCATGACTAAAGTCATGTTTTAATAACAAAATAAGGGTAAAGGTCTTTAGCAATCTCCTTACCGCGCTCTACAGTCTCTGGCTCTCACTCCAAGTATGGTTGTGATAAGTTCATGAGTAATTCTTCCTTATCTTCAATATCAATTTCTGTGCTTACTTCCATGTTAATTTTCCAATTATAGAGTAGATACAAAATTTTGGAACGCTCTGGATTTCCCTTTGGTAAAGCAACTACCTCATCAACAACTCTTGAAATCACGAATCAAAAATTCTTCCTGCCATTGCATTTACCGCAGAAAGTGGAACATCAGCAAAATACGCTCGTTGAAATTGTTCTTCTTGAACTGCTGCTAAAAATTGTTCGAGTGCAGACTGTGCTGATGCTAAATTTGATTGATGCTTAGAACTCTCAACAAATATTAAATTACGGTCATTGAAAGTACTTTTGATTCCTAAATTTCGCAAAGCTTTTAATCCTAAATGTAAAGGTTGGTCGCCAATACCTAGTTTTTCTCGTAGTTGAATACGGGTTACTGGTTCTTGGGTACGCGCGAGGTATTTAGCAAGTCCTGCAAGTTTATACCAAACTTCTTGTGATGGTTGATTTTGAGGTTTTGACCAAGCTAGTGCTAAAGGTTGATTAAGATGATAGGACTTTTTAATCCACGCGCGGATTTCATCCCAAGAAGATGGACATTCTTCTAATTTAACCGTAGAGGCGTGATTAATCACGTCTCTACAACCTGGTAAATGGCGCCAGTCTAATATAGGATTAGAGATTTTTTGAGCGTTGGGTAGTGAATTAGTACTAGGGCGTACTGCGATGAGACGAATTTCGTAGCGTTTTTTAAAGCTGTTGTAGTCGAGTTCGGCGATACAATCGCATTTACCTTCAGGTAGTTCTTCTTTATAGTGTCCCCACCATATACCTGGGAATGGGTTGACTGTGGAGTTATCAAAAATATCAAACTCGGTTTTAATATATTGTATTTTTTTACCTTGCGTGTCTTGTTGGTTACGATGCCAAGCATTTTTAAACCAGCAGTTTTGAATCAACAGTTTGGGTACTGGGTTGCCCATTCCACAAGGTTCTAGTAGTTTAAACTCTAAAAATAATTCTTTGCTTAAGTCTGCTACCTGAACTTTTATATCAGTTTGTATTGTTGGCGCCAATATTGCAGTACCTATGGAAAGTCGTAGTTGTTGATTTATGGCTTCGCTAAATAAGGGAATATTTTCTACAGGTAAACTTAACCCGGCCGCAAATGGATGTCCACCGAATTTATGTAATAGGTGTGCTTGGTCTTTAACGAGTTGATATAAGTCAACAGAATTGATCGAACGTGCAGAACCACGAGCAAGATTGCTAGGAGAATGTTCTGTACTTAGTAAAATAGTTGGGCGCCCTGTTTCTTGTGCTACTTGCCCCGCAACTAGTCCTAATACTCCTACAGACCACTGCGGGTCTGAGAGAACTATAACGTTTGTTGTCGATAAATCTGTTTGGGAAAGCTTTTGATTGACTTGTTGTGTGATATCTTTTTGCAGAGATTTACGACGCGCGTTTGCTAGTTCGGTTTCTTCTGCAAGTTGACTGACGCGCATTTGGTCGCGACTTGTCAGTAATTCCACGCAAAATCTCGCGTCACCTTGAATACGACTAACAGCGTTGATGCGTGGTCCCAAACCAAAGGATATATCAGTTGGTCTATCGCCACTTTTTTGACAAAGCTCTAATAGTCTACCTACTCCTGGGCGCCGACGTAGTGCGGGTGGTTGTTGAAAATCGGTTTGTAAACGCTGAATTCCTCGCTGCGCTAAATAACGACAGTCTCCGCTAAGTTGTACTAAGTCAGCAATAAGTCCAACTGCGACTAAATCTAGTAAATCTTCGAGTGGTTGCTTTGCTACTGAAGGCAAAGCTGTATAAAGTGCCTCGACTAATTTATAAGCGACTGCGACTCCAGATAAATTATATAACGGATGTAATGACGGTAAATAACGTGGGTTAATTATTGCTGTGACGTTCGGGCGTTCGGCTGGTAAAGTATGATGGTCTGTAACTATGACATCTACACCATAATTGTTTGCGTAAGCAATTTCTTGGATGTTAGTGCTACCTGTGTCACAAGTAACTATCAGCTTACATCCTTGTTTAATTAACGTTTCAATGCCTTTTATATTAAGTCCATGCGATTCAGTGATGCGATTAGGAATGTAATAAATTAATTTTGTGTCCTGGGTAAAAAATTGTCCTAACCCATCCCATAATACTGCTGTTGATGTGATACCATCGGCATCGAAATCCCCCCAAATTGCCACTTTTTCACGGTTGGCACGCGCTGCTTGTAACCGTGCTACTGCTAGTTGCATTTCTTGTCCAAATTCAAATGGACTTGCTGATTCATATATTTTTGGGTTAATAAATGATTCTAGTTGTTCGACTTGATTAATTCCTCGCTGCCATAATAAGCTTGCGGCAAATTTACCGCTAGAGTTTGGCGTGTAGCGTTTGACTGCTTCGGTGAACCACTGCGGTGGTTGTTCGGTTGTGATTAAATTCCAATGCGGTTGAGCTTGCATTGCAGGAGGGTTTTTTGGAATTTGATTGTTGAATTACACAATAATGTAGAAACGTGACATGTCACGTCTCTACATTATTAATAATACACACGTTCTGAGATTATTTTATGATCTTCTGCCACTGCCGCGACTGGGTACTTCTTTTTCATCGTCAGATTCTGCGAGTGTTTTCATGTTGGGCATTTCTATTTGACTATGGTGCTGATTTATTGCCATCCAAGCGCGCGCTCTAATTGCTACTTCTTCGTCGTTGTTTGCCATTTTTAAAAGCGGCGCCGTTATTTGTGGTAATTTATCTGGTTGAGTTTCACTCGCAGCATTTGCAAGTGCTTCTAGTCCAGTGACTGCTGCATAGCGCACTACCCATTCTGGGTCATGACAAACTTGAATTAAGGTTTCGAGTGCTTGCTGTTGGGAGGTTGAGCGTTGTTCAGATGGCATTTGCTGCCAGTGAATTGTTCCTAAACCGCGTGCTGCTGCTCGACGTACACTTAAAGCAAAGTCATTTTTTGCAGCATCGAGTAAAGTATTAAATCCTCTGGGGTCACCAATACCTGCTAATGCACGTACTGCCCAAGCACGCGCTCCATAGTTATAGTTATCGAGTAATTGCAATAGAGGTTTAACGGCTTTTTCCCCTATTTCTATTAACCCATCAACTGCTGCAACTGCGGCGCCGGGATTGTTATATCCGAGAGCGGCAATCAATGTTGGTACGGCATCTTCTGAAGCAGAAGATGCTAAATTTTGTACAGCTTCGACTAATTTCGCTGAAGAATCAGCTTCTTCTACTGCACTAATTAATTGTTGAACATTATTATTAGTCATATTTTTAAATAACTTATAACTTTATATAGACGTGATCAATCACGTCTTTACTGACTCATAACTATTTAAAGTAGAGAGTCCATTAATTTCATGACTTTTATAGCACCGTCAGATAGAGTGGGGGTGGGGGGTGTTAACTCTCTTACCTGGTATTCTAGTAATCCTTTCAGTGCGATTAATTTTAAACTGTTTTCTGCAAGAGTTTGAGCAATTGCGTCTGCGGCTTCAAAGTATCCTATTGCACCTAAATCCGCGAGTGCGGTGCGTCGTAGTTGTAGGTTAGATCCTGCTAATGCTTTTACCAACCGTTCTGCATATGAAGAATTTCCAGTTAGTTGGTACATTGCGCGTGCTGCTGAGTACTGCACCCGTTCGACTGGATGCTTTAAAAATAGTTCAATTTGTGGTATTGAATCGGTGGCGCCAAGATTACCTAAAGCTTCTAATATTGCATCATACGGCTGGCTTGGGGTAGATTCGATAGTTAGTTCTTCACCTGTTAATCCAGTAATTAATAAGCTATGTAAAGCAGGAATTGCGCTTGCATCTGATAACATTCCTAATGATTCGGCTGATGCTTCGCGCACGTAATAATCAGAACATTCTAAACTTTTAATTAAAGCAGGTACTGCGCTTTTATCATTTAGTTTACCTAACGCGCGGGCTGCATTGCGTCGTAGTGGATAACCACCTTCGGGTGTTCTATCAAGCTCATCTGCGAGTGCTTCGATTAAAAGAGTAATAGCTCGTGGTTCATTAACTTTAAATCGACCTAACCACCAAGCAGCATAAAATCGCAAACCTGAATCTGTACCTTCTAGATTTGCGATTGCGGTTTCTATTGTTAATGATTCACCACCGCCAGGTGTTTCTGACGATGATGAGGATTGAAAGTTGTCCTTATTGGAATTCATTTTTAAAAGCGTCGGCATTAGTATCTGATTGGGCGCCTTCACTATATAAAGGCTCAATGTTTACTATTTTGCCACCCATACGGGTAATTCGCTGCATTTCTGAATTCATTCGGTTATAAGGAACGGTTATAAAGGTGCTAGCACTTGAACGAATTTGATAATCGGTTTTATCAGTTTCTTCGTTTTGGCGTAGTCCTGTTACTTCGTAGCGAAAGTAACGTGCTGCTGATTGTTTGTTGGGTGCGATTTGACCAAGCATATATTTTTGTTGGTGATAAATGATTTTTCTTCTTGATATAAGGGAGGCGGGCTTTCTATGCCCGCTCCACAATGATTACACTACAGAGTTTAGAGGGGGGTTACGCTGGCGATTTTACCGCCTTGTTTTAGAACTCTTTGGATGTAGGTAGATAATTCTTCGTAAGGAATTACTACTGCTTGGTTAACACGGCGTGTGCTGGGATAACCAGAACCAAATACTTTTGCGGCTTCAACGCGGAACATTCTACCTTCTTTTCCAAAGGTTCCGGCGCCACCAAATGTACTACTGGGTGTGACGCCACGACCTGGTGCAACGTATGCAAATCCTCCGCTACCGTTACCGCTAGGAGGAACTACTGCACTAGTGCTATTACGACCTAATTCAACTGCGAGGTGTGGAGTGGCGCCTCTGAGTTGTGCGCGGTCACTATTTGCATAACCACGATATAACTGGAACATGCGGTTGAATCCGACAGTTTTTTGACCAGTTTGGGTTTTGAAACCACGGTAATAAGGAACGATATTTTCACCGAAGTTTTCTTCGTATTCTTCTGAATCTACGAATGAATCGATGTCAGCATCGTAACCTTGGTTTTGATACATGTCTAAGTGAAAAACAACTTCGGACTCGTCGTAAGGTGCGCGTCCTAGTAGGTGTTTGTAATTTAACTCGATGGTACGAGTTTGGAAGTTGTTGTAAAAGAATTTTTCTTTGTATAGCTCTGATTTTGCAACTTGACGTACAAAGTCACGAACTGTAATTTTACCGTCACGTAAGAGTGATTCAGCACTAATTAGACGCTGTGACTTCATTAGGTAGTCGTTACCTAATAGTTGACGGTAAACTGCTGAAATTGCGAATTCAATTTCATCTTTTGTTGCGTGTTGACGTATCTCAACTGGAGTTACATCAGTATAAGCTTCGGTTCCTAGACGTGATGCTGCGGTTGTGACTGCCATGTATTAGACCTTTTTAGACTTTATAGATTTTGAACAAGTTGAATTTGATTCAAAAAAAGCAATTTACGCTCTTGTTATGCTCATCACTTTATTGCCCTTCCGGTTCAACTGCTGCAATTTTGAGGAGAGCTGTTCGTAGGATACTAGTATTTCAGTGGTTACTTTACGTACTACCGTTGATTTGGGTGAAGCAGAACTCATTAAACGAATTCGGTAAACTTCACCTCTAGAACCACTTGCTGCTCCTGCTAATGCGTTAGTTGATGCTGGGTGTATTGGTGAGGCAAGATTTTTCGCAACTTCCCAAGTTAACCGTCCGTTCTTGTATCCTTGGGCGAGGTCACTAGAAGCGTAGCCTCGATACAATTGGAACATTCGGCTATATCCAATGTTCTTTTGACCAACTTGGCTCTTGAAACCTCGATGGTATGGAACGATATTTTCGCCAAAATTATTTTCGTACTCTGGTGAGTCGATGTATGAATCAATATCCGCTTCGTAGCCTTCTGTATTATATAGGTCTACATGGTAAGCTATTTCTGATTCATCTTCAGGCGCCCGTCCAAGTAAATGTTTGTAGTTGAGTTCGATGAATCTAACTTGCGAGCTGCTATGGAAGTATTTATCGCGGTACAGTTCTGAAACTGCAACAGCACGTACAAATTTTTTGACTGTAATGCTACCGTTACGTAATAATGACTCAGAAGTCAGAAGACGGTCGCTATCCATCAAATAAGAATTACCCAATATTTGACGATAAACTGCCCGAATTACTATTTCGATATCGTCGTCGCTTCGGTCAGAACGTAACTCAATAATTGGAGTTTCTGCAACTATCGCGGTCATATTACCTAGCCTCCCTTACACTATAGTGTTGTATTCACCTATGTAAGTAACGACCGACTAAATCAAATCAAAACGCGCTTATATACGCCAAAGAATGCCTGAGAGTAGACACTATCGGCAAAGCTTTCTATAATATCGTATTCAATTTGATCAAAAACAAAAATTCAGAATTACTTGAGTGAAGTTAAGTGAATTCAAGTCTTGAATTTAGTATTCATGGGAAAAAGCAAGAATTTTTTTCTTGAAATACCCTTCTTTTGTGTTTCCCATGAGCGCGAATATTATCTAGAAAGCTAACGCGCTCAATTTGAAGTCGTTTCGTTTTTACAAATCTTTTTAAAATTAAAACTGCCCGGAAAGCTAAACAACTCCTAGCTTTATGGCCAGTTGAGCCGCTCAACCTTCCGGGCAAAGAGTCCCGCGTCTTAGCTTAGGACGTTAATTGCGTAATCGATGTATGAATTAGCTTCTACAGCAGGGTCACCACTTAAACCGTGGTTGTTCTTGATGTGCTTGAGAGCTTCTACGTACCAGCTGGGAGACAAATCAAATGTTTTGTTGATTTCTGCCAAACCAGCGATGAGGTAGTCGTCCATTGGACCAGTTCCACCAACAACTAAGCAGTAGGTAACCATTCGCAAGTAGTAACCGATGTCACGTACACACTTTTCTCTACCTGTTTGGGTAGAAGCGAAGTTTGGCCCTTGCATTTGAGTGGTGTAAGGGAACTTTTGGTATACAGCATTTGCTGCACCTTCTGCCAAACGTTGTGCGTTGCTGGTCAATGCTTTAGCAGCTTCTAAGCTTGCTGTTGCTTGACGATAACGACCAAAAGCGGTTTGCATTTCGGTGCTGCTTAGGAAACGTCCTTGTGAGTCAGCAGATGCTACTGCTTCGGTAAGAGGAGTTTTCATCGGTCCAGTATCTCCCTTTTACAAAATTTTGTTTGAAAGTAGTTTATGTCGAACTGACCATATATAGTCAGCGATTGTGCTGTGGTAGCACGATAGTTATGCGTAAGCTTATGCTACAGCTGATGCTGCACGGTCGAAGTAGCTAGATACTTCAGACATCAATGCGCTGCAATCACCTTTGGTGATATTGTTGGGGTCGCCAGCAATTGCTAATGCAGCTTCTTTCATCTTTTGAACGCCAACTGCTACTGAAGCTCCGGGGGTTCCTAAAGCCAAGTAGGTTTCGCGTAAACCGTTCAAACAACGGTCATCGAGAACACTCGCGTCGCCAGAGAAAATTGCGTAGGTTACATAGCGCAAAATGATTTCCATGTCGCGTAAGCAAGCAGCCATACGACGATTGGTGTAAGCGTTTCCACCAGGTGCGATTAATTGAGGCTGTTCTGCAAACAATGCACGAGCCGCGTTAGCAACAATTGCTGAACCGTTGCTGGTGATGCGGTTTACTGTGTCCATGCGCTTGTTGCCATCACGAACCATGTTCATCAAAGCATCTAACTGTGAGCTGCTCAGGTACTCACCACGAGCATCTGCTTGGGATACTACTTTAGCAAACGCATCTAACATCGATTCAATCTCCTATCTGCTTGATTTTCGACTTTAACTTTGCTTCAAAACTGAAATAACTTAAGCACTCACTCTCGAGTTTCTCAGTTTTTCGCTGATGTCAGGCTGCAATAGCAGCACGGAAAGGTAAAAAGGACATCTGTTATACAGTTTAGTAGCCCTTGTGCCAAAAGATTAAAAGTTTTTAACAAAACTTAATCTTCTGTTGAAAAGCATAAAAGCACGAATAAGCAAGACTTTGGTCAACCTCGTTCTGCTTTTTACCCTTCCAAATTTAATTTATACAATGCCTTTGCCCTAAATTTCGTTACAAATTATTATGATGTCGTGTCAAACCGTTACATAACTTCACATAAAAGCTCATAGTCAGTCTAGGCTTGCGTTTCAGCCTTATGGAAGAGTCACATCAAGGCCCTAAGAGTTAGCGTTGCCAGTTTTCTCTCCAGGTCGAACAGAAAAACCCACAGCAAATGTTGCTGATGGACAATCACTTCAGACACCCATCCCACTCATTGAATGGTTAATTTAATTTTTTTATATAAGCAAAACTTGCAAAGTGTAGATTTAAAAGGCACCCTACAAAAGTTTAAATAGTTAAGAGGAGCGGAATTAGAATTCATAACTCCGCTCCTCTTAACTCATAATTCATAACTTTTTTAGATTCTTCTTTCTAAATACTGTCCAATCATAATTTCTTCGCCTGCGCGCGAGATAATTGTTTGGCGGGTACGATGGCTTGCACCAATAAGTTTAATTTCTTCCTCGAATACAGAACCGCCATACTCAGTTCGTAAATGCAGCGTTTTGGGGTCACGTAAAGTGTATATAGCTGTGACTGGCTTTGGTGTAGCAAAACCACGGTCACGATACAAAATATTTCCTTGAATTCCAAATATTGTTGAACCTGTGGTAGGTTTACGTCCTGGTTCTGAATAGTTACTTTCCCATGTAATTCTGGAGCCGCAAATTATCGCGTTCGGGTTTTCTAACTCGTGCATTTGGGCAAGCTCTAACAATTCTTCGTTGCCCCGTTCTAAATATTTAACTGTTATGTGACTGACTACTTCTTCTATTTGTCCACTCTTTAGGGTGTAGTAACGACGCTCTGAGTGCCAGTTACCTTCTGATTGCTCAAAAAATTTGTCTCCTAATGCCTCTAACGTATACTCTGCAACCTGTACGGATGTTGTCATAGTTAATACCTCTTTCACGATTACACCATCATATCCTTGACATTTGGTCAAGCTCTTCTAAAACTAGTTTACATATCTTAACATTAAAAAATGTTTAATTCTGTATACATTGCTAGTGAAGAACTATGTGCTTTTAGTGGAATTTGCAGTTTGTGTCGATTTAAAAGCTTGTTTACACTGACTGCCAATTCTTGTTTAACAATGCGAGAAATGTTGCGTACCCTTGTGAAAATCCTGATGGATCAGGCAAAAAGTATTCAGGAAAATCTTCGTAAGGGCGCCAAGGTTCAGTATCATTGTAACGAAGGTGCAAACTGCAATCGGTAGTACCTGGTACTTTCCAGGTCATTTGACCACCCAAATTGTCACTCATAAATTTCTCCAATAGGTTGAAAACTGTAATATATAGCTACAGTTTGTAGGTATATTTTTACGGATTTTGGCAGACTGACATAAAATTACTGTCAACAACGATACTTTTGGCTTGATATTTAAATTAGAATTTACAATAAGATTTGTGACTCGAATATCCTCGCCAAATGTAAATACTAGAAATATAATTGTTCGGCGCCAGAGAAACATCGCCCGTGAGTAGAGACGTTACATTGCCTATGGATAGAGACGTTATATGTAAGATCTCTACAACTATGGTTATAATCACGTATTATTAATGTGACAATTTTGAAGTGGTGTGCTGAATGAAACAATTTTGCAGGCGCCTGATTGCTTTTGCAGTTGGGTTAGGAATATTTGGTAGTATTACCTTTGGTGGAAGTTTATTACAAACTGCCACGAGTAAACAACCTGTTCAAACTCAATATAGTAAACAATTTGCCAATATAAAACGTGATACAAAGCAACTACGCACATTCCTGCAAAAAATGCCCAAAGGGGGAGAACTACACACACACCTAAGTGGTAGCATCGCTCCCGAACGTTTACTTGAACTTGCTGCACAGTCAAAACAATATCGTTATTTTATTCGCGTACCAAAACAAAGCTTTGCAAGTGATGATGCAAACGCATATAAATTTATCGCTGTACCTTTAGATAAAACTGCTCCAGACCCAGATAATAATGCTACTTTTGTAGCTGTTGCAAATCTTGTTAACCCACGTACAGAACTTGAGCGTAAACAGCGCGCAATGTATCTAAGTTCTCAAATGATAGCGGTAAACGAGCCTAATCCTAATAATGTATTTTTCAACGCGGTGTTTGCTCGTGGTGATGCGCTGACGGGAAACCCAGAAATTATTCGTCAAATGTTAGCTCAAACAGTTCAGAATGCACGGCGCCACAATTTGAGTTACGTTGAAGTTATGCTATCACCGTTTCCCAATACTCCTGTTGGTGCAAGTAAAGCTGATGAATATAAATTGTTAAACTTAACCGCAGCACGCGAGCATATGAGTAATTTACTCGCAGCTGTGCAAAGTGCTTCCCTTGAGCTACCAGAAAACGAAAGGGTGGAATTACGGTTTATGCTGTCGTTTCGACGCACGAGTGCTAAATTATTTACTCAATTACCTATAGCGTTTGAACTAGCAGCAGCAAACGATGCTGTAGGAAACGCCATAGCTGGAATAAATTTAGTAGGTAACGAATATTCCGAAGATGTACAAGTCGGTCAAGAAATAGCTGCACCATCAGCAGTTGATGATTATATTTCAACTTTACGGCGCCTATATCCAGCTGTACGCTTATCAATACATTCAGGTGAACGTACCAAATGGGATTGGCATATTCGTGATTCTATATTAATGGGCGCCGAACGTATTGGACATGGTGTTAACTTAGAAGCTTCCCCTCAACCCAACGCTCCAGAAGTTACTTTAATGCGGCGCCGTAAAATATTGATAGAAGCTTGTCCTATTAGCAATTATTTACTATTGAAATTACCTTTAGAAAAACACCCATTTTTAAAATGGATGCGGATGGGAATTCCCGTTTCGTTAAATACAGATGATGCGGGAATATTTGGCAGTGATATCACAGAAGAATTTACACGCGCTGTATTATCACATCCTGATATAACCTGGGATGAGGTCAAGCAGTTAGCACGCAATAGTTTAGAATATGCTTTTGTTGATGAGACTACAAAAGCGAAGTTAGTTAAAAATTGGCAAACCCAAATTGCTGCATTTGAAAAAATATAGGAATAAGTAATTTAATTTTCGCATTTTGTGCAAAACTGAGATTTGTACGTATTATCGCGCTTGCCAAAGATTGTATAGCGGTTATCGCGGATTTGTTCGTAAAATTTATCTCCTGCCCATTTCAGACCTGGTAACGCACGGTATGCATCTACGAATATACTGCCCATTGGCATGAGGCGCCCTATTTCTTCTGCTGCTCCCGTACCTTGCCAGCGTCGTGTGGGTGTATTTGCGTCTATTAAAATCATTCCCATTTCACAGTCCTGGGGTGTAATTCCCCATTGTGTAAGGGTTTGACTGTCTTGCATGGGGGTGTAACTAAATAGTTTTCCTTGGTCTAGGTTTTCTAATAATTGTACTAAGGTAACGCACAGGTTGCAGTTGCCGTCATAGATGACGTTGTATTTGGGGTCAGCAGTCATTGGGTTTTTGTATAAAATAATTGGTTTATCTATATATATTATTGTGAGATTGGGACAGGCAAGGATGCCCATCCCAAAAGATAAATATTTCTGCAAGATAGATATAAATTATCTATTTATCTATCTATCTCCGGTGACTTTGCCTAGAATGTTTTTAACTTGGTCTTCAACGGTGGTGGCATTAGTGGAGTTTTCAGGATGCTTCATTTTGTCTTTGTCTGCGTCTCCTTGAACTTCGTTAAGCCCTTTTTGAGTTTTAGCTTGGGTTTCTTCGAGAGAAAGAGGCGCCTTTCTACTTACTTTATCAGTTTGTTTTTGAATTTGGTTTAATTGGTCGGTTGCTTGGTTAGTAGCGTTTTTGAAAGTGCCAATAGCTTGTGCGGTTTGCACGTTAGATAAAAGAAGGGTAACACACAGCGCCGCGACGATAACGAAACGGAACGAACGAACTATGGGTTTGATAAAATTAGCGAAATTCATTTTTGGCTCCTTGATATTTGAATTTAAATCTTTCAATTCTCGATGACTTTATTTATAATTTAAAAGTGTATGTATATGAATCAATCTCAAGAGTAAAACTCAATTTGCCTAGAGAAGCTATCTTATAACTTAAATTTAATCCTCCAGATAGAATACTACTAACTTTGAGCAAATACACCTACGGCTCTTTTTTCTCCAGATAACCCAGATAGCATATTTTATATACCTCCAAATAAGTGTTGAGTGCTGAGTGATGAGTAAAAGTTAAAAGTTAGCTACTCAGCACTCAGCACTTTCTACTCAGCACTATAGCAGTCCTAAATCATTTGTAAAATCCGCACGCTGTAGAGACGCGATTAATCGCGTCTCTACGTGGATACATTTTTCACAACTCATATGGGATTGCTATATTTATACAGTTCTACGAGTTAACAAACCCCAGATGAAAATTAATAGCATTGCACCAAGTACAGCAAAGATGATGCTTCCAATTGAAATTGCTCCTACTGATGCTGCTGCTGCTCCACTACTTCCCAACAATGTTTGACCTAAGTAACCACCAAGCATGGCGCCTAAAATACCTAATGCGATTGTAGAGAAAATACCGCCACCTTGATGTCCTGGATAGAAAGCTTTAGCTATGGCGCCTGCAATTAAACCTAATACTAACCATGCAATAATACCGCCCATTTGAATGTCTCCTTTTTGAAATAAAGTTTTAAGTGTTTCTGTTAATACTCATTAAAAACCAAACTTCAAATATGTTGTTCTATCTAGCGAAATAATATCAAAAATCTTGCGATGCTTTTTCGTACTTCACTAATTGTCAAGAAAAATTAAACAATTGACTTTCATTTTTAAGGAATTTTTAAAACCTGTTTCTCTTATATTAAAGAGGTTAAAAATATTTTTATAGCTAAAACTCAAAATGTATATGCCTAAAGATATAAAGCGTATAAGTGGTTACAAGGCTTTTTAACATACCATATTGCTAAATTTAAAATTATCTACCATAAGATATAAAAAATAACTTGAATAGCTATGACTAATGATTGGGTAATAAAATCTTCAAGTTGAATATATTATGGCTAAAACTATGTACGATGGACAAAGGTTAAAAGTTTAATAATATCCTGAAGGTAGAAGTGCGAGTAAAGACAAAGAATTAATCTAGATACCATAAGTTTGGTTCACGAACTTAATTTAAAAATCAGTGAGCTTTCTTTAATATTATTTAGCTTGGAGAAGATTATGAGTATTGAAAATCGTGTAGAAGCAGTTGCTAAAAACATCGAAGGCAAAATTCAAGAAGTAGTTGGTGAAGTTACTGGCAACCCTAATGATAAAGCTGAAGGTAAAGCGAAACAAGCCGAAGCGCAAGTTCGTCACACCGCAGAAAACATTAAGGATGAAGTAAAGAAAACTCTTAACTAATTCTCAAGCAAATTTTCAGTCTTTTAAGTTTTCCACCTCTAGTTGTCATAGGTTTTGTGAGGTAATATAGTCCCGGTATCTGATAGATATCGGGATTTTTTGTATTTGACTATCGGCATGGCGTATAATGAGACATTACAAATACTTATATGTAATAATCGATTTAGCTGCTATAATCTCTCTGCGGAAAGATGTAAAAATTAGCTTTATAGTGTGAGATGTGTATTCAGACCTCTCTCACGAAATTCGTATGCCAGCTTATATTGCAGCTTGCGATAGATGAAGTTGTTTGTCACCTTTCTATTTACATAAGGATTTGATTAAAATAGCTTAAATTAAATTACATTAGAAAAAGTTAGGTAAAGAAGAGACAGCCATGAGCGATGTCAAGGTTCTCATAATTGAAGACCACAACCTTACCAGAATGGGTTTGAGGGCAGCTTTAAAGGCTGATACCGAAATCGAGATAGTAGGTGAAGCTGCCAATGCAAAGCAGGGGCTACAGCTTCTGAAAACGCTCAAGCCAGATGTTGCTACCATTGATATAGGTTTACCTGATATGGATGGTGTTGAGTTGACACGTCTATTTAGACATTTTCAAGCCGAAAACGACAATAATCATACAAAAGTACTGATGTTAACGATGCAGGACAGTGAGGATACTGTTTTGGCTGCTTTTGCAGCAGGGGCAGATTCTTATTGTATGAAGGATATTGAAAGCGAGAATTTAATCAAAGCAGTAAAAACTACAGCTAATGGGGCTTCGTGGATAGACTCGGTAATAGCGGATATTGTGCTGCGTCAATTACGACAAGATGTAGATGGCAGTTCTGAGAGCGGTAAACGAGTTGTAATTCAGGGTATTGACCCAGATATTGAGAAAACAATAGTAGCTTACCCGTTAACTCAAAGGGAAAAAGAAGTACTAGAGTTGATTGTTGCGGGATGCGATAACGCAGAAATTGCTGGCAAGCTTTACCTAACCGTTGGTACTGTAAAAACTCACGTTCGCGGTATTCTTAGTAAACTTTGTGTTGCCGACCGTACTCAAGCTGCTGTACGTGCTTTGCGTGCGGGGTTGGTACAATAAAGGCGCCAACAAGAGTGGATTTAATTTCAAATGATTGTGCCATAAGCTCCACTGTCGGCAAATACTTCTTGTAATCAGCGACATTGGCGGCATAAGTTATTTTGTAAACTTTTTGATTATACAAAGTTGATTTCTTCCAGTACTTGGTGAGTTGATTTCTTTGTTTTGCCGTATATTCCAACTCGAATGCTTTATTGTCTGCAAGCGTACTATAACGATAAATAGCAATGCTTGCCGATTTGATGTGGAGTTTAATATCCTAAACTTCTGATTTTGTATATTGTTTGAAAGTGGCAGGAAATTTTTCGACGCTAATTGTTATTGCTTCTTTAAAGCTATCACCTTCGAGTTTTGGCAATATAAACTGCACCACATCACCAATAAAATTATTGTTAATATTTTATTATATAAGTAAATTATGAAACTCAGTCTCTGCATAATTGCCAAAAACGAAGAGTCTACACTGGCTAAATGCGTTAGAAGCGCCACAAGCATTGTTGATGAAGTTGTAGTATTAGATACAGGCTCCATAGATAAAACACCAGAAATTGCTGAGGATTTAGGGGCAAAAGTTTATAGATATGAATGGAATAATGATTTTAGTGCCGCACGAAATGAAGCATTAAGATATGTAACAGGAGACTGGGTATTAGTATTGGATGCAGACGAGAGGTTGACACCGAAAATAAAATCGCATATTCGGCAGACAATCTCTATGCAAGAATATATTATGGTAAACTTGCTGCGTCATGAAATAGGCGCCGCTCAATCACCATATTCAATGGTGTCAAGGTTATTCCGCAAGCATCCAGATATCAAATTTTCGCGTCCATATCATGCAATAATAGACGACAGCGTAATTGAGATATTACAAAAAGAGCCAGATTGGCAAATTGGACATTTGAGCGAAGTTGCAATATTGCACGAAGGATATACTTTATCAGCTATTAAACAAGAAAACAAAACAACAAAAGCACAAGCTGCAATGGAAGGGTTTATATTACATCATCCCAATGACCCTTATGTATGTAGCAAGCTTGGGGGTTTGTATATTGAAAATGGAAAACTCGAAGAAGGAATAGAGTTATTGCAGCGTGGAATAGCATCGAAACAAGCTAATATAGATTTAATGTATGAATTGCACTACCATTTAGGGATTGGATATACCCGTGCAGGAGACATTAGAAAAGCTGTATCACATTATCAAGCAGCCATTAAACAAGTAGTAATTCCCATATTAAAATTAGGCGCCTATAATAACTTAGGAAGCTTACTTAAAAACTTAGGAGACTTACAAAGCGCTAAAAGTGCCTATGAGATGACAACTCGTATCGACCCAAATTTTGCTGTAGGACACTACAACTTAGGAATGACGCTAAAAGCAATGGGTAAATTTACAGAAGCAATATCATCATACCAGCGCGCGGTTCAACTAGACCCAAAATACGCTTCCGCATATCAAAATTTGGGTGTCGTATGGTTAAAAGTGGGAAATCAAAAAGCCAGTTTAGCAGCATTTAACAAAGCAATTTTCCTCCACGAAAAAGATAACCCCATCGAAGCATTACGCTTACGTCAGGGTCTAAAAGAAATGGGATTAATTGAAAGTTAGGAGTTAGGAGTTAGGAGTTAGGAGTTAGGAGTTAGGAGTTAGGAGTTAGGAAAAGTTATAAAACTGTCATTCTGAGCGTAGCGTAATGCGGAGCATTTGCCGCAGGCTAGAAAGCTTGAATGTTATTAGATGCTTCACTACGTTCAGCATGACAATTAAATTTGAGACCTAACAAACTTCTCTAACCTGTCCATTCCTTTTTCAATTGTTGCCATATCAGTAGCGTAAGATAAACGTACTGTATCATCGGCGCCAAATGCGATACCAGGAATAACAGCTACTTGATGTTGTTCAAGAAGTTGGTTACAAAAATCTAAGGATTTTAACCCGGTTTTTTTGATATCGGGTAATAAATAAAAGGCGCCATCAGGTTTGGGACAATTTAATCCTGGGATAGCGTTGAGACGGTCGTACATGACTTCGCGACGTTTAGCAAAAGCGAGACGCATTTCCTCGACACAATCTTGATCACCATCTAATGCTGCAATGGCGCCATACTGAGCGAAGGTACAAACGTTCGATGTGCTGTGGCTTTGAATGGTAATTGTAGCTTTGATTAAATCGTCGGGACCAGCGAGATAACCAATACGCCAACCTGTCATTGAGTAACCCTTAGCAAAACCGTTACTAATAATGGTGCGCGCAAAAATTTCTGCTCCTAATGAACCAATACTGACATGTTTGGCGCCGTCGTAGAGAATTTTTTCGTAAATTTCATCGGAGACAACTAAAATGTCTTTTTCGACGATGACATCAGCAATTGCTTTAATTTCTTCAGGAGTATATACCATCCCGGTAGGGTTGGATGGTGAATTGAGGATGAATAATTTAGTATTGGGGGTTATCGATGCACGTAGCTGTTGGGGTGTTATTTTATAGCCGTTTGCAGCATCGGTATGTACAATAACTGATTTACCACCAGCTAAAGTTACCATTTCTGGATAACTTAACCAATATGGCGCCGGAATAATAACTTCATCACCTGGTTCAATCAAAGCAAGTATCAAGTTATATAGCGAATGCTTACCACCATTGGTAACGATGATGTTTTCAGCTTTAAAGTCGAGCTTATTTTCGCGCTGCAACTTGCGAGCGATAGCATCACGCAAACCTGGCTCACCCGACGCGGCGCCATATTTAGTTTTACCATCTTCTAATGCTTTAGCTGCTGCGGCTTTGATATGTGCTGGAGTATCAAAGTCCGGTTCGCCAGCGCTAAAACTACAAACGTCAATACCTTCTGCCTTCATCGCCTTAGCTTTCGCTGCGATAGCCAAGGTAATCGAAGGCGTTACCTGACTAACTCTTTGTGCCAGTTTCATCGTTACTTTTCGTATTTGGCATATTTCCAATCACCTCCAGCATATCTCTTTTTCTCGCATCTACTAATCGGAAAACATTTGTACAGCATATACGCGCCCCGAAGGAGTAACTGCGATGCCATAGCCAAATTTTTTATATTCAGGAGTTAAAAGGTTTTCGCGGTGTCCGTTGCTGTACATCCAACCACGCTGTAGTTCTTCCGCGACACCATAGGTTAAACCCAGACTGTTGCTTGTGGGTTGATAAGCAATATTTTCACCAACTCCGTTATACTTACTACCACCAGCATTAATAAAACGGTCGCGTGGAGTTTTTCCTTCGGGTGACTTATGGTCAAAGTATCGACGCTGTGCCATATCTTCGGCGTGACGTTGTGCAGCATCATTTAATATTGGGTCGATAACTACTGAATTTAATGTATTAAGATTGCGGTCACGGTTGACTAATTCCAGAGCAAATTGTCGCACTTCGGGTAGCTTACGCAGTTCATCAGCATTCAAAATATTTGCTTTCGCTTCGCCTATTTTCCAGTTGGCGCCACCTTTACCATTATATAAACGCCCACCGAACAAACCAAATGGCGACCACTCCGTCCAAAAATAGTTCGGGTCAACCGGATGTCCACGCAGCGTTTGAGCAGTAAAATACGTTGCTGGTCCGGCAAATACAATTATTGCCAGAAAAAGTATATATCTCCACCAGATGCCAGTTTTATTATCAGTAGTCATTTAAGATTCCCCATTTATAAACAAACACCCGGAATATAGTAATTACACAACGAAAATCGCTGAAATTACTCAAAATTAACAATTAAATCCGTAACCTGCCACATCAGGCTACACTTACTTACTATTCCTGGTGGGGTAAAACTTATGCATTTTGCAAAATATTCGTTTGTCAGTAGCTGACATCTTGCACCTCTACGTATAAATTCTTTATTTTAAATAAACATTTCTCAATTTTAAATCAACTATCCGTTACATCTGTTTTATCCGTTGCCAGGGGGATTATTAAGGCAACCAAAAGTCGGGCAAAATAGATTTGCTGAACTGGCGCCAATTTCGATTAACTTGTCTAAAGGTTTGGATATGCGCTTCATCTTGTTCAATAGGTAGTACATTTGCATAAGTACCTTCACCTAATTGGGAAATTACTAAGTTAGCTGCTTCTAAACCAGTTACATATGCTTTTTCTTGCGACCATGAACCATGACGGGTAATTATCCAGTCACCACTCATAAATACGTTGGAGAAACTTGTTGTCGCTGGTAGCATGTGTCGATAACTACCTGGTGCAAAGTGTGACACGGCTTGGGGTAATCGTATTACGCTGCTATCAATTACTTTGGCGCTACCAAATGCAGGTACACATGATTGTAGATATTTCTGGACAATTGGGATAATTTCTTCATCGTTAAGCGGTATAAATTGGTTAGCGTGGTAAAAATCTACTTCTACAACTGTTCCTGTTTCGTCACGGTATTCATCGTGTAAAGCATTTAAATCAAAGAACGTCCATCCGGTTGTTGCGTCAAAACCAAAGCAAGCGTTAGAAGGAAGTGGAATATTTATTTTTCTATCAAACCACAAACGCACGGCGAGTACATCAACGGCGCCTAAGTTTGTCAAATTTCTAAATTCGCTACGAGTTTGTAGGCTGGGACTATTTGCTACAATCTTTTTCATGCCAGTAATTCCCACTGAAAAAATGACGGCATCAGCATCGAATACCTCGTCACCACAAACGACACCTGTAGCTTTATTATTTTCAGTAATTACATCAGTAACGCGACGATTTGCTAAGACTTTGGCGCCTAGTTTTTCGATATTTTCTACCCAAGGATGGAAGATTTTTTCTCCTACAGTTCCTCGACACCAAACAACATCAAAATCAGGTTGATGAGCAAGAATGAAATAATATAACATTCCCAACGTTGCAGCAGCAGAACATTGTTCTCCTGGTGCAAATAGTCCTACTAATAACATTGGTTCAAATGATTCGCGGTATAAACGCGCAGAAACACCAAATTGCTTGAACAGTTCGCGTGCTGTTACTGAGTCGTAACGGCGCCAAGCTTCATCGGAGTTATCAAAATCAACGACAGCATACAATAAAGGTAAAGCGCTGATGCGGTCGATGAATGGTAAGCGTTTAAACTGGGTATAAACGAATGTGCCTAGGGGAGTTGGCAGTCTGGGTAAATCTTGAAATATTGGAGATTCAACTTCTAAACCGTTGGGGGAATATTGCGATGAACGTGTCCAATGAGTAAAAGGGTTTATTTCTAATTCGTTGGTGAGCGAGAATATATTGCGGTAAGGATACCAAAACCCGTGAATACCTGCTTCTACTGAACGTCCACCCGGAGTTTTCCAACCTGCTACTAACCCACCTGGATAGGCACCTGCTTCTAACAGCGTCACATCATACCCTTGTTTGGCAAGATGATACGTGGCGCCTAACCCAGCCCAACCGGCGCCGACTACGACTACTTTTTTATGATGTGACGCAATTGACATAGTAGCTTTTGATTGTTCACGGTTCATCTATATTACATTACCACTGCTGGGTCTTGGTGCATCAAGGGACGTAAACCGTTTAAACCTGCGGCTATTGCTGAACCATTATGGACTGTGGTCGCAGCTAAAGGATGTATACCAACTGTAGCGGCAAGTCCTAATGCAGCTAAATTAGGAATTACAGCTAAACCTATGTTTTGGTTGATTACTTGTTTTGTTTCTTGGGCAATGGCGATAGCTTCAAGTAGATTTTCTAGGTTGTTGTCCATTAGCACTACATCAGCAGTTTCACGCGCGACTTGAGAAGCGTTACCAAAAGATATTGATACATCTGCATATGCTAGTGCGGCAGAGTCGTTTATTCCGTCTCCTGTAAATGCTACTGTTTTTCCTTGCGAATGTAGGTTACGAATAATTTCGGCTTTTTGTTCGGGGAATGCTTCCGCGTACACGTTTTGTAATGGTATCCCTAGGTTTGAGGCTACGGCAATTGCTCGATGTTTATTGTCTCCTGTAAGCAGGTGAACTGACATGCCGTATTTATCTTGTAGTTTACGAATGACTTGTGAACTTTCTAAGCGTAATGGGTCGGTGTATACAATTGCTCCTTGGAATTCTCCGTTTACTGCTACATACATTCGTGAATCATATATAGAGCTTGAATTCACACAAACATTAATATTATTGCGTTCCATCCATCGTGCGCTTCCAACTAAAACATGTGAACTTTCTATTAATGCTTCAACCCCCAAACCAATTTCGTAGTTCCATTTACCGCGCGGTAATATTCGCACGTCTTGTTGCGTCGCGTAACGCATTATAGCTTGAGCGACTGGATGTGTTAATCGCTGTTCTGCTGCTGCTGCTAGTTCTAATAATCTTTGAGGTGATATTCCGTTTGGTACTGTTTCTATTCCAATAACTTCAATATCACCTTGTGTTAGTGTTCCTGTTTTGTCAAAGACTAACGTATCTACTTGTGCTAATTTTTCTAATGCCCGACCGCTACGAATTAGTACACCATGTCGAGTTGCGTGTTTGAGAGCAGCTAAATAACATGTTGGTAAGGATACACGAATGCCCGTCATAAAATCGAGCGTTAATATTGAGGCTGCACGTACTGGGTTATGGGTAGCAGCAAATACTATGCCTGCAAATATTAATGCTGGAACAATCGTTTTATCAGCGATTTGGGCGGCATGATTTACCATGCGTGTATCATATACAGGCGCCTGTTGTATCAATCGAATACTGGCGCCTGCGCGAGTATCACTTCCTACTCGTTCAGCATTAATCGAGATTGTACCTTCACGTACTAAAGTTGAAGCATATACATATTCGCCCACTGAACGTACAACAGGCATTGATTCACCTGTAAGTTTTTGTTGGTCAATTAATGCCTCACCAGACAATATTTTTCCATCAACAGGTATCTGTTCACCTGGGTAAACAACTACTTTATCTCCTGGTTGAACGGAAGTAGCAAGAACGCGCAATTTTTCGCCATTAACTTCTACCCAAGCAAAACTACCCAATGACTCTAATAAGTCAGATGTACCTTCATCTGAAACTTTAGCAGTACGTTCACGAATTGTATCTCCAACTTCGTGTAACGTCATTAGTAAAGCTGGCGCCAGTAAGTTACCTTGAAATGAAGTCAAAACGATTGCCAGAAAATCTAAACAATCTATATTTAATTTGCGCTGATGTGTAATACTTGCCATCGCGCGTTTGAAAACAGGCAATGCAGCAACTGCTACCGTTGAGGCAACCAAAGCTGTTGGAATTGGAAATGCTAATTTTAACAGTGCCATCAATGTCGCAAAAGCAGGAACTTTAAATCCATCCTCACCATGATGGTGATGATGTTCATGATGATGGTGTTCTATTGCTCCAGAGCAAGTTGCATCTTGAATTAGTTGCGGTAGTGAGGGTATTAGATTATTTTGTGTTGGTCGGTAATGAATAGCTATTGAACCTGCATTACGATTAATCCGAACTTTGGTTATATGAGTTTCGTTATTCAACAAATTTTCCAAACGCAAAGCATAATTTTTGTCTAAAGCAAGTAGTGGAACACGAAATCTAATTCGTCCTGGAATTGCATGGACTATTTGATAGTTTACTTTGAAAGTCGTGCTTGGTATGTGCGGCACAACTTTTTGTATTGGAACTGATGTGATGGTGTACATAATCGTCACTAGCCTTATGCGCGAGATATGGAGAGTAAATAAAATTTAAATTTAAATTTATAAGGTATGAGTTGAGTTCCTTAGATAACATTAGCAATAATCTTTTACTGTTCGCAATAGCTTGTAAAGGCGCTATGGCGATAGGCTGAAATCTTTGTCAGATAAGGATTGTTTCCTTTTTAGCAAATGCGAAATTGCTTCAATAAGTGATTATTACCTAAGTTTTAATACGTTTTATCTTTGTGTAATTCTAGTGTTGTTTTAAAGAGAGTTAATGCAATAATTTGTCATGATAATCCTCCCTAGCGCGCAGGAGGGGGGAATAAGAGGAAATTTTTAACTCTTTTTACAGAAGAAGATGAGTATTATTCTTAGCCTCCCTTGTTAAGGGGGGTTGGGGAACTCAATTCGTTTATTGCAAGTAAATACTAATACTTGAAGTGCGGAATGTAGGTTATTAGTTGTACATCATTACTAAATTTGATTGACAATATAAAAATATATAAAGTTAACTAGTTGATTTTTGAGAATGAATCAAGCTAGAAGGCATTTTTGGGTGTATGACACGATAAATAATAACTTTTGTCATCAAACTTTTTTGTGTGGCGCCTAGGTGTTAAGGACTGAAGCCGTTACAACGAGTCCTTACAACGGGGATTTTCGAGATTTTTCGGGAAAAATACTTATAAAATAAAGGGGAATGTCTTTATATACCCGCAAATCTAACAATTGCGGTTCACTATAGATTGCGCGTATAACCGAAAACATATAATACTCAAGAGCAATTACTTTTATGAGTCAAGCGATGAGCGTAAAACCCAACCTGAATGAGTATCAGCTTCGGGATGGTGTTTACTTGCCTAAAGATTATGAAAATTTAAATAGTACGGGACACAAGCAATTGTGGGATGAAATCGGTAAAACGTACTATGGTTCGCAAAAAATCGAACAAGCTGAAGCTGGCGCCGCTATCAAAAAAGATTATAAGCTTTTAACTGGGACACCTTCGGGTGTTTGGAGCAAGTTTCCTAAAAACAAGACTGTTGACAGTATATTAGAGATTGGCTGCGGCTATGGACGCATTCCTTTATTTCTCTCGTTAGATAAAAATCTTCGCACTTCAAAATATTACGGTCTAGATATATCTGAACCTTTATTACGGCGCCTACTCAAGTGTAAGCAAGAGTATAATTTCTTTCCAGGTGCCGAATTTAACGTGATTTGTAACTCAGCCGAAATACTACCGTTAGAAGATAACTCAATAGATTTACTAATTTCCAACTGTGTATTCATGCACATCCCCGAAGCGCAACTGCGGAAACTGATGGCAGAAATGGCGCGCGTACTCAAACCAGGTGGAACATTTATATTCAACCACTCATTCCACAATAAAGTTTGTCCTTCCCACATCATCCACAACTGGATACGTCGATTAAACCCAGCAGGTAAAAACGAAATTTATTTGAGACAATTTACCGCAGCCGAAATAGACGAAATGCTAGTAGAAGCAGGAATGAAAGCCAAATCCCCCCAATACAGCGTAGAACCAACTAACGAATATTCCATCGTACCAGAAACCATCAAAGGCATAAAAATACCATTTGCCCAATCCATCAACCGGAGCATCAAACCCGTAGAATCAATGCGCGAACCAATGGCATACGGATACAGCGCGTATACGACAAACCTGTAGGGGCGGGTTGAATTACAATTTATGTAGTTATAGGACAGGCTTTCTATGCCTGTTCCACAAGACACACAGCAATGTATGCCCAATCCATCTAAAGCATCTATATTATTACAGCAAAAACAACAAGCAGCATCACAAGACACATCACCAGAGCAACTGCGCGAACTAGCTTATACGAGTAAAAGATTAATGCTCCGAGTGGCAGAAAATAATGCGGCACCACCAGAGCTATTACGCGAGTTAGCAGTATCTAGCAAAGCTGTATGTGAGAGAGTAGCGGCAAACCCAAATACTCCTACAGATGTTTTATTCAAATTAGGCGCCACAACAAGCATTAATCAAAAATTATCGTTCCGAGTCCTGGTTAGAAAGATATGCTATAGCTCAAAACCCCAACACCCCCAAACACATCCTAAATGAACTAACTTCAGATGCAAACCAAATAGTTAGAGCAGCAGCTTCTTCAGCAATAAAACATATAATGTAGAGACAAAATAACTATCCTATAATCATTTAAAGGCGCCATCTTACAGAGCAAAGTGTAAACGTTACATCAAAAATACCGCAGGGCGGCTTATATAACAATATTGTTATATAACGACAATCTTCGTAAACCCGCCCCCTAAAACATGAGTATCAATAAACAATCGTCAAATAACATATATAGTAAGTAATGAGTGCAGGTGCCTTGGTTATAGGGTCAAGGTGCCATGATTTTTAGGCTGGACACGGCACCATCCAGGGTTACTGATTTTCCTGCAACCAGTGTAATAAATCGTCGGTAGAGCTAAAATCTAATAAGGCTTCGCTTAATGCATCAAGCTTTTCAAGCGTCAGAGATTCGATAGTAGTGCTATTTTTTTCTGACACTTCCCCTAGGAGCTTAGTTAGCTGTCGTAGAACAGACGACTTTGCATGGTTAAGTTGGCCAATACGCTCAAAAGAAGTAATATAAGTCATTTTACGCTCCTGTTCTAATTTGTGAAAATCTTCCCAAAACTCGTTTTCTAACCCTTCTGGTAAAATCATAGCCCAATCTATGAATTTATACAGGTTACGAATCTCTTGCTCACCAAATCCTTGCTCATAAAGCCTGCGAATTAAACTAAATTTCCATTCCTTTCGCTTGCTAGGGTTTTTTAATGTTTGCTGCGTCCTGAGATGAGCAAGTACTACAATGGCAAACACGTTATTGCTTGCTTGCAATTGTTTAATACGATTCTTATATTTGAGTAGCTTTACAGAACCGAATTTAAAATACAGAGTTGTGTCTTCGGAAATCGAAGAGTAAGTATTTGGATGCCAATTTTTGTTAGAATCGCATAGAACAGCTACGCTAATTGCTGATATTTTATAACGGTCAAGAATTCGGAAGTTATAGGTGAACATCCGAAGCGGAAACTCGTCTTCTGGCTCTCCTTGGATTTCTATATGTATTAATAACCACTTTTCTTCACCAGAAAGATAGCGAACTTTAACTAGCTTGTCGGCATATCTCCTACTTTGTACAGCATCATACGATATTGCCTGAAATTCTTTATCCATAAATGTATATGGTACACTCCAGTCAATAAGCGCAGCAGTTTTAGGAAAGAAAAACTCCATTGCTTGCTGAAAGTATTCTTCTAAGATAATTTTCCACGGACTATCGTAGTCTGCACGCTGTGTGTCATCAGTCATAAATCAATGCGTAGTTCTGATGTTCTTGAGTGTAGAGCATCTAGTTCGTTTTAGGACAATGTTTATATTTTGATTTCTAAAGAATTTGAAGTATTATTAAATACGTGGAGATTAAGTATTATTTCGCTTCGTTCATACCCGCATGGAATTGAAAATACCCATATTAATGGCGCAATTCTATTAATATGGAAAATGAAAATATTTATTATCGTTACAACAAAAATACCTCCAAGGCAAGTTTATATAAAAATATCGTTATATAACGACAATGTTCGTAAACCTGCCCCTACAACATGAGTATTCTCGTTACTGGACAGAAGACAAAAATTTATATATTCAAAAAGCAAAGGAGAAAACAGGGTTAGATAAGAGAACTTTGTCAGCCGCTAAAAAAGGACAGTTAGAGCGTGGACATAATTATTCAGAAGAACTAGCCCAAGATATCAAAACAAAAGGACAGAAAAAACTTGAGGTAGCACAAAAGGATTAAACAATGAACTCAAAGATAGTGGACTTTTACTTAGGCGCCGTTCCTGACTCAGAAGGACGTAAAATAGAGCAAATCTGGTCTTGGGACTACTCGGAACTCGAATATGTCCATGATTATATTCAATGGTTATTTCCCTTGACCGATGCTAGTAACTTTAATAGTAAGGCCCCAATTTTAACACAGTTAGATATTGAGCAGTTTCGAGCAAGTGATAAACTCAAGAAGCAATTACTCACTTCGTTTAAAACCATGCTCGGTTTTTATGGCTTACAATGCCTTGAGAATGATAATAATATAGAAATTAAATTATCAGATACATTTGAAGTACGCAAACAAGAGTGGTTACAGTGGGGAGACCATAACCATTTGCGAATCACTAGAATTTTGAAAAGTTTGAAGTTGTTAGGGTTAGAACAATATGCCCAAGCGTTTTTTAGATGTTTGGAGCAAATCTATAATGTTGAGAGAGGTAGTATCGACCCACGCAGCTACCAATTTTGGAAACATGCTGTTATGTAGAGGCGCCCTTGCCAAAATACCCCTTGCTGTATTATGATTTGTAGCATATAATCAAAATAACTGCTCACGCAGAGGCATTCGCATAGCTCTACGAGGAGTCCAAAAGTCATGAGTTTAGTACGCGGGCATAAAAATTAAATAGAGAGTACCTGAAGAACAGGATGATTGTGAGGCACAATGCCCGTCCACATGTAAGAATTACATCCCCTCTCTATATAGCTATTACCCCAATTTAATAGCACCCTCTTGTGGGATGGGCATCCTTGCCCGTCATGAAGATTATGCTGAAGAAACAGGCTTTCTATACCTGTTCCACAAGATAGTTCTACAAGATTGTCAACAATTCAGAAAATTAAAAAATAAGGTCAAGTTGTTATGATTCCCCGAACCCGTGTCCGTAACATTGGTATTTCTGCACATATCGATTCTGGCAAAACAACAATTAGCGAGCGGATTCTTTATTACACGGGTAGAATTCACGCTATTGAAGAAGTGCGTGGTGGTGGAAAAGGCGCCACTATGGATTACATGCCAGAAGAAAAAGCGCACGGTATCACAATTACATCTGCTGCAACTACTTGTATGTGGCACGATACCCAAATTAATCTGATAGATACACCTGGACACGTTGATTTTACTATCGAAGTTGAGCGTGCGCTGCGTGTATTAGATGGTGCAGTGATGGTGTTATGTGCGGTTGCGGGGGTGCAGTCGCAGTCAATAACGGTAGATAGGCAAATGAAGCGCTATCGTGTACCGAGAATTGCGTTTATTAACAAGATGGATAGAACGGGCGCCAATCCGTTTACAGTGGTGCAAGCGATACGCGATAAATTACAACTAAATCCGTTACTCGTTCAATATCCAATTGGTAAAGAAAACGAATTCCAGGGAGTTATTGACCTTGTAGAGATGACTGCAAATTTCTACTCCGGTGAAGCTGGTGAAAACTGGGTGAAAACAGAAATTCCTGAATCACTTATACACGAAGCGTTAGAAGCGCGTGAGAAAATGCTTGATGCATTGTCGCTGTTTTCTGAACCAATGACTGAAAAGTTATTAGCAGGTGAAGATGTTGACAACGAATTGATTTGGGAGACTATTGGTAATGCTACTAAGAATCTTGAATTAGTTCCTGTACTACTTGGTTCTGCGTTTAAGAATAAAGGTGTGCAAAACTTGCTTGATGCTGTCGCGCACTATCTTCCGTCTCCTGTTGAGCGTGAGGTAGTAAAGACATCTGACAACATTAGTGTGTATGCTGAAGTTGAGGCGCCTTTAGTGGCGTTAGCATTTAAGCTGACACTAGAATCTTTTGGGCAATTAACTTACACACGTATTTATTCTGGTGCCTTGAAGCCTGGTGATATAGTATACAACGCTCGTACAAAAGAGCGGGTGCAAATTGGTAGATTACTACGAATGCACGCTAACAAACGCGAGGAAGTGAAAATTGCTGTAGCTGGAGATATTGTTGCACTTTTAGGAGTTGATTGTGCAAGCGGTGATACTTTCTATACCGGGGAGACGCCTGTTTCTTTAGAAGCAATGTTCGTTCCAGAACCTGTAATTTCGCTTTCGGTAGTACCCAAGAAACAAGAAGACAGCGATAAATTATCTAAAGCACTCAACCGTTTCCAAAAAGAAGACCCGACTTTCCGCGTCAGTGTTGATGCAGAAACAGGAGAAACTTTGATATCAGGAATGGGTGAATTGCACTTAGAAATTTATATTGAGCGTATTAAGCGCGAGTATAATGCTGAAATGTATGTTGGTAAACCTGCCGTTGCTTATCGCGAAACTATTGCCAAAAAAGTTGCTTTTGACTATCGATTAAAGAAACAATCAGGTGGTCCAGGTCAATATGCTCACGTTAGTGGTTGGATTGAACCGTGCGATGAACCATTCGTATTTATTAATCGTGTAGTTGGAGGCGCCATTCCTAGTACATATATTACAGCTTGCGAAAAAGGTTTCATCGAAGCTATGCAAGCTGGAAAAATAGATGGTTATCCAGTAGTTGGCGCCAAAGTAGTGCTTGACGGTGGTTCATATCACCAAGTAGACTCAAACGAGTTTGCATTCCGAATGGCAGCAAAACAAGCATTTGAAACAGCATTTACCCAAGCAAACCCCCACTTACTCGAACCTATCATGCATGTTGAGGTAGAAACACCCAACGAATATGTAGGAAGAGTACAAGGTGACTTATCATCACGAAAAGGTTTGCTATTAGGGTCACAAACAATGCAAGGCTACTCAATCATTCAAGCAGAAGTTCCACTCTTCAAAATGTTTGGCTACTCAACCGCACTCAGGTCAATCACCTCCGGTATGGCAACCTTCACAATGGAATTTGCCAGCTACCAAAGTAAAAATTAACCTCTTGTATCTTGTGGCACAGGCATCCTGCCTGTGCAGCAATAATTTATTCAAATGTCGCACTTCAGTGTATACTAACGCTTGACGATAGTAACGTAGTGGCGAATCTGTTTTGTTTGGACAGACGAAAACAATGCTTCGGAAGTAGAAATAGTCGATTATCATTAAGTAAAAAAATATGAACAACAACCGTCTACCAAACATTCATCCTGGTGAAATACTGCAACTTGAATTCTTGGAACCGATGAACATCACACCCTATAAATTAAGTAAAGATATAGGTGTAGCTCAGACAAGGATTAGCGAAATTTTAGCAGGAAAGCGCAGTATTACAGCAGATACAGCTTTGCGTCTATCTTCCTACTTTGGTAACAGCGCTCAGTTTTGGTTGAATTTACAAACACAGTATGATTTACGTCAAGCTCTTGCAGAAAATCCAGAAGTTTACAATCAAATACCTAAGCTCCCGATGCTCCCGATTCATGGCGTAGCTTGAGCTGACATCACGCATTAGGAAATTTAAGAGAACTCCACGAAAAAAAATGCCCAATGTCATTCTGAACGAAGTGAAGAATCTCTTTAAGTACACAAGTTCTGCTTTAAGATGCTTCGTTACGCTTACGCTACACGAGCGCATGACAACATTGGATCAATTATTCTGTGGGCTTCTCTAATGTTCTTAGCGACTTCCAAATAAAAAAATGTCCAAATTTTTCTTGTGGGTTGGGTGTCAATGCAAACGCCCTATGCTTGGAACGGGCAAGGATGCCCATTCCACAAGATGAAGTAACATATATACATATATATTGTTTATATATTGTTGCAGCAGGGAAAAATTGTGTCTACGCTCAAACAAGGCAAGGAAAGACGCTACTATTTAGACTGGCTAAGAATTGTAGCAACTTTACTACTGATTCCTTACCATAGCGCGCTTATTTTTAAACCTCATGTTATATATTCTTATTATCTTGAAAATAGTACTACTCATCCCGGCTTTGAGTTTTTTATCAGATTTGTTAATCAGTGGTTTATGCCACTATTCTTTTTTATTGCAGGCGCCGCGGCAAAGTATTCTTTAGATAGTAGAAGTAAGCAAGAATATTGTTTAGAACGGTTAAAGCGTCTATTAATTCCGTGTATCTTCGGTCTTTTTGTATTACTGCCACCTATTGGTTATTTTACATTCCTTAATCATCATCAGAATGTCAAGATATCATTTTTGCAGTACTACCCACTTTTTTTCAAGATTGATTATAAACATATTAATGGTTTTACAGGTACATTTACACCTGGACACTTATGGTTTATTCTGTATCTGATTGGCTTTTCTTTTATTCTTATACCTTTCTTTGACTATTTAAAGACAAGCAACGGTCAGAATTTGATAAAAGCCATAACATCTTTATCACACCAGCCTAAAGTCATAATCTTTTTATATGTAATCCCATTGACTTTGGCAAGGATGACTTGCTTAGTATATTACAATCCTATTTACTATTTTCTATTTTTCATACTCGGCTATTTATTTATATTTAATCAGCAGATTGAAATCATAATTGAGAGAAATAATACAATTGCATTGAGTTTGGTTTTGATATTAACGATATTTTTATCATTTTTGGATATTAGTGAGTTTCACTTGATTTATAAATTTACTTTTCTAAATGTGTTAATTCAACTGCTTTTGAGCTTAAATAGTTTTTGTTGGTTAATTGTTTTATTAAATTTCGCCAGACAATACCTAAATTGGAGTAATCCATTTATTGTTTATTTTAATGAAGCGTCTTATCCAATTTATATAGTTCATATGAATTTTATTATCCCTATTGGTTTTTACGCGGTTCAATGGGATATAAATATAATATTTAAGTTTATGCTTATTACTTGTACTTCATTTTTGATCATTCTGATTTTTTATGAATCAATGAAACGTTTTAATTTAATGCGCTTCTTGTTTGGCATGAAGTTTAAAATTTAATTATTCAGTTTTTAACTCATACTACGTAATTCATTAACCAAAGCTTAAACTTAATAGAAGCCTGATTTCTTCATTGATATCATATAATAAAAACAACGATTTGTCTGCGACAATGAATGCATAGAAACCAGGTTTTAACAGGAGAACTAATGAAACTTCCTGTACAGCGCGTCATGTGGTTCGGTATTGGGCTGATTATTATTTTAGGTGTAGGTTGGTATTGGAATGAACCTAAGTGTTTGAGAATTGCGGCTGGACGTTCAGGAGGAGATGCTCATAACTTTGCTCTGTTGATGAGAAAGTTTTTACCTTTATACTCTAATAATAAAATTTGTATAACTTTGGTTGAGACTGACGGAACACAAGAAAACTTAGAACAGTTGGAGAATAAGCAAGCTGACTTGGCGACAGCACAAGCTGATATTCTAATTATGAAAAATTTGCCTAGCTTGGCGCCTATTAATGCTCCCGTTTGGAATCCATCTCCTCAAAAGCAGCTAAATGATACTCAAATTGTGTCTTTGTTATTCCCAGATATGTATCAACTAGTTGTTAGAGATGATTCTGATATTAAAAGTGTCTCAGATTTAGCTAAAGAGCAAAAGGTTGAAATGCCACCGCGAGAAGGTGGTCAAATCGAGTCGTTTGCCTTTTTGATGCAATATTATGGTTTAGTAATAGGAAAGCAACAACTAGTAAAATTAGTGGAAGTTGGAAATAAAATTGAAGATGTAAAAAATGCTCTTTGTAATCAGAAACAAATTGATGCAGTATTTTATGTCCGCGCCATAGATAATGATAATATACGAGAACTTCTTACACAATGCGGTCGTTTAATACCAATTGACCAAGCTGCCGCAATGACAATTAAAAACCCTTATTTGCAACAAGCAGAAATTCCCGAAGGCGCCTATCGAGGTGGTGGTAATCCAATTCCCAGTAGTGGTATTGATAATAAGCAAAAATTAACAACAGTTAGCACTCCAAGATTGTTATTAGCACACAAGAATGCTGATAAAGGAAAAATTCGTGCAATTACTCAGATTCTTTATGACTATCGGCAAGAATTTATCAAAGAAATGCCGCTGTTAGCTAATATGAGTCCTCCAGATAGTATGAAATCTGGAATTGGTCTACCTATTCATACAGGCGCCCAAGCATATTATGACCGAGAAAAACCTTCTTGGCTAGAGAGATATTCAGAAAGCTTAGGTTTTATAATTACTTTAGCATCAATTGGGCTGTCTGGATTTTTATGGCTAACACAACGATTTGAGCAAATACGTAAAAATAAAGCAGACGATTATATTAGAGAAATTAACTCTTTAATGGATGCAGAAGACTGTATTCAGGCAGTGGTCGGATATTTAAATGCAGAACAATCAAACAACAGTCAAGAGTTAAAATTTTTTCAAGACACGATAACAGATAAAACTGCCAAAATTCTAGTTGAAAAAAGAGTTGCTGAACTTGCTTGCCAGAAAAATTTGATATCAAACGAGTCTTTGATATCTTTCGGTAAAACCTTGCGGAAAGTTATCAACGCAATTGAAAAGCTTTCTGTAAATGTGTCTGAGGAAGTTTTGAATGATGTTCCTCATAAAGCAACACACATTGTAGCTAGTTGGCAGAATGAACCGATAAATATTTGGCAGAGACTTTTGAGAGTTTCCTCCGCTGATGAATTACGAAAAACTGAAAAAAATAAGCTTAATCATCAAGATTTAGATGACGTTTTACAAAAAGTAAAGATACCCGTCGTTAAACAACAAGCTTTACAGTTATCTGACACAACCAAGTTCTTAGAATCTGAAATATTAGAAATTCGCCGAGATTTAAATGCTATCTTCAAGCGCGCAGTCAATGCTTTGGTCGAGGAACGAATTTCACAGGAATCATTCCAGTCTTTTCGCGTAATTTGGCAAGTTGCAGCAGATGGCATTAAACAGGAAAATCAAAAATTGCCATAATTGATATATTATAATTTCATACAAGCTTTATAAATATTTCGTATAATTTACACTTACTTTAAAAAGTCTGTGTTAGTGTTAATCACAGGAATAAATGTAAACTCTTCAGATTAAGGGCAAAAAGGTAGCTCAAAGGTCTGACCCACCGTGATTGCTATGATTACACTAACACCCTCTGAAAACTACATACAGCAAAGGCGCCACCGAAATCGGGGGAGTGCTTACATATTTGCGCCGATGGTAAACTTCAACGAACTGGCTGAAGTAGGCGAGACTCCACCTTAGTAATTTCAACACACGTAATCAAATCATCATTCAAATGTAGCTTTTGTGACTAGTAGTGCTACTTTGAATATTTGACTTAAATAATTAAGGAAGTTAGCACTTGGAAGTGAGTTGTAATTAAAGAATGTTGTCAAATGGGTCTAATTGACATACTTCTATTCAAATATACAGCTTTCAATGTTACTGAGGACACTTTTGTGTAAGTTTGTTTTTCGCTAAAACCACACGAGTAACTAGTATTAACATTAGTACTATTAAGTATTAATGGATGGTTGTTTCGTTATCAAGTTGTAAAAATAAAATCAGTATTTTCCTTTGTGTAACTAACTTAATAACTAAGTTCAGTAAGCTTGTGAATGATTTTGTAACTACTACGCAATTAGTTTACTTCAAAATATATACGTATAGATACTAATTATTTTATATAAGTATCTGATACTAGTGTGGTAATTTTGAACTTTATTCAGATTTGGCAAAAGTAGTAAAAATAAGTTAAATCACAAGAACAATCATAGTGATATATTTGCAAATAAGCTTTAAAGTTTAGCATGTCTAAGCTTATATCTTAAGAAATTATTCTTGTACTTTTTTAATGATATATAAGCTTTTGAATAATGGAACTGTCAACATTTTGTAGTGAAGAAAAACATATGAACGTTTACTATCCGAAATCTAGCAATTTAAGCGAGTGGACTGAGTGGCATTTAACTCCTAGAGGATGGGAGCAAGGCAGTAAAAAGCGAGAATTTTCTGCTCAACTTAAAAAAATTGAAGCACCTCATGACAGAGTATTAACTTGTAGGTATCACGAGAATGTCACAATCAACTCTGTTTGGATGCAACAACATGTTAGCGAAGTTTGGAAAAATTCAAATCAGCAACAAATTGATAAGTTAATAGAACAATTTGGTTCTTGTCCAGAAAGTCTTTAATATTGCTTTAACCACGCAAGAGGAATTGCATTAAAATCTGTTCTATTCAACAATTGGTCACTAGGTATTTTATGATGTATCAAAATCAAACAGTTATTGAAAGATTGAAAGAATTAGTTTTAATTACTTGTTTTGGTAACGTTCCAGTCGCTTGTTTAGGTTTAGAGCTTCGTAATTTTATTTACAAGAGTATTTTTAAACGAATCGATAACCATGTTTTTATTCAAGAAGGCGCCAAATTTTTTGGTGCTAAATGTATTGAAATTAGTCAATTAGTACATATTCTTGAGGGAGTTTGTATTGATGCTAGAGATGTAAATAGCCATATTTTAATAAAAGATGGGGTTATCTTGAAAAAAAGAGTTACGATTAAGGCACTCCCATCTACTAAAATTTATATTGGTGAACATACATTAATTGATGATGATGTTTATATAATTGGACTAGAAAATATCAAAATAGGTAAAAATTGTTTTATTGGAGATAATTCAGGGATATTTGCGATGAATCATGTTTTTAAGGACATTAATACTAACTTTGATTCTGGAATTAAAAAAGGAATTGTGATAGAAGACGAATGTTGGCTTGGACATGGAGTAACTGTTATAAACGGAGTTACTATTGGTAAAGGTTGTGTTATTAGCCCCAACTCAGTCGTTACCGACAATATACCACCTTATTCCAATGCAGAAGGTATACCAGCAAGAGTAATTAAAAGCAGACAAAAATATTAACCAGTTAAATACATTTTAATAAAGTAATCTACCATGAATAATTTACACAAGAATTTGAAAAATAACTTCAAAACAAAATTGCAGCATTATGTAGAGATTATAGTAACAACTTTACTGATGAGTGTTCCATTACGAATTATTGGCTCAAACCTTAGAACCTCAATATATCGCTTAATTTTCGCTAAGATTGGTCAAAAAGTTTACATTCAAGACGGTGTTGAATTTATTGGAACACAAAATATAGATATAGGAAATTTTGTTCGTATACACAGGGGAACACATATCGATGCATCTGGACACGAGAACAATCGTATTTCTTTCGGTTCAGAAGTCGAAATTCAGCAAGGTGTAAATTTTCAGGCATTAAATGATACTCAGATTGTTATTGATAATGATGTACTTCTCGGTCCTTATGTCTCTATCGCTGGACCAGGAAACATCAGAATTGGTAAATCTTGCATGATTGCCGCAAAGTCAGGTATATATGCAAACAATCATATTTTCTCAGACCTAACCATAGATATTGCATTGCAAGGTGTTACTCGCAAAGGAATTGTCATTGAAGACGATTGTTGGCTTGGACATGGAGTAACTGTTTTAGATGGAGTCACTATCGGGAAGGGAAGTGTCATCGGCGCCGGTTCAGTTGTTACTAAGGATATTCCTCCATATTCAGTTGCAGTCGGTATACCAGCAAGAGTTATCAAAAATAGACGAGCAAATGGAGAACAAGCTTTACAACCTGGAGTACTAGCTACCAATTTAGTTCGAGAATAAATCAATGAATAAGCCTATAGAAGAATCATCTCGGTTGCGTCTTCATTGTTTTTTTAGGAGTGTAAATTATGACTGAAAATTCTATTCAGGCAAAAATTTCTGATGAACGAAAATTTCATCTTCATTTTTTAGATGGAATGCGTGGTATCGCTGCTTTTTATGTGCTACTTACTCACTTGTGGTTATATCAAGGAGAAAATTTACCTCAGTGGATAACTATACCAACAAAGTTTGTAAGATATGGTTCTTTTTGCGTTGTAGTTTTTATTGTTCTTTCTGGATACTGCTTAATGCTACCAGTGGCAAGGTCTCAGGCAGGTTATATTCCTGGGACTCTTTTAGATTATTTGAAACGTAGAGCTAGAAGAATTATACCAGCTTATTACGCAGTAATTTTATTTTGCTGCTTGCTTAGTTTAGGCGTATTAGCTTTGGAGAGATTTACAACTTTCCAATGGCAGACGATATTAATTAATGTAAAACATCACTAATACTTTGCAATTATGAAATTAAGTGTAATTATTCCCTGCTACAATGCAGCAAGTACAATCGCTATCCAACTCGAAGCACTTGCAAATCAGAAATGGTCACAACCTTGGGAAGTCATAGTTGCTGACAACGGGTCAACAGATAATAGTGTTGCGATTGCTGAATTATTCAAACAGAAAATACCTTCTTTGCGAATAGTTGATGCGTCTGCTAAAAAAGGTGCTGCGTATGCTCGTAACGTAGGCGCCAGTGTTGCTTATGCTGAGGCACTGGCATTTTGCGATGCGGACGACGAAGTGGCGCCATTCTGGGTTGCAGCAATGGGTGAAGCATTGGCTACATATGATTTTGTTACTGGTCGTAGTTTATACGATAAATTAAATGAGCCTTGGGTAATTGCAAATCATGGCTCATCAGACGGTTTTTGTATTATTGAAAACCCGTATTTACCCTTTGCGATTAGCTGTAATATCGGTGTTAAGCGTGCAGTTCATCAAGCGATTGGTGGATTTGACGAAACTTTTGCAATGATTGAAGATATTGACTATTCTTGGTGTATTCAAGAACAAGGTATTAAGATACATCAAGTATCGGAAGCTGTAGTTAATTACAGACTGCGAAAAAACTTCAAGATGGTTTGCCAGCGTGCATGGGGTGTAGGTGTATACGAAGCATTGCTGTATAAAAAACATAAAAATTACGGTATACCCAAAATGCTTATGTCATGGAAAAGCTTTATTAAGGCGCCGCTTGAGTTCATGCTAGAAGTAATATCTTTTAAAGTCCGTGATCAAGACGCAATCGCCAAATGGATGCTTACATTAGCTTGGCGCGCAGGACAATTAATCGGATGTGTCAAATTTGGCTACTTACCTATGTAACATACAACTAATTAATACTTATGAAAAATTTTACTTTGGTAATTCTCAGCGTTTCAGCAGTATTAATAGCTACACTTTATCCCTTTAATTTTTCTTTTCCTGATACTTTTTCTCTACAATATATTATTGCTAGTTTCGACAACAGTAGTTCTTTTGTAGATTTTGTGAACAATATCTTATTGTTTATACCTTTAGGCTTTAGTTTTACTGCTGTTTTGCAAAGAAAAAGTATCAAATTTTTTCTCAAACTATTAATAGTAGCATTTATTAGTACTGGGTTATCATTGCTAGTTGAAACTTTACAAATATTTTTATCTTCTAGAACACCAACACCTGCTGATATTATAAACAATACGATTGGTGGGATTATTGGTATAGTTTGCTTTCATTTGTGGCATTCAAAAAGCTTCATATATATATTAGAATATATAGAGAATGGTAAATTTGGTAATTCTCTCAAACAAATAAAGTTATTTTTCATTGGATATTTATTTATTTCGTTTTTAATTTCGATATTATGGCAAAGTACAACTACTCTAAATAATTGGAGCCTAAATCATCCGCTAATGCTTGGTAATGAAAATACAGGCGATAGACCTTGGTATGGATATATCTCAAAAATTCAACTAGCTGATAGAGTATTTTCTAGAAGCGATATTTCACAGGTATTAGACACTAAAAGTATTTTAGATAATACTAAACAATCTTTGTTAGCTGATTATAACTTGACTGATCAAAAAGGTTATCAAGATCTCACTGGTCAAATGCCTGAACTATTACCGCAGAAAAATTCATCAAATATTAGCGATATTAAAGATGAAAAAGATGAAAAAGGAGTTATTTTAAGTCCTAGCTATTGGTTAAAAACAAGAATTCCTCCGGCTTTGTTAAATAAAAGGATACGTGAAGCATCTGAATTTACAATATTAACTACTGTTGCTACTGCTGATACAAATCAAATTGGACCTGCACGTATAATTTCACTTTCAAGAAGTACCTTAAACCGCAATTTTACTTTAGGACAGCAAAATACTAATTTAAATTTGCGGATACGAACATCAATTACTGGAGAAAACGCTGCTCATATAGAACTAAACGTTCCTAATATTTTTGCGGATACAAATATTCATAATATAATTATTACTTATTCTAAAGCAACAATGCAAGTTTACGTAGATAAATTACAAAATTATTACTATTTTAATTTACTAGAACTTATTCCAAGAGAACAAAAAATAATTTACTACGGACTAACTTTTATACCTTTAGGATTGTATTTAGGTTTTCTAAGTATTTTGGTAAAAAAAAGATTAATTTTAAATAAATTATTACTATTAATTGTAATTTTATTACCTTCCCTTGTATTAGAAACAACGTTGGTAATTTATAGCGGTAAAAGTTTTAGTTTAGAAAACTTAATAATTGGTGCATTATTTATAGGAGCAACTATGTTTATGTTGAGATTACGTGCTTCCAAATTATTTAAACAGCAAGTTTAAACAAATTTTTCATACTGTATCACTTTATTAATTTAAAAATAATAGGTATAAAACATGGATAATCAGACTTTTAAGCTAATACAGCGTTATTTAAAAGAATATATTATTACAGGAGTGTTTGGAAGCATTCCTACTCCTATTGGAAAAAGACTGAGAGAATTTTTTTATAAGTTGATTTTTGCAAGGGTTGGAAAATCAGTTTATATTCAACCGAATGTTCGCTTTATTGGTACACCCACAATTGAAATTGGCAATAATGTCCGTATATATAACAGTAGTTATATTAGTAATAAAGGAAACAAAATTTGTTTTGAAAATGATGTATCTATTGACCACGGTGTAGATATTAGAGCTTATGACCAAGAGAATGGTCATATTATTATTGGAGAATCTACTTATATTGGTCCATATGTATGTATGGCTGGGCCTGGTTTTATCAAAATTGGTAGAGATTGTATGATTGCCTCTCATTCTTCACTCTATGCCAATAATCATATTTTTTCAGACCCAAATATCCCCTTTAAAGAACAAGGTGTAACTACCAAAGGGATTGTAATTGAAGATGATTGTTGGCTAGGAACTGGAGTCAGAGTATTAGATGGGGTTACTATCGGTAAGGGTAGCGTTATTGGTGCTGGTTCAGTTGTCACGAAAGATATTGCTCCTTACTCAGTTGCAGTAGGTGTTCCTGCGCGTGTAATTAAAAAGCGGCTTTTGAAAAATGTAGAGACGCAATTAATGTAACCGTTCACAAGGCGCCTCTACAATTTATATTTGAGCCTATCTTTTGAATCTATTTGGGTTAAGACGGGCGCCAGGTTGCTGTCTCGTGTTTGGTTGACGCCCAATTTTGGCGCCGTTTCTCAATCCTTGTCCGGTACCACCATCTGCTCTGTCTAAAAATGGTTTTAAAGCAATTGGAGATTTTGCAGAACGATTATTACTAATACTTCTACCGTTATTTCCACCCACGATAGTGCGATAAATCTGGTCAATTTGATTACCGTTTCTATCACGATAGGTATTGATAGCGGTTGTTTGCTGTCCGTCGTCGGCAGATGCTAAGTTTTCAAATACACTGTTACGAACAATATAGGGGTCTTTGTCACGTGGTACGGTGAAAACAATACGGCAAGATGGGTTTGCTTCAGTAGTAACACATACAACATTCTCTCCATTCATTACACTTGTTTGGAGTTCGAGCAGACCGTCACCACGGTATGATTCTAAACGTTGAGCTATAGCTTGGCAGCGACGTGCAGTGTCCCAACCACCACCCAAAGTGCGAGGAGTTGCCCAAGCAAAATATTGTCCTGGTTGACTTTGCGGTTGATACATCACAGTATTTTGACCATTAAACTGTTGACAAACAAACCGTGCGCTTGTATTTACAGAACCTCCGGATGGATATCTATCACCAGAGTAAACAGAGGAATCAGTCGAACCACCAACACTACCACCACTACCTGTTGTGGGTACTACGACATCACCATTGCCACCACTATACTGAGCTAATGCAGGTAAACTTCCTGCAAACAAAGATAAACCAAAAACTCCAAACACCAAAAATTTAATAGGATGCTTAGACATAAGTCACCTTATAAAGGGAATATTACTAGATTGATAAATTAACTGACGCATGATTTCTGATTTTGATTCTGAGAAGTGTCAAATTTTCATGAAGGAACCTGAAACCCCCTAAAACGTCTAGTCTACGCTCAAAAGTTAATTTATTTCTACCGCGCGGTATAGGTACATTTGCAGCATTGCGTTTAATAATGTTAATGAAACAAGAAATAAATTTATAGAAAATATCATAATAGCAAAAAGATGAATTTATTATCGCCAACTGTATTTGCTTAGTTTGAATGACGACTTGAATTAAAATACACTTTTAGAATATGAACATTAAAACTAAACAACAAACTGATTTGAGCATTCAAGATACGCAAGCACCAGAACATGTATTAAAAAATATAGAGGCAATTATCGCTCTCCATGCTCATTACGAAGAAAGTGTTCCAACTCATCAACGTATTTTAGAAAAAATCGCCGCTACCTTTGCTAAAACGTGGTTTCTATATGCCGAAATTCTTTTTTTTACTGCTTGGGGTATTTGTAGTCATCTGGCAGATATAGGTGCTTTAACATGGAAATTTCCTAGATTCGATTTACACGAACAAGGAATTGATGTTGCTTCACTCTTAATTTCCACAGGTGTATTAATTTACCAAGCTCGTCAAGAAGAAATGAGTACTAAAAACTCTCATTTAATGTTACAACTTAATCTACTCACAGAGCAAAAAGTTGCCAAACTAATTGCATTAGTGGAAGAATTACGAAGTGACTTACCTAACGTGCAAAACCGTCACGACCCCGAAGTTGAGGTAATGCAACAAAGAACCGACCCCCAAGTTGTTTTAGATATTTTGCAAGAAAACCTCAAACAAGTAGTTGTTACTGAACCTGAAGTTGAATTAGAGTAGTGATTTTTAGATATCATTACTGACTTTGCCTGCTCTAATTATTATTTAATTAGGGTTTGCTGAAGAAGGTAGAAAAGCTGATGCCACAAGATTATCAGCAATTTGCGCTTTTACTGGGTTAGCCAAGACTAATAAGGTTAAGGGAAGTAACTGCACATCTGTCTCAGATGTGCTACAAGTTAGCATTCCATCTCTAAATTAAATTACTTACAAAATGTAAATCTTCTCCCTTAATTATACAAATCTCCTTATCATCCAATCCTTCCAAATTATTAACAATACGGTTTGCTTGCTGCTCTATACTACGCTCAAATATTGTACGAACAAAGCGCCCATTGCCAAAGTTATTACTACGTTGATTATAAGCTAGTTCAAAAGTTCTTTGCAAAACTATACATGCAGATAAATCAATTGAGTAACCGTTGTCAATACAAAATTTCTTAAAAATTGATAGTAACTCGTTTGGCATATAGTGGTCAATATAAAACAAACGGTTAATACGCGATTTTAAACCTGGGTTGGACTCTATAAACTTTTCCATTTCCAAAGGATAACCTGCAACTACTACGGCAAATCGCGCACGCTGGTCTTCCATTCGTTTGAGTAATACTTGCAACGCTTCTTTACCGTAATCATTAGATGTATCTTCTGGCACTAAAGCATGAGCTTCATCTATAAATAACACCCCATCTAGTGCATGTTGTACCACGTTTTCTACACGTAGTGCTGTTTGACCAATGTATCCACCAATTATTCCTGCACGGTCGGTTTCAATGACATGTCCACGTTCTAAAAATCCTAGCTGTTTGTATAAACGTCCTACTAATCTGGCAATTGTGGTTTTACCTGTTCCCGGTGGACCATATAACATTAGGTGAAGTGAGGTGTCTACTGTTTTCATCCCTCGTTGTTTACGTTCGGTTTGCACTTTCAAGAAATTTGCAAGCGAAAATAGCTCTTGTTTGGTTCTTGAGTGTCCTACTAACTCATTCAAGTCGGTGATTATTTTTTCTAGCGTATCTCCAATAGGCGCCTCATGTTCAATAAAAGCTGCTCTGGTTTCGGGTTTTGAATCTTTTACATCTATATTATAATAGTTGGTTGTTTCTTTCTCATCCTCAACGCCAGTAATAATTAAGCTATGAACTTTTATATTAATCTGGTCATGAATCACAAACCCAAAACTCTTTCCTAACACATCCATCACTTGCTCAGTTCCAAACGTCTCAACCAGCGTACTGTTTATATAAAATTCCACATTATTTTCAATGCGTCGAACCTCAAGCAGGTTTACTGCATTACCCGACTGCATGGAAGTGCAAAGTTTCCAGTTAGTAAAATATTCAAATGTACCATTTTTACATTGAGCGATACGATACAACCCGTTTCCAGAAATAATAAACTCGAAGAAATTGCTGCTGTCAAGAAGTCCCCAGCTAAAACCATACCCGAAGCTATCAACTCCGCTAACTTTCTCGAAAACGATAGAAATGTGAAAATTACTTAACTCGTAAAAAAACTCACAAGAATTCCAACTTAGCCAATATGTATCATCCCCTGTGCGCTTGTGGTCAAACGAATAGTGACTCGCTTTAATCTCAAGACTACAATCAACACCGGAGCGTGTAACCCAGTTACGGCAGTTATCTTGAAAGTGTTCTTCAAAAATCAGCATACTAGTTTACCTACAAGCACAGCATCGCACAATATATATATAGACATATACATACACGATTTAAGTAAGATTTTTCGGAAAAGAACCCAAAGAAGGAATTCCAGGGTCAAAGCTTGTGATACGTTGGATTTACGCACGCACTTTTTGATTAACATTACGACTGGAGAACATCCTTGGGTATCGAACTACGCAGTTTTGTATTTCTCGACAACTTACAACCGCAACATGCAGCATACATAGGAACTGTTGCCCAAGGTTTCTTGCCATTACCAGGGGACACATCGCTATGGATTGAAATTTCTCCTGGCATAGAAATTAATCGCATTACCGATGTCGCATTAAAATCTGCTTCGGTGCGTCCAGGGGTGCAAGTTGTTGAGAGATTATATGGTTTACTCGAAGTTCATTCGGGTTCGCAGGGTGAAACACGCGCTGCGGGTCAAGCTATTTTAGCTTTTTTAGGAGTTAAGCGTGAAGAATGCATTAAACCGCGCGTAGTGTCAAGTCAAATTATCCGTAATATCGATGCTTACCAAACCCAGCTTATTAACCGTACTCGTAGAGGACAATTACTATTAGCAGGGGAAACACTGTATGTTCTCGAAGTCGAACCAGCAGCTTACGCAGCACTAGCAGCAAACGAAGCAGAGAAAGCAGCATCCATCAATATTCTGGAAGTACAAGCAGTAGGTAGTTTTGGGCGCCTATACCTAGGAGGGCAAGAACGCGATATTCTAGCAGGAGCAGCTGGCGCCAAAGCCGCCATCGAAAGTGTCGCAGGTAGAACCCAAACCATTGGTCGTCAAGAATAATACCGTAGGGGCGGGTTAACCCATAGCCTCCATTATTCATTAAGATATTGTAAAACCCAACCCTAACCCCCAACCCCAACCCTCGCAAAAAGCAATTAGGATTATTAAACTATGGCAAATTTCGAGCATCTGACTTTACTAAGAGCAGGTGCATTAACCTGGGTAAAATGGAGACAAGAAAATCCTGATATAGAACCAGACTTAAGCAGCACAGACTTACATCAAGCAAAATTAATAGATACTAACCTAAGCCATGCTAACTTAAGTCTAGCGAACCTAAATGGCGCCCAACTTCCAAATTGCAACTTAAGCTATGCAAACCTCATTGGCGCCGACTTAAGCAACTCAAACCTGAGAAATAGTTTAATGTTAAATACAAACTTAATAGCCACAAACTTACAAAACGCTAATCTTAGAGATGCGGATTTAAGTGATGCGAATTTAAAACGCGCAAATCTAATAAATGCCGATTTAATTTCAGCTAACTGTATCTCAGCAGATTTAAGTGAAGCCAATTTATATGAAGCAGAAGCGATAGGAGTATATTTTTACAAAGCAAATTTTTATAAAGCGAATCTCCAAAATGCTCACCTCGGTCACGCTTTATTATCGCGCGCAAATCTTAGCACAACAAACTTAAACAGCGCTGACCTAAGACGAACAAATCTAAGTGGAGCGAATTTAACTTTCTCGAACCTTGAAAAAGCTAACTTAAGTAATGCAAATCTAAAAGGAGTTAATTTTAAAGGAGCAAATCTAGTTAATACAAACCTGAAAAATGCAAACTTGAAACTCGCTATTAATTTATCTATTCATCAAATTCAATCCGCGCTTAACTGGGAAAATGCAAACTATGATGAAGAATTTATAAATAAAATAACTAAGCAACTAAAAAAGGTTGATTATTAACTTTTCGCCGTTTATACTTACGTAGTAATTTAGTTGCATCTTCTGCGGAAATAGCACTACTAAATAAAAATCCCTGCATGAATTTGCAGTCAAGAATTTGTAATAGTCTTCGCTGTTCCTCAGTTTCAACTCCTTCAGCAACTACATCCATATTTAGACCATGTGCTAAAGCAATTATAGCAGTGGTAATTGCAGCATCATGGGTGTTTGTCGCTAAATCACGCACAAAAGACTTGTCTATTTTTAGAGTATGTATTGGAAAATTTTTAAGATACGCTAGCGAACAATACCCAGTTCCAAAATCATCTATAGATATAGACACACCCATGCTATGCAAATCATTTAATATGTCTTTGGTTAAATCCATATTTTGCATGGCAATACCTTCGGTTATCTCTAATTCTAAACACTCTGGCGCCAATCCGGTTTCTATAAGTATTTGCTGCACCATATCTACTAAATTTGATTGCTGAAATTGACGCGCAGATAAATTTACTGCTACCGAAAGTGATGGTATTGCCAAAGCTTTCTGCCAACACTTAGTTTGAATACAAGCAGTCCGAAGTACCCATTCGCCAATTGGTATAATTTGTCCTGTTTCCTCAGCTAATGGAATAAATTTGGTTGGAGAAATAGCTCCTAACGCACTATGCTGCCAACGTAGCAAAGCTTCCATTTTAGTAATTTTGCCAGTAGTAATATTTACTTGCGGTTGATAATAAACAGAAAATTCTTCTTTCTCTAACGCATAATATAAACTATTCTCTAATATAAATAGCTCTGTAGTTTGCGTAGTAATACCAGAATTGTAAAACTGATATTTATTTCTACCCTGAGATTTTGCACGATTTAATGCAGCATCAGCATGTTTAATTAAAGTTTCTGCATCATCACCGTGTAAAGGATAAAGCGCAGTTCCAATACTGGCACTAACATGTAGTTGATTCCCTTGTATATCAAATGTAGGGTTTAAAGCTGCTAATATCCGCTCTTGTATATTTACAGCATCTTTGACATCACGAATTTTAGGCAAAAGTATAGTAAACTCGTCACCACCCCAACGAGCAATAATATCTCCTTCTCGTAAACACTGCGTTAAACGTTGAGTGACACTTTTGAGTAACTGGTCACCAACTGCATGACCTAATGTATCGTTAATCGTTTTAAAACGGTCTAAATCTAAAAAACATACAGCAAGCTTTTCTTCATTCTCACTAGCTTGTTTCAAAGCCAAGACCAATAACTCATTAAATAAGACGCGATTGGGTAAATCAGTTAATAAATCGTGTAAAGATTGGTGACGAATTTTTGCTTCCGCAGTTTTTTGTGCAGTAATATCACGGAAACTCCATACTCTACCGACAATCTTGCCAGCTACATACTGAGGTTGTGAATACCGCTCAAAAATTCTACCGTCTTTGAAGGTAATCGCGTCATAAACTTGTGAAGAAGGAAGCGCACATAATTTTCGGATTGTCGCAACATAATCTTTCGGGTTTTCTAACTGACTAAGTGCAGCTTTCAGAGCTTCTCGATCTGAACCAGAAGTGAGGAGCGATTCAGAAATTCCCCACATTTGCACAAACTTCTGATTGAACCCTGTGATTTGCCCCTCATTATCTACAACCAAGATACCATCTGCCGTTGACTCCAAAGTTGCTTGGTGTAACGAACGTGATTTCTCTAACTCGATCTGTATCTGATTAAAACGATTATCATATACAGATTCAATAGGTAACGTTTTTAAAGGTGAAAAAGTCTCTTCTGTTTCTGATTCTTTGTCGTTATTAGCAAGATTTGCATTTGCTATACCTTGCGGTTGCAAGCTTTCTGACCTTGGCAACAGCAATAATGAAAACAAGAACGAGACTATTTTTGTTTTTAAGTGAGCAAGTAAACCAACCATTAAGCACATCATGGTAGCCGCTACTGTAGTAAAACATTAGGTTTTGATATTTTGGCGTTATTTAAATCATTTTTTGGTTTTTTAATACTTAATACTCCGTAATCATGGTGCCTTCCCACAATAAATTTGGTTAAACCAATTAAGGAGAATGAGAATAGAAACCGAGATAAGAGAGTCAAGCAAGCGAAACACCTTTTTTATTAACACTAACATGAGACTAACAAAAACTTATACACATGTATAGGTTGAAACTACTTAACGTACACAGGCGCCATCTAAGGAATCATGCTTACACTGTATGAATACTAGTGTTTCAGATGATTGGACACGCTTGAAAGAGGCGGTATCAATTGCCAAGGAATGATGAATTTTCAACTAATAGTAGTTCTTATAAAAATTCGATGAAGAATAAGCAGAAATAATATTAGGTGTGATGGAGGTACTGCGAGGTACAATACTTGGCAAACAGCAAGCTAATATTTTGGTTAAGTGAGTAAAAACAATGGCAGAAGTAAAAATTGGCATTATAGGTGGTAGCGGTCTATACAAAATGGACGCATTAAAAGAAGTTGAAGAGGTGCAAATTGATACACCATTCGGTTTACCGTCAGACGCATTGATTTTAGGAAAGCTTGACGGTACACAAGTTGCATTTCTTGCACGTCACGGTCGGAACCACACATTATTGCCAACAGAGTTACCATTTCGTGCCAACATCTACGCGATGAAAAAGCTTGGTATTGACTATATAATCTCAGCGAGTGCGGTAGGTTCATTGAAAGAAGAAGTAAAACCATTAGATATGGTGGTTCCAGACCAGTTTATAGACAGAACAAGAAATCGAGTATCTACATTTTTCGGTGAGGGTATTGTTGCACACATTACATTCGGCGACCCTGTTTGTCAACATCTAGCTAAAATTGTTAGTGATTCGATTACTGCCTTAAATTTAGCTGATGTAACTTTGCACAGTGGTGGTACTTATGTTTGCATGGAAGGGCCAGCATTTTCAACAAAAGCGGAATCTAATCTTTATCGTAGTTGGGGCGCCACGGTAATAGGAATGACGAATTTACAAGAAGCAAAACTAGCGCGTGAAGCAGAAATTGCGTATGCGACAATGGCATTAGTAACAGACTACGATTGTTGGCATCCAGACCACGACAGCGTAACAGTAGAGATGGTGGTAGCAAACTTACAGCGCAACGCCGTCAACGCACAAAAAGTTATTACTGAAGCAGTGCGGCGCCTAAGCGAGGAGGCGCCTGTAAGTGAAGCGCATTCAGCATTGAAATATGCAATTTTAACAAGGTTAGATCAAGTACCAGATGCAACAAAGCAAAAGCTAGAAGTAATTTTAAAGAAATACGTGTGAAAGAGCTGGTAGTAATAAGTACTTCAGTACTTAAATTTTCAAATCGCTGAAGTGCTTAAAACGATTATTGGGCTTGAAAAACAAAACTAAAGCTTGCCCAATTATTAACATTCCATACGTAAGCATCACTCGTATCTTTTTTGTCTTTATATGCATCATGTAAATCTTGCAAAAGCGCAACTGCAACTTCGCTAGGATTCGATACAGGCACAACTCGCTGTTGCTCTACTCTTGCCACTTTTGTTACAGATAGTGCAGCAAGGGTTTGAGTGAAAGGCGCCGTGCTAAGAATTAGCTGAACTTCCCACGAGTCGCTAAGTCCTTGTATAATCCACTCAAAGCCTGGGTTGGTTTGGGGAACGGTAGTAGTGGCACCAGGTTCAATAGTGATATTTTGCAGTGATGGTAATGGTGGTGCATCTTGACTCTTGTTTTGCCAAGCGTATAATGCAAAGGCATTTTTACTACTATCTAACCCTAGGAGCATTAAATAAAGAGTTTGATTCGATTTATTTTCAATTTTATATTGAATACGATTCCCTATAGAAAGTTTGTTTAATTGTATCGTCGTTGTTGTAAGCACTTTAGTGCTTAATAATTGACCTCTAAAAGTTTCCCTAATCATTATTGGTTGCGAACTTGCGCCAGCGTGAGATGCTACTACTGTTTCGAGTGTAACTTTGACATTTAGCAGGGATGAAGCTTCGTTTTCAGTGATGCGCCATAATTTTGCTGCAAGTAAAGTTTGTAATTTTGGCGCCAGTCTTTGCGCTGCAACTTTTACAGCTTCTCCAACTTCACCCGATGTGTTGGCAATTAATTCTCCACTAAGGCTAAATAAACCATAACGACTAGATGATACCATTGCACCAGTTTCCTGGGGTTTATCTAGCAATTTACCAAATATATAATCTGCGGGTTGTTCTGCGACTGTACTGGAAATATGATTGAGTGTTGCAAAAGCACTAGTTGCGTCAACACGTTCGATACGTTCTAATTTCTCTAGTCCTATATTCAGATGGATGTTTTTTGGAATAACGCGCACCACTTCTTGAATTAATTGTCCAACCTGTAAACTAATTGGAGTTTCTGTACTAGAGTCACTACGAAGTGAAGCTTTTGCCGTTAACCCAGAGCGTACACGCAATACCAAATTTGGTGATGAAGCTGAATTTGGGACAATAACAAACCTAGAGTTGGCGCCCATATATTCTAGTACATGCGCTGGTACACCTCCCAGCCAAAGCTGTACTGTTTTACCATCTTCTTCTAGAGTAGTAATAGCACCTTCGGCGCCACCTGAACGTTCTGATTGAATATTAATATCGGCGCCTATACCGAAATTACTGGTAAATGTCCCTAACTGCTGAATTTTTTTACTGTTTATTAAAGTAGACTGCTGATTGCTGCCTAGTTGCTTTACGGTTGAATTAACTTTTTGCAAACCGAATTGCACTGTAGTTGTTAGGCTATTTTCCCAAAGGTATTGCGTCAAAACATAAGTAAATACACCAGTACTAAACCCTGACATTTGTAGCTCTCTAGCTGACTGATTAGGGTTTGAGGTTGCAGCTAATATTAAAGCAGGTGGTGTGGTAATTGATTGACTTTTAAGTTGTTTTTGATACTCTAATTCATCGTTAGCGATATTAATATTATCAGGTATTTGAACCGCGCGAACTTTTAAACCACAATTTTTGCTGTGATTAATATTATAACCAGTATCAAGTACAGCAATTACATTTTCTGTTTTGAGTGCGTGTAAAATTAGTTGCAGTGTTTCTTCTAATAAATAATTAGCTTCACCTTTCATTTCAAGACTATCGTCAAATAATATCAGTGCTTTTTGTGACTTAACATAAGTAGAGTAACCACTGAAGTGAAAATAAACTACATCACCAGGTTGAACTTGACTGTTCAAATCATTAAAAGCTTTCTGAATTAAACTCTTACTAGCTTGCTCATCAGTTAAACATAAAATATCAGACAGTTGAAAACCAAAGCGATGAATTAAGAGTTGCTTTTGTAATTCGACATCTGTCAAGCAGCCATTCAAAGTGGGAAACTGAGAGTAGTTATTAATGCCTACAAGCAAAGCCAACTTGCGCGAACTTGTTTGAGCCAAAGCTTGATAGTAATTATTTCCCAAACTCAGCCACTCAGCTTCAGTTATTCCCAATACTGCGAGTACTGAGCCAATACGCTGCAAAAAAGTTCGCCGTTTCATCATTCGATACCTCAGCCCCATTTTATATCAGATAACAGATTAAAGGGCTAAAATCCTGATTGTAAAGCTTCAGCAAATACTGTTTTTTAAAAATAAATACTGTATATAGGAAAGGGGTAAGGGTAAAAAAGACCTTTCCCCTTTACCCTTTAAGCATTCACCGGGACTTGCATTGCTCTAGCTAGCTCCGCAGCAACTTCTGGACGCGAAAACTCAGGTGGTGGCAACTCTCCACGACGTAACATTTCTCTGACTTTTGTACCTGAGAGGTGAACTCGTTCTTCTTGAGTGCTGGGACTTGTTTTGGTTGTCGCCATTTGCTTTGTACGCAAACAATAAAAAGCATGTTCAAACATCATTGGGGTAATGCCAAGTTCTCCAGGTTTGAACTCGTCAAAAATATACTGTGCATCGTAGGTACCGTAATAGTCACCAACTCCTGCATGGTCGCGTCCAACGATAAAGTGGGTACAACCATAGTTTTTACGAATTAAAGCATGGAATATTGCTTCTCTAGGACCTGCGTAGCGCATTGCGGCTGGGTTAATTGCTAAAATCACTCTGTCTTTGGGGTAGTGATTTTCGAGCAAAATTTCGTAGCAACGCATCCGCACGTCAGCGGGGATATCATCTTCTTTCGTTGCTCCCACCAGAGGATGCAGAAACAAACCATCTACAGTTTCCATTGCACACTTTTGAATATATTCGTGTGCGCGATGGATAGGGTTACGAGTTTGAAAACCAACAATAGTTCGCCAACCTTTTTCTAAAAACATTTGGCGTGATGCTGCTGGGTCAATTTGATATTTTGGAAATAATGGGTGAACCTTACGTTCTAAAAGCCATACATCCCCAGCTAAATGTATTGGGTCTTGTCTGTACAGAACTTTTACACCTGGGTGCTTTTCATCATCAGTACGGTAGACTTTAATAGCTTCGCGTTCTTTGTTATAAGTATATTTTTCGGTTAGTAGCAATACACCAATATACTTACCTTCAGGGTTATCCAGACGGATATAGCCACCCTCGGTTAGCGGTGCAGCAACTTCTTCTGATACTGATAATGTAACAGGAATTGACCAAGCGGCGCCCGATTCAAGGCGCATGTTCTCAACAACACTGTTATAGTCTGCTTGGTTTAAAAATCCTGTTAGCGGGCTAAAACCGCCAATGGCTATCATTTCCAAGTCAGACACCGCACGCTCGTCGAGTTGGACTCGTGGTAAATAATCAGCCTTTGAAAGAAATTCTTCTTTCTGTGCAGGAGTGGCGATGCGGTTAACCAACTCTCCACCGTGGGGGGCAATGGCTTGTTTCTGGTAGCTCAACTTAATTCCTTCTTTCCTGTGTAATGCTATGAATGTCAAACTATTTATTAACTTATCATTTTGCCTGCCTAAGAGAGAAAAAGATTAAGAAAAGGGGAAATTGTATTTTCTCTTTCCCCTTTGGCTCTAAACTTCAGCTACTACTGCTTCTTCTTCTCTCTCAATGAACATTTGTACGCGAGCGCGATAATCTCTGAGAGTACTATCTACCCAGTCGCGGTCATTGCTATTGATATAAAGATGTACTAGAGGTTCTGACGCATCAGGTAGTACCAATATCCAGCTATCATCGTAAGGTTGACAGATTTTTACACCGTCAATAAGTTCTAGGTTTTGTGCTGGGTGAGTTTCTACTAAATACCGCATCAAGGCGCCTTTGACAGTCCAAGGACAGCGAACAGTATAAGTTTTGTGGATAACACGGGGTAGTTCAGAACGTACTGATGCTAACGAACGTTCTTGAATTGTCAGCATTTCGATGATTTTGGCAATACAGAACATGGCATCAAAACCAGGATGTAGTTCAGGGAAAATAAAACCTGTATCGCCACTACCACCGAGCATAACATTTGGATTTTTGTTACATGCTTCCATCAACGCGGTTGGGTTAGCTTTGGTGCGGATAACTTTACCGTCATGGCGCCGAGCTATTTGTTCAACAGCACTCGAAGCATGAACAGGAACAACAACGGCGCCGCGTGGATGTGAGGTTAATACCATATCAACCATTAAAGCGGTTAATATCTCGCCACGGATAGGCATTCCAGACTCATCAACTAAAATTAGCTGTTCACCGTTTGCTGATACTTGAATACCAAAGTTAGCTTTTAAAGCTTCGACCACATGTCCTAACTGCGTTAACAATCCTTCGCGGTTTGTTGATGACATTGCGCTTTTGTTCAAACTCGCATTTAGTACTACTGCATCGGCGCCAAATTGGTCGAGCATTTGGGGTAGTACTGCACCAGACACTGCGTAAACATAGTCAATTACAACTTTGGCACGACTATTACGAATTGTCTCAATATGTAGAAATTTTTCAAAAGCCATGCAATAAATGTCAGCAACCTGGCTAGGGTATGCCACATCCCCAACTTCGTGAATTAGAGCGCGTCGCATATCTTCCTTAAAAAATGCCCCTTCGATTTTCTTTTCTTTAGGTTTAGAAAGATTGATACCTTTATCATCCATAAATTCAATTAGGATGTAGTCCGCACGGTCAGGGTGTACGCGCACATGAATTCCACCAGCGACACCCATTGTGGGAATAACAGTGCGTGTGATGGGAATAGCGGTTGCATCAAGGTTTTGAATGTCAATACCTACCGACATTAAGCCCGCAATTAATGACCGTGTTACCATGCGTGAAATGTTACGTTGGTCACGCGATACTGTGACTTTTGAACCAGGTTTGAGTGTAGAACCGTATGCGGCGCCTAACTTGACGGCAAATTCAGGGGTTATATCAATATTTGCTAACCCTTGAACTCCACGCTGTCCGAATAAATTGCGCTGTGCAGTGTTACCCCAAATTAAGTTGATGTTTAACGTGGCGCCAGATTCAATTTTTTTACTGGGCCAAACTCTAACAAACGGGCTAATTTGTGCCTCTTCTCCAACAGTCGATAGAGAACCCACCACTGCCCCTTCGAGTACATGCGCGCGACGGTCTACTCGTGTTCCTCGTGCTATTACACAGGCACTTAAGTGAGCTTCATCACCAAGTATTGCGCCATTCCAGACAATTGGACGTTTGAGACTAGCATCGGCACCGATTGTGACATTATCACCAACTACTGAACCAGCTTCGATTTGAACACGGGCGCCAATCCGACAGTTATCACCAATCACGACAGGAGGCTCAATTTTAGCAGATTGGTCAATGTAAGTATTTTGACCAACCCATAAACCAGGTGATACTTCGTTATAGGCAACATCTAACTTGACTTTACGGTCGAGAGCATCATATTGTGACTCACGATAAGCATCTAAGTGACCGACATCGCACCAATACCCTTGGGCAATGTAGCCATACATCGGTTCACCCTTCGCTAGAAGTAAAGGAAATAAAAATGAAGAGAAATCAGATTCGGTATTCTCTGGTAAATAATCTAAAACTTCTGGCTCTAGAATATATGTACCAGTGTTAACAGTGTCGGAAAAAATTTCGCTGGTCGAAGGTTTCTCTAAAAATCGGTTGATTCGACCGTCTTTGTCGGTAATAACAACTCCAAACTCGATAGGATTTGGGACGCGCGTTAATATCAAAGTAGCCTTTGACTTTTGCTGCTTGTGGAATTCAATTGCCCCAGTTAAGTCAAAATCTGTTATACTATCGCCACTAATTACTAAAAAAGTTTCATCAAGAAGCTCGGCAATGTTTTTAACGCAGCCTGCTGTACCTAAAGGCTGGTCTTCTTCGACGGCATAAGTCATTTGTACGCCAAAATCGGCGCCGTCTTGGAAATAATCGCGCAGTGCATCGGGAAGGTAATGCAAAGTCGCTATAACTTCGTTAATATTATGCCGTTTAAGAAGATTGATAATGTGTTCGGCAATGGGACGATTTAGAATTGGCACCATTGGCTTAGGCAGGTCGCAAGTGAGAGGGCGAAGCCGTGTCCCTGAACCCCCTGCCATTAATACTGCACGCATAAATCCTCCTAAGTTATCTGCACGACGTAAGTGCTGTCTATAGTTTCCTACGAATGTTCATGTTTTAGGAACTTTCTACAGGCACATGAGCGTCGAACGATTGATCTCTTGCTAATCGAAACACTAACTTGTTTTTGAAGATAAAATCAAGAAGGTACAAATATAAGGTTTACCCGACATATCCTGCGAATGTATCTGGAATAGGCGCCGCAAAAGTTGTAGTTAGACGATATAACAAGTAACTAGCAGTTCGTAAAGGATTAGACTAAACTGATATGTATAAACTATGAGCTTAATAAGAAATACTACGGTAGTCCATGTAGAAGTTATAATATTTACTAAGTGGCTTCTGTAGTACTTATAATTTAAATGGCAACATATACGTAAGAGAGTGTTTTAAAAGTTAGAGAAAGTTAACTTGAAAAACATTCCTTAAAAAATACTTAGCTTACATTTTACCAGTTATTTTTGGAGTAAATGTTCATGGGTAATTTCTTTGGTGTTGTACTTGTAGTCGTCTACATTAGCGGTATTTGGAAATTCTGGAATGGATTTGAAAGAACAAGCTTTCAACGGTCATTACCAAACCGCCTAACCTTATCATTACTATGGCCAGTATTATTAATTACAAACAAATCATATCGTCGCAATTTTAGAAAAGCCCTAAAAGGCTAGCTAAATAAAAACTCATTCCATAGCACGGCGCCATTTATAAGCTAGACTAAAGGCATTGTTAATTGTAGCCCTCCCTGCCCGCCTGCATTTAGAACGGCATAGGTAAATTATACTAGTGGGCAAGGTTTTGTTAACAGGACTGGGAGGGTCGCTTTGAGGCTAGTGTTGATGCCCCAGGCGTTAGGGCGTAATCTCTATTCTTCAGCATTTATGCCTAATTCTTTTAACCGCGCGCTTAGGAGTTCTATCTTAGCACGTTCAAATTCAACTTCGGTAGGAATCCAATTTTCTGTAGCATCATACCAGCGCAACCATAATCGCGTTACACCTTGATAAGTACCTTGCCATAATCCTATACCTAACTGTAATTCCGGTAGCCAAATTCGGGAATCTGTAATGCTTAATTCTTGGTAACGACCTGCTATATTTTGAAATACTCGTAAATTATCAGTGTAGCGGTCAAATACTATATAATAAGGGATACGCAAAACTTTTTCATATACCTCCCATTTTGTTGGTGGTTGGTTTATTTCCCGTAATATTTTTCCTAAATCTTCTTTTTCTGTGCTAGGAGAAAGTAATTCTACTACTACATTAGGGGCTACTCCTTCTTGCCAGATGACATAACTCAAACGCAGTTCTGTTTGTTGATAAAGACGCGAGATTCCCAAAACCGCAAACCAGTCAGGACGTTTAAACCATAAAGTATGGTTGGGGTCGTAGTACAAATTTAAATCACTGGCAATAAATACCTCGTCTTTTGGATAGTTGGGTGGTATAAACGTTTCTCGCAATAATTGGGGTTGGAAAACATGAAATTCGTCCGGCAAACCAGGTTCCTCCAAGGATTCACTAGGAAGATCGTACATCGTCGGTAGCACTTCTTTTGCAGAACGAGGAGGGTCTGTTTGAAACATACAACTTGATTTAAAACCAACTTACTCTAGGTTAGCGGATGTAAGGAATTTTTGGTTGTATAGATTTTCGACCGACGTTCAAAGGCGCCATTATACCGCTTATTTCACTTAGGGATAGTTATCCAGATCAAATTTTGCCAGAGACGCTTTCTCTACTCAAAAAACCAGAGAATCAAGTTATCGTGAGTTTGGTTAGGGACTTCCAAAAAATAAAATCACCAGTTTTAGATAATCATAATCATTACCACAAAATATGAGTGATTGGCATCCATATATCTTACACTGTATTTTTTATATGTAATATTAATTACTTAAATTATAACTACGCTTATACCCACTTTGGGTTAAAAACCATAAAATAATAGCTAAAGTTCATTAGAATGAACTAAAGTATTTTAGTAATATTAAAAACATAGTTATTTTAAAGTGCTGATTTATACGTAGATGTGCAATATCTGAGCATCAGTGTTTGTGCCGTTTTGTAGTAAATTGAGTTATTGGTAGTATTTTGGGTGTCACGTGTGATGTCAATACAATTAACAGAATCAGTCAAAAATATGCTAGTAGAAACGGCACGTAAATTAAAAGGCGCCTTCAAACGACGTTTTCAAGCACAAACAGTTTTAGAGTTAGGTCATGGAGGCTCTTTGTTGGCGCAAAAAGAATTGGGGTGGGACAGAGGTACTATTAGGAAAGGGCTTAAAGAATTGAAAAGTGATATTACTTGCATTGATAACTATAGTGCAAGAGGAAGAAAAAAAATAGAAAAAAAGTTACCGTCTCTTTTAACAGATATAAAAAGTTTAGTTGATAGTCAGAGCCAAATAGACCCAAGTTTTAAAAGCGAAAGACTTTATACCCGTTTAAGCGCTGCTGAAGTGAGAAAACAACTAATAAAACAATTTGGATATACAGATAAAGAATTACCAACGAATGAAACTATTCGTTTAAAATTAAATGAATTAAAATATTCTCTGAAAAGAGTCGCAAAAACAAAACCTAAAAAAAATTAAAGAAACCGACGAAATTTTTGAGCAACTAGCAATTATTAATTCGGATGCTGACAACGACCCAACAGTTCTACGTCTAAGCTTGGATGCAAAAGCAAAAGTTAAAGTAGGCGATTTTGATCGAGGCGGTAAAAATCGTGTACCAACTAAGGCAGCTGACCATGATTTTAAACCAAAAAATGTAGTAACTCCTTACGGCATATTAGTTCCAGAGTTTGATGAGCTATTTTTATACTTGACTGAATCCAAAATTACTAGTGACTTCATTGTTGATATTTTAGAAGATTTTTGGATATCACAAAAACATAGGTTCACAAATGTTAAAACGCTTGTGCTAAATCAAGATAATGGTCCAGAAAATCATTCACATCGCACTCAGTTTATGAAAAGAATTGTAGAGTTCTCTTTTAAACATGAGTTAAATATACGTTTGGCTTATTATCCTCCGTATCACAGTAAATATAATTCAATTGAAAGAGCTTGGGCAATTTTAGAGAATCATTGGAACGGAAGTATATTAGATGAAATAGAAACAGTAATCAACTTTGCCGAATCTATGAAGTGGAATGGAAATGAACCTATCATCAAAACAATTAATGAAACTTATAATACTGGGGTTAAATTAACAAAAAAAGCCATGAAGCAATTAGAGAAAGAATTTGTACGCATGGCTAATATAACTGAGAATAAATTATATAATTTAGGTAGATGGTTTGTTGATATATGTTTTAACAATACATAACTAACTATTTTAAACCACTTTTAAATTAGATTATTGATTGCTTTTTAGTAGAATTAAGAATAGTTAAGATGTGGACATAAATCTGGCTCCAATTCTGATATTGGGGTAAATTGTTAGTTGAAATTTTTTATAATGAGTCGATTTTTAAGACGAAAGTTTGGAAGATATTTTCACGTTATGGTTTGATGCAGTGATTATTATTCTCATTTGTTATCAGTCTCTTCCTAAATTGTTTTTGGAGAATTATTTTTTTGGAAGTCCCTTAGTGTGTGGGAAATTCAGATTAAAACCCACCTTGGTTAGTTAGAGTTACAAGCTCCTCTTTCAAAAATTATTCTGCGACAGCAAGCCGAAAACGGAGTGAGCTTATTGTTGATCGCGCTTCCTCATATTTTGGAGTTGGATCATCTTCCTTGACACCACAAAGATCCATTCGACCGTTTGCTGATTGCTCAATCCCGGTGCGAAAGTGCAGTGCTAGTCAGTCGAGATTCTGTTTTTAAGGCTTACGACTGTCAAACAATTTGGTAATCATCGCAGGCACTCCAAAAATTTTTCTTTATCGATTTATTACGTCTGGCGCAAAAGGATCCTTCTTTTTCTGTACCGGGAGAAAGTAACTCTATTACTACATTAGGGGCTACTCCTTCTTGCCAAAAAACATAGCTTAAGCGTAATTCTTTTTGTTGATAAAGACGGGGGATTCCCAAAACTGCAAACCAGTCAGGACGTTTGAACCAAGATTATCTGATAAAAAAACCTAAATTAACGCTCTTCTATCACTCTGACGGGAGAATAATTGAAGCGACCATAAATAGTAGCCACACAAGGTTAGTCGGTGCACACAGGCTAACCTAAAAATAACGTTTCAAATTTCTTCTAGCGAAAGTGATGAAAGAGCGTTAACCGTTGCTCACCAAATTTGAAAACATTGTATGTATCTTTTTTAACGCAATTTTTTTATTTACGTGTTTATATTGATATAAACACCGCATTACATTTTTTCCCTTGGTATTAATAATGTACTGTTGTCTGCTTGACTTATTGGCGCCACAGGATGAATAGGAAGAAAAGCGTTGGGCGCCTATTTACGTGATTTGTTGCGTATTTGTTGCTGAAGACGAGTAATTGTTTCTGCCTCTGGTTCTACCACCTCACGTTCAGCTAAAATTGACTCAATTTCATTAGAATCCGTTTTACCTAATTCAATTAGCAATTCTTTGAAAGACTGTTTCTGCTGATTTACGGTTGCTTGAATTGAGTATGTTAATGTAACTTGACGAGTTAAAGCGTAAACGATGTATTGTTCCACAGGAACACCTTCACCTTCAGCTAATTTATTAACTGTTGAAGTAAAGTTTCGGGTAATTGAATGCTCAATTGGCTCATTGCTAATTTTCTCCTGATGCTAGCTTGGTTACAAACTGTGTTGGTGTCATGATTTGCACACCTAAAGATTCTTGAGCGCTCCGAAAATCACGAAGGTTAGATGTAATAATAATTGCACCTGCATTCTTAGCACAATCAATTACTAGGTCATCTCCTGCGGGTGATGTCGGTCGCCATGAATAATAAATAATTGTAAATTGAGCAAGGCTAAGTAAAACCCCCAAAACAGGTTGCAGGCGACTCCAACGGGTATCAGAAAGTTTACGAGACAGTACATCTTCATAATAATAAGACAAAGCATTGGAAACACAAACATCTATAAAGCCAGCCAACCATGCTTCAATAATCAGACCAGCTGCTCCACCTTGTTTTGTCAACCCCACAAAAACAACATTTGTATCAATTACAACCTTAGATATTTTTGCGGTAGACATTTTGATATTATAGCATTATGTCTATAGTACCATTTAGCCAATATTAGATTCACCAAGCATCGAAAAATATATAGCAAATCTCAGGTTTATGAGGTACACATATGATACCCGAAACGTTGTAGAGACGCGATTAATCGCGTCTCTACGGGGATATAATTTTTACAATTCATTTAGGATTGCTATATAAGTATTTATATCTACCAGTCCATTTCAATGGACTTAAACTATTAGCCTATAGCTTACAGCTATAGGCGGGTATGAAATTTAAACAAACAGTCATATTCCTTAACCTAATCTTTAAATAAATTGTATTAAAAGCTTGTTGCTCCCACTATAAATGTAGCCTAAAATCATTCCTGAACTAAATAAGTAGATACACTTAAGTAATGCATTACATATCACATTTTGATATGAATTGTATGTTTGTTGCTTTCCAATGTATCTAGTATAACAAATAAATATGCAAACTGTATTAGTAACAGGCGGCGCCGGATTTATTGGGTGTAATTTTGTTCTCAAGGCAAGACAAGAACAATATGCTAACGTAGTTAATTTAGATAAATTAACTTACGCTAGTAACTTACAAAGTTTAGCGGAACTTCAAGGAGATGGTTATAATTTTGTCCAGGGAGATATTGGTGATTTTGCGCTTGTAAGTAATTTATTTGAGCAATATCAACCTGATGCAGTTATTAACTTTGCGGCAGAAAGTCATGTTGACCGTTCAATTTTGAGTCCACAGGATTTTATACATACTAATGTATTGGGTACATTTCAGCTATTGGAAGCGAGTAAGCATTACTGGCAAAAGCTGGCGCCACAAAGACAACAGCAATTTCGATTTTTACACGTATCTACAGATGAAGTATACGGTTCATTAAGTCCAACTGACCCGGCTTTTCGTGAAGATACCCCTTATGCACCTAATAGTCCTTATGCAGCATCTAAGGCAGCATCTGACCATTTTGTGCGCGCTTACCATCACACTTATGGTTTGCCTACTTTAACAACCAATTGTTCCAATAACTACGGTCCGCGTCAGTTTCCAGAAAAGCTAATTCCTTTAATGATTCTTAATGCTTTAGAGGGTAAACAGCTACCAATATATGGAGACGGTCAAAACGTTAGAGATTGGCTTTATGTCACTGACCATTGTGAGGCTATTCATCTTGTCCTTCAACAAGGAAAAGTTGGTGAAACTTATAATGTTGGGGGTTTGAACGAACAGACTAACTTGACGGTGATTGAGAAGATTTGCACCATTCTTGATGAATTGGCGCCGAAGTCAAATTTCCTTCACTCTTGTTTGATGACGTTTGTCAAAGACCGTCCGGGTCATGACCGACGCTATGCAATCGATTGTAGCAAGATTAGCCGCGAGTTAGGTTGGGCGCCCAAGGAAAACTTTGACAGTGGTTTACTCAAAACTATTAAGTGGTACTTGAGTAACTCAGCTTGGGTAGAAGGAGTGCGTTCAGGCGCCTATCAAAACTGGATTAAACAAAATTATGAGAGTAGAAATTTGCAACGGATTACAACGGATGTAACGGATAAATAATTCGTAGGTTGGGTGGAGGAACGGAACCCAACACATAAATCGTTAATAAGTGGCTATTTGAGGAGCATTAAGTGAAAGGCATTATTCTAGCTGGTGGTTCCGGTACACGTCTTTATCCTTTAACGCAAGTTGTCAGCAAACAACTAATGCCAGTTTACGACAAGCCGATGATATATTACCCCTTGTCTGTATTGATGCTGGCTGGAATTCAGGAGATATTAATTATTTCTACGCCAGCAGATTTACCTTTGTTTAAGCAGCTTCTAAAGGATGGAAGTCAGTGGGGCTTAAAATTTAGTTATATTGAACAACCCAAGCCAGAAGGTCTAGCGCAAGCATTTATCTTGGGTAAAGATTTTATTGGCAATGACTCAGTTTGCTTGATTTTGGGAGATAACATATTATATGGGCACGGCTTGACAGAAGTCCTACATCGTGCTGTTAAATTTACTGAAGGTGGTTTAATATTTGGCTATCAAGTCAAAGACCCCCGACAATACGGAGTAATTGAATTTGATGCTATAGGACGCGCGATTAGTATCGAAGAAAAACCGTTAGAGCCTAAATCTAAATATGCTGTACCAGGTATTTACTTTTATGATTCGCAAGTGGTGGAAATTGCTTCTAATCTTCAACCCTCGCCGCGCGGAGAGCTAGAAATTACCGATGTCAATTTAGCTTATTTAAACAAAGGTCAACTCCAAGTAGAAGTCTTAGGTCGAGGGTATGCGTGGTTAGATACTGGTACTCATGAATCTTTACATCAAGCCGCAAACTTTATCCAAACCCTAGAAGAGCGACAAGGGCTGAAAATAGCCTGTATAGAAGAAATAGCCTATCGCTTTGGATATATTGATTCTGATCAACTGCGGTCTTTAACTAAAGCAATGGCTAAGAGTAGTTACGGTCGCTACCTGACGCAAATTTTAGATGATGAACAAGATATTATACCCACGCCAAAAATTACTGAAATTACAGATGTCAATGAGAAACTTTTGGCATTGCTAAACTTATAGCTCTAATCCAAAATTACTAAGAATACTACAATGAAAGTCATACAAACAGAAATCCCTGATGTAGTTATCATTGAGCCGCAAGTTTTTGGAGATGAGCGAGGTTTCTTTCTTGAAAGTTACAACCAAAAAGCTCTATTAGAAAAAGCAGGTATTACAGAATACTTTGTACAAGATAATCACTCGCGTTCTGCCAAAAATGTGTTACGTGGTCTACACTACCAAATTCAGCAACCTCAAGGAAAACTTGTAAGAGTTGTGGTTGGTGCAGTGTATGATGTGGCTGTAGACTTGCGAAAAAGCTCTAAGACTTTTGGTCAATGGGTTGGTGTACATCTGAATGCCGAAAATAGACGCCAACTTTGGGTACCACCTGGTTTTGCTCATGGTTTTGTAGTGTTGTCTGAATATGCGGAATTTTTGTACAAAACTACAGACTTTTATGCACCAGAGTACGAACGTTCAATTCTTTGGAATGACCCTGATTTGGGAATTGTTTGGCCTCTTGAAGAAGAACCAGTCTTGTCTGGAAAAGATAAAGCTGGTAAGTTACTCCGAGATGCTGATGTTTTTGTATGAAAATTTTAGTAGGCTAGGTTGAGATAGATCAAGTAAAAACATTTTATAAGGTTTTTGTATAAATTAGTTCTCTTAAGTGTTATCAAAGAAAAATATTTACACATAGTTAACTGTAATACAATGATTTGACGAAAGTTGAGATAGTATTTAAACGTGTCTGATCGAAGAATATAACTTTAATAAGTTTTTAAGTCTTCTTTAGAGTTACTTGCAATTATGTAAATATCTAATGTTCATTAATTAAATTATTAAAATACTTATGGCGTAATCAGATGGCAAATAAATTTCTAAGTCGAATTTTAAGTCATTCAGTTACCCAAAATGCTTTATCACTTTTCATAGTTCAAATAGGTAGATATCTATTACCTTTAATGACTATTCCTTACTTGGCAAGAGTACTTGGTCCGGAGGCATGGGGATTAGTGATATTTGCTCAGACTTCGGCTCAATGGCTGATAGTGGTGCTGGACTACGGCTTTAATTTATCTGCTACGCGGGAAATCGCTCGCTATCGGGATAATAAAGAACAGATACCAGAAATAGTTGCCAGTGTCATAGGTGCTTTTGGATTGCTACTTTTAGCTTCAGGGCTGGTAGTATTATTAATGAGTTTATATGTACCTGCTTTTAAACAGCATCCTGATTATTTAGTCTGGGCTTGGCTAATCGCTATAGCTCAAGGGATTGCTCCTCTTTGGTACTTCCAAGGAATTGAAAGAATGCAACCTCCGGCAATGCTGGATTTAGGAGTTCGTACATTTGCCTCTGTAGCTATGTTTGTTTGGATTAAAACTTCTGATGATGGATGGAAAGTGCTAGCTCTGCAAGCATTTGCTGGCTTGTTAGCTTCTGGATTTATGTTGGCATGGATGTATCGTGAAATACCCTGGCAATTTCCTCGTTTTGCTTCAGCTTTAAAGGCTTTACGAATGGGCTGGAGTATGTTTTTGTATCAAAGTTCATCGAGCCTTTACACAACTGCCAACACTTTCATTTTAGGGTTACTTGCATCAGTAGAGCAGGTAGCCTTTTATGGGGGAGCAGAGCGAATTACTAGAAGTATATTGAGCTTGATGGGGCCTTTATCGCAAGCAATGTTTCCCAGGATGAGCTATTTATTAGCTAATGATTCTAGGCGAGCTGCGAAGTTAGCGAGCATTAGTATGCTTGTAATGGGGATAGGTGGTTTATTTTTAGCAGGAGCTTTAGCATTAACAGCGCCTACAATTGTGCATATTCTATTGGGAGCAAAATTTGAACCTACCATTCCATTGTTGCGCGTTCTGATACTGTTAATACCTCTGATTGCTCTAAGTAATGTACTAGGAATCCAATGGATGGTGCCTCTTGGACTAGACCGTGCTTTTAATACCATCATTATTATTGCAGGATTTATAAACCTATCATTAGCTGTGATTTTCACTCAACGCTTTGGTACTTTAGGGATGGTTTGGACGGTCGTATTATCGGAGGCATTTGTTACCGTAGCAATGTATATTTTGCTTTGGCGTAAAGGTTTGGCTCTACATCAGGCTTGGAGAATTGAAACTAATAAATAAGTTTATAGAAAGGCAAAGGGATACAGTATGAAAGTTAATTGGTTGATAATAGGGGCTGGATACTCAGCTTGTGTGTTGGCTGAACGAATTGCAACTCAACTTGCCCAGAAAGTGCTAATTGTAGAGCGACGAGACCATATTGCTGGAAATGCATACGATTATTACAACGAGCATGGTATTTTAGTTCATAAATACGGACCTCACATCTTTCATACCAAATCTAAAAAAGTTTGGGATTACCTTTCTCAATTCACTGAATGGCGCCACTATTTTCATCATGTGCTCGGTGTAATAGAAGGAAAAAAGGTTCCAATACCATTTAATTTAAATTCACTATACGCACTTTTTCCTCCTCGTTATGCTGAGAAGCTAGAAGAATTACTTTTGGAAAAGTTTGGTTTTGGAGTAAAAGTTCCAATTCTCAAGTTGCGTGAAAGTGCTAATGGAGAATTGGAATTTTTAGCTAACTATATTTATGAAAATGTGTTTTTGCGCTATACAACTAAACAGTGGGAACTTAAGCCAGAGGAATTAGATCGTGGCGTAACAGGACGAGTTCCAGTTTACATCAGTCGAGATAATCGCTACTTCCAAGATACTTATCAAGCAATGCCCAAGCACGGATATACAGAAATGTTTCGTCGGATGCTTGCTCACCCAAATATAAAATTACTTCTCAACACAGATTATCGTGAAATCATTAATGATATAAAGTTTAACCGAATTATCTGTACAGGGCCACTTGATAATTTTTTTGATTACATGCATGGTGAATTGCCTTACCGGAGTCTACGCTTCCAGTTTGATACTTTAGATCAAGAGTGTTACCAGGAAGTAGGTACAGTTAATTATCCAAATGAATATGATATAACTCGCATTACTGAACAGAAATATCTTTCAGGACAGACTTTGCCTAAAACTACTTTAGTAATGGAGTATCCACAACCTTTCGTACCAGGTAAAAATGACCCTTATTATCCTATTCCTCGTGAGGAAAATCGGGAACGGTGTGAGCTTTACTTAAAGGAGGTTGAGAAGCTTAATGGTAGTGTGCTGTTTGCTGGAAGGCTTGCAGATTATAAATATTACGATATGGATCAGGCAACTCTTAGGGCACTGGGGTTGTTTGAAAAAGAAATAGCTGTATAGGTAAATAAGTTTGTAAAATGCTAATCATCTAAAACTACATAAAATTTATTAAAGGTACTATAGATACTATTAAAATAATCATCACAGTTATAGTAGAAATCCAGCAAGCTCACGTATTGAATTAAGAAATAGTAATATTTTAAGTCTAACAATCTAAAAAATCACTATGGCAAATATTAACATTGTTATCCCACCACTTTCAAAAATAAAATTCAGCGGCGGAATATTATGTGTAATGGAATACGCTTCTGGTTTAGCAAAGCGAGGTCATAAAGTTAAGATTATACCAATTCTACCTTCTAGTAAACCTGCATGGTTTGATACCAGTGATTTAGCCATAGTTTCATTACCCTTTTCTCAACGATTTAAATTTGTTATAAACTTACTAATGAGTATAGCTTTGTTATTTGTTAAACTCAGTATTACTTTTAATAAAAATTTATTGAATAAAATACTTGATAAGTTGCAAAAATTAATAACATCGCTTGCTTTACTAATTGATCATCGGTTTCTTTCTTATGACCTGCAACGAGCAATTAGTCTGTTATATATACGTCAAATAATTCCCGCCGCAGATGTGACGATCGCCACTAGTTTTACAACTGCATTACCAGTTGCTTTATATGGTAAAGGTTCAAAATATTACTTTATGCAACATTTTGAACCAATATTTAAGGATGATTTTGAAGAGCCATTATTAACTGAATACGATTCTAGAGCTAGCTATTCTCTCGGTCTAAACATGATTGCTAATTCTCCCTGGTTAAAAGCAAAGCTTGAAGTTGAGGTTCCTAATTCCAAAATACAATTATGTCAAAATGCTATAAATCATTCAATTTTTAATGGAGAACCTAAGTTAGCATCTTACTCCCAAGAAATTAAGATAATCAGCTACGGTGGTAGAAAAGTAGCATGGAAAGGTTTTAAAGAAATGGCAGAAGCTGTTAAGCTTGTAAGAAACCAAATACCAGAATTAAATATTAGATGGCTTGTCTATGGAAGCGCTATACTTCCCCCTGAAAATGATGTTACTCATTATGAATCACTGGGCTTTCTTCAGCCTGAAGAACTTGCTAACGCATATCGAAATGCTGATATTTTACTTAGTGCTTCCTGGTATGAAAGCTTCCCTTTATTTCCTTTGGAAGCTATGGCATGTGGTCTACCTGTTATTACTACACAATACGGTACTGAGTCTTATGCTATTCATGGTGAAACGGCTGAAGTTGTTGAAGCGCAAAATCCAGATAGCATTGCTAATGGGTTAATTAAACTTATTACGAATAAAGAATATATAAATTATGTAGCTACTAATGGAAATTTAATGAGTAAACAATTTACTTGGGAAAATTCTGTTGAACAGATGGAAAAAATTATTTTCAACTTTAATTTAAATAAAATTTACAATAAAAAAACGTAATAGTTATATTAAGGTAAGGAATTAAGTAATAAATTCAACATATAGTTATGTTGCAGTAAATCGAGTAAATTAAATTTAGTAAATATTACTATAAGCAATGATTGATCAACCACTAATCTATATCATTATTCTAAATTGGAATGGTTGGCAAGACACAATTAAGTGCCTTGAATCTTTACAAAAACTTGAGTACTCTAATTATCAAGTTTTAGTAATAGATAATGGTTCTACAAATAATTCACTAGAGCAAATTGAGAAATGGGCAATAAATAGTTATAAATTTTTAGAATCTGTCTACTCAAAACCTATAATGCTTTTAATGGGAGACAAAATAGAGTTTGATTGTTCAATATCTACTTTAGATAAAAAACTATTACTTATTTCCAATAAGGAAAACTTAGGATTTAGCGGTGGTTGTAACTTAGGTATTACTTATGCCTTAAAAGAAAATGCCGATTATATTTTTCTACTTAACAATGATGCTTATACTAATCCTGATATATTGAATAAGCTAGTTTTAGTAGCACAGAAAGCAAAAGCAGCAATAGTCGGAGCTAGAGTAATGGATGAGAGTGGCAATAAAACTTTATTTGCTGCAAGCGTTTGGCCAGCCCAGTTATTTTTTAGTAGCATATTAACTTCCTTCGACCAAAATCAAGAATTTTGGGGATCTCCAGATGCTCAAGGGTGTGCATTACTCGCACATAAAAGTGTTTTAGAACAAAGAGTATTAGAGTATGGATACTTTCTTAACCCAGAACTTTTTATGTATAAGGAAGAAACAGATTTTTGTATCTACGCGCTTAAGCATAATCATCGTTGTGTTATTGCTCGTGATGCAGTTATATATCATGGTTTAGCGAAAAGTTCTGGAGGCTCTGGTAATTTCCGCAGTTATTACTATCTGACTCGTAATCGTATCTATCTTGCCAATCGCTGGCTTAACTTTCCTTGGAAAGTTTTTTTTCACATATATTATGCTCCTTCACGAGTTGCTCTTGCACTACTTAATCTTATGCGTAGACGTTGGACAGTAAAAGTAGCAAAAGCAGTCATCACAGGTTTAAGTGATGGCTATCAAGGCATTAAAGGTAAATGGAAACATCATTAAATTTAGCTTAATAGATAGTAATGACAATTTTCTTACTTACTCTTATCAGTTTTACATCATTATTCCCTTTTTTAATAGTTATAGTAAAAAAAAGGAAAGTTGATCCTTTTGAGCCTTTATACTTTTCTTCCGCTTATTTTATTCTTCTGTTTGTTCTTCGTCCCATTTATGATTTAACAATAGGTTCTGAAATACTTGGTTCACCTCCTTTTGATAATGCAACAGAAAATGCGTTCAATCTAGCGTTATTTTACTCGACTTTATCTTTCCTTGCATTCTTAATGGGTTATTACTCTCGTTGGGTTCATAACTTGGTAAACTTATTCCCTAAGCTTCCAACTACTTGGGATAAAAATATCTTTCAACCTGCCTCATATTTAATATTAGTATTTGGTTTGATAATTCATTGGCTCCTTATTCAATCTTTTGGAGGATTAGATGCTTATCTTAGCGATAAGCAAGAAACTTTAACTGCTGGCGGTCAAGGCTATCTTGCTATAGGAATGTTTTTGATTAATTTTACTTTTGCCAGCCATTTTACTAAATTTTTAAAAAATGGTTCGAGCAAAATTTTTATATGTTTTTTTCTTTTACCTTTATTATTGTTACTTGGACTATTGTCTGGCTCTAAAGGAGTTTTTATAAATCCTATAGTTATAGCAATTATTATATGGAATTATGTAAAAACAAGAATAAACCCTATAGTTTTTTTAATTGGAATATTTGTGCTAGTTTTTATATTTCCAATCTTTAATTTGTATAGAGAAATAGGTGATTTTAATCAATTAATAGATGCAATTGCAAGTTTTTATAAATCACTTGAAGTTGAACCTTTGATCACACAATTTATTTTACGCTTTCATACTTTTGACTCCTTCGTTTATACGATTAGAGATACCCCCAGTGTAATGGACTTTCAGTACGGACAAACATTATTACCTATTTTTACTGTATGGATACCTCGCCAAATTTGGGAAGATAAACCTACTGTAAGTTTTGGTAAAATTTTTGCGGAAACATATTATGCACGATTTTTTGCAGGGACGGGAACATCTGCATCTGCTGGTATTACAAGTGAAGGCTATATCAACTTTCACATAGTTGGTGCATTAATATTTGCTTTTATATTTGGATTACTAATTAATTTTTTGTATAAATACTTTATACGATTAAACTTTGGTTTACCTTCTGTTGCTATATATGCTTGTATATTTTTATTCAGTGCTGTTTTTTGGGAAGCCGATATAGCTGGGTTTGTTTCTGCAAGACTTATTACTTTATGTGTGTTTTTGCCGCTTGCATTTGTAATGGGTAAAAGCTCTAAAGTTACAAATTTATAATGCTTATATTAATTTATTAGAGTGACATAAACTTATGCATATCCTTTGCTTAACAGATCTATTTTGTCCAGACTATACAGGAGGAGTTTGTAAAAGCTTATTACCTGAGATTGAAGGACTTGCGAACTTAGGGTATCACATCACTTTAGTTAGTAGACGATATCAAAAAAATACACCTCGACATGAAGTCAAGAGTGAATACGAATTCTACCGTTACTTCAGCCCTCTTAAAAACTCTAAATTTTACAGAGTCTACCCACTTTTCACACTGATCAATCTTCCTAATTTAATAACTAATTTACATAAACAATTCCCATTTGATATTGCTTATGTCCACAACCCATTCCAGAAGGCTGCTCTCGACAAAGTGCTACCTGATTTACCTTGTGTATATGTTTATCATGCGTCTGCATATAGTGAAATAAATCTAGATGTTGTACGAGGAAAGTACGGACAGCTTAAACCCGTAGCTCGAATAGTTAATCATTGGGTCAAGTCTTTGGAAAATAAAATATTGGCTACTACTCATCAAGTAATAGTGCGTAGTCAATTTATGAAGAATGACATGAAACAACTTTATGGAAATATTGACGAACAAAAAGTGATCTCTCTTCCTTTATGCGTAGATACGGAAAAATTTAATTTTGTAGAAAATAATTTTATTGTTCGCCAAAAATTAGTACTGCCTCAAGACCGTCCCATATTGCTAACTGTTAGGCGCCTAGTGGCAAGAATGGGAATAGAAAACCTCATTACTGCCATAAAATCAGTTGTGCAAAATTTTCCCAATATTTTGCTGCTGATTGGTGGAACCGGATACCTTGAAGAAGATTTTCGGCAAATGATTCAGCAGTATAATCTTGAAAATAATGTAAAGCTAATTGGTTTCGTTCCTGAAGAACTTCTTCCAATGTATTACCAGGCAGCTGACTTATTCACGCTTCCAACGTTAGCATACGAGGGATTTGGTCTAGTGACAATTGAATCTCTAGCTTGTGGAACTCCAGTTATTGCAACACCTATAGGAGCTAGTCCAGAGGTTTTAAGTCCTTTGGGTAAAGAGTTTTTATTTGAAGACAGTACACCAGACGCGATTGCTAGAGGTATCAGTTATTGGCTAAAACAGGGATTCAGTCTTTCAGTCCGTAAACGTTGCAGGAATTACTGTGTTGATAAATTCAGCAAGAAGCAAGTCTCTAATCAACTGGAACAAACTTTTATCCAATGTATACAAGCAGTAGTCAATCTTTAAACCCACAAAGGCTAAATGAGCAGTATCTAAAAGCATTCCCTACTGTATCAATAGCTATTCCTACGTACAATGAATCTGCAAATATAGAACGAGTTATCCAAACTTTTCTATCAACTGCATATCCAAACTTAATTGAAATTTTCATTGCTGACGGTGGTAGCACAGATGGTACTCAAGAGATTGTCAAAAGATTGTCTCTAGAAGACCCTAAAGTAAAACTTCTTAATAACACTCAAAAGGTTCAAGCTCCTGGTCTTAATTTGATTTTGGAGAATTCTACTGGAGATATCTTTCTTAGAGCAGATGCCCATTCGGACTATGCGCTTGACTATATTGAACGCTGTGTAGAAGCTCTGCTCGAATCCGATGCTGTGAATGTTGGTGGGGCACAGCGTTTTGCTGCTAAAACTGCCTTTCAGGCGGGTGTTGCTCTAGCTTCTAAGAGTTTTTTGGGTAATGGAGGCGCAAAATATCGGAATCCTAATTATGACGGTTATGCTGAAACAGTTTATTTAGGGTGTTTTTGGAAAAATGCTTTACTCAAAGTATCTGGCTATAATGTTAATGCTTCGATTAATGAAGATGCCGAACTCAATATACGATTGATTAACTCTAATGTTGATATCTCTAAAATCCCTAATCAAAATGGAAAAGTTAATCAATACTTAATTTGTCAAAAGAACAAAAGTATATACATTAGTTCAAAAATTTGTGTTTGGTACTATTCTAGGAAAACATGGAATTCTTTATACCTTCAATATTTTAAATATGGTAGAGGTCGTTACTTAACAACAACTAAGCATTCCGACAAATTGCAATTGAGGGGGCAATTACCATTTTTAATGATGTCTATCACACTTTTCATGCTATTTGTAGATTTATTATTCCCGCAGTTAAGAGTACCCGCAATAGAACTTATTCCATTTGGTCTGCTACTGCCTTTCATAGAAAGTATACGGGTAAATTTGAAGTTTCATAACAACTTTAATACAGAAATTTGGAGAAGTAAAGAAAAAGAGAACCCCTCATTCCTGATCCGCTGGTTTTTCTGTGGAGTAGCTTTAATAACCATGCCCACTGCTCACTTTTCTGGCTATGCTTATCAATTATTTCGACACAAAGTACTACGAATATGTAGCTGGTAATTGATACCTTATAAAGCTTAACAATACTAAAATATTCAACTATGGAAACAAATAAATCTGTTATCTTCTTAGAATTCAACGAACTTTCCCCCTCGTTGATGCAACAGTTTATTCAAGAAGGAAAGCTACCCAACTTCAAGCGGTTCTATGAAGAGTCAGAAGTTTACGTAACTGATGCGGAAGAAAAACCACCATTACTAGAACCTTGGATTCAATGGGTGACAGTACATTCAGGCATTCCTTATAGCGAACATCAAGTGTTTCTTCTTGATGAAGGACATAAACTTAAATCGAAGTGTATTTGGGATGTTCTCTCTGACGCAGGATTGCGGATCTGGGTATGTGGCAGCATGAATGTTACTTATAACTCGCCCTTAAATGGATATATAATGCCAGATTTCTGGAGTACTAAAATTGCTCCCAATTCTGATGAATTACTGCCATACTTTAACTTCGTACAAAAGCAAGTCCAAGAACATACCAATAACTCTATTCCCTTTAGCCAAGTAGATTACCTGAATTTCCTTGGCTTTATGATTTCACATGGTCTTTCTATATCTACTATTGGCGCAATTATTCAGCAACTTGTGCAGGAAAAAAAGACTAGTAAGTATCGCTGGCAGCGCGCAACTATTGCAGATAAGCTTCAGTTCGATTTATTCTGTTGGTACTATCGAAAATTCAAACCCCACTTTTCTACTTTTTTCCTAAATAGCACAGCTCACTTTCAGCATATGTACTGGCGTAACATGGAGCCAGATAAGTTTGATGTCAAGCCCTCAGCACAAGAGCAAATGGAATACGAAGATGCTGTCCTGCTCGGCTATAAGGAAATGGACAAATTAATAGGTAATTTCTTGAAATTAGCTGATAACAATACAACTTTAATTCTTAACACAGCATTAAGTCAACAGCCCTGCCTCACCTACGAGGTTACAGGAGGAAAACGACTCTATAGACCTCGCAAGTTTGAAAATTTGCTTAATTTTGCAGGTATTAAGAGTGCTTACGTTTGTACCCCCGTCATGGCAGAAGAGTTTTTCATTCGATTTGAAAATGAGCAAGATGCTGTTGAAGCAGAACAGCATCTTGCAGCATTAGAAGTGGATAAACAACCAGTCATGCGATTAAAGCGTAAAGGGTCAGAAATTTTTGCAGGATGTGGAATTTTTGGTCAACTGCCGAATAATGCAACACTTTATATTGCAACCAAAGAGCATTCAATTTCATTCTTTAATATTTTTTACCAAATAGAAGATATTAAGAGCGGTATGCATCATCCAGATGGTATTTTATGGATTCGCAAACCAAGTCGTGAACACTCTATTCATCAAGATAAGGTATCGCTGCTTTCCATAGCCCCAACTATTTTAGAAATCTTTCAAGTTTCTAAACCAGATTTTATGAAGGGTACTGTATTAGTTTAAAAACTCCTTCCTCATTCTCCTCGTGATGTAAAGGAGATTTAATATCTTCCTTTCTTGCGGGGATAATTATAAATATCTTCGCTCATTTATTTCAAGTTTTAGGATTTTAGTCGAGGATTAAAAATTGCGCCACTTCTCCCACTTACAACCCATAAAACAGATTGCATAAAATCTCGCAATACGCGCACTCCAGATTCCGACTCCACACCCGTTTAAGGAACAGCTATAGGAGTTACTACAATCCCTCGACTACCAAAAACTACAGTTGCAATAATCCTTGACCGTCGCATATGATAATCAGAACCTATTTTTTGCGGTAACTAAAAAAATCCTGTGAACAGTTACCTTTTTTATTTGCAAAAAAAGGTTTATATGTATAAATTTGAAAGATACTTGTATCGAATTATTTAGATAATTAATGAAACTAAATCGTAATAATCTGAAGTATTATAAAACAGGTCTAAGGGCTATGAAGCTTACAATCATCAGCTTTTTAGGCGCCATTGTCACTCCTTTAGTTAACTAAACTCAAATGGGTATTAAAATTAAATTAGAGGTATTGATGAATACATACAATATCATTCTAACAATCATATCATGCGAAGTAAGCAAGTATGATGTGAGGAAAATATTATGTTTGAAGAAAAAAAACTGACTAATAGTCAATTCCAAATTTTGCAGAACATTATCTTTATATTTGGAACAACCGTAACAGCTAGCTTGTTACTTGTAACCTCTATTTTCGTTAATTCAGCAGCAGCAGAGACCTTAACAGCGAAGAATTCTTATACTTCGGAAATTGAAGTAGCAACAGTTAAAGAGAATAACACAGTTGTCGAACAAGAACAACCTCAGTTAATTGCACAAGGCGGTTCTTCTGGTACTACAGGCGACACTTTTGGTGATATTAATAAATTGCGTCAAGAGCTTTTAATCGAGCCTATTGTTGAAGGAGCAAAAAAATCTCAGGGTGCTGCTGCTCCTGGTTCTAGCGCTGGTACTCCCACTGCCTACGGTGCAAGTTCTGGTCAAGCTTACATTGGTGGTGGATTGTACGTACCTTTAGAAAAAGGTAAAACTGATGGTTCTCTATCTGTTGGTACAGGTTTTGGAGATCCAGTTAAATCAGTAGGTGTAGAAGTTAGTGTGGATATTAACAGTATAGGCACCCAAGATTTTGGTGATAGCGGACAATTAGGTGTAAAACTGCATAAGTTCTTTACAGATGGTACAGCAGTAGCTGTTGGCTGGTCTAATCCGGTTAAATGGGGAGATAGCAACAGAAATGCTAAAGAAACTGTCTATGGAGTAGTTACCAAAGCTTTTGACCTCCAACCAAATTCAGAAAACAAATTACCTTTGACTGTTTCTTTAGGTGTTGGTAGCGGTACTTTCCGTAGTGAAGGCGATGTTACAAAGAACGATCAAGGCGTTAATGTTTTCGGTAGCTTAGGCTTGCGAGTTATACCTGAAGCAGCTGTAGTTGCTAGCTGGACTGGAAATACTCTCAATGCTGGTGGTTCTTTTGCTCCTTTTAAGGATGCTCCCGTGGTCATCAACGCAGTCTTCACAAACCTGACCAACACCTTTGACAGTGGTGTCGGCTTTTCTTTAAGCGGTGGTTATAGTTTCCAGTTCTAAGTTGCTAGTTTTGTTCAGTTATTTACAATTTCCAGTTGTGTGATATCTAAATTTTTGTAGAGGTAAAAGTAATGAAGAGACAAAAGCAGACCCTTGGTTTTGGTTTTGCACTAGTGATGTTAACTTCTTTTGTAGCGGCGCCTAACGCGAATGCAGGCTCAGGACCTGCCATAGGAGTTGGAACAGGTTCTTCAAGTTTTATTGGAACTCCTCCAACAGTTTCTGCACCAGCATCAGGCGGCGGTGGAGGCAGCAATGTATCAGTTGGTGCAAATGGTCAAGTTAGTGTTCCAGCGACAGTCCAAGTTCGAGTCAACAGTGCTGCTCAAAGTATAGTCTCTACAACTCCTGCTAATTCTCCTGCAAATGTTGTTATTGTCCTGATTATTAGTAGAGGTTCTAGTAGTGCAGCAGTAAATACCTTACAAGTATCCTTCACTAGCGCCGGAGTTTCTGCTGGTTCAGTACAAGCTTTAATCAGCGCTTTATCTGCTATTTTCGGCGGAGGAGGGTCAGCAGCTACACCAGGTGTTCCCGTAGCTCAATTAATGGCACCACAGTTTCTAGCTAGCAGTAAAGGTCTAACAGTTTCTAAGATTGCTCAAACAGTGGAAACACCAAAAGTGGATGTCACGCAGTTGAATGCTGCTATCAACGCTTACAACAACATCATTCTAGAAAGTAGCCCTGAAACTCTTCAGCAACTTGCTAAGAATGAAGAATTTATTGCAACTGGCAAGATTCTTAGAGAGTTGAGAAGTGCTCTCAACAATTAAATATAATTTACTTTAATACTTGTAAGTTATTGAAAAAAAAGCTGACTTGATTTTAGTTAGCAATTATGTTTAGTTTACAAAAATTAAAAATATTACAATCTCGGTGTACATGAAGTCACCGAGATTTTTTGTTTACTGGCAATTGTTACTTATTGATGATCGCGTTTCTAATTATATTCCAGTTAGACAGATTTAAATATAGCGCTTCCCGTTCTGATGAAGTACATAAAAGTCGGCAAGGATACCCATATTACAAGAGCAAAAGCTTTATTAATTTAATCAGTACCTTACTTGATTAAGAACCGCTATAATGTTTAATTTGTATAAATAAAATTGCTCGGTTCAGGAAGAATTCAGGGTAAAATGAAGAGAATTTTGTTATCGTGTTTAAAACGATAACTTAACTAAGTTTATATAGGATTTGTCTATATTTATACATCTATTTTTTGACAGCAGAGTTATATTAAAAGTCATAGTTTTTACTCATGTGAAAAAATACAGTTGCTAGTACTTACAAGCCATTGAAAAACAGTTGCTTCTCAACTACTTTTATTCTATGAGTGTAAGTAATATTCACCTGCTTAGTCTTGCTGTTCTGATAAAGTCTGACTGATTGAAAACAACTTAACACTGAACTGAATATTAAATAATAATTACAGATGTTTACAGAAGTTTCGTCTGAAGGCTCGGTAAGTACCAAATCTCTATGGAGCCTCCGCAGCATTCCTGTAATGCTCTTAATCGGTGATATCCTAGGCTTAATTACCTGTTTAAACTTAGCTGTTTGGTTGCGACTAGGTGAACCAATTGATTGGCTTAACCCTACTGTGTATGGATTTGTGCTATTTGCTCTAGCAGGACTATATTTAGCAGATACCTACAAACCAGATACGCAAATCGCAGGTTTACGGGCGCCAGCGCGCATCTTGGTGTGTAACATCATAGTTGGTGTAATTAGTGCTGCCTTAATTTATTTATCTGGTATCTGGAAAGAAAATCCGCTGTCGTGGCGAAGCGTTCTAGTACCAAGCTTGGCATTATTCACACCTTTAGCAATATGGTCACGTATGATGGCAGTAGGCTGGATACGTACAAATGTTCAACAAAGTCGTTGGTTAATTCTGGGTGCGAGCGAGAATAGTAACGAATTTGTTGGAGATTTCCAAGCTAGAACCCCCTTGGGACGTTTAGTTGTACTTACCGACTTGGAGAAGTGCCAGTCGCCCATCTACAAAAACGTTCATTGTGTAGGCAGCATTTCAGACTTGCCATGCTGGGTTTCTCAACCTTGGTCAGGAGTATTAGTAGAAAACAAACTAGAATTATCTGATGACCAGGTGCGGCAATTAATGCAAATGCGGCTAAAGGGAGTTTCTGTATATAAGCTGCCAGACTTTTATGAATCTTTATGGTATAAACTGCCATCATCCTTATTACACGATAACTGGTTTGCCTATAGCGTAGGTTTCAACTTAGTACAAGGTCGAATAGATTCAAAAATTAAACGGGTCGTTGATATTATTGCAGCGACAATACTGCTTGTGGTTTTATCTCCGGTAATGTTGCTTGTAGCAATCGCAATTAAACTCGATAGCCCCGGCTCCATTTTTTACAGTCAAGTCAGAACAGGACTCAACGGTAAGCCGTTCAAAGTTCATAAATTCCGCTCAATGTATAAAGATGCAGAAAAGCGTGGGGCACAATGGGCACAAGAACGCGACCCCAGAATTACCCGCGTCGGATATTGGCTGCGAATTCTGCGACTTGATGAACTGCCACAAATTATGAACGTCCTCCGGGGAGAAATGAGCTTAATCGGTCCTCGTCCAGAAAGACCTGAATTTGACATCAAACTCAAAGAAGCAATTCCTTACTACGAAGTACGTTATTTAGTCAAGCCAGGAATCAGCGGATGGGCACAAGTCATGTATCCCTACGGCGCCTCCATTGAGGATGCCTATGAAAAGTTATCTTATGACCTTTACTACATTAAGAATTATTCTCTACTGTTAGATATTGCAATCGCACTCAAGACCGTTAGAGTAGTTCTTTTAGGAAAAGGTAGATAAATTTGATGCCCAAGGATAAAAATTTTACCTAAATTTCAAAGCCCTATAAACAACTAAATGAGTAAAAAAATACTAGTAACAGGAGGCGCTGGTTATATTGGTTCACATGTCGTCCGCCAACTAGGTGAAGCTGGCTACGACGTAGTGATATACGATAACTGTTCTACAGGCTTACCCCAAGCTATACTGCATGGTGAATTAATTATCGGCGATTTATCAGATACAGATATTCTTCACAAAATATTCTGTCAACATAAATTCAGTGCTGTACTTCACTTTGCTGCCAGCTTAATCGTACCCGAATCAGTTGCCCGCCCTTTAGACTACTACACAAATAACACCCGCAATACTCTAAACTTGCTCCAGTGCTGTAAAAACGCGCGAGTTAACCAAATTGTTTTTTCCAGCACAGCGGCGGTTTATGGTGAACCAAAAGAAAATCCAGTTACTGAATTAACTCCCACCAACCCAATAAACCCTTACGGACGCTCAAAACTAATGAGCGAGTGGATAATTCAGGATTATGGCGCCGCCTCTGATTTACGCTACGTTATTCTCAGATATTTCAATGTTGCAGGCGCCGAACCAGAAGGTAGACTAGGACAAATGTCAGATAATGCAACTCATTTAATCAAAGTAGCCTGCGATGCAGCATTAGGTAAAAGACCAGAACTAAAAGTTTTTGGTACAAACTATCCCACACCAGATGGAACCGCAATTCGCGATTATATTCATATCGAAGATTTAGCAACAGCACATGTAGACGCTTTACGCTATCTTGAACAGGGAAATGAAAGCCAAATCTTGAACTGTGGTTATGGCAAAGGTTACAGCGTGCGGCAAGTAATCGAACGAGTAAAAGCAATTTCTGGCGTCGATTTTCCTGTCATCGAAACATCACCACGTGCTGGCGACCCAGTATCCGTTGTCGCATGTGGCAATAAAATACGTCAGGTACTAGACTGGCAACCCAAGTACAATGACTTAGATACAATTATACGTACAACCTTAGATTGGGAAATTAAGTATAAGAACTTGTTTTACAGACGAAAACCAAAATTTAGAAAGCTTGAGAAATTGGCGCTTCACCTATAGGATTGAAGTAATTGACAACGGATGCAACGGATGTAACGGATGGTTGGTTCGTTAGCATCTTGTCTGCCTATGTATCAAAAATAATTAATTTTAAGTATTTATATTGGCTTAAAGTCGCCTTTTGACTTTTATTGCAAGTATATACTGTAACTAAGCAATAAAATTATTTGGCACCTCTCCAACCTACCTGGCTTTTTACTTACTTAGACGTTGGCAGGTCTTGAAACCTTAAACTCCTATCAGTTTCTACATAGAGAACCCGATTATATCATGTCCGGGAGCATAACCAGAATAAAATCGTTTTAGAGACGCGATTAATCGCGTCTCTACGTATGTGGTTATTATGGGTAATTAACCGGACATTATATTAATCATATCCCTGCTTTGCTCATATTCGGCTATAATCGCAATTACTGCAAGACTTACCACTTCAATCTGTTCGGCACGCAGTAAAGTACCATCACAAATTAAAACAATGCCAGCATGGACTTCACGAGCATTTGCGAATTTCTCAAAATCTCGAACATTAGCAGTTACTAAAATACGATCTTCTTGAAAAGCATATTCTAAAATTTCATAGTCTGGTGTATTAAGTAGGTTACGGTCTCGTACAGCTACAGCATCAAGCAGCATCTCTTTACACAAGTAACGCGCAATTGATGATGATAAATCCTCATCAATTAAGAATTTTATTATTTTTAGGTCTACCAATAACTGGATAAGCTCTTACATAAAGTAGGGCAAACTCTAAATCTTCGTCAGATAGGTAGGGATAATCCTCTTTAATTACTTCTTTCGATTCGCCGCGTTCAAGCATCATACCAATATGTCGAACAGTGAGACGAGAGCCAGGAAATACTGTTTCACCACCCATAATCGCAGGATTAATTCCCAAACTATTTTTCCACCGATTAAAACGAGCTATCAATTCCGACAGATCATTTGATATAGAATCTAGTTGCAGCACAAAATAGCGCGCGATTTCTAGCTGCGTAGTTCTATTAGTCATCGCATCTACTAAGCGGCTATATAAATGAGTCCGAAAATCAACAGAAAAAGTAAAATCCACTTCCCGCAGCGCTTTCAGGTATACCAGAGCTGCAAAAGTGAGTCGTGGTGGGTTGGCGTTGGAAGTAATAACTGCGTACTCTATCTCCTTGTAGACTCTCTTTGCTGGAACTTGGACAAGTGCAGCCGCTTCGGTTGGAGTAAAGATAAAATTCATGGTTTTAATAAACTATTCCCTATATAAGGAATAGTTTATCATATATCGTTAATAGGCACCTTATATCGCATTACATCGAAAACGACAAAATTTAAACCAACGATAATCATTGTTAAATCGTTGATTATCGGTTAAACTAAAAACTAGCTTTTACTTAAGAAAGTCCAAATGCTTGCACGAACGCTACCTCCAATTAAACTTACCCCTACTGCTCACTGGAATTCCTTCGAGCAGTTTCGGACATCAGGTGCTAATGCTCTCACCAATATTACATCAGGAACAGTGGGTACACTCCACACTAAAAGCGGTCAGTATCGCATCCTCACAGAAGAAGATTTCCAACATCTTTTAGGTATAGCTACCGATGCGGAACGTCTCCAACAGGGTTTGAATGTGGTAACAAGAGCGGTGCGGGTAGTGCAAAATCATCCCCAGGATTCAGAAACTTTAGCTTTATTAGCGGAAACAGTGGCAATGTTGGGAACTATGTCCACCGTTTTGCCAACGATATCGAGTTTCCCACCTCTGGTGCTAGAAGATATCGCTGTTGACCCAGAAGATAAAGTAATTCTTTCTTCTGAAGAGATTCAACGTCCATTAACTGAATTATCCAATTATAATAAAGCTATACGATAAAGGAATGCTTATATGTCTATTGTAGAATTTCAAGCCACTGTTGAAAAAGGAAATATTATTATACCAGAAGAATATAAACAAGAGTTAACATCCGTTATTGCTGTAAAAATCGTTTTATTAAAGCAACCTCAACAAGAAACGAAGCAATTTGATATTATGGATGAATTAGCACAAAATCCTGTCTCAGTTGCAGGAATACGCTCAATAACCCGTGAAGAAATGCACGAGCGGTAAACAATGAGCGAGCCATTGTGTTTTATTGACTCTAATGTTTGGCTTTATCACCTAATGATAGACTCTACTGCTAGTTCTGCATTAGAAACTAGAAAGCGGACTTTAGCAATCAACTTAATTAATGATGTTAATGGGATTGTTAGCACTCAAGTCATTAATGAAGTTTGCTCTGTTTTAAAAAGAAAAGCTGCATTTACAGAGTTACAAATTAAACAAGTCATCGAATCTTTCTATAACCGGGTTGCAGTAGTAGAGCTAGATCGTCAAATACTTATACATGGAACCCAATTACGGACTCGATACGGTTTTTCATTTTGGGACGGTTTAATTGTTGCTAGTGCATTATCCGTGAATGCTGACATTATTTATTCAGAAGACATGCAAGATAGCTTACTCATTGAAGGAAAAATCACAATTATTAATCCTTTAAAATAACTTCTGCTATTTGCCTATAGAGAACACCGCGCTCATAATTGATCTTGTGGGATGGGCATCCTTGCCCGTCCTTATATTTGGAATGGGCATCCTTGCCCATTCCACTCTCATTTATGACATTATTTATTGTTACTTTTACGTTCACCAATGCGAAGCAGAGGCGCCTCTACTTTACCATTTTGTTCTGCTTTCTCACTCGCTTTTATTCCATAATATCCCTTAGAATGATAGTAGCCTCCATACACATTACTTGCATTCACACCATTCGCAACCATTCCTAAAACGGGCTGTCCCGACTGCTCTAACTGCATTTTCGCAGCATTTGCAGCATCTGTCTGAACTACACCAGGACGCGCGACTAATAATATTCCATTTGTCTGCTTACTCACAAGTAGCGCATCTGTTACCGCAGTTACGGGTGGAGTATCAACAATCACAAAGTCATAATCTTTGCTTGCCTCTTCAATTAACGCGCGCATTCGCTGCGAATCCAAAAGTGCAGCTGGGTTCGGAGGAATTGTGCCAGCGGTTAGTATATCTAAGTTGTGTATTGCTTCTTGTGCAATTGCTACGTACTCAGCTTGTCCAACTAAGACTTCACTTAACCCCATAAAGTTAGCTTTTTCCCAAACTTTATGCTGTCGCGGGCGCCGCATATCTGCATCTATTAACAGCACTCGATACCCCATTTGTACTTTTGCTACTGCTAAGTTAGCAGCAACAAAAGACTTACCTTCGCCAGCAACAGAGCTAGTTACAGCAATAACTCGCAGTTGTTGATCAGAAAGCGTAAAATTCAGGTTTGTCACAAGCATTTCAAAAGCTGATGTTGCAGGTGAATAAGGATCATTCAGCACTGGCAAGTCGTCGCCATTCCCCTTACTACCACCAAGCTGCAGAATTGTGCCCAGCAAAGGATAACCGAGTAATCGCTTGGCTTGTTCCACACTCTTGAGCGATTTGTCCATAGCTTCTAGAAGCAAGGCGGCGCCGACACCAAGTATAATTCCTAAAAATCCACCTAATGCCAAATTAAGAGGAATTTTTGGAGATACAGGCTTTTCAGGAACTTCAGCCGCAGAAACTACGCGCGCGTTACCCACCTTTTGCTGCTCTACGACTTCAACTTCTTGTAACTGCTTTAATACTTGTTGATAAGTTGATTGCGCCACCTGCAACTTACGCTCTAACGCGCGCTGCTGTTGTTCTAAACGAGGTATAGCTGCTAGGCGCCCTTGGTAATTCAAATATGCTGTTTGTAAAACCTGCACTTGATTATTCACTGCTAACCTATCTACTTCAGATTTCACCAAATCCAAAGTCAAAGTTTGCTTGAGTTGTCCAATCTGCAAGTTTTTCTCTGACACAGGCTGTTTAGTATCAACAATTGTACCAACCCGCTTTTCTAATTGCTCCCGAAGCGCTTGTACTTTAGCTTCTAAATCCCTAACTTTTGGATGTTCTCTAGTAAAGCGAGTTTGCAACACTGCCAACTCATCTTGTGCCTTTTGGTATTCAGCTAACACCTGCTGCACACCAGTCGATTGATTTAAATTTGAAAGCTCGACAGCCTGCTGCGTAGTTAATTCTAATTCTTTTTGCAAAGCAACAGAGCGACTCGATGCATCTGATAGCAGCGCTTGTGCCTTGGTAATATCACCCGACAAATCTTTAAGCGCTTCTACTCCATATTTTGCTTCCTCTGGTAACGAAACTACTTTATTCTCATCTTTAAATCTACGTAACCCAGCTTCTGCCGCTACCACTCGTTGTTCAATACTCGGCAATTGCTTACTCAAAAACTCGCGCGCACTGGTGGCGTCCAAACGGTTAACTCGTATATTATTCTCTACATAATAATTTACTAAAGTATTAATAACATCTGCCGCGATTTTTGGATCAGTATCGCGGTAAGTTATCTCTAATACATCAGTACCTTTAACACTTTTAACTTTGAGAAGCTTAAGAAATGCTTCAACTTTTAAAGGTTTACCCTTTTCATCCTTGAGATCTAACTCGCTAATAGTTTTCTTAACAAGCGGGTTTGAGCGAATAACCTCTGCCTCGGTATCCAAAGGACTACTAGTATTCGTCAGCGCGCTTATGGCGCCTACTTTCTCACTTAACCCAGTCAACGAAGAGGCGCCGTTATTCTTAATTAACAGCTTACCTTGCGACTCATAAACAGGTTTTTGTGAAAAAGTAACAAGCGCAGTTAATCCAAACACTGAACCCATTACGCCTGTGGTAACAAGCCAACGTCTTTTTAATATTCGTAAATACTGATGGAAGTCAACTTCGTTTTGATCTTCTTGATTGGAAGGCATAATTATATTCACTCAAACTACAAAAAAATAAAAAACGTGCAGCCGCTCCTTTAAACTCACATAAGTCTTACACATATTTGTATTTTAATTTAAAAATACCTTTTTATATAAATAGAACATTATATTATTAACTCTTCTAAAATATAGACTAAATATTTTATTTTAAAAGTTATATTCGTTACATTAGACACGGTTAAACTACTGTTAATTATTCCTTAAAATTGTGAATAAAGATATTAATATTTCTTGTGGGATGGGCTGTCTCTTGCCCCATCCTTATTTACAAAGACATAAATCAACCGCTAATACTTTTTAACTAAGTAGTTTTGATTACACATATATTCAAATCTGGTAGATAATTTATTAAATTACATCATGTTTAATTTAAATGCAACATTATTTAATCTTTTTGATTACCCTAATGTTTTTTAAATTACATAATTTTGTTGCGTTTTTGTTTAATAAAAACTGTTGTAAGTTCCCGTAATTTATACATTTTTTATTATCTTGTTTCTAATTATATTTAAGTTAAAAGGAAATTAAATGTTTTCAAAATCACAATAGGTGGCATCGCAATTTAATTTGACGACGATGTTAGTACCTGAATACTACATCTGTAGCTCAAGCAAGCAGAAGCAAAAACTGCGGTAAATATCAAGTCATATCATGTCCGGGTACATAACCATAATAAAACCATCGTAGAGACGCGAGGAACATCGCGTCTCTACATTGTCGGGAATTATGGGCAAGCAACCGGACATGATATCACATAGTCAGTTTTCACTTTTTGCTGTATCTTTATTAAAAATGGTAGATGTTAATCAGAATTCTCCCGTCATGGTAGTTTCGACAAGGACGGGAGATTTTTATCAGATACTTCATTTTAACGAATTGCTGGAAACCACTTTGACCATGCATCCCAATTTTGTACAAGGTCAGCTAAAACTTGGTATCCCTTCGCACGTGGATGTGCTTTGTCATAGGCGCCTACTTCATCAAACCATACTGTAGATTGTTTGAGCAAGGGGAATATATTTAGATAAGGTATATCGAGTGAGTTGCAAGTGCGTGCATAATACTCAGATAATTCCGCGATGCGAACATTTTGCTCATTATCTAACATTGGTGGGGGTCCGACCATCAATACTGGATATAGCTGTTTAGCTTCGCTCAAAATTTGTCGAGCATTTAAAATAGAATTCAAAAAAGAAACTCGTGTTTTTCCACCTTGAAGCACTGTATCGTTGACACCAAACGAAAATACAACTCTACCGTTATATTCTGGTTGCAAACGGTAAGTAACTTCTGGTAGCCATCGTTGTTTTAACTCTTCGCTTGTTTCGCGTCGCACTCCCAAGTTGTAGTAAGTAATATCGTAACCTTTTTGATTGGCGCCTACACAAACTCGACCAGTCCAACCCAAACACTCTGGGTCTCCGGTTCCGTTAACAAATGACTCACCAACAAAGCAAATTCTAACTTCGGGTAGATGTTCTGATTTCACTTTTATATTATAGATTTTTTTAGTATTAATTTACTATACAAAATGTGTAAAACTAATAAATTAATTATCTTACTTAAAGTATTTTTATTTTTCTACCTTGGGACAATTTGTAAATTGTCTATTTAAATTGTCTATTTTATGAATATAAAAAACCTATCCGTTACATCCGTTATTATCCGTTGCCAATCTTTATATTAAAATTTGTAGCACAGGCGAGTTGCCTGTGCCACATTTTCAGTTATCAAATTGCCGATTGCTTAACCAGACCCTTTCTTAGTATCTGTAACCACCACCACTTTGTTGGTTAGGTTTGTGAACGATGAAGCTAAGTACTTGGCACTGCTTAATGTTGTCAAAACCAACTACACGAATGTAGCAGTTGCTGTACTGTGAACGACACTGTTGTACTTCACCTAATACTTCTTGGGTGCTACGTGCGTTGAACAAAGGTAACTTCCAGAGTGTCCAGTAAAATTCAGTTGGCTCTGACTGTTCATTAAACTCAACTGCTGGAATGTAACCTTGGTTAAGAATGTACTGAACTTGCTTGGTAATTTGCACGTCAGTCAAAGGGGGAAGGTAAGAAAGAGTCTCGAAACGACGCTCTTTTGGTAAAGTTTGCATATTTCTTTGATACGAATGGGTATAAATACTTTAATTGGGGCGCAAATTGATAATTGGGTGGTATAATTACCCATCATCATTTGATTGCTGTTCGGGTTTTAAGTCAGTGGCGCCTGGGGTAGATAAACTAATTTGCGTAATGCGTTCAAGATGCAGCTTGCGATGTTCCATATTAGCTTGCTGAATTCCTGTACGAACCATTTCTGGAAGAAATTCGCTAACTTCCTCAGCAATGTGTTCACGAACAGTCATTATTCGCAATGCCAACTCAGGCTTTTCGCTAAACAAACTTTCCAAAAACTTTTCCCCATTTTGCACTTTGTCGGCCGAAAAGTTATGCAGCCAATAAGCCAAAGGAGGATTTGTCTCATCAAGTTGTAACAACACCGTTCGCAATGCCTGATACGTCAAATAACTTTGTAACGTTTTAGCCGTGTCTTTCGCAATTTGTTTTATGTTCATGCCTGACCCCAGCCCATAAGGAGTGATGAGTATAAAGTTCTGAGTGCTGAGTGAACAGCTAACTAAGGGTCTTAGATTTTGAGCAAAATTTCTGTCTAGCATATTACTTAGCCCAAAATACTTAATGGGAGACGTAACATGTTACGTCTCTACACTTAGCACTCAGTACAGACGCGATTAATCGCATCTCTACACTCATAACTACTAAACGGTATCCATTGCCTCGAACTCGAACTTGATTTCTTTCCAAAGTTCACAAGCAGCAGCCAATTCAGGAGACCACTTACAAGCTTCACGAATAACGTCGTTACCTTCGCGAGCCAAGTTGCGACCTTCGTTACGTGCTTGAATACAAGCTTCAAGTGCAACACGGTTCGCTGTGGCGCCAGGTGCGTTACCCCAAGGGTGTCCTAGAGTACCACCACCGAATTGTAATACTGAGTCGTCGCCGAAGATTTCAACGAGTGCGGGCATGTGCCATACGTGGATACCACCAGAAGCAACAGCCATTACTCCAGGCATAGAAGCCCAGTCTTGTGTAAAGTAAATACCACGAGACTTGTCTTGTTCTACGTAGTTTTCACGTAATAAGTCAACGAAGCCCATTGTAATACCACGTTCACCTTCGAGCTTACCTACAACGGTACCAGTATGAATGTGGTCACCACCAGACATCCGGAGAGTTTTAGCTAAAACGCGGAAGTGAATACCGTGGTTCTTTTGACGGTCAATAACCGCGTGCATTGCGCGGTGGATGTGGAGCAATAGACCGTTATCGCGACACCATTTAGCCAAAGTGGTGTTAGCAGTAAAACCTGCGGTTAAATAGTCATGCATAATGATGGGCATTTTGAGTTCTTTCGCAAACTCAGCACGCTTCATCATTTCTTCGCAAGTAGGAGCGGTAACGTTCAGGTAGTGACCTTTAATTTCACCGGTTTCTGCTTGAGACTTGTGAATAGCATCAGCTACGAACAAGAAACGGTCTCTCCAACGTTGGAAAGGTTGTGAGTTGATGTTTTCGTCGTCTTTGGTGAAGTCCAAACCACCACGTAGACACTCATAAACCGCACGACCGTAGTTTTTAGCAGATAAACCAAGTTTTGGTTTAATGGTACAACCCAACAAAGGACGACCATACTTGTTTAACTTGTCGCGTTCTACTTGAATACCGTGTGGAGGACCTTGGAAAGTCTTGAGGTAAGCAACAGGAATTCGTAAGTCTTCCAAACGCAATGCGCGTAATGCTTTGAAACCAAACACGTTACCTACAATAGAAGTCAACATGTTTGTTACGGAACCTTCCTCGAACAAGTCTAAAGGATAAGCAACGTAAGCAATATATTGATTGTCTTCGCCAGGAACTGCTTCGATGTCGTAGCAACGACCTTTGTAGCGGTCTAGGTCGGTGAGCAAGTCAGTCCAAACTGTTGTCCAAGTACCTGTTGATGACTCAGCAGCAACTGCCGCACCTGCTTCTTCGGGGGGAACTCCAGGTTGTGGAGTCATCCGGAATGCAGCAAGAATATCTGTATCTTTAGGTGTGTAGTCTGGGGTGTAATAAGTTAATCTGTAATCTTTAACCCCTGCCTGATACCCTGATTTGCTCTGGGTTCTCGTTTGAGCGTAAGACATATTTCCCTTCCAAGAAGTCACTCTTTGTTATCTACAATTCACGCACGATGCAATTTCCCACGCACCTAAACACATGCTTTTGCGTTAAAGCATGTTTTTGGTTGCATTCAGGGCTTACCCGTTATAAATCGCTAGTTTTAGCGTTTTAACTCAGCATTCAGGTGAAAACTGTCTTGATAAAGACTATCAAGACTCATTATCCTTCAATGCTTCCTTTAGTTACTAAAGGCTTGTTTACTCGTTAACACTATAACCATCTATTTAAGCAGATAATGTCTCTCTTCTTCGTGCCAGAAAAAAAGCTTTTTATCTTTTCCTTATCCTCGCGCTAAATCCTCGCGACTTGCAACGCACTGAATGACTCCAGATTACCACCTCGCCAAAAGCCTATAAGACCGAGGGCGCGACTCAACCCGATTCGCTCATTTAATTCAGACACAAACAAATATTCCAATATACGGAGATTTAGGGGAGTGACAAGTAAGAGATAAAAATCACACCGGAGCGTGAATTGCTACCTGTTACACAAATATACCAAGAAATTAATAAGTTATCCTTTGAATATTCTTAACTTTTATATTTAATTTTTTTATTAAATAAAGATTTAAGTTTTTTGTAAATTTTCCGTTACAAACGCTTTACAAAGTGCATTATGTATGTGTCAAAGAAACCGAGCTTCTCGATAAATTTGGCTTTTATAACAAAATCTTTGTTAAGAAGCCCAGTTTCTAGTTCAAGTTACTGTATAGAAAACATAAAATTTTGGGAATACTGAGAATAACCCTAAGCTTCTATAACATAAACGGCTCCAGGGGAGTGTCTAAACAAGGAAACTGACAGTGGTATTGTTGAAGAAAAGCGCTAGTTTTTTAATTATTTCGATCATGACTGGGATAGTAGCTCTACCTTGGGTGAAAGTCGCAGTAGCTCAAGAAACTTTACAAATTAACCCATCCGAGTTAACACCAGCTTATCCTGCTGCGGCGCCTCCCACTGGTACATCCGAGTCACCAGATGGAAGAATAGAAGAAGTAGACTATCGAGTTCAGGCACTACAGCCTGATTTTACAGGTAATCTTTGGGTGGGTTCATGGCGAGGTTTATCGCGAATTGACCCGAATACTGGTAAAATATTGGCGCGCGTCAGTTTACCCAACATTGCCATTGGCGCCTTAACACAAGATAAAGTCGGGCGCCTGTGGGTAGGAACATACGAAGGATTAAAGCGAGTAGACTTACGTACAAGTGAAATTACAGCGCAAAACTTATTTTTACCATCCAAGCGAGTTTTATCATTATTAACAGATAAGCGTGGTTATATATGGGCAGGTACCGATAACGGGTTGGCACTGGTTAGTCCAGACCAAGGTTTAATTATGACCACCCTGAAAAACTTACCAGGTGTAAGCGCAAATGCCATGACCTTAGATGCAGATGGTCAACTTTGGGTGGGAACACTTGACGGTTTGGTGCGAGTCAACACAAAAAATGCTTTTATTTTAAAGACAATAAACAACTTGCCAGGGGGAACAGTACAAGCATTAGCAATTAGTCCACAAGGATTAATATGGGCAGGTATGCCGAATAATCTACTTGTAATTAACCCCAAAAATGGAATGGTGTTGCGTTCAGTAACACCTCTACGTGGCAAAAACGTTACATCAGTTCGTTTTGCCAAAGATGGTAGCGTCTGGGTTGGCACTAACAACGGGTTAATGCGACTCAACCCAAACACGGGAAAATTATTAGACCAAGTTGCCGGGTTGCCATCGAGTCGCGTTTTGGCATTGGCGCCTGACACAGGTAATAAACTATGGATAGGAACTAACGAAGGTTTAGCGTGGTTAATGCCCAATATGCCAAAGGCAAAAGAACACCTAGCTTTTGGTAGACAAGTAAAATGATTTATCAGGTGCGTGACGCTACCAGATTGTTGGCTCCGTTGTAAAATTGTGATGGCGTCACGCACCCTACCAAAATGCCCGTTACTATTCAACAAATTATTCAGTGGAAACAACTAGGTCGTACAATTGTGGCGTTAACGGCTTGGGATTATATTACGGCACAGCTGATTGATGCTGCTGGTATAGATATAGTATTAGTTGGTGATTCAATGGCAGTAATGCTTGGGTACGAAACAACACTGCCAATTACATTAGACGAAATGATATACCATGCCAAAGCTGTGCGTCGTGGAGTTAAGCGTGCGCTCATGGTTGTAGATTTACCATTTTTGACTTACCAAGAAAGTATTCAACAAGCTATACACTCTGCTGGAAGAGTTTTGAAAGAAACAGGCGCCCAGGCAGTTAAAGTTGAGGGTGGGTATCCAGCCATGATAGAAACTGTAGAGCGATTAGTACAAGCTGGTATACCTGTCATGGCACATGTTGGCTTAACACCACAGTCAGTACATCAACTTGGTTTAAAACAACAAGGCAAAACCGAAGACTCTGCTCAACATATATTAAATGAAGCAATAGCCCTCGAACAAGCAGGCGCCTTTTCAATAGTCTTAGAACATATCCCCAGTAACCTAGCATCACAAATTACACATAAACTCAGTATTCCTACAATCGGAATCGGCGCCAGCGTTCACTGTGATGGTCAAGTACTAGTAACTTCCGACATATTAGGACTCTCCGAAAAACAGCCACCATTCGCCAAAGTTTACACTAACCTACGTGAAATAATTAGTGGCGCCATCTTAAAATACAGCACAGAAGTCAAAGAACGTAAATTTCCCATGTAGGTTGGGTGCTAACCTAACATTTATAATTAGAATATTTTTACCACACAGAGAAGATTGAAATTCACGCATGTAGAGACACGATTAATCGTGTCTCTACATCTGTATGTTTTTAATTCTAGTTTTCAGACTTTGCTTTTTTCTTTTCTTCAACTATACGCTTGAAGTATCCTGTTTTCTCGTTCGGTATAGTCATTTAAATCAACAGATATATTAAGTTATCATAGGTATAATTTGAAAGTAAGGTAACTGAAATATCATTACTAATATTAGTGTAAATGTGGTGGTTTTAAATTATTTGTGAAATTGATAATTGTAGAGACCGAATTAATACGGTCTCTACCAAAGCCGCATTTTTACTAGAAAAAATTATACATTAAATCAGGTAAAATTAGATACCTATATATAGAGGTTATATGCTATGGCTAGTGACAATGTAAGAATTTTTGATAAATAATAAGCGATTAGCCCACCCAATGGTTTATATTTACCGAGTGGGTGTATGGGTGCCAACTGCTTGAATATTGTAAGTTGATTAAGTGGAAGCATTTAAGTCAAAACTTTAAAATCCTGCCCAGAATTACCTCAAATGCAAGAATTCAGCCATCATGTCTAAAGTTCTCGTTTCCGATCCAATTGACCAAGCTGGGATAGATATACTATCTCAAGTCGCTACCGTCGATGTCAAAACAACATTAAAACCAGATGAACTAGTAAACATCATCGGTGAATACGATGCGTTGATGATTCGTTCAGGTACCCGTGTTACAAAAGAAATTATTGAAGCTGGTACAAACTTGAAAATCATCGGTCGTGCGGGTGTTGGTGTAGATAATGTCGATGTTCCAGCCGCGACACGCCAAGGTATTGTAGTAGTTAATTCCCCTGAAGGCAATACGATTGCGGCTGCGGAACATGCACTAGCAATGATGCTTTCCTTGTCACGTCACATTCCAGATGCCAATGCGTCGGTTAAACGTGGTGAGTGGGACCGCAAAACTTTTGTTGGTGCCGAAGTTTATAAAAAAACTTTGGGTATTGTGGGTTTGGGCAAAATAGGTTCTCACGTTGCTGCTGTAGCTAGAGCTATGGGAATGAAGTTGCTCGCTTATGACCCATTTATTTCCACCGAACGTGCGGAGCAAATTGGCTGTCAGCTAGTAGATATGGATGTACTCGCACAACAAGCCGATTATATTACTCTACATATTCCCAAAACCCCCGAAACCACGCATTTAATTAATGCCGAATTATTGGCGAAAATGAAGCCAACCACTCGGATAATAAATTGCGCGCGTGGTGGCATCATTGATGAAGCAGCGCTAGCAAGTGCAGTTAAAGAAGGTAAAATAGCAGGCGCCGCGTTAGATGTATTCGAGTCGGAGCCGTTAGCTGAATCAACTTTGCGTGAAGTCGGTAAAGATATAATTTTGACACCGCACTTAGGCGCCTCCACAACCGAAGCACAAGTCAACGTAGCAATAGACGTTGCCGAACAAATACGCGACGTATTGCTTGGATTACCTGCACGGTCGGCAGTAAATATACCAGGACTGGGACCCGATGTGCTAGAGGAACTAAAACCCTATATGCAACTAGCAGAAACACTTGGTAGACTAGTTAGTCAGCTAGCGGGTGGAAGAGTTGAATTACTCAACATTCGATTGCAAGGGGAAATAGCAACAAATAAGAGTCAGCCTTTAGTAGTTGCAGCGTTGAAAGGGTTACTGCATCAAGCTTTGCGCGAACGAGTTAACTACGTCAACGCCAGCATTGAAGCCAAAGAAAGAGGAATACGAGTAATTGAAACTCGTGATGCTGCTGTTCGTGATTATGCAGGCTCACTTCACCTCGAAGCCACAGGTAACTTGGGTACCCACTCCGTGACAGGTGCCTTATTAGGTGATGGAGAAATTCGTCTCACCAACATGGATGGTTTTCCAATAAACGTTCCTCCAAGTCAGCACATGCTGTTTACCCTCCACCGTGACATGCCAGGAATTATTGGTAAATTAGGTTCCCTTTTGGGTAGCTTTAATGTCAATATTGCCAGTATGCAGGTAGGTCGCAAAATCGTTCGTGGTGATGCGGTAATGGCACTCAGTCTTGATGACCCTCTACCCGATGGCATCTTAAGCGAGATTACCAAAGTACCTGGAATCCGCGATGCGTATACAGTAAATTTATAAAGTAGTAGAAAGTGCTGAGTGGAGAAAGTAGTAGAAAGTGCTGAGTGCTGAGTAAATAAAGCGTTGGGTACAAAGTTATAAATTCTAAACTTTCTATTAAAACTCAGCACTCAGCACTCATTACTCAGCACTCATTACTCAGCACTCAGCACTCATTACTCAGCACTCTTATGGCTAACACTTGGTGGGAAATACAAATAACTTGCGAACCTGAACTTGAAGATTCGATTTTTTGGCGCCTAGAAAATTTTGGGTGTCGTGGAACTGCAAGCGAACGAAAAGGACACGTGAATTTAGTTCGGGCATATTTGCCGCAAGTAAAAGTACATCTAATCGATTTGGCGGCATTATCATTATTACTGCGCCAAGATGCATTATGCATTGAATTACCACCCCCCACTTTACAGTGGCATTTAATTGATGAGCAAGACTGGGCAAGTAGTTGGAAGCAATACTGGCATCCTCAAGAAATTGGTGATAGATTCCTGATTAACCCAGCATGGCTACCCATGCCTACAGACTCCGACCGACTAGTTATAAAACTTGACCCAGGTGTCGCTTTTGGTACAGGAAATCATGCCACCACTCAGCTTTGTTTAGAAGCCTTAGAAATGCGATTTAGTGACTATGGCACATCTTTTACAGGTGAGAACACTAAACTTGATGATGTGGTAATTGCTGATATAGGATGCGGTTCTGGTATACTTTGTGTCGGCGCAATTTTACTCGGTGCCAAAAAAGCTTATGGAGTTGATACCGACCCATTGGCAGTAAAAGCAACAATGGAAAACAGAATTCTAAATGGTATTGAGGCAGACCGTTTATTTTCGGCAGAAGGTAGTACGGAAACTCTGGCAAAAATACTTGAGCAACCTGTTGACGGGATAGTTTGTAATATATTAGCTGACGTTATTATTAAGCTTGTACCACAAATAACCGCTATAACAAAACCTACAACTTGGGGTATTTTTAGCGGTATTCTTGTAGAACAATCAAAAGCCGTAGCTGATGTTTTGGAAAAGCATGGCTGGATAGTTGCTGCACTATGGAAGCGCAAAGAATGGTGCTGTTTGAATGTGCGACGATGTTAAAACATTAAATTTTTTCTACCCTACGGGAAAACTACGTTTACGGGACATGAATAGATTTATTTAATTATTCATTAAGCTCACTTCTATAGGTTTGTTCTGCGTCGCTTTGGTATAGTTAACGCTATTTCTTTTAGAAATGATAATTTTTTTAGCAAATCCCTTATCTCTCAAAATACCAGCAATCTCTTCTCCTCTATTTTCAGCAAGAGTCTGACTAAATTCTGATTCCCCTACACCTACATTTATACGTATAACCACATCCTGTGAATTATATTTAACTGCTGTATCCGCCAGTTGCTCAAGAGCTTCTCGACTTTCGGGTGTAAGTAAAATTGTATTAATTACAAACTTTACCTCTTCTTGAATAGGTAACTTTTGTATATTTTCAACTTTTTTAACTGTTTGAGATGTTGGGGTTAAAGTCGGTGTTGGTGTTTGTTCTACAGGTGACTGAGCTTCAGATGGCGCCGTTGTAATAGGTGTAGAATCTGTTAAAGATTGTAGACTGTTGGAATTAGTACCAAAACCAAATTGATATGCCCACCAAATACTACCAGCACCTAAACCAAATGTAACTAACAGAGCTATGACAATTCCTATTGAGCTTTCACGCATGACGAGTAAGACCTAGTTTAACCAAGTAGACACTTAGTTCTTTTTTTACAATGTTTCTTGGTTAATTACTAGTTACATCTGATACCCTTGGCAACGAATAATGAACGGATGTAGCTGATGAGCAATTATAAAAAACCATCCGTTACATCCGTTACATCCGTTGCCAGTTATATCATTGTTTCGAGGCGTCGTACCAAGTCTTGTGCTTGTAAAACACCCTCGATTTTGTCTACAGGTTTTCCCTGTTTGAACAAAATAAGTGTTGGTAAAGCTTGAATTTGGTACTGAGTAGCGAGTTGTGTGTACTTTTCGGTGTCAATTTTCGCCACACGCATCCGACCTTGGAGTTGAGCATTAACTTGTTCCAAAATCTGACTCATTAGCTTGCATGGACCACACCAATCTGCATAAAAATCTACTAGCACAGGTACATCAGAACTAGAAAGCATTTCCTCAAAGCTATTGAATTGCTTTTTTGTAGACATAAGATACGTGCATGTTTATAAAGGTTTGATATCAATCTTAATTCAAATGCTTTAATTTCGACCTATCGCATCAAAATGAATTGCCTTGAAACAATTTACCTTCAGAAAGGCGCCTTTTGACCAAACCAGGCAGAATTTTTCCTTTAGCATATACCCATCTATTTAATTCCGAAGGTACAGCATCATAATCAGAAGCATTTAGCTTTCTTAGTAATGTAGAGTTAGCGAAGTTAGTTTCACCCAAATTAAACACAAAGCTTACGAGTGCGTCAAACTGATTTTGATTTAGAGGTACTTTTACAAGCTTGTTTACCACAACTTCGGCGCCGTTAACATCCGTGCGTAGAATTTCCATCGCGCGTTGACGTGTAATTCCACACTTAAATTCTTCTGGCTCACTACCATTGATGGGACCGTAATGTACGAGGTGTCCTACTCCGATTGTGGTGTGGTTAGCTGGGCAGTTGTATAAATTTAAAAATATCCCTTCAAATTGAATTATTAACTCCAAACCACGGTCGCTTATTTTATAGGCGCCTTCTTTAACTGGTAAATATATAATTTGCCCAATTCTCAACTTACGCGCTTCTGCCTCAGTAAAGAATTGTCCATTTTCATTGGTAATTTCTTGCCAGCGGTTAGCATTTCCCAACTCACGCAGCGCAATAGCACTCAGCGTATCACCTGCTTGAATTTTGTAAGAATTATTCATTATTCGATATCACGTGTAGGAGCGCAAGATTGAGCAATTGGTTGAATGCTAGCTTTTTGCATCAATTCAACTATTTGTGTCAAAGTACATCCATAGGTAGATGCAAGTAGCTTTTCGGCTTCACTTTTTGCTGCATCTACAGATATACCAAAGCTCATAATTTCTTCATCTAAATTTCCTGTGATACTTTCAACTGGAACTACACAAATGTATTGCGGTTCGTTTTGTCTAATTTGTTGTACCATACCATTCCTTGATGAAGTAATATTAAGATTAAGTTAAGATTGATGTCAAAAATAAGAGTTTCAACATATATCTAACTCAAATTAGCGAAAATATGAATACAGTTCAAAAAATAGTTCAAAAATAGTTAAGAAAATGTACTTGTGTAATTTACAAAGAAACCGCGTTTCTACGGTTTCTAAACTATACAATTATATCTTCTAAACCTTATTCGTGCCTATTGGTTGTTTTACCTTGATATTACTCGCGCGCAAGTAATGTCAAATTTTGATTGCAAGAAAAATCAATTTAAAAAATAAACAGATTTGAGGGGAATATCATGGCTCGCAACAATTTAGTTAGTAACGTGCGGCAGTCAATACAAAAAGATTCCGTAAGCTGGGGGTCTTTAGCGCTTTGGATTGGTGGATTAATTGTACTAGTTTCGATTATCGTCAGTTTTTCTAGTTAATACACGGTCGTAGAGACGCGATGTTCCTCGCGTCTCTACAAATATATTCTGTTATGCGGCGACTAATTCTGATTCTTTCTCAACAGGCGCCCCATCTTGAACAAGAGAACGGTTTTCACCTTTACCTTGTAGAATATTGCCTGCGAAAGCTAGCATCGCATTAATTTTGCGCTGTCTCCATTCATCAACTAGTTGTTGAACTTGGATGGGAGACATTCTTCGAGTCATGGCTTCATAAAGATATGCAGCATGTCCAGTTTCATCTTGCGCGATGCTTAACATCCCTAGTTTGAGGTTGCGTGCTATCGCATCGTCTTCGGGTAAAACTTTTGCCATGCGCGCAAAGTCTTTACTCGCATCTAATTCCAGAATATAAGTGCTACCCATAAACACATCCCAGTCTATTACCTCTGGTTTGAGTTGTTCTTGGGAATATCCTGTAAAAAAGGCGCCGAAGAAAGGACTGCGTTTTTCTTGCGATGCTTTCTTGTCGCTCTCTTCCTTTTCAACAGCTTTTGGTTGATTCTTAAAATCAATTACTTGTTTATCGAGTTGCTTAAGAGCATGAGCAAAGATTTGACCGTGCCGAGTTTCGTCAGTAGCATGTTTTACTAATCTTTCTGCCAACCATGTATCGCCCTCTGCGGCTGCGCGTTCTGATAACTTTGTCAAAAATGGGACTGACCCTGACTCAGCAAGCTGAAACCCTGCCAGTACATTGGGACGAGTCTTAATATCGCGAATCTGCAACGCTGAATAGTACGCAACGGCGCCTGAACCCGCTAAATGCATGAGATATGTGAGGAAATTCATCTCTGTAAACGCGCTTTTATTTTATAAACAAACACTTTTACTATCCTAACTGTTAATTTTTCCAATGGACTGTAACCGTAAATTTGCTTGAAAAACTTTTGTACTGTGACTATATTAGGTAATTGTTGAGACCTGTTAATACAACTTAACATTCCTTAACTATTTGCAAAAGACTTACCTTCCAAGAATCACTATAGCGTGCATCTGCCCTTTAAATTTAACTAAAACAATGCTATAGCCTCGAATCATATGCTCGTGATTCGAGGTATTTTATTAGGAGAAAATATAAAAATTTATATCTATGTTCAAACCTAAAGGGTTTTTGATTACCATTATTGTCGTGTTAATTATTTTTATTACAGGATGTGCATTACTTTTACCCTCTAAACCTGTAAGTGTACATTTGACATTAGGTAATCCTAGCAATGCGAGTACATCTGACCCGAATAACTACTTAATTATTAAGAAACAATATGCACTTTCTTACAACCGTGATAAGGGTATACCAAATTGGGTAAGTTGGGAATTGAATAAATCTTGGTTAGGTGAGGCGCCTCGGTCAAACAAATTTCGACCAGATGATACACTACCAGAAGGATGGTATCGTGTTACACCAAATGATTATACGCGCAGTGGTTACGATAAAGGACATATGGCTCCTTCGGCAGACCGTAGTAATAACCCAGAAGATAATGCCGCAACTTTTTTGATGACCAATATTATTCCACAGGCGCCGGATAATAACCAGGGTTATTGGGCTGACTTAGAAAATTATGGTAGAAAATTAGCAGCAGAAGGAAAGGAACTATATATAATATCAGGTGGTTATGGTCAGAAAGAGACGATAGCCCAAGGAAAAGTAGCAGTACCAGAAAGAGTATTTAAAATAATCGTTGTCACCGAACCAGGAAAGGAAGTAAATTCTTTAACAAGAGTAATTGCGGTAGATACTCCTAACGTGAACGGTAATAAGGAAAGTAGCTGGACAAAATATTTAACTACTGTTGAGGCATTAGAGAAGAAAACGGGTTATGATTTTATTACAAGTGCCAACCAATCAGTTCAACAGGCAATAGAAACAAAAGTTGATGTAGGAGTGGCGCCAGGAATTAAACAGAGAAGATAATAGTAAGGTGGGCAGTGTCCACCGTACAACTTAGGTTTCAATGAGTTTTGTGGAAAGTCCTGCTAAATTACCTGGTGTAACTTTACCAATTATATAAACGTCAATTTGAATTTCACCTAATCTTGCAACTTTTATATGACTAAGATTTTCTTTGATTACTTTAACTAAATTCTGGTATTTGTTTACTATTTTTTTGTCTTCTTCTGAGTGCCAATCTTCTTCAGTAGTTGCAACTTCAAAAAACGAGTCTAAGTCTACAAACTCAACTTTAGTATCAGATGGTTTGTTTAATTTGGAGAGAATAAACTCAGTGTCTACTTGCTGCTTTTCTTTTAACTGCCAAAGAAACACTTCAAAAGGGTATTCAGACTCGCTCATAAATAGCAAGTCATTTGAAGCAAGTTTTAGTTTATCAAGCAACTCGTCATTACTTGAGGCGCCGTTTGCGTTTACGTTGTTATCTGACACATCCGCTTGAAATTAGAAAACATCTTTATATTACACACTTATTGATAAACTTTCCAAAGTTTTATAATCACGAATCTTAATCAAAAGCGACTTTGGGAATCAAGCTTGTCCGAAATGCGTAACAATTATTACATTCATTTTTTAATCGACTGTTGACATCTGGCAAAATACTACTTTGTGAACCAATGGTTCACATTTTATCCACTTATAGGCTTAACTTATAATAGACAGTACCAAAACTAAATAACACAAATGCTTATGAATAAGCATTATTTCCAAAAATATGTCCTTATATATATATTATTTTAGCTGATGTTTACATAATTACTTCTTGTCCGAAATACTTAAACCAATCGTGAGAATATTAATTTCTACAGCAAGATTGTTATAGCGTATTATAATATAAATAAGTATTTTTGAATAAAAAATTATGGTTACAAATATCTCAACAGTCACTATAGCTCAGTCAGAGAATCTTAAACTGCATATTTTGCTTGAACGGAATAATCAAGATGTAACGGCTTCTGTATTAGAGTTACCTAGTCTAAAAGTTGAAGCTAAGAGCGAGGAGCAAGCTTTAGAAGAGTTAAAAAAAATAATTTCGACTCGCCTCGAAAATATAAAAGTTATTCCGATAGAAATTGAATTGCCTCAGAATAAGGCAAGAAATCATTGGAAGAAGTTTGCTGGTATATTTCGTGATGACCCAGATTTTGCTGAAATTGCTGAAAGTCTCCGTGCTGAACGTAATATAGATGATTAAAGAATCGGGGATTTTGATACAAAAACAAATGAGCCTCTACATAATTGATACAGACCATATTTCCCTATTACTGGAAGGCAACCAAGCTGTTGCCTCCAGAATTGATGCTGTTGCAAGTGATGTTGCTATAGCTATTATTACAGTTCAGGAAGTATTCAACGGTTGGGTCGTTAAAATTAATAATCGTTCTGAATCTGATAACATAGTAAAACTTTATACAAAATTGTGGGCGACTCAGGAATTTTTTAAGGGAGTTACAATACTTAATTTTGATGATGCGGCATATAGTTGTTATAAACGATTACTGAGAGAAAATCCGCAACTTAATAAAAAACGGTTACATAAAGATTTACGGATAGGAGCAATTGCACTCTCTGTTAATGCAATAATGGTAACTCGCAATTTTAAAGATTTTTCTCAGATTCCTGGTTTAGTGTTGGAAAATTGGACATAACTGTTTGTGAACCATTGGTTCACATTTTGATGAAATTATAGGTTTAACTTAATAATAGGTGGCGCCAGCATTTAACCTCATGTATATTTATGATTTGTGCCTTGAAGTAAACTTAATAAACTCCCTTCTCTGTGCCCTCTGTGTCTCTGTGGTAAATATATATACTATAATATTTTAAGCACTAAAGTGCTTACAACGAGTGCTTACAACGAGCATACACTTATTTACGTTTAACAGGATTCATCCAGGTTTCGAGACGGCTAAATGCTTGGGAGGATAGTAAAGTAAGACATAGATAGATTATTGCGACGCCTGCATAAATTTCAAATGGACGGTAGTTTTGCGCTACTATTAATTGTCCTCTGCGAACTAATTCGTCGAGGCTGATAAATGCGACTAAGCTGGTATCTTTAAGCATACTGATAAATTCGTTACCTAAAGGTGGTAACATCCGGCGAAACGCTTGAGGAAATATGACATAGCGCATTGTTTGTACTGCGTCTAATCCTAGTGATTCTGCGGCTTCAGATTGTCCTGTTTCGATAGATTGAATACCCGCACGTACAATTTCAGCAATATAAGCAGCACTATTTAGACTTAACGCAACGACAGCAGCAGCAAAGCGGTTAAAACTAAAATCTAAACCTAAATTTTGCACTACGGCAGGAATACCATAGTAAATTAGCAAAAGCTGGACTAATAAAGGTGTACCACGAAAGAAATCAATATATGCTCTGGTAGACCAACGTAATGGTGTAATATGTGAAATTCGAGCAATACCAATTAAAGAACCAGCAATTAATCCTAGGAATACTGAAAATAGAGTTAGTTGCAGCGTGATTAAGGCGCCTTGTAAAAGTAAAGGAAATGCTTGCAATAGAATATTAATAGAGTTGGGACTACTATCAGTTTGGGTAGCAAAGGCTAATTTTTCTGGTAAATTTGGTGGTGCGGTTTTAAACCATTTTTGATAAATCTTATTATAAGCCCCATTCTCCAATATTTCCCCTAATCCTTTATTAATCAATTCTAAATTTGGTGATTTTAAAGGTGTGGGAATACCAAAATACTCTTCTGTTAATAACTGGTCTATAATCTTAATACCTGGTAAATTCCCTGAATTAATAGCATAAGCAATAACAGGTGCATCACCGACCATCGCATCAACATTACCATTCGCCAACTCTTGTAACGCTAAAGGTGTAGAATCAAAAGTGCGAAGTTCGGCACCAGGAGCTTCTTTAGCTTTTGCGGCGCCTGTAGTACCAATTTGAACCGCAACTCGTTTATTTTGTAATTTATCAAAACCAGTAATATCTTGATTATTATTTTTAATTGCAATCGCCAAACCCGATTTAAAATAAGGACGAGAAAAAGAAACAGCTTGTGCGCGTTGCTTAGTAATAGTCATCGAACTAATAGCAGCATCGATTGTCCTAGCCTGTAAAGCAGAAATCAATCCATCAAAAGGAGTAGATTGAAACTCAACCTTAAAACCAGCAGCACTACCAATAGCATTCATTAAATCAATTGAAAAACCCTGTAACTCACCCTTTTGTCCTTGAAACTCCATAGGAGGATAAGCAGGTTCTGTACCAACCCGTAAACTCTTGGCGCCACCCCCATCATTCGACCCACACCCATTTATAATCAGTAAAAAACAACACAACCCTGCCAATACCCAACTAAAAATTCCTCTCCTCATTCTCTTACCTTTGCGTTCTTTGCGGTTCGTTAATATTAATAGACAGGACGGGCAAGGATGCCCATCCCACAAGAAGAATTAATACAATGTATATAAAACCTAATTATGAGCAACACAGTAATAACATTTGAAAACGTAGAAAAAAACTTCGGCGCCCTCAAAGTCCTCAAAGGCATTAGTGGTAATATACACAGAGGCGAAGTCATAGCAATAATAGGTACATCAGGATGTGGCAAAAGCACCCTACTACGTTGCTTCAACCGCCTAGAAACCATTAACACAGGCAACCTAACCGTAAACGGAATAGACTTATCTCACCCCAAACTCCATCGAAACATACTACGCCAACTACGCACTCAAGTAGGAATGGTATTCCAGCAATTTAACTTATTTCCCCATCTAACAGTTTTACAAAACTTAACACTTGCACAACAGCAAGTACTAGGCAAAACACCCTCAGAAAGTAAACAACTAGCAAAACAATATTTAGATAAAGTAGGGTTATTCGAGAAAGCCGAATCATACCCCGAACAACTATCAGGAGGGCAAAAACAGCGTGTAGCCATCGCACGCAGCTTGTGCATGAACCCGCAAATAATCCTATTCGACGAACCAACAAGCGCACTAGACCCAGAACTAGTAGGAGAAGTACTACAAGTAATGCAACAACTAGCAACCGAAGGAATGACAATGGTAGTCGTCACTCACGAAATGCAATTCGCGCGTGAAGTTGCAAGTCGTGTATTTTTCATGGACTCCGGAATAATTCTAGAACAAGGAACACCACAGCAAGTAATTCAAAACCCCAAACACGAGAGATTACGTAATTTTATGAGCAGGTTGAATAAATTATAAATATTCGCTTAAAAATTCGTATGGGTCTTCATCCCAAGAAGGTTCAGGGCAAAGCATATTCAACTTACTAATAACATCCGCTTCAATATCATCACTATCATGCCTATCAAATAGTAACATAAGCTCCTTCCAGTCACGTTCTTTAAGAGGTGTAAGTGGAGCAGCATGAGCATTTGCTTCTTGTGCTAAGAAGTTATCATGTGATTGACCTGACTTGTGCGGATGATAATTATTCACGGCATATAAAAAACAAATATTCTAACGTAGTATCTATTACATTAATACTAAAATTATATGCCAATAACCGGACAATTATCCTATCAGAGAAATTACTTAACCGCGCGATTGAAATCAACAAATAAAACGGACAAGTCCCGCGACTAACAGTTGTAGAACTACTTACATTAAAAGTTTAATAAAAGATAATGTTAATAAAATATACTGAGTATTTCTGTTCAGTGAGAAACCTGGTTTCTTTTATTGAGGCTGAGGATTGTTATGTTCGGTGGAGAAGAAATAGGTTTCTTGGGGTTGTATGTTAACTCCAAAAACTTCACCAAAGCAGCGCGCGACCTTAAAACGGACTTCATCGCAGTTTATATTCGGTATCCATTCTGCTAAAGAAGCTACGGGTTTGTCAACTATGCCGCATGGGACTATGTTGGTAAATCCCGTCATGTCGGGGTTAACGTTGAGTGAAAATCCGTGCATGGTTATCCACCGTTTGACTTTTATGCCAATAGCGGCAACTTTGCGACCTTCTACCCATACTCCTGTTAACCCAGGAATACGGGCGCCTACAAGTCCATATTCTTGAAGTACTATAATTAACACTTCCTCTAATTGGCGTAGATACCAGTGTAAATCAGGTTGATAGCGATGTAAGTTTAAAATTGGATACCCGACTATTTGACCTGGGCAATGATACGTCACTTCACCCCCACGTTCGATACGATGTACTTCGTATTCGCTGTCCGACGGGTCAAACTTGAGAAATTCAGGATTGGCGCCTTGTCCTAAAGTATAAACAGGCGGATGCTCGGCCAATATTAACACATCTTCTAAATTTGGGTTATTGATGCGTTCTTGCAACAACACACGTTGCCATGCGAGTGCTTCTAAATATGGCATCAAACCTTGGTTATATAACGAACAAGAATAAGGAGTAGAAATATTGTTAAAAATCATGGTGAAATTCAACTATCAAACAAAAAAGGGAGTATTGCGAGATACAGGCGTGGAAAAACAGAAAGAATTAACAATCGTAAGGCTATTTTCCCCTTTTCCCTGTTAAGGAACGAAACAAATGTCAAGCTGTGCAAAAGATTGTAAAGGAAAGTCAAGATAAGCGGTTTTATTAATTACAAAGTGCTAATTTGAATATATAACCTCAATGGTAATGGTGCTGGAGGGAATTCTCTGCCACATACGTCACGCCAAGAAGAAAGAACAAATGCACTCTTCTCCGGCGCCTAATTTAAAAATGCAAAAGCCATGTTGAACTTTCGCGACCAAAAGCCCGATTATTTTATTATTTCAAAAGCGAGTTACTTCAGGAGGAGCAGAGTCTTAGGAGATGTACTGTACATCTGAGTGTCTAGGACATATATATTTTGACGATTTGGGAACGCGAGCTTAAAAATGAAATTCATGTGGCAGCAATTAGGCAATAGGGGAATTGTAATTTTGATTTGTACCTTAATTTTGGCGGCAGATAGACCTTACCGCATTCTAAAGCGTAATTCAACTCAAGAAAAAGTTTGAGCGGGAGAGTTTACACATGAAGCTTGTCATCCACGGCAAAAATATAGAAATCACCGATGCTATCCGTGAATATGTGCATCAAAAGATTGAAAAGGCAGTAAGTCACTTTCAAAATATCACCAACGAAGTGGATGTCCATTTAAGCGTTGCTAAAAATCCCCGAATTAATACCAGACAAGCTGCGGAAGTGACGATTTATGCAAATAAAAACGTCATCCGTGCCGAGGAAAGCAGCGAAAACCTATACGCAAGTATTGATTTAGTAGCGGATAAAATCGCGCGTCAATTAAGAAAATATAAAGAACGCATTCAAAATAAGAAAGCTCCCAATCCAATTGAAGAAACCGCCGTTGAAACAGCAACAGTTGTTGATGACTTAATAGGTAATCGTACTCCTGAACTACCCAAAGAGGTTGTCCGAACTAAATATTTTGCCATGCCACCAATGACAATGACAGAAGCTTTAGAGCAACTGCAAATGGTGGGTCACGATTTTTATATGTTCCATAACGTGGAAACTGACGAAATTAACGTTATTTACGAGCGCAACCACGGTGGATATGGCATTATCCAACCCCGCAAAAATAATAACGGTAATGGAAACGGACACACCAACGGTCATAGCAAAAACGGTAAAGCAAATCACTCTAGCGTTGTGATGCCTGAAAAACCCCATGTAAACCGATAACTTACAACACCCTCAAGAGTGTCGCGACACAAACAAAGCCCGCCTTCGCGGGCTAAAATGCTTTGTAGGTTGGGGAGGCACCGCGTTGCCGGGGTTCCCCTGGTTGAAGCGAGTGCCGTTGGAGGAACGGAACCCAACATTATGCGACTGGTTTGTGTAATTAATTTTAAGGAGTTGTTGCTCAGGGTGGGTTGGCTGCAATCCATGCGCTACTCTTTTTACGAATTTGTCGTTTTACCACAACATTTTACTAGCTAAAGTGAAAAAAACCTGGTTGTATAGTTTATTAGTAGTCACTATAGGAACGCTTCTATTTACCTGGCGTTCTTTTAGTGTGCCTGTAACTTCGACTATAATTACGCAAAAAGATGCAGTAACATCATCTAAAAAAATTGAGTATGAATCGCGTGTTTTAGCTTCGGGTGTAGCTCATATTGTTAAAATTCCAGCAAACAGCAAGTACTTGATAACCCCCGCAGTATCAGATAAATTAATTACAGTTAAAGAATTTGCCCAGAAGTACAAAGCTATTGCAGCTATCAATGCTGGATATTTTGACCCAGTTAATCAAAAAACAACGTCTCACATTACTATACAAGGAAACAAGGTCGCTGACGCAAATTTAAATGAGAGACTTGTAAATAATCCTAATCTACAATCTTATTTACCTAAAATTTTAAACCGCAGCGAATTTAGAAAAATATCATGTAATTCTAAAATAACATACGAAATTGCACTACATACAGAAAAAACGGCGCCTAATTGTCAAATTGTCGATGCAATTGGCGCCGGCTCTAAATTATTACCCGAACTTACTTTGGTTCAAGAAGGTTTTGTAGATAACACGAATAACCGAGATGCAATTGGTAGCACTCAACTTAATGCTCGCAGTGCTGTAGGAATTACTGAGGATAGAAGTATTATTTTAGTAATGGTAGCGCAAAAACCAGAATTACCATCAGGTATATCTTTACCTAGATTAGCTGATTTAATGAAAAGTTTAGGCGCCAACTCAGCAATGAATTTAGATGGTGGCAGTTCGTCTTCGCTTTACTATAATGGCACAACTTACAACGGAAAAATAGATAAAAAAGGGGAAAGTCCTATGCGTCCTGTTAAATCAGTATTACTGGTAAAATAATTTCAAGAAAGCTTTTGTACAATGGTGCCAAAAAATTTTTGTATTACATATCCCCGAAAATTGCGTAGAGACGTGCGATTATACGAATGATTTAGCACTGCTGTATTAAATTGTAGTTAACCCGTTTAATCTTCATAATGATACTTACATGAAGCAATGATAATCTCCGTATCAGTAACGGTATAAATTAATCGATGTTCCTCATTTATTCGTCTCGACCATAAGCCACTAAATTCATATTTAAGAGGTTCTGGCTTACCTATTCCAGCAAAGGGAGAACGGTTGATATCTTTAATCAATTCAACAATTTTTTTATAAATTTTTTTGTTTAACCCAGACCATTCGTTAAAATCTTCAAATGCGTCCGGTTCAAATATGATTCTTTTATTCATTCAAGGTTCTCTATATCGACCTCAATAAAATTAGACCGATTTTTAATATTCTCCATTGCCTTGAGTAACCTCTTGCGATTAGCTTCGGAAGCCATCAAGTATGCTGTTTCATCGACCTCATAAACGACAATCTCAATTTCTTTGCCCTTAAAAGTAGCCTTTAATGCATCAAGAAAGCCTTGGTCTAGTTCGCTAGCATTTAAACGATAAGTTGTGTGCATGATTTCAACTTTCTACTTTCTTAAAGCTATATTATAAACCACTTCTCTAGTTTATACGCACCTTGATGTTGAATAAATTAACTTATGGTCGCTTATGTCTTTCCCCGCTCCCCTGGTTATGGCACAATATAAAGCGGTAATAAGAGAAATATAGTAAAAGGTAATAGGCGTGAGTTCAACTGCTCAAGCTACAGCAAACACTCGTCGTGTAGTTTTTCCATTTACAGCAATTGTCGGTCAGGAAGAGATGAAGCTGGCTTTGCTGTTGAACGTCATTGACCCCAAAATTGGTGGTGTAATGATTATGGGAGATAGAGGAACGGGTAAGTCAACAACCATCCGCGCGTTGGCTGACTTGCTTCCAGAAATTCCCGTTGTTGAAAATGACCCGTTTAATAGTCACCCTAGTGACCCCGAATTAATGGGTGATGATGTTCGCGCGCATATACAGCAAGGAAATAATGTTTCGGTTGTGCAGCGTAAAGTGCTGATGGTCGATTTACCTTTAGGCGCCACCGAAGACCGGGTTTGCGGCACAATTGATATTGAAAAGGCACTCTCAGAAGGTGTAAAAGCCTTTGAACCAGGATTACTCGCCAAAGCAAACAGGGGTATATTATATGTTGATGAAGTCAACTTATTAGATGACCACTTAGTTGACGTACTCCTTGACTCAGCAGCAAGCGGTTGGAACACCGTCGAACGTGAAGGTATTTCAATTCGTCACCCTGCACGCTTCGTACTAGTTGGTTCCGGCAACCCAGAAGAAGGTGAACTACGTCCGCAACTACTCGACCGTTTTGGAATGCACGCTGAAATACGCACCGTTAAAGAACCAGCACTGCGAGTCCAAATTGTCGAACAACGTTCAGAATTCGACCAAAACCCCAATCCTTTCTTAGAAAAGTACCAACCACAGCAAGAAGAATTGCAGCAACGCATCATCAACGCTCAAAATTTATTACCCTCTGTGAATATGGATTATGACCTGCGGGTAAAAATTTCTGAAGTTTGTGCTGAACTTGATGTAGATGGTTTACGGGGTGATATCGTTAGCAACCGTGCAGCAAAAGCAATTACTGCCTTTGAAGGACGCACCGAAGTAACAATTGATGATATTCGTCGCGTAATTACACTATGTCTACGTCATCGCTTACGCAAAGACCCACTCGAATCTATCGACTCTGGCTACAAAGTCGAAAAAGTATTCGGTCGCATTTTTGGCGTCGAGATACCAGAAGATACTGCATCTAAAAACGGTACTGGTATTAAAACAGGAGTTAGGTAATATTAGCAACGGATAAAACGGATGTAACGGATGTCTATTACATATACACTGCAAACGGGCAAAACCTTGACTCCTGTCATGAGTCGTGAACGTTAACGCAGTTTTCCCGCTTTCTTAGCATCTCCCAACTGTCATGAGTCGTGAACGTTAACGCAGTTTTCCCGCTTTCTTAGCATCTTCAAGATTTTCACTTCCTTTAAAAGTAAAATCCCAACCCGTTTCTCCTATACATCCATAATCCGGCGCCCTAAACAAATCGCAAAAACAATCCGTTACATCCGTTATATCCGTTGCCAATTATATGCAAACCTTAAGGTATTGGTTCAGCACTATTCTGTTAATAAGTCAATATAACCCTTATGAACTTATTGAGAATTTAATGTTAGCGCTCGCAGCGATAATGATAATCGTATCAATCATATTTCCAGCCCAAAAGCCATACATAGCATTAGGTTTAAGTTTTGCAATAGGTTCCGCAATGTCAATTTTAGTACGCCAAGCAACTACACCTTCACGTCAAACACGCTTCATCAAAATCGGCGCCATCTTAATTCTTATCATCAGCCTATATGCTTTTCTTGATGTAATACATAAAACGTAGGTTGGGTGTAACCCAACATTCACCAATATTCTCAGAATTTACAAAAAACTCTTAAAAATTGCCTAAAATTACTGCATAAGTTGTACCTAAGCAGAAATACTGATAAGTATAAGTTCAGTATTTGGCATAAATTAAGGGTAACTAGCGATGAAAAAAAGGCATAATCTATTAAAAAAGCTTCTAATATCTAGCTTTTTAGTACTCGCTACGACTCCAGCATCTGCACAACTCATACCAGATAACACTTTGGGTCAAGAAGCATCAACCGTTAACAATAGTACTTTAATCAAAGGTGGAAATGCTGATTTAGTTAATGGAGGCGCCCAGCGTGGCACTAATTTATTTCATAGCTTTACAGAATTTAGTATAAATAATGGACAACGAGTTTATTTCGCAAACCCGTCTGGAGTACAAAACATATTAACCCGCGTCACAGGTGGAAATGCTTCAAATATATTGGGGACTTTGGGTGTAAATGGCGCCGCAAATTTATTTATAATTAACCCTAACGGGATTTTATTCGGTCAAAATGCCAGTTTAGATATACAAGGAAGCTTTGTAGGCACAACTGCAAACGCGGTAAAGTTTGGAAACCAAGGTATATTTAGCGCGACAAACCCCGAAACGGCGCCTTTGTTAACTATTCAACCTTCAGCTTTATTATTTAATCAAATTAATCCGCAAGCAAGCATAATAAATAAATCCCAAGCAGCAGCAGGTGTTAACGGTGTAGGTGAAAACGTTACGGGGTTACGAGTACCTGATGGTAAGAGTTTGTTGCTTGTCGGTGGGAATATAAATATTGATGGTAGTGCAGTTAGAGCATATGGTGGGAATATTGAGTTAGCTGGTTTAGCGGCGCCGGGAAATGTAGAATTAAATATTGCAGGTGATAATCTCAGCTTAGTAATGCCTGATGTAGAAAGAGCGGATGTATCGCTTTTAAATGGCGCCGAGGTGAATGTACGAGGCAATAATGGCGGTAACATCAATATTAATGCCCGGAATCTAGATGTAACAGAAGGAAGTAAAATCCGTGCTGGGATAGATACAGGGTTAGGAACACCGAATAGTCAAGGTGGAAATATAGTTGTTAATGCTACAGGGACAATTACCTTGAGTGATAACAGTATTATTTCCAACGTGTTACAAAAAAATGCTTTTGGTCAATCTGGTAATATTAATATTTCCACAGGCTCTTTAAATTTAAAAAAGAACAGTAATGTAGATGTCAGCACATTTGGCAATGGCAATGCAGGCAACGCTTTTATTCAAGCTAAAGATAATATCAACTTAAGCAATAGTAGTATTTATAGTTCAGTTGAAACAGGCGCCGTAGGTAACGGAGGTAACATCCAGATTCAAACTGGTTCGCTTTCATTATTTGAAGGTGCGGAAATCAATAACAGGACTTATGGACAGGGTTCGGCGGGTAGCATTACAATCAATACTCGTGATGCAATTACTTTGGATGGAAAAGGTGAAAAAATATTAAGCCGTATTCTTAGCGGTGTAAACCAAGAAGCTATAGGTAACAGTGGTAGTATTGAACTTACAGCAAATACTCTGAAATTAACCAATAATGCTTTTATTGGCAACAGTAGTGCGGGGAAAGGTAACGCAGGTAATATTACTATTGATGCTCGTAATATTACCTTAGATAGTGGAAGTTTTGTAGCCAGTTCGCTATATGACCTAGGTGAAGGAAAAGCTGGAAATATCCAAGTTAATACCGAAACAGTTTCATTGCGCGGTGGTTCTAAGCTATCCACAACTACTTCTGGTAAAGGTGATGCAGGCAATATTATAATTAATGCGCGCGACAGTATCAAGTTAGACGGTATCGTACCTTATGAGATGGACGGTGTTTCGATTTACGCACGTAGCAACATTCTAAGTGATGTAATTACAAAGGGTATCGGCAATGCTGGAAATATCCAAATAACTACAGGTTCATTACAGCTAACTAATGGCGCCACAATCAGTAGCAATACCAATGGACGAGGAAATGCCGGAAATATTACAGTTAATGCGCGCGATACCGTAACTCTTGATGGCTTCGGGAAGACATTTACTCAGCAGTATGGAGAAGTCAACTTATCTAGTAGCATTGGTAGCGATGTTGTTTTTGAGGGTATTGGTCAAGGTGGGGATATTAATATTAACGCGCGGGCAGTATTCCTCAAAAACACTGGTGATATAAGTGCTGATACTTATGGGCTAGGCAATGCAGGTAATATCTCTATTAAAGCATCAGAAAATGTTTCCCTCAGCAACGACAAAAATATTGACTTTACGCAAATTAGCAGCTTTGTTAGTGATAAAGCAACCGGAAATGGTGGCACTATTAATATCGAAGCTGATAACCTATCATTAAATAATGCCACTTTGTTTACTTACACTTCGGGAAAAGGCAACGCAGGCAATATCTCTATTAAAACGAATGATTTGGTATCACTGACTAATAACGGCAGCTTTTCGACTAGTGTTGAGCCAAATGCAATAGGTAATGGTGGTAATATTGACGTTCAGGCAAAAAGACTGTTTTTAGATAATGACTCTGATTTTTTTGCAGCCAGCTTCGGACAAGGAAACGGTGGCAGTATCTCTATCAAAGTCTCTGATTCAGTATTTTTGCAGAATGCTTTTGTTAGCAGTAGCCTCGATAAAGAAGGTATTGGTAATGGTGGCAGAATTGATATTTTTACAGGTACGCTGACCTTAACTGATAATACTATTCTCAATACTTCGATAAGTGGCAAAGGTAGAGCTGGTGATGTCTCCATCAAGGCTAATGGTAATGTAGTAATTAATAATGGCGCCTTTATAAACAGCAGTACAAGTGGTCAAGGAGATGCAGGCAAAGTTGTAATTCGTGCGGGAGGAGATGTCTCTATTATTGATAAAAGCAATATCGTTAGTCTAGTGGGATCATTTGCCATTGGGTATGGTGGAGATATAGAAATTAGTGCTAGTAATTTATTACTTGCAAACGGCGCCAATTTATATGCTACTACCTTTGATGAAAGTAACGCTGGGAATATTCGCATCGATACAACTGGTAATATCACTATCAAAAATGCTTCTCAAATCAATGCTTCTACTATAGGAGAAGGAGATGGAGGTAATATCACAGTTAATGCTGGTAATACATTATCCGTTAGTGGATTAACTTATGATGGTCAAATGTTCAATAGTGGCATCTTTACTACAGTAGAAAAAGATGGCGAATTTATTGGTAAAGGAAAAGGTGGTAACATTAATGTCACGGCACGTAATTTATCTCTAAACAGTGCTGCTTTATCCTCCAGCAGTTTGGCATCGGGTGCCGCAGGAAATATTAATATTAACTCTGGTACAGTTCGTCTCGATAACAAAAGTATAATTGCAGCAATTACAAATTCAGGTAATGGTGGCGATATTGACTTAACTGCGGCAGATTTTTTATTGTTACGAAATAACAGCAATATCTCTACAAGTGGTGGCTTTGATAATCAATCTGGTGGTGATGGTGGAAATATTAATATAAATACCCCCTTTATTATCGCCAAGAAAAATGAAGATAGCAATATTTCCACAGATGCTTACACGGGAAGAGGTGGTAATATAAACATAACAGCTCGAAGTATTTTTGGTATTGAAACGCAATCTCAATCTACAAATCAAAGCGATATCACTGCAAGCTCGCGACTTGGTGTACAAGGACAAATCTCCATTACACAACCTGATATTAATGCCACTCAAGCAATTAACAAACTACCTACCCAAGTCGTTGATGCGAGTAATCAAATAGGTCAAATTTGCCCGCGCGGCGCCTATGCAAAACGTCAAGAGGGTAAATTTATAGTTACTGGACTCGGAAGTTTACCACCTAACCCGCTTCAAGTACTCCCAGGTACACACAGTCTTACTACGCTAGCAACTTTAGATGCAAATGAGATAAGTGTAAACCAACAGAGACAAGTATCAAAAAGTGAGTTAGATAAAAATAAAGTAGAAATTACTGAGGCACAAGGATTATTGAAAAACGCTGATGGTAGTATAGAACTTGTTGCGATGGCGCCGACAGTTACACCAAGAGCGAATGGCGCCGTATCTACTTGTCCGAGTTAAAAGTAATTTCATAAATTTTTAGCTTCCCCCACTAATAACCATTGGGAGTTCTTCTCTCTTTCCTCTTCCTTTGTGTCCTTTGTGTCTTTGTGGTTCATTCCTCTTAATATTTTCTCTGTGAACTCTGTGTCTCTGTGGTAATATTCTCTTGAAATTTATGACATGTTAAAGATGCTTCGTTCCTCAGCATGACATTATTAGAGATGCTTCGTTCCTCAGCATGACAGATTGGAGATGCATGACAATTAGATATTAATTCCAGCCCTGCATTTCTACTAATTCAATACATAATTTATTGATTTGTTCTACATCTGGTCGGTGTGGTAAAGTTGAGACTTGATAGACTTTATCCATTTCTGCTACTAAATCTTCTGCCATTTTCATTACTTCTTCATAGCTATATTTACCTTGTAATATTGCTCTTAAATCTTCACTATCTCCTGCGTCTCTTCTATCTACAGTAATTTCTTCTGACCGTAATATTTCTAGGCCACTACGTAATAAACGTATACAGTGCATTCCATGTTTAAGGTCAAAACCTGATTTGCGCTCCATTTCGGCACGGTCTGGGTTACGATTTTCTTGCCACGATAAGTAAGCTTTCCATTCACGTAAGGCAACTTGATAACTTTGACTTCTTTGTAATAGTCTAATAAAGTCTTTGCGGCTGTTTGTGAATTTTTGAGTTGTTTCTAATGTATCATCGGGTAAAGTATATTGTTTCAAAACGCCTTTAAAGTCTATATCGGCTGTTAAAAGTTTATATAGTTGCTCTGATTCTTCTAAAAATTCTATTTTGCCGCGTATTATTAAATACAAGTACTCTAAAAATGCGTTAAGTTCTTCTTTTGATAATGGTTCTTCACTTTCTATTTTGAAGTCGCTAGGAAGTGGTTTGTTTTTGGGTGGGTTCAATAACCATTTGCGGTGACTTTCCATTTTTTTTATTTGGGCAAATGCGTATCCTGAGTAAGTATGTTTGACTTTTTTACTCAAAAATAGCTTTCTGTGTTTGATTAAGTGTTGCCCTACTTCTGTTATATATGGGTATTGCTTGAGCCATAATAACTCTAATACATTAGGATTTGCGCCTGATAGTAACTGAATAATTTTCCGCAACTCGTAAATAACAGTATCATTGTTTCCATCTAAAAACGGAAATATTCCCGGTTCTGTGTCCCAACCGTTTTCTTTTTGCTCAACAGTACTAAATCCCAGATAATATTCTTTTGGTGCAATAAATACACCTCGGTAATCCAAATCTGAGTCAGGACGGTTTAATCCATAACCATGACTCCCAGCCAAACCAATAAATATACTGCGCTTTTCTACTTCGATACGCTTCATGCTACATATAATACATTACACCACATTACAATTATACAAAAAAATCCGAGCAACCCTAAAAGCTGCTCAGACGGTTTGGTGCTGTTCTGTGTCATATATAAATACAGGTCTAATTACAACAATTACGCCAACTGTTCAAAAAAAATTTAAAATAATTTTAGAGAATGTTTATTGACATTGCTTTGAGTCCGAAATATTATGAGAGATTGTCTGTCTAACTCACGCTCGGAACAGGTAGACATGATAAAGGCTGGTTTGTTGAAGTCCAAAAGATGACGGCGCCAGCTACCTGTACGGCAACACATAGGACAATTTCATGACTTACGCAATTATTGAAACTGGTGGCAAGCAAGTGCGTGTTGAACCAGGTCGTTTCTACGATATCGAACTGCTTACTGCTCAACCTGATGACAAAGTTAGTATTGATGCGGTTTTATTAGTACAACACGATGGTAATGTTACTGTAGGACAGCCTACTGTTGAAGGCGCCGTTGTCGAAGGCACTGTGATGCGGCATTTTCGTGACCGCAAAGTGCTTGTTTATAAAATGAAGCCTAAGAAGAAAACCCGTAAAAAACGCGGTCACCGTCAGGAAGTTACTCGTCTGATGATTGATTCGATTAGTATGAATGGGTCGGTATTAGCAGCTGCACAAGTACAAGCTGCTCCCGCAGAAGAAGCTTCAACTGATGCTCCTGCCGAAACCGAGGCGCCTGTTGCAGAATAATTAAAGAGAGATAATACAGAAAAAGAGGACATCATGGCTAGTAAGAAAGGTACTGGTAGTACTCGGAACGGACGCGACTCTAATGCACAGCGACTAGGTGTGAAACGTTACGGTGGTCAAACTGTGCGCGCAGGCAATATTTTAGTTCGTCAGCGTGGTACAAAATTTCACCCTGGTAACAACGTTGGTATCGGTAGTGATGATACTTTGTTTGCCTTAATTGATGGCATTGTCGCATTCGAGAGAAAAGGCAAAACCCGCAAGAAAGTCAGCATTTACCCAGCAGAAGCAGTAGGCTGTTAATTCAAAAAGACGCACACGTGTAGAGATGCGAGGAACATCGCGTCTCTACAATATAAACCGATTAATAAATACACCCATCGCTAAACCCGTCATAGCAATAAAGAATAAGGCTGCAAACGTCTCTATATAACGAAACCCAGCCATTTGAAAGTCTATTCGCACCAAAATGGTAGCAGATGCGACAAGTAAGGAATCGAGAAATAATCTAAACCAGGAAATCATCAAAAATAGCGCAAATGCACCCAAAACTGAAATGCCAAAAGTACGGGTGTTCGATTTAAATATAAAATTAGAGTAAAAATTAATCTGTGTCCAAGGAGTCGCTAGGGCGCAGATGACTAAAGTGATTATAGGTATAATTGCAAACCAAGCAACGGGGGGTAGACGCTCTTGTGACATTACCCAACCTAGAGAACAGTAGGTAAGTAACGCTAACGTCAGGGAAAGCCACGGAATTCTTTTGATGACTGACATCATACTAATTATCCAACCGGTTAGGGCTACTACTCTTCAATTATCGACCCTAATTCGCGTCCAGAATATACACTATTCGGTAAAATAGCAAAAATTTTATTATAAAGTAGTTAAATATTTTCTTAAACATTTGTAAACTGTTAGCAGCTAAGTAACGCGAGTTACATCTTTTAAGGGATATGATGAAACAGCTTGTTATCGCCGAGCGCGTATGTTTAACGGGTCATATACTGTCTAAAGCTTTTGGGCTAGCAGGCATTTTGCTAGTTATACCAAACGCCGAGAAGATTTTGAATTTTGGCGACGTTGGTCAAACAGCTATGCAACTGAGCATGGCGAATGGCGGCGTAGTTGATATTATTTTTGGTACTGTAGCTGTCTCGATTTTTGCATTTAGGACTTTGGGATGGCAAACTTGGCTTTCATTCATGGTGCCAGCAGTATTGATATCAGTCAGCAGTGAGTTACTGGGAACGGGAACTGGGTTTCCTTTCGGTGACTATCATTATTTGAATGGCTTGGGCTACAAAATTGCTGAACTTGTGCCCTTTACAATTCCTTTGTCGTGGTTCTATGTGGGATTATCAGCGTATCTTGTTGCCCGTGCAGGGTTAGGAGTTGCCAAAAATCCAACTATTCTACGCCAAGTTGGCGCCGTATTATTAGGAGCAGTGCTATTTACAAGCTGGGACTTCGCACTGGAACCAGCTATGAGTCAAACATCACTACCGTTTTGGTTTTGGGACCAAGCGGGAGCATTTTATGGAACTCCCTACCAAAATTATGCAGGTTGGTTTGGTACTAGCACAGTCTTTATGACAGTCGCAGCACTGTTATGGCGTAATAATCCTGTAAAATTAGAGCCTAAGCAACTCAATGTTCCAATGATAGTTTACTTGAGTAACTATGCTTTTGCGGCTGGACTTAGCTTAGGTGCAGGATTTGTTGTTCCTGTCTCGTTAGGTTTTATTACAGGAGTTATACCAGCAGTATTACTGTGGTGGAAAGCTGTTACACAAGACGAAACACCATCTGCTGCAACCGAAGTCACTAAAGTTGCTACCGCTGTCGGCGCCAAATAGAAATAGCGAACTCATAACTCCACTTGTACAGACGCGATATATCGCGTCTCTACATTCATAATTCCTAACTCCTAACTTCCTTATCAATGCCCAATTTTTTACCAATAGTAAGTGCTGTTGCGCTTTTATTGCTGTTTATTCAATTACCAGCGTTTGCTATTCTACTATCGCGTTTACTTAAAGGTCCCCGTCGTACCCCTCCTTTGGCGCCACAAAAACCCACGCTTGATATTTTGGGTAGCGTTAGCGTGGTAGTCCCTACACTTAATGAAGCTGAACGTATTAGTCCACTACTTGCTGGTTTAAGTCGGCAAAGTTATGAACTTAGAGAAGTTATTGTAGTTGATAGTAATTCAAAAGACGGAACTCCTGAGCTAGTTAAAGCAGCGCAAAAACTAGACCCTAGGTTTCGCGTGATGACAGATGACCCTTTACCTACTGGTTGGGTTGGTCGTCCTTGGGCATTACATAGCGGTTGGGAGCAAACATCTAATTCTAGTACTTGGTTTCTGGGTATGGACGCTGATACACAACCCCATCCTGGTTTAATTGCTAGTTTAGTTCACACTGCTGTGAAGAGTGAATATGACTTAATATCACTTTCACCGCAATTTATTCTTAAGTATCCTGGTGAATGTTGGTTACAACCAGCATTATTAATGACATTACTTTATCGCTTTGACCCTGCTGGAATCACAACAGACCAGCCAGAGCGAGTGATGGCAAATGGGCAGTGTTTTTTGTGTCGTCGGGCAGTGTTAGAAGCTGTCGATGGTTATACTAGCTCACAAAGTTCTTTTTGTGACGATGTGACTTTAGCACGTCATATTGCTGCTTCTGGTTTTAAAGTTGGTTTTATGGATGGCGCCAAAGTTTTGAAGGTGCGAATGTACGAAGGCGCCGTTGAAACATGGAATGAATGGGGTCGTAGTCTTGACCTTAAAGATGCTTCAAACCGCGCACAAACTTGGGGTGATATTTGGTTACTTGCTTCCGTACAAGGTTTACCAATTTTGATTCTTCCTGTATTTCTCGCTAATGGTACATTATTTGGTAAAGGTGCCTCCCTAAGCAGTTACATCCAAAATAACTTAGTTGAAAATTATCCAATTACACTTTTGCTGTTGTTGAATTTATTGTTGATAGTAATTAGATTTGGAATGCTGTTTGCGATAGCACCTTCATACGACCGCAGTCAAGCAAAAGGAAATTGGTTATTTTGGTTATCACCCCTAGCTGACCCTTTAGCAGTCTTACGCATAATTCTATCAGCCTTACAAAAACCAAAAAAATGGCGTGGAAGAAGTTATGAAAATTAATAGTGCTGAACACTCAGCACTCAGCACTTATTACTCATTGCTCTCTTCCTGAATTTTATCTCCACGTTCGAGTTCCCAAAGTATTTGATTACCTTCTCTACGAACGCGAGAGACAACCCAATTTCGCCAGCGCCACTGATCTCCACGACTGGTAACAGCGCTGGCATGAACATCCATTAAATCAGCTAGTTCAGAACTGGTTATTAAATAACCTTTATCAGCAATTTCATCGGCGATACGGAGGGTATCAACGAGGTTGCGAAGTTGCGTTACCCGCATTTCGCGTGGTATCTCTTCATTAGTATTGTTGCTCGCATAGGAGATAGAAGCATCTATCATGGTGTTATCGGGGGCAATATCGACGTCACTGGTCACTTCGTTAATTATGGTCGAGTTTGCCATTATTTCAGATGCATTTGCTACATAAACTTTTGTTTTTACATCGAAAGCAATAGTTTCTGCGTCTTGGCTTTGCTTTAATACTGGCACTTTTCCAGCCGCATAAGCCCGCGCAATGGTATCGCATCTTTCGTTACCTATATTACCAGCATGACCTCGAACATGTTCCCATCTAACCTTACGACTGTTAAGTCCGTCAAGAATTTCGAGTAAATCCTGATTCTGAACTGGCTTACCATCAGCTTTCTTCCAACCCTTCTTTTTCCAGCTTTTAACCCACTTGGTAACGCAATTGATCAAATACTCACTATCTGTGTACAAAGTAATAGGGTAACTTTGCCCTGACGCTTCCAAATATTGAAGTGCTGCGATGGCAGCTTGCATTTCCATCCTGTTATTCGTTGTTTGACGACAACCATCTCCAAGTTCATGAACCGAACCATCATCAAAATAAACCACCACACCCCAACCTCCTGGTCCTGGGTTCCCTGTACAGGCGCCGTCTGTGTATATACTCTCAATTGTTAGTGAAGCCATAAGTTAAATAAAATAGTTACTTTCCCAAAGGGGCAACAGGAAAAAATATTAGCCTTCCAATTCAAAGCTATTGACTAAACACATATTTCTTTACATTGTAGGTTGGGTGGAGCGGTCAGCGTAACCCAACATCATCAAAAGCCTGACTAATCAACCTTTGCCAAACCTCGTTAGGCACCCAAAGCTTATTTAAATCTAATTTAGCCTCTTCTTGACTGGCGCCTAAACAAATTCTTCTATAAAGGTAAACAAAAACAGATACCCTCTTATTCATAGCGCAATGAACAAAAATCTTTTTACCTTGATTTACATTCATTGTTTCAAAAAAAGAATGTAAGTCCTCTAATGTTGGGTTATCCCATATAACAGGAATATGTATATACTCCATACCGCGCACTTCAATGATTTCTTTTTCGTTAGGTAAAGCATTAGGAGAATCTACTAATGCTAAATTAACCACGACTTCATACCCAGCTTGTTTAATGGCGCCAAACTGTTCGACTGTAGGTTGTCCAGAAGTTGCGATTTCATCAGATATTTGTAAATAATTATATATCTCTTCAAGATTTGGTTTCAACATATATCCTTAAGAATGCGTCCGCATGGAGCTTCCTGCTATGCAACAATGGCTCGAAGCTGCGAAAAACGAGCAAGAAACTATTCCTGTATTTGAATTGGGCAACAACCATCCGTAAGCAATTTAGTACAAATTAACTTAGATCAAAAAGCCCTCCTTTAATAAGGGGGGTTATTTACGGACGAATGGCGCCATAATGGTTTGAGAAATATACCGTGGTTGGAATTATTAAACACAAGCATGAACCGCAAGCTCAGTTGAAATACCATGATGGATATCTCGACCTGTCTCAAACATACATAATTCCCGCGACTCCTGTTTAACCAAACCATCCATTGCTGCTTCCTGCAAACTCATAAAAGCATTTAAATCTTCTATTTCGTACTTATCTCTCAATAGAACACGTAAAAGATTTTCTTGGGCTAGTGTTAAATAGCCAGTATTTAGAGCTTGTTCAACTACATCACGAATTAATAACATAATCAACACCCTGATTCAGCTAGATAAGGTGATATCGACGGATACTTTTCCTTATTACTCTGTGTAAAGAGCTTCCTTTTAGGCAGATTGTTGCTTCACTTAACAAAACTTTACATTTAATTTTGATTTTCAATGAGGCTAATAAAAATTAAGTGGCAACATAGCAACAATAGTTACATTAATTGTACTGATACAATTATGAAACACCTCATGTAAAGGCTGTTATAGTGTGATATGTAGAGATTAACTCTAATTTCGGTTCAAAACAATTTGATAAATTGTGGTCTTGGTATGGGACTTTTCTATGACAGAAGTATTTTATAATTTAATATAGAAATTTTAACATCTATCAAAAGTATTATATTTAGCTGAGATAAGTTTTTTGTTTATGTCAAAAGCTTCAGAAAGCAAATACCTTATGATATTAAAATTTCTTCAAACTTTAGGTTGTTCAATTAGCTGAGTTTGGACTATAGTTAACAGTGCTTACTATGATAAGCAATGTATAAAATCAACCTAAATATCGGGGTACTTATTAAGGTATAACCTCGTAAAGTCGTGTGAAAAATCAATCATTTAACGAATATTTACGCTAACGTAAGTAGTATGAATGTAAAAAATGGTTAATAAAAAACGGGTGCGTTCTTAGAAGCTACTCAATTTTTACATTCTTTTGTAATGCTCGGCTATTTAGGCTACAACATAGTATTTAAATGATAGTTATAGACTATGAAGAGCGATAAATTGTCGAACTAGAGTTCAGGATATTACTATGCATGACCTGGTTCAAAATGTTTTAAACAGCGATGAGAAAACTGCTTTACGTCAGTTTGTCTCGGCTCTAAACGCCGCCGGTAAACCCTACCTACTACGAAATGAGATTTTACAGGTGTTTGCCGACTATTGCCAACGCTCTCACAAACCTGCTTATTTCTACCATTCCTCGTCTTTAGGCACATTAATCAGCCTAACGCACGAAATCATTTTGGAAGAGGAAAGCACTTGGTTTATGTTACGTCCCTGGATAGCTAACCAAGAAGTTTGGCGCCTGGGTGCGGATATGACGCACTTTGAAAAACTGACACCAAAAGCGTTGTTGGATGTGCGCGACCGTTTGGTCAACCGCTCCCAACCTCAAATTTTAGAAATAGACCTCAAACCTTTCTATCAAGGTTCTCCAACAATAGATGACCCCCGTAATATTGGGCAGGGGTTAACTTTTTTAAATCGTTACCTATGTAACCAACTTGAAAACGACCCTAAACGTTGGTTAGAAGAATTATTCCAAGCTTTGCATAAGTTGCAGCATGGTGGTACACCACTAATGATTAGCGACCGTCTCCACTCTGGGGATGAACTTGCTCTTGCAGTAAAAAAAGCATTGCAATTTGTGAGCGAACTTTCTCCTGTAGAACCGTTTGAGAAGTTCCGCTTTGATTTACAATCGCTTGGCTTTGAACCCGGTTGGGGTAATACAGCAGGTCGAGTCAGAGAAACCCTCGAACTATTTAACCGTTTGGTTAGCGACCCAGAGCCAGCAATATTAGAAGCTTTTGTGACGCGCGTTCCAGCTATATTCCGTGTAGTTTTAGTATCTATTCACGGATGGGTTGGTCAAGAAGGTGTGGTTGGGCGCCCAGAAACTGCTGGTCAAGTCATGTATGTTTTGGAACAGGCGCGCAGTTTAGAAGCGAAGTTACGCGAAGATATAAAGCTTGCTGGACTTGAGGTACTTGGAATTCAGCCCAAGGTAATAATTCTAACTCGGTTGATTCCTAACTGCGAAGGAACCGCTTGTAATTTGAGATTAGAAAAACTGCAAGGAACAGAAAATGCATGGATATTACGAGTTCCATTTGCTGATTTCAATCCTAACGTTACACAAAACTGGATTTCTAAGTTTGAAATTTGGCCATACTTAGAATCGTTTGCTCTTGAAGCTGAACGGGAATTAGTGGCAGAATTTAGGGGCAACCCTAACTTAATAATTGGTAACTACAGTGATGGTAATTTAGTCGCGTTTCTGCTGTCACGGCGCCTAAAAGCAGCACATTGCAATATTGCCCACTCGCTAGAAAAGCCTAAATACCTGTTTAGTAACTTGTACTGGCAAGATTTAGAAGATAGATATCATTTCAGCGCTCAGTTTACTGCCGACTTAATTAGTATGAACGCAGCGGACTTTATTGTTAGTTCCTCATACCAAGAAATCGTCGGTACTCCCGATAACATGGGACAGTATGAATCGTACAAATGTTTTACAATGCCTAATTTGTACCACGTTGTAGATGGGATAGATTTATTTAACCCCAAATTTAACATGGTGCCACCAGGGGTAAACGAGAACATCTTCTTTCCTTACAACCAAAGCGAAGACCGGGATAAAGAAGCGCGCTCAAAAATTTACGAACTAATGTTTTTGCGCGAAGACCCTAGCATAATAGGTAATTTGGAAAACCCCAAAAAGACACCTATACTAGCAGTTGCCCCCATCAACTCAACTAAAAATCTGACAGGGTTAGCAGAGTGCTTTGGAAAAAGTAAAGAACTGCAAGAACGCTGTAACTTAGTATTGCTCACGAGCAAATTTAGCCCAGAGCAAGCAACCCATCCCGAAGAAGCAGCAGAAATTGAGAAACTGCATTCCATCATTAACCAGTACGAATTGCATAGTCATATTCGCTGGGTAGGTATTCGCCTTTCTAATATGGAATTAGGCGAAGCATATCGAGCAGTGGCAGATAATCGAGGAATTTTTATACACTTTGCCCGCTTTGAGGCCTTCGGACGAACTTTACTTGAAGCGATGATTTCAGGACTACCCACCTTCGCCACGCAATTCGGCGGCGCCTCTGAAATAATCGAAGATGTAGATAAGTTCCAAATTAACCCAACCGACTACGAAGGAACTGCGAAGAAAGTATTACATTTTCTTGACGAATGTGATGCAAATCCCCAATACTGGCATGAAATTTCTACGCGGGCAATCGACAGGGTGCGTAACAAATATAACTGGAGTCTACACTCAAAGCAATTACTTCTAATCTCGAAAATATACCGTTTCTGGGATTATGTCACCCCAGAAAACCGTGAAGCCAGGGCACGCTACCTCGAAACTTTATACTACCTAGTCTTCAAACCCAGAGCCGAAAAAATTCTGGAACAGCACATGCAAAGGTAAAGACTAAAGAGTAGTGAGTGCGCTCGTGCTGAGTAGGGAGGTTAAACTATTAACTCCTAACTCCTAACTATTAACTTCTAACTATTAACTCAGCACGAGCGCACTCTTAACTCAGCACGAGCGCACTTTTAACTCTATTGATATAAGGAAAGCACTGCCGATGGATTTAAATACTAATCTTGATTTTATTTATACTGACTGGTCATTAATCGAAACTCGATTTGACCCAGATAAAATTCACCACCGTGAAACTGTATTTACAATTGGTAATGGTTATCTAGGTACGCGCGGCACATTTGAAGAAGGTTATTCGCGCGCGACACCTGCAACTTTACTTCACGGTGTGTTTGATGATGTGCCAATTGTTTACACTGAACTTGCTAACTGTCCTGACTGGTTGCCGCTATCAATCACAATTGATGGGGAACGGTTTCGGATGGATAGGGGTGAGATAATTAGCTATGAACGAAAGCTTGATTTGCGACGCGGTATTTTAAGTCGGTTTATACGATGGCGTTCTACTGGTGGAAAAACTGTAGATTTACAATTTGAACGGTTTGCTAGTTTAGCTTCTGAGCATGTAACCGCGTTACGCTGTCAAATTAAACCTGTTGATTTTGATGGGTTAGTTGAAGTGCAAGCGAGTATCAGCGGATACCCAGAAAATCAAGGATTTAACCATTGGGAATTAATCGACCAGGGAAGTATTTCTAAAGCTGCCTGGTTGAATCTTAGAACTCGTAACTCGCGTATTACTCTGGGTATGGGGCTAGAAATGAATGTCTCAGGCGCCGAAGCATCGGTTATTGTGACCAATCCACCCGGATACCCCACTGTCATCACTTCGTTTCAAGCGACTTCTGGGCAAGCTGTTACTGTTGATAAATTAGTAACATTTTTTACGTCGAGGGATGTAGAAAACCCTGTTCAAGCGGCACAGCAGGAGTTAGCTGATTTACCTCAATACTCTACCTTGTTAAAGGAACATTCTTTGGCATGGGAGCAAGCATGGGATAAAAGCGATATTGCGATTGAAGGAGATGTTCGCGCTGCGCTCGCAGTTCGCTACAATTTGTTTCAGTTGTTAATTGCGGCGCCTACAAACGATGACCGTGTAAGCATTGCTGCTAAAACTTTATCGGGGTTTGGATATCGCGGACATGTGTTTTGGGATACGGAAATATTTATCCTGCCGTTCTTTATATACACACAACCTGAATTAGCCCGTAACTTGCTATCGTATCGTTACCATACAATTGGTGGCGCCCGACGAAAAGCAGTTCACTACGGATATAAAGGAGCAATGTATTCGTGGGAAAGTGCGGATACAGGAGACGAAGTAACACCGCGTTGGTTGCCACCGAATGACCCATATGGAGAAGATATTCGTATATGGTGCCGTGACCGAGAAATCCATATTAGCGCTGATGTTGTTTACGCTGTATGGTCTTATTGGTTGGTTTCGGGTGATGATGATTGGATGCGCGATTACGGCGCCGAGATTATTCTGGACACAGCAGTATTTTGGGGAAGTCGCGTTGAGTATAGCACCAAGTACGAACAATACGAAATTCGCGGTGTAATAGGCGCCGATGAGTATCACGAGTTAGCAAATAATAATGCCTTTACTAACCGGATGGTGCAGTGGCATTTAGAAAAAGCTATCGCGACTCAAGACTGGTTACGCGAAAAATATCCTGATAAAGCTCAAGAACTCGAAACGAGACTACAGCTTACACTAAGTCGGCGCCTACGTTGGCAAGATATTATCGCGAATTTAGTAATTCCTTACGACCCCAATACCAAACTCATCGAACAGCAAGATGGATTTTTTAAACTCGAAGATATCAATCTGGCTGATTACGAACCGCGTACTAAGTCGATGCAAACGATTTTGACTATCGAAGGCGCCAATAAACGTCAGGTATTAAAACAACCCGATGTCTTGATGCTACTTTACTTAATGCGCGAATCACAAGAGTTTCCTTACACATTAGAAATATTAGAGAAAAACTGGGACTACTACGCACCTCGTACTGATATTACCTACGGTTCCTCACTTGGCCCAGCAATTCACGCGATATTAGCATCCGACTTAAGAAAAACTGATGAAGCGTATCATAACTTCATGCAAGCGGCAATGGTTGATATCGAAGATGTACGTGGTAACGCGCATGAAGGTATACATGGCGCCAGTGCGGGTGGAATATGGCAAGCTGTAGTTTTTGGTTTTGGTGGTATTAAACTCACCGAAAACGGCCCCGTTGCAACAGCACATTTACCTCACGGTTGGAAACGCTTACAGTTCAAAATTAATTGGCGTGGTGACTGGCACGAATTTGACTTGAAAGCAGAAGGAACAAATATGGAAACACTACATAATTCCAACTCGAATATTAAAGGCGTGATTTTTGACTTAGATGGTGTATTAACAGATACTGCTGAATACCATTATTTAGGTTGGCAAAGACTCGCTGATGAAGAAGGATTACCATTTAACCGCGAAGCGAACGAAGAACTGCGGGGAGTATCTCGTCGTGAATCATTGCTTAAAATTATTGGTAATAAGCATTATTCTGAAGAGCAAATTCTAGAAATGATGGAGCGTAAAAACCGTTACTACGTAGAATTTATCGAAAATATTTCACCCAAAGATTTATTACCGGGAGCGCTAGATTTGCTCGAAGAATTACGTACTGCGGGTATTAAAATAGCGCTTGGTTCTGCCAGTAAAAACGCGCGTCCGGTAGTTGAAAAATTGGGAATAGCCAAACATATAGATGTTATTGCTGATGGTTATAGTGTTCAACAACCAAAACCGGCACCTGATTTATTTTTATTTGCTGCAAAAGAACTTGGGTTGGCGCCAAGAGAATGTATCGTAGTTGAAGATGCAGCAGCAGGTATTGAAGCAGCAAAAGCAGGGGGAATGATAGCTGTTGGTTTGGGGCCTTCTGAAAGGGTAGGAGAAGCTGATATTGTTTTACCCAGTCTCGAAAATGTTCACTGGCAGGACTTGCAAGTTAAGTTAACCAATTTAATTTTACAACCTTCGTAACGTAGGGTGGGCAGTGCCAGCCCTTTCAACGCGAACTAGCGAACTAGTGCAGCAAGGCAGATGGCAGATGGCAGATGGCAGAAGGGAAAGTCTTATTAAATTTACGCTTTTTTGCTGTTTCAACCAGGCTACTACTTTAGTCAAGCTGCACTATGAGCATATGTATTAAAAACTCAAGTCATTAGCTGCTTTTGAATAAGGTATTTTTATAGAATATTAAATACAATAACTCTCAAAGTGGTAAATGCGTTTTCTTATTTACACATCTTATAGAATACAATTTTATTCATAACTTTTGCTTAGATAAAAACATCATATTTGATAAATAGTTGACATGGAAAATAACCATCTTGTCAGAGATGTTATGTGCAACAAGCAGTTAATAAAAATATGCTTTCTGTTATAACTAACTTCGAGATTTATTTTTTGATGGGCTTCTAAAAGCCGCGCGGTGGAAACATGGCGGTGGTTTCTATCAACAATTAAAGGTTCTCGCTTTTTCTTCTTACCTCTCGTTGCTTTTAAAAAACGTTTCAAATTTACCCCTGCCGCAAGCTGTTGTAAAAGTTCTGCTATTTGACCAAGAGAATATGTACTAAACACTTCCCACTGTGGTGGTGGTATAGCAATCATCATCCCTCTATATATTCCCTGGATTTCATCAACCAAGTAAAAATCTGACAACCCAACTTCTATTTTATTAACTCCATGTATACTTCCCAAGGCGCCTCGTAAAGTCGCAAGTATATTGTATGCAACTAATGCCATTGAAAAAGAGAATAATGCAGCTTTGGGGTAAGCTAAAGTCTGAATTTCGCCGTGAAAATTTTCAGTTACAGTTTGAAAAAGTGTTTCTATTTTCCAACGATTACGGTATAATTCAGCAACTTCGACTGCACTTGCATCGCTACTTGGTAAGTTGGTAAAAATGGCTATTTCCCATTCATTATCTCGCGTCGCTACATTTAGCTTCACCACAACCCGTCTGAGTTGTATGATTTCTCTTTCATATGATATTTCTATTTTCTGCTCAAATACTTTTCCTGTTTCAGTTTCTCCCGAATACTCTAATTCACTTAATTCCTTAAATCCTAGTGACCCATGTTGACGAATTACAAAAAATGCTCCTTTCAATATTATTGTATACAAAAAATTTGCTGTACAAAAGTTGCGGTCTCCACACCAAACTTCTTTTGGTTTAACTACATATAGTATTTGGTCAAATGACGCGCGCTCTTGAGCGTGACCATCTTCAACTAGAAAAATATCTGTGACTAATTTTGATGATTGGTCTAATATTGCTATTGCCTTACCTGGTAGAGCTTTTGCTGCATAAGCACGAATGGCATCGAGTCTGTGATCTGTTGCCGCAAGGCAAGTTCCATCTACAAATTTAAGTTTATATCCTGGCAATAAATCTGCTTGTTCTCCACCCATTGCTTGAACTAGATACATTAAATCGCTTGCTGTTTCTCTTAACAATGCTTGACTTACACTCAATTCAATTCCAGATAGCTTGTTATATAATGCTGTTGTACTGACGATTTTTTCTATTGCTTTTGCTCTATAAGCAGCATGAACTGACTTATGAATCCCACATACAACCAAACTCATTAAATCTACTTGGCTTGAAAACAATAAATCTTGTTGATATTGAATAGTCGCGTGAGCTTCAAATATTTGATCTAAGCGTTCTGGCATAAAAATACGTTCCATTAAAACTCGTGCCATCACACTTATGGGACTTTCTTCTACAAATTGCTCAAACACTGTGGATAACATTTTGACGCATCATAACATTGATATTGTCAAGAATACCTTGATGTGGCACTGAATAATCTATACTAGAAGCGGCTTTTGGGCACCGCTCTAGTAGTGCTAATGTTCGCATTGAAAGGGCTGGCACTGCCCACCTTACACTGTATCGTGTATTACGATATGGCGCCTGTTATCAAAGCTAATTAATCCCTTTTGTTGGAAACATTGAACTAGCCTGGTAATTGTAACGCGAGTAGTAGAACAAGCACTAGCAAGTTCCTCATGGGTAAAACGAATATTAATTCGAGTTCCGATTGGAGTATGTTGTCCAAAATCTTGCTTCAAATAGTGTAATAAATTCCACAATCGGTCTTCTACTTTGAGTCTACCTGCAATTGCTAAAAAGTATTCGGTTTGTTGTAGTCGCTGTTTAATTTTGGGTAAAATCACATGGCTCAAAGCTGGGGAAGCAGCTATTTCTGTTTGCATAACTGGCACTAGTTCAACATCCGAAATCGCTGTTACTTGATAGATTTGTTGAGATGTGAGACTGGCACCAAAAACCATTCCTTCCCCTACTAACCCTAGTAATATTTCTGTTCCAGCTTCACAAAGCGAACTTAGTTTGACTAAACCGCTATTAACATACCAAATTATATCATTTCCAAGAGGTAGTGCTTCGCGTCTACAGTACTTATGTAAAGGACGATTCTTTGATAAATCGAGATCGCAACTTTGTTGTGTTGATTTTGCTCTTTGCTGTTCTGTGATATCACGTATTAGCCAGCGCAACCCTGTCACTGTACCATGATAGTTGCAAATACTAGCAGCAGTTAAAGCTGCATTAAAAAAACCACCATCTCTTTTCCGGCAACATATAATAATTTCACTTACTTTTTGCATTTTGGATAATTTGGCAATTTGACACCGTAGTTTATGACGATCGTCTAATGTAACAAAGTTAACAATTAGTTTACCCGTTAAATGTTGCTGGGAAATACCAAAAAGTTGAGAACAAGCACGATTAGCTTCTTGAATTTTGCCATCTAAGTCAGTGACTAAATAACCATCGGGTGCAAAATCAAAAAGGTCTTTGTAGCGTTGACGTTCTATCTCAAGTAAATTGCGCGTTTCTGTGAGTTCTTCATTTTGCTGGCATAACTCCTCAGTTGCTATTTGTAACGTTTGTGAAGCTGAACCAAGTTCCATTAAAGCTTGGGGTAAAACTTCTGCTTTGCTTGGTGACAGACTAACGTTTCCATGTAGCAAGTCCGACCAGCGCTGGTACATTCTCTCTGTACGATAAACAAATTTTTCAATATCTACCTGATTAGTGTCCATTTTATTTTCCATTTGAATTTTCGTTCTTAACGTTTATTATTTTTGTGCTATTGTTTGTTAATTATTTTAGTTAATTTTTGCGCTTCGGTTTGATTCAAATTTTCTAAACCAGTCAAGCAACCATAAGCAACTGAGCATTAGAAAATAAGTAACGTTAGCGTGTAAATAGTATGTACACGAAAACTGTTTTTATATACATACTTTAATCATCTATCTAGAGGCGTATTCCTTAAAATGTGTTAATTAGTTTATTCATTAGTAAGTTACTTTGATTATTAGTCACTTTTCCTCCCACTTAAGAAACAACTATATGTTAATAAATAATGTCAAGAATAATACAAAAGCTGAGAGACCATTGAATAAAGGTATAAAGTGTGTACATTCCTCTTAGTATCACATTTTAAAACCAATTAAGTATTTATCCCATGATGTCGTGCGATTTTTGCGCTTATCTTGTTCAGTATATGAATTAAATTACAAAAATTCAAAAGATTAAACATCTATGGATAACTCTATAGTTTTAGTATGTGCTGCGGATGATAACTACTCAATGCCTTTGGCAGCGACTACTCGTTCGGTTGTTGCGAGTATGCGAAATCCGCAGAATTTGTCTTTATATATAATTGACGGTGGAATTAGCAAAGTTAATAAAGAGCGGATAATTCAAAATCTTAAATCTGAGCAGGTCAAAGTCACTTGGATAAAAGCGCGCAGGTCGCAGTTCAAGAACATGCAAATTTCTTCGACTGTAACAATAGCTGCTTATTATCGGCTTTTGATTCCAGCAATTTTACCTACAAATATTGAAAAAGCAATTTATATAGATAGCGATGTAATAGTTCGTAGTGACATTGAAGCGCTGTGGCAGCAGGATATAAAAGACAATTATTTACTAGCAGTGCAAGACATGGGCGCCCCATTAGTTTCGTCTCCACGCGGTTTAGTAAACTATCAAGAACTCGGTATACCTGCTGATTGTAAATATCTCAATTCGGGTGTATTGGTATTGAATTTGAAAAAATGGCGCCAAGATAATACAAGTTTGGAAGTTATTAAATATCTCAACGATTATAAACAGTACGTGCGCTGGTTCGACCAAGATGGGTTAAACGCAATTTTAGCAGGGAAATGGGGAGAACTTGACGCGCGTTGGAACCAAATGCCTTATTTGTTCCGTTTTGGTTCATGGCAAGAAAGCCCATTCAGTGAAGAAGAATATAATAACCTGCTCAACCATCCATATATTATCCATTACTCAACGCGCGAAAAACCTTGGAACGATAACTGTAACCACCCGCAGAAGGAATTATTTTACGAATATCTCGACAACTCTATATGGTCTAACTGGTCTGTACAGCAAGCTGCTAAAAAGCGTCGGCAGAAACAAATGGCTGTGTTTCAAAATATTTATGGCTCGTTTAAAAAGCAAGTTAAGTCTTTGATTAAGGCTTCTTAGGGGTTTCGTACTAAGCACTTTAGTGCTTTCTTGACAAGCACTAAGAAAGCACTAAGAAAGCACTAAAGTGCTTATTACCATGTGTCTTTCATTCCGCGTAGACGTGCGAATGCTTGTACTGGCTCGCGAGTTTTTACGGCTGTTTGTAATGCGGGTATATCCCATCTTAAAAATGGGTTAGTAAGTTTTTCTATACCTAATAGTGAAGGTACTGTGGCTTCCCCTTGATTGCGGGAAGCTTGTACTTTTGTATACCTCTGTTGTAAATCTTGGTTGTTACCATCGACACTAAGGGCAAACTGAAGATTTTTAAGAGTGTATTCATGGGCACACCACACACGAGTGTTATCGGGTAGTGTCCGTATTTTGCTGAGAGAATCTACCATTTGCGCTGGTGTTCCCTCAAACAGGCGCCCGCATCCACCTGCAAATAGTGTGTCACCACAGAATAATTCGCCTGTTTCGTCTGGGGTGACAGGTGGGAAATAATAAGCGATGTGAGCGCGTGTATGTCCAGGAACAAAAAACACGGCGCCAGTTCGATCGCCAAATTCTACAGAGTCTCCTTCACGAAGAAAGACTTTTTGCCCCGGAATACGTCCAGAGTCTGACTCTCCGCCGTAAACTGTTACGTTGGGGTAGTGGGTAATTAATTCACGGTTTCCTCCTACATGGTCGCTGTGGTGGTGTGTGTTGAAAATAGCTACCAACTCGGCGCCTTCTAATTCATGAAGTTTATTTAAAACTGGTTTTGCTACCGCAGGGTCAACAACTGCGGCTATTTTACGCACACTATCCCAAAGCAAAAAAATGTAATTGTCAGAAAGTACTGGTATACGAATTATCTGCATCTCGTTTACTCCTGTTTGTTATGAATATGTCCGTGAGTCGTGAGTCTTGTGGTGTATCTTTTTATATTTTGTTACTGGTGCCTATTAATTGTGAGAGTTTGCTAAAAATCTATATTGGCTTCACCTAATTACCGATAATTTACAAGTTTTTGGTAAAAGCAATAGTATTTATACGTGTTTTTTACTATATGGACGGTTAAAAAAATATAGATATCAGTAAAAATTCTCTGGGTGATGATGTAAAGATAAAGCAAAATTGTTTTTATTGGTTTATGTTGTAAAGATACCACAAAGGCATTCCAAAACATAAACTTTATAAACGATAAAATTTGTTTACCGTCTTAACTTAAATTTAAGAAATTTTTATACGCACGCTGTTTAACTATAAGCGGGGCAAATTTTGCTATTTTTTTAATAATTAATAATCAGGAGAGCTATGCTGCACAAACTTTCAATGATGAAATCAAATGATTATCAATCAGAAGTAGCTGTAAAAAAAATTGTAGATAAAATTATTTTTTCTAGAGTATATAGTCGTAATGACCACAGCTTACTCACAGAAATTATATTAAATAATAGCGATGTTAGTGACGGAGAACGTCGCCAAATCTATCGTATATTTGACTATATTCAAACAGGTCAATTAAGACTTATTGGCTGGTAATCACAATCATAAGCCAGTGCGTGACGGTTCGGCGCCCTGTCGTATACGCGGCAGGGAATAACTGGACGGTGAGTCGGTAGATAGCAAAAAATAAATCAAATATACTGGTTACAATCTGTGATATTACTTGTTACAGGAGCTAGTAGTACTGATATTGATAAATTTATCGGTACATTCTCGGTAGGGGTTCAGGGTAAAATAGGTTACATTTTTTATGTGTTTGTATGAATTTAATTCTGAGTCCCACTGTAATATTAATGATTTAGGATTGGTTTAGCCATGACTCCTTTAGTTTCAGTTATTTTACCATGCTACAACCGAGCTAGCTATTTGGAAAAATGTGTTAAAAGTGTTTTAGCACAAACTTACACTAATTTGGAATGTATTTTAGTTGATGATGGGTCAACAGATAATACTCGCGAAGTAGCAGAATGGTTAATGGCTACTGACGAGCGGGTGCAATATTTTTATAAAGAAAATGGTGGTGTATCTACCGCGCGTAATTTGGGTATTGAAAAAGCTTTGGGTGAATGGATTCAGTGTTTAGACCCAGATGATTGGATTCACGAAGATAAAACACGGTTTCAGTTGAGTTGTTTAGAAGGGTTAGAAAACCAAAACGTTGTACTTTACTGTGACTATGAGCGCGTATTCCTTGATAGCAACCAAAATATTATCCGTCGTGAACAAAATATTATCGGTTCGTTGGGTAGTGAAGAGTTAAAACAGCGTTTACTTTTACCTGATTTTCTCGCTGATTCACCGTTTCCTGTGTTGCAGCAGTGCATGTTGATTAAAAAAGAAGTTTTGCAAGCTGCATGTTTTGATAGCCGTCTTAAAGCTTTACAAGATAGAGATTTTGCGCTCAGTTTATTAGCATTGGGCATAGATTATATATATACACCGATTGTTGGTACTTTTTATACCAAACACGAAACGAATAGAACTAACAATTGGGAATACATGAAAAATTACTATGTTTTGCTATACGAAATTGAGGCCAGTAAAAGTGATGAGTTAAAAAAATATTCTCAGCCAGGAATAAAGTATTTTATTGAACAAACTTTAATTGAGAAAGATATAAATAACTTTTTTAAATTAGGAAAAATTGTAAATTATCCGGTTCCACTATTTAATGGAAAGTTTAAAGTAAATAGTAGGTTTGGTTTGTTTATAGCTTATTTACTACGGATGGTTTTACCGAAGTCTTTACTGTATGAAAACTTACGTGGGTCACGAAGCCAAAAAATAATTGACTTTATTTCTACTAAAATTTTGCGCTTTGGTAAACAAGCGTCCACATAAATCGCAGTAAGGCACGTTGGGAGCAATGGCAAATAATCAATTAAAATTTTCATTAGTTGTTAGCGACCTCTCTGGAGGAGGGACGGTTAGAGCTTATTTACTAGCTCAAGTCCTTAAGCAACTTAACTATAAAGTCGAAGTTGTCGGTTTTAATTTTGGCAAAGATTTATATGCCATACCCCCTGATGGAATTCCAGTCATTTCTATTGCTGGTAGTAATTATCCACAGTTTTTTGGGTCAGCGCGACAATTACGGCAAAAGCTATCGGGTGATGTGATTTATGCAGTAAAGCCAAAACCAACTAGCTTTGGTGTGGCATTGCTTGATAAATTGAGTCGTCATCGTCCAGTGTTGGTTGATATGGACGACTGGGAATTAAGTTGGCATGGTGGTTTTGATTGGAAGTACCAACCAGGAATCAAACAATTTGCCCGCGATATTCTCAAATCGAACGGCGCCCTCAGATTCCCTGACCATCCAGTTTATATTAATTGGATCGAAAGTTTGGTCAAGTGGGCAGATGGCGTAACTATTGATACACAGTTTCTTCAGGATAGATTTGGCGGTGTTTATGTACCAAATGGTAAAGATACCGAGATGTTTAACCCAGATAAATACGACCCTGAAGCAAGTCGCTCTAAGTATGGACTTTCAGATTATCGCATCTTGATGTTTCCTGGCGCCCCGCGTCCGCATAAAGGTGTCGAAGACGTATTGATAGCACTCGATAAGCTCAATCGTGATGATTTGCGCTTAGTAATTGTCGGTGGCAGTCCATATGATAATTACGATGACCAATTAATTAGTAAATGGGGACGTTGGATTATTAAGTTACCAAAAAAGCCAGTAGAAGCGATGCCAGAAATTGTGGCAGCAGCGCATGTTGTTGTTGTACCACAGCGCGATACTGTAGTCGCACGCGCGCAGTTTCCTCTGAAGTTAACTGACGGAATGGCAATGGGTAAACCTGTGATTTCTACCTGTGTGGGTGATATACCTGAGATATTAGCTGATACAGGTTATTTAGTTGAACCATCAGCACCCGAACAAATAGCTGCACAAATCGAAGTCATATTCAATGATTTTGATACTGCAACCGTTAAAGGACGTAAAGCCAGAACTCGCTGTATTGAAAAATATAGTACTTCCACTATGGCTGAAACGCTCGCAAGTGTTATCAATAAACTATAAGAAACCCGGTTTCTATAACTAGTAATTATTAACTATTACCAATGTCCACTGTTAAACTTTTAATTAGATTTGCTAAACCTTATCCTGGTTGGATGCTTCTGACATTCTTACTAGGATTTTCTGGCGCCTTATTTAATGGAGTTGGTACTACGCTAATTGTACCAGTTGTTTTAAAAATTATTGGGCTAGATATTGAATTAAATAACGCACCTGATATTTTAAAAATCGTAATGCGACCTTTCGACCGAGTACCAGAAGATTATCGTACTTTGGTCATGGCAATAGCAATTATATTGACTATTATATTAAAAAATATTGCTAGCTATGCAAGCACTTTAACATCAAGTTCACTTGCACGAACATTGACTACTGACATGCGAGAAGCAGGTTTAAAAAACTTGTTAGAAGTCGATTTAGATTACTTCGTCAAAACCAAAGTTGGTGATGCTATTAATAGCTTGAGTGCAGAGCTAGGAAAAGCAGCGAGTGCTGTTAATACTGTCATTCGGGTATCAATTCTAGTTATTACAATTTTAGTATTTATTGGTGTATTACTCTCAATTTCGTGGCAGTTAACAATAGCAGCAACATTTTTACTCTCACTTGTAACATTAGTCAATCAATATGCTATTTCTCGGTCGAAAATTTATGGTAAATTGCTATCGGATATGTCAAGAGCATATTCGATAACCGTTTTGGAAGTTATGAACGGAATGCGCTTAGTACGTGCAACAGCTAATGAAGACCGCGAATATACCAAAATTGTCAAATTAATTCGCAACCGCGAACAAGCTGATTTTAAATCGCAAGCAAATTCTGAGGCAATTACACCCGTTAGCGAGGTAATGGGAATTACAGCCTTGGTTCTGATTATACTGCTTAGTAAGTATTTGTTTGCATCTCAAATTTCCTCACTTTCTACTGTACTCTTTACATATTTGTTAGTACTTCTGCGTTTACTGCCTTTTATATCTCAGCTAAACGCAATTCGCAGTGGCTTCGCGAACGCTTCAACAAGCGTATCTATTGCTAACGATTTTCTGAGACGTGACAATAAGCCGTTTATGAGTCGGGGAACAAAGATTTACAAAGGGCTTGAAAAAGGAATTCATTTCAATAATATTTCTTTTGCTTACCCAGGTAGCGAAAAACTAGTATTAAAAGAAGTCGATTTGTTTTTGCCGAAGGGTACTACTTTAGCTTTAGTTGGTAGTTCAGGCGCCGGAAAATCAACAATGGCGGACTTGTTACCGCGTTTTTATGATGTAATTTCTGGTGGTATTTTACTAGATGGCGTAGATTTGAAAGAATTTGATATTCAGTTATTACGTCGTGCGATGGGTATTGTTAGTCAAGATACATTTTTATTTAACGACACAGTACGATATAACATTGCATACGGAAAACCCGACGCAACCGAAGAAGAAATAATAGCTGCTACCAAACGCGCGAATGCTTATGAGTTTGTCACGAAGCTATCACAAGGTTTTGATACGCTAATAGGTGATAGAGGTGTAATGCTATCGGGGGGACAACGACAAAGATTAGCTATAGCACGTGCATTATTACAAAACCCAGAGATTTTAATTCTCGATGAAGCGACTAGTGCGCTTGATACTGTATCCGAACGAGTAGTGCAAGCAGCTATTGATGACTTGAGTAAAGACAGAACAACTTTAGTTATTGCCCACCGTTTATCTACAGTTCAAGGTGCTGACCAAATAGCGGTTTTAGACCAAGGAAAAGTTGTAGAAGTCGGAACTCACAACTCACTTTTACAAAAAGGTGGGTATTATACACGACTTTACACTATGCAATTTGGCGCCGAAGACTCTGAAAAGCAATTTACAGATGTTAAATCAGAAGCCAAATTAACGGATGGGCAAAATACAGAAGTACTAACTCATAATCAAAATTTAGTTCGTATACCCCATGAATTACGGACACGACTAAATCCAACAATTGGCTTTTTGCAATTATTAATCGACGAAGCTTCGGACTCGCAGGAGCGGGAAGAACTTATGGAAGAAATACGTAAATCAACGGCGCGCGTCGAGAATATTATTGAAATATTTGAGGATATTGTCAAACTGCAAACCAGTTTTATTACATCAGTAAATGATACGTATAAAGCATATCGAGATGACCTTGACCGTCTTGTTAAGAAGTTACGTACTCATTTAAATTTTATGCTACATTCGTTGCCGCTAATTTTAGATGGACAGATTCAAAGCTTTGAGCAAAATGAAATTATAAAAAATATTTATTATGCGGCGATTCATTTGCTAGATACGATTCAAGAATTAGAAGATTTTTTAAAATCGAATTATTCTAATTCTGTTGGTTACAGTAATAAGTTTGAATATCAACAAAATGGAAATTCTAAAATAAAAATAGGGTTGTAATAGCAACATGTCTTCTAACAATCAAAACAAATACCTGTTTTATACAGGAGAACTTTCGCTCAAACCTGATACAGCACATGAAATTCACGATGTACTTTGTGCAAATGCGGCTGCAAACTTGGGTTACTCTTCGGTGTTAGCTTATCACGATAAAAACGCTAGCCTATTAAATCTCTCTTGGTTATTTAATCCTTTTAAACTGCACAAACCAAACGCGAAATTTATAGATTTTTATAACACCCAAGAACATCTAAGAGTGGCGCCGTTACCAATGCCATATCCTATAGACAAAGTACCAGGCAAACTAACAAACTCTAGCACCATTGCCACAAAATACTACTTGCCATTTCATTTACGGCGCCACACCAAGCTAGTTCACACACGCGATTGGAATTTTGTCAAAGCATCAGTAAAAAATCAAATTCCCGTTATATTTGAAAAACATCACTTTCAAACAATACCATTTGAATCCGAAATCATAAATAGTCCCTACTTTCAAATTGCCATCACTCAATCAGAGCCAGTACGTCAAAGCTTAATTCAGCAAGGAATGCCACCAGAAAAAGTAGCGTGGATATATAACGGTTTTGAGCAGTCATTTCTGGAACGTCAACCCGAACAAGCGCAAAACTGGCGCCAAGAACTACTCAAAGACGGTAGACAAATATTAGTAGTTTACTCAGGTGCCTTATATAAATTCAAAGGTATCGACCTACTTATCGAAGTAGCAGAGCAAATGCCTCACATACAATTTGCCGTTACCGGAGGAAAAGATGCCCAAGCCGAAACATATAGACAAATAGCCAAAGAGAAAAATATCTCAAACATCATTTTCCTAGGTTGGGTAATGCCACGCGAAAAGTTAGTCAGCTTATTTCAAGGCGCCGACCTACTAGCACATCCCCACCTATCAGGAAAAGAAGCAGACTTTACCAACCCCGTCAAATTCTTCCAATACATGGCATCTGGCACAAGTATAGTAACCACAGAAATACCTCCCCTAATGCCATTCAAAGATTCTCCCTTAATAGCATCTTGGTGCGAACCAGATAACCCACAAAAATTTGCTGCTGCAATACAATACGCACTAGATAAATACCCACGTAAAACAGAAGGATACATAGACAGTATCAACTACGCCCGTCAATTCTCGTGGGAAAGCAGAATTCTTAACATTTTAAACTATGTTGAAGAATCGATGCGTCCGCAGGTAATTAACTAATTAATTAAAAATTAAAAACAAGAATAAAAACTATGACAAAAAAAACAATTGGAATGCTGACTGGCTACCCAGGCGCCAACCAAAGTGACTGGTTATGGCAACAAACCCCCCACCCCTTCGGCATATGGGGAAACATTCAAATGCTAGCCAAAGCCGAAAAACCCGACTTCCTCCTCCTATACAACTTCGCAGGAATTCGCAAAGAATTTAAAAACAAATATATATTCTTCAAACCCGAACTTCACAACATCCCTTACACACACGAAGAAATGCAGCCCTTACTGCGCGGAGTCCCCAAAGAGCGAATAATATTTCTATGGCGTGAACCCCCCCTCGAAGAAATAATCGAAACAAACCTAGCATGTTATAACTGGGCAAAAGAATACTGTGGTTATATATCTTCACCCGATGATGCGGCGCCAATACCCGAATACATGCCAGCAATTTGGTATCACAGTAACTCATTTCGTGAACTCAACGAAATGGCGCCACCAGAAAAAATAAAAACATGTAGTTGGATAACATCGGGAGTCAACCGCACAGCAAACCACCGTCAACGCTTAGAATTTTTGCGCTTATTACAAAATCAAGTTGACTGTGACTTTTACGGACGTAACTTACCAAGCTGGGCAATAACTGGTGGAGAGCTAGCGAACAAATGGCACGCAATGGCGCCATACCGATATAATCTAGCGATAGAAAACTATGCCAACAATGATATATACATCACCGAAAAAATGTGGGATGCACTCTTAGCATGGTGCTTACCAATATATTACGGAGGAGGCGCCGCAGATAAGCTACTACCACCAGGTAGTTTTTTACGTTTACCAAGCTTAGACGAAAAAGGTTTGAAGTATATTCAAGAAGTAACGGCAACACCAGATGCTTGGTACGAAGCAAAAGAAGCAATCGCAGAAGCAAGGCAAATTGTGCTGCACAAACTTAACTTGCTGGAATGGACTTCTAACTATACGAAAAATTTTTAACAGTATGGTGGCTTAAGCCACCATACTTACTTAACGAATCTGTAGTATAAAAAAATATCTCGATACGGAATATTGCTAATTTGCCACTTATATAATTTGTCGAACAAGGTGATTAAATTACCTTTGAATGGTAAATCTTTCTTTTCCCACTCGCACAGGCGCCGTAAACGTTCGTTTTTAATACCCATGTAGTGCAAGTAAGTTAATTTCTTACCTTTATCGTATAATACATGATTTTTTTCCTCGAAGTGTGAGGATGTTATGCAAACACCTGTATTATACTGAGATGCATCATCTAAAGTAAAATTATATAGTTTGAAATTCTTTTTCAAAGTCATATAATTTAACTTGGTTTGTTCACTCAACCAGCTTCTAAATACTTTGATATCGCCTTTGCTTAACTCTTGGAGAAAATATTCTAAATCTTGGGGGGTAATAGCTTGACGCTTAGATGCCCAAAACCCTCCACAATGAAAACGATTTGCTAAGGCGCCTTTATTGGGGTAAGTATCTTTAAATACTTCGTGGTAATAGTCAACTTCTTTTAACCGTAGTGAAGTTTTACGTTGGTAGTCGTGAACTACAAAGTCGTATTCATCGAGTTTATCGAATACGTGGTCTAGTGATTGAAATACTAATGTATCTAAGTCTAAATAGAGAAATTTTTCAAAGGGGCCATCGAATGCACAGTACTTACGGTGCATTGTTAGAGTTTCTGCGTGTTTTTCGGTAACGTCTTCGTAAGGGTAGTCAAAATACAGCTTATCGAATTTGGCGATGAAACTTTCCCAGCGTGAAATTGATTCGGTGTCGCTAAATAAAAATATATTTTTCCGCTTGGTAATTTCTTGCTTAATTAAATCTAATTTATCGTTATATGGAATAATGCAAATTGGTATATCTGCACTATAGTTTAGTTCAATGCTGTTTATCAAGGCTACTAATTGGTCGTAGACTACATCATTTGCTAATAAATAAATACCTTTTTCCATAATCTTTAGTTATTTAAATTTTCTTACATATACTATAAATATTATCTAAAACCGGATTTATATATCAGTATATTTACTGAATTTATAATTTGTAGAGACGCAATTAATTGCGTCTTTACATCGCGTGTTTACGAGTATAACCGATATTAATATAGTGCCAGTAATTTTGTTGTTTACACTTCTCAATTAGAAGATGTATAAGTTATAAAGGAACAATAGGTGCTAGGCGTGTGAATTAAATCCAGTATATTTACGGGTATTACATTTAAGCAGATAACTAAAATTAAGCCAATATCTATTTATTAGCTATGTTTATCGAATTTATTGGAGTTAGTGCGATATATGACTGATGGTATTTATATTCTTGCTAACGATGTGGTTTATGACCAGTTGGTAGCGTTGTTAAACAGTATTGAAGCTTATAGTAAGCGTTCAGGAGGCGCCTATCCGGTTTGCATTTTACCGTATGATGACAAGTTAGAACGAGTGAGAGAAGAAGTTGAAAAACGTAGCAATGTAGAAATATTTGCGGATACACCTGTTATTGAGCTTTGGGAAAAATTTGCTTTCGATGCTTGGCAAGCACACCCCAATGCTTTTAAGGTTTGGTCAGAGCAAGGGACATCCGGTGTATACCGTATGGGAATGCATCGAAGATTTTGTGCTTTTGATGGGCCATTTGATAGATTTATTTATCTTGATGCTGATATTTTAGTCCTAAATTCGCTGGAATATATTTTTAAGCAGTTGGATAATAACGATTTTGTTGTCTACGACTTTCAATATAAAGACCCTGCACATGTTTACGATGTAAGTTCAAAACAGCTATTAAATATTTTTTCGCAAGCGCGTATCAATAGCGAAATCTTTTGTGCGGGGATGTATGCTAGCAAGAAAGGTTTATTTGGCGCCAAAAAACGAGATTACCTGTTATCACAATTGCGTCAAGGTGATTCAGAAATACTATATATGAATGCACCCGACCAAAGCGTTCTTAACTATATGGTGATGCGTTCTGGTGTTTCGACGTGGAACTTTGCCCGTTATTTAAGTGAAAATGAAGTAACTGGTTGTTGCGTGACTTCTCCACACTTCGAGGAAAAAGATAATCTTCTTTATGACAAACAAAGTCGTCTTACCTACCTGCATTATATTGGGTTGTCATCAAAACTATTTACTCGTGTATGTGCGGGTGAAAATGTTGGGTTTCCTTACAGGGATATTTTTTTGCACTACCGTTATTTAAATGAACCAACACGGCGCCCGCAGTTTAAAACTAAGCCTAAAGTTTACAATAAACCACCAAGTTTGGCAACAAGAGTTTTACGAAAATTAGGAATTCCAATGGAGGTTTAATATAATGACGCGCGGAATATATATTATAGCTAACGATAAAGTTACAGACCATGCAATAGCTTTGCTCAACAGCATTAGATTGTATGATAAAGAAACACCTATTGTGATGATTCCCTATGATGATAATTATCACAACATAGCCGATACACTCAATCGGTTTTATGGTGTAAAGGTTTATGAAGATTTAGAATTTATCGACCGTTTATCAAAGAAATTACACGAAACATTTGGCGGTAAGTTTTTTGCGCGCCCCAACCAGTTTCGTAAACAAGCTTGTTGGTTTGGCCCATTTGATGAGTTTTTATACATTGACACAGATATAGTTGTCTTTGAAAAAATTGCTGATAACCTTAATTACTTGGCAAATACAGATTTTATTAACTGCGATTATCAACATTTAGGCGGTATAAAAAACGTATTTTCTGCCCAAATCTTTGACGACGGAGTATTTACACAAGAAGAAGTCAAAGATATATTCAACGGTGGATTTTGGGGTTCCAAGAAAAATCTCGTATCCGAACAAGATTTGTATGAAGTATTTACCGAGTGTACACAACATCCCGAATACTTTGATTTCTCAGAAAAAACTTCTGACCAACCAATAATTAACTATATGTTATTGAAGCGTATCAAAAACCGCTTTAACATTGTACGTCGTGAAGGTCAGGCGCCTGGTAACTGGGCAGGTACACCGCACTTCCAATCAAAACAGGGGCAAGCTAATGTACTAATCGACCCAACTGTAAATCAGCAACTCCAATATTTACACTGGGCAGGTATTCGTATTCAACCTGGTTGTCCTTACTGGGAAACTTGGGAATACTACCGTAATCTTAACCCAGAATTACCACCTGCTTACTTCCCGGTGCCTATCCAAAAAAGTCAGTGGCAAAAAACAGTAGATAACCTGAAAAATCAACTGCGGCAAATCAAAGCAAAACTGTAACTTCATCTATCTTGTGGAGCAGACATCCTTGCCTGATTATATTGATAGCAGTTAATCGTACAACCATACTCTTAATAGCGAAAGTAGCTGTTCAGTGTCAACAGGTTTGGTAATGTAATCTGAGGCGCCTGCTTCGATGCATTTTTCACGGTCGCCTTGCATGGCTTTGGCAGTAAGGGCAATAATTGGTAGAGATTTAAATTGATGATTTCGACGAATTTGACGGGTAGTTTCGTAACCGTCCATTTCAGGCATCATTATATCCATAAGTATGATGTTTATGTCAGGATTTTGTTGTAAAACATCGATACCTTCTTTACCATTTTCAGCGTATATTACTTGCATACTGTACTTTTCGAGTAACCCAGTTAGTGCAAAAATATTACGAACATCGTCATCTACAATCAAAACTTTTTTATTTGCTAGAATACTGCCACTTGATTGTAGTTTTTCAAGTATTTTTTGCTGAGTAGCAGGTAGTTCGGCTTGAACTCTATGCAAGAATAATGACGTTTCGGCGAGCAGTCTTTCAGGAGAATTCACGTCTTTGATAATAATTGTTTCTGCTATTCGCCGTAGTTCAAATTCTTGTGCCTTGCTAATTTCCTTACCTGTATAAATAATAACAGGTAAAGATTCACCATTTTTTTCCTTCTTAATTAGTTCAATTAGCTCAAAGCCATCCATATCTGGCAGTCCCAAATCGAGAACCATACACTCAAAGCGTCGCGAACGAATTGCTACTAGAGCTTCTTCGGCTGTTCCTACACCAGTAATATTAACATCACCATCATCACCACCAATAAGTTCGATAATACTTTGACGTTGTGTTACATCGTCTTCGGCAACGAGTAAATATTTCAGTGGTCGCTCTACAAATACTTTTATTCTATTTAAAGCATCGCTAATTTCTTCTCTAGTAACAGGTTTTTGTAAATACGCCATTGCACCTTGCTGCAAACTCCGCTGTTTTCCGTCTTCTACCGTCATTACATGTACAGGAATATGACGTGTGTTTACATCGTACTTTAATCTATCTAATACCATCCAACCATCGATTCCTGGTAAATCAATATCTAATAAAATTGCCGAAGGTTTAATTTGACGTGCCTGTGTTATTCCGCTATTACCATTTTGAGCAATAACGCTCTTAAAACCCTTTTGTTGCGACATTTCTTGTAAAATGCGCGCAAAACTTATATCATCTTCAATTATTAATAATACATGTTCGCCAGGTTTAATATTTTTTCTATCATCGAAGAGTGCTGAGTACTGAGTGCTGAATACTAAGTTTGATTTGGCACTATTATGTGACTCAACACTCAGCACTTTCAACTCAGCACTATTTATTTTAGCATTGTTAATTGGAAGATATAGTGTAAATGTGCTTCCTTCACCAGGATGGCTAGATAAAGTAATTTCACCGCCAAATAAACGCGCAATTTCGCGACTGATTGATAAACCTAAACCTGTACCTCCGTGTTTACGGTTAGTGCTACCATCAGCTTGTTGAAATGCTTCAAAAATTATCTTTTGCTTTTCGGGTGCTATTCCGATACCTGTATCACTGACGCTAAAAGCGATAACTGAACTAGATTGATTTAAGGTTTGATTGTTAGAATTCCAACCATGCGAAGCAAAGTTTACCGTGAGTCGCACTTCTCCTTGTTCTGTAAATTTAAAGGCATTAGCGAGTAAATTTTTGAGAACTTGTTGTAAACGCTTTGCGTCGGTATCAATACTTGATGGAAGATTTGACATGAAATCAAGGATAAAGTTTAAACCTTTACTGTGGGCAAGCTGTTTAAATGTACGTTCTAAGTAATGCTTGAGTTCAACCAATGGTAACGGATAATTATCGAAAGACATTGTGCCAGATTCGATTTTTGCTAAGTCTAATATATCATTAATTAATCCTAATAAATCGATTCCGGCACCGTAAATAGTACTACTATACTCCATTTGTTTCGATGTTAAATTACCTTCACTATTTTCAGATAAAATTTTAGCTAGAATTAGTAAGCTATTAAGAGGAGTTCGCAATTCATGCGACATGTTAGCAAGAAATTGAGATTTATATTTAGATGAAAGTTCTAACTCACTAGCTTGTATTTCTAATGATTGCCGTGCTTCTTCAAGTTGGTTATTTTTTGTTTCAACTTCTTGCTTTTGCAATTCCAGCAGTTCGGCTTTTTTCTCTAACTCTTTATTAAGCGCTTGTAATTCTTCATTTGACTGTTGTAATTCTTGCTGTTGTTGTTGTAAAAGTTCTTCAGATGCTTGTAGTGTTTCTGCTTGTTCTGCTAATCTTTCATTACTTTCTTGTAGTTCTGCTTGTTGGTTTTGCAGTAATTCTGCTAATGCTTGCGACTGTTTAAGCAACTCGACTGTACGAATGTCGGATGCTATAGCATTTAGCACTGCACCTAAAGTCTCGCATAGTTCATCTAATAGTGTTATATGTACTGTTTCAAATTCCTGAAACGATGCTAATTCAATTACTGCCATAATTTCTGACTCAAATAATATAGGCAATACTATAATATTTTTTGGTTTTGCTTCACCTAACCCGGAACTAATTTGAATGTAACCATCAGGAACATTTGTTAGTAATATTTTTTGCTTTTCTAAAGCGCATTGTCCTACCAACCCTTCTCCAAACTGGTATCTATTCGAGAGATTTTTACGTTGTTGGTATGCATAGCTACCAACTAAAACCATTACAGGTGGCTCACTATCAGTCTCTTTAAGATATAATACACCTTGCTGGGCATTTACAAGTGGCGCCAGTTCGCTAAGGATAATTTTGGCAACAGTTGCTAAATTACGTTGTCCTTGCAGCATTTGAGAAAACTTAGCTAAATTAGACTTTAACCAAGTTTGTTGTTGACTATATTCTGATTTGTCGCGTAAATTAGCAACCATGCGGTTGAATGCTTTTACTAGCATACCTACTTCATCTTCACGTTTGTTATCGTGAATACTTACCGATAAATCTCCATCGGCAAGTGCAACTGTTTTACTAGAAAGTTCGCGTAAAGGATGAGAAATTTCTCTATTTAGATAAATAACAATTAAAATTAGTAGTAAAATGATAAAAGGTACACCAAGTGAAATAGCGTTAAATGCTTGTTCTGTAGATTTTTTAGTGTTTTGAGAACGCAAATCTAACAAACTTCTTTCATCTTTTTCAATTTGAAATGTTGCACTTCTAATTTGGTTTGTAAGCTCTCGACCTTTATCTGAGGCGACTTCCTGTCTTGCAATTTCAAATCCTTGATTTTGACGTAATGAAATTCGATTTTTAATTATATCTACTCTTTGAGGTATTAATACTTCAAGCTTACTAATAAGGCTTTGCTGCTGAGGATTGTCTGATGTTAATTTCCGTATTCTTATTAAACTTTTTTCTAAACTACTTATGGCACCATCAAAAGGTTGCAAAGAACGCTGTTCACCTGTAACAATAAAAGCACGCTGCGATGCTTCTGCTGATTGTAACTGTAAGTTTAAATTTTTCAACTCACCTAGCACTTCATAGCTATGAGCTTGCCACCCAGCATTTAAAACTAAATTACTTGTAGTTTGATATGTAATAAAGCCAATGCCACTTACAACAGCTAATATTGCTCCAAATCCGGCGCCAATCTTTGTACCAATTTTAATTTTTCTAAACATTGTTAAAAATTAATAGATTCGCCAATTAAATAATAAAGCTAATTAAATATAAATTATTTTTATCATGCCATCGGAATAATTATCTTGTCTACTAGCCAAGGGATTAATGTTAATCCAACCGCAAGATAGATAAAAAAACGGGCTTCTTGCAAAAAGCCCGGTTTGTCCGATTAATACCCCCTAACTAACGCTAGAGAAGTTACATGTAAAGTCTCTACACGCCTACTGATTGCTCTTTAGGGCGCCTGAAACATTGCAGGGTCGATATTACCCAAAGCTTTAGCAACTCGCATATCATAGGAAACATCCCTACGGAAGAAGTGACATAACTGCCGCATCTGAATATAATGTTTTTAACCAAACGTTCTTGCTCCGAAGGAGTAACATTACCCAAATGTAACGCTGGTTCAGCATATGCCGAATTTTGTTTGGGCGCCAGTGATATTATGTCCGGCTGTTTGCCCATAAATACCCATCACGTAGAGACGCGATTAATCGCGTCTCTACAAAGATTTTATTATGGTTATGCTACCGGACATGATATGAGAGGCTTATATCTTGCACCATTAGCAACAAGCCATGCATAAACCGGGAATAGTACGAGAGATTAAGCTTTTTAAGCGCAGTTTGTCGCATATTCCCGGCTTCTAGACCAGGTGCAAGATGTGAGTTAACCGAACAGTATTGAAAGTTATTCAAAATTACGACTCTGAAAAGACATTTTTATCATTACCCAGATTATTCGTATGCTTCAAGCCTGCGTGCTGAATAAACTTTTTGCTAGCTTCATAACTTTAGTTAAAATCAGTATTTATTCTGATGGCATTAGTAAAAAATGCGGTAACTATGGTAACTAGATTTATATAGCAATCCGAATTGAAACGTGAGAAAATACTTAGATAAAAAGTAAGTATTTATATGCGTTTCAAGCTGTTTACTTTATCGCAACTGATTTAGGAATGCTATAGTTATATGGCATTCCTAATTGATTTGTAAAAAATGATGTTTATGTAACAAACCGTAAAGGAAGCAAAGGAAGGAAAAAAAGAAGATAAATATTTTACAAGTGATTTAGGATTGCGATATCTTAATAATGACATTTATTAAGGAAGATTAACTAAATTAACATAATAAAAATTATTTACTTAATTTAGTATACACAGGTCAAGCAAATAATTTTTAACCTTACACAAATTTAGCAGTTGCTAGGGCAAATAGTAGAAAGATTACTATATACCAAGTAAAAAAATAGGTAAATTCACTAAAAGGGGTGACAGTGAAAGAAATTATTATTAAAAACTCAATTATTGAAAAAATATTTTATAAAGACACATTAAGCAATGTTCTTAGTGTTTTAACTGCTATATTACCTCTAACATTCAGCTTTTTTCTTGCAGCAGTATTGTGTGATAATCAGCAAGCAATTGGACAAACTTCCAATCCCAATTCTTTGCCAAGCAATCGCTTAGAAGACATTCCAGTAATGCCATTGCCATCAGATGTACTACCGCAGCCGTCAAACCAAGAAACAGTAATTCCTGCACCACAATTGCCAGAAACGCAAATTCCTTCACAAGATGACGAGAATATGAAGTTCAAGGTAGATCGCATTGAAGTTGTTGGTAGTACAGTATTCAAACCGAAAGATTTTATTCCTGTAACATCTCCCTTTGTAGGACGAGAACTAACGTTTTCAGAATTATTACAAGTTAAGGATGCTGTCACTAAACTGTATACCGATAAAGGCTATGTAACTACAGGTGCAATAATTACACCACAAACAATAGAATCTGGAGTCATCAAAATTCAGGTAGTCGAAGGTAGTCTCCAAGAAATCAAAATTGTTGGTAATCGACGATTAAACAGTAAGTATATTAGATCGCGCATCAAACTTGGCGCCGGGAAACCTCTGAATGTACCCCACTTACTTGAAAAGCTGCAATTACTTCGACTCGATCCGCGCATTCAAAATCTGTCAGCCGAATTGCAAACTGGTACGCGCCCAGGAAGTAATCTGTTGCAAGTTGAGGTCAAAGAAGCAGACACCTTCAAACTAACAACCACTTTGGATAATGGAAGATCGCCAAGTGTAGGTAGTTTCCGTCGGGGAATAGACTTGCAAGAAGCTAATTTGCTGGGTCTGGGCGATACACTCAGTGTTGGCTATGCAAATACTGATGGCAGTAATACAGTTAACGTTAATTATACGTTGCCAGTTAATGCCCACAATGGCACTATCTCCTTTGGGTATAACCAGGGATGGAACAATGTAATTGAAAAACCCTTCACTGTCCTTGATATACAGTCAAACAGCAAGGCTTATGACTTCAGTTATCGACAACCACTGATACAAAAACCAACCGAAGAATTAGCAGTGGCACTATCGTTTTCCCGCCAGGAAAGCCAAACCGAACTAGGTATTGACAACATTGGAGGTTTTCCTTTATCGCCTGGTGCGGATGCAAACGGAAAAACTAAAATTTCAGCCCTACGCTTTACTCAAGAATATACCCAACGTAGTAACAAACAAGTATTTGCAGCACGCTCACAATTTAGCGTTGGTGTAGATTGGTTCGGCGCCAATGTTAATAATCATGCCCCAGATAGCCGATTTTTTAGTTGGCGGGGACAAGCACAGTGGGTGCAGCAGTTGAAACCCGATACTTTGTTTTTGCTGAGAGGAGATTTACAAGCAGCAGCAGATTCCTTAGTACCTTTAGAGCAATTTGGTTTGGGTGGACAGTTGAGTGTACGTGGTTATCGTCAGGATGCATTACTTACAGATAGCGGCTTTTTATTGTCCGCAGAATTTCGATTGCCTATTGTTCGTGCCCCCAAAATGGGAGGAGTGCTGCAACTAACACCCTTCATTGATATTGGTAAAGGCTGGAATTACAATGGCAATAATCCATCACCAAGTATGCTTATAGGTACAGGATTAGGACTGTTGTGGAAACAAGGTGATACTTTCTCTGCCCGTTTAGATTGGGGTATACCGCTTAAGTCAGTCGAGGGAGAAAGGCGATCTCTACAAGAAAATGGATTATATTTCTCACTTAGCTATTCACCATTTTAAAGTGTTTTAAACATATAAAATATAGAATTTTAATGGAGATGGGGTTATGAAGGCGCCTTCTGTGTACTTAGCTTTGCTTGGTGGAATTTTGGCAGGTGGGATATTTCTGCCAGCAATGGCTCAAGTGACATCAGATATGACTACCAACACTACTGTCAACTCAATTGGCAATAATTTTACTATTCTTAATGGTTTGAATAAGGGTAGTAATTTATTTCATAGCTTCAGTAATTTCTCTGTACCTACGGATGGTTCTGCAAAGTTTGATTTAAGTAATACACCAAATATCACAACTATATTTAGCCGGGTTACAGGTGGAAATATTTCTAATATTGATGGATTAATTCAAACCCTCAATAGCAAAAATGCCGTCAGTTTATTTTTAATGAATCCTAACGGAATTCTATTTGGTGCGAATGCCAAGCTGGATATTAGCGGGTCATTTGTCGGGACGACTGCAAATAGTATTAAATTTAGCGATGGGGTAGAGTTTAAAGCCGCCGATAATACAATACCTCCTATATTGACTATGAGCGTTCCTGTGGGATTACAAATGGGTAGTAATGCTGGTGCGATAAAAGTTCAGGGTACGGGATATATCACTAACCAGAATGGTAGCACTCCGATCGCAGGTGCTTCAGAATTAAAAGTACAGCCAGGAAAAACACTCGCATTGGTAGGGGGAAATCTGCAACTAAATGATGCAGTTTTGACAGCCAAACAAGGACATGTTGAATTGGGTGGTGTGAATGGTGGAACTGTCAGCCTAACACCAGATGCAAGAGGTTATACCTTTGGCTATGAAGAGATGCAAAGCTTTGGTGATATTCAGCTAGCACAGAAGTCACTTTTAGATATAAGCGGAGTAAATTCAGGTTCGATTCAACTTCAAGGTAAACACATCGAACAAACCAATAGTTCGATAATTCTGGCACAAAATTTTGGTAATCTCCCAGGTGGAGACATTAACTTCAAAGCATCGGAAGCGATCGATATTATTGGTGGAGCAACCACTAATCTGAAAATTCGCAGTGGGGTTCGCAGCGAAAACACGGGTAAGGGAGCGGGTAGCAATATCAATATTATTACTCCCCGCTTATCGATTCAAGATGGAGCTGGGTTGAATAGCATATCGCTTGGAGAAGCTCCTGGTGGAAATATAAATATTGATGCAACCACACTGTCAGTATCTGGCTTCTCATCATTCAGTCCAGTTGCCGTTGCTATACTTGTTACTTCGGCATACGGGTCTGGGAATGCTGGTGATATTTCTATTAATGGTGACAGTCTGTTGGTGTCGAATGGTGCTGCATTATCTTCAGTCACGTTTAGTGTTGGCTCTAGTGGTAAAGTCACAATCCGCAACACCGACACCATAGTCCAGGGAGACAATGCCGCCGGACTTTATAGCAATATTAGCTCAATTACCTATGGTACTGGCAGCGCAAAAAAACTGACCCTTGATACTGCCAGATTGCAAATTCTGGATGGAAGTGCGATTGCAGGAAGTTCATTTTTTGCAGGTCAAGCAGGAGATGTGACTGTGAATGCCACCGAATTAATAACTATCAATGGTCGCAGTAACTTCAATAATAGTAGTATAAATTCCTCCGTTCTTAGCCCGGGTGAAATATTGCGGCAACAACTTGGTATTCCTGCTCGACTGACAGGAAATGCAGGTCTTGTTAGCGTTATGACACCAAAGTTGGCACTAACAAATGGTGGTACAGTCAGTGTTACTAGCCAAGGTACTGGCAATGGAGGCAGTCTCAATATCAGCGCAGATAATATCCAATTAAAAAATCAAGGCTTAATTCAGGCACAAACTGAATCTGGTAATGGTGGCAACATCAATTTACAAGTCCAAAATTTGTTGCTAATGCGCGATTTCAGTAGTATTATTGCAACCGCTGGTGGTTCTGGAAATGGGGGTAATATCACTATAAATGCACCCATTATTACTGGATTGCAAAACAGCGACATTGTTACTAATGCAGTTAGAGGAAAGGGTGGCAATATTCAAATCGGGACTCAGGGAATTATTGGGTTAGAGTATCGTAATCTTCTTAATCCTAGAGAAGTTGTAACTAATGACATTACAGCTAGTTCCCAATTCAATGTCAGTGGCACAGTCCAAATCAATAATGTCGGAGTTGACCCCAATTCCGGGTTAGTAGAATTACCTGCAAATGTTACCGATTCATCGCAGCAAATTGCTACAGGTTGTTCTGCAAATCAAGCCAGTAGTTTTGTCGCTACGGGAAGAGGGGGTATTCCCCACAATCCTAGTCAAGAATTGAGGAGCAATCGCACTTGGTCTGATATCCGTGATATCTCTGCATATCGTCAAAATAGCGCAGTCACAGCCCAAATTCCTAAATCTCTAGAAACCCTTGTTCAAGCAAGAAGTTGGCGACGTAATGCTCAGGGAAAAGTAGAATTAGTTGCCGATAAATCTGCTGTTATCCAGCAACAATTAACTTGTGCTGCTGTTTCCAAAAGTTAGTGATGTTAGAAATAATTGTATTGCGGGAACCTTAAGTGGAGGAAAGCTAGGAGAGGTTCGGTTGATGAGAGCGATCTCAAAAATGATAAGATTGAAAGTTAACACATTTATATCTATATTGACAACGGGATTTTTGACATCGGGGATGTTTTTACCAGCCGTTGCTCAGGTGGCATCCGATGGCACTACAAACACCACTATCAACTCAAGTGGTAATAATTTCACGATTCTTAATGGTATTGAAAAAGGTAATAATTTATTCCATAGTTTTAGTAATTTCTCTGTACCTACAGGTGGTTCGATAAGCTTTGATTTAACAAACACGCCAAATATTTCTACCATATTTAGTCGGGTGACGGGTGGGAATGTTTCCAATGTTGATGGATTAATTCAAACGATAAATAGTAGTAACCCAGTAAGTTTGTTTTTAATGAATCCTGCGGGAATTGTGTTTGGTAAAAATGCCTTATTGAATATTGGTGGTTCCTTTGTGGGGACGACGGCGAATAGTATTAAGTTTAGCGATGGTACAGATTTTAGTGCCGTTAATCCGACTGCGACACCCTTATTGACAATGAGTGTTCCTGTCGGATTGCAAATGGGACAAAATCCAGGCAGTATTCAAGTCCAAGGAGAAGGACACAATCTCCATCATCCACCGAATTTTTTAAACCCAGTAACCCGCAATCCACAACAGGTTGGTTTGCGCGTACTTCCAGGTAAAACATTAGCTCTGATTGGCAATGGCATTCAATTAAATGGAGGAACTGTAATTGCTGAGAGCGGACACATTGAACTTGGTAGTTTTGGATCGGGAAGCATCAATTTGAATACTACTGCTCCCAATTGGGAATTTGCCTACAATCCCGTTCAAAGTTTGTCGGATATTAACCTCACTAACGCTGCTCTTGTAGATGCGAGTGGTAATCCTGGAGGTTCAATTCATTTGCAAGGAAAAACAATTCAAATTCATAATAGTTCACTTGTATTTATTCAAAATCAAGGTATAGAAAATAATGGTTTTATCGATGTTGATGCAGACTTGTTAGAAATTAAGGGAGCATTGGCAAATAAAGACCAAAGTGTGATTTTGTCAGAAAATTTGGGAACCCAAGGAGGAACAAAGATTGATATTTCTGCCAGACGGATTGTAGGACAAGATGGTGGTCAAATTCTTTCCACAATTTATCAAAATGGTGGTACGGGTGGGAATATTTTCGTGAAAGTAGCAGAATCGATTCATTTTTTTGGATTTTCTCCTTTCGATGCTTCCCGTACCAGTGGTATTGCCGTTCCAAGTTACACAGGTGGGGGACGGGGCGGAAATATTTCTATTACAACACAAGATGTTACGTTGAGAGATGGGGCAGTCATCTCAGCCAATATGTTCGGTGGAAAAGCTGGGGGAAGTATTAACATCAATGCAGATAATATTTCCCTAGCTGGAGAGAATTCGGGTACTTCCGGAGCTTCAGCTATCGCTGCAACAAGCTTTTTTGGAGGAGATGCTGGCACAATCACAATTAATACAAATAAACTGGAACTAAAAGCATCTGGAGTAATTTCTGCTAGTACATCTGGTTCTGGGAATGCCGGAAATTTGACGATTAATGCTCGCGAATCTGTGGAAATCGATGGTTCTGGTTCGGTTGTTGCCCAACATAGTCGAATTACTGCGTCTGGTCAGCAGTTATCACCCAGGTTTCGGCAGATATTCGGGTTATCGGCATTACCTAGTGGAAATGGTGGAAACTTGCTGATTACATCTCCCACCATTAAAGTTAGCGATCGTGGTTATGTTGCTGCGGAAAATGTTGGTAGCGGGAATGCTGGATACTTAAAAATTCAAGCTGATTCCATTGCTTTAGAACAGCAAGGTCAAATTAGAACATCCACCACAGTTGGAAATGGTGGCAATATAGAACTTGCCGTTCGTGACATTCTCTTGATGAGGAACAATAGTCTCATCAGTGCCAAAGCTGGGGGACAAGGTGATGGTGGTAATATTAATATTCTGTCTCCCGTTATTGTTGGATTGGAAAATAGCGATATTATTGCGAATGCAGTTAAAGGAAATGGCGGGAATATCCACATCTCTACCCAAGGTATATTTGGGTTAAAATTCCGTAACCAACTTACCTCGGAAAGTGACATTACAGCTAGTTCCCAATTTGGTGTTAACGGTAAAGTAGATATCAATAACGTAAGGGTCAATCCTAATTCTGGCTTAATCGAACTACCAGAAAATATCACCGATCCATCGCAGCAAATAGCTACAGGTTGTTCTGCAAACCAAGGTAGTAGTTTTATTGCAACCGGAAGAGGTGGAATACCGCAAAATCCCAATCATGATGTGAGGAGCGATCTCACTTGGTCTGACACCCGCGATCTATCAGCATTCATTAAAAATAGCTCCGTTACACCGAAAATCTCAACCACCTCAGAAAGCTTTGTTCAAGCAACTTCTTGGCATCGTAATGCCCAAGGAAAAATTGAGTTAGTTGCCGATAAATCTCCTACAAATGTGCAACTATCCTTAACCTGTATTAGTCAAAACTTGTAAACACTGCCTAAATAGTAGCTTTTATTATAAATAAAGTTGCTTGTGCTATAGCAGTCCTATATGAATTGTAAAAAATGCCTAAATGTAGAGACACGTTCACGTAGTGTCCCGCAGGTAATATATCGCGTCTCTACAACATGCGAATTTTACGAATGATTTAGGATTACTATATGACCACCTTCTGTTCGCTCCGATGTGATTTTTCCTTCTCGCTAAGAGTTAATTGTTAGGAATGTTACAAACAATTTTATTTGGGGAATCCTAAGATAGACAAATAAAAAAGTATAAATGGTGACAGACATGGCAAATACTAGTGTTTACTGGGGTCTAGTCAGTTGCATATTGAGAAGTGGAGTATTGATGCCATTAATGGCGTTTCTTGACTGTACCTCCGCTAATGCTCAAGTAATCCCTGATCGCACCCTTAACACTACTGTTTCTCAAAGTAATGATAATTTCACTATCACTAACGGGAACCGTATTGGCGATAACCTGTTCCACAGCTTTAGTCAATTCTCAGTTCCTACTAACAGTTCAGCATTCTTCGACAATGCCTTAGATATCCAAAATATTTTTAGCAGAGTCACTGGCGCCAATGTTTCCAACATTGATGGTTTAATTAAAGCCAATGGTAGCGCCAATTTGTTTTTACTCAACCCCAGTGGAATTATATTTGGCGCCAATGCCCAATTAAATATTGGTGGTTCATTTATTGGCACGACTGCTGAAAGTATCAAATTTGCTGATGGGTTCAACTTTAAGGCTACCGATACTACAAGACCACCCTTATTGACTATGAGTGTACCCGTTGGCTTGCAATTTGGTAGCAATCCAGGCGCCATCACCGTTAGAGGGTCAGGGCACAACGCTCAGTTAAGCGACTTGGCTCGCGTTTCTGGATTGAATGTTAGTCTGCGCGGATTGCAAGTCAAATCCGAAAAAAGCATAGCATTAGTTGGTGGTAATCTTGCCATAGATGGCGGGCTGCTCTCTGCACCGGGAGGACACATTGAGTTAGGGAGCGTCATTGGAGGCAGTGTAGGCATCAATTCGATTCCGCAGGGATTTGGGCTGAGTTATCCGAACCCCTCCACCTTTGGCAATATCCAGATGACCCAACGCGCCCTAGGGACGAATGGCACTTACTTAAGGGTAAACGTATTGGTATGATAGGCTTTCACGCTTTGGTGATGGCGATTAACACGGTCGGCGCCTACATCAATACCAATACGTATCAACTACACATTCACGTGAATTAAATTAATTTATAGGTGGTGAACAACAATTTATCACTTTCCTAAATTTAACTATCAATTACAAGATTTCGATTAATACTTAAATACTACTTAATATTTACTAATAAAACCGGAGGGCGCGTTACTAAATCGCGCCGACGGCGGGCGCCTGTAACGCTATATTTAAGAAAAAGTAGGTGGGTGAAAATAAACCATACTTGTTTTGTTCCGGTTAAGAACGCTAAAGTCCAGCTCTGAAAGGATTACAGCAGTTTTACATTTCGTTAAATAGTTGTAAATTTTTCCGTCCTCCTACTTAGAAGTTTGTAAAAAAGTAGGTAAACTCAAACACTCAGGATGTAAATCAGGATGTAAAATTGTTGCTGTAAAATCTTTAAAAATTAGCTTTTCAGCAATTTATATTTCTGAATCCTGTTATACTTTATTAAGTCTGCCTAAGAGATAAAAATGTCATACAATCACTACCAAAAGAATAAAAGGTGTTTGTATGAATATACTTTATGCAGCAATTTGAGGTTTGGTGGCATTTCTTGGTTTGGTCATAAGAGGATATGATTTTTTTCTACGTTTTATAACTCTTGGCTCAGTACGGTCACTACGTTCTGGAAGTAGCTTTTGTACAATTTTATCAAGCATCGTCTTATATAAAATTTGAGATTTTCTTTTTCCGGCATTTAGAAGTGCAGTAATAAAACTCTTCAAATATTGACGAGATGTTTGTAAAGAAACAAGGCTTTTTGAAACATTATTAGTATTGGCAGCCTCCCACATTATCGCACGTAATAAATTGTAAGCCATTAAGTATACAAAAATTTCTTTACGAACCATATCTGGAGTTTTACCTCGAAGCATTTCCATTTTTAAAGTAGTTTTGACATGTCGAATATCAATTTCGACTTGCCATCTCCAACGATATAACTGTGCAATTTTTTGTTTTGTATAAATTTTGTCATCTAACAAAGTAGTTACCACTATAATTTCTTTAGTCCGAAAACCTGATTCAGCTACTTGAAAGCGGACTTGTCGAACTATTAGACTATTTGGTAAACAATTAAATTCAACAGCACTCATATGTCGAGGACGAGTTTTTGGCTTATACCAAGTAACTAAATAATCATTTTCGCTTAAACGTTTTCCGCGTTGAAAGTCAATTTTACGGCTATGGTGACAACGAAATACAGCATCTGCAAGTCTTGCTTTAACAAGTACTAAATCTACATAAGTACCAAAAGCTCTGTCCGCAAGAGCAACATCTTGTGGTGACAATAAATAATACATTTGTCGAGCCATAACTATTTCACTTGTATTGAAAGCTTCTATTAAAACTCCCATAGCTGCTCCCGTTACCAAGCTAAACATAACCACTAGTTTTGCAATTGGAAAGCCACATCCAGGCGATTGATTTGAGTGCTGTGGATAACATGATTGATTCGCTGGTGTATCTGGCATTAAAACACTTGAACCGTCCATCATTTTGACATGACGACCACACCATAAATCTTGTAATTGTGACTTTTCTTCAAGATTATCTCCTGTTTTTTGAAATAACTTTTTTAAAAAGTTTTCTGATAATCTTTGTTTTGCTTTAGTGTAACCCCCTGTATTTGATGAAGGTATTTTCATATTACTTGCTGCTAACCATGCAACAATTTTACTGACTGCATTGCTACAACTTTTATCTTCGTCAAGAACTTGGTATAAAAAAGCCCAAAATGTAACAATCGGATTGAAAAAACGGTTACGACGTTTTTTGGTCTGTGATGATAATTCTGCATCTGAGATAGTTGATGACAACAGAACTTCTTCAATTGTTGATGCTGATAAAATTCCTTGCCAGGGTATTCCCAAAGAACTACTAAATTTTTGCTTGAGAATTTCTACACAATTAGGCATAGTAGATATAATCGTTTTTTGATTTTGTCTCCAAGTCCTGAATGAAGTGAAATAAAGCAGGTTTCTATTTAACCTTGCTCTCCAGTTCACTTTTTACCTTGCTTGGAGATTTTTTACATGCCTATTCTCTCATATTGCACATACTATTTCCGGAGCTAAAATTCTTATATAAAAAGGAGTAAGCTCCGCTCTCTGTATAACTGTTATATTTTTAACACAGTGTTCCAGGCGCCCGCCGTCGGCGCGATTTAGTAACGCGCCCTCCGGTTTTATTAGTAAATATTAAGTAGTATTTAAGTATTGATGCGCGATTTTTTAATTGATAGTTAGATTTAGGAAAGTGATAAATTGTTGTTCACCACTGATAAATTAATCGCGCTTTACGTTGATGTATAGTTGATACGTATTGGTGTTGATGTAGGCGCCGACCGTGTTAATCGCCATCACCAAAGCGTGAAAGCCTATCATACCAATACGTTTACCCTTAAGTAAGTGCCATTCCGCCCTAGGGACTGTGCGTGGAAGTAGTTCAGGCTCTATCCAAATACAGGGGAAACAAGTCAGAATTGGTGATGGTTCAATATTGTTGGTGCAAAATCAAGGCAATCAAACAGCTGGTGATATTACCATCAATGCCACGGAATCGGTCCATGTTGTCGGCAAGTCCCCAGATTTTAGTAGTTCCAGCAGTTTAATAAATGAAACCCTATCTTCCGGCGCCGCAGGTAATATTATCATTAACACCCTATTGTTAAATGTAGAACAAGGTGGGTATATTTTCAACCGTACTTTTGGTGCGGCGCCTGGTGGCAATATTGTCATAAATACTGATGAGATGGGGGTAAATGGTTTTGCTGCTGGTGATCCTTCGGCTTTTCGATCAGTTAGCCAGATATTAGCTGCTTCCTATGGAAATGGGAAGGGTGGAAATATTGCCATCTCCACCAAAAACCTAATTATTTCGGCTGGTGGCAATGTGGCAGCAAGACCTTATGCTTCTGGCAGTGGTGGCGATGTTACAGTAAAGGCGGATACAATTCAGGTAACGAGCGCAGGAGCTCCAACAGGTAATTATTTTAGTCTTTTGTCTACTGCCTCATTTGGATTTGGTGACGCAGGGAACTTGCTGATCGATACTCGAAAACTATCAGTTCAAACTGGTAGTAGAGTATCTGCTTCTAGCATAGTTTTGGGAAATGCGGGTTCACTCACTGTTAATGCTTCTGAATCGATTGATGTGAGTGGGATAAAAGATGCATTAAACCCCAGCTACATTGGAACTGCTGTCCGTCCTGTTGGTTCATATGCTCAACTTTCCAGGGCAAATTCCGGTAACACCACTATTAATACCCCAGTTTTTAACATCAGTGATGGTGCAACAGTTTTTGTCCAAAATCTTGGCTTTGGTAAAGCTGGGACTCTGCACATTAATGCGAATACCCTTAAACTCGACAAGAATGCAAGCATTTCGGCATCTACAACAGCGGGAGAAGGGGGCAACATTGACCTCCGAATTCAAGACATCTTACGGATGCGTCATGGCAGTTTTATCAGCGCAGAAGCTGGTGGTACTGGTAATGGAGGTGATATTACAATTGATGCTCCGATCATTTTGGGTTTAGAGAACAGTGACATAATTGCAAATGCAGTCAAAAGTCGAGGTGGCAATATTCACATTGCAACTCAGGGAATTATTGGGCTGAAGTACACCAATCTCCTCAATCCTAAAGAAGTTCCTACTAATGACATTACCGCTAGTTCGCAATTCAATCTGAGTGGCACAGTTCAAATCAATAACATCGGTGTTGATCCAAATTCTGGTTTAGTAGAATTGCCTGCAAATGTTACCGACCCATCGCAGCAAATAGCCAGTGGTTGTTCTGCAAATCAAGGTAGTCGGTTTGTTGCAACTGGAAGGGGTGGGATACCGCAAAACCCAAATCAACATGTGGCGAACAATCGTACCTGGTCTGATATCCGCGAAATCTCTGCTTACCGGAAAACAGGTTCGGAAACTGCCCAAATACCTTTATCTTCAGAAACTCTTGTTCAAGCTACTTCTTGGCATCGTAACACCCAAGGAAAAATTCAGCTAATTGCAAATAAATCTTCTGCTTCTATGCGGCAAGCATTAACCTGTACAGGTGTTATTAAGAGTTAATTTTCTTCAAATTTTACATACTCTCTTTGTCAAAAGTTTTGGTGTGTTCTTTCTTCTTATTTCTTCCTTAGCGCACTTTGCGTTCTTTGCGGTTCGTTTTTTCTACACCCCAAAACTAATGACACGAACTACTAGTTCCATTCAGTCTTTGAACATAAAAATTTACAATTTAAACTTTCGATTAACGTTAAAGATAAAACTATGGAGGGAACCATAATATCATCAACTAAAAGAGTATTGGTGCTATGAGAACTATTCGCAAGGCGACAATTTGGAGACTTAATAAACTTATAGGGACAATTACAACTAGTTTATTATTTTCTCCAATTCCTTTACCTGCGAACGCTCAGGTGATATCTGATGGTACTACTAACAGCATTGTCAATTCAGATGGTAATAATTTTACTATTATTAATGGAATTGAAAAAGGCAGTAATTTATTTCATAGTTTTAGTACTTTTTCTGTCCCGACGGGAGGTTCTGCTAGCTTTGATTTAGGTAAAACATCAAATATTACTAATATATTCAGCCGGGTTACGGGTGGAAAAGTTTCTAATATTGATGGATTAATTCAAACTATTAATGCTAGCAACCCCGTAAGTTTGTTCTTGCTTAATCCTAGTGGGATCATGTTTGGCGCCAATGCCAGCTTGAATATAGGTGGCTCATTTGTTGGGACAACTGCAAATAGTATTAAATTTGCCGATGGCACAGAATTTAGTGCTGTAAATCCCACTGGAACACCCCTGTTGACGATGAGTGTACCAATAGGCTTGCAGATGGGAAGTAATGCGGGAGCAATTCAAGTCCAAGATGCGCCTACTAACAATTTCGCCTTGCGGACACCTACACTGTCGATAGCACCAAATCAAACCCTGGCACTGATTGGGGGACAAGTGGACATAAATAGTGCCACTCTCTCTGCACCAGATGGTCATGTGGAGTTGTGGGCGATGCAAAATGGTACTGTGAATATTTCCACCTCTGGCAAATGGCAATTAGCAAGTTCATCAGCATCACCAACCTGGGGAACAGTTACCCTGCGAGAGTCCTCCTATATCAACAGCAGTGGGGCAACGGGAGGGGCAATCAATATCCGGGGGCGAGGACTAACCTTGCAAGATGGCTCAAATATAGAATCGTCTACTGGTGAGAAAGGGCGAGGACAGGGTATTACTGTCAAAACTACAGAATTTGTAGATTTGCTGGGTGTCTCTCATCCCGATAATGTTACTTTTCCAGGCTTAACCACCAGTGTAAAAGGGAGTGGAGCAACTGCCGGAAATACCACCATTGATACTCAACGATTGCGCCTTGCTAATGGAGGATGGATAAACTCCTCTAACCTGGGTATTGACTTTTTGACCTTCTCACCTATAAATAATGCCAAAACAGGGGACATCACAGTTCATGCCAGCGATGTAGAAATTATTGGTTATGCGCCATTTCGCAGTCCGAGTACAGGAAACTCCTTTCCAATAAGTGCAATTGGAACGCTTATTCTAGGAGGACAACAGAATGAAAGTGGTGCAATTAGGGTAGAAGCTGAACGGATACGGCTACTCGATGGGGGACGTATCAGCACCGATTTGTTTGGTGCTTTCTCCCCTCTAACTGGCAAAGCTGGGGATATTTCCGTGACGGCAACTCAAAGCCTGGAGATTCGCGGCACAAACCCGGACAATGCTACCAGTGCGATCATCAGTTCAATTCTAACCGGGGCAGTTGGTCAAGGAGGCAATGTAATAATTAACACGGGTCAACTCGCTCTCTCCAACGGTGGAACCATCTCTAGCCAGATTACAGGTAGTCCAATCACTGCGCTTGCAGGTAGAGGCACAGCAGGAAATATCACGATTCAAGCTACTGATGTGCAGGTTAGCGATCCCGTGGTTGATCTTCTTGGTAACGCCCCCAGTGGTATCACTGTAGCGGTAGGGCAAAATTCCACAGGCAAGGGGGGCAACATTAAGCTGAATGCGAATAGTTTACGTGTCTTCAATGGTGGACAAATTACCTCCTCCACAGATGGCAATGGTACGGCGGGTAATGTGAACTTGCAAGTCAATAATATAACCGTAGAGGGTATTTCCCAAGCCTTAGCTGATGGTCGCATCCTCCCAAGTGCGATTACGGCAGCTTCTACGACTAGCTCTGATGCTGGTTCAGTTAGTCTAGTGGCAAATCAACTCAATGTTCTTGATCGTGGGCAAATTTCCGTCAGTAATACAGGTGGCGGCAATTCAGGTAACTTGCTTGTTAATGCCAATCGTATCAACCTCGAACGAGTAGGCAGTCTGCTTTCGGAAGTTTCCGCAGGCGATCGCGGTAATATTACTCTCAATACTGATATTCTGCTGATGCGTTATGGCAGTAGGATTAATACTAATGCTACAGGTACAGCCACAGGTGGCAATATCAGCATTCATGCACCGATTATTATTGGTTTAGAAAACAGCGATATTACTGCCAATGCCATTCAAGGGGCAGGTGGTAATATTAACATTCAAACTCAGGGTTTATTTGGACTAGAATTTCGGAACCAACTTACCCCGGAAAGTGACATTACAGCTAGTTCCGAATTTGGCGTTAGTGGCACAGTACAAATAAATAACTTTGGTGTTGACCCTAATTCTGGTTTAGTAGAACTACCTGCAAATGTAACCGATTCGTCCCAACAAATTGCCGCAGGTTGTGCGGATACTAGGAATAGTAGTTTTATTGCTACAGGAAGAGGTGGAGTACCGCAAAATCCAGGACAAGAAGTGAGGAGCGATCCAACTTGGTCGGATATTCGCGATTTATCCACATATCGAAAAAATAGTGGAGTCACGGCACAAATACCGACACCTTCACAAACTCTCGTTCAAGCGACTTCTTGGAGACGTAATGCCCAAGGAAAAATTGAGTTAATTGCTGATAAATCTTCTGTCCAGGTGCGACAAGCATTAACTTGTGCTGCGATTCCCAAAAGTGAATAGAGGGCTAAAATTAGGCTGTTGACTTCGCTATATATTAGACCAAAATCGTTCATATCAGTTTTGTGTTTAAAAGCAAAGCACCAAAGTCGTTATTATGCAAGCTTTTTAGCTGGCGCCGCAAGATACAGATTATGCGTCAGTCATATTTTTATTTACGAAGAGGTATTTTAATGACAAACTTAGTTCCTTGATTGACTTGTGAAAAACATTCCAATTTACCACCGTGTCTTTCGGTAATAATTTGATAGCTAATCGACATACCCATTCCTGTACCTTTTCCGACAGGCTTAGTAGTAAAAAATGGGTCAAAAATTTGTTTTTGTACTTGTTCAGACATTCCAATACCGTTATCAGAGATTTTAATTTCAATCCAATTAGTATCAACTATCTCGGTTTGAATAGTAATTTGATTAGGATTGGCTTTAATATCTTCTAAAGTGCGTTGACTGTTTTGCTCCTCCATTGCATCAATGGCATTTGCCAAAATATTCATAAATACTTGATTTAATTGTCCGGCATAGCATTTTACAGAGGGTAGGTTCCCATAGTGTTTGATAATTTGAATGGCTGGAAGCTCTCCTTTTTCTTTAAGACGATGTTGAAGAATCATTAATGTACTCTCAATACCCTCATGAATATTTACCTCTTTAAACTCTGCTTCGTCCATGCGGGAGAAGGTGCGTAGAGATAAAACAATTTCACGGATGCGTTGAGTACCCACTTTCATCGATTTAATAGTTTTGGGTAAATCTTCTTGAATGAAATTTAAGTCCAGTTCTTCTAAGCAATCTTGAATTTTTTGATGACTAATTGTATCATATTGCTGATATATTTCAACGAATTTCAGCAAATCATTGGTATATTGCTCTACATAGCTCAGATTTCCGTGAATAAAGTTCACAGGATTATTAATTTCATGGGCAACTCCAGCAACTAACTGTCCCAAGCTAGACATTTTTTCAGATTGAACCATTTGTGCTTGGGTGCGTTTTAGTTCTTGAAGGGTAGCTTCTAAGTCTTCTGTTTGTTGGCGCAATTGGGCTTCAATCTGTTTGCGAGCAACTTCGTTTAGTTTCCCTTCGCGAATATCTCGCATAATTGATGAGAAAAATTCCACTTCTCCCTTATCGTTTTTATGGACTACAATTACTTGGGAGACAGGAATTTCCTGACCTTGGCGCGATCTCACAATTGACTCACCTGACCAACTTCCCGTTTGCATTGCTGTGGGTAAAGCTTCGTTGACAGCTTTTTCCAACATTGACGGCGCCACTGTTTCCGAAATATGAAACTTATCGGTTTCTTCAGGGGGAATACCCAAAATCTTCTGTCCCGCTTGATTAAGGTAAAGATTATTACCTTGAGCATCGGCAATACCGATAATGTCATTTGCTGATTCTAAAATTGCTAGCAACCGTGCTTGTGCTTGTTCAATTTTTTTACGATCGCTAATATCAAAAACAAACCCATCCCAAATAATTGAACCATCATCTCGTAATTGAGGACGAGATACTGCTTGTACCCATTTAATATTTCCTGATGGTGTAATAATGCGCCATTCGTGAATGAATGGTGTGAGGTTTTGGGCAGATTTCATCATCGCTTGATCGATACCTAGAACATCATCGGGATGTTCCACCGCTCGGATGTTTTTAGTTCCTGCCATAATTTCTGGTGCTGTAATCTCGTAGAGGTTATAACTACCCGAACTAGCATAGGGAATAAAAACTGAACCGTCAGCAGTCAAGCACAATTGGTAAATCATACCGGGAACGTTATCTGCAAGTCGCTGGAAACTGGCTTTGCTCTCCTGGAAATTTGCATAGAGTCGAGCATTTTCTAGCGAAATTGCCGCTTGCGTACAGAGAAGGTTGATAACAAGCAAGCGATCGTTAGTAAATACCCCTTGAGTTAACCGATTTTCCAAGTACAGAATACCAAGCAAGTTTCCTTGATTCAAAATTGGCATACACAACACACTTTTGGGTTGGTGTTGTCGGATATATTCATCAATAAGAGTCTCGATATTGTTTTGGCAATTATCAATTGTTACGCTTTTTAGTGTGTGTTTGACATAGTGAATCAGCTTAAGGGGTATTTCTTGGCTATCATCTATAGCTTGGAAAGTAAGAAATGTTGTTGACGTATTTTTTTCAGGACTAAGTGATGTAATTGCTCGGATATACCATTGATTTTCGTTGGGTAAAATCAACACACATTTTTTCGCACCTGCATTTTCGAGAATAATTTTGCTAAGAGTGGAAATTAACTCATCTAGGTTAATAATGCTAGAAATTGCTTGCGCGGTTTTGAGAATCGAAGTGATATCTAGGTTATTCAGACAGGTTGTGGCAGTAATGTTAGCAAGTGTTTCCAATGAGTTAAAGCTTGACTGTCGATAATTTAGCAAAATCGGCTTGAGTAGATGAGGATAGGTATTTTCTAAATCCTCAATTTTTGTCTTACACTCCCAACGAGTATAGGCATAATATGCTTCTTGCATATAGCCTGTGGCAACTTTTTCTTTGTTCCATTCTAGGTAAAATTTGGCTGCGAGTTCGTTGGCTAAAGCTTCTTCTTGAATATAGCCGTTTTCTTTGGCGCCATTGATCGCTCGATCATAAAATTCTAAAGCAGTAGCTTTTTGTCCCAAGATACGATATTTTTCTGCTTCGACTAATTCAAATTTGTGTAAATAATTCATTGGTGCATAATTTGCCCAATTAGCCAGTTTTTCTTGATTAGCTGCGACTTGAGTCAGAATCTGCTGTTGTTTCTGGGGATTGACTTGCGGGTAAATTGCCAATTTTGCTAAGGAATCATAGGTATGGAACACCGGAACCATTAGCGAACCAACTCCCGCATCCAAATAGCGTTCTGCCTCAATTCCACAATCAACCGCAATAGTATAGTTAGAAAATAGATATGAGAGAAATAATTTGTGTAGATACAAATAAAATAAAGCTCCTCGATGATTTGCCGCTAAGTGCAGCATCACCATTTGCTCTTCGTCATAAACTTGACCGATAATCCGACTGGGATTTTCTGCTTGTCCCAATAAATTAAGTACAGCTTGCAAATTAATTTGCTGGATTTGCAAAACAGTTTCCTGCTTGACTTGGGCAATGAAATCTCGATAGGTTTGCATTTGCTCTGCAAGAGCTGGTAGAGCGATTGCACCACTAAAATAAGCAAGATGGCTGTAATATTGGAGCGAAAAGCTTGCATGTTCCAAATCGCCAGTATTCAACGCCGAATTATACGCATCTAACAGAGGTTGGAGACAAGTTTGGGCATTTTGTTTCCAATGTTGGGTAAAGCAAGTTGCCACTAAAATTCCTGGTGCGCGAAAAATTTCGCTATTTAACTTATCCATCAAACTTAATGCCAACTGCCCGTACTCATAACCCGCATCGATATCACCGAATAATCCACACAGCATCATCCCACAAGTTGCATAGCCATGAGCATGGGCAGGTGCATTACCATAATTTAATGCTAACTCTACTTGCTTGGCGCCAATTATAGGTAAAAGTTGTGGCAAAGCCATATGTGCCGTTGGACTCAAACCTACAAGAATACGAGTTGCAGCCAATTTTAGTCCATCTGTCATATCTGGAAGGTCAATCAAATTTGGAATTTGCTTCCCTTGCAAACCCGTTCGCACCTCTATCATTACTTGCTCAATCTGCTCTGGTGTCGGTTGGTGTGGTAACTCCACACCCAAGAGTTCAAGAAGCTCTAACCCGAAGGATATAGCTTCTTTGAGTTTATTTTCAGCCTTTAAACCTTGTAACTTTATTTCGTAAGCCTTGAGTTTATCTTGCAGCGATTTAGCATTATCCAAGACTTGGGCAACATACAACTCCATTTCCGCAAATTTACCATTGAGATATGCTAATTCTGCGGCATTTTCGTACAACGATAATGTAATTTTATACTGACTTTGCCAACTATCCTCAGTTAATAACGAAATACTAGTCAAAAAATATTGCCTTGCATCTGCATAAGCCGTAGAAAGCTGTGCTTTTTTTCCGGCTATCATATTTAAACGTAGCAACTGTAATTTATCTGATGATTTCGCCAGTAGTTCCTTTGCAAAATTCAAGTGATTGACAATTTCAAAAATTCTTTCTTCTTGCTCTTTCTCAGGTATTTTTTTTAACAGCAGTTGTCCAATTTTTAGGTGAGTAGTTTGCCTTTGGTCTTCAGGAATAAGAAAATAAGCGGCTTGTTGAATACGATCGTGCAAAAATTTATAGGTGGCAGTTTCGGAAATATCTTGAGCAAAGGTTTGGTTGTCTTCATCTATATAAATTTTATAAATATCACTTTTAGGTAAAATTAACCCTTCTTCCAAAGCATTCCACAAATCAGCACCTGATTCTACTTGAGATTGCTCACCAATAATTGCTAATGTTTCTAAATCAAACTCATTACCAATACAAGCAGCTAATTTTAAAACCTGTTGAGTTGATTCAGGTAATCTGCGTAGTTGAAATAGCATAAACTCAACAACATTATCTGTGAGCGCTTGTTGATTAATTTCAACAATATTATACTGCCAATATTCTTCATATGAGTTAAATTTTATAAATTTATCTTGATATAATGATTTTAAAAATTGTGTGACAAAGAATGGATTACCTTGAGTTTTTCGATAAACTAGTTGTGAAAGTGGAAAAGCCTCATTTTGTTGACATCTTAAAGTGTCAACTACTAGCTCGTTCAATACTAATTGGCTGAATGGTTGTAAATTAATTGTTTCAATTTTTGAATATTTTTTTTGAATTTCTTCCAATATTAACATTAAAGGATGGACATTGGAAACCTCATTATCTCGATAAGCTCCAACTAATAACAAATAATTAAAAGTACTATTAGTAATTAAAAACTTTATTAATTGTAAAGAAGCCGTATCTGCCCATTGTAAATCATCCAAAAAGATAACTAAGGGATGATCCTGAGTCGTAAATACTTGTATAAATTTCTGCAATAAAAAATTAAATCTATTTTGACTGGCTGCACCGAATAATTCCAATACGGGTGCTTGTTTGCCAATGATTCTTTCTAATTCGGGAATAATTTCAATAATAACCTGTCCATTTTCGCCTAATGCTTGCAAAATTTCTTTTTGCCATTGTTGTAATTGTTTGTCGCTTTCTGTGAGTAACTGCTCCATCAATCCTCGAAGAGCTTCGACAAATCCCGACAAAGGAATATTCCGATTAAATTGGTCAAATTTCCCCTTAATAAAATATCCTCGTTTTTTGACAATAACTTTGTGAACTTCGTTAACTACCGCAGTTTTGCCAATCCCCGAAAACCCGGTCACTAAAATCATTTCGCTATTGGATTGAGAAACTCGTTCAAATGCTGCAAGCAGTTGTTTTACTTCATTGTCTCGGCCATATAATTTATCAGGAAGAATAAATCTATCACAAATATCTCTGCGAGCAATGTCAAAATCTTCAACATAACCTTTTTTTTGCAATTGTAAAAGACATTTTTCCAAATCAGCTTTTAATCCTGTAGCAGTCTGATAGCGGTCTTCAGCATTTTTTGCCATCAGCTTATTAATAATTTTTGTAATGACAAAAGGAATTTCTGAGTTGATATCTGATAAATTTTGAGGAGATTTAGCGATATGAAAATGAATCAATTCCATTGGGTCATCAGAGCCAAAAGGTAACTGTCCAGTTAGTAATTCAAAAAATGTTACACCCAAAGCGTAAAAATCACTACGATAATCAATTCCTCGGTTCATACGTCCGGTTTGTTCCGGGGAAATGTAAGCAAGAGTTCCTTCTAAAACATTTGGACTGGTAATGGCTTGAGTCTCTTTGGGAAGCCAAGAGGCAATACTGAAGTCTATGAGCTTAACCTGCTTTGTCGCTGGGTTAATAAGAATATTTGCAGGTTTAATATCTTTGTGGATGACGCAATTTTGAGAGAAATCGTATAATATATCGCTAATTTGCACTGCTATGATTAAAAAATCTAATAAATTTAATGGCTGATTTTTAGTATATTCTCGCAAGGAAATTCCGCCAAAATCCTCCATCACTAGCATGTAGCTATTGTGATAATTTTCTAGGCTATAGGGGCGAACAACACCAGGAATATGTAACTTTTTACTAATATTATACTGATTGCGAAATTGCAAGAGTTCACTAAAAGTAGGATATTCCTGTTGCAATAATTTGATGACAACATTTTGGTGATCGCTCAATCGAATAGCTCGGTATACCTCTGTTTTACAACCTTGGTAAATTTTTTCTTTCATTGAGTATCCATTTATACTCAGTGAAATATCTATTGGTGTTGTCATAGCACTTTTCCTCAAGGCACAAAACTAATCTTCCAGGGTTGCCTTCGATTCACCCTTAAAATTATTGTTCCCAAATTAGAACTAAATATTGACTAAGAGTAAAAATCAATAGTCCAATTTTTTACTATACTGATAAGCTAATTATGGGAACTTCAATAGTAAAGCAACTTCCTTTACCAACCTCGCTCTGAACAGAAATCGTACCGCCATGTTGTTCTACAATTCGCTTGACCAAAGCAAGTCCTAATCCCGTCCCTTCGTATCGACGGTTCAAACCGTTGTTCAATTGAAAAAAAGGTTCAAAAAGTTTATCGATGTCGTTTGGTGCTATACCAATGCCAGTATCAGTTACCGATATCACAAGCATAGAGGTAACAGTTGGACTTTTTTGATGATTTTCTTCGCAGTTAATATGATTAATATCTTTTGTATCTTTTGTATCTTTTGTATCTTTTGTGTCAGGGGATGTAGAAGTTAACTCAATTGCTAGGGTTACCTTGCCACCATTAGCAGTAAATTTAATTGCATTACTGAGTAGATTTAGTATTGATTGAGCTATGCGCTGTCTATCAATCGTGATTTTAGTAAAATTGGTTTGAATTTTTGTAATTAATTGAATTTTTTTTTTGGCTGCTTGTTGACTAACTGTAGGGACAAAATCGGAACAAAGTTCCTCAATGCTAACTGATGTTGGTTCAATCTTTATTTCGTCTGCCTCAATTCTTGAGATATCAATGACATCGTTGATTAATTCTAAGAGATGTTCTCCGCTACGTTGTATTATTGATAGAGATTTTTTTTGTTTTTCGTTAATAGTACCAAAAACTTCATCTTTCAACCCTTCTGTCATACCCAAGATGGAATTAAGGGGAGTACGAAGTTCGTGACTCATTACAGAGAGAAAATTACTTTTTGCTTGGTTGGCAATTTCTGCCTTCTCTTTTGCCTTAATCAATTCAGCAGTACGTTCTTGCACACGGTTTTCCATTTCTATCTGTAGAGTATACAAGGAAACATGAGTTTTAAGTCTTGCGAATACTTCTTTCTCTTGAAAAGGTTTACTGATGTAATCGACTGCACCTAACTCGAAACCGTGGATTTTACTATGAGTATCTGACAAAGCTGTCATAAATATAACTGGAATTTTTTCAGTTCGAGAATTTGTTTTTAACCTACGACAAGTTTCAAATCCATTGATCCCCGGCATCATTACATCTAATATAATTAAATATGGCTGGGCATATTCTGCTTGTTCAATAGCTGATACTCCGTCAATTGCCATCAGTGTTTTCCAGCCATATCCATTAATGATTTCCGATAACACTTCGAGATTATCAGGATTATCATCTACCAAAAGAATATGCTTTGATTGGGCGAAACAAGCTTCTGTCATTTTTGATTCCTTGGGAAATAGAATTTCCAGTTTTCCTAGTTGTTAATTATTTTGATTCCAGATAATTGGGTGTTAGGTAGACGGTTATTTCAGTAAAACTAATACGCTCAGAGAAAAGGAGAATTTATGTTATGAGAACAATTCGCACAGTGACGGGCATTGATTATAACATATTTTTATCTGACTTTTCACGGTATGTTAAGCATCTCTCCCCCAACCCCGGAACCTACAAGGATATTACTGGCTATTCAGGGGTAACACCCCACACTTGAACGAGAAATCAACCATTTCAGGTACAAGTGGCGCCTCAAATAGTGGCTCAAAACCCTATTAATTCGTTCGGATGAGGGGTCAGACCTACCATTTGCTCTTCTGTATTTTACTAGAGAAGGGGGTTGAGGGGCTAGATTTTTCGTATGCTTTTTCACATAAGTTGAAAAGTAAGATCAACTGATAGATCGCATCATCAGTTGGGCACTATATATATAACGTATAGTAATTTCCTAAATAGTTGTGATTTAATCAAGCTTTCACAGGAGTTACGCTAAAACACCTGGTTTCTAAGATTGTATGCATAAGTCCTATTTCAGCAAATTGTTCAATAATAATTAATTAATGAATTATGGCTTTCAGAATTAAACAAACTTCTTGGCTATATGTTAGCCTCAGTATTATAAGTTTGTGTTTAGCATTTACCATCACACCTTTAAAGGCATCTCCACCCGTAACAACAACTCCTGTTGTCTCGACTTCCCAAGTCAATAACGGATTAGAACAAGGACGAAACCTCTACCAATCTGGTCGTTTTACGGAAGCTGTTACGGTTTGGCAAAAGTCACTACAACAGTATCGCATTCAAGGTGATCACATTAATGAAGCACTCAGTTTAAGTTACCTGTCGCTGGCACAACAGGAACTTAATCAGTGGGAAGCAGCGAAAAACTCGATTGAGCAAAGTGTAAAAATTTTGCAAACCACTAAACCCTCTGTCGATGCCATTGTCTGGGCACAAATACTGAATACACAAGCAAATTTGCAACTCCGTACAGGTAAAGCCGAAACAGCCATCGAAAACTGGCAACAAGCTCAAAAATATTATGAGCAGGCAGGGGATACAATAGGAAGCTTGGGGAGTCAAATTAACCAGGCACAAGCTTTACAAAGTTTGGGATTTTATCGTAGATCGAAACAGCAGTTAGAGACGCTAACACAAAAATTGGCAGCAATGCCAGATTCGGAAGTTAAAGTCAGTGGTTTACGATCGCTTGGTTTAGCTCTGCGTGCAATTGGTGATAGTAAAAGCCAACAAGTATTGGAACAAAGTTTAGCGAGCGCAAATAAAATTGCAGCCAAAACTCAGTTAAGTTCTATCCTTTCTAGTTTAGGAAAAAATGCCTCAGATTTACAAGACCCAGAAACAGCATTAAATTACTTTGAAGATGCAGAAAAAGCTGCTACTAATCAAAATGAAGAGTTGCAAGCACGTTTAGCTCGTTTCAAATTGTTGATTGATTACGGCAAGCTTGAATATGCTATAGAACTTGCACCTCAATTGCAACAAAAGCTTGTAGAATTACCCCCCAGCCACAATTCTCTTTACGCAGCGATTAATTTTGTCGCGACTTTGAATAAATTGGAAAAACCAAATCAAGTTTTACCAAGTAAAGACTTAGCACAACTTATGGCAGTTACAGTTAAGTCTGCCCAAAAAATCCAAGATGCTCCTGCAGAAGCACATGCATTATACCAATGGGGACAACTTTATAACCGTACACAGCAATGGTCAGAGGCAAAGGCATTAGCTGATAAATCCTTGAATATTGCCCGTAAACTCCAAGCCGACGATATTATTGCTCAATCGGCATGGCAGGTTGGAAAATTGTATAAGCAACAAGGTAATAAACCCGAAGCAGTTTCAGCTTATACCGAAGCAGTTAAGGCATTAAAGTCACTGCGAGGAGATTTGGTTGCTGTTAATCCTGATGTTCAATTCTCTTTCCGTGAAAGTGTGGAGCCTGTTTACCGTGAACTGGTGGGTTTACTTCTGGATGAACAACCGAGTCAAACAGAACTAACGCAAGCTCGTGAATTGATTGAATCACTACAAATCGCCGAACTCGATAACTTTTTCCGCGAAGCATGTTTAGATAAAGCACAGCAGATAGATAAAGTTGACCCTACAGCAACCATTATTTACCCGATTATTCTACCAGATCGCCTTGCTGTAATTCTCTCTCAATCGGGTAAGCCATTAAGTTATCATGAAACGCGCAAGCCGAAAGCGGAAATTGAACAAACTTTGGACAATTTACTGGTTGCCCTCAATCCAGTTTCAGATTCTAAAGAACGGGAGAAATTGACCCAACAAATTTATGATTGGTTGATTCGTCCTGCGGAACAGAAACAAGCCTTTAAAGATATAAAGACATTGGTGTTTGTTTTAGATGGAAAGTTGCGGAATATACCAATGGCAGCTTTGTATGATGGTAAGCAATATCTGATTGAGAAATATGCTATTGCTCTCTCTCCAGGATTGCAACTAATGTCTGCTCACTCATTCCAGCAAAACAAAATTAATGCCATTGTCGGTGGTATTAGTGAATCTCGCTCTGGTTTTGCTGCCTTGCCAGCTGTAGAATCAGAAGTAAAAAAAATATCCCAGGCAGTATCATCTAAGCTGTTACTAAACCAGCAGTTTACTAGTAAAGCCTTGAGCGATCGCGTTAAGTCTAGCAACGCTGATGTTGTTCACCTTGCAACCCACGGACAATTTAGTTCTCGTCTCGAAGATACTTACTTACTTACGTGGGATGGACAAGTTAATGTCAAGGAATTGTCCGAACTTCTCAAAAATCGTGGTGGAGATTCATCGAAAGCAATCGAATTATTAGTACTAAGTGCCTGCGACACTGCTACCGGGGACGACCGTGCCGTACTGGGACTGGCGGGTTTAGCTGTCAAATCCGGCGCCCGTTCCACCATCGCAACTCTTTGGCCAGTCAAAGATAAAGCCGCAGAAATGCTCACGACTCGCTTCTATGAAAAACTACGACAACCCAAAACTACTAAAGCGGAAGCACTTCGTCAAGCACAAATCAGCTTGATTCGCCAAACTGATTTCCGTGACCCGTTCTTTTGGTCTGCCTTTGTTTTAGTTGGAAACTGGATTTAAATACGTAATTTTACTTAAAAACATGATTGTAAAAAAACGTATTTCCTTTGTAGCATTTCCTTCTAGAGTCGCTTATAACAGCTAATATATCCCTCTATTTAGCTTGGGCTTAGAGTTAAAAAAACTTTTCAGGCAAATTACATCAATGTGTTTTATATCACGAATTGGCAAAAATGGGTGAAACATCATGAAACGTCAACATTTAATTAGCGCATTGAGCGTTATCGTTTTGGTTGCAAGCAATACATTCAGTAGTGCTTATGCTGTAATGTTTACGCCACCAGCAGGAAATAGGGCGCCTAATCAAGCAACAGGAGGAGCTTCTCGTAGTAGTTTCTTTACGCCCAAAGGTTCGCCAAGACAAGCAACAGGAGGAGCTTCCAGAGGTAATTTATTTACCCCCAAGAAAGGTAACAGCGCTCCTCAACAAGCTAGCGGTGGAGCTTCACGTGGTAATCTCTTCACCCCAGACAAAACTAACAGCGCTCCTCAACAAGCTAGTGGTGGAGCTTCGCGCGTTGGCAGTTACTATTTGAACCCTTCAATGGTAGCGGCGTCTGGTCCAGCAGCGTTAATTGGACTCATGCCACAAAGTTACTATGGGACAACGGTATCTGAGCGTCCAACTGTAATGGTATATCTTCCTACTTCTAATGCAGAAGAAGCTGTGTTTAGTATTAAGGATGAAGCTGGTAACATGCACCACCAGATGACCGTTTCTGTTGCAGGAAAATCTGGCGTAATTGCGGTCAAACTACCTGCTAATGCACCCGCTTTAGCCGTTGGCAAAACCTACCAATGGTTCCTAGCACTGAAAGTAGATGGAAAACTCAGTCCAAGTACGCCTTATGTTGATGGCTGGATTGAACACATCCAACCCAGCGCTGAATTGCTAACAGCTATGCAGCAGAAAGATATCCTAAAACAGGCAGAAGCTTTAGGTAAAAATGGTGTGTGGTATGACTGCGTAGCAACAATGGCTGCATTACGCACTGCCCAACCTGAGAATAAAACTATTATTAAGCAATGGGAAGAACTTCTTTCCTCTGTTAGTTTGAAGGAGATTGTAACGGCGCCGTTATTAGCATCTGCAAATTAATAAACTTGCCAGATTCCCGACTTCTTAAAGAAGTCGGGAATCTTTGGAATCTTTGGAATCTTAAAACGTGTGACACAATTATGTGGGGCAAATTGCAAGCTTTTATCCAACGCAATCGTAGTATTTTAATTATTACTCCCACTGTTGCTCTGACAGTTATTGTGGGGCAGTCTTTGGGACTTTTTAACTTGTTTGAGTGGAAATTTCGGGATGAATTGGTGCGACTACGTTCTTCTCATACACTTGCTGACGAAATCACAATCGTCACTATTGATGAACGTGATATCCAATCAGTAGGTAAATGGCCTATTCCAGATTGGTCATTGGCACAATTACTCGAAAAAATTCGAGCGCAACAACCCCGTTCCATTGGACTCGACCTGTATCGGGATTTGCCGGAAGGAAACGGGAATGAGCAACTCACGGAAATTTTTCGTACTACTCCCAACTTGATTGGAGTTGAGAAAATTACTGGTGAACGTGTTAATCCACCACCAGAACTGAAAAAAAATAACCAAGTAGGATTAGCTGATTTAGTGCTAGATGGAGATCGCCATGTGCGTCGTGCCCTACTCACAGCAGAAGATGCCAAAGAAGATGGTAAAATCAAAGGCGGACTAGCAACCCTTGTCGCGCTTAAGTATCTCGAAGCTGAAAAAATCACCTTAGAATCTGTTGACGAAAAGCAGCAAAAGTTTCAATTGGGCAAGGCAATTTACCAGCCACTCAATAATCAAGAAGCTGGTTATAGTGATGTCGATGTTGGAGGTTATCAAATTCTCCTCAACTGGCATGGTTCAGAAACTAAATTTCTTACAGTTTCCATGCGCGATGTCTTAGCAGGAAAAATTCCGGCGAATATCATGCGTGATCGTATGGTATTTATTGGCTCAACCGCTTCTAGCACTAATGACCTTTTTAGTACACCTTTTAGTTCGTCGTTAGTTTCCGTCCAAAAACCAACACCTGGTGTTGTTATTCATGCCAATATTGCTCATCAACTAGTACAAGCAGCAAAAACAGGAAAAGGTAACCTTCGCGGAATTTCAGGTATATCTTCGTTGCTTTGGATTTTTGCTTGGTCTATTCTTGGTTCTGGAGGTAGTTGGTGGTTAGCCAATCTACCTACTAAACAAACGATTCCAGGTGGTAAGATTTTCTGGACAACTGTAGGTATTAGTGTAGCATTGATAGGAGGCGCCTATGGAATGTTTTTGAATGGTATTTTGATTCCGGTAACACCAGTATTGACTGTATTTATTGCCAGTGTTATTGCCACAACAAATGCCTACAAGCAAGATAAATTGGAATATACTAACCGTCTGCTAGAAATAACAAACGAACAACTATTAGATTATTCCAAAACCTTGGAGTTAAAAGTCGAAGAGCGAACTCACGATTTGAAGCAGGCAAAGCAAGCTGCTGATGCTGCTAATCAGGCAAAAAGCGAGTTTCTTGCCAATATGAGCCACGAGCTACGCACGCCGCTTAATGGTATCCTGGGTTTTGCTCAAGTATTAGAAGGTTCGCCAAACTTGACAGAGAAAAATCGAGAAGGAGTTAGCATCATCTATCAATGCGGTTCGCACCTGTTGACGCTAATTAATGACATTCTCGACCTATCGAAAATTGAAGCTCGGAGATTAGAATTAGTCACTGCCAGTATAGATTTGCCTAATTTCTTAAATAGTGTAACGGAAATTTGCGGTATTCGAGCCAAGCAGAAAGGGATTAGCTTTAATGTTTTAATTAGTGATAACTTACCAATTGCAATTGAAACAGATGAAAAACGACTGCGGCAAGTATTAATTAATTTGTTGGGCAATGCCATCAAATTTACAGACAATGGTGGTGTGTTTTTCAAAGTAGAGGTACTAGAAATTAAGCAAGATTCTGAGCAATCCCCAATTGCTAAAATTCGCTTCCAGATTGAAGACACGGGTGTGGGAATGTCATCAGAACAATTAGAAAAAATATTTTTGCCCTTTGAGCAAGCGGGTTCGGCAGAGCAACGTTCTGAAGGTACTGGTTTGGGATTAGCGATCAGTCACAGAATAGCTGCATTGATGGGGAGCCAAATTCAGGTGCAAAGTCACTTGGGTGAAGGCAGTATATTTTGGTTGGATTTGGCAGTACCAATAACCCTTGGCAGTGAGTCGCATAGAGGGGGAATCAATTCAACCCAGCAAAATATCACTGGGATTCAAGGTAATGCACCTCAAGTTCTGATTGTCGATGATGATGATAACCACCGTTCAATCTTAAGCAACTTGCTACAAGAAATTGGTTGTATAACGATAGAAGCAAGCGATGGGAAACAAGGTTTGCAATTAGCAAGCGAATATAACCCAGATTTAATTATGCTCGATTTAGCCATGCCAAATATGGATGGTTTTGAACTTATGGTTCATCTGCAAGCGCATCCACAAAGCAGTTCTATTCCCATTATCGTTTCTAGTGCTAATGTATTTGAGGAAAATCGTCAACGGAGTTTACAGGCAGGGGCAACAGCATTTATACCCAAACCTCTTCAAAGAAATGAATTACTCGATGCATTACAATCGCTGCTCAAAGTTAACTGGATTTATACCAAATCTATATCGCAACCCCTATCTCCCCCATTTGAACAGACAAACGATAGCGAATGGGTAATTCCATCTCAGGATGTTTTGCAAAAACTATATCATCTGGCAATGATGGGGGATATATCAGGAATAGAGGAAATATTAAAAGAGCAAGTAGAAGCAAACAAACAGTTAGTTCCCTTTGTAACTGAATTAAATAAGCTTACTAATAGTTTTCAAACAGCAAAAATACGTAAAATTATTAAATCTTTAGTTGTAGAAGAAACAGTAAAATGATGAACGATTCTTGTGCCAAAGTAATGTCTATTCTTTTAGTAGACGATAATCCTAATAATCTTAAAGTGCTATCGGAAACAATTCAGGGATATGGGTGGAAAGCTCTGATGGCAACAGATGGAGAATCAGCCATTGAACAAGCAGAATATGCTCACCCCGATTTAATTATCTTAGATGTGATGATGCCCGGTATTGATGGCTTTGAAACTTGTCGCAGGTTAAAAGCTAATTTAATCACTGAGACTATTCCAGTAATTTTTATGACTGCTTTATGTAATGCCACAGATAAGGTAAAAGGATTGGAAATTGGCGCCGTTGATTATATTACCAAACCCTTTCAACAAGAAGAAGTAATTGCTCGATTAAAATTACATTTAAAAATATCCCATCTTACCCGCACCTTAGAACAACAGGTGTCTGAGCGTACCGCAGAATTAACTAAATCCTTAAAGCAACTACAAGAGACGCAGATACAAATGATTCAGAGCGAGAAAATGTCGGCATTGGGTAATTTAGTAGCAGGAATAGCTCACGAAATGAATAATCCCCTTGGCTTTATATCAGCTAGTCTCAAACAGGCAAAACCCAGTATTGGTGATATTGTTGAACACTTGAAACTCTATCAACAAAGTTTACCATTACCAAGCCAAGAAATTCTCAATCATGCTGAGGAAATCGATTTGGATTATTCCATACAAGACTTGTCAAAAATGATTGACTCTATGACAATGGCTTGTGATCGTATTAAAAATATTAGCAATAGTTTAAGAACATTTTCTAGGGCAGATCGAGACTATAAACAACCATTTAACTTGCATGAAGGGATTGATAGCACAATATTAATTCTCAAGCACCGTCTCAAAGCAAACGAACTACGTCCGGCAATTGAGGTCTCTACAGAGTACGGTAATATACCTGAAGTTGAATGTTTTCCTGGTCAATTAAATCAAGTTTTTATGAATATTCTGGCAAATGCGATTGATGCTTTAGATGAATCTAACGTCGGTCGTAGTTTTGAGCAAATCAAAGCTAAACCTAATCAGATTACAATTGCAACCTTTGTCGTAGATAAACATGTAAAAGTTATTATTGCGGATAATGGTATTGGTATGAGTGAAGAAGTTCATCAACGTATCTTTGACAACTTGTTTACCACTAAAGGTGTAAATAAAGGTACAGGGTTAGGGTTAGCGATTGCGAAACAAATTATTATTGATAAACACGATGGAAAAATTGACTGTTGTTCAACCTTCGGTGAAGGAACAAAGTTTATAATTTCTCTGCCAATCTAACTCAATAAAATAGACATATGAATTATTAATTATTTTAACGTACTCCGGTAGTCTTTATACATCTAGCCTCACCCTTATAGGGTATTAAAATATTTATACTTAATGATATGAAGAGACGGACGAGGACGCCCGTTCTATAAGAAAGTATTAGGTCTGTGGTTTTGGTTTTGAACGTTGCTGCTGATAAAGCTTGGTTACATTTTTAACAAAATCAGCGGTGAATCCACTGTTACAGCCTGTGTAGTTTCCAGTCATCCACCAGCAGGCTACACTGCCTACAGCAGCAGTTTCATTATTGGGTATCGCGCGAAACTGTTTGGTTAATTCACGATTCATTACGCATGATACTACTTGACGCGCGGTCGCTGGGTCGTTTTGAAACTGTGTCGGTGTTAATTCTTTTTTCAAACAATATTTTGTCCATAATTTGATTGTTTCTGGCTTGACTTGCCAATCACTGTAATATCCTTTGTTTGGTGAACTTTTTGGCGCCGATTGTCGGAGTGCTTCTACCATTGCAGAAACTTGAGAATCAGAGACTTTTGGCTGTTGTGCTTGAATTGGGAGTGAAAATAGTCCAAGACTTATTATCATTCCACCAAGTAGTACACGCATAAATTTTGTTTAACTGAACTCTACTTAGTGTATTTTATCCTTATGCGGACAAAGATGTTTTAATTGTGCCGAATCTACGGTCACGTTGTTGGTAACTTAAAATAGCCTGATGAAAAGCTGTTCTATCAAAGTCGGGGAAGAGAACATCGGTGAAATACATTTCTGTATAAGCCATTTGCCATAGTAAAAAATTACTCACCCGCATTTCACCACTAGTGCGAATCAGTAAATCGGGTTCTAGTGAATTTGCAGTGTATAACTGTTGTGAAAATAACTGTTCGTTTATATCTGATGCGTTAAGTTTGCCTGTTTGCACAAGGTTTCCAATTTGACGACATGCGTTTATTATTTCATGGCGCCCACCATAGTTAACGGCGATATTAAATTGAAGCGTTTGATTGTGGCGTGTTTTTTCTACAGCAAGGTCAATAAGCTTAATAAGTGACTGGGGTAAAGCAGATAAATCGCCAATAAACCTAATTTGTACACCTTCCGAGTGCATTGCGTCTAACTCTTTTTTCAACGCACGCTCAAACAACCGCATCAAAAACTCAACTTCTTCAAACGGTCTACCCCAATTTTCTGTAGAAAAAGCATATACAGTCAGCGCTTTAATTCCCCAATCTTTACAGCATCGCAGTATATCTTTTAACGTTCTTACACCTTGGCGATGTCCTGCAATACGCGGTAGTCCACGCTTTTTTGCCCAGCGACCGTTTCCATCCATAATTAAAGCGACATGTTGCGGTAAACGCTGCGGGTCTAAGTCAATAGGTAATTGAGTAATGGTATTCTTCATAAGATTTTAATCAAATTAGTAATTAGTGAGCGTCCATTGCAAATAATTTGTTCAAGTACTGTGGTGTCAGGGTGTTATTCCATTTCAATAGCCGCATTATTGTGGAAAAAAAGACTAAAGCCAAAGTTATTTGATTATTTAACGTCCACTCCCTCCAATTCAGCGTTTTCATCATACGGGTGAGGGTGCGGAATAAATTGTTACGCACCTCACTTTGACGACGAGTTTTGATGAAGATACTGATAACTCGCTGTAAAGATGTGTTGGGATATACCCAGCATAGTTTTATTTAAATGTGACGAGTTGGTTTGCTACGAATACAACGGATGTAACGGATAAGCTATTGTTCGCGAACAGAATTTAGCAATTTAAAACTACCTATCCGTTACATCCGTTCCCAATATGATTGCGACCGTTACTACAGCTTAATTGGCGCCAGCTATTTTTGTCAGTCGGAGAAAGTAGGGAGTTTTAACATTGACGAAAGTCAGAAAAGTCGGAGAAAAAGTAGGATTTACAGAATCTTGTTAAAAATTCCTGAATTTACAGCTTAAACTGGGACTAATAAGCATATCTATATTGTCGGCATTGTAAGACCATGAACGCTGAAGCAGTTTTGGCATGGTTAGATACTTTTGTTCCAGCGCACACCGGAGAAACTTTGAGCGAACTGGAAAGAATTATTCTTCAGCAAGTTTGGTTAGGTAGGAAGTATTTAGAGATAGCGAATCAATACGGATGTACAGAAGGACATGCTAAAGATGTTGGTTCGCAGTTGTGGAAGTTGCTATCTAAAGCGCTCAAGCAGAAAATTACTAAGGGCAACTGTCGTTCGATTTTAGAACGGTGTTGTCGTAAAGCTGCCACTATATCTGGTTTTCGACCTGTTTGTGTTGCTGTGGCGCCTGTAGAAAATAACATAGATATTGGAAATATTAACTTTCTAGGAAGGGGAGAAGCAATAACGCACCTGCATACACTCAAAAATCAGGGTGCAAAAGTTATAGTCATTCAAGGTGAAGGTGGTTTAGGCAAAACAACTCTCGCTACTGAGTACCTGCATAGTGAGTTTGATTTAGTTCTAGAACTTTTGATGGCAAAAGAAACGCAGAATATTACAGCAGCAGAACATGTAGTTGAAGAATGGCTCAAACAAGACTTTAATGAAGAACCAGGTGTGGAATTTGGCGTATCGGTTTTAAGATTAAAGCGACAATTACACGGTCGTAAAATTGGTGTATTAATTGACAATATAGAATCAGCGCTTGACGGACAAGGTAGATTTATTAAGTCACACAGGAATTATATTGAATTATTAAGAGTGTTGAGTGATACGCGCGTTGATTCAACAACTATAATAACTAGTCGCGACAGGTTATGTGAACCAAGTTTAAACGTCGAACATTACCGTCTTCCAGGTTTAGAAAAATCCGCATGGCTACAATTTTTTAAGAACCGAGGAGTAGAAATAGACTTACCAACTTTAGAAGACATGCAGCGCGCGTATGGTGGAAATGCCAAAGCAATGGGTATGATAAAACTTTACTTAAAATATAGTCCAATATAGTCAAGTATAGTAAGACATAATGATGCAGGTATCCACTATAAGCGAAATCTAAAATAATAATAAATTAATTGGTGTATAGCCAAATAATGGTATATTAAGCTTAGATAATCGAGGTAATTGGAGGGGTGGGTGCAAAACGTAGAAAGGCACATAGTAAAATCTGGACATGAATGGTTCAGTTATTGTGATGCGATAACTACAACGTCTCGCAAGCTTTATAACACTGCTCAATTTATACAAAGGCAAAGTTTGTTTTATGGTTGGGGAACAGAATCTCAAGCAAGATTGGATTCGCGACTAAACAGTGATTCAAACTATGTTTCGATGCCAGCAAAAGTTGCACAGCTAGTTTTGAAGCAAAGTGCAGATTCGTGGCAATCTTACTATAACTCTCTAGAAAGTTATAAGTTAGAACCAGAAAAGTTTACAGGAAAACCAAATTTACCCGGTTACATAGAAAAGGATAACAACCTAGTTAAGTTTAATTATCAAGCAATTGGAAAGAGAGAATTTAAGAAAGGATTTATTGTCCCCTCAATGTCACCAATAAAGATTCCTGTAAAGCCAGGATTAAAATTTGAGGAATTAAAAGAAGTTAGAATCATTCCAAAAGTTGGATGCTTTGTCATAGAGATAGTATATGAAGTGCCTGAAAAAATTGAATTATTTTGTAGTTTGAATCCTCATCTAGTCGCAGCAATTGACTTGGGTTTGGATAATCTAGCAACGATTGTTTTTAATGACCCGACAATACAGCCAATTGCGATAAATGGCAAGCCTTTAAAGTCAGTCAATCAATTTTACAATAAGCAAGTTGCTAATTATAAAGGATTTCTGCCCAATCCAGATGACAGTTCGACTAGAATTAAAAACATAATTAGAAACCGAAATAATTTTGTAGATTCTTACATACATCAAGCCACATCAATGATTGTTGACTCTATGGTAAAAAATGGAGTTACAGAGGTTGCCATAGGTAAAAATGAACAATGGAAAACAAATTTAAATATCGGAAGTCGTAATAACCAAGCCTTTACTGCTATCCCTCACGCTCGTTTTCTTGAAATACTAACTTATAAACTAGAAAGAGTTGGTATTATCGTCAAGGTCGGTGAAGAAAGCTATACCAGCAAAAGCTCACTAATTGATTGGGACAGCATCCCAACATATGACCCAAACAACAAGATAAAACATCAATTCTCAGGCAAGAGAATTACCCGTGCATTTTATGTAAGTAAAGATGGTTTTAAAATCCATGCGGACGTCAACGCCGCATTCAATATTGGGCGAAAAGTAATTCCAAACTCGTTTTATTGCTTGCAAGAAATTGTAGAGAGGAATAGGGGGTGTCTGGTAGTACATCCAAGGCGAATAACACCTTTGTTCTATCGTGTCGATGATAAAAAAGGTGCTGCTCAAACCCAGGTGTAGTAGTCTGTCTATATTTGACTATGTAAACTGGAACTATACTCTGCGGTACAATTCAAGAAGACTTTGCGGGTAACATGGCAAGGTATTGGCAAGAAAATCGCGCAGACCCCCTTGCTGTAATTGATTTAAAGAACTTAACTGTCAGCCAAATCAACCGTTTACAATCTCTTGATTTATTAGCCTATCGTTTATTATGCCGTTTAGGCTGCTACCGCTATCAAGACGTGGCAAAAATTCCTACCTCTGGACTTTACAGTTTACTTTGGGATATACCATCAACAGAACACCGTCAAATAATCACCTCATTAAGAAACCGTTCATTAATAGAATGTCATCAAGGAGAATATTGGTTACACCCGGTAATTCGTGCAGAAGCTATATCACGCTTACGTGCAAGTGCAGACTGGGAAATAACCAACCAAAAAGCAGCAGAATTTTGGACAGACAGCATACAGCAAATAACAGCATTCAAAGATGCCATACAAGCGCTAGAAGCTTACTATCACTACATTGAAATCAACGAATTTGAGCAAGCAGGTAAGGTAATTATCAAGAGTAGGAATAATCAATGGCGCCAATATTTACCATTAGGCAGTACATTATATAGAATGGGTTGCGTACAACCGCTAATTAGCCTAATTAATCAAGTCATTAACACAACTCACAATTACAACTTAAGCGAGTTATATAACATCCTAGGAGACTTATACTGGATTACGGGTAAAATTAACTTAGCAACAGCGTGTCAACAAAAAACCATACAACTAGCAACACAAAGCCTAAAATCTTTAACTCATCAACAAGAGAATAAACATAAAGTATATTATTTACGGATGCTAGAAGTTGATTCGCTATTAAGTATCGGGTTATATCAACTGGACTTATGGGAGCTGGAAGCATCATCAAAATTATTCCAACAAGTTATAGATAAAGCGCAAAACACCGACCATCAAAGTTGGGCAGAAAAAGCTTTAATTTGCCTAGCATTAGTAAATTCTTACTCAGGATTTGATGATAAAGCGTGTGAAGCAGTAAAATTAGCATCTCAAACCATCAGCACAGAGCTAAACGAATATACAGGTAGACATGCATACTTTATCCAAATGCTTGGTCAAACATATCTAAACTTGGGTGATTATGTTCAAGCGACTCAGATGTTTACCACCGCATTAAACTTTGCCGAAACAAGTCACTACACACAAGTCAAAGCAAAATCCCTTAGCGGAATAGGACAAACATACTGTAAAAAATTAGAATTTGAACTCGCGCTTACATATCATACACAAGCGATAGAACTATTAGATAAAATCGGTGCCAAGTGTGATTTAGCCGTAGCTTACTTTCAAATAGGTCTAACGTACCAAAGACTCCAATCACCAGCTAGTAAAGATGCTTTTGACTTAGCTATTGATATTTTTAGACAAATGCAGGCGCCGAAACAAGTTCTTCGAGTCAAAAAAAGCTATTTTACGGAATTCAGCTAGCCAATTTGTATCTATAAATATAATCTTAAGGATACATTATTACACAATATGTTGAACCTCAAAAATAACGCAAAATATTTCGTTTTACTACCTGTCATTAGCGCAAGTTTGTTCGCAGGAGTAGCAAATGCAGAAACATTAAAAACAAAAAATTTCAGCGTCAAAATTACCAGGAATTGTGCCGAAGGAAACGTAACTTGTAACAATGTAACATATGTAGGCAAAAATTTAAAGACAGGTAAATCAATTCGTTTGACTGGCAAAACAATTCATACAAAAGGCGCCGATGGGGTTACACCAAGCCGCTTCCTTGGTTACGAGTTCCGCAACAATCAATTTCTTTACAGAGTCACAGCAGATAATAGACTACAAGTTTTCAAAAGCGGAAAATTAATACTTCAAGAACAAGGAAGTTTAATAGATTAATTTTGAAATAGTTAAAATATAGCTCGCGGATGGTTTTTATATTTCAAGGTAGCAAATGCTTGTGGAGACTTGGATTCAGCTATTTTTGTTAAAACCTTTTTTTCCACACCTACCCTTCCGCGCATGATACAAAGTTCAAGACCATAAATACGTAGAGACAAACAAATTCTTTATCTATCATATGCTAATGCTAGAAAATTTTTGTTGGTGACCAAAAATTTTCTTGTGGGGTGGGCATCCTTGCCCGCCCCTGAATATGAAACGGGCAGGGATGCCCGTTCCACAAGATGGTTGTTCCACAAGATGGTTACTTTGGTTTCTGGTATTGCCTAGGATGGCGCCAGTTGTTTTTTCGGACTCTTTTTAACTTTGCGTTTCCCTGAGAGGTCATATATTAGTCCCATTAATGCGGGTACGACTGTTGGTGTGAGTATTGTTGAGAATAATAATCCTCCTGTTAAGACTATACCTAGTCCTTGATATAGTTCGGCGCCTTGTCCGGGTACAACGGCTAGAGGTAACATTCCCAATACGCTGGTAATGGCTGACATGAAAATTGCGCGTAAGCGGTCTTTTGTGGCTTGGTATGTTGCTTTGTCGTAGTCCATGCCTTCTTCTAAAAGTTGCAACGCGCGTTCTACTATTAATATTGATGTGTTTACAACTACCCCAGTCAAGATTATAAATCCTAATGCGGTAATCATATCGAGTGGAACTGTTACGCCGGGAATGCTGTTTGCAATAACCAAGCTTAGTAAGGCGCCGCTCATTCCCATTGGTACGGTTGCCATAATGACTACTGGGTATAAGAAAGAACGGTATAATGCTACGAGCAAGAGGTAGATAATAAATATGGATAATACAAAGGCTGTAGCTAGTTGTGTAACTGTTTCACCGAGTCTATCAGCGGAACCTGAAAGTTCGATTCTATACCCTGATGGTAATTTAGCTTGAATTGGCGCCAGAATATCTTGTTGGGTGCTTTGAACTATGCGACCTAATGGTGCTTCGGGGTTTAGTGTAACTGTAAGAGTAATCGACCGTTCTAAGTCAACGTGATTAATTACATCAGGCCCCACTGTTTCTTTGACTTCGGCAACGTCACTCAGTTGAACTTGTCCACGGTTGCTATACAAAGGAAGCTGTCGTAGTTGTTCGGGTGTTTGCACGAATAAATCTTTGAGTTCAACGGAGACATCAAGTTCTTCTTTACCGTCGATAAATTCTGATGCTAAACGTCCTCCTAATGCTGCTTCTACCATTGAACCAACTTCTGCTTCTGCTATGCCAACTTCGGCAAGTCGTTCGCGGTTGGGTATTACTTGCAGTTCGGCGGCGCCACCGACATAATTAGAACGAACGTTTCGTACACCCGATAACGCGCGCAGTTTTCCCATGATATCGCGTTCGTATTCACCTAGTTGATTTAAATCGGCGCCGACTATATCTACTTCAAATTCTTTACCTGGGTCACGGAATATAGAAATACGGTTTGGCACCATGAACCGATAACCTGCAAAGTTATTACTAGCTTTCCTCATCCGTTCTATCATCATTGCTAAACCGTTACTCGTGGCAAACTCCGGTCTGAGTATTGCCGCTATACCACGTATTGCACCCGGACGGTCTACATACATTACTCTTTCGACTTCGGGTTGCTTTCTCAAGTACGCGCGCACAGGTTCCGATTGGCGAATCGCTTCGGGTATACTTGTTCCAGGCATCGGTTCTGCACGCCATAGTACTAAGTTACGATTACCTTCAGGCAAATAATCAGCAGGTGGCAGTAGGAAGATACTCGCTACCATTAAACCTATGGGAATCGATAATACAAATAGTCGGCGCCCAAGTCTAGCATTTCCAGTTGACCAAGCAACTGTAACCATAAGAATATTTTCTAACTTGGTTTGAAAAACTCTAAAAATAGCAGAAGTGTTTGCGACCGACCGAACAAACCAATTGCCACCTCTATATTTACCTCCTTCCAGAACCTGTAATGCTTCATTTTGGTTCAGGAATAAGCCAGATAACATTGGTACAAGTGTAACTGCCGCTAGCATTGAAAGCAATGAAGCAGCAGTAATTGCAACTGCCATATCCGTAAAAAGCTGGGCAATTTCTCCTTGAACTAATACTAAAGGAGCAAACACTGCAACATTCGTTAAAGTTGCTCCGAATACTCCTCCCGCAACTTCCTTCGTCCCGTCGATAGTTGCACGAACTGGGTTTTTGCCCTGCTGCATATGGGTAAAAACATTTTCTACCACCACTATTGCATTATCTACAACCATCCCCGATGTAAAACCTAGCGCTGCTAAACTAATAATATTCAGCGTGCGTCCCAACATTGCCATCGCAATAAACACGGTTATCATCGTTGTCGGAATAGTTAAAGCAATAACTGCAACAGTTCGCATCGAACCCAAAAACAGTAATAGCACTAGCACAGCAAGCAAAGAACCACTAATTAAGTTCTCTTGTACCAGTGTTCTCGACTGATTTATATACTCACTCTCGTCATAATTATAGATAAACTTGATGCCTTCACCCGCGCGGTCGAACTGAGCTTCTAATTCAGTAATTGCCGCACGTACACCTCTAGCGACTTCTGGAACATTGGCGCCAATCCGGCGAATAACTCCTATTGCCACAGTAGGATTATCATTAAATAGCAGCGCACTATCTTGGGGTTTGCGTCCCATTTGTATTTGAGCAACATCGCGTAAATATACCGTCCCTCCTGCATCGCGTCGCAGGACAAAACCAGCTATTTGCTCCATATCTTGCGACCTGCTTACCGTGCGAACTCTGTATTCACGACGACCCAATATTAATGGACCGCCTCGGATATCACGGTAATTTTCTCGTAGCACCCTTACCACATCACCAATAGCCAAATTTCTCTCAGCTAAAGCTTTGGGGTCAACACGCACTTCCACTTCACGCTGCTGTCCACCTACTACTAAAAATTGCCCCGTTCCTTCCACACGACGTAACCGAGGTATAATAACTTCCTCAGCTAAATCACGGTTACGATTTGGGTCACTTTTAAATCCTGGCTTTGGCGCCATAGGTATCCACATCATTGGAGAACTGGTGCCACTAACAATTTCAACAGCAGATTCCCCAGCTTCTTCTGGTAAACTTTCAACTTGTTGTAAACGATTTAATACATCTACTAAACGCTCATCAACATCGCTACCCCAATTAAATTCTAAATTAATAGTGCTGCGTCCCGACCTGGAAGTACTGGTAATTTCCTGCACACCCAACACTTCTTCCATCCGTTCTTCAATCGGACGGGTAATTAAATCTTCTACCTCAGTTGGACCAGCACCAGGATAAGTAGTACTAATAGTAATTTCTGGTCTATCACCACCAGGTTGAAGTTCCAAAGGTAAATTTAATAGTGATAATATTCCGAATACAGCGAGAAGGCAGAATAAAACAAATGTGCCATGTCGCCAACGAACAGCAGTTTCTATAATTTTCATTATCTTCTTTTCCTTTGCGTTCTTTGCGTCCTTTGCGGTTCGTTAATTACCCACTTCACGAATAGTGGCGCCATCGTTTAACATATTGCCACCACGAGAAACAATTTCTTGACCTGCACGTAACTGAGGATGATAAATAGCCACCTTCTCACCCATATCAGCGACCATTTGTACTTCTTGCTGCTTCGCTCTACCTTCTGCAACGGTATATACAAACCACTTATCTTGACGCTTAGTCAACACATCACGAGACACAACAAAACTAGGCTGATTTGTTGCAGATTGTAAAGTACCAGTAACAGCCATTCCAGATACCAAACCTCTGGGTAGGTTATTTAACTGTACCCGAACTCTTTGCCGACGTGAGGCGCCATCAGCAGTAGGTACAACACCTGTAATAGTGGCATTACTTTTCCAATTAGGTAAAGCGCGCGCCGTTAACTCTACCCTTGTTCCTGGTGTAATTTTACCTGTTAACTCTTCAGGTAATTCTAAAAAAACATCAAGCCTATCACCAGCTACCAAACTGGCAATTTCTCCACCAGTTTGAACTAAATCACCAACACTAACTTTGCGCTCTTGAACAATACCAGTAGAATTAGAAGTAATTTTAGTCCTTTGTAAAGCTAACCTTGCTTGATTAACTGCGGCAGATGCGGCGCCTACTAACGCGCGTTGTGCCTCCATTTCTTCGCGCGTTGCACCAGCTTTTGCTTCTTTTAAAGTAGCTTCCGCAGCAAGTCTTGCACCATGTGCATCATCAACTCCGGCTCTTGCTTCCACTAACAACCGTTGAGAAATAGCACCTTCTCTGACTAAATTAGTATTGCGCTGTAAATTGTCGCGCGCTTCTTGTTCCCGCGCAAGTGTCGAACGCAGTGCAGCTTGACGCTGGGCAATAATTTCTGGACGAGTACCAACTTCTAAACGTGCCATATTACTACGCTGCTGTGCTAACTGTGCTTCTGCTTGTGAAAGTGCTAGTCTTTGGTCGGCATCATCTAATACAGCAATAGTCATCCCTGGAGTAACTCTATCTCCTGGTTGCACCATAATTTCTTTTAATATTCCGTCAGTTTGCGCGCGGATAGTCGCTTGTTGTGTTGCTTCTACTTGTCCCAATAGCTGGTAGGTACGTATACCTTGCCCAGTAGTTAATGTAGTGGTTTCTACTGGACGTGGAGGTAGAGTTTGCGGCGCCTGTGCGGTTGCAGGTTGCGATGTTTTTCCTGGTGCCAATACTCGCCAACCAATAACACCGGCGCCGAGTACTAGTCCTGCAAGCAATACTCCAAGCCAGGGTTTTCGCTGAGTCGAGGTGTAATCATCATCGCTAATATCTTCTTCAACGATAGCTTGAGTATCTGTAATAATCTCATCCCTCGGACTCATGGCGCATCCCTCCTTGATAATGCAGTTAAACTAAGAAACCGGGTTTCTAAAAGAAGTTTCGGCGAACCGCATTAAACAGCCATGAAAGGTTTATGAAAATTTTTTAATAATTTATTTATATTTTTAGTGGGTTATAAAATAATTTGGTGCGTGACGCTACAAGATTATTCATTTCAGTGTTAATTTGTTATGGCGCCACACACCCTACCTATATTTATCGATTGTTTCCAAAAAATCCTACTGCTAACCATATTGCAAAGGCGAATAAGGAAATTATACCAATAAGAGTTAAGACTAAAACAATTATGACTATATTTATAAACCATTCATCTTTTTGACGGCTTTGAACTGGTGAGCGTAGATGCGCTTCGAGTAAATTTACATTTTTGGTGTTTGCTTTCCAGGTTGTATCAAATATGTCTCCTAGTATTGGTATTGAACCAACGGCGCCATCTATAACTATATTAAATATCATTTTCGCTAATACTGTTTTAGGCAGTTTAAATTGAATTGCCTGAAACACTATATATAGTGATAGCAAAATACCAATAAAATCTCCACCTACTGGTAATAAACCAACTAGTGACTCTAGTCCAACTTTAAATTTTGTTCCAGGAACACCAAGCGAACGGTCCCATAAATCACTTAATTTTCGTAGACTTTGCAGTTTGGCTAGTTTAGCGTTGGTGTCAGAGTGCATATAATAAGAAACAGCTTTACGATTAAGTTATACAAATTATGAGTCAAAACTGGGCGCCTGTTGAGGGTGTAGTTACATCTGGATATCAAGTCGCTTCTGGGAAATCAAAAAATAGTCCTTATCCTAGAGGTACTTTAGAAATGCAGTTACCTTTTTTCAAGGATTTGGGACTTGATATAAGCAACTACTATCTGGGTACTTTAAATATATCCATTAGCCCTAAAGAGTTTAAGCTAAATAAAGCACAATACACGTTTAGAAATGTTAAGTGGTCACTTGAACATGATACAGAAGACTTTTCTTTCTCACGCTGTCAAGTTATCTTTAACGGTAGTAAATACGATGCGCTCATATACTACCCGCATCCAGAAACTAAAATCAATCACTTTCACCAAGCCTCTATTTTAGAAATTATCGCAGTTCCCATACCTGACATTAAGTATGGAAACAATGTTACTGTCGAAATTAATACAGATGAAGTAAGTATAATCTAGCGACTAACCAGCACTTTGATTTGATGATTTTCTTCAGCTAATATATCTAACTCGATTTGATTAAGTTGTTTCGGTTGCATTTGTTGCAAATCGTGCATTACTGTTTTGACGTTCTCACTACTAAATTTATAATACTCCGTTAAACTGCCAATAGGGTAATTAAAGCTTTGATAACGGTGCTTAAAATACTTTTCAATATTGCCGCGATTTTCCCACGTACCAAGCACTTTTATATCAATAGTTTTATAATGCGCGACCAAATCTATCTCTACTTCTTTGAGACGCTTTTGAATTTGGCGCCCAGTAACACCCACTTTATAAAATAACTTTTTATTATCAGTCCGAATTTCTAAAAAATACAGCGTATTTGATAATACTCGTCTCAACTGCGCGCGGTATAATTGTAAATGAATAAGTTGATGTGACAAATCATAACTTTTCTTAAAATTCGCATGTTCAACAGCCAGTTCTAACTTCAAGAGCTTCTTAAGAATTAAAGGTTCCTGCACCGAATTAAACAACGCTAAATCTAAGGCGCCAACAGGTATCTTACCCAAATGATTAAACTCATACCCAGTAGGAAGCATATAAACATTCTTAGTTAACAAACCTGACTTTAATAAACCAGGAGTAAGCAACTGAGGACTCACCAAATAATCTCTACAACCATACTCACTCCACAACAACTTAAGTAACTTCAAATCCTTGCCAGATAACTGAATATTAAAGCAATCGTAAAAAGGTAAAACAGGAAAGTCCTGATTAGCAACCGAACGACAAGTTTCATCAGTATGGGCAAAATGATGCTCCTTCTTCTTACCCTTCTTAGCAGTCAAGGCGCCACCACAATAAGGACACCTCAATCGACTCTTACCACTACAAACATCCTCAACATATACCAAAACCCCAGAACCATCCACACCATAATTTAACCACACAACCAAATCTCTCCTTCTTTCTTTGTGCCTTTGTGCCTTTGTGGTTTTTTACCTAAACACCTTATTTATACTAAAATATGTATATAGCCTTTTATGAATAACAATGTCATATGGTAAAAACAATACAGCCAAGAGATATTACATTATTAAAATTAGAAAACTTATTTAGCATTAAACTAATTAGAGATAAAGAATTTTTTCGTGAATTGCAAGATAATTTACCAGAACTGAGCGAATCAGAAAAGCAACAGTTAGATAAAGTACAAGCCGGATATTTTAATCTACTGAGATATCCACCTTTCCTCGATAATATTGTTAAAATGGTAGTGCTAGACCCACTTTTATTTATCGGTGACTTTTACCTTTCACCATACTGCGTCAAGTCCGAAAAAACCATCGAAATATCCGCTCTTGATGAAGATACTATAATCAAGGGAACTTTGGATGTCCTCGTATTGAAAGACCAATTATGGTTAATGGTGATTGAATCTAAACAAGCAGCTTTTTCTATAGAAGCAGGTTTAGCACAGATATTAGCTTATATGTTAGCAAATCCTTACCGAGATAAACATACTTTTGGCATGATTACAACTGGAGGAAGTTTTGTATTTATAAAACTCATCCAAGGAGAACAACCACAGTATGCAACCTCCAAGATTTTTGAACTTCGTAACCCCGATAATGAATTACACGACGTTCTTAAAATTCTGAAGGGTATTACTCACTCAATTATCTCAGAACCTCAAAAATAACTCTTCTCTGTGTACTCTGTGTCTCTGTGGTAAAAATAAATACCGTGACTGCACAGACAAGATACCTGTGCTACGGTTTTATGTCTGTAGCTAGATTTATTTTTTTTAGGAATCAACTTTCGAGATAGATGCCAAAAACGTAAAGATTTGTAAAGATAGTAGATAATGCCATCATCTCTACAGCCATGACTTTTGACTACGACTTGTTTGTAATTGGTGCTGGTTCAGGAGGACTAGCAGCAGCCAAAACAGCTGCAAGCTTCGGCGCCCGTGTTGGTATAGCAGAAAACGAAGCTTTGGGTGGAACTTGTGCTAACCGTGGCTGCATTCCAAAAAAACTAATTGTTTACGCCGCTGACTTTGCCCTGCAAAATCAAATGGCACACCAGTATGGATGGAGCCAATGCGATAATTACTTTGACTGGACAAGGTTTACTAAATTAGTAGACAAACATCTTGATAATCTTAACGACTCGTTTGCAAAACAGCTACAAAAAGCAGGAGTAGATTTAATAAAGGGATATGCAACCTTTGTTGATGACCACACCCTAGAAGTAGATAACCGCAAAATTACAGCTGATAAAATTTTAATCGCTGTTGGCGGGCGCCCCAACTTACCAGATATTCCCGGCATTGAATTTGCCATCACATCGCGCGAAATGTTTCACCTGCCTTACTTACCCAAGCGGTTTGTAGTTATCGGCGGTGGTTACATCGGTATCGAATTTGCCAGCATGATGAACGCTTTTGGGTGCAAAGTCACTGTTATTAACAATGATGAACTAATATTATCAGGATTTGATGATGATGTTCGCGCTCATATTCAACAAAGTTTAACAAAACGAGGGATTAGATTTTTTCACAACAGCACTGCAAAAGAAATTAAACTTTGTGAAGATGGCTTGCTTGTGAAAATTAAAGGTGATAAGCAAGCGACAGTTGCCGCTGACACAATTCTAGCCGCCACGGGTCGCACGCCGAACATCGAAAAAATAGGCTTAGAAAAAGTTGGTATTGAGCTAGCTGAAAAAGGCACCATCAAAGTCAATGAGTACAACAACACCAACATTGATAATATCTACGCAGTTGGTGATTGTTCGGGTCGCTTACAATTAACACCTGTTGCGAAGGCAGAAGGTGAAGCATTTGCTAAAACAGTATTCGGCAAAACACCCAAAACAGTAAATTACAACGAAGTACCAACTGCGGTGTTCTCTCGTCCCGAAGGTGCAAGCTATGGAATGACGGAACAACAAGCACGCGAAAAATTTGGTGATGACTCTGTAGAATCTTTTAAAACCGAGTTTAAATCGTTACGTGAACAATTTGGTGGTAGCGACGAGAAAACGCTGATAAAGATTATAGTTCAAGCAGAAAATCAACAAGTTTTAGGCGCCCACATGGTAGGGGAACATGCAGCAGATATCATTCACAGTTTGGGTGTCGCAATTAGAAAGGGTATTACCAAGCAAGATTTAGTAGAAACAATTGGTATTCACCCTACAACAGCTGAGGAATTGATGACCCTTTGATATATTCTTGTGACACAGGCATCCTTGCCTGTGTATTGATTCAATCGAACTTGTTTAACATATATATAGATAAAATACGTTCTTAAGTTTTGTGTAGCCCAGGAAGTTGTAATATGGCATACGATTATGATTTGTTCGTTATTGGCGCCGGTTCGGGTGGTTTAGCAGCTTCCAAGCGCGCGGCAAGCTACGGAGCAAAAGTGGCAATCGCCGAAAATGACTTAGTTGGTGGTACATGTGTAATTCGCGGTTGTGTACCAAAAAAGTTGATGGTTTACGCTTCGCATTTCCCTGCGATATTCAAAGAAGCACAAGGTTATGGTTGGAAAGTTGGTGACACCTCGTTAGACTGGGAACACTTTATTACATCTATTGATAAAGAAGTTCGGCGCCTGTCACAATTACATATTAGCTTCTTAGAAAAAGCAGGAGTAGAATTAATTTCGGGTAAAGGCAAAATCTTAGACCCTCATACCGTTGAAGTTGGCGATAAAAAATACACTGCTGATAAAATTCTAATTGCTGTCGGTGGGCGCCCTGTTAAACCAGATATGCCCGGTTTTGCTGAATACGGCATTACATCGAACGAAATATTCCACCTTAAGGAAAAACCCAAGCATATAGCAATTATCGGTGCTGGTTATATTGGCACTGAGTTTGCTTGTATTATGCGGGGTTTAGGATGTGAAGTCACACAAATCACACGTGGACAGAAAATTCTCAAAGGGTTTGACGAAGATGTTCGCGACAATATTGAATCCGGGATGAAGAATCACGGTATTAATTTGATTCGCAATAATATTGTCAAACAGGTTGAGAAAGATGGCGACGGTTTGAAGTTAACTTTATCTGATGAAAATTTGGCACCAATAAATGCCGATGTATTTTTAATTGCTGCGGGACGGGCGCCTAACGTTGAAGGATTAGGTTTAGAAAATGCTGGAGTTAATTTAGTACAAGGTTCAATTGAGGGACCAGGTTATAGCACAATGAACGCTATCGCCGTTAATGAATATAGCCAAACTTCCCAAGAAAACATTTACGCTGTCGGTGATGTTACGGATAGAATTAACCTAACTCCAGTAGCTATTGGTGAAGGACGTGCTTTTGCTGACAGTGAATTCGGTAATAACCGTCGTGTATTTAGTCATGAAGATGTCGCTACTGCCGTATTCTCCACACCCGAAGCGGCAACTGTGGGATTAACCGAAGAACAAGCTAGAGGTAAATACGGAGATAACGTCAAAATCTTCAAAACTAGTTTCCGCCCCATGTACTACACCCTACCAGGAGCCGACGAACGTACAATGATGAAGTTAATTGTAGATAGTAATACCGATAAAGTATTAGGCGCGCATATGGTAGGTGACGATGCTGCCGAAATTATCCAAGGTATAGCTATCGCAGTCAAAATGGGCGCCACGAAAAAAGACTTCGACGCGACTGTTGGTATTCACCCATCAGCCGCAGAAGAATTTGTCACAATGAGATAATTTGTATGGTGGGTATTGCCCACCATTTTCGTTATGCAATATATCTACCTGCACGGGTTTGCATCTAGCCCAAATTCAGCTAAAGCGCGCGATATTCAGTCATATCTTGCGAATTTACATGTAAATATCAGAATACCTGATTTAAATAACGGGGATTTTTCGCACTTAACTATTACACGTCAACTCAAACAAGTTGAGAAAGAATTTCCTAGAGACTCTACACCTGTAACGCTTATTGGCTCAAGCTTAGGAGGTTTAACCGCAGCATTATTAGCAGAGAATCATATTTTTGTCCAGCGTTTAGTTTTACTCGCACCTGCTTTTGGCTTTTTATCGCATTGGATACCCAAACTTGGTGAAGAAAAGCTTCAACGTTGGCGCCAAACTAAATATATGATGGTCTACCATTATGGCGAAATGCGCGAGTTACCTTTACATTACGATTTCATTACAGATGCGGCACTGTATCAAGAAGATAAATTACGGCGCCCCATACCGACTTTGATATTGCATGGTATTAATGATGAAGTTATCCCAATTCAAGCTAGTCGCGACTTTGCACGTAAACGTCATACAGTTGAATTGGTGGAACTAGATAGCGACCACGTAATGTATGATGTAGTCGATAATATAAAGGAAGCAATTTCACGGTTTTGTCAATTGCAGTAAACATGTATAATTGCAAATTCAATTGGGCAAAATTTCAAAAAATTTTCTATGCTTCCTTATATTCGTCAAGACCTCGCGCAGTTCAGTGCTTACAAACCACATCCTGGAAGTAATAGCTCCGAACCAGTTGCAACTGTGTTCGATAGACTTGATACTAATGAAAGTCCTTACGATTTGCCAGTAGAGTTGAAGCAAAAACTCGCTTGGACTTATGAACAAGTCATTGAAACAAATCGTTACCCAGATGGGGGACACGAAGAACTGAAGCGGGCAATTGCCGAATATGTTAATGAAACTGCTACGGCGCCATTTATTACAGCATCTAATATATCTGTCGGAAATGGTTCAGATGAATTGATACGTTCACTGTTAATTGCTAGCTGCGTTGGTGGTAACGGCTCAATATTAGTTGCAAATCCAACGTTTTCGATGTATGGTATTTTAGCGCAAACGTTGGGAATTAATGTTGTAACAGTTGGTAGAAATAAGGAAACTTTTGAAATTGATTTAGATGCGGCTACAGTTGCACTCCAAAGTGACCAAAATCCACCAATTCGGGCTATTTTTGTCGTTCACCCTAATTCTCCCACTGCAAACGCATTAAGTGAAAACGAATTATCTTGGATTAAAAGTATATCACCTAATATCTTAATAGTTATTGACGAAGCTTATTTTGAGTTTAGTCAGAATACCTTAGTGTCGGAATTACACTCACACTCCAACTGGGTAGTGATGCGGACGTTTTCTAAAGCTTTTCGACTTGCTGCGATGCGTGTGGGATATTGTATTGCTCATCCGGAATTGATATCCGTTCTCGAAAAAGTCCGTTTACCTTATAATCTTCCTAGTTTCTCTATCGCGGCTGCACTACTCGCAATTCAAAATCGAGACTTACTACTTAATACAATACCTGAAACGATTAGCGAGCGAAAAAAACTACAATTTGGTTTAAAACAATTCACGCAACTGAAAGTGTGGGATAGCGCAGCAAATTTTATTTATTTACGGACAAAAATAAGCAATACGGTCAAAATTGATGATTTATTAACGAGTTTAACTAAGCAATTGCTTGTTCGGGGCACTCTAGTACGTCAAACTGGGGGGGGTTTACGAATTACTATTGGAACTCCTGTAGAAAATGCTAATACTTTGATGAGGATGAAAAGTGTTTTAGATGAATTTGAAATCTAAGTTTGGGTAGATAAGTCTTTAGAATTATTTATTATTTTATGATTTTATATTAAATAATCTTAATAGTCGTATTTATCTTCTATATCATTATCATTAACAGAATGACGCACGTTTGCTACTGTCTGTGGTAATACGCCTACTAATAGTGCAAATGCTTCATCTGGTAGTTGAGATACCATTTCTGATGGAAAATATTGTTCAAATTGGTCGAGAATCTTTATTACTCGTTTAGAAGCTAATGAAGACTCTGTAATTTGCCTGATTAGTCGAATCCACTGGCGCCTAATCAGATAAGCTTTTTGGCGTTCTTCATGGGTTTCAGGGCTTAGTAAAGAAAGATTACCAATCGCTAGGGCACCGAGACAATCGCGGTCATAGTCACCACCAACGGCGGCGCCAGGTCCGGCAAATTCAGCGTGATAACGTTTGAACAATATTAAACCATTCCGTCTTTTGCTATTTACCGTCAAAACCTTTCCGCTGTGTAACATTGCCAGAATGTCCGAACCATAAAATTGCTCACAACCGTCTGGTGTTACAAGATATTCGAGAAAACTGGTGTCAGGATAATAAGTTGATACCATAGTAGCCTGATAGCTTTATTTTTGGCTATCGATGTTTTTTAATGTTTATGTAATCGGCAAAGAGCGTGAACTTTTATTACAACTCGAAGCTATATATGAAGCTGAGTTTTTATTATTATCAATATTTTCCTAATTTATTCAAGTCGAATCAGAATTAATCAAACTTTTTAAACAGTTGAATAATCTTATTCTATGAGATTTGATTACTTTTGTCTTGAGACATAAGGGTTTTTCCTTAAAGTTTTTATAAAGTTGAATATCTAGATTACAAAGTTACTGTGAGAAATTGCAATTTTTTTTCACGTAATTTTACTGATGACAATACGGATATTTGATGAAATCCAGTCCTGGTTTACTATTTAGTTATAAATTACATCTCCTTTAAGAAGGATTACGATACCAGAGCCAGGGTAGATTTTTAACAGAACCAAGATTGATTTTCAACGGTAAAAAATTCAATGTGTCTTCATAGGAATTGTGCAATTGTGTAAAGTAAAGATAAAGCATATCAAGATTAATAAAAACTTTTATACTTGGACATGCTCAAATTGTCGCATCAACTGTAACTAGCAATTTCAACGAAACATCAGTATTACATGACACCAATACCCATCGTGATAATTTTGACGTTGTTTTCAAGGTTCTCTACGACCTTAGATAGATAAGTATGTGCTATCCAACCCCTGATGACGTGCTAAATTAATCATACTTAACAATATTTCATTGTTGCTCAGACATAATACTGACTTTATAAGTTAAAAAATACATATCTACATATATCTATAGATGAGGTGTGATATCTTCTACAAATAAAATTTAATATTAATTTAATATTTATCGTATGACTATGCTAACTCAAGCGCTTATGCAAGAGAATTTGCGGCGCCCGTTTGAAGAAGAATAGATTCCAACCTGTTTCGACTTTATGTACACGATATCCAAGCTTAAAGTAAAGTTGCCGCGCAGTATGGTTAGTTTCCAAGACGTGGAGATATATATCTTGAAACCCCCATCTAAGAGCAAGCTTTTCGGAATTTGCAAGCAAACTAGAGCCAACACCTTGGCGACGGTAATTTGGATGTACCGCTAAATTGGATAAATAAACAAAGCTTTTACTTTTCTGTCCCCAAGCATCATTGTAACGCACACCTAATTCGACGGTTCCAGCCTTGGTATTGTTGGTATTTGCTATATCAACTGCCACTAAACAAAGCTGATGTGGTGCAGATGATGCCAAACGGTGTCTTAAATCTTCGTAAATACCCAAGCGTAACAGGGGCAAAGTCCATCCCCAAAAGGCACTGGGTGAATGAAAACTCTCAGTAATGATTTGAGCAACATCATTCAAATCGTCTGCATACGCGGCGCGTACTTGGAACTGGCGCCCCCAAGAGTCAGCATTCATAGAGGTATCGGGTCGTTTGTGAGATGAGTCTGAAAACCAGGGTGTCAAAGTTAGTTAGGTGATGATTTTACAAAACTGGCAAGGAGCATCAACTGTTGAGAAGCTAAACAATAATTATAACCAGGCACGAATTTTATTGTTTGCCCCTCCTCACAATATTACGTCAAAATAAGCCAGAAACCTGGTTTCTTTAACAAAACAGGTTTCTTGAATTGCCCAAAGCGCGCGAGTAGTTGCTAAATTGGTAAAGACTATTGTCTAATAATATACTTGATTGCATCCGCTATAATTGTAAGATTTTTTACTTAGAGATGTTTAGATAAATAAAATTAGTGGGTAAATGTTAGTCTTGAGGCTATAGCGGGAAAACTTAATATGCGGGATATAGCGTTTGGTCAGACGAATAGTCTTCACTGCTGTACGTCCGGTTGAACTTTTATTTATGTGGAGGTAAATTAATTGGCAGGCGTTATATATAGGGGTAACACAGGTTCTGAGCTATATACGTGTACACCGCTACGAGTCTATAACTTCGACGGCTTTCTGGGGTAAATAAACGTGAACACGTGCTTTCTTCAAATGCAGTCATGTAAATATATTGACGAATTAGTCGTTTTGCTCTGCGATACCCTTAACTTCTCTAAGTCCCATTACAGTAGCAGTAAGTTCATTATCCAAATACCCTTGCGTAAGGTTAGCGGTGCATGAAATCCCAAGTAAACAGTAAGCCAAAAATTTTAGTCGTTGACGACGAACCCGACAATCTTGACTTGCTTTATCGCACCTTCTATCGCGAATACAAGGTGATGAAAGCAAATTCAGGGCCTGACGCGCTCGAATTGTTGGCTATTGAAGGAGATATATCAGTTATCATCTCTGACCAACGAATGCCAATGATGAGCGGGACAGAATTTTTAAGTCTGACAGCTACACAATATCCCGATATTATTCGGATTATTTTAACTGGCTATACCGATGTCGAAGACTTGGTAGAGGCTATTAATGCTGGTAAAGTATTTAAATATGTTACAAAACCGTGGGAAGCAGAAGAGCTAAAGGCAGTGGTACGTCAAGCTTTGGACACTCACAATGTTCTCAAAGCTCGCACGCGCGAATTAACGCGAACGCTGCGTCAAGAGTCGCTACTTAATACGGTTACAAATACAATTCGCAGTGCCCTTGATTATCGGCAAATTTTACAAACAATTGTCGATACTGTTGGTCACATGTTGGAAGTTGACGTTTGTTTATTGCGTCCTTTTTTAAATGGACAGCTAGCAGACGAAAGCTTTATCTACCAAAAGGCGCCTTTTAACGCTGACCATCCGAACGAGGATAACAATATATCTCTGTTACGTGAGACTGTTTGGGAAACGCGCGAGGTGCAAGTCATTAATGACGTGAACAGCGATGAGCGTATCCAAAGTCAAGCAACTACTTCAAGCCGTGCCGAGGCATTTAGTGTCTCAAATATTAGTTCCAGCTTAGTAGTACCACTAATTCTCCGACAAGAATTAATGGCTGTTTTAGCTTTACATCAATGCGGCGAAAGTCGAATGTGGAGCGAAGATGAAGTCAAATTGGTAGTAATGGTGGCAGACCAAGCCGCTTTAGCACTATCACAAGCTTATGCCTACGAACAAGTACGAGCATTAGCGAAAAGAGAAGCATTAATTAATACAATTACTAGTGCAATTCGTTCTAGCCTTAATCAACAAGATATTTTTGCTGCTATTACTCAACAACTTGGACAAGCTTTACAAGTCAATGGCTGCGTATTGTCGCTGTGGACTGAGGAAGATGAGTATGTTCACTGTGTTGGTTTATACGAAAGCAATGAAGTAAATTCAGATGACACTATACAAAACGACGTATCATTAGTATCATTATATGAACTACCTCAGTCTTCGGCGCCAATAAAAGAAAATCCGATACTACAACACATGTTACGAACACTCGAACCAGTTGTAGTAACAGATATGAATAATTGCCCACCTGAGTTAAGCGGGTTTGAATTGCCGTTGCGGGGTCGTTCGCGTTCGCTGATAGTTGTACCATTACTGGCAGATGGAAAAAGTATCGGCAGCATAACGCTACGAGAAGACAACAGAGCGCGCAAATGGCTCCCAAGCGAAATTGAACTGGCATCTTCGGTAGCAGCACAAGCAGCAATTGCGGTACAACAGTCACGTTTATATCAAAAGACGCGCGAACAAGCCGAACGGTTATTAGAATTAGATAAACAAAAAACAGAATTTTTCCAAAATATCTCACACGAGTTTCGGACACCCATTACGTTGATTCAAGGACCTCTCGAATCAGCAGTTGCTGCTAAAGAAGGATTATCTTACGCTCAAAGTATTATTGCTCTACGTAATTCGCGCCGCTTATTACGATTAGTTAACCAACTACTCGATTTACAGCGTCTTGATGCAGGTAGGATGCAACCGACTTTTCGCAAATGCGACTTGGTAGAATTTACTAGTCAAATCGTCGAGTCCTTCCGTACTTACTGTGAGAAAAAGGGATTACAGCTAATTAGCAACTTAGTTCAATGTCCAACAGTGTATTTAGATATGGAGAAATTCGACAAGGTGCTTTATAACCTGCTGTCGAATGCCATGAAGTTTACACCACATGGTGGCATCATTTCAGTCTCACTTGTTTCAAATAAACAAAACTGCATTTTACAAGTTAGGGATACTGGTATCGGAATTGTCACAGAACAACTTCCACACTTATTTGAACGCTTCCGTCAAGCTGAAGGTTCAGAAAACCGTTCCTATGAAGGTAGCGGTTTAGGTTTGGCTTTGGTTAAAGAATTAGTGGAACTTCACGGTGGTGAGGTAACAGTTAACTCTGTTTATGGAGAGGGGACAACTTTTACTATTTCTTTACTAGCTGGAACAGAGCATTTACCTGCTGACCGTGTTGTTGATGCACCTGCCGAGTTAAACATTAACCGTGCTTCGGTGGAACTTGCAGACTTAGAACTTATGGATGTTGACGAAACCCCAACTGGCGCCTATGAATTTTCTGGAGCTACTGAAATTCCTTTAACGGGACATACAATTCTTGTAGTTGACGATAATCCTGATTTACGTGGCTATGTTTCAGGTATTCTTCGAGCTTCGGGGTATACAGTACATACTGCACGTAATGGTGCCGAAGGTTTTAAAAATGCTCAAAAAATTCAACCTAGTTTGATTGTCACCGATTTAATGATGCCTTTGGTGACAGGGTTAGAAATGATAGGTATGATTCGCGGTGATTCAATGTTAAAAGGAACACCAGTAATTCTTTTAACCGCGAAAATCGATGAAGAAACTCGTATTGCAGGTACTGAATTAGGCGCCGATGCGTATTTAGCAAAACCTTTTAATGACCGTGAGTTACTTGCCGAAGTACGAAATCTCGTAGCATTGAAAGAAAATGAGCGTCGGGTTTTAGAGTTAAATACGTATTTAACAGAATCTGTATTGCAAAGATTTTTACCACCAGCATTGGTGCAAAAAGCCGCAGCAGGTGATTTAGTACTAGATTTACGTCCTGAACCAAGACTAATTACGGTACTGTTTAGCGACATAGTTGGATTTACGCAGTTATCTAATACACTCAGGTCACGCAAAGTTGCCGAATTGCTCAACGAGTATCTCGAAGCAATGACGCGAGTCGTGTTTGATAATGGGGGTACCGTTGATAAATTCATGGGAGATGCAATTTTAGCCTTATTTGGGGCGCCTGAAGAATTGACGCCTAACGAGCAAGTACGACGGTCGATAAACACAGCAAGAGCAATGTTACGTTCTCTTGACAAATTGAACGAACGTTGGCGCCAGCAGGGAATTTTTGATACTGATGGGCGAAGCGAAGTTCAATTTAGGTGTGGTATCCATCAAGGAACTGCTGTAGTCGGAATGTTTGGAAGTTCCGAACGTGCAGACTATACAGCAATTGGACCTTCGGTTAACATTGCCGCGCGGTTACAACAAGCCGCAAAGCCAGGTACAATACTTGCTTCGGCAGCAGTAGCAGATTATTTACAGGACGAAGAAATAATTAAAGGTAGTTCATTAGAGTTAAAAGGAGTTGATGAGACAGTTTTAACTTTTGTTGTGACACCAGAAGTCGTAGCAAATCGCTAAAATGGCAAATGGTTATTATCAATATTAGTTAAAACCTTTATTTTATATAATGCCAGAATCGGTAGCCGATAAAACCCCAATGCCAATCACAATTCGTAGGCGCCACATTGACCCACCAGGTTTGTGGATAGCCATTGTGATTGGTTCTGTCGTGTTACACTCACTAGTACTTTGGTTAATGTTTACATCCAAATTAAATATAGTGGGTCGTAGGTCAAATGCAGCGACACCAATTAAGATAGTAGAGGTTGTGCCCACAATTAAAGCCAAAGCGAAACCTAGAATAATCGCGCAAAAACCGAAAGTACAACCCAAACTACAACCAAAACCGATTCAAGTTAAACCTGAAATTAAAACTCAACCAATTCCTGCTCAACCACCTCAAAACCGAACATCTCAACCTGGTACAATTGCATTTACCGACAGAATACCTGTCAAAAAGCCTGTTAACAAATCACCATTAGTTCAAAAACAGCGTTCTCTACCACCCATCAAACCAAAATTAGAGCCAAAAGTCTCAATAATACCCAAAAAACCTGTTAAAACTGAGCCAAAAAAACCAAATATTGCGGAAATTAGGCGCCTGCAAAGACTTGCAGAACAACAACGTCAACAAGAGCTAGCAGAACAAAGGCGCTTTGATAAACTTGTCCAACAACAACGTCAACAAGAGCTAGCAGAACAACGGCGCTTTGATAAACTTGTCCAACAACAACGTCAACAAGAACTTGCAGAACAACGGCGCCTACAAAAACTTGCCCAACAACAACGTCAACAAGAATTAGCAGAACAACTACGCTTTGATAAACTTGTCCAACAACAACGTCAACAAGAGCTAGCAGAACAACAGCGTTTACAAAAACTTGCCCAACAACAAATTGACGCACAACGGCGAACAGAAGATGTTGCAAGAAATCAGGCAAAACTACCTGTAAATACTGCACCTGTAGAAATATCTGGAAATCCAGATACACCATTTTCTAGACCCACACCAATAACAACACCAACTGAAGCAGCAGCACCCAGACCCACGGTAAAACCCAGACCCACACAAAAACCGACTACAACAGCAGATAGTACTTCTGTTCAAGGAGGATTTATACTGGTAAACTTGTTGCCTGTAGATGAAGAAGCACAAAAGGGACTTAACGCAGGAACTACAAGACTTGTAGTAAACCCTAAACTTCAAGAAACAACAAATACTCCGAAAAAATTACCCGTACTTAACGAACAAGACAAAAAACTGGTAACACAACCGATAAAATGTGGTGTTCTGTTATCTATCGATGCCAGTGGTAATATTTTCAGTCCTAGAGAAGGTTTTCCAGGTATTAAAGCGTCGAGCGATGTACCTGGAACAGGAGACTTGTGTCAAAGATATGTAGACGAATACTTCAAGCTGAACAAGGAAAATATCAGAATTTCACCAGGTAGAGATATTGATGGGATTCCCTCAGCTGGTCAATTGTTTAGACATATTACAATACAGCCAGCGGCGCCTGAAAATAAAAATCCTAGTTAAATACTTGCTTTTCAATCCAAGCCATGTTATATTTTGAAAGTTGAATAAAATTCATAAACCTGCGGGTGTAGTTTAGTGGTAAAACCTTAGCCTTCCAAGCTAATGATAGGGGTTCGATTCCCCTCACCCGCTTATATGACGCTACTAAATAAAGCGCAAACAAATAAAATGCCGACCCATGTCATGCTGAGGCACGTTAACGCAGTTTTCCCGCAGGGTAGCATCTTAAATATTTTTAAGTTTGATAGTATGATAAACAAACTACATATAGCAATCCTAAATCGCTTGTAAAATATTTCTCTTGTTTCTTTCCTTCCTTTGCGCCCTTTGCGTCCTTTGCGGTTCGTTACATAAGCATCATTTTTTACAAATCAATTAGGAATGCTATATAATTATTTTTACCTTAGTAGGCGCAGAGGGCACAGAGAAGAGAGGAAGAGAGGAAGAGAGATTTGAGAGCCGTGATTAATTTTGGAATTTTATAACCATTTAGTAACTTCAGGCGCCGTTTGGTTGAGTAATTTACCTTGAGAAATAACGTAGCGTGGTTTGCTCCGGCGCCTGACTGCATCATAATAGCTATCTGTATCTAGTACAATTAGCGATGCGGGTTTGCCTACTTCTACACCATATATATCTTCGACGTGCAATGTTTTGGCGCCGTTTGTTGTCACCATTTCATAACAAGCGTTAATTTCAGGTATTCCGGTCATTTGACATACGTGAACACCCATATGGGCAACATCGAGCATATTACCTGTACCTAAGCTATACCAAGGGTCTTGGATACAGTCGTGTCCAAAGCTGACATTTAAGCCGTTTTGCCAAAGTTCTTTAACGCGCGTAACACCCCGACGTTTAGGATATGTATCAGCACGTCCTTGTAAAGTAATGTTGATGAGTGGATTTGCAATAAAGTTGATTTGTGCGCGTTGCAAAAATCCCATTAATTTAAATGCATAGGCGTTATTATATGAGCCGAAAGCAGTTGTATGACTGGCGGTGACACGCTTTCCGGTTCCTGTACGTGCTGCACAAGCTGCTACTACTTCGAGAAAGCGTGACTGTTCGTCGTCTACTTCGTCACAATGAATATCTATTAAACGGTCGTATTGTTCTGCTAATTCAAAAATTCGCTCAACTGATTTTACACCCCAATCACGGGTAAGTTCATAATGCGGTATTCCTCCAACTACATCGGCGCCCATTTGTAAAGCTTTTTCTAGTAGCGCTTCATTTTGAGGATGAGAATAAATACCATCTTGAGGAAAGGCTACGACTTGGACTGTTATCCAATCTTTAACAGTATCGCGCGCTTCGAGTAAACCTTGTAGTGCAATTAAAGAAGGTTCACTAACATCAGCGTGTGTCCTTACAAACAAAATTCCATATTCAGCTTGTTGCTTGAGAGTTTCGATAGCGCGAGTTTTAATGTCTTCTAACGACAAATTTTGTTTGCGCTCACTCCAAATTTGAATACCTTCAAATAGTGTACCGCTTTGATTCCAGCGAGGTGTACCAGCAGTTAATGCCGAGTCTAAATGAATATGTGACTCAACAAAAGGTGGCGAAACCAACTTACCATTTATATTTAGTTCCATCGACGCATCCCCACTAATCGCAGATGCAATCTCTACAATCTTTCCATCCAATATACCAATATCAACACTTGAATTATCCGGCGCCGTTACTAGTTTAGCTTGACGCAGCAGCAAATCATAACTAGTCATTACATTGTATCCCCCTCACAATAATAATACCATTTGGCAACAAAGTTACCACAGTGTGAATTATTACTGTAAATTTGGGAACAATTAACTAGGAGATACAAATCTTATACCACTTAGCGCGTAAAGATGATTTAGAAACTCTTTATGCAAATTGCCAACCGTTTTATTACTTAATAATTAATTTATGCGTTACATCTGACTACGTTATATTACTTAGCTAAATTCTTGCCAATTATGAATCACCATAAGAATGAAAACTCAAATCAAACTTCTAAATTACAAATGCCAGGAGTTATGGTACTTCAATGGCTATTAAAATTTGTGAATAAAAATCAATTGACCATTCAAAGACAAATTTTGTTTGGGTATATTATTGCATTATTAATAGTAATGTTTGCTGGTTTATTTCCTATTATAATTGCTGATTATTTTCAAGCACAAGCCAATGAATATCGTATTCGAGTACGACGTGAGCGTAAACTGTTAGGTGATTTGCGTGCGGATACACTAAGCTTATTAACTATAACAAGTTTTCCATCCTCACTTCAAAAACCAAAAAATTTTAAACAAGCAAAGGCAACAGCACTAACGCGAATCACACAAAGTAAACAATTATTTACAAAATTAAATCAGAAATCTCATAAATCATCAAATCAAATTTTAAAAAATTTATTTGCAAAATATAAAAATAATTACTTAGATTATCTTCAAGATTTAGAGAATCTTTTAAATAAAACTGAAAATCGATTACTAGAAAAACAGAGGTTTCGAGTTAAAGAGTCATTTGCTAATTTATACAGTAGTAGTGATACAGAAGAAGCACAAGAATTTGTACATCAACTAGGCAGTGTAATTGAAATAACGGATCAACAAGAAGAAATAGCTGAAAATGACTTAAGTCGCACGCAATTAATCCGGATAATCATAATTATTATTAGTATTAATATCGCAATTGTGCTGTCATATTTATTTATACGCTATCTAAGTTATGAAATTGCAAGTCCAATCACAAACATTATTAAAGTTACTAAGCAAGCGAGTAGTCAAGCAAAAACTAAATCTAATTTTGACTATAAAATATCTGTTACTCAAGATAATGATACATCACAACTTGCTAATTGTATCAACGAACTGCTAAATAAACTCCAAACAGTTGTCGAAGAACAAAAAAAGACAGAAGCAAGTTTAGATGGAGCAAATCAAGCTAAAAGTAAATTTTTGGCTTCAATGAGTCATGAATTAAGAACACCGCTCAATGGTATTCTTGGTTATGCCCAAATTTTAGCAAATTCTCAAAACTTAACAGAGGAACAAAAACATGGAATTAAAACTATATATGAATGTGGATTTCATTTGCTGAATTTAATCAATGACATATTAGATTTATCGAAAATGGAAGCACGCAAAATTGAACTACAACTCGTAGATATTCATTTACCTTCGTTTCTTCAAGGAATTGTCGAAATTTGTCGAATTAAAGCTGAACAAAAAGGTATTGATTTTGTTTATGAGTCACCAAACAACTTACCAGCAGGAATTAGTATAGACAAAAAAAGGTTACGACAGGTATTAATCAATTTACTTACTAACGCTATCAAATTTACTGATACAGGATGCGTAAAACTACAAGTTAAGTTTGCTGAAAGTAAACCTAATTATGTAAAACTTAACTTTGCTGTTGTGGATACGGGTGTTGGAATGAACACTAATCAAATAGAAATGATATTTTCTCCTTTTGAGCAAGTGGTTGATAATGATAGACCTAACGAAGGGAATGGTTTAGGATTGACGATAAGTCAAAAAATAGTAGAAATGATGGGCAGTAATATTCAAGTCAAAAGTCAAGTAGGAGTTGGGACTTTATTTGAATTTGAGGTTGAATCCCGATTAGCTGAAGACTGGACGGAAAGTAGTACTATCACCAGTCGGGGTAAAATTATTGGTTATTCAGACTCAGAGAAAAAGATATTAATTGTCGATGATTCTTGGGAAAACCGCTCATTATTTATTAGTTTACTCGAACCGCTTGGTTTTGCAGTGATCGAAGCTAGTAATGGTAAGGAGGGAATAGATAGAGCAAAGCAACATCACCCTGACATGATTATATCTGACATTACTATGCCAATTATGAACGGGTGGGAAATGCTTGCTCAAATGCGTCAATCTGAACTTTTTCAAGATACTGTTATTATTATTGCATCACCAAATGTGTATGAAATTGACCGTCAAAAAACTTTATTATCAGCCGCCGATGGGTTTTTAACTCGACCAATACAACCAGAGGAACTATATAACATGTTAACCAAACATCTTAAAATTAATTGGACTTATGCGGTGCCTCCTATTGAATCATCAAGTGAAGCTGTAACAGTATTCACCAGCGCAATGGTAATACCGCCAGTTTCAGATTTAACATTGTTACTTGAATACGCTCGTAAAGGACAAATCAAAGGCATAAAACAAGAATTGGAAAAAATCGCCAGAATGGATGAAAAATATCACATCTTTGTAAGGCAACTTAATAAGTATGCTAAGAATCTTAACATACAAAAAATTAGAAACTTCATACAAGAATACATACGAAACTAAAAACAAGAGTTATATTATATATAAAAAAATATTTATACATCAAAAAAATGGAAAGCAATAATTCCGAACAAAATCCAAATATTAGACGAGTGGAAACTATCTTAGTAATCGACGATAGTCCAACTAATTTAGAAGTTCTATATACGACATTATCAGATGCTGGATATGAAGTATTAGTGGAAATGGATGGTTTTTCTGGTATCGAGCAAGCACAAAATAATCCACCAGATTTAATATTGCTCGATATTATGATGCCAAAACTAGACGGTTATGAAGCTTGTCGCAAACTGCAATCAAACCCAATCACCAAAGATATCCCTATCATCTTTATGACAGCTTTATCTGACACATTAGAAAAAGTCAAAGGTTTTCAAATGGGAGCAGTTGACTATATAACTAAACCGTTTCAGCAAGAAGAAGTAATAGCACGTATTAATGTACAATTAAAGCTACGACGTTTAAATTTAGAGCTAGACCACCAAAAACAGAAATTAGAGGAACGAGTAGCAGAAAGAACTGCTAAACTATCGGAAGCGCTAGAAGAACTTCAACAAATCCAGTTACAACTAGTACAAACCGAGAAAATATCATCATTAGGACAAATGGTTGCAGGGGTTGCTCATGAAGTCAACAACCCAATTGGTTTTATTTCAACTAACTTATATCATGCGAACCAATACGTAAACGACTTAATAAATTTACTTAAACTGTATCGAGAAAAGTTTCCTGAACCAGGTGATGAAATTGAAGGAATAATTGAGTCAGTAGATTTAGACCATATTTCTGAAGACTTACCAAAATTAATTTCATCAATGAAATTAGGAAGTGACAGAATTCGCGGTATTATGCAGTCAATGCGTACCTACTCTCGTGCAGATGGGAAAGAGAAAAAAGCTGTAGACATCCACGAAGGTATCGAAACCACATTAATGATACTTCAGCACCGTCTTAAACCACAAACATTTCGCCCAGCTATTCACGTTGTTAAAGAATACGGGAATTTACCTTTAATTGAATGTTACCCAGGACAACTTAACCAAGTGTTTATGAATTTAATCGCTAACGCTATTGATGCTATCGACGAAAGTGTTCCAGATAGAGACTGGGAGGGTGATAAAGGTAGGCATTTAACTCCTGAAAATGTAATGTTAGTTCCCCTAATCTGTATATGTACCACTGCTGATAAAGAAAACGTCACAATTCAAATTGGAGACAACGGCAAAGGCATGGATTTATCAGTAAGCGACCAAATATTCCAAGCTTTTTATACCACAAAACCCGAAGGTAAAGGTACCGGTCTAGGTCTTTCAATTAGTTATCAAATCATTACCGAAAAACATGCTGGCACCCTTGAATGTATTTCCTCACCTGGTAAAGGTACAGAGTTTATTATTCAACTTCCTTTTTATGCTAAGTAATAATTAACTCTTGCTTTTTTTACTGTAACAGTACTTTATTACTAATAAAACAGGAAGGTGCCAAAGTATGCTTTCACAATTTGTAAATATAAACAATAATATTTAAGAATTAATCTCCCCAACCCCTTAATAAGGGCGCTAATAAATTTCTCACTGACAAAGTTCAAATAAACACAAAAACGAGGCTTTGATTATGAGCAGCATAGAAGTTGTTTTCAGTTTTGATACTACAGGCAGCATGTATCCTTGCTTAACACAAGTTCGACGAAGAATTAAAGAAACCGTGACTCGGTTAATGAATGAACTTCCGTTAATTAAGATTGGTATTATCGCACATGGTGACTATTGCGATGCAGGTTCGACGTATGTTACCAAGCATTTTAATTTATCAAGTGATATCGATGCGATTTGTAATTTTGTTGAGAATGTTGAACCAACGGGTGGTGGTGATGCACCTGAATGTTATGAATTAGTTTTACACGAAGCGCAATCTTTCACTTGGTCAGAAGCTACTTCAAAGTCTTTGGTTTTAATTGGTGATGATATTCCTCATGCACCTGCACATAACCCACAAAAGTTAAATTGGCGCCAAGAAATTAAGAAATTAGCAGACAAGGGTGTTACGGTTTATGGAGTACAAGCGCTGAATCGTGGTCACGCAACACAATTTTATAGAGAATTAGCCGAACAATCGGGTGGTTTTCACGTTAATCTTGACCAATTTTCATACATTACTGACTTATTTTTAGCAGTTTGCTATCAACAGTCCTCAAACGAACAACTTCAAGCATACGAACAAGAAGTTGTTGCACAAGGGCGAATGAGTCGCGGTTTGAATCGCATTTTTAACTCGATGATGAATCGTGAAGAAACTACGATGTTCCAAGCTGCTGATTTACGTGCGGTTTCTCCAGGTAGATTTCAAGTTTTAGATATCGACAATAATTCCTCAATTAAAGCGTTTGTTTTGGAAAACGGTTTAAATTTCAAAGTCGGACGCGGTTTTTACGAGTTTACGAAAACAGAAACTATCCAAGGTTATAAAGAGATTGTCTTGATGGACAGAGAAACAGGGGACTTGTTTGAGGGACAAGCTGCACGCGAAATGTTGGGTCTACCTGAAGGTGAGACAGCACGTATAAAACCTAACAACTTGGAGAAGTACATGGTTTTTGTCCAAAGCACCTCTGCAAATCGTAAATTAATCGGTGGTACAAAATTCCTCTATGAAGTAGAAGACTGGCATCGTTGACATAAATTAATATAGATATCCAGCGTGTAATGGAGGTGAATGTGGTTGAATCGACTTTGGCAGATGTAAAAACGCGAATCCCGGAACTACGGCAACTTTTACAGAAAGCTAGCTATGCCTACTATGTCCTCGATAATCCGATAATGGATGATGCTGTTTACGATAGGCTTTATCGTGAATTGCAAGATACAGAAGCCAAATATCCTGAATTAATAACACCCGATAGTCCAACACAGAGGGTTGGTGAAAGACCTGCTACGCAGTTTACTACGGTACGTCATAATGTGCCCCTGTATAGTTTAGAAAACGCTTTTAATATTGATGATTTAAAAAACTGGGATGCACGCTGGCGCCGACAGTTAGCTCCAGTAGATAATGTTGGATACGTTTGTGAGTTAAAGATAGATGGCAATGCCCTAGCTTTAACATATGAGAATGGTATATTAACACGCGGCGCCACGCGAGGTGATGGAGTAACAGGTGAGGACGTCACACAAAACGTGCGAACAATACGTTCCATACCCTTACGGTTAAATGTAGAAGCTTTTGATGGCGCCATACCTGAACGTATAGAAGTACGGGGTGAGGCTTTTTTGCCGCTTAATGTATTTAAACAAATCAACGAAGAACGCCAAAAAGCTTCTGAGTCTGTATTTGCCAACCCTCGTAACGCCACTGCGGGTACTTTACGTCAACTCAACCCTAAGATAGTTGACAAACGGCAATTAGATTTTTTTGCTTACACCCTACATATCCCAGGACTTGATGACACTAGCATTGCCAGCACTCAGTGGGGAGCATTAGAGCTTTTGCAAAAAATGGGTTTTAAAGTCAACCCTAAAATGAAACTTTGCCCTTCACTGCAAGAAGTAGCAGAATATTATGAGTATTGGGATACGGAACGGTTGAATTTGCCATACATGACAGATGGGGTAGTAGTAAAGCTAGATTCATTCAAGCTACAAGAGCAATTAGGCTTTACACAAAAATTTCCTCGTTGGGCTGTAGCATTAAAATATGCTGCCGAAGAGGCGCCGACCATCGTCGAAAATATATCAGTAAACGTTGGCAGAACCGGAGCATTAACACCTCTAGCAGAAATGCGACCAGTACAGCTAGCAGGTACAACCGTATCTAGAGCCACCTTACACAACGGTGACCGCATCGCTCAACTAGATATTCGTATTGGTGACACAGTAATAGTCCGCAAAGCAGGAGAAATAATACCCGAAGTATTGCGCGTACTCAAAGAACTGCGTCCAGATGGAACCGAAGCATTTGTTATGCCAAGTAACTGTCCCGTGTGCAGTCAACCAGTAGTGCGCGAAAAAGACTTATCTGTAACACGCTGTGTAAATGCATCTTGCCAAGCCATTTTAAAAGGTTCGATAGAACATTGGGTAAGTCGCGACGCATTAGATATTCGCGGTATGGGTGAAAAGCTAGTGCATCAACTGGTCGATAAAGCTGTAGTACATTCGGTCGCTGACTTATATGAGTTAACATCCGACCAACTATGTGCATTAGAACGAATGGGTAAAAAATCCGCAGAAAAAATAGTCGAAGCAGTAACCCAATCCAAAAATCAACCTTGGTCAAGAGTACTATACGGTTTAGGTATTCGCCATGTTGGTAACGTTACAGCCCAAACACTAACAGAAAAATTCCCCACCGTTGAAAAAATAGCTGAAGCTTCCCGCGCCCAAATCGAAGGTATATATGGAATAGGCGCCGAAATCGCCGACAGTATATATCAATGGTTCCGTATACCCTCAAACCAAACATTAATCCAACGCTTAAAAACTGCTGGTTTACAACTAGAAGCAAGTGAGGCGCCTGTCGATAGTGGGAATGAGAATCAAAATTTCATAAATAAAATATTTGTAATAACAGGCACATTACCAACACTAAAACGCGACGAAGCCAAAGCCCTAATTCAAAAAGCAGGTGGTAAAGTCACAGACTCAGTGAGTAAAAAAACAGACTATTTAGTAGTAGGTGAAGAAGCTGGTTCCAAGCTAGCCAAAGCCGAATCACTAGGTGTCAAAACCTTAAGCGAAGCCCAACTACTAGAAATGCTACAATAACCCTAACTGTCATTCTGAGCGTAGCGAAGAATCTCAATTGTCTTGAAGATTAATAGATGCTTCACTGTGTTCAGCATGACATAGTGTATACATAGTGTATACCTAATTAGCACATTATTGTTTGTTAGCGCAACCAGTTTTAACTGTATTGCCAGAAATCAAAGTTGCTGTATAAGGGTATTTTGTGTCGGACATGCTATCGCTACAGGAACCATTGACTTTAGTGAGGATGAGAATATGATTCGGTTTAGTACCAAAACGGTAAACTCTAACAACATCTAAAGGTCTTCCTTCTGCTGCTTTAGGCGCCACATAACGGAATTTTTGATTGGTGATATTATCTTTTAAAGAATTATATACAATACCTTTTTGGCTAATGTCTACACCCCAGAAAGGTTCTGTACCAACAACGCGGAAACTTTCAACTTTAGATGGTTGTTTGGGCGCAGGTGCAGAGTTTACAGAAGCAGGTAAAAATGATGTAGCGGCTGTAATTCCTAATCCGAATACTACAGATAGTTTTTTCAAATGTTGTGTAATCATTGTTTTGTTTAAAGTTGTAATTTACTCTTATTTTAGAAATACAAGTCAAAAATCATTGATTTCGGAAAAGTTTTTGAAAATTCGGAATGTGAAGTTTTATTGTGGTTGGTTGTATTTTGGGAACTAAAAATTCTAGTTAAAGTCGTACAAATACTACAAGATTACAATTGCTTTCATTATTCATCTTTATGGTTATGATTTGTATATTATGAAGCCAAAATTTATTACAACTGTATTAACAACTTGCACTATAGTCGGCGCCTCCTTGGCACAGACTTATAATAATGCATCTGCGGTAATTCCCCAAGTGCAGGTCGCACAGTTTCGCAGTCAGGGTTCGCAGGGTTTAGAAAAGTTTCTTAGTACGTATGCGAAGGAACTAAATAATCCTTCACTACAAATGCGCGCTACATTAGATGCAATTTGTCAGCAAAAGGATTGTCACGCTTCTAAGTTATATTGGTACACCGATATTGAACAAGCAAAAGCTGCTGCAAAGACTAGCGGAAAACCTATTCTTTCGTTACGGTTGCTGGGAAGACTCGATGAGGACTTAAGCTGTGCAAATAGTCGTTTCTTCCGTGTAGCGTTATATCCGAATGCCGAAATATCTAAATTTTTACGTCAAAATTATATACTCCACTGGCAAACTGTACGCTCGGCGCCAAAAGTAACTGTAGATTTTGGTGATGGACGTAAATTAGAACGAACCATAACAGGTAATAGCATTCACTATATATTAGATAGTGCTGGGCGCCCTGTTGATGCAATTCCGGGGTTATACGGGCCTCAAGCTTTTTTAAAGCAGTTGGTAGAGGGTCAAAAATTAATCAACTCATATAATAGCCGCCCAAGTGCTGCAAAAGAAAGCTTTTTACGGCAATATCATACACAGCGTTTAGTATCTGTTGAGCAGCAATGGAATAAAGACTTAACTAAACTTGGTATTGCAAATCCTCCACGCTTAGTTGAAATACCTGCAACTTCTAATTCTCCTAGCGCACCTGTAGCTGGAACAATTGCTGTAACTAAAATGGCAGTAGAAGCGCCGATGTTACGAGGAATGTCACCAAGTACTAGTAATCCGGCGCCGCTTAGAGAAATTACAGACCAAGCAACATGGCAACGTATCGCTCAACTTTATATAAACGATGCCAAACTAGATAAGAATAGTGTCGCTTTAATAAATTCCAAACGCTTCCCACAAAAATCTAACTTGAATGATTTACGGGGCGTTGTTAGTAACTTTGAAACAGCAATGGCGTTAGATACCGTCAGAAACGAGTATATGCTGCATCGACAAATTCATCAATGGTTCACTCAACCCAATTTAACAAATAATGTAAACACATTAAATGAAAGAGTGTATGCACAGCTATTTTTAACACCAAGTTCTGACCCGTGGTTAGGATTGATGAGCAGTGAAAGTTATAGCGCGATTGAGAATGATGGTGTTCACCTCCAAAATAGATAATTTAGGAGTTATGTAACCGTAATTCTAATCTAATGGACTGTGTAATTGCATCTATCAAAACCAAGCGCTGACTAATTGGTAACTGTAAAACAGGAATTATTAACTCTTCTATAGACACAGGTGAATTTTGAGCAGAACTTAGTTGAATATCTGAGTTTTGCTTCAAAGTTTTCTCTAAATCATCTCGTAGCGTCTCTAAAAACACGTAGTCATCACCAATATTAGCAGCTTCATTGTCATCAATATTTTCGCTATTTAAACGCTCTTGATATATTTTGATTAAATTACCGATAGCTTCGATAATAAACGTAATATCTTTAAATGATAGTTTCATTGTCAATTATCCAAGCTATATACAATTTCAGTTTGATTCAATTGTATAAGATAACTCTGCTTAATGTCGAATTTGCACAGCAATGTAACAAAATTTTGGAAACTCTTTCTCATATAGCAATCCTATATGAGTCGTGAAAATTATATCCGCGTAGAGACGCGATTAATCGCGTCTCTACAACGTGCGGGTTACACAAATGATTTAGGACTGCTATATAACCTAAATTTTGCCAATTATAGAATTACCACATTAATAATTTTGAAGTTACTATTGCTGGGTGTGAATAAAAACGTCTGTTCGTTCTTTTCACTGCTTGCGTTACGGTGAAGGTTGCTAGTGTACTTTCTCAAAATTGTCACGCCTTTGTTTCATACATATCCTTCTTCTTTAAGCTCTTAGAAGAGACGCCTGTGCCACAGTATATTAAATTGAATATCATCCAACAGGGTGAATTGACTTTAGTACATTCTGATGTAACATGTTGTAGTTGCATGTTACTGTAGGGTACATTATGCCTTCATTTGAATACGGCAAAATAAACGATTCAGGCGATGCTAGTAAGCTTATATCAATTCTCAGTCAGTGCTTTATGATGGCGCCGTCTGATAGTGAAGTTTACATGCAGTCAGTAGGAATAGAGAATTTTCGTGTTATTCGTCAAAATAAAGAAATTGCTGGTGGGTTAGCAATATTGTCATTTGGTCAGTGTTATGGTGGTGAATTTGTACCAATGGCAGGCATTGCAGCAGTCGGTATTGCACCAGAATATCGAGGAAGTGGCGCCGCATTAGCACTAATGCAAAGTGCAGTTAAAGAAATTCATGTTGAGGGGGCGCCCTTGACAGCATTATTTCCCGCAGTGCAACGTTTGTATCGTGCTGCTGGATATGAGCAAGCAGGTAGTTTCTGTAATTGGGAAATTACGACTGCTAGTATAAATATGGGAAAACCTCAGTTACCGTTGACATTAATTACTACCGAAAAAGATATTTTACGGTCACTAAATCAAAAGCAAGCTCGTTTACACAATGGTAATTTAAGTAGAAACGAATTTATTTGGGCTGATATTGGGCGTTCAAAAGATGCTCAACAATACGCTTATTTGATTGGGAGTGCAGATAATCCTCAAGGATACCTTATATTTACACAGCATCGTGGTAAACCCAATGATTATATTAATGTGCGAGACTGGGTACTCTTAACACCCGCAGCAATACAAACTTTTTGGGCATTTCTTGGTGGTCATCGGTCGCAAATTGATACGGTTCGTTACAGAAGTGCGCTTGTTGATGCACTAACTTTAATGTTGCCCGAACAAACAGCCAAGCTTGAATCATCGACACGATGGATGTTACGTATTGTAGATGTCAAGAAAGCTTTAGAGAAGCGTGGGTACCCTCAAAATGTCCAAGCTGAACTTCATATAGAAGTGCAAGATGATTTATTAGAAAGTAATAATAGTAAATATATACTGTCTATTGCGAATGGACGTGCGGATGTGGCGCCAGGTGGTAAAGGTGATTTTAAACTTGATATTCGTGCCTTTGCTTCGTTGTATAGTAGTTTATTCTCTCCAAGTCATTTACAAATGACAGGAAAGTTGGAAGCAACAGAAAATACTATTACTACTGCAACGCAAATATTTGCAGGCGCCTCTGCTTGGATGGCTGACTTTTTTTAGAGTGCTGAGTTGTAGAGTCGTGGGTTGGTATTCTTACGACTGGGCTTGTTTTATTTTTTCATGAAAAATTAAATAGTATAATCACCGTACAAACAAATTATCTACTTGGTACTGGCGCGCGTTGTGTTAGGTGCAATCGCTTGGGCTGTTTATGCTTTGGCACAAAAGCAATTGTTACGAACTTTATCTTCTATGCATATCATGGTAATTATTTATGGTGTATGTGCTTTTTTATTCTTACCATTTGCTACACTAAAGTTACTTTTTACACTTAATTATTTTCACTGTGTAACTCTAATTTTTTATGGTTTAAATGCGCTAATTGCTTATGGTGCTTATGCTGAATCTAAGCGAGCATTGGGAGTCATCACGAGTAAGTGCGGTTGTGGCAGCGGCACCAATTGTTACTTTAATATCTGTTCATGCGGTGTCCGTTATTGCACCTAGTTTAATTGTTCCAGAAAATTTGTCAGTTACGGCAATTGTAGGCGCCATCTTAATCGTAGCTGGCTCAGTGGCTATGGCTCTGGGTAAATAATAGATATTATTTGAATAAAGTTTTATGTTAAGTAATTTTACGGTATCTTTAATCGAAGAAGCCGCTTCTTCATAGTTGTTTTTTGCATACTGAAGCGTATTATTTTATTATCTGTTATGATGGCATCGTTGGATAAATTATTTTTTCCAAATAGGTAAATCAACCTATATTGCCCGATATAGCCCAGTGTCACTACCACAGTTGTTTTTTACGATTTTATAGTTAGAAAATTTTCTACTATAATCAATACTTTTGAGGCGAAACCACAGAATCATTCAGGGCGAATCATTTAGGGTGTCCGCATAACTACCAGTTTGACAGAGCCTCATCAAATTACATCCGAAGTGCAGACGTTTTGCGATGAAAAGCTTTTTTGGTATCTGGACCAGCACCCTGCGAAGGAATATATTGTTGCTGGTACTCTCAATGCTGCTGCCTACTTTTGAAATGAGTTCGGCATATGCAGCACAGAGAGTTTATGCATCTTATTCGGCGTTGGAACGGTCAATTTCCGTAACTGCGTTAGAAGAATTTGTCAGGACAGGCGCCGTAGACGAAAGTCTAGCGGTTTATGCCGAGTATCTCAAGCCAGCACAACTGCAAGAGTTGCGAAGAGTGCTACAAAGTCCGATAAAAGCTAACGCGGTAGCAGTATCACAGTTTCTCTATACTCCGCAAGGAGAATTTTTATTGCGAAGGTTAGGAGAAGTAATTAAGACAGAATCACGTCAGGAAAAACCTGGCTTTCATGCTTTGCGGTCAGCTTTAATACTGGCAGCTGCTGACCCTGGAGGCTTAACTTTACTAGGTTTGTTACGTGAATATCCTGGTGCGAGCATTCATATAGATTTAGCGCGAACTCTAGGAATTGCGTCAGAACTAGAAAAAATGGTTAGCGATACCGAAAAAGCCATCACAGCAGTATCTCAAAAAGCTAAAACCGAAGCAGCAATAGAGCAACCTTCGTTTCTGAGTGCCAAGCTTCCTGATTTTCGTCGTAAAGGTAAATTTGCCACGTCCAAGCAAACGTATAAATTACTTGATGCTGTTCGTAATCGGTTTTTACTCACCGATGTTTATATACCTTCAGGAATTGAGAAAGTTCCAGTAATCGTCATTTCCCACGGTGTAGGTACAGACAGCAGCAATTTTGAGTATTTAGGTTCACATCTTGCTTCTCACGGATTTGCTGTGATAGTTCCCAACCATCCTGGTAGTGATACCAAGCAATTGAGTTCGTTAATGAAGGGTAGTGCGAATGAAGTTGCTGAACCAAGCGAATTCTACAATCGTCCTCTTGATATCAAATTTGTTCTAGACGAACTGCAACAGCGTAATAAATCTACGTTTCGTGGGCGCCTGAATTTTGATGAGGTAGGGGTATTCGGGCAATCGTTTGGTGGATACACTGGATTAGCATTAGCAGGAGCGCAAATTAACTTTGCCCAGCTAGAAAAAGACTGCAAACCAAAGGCACTCACAGAAACTTGGAATGTATCTTTACTACTGCAATGTCGTGCATTGGAACTACGGAAATTTGGGCCATTGGTGAGTTATGACCTGCATGATAAACGTATCAAAGCGGTAATCGCAGTCAATCCCATCACCAGCAGTATTTTTGGTGAAACCGGATTAAGCAATATAAAAATTCCCGTAATGATAGTTGCCAGTAGTGATGATACTGTTGCACCAGCATTGTACGAGCAGATATTACCTTTCTCATGGATTGGAAATCAGGAAAAATACTTAGCTGTCATGCAAGGCGCCACCCACTTCTCAGCTATTGGTGAAGGTAAGAATGATGCAAACCAAATTGGACTACCTTCAGATATAGCAGGTGATGACCCTGCACAAGTACGTAAATACTTAAACTCGCTCTCGTTACCTTTCTTTCAATCTCATGTTGCGGGTATAACCAAATATGCGCCATATTTGAATGCAGCTTACGCCAAAGCTATTTCAACTCAACCACTAGGGTTAAACTTAATTCAGTCACTAACATCAACTGAACTAGCACAAGCTTTTAATGGTGAATTGAAACAAATTAAGCAACCCTAACTAACAAATCTCTTGTGGAATAAATCTCTTGTGGAATGGGCGGGCAGGGATGCCCACCCCACAAGAATATTTTGAATGTTTTATTACTTGTGAGTCCCTTAGATATACTAAAGAAGCCAGGTTTCGCCATGTTTAACAAACAACTAATATATGACTCGCCCCCGTATACTTCAGCCAGGACAAAGTTATACTTTTAGCAAATACTTTGAGCTTTCGTTTGCAATCGAAGATATTCTTGCTGAGTTAGGCTGTTCTTATAATCTAGAATCTTTAACTTTACCAATTTCAGAAGTTGATGTAAATTTAATCAACAATTTAAAACAAAATATACAAAGTAATCTTCAATACGTCAAGCTTTCAAGCGAATCAGCGCGCCAGCAAGTAATTATAGCCCCTATACTTCTAGAAGTCTGTAAAATTACTCAAACAAGATTGAACGTTGAATACCCTGTAAATGTTAGCGAACAATTAAAAGGAAGCTTTGATTATTATATAAATAAAGATAGAGGAATGTTAGTTGTCGAAGCAAAGCAAGCAGATTTAAACAGAGGGTTCACTCAGCTAGCTGTAGAACTCATTGCCCTTGACCAATGGACTAGTAAAGATACACCAATTTTATACGGCGCCGTTACTACAGGTGAGGACTGGCGATTTGGTATTTATAAGCGTGCGGAGAAAATAATTTTAGAAGATATTAAATTATACCGGGTGCCTGAAGAGATTGATTTACTAGTCAAGACTTTGGTCGGGATTATAAATTATTAATTTTTGTATCAGGCGCCTGTGCGTTATTTTATGATGGTTTTGGGAGCAGGTTTACACTATTTTGCATTAATAACAAATTTTTGGGTTAACCTGCCCCTACGGTAACGTCAACCTACCTATTTTTTAATTTGCAAGGCTTTTTGAATCTCAACAAACCATTTGGCTGGACTTCGCACGATTGTGTTGCGAAGGTACGTAAGCTACTACGTCTCAAACGTGTTGGACATGCTGGAACTTTAGACCCTGCTGCAACTGGTGTGTTACCAATTGCGTTGGGTAAAGCTACACGTTTACTTCAATATCTACCTGGCGATAAAGCTTACAACGCTACGATTCGTTTTGGTATACAAACAACAACAGACGATTTACAGGGTGAAGTCATTGCTTCACGTGCTTGTCCGGAGTTGAAGTTGGAAGATATTAAAGATTTATTGCCGAAATTTCTAGGTAAAATTAACCAGATACCACCTAGTTATAGTGCTATTCAAGTAGATGGTAAGCGACTTTATGATTTAGCGCGTCAAGGTATTGCTGTTGAGGCGCCTGTAAGAACAGTGGAGATATTTAGTATAGAGGTTTTAGATTGGCGCCCAAGTGAGTTTGCGGAGTTAGATGTTGCGATAGCTTGCGGTGCAGGAACTTATATCAGGTCAATTGCGCGTGATTTAGGAGCAGCTTTAGATGTAGGTGGTACACTAGCAGCACTACAACGCACTGTTAGTAGTGGTTTTAATTTGGCTAACAGTATTAGTATTGAAGCTTTAGAAGCGCAACTACAAACCTTTCAACCAATGAGTCCTGATGCACCTCTACAATATTTATCTGAGATTAGTTTATTAGAAGATGATGCTAAAAAATGGCGCCAGGGACAGCGTATAGCTCAACAAATAAAAGAATCTTCACAATATTTACGAGTTTATACTGATGGATTATTTATAGGCATCAGTGAACTCAAAGATGACTTATTAATCCCAGCTATGGTATTTGAGCCAGTAAATTAGTTATAAATTCATTCCTGATACTGCAAGAGGTAGGTTGGGTTCCGTTCCTCCAACGCCACTTGCTTTATGCCGGGAAACCCGTCCAACGCAGTGGCTCCCCAAGCTACGTGCATTATGGACAACTCAAAAATCAGAAGTTAATGTAGTGATGCTACTAATATTATATTTACTGTTATGGATGCGTCTATATTACAAAATCGGGATTATACAATCATTTTAGGTAAAACTTCTGCAAGTGCAGCTAAAGAACCACCTGGATATGAACATCGTTGGCAAGATGCATACGAGTCAATAATCAACCTTGTGCGTGCGTGTCAGAAGTTTGATAACGATGGTGTGACGATGTATGTTTCGTGTCGAGACTGTAAGGAAAATAACTTTCAGCAGTATAAATATGTAATGCCTGAGAAACTTAGAGAAATTGTTGAGGCACATTATCCACCGTATGAATTAGATTTACTTGGGGTTTTGCAAAAAACTCTAAATGATTATTTCGCGCGCAAAGCTGCCAACCAAGCAAAACCCAACGGTGAAATTATTATTGTATTAATAGATGGCGAACCATTGGACAGAATGCAAGTTGCCAAAGTAATTGTAGAAGCTACACATAAATTAGATAAACATAGAGAGTTGGGTATTGGCTTTGTACAAGTTGGTGAAGACTTACTCGCACGCGGTTTTCTAAAAGCTTTAGACGAAGACTTAATGCACGCAGGCGCCAAATTTGATATTGTTGACACCAAGATGATAGGACAATTAGAAGCAAACTCACTACTACAATTTTTGTTAGACACACTTGACGACTAATTGTCATGCTGAACGTAGTGAAGCATCTGTATAATCTTCAGTTTTTTTAATTAATGTGGGTATCCTAAGCTTATAGATATTTCAGGTTAGGAGAGCCATATAATATGAAAGATGTGCGTAAGCTTTGGATTACAATTGTGGGTACGATTGTATTGACGGCGTTACCTACAGGGGTAAAAGCAGATTCTGGTATCTGTTATATGGTTACATCATCTGGTCAAACTGTTAGTTTAGGGAAATTGTGCGGCGCCATACAAGATAATGGAGTTTTCCGTGTACCTATCAAGCGTCGTAGTGGTAAGACTCCTGTTATTGATGTTACGTTTAATGGTAATCAGGTGTATGAAATGATTCTTGATACTGGCGCCACTGGCACCTTGATTACACAAGAAATGGCTCGTGCGATGAATCTTAAGCCTTCAGGAATGATTAATGCCAGTATTGCTGATGGTAGTGAAGTTGAGTTTAAAACCAGTGTTGTTAATTCTATTGGTGTAAGTGGCGCCGTAGTTAGTAATGTTGAAGTTGCGATAGCACCAAAAGCTGAGATTGGGTTACTAGGTCATGACTTCTTTGAAAAGTACGATGTGAAAATTCTTGAAAAGCAAGTTGAGTTTCATCGTCGCTAGCTTAAATAACCGGGTTCAAGTCGGTGTACCCGGTTTTGGAAAGTTTTTTCCTGATTGTATAATATATACTTTTGAAAATATTTGTAATCTTTTAGTCTAGTATACGAGTTTTAGAATTTTTTGAAGAGGTGTAAATATGTTTAAAAGTCTACAATCATTCTTGGGTGTACTATCCAAGCCAGAATCTCATCAAGATGAGCGCGAAGCGACGATAGAATTAATGATTATGACTATGTATGTAGATAAGTCATTAAAACTTGTGGAAGATGATGTAATAAAACAATATTTGAGCAATATTACCTGGGAATCACCGCTGACTATTGAGCAGTATTTAGGTAAAGCAACAGCTAGAGTCAGAGCAACTTTATCAGATGTGGAAAAAAGAAAAGCTTTGCTTGAAGAAATTAATAGTAAATTCAGTAGCAGAGAAGTTAAGCAGCAAGCATTAAAAGCTTGTCATAATTTAGCAGAAGCAGATGGCGATTTGATAGCAGAAGAAAAAGAATTTTTAGATACAGTTGCTCAAACATTCCAAGTTGATTGCCCATAATGTAGAGACGCGTTCACGGAGTGTCCCGCAGAGAATATATCGCGTCTCTACAAGGATTTGTGTTGACCTACCAATTAAGTGCTGGCGAAGGCGCCGTTGGCATAAATAGCTAGTTGGGCGCGATTTTTTAGGTTTAAGCGATTAAAAATACTATTAATGTGTGTTTTTACGGTACATTCTGAAATAAATAGTTTCGTTGCAATTTCTTGGTTTGTGGCGCCTATTGCTACTAACTTTGCTACATCTAATTCTCTTGGTGTTAATTTTGATAATTCTTTATTAGTTGTTTCAGTAGTATTCGTAAGTTTTGGATTTATTACTCTTTCTAAAAGACCTGGCGCCAGTTGAGCATATCCTGAATTAATGCAGCGAATTGCATTTACAAGTTCGTCCGAAGGCATATCTTTGAGCAAATAACCTTTGGCACCAGCACGAATAGCATCACTAACATCACGGTCTTCATCGTAAGTGCTTAAAACTAAAACTTTGGCGTTAGGAAATTTTTCACAAATTTGGCGAGTTGCAGTGCTGCCGTTCATTACAGGCATTCGCACATCCATTAACACAACATCCGGTTGAAGTGTTTCAAATAAAGAAACTGCTTCTTCTCCATTCTCTGCCATGCCAATAATTTCTAGGTCAGGCTCTATGCTTAACATTGCCTTCAAACCCTGACGGACTAAACTTTGGTCATCTACGAGTAATACGCGAATCATAATTAGACCTAAGATTTAAGATTTTCGATGTTTATATCTAAGAGGTTAAAAACCTGGTTTTTACGCATTCATTGTCGCAGACAAATTGTTATTTCATTACATGCTATCGACAAAGAAACCAGGTTTTTGATTAACTTGATTTAATGATTTAACAGTACGTCTAACCTCATACATTAAGCTACCACTTAATTTATAAGCTTCTGAAAGAGATTGCTGTGCTTGGGTTGGGTTAAGTTGCCAAAGTTTTTGTGCTACCTGTATCTGTATATGTAAAGCAGCAAGCGACTGTCCTATTCCATTATACGTATTTTGTAAATCTCGATTTTGAGCTAGTATATGAGCATAACTGTCAGCATCTAATACATAGCTTTCTAAATATTCTTGTACAGTTAATTCGCAGTACTTTTGATGATTTGTGCGTACAGTCTTCAGCAAATACCATAACGTTAATAGCAAAATTATTGACAACAGAACAGGTAGCATATCTTTCACTCAATAGTAACAGCAATAGGCGTGAAGATATTATAGTTTTATAATTTTCCCTCTTTCACCTCCTTTATTAATAACTCAATTCTAGAAACTTGTGAATGAGTTTTTAAATATTTCCAACTAAAGTTGGAAAGCATAATTCTAAACTTTGATGTATATATATGGTAAGTAGTACTAAAGTTGGAATCAATCACTTAAATCAAGAGGTTGCCACTCTCCTATGTCAACTGCTGGGCGCCTTGTAGTTTCTTGCGTCGTAGAATATTGTATATCTATCTCACTAATGTCATATTTTGTAGTATGCGTAAAGTCTGTAATATCAGGTGAAAGCGTTTGGTTAAAGCCAGAAGACACCTTAGATATAAATAGGGGAATTCCTACACTAATACAACAACCTTCCCCAGGTTGCGAGTCAACACTAAAACGACCTTGTAAAACAGTGACTCGCTCCTGCATTCCTTGAAGTCCATAACCACCAGAGATTTTGTCAACGTCAAATCCACGACCGTTGTCTTTGACAATTAAATATGCTCCTGTTGAAGTTGTAGAAATGTGTAGTTGGACTGCTGTTGCTTTTGCATATTTACGTATGTTATTAAGCGCTTCTTGGGTAATTCTATAAATTGGCGCCACTAAATGTAAAGGCAATTGAATAGATAAATCGATATGAACTTCTGGCAAAATCCCCGTAGTGCTTTTAAAATCTTTAACTAATGACTCAACAAGTTCTTCTATCGACTGAGTTTCAAGCGCATCGCTGCGTAATGCTTTTACTGATTCACGTACTTCTTTAGTAGCAATTTTCACTAGTTCATGCGCTTCATTCAGAAGTTGAGCTTGGTTGCCATCAGCTTTGCATTTCATTGCAGTTTGTAGCTGAAAATTGAGTGCAGTCAGCGCATGTCCTACAGAGTCGTGTAAATCGCGCGCGATCCGGTTGCGTTCTTGTGCTGCTGAGACATTGGCAAACTGTAAAACGCACTGCCACAGCGAGTCATGCATTTGAGCAAGTTGTTCGGGTGTATAAAGCTCTTCAACCACAGTTATCGTCTCCCTATCCTTCTAATGTCTTATATTTCTAGAGGAAAGAAACTTATGCAACGGATGGTTTATCCGTTACATCCGTTAATATCCGTTGCCAAGGTTATGTCCAGTTGCCCAGGAGTACGTATGCTGCCCAGTAATAGGGTGATTTATAATTGGGGGTTTCTAAGATGGTTACTTGTGCGCGTCTTAGTGCTTCGGCTTTGGAGATTCCTGTTTTGTTAGCTTGGACGAGTTCATCGTAAAATTTACTTATTAGTTTGGCTGAGGCTTCATCATTAACTTGCCATAGTGTTGCTATTGTACTACGGGCGCCACTTCGTACTGCAACACCTGCAAGCCCTAGTGCCGATTTTGTGTCACCTGCTGCTGTTTCACACGCGCTAAGGACTAAAAGCTCAAGGGAATTATCGCGCGATAGTTCTACGGTTTTTAGTACTCCGCTTAGGTCGTTTACTTTGATTTTGTCATCCCAAGTGACAATAAAAGTTTCATCTGCGTTTGAGCTAAATTTACCGTGTGTTGCTAAATGTACGATGGGGAAAGGAGCTGTTGAGACTCGGCTTTTGAATGCGGAGTTTGTAAAATTTTTATTGATTAATACCTGAGAAGGCATTTCCGATTGTATGCTACTTACTTCTTTGACGACGTTTGGTAATGGCGAAAAGTTTTGTCGAGCTTCGCTTAACCCTGCTACTAATGCTCCTAAACGCTCTTGTCGCAGTGAACGCGGCGCCAGTAATTGCAGTCCTGGTGTAAGGGCTACGCTATACTTTTCTACAAGGAACTGCTTACCGTCATGTAATGCTGACATTGGTATATTCCGCAAAACACCATCTAAAACGAATACTAATGTTTCGACTTTACTAGTTGCTATATCATCAGCAGCAGGACGTATTATTAAATCATACATTCGTTGCAGCTTAGGCAGCATCAAATCAATTATTCCATCTGTTTGCTGTCTCAGGTCGTCATTTAAACGCGCTGCGATTTGTTCAACTACTTTTTTATCAATTTCGGTTTTATAGTAACGGAAGTCACGGTTATCTTTTGAGTCTGAATTGGCGCCTGATAAAGGTAAGCTGGTAATAATGGCAAGTTGGTCTTTAAGAATAATTGGGTAAATAACTGCTGCTTTAGTATCAACTCTATCTACTTGCTCAGGTTTAGCAGTCAAGCAAGCTTCACGGAAAAAGTTATCGAGTTCAACTAACTGTAACCCTTCAATGACATCACGCGCGGTTCTAAGATTATCTACATTTTCTGAACTTACAAGCAATTCTACAAGTTCGCGGTGAATAGGTTCCACAGCATTACGGAAAGAAAACTGTACGTCAGGACTTGCCGCCGCTAAATCTGCTCGTAATGATTTAATAGTTCCTACGGCTTCTTTATAGGCAGCAATCGCAATATCATTCTTATTCTGCGCTTTTGTTACCCTTCCTAACTGCCACTGCCAAAGATATGCAATGTCACCAGCATTAACTTGTTGCGCGAGTTGAAGCGCTTGAGAAGTAAGCTTTTCTGCTTCTTTCCACTGCTTCGTTTGTTCGTAAACACTGCCAAGACTACCTTGTGCATAAGCGAGTGTACGGGGGTTGCCTAACTCCTGCGCTTGTTTGATTGCAACTGCCAAAATATTTGCAGTATCACGCATATAATCATTGGAACCCATCCGCATCATAGTTTGAGCAAGATTTATACGCGCATCAATAGAAGTTTGGCTTTGCGGTAATATTTCAACTTCTTTTCTTACCTCTGGTAGCAAGCTTTTAACAGCATCTTCTTGCTTACTATCAACGAGTAAACTAAGTTGGTTAAGCTGTGCTTGAACTTTAATTGCGGGTGCGGATGTTGCAGCTTGCTTGTAGAAATTGAGTGCAGCTTGTGTATCAACTTGCATACGCTCTCTGTCTTCTACAGTAGCATCGAAGTTTATCTGCGCGCGTGATGTATTTCCTAAGCTAAGTTGTGTCAGCGCGACTGTTTCAGGTAACTTTAACTCTTGGGCAATTACTAAAGTTCTTTGTAAAACCAGCTTGGCTTGAGGTAAATTACCAATTACTCGTAACGAATCACCCAAAGTTCTTAATGCTGCTGCTGTTTCAGGAGATGCAGGAACTTTTTGTAAAGCTGTTTTAAGGTCTTCTTGTTTAGCAGTGTTAGATAAATTTAATCTTGATGCTAATAGTTCAATCGCACGACGATATAATCCTAAGTTTTGTAACGCTTTTGCTTGTTTAACTTGACTTACGAGTACTTGTTTAGGGTTATTTTGCTGTTTATATAAAGATTCTGTACGTTCCCAGGTTGTTAACGCTGCTTCCGCTTGTCCACGCGCTAGTTGTAACTCACCTTGAATATCATAACTTTGTGTTAATACAGATATATGCCCTGGTTGTGAACTGCTGGTTAATAGCTTGATACTTTCGGTAATTGCACTATCTGTACTGTTCCATTGTCCCAATTGTTGGTAAGATAGCGCTAAATTGCTCAGACTAAGCGCTTGTTTAATAGGGTCTTTGGCTACTTGGTAAGCTTTTGCTGCTTGTTGAAATAAACTTGCCGCTTCAGAATATTTACCCTCACTATATAATGCGCGTGCGGTTTGTTCGAGAGAGGCGCCGGATTGTTGAGAAACAGATACAGTAGAAGTGTTAGGTAACTGAGCAAAAACTGGTGATGTCGCACATAACAATGCCGTCGTCAGCATTGGCAACATGAAACGCATCAAACGTTGATTATATTTTGTTATACGTTTTATAGTACTTTTCATTTTAAATCTACAATCTAAGTAGCTAAATCGAAACATACCAGTTTTAGAACCATTCGGTCACAAGTTTATACAGAATTAATATTTCCACCCACAGTTAACATATGCACTCTTGTGGAATGGGCATCCCTGCCCGTCATATATAAATCAATATCTATTTGGATATTGCCAGATAATAATTGGCACAACAATACTAAAAATACTTGATAAAATAATTGATATATTCGACCAAGTATTTTGAGTATATATTGCATTAAGAAAGCGAAGCAGAAACTTAAGCAGGCGCCACCTGTGGTAAATTAGGGTCTTGTTCAAGGGTGTCCATATTGCTGGGGTCATATTCACCCGTTGTTAAAAACCTGAAAGTCTCTTGATATAAACTTTGCCAAAAGCGGTTTGTCATTCCTTGACTTTGAACATTAGGTTCAGCGAGTGGGTGTGGAACTAAGTCACTTGCTGGATATTTAAACAAACGGTGTCCTGCATCAGTTCCACCAATTTTACTAAAGAAGTCTTCATTAGTTGGAATACTAGCAGCATCTTCATTTTCTGTAAGCACCATCCAAGTTGGAACGTTTTTCAGTGCTTTGATATTTTTCGCTTCGCGGACATATACTCCATATCGTGATGCAGCAGTTAAAGCACCAACAGGAAAACTTTCTCCAGGACGCCAACTCTTTTCGTACATATCCAAAGGACCCGCTAACTCAATATATCGCTCAAGCGTTGGCTCGTAAAGTTTCAACAAAGGTGTATATGCAACTACTTTTGAAATACGCTTTGGTTGGTCTGCTGCTAATCCTAACGCGATGGCGCCGCCTACCGATAGTCCAATTACATAAATAGGTCCTGCCATTGCATCGAGTTCATCCAAACGTTTACGCGCATCGGTGAGATAATCCATGTGATTGGAAGTAAAGTAGCGCGAGAAATTTGGGTCATTATCGTTCTCTGCTGCTGCAATAATACTCATCAAACGTGGTTCAATTAACATTAAGCGCGCAACTAAATTAGCCATTTGCAGCATTGAAGGACGCTCATATTTACTTGGGTCTTCTGGCAAACTGGCAAGGAAATTTTGTATAACTGGGTCTTTATGTGCTTTTTCGCGTAGAGGATTAAGAATTTCTGGCTTTAAATCAACCTGACACCAAAACTTATCAGGTGGTTGTAATGTATGGTTCGCTAAGTTAGCTTGGTAATAATTAAAACCGTTATTATACAAATAATCAGATAGCGCAGATAGCTGAGTTGGTTTAGCGCTAAAACCGTGGAATATTATTACAGTACCGCGTACAGCTTCGCCAGCATTGTGGAAACCGTAGAATGGAGCAGAATCCGCGCGGTAATTAGGGTTAGATTTTATACTTTTAATAGAAGCGTCTATCTTATTTTTAGTGCGTGTGATTTGGTCTTGAGTAGGAGTCACCCAAGTTTGGGAATCAGCAGTCATCATATATAGTAGCTCTTAATATAGTCTCTTAAGTAGAACTACCCAACACGTATACATGATTCCGCAAAATTAAAAAATTACCATGCTTATTTTCAGTACTGAAGCCGTTTTGGTTGATTAGTATAAAGTAATTGGTGGTTTTCGCTTGCTTCTGCTATCTTAAATCTCCAACTTTAGTATGGGCGCCTTCCTCAATAAAAAGTGTGGTTGCAATTCAAGCTTTATTACGATGTGTGAAAGCAGGTGAAATTTCTAATATATACACATGAAAGCGAACAGCGATTATCACTGCTCCCGGTTTCACACTTAAACAATATAACTTGAGGATAAAGTAATGAATAACGAACTTAATGCAATTGAACTATCAAACGACGAACTCGACACCGTAGCTGGTGGTTTAGCAATAACTTTAGGTGATGTAGGTGGTTTTGCGTCAGATGCATCTAACAGCTACTCTCTAAAACAGCTCCAAGTTGGTCAACAAACATTTGCTGGCCCAACTGGTAGTGGAACAGCTTCTGTAACAAACCTTACAAATATCTTTAGCACCGCTGGTCAAGCTATTGCTGTTAAATAATCTTAATTTATAAGTCTCTTCAAACCCAATCACACTTTAATTATTCTATACGGCGCCACTGACTACTGGCGCCGTTTTTATTCGTGTGCGTTCGAGATTAGTATTAGGGTTTCCTGTTAAAGCTTTCGGTTTTGAAAAATCACCTAAATATATACAAAACAGCGTAGAAAATATACTAAAGATACGAGGTAAATTACTGTACTTCTTTCCACCTCGTTTATCACCAGATTTTTATATAGACTCACCAATACGCAGCTATCCTAATGGTTATGAAATCGAAAATGTAGGCGCAGCGAAAACCCAATAGAAATAAGATGATTTAACTAAATAATACGATAGCGCTATAGGAAAGTGCATGGCCAGAGCGTTTATGGCAGAAACACAAAAACCCATCCTGAATTCCCAAAGAAAATAACTTGTTGGTTGCTGCTCTGAAAAATGATTGCTCTATATAGGCGCCAATAATTGAGATAATGCGATTGGTTTACAGGTAAGTGCGAACAGATGAACTCGGTAAATTATTGGCTAATGAAGTCAGAACCAGACGTATACAGCATTTTTGACCTCGAACGACAGCGTGAAACTATCTGGGACGGTGTTCGTAATTACCAAGCACGTAACTTTCTACGGCAAATGCAAGAGGGAGACTTAGCTTTTTTTTATCACTCAAATACAAATCCCCCTGGTATTGTTGGATTAATGCGTGTCGTTAAAGCGGAAGTTGCAGACCCAAGTCAGTTTGACCCAGAAAGCGATTATTACGATCCAAAATCAAATCCTGAATCTCCACGCTGGCAAACTGTTGTACTAGAGTTTGTTGAGACTTTCCCTAACTTAATCTCACTGTCACAACTCCGTTCTAAGTTTACCCCAGAGCAGCTAATGGTAGTGAAACAAGGAAATCGCTTATCGGTAATGCCCGTTTTTGCAGAAGTTGCGGACAGCATTCTGGCAATGAAACAAGGGAAGGACTATATTAATCTCCCGTGAGCGCTTGCACTATCGCTACCCTTAACGTGCCTAATTCGCTTATATCAGAAAACTAGCTATTTGGCAAGATTATTGTTATACTTATTTACATGATAAATAATTTAGATTTCCGATCTCCTGAGATGTTTGGTGCTTTTGTTTTTAGTCCTAGCTTTAATAGCTTTAAGATTATCAATGCAAACCAAGCTTGGTCTTTATTCTTTACAGGTGGTAGAGAAGATCAAAAACTAGATTCTAACCCTCGAATAAGTCTGTTCTTTAGTAGTATTTTGCTAGCGCTTGGTGCTTTAGGCTTTGCTAGACCACTGATTATGCGGACTTTCTTCCCTGCCTAAGTGCTTAAGTAATAGTTAATACAAAATATAACTCTGAACCACCAAGAACTTGGTGGTTCAGATTTTTAGTGTGTCTTTTACCTAATAAATCTGTGGTACAAAAAACTGTTCATTTTGGGGTGGTCTGACATAGGTATCGGCAGGCTTCCTGGGAGACAGTTCTAGCGGCTCAGGGGTCATATCCACGTAGGGAATCTTGCTAAGGATGTGGTAAATACAATTCAGGCGAGCGCGTTTTTTGTCGTCTGCCTCGACAGTAAACCAGGGTGCTTCGGGGATATTAGTGTGGGCAAACATGACATCCTTTGCTTTAGAGTATTCCACCCAGCGATCGCGCGATTCGATATCCATTGGACTAAGTTTCCACCGCCGTGCTGGATCGGTGGTTCGGGATTGAAAACGCCGTTCTTGCTCATTATCGCTGACAGAAAACCAATACTTCAGTAGGATAATGCCCTCACGCACTAACATCCTTTCAAAATCTGGACAATCTTGCATGAAATGCTTGTACTGTTTTTCTGTGCAAAAGCCCATTACATGCTCTACACCAGCACGGTTATACCAACTACGGTCAAACAAAACAATTTCACCAGCAGATGGCAGATGGGCTACATAGCGTTGGAAGTACCATTGGGTTTTTTCGTGATCGCTGGGCGTCCCTAAAGCGACGATACGGCAACCACGGGGATTCAACGGCTCCGCAATCCGTTTAATCGTACCTCCCTTACCTGCGGCATCCCGTCCTTCAAAAATAATTACGATGCGGGCACCTGTAAATTTCACCCAATACTGCATTTTCACCAGTTCTAATTGCAGCTTGGCTATTTTTTTTTCGTAGAGCTGATTGGATAGTTTAGAACTTCCTTCACCTTCAGTCGTGTATTTTTTAACTTTTTTGGCAACCTTTTTTTTTGTTTTTAGGTTTGTGGGCGAAGATTCCATAACTTCTTTAATTGGATTTCCATTATCTTGCTCAGTATTCATAAACTTTTTCGGGGTTAATATTTAGAGTACCTATCTTTACTGTTATGTCAAAAAAACTAACGAAATAAGTCAGCGTTAAAAAACACAACTATGTTTATTTTTGTAAAAAAGCTCAAACCTAAGCAAATTAAGCTTTTTCCCTTAGTTTACATTCTGTTACATAGTTTTGTTTATTTCCGCTCACCTACTGAGTCTTGCATTTAAAACAAGAGTTAACTAAATCTTATTTTAAAAATATACTCTCCCCAATGGCAAATAAAATTCAATTTTGGCGAGTTTAATATTGGTGACGGGCAGAGGGTGTATTTTAGTAATCCAGTTAGGGTGCAAAATATACTGAAGCAAGTAACGGGTGTCGGAGCTTCAAATATTTTGGGAACTTTGGGGGTGGATGGCACCGCAAACCTATTCTTTATCAATCCAAACGGTATTTTGTTTCGGCAGAACGCACGGTTGGATATACGAGGAAGTTTTGTTGGGGCAACTGCTAATGGCGTGAAGTTTGGGGAGTGAAGATTATTATTTATACCACAGAGACACAGAGTTCACAGAGAGGGAAGAGATTGGCGCCAACTTTCCAAAATGAATACTAATTTTTATAAGTTGTATTACAATATGGATTGAGTTAGTTGTGCATTATCTATGGTACCTAGACCACCATCTGCTTTCCTTTTTATATGGTCAATAGAATTAAAGCGGTCAGGGATGTAACCACCGCATATTTTACATTTTGGTGTGCCACGTAAACCTTCTCTTATATAAGCTGCTGATTTTGTTTCGCGAGAAAATTCTTTACTTTGAGTCTCACTAACATCACCCTCACCTTTTATCTTCAAAGTTCCGAAAGTTTTTTCAGCAACTATTTCTTTCATAATGTTCTTTTTATCTATTTTTTGTAGTAATTTATTAATAATTTTAAGATAAAAAGTTTTAACCCTTTCTCTTGCGATTAAAGCGTCTAAACTAACTTTTAAAACTTCTTTCACCATGTTTACTGCCCTGCTACTGATTGTACAAATTGTAAAGGCAGTATTTAACTATACAGATGTTACACCTCTCTTTCTATGTACCTTTAGAAAGAGATTTGTGTAAATTGATTCTGGTCTATCATAATAATTACATAATTGACGAGTATTCTATGAGTAAGAGCTTTCACGTTCCCTAAACCACTGTAACCGTGCATCCAAACGTTCCAAGCTTTGAGGGTAATGTTGCCCAATAATATAATTCCAAAGCACTGTCTGAAAGGTTCGTGCTTCAACAAACAAATCTAACAACCCTTCATCTATATCTGTACCGTATCCCTTAAGTGCTGCATCAGCTTGTTCTATCTCAGTACTAAATACACGCGCACGTGCAATTATACAAGCTAAGTCCCAAGCAACTGGGCCAATAAATGTGTCTTCCCAATCTCCCCATAGTACTCCGCACGTTGTGTTTAGCACATTGGAAAAATTCGCATCCCCATGAAGCGGTTGCATCGGCGCCTTAATTTGTTTAGTATTCAATCTTTGGTAAATACTAATTAACATAGAAGCATCGTCATTAGAAAATGCTCCTTGCTTTATAAGTTCTGGAAGTATACGCTGTGATTCTTCAAAGGGGTCAAGAATAGATAACTCACCTTGAAAATTACTTAGCACTTCGTGACAATGACGCAGTGTACGACCTGCTATAAATGGGTCAACAGGTTCTTTCACGACTTCTACAAATTCCCAAAAACTTAGTATTAACCCGTTATGCTCGTAAGTACCAGATGGTATTTGTGTTGAAGGGGGTATTATAGGGGCGCCGTTCTCTGCTAAATATGTACTTACTGCTACTTCGCGTTTTAACCATACATCACCTTTACGAACTGTACCTGTTGTCGTCGCAACCCTTGCCACAACTGAAGTTGGATATAGGTGTATGAGTACATTACTTTGATTGCTTAGAATAATTGGTTTGTCGAATTTAATAGTGTTATTATCAGCAATTTCACAAGCGGCACGTACAGCTTCTTGTAAAAGAGGATTTTTTTCTATATCAATCATATATGGTAGCCGGATTTATATAAAATTATATCCGTGCTGTAGAGACAAGGGTTCAATCGCGTCTCTAGAATATATGTGTATTAATTTTAAGATTGTGGTATAAAAAATATAAATCCGTCCCCAACCCCGTGCGCGGAAGGGGGAAAAGAGGGAATTTTTAGCCTTTAAATATTAAAAAATTAAATATATATTAAGCCCCCCTTAATAAGGGGGGTTGGGGGATTTCTTTATCCTTTCTTAATTTCTTGCGCCATTTTCAAATAATAATCCATCTGCTTGTTGTTGGTACGGCGCCGATTTGTAGGTGGTTCAAAGCTGGTTTTTTGGTCTGTTGTAAGCATTGGTTTTGATTCCGAACGCTTTATACCTTGTGAATCATCTTTTTCTAAGTAATATTGAGATTGGCTTTCGCTAAATCCAAAAAGGTTCGCAAAGAATGCAGAAATACCTTTAAAGAAATTAGCGATACTTTTCAATGCTACCGATAGAAAAGCAACGAAACGAATCAGTGTATTTTGTAATAATTGTATAAATCTAGACATGACAACCCTTTAATAAGCACATTTCTTTATTATTCCCTAATATAATCATGATTGTAAATATTATTTGCAGTCTCTACCAAAAGTTGTGTTTTAAAGTATATTCTCCTATCTGCCTGAATATATATAGCAATCCTATATGAGTCGTGAAAATTATATCCGCGTAGAGACGCGATTAATCGCGTCTCTACAACGTGCGGGTTACACAAATGATTTAGGACTGCTATAGCTAGCGCATGTGGTATTGAACGATTTGTTGCAATAACTATATTAGTAGTACCACCACCATCAAGCATTGCTGTTGTACTGGCGCCAAAGTTTCGTAGTGTAGTTGCTGCATCTTGATATTCAGTCACATAAATAGCAGCAATAAGCGCGAAAACGAGATATAAGACGTGTTTTCCCCGTTTTTACAATCATCAAATTATTTAGAAAATCGATTTATTTTTCAAATCAGGGCAATCACCCCTGATAATAACCGAGTAGATAAAGCCTGAAGAGTGATGGCGCCTTCCTGAGTGTGAAGTAATAATAAGTTAAAAACTGAGAGCATTTCGGTATATATACATTCAATAGAAAGTAGAATTGTTTATAGATACACCTTCTGGCTGATTAAAGATGTTTTAAATTTATGAGAAAATTATGTAGATTTGTATAAAGCATTGCGGAATGTTTAGCTTTATATAGTTTTGAGTGATTGTCAGTTTTTTAGATGGTAATTAAGGAAACCTAACTATAGACGGATGTGGGCGAGAAATAAAACTAGTAAAAAATGCCTATTTAGGCTTGATTGTGTTCGATTTGACGGAGAAAGCGCGTTTACTTAATAACTTTCTCCGCTATTGCTGTGGTTTTTTGCCTACAATCCAACAGACGAGACTTTCGGCTTTACTTCAGGATTGTGTCTAATTATGATTAATACTTTCACCCAAGATTTGTTACCAAATCGTTCCTATGTCGATGAGAAAGGTTGGAATGTTATTGAGACAACATTTGACCGTAACAAATTACATCATCACGAGACTGTATTTACACTAGGTAATGGGTATTTAGGAACACGCGGAACCTTCGAGGAGGGTTATCCGGGTGATTGTGCGGCAACGTTTATCAATGGAGTTTATGATGATGTTGCTATAGGTAAAACTGAACTTGTTAATGTAGCAAGTTGGTTGCCTTTGGTTATTAAGGTAGCGGGACAAGCTTTTCGTTTAGATGCGGGAACGGTTATCAAGTATGAAAGAAGACTTGATATGCGGTTAGGTTTGGTTAGTCGGGATATTCGCTGGCGGGCGCCTTGTGGTCATACAGTAGATTTGCATTTTGAAAGATTTGCTTCTTTAGCAGATCAGCATGTTATGGCTGTTCGTGTTGTGGTTACGTCGGTTGATTTTACTGGTGATATTTCTATAGAAACGTGTTTTGATGATGCTGATAATCAGGGAGTTCAGCATTGGGAAGTTTTAAGTAAAGGCAATAAAAATAATTATATTTGGTTACATAGTCGAACTAGGTATTCTAATATTCAACTTGGTATGGCTACAAAGTTGGTATCAGAAGGTAATGATTTAAATAAGACATTTGCTTGCGTACCAGGGCAAACTATATCTTTAGAAAAAATAGTAACTGTATTTACATCACGTGAGGTAGAAAATCCGTTGGTTGCGGCTTTATCGAGATTAAAATCGGCGCCTAACTATAGTACATTGCTTGCGGCGCATATTGCAGTATGGGAGAAAGTTTGGGAAAACAGCGATATTGTAATTGAGGGAGATAACCAAGCACAGGTAAGTGTTCGCTTTAGTTTATTTCAACTTCTTGCTGCGGCGCCTTATCGAGATAATACAGTAAGTATCCCACCCAAAACGCTTTCGGGGTTTGCTTATCGCGGACACATATTTTGGGATACCGAAATTTTTGCAATGCCATTCTTTACTTTCACTCAGCCGCAAATCGCGCGTAACTTGCTCGAATATCGGTATAATACGCTTGCAGGCGCCCGACGTAAAGCTGAAGAAGCTGGTTATAAGGGGGCAATGTACGCATGGGAAAGTGCGGATACAGGAGATGAAACAACACCACGTTGGGTACCATCAGTCACAGGTGAGCAAATACGAATTTGGTGCGGTGATATTGAAGTTCATATAAACACCGATGTTGCTTATGCGATATGGCAATATTGGAAAGCCACAGGTGATGATGATTGGATGGTTAATTACGGTGCGTCTATAATTCTGGAGACAGCAGCTTTTTGGGAAAGTCGTGTTGAGTGGAATGAAGCACGCTGTGGTTACGATATTTTAGACGTAATTGGGCCCGACGAGAATCACGACCGGGTAAATAATAACGCCTTTACTAATGTTATGGTACGGTGGCATCTCCGTGCAGCGTTACATTTATGGGAGTGGTTACAAGAAAAATCTCCAGATACAGCATTACATATAGACCAAAAATTAAAATTGAACGATGTTCGACTCGACCGTTGGACGGAAATAGAATATCGTTTGCATGTAAACCAAGATGCTGAAACTGGTTTGATTGAACAATTTGAAGGCTTTTTTGACTTGGAAGATGTAGACCTAGAAGAGTATGAACCACGCACCAAGTCGATGCAAGCACTCTTAGGTATCGAAGCAACCAATCAAAAGCAGATTCTCAAACAACCCGATGTTTTGATGTTACTGTATTTACTACGAAATATTGGGCGCCATGAATCACCCAATTTACGCTGCGATACAAAAACATTGCAAGCAAACTGGAATTATTACAGTCCTCGTACCGACCATACTTACGGTTCTTCCTTGGGTCCAGCAATTAATGCCATAATGGCTTGCGACATGAACCAACCAGAAGAAGCATACACTCACTTTTTACGTGCAGCATTAGTAGACTTAGAAGACACACGCAAAAATGCAGCAGAAGGAATTCATGCAGCGAGTGCAGGAGGTGTATGGCAAGCAGTAGTATTTGGATTTGCTGGTATTCGCATTGCACCATTTGGCCCCATTGCCTGTCCCAACCTTCCACCAACATGGAAACGGTTAAAATTTAAACTGCAATGGCAAAATCATGTGTATGAGTTTGATTTAACATCCGAAGATACAACTCAACAACATCAAGAACAAAATTCTATCTCACTTCTTGTAGGTTCATAAAACATATGTAGAGACGCGAGGAACATCGCGTCTCTATAAGATTATGATACTTACTAGGTTTCTTCTCAAATGCTGTGTAGTATGCTAAATTATTGTAACATTCAGCAGAAATGTACTATATTATGATTTATAATTTACTGGACAAATTCTAAATATAGCGGCGCCGATAGTAAGATGGAAACAGGCATTTATGCTCAACAACTAGAATTATTTGAACTATTTCAACCAACTAATATTAAAGTATGCGTTTCTAAATTTACTTTTGTAGACTTATTTGCTGGTATAGGAGGATTTAGAATTCCTCTGGAAGAATTAGGAGGGCAATGTTTAGGATACTCAGAGATAGATAAAGAAGCTATTAAAACATATCAAAATAATTTTATAAAATCTAATTCTGAAGAGATATATTTAGGAGATATCACAAATATTGATAAATTACCCTTTGAAGAAATAGATATATTGGTGGGTGGAGTACCTTGTCAACCGTGGTAAAGAGCGTAATCGTGCAAAAAATCAAAGCCAGGGGTAAGCATTGCAATAATTATGGCAGTGTACAAAGAAAGTATAACCTTAGAACAGGCTTTGGCGCCTGTTCTAATATCAAAGAATTAGCAAGCTTGCTAGACATGCTTTGAGCTTTTGTGCAATCACTTCTACATGGGGTTCATCAAGTAGTGTTAAATGAGAACCCGGTACATGATAAATATCTATTCCCCCTACAAAAACGTCTTTCCAGCCAAACTCAGGGTCATATTTTATACCTACAGCATTATCATCACGATTTTCATCGCTAGTCCGAAACAAGGTTAATTGACCAGGATATTTTTGTTGGAAGCAATACTGCGATAATGCGGTAGCGTTTGCTTGTAGGATATTTAAATGCTCATCCGAATCAGGTAAATTCAGCGCGATTTGTCGGAAATTAGGCGCCATCTTAGTATAACGTTTGTATTGCTCTCGAAGATGAAACTTGCTCCAAGTTTTCATCCCAATAAGTTTTTGTCGAATATAAGTGGGTTGCTTTAATATTTTTTTGATATGGATAGGAATTCTTTTGAGAAGTGGTAATCGTGTGCTGCAACCAGGACGACAAGTATCTAACATGAACAGAAAAGCCACTTCTTCACCGCGTTTTAGCAGTTGCTGGGCAATTTCTAATGCAATAATACCTCCGAATGAATACCCACCAAGTAAATAAGGGCCGTGCGGTTGAATCGTTTGGATATCTTTAATGTAGTATGATGCCATGTCTTCGACCCTCGTATAGGGAGAATTACCATCTAAACCTACTGGTTGTAATCCGTAAACAGGTTGGTCATACCCTAAGTACATCGACAACTTACGGTATACTAGTGTTTCTCCACCAAGTGGATGCATTAAGAACAAAGGTGGTTTGGTGCCATTTGGTTGAATTGTAACTAACGATGACCAAGATATTTTTTCTTTTCCAGCAATTTGAAGAGTAATAATTGCGGCAATTTCTTCTATAGTCTCCGCTTGTAAAAGTGTCGCAAGGGGAAGTTTTTTAGCAAGCTGTTTTTCGATTTGCCCAAAAATTTCAACTGCAAGTATCGAATCTCCACCTAAATCAAAAAAGTTATCTTTAACACTAATAGGATGAACATCCAAAGCTTTTTCCCAAATTGTCACTAACTGGTCTTTAATATGTTGAGTACTCATGGGTATTTAATGACTCCATTCAAACTAAAACCCGGTTTATATGCGTAAGCCAATGCGCCAAAAATACTCTTACTTATTAATGAATATCAAAATTGACAAATAAGAATAGTGAATGACAGGCTATTATCGGGTTATACCAATCACATTGGATTGTTATAAATAAAAGCGAAAAATTGAAGCGGTAGAAGACTAGTTCCCATGTTAATTCACAATACAGCTTCTGCACTATAAACTTCATTAACCTGATAAAAGTTTATATAATCTTTAAAATATTACGGATATTTTAAATTCTTGAGTTAATCGTATTAAAAATCAAAGTTAGAATCATGATAGCGGCTGTTATTTAACGTTTAAGATAAAACTTTAGTTAAAAAGCTACATTTTATACCAAGCTGAAATTGTAAGTATTGTTTTGTAAAGACCATATTAATACACTCTTTACTATAGCAATCCGAAATCACTTGTAAAATATTTATCTTCTTTCTTTCCTTTGCGTTATGCAGCGCTCTTTGCAGTTCATTACATAAGCATCATTTTTTACAAATCAATTAGGAATGATATATATACGGCGTCTAATAGTTAACTTATTAGCTTTTCAAGACGAATAATGTCGTCAAGCACAACTTGAAAACGTTTGTTAGTTTCGTGCGCTTGGCACATCAACAAACTTCCTTCTTTCATATTTTCTGATTGAAGTAAAGCAAATCTACGAAATTTTTGGAAAGCTAAAGTTCTAAAGTCTCGTTTATTCGTATAATTGTAGGATAGGCAAGATGTCTATACTACGCGCTCTAATATAAAAATTTGAGTTATTTTCTGGAATTGGGTAAAAATCTGATGTATCTGTTATTGCCTTCAGGAATTTGGGGACATTAGTTATAGATAGATTGCAGGAAATGAAAAATGAGATTCCCGATTTGTTTAATAAGTCGGGAATCTTAGCTATATATACACTTTTCACAACTAGATATGAAAAAAAAATTAAATGTCCTACTAAATGTCCTACTGAGTACAATACCTCACCTGATCTTTTGGAGCTGGAATCTGATTTTTCTGTCGGTTGTATATTTGGGTATTTTGCCGTTCATTGGCATATTCCTAATATTAGCAACTTTTGCAGGACAGATTCCTATTGAGTTTTGTATATCTTTAACGACGTTAATATTAGTACCTTTAGCTTGTACTGTTGTCGGCGCCTCTCAATTTAGTAGACAACCTGGCGAATTACTGCGATTATTTTATGGTGTAGAGGCGCCTTTAGTTTTACTGTGTGTATTGCGGTTATTTATATTCCGAGAGCTTACACCTGCTAGTATCCAGATTCTTGGAAGTGTAGTAATTTGTATTACCGCTTTCGCGATGGAAATGCTATATGGATATGCAGGTGAAAAGCGGAGTATAGCATGGGTACAAATGCTAGCACATAGTTTGATGCTGTTTTTCGGTATATACGCTGGCGCCATACTATGTTTTTATGCAATACCTGTAGCAGCTTGGTCAATAACAGCATTCCTTAAATTTCAGTGGGCTATTGACCTCTGGAACGCATTTACATACTCTCCAGGGTTGGTCATTTTTGGGTGGATACCTTCGAGCTTAATACTATTTGGTTTAACTTGTTCGCTCTTTGTGGCAATGCCGTTAATGCTAGCATATTTATATACTGTATCCGGAATTAGTATATTAAAAGCTTTCGCTGCACAGTATGGAGTAAAAAAGGCATTCGCAGGATTTTTAGGAGTTTCAATTTGTACGCTAACTCTTTTCTTCTCATTCCAACAACAACCACAAGTTCAAGCTTTTTCTTTACTTGCTAATACTCCACAAACTGATAGTAACCGTCAAGCATTACTTACCAAATCAGAAACGATACGCTCCGGATTAGTCAATGCTTATTTATCTAATTACCGCTACCTCAGCAGCGTTAAGGATAGTAACCAAATTGAGGCAATGTATTACCACATGACTGGTTCTCCTGTAATTAGCAAAAAAATTCAAAATTTCTACAACCAATTGATGTCACCATTTTTGTACAAAGGTAAAGAGAGTGACGTAGAAAAAGCAGAAAAGCTTTATGCTCAATTTTTTGACACACCGATACAAAAAGGAGAACAAGAAGCAGTTAATCATGCTTTACAATCAACTTCTAACCTAGATGAAGCCAAAGCTGGTTTATTAAATCTCAATCAGAGAAAAGTGTGGTTACGAGAGCAAGAAGTTACAGTCAAAGAGCATGGAGACTGGGCGGATGTACAGCTTTATGAAGTTTACGAAAACAAAACCAGAGATGTACAAGAAGTATTTTACTCGTTTTCGTTACCCGAAAGTGCAGTCATTACGGGAATTTGGTTAGGGGATACAGCAGATTTATCCAAACGCTTTGAATATGTAGTTTCTCCTCGCGGCGCCGCTCAAAAAGTATACAATCAACAAGTGCAGCGAGAAAGACCAATTGACCCAGCTTTATTAGAACAAGTTGGTCCAAGACATTATCGGTTACGTGCATTTCCTATACCACCCGAAAGAACACCAATAGAAGTTAGCTCTAACCGTCCGAAGGAAATGCATATGTGGCTAACTTACAAAGTCATGCGACATACAGGAGGTTGGGCATTACCACAACTAGGCGAAAAACGAAATATATTTTGGACAAAACAAACAAAACGTAACTTTAACGGCAATTATCAAAAAACAGATAATTGGTTACAAGCATATATACCAGCAAGCAAGGCGCCTCAACCACAAATTAAAGAAGCAACATTATTAGCTTCCACAGAAAACTACAAAATTATAGCAAAACCATTAGCTCAACAAGATTACAAATTACCGCAAAATAAGCGTTTTGCCATCGTCCTAGATACTTCCCGCAGTATGAACGCGCACATCAAGGAACTAGAAAAAACCTTCAACTGGCTTAAAAATAAAGGTTTTGCCAATAATCAACTATCAGATAACGATGCTGATTTATACATTACATCTGTTCCAGGAGCAGAACCAAAGCGAATTGATGATATCAACCAATTTAAACCAGCAAAAATGACCTTTTACGGCGCCATGCAGCTTAAAGAAATGTTACAACAATTTGACAAACTGCGTGGAGATACTAAATATGATGGCATTTTGGTAGTTACAGACGAAGGTAGTTACGAACTATCCGACGACAAGAAGAATTTTCCTACCGTTACCTCTCCATTATGGATGGTGCATTTAGGCGCCCTTCCTAAAGCATACAACGACAACACGCTTAAAGCCATAGAAAGTAGTAGAGGGGGAGTATCTACAAATATAGAAGAAGTACTTTATCGACAGGCAACAAAATCTGCTCTCGGTAACACCGTCGTTAGCGTCATCGATGGTTACGCATGGTTCATGGAAAAATTAACCACCCCTACCACCACATTATCCGATGCTTTCGACTCATTAGCAGCGAGACAATTAATATTAGGCTTAAGTCGCGAGAAAAACTTAGAACAACTAACAGAACTCGATGCAATTCATGAATTAGCGAAAAGGTTTAAAATAGTTACGCCTTACTCATCAATGATAGTATTAGTAAACGACGAACAACGGCGCCAACTAAAAGAAGCCGAAGCACAAAAAGACCGTTTTAACCGCGAAGTAGAATCAGGCAAAGAAAACTTAACAAAACCCAACAATCCCTTAAAAAATGCCTCCATTCCAGAACCTTCAAGTGGCGCCGCGCTTTTAATAGCAGCAATCACAGTTTTTGTAATTACCAAAAAGTGGCAATTAAATAAACTAAAAACTCATTAGTAGAGATTAAACTTATAAATCTCCTCTTGTGGAGCGGGCAAGGATGCCCGCCCTATGAATTATTACCATGCTTGTTGATTATTAACCTTTAATCATTTGTAAAAATTAGTAATTAATCAAAGTAATACACTAGTTTATAGTAAAATTGGCTAATTTATATAAATTCACCATTCGTTATAGCCACTGTGCCTATGAAAATAATTACGTCACTGTAGAGGCGAGATGCCCATGCCACAATTGGGTATCATAAAGCGCACGGATGGTGTCGCTTTAGGAACTTGAGCAACAAGAACTACGCTCCCATCAGTACTCTTAACCCAGCCTTGCGCTTCAATTATTGTGTTTTGAGAATTTAGCTCTTGAAAAGCGATTTTATATGTGTTTGATATGTTACTAATATTATTGTCTAAAGTTGCAAGCGACATAGTACTAATTGTACCTGGTAAAAGTTCCAAAGGACTTGGGGGCAAACTACCACGTCCAGTAATAGTAAATTCGCCTAAAAGTTTATCACCAGGATTCACAGGGCAAATTTGAGCTACCCTTCTAGTCGCATCAACAACTTCTTCTGGTAGTTCTATTATTGCTTGAGTAGAGTCAACATCAGGGGTATTAATTTCTGTACTACCAATCAAATCTGGACTGGCGCCTGTTGCTGTAATATCGCTTTCAGAAGTAGTAAAATCACGAGCTTGTGTACCAAAGATACCTTGGGATATAATTTTGACTCGACCACCGCGAAAGTCGGTAGAGTTGGCGCCAATGTCACTGTTTTCAAAAGCTGCTAGTACGTCAGCATCAATGTTGATATTACCACCGATGACGTTGGCGCCTTGAGCATTAGTAGTTATGTTGCTACCACGACGGAGAATTAAAGCTTGGGTATTAAGATTGATAGTTGCTTGTTCTCTATTTGAGTCTTTGTTGGGACTGCGAGTGTTAGCGTTGAAAGAAGCTTTATTATCTAAGCGGGTAATATCAGCATTAACAGTGAGAATACCTGCATTGCCTGTCCCATCACTACCCACAAACACACCAGCACCACCACGCGCTAGTAAATTTCTGGTGTTAACTATTAAATCTCCTGCATCCCCGGTTGAGCCACTTTCAGCAGAAGCAAATAAACCACTAACAAAGCCACTATTCGCCGACTTACCAATTAGTTGCACTCCACTATTAGCATTTACAGTTAAATTTCCGCCTCGACCAGAACTAAATGTATTTGCTAAAACCTGCGCTCCATCCCGCACTATTAAATTTTGAGTATCAAGTTTCAAATTTCCCGCATCTCCTGTTGAACCTAGGGACTTCCAGAAAAATAATTCTTCAAAAACAATTTAGGAAGAACCTGATCTTTAATGAGAATGATAATCACACAATGAAGTCATAATGTACCTATTTCTTCAAACTTTCGTCTTAAAAATCGGCTGATTAACGGCAAAATTCCAACTAAAATTCACCCCAATGTTTGGATTGGAAGCAGATTTATATTTGTCTTTCACATATGTTCATTTCACTAATAAGCAGTCAATATTATAATTCAAAAGTGGTTTTAAACAATTAATTATGTATTGTTAAAACATATATCAACAAACCATCGACCTAAATTATATAATTTTTCTTCAGTCATATTAGCCATGCGTATAAATTCTTTCTCTAGTTGATTCATGGCTTTTTTTGTTAATTTAATTCCTGTATTATAAGTTTCAGTAACTATCTTGATAATAGGTTGATTTCCATTCCACTTCATAGATTCAGCAAATTTGACTACTGTTTCTATTTCATCTAATATATTACCGTTCCAATGGTTTTCTAAAACTGCCCAAGCTCTTTCAATTGAATTATATTTACTGTGATATGGGGGATAATAAGCCAAACGTATATTTAAATCATGTTTCTTGGCTAACTCCACAATTCTTTTCATAAATTGAGTGCGGTGTGAATGATTTTCTGGACCGTTATCCTGATTCAATACAAGTGTTTTTACATTTGCGAATCTATGCTTTTGTGATATCCAAAAATCTTCTAAAACATCAACAATGAAATCACTTGTGATTTTCGATTCAGTCAAGTATAAAAATAGCTCATCAAACTCTGGAACTAATATCCCGTAAGGAGTTACTACATTTTTAGGTTGAAAATCATGGTCGGCTGCCTTAGTCGGCACACGATTTTTTCCACCCCGGTCAAAATCACCTAAGTAGGTGGGTGGAAATAAACCACACTTGGGGTTTTCCGGTTAAGAGCGCTAAAGGCATACTGTGAAAGGATTATAGCCTATTTACATTTCGTTACATAGCGGTAAATTTTCCCGTCCACCTACTTACTTTAACTTTTGCTTTCGCATCCAAACTTAAACGTAAAACTGTTGGATCATTATCAGCATCCGAATTAATAATTGCTATTTGTTCAAAAATTTCGTCGGTTTCTGGGAGTTTTTTTTTGGTTTTATTTTTGCGACTCTTTTCAGAGAGTATTTTAATTCATTTAATTTGATACGAATAGTCTCACTAGTTGGTAATTCTTTATTCGTATATCCAAATTGTTTAATTAATTGATTTCTAATTTCAGCAGCGCTCAAACGGGTATAGAGTCTATCGCTTTTAAAGCTTGGGTCTATTTGACTTTGACTATCAACTAAACTTTTTATATCTGACAAAAGAGACGGTAAATCTTTTTCTATTTTTTTCTTCCTCTTGCGCTATAGTTATCGATGCAAGTAATACCACTTTTTAATTCTTTAATTCCTTTTTTAATAGTACCTCTGTCCCATCCTAACTCTTTTTGCACCAACAAAGAGCCTCCATGACCTAACTCTAAAACTGTTTGCGCTTGAAAACGCCGTTTGAATGCGCCCTTTAATTTAAGTGCTGTTTCTGCTAGCATTTTTTTGACAGATTCAGTTAATTGTATTGACATTACACGTTGTACCCAAAATATTACCAATAACTCAATTTACTACAAAACGGTATAACCTTGAAGTGCTGATCACTCATAATCTTTGACAATGATTATGATTATCTGCCTTTGGTGATTTTATTTTTTGGAAGTCCCTTAGTTCTATGCCACGGTCAGCATTAACAGTTAAATTTCCTCCCTTACCTTGAGCAAAGGTAGAAGTACTAACTCGTCCCCCTGAGTGAACCTTGAGACTACCTGCGTTAATCGTCATACTTCCTGCATCTCCAGACCCAAAAGTAGTAGTAGTAATATTGCTGAGACCAATGGGTAAGCTAGGTGAGCGACCCACAACCTCTACTGAGTCTTTGACATCTATCGTCAAATTTCCTCCTTTGCCTGTACCAAATGTGAAAGTTGTAACTACTCCACCATCACGAATACTTAAACGACCTGCACTAATATTAAGAATTCCCGCATCAAAAGACCCAAAAGCATTAGTAGAGATAGTGCTGGAAGCATTAGATGAATTACCAATAACCTCTACAGACTCTTTGGCATTTATGGTCAAATTTCCTCCACGACCACGCAAAGCTCTAGTGGTAATATCTCCACCGTCATTAATGCTCAATCGTTTCGTATTAATAGTTAGTTGCCCACTATTTCCAGTACTGAAAGCGCTGGTCTCTAGTCTACTTCCTGTAATGACTGTCTCTCCTGTTTGTGGATTAATAAATGTTGTTGAGCCACTTAAATTAACCGAATCTAAAGCGTTAATTAATAAATTTCCACCACTACCACGTCCTGATGATTGTGTACTAATTCTTCCACCGTTAGTGAGCGTAAGTAATTGTGTTTGAAGTTCGATATTGCCACTATCTTCTTGACCAGTGCTGGCAGATGAAATTAAAGCACGACCATTTAATAAGATTGATTCATCGGCAATGATACGAATGTCGCCACTTTCTCCCTGATTAAGATTTGAAGAATTGATGAAAGCATTATCACCATCAAGGGTGAGGGTTCTCGTTCTAATTTCAATATCACCAGATTTACCTATCGAATTTAATATACCATTAGTATTAATAATACTATTGTCGTCAAGACTGATATTATCTTTAGCATTTAAAATAATATTCCCCCGATTTTTCTGAGTATTATTCACAATAAAGCTTTGATTTGTGAGGCGAATAGATTGAGCATTAATTGCAATATTTCCGGTATCACCTAAAGAGTTTTGCAAACCCAAATTTGAAATGGTACTAAGACCATCTAACGTAACATCACCAGTTGCATTAACAACTACATCAGAAGCAGCAAAACCTGCTTGACTTTCTCCTGCCAAAAGAAGCGTACTAATAGAGCTATTCCCAGAAAGGCTGAGGTTACGAGCGTTAACTTTTATTGCACCCCCTCCTGTTGTAAAAAGGAAGGCGTTTTTTTGAAATAATACATCTGCCCTTGATACACTTTCTGGGAAAGTTAACTCTATCTGATTACCACTTCCAATTAACCCAACGCTACCAACTCCCGCAAGTCCACCTAATTCTGCACGGTTATTTGCCACACCCCATTGACCATCATCAAACGTGACATTCCCACCTACCCAATAACGGCTTCCTTGTTGAGGTGAAAATGAACTAGTAACTAAAGCATCATTACTATTTGGACGAATTCGGTTAATAATTCCTTGAGAATTAGGATTAATTTGGTTAAAAAATAACGCCGAAGGATTAATAGTTAACAAACCAGGCGCCTCCGGGTTTGTCGCACTAAAAACCCCCTGGTTGCCAAACCGTACACCATTTGCCGTTGTCCCTACAAATGAACCACGTATATCTAACCGTGCATTTTGACCAAACACAATTCCATTGGGATTAATCAGAAATAAATTTGCAGCGCCATCTACACCCAATATTCCTGAAATATTAGAAGCTTGACCACCTGTTACACGGGTCAATATATTGACTACTCCCGACGGATTGCCAAAGTAAACTCGTTGACCATCATTAATATTAAATTGTGTAAAACTATGAAATAAATTACTACCACGTTGGGCGCCACCATTAATTAAATCAGTTGAGGCACCTTGTAGTTGTACATTAGGTGTAAGTTTTGACGCTTCTATTCCCAAAGTATTGTCAGGTATAATTTGTGCATTAATTCTAAGAGGAGCAAGTAGTAAAAAGCACGATAATAAAAGCGTTTGAGACAAAATTTGATTTTTACTCATAGCGCTTATACCCCCAATAATTAAAAATGATTATTATTAAAGTTGTTATTAAGAGTATATTTATCAGTATTTTTGACTAGAATCAACTCATACGGCAAAAATTAAGCTATTTTTAAGGTTATCAATAGGATGTAACAGTTGAAAGATTTGAGTACAAAATATGAGTTAATAAATTTTTTGATACAAAGTTAAATCTGACCTCAGCTTTGGGAAATATAACTAAGTGACTAAGTTTAAAGTGTTGAGGTTAAATGATGTTATCTGCTTTGACAATTTCTGGCTACGTAATAACCGAAGTAATTCATGAAGGTTTAAACACCAGAGATACAATCAAAATCTTTGACCCATTCTTTACAACAAAACCTGTTGCTCAAGAAACTGGTTTAGGGTTATCGATAAGTCATTTAATAGTACAAAAGCATCATATACAGTTAGTTTGTTTATCTGAATTGGGTGTTGGTACAGAGTTTACAATTTTACTCCCGTATTGATAAATACGTTTCTGTACCTTTGGGTCGATGCTTTGCTGAATCTAGTTGGTAATATATTTATCTGTTAAATAAACCCAGCTAGTAATGGCATCTCATCTCAAAAATCAAGCTTGGATAGGTATTGCTCTTTCGTTCTATGCTTTTATAGCAATTGGCATTACAGAAGGAGGGTTAGGAGTACTCATCCCTTCTATTCAAGCAACGTACAACTTAAGTGCTGCTACTATTACGTTACTTTTTATCAGTCAAGTTACAGGTTATGTCATAGCTGCTTTTTCTAGTAGTCTCTTGAGTAGTCGTATTGGACTCGCGCGCATGTTATTGTTAGCATCTACAATACTTACCAGCGCGCTAATTATTTACGCACTTTCATCATATTGGTTAGTAATGGTTGCTGCTGGTACATTACTTGGGTTAGGAATTGGGATAATTGATGCTGGCATTAATACTTATATAGCACAGCAAGATAACGCTGATTTAATGGGAATTCTCCATGCTTTTTACGGTGTGGGAGCATTACTTGGCCCTGCGGTGGCAACTAGTTTACTTGCACTAAATTTAAACTGGCGCCAAGTTTATTTAGTTATAGCCAGTGTAGTAAGTATTACAATACTTGGAATGCTTTGGGCTGTAATAAAAAACTATAAACCTTTAAATAAAAAAGCCTCTGCATCAAATACTAACGGTAGACAAAATTTAACTGTAGCTTTAAAAACACCAAAAGTCTTAATAGCAGGTTTATTACTATTTGTATATGTAGGTGTAGAAGCTTCGATAGGTAACTGGGCTTTTAGTGTTCAAAGTCAAGTTAGAAACACACCAGTGACTGTTGCTGGTTACAGTGTTAGCGCTTATTGGTTTGGGTTGACTATAGGAAGATTACTAACAGGTCGTGCAGTAAAATATCTCGGCGCCACTCGCACGCTTGATTTATCTTTAATATTATTAGTAATCAGCGTAGTTGCTTGGTGGTTGTTGCCCCAGCAATTAATTAGCTTACCGTTAATGGGTTTATCTCTAGCTGCAATTTTCCCAATGATAATATGGTTAATGCCTTCTAAAGTATCACCGCAAATAGTACCCGCAGCTATTGGGTTTATTACAAGTGTCGCTTCGTTAGGCGCCGCTGGTATTCCAACTGCACTGGGATGGTTTGCCGCGCGGTTTGGGTTGGGTATTATTCCTGTGTTACTGTTGCCTTTAGCAATTGTAATGTTAATTCTACATCGATTATTACGTTAGACCACATCCAGAACGCTACCCATGAAAATTTTATTAGTCTCAGATGATGGATTGCTGAGTGCCACACTGACTAAGGTGTTGTCGGCGAATCGCTACATGCTCGACAAGGCTTTAGATGGGCAAGCCGGATTAAACCTAGCAACAAACGTGGAGTATGACTTGATTGTGCTGGATGTGCATCTGCCTTCCTTAAATGGAATGAGTCTGTGTGGGAAGTTGCGCTCGCAAGGCTACTTAAAACCGATCTTGCTCATGATCGCCAATCATGACGATGAAAATGTGGTAGCTCTTTTTAATGCTGGTGCCGATGATTACATAAGTAAACCTTTTGCTCCATCCGTACTGTTAGCCAAGATGCGAACCTTACTGCGACGCAGTGGTGCGATAGCTGCCAAGGGTGCTTTAAATCCAACGACTTTGACGTGGGGTAAGCTTTGTTTAGATCCAGATTCCGGCCGGGTAACAGTGGATGACCTTATCGTTGCTCTGACCGCAACCGAATATAATTTGCTGGAATTGTTTTTGCGAAACCCTAATCGTATTTTTAGCCGCAGTGCCATTTTAGACAAGCTATGGGGTTTTGATAAGGCGCCTACTGATCGCGCTATTATTACTCATATTAAAGATTTACGAAAGAAACTGAAAGCAAGCGGGTTAGTTGAAGACTTGCTTGAAACTATTTATGGCATGGGCTACCGATTGAAGCCTGCTCCCGACTCGAACTCTCTAGAGAATAATCAAGTTAGCAAAACGCAGTCCGCGATTAACCGAGTTTTAGAACGATTTCGCGATACTTTGAATGAACAAGTCGCCGTATTGGAACAAGCAAAGAACGTCCTGTTGGCAGGACAAACAAAAGAGTTGCAAGCGGCAAAGCAAGAAGCGCATAAGTTAGCAGGGTCTTTAGCGACCTTTGGGTATCCAGATGGGTCAAAGCTGGCGAGATCGTTGGAGCATTTACTGATGAGCGACTCTCCTTTTACGCTTTTTGAAATTGAGCGCTACTGTGAACTTGTTACAGCGTTACAGCAAGCGTTAGCAAAAGCACCTGTTACTCAGACCGCTTCACCAATTTCTACCACCCCAGCCTATAAAGTGCTAGTGATCGATGACGATGTGGCATTGACCGAGCAATTAAAGGCAGAATCCGAAGCTTGGGGGGTACGGTTGAAGGTTGTATCTAATCTCACCAATGCTCGCTCTCGCCTCAAACAAACTACTCCTGATCTGGTTCTGCTGGATTTGAGTTTTCCTGATGCAGAGTTAGATGGATTAACGCTGCTACAAGAAATCAAAGGGCAAACGCCAAATCTCCCGGTAATTATCTTTACAGTCAGAGATAGTCTCACAGATCGATTAGCAGTCTCTCGGTTAGGGGCACGACAATTTTTGCATAAACCTGCAACTACTGAGCAAATATTTCGCACGATCACTCAAGTTTTATCCCCTTATAAAACATCAAGAGCCAAAGTCTTAATTGTTGACGATGATCCAGCGGCATTAACTCTTTTGTCAAGTATACTGACTCCTTGGGGATTAGAAGTTATTACCCTCAGCGAACCCCAAAACTTTTGGGAGGTTTTAGTCTCAACATTGCCTAACCTACTTTTGCTAGACTTGGAAATGCCTAATGTTAGCGGATTAGAGCTATGTCAGGTCGTGCGGCAAGATTCCCAATGGGGTAATTTACCTATCCTTGTTGTAACGGCTCATACGGATGCCGACTCGCTTGTTGGTGCGTTCGCCGCTGGCGCCGATGATTTTATCACAAAACCTGTTTTGGGACCTGAACTCGTGACTCGAATTCTCAGCCGAATTGAACGAAGCCTACATCAAAGTATCGGAGCTACGGACTAGCAGAAAGGGGGAATCGAGCGATGAAAAGGATTGAACAACTAAATCAACAATTTGTTAAAGACGATGCGGAGCGTTTAAGAATTGCCTTAAATGCGGCTCAGATGGGAATGTGGGATTGGAACCTGGTAACGGGGGAAATTAACTGGTCTCCAGAACATGAGCAGTTGTTTGGTTTACCTCCTGGCTCGTTTGATGGCAGGTATGAAACTTTTGATGCTTGCCTGCATCCCGATGATCAAGAGGGGTTGAGGGTCGTAGTTGCCCATTCATTGCGCGCTCGCATCCCTTATCAGCACGAATTTCGGGTAATTTGGGCAGATGGTAGCATTCATTGGATCGAAGGGCGAGGGCAAGCGTTTTATAACGAAGTTGGGGAAGCGGTACGGATGTTAGGAACGGTGATGGCGATCGATGACCGCAAGCGTTTAGAGTGTGCCTTAAAGCAGAGCGAGCAACGATTTCGCGCGATTTTTGAAGCTGAACCCGAATGTGTCAAGGTAGTGACGGCTGATGGGATGCTGCAAAACATGAATCCAGCCGGACTTGCAATGATTGAAGCTGATAGTTTAGAAGCAGTGCTTGGAAAATGTGTTTGTCCGCTGATCGAAACACCGTATCAGCAAGCGTTTTTAGACCTTACACAACAAGTAGCGCAAGGCAAAACCGCCATCTTAGAGTTTGAAATGATTGGACTTAAAGGGACTCGGCGTTGGTTAGAATCCCATGCGGTGCCGTTACAAGTCTCGGATCAAGCCGAAGCTCTAGTTTTAGTAGTAACACGAGACATCACTCTTCGCAAGCAAGCTGAAATTGAACAAGTACGAGCCAAACTCGAACTTGAACAACGAGTTGCAGAGCGCACCGCAGAAATTACCACCGTTAATGATCACTTGCAAGTGGCGTTAATTGAACAACAACAGGCGAAACAGGAAATTGAGGATATTTACAATAATTCTCCATGTGGTTATCACTCACTTGATGCAGATGGAAGATTTGTTCGGATTAATGATACAGAACTACAATGGTTAGGGTATACCCGCGCTGAAATTTTGCACCAGAAATTTGTTGATTTCCTTACTCCTGAAAGCAAACAGGTTTTTTACGAAAATTTTCCCAACTTCAAGCAGCAGGGTTACATAAACGATCTAGAGTTTCACATGGTCTCCAAAGACGGTTCAACTCGGTGGTTCAACCTAAATGCAACCGCAATTCGGGACGCTAGGGGAAACTTTATCATGAGCCGCAGCAACCTTTTTGACATCGACGAACGTAAGCGCGCTGAAGCTGCTTTAAGCCATAGCGAAGAAAAGTTTCGCCAGCTTGCCGAAAATATTCAAGATGTATTTTGGATCGCGGATATCCTCAATCAGCACATTCTCTATGTTAGCCCAGCCTATGAAACCCTGTGGGGACGGAGCCGTGAGTCGCTGTATGAGAATTTTGGTGAGTGGCTCGATGCCATTCATACTGATGATCGCCCACGTGTTGAGCAAACGCTGCGGGAGAAGGCGCCGCAGGGCTATTTTGATCATGAGTATCGGGTGATACATCCCAATGGTTCGATTCGTTGGATTCGTGATCGGGCATTTCCGATCAAAAATGAAGTTGGAGAAATCATTCGCACGGCTGGCATTGCCGAAGATATAACTGAGCGGCAACGAGTCGAAGAAATCAAGAATGAGTTTATTAGCATTGTTAGCCATGAATTACGAACACCACTGATGGCAATTCAAATGTCGCTAGGATTAGTCAAAACAGGAATTTATGCCAATAAGCCAGAGAAAGCTCAACGGATGATTGAGATTGCCTCGATTGATACCAATCGCCTGGTTAACTTAGTTAACGATATTTTAGATTTAGAACGGTTAGAATCAGGGCGTACAGTTTTAGAAAAGACGGTTTGCCAAGCTTATGAGTTAATGCAGCAAGCGGTAGACGGAGTACAAGCGCTCGCAAGTGGGCAAAATATTACGCTTGTGATTGCGCCAACTCAGGCAAGTGTTTGGGCAGCAGGTGATACAATCGTCCAAACCCTGACCAACTTGTTAAGCAATGCGATTAAGTTCTCCGATACCGATTCAGTCATTCATTTAGGCGCCGAACAACAAATAGATCACGTGTTATTCCACGTCAGCGATACTGGACGAGGTATTCCCGCTGACAAGTTAGAAATAATCTTTGGGCGATTTCAACAGGTCGATGCTAGTGATGCGCGCTCAAAAGGAGGAACTGGGTTAGGGTTGCCCATCTGTCGCAGTATTGTTGAGAGACAGGGTGGTAAGATTTGGGCGGAAAGTATCTTGGGCACCGGCAGTAAATTTTTGTTCACCTTACCTGTTCCAATGGAAAATAATATTGTGTGATGGTTCAGCAGCGTACTATTTTAATTGTCGATGATTGTCCTGAAGATCGCGAGCTATATCGGCGATATTTGCAGCGTGACCAAGATTATGTATATACTTTTGTGGAAGCAAAGCTAGGGCAAGAAGGCTTAAAACTCTACCAGCAACACCAACCCGATGCGATACTGCTTGATTATCGATTACCCGACCTGGATGGGGTAGAGTTTTTGTCCTCACTGCAACAGCAAACACAGCAATTGTACGTACCCGTTATTGTTGTGACAGGGCAGGGCAGCGAGAGCATAGCAGTACAGACAATGAAAGCAGGCGCCCAAGATTACTTGGTAAAAGGAGAGATTACGCCTAAAGGCTTACTTAGGGCAATCCATGAGGTTATAGAAAAAGTACAGTTACGTACTGAACTGCATCGACGCATTGAGCGAGAGCAGTTAGTTACCCAAATCACGCAGCAGATTCATCGCTCGCTGGATGTGGATAAAATTTTGCAGACAACCGTGGATGGAGTGCGGAAACTCTTAAACACTAATCGCGTGATTATTTTTCAATTTTCGCCAGACTGGAAGGGGACTGTTGTTGTTGAGTCCTGTGGAGCCGATTGGACTGCAATATTATCAACAGAAATTTATGACCCTTGTTTTGGTAAACATTACATTGAACCCTTTAGGCAGGGATTAGTCACCGCAAAATCAGATATTTATACGGCTGGGATTAGCAAGTGTCATCTTGAACTCCTATCTAATTTCCAGGTTAGAGCCAATTTAGTAGTACCAATTATCCAGCACGACTCACTATGGGGGTTATTGATTGCTCATCACTGTGTAGCTCCTCGACAGTGGCAGGATTCAGAAATTGAACTTTTGCGCCAAATCGCTGCTCAGGTTAGTATTGCCCTTCAACAATCTGCTCTACTCCAACAGGCACAGGCTGAACTCCATGAGCGTAAAATTGCCGAAGCTGTATTGAAAGAGCAGCAATCCATCCTGGAGTTATTTGTTCGATCTGCACCTGCTGGCATTGCGATGTTTGACCGCTCGATGCGGTATGTAATGGCAAGCCAACGCTGGGTCGATGAGTATCACCTCGATTCGGTCGAATCTTTGGTGGGTCGGTCACATTATGACATTTTTTCCGAAATTCCAGAACGTTGGCGACAAATTCATCAACAATATTTGGCAGGAGCAGTTGAGAAATGTGATGACGATTTGTTGGTGCGGGCAGATGGAACCCCACAATGGGTTTCCTGGGAGATTCGCCCTTGGTATACTACTAACGGTGAAATTGGTGGTATTATCATTTTTTCTGTTGATGTGACCCACCGCAAACAAACTGAACTGGCGTTACAGCAATTCAATACCGAATTAGAGCAGCGAGTCTCAGAGCGTACAGCCGAACTAACCTCTGTTAACGAACGCTTGAGCCAGAGTGAAGAAAAGTTTCGCCAGCTTGCCGAAAATATTCAAGATGTATTTTGGGTCGCAGATATCGCCAATCAGCAAATTCTCTATGTTAGCCCTGCCTATGAAACGCTGTGGGGACAGAGGTGTGAGTCGCTGTATCAAAATTTTGGCGAGTGGCTCAATGCGATTCATCCGGAGGATCGCCCGCGTGTGGAGCAAACGTTGCGGGAGAAGGCGCCGCAGGGCTATTTTGATCATGAGTATCGGGTGATACATCCCAATGGTTCGATTCGTTGGATTCGTGATCGGGCGTTTCCGATCAAAAATGAAGTTGGAGAAATCATTCGCACGGCTGGCATTGCCGAAGATATAACTGAGCGGCAACGAGTCGAAGAAATCAAGAATGAGTTTATTAGCATTGTTAGCCATGAATTACGAACACCACTGATGGCAATTCAAATGTCGCTAGGATTAGTCAAAACAGGAATTTATGCCAATAAGCCAGAGAAAGCTCAACGGATGATTGAGATTGCCTCGATTGATACCAATCGCCTGGTTAACTTAGTTAACGATATTTTAGATTTAGAACGGTTAGAATCAGGGCGTACAGTTTTAGAAAAGACGGTTTGCCAAGCTTATGAGTTAATGCAGCAAGCGGTAGACGGAGTACAAGCGCTCGCAAGTGGGCAAAATATTACGCTTGTGATTGCGCCAACTCAGGCAAGTGTTTGGGCAGCAGGTGATACAATCGTCCAAACCCTGACCAACTTGTTAAGCAATGCGATTAAGTTCTCCGATACCGATTCAGTCATTCATTTAGGCGCCGAACAACAAATAGATCACGTGTTATTCCACGTCAGCGATACTGGACGAGGTATTCCCGATGACAAATTAGAAACAATCTTTGGGCGATTTCAACAGGTCGATGCTAGTGATGCGCGCTCAAAAGGAGGAACTGGATTAGGGTTGCCCATCTGTCGCAGTATTATTGAACGGCATGGTGGTAAGATTTGGGCAGAAAGTACCTTGGGCACTGGCAGTAAATTTTTGTTCACCTTACCTGTTCCAATATAAAATAAAAATAATCTATGACAAATAGAAAAATTTTAGTCGTCGATGATGAAGAACGCCTTCGAGAATTAGTGCAAGCGTGTATGGAAGACCTAGCAGGGTGGGAAACGCTGACGGCAGCCTGTGGAGAAGAATGTTTACAAATTTTACAGACAGAATCGGTAAATGTCATTTTGTTGGATGTGTCCATGCCTGGAATGGATGGAGTTGCTGTGCATGAAAGGCTTCAGGCGAATTCAGACACACGCTCAATTCCTATAATTCTGCTAACAGCAAAAGTTTTGCCCAGCGACCGTGCCAAGTTTGCTCAAATGGGCGTGAGGGGCGTGATTTCCAAACCGATCCAACCCGCTACTTTGGTCGCAGAAGTGGCAGAAATTTTAGGATGGGAAGAATAATTTAATAATTTAACCTTTGTAACGTAACTGTCATCTTTACTAAATCTCCATTTTTATAATTTAGCTTATTTGTATATAGGTATAAAAGACCTTAAACCAATTCTTAAACATACAGTTATGAGAGGTTCGCCTGCAACGGCTATGACCGCTAAAACAATTTTATTAATTAATAACGAACCCAATGTCCGAGAGATTCTGTACCTGAGTTTGACTGATTTTTGCGGATTGGAGGTCTTTAGTACGGGTTCTTTGTTAGAAGGATTACAACGTGCTGTTCAAGATCAACCGGATGCGATCTTACTAGCACTCTCTTCATCCAATAGTGATTATTTCACATTTTTGCAAAAACTAAGGGCACAGCCTGAAACTCAAACCATTCCCGTGGTCATCTTAAGCACTGGCGCCAAGTGGCTTGACTTAAAAAGGCTTCAGCAGTTTCAAGCGGTCGGGGCAATAGATTACGCTGCTGATCCAAGCTTGCTTTCCAATCAGATTACAAAGTTGCTGAACCTAAAGGCGCCTTCAATTGGGGATGGTAGCTAGACGCTTTAATTAATTGAAACAATCCAATTAGTCCAGAAAAATGGTTATGCAAGCTTTTTAAGCCATGCAATTGTTACGAAATTGATACATTTATTTAGATTTATTGTTTTTCTGAAAAATATTTCAATATAAAACGATTTATTAACAATAGGTAATCTTTACTAAGTCTTTACTTTCACTGCTTACAGTCAAATTATTGGTCATTGACAAATTAAATTCTTGTCTAAGTCTAAGTATTGTCTGTGTTTTATCAACCACATTGTTTTAAGGAAAAAGTTTTATGGCTACTTGCCCTTGTTGTTCCAATCGAATGCTGCGCCATGTTCGCAATCGCCAGGTGTCTTGGTTCTGTCGTAGCTGTTGGCAAGATATGCCCTTGATACAGGAAAAATCAGCTTCACACCTTAGTTTAGAACAAATCCTGGCGCCGCAGAGAGTTTTGGGATTGGGCGCCAGTCGCTAAAAATTGAAATTTTACACCTCCCGTATGAAAGTATTTGATAAATGGTTGTTAAAGCTTTATCTCTGCGTCAAAACCAAACCACGTTGTCTTTTAACCACAACAATGTGCTTAATTCCACACCAAAAACGATACAATTGCAGGCGCCGTCTATGTTAACTAACACCACTTTATGGCAGCTACGAGATAGAGATCGACTACTATACGATATTGCACTGCGAATTCGACAATCACTTGATCTTAACACGATGCTGCAAACCACCGTGGATGAAGTGCGCCAATTTTTAAACACAGATCGCGTGGTGATTTTTCGTTTTCATCCCGATTGGACAGGCACTGTAGAGGTGGAATCGGTGGGTTCAGATTGGCTTTCTATTCGCTCGACTACCATTGATGAACCTTGTTTTGTAGAAGGATATATTGAACCTTTCCGACACGGGCTAGTTACTGCCAAAGCCAATGTTTATACTGCTGGGCTAACCCCGTGCCATCTGGAGTTGCTGACAAAATTTCAAGTTAAAGCCAATCTCGTCGTTCCGATTTTGCAAGGTGAGCATCTGTGGGGATTGCTGTCTGCCCATCATTGCTCCCAACCTCGACAATGGCAGACCATCGAAATTGACCTGCTCAAGCAACTGGCAACGCACCTGGGTATTGCTATTCAACAAGCTGAACTCTATCAACAATTGCAAACCGAACTAGAAGAACGCAAAGTCGCCGAACAAAGGATTCGTGAACAAGCGGCATTGCTTGATATTTGCAAGGATGCAATCGCCGTTTACGATTTAGAGCATCGCATTTTGTTTTGGAATCAAGGGGCTGAACGACTATATGGTTGGAAGGCAACCGACGTGCGAGGCAAATATGCAGCAGATTTGCTCTACAATGTGGGAGACTCCCAATTGCAACTTGAACCAATCCAAGCAGTCCTCCTACAGCAAGGAGAGTGGGAAGGAGAATTACACCAAATCACCCAGGACGGCAAAAATATTGTTGTAGAAAGCCATTGGACTTTAATCAACGATGAAGCTCTTAATGCCAAATCTATCCTTGTCGTCAACACTGACATAACCGAGAAAAAACAACTCGAAGCGCAATTTCTACGTGCCCAACGGCTCGAAAGTCTGGGCACGCTTGCCAGTGGCATTGCTCATGATCTCAATAACATTCTTACCCCCATCTTAGCAACGGCTCAATTACTGCCGCTAAAATTTCCTGGCGCCGATCCCAAGCAGCAACAGTGGTTCCAAATTCTCGAAACCAATGCCAAACGCGGTGCAGGTCTAGTCAAGCAAGTGTTATTATTTGCACGTGGCATGGAAGGTAAGCGCACAGATTTAGAAGTCAAACATCTACTGGCTGAAATTAGGCAAGTAGTTAAACAAACCTTTCCCAAATCAATTGATATTTCGCTTGATCTTGAGCCAAACCTCTGGACTGTGAATGCCGATGTCACCCAATTGCATCAAGTACTAATGAATCTAACGATCAATGCTCGCGATGCAATGCCACAGGGGGAACCCTTGTTCTCACAGGTCAAAATGTAACGCTCGATGAGCATTATAGACGCATGAATCTAGATGCAAAAGTGGGTGACTTTGTTGCAATTACGGTTGCTGATACAGGAATGGGCATTGCAAAAGAAACACTCAATCGTATTTTTGAGCCGTTTTTTACCACGAAAGAAGTAGGCAAAGGAACTGGACTAGGGTTATCTACGGTGATCGGAATTATTAAAAGTCATGGTGGATTTGTAAATGTATACAGTGAAGTTGGTCGCGGTACCCAAATGAAAGTCTTTATTCCTGCTTTGCAACGGACACAACCCGCACCTATTGAAGCAGCAACGCTTCCCATAGGACACGGAGAAACGATTCTCGTAGTCGATGATGAAGCGTATATTCGCTCGGTGTCTAAAACAGCTTTAGAAACATACTACTACCAGGTGCTAACCGCTTGTGACGGTATTGATGCGCTCGCAGTTTATGCCCAACATCAAGCCGAAATTAAAGCCGTGGTCATTGACATGATGATGCCTGGAATGGATGGTATTACTACGATTCGTGCCTTAAAGCAATTAAATCCCCACGTCAAAATCATTGCTGTGAGTGGACTTAGTATGAACGAAGAGCTAGTTCGAGAAGTCGGCATTACCAATTTTTTGTTAAAGCCCTATACTATTAAAGACATGCTAGTTTTGTTGAACAAAAATGTTGAGCATATCCTTAGCTATAAGGAAGTTGATTGTTGACCTTTCGTAATAAATTTTTGACCTACTGATCAAAGCAATAATTAATCTAACATTGGAGGCGCCGTCTTTAACACCTTATTTTTAGCAAATGTAACGATTTATATAGATTAAAAACAAATTTCAGCAAAAGTAAAGATAATGCAAAATGTAATCAAGGTGTAATGCAAATCTTCGCGATTATGCCGCCCGCTTATGAAAATTTTGTTGGTAGAAGATGACATATCACTCAGTACGGCACTGGTAGAGTTACTTAGAGCAAATCATTACAGTATTGACTTAGCCAATGATGCCGAAACAGGGTTAGACCTAGTGATGTCGGCTGAGTATGATTTAATTTTGTTAAACTGGCTCATTCCCAAAGCGGATGCTATTAGCTTGTGTCGGCAACTGCGATTGCAAGGCTACTGCAAACCAATCCTGCTATTAACTGCTTTTAATAGTGATACAAACATTATTACCGGATTAGATGCTGGAGCAAATGATTACGTTATCAAACCATACAACCCAGAAGCATTGTTGGCAAAAATTCGGTTTTGGTTACGTCGAAGTGGAATAGTCGCATCATCCACATTAAGTTGGGGAAATCTCACTTTAGATCAAAACTCTGGCAAAGTAACTTGTGGGGAGCAGATAATTTCTCTCACCGCGAACGAATATAAACTGCTGGAATTGTTTTTACAAAATCCCAATCGCATCTTTAGCCGGAAATTAATATTAGATCGGCTTTGGGGTTTTGATGATGCACCGGTTGAAAATGCAGTGACAACTCATATTAAAGACCTACACAAGAAGTTGAAAGCAGGAGGATTGACTCAAGAAATTTTAGAAACTGTATATGGAATGGGCTATCGCAGTTATTTGGCTTGGCTGTTGGTAGCTTTGATGGTAGATATGAAACTTTTGCAGCTTGTGTGCATCCTGAAGATAACTCTTTGGTAAACCAAGGACTGCAACAGGCACTACAAACTAAGGGCGCCTACCACTGTGAGTTTCGGGTGGTTTGGGAAGATAGTAGCATTCACTGGGTTGAGGGACGGGGACACGCTTTTTATAATGAAGCGGGTCAGCCTGTCCGCATGGCCGGAACTATTATGGCTATTGATGAGCGCAAGCAAGCACAAAGAGAGTTACAACAGCAATTTGAGCAACAACGCTTAGTGATGGGGATGACACAGCGTATTCGACAGTCGCTCAATTTACAAGATATTTTACAAACTACGGTCGATGAAGTACGGCAGTTTTTAACGTGCGATCGTGTGACTATTTTTAAATTTTCTTTAGGCTGGGGTGGAACAGTTGTTGTCGAATCGGTTGCACCTGAGTGGATGGCTATTTTACCACTCCAGATTTATGATCCGTGTATTGGTGAAGAAAACGTCGAACCCTTTAAAAGGGCTTGAGCGTGGAAACTGCATTTAGAGAACAGGTAAGAACAGGGCAATCGGATACAAAATATCGTATCATCCGCCCTGATGGTTCAATGCGTTGGATTCGTGATCGCGCGTTTCCTATCAAAAATGAGCTAGGGGAAGTAGTACGGATAGCGGGTATTGCAGAGGACATTACCGAGCAGCAAAAAATTGAGCTTCTTAAAAGTGAGTTTATTGGTATAGTCAGTCACGAACTGCGTACCCCTTTAACTGCTATTCGGGCTGCACTCGGTTTATTAAATACTGGTATCTACGATCAAAAACCAGACAAGTTTAAACGTATGATTGTTTGCGGCTTGTTGCCCAAGCTTTTCATCAAACTGTCAAACGCTCTACGGATTTAGCCGCTCGTTATGGCGGAGAAGAATTTGCAGTTATCTTACCAAATACTGATAGTGAAGGTGCTACGCAGGTTGCCCAAGAAATTCATCGAGCCATTCAACATTTAAGTATTCCCCACAATGCATCAGATGTAAAACCTTATGTCACGTTGAGCATAGGCATTGCCACCCTTATTCCTACATCTACTATAGTTCCATTGGATTTAATTGAAGCAGCCGACCAAGCTCTTTACCAAGCCAAAGCACAGGGACGTAATCGTTCGTTTGTCCATAAAATCTCCATCCCAATGGAAGATTGAGCATTTTTATTTTTTATTATAATTAGAACTTTACATTTACTAACTTATTTTATTTTATTCCAATTCATTACAATCTTTCTTTTCTTTATCAGTTAACTGGAGTCCAAGTTTGTCAGCATCTCCAATTATATGGGATTAAACTACCAGTTGTATTGATTTCCGCAAACACCGAGTTAGAGAAAATAGCCTCTTGTTTGGGTATTGCTTACTATCTCCACAAACCATTTGACATTGCGGAAATCATGAAAACGATTAATTATGCTTACAAAAATTATTTAAATCAGAGGTTACTAGCTTCTGAAGATATCACACTCAAAATTTAAAAATTTAACCATAATGATGTCAAGCCTAGATAAGATGAAAAACGTAAATAGGGCGCTTTTTAGTACCCATTTTTAAGGGGTTGGGGCGATCAATTTTCAATTTTGACTTGCCAAGTTTGTAAAGTTGTACCAAGAAACAGGTCTAAATTAGTTAAAGCATTAAGATATTGAATTGTTGCATCAAGTTCTGTGTTTCTTGCTTGAGCAAGTTCATTTTGCAATCTAATTAACTGAAAAACTCCAGAACCTCTACCTAATTTTAATTTTTCCTGTTCAATTTCAAGTTGCTGTTGCGATAATTGAGTTGCTCGTCTAGCAAGTTCTAGTTGATTATAGCTTAAATTGGCGTTTCGTACTCGGTCTTGTAAGTCAATATCTAGTTTTGTTTGTACATTTTTTAATGTGTTTTCTGACTTTCGCAACTCAACTTGCGCGCGCTTAAATGTTTGTTCTAAACTTAAATCTCCAAAGGTATGACCTAAACTTAAACCTAGTCTAGCATCTACAGCTTCATTTAAATTATTTAGCAAGGTAGCATTTAAATTTAAATCCCAACGTTTGTTATCTTCCGCTACCATTAAATTTAGTTTAGTTTGGTCTACACTAAATTGTGCCTGTAAATATTCGGGTCGATTAGAAAGTGCAATATTTCTCAGTTTCTCAATATCTAAAGCTACTGGTTTGACTGAAGTTATAGTTTCGGCTTCAATATTTATGTTTTTGTCAATATCTAAAATTGCTAATAATGCTAATCTTTTTGATTCTAAGTCATTTTGAGCAGATAATAAAGATACTTGACGGTTAGCTATATCAGTTTGGTTTTGAATAATTTCAACAGGCGCCAGTCTACCAGCTTGAATCAACGCTTGGTTAATTTCGAGAGAATCTTGAGCATTTTTTAGCGATAATTGCTCAATTTTGACTCTTTCTTGGGCACGAATTAATTCTCGATAGGCGATAATAGCTTCCGTAATAGTAGTATTCAAAGTAGACTTTAAATTTTCTATATTCACTTTTTCAGTAATTCGCGCTAAATCAATAGAAGCTTGATTAATTCGTGTGCCAGCATTCTTTAATAATGGCTGGCTTAATCGAAGTTCCATATTTTGCCGTAAACTATTATCAGTAATGCTGCTACTAAAATTATTCAGATTCGAGTTTAAATTTGAAGTTTGAGCATCTGCTGTCCAGTTAAAGGTAACTTCTGCACCCGTAGGAATTCTCATCACAACTTTGGCGCCGAGATTAGTAGTTAATGAACCGGAAGTAATTCCATTTCTACCTAGTTCATTTAAATTAACTGATACTGTAGGGGTAAAATCTGGCGCAAATTTATCTTCTGCAACAGCTAAATCACCTTTCTGAGCAATTCTATCTAAATAAGCATTCTTAATACTTGTATTATTCTCAATTACTAGATAAACAACATTTGCCAAAGCAAGTTTAAGCTGTGTTTTTTTTTGTACTGATGTTTCTGTAGGCTGAACTGTAGGTTTAATAGGTACTGTTTCAAAAGTATGTGGGAACTGATTATTCGCTCCGGCGCCTGTCGAATAACCAACCCCAAACAATATAATAACAACTTGCACAAATCTTATTTTAATAAAATACTGCATAAATTCATCCGTTACATCCGTTCTATCCGTTGCCACTAACCTTCACGTAAAGCTTTAACAGGGTCAAGTTGCGACGCACGCACAGCAGGAAAATAGCAAGCTCCAACACCTACTAATAAAGCAGCACCTAAAGATAAAACTGCTGTTTGAATTTCTAATTGATAAGGAAAACTAAATATTTGAGTAACGACTATAGTCACACAATTAACTGATATAATCGCTAACGTTCCCCCAACTAAACTCAAAAGCGCAGCTTCGAGAATGAATTGCAGTAAAATCTCAGATTGAGTGGCGCCGAGTGCCCTGCGTAAACCAATTTCAGCAGTGCGCTCAATTACAGAAGCAATTGTAATGTTAGTAATTCCAACACCTCCAATTAATAGAGCAATAATTCCCACAACATTTAGCCCACGTGAAGCTAACTCAAAAGATTGTTTTTGCATTAATATATCTTCTATATTGCTATACCCATATACTTCGGCGCCAGGAAAGCGCGATTTTAATAATTTTTCAGCATCTTCTTTCAATTTATTCATATCTTCCTCTTTGCGAGGACGTATCCAAATAGATTGAAAATCTTGACTACCTGTTAATGCACTATATGTGGACATTGGCATTACTAATTGACCTTTTGGTTCTTCACCAAAGCTTTGTTTTGTCTCTAAAATTCCAATAACTTGATAAGGTCTATTTGAGCTAAAAATTGATTTACCTAAAGGTTCTTCTTTTTTAAAAAGCTTATCAGAAAGAAATTTGTCAATTACTACAACGGGTCGGTAATTTTCCAAATCTGCTGCATTAAAATACCTCCCTTTAATTAATCTTCTACCTGTAGCTGGTAAATAATCTTGAGTTACAGCCAGCATCATTGGTTTACCTTCTTCACCTTGATAAAGTACTGAGTCAGAAAAACCCGCATAGTTAGAAGCACTAATTAACTGATAATTCTTTAAGCGTCGGCGCAAAAACTCTAAATCTTCCAATTTAGGTTCCCTTCCTTCTCTTGAAAAAACACTAAGAGTAACTTGCGGTGCGTCTCGTTTGGAAAGTTGCTGCTTAATTAACGCACGACTAATATCTCCAACTTGAAGTGTGGCATTTACTGCTGCTACGCCCATAAATACACCTAAACTAGTTAATACAGAGCGCACCCAATTTCCTGTTAATGATTTACAGGTAACAATAATTAAGTCTTGAGGTGAAAGAGACATAAAATTACATAAAATTAAAAAATACTATAATTTTTATGGTGTTGGTCGTGGTACATCTGGTGGCGCCTCTTTAACTGCTTTTCCTAGCTCTAAGGTTGTGTCGGCGCCAGGGAGTATAATTTTGTCACCAGCTTTTAAACCAGATTTGATTTCAACCTTGGTAGTAGCTTCGAGTCCAAGAGTAACTTTTTGCTTCTGTGCTTTACCTTGGTTATCGCGTATCCAGACAAATGGCTCACCTTCGTCGCGTTGAACAGCTTCTAAATTTACAGCAACTACATCTTTTCTTTGCTCAACAATAATTTCGACACTAACTTGGCTACCAGGTATTAGAGTACGAGTTGGTTTATCGAGTAATACAGTTGCCGGAACTTTTGCTTGGCTTGATGAACCACCACCTAGAGATGTCCCACTTCCGCCTTCTCCACTAATTGCTTGGGGTTGCACTTCTTGGACTTTACCCGTATATTCTTGGGAGTTGGGTCCAATAACTTTTATTTTTGCTAATTGGCCCACCTTGACCTTAGCTGCATCAAGAGTCCCTATTTGTAAATTTACAAGTTCTTGTGAAGGATTGCCTAAAGTAATTAAAATATCACCTGACTTAATACCGTCACCATTTTTAGCTTTGACGTTAAGTATTTTTCCGGTAATTGGCGCCGTCACAAAATTATTTTGAACTTGCGTCTCTAAATTTTTGCGGTCGAGTGCTAACTTTTGGAGTTCGCTAATTTGAGTTTGAACATCTGACTCAGCATTCTTAACTTCTGCACGTGCGTTTAAAAGTTTTTCTTGAACCTCAGTTTGGCGTTTATTTTCAATTTTCAAACGTTGAAATTCCAAGGTTTTAGAATTTAAGTCTGACTGAGCATCTTTCAATGCTGTTTGTGCCTCTAGTACCTTTGTTTCAGGTTCTGTCGCGCGTTTAGCTTCCAAAATTTGACGTTGAAGGTCAATAGTTTTAGTGCGAACATCAAATTCTGCTTCTCTTACAGTAACTTGTGCATCGCGAACAGATGATTGTTGTCTTACCAACTCGTCACCGGGAATAAAGCCTTTTTGCGATAATATCTCTAGATTTTTTAGTTCTCTTTGTGCAACAGCGAGCTTTTCTTGTGTTTCTGTTATTTTCTCACGACTGCGTGCTAAATCTAACTCTGCTTTTTGAATATCAAATACTTGTTTCGCTGGAGATAGCGCTTCTTCCTTTGCGGTTGCAAGCTTTTGTCTTGCTTCGATAATTTTTTCGCGACTGCGTGTAAGTTCTAACTCTGCCTTGCGAATATCAAATTCTTGTTTAATAGGTTGCCTGAGTTCTTGTTGTACTACCGCTAGCTTATCTTTGGCTTCTGTAACTTTTTCTTGACTGCGCGCGAGAGTTTGCTTCTGTTTACGAATAGCCAAATCTTGATTTGCAACAGTACTTTGCTGCTCTTTGTTGCGGAGAACTAATAACCGTTGTCCAGCTTGGACTGTATCTCCGACTTTAACTAACACTTTATCTACCGTAACCTCTCCTGGAGACTTCAAGTCTCGTTGTCCTCCGAGTTGCATAGCACCACTTTCATTAATTGTTATTTCGATGTCTTCTCGGTCTGCGGTCATTATAGGTAAAGCGACAGCATTTGATGATTTACCGAAATTTAAAATGTAAAACCACCATCCACCACCACCTAGCAAAGCTAAAAGTCCCGAACCTAAGAATAGTTTCAGTCCGGTTTTTAGCCTCTTTTTACTTTTGACAATCTGTGTTGAAGCCATACATGGGCTATACAATACGTTAGTTAGATTTTTCGTATCTATGTAATTTTTCGTAATAATCTTAGATTAGTTGTATTTCCTCTGTGCCCTAATAGCCTCTGTGGTGATAAAGAAAAATTTTACCACAGAGACGCAGAGAACACAGAGAGGGAGAGATTTTGCTAATTGACTTCAAAAAACAGAACCCTAGCGAGCTACTTTTACCACGTCCCCCTATTCTTTCTACTTACCCCGTGCGCTGGGATTAGTAATCGAGTATATCAACGAGCATCTTGACCAGAATTTCGACAGTTTGGCGCCACACCCAAGCAAATATTAAAAAATCGGTAGAACTTACAAAAAATCGGAAAAATTTATAAGACCAATAATTACTAAGACCTTATATTAAAAATTAAATCCTCCTCTTTGCGAACTTTGCGTCCTTTGCGGTTTTTTTTTAACGAACCGCAAAGAACGCTAAGAGCGCAAAGGAAAGAAGAAAGAGTATTATTTAAGGTGTTACTATGAAACAAGAAAAATCCTTACCATCAGAAATATTTTATTCGTTATTTTCCCTAGTCAAACCCCGTAAAGGGGAATCACATGTATTACCCCACAGTCCCATCCAAGAACTGGCGCCAAATCTCTGGCACGTTACAGGTATTTTACCAGCTAGCGGACACCCACCAAGAGAAATGATACTCTATAAACTACCCGATTCTACATTATTAATTCATAGCGGTATTGTATTAGATGAAGCAACAATGATACAACTCGAATCATTAGGTACACCCAAAATTATGATAGTACCTAACCGCATTCATCGACTCGACGCGCGTGTATTCAAACAGCGTTATCCTGAATTAATAGTAGTCGCTCCTGCTGCTGCCATACCCTATGTCGAGCAAGTTGTTCCAATAGATGCAACCGCAGAAGAATTTTTACCTCAATACGGTATAGTTTGCCATCAACCAATTGGTATTCGTCCCCAAGAATTGGCATATGAATTACAACTACCAACGGGGAAAGCATTAATTTTTACCGATATCTTATTTAATTTAACTGAGTCTTATTTAGATAAATATGCACCCGAAAGTAAATTGCCTGTAGGTATGCTAGGCGCCAGTGGTTTCTTTGGCATTACCAGATTAGGAAAAATGTTTTACATGACAGATAGAAACGCCTATCGCCAGTGGTTAGAATCTTTAGCAGATAATATTACTGACTTACAAGTAATCTCAGTTGCACACGGTGAGCCAATAGTAACCAATTGTACCCAAAAATTACATGAAGCAGCCGCAAGATTAAACACCCACACATAAAAATCTTCTCTTGTGGAGCGGGCATACCTGCCCGCCTGTATTGTTAGGACAGGCAGGATGCCTGTTCCACAAGATAAATAACTACAATGCATCTGGGTCTAAACCCATTTCTCTTAACTTTTGTGCCAGTACTTGCGCGCGTTGTTCGGCATCTTGCGCGCGTTGCTCGGCACCTTGCGCGCGCTCTTCAGCAACTTGAGCGCGTTCATCACCAGTAGGCAAAACAGTACCATCTTCATAACACCAGCGTAACCAAGTATCCTGTCTACCTTCAAATTCTCCATCCCAGAGGGTAACGCCTAATTTTACTTGATCGAGCCAGGTGTCTGAAGTCTCAAAATAACGCATTCCCCTAAGTTCGTAAATATATAACTCTTTATCTCCCAATTGTTTTGTTGGGTCATACACTATGTAGTAACTTACCCGCATTCGCTGATAGATTTTTAGCTTTTCTCCAAGTTCGTTACCTTCTGTGTTAGAAACAATTTCAATTGCTACTTCTGGGGGTTTACCAAACTTCCACACCATATAGCAACGATTTTGCTTTTCCCACCAATTCGTTGGTACTTGCACATCCAAGCTAAGAAAGACATCGGGTACTATAGGAGGTTTTGAGTCAGCATAATAAATACCGACGTTAGCCTCAGATAAAAATACTTGATTTTGTAAAGAACTATAAGACGAACCAACTAACAAGCGTTGTTGTTTGGCAGATGCAAAGTTATCCACTGGCGTATCATCTTCAGTAACTAGCTGGTTGGCATCTGGTACGTAGAAGCAATCGTCTTGTTCTTGTATTATAAGTTGCTCAACCATAATTTTATCCACAATTTAATAGCACTACTTCAAATATATAACAATTCAATTTGATTAGCGCTGGATTCTATTATATGTCAAAAACGATTCAGATATTGGGAATTTTGGATAAAGTTATATTAACGTGAGTTTGATGAACCTATCCCCAAAGTGGGGAGAGGTTTGGAGAGGGTTTTTTACAACCGTCAACTATTTAATTACCATTGGTGATGACTTGCTGACATTTAGTTAAAAAATTCTCGACCTCTGAATGTTGGGGAAACAAGCGTTTTACTAACTGGAATTTTTGTAATGCTTGCAAGTAATGACCTTGGCTATAAAGTTGTAATCCTTTGCGATATTCCTGGTTGACTAATCCTTGTTTGTTGGTAATGTTTGCAGAGTCTAGAAATTCTTGAATCGTATCGCTAGTAAAAATAAAGGTAAAATTATCGTCGGGACCAAAGGTTACTAAACCGATAACTTCGCCTTGCTCATTGAGAACGGGACCGCCAGAATTTCCTTTAGGTACAGGAGCGGTAATTTGTATGACAGGTGTACCGTCTTTCAGGTTTTTCTTGGCAGAAACCTGACCGCTAGTAAAACTAGCTTCATAGAAAGATTTTTCGTTAAATAAGGGTAAATCTTCTACTAACCCTGGATACCCTACTACCGTTACTGAGTCTAAAAGTTTGACTTGGTTAGATTCTGCGAGTTTAAGAGTAGGGGCATTGATAAGATTAACTTTGATAATGGAAACATCTTTACCTTTACCTGCAACGGCGCCTGAATTAATTATCTCAAAAGGTAGTTGCTCTTGATTGGGTAAATATACTAACTGAATTGGTGTGGTTTCAATCCACTTTAGTTGAGCTTCAACATTTTCTAGTGTTTGTCCGTCAGCTTCAAGTTTTGCTGTTAAATCTTTCTGAAAAACTTGCTGGCAATCTTCTGTGTTGGTAACATGGGCATTGGTGGTAATATAACCGTTAGGGTTGACAAAGAAGCCAGAACCGTAACTTGTTAATGTTTCTAAGTCATAGATTTTGCCATTTATTGGTGAATAAACTTTGGCTTTACAACCAACAACAACCCGAACTACCGATGGTTTAACATCTTCTGCAACTAAGTTGGCTTGTGATAGTTTTTTGGGTTGACTGGAATTGATTTGTAAAGGTTGCTGGGAAATATTATTTGTTTGAGATTTGGCTGCTGAGATAGGGAATGTGGCAGAAAGTAAAGCGGATAAAATTACGAGAGATTTGATTTGATTCTGTATTTTGGGCAGCATGATATTATTTCCTTAACCTTTGATGTATTTGTCAAACAGTCTTGTGGCTTGATTTCGGATTAGTGAAGCGATTAAATTTATTTGGTTGTCTTGATTGAGAAATTTGAACTCAAGGAATAATGTAGAAACGCAATATATTCTCATGCTTAAGAACTATTGTGAGTGCGTTTCTACAATAATTGTCACTCAAGTTATTTATTTGATGATTATGGCATCAACCGGAAGGAGTTGAAAAACTTGTTAGTATCATTGACTTGAGAATTTTCCTTACCTCCAACTAAAAGCATATACATCCGTTGGTTAACAATAAAAATTCTACCTGTCAAAGTTATTCCTTCTTTTTCATCCCACAGTTTAATTTCTCTACCTGGATACGCACCTAAAGTTAGATTTTGCTGACTTAATAACTTTTCCCCATCATCTAACATTCCTTGTACGGCAGAGTCTAGTAATTCGCTTGAGGAAGCCTGAGTCAAATCAGTTTTAAAGTCAGCATAACTAACCATGAACACATTTTGTTCATGTATACTCATATATATTTTTGTAGATTTAACATTCTCATGCATCTCACTTTTATCTGGCGCCATATCCGAAATTTCTTCACTTGGCATGAAAATAGAGAATTTACCTTCATCTGGAGAAAATATCTTCCACTCTGGTGCTGCTGCAACCTCAGTTGATGTGGGTAATTGGGTTATATTTATATTTTGGCTATTTCTTGCGTCAACTTTGGAGCTATTGAATGTTGCTACTGATACAAAAACCAAAGCTGCTAGAAGTAATGTGTTGAATTTGCTGATTGTTTGTAACATAAGATTGTTGGTTGAACTCGACAACCTTAATGTCACCTACACCTACCTGACTTATACCTTGAGAACTTTGCGTAATTAACGACTTTTATTGAGTTATCTATTGATTTACTAATGATTTACTAAAAGTTCTGAAAATATAGGCGATATAGCTTGCAGCGTATTGTCACCTCGTCATTTAACAGATTTACCAAACCGAGGGCTTTTAATTTATACCTGACTGCATCACTGAATTTTCCTGAACTGGTAGTATTTATAATCTCCTTCATTGCGGCGCCTAATTCCTGTTGCTCTGTCAAAATTAATCTAAGATGGCGCAAATGATTGTTGAAAATACCTGCTGCGGTGGGTGCAGTTTCCAGAAGATGAGCTAAGGTTATCTCATGGCGAGCTATTTTATACAAAGCCAAACGTACTAAGAAAGGATGTCCTCCAATCATGTCTCTCAATTGCTGGACTTCTGTATTGCTCCATTCCAATTGATGGCGCCTTGCTAAATCTAGCATTTGTTCGGGGGTAAATTCTAGTAATTCCACTGGTAAACCCACGTTAAATGGGGATTGGTTGATATTCATCGGTATATAAGCTTCAGTGGAATGTACTATGACCAATCGTAGTTTTTGCCAAATTTCTTGCTGACTCCCTTCCTGATGCATAATCCGCAGAAGTCCAAAAAAGTCTTTATAAATTCCTGGGTATTCAAATAATATCTCTACCTCTTCCAGTGCCAAAGTCAAGGGTTGGTTGAGTTGAGGAAGCAGATATCGCTCGAAGTAATCTTTTACAGCTACCTTACCACCAAAGCTTTGAGCAATTTTCCAATGTGCATCTAGTTTATTTAGTAGTTCTGTACCTAATGCTTGATTATCTTTGGTCAATTCTAAAATGATGCGATCGCAAACCCAGCGTAAAAATGTACTTAAATTGCTGAAAAATTCCTTCTCCCCTAGCTCAAAGTTGATAATCACCGTAGCGTCACCCTGGTTTTTCGCTTGTTGAATAATCCGTGCTAGTAGGGAAGATTTCCCCATTTTCTGGGGAGCTTTAATACAAATGAGGGAAGCAGGTTTGCGAATTTCCTCAAAACAGTACTTTTCTACAGGGGGACGCTCAACATAAAAACTCGAAGTTGCTGCTAATTGTCCATCTGGATATTCTAGAACCCTGATTGGCGCCGGGGTTGGTAGGATTGTAACTTCCTCTAATTCCTCAGAATCACTATTTTCTGTTTCATCTGCTTTTTTGCGTGGAGGGGGAGCAGCAATACTTCGCCAGTCTTCTATACCCAAAGCTGCACAAATCTTAACAAAGATAGGACGGTCAACAGGTTGCCTCTGCAAAAACTTGCTCACCGTACTTTGAGCTATTTGTAAATGGTCAGCTAAATCTTGTTGACTAAGGTATTGCCCATCCAAGCGGGCTAGAACTTTTTCTTTGCACTTCTCATCGCGTACTACTACTGAGCGAGGCATGGCTAATTATAAAAATTGCTACAAAGTTTAGCTTAAAGGAAAAGCCTTTTTGTTGTAAAGTCAATAATAAGTCGATGACAAGTCAATTAATACTCGATATTCTCTTGCCCTAAATCAGGTGGTATGGCTGTTTAATAAAAACTCACTATATTTTTATTCTTTGAGTAAATAAATTATGACAGGAGATTATGAATATAAAGTTGGTGGGAGTTTGCCAGAAAATGCCCCCAGTTATGTAGTTCGTAAAGCTGACTCTGAATTTTACCAGTGGCTAAAAGCGGGGGAGTTTTGTTTTGTATTTAACTCCCGGCAAATGGGTAAAACCAGCTTGCTCAACCGAACAATGAAACAATTGCAAGACGAAGGGTTCGCTTGTGCGAAGATTGATTTGAATGAAATTGGTAGCGATGAAAGCAACCCCGAACAATGGTATGCGGGTATTGCTTATACCTTAGTGACGAAACTGAAAATTTTGGAAGCACCAGAAGAATTATTGACTTGGTGGAATGAGCGCATCAATTTATCTCCCGTGCAGCGATTTGGATTATTCTTAGAAGAATTAATGCTGCAAAAAGTCAATAAAAACATCATTATTTTTATTGATGAAATCGATAGTATTCTTAGTTTGACATTTCGCTCAAATGATTTTTTTGCCCTAATTAGAAGTTGTTATGAGAAACGTACTTTAAATACACAATATAACCGTTTAACTTTTGCTTTACTTGGGGTTGCCGCTCCTAGCGATTTGATTGAAGATAAAAGACGAACACCTTTTAATATTGGTCGTGCGATTCAACTCAACGGTTTTAAAGAAGAAGAAATCAAACCCTTAGCGAAAGGATTGAGGGGTAAGGTAAGCAATATCCAAGAAGTGATGAAAGGGGTTTTAGGTTTGACTGGTGGACAACCTTTTTTAACACAGAAAGTTTGTAAGTTACTACTGCAAGAATTATCATCTATATACTCAAACACGTACTCAAAACGTTACACCCCAGAACCTAACGCTTTAGATTGGGTAAGGAAAGTTGTCAGAAAGCAAATAATTAATAATTGGGAATCACTGGATGAACCACAACATTTAAGAACAATACGAGAAAGAGTTGTTATTGATGATAGATTTGCTGGTAGTTTGTTGGGTTTATATCAGCAAATTTTAGAATACGGCGTAATTGAGATTGATGATAGTCCGGAACAAATCCAATTACGTTTAACCGGATTGGTAGTAGAGGAAAATAGTCATTTAAGAGTTTATAATTTGATTTACCACTCTGTTTTTAATCCAGAGTGGGTAGCAAAAGAATTAGAAAAACTCCGTACCTATGCTGAAAGTTTTAACGCCTGGATAGAAAGTAATTATCAAGATGAGTCACGTTTATTGCGAGGAAAAGCTTTAGAACAAGCACTTAATTGGGCTGAAGGCAAAAGATTAAGTAATGATGATTATAAATTTTTAGATGCTAGTCGGGAATTAGAGAAAAAGTCAATACAACGTCAACTAAAAGCGCAAGAAGAAGCTAATGAATTTTTACTCGAAGCTAGACAACAAGCGGAAATAGCTTTAGAGGAAGAGAAACAAGCTAGTCAGCGTTTATTAGAAGCGCGACAGGAAGAGGAAAAAGTAAAACAGCGTTTATTAAAAACACAGAAAAATACTAAAAAAGCTTTGAATAAAGAAAGGAAAGCCAAGCAAAGTTTACTCGAAGCACAAAAAAATACAGAGATTGTTTTAGAAGAAGAAAGGAGAGCCAATCAGCTTTTGACGGATGTAGAGAGAAAAATAAAGCGACAGATTCGCATTGGTGGAGGTGTTTTAGCTGTGTCCATAATTGGAGCAATTATTACTGGGCTATTTGCAAGTAATGCAATTAAACAAGCACAGGAGGCACAGGAAGGTACAAGGTTAGAACGAACGGCAAATATAGCTTTAGGGCAATTTGAAAAACAACATCAAGAAATAGATGCTTTACTAGTAGCAATGGATGCAGGACAAAGGTTAAAAGAATTGGTGAATGATGGACGACCTTTAGAAAAATATCCTGCTGCTAGTCCTATCCTGGCTTTACAAACAATTGTTGATAATATACAAGAACGGGCGCAATTCAAAGGGCATCAGAGTACAGTCAAGAGCGCTGTCTTTAGCCCTAATGGACAACGCATTGTCACTGCTTCATCTGATAAAACTGCTAAAGTGTGGGACATAAAAGGCAATTTACTCGCTGACCTCAAAGGACATAGGCAAGAAGTTACAAGTGCTGTCTTTAGCCCTGATGGAGAACGTATTGTCACTACCTCATCTGACAGTACTGCTAAAGTGTGGGACATAAAAGGTAATTTGCTTGCTGACCTCAAAGGTCATTATGCTTACGTCATGACTGCTGCCTTTAGCCCTGATGGAGAGCATATCGTCACTACTTCATGGAATCAACATCCATACGCACCAGGCCTTACTGGTTGGAATGCAAAGCTATGGGACATTAAAGGAAATTTGCTTGCTGAACTCAAAGGACATCAGAGTATAGTCAACAGCGTAACTTTTAGCCCTGATGGACAGCGCATCGTTACTGCTTCAAATGATAATACCGCTAAGGTGTGGGACATTAAAGGAAATTTGCTCGCTGACCTTAAAGGGCATCAGAGTATAGTCAACAGTGCAACTTTTAGCCCTGATGGACAGCGCATCGCCACTGCTTCACATGATAAAACTGCTAAGGTGTGGAATTTGAAAGGAAAATTGCTCGCTGACCTCAAAGGACATCAGGATAGTGTCAACAGCCCTGTTTTTAGCCATGATGGACAGCGCATCATCACTGCTTCAAATGACAAAACTGCTAAAGTGTGGAATGGTAATCTACATCCATTTTTTGACTTCTGGTCTAATATTGCTACACTCGAAGGGCATCAAGGTCAAGTCAAAAATGCTGTTTTTAGCCCTGATGGAAAACGCATCGTTACTGTTTCAAATGACGGTACTGCTAGGGTGTGGAAGAATAGAGACGATAATCTTTTGAACACTAAAGAAAATTTACTGACTGAGTTAGCGCATCAGGATGATGTCAACAGCGCAGTATTTAGCCCGAATGGACAGCTTATCCTCACTGCATCACGTGACGATACTGCCAAGGTGTGGGACATAGACGCAAAACGGATAAAACAGATTAAAGATAAGCTAGGGTATATAACAATTTTTAATATAACTTTTAGTCCAGATAGAAAACGTATCTTCATTGGAACATCTGATGGTAAAGCAGTTTGGGATGTCAAAGGTAATTTGATCACCGATTTCAAAGGACATAAAGAAGACCCAATCCGCAGCGTAGCATTTAGCTCTAATGGTGAACGTATAGTCACATGTTCCAATTACAATAATGTCAAGGTGTGGGATGTCAAAGGTAATTTGCTCGCTAACTTTCAAGCGCACAAGGGTGAACTCAGCAGTACAGTATTTAGTCCTGATGGAAAGCTGATACTTACAACTTCTTGGGATGATACCCCCAAGGTATGGGACGTTAAAGGCAATTTCCTGATTAATCTATTGCATGGAGGAGAGGTTACAAAGGCTGTTTTTAGCCCCGATGGACAGCGCATTGTCACTGCATCAAATGATGGTAGTGTTAAGGTGTGGGGTGTAAAAGGTAATTTGCTTACTAACTTTCAAGGTCATAGTGACAGAGTGAGGAGTATTGTCTTTAGTCCTGACGGGCAATGGATTGTTACTACGTCATTTGACAACACCGCTAAGGTATGGGACACAAAAGGCAATTTGCAAACTAACCTCAAAGGACACCAGAAATTTGTCATCAGTGCCGCTTTTAGCTCCTATGGACAGCATATTGTTACTGCCTCAGATGATGGTACTGCCAAAATGTGGGATAGGACAGGTAATTTAATCGCTGACTTGAAGGGACATCAGCAAGGAGTCACAAGTGCCGTTTTTAGCCCTGATGGAAAGCGCATACTTACTGAATCATCGGACGACACGGCGAAAGTATGGGACACAAAAGGCAATTTGCTTGCTGATCTTAAAGAGTATAATAAAAAAGTCAGTCGCGCCGCTTTTAGCTCTGATGGTAAGCGTGTATTCACAGTATTTAGTGACGGTAGCATAAGTGCATGGCAAGTTGCTGGGTTAAATGATTTGCTTGCACGGGGTTGCAATTGGCTGCAAGATTATTTGGTCAACCATCCAGAAACGAGAGAAAGGCTGAGGGTTTGTCAAGTAAAAAGATAGGACGCAATCGCATTCCCTAACTCTGCTTTTGTTTTCTCACCATCGTCGTAAAAGACAAAGTTAAAACATTATGAAATAGCATAAAATAGTATTATTCAAATAACCTTAATGCAATTTTCTTTTGTAAAACCTATGGTTCCCGTAATTTCGGAACATATTGAAGTTACGCCTGGAGTATGTGGTGGTAAACCGCGTATTGCCGGACATCGGATAACTGTACAAGATGTAGTAATTTGGCACGAGCGATTGGGAATGGCGCCGGATGAAATAGTGTCACAACACCCAAGCATAAGTTTAGCAGATGTGTATGCAGCATTGGCTTACTACCATGATAATTTAGAAGAAATTAGGGCTTCTATAAGGGAAGACGGAGAGTTTGCCAAGCAAATGCAAACACAAACATATTCTAAACTTCAACAAAAGATAGGAAATCGAGATGTCGGAAACAATTCGATTTCATCTTGATGAGAATGTTACTATTATTATTGCAGAAGCTTTGCGTCGTCGTGGTATAAATGTAACCACTACACCTGAGCAAGGATTAATTTCTGCATCAGATGAAGAACAATTAGCATTTTGCTTATCTCAATCAAGAGTCATTTTTACTCAAGATACAGATTTTTTAATACTCCACAGTCAAGGTGCTAGTCACACTGGCATCATCTTTTGTAGCCAGGGAAGCCGTTCTATAGGAGAAATTATACGTAGCTTAGTATTGATTTGGGAATTATTAGAACCCGAAGAAATGCGGCAACATCTTGAATTTATTTGATACAAAAAGCCAAATTTTGCTTACGCCCTGGCTAAATAATGTTGATTGTAAACCTGTTTAATAAAAAGCGAGCAGATTGGCTAATACATAGAGTAGAAGTTAATAATAGCTATCGCGTTTATTAGATTTGTGAGATATACAATCGCGTTTGTAATCTTGGGAAGAATGAGATTATCCTACTCATTAACCCGCATATTTATCTGACTCAATTCCTCGCGCACAACTCGCCGTAAAATTTCCTCTAAAGGTTCCCGACGCTGTTGCACGTATTCACGTAAGGCATTATTTATCAAAGTCTGATAGTTTCCACCACCAGCAAGATGAACTTGTTCGCGAAACCACGTCAAAATATCATCATCTAAGCGAATTGTAATCCTTGTTTTAACTTCGCTTGTAGGCTCAATAGCGCCACGTTTACCCTGACTAAAATCATACTCGGTATCCATGATTTATTCCTCTTCCTCATACTGCTGACGTTCTCTTCTAGTTGCTTTACGAGCAGATATTAACCGAATACAACTTTCACCTCTCCACGTATAAACAACAACTAAAATTCTAGCCAAAGCATCCATTCCAATCGTCACAAACCGCTCCTCATCTGGATGTTCATCCATCACAGTGATAGCAAAATCATCTGCAAACACAGATACTGCATCCGCTTGCGTCAATACCATGTTTTTGGCGATTAGACTGGGCTTTGTTAGTATCCCATTCATACTCCATAAGCTATTATAGTATGCACAGTTGTACACAATCTAATTTTTTCTGTGTTTAAATAGTCAAGCTTTTGCTTTTATTTTGTTGGTAATGTGTGATTGAATATGCTTTGTACACAAATTCTTGAAGAATGGGAAGGGAAATTAGGCGCCAGAGTCATGTAATTAATATGTAAAGCAAGCGGTTGAGATTCAGTCATTAAGAATGTTTTCTATTGTAAAGTCAGTATTATTAAGTTTGTTATAATGAGCGATTACTTCTTCTACAAAATAAGACTCTCCCTCACTTTCTGCTACCGCGCGTTGAAAATATAATACATATGAAGCATCTTCTAACGCTTCCAGACGTTTTAAGTCCACGTAGCTAATAACTGCTGCAACTCGCTGACCATCTAACTCAATAACTACACGTTCTTGACCTTCACCCACAAGGGCAAGTACTTCTGCAAACCTTTGTTGCGCTTCGACTGCTTTTAACTTTGTCATTTTAACTTTTGTTGAGTTTGGGTTTTAAGATAGCTTAAGTCCTACTATCAGCCTATTTTCTCCAATAGTGCTTCATTGATAACCGTTTGGTAGCCTACCCCTCGTTTTTCTGCTTCTTCCTTCGCCCAGACTATGATTTTAGGATGAAATCTGATAGAAATTGGTTCATATTTTTCCTCTTCATCCTTAGTAGGCCGTCCGCGCTTCCTCGGCGTAATTCCAAACTGATAGGCGATCGCATCTCTAAATTTTTGGTTTTCTTCAGGTGTAACTCGTCTTGCTCTGTCAAAAGGAAACTCAGATTCCTGACTCATATTGTTTACACTCCCGAATTGTAGCTTTTCTTGCACTAATTATCCTTATTCGCTCACCCGGAATGTAAAAGATAATACCCCTCTTACTAACGAGCAAGAGAGATTTTTCACGATTCTGTATAATTGGCTTTTTAGAGTTTTGAACTATGTAATGATTTAGTTTCTCTCCTATATAGCCTACTAGAGGAGAAATTTTTCCACCTAATTTCATTCTAACCAGTCACTGTTCTGTGATTTGGGTTTGTTGGAGTTGTTGGATAAGTTTTTGACACTCCCTACTCGCATCTCTAGCTTGGCGCATCAACTCCAGTCCCTGTTTGCGATTGACTTTAGAAGCTTGCACAGCCTGACGGCTTAGGGATGCCGCTTGAGAACTTAACTCTTTGATTTGGCTTTTTAATTCCATTATTACTCCTCGTGTTCTGAGATAATGACATCAAGATTTTCTAATTGTTCATACAGTATATCGGCTCTGGATTGCAGCAAAGAAGCATCACTTAAATCGTCCCTAGCGACCGCGTTATCGGCACCGTTATACAACTTAAAGGTGATCTGCTCTAAGCTGGTGTAAGCATCGAGATATATTGTATGTCTCTGTCTTCATTGTATCTTTCCTGATACATCCCTGGTTGTTTTGTATTATTTTTAAATAAAAAATTACTACCTGCTGGTTGTAAATAGATAAAATGCCACTATTCTAAGTGTCACATGCCAAAAATATCTTTCTCTATCACTCTTGCTTTTTCAGACTAGAATCAATTCAAACACTCTCTTCTCTGTGTCCTCAGTGTCTCTGTGGTAAAAAATTTTATCACTGCACAGGCACCCTGGCTTGTGCTTATGTTTGTTAGTCTATAACCTTGGTCAAAGGGAACTAAGAAATAGCTTAAAAAGAATCAAAATTGGAATTAAGAACCAATTAGGAAAGCTCACTTTATCACCGACATTAAGATGGGTATTTCAATGCTTTGGCTCTTCCGTACTTAGCGTGCTAAATATGTTGATGATTTAGCTTAAAACTCTTCCTATACTTACCTTACAGGCATTATTGCCTTTATAAATATAAAATTCATAAAATTTCAACTATAAGTGCCTGTAATCCTTGAAAATAAAGGATAATTATGGATTTGAATTACAATTTAGCACGCTATGTACGAAAGAACCAAAATTGTGGACTGGTCAGTAATTTAAATGAATAGGCACCGTTGTAATATTGTAGTTCATTTTAATGAACTTGTGCTATCAGCATGGGAATGAAATTCCCATGCGGGTCTATATTAAATCGCACGCGATAATTTTCTTTCGCGCGTAGCTTTATGCGCGTCAAAAATCACGGCAATATTACGAACAAGTAATCTACCTATCTCAGTTACAGCAATACTAGAAGTTGATAAATTAACCAACCCATCATTTTCTAAAAATTCTAATTGCTGAACTTCTTGAGCAAAATAATCATCAAAGACGATGTTATATTTATGCTCTATTTCTGGTTTATTAACTTGCATACCTGACATGATGGTCATGACAACATCACGACGTAGCATGTCATCCCAAGTTAGTTTATAGCCTTTACAGGTTGGCAAATTACCTGCTTCTATGGCTTGGTAGTAGTCTTTAAGTTGCTTATGGTTTTGAGCATAAGCTTCTTGCAGCATACTAACAGATGTGGCGCCGAATCCAAATAATTCAGCTTCTTGATGAGTCGTATAACCCTGAAAGTTACGTTTAAGCGCATTTTCTCTTTGTGCTATCGCAAGTTCATCGTTTGGTTTAGCAAAGTGGTCCATGCCAATAAACAGATACTTGCTGCTTGTTAGCTCCTCAATAGTCATTTGCAGGATTTCTAACTTTTCAGAAGGCGCCGGTAACGCATTCTCATCTATATTCTTTTGTACAGGTTTTACCCAAGGTACATAAGCAAAATTGAATACAGCGATTCTATCGGGGTCTAATTCTATTGTTTTTTGAATCGTTTGCTTAAAGGTCTTTAAGTTTTGATGAGGTAAACCGTAAATTAAGTCAACATTGACACTCTCAAACTCAGCTTCACGAATCCAACCCATGACATTAAATAGCATGTCTTCTGGTTGAATGCGGTTAACAGCGACTTGAACTTTTGGGTCAAAATCTTGAAGACCAAAGCTAATACGATTAAATCCTAGCTCCCGCAGGAAGAATAAATAATCTCGATTGATTTCACGAGGGTTTATTTCAATCGAAACTTCCGCATTAGCATCAATCTTGAAGTTACTCGCAATGTGCTTCCAAATATATCCGACTTGCTCAGTACTCAAATAATTAGGAGTACCACCACCCCAATGTATTTGCACAACCGGACGGTCTGTGTCTATTAACCTTGCTGTTTGTTTGATATCGCGCGTTAAATACTCTACATAAGGTACTGCAATATTCTTATTCCCAGAAACAACAATATTGCAACCGCAGTAATAACAAGCACTTTGGCAAAAAGGTATATGAAAGTACAAAGAAAGCGGACTTTTGCGAGCATTTGAAAGGGCAATCGCATCTTTATAATCTTGCTCGGTAAAGCTTTCTGTTAACTCTGTAGCAGGAGGGTAACTAGTGTATCGAGGTGTAGGTGTATCGTATTTTTTGATTAGATTTAAATCAAACTTCACACCAGGTAATTGAGAGACCATTTTATTAGTTACAAGGTAATGGGGGTAATATTTGTATGCTCGTAGCACTTTAGTGCTTGTCAATATGGAAGCACTAAAGTGCTTATTACGAACCGTCACTTCACAGGCGCCACTTCAGTGCTACCTTGGTTATGCGAACGAATTAGAGAGTTGTACATAACTTGACCAATTGCTTGAATCAAACTACCTTCCATATCTTGTGCTGCCAAGTTATTCAAATGGAAAGCGTAATTTGCTTCTGCAACAACTCTATCAGCAGTAGCATCATCAAGTGGTAGCGCATTCAACGCTTGACGGTATTTATCTTTAAACGCATTTTTATCGGGTATTTGCTCAAACTGGTAAAAAGAAGTTCCTTGATAACCTTCGAGTTTCAACGCATTTTGAGCAATTTTTTGAAACATCTGACCACCCGAAAGGTCTCCCATATATCGAGTGTAGGAATGCGCTAGTAATAACACTGGTTCTGAAGCAGCAATTTCTCGAATACGGTTGATATAAGTTTGTGCTGCTGGTAATAACGAAATTTGCTTTTTCCAGTCTTTACCGTAATAAAATTCCAAATCTTTCTCTAAGTTCGCTGTCCGGTTTAACTCTGGAAAATAAAGCGGTTTGATAAATTGATGTTCACGGTGTTGCTGTAATGCTGCTTCGAGTGTACTGTAAACAAAATATAAGTTACCCAAGAACTTCGCAAAACATCCTCTATCTACAACACCTTTGAGAAAACATTTTGTGAAACCTGCATTTTCCGCTGTTGTGTGTGCTTTTTGTGTACCCGTGCGGAGTTTAATAGCTAAATTGCTACTCATGTTAAATACCTTAATAATTCTGATGCATTGCTAGAAACAAAAAGAACTTACACGAGTATTCCCAGAAACTTTCACAGAGTGTAGAGAGAGATATTCTGTACTGTGGCGCCTAACCACTGACACAGATTCCAGCCATTGCTTAGTTTTACCAAAAATTCTAAAATATTTCTACATGCACATACAAAAAACTATTCATATAGCTATTTATAAATATTTACATTAAAGTAAGGATACTTGAATAGCAGGTGCAATTGCTATACTGAGAATACAATTCCTTATTACCAATCTTACAATGACCATCAAGGAACTACTACTGCAAGAAATCGAAAGCACACCTGACGAACTTCTCAACGATTTGCTTGTTATCTTGAAGTCGTTGAAGGCAACCCCCCATGATGCTACTGCTACCTATGCCGAACTGCTAGAAAGGATTGATTACTTAGAAGCAGTCGTTGGCATTCGCAAAGGATTAGAAGAATTTGATCGCGGTGAAGGCATTCCTGAAGAGGAAGCATTTGAGCGTTTACAGCACAAGCTAAATATTCCGCCCCGCTCATGAGCTACCAGATTATTATTCAGCCAACCGCCTTTCAAGAAATCGAAGACTCGTATCGTTGGATGTGTGATAATTTGAGTGCGGAAACTGCCGACGAGTGGTACTACCAACTTCAAGATGCAATTTCGTCACTTCAAGAATTTCCGAACCGCTGTTCACTTGCGCCTGAAGCCCCTACAATTGGTCGTACAATTCGAGAACTATGGGTTGGTAAACATAGAAAGTACCGAGTTCTGTTTGTAGTTGAGGAAGATGTTGTCGCAATTCTCCATATCCGGCACAGTCATCAGCCCCCTTTGAGCAATGAGTCAGTATAATCATTAAATCAATTTTAAAATTTATTTGACAAATTATAGAAATAAATAGATGAATATGATTAGATGGCTATGTGGCAATCAATCATAGTGAAGGTTTTATATGGTTCAGTCAAGCACAGTTTCACAAACAGGAAAGTTAAAATCAGGTGTAAAGGCGCCAGTTCAAGAGACACTATTAACACCTCGGTTTTACACTACTGATTTTGATAAAGTGGCGCAAATGGACTTGTCGGCTGATGATAAGGAATTGCGGGCAGTTATTCAAGAGTTAAAAGCAGATTACAATCGTCACCACTTTATCCGTGATGAGGAATTTAAACAAAGTTGGGAACACATCGATGGACAAACGCGACTCGCATTTATTGACTTTTTAGAGCGTTCATGTACTTCTGAGTTTTCAGGATTTCTGCTGTTTAAGGAGCTAACACGGCGCCTCAAAAACAAAAGTCCGTTATTATCAGAAGCATTTGAATACCTAGCGCGCGATGAAGCACGTCATGCAGGGTTTATCAATAAAGCAATGGCGGATTTTAACTTGTCACTCGACTTAGGTTACTTAACCAAAAACAGAACCTACACCTTTTTCCCACCAGAGTGGATAATATACACCGTTTATCTATCTGAGAAAATAGGTTACTGGCGCTACATTATCATGTTTCGTCATCTAGAAAAACGTCCAGACTATCAATATTATCCTTTGTTCCGTTACTTCGAGAACTGGTGTCAAGACGAAAACCGTCACGGAGACTTTTTCAAAGCACTACTACGTTCGCAACCTCAACTTTGGGATAACTGGAAAGCGCGGTTATGGGCACGTTTTTTCTTAGTAACAGTATTTGCCACCCACACACTCACAGTACTCGAACGAGCCAACTTCTACAAATCTCTCGGTATTGACGCGCGACAATATAATATTCAAGTTATCGAAGAAACAAACAAAACCTCAGCGCGTGCGTTCCCCGTCATCCTAAACACCCAACACCCAGCATTTATGCCAGCAATGGAACGCTGTTCCAACCTCAACCTACAGTTAAAACTATTAGATATTAAATACAGTAATAGACCTGCTATATTTAGTATCTTAAAATTCTTCCACAAACTGCCTCTAATGCTAGGTGTCACTTGGTATATGCTACGACTATTCATTATTAAACCAATTGACGCTGAAGCTACACGTCAAGAAGTTCATTAAAGATAGGCGCCTGTAATTAGTTATATTTAGAATTCTCTGCGTAAATTTTCTTTTATATTATTATTACTTAGTATATTTATGATGTTGGGTTCCGCTTGCGCTTTACCCAACCTACATAAATGATATAAACCATCCGTTACATCCGTTACATCCGTTGCTAAATTTCACAACCTTGTAGCCACTGAGAGTGGTGTTTTCTCAGTACAGATGTAGCCTCAGCAAAGTTATTTACACAGTAAGGAATTTGCATATCTTTAGGACTGGCAAGTTGATCTACAACATTGACCATATACTTATCTGCCCAGTCTACTAATTCTGACCACATTTCCCCAACTAAAATAAAAGGCATATTATTCAATTTACGTACTTGAAGTAATTGCCATATCATTAAAGCTTCCAAGGTAGTACCAATACCACCAGGTACTACAACAAACGCATTAGAAAGCAAAACAAAGTGATGTAAGCGCGTGAAAAATGTTTGATGTTGATACATTTGTTCGACAAAGGGATTAGCGCTTTGCTCGAAGTCTAAGTTTATGCGAATACCAATAGAATTAGTTAAGCGCTCTTTATCGGCTAAAAAGCTACCTTCATTTGCTGCTTGCATTAAACCAGGCCCACCACCTGTTACAATGTCGCAACCCATTTTAGTAAGTTCACTAGCAAAATATTTCACACCATTATATAGTGGGCTATCTGACTGTAAGCGCGCGGAACCAAATATAGTCACCCGGTAGCGCTCACAACGTGGAGGTTGGATGCTAGTTAAGTTATTTAATACTTGCCAAAGTCCTAATATAGACTCTTCTATTACTTTATAACTGCTATCCGCATTATATATACTTGTGTTTCCTGATACTTTGGGGACACTATATCCATTTAGGTTTTCGTCATTAGTCATAATTGAATTTTAGATATTAGATAATAAATCGTAACAAAATAAATTTATAAATCATGTGGACTGAAATAGATACCCATATTAGCCAGGTAACAGGTACAACATTTCAAACAGGAACAAAACGCTCGATTGGTGGCGGTTGTATCAATCAAGGTTACGCTGTTTCTAATGGTCAGGATACCTACTTTGTCAAAATAAACCAAGCCTCATACAGTACCATGTTTTCGGCGGAGGCTTTAGGTTTACAGCAAATGTACGATACAGCTACTATTCGTGTTCCCAAACCGATATGTTATGGAACTGCTGGTAATAACTGTTACCTAGTATTAGAGTGGTTAGAAATTGGAGGTTCCAGTAATAAAGCTTGGGAAGAAATGGGGCGCCGTCTTGCAGCAATGCACAAAGTCAAACAAAATAGGTTTGGCTGGGATGTAAATAATACTATAGGCTCGACTCCACAAATTAATACCTGGACAGATAACTGGATAGAATTTTACACTGAGCATCGTTTAGGATATCAATTTAAATTAGGGCGCCGAAAAGGTGGACAATTTCCTTCTTCCGAAGAATTACTCGCTGCTATCCCAGAACTATTAGCAGGTCATGAAGTCGAACCATCATTAGTCCACGGTGACTTATGGGGAGGTAATGCAGGATGTACAAGCGATGGTACACCTGTTATCTTTGACCCAGCTACATATTATGGGGATAGAGAAGTCGATATTGCCATGACTGAATTATTTGGAGGGTTTTCACCTGGGTTTTATCGGGGTTATAACGAAGTGTTCCCTTTAGATAAGGGGTACGAGAAGCGGAAGGTACTTTACAACCTGTACCATATCGTTAATCATTTTAATTTGTTCGGTGGTAGCTACGAGTCGCAGGCAAATCGCATGATTTCCCAAATATTACGTTGACCTCTCCTCTGTGCCCTCTGTGTCTCTGTGTAATAAATACAAATATTGTTCAAGTTTATTAGTATATTGACGGGCAGGGATGCCCGTTCCACAAGAAAAGCATTTTATAGATATGGAAAAAGATTTTTACTATCAATATGCAGCAATGGAAGATAAACATTGGTGGTTTATCGGGCGCCGTCGTATACTTGACAAAGTAATTCGGCAACTCAACCTACCTGAAAATGCCAAAATTCTGGAAGCAGGTTGCGGTACAGGTGGTAACTTGCAAATGTTAGCACGTCACGGACAAGTTGAAGCGATGGAGTTAGAAGAGACTGCGCGTACATTTGCCAACCAACGTCAAGTAACTACAGTCAAAGCGGGAAGCTTACCTGATAAAATTCCTTTCGAGAACGAAAAATATGATTTAATTGTCGCGTTTGATGTTATAGAACATATAGATGATGATGTCGCAGCACTTGAAGCTTTGCGAACTCACCTTAAACCTGGTGGTTGGTTAGTACTAACTGTTCCAGCATTCCAATTTTTATGGAGTCACCACGATGATATTAACCATCATCGACGCCGTTATCATTTGAAAGGTTTACAGCAAGTTGTCCGTAAAGCTGATTTTGCCGTGCATTACAGTACCTATTTTAATACCTTCCTGTTCCCTGTCGTTGCCGCAGTACGCAATGCCCAAAAATTGTTAAAAATTGATAATAAATCTCAGATTCGCAGTGATTTAACCTTGCCGTCGGCGCCTGTAAATAAATTTTTGACTATTCTATTTGCTAGTGAACGTCATTTAATCGATAAGTTTCGTTTACCATTCGGTGTATCGGCGTTACTGGTAGGGCACAAAATATAAGAAAGCAAATCTTAATTATCTATATATATAGTGATAATGATTGCAAAAACCAGTTGAATACTAGTACATATATTTTGATTTTACCGTGACTCAACCAACTTACTCAATAGTGATCCCCATCTTCAATGAAGAAGACAATATTCATGAGATGTATCGGCGGCTAACTGGTGTAATCCAACAGTTGGATGGTGATACTGAATTAATATTAGTCGATGATGGAAGTAAAGATAGTTCACTAAGTGCAATCCGCGAGCTTCAAATGTGTGATAGTCGAATTCGCTATATTAGCTTTGCACGCAATTTTGGGCATCAAGTTGCTGTCACGGCAGGATTAAACTTTGTGCGTGCAGAAGGCGCTATTGTAGTTATGGATGCTGACTTGCAAGACCCACCCGAACTGATTTTAGCCATGATTGAAAAATGGCGCCAAGGATATCACGTTGTTTACGCACAGCGCACTTCACGTAAAAAAGAATCTATTGTAAAAAAATTTACCGCTTATGCTTTTTACCGTATCCTCCGAAAACTAGCTGATGTTGATATTCCTTCGGATACTGGTGATTTTTGTTTGATGGATAAACAAGTGGTTGACGTTCTCAATACAATGCCAGAACGTAACCGTTATATTCGTGGACTGCGTGCGTGGGTAGGTTATCGTCAAACTTCCGTGAAATTTGAACGTGATCCCCGCTTTGCTGGTAAAGAAAAGTACACCTTTGGAAAATCGTTTGCACTAGCTATTAATGGAATTGTATCATTTTCAAGAGTTCCTCTGCGTGTAGCTACTTACTTAGGAATGTTATCGGCAGTTATTGCTGTACTGATGATGCTACTCATTGTTTACTGGCGCCTATCTGACCGCGCGACACCTTTGGTCGGTTATACATTAATCGCTGTTGCTTTATTTTTCTTAGGCTCTGTACAGTTGTTTTGTATTGGAATTTTAGGAGAATACATCGGTCGCATCTACGAAGAAGTCAAAGGGCGCCCAATATATACAGTTAAAGAGATTAGTGGTGTAACATCACTCAATGCATAAATCTCAAATCATCTAGCGAAAAGAAACTTAATATACTTTATATATCTCTGAAACTGCCTGGGTAATTACTCTCGTGAACCTAAAAGAATTCGCTTTACTGTTGCTGTCTATCCTTTCGAGCGTAGCAGGACAGTTGTTCCTAAAAATGGGCGCCGCAAAACTAGGTAAAGTAGATTTGTCCAACGCACTCAATCAAATTATCTCGATTATTAGTATACCTGAATTACTAATCGGATTATCTTGTTATGGTGTAGGCGCCATCGCTTACATCCTAGTTTTAACCCGCGTCAACTTGAGTGTAGCTGGTCCTGCGGCTTCACTAGTTTATGTATTTTCCGTTCTACTTGGTTTACTTGTATTTAAAGAATCAATCCCTATAGGACGTTTGTTCGGACTTGGTTTTATAGTTTGCGGTGTTATTTTAGTTGTTTGGAACAAGTGAGCAAATATAAGTTTCCAATATTAATGTGGCTATCAAGTCGGCTACTAATTATATTTATGATGTTTGCTGTGATGCCAATCATTGCCAAAACATCAAACATAGTAGTTAATAAATATGGTTGGTGGGATGTATTATTCGCATGGGACAGCGTATGGTATTACAAAATAGCCACAAGTGGTTACAACTACGGACCTGACGTGGTGCATAACCAATATGCTGTAGCTTTTTTCCCGTTATATCCTTTACTAAGTTGGATATTAATGGAGCTTGGGTTATCGTTCCCCGTTGCTGGTTTGCTTATCAATAACTTTGCTTTTTTAGGCGCCTTAATTATATTCTATATTTGGGTTAAAGAAATTGGGGGTGAAGATTCTGCTCGCTGGGCAACTACTGCACTTGCATGGTGTCCTTATTCTTTATATGGAACAGTAATTTACACCGAAGGGTTATTTTTGCTTTCTAGTATATCTGCTCTACGTGCATTTGATCGAAAAGAGTATATTTGGGCTGGAATATGGTCAGGATTATCCACCGCAACCAGAATTACAGGAATAGCACTTTTACCAGCTTTCTTTTTGACTGCCTTACGACAACGGCGCCCACCAATAGCTTACATTACAAGTATTGCCGTGCTGAGTGGAGTGGGACTTTACAGTTTGTACTGCGCTCTTAAGTTTGGTGATGCCTTAGCATTTCTTCATGCTCAACGTGGATGGCGAAGTTCGGCAGGGTTTACACTTTCTGGTTGGGTGTTAATGCTCAAACAAATCGTTATTGGCATCAAGAATACACAACTTGGTTATATTCAAGACTACCTTCATCCGATAAAGTTTGCTATTGTGATAGTGAGCGGTTCGTTGTTATATTGGCTCCGAAACTTAATTGGTAACGAGCTTACACGCTACGGATTTTTTGCTTTATGGATTGCGTTGTGGATGTTGGCTAATGACCCTTTAATCCAAATCGTTTGGATTTTTGGCGGTTTATATCTAGTTTGGCACTATCGCTCATCCTTACCCTTGGTTGCAGCTATCTATGCTTTTTTCTCATATGCAATTGCCTTGAACACAGGACTAACCATGTCTGTTGACAGGTATGTATATGCCATAGCACCTGTATTTATCGCTTGCGGATTTTTATTTGCAAAATATCCGCGATGGGGTTATGCTGTTATGGCATTTTGCTGTTTTATTCTTACTCTTTATTGCATTCGCTTTGCTCAAGATTTATGGTTGGCATAAATTAAAATACTTTCTGCGTATATAGCTGAATATGATTATTATTTAATTAATATTTAATTAATATTTAGTTCTAATTTATACTTGTCTCGAATAAATCAATTGGGTATATTAAGTATTGAATATCACTCTTTACTGTAGGATAAAATGCTTAAATATTACTTAAATTCGCATTTATTGAATAAGACATAGCAAAGTGAATAGTGTAAAATACACTATATAAGTGTTTTTACGGTTAGCATTAGTATTATTTTATAGTATTAATGTAGTTAGTGGTATATTTAATTATGGGTGCTAGTTTGCTGGTTTGTGATTTGTATTTTTGACAAATCGCTAAAAATATATTTGTATTTAGCTAAGTAAACAGCTTTAATTTATGTGTAAAAAAATAAATATATTAAATTGGGAGAAACTATACATAAAGAAATTGCGTCTAACGGTTCAGTATTTACAGAATTAAGCAGTAAGTATTAAAAAAGTTAAAGTTTTCTTTCAATGAATGGAAAATTCAAAGAAATAAAATATACTTTAGCTAGGAATAAGACTTATGCATAATACTTAGGAATAGTAAATACATCGTTGGGTATATAGTAAAATATTATACTAAGTAATTAGTTAATGGGAAGGATAGTAATTACACAGCAAGGGTGCTAAGTAGATAATTGAAAGCCAATCAAAAGCGATACCGAAATATTTCGAGTTTAGCTAAGGTTAAAAGAGATATTCTATACTGCTAAAAATCCTAACTAAATAAACATTACGAGTGTAACTATTAGTTATTAGCATCTAATAATGAGTGTATTTAATTAAAGTATTAGTGTTATGAAATACCGTGTTTCGGTAATTGCAGGTTGTGCCGTGAAGGAGCTATGAAGTGGAGAACAACAAGTCTTTTGGTTGGTCGCAAGGTGGATTAATTGCGTTACTAGGGTTAGGAGGGTGTCTAACTTTAGGTTTAATGTTACCCATTATGCCAAATAACGGAAAAACTACGCAGACTATTAATATTAAACAATTAACGCTCAAACCGATGACTGAAGAGCGAATACAAAATTTCAAGTCATCAATTGTTACAAGTTGGCAAAAAGAAGCTGTGAATAAGGGTTTAAGCGAAGTCCCTGCTAGGTTTCACGGTGCAACAATAAAGTCAGTAAATCTGGCGCCGAGCGAGAAAGTGATAGCATTAACATTTGATGATGGTCCTTGGCCGCAAAGCACACCTGCCATACTTGATATTCTTAAAAAAAATAATATAAAAGGAACATTTTTTATAGTTGGGCAAATGCTGAAAGAGCATCCCGACATGGGTAAACGGGTTGTTGCCGAAGGACATGTAATTGCGAATCATACGTGGCACCATTGGTACCATTATATGAATCCGCAAGCTGCTGCTTTTGAAATCGACAACACAAGCAATTTGATTTATAAAGTTACAGGTGTGAGAACAAGTTTGTTCCGGCCACCTGGTGGAATTAAAACAAATGGTCCATACGCTTACGCTAAGAATCAAAAGTATGCCACTATCATGTGGTCTTCTGATTCATCCGACTATGCAAGACCCAGTGTTTCAAAACTTATAAGTAATGTTATGCGGGAAGCAAAACCTGGTGGAATTGTGTTAATGCACGATGGTGGTGGAAACCGCTCGAACACCGTAGCAGCTTTGCCCGAAATTATTAATACTTTTAGAAGGCAAGGTTATCGTTTTGTAACAGTACCTGAACTTTTAGAGATGCAGGATAAACAGTTACAAATTGCAAGTAAGAAGTAGTTGGCAACTCCTGAACGGATGTAACGGGGAAGAGTGATTTTAATTAATCATATCTTTGCTTGTAACAGATAACTCATCCGTTACATCCGCTTTATCCGTTGCAAAAGTTCTTGATTTCGCTATATAGCCATTTTAGAATATTTCAGTTTGATTATAGTTCTGATAGTGGATTTTGCTGATTTTATCTTTTTGTTCAAAGTAATTTCTGTTACTCTGTAGTTAAATTTTAATGATTTACTCAAAGTAGCTGTGAAGATTATTTTGAGAAAAGGATAATTGGTGCCGCCATATATATACATGTATTTATATATATCTATGGATAGGTATTCTCTACAGGTGAAGGAGTTATGTGATGAAAAAATTGATAAAAGTTAGAAAAGTTAAAAATAAGCCTTTTAGAATTACAAAGTTTTTTTGGTTAGGTGTAGCTGCCTTAGTCATGATTGTTGGTATAGGTATGATAATACCCTTTAAACCATCATCAAATACTCTTGAACTAGCAGTGAATGCTAGTAGTTTAAAAACAATAGATACTAAAGGGCAGATTGAAGGTTTCAAAACGCAAATGCTCGATAGTTGGCAAGAGGAAGCCAAACTTAAAGGTATACTAGAAATTCCAAAACGCTATCAAGGTATGACGCTAAATGCAGTCAAACCAAATAACAAAGACAAAATTATCGCCTTAACATTTGATGATGGTCCCTGGCCTAAATATACAGAGCAGGTATTAGATATTCTTAAAACCAATAACGTCAAAGGGACTTTCTTCGTTATTGGTAAAAACATGAAAAATATGCCAGAAGTGGGCAAACGCATCGTTACTGATGGTCACACCATTGCCAACCATACATGGAACCATTGGTATCATCGCCTAAATCCAAGCGTTGCAGCCAAAGAAATTAACGATACCGAAGAAATTATTTACAAAGTCACAGGTGTCAGAACAAATTTATTCAGACCACCCGGTGGAATTCTAGGTAATGGACCGGCAGCGTATGCGCGTAGTAAAAAATACTCAGTAATTATGTGGTCAGCAGATTCACATGACTACAAACGTCCTGCTGCATCAAGACTAGTGGGAAACGTGATGCGATTTTCCAAACCTGGTGGTATTGTCTTAATGCACGATGGTGGTGGGGTTCGCGAAAGTACAGTTAAAGCATTGCCTGAAATGATTAAAAAATTCAAACAACAAGGTTATCGTTTCGTAACAATACCCGAAATGTTAGAACTCGAAGACCAACAACTAGCAATCGCATCAAAATAAGTGCTAAGTGCTAAGTGCTGAGTATGTAAGTACAAAAACCGTAGGTTGGGTGGAGGCTTGCGGAACCCAACATAAAGAATAATCATTAAATATTATAGAGGCGCCTTTATCGTTTGAAGGCGCCTCTATCGTTTTTATTCTGGTGAGTTGGCTTGCAACGGATGAGAACGGAATATTTGCTACCCATAACCCATCCGTTACATCCGTTTATCATCCGTTGCCACTCTTCTCTGTACCCGTCGAGTCTCTGTGGTAAAAAGTAAGGTCGCCATTGGCAACCCTACGAGCGCACTTATACAGAACTTAGTTGTTTTTCTTCTTGGGTACTAGCTTCAGGACTATCAGCTTCGGAAGGAGGAACTAATTGCCAAAATTTTGGTAAATATTGTTGCCAGTTGTTCAAAATCATTTGTGCTTTAGGCGAATTAGTGCGCTGTGCATGTGCAGCAATTAAATCACGTAATTGTTGTTCACCTGCACTCGATGTAACTCGCTGAATTTTGACGATTTCTTTATTAACTAACTCAGGGAAATTCCCAGATTCGTCTAAGAAATATCCTAAACCGCCAGTCATACCAGCCGCGATGTTACGTCCAACTTTACCCAGCACAACTACAACACCACCAGTCATATACTCGCAGCAGTGATCCCCTGCGCCTTCAATAACTGCGGTAGCTTTAGAGTTACGAACAGCAAAGCGTTCACCAGCTAAACCGTTAGCATACAAAAACCCACCAGTGGCGCCATACAAACAAGTATTGCCAATAATCACGTTTTGTGATGGGTCATAATTAGCATTACTCATGGGTTTAATAATAATTTCCCCACCATTCATGCCTTTACCAACGTAATCGTTAGCCTCTCCTTCCAAAGTCAGAATCATACCTGGAAGGTTAAAAGCACCAAAGCTTTGTCCAACGCTACCGTTTAAATTGAGGTTAATTTGACCCTCAAAACCATTATCGCCGTATTGTGATGCAATTCTTCCAGCCAAACGGGCGCCAACTGTTCGGTCGGTATTGACTATATTTATAGTCTTAGTAACAGCAGCTTGATTATTAATCGCAGCTTGAATTTCAGCGTCAGTGATTAATTGATCATCTATAACAGTACCGTTACTATGAACTTCTTCATGCTGCAACCACTCACGGTTATCTCGTGCATCAGGCAAATTTAATAAACAGTCGAGGTTGAGCGCTTGTGTTTTTGTTAGATACGCTTCGGCACGTGTCGTTAACAAGTCCGCGCGTCCCACAACTTCCAATAAAGAACGATATCCCAAACGTGCTAATAAACTGCGAACTTCTTCAGCGATAAAGTAGAAGAAATTTACAACGTGTTCGGGCATACCATTAAACCGCTTCCGCAGTTCTTCTTTTTGCGAAGCAACGCCAACAGGACAATTGTTAGTATGGCAAATTCTCGCCATTATACAACCTTCGGCAATCATCGCAATAGAGCCAAATCCAAATTCTTCGGCGCCCATTAAAGCACCTATTAACACGTCCCAACCGCTCTTTAAACCACCATCAACACGCAAAATTACCCGGTCGCGCAATTGATTTTGCATTAATACACGGTGAACTTCGCTTAAACCGAGTTCCCACGGTGAACCAGCGTGCTTAATAGAACTTAATGGAGAGGCACCTGTACCACCATCATGTCCAGAAATTTGAATGATGTCAGCATTTGCTTTTGCCACACCCGCAGCAATAGTTCCAATACCAATTTCGGCAACTAATTTAACAGAGACTTGTGCTTTGGGGTTAATTTGGTGCAAGTCAAAAATTAACTGCGCCAAATCTTCGATGGAATAAATATCGTGATGCGGTGGTGGAGAAATTAGAGTTACACCCGGTTTCGAGCGTCGCAACATCGCGATGTATTGGCTAACTTTTGGACCAGGTAGTTGTCCACCTTCACCTGGCTTGGCGCCTTGAGCTATTTTAATTTCGATTTGCTTGGCGCTCATTAAGTACTCAGGTGTGACACCAAATCGTCCGGATGCTACTTGTTTAATCGAACTGGCTGCTCTATCTCCATTACGTAAACCTTTGAGGTGAGGTAAAGTATTAGATAACCCTGAAGCATCAACGTCATCTAATACTTTATAACGTACAGGGTCTTCTCCACCTTCACCCGAATTCGACTTACCACCAATGCGGTTCATCGCAATAGCTAGCGTTTCGTGGGCTTCTCTAGATAAGGCGCCTAGCGACATTCCACCCGTACAGAACCGTTTGACAATTTCGCTAACAGATTCAACTTCTTCAATAGGTATGGATTGTCTATCACTTCGGAAGTCTAATAAATCGCGCAATGCTGCAATTGGTCGGTTTTGCAGGTGCTTTTGGTAAACTTCGTAGTGGTCATATTGTTTGCCATCGACTGCTTTGTGCAGTGCTTTCGCAAGTTCTGGGCTGTTCATGTGGTACTCACCACCTGGACGATATTGAACGAAGCCCAAGTTTTCGAGTTTCTTGACGCTGAGTTCAGGAAAGGCTTTAGAGTGGAATGATAATACTTCTTGAGCGAGTTCTTTTAAACTCAGTCCACCAATACGTGAAGTTGTGCCTCGGAAACCTAACTCTAACAAATCTGCACCAATACCAATGGCTTCAAAGATTTGTGCAGCTTGGTAACTTGAAAGCAACGAAATTCCCATTTTCGAGAGAATTTTGAGTAATCCAGCTTCAATAGCTTTACAGAAATTACTTTGTGCTTTCTCTAAAGTCATTACGGTGATTTTACCGCGCTGCATAAATTGTTGAGTTTTAGGGTCTGCCCACCAATCTTGAACTGTCTGCAATGCCATGTAAGGGCAAACCGCATCGACACCGTAGCCAATTAGACAAGCAAAGTGATGTGTACTCCAACACTGAGCAGTATTTACTACTAATGATGCTTTTGTCCGTAATCCTTGACTAATTAAGTAGTGATGAACGGCGCCTACCGCTAATAATGGCGGGATAAAAGTATGACTTGTACCAATAGCAACATTATTATGTTCACGGTCACTAAGTATCAAAATTTCGGCGCCACTCAATACAGCTTTTGCGGCTTGGATTTGTAAATCATGAACTGCTGCTTTTAAACCATCTGGGCCAGATGCAATTTCAAACAGCGTTGATAACTCAACAGTTTTGAACGAAGAATGCTTAATAACTTCTAACTCAGCATTTTTGAGAATAGGTGAGTCTAACTTTAAGCGACGCGCATATTCGGGTTTTGGGTCTAACAAATTACCGCGCGCACCTAATTCGACTTTTAGCGACATTACCAAACTTTCGCGCAAAGGGTCAATAGCTGGGTTAGTTACCTGCGCGAACCGCTGCTTGAAGTAATCATATAAAAGGTGTGGTTTAGAAGAAAGAATGGCTAGGGGAATATCATCACCCATACAGAAAGTAGCTTCTTTTCCTTCCTGTGCCATTGGCTGGATAACCATTTCTACATCTTCGGTTGTGTAGCCAAAAGCTATTTGCTGTCTTAATAAGCTTTCACGGTCTATACTTTCTTCACTAACACTCGTGCTGCCCTTACCATTCCCGTTGCCGTTGCCGTTACTCAAATAGGCGCCTTTTAAAGACTTTAAATCTTGACGGTGATTATTTAACCACTCTCCATAAGGGTTACGAAGAGCAATGCGCTGTTTAATTTCCCAATTTTTGAGTATTTCATTCGTTTCGAGGTCAACGGCAATCATTTGACCTGGACCCAAACGACCTTTTTCGATGATACTTTCTTCTGGGAAGTTTACTACACCAGCTTCGGAAGCAACAACAATATAGTCATCTTTTGTAATGCAGTAACGCGCAGGTCTTAAACCGTTACGGTCGAGAGTGGCGCCAACTTTACGTCCATCACCAAATACCAACAGGGCTGGACCATCCCAAGCTTCCTGCATTCCACTGTAATATTCGTAAAAATCAACTATTTCTGGATAGTCATTTAAAGAAGGCTGATTATTATACGCCTCTGGAACCATTATCATCAACGCTTCCAGTGGGCTGCGTCCTGAACGCACCAACACTTCTAAGACATTATCTAAAGTCGCAGAGTCGCTATTATCAACCTGAACAAACGGTTTGAGTTCATCGAAACGCGAACCCCAGACAGGATGACTCAAACTTTGTTCCCGTGCCATCATCCAGTTGATATTACCTAACAAAGTATTGATTTCACCGTTATGCCCCAATAAACGCATTGGCTGCGCTAAAGGCCATTTTGGCATTGTGTTGGTACTAAAGCGACGATGATATACTGCGAAAGAACTTTTGTAAGCAGGTTGTTTCAAATCGGTATAGAATTCGCCCAAAATCGCCGAACGTACCATCCCTTTGTAAACGATAGTGCGACTCGACAACGAAGCAATATAAAAGTCTTCGGATGATAGACTATGTACAACTTTGTTTTGTACAGCTTTAAAAATGCGGCGCCGAGCAATATAAAGCTGTTGCTCTAATTCGTTACCGCTAAATTCTGAAGCTAATACAACTTGCTCGATACGAGGAAGATTCTCACGCGCTTGTATGCCAAGTAAGTCGGGTTGTACTGGCACTTCTCGCCAGCCCAGTACAGTGAGTTCTTCTTCTAATGCAATTTTTTCAAAAATGGAACGCGCTTGAGATGCCGCTTCACTTTCTTGTGGTAAGAAAACCATGCCAACGGCACATTTTGTCGTATCTTGCAAATTAAACGAATGGAACAATTCCCAAGGAATAGCGGTCAAAAGACCTGCGCCATCACCAGAGTCAGAGTCTGCGCTGCATCCACCACGGTGTTCCAAACAGGTTAAAGCTTGCAGAGCTTTTTCTACTAATTCGTGACTTGCTTTATTTTGACGTTGGGCAATAAAACCCACGCCACAAGCATCACGCTCTTCTACCAACCACCTCTGTCCCTCGTATATACACCTATTAGGAGTTTCTGAATTACCCGAAAAAGCCGAATTTGCCATACTGCCAGATTGATTAATTGCATCGTTGCTCATAGACTGTCCCTGATACAGGTTTTTGTTATTTTTTACGCCTTTTACTTTACGAATCTTCCTAAATCAGAACTTCTGAGAAATACAGAATCATTTCAGATTTAGAAAAAAAAATTCTAACTTCGGGTTCAATATTATTTTTCACCCGTGTTAAAATTATACGCATTATTTTTTTTACATCATACTTAGTTAGACAAGCTACTTGTTTGCCTGATAGTAGTTTTTTGCTTATGGCAGTAAAGTAAATGTGTTTTCTAATCGTTTGTTTTTAATGAATCAACAGAGTATAGTGTTTCACTTTACTGTGCAGAACTCATATTTTATACTTTACTGGTTGTAAAACGGAAAAAGTCTTATATATGGACAAAATTTAGCGTATTACAATACATACCCATTTGACAATTACTCACTATCTCTTTCATTACTCCAACGAATACATTACACGAGTGTGATTGATACTACCAACTCTACCTAAAGTAACACAGCTGCCTATCACTCTCGATAGAACCGTCAGAGCAATTGATAGTCAAGACTTTCATCTTGCTGCTTTACAAAGGCTTCGATACGCGCTTCGCTTTACCTGTACTGGTAGTGAAATTACTGGTTTGGCTTATAGAGATAAAAGCCCATATTTACATTATCACGTTATTGGAAAAAAATAATGTCAAAATTTTTTGACAAACAACGAAAATTTGTAACAGTAGGGTGCGTGACACTTAAAAAAAGATTTCAACGTAGCCAAAACACCAGTAGCGTCATGCACCAAATCCTAATTACGACAATGCCGAATTAATCAATATCAAGTAGTAAAAAATAATGTCTAATCAGAAAAATTACTTAGCTAAAAAAGATTATTCAATGGTCATAAAAGCTTCAAATAAAGCTATTATAAACGTTTTTTGGGGTTCGATGTTAGGAATACTTCCAAGTGTCCTATGTTTAATAACAAACAGTAGTGATGCCTTAGCACAGTCACCCGTCCCAACACCCGTACCACCCAACCCGATACCATTAGCACCAGTAAGAGGCGCCACATCATACGGCAATCAAATTTCTCTCAACGGTCGAATTGCATCAGGCATCTGGTTTACCAAGGCAGCAAGTAAAAGTCAATTTACCACGCATATCGCGGATGGAACATTACGTCAACTAATTGGCGTAGACTTGCTAGACACAAACAGCCCAACAAAGCAACCTATCGGATGGTTTTCATCTTACGGCAAACCACAAATTCTCAATGCCAAGCTAATAGGAAATTATCGCTATTTAGATGTTACACGATTAGCCTCTACATCAAGATGGCTTCTTACCGTCCAAGGTAACATATTAACTATTGTTACCCCTACCGCTAAAGTAACAGATATTCGTGAAAGCCGACTAGCGCTTCCACAACCTCCAACTAACCCACAAACAAACCCAGTACCAAGGGTACCCATAAGTGGAAAAGCACTAACTATTAATCTCGACCGTCCAACACCTTGGGTTGTTAGACAAGAACCACCAGCCAAGCGCGTCGTAGACCCTGATGCAGTTAACCCTCAACCAACAGCACCCCCAGGTCGCGAGTGGACAATTATTTTAGATGGTGTTGCAGACCCTGCTTTAGTTCAACGTTATACACCAGTAACAATTCCAGCACCCGTACCAAACCCAGAAATACAACTTCTTAAACAGTTACCATTACCATTACCACTCCCAAAACCTGTTCCTGCACCACCAACATTACCACCTGTACCAGAACCAACAATTAAACAAGTTGAGGTCATTAATAATCAAACTTTAATTCGTATAAACGTTCCCTTTGGTTTTGCACCTCGTATTCAAGCGAATGCAGCTAATAGCTTGACTGTTGAAATTCGCCCTGACGCATTAGTGACTCGTAGCATAGCATGGGCGCCAGGGTTAATGTGGAGGCAGCAGTGGGTAAACTTGGGGCAAGACAGATTTCCAATAGTTTCTCTAGAAATAAATCCTGGCAATGTTGATATTAGACCAATAGTTACCAACCCGAATACACTCATAGGTACGGCGCCATTGATTCAAACTGCCCAAAATTATTTAGCTGTAGCTGGAATCAATGGTGGTTATTTTAACCGTAATAATCGATACCCCCTTGGTGCAATTCGCAGCAATGGACAATGGCTATCTAGTCCCATATTAAATAGAGGCGCCATCGCTTGGAATAATTATGGTCAGTTTTACGTAGGTAGACTTACCTTAGAAGAAACATTAACCACTAGTACAAACCAAAGTTTGCCAGTACTTTTTGTGAATAGCGGTTATGTACAAGCAGGAATAGCACGTTACACTTCGGCCTGGGGTTCTACGTATACTCCGATAACAAATAATGAAATAATTATCGTTGTTCAAAAAAATCAAATTACCAATCAATATTTGGCGCCAAAAGCGGGTGAAACACCTGTTCTAATACCTACTGATGGTTATTTGCTGACCTTACGTGGAAATGCATCGAGTAATCTTAGCTTTTTACCAGTAGGCACCACATTAAATATTACCAGTTCAACAATACCACCCGAATTTAATCGTTTTCCCAATATTATCGGCGCCGGACCATTGCTCGTACAAAATCGTCAAGTAGTTCTTGATGCCAAAGCCGAAAAATTTAGCGATGCTTTTATTGCGGAGAGAGCAGTTCGCAGTGGAATTTGTACAACAGCAACCGGAAGAGTGATGATAACTTCAACTAGTAACCGTGCTTTGGGTGCAGGTCCAACATTAGCCGAACATGCCCAACTAATGCAGCTTTTGGGATGTATTAACGCCTTAAATTTAGATGGAGGTAGCTCCACAAATATTTACCTGGGAGGCCAAATTATCGACCGTCCCCCCAATACAGCCGCGCGCGTCCACAACGGGATAGGCATTTTTTACCGTCCGTAGAGACGCGATTAATCGCGTCTCTACAATCGCCCTTTTCTGAAACTTCATAAAGAATTAGTGTAGATACCGTAAAAATATAACGGATTGAATACAACGTCTGCTGAGGTTTTGCTATCTTTACCAAGGGGGGCTGAATTGCTGAATTCTACGGTTGCGATATTGCACTATATTTTTTCATCAATAGGTTAGAAACGTAAAAATTTTGTCTATGTCTCCTAAAAAAGAGGTTTTTATGGCTACTGAAGCAACACAAGTCAATACTCTACCCTTACCTCCAGCAGTTAACTCGCGAGGTGTGGCAGCAACAGAGTTACGTCCTTGGGGTTCGTTCACAATTTTAGAAGAGGGTCGTGGTTATAAAATTAAGCGGATTGAGGTGAAACCCGGCCACCGTCTCAGCTTGCAAATGCACCACCACCGTAGCGAACACTGGATTGTTGTTTCAGGTACCGCTAGAGTTGTTTGTGGCACTGAAGAAATCTTACTTAGCAATAACCAATCTACGTATGTTCCTCAATGTACTGCACACCGTTTAGAAAATCCTGGGGTTATACCTTTGGTGCTAATTGAAGTGCAAAATGGAGAATATTTAGGTGAAGACGATATTATTCGCTATCAAGACGACTACGCGCGCACCGAAAAGCCCAGCACTAGTAATCAAAAACTTTAGTTTTTAAATCAAATCGCCCTCTAACCCATCTAGAATTAAAGATGGGTTTTTGAGTTTAGTTTTTGCTTTGAAAGGTATGATTCACTTAAGTCCAGCAGCTACATCTGAAATTAAACGCTTACAGTCAAACTTTCTTCGAGGTGCCTTTCCCAAAGAAGATATTACATCAAAGCTACAACCGCTTTGGTTTCGAGTCGCCATTAAAGCTGGTGGTTGTTCGGGATTATTTTACGATATGTCGTTCGAGCAAGATATAAACCACGATGATACAACTTTCGAGGTTTGTGGAATTCAAGTTGCTATTGATAGGCAAAGCGAAACTTATATTAATGGGTTAACGCTTGATTACTCAGAAGACTTGATGGGTGGCGGTTTTCGCTTCCATAACCCCCAAGCAACATCAAGCTGTAGCTGCGGTAACTCTTTTGTAGTTTCCTGATTTCCACCAAAAATTATTTGACAGAAATAATAATAAAAAGATATAATCAGGATTTGTTAAAACGCAAGACCACACGCAGCTTTAAACGCTCATCCTTAATGCCAACAATACAGCAGCTTATAAGAAACGAACGCGAACTCGCGCGTCAGAAAACAAAGTCACCTGCCCTAAAACAATGCCCGCAACGTCGGGGAGTTTGTACTAGGGTATTTACGACTACTCCTAAAAAACCTAATTCAGCGCTTCGTAAAGTCGCGCGGGTACGTTTAACTTCTGGTTTTGAGGTTACAGCGTACATCCCAGGAATTGGGCACAACTTACAAGAACACTCAGTTGTCATGATTCGTGGTGGTCGGGTTAAAGACTTACCAGGTGTGAGATATCACATCATTCGCGGCACATTAGATACAGCAGGAGTCAAAGACCGTAAGCAGGGTCGCTCCAAGTACGGAACTAAGCGTCCAAAAGCTGCTGCTAAGTAATTGAGGTAAGCAATGCGTTTTCAAGCTATTCATTAAGCTTGAAATTTAAATTGCTGAATTTATCCTTTTGGGAAATCGAACGCTCGCATTGCTTAAATGAACCGAAGAGAATGCCTTTTCTTTTACCCAGCAGTCTGAGGGGACAGGTTAATAAATTTGACTTTTGCCTCTCAGATTTGCTATTTGGGGTTTGTTTTATCGCTATTGGAGCGCGTCGTCGTGAAACAGGCGCCTTCACTTAAAATTTAGACTGTATTATAGTCAAATTGCTTTATTGTTTGTTAAATTAGTAAAGCAAAAGCAGTCCTGGGCGCAGTTTAGCTGCCCGAGTTGGTTTGATACAGGCATCACACAGTTTAATTTCTGCATAAATTGTATTATAATGTCGCTTTGTCTGTCTTTCAGGAAAGACAGTTTGGAATCAGCGTCGCTGCGTACATGTAGTGAGAACTGAGAATTTGAAGCGCTAATAGTGAAATTTTCACTTGTTTAAGTAGCTATGAATTGTATTCGTGTTGAAGGTTTTATTTAAGGGTAAAGTCAATGTCTCGTCGTGGTGTTATTCAAAGGCGCCCTGTTCCGCCTGATTCTGTATTTAATAGTCGGTTAGTTAGTATGATTATTCGCCGGATTATGCGTCACGGTAAAAAATCACTAGCAGCACGCATTGTTTATGATGCAATGAAAACGATTGGCGACCGCACAGGCGCCGACCCTCTCGAAGTATTTGAGAAAGCAGTACGCAACGCAACACCACTTGTTGAAGTAAAAGCGCGTCGTGTCGGTGGTGCAACTTATCAAGTACCAATGGAAGTTCGTAATGAACGCGGTACAACCCTAGCATTACGCTGGTTAGTACAATATTCTAGAGCGCGTCCTGGTCGAACAATGGCTGCTAGATTGGCTAACGAATTAATGGATGCTGCAAATGAAACAGGAAGCGCAATCAAAAAGCGCGAAGAAACTCATCGTATGGCAGACGCTAACAAAGCTTTCGCGCACTATCGTTATTAATTAGACGTTTAAACCTCTATCTGAGGATATAAGTTATTCGTCAAAGGCAAGAGCCGATATATCGTGTTTAAGTACTGCGATATATCGGGAATTTGTTCATAATGTGGCGGTTTTCCGTAAGGTATATAAACTTAACAAAGTGTAATATACAAGATATATGAGGCGAAAACTCTAGGAGGCTCCTGTGGCACGTACTATCCCGCTAGAAAAGGTACGCAATATAGGGATTGCGGCGCATATAGACGCGGGCAAAACAACAACAACAGAGAGAATATTATTTTACTCTGGGATTATTCATAAAATTGGTGAGGTTCACGAAGGTACTGCTGTCACCGACTGGATGGAACAGGAACGGGAACGCGGTATTACGATTACAGCCGCAGCAATTAGTACAAGTTGGAAAGATCATCAAATTAATATTATTGACACTCCGGGTCACGTAGACTTCACTATCGAAGTTGAGCGTTCGATGCGGGTACTTGATGGTGTAATTACGGTTTTGTGTTCAGTTGGTGGTGTTCAACCACAAACGGAAACCGTATGGCGCCAAGCTGACCGCTACAAAGTACCTCGGATTGTATTTATCAACAAAATGGATCGCACAGGCGCCAACTTTTATCGTGTTTACGAGCAAGTGCGCGACCGTTTACGTGCGAATGCTGTTCCCATTCAGTTACCAATAGGAGCTGAAACAGAATTTTTGGGCATAGTCGATTTGGTCAAGATGCGTTCTTACATCTATACCAACGATAAAGGTACTGATATCAAAGAAGAAGATATTCCCGCAGATATGCAGGAACTAGCTGAGTCATATCGAACAAAATTGATTGAAGCAGTTTCTGAGACCAGCGACGAATTAATGGCGAAATACTTCGATGGTGAAGAACTAACCGAAGAAGAAATTACTACAGCTTTGCGAAAAGGCACTGTGGCTGGTACGATAATACCGATGTTATGTGGTTCTGCTTTCAAAAACAAAGGTGTACAGTTACTGCTTGATGCAGTTGTAGATTATTTACCATCACCTCCAGAAGTTCCAGCTATTCAAGGAACAATGCTGTCAGGTGAAGCCGTTGAACGTCACGCGGACGACTCAGAGCCATTGTCTGCTCTTGCGTTTAAAATTATGGCTGACCCATATGGGCGCCTAACCTTTGTACGTGTTTATTCAGGAATCTTGAAAAAAGGTAGTTATGTATTAAATGCTACTAAAAACAAGAAAGAAAGAATATCACGATTAGTGGTGCTAAAAGCAGACGAGCGGCAAGATGTAGACGAATTGCGGGCGGGCGATTTAGGAGCAGCTTTAGGATTAAAAGATACATTAACTGGCGATACAATAACGGATGAGAATTCACCAGTAATATTAGAATCTTTATATATTCCAGAGCCTGTCATCTCGGTTGCGGTAGAACCCAAGACCAAGAACGATATGGATAAGCTATCAAAAGCTTTGCAGTCGCTATCAGAAGAAGACCCAACTTTTAGGGTTAGTGTTGACCAAGAAACCAACCAAACCGTGATTGCTGGGATGGGTGAATTACACCTAGAAATTCTGGTTGACCGGATGCTACGCGAATTTAAAGTGGAAGCAAACGTCGGGGCACCGCAAGTAGCTTATCGCGAAACAATTCGTAAGGCTGTTAATAGAGTCGAAGGTAAATTTATTCGTCAGAGCGGTGGTAAAGGTCAGTACGGTCACGTAGTTATCGACCTTGAACCAGGTGAGCCTGGAAGTGGATTTGAATTTGTCTCTAAAATAGTCGGTGGTACTGTACCGAAAGAGTACATAGGCCCTGCTGAAGCTGGAATGAAGGAAAGTACTGAGTCTGGTATATTAGCTGGGTACCCGCTAATTGATGTTAAAGCAACATTGATTGATGGGTCGTACCATGATGTAGACTCTTCAGAAATGGCTTTCAAAATCGCCGGAAGTATGGCGATGAAGGAAGCTGTAATGAAAGCTTCGCCTGTACTATTAGAACCGCTGATGAAAGTTGAAGTCGAAGTTCCCGAAAACTTCCTTGGTGATGTAATGGGAGACCTTAACTCTCGTCGTGGGCAAATCGAAGGTATGGGGTCAGAAGCTGGTCTTGCGAAAGTAACTGCTAAGGTTCCCTTGGCAGAAATGTTTGGCTATGCTACTGACATTCGCTCGAAGACCCAAGGACGTGGTATCTTCTCGATGGAATTTAGCCATTACGAAGAAGTGCCTCGCAACGTTGCTGAGGCAATTATCGCAAAAGCAAAGGGAACGCATAACTAGAAAAGGAAACGAGTATTCATGGCACGCGCAAAGTTTGAACGGAATAAACCACACGTCAATATCGGTACCATTGGTCACGTTGACCACGGTAAAACCACATTAACAGCAGCTATTACCATGACCCTTGCGGCTTCTGGTAATGCCGTAGCTAAAGCATACGACCAAATCGATGCTGCTCCTGAAGAAAGAGCGCGTGGTATTACAATTAACACCGCTCACGTAGAATACGAAACGGCAAATCGTCACTACGCTCACGTGGACTGTCCAGGTCACGCTGACTATGTGAAAAACATGATTACTGGTGCTGCTCAAATGGATGGCGCCATCTTAGTAGTATCAGCAGCAGATGGTCCAATGCCCCAAACTCGCGAACACATTTTGTTAGCGAAGCAGGTGGGTGTACCAAGCTTGGTTGTCTTCATGAACAAAGAAGATATGGTAGACGACGAAGAACTACTTGAACTCGTAGAATTAGAAGTTCGCGAACTTCTTTCTAGCTACGACTTCCCAGGTGATGACATTCCCATCGTAAAGGGTTCCGGTCTACAAGCACTTGAAAAAATGACCTCGGCGCCTAAAACACAGCGTGGAGAAGACAAGTGGGTAGATAAAATCTACGAACTTATGGATGCTGTAGATTCCTACATTCCAACTCCCGAACGTGATATTGACAAGCCTTTCTTAATGGCGGTGGAAGACGTATTCTCAATCTCAGGTCGTGGTACAGTAGCTACCGGACGTATTGAGCGCGGAAAAGTAAAAGTAGGCGACAACGTAGAGTTAGTAGGTATTAAAAATACTCGCGCTACCACAGTAACTGGTATCGAGATGTTCAAGAAGAGTCTCGAAGAAGGTATGGCTGGAGACAACGCAGGTCTACTGCTACGTGGTTTGAAGAAAGAAGAAATTGAGCGCGGAATGGTATTGGCAAAGCCAGGTTCCATTACACCTCATACTGACTTTGAAGGTGAAGTTTACGTATTAACCGAAAAAGAAGGCGGTCGTAAAACACCTTTCTTCGCAGGATATCGTCCTCAGTTTTACGTGCGTACAACTGACGTAACAGGTACCATCGAAGCATTTACCTCAGATGACGGTAGTGCAGCAGAAATGGTAATGCCTGGAGACCGTATCAAAATGACAGTGAAGCTAATCAGCCCAATCGCAATTGAGCAAGGAATGCGCTTCGCAATTCGTGAAGGTGGTCGTACCATCGGTGCAGGTGTTGTTTCCAAAATTGTTAAATAATACCTTGCGCTTCTAATTAAAACCCGAGCGGAGATGATATAATACGTCTCTGCTCTTTTTATGCCCACAAAATAAATTTTAGATTTTGAATTTTTGATTTAAAATTCAATCCAAAATCCAAAATCCAAAGTCCAAAATCAACCGAACCAGGAAAACCGAAAATGGCAACGCTACAACAGCAAAAAATCAGAATTCGCTTGCAAGCTTTTGACCGTCGCTTACTTGATACCTCTTGCGAGAAGATAGTAGACACAGCAAACCGCACTAACGCTACAGCAATTGGCCCAATTCCTCTGCCAACTAAACGTAAAATTTACTGTGTGTTGCGCTCACCTCACGTTGACAAAGACTCTCGTGAACACTTTGAAACCCGGACGCATCGCCGAATTATCGATATTTATCAACCTTCGTCTAAAACAATCGACGCGCTGATGAAGTTAGACTTGCCATCCGGTGTTGATATTGAAGTTAAATTGTAATATCTAAGTATAAAATTTGGTGTAATTCTTTACTAGCCCTTGAGGAATATTTCTCAGGGGCTTTTTACTTGCCACAAAACAAGGTGATAATATTTAAGAAAGAATACGGGAAGAGCGAAAGTTTTAACAGTTAAAGAGTAAATTTATACCAAAAAAAAATGTCATCTTCATCTAAAATTGCGGTTCGTGAACTGCCTTTGTTCCCGTTACCAGAAGTAGTCTTGTTCCCCACCAGACCCCTACCACTACACATTTTCGAGTATCGCTACCGAATCATGATGAACACGATTTTGGAAGGCGACCGTCGGTTTGGCGTACTGATGGTAGACCCAAATCAAGGCAAAATTGCCAATGTTGGCTGTTGTGCGGAAATAATTCACTATCAGCGTTTGTCTGATGACCGAATGAAAATGGTAACTTTAGGACAGCAACGCTTCCGAGTTCTTGAATATGTTCGTGAAAAACCTTATCGAGTTGGTTTGGTCGAATGGGTTCAAGACGAGGCGCCTTCCAAAGATTTGCAGCCAATAGCCACAGATGTCGAACATCTTTTACGCGATGTTGTCCGTTTATCTGCAAAATTAACCGACCAAAACATTGAACTTCCCGAAGATTTGCCCGACTTACCCGTCGAGTTATCCTACTGGGTAGCACACAATCTCCACGGGGTTCCACACGAGCAGCAGTCACTTCTAGAAATGCTAGATACAGCCGCACGTTTAGAACGCGAAGCTGAAATTTTGACGACAACTAGAAATCATCTAGCTGCCCGTACTGTTCTCAAAGACACATTCAACCAAAAGCTGTAACTATAATTGGCAATTGCCTTGCTACATCTCCCTAGTAGACAAAACATTATAACTGCCAAAAATCTTTAGAACTTCGGTATAAGTTGATAGCTCTTTAAGTGCAGTTTGCATCCGCTCATCTTGAATGTCAGCTTCCAAGTCCATAAAGAATAGATATTCGCCTAATGAGCGCTTGGTAGGACGTGACTCAACACGACTCAAGTTTATATTTAGTTGAGCAAATATTTGTAGAGCTTTAACCAACGCTCCAGGTATATTTGCTCTTAAGCTAAACGCCAAAGATGTATGTCGCTTATTTGTAATAGGTTTTAAATCTTGATTCAAATCTTGATTTAAGTTTTGAGTACTACCAAAACTTACAACCCAAAAGCGAGTGCAGTTATCAGGGTGGTCATTTATACCAGCAGCTAATATTGGTAGATTGTATAACTGCGCCGCACGCTGTGAAGAAATTGTTGCGGCGCCTTCTTCAGTTTTGAGTTTTTCCAATGTTTCAGTAGTTGAATTAGTAGCAATTAACTGTACATCAGGAAGAAAACGTTCTAACCATGCTTGGCATTGTGCTAAAGCTTGTGGGTGCGAATAGACAGTTTTTATACAGTCCAAACTCGAAACACAAGATATTAGCACATGAACAATAGGCATAACTAAAGCTAACTCGATGTGTAAGCTATCAAGTTGCCACATCGCATCCATTGTCATTGTGACGCTGCCTTCAATCGAATTTTCCGCAGGTACAACAGCCAACATCGCATTTGATTGAGCAACGGCTTTTAAAGATTGTGCAATGCTAGGGTAAGGACATAAAACTACTTGTTGTGACTGCGTTTTAGCTAGCCAATTCACATAAAAAAGCGCAGCTTGTTCACTATAGTTTCCTGGAGGGCCTAAATGCGCTATTGATAAATTCATATTTAACTACCTATACTGCAAACTTAATTTACACTCATTCCACTAAAAGGTCTGATAAACTACAATATGCTTTAAGAAACCGGGTTTCTATGCAAACTCTTGTTCTTCTTACAATTTATCAATAAAGAAACCAGGTTTCTGGGTTTCTAAATTTATATACCCCGAAGTCGATGAATATTCAAGCAAATTATTTTTTAATGTAAAGAATATTTGCGTTTGCACAGGCACCAGATTATGTCAGTAAAAAATAATTATAATTATCAAAGAAGGTATAAAAAAGCTCATGGCTACTAAGTTTACTGCCTCTCAATCAGTTGAAATCGCTGTTCCAGAGCAGCCTGTACCCATTCAGCATTACCTACGTCAACCTCGACGCTTAGTTAATGCTTTGGTAGACCCAACCCGCATTCAACAAATTTCAGAAGAAGTATTTCGCTTAAGAATGCGTCCTTTAACTTTTATGTCACTCAGTGTTCAACCTACCGTAGACATGAGAGTGTGGGCTGAATCAAATGGTACGATTAGGCTGCAATCTATCTCTTGTGAAATTCTTGGTTTTGAGTATATTAACCAGCGTTTTACACTCTCATTGCAAGGATTTTTGGCACCAGAACAAGTTAAATATTGCACTCGACTCATAGGACGAGCCGATTTGCAGGTAGAAGTAGACTTTCCACCCCCATTTTGCTTTACTCCTAAACCTATTTTAGAGACAACAGGTAATAGTTTATTAAAAAGCGTGTTACTAACTGTTAAACAAAGATTGCTACATCAGCTACTTGCTGATTACTCTAATTGGCTCAAATTACCAGAACAAAAGCTTTCAATTTTACCCCATGAATTACCAATATTAAATATCGAATAATTGTAATTGTAATTGCAATTGGCAAGGTGAGAAAGATTTGCGGTGCAAACGCGAGGTGCCATATTCTTGTAACGCGAGTAAATGGCGCCGACTACCGTAACCTTTATTGTGTATTAAATCATACATGGGGTATTTAGTAGCTAGTCGCAATATTAAATCATCGCGCCATACTTTTGCAACGATGCTGGCAGCAGCAATAGCGATAGATGTAGAATCACCTCTAATAATAGTTTGTTGTGGCATAGGTAATCCTTTTACCATTTGATTACCATCAATCAAACACATATCCGGCTGGACTGAAAGTTTGAGTACAGCCCGCTTCATGGCAAGTAAAGATGCCTGTAATATATTTACTTGGTCAATTTCAGCACTTGTGGCGTAACCAATTTTCCAATCGGTACAAACAGCACAAATTTGCTCTGCTAGCAGCTTTCTTTTACTAAGCGATAATTTTTTACTGTCATTGATTTGAGCAGTAACTAATTGTGGCAAAGCACTGTTTGGTAGTATAACTGCTGCCGCCACGACTGGACCAAATAAGGCGCCTCGACCAACTTCATCAACACCTGCTCGTGTAATTTTGCTTTCAGGCATAGATAATTCTAGCCAGCTAATACCATTAGGTGATGAATTTGTTGTGTCGAGTCGCATTACCATACATATTCCGCCAAATTAATTATTTGCTAATAATCTGAGTCACTATCTGTTGCAGAAGAACGACGGCGCCGACGACGGGTAGTAATTTCGTTCACTGAGTCATCGTTATAAGTAGGTTGAGCGGTTTGTACTGGTGGCGGTTGTACGGGTTGTACAGATTGTATTGGTGGCACCACTTTCCTTGGTATTGGAGCAGGTGTAGAAACTGGTTCAACTACTGGTTCACCCCAAGGTTCTGGTGAGTTATCAATTGGTTGAACACGCTCAATGCGATCAACACGCTCAACCCTAGGTCTAGGTAAAGGTGTTGTAGAAGTTGTTGGAGGCGGCTCAACTTCATAGTTAGATGTTGAGGGTACTTGTCCAGGTAAGGTAACGTTGACAATTACCGATTTTTGATTTTTAACTTCGCGGTTGAGGCGTACTAATGGTGAAACTCCCATCAACGCATAAACATCCTGCTCATCAGGACTCATTTCAACCGAGACAATTTCTGGCGGTTCGACTACTGGCTTAATCGGGTCAAGCTTTGATATCTTACGCTCACCTCGTTCTGCCCAATGGGGTTTTGAACCAATTGGTGATGGAAGTCCAGGATTATTATCCATTTCTCCATCTGGTTCGATGTCCATGTCTGAGTCCGAAGTATATGACATGGGACTAGTTGGCATACGCGGTTCGGTATTTCCGTTTGCTCCTGGAACACCAATTCGCTGACGGCGCCTAACGCGACGATTTTTATCGCCAATTTCGTGATAGCTAGGATGATTTAAACCTACAGAACCATATTCTGATTCTTGCTCGAACGATGATTCAGAAAATCCTTCATAGCTGTCTCTAGGTTCAGCCACTCTTGCCGCAGGCATTCGTGTTTCTCTAATTGGTGTTGATGCCACAAAACGGTCGGGTACTTCCGTTGGTGCAGGTGGTGCTATGCGTGGTTCGTTGTCTCCTGGTAACTGCACAATATGCCCTAAACCGCCACAAGTCGGACAAGTATGTCCAAATAGTTCGTATACGTTTTGACCCTGACGTTTACGTGTTAGTTCGACTAAGCCTAACTCGGTCAACTGAGCAATTTGTGGACGCGCTTTATCAGCTTTTAGTGCTTTATTAAAGTGTTCAAGAACTTGAAGCTGGTCACGCCGTGATTCCATATCGATGAAATCCACTACAATTACACCAGCAATATTACGTAGACGTAATTGACGAGCGATTTCGGTTGCAGCTTCGCAGTTCGTCCATAATACAGTTTCGCGAGCAGTAGCCGAGCGTGTAAACGAGCCAGAGTTTACGTCTATAACTGTTAATGCTTCGGTTGGCTCAATAATAATATAGCCACCCGAAGGTAAATCAACTCTTGGTCGAAGAGCTTCTTTAATCGCCGCATTAACACGGAAGTATTCTAAAATGGCGGTTCGGTCGCGGTGATGATCAATTAATAAACCTTGAGGAGTTTGACCTCCACTCCAGTTTTGTAAATATTGCTTAACTCGTTTTAACCCAGTACTCGAATCAACGACAATACGATTGACATCGGCGCCGTACATATCGCGAAGCACACGCTGAATAAAGTCATCATCGCGATTAAGCAAAGCAGGAGCGCGCGTGCCCCCAGCTTCAAGCTGAATAGCTTCCCACTGTTTTTGTAGTGATTCTAAATCTTCGATTATTGCTTCTTCTGGTTTGCCTTCAGCTTCGGTACGAACTAACAAACCCATTCCCGCAGGTTTGATTAAAATCGCTAGTGCCCGCAAGCGGTTACGCTCGTTTTCATTACGGATACGACGCGATAAATTTACGCCTCTACCATAAGGCATCAATACTACATAACGACCAGGAAGTGTAATATTTCCTGTTAAACGTGGTCCTTTGGTGCCTGTAGGTTCTTTCATTACCTGCACCAAGACTTTCTGCTGTGGTGTCAACAACTCGGTAATTGCTGAGGCTGCCCGCTTTAATCGTAACGGGCCCAAGTCTGTAACGTGAATAAATCCATTTCGTTCTGGGTCCCCAATATTGACGAAAGCTGCATCAATACCAGGTAATACATTTTCTACAACACCTAAGTAAATATCACCAATTTGGTGATGTCCTGTAGCAACAACAAGCTCTTGTATCTGGTCTTCAGAAAAGACAGCAGCTATTTGATGCTGCTCGGCTATAATAATTTGTTTTGGCATTCAATTTCCTCAAAAAAACCGCAGCACAAATTCTGGAGGTTAATCAGCCGATAACTTCAACGAACACGGTCTGAACTACTTGTAATTTATACTGCTTTATTCAAGCTCGTATCGCTATACATTAAAGCAATTATCGATCTGGACGAACTCCACACTCCTCTAAATTATGAGGTCACTTTCATCGTAAGCAAGAGTAGGAGTATCGCCCTTATATTAAGAATAAACGTTCCAGAACGGCTGACATAAATTAAGCAATAAAAATCATTCGTCCTTGGTCAATTTTGATACAATGCTTCATCTACATGATTACATTCTAAAAGTTCTGCTCGATACAGTCGTGCGAAAAGCAAAAATCTTTGAGCCGAAAGCTAAAGTTAAAAGACAACTTAATAGTTATGTTGCCCAATTTACAAAACTCGTTACAAAATGTAATAGAGTCTGCACTTCGATAACGTAAAGTGTCGAAGTAACCGTTCGGAGGGTGCCTACGCTTGCGACTGCATTAAAAAAAAGATAGCTAGAAATTTCTGACGGAGCCTACGATTAGGAAAACTGATTCGCGCTTCTACTCGCGGTACCGAGAGTGTTTTTGCTCTTTACACAACTTTGTCTGGGAAAAAATCCGTGCGATAGACACTCCAAGTTCATATAACGCAAGCTGCCCTGATATCAGGGTAACGAATCAGCGGTTCTCACATGCAGCGCCAGAAAATTCCTCTTCATATCATTCTAACGCAACCTTGTCAAAAATCAATTCTTTCAAATTAATTTAGTAATAGTACCACTATTGCAAGCCAAGACCAAGACGATGAATGTGCTGTAATTGATATTCGTCACTAGTAACTTGCTCTAGCATAAACAGAACATGTTCAGGACGCAATAGCATACCATCGTTACGACAACTACCAACATATCGCAAAGTGGCGACATTATTATCGACGCTTGTATCAATTAGTTCCAAATCTAACAAGCGTTCGCGTAAATTAATTTGTTGGTGTTTGCCTGACTTGGTTGTTTGTTCATACCAAATTTCTGCTCTTGACTTAATTGCGTTAAGTGCATCACTCAACGTTGAACAGGATATCTCTTTTTCCGTTGCCACAGTAATTAAATACTCAGCAGTTTGTAATAGAGCAGCAGCAGCAGGCGCCTTTAAGTCGATTTCAGCGACTTTATATATAGGTATATCACTCGGCAGAACTTCAGAGAGTTTAGTTTTAAAATCCTCTACATCAACAGGTTGCGTTAATTCAAAATCAACGATTTCACCATTACTAGTGGCGCCTAATGGTAAAGCACTAGCGAGAGAAATTCGAGGTAAAGGATGAAAACCACCAGTAAATGCAACTGGTAAACAAGCTCGACGAACTACACGGTCAAAAAGACGCATTAAATCTAAATGACTTACCAATGCCATATTCCCAACTTTACCAAACCAAAGCCGCAAACGTTGCACTTTGTTTGTATTGGGAACAAATTGTCCATCAAAAGGAGGGCATTCTACAGGTTTGATTACTATATTATGACCAAAGTCGGTACTGCAAACGCCACAATGAGAACATTCTGCAAAAGAACAGTCTGGAACTGTAGCAGCATCCAAAGCACGCTGTAAATCCTCAACCAACCATTTTTTATCGATACCAGTATCGATATGGTCCCAAGGGAAAGCAACAGAAAGAAGTGTATCAGAATTTTGACATTCCATCACATTCCATTCACCATTTTCAACTTGGCGATACTTCCAAGATAAATTGGCTTCAGTAATTGCTTGACTCCAGGCACCAAACGCACGCTCAACACTGTCGTACCATGAGTCCATACCCGCGCCTAATTGCCATGCTCGTAGTAAAACTTTACCTAGGCTACGGTCTCCTCTACCAATAAAATCTTCCATAGCAGAGAGGCGGACATCAGTATAATTTACTTTTATACCGCGCAAACGACGAAATTCTTGACGTAAAAGTTTTTGCTTACGCTCAAATTCAGTGGTTGCAACTGAATGCCATTGAAATGGGGTATGAGGTTTAGGAGTGAAGTTAGAAATAGTTAAGTTGAACTGTATAGGCTTTCTACCTTTACCTCGACACTCGCGTTGTAGCCAAGCGACAGTTTCAACGATACCAACTACATCAGCATCAGTTTCACCTGGTAAGCCAATCATAAAATAAAGCTTAATTTTATCCCAGCCTTTTTCCCAAGCTGTTTTGATGCCACGTAAAAGTTCTTCGTTGGTGAGACCCTTATTAACGATATCGCGCATTCGCTGAGTTCCAGCTTCTGGGGCAAAAGTTAAACCACTTTGCCGAGTTCCACCCAGTATATTAGCGATATTTTCATCAAACCTGTCTACCCGTTGGCTCGGTAAAGAAAGCGAGATGTTTTCATCCTTTAAGCGGTTTTTTATTTCCATGCCAACTGCGGGCAAAGAAAGATAATCAGAACAGCTTAATGATAGTAAAGAAAATTCATTATAACCAGTGAAGCGCATCCCCTTTTCAATCGCTTCTACTACCTTCGATGGTTCAACATCGCGCGCAGGACGGGTAAGCATTCCTGGTTGACAAAATCGACATCCCCTTGTACATCCACGACGAATTTCGATAGTTAAACGGTCGTGAACAGTTTCAACGTAGGGCACAAGTCCAATCGAGTACGCAGGAATTGGGGTGGCAACTCGGCGTAAAATTCGTGTCGGCACATCTGGACTTAAAGCACGTACCGAACCTGACTCTGCTTGCTCATAAAATCTGGGTACGTATACACCAGGTATTTGAGCAAGGTCTAGTAATAATTCTTCACGATTGAGATTTTGCGCTTTGCCTTCTTCCAGAACCAAGCCAATTTCGGGTAACAGTTCTTCGCCATCGCCAAGGGCAATAAAATCGAAAAAATCCGTGTATGGTTCTGGATTCGACGTTGCGGTTTGTCCACCAGCAAAAATTATTGGGTAATGGGTATTATCTCGTTCGCTTGAACTCAGAGGGATACCTGCCAAATCAAGCATTTCGAGAATATTCGTGGCGCCTAGTTCGTAACTAAGACTAAAACCAAGAATATCAAAATCAACGAGCGACCGTTTAGACTCGACAGCAAATAACGGCGTTTGGGTTTGACGCAGTTTTGCTGCTAAGTCTGATGCTGGTAAGTAAGCGCGGTCGCAAAGGATACGAGGTTGGGCGTTCAAAATGTTGTATAGGATAATATGTCCTAAATTTGAGGCGCCAACTTCATAGATTTCTGGATAGGTGAGACAAAAGCGAACATTGGCTGAATGCCAGGGTTTGTGTATTGCTCCCAACTCGTTACCTAGGTATCGGGCTGGTTTAAGAATATCCGGAGTTATTAATTCTTGTACTGCGAAAGCCACGTTATGCTATCTTAATCGTACTTTAATTTACAGCTATACTACCTCCAACATAGCATTTATTAGGGTTTTCGAGATATCTCAAATATAAACCTAGTAAGTGGGCGTTGGTGTTATTTGATCCAGGGCAAGCTGCGATTGGACAAAAGCGTTTACTTAATCCTACAAGGAATTACACGCTTGTCAATGCAGTTTCGTCTGCCAATATTTCAAATACACCATCAAGCTGAGTTAATTCAAAAATAATACGTAATGCGGGAGAACAAGCGCAAATGCTGAATCGCTTATTGGTAGCTTGAGCAACCTTGAGGGCAGAAACTAAAGCCATCAACCCTGCGCTATCCATCGACTCTACTGATGCTAGGTTAACCAGCATGGCGCCATATTCGTCTTGTCTCAAAGCTGCTGTTAAATCGCGTTCAAACTCTAGAGCGTTAGCTGCGTTCAAGCTACCTTGAGGACGAATGACGGACAATTTGCGATTACTAAGTACTGCTTGCATATTTAAATCCTAATTACCTAATTTAAAGCACTCATACTTTAAAGATAGATGTATTTGACCATAAACCTTTTCTCATCGCATCGACCATTCGTATTACATCTCTTTGCTGAATCTTTATTTAGCAACCCCCAACGCTTAAAGATTCCCAAAACCTTAAATAATTCTGTATTTAATTATACTTTTATCCGAAAATTATTGATTAAATTTTACACAGCGGAGTTTATTTACTTGACCTTAACCTTTATTTAATGGCGTATACAGCAAGCCATTAGTTATGATCATGAAATTCATTTATTAAGCTTTATGGACTAAGCTGAAAGCAAAGTGTAAAGCATGAAAAACAAATATTTCATTCTTAAGACAGATGAGCCTTTAATAAAATACCACAGTTGATGATTACATATGAACCTCAAAATAACTCTTGGTGCCTGCTGTGATTAAAATCACAGATGCTCATACACCTCTATCACTTTTTATACAAACCCATGCCTGGGACAATAACTAACATAAGAATTAGGATTGTGCGAAAATGAGAACGAAGTACGCGATTCGTCAATTGGTAGAAAAAGCTCTGAATATAAAAAAACTCACCCCAGAGATAGAAAACGAGATTAATTACGAATTAACAGAGATGGGTTATATTTCGGATGTAGATTATGAAGCATTAGAATTGCTTATGGCTGAGATGGATGCAGGTCGAATTAAGTTGGTAGCTAGCTACTAAGTTGTTGTGTAAATCAATACGAGTGTCATGGATAACCACAAACCAAACCCTTCACGCTATTTGTGAAGGGTTTTAAAATTACTTGTTTGACTTAAAAATTAATTTATATTTTTGATTTATAATTTGATTTATAATTTTAATACTATAATTATGACTTTAGAGAATCAGTTTGTTGATTCCAGAGGCGTTGAATAAAACTATGAAGTCGTTGTTTTGCAGTAATTTCGAGGTTTAGCTGAGATTCTTTAGCAAAAATTTCGCTGAAAAAGGAAATCACCTCAACATCCAAAGCGGGTTGAAATAAATTTATTGACCAGAGTAAATCGGAACTCGAACGTAAATCGGTAACTTTAGGAGGTTCGATATCAAAGTCAGCGAGCAGCAAAGGACGCACCCAGCATAGCTGACGCTCTCTCACCATTTGAATGAGTTCGGTATATAAGCGCTCTTGACCACATTGTAAAAATAAAATTTGTCCTGTTTGAAAATCTAGGTTCTGATTCATACCTACCTAGTTACGTATGCCAAAATAGTAATCAAAACAGCGCTCTAGTATTGACTTAAATCATTATATCGTGCATATCAGTCTATAGGCGTAATAATTTCAACCTCCGGGAGCATTCGTTATTGAGTGAGCTAAAATAAGTGAATAAGTGTTAAGCTTTGTCCGTGTAGAGTCTCATTTGTAGTATTTGAATAACCGATTCTTAGAACTGTGTCAGTAGAAACCATTGAAAAAACTTCAACTACCCGGAAGCTGGCGCCTCGATACCGCGTCCTGCTTCACAACGACGATTTCAACTCAATGGAACACGTAGTGCAATCGCTCATAACTACAGTACCGAGTCTTACACAACCGCAGGCTGTTAGCATAATGATGGAAGCACACACCAACGGTCTTGCTTTGGTCATTACCTGCGCGTTAGAACACGCCGAGTTTTATTGTGAGACTCTAAAAGGTCATGGGTTGACTAGTACTATAGAGCCAGATGAGTAGTCAAGGGACAGCTGGGGACAGCTGTTCCACATTCCTAAGCATGAAAATTAATATAAGTTGGTTAGCTAAATATTCTGCCCCAGTGCGAATTACTGGGTTTTTAGTATGTTTAGCAATAGTTTGGCTACCTGTTGCGGCGCCAATATATTTACTAGTACGCGATGCTAATTTAGTCACTATTTTAACAATGGGGCTATTAGCAATCGAATTTTTTATATTTTTGCCATATTGGGGTAAACGAATACACCAACAGCCAAGAATATATGAACATGTAGGTTTAGAGTTTTCCAAGAAAAACGGATTGGAGCTATTGCGAGGTTTGGCAATAGGCTTAATAAGTATTGAGTTATTATTCCTTGTGCAAGGAATATTAGGTTGGTTAGAATGGCGCCAAGTTAATTCTGGAGTATTAAGATTTATTATCGAAGCTATACCCACAGCATTCGGAACAGGGATAGCAGAGGAATTATTCTTTCGTGGTTTTTTATACAACGAATTAGAACACGACTATAAACCAAACATAGTCCTTTGGGCAGTTGCAATAATATTTCCCGTATCACACTTTATAAAACCGATACCAGAAATAATTCGTACATCACCACAATTTTTAGGTTTATTGCTCCTAGCATTAATATGTATATGGGCAAAACGCAGTTGTAACGGACGTTTAGGTTTAGCAATCGGTATTCATGCTGGGTTAATTTGGGGATGGTACGTTATTAATGTCGGAAAACTAATTACATATACAGGCGCTGTGCCAGTATGGGTAACAGGAGTAAACGATAATCCCCTAGCAGGTATAATCGGATTAACTTTTTTAGTAGTATTAGCATTACGAATGCGCGCTCGATTATAAAGGGTTACGAATAAAACCACATTTGCCACTAATACAAACATTCGCCACTCCTTCAGAAAAGCGACGAACTTCATCGAACTGTGGTTCAATAACTAATTGACCACCTTTATTTATATAACCCCATTTGGCGCCGACTTTCACTTGAGCTAACCCTTCACTAAAAGCAGTAGCATCTTCAAACTTCGGCTCTATAATAACTTTACCTTCACGGTTTATGTAGCCATATTTATCGCCAACTTTAATTTTCGCTAGTTCATCTCTAAACTCAGAGGCGCCATCAAACTTAGCAGCAATTACAAATTTGCCCTGTTTATTAATAAAACCATATTTCTCACCCATCTTTACAGGTGTTAGTTCATCTCGAAAGAAATTTGCCTCATCAAACTGCGGTTGAATAACAAACTTACCGCTCTTATTAATAAATCCCCACTTCCCACCAGATTTTACTGCCGCTAAACCATTTTTGAATAAAAAGGCGCCTTCAAACTGGGCTGGAATTGCAAATTGACCCTGTTTATTTATATAACCGTATTTTTCATCTAGCTTAACAGCAGCTAAACCAGCCTCAAACCCAGAGTTAACTTCATTGAACTGCGGTTGAATAACAACTTTACCCTGCCTATTAATAAATCCGTACTTATCGCCAACTTTTACAGACACAAGTCCATCACTAAAAAAATCGGGCTGCTCAAGTTGCGGTAAAATTTTAAATCTACCTTCTCTATTTATATAACCCCATTTAGAGTCTAGCTTGACTGCTGCCAAACCTTCAGAAAAATCTAACACCTCATCAAAATTAGCTTGAATAACGAGTCTACCGCTTTTGTTGATAAAACCGTACTTCTTGCCAATACGTACAGGTGCCAAACCTTCAGAGAACTGCGAACCATTGTAAAATTTTGCTGGTATGCGGTAACGAGGAATTTTTCGACCTAGGTCTTGCGCTTTAGTTTCAAAGGAGATAGGGGTATTGGCAAGTGTAGATGATAAAGTCGTCAGGGGAACAGTAGCAGCGATAAATCCTGTTATCCCTAGCTGAAATATTTTAAGTAGTAATTGCTTGTAAACAGGTGCCATGATATACAGTTATTAAATATACACCTAGCTTGGCACAAGTTTACACAAAATATTTGGGTGATTATTCGTATATAGCTATGTAATATTTTTTACTGTTTTCAAATTTAAATCTTCTCTTGCCGATATTTACCACAGAGGCACAGAGTACATAGAAGGAAAATTAATGATGAAGGGATGTAACGGATAGCTAATTTTATAGAGCAAGAATTTGTTCGCGGTCAACAACTCATCCGTTACATCCGTTGCCAAATTTATTTTTGGGCTAATGTTCCGGTAAGGCAGGCTTTATCTAGGTTGGCGCCGTTTAGATTGGTGCCTTCGAGTTCGGCACATAGTAAGTTTGCTCCGGTTAGGTTTGCTCCTGCTAGGTTTGCTCCACGTAGGTCTGCTTCTTCGAGGTTGGCTTCATTTAAATTGGCACCTTGTAAATCTGCACGGCTTACGTCTGCACCTTTTAGGTTAGCGCCTGTAAGGTTTACACCGCGTAAATCTGCACCACGTAGGTCTACTCCTTGTAAGTTGACGTTCATGAGGTTGGCGCCACTTAGAAATGCACCTGCAAGTGATACATCGGTGAGTTTAGCACTCATTAAATTTGCACCGCGTAAATTGCTACCACGCAAGTCAGCACCTGTTAAATCAGCTTGCATTAAATTGGCGCCCATCAAGTTTGCCCGTAAGTCGGTTTGCTTAAGGTTGGCGCCCATTAAATTCGCTCCTTCTAAGTGCCCACCTTCGAGTTTAGAATTTTGAAAATTAACTCCTACTAAGGTGGCGCCCATTAAATAAATGCGCGTTAAATCTAGATTAGATAAATCCTCGTCTTCTAAATCACTACCCGATACATTTTTGAGTGTGCCGTTACGAATTGCTTCTATATTCATTTGCGATTTATATACGAGAAATTATTTCTTGGCTTGCTTTATTTTCACTTTCTAAACGAGAATCGAGCAACCACATGCCAGCACTAGTTTTTGGTGCCAATAAAGGTATTTCGAGTCCCTGCTGTAAACCCATAACTAGTAAGGTTAGAGCTTCGATTAATTTTGGGTCAAACCGTGTTGATTGTTGCTGCCTACATTCTTCTAATGCTTGAGTAAATATTTCTTGGGTATTTATACCATCAATAGATTTTTTATGATTTATTCTTAACTGAAAGTCTGATAATAAAGCCAAAATTCTTGATTCTAAAGGAATTTCATCTCCTATTAAGCCTGCTGGCTCACCAGTGCCATTCCACCATTCTGTTTGATGGGCAATAATTTGGGCTATGGCACGTAACCTTGGCATTGTTCGTAATACTTGGGCGCCAGGTACTAGTGGGCAAGTCAGGGGACAACTTGGTGCATCTTCTTGGTAGCGATGAAAGCTTGTTGTCAAAACACTTTGGGAACGTTGTAATGGGTCAATACGATGTAATAAAGCAGCCAAGCGCAAACGCTTAATTTGCCATGCTCGTAAATCGAGTAATTGCCCCATTGTTTCTGCAAGTGCCACAACTTCGGATGCTGCCATTGGGTTTGTAATATCCGAGAAGTCCATTATTTGCGCCATCCGTAGAAATGCTTGGATTTCGTTAGACACCAAGTTATTATCTAGAAGTTGGGTTTTGGTATTTTTCTGCTCTGTTTGTAAATAGTCAACGACGCGCGAAACAACTGCATTTAAATCTTCGGGTGTAGCTGGCTGTGTCTGAATTGCCTTTTGATAATCAAATAACTTTTGTCCTAGTTCAGGGTTATAGCTATTTATATGAGAAATTGCTACCTCGGTAGTTTCTTTGACTAATTCTGGCTCAAATGTCCACAACCCGTAAAATTTCCTTTCCAAATCGTTTCGCGGAATTCCCGCTACTCCATAATCTGACTCAGAAAGTTCTTGACAAAGAACCATTGCTGTGTAACTAGGAGAAAGTATAATTAAGTGCCATTCTTCTGACACTGGGTCTTTGGTGTCGAGTCCTACTAAGTCAAGATTAGGTAGTTGACTGGTAGGATGGGAAGCCCATCCACCCGAAGGCGCCGCCATAATTACAACATGTCCAGCGTTTTTGGTAATATCTGCATATCGTTCTGCTTCTTGCAGGTACCACTTACCCTGCTGGAAAGCCGTAATTACCAGGGGTTTGCTCTTATCGTTTAATATATGGTCTTCTAGAGCATGACATAGCGAAACTAAGGTATTTTTAAAATACACACCGAATCGTATCGGTCGTTTACTATGACGATGATTCGCTTCAAGTTTTTGTAAAATAGAGCCTTCGAGCATGGTGGTAATAAAAATAACCTTTACAGGGGCGCCTGGGATGTATATAGATAACTATAAACGCTCTTTACCAACGAAACAACATTATATATACTCGTACCAAGCACTTAGTGCTTCATATTCATAATGAATAGTTTCTTGTGAACCCATCAAAATTAATTACATAAAGCAATCATATCAATAAAATGTCTTCATCGCTGTTGGTATTGGTGGTTTAAATCAAGACTCTGTAATTCTTTGTGAACAAATTAGAGTTATTGATAAATCAGTAATTGTAAATGTCATTGGTCATCTTGATGACAGTTATATACAGGAATTAAATCAAGGTTTATTAACCATTTTAGGTTTGAATCAAATAGATGTAGAGATGTGATATATCCCTTTGGGAAAACCTCCGGTTTACACGTCTCTACATTTACGATTAAACACCTACTAGTTGTTTTTGTTTTTCGATAGGCGCCGATAATGCTTCTTCTAGAGGGGCACATCCTAAGCGTTCTTCTAGAATTTTCATAACTTCGCGTCCGAAGTCGTTGGGGTTACGCTTCCAAGCTTGTAAGCAAACTTCACCGAAGAAGGAACCAAGCGGTTCGGGGTTCCACAGTAATTTCTTCGCTGTCCACGGCATTAAGCTCATGGGGTCGTAACCTGGTTGAAGAATATTTTCTTTGAAAGCATATTCTTCTAGGTGGGTATGAGGTTGTAAACCAATAAAGAATATAGCCGGTTCGACTTTATTGGCGCCAAATATTCTTTCGAGTTCACGATGATATGCAATGGTTTGACGAATTGTTTCGGGACGTTCGTCAATGACGTTGAATGAATAGTTGACGGATACTAGGTCATTGAAACCAGCAGCTTTTAAGTCGCGACAGTTTTGTAGAACTGTACGTAGGTTATAACCCATTCGCATTTTCCGCACGAGTTCTTGGGAACCACTAGTTATACCAATTTCAAAATAGTTCATCCCAGTCTTGACCATCAAGTCCGATAATTCAGGTGTAACATTATCCGCACGAATGTATGCTGCCCAATTAATATCGGTCATTCCAGAATCAACGATTTTTTGTAATAACTCGATAGCATCATCAATAAATTTACGTGCAGGAATAAATTGGGCATCGGTAAACCAGAAGTTACGAACTCCTCTGTTATATAGCTGACGTATTTCAGCCACAACTTCGTCTGCTGGGTTGATACGTACTTGCTTGCCTTCGACTACAGTGTACACACAGTAACAGCAGTTATGTGGACAACCACGTTTGGTTTGAACACCAATATAAAAGTCTTTCTCTAACAAGTAGTAGTTAAACTCAGGCCAGATGCTTTCTATATAGTTGTAATTGCAAGCTGTTTTTTCGAGCGGAGTTGGTTGTTCGTGAATTAAACGGTTTCTAGGCGCCTGTTCTCCAACAACGTAACATCTCTCGTCGCGGAATTCTCCACCGCTTAATAATTTACTCAGCAGTGTTTCACCTTCACCAACTGAAACAATTGTTCCATTTGGTAGACTTTTATTAAGTTGCTCATAGAATACACTAACGGCGCCACCACCGACCATAGCTCTGGCTTCGGTATGATATCGCTGTGCGCGCTTTAACCCGCGCTTAACGAGTCCGAGGTTACGCCATAACTCGACGTAGTAAGCGATAAAAATTCGTAAACCACCCAAGGCACCGCGTAATTTTATAAACGGATTTTTAGCATAGTAAAATTCAAAGGCGTTTTGGAGTGGGTTGCCACCACGTCCACCAACTGGAGCATAAATTTGAATATCCCGCCATGAAAACACGAGCAAAGTCGGTTTAAATTCATCAATACAGCGGTCTAACGCCGAGGTGTAATCCAAAGGTGGTACAGTACCCAAGTCAAAAATTCGCTGTTCGATATTGGGAAATTGCTTGTGAACATGGTCTGATAGATAAACAACCCCAATGGGGAAGATGGGGTTACAAGGAAGGCGAACGTAAAGTATTCGCTCTGATGTATGCTGCTGGGTTTTAACTTCCATCTTGCCGTGGGTAATGAAGGTAAAGTGGATAATCTTATATAAAAGTGTAAATATATTTTGATTTATGTCGCATACTTCTATCTTAATTGACTAATCGACCCGGCGCAGATTATTAATCCCGATTGCTGCCTACATCAACCAATGAAAGTTAGGTACAGTCATGCTTACTGCTACACCCAGAGACATTAGAACTAATCGTGACTCAACACTTGGTACACTCAATGGTTAAGATAGGTAAATTCAATGTATTGAAAGTGCTTTTTACGTTGGTTAAAAATCTGTAACATATAGTGTATAATTGCGGAAAAGGCATATATATTTACGAAAATTTCATAAATATACTTCTACCAAGACAGTTCTTTACGTGTAATGCATGTCTTTAGGTAGATATGTCGTAGAAAATTTAAGTTGGTATTCACAGTTACAGCATGTGGGGATCACCCAGTGTTAGCTTGACAGGTGTAATGTAAAATTGTGGCGTAAAGCATCGAGCGCGATTATGGCTCAAATATTAGACTCCTTACCACCTGAGCAGCCTGGAAAAATTCTCTGCTGCTACGTCAATGCCACTAGTAAAATGCAAGTGGCACGCATTAGCGACGTTCCGAACTGGTACTTTGAAAGAGTTGTCTTTCCTGGACAAAGGCTAGTTTTTGAGGCGCCACGTGAAGCTCACTTAGAAATTCACACAGGAATGATGGCAAGCGCTATTTTATCGGATAACATCCCATGTAATAGTCTTTCTTTTGATGACGCAGTTGATGGTAGTGACTCACAACCTGTTGATAGCACTATCAATAACAAAACAAATGTACCACCAATTTTAACAAAACCTGGAGAAACAGCAAAACCTTTAAAAGCGCTTGTTTAGCATCAAGTTGTTTTAAAAATGATTTTCAAAAATTATGGGTTGCTATCCTCAAGCAACCCTATTTTATTTATTTTTATTATTAACTCCGTACAGAAGCGATTAATCGCGTCTCTACTAACTCCTAACTCCTAACTTTTTTATATGAATTTGCCTTCGTTCATTTGGTTGTGGAAAATAGCTGCTTGGTCAATGGGGTTATCCGTACTGGCTTATTTTTTTCTGGCAGTATCGGGTGCGTGGATGTTTTACACTCGCACATCACAAAATCCCCCATTTAGCAATGCTTTTAGTAATATATTTACTGATAAAGCAGGGGGTATGCGTTTATTTCATTATGTAATAGGCACCTGTATGGTAGCGCTAGTGCTATTACTTTTAGCAATTGGTATAGTTGGCACACTGGGACACTTTGGAACGCTTGGACATTCTTCGCACCTAGTTGCTGGACTAATAGTAGTGTTTTTAGTATTAATTTCTGCTTTTAGTGCAACTCAAATTGGCACCAATCGTAATTGGGCAAGACCTTTACATATAAGCACCAATCTTATTTTATTTGTTGGCTTTGTCTGGGTTTCTGTAACTGGTTGGCATGTAGTACAAAAATATTTACCTTAACGAGAGTCACCACACAAGAAACTAGCAGGCGCCCATCCAAGTTTACCCTTATAGGAAACATGCCACCACCATTTACTATCTTGGGCATATTCCCCACCCTTTAATGAAACTTCTTCACCATTGGGAATTTCTCGAATTTGCTCATAATTTTGTCCTGGACCAGTACGTAGAAACAAACTACCAGTGTCACGGTTAGTACATACTGTTGCTGAACCTTGGATGCGTGATGCAAAGCTTGTAGTACGTCCCATTCCCGGTCCCATTTCGGCACTTGCTGGTAATGCCGCTGTAAATATTAAGGCGCCTATTATTAATTTAGAAAACATAGTTTTGTAAAGTTAAAGAAACCCAGTTCCAATGAAGAAACTGGGCATTTATTTAGAGGTTTTTTAATTCACACAAACGAAGTCAGAACGAACCCACCCAACTCTACGACCGTAAGAAACTTTCATCCAGGTAAAACCATCTCTACCTTGTTTGCTTTCCAAAACGCGAATTCCATTGCCTGCGGGAATTTGTGTCAGCACGCGGTTGCGTTGTCCAGGACCATTACGTAGCGACAAACGACCACCAACGTCATTAGTACAAACGTAAGCTTCATATCCACCGCCAACTCCAGGTCCGACTTGCTGTGCTATTGCTGGTACAGCCGCAGTTAGAATTAATGCACTCGCAATCAAAGCTTTAAGCATAATTTGAAACTCCTGATTAAACAAATGGGTTGTTAAAAACTTAAAAATCTAGACGATTGGTTTACACACACTGTTGAAAAGTTCTCACACTCTTGAGAGTTAGGGGGTTTGTAACCTTTTGGCTGATTAGATATCGACTTTGAGGAGTCTTGGTCGGTAAGTACGAACGTATTCGAGTACTTTACTTAAATCTTCTTGGTTAGTTAGTCCAATACATCCAGATGTACCGTCCTCCCCGTTGTTTTGCTCGAATGATGGGTCAACGTGAATACCCAGCGCGGTACGACCAGTTCGGAAATTGGGATATATCGGCAGAAAAAGCTTTCCTGCTTCCGCAATTGTTCCCCTCTTGGTTGACGTTGCAACTCTGTAGCTGCCATTGGGTAATGGCGCCTCTGTTCCTGAACGGTCGCGGTCTTTATTTTGAGTGTGTGCGCGTCCAGATACAGTCTCGAAAACATCAAGAAGTTGTCCGTTTACGTACAAAGTCAGTTTATAAATTGGGTTTCCCAAATTATTAGTTGCTTCTGTCCGCGTCAGGGTCATGTAGTTACCATTTGCAGCAAAGGCAGCCCCAGTTGAGATTTTCTGAGACTTATTATTGCCTTTATTCGATTTGTCATTACTAGTATCAGATGACACTGGCTTTGAAGAATCGATAGCAGATGTAACATTAGTCTTACTGGTATTTTCTGCGGAAAGCTGAATGGTACTAGCCGATTCTGGGTTAGAAGAACTTTGTGGTACTCGGACTGCATTTGCACTACAACTTGTTAATGCAATACAACTCAAAGAAGTTATTAATAATCGAAAAACCATTCCTACTACTCTCTGGAGTGTGTTTTTCGACTATAAGCTTGCTGTAATGCCTAAAACCTGCGAAATAATCCTGATTTATCAGCAGGCACCTACTTGTGTAAAAATAGCTAATCTTGATATTATTTTTAATAAATGTTGATAAATTACCTGCATGTAGAGACGTAATGTATTACGTCTTCATAATGTTTATATCACTTCCATCTAAATATCTAAAATCAAGACATAGACAGAAGTTTAGTAGCATTTTTATCTGCTGGCAGTAAAATAAAATATAGTACGGAAAGATTTACGTAATTTTTCTTAAGTTTAAGTAGTTTAAATTACGAATAAAGTTTTGCTTAAGCCATAAAAAACTCATAATCAATAGGCAGTGATGGCAAAGTCGCTACGATATATATATAGAGCAGCGACCTAGAACCAACTTTGATTATGACGACAATTAACTCCACAAGTGTACAAACAGGAATTTTTCGCCTATCACCCTTAATTAGAATTACTCTTTTATCCTTGTATATAGCACTTACGGTTCCTTTACCTTTTTTGGCACAAGCTACTAAGGCGCCAACACCTCCTGCATTACTATGGGTAGGAATCAGTATTGGCTTAGTATTTTTGTACGCAGTATTGTGCGAACGAGTTATTGTTGACGACGAATCAATTCAAGTAACATACCCTAATTGGGTGCCACGCTTTTTCCGTAAAGGATGGTCATTACCGTGGTCACAAGTCAAAGAATTAAAACCCCGTACTACTGGTCAAGGTGGTTTGGTTTATTATTTTGTTAGTAAAGAAGATAAAGCTTATTTATTACCAATGCGGGTAGCTGGTTTCGCACGTTTGGTAAAACTAGTACAAGAAAAAACTGGCATTGATACAAAAAACGTGTATCCACTCGCACAACCTTGGATGTACGCTATTTTATTAGGATTTACAACACTACTTCTATTAGTAGATGCTTGGACAATCACAACCGCTTTGGGACAACCGTTGTAGCATATCTGTCTCAGATGTGCAGTTTAAGTAATTATTTTTACCACATGGTTTATTAAAACACAGAGAAAGAGAAATAAGGCGCCGATTTTTCAATATTGGTCAAACCTCTTCTTTGTGTGCTTTGTGGTTGGTTTTCAAACGTTTGGTAAAAAGAATTACTATTAAAGTTTGTTTTTAGGTTAAGCACTAAAGTGCTTATTACGAGAATGCACAGCATCTTTCGGCTTGAACAGGTTTGCTTGAATGCAAGGCTTAATGTTAATAGTAAGGAGAGTTTACCTGGGTACTCTATTCTTAAGGATATTTCATTTGAGGTACCTACAGGTGCCCGCGTTGCAATTGTTGGGGCAACTGGTGCAGGTAAAACATTTTTACTACGTTTGTTAAATCGTTTGAGTACACCAACTAGCGGTACAATTTATTTTGATAATCAAGATTATTCTCTAATACCTGTACAAAAATTACGCTCTGAAGTTGTGTTAGTACCCCAGGAGTCTAGGTTATTGGGTATGACGGTAAAAGATGCTTTGTCTTACCCTTTGGTTTTGCGTGGTTTACCTAAAGTTGAAATTAGTCAACGTGTGAATCAGTGGGTTGAATTGTTACAAATACCTGATGATTGGTTGGGAAGAACTGAAGTACAACTTTCTGCTGGTCAAAGGCAGTTGGTTTGTATTGCACGCGCTTTGGCTATTCAACCCAAAGTTTTATTGCTCGATGAACCAACTTCTAACCTTGATGTTGGTACTACACAAAGATTATTACAAACGTTTAAAAAGCTAGTAGATACAACCGTTTTAATCGTTAATCATCAACTCGATATTGCTTCGAGTTGTGACAACGTTATTCATCTATCACAAGGGCGCCTGATATCAAATCAAACGAAAAGCGATATAAACTGGGAACTACTAAAAGCATCTATTATTCAAGCCGAAGCTGAAGATGATTTTATTTAAGAAAGTAGTTTATTTTAATTTTTTACCTGGGTATACTTACTGTCGATGCTTGGACTGGGAAAGAGCGCTCTTTTGCTACTTTGGAATGTGAATTCGTCAAACTCGTATTCAATAATTCCATATTAAAGCGATACCCTACGTTGCGGATTGTTTGAATTAAACTTGGCTGACGTGGGTCGAGTTCAACTTTTTTCCTCAGTGATAATACGTGTGTGTCAATGGTACGGGGATTGTCGATGGCATCGGGCCATGCACGACGTAGTAATTCAGAGCGACTTAGTGGTACACCGCTAGCTTGTGCTAAAACATACAGCAAGCTAAACTCTTGGGGTGTTAAGTCAATGAATTCCCCCTGAAACCGAACTCGACGCTGGACTAAATCGATTTGCAGTGACCCGTAGTCTAAATATGCAGGCGCCACAGGAGTGCGCTTGCGACGAATCAAAGCTTCGGTGCGTGCAAGAAATTCTTGCATTCCAAACGGTTTGGATAAGTAATCATCAGCGCCGGCTTTAAGACCTGCGACGACATCACCTTCAGCACTACGGGCAGAAAGCATTAGAATTAACGGTTGCTGCTGACGAGTTAGCCAGCGGCAAAATTCCATACCATCACCATCAGATAAATCAGCATCGAGAATAATTAGCGTTGGCTGGTGACTGAGAAAAACTTCTCTAGCCTGATAAATACTCGCAGCTTGATGCACTCGATAGTCAAGCTGTTGCAAATGCCAACCTAGCAAAGACCTCAAGTGCGGATTCCCCTCAACAATTTCGATACATACCGAACCCACAGTGGCAAGACCCCTAGCGCGTCTATAGAGTTTCAAGGTATCAAAGCCTTGTATAAAGGTTTTGTAACCGTTGTTACTTCAGTTGTAAATTATTCAATAATAACTGCCTAAAATTAGCGTTAAGTTTTATATCAATTCCTTGTCAACACAGCGATTTATCTCAATTGTTAAATTTTTGTGACACTACCAGGCTAATTCTCGGCTCTTGTGGGTCAAATTGGACAATTATGACTCAATATGGCGCAGCGAACGTTGTTTTTAACACCAAAGCTTACGCATTCAGCTGCTGGATACATATTAACCACGTTAAGTGCCCAGAAAAAAAGTTACAATTATTCCATAATATTATCGATGCAAGAAACGATTTTCCATGCATAATAATAAAAATAACTTTGCACTCATACCTGTTCCCATACTTCTGGAATAGGATGGGAATAGACTGTAGCTTATGGTAAGTGTTCTCTGAGGGAGATATATTAGCTATGAATTGATGTCACAATGGTTTCAGTACTTCACTTTTTAGCTTGAATATTTTACAATTCTCATTCCAAACAGATTTCTAAAGCAGCTATGCTCCAAGACACACAGACCATCCGCTTTTATCAGAGAATAACCGATGCCTTCGTCGAGTTATGGAATCGCGGCTATCGGACGGACGATATGCGGATGTATTTGGATGGCTATCTAGCCTCATTGCGACACAGTAATGCAATTGAACCTTACTTGATTCATCGCTTAGAGGAGGAAGCCACTCGCTACTTATATGATGTATCTAATTTTGCAATGACAATGACGCAGCCTGAGCCAGAACACGATTACTATTAGATGTAACAAAGGGTTAATGCGCTTTTGACCGAGACATTAACCAATAGTTCATCAACGCAGATGATTCTAGCACATCATCTCCCTTTGTCAATAGTAGCAACGGTGTGAAATTTTAGGAATATTCCTAATTTTGTTTTAATTTAATAACCCCAGCCAGATAATAATCTATTTATAGATTCTTGCTTAAGTGGCTGGGGTTATTTGTGGTTTAAAAGCAAACTAGATAATTAAGAAGCTAGTGCAACTTCCACCATCTGCTGTAATTCGCCTTTTTGGTAAAGTTCAATCAGAATATCAGAACCGCCTACGAACTCTCCGTTAATGTAAACTTGAGGGATTGTAGGCCAAGCTGAGAATTCTTTTATACCTTGACGAATATCAGCATCACTCAAAACGTCAATTGTTTCAAAAGGAACGCCAAGAGTATTGAGTATTTGCACTACGTTGTTTGAGAAACCGCACTGAGGCATTAGCTTGTTGCCTTTCATGAATACCATGATTTTATTTTGCTTAATCAGGTTGTCGATACGCTGTTGTAATTCTGGTGTCATGGTTTTTCCTTAATTTGTTTAAATTAGCTTTGTGAGGTTGTTTGCCAAGACTCAGGGGTGTATGTTTTGAGTGCTAAGGCGTGTATTGCCTCACTAGACATAGCCTGCTGTACAGCACGATATACTAGCTGATGCTGTTGTACTAATCCCTTGTTTGCAAACTGCGATGAGACAACTGTCACATCAAAATGCTCGCCATCTTGACTTTGAACATTAATTTGGGCATCAGGAAGTGCTGCCTGAATCATTGCCTCAACTTGAGAGGGGCTTATCATCGCGCTTGTAGTTGCTCAAAACGTCATTATCTATTATTAACAAATTATTGGTGGTTGTTTGATTGAAAATGTAGAGACGTGACATGTACAGTCGCTTATGTAATATATTTATCTTAATAAAAGTGTACTATTTTTAACGGGCAGGGATGCCCGTTCCACAAGAATGGTTATCCACAAGAATGGTTATTTTGTTGCACTTGTGGTTATTTGGAGGAGGTGTTGCTGCCGCGTGGGAATGGAGCATTAACAAATCCGAGTTCCAAAAGTTGCTGGTAAGATTTTTTACCTAATTCCCGTGTAGGGTTTTGGCTCTTAACAATTTGTACTAGTAGTGGAACTGCTAGTTCAGGTTTGTTTTGAGCGCGGTGTACAAGTGCCAGTTGATAAGTAGCTTGGTCGCGCATTTGGGCACTTTCGAGTGCTTTTTTACGCTGTTCGTCAGCGATACGGTTATCTATACCAGAAAAGCTAGCGGTGAGTTCTTGATAGAAGTTGGATAGCTGGTTAAAAACAACGCGCGCTTCTTGAAGTTTCTTAACTGCACTATCATAGTTTTGGGAAGAAACGGCGCCTTCAGCTTCTGACATCAATCGTTTGCCACCTTCCATGCTCAAGACACTGCTGGTTTGACCTGATGGACGCAGGTTAGACGGGTCGTTGGGGTCAATAGGTTGTGCTTGGTTGGAGTTTGGAGTCAGCGTTTGCGCTTGTGCATGAATTGGTGATAACAGGCTAAGGGCTGCTATCAACGATAAACAAGTGAAGCGAACCCTCGTGACAGTTGCAGCTTCTTTCATGAGTATATTTCCGTGGAACAACTTAGTAAAATTATTGGTTTAGAAAAATTAGAACTTCGCGTATATTAACTCTGTTTTGCTTTTTGACAAAGCAAAGCTACATACAACGGTTTCTTTTATTTAGACTCACAGTTTATTGAAGCATGTTCCCGTAAGCAATATTGCACTTTTTTAGTAGCTTTATGACTCAAAACGTAAATTCTAACGATTCGCAATTAAATTCTGGTGTGCCTGCAAGTAGCTTGGGGATGATTCTTCAGCGTGGTGGTGAAGAGTTGAGACTACAAAAAGTTAATGACCGCTTTACTGTTCGTCTTAGTCGTAATTTGTCAACTCAAGATTTAGCGACTATTAGCTGGGGTAACTGGCGCCGTACTATACCTGGTGCAAACCTTGAAGTATTTACAGTACCTTTTTCCCAGCTAGATACAGCGATGCAACAAGCACGCAACTCGTCGAGTGTAGATTTTGCCAGTCATGTTTACGAAGTTGAGAATAATCCTGGCACGGTTGTTTATTTAGGAGACCAAATTACAGTTCAATTTGCACCCTCTATTGATGCAGCTAAAATCAAGACAATTGCTGCAACTTTAAATTTAATTCAAGATAAACCTGTAGAGGGATTGCCTAACACGTTTGTGTTTTTGGTTGGTAAAGGTGCTACCGAAAACCCAATTAAAATTACAAACCGATTACAGTCTCTACCCGAAGTTTTAGCGGCTGAACCAAATATTATTATCCGTACTGAACCGCATTATAGACCTCGTGATACCCTTTATCCGCAGCAATGGTATCTCAATAATAGTGGTGGCAGTCAATTAAAAGAAGGGGCACATATTTTTGCTGAACAAGCTTGGGATGTTACACGCGGTGTTCGTTCGGTTGTAGTGGCTGTTGTCGATGATTCTTTTGATTTGAACCACCCTGATTTTCAAGGTGCTGGAAAAGTTGTGGCGCCTCGAAATTTGAAGGATAATAATTTTTTACCGTTACCAGATGGAAGCGCAAATAGTCATGGAACAGCTTGTGCGGGTGTGGCTGTTGCATCTGAAAATGGAGCGGGTATTGTGGGAGTGGCGCCTGGTTGTGCTTTAATGCCAATTCGTACTACTGGTTTTCTAGATGATGAGTCTATTGAACAAATTTTTGATTGGGCACAAGAAAAAGGAGCAAGTGTCATTTCTTGTAGTTGGGGCGCCTCTGCTGTTTACTTTCCTTTATCTTTACGGCAACGTGCAGCAATTACACGCGCAGCAACAAAAGGTCGCAATGGTAAAGGTTGTGTTATTTTATTTGCTGCGGGGAATGCTAATCGCCCCATTGATGGCACATTGAATGAAAAGAATTGGGTGAAAAATATAGTATCTGGCAATACTAAATGGCTCAGTGGTTTCGCGATACATCCCGATGTTATTGCCGTTGCAGCAACAACGAGTTTAGGAAAAAAAGCAGCTTACAGCAATTGGGGGAAAGCCATTTCTGTTTGTGCTCCAAGTAATAATGCACCCCCAGGAATGTGGTTTCAAACCACAGGGTATGTATATACAACACCACCTATCGCTGCTGCATTACCTGGATTAGGAGTACTTACAACTGACCAGTTAGGAGCAGCAGGATACGATACGGGTGATTTTACAAGTGACTTTGGTGGAACATCAAGTGCCACTCCAGTTGTTGCTGGTGTTGCCGCACTAGTTTTGTCGGTGAACCCTTCACTTAGCGCGCAGCAGGTTAAGAAAATATTACAAGAGACGGCGGATAAAATTGTAGATAAAGACCCAGACCCACAACTTTTAATGCGCGCTGGTAGCTATGATGCCAACGGTCATTCCGAGTGGTTTGGGTATGGGAAAGTAAATGCCCGCAATGCTGTAAGAGCAGCACAGCAATCAGCAAGTGCGAATAAAGCGGTAAGAGAAGTTACGGGAAAAAATCAAAATCGATTAACAATTCCTGACAACGACCGACAGGGGGTGAAAAGCTTAATAGTAATTTCGGTTTCTAGTTTGGTGAAAAATATTGAGGTAAGTATTAATATTACCCATGATTTTTTGGGTGATTTAGAAATTTATTTAATATCGCCAAACAATCAACGGGTTTTATTACAAAGCCGAACTTTAGGTCGTCGTCAGGAGTTAAGCGCGAATTACACTCGAAGTTCGGCACCAGCATTAACTCAATTAATCAATACACCTTCCATAGGTCGATGGTTCCTTTGGGTTATTGACTACGCGCCGCAAGATGTGGGAATGCTTAATAACTGGGAGCTAAAATTAGGAACTTAAGTTCCCAACCTTATGTGCCCAAATTTATGCCCAAACTTACGTATTAGTAATTTCCGCAAAAGTATGACTAGTAACTTCTGTTTGGTGGTGACTAAGTTGTTGTAATGAAGACGCTAAATCTGCCGTAAGCATTTTGGCGCCAAGTTTTGTGTTTGAGGCTAAATAATCAGCAACTTTAATTGGTTTACCAATGTTGATACTGACGTTTGTACCCCAAGTTGGGTTAGTTCGACTGTAATTTATACTAATAGGAACTATTTTAACTCCCAAAGGGGGATGATTAGATTCTGCACTTAGGGCTAGACGGGCAATTCCAGGTTTTAGGGGGTGAAGTTGACCTTTACGAATACCACCTTCAGGAAAAATAACTAGCGTTTCACCACGAACGAGTAATTCGACTGCGTGACGAAGCGTAGCAACTGAAGGGTGTTTCAGATTAACTGGAAACCCTCCTAAATGTTTAATAAACCATCCTTGCAATCCTTGGCATTCAGTTATAGTTACCATAAATCGCAAGTCACGTCCTGTTACGCAACGTCCTGCTGCATACGGAACGAATAATGCATCCCACCTTGACCGATGAGTGGGGGCAAGAATTACTGGACCATCTTTAGGGATGTATTGTTGTCCAGTGACGGAAATATGCCCAAAAAACAAAGGTAGAAGCAAATGGCGCCCCAACAGATACGCCAAAGGAGCCAAAATTGGAGAAACGCGCGAGATATTGGTAAATGCAATAGGATTAGCAGCACTAGGAGCTAAATTATAGTGGCTTTTATCCTTTGGGCAGTGAAATTCGGTCATAGTGGTGGCAGACGAATTGTCGGGTAAGATGTGATAAAAAATCTGATTAGATACACCGTAAATTTTCTTCCCTAATTTTTGTGACACCAGCTGGACAGTTTTAGCTCTGTCCCATTACAAACTTGAATGTCGTCGATTTGCAAACCAGGTTTGTAGAATGTTACGGCAATCAGATTCCAGAATGCCTCCAATTACACTTAATCGATGATTGGAAGCCGCACTATCAGGGATGTTTAGAACTGTTCGCAACGCGCCAGTTTTAGCATCATCCACTCCATATACAACAAGTCCCACACGGGAATGTACAATTGCTCCAGCGCACATCGGGCAAGGCTCAAGGGTGACGTAGAGAATACATTCATGTAGGCGCCAAGTTTTTAACGAACTGGATGCTGCCCTCAATGCGACTATTTCCGCATGGGCAGTTGGGTCTTGGTCGCGTTCTTTTCTGTTCTCACCTTCTGCAATTAATTGTCCAGCGGAGTTAATTATTACTGCCCCTACAGGAATATCACCTGCGTCACCCGCAGATTGAGCTAATTGTAAAGCGTGATTCATCCATTGTCGATGTATAATATATTCTGAGTATTCCATTAATTTTTTCTTATCATTAAAATTCTCTCATGAAAAAATATTTTATATTTTGTTGGGAAAATTTCTAAATAAAAATTTCAAACAAATTTGACAACGACTCGTTGTCAATTTCTATTAACTTCCTAGAGCAATTACTGCATTTATTCCACCAAACCCAAAACTTAAACACATTGCTCTTTTGATTGTGCTTACGTAAGCTCCGGTAACTAAATTTAAATCAAAGTCTGTTGAGCGCAAACCCACGCATGGTGGGAGTATTTGATTTTTTAATGCTAGTAATAAGAATGCGACACCTAAAGCACCACTGGCGCCAATTGTATGACCCGTGGCACCTTTAGTTGAACTGACGTATGGGTGATGTGTAAAAACATGGTTGATTATACGGCTTTCGACTTCATCGTTAAGTATTGTAGCGGTTCCGTGAGCATGAATGTATTCAATGTCGTGCGGGTACAAATTGCTGCGTTGTAAACATTGTTTGATTGTAAAAGTCGCCATTTTTCCTTCGGGGTCTGGGGAGTTCGGATGATAAGCGTCAGCAGTTGATGCAAAACCAAGAACTTTACCATAAATTCTTGCGTTTCTTTGTTTCGCTAACTGTTCTGACTCTAAAACAAATACCGCCGCACCTTCACCTAAAGCCAAACCTTCGCGATGTTTATCAAATGGGTATGCTCCAGTTTTTGCTAAAGCACCCATTTGTGAGAACCCATTAATAGTCATTGGTGTAATTGGTGCTTCCATTGCACCTGTAATTACACGTAGACATTGACCAGTTTGAATAAGTGATGCGGCTTGAATAAGAGCAATTATGCCCGTTGCACACGCAGCCATTGGAGCTAAAACTATACCAGTGGTGCCGATTAGTCGAGCAACTGAGATAGCGTTCATATGGGGTAAACTATTAAGCCAATTATTTCCCCATTGAGTTTTGTAATTAGGTTCATGACCCATATTCCACACATCAGGCGCCATTTTTTCCCATGTTGCCTGATATGCACGACTAGAACCAATAACCACACCACAGTCAGGTTGTTGTGGCGCCAAACCAGCATCTTGGAGTGCAGAAAAAACAACCAGTTGAGTTAAAGCTTGTAACTCAACTGGTTGTGTACCAATCATCGCTAAAGGACGTGGTGCAAGTTCTGAAAATGGTTGTCGTAAACTAATTCCTGTTTTTCCAGCAACAAGACTTTGCCAGCTAGCTTCCAAGTTTTCACCTATCGCTGAAATTAAACCAATACCAGTTACTACAACACCACTCATCACTCATCACTCATCACTCATCACTCATCACTCATCACTCATCACTCATCACTCATCACTCATCACTCATCACTCATCACTCAGCACTTTTTACTACTTTCCGCCATTTTTGAGGTTTTCTGCACCTTGTGTGACTTTGGCATCGTCAATGCGGTCACCTTGCTGAATTTTGTCAACGATATCCATACCATCGGTAACGTAACCAAATACAGCATACGAGCCATCGAGAAATTCGAGGTCTGCTAAAGCAAAGTAGAACTGTGAAGAAGCGGAGTTGGGCATTTGGGAACGTGCCATTGCAACGGCGCCTAACTTATGAGTAAGTAAAGGGGGTTGGCTAATTCTTGCTTCTTGGAAAGTTTTACCGTAAATAGGAGCATCTGAACCTTTGGGTTTAATTTCTAAGGGGATACGCCGTTCACTACCAGTATTTTTATCGATAAAGCCACCTGAACCCAACCGATTTGCTGGGAAGCTTGTGTCTTTACTTTGAGGATCTCCACCTTGAACTACAAATGGCTGAGGACTGCGTACAACCCGGTGGAAAGATAAGCCGTTGTAAACACCTCTTTGAACTAAATCAACAAAATTTCCAGCTGAAATTGGAGCATTTGTGCCGTCAACCTCAATAGTGATGGGTGACCCTTTGACGGTCATCACTACGGTTGCCTTTCCTTCGAGTTGTGGTAAATCGTTCATACCTGGGATTTCACTATTATTTTGAGATACAGAGGTTGTTTGAGTTGCTGTCTCCGTTGTAGCTGTCGTCGCTGTGGTTTTTGCTTCGACTGCCGTTGCTGTTGAGTCGCTACTAGTGCTTGCTTGTGGTGTCGTACATGCAGCCAAAAGTAAAGCTCCTACAACTACAAGTGCTATCAAAAACTTAGGAATTTTCACACCGTTACCAGTTTTACTCTCAACTTGAGTATCTTAATCAAAATTTTAGATTTTAGATGGGTTTATCTAAAATCTAATTATTTTTAAAGACCTTCTACGGACACACCTAAAAATCGAGCTAGTTTGGCGCCTTCAACTTCCAAATCTTTTAATGGAATTGGTTGCCCAACTCGTGTTAAGGGAATGTCTCGACGACCCTTGACGCGCAAATACAGCGCACGACGGGGGTTTAAACCCTCTTTAATTTCAACGCGCACTGACTGTACATCTTTGGTCGAAAAGTCAATCTCGATTTTGCGGTTTTTACCAGGAAAACCCCAACGAAAAATTTTAATTTTATTCGTCTCGCGATTAAAGTCGTTATAACCGCCACCGATATCCCATAAAATTGCCAGCCAAAGGTAAAGCGATAGAAGTAAACCAGCTATACCATATAGCCCCATTACGATGCCTTGGGGGATGAAGATTAATTGGGTGGCATCGGTGACGGGAAGTAAATTGACTTTAAGATAACTTGACAATCCAGCCAGTAAGAACCCTGTTGCACCAGAAGTAACAACAATAGCCCACCAGTAATTGCTAAATCGACGAGAACCCAGAACTTTTTGATTCAAAACGTTTGAAGCGGAGTTATCGCCGTTGGGCGATTCACCTTTGTTTATTGTTGTTGAAGCTGTCATGTTACCACCGCCGCTTACCTGTTATCCAATTATTTCAATACTGCCCATATTAGCTCACTTCAGCCGTGCGCTTGTGTTTGTGTGGGTAATTGTTCGGGTATTGTTTGGGCTGGCGCCGCGTGATTCCGTGAAGAAACGTAAATTTTAAGTTTTCTGAGAAAACATGTGTCAAATTGTTAATTTTCTGATATTGATATTAGTAGTGGGTGTTTGCGTTTTATCCCTGATTTACAAGTGTAAGTGAGGCATAAAGGCGAACAATGTGGTAAGTTAAGATTGGTTAAGAAAACACGCATGACTTTTTAAGCTGCGATTTTGTGCGGTTGTGACGACACCGCGAGAGTCATAGAGCTACATGCTAGTTGGCTTCTCATAAATCTTGGTAACTTTTGAAGTAGCTAAGAACGTCAAAAAGAAACGTTAATTCCTCATGGACAGTTACAAAACGTGAAGAAGTATGTATATTCCTTCTGTTTTGTGGGCTGTATTAAAACGTCGCAATTTTAGTAAATAAAGAGGATTATACAGGAAATGACCATCGCAGTAGGACGCGCCCCCAGAAGTCGTGGGTGGTTTGACGTACTCGACGACTGGTTGAAGCGTGACCGTTTTGTGTTTGTAGGCTGGTCGGGGATTTTACTGTTTCCCTGTGCTTTCCTAGCACTCGGCGGTTGGCTAACCGGCACAACCTTCGTCACCTCGTGGTACACTCACGGATTAGCATCTAGCTACTTAGAAGGTTGTAACTTCTTGACAGTAGCTGTTTCAACTCCAGCAGACGCAATGGGTCACTCATTGTTACTGTTATGGGGACCTGAAGCACAAGGCGACTTCACTCGCTGGTGTCAATTGGGTGGTTTGTGGGCATTCGTAGCATTGCATGGCGCCTTTGGATTGATTGGCTTTATGCTACGTCAGTTTGAAGTTGCGCGCTTAGTAGGAATTCGTCCTTACAACGCAATTGCTTTCAGTGCGCCTATCGCTGTATTCGTCAGCGTATTTTTGATGTACCCATTGGGTCAATCATCATGGTTCTTCGCTCCTAGCTTTGGAGTAGCAGCAATCTTTCGTTTCTTGCTATTCTTGCAAGGTTTCCACAACTGGACACTCAACCCCTTCCATATGATGGGTGTAGCAGGTGTACTCGGTGGTGCGCTGTTATGTGCGATTCACGGTGCTACTGTGGAGAACACTTTGTTTGAAGACGGTGATGCATCGAACACGTTCCGTGCGTTCAACCCAACTCAGGCAGAAGAAACCTATTCGATGGTGACTGCAAACCGTTTCTGGTCACAGATTTTCGGTATTGCTTTCTCTAACAAACGCTGGTTGCACTTCTTCATGTTATTCGTACCTGTAACAGGGTTATGGATGAGTGCAGTTGGTATCGTTGGTCTCGCGCTCAACTTACGTGCTTACGACTTCGTATCACAAGAGTTACGTGCCGCAGAAGACCCCGAATTTGAAACTTTTTATACCAAGAACATTTTGCTAAACGAGGGTATCCGCGCTTGGATGGCTCCTCAAGATCAGCCTCACGAAAAATTTGTATTCCCCGAAGAGGTACTACCGCGTGGTAACGCTCTCTAATCGTTCAATAAGTCTGGGTGGTCGCGACCAAGAATCCACCGGTTTCGCTTGGTGGTCTGGCAACGCCCGTTTAATCAATTTGTCCGGTAAGCTGTTGGGCGCCCATGTAGCCCACTCTGGTTTGATAGTATTCTGGGCTGGTGCCATGACTTTATTTGAAGTCGCGCACTTTATTCCAGAAAAGCCCATGTACGAGCAAGGTTTAATCTTGCTACCTCACTTAGCAACTCTCGGTTGGGGTGTAGGTCCAGGTGGCGAAGTATTTGATACATTCCCTTACTTCGTAGTTGGTGTACTCCACTTAATTTCTTCCGCAGTTCTAGGATTTGGCGGCATTTATCACGCTGTTCGTGGTCCTGAAACCTTAGAAGAATACTCTTCATTCTTTGGTTACGACTGGAAAGACAAGAACAAGATGACCAACATCATCGGGTTCCACTTAATCATTCTTGGTTGTGGTGCGTTGTTGTTGGTGCTGAAGGCTATGTTCTTTGGCGGTTTGTACGATACTTGGGCGCCAGGTGGTGGTGACGTTCGCGTCATTACAAACCCAACATTGAATCCAGCGACAATCTTTGGTTACTTGCTCAAGTCACCCTTCGGTGGAGAAGGTTGGATTGTTAGCGTTAACAACCTCGAAGACGTTGTTGGTGGTCACATTTGGGTGGCTCTGCTCTGTATTGGTGGTGGTATTTTCCACATCTTCTCTAAACCTTTTGCTTGGGCACGTCGTGCATTCATTTGGTCTGGTGAAGCTTACCTATCATATAGCTTGGGCGCTTTGTCCTTAATGGGCTTCATCGCTTCTTGTATGGTTTGGTACAACAATACCGTATACCCTAGCGAATTTTTCGGTCCTACTGGTCCAGAAGCATCACAAGCACAAGCACTAACCTTCTTGATTCGTGATCAACGCTTAGGTGCTAACGTTGGTTCTGCTCAAGGTCCAACAGGTCTTGGTAAATACTTAATGCGCTCACCTTCTGGTGAAATCATCTTTGGTGGTGAAACCATGCGCTTCTGGGACTTTAAAGGTCCTTGGTTAGAGCCATTACGTGGACCAAACGGTCTTGACCTCGACAAAATCAAGAATGATATTCAGCCTTGGCAAGCACGTCGTGCTGCTGAGTACATGACACACGCTCCTCTTGGTTCTTTGAACTCTGTAGGTGGTGTTGCTACTGAAATCAACTCCTTTAACTACGTGTCTCCTCGTGCGTGGTTGTCAACTTCTCACTTCGTATTAGGATTCTTCTTCCTCATTGGTCACTTATGGCACGCAGGTCGCGCACGCGCTGCTGCTGGTGGTTTTGAGAAAGGTATCGACCGTGAGAATGAACCAGTAATGTTCATGAAGGAACTTGATTAATTGCTTTTGTTTCCAAGGCGAACATTCATAATTTTCATAACTGATTAATCGTGTTACCCTCGAAATTTATCGAGGGTTTTTTATTATTTAATAATTCAATATACGTATATACACTGTTTACAAATTATTTTTAAATACATTATTGCGTTGTAATACTATTATCAATTAGATTACGGTTTAAGGAGAAAATCTCTCAAAATTAAAGTTCGTCTTGTGTAGTGGGATAACTGGATAAGTATTACGGGCGTGTATTTACCGCTACTTTAAGTAAATACTGAATATTCTTTAGGAACTCTTCAAGGGATTTCCAGCAAAATTCACCTGGTAGAAGAAATTTCCGACTTTAATAATGAGATAAGGGTTTCAACGCTCTTTATTCCATTTTCGTGCAGCGAGTTGACAGTGCATGAGCTACTGCTTAAATCCTACCTGTCCTAATCCAGAGAATCCAGCTTTTAGCGAGAGGTGTCAGTCTTGTGGCTCGCGCTTGATGTTACGCGACCGCTATCGTGTTCAGAAAGCGCTAGGTCAAGGTGGTTTCGGTGCAACATTCATTGCCCTTGATGAATCTTTGCCTGGAGAACCGACGTGTGTTATTAAACAACTGCGTCCTTCAGGAACCGCACCCCATGTCTTGCAAATGGCACGCGAACTGTTCGAGCGCGAAGCTGTGACTTTAGGAAAAATTGGCAACCATCCTCAAGTTCCGAGGTTGCTAGATTTTTTTGAAGACCGTGAGCAATTTTATTTAGTCCAGGAATACATATCTGGCGCCACTTTGCAGCAAGAAGTGAAAGCCCAAGGAGTATTCAGCGAAGCTGGAGTAAAACAATTCTTGAGTGAAGTATTACCATTGCTACAATACATCCACGAGCAAAAGGTAATTCATCGTGACATCAAGCCAGCAAACTTGATACGTCGCGCTCAAGATAGCCGACTGGTACTAATTGACTTTGGTGCAGTTAAAAATCAAGTTAGCCAAACAGCAGCACTTCAATCTGGACAAACCGCATTGACAGCATACGCAATAGGTACTCCTGGGTTTGCACCACCAGAACAAATGGCAATGCGTCCAGTATATTCTTCGGATATTTACGCATTGGGTGTTACTTGTATTTACTTACTAACTGGTAAATCTCCAAAAGATTTGGATTACAATCCAACCACTGGCGAAATAATGTGGGAACACTTAGTACAAATTAGTCCTCACCTTAGCGATGTACTGCGGAAAATGCTTGATGTGTCAGTGAGAAATCGCTATCAATCATCGCCGGATGTACTACGCGCGCTAGAAATGGAGCCATACCTTGATAGTCTTGCTCAAAGTTTGGTTAGCCAACCAGCAGGTGGTATTAAAGACAGAGGTAGTCGTTTTGACGATTCAGCAGCATTGCTAAGTAATTCTTCGAGTGGTTATTCAAGTGCAGGTGTTGCACAAGTAGCTGCCGCAATTCGTGAAAGGCGAGCGAAGGTAGCACAGGCTACAAGTGCAACTGCTCATAAACTAGCGACAGCTAAATCGAGTGGATCGGGTACTATGAATACTAGCAGCACCCTCGGTTCTAAATCTCAAGTGACTCGCCAGTTAAATACTGAAGGGCTACGAGCCGCTTATACTAAAGGTCGGCGCGATTTTGCACTTCATAACCTTAGCTTGCTTAACTTAGTGGGAATTGATTTATCAGGAGCGAGCTTCCACTCTGGAGTATTAGAGCGTGCTAACCTGAGCGGCGCCAACTTACATAATAGTGATTTTGGTAGAGCCAGCCTTAACCGTGCCAATCTTCGCGATGCTAACATGAGTAAAGCTTATTTAAGTCATGCCGATTTAGAAGGCGCCGACTTGCGTGGTGCTGACCTTAGTTATGCTTATCTTAATAATGCCAATCTGCGCGGAGCTAACTTATGTGGTGCAAATCTTACTGGTGCCAAAGTTTCAGACGACCAACTGGCATTAGCTAAGACAAACTGGATGACTGTACGTCCGTCGGGTAAACGCGGTTTATTGTAAATGACTTTATATCAAAATTCATTGCAATAAACCTTTAGCGCTGCTAAAAGCCAACAAAAATGATGCAAGAACTGTTGTTTATTATCAACAGTTTAAGATTGGTGCGGTTCAATACTCGCCTACCGAATAGAAGAGCCTTGACTTATTCAGGCACCCCTTAATTCGGCGCACTTTGTCTATTTAAATAAATTTAATAATCGTCCACATATTATTTAAGAATTATTTTATAAATACTTAATTAATATTTAATTATTGCAAATGCCTACTTGTGCATTTGCATTTTCTCATACCAAATTAGGCAGACTAATGATAAGTCTAACTTTGCTATAAGCTTTGATTTATATACGTTTAATTCATTAATTTATCAAAATTGCAAGCATGTGTATATATGAATAACTTATTGTTAGCTGCTTGAAAGCATTATTGAATCAAGACTTCTTAAGATTTTTTTGGCAAAAACTTGTATAGAAAAAATAGAAAAGTGTATATAATAGAACACCAAGTCACTGTAATAATATTGTTATCAAATAATTTTATTATGTTAACAAATTATTAAAATGTGTAAAAAAGATACCAAAACGTAACTGAAAAGTACTGATATTACTTTTCAAGTGCAATAAGATGACGAGAAACCGTCATCAGCCCTAGATAGGTTTCTTAATAAATAGAATTTGTTGTTATAGCTAGAGGCTCACCAAATTATGCTTGAGTGTTTAGAAGCAGAACTCGAACGACGATTGTGCCTGTATCAAACGTTTCTAAAATTATATGAACACCACAGCAGTCTTCTAGATGAAATTCTTGAATTAGAGACTCTCAACCCAAGCTCGGTAGGAGTTAAGTCATTTTACTTCCAGGGTGTTGTAGATAATACTTGTGTATACGTAACTACTAATTTATGTCAGGGTCAAACACTTTGTTTGAGACAACCACAAAGTATTTGGACGTTGGGACGAGATAAAAATAGTGGTATTCATCTGGTTGATTCATATGCATCCCGGTCTCATGCAGCCATTTACTATAAAGAACAAAAGTTTTACTTAGTTGATTTCAATAGTACTAATGGTTCGTATGTTAATGGTGAGCGTATATTTGAATCGATTGAGCTAAAAGACGGTGACCATATTCGCTTAGGAAATACAACCTTCGATTTTTTCTTAAATGCAAGCACTCGTATTTTGCCAGCAATCGCATTAGAATCATTAATGCTAACTGCACAAGAATCAGTAGAAGTCACTACTACGAGAAATCTTTATCAACACCCTGGCAGTGTTTTAGAAATTTTAGAAGGCGCCGGATATACTGGTTGTATAAACAAGGTGTCTTTACAGAAAATACAATCAAACCAGTCAGCTTCACAATTATTACAGTTTGAGCAGTCACAGGAGATTGTAGATTATTTTTTGAGCAAAAATATAACTAAATAACTTTAATCGACTCTTCACACACTGAACAATGGCTGAACGGCTAGAATCCCTAAAAGCAGCAATACTGGCAAGCTTCGGCGCCATTTTTGCATTTACGATAATAAACCTAATAAATAATCTAATACAAATCAAATTTTTAATTGCTAATAGTATCTTTGAATTATATTGGTGGCTAAGTGCTGCTATCGTATTGTTTTCTGGATTTTTATTCGGAGTTACCTACAGATATATTATTCGGGATGATAATAACTTTCAGCTTAAAGCTGGAGGTACAATGGCATTTGGCTTAGTACGAGGATTAGTACAAGTTGATACCAAACTTGCAATGGCTAGTGATATTAACGATATCTTCTCGTTAGCTTTGCCTTTAGCTGTACTTTTAGCGGAAAATGTCTTTTTGTTTGGACTGGCAGCAATCTTACTTGATATAGCAATATATAATGGCTGGATAAAAGCTTTTAAATCGGATTCGTAACGACTGCGAGTAATAGGCACCTGCATCCTAAGAGGGTATTTCATTAAAAATTTAATAATCGAGATTATAATAATCGAGTTTGTTATAAAAATGTAAAATATGGATTCCCACAAGTACTGGATTATCGTAGCATCAAAAAACCATGTCCAAAATGGAGTTATGGGTGGTTTCATGCAAGCGTGTCATGGAAAACCATTGCCTTTAAGACGGTTATAGCCAGATGACCTTGTAATTTATTACTCACCGAAGCAAATATTTGAGGGGGAAGAAAAATGCCAAGCGTTTACAGCAATAGGTCGAGTGGTAGAAGAATCGGTTTATCCTTGTGATATGAATAATGGTTTTATGCCGTTTCGTCGTTCGGTGGAGTTTTTTGATTGTAATGAAGTAAGTATAATACCTTTGATTGCTAATTTACATTTCATAAAGAATAAGCGTAATTGGGGCTACGTATTCCGATATGGCTTGTTTGAAATAGAACAGCTTGACTTTGACTTAATTCGCACGTCAGATGTGCCCAACCTGCAAAGAAAATCGAGGTAGTGTCCGTTGAACTCGCCACACAAGATAATGGTATTTCAGTTTGAAAACCCAGATGACAGCCCAGGATTTGTACTGTGGCAAGTGTCAAATCTTTGGCAGCGAAAAATGAATTCTGGATTGAAAAAGTTGGGTTTAACCCACGTACAGTTTGTTTTGCTAGCAGGAATAATTTGGCTCAGTCAAGGTCAACAAACAGTTACCCAAGCCAAATTAGCTGCTCATGCCAAGGCAGATATTATGATGACTTCCAAAGTTTTACGCGCGTTGGAACAACGAGGTTTAATCAAGCGTGAAACTGATGCAAAAGACACCAGAGCAAAATCTTTAACGATTACTAAGGAAGGTTATGATTTAGCAGTTGCAGCAATCCATGTTGTTGACAAAGTTGACAGCGATTTTTTTGGTACGTTAAATGGCCAAGTATCAGATTTGAATTCACACCTTCTAAAAATTATCAGTGCCAATAATTCTTAGGGGTAAGGGGTAAAGAGTAAAGATGTAAATACTACATTTGGTAAGGGTATGGCGCGATGTTGTACCCTTTTTCGTTCTTTTTTATGTAATACATGTAATACATAAGAAAGATTAATTAAGTAATAAGTAAAAGCTAGTTTATTCAAGACATGTATAATAATTAACTTATTTTATATAAAAAGTACGCAATAGTATTAAAAGCAAAGCTTGTGGTTGTCAGGACTATGTTTTTGACAATCTTGAGGTATTTGTGGATTTATGTCGATGCCATTTACAAAACTGTCACATCAACTGAGTTATAGATGTTGCTAGTATATAAAAATAGTTGCAGCATTTGATACATTAACTTGGGAAAATTTAATGTATCAAAAAATATAAAATTAGCATAAATTTTTACGTGTAAATAGTGAGAATATTTATGTTGATGTTATAAAGTAGCATTCAATAACATTATTTTGTAAGGGTTTCCGGAATTAGGGAACAACGTTGGGAAAGTATAAAAAGGAATGACTAAGTAACCAACTCATGACTCACCACATGCTCGGTAAAGTACTGTCTAGACGTTACCAAATCGTACAAAGCCTAGGTGCTGGGGTGTTTGGACAGACATACATTGCTGTAGATATCGACCACCCAGAGAACCTAAAGTGCGTTGTTAAGCAACTAAAAGTAACAAATTTTCATCCAAGTCACTTGGAAACGCTGAGGTTACGGTTTTTGACCGAAACTGAAACTCTCAAGCAGTTAGGACACCATAACCAAATTCCGGAACTTATTGCTTGTTTTGAGGAGAATGAGCGTTTTTACTTAGTTCAAGAGTTTGTTGAAGGACATGCGCTGACAGCAGAATTGCCGACCAATAACAACTTTAGTTACTTCTGGAACGAAAACGAAGTTATCAAGTTGTTGATGGACGTTCTAGAAATTCTTGATTTTGTTCATTCCAATGGTGTTATTCACTGCGATGTTAAGCCAGAAAATTTAATCCGCCGCGTTAGTGATGGTAAATTAGTACTAATAGATTTTGGTTCGATTCAGCCAGTTGATTTTGGGACAGATACAGAACTACCCATTTATCGGATACCAGTTACTTCGTTAGGATATATTCCTCCTGAGCAATTTATTGGTCAAACACAGCTTAGTAGTGATATTTATGCGCTGGGAATGATTGCCATTCAAGCGTTGACGGGTTTAACACCATTGCAGTTACAAGTAGACCCTCGTAGCAATGAAATTATTTGGAGAACAAAAGACACAGAAGTGAGCGATTATTTGGCTATGGTTATTAGTCGAATGATTCGTTACAGCCATCAAAATCGTTTTCAAACAGTAGCAGAGGTATATCAGGCACTTAAACAGATACCAGAAAATATTTACCCAGATACAGTTGAAGCTGAGTATACAATCCTTGAAACAGTAAATTCGCAAAACCTAGTTAATGGTAAAAACGGTGTTAGGAATATTTCACCATTGTTAACAGGTGTAAAAGTTGGATTAGTTGCAAATTCGTTGGTGATGGGTTTTGGGGTTTACTCGTTGCTAAATAGTAATACTCCGGCGCCGTCAGAAACTGATACATTATATAAAGCGACAGAAGACTTCCAGTCTGGGGATTTAAACGGCGCCATTGCAAAAGCAAAGTCTATACCTGTAACTTCTAACGTTTATCCAGAAGCGCAAGCGACCATAGAAGAATGGCTTTCGCAGTGGCAAATTGCAGCAGAACAATATAAAACTGCGGAAAATGCCGTTTCGGAGGGACGTTGGTCGGATGTATTAAAAGTAGCTCCTATTGTTCCAGATATTTTATACTGGCAAACCAAAACTGATAGATTAGTTGCACAAGCGAATCGTCATATTGAGGTTCAAAGCAAGACTTTATTAGCGAAAGCTTATGAAAAAGCAGGCGCCAAAGACTTCAATGAGGCATTGAATTATTTAAATCAAATACCCAAAAACAACAGTACCAATCCAGTAGTCGAGCTAAAGGTAGCTGAATATACTCAAAAACGTCATGTGCGTGCAGCATATATATTACAGCAAGCGTATAAAAAAGCTACAAACCAGGAGTTTAATGCGGCAGTTAAATATTTGGAGCAAATACCCGAAGATACTTCAGTATACGCAACAGCGCAAGCGAAGCTGATTGAGTACACACAAAAACAGCGATTTGTTCAGGGAGAAGAAGTTGCAATGTCTACTGCACAAACTTCAAACTTAACTCGTAATCAAACTAGTACTGACAATTCGTTTATTAATGGCGCCTCACAAACGAGACTCCAAGATTTACAACCTGGAGATTTTATGCAAGAGGTAAATATAAGGTAAGTACAAGATAGTTGCTTATCTTTTAATTATCTGTTGGGGTTGTTGGAGTTGTTGGGGTTGTTGGGGTTGTTGAAATTGTTGCTGCTGCACTTGCAATGTTTTGAGAGCATTTATTGCTTGCTGGTAATCTGGTTTCAGTTTAATGGCACGTTCATAAGAAGCAATAGCATCTTGGAAACGCTGCATATTAAAGAATGCGTTTCCTCGACTGTACCAACTTTCGTAATGGTCTGGTTTATAGCGAATCACGCGGTTGTATGATGCTACTGCATCTTCGTAGCGTTTAAGGCTAAATAGTGAATTGCCGCGATTGTACCAAACTTGGTAGTTGTTACGTTTAATTGCTATTGCTTTATCGTAAGATTGTACAGCTTGTTCATATTGTTGCTGTTGATGTAATAACCAACCGCGAGTTGAAAACGCTTCGTGATTATTAGGTTCATATTTTATTAGTTGGTTGAATGAGTCAATAGCTTCTGCATATCGTCGTAAATTTAGTAAAGTGTTGCTTCGGGAAAACCACGCAGTCGCATAATCTGGTTTTAGTTGTACGGCTTTATCGTAAGCGTTAAATGCGTCTTGATAGCGTTGTAAATTTGTTAACGCATTGCCTTTACTATACCAAGCTGTTTCATAACTTGGTTTTAGCTCGATTGTTTTATCATAGGCGTTTCGAGCGTCATCATAACGTTTGAGGGTATGAAGTATTTTGCCTTTATTAAACCAAGATTGATAATAATCTGGTTTTAGCTCGATAGCTTTATCAAAAGCCTTAATTGCATCATCATAACGTTTCAAATCAGTTAAAGACTCACCTTTAGCGTTCCATACCTCAAAATCATTCTGTTGTATAGTTAATGCTTTATCATATGAAGCAATAGCTTCGTTTTGACGATTTAACTTATCTAAAGTAAAACCTCGACCTCTCCAAGCGTCTTTATTATTTGGAGAAATTTGAATAGCTTTATCGTATGCTAATAAAGCATCTTTATATCTTTTGAGTTCATGTAAAGCTTTACCTTTACCATACCAAGCATCACCATAGTCACCGCGAATCTCAACCGCTTTTTGATATGTATTTAAAGCATCATTATAACGCTGCAATTCATATAAAGTATTGGCTTGTTTATACAGTTCAGCAGAATTATTAGAGTTTACAGCGTTTGAAACAAACACATATACCGTTGAAACAAAACCTATTAAAGCTATTCCAGTTACAGTTTTAGTAACAATGCTTTTTATATTAATAGACTTAATCAATTTAATATAATTAACAGGCTGAATATGTTGCTGTACTGGAACAATTGGAGAAGCGGGTGCAAGTGCAATTGTAGCTTGAGAAGATTGGTATTTATTTAAATCTTTAAATGCTTGTAGTGCCATACTCGCATCTTGGTACCGTTGACGAAAATCGTACCGTACCATTTTATCTAGAATTGCTGCAAGCTCATCACTGACACTTGTTTGATGGCGCCAAATAATTTCTGAATTAGACTCATCATATTCTAATTGTTCGGGTGGTATACCTGTTAAAGCTTGAATACCAATAATACCTAGTGCATAAATATCACTGCTATATCTAGGGTTTCCCTGTGCTTGTTCGCTAGGAATGTATCCAGGAGTACCGATAGCGACAGTAAATTTTTGGCTTTGAGAAGTTACAACATTTGTAGTAATTTGCTTAACGGCGCCGAAATCAATTAAAAATAACTTATTGTCGTGTTTGTGACGGAGGATATTACGGGGGTTGATATCGCGATGAATAACTTTATTTTGATGAACAAATTTTAAGATTTCTAAAATTTCTTGTAAAAGTAAAATGACTTGTTCTTGGGAGTAAACTTTACCTGGTATCAATTCAACACTCAGGTCATGACCTTCAATGAATTCTTGCACAAGGTAAAACTCTTGATTTTCCTCAAAATAAGCTCTTAACTGAGGAATTTGTTCATGACTACCTAACTTATATAAAACCTGTGCCTCAGTATCAAATAGTCTCCATGCAGTTTGTAGAGTTTCAGGGTCATTGGATTGAGGCTTGAGTTTTTTAACCACACATTGCGGTGTACCAGGGAGTTGGGAGTCCGAAGCAACATAAGTTTCACCAAATCCACCACCCCCAAGGCTATTAATAATTTGGTATCGAAGTGCGAGTGTGCTTCCTAACATTTGCTTTAATTAATACGATATATCTAATTTTAATATTGACATATTCAACTTTATGATTCCTGTTAGCGATAATGTATTCTTGTTTACGCGCGCAAAGCCGTTTGCGACAATGAGCTTAATTGGTTTAAACATCGCTTTATTTTTATACGAACTAAAGCTCGAACTGTCAGGAGAACTAGGATATTTTATTAATGCTTGGGGAGCGGCACCAGTAGAAATATCGGGTGCAATATTAAGCACTGCATCAGGTAATGCAGCAGCAAGCATAGCCATCATAATGCATTCGACATCTTTATTCGCAGGAATGTTTCTGCACGGTAGTTTTGCCCAAATATTGGGAAATATGCTGTTTTTATGGGTATTTGGTAGCACTCTCGAAAAAGTACTCGCTCCAGTGCGCTTCTTAGCTCTTTATCTGGCAGCAGGAATATTAACAAGTGTAGTACAAGTATTCGCAGAACCGAATTTAGCAGTACCGCTAATTGGAGCTAATGGCGCCGTAGCAGCTTGCTTAGGAGCATACATATATAAATTTCCTAAAGTTCAAATATATTCAGTATTACCTTTACTAGTTGTATTTATTCCTGTAGAAATACCAGCTTTTTTCTATTTATTTTGGTGGTTTATTCAACAACTATTTTATGGAATAGGTAGTTTAGAGATTCCGCCAAATGGTGTTAATCAATGGGGTATAGGTTATTGGACACATGGAATTGGAATTTTATTTGGCGCCGTTTTTATGCGATTTCAACAAAGGTAGGACTTACGCATAAATTGTGAGAAACCGGGTTTATTCGTTGAAATATTGTAATGAAAATAACGATTTGTCTGCGACAATGAATGCGTATAAACCCGGTTTCAAATCAAAGCATCTCTACAGTATTTCTCCAAGAACTGCCAAAATTTCCCGAACAGGCGCCTTATATTGATTTAATTCCTGAACTACCTTCAGTAATTTTTTAGGAATATACCTAGAAGATTTTGATAAACAGTCTCCTTTTTTCCAAAATTCATACTGAAAGTAGGCTTCGTGATACTCTTTACCATTTTTAATAGAAGTCCGGTAATATATACACCCACTACCATCACCCTTTAGGCGCCGCTTTTTCCTAGAGGATATATTGAGGTCTTGTTTATCCTCTAGGAATTCCGTACCATCATTTTTCCTAGAGGATATATTGGAGTCTTGTTTATCCTCTAGGAATTCTGCACCATCATTTTTCCTAGAGGATATATTGGAGTCTTGTTTATCCTCTAGGAATTCCGTACCATCATTTTTCCTAGAGGATATATTGAGGTCTTGTTTATCCTCTAGGAATTCTGCACCATCATTTTTCCTAGAGGATATATTGGAGTCTTGTTTATCCTCTAGGAATTCTGCACCATCATTTTTCCTAGAGGATATATTGGAGTCTTGTTTATCCTCTAGGAATTCCGTACCATCATTTTTCCTAGAGGATATATTGAGGTCTTGTTTATCCTCTAGGAATTCTGCACCATCATTTTTCCTAGAGGATATATTGGAGTCTTGTTTATCCTCTAGGAATTCTGCACCATCATTTTTCCTAGAGGATATATTTGTGTTTGAGGATTTCCTAATCTTGTTTCCAGTCCAGTATCTACCTCCTGGCTCTTTGGCTGGAAAAACGCGCGCTTTAGCTGAAACAGAGTTTTTGTTGAAATCTTTGGTAGACGTAGTAGTCATAAGTGACACCTCCTCAAATGCATAATGATTCGCTCTTGACTTGCCGAATAAAAATTTTGCGGTAATAATACGGAGACGTTAATTAACGATTATTAAAATGTTGGGCGCCTTCCGCTTTTAATTGGGGGCAGCAAGAGGACAAGAGGTTGTTAACAAACACTCTTAAACTGTCCACTTATGTCAGATGACGATTTAGGCAAAATTGTGAATCGTTTGGTACGATTGGATTAGCCGTATATCGCTACTTTCTATTGTATCGCTTAGTATACAGCGTATAGATAACTATACAATATAAAAAATGCAAAGTTTTATAACGCAGGAAAATTTTGAATCGCACTGGCAGTTGTTCGACGAAATGATGAACCGCTTCAATTTGAATGCGACAAAAGTAGCTGCTGATGCTGGCATTTCAAGAGTTATTCTTTCGCGCTTTCGTCATGGAAAAGCTGACCTAGGAGCCGCGAAGCTTATTGCTCTACTCCTAGTACTGCCCCAAGATGCAAGAACTTGGTATTTATGTGAGTTATTTGGAGTAAAGACCGAAGGTGCTAGTTTACGAACGATGGTGGTTCAAGCGGCGCCTGAAGAACAAGTTGAGGTTTTACGATTAATTGCTGACTCTTTGGCAAAGAATAATCTCAAAACTTCTAGTACCAATGAATTACCTCAAGCTGTTTAATTGGTACTAAAGCAAGTGCTTGTGCGACAACTTGTGATGATGCACCTTCACGACAAGAATATTCTGTTAAATGCTGTTTCCACGCGCGACTACCTGGTTGTCCAGCAAATAATTGCAGCATGTGACGGGTGATTTTATTAAGTTTCAATCCTTTTGCTGCCCATTTATCTATATAGGGAAACATTGCTTCTACGATTTGATGACGTGTTGGTGCCGGAGTATTTTCTCTGTAAATTAGTGAGTCGGCAGCGGCAAATATATAAGGGTTATCGTAAGCTGCACGTCCAATCATGACCGCATCAACTGATTTTAATTGCGTGCGAACCTGTTCTAGATTTAAAAATCCGCCGTTAATTTCAATAAATAAGTGTGGAAATTCTGCTTTCAGACGATGAACATCCGAGTAACGTAAAGGTGGAATATCGCGGTTTTCTTTTGGGCTTAAACCTTTTAACCAAGCTTTACGGGCGTGAACATTAAATATACGGCATCCAGCAGAAGCAATAATATTGACAAAGTTTGCCATATGCTCGTAGGAGTCAATATCATCAACACCAATACGGTGCTTAACGCTTACAGGAATATTAGCAGCATCAATCATCGCGGCAACACAGTCAGCTACTTTGTGAGGTTGTGCCATTAAACAGGCGCCAAAATTACCATCTTGGACGCGACTACTTGGGCAACCAACATTTAGATTAATTTCGTCATACCCCATATCGGATGCGATACGGGCACATTCGGCAAGTTGTACGGGGTTATCGCCACCGACTTGTAAAACAAGGGGTTTTTCTTCGGCTGAAAATCCTAAAAGACGTTCTTTATCACCGTGTAATATTGCTGCGCTTGTAACCATTTCGGTATAAAGCAGAGTTTTTTTTGTTATCTGCCGCATGAAATACCGAAAATGACGGTCTGTGTGGTCCATCATTGGCGCCACGCTTAGAGGGTAGTAGTCTTGTCGTACCAAATTGTTAGGTAATTGCGATTGATAAATTACATTACATTGTAGAGACGCGATTAATCGCGTCTCTACGACATTCATCAATTCTAGCGTCTTAAATCGGCGATGGCGCCTTTTGTCATTGTGGCGATGGCTTGGTCGGTAGCTTTAGGTAGGTGATAATATTTACCACCTGAAACAGTCGCTAATTCTTTTGCAAATCCTGTTGAAACAAATTTGCTTTCGGTATCTATTACTAAAAGCTGCATTCCAAGGGCGCGGATTCGTCCTGCAATGTCTAATAATTCAGCTTTTATATCGGGTTTCCGGTCTGGGTCTTGCGGTTCTCCTAATGAGCGTGAGAGGGGAATGTTACCACGACCATCAGTAATTGCGACTAGAACTACTTGCCCAATATCTCCACTCATTTGAGCGTTCATCCCTACACGTACAGCTTGAGTTAATCCATGTGCTAATGGCGAACCACCACCACAAGGTAATCTTTCTAAACGGTTACGTGCAAGTGCTATCGAACGAGTTGGAGGTAATAGCACTTCTGCTTGTTCACCTCTAAAAGGTATTAATGATATTTGGTCACGGTTTTGATACGCTTCGGTTAGTAATTGCATGACGGCGCCTTTTGCCGACTGCATTCTGTTTAATGCCATTGAACCCGATGCATCAACTATAAATACAACTAAGGCGCCTGCTTTACGAACCAACCGTTTTGAACGCATGTCACCTTGTTCAACAACGACTTTACGATTTGGTTGTCGTTCTCTACGGGCTTTTTGATATGGCGCCGCAGCACGTAAAGTAGCATCAACAGCAATACGTTTTACTTTACCTTTAGGCAGCATGGGTTTAACATAACGTCCTCGGTCATCAGAAAATATCGCATTGCGACTTCCTGACTTGCCTTGACGTTGTGCCATTTGGGCAAAATACAACACACTATCATCAAGAATTACTCCCTCTGGGTCAAAGATAAATTCTTCGGGAATACCAGGTGGTTCTTGGTCTTCATTTTCTTCCTGGTCTTCGTTTTCTTCCTGTTCTTCGTTTTCTTCCTGTTTATCTTCTTGATTTTCGGGTTCTTCTTGACTTTGTGGTGGTGGTGGAGGGGGTGGTGGTGGTTCGTCGGGTGGTGTTTGTATAACAGTTGCTCTTGGCACTATTACTAATTCCACCGCGCGTTTTAAATCTTCGGCAGTAACTTTACTACGTCCTTCTAAAGCTGCTGCTGCCCTAGCTACTCGTACAGCAAATAACTCCGCGCGATGTCCCTGAACCTGCGCTCGAACAGCTTCATCAACTAAATAAGCTATTTGCTCATGAGTAATAATGACTTCTTTGAGCCACTCACGCGCCAAAATAATTTGAGTTTTAATGCTGTCAATATCTTCGCTGTACTGCTGTAAAAACTCTTGAGGCGAACGCGAGTAAGATATAGCTTGTTCTACAGCTTCAACACGTTGGTCTAAATCAAGCACACCACTAGCAGAAAGAACTATAGCAATACGGTCAAGAAGATGTTCGCGCAAGTCCCCTTCTTCTGGGTTATACGTAGCTATAAATAAAGGTCTACAGGGATGCTGAAAGCTAATACCCTCACGTTCAATTTGGTTACGCCCATCAGATAATACAGTTAATAGCTGGTTACTTATTTGGTCATCCAGTAAGTTTATTTCATCAACGTATAAAACTCCCCGATGTGCAGCAGCAAGTAAACCAGGTTGAAATATGGTGGCGCCTTGTTTTACCGACTCTTCCACATCAACAGAACCTAATAGCCTATCTTCTGTAGTGCCAAGCGGTATCTGTACAAAAGGCGCCGGAATTATTTCTGTCTCTATTGTCTCTCTTGTGGAACAGGCATCTTGCCTGTCTATTTCCACAAGAATATCATCCCACTCTTCAGGACGATTAGGGTCACAATTACTTATTCCCCCCTTTACAACTTCAATAGGAGGCAGCAAAGCATGAATAGCACGTGCCATGACAGATTTTGCCGTACCGCGACGACCAGCAATAGCAACTCCCCCAAGTCCAGGGTCAACTGCTGCCAATAGTAAAGCTAGTTTAATAGCTTCCTGACCAACAACGGCAGCCAGGGGAAAAGCCGTAATATTAGGTTGAATAGACGCTGGCATAGCTTAAATAATTATCTTATCGGCTTTAAGCATACCAGAATAGCGTTGAGTGTTGAGTGTTGAGTGCTAAGTATCAATTTTGGTGGTAGAGATAATTACCACAGAGTCACAGAGTACACAGAGAAAGTTGAGAATGGGCGAAAATCATAGCTTGAAAAGCTTGTTATATTGTAGGCACTGCCCACCTTAACATTGTTACCTTTATTACACCAAGCCTTCACTACAAACAATAATTGGAATTGGTTGAGATAGTGTAGGTAAGCTGTTATCTTGCAACTCCTGCATATTGTGTTGACGGTAAATTATTACTAATTGGTTGAATAATTCCTTGCCTGTAAACCCGTCTCGACGTAGTTTATTTAACTCACGGTTGACTGCTTGGTTGACGCTTAAACGAAATGCTTTTTCTAAAATATTTACTTGACCTTTTATTTCTTCGTCTGCGACTGATTTAAAAAATACTCTCAGTTCCCGCACGATGTATCTTTGTCCTTGAGTCAAACGTTGGTTAAACTCTCTTTCTGCTTGACGATGTTTTACTTCTTCAGCAAATTGTTGTTTAACGCGCGTTACGGCAGAGTTATGAGATACAGGTATTTTGGATGTGGGGGTGTTATCCGTAGCTTTGATCGCGCCTAAAATACGAGGAATATCTCTAGAAATTATTTCTCCTTTGTCATTTAATAAGAATAATTGTTGGTAGCCTTTAATATCAGGTCGGTTAGCGTCGGAAACTTCACAGAAAATAAATGTTCCTTTTTGCATGGAAAATTGAGCGGTGCGAATACCATGTGGTAAATTAGCAATGCGTTCAAACTCTGCTGGGTCTTCTTTTTGTAATTTTCTCAGGATTTCTTCTGCTTCGTTTAAATCTAAAAATTCTTCATCATCGACATCAAAGAGACTCAACTGCTTACCTTGTTGCTCGTAAATAGCGTACATTGCTTCTTCGTTGAGTTGCTCTGTTGTATCAAGTATGGCAGCGTCTTCACCGATAGTATCGTGAATTTCTTGAATTCTGTTTTTCAGCTTTTGTTTTAATCCTAGGTTACGCTCAATACCTAACTCAGGTAAAAAATTATATCCGTAAATAACATCTTTATCGCTACCAATACGGTCAATACGACCAAAACGCTGAATTAGTTTAACAGGGTTCCAATGTAGGTCATAATTAATTATTAAATCACCATCTTGCAGGTTTAAGCCTTCTGCTAAAATATCGGTGGCGATTAAGGTATTTAATTCTGTATCTCCAGGTTTAAATTTATACTCTTTGTTCGCGTTTGGTGCAAATCTTCCTACTACCCGTGATTTATTTTTGTTGTTACCGCTATAAATTACATCAATATCATTATGGGCGCCATCTGGATTTAAGTTATCATATAAATACTTTGCTGTATCGGCGTATTGAGTAAAAATCAGACGTTTTTTGTTTTTAAGGTTTGGTTTAGATAACCATTTTATTAAAGTCTGTAATTTAGCATCTTTATCTGGGGTAATTGGTTGAACTAAATGTAAAACTTTTTGTAACAATTTAATATCATGCTCGATATGCTGGTGTAAGATTTTGGCATCAAAATCAGCTAAGTCATATTTATTGGATACCTTTTGCAATTCGTCCATCAAGTCTTGTTCTTCTGCTTGGTTATAGTCTTCAGATAGCAAAAGTTGTGCATCTTCACCTGCGGGCACAAATCCTTGAGATAATGCTTTTAAAAATCGTTCGTGGACTATCAATAGTTTTTTAATAGTTTCTTGGAATGCGTAAACACTTGACTCAAAGCGTTTGAACAAAAGTACGCGCATTAAACCTCGTAAATTGGCGCCTGCACGTTGTAAGGTATTATATGGTTCTTGCTTTTGTTTGCCTTGTAATACATAATTCCATAACCCATAACGCGCATATTGTAGAGACGCGATTAATCGCGTCTCTACGACACGTTGGTTTTTACGTTTACCTGGTTTACCCATATATTTACGTAAATCTTGATACAGTCCTTGGTACGTGTCCTCAATGCTGTACTCAATAGTTTCTAATTCACGTTTCGGAAAAAACCGATGTTGTCCACCGACAATGACATAAGCACGTCGTGTTCCATCTAAATATGGTTGAAAGTTTGTGGGGTCAACTTTGTTGTGAGTTTTCGAGTCAAACCCGTAAAAGCGTAATATATGGTTACGGGTACGACGAATAAGGATATGAGAAAGTAATTCTGGTAATTTTTTCTCACCTCTTTCGACCAGTTGAAAATACTCTTTTAAATTTGGTGGGTCTATGGGTAAGTCGGTTTTATCGTCTTGATGAAATAACTTAAGTTGATGATAAATATCCCAAGCGGTTTTATTACGGGGAGTTGCCGTTAAAAAGCAACAACGTTTCCCGGCGCCTAAAAATGCTTCTACAACTTTATATCTTTGGGTGCTATTATTTCTTAAGTTATGGCTCTCATCGATTAGTAAAAAATCTCTATCTTTATATTTAAAATCATTTAATAACGTTTTAACATCGCCTTCGTCTTCTTTCAACATACCCATTGAAAGTACACGAGCATTTAGCTGATATACTTCGTTGTAGCGTTCCCACATTTCTATCAGTGGCGCCGGACATATAATTAAAGGACGCGCGCGTTCGGTTTGCTCAAATCTTTTTACAATAGCGGCGCCGATGAAACTCTTACCTAACCCTACTACATCAGAAACAAAGGCGCCGTCATAGTCGCGAATATTACGTACAGCATGATTAACAGCCACTTTTTGAAAATCAGCTAACTGCTTACTAATTTCGTCTTCGAGAATTAACTCTTTTGAAGCAGTATCCTCTAATCTATCTTTGACTAAACTATAAAGAGTTTTCATGTAAACATCATAAGGACGAACAGGTACACCTGCCCAAGATTGTTTCATTTCTTGCATCAAAGCAGCATTAAAATCTTCCGCTTCATCCCATAGTTCATCAAACCAATGCGTTAACTCGCTATGATTATCATTACCATGAATTACTACATTAAGTTCTGTATTATGAGTGATGCCAGAAAGGGTAAGGTTAGATGAACCAACTATAGCAATACCTTTTTCTGAACGTTCTAAAGCTTTACCTTTATTATCGTAAACAGTACCATAGTCAAAAATATAAGCTTTGGCGTGTAAAGTTCCTTTAGTATAAACTCGAACATGAAGCCGTTTTTCTTCAATCATCTGGACTAAATTTTTAACCAGTGTCTCAGCTTCATCTGTCTGGTCCATTAGTTCGATACTAGAACGGATATTAGCTGCTGTTTCCGATGCCATCCGTTTTTCTTCACTACGCTTCGGATACTTTTGCGCTTCGATTTTATCTTCAATTAATTCTAATCTACGGTATCCTTGGGCAATTTGTTCGATGGTTTGGCGGTTGGTAGTGTTGCCAATTAATAAACGTAGTTCTTTAATATTAGTAAGACGTTCTGCAATAGCGGTGAAGCCAGAAAGAAAAAAGTAACCTACCGCAAAATGCGCTGCTTCGGATGAGTCGAGTATGCGCTTGATTTGGTCTACTAATTTTTGATTGCGGTTGTCTATTATATCATGTGTAGGCATTGGCTTATATAAATAATGTAGGTTGGGTGGAGGAACGGAACCCAACGAATACTTTTGTTATTACGTTTGGTTACTTAATTTTGGCTAGTAAGAAAATCGAACCGCAAAGGACGCAAAGGACGCAAAGAAAGAATTATTAACATATAACTTGTGAAATTGAAGGGTAAGCTTGCAACGGATACAACGGATGTAACGGATAATTTATTGGTTAGAAACAAAATCTTTCTCAACGCTATAGATTACAGGTGATGTATCTACATATACCAAGCTAAAAGCTGGAATATTTAGCGTTCCCATGATTCCCGTTCTTCTTTCAAATACTTATCTGCTTCTTCGGCAGTTTGGAAAAGCTGTCTAGACAGTTAATTGTCAGTTATCAGGATAACGAAGAACAAAATTTTATAAATTTATTTTTTGATATTTATTCATGAAACATAGACAGCACCTAGATTTATGTTAGATACTTCGTAAAAACGATACATATCGCCTTACTTAGCTTTACCTTAACTTTAATTTACCCATGTATTATATAGCAATCCTATATGAGTTGTAAAAATTATATGCGCGTAGAGACGCGATTAATCGCGTCTCTACAACGTGTGGATTTTACGAATAATTTAGGGCTGCTATAATCATGGTAATTTATACTTAAATAGTTAAAGAGAAGTCCGTAGGCTTATACGCAAAATCAAGGAAGCCTATAGTAATTAATTTGTATCATTGTCGATTTCTTCGTAATGTTCGGAGTTCTCCTCGTAATATTCGGAGTTTGGAGTCAAAGCCCGTCGAACGGCTTTAAAATAGTTGTTATATTTACGAGTACAATTTTTCTAGAGAAAAGTTATGGCAATTGCTCAAGCTAAACGTTTCACTCTTGATGAGTACCATAAGTTAGCAGAACTAGGCTTTTTCCATGAAGATAGTCGGATTGAGCTAATTCAAGGAGAAATTATCGAGATGCCTGCAAAAGGTAAGGCACATGAGACTTGCCTAAGAAAATTATTGAAAGAACTGCCCAAATTAGTTGATGGCAGAGCAACTTTACAATGTCAAGCTCCTATTACTTTACCCCCCAACAGCGAACCAGAACCAGATTTTGCTATAGTAAAAAACCGTTCAGATGACTATTTTTCTGCCAATCCTGCTCCTGATGACGTGTTGCTCGTTGTAGAAGTTTCCGACTCATCTATAGATTATGACCAAGATGTAAAATTACCCTTATATGCTGAAGCTGGTATTTCTGATTATTGGATATTTAATTTAGCTGATAACAAATTGGAATGTTATAGCGAGCCGTATCAAGATAATCAAGGTAAATATAATTATCGAAACAAGCGCGTTGAATTACCAAATCAAACCGTAAAAATACCTTGTTTCCCTGATTTATCAATCGATTTAAGCAAAATTTTTCCTGCCTAATTATTTATAAACTTACACGTTCCAGCAGAGTTATGAGATAAAGGAATTTTGGATGTGGGGGTGCTGTCCAAAGCTTTGATGGCGCCTTCAATTCTGTAAAGATTGTGTAAATAATATTGACAAGCTTGTACCAGTATGGATATGTTGTATATCATAAGGACAAAATAATAATTATCAAGCATAAGCATAAAATTTGATTGTTGTCTCAGTTGTTGGATTCTGGTTATCCTGCGTAGTGCCAGGTCATCCCGTTTGCTAAATGTGTAGCATTAAGTTGGCGATATGGACTTTAACTTTTTACTAAACGTTTGTCAAACTGGTTGACTTGACACCATTCAGGATAAGCAAAATCCTATAACTGAGACTGTAATCGAGACATAAGATTAGTTATTTCAAGAAAAGGTCTAGCTTTAATGACTTTTTTGTATTATCTAATTTTATATTCAGTGCTTGGCATATTGTGCTGTCCCAAAAAATATTGAGGACTTATTTATCATGGTTACACCATCAAGCACAAAGCAAGCTTGTGTTTCCATTTACTGTGACTATCAAAATGTCAAGTTGGACGAAAAAACTGTAAGTTTATTGCAGAATTTTGCTAAATCAATAGGAACATTACTCAAAACTAAAATTTATTACAATTCTTTTAGTAATAATAGGTGCTTGGGAATTCCAAATGTCACTTATAAAGATGTTCCTTGCCCACTTAAAAATTCTTTGGATAATCAAATAGTGTTTGACTTAATCAAAGATATTCGTAAATCTCAATCTCCAGATATTATTATTCTTGTGTCGGGAGATGGAGACTTTGTAGATTTAGTTGAAACTTTGAAGGAAAAAGGTAAGCATGTTATAGTAGTCGCTCAAAGTGGTAATGTCAAGGCTGAATTAAAAGAGTCTGCTAGTACATTTTATTATCTCCATAGTTTACAACAACTGATGGTAGAGTTTGCAGAGTCTTTGACTTCAAAAGTTCCAACTGAAGTTGCTTTACCTGAACTTAATTATTGTGAAGCTATTAAGTATTTAATTCAGGCAGTTCAAACCGCATTAAGCCAAAATAAATCAACAAGACTAAGTTATATTGATAGTTTAATGCGTAAAAGTTTCCCTTCCTACCAGGGTTGTCGCTGTATTCGTACAGACAACGGTATTAAGTTTTCACGTTTTAGTAAGTTTATAAATGCTGTTGTAGATGATGGCAAAATTATCATGAAGGATAATCAATTATTTCTGGCTTAAATTTAATTGCCATCTACTTTAGTGCGTGATGCTCGTAGCTGCGATAAATCGGTTTTTTATTGTGATATGTATCTCTATATTAGGTCAAATTTTTAATCAAATGCATGAATTATTAAAATTTCGTAATGAAAAACTTCTGCGTCACGCGCTTACTCATCGTTCATATGCTTATGAAAACCCAGGCGCCGGAGAACACAATGAGCGGTTAGAATTTTTAGGTGATGCTATATTAAATTTTCTTAGTGGGCAATATTTATTTCATCGTTTTCCAGATAAAAGCGAAGATGAATTAACTCGTAGACGTTCTGCGTTGGTTGATGAGAAGCAGCTAGCTAAATTTGCTACTGAAGTTGGTTTAGATTTTCGGATGCGTTTAGGAAAGGGTACTATCCAAGAAGGTGGTTTTTATAATGAGAATTTACTCAGTAGTACATTTGAGGCTGTTGTTGGCGCCTATTATCTTGATAATGACTGTGACACTAAGGCGCTGAAAAAGATTATTGAACCACTTTTTGACGCAGTTCCCAAAAGCATTTTTGTATCTCGTTCTGATGTTGATTCAAAGAATCGGTTTCAAAAGTGGGTACAACAAAATGTTTCCAAAAACCCTCCTAAGTATATAACAGTCGATGAAGGTGGATTACCACATGCACCACTGTTTTTGGCAAAAGTAGTGGTTGAAGGTAAGGTATATGGTAAGGGTAGAGGAAAGAATAAAAAAGAAGCCGAAAAAGCAGCGGCAGAAGATGCGTTAATCAAGGTAGGAGAGAGTTAAAAAAAGCTTATATAAGGTAACTTTAGCACATTATTTGTTTGGGACGGGCAAGGATGCCCATCCCACAAGAGGTACAAGAGGTTAATTTGCTGCTACGGCACGTCTAACTTTGTGCCAAATTAAACCTGCGATTATTAATCCTATCCCAATTTGCCAAATTGATGATTCTACCCAGAATGCTAAGAATAAACAGGATAATATTCCTAGGATGGCTATCCATTTAGGATAAAGTCGTTCTTGAGGTGAGAGTTTTAATGCTGCGAAGTTGGTGATTGCATAGTATATCAATACGCTAAATGCACTGAATGACCAGGTTGTTTTTACGTTACCTAATAATACTAATAGGGCTATTGTGGCGCCTACTAATATTACTGCATAGTGTGGTGTTGTTTGCTGTTGGTTTAAACGTGCTAAAAATCTTGGTGCATCAAAGCGTCTTCCCATTGCTAACCAGACGCGCGATAATCCGAGTATTAAATTTAACAGTACACCTAACATTGCTGTCATGGCGCCTATTGCTATAACTACGCTGGCGCCACTACCTGCTACAATACGAACTGCTGCTTCCAAAGGCGCCGTTTTAATTTGTGGACTTTGATTACCTAATACATTTACTCCCACTGCACCAATACCAACCATTGCTACTGTTATATAAAGCAACATTGTCACCAACAAACAAACAATCATTGCTCTGGGAATAGTTACCCGTGGGTTTTTGGCTTCTTCCCCCATTGTCGCTATACGTCCATAACCTGTGTAAGCTACAAACATCAGCGCGCTAGCTTGAAGTATATTGGCTAAAGAAACTTCGCTCAATGTTGGTGATAAATTACTTGCACCTTCTGTAATTGCACGGGGTAAGCAAACCAGAATAAAAAACACTAAAGATAACAACGTTACAGATACTATTACAGTGTTAGCTAAATTCGAGCGCTTTATTCCACTGAGAACAATTACGGTCATAATTGCTACAGTAATAAAAGCAATTGGAACAATCAAGGTTGAACTTAAACCTAGAATATTAACTAAATATCCAGCGAAACCTAAAGCTGCTGTTGCTGCTGAAGCTGTCTTTGCTACCAAAAACATCCAACCTGCTGTAAACCCAAACGCTGGAGTTAAATATTTATACCCATATTCATAACTACCACCACTTACCGGATGACTTGCTGCTAACTGTGCGCTGTTGAGTCCATTAAAAGTTGCTACTAAGGCACCTATTGCTATTGCTACTATTACCATTGGCCCAGCAATTCCTGCTGCAATACCAATACTAACAAATACCCCCGTACCAACTATTGACCCCAAACCCATAAAGGTGGCGCCGAATACTCCTAACTCACGTTTCAATTGAGGCTGTGGGTTAGTAACAGCCATATTTTACCCCCTGGTAAGCTAAAAGCATTTGGCTAAATATTCTCAATAACTTAATATTTCTATTATTTTAGATTTTGGTTAAATTCAGGTAATCAACTATCCGTTACATCCGTTGCATCCGTTGCAAGCAAATATACTCAGCACCACCAGTAATTACCTTTAAGTGGCGCCATTGGGGACGTTTTGAAGGTGAGTATAAAAATTATCAACCTACGGGTGAAACTATTCAAATTATTGGAGTTAGCGTTGCCCATGTTAGTGAAGATTTAAAACTTCTTTCACTTGAACATTACTATGATAATACCAAGTTTCTAAACCAACTAACTAAAAATAAAATGAGTAAAGAGTAACTTCTTTTCTTCCTTTGCGTTATGCAGCGTCCTTTGCGGTTTATTTTTTACCACAGAGACACAGAGGAGGTTATATAGAGGTATCGCGTGTGTTTCTAAATTTTTTATCTTCAGCTTTAATCCAAACAAACATAGGAACTGCTATAAGTTGACTCACAACCGAAAAACCCACTAGCCAATTAATCGATTTATCATATAAAATCCCCATTAAAGCGCTTCCTAAAAACCAGGCTATCCCGTACCCTGTGCTAAATATGCCATATGCTGTAGCTCGTATATCCGGGGGTACTATTTTAGCGACTGCTGCTTTTACTATAGACTCTTGGGCGCCCATTCCGATACCCCAAACTATAACCCCTAGTAAAACCAGATTAGTATTATCTAAAAACAGTAACGGAGCAAAAAACGCTGATGTGAAAGCGGCAATTGCTAAAGTAGAAATACCAAATAAGTCAAAAAGATAACCAAATAAAAGTGCTGCGATTGCGTCAACTCCCATTGCTAAAGCATAAAATAATGGAATGGTAAGCCCTGAAGCAACATTATGCTTTTGAAAGTGATAAGCAATTAACGGAAAATCCACATATCCAGCGGCAACAATTGCTACAGCGACTAAGTAATACCAAAAAATTTTCGGTAATCCTTGATTATTTGTGATGTTACCTGGCTCAAAATCACGAGGGTTTGGGTAAATTCTTTGTCCGACTAATAATACTATCAATCCTAAAACAGCAGGAACTACTAAAATTAGAAAGCCGTTTTTATATTCTCCTTGAAAATATACTACAGCAGCAACAGATAACGGGCCAATAACGGCGCCTATTTGATCCATTGCTTCGTGTAACCCAAACCCAAAACCATTACCAACCTGACTTACTGCATACGACAGCAAAGCATCACGTGGAGGTGTACGAACTGCTTTACCTGTACGTTCTGCCATCATCAGACCAGCAGCTACTTCCCATCTACCAGCAAATGCAAGCAGTGGTACAACTGCCGTATTTAAAATAAAGCCAAGTGTTGTAATACCCCAATATTTCTTACTTTGGTCACTTAAATACCCAATAAATAAACGTAACCCGTAACCTATTAACTCGCCAAACCCAGCAACTAAACCTACTACTGTACCACTGGCGCCTAATACTTGCAAATAAGCTCCTGTAATACTGCGCGCTCCTTCATAGGTAGCATCCGCACATAAACTCACAAATCCAATTAATATTACAAACTTTAACGCGGCGCCTTTTTGCTGCATACTTTGATATGACAAAATTTCACTTTTACCATTCAAGCATGTACACGCTAAAAAATTGTCAACACTGAACAGCAAAGAGTAACGCTAACACCACAGCATTTTTAGATTTTTATATTTGCTAGTCAACGTGTGCGCTTGTTGATGTTAGTTGTAAACACGGATAAAAGCAAATCTAAATATTTAATTTTTCCTGTGATTCTATAAAGTGTTGGTGAAGATAATTTTTTTGCCATATTTTCAGGTATAAATATTATAATTGGCTTTTCGTAAAACTACTGAGCAAACAGTAATTATGTCAGTATGACATTAATTTAAAGTTTGTTTAAAGTCGTTTACTCGCGTCTCTTGATAACAAATTTTGAAGTTTAAATGAAATTTTTTAAGCTATTAATCGGATTTTTACTGGCTACAATTGCAGAACCATCTCTCGGTGCAACGTTTACAACAATTAGAAATAATGGTTCATCCTCGAATCGAGTAGATGCTGTTTTTCTCGGTGATGGATATACAGAGGCAGACCTAGCAAGTGGAACATACAACAATCACATCAATGGCTATCTTGACTACCAGTTCTCTAACTCCTTAAACTCCGACCCATTTTTTCGATACCGTAACTATTTCAATATACATAAAATCGATGTGGTATCTAACGAGTCAGGAGCTGATGTTCCGGTAGAAAATATTTTCCGCGACACAGCACTCGGCGCCAGCTACTATTATGATGGAATCACTGAGCGGTTGCTTTACATTAATGATTTCCAAGCTAATGCGGTGCGCGATGCAGCTCTTGCTGGTGCTGGGTGGACAGCAGAAATGCAGTATGTAATCGTTAACGATACGAAGTATGGTGGTGGTGGTGGTGCTTATGCTGTTTACGCAGGTGGAAACGACTCTGCTAAAGAAGTTGCCCTACACGAAATAGGTCATTCTTTTAGTCAACTAGCCGATGAATATGGTGGGTTTGACACTCCTTACATTGGAGGAGAACCGAGCGAAGTAAACGTTACTACAAACCCTACAGGTAACAAGTGGTCGCGCTGGCTAGGTTATGACCAACCAGATATTGGAGTTATTGGTGCTTATGAAGGCGGACGTTACTACAATACCGGAATTTACCGCCCATCAGATAATTCAAAGATGCGCTCATTGTACCGACCGTTCGATGCAGTTAGTCGTGAGAAAATCATTCTTGATATTTATGCTTTAGTCGATCCACTTGATTCTTGGCTTGATAATACGGCGCCTTTGGTTAATCCCACCCAACTTTTTGTAAACCCCATCGATAAAGGCGTCATTAACTTAGAGTGGTTTGTTAACGGTAATCTTATTCCAACAGCTAAAGCAGACAAATTTAATTTGCGCGACTTCGGTTATGGAGCAGGAGATTATACCATCTTAGCTCGTGCTTTTGACCCAACCGGCTTCGACCCCGTGAATGGCTGGGTGCGGACAAACCAAAGTTCTCTGGAGCAGTTTGTCTCCTGGAATGTTACCTATACTACCTCAATTCCAGAACCTAGCACTATCTTTGGTCTCCTTGCCCTCAGCGCTTTAGCAACGACTTCAGCCCGAAAGCGTAAACTCAAACACGAGAGCATCTGTAAATAAACAAATCTCTAAAACTGTTACAAATTGCTGAGGAACGTAATTGTAGGTTGGGTTGAGCAAGTACAAGTACAGTTATCCGTTATCCAAAGGATATTCACTTGTGGTAGGAAACCCCAACCTTATCTCATATAATTGGGAGTAGCTGTGAAAGTTGTAATCATATGAAAGTCTTAAAGCTAGCAACAGTTATTGATGATTCAGGAAATTTACATATTGATGTACCAACAGACTTATCGGCAGGTGCCGTTGATGTAGTCATAGTCTTAAACCCAGGTACTATTCTAGAAAATACTCAGAAAAAATCTTACGATTTTTCAGATTTAGCAGGGCGTTTAAAGTGGGAGGGTGACAGTGTAGCTATGCAAAGGGCATTAAGAGATGAGTGGTAAACGCTATCTACTTGACACGAATGCTATTGTCGCTTTGTTGAAGGGTTCTACAGCATTAGTTAAATTACTACAAGATGCTGAGTGGATTGGAATTTCAGTTATCAGCCAAATTGAATTTCTAGCTTTCTCACAGATTAGTGAAGAAGACCGAAAGTTATTTGAGCAATTTTTACAGCGTGTAGAAGTGATAAACTTACTCGCCAATAATAATTCATTCATTGAACAAATCATTCAAACTCGCATACAATATCGGTTAAAACTTCCAGATGCAATAGTTGCTTCAAGCGCACTTCAAGCAAGAGCAATTTTAGTAACAGCTGATCAAGAATTTGTTAAAGTAACAAACTTAATAGTTCTAAATTGGTAATGTAGATTTAAGAATGTTACCTGTAAAAAACCTATATATATGTATCTACTTCATTTCCTCTATTTCTTGTACAGTCAATGAAAATGCCTGTGCAACTTGTTCTACACTTAACCCCATTTGTAGTGTTCGACGCACTGCATCCAATCTTGCTTGCCGTTCCAGTTCGCACTGTTGTCGTTCAAGTTGAGCCTGTTGTTCAGCTTGTTGACGCCGCTGCCGTTCAAGTTTACTTTCTTCTTTTAATTCTACGGGGGTTAAAAACTTTTCACCGTTTGGTTCATAAATTTCAAGTGTTGCAGGTGTTAGCACAAACTTGATATTTAACCGTGGGCTTGTCCAGTTATTTATATTCGCAATTGGTTTTAATATGCTATTTGAGCGTAACCAACCTTGTAAAATATTTTTAATCGGGTCATAAATATAGTATTCTTCGACTCCATATTTTTGGTAAAAGTTAAACTTTCTTTTCATTTCGGCACTTCTATTGCCGGGTGAGAGAACTTCAAATACTACTTGCGGCGCCACGTTACCTTCACGATGCTGTACGTATGCACCTCTATCGCCTTTTGGTCTCCCAAAGACTACCATTGCATCTGGCGCACACTTTATATATTTATTACCTCTAACTGGATACCATAATAAGTCTCCAGCAACAAATACATCTAAAACTGATGCAAAAAATATTTCTAAGCCTTCTTTAATTAAAACAATCCAACGAAACTGTATTGTATTCTCCGCCATCGGTTTACCGTCGCTCTCTGGGTAAAAGTCCAAATCGTCGGCGGTTTCAAATTCTGTAACTTGTTGTACCATGTTGCAGCACCTCCAGATATAATTGAGGCTAATATCCTCAGTTTAGATGGTAGATGTGGATACTTCCACCGCTTTTATAAATATAAAGTTACTATAAGCGAGGTTAGTATTAGTGGTTGTTTGTGCCAGATTTTGTACTGACACTGTTAGTCGATGTTATTAATGTTGAAAAGGCGCCAATCTTTAATATCCTTTACTTATTTAATCTCTTTCCTCTGTGTACTCTGTGTCTCTGTGGTAAAGTTACTAATTTACATGGCATTGAGATACTTCACTGCGTTCATTATGACAGTTGGTTAATTTTCGTTGCTAACAGGTAGGGAAGCATTGACTAGGGGTAGTAAGGGGCCTAGTTGTTCTTGACCGTTTACTGCTAGTTCGCTGTGACATAGATATAGTCGCTCGGATACACGCGCGAGTAGGTCGGCTAAAATGCGTTTGACCCGTTGGTTTTCTGCTAGGGTTTCGTCTTCTGCTGTCCAAGGTTGACCCAATCTATCGCGTAAAAATAAGTTGGCGCCGTATAATGTCGCTGCACCACCTTTTGCCCATAAGTATGAACCTGCATCTAGCCAAAAGTGCCATTTGTGCGATTTGCGACTTGAACGATACTGGAATATTGTTGATATTGTGACTGCGTTTGCTGCTGGTCCAACTGGACGAACTGGGTAAGGATATGACACTATTGTTCCACGTCGCAGTAGTTGTATAAATTCCGCAATTGTGGAATTTGTTGCGAATGGGGCGTTGAAAACTGGTAGGGTTAGTTGCTGGGTTCCGCTTCCATCTTCTCCTGTTTTTTGACTTCGTAGTCTAGTATCAATTTCCCAGTAGTGTTGTGCTGTTTCTAGTAATTCCCGTAATGTTGTGATTTGGTCGTAGGGTAAATTTGTGACGTTGAGGAAAAATTTCTCAATGGCTGCATATAGTAACGATATTGGACTGGGTATTACACGCTCTTGCTGTCTGCTTCGTTGTGTTTCTATCCACTGTAATATTTGTTCGTATGCTCTGGTTGCTGCATAACCTAATCTGTCCCAACGGTCGAAGCTTGTTGGTGGTAATAAATTAGGTGCATCAGGGTGTGGGACAAAGCAGTAGTCTGCTATTAAACCTGCACGTACTGGGTCGATATGCGGATAGTGAGGGGTTGCTAGTTGGTTGTCTTGTATGTTGTTGTCTAAACTTTCTATTACACCACTATCACTTCTAGATGCTAAGTTGCCTCGACTCAATATTACTAACATCTCCGCTACTGCATCTCGGTCAACGAGGCGCCCGTTTCCAGGATAGATTAAAGATATCAATGTCAATAATGCCCGAATTAAAGGTGATGCGATTAAAGGTCTTTGGTTGTTTAATAAGTTAACGTGAATATTCTGCTTGCTGAGAATAGATGTCAAAGTATATTCCGCAATTGCATCTAAACCAGGTGCAATTATCACAATGTCCTTTGGTTCTACTTGCTTTAATTTAACTGCTTTTACTATCGTATCGCCTGTTTGACGCAGTAATGAGGCTCGCGATGTTGTTTGAATTGATTGGATATTATCTGGAAAATTTAGCAAAGTCATTGGCTCACTAACTATTTCCACCATTTGTGTTGTGAGTGTATCACCTAAACCTATACTCGATTGGGGTGACAGTGTTTCTACTTGACAACGTTCGGCTAAAGATTCTAGGTAAGCTGGGTCGGCACCTAACCCTAACCGCACTATATTATCAGGGTTATAACTAAAGGCGCCTGTTGCTCCTTTATCAAGCAATACCTCAAATAAATCACGGGCAACAGCCGGATAATCACCTACGTCATCTGCTATTATCGCCTGATACCTATCTCGTAGGCGCCGTTGATAACTTTCATTCGGTAATAAATGCTGGCAAAAAAGTTCTGTAATTACTCCATACGTCAAAAAACCGCGCGTTCTACACCAGTCACGCCACTCTATAATTAACTCAGAATAAAATCCTGGTTCCAAATTCGTCGCATTTCCTAACCCTTCACTCAATAAACTCGTTATATCCTCACACCTATTCCCACTTACTGCTGCTAACTGCATTAAGTCAATTACTCGACGCACAAAACGATACTCATTCACACCTGCACGTCGTAACACTTCGTCATCCAAATGTGGGTGCCATAACCTTCTTGCTAATTCTTGCTCGGTTTCTGGACGCAACCGTACCGGAAATTGTGCTTTTAAATTCAGCAACTCTACTAATAAAGGAAAAAATAATACGACTTCTTCCTGAAAAAATGTCAAAGGTGTCTTGACGCGAATGGGATATTTACCCTGTGTTGCTGTGACAATTTTATCCGCCAATTCACTCCTATTCTCATTATTCGCCGCAAACACTAAAACACCTGGTTCGCTTGGGTGAATAAATAAACGCTTCGGGGTATTAAGATTACTTTTTTTACTTGAATTTTTAGTATAAAATGATTCATTATTGGGAGAAGCGCCTTGCACCCAAAAGCAAAACTGCTCGACTAAGCGAGTAGTTTTTCCGCTGCGACTAGGACCTGTTACCCAGAGCAAATCAAAAATCACAAACTGTCTCCTTGCCAATCTGTTAGTATAACTCCTATGCACTCTCCTAGGTTAATCAATTACGCTCATAATGCGCTTATAGTTGCCTGCAATGAATAACCTTAGTATCTCTCAAAAAGTTTATACTTACTTGGTATCACTTTATAAGTGGTATTTAAAAACACCAGTACGTTCTTTGGAAGAAGCTTACCAAGCAGCTTTATATATCAAGCAAATTGAAGATGAACATTTTAATGGTAGTCAAATAAGCATTGAGCCAGCTTCAAGAAGCAGTGTAAATGACTACTTTGAGTCCGAACTTAGAAAACAATTAAGGCTAGTGAGAATGAGACTCACCGAGTTTAATTCTAGCCGCTTCTTTTTTAACGAGTCGAATACTCGTGGCGCCCAAAGGTATGGAGTAGAATTAATTAATCCAGAACAGGTGTTAGCAAAGTTAAAAATTATTGATGAAATTACAGCAAAATATATCAATGTTGATACTGATAATGAAATAATTGCACCTCCAGCACTTTTTGGTTCACATATAGCACAAACAGAAACAGCGTTTTCTCAACCAGGGTTAAGAAATCTTGAAATTCGAGAATCGACTAATCCAAGACTCGGTAAAACTAATACAACAGGTGTTTTACCACGTTCCATTTTGGGTACTATCGGTCGGTTGCAAGTTGAGTTAGACCCAACGGCAGAACAAGATGTTGTTCAAAATTTTCGTAAAGCGCAGCGTCGCACCATAATATCAGTTAGGTTTATTTTATTATTAATTATAGTACCAATTTTAACACATCAACTATCAAAAGCCTTTGTTGTTGGTCCAATAGTAGACCATCTTCGTCACAACAATGAAAGCGTTAGGGTTTTCATTAATTCCGAAATGGAAGAAGAAGCACTAACGCAACTCGAAAGATTTGAAGAAAGAATTAAATTTCAAAGCTTAGTTGGTCTGATAGCACCAATGTCCGCGACCGAGTTGGAAGAAAAAGTTCAAGAAGAAGCGCGCGAGCTAGCTAACGAGTACCGCGTTGAAAGCTCTAACGCGATTAAAAATGTGTTTTCAGATATGACATCTGTTGTTGCTTTTACATGGCTACTACTGGTTAGCAAACGTGAAATTAGCGTTTTAAAAGATTTCTTTGACCATATTGTTTACGGTTTAAGCGATAGTGCCAAAGCGTTTATTATTATTCTGTTTACCGATATTTTCGTGGGTTTTCACTCCCCACACGGTTGGGAAGTGATTTTAGAAGGTATTTCGCGTCACTGGGGACTACCGGGAAATCACAGTTTTATATTTTTATTCATCGCAACATTCCCTGTGATTTTAGACACTATTTTCAAGTATTGGATATTCCGTTACTTGAACCGTGTTTCTCCTTCGGCAGTTGCCACTTATCGCAATATGAACGAGTAATTAGTTGGTTAATTAATTACAAACTAAACTCGGCAACATCAGAAACATCTCCTTCCTGTGCATCAACTCCCGCAATAGTTGGTTTAAATTTATCTCCATGAATAATGTCGTCAAACTTTAGATGCGGGTTTTGATGCATAATGTTTAAAATGCTAATAAAATCACGAACTATTTCACCAGGAGTCAATAGTGCATCGGCGCCTAAACGGTTAACTATTTCTTTGACAAAACTTTTACATTCGCGTACACCCAAAGCAGTACTACCATAATTCGATGCATGAATGTCAGCGATTTTTTGCAATAGCTTTAAAATCTCATCCTCACTCAGTGGGTTTAAACGAATAACTGGACCCAAAAACTCTTGCACACCAGCAGCTTCTACAAATCGACTTTCTTTTGTACGTCGGCGCCACGCTAAGTCAGAAAACAGTCCCCTATTTGGGTCTTCTAAAAATTTCGTAGTGCCGCCAATTAATACACCCAAATGCTCGGCTTTACACTGCATCGTATCATTAAATATGCCTAATAAACGATTGTAATTTTTCTCACGTGTCACAGTTGTAGGGATTTGATACAAATTCACAGCTTCATCAAGCATTATCAATAACCCTTTATAACCAATTTCGGCGACAAATTTGGCTAAAAGTTTGATGTAATCGTACCAACTTTCGTCATCAATAATTACGCGCACACCCAAAGCTTGTTTAGCTTCAATTTTTGTGGTAAACTCACCACGTAACCACCTAAGTGCGGAATTTTTCAAATTATCGTCATCTTGACGGTAACCTCTCCAATATGCACTAATGACGGTGCCAAAATCAAAGCCGTGAACTAAGTCTTCCATATATTGCACGACTTCGCGGATTTTGTCTTCTACTTTGTCGTCAAACCCTTCATCATTGGGACGCATTCCAGAAGCTGAAGCGACTTCTTGCTGAATTTTGTTTATCCAACCTTCTAATATTGAAACTAAGGCGCCACCATCAGGACGAGTTTTTGTAGAGAGATGACTCATCATTTCTCGATAAGTGGCGAGTCCTTCATTATTACTCCCAGCTAGGCGCCGACTCGATGATAAGTCCGCATCTGCAACGACAAAACCTTGTTCCATCGCGCGGTTTCTAAGCAGTTGCAGCAAAAAGCTTTTACCGGAACCGTAATTACCAATAATAAAACGAAAAGCCGCTACTCCTTCAGCGATATCATCAAGATTTTGGATAAGACTTTGAAGTTCTTTTTCTCGTCCGACTGCAATATGCTCAACCCCTTCTCTTGGCACTACCCCCGCACCCAAAGAATTTATCAAGCCAATAGATATTTTTTTTGGGAGTTTAACTTTTGCCATTTGAAACCTCTATTATGCAGCAAGTACGCTTATGAATAATTATCCGGCATTTTCTAGAAAATGCCGGATTTATCTTACCCGAACTTATAAGCATAGTTATCGACTCGCATGATTCTGTAACAGGTAAGAGGTCTACTAAAAATCTGCCCTATCTTATTTTACGATAGTTCTAACATAATTAGGCGACGTGTGTTCCGGTAGCGACTGTTTCATATGCTTTTATTATAATATGAACATTTTCGATGTGTTCTACATATATTTTGGGACACTCAGAAGTGGTTTCAATTATCAACTCACCAATTGTATTACTCGCTAACTCGTTGATTGCATCAATTAACAAGCTTGGCATTGTAATATTCTCTTCTGCTATTTGTTTAATTGAAGGGTTAGGATTTTCTTGTTCTAATATAGCTTTTAATACTAAAAAGCCACGATTGTTTAACTGATGCCTAAAATTATTCCATTCTCCAGGCAATTCAACTATTTGATTTTCTGATTGGATATTCTGAGTTGATACTGGTTCTATAATTTCTAGTAAATCAGAAAAAGGAAATTCTGCTTCTGGTTCAACACCGTTATCATATATATTATGATTATCTTCAATACTATATTCTGGGTTAAGTTTTTCTGTTTCCTGCAAAAGTTCCCAAACTTGAGTTTGTAACAAGTTTCGTTCGTCTTGCAGTAATGATATTTGGTCTTGTAAAGTTTTTAACTCTTCTTGCTTTGTTGTCAGTTTGGTTTGAAGAGATTTAATTTTAGAATCTAATGTTTTGCGCTCGTTAGATTTTTCTAATATTATACTGTTTTTATGGTTTTCTTTAACTTCTAACTCTTGAATTTGCACCCGCAGTTGATGTAGTTTTTCTTCGAGTTGTGGTTTTAGTCTTTCTAATAAAGTTAAATTATTTTCAAATTCTTCTTTTTGTTTCTTTAGCTCTGCTATATGTATTTGTAACTGTGTAATTTCAGCGCGGCAAACACTAACATTCAAATCTTGCTTACGCTTCTCAGCAGCAAATGAGTTATGCAACTCTATTTTACTTTTTTCAATATTCTCTATTTCATGCTGCAATCTATTATAAGTCGTTTCAAGTGCGGCTTTCTGTCCTACAAAACTACCTAACTCACGGTTAAGAATTTCGCGTTGGTTACGACGCTCGCTGATTTGACTCTGTAATTGACTGGTTTCGTTGTATAATCTATTACGATGATTTTCTAGTTGATTAATTTCGGCAATAAAGTTAGCTTCTACAGCTTCGAGTTCGCGAATCCGCTTTCTGTAAGATTCAAGAATCAGCATTTCATAATTTCGGCGCCGTTTATCGACACAAAAGGCAGCAATATAAGTTGCCATTACGGTGATTATTCCGGTAAAAACGGCTTCACCGAAATTCCACTTAAAAATAAGACTTAGCCCAAAACTGAGAACAAATGCAATTGTACCTATAAGAAATCGATTGCTTAACACTGCTGGCTGCATATTAATTGTGTGCGCGAGTCGTTGGATGAATATGATTAACTATTGATTTCTCCTGCGAGATTTTATATATATTCTACATGCACTTAAAAGCGAGATAAGGAAAGTGTGAGTATAACACTTTACTTCATGTCGCAAAAAATTGGAATACTTACTTGTGTATACGCTTCGGGAAACGTGTTTAAGTTTTCTCTCCAAACACTGCTATATCAGCTTTTAAGTAATCTACAAACTGTCGTGCGGTTCTTCCTGAGCGTCCATTGTGCCGAGTTGCCCACTGTAGCGCTTGATACTGTAAATCTTTATCATCAATATTAATTCCAGCTAGCATTGTTAAATGCCCCACTATTTTAAGATAAGTGTTTTGGTCGGCGCCTTCAAATGTCAAAGTTAGACCAAAGCGGTCGCTAAAGGATAGTTTCTCTTGCATCGTATCCCAAGCATGAACTTCATCGTTATCACGTGGTGCTGGTCGGTCAGCGAAATACTCGCGAATTAAATGGCGCCGATTTGATGTAGCATATACTACTACATTCTTAGCACGCGCGGTCAAATTACCTTCTAATACGACTTTGAGCGCTTTAAATGCATCGTCGTCATCTTCAAACGATAAATCATCAACGAATACAATAAATTTTTGCGGCACAGAGCGCAACTGCTCGACAATCATAGGTAAATCCTTCAACTCAGATTTTGCGACTTCGAGCAATCTTAACCCCCGTTCCCAATACTCGTTTAATAAAGCTTTGACTAAAGACGACTTTCCAGAACCACGACTGCCATATAACAAAACATGTAAGGCGCCAACTCCAGCTAGTAAAAACTCTGTATTCTTTAATAAAGCCTCATACTGCAACTCATAGCCAACCAATTCACTAATTTTAACTGAGTCAGGATTTTGAATACCAACAAAGTTACCAGCTTGCCAGCGCAAAGCTACATATTCAGCAAATAATCCTGTACCATATTGTCGATAATAAGAAGCTAGCATTTCTGTAGCATCTGCCCAGTTTTCAAATTGTTGTAGAGACGTTACATGTACGGTCTCCACAGTTTCAACATTATCTGATTCCACATACCATATAACTGGCGATACAGGAAGATGGGCAACAGACTGTACCCACTCGCTTAACACTGCACAACTACATTCATAAAGCGTTTGGAGTATTTGTAAGTCATGTTCCACTGCGGCAATTAGTGAAGAAGGTAAACTTTCTATATCTTGCTGCTGCGCTAACTTCGAGAAAGGGTTATCCGAGCGTAAAATTTTGAGAATTAAATAATCTTCCCAATTTTGATTTAGCGTTGCCAGCGACTTAAAGTAATTGCCGTAAGCTTGCAAACAACTGCGTGCATCAGCTTCTTTATAACGTATCGCTTGTAGTAAATCTAAAAAGGCGCCTCCCACTTCTCCTGTTAACACAGACTGATAAATTAAAAGAGAAGCTGCTTGACGTTGGAGATATTGCACTTTGGCGATTGCTTGATTGTCCATACATTAGGATTCACGAATGAACTTAGCTACTATTATCACGTTCACTTACGGTATTTTATCAATTGTTGGTGGCATTATTGGCTACAAGCAAGCTGGAAGTAAAATTTCCCTAATTAGCGGCGCCATTAGTGGCTTACTACTAATTATCGCTGGTATACTCCAACTTCAAGGACAAAGCTATGGTTTTGTCTTTGCCGGGGTTATTACTGCTATTTTAGTTATAGTTTTTGCTTTGAGATTACAAAAAACACGTAAATTTATGCCTGCGGGTTTAATGACTGTTTTGGGAGTTGTAACACTTCTTGTTATTGCCAGCCAAATTTTTAAAGCTTCTACTTAACTTCTTGTGGGATGGGTGTCAAAAGCCCATCCTAATATCTACCAATATCTAGCGGCGGTACAAGAGACAGCCCGCTCCACAAGACAAAATTTTACTTAAGTCATGAATATTAGTAAATTGATTTAAAAATCATATTAGGCATATTTTTATCCCTTCAGAACAAATTGTTACAAAATTTACAAAAAAGCCTTTACTTGTAAAAAAATATGTTGATGTCAACCTCAGTATGGCACCTTCAATCATAATGATATTTGGGTAAAAAGCTTAATTTATAAGGATTACAGGCTATTAAAGTATCATATTAAAAATTCCCTTATAAAAACATTGAACCTATCCGGAATTTAACGAAGTTTTTATGTACTGTGTAGATGTTGGGTAAATTTACAGATATGTTGATTATTGATTTAGAGCAGAACTAAATGAAAAATGTAACTCGTGAACATACGCTCGTTGGCGAATTGTTCTGATGTTATTTAAAGATTTAAAGGCTCTGATAAGCATTATTTAAAGCAAAAGTAAAGGCTTTATTGCCATTTTGGCAAGTCTTGCTAGCACAAATCGGATATTAGTAGATAGTGACAATTACAATTAGTATTTTGCTCGCTGTTATGTTTTTGAGTTTTGCAATAATTTAGGTAGGAACTAGTACATGGTCTTTTCACTGTCTTCACACAACGTTATCCAGTACCTGCAAGTCGCAGGTCTGTTTAGCTTAGAAGATGGAGCTTCATTTGATTCTCAATTGCCAGATTGCAAAAATCGTAATTTTCTTGTTACCCAAGCAGGACAAAAGCTCCTAGTCAAGCAAGAACGCGGTTTGAATAATGAAATTCCTCACTCATTGTTTAACGAACTTCTTCAGCACCAGTTAACGCTTGCGTTTCCAGTATTGAGAAACATTACTGCGCTGTCCTGTACGGTAGTGCATTTTGATGAAGAAAATTCAATATTGGTTCGTAATTATCTTGATGATTACCAAGAATTAGGCAGTTTGTATGGGGATAAGGGTATTTACCCCGAAACGATAGCAGCTACGGTAGGTAGTAACTTAGCAGCGCTACATCGCAGTACATACAACCGTCGTGAATATCGTAATTTTATGACGACTGCTCCAGATGGGGCAATTCGCTATGAATTTTTTAATCCAGCGCAGGGAGCGGGTTTTGTCACACCAGAGATATTTGGAGAAATGGAGCAATCCGCACTCGACTTTTATGTACTTAACCAACGCTACGAAATTTTAGAATCAGCTATTGCCGACTTAGCATGTGAATGGAGTCCTTGCTGTTTGACGCACAATGACTTGAAATTAGAAAACATTCTCGTTCATGCGCGTTGGGATAAACTCGATAACTGCTTAATACGGTTTATCGATTGGGAAGCTGCGGCATGGGGTGAACCAGCGTTCGATTTAGGAACTTTAATTGCTGATTATTTACGAATTTGGTTATCTAGCATAATTGTTGATTCAACGTTGGAATTAGAAGAATCGCAACAGTTAGCTTTGATTGAGCTTGAAACACTTAGACCTTCAATATTAGCATTGACCCGTGCTTATATAAGCGCCTTTCCAATGATTATGGAATACCGCAAAAACTTTATAACGCGCGTAGTGCAGTTTGCGGGTTTAGCTTTAATGAACAGTCTAGAGCAAGATATCAAATCTCAGCAAAGCTTTAATAACACCCAACTTAATATGCTCTTGACATCCAAAACACTGTTAACAATGCCATTCGAGTCTATCAAGACAGTATTTGGGGTCAACGAGTCAGAAATTATTAGACCGCTGCAAAAACTTGAAAAACCAAGTGTAACAGAACGCGAGCATCAAAATCTGTTGCGAATTTACTACGAAAAACCTCGTTTACGCGGATGTTGAAAGGGGAAAACAACCACATGCTACAAACTGCTACTTCTTCTCTCGATAACTTACGTGCGATAGCTAGTGATATTGAAATCTCAGATAATTTTTGTATTCGTCACCCTAGCTTTGAAAAGTTTGCTCTTTCGTCTGACGTGGTAGCACGTTTCCAGCGTAACCCAGCTCAATTACAGCAAAAATACTATGCGCTGCTACTGCGTAACTTCATCTTTGGGATTTATTTCAACGCATCGCTACAAAATATCTTGAGTAAACCCCCATCACGTGTAACCGGAATATACGCACTACATCACAACTTAGAGAATAATTCAATTCTGGGAATCGATGAAGAATTAAGAGCGCAACTTCACGAACATAACCACGGCGTCGGTTATTATGATTCTGGCTGGTCGGTATTACGACGTGAACCAGATGCAAGTTTAGCCGTAATCAAAGGTGGCTTAACTATGTATGCTGATAGTAATTATGTTTCTAAAAATACTCCAGCACCCAAACGTGGTGATTATATATCTATATGGCTACCCAAAAACCGCTTGCAAAACGGATACTATATTGCTGTCTCTAATTGTGGACAACCAGAATATGGTTTATTTACAGATTGCGGATTGAGTAGAATATACTTCAATATTACGGGAGCAGGCGCCGTTCCATTAATCGATAGTCTTACTATTGCCCTTAACGAAGAAGAAATTCCTTTTAGTTATCATGTTCTATGTCATCCTGCTGCCTTTGGTCGCTATGACTCATCCATACTTGAATTTCAAAAGCAAGATTATTTAATAATTCGTAAAATATTACAAACCGTATATTCGCAGCATCAATCATACTTCGTTCCCGAAATACCCTTATTCACAAAATTCCTGGCACCGGGACTAGGGGTAGCAGAACAACCACAGCAAAAGTTAGCCAAGAATGAAAGCTTTGGCATGAATAGATGTCAAATCATAGCCAATGCTTTGTTACAATCCTGGCAACAAGGTAAAAAATCTATCGAAGAAAAGATACAAGCAATTCAAAATAGTTTTGATGAAGCTGATATAGACTTACAGCATCCTTATCTCAACCCCAATTCGGAGGATGTTTACATATCTTTAACTTAAATAGAAACCTAAGAAACTTGGTTTATACGCATTCATTGTCGCAGACAAATCGTGATTTTAATTACATGCTATCAACGTATATTCCAGGTTTCTATTGGCGCCAAATAGCATATGAGAGTAAAACAGGTAAAGGACTTGTTTAAAATAGATTTTTGCAGGGTAGCCAGGAATGCCATTTATATATCATCGTACCGTTCGGTTTCAAGATACTGATGCCGCAGGTGTAGTATATTTTGCCAACGTTTTAAAAATTTGCCACGAAGCTTACGAAGAATCTTTAGAAGCATCGGGTATCATTCTCAAAGAATTTTTTACAAACCCATCGGTTGCATATCCAATAATTCATGCAAACGTAGACTTTTTTCGTCCAATCAATTGTGGTGACAAACTAAAAATTCGTTTGATACCACAAAAACTAAATGAAGAGAAATTTGAGATAGATTACGAAATAATTATTGCTGATTTAGTAGCGAGTAAAGCACTTACTAGACATGCTTGTATTGATACAGCAACTCGGCATAAAAAGCAATTACCAAATGTAATGAATAAATGGATACAAGAATATAAATTTGTACCTATATTTTAAACCCCACGTAGGGTAGGCGTTTTGCCTGCCTCACCCAAACTTTCAACCGCTATTTTCAAAATTTCATCACGATTAACTTTACCCTGTAAATTACGTGGTATCATATAAACAGGCGCCCAATACTTAGGAATCTTATACTTACTCAAACCATACTTCAAAATAGTTTCAATAGCAAAAGTTGAAGTATTCGAGTACTTGGGCACATAAACAGCGGTAACAGCTTGTCCCCAATAGTTATCGGCAATTCCCACAACACAAACATCAATCACCATTTGTGTTTCTCGAATTGCAGCTTCTACTTCTTCTGGGTAAACATTTTCACCACCAGTAATAATTTTACTACTATCACGACCAACTATATATAAATAGCCTTGCTCATCAAAATAACCAATATCATCTATTTTAAAATTATTACTATTATCATTATCACCGTAGTAACCCAAAAACAAAGATTCAGATTCAACATTAACCTTACCATCACAAATCGAAACTCGTGCATGAGGAAGAACTTTTCCACAACCACGTTTACCACTCAAAAAATCATCGGGTTTCAACGTAACGATTTGTGAAGCAGTTTCCGTCATTCCATAAGTAGGCGCCAATCTAACTTGGTGATATCTAGCTTTCTCCAACAACTCATCCCAAGCAGGGGCGCCACCTAAAAGCACAGTCTCAAACTTAGATAACCATATAGTCAACTGTGATTCATGTAAAAATCTTTGTAGTTGAGTAGGTACTAAAGAAATAAAAAAACCAGAAGGGTCAATATCAGGCACTTCCCCCGATACCAACTGTTTAAAATTGCAAATAGCCAACTTTCCACCAGTAGTAAACGCGCGTACAAACTGCATCAACCCACTGACATGGTACAACGGCAACAAACAAATCGAATTAACCTGACTAACTTGAAAATATTCTGTAAATCCTCGTACCGAAGCTACTAAAGTTTCCCAAGTATGAACACAAAATTTAACCTTCCCAGAAGAACCACCAGTAGGAATCATAATTAGTGAGTCGTGATGCTCCCGTCGTGTTGAGTATTGAGTGAGTCGTGTTGAGTATTGAGTGCTGATTTCTTTGCCCCAAATAATATCTGGTTGTACTAAATTTAAAACTTGGCGCCATTCATTGTCACCCCAGTCAGGATTACATAAAAATACTTGATATTTTGCTTCAACAGCAGCTAGGAAACCAGCAAGAAACTTTATAGGGTCGCGTTCAGCAATAATTACTTTTGAGGCGCCAGAACAATTAGAAGCGAGTTCTGCACTTAAATTTTCAACTAGACTTTTAAATAAGTCATGAGAACCAAAATCCAAGGGTTGATATTGTATCATATATTTGGAATTTTAAAATAAATATTTAGGAGAGTACGATTCGCTGATGTCGCCATTTTCGCCCAATACAGTGAATTTTGGAAGTAGAAGTAAGGTGCGCTCAGGCTACAAGTCTTATAAATACATTGAAATATTTCCGTAGCTCACATCTTGCACTAACGTATTAATACTTAATTTTATTGTTGCTAATAAACATGTTTTTTTATCATTAACACGAAAAAAAGGTATTTGCAGCCTGCGTAGGCAGGCTTTGTTCGTATATTCCCACCCAAGCGCGGGTGTAGGTGCAAGATATAAGTAGCCCGATCGCACCGACAAGAGCGTTGTGGCTTTGTAGCTTTGTGGTTTATTTAAAAAATTAAGCATTTGTTAATAATATATTAATTAGCAATTAAAAGGAAAGTAAAGAAATAAAATTGTTTATATAAATAGCCTTTAAATGTATAGGTATAGTCAGGAAGAATTAGATAAGCGTTATATATTATATTGAGTCAGTGATGACGATAAAAAATAAATTTATTCTTATGCGGAATTGATAAATCGTGTTTTGTAGTCAAAAGCAGACTAGAAACCGAGTTTATTTGTATAAGTATAAACATGAATATTTTCTGCATTTTATTTGATAAAAACTATCATTCTTGAGTAAACGCATTGATCGACCGAGTATTTACCGAAGCCGTTTACTATAACTTTAAATTAGACTGGAAGTAAAAATTTCCAATTTGGTATAAATATGAAAAAAGCAATCTATTGGTTAATGGGTGAGCGAGCTGGAAGAACTATAGTTGGCACTTGGAACTGGTTATGGGGAATTCCCGTAGAACAAGGTGGAAAAGTTGCCGTAGCAGTGGCAGAAGAATCATTACACTCAATGCAGCAGTCAGTTCAAAAGCTTGCAGAAGCTGTAGCAATGCAAGCTGGCTCATATGAAAAAGCTAAAAAGAAGTACGAAGAAAAAGCCCAGGAATTAAAGCAAGCAGAACAGCAAGCAGCACTCGCACAACGTGCAGGAAATGAAGAAGCTGCGCGTTTAGCAATGTCAAGAGTAATTCAAATAGAGCAACTATTACCCCAACTCGAAGCACAAGTGAAGCAAGCAGAACAGTATGTCAACGCTTCTAAAGAAAAGTTAAACCGCGAACGAATGAAGCTTGAAGCGTACAAAACCGATATGCAAAACATGAAGGACTTAGCAGAAATTAACGAAGCATTAGGAGCAATTGCGAAAGTCAACAATGAATTTGATATTGGTTCAGCACGTTCGCAGTTTGAAACCGCTAAAAACGCTGTTCAGGGTAGAAACTTGCGCCAAAACGCTTTAGCTGAGTTATCTGAAAACCCAGCCGAAAAACTTCAGGCAGACCTGGAGCAAATGACCGCAGACGACGAAATTAATCGGCGCCTGCAAATGTTAAACGATTCCAATCCGAAACAGCTACCTCAATAAGTCCAATCAAATACATCAACCATAGAAAATAATCATATGGCTCAAAGAAGCGGCCCACCACCAATCGTTTTCATTCTTGCACTACTTGCATTGCTTGGAGGAGGTTACTGGTTTTTCTTCATGCGTAACCAGGCGCCTACTCCTGTTGCTACCGATGCTCAAGTTAATACCACTCAAACAGGTTCTACTAGTACTGCAACTGGTACAAACACAACAATATCTGCTGCATTTCCATTACCTGCAAGCGTACCTGCTGGAACATCAGTTAGAATTGATGGTTCTACATCGATGGTGACTGTTAACGAAAACTTAAAACAAGGTTTCCAAAGACAATTCCAAGGCGCCAACGTAAGTACTAGTGCAGGTGGTTCCGACAAAGGTATTCAAGACTTAATTGCTGGAAAAGTAGAAATAGCAGCAGTATCACGACCACTAACTTCATCTGAACAAGCACAAGGATTAACTGCTGTCCCCATTGCCAACGATGCAATTGCAGTTGTTGTAGGTAAAAATAATCCTTTCAGCGCAGGATTAACAATTGCTCAGGTATCAGATATTTTCCAAGGAAAAGTTAATAATTGGTCGGCAGTTGGAGGAACAGCAGGAAATATCCGTGTAATTAACCGACCTGCTATAAGCGGAACAAATAAATCATTTCAAGAATTAATATTAAAAGGTGCCAACTTTGGTACAACGCCAAACATCACAACACTACCAAGGGATGCCACAACTCCTTTACTTCAAGCTTTAGGAACTGATGGTATTGGCTACGCAACATTCGCACAAGTTGCGAAACAACAAACAGTGCGAGTTGTTCCTATAGATGGATTGACACCAGATTCATCCAGCTATCCTTACCAAAGAACCTTATATTACGTTTATAAAAATCCTGCTAGCCCTGCTGTACAAGCATTTATAGGTTATGCAACTTCTCCACAAGGACAGCAAGCTTTAGTCGGTAATTAATTGCAACGGATACAACGGTGAGTCCACTTGGCGGTGTCGGTTTCCGTCCCGCCAAAGTGGCGAACCCAAAGGGATATAACGGATGGGTGATTTTATCCGTTACATCCGTTCATCATCCGTTGCCAAGGCGCCATTAATTCGTATGATTAGTACTACTATATCGAACCCTAGTACCTGCCCAAAGTAGCTTTTCGCGTAGAGTTCGATAATAAGAATTATTCTCGCGCAGTACAATAAACTTAGCGCGACAATCAGCCATTCTAATATCAACGCGATGTCCTGGCCAAATAGAAGTAGCGAGTACTCCATCCATCCATAGCTTTGTACTCAAATCGTAATCTCCTAGGGGCCAAATGCTAACAACCGAACCAGGAGGTAAAACAATTGGACGACTTGAGAGACTCATTGGACAAATAGGAGTAACGGTGAGTGCTTCCATACCATCGTGCATGATGGGACCATTTGCGGAAACTGTATAGCCTGTTGAACCGGTGGGAGTCGCAACAATTAACCCGTCTCCAACGTACTGGTCTATAACCTCACCGTCGATTTCAATTTCTAAAATTGACGTAATCATTCGGTCTGCTGAAGCGGGTTTGATGCACATCTCATTCAAACATAAATACCGTTCAGTCACAGGTTCCAAATTAGACCCATGTCCCTCAAATACTGCCGCTTGCAACATCATACGTCGTTGAATTGCATAGCGGTCTTCTAGCAATCTGTCCCAAACTTGTTCGGTGTCTTTAAATTCATCCACCGACTCGGTTAAAAATCCCAGGTGTCCCCCAACATTAACACCTAATATCGGGATACCAGCAGCAGCCAAATGTCTGGCGCCTGTTAATACTGTACCGTCACCACCCAAGACTAAAGCCAAGTCTATCTCAAGATTCGCGGAAGCCAAAAATACTGGATAAGGATTATCCTTTGGCCCACTCGGTCCCATCAAGACTTGGCAGTTACGATTTTCAAGTTGTTTAGCGCAAATCTCTGCCCAACGCTTGCTTTGGGCATCACGCGCTTTATAAGCAATAATTACCTGCTTTAAGTCCACACGAATACTACCACTTTAGGAGATTAAACTGCTCCATATCGACAGTATCGCGATTACGATAAATTGCCAATACTATAGCTAATCCTACCGCTGCTTCGGCTGCTGCTACAGTAATTACGAATACAGTGAAAACTTGACCCTTAATTTCTGCTGGGTCAAGGTAGTTAGAAAATGCCATCAAATTCAGGTTTACCGCATTCAGCAGTAATTCGATTGACATTAGTACTCGCACAGCATTACGGCTGGTAATCAAGCCAAAAATACCGATACAAAATAGTGCTGCGGCAAGTATCAAAAAGTACTGAAGTTGCATAAATTATTTCTACGATAGTTCATTCTCAACCGATGAGACTAATTCTCTCGGACGTTCAGGTAAAGTCAAAACTGTTTGTCGCAAATCTGAAGGAGTAACTTCTGGTAAATACTCGCGACGCGCCAGAATAATTGCACCAACCATTGCCATTAGCAACAGTACAGAAGCAAGTTCAAAAGGTAATAAAAAGTCACTAAAGAAATGTTCCCCAATTACTATGATGGGTTGTGGCGCCGGAGCAAGTGTAGAAAGTGACCAAGGAGTTGCTAGAACCATTGTACTGAGAAGAGCAAATAGTCCAAAGCTGACAACAGCAGTCAGTGCTTTGCGTACCCAAGCTGTAGGATAAGGAACAAAATTTTGACGCTTGTTTACCAACATAATGGCAAACAAAATCAAAACGTTGATGGCGCCGACATAAACGAGTAGTTGTGCTGCGGCGACAAAATCAGCATTCAGCAACAAATACAAGCCAGCAATACCAGCAAAAACTCCACCCAACAAAAAAGCGGAATAGACGATGTTATCAAATAAAACAACACCTAACGCACTACCAATAACCATCAGCGCTAGGATAACGAACGAAACAGTTTGTACACCGGAAGCTAAATTCACTTTACTTATCCTTTATTTTTCCGCTTGTTCGATTAAGTCTTGAGGACGGGCGCCGGGACGAGGTGCATCAGCAGGAAGTCCATGAGGCTCCATAACACCCTTTGGTAAGTACACAAGTTCGCGTAAAGGTGTCACCATTGGGTCGTCAGTAACCTTATAAGGTAAGCGACCAAGGGCAACGTTATCATAATTCAACTCGTGGCGGTCATAAGTTGAAAGCTCATACTCTTCTGTCATCGATAAACAGTTAGTAGGACAATATTCAACACAGTTACCGCAGAAAATACAAACACCAAAGTCAATACTATAGTGTTTGAGCTTTTTCTTCTTAGAAGCCTTATCAAATTCCCAATCAACTACAGGCAAATTAATAGGACATACCCGTACACAGACTTCACAAGCAATACATTTATCAAATTCAAAATGGATACGACCGCGAAACCGTTCACTAGGAATTAACTTCTCATAAGGATACTGAACGGTAACAGGGCGCCGCTGCATGTGGTCGAAGGTAACAGAAAGACCTTCACCAATATACTTAGCAGCTTGTACCGCTTCTTTCGCGTAATCGCCAACTTGTTTGAGGAATTTAAGCATAGTTTCTCTCTCTTTTAAAGTTATGAGTTATGACATGTATGGTGGGCACTGCCCACCTTACTTAAACTCCTGACTCTTTGTTAGCCCCCAAAAGCAACGGGGAAAGCTAATTTCAAAGCCGCAGTCAACAGTAAATTTACCAAAGCGACAGGTAGCAAAAACTTCCAACCCAAATCCAGAAGTTGGTCAATGCGAACCCGTGGAACAGTCCAACGTAGCAAAATAGCAAGGAATACGAGGAAGTAAGCTTTGAGTAAAGTCATAGTTATACCCACAGTCGCAGCAACAACCTGCAACACGGGGTCAGTAACACTAACTCCCAACCAACTTGCAATCAAGGTTAGGGGGACAGGAAAGTCCCAACCACCGAGATATAAAACAGATACAAGTAAAGCAGAGAGTACAAGGTTAACGTAGGAGCTAAGGTAAAAAAGCGCGAACTTCATCCCCGAATATTCAGTTTGATAACCTGCAACTAATTCTTCCTCAGCTTCAGGTAAGTCAAATGGCATCCGTTCGCACTCAGCCAAAGCTGCTATCCAGAAAATAATGAATCCAACAGGTTGGCGCCAAACGTTCCAACCTAAAATGCCGTAGCCTGATTGTTGGTTAACAATATCAATAGTGCTAAGACTATTGGACATCATCACAATTGCTAACACAGATAGCGCTAGGGGAATTTCGTAGCTAATAGATTGTGCTGCTGCTCGCAAACCACCTAAAAGCGAATATTTGTTATTGGATGCGTAACCAGCCATTAACAACCCTATTGGTTGAACGCTTGATAAAGCAATCCATAAAAATACGCCCATTCCAACATCTGTAATTATCAGGTTTTGTCCAAACGGTACTATCAGGTAGGACAAGAATACAGGTAATACAACAATGATTGGACCGAGGGTAAACAGCAATGGGTCTGCCAATGCTGGTACTACATCTTCTTTAAAAACCAGCTTCAGACCATCTGCAACTGGCGCCAGTAATCCTAAAGGACCGATATATTCAGGACCAATCCGCTGTTGTGCTGCCGCTGATATCTTTCGTTCCAGCCATACACAGACCAATACCCCAACAGTGGCGCCTATCAGCATTACAATCATTGGCAAAGGCATCCAAATGGCCTTCGCAGTACCTGCTGGTAGTCCCAACTGCTTTAGGGAATCAATAAAAGTTCCTTGCAGATCAATTCCTGAGTTCATTTTTCCGCTCTTTAAGTCAACGTTCATGTAGGGATACATATCCCTATGTAGTTATTGATACTTAGTCTTTGACAATCTGATATGTAAAGTAATATAAACTTACCTTTCGCATTGTATCTAATTGCTAGGTAAATTTAAGATTTTTTGCAACCCTTTAGGCTGACCCCATGTTTAGTATATCGTTGGTTGGTTTTTGCCCGACGCAAAACTAATACGATTTCTACTTATGGTATTGATTAAGAAAGTGCGCTCCTAGAGTGCTGAGTTGAAAGTGCGCTCGAGCGCACTTTTTACTTTTTTAGCGTTGTTCTATGGGTGTATAACTGACTTCGTGGTGCCCGTTATATACCTGAGTTGGACGAAAAATGCGGTTTTCTTCCAGTTGCTCTTTCCAATGGGCTAACCAACCTGCGACGCGCGCAATTGCGAAAATAGGAGTAAATAGGTCGGTTGGAATTTCCATTTTTCTGTACACCAAACCAGAATAAAAGTCAACGTTGGGGTAAATACCTTTATGAGCTAACTTTTCTTCCACTACTCGCTCCATTTCTTGAGCAATGTCAAAATATTTATCATGCCCAAATTTGGCAAATAGCTGTTGGGCTAAATCTTGTAGAATAGTCGCGCGCGGGTCTTTAACTTTATAAACGCGGTGCCCAAACCCCATAATTTTGGCTTTGCGTTGTATACAGTCCTCAATATAAGGACGTACATTCTCGACTGAGCCAATTTCCTCAAGCATCTGGATCACTTCTTCGTTTGCCCCACCATGCAAAGGGCCTCCCAAAGTGCCAACTGCACTAGCTACTACAGCGTATGGGTCAGTCAATGTTGATGCTGTTACCCGCGCACTAAAAGTTGAAGCATTCATAGTATGCTCTGCGTGAAGAATCAAGCATACATCAAAAATACGTGCGGCTAGTGGGTCAGGCATCCTCTCATTCAGCATATACAAGAAGTTGCCTGAATAGTCAAGTTCATCGTGTGGGCGTACTGGGTCATTACCTTGTCGCATCAACTGAAATGCTGCGACCATAGTCGGAATTGTGGCGAGAAGGCGAACTACAGCATCACGAATATATACAGGATTGTGCAAATCGCGTCGTGAGTAAAATAAGCCTAAAGCAGCAGCAGAGGCTTGAAGAGCATCCATTGGGTGACCGCTTTCTGGAAAAGATTTCATCATGTCGCGAATGCGGTACTTAATTCGGCGATTCATTTTAACTTCTTCTTCAAACTCTGCTATTTCTTGCTTCGTAGGAAGTTCGCCCCAAATTAAAAGGTATGCTGTTTCTAAAAATGTACTCTTAAAAGCGAGTTCCTCGATTCGGATGCCACGATATTCAAGAATTCCTTTTTGCCCATCGACAAAACTAATACTAGATTCGGCGGCAGGAATGCCTTCCAAACCGGGCTTATATTCGCACACCATCATGGCAATACCATCAGAAAAGTTAAAAAGTTGCTCTGGCTTAACTTACCAGAAATACTTACTACCACAACAGTATCCGTTCTAACAGATTTTTTTCTGAAACGTCGAATATCCCGTTAGAGGAAGTACTTGGGTGGTGTCAACCAAAACATTTGACTGTTACCCAAGGGAGCAGCGTTTTCTGGCAGCTTTACCCCGATCATACCCGCTTTTTTTAGGACTATGTTGCCCTTGGCTTCTCCCCACACCAAAAGCTCTGCCCAGCTACTTAAATCTGGTTCATGTCCAACCAACACTAGCTTATAATCCATCTCAAATTTTTGTTGAACTAACCAATTTTCTATCCAACCTGATAATGACCCGTTAGGCGCCAAGTAACCTGATTCTTCCAACTTTTTACTAAGTCCCGCTTCCATAAGTATGGATGCCGTAGAGTGTGCGCGTACTAAAGGGCTTGTAATAATCGTGTCAAATTTTAAACCAAGCTCAACCAGTCGTTTCGCGACCTTCTCAGTTTTATGTTTTCCCTCTTTGGTCAGCTTGCGCGCTTCATCTTGTATATCTTCGCTTTTTTCTTCAGCGATACCGTGACGAAATAAGTAAAGTTCCATTTTTATAACTCAAGTCTACTAAAATAAGAATAAATCCATATAGCGCTCCCGCAATAATTGATTATGGACGCTCTTGAATTGATACGGCGTTATGAAAAAGGAGAACGTAACTTTTCGGGTGTTAACTTGAGTCAAGTCAAGTTAATAGGCGCCTATTTACCTGGAATTAATCTATGGGGAGCGGACTTAACAGGTGCCAACCTTGCCAAAGCCAAATTGTGGGGAGCAAATTTATCGTTAGCTAACTTAGCGCAAGTAAATTTAACGCGAGCAAATATAAGTGGCGCCAACTTTCAACAAGCCAACCTTCGAGGTGCGAAACTTCACTATATAAAATACTACGGCGCCAACTTTATTGATTCTATCTACGACACCAGTACAAGGTTTCCCCGAAACTTTGACCCCACCGAGTACAACATGCGAGCATTTGAATAAGTAGTGAGTTCTAACTTCTAACTCCTAACTCCTAAATTCTAACTCCTCACTCCTAACTTAACTCAGCACTCAGCACTTTCAACTTTTCACTTTTTCGGCGCCGTGGAACTTCATAAGTCATAAAATCATGTGCCATATCGGTATTTGGGAAAATAGCGCGAGCTTCTAAAAGTAAATCTTTAAGTTCAACGCTATTACCTGGAGCATAACGAGGACTAAAGTGAGTCATTATTAAACGATGCGTTCCAGATGCAAGTGCAGTTTGTGCTGCCATTGTAGTTGTAGAATGCAAACGCTGAAAAGCCATGTCAGAATCTTGATGAGCAAAAGTAGCTTCATGAATAAGCACATCAGCATCTTGGGCTAGTTCTACGGCGCCATCACAAAACACAGTATCAGTACAATAAGCAATCTTACGTCCAATCTCGGTTGGTCCACATAAATCACTACCATTAATTATGCGTCCGTCGTTGAGAGTCACAGTTTCACCACGTTTTAACTGACCATAAATACGACCAGGAGGTATTTCAAGTTCTTTAGCTTTTTCAACATCAAAGCGTCCCACTCGGTCTTTTTCTACAATACGATACCCGTATGCAGTGACGCGATGGTTTAACTGACCACAAATAACACTAAATTCCTCGTCTTCGTATACAACCCCCGGACGGACAGCATGAACTTTCACTGGATAGGAAAAATGCGTGTGCGAGTAACGCGAACAAGCTTGAAGATACTCATTTAACCCAGCAGGCCCGTAAATATCAACACGGTCAACGTTACCTGCTAAACCACAACTTGCCAAAAGCCCCATCAAACCAAATATATGGTCTCCGTGCATGTGGGTAATAAATATTCGAGACAGTTGGCTGACCTTCAAGTCACTCCTTAATATCTGGTGCTGCGTACCCTCTCCGCAGTCAAATAACCACAATTCTGCTCTTTGAGGTAATCTCAAAGCTACACTCGAAACATTGCGCGCGCGCGTTGGGACTCCGGAACTTGTTCCTAAAAATGTTATCTGCACAATTTTATCTTATGCTGTAATGCTGCATTCATTCAAGCGTTTCCATCCATCTATATAGTGACACGGAAAAACCTAAAATTCATACAACAGCCACAGTCGTTACAAAAAACAAACTTTACTACTTTTGGTAGATGCAATTTTATGTTATTCTGATTTCTAAGCAATTTTGATTAAAATATTGTTACATTGCTGGCATCGCCAGTATAACACGATTATTTGCCTGCATCGCTCGATATTAATATAAAAAGTTGATTTTATGGTTAAATAGTGATACAATAATTTTTAGATAATTACTAACTAATGTAAAATCTTATATATTCATAAAGTCATTGAACTTGCGCGTGATGAAGTATACTTGCTAATAGGTTTTAAGATTTTAGTGCTACTTGTAAAGATTATTACTTAATGAAATATTATTTTGGTTCGCGATTTGATTTTTTCTTTGTGTCTTCTTGTTTGCTTAAAGCTATAACTGTGTATATAATAATACTAGTATCTAACAATTTGGTGCCTCTATCTAGTAAAGCAATTGATAAATATTTTACAAACAGTACAAATTAAAGTACAAATTAAAGTTGGCTGATTATACACTATAAACGGCAACAAAATATATTTTTTTTCGGTGAAGTTTTTTGCGCTTATTTAATGAAAGTGTAAAGAACGGCAGTTTTTGTTGACATGATTCATAGAAGTGTAATAATAATTACTGAATAGTAAAATGAATCAAGGTGCAAAAATAAAAATATGGTAAAATTAATTTGTATTAGGCGCTGCGATATTTGTTAATAAACGAGATTAATAAAGTAGCAGCACGTTATTGGTAACGGTTTGAAAAGTAAGCGCAAAAAAATTGTGTATTGCTTTCTGTTACATGCGACTATGCTAATTTGTGTCAAAGTCATTTTGCGATTTACATAGTTTGTCAAAATGGCATTAGTTCATTGAATTTATATAACTAAGGTATTGCTTTTCCGACTATCAGAGTACTTAGTTCGTTGCCAGAATAGACACCGTATAGAGATACTGCTAGGTTGTGGCTTACCGCAGCTTAAAATACACAAAAAGAATTGTTTCCTTAATCATCTTGTGATTAGAGTCTAGCTTGGCATTTGAAACTGCTTGCCTGAATAGGTTGTATATGTCAGATATTAAGAGCAAATTAAGTATTAATAATTAGGTGGGATTTGCTCGCTGACAGAAGAATTGTGATGCATTAGAAATCTGAGCTTTTCGGATATGCATTAAAGTCACTATAGTCAAACTATAACTGCTCATAGATACCTATAAAATATCTTTGATATCGTCGTATTAACATAGACGAACTGTAGAATGCTGTTGAGTGTAGTAATGTATTTTCACGAAGCTGTAAATTCTGTTAAGAGAATAAAATAATAAACATGAAATACATGTCTTAAGAAAGTAAATTCCCCCTAGACTGGCAATCATAAGGGGAAAACAACTTAATTAAGTCGCATACCACCTAACTCGCTATCTTCTAGCTTTAAAGAGCTAGCATAGCTTAAGCAACTATAGCCTGATCAGAGGATTCTATAAGTTGCTAGGAACTTACGTACCCAAATTTAGTTGATAGCTACTTATATAGAATTATGTCACGAAAGCTCGTAATACAACAAGTTCCAAACCAAAGATTTTTTGGCGCCTGCCAGAGTTATCAAGGTTACTACAGCAGCTTTTTAAAGACCCTCCAACACCAGTTACTGTCAATATGAACACACGTAAAGGCATAACTATATAAATGTACTTGTGGCAAATAGTCGTATTCATGTTGAAAGCTGACTGAGGGGGTCTTGATGATGCGATTCCAGGAAGAACTAAGTTTAATAATTCCTAAAGTTTTAGGTGAAAACTTTACACAAAAAGAACTACAAAGTTGTTTACAAGCAGTTCAAATATTGGAACTGCCACTTGCAACGCAGTTTTGGCAGTTAAGAGATGCTGAAAGAGGTATTTATGTTGTCCTTGCAGGTAGAGTTAGACTTTTAGACGACTTGGAGAAGTTAATAATAACTTTGTCACCGGGAGCATCATTTGGAGAGGCAACTCTTTTTAATGAAGACGAATTTAGTTCGTATGTAGCGAGAGCTTCGCATAACTTGAGGGTGTGTTACCTCAGTTTTGAAACGTTGCAGCCGTTGATGAATAAGTATCCTTCTGTTTGCGACAAGCTTTACAAGCAAGCGCAAATTTGGGATTTAATGCTTTTATGCCGTCAAAACTTTAATTTTCCCAGTTCTCCATCATTGGCGCCCTCCATGCTTGAAGCTTTGTTGCTTTTTGAGCCACTCGATGTTAAGGCATCAGAGGCTCTTCTGGTCTTGAAAGATTGCAACATGCTGATGATACGGGTTGGGCAAATACAGCATAGCAACGGAACTTTATTGTCGCCAGGTAAGATTTGTACCAATCCAAAACAGGGTAATTGGCTTATAGAACAACCAACAACTGTATATGCTCTATCGAATACGAATTACAAAAAAGCACTTGAACACTGTTATGAGTTAGCACAATTTGGGGCGCCCGACGAAAAACGTGTTTTCTCTCAACCTCAGCCACGCACGAGAAGGTCAGCAGCAGAAAATATTAGAGAAAGTATAAGAGATACTAGCTCATCGAATCAAAAGGTAATTCCCTTTCCGCGAAGCTATCACGAAATCCCAGAAAAGCCAAAAAAATCGCGTCCTTACTTTCCTAGTCCCAAGGTAGTAATAGGACATTGGTGGGGACGAATGACCCGGCAATATCCGTTCTACGCTCAACAAAGCGCCTCAGATTGCGGCGCCGCTTGTTTGGTGATGATTGGTAACTATTGGGGTAAACGTTTTAGCGTCAATCGCTTGCGGGATATGACTAATGTCAGTCGCAGTGGTGCCTCTCTACGCGCAGTCGCTGCTGCTGCGGAAAGTTTGGGTTTTGCAAGCCGTCCCGTCAAAGCTACGCTTGATAAATTAGCAGAACAGTCACTGCCAGCCATTGCTCACTGGGAAGGCAAACATTTTATTGTTGTCTATGAAATCACCCCCAAGCAAGTAATTGTTGGCGACCCTGCAATTGGACAGCGCACCCTAACACGCTTAGAATTTGCAGCAGGTTGGACTGGCTATGCTTTGTTGCTGCAACCAACAATGCTAGTTAACAATGTTAAGTCCGAGGGCGCCTCATTCTGGAAGTTTTTTGAATTAATCAAACCTCACCACAAAGTACTGATAGAAATTTTTATAGCTTCAGTACTGATGCAAATATTTGGACTAGTAACACCGATATTTACCCAGTTGTTGCTAGATCGAGTACTGGTGCAACGCAGCGTAGCCACCTTAAATGCCGTTGGTTTGGGAATGATTGTTTTCGGTTTGTTCCGTATCGGCATGAATGGAATACGGGCATACTTGCTCGACCATACTGCTAACCGCGTCAGTCTTGCTTTGTTGGTAGGTTTTATCAAACATACCTTCCGCTTACCCCTTTCCTACTTCGAGTCACGTTATGTCGGGGATATAGTCTCGCGCGTCCAAGAAAACCAAAAAATTCAGCGTTTCCTTACTGGTCAAACGCTGTCAATCGTTCTGGATATGCTAACGTTGGTTGTTTACTTAGGGTTGATGCTTTCGTATAGCTGGCGCATGACTTTGTTTGTGCTGTTAACAGTGCCACCATTTTTTATATTGGCACTAGCTAGCACTAGTATTTTACGCCGCATTTCTAGAGAGGTTTTTAATGCTGGCGCCGAAGAAAACAGCTATCTCATCCAATCCCTTCAGGGAATTCGTACTGTCCGCTCCTTGGCAATTGAACAAACGGTGCGCTGGCGTTGGGAAGAGTTGTTACATGATTTGATCAAAAAAGGCTTTAATGCTCAGGTAATTGGAAACCGTCTCTCTGTAATCAGTGGTGCTATCGAAACCTTTACAAGCACTGGATTAATGTGGTATGGAGCTACGCAAGTAATTAATGGCGAACTTACCATTGGACAATTAGTTGCTTTCAATATGTTGGTGGGTAATGTCCTTAGTCCTTTTCAAAGACTTTCACTGTTGTGGAATGAATTACAGGAAATTGTTATTTCCACTGAACGCATTAATGATGTCTTAGAAGCAGAACCAGAAGAAGATTTGCAAAATATACCTCGCAAGACTCTAGGTAAACTTCAAGGAAGAATTCGCTTTCAAAACGTCACCTTCCGCTATCATCCAGAAAGCCAGACTAACGTCCTAGAAAATATCAACTTTGAAGTTAAGCCAGAGCAAATGGTAGCCTTAGTCGGACGTAGTGGTTCTGGAAAAACCACTCTTAGCAAATTAATTTTGGGTTTATATCCTCCGACAGATGGCAAAGTATTAATTGATGGTCATGATATCACTAGTATCTCTCTGCGTTCTCTCCGCTCTCAAGTAGGTGTTGTAGATCAAGATACTTTCTTATTTGGTGGCACCATTCGCGAAAATATCTCCATTGCCTATCCAAATGCTTCTTTTGAAGAAATCATTCAAGCCGCACAATTAGCAGGAGCTGATGAATTTATTCAGCAACTTCCATTAGGTTATGAAACTCAAATAGGTGAAGGTGGTGGAATGCTATCTGGTGGGCAACGTCAACGCATCGCTATTGCCCGTGCTTTGATGGGAAATCCCCGCTTATTACTTTTTGATGAAGCCACTAGTCACCTAGACTCAGAATCAGAACGAATTATTCAAAACAATCTAAAAACTATTTTGAAGGGACGCACTAGCGTTATTATTGCTCACCGCCTTTCTACAGTACGCAACGCTGACCTAATCTTGGTATTAGACCACGGTGTATTAGTAGAAAGTGGTAATCATGATGAGTTAATTGCAAAACAAGGTCATTATTACTACTTAAATCAACAACAACTAGCTCAAGCAGGTTAAACAAGAGAAAGTCCGCTCTCTTACCGTGCTATCAACAAATAGTCTTTGCTTGCGTTGCGGGATAAATATCCCAAATCCCATTTCTAACATTTTGGGAACTAGAACTATGCCAAATTCACATACTAATTCTTCACCCACACTTGGCGAAGACAGGCGAAATAGTGACATATATAACAAAAATCTTGAAGATGATACTGAAACTAACGAAGCAATTACTAATCCTGGTGATTTATATTACGGCACTGAAGAACTACTAGATGCCTTACCTAGGGTTTGGACACGCAGTGTCCTTTATCTGCTAGTTGGTTTTGCTGTCCTTGGCTTACCTTGGGCAACATTCTCTAAAGTTGATGAAACTTCCAGCGCTAGAGGACGCTTAGAACCCTTTGGCGCCACACAAAAACTAGATGTTGAAGCAGGTGGGAGTGTCAAAGCTGTCAAAGTGAAAGAAGGGGATAGTGTAAGAGCGGGAGAGATACTCTTAGAACTAGATTCTGAAATTCTGCGAACTCAACTGAAGGAAACCGAAGCAAAGCTCAGTGGAATTCAAAATCAAAGAATGCAACTTAATATACTCAAAAACCAACTACAGATGACACGATTCGTGACTGAGCAACAAAACCAGTCCCAGACCTTAGAAAAACTGTCTCAAGTCAACCAAGCAAAACAAGACCTGGATGCAAAACAAAGTACTTACAATTTGCAAAAGCTAGAAAAACAAGCATTAGTCAATCAAGCTATTCAGTCAATTAGTACTGCTCTTGATGACCAAAAATCGGCACAAGGTCGTTTGGCTATAGACTCTAGACAAGTTCAACGGTTTAGTCAACTGGTGAATGAAGGTGCGGTTTCTCCAACTCAAGTCGAGCAGCTTAAAAAAGAAGAACAAGAAAGCCAGCGACTTTACCAAAAAGCCCAATCCGACATTAAACAAGCTTCCTTACGTCTAACTGAAGAGCAAAATCGCTATCAGACAACAGTTAATCAGTTAGAGTCTGACATCAAGCAAGCCAAACTACGACTAATTGAGGAGCAAAACAGCTATCAAAGCTTACTCCAGGCAGGTAAATTAGCAGTTTTGAAAACTAGTGAGCAACTCAAAGAACTTGAAACGCAGTCAGGAACGCTAAAATCGCAAATTGCCCAGGTCGGAAGCCAAATCATCTCCTTAAAGCTTCAATTGCAGCAGCGTGTAGTGCAGGCGCCAATTGATGGAGTGATTTTTGAGTTACCAGTTTCTAAAGCCGGAGCGGTAGTACAACCTGGTCAAAGAGTCGCTCAAATTGCACCCAAAAATGCTGGCTTTGTACTCAAAGCTACAATGCCAAGTCAAGATAGTGGCTTCTTGAAGAAGGGAATGCCAGTCAAAGTCAAGTTTGATGCTTATCCGTTCCAAGAATACGGCATTGTCGAAGGCAAAGTCAGTTGGATTTCTCCCGATACCAAAATTACTCAAACACCTCAAGGAAAGATAGAAAACTTTGAGTTAGAAATTGCACTCAACCAGCAATATATTCAAAACGGACAGAAACATATTTCATTAACTGCTGGTCAGACAGCAACAGCTGAAGTTATTATTCGCCAGCGCCGGGTAATCGACTATGTTTTAGACCCATTCAAGAAACTTCAGAAAGGAGGGTTATCAATGTAGCAAATTAAAAATTCAAAAGTGAAAAGTAAAAAGATCTGGAGAGATTGTAATTATGCCAAACTGTATAGAAATTTCTGTTACAGATATCGTTCACAGCATCAAACTCTCATACCAAATTCCCGATGTTGTGGAAAAAATCGCATCTCAAAACATTATTGTCCAAGCAGCGCAAGAAGTAGGAATTCAAGTTGAGGAAGCTGAACTGCAAATAGAGGGTGATAAACTGCGGTTAGAAAAGAAACTTATCACAGCAAAAGACACTTGGACGTGGCTGGAAAAACACCATCTTTCTATAAATAATTTTGAAGAATTAGTCTATAACAAGGTTCTAGAAAGAAAATTAGCAAATCATTTATTTTCGCCTTATGTGGAAAAGTTTTTTTATGAACGCCGAGTAGATTATGATGCTGCCATTACTTATGAAGTCATCTTTGATAATAGGGACTTAGCTTTGGAGTTATTTTGTGCCTTAGAAGAAGGTGAAATAACTTTCCCTGAAATTGCTCGCCAATTTATTCAAGAACCAGAACTTCGTCGTGCCGGTGGATATCAAGGACTCCGGCGCCGTAAAGACCTCCGTCCAGATATTGCAGCTGCTGTGTTTTCTGCTTCACCACCTCAAATTATTAAACCGATTACTACGTCCAAAGGAGTGTATTTAGTATGGGTAGAAGAAATCATTCAGCCCCAATTAGATGAGCAGTTACGCGAACAAATCATTACAGAATCTTTTTCTGAATGGTTAAAGCAACAAATTCAGGCAGTGAACATTGTTATCACTCCGTTTGACATAAGTGCTAACAATTCAGTACCTGAAGAATTGCTGAAACAAGCGTGACATTCAGAGTAAATAAAAAAATAGTTAATACTATGTTTTAATACTAGGCTTACAGGGGGTTAAATTAATTTAAAAATATCTAACATTAGCATCAAAATTTTATAAATATCATTTAGTCTGAGCAATTTTATTAAATAATTGCTCAGATATTAAGCATTTATTTAATAATAGCAAATATATTAGAAAATCTTTCTTTAATAAGCAATACAGCTTTTTTAATATTAAAAATAATTATTTAAAAATCACCTGAAAAGTGTTGACTTTATTTCCAAATGAGTTAAAGTAGTAATGTAACCAATAAAAACAAATTGGTTAGCCAAAGTAATTCCCAAGATTCAGTCTTGTAATTCTCAGGAGAAAACAAATGATTATTTCTGATTTAAACGCTTTAGAAGTTGTTGAATCTGCTGATGTTGTTGGTGGTTTCAATCAAGGCTATGACTATAGCAATATCTATTTCAATGAGAAGTTCTATATCAAAAAAGATGTTGTGTCAAAGGTATATGTGAAGGGTAATCTAGCTACAGCAGAAGCTGATGCATATGGAAAAGACAGCTTAACCCAAACCTTTACAAATGTCACTCCTTATTCTTCTAATAGCGTCTCCATTTCTGCTACTAACTAGTATCTAGTGGGGCTGGTATTCCCAAACCCCATTGTGTACTTAACCAGAACAAAAAACGCTACAAGTAGATGGGCAAGAAAATAACAAAACAAGAGTAGTTTATTTACGCTCATCTACTTAATTGAAGACAGCCTGATGCTTGTAGAGTTTCTATCTGGGTATTTTAGCCTTGGTTCGTAGTGATGCTTAAGCTTTAACTACTGACTCTTTCAAACCATAACAATTAAAAAGTCAGGCTGCTTTTACACAAACCACTCAATGCTCTTCTATAACTAGAGCTAACAGTGGTTTCGTGCTTCAATACAGCAGTTAAATACTTTCTCTTCTGGAGGGCTACTTTGACAATTTCACTTCATACACCCTCAACTAGTGTGAAATCAACTTTGCCTAGGTACTTAAATGGCTTAACCATCTCAGACTTAAGTTATTTGCAAGACATTAACGAAAGCAGCATTGTACAAGGAGGCAATACTAGCACTGCAACAGCCACCATAACAGTAGCTGGTTCAGGATATGCCATAGCTGGCGCCTCATCATTTGCGAGCGGTCAGGCTACTTATACAGGTACTCAGACCAATACAACTGTCAAAAGCATAGGTCTACTTAACTCTAGTACAGCTGATGCAAAAGCCAAAGCAGCTGCACAGACCGGAAACCGATTTTCTTCCTCTTCAAGTAGCAGTACATCCATCTGGGTCAGCGTCAACAGCCCTTAAGAAACTTAAAGAAACAAATCACCTTATGAGACAAACAAAATTGCTCTTGATTCCGGTTTGTTGAGCAAAATTAAAATACTTACGAATCTTGTTTCAATTTTTAATGAGGTGCATGTATGCAGTACAATGCAAGTAGACTACAAATATCAGACTTGAGCTATTGTGAACTAGCAACAGAGGAAGAAGCTGAGATCAAAGGCGGACTTCTTCCTGTTAGAGGTTTACCTTTAGAGAGCTATTTAACCGGGCAAGCGCTTTCTCTTTTAGCTCCAGAATTAGAAGGATACGGTAGAAGACAAATTTATTCTGGAGAAGGAACTGTGGTTAACGAACTTGCAAATCCCACAACTGGCTCAAATGGAGTAGAAGTGTTAAGCAATATTGACAACGGGAAATCTCATAGTGTTGTTTTAACAGGAAATAATTCAATCACAGCATTTTCAACTTCAGGGGCTTCCAATTTGTCTAGTCTTCTATCAACATAGCAAACTACTACTTTTCTCAAACAAATATTAGCCAAATATTAACAATGATTCGTCGTGAAGTCGTAGTCAAAAAAATAGTCTCACCCGATGGTAGGGTTATTGCTGGAGCTTGCAGCGTAGCTATAGCATCTGATGAAAACAATCAAAGTGAGACTTTCTCCAACGTTTCAGTAAGTTTTTCTTCAAGCAGTTCTAGCAGTTACTCAACATCTAGCTCTAGGAGTTCATCGCAATTTTATGTCACATGAAGATGAAAAAGTCTTACCATTCTTCTCACGCTACCTTGAAGGACAATTCTGCGAAGATTTGTCTGAAGAAGAAATGGATCAAGTAAGTGGTGGTTTAAAATTAGCTGCTCCAACAACAAAGTTCCCATCTGAAAACCCAGATGATGGGATTGTCACCACTTTAAAATTCCCTTCTGACCACGAAGAAAGTCAACCGATTCGCCCTCCTGTTACCAAGAAGTACCCGTCTGACCATGAAGAATATGCTGTCACTCAAAAATATCCGTCAGATGGTGATGATTGGCTTGCTACAACACCAATACCTAAAGACTCAATAGAGTAAGAGAAAAACATTTCCCGACGCGCGCTCTGCGTTGTTACAAATTTCAGAGAAAATTTGAACAGTCTCAAATCATAGCTTTAAAAAATCCCCCTTAACCCCCCTTTAATAAGAGCGAAAATAAATATCTTAACCCCCTTAATAAGCTTCCATTAGTCACATCTTTCTTAACAATCCCTAAAACCCTTGCGACAAAGGCATCTTGAAGACTGAAGAGTCAAACATACTTGACAATTTTGCCTTCATCTTATTGCTAAGATCAGATTTTTATTGAGAATAAAAAACGGCGCCATAAGGGTTATAAGGTTGTGAGTGAATACTCTCACGAATGTTGAAAAATATCCGGGTAATGGATAGCTTAATAAGGGGGGTTGGGGGAATTATAATTAGAATTCGTTATTTTCAAACACCATTTAAATATCAAGATTATTAAAGATTATAAATTTTATGAATCCACAATATATTATTTTATTAATTACTCATAGTGGCGATTACTTTACTATAGATAGAGTTATTCAAGCTATATTAAACCGAGGCGCCCAACCATTCCGTTTAGACACAGATAAATTTCCTCTAGAAGTGCAATTAAGCGCACATTTAAGTAAATTTGGTAATACTCACACTCTAAAATATAGTGATAATTCAATCACTTCTCAACAAGTACAAGCAGTATGGATGCGCCGTATTTGGCGCCCTAAACTAAACAAATTAGCTCCCGAATTTGAAGCAGCTTGCACACGCGAGTCTCTGGCAACTTTAGAAGGTTTCTGGGATAGCCTCAAACACGCACACTGGGTAGATGATTTGCAGAAAATAAACACCGCAGAAAACAAGCTTTACCAGTTACGAATAGCCCAAGAAGTCGGGTTTACTATTCCTGAAACTATTGTTACCAACACACCAGAACAAGCGCAGCAGTTTTTTCATAAGTTAAAAGGGAAGATGGTTGCCAAGCTGTTAACTCCTCTTTCTTACAGCATGTCCGGCTCGTCTTTGTTCCTTTACACTAGTATTGTAAAAGAAAAAGATTTGCTCGACGCTGAATCTTTGCGTTATTGCCCAATGGTTTTCCAAGAGCAAATACCCAAACAGCGAGAACTGCGGGTAGTTTATGTCAATGGCAAACTTTTTGTCGGTGCTCTTGATGCATCTAAATATGAAAAAATGACCGTAGATTGGCGCCGTGCCACTCCAAATACCTGCCCAGATATATGTGAATGGGAACCTCACAATTTACCCCTTGAAATCTCAATGCGTTTAAACTATTTTATGACAATAATTGGATTGACATTTGGAGCATTGGATTTTATTCAAACACCATCAGGAGAATATGTATTTCTAGAAATTAACCCTGTCGGAGAGTGGGGAATGTTAGAGCGAGATTTAAATTATCCAATTTCAGATGCAATCGCCGAAGCTTTAGTTTCCACAACATCTTGCAGTAATTCCGAAATTGCCAACTTAGTCAATGCGTAAACCTTAGCTAATTGAAAAAAAGAGGCTTTATGATGCAAATTAATGACTTATCCTATTTAGAAAATACTTACGAAAACGAATTAATATTAGGTGGTGCTAGTGCCTTCATAGGAGCGAATGCATACTCTGAGGGAATTAACTCTTTGACCCTTACTAATACAGATTTGAAGCAAAAAGATAAGAAAAATGGAGCTTCTCACCTAAAAGGTATAGGACTAGCTCTTGCAATTGGTGAACAACCTACAGCAGAAGTCTATTATGGACTTGATGGTTATGATAAAGTCAAAGCCAAAACTTTTTCTCAACAAGGACAAAACTATGATTTGGAAATACTTAGGTTAAAAGCAATTGATCTACCAAACAAATAATAAATAGTGGTCGCCAGGATTATGACTGTTTTAATTATCACTCATAGCCAAGATAATCAAAGTATTCCTCTAGTAATGCGAGCGATTGAAGCTAAAGGAGAAAAAGCATTTCGCTTCGACACAGACAGTTTTCCTACACAAGTGCATTTAGAGGTGTACTATAGCCAGCCCTTTCAACGCGAACTAGTGAACTAGTGTAGCAAGGCAGATGGCAGAGGGCAGATGGCAGAAGTGAAAAGCCTTATGAAACATACGCTTTTTACTCTTTCAACTGTACTACTATTTTAGTCAAGCTGCACTAGTAACATAAGTACTAAAAGCTTAAGTAATTGGTTGCTTAAAAATAAGGTATTTTTTATAAAATATTAAATATACGAACTTTCAAAGTGGCAAGTATGTTTTCTTATTTATACATCTTATCAAATACGGTTTTATTCATAACTTTGTCTTAGATAAAACATCATATTTGATAAATTGTTGACATGAAAAATATGCACGAAAATATTTTACGTGCGGTAAGCAGTTAAAAAAATATTCTTTCTTTTATAACTAACTTTGTGATTTCTTTTTTTGGTGGGTCTCTAAAAGTCGTGCGGTAGAAACATGGCGATGGTTACTATTAACTATTAAAGGTTCTCGCTTTTTTTCTTACCTCTCGTTGCTTTTAAAAACGTTTCAAATGTACACCATCTGCAAGTCGTTGTAGAAGTTCTGCTATTTGGTCAAGAGAATATGTACCAAACACTTCCCACTTTGGTGGTGGTATCGCAATCATCATCCCTCTATATATTCCTTGAATCTCATCTACCAAATAAAAATCAGATAAGCCAACTTCAATTTTATTAACTCCATGTACACTTCCCAAGGCACCTCGTAAAGTCGCAAGTATATTGTATGCAACTAATGCCATTGAAAAAGAAAATAATGCAGCTTTGGGGTAGGCTAAAGTCTGAATTTCGCCGTTAAAATTTTCAGTGACAGTTTGAAAAAGTGTTTCTATTTTCCAACGATTGCGGTATATTTCAGCAACTTCGACTGCGTTTGCATCGCTACTTGGTAAGTTAGTAAAAATCGCTATTTCCCATTCTTTATCTCGCGTCGGTACATTTAGCTTTACCAAAACCCGCCTGAGTTGTAGGATTTCCCCTTCATATGATATTTCTATTTTCTGCTCAAACACTTTTCCTGTTTCAGTTTCTCCTATATACTTTAATTCACTTAATTCTTTAAATCCTAATGAACCATGTTGGCGAATTACAAAAAACGCTCCTTTCAATATTATTGTATATAAGAACTTTGCTGTACAAAAGTTACGGTCTCCACACCAAATATCTTTCGGTTTAACTAAAGCCAGTATTTGGTCAAATGACGCGCGCTCTTGAGCGTGACCGTCCTTCAACTAATAAAACATCTGTTACTTAACTTTGATGCTTGGTCTAATATTGCTATTGCTTTACCTGGTAGAGAAGAAGCTGCATAAGCGCGGATTGCATCTAGTCTATGGTCTGTTGCCGCAAGGCAGGTACCATCTACAAATTTCAGTTTATAACCTGTCAATAAATCTGCTTGTTCTCCACCCATTGCTTGAATTAAATACATTAAATCACTTGCTGTTTCTCGTAATAATGCTTGACTTACATTTAATTCAATTCCAGAGAGCTTGTTATATAATGCGGTTGTACTTACTATTTTTTCTATTGCTTTCGCTCTATAAGCAGCATGGACTGACTTATGAATCCCACATACGACCAAACTCATTAAATCGACCTGACTTGAAAACAATAAATCTTGCTGATATTGAACAGTCGCATGTGCCTCAAATATTTTATCCAAGCGTTCTGGCATGAAAATACACTCCATTAACACTCGTGCCATCACACTTATGGGACTTTCTTCTACAAATTGCTCAAAGACAGTAGATAACATTTTGATGCACCACAATTATTAATACTGTCAAGAATACCTTGAAGTCGTTCTTAATAATCAATACCAGGAGCGGCTTACAGGCGCCGTCCTAGTAGTGCATTAGTTCGCGTTGAAAGGGCTGGCACTGCCCACCTTACGCTCGATGTCAACTGACGTAAATGTACAGTGTAGGTTTATAAAAGTAAAAATCAATACGATAAATAATGACCAGAGTTAAATATCATCGGGTAATATCCACTTGGGTGGTTCACTTAATTTTTTGAGTCGCGCAGCTTCTGCAATTTCAATCATTTTATCGAGTGAGGTATCTTCGATAAATTTGGATGCAGCTTCGCGAACTTCTTTGTTGGGGCAATTTTCATCACCCAATGCACAGCCATTGACGCACTGTACTTTACAATTGATTTCTTGTTCCACGGTGAACCCCTCCTTTAATGCGCTCTCAATAGGTAAATAATGAGTGCGGTGAGCATAATTACTTGCTTAACAAAATAATTTTAGCTTGATTTTGGAACAGGCAGGGATGCCTGTTCCACAAGAGACAAGAAACTCAGAATTAGCTTTCTGCTGGGACTTGTTCTTTGGATGTGGTTGGGTTTTGTTTGTTTAAGACTTGTAGAATAAGTAGTCCGGAAAGGGTACTTAGTGCTATTACTAACCATGCAGTTTGGGCTATGTTGGGTGATTGGTCTACTGCCCAACCACCGACGATGGGGCCGATTATGTATCCTATTGTCCAGCATTGATAGGCTATTGCTGTATAGGCGCCTCGTAATGATGTGGGCGCGAGTTCCGAAATCCATGCGCTTGAGGTAGGTTTATAGATAATGCTGGCAATGGCAAATACTGCAAATATTCCTAACTGAAAAACTTCACTCATGTTACTGGAGTTGCCTAAAACCCATACTAAAGCGAAACCTATACCCCAAACTGCCATTGATATAGAGAGTGAAGTTAAATAGCTGAATTTACTAATTGCTTTAACGACGGGTACTTGAAGCAAGGCGCCTAACCCAACGTATCCTATGGTAAATAAGTTAGCGACAGTTGTCTCTGGTGTACCGCCAAATTTAACCAAGTATAGCGGTAAGTTACCACCCACTAAAGCAATATAAGTGATAAATAAAGTATTCACTAATAGATAAATCATCAAGCGCGTGTCGGTTAAGGCTGTTTTCCAACCTTTTTGGATATTATGAGTTTCTCCCTCAGCATATGTCCGAGTTTCTTTCATTGCCACAGCGAATAGTAGCAGCAATATCAAAAATGTAATTCCACCCGCAGCGAATAGTAACTTTTCGGGATGAAGCAATTTAAGTAACACTCCACCACCTAACGTCCCAGCAGCAAAACCAACATTATCTGCTACACCTAATAAAGAAAAGGCGCCTTGCCGTTGTTCAGGATTAGTAACATCCATTACCGAAGAATCAGCGGCAGTCCAGTACAAACCCGTACTAAAGCCAAAAACTATATTAGCTACGAGTAGTAAAGTAAAAGTCGAAGTAAACACCGCGATAGTACACGTAATTACCGCAAACGTAGACGATGCAAGTAAACTTCGCTTGCGTCCAAATTTAGGAGAATCTGTAAGAACTCCACCCAAAAGGTTCCCAATAAACCCTGCCACCGAACCACCACCAACCGCGAGTCCAACTTCGGTAGCTGATAAATTACCGTAGTTGACAAAAACAATCGGCATGTAAAACAGTAACACCGCCGAGCCAAGTTGATAAAGTCCCCGTCCAATCGCTTGCACCCACACTTGAGGTGGGATTCGGTTGTTTGCTGAGAGTTCAATATTCATTGCAGAGAGTTTGATGTGTGTTATTCGGTTATGTAAACGATTGTAAACGAGGCACACCAAACCATAACGTATACCTGGTATCTTAAATTTATGTAAACCACTTTTAGATAATTATGGTTAACGTTTATGGCAGGAAGAAAGAAATTAGATAGAACAAATCTTCATGCACGAGTGGCGCTGCACACAGGTGACAAGCTCAAAGAGATTGCTCATGTATTAGGATACATTCACGGTGGTGAAGGTTCAACTGGGCAATTACTTGATGCAATAGCTGATGGAGATTTAATATTAATTGCAACTAAAAAAATCAATAAAACTTAGCATAAATGGTTGATTTTATTATAATAAATGTGTATACTTAACACGGGTAAGAAATGTCATTCTGAGCGTAGCGTAATGCGGAGCATTTGCCGCAGGCTAGAATCTCTAAGATGCTTCACTACACTACGTTTCGTTCAGCATGACAAAGTTTATATTCTACCCATTAGCAGTATAAATGAAGCTAATGGGGCAAATATTATTGCATTTTCAGTAGGTATAGGTGATGGCTTTTACTCTTCTTACTTTGGGTACGGTGCAGACAATAGCATAGTTAAGGTCGTAACAACTTGTATTTGAGACTAGAGATTTCTTAATTATTCTTTACAAGAATAATTGTCATATATTTTACAACTATGATACTGATACAAGCTCCTCTTTTACTTTAATCAATGCTACAATCATCAATAATTTATTACTTTAGGGATGCACGTAATTAGTAAAGTCAAGTTGCGCGAATTCTGGATTCAACACGCTGATTCTAAAGATGCGCTAAATGAATGGTATAAGTTTGCCTCTAAGGCTAGATGGTATAGCTTATTAGATATTCAGGAAAAGTATCCCAAGGCAGAAGCAGTTGGCAACTTTATTGTATTTAATATAAAGGGTAATACTTATCGTTTAATTGTTGATATTAGATATTTAGAACAAATAATTTATATTAAATATATTCTAACTCATGCTGAATACGATAAGGACAATTGGAAAGATGACTCCTACTTCTAATGAAAAAACTTATACAGACCTTTTAATTCAGTATCAACCAAAGCCAATAACAACTTTTGATGAGTATAAGGAGGCCTTGGCGATAGTAGAAGAAATGATGTCCGGTGAGTTAACGAAGGCTGAAACAACGCTTCTTAAATTGTTGGTTCTTCTTATCGAGACTTATGAGGAAGAACATTATCCGATGGATGAACCTACACTTGCGGCAACTTTGGAATCTCTGATGCATGAGTTTGACGTGGCGCCAGCTTCTTTAGTAGAAATACTTGGTTCTCTTGATATTGTTAACGAAGTAATTAATGGTCAACGGGGAGTTAGTGAGTCTCAAGCAGAATCTTTAGCTAAATATTTTAATGGTTTAAGTTCTGGACTTTCTATGACTGCTTCAGACTTTCACAAATAATTTATACAAGTAAAATGGAAGATAATAAACGAGAATACGACGCTGTACTTGGTGGACAGGCGCCTAAGCAAGATTAATTTATCGTTAATTAGTTTAATGCTTTGAATTTAGAGATGGAGGAATAGATTATTTTAAAGCACCAAGGATATATAATTGCCAATCATGTTATTTCATATCAAGAAATTGAATATTTTAGACGTGAAATCGCAAAAAATATTCAGTCTGATTCGTTACATGGAGCTAGGCACTTACACAAAACAATGCCTGTAATTTATGACTTCGCTTATTCTTCAAAAATTATAGACAATCTAACTACTTTTTTCAATGTAAATTTTAAATTGGTACGGGCAATATATTTTGATAAAACCAGTGAAGCAAATTGGAGCGTAGCTTGGCATCAAGATAAAACAATTGCAGTTAAAGAAAAAGTTAATATACCTGGTTTTGAACCTTGGTCTATAAAATAAGGAGTTATCCATGTTCAACCACCAGTTGAAATTATGGAAAATATGATAACTGTACGAGTTCATTTAGATGATGCTGATACAGAAAATGGTGCGTTACGAGTAATTCCTAAATTTCATATGCTTGGAATCTTAACTCCGAGTCAAATTCGTGATATTAGAGCAAATCAAGAGTATGTTAGCTGCGATGTAGAAGCTGGTGATGCTTTGATAATGAGTCCGTTAATTTTACATTCATCGTTAAAAGCTAAAAACCCTAAACATCGAAGAGAATCCATTTGGAATATGCGTTTTGTGAGTTACCTGAATGTTTAAGTTGGTATTAGAAGAGGTTTTTTTCGCGTCCTCCAAACTTTACTGCGGAACTGGGGTGTTTTCATACTGTATAGCTTCCTCGACAATTACTTTCACTTCTTCCAAAAGGCTTCTACCTTTACTATTTGCACGGACTTGGAGTTTTTCAACCAAAACTGGGTCTAGGTTTTCAAGAATAAGTTTATTAAACTCTACTTGCTTATTTGCCCAACTTGTAGCTATTTCCATGATTGAAGTTGAGGCAAGTTTTAAACGTGCTTCTTCCCAATTATCAATGTAAAGTAGCTCAGGTACGAAGTAGTTTTCTGCTATTTCCAGCATTGTGGAATTATTTTCTTGTTCTGATTGTGTATAAGCAGAATTTAATCGCGTTAATACCTCCTCGTATGCTGATGATGCTATTAATTCTGGTGTCAGCATACTGATAATTACTGATGGGTCATAATATTTATTGTCGTTAGCGCTTGTTTTAGCTGGCGCCACTTTTTTCATTTGTGATAAACAAAGTGTTGTTCCTGCTACTGATGGTTCGTTGATTGTTGTAACTAAAAATCGCTGAAATCTCGCATCCAAAAGTATGGGGCTAGATATTTTGTTCAAACCAGACCCTAAGTCAATTAATACATAGTCGGCGCCAACTGCTTTACCTAATTTATGAATAGAATCGCCTAATTCCCAACCTTCGTTAGGATAACTAAGTATATGTTCGGGTAAAATGTCAATATCTAATAGTTGTTTATCATCAATAAATGCAGGTATAAAATATACAGTTGATTTTCCTTCCTGTTTGGAAGATTTATTAAGTTCTTTAGCAATAAATAACAGTGCCTGTTCGCCATCAACAGGTGAATCATGCAGCAGTTCTAGAAAATCAACGTAAGAAATTAATGGTTTTTGTTTTTCTTGTATATTCCAATAAGTTAACCCAGGTGCATTTAAGGCAGCATCAATAACTAAAATTTTTATTGGTTCATCTAACTGTTTTGCTCTATCTAATAATGCTAAAATATAAGCAGCTACATTTAATGTTCTTTCGACACCATCATTAAATGAGTAAAATGCAAATAAGTTTGGCTTTTCACTAAATGAATTCGGCAGCTTTATGAATGAACTTAATTTACTTTGTTTTGCTAAATTAGCATCAATATAAACAACTTCCTGCAAAAATGGACGTATATTATGATTTGTATATATCTTCTCTTCTTGTAAAAATTCTACTGATAAAGTTTCATTACCTAAATCAAGCTGAATTATTGATTGGTCTTCTTTATACGCATTCCCAAACCATTCTTTCAAAGCACTTTTAGCATTATCTATACTTTTATCACTACCAAGACCTATTTCTAAAGCGTCGGAGAAACTACGCATCCTAACAACTCCCTCTGGTAGATTAGTACCATAGTTAGTTCTATGAGAAATAACTCTTCTAACATCAATCCAAGTTAATAGTCTTAAGTTTTTCATGACTTCCTTAGTTCTTTCTTAATCCATTCTACTTCCACCCAACCTACAATTTGTTATGTTAATATGGTGCCTCCCATTAGGCGTTCGTGTCGATATTTTAGTTCTTCTTTCATTAAAAACCAACGGTCTAATGTAGCATCAATTTCCATGATTTTTTCTGCTGCGTTACGTGCGAGTATTAATATTTGTTCGTCTTCTACTAAGCTTGCTAAGGTGAAGTCTGCTACTCCTGATTGTTTTCTTCCTAATACTTCGCCGGGACCACGAAAACGCATATCCATTTCTGAGATGAAAAAGCCGTCTTGTGATTGTTCTAATACTTTTAATCTTTGTTGGGCATCGGCACTTTTGGAACTACTCATTAATAAACAATATGATTGTGCGGCGCCTCTACCTACACGACCACGTAATTGGTGTAATTGTGATAATCCAAATCTCTCGGCGTTTTCAACGAGCATTACTGTGGCATTAGGTACGTCTACACCGACTTCTACGACGGTGGTGGATACTAATATTTGTGTTTCTCCATTCCTAAATTTAGTAATTGCTTCGTCTTTTTCTGCTGAACTCATGCGTCCGTGCAGTAACCCAACTTTAAAGTCTGGAAATATAACTTCTTGTAGGTTTTGATGTTCTTCTACGGCGGAACGTAAATCGAGTTTTTCTGATTCTTCTACCAAGGGTAATACTACATATACTTGGCGCCCTTGAGCTATTTCGCGACGCATCAAATTATATGCATCTTCTCGCTGACTTGCCATTAGTGCGGTGGTTTTAATGGCTTGGCGTCCTGGTGGTAATTCGTCTATTTGGCTTACGTCTAAGTCCCCGTGAATTGTTAGTGCTAAGGTACGGGGAATTGGGGTGGCGGTCATTGTTAATACATGGGGCTGGGCGCCTTTTTGCTGTAGTTTGGCGCGTTGCTCGACTCCAAAGCGGTGTTGCTCGTCAATTACTACTAGACCGAGACGATTAAAGTTTACTGGGTCTTGAATTAAGGCGTGAGTTCCTACTAGTAATGGTAGTTCTCCGGTTTCGAGATGCGCGTGGATTTGGCGCCGTTTTGATACTTTTGTTGAACCTGTTAGTAGTTCGACGGGAAGGTGCAGTAAGTTAAACCAGCTTACTAGTTTACGATAGTGTTGTTCTGCTAATACTTCGGTTGGCGCCATTAATGCACCTTGATATCCTGATTGTATTGCTGCTAGTAATGCTATTACGGCTACTACTGTTTTACCAGAACCTACATCACCTTGTACTAGCCGATTCATTGGTACTGTTTTTTGAAGGTCGCCAAGTATATCGTTAATTACTCGCTGTTGGGCGCCTGTGAGTTGGAAGGGTAAAATCTTATAGAATTCGTCTACGAGTTGCCCTTTGGGAACAAGTACTGCACTAGTTTGAATTTGTTTGGCTTTGTGCTGACGTTGAAGTAAACCTAATTGGAGATAGTAAAATTCATCGAATACTAAACGACGACGGGCGCCTGTTAATGAGTCACTATCAGGAGGAAAATGGATGTTGTTAATGGCATCTTTTAATTCCATTAAGTTATATTTTTCGCGCAAACCTTTTGGTAATGGGTCTTTAATTAGTTGTGCTGCTGGCATTGCCGCTGTTACAGCTTGGCGAACTAAAGATGCTACGACACCTTCGGTAAGGGCATATATTGGTACTACTCGTCCGATTGTTAAAGATTCTATTTCATCACCTGGATGCGCTAATACTTCAATCTCAGGATTATCTATTGTTTTACCGTATTTACTCGCTTTTACTAGTCCACATACTGCTACTACTGTGCCAACTGCATATTGACGCTTGATGCTTTCTTGCCAAGCTCGACTCGAATAACGGGCGCCTGCGTAAAAACGACCAATTTTAAGGCGCCCGGTGTTGTCGCGCAGTTGTAATTCTAATATTGTTAATTTCTTATTTTTTGGACTTGTGAAACAGCTACAGCTTTTTATTGTTGCCACTATAGTTACTGTTTCTCCGGCTGTCAGATCGTTGATGCGAACTTGACGCGCGTAGTCGATATGGTCACGTGGAAAGTAATATAGTAAGTCGCGCACAGTATATAAACCAAGCCGAGCTAATTTATCGGCTTGACGTGGACCAATTTCGGATAATTCGCTAATTTTTTGATTGAGTCCTGGTGCAAGTCGGCGTGATATTTCGGTACCGACAGGAGATTTGGTGTTTGGAATTTTATAGTTTGGTTTTGATTCTGATGCTGAGATTTTTGCAGTGGCAATTTTTGGAGTGGCGATTTTTTCTACTTCCACCCCTTCTTCAGTAGAAAGGAATTGATGGATGTAGCGACGAGTTTGAGCGACTAAACTCTGGCGTGAGGCTATATCAAGACTTGGATAATCAGCATACTCGGCTGCTAGTTGCTGCCAACGGTCACGTTCTTCACTTGGTATTCCATCAGGAAATTTACCAAATGTTAAGCACAAAAACTCACTGAAGCGGTATTGCCTCCCTACTAAGTCGGTGAAGCCTTGTTCCGCTTCTATTGCCAAAGCTTTTTGTAATCTTAACCAATCTGGTTTCTCAATAGCCATTTCGATTTCTGAATTTCGCTCTTTTTCTATAAATCATCAAACCAACTTGCACGCCAAGCAGCTTCAGCTTGTGCAACTGCTAGTTCGCGTTGTTTTTTTAAGTAGTCACGACGTAGTTTATGTAACTGGCCATGAAGAATACGGAGTTGCTTACGGGTTACGGAAACTTGGGAATCAGCAAATTCAATTTCTGGTAACCGTAAGTTAACTGCCATAATTTGTGTTAGACTGGAATCACCTTTTTTTTCACTTTCTACTTCTATTACAACGCTTAAAACATTGGGTGGCCCTGGCATAACATCAGCAGCTTCAGATACCGTTGCAGCAGCTTCTATAACTGGTTCGGGTAATTTTTTAGGTAAAATGTCAGATTTTTGCAGTAGCAAATTAGCTTCGCGCGAAAGCTTTTTGAGTGCAAATTGTGTAGATATCTCAAGACTCTGCACCCATCGGTTAATTTCCATTGGGTTTGAGGCATTAATATCCGAAAAACGCAATGGAACTGGATTTATTAGTGGAAATATTGGAATTTTAGAGAATCGAGGAATCGTTTTCTTTGCTTCAGATTTTGTTTCAGGTTGCGATTGCGCCGATTCCTCTTCCTCGCTGTCGTCGGTATCTTCGTCGTCGTCAAATTCTTCCATGTCTTCCATGTCTTCCATGTCCTCTATGTCCATGTCTTCCATGTCCATGTCTTCCATATCAAAGGGAGACCCTTCGCTTGCTAATAACTCAATAAACGATAAAGGAATTGCTTCAGAGGAATTTTCTTGCTGATTTTTTCTCTCATCTTTGTCGTCAGTTGCATACGCAGTGTCTATTTCTCTAGCATCTGCTTCTTTTACATCTGCTGGTTTTTGTTGTGTGGTATCGTGTAGTACTAATGCATTGTCTTCATTGGGTGCTGGCTCTGCTCCTGGCTTTGTGTACTTGGACAACTGTTCTGCTGTCTGTGTGCCAAGATTACGGATTGATTGCTGCAATTTTTGCCTTTGATTCAAAGACAACCGTAAAAATATTTGTGGGTATCCTTGGGTACACAAATGGTAGGTAGCTAAAATTAACTGCTGCCGTACTGCTTTACCTAACGCGGCAAAATAATTAGTGTAAGAGTCCTGTAATGAGTTCGCAATTCCACTTGCGGACTCTTCTAATGCTTTGATGTCTTTCTCGATTCGCTCAATCGCTCTCGCCATAAGCTTTTTCTGTCCATATATTTATATAACTACAAAAAATTTGAAAAACGTTACCCTAGTACTTGTGTATGTAGATATTATAGATTATAGAGTTTTGGAATGTTAAATCAAAAACAGGTCAGGCTCAAAGCTTGACCTGCCATGATATAAAGTGTTTATAAACGCGCTCTTACTTGGCGCCTATTTGTGCTGCGACTTCATCAGCAAAGCTCATTTCTTGTTTCTCGATACCTTCACCAAGAATAAAGCGAGCGAAGCGCTTAACTTCGATGGTGTCACCGAGTTTGTTGCTTGCTTGCTTAACTAACTCCTCTACGGTGATGCTTTGGTCACGAATATAAGGCTGGTCAACCAAAGTCATTTCTTTGAGACGCTTGTCAATTCGTCCCTGAACAATTTTTTCTTTGATATTATCAGGCTTGTTCGCGAGGTCATCGCGTCCCATTTCAATTTCTTTTTCTTTTTGAGCAATTTCAGTGGGTATCTCTTCGACGTTGACATACTCAACGTTCGGACATGCTGCAACTTGCATCGCGATGTTGCGTGCCAAAGTTTTAAATTCTTCGTTATTTGCAGCAGTATTTTGGCAGTCTAATTCAACTAGAACACCAACTCTTCCACCTGTATGGATGTAGCTTTCAACTACACCTTGTGTTCCTTCCAACAGTGAGAAATTTTCTAAGCGACGCACTTGCATGTTTTCACCCAACTGTGCCACTTGTTGCTTTAAAGTTTCAGCAACTGTTAAATCTTTATTCTCAATATAAGGTTGAGACAACAGTTCATCTACGCTACTTGCGGTAACAGCTTGCTTTGCAAGATTGCTTACAAGAGCTTTAAAAGCATCATTACGCGCAACAAAATCGGTTTGGCAGTTTACTTCAAGCAAAACACCAACACGACCATCTTGTTGAACAGCAGTCTCAACAAGCCCTTCAGCAGTCACTTTTCCTGCTGCTTTATCAGCTTTGGAGATACCTTTTTGCCGTAACCATTCGGAGGCTTTTTCAATATCACCTTCGTTTTCTTTTAGTGCTTTTTTACAGTCCATCATGCCGGCGCCAGTTTTTTGGCGCAGCTCTTGGACAAGTTTTGCAGATACTTCCGCCATATTGCCTCAATCCCTATATACCGTTCTTTACTGACACTTTATCAATAATGTAGAGAGGTGATATATCACGTCTCCTAGATGCGATATATCGCGTCTCTACATTTTTTTATTCTTCTTCTTCCGACTTGTATTCGCTGTAGTCGGTATCATCGAACTCTTCTTCGCCGCCTTCGTAGTCTTCAAACTCTTCTTCGGCTTCTAACTGACCATGACGACCTTCGTAGATTGCGTCTGCGAGTTTGCCGATTATTAACTTAATCGAACGAATCGCATCGTCGTTAGCTGGGATAGGAATATCTACTACATCGGGGTCGCAGTTAGTATCTAACATTGACACGATGGGTATGCTTAATTTTTGACATTCCTGAACAGCATTATACTCACGACGTTGGTCAACAATTACCACTACATCGGGTACTTTCCGCATCGTTTTGATACCACCGAGGTACTTCTGTAACTTCGTCATTTCTCGACGCAGCATTGAAGCTTCTTTTTTCGGCAATAAGTCTAGGGCGCCGCTTTCCTCACGACGTTCCAAGTCTTTTAAACGGTCTACACGGGTTTTAATTGTTGCCCAGTTTGTGAGCATTCCACCTAACCAGCGTTGGTTAATATAGTGTGAGCCACATCGAGCTGCTTCTTGAGCTATAATACCTGCTGCTTGGCGCTTGGTTCCTACAAATAGAAACTTTTTACCTGACTCAGCTTGAGAACGCATATAGTTATATGCTTCATCCATCAACTGAGCGGTTTGCACCAAATCAATAATATGTACACCGTTACGAGCAGTGTAAATATAAGGATCCATTTTAGGGTTCCAGCGGCGGGTTTGATGCCCAAAGTGAACCCCTGACTCCATCATCTGAGCCAATGAAACTACTGGCATGTCTACTTTTCTCCTATTCGGGTTAAACCTCCATCCTGGTGTATCTCCAGCCTGAATTGGAAACACCCGACGTATTCCAGGATGTGTGGAATTTAAAGAACCATACAAGGTTAACACATTTTAGCAGGGGCTTTGATGGCGGTTTTTATGAAAAAAACGGTGTATTTTCACCCGGTTGCACCTTGTCCTAGAAACCGGGCTTCTTTATGAGAGATTATAAGTTCACACACAAAATCTCACTTGAAGCCCGGTTTCTTTATGAGAGATTAGGTTTCATTTCCGCGTATGCTTGGTAAACTCCTTTAACGTTGTACCAATTTAGGAAAATTCTTGCTAGTTCTAATGCTAACTGCGATTTGCCGATACTTATTAACCAACGTAGTACAGGAAGCATTGTGCGTTCGTTCAAAAAACCGTTTAAAGAAAGGGTTCCCCACAAAATACGATGTAGCAAAGTCATTTGAATCATCATTCGCACTTCCCAAGTGGGATGCTTTTGATAGAATAAGACTCCCATGCGTCCACGCTGTATTTCTTTATCTATTAAGTTAGGGATTTGTTCGGTGTTGAATGCTGGGTGCCAATGATAACCTACTGCTTGCGGACATTTGATTAATTTTAGACCGAGATTTTTGAGCCGAACTCCAAGTTCTAAGTCTTCCCAGCCATATAATTGAAAGCCTGTATCAAATAATCCTGCTTTTTCTAGCCAGTGTTTAGGTATGGCAACGTTACCTGTGGCAAAGAATGCTGCTGAAAAGTCTGTTATTTTATAGGGTTCCGAAGTTGGATTTTCAAAGTTAGCTGTGTTGATGACGGCGCCGTATGTAAAAAATTTATCACTGCCTAGTTGAGCTTGCCCAGCCACAAGAGCATCACCGTGAGACTGCAAAAAGGTTTCGGTTACAACTAAATCACTATCTATAAAGATGATTATATCACCATTCGCTTTCTCAACTCCCAAATTACGCGCAGCAGCAGGGCCAGCATGGTTTTGTTCAAAATTTCGCACATGTGGAAACTCACTTTGATTTGAACTTAACCACTCTAACGTTCCATCTGTCGAACCATCATCAACTACAACAACCTCATATCCTGTCACTCTTGATGAGCTAAGTTGCTGTGCTTCTAATGCTCGAAGGCATTTTTCTAATATAGGTTTACGATTATAAGTTGGAATAACAACGCTAAAATACACTTTCTCACCCACTATGTATATATCTTTCTTTAAGAATAAGACAGTCAGCACTTTCTCGCAGTTCCTCTACATAACATTATCATCCCTCTTGTGCCCATCTTGTGGAACAGGCATCCCTGCCTGTCCAAAATGTATACTATTTATCTTTGATTGTCCTTAGAATTTGAAATTTTTATATTGTGGAATGGGTATCCTTACCCGTCCGTCTAAATTCTATATAATTAATTTTTGTAACAAGTATTAAGATTCCTCACAAGTTCCTCACATTCTCAAAATACTTTTTTAAGTAAAGCAAGAGTAAGCCTTGTAATACTGCCAATTTCGATGAGGTTGAATATGAGTAAGTGTCCTTGTTGTTCTAATGTATTGCTAAGGCATGTACGTGGTAATCAAGTTTACTGGTTTTGCCGTAATTGCTGGGAAGTTATGCCTACTTTTGATGAAAAGTATGTTTCTTCAAGAGTCACTTTGCTAGAAACACGCAAAAAACAAGAAAAATGGGAGATTTACTCCGCAGGATAGTTGTAAATTTAATCACAAAATAAATTTTAAAATAGCTGCACAACTCGAAAAGGTACTCAAAGTTAAAAGTTTAGATATTGATAATGTAACTAAATTTGGTAATCTAGTTAAAGCATTGCAGCAAGGTATCGAACCATCCCCTTTATCAACATCTGTGATAGAAGAAGTAGAAGTAGAAGACGAACGAGCGATTGCTCGAATTTTAGTTGTAGATGATGACCCCAAAATTTTAGCAGTTTTGGGAACTCTGCTTGCTCCGTGGGGGTTACAGGTTTTCCCACTAGAGAATCCCCAGAATTTTTACAATACACTTCAAACATTTAAGCCGGATTTAGTAATTTTAGACATAGAAATGCCACTAATTAGTGGAATTGAGCTATGTCAACAAGTCCGCAATGATAGCAACTGGAGCGATTTGCCTATTTTGTTTCTGACAACTCATAACGATGCTGGAATTATAAATCAGGTTTTTACCGTCGGCGCCGATGATTTTGTCAGTAAACCAATTATTGGTCCGGAATTAGTCACTCGCATTCTCAACCGTTTAGAACGTAATAAGCTGCGACGTAACCACGCACAATATGAGTTACGTCACATAAATTGTATGCTCAAAGCTGTGCAGGCTTGTAACAAATTATTACTACGCGCGCAAAATGAGGTAGATTTATTACGGGATATATGTAATACACTTACTGCTATTGGGAAGTATAAATCGGTATGGGTAGGTTTTGTCGAAACCGAAGAACCACTTAGTATTGTTTCAGTTGCCTCTTCAGGTAATACAGAAATAAATGATTTATTGGATGTCGCGATTAAAGCTGTAACTAGTGCTAAAACCTGTCTAAGAAAAGAAGAAAATAATATTGCCGTCACAATACCTTTGATATCGAAACAAAAAGCATTTGGTATTATCAATATTTTTGGAGAGCCAGATACTTTTGATACTGAATTTATTAAGCAACTTGAACAATTCACTGCTGATTTGGCCTATGGTATTATTTCACTACGTCGAGAGCAAGAACGTACTAACGAACTAGTTCAAGTGAATCAAAGTTTACAGTGTGAACTAAAAAGACGTTTACAAATGCAGGAAGCACTGCGAAATTCTCAAGCTTTGTTTGCAGGTATTGTTAGCATCGCCGATGATGCGATTATTTCGATTGATAGCCAACAGTGTATCACTTTATTTAACTCCGGCGCCGAGAGAATATTTGGTTATTTAGCATCCGAAGTACTAGGTCAACCTCTCGATTTACTATTGCCTCAAAGATATACTAAAGTACATCGGCGCCATGTATCGGATTTTGAAATATCTCCAAACCAGTCAAGAAAAATGGGAGAACGACAGGAAATTTATGGCAAACGAAAAGATGGTACAGAGTTTCCTGCTGAAGCTTCAATATCTAAATTAAAATTAGGAGATGAAACAGTTTACACGGTTTACTTGCAAGATGTCAGCGATAGAAAGCAAATCGAACGGATGAAAAACGAGTTTATATCAGTCGTCAGTCACGAACTGCGAACTCCATTAACATCAATTCATGGTTCGCTGGGTATGTTAGCAAGTGGTTTACTCAAACCAGACTCACAACAAAGTCAGCGTTTACTGCAAATAGCGACTGATAGTACCGAACGTTTGGTTAGATTAATTAATAACATATTAGATATAGAGCGTATCGAGTCAGGTCGGGTGAAAATGTCCAAGCAAACTTGTAACGCTGCTGATTTAATAACCGAAGCTATTAATGTCATTCAACCTCTTGCTGAAAAAGCAGGAATAGTTTTATCGGTAACTAAGTTATCTGTAAATGTGTGGGTAGACCCAGACAGAATTGTTAGGACTCTAACTAATTTACTAAGTAATGCGATTAAATTTGCGAAACCTGATACAACTGTTTGGTTAGAAGCTATTCAGCAAGAGAAAGAAGTGCTATTTATTGTTAGAGATAATGGACGTGGTATTCCGTCCGATAAACTAGAAATTATTTTCGAGCGATTTGAACAGCTTGATGCTTCTGACGCACGTCGGCAAGATGGCACAGGTTTAGGGTTAGCAATTTGTAAAAGTATAATTCAGCAGCATAATGGAAACATCTGGGTAGAAAGTACCTTGGGTGAGGGAAGTACTTTTTACTTCACAATTCCAATCGGGTAGGGGCATTTGTTTATGGTGTGTATATGAAGCGCATTTTAGTAGTAGATAATGAAGAGTATATTCAAGAAGTTACGAAAATTTGCTTAGAAACTGTTGCAGGTTGGGAAGTAATAACAGCAGGTTCTGGAATGGAATGTGTCTCCAAAGCTGAGAGTGAGCTACCTGACGCGATTTTACTCGATGTGATGATGCCCGATATAGATGGTATTGCCACCTTTGAAAAACTTCAAGCAAATTCTGTCACCAAAAATATACCAGTAATATTGTTAACAGCAAAAATTCAAGCTACCGATAGGCGCCGTTATGCGGAGCAAGGCATAAAAGACGCTATCGCCAAACCTTTCAACCCAACAGAATTAGCAAATCAAGTTTCGGCTATTTTAGGTTGGGAAGAAATAAGTAATGAGTTATGAGTGACACGAAGTAGTTACAAACGGGAGAAAGTTTTTTAGTTTGTGTTTTCACAATTTATTTTGCCAAGCTCTACTTATTGGGATATACGGAGTGTTGCAAAATCTTATTCATGAGTATTTATGCTTATTGTAGCAACGTATGTACAGATTGGTTTATGCGTTTTCAGCAAAGCTTTTGATAGGCGCCTAAAATAGAGTTATCCTTACTTTGCATTCAATAAATTATGCGTGCTTCTGAAAGGAAAATCAAAATTATTTCAGGCATATATTTATACTGGGGTGAATTACAGTAATCAAATATCTGTAGTATTTGCTACAAAATTATCAGCAAAGAAATTATTCGACAGCCGGATTGAGTAAAAGCTAATCTTGATTTGGAATTAGCGCTAGATATGCATCATAAAGCTTTAAATCATGAGTATGAGGAGGTTCGGGATGCCCGCTCCACAAGATACAAGACAAGATAAGAAGACAGTTTATACAAAGCCTAAATAAATGATAGGGCAATTTACGGTTACATGTGATATACCCGAAGTAAGGGGGTATTTTCCCTGGTAACTAAAGCGTTTATTTTAGGGGGTATGCAAGCTATGGTATTAACCAAGAACACTTTATCTCAATCCTCCATAGAACAAGCTTTTATCCTTTGGTTTGAAGATGTTGGTATAAAAGATATTCCCTTTGTTGGTGGGAAAAATGCCTCGTTGGGAGAGATGATTCAACAACTCAAACCTCAAGGTGTTAATGTTCCTAATGGTTTTGCTACCACTGCATACGCTTATCGATATTTCCTACAGTCAGCACAGTTAGAACAGAAGCTTCGCAAGTTGTTTCATGACCTTGATGTTGAAGATATTAATAAGCTTAAACTTGTCGGTTCCGAAGCACGCGCTTTGTTAATGAATACTCCTTTTCCAGCAGACTTGGAGGATGCAATTACAGGCGCCTATCAAAAGCTTTGCGAGCAGTACAATGAAAATACTGATGTTGCAGTGCGTTCTTCTGCGACTGCTGAAGATTTACCCGATGCTAGTTTTGCAGGACAGCAAGATACATATCTTAATATTACGGGTATTGAAGCGGTTTTAAATGCGTGTCATCGCTGCTTTGCTTCAATATTTACTGACCGTGCAATATCTTACCGTGAAGCTAAAAACTTTGATCATTTTGATATTGCCCTTGCTGTTGGAGTGCAAAAAATGGTGCGTTCTGACTTAGCGACATCGGGGGTAATGTTTAGTATTGATACTGAGACAGGTTTTGAAAACGCTGCACTTATTACTGCTGCATATGGGTTAGGTGAAAATGTAGTGCAAGGTAACGTAAATCCCGATGAGTATTATGTATTTAAACCAACATTAAAAGCTGGATTTAGACCCATTATAGATAAGAAGTTGGGTAGTAAAGCTTTGAAGATGGTTTATGAAGGGTCAACAACTAATAATATTCCAGTATCTATTGAAGACCAAAACAGATATGCTCTTACGGATGACGAAATATTACAGTTAGCTTCGTGGGCATGTTTAATCGAAGATCATTACTCAATTGTAAACGGCGCCACAAGTCCAATGGACATTGAGTGGGCAAAAGACGGTATTACAAACAAGTTATTTATAGTGCAAGCACGTCCTGAAACTGTACAGTCACAGAAAAACCATGCAGTATTGCGGAATTATAAGCTTTTAGAGAAAAATAATCCCCTAGTTATAGGTCGTGCAGTTGGGGAAATGATTAATCAGGGTAAAGTCAGGGTAATTGTTGACACAGATAAAATTAATGAGTTTCAACCAGGGGAAGTCCTCGTTACAGATAGAACTGACCCTGACTGGGAACCAATAATGAAGCGTGCAAGTGCTATTATTAGCAACTCTGGGGGTAGAACGTGCCATGCAGCAATTATTGCGCGTGAGTTAGGTGTTCCTGCAATTGTTGGATGCGGTAATGGGACACAGGTATTAAAAACTGGGCAAGAAGTAACTGTTTCTTGTGCAGAAGGTGAAGAAGGACGAGTTTACGACGGATTACTAGATTTTCAAGTCGAAGAAATACCCTTAGAGAATTTACCTCGTACTCGTACTAAAATTTTAATGAACGTTGGCAACCCACAGGAAGCGTTGAAATTATCGATGATTCCTAATGATGGAGTGGGGTTAGCACGCACAGAGTTTATTATTGCCAACCAAATTCAGACACACCCAATGGCTTTGCTACGCTACAACGATTTGAAAGACGAAGCTGCAAAAGCGAAAATAGCTCAGATGACAGCACAGTACGAAGATAAATCGCAGTATTTCGTTGATAAGCTAACACAAGGTGTCGCGACTATTGCAGCAGCGTTTTATCCGAAACCTGTAATTGTCAGGATGTCGGACTTTAAGAGTAACGAATACGCTAATTTACTTGGTGGTAGACAATTTGAACCCGACGAAGAAAACCCAATGCTCGGATGGCGAGGCGCCGCACGTTATTATGATGCAGGTTATCGCGACGCATTTGCGTTAGAATGTCGCGCACTCAAAATTACTCGTGATGAAATGGGTTTAGTAAATTTGATACCAATGATTCCCTTCTGCCGTACTCCATCCGAAGGACGTTTGGTGATTGAAGAAATGGCGAAAAATGGATTAAAGCAAGGTGATAAGGGTTTACAGATTTATGTAATGTGCGAGTTGCCCAATAATGTCATCATGGCATCCGAGTTTGCCGAAGTTTTTGATGGATTCTCGATTGGTTCAAATGACCTAACACAGCTAACGTTAGGAATTGACAGAGATTCTTCTTTGGTTGCTGCGTTATTTGACGAACGTAGCGAAGGTGTTAAACGAATGGTAAAAATGGCAATTCAAGCTGCAAAACGCAAAAATCGCAAAATCGGTATTTGTGGACAGGCGCCTTCAGATTATCCAGAGTTTGCCAAGTTTTTAGTCGAAGAAGGAATTGACACAATTAGCTTAAATCCTGATTCAGTTTTAAAAACAATGCTCGAAATCGCTAAAGTAGAAAATGAAAAGTAGGGTGTGTGACGCCATAACAATCCTACATCGAAGCCAATAAACTTGTAGCGTCACACATCGATACGAGTTAATAGTGTGACACCATAACTAACTTATGAGTAAAAAATGGTTTCAAATAGGCTTGGTGAGTATATTGATACTATCACTTGCTTTACGATTTTGGGGACTGGGAAGATTCAATACGCTTGTATTTGATGAGGTTTACTACGCGAAGTTTGGTAATAATTATCTAACAGGTGTGCCGTTCTTCGATGGTCATCCACCATTTGGTAAGTTAGTTATTGCTTTGGGTATTTGGATTGGTAAACATGTACCTTGGTGGCAAAGTGAAGTTAATGGTTTAGCGGGGTCGTTAATGTCTCCCCTTGCTTACCGTTGGATGAATGCTTTTACTGGTTCGTTTATTCCGTTACTCGTTGCTGGTATCGCTTATCAACTTAGTCACCATCGCAGTTTTGGTTTAATTGCTGGGTTATTTACCGCATTGGACGGTATTTTTATTGTCGAAGCGCGTTACGCTTTGATTAATCAATATATAGTTATCTGCGGTTTACTTGGTCAGTTTTTGTTGCTTTTAGCACTTAATAAGAAAAATACTAGGCGCCCCCCTGAACGTTTACTATATTTAGCTGTGGCAGGTATTGCTTTTGGCGCCTCAATAGCAACTAAATGGAATGGTTTATGGTATCTTTTGGGCGTCTATACTATGTGGGTTATCGCTTGGGGATTTCAGATATTACGCTCTAAAACAAGCGAAAGCGAGATAACTGAGCAATATGAAGAGAAATTAAGCCATGAAGCCTTTGGTAGTCAGGTTACAACTAAATATCGGGTAAAAGCCCTGCAAATATCTCCGTCTCAAACAATTACGCAGTTGAATATTTCTCACGTTGCCGTATATTTGGGAATTATTCCCGTCATCGTTTACAGCATCATTTGGATTCCTCACTTGTTACTTGATACCAAATACAACTTTATTGAGGTTCACAAACAAATCTTTGGGTTCCATGAACGAATGGGTGGCAACAACACAAATGTTCATCCTTACTGTGCAGCTTGGTATAAGTGGCCCCTGATGACGCGACCGATGGCTTATTATTATCAAACTACCCAAAGTTTTCAAGACCCTTTACCTGTATTTGGCCCACCGTTACCACAAGGTGCAGGCAAAGTTATTTATGATGTTCACGCAATGGGGAATCCGTTTTTGTGGTGGTTTGGGTTAGCGGCAATTATACTTTTATTTGGAATGCTTGTTTGGAAATTGGTGGCGCCTTCGTTACAGCAGAAGCGTTTAGTGGTACCACAACTAACTACTAATACTTGGATTGCTATGTACTTAGTAGTAAATTATCTAGTTAATTTAATGCCGTGGGTTAAGGTAACACGGTGTTTATTTATCTACCACTATATGACGGGAGTAGTGTTTGCTTTTATGTCAATAGCTTGGGTTGTAGACCAATTGCTTCGCAGTTATATAGCTACCCTGCGCGCGGTAGGTGTTACTATAACATTTTTAATTATCGGAGCTTTTATATTCTGGCTGCCAATATATCTTGGTTTACCAATTACATCAGAAGCATACAAATTACGAATGTGGTTTAATTCTTGGATTTAACATTCTTGTAGCACAGACATCCTGCCTGTGTAGTCAGTAATTATTGTTACCACAGAGACACAGAGAAGAGAGGTTTGCAACAGATACAACAGTTATTTATTACAAACAAAGATTTCTTTTTTAGTAACAGTTCAGTGGCCTTTCTCTTTGCGTTCTTTGCGTCCTTAGCGGTTCGTTAAAAAATTAACCGCAAAGTAAAGAGAAGAAAAGTAACTTTTAGAGACTTGTGTGTACACAGTAGCTTGTTAAGGGGGGGTTGGGGGGATTTAATTTTATTCCTTGTAGTATTGTTATCACTTCTTATTTTTTCTACACATATATATTTATTACTTAACAAAAGCGAGATTAGGTATATTAGTACATTTTACATTTATTATTCATCAGTGAATTTACTTGTTGTTAAAATCTTAAAGCTAGAAAATAAAAATAAGATTAATTTGTATCTTGCGTCTGGACAACTCGAAGTTAGTCAGTGTTCAGTTTCAGCAATAGATATTTTATACAAGTATCTCTGGTAAATAATATAGGGGACTATAATGATTAATGATGCAAGTTTACAAAATGTCAATTTGACGCAATTGAGAGAGGCGCCAATTCATTTCAATACTCAAATTCAGCCGCATGGTGTGCTGATTGTTTTAAAAGAGCCTGAATTAAGCATATTGCAAGTGAGTAGTAATGTGTATACTCACTTTGGCGTAACTGAGTCAGATTTGTTAGAGGGAACGCTTTTTGATTTACTTGACCCTTTCCAAGTTGAGCAAATTCAAGCTGGTTTAACAGCAGAAAGTCTTGATTATCTGAACCCAACGAAAATATGGGTACGGAAAAGAGGTGATGATTATGCTGTGTTTGACGCTGTTTTTCATCGCACGAATGATGGTTTTCTGGTTTTAGAGTTAGAACCGACGTTCGCACACGAAAATATTCCGTTCTTAAGCTTTTACCATTTAGCACGCACTTCCATCAACCGACTTGAGTCAACTACTAATCTCCGTGATTTTTGCCAAATAATAGTGCAGGAAGTTAGAAAGATTACTGAATTTGACCGAGTAATGCTGTATAAATTTGACCATGATGGACATGGTATTGTAATTGGGGAAGAAAAGCTTAGTCATTTGGAGTCATATTTAGGATTACATTATCCTGAGTCTGATATTCCTAAAGCAGCGCGTAAATTATTTGCTTCAAATTGGATTCGGTTGATACCAGATACTCACGCTGAACCAGTCGATGTTGTACCTGCAATTAATCCAATTACCGAGTCACGCGCAAATTTGACTAATTCGGTATTGAGAAGTGCTTCAAAGTGCCATATTGAATATCTACATAATATGGGTGTCGGCGCCTCACTGACTATATCTTTGATTAAAGACGGTCAGTTATGGGGACTTATCGCATGTCACCATCAAACACCAAAATATGTTTCTTACGAATTGCGTAAAGCTTGCGAGTTTTTGGGAAGGGTAATATTTTCAGAAATATCAGCGCGCGAAGAAACTCAAGATTATGATTATCGAATGAAGCTGACAAATATTCAAACTAAACTGGTTGAATATATGTCGCAAGCAGAAAATTTTGTTGACGGTTTGGTGCAGCATCAACCTAATTTACTAGATTTAGCTGCTTCACAGGGAGCAGCAGTTTATTTTGGTGGTAAATACACATTAATTGGTGAAACTCCCAAAGAAGAAGATTTAAGTTATCTTGTTCAATGGCTGCAAGCGAATGTCGATGAAGAAGTATTTTACACGAACTCACTACCACAGCATTATCCAGATGCAGAAAAATATAAAAACGTTGCTAGTGGGTTACTTGCGATTCCTATTTCTAAACGTAATTATGTGCTGTGGTTCCGTCCAGAAGTTATACAAACTGTAAATTGGGGTGGTGACCCAAATAATGCGTTTGAATATAATCAAGCAGAAGGAGGTTTACGTCCACGTAAATCGTTTGAACTGTGGAAACAAACGGTACGGTTGACTTCGTTACCTTGGCAGTTGGTTGAGGTAAAAGCAGCGTTAGAATTACGCAAAGGGATTGTTAATATTGTATTGCGCCAAGCTGATGAATTAGCTCAACTTGCGCGTGACTTGGAACTATCTAACGCTGAGTTGAAAAAGTTTGCTTATGTAGCTTCGCACGATTTGCAAGAACCGTTAAATCAAGTGGCAAATTATGTGCAGTTGTTAGAGATGCGCTATAGTAATGAACTTGATGAGGATGCAACTGAGTTTATTAATTATGCCGTCGAAGGTGTTAGCTTGATGCAAACCTTAATCGATGATGTATTGGCATATTCTAAAGTTGATGTACAAGCAGTTGAATTTGAACTAACTGATGCAAATACGTCATTAGAACGTGCGTTAACACATTTACGTCAGCGCACAGCAGAAACCAAGGCAATAATTACGCATGATGATTTGCCGACGGTTATGGCAGACCGCACCCAGTTAATGCAGTTGTTCCAGAATTTAGTTGGTAATGCCATTAAATTCCACAGTGATAAAACACCCAAAATTCACATTGGTACAACTCGACTCGAAGACGAGTGGTTATTCTCGGTGTATGATAACGGTATTGGGATTGACCCGAAATTCAGCGAACGTATCTTTGTAATTTTTCAGCGTCTCCATACGCGCGATGAGTATCCAGGTACGGGAATGGGACTAGCAATTTGCAAAAAAATTATAGAATGTCACCGAGGACGGATTTGGGTTGAGTCTAAACTCGGAGAAGGCGCCACTTTTTACTTTACACTTCCGGTTGGAGGACATCGTAGTGAGCGGAGAGGACGTAAAGTCCAAAACAATATTTTTGGTCGAGGACAATAAAGCTGATATTCGTCTTATCCAAGAAGTATTGAAAAACAGCGCACTTCCTCATCAAGTCATCATTGCTCGTGATGGTGTCGATGCGATGGCCTATTTAAATCAAGAAGGGGAGTATAAAGATGCACTACGTCCAGATTTAATATTGCTTGACTTGAATTTGCCTAGAAAAGATGGACGTGAGGTACTAGCGGAGATTAAGACTGACCCCAAATTACGTCGTATACCTGTGATAGTACTGACGACATCTAGTAATGAGGAGGATATTTATCACAGCTACGATTTACACGTAAATTGCTACATTACTAAATCTCGCAATCTCAGCCAACTTTTTCAAATTGTCAAAATAATTGAGGATTTTTGGCTGTCTGTGGTGACTTTGCCCATTGAATAAAAAAATACAAGGCACAAAATGTAGAGACGCTCCGGTTCATCGCGTCTCTACGGAGTTCTTCCCTTCTTATGATTGAAAGCTTGGTCAAAATCTTGTTAATTGAAGACAACTTGGCTGAAGCTAGGTTGTTACAAGAGTTGCTGACTGGCGCCACACATAAATCTTCGGAGTTTTCGTTATTACATGTAAAACGTTTGGGAGATGGGCTACGCGAGTTAAGCCAATGTCAAATTACTGATATTAAATGTCCATTTGATGTAGTTTTACTCGATTTAACGCTTCCCGATAGCGATGGACTTGCTTCGCTCCCACCTTTGATTAATTTAGCGCCAAGTTTACCAATTGTTGTGTTAACTAATACTAACGATGAAGAATTAGCTTTAGAAGCAGTGCGACAAGGCGCACAAGATTATTTAGTTAAGCGTCAAATAAACGGCGCCATGTTGTTACGTTCTTTGAGGTATGCTATCGAGCGGAAACATGCGCTAGAAAATTTACGTACAGTTAACCACACGTTAGAAATGCGTGTAGAAGAATATACTGCGGAATTAATTAAAAAACAAGAAATCAACGAGTTCAAAAGCGAATTTGTCTCAATGCTATCTCATGACATTCGCAATCCACTTAATACAATCTTACTTGCCGCAGGATTATTACAGAACAACGAAGCTAGATTATCACCAGAGAAAAAGCACTTACACTTTCAGTTAATACGTTCTGCCATTAAAAATATGGCGCAGCTATTAGACGAAGCGTCATTTATCGGTAAAGCTGATGCTGGAAAAGTTCATTGTGAATTAGACGAAATTAATTTAGAAACATTTTGCCATCAACTCATCTCAGAAGCACATCTAACCATCAGTGAAAAACACCTTAATGTTATATATGAAAGTAGTGGTGCCTACAATACCGGGTTATGGGATGAAACTTTGCTGAGACATATTTTAGGCAATTTACTAAATAACGCGATTAAGTATTCGCACAAAGATGGAGATATTCGTTTTGAGTTATTTAGCGATATACACCAAGTAACTTTTAAAATCCAAGACTCTGGTATTGGTATACCACACGAAGATTTGCCTAAACTTTTTCATCCTTTCCACCGCGCAGAAAATGTTGGCGCCATACCAGGTACAGGGTTAGGATTATCAATTGTCAAGAAATGCGTTGATGCTCATGGTGGTAAAATATCAGTTTCAAGTCAGGTAGACATAGGTACTACTTTTACTGTAGTTTTGCCTCTAGTTCCTGAGTGATTAATCTTGTGGAACAATATTGAATAACAGGCATCCCTGCCTGTTATTCAATATTGTTTACTAATTACAGCAAATTTCAGGTATATGAGGTACATGCATAATGTCCGAAACCTTGTAGAGACGCGATTAATCGCGTCTCTACGTGTATCCCATGAACACGCAATGTGCTGTAAGAGGCGGGCAAGGATGCCCGCTCCACAAGATGTTATTTAACTTCTAGCTAATCTTTCTTCTGCAAAGGGTGTACCGGACGACAAAAAAGATTGGATATTTCAACCTTTGAAAACAACTTCTCCTAGAGGCAAAGGTAGTGGCTTAGGTCTTTTTATTATTCGCAAGACTTTGGCAAAGATGAATGCCTACATCCGTGAAAGTGGAAAAAATGGAGTGAAATTTGAAATATTCATACCGTATAAGAACGATACTCATCCTATAGTTGCTCATTAATAAACATAAAGCGATGTAGTAATTAATCAATAATGATGTATATTTGATTATGAAATAATACAAGGTGCATTAAATAAACAAATGCAAACTGAAAATATCCATTTGCTTCTAGTCGAAGATAATCCTGAGTACATGGAGCAATTAAAAAAACGGTTGGAAAGCTTTGGTTACAAGAATATTGAAACAGCTTCTAGTGTTGCTGAAGCGACTTAAAAGCTAAACCAATCGTTTGATGTTTTAATTTCCGATATGCGAATGGAGGAAGATGATAGTGGTTTTACTATTGTTGAGCGAGTAAAACAGCTAAATATTTCTTCAGTTGTCATTATATTAACATCTAACGATACTGTTACAGATTGTAGGAATGCCTTAAAAATGGGCGCCTGGGATTACATGTCTAAAAATATGCCAGGAAATGTGTTTGAGGCGTTACACCAATCCATTCAAGAAGCGATAGTATATTTTAATCGTTGGGGAAATGTTCAAAACGAACAGTGGATTGAAGAAAATCGGGAAGATTTAGAAAACAATTATTGGGGACAGTATATAGCGGTTATTAATAGGAACGTAATTGACGCTGCCGATAGTCAAGAGCTTTTAGAAAAGCAAATAGACGAAAGGAAACTACGACGTTTTCTGACTACTTTCCGTAAGATAGGTGATTTTCGACCAATAGGAGAATTAATCAAGTTACCAGAAAGCCCTACCCTTGAATATAAAAGTACCCTGCAATGGGATGTTCGGCAAGAGCGGAAAAACGAAGACCTAAGACTGAGTGTTCTCAAAACAATTGCAGCATTTCTCAATTGCGATGGAGCAACTCTTATCATTGGTGTAGAAGACAATGGTAATATATTTGGTTTAGAAAAAGACCTATCATTACTCTCTAAGAAAAATCTTGACCAATTTGAACAGACAATCATTAATCTTATTTGCGACCGTATTGGCGCCAGCTTTACCCAACTAGTTAAAATTAGGTTTGAAAATCTTGAAGGTAAAGATGTTTGTGCTGTTGACGTTAAAAAATCAGCCATAACTGTATTGGAAAAACTAGCACAAGATGAATGTAAAGTAGTAAAAATAGCTGTAGCTAAAAACCCTAAAACTTCGATTAAAACATTAGAAGCAATTATAGCAGCAAACAATTATAACAGATAACTTTATGGAATTGTAGCATTAAAAAATTTACTTGAACGGGCACCTGAGCGTGCATAAAAACATCTTTTATACTATCATAAAAACATTTCCTACTCTTTGCTCCCTTTTATTCTTCAACATCCAGCAGCGCCAATAACTTTGCTAAAGAACAAGTTGCATTCGTCTTCATGGATGGAAAGTTACGCAATTACACAAAATCCTAAAATTTCCTGTGAAATTTTAGAAATATTAGCTAAAGATGCAAATCGTGTAGTCCGTGCAGCTGCTAAGGAAAGGTTAGGAAATATAGCAGTTATACATGATTTGTAAAAATGCGTTCCGGTAGAGACCGTATTAATTGTGTCTCTACAATGTACCTTCATCAAATTCACGTTCCATATCAAAATTAACACCTTCGTATATGTCACTTAGTGTTATTTCTAAATTAAGAGAAGAAATATTAATTTTATCATCGGTTGCTTCATATTCCCGTAGCAACCATTCACCTTTACCTGTTTTTGCGTAATGTTCTACCAAGTACTCATACTGATTAATTAAAATATATTCTTTAAAACTTGGAATTGAACGATAATAGCGGAACTTGTCTGTATGGTCATAATTCTGTGTTGATTTAGATAAGACTTCAACGACTAAACTGGGATTAGTAACAGTATCAGTACGATTTCCGTGTAGAGCAGGTGTTCCATCAATTAGAAATACATCTGGATATACAAAACGCTTATGACGTGCAACCCAAACTCGTAAATCACTAGTAAATATTTCTTTATTTTGACCACGCAAAAGATATTTTAGGTAAGCAAATATATTACCTGTTATACGATTATGGTTAATTGATCCCCCGGTCATTTCTATAATCTCTCCATCATGATATTCACTCCTAAATTCCGCAGTCTCTTCACGCGCAAGATACTCTTCAGGAGTATAGTATTTTTGCTGAGTTTGCGTCTGCATTTTTTTCTTCCAACTACGATACCTTTAATTATAAGAAGAAATATTGCCTCATATTGGCTAGGAAATCTTCAGGCACCTTCCTTACGCCATATTAGTTTAAATTACAGTATAATTATACTAGTATTTTTCAACAATTATGAGCAAAGGGCACGAAGGGGGGATTTCCTCTGTGAACTCTGTGTCTCTGTGGTAAAAGAATTAACCTTGTCACTGCACAGGCTTTTCGGACTGTGCTACATTCTCTACATTTTTTCAAACACTACCCTATAAACTGGTTCACCTTTACTCTGTGTCGAAATTTCTCTTTCAGTAGGTACAGGTAATGGATTTTCTGCTAACCATTCTCCAGTGCCTTGAATTTTAAATGCTGGGTTTTCTAGAAACCGTGCGCGCATTTCTTCGGCAACAAATTCTATATCTGATTGTAAAAATACAATACCAGACGGCGCCATAAACTCGGCTAATTCTGTGACTAGTTCAGGTTGAACTACACGTCTTTTGGCATGACGATTTTTAAACCAGGGGTCGGGAAATTGAATTGAGACTCGTTGTAATACACCTGGAGGTAGTGTAGATAATAATGGTTTGAGTGAATTATTGGCGTTGCAAAATAAATAATGTACGTTGGTTAAGTTTAATTCTGAGCGTGTGATGTTCGCATCTTCTACTAATGGTTTGCGAATTTCTAAACCTAAAAAATTCCAGTCGGGTTGAAGTGGCGCCATTTGTAATATAAATCTTCCACGCGCACAACCGATATCTAAGTGTAAAGGTTGATTAAGTTTGGTGTAGATTTGTTCCCATTGAATTGGGTTTGTTGGTGCTAGGTACTTGTATGATAGCGGATTGACGTGCTGCCGAACTCTGACGCGAGCCATATTGTTAAACGTTATACTTTTTTATAATGACTATTTTTTTAGCTGTTTTTACACCGTTACTTTAAGATTAATCTTAGTTCAATGATTCCGAACTTTCGTTTTGCTGTAGTCAGCGATTTGCATATCGCACTTCCTCATACTATTTGGGATCACCCTAGTAGGTTTCATTTGGTTGAGGTGAGTATTCCCGCTTTTGAAAGCGTACTTGAGCATTTGATGCAAATCGATTTAGATTTTATTTTGTTGCCTGGTGATTTAACTCAACATGGCGAACCTGATAATCATAACTGGTTGCAGCAACGTTTGGCTAAGTTACCAATTCAAGCTTATGTAATTCCTGGTAATCATGACGTTCCTGTTTTGGGAGCAAATAGTCAATCGATTGCTTTTAAGGATTTCCCCAAGTATTACCGTAAGTTTGGTTACGAGAACGACGAACTATATTATACTCGTTTGGTTTTACCAGGCGTGCGGTTGGTTGCTCTTAATTCTAATGCTTTTGATGAACAGGGAAATCTTATTGGGCGCCTAGTTCCGCAACAATTACAGTGGTTAGACAAAGTGTTGGCTGATGCTAAAGATGAGCTTGTGTTAGTAATGATACATCATAATGTGGTGGAACATTTACCGAATCAAGCGCGCCACCCAATGGCTAATCGCTATATGCTGGAGAATGCAAGCGACTTATTAGAGGTGTTACGGCGTTATCAAGTTAAGCTTGTTTTTACTGGGCATTTACACGTTCAAGATATTGCCGAAGATAACGGGGTATATGATATCACTACTGGTTCATTGGTAAGTTATCCACATCCTTATAGAATATTTGAGTATAGACGGGACGAAGTTGGAAATAGTCGGTTGCAGGTTTTATCGTATCGCGTTGAGTCAGTACCTGAATTTCCTAATTTACAATCTTATTCACGCACTTGGATGGGTGACCGTAGTTTTTCCTTTCTCGTTAGGCTGTTAACGTTACCACCTTTAAGTTTACCTGTAAGTAAAGCTGAAGAGTTGGCGCCGACTTTACGCGATTTTTGGGCTAATATCGCTGACGGTGATGCTGTGTTTGATTATCCGCAATTTCCGAAAGAGGTTAGTAGTTATTTTCAGAAGTATGCTGCGATGACGAAAGAGGGTCATCCGGCCTTGATTGATAATAATATTTCGTTGTTGTTGTAGGGATGTTGAGTTCCGTTTTTGCACCCAACCTACAATTGGCGACATATGCCAAAGACGGATGTGAAAGCGTGGAGAAATGTTCTGCCTTTAACGGGACCAATTTCGCCACCGCAAAAAAATCCGCTTAAGGGTATGTTGTGGAGGTAGCGTTGGAATAAGTGCGAGTCAAAGTTAGGTTGACCGTATAGTCCTTCACCTCTTCCTAAACAAGAAAACATTAAGGCACCTACAGGAGTTTCTTGTCCAAAATGGTCTTTTTGATAACTTTGTAGAAATAATTCTAGGTCTTCGGCACTGGTTTGGGCATCACGAATATGAAATTGTAAGCGCTGTCCTGGACGCACTACATCTCCAATCGCGATGGCGCCTGCTGAGGGGTCTACGCCAAGGATGCTACGTATCAAAAAGTCGCCTTGCTGTAAATTTTGTTTAAATTCATCCATTGCGACTCCCACAAATAACCAGTTCTGCGCTAGCATTTTTTCTTCTTCGCTAAGGTCAGCAACTAAGTCACGCAACACTGCAAGGGGCACTTTGTCGTTGAGTTCAAGGATAATATTGCGGTCACCTCTGGTTACTTGTAGCGGTTCACCAATGGGTCGGCATCCTTGAGCGACTATTGTATCTAAAACAATATTGCCACTCAAAGCTACACCTACCAAACCATCACGGTGCATTTTGCCGTTGTAAAACAAAGCAACTCGGCTGCCAAACCCACCACTACCACTCGCTTGACCACCTAATGTCACCGAACCAGGATAAGCAAAATCTAGTCCTTGAAGTAAATCATTAACACCCGTTGAGAATGTTCCGGAAAACAAAATAAATTTTGGGACTGGGTTTGCGGGTACACCAATAAAATCAACCCAAGCATCTGGCGAACTATCTAAATCGGGTAATTCATCTAGGCTAATATGAAATGCCTGGACATTAACATCTGGTAAGTAGGCTAAAGTCAATGCGAGCGCGGGTTCCGCTTCGAGTTCCTGTGTTTTATTTTGAGCATTTGTACCAACTATGCCACCACCACTACAACCAACTAACACAGGTACAGAAAGCTTTAGAGCCAACAACGGTAATAACCTTGAATACTCACTTGTAAAGGCACTGGAAATAAATACCAGTCCCAAATGAGGTTCGTGCGTTAACTGCGAAGTGGCTTTCTCTACTACTTCGTTAACAGCAGCTTCTAATGAAGGACGGGTTGATAGGGCATTCGCCCATTGCATTCGTGCCATGAGTTTGTGTGAGGCATTAAGCGCGCGTGGTGTTATACCTAATCTTAGACTAACCGTAATTGTATATTCGGGTTTTACAGTAAAAATTATTCGCCTAAATCTTAAAAAATCAATAAGGATATCCAGAATCGGTACGAGTTATTGTGTATTGATAGTATTGAGATGTAAAGTATAGGAATATATACCCAGACGTAGCGTCCACTTGCTAAAATGGTGTTTACATCAACCTAGAATGTGTTTTTTCCATCAAAACCATACTGGTACAATCAGAAATAATCTGTTTGACAATCATTTAAGGTAATACCAATGAGTATCCAAGAAAGAATCCAACAAGAACTCGAACAAGCTCGCGCTGTTTGTGACGCCACTGGTGGTGAGTCGTCTGAGTGCGCTGCTGCTTGGGACGCTGTTGAAGAACTTCAAGCTGAAGCTTCACACCAACGTCAAGAAAAACCAAAAAGCTCTTTAGAACAATACTGCGACGATAACCCAGAAGCTGCTGAGTGCAGAGTATACGAAGAATAATCCAGTTAGAGCGCGTCTAAAGTCAGGCAAGCAACTAAGATTTTTGAGCAAGTCTTGCACCCACCTGTGCAAGATAAGTATTCCTAAATCTTAACTTTGCTTGTCTTTTTATTTATTAATGCTATCATGTGTCATTTGTTACACGTTTAGAAACCCAGAAACCAGGTTTCTTAGCTGTATATATTATTTAAAATTGATTAATTATGGGAAATGAAGCTTGGTATCGTGGACTCGTTTGGCTTGATTATCGATTAGCTATATTATTTACCGTAGTTATTCCTTTAATCTTGCTAATTTGGGCGTTTGTGCAAAAAGCTCAACCAATACAGCATTTGTTGATGATTTACTGGCGAGTGGCTAGTTTGTTAGCTATTACGCTTTATTTAATGATTGCTCAGTATCCGGTTGCTTTTCTTTCTGGCTTACTTGCGCGGATTCTGGTTCCAATTTCGTTATGGTTTTGGGTAGACTTGAATGATGAAATTGAATATCAGTCTGGCGCCTTAAAGTTAATTTTTACCTCGTGGCGATGGGCAACCACCTTTTACTGTATTCTAGGTGTTATCGCATTAACTCCTGCACTAGGTTGTGGGTTTTCTGATACCGCTATCAAGACTAGCACTTGTCAACTGTGGTTAGAGGCGCCTTTAGCATTTAAAGATATTTTCCACGGCAATACAAAAGTACCCTTCTTAGGAATACTTGGTATTTTGGGTTTGATAATTTATGTTATTTACCTAAGTTATTTCGTAATTGTCAGACTTGGCAAGCAAGGACGGTCAGCCACCGAACAATAAAACGAAACCTGGGTTCAAACCCAGGTTATGCAAATAAGTATTATGAACTCAGTTGAGAAAAGACTGGAAAGTTATACGATTAAACGTCCGAAACAAGTTTTAGTCATAACTGCGCTTGTAGATGGAGAAGAAGACGAGATTACTGTTTTTAAAGGATTTTCTAGTTCGTTGGTGCGTGGAACACCTTCTGACCCCGATGTCCCAGTTTTACCAGATGATGCTAATATACTAAGTATCGATATAGTCGCTAGCCCTTATAATCCCGAAGCTCCTCGTTATATCGAGCAAAATTTATCTTGGTCTGTTATGGAAACTCGTTTGTCAGATGTTGGTGTGTAATTAATGCAGTCGGCGATTCAAAAAGGTTTATAGTTATCTCAGTACAGGCAAAGCAATTAAATTTACAATGTAACAAAAGCATCCGCATCAAGATATTGTAAAAAGTCTAACTCTTTGTTACCCAATCGCAAATTTATGTTAACTTATTATGAATAATCATAAATATCAGAATAAATAGTGATTTATCGTATCCACTCTAGGGTAGATTTTTGTTTTTAACGCCATTCCCAATTATAGTCACGAGGCAGACGTAGTTTAATTTAAGTGTCTGTGAAAGTTTCGTATTACGTGTCGATTATCCGACATATTTGTCCGTTTTACTTACGGTGGCGCCTTCCTCACTCATCCTTCGCGTAACATTTACACTCCCATTCATCATGAATACAGCGGTGACTCTACTAACAGAACAAGTGTCTCAGGAAAAGCAGTCTTTGAGACTTATTACTCGCCAAATTATAGTTATCCTCGACTTTGGCTCTCAGTACTCTGAACTGATAGCTCGTCGAGTTCGCGAGACTCAAGTATATTCCGAAGTCCTTTCCTATCGCACCACAGCAGAGCAAATTCGTCAACTAAATCCTAAAGGAATTATTCTTTCGGGTGGTCCAAGTTCAGTTTATGATACAGGCGCCCCACATTGTGACCCAGAAATTTGGAACCTAGGCATACCCATTATGGGTGTTTGCTACGGTATGCAGTTAATGGTGCAGCAGTTGGGGGGAGAAGTATCGCGTGCGACTAGAGGTGAATATGGAAAAGCCTCATTGTATGTAGATGACGCAACAGACCTACTCGCAAACGTTGAAACTGGTACGACAATGTGGATGAGTCACGGTGACTCTGTAACCACCATGCCATCGGGTTTTGAGTTATTGGCACATACCGATAACACACCCTGCGCTGCCATAGCGAATCATGCTTATAAACTTTATGGGGTACAATTTCACCCAGAAGTCGTTCACTCACATGGTGGAGGAGCATTAATTCGTAATTTCGTTTACGACATTTGTGAGTGCGAACCAACTTGGACGACTGACGCATTTGTAGAAGAAGCAGTACGCGAAATTCGTGCGCGTGTTGGCAATAAGCGTGTTTTACTTGCTTTATCTGGAGGAGTTGACTCTTCGACACTCGCATTTTTACTCTATAAAGCTATTGGTGAACAGCTTACATGTATGTTTATTGACCAAGGCTTTATGCGGAAGTTGGAGCCAGAACGATTAGTAAAATTGTTCAAAGATGAGTTTCATATACCTGTAGAGTATGTCAACGCACGGGAACGCTTCTTGACTGCGCTTGATGGTATTACTGACCCAGAAGAAAAACGGCGTATTATCGGACACGAGTTCATTAGAGTGTTCGAGGAAGAATCAAGACGTTTAGGGCCATTCGATTATTTAGCACAGGGAACGCTATATCCTGATGTTATCGAATCTGCTGATACTAACGTAGACCCACAAACAGGTGAACGGGTAGCAGTAAAAATTAAAAGTCATCATAACGTTGGTGGGTTGCCCAAAGACCTACGATTTAAACTGATTGAACCGCTTCGTAAGCTTTTTAAAGACGAAGTACGCAAAGTCGGACGTTCAATTGGTTTACCAGAAGAAATAGTTCAACGTCATCCTTTTCCAGGACCCGGTTTGGCAATTCGTATTTTAGGCGAAGTTACTGCTGAGAGGTTGAATATATTACGCGATGCTGACTTAATTGTACGGCAAGAAATTAACCAAAATGGTTTGTATCATGATTGCTGGCAAGCTTTTGCTGTATTACTACCAATAAAAAGTGTTGGTGTAATGGGTGACCAACGTACTTATGCGTACCCGATTGTTCTGCGAATTGTTACTAGCGAAGATGGAATGACAGCAGATTGGGCGCGCGTACCTTATGACGTTTTGGAAGTAATTTCTAATCGTATAGTTAACGAAGTTAAAGGTGTTAACCGTGTTGTCTATGACATTACCTCTAAACCACCTGGAACTATCGAGTGGGAATAGGCGCCTTTTAATTTCCAATATTTCGTCTATATATAGATAGTGAAAAGTCCACATACTTGATAAGTGCCTCAATCAAGTATCTGGACTCTTAATAATGTGTGTAAATCGTGAGATTTATTAAATTGTAAAAAAATTTAGTAGCTTTTTGCTTCGGAATTATCACGGAATAAAATTTTATGTATTTTTTAGTTTCCGTGATTTAGCTGAGAAGTAAATTGTTACAAAATACACAAAATTAGAATTAATCCTCCCAACCCCCCTTGATAAGGGGGGCTAAGAATTTACTTTTTCCTCTGTTTTTATAAGAGACTTTTTTATAAGAGACTTTGAATTATTGTTCCCTCCTTATTAAGGTGGGGATCATTATTAAAAGGGAATAGAATTGTAAAAGTACTTCCCTGTCCTTCACCTAGACTTGTGGCAGTAATTGTACCACCATGTAATTCGATGATATGACTTGAAATTGCCAGCCCTAAACCTAAACCCTGGCGCCTGCTACTAGAATTATCTTGTTGATAACGTTCAAATACTTGGGGTAAAAACTCTGGCTATTTGCTACGAAACATTAATAACATATTTCGATGTCTTACAGTTTTAAAGAGATTGTGAATACTACTGCCGAAAGATTTTTAGTAACTAATTTGGTTAGATAGATAGCTGGGTGGTTCTACATGTATCATAACTCTGGCGGGAGAAAATCTCTCTTCTAGGAATTTTTCTACTTGTTCAGTGATGCGGTGAGATGTTTCTACGTCAGAAGCATCTACTATTAAATGCATTTCTATAAATACTTGGCGCCCAATAACTCCACGTGAGGCAATATTATGACAGTTGACAACTCCAGGGACTGAGAGTGCGAGCGAGTGAATGACTTCGGGAGCAACTGCCATTTCATCTACAAGCCACGGTAAATTTTCTTTTAATACTGTCCACCCACTCCAAAATACTAGTAGTGCCACAGGGAAGGATAAGACTATATCTAACCATTGATATCCTAACCACACACCAATCAATCCTGCGATAACTGTTATCGTTACCCAAATATCGCTCATTGTGTGGGTTGCGTCAGCAATCAATATGTTACTTTTTACCCGCCTACCTACGCGACGTTCATAAAATGCTACAAAGATATTTACACCCAATACCACTAGTAATATCCATAGTTCTGAAGGAGTAATTTTTACTGGTTTGTCACCGTTGATTATTTTTTCGACGGCGCCTTGAATTATTTCAAAACAGGCAATTCCCAAAAAAGCAGCAATTCCCAATGCTCCCACAGCTTCAAATTTCTGATGTCCATAAGGATGTTCACGGTCGGGATAAGGAGAAGAAAAGCGACTGGTAATCAATCCTAGTACATTATTGGCACTATCGGTAACACTGTGCAGCGCATCCGCAAGCAAGCTCAGGGAACCCGTCAAAGTTCCAACAAAAGCTTTTAGCACCATCACAAGAATATTCAACAGCAGCGTGATAAGTAAAACTCTTCTAACGACATCACGATTATCATAATTCATACAGTATATTTTACATCCATGCCTCTATTTATACTGTAGAACAAATAGCACAAAATAAATGTTGCAAATCCTTACATACTATAGCTTAGATATTTCTTTAGTCCTTATATTATACTTGAGTTTATTGCAAGTTTTTATCAAATTATTATCTCAATATAAACTTAATTAAGAGTACCCAAATTAAAAAAAATATCTATTTTTAATCTCGTAGAATAATTGATTACTTATTGCATTAATATCAGTAATATTTTTAGAAATTTTATTTCTTCAGGAATAAATATTAAGTAGTACTTTATGCCATAGTTTTGGCTAGTTGATATTCTCTTACTCTCCTCTCTCCGTGTACTCTGTGTCTCTGTGGTAAAGAAACTATATGCAATGCACATCTGGGACTTTGTGCCACAACCTCTCAAAATTAATGACATCAACCAGTAGTAACTGACTAAGAAATCGAGGTAAGATAAACAACTGTCAATAAATGACGATAATAAAATTATGTCTAGTACTCACTTAACATTAAACTTGGGCGAAGGTTCTATATCTTTTAGCTTTTCTGAGTCTGCTGGACGCGACTTGAAAGCTGCACTCGACCAATTGATAATGAGTCTCAAAGCTGTTTCGACGGCAAAAAGTGGTGGAGGCGCCAAACCAACTCCTCAACGTCCTGTAGAGTATAGATACACAGGAGAAGTATTTCTGGAAATTTTTTGTAACCCAAATATCTGGGCAACACCTTTTGCTGCTAAAGTTTTAATTACCGTGCGCGATGCGACCATTAAACTAACTACAGAAGCTGAACTCACCCGAATTATAGAGGATGTGAATCAGTACTTAGAACAATTTTGAGCCGCTTATCAAAATCAAAAAGGAGCAGGTGTTGCTGCGTTTCCCTGCTCCAGAAATTAAAAAAAGGCTCAAGCTATGAATTTTTATAGTTCCTTCTCACATTAACTGAACAAAACATTATGTCTTATGAGACCAACGCAGTTAAGCGCTAAAAATCATTTTGATATATCCCCAATACAACAGGGTTGAATAGGGACTCACGGGTGTAATAAATCCGTATTATGTAAGTTTTACTAATTTGGAAGCTTTAAAGTTTTTAGCCAAGACTTGAGTTTACAGGGAATGACAATTCAATTAATCGTGGGATTGGGAGTAAGCGGTTGTAAGCAGAGATTTTTCAGACTAGCAGTCTGTGCAACCCACCTTGGTTGTCAAATCTATGGTGACTTAATCTTAAGCCCAACCCAAAAACCGAACGTTCAGATTAATTAGTCGTTTTCCCATTCCTCACGACCAATTAAGTCGGCAATGCGGTCTCGCAGCAAAAAGTCGCATTTTTCTAACTCACACTCAATACAAACCCATTCTCTGGCTGGAATGTACTGGCACAAGGTATAAATGGGCTGCTGTCTGCTTACAACCCCTTTCTGCACCAGCCGACGTGCTTCGTCTTGAATCACGCCTAGAGAATAGTAACTGATAAAAGGCACCGTATTGACACTCATATTATTTACTCACGAATTACACTTAACTAGTGTTCCCGAAATTGCACTAAAACTAACGCAGCAAAAAAATTTACTTATGGCTTGAGTTTTGTAGTTTGCTATACGGAACTATTTTCATTCTGGCGCTACACACCTTCAAATTATCTAAAGAAATGTGAAAAAAATCAATATCTCCTGACATATTTACCACCTGCGATCTTCCGTTCCCAGTGTAGAGCTATGCTTTTCGACACATACAACTTTGCAGCACTGACAAGCCATTGCTTAACCACTCCAAGGCAAAAGAGAGTGTTTTGATTAAGTGGAGAAACAGCGCAAAAGTAAGAACTGAAGGGCAGATTTGGTCACAGGTATCGATGAAATATATGGCGGTGGCGTACAATCAAAACTGCTCTTCTAGATAAGATACACACAAATTACCTGCCTAGGTTAAAGGTATAAACTAGCTCAATGCCTAAGTGTTAACATACCTCATTTGCTCTTACGATTTATCTTGTCTTAAGGGTTTCTTAAACAAGTATTAAATTAAGTTAAGAATTTACTGAGTATATGACTACAGATTTTTCTGTGTAACAAAAAGGCGATTGCCAAGCGTTTCAAAACTATTATATCAAATAATGGCAAGCATAAAATGCCATCAAGGCAGTGCAATTACATAAATATAGCGCTAAAAATATAACCTTCCTAGATAAGAGTGCTTCAAAACAACAGGTGCCCTGAAAAGATTAACTATTATAAATTTATATAACATTTATTAAGATAACCAATATCAAACGACAAAATCGTGATGATGAATTTTGGATGAGCAGGGGGAAAATTATCAGAACCTTGTTCTGTATTGATCCCCTGCTTTGGAGGTACGTTTTATTCCTCTTCTTGATCTTCTTGTGGATCATCTACTGAATCATCTACCGGACGTTCGTTGCGAATACGATTGAGCAGAGACAAAACATTTGTACCACGTTCAATTGAATCATCCTCAACAAACATGACTTCAGGAGTACGACGTAAACGTACCCTTGAGCCAAGTTCGCTGCGGACGTAACCAGTAGCAGATTTTAGACCAGCCATTGTTTCGGCTTTGGCTTCTTGGGTTCCATAAATGGAAACGTAAATTTTGGCATGTTGCAAATCGCCAGAAACATTAACATCTGTGACGCTGACCATTCCTGTTCCCACGCGGTCATCTTTAATGCCGTTAAGCAGCATTTGACTGACTTCTCGTTTAATCAATTCTGCAACGCGCTCAACGCGACGATTGTTAGCCATAATATTTTAAGTCTCCTCAATCAAAAATAGTGCTGAGTACTGAGTTTTAATTCATAACTCCTAACTCCTAACTCCTAACTCCTAACTCCTAACTATTAATTCATAACTCCTAACTCCTAACTCTCAACTATACTCAGCACTTTAAACTAAACTGGGTTTAAACCGAGCATTGCGCGTAATGTTAAGCTTACAAACACAAGGCTGCTTACTAAGATACCAATTAGGGCGATTACAGTTACCGGACGCTTGAGTAATGGCGCCATTGGAGCGAAGAGGTTGAGTAACACGCCAAGAAGGGTTGTAATAAAGTAGCGGGGGTAGCGGAAAATATTCTCCCAAAAACCGTCAAACATTGGATTTTATACTGCCTTAGTTTTACTATAGGTTGTCATGCACATACAATTCATTCTAATGTACGTGGCAGCAAAAAGGCGCCGTGTAGAGTGGGAGCTTGACAGATGATATTAAAAAGAAATCCCGCTCTGCGATAGAACGGGATTTCCTATAATTAATGATTAAGTGTAATAATTTCACGTATTTAGAATTAGAATAAACGCTACAAACTAGTTTGAAATATTTTTAACTCTAAGTTAATAACTTGAAGTTAAGTTAATTCAATTAACCAGCTTGTGCTTCGGCATGACCGTTACGAATTGTCCATGCTAATTCCAAAAGTTGAGTCCAGCGTTTTTGCAGTTGTTTTGGTGTGCATTTAACAGTTTTAGCAATAACTTGGTCATTAATAAGTGCTGTTTTGAGTTGCAGAATTTGTTGCTGTTGCTCTGTTAGCTGGCTGACAAAGTTGTCCCACTGCTGCGAAGATAAGCCCAATTTCTGCTCGATACCCGCACCTAACCACTGATGTACTAGTTGCCAATTGTGAGTACGAGCAAATTTTTCAACGTGGTATTTAAAGCGTTGTTGCAAGTAGTCGCGTTGACGGCTAGTTAAACCTAAAATATGATCTATTTCAGGAGCAGATAAGTCTTGGAGTTTAAGTGTTAAATAATCTATACAGTCTTTTTGACCTTGTGCTTCGAGGTAGCTCATAAGTTCTTGAACAACGCGGTTACGTTCTGAATCTTCAGCAGGATCAAAATTTCCTTGTGATACTAACTGTGCGCGTAATTGCTGTACAGTTGAGTTACGTTGGTAAGCCTCAGATTCTTCGGTACGCGAACCTTCGAGTGCTGCTTCAAAGTCAACAGTTGTTTCTTGTGGTTGGCGTCGGCTAAAACCTTGAGCGCGTAAAATAATTAATTGTTGGTTACAACCACCAGGTAGATTAATTCGGCGTTTTGCATATTGTTCGGTAAATGCCATGTACTCAGCTAACTGTAACTTGGTACGTGGTGAGTAGTCTTCAGCTAGTTCATTTTCACGGCGAAAAGCTTTGATGGCTTCGATATAAAATGCTTGTAAGAAATCTTCAATCAAATTATAGCGTGCGTCAAACCCGAGCTGAACATTAGGAGTTGAGATATGGCGGTATACCATTGAACCCAAGCTGCTATGTAATTCTACACGACCTCTTTGAGAACCAAGTTTGTAGTAATGCAGGCACTTTTGAATACGATGTCTTGCTAAGGTTAGTAACCAGGAATTAATTTCTCCGGAAGTTTGAATACGAGAGCTTTTATCGCAAATGCGTTCTACTTCGCGTGCAATGCGTGCTGAGACAGATTTAACACAGGCTTCGGAAGCTTTGATTTGTGGTTGTAATTCCTGACAAAGTAAATCGACTAACGTATTATCTGTGACAGCGGTAAATTGAGTAGAGAATTCAACGGAAGCGGGCTGGTTTGCGATTGAGACGTTGTTGATGAAGTTAGATTTCATGATTTTTTTCCTGGAAGATAGCACCGTAACAAGTGCGAGCGAATTTTGGACGATTGCTTTTTAACCGCTCACATCTATGACTGTATAGAATCTAAAAAAGTTACGGGTATCTACTTGTGTCGGTTTCTTTGAAATGCCACACTGCGACTGGCACATAGGTGCCCGACAATAGCTATTATGGTCTCAAACGCTTATACTGCAAGACTTCGACCACCCTCTACATCTGTCTATTTTTAGTGGAGAGAGTGTGACACTTTTAAAAGTGGCGCCAAACACGACTTTTTGTTTTAGGAATAAAAATCAACAATCCCCAGACCCTGACGGACTAAAACTGCTTCGTCCCCTGTTAGGTCTAAAATTGTGGATGTATTGTTGGTTGGTTCCTCGCCTGTATCGACGATTACATCAACAAAATCATCCAAACGGTCAAATAATTCTGCTTGTGTAATATCCAGTTCCAAATCTGTATCAATACCATCCTCGGTTGGCAAGTGCGCGCTCGTTGAGATTATGGGATTCCCCAACGCTGACAACAAAGCCAAGCACACATTATGATTGGGTACTCGAATGCCAGTAGTTTTGCGTTTAGGATTTTGTACTAACTTAGGTACTAGTTTAGTGGCAGGTAACAAAAATGTGTATGGTCCAGGAATCAAGCGCTTCATAGTTCGGTAAGCGTTATCGCTAACAAAAGCGTATGTGGCTATATCTGAAAGCGAGGAACATAAAAACGTTAAAGGTTTGTTATTTGCTAGCTGCTTTATTTGTCGAACTCGTTCCACCGCTGATTTAACATTCAAGTCACAACCTATGGCATAAACTGTATCAGTAGGATACAGCATTACTGCACCACGCCTCAGTTCTGCTTGTATTTGTTCTATTCCACGGGTTTGGGGATTTTCAGGATGGATTGAAAAAATTTTTGTCATAGATTGGAGTCGCCGTTAACCACTAGTCATTTACTACTATTAATATGAGTAAAGTTGTTTATCTTCAATGTCCGACGGGTATTTCGGGCGATATGTGTCTAGGCGCCTTGGTAAGTTTGGGTGTCCCGGTTGAGTATTTGACAGAAAAGCTTAATTCTTTAAGAATTGAGAACGAGTATACTATTACGGCTGAATTAGTCCACCGCCACAGTCAAGAAGCAACAAAAGTTCATGTAAATTTGGTGGGACAACATCATCATGGGCATCATCATCATCATGACCATCATCATGGGCGCCATTTGCCAGAAATAGAGACGATGATTTTGAAGGCACAGTTACCAGCGCGTGCAGAAGCATGGAGTTTAGCGGTTTTTCGACAGTTAGCGGTTGCAGAGGGTGCAGTACATGGTGTGGCGCCAGAACAGGTACACTTTCATGAAGTTGGCGCCGTCGATGCGATAGTTGATATTGTAGGCACTTGTTTGGGTTTAGATTGGTTAGGTATTGATAATAATAAAGACGGTTTACCTTTACTTTATTGTTCAGCATTGCCAACTGGTGGGGGAACTGTGAAAGCAGCACATGGGGTAATGGCTGTTCCTGTTCCTGCGGTATTAAAGTTATGGGAAGCGCGCGGAGTCCCTGTTTATAGTAATGGTATTGAGAAAGAATTAGTAACGCCAACTGGTGCAGCGATAGTAACGACTTTAGCAAAACAATTTGGCGCCGCTCCAGCAATGAGTATTAAGCAAGTTGGACTAGGGGCTGGAAGTTTAAATTTATCTATATCAAATGTTTTGCAGGCTTGGTTAGGTCATTCAGACTCAGAACCAAATTCAAATCCAAACATCTTATCATCGAATAAGAGTCCTTACATTGAAACAGTTTCTGTTCTTGAAACACAAGTGGATGATTTAAACCCGCAAGCTATAGGTTATTTGTACGATGAATTATTGACTGCTGGTGCATTAGATGTATTTACGCAGTCCATCGGTATGAAAAAATCACGTCCAGGAATTTTATTAACTGTGATTTCGAGGCAGGAAAAAATACAGCAAATTCAAGAAATTTTATTTCGGGAAACTACAACTTTAGGAATTCGTTGTTCGACGCAGCAACGTACTACACTGCAACGGCAAATTGAAACGGTCGAAACTGATTATGGAACTGTATCTGTAAAAATTGCATGGCTTGGAGAAGCGACAAATAAAGTAGTGACGAATGTTCAACCCGAATACGAAGACTGTGCTTCTTTGGCAAGAAAACATAATATTCCTTGGCGCCAAATTCAACGTCTAGCTTTACAAAGTTGGTATCAAAAGAATAAGGATAATTGATCCACCAAGCCCCCTTTTTAAGAGGGGCTAAGAGATAATGCAAATCCCCCTAATTAAGGGGGATAATTGGGATTATTTTATATCCGTTTTTACTTAGATTCCTTAAGACCACGCTTTACTGACTCAGTTTCATCTTTGCCGGCTTGCTTAATGCCTTCAATTGGATTTCCAACTGTTTTGTCAAATTGGTCTCCTGCATAGTTAGGAGCATCTTGTGCATTGTTCTTGATGTTTCTCAAGCCTTTCTTGGTAGACTTACCGAAACTGTCTGCTTCATCCTGTAATTTATCTTTAACAGATTCAGCTTTGTCTTGAACGTTTTCTCCTAATTTGTCGCTATCTCTTGCCACACGACTTGCATTTTTGGCAACGTTAGATGAACTTTTCTTAATATTTTCTTCTGCTTGACGTTTAAGTGCTTCAGCACGAGATTCTATGCTACCAAGTGCGCGTGAGTCTCTATCGCTAAAGTTATTCATTCCGCCTTCGTAATCGTTAAGAGCACCTGTATCTTTTGGTGCATAGTATTCAGATTTTTCTCCGGCATTAGGCTTTAATGTAGCAGCTAGGGAAGTACTAACGCTTGAAAAAAACAAGAACAAGCCTAAGACTACAACAGCTAAAGTCTTTAACGGACGGAAATTTTTCATTACCAATGCTCCTCTCTATTTAAGTTTCTGATTGATTTGGGATAAATTTTTACCTTTAAGCTAATGGCGCTTTTATTTGCCAACAGCAGGATTTTTTTGTAGCTCAGGTCGAGCAGATGCTTCATCTGCCTTATCTTTTAAAAACGCAGATGCATCTTTAACTGATTCAGTTACTGTTTCAACTCGGTCTTTAAGACGTTCACCAACACCTTCTTCGCGTTGAATTAAACCACCTGGTTTTGGTTGAAAATCTTTTTCAGTGATTATGGGCATTTCAGCCTCTTTTTGAGCGCGACCTGCTGGAGTTTCCGCACCTGGATATAACATTTCGGTTTCGCGAGTTGCTACTCGTTGTGTAGTATTCAAGCTCGCTTTTTCGTTACCCTTTTCATTTCTTGTAAATTTATCCCCACCGTTCTTGTAAGGATTATTGGCGCCACCCATTTGTACTGGTTGGCTATTTGGATTGGCAGCTTGTGTATCTGCTGATGCACAGGCAGTTGTTATCATCAACAAAACTGCAAATAGGGTAGCAGTTACAATTTTACGTAAGCTTACTAGCTTGATACTAGAAAATAAGGCTTTCACTTAGCCCTCCTGGGATTCAAGATTAATTTGTATAGCAATTCGCACGCGCAGCAATTTCCACACGCCGGTTGTGGTCATGAATGCGATAAGCAAGACAACAACAATTCACAATATAGAAAGATTAAAGAGTCGTTGTCCTCTAACAAAAGACTAGTAATTGTTAATCTTGAGAGTGATATGCTATAACTCAAGAGGGATATAAGCTAGTTTAATTATTTAGTAAATATCCTACTCGTATTTTGTTTGATACAGTAGTTCTCAAAAAAATTGTGATGAATCTGAATAAGTAGAATTTTAATTTTTTTACAATCCATGAACTTTTTTATATAATATTGCATCTACTTGTAAAGGCGGGTTTACAAGATAGTTAGCTTAATTGAAAGATATTTGTGAACCCGCGCTTACTACAATGTTGTAAAAAAATTATGTCGATGTTCAAGCGGATACTGCGCTGGTTAATTTTGGGTGGAACGTTATTTTTTTTGGCAAAAGTCTTGAAAGATAATTGGTACTCAGTAATAGCGATTCAAATTGATGAAGCAGGATGGGCTATTCTTAGTATTGCCGCTGGCGTAACTTTACTAGCACACACTTGGGCTGGTTTGGTATGGACTTGGGTGTTAAGAGAATTAAAGGCGCCTGTGCCAACTTTCCATTTTATCCAAGTTTACCTCAAAACTAACATTGCGAAATATTTACCAGGTAACGTTTGGCATTACTGGGGAAGAATTGTTGCAGCCAAAAAAGCGCAAGTACCTACAGGGGTTGCGACATTAAGCGTTTTACTCGAACCATTATTAATGGCAGCAGCAGCTTCAGTTGTGATTGTTTTATTCGGCAACCAGTTTACCGCATTAACAGACAACACAATTGTGCAAATTATGCAAGTGCTTTTGTTAATAGTAGTGCTTTGTGTTTTCCATCCCCGCTTTCTCAATCCAATTTTAAGTTTTTTACAAAAGCTGAAGTTAAAGAATAAAAAAACTGGTTCTGCCGAAGAATCCTTGGAATCTACGACAAGCTTACGTATAGAACGCTATCCTTTAAAGCCCTTATTGGGAGAGCTTACTTTTTTAGTATTGCGTGCTTCAGGATTTATTTTAACTGTATTTGCACTTGCCCCTGTACAGTTACATCAGCTTCCCATACTCTTGAGCGCATTTAGTCTTGCTTGGTTGCTCGGATTGATTACACCCGGATCCCCAGGTGGTTTAGGAGTTTTTGAAGCAACAGCGATTGTTATATTACAGTATCACTTTCCTAGCGCTTTAGTAATTAGCGCAGCTGCTTTATACCGCTTAATCAGCGTTTTCGCTGAAAGCGTAGGTGCAGCACTCGCGTTTGCAGATGAGCGACTAACCATTAACTTTTAAGTTTTTAACTGTGAAAACACTCGGTAAGCGTCTAAGTCGTTAGCGTTATTTTTATTCTCATTCTCATTGTCTACCTTTTCTTGTTCCATCATGATTAAGTTGTATTCAACGTTTTCAGCGTAAATAGCAAATGTGATATTAAAAATTTCGATAAAATTAATTACCCATTTACATTCGTCTTCTGGATATTTATCATAATAGCGGATTAAATCAGCAATCCTCATATCTAAATGATTACGTGAATTTTTGGAAATTAAAACTAACTTTAGTAGTACAACCACTAAAGTTAGTGGATTTCCTTGAGAAAGTAACATAATGAATAAAGTCGAGGGTTCGCGTCCGTTTTCCGTAGTCAAACAGTCGATTACTCTGTTACAAGTTCTTAGAACAAAATCTTTATTGATAGTACGTTCGTGATATTCTTGTTTCCATAAATCTAGTTTATCAGCTAGTTGTTGTTTGAGAGTTTCAACAAATTCTTGCTGTTGAACCGAAAAAATTAAATATTTTTGTAAACTAATTTTAAAATCTAAAAAACTTTGATTTTGAACTTGTTTTATAAAAATATTGGCGATATTATCATAGCTAAAAACACCTTTCTTTAAAACTATTGTTTTGATTAACCTAAGAACATTATCTCCTAAAATACTGGGATTTCTATAGCGTGTACTAATTGAACTTGTCGGAACATATGCTTGTGATTGTGAGCGCGCGATATACATTGCTAGCTCAAACTTATACTTTTCTTTCAAAACCTTAGAAAGTTTCCTAGCGGCTTCTTTCTGCTCTTTAGGGTTATCTTCTTTCAAAGATTGAGCAAAAAGTAAATATGAACTATAACGATTAACCCAATGTCCCTTCACTTGTTCATCATGACGATGAGCAAATAGCTGTAACTCTTGATAATCCGTACTTTTAAGAAAATTATCTAACCAAGTTCGAGCTATTTTAATTTTAGAAGGAGTATTAGGCGTAACCTGAAGTTTATAGTTACCTATTAACTCAACCAACTCACGAATATATTTGTTTCTTCTAGTACTTTCCCAGTTATTAATCAAAATATAGCAGCAGCGCTTAATAGTATTGCGAAACTCCTGCTCTGAATGTTCTAAAAAAACGATATACAACCCCAAAGAAGACTTTGAGGCTTCTGAGTCCAGGCAATCGATAAAAGAACGCTTAAAAACTCGCAGAACTTCCTCTGGTTGCCAGCTTTTTACAATTCGCAGTAAAAAACTGTACATTTTTTCTTGGACGTTCTGTAATTTAATGCGTTTGTCCTTCGATTTAGGAAGATGTCGATTACCCTGACCATGTGGCAAGCTATTAACGGTCATCACGCTACCCAAGACCAATAGTCCTCTTTCTCCTTGCCACCAGCTTAACCTTGCTCCTATGCGAGTATCAATCTATCCTCACTAAAATATTTATTTTTTTCACAGAAAATTAATAAACCCGCAATTTTATATGTAAATTTATTGAACTTTATTTAAGTAACTACTGATATCCACTAAGACAAATGAAACAACTATGCTACATATCTATATGCCTATAGTACAAAAAGACTAAGCAGTTAATAAGAATTATCATGGCGCCAAAATTCCTAGAGGATAAATTTTATATCTATAATATCCTCTAGGAAAATAGCAATGGCACCAAAATTCCTAGAGGATAAGTTTTATATCTATAATATCCTCTAGGAAAATAGCAATGGCGCCAAAATTCCTAGAGGATAAATTTTATATCTATAATATCCTCTAGGAAAATAGCAATGGCGCCAAAATTCCTAGAGGATAAGTTTTATATCTATATATCCTCTAGGAAAATGAACGCGTGGCATCTAATGGTGTTGAACATAGCAAATGCTGAAACTGTATAAAAATTACGCTAGCTATACACATGGATTAGTAAAATAGCGGTTTTTTGCATTCACGGAGTGTCTCCGGAGGAGAATAAACACGTAATTTATCAAAAAATAAGTAGTAATATTTACATTAATTTTATCGTGTGAAGAGATAGCAATATATTATGCTTCGATAATTCTTCCTCTATGTACTCTGTGGTAAAAACTATACCACCACACAAGGCTTGCGATGCCTGTGCTACAACATGCCAAATTTAATGATATTTCAGTGCGAGTAAATACAATAAGAGACCGATTATAATCGGTCTCTTAAAAAGTCTATTATATGGGGGCGGAGGGACTTGAACCCTCACGACCGTTTAAGGTCAACGGATTTTCATCCTTTTGTAGCTTTCACTACTACCAACTTTGAATCAACTGTAGGTTTTAAGGATTGGACTCTCCCTTTACCCTCGGCTTAACGTTAGGGTAGCTCCCGTCGAGTCTCTGCACCTTCCAATAAGTTAGGAGTTACGAGTTAATAGTTATGAGTTAAAACACTCACCACGACTCACTCAGCACTTTTTACTTTTTTTGGCTTGGCTCAGGATTGCCATATCTATAAAAATATAGAATTAGGTTTCCCTGAATTTGAGAGCTTACACTTGAAGGATTTCTCACAACAAGGCTCAGTTGTCTAAGTCCGTAGCGTCTACCATTCCGCCACGCCCCCAAAATATAATTTGGGTTTATTTGTGAAGGCATCAACTGCCCCCTATATATTTGACCATCAATTATGTAATTTGTCCAACATTTTTACAAAAAAAATTGAAAAATTTTTTTGAATCAGGATTTATGACTGGCTGGCGCCGTTAAAATCAATCAAACTGGGCTTCCCGCAAGTGGGCATTCAGCCTATGATGGGAATAGTGCAGTTATCTCAAAACAACAGAACCTTATATGATGACGACGCTTTTATCTTCGACGATGATTGTACCCCTGCTGTACTTGGCTCTAGCTGGAGCTTATCTTTTAGTGTTGCCGTTCATCATCGTGTATTACATGAAGCTACGCTGGTACACAGTAAGCTCATTCGAGCGTGCATTTATGTACTTTTTAGTATTTATGTTCCTTCCAGGGTTGCTCGTTTTGTCTCCTTTCCTCAATTTTCGACCCAAGCGTCGGCAAATTGAAGCTTAGAATAATAAATCAGGCTTAAATAATTTTTCGATAGGTCATGACAACTTTATGCGACGTATAGACGCGATTGTTATTGTATTAGGCGTTTTCTTATCAGGTGGCTTGGGGTACGTAATATTCCAGCAATTTGGCTTTGATAGTCAATCTGCTGGTATTTGGACTCAAGCGTTACTTGTCGTCGGCTTAATAGGTTGGCTCGTGACCTATCTCGGACGCGCAGTCGGTAATAAAATGACTTACCATGAGCAACGTCAACAATATGAAGAAGCTTATTTTGAAAAACGTCTAAACGAGCTTACCCCAGAAGAACTAGAAAAAATTCAAGCCGAGATTGAACAAGAAAAGAAAGCTAAATAGTTTCTAAGTACTAATAAAATTTGAATATTTGATAATGACTGCTATTTCTAATTGTTTCAAGACTTTGGCACAAACTAATTCATGTGCCTTAATTCCTTTCATTACTGCTGGAGACCCCGATTTACATACTACTGCGGCTGCTTTACAGGTTCTTGACCAAAGCGGCGCCAGTATCATTGAGTTGGGGGTTCCATATTCAGACCCGCTTGCAGATGGGCCTGTAATTCAGGCAGCAGCAACACGCGCACTTCAACATGGAACGACGCTGCCATCTGTGTTAGAGATGTTGAAAGCAACCACACCACTAATTAAGGCGCCCATAATTCTTTTTACTTACTACAACCCAATTTTAAATCGCGGTATCGATAATTTTCTTAAACAGGTAAAATCATCGGGTGTTGCGGGGCTGGTAGTTCCCGATTTACCTTTGGAAGAATCTGCGACCCTACTCGAACCCGCTGCTGCTATGGATATTGATGTAACGCTTTTAGTGGCGCCAACTAGCTCAAAGGAACGAATTGAGGCTATTGCTCGCGCGTCACAGGGTTTTATTTACTTAGTCAGCGTTACGGGAGTAACAGGAGTACGTACTCAAATAGAAACACGGGTATTACATTTAATTAATGAAATACGTGCTGTTACTGATAAACCAATCGGTGTAGGCTTTGGAATATCACAAGCCGAACAAGCTCGTCAGGTCAAAGATTGGGGTGCCGACGCGGTAATAGTCGGTAGTGCTGTAGTTAAACGTTTAGTCGAAGGTACGCCACAACAAGGTTTAGAGTCTGTAAGTGAATTTACGAAGAGTCTGAAACAAGCAATTACTTAGTTCATAAATAATTTCAATACTAATCAGTGCTTTTTACCCTGAAAGGTGATTATAAAAAGTGTTAAGAGTAACAAGAGTATCACCCTACGTAGTAGACAATTTAACAGTTATCGTCTTGAATATATAAAGCGTATGTCGGACGGTTAGCTAATATATGATGCCATGTATTCGGATTTGGCTGTCATATAGAGTTAGTTGAGGTATAAATAGATGAATGAGTGTGAGAGTGTATAAATAAATTATGAATATTGTTACATCGCTTGAAGGGAAGGGGGCGCGATGAGTGAAAGCATGGCATTTATTGGTGGAGTAGCAGTTGCTGGACTCGCAGCATTAGTACTACTCAAAGGAACAGGCAACCCAGCTCAATCTGGTTTTGTTCCTCCACAAATTCAGGCGCCGATTGTACCACAGCAGGTAGTACCACAGCAGTTTGGACAATATGGTTATCCTGGACAAGGTGTAGTTCAAAATCCTGTACCAAATGTCCCTAATGACCAGTTACGTTTGGACAACGAGCGCGCAAAAATGCAACTCGATGCTCTTCAACGCGACAACGACCGACTCAAAGCCGAAAACCAACAACTCAACTTCCAACTTCAATCCGTTATTGGTAGTGCCCAACAAAGAGCATTACAAGACCAACAAAACCAACAGCGAGCAAATGCATTACAGCAAACCCAAACTCCTTGGTGGTCGTCTGGAATTATTTGGGCTGTCGGAGGAATGGCTTTAACCGTTGGTGGGGGTATTGTTGTAGCTGGTGTGTCAAGTTTGTTCTCACAAAAACCACGCCCTGTTCGTACTGTTCAAGTAGTACACCCATATACCGGGCCGACACCACCACTGGCTCCTACCCGTCGTGCGGAATTTTTACCAGGTCGCAATGACGCTAGACGAGTTGAAACTCATGAGTATGAGGACACATATTAGACATTTGTCTAGCACAATTAACAATTAGTCATGGGACGATGATTTTAGTGATAAGCATTGCTTGAAATTACCTTTATCACTAATATTCTTTGTCCCTTTTGATTTATGACACTATTAGCTTGAGTCCTACATAAAGTCGTTACAAGTTTACCTAGATACTTTTTCAATTGAGTAGGTGTTTCATACTAGTTAAAACGTTATGTCTATATAACTTTGTATCAATTTCATATTATGCTTGATTAAAATACCTCGATTAAGTAGTTATTTAACTTCCAATTATAAGTATTATGATATACTTGCATTCAGATAATACTGAGACTTTCATTCATTAGTTATAGAAGCGAATTTATTGCGGCGCCGCAAAATAGATGAAGCACTTATCAAATGTTTACTACAAGCAGAAAACGTGGTATTATAAATTTATAATAAAGTATTGATAGTTTGCTTCAACGCTCAAATTAGCCCTTTAAGCATCACAATTTTTATAAGTATTATAGTTATTGAATGCGAGCAGTATAAATCTGCGTTTTTGGCAATAAACTAATTTTATTTTATTGCTCGACCCTGAAGACCAAATCTCTACTAATTCCTTCTACGTCTCAGGACATATCGTATAAAATAACACATATACTCCGCAGGAAGTATATACGGATAAATCTGCACGTGGCAATATAAGAAAAAATACTGAACAATTTTTCATCACCCTGATTGCTTATGGTTCATTTCTGGGTAATATTACTTAAGTGTTACCTTTAGCTTTTAGGGATTCGGCTGCATCGACTAAAGTGTTGTGACTCGGATAAGCCTCCATGAGTTCTAGGTAGCGACAGACATCATGATTATTCATGATTAAAATATGCGCGGATATGTTTTTTTTTACAGGAACATAATAATCCAAGAATGCGTCTGCGCTTTTTGAACAGTCTCTTTTATGAACATGTTCTATATCCTCACACAGAGATCAAAGCAAGCTCTTTCGTAGAAGAGCGAAGATATCATCAACACAGCAGCAGTAATCGTTGCTTTATACGAAGCTGTTGATGTTGTTGAAAATTATAGTGACTGTTGTACTTTCGTTGAATAAATTCAGCTCAATTTGATATGCTTGCTATCTTTTATTGTTAGCAAGTAATACAACTGTCTCTATAGACTTCTACTCTTTTTGTTATTCCCAAAGAGAGATTGCAAAGATAATTAAAATAAAGCAAAAATTGCCGTAAAAATGTCAACTATATTGTGAGGATGGATAGAATGAGCGATAATATTCCTTAAATAGAAAAAATTTTTACAAACAATTTAAAGGAAAAAATGCATCCTTTTTACGCCTGTAAGCATTTAACTATCAAAAATTTTAGCTGAACTCCCCTATGAGTAAGGCTTTGATAACAAATCGAAGCAAAGCCCGCAAATTAGGTTTTTGAATTTAATTGAAAGCCTTAATTTAAAGTAAATCCAATTCTATTAGTTGATGCCTAACAATGACATCTATATTATCGTGGTTGAGGCGTAAGCACCTCTTTTTTCCGGTTTTTACACTCAGTATATTTACTTACGGGATTATTCCTGGTTCTGCTCAAACTGAAATACCAAACACTGCGCGTGTAGGCGCCGATAACATTCCTGAACGACCAGGTGGTAGGGTTGTTGACTCTAACCAAGTGGTAGTTCGAGCGGGACAAGCAGCGTTAGAAATTATCAAAACTGGAGACCGCGCAGCGGCTGAACCAGGTGATACCGTTATTTACAGACTAGCAATTAGAAATACAGGTCGGGTCGCAGCAAGAAATATCACAGTTACAGACAGGTTGCCGTTAGGATTGCTTTTTATTAATAGGTCAGTTAGAGGCAGCATTGGCGACCGAACTGTACAAATAAGTCTGAGTAGTGGTACTAGAAATACGGTGACAATAAGTACACCTGAAGAACTTCAACCAAACCAATCATTAAATGTTTCTTATGCGGTAGAAGTAACACCTGATGCAGTACGTGGAACGGGTCGAAACCTTGCACAAGCGCGCGCGGGCAACCTCACGAGTAATCAAGCAAGTCATACATTGCGTGTGCGCGCTGGTATTGTATCAGACTGTGCTACTTTGATTGGGCGAGTATTTGTTGATAAAAATTTTGATGGAGAACAACAGCGTAACGAACCCGGAGTGCCAAATGCTGTGATTTACATGGATGATGGCAACCGCATTGTCACCGATGCGAATGGTCTGTACTCGTTGGCAAATGTTGTATCTGGATATCGGTCGGCAGCACTCGATTTGACGAGCTTGCCTGGTTACGCTTTAGCACCAAACAAGTACTTTATCGAAAGAAACAGTCAGTCACGAATGATTCGACTGGCGCCAGGAAGTATGGCACGAGTTAATTTTGCAGTCACGCCAGCGTTTTCAGAGGGTAAACGATGAAAACAAAATTAGAAAAACCAAATTCAGAAGCGAATATTTCTAATAAATTGCACCTAAATCACTACGGATGTCAAAGGGTCAAGACCCCACACACGATAAGCAAACCAGGTTCTTCAGTTTTACGCTTCGCTCTACACAAGGCAATGTCGGTTAAAGGTAACGCAGTCGTCCCTTTCCTTGCTGCTATTTTTATACCTTCATTAGGCATTTTTAGTGTTTTTGTACCAAAAACAGCACAAGCGGCAACTTTAACGGCAGCATCAACGAGTCGCGATAATGTTAGCTCTACTCTAATAGCCGAAGCCGAAGAAGGAACAACACCAGCAGCAAACGGACAAGGAAGTAGTAATTTAACAAATCCTACATTCAACAATCAGATAATTCCTTCTTCCACCCCAACTGCACCAAACCCGGAAAGTTCTATACAAAATCAAGAGCCTAATTCTTCAGCACAACAAGTTAATCAAGAACAAACGCAACCAACTGCTTTACCCCAAGGGCTTACCGTCCAGAAAGTTAAGTTAGATATAGCGCCAGCAGGAGACCCACGAGCGCAAGCAGATGGACGTTCGACAATTAAGTTACTTGGGACATTAACCGACGAAAAAGGTCAGCCCATTATAGGTGATGTACTTGTAACATTAACTAGCAGTGCTGGTAAATTTGTTGGCGCCGACCAAAGTCGTGATGCTTCTGGTTTCCAAGTTATCGCACGTGATGGGGAATTTACCGCCACACTACAAACGGATATAAAACCCCAACAAGTGCGGGTTAGGGCGGCAGTTGATAAAATTAGAGTCCGAGATAACGCGCGCATTTCTCCCAGAGTTGACCAACTCGACCCTCGAATAGTAGGTCCACGCTCGGATGATTTTTTTCCACAGCAAAACGACACCACAATATTAAATAGCACCATTGACTCACCGTTGGAGGCTTATACCCAAGTTGAGTTTGTGACTTTTTTACGTCCTTCACTCGCTACAGGTATTATCAATTTGCGAATTGGTGCGGGTGGTACCGATTATTGGGGTAGTTTTAGTGATTTTCTCAACCCTAGTAGAATTGACGATGGAACAACGGTAGATTTTAAAGCTTCGGTATTTGCCACGGGTAAAGTTGGCGAATGGTTATTTACTGGAGCATTTAATAGCTATCGTCCCATTAACCAAGATTGCGAAGGCAGAAATAGATTATTTGGCAGTATTCAGTTTTGCGAACAGCAATATCCTGTTTACGGTGATAGTTCGACGATGATTCCGACTACACCGTCTATTGATAGTGTTTACGCAAGATTTGAACGAACTCCCTCAATACCAGGCGCCGAACCTGATTATTTGATGTGGGGTGATTACAACACCGAAGAATTTTCCCGCATCTCACAGTTATATACAGCGACAACACGCCAATTGCACGGGTTGAAGTTGAACTACAACTTTGGAGCATTGCAAGTCACGGGGATGTACGCCAATAACATCGAAGGATTCCAACGTGATACTTTTGTACCGAATGGTACGAGCGGAAATTACTTCTTGTCGCGGCGCTTACTTGTACCAGGAAGTGAAACTGTATATGTAGAAGCAGAGGAAATAAATCGTCCCGGTACAGTAGTTGAGCGTCAACCTTTATATAGAGACTTAGACTACGAAATCGATTACGACCGAGGTACATTACTATTCCGGCGCCCAATATTAGCCACTGATTTAAACCCGTTTGGTGCAACTTTGGTACGGCGAGTAGTTGTTTCGTACCAAAACGAAGGTGGTCAAGACTCTAATCTTTACGCTGGACGAATTCAATATAACTTCTCGAATGACCTGGAAAGGAAATCATTTTTAGCAGGAAGTTATTTGCGTGAAGACCAAGGAGATAATGACTTTGAACTTTATGGCGCCGACTTTTTAGTTTCACTTGGTAACGTTGGCAAAATTATCGGTGAAATAGCACGCTCGAATAGCGATTTAATAACCGGAGATAACGTTAGCGGGAATGCTTACAGACTCGAAGCAAATGTAAATTTTGGTGAAAGAGTTTTAGGTGAAGGTTATTACAGAGCAGTAGAACCTAATTTTGTCAACAACGCTACGACCAGTTTTTCACCTGGACAGACTCGTTACGGAGCATCGGTATTGGCTAGAGCGACCTCCACTACTAGCTTCCGGTTTTCTTATGACTTTGAAGAGAACTATGGTACTGCACCTGGTCGTGTTGTAGACTTCTTTGACTTATTCAACCCGCAACCCCTGGCACGTCCTGGTGAAAGAATTAGTAACGAACTAAGAACTTTCCGCGCTGGTATTTTACAACGCTTTGGTACTAGTCGATTAAGTCCAGAAGGAAGTGTAGAATATGTGAATCGTTCTCGTGAAGACAGGGTAAACAACACTCTTAGCGGTGATGCAAATCAACTAGTATCACGTCTAAAAGTACCTTTAGGGGAATCATTATTATTCCAAGCCCAGAACGAACTCAACATTGATGGCAATGACCCGCTATATCCCAACAGAACCACACTGGGATTAGATTGGAGAGCATATCAAGGGGTGACATTCCGGTTAGCGCATCAATTCTATGACAGTAGCGAATTACTTCAAGGTAACTCTATAACTACTTTTGACACGTTACTAGACCATAAGTTCTCTGAAAACACTGCAATTACTGGGCGTTATTCAGTACTAAGTGCATACAACGGACTTCAAGGACAAGGCGCCGTTGGACTAAATAACAGATGGGTAGTGGCGCCTGGTTTGCGGATGAGTGTCGGTTATGAATACGTTTTCCGAAATCTTTTCAACGCTACTGCTGCTGGTCCTCGTTACGAGCAATACTATACAGTCGGACAAACCGCATCCTCCCTAGGGTTATTTTCTGGTTCAGTTTATAGCCTTGGTCTTGAATATACCGATAACCCAAATTTCCAAGCTAGTACTCGATTTGAATATCGTGATGGCGACGAAAGCAATAACCTAGTAATTTCTGCTGCTGCTGCTGGTAAAATTTCACCTGCATTAACAGCTTTAGTTAGATATCAACAAGCAGGTGAGGCAAACGTATTTTTACCAACCTCTTCAAGTATTGGTGGTACTGATGGCGTTAGATTCCAAGACCTCGGTGATACCTCAAACTTAAGAATTGGGTTAGCATATCGCGACCCAACAAACGATAAATTTAACGCCTTATTCAAATACGAATGGCGCCAAAATTTTGACTCAATACCCGAAACACAACTAATTGGTTCCACAGTAACTGGTCATGTACTTTCAATGGAGGGTATTTATGCACCAGACTGGCGTTGGGAATTTTTTGGTAAGTTTGCACTACGTAATGGTGTAACTTTTGCTTCAGGCGATAGATTTGATGGTACAGCGAAATTAGCTCAATTGCGTGCTACATACCGTTTAGGTTATCGCACCGATTTAGCTGTAGAAGGTCGTTGGATTGGTCAAGATTCTAACAGTAACAACGGCTACACCGAGTATGGTTTAGCAGTTGAAAGTGGCTATTACTTAACACCCGATTTACGATTAGCAGCAGGTTACAGTTTTGGTAGCGTCGATGTTAACGGTGATAGAGACTTTTCGGGTTATCGTTCCGAAGGTGGCTTTTATGTAAACGTCAGCTTGAAACTCAACGAACTATTAGGTGGATTTGGACTACAAAAACCTGTACCCAAACAACAGCAAGAATCTGTAGTTCAACCAGTTTCAACGGCGCCACAAACACCACCAAATCCATTCCCAGTTAATCCAACTAACGAGTCTCAACCTCAACAAACTACACCTGAAACACCTCTAGAAACAGCACCGCAAACAACACCTCAAACCACACCCCAAACAACACCAACGCCTGGGAATCAATCAAGTAGCGAGTTAAACAGCAAACATTCTAATTTGGAAAAAACATGTCATGCTGAGGAACGAAGCATCTCAAACCGCTTAAATCCTAACAAGATTCTACCCTCCGGGAAAAGCTGCGCTCAGAATGACAATTTTTCACAGCAACAACCCGTACAAGAAACAGTTTCGTTCCAAACTGATTCATTGTTAAACCTAAATCAGCAAAGTGAGTTTAAACAGCCAACTGACGTTAAATCTTTCGTTAATGAACGTACAAACGATTTTAACGTGCAGCAAGTTTCTAATTCTTCGTCACAAGAGTTTCAAGGGTTTAACAAACCTCAAGAAATAACTAAAAATACTGAGTTAACGAGTGATGATGCATGGTACAAACCTCAAAAGGATATCAATAATCAAAATATCCATTTAGAGCAAAAAAATGTACTTTCATTTCCTACACATTCGGAAAGTGAACTAGGAATTAAACCCCTAACACCAGTAAGTAAATCGGGGCAACAGCAGCTTCTGGACAAACTCAGAAAATTAACTCAGGCGCCAATTGACTTCAACCAGTCTTTCAACGCTGTTACTGTTCAAGGTGTAGAGGAGAGGAGCAAGGATTAATGGAAGAATTTAAACATTATTGGTCAAAACAGAGGAGTAAAAAAAAGGAGAAAGGAAAAAAGAAATTAACTTTATTACCCTTTATTCCTTACCCTTTACCCTTGACTATACTGGCTTTTAGCTTGTCTTTACTACCATCAAATATTGCATTTAGTCAACAAAATGATGGTAATACTGGTAGCAAAAATAATATTGCCCAACAACCAACGGCGCCTGCGAATACACCAATCCCGACTCCGGCACTGCGGATAATAGTAAATAGCAACCAAGACGGAAATATTCAGCAAGATAACCAATTAACGCTACGGGAAGCACTTGAACTCGCCAACGGGACCCTAAAAGTAGAACAACTTAGTCCTGCTGAAAAAGCACTTGTCACACCTTCCACATCTGGGGGTTCCAGGATTGAGTTTAATTTGCCAGCAGGCGCCACTACAATTCAACTGCAAAGAATATTACCTGACTTGGCATCTCCTAATTTAGTAATAGATGGTACAAGCCAACCAGGTTATGATGCGACAAAATCCGCGACAGCAGAAATTGCAATTCCTGTACCAGTTGTTGCCATAACTCCGACACCTAACATCGAGATTTTTCGTGGGTTTACAATAGTTGCCGACGCTATAACAGTGCGTGGGTTAAGTTTATATGGATTTAATGCAAGTCCTATTAAACAGCAATTGGGAAATTTACTTATATATGACGGTATTCCGAAACCTGTAACACTAACCACACCACCTGGAAATATCGTCATTGCCCATAGATTTCCACCACCTGACACAAGTAAGCAACAACCTACACCTAGTAATAATTTCCCATTCTCTAATAGAGATGTTCCACCTAAGAATGTTGTTATTGAAGATAACTGGCTAGGGTTAACAGTTGATGAACAAATACCCCAAGAAACTTCAGCGTTTGGGGTTTATGTGTTTAACTCGCAGGGTACAACAATTCGCCGCAACCGTATTTATTATAGCGATGGTAGCGCAATTATTACTTCTGTACGTGGTGAGAATACTTTAGTAACGCAAAATATTATTGTGGGTAATGGTTTGGCTGGAATGCCAGACGCTTTACGATTTGAGGGTATTGTCACAAATTCCCAAATTACAGGTAACTTAATTTGCGCGAATGACGGTGCAGGCGTGTATTTATTTAAACCCGACGGTAATGTATTGCTGCAAAACAATAAAATTACCTACAACGGCAGGCGCCTGCGAAGGGCAGCAGTATATTTAATGGGTAGTAACCATCAAGTAATTGGTAACGAGATTGATAATCAAACCGGGCCAGGGGTAAGCGTCACATCATTCCCACGTAACGATATTGGTAGCAGTAGTGCAGCAGTTCGCAATATTATCCGTGGTAATAGATTTGCCTCGCTTGAAGGATTAAGTATCGACTTAATTACACAGCAAAATCTTGAAGTTAGCGACTTTCAACGTGGAGACGGCGCCAACCCCAAACGTAATTCCTCGAACCGTCGTCTAGATACTGGCAACGGTGCAGTTAATGCACCCGAATTTACAACGCGCGCTTTTCCACCTTCTGGTAGTTCTATAACCATTCAAGGTAAAGCTGACCCAGGTTCTGAGGTAACAATTTACAAATTAAGCGATTATCAACGTGGCAAACAAGCTATATACGACTATGGCTACGGTGCCTTAAATGTTCCATTAGCAACTGTCCAAGCTGATAAAGACGGTAACTTTAGTACCAGTGTTACGAATGTTAGCGAGGGAGATGGAATTAGCGCCATTGCTACTGACCCCAAATATGGAACATCAGAACCATCAGTAGCAGCAGTGATTGGTCAAGTCGGGACTTTTCCAAATCTCACTCCCAACTCGCGACCGCAACCAATAGTACCTCCGCAGTGTACATCACGACCAAAACCACCCGAACCACCACCACCACCCGAACCACCACCACCACCACCACCATTAAAGATTCGTGTACCACGTAATATCCACTTCGCGTTAGACAAATCGTTTATTAGTCCAGCTTCTGCACAAGTATTGGATAGGGTGGCAGAAGTGTTGCTGCAAAATCCAGTAATTGTAATTGATATTGTTGGACATACTGACCCACGTGCAAGTGACGCATATAACTTGGCACTAGGTAGACGACGGGCATTAGCAACACGTGCTTATTTGTTGCGTAAAGGTGTGGCGCCTGAGCGAATGACAATACGTTCAGCGGGTGAATCACAACTTCTTAACCCAGGTTCGACAGATATTGTGGACTACGCAAGAGACAGACGCGCGGAAATTATCTTCAAAGATATTCGAGGAGTAGACATCATTATCGAACCACAAGAAGACGATTTACAAATCGAACAACGGCGCCAAAATCAAACACCACCCGCGCGACGTCCCCGTAGGAGGTGAAAATAATAAATGGTGATGCTGTAGAGACGTTAAATGTAACGTCTCTACATTGCAAACAAAATTGTGTGTTGTCTATAGGACTGAGGAACATGAAAGCTTTTCTTAAACGAACCTTATTAATGTTTAATAGCGGCTTGCATCGTTCAGCGGAGCAACCTCTCAAAGTTAATCGAAAATGGCCAAAAATTCTCAAATCTTTACGTTATTATTTTCTGGCTTTATTGCTAGCGGTAACGCAAATAATTTTTTCTGGAGGTATGGTTAAACAAAAAGTAATAGCACAAACTCAAAGTTTATGTCCTGCGGGGGATGTGCCGACACCTGTTAACTGGAGACCAGCAGTTGGGGCGCCTGCTATTTCTGCTCAAACAATTAACGTTGGTGAAGTAGCAGTAAGTTTCGAGTTTTCAGAAACTGTTCCTGGACAAGTTATCGATAATGTAGAAACTCGTATTGATAATGATGTTTATGGTGGGATACCCGGTCCTAACTTACGCTTTAATATCGGTCAAGATAAAACTCCGTCACCTGGAAACGCGACTCTAAGTATAAACTTTTCCAGACCTGTAATAATTGCATCACCTCTTACGCTTCTTGACGTAGACCGTGATGGTGAACGCGATATTGGATTTACCTACCAAGATAGAGTGACAGTTACGGCATTTAATGGGGATGTGCCTGTTGGAGTTGCTTTAAGGTCACTTACTCCTAATACTCGTGTAACAGGAAATACTGTTGTAGGTATTAACGAAAATTCTTTTCCAGATAGACCAGATGCAAACGCTTCGGCGACACCAGCAGGTCAGTTAAATCGTATAGACCTTCTTTACGAACCTGGTACTGAATTTGGTCAACCTTTACAAGATGAAACTGTAGGTTTGGCGAGATTTAGTATTTGTCTTCCTGCTCCTCCTGGCGCCACTATTGGTGATACGGTATTCAACGACCGTAACAGCAACGGTAGGCAAGATGAGGGAGAACCGGGTATTGCTAACGTAACTTTAATATTACGGAACTCGCGCGGTCAAGAGGTTCGTAGAACCACAACAAACAGCAACGGTATTTATAGTTTTACGACTTTACCGTTAGGCAACTTCACTGTTGAAGCGCTACGACCAAACAATGACTTTAACCCAACAACAAACACGACTTTACCAGCCAATCTTACCGAGCCAAACCAATCGCTATTAACAGTTGATTTTGGCTTTAATACAAATCGTCTCGGTGAATCGGGGGCGCCAAATATTCGTTTAATTAAGCGAATAACGGGAGCTACACGCAATGGTCAACCAATTAGTGGCATAAACTTTAACACCTTTGTTGCAGACCCCAACAATAACAACGATGATGATTTACCATCACCAGAACGTTTTAGAGGAGTTTCGACGTTTGAGGCACCTGTGCAGTCACGAGATGAAATTGAATACACAGTTTATTTCCTTGCTGAAGGTAATGACTCTAGTAACAATGTTCGATTTTGCGATTTAGTGCCAAATGGAACTACTTTCGCGAACAACAGCATCAACATTAGTGGTGCTGGTAGTGGCGCAGACAGTGGTAGATATTTAACACCGCTTGCACCATTAGAAGCATTTACTAACATTTGTTCTGGCAGCAATAATAACGGCGCCGTAGTAGCAAATTTAGGAAACATACCTAGTGGTAATTTTGGGTTTGTACGCTTCCGTGTTGGTATTAATTAATTATTTTTTAGGCGCGAACAACATCGCGTCTTATTTTACTCTATTATTCTATCGTTAATTAATAATTAATGAAGATTAATCGCATCTTAACTTTTTTATTATTTTTAGATGATTAATTAGGAAAAAACCAATGAAACCTTTAATTATTAAAATCAATAATCGAAAAATACGAAAATTTATTAAACCTCTTCGGTATTTTTTTCTAATTTTAATGATGGCAGTAACACAAATAGCCATCTTTGGTACAACACCGAATCAAAAAGTAGTTGCTCAGACACCAGGAGTATGTCCAGCAGGTACAGTTCCAACAATTGTTAACTGGCAACCAGCAGTTGGTATAGAAGCAATTGCTGCTCAAAACTTAAATGCTGGTGGGGTAGGAGTCAGATTAAGCTTTGCAGAAAGTATTCCTGGACAAGTTATTGAATCAAATTTAGTTGAGTTTAATAGAGAGATTTACGGAACTCGAATTGATAATGATGTTTATGGAGGTCTACCAGGGCCAAACTTAAGATTTCATATTGGTATTGGTAAACAACCTGCACCAGTTGGTAGTAATGCGACTTTAACCGTAAATTTCGATAGACCCGTTACGCTTGCATCTCCTTTAACTATTCTTGACGTAGACCGAGATGGTGCAAGAGACATAGGATTTACATACCAAGATAGAGTGACAGTTAGTGCATTTAATGGTAATAACCCCGTTAATGTTACACTCCAGTCACTTGGTACTACAACTCGCGTGACAGGAAGTACAGCAGTAGGTATTAACGAGAATTCTTTTCCAAATAGACCAGATGGTAACGTATCTGTTACACCTGCTGGTCAAGTAACTAGCTTTCAACTTGTATATGAACCAGGTACCGAATTTGGTCCACCTCGACAAGACGAAACAATAGGTCTTGACAGGATAAATATTTGTGCCCCCTCGAATACTGGTTCAATAGGTGACACAGTATTTAATGACCGTAACGCTAACCGTGTTCAAGACCAAGGAGAAAGAGGTATACAAGGCGCCACCTTAATTTTACGAGGTGCCAACGGTGAAGAGATTTCTCGAACCACCACCAACAGTAACGGTATTTACGGCTTTACAGGTTTACCTATAGGTAATTACACAGTAGAAGCACTGCGACCCAACAATGATTTTAGACCAACAACAAACACAACTTTAGCCGCAAACTTAACGCAAGAGAACCCAAATCGACTTGATATAGACTTTGGGTTCCGTTCAACAGCATTAGGCGCCGCAGGAACACCAAATATCCAGCTAATCAAACGAATAACCAACGCTACACGTAACGGGCAACCGATTACAGGTACTAATTTTAATACTTTTGTACCTGACCCCAACAACAATAACGATGATTCGCTCCCAGCAGCAGAGAGATTTCGAGGAGTTCCCAACTTAGAGGCACCCGTACAATCAGGTGATGAGATAGAATACACAGTTTATTTCTTGACCGAGGGAGAAGAAAACATAACTAATGTACGCTTCTGCGACTTAGTACCCAACGGCACTACATTTACAAGCAACAGTATTGGTATAAACGGTGCGGGTAGTGGCGCCGACGGTGGTAGATTTTTATCTCCACTCGCACCATTAGATACATTCACCAATATATGTCCTGGCAGCAACAACAACGGCGCCGTAATTGCGAACCTAGGTAGTGTTCCTGGTGGTCAATTTGGATTTGTCCGTTTCCGCGTCAGCATCAATTAGTAAAAAGTGCGCTCGTGCGCTCGTGCTGAATTGTAACTCCTGCTATACTCAGCACTCAGCACTTTCTACTCAGCACTTTACTGTATGATGTGGATGGTTTTTACCCGTCGCCGATAGATTAATTATTCATATTTATGCGAAAAACTCAGAAAATTAGCTTGATTGCTTCTTTAATTACTAGCGCACTTGTTTGTTCTTCGGTTTTGATCGGTGAAAGCATTGTCCAAGCGCAACGCTCACCACGTCCAGTAGATTTACTCAGATCAACATGTGTTGCCAGTGGCTCTGGTACTGCACGTGAAGATAATACAAATATTTCAATAGGAAGGGCTGTATATTCGAGCCGATTTTTTTTGGGTCCTGGATATCGTTCGGCATCACTAACTTGTAGAATTAAGCCAGATAATAGCCCAAACCCAATTTTTCAAACATTGAATTTAGGGTTTGGGATGCGTGATAGTGATAGTCGCAGTTCCAATGTAGATGTCAGAGTCTATTTAGACGGTAAACCAGCAGATTCTCGTTCTGTATCTCCCTCGCAGCAAAATTCACTATCATTAGATGTTAGTAATGCCAGCAATGTCTCTATTGAGGCAGTTTGTAATAGCGGTTCCCAATATTGTGACCGCGTTTACTTTTACGAAGCAAATCTATTTCGTCCCAATATTCAAAAGCAGTCTACACCATCTCCACAATCAACTCAACAATTTAATGTTCCTGGGGCGCCTACACCCGTACCACCCCCACCAACAACGGCGCCTGCCCCTGTAACTCCACAAAAATATTAATATTTACCATGTGTAGAGACGTGATGAATTGCGTCTCTACATAATATATGGTTAATTTTAAGGAGATTTTTTAGATTTAGGAGTTGTATTCGGTTCTGGACTTCCAAAGAAAAATTGTTGTAGATTTTCTTCAAGAGTAAGATTGTCCTGTTTTGGAGCTGCAAGTTTTGTTTCGGTTTTAGCGGGTCTGCCAAGGTTGGGTAATTTCTGCTGCTTAGATAAATTTTCGGCGCCAGTAGCAATATTATCAGCAGCTTGTTGCAGCAGCGGATTGATTTTGTCACGCCAGTACTGAATATTAGGCAGTTTTTCAGGCTGCTTCTGATAAGAGGTAACTTTATCCCAGTTACCTTTAGCGACTGCCTCATCAATATCTTTAAATAATGATTCGGCTTTTGACCAGTCTTGCTGCCATTGAGAAATCATTTTACCTGTCTCCTCAATTCCCGCAGGTACCGATTTTAATAAATCAATAGCTCCTTGTAAGTCACCAGATTCATACTTTTCGCGTGCTTGTTCAACTACTTTGGTGTCTTGCTGGCGAGTTTGTTCATCAATATTTGGTGTAGTTACTTTATTTTCGTGTGTATTTTTATCTATATCTATATTACTTTCTGTATTGTTATCCTGATTTTTATTTGGCAACGGCAACCAATCAACTATTGTTTTTGGTTTTGGTACTGGACGCGCAGCAATAGCACTACTATCATTAATAATTTTCGTAGCAATACCCTTATCGCGTAAACAGTTTGCCCATTCAGAGCTATTACCAATAACATCCGAGTGAACCCATGCGACCTTACCTGTATCTAGTCGTACTTGTACCCATCCACGTTTTGTCCGTGTACCAGTAACTTCTAAAGCAGTACGTCCAGCAACGGTTTGCAAAATTGTATCAGACGATATAGCCGCAGGTTCAGTACGAATATTGGCTGTTTCGCTGGTTATAGCCATACAAGTTTGTGATGCTAGGGTATTACCACCTTTTGTCCAATTTGCTGTAAGACTTTGGACGTTTTTTACAACGGATGGCGCCGCATAAGCTGCACCACCAGCAAGCAAAGCTAAAATAAATAACTGTAATATATCGGGGCCTGTTGCTGCTTTACGTATAGCTTTAACATTTTCAGGTGCGTATCCACCACTACCACCTCTATTTCCAGGTGCCACAGCAATTGTTTGCTGTCGAGAAGAGAGCGAAGAATGTTTTACAATTGGGTACTGTGTTTTGCGGTACTCTTGATTTTCTGGTGCAGCAGGTACAAATGCACGCAATGCTTGTAGAGCTTCGGTAGCGTTTTGGAATCTGTCTTTAAAGTGATAGCGAATCATCTTATTTAAGATGACGCTTAACTGTGGACTGATGGAAGCATTTTGCCAAAGAATTTCGCCAGTGTAGGGGTCTTCTTGTAAATCTACAGGTGCCACACCAGTTAGAGCTTGAATAGCAATAATACCTAGGGCATAAATATCACTGTTAGGACGAGGTTTGCCTTGACCTTGTTCAGTAGGCATGTAGCCAGGTGTACCAATTGCTACTGTAGATGAATGTTGAACACCGACAGTGCGAGTGTAGGCAGTAGCGCGTAATTGTTTAACGGCGCCGAAATCAACTAATACTAGCTTATTGTCACCACGGCGCCGGATAATATTATCGGGCTTAATATCGCGGTGAATAACTCCCTGTTGATGGACAAATTCGAGAATGCTAAGGATTTCATCTAAAAGTTGAACAACCTGACCTTCGCTCCAGGTTTCTCCCGGAACGAGTTCTTCACTAAGAGTATGACCTTCAATAAATTCTTGTACTAAATAAAATTCTTGATTATCAACAAAATAAGCCAAAAGCCGAGGAATTTGGTTATGAATCCCCAGTTTTTCCAGCGTTTCTGCCTCGCTTTGAAACAAGCGTTTAGCAGTATCAAATATTTTAGAATCGTTACTAGAAGCAGGTTTAAGATGCTTGACTACACAAATGGGGTTGCCAGGTCGCTTGGTGTCCTCAGCAATGTAAGTTTCACCAAAACCGCCCGTGGCAAGAACTCTGATAACTTTATAACGATAGTCTAGTAGCTTGCCAATCATATATCCTCCAAGCTTGTTGACACCTGAATAAACAGGTGGTAATAAATATCTCCAAATCCTCCGCAGCAAAATCCGCTATCTTAATAAAAGATTTTGCTAAAAACCCAACTTTTTCGTAAATATTTTTTTAAACATAGTTTTTGAATTTAGTTCGTAAATTTTAATACCAGAGTATAAAAAATTACTTATGCCACCCAAGATAACCGACTCCAACATCTGGCAGCAGGCAGAAACCCTGATGCAACCAGCATTTATCCGTCTCATCGACAATATCCGCAAACAGCTTGATGTATCAAACTGGAAAGGAACCTACCAAGACGTACTATTATGGGCGCCGGGTACCAGCGATGAAACCAAGGCAATGGTGACTTCGTTAGTAGAGGAACTCGAAACTGCAACCCCAGAACGAACAGAAGATATCAAGCGCACCCTCGAAAAACTACCAATGCCCCATCCAGGATATCATCTGTGTCTACAGCGTCAAGAGCAGCGACTCAACATCGATTTATGGGAATTATGCTACCAAGTATGTTTCCAAAATTATGCGTCAGGCGAAGCAGTATCTATAGATACTAGTTTAATCGATGAACAAGGAGAAGTCGATTGGAATACATTAGACACAAAAGCCAAACAAGTCATTGACACCGTGTTCCAAAATTTACCTTAATCTCATCCCCCGTAACAAGAACGCGAATTCAGGGGGAACAAGAAGCATCTCGCTTTTGTCATACTGAGGCACAAAGCATCTCGCTTTTGTCATACTGAGGCACAAAGCATCTCGCTTTTGTCATACTGAGGCACGAAGCATCTCGATTTTGTCATACTGAGGCACGAAGCATCTCGCTTTTGTCATGCTGAGGCACGAAGCATCTTAAAGATTTTGAAGTTTGTCTAAAAGTAAAGTTTTAACCCGTTTCCAATATAAAGCAAGTAACATTTTATTTAATATAATTAATTTTAAAGAGTAAGAGAAATAACCACAAAGGCACAAAGGACACAAAGAAATAATTATTAACCCACCAAACTTAATGAAACAGACCAATAGGTCACGTTGTTGATTTTGATAATAAAGATATTTACCACAGAGACTATTAGGGCACAGAGGAGAGTTTCTTAAGCTTAAAATTAGGCGCCTATCTTCTGAATTAATGACACCAAGAAGATGTTTTGAAGGCGCCCTTTCACGTCATGAGTTTACCCTATCATAAGTAGCAATCCTTAAGATTACGGTAAATGCTACCATACCATAAGCGGAAATCCTACCATAGTTGGAAATGCTTTGCTTTATATCCTTAACCAAGCATTATAGGAATCTGCTTTGGTTTCCAGCTATCTAAAGAAGCGCGAAGCGGAGCTAATTCGTTTAAATACTCATTTAACTTAACTTTCTGAAGCTCCAAATTAGCACGAATTTCCATTTTTTCAAATTCTCTAGTTTCTCGTTCTTTCAACAAACTGTACATGCTTCTGACTCACTCGCTAAAATATCGGCGCCAATAATAGCATTCAGAAAAGTACTTTTACCAGCTTTCATTGCAGCAATTACTGCGACTTGATACTTTTGCTCTTTTAAAGCGGTTAGTGCTTTATTAATGTCATCCTCTACACTTTGTAAACTTTTTGTATCATCTCCTTGATTAAGACGACTTTGACGAATTTCAGAAAGATATTGTAAAAGCCGCGTACCTATAGTATGTATACTTTCGTGCGTTAATTGAAACTGCTCAGAAGACATAACTGCACTCACCTTTGAAGCAAAAGTTAGTTGAAACACGTACAGCTTAAATTAACAAGTCAAATAATGCCTTCAGTAATACCACTGGGGTAGAGATATGCGGGCGCCTATTTCTACCTCGAAAGTCTTAATTTGAGGTACTATCGTAGCGACTGGTGGCTCAAAATGCAGTGACAAAGCTTCGCTTAAGTTCGAGAAAGCTTCAGTTTCTCCTTGACTTGCAATATTAACTTCCAAGCATTGTGCTACAAACCAGTTGTCCTCTTGCCATACACTTGCTGTAAATGCTTGTTTCATAAATATTATATGAAGAATCCTGAAGAAGAGCTTAAGTTAAATTTACGTCATCGTCCGACTGAGACGGTTTCTATTAAAATACCAACTGATACATTAGAATCGCTTCAAAAAATAGCTGCGATAAGGGATATGTCTGTAGAAGCTCTACTTAAGTTTTATATTGGTCAATGTTTAAGGCAGGACTTAGCGAAACAATTTTCTGGGCGCCTTATGGAATCTACAGCACAAGTTTTGGCAAGGTATATACAATCTGAAGAAGAGGTTACAAAAATTATTCAAGAAATTCAAGCGGAAACGTCACTGTAATTATTATTTAAAAAATTTCATAAGGAGAATTATTTTGGGAGCATCCAGTTTTGGAAGAAACATAATTATTTGGCGCCACAAACCCTACTATATGGTTGGTCTAAAAAAGTCGATCTGCCAAAACTGGATGCTCCCGTATTAAGGCTACTTTGTTTTGACATTCTGTTTTGTCTGGTTTGTGTGCATTATGAATTATTTTTGCCATTTCTTGCCTGCGAAATAAACTAAGTTTGCATGTTTCCAATTGAAAATTCAGCATAACCGTTTTCTATGTCTTCTTGTTTGACTTTAAATTCCATAACATCTTTATAAAAGAGAAAGCAAGCTTCCAAATCTGAGACGAGCAATCTTGTATACGCAGAACTAACTTTCATATTTGACGCACTTTTATTTTAGTTCTATAGAGTAATATAGCAATCCTAAATCGCTTGTAAAATATTTCTCTTCTTTCTCTTCTTTCTTTCCTTCCTTTGCGCCCTTTGCGTCCTTTGCGGTTCGTTACATAAGCATCATTTTTTACAAATCAATTAGGAATGCGATAGCAGAGTTAGTAATATTTTTCTTCCTCATCAAGACAGATTTATAGTTATAGCGGAGTATATAAGAGCGGGCAAGGATGCCCACTCCACAAGGGATAAACTAATTTAATACGACATCTAAATTTTACTTGCGAGCAAAGTTAGATGGGTCTTGATCTCGTCGATGGTTAGTGGGAATGGGAGCTGGCTGACCATTACCCACAAGGGAGGCAGTTTTTTCTAGGGATTCCCTTAATCTCTTGGCTGCGTAGATGGACATGTCTCGCGGTACATTAATACGGTCGCGTAAATATCGCAGAGCGACATCAGAACCTGATGGAGGTACACAGTCTTCGCCAGTCATCATGTGTGTTAAAGCACAACGGAGGGCTTGATCGAACAATTGATTATCGGCGGGGTTAACTCGAATAATATTAATGCGGTGTTCGATAGTTCGTTTAAGAGCTTCCATGCGGGAGCTTTCGGGTTCTGGATAAGTTACATCTGGTAGCCCGAACCAGGGGCCGTTATCCACCCGCGCTTTATTGAGAAGCATCTGGGTTTCGCCGTTTTCCCAACAACCCCCCATCTGGGGTGGCAAATCATGTACGTGGGTGTGAAAGTCGCTCTGGGTACCGCAGTAGGTAGGTCGGGTTTCCATTGCTGCAAACCATGCGTTGAATCGAGGATTTTCTTCCCGCAGGGAATAACCTTTGTAGTAGTAAAGACTCGCATTCATCCGTTCGACATAGGGCGTAAAGATAACATCAACTGTGCCAAAGTCCGATAAAAAGTAAGGACCTGGAGTACGACCCAAAGCATCCTCGACTTTAGCCACCACTTCTATAAATTGTTCTCGGTTGCGTTGTTCTTGTTGAAAAGAAATTGCTCTTGTACATAGCCAACCGCACCAAGCTCTAAATAAAAGTCGTTCTAATTGACGTAGAGGAAGCACCGTGCGGTCTTCCATTCCTTGGTTCAATGGGCCAAAAACCTTTTCTAAAGCAAGCAAAATGTCATCGCTTTCTTTAATAATGCGACCATCTAGCTCGATTGCGGGTAGCATTCCTGATGGTACCTTACGTTTGTACCAACTTTCTTTCTCCCCGTAGCAAAACATTGTTACTTTTTCGATGCGGTAGGGAATCTGTTTTTCTTCTAACCATAGCCAAACTTTTTGACAGTAAGGACACCAAGCGTGGTTATCACGGTACAGCGTTACCCGTACATCAGATTCAGGTTTCCCAAACAAGCGCAACCTAGCTCTTGCGTTGGTGAGACCATTAACGGTATCTATTTGATAGTCCGTGAGGGTTTCTAGTTCTTGCCAGCTTAGGGGTGCGATAGTCATAGGGTGAGTTTCGTAGGACTTTTCTTGACTCTACAATATTTTTAATTACACCAAGGCGCTATTAATAAATCACCGTGTTACTTACCAATACAAAACCGACTAAATATTTTATCTAATACAGACTCTGTAACCTCTTCACCTGTAATTTCACCTAGAGCATAAATGGCGCCACGTAGGTCAATACTCCAAAAGTCAAGGGGTAAGTCTTGCTCGATAGTTAATAATACTTGTTTTAAACATGACTTTGCTTGTGTCAGTGCGGCGCCTTGACGTTGGTTAATAGCAAAATCTAACTCAGCAGCAGTAATTTTACCTGCTTGAATTTCTTCTAGAATTGCTGTTTCTAAAGCATCTATTCCTTGGTTTTTTGCCGCTGCTGTTTTGACAACATTATTTATTTCCCCAGGATAATGTAGAGACGCAATTAATTGCGTCTCTACGGCAATATCAATTTTATTGATAACCAAGATTAACGGGCGCCCTTTGACGTTAATATATATTTCTTCATCGTCAGGTGTCCAACCTTGGGAAGCATCGATAGTTAATAACACTAAATCTGCTGACTCGGCAGCTTTGCGCGAACGTTCCACACCAATCTTCTCTACAGTATCTTCTGTTTCTCTTATTCCCGCAGTATCTAACACCTGTACAGGTATACCACCTACAACTAACTGCGACTCAACAACATCGCGCGTTGTGCCAGGTAAATCTGTAACAATTGCCCTATCGCTACGACTCCACGCATTTAGTAAGCTTGATTTTCCGACATTTGGGCGCCCAACTATAGCGACTTTTAACCCTGTTCGCAGCAATTCTCCTTTTTCTGCGGTGGCAAGAATACGATTTATTTCTATGTTAATTTTTTGAAGTTCCGCAGTGATAAACTGATAATCCAATGGTGGTAAATCGTCTTCAAAGTCAATACGTGCTTCAATTTCCGCTAAAACATCCAAACAATCTGCACGCAATTTTTTAATTGGTTGAGCTAGTTTACCTGTAATTCCAGCTAGTGCAGTTTGTGCAGCTTGTGGAGATTTGGCGCCAACTAAGTCAGCTATACCTTCAGCTTGCGTTAAATCTAGGCGCCCATTTAAAAATGCTCGTAGTGTAAACTCTCCTGGTTGTGCAAGACGGGCGCCTGCTTCTAAACACAACTGTAACACTTGCTGCACTGCCATAATTCCCCCATGACAGTGAAACTCCACCACATCCTCGCGCGTATACGAACGTGGTGCTTTCATTATTAATAACAGCACTTCGTCTACAAGTTCTTGGGTTTGAGGATGACGAATGTAACCATATAAAATGCGGTGACTTTCCCAAACTTGTTTTCCTGGTGCATGGAAAAGTTTTTTGGCAATATCTACAGCTTCGGAACCAGACGCGCGTACTATTCCAACGCTACCTTGTTGCGGGACGATAGCGGTAGCGATGGCAGCGATGGTTCCTGTAGTGGCGAAAGGCATAGGATTTTCCCTAAGAGGGACATGAATAGATTTTAGATTCTGCTATAGCAATCCTAAATTATTTGTGAAAAAATCGATGCTCGAAATTTACCACAGAGACACAGAGGACACAGAAAGAACGCTTGGTGTCAGTTTGCAATACATTCTACAATAGAGTACTGAGTTTAAATACTTTACGAGTAGCCTTCTTCATTTAGTTGTTTTAAAGCTTCCTGAAATATTTCAATATCTTTAACCTTGAGATTTCCTATGAATCCATCACTGCATGAACGAAAAACTTCTCGTTTAGTACTCTTTTCTATAATGGAAATTTCATTATTATTTTCAGATATTTTATAGCGATTTCCACTTAATACGCGCTGACCTTTTTCTGTATTAGTGACGCTAGCTAAAGCATTTCTTGCAAACTTTTCAACTTCATAGCTATAAGCGTAAATTAATATCCGGCTAGCAAACTTTGGCTGTTCGTTCTCAAAATTTGAAAGGAATTCTATAAAAGTCATAGGAGGCTTTTTATATCCAGCAATCTGTGTAGATATTAAATCATATAAAACATCATCACCATTTTCATCACATAAGTAATTGAGAAAATCATCAGGATGCATGGCTTCCATATTCCAAGGCGCCAGAGACGATGCAGGAAAATCTTTTAGATTCGATGTGACGATTACATCGACTTTTGCATAAACAGCAGCAGCAAGTACATGCCTATCTTTAGGATGGTTTTCCATCTTTTCCTCTAAGGAAACTGGAGCTTCCACCAGCGCGTGAGAAAAACCTTTAATCAAAGCGGCTCTAAATCTATCTGCTGTCACTTCGTCCATTCGTCCCCTTTTTACTCGGTTCCGAATAGCCTCGTCCAAAATTTTATCAGAAAAATAAACTTGGTACAGCCCCTGATACGCCGCTTCTAGCAATACATTAGACAGAGAATAAGGAAAAATTACACAAGCGTCGAGAAGCGCAGAAAAATTACCCACGATTAGAAAAAATATCAAATATTACTTATTGCTTTAGTCAAACAAACCATTCTCTTGCATAATTTCCGTCATCTCTGACAGCGATTGACGACACTGAGAATCTTTCTTGTCCTTATAATCCATCAAATCTTTTACTTTAATCCGACGGTGACTACCCGTCTTTGTATAAGGAATCTCATTATTCTCTAGCAGCTTTATTAAATGGGGACGAGAAACGTTCAGAATGTCAGCCGCTTCTTGGGTAGTAATTTCACGATTATTTGGCGTAATTGTTATTGTTGTTCTACCCTGCTCTAACACGGGTAAGATTTGTTGTAACACTTGAAACACATTATCGGAAATATGTAACTCTGTACCATCCGCTCGAACTAATTTATGTGTGCTATTTTGGTAACGTTCTTCAAGCTGTTTCCTTAAATTACCAGAACGATTTCCTTCTGTGTCAATAGTGACAAGTAAGTTCTTAGACATCGTTTTATACCTACGTGCAAATCATTTAAAATATCTGTTTCTCTACTAGGTGCAGGACGTAAAAATTCTGAGTTGTGAAGTTGTGCAACAAACAATAAACGAAAATAATTCAATTTAAACTAGCTCTACCTGTAGGAGTTTACAAGGCAGGATACTAGAAAACTAGGGTTGTTTAGCATAATCCTTACGAATAGATAGCTGAACGACACTGTATATTTAGATTTTTTTGTTCCTAGTTACGTTATTGTACTCCTATAATGTAAAAATCGCAATATCCGCAATATACGCAAAAAACGAAAATTGATGGAATAATTTTCAATTTCTTTCCTCTCCCAATACCAACCTAACAGAACTTGTGTACCACTTTCCGTAATGTACCAATTCCTAGGGGTGGCGCAAGGTTGTGAATCATCGTTATCAAAATCGCGGTCTCTTAATCCTGCAACAGTTGAGCCTGTTCTTACATCTTTTGCACCCAATATTCGTTGTGCCAAACCTTGTTTGCTGCCAATTGGTCGCACTATACAACCAGGGGGAATAATGGCGCCTATGAGTAATAACTTTAATAATCCTTTACCAGATGAATTTTGGTTGGGTGAGGGTGAAATATGAAATTATTATTGGACACTCATGTATTTATCTGGTGGTCATCGAGTTCAGATAAATTAACAGCGAAAGTTTATGATTTAATTACCGATACTAATAATTCTTTAACTTTGAGCATTGCCAGTGTATGGGGAATGCAAATCAAAGTTCAACTTAGTAAGTTAAATTTAATTGCACCACTTCCATAATTAATAGCAAATCAGCAGCAGGTTAATAAAATACAAATTTTACCTATTGAGTTAAATCATATATACGCGCTTAAGGATTTACCAGATAATCATCGTGACCCTTTCGACTGTATCATAATTTCTCAAGCGATGTCTGATAAAATGCCTGTAGTAAGCAAAGATGAAATTTTTAATATTTATCCTGTCGAAAAGATTTGGTAATTATTATTTATTAAGATGATATTGTTGTATGTTGGGTTGCGCGTTGCTTTACCCAACCTACGTTGTTGAGGATTATTTGTTCGCAGTGAGAAACCCGGTTTCTTTTGGTAACGCTGAAAGTTGTTGTGTTTAGTGTGGAAGAAACCGGGTTTCTGGGACTTATTTGGCGAATGTCCATTCTAGGGTTCTGATGGGCGCCTTTTGTAGTGCTTCTACGAGTTCGTCGTTGTCTGCAAATTGTAGTTGGTCTAGGTAGGTAGCTTCAAGTCTAACGGTGAATTTGTCGTCTTTGAATGCCCAAGGTTTAACTGTGATGTTACCATCGCTACGCATTGATACGCTGTAGCTTTGTCCGTCACCATCTTTGGCTATTTCTAACGCACGGAAGTCTTCGGTGTCTTCAGCGCTGGTAGTACCTTCGGGAATTTCTTTGTTGCAGAGAATAAGGGACATTCTATCGCACCATTGGAAGAAGGCATATGCTTTAACGGCATCGTCTTTTGTTATTTCTAATTCTTCTATCCATTTTTGTTGATTTGCTATCTGCTCGTCTAAAAATTCGTCTATTTCTTTTGATTGACCGCGCATTCCTTCTATTAAATAGCTCATGTGCATCGATATCAACATCGCTACCCAGCGTCCGCGATACTGAGCGTTTTGTGTAAGTTTACGCACACGTTCTAAATCAACTTCTTTTTCAAGAGTAAAATCGCGTGGGGCGCCTGCTGGTGTAAGATGATTTCCTTCCCACTCTTTTTCTAAGTCATCGTGGTGCGAAATTGCGGCAACTGTTTCTAACCAACGTTGCGGGCGTAATTCTGGATGCCAATTTCCGGCTATTTGGGCAGCGAGTAATGCATGGGCACGATGGTATATTACCTCCCATCCTTGTTCATGTAGGTTAACTATCATGCTCTTAAGAGGAACTTTGGTGTAGTATTAGTTTGCTTTTATATGATGCAAAAGTTAAACTTTCTTAATCATCTACCGACAGAACTAAAATACTACTATCAAGAGGTAGATTTACAAATTAAAACTTATGCTCAATTACCCAGCTTATGTTTAAATATATAACCAAAAATGAACTTCGTGTTCAGCAACTACTAACACCTTATTTATTTTTACTACCTGCTTTAGTTATTCTCGCCTTAACAGTATTTATACCTGCACTTCAAGCATTTTATTTGACTTTTACGCAAATTCAAGACTTTGGTGGGTCGCAAACATGGGTGGGTTTGGCAAATTTTGTCCGTTTGTCTAATGATTCTACATTTTGGAAGACTTTGGGTAATACTATATTATATCTGATTGTAGTAGTACCGATTTTAGTTACGGCGCCTTTGGCTCTCGCTATTTTAGTCAATCAGAAATTACGCGGTATTACTTGGTTTCGGGCAGCATATTATGCACCAGTTGTAATTTCAATGGTGGTTGCTGGTATTGCCTGGAACTGGTTGTACGAAGAAAGAGGTTTGATTAATCAATTTCTTCAGAGTTTAGGTATTATCAAAGAAGGTATTCCCTGGTTAACTAGTCCAAGATTTGCTCTTTTCAGTGTAATGGCTGTAACCGTGTGGAAAGGTTTGGGTTATTACATGGTTATTTACCTAGCTGGGTTACAATCAATTCCTGCTGATGTATACGAAGCTGCTTCAATAGATGGTTCGGATGGTGTACGTAAACATTGGGACATTACTTTACCTTTAATGCGTCCTTACTTAGCTTTAGTTGCTGTCATTTCGGCAATTTCTGCGACAAAGGTATTTGAAGAAGTATTTATTATGACCCAAGGTGGACCACGTAATGGCTCCAAAACAATTGTTTATTATTTGTACGAGCAAGCTTTTACTAATTTAGAGATTAGCTATGCTTGTACTATTGGGTTAGTGCTTTTTTTGATTATTTTGGCTTTGTCTGTTTTAAGATTATTGCTTAATAATGGCGCTGAACAACCTTTAGGATAGGCACATTGGCAACGGATTAAACGGATGTAACGGATGGTTAATGGGTTGAGAACAGATGGTAAATATTTTTACTACGGAGACGCTGAGGGCACAGAGAAGAGAGTAAAACGAGCGTTTTATCCGTTAAATCCATTGCATCCGTTGCCTATCTTTCACATTTAGTTTTCTCACTTGGGTTAATTGGCAAGTAAATACGAAAACTTGTATTTCCAGGTTTCGATACAAAGTGAATATCCCCGTGATGCTTCTTCACTATAATACGGTAGGTAATATCCAACCCTAACCCAGTTCCGGCACCCATTTCTTTCGTAGTGAAAAATGGTTCAAAGATTCGCGGTTGTATAGCTTCTGGTATTCCTGTTCCTGTATCTGTAATTTCAACTAATATATAAGTATTATCTAATTCTGTACGAATTGTTAATTGCCCTTTACCTTTCATGGCATCTATAGCATTATCTATTAAATTCGTCCAAACTTGGTTGAGTTCACTGCCGTAAGCTTGGATACGCGGTAATGTTAAATCATATTCTCGTTTGACTGCTATACCTTTTTTAAGTTTGTGCCCAAATATAATTAAAGTGTTTTCTATTCCTTGATGTACGTCTATTTCTTGCAACGGCGCCGAGTCCATGTAAGAATAGCCTTTAACTGCTTGAACTATTTCTGAAATACGCGCAGTGCTTTGTTCAATTTGGTTTAATAAACAAGTTTGGGCAAGTTTTGCTTCTAACCAATGTAAAACTATTTCAAGTTTATCTTCTGGTATTTGGTCTGCAAGATTATCTAGTTTATCTGCTTCTATACCTGTATTCACAAATGTTGGTGCCATTTTCCAACTATTTTTAATATTATGGTCTTCTAACCAGTCGGTTACTGCATCTTCTTTGTCACTTTGGTCTAGAGGGTCAAGTTTTATTGTCGGGTTTGCTTGAAGTTCAAATTCACAAACAAATTTTAATTGGTTTTGTGATAACGAATAAAGCTCACACGTTAAAGATTGTAAAGTCTTTGAAATTTCACGTAAGTTTGATGACGCACGTTGTGCTGCTGCTGCGGGATTATTTAATTCATGCGCTAAACCTGCGGAAAGTTTACCAAGCGCTGCGAGTTTTTCAGAGTGACGCATTTGCACTTCCACATCTTTACTACGTCCTACCATCGCAGTCAAAATTACATCCGCAACTGGTGAACATTCAGCAATTATACGTTTAAAAGTTTCGCTATCTATTTCTAAAATGGTAGCAGCAGTTAATGCACGCGCACTCGCTGTAGAACCTTGCCCAGTTAACATTGATATTTCACCCATAAACTCACCTCGACGGTGAACTGCAAGCAATTTTCTCTCTCCACCAAGTTGCTTAGTTATTTCAATTTCTCCATCTAATACAATACAAAATTTATAATCTGCTTGCCCCTCTGTAAATACAATATCACCAGCATTAAAATGAATTTGGGCGCCGACTTTTTGCATTTTCTGTAATGCGTCTTCGGGTAACTTGGGAAATAAAGCGTTTTCGTTTGGGTCGTGTAACATAATGATTACTAAAAACCGGATTTATTAAGATTTTGTGACATTAATAAGCATTTTAATATTTCTGATAATCTTTTAATTAGTTAGTTTTTTTGTCCTAGGGTGTGAGTAGTTTTCTTGTGAGGTGGGCATCCTTGCCCGTCCTGAAAATAATATTGTCTTGAATATGTAACAGGCAGGGATGCCTGTTCCACAAGAGACTACAAAACTTTACTTAAATATTGATGAACAAATTGGACACATATTGAACCTTCTCCTACTCCTGATGCTACACGTTTAACTGAGTTATGACGCACATCTCCGACTGCAAATACTCCTGGGACATTGGTTTCTAGTAAGTATGGGTCGCGTTCTAAGTTCCACCCTTTTGGGCGCCTTCCTTCACGTTTCAAGTCGGGGCCTGTTAATATAAATCCACGTTCGTCACGTTCGACTATTCCATCTAACCATGTAGTTGCTGGTTGGGCGCCTATAAATATGAATAGTGAGTTTGCGGGTACTGTTTGCGTTTCTTGGGTTAATACGTTTTGTAGTGTGATTGCTTCTAAAGAAGTTTCACCTTTTGCTTCGATGACGCTTGTGTGTACTTTGACTTCTATGTTAGGTGTTGATGCTATTTGCTCTATTAAATATTGCGACATGCTTTTAGTCAAAGAGTCTCCCCGCACTAACATGGTGACTTTTGCTGCATATCTCGAAAAGTACATTGCTGCTTGTCCAGCAGAGTTGGCACCTCCTATTATATATACATCTTCTCCTTGACATGATAATGCTTCGGTTTGTGCGGCGCCGTAATAAACACCTGCACCCGTTAACCGTTCTACACCTGGTATATCTAAACGGCGCCATGATACACCCAATGCTAATATCAATGTATGACAACTAATTTCACTACCATCTGCTAATTGTATAAATCTATATGGATTTTCTACGCTAATTCCTGTAGCTTCTTGGGGTGTGAGAATTTCGACACCAAAGCGCCGAGCTTGGGTTACAGCACGACGCGCTAAGTCTCCACCGCTTAATCCAACTGGAAAGCCTAGGTAATTTTCTATACGCGAACTTGTACCCGCTTGCCCTCCAGGCGCCTCGCGTTCTAGCATGACTGTACGCAATCCTTCGGATGCACCATATACAGCAGCAGCTAAACCCGCAGGACCACCACCTACAATCACTAAATCATAAAAGGGTTTTCCGGCTTGGGTTTGTAAGCCTATTTTTTCAGCAATTAGTGTATTAGTTGGTTGTAGAGTACTTGTACCATCGGGGAAAAGTACTAAAGGTAGTTGCAAATGGTCGCATTCTGCATATTCAACTAATTTCTGCGCTTCTTGCGATAATTCAATATCCATCCATTCATAGGGTACTTGGTTACGCGCGAGAAAGTCTTTTACAGAATGTGAATGTGGTGACCAACGGTTGCCAATAACTCGTATTCCTTCAAATGGTGGACTAAACGAAGCTGACCAATCATCGAGTAAATCATTTAAAACTGGATATAACCGTTCTTCTGGAGGGTTCCACGGTTTCATTAAATAATAATCTACTCTTGTTGTGTTAATCGCGCGAATAGCTGCATCTGTATCAGCATACGCTGTTAGTAACGCTCTCTTGGCGCCTGGGTATATTGATAAGGCGCCTTCTAAAAATTCTACACCCGACATTTGGGGCATTCGCTGGTCGGCAAGAAACAATGCCACCGTTTCGTTACGAAGTTTAAGCTTTTCGAGTGCATCTAACGCTGTTGCTCCCGACTCCGCACGCACAACTCGATAGCGGTCTCCATACTCTTGTCTTAAGTCACGTGCAATTGCCTGTAAAACTTCTGGGTCGTCGTCAACCGTCATTATTACGGGTTTAGCCATGAGTTCCCTTATAAAAGCAAATATTTAATTATCATCGTATATAATTTTGTTCTCCATCAAATCTTCATTATTATATAGACGTGACATCCAAGCTCGAATTAACAGCAGTATCCCTAATACTAGTAACAAACTACACACTGATAAAATTTGCTGCCAAGGTATTTCCAAGGCGCCACGAATAATTATTTCCCGTAGCACAGATACAATTGTAACTTCAACCGCTACTCCTACTGATATACGCTGTTCGCGTAAATATATTAACAATAGTTTAAATAACTCAACTAGAATTAAAATAAATAATATATCTGACGTTACGTTTTGAAACTTGATTGGTACAATAAGAGAGGTAAATAAATCGTACAAACGAATTACCATTACTCCAAACAAGCCAATAGCCAAAACAAATACGATAATATTCTGGACGGTTTCTAAAAATTTAATAAAATTTTCAATATCAAACCAGTTTCGCTGCTCGTTTTGATTTTTTGGCGCCATCTTTCCAATATGAAGAATTTTGCTAATTTAGAAAACACTTTTTATATTAGCAAGAATGTTTATATTGGCAAGAGTATTAATAACAAAAATAAGGCAAAAAAATTGTCATTCTTAACACAGTAAAGCATCTCTAAGATTCTGCACGTAGTGAGGATGACAATTTTTCGTTAAAATATTATTTCTGGTAGTTAGCATCTAGCCAGCAGCGAGGTAAGCTTTCACCAGAAGGAAAAATCAAATTTGATTTCTTTAATGGTTCTGGGTCTTGTTCTTCTTGCCCTGATTGGTCTTGCACTGTCACACTATCTTGATTAGGGCTTATTAGTGCCTGCAAGTCATTTATCTCTACTAAAGTTCCGGTTTCTTTGTCTTGTAGAAGCATAAGCCTTGATTGTTATTGTTGAAAATGGTTATTTGATTTAATTCATTTCCAGGCTATCTCAGATGTTACACATTTTTCACCAATCTAAAGAGAGATATTAAAGATTATTTAAGCCGAATTCTAATTATATATCTTTTGGATTATCAGATATAAATATTTATACAACTTGAGTTGGATGTCAATACTCACTGATTACGAGATATTAACTAATAGGTGGGATAAAGAAGTTTATCTCATTGGCTTGATAAAAATAATCAGTTGGATAATTAATAAGGAGCTAAGACAATGAGTTTAGAAGAAAAAGCAAAAGCTGCTGCGAAAAATGTAGAAGGCAAAGCGCAAGAAGCACTTGGTAATGTAACTGGCGACCCCGCAGATAAAACTGAAGGTCAAGCAAAGCAAGTAGAAGCTGAAGCACGCAACGCTAAAGAAGATGTCAAAGATGGCGTTAAAGACATCGTTGATAAAGCATAATTTCTAACATAACTAAATTTTGTAGAGACGCGACATGTCGCGTCTCTACACTTGTGTATATGTATTATTTAAAATATGTGTTGTCCACAATAGATTCTGGTATATACTCACTACCATCAGGCATAATGGAGCCACGTAAAAACGCATCATTAAAGAAGAAACCCGGTTTCTTAGCTGTATATGTTAATCACGGTTGTCAATTTGCGCGCGTTGTAAGCTAGAAGAAAAGTCTACATATACAGTTTTCCATTCGGTAAATGTATCAATAGCAGCGCTTCCTGCTTCACGATGTCCGTTACCTGTTTGTTTGACTCCTCCAAAAGGTAAATGAACTTCGGCGCCTATAGTTGGCCCGTTAATATAAGTAATACCTGCTTCAATATCACGCATTGCTGTAAATGCACGGTTAACATCACGGGTATATATAGAAGATGAAAGACCGTAGTTTGTATCGTTGAGAATATCTATAGCTTGTTCCAATGAGTTGACTTCGATTAAAGCCACTACTGGGCCAAATATTTCTTCACGAGCTACGCGCATATTTGGTGTGACGTTATCTAATATAGTCGGTTGGAAAAAGTAACCTTCTTTGAGTGTACCTTCGCTTGCTATTCCACCACCTATTAATATAGAGGCGCCTTCAGAACGAGCAATGTCGATATATATTCTGACTTGTTGGAGTTGTTTATCGTTGATAATGGGTCCAATTTCTGTATTTGTGTCATAACCAGCACCCAAGCGTAATTTACTTGCACGTGCTTTGAGCATTTCTGTGAACTTGGCTTTGATATCGCGGTGTAAAATTAGACGACTTGTTGCGGTACATCGTTGTCCTGCTGTCCCAAATGCTCCCCATACGGCGCCATCAAGTGCTAATTCTAAATCAGCATCTTCCATAACTATCTGGGCATTTTTACCTCCCATCTCCAAACATACCCGCTTATGGAGGCGCCCGCAAATTTCTCCAACTATTGAACCTGTTTGAGAAGAACCAGTAAACGAAACTAAGCTAACATCGGGGTGTTCTACTAAACTTTTACCTGCTTCTTCCCCAATACCATGCACTAAATTAACAACACCAGGTGGAAAACCAGCTTTCTCAAAAATCTCAATTAACTTAGTCGCACAAGCGGGTGTATCTTCAGCAGGTTTTAAAATAACGGTGTTACCACAGACTAATGCTGGCATTGCTTTCCAACAAGGAATAGCAATGGGAAAATTCCACGGAGTAATTAAAGCGCATACACCTATTGGTGTCCTAACAGTCATCGCGAACTTATTAGGCATTTCGGATGGAGTCGTTTGCCCATAAAGACGGCGCCCTTCCCCAGCACTATAAAAAGCACAGTCGATACCTTCTTGCACATCACCGCGCGCTTCAGTAAGTGGCTTACCCATTTCGCGACTAATTAACTGTGCTAACTCTTCTTTGTGTTGAAGTAATAACTCCCCAACTTTAAATACATACTCAGCGCGTGCAGGTGCCGGAACTAGGCGCCAGTTTTTATAAGCATTGCGTGCTGCCATTACCGAAGAGTTGACATCTTCGTTTGTAGAACGGGGAAAAGTAGCGACAATTTCATTTTTAGACGCTGGGTTAATACTTTGCAGCCTATTGTCAGTGTTATCTAACCATTTACCGTTAATGAAATTACGACAAGTGAAGGTAGCAGCCATAATTTATAACTCCAAATAGGTAGTACACTGATACGTTTGCATTTAGTTTCGCTCGAATTTTAGAAATCGTCAATATTATTGTTACGTAACATTAATAATTATTTTTGCTTCATGGACTCGGAGTTAAACAAGATGCTTTATTAAAGCATGACTATCTAACTAGTTGAATAATGACTTTTGTCACGTGTGTTGAGTTACTACGACTTATATTATAAAGCTATTAATAAGTAGTGAGATTTCATTATGAAGCGGATTATTGCTGGCGCCCTACTTGCCCTTCCGTTTGCCGTTATATCTCTACCAGGGCATTACGAATATCATTAAAGTTTATTACTTATTCTATATATTTACGTTTTATTCCTCATATTCTATTTTTTGCTCTCTTGTTTCATGCCAAGAGAGCGATTTTTATGACAATATTGCTAGAACTCCAACTGGTGAACCTGAACCTTTTTGCAGCAATAAAGGCACCACGACAATTTTAAATCCACGCACAGGTAATTTATCAAGATTTGTCAGTGAAGAATCTCGCGGATACCTAACTTTATGAGAAAACAACGTTTACTTTACACTTTGAGATGCTACCCTACCTTTCGGGATATCTTCGATAACGGGAAAACTACCCTGCGGGAAAACTGCGTTTACGTTAACGTTCGCGACTCATGACACCACAGGATCATTCTTTTCTTGGCTTACTCTAAGCTAAATAAGTTACATTTATATATTTATTGGATCACGTCTACCAATACCCAGTTCTAATAGCTTATTTTTTACATCTTCCCATTCGATACCACAGTAATAATACTTTTTATCAAGAATGTTGGCTATGTAGTAACCTTGCTTGCCTCCGTTAATTCGGAAAAGTTCAATAGCAACCTTTTTCATTGAGGTATCAAAAGCTGCAAATAAATCATCATCTGCTAATAAAGGAGCGTTAAATAAATTAATAAAAGATGTACCATGCTTGAAAGCCCAACCATTACCTCGTCTTTCTATAATTCTGTAATATATAGCAGTCCTAAATCATTTGTGTAAGCCGCACGTTGTAGAGACGCGATTAATCGCGTCTCTACGCGGGTATAATTTTCACGACTCATATAGGATTGCTATATCGGGCGAATAATTGTAGTATTGTGCGACATAATTAAGATGCTTCGTTCCTCAGTATGACATAAGGGACTTCCAAATTGGGATGCTCCCGGCAAGAAAGTATTTTTATGGCAATATTGCGAGAACACCAACTGGTGAACCTGAACCTTGTTGCAATAATAAAGGCGCCACTACAATTTTAAATCCACGCACAGGTAATTTATCAAGGTTAGTCAAATTCTCTAAAACAATGCGGGGTTTTTCTAAAACCATCCGGTTAATAGTAAATGTTGTATCAAGACCACCATCAACGCCGTGTGTATCAATTCCTACGCCTGTTATGTGACGCTCTCTAAGTAAAAACTTTGTTGCTTCGGCGCCAAACCCAGGAAAATGCATGTTACCATTTGCGTCTTCACACATAAAAGCGCTAGCATCATGCCATTTTTTCGACCACCCTGTATTTAATAACACAACACAATTGTTAAGTATTTCACCGTGTTGTTGTTCCCAATCTAAGATATCAGAGACATTCAGCGTGTAGTCGGAGTTAATAGTCGCTTGTGTACTGATATCAATTACGACCGCTGACACAAATAATGATTCTGCCGGATATTGGTCGATGCTGGCGCCGTCTTTATAAAAACTGATTGGTGCGTTCATGTGAGTAGCACTATGTTCACCAATTGTTACTTCGCGTAAAAAATAACCGTGGGTTTCAATTTGTGCGACAGGTGTAAATTTTACAGGTGGGTCACCTTGCCATTGGGGAATGTTGTTATTGATAATGTGGCTTAGATTAATTATATTGTTGTCACTGCACAGGCAAGATGCCTGTGCTACATGTTTTGCCTGTGCCAAAGGTTTTGTTAATTTTTCTAGGGTTGCTGCCATAACATCGCGTGTTTGTCCAGTGACAGTACATATTAGCGCTTCTCTATAAACACGTTGTGCATTATGGTGTTTATAATTTGCGGCGCCGCTAGAAACAGTAATAGCAGCATGAGCAATGCGTGTAGTTAATTCAATAGCCCAAGCACGTAACTCTAACTTTCGTGCAAAATCAATATCTTTATTTACTAACGCATCACGAATAGTAGCACGACAATCATTCAACTCATCCTGCAACAAAAGATAAGCATTGGTAATAAACGCTAAATTCTTCTTGCCTGCTACTTCCTCAATAATATCCAAACCAGCAAGCGCGCATCCTGTAGCCAAAAAAGTAGATTTTAAAACATTATTCTTATCTTGTTCATGAATCCAACCAGGAGGTTTAATAAACACCATACACTCCGAAGCCAAAAACCAATTACTAAAAACAACCTCCACAGTATTAGTAGAAGGTATCGCTGCCAAATCAGCAACCGCACCAACTCTTATCTCTCCTCTGTGTTCTCCGTGTCTCTGTGGTAAAAACTTTTCCAAAAAAGGCGCCATACCAAACAAAGCACTCCCATCAGGTAAACTAGCAGCCACAATGAACTCGTGAAAAACACCCCAACCCGTCACCCAAGGAACCACCCCATTCAAAATATACCCACCATCAACTTTAAAAGCAGAAATAAGTGGTGTACCTTCACGTCGTAACTGTGAAAAACCCACACCTAATAAAACCTCACCCTTACTCACACGCGGTAAATACTTCGACTGCAACTCACTATTACTGCTGTTTACCAACATACCGACAGCACTTTGGTGTTGAGTTTGTAAAAAAGCTAAGGCGCCACTATAACGAGCAACAAGTTCCTGAAATATACCATACTCAACTTCTTCTACTTCCTTTCCACCCCAAGCACGAGGTAAACGCAGTGCGAGTACATCTAAATTTCCCAACCCTCGTAGAGCTAGAAAAAGTTCATTACTGTCGTTATCAATAGCATTTACATTCTTTTGTACTTCTGTAATTAAAAACGATTTAATGGTATCAATATGATTCAAGTCGTTGTTCATAACTACAAGGCGCCGTATTTTGGGGAAAACAAAAATATAAAACAAACCCTTGCCTCTTTGCCTCTTCCCCAAAAAATAATCCCCAGCACCCTCCCGTAAATACCGGGAGCGCACAGGGGTTCAAATGTTGCAGCAAAAAGTGAATTAGTAATAAGTTAACAGGTTTGAAGTTAAAATCTAAGTAAATTCAGATTAAGATTTGGTAAAGCAGGCTAAGTAGGGATACAGAGTTACTGACCAGAACTGAGTAATGTATCGATAAAGTTACTGATGTTCTTCGGTTTTGCGCTTCTACCTGAAAAATTAGTTGCTGTACGTGTAAAGCTCAAGAGTACTAATTTTTCTTGGTAGATAGAACATATTACGTTTTAAATGTAGAGGGTGGGTAGAGGGTAGGCACCCCCCAATAGTAATGAGTAGAAAGTGCGCTCGTGCTGAGTTAAGACTTTTTACTCAGCACTCAGCATTGAATTTTAGGGTTCAAAGCGACATCGTAATGAGTCAAAGACTTTTTCGATTTTTGGAAGCGCGTTTTCGCCGTTAGTAATGATACTGACATTTCTTTCTACACCATTGTCAGTGATTTTTACTAGATACCGAATTGCGGGAACGGGTGTAGTTTGTTCGTCAAATATTTGTTTTCCGTTTTGAACTGAGACAGGAATGGTTTTTCCACACAGCACTTTGTTGTCAATTGTGGAGTCAGTTGGAATAAAGTCACCCTGAAAAATTTCCTGAAGTGTATCGTCTAAGTTAACTGTGTCTTCATCTGGTGACTGTACTACAGGGACTTTACTAACGAAGAGTGTTACATCTGGTGGACTTGTTTTACTTGTGATGATAGCAATATTTTTGGCACCGAAGTTTAAACCTGCGACTCCTTTGGCGCCACCAGGTATTTGGTAATCGAATAAGCTCTGAGCAATTGCCTCTGCTCTTGCTGGAGTTAGTATATTAGTTAGTGTTTTTGTTGCAACTCCAACTAAAGCGGTACCTACCAATCCCAATGCTCCCAGCAGAATTAAAAGTAATTCCCATACTCGTACTGGATAATCAGGTGTGACATTTGTTGATTCTTCTTTCATATTTAACCCTGCAACACCTAACTTAAATCGACTCCTAAAAAACGGTTAAAGAATTTAGAACGCCATACTGCTCTTAGTATAAAACACCACTCAAATGCTACTAAGACCAAAAATAGACAATCTTGCCAGCTTAATACTGCTAGTTCAAAAAAACGCCGTAATGGTGGCAGCGTTAGAACTACCATATATACTACAAATAATATTGATGCAGCAATAGTGTAACGCCAGTCATTACTCAAAGGTTCTGCGGCAACCCAAATTCTCGCTGGAGGTTTGAGGAAGGGAAGTAAAAATAAATGGCACAAAACAAGAATACTTACCAAAGCTGTACGGGGAAGTGTGTAGTCAACATGATTAATGTTTTGACCAGGTGGTAAATCTAAAACGGCTCTGACAAGATAGAGTAAGAAAACTAACAATGCAACTAATGTCATCGTCAATGTGGCAGGAATTGTAAAATGCATCAACGAGCGAACCATACTGCTATGTTTGGTTGTCTCTCCTGGTTTTGCCCAAATTGGAAATACTGCTGTTGGTAATCCAACTCCAAACATTGCTAACAGTGCGCTATGTTTGTTTACTAGTGGGAAGCTATTGGCTACCATACCTGTTGAGAAAATAAGCAGTGCGACGCAAAATACCCGAACTATAAATAGTGCTAGTGAGTCACGAATACCGTTACGAATTCTTTGACCTTCTAAAAAGGCAAATGGTAGCGCTGCAAAAGAGTCTTTAAGTAAAATAATATCGGCAACGCTGCGAGTTGCTTTCGACCCACTCTCCATTGATATAGCTAAAGATGCTTGTTTGAGAGATAAAACGTCATTGACTCCATCACCAATCATTGCCACATAATTACCTTGTAAACGTAGTGTTTGTACAAGTCTGGCTTTTTGTTCGGGGGTAATACGACCAAAAACAGTAGAAGTTTTTGCCGCTGCTGCAAATTGAGAGTCATCCATTATTGCTAGCTCTAAACCCGATACAACGCTAATGTCGTCACGTAACCCTGCTTGTTTAACAAGTGCTGCTACTGTGTCTGGGTTATCTCCCGAAATAATTTTGAGGTCAATACCTGCTTTGTTGAATGAATGTAGTGTTTCACTTGCTTGCGGACGGAGTTTATCACTAAAGACGATAACACCTAGAGGTATGAGTGTACTTGGCAAAGCTATTTTTTCTGGTTCTTCACTAATTACATCCAAATTTTCTGTATAAGCGAACAAAAGTACTCGCAAACCTTGTTCAAAGTTTTCTTGGATGTAATTATTTATTGATTCGGGTAATGATATTGATGGAGCTAATATTTCCGGCGCCCCTAAAATAAAAGTACCATGTGGTTCATCATCGAAAGTAATTGCACTCCACTTACGTGCGCTAGAAAAAGGTATTTCTGACTTTACCGAGCGTTTATTACCACTACAAGATGACTCAATTGCCTCGCTAGTACGATTAGGCGCCGTTGTATTATTTACATAGTCTCCTAACCTTTGTCGCAATTCGATTTCACTAATACCAATTGGTAAAACTCGCTGTAGTTCTATTTGATTGCTTGTTAATGTTCCTGTTTTATCTAAACAAAGTATGTTTACGTGGCTAAGTGATTCTACGGCATTTGCCTGTTGAATTAATACATCTTGACCCAACATTCTAACTGCTGCTGTACCATAAGCTAAAGTAATCGCGATTAGTAACCCACTAGGAACTAAGCCAGCAACAACAGCAGCATGTTGAACAATATCGGCTAAAGAATAAGAGCGACTAGTAAAGCTAATGCCAACCAAAATCCATAAATAGCAAGCAAGTAGTAGTAATATGCGAATAATTAAGTTAATTTCTTGCTGTAGTGGTGTATAAACGTGACGAAAAGCGCGCGCTCCTGTCATTAGTTTATATGCTACCGTTTCGGTGCCAACTTTTACAGCTTCAAAACAAGCGGCGCCGTTCACACAAAAAGTACCAGAGTAAACATTGTCTTGGGCGACTTTGGATATTAAATCAGATTCACCCGTTAATAAAGACTCATCAACATCAATGCGACCATCACCAACAACAACCCCATCAACTAAAATTTGGTCGCCAGCAGCAAGGACTATAATATCACCCTGAACAATTTCTGTAGGGTCAATATCACGTTTATTACCTTCGCGAATTACAGTAGTGTGAGGACGGTTAAGCAAAGCAATTTCGTCAAGCTTGCGCTTCGCCCATATTTCTTGGCAAACAGCGATAATAACACCGCTAGAAATAATAACTACAACCAGAAAAGCATCGCTATAACGGCGTAGTAGAATCATTACAGCGCTAATCGCAAAGAAAACGATATTAATAAAATTGAATATATTCTCGTTTATAATTTGGCGGTATGAACGGCTAGTTTGCAGAAACACATTGTTGCCAAGACCTTCTGCACGCCGCTTTATCGCTTCTTCCTCCGTTAGACCTTGCGGTTGTAAGTAGTTATCCATTAAATAAGGCAGTGGTTAATCAAAGTGCTAGCTGTTCTAATATAAAGACTACAACAGCACATAAGCTAGCACGATTTTAATTCAACCTGCTATAAAATCCCCCTCTTGTAGCACAGGCATCTTGCCTGTGCAATCAAGGCGTCATAAAAAACACCCACAAATTAATTATATTTACTACAGAGGCACAGAGGACACAGAGAGTAATACCACTTTAGCGAGACTAAAATGGACATGTCGCTCATTATCTACCTTAGACACCATGCAATAATGGATACCAGTATGTGAGGATTTGAATTAATGGTTTGGGCATCTGGGCAAAAATTGCAGAGCGAAAAATACATAATCGAAGAAAGAATAGGTGAAGGTGGTTTTGGCGTTACTTACTGTGCTAGAGATAATAATGGGCGCCGTGTTGTTATCAAAACGTTTTATCTAGATTTACTAGGCTTTTTATGGAAAGATGGCTGGTTTAATAGATATTGGGATGGTGATATAAATTAGTTTTCTTGCACCTAATATTAGATAGAAGCAAGTACAGCATTACAGTAAATGTCTTACCAATTTAATCGTCTGATCAGGTACAGCCAAGATTTATTTGTTGTTTGGATATTAATTGGCGCCACTTGGGGTTATTTTTTCCCAAAAGTTGCTGCCAGTGGTAGTGGTAACATTTCAACCGCGCTAGGAATAGTGATGTTAGGAATGGGTTTAACAATTACATTTACGCAATTACAAAACTTACGCAATGCTGGTACGACGTTAATATTGGGGGTATTGCTCCAGTTTACTATCATGCCACTTGTGGGATGGTTTGCTGCAACAGTTTTGAATTTACCACCTATGTTAGCATTAGGAGTAATTCTTGTTGGCGCCAGTCCTGGGGGAACAGCTTCAAATGTAGTTACTTTTTTAGCTCGTGGTGATGTACCTTTATCAGTAGCTTTAACTACTGCCTCTACACTAATCAGCCCAATTATTACACCTCTGTGGATTTGGTTTCTAGCTTCAACTTGGATTGATATAAAACCATTATCTTTAATCATGACTACAGTTCAAATTGTACTATTACCTGTATTATTGGGGATAGTGATTAGACGCTTTTGGACTCCTAGTAATTTCGTGATGGAAGGAATATTACCCCTAGTTTCGATGTCTGCCATTGCTTGGATTATTGGTACGATTGTGGGCTTAAATCGTGATAAGCTATTTGTCACACCAATAGTAATCATCGCGGTAATTTTACATAATGTTTTAGGGTTAATATTGGGTTATGTAGGCGCCGCCATTACAGGGAAATCAACAGCTAGTTGTCGCACAATTTCCATAGAAGTAGGAATGCAAAATTCTGGTTTAGCAGTAGCATTAGCTCTAGCACATTTTGAACCAACAGCAGCTATACCAGGAGCTATATTTAGCGTTTGTCACAATCTTACAGGTTCTCTAATAGCTGCAATTTGGCGTAAAAACTCATAATTTTATGAATTTTTAGGCTCAAGACGACGAGCAGCTTCCTCAAAGTCAGTAGCAGCTTGATTTGTCGCAGTTACATAAAAAAAAGCTGTGGCTATAAGCGGTGAAAACGTAAATGTATCCAATCCCTGACCTGCGAGCAATACAATGTAGAGACGTGACATGTCACGTCTTTACATAATATGTGGAATGAACCTATTTTTAAATTCCAATTAGCAATGTCAGTGGCGCCGCAAGTAACAACCACATGATATTTTGCAAACCAAACTCCGATGCCAGTAGTCCAAGAATTAGTGGCATAAAACCACCAACTAAACCAAACAAGTTATCTAGCGTCATTACTATACCGCTTTGTCCTGGCATAGCTGTATATAATTGCCCTTTAAGAATAGAGTACCAACCAGCGTTGAAAAAACCCAGCAAGCCAAGAATTACCAATTTGACATTTATATTTGGTACAATCAAAAAAGCTGAGTAAAGACATAAGACAATTATGGCGCTAAATCTTAAATAATCTAATCCTCGCACTCGTTCTAGTAAAGGAATGATTAAAAAATCTCCTAGCAATCCTACTCCTAACCATACAGTTACAGCAAAACTTGCCTGCGTATTGTTTGCACCAACCACATCGACAAAGTACAATGCTAAAAAGCCACGTAAAACATCAAGCATTAAGTCAGAAAACTGTAGTAAAGTTAACCAACGTATTACTTCACACTGCTTTAAGGCTTCAAAAGCATTGCTTATCCCTGAATTAAAACTATGTGTTTGTTCATTAACTTGTTTTGATGCAGGCAAATTTCTAATTGGATTCCACAGCAACCCCAATGTTAACAGTGTTAATACTGCCAATACTAAAAACGCACTTCGCCAACTTTGATGTAATGCCACAGTACAACCTAAAATCAACGGGCCAATTACATTTCCAACAGAACCTGCCAATGTCCAACGTGCCATATTTTGTTCGTGTCGTGTAGGTTCAATGTCCATCAAAGTCGCTTGGGAAAGACTCACAAAGGCGCCTGAAGCTGGATAAAATAGTACAAATGCTGCGAGTAACAGTGAAAAGTTCTGGCTAAAGGAAGTTAGCAGCAAAGATATAGCAAAAACTACACCTCCACCCAGAATAAGCTGGCGCCTCTTACCAATATCCCCCAGTATCCCCAGAATTGGTTCTATTAAGCTACTGATGGTATTAGGTATTGTAAGTAACATTCCCACCTGCACATAAGAAAGATGCAAGTCATTACGAATCAAGGGCCATGCGGCGCCACGTACTCCATCAACAAGTTCATCTAATAATTCAATAACTAAGAAGGCGAAGGTTAGTAAAACTACATTCTTAGTAACTTTGTTTTTAGCATTAAATGGCATATTGTAATTCTCCCATCCTCAAAATTTGATACCAACGCAAAATCCTTACAAGGTTGGTTCAAAGGAGGGGGAATCCATGAGCAAAATCTTCGCCTTAAAAGTAAGACGAATTGCTTGCTGAATAGTTTTCTAGCAGCTTACCAGGGTGGAAAAATCATAAAAGCAGTTATCTTGTGTGTAATTACTGTAGCATAGTTCACTACAAAATTCTATTTTTCCCGTAGGATAGGCTTCTAGCCTGTCCTTCATATTTAATAGGTGCCACGAATAAACTCTTTAGGTGCTATATTCGCAATTCCCGAAAATCTTCAATAGCCACTGTATTTACACTTAAGCCAAATGGGTTCAAGTTAAAATTTATTCTTTATTCTTAATTTCTAACTGTATGAGTGGAGAGGACTTTCGGGCAATTTGGTAACGGTCTCCGAATCATTCAAAGAGTATGATTCATACCGTATTCCGAAGTCGGGAATCTTGGTACTCCTTATCATGGTTATGCTTTATATATTCAGATATTCGGTACCAAGTGGCGCCAGTAAGTGCTGTATATCGGATTACTGACCTTTCGTCAAGTTAATTGAATATTTTATCTGACTTTTACCATCAAAAGATTCACCTGATAGTTGTGGTTCTTGCGTATGTAGCGTGCTAAATTTTAATTATAATCGATACTTTTCCTTTAAAATCAAGGCTTACAGGCACTTATAGTTGAAATTTTGGGAATTTGATCTTTTAATAAACATCTATTTTTATCAATAGCACGAAAAATCAGTTTTTTTAGCCTGCTCCCGGCAGGCTTTGTTCGTATAGTTTCACCCTTCGAGGGTGTACATGAGTGTAAAATCACACGTGTTATAATTAAAATTTGGTACGCCAAAGCTCATGATTTTGATTTAATTACAGCGTAGTTTTATCTACAAATAGACCTGGTATTTCTCTAAGGTCGTGACCCCCAAGTGTTAATGGTTGATTCAATACATCCATAGATTTCACTATTACAATCTCGGATGCATTACTAGATTTAAGGGCATTTATTGCATTTTCAGGAATATCATCTAAGAAAATAATTATTTTTATAAATCCTTTATGTTGAATTGCAATATCAAACATTGTTTCAAGTTCTAGCCCATAGTCCCACAATTCATTTAAAGTGGGTATTCCATCTGGTCTTATTAGCTCAGAGTTTGAAACATATTCATCCCATACTGGCTCACAAGCTTCATTCCCTTTTGTTGTAATTGGATAGTCTGGAAAAACTCCCCAAAATGGCTCTCCTCTATTTACACGCCAACTGATTGCAGGTAATAAATTACTTTTGACGTAATTATCGTATCCAACAAACTCGGCTTCGTTTCTTAACCATTTAACAAGTAGCTCCTGAGCATATTTTTGAGCGTGAGTTTTAGGTTTTAGCATTTATTGTTCCTCGTTATTATAATTTAACTTCATTCAAATCTAGATAATCATATACAAATGCTTTTCTTAGCAACGGGTAAGGTATGTACTCATCATACTTCTGAAGTTGCGGCGCCTCTGCTTCACTTACCAGGTGTTCGGGTATTATACGCTGTGTACATAACGAAGTTATCTCCGGTTCAAGATTCTCTACTTTATCTCTGGGCAACCTAACTGTAATATAGTATGGACACGAACCACCAATACTTTTTATTTCTAACGATTCACGGCAAAATGTATTTAGCATTCTTTCTAAAGTTTTAAATCCTGCTGTTCCTAACCAAGGAAATATTACGCATTTACCTTTCGGTAGTCGCACAATATAGTTCTCATCCAAACCTAAATTTTGTACTAGTTCGTGTACTTGTTTTAATCGCTTTAACGCATTTGGTTGTAAATAGCTATATTCAGTATCTTCGCATAATACGCGACGCATACGTTGTAGAACTTTAGTATGAATGGCACCACTACCACCACGCCAAAATACACTACCTTGTCCTTCAGTGGGTTTAACTGATACCGATTTTTTACGAAAGTCTACATCTAAGACTTGCCATGTTCTTCCTGCTAAACCAAACTCACTACCAACAGTTGGTATCATGGCTATACTACCAATATTAGTTGCATTACAGTTAACGGTAAATTCGAGATTTTCGGGGAAAACAGCGTAAAACTGGAATCTATTGACTATTTTCTCGCCGTTCATGCCTAATATTAATCGACCTTTGTCTGTTTTCTGGATATGGTCAATACCTACTAGGTAGTTTAGTAATAATCGATAATCGTCTTGAGATATATATTGAAAAGTTGATAAAGCTAAGATTCGTTTTGCCAAATTCGCTGGTGATATTTCACAATTAGCTGCAATAATACTCATTGTTTGGTGATATAACAACGAAAATGGATATTTTACTGGTTTAAACGGCTCTACCCAACGTTCTTGCATGTAAAGCTGTATAATTGCGATGCTCTGTATAAGCTGCCACGGTATTTGTTCGTATATAGGCGCCTCATCTAAAACTTCTTGTTCTGCACATACAAAACGCATATCTGAAGGTTTACCGCGTCTTCCTGCACGTCCTAACCTTTGTAAAAAACTAGCTACAGACATTGGTGCTTCTAATTGAATAACTCGTTCTAAGTTTCCAATATCAACACCTACCTCTAACGTTAAAGTTGCCGCAGTTACAGCAGGTTTATCTTTCTCACGCATAGCATTTTCTGCTTGTTGTCGTAAACTCGCGGCAATACTGCCATGATGGACATGGTAAATATCTGGCTCTTTTTCTTGTGCGGCAATTTGTCGTAATGCTGCTACTATCGATTCGGTTTGGGCTTTATTATTTGCGAAGATAAGACATTTACAACCTTTACTAAGATTATAAATATACCTCTCATAACCTTCTTGCCCTGCTTGATAAGGGGGGTTGGGGGGATCAGAAATGTAAAAATGTTCTAAAGCCAGTTTTATATTACGTTTTCCAGCTTCGAGCTTTGGTGTAATTACTTGTTTATCGGTATCTGAACGTAACCACTCTTCAGCTAACTCATAATCTCCTAATGTTGCCGATAACCCAATTCGACGATGTTGTTTTCCTGTAACTTGGGCAATACGTGCAAGTTGGCATAATATTTGACAACCTCGTTCGGTTCCCATAAAAGCATGAACTTCATCAATTATTACAAAACGTAAGTCTCCAAACAACCTGGGCAAATCATCATTTTTGTTAATTAACAAACTTTCTAATGACTCTGGAGTTATTTGTAAAATGCCACGCGGGTTTTTTAAGGCTTTATTTTTATGGCTTTGCGCTACGTCTCCATGCCAAGGTATTACAGGAATATCAGCTTCGCGTAATAATTCATTCAGACGCTCAAATTGGTCATTAATCAACGCTTTGATAGGACCAATATAAATCACTCCAATACTACGGGGATTTTCTGCGTGTAATACCGTGATTACTGGCAAAAAAGCCGCTTCTGTTTTACCTGCGGCAGTTCCAGCAGCAACCAGCAAATGCGCGTCTGTGTCAAATATTACTTCACTTGCTGCGGTTTGAATAGGTCTTAATTCTGTCCAGTTATTGTTGTAAATATATTCTTGGATAAACGGCGCCAGTCTGTTAAAGGTTTTGTTCATGTTAAATATATATTATATATAGAGAAATTACTTAAGCTTACATCAAATGCGAACACAAGTAATCTTACAGTGGAACGGCACCGTTGAATGGAGTTATAAATGTCAACATAGATTGAATAATTTTTAATAGCATACACATTTTGATTCCCCCTTTGTGTTCTTTGTGTTTTTTGTGGTTTATTTTTTAAGGAACCACAAAGGTCACAAAGGGCACAAAGAAAGAAGATGAGTTAAGGGTAATATCGTACCAAAATAATTTTAAAAGATTTGTGCGTACATCGTAGCCGCGTGGAAGGGGGATCAAAATCAAGATGAAAATAAATTTAACAAAATTAATATATGAATATATTAAAGTTGATCAAGGAGCCATCTCAACGTAAAGTGATAATTCTCAAGAATGATGATATCGTCGAGATTTTCATTCCTGCGGTAGGGTTATTTTCAAGGTTTACAATGCTAAGTCTGATTTTCTTGATTTTCCCAGTTTGTTTAATTAATTTTTTTACGCTTTCACTCAAACACGATATTAGATTATTTCCACCTGTACTTACTTTTAATTTAGTAATTTCACTTATAGCTATTGGAGTAGTCCTACTATCTGAGTTTGCTCAAAAACGCTTTTCTATCACTCGCAAAAAAATATCTTGGAGCTATGAAATTTTTGGACTGAAGCTAAAAGAGCCTTTCCCTGCTTCAGTTCCGGGAATTGTTCGCATTGCAAAAACTCGCCCATATTGGAATCGCTGGTTTCTAGAAATTTGGGCTGGGCGCCGACTTTACGAAATTTCTACCAGCGATTTCTCTCCATTTGCAGTGACTAATTCTGAAATTGACCTGCTAGCACGGGAACTGAGTAATTGGTTTGAATTGACGATTCTACAGGAGTAGATTTTACATTGAAAAGGATGCAAGCAGTTAACCAAACTAATCCAGCAGCATAACCAGCCGTAACATCTGTCAACCAATGTACACCCAAATATAATCGGCTAAAACCAATTGCCATAATGAAGGCAACCGCAAGCGCAGAAATTTGATTACGGTACTGAGGATATTGTTTAGCTAAGGTGTAGCCAATATAGCCATAAACTATCATCGATACCATTGAGTGACCACTGGGAAAGCTGTAATGACCAACTTCTACAATTCTGTCCCACAATAAAGGACGTGACCGAGCAAATAGTAATTTGAGTAGACAATTCAATCCAATTCCACCCAATGCAGCAACCATCAGGGTATTTGCATCTTGGCGCCGATTATGACGTAGTAACCAATGTCTATATAATCCACTAACCAATAGTAAAGTTGTCCCTTCTCCAAATAAAGTGGCGCTTACCATAACGGTGTCAAAAAACGGAGAATGTAATTTCTGAATTGTCAATAATACTTTTTCATCAAGTCCACGCGCATACACTACTAAAGTACAAAGTGCCAACACACTAACGGCGCCTGTCATTAGCACTTCGGTACTAATTGCGCTTTTAACCTTTTCTGAATTTACAACCTGGGTAGGTATGGTGTAACTAACATCCATACTGTAATTTGAGACAATTTTTTGAATTAGTCCAGCAATAGCGCTTTGACTCCAGTTAGGGTGATACAACACAATAATGTTTCCTGTATCACTATTTGCTTGCACTCGCTCGATGGCTCTGTGCTGCGATAGTTGAGATTCTAAATATTTTTTGAGCGCTTTATTCCCATATAGTCCGTACACTTTATATCTGGCTCTACCTTTAACGGCAGTATGTACGGGGGTAATTAATGAATGTTTGGATGTGATAGTGCGCGAAAGTTCGTTATACATTAGTTTAGTTAGTAGTTTTGATATAAATTGCTTTCCAGAAAGACTAGGTTAATAAACAAAAGGTTTGGAAGATGTTTACTGCGTCAGAAACTCCTGTAATCGCGACTATTTTAGTTGTCGCTTTTGGTATTTTAGGTTGGGGCTTTTATCGCGCCAGACCTTTTGGTAAGCTAGGAATCTTAGCCTGGTTGCAATCGCTTGTGCTAATGACTCCGTGGCTACTGTTCTTTGGCTTGTTCGCTGCGGGCATTTATATTAATATTATCGGCATTGTTTTGCTGTTAGTTGTCTCCGCAGGAATATATGTGTATTTAGGGCGCCAACTGCGTGCTGCTGGACAAGATGTTATTTTACGCCAAAAAGCTGTTGAGAGATTGGAGAAAGAAAGTCAATCTGATACAAATGCACCCCCTGTAGCTATATTAGTACCTGAAACGCTATCGATACCCGATGATGATTTGAGTGCAATTAAAAGTATTTTTGGTATTGATACCTTTTTTGCCACGGAAACAATTCCTTATCAAGATGGCGCCGTCTTTAAAGGTAACTTACGAGGAGAACCCGAAGAAACTCATAACCGCTTAACTGAGAGTTTAAAGTCACGTGTAGGTGATAAATATAGATTGTTCCTCGTAGAAAATGCTGATGGAAGACCTGTTGTTATCGTGCTTCCTAGCCGTAATGACCCGCGTCCAATGTCGATAGCACAAAAAGTGTTTGCTGTAATTTTGTTAACTGCGACACTTGGCACTTGTTTAGAAGCTGCTGGTTTACTCTTGGGTTTTGACTTCTTTTCTTATCCTGCACGCTACCAAGAGACGTTACCTATCGGTGGAGGCATTTTCATTATTTTAATCGCGCACGAAATTGGTCATTGGGTAGCTGCACGACGCCATCAAGTTCGTTTGAGTTTACCTTTTTTCTTGCCAGCTGTGCAAATTGGTTCATTCGGCGCCATTACTCGCTTCGAGTCATTACTACTCAACCGTAAAGTTTTATTTGATATATCCCTAGCTGGCCCTGCGACTGGAGGAATTCTTTCTCTAGTACTGTTAATAGCTGGATTGTTACTATCAAAACAAAGCAGCTTGTTTCAAATACCTAACGAGTTTTTCCAAGGTTCCATTTTAGTCGGAACTTTAAGCAAAGTAGTACTAGGCGCCGCGTTACAATCACCAACAGTACCAGTAAACCCATTAGTAATTATTGGATGGTTGGGTTTAGTAGTAAATGCTTTAAATTTAATGCCCGCAGGTCAATTAGACGGTGGTCGCATCATTCAAGCAATATATGGACGTAAAATTGCCAGTCGAGCAACTATTGCCACCTTAATAGTACTGGCACTCGTATCTCTTGGTAATCCATTAGCTATGTACTGGGCAATAGTAATTGTATTTTTGCAACGCGACCTCGAACGTCCTAGCTTAAACGAAATTACCGAACCCGACGACCAAAGCGCAGCTTTAGGTTTACTCGCACTATTTCTAATGATTGCAACACTTATACCCCTAACCCCCGCTTTAGCCGGTAGACTGGGAATCGGTTAGATTAAAACCAACCGGGTTTCTTCTAAGGAACTTCCAAAAATTAAATTTGACCTATTGTGGAACGGGCATCCTTGCCCGTTTCAAACGTGGGCAGGTGCGGAACCCAACATCCCCAACACCCAAGCTTTTAGCACTAAAATAAAAATACTCCTCCCGTGTGCTAGCAACAAAAAATCCATTATGTCCTTACCCGTTATATTACAATTGCCATCATCATATAAAATGACAGACGAGCAGTTTTTCGAGTTCTGTCAAGTTAACCGTGACTATCGTATCGAACGTAATAAATTCGGAGAAATATCTATAATGTCACCCACAGGCGGCAAAACAGGGAATCGTGGTGGTAATATATTCGGACAGCTTTGGGTTTGGGCACAAAATGATGGAACAGGTTTAACTTTTGACTCCAGCACAGGGTTTATACTATCAACAGGCGCCGAACGTTCTCCAGACGCTTCATGGATGAAATTAGAACGTTGGGATAATTTTAATGATGAACAACAAGAAAAATTTCTACCTATTTGTCCTGACTTTGTAGTTGAATTAAGGTCAGCGAGTGATAATCTCAAACCATTGCAGGAAAAAATGGAAGAATATATGCAAGAAGATGGGATAAAACTTGGTTGGTTAATCGACAGAAAAAACCGCAAAGTATATATTTACCGTCCAGGAATGTCAGTAGAATGTCTTGATAATCCTGACACAATTAGCGGTGAATCGATTTTACCAGGATTTGTTTTAAATATGAGCCTAGTTTGGTAATTTACCACGGCGCCACCAGTTAAAATTATAATCCCAGTAAAAGATTATTCTTGAGCATACTCACAGGCGCCTGGTATTGATACCTTTTTTGCCACGGAAACAATTCCTTATCAAGATGGCGCGCCCCGTTTCTTAAAGCTAGTAAGTTTAGGAAAGAGTCACGCTCTCTCACGGAGTAAAGGAGAAGCGGGATTAATTGATGCAAGAGAGGCATCTAAATCTACGGTTCTAGAGCATTGCTTGCATTTTTTAGTTCTACAATATGTTGGTCGAGAAAAAACATTTGTTTTTGAGGACTGGTTAAAGTCCCTGATGCTAAAATGTTCTTGGTTGTCTTTGTCCATCATACCAACCCTTCCGATGACCTCGCATATATTCAGTCTCTTGTCCCGGATAGTTTTCTGGACGTGCTGTTGAACCGCAAAAACCATCGCGATGTCCCGCTTGATGGGCAAAAGATTCTTGTTGATCGGAGTGTAGAGCATTACTCGAACTAACATAGGCTAATGCTCCAATGAAGAATCCGCTTAAAGCTAGTATAGCGATGACTTGAATGTATTCAGCGTCCTGTCCCGAATCGTTTTCTTTCCGTGCTGTCGAACCGCTAAAACTATCGTGATGTCCCGCTCGTGAGACATCCGATTCTTGTGGACTGGAGTGTAGAGCATTACTTGAACCAGCAAAGGCAAATGTTCCAATGAAGAATGTGCTTAAAGCTAGTGTAGCTGCGATGACTTTGTTCTTCATAATATTAAGTTTCACTTGTAGTTAATAATGTTTAATTGTTAATTTTATCGAAGGTCAAGATTGTTTTTTCTTGTTGATGGTTAATAGATTTATGGAAATCAACTTATGCAGAGAACTGTGCAGTAAGCAGCTTTTAAGTACTTATATACTTACCGCATTATGAGCGCCGGGGTAGGAGCATCATTGTAAAAGAAAACCGAGTAATCGCTTAAAAGTCTTATTGCATAAGGATTTTATTGAGGGTTGTCGTAGCTTTGCAGTTGAAATCGGCAACTATAAATAGGCGCGCTCGTGCCGAAGCGCGCGTTAACTCAAAAAGGCAGATTAATGGGGGCAATTGTGTTTTTAACAAATTACTCTGGTTACATAAAACTGCATAACTTGATTTTACCAGTACCTATTCCTTGATCAAGAGCCTAATTTATGCTCTTAAGCAAATAAAGAAAATTAAAACCGTAAAATCATGATTATCAATTTACACAATGTTGTCACTAAATACCAAGGCATTAATCTTGACTGTTCGCGCGTTTTTGAAACAATAGAGTTTCCAACTGTAGTAAACGAACGTGGAGTTCAATTTAAGAAAGATTACTTTGAGCCTAGTTGGATTTACATATTTGGCGATAGCTTATCAGACATTGGCAATTGTTTTGATGCAACAAAAACAGCTTTGCCACAACCCATACCAGCTACACCTCCCTACTTTTCTGGACGTTTTTCTAACGGTATTGTATGGGTGGAATATATTGCACAAATGCTAGGGTTATGTCTCGACCAATGCACAAATTATGCTGTCGGTGGTGCAACTACTGGCACCACTAATGGATTAGCCGCTAATGTACCTGGTTTAACAGGGTTGCAGCAGCAAATCGATAAATTTAAAACAGAAAACAGTCAAGCAGATACAGAAGCGCTTTACATTATTTGGGCTGGCGCCAATGATTATTTGGGTGCAGGTATTACCGACTCTAATATACCAGCCAAAAATCTGTCAAATGCAGTTGAATCACTTGCATCTGTTGGTGCCAGAAATATAATGGTCTTAAATCTACCCGACTTAGGTAATCTTCCGAGAACTCGTAATGACATGCAAAAGTCCCAATTTTTGACAAATATAACTCGGTTACATAACTCTGCATTGGCTAGTGAGCTAGAAACTCTAAAGCAATCTTTTGGTCAAAGCATCAATCTAATTTCAATAGATGCCTGTGCCTTATTTAATCAAGTTTTCAGTCAACCAGAACAATTTGGTTTTACAAACGTTAAAGATGCGGCACTTTCACAACATCAAAATTCACTTATATATAGCGAAAACTTTTTCTTTTGGGATGAAATACATCCAACAACAGCAGCTCATCTACTACTAGCACTGGAAGCACTGGAAGCACTGGTGTTTGTGAAAGAACTATCTTTAGTATAAAATTAACTTGAATACGACAAGATAGATTTTTAAGAGGGTTAGCTCATAACATTGGATCAGTTATTCTGTGGGCTTCTCTAACTCTTTTCTGAGGGCGCCGTCGATTTTAGCATTAATAACAAGTTTACCAACTCTACCTAGTATTCCTCTATTAGCAAAAAAACTGCTAGTTTGCAGACGAGAGCTAATTCTTTGGATGTCTTAACTCTATCCCCTAGCTTCACAAACAACCTTTCTACCCTTGAAGGCGCCTTTAATTAGGGTAACAACATACCGGACAGCTATTAATACATAAGTATTATTTGACTAAAAACTGCATAACTTAAATTTACCTACACCTATATATATGTGGAATCAACGCTTAGTATAATCTAACTGGTTCTTTAGTTCTACTCAATAGCGCCTTCTAATCAAAGCATGTTATCAACAAATGGAGATTTAAGCGTGAGTTACAGTTACGATAGCGGTTTAGATAGTGATGCTATTATACAGTTAGCTACTTCTGACTCTCCTAATAGAACTCAGAAGTCGATTGATAGTATAGCAGGTCAGTTACAAAATAGTGGTATTAAGCTGATAAATTTTAACAAAATTGGTAAGCTGCCATCTATTACAGAGATAGTTCTTGATGCTCGAATTCGCGGCGCCATTAAAAAAGAACTATTCACGGAATACAACCACCTCAAAATGGTGAAACTAATGTATTAGTACTGTTCCCTTCGATGCTACTATTTATGATATGCGCGACTCATCAAAATCTGTAGGTACTGAGGAAAATCTAAAATCTAAAAAGGTATGTATCAAGTCGGCGGAAGTCTTCCCTCTAATTCTCCCACATATGTCACTCGCCAAGCAGACCATGATTTATATACAGGGCTAAAAGTGGGTGAATTTTGTTATGTACTAAATTCTCGTCAAATGGGAAAATCAAGCTTGCGAGTGCGAGTGATGCAGCGCTTGCAGAATGAGGGTTTTGCTTGTGCAGCAGTTGACATCACCGCCATTGGTACAGCGGATATTACTCCAGAGCAATGGTACGCTGGAGTTATAGACACGTTAGTAAGCGTATTTAAGCTTTACCGAGACTTTGACTTGGAAACTTGGTGGTTAGAAAACAGTTTACTCTCTCCGGTGCAAAAATTAAATAAATTTATTGAGAATATATTATTAGTCAAAATTACCGAAAAAATTATTATTTTTATCGACGAAATCGATAGCCTCCTCAGCCTCAATTTTAAAGATGATTTCTTCGCTGCTATCCGCGCCTGTTATAATCAAAGAGTTGATAAACCAGAATATAAACGCTTAACTTTTGCTCTCCTAGGCGTAGCAACCCCTTCTGATTTAATTAGCGATAAAAATCGCACCCCATTTAATTTAGGTACAGCAATTCAACTCAACGGTTTCCAGCTTGACGAAGCTTCTCCATTAGCAGTAGGTTTAGGGGATAATTCCCAAGAAATATTACAAATCGTCTTAAACTGGACTTCTGGACAACCCTTTTTAACTCAAAAGGTACTAAGGATTTTAGCAAATAATGATGCCAAATCGGTAGAAGACATCATCAAAAACAAAATAATCAACAACTGGGAAACCCAAGACGAACCCGAACATTTACGAACAATTCGCGATAGAATTACCAGAAGCGAACAACGAGCGGGTAGACTATTGGGAATTTACCAACAAATATTGTCTGCGGCGCCAATTACCACAGATAAAAATCCCCAACAAACAACCGGAATACCAGGAGATAATAGCCCCGAACAAATGGAATTGCGGTTAACAGGATTGGTAGTTAAGCGAGATGGTTTTTTACAAGTATATAATCCGATATATCAACAAGTATTTAATCTAGAATGGGTAGAGCAAGAACTAACAAAACTGCGTCCCTACTCCCAAGCATTAAAAGCATGGTTAGATGCAAACCGTCAAGATAAATCGCGCTTGCTGCGGGGACAAGCTTTACAAGATGCGCTCTTATGGGCAAAGGATAAAAGCTTAAGCGACATAGATTATCGTTTTTTAGCAGCTAGTCAAGAATTAGACAACCAGGAAATAAAATTCGCCTTAACTGAAACCGAGAAAAAAGCACAGCAAATAGTCGCGAACGCCGAACGCAAAGCCAAAGAGGTTGAAATCGCAGCAGCACAAACCGAACGCAAAGCCAAAGAGATTGAAATCGCAGCAGCACAAACCGAGAAAAAAGCCAAGCGTTCTAAACGTATTGGTTTAACTATTTTATCAGTCGCGATAGTCGGAGCAATAGGTGCAGGATTGTATGGGCAAAAAGAAATCCAAAACGTGCAAAAAATTGCCCTTCTCGAACGACAAGGAACTAGTGCTTTAGAACTATTTGATGCCCACCAAATAGATGCGTTGCTTTCAGCGATGAATGCTGTAGAAGATTTACAAAAGCTAGTAGGGAAAAATGCCCCCATCGCCAACTATCGAGTTACCAGCCCTATTATTGCTCTGAATGGTATTTTATATCAAATTCGAGAGCGCAATCAACTCAAAGGGTATAACCATTATGCCAGCAATGCCAATTTTAGCCCAGACGGCAAGACCATCGTCACCGAGGGGGGGGAACCGCCAGGATATGGTAGAGTAGTGGTCAGTTAATCGCCACCCTCACAGGACATACAGAAGGTGTCAGCAACGCCAATTTTAGCTCAGACGGCAAGACCATTGTCACCGCCTCAGACGACCAAACCGCCAAGGTATGGTCGAGCAGCGGTAAATTAATCGCCACCCTCAAAGGGCATACACAACGTGTCAACAACGCCAATTTTAGCCCAGACGGCAAAACCATCGTCACCGCTTCATCAGACAGTACCGCCAAGGTAGGGTGTTAACTTTGTAGGAAATGCTCCTAAAAAAGTTCATGCAACTTTTGTGTCATTATTTCAGACTGAAACATAGTTCTTCTTTGTGACATCATGGACTGACCAAAAACTTTGGTTGACCATTCTTTCAAATCAAGGTATCGAATAGTTTCCAATGCCTGTTTGACTACAGAAGTTGTCAGGTTCATGGTACACAGACAGATACTCAAGACTGTTTGACCTATCTGTTTAATAGGGCATTTAGAAGAAAAGTGTTTATATTTACCAAAAATTGATTCAATGATATCGGAAGTTGCTAGGAGAGTAATATCCGCAGGAATTTGAGAACTTTCTTCAATTAAATAATCGATAATTTTTTGTTTAAAATTCGGATTAACTTTAAAATCTAAGCAAGATTGAAGGAACTCAAAGTTCATGAAAGATTGCTGGTTAATTCCATTAGTTTTGAGGTAAGTCTCTAAACTTCTTGTCATTTCAACCATTTCACTCCAAACTTTGATTTCTTCTTGATATTCATTTAGCCATCCAAGCTTATCTTTTAGTTTTTGTTCTAATACTTTTGACTCAAGATTTGGCACTTGATTAGCAATTGCATTTATTGAATAATTCCACGTTTTTTGTACCCACTCCACTTTCATGTCCCTCTTAGGGAAATTTTTCCACATTAAAAAATCGGCACTGAGAGCGCTGAGATGGAGGCGATAGAAAAGAAAGTTCTGTTTGCTGAAGCTGGTTTCTACAAAGATTACAACGCTCGGTAAAAGATTGATATCTTTCTGATGTTGCCAACTCATGTTTAAGAATTAAAGCCATCCCATGAGTTACATTATAAGTATAAATTATTGAAGGATATTTTTGATTATAAAGTTTAATTCCTTTTTCAATGTCACTACCGTGATCCGCTACAATTTGAACTGGGCAACCGACTGTATATGTTAGTTCAGTAAGTTTTTCTTCAATTAAGTCGCCCCTAGTTGAATCCATTATTTCTAACATTAAAACTTGAACATCTTGATGTTGTAATCCTCGCTTATTAGGTAAAACATGTTCATAAAAATATTGTTGAGTTACACCTAAAACTACTAAACATTTTTGTTTACCTAATTCCATTGTTAAGTCAACAATAAAAATCCAATCATCACGGTATTCTTTCTCTCTTTGAAGCTCATATAATCCAACTCGTTCTAACCAATTTTTAATACTAATAAAGCTTGGAATTGAAGTTTCCGATTCCTCGGCACCCAACCTAAAATTTTTCTCAACTCCTCGTAAACTATTACCAGAAATAATAACTTGCTGTACTGCTAACTGTACTGTTTCAACATAGTAATGATGTCCATCCGCGACTGTTACTTCTATTGGTTCTGAAAATTCTTCCCCTTTTTTTCTCCTTCGCTAATATTTTTACGAAGGAGACGCAATTCTTTTTCTGCTGTCATCGCCCGCTGTTTCCAATTTTCTCGTGAGAGCGACAAATCTCTAATTTTTATTTCCAAGGCTCTTAGCTTTTTTTGTCTTGATAGTGCTGTTTCTTTCCAATTCTCTCGACTTTTCCTAAACAAACGTACTAAACGCTTCGATTGGCTTTTATATTCTTTCATTGGTAGTCAACTCCCATCCGGCACCTTGATGCATATAATCTGTATGAAAAAATATTATCACAAGGCGCCCAAAGTTAACACCCTACCCTCACCCTACCAGTTGCATTACAAGTGGCTTTTGGTGAATTTCCTGGTTTTCCCTTCGGGTTCGCCAGTTTGCTTATGCCGGGGAACCCGTCCACCGCAACTGGCTCACCGACCTCCGAAATAATTCGTTGAAAGTCACGCTGCACGGAACTTGGAGAAACAATTTTATCTTTGATCAATGCCAATATTTATACCTTTTTTATCAGTTGGTATTCTTTCTGCTGACAGTGGAATTGACCAGGGTGCCTCAGTTCTTGAATCTTTCTCTGGCAGAAGTGAGACAAATGAAAAAGCATGACCAGTGCCAATGGGTTTGTTACCTTTAACAGTATTTGGTTGATAAACATAACTTCTTTCTCTTAGAGTTGGAGAATAAGGACGCGGGTGGGGGGGTCGTATCTGTTGTGAATAAATAAAAAGGACGTTTATCCGGTTGGGGCGTAACTTCAGCTATCAGCCGAGTTAAATTCTTTAGCTTATTTCTCTTCTTTTTCTTGTTATCATTAAAACTAAAGGAATTTTCAATCGCTTTATAGATAGAACTATAAGTTCTTTCAAATAAAGGACTTAAAGATAACTCAACAGGAGAAGAAGCACCGTTTGAGTTACTAGCTAAAGCATCAATTAAATCAATAATACTATCACCGTATGACTTAAACAATTTACGTAAACGTTGTCGAAAAGAGCGAAATTGCGCTATTAATTGATTATGATTTAATTTTTGCATAGCTCATCAGTCGGTTTGGTATATAGTTCGTCTTGATAATACGATGTATTGAATCACTGATAGCTATTTTTATAACCAATCGTTTAGTACCAATGTTTATACTAGTTCAAATTAATGTTCAGCGAAATTAATCTAATAAAAGGAAAAATATAAATAAAAACAATGTAGATGTTGTTCAAGATATTAGTACGCGAACAAACATTTTTTGTCCAAAGTCCAATATTTAACTACACCTCAAATTAGTGAAGGTAATAATGAGCAACAAGTTGAAGGAAAGGAATTAGTAGGAGCTACTGTGTCTGAACTTCACAGTGAACAGATACAGGAAGCTTTGCAAGAAAGTATAAAACCTAAGATTAAGCTTCAGGGGAACCAATGCATAACAATAAAACCTTGCCCACCAACTGGTAATCCTCAAGGATGCTTAGTATCTTTTAACTAGTACGCTATATAGGAAATTTTAATCACGAGTTTAAGAATCTTTAAGTATGTAGGATATGCTATTGCTTATCCTACATGCTTATGTAGAAATAAAACAGATTATATCAGAATATACAAGTTTTATGTTTTACGTGCCATATCGTTGTAAAATGTACCAATGATAATCAATCTATTATCAAGTTAACGCAAAAGATAAGCATCCGTATGTAAATCAATCATTGTTGTGGAGGCATGTATAATTATGAACAGTGTTTTCAGTAGCAGCTTGCGAGTTTTAGGCGTAATTTGTTGTGGAGTAATAGCTTTAACTACACCTCAAATTAGTGAAGGTAATAATGAGCAACAACTTGAAGGAAGGGAATTAATGGAAGCTACTACGTTTGAACTTTATAGTGAACAGATACAGGAAGTTTTACAAGAAAGTATAAAACCTGAGATTCAGTCCAATAGCAACCAATGCGTAACAGTAAGACCTTGCCCAACAACTGGTAATCCTCTAGGATGCTCCATATGTTAATTAGTACACTACATAGTAAATTTTAATCATTGCTAAAGAATTTTTAAATATGTAGGATGGGCTACTGCTTATCCTACATACTTGTGTGGAATACAAGGTATTATATTAAAATATAGAAGTTTTACATGCCATATCGTTGTAAAATATACCAATAATAATCAATCCATTATCAAGTTAACTTGATGATAAGCATCGTATGTAAATCGATAATTATTGGGAATGCACATATAATTATGAACAGTCTTTTCAGTAGCCGTTTGAGAATTTTAGGCGTAATTTGTTGTGGAGTAATAGCTTTAAGAGAAAACTTTGCTGTTGCTCAAATCATTCCAGACGCTACTTTACCTAGTAATTCCCGTGTCCAAACTATTAATAATAGTCAAATTATCAATGGAGGAACTCTATTAGGAAGTAATCTATTTCATAGTTTTGAAGAATTTTCTATACGTACCAAAAATACAGGTTATTTTAACAATAACCTAGATATTCAAAACATTATAAGTCGAGTGACCGGTTCTAAAATTTCTAATATTGATGGTGTAATTAAAGCAAACGGTGCAGCCAATCTTTTTTTTATTAATCCGAACGGAATTATTTTTGGTAATAACGCCGAATTAAATATTGGAGGGTCATTTATAGCAAGTACAGCATCAAGCCTCAATTTTGCTGATGGTAGTAAGTTTAGCGCCACAGATACTAAACCCCAAGAAGTGCTAAAAGTAAGTGTTCCAGAAGGATTACAATTTGGAAAAACCGCAAATCCTATCTATTTAACATCTCAAGCAAGTCCAGATAGCAAAACCAACAGTTTAAGTTATCCAGTTGGTTTACAAGTGTCCATAGGCAAAACTTTAGCACTTGTTGGTGGCGATGTAATATTAAATGGTGGTAATTTAACAGCACCAGGGGGAAGAATTGAGTTATTAAGTGTAGGTAGTGATAGTAATGTAAGTTTGCACTCCTCCTTACAAGGTTGGTATGCCGGAAACGAAGGTATCCAAAATTTCCAAGACATCCAAATAAGCGAGCGAACTAAAATCCCATCGCTTGTAGATGCCAGTGGCGAAGGTGGCGGTAGTATTCAACTTGCAGGAAGGAACATACTAATTAATGGTGGTTCAAGTATTTTGACTGCAACGCTCGGCTCCTTAAAAGGAGGAAATTTGACCGTGACTGCAACAGAGCTTGTAGAACTAATTAGTAATGGTGGTACCCCCTTGGTAATTGGAACAAACAGTTTGGGTGACGCCCCTTCCTTAACGATTACAACTCCCAAGCTTGTTATTAAAGATGGAGCGCAAGTATTAACTTATAATCGGGGTTCAGGGTTGGGAGGGCAATTGACAGTAAACGCTGACTATGTGGAACTTACTGGTGGTTATTCTTTGACATTACCAGGTATAAATCGTGATTTATTTATACCCAGTGAAATTATGAGTATAGCTTACGCGACTGGAACTGCTGGTGAAGTAATAGTTAATACTTTAGGATTGAATATTCAGGGTGGGGCAAGGATATCCACTTCTTCACAAGGGGATTATCTAACAACTTCTAACCAATATATACCAGCTACTGGACAAGGAGGAAATTTAACTGTACACGCCAGAGATTCCATAGAACTAGCTGGTGGATTTTATGGTAGAAATAATTCTAAAGTTAGTGGTTTATTTACTTCGACTACTGGAACTGGAAATGCTGGAAACTTGGAACTTAATACGCAGCAATTAATTGTACGTGATAAAGCCGAAGTGAATCTTAGCAGTGTGGTTGCGAACAATTTTATTTACTCTTCAAGTGATATAAACAATATCGGTTCAGCAGGCGCCCTTAAAGTCCAAGCTCGTTCGATAATTTTAGATAACCAAGGTAAATTCATATCTGAAGCTGACTTTGGTAGGGGCGGCAATATAAATTTACTCTTAAGTGATTTATTACTAATGCGTAGAGGTAGTCAAATATCAACATCGGCAGGTAAGTTGGATACTCTTGGGGATGGTGGCAATATTAATATTGATATTCCTACTGGTTTTATTGTGGCGCCACCTCAAGAAAACAATGATATTACTGCGAATGCGTTTAGCGGTAGTGGTGGCAAAGTTCAAATTAACGCGATTAGTCTTTTTGGTGTGGCGCCACTTAGTCGAGAAGACTTAGCGAGACAATTAGGGGTTGATGGTACAAACCCAAGTTTACTTGACCCAAGTCGGCTATCAACAAGCGATATCACGGCTATCTCCCAGGAGAATCCAACATTGAACGGCGTTGTTGACAATACTTGTATACCCAGTGAGTTGATTGCGTTCCTGAATTTTACTTAAAATGCCATCTAAAGCGACAATGGGGCTGGTGACAGGATAGTTTGCGATGGGGGTATTTTTTCCAACCAGCTTTTGTAAATCTTGTCCGGCGCCCATTGCTAAAATTAACGCATCTATTTGAGAAGCATCAAACAGTTTTAATGCATCATTACCTTGCCGTTCCACAGTAGCAGTTGTCTCTACGTTTTCAATGAATTTTTGTGCATACCAACCCGCTCCTATTGCCCCAATAACAGCCACTGATAATATAGTCAAACTAATGCGATTAGTGCGTTTGGCTTTCCTTTGGGCATCTGCAACAATTTGCTGTGCTTTTTTCTCCGTTTCTGCTAGAGCAAATTTAACTTCTTGCTTATCTAGTTCCTGACTGGCGCCTAAATACTGATAATCTATATCGCTTAAACTTTTATCATTTGCCCAATTTAAGGCATCTTGTAAAGCTTGTCCTTGTAACAACCGTGACTCATCTTTACGGTTTGATTCTAACCAAGCATTCAAGGTTTGGGAATAGGGGCGCAGTTTTGCTAGTTCTTTTTCTACCCAATCTGTATTAAATATTTTTTGATAGATGGGGTTATATACTTGTAGTTTGCCATCTCGCTTTACTACTAACCCTGTTAACCGCAGTTCCATTTGTTCTGGTGTGTTATCCCCTGCTATTCCAGAGACTTCTTGAGAATCTTTAGTAAGAGAGGATAAGATAATTTGTTGATATAGTCTTAATAGCCTACCCGCGCGCTTTTCGTTGCGAAGAAGTCTGTCGCGTATTGTTCTTAGGTGTTCTGGTTCGTCTTGGGTTTCCCAGTTGTCTATAATCTGGGTTTGGATGATTTGTGAAACCCATTTGGCGTGTAGAGACCGAATTAATACGGTCTCTACATTATGGTTTGCTAAAATTTTCAATACTTTCTGGGTTAAAAATGGCTGTCCTCCTGTCCAATTCAATACGGTTTGTAATATTTCTTGAGAATTATCTTTTAAACCTTGTGCTAATGGCGCCGCTTCGTGCAATTCAAAACCATTTAGTTGAATTGCTGTCCCTAAATTAAATGGTGTGCGGTTTTTATCACTGATTAAATCTGAAGGAGTTGCTACCCCCAGTAAGGCAAAAGTTAATCGTTTATATTCTGGTTTATCAACTCTTTTGTTATAACACGCACGAATTGCTGCAAAAAAATCATCTTTAAAATCTAAGCTCAGAAGACTATCAATTTCATCAATAAAAATGATGATTTGATTAGGAATTTTCACTAATAAAATTGTATCAATAAATTTACCCAGCTTTTGCACAGGGGATAGTAAACTATTTTCTTGCCACCAAGTTTCTAAATCAAACTCTTTGTAAAGCTTAAAACCCATATTCCGCACTTCAATATGTAGTACGCTGTTATTCAAGAATAATTCCTAATTATGAGCGTTAATTAAGTATTAATACTGTTAATTAGTGGCTATTTTTGTTTATTATCTAACTCTGATTAGCAGAATATTGGAAATCTACGTGTATTACACGATGAAGTGCGGAAAGTGGGTTAAAAATACCTACCAAGGTATCAATTACCCCAGCATACCATTGTTCTGAGGTAATATCGGCTGTTCCAATCGCTGTAATATCAACTGCTGCACAAGCAAAACCTTCGGAAACTAACCGCTGCATTACCTTTACCCGCAAACTCGACTTGCCCATTTGCCGGGAGTTGAGGATGTAGCAAAAATCACCCGCTTTTAAGCTTTCATACAAATCTTCGTCAGCTTGACGCCTAACATAAATTGGAGCATTCGGAGGAAGACTTCCACCGACTTGGTACTGTGTCATACAACCTCCAAGCGCGCGCTGAAATATTTTCTATATAAATGACATTTTGGCGCCACAGAGTTTCCTTGTAATTTAACCAGTCCCATACTCCGGAGTTTAAATGCTGCTGTCGTTCCCACATCTACGGGTTTTGAAGCTGCAAGCACTTGTTTAAATGCTGCCAATAATTCTGGTTCTTTCGTATATAGCGTGCTAAATTTTAATTAAAATCGATAATTATCCTTTATTTTCAAGGCTTACAGGCTTTTATAGTTGAAATTTCAGTAATTTTATTTTTATAATGGGAATAATGGCTGTAAAATAAGCATAGTAAGGATTATAAGCTAATTTTCCAACATATTTAGCACGCTAACTACGGAAGAGCCAAGATTTCAGCGGTACTTGTCCTTCTGGGTTTTCTAGAAGAGTTGCTGAAGTTTTCAATGGTTTTGATACGCTGCTAAGTGCGCGTACCTCTGAATATAGATTTTCACCCCGGATTACTGGCGCCTCTTTGGGTTCTTGTACTGGTATAATCGTTTGGCTACCAGAATTCTTGCTTTTCATAACTGGAGTTGAAGCTTCGGGAATTTCTTCTAAATCAATTGCATTACAACCAAAGGCAAATGCATCCTCATATGACCTACCGGCGCCTAAAGCATCATAAAATCCTTTAGCAAACTGAACTGCAGCTTTATCCCCAATCGCTTGGTTCATACCTACTACCCAGTCAACGTGCTGTTTAATTGCCTCAGATTGTGCTTCACTATAACAGGCATTGAGAACAACACACTTAATCTTGCCTTCAAACAGTTTAAATAGCCCTCCTAGTGAGTTTGTACTGACTAATTGCATCTCCCCTAACTTATTCTCCAACGCCAAACCATCAACACCAGCACCATGTCCACAAAAGTGAACAATTTCCGGTTCATGGTCAAGCATTGCTTGACGCAAAGTATCAGGACGCACTGCCCATTTAGAAATAATTTCAAACTCTGAGCGATATTTACAACGTTCTAACCCAGCTTCAATTTCCTGCACTTCCTCATCAAGGCGTAGTTTCGATGTATCCTTCGGATTGGCTGATAATATCAAGATTTTCTTCATATACTATATAGATAGATAGTTAATTATTTCTAAACAAATAGTTAAAAGTTTTTTTAACTACCATCAAGCTTTAATCTATTCTACGTATTGTACCAAGATTGTTACGGAAGCTGGCGCCTCTATTTGATGATAGATAAAATATTACTTACAGAAAACGTTATATAGCTAAATAGAGCTTGACATCGTTTTCCACATCATTACCCCATCGTTTCCGGAACTCAATATTATTACCGCACAACAAGTTTTTGATGCAGCCAACGCTGATTAATTTGAATGCAAAGGACATTCAGAAATTGGACATTTTGATGAGCTAATCAGTCCAAAATCCGCCTAGGGAATACTGCGCTCGCGCGTTAGATGTAGAGACGTGTTAGCGAAGCTTACCGAAGGTAAATTTTCCCTGCGGGACACTACGTGAACACGTGTCTACAAGGATTTTACGGATATCTGTATATTTTTTGAAAAAATAATAATAACTAAGTGGTTTTTCCTGACCACGAATTGTTAGCTCTCTGCATAAGTTGAATTTACATCAACCTATTACTTATCAAGAAGAAAAACAATCTTGACCTTCGATAAACCAACAACTAAATTTCTTAAAATGAAAAAAAATTATGTCCAATGTTTACCTATATGAGCATCGCGATTTCCAAGGACAGTATGTGGAAATCCCAGTAAGTGGAGGTGTAGCTGAGGGACTTATCGATCAATATTCAGTTACTGGATCTTAGTTTGTACATAGATGACCATACCGCTCAATTTGTTAATTTATAAGTCATAAAACATAATATGAAGAACTTCAAGATTTTAACACTAGGAGCATCTGGCGCTGGAAAAACCGTATTTCTTGCTAGTATGTTTAAGCAACTGTCTATTCAAAAAAATAGTACTTTCAAGTTAGAAGTTGATAATCCACAGCAACGAAAATTACTTAACTCAACTTATACACATTTAATTACTGGAGATAGTTGGCCTCTAGGAACAAAAAATATTTCAGAATGGACTTTTAATTGTTGTGTGCAAACGGAAAACCTTGATAACTATACTGTTTGTCAATTTACGTACTACGACTATGCTGGAGGTCGTCTGACAGATTCAGATGAAGATTCAGATGAAGATTCAGATTTTGAGGAAGTAGTTAAACAAGCTGATGTAATTTTAGGTTTGCTTGATGGCTACAAAATTCACGCTTGGTTAACTGGTAATAATGAGTCACTAGTAAATACCTTTTTGAAAGTGGATTTACCTAGCATTATTAAACGAATGCATATTTCTTCTGCTCCCATTCATTTCGTGATTAGTAAGTGGGATATTTTTGGTAAGAAATTTCCTTTATCTCAAGTATTTTCTAAACTTAGAACTATTCCTGAGTTTGATAATTTGATTGCTAGTCGAAACAGTATAGCTTCTCCTGTACGATTTATTCCAGTTAGCTCTGTCGGTTTTGATTATGCGATTTTGCAACCAGATGGAAGTATGAAGAAAAATCCTGGTGCAATACCTTCTCCTTGGTTAGTTCAATATCCTATTGCTTGCGTTTTTCCAGATAAGTTGAAACAATTAATTAAAGAAGCTCAAGCAAAACAAAAGCAAATTGAGGAACAGGGTAAAGAGAATAATGCTTGGCTTGATACTTTAGCTAGCTTTTCAGATGTATTAGGATTAGGTTTAACTTCATTTGGAGTAATACTGAATTTTCTTGGTAATGAAGAACTTCAAATGATTAAAAATGTTACAAGAGTTGCATCTTTTACTAATGGCTTTTTAAAGAATGGAGTGTTAGGCATAATGGGGAAAAAGGCTCAAAACAAAAGAGAGGAAGCTCTCAATGCTGTGAAAGATGAGAAATCTGCTTTACAACATGCAATGAGTGTTTTCCATGATTTTGAAAGAGAATTAACAGTAATTTTTCCTGATTCTAGATTGGTGTAATACATTGAAAGGGCTGGCAATACCCACCTTACAGATTTTAGTTTTTTATTCTTATGGAGGTGTTATGAATAGCTATAGTATAATAGTTCTAGGTACATCTGGTTCTGGTAAGACTGTTTTTTTGGCAAGCCTTTTTAAGGTATTGTCAACATTAGGAAAGTTTGGCTTTTTTCTAGATATCGAAGATTCTAATAAAAGAAAAAGCCTTAATAAAGTTTATGAAACTCTGATTAGAGGTGAAAGCTGGCCTCCGGGAACACGAAGTGATACTGAATGGACATTTAATTGCTGTGTTAAAAATTCAGAGTTATCAAATGTTCAAGCTTGCAGTCTTACTTATATTGATTATGCTGGAGGTCTGATTACAGATTCAGCAAACACAGAAGAAGACAGTTATAGTGAGTTAGAGTTATTAGTTCATAAAGCTGATGCAGTTTTAGCGATTATAGATGGTCAAAAGCTGTTCTCTTTCATGCAAAATAAAGACCTGGACAGTATGATTGTTCAAAAATTGCTCTATGAAGATTTACCTAACATTATTCAAATGGTAGATAAATGTACAAAAAACACTCCTGTTTATTTCATAATTAGTAAATGGGATTTGCTTGAAGAACATGGTTACTCTTTAGAGCAAATAAAAAATCGCATTATTAATTCAGTTAAAGAATTTGAAAATTTTGTCGGTAATAGAAAGAAAGCAGGGTGTCCAGTTCGTTTAATTCCCATAAGTTCCGTCGGTAGAGGGTTTGCAATTTTGGCGCCTGATGGACAAATGAAAAAAGTTCCTGGTAAGATTCCACAACCCATGAACCTAGAAGTTCCTCTGGCTTTTGCTTTCACAGATAAGCATCAGCACATTCTGGTTGATGACTCAAAACCAAAATCAAGTAATCAAAGAAAGTTTTCTGTATCTAAAATACTAATCTACCTTTTATTAGGCTTTATTAGTATATTTTGGCTGCCGTGGAGCATTATTTTCTTGGCTATTTATTTTTTAATTAGCATATTCATCTCTGCCAAAAAAGATAATACAGAAAAAAGTCAAGAAGTAGCAAGCGATAAAGGCGCTTTATCTAATGCAAGCGCATTTGCTCAAGTTTTAAATACATGTAAATCTGTTCAGCAACAGTTCCTTGCTAATTTTCCTGAATCTAGTCTGTAAATTCAATCTATAGGTAATAAGTGTTATGAAGACTCAAGCTTGGCCTTTTCTCATTAGCCGAAATCAATCAGTTGATTATAAGACAGTAGTAGCTCCTGATTTTATTTCTCAAGCTAAAATCCGTAGCTTACTTTTAAAAGTAACAGAAGATGATTTAGCTGAAGACGGTGAAGCAAGTGTTCGCTGGATTCAAGGTTCTGAAGTAGGAAATTTTACTGTTGTTTTTAGAGTTGCTAAGGCTAGAAAAAGAGATATTGGAGAAAGTGAAAATGACGTATTAAGAGATTTGGTTGGTAGAGAGATTTATTTAATTGAGGGACTTGTTTTTGAAGAAACACCATATGAGCTACAAGATAAAATTAGGCAAGTCCATTTCAATATAACTCATAGAGAACTGAAAGATAAATTTCAGACATTTTGGTATGATAGTAAAATCAGTGATTCTTCTGCTATCTATATAAGCAGAGATGCGTCCAGCCCTATTATCAAGCTTAAAGAGTTAGAACCATTGTCTGTTTCAGCAAAACGCCAATTACCAGTTATAGTTGAAAGCAAAACTCGTAATTCAAAATATCCAAGAACAAATAAGATAAAATTATCTAGTCTCTTAGTTTTTGGGTTTGTGCTTTTCTTTTTTATCACAACTTTTTGGATATTTTTTGGTGGAGATAAAACTATTTCACAGCAACAATTAGAGAAGATAAAGAATTGCTTTTACGTTACTTCCAGTGAGTCAATTAGCTTTAATAATAATTCAGATGGTAGCAAACCCCTCGAAGACTTCAAAAAAAAATATCCTGAAGCATGGATATTTCTAGAAGGTTCTCTAAATGTGAAGCTTTCTGATGAAGTTAAACAGTTAGTTAAAAAAGCAAAAAGTCAAAATAAGGGCAATCAAGAATTGACTGTAACTCTGAGTGATGATAAGAAACTTGATAAATTGAGTATGAAATATCATCCACTTGATGCCACAATTAGTTTACTACAAAAACAATCTGTTACTAGCGGTAAACTTGATGCAAGAGTTATTAAACTGGTTCAAGCGAAATCAGCTTCGCAGTGTTCTTCTAAAATAGTGTTAGATAGTGTTAGAAGATAGGGATTAAGTTAGCTCCTTGCTTGTCTTATATTTAGAAGTTTAGGGCGTGGAAAAAGAACAATATGCATTAAATCTGTAATTAAACGGTAAACTTTTTCTATGCTCTCTTCTTTAACTATATATTCAATGACACGTACAGGTAATCGAGTTGCACCTTTCTTTCTAGATTTACTGGAGAATATAAATCTTTAACATGCGAGAAATGACTTATCCCTCTTACTGCATAAGTACAAAAAAGATACATTTATTACTTATTAATTCAAAGAGAAAGAAAACAGGCAGTCAGGTAGCTAGTCATTTTAACTAGAACAAATTATCTGCTATAACGCAATTATTAAAAGCCTTCTTCTAACTCAATTTTAAAATAAGACTCGGTTTGAAGCAGACATTAAAATAATTTAGGAGTTATATACTAACTGGACTTTAGACTAAAGCACGCGACCGCGATGCGGTCGCGGCGCCTAAAAAGCTGTAAAAAAATGAAGGGGCGCCAAAACTAGTAATATTGGCAAAATCGTTATTATTAAAACGATGAAATTTACGATTCTGTAAATCCCAAATGCGAACTATTGTATCATCACTACTGCTAGCTAGGGTTTGCTGAAAAAGAGGGAAAAACAGGCGCCATCAGATTATCAGACCAAAGAAATATATCCAGATGCAAGAGAAAAAGGTAAAATTACCTAAAATCCTTGCATCTACGTGACTAGCACTCAAATGTGCTTATTAGTAATCATGTACCGAAAACAGGAGCAGCCTCCAATTCTACCTGAAAACTTTCAACTTCCATTTGAGGGGAAGCTAAGAGAAGATAATCGTTGGGTAATCATGGCTTCTTTAATACCTTGGACAGAATTTGAGGACGAGTATTCAACTTCATTCTCTATAGAAATGGGGGCGCCTGCAAAGCCGTTCCGGATGGCATTAGGGGCATTAATAATTAAAGAAAAATTAGGTATAAGCGATAGAGAAACGGTAGAGCAAATAAGGGAAAACCCTTATCTACAATACTTTATAGGGATGTCATCTTATAGTAATGAAGCACCATTTGATGCATCGATGTTAGTTCATTTTAGAGAAAGAATTAGTGTAGAACTAGTCAACAAAGTAAATCAAGAAACGGTAAAGAAGATGTTAGACGCTGCATCTTCAATTGATACTGAAAAAAAAACAGAACTATCAGAAAAAGAAATAAGTGAGCTTAAAAATCTTGGGAAATTAGTACTGGCACAATCTAAGGTATTTAGTATCTAATCAGAACATTGTTACTAAGCGTGTAACCTAGTCAAATAAAGGGTTAAGCTTTGTAAATCAAGTTTAACTTGAATAAAATAGGTTATGATTAGGTAAAACAAGTTAAGCTTGAAGGGGGAGACTAAATATGAGTCGTCCACACCTTGCCATAGTTCATGACATGTCGATAGTTTCTGCTCCTATAACTTTTGCAGAGAAACTAGCAGACCACGAAGCTATCTTACAGGGGTATTTAGATACTCATGTTACGCGTAACCATAGCGAGCTAACTATTGAATCAGAACGCAGGTTCTTAAAGGGTTGGTTCGAGAATTTAATAATAAAAGACGACTTATATCCATTGGGTGAAAGGCAATTATTGATTTGGGAAGCAATGAGTCCAATTACAGGACGGCAGAGGATTGTGGAGTTTGGTAAAGGGCTGGTAAGCGCTGATTTAAAAGTGCGTACAGTACAAGGATACCTAGGTAAACTCAGACGATTATTTGAGTACGTGCTTGAATGTCCGTATATACCAGGAGAAAATACTCAGTTATTGGTAGCAAAGTATGGTCGTATTGAGCAACCAGTCTTGGAATATGACTATCCTATACATACACTTGATTCAGATGAAGAAGGTTTTGTGCTGACCGGCGAAAGTCTGATTGAGTTCTATGAGTTTATACGCACAACATATATTAGTGGTAATCAGAAAAAGCTACCAGTTTCAAGAGACTATACAATGATTGTATTGGCAGCAGAAAGCGGTTTAAGAGCTTCGGAGATTTTACACTTAGATGCATTAAAACCACATCGGGATTTATTTTATCAACAAAACAGCATTCAAACCCGCTTTGGTAAAGCAGCGTCTGGTTCTGGAAAACGAGTACGTAAAACAATTTTTACGCCGTTTGCTCAGGCGACGATGCGTGTTTATGAGGAGCGTATTCGACCGAACTTTCCTTGTTCAAAAGAGAATCCAGCACTGTTTTTAAGTGAGAGTGGTGACAGAATTTCATATCAGACAATGTGGCGTAACTTGCATGTAATTGCAATTGCAGCAGTGAAGGTAGGTTTAGACCTACCACAACATTTAAGCTGGCATAGTTTGCGTAGATCATTCGCAACGAACTTTATGGAGAAGCAACCGGATAAAGTATGGGTATTAATGGATTTAATGGGTCACTTGAATCCAGGTACATTACACCGCTATGTTAGGCATAGTCAGTCATACTATGAGAAAGCGATTGAAGAAATTGTAGGTTCGCTTACGAGTGAGACTAGTTAAGTGTAAAGGAGAAATTTTATGCCAGTTGTGTGGAAGCTAAAAAAGTGGCTAGCAGTAGAACGGGATATCTACCGAGCTTCTGAACTACAAGCATTACTAGCTTCTAAAGCAGGAGTACAATTATCACTTCAGGCAGTTTCCGCACTAATTAATGGCAAACCAAATGCTCTAAGACTTCAAACAATTCAGGCTCTTTGTAATGCTTTAGATTGTAAACTAAGTGACTTTTGTGAAGTGCAGCCCGACCCAGTTGAAGTAACTATCAAAAAAACTAAAACAAAGGCTAGTGTTCCAGAGCGTTTATACGGTGGTAAAAAACAAGTTTTATCGGATGAAAGTATCTTTCCCGACCCGCATGAATTTACAAATCGTGGTTGAATAACTTTCTTCAAAAGCTATCGAATGAGTAATAGTTATGGACGCACAAACACATGAAAAATACTATGTCTATTTAGCTCAATGTGCTAGTGGTGTACTTTATGTTGGTTCGACAAAGAATGTCTCACAACGTATTGCTGCACACAATGCAGGACGTGGAGGGCGTTACACACGTATTAATCGACCATTAAAACTGCTGAGGTTTTGGACTTTTAATACCAGAACAGAGGCACGAGTCGCAGAATATCAAATGAAGCGTTTATCGCCATCAGAAAAACTTGCTGTTTTTTGTGAAGATCAAAATCACAATAAATAATCGTTCAATGAACGGTTTGATTGACTGGGAGGACTTATGGCTATATTTATTAAATTACCTCGTTACATTCTCAACCTTGAACAAATTCGTTTAATTGAGTTTGAACCTAGCCCACCAACCGTTATTATCACTTGGACTAACGGTTATGAAGCAACTATTTTGAAAGATTTTGATGCACTTGCTTTAATTGATGCAGTTGAACAATCACATCAATTAATAGACGTTTCAATGATTTTACAACCAGAAGAATTATCAGTTTGAGCCGGGTCAATGAAAAATACAGATAATTACAAACGCTTAATTACCTGCGAATTTTGCGGTCGCATGAAGTTTACTTATTTTAAAGACCGTGACATTTGTCGCCAATGCTATTGCAATCAGCCAACAAATCTTTGTTCTCGTTGCGGTGAAATGAAGCGCCAAGTTTCATTATTAGGGCTATGCCCACGATGTAACAAAAATAAAAGAACGACCTATAGCAACCTGTAGTCGTTGCTCTCAAACTAAACCAATTTATAATCAAACAGATTGGTTATGTCAGACTTGTCAACAAATTGCACGTCATGCTAGTCGAAAAGCTAAACAGAATAAAATTGAATGTTCTGTTTGTGGTTGTATGAAATCCTCAGCTTTACTTGGTGAACAGATATGTCGTGCTTGTTGGAGAGAAAGACGGTATGGTTATCAACGTTGTTCACAATGTGGTCAGTTTAAAGTTTTGTATAACAAGTCTCATCAATTGTGCCAGCTGTGTAATCAAAATCGTCTAGCACGAGATTCATTACTTGCCTATCTCACAAATTTTAGTACACCATATCCATACAATAAAACTCTTTTCGACTTGATTGCTAAAAATATCAATTGGGATTGCGTTGACAATAATAAAAATCGAAGATTTCGCATCTTTGGTCGTTTTTTGCAAGCAAATCAACTGACTCAACCTTTAACTTGGTCTGCAATAGATAATGCCTTACCTAAGCTTGGAGCTACGGGTCGAACTAATCCAATGCTGATTCGCTCTTGTTTATTTGAACTTGGACATTTATTAGCATCTTTGGGTCAAATAGAAAGTCGAGAACTATATCTTTCGAGACGCCGTGCTTTAATGCCAATTCGCAATGCTCCTGAACATTTACAACAACTAATGAATGACTATGCGACTTGGCTAGGGTCAAGAAAAACTGTATTTTCTAACGTTAGAGACCACTTGGAAACACTAAGCGTTTTTTGGCTATGGAGCGCTCAACATTCTATTAACCTACCTCATGAAGTACAACCATCGCTAATTAATAATTACTTGTTGACGTTAAACTTTCAATGGCAATGCTCTTTGTGCCAAATGATTATACCATTTGACCCAAATCATCGCTTGGCACCGAAAGTTTGTAATTGTTGTGGCGCTGTTGGTTCATACGTACAAGTAAAACGTTTAGCTCAAAACACGGTACGTCAACATCGAGGGAAATTAAAAGTATTCTTTGACTGGGCTTTAATGAATAAAATGGTAATTATTAATCCTGTTCAACGCTCGATTCGCGCAGACAACCCAACCATTCGTCATTATCCCCTAGAAATAATTAGACAACTATGTTCTTACATTATCTCACCTGACGCTGACCCAATTGAAGCAATTGTTTTATATCTGATTATTTTTCATGCTCTTTCTGTTTGGGAGTTACGCCACGTTCAAATTCCCTGCGTAATTCCAATTACTCTTGGTATTTTACCTCTAAAGTTATCTGAAGTTGATTATTTTATTGTACCCAAAAAAGAACCATCTTGTGGTAAACACTCACCTGGTCGTCCAAGTTTAAAACTTAATATTCCCAAAAATGCTTTACCTTGGCTTAGACCGCATCTTGAAAGTATAGAGTTAATACGTCAACTCAAAAATACACATCAAAATAATCAATACCTACTCGTTTCTACTTCCAGTGCTCACCATAATAAACCTGTTGGGAAAACTTTTCCATCTCAAATAGTCCGTTCTGCTTCATTCAAAGTTAATGGTACTATTTGTAATCCTAACACCCTACGAAAAACTGTAGGTGTGATGATGGCAGATATTGCTGGTGGTGGAATTTTACGTTTTCTAGGATGGGAAGATACTCAAGCCTTTGGTTATACTTGGATTCCGCGTGAGATTGTTTACCCTCAACAACCGAAAAACTCTCAACCGAGTGAATCAACTACCACATTAGAAATTGAATTTCCATCCATGAAAACTTAAAATGCGCGATTTTCAAATCAGTTGGATCATGACGGCTCCAACTCAACTGAAATTTAAGATTCTATACACCTGTTTTTTATGATTTTTTTAACCTGTTTTTGACAGACTAACCGACCGGCAGGGAGGTTGGTCAGCCAAAAACAGGTATCCTCTTAGGGGTTTGGAGGACTTGTGGCAGCGCTTACAAAAATTGTGAGCGCATAGCGGCGCCATTAGGAGCGTCTTCTTACTTTCTAATTGTTTTTTACACCTTGAGCAGAATGTATAAATTTGAATGAAACTCTAACCGTATTTTGATGCTCGTATGAAAAATTACTATGATACGCAAATCTTTAACATCATTCATATCTTAGGTTTTTATATTTTTAACCAGGGGGTAAAGAAAAACTTAAAACCTTAGAGAATCTATTAGATGCGACATGCGCGCCAGCAGATATAAGTTATCCAACAGATTTGGAACTATTAAATCAAGCCCGAAAACACACAGAGCGAATAATAGATTTACTTTATGAAGAACTAAAGGGAACATTAGAGAAAAACCAAGAACTTATAGAGAGAAAGCTAGAAAAGACTACTTAGATGTTGCTTCTAAACGTCGTCCATCCCAGAATGAGAAAAGAAAAGCTATAAAAAAACAACTTCAAGATATTAAGAGAAATTTAGCTCATATTAATCAGTTGATAATTGGGTTCTAGCGAGAAAAATTAACTGACAGACAATATGAAAATGTTACTTGTAGTTTCAGAAATCTATCGTCAGCAGCTATGGTTATATGAGAATCAAAAACAGAGTATTGATGACCGCATTGTTAGTTTAACCCAACCGCATATCCGCCCAATTGTACGAGGTAAAGTAGGGAAAAGTGTAGAATTTGGCGCTAAACTGTCAGCTAGCTACTTTGATGGATATGTGTTCCTAGACCATATTAGTTGGGATAATTTTAATGAATCGGGAGATTTTAAAGCACAAGTAGAAGCATATAAAAACTATACTGGCTATTATCCAGAATCTGTTCACGTTGATAAAATTTATAGAACAAGAGAAAACCGAGCTTGGTGTAAAGTGCATAGGTATTAAAATGAGTGGACCCCCTCTAGGAAGACCAAAGACTCTTAGTAAAGAAGAAAAAAAGCAAGCTTTGGAATCTGAAAGAGTACGTAATAGTATTGAGGGGAAATTTGGACAAGCTAAAAGAAGATTTAGTCTTAATAGAGTGATGGCGAAACTGCCTCATACTTCTAAAACTGCAATTGCTATTACTTTTTTAGTAATGAATCTTTCTACTTACCTGTCACGGGTTTTTTGTGCCTTTTTATATTTATTTTTCAAAAATAGACCTTTTTTCGAGCTTGGCATAAACAAAAATTATAATATGCAATTTATAAATAACTAAAAGCTATCTAATAATTTGCATGAATAATTAATCAACCTTAAGATTGTTTGTTTAGGACTTTTTCAGCAAACCCTAATTAGAGAAGCATCTCCTTTAATAGCAACAATGCATTCATTGAAAGAAGAATTTACCTGCGGTACACTGCGTGAACGCAATTTATTTGATACGAGTGAAGACCCAGGAACAGGAATATTAGGGCTACTTGATTGGTTAGAAAAAGCTGAACCTTATTATCAAAAAAGTGTTAATACAATTAAACGATGGTTTGGAGAAGTAGCAGGATATTTTGATAACAAAACTACTAATGGTGTTGTAGAAGGAATTAATAATAAATTGAAGCTAATAAAAAGAAGTGGATTTGGCTTTAAGAACTTCCGTAATTTTGAAATTAGAGCTTTACTTTCTTGGCACTATAATGTTAATTTGGCACGCTAAGTACGGAAGAGCCAGAATTTTTAAGTGTAAATTCCATCCTTCAGTTTTTACCCGTGTTTCTAAATATTCTTCTACAGCTATTACATCATTGATGCAGCCCTGGAGCCGACTAACGGGCGCCGTATAGTTATCAATACCTACTAATAATGCGTAAATATTACTAGTCATAACCATATATCTCATTTACTACATTGTTCTAGGTGTCATCTATGTGGAGTTATGCACCAATGATTTGAAAAGTAAGGTGGGTCATAAAAGTGTACTACTCGGTTTTGGTGCCTTTGCGTTGCGTTTGAGAAACCGGGTTTCTGGGTTTCATGAATCAAATTCGGTGACTAGCATTTGCCATTCGGTGATAATGTTTGTGGGTATTTTGATTTGAGTGTTTGAACCTGATAGTGGGAGATTCAGTTTTAAAGATTTGGTTGTTGGTAATTGATTTAATACGCCTGTGAATTTATATTCTCCTACATTCGGCGCCGGTGAACCGGATGTATAAACATCTGGTGCAGTCAATAGTCTACCTGGTGCTGTCATGACTTCTAAGGCTTTTGGATGCTCGAATTTTACTATACTTGGAAAGCCTACTAGTCGAAGATTGATGTCGGACGAGGCGCCGGGATTTTTAACTTTGTATAATATGATTTGCCATGCATGTCCTGTTTCGTCTTTGATTGATGCTTGTGAATGATAGCGCATTACTCCTGGTGATTCTTGATGCTGACGAAGTAATGCGGTTGCAGTTGGTGTGAAGAAAGTAAATGTTAGCGTTAATAACGTCAAAAAATATACTAGAAGTTTTCTTGTCATTTTTAACTAGCGTGCTTCATCAAGTAAATTCTATATCTCTAATTGTATAATTTTTTTCATTTATCTACTATTTTTGTCCTGAAATACGCAACTGATAAAACCATTAAAATATGGTGCCTGATACATCCATTGCATTTTTAAGCCTTTTTTCTAATTTTAAATAACTTTGGATAATGCCGATAATAGTCTGAGTCAGGGATAGAACCAAGCTGACCCCAAAAGCTTTTTTGCTTACCTACATCTTCCTTCACCAAATCTTCAATATAAATTATACTTTTGAGCATAAAGCCTTCGGGTAATGCAGCGCTAGCACCTGTATTATTGGGCAGTACATATTCAACAACGCCTTCAACAAACACAGTAGGTGTTAAAAAACGTAACCCTGATACTCCAAAAACGACACCAACAAAAACACCTAATAAAAATATTAATATTAATTTTCTCATTATCTTTTGCCAATATAACCTTCTCTTAACTCTTGCCTTCGTGTCCTTTGTGTCTACCCTGCAGGAAATCCTCGCTCCTTATGTGGTTCATTCCTCTTACTAGTGTTCTATGTCAAAAACTTTTGTGTGTTCTCTTTCATTATTTCTTTCTTAGCGTACTTAGCGTGCTTTGCGGTTCGTTTATTCAACTAAAAATATATTGACTGCACAGGCGCCCATCCTGTGCTACAAGAGGTTAAAATTAATGTTGTTTGCTTAATCTATCGTAACTATTTGAGTCATCTGAAATTATTCGCATGTCGGCAATTTCATGTAAACCGATGTTATTAAGCAAGTTTTTCCAATCGGTTTGAACGGTAGTATTTTGAGGGTTTTCTTGTTTTAGCTGTATGAGCGTAGCCAAAGCTTGATGCCATATACCGTTTTGAGCATATATGGCAAATCTTTGTAATGGTTGCGCGGTTTGTAGCTGTTGATGAATTGTTGCTGCAAGATTTACTCGACTAACTACACCTTCAACGTAAATTGGAGGTGATTGTTTTTCTTGGTTACAATATACAGAAAGAAACCAACGGTATTGCTTATTAACTTCTAATGCTGGAATGTTTGCTGGAACTTTTATATTAATTATTCCAGGTTGTTTGGGTAAAGATATCTCTTTTTTATAAACTGGACTTGATTTTTCATTCAAAAGTACAAATTCTGTTGGATACCCAGAACTTGTGGTATAGGGAAGGTAAAACCAAAAGGTCGGACGTTCATCTGTCGTTAATCCCCATACATTTTTTACCGTCGCTGGTTCTTCGGTTTCTGGCATTAAAGCGGTGAGTTTAGGAGTCGTCGAAGGACATGTATCACGACGACCACCCCCTGTACGACGTCCTCCTGGTGGTGTTCCTTCTGGCAACTTTGGACGCACAAATTCTTTATTTGCACTATGAAGAACTTGTTTTGATGATACTGGCAATATCGACTTTATCTCAGTTGCTTGACTACTGCACGCAAAAGCTAATGCTATAAATATTATTTGTGATTGTAAAAAAAAATTCATATCCCACCTACGGCAAAATAGCTAAAACCTAACGCTCTTTATTATCAAAGCCGTTACACTTAATGCTATTACACTTGGTACTAACGGCGCCCAATAACTCGATAACAGGAACCCAAAACACACCATATAAACTATTCCAGCCGCTGTCATGATAGTGATTATCAATCGCATTCTTTGTTTACGCAATCGTAGCGTTAAAACTCCTCCTACTAAAGACGAACTGAATATCCAAATTATCTCATGTATAGGCGCCAAAGTTTGTAGTAAAGAACGATTATCAAGAACATGACTAAGAATTTGACTTAGCATATGTGCGTGAATTAGCACTCCTGACTTTTGTGTATTTAGGTCGCTACCTAACGGTGTTGGTAAATAATCTTGTAAATCTCCTTTGGCAACAACTCCAAGAAGTACAATTTTGTCCTTGAAAGAACTTGGGTTGACCTGAGAGGTTAAAATTTCTGTCAGCGATACTTTTTCAGATAGTTTATCACTCGCGCGCCAATTGAGTAAAACTTGTCCACCACTCGCGTCGATATTCTGATATCCTCCACTATAACGAGTCAACGGTTGGATAGTCGCTTTGCCAATTTTGAGTGTATAATCAACTGGGTTTATAGTAACTTCCTTAATGCCTTTGAATTTAAAATATTCAAACGCTAACTGTAAGCTTAAAGAATACTCTGCTGTACATAGCGAGTTAGGTTCTTGCTTCATAAACAAAAGATGGCGCCTAATTATACCATCTTCGTCTCGAATAAAATCACTAAATCCCAAACGGTCTTGAATATCTTGAGAAGGGATTTCTGGTGGTGGTGCTATACCTTTACTATTGGCGCCAATATAACTACCTTTACATATAGTAATTAAATTTCTTGTTTGCTGAAGACGCTTTGTTAACTCTGGGACTTCAGATTTAAAGTCGCGGTATATATCTAAACCAATTACAGAAGGTTGATACTGTTCTAATTTTGCTAAAAGTATGTTTAATGACTTATCTGATATTGAAGTTCCCTTCAGAGACTCACCTTTGCGACGTTGTTCTGCTAGGTCATTATCATCTATTGTCACCATTATTATACGATTATCAGGTTGTTCTTTGACTACTATTGACCGCAACCACAGCATCTGGTCAAATGTTTTTAACTCTGTAGTCTCAAATAACCCAAATAATCGCATTAATATTAATACGGATGTAACTAAACTAACAATTATAGTAAAGTAGATTTTATTTCGATAATTATAAACACGATTTGACGGTGCCGATATCAGATTATTTTTATTACTTATTTCTGTAGGTGTTGTGATATTATTTAAAAGCTGGCGCCAATTTAAAGGTATCTGTATCGGATTACTTTGGCAAATCATTGGTAGCCAAGTGCAATTCGGAAATTTGTCTTCGAGTCCTTGTAATCTTTCTCTGGCAAGACGTACAGCAAGATAAAATTCTGTTCCATTCGCAAATTCCGAAAGAAAATACTTTAAAAATTCGCTAGCAATTTTGTCAGGAACAGGTTCACGCATAAAAATGATTTCGGGTATTTTTAAGCAAGAAAGCTCTTTTGCTAACCCCAAACCATCACAAGAATTAAATATTGCTAATTGTAATCCACGAGCAACAGCTTTTTGAAGCGCATACCGTAGTTCTGTCATACTCAAACTATCGGTTTGATTCAAATAGATTTTGCCGCTTTCGTCTGACTGCGTTAAACTGTGTCCAGCAAAAAATAATATATCCCAATTATTATCCCATAACTGGTCATTCAACTCCTGGCGCCTTGGCTCAACTAAAAAAGTAATATCTGTGTCGGGTATTCGTTCAAGTATGTTTCTATCTGCTTGAGTATCAATACCTCTACTATCACCAACTATTGCTAAAATCTTAACTCTTGAATTGGTATGATGAATAATATCGCTGCATTCGTAGTTGGGAGATGAAACTGCTATTTCTGACGAAGTGTAGTGTTCTAACAAGTCCCAAGCGTGCCAAGGCAAGCGTAATAATTTACTGTTCTCAGTTTGTAGTATAACTCTAATATTATCTGTACTATCGAGACGTTCCAACCATTTTTCTCGTAGTGGACGGAAGGAATCAGATTGTAACCAAGAATTAAAGTTTGTGCGGAGAATTTGAGCAGTTGTTTGACAATCAGCAGTTATGGATACATTCGTTACCTGTACTTTATCAGCAGACAAACGAAACGCACTACCTAAACGTCGGTAATTTGAACGCCAATGATTATAGTACATTAATAATTGCGGCGCCGCTGGTAATCTACCCATAATTTCGATATCAGGTAGTCTACCTTCAGTCCCAATTTGTAATGTGACAGTAAATCCGACATCGAAATTGCCGTCACCAAATTTCAAAACAACTAGCTTGCCCATATAACAAAGTTGAAGTCCCAAATTCGGTAGTATACGAACTAAATTACAAAATGTTCGGTAATATAAGCTCCATCATGTCCTACCCTTACACTAAACCTTTCTCCAACTTCACCACTAAACTGTAACTGAATGTAATTATCGGCACTTCGTGATTGAGCTTCTAAGAATAAATTCAGAGACTCATCCAATACAGATAATACAATAGACGGCTGTAAATAAACGGCGCCTGTGGGATGCAATTGTAGACGTACACTAGTTTTGGAATATGATTGAGGTGTAATTTCCACTATTAATATAACGGGTTGATTGGCAATTTGAATTCCCAAATCGAATAACTTTGCCCGTCTAACGGAATGTGCCTCAGTCTCCTTTAATACTGTATCACCACTAATAGCTTCCACACTACGAAAAACATACGTGGGTCTAAGTTGAGGGTTTTCGAGTAAAGACTCAACAGTTTGCCAACCATATTCAACCACACCACTAACCCATCGACTCAAACTAACTAAAGTTGATTGAGTTAATTTCTGCCGTTCAAGATGTTCTGCTAAATCTTCCAATGGCAACAACTCCCCGTAATGCAGTACTTCAGTACTACAAAACTTCACAAACCCCATAATTCTAGCTTCCTCCAAACACTCATCAATCACCACGACAACATAAGCTACACGTATACCCCAACTTTCAGCAGGGATGTAACAAAAATCCTCATTTATGGAAGCAGGACGACATTCAATTTTACCAACCCCAGGCACATCCAAATCAGCAACATCCATAGATAACCGCATAACTGGATTCCAAGAGTCACCAACATTAACGTCAGTTGACACACCCATTAAATTGAGGTAGTAGCTCACAGTCAACACTGAAAGTGTATTCAAAAGAACTTTTTCTGCTTTTTCGGGAGTTGGTTGCTGAGTCGCAAAACTCTGTGCTGTAAAAATCGCAGTTTCAGATATTGGCAGTGGCAAAGCATTGCATGTCATATTTACTCCTAGACGGTAAATGCTGCTATTCAGATATCTGCCAATTTTAAAGATATTACGCACGATATCTATAAAATTCTCAAGAACCAGCAACTTCTTCACTATACGGCAGTAATATACTAAACTCTGGCGCCTAATCTAATAATGAATAACAGCCCCTTAAGCATTTTGAGGCACCAACACGTATTAGGTAGGGTGCGTGAAAGTTATTACTATCAAGCAATGTAACGCAAAATTCCAGTGCTTTCACGCACTATTAAGACGTTAAGTAAGTGCTAGATAGTATTTGTTTTGTCAATATCTCTTAGGCTATATAGTAATTCATGTATTTAATTATACTTAGTACATAAATTGTAAAAAAGTATTAAGTAAAACGGGATATAGCTTCATTACCGAACCAAATAGACAAAGCAGTTAAGCCTTTTCTTCATTTTCTCAGCCTAGTTGGAACTTTCAGAACAAGAAAGAGAATGCAATATTATATGAGTTTGAGTTGCTCTCTCCACTAATTCTATATTCCCACGAGTATCAGCTATCCAACCTGAAGCTTCTATAATAGTCGGATAAGCTGTAATTAAGGAAGACAGGTTTATTCTCACATTGGTCTCTTCTCGTTTGACTGGAAATCTTACCCAAGCACTATCAGTAGTCATAACACGAGATGGTTCATATGGATGCGGGGGTAAACCTCCACGTCCAGTTACACTAAAAGTATCGTTAAACTTAGAATTACCCGGAGTGCAAGCATTAGATATTTGTTTTGAAACATCAACTTCTGGAATTGGAAGTTGCACTAAACTTTTACTAGGATCGACTAATGGTGTATTAATTTGCACCGTGCCATTGAGTTGAGGTGTTGATCCTCTAGCAGTAATTTGACTATCTGGAGAACGAAATATTGCTTGAGTGTTAATTAGTACTTTTCCGCCCTGAAAATTTATCGAATTAGCATTGATCTGACTATTCTCAAATATACCTATAACACCAGCGTTAATTGTAATATTACCGCCAATACTATTATTTCCATTGGCTTCAGTGGTAATGCTACTACCAGAACGCATTTGTAATAAATCTTTGACGTTTAGTTCAACATTACCACCGCTACTCGATGCGGTGGCGCCTGTAATTGCACCTCTACTATCAATTTTGACAGAATTAGCATTAACTCGTAAAGTTCCGCCTCTACCCAAACCTTGATTGTTAACAGTCACCAAACCACCATCTTTTATATTCAAAATAGGAGTATTAACTGTTACATTTCCAGAAAACCCACTAGGAATTGGTGGCAGTTGATAAGTTTGTTGAAACAACTTATCTCTAATCGACGCAGATGAAGCAACAGAACTAGGTACAGACTTTGGATAACTGCCACTGACTTCTACATAATCTCTAGCATTGATGGTAACATCACCACCACTACCAGTAGCTAAAGTAGAAGAATTTACTTCCCCTCCATCTCTAACTACTAACCTAGATGTATTAATTGTGACTTGTCCTGCATCTCCTGCACCAAAAGAGGCGACAGATATGGAACTTGGAACATATGTGCTACTTTGTCCAATTAATACAATAGATTTAGAGTTAACTATTACATTACCTGCATTACCTTGACCAAGAGTTGCAGAACCTATATTTCCTCCATTTAAACCTGTTATTTGATTACTCAGTATTGATATATCTCCCGCATCCCCAGAATTAAAAGCCCCAGAAGCAATGACACTAGATAAATATGGATTTGATGGTGAAAATCCAATCAAGTCTAAAGAATTAGAGGCATTAACATTTATATTTCCTGCATGACCTGAGCCAAAAGAACGAGTAACTATTGCTCCTCCATAATAAAGCTCTAGTTGCTTAGTTGAAACCGTTAGGTTTGAAGAGCTTCCACTGCCTGTAGTCTCACTGCTTAAACCTCCATTAAATTTTGAATTCGTACTAATCCCACTCAGTTTTAAAGAATTCACAGTATTTACATTAATACTTCCTCCTTTTTGCGATTCCTGATTTTGAACAAATATTGATGAACCATCGGCTAAAAATACATTATTACCCTGCACATTAATTGTGCCACCTCCACTCGCATCAACTAATGCTTGTTGCGATAGATGGATATCACCAAAATTTTTGACTCCTTGATAATTTAGAGCAAAACCTTGAGGAGTTGAAATTAGATTAACTTGCCCATTACTTACACTCCCTAATTCAATCTGCCCTTGTTCTGCTGTTAAAGTAGCACCAAGTAAATCTATATTCCCACCTACTAATGCTAAAGTATGTCCTGGCGCCACTTGTAAAGCACTTGTACTGCTACCTCTCATTAATGGAGAAAATATTGTTTGCTCCATTGACAAATTATATCCATTCCCCTGAACAACAATTGCTCCAGGATTAGTTCCAAACTCCAAACCAACAGGCGCCGTTATAGTTAGTAAAGGTGTAAACTCAGTATTAACAGCACTAAATTCAAAACCGTCGCCAAATTTCATACTGTTGGCGGATGTAGCGAGAAAGGAACCACCAATATCTAGTCGAGCATTTTCACCAAAAATAATACCATTGGGGTTAATGAGGAATAAGTTGGCGCCTCCGTTAGTTTTGATTAAGCCATAAATATTAGAGATAGAATTTCCCGTAACTCGACTAATAATGTTTTGAATATTTACAGCATTGTTAAAGATAACGGCATTACCGTAAAGTATAGAAAAATCTTTAAAGCTATGGAATAGATTATTGAGAGCGGTACTTCCTCCTGTGATGTAGAAAGTATTGCCGAATTGTACGACGTTGGAATTATTCGGCAGAGTCGCATCTGGGGTAATTTGAGCAACAGTACTATTTGTATATAAAGTGATTGCACTTGCAATTGCGATTCCGATTCCGATGTGCCAACAATATAAACGCACCTCCATCGTTGTAATCTCCTATACCACGCAAATCTGTTCTTCAATTAAAAGTATAGGTACCACTTGCATCAATCTAGTTAGTTTTTTATACGTAACGCGACGCATCGAAATGTATTGTCAGTCTTTACTTGTAGTAGCGACTGGCACCAGCGCTGATAAATGAGCGGCTCCTAAGTACGGATGGTAAAAGACAGGCGCCTGAACTCGAAGCTTCTACGATAATATTTTATTATGATGTTCACATGTAGCATAGGCCGGAAAGCCTGTGCAGTCATCTGTATAAAAATTTCGCTAATTACATAAATTATCCAATGAAATAGCGCTTTTTTTGCGTTAACGCAGTTTGCCTGGAGGAGACTAATACGTAATTTTTAAAATTAAAGTAATAATATTTACCTGCTACTAGGATTTTTACCACAGAGATACTCTTGACATAGAGAGAAAAATTTACTTTGATAAAGGATTTTTATTTTGTGCTGCTGAGTTTACTATTTGCTGAATCCGGTTTAATCTTGTTTCTAGGCGCCTAGCAGATGTAACCCATAAAAGAATATTCTTTTTAGAGGTGTTGCTAAATGCTTGAAAATTCTCGAACGCTATCTCGTTTGCTTGCAAAGCTAATTGTAAATCATCGGGAATAATCAACGCTTCGATAGCATCCAAGCTAGTCCAAGAACCATCGAGTTTTGCTGCTTCAATTTTAATTAAACCAGCTTCGGTCATTAAACCTTGTTCAGTAAGCTCTTCTATATATTGCTTATTTAACTTTGACCAAACGCTTTTAGGTTTACGAGGTGTAAATATTTGCATGTAACGTTCAGTATCTAAGGACTTAACTTTACTATCAATCCAGCCAAAACATAAAGCTTCTTTTACTGCTTCGCTATATTTTACACTTGCTTTACCGCTTTTAACTTTGTAATAAATAAGCCAAATTCCAATACAAGTACTGTGGTTTTCTTTAAGCCATTGGCGCCATTCTTGACGTGATGAGGCATAGACTGATTTTAGCGTATCTTCAAATTTTGGTCGCATATATTTTATTTCAACCTAAAGATAGATGTAATTTTATAATTTTTTTGTGACATTATTCGATAAACTCGGTTTTTGATTAATCTCTTACTCAATGCCCGTTTTTGTTGCGCTCACTGTGTTAGGCTTTGAAAGGTTTTGTCAAGTTGACTTAACCTACTGGTGTTATTGTGAGTTAAGTTTGACTGTTAAGTATTTCGGCTAAGTCAGTTTTAAGTTTGTGTGCCTGTTTTTTTGGAAACGGCTGTTTATTAAGGAAAACAACAGCTATGTATTGTGCATCTAATTTGAAAGCTAATTCTAATTGTTTACTAAGTTATGTTATTTTACTCCGCCGCCGGAGTAAAATAACATTAGGTGTCCGATAAAAAATGCAGAAGTTAACATCTCATACTTCTGTTTTAAAAAAGCTTTTTTTACTCTTCTCTCTGTGGCTTTGTGGTAAAAATATTTACCATTAATGGCATTTGCATTGATTATTAGTACTTGAAAGAAAGCACTAAAGTGCTGAATACACAATTTTTGCGTAATATTATGTCAAATAATTTGAGCTACAACCAGGTTTATGATGAGATAAACCAGCATAAAGGTAAGTTGCTAACACCTATTCAGCATAAAACTCTGGTCAAGTATTTACAGACAAATTTGCAGCGAGAATATCGTTGTCGAATTGAGATAATGCTACTAGCAGACGCTGGTAAATCTCAGAGTCAAATCTGTGGAATTGTTGGTTGTTCGCAAGAAATGGCACGTTATTGGATTATCATTGCAGAATCTGGTTTAGCGCAAAAATGGAATTCACAACCAATTGGTAGACCTAAAACTGTCAACAATCAGTTTTTAGAACGTTTGCAAGAACTTGTAAAACATAGTCCGCGCGAATACGGGTATGCATTTGGGTGTTGGACAGCACTATGCTTAAGTAAGCATCTTGCTCAAGAATTTGGCATTAAAGTCAGCGACCGTCATATTAATCGTTTGCTCAAAAAAATGGGACTTTCGACTAAATCTATTAGTAGTGTTGTATGTGAGTCATAGCCCTACTTACTATCGAGGACGCCTGTGGTAAAATTACAACCAATTACCTATTAATACATATGCTGCCCAATGGGTTGGCGCCTTGTAATTAGGATGGTTGAGAAGTTTTAACTGTGCTTGTTGTAGTGCAGTTGCTCTACTAAGTTTTGCGTCTTTCAACTTGCGGTAAAACTCACCTACAAATATTGCTGTTGGTTCATCTTCGATTTGCCATAATGAAGCAAGTGTACTACGGGCACCTGCTTTAATAGCGACTCCAGCTAAACCAAGTGCAGCACGTTTATCACCTTCGGCAGTTTGGCAAGCGCTTAAAACAAGCAAATGCAAAGCTTCTTGTTGGGTTTGATTACGACTACGCAATATATTATCGAATTGACGGACGTTAATGGGTCCATCAGCTGCCAAAATAAACGTATCTTCGACACGCGAACTAAATTGACCGTGAGTGGCAAGATGAACAATGTTAAAAGGTGTATCCTGAACTAAATTGTCTAATTGTTTACTTGTAAACTGCTGATTCAGCAATGTTTTGGTTTTAATCCCAGCTTGGTTAATTTGCTCGAACTCTAATTTTATTCCAGGTAAGGAAGCAAATTCTTTATATGGATGTGGGGGTTCGATTAAACCAGCAGTTAAAGCATTTAGCTTTTGTCTTGGCAATGGTTGAGAGTCTAAAAGCTGTAACCCCGCATTCATTGCAATTGCATATTTTTCAATCAAGTAATTTTTTCCATCAAAGAGCGCTGAGAATGGTATGCTACCCAATACAGTATCAGGAATAAATACAAGAGTATTAACACCATTAGGCGCCAAATTCGGTTCTAACTCTTTAACTAGCCATGTATAAAGCTTTTGCGATTGAATTTTTAAGCTTTCAGTTGCTGAAGGGTCAATTAAATCGTGTCTGAGTTGGGCAACTGTTGTCTCTACTTCAGCTTGACTTATTTTAGTTGTGTAAAGTTTTAACTGTTGATTGGGAATTTTGACTATAACTTGGAGTGTGTCAGCAAGAATAATCGGATAAAGTATAGCTGTATTTGGATTCTCTTTATCTACAACTTTATCTAAGACAACTTTTTTGCCTTGTAAACAAGCTTCTTTAAAAAAGTTATCGAGTTCGGCAAGTTGCAAAGCTTCGATATGCTGACGTGCTTTATCAAGAACTTTTGGGTCTGGGCGCCCTGGAGCTTGCGATTCTAGAAGTAGTGCGACCAATTGACGATATACTGGTTCTACGCTCTCCTTGAAACTAAACTGTACATCAGTATTCACCGCTACTAAGTCACTGCGAAGTTTTGATAGTATTTGTACTGCTGCATCATATGACGCAATGGCGCCTTTAATATCTTTTCGTGTACGTAACAATCGACCAAGCTGCCACTGTAATTGATACGTAATCATATCATCTACATTTTCTGCTTGCGCTATTACCAAAGCCTTTTGCGTTAATTTTAGCGCTTCTGGATACTGTCGCGTTTTTTCATACAACTCTCCCATCTCACTTAATGCGTATGCATATGCATGATTATCATTAATATCGCGCGCAATTTGAATAGCAGTCGCAAGTACAGCATAAGGATGCTGCATATTACGGTCTATTTGCATTAAACGTTCTGCAAAGTTAATTCGCGTGTAAATAGGGCTTGCTGAAAAAGTCTGAAAAAGCAATCTTGAGGGTTGACCAGTTATTCAAGCAAAATCAAAAATAAGTTTTTATTATCTATCAATTGCTAAACTATAGGTTTCTGTTGTTTTAAACTCTAAAAAAGACCTATTTTTGAAAAATAGACATAAAAACGCATAAAAAACCCGTGACAGGTGAGTAGAAAGGTTCATTACTAAAAAAGTAATAGCAATTGCAGTTAGAGAAGTATGAGGCAGTTTGGCCATGACTCGATTAAGGCTAAATCTTCTTTTACCCTGTCCAAATTTTCCTTCAATAGAGTTACGAATTCTCTCAGATTCCAAAGCTTGCTTCTTTTCTTCTTTACTAACATTAGCCTTTGGTCTCCCTAACGCTGGCCCACTCATTACAATACCTCTTTCTTTGCACCAAGCTCGGTTCTCCCTTGTTCGATAAATTTTATCCACATGAACGGATTCCGGATAATAACCAGTATAATTTTTATATGCTTCAACTTGTGCTTTTAAATCTCCTGATTCATTAAAATTATCCCAACTAACATGGTCTAAAAATACGTATCCATCAAAGTAACTAGCCGATAATTTAGCGCCAAATTCCACAGTTTTACCTGCTTTACCTCGGACAATTGGGCGGATGTGCGGTTGAGTTAAACTAACAATGCGGTCATCAATACTCTGTTTTTTATTTTCATACAACCATAGTTGTTGGCGATATATTTCCTCAGCGACAAGCAACATCTTATACTGTCTATTAGTTAAATTTTCGAGAGTTGCTCCTGAACTCATTAGCTGGTCAATATGAAATAGGTTTCTTTTAATATATTGGAGTTGTTTTTTTATCGCTTTTCTTTTATCTTTTTGGGACGCATGACGTTTTTTAGCTACTTCTAAATAGTCTTTTCTGGCTTTTTCTCTATAAGTTCTTGGCTTTTTCTCTAATGTTCCCCTTATTTGTTCATAAAGTAAGTCTATTATTCGTTCTGTTTGTTTTCGGGCTTGATTTAATAACTCTAAATCTGTCGGATAGCTGATATCCCCAGGCGCACAAGTCGCATCTAATATTAGCTTTCCACGATTTTTTGGAGTGTTACCCTCTTTTTCTTCTTCTGTTTTTTTTTCAGTTAATTCTTCAGATGCAGCCTCTAACATCTTCTTAACCATTTCTTGATTAACTTTATTGACTAATTCTGCACTGATTCTTTCTCTAAAGTAGACTAACATTGATGCATCAAATGGCACCTCATTACCATAGGATGACATTCCTATAAAGTACTGTAGATAGGGGTTTTCCTTGATTTGTTCAACTGTTTCTCTGTCACTTATGCCTAATTTTTCTTTGATGATTAATGCACCTAGCGCTATCCGAAACGGCTTTGCTGGCGCCCCCATATCTAAAGAGAAATAAGAAGAATATTCCTCTTCAAATTCTGTCCAAGGTACGAAAGAAGCCATAATTACCCAACGATTATCTTCTGATAACTTCCTCCCGGCTGGAAGCTCAAAGTTTTCTACTGAGATGATAGGCTGCTCTTGTTTTCGGTACATGGCTACTAACAAGCACTTTTGTGCTATTCACGCAGATGCAAGGATTTTGGGTAATTCTACCTTCTTTTCTTGCACCTGGATATATCTCTGTGGTCTGATAATCCGAGAGTACTAGGTTTTCTGTCTTTTTCAGCAAACCCTAAATAGCTGTGCGACTTGGTGGAAGTTGTTGAAGTAGTGGTTCAATTACAGAAATTAAGCTTGTAGCTTCTGTATATTTTTTAGCTTGTATTAATAAACTTACATGATTAAGTAATGCTTCGACTTTAATTTGCGGTGATGGAGATATATCAAAGGTTTGTTTGTAATATTCAATAGCTTGCTGTAATTTTCGCTCTGAAAGTGCATGATTTCCTAAACTAAATAAACTTTTGCCAATTTCAGTATTATTATTTAAACCACGAGCAACTTTTAAACTTTGTTCTAAAATTATGCGTGATTTCTCTAAATCTCCAACTAGTTGCAAAGCATCACCTAGCGAACGCAAACCCGCTAATTTCTCTATAGAATCTGGTTGTGAGTAAAATGCTGCATTTACTTCTTTGAGAAGTTTAACCGCATTATAATAGTAACCCAATATTTTTAGTGACTGTGCTTGGTAAACACGCGCTTTCAAACTGCCATATTTATTACCTGCTTTCTCAAATACTTTTTCTGCTTGTTCCCAAGTCGAGAGCGATGCATTAGTTTGCCCTGTAGAATATAATAGGTTCCCTTGTATAATTAAAGTTTGGGCCAATAAATTTTTATTAGCTGGTTCTGCTCCTTGTAAACGCAAACTAGTTGTAAGTGCTTCAGATGCCAACTTCCAATTACCAAGCTGCTGATATGCTAAAGATAAGTTACCCAAGGTGGCAGCTTGTTTTAAAGCATCACCTTTTTTTTGATATTCTTGTACTGCTTGCTGTAATATTTGCACGGCTTCTGAATATCTGCCGGCATCATATAATAGTTTACCTTGGTCGGTTTGAGATTTTTGGTTTTGAGTTATTGTGGTAATATTTTGTGCATAATGAGGGTTTGCAAGACTTGGTAGTGCAAACGTTAACAAACATAATAAAATTAAATCCCCCCTAACCCTTAATAAGGGGGGGACAAAATATCTTAAAGTCCCCCTTAATAAGGGGAGTTGAGTTCCACTGAATTTCAAAATGGATTGTAAATAACGGAGAAATAAATACCATTTTCTTGCCACGTGTTTTTCCTCGAGTCTATAGATACTAAAGGAATACCCCAGTCTATTTGTGCATTTAACTGGCTACCCAACTGTAATCGTAATCCTAAACCTGTTGATACTAAAGTACTTGTTTCGGGATTTGGAGTATCACCTTTATTCCATGATGTACCGACATCAATAAAGGGTACTACTTGTAATACTGATTGTGACTGACGCTGGCGCCATATTGGTAAGCGAATTTCTGCACTAGCAAAAAATCCGTTGTCAGTAAGTAGTGCGTCTTGACGATATCCTCTAACACTTTGTTGTCCACCATTACCAAATTGTTCGAGTGCAACAAGTGGTCTGTCTGCAAACTGTAAGTCACCACGTAAAAGTAATAAAGTATCAGGAGCAAGTAACCTTACCCACTGTGCTTGTCCTCTCCATGCATAAAACCTACTATCTGGAGAATCGGCGTTAGTTGTAGAATTAAGTGCATCAAGTCCAACACTAAATTGCGAACGTGCGGCAAATACTTGCTGGCTATCACGTTGCGTCCATTCTTGAATAAACCGTAATGCTGTTACACTAGTTCTACCATTAGCGTCGGCGCCAACGGCAGGAAATGGAATTGGACCACCCGGTTCGTCATTTAATAAGCTAGCTTGACTTTCGCGTCGAGTTAGCGCAAGTCCTACTGCTAACTCACGGTTTGGTTTTTGAATTATGGGTTGACGTAGTGTAACTTCGTAATATTTAGAATAAGATTCAATATCAAGTGTGTTAAAGGGACGTTCGATAACGTTGTTGTCAGATGTTCCGTAACTAAAAGCAAAAGTGCCGTTGCGAGGATTAATTGGGACTGTATAGTTAAAATCAAAAGAGTTGCTACCGTCGGTATTCGTATACCCTGCGCTTAAACTATCACCCCATCCTAAAAGGTTTGCTTCGCTTAATTGCACCTGGCGCCTAAAACTACCTACACTTGGTGAACGTCCATTATCAATAGTAAACTGCGCGTTAAATGTCTTAGCTTCGCGCACATCTAATGCAAGCGTACTAACGCCAGGACGAGTACCCGCAGCTAGTTCCGCAGAAAGATTTTGAATTAACGGGTTCAACTGTAGAACTTGCAACGCTTCTAGCAAACGTTCTCTGTTTAAAGGTTTTTTAGTGGCTATTTCTAAACGACTTCGTATATAACCAGCATTGAGTCTGCGTGTACCGTTTACCTTAATTTCTTCCAACGAACCTTCAATAACTCGAATTTCAACTACCCCATCCTTAAGCTTTTGTGGTGGTATATATGCTCCACTCGTAATATAACCCCTGTCAACGTAATACTTTGTAATTTCTGAGCGAACCTGAAATAGCTCGGCAATTGTAATTGAACGGTTTCTATAGTTTTTTGTAATTTCATCAAAATCTTTTGCGCTGAATACAGTACTACCAGTCACGTTAAATTTTGTTACTTTTATTGTCTGCGGGATATCCCCAGGCTGATTTTGTTCGGGTACTGTCGGTGGATTTACGTCGCTGCCTGGTAACAATTGGTCGGGAGGTGGCAACTGTGGTGGCGCCGTTGGTTCGGGCAAAGGTCTATTAGATGGTGGCTTTATCTCTGGACGCGGGAAATCTGGATTTTGCTGTCTACCTGGTAAATTCTCTGGACTTATTACCTGTGCCTTCAGTGGTTGTACTGAATTAATTACAGCTATCGCAACAAGGTATAAACAAATGTAAAATCGCTGAGTAAGACTTTTTAAAAGCAATTTATAAAACATAATAAACGAATTTGCTAAACCACACCACTCAAAGTAAGCGTAAGTACGAAAGTCACACTTAACACATATGCCATCTACATGAGAATTATTTCTCAAGCTTTGACAATTTTATGATGTATAAGTTAATTCCAACACATACAGCCTAAATTTCTGCCAAATTGGCAGAAATTTAAGTGTACACCTTGTTACATCCCTTATACTGCCGTTTTTTTGTTGTGAGAGTACATAAGTTGATTTGCCTCGCATCTATAGCAAGGCAGAAGCACAATGCTTTTATTTTGTGCTTACAGAAAGATAACACTTACAACACTTATGAGCAAACAACTAGAATCGAACACATACCCTGACGCTGGTTTTGGTACGTTTATTTAACCACAGCGATTTTATCAGGTTGTTGTGTAAACACTTTGCCCATCACCCAAATAGTAAAAATAGGCATAGCAATAACCTGTGATATTAAAACAGCACATGCAACCGCAAAAATGTTATACTTAACTGCGATAAAAAGCGAAACAGCAAAAATACCTGTAAAAATTAAGTTCCAGTAAAAATCAAGATGCGTTTTATTTACAGCTTGCAGTAACTGCGAAGTCGCGCGCGATAATGCTATAGGTATAGCCGATAAACAAATTACAATCAATATCGGTATTCCTTCTACCCATTTTTTCCCAAATACAATTGGCACATATAACGGCGCCAGACTAGATTGTAAAATTACCAATGGAATCACAATTAAGGCAATAGTTTTTAATCCTCGAAAGAATCGCTTTTTCATTTGCACTTTGTCACTCTGTACAGAACACAAATGAGGGTAAAGTGCTGACGTAAAAGCATTGATGACGCTTTGACTAATTCCTAAACCTGCATTAAACGCGAAAAAATACAGTCCTAATGCTTCAATACCAATAAAATATCCCACTAATAAATAATCTAAATTCATTCTCAGTCTACTTAGGGCATTTACACCAAGCATTTTTAGCCCAAAACTTGTAATTACACGCCATTTATCTAATGTAAACGATTTGGGCGGGCGCCAGCTATGATTCATCAAGTTTACTATAATATTAATGGGTATAGTCATAACTACAGGCAAAATTACAGCCCAAGACCCCATTTGACCTAAAGCTAAAATTATAGTTAAAAAATTTCCAAAAATTAATTGTACTGCTGTAGATATGGCAGTAATTTTTAATCGATTTTCACGTTGAATAAGATTAGCCTGAATAGTAAATGTAGGTAAAAACAAATAAGCTGTCGCAACTACGCAAATTGGCAAAATCAATTGACTATTTTTATACAAACTAGCAATTGGGAATGCTGCTACACATTGAAATATAAATAATAATATACATACCACCCAATTTAGCCAGTAACTCGTATTGCACACAGTTTCTAGTTCATCTTCACTTGCTTGCACAAGTTTGGCGCCAAATCCAGGATTAATAGTTAAAACATAGCCAAAATCAACAATAGTAAAAATTAGTGAAGCAATACCATAATCATACGAAGTAAAAGTACGAGCTAATACCACAGTAGTGGCTAACCTTGCAACCCGATTAAAAAGTTCTGCACCTCCTAACCAGCCAATATTACTAATAAAGCGGTCTGACAATAGCCGTTTTATTTTATCAATTATCATTTAACTATAAATACGGAACAATTGTATAATTTTATGCGAATAAGTCTGTAAAATCAAATACTTCATAAAGACGCAATACCAGAAATTCTTAGCCCTGCAAATTTCGGGGGGTTGGGGGGATAAATTCCATCTCTTGTAGCATAGAGTGTAAATTATTCCTAGTTAAAATATGGTTAATGCGAATCACTTGAGCGGGATTTCCGGCAACAACAGCATTTTCAGGAACATCTTTTACAACAACAGAACCCGCTCCAATTACAGCATTATCTCCTATAGTAACGGCGCCAATAATTACAACATTCGAGCCGATATCAACATTATTTCCTATTTGTGGACAAGCACTACAAGAGCCATCAGCGAGCTTTTTATTTCCAATTGTGGTACTATGTCTTAAAGTACAATTATTTCCAATTGTAGAATAATGGTTAACAACTAACCCGATTCCATGTAATAACTTCAAATTCTTACCAACTTGCGTATCCCAAGGTAATTCAATTCCAAGTATCCACTCTACGACAAAAATATAAAGATTACAGTAGATTTTGGAAAATATGTTTAATGGAGTTGGTAATTTTCCAATTATTTGTGCAGAACGAAAAAAAATTAAAGCAAAACGTGTTTTAGAACTGCTATCTTTATTGGTTTGCCAATCTTGTAATATATAGTCAATTATGCTTTTCATTTGTTTATTAATATTGATTTGATAAAAAGCTTTAAGGATTAGTTGTGTCTGGTTTCCACTGCCAACCAGCAATTGCTAATATTGTCCACCAATAGAAAAACATTGTTGTATGACTCCAAATGTTTTCTGTAATCATGCCAACGGGTACAGCAAGTAAAAATGCCAATAAAACTAAACATAGCGAACGTTGTGAAGCGACTGTCAAAGGAGATTTTATAATGCTCCACAACCGAACACCTTGGGCAAAAAAGAATAAAATATAAGTGGTGAATCCAACAATTCCTCCTTCAACTAATGCGCGTATATAGTCGTTGTGAGGTAAAAGTTGGTTAGTGCTGACATGTATACTTAGTCCTAACCCAAAACCAAACAATGGATATTGCTGCCATTGTTCGAGTAAGTACGTCCACTGCGACAGGCGCCAGTTAAAGCTGTTATTATCTCCTTGAGCAAGCAGAATTGCGCGTGAAATATCCATATTAGGGTTTAATAAAGGTGTATTGCCTAGCGAACTCAACCGTTCTTGTCCAAATGGAGTGCTGGCAAATAAACCAATTACAAACATCAAAAACAGTATTCCACCGATAAGTTTGAGCAAATTTAATCGTGGCACAATTAGTACTAACACGAATGTTGCCAGCATCATTAAGCTGAACAAAGCTTTGGTGCTGACAAAAAACATTGATAATACTCCTAATAACAAAACCCACGGTAAACGATTTTTAGCTTCACCTAGTTTCCACCAAGTTAAAGAAATGAACAGTAATAAATAAGTCGCAAAACTATTAGGGTGACCAAAGGTACCTTGAATACGTGTATCGCTTCCTGACAGAAAAACTGGTAATATTGACGGTAGAAACATTTGCAGTAAAGCTAATGTTATTGGCGGTAATAATCCTAGTAATAATTGAGACAGCATTACAGATGGTTCTACCTGGTCTTTGAGTTGCATTACTAGCAAGTAAATCATCAACCAAGAAAATAACCGTACCCATTCGCGTAAACTATCTACTAGATAGGCGCCATCCAGCCCTAAACCACCAAGCGGTAAAAGCACTACCCAAAGCGCTTGCATTAACACCCATACAACAAAAAACCACCAAAAGCTATCTGTGTGGACTTTTTTTTGTTGCAGTAGCAATTTAGTGACATATATTAGCGTTAGTATGTCAATGCAAATTGCTAAAGCAGAAGGTATTTGTAACTGCGAAAATATATCTACTGAACTTCGCACTATTAACAGTACGAGAACAGCTTGAGAAAAACTTGCAAAAAAGTAGGTTAGCGCTAGTATAACAACTACCGCTAAACCCATCAATAACGGCTGTATTCCAACTGCAACACCAGCAGCAAAACCTATTGCGATACATGCCGATACCAGGAATGTTACTAAAGGTAATTGGTGTTGATTTGTAGCCGCCATACCTATCTCTCTGATGTATTATTCGGGTTAAAGGCACCGCCAATGCGTGCTAACCCCTTCGGTAATGTAGTTTGGTCATCATTTATATTACGGTAGTTACGATAGTATTTGTCACTCAGCGTATTAATTCCATTTACTACTACTCCCAACATTGGGATACGGTCGCGCGTCAAATCGGATACTGCTTTTTGAAATACTTCTTTGATGGTGTAACGAGGGCGAGTCACTAGCATAATGCCATCACTAAGTTGACCTAATGTCGTCGCATCTGCACAAGCACTGAGTGGAGGAGTATCTAAAATTACTAAATCATAATTTTCGGCAGCTTCCATCATCAAAGCTTTCATATATGTAGATTCGAGTAACTGCGATGGACGTGTGGACATGGAACCGCAAGTTAGTACAGAAAGGTTTTCAATTGCTGTAGGCTGAACAAAATCTGCAAGGTGCCGACGTTCAGTAATAGCGTCACTAAGACCTGGGGAAGAACGCAAATTGAATACACGGTGTAACTTAGGTCGGCGTAAATCAGCATCAATAAGTAAAGTTCGACGCGATAGCATTGCCGAAACTGCTGCTAAATGCGATACTACTACCGATTTGCCCTCACCACTAAGTGCGCTGCTAACGACAATTGAACGTAATTTACTAGCACTGCGGTATTCGAGTGTTTTTAATAGCATCCTATACGGCTCGACTAATCCCATCTCATCTAGGAATAAGTCGGCTTCTGCGAGCGCTAAATTCGATTTCGATAGACGCGGCAAAACTCCTAGTAAAGGTAACTCTAACAACTCAGCTTCGGCGACATCATGCAAGCGGTTATCCATCATTTCGAGCAGAAGCACCATACCCGTTGATAACAGAATTCCAAAGGCGCCTGCAATAGCCAAAATAATTGTGGATTTTGGTGTACTAGGAACCGTTGGCACAGTCGCGACTTCAATAACACGAATATTACTAACTTTTTGAGCTTCGGCAATGCGAGCTTCTTCGAGTTTACGCTCAAGTGCCTTAAATGATTCAGCAGCTTGTTCACGCGCGCGTGTTAATGCTGTCAAAGGTTCCTGTTTAATAGGTAGTTGCGCGAGTCTAGCTTGCAGCTTGACTCTTTCTGCTTGCAAAGTTCGTAATTTACTTGCAACTGCTGTTCCCTCAACTGTATTTGTAACGAGTTGAGAGTTAAGAGTTTGGCTTAAATTATCATTCGATACGCTAGTAGGTGCATGGACACTGGATACACGCGCTAATTCTTGTTGATACATTGCACGCAAAGTATCACGTTGTTGTATCAAGCTATTTAATTCAGGATGTTGAGGAGTAAAACGCTGTTGAAGAGCAACTATTTGCGTTTGTAACTCACTTAGTTTTACCCGCAGGTTTTTTATTTGTTCATCTTGACCGCTACGTACCGAAGCATATGCACTACCGAGGTTACTCGAATTAGTAACTTGACGCAATGAAGCATCTCGTGAACGTGCTTCTTGCAATTGAGCAAACAGCATACGTTCTTGGTCTTCAAGATTTGCGAGACTTGTTACCAAACTCTTACTTTGCTCATCAAAAGAAACAACACCACTTGTTTGACGGTATTTATTTTCTTTAATTTCGGCTGCTTTGAGTCGTTGTTGAGCGTTGGGAACTTCGTTTTTCTCTAGAAATTCTCTGACTTTCGTCGCTTCTGAACTCATGGTTTTGATGTTTTCTTCAACCATTGCGTTAGTAACTGCATTGACTAACCTAGTAGCAAACACAGGGTCTGCTGCTTTATAGCGAAGTTCCAGAATATTAGTAGCAGGAATAATTTTGACTTTTAAATCGCGACTAAGTTGTTTGAATGAAAGTTTTTCTGAATTATAAGCTGTTTGAGGGTTAGCTTTGAGAGCAGTAAGAGCTTTTTCGAGAACTTGCTGTGATTTAATTAATTCTGCTTGGTCTGCTAATGGACTTGCTCCTCCTGGAGTTCCTGCATCTAATTGAGTGATGTCACGTCCAAGTGCAGATACCGAGACACTTTTATTATCGAGCATTAACCGGGAGCTTGTCTCATACATACGTGGAGCTACCGCTAGGTAGGTGACGGCGCCTGCCATTACTGCTGATAAAGTTAAAAAGGCTGGTAAACTCCGCCTTCTAACAACTGCCCATAAAGATGATACGCCTTTTTCCATAACTTTTATCTCAATGAATGCAGAATTCGCCTATCACTATAACCGTACAAACACTAATTTTAGTAACAAAACTAAACAATATACGCTGTTTTTTCGGCTTTGTTGGCGCCTAATAAATTCTGGTAAACTTCTATATTCTGTGCTGTAATTTTATCCCATGTATAGTAACGCTGAACATAACGCTGTGCATTTGATGCCATATTCGCCAGTTCATTTGGGTGATTTAATGCCCATTTCAAAGCATTTACAAAACTATCGATATCACCAGCAGAAAATAGTACACCACGCTCTTGGTCTACAAGTTGCTGGTGAGGAAGAATATTACTTGCTAGTACAGGAACACCTTCACGCATTGCTTCGAGCATAGCTAGTGGTAAACCTTCAACGATAGAGGGTAATACAAATAATCCTGCACCTCGCACAATTTCAGCTAACCGTTTACCACGCAATTCTCCTGCAAACACAATTTGTTTACTACCTGCAACTTTTTGCAGCATTAAATTTGTGTATGCTTGAGTATCACTAATACCACCAGCTAGTACAAGTTTCCAACCTGGATATTTAAGTCGAAGAAAAGCTTCGATTAATAAATCGGGACATTTTTCTGGTACTAATCTACCTAAAAATAATAAGTAACGTCCTTTTGTAAGTCCTAAAGCTTTACCATAAGCAAAGTCCGGGTCTGATTCTGAATAACCAGCAGGTGCATTAGGAATATAAACTGTATCGCGTTTGTAAGTTTCTGAAAAATAACTTTGTAATGCTTGAGATACTACGATAATTTCGTCAGCATTCTTTACCGCTGCTTTTTCACCAGCTAAGATTACTTGACTCGAAAAATTTCCCCACTTTGCACGTTGCCAGTCTAAACCTTGACAAGTGACAACAATCTTAGAAGCTCGAAAAATACTTGTAACGCTACTAAATAAAGCTGGACCTAAAGCATGGAAATGTACTATATCATATTGCTTACCAGATGCCAAAATTGCACCTAGAGCAGAACTGATAAACGCATCTACACCTTTTCTAAAAAAACTTGGTAAAGATATAACTTGCACACCTTGATAATTGCTCGAACCAAACCAACTACCTTCGGTATAAGAACAACGTGCAAATAAATCTACAGTATGTCCTTGTGTAACTATTCTAGGGTATACTTCCGCACAGTAGTTTTCGATTCCTCCCTGCCCAGGAGGTAAACCTTTAGCACCAATAACAGCAATTTTCATATCTATAATAATACGAATAGTTAAAGGACAAGTGTTTTATTCATAAAACCGTAAATAATTTTTGACATTCCCCAAGTAGTAATATCACCTGCGTAAAAACCGCGTGTTGTACTAATATAATTTCATTCCGGAAAATTTACTAGCTTTCGTAAATTCTTCATAAAATCTTTACAGATTATTGTAACATAACGTATTGCACCATCGAGCAAAATCATGGGCATACAGTTTTTTACCACAGAGACACAGAGTACACGGAGAGAGGAGAGTAAATTGACGTTTACCACACATCTACGACTTTGTGTCACACTAATAGTCTGTGTCATTAATTTTGGGGAGTACAAAAAACGAACCGCAAAGTACGCGAAGGGCGCAAAGGAATAAATAAGAGAAGAGAACACCCCAAAATTAAATTTAATAATTATTCTAATTATTGCAGCGAACTTTCTCGAAATACTGTTGATGCTCGTCTGATGCTAACCAATATGTTGAAGCGGGCTTGATATCTGTTAAAATAGCTTTTTCAAATTTTCCAGAAAATTGTAAACTCTGTTTACAATTTCTGGCAATAGCTTCCTGCTGAGTTGTGTGGTAAAAAATAACACTTCTATATTGTTCACCTCGGTCGGCGCCTTGTCGATTTAAACTTGTAGGGTCGTGAATATTCCAAAATATATTTAATAGCTCTTCATAACTTACAATATCAGGGTCATATTCAATCTGCGCTACTTCTGCGTGTCCAGTAATTCGCGACACCACATCAAGATGACATGGGTTTTCAAAATGTCCCCCCATGTAACCCACTGAAGTTAATGTAACTCCCTTCACTTTACGATATGCTGCTTCAACGCCCCAGAAACAGCCACCCCCAAATGTTGCTTTTTCCATATATATATAAATAATATAGGGTAAAGGAAAAACCTTTACCCCTTACCTTACTTTATACTGCGGCGCCTACACGAGCGGTCTTAAGATAAGCAAGCATCGTGTCAGCATCAGAAACTTCAAACGGGTCTGTAGTACAATTATCTTCGTGACCTTCTTCTATAAATATTTTTTCGATTTTGCAATCATTAACCACCATTGCATAGCGCCAAGAACGCATTCCAAAACCCAAGTTGGACTTATCCACCAGCATTCCCATTTTACGGGTAAACTCACCATTGCCATCAGGCAAGATAAACAATTTTTTGATACCTAAATTTTTAGCCCACTGGAACATCACAAACGCATCGTTCACAGACAAGCAAATAACCTCGTCAACTCCCTGCGCTTTAATTTCATCGTAAAGTTCTTCATAACGTGGTAAGTGGGTCGAAGAACAGGTAGGAGTAAACGCTCCAGGCAATGCCAGCAGTACAATCCTTTTTCCAGCAAAGATTTCTTGTGTCGTCCGGTCTTGCCAACGAAAAGGGTTAGGCCCACCAATTGACTCATCACGTACACGGGTTTTGAAAACTACGTTTGGTACTTTTGTTACCGCTACCATCTCATCTACTCCTAATATATGTATGTTTGTTGCTGGTTTTACTTTTTACCCCAACTCAGAATAATTCTGATTTAATAATTCGTCAATAGTAATAAATACTTATATTAAGTAATGTTTCTGATTGTAGTATGATTTTAAGACGCGAACCATTACAATAAAAAGACACCATTAAGTAACAGCAATAAGAAATGAAAGAATTAGTCGATGATATAGTTAAGACCTTAAGAGGAAAAGGACTAAAAGTGACACCTCAGCGGTTTGCCGTTTACGCGAACTTACTATCACGTCAAGACCATCCAACAGCAGAGCAGATACTTCTTGACTTGAATAAGCAGGCGCCAATATCATCGCAAGCAACAGTATACAGTGCGCTTCAAGCTTTACGCGATGTTGGTTTAGTGCGTGAAGTTCTTTTAGAAGCAGGTGTATCACGCTACGACGCGAATGTAGAAAAGCACCATCACTTTTATTGTCGTGAGTGCAAAACAATAGAAGATATTCCTTGGGAGGCTTTTCCCGATGTTAGTTTAGATAAATTACGTCCAGGGTTAAAAGCGCAAACTTACGAAGTTACTGTATATGGAACCTGCAACTGTGATATCCAACACTGATTTTATTACCGACTTAGCCCAAGCAGCAGATGCATTTAGAGATAGCAGTAAAACTCGTCCCAAACCTGATGTAGTTGTGAATGCACTACTACAAGCAGAGAAAACAGCAAAGCAACAAAAATTAACGTACCCGTTTACCTCATTATCAGGGAACTGGCGCCTGTGTTTTGCCACTGGAACACGTAAAGTCAGAAAACGTTCCGGCATAATTTTAGGTAAAGGTTTTTACATGCCTAAATTTTCTCCTGCTTATATAGGTTTTGATACATTAGATACATCTATAAACAGAGGTAGAATAAGTAATAAAATTCAGTTTGGCGGATTTGCACTTGAATTATCAGGCTTAACTCAATATATAGATAAAAAAAATCTACTAGCTTTTGACTTCCATACTTATGAAATAAATTTATTTAATTACAAGGTATATAGTGGGAATGTCCCTGCTAGTCAAACAAATAAAAGTAATTTTTATGACCAAAAAATAGCCAAACTAGCGTTTTTTGCATTCTTTTTAGTAACTGAAAACTTCATTGCAGCGCGTGGTCGCGGTGGTGGTTTAGCATTATGGATAAAAGAATATTGAGGTAACTTTACCATGCGAAAAATAGCTGGCTTGGTATTTTTTATTGTGATTGTGGTATTAGCTCTCACTCTTGGATTAAACTGGATGCGGCGCCAGAAAACAACGAGAAGATAATGTCGAGTGTATCGATTATCATACCCACTCTTAATGAAGCAAGCAGTTTAGAGCAAACACTGCGTCAACTAACTGTTCTTAACCCAAAAGCAAAAGAAATTGTGATAGTTGATGGAGGAAGCTCAGATAATACAATCGAATTAGCTAAATACTGCTTGCATTTTTTCCCTCTGAATGTAGATGTACAAATTATTAAATGTGATATCAAGGGACGAGCGGTTCAAATGAATTTTGGCGCCAAAGTCACGAGTGGTGATATTTTATGCTTTCTCCATGCTGATACTCAGGTATCCCATGATATAGTCACAGTGATTGAACAAACTCTGACAAACTCAAAAATTTCCTGTGGTGGATTTATTTCTTTAATGACAGGTACTCAAACAACACGCTGGGGTATATCACTGCACAATTACCTAAAAACTTACTATGCACCCTTAATATTTCGTCCCTACTCATTTTTTAAAGGTTTACGATTATTATTTGGTGACCAAGTAATGTTTTGTAGACGCCAGGATTTTTTAAAATGTGGTGGGTTTAATGAAGCATTACCAATTATGGAAGATGGTGATTTGTGTTTAAAATTATTCAAGTTAGGACAAATTCGCTTAGTTAACCGCGTTGTTACAAGTTCTGACCGTCGCGTTGCACGTTGGGGTGCAATTAAAGCAACAGCTATTTATTTATATGTGGGAATTTTGTGGGGTGTTGGTGTTGATGCTAATTATCTCAAAAAGTTTTACGAGGATATACGGTAGAACTACTGATTAAGATTCCAGTCATAGTACAAATGCGTTACTGGAGTTGATGCTGTGAGTGGTAGTTCGGTATTTAGGTAAGAGCGTATATATTCGGGTACAGATGGCGCCACCTGTAGAAAGTCTTGACGGTACCATTTAAAGATTTTGCTACAATAGAGTATGTCTTTATCTGCATCGTATTTTACTTTGTCTGGATTGTTAATAAAACGACGCGCGTCATGATCTAACTGAGAAAGAACTAGGTCTGGGTAGTAAGCACCTGCACGCAGTAACGGACAACCTATAGAAGCGCATACTATAGCAAAATGTATTCGTGGTTCCTGTAATTTTTCTCTCAGTATCTTGTTTTCAATTTCAGCTAAACTGTAGTTTTTACCGCCAACTATATAAATCTGACGCTGAAAAAACGATAAGAAACCTAGCCAATTTGGTATTCCTAAAATTCTTGGTAATACTGACTTAATTGGATATTTTTCTAAAATTGTTGCAACTGTAAACGCATTATAAAAGTTTACCCACAAAGCCAACTGGTCATTAATGTTTAGGGGAGTCCCGGATTTCTCGTTTATTTGTAGTGTCGCGATAGTCGATAGCCAATTAGCTAACACCTCTGGTTCATTCCGTTTCCAAGCAGCGTAGTTAACACGTCCCTGCTCATTAACATACTTTTTCAACAATGTATCCCACAAATCAAAATTGATGAAATTATTCACAATACATACACCTAAAGTTAAAGCAATACCGCTAATTGCTAATTTACCTCATAGTGGGTTATATATCCCGCCAGATATTGCCAACAAATTGCATCTTAATTACTAGAAACCGGGTTTCTTGATTATAAAGTTTTAGCAAAGTTGTGAAATATCAGTATTTATTGCAGTGACATCTTAGGTTTACTATCCTAAGTTAGAATTGTGTAATCAAAAAATGTCAATTAAAAAAACATTTTTATTGAGTTTAATTTGTTTATTGGGTTCACCTGGATTATTAGTTGCTCAAGCTAAGGCACCAGTATCTTCTCAATAGTACAATCCTGTAGTATTGATGCTTTTATTTGTAGTGGGTACAAAAATAATCGATTAGTTGCTATTTGGAATTTAGAAGCTCAAACGGTAGATTTTCATGTCTCATCAGAGAGTAACCGAGAAATAGAAAAGGCTAATTTAGCTGAAACTAAGAAAGCATTGAGAATATTTGGCTACAAATAGTATAAAAAAAGGGTTTCTATGATATTTCGGTATAAATATACTATTTAGTATATTAAAGTTTCAGTAATATTCCATACTTAGTTTGTCATACTCCATACAATTAGCACATAATAGAATAGTCAGATTACAGTGTGCAATCAACTCATGCTGACTTCATCAGTGGTTTTATCTGTCATTGTCACCATGATTATTCTTGGCGCCGGAATTATGGGGCTGTGTATTTTTAGAACAAGTAAAATTTTAAGTTTATTTGAAATAGAAGCCGACCGTTCCAGTTGGCAAATAATGTATCGATTAATGATTTCTTTTCTGTGTGGTTACTCATTATTAGCTTATCTAATTAGTGCAAAGCTTTTGGAATGGATACCGTTGTTGACTGGAATGGTTTTCTTTCTGGGAGCGCTGTTTGTTTGGTTTAGCGTCAACGTGTACTATCGGACTCTAAATAGATTTTTGCAAATACAAGATAAGTACCGAGCGGCAAAAGAAAATGCTGAAACTATTTTGTTTCAATTGCAGAAAGTTCAACAATCGCAATTACAATCAATTCATCGTGAAACAATGTTGGCTTTAGGGCAAATGGTTGCTGGAGTCGCACACGAAATTAATAACCCAGTCAGCTTTATAGAAGGCAACCTAGGGTATGTTAGTTCATACACTAAAAATTTGTTAGACCTTTTAGAGACTTACGCTTCTGTATACCCAAATCCTGATAGTAAAGTAATTAATGCCATAGCTTCAAGTGACTTAGAGTTTATCAAATCCGATTTTCCGAGCATTCTAAATTCTATGGAAGCAGGCACAACTCGTATTAATGAAATAGTACAGTCACTATCAAGTTTCTCACGGCTGAATGAAACAGACTTTAAAAAAGCTGATATTCATGAAGGTATTGATAGTACACTAACAATTTTAAGCCATCGTCTTAACTCTTGTGGGCGCCGGACTAAACATATTGCAGTAATTAAAGAGTATGGCGAAATTTCAAAAATATATTGTAATCCGCGTATATTAAATCAAGTATTCTTTCATGTCATCAATAACGCTATCGACGCACTAAATAAAAAAGCAGCCACAAGTCAAACAGAAGAAGAAACACCAACTATTCGCATTTGTACATCATATGCTCAAAAAAATGAAATTAATATTCAAATAATCGATAACGGCAGTGGAATTAGTAAAGAAGTTTGCAAAAATATCTTTAGACCGTTTTTTACCACTAAACCAGTAGGACAAGGAACAGGTTTAGGCTTATCTATAAGTCATCAAATCATCGTTGAACAGCACGGTGGTACAATCAAATGTACATCAACCGAAAATCAAGGTGCTGAATTTCTAATTACACTTCCTATTGATGAATCTTTAAAATTTTATGAAAGTTAGGTACACCTATATTTAACTATTATTTGCAATTTCAATACTTATTTTTAATAATACATTAACCTTGACCTGTTAATGTATTATGTCAATCGCACGCGCGTTTGTATACATAACTTTTGCTTTTAGAGCGTCAATTATCACCAACAATCACAAACTATGACACAACAGAATATCAAGATTTCAGATGCTACGGTTCAGGAAGCTAAAGACAACCGCATTGGTTTAGATATTAAGTCACTAAAGCATGATTTTTTTGATAATCTGTTTTACGTTCAAGGAAAGTTTTCATCGCTTGCCACAAAAAATGATTACTACATGGCGTTAGCATATACGGTGCGTGACCGGGTATTGCATCACTGGATTAGTTCAATTGCTGCTCACACCCAAAACCGCGCGCGTACTGTTTGCTATTTTTCTGCGGAGTTTTTAACTGGGCCCCATTTGGGTAATAACTTGATTAATTTAGGAATTTATGATGAGGTTAAGCAAGTTATTGAAGAATTAGGTTTAAATTTTGATAAGTTAATCGAACTTGAAGAAGAACCTGGATTAGGTAACGGCGGTTTAGGACGGTTAGCTGCGTGCTATCTTGATTCTTTGGCAACTCTAGAAATACCTGCTTTGGGTTACGGTATTCGTTACGAATTTGGTATTTTTGACCAAAAAATCCAGGATGGGTGGCAAGTCGAAATTACTGATAAATGGTTACGTTATGGTAATCCTTGGGAAATTCGGCGCCCAGAGTGGGAAGTTCACATTAAATTTGGCGGTTATACAGAGCAGTTTACCGATGAAGAAGGTCGCTTTCAAGTTCGTTGGATTCCACATCAAGTAGTTAATGGTATTCCCTACGACACACCAATACTAGGTTATAAGGTAAACACAGCCAATACTCTACGTTTGTGGAGAGCAGAGGCGCCTGAATCTTTCGATTTTTCTGCATTCAATCGTGGTGATTACTATGGTGCAATCGACCAAAAAGTATCTTGCGAGAATATTAGTAAAGTACTTTATCCAAACGATGAGTCATTTTCAGGTAAACAACTCCGTTTAGAACAACAGTACTTTTTTGTTTCATGTTCGTTACAAGACATGATACGAATTCTTAAAGAGCGAAATTTACCTATCGAAAGCTTTCATGAGGAATTTGCTGCTCAGTTAAATGATACTCACCCAGCTATTGCGGTCGCAGAATTAATGCGACTTTTAATAGATGAACATCAACTCGATTGGAATCAAGCATGGGAAATAACACAAAAAACCTTTGCTTACACTAACCATACTCTTTTGCCGGAAGCATTAGAAAAATGGTCTTTAAACTTATTTGGTTCATTGCTACCAAGATTATTAGAAATAATCTACGAAATCAATCACCGTTTCTTAGAAGAAATCCGACTTCAGCATCCAGACGACGATGAACGACTCGCACGCTTGTCGATAATTGATGAATCGGGTGAACGTTATGTTAGAATGGCAAACCTAGCTTGTGTTGCTTCTCATGCAATCAATGGTGTAGCACAATTACACACCGAACTGTTACAAGAAACCGTACTACGAGACTTTTATGAAATTTACCCTGAAAAATTTAGCAATAAAACCAACGGTGTGACCCCACGTCGTTTTATGGTGCTAAATAATTCGGGACTTAACAATTTAATCACCAATAAAATTGGCGCCGACTGGGTAAAGAATCTCGAAGATTTACGCAAGTTAGAAATATTTGTTGATGATGCAGCTTTCTGTGAGCAGTGGCACACAGTTAAACTCAACAATAAGATAGGTTTGGCAGAACTAATTAAACAGCGTACAGGTGTTATTGTCAATCCTGAGAGTATGTTTGACGTGCAAGTAAAACGTATTCATGAATACAAGCGCCAACACTTAAACTTATTGCACATCATCACATTATACAATCGCCTCAAAGAAAACCCCCACTTAGAAATAACACCGCGTACATTTATCTTCGGTGGAAAAGCTGCTCCCGGTTACTTTGCTGCTAAATTAATTATCAAGCTAATTAACTCTGTGGCAGAAGTCGTTAATAACGACCCAAATTTACGTAATCAAATCAAAGTCGTTTTCTTCCCAGACTATAACGTCACCAACAGTCAGCTAGTTTACCCAGCAGCAGATTTATCCGAACAAATTTCCACCGCAGGTAAAGAAGCTTCCGGAACAGGAAATATGAAATTTGCCCTCAATGGAGCAATTACAATTGGTACACTCGATGGCGCCAACATTGAAATTAGAGAACAAGTAGGAGAAGAAAACTTCTTCTTATTTGGACTAACCAACGACGAAATACAAAGCCTAAGATGGCAAGGATACTACCCTGGTTCTTACTACGAAACAAACCTAGAATTGCGTAAAGTCATCGACTTAATAGCATCAGGACACTTCGCAAATGGTAACGTAGAACTATTCAAACCCTTGATAGATTCCTTATTATACGGCGACCCTTACATGTTAATGGCAGACTATCAATCTTACATCGACTGCCAAGACCGAGTAAGCCAAGCATATCTTGACACTGCTAGCTGGACAAAAATGTCAATTCTTAATACCGCACGTACAGGTAAATTTTCATCTGACCGAGCGGTTCGCGAATATTGCCAAGACATCTGGAAAGTTGAGCGCACACAAATTGAACTCCAGGAATATTCCCACCAACACTTTGCCTTAGAACTGTAAAATCAATCTTATGGAGCGGGCATCCCTGCCCGCCCTAATTCTAATTTTCAAGATGATACAAGAAGAAGATGCTGAAGAAAAACGGGCAAGGATGCCCGTTCCACAAGAGATGCCACAAGAGATGCCACAAGATGGTTTGTTGTTTTTAGGCTTTGAAAGTTAATATTGGGCTTAAAGAAGCTACAACTTCAATCATTTTTGCTTCTACTTGTACATCAATAACTGATTGTATTGGTTTATAAGCGACAGGCGCCTCTTCAATTCGACGTTCTTCGCGTAAAGTAATACAGTCAACTCCAGTTAACCCCAATTCTTGTTCGGTGTATGAAGCACCTTGACGGGTTAATTCAAAGCGACTACGTTGTCTTCCTGCACCGTGAGATGCAGAATTTAGAAACTTAGGGTTACTTTTTCCTACACACAAATATGAAGTGGCGCCCATCGAACCGGGAATAATTACGGGTTGATTATCAAATGCCGGACAGGCGCCTTTACGTGTCACCCATTTGTTAATTAGGGGTTGAGGTAAAGTTATATTGTGAGGTAAATCGTAAACTAGCGGCACCTCAATATCACCAAATACTTGACGTAAGCGTAGTCGTAATAACTCCGCTAAAAGTAAACGATTCATAAATGCGTAGTTTGCTGCTGTTGCTTCTGCTTGTAGATAACTTGCTACAAGTTCAGGGTGCGAATTTGTTGATAATGGGAAGATATTCGAGTCAGGATATTTTACACTCCTACCCCAAGTAGCTTTTGCTTTATCACGCCAAGCACCACCGATATATTTACCAACGTTACGTGAACCTGAGTGAATCATAAAAGCAAGCTGCCCTTCTTTTACTCCCCATAAATGCGCGAGTCCACGATTTTCAATTTTGTCTACACGCTGAATTTCAACAAAATGATTGCCACCACCAATAGTGGCTAAACCTCCATCGCGCACAACTCCTTCATCTGGCACAAGCTCACATGGCGCCTTTTTCCAGTTACCTTCCATCGAACCATTAAGAAAAATACGGTCTACTTCTTTGGCTAACTGTGCAAAATCTGATTTAACGAAACTTCCTGTTGGCGCCTTCCACATAGCATCAACCCATCCCAGCACACCATCCTGAAATAACGCGCGCATACTTGAAGCGGTCATCGTCACATCACGAGTACCAAAAAAGTAATCGCCTTTCATTAATTCGACAAATTTGTCACGCTGTGCGAGAAATTTATCGATGGTTAAATTTGCAACATGTAACCGCATTCCGCAGTTAATATCAGAACCGACGGCAGCAGGAATCACCATATTCTCGGTTTCAATAACCGAACCAATAGCAACACCTGCATCTCCTGGATGAAAATCTGGTGTCGCACAGGCACCGCATACACACCCACCAGCAGGATGTTGCATACTGGCAAGTAGTGCAAGTTGATTTAAAGCCTTTGCTTCAACAGGAAAATCTTCGGGTAAAAGAACTGAAGCAACAGGTACATCTTGCTTTGATTTATTTAAGCGAACCGAATAAGTTTTATTTTCGTAGCTAACATCCAAACCCTGACGTGACAACGCACGCAGGAGACGACACATATTTTTGGGCTGCATGAAACCTCTAGTTGTGAATAACTAGTACTCAAGTAATTTTTTACTTTTTGAAGAGTTGAGACATGGTTCAGCAGCCGCGTCTCTAGGAGTGTTTGCTTAATCACATTTGTACTTAAACAACATGCAACTAGCTAGGTGATGTTTCCACTATTTCACAAATTGCAAAAAATGGGGTTGAAAATGTGACAGATTTTTTACTGCCACATGACTAAATAACTAAATTGCTCTATTTATGACAGGCTGGAATATAGATTACTTTTTATTGGCATTCCCTTTCTACCACAAGCGTGAATAATTTTATAAACGATATGCTGAAGAGCGAAGTTATCCGCAGGAAAAACCCCGTCTATTCATGGCGGGGATGAAAGCACATAGAATGGCTTTAGCCATCAATCATACTATGGTTTCTAATCATTTGTTCAAGATATTCACTTGCGCTCATACAGTTTCGTGCTGCCAATTCTTGTACTTTATGCCATGCAGTATCAGTAAGCATTACGCCACGCTTTTTCTTAGGCTCATCGTACAAAACGGGTTGCTCTCTAATTCTTTTTTTCCCTTTTGCTGTTGACATTTTTAGAACATACACCTATGCTAATAGTAAGAAAACAATGAAAGGAGGTGATTTTAACTTGCTAACAAACTATGTATATAAACTTCAACCTAATAACAGTCAAATTACTGAAATGGGTCGTTGGATAGATATGCTTAGAAGTCATTACAATTGGTGCTTAAATGATAGAGTATCTCAGTATAACCAGCAATTTATACAAGGCGAATACTGTGATGTTAGAACTAAGGCAACCGCAAGTCCTATCACTTGTTTTGTTAGCAAGAGTGGTGCAAACGAAGAGCCTTGGAAAGAGGATAAGGTATTTGAAGAAACATTGCAATCAGTTCAAAGTGAATATTGTCAAATACTTGTAGACCTCAATAATCCGCGTCGCAACCTCGGCTAAATATGCTGTCTGTGGTGTCGTCTGATTTATAAATAAATGATTAAACAACAATTTATACCAGGGGCAAATCTAGCAAATTCCGAAGAAAATAAACTTTTATGTTGGCTTTCTTCTGAACTAGGCGCCCGACTTGGGCATAACTGCCAATTGTCTCCTACAGAGAGTACCCCTATCTACTGGGGAGCCAGCTATTTTGGCTTGAACAAAGTCAAAAGCTTTCAATCTGCTGATTTTTACCATCAGGCTGAAATATTACAGCTTTGCAACTACTGTGTACTAAAACAAATATACACAATTGAAAAAGCTTGTGTAAATTATATGGCAAAGCTGGTGCTGATGCATGAAAGTATTGAAGAACAAATGCTCTATAGTTTGTTTGGTGCTGATGAAGCGATGCACGTGGCCAAAATTAAACCATTTATTCCAATTCCAGCATCTGTAACATGGCAAGACGAAGACAATCAATTACTCAAATTTTTAAATGATGTAATTGATACTCAAGATAAAGCTGTTATTTTATTTGTGCTTCTAGTTTTGGACGGGTGGAGTTTGAGCTATTACCGTAGCTTGGCAATAGAATGTTATGAACCTGATATAAGCTTGATATTACAAGGTTTTTTGACAGATAAAAGCCGTCATCACGCAACGTCGGTAATGTTATTTCATAATTTGTCTTTAAGTATGAAAAGCCAAAGCACAATTGTGGAAACTTTATCTCAATTTTTGCAAATTATGCAGGTTGAACCACAGCAAATGATTGTCTCGGTAATGGCACAAATTAAAGGAGATTTATCGCGACACCAAAAAAACCGTATTTTTGAGGAGCTAGACACCGAAGCTCAAAGCTTGACTCGTTTAAAATTTTTGCGCTCTTTGATGCGAAACCCTAATTCTGGCAGTATTGTACAGATGCTAGAAGCACGCGGAGCTTTCCAGCCCTATAATCAAAAAAAAAGTGGCTATGCCACTCATGCTTGTAATTCCCAGGTAGAACCTAAAAGTTAGTATATTGCTTATACAATTTTCAAATAGTATAAACCTACACTGTTCAGAAATTTTAATTGTTGTAGAGCAATTTTTAGGCTATGATTGATTTCCCGTCCTACGGATTCTCTCAATTTCACGCTGGAGTTCCTCAAGCTGGCGCCTTAGTCTATCAGTTTCAGTATCATTATTTACCTCAACATTAACGGCTCCTTCCTCCGGCGAACGCATGTAGTTGCCCTGACGTATTTGTTCATATTCCGGTGATACTGCCCACTCACGCAAATAATGCACACGCTCGACTGCGAAAGGGTGGCTTTGCATTTCCCCTATTACCCCTGAATACATTAGCAGTTTGTAAACCTGGTTCAGTCCATCTTCATCTAGTGCCTGGTATTCTTCGGACTGTTTAATAAACTCTTGTAAATGGCACTCGTGGGCATAATTTATACTACCTCCACTTATTTTCATCATCGTTTTCATCACCGTGTTTAGGTCTTCAATAACAAGCAAAGCCGCACGGTCACACGATAATTCAGCTTTACGGCGCCATTCGTAAAAGGCTAGCAATAAACCCTGGCTGACAAATTTACCGACACCAAATGTTACCTGACCAATCGCAGTTGCAGCCTGACTCACCCACTTCGCCATTTGAATTAAAATAGTATGACCACACTTAATATGCCCCAGTTCATGGGCTAACACCGCCCTAATCTCGACTTCACTAAGTAAGTCTAGTATGCCTGTATTGATGACGATGCAGGGGTTTTCTTTCCCAAGCGAGTAGCTGTTGGCGACAGCATTTTGTTCGATGAACAGTTTAGGCTCGTAGGTAATGTCCAAATCCCGCACGCATTCGCGAAACATATGGTAAATAGTGGAATATTGACGAGGCCCAACTTGGATGGTGTTGCCCATTAGAAAAACTAACTGCGGGCGTTCGGCAAAAAATTCTACAAATTTACGTGCAAGGAAATCGAACCCTGGTAGGCTGCGGAGCGTCTGTTCCGCTTGCCTATCTAAGGGATGTCGGAATGCTTCCGCTTTAATTCCTGGGTAAGAAGCCATAATCCAATTTGTTTATAACCAAAACTAAGTTATGTGGCTAATATAACAATTGCCCACATGGTTAACGATGGCGCCTCGTTTTTCAAAGAGCGCGCGTAATTGCTGATAAAAGTTAAATTTCGTATGGAACGTAAAGCGTGTGATTGAGGCAGAAGTTCATTTGTCATTACACAACTTCCTGCGGTCGCAGGCGGGTTTCCCAGCGTGGCACCATCATTTAACGATGGCGCGGTTGGTTGCGCGCGCCTTGCGTTTGGGAAGAAGCGCCTTAATTCAAGTTGGCGCAGTTTGTGGTTATCAAGGCAGGTATCGCACTAGTTTTATTGCGTCGGCGTTAATGTGGCAATCTGGAGTCGTTATTGTTGCTCCTTCCGTTGTACACAATCGTTTGCTCAAAGTTGAAATTCCTCGCTTACAGCAGTGGTTACGAGTTGATAAGCCAATTAGAACGGGTGATGCTTGGGTCGGTGGTGACTTTCAAGGAATACTTTTAACGACACCCGAAGTTTGGTTAAACGCACAACTTACACAAAACGGCGCCTTCTCTGTTGAGATTCCTACAATTATTGATGGTATTGATGATTTAGAAGATTGGGTGCGCGCTAGTCTTACTGTTACGCTTTCTCCATCTTGCTGGGATGAACTTGCACTAGCTTATCCGTTTCACGAGTCAGTTATTCGCAATTCGAGGGTTGAACTAACGCACAATATTTTTAAACATCCCGCTAATCCCTACGAATGCTATGCAGTCTCTGAGGCAGAAATCGAAATTTTACAGCGATTGTATTCAGTTTTAGATATACCTACCCTCCCTGACACATGGAAAAAATTCTATTCTAATTTTCGAGCTACATCTGAGTCCCCTCTTTTTTGGGCTACTATTAATCGGACGTATGGGACATTTTATTTACATACCTGCCCAGTTAAACTAGGTCAAATATTGGCGCCGATTTGGCAGCGTCAACCCATCGTACTAATTGGTAGTGCTGTAGAAACAGAAACCGAGGCACCATTATTTCGAGAGCGTATGGGAATAGGAGAGGTAACTTGTTTAAAGTTTTCTGGTGATAATCAAACCGAAGCGATACAACTTTACGTACCTTATAACTTACCCTTACCTAATACACCCGAATATCAAGCGGCATTTATTCATAAAACCCGTACATTAGTATGCCTCAGTGCAACGGCGCCTGGGTTAACGGTAATTGTAGTAGGGGATGTACCGCTCAAAGCGCAAGTAGGGACAATTTTGGCATCAGAATTTGGTTCACGGGTGCAAGTTGAGAAAACTTGTTTGGATGAAAACGGTATTTTAGTCACAGGTTGGCAATTTTGGCGTGAGCATCAAAGCGTTTTACCTGCACCTCAGCTAATGATTATTGCCACATTACCTTTACCATCGTTGGAAAACCCTTTGGTATCACTAAGGGTGTCGTATTACAAGCGTACACATCAAGATTGGTTTCGGTTATACCTTTTACCTACAGCTTTAAATGAATTGCAGCGTGCCATCGCACCAGTTCGTGAAAACCAAGGAGTGGTCGCTTTACTCGATAGTCGTGTTGTTAACCGTAGCTATGGCGCCCAAATTCTGAATTCTCTTAGTCCGCTTGCGCGTATTAACTACCTCGACCCAAATTTATTTAACCCAACCAACAACGAATAGTTAATTTGTGCTAATTGTTTAATATTCTGTAACCTACAACCGATGCTCAATGCCCATTTAATCGCGCTATTATCAGCTTGTAAGTGTGTTTGAAATACCAAATTTTAATTAAATTATGGGTGAAGCTAAACGTCGCAAAGAATCGCTAGGAGAAAAATACGGACAGGAACAGCAAATTCTGCCGTGGTTGCCTATTACTAAAACCCAAGCCGAAAAGTTTGTCAAATGGACTACTAAGGGCGCCTGGTTTGGAATTGGCGCAATGGTTGCTATCTGGGTAACAGTACGTTTTATTGGTCCAGCTTTCGGTTGGTGGCAAACTGTAGGTTAATAGCCAAAAAGGTCAAGGGAAAAGATTTAATATAACTATTTATTTTCCCTGACCCAGTTGTAGTTTTATTAAACTAGTATAATTACTTTGATAAAAAGTAATCTACAATACTGAAAATTATACAATCTGACTAAAAGTTAAAAGCTAAGTAGCTAATGATACTTTTTTATTAAAGCTTAAGAATCGACCTGCCGAAATGGCAACATTCTCTACCGATGCTCAGTTATCTTCATTTTTATCAGCCAAGCGATTCAGGGTTACTTCGGGATTGTAGTCAAACTTATTATCAGCAGTATTGATATAAGTCTATACAAGTTATCAGGTGTATTAACCAATTAGGGCATCTATATAAAATAGTACGAAAACTAACTATCCGAGATATTAGTCTAATTAAGCACTCAGTTTTACTTATACTTGGTTGTATTTTTAGTTGTAAGGCAAGTGAAATAAGCGTTGCCTTGTAAGAATACAACAAGGATATAGAAAAACGTGTATATATTTAGACTTGTATACTGAAGAATAGCGATTTTTTGATTTGCGTTATTGTTAGTGTGAAAGGCTTATAGTCTTAAGCAAACTGATGGTACAAAAGTAAAAATACTATCGTTTTTCTTAAGAAAAGTAGCGCATGTTACGGCGGTTCGTGAATTTTTGTGCTATTTGTAGCTTTTCCGTGCTTGACTTGTACTCAATCTGAGTTAGTCTTAAAGCGTACTCATTACAAGACCGAAGTCTACAAAGAAAGCATTACATGAAGATAAGGTTAAATCTGATGATTCTGTCCGATATAACTAACGTCAAAAGTGAATGTTTTGATACGGCAGCAAAAATTCCTATGCACTACCTTAAGCGTGAGGTAGCTTCCCGGTACTTTGTAGATACCTGGAAATTGTAATGATTAGTCTACAATACCAGTTCATGAGAAAATCTAAAGAAAATATAAAAGTACGCCCGATACCGTGGTGTAAGGAGGAAAAATAGTGTTTCTAAGATTAGCGCAACAACACAGGCAATTTGTCCAAGACTTGGTAATGAATTTACAGGCATTGGCGATAGTACTCGAACGTCGTGGCTATCCTGCATCTTGCTATACCTGTGGCGACCAAATGAACAGTGCTTCATTTATGGTGAGCTTAGGAGAAAACCACTTAATTCGCTTTTTGGTATCCGATTATGGAATTACCTGGACTGAAATGCGTGATGACCGTGAGTTAATGAAGTTGGAAGGAGCAGAGGCTGTTAACCAGTTGCAAGAATTGGCTAATATTGTCAAATACTCTATGCAAGATAAAGGCGCCGCTAGCAAAACCCTTGCCAAACGTCACTAAGTACAATAAATACCGCTAGTATATTTATTTACAAAGTACGTGGAAACAAGGTAATTATGAAATGCTCCCACTGGGAATGCTAATTGCTAATTGCTTGTTTTTAAAACGATACCAAAGTGCTAAAAACGCTGTTAGCCTTTAGCCATTGCCCTGAAGCCCAGAAAGCAAGCGTGCAACACACTCACTTTATCTCAATAAAATTTAATGCTAGCAAGTGGTTTTGCGGTAATAAATCAACGAGAGCAGTGATATTAAGTTGAATAGGAAGCGTATATAGCACTTCGCGAGTTAACTACAATGTAATCATGAGCAACTCAGACGGTCATGCTTATGAATGGGGTGACATTACGAGTAATAAACCGAAAGCGATTCGACTCGCGGTGCTATAATTGCTGACCAACCAAGAAATTAAACACAACCAAATACGTAGCAAACTTCAACTCTTAGAGTTATAACTACTTAGGCTTTTCGATACTTGTAAATTTATTTCTCATATATTTGAGTTCCCAGTCATTTTTCCTAGAACTACAATATGTATTGTTATGCTATTTCCAGGGTCGAAATAGTTAGGCATAAGAATGGGAAAATTTTAATATGTCCGAAGAAAAAGTAAATCAATACTCGTTACCCACAAGTACAATTACCAATCCATCATCTAGCACATACGAAAACTGGTTCGAGTACCCAGTCCGCGTATATCCTCACCACACAGACTATGCTGGAATAGTTTGGCATGGCACTTATTTAACTTGGATGGAGGAAGCGCGCGTTGAGTATTTACGTACTTGCGGTATAAACTATGCCGATTTAGTTGCTTTAGGTTGCGATTTACCAGTTATAGAATTATCTGTACGTTACCATCGGTCACTGCAACTAGGAACAACAGCAATTTTAAAAACCCGTATGGGAGATTTAAGCGGTGTACGTATTAATTTTGATTATGCTCTCGAATCTGAAGATACCCAAGAGTTATATTTAACCGCAGCAGTAACACTTGTAGCTGTAGACCGAGAGCGTGGTAAAATAATGCGTCAACTGCCAGCTAACGTCAAAGATGCGCTTCTCAAAATTACCAACCCCATGAATTAATTAGTTGTAGCACAGGCAGGAAAGCGCCTGTGCAGTTACGTATTTTTTACCATAGAGACACAGAGGCAAGAGAAATAAACCACAAAGGGCACAAAGAACACTAAGAAAGGAAGAAAGAAAGAAAATATATAACAGTCTTAAATTATGTGTAAAAATCTTGCATTGTAGAGACGTAATTAATCACGTCTCTGTGTCTCATTATAAGTAATTATCTACCACCCGTGCGCGTATTTTGAGTAAAGTATTGAATTACATCAAGTAAAGTTATACCGTAACCTGCCTGTAAAAAGAAAATTACTGCGGCAATTAATGCTGCATTTACAAGTGTTGTCTTAATGACTCGAAGAAGAAATGTAAAGATAATCCACGCTACAATCAAAGCTACGAACATATATTGTATAAAATTAGTTAAGTATGAGTTTTAGTCAATGGCTAATGGGTAAGTTTTAATTCTGAACCAAAACAACGATAATAGTACTCGATTTTTACGAGACTTAAAAGAAATTTAAGTATTAATTGTTGCTATCATTGACATTGATTGTTACATCTGTTTATTGAATTATTTTCTCTATGCCCTTCTTGGCTTTCTTTCCCCCGGATTTATACATCCGAGGGAATTGGAACTAACGTAATGAAATAAACTGGGGACGAGTTTCTAATTGCTCAGTAACATTTATAACTTGTTGTCTTGCCCACTTATCGGCGCCTATAATATCTTCCAAAGAAGGATTTTGTGCATTATTATGACGCGCACACGTCATTTCAATACAACGTGGGATATCTAAAAACTTAATTTTCTCATCTAAAAACAGAGCTACTGCCTGTTCATTAGCTGCGTTTAATACTGCTGGCATCGAACCACCTGCCCGACCTGCTGCGTATGCTAAATTCATACATGGGTATTTTTGATGGTCAGGTTCACGGAAAGTCAAATTTCCAGCTTTGACTAAATCGAGACGTTCCCAGTCTGTAAAAATTCTTTCGGGATATGACATTGCATACAGCAATGGTAAACGCATATCAGCCCAACCAAGTTGAGCTAGTACTGAAGTATCTTGAAGTTCAATTAGTGAGTGAATAATACTTTGCGGATGAATTACAATTTCGATGTTATCGTAGTCCATCCTAAACAAAAAGTGTGCTTCGATTACTTCTAAACCTTTATTCATCAGGGTTGCAGAATCAACGGTAATTTTGCGCCCCATTGACCAGTTCGGATGTTTTAAAGCATCGGCAACTGTAACTGAAGCTAAATCGGATACTGCCCAGTCACGGAAGGCGCCTCCTGAAGCTGTCAGAATAATCTTACGTAGTCCTCCTGTTGGTACACCTTGTAAACATTGAAATATTGCAGAATGTTCTGAGTCAGCAGGTAGTAATTTAACACCATACTCTTCAATTAACGGTAGAACAACTGGGGCGCCTGCAATTAAAGTTTCTTTGTTAGCAAGAGCAATATTTTTACCTGCTTTAATCGCTGCGATAGTTGGAAGTAAACCAGCACAACCAACTATACCTGTAACAACACTTTGGGAATCACCATAAGCAGCTACCTCAATAATTCCAGCTTCACCTGCAAGCAAAATTGGTTTGTAATCAAGGTCTTTAATGCCATCTTGAAGTATTGACAGTTTTTCAGGAGCGCAAATTGCTGCTATACTCGGTCGAAACTGCCGAATCTGTTTGATTAGCATTTCAACATTATTACCAGCCGCTAACCCTACAACCCTGAATTGGTCAGGATACTGTGCCACAATATCTAAAGTTTGGGTTCCTATTGAACCTGTGGAACCAAGAAGAGTTATTGCTTTCACAATTTTTTAATTATTAAAGAATAACTCTAATATAAAATGCTTTGGCATTTACATTATGGGCACATTAATGTTTCGCGGGTGTCGCGTCCGGTTTTGGGATTTGTACCTTTGGCGAGTTTACATAATTTTTCTTGCTCGTCGTCGCGTAATAATACGTCGGTAAAGTCTGCTCCATCGATTATGGCGCCATCAAATTTTGCACTAGCAGCGAAAGCTCCTTCTAATACTGCGTTGGTTAGGTTCGCTTTAACTAAGCGTGCGGAGTCTAAGGTAGCGTTTGTTAAATCAGCACCAGTAAAATCTACTGACTCAAGATTTGAAGCAAAGAAACTTACACCGCGCAAATTAGAGTTAGTAAAGTTGCTTTGCTTTAAGTTGGCTTTGGTAAAGCTAGAGTCGCTCAAGTCACGTCCCGAAAAATCAGCGTCAATCAAAATCTCTTTATTATAGTCGAGTGCAAAACTTGCTGGCGCCAGCCCAAAGTTCAAAGTTAAGCAAATTATTCCGTAAAAGAATAAACTAAGTATATACGTCCTAATGCGTTTAGTCATATAGTTTTGAAGTAGTATTTACATTTATGGCTCCTTCTAATCATTATCTCGACATCGGTACATTAGGTGAAGACTTTGTAGCCGAGTGGTTAGCTGAAAACGGCTCAAAAATTCTACACCGCAGATGGAAGAGTGGTCGTAGAGGAGAAATTGATATTATTGCGCTCGTTGAAGCAAAAGGAAAAATAAATATTACCACTCAAGATTTAACATTGGCGTTTGTTGAAGTGAAAACGCGCAGCGCAGGAAACTGGGACTCTGGGGGAAGAGATGCCGTAGAGTTACGTAAACAAACTAAATTAAGGATAGCAGCACAAATGTTTCTGGCAGAACACCCTGATAAAGAAAACTATACGTGTCGCTTTGATGTTGCTATCGTCTCTTGTAAGCCAAAACCTAACACTGCCATAAGCTCGCAAGAAAATTCAAGTTATTATTTAACCCTACAAGAATATATTGCTGGTGCTTTTGATTCAAACGGTGATAACTGGTAGAGACGTGTAAACCGCAGGTTTTCCCACAGGGATTAATCACGTCTCGACAATTTTTCCGAAGATGTGTATTCACTTTCTCAAACTTAACTTTTTAAGCCAGTGTTTCTGGGCAGTAACCCAAACCTCGCACAAACTGTTGACGGAATGCTTCAATTTCTTCTCTTTCAGGATTTCCATGTGAGACTATCGCGACTTGATAGCGACGCATCACATCAACAGGATACTGTCCAGCTTCTAAACTCCACAGTGCCATTTGTACCCGCATTGGTGGTTCGTAAGCAATTCCTAACTCGTTTAAGAACGCGCGAAAATCACCATCTATGTCCGATGATACTTGACCTGTAAGTTTAACTCGTACCACCCAGCCATCAATTTGATGAATCACAGTTACGAAAGAAACAGGCAACTGTGGTCGGGAGTGTAAGAATTGAATTACTCTTAAGGTTAGACTGGCATTTGCCAGATAATACAAATATTCCATTTCGCTGCTTGGGATGAAAGCCAATCCTACATATCTATTATTGGAACAATAACCCCATCATCCGGTAGGGTAAAAGCCCCCGTTTTTTATTGGGTAGGTTTACCCAATTTTTATATTTTCGTTTACGTGTCACCTAATAGTATTCATCATAAACTCAAAAGATAAGATTGACCCCTAATCGCGTAAAGTTCATTTATAAAGAAAAGCTAAAATTACTTTATATCCATTATCAGAATCTAGATGCAGCAGGACTTACAAGAACGAGATTTCAATTCCACTTCCACAGAGGGAGAGAAATATTGTGATTTAGACCGTTCCACAGCTGGTTACGACTACAATTTACCCGAAGAATTGATAGCTCAAAATCCAGCAGTTCCCCGTGACAGTTCAAAATTGCTAGTAGTAAATTCGACTAGTAAAAAGAATATTAGTTCTACTTTACACCATATATTCAGTGATTTGCCGGAGATTTTGCGACCAGGTGATTTGTTGATAATGAACGACACCAAAGTTTTGAGCGCGCGTTTACACGGTCGTAAATCCACAGGTGCCAAGTTAGAAGTTTTACTATTAGAGGAGCGTGAACAAAATTGCTGGCTGGCATTAGTGAAACCAGGAAAGCGATTTAAGATTGGTTCACAGATATTTTTTGAGGCGCCCTCTTATGATAGCACACTAGCAGCGACAGTAATAGACTCAGACAAAGCAACGGGTGGACGGCTATTAAAATTCCATGTACCAAGTGGAAAATCTTTGGTGCAATTATTAGATACATTCGGTGAAGTACCTTTACCTCCGTACATTACACAAAGCCAAGCATCCGACGAACAGTATCAAACAGTATATGCAAATACACCAGGTGCAGTAGCGGCGCCGACAGCAGGGCTACATTTTACACCTGAACTACTTGACACATTAGAGACAAAGGGCATAAACCGCGCGTTTATCACTCTACATGTAGGTGTAGGAACGTTTCGTCCCGTTGAAGTTGAAGATGTAACTACACACACAATGCACTCCGAATGGATAGAAGTGCCGTCTACGACAGTCGAGCAAATTAAAGCAACGCAAAACAAAGGTGGAAGAATTATAGCAGTAGGAACAACCGTTGTTAGAGCATTAGAAGGCGCCGCAGCAGAAACCGGTGAAATAAGAGAATTTTGCGGCAAGACAAATTTATTTATCTACCCTGGTTTTAAATGGCGAGTCATTGAGGGGTTGATAACCAACTTCCACTTACCCCGTTCTAGTTTGTTGATGCTAGTCAGCGCACTTATCGGTCGAGAAAACTTACTCAATATATACAAAGAAGCAATAAACGAGAAATACCGCTTCTACTCTTTTGGTGACGCAATGCTAATTCTGCCTGAAAAAGAAAAAAGCTGCTCGTCATAAGCACTTTAGTGCTTGCATTAATCACTTTAGTGCTTACAACGAGCATAAAAATTCATCACACTGTATATTTCATCGGGAATACTGGGAAACCTAGACTTATAGTCTTTAAATATAAGTACAGGTCTACCTGATATGTCTCATAATTATCATTCTCATAAGTATTTACGCCTTTATTCCCGAATTACTCTTTTTGCAGCTTCTGTTTTGTTAACTTTGACGGCGCCCAGTTTTTTAAACACTCATAGTAAATTATTGGCACAAAACGTTGTTACTCAAGACTTAGAAGCAGCTGGCTTATATCAACAAGGTGTAATCCGTTACAGCCGTGGAGATTATCAGAGTGGAGAAATGTTACTAAGGCAAGCATTACAGCGCGACCCCAACTTAGCAGCCGCGAGGACTTACCTTGGTAACATCATGTTGAAGCAAAATCGTATTGAATCAGCAGTACAAGAATATTCAGAAGCAGTACGAATTGACCCAAACTTTGCAGAAGGTTACTTTAACTTAGGTTTAGGACTGCACAAGCAAGGACAACGCGAAACAGCAATTACTGCCTATCGTCAAGCATTAGTAGTTAATCCAACAATGGCAGCAGCACACTACAACATGGGGTTAGCATTGTACGAACTAGGACAAATTAACGAATCAATCACAGCTTACCAACAGGGAATAAATATCGACAGCAGTAATGCAAACGCTTACTACAACTTAGCTATTGCTTTAGAACAAACAGGACAAGTTCAAGAAGCAATGAATTCATATCGCCAAGCGTTAAACATCAATCCAGATAACGCTGCTGCTTACAATCGTTTAGGTACTTTAATGGCAAAAAGCGGACTAACAAACGAAGCTGTAGCAACCTACCAAGAATCAATTCGTAGAACAACCGTAAATCCAGATGCTTATTATAGTATCGGCATAGCTTGGATGAACCAAGGTGAATATAAAAAAGCAAACAGAGCATTCAAACGCGCGCAGCAACAATATCGCCAACAAGGTAATATTCAACTAGCCGAAAAAATAGAAGAACTAATCATCCAAACAGCACAAGGTGACAGACCTATCACACCTGCTGCATCAGAACCCCAAGTTAAACCCGAAGCAACAGTTCAAACAGAAACCACTACCGAAAACCCCGAAACCCAAACTCAAACAGAAACCCCAACTGAAGACAGCGAAAATACTAATAGCCAACCTCCAACAGAAACTCAACCCAATAATGAGAGCGAATCAACCCAAACAAAAGTAATAGAATTCGGTCAACCAGTGTCAGCCGAATCAGAACAAAATAAAAGTTAATACCTCCTTTTTCTTGTGGCACAGGCATCCTGCCTGTGCATTCAAGTTAATTTATTTACCACATAGACACGGAGAACACAGAGGAAGAGAGTAAGAAAATTAACCGCAAAGGGCGCAAAGGTCGCAAAGAAAAAATCAGGGAGAGAGCAAACACCCTAAAGCGCGCCGAACATATAATTGCCATGATTCTGTAGTCGGTGGAAAAATTAACCCATAAAGCATAATGCCGCTCATGATGTCAAACACAATACCTGGTTCTAAATCTACACAAACCTCTTTTCTCGCTTTTGCCCTTTCTATAACCACAGCAAAAGCATCTCGTCGGGGTTGCAAATACTTTTCCCAATAAATACGTGCAAACTCTCCATTACTCGATGCACTGCTAATTATCATCGCTACGGTTTTTCTTCCTAGAGGAGTAAAAGTTATTTGCGCGGCGCCTTCAATTAATGCATCAATGTCACTCCATATACTTCCTGTGTCAGGAATTTCCACATCTTGCCTAACACTCTCAATTGCATCAGCGACTAATTCCTCTTTGGATGCATAACGTCGGTAAATAGTCGTTTTACCCACACCTGCACGTGCAGCAATTCCATCAATACTCATACCATCAAACCCAACTTCACCAAGCAGTTCCAAAGTTGCTTGCAGCATAGCTTGGTGAGATTGCTGACTCCTGGGTCTCCCTGGCGATTTTTTACTAACGTCACTCATAGGTGTTAATATAAATACGATATAGTATCGTATTGAATTTAATTATTTAAAAAATATGCCTCAATCTAGCTTACCTTTACCTCCTGGTAACTTTGGCTTACCTGTAATTGGCGAGTCAGTAAGTTATCTACGCAGTCCAGCAAACTTTATGGAGAAGCGGCAAAAACAATACGGTAATATTTTCAAAACTCATCTTTTTGGTTTTCCGACAATTGTATTGATAGGAGCAGGCGCCACACGCTTCTTATTTACCAACGAAGGTCAAAAATTTGAAATGACGAATACTCCTAGCTTTGAGAGACTGCTAGGAATAAATTCAATTGGAGTGGTAACAGGCGCCGCTCACCAAACTTTGCGAAAATATTTATACCAAGCATTTGCACCAAGAGCATTGGCAGATTATGCAACAACAATGCAAAACATTACCCATCGCTACTTAAAACGTTGGGAAAAAATGGAGACATTAACATGGTATCCAGAATTAAAAAAATATACCTTAGATATTGCTTGTCAGTTATTTATTGGTGTAGAAACTGAATCAGAAGAAGCATTAGAAAAAGTCTACGAAACTTGGAGCGATGGATTATTATCCATTCCCGTGCGTTTTCCTGGCAACAAATTTGACAAAGCTATTCACGCACGTGAACAATTACTTGCTCGTTTTGATAAGCTGATAGACCAGCGTTTACAAAACCCAACTAATAATCAAGATGTATTAACGATTTTATTACAAGCACAGGATGAAGAAGGTAAACGCTTGAGTCGAGACGAAGTAAAAGATAATTTATTGGGCATGTTAGTTGCCGGACACGAAACTCTAACATCTGCACTAACTTCGCTGTGTTTGTTGCTTGCTCAACATCCAGATGTACTAAATCGCGCGCGCGTAGAACAAGAACAGTTTAATTTCTCAAAACCCATTACGCAAGAAGAGTTAAAACAAATGACTTATCTTGAGCAAGTAATGAAAGAAGTTTTAAGGATGGCGCCTCCTGTAGTTCGCAGTGGACTAAGGAAAGTTTTAGAACCATGCGAATTTTCAGGATATCAAATTCCTGCACATTGGGGAATATTTTATCAAATTCAAGAAACTCACCAAGACCAAAATATATACAGTCATCCTGAAAAATTTTACCCTGACCGTTTTTATCTAGAAAAAGCCGAAGATAAACAAACAGCTTTTGCCCATATTCCCTTTGGGGGTGGCATTCGAGAATGTTTAGGTAAAGAATTTGCCAAGCTAGAAATTAAAATATTTGCAGCTTTGTTAATTCGTGAATATGAGTGGGAATTGACACCAGGGCAAAATTTAGAGCGAATTGTATTACCTTTTTCCCGTCCGCGCGATGGATTGAAGGTTAGTTTTAGAAAACTTGTTAGGCTAGTGTAAATATGCTACCTAATAAATTTACTTGAGTTATATGATCATTACTCAATCAGCGAAACCTTTCAGTAGCGATGTTACGGTTAAAATGATTTGGGTAATAAATCAGGGTTTTAATCGCGGGATGTTAAAGCCAAATAGTATTATACAGGCGCCGTTGATGGTCTATTTGGCGCCAATACTAAAGCTGCTGTTATCAAGTTTCAACAAAAGAGAAATCTAACTGCTGACGGTTTGTTATATAGGTATATGTAAGCAGCTAATTACGTCAGTATATTGCATATACTATTCTGTTTGTACTACACTAGAAATTATCTGATAATAATAGGATTATTCCTCAATGATTACAGAATTGAGATACAATGTTGAGGCGTTCTGGGACTCAGAAGCAGAAGTTTGGGTTGCAACAAGTGAAGATGTGCCAGGATTAGTGACCGAGGCTGAAACAATTGAGCTTTTGGCCTCTAAACTACGAGTAATGATTCCGGAATTAATTTTTGCTAATAAAATAGTGCCTATAGATTATACAGGTTCTATAAATTTCAAATTAACAAGTCATCGACAGGAGTTAATTGAGGTGGCTTCGTAGAATGGCTGTGTCGTTTACTCCTGAATTGAAAAAAATTCTTGCAGAAGCTGGTTGTTACTTTGTACGTCAAGGAAAAGGTGACCATGAAGTTTAGTACAGTCCAATTACAAGCAGTCGTTTTGTAGTGGATGGTTCTATAAAGTCGCGTCACACTGCAAATGGTGTTTTGAAACAAGCGGGATTACCTAAAGCTTTTTAGATAATGTGTTGGGTTACGCGCTCCGCTCCACTCAACCTACAATATTATTTCTTGTGGGGTGGGCATCCTTGCCCGACCTATATGAAACAGGCAGGATGCCTGTTCCACAAGAGATTGAAGATAATTAAATTGGTAGACGGTTAATGTCTTTGTTACATCCAATTACAACCATTGCAGAACCTTTTTGCAGTCGTTTGTCGGGTTCGGGGTTAATTAGAAATTTACCTTCGTTACTGACTGCGAGAAGGTTTAAGCCGTAGCGGTTACGTAATTGTAATTCGGAGACGGTTTTACCGTGAAACTCGTCGGGTACAATTACTTCGACGATACTGTTATCGGGGTCTAGGTCAAATCTTTCGAGGATAGATGGTTTGGTTAAAGTTCTTGCTAATGCACGACCTGCTTCAAATTCTGGAAAAACAACATGGTCGGCGCCAACACGAGTAAGTAATTTACAATGAACTTCGGTTGAAGCTTTAGCGACTACATGGGGAACACCACCTTCTTTGACATTTAAAGTTGTGACAATGCTTTCTTGGATATAGTTACCAATTGCAACAATTACAGTATCAAATTCAAATATTCCTGCTTCTTTGAGTGCTGCTGGTTCGGTAGAATCAAGTTGTATTGCATGTCCTACGATTTGTTCTGTTAAAGCATCTGCTACACGCTTTTCGCTAATATCAGTTGCTAGCACTTGATAACCAAATTTATGTAGTGTCGCACAAACAGAACGTCCAAAACGACCTAATCCTATGACGGCAAATTGTTGATTATCTTTACGTAAGCTACGAAAAAAACCTAATGATGATAGATTCACGATTTTTACCTTGATGTATCCTGGCGATTTCTTGATTAGCTATTATTGGGCTATGTAACTAACTACATAAATTTGTTAAAAATAATTATTTTATCCATAAAGTATTGTAACTGAACTTAGCCGACAAGTAGGTTTTCTTCTGGATAGCGAATATGGCTTTGACGAGGGTCGCCTAATATCGCCGACATTAATAGTAAAATACCAACGCGCCCAATGTACATGGTGAGAATTAATATTAGCTTGGCGCCTGTTGTAACGGTACCAGTAATACCAGTAGACAGTCCAACGGTAGCGAACGCGGAGACGACTTCAAACAAAATTTGAATGAAAGAAACTTCTGGGTCTGTCAAAGAAATCAATATTGTTGAAAAAATTACTGTAGCGATTGAACCAACTAGAACACCCACTGCTTTGAGAATCAAAGACAATGCTATTCTACGTTCATACAGCAATACTTCTTCTTTGCCTTGCAAAATGGCTTTTGTACAGCTTGTTAACACGCGCAAAGTTGTTGTTTTCATACCTCCACCAGTACCACCTGGACTGGCGCCTATAAACATGAGCGCAATTGTAATAAAAAGACCTGCATTGGTCATTTTGCTAATATCTATGGTGTTAAAACCTGCGGTTCTAGGCGTAACAGATTGAAACCAAGCAAGTAAAAATTTATCACCAAGATTAAAATTACCAAAAGTTTCTGGATTTCTTAATTCCACAACAAAAAAGGCAATTGTCCCAATAAAAAGTAGAATTATTGTGGTAGTAGTTGCAACTTTGAAATCTAGTGACAATACTAATTTAATTTGCCTTTTCTTGATTGTATCGCGCACCCACATGTATGTTTCCAAAATCACCTGGTATCCAATACCACCGAAAATAATCAAACCTGTCACTGTAAAAACTACTAATGGTGATGTTTGATACCCTATCAAGTTATCTTTAAACAAACTAAATCCAGCATTGTTCCATGCATTTATACTATGAAATACTGCTAACCAAAGTCCTTGATTCCATCCAAACTTAGGTACAAAAGCACCCATTAGTAAAAATACCCCGGTGATTTCAAAAATTAACGTTGTGGCAATAATCGAACGAATAATTTGGTTACTACCACTCATCCCTGGTCGGTCTAATGATTGTTGAATAGCTATTTTTTGACGCAGGTTAAATTTTTGACCAATCAGCAAAATTAAGAATGTCGTGGTGGTCATATAGCCCAAACCACCAATTTGTGCTAATAGAGCAATAAAGAACTGCCCCCAAAATGAGAAGTGTGTACCTGGGTCTACCACCGATAAACCCGTAACACACACAGCAGAAGTAGAAGTAAACAAAGCTACTATTGGGCTATCCCACGTACCACTACTGGTAGAAAAAGGCATCATCAACAAGATGGCACCTATCGCGATAACAGCTAAAAAGCCTAGACAAATTGTACGAGAAACCGTCATATATACGTAAAAAATTAAACAATCCCAAGCCTTCTTGGTAGGGTGTACCGACTTGGGAACGAAAAATACCCTAATTCAAATCAAATCACACATGGTAGCCTACTTAAATATGTGTGACTAATCTTTCTGTCTTGTCTTAGCACTGCTTAACTTATGAGCGCAACACTTTATCAACAAATTCAGCAATTCTACGATGCTTCCTCTGGTTTATGGGAGGAAATTTGGGGCGAACACATGCACCACGGCTATTACGGCGCCGATGGTACAGAGAAAAAAGAACGGCGTCAGGCACAAATCGATTTAATTGAGGAGGTGTTGCGATGGGCAAAAATTGAACAAGCTTCTCATATTCTTGATGTTGGTTGTGGCATAGGTGGTAGTTCATTGTATCTAGCTGGCAAATATAATGCTAGCGCAACAGGAATTACTTTGAGTCCAGTGCAAGCAACAAGGGCAAAGCAACGCGCGGCAGAGTTTGGCTTGAGTGACCGAGTTAATTTTCAGGTTGCAGATGCGTTAAATATGCCGTTTAGCGATAATTCCTTCGATTTGATTTGGTCATTGGAAAGTGGCGAACATATGCCAGATAAAGTCAAGTTTCTATCTGAGTGTTACCGCGTGTTAAAACCGGGTGGAACGATGATTGTAGTTACATGGTGTCACCGTCCACTTGATACACCTCTGACTTCAGAGGAGCAAAAGCACTTAGAAGAAATTTACCGCGTTTACTGTCTACCCTACGTAATTTCTTTACCTCAATACGAAGAAATTGCCCGTCAATTACCGTTGAATGACCTTCGTACTGCTGATTGGTCTACTGCTGTGGCGCCGTTTTGGAATGTAGTTATAGACTCTGCTTTTAACTTGCAAGCGTTATGGGGTTTGCTGCGTTCGGGTTGGACGACTATTCAAGGCGCCTTATCTTTGGGTTTAATGCAGCGCGGTTACGAAACTGGTTTAATTCGATTTGGTTTACTGTGCGGAAAAAAGTAACTCCTAACTCCTAACTCTTAACTTTTTTTATGGCTCGTGTTTTTGGTGTTAAATCTCAGGGTAATTGGTTCTATTCGCTGTGGAAGTTCTCGCGTCCACACACTATTATTGGTACGACTTTAAGTGTTGTTGGGTTGTATCTAGTTGCTGTTGGAATTACAAATTCTAGTTTTTCTGTTGTGACTCCGCTCGGCGCCTGGGTTAGTTGTATTTGTGGGAATATCTATATTGTTGGGTTAAATCAACTTGAAGATGTTGCTATCGACAAAATAAATAAACCGCATTTACCTTTGGCAGCAGGTGAGTTTTCTCAACGCACTGCACAAGTTATTGTCGGAATATGTGCTTTTTTGGCGTTAGCTGTTGCTTTTTTTCAAGGACCATATTTATTTTGGATGGTCGTAATTAGCTTGACAATTGGTACTGCGTATTCATTACCACCAATTCGTTTAAAGCGCTACCCTTTTTGGGCTGCTTTATGTATTTTCTCTGTACGCGGCGCCATTGTTAATTTAGGGCTTTATTTGCACTATAGCTGGGTATTACAAAATAGCTCAAGCATTCCAGCGGCAGTTTGGGCATTAACTTTATTTGTACTCGTTTTTACATTCGCGATTGCCATCTTTAAAGATATTCCTGATATGGAAGGCGATTTACAGTACAATATTACCACATTTACAATTCAACTAGGTAAAGAAGCTGTTTTTAAACTCGCACGCTGGGTTATTACAGTTTGCTATGTGGCAATGATATTAGCTGGTTTATTTAGACTTGCTAATGTTCAGCCTATTTTACTTGTAATTTCGCACATTATCCTATTAGTCTGGATGTGGCGCCGTAGCAAACGAGTAGACTTACAAGATAAAACTTCTATCGCCAGCTTTTACCAGTTTATTTGGAAGCTTTTCTTTATCGAATATTTAATTTTTCCATTTGTAACTTTACTAGGATAAAAGAAACCTGGTTTCTCAAACAACAAGCAAATCAACAACCCATAGCAATGCTTTAAATAGATAACCACATGCAACAACCTGCTTTTGTGCCCAAACAATAGGAAAGTTACTGTATTCGTCGTACTCTTTAATTTGAGGTTGGAATCGAAACCACTCGATTGCAACCCCAATTAAGTAAGCACATAAAGCAACCCATAACCAAATTGACATACTTGTCTATCTCCTGTAACAACACTTAATAACTATAAATACTTTTATTTGAATAATCGGCAACTTGCGGAAGCACGAAATACACTTCTTTCTTTTGATAGTGTTTACTACAATCAACTTATGCAGTTTATGCAGTTGTTGATATACTATACAGGCGCCCCACCCGTACCATTGGTATAAAATATGGAAATCCCTACAAGCGGAAGTAATATAGCTGCAACGCTGATTGTTTTTTTAAGTGTATGCCTTCTTATTTATTTTGCGGTTAAAACTTTAATAACATCTAATCGCTTCCAGAAAGGAGTAAATCTATACCAACAAAAAGACTACAAAAATGCTGAAGCTGCGTTTCGTCAAGTAATTGATATAAACTCAACGAACGATGTAGTACATTTGCTTTTAGGTGATTGCTTGATGCAGCAGGATAGAACTGAGGAAGCAATGACAGAATTTAAAGATGTAATAGAACGCGCTCCTAAAAAGGTTGATGCTTACTTGCGTCTCTCGAATGCTTTGATGCAGCAGGGTAATAAGAGCGAAGCTGTCGCAAACCTAGAAAAAGCGCGCGACTTATTTAAAGCACAGCGTCAACCCCAAAAAGCTGAACAAGTTGATAAATTATTACAGAATATCCAAAGCGCAACATAAATCCAAAATCTCTTAACTCGCGTATATAAAATAGAGATTCACTTTGTATCTATTGTGCGTCGCGAGGGTTATACTATGCCATCATCGCTTTTGGGTCGCTTGAACGCAGAACGAAATCGTCGGTTTGTAGGAAGAGTGCAAGAGCTAGCACTGTTTCAAAATACTATAGCCTCGACTGAACTGCCTATTAATATCTTATATATTTATGGGCCTGGTGGAGTTGGTAAGACAAGTTTGTGCGCGCAGTTTATGCAGTTGTGCGAACAAGCTAATTGTGATTATGTTTCTATTGAAGCTCGTAACTTAGTAGTAACTGTTCAGGGGGCGCCGGAATCGTTCTTAGCAGCGTTGCGCGGTATTATGGGTTTGCAAGAATCAGAATCGCCTTTAGATATTTTAAAAACAAGTAATAAACGTAACGTTATATTTATAGATACTTACGAAAACATAGCAACGCTTGATGAATGGCTGCGCGAGGAATTTTTACCACACTTATCTCTTGATACTTTAATCGTCCTTGCTGGTCGCACTCCACCTTCCCCAGCTTGGCGCAGTGACCCTGGTTGGCAGGCATTAATTCGTACTTTACCTTTACGTAATTTGAGCTATGAAGAAAGTTTAAGTTATTTAGCTCGTCGAGATATTCCCAACACTCAGCACCAAGTAATTCTTGATTTTACTCATGGTTATCCACTTGCGCTGTCGTTAGTAGCAGACGTATTTACCCAGAAAGAGACAACCTTTCAACCTGATAGTCAACCAGATGTTATTAAGACTCTACTTGAACGCTTTATTCAAGATGTACCATCAACTGCTCACCGAATGGCACTCGAAGCTTGTGCGGTAGTACGTTTGACTACTGAAGCTTTATTGAAACAAATGCTTGACTTGTCTGACGTTAGAGATATTTTTGAGTGGTTGCGCTCCCTTTCGTTTGTAGAATCAGGGCAAAATGGATTATTTCCTCATGATTTAGCGCGAGAAGTATTAATCGCTGACCTACGCTGGCGCCATCCGGAATTTTACGCAGAATTACACCAACGCGCACGTAATTACTACACCGTAAAACTAGGTCAAACCCAAGGAGACGAGAAACACCGGGTTCTTTTTGACTATATGTTTTTACATCGTGATAACGCTGCAATTCGTCCACGCTTCACTTGGCAAGAACACAGCAGCTTACAAACAGATATATATAGAGAAAGCGATAAAGCTGGAATTTTAGAAATAATCACACAATATGAGGGTAAAGAATCTGCTTCAATTGCAGCACATTGGATATCACGACAACCTGAAAATATTGTAGTCTTCCGTGATTCCAATCCTACTCCAGCAGGGTTTGCGATTTTTGTAGAACTGCATAAAGCCACAGCACAAGATATAGAGGTTGATACAGGCGCCGTTGCTGCATGGCAATATTTACAGTCAGAAGCTCCATTGCGTTCTTCGTCTGAAGGCGCCACAATATTCAGATTTTGGATGGCACGCGATACATATCAAGCAGTCTCACCAACTCAAAGCCTAATATTTATCAACTTTGTACAATACTTTCAAAAAACTCCTGGACTAGCTTATACATTTTTACCATGCGCCGAACCTGAAATGTGGGCGCCGATGCTAACGTACTTCGATTTAAAAAGATTACCCAAAGCTGACTTTGAAATCAACAAACGAAAATACGGAGTTTATGGACATGACTGGCGAATAATTTCCCCCTCAGCTTGGCGAGAACTTTTAGCAAAACGTGAAATAGATGCCAAAAGCGAAGCAGAAATCACTTCTACTGTAACTCCTAGATTATTAGTACTAAGCGAACCCGATTTTATCGAAGCAGTAAACGACGCATTAAAAAACTTCACTCGTACAAACGCATTACACAACAGCCCACTATTATATTCACACCTAATCGAAGACAAAGTTAACACCAACGACATCAACGAACGAATTTCTACATTACAAACCTTAATCAAACAAACCGCCGAATCCTTACAAGTATCACCACGTGACGACAAACTATACCGTGCCATACACCGAACATATATAAACCCTGCTCCCACTCAAGAACAAGCCGCCGAACTACTAGACCTACCATTTAGTACATACAGGCGCCATCTCAAAGCCGGAATGGAAAGAATCGCCCAAATTCTCTGGCAACAAGAAATAAATTAATTATCTTTTAAAATGGGCAATTAAATCTTGTGGAATGGGCATCCCTGCCCGTTCCATATCAAGAGCGGGCGAGGACGCCCACCCCACAAGAAAATTTTCAATTCTGTCATGCTGAGGAAGGAAGCATCTTTAAGATTTTCACTTTTTTTCTAGAACGGCAAAACTAACTTGAGAGGTGAGACTAAAGGCAAAGCATAAGATAACTCATCTTCGGTCTGATGAAAGAAAATGTATGCCGTAACACACTATCAACAGACTAGTTATTCTAAGTGTAAACTCTGATGATTAGTATAAATTATTGTGTCAACATCATATTAATCTCATATTAGCTGCTTCAACATTAAACCTAAACGCTTATCCACAAGATAGGTACAGATTTTGATACATATATTTTTCAAAGGCGCCAATTAACAGTTGCCACCTATTTGCATAAATATTTATATTCTAGGATACTCATAATGGCAGACAATGCATTAGAAACTCTTCGCCTAATTTTTCAAGACCAACCAGACCTTCTAAAAATTATCGAACTCGGTGATATAGAGTCACGTGAATTAGTAGGCACCTTTAGAAAAAATAATGAGTTATTTGCCGCGCCTATTAATTTATATGTAACTGGACGTACTGGCGCCGGGAAAACCTCTCTAGGAAATTGCCTGTTAGAAGAAGTCGAAATGAAATCTACAGGGCACATAGACTGTACCGACAGTGTAGGATATTTCAAGCTAGCTAGTAACCTTTGTTATTTTGACTTACCAGGTTCAGGTAGCAACGACAAATATGAGAATATAAATCGTGCTGTTTTATTAATGCCTCAAATTCCAGATAAATATGTTGATATATCTATTCAAAAATTTAAATTAATTGATTATTCTAATGGTGAAAATTCAAAAACAGAACAGATACAAGTTGAAAAATGGCAATCAAATGATAAACAAAAGGAAGTACAGCCAGATATAATTCTTTATGTAATTGCGCCTCATATGCAGTTCATTCGCTCAGATAGAGAATATTTAGGCGACTTACTTGAAACTCAAAAAGCATCAAATAAAAATCAAGTTATTTTTGCTATCAATATTTTCCGTAATGAACAAACAGGTGAAGTTAAACATACTCCACAAAATATAGAAGATGTTGAAAATATTCTAACTAATTATTTTCAACAAATTTATCAAACAGATGATAACCCTCCTATTTTTACTTTTGATGCTAAGACAGGTAGTGGTCTAAATGAAATTACTAGTTACATTTGCCAAATATTACCCAAAGAAAAACTGGGTAATATCCAGCAAGTTCTACGCGGTAATTTAAAAGAATTAGCTCAACAAGAAAGAATCATCCGTTATGAGAAGGCTTTAATTCGCATTGCTAGCCGTTTAGCCACTTATAAAGTTGACCAAAAAGCTGGAAACCAAGATTTAATAAAAGTTGCAGCTTCAGCAGTTTGTACTTATGGGGTTGAAACCTTTAAAAATCCAGAGAAAATTGCTCAAATTCAAGCAGAACTCAGCCAAATTATTGAGAATACAGCAACATTAGTGAAAGAAAGCCAAGCCAAAGATATAATAGTTCCAAAAAATATTACTGAACTAAAAGAACTTATTAAAGAAATCCCAATTATTGAAGAAAAACGAGTAACCGATTATATTGAAACTAATAAAGTTACAGTCGAAGAATTAAATGGGTTTCAAAAAATTACTAATACATTTACAAAAAGCATTTTTGGTTTCAAGTTTTTTGAAGAAGAAATTTTTAACGAAAAAGTAAGACAACCTATTGAGAGGCTTGAGACTCGTTTTCTTGGTTACGAAAAACAAGTAATTGATACTATCGAGGTAGTAGTTGGACAAGTAGAAGAGGTGGTCGGCAAAAATTATCTTCAAGGTGGTTATCCAGTCATCAAGCTTATTTTAGCTTTAGGTAAAGGTGTCCGAACTTACTGTAGTAACTCCCAAAACAGTTTACAAGTTTGTATTAAAGACGCAGAAGTATATTATGAGTATAAGTTAGCCCATATCAAAGTTGAAATCGAAAAGTTTACTGATAACCCTTCGGCTCAAGACATAGAGCAAAAACTAATTTACATTCTAGAAAGAGAATTATTATAGTAAGTATATTTAATATAAGTTATGCTTTTCAATTTTAATCAACCCTCTTCACCCGCTATCCAAGCGAAATTTATTGTTGAGAGACTAGCAAATTTTCCTACAAGTCTTGGCAACGTTAATATATTTATAACTGGTAGAACAGGAAGTGGCAAAACTACTTTAGGAAATCGTTTGAGTGGGATGGATTACTTGATGCCATCTTCAGGTCATCAAGACTGTACCGATGAAATTAATCTACTTAAATTTCCTATCGGTCTAAACTATTTTGACCTTCCCGGAGTTTGTAGCGACGATAGACTAGAAAATTATAATCGGGCAGCACTAGGTTTACAACAAGTAGAAAATTTTCCGATAGTTGATAGTTTAACCTTATCTCAATATCTTGAAAATCAAAGCAGCGAGAAAGAAAGCTTTAGTGTTAACGACTTTAGTAAACAATTTAAGTCTGATATAATTTTTTACTTAATTGCAGCAGATAAACAGTTTTTACGTGATGACTGTATTTATCTACAGGATTTGTTGAAACACTATAGCAAAATTATTTATGTATTGAATACATTTAGCAATAAACAAGCTATTGAGAGTCAATCAGCAACATCTCAAAATATTACTGATATAGTCACCAAAATTAGCAAAGTTCATATTTCAGCTTTTGGAGAAGCATGTCAACCTGAAATAGTTAAAATCAACTGTTGGACAGGAGAAGGGATTACTGAGTTAATAACTTCTGCCAAACAAATGTTAGAGCTGGATAAAGCAAAGGTATTTGATGAATTGATTAATTACCAGAATGAAAAGGCGCCTGTTGAGTTTTCTAATCAAGTCAAACGAGAGATATTAAGACTAGTTGCACATGTAGCCTGCCAAAAGCCTATTAATGCTAGTGATAAATTTTTATACGATGCTTGTAATGAGCTTTGGGAGTTTATTGCTCCTTTGTCATGTAAGTCAAAAGAAATTAGCAGTTGTGTACAAGATGTAATTAATGCTCAAGTTAATACAGTGCTTCAAAAATGTATTATCAATCATTATGAGAAAGTAAAGCAAAAGAAATCGAAACAGATGTATAAATCTGTACCAATTTTCAAGACTATCTCAGAACAAGTTACTGACTACAATAATCCAATTAAAGAAAGAAGAGAAGTTTGGGTTGATACCAGTAATGTTTTAAAAGGGATGAAAAATTTATTAGAACATGGTACATATGGAAAGAAGAAAAAAGTTTATGAAGTTGTCGGCTATCATAAAAAAACTGTAACTCGACAGGTAATTGATAGATATAAAGAAGAGTACTCTCACACCGAGCATTGGGAAGAAGAAACAGGAGAAGTTAAATTTGTAGGTGCTAGCTACTATTATTTTGGATATAGTGCAGTTTCTTTGTTACTTACACTTGGTCATGTTATGACTTCTAACATCATGGATGACTCTGAAAAGTTTCAAAATTATTATGAATCATTGTATAGAACAATTTCAAATCAAGTAAAAAAGCTACCAAGTTTTCCTACTGAACCACAGGAAGGAAAAGTTTTAAAGATTTTAGAAACTGAAGTTGATAAACTATTTCAGGGAGCGTTCCAACTATAGTACCAGTTGATTAGTGTACATCGAGCAAAATTGTTTAACTTTCTTTCATAGAACTTTGTTGTTCTATATCAATTTCTAAATCAAGAGCAAATAAAAGAGCTTACTTGATATCAAGCATTGTTTCTTCTGGTAGCTCTCCTAGTTTACGCTCCAATCTTGCTTTTGGTGTAGAACTCAAACCTTGAACATTAGCTACAGAACCTTGTATGAGAAACGGAAGTCTTGGTAGTTCGACTTCGTACAAACTTCCTCTATTTTGGGTTGTCACTGGAACATAAATAACTAAAGCTCTTGGTGGATTAGAGTCATAACGAGATACAATCACAACGGGACGCATCTTAGCTGTTAATCCTAAGTCAGCAAGCCATACTTCACCGGGTTTAGGGTTCATCTAAAATATCCAACACTTCCTGCTCTACAATACGACTTCGTAAAATATCAAATACATCACGATCTGCTAACTCAATAATTTCAGCAATAGATTGTCGCACCTGCTCGGCAACGTCTGGTTCCCATTGACGCAACTTGACCTGTAATTGTTCGATTAAGGCATCCATAATTTAGCCTACATTATTTAGTTAATTTTATATAAGTATAGCATTGGAAGAAAGGCGCTCAAATCTTTATCTGGGCTACCTTACACTTTCATTCCGCAAGCCCTATTTAATCTTCAGTTTCACTTATTTCCTCATCTTTCGGGACAACAGCAATTCTGTAACCAAGTTCATCTAAAAACTCAATCAAAGTTAAAATTTCCTCACCACCAGTTTTAGCAAGAATTTTGTCGAGTTTTTCATAATCTCAATTTTATACTAAAAACGGCTAAGAACTGTCATTCTGAGCAAAGCGTAATGCGGAGCATTTGCCGCAGGCTAGAATCTCCAAGATGCTTCACTATACTACGTTTCGTTCAGCATGACAAAAGTCTATATTTTACCCGTTTGCAGTATATCAATTGCGCGAATATCTCGCAAAGAATCAAGCCATTCGGCAAAAGGTTCTCTATCGTCCTTCGCGCGATAGTTCTGAATTTCTCTTGGAAATGCTTCCATAAGCCGATTCTGTATACCCTGACTGTTTGATCTGAACAATTGTATTCATACTTACCTTGCTTTTTGGCTTTTGCTTCATGAAAATCAAAACATTAACTTGTGTAATGCTCAAAAAAGGGCATATATTGCAATACTGGGCAAGATAATGTAATACATAAATTCTAGTTTTAAACCTTTGTTGAGACACATTAATCCCTACGGGAAATCCTGCGGCTTACCTGTCTCTACCTGTGTTCTCTGTGTCTCTGTGGTAAAAATAATTACTTATGTGACTGCACAGGCAAGATGCCTGTGCCACAACTCTGAGGAATTGTATTTGTACTTACCTTGCTTTTTTGGCTTTCCTTAATGAAAATCAAAGCATTTAGCTGCTAATCTTGGCTAAAAATACAGTAACAACACCCAAGTTTGTATTATCACCATGTCTGAATCAACGATAGAATCAATTCTTCAAGAAAAGCGCTTATTCCAACCCAGTGCGGAGTTTTCGCAAGCTGCACATATTAAAAGTTTGGAAGATTACCAAAATCTGTACGACAAGGCAAAAGCTGACCCAGAGAAGTTTTGGGCGGAATTGGCGGAAAAAGAATTACACTGGTTTCAAAAATGGGATACTGTCCTTGATTGGCAACCACCGTTTGCAAAGTGGTTTGTGAATGGAAAGATTAATATTTCTTACAATTGTCTTGACAGACACCTAACTACCTGGCGCAAAAATAAGGCTGCGATTATTTGGGAAGGTGAACCTGGTGACTCACGTACTCTCACCTATGCACAGCTACATCGCGAAGTTTGTCAGTTTGCCAATGTTCTCAAAAGCTTAGGCGCCAAGAAAGGTGACAGAATTGGAATTTACATGCCAATGATACCCGAAGCGGCGATTGCAATGCTCGCTTGCGCGCGTATCGGCGCCCCCCATAGCGTTGTTTTCGGTGGTTTCAGTGCGGAAGCTTTGCGCGATAGACTTAACGACGCACAAGCAAAGATAGTAATTACTGCCGATGGTGGTTGGCGTAAAGATGCAGTTGTTGCCCTTAAAGAGCAAGTTGATAAAGCTTTAGATAACGGCGCCTGTCCAAGTGTAGAAAATGTACTGGTAGTTAAGCGTACTGCCCAAGCGGTCAAAATGGAAGCAGGACGTGACCATTGGTGGCATGAATTACAGCAAAATGCTTCTGCTGACTGTTCTGCTGAACCAATGGACAGCGAAGATATGTTGTTTGTTTTATACACTTCTGGCAGTACAGGAAAACCGAAAGGAGTTGTGCATACCACTGGTGGCTACAACCTCTATACCCATATGACCACTAAATGGATATTCGATTTGCAAGATACCGATGTATATTGGTGTACTGCTGACGTAGGTTGGATTACTGGTCACAGCTATATTGTCTACGGCCCACTTTCTAATGGCGCCACAACGGTAATGTATGAAGGGGCGCCACGTGCCTCCAACCCTGGTTGCTTCTGGGATGTTATTGAAAAATATGGTGTAACTATCTTTTACACGGCGCCTACTGCAATTCGTGCGTTTATTAAAATGGGTGAACAACATCCCTTAGCACGCAATATGTCATCACTAAGATTATTGGGTACTGTGGGCGAACCAATTAACCCCGAAGCTTGGATGTGGTATTACAAAGTAATTGGTGGAGAACGCTGCCCAATCGTTGATACTTGGTGGCAAACCGAAACAGGCGGTATTATGATTACACCCCTACCAGGCGCCATTTCCACAAAACCCGGTTCCGCAACTCGTCCTTTCCCAGGTATCCTTGCTGATATCGTCGATTTAGATGGTAACACTGTACCAGACAACGAAGGTGGTTATCTTGCCGTCCGTTATCCTTGGCCTGGTATGATGCGTACAGTATACGGTGACCCTGACCGCTTCCGTCGCACCTACTGGGAACATATTCCTCCTACTGATGGTAAATACACATATTTTGCAGGTGATGGCGCCAGACGTGACGAAGACGGTTACTTCTGGGTCATGGGTCGCGTTGATGACGTGTTAAATGTATCAGGACATCGCCTAGGTACAATGGAAGTCGAATCAGCATTAGTTTCCCACCCAGCCGTAGCAGAAGCCGCTGTTGTTGGTAAACCTGATGAATTAAAAGGCGAAGAAGTAGTAGCTTTTGTAACTTTAGAAGGAACTCATCAAGGCAGCGAAGCATTAATTAAAGAACTTAAACAACACGTAGTTCAAGAAATTGGCGCCATCGCTCGTCCAGGTGAAATTCGTTTTACTGATGCCTTACCAAAAACCCGTTCTGGTAAAATTATGCGGCGCCTACTAAGAAATTTAGCCGCAGGTCAAGAAGTTTCAGGAGATACTTCAACACTCGAAGATAGAAGCGTTCTTGATAAATTGCGTGAAGGCGCCTAGCATTTTGGATTAGTATCTTGTGGGGTGGGCATCCTTGCCCGCCCTTTACTATAGGACACTGAAATAATATTATTATTTATATAGAAGCAACTCTCAATAACGCAAAAGTTACTGAGAATGACAATAAAAATTTTGAGATAAAACAAGATTTACCCTCTACTGATTTGATTTCTGAGCTACCTTTCCCAGTTTGTTTGTTCTTCTGGACTTTAAATAACGACGAAGCATATTATAAATGCGTTTCTGTTGGGTTCCGCAAAGCCTCCACCCAACCTACGGATGTTTTTATTCATTCGTATCAGCATCATCAACTTTAGCTAATACCACATCTTCGTAAATATCAGCTATATCGCACCGAAAATCAATACTTGTAAACTCGACTTCTTCACCTTCTGTAAAAGAATATAATTCCCAACGCCCTTTTTCATTACGACGGAAGATATCAATATTCATTGTGTCTTGAGAAACCAGCACATATTCCTGTAAAGAAGGCGAACGACGATAATCTTTAAATTTTATACCTCTATCTTTTGCCTCAGTACTGTCTGATAATACTTCAATGATTAAGGACGAATGACCTTTTGAGTATTCAGAGTCTCTGTCTCGTGGGTCACAAGTCACCATTACATCTGGGTAGTAGTAACGACTTCTTCTATGTATTTGTGCCTTCATATCTGATATATATACACTACAACCACCACCTCGCAGATGATTTCGCAGCCGTATGTATAAGTTTCCGCTTATATTAATATGGGCATCACTCGCCCCTGCCATTGCATAAACTTCTCCATCAATATACTCATGTTTTATTTCGCTAATTTTCTCTCCTTCTAAATATTCTTCGGGAGAAATATACTCTTGGCGCCTATTTGTAACCATGATCTATTGTCCAAGCGTGGAAACTTATAGCTTATATTTTAAAGTTATTCTAGCTTTAAAGGTCATTAGTATTAAATACAAACGTTCATTTCTCTGTGTACTCTCTGTCCCTGTGGTAAAAAAAACTATGTGGCTGCACAACCAATGAATATAGGTGATAAGTGACACAAGTAAGGCTCATGTAGGATGAGAATAAAACTATGATAGGGAAAAACCCGTAAATCAATTGAGTGTTATGAAGCTCAAGAGCCTTATTATATCTGGATTTGTACCGTTTTTCTGTGTGCTACCTACTATTGTAACTGTGATGGCGCCATCACAAGTACTTGCTCAATTCTCAGAACGTGAAAAAGCTGAAAGGGCTGAATTAATTCAAAAGGCTAATTCCCTTTTGGGTCAACGTGACTTTACTGGCGCCGAACAAACTCTACGTCAGCTAGTTAAGAAGTTTCCCAAGGATGCTTTCGCCCATTTCCAACTCGGTAATGCGTTGTATTTACAGGAGAAGCCAGAAGATGCGCTTGTATCGTTTACTGAAGCGGTTAAACTGAATCCGCGCTATGCCCTTGCTTATAATGGGATTGGTTTAGTGTATGCTAACCAAGAACGATGGGATGATGCTTTGGCGCAATTCCGTAAGGCGTTGGAAATTAACCCACAATATGGTGATGCACTTATGTATATGGGACAAGTGCAACTTCAACTCAATAAACGTGATGAAGCGGTGGCTTTACTTAATAAGGCTTTGAATATATTTAAGTCACAAAATCGTAATGACCGAGTTAACCGCATTGAAGGTTTGTTGAAGAAAATTAAACAGTCTGATGACCCTAGTGTGTCGTAATGCATATGTACTGCACAGGCGTTTTGGCCTGTGCCACAAATTTATTTGCTGTTTAGTTTGCTTGTGTTGGTGTTTCTGTGGGTTCGGGTGTTGTTTCGATGGTCGGAAATACTTCGGGTGATTCGGTTATTGTGTCCGTATGTTGTTCTGTTTGTGTTGCTTGTGGTAGTTCGATAGGTTGTTGGGGAGTTTGAATTGGTGTTGGTGTGTATGGAGTATAGATGCGTGGTTGATTGTTAATTATTTTGGGTGTTTGAGGTAATATTAGTTTTGGTTTTGGGAGTGGTAAGGGTGTTTGAATTATAGGGGAAGGCGCCACTGGAATATCATATGTTGGTTGAATAGCTGATATTGCCATTCCCTTCATTATTATTTGCTGTAATGTTTTGCCGTTACTGTCGGTGAGTTGTAAGCTTGCGCGATGTTCACCAATTTCGATAGGAGCAAATACTATTGATATATTACACCTTTGTTTAGGTGGTATTGCGGTTGCACAAGTGCTGTTAGTAATATCAAAATCTCCTTGCTTCCCTATTGTTTCAATTTCGGCGATTCGCATTGATACTAAGCTATCGTTGGTAATTGTTACTGTTTCACTTTTACTTTCTGCGTTTACTCGCTGTTTGCCAAAGTTTAAATCACTGGTGCTAATCTTAAATGTTGACACGTTCGTCAATTCTTGTGGTTGCTTAGAGAGACCACTTGGTGCTGATGATGTGATTAAATGTGATACGACGAACCAAGCTAGTAATCCAGCTAAAGCTGAACAGAATAATGGTATTAATGCAATAGCTAAAAATTGTAATTTGGTATTAGTTTGCGTGCGATTAATTCGATATTGTGTAATTTCATCTGGTTCAGGTGAAGAAATTTTTACTAGTTTTAAATTCTGACTAGTAGCTGCAACTGCATCTGCTAAATTCAAAGATTCACGAATTTTTAACGCACTTGTTAAGTACTTGTGCGCTTCTACACTCGTATCATCTAAGCACAAAGCTATGCTTCCTAGTTGGTGCAGCATCCAAGCTTCGTTCTGTTTGTCGTTTAAGGCAATTGCAGCGATGTTACCGTACTTTAATACTTGTTCCCACAATCCCCAACGTTTACTCAAGAATAAGGAAACTTCAGTAGCTTTTACTAAACGCAAAATGTTCGAGTAGCGTTCTGTTTGAGTTGCCCAGGTGAGAATAGGTATTAAAGCATTGGGAGTACCCAAGGTTAAAAATTCAGGATATTTTTCTGCCCAAGTTATGAAGTTAGAGAGTACACGTTCGTAAAATGAGTTTAAAACTAGCTCTTGCTTTAATGCTATTACTAGAGTTTTATTTAGAGAATATCGACTAAACTCTGTATCAATTAAATTCCAATCTAGCAAGCTTGCTAATATTTCTGATGTATCGTTAGCTTCGCTTAAAGCTTCGATTTGTACCCTCGATAATCCAATTCCATCAACAGTTGCTAACGTCGCTAGAATATTTTGATGTTCTGTTGGTAATACTTTCAAAATTTGCTTAATCAATTTTTGACTGCTTTCAGGTGGTTGTAGCTTTAATACCAACTCACTCAATGTACACACATTTTTGTTTATGCAATTTACAGCAAGCTGCATCATATATGGGTGTCCTGAAAGCAAATTAGCTAGTGCTTCTACTGTCACTAGCTCTTCTGCACTAATTGATTGGTGTAATTTCTGCGTTATAAATGCTATGCTATCACGTTTGGACAACCCTGATAATTGTGTAGAAGAACTAGAAGAAAGCTTTTGACTTGATGATGCTACTATAAAGCGGCTACCAGGTAATATTAATTCTAGTTGCTGGATGTCTTCGGACGTTAAGTTTACGTCATCTAAAAAAATTAAAAGCTTTTTATTGTGAAGAAATCGGCGAGTTTCTAAGTTCGTTGGTTTATATGTTGTGCTGCTTTCGTGGAAAAGTTCAAATAGATGTTGTAGTAAATCGGCTTGCGAATGATAAGCATTACCAAACCAAACTGCACCATCAGTAAAAATTGAATTTTTGTGGATAAAGTATAATAGATGCCTTAGTAATGCCGATTTGCCTAACCCTTCTGAACCATAAAATTCGATAGATTGATTTGTATCTAAAAATGTTAAGGCGCCTTTTATTTGTGATAATCGTCCAATTAAATTGGGTAAAGGACGCGGCAGCATTATAAGGCACTGCGAATGATATTCAATCTCTTTTAGTTGACCTTTGCTAACGATAATACCTTTGGAAGATATTTGAACTTTGTGCCTACCTACACGCAGTTGTTTCGCTGGTTGAGGATTTACAGGTACCTTTGCTGAAGCGTTGTTGTTCAAATCTAAACGAAGTGGGTTAAGTGGAATTTCCTGTTGCCAAACAGGAAGGTTTTGACCCCACTGTGCAGCATAAATTTTGGCGCTTTGCAGCGATTTTATACCTAGCTTGAGTATCCTTTTACCAATACATTTCACTAGAGCTTGCCTTTCTGGAATTTCTGCCCCCAGACAAGCAACATACAAACAACTGTCTTTTACTCCAACTTTTGCCTTGATTCCATTCGGTTCAATCAATTCATTTATCAAAGCTTCAATCGCGTTGACATCCCCTTGCTTGGCAAGTTCTTCTGTATGCTGCTGAGTCATTGGCTTTGCACGCTTATAAACTATCAAGTTTCCTCAAGCACCCTAGTAAGTAGCTACTGCTTTGGTTCTGTATTTTATAACAACAGTACATACCTAATGTTGTCTGCAAGGGACACTTAATAAAGCGGCGCCTATTCTGATTACTTTTAACTACAAATGTAGTACGTTTTTTGAAAGTTCCTCTAAGTAGTAATACGTATTATGATGGCTATTTTAAAATTTTTATTTTACATATAAATTACTTAGATATAATTTGTAATTGCTTGTTATTGTTAGCCAGAAACATCTCAACATCTCAACATGAGAGTTATTTATGCTACTATTAGTTGGTTATAAGCATCAATTTATTCATTGCGTTGGTATCTAAAGTCATAAAGAAAGGTTTTGCGGCACCCTAAAATTGAGTAGTTAGTACCAGTTGTACAATAAACTGATTGCTGAATTAATTTAAGAAAATATAGGGCTTTCGCACGGGGTATATTAACGTGAGTGACGGATTTGATTACGACTTAGTGATTATCGGCGCCGGAGTAGGTGGACATGGTGCGGCACTCCACGCCGTTAGTTGTGGCTTAAGAAGCGCGATTATTGAAGCGAATGATATGGGTGGAACCTGTGTAAACCGTGGTTGTATTCCTTCAAAAGCACTGCTGGCAGCATCTGGAAAAGTACGTGAGTTGCGTAATGCTCACCACCTAAAAGCTTTAGGCATTCAAATTAGCAACGTCCAGTTCTCAAGAGAGGATATTGCTAACCATGCAAATAACCTTGTCTCTAAAATCCAAGGAGACTTGACGAATAGTTTAAAACGACTTGGAGTTGATATTATCCGAGGCTGGGGTAAACTAGTAGGTAGTCAAAAAGTTAGCGTTATTACAGACTCTGGAGAAAAAACTTTTACAGCAAAAGATATTATTCTTTCACCTGGCTCAATTCCTTTTGTGCCTCCTGGTATCGAAGTTGACGGAAAAACAGTTTTTACTAGCGACCAAGGTGTAAAGCTAGAAACACTTCCTGATTGGGTGGCAATTATTGGTAGTGGTTACATTGGGTTAGAATTTTCTGATGTATATTCAGCGCTTGGTTGTGAAATCACAATGATAGAAGCGCTAGACCAGTTAATGCCCGGTTTTGATAGAGATATTGCCAAGCTTGCCGAACGAGTTTTAATTACTCCTCGTGATATTGAAACTCATGTAGGTATATATGCCAAGCGTGTCATTCCTGGTTCACCCGTGGTAATTGAATTAGCCAATTTCAAAACCAAAGAAGATGTTGATGTTATTGAAGTTGATGCTTGTTTAGTGGCTACAGGAAGAATTCCTGCAACCCAAAATCTTGGCTTAGAATCAGTAGGCGCCGAGCTTGACCGTCGTAATTATATTCCAGTTAACGACAGTATGGCTGTTCTTAGCAGTGGTGAAATTATACCACATTTGTGGGCAATTGGAGACGCAACAGGAAAAATGATGTTAGCGCACGCTGCTTCAGCCCAAGGTATTATCGCGGTTGAAAATATTTGCGGTAGAACCAAGGAAATTGATTACGATAGCATTCCAGCAGCAGCATTTACCCACCCAGAAGTAAGTTATGTAGGTAAAACTGAAACTGCCGCACGTGATATGGGCAAAGAACTGGGTTTTGAAGTTGGAGTTGCAAAAAGTTACTACAAAGGCAATTCTAAAGCCTTAGCAGAAGGTGAAGCCGACGGGATGGCAAAAGTAATATATCGTAAAGACACAGGCGAAGTTTTAGGTGTACATATATTTGGCTTACACGCATCAGATTTAATTCATGAAGCGTCAGCGGCTATCGCTAACCGTCAAACTGTCCACAATCTCGCTCACCTAGTACACGCACACCCAACACTCTCCGAAGTGTTAGACGAAGCTTATAAACGCGCAGTCAGCTAAAAAGTGCTGAGTGGAAAGTGAGTCGTGCTGAGTATAGTTGAAAGTTAGCACTCCTTACTTAACACTCATCACTCATAACTCCTTACTCAGCACGACTCACTCATCACTTTTTTGTTATGCAAATCCGTCGTATTAATCCTAACCCAGCGGTCAAAGTATCTATCTTGGAGTATCGAACAGCTTTACCAAATACTGAACCAAGTAATATTTTAGAGGAAATAGTTTGGCATAAGGAAGCTGAAGTGGATATGCTTCGCGAAAAAGTGCCGTTGCGCGAGTTGCAAAAACAAGCAATGACTGCACCCCCAACACGTGATTTTGTCGCTGCGCTTCGTGATGGTAAAACAAACCCGGCATTAATTGCCGAAGTTAAAAAAGCTTCTCCTAGCAAAGGTGTAATTCGAGAAGATTTTGACCCTATAGAAATCGCACAACAGTATCAACGTGCAGGCGCCTCTTGTCTATCTGTACTTACTGACCAAAAGTTTTTTCAAGGTAGTTTTGAGAACCTAGAGATTATTCGTACTGCCGTAGATTTACCGTTACTTTGTAAGGAATTTGTAATTTATCCTTACCAAATATACTTGGCACGTGTTAAAGGCGCCGATGCAGTTTTATTAATTGCCGCTATTTTAAGCGACCAAGATTTACAGTATTTTGTTAAGATTGCGGCGGCCCTTAAAATGGCTGCCTTAATTGAAGTTCACACTTTAGAAGAACTTGACCGTGTACTAGCATTAGATGGAGTTTGTTTAGTTGGAATCAATAATCGAAATTTAGAGGATTTTTCCGTAGATTTACAAACCACCTGTAAATTACTCTCCGAAAGAAGTCAACAGTTAAAGGAACGTAACATTTTGGTGGTTAGCGAATCAGGACTTCATACACCCGATGACTTAAATGTCGTAACATCTGCTGGTGCTGCTGCTGTCCTCATCGGTGAATCTCTGGTTAAACACCCTCAAATAGAAGCTGCAATTCAAAGTCTCTTTGCCAAATCTTCATTACCAACAAAATAGGAACTTTAACCAAAAACTTGTTCTCTGTGTCACAATTCCAAATAGTACCCTACTCGTTCTGCTGACTTAATACCCCATATTTAATCGAAGCGAATCAAACTTCATGGATCAAATTCCTCTGCCTTCACCTGTTCATTACGAACTGCTGCTACAACTGCTAGAACGGCAAACAATGTCAGCAGTAAATCAAAACCCGGCACTGCGGCAGCAGGTTAACCAGCTTATTATTACTCTTCGCAAAGCAGCTGTCCAACAAAAGCACCTAGAAGAAATTTGCCAGTTTTCTGCGATGGAGATAGACCACCGTTGGTCAATTAATCACGTCAATACAACTTCTTTAGCAGACCGCTGATAAGCAAATATTAAATACCACTACACTTAAAAGCGGGTTAAACAGCTAACCCGCAACTTGTCTATATATCTATCAAAATTTGCTACTGCTTGAGTTTGTTTGACATAAGCTTTAATCTTCTGAATGCCTGTAAATTGACTCAGTAATAATTCTTAATACTCCCAGCACTTAAATAATCGTAAATTTGAGTGGTTTTATTACATTATCAAGATTTGTTATCGATACAACAATAATTCTCTATCTATATCTGGTATGGTTTTTATGCTGAAGTTTCTAGCCAATCGTAAATTCGCTCTAACTGCTCTAGCGTAATTAGCCCATATTGCCACAAAATCATTGGCAACGGTCCTGGGTCTTGTTGACTACGACGAAGTGCAACAGCTATTGATGCTGAAGAAATTGCTAAGTCCTCTTGTAAAAAGTCAATTAGTCCGGAATATGTCGATGGTGACATTTTTGTCTCACCTCCTGGGGTAGTGTGTATTGTCATATATCAGTGAGTAAATATTAATCGCCTAGTTGCCAGTATTTCATCTGTCACTACACAATCGTCTCTACGTTTTTCACAAAATAGCTTTGAATTAGAAAACAATAAGTTCCTTAATGTCAAGACTGATAAAATTTAACCAAAAATTTTATGGGCGTTATTTTGATGTATTTTATTAACGTGAGTAAATATACCTAATCAGGTTATTTAACTCGTTAAATCCCGCTGTATCAAAACTTTAATTTGCCTATATTGCATCATTAAGGTCTTCTAACTCTTGCATCTAAAGGAATATCTTTTGATACTCAAAGTTTAAGATTTTACCTTCAACTTGCGGTGCTGGTTTTGAATGACAAGCAGTATACCAAATCTTACCGCCAAAATAAACTTTTTTACAACTAAATCATAAATCTATTAAGCAAGTATTTTATGCTATCTTTTCCCAGAAAGGGTTTCAAGCTATCTCGGTTACATATTTATATCAGCATTTACTCTATGTGTTAAGAAGCATTTTTAACCAAGTATCTCTTAGCCAGCAGTGGATTTGCCACTTGTGCTGATAGGTTGTATTTTTATACGGTCACCAACTTTGAGCTTGAGTTCAGATGCTCTACCTGCACGCAGTTCTATTACCTGGTCGATTAATTTATTGGGACCATAGGTTGGACAGGGTTCTGCGGTACAAGGAGGAGCGGAGTCAGTAATATACTCAACAACACCTTGATGAATGAAAACCATATCTAATTTCACTGGTACATTTTTCATCCAAAAGCTAACTGGTTGAGGTGAAGCAAACTCAAACAACATACCTCGGTTATCAGGTAATGCTGGTCGATACATTAACCCCATTTGTTGTTGCTCTGGTGTTTTCGCAACTTCTAATTCGATTTTGGCGCCACTTGGCAGAACAGCCACCGCCGATATGGGTAATTGCTGCCCTTTGTTGGTGTTTTGTGTCACTTGAGCATTTGATAACGAAGTTGGCGCCTCTGTAGAAGTTTTAGCGGTTGTAGATGCCGAACACCCCATGAGCCAAATACTCAAAATAATCGGAGATAAGTGTAACAAACGTAACATGGTTGAGTATTCTGAGATTTTAAACCTCGATTCTACATCTTTGTTAGCGTTTATTGGTAATTAAAGTCTAAATTTTTTATGAGAATTTTAAGACAAGTATTTTTTATATACTACTTAAGCATTATTGCTTACGCACTATACTTTTCAAGTATCCCTTAACACGTAACCAACACCACGCACAGTTTGGATTAAGCGCTTTTGACCTTCATCCTCAATTTTGAGACGCAAATAGCGGATATAAACTTCTATAACATTAGACTCACCCATAAAATCGTAGCCCCAAACATTTTCAAGAATTTGCTCGCGCGTTAAGACTTCACGGGGATGCTCCATCAAAAACTTCAAAAGTTCAAATTCTTTCATCGTCAAATCAATATTGCGTCCACTATACATAGCGCGACGAGTTGCGATGTCAAGCACTAAGTCACCAAAGCGTAGCTGTTCAGTAGTATCTACATCTGGTTTTAAGTACAGACGAATTAAATTTAAAAAATCTTCAGAGCGATAAGGTTTTAAAAAGTAATCATCAGCACCTGCCTCAAGACAAGCAACACGGTCATCAACGGTATCACGTGCCATTAGTATCAGCATTGGTGAGCGATTACCAGAACCACGAATACTTTTACATAGCGAAAGTCCAGATTCACCTGAAAGCATCCGGTCAACAACAATTAAAGCTGGTTCACGTTCACGACTATATCGTAACCCGCATCCAGCATCATGCGCGACAAGTGGTTCATAACCAGCTTCTTTTAAATCACACGAAAGTTGATTTGCCAAGCTTTCATCGCTTTCAATCACTAAAACACAAGGATTGTGAGCAAGCGTCATATTTATAAAGTTAGGAGTTAGGAGTTATCAGCTATAAGTTCGATGTTGATAAATTAAACAATTGAATCAATTTTGAGACATACAATTATACGTGGGAGTACGTATAAGTATCCACGATTCCATTCGGTATTTTGATAAATTTTATATCTTATTTTAATTTTTGATTAAAAGAGGCAACAAATAAAAATGATTATAAAACTGTTCCTGGGGTTTTAGCCCCAGGCTACAACTGGCGCCTATTAAGGTAACTCTACCGAAGTTGGTTTAGCTATGTGGGGTAGTCCCCAACCTAGCTTTTCTCGCAAAATTCGGAAAAACTCGTGTCTTTGTAGGCGAATAAACTTGGCGCCATATTCTGAACGCTCTAAATAAACCCTGTCCTCTGGCAGAACATAAAAACCAGCGTTTCCATCAACGACCATTACTAAACGCGGTGTATTTACTGGGTAAATATTTACCGGGTCAGTATTTGGGAAAACTAATGCTCTTGATGCCAGCGAGTGTGGACAAATTGGGACTAATTGTAGTACAGGTACACTTGGTATAATAACGGGGCCACCAGCGCTTAAAGAATATGCTGTAGAACCTGTAGGAGTAGAAACAATTACCCCATCAGCAGCAATATCTACCGGAGCATGGCGCCCAACAACAATCTCAAAATGACACATCGAAGTTAGAGGTTCTCGATGTAAGACCATTTCATTTAGGCAAAGTGCTTCCCAAACAACATTTTCTTTGCGAAAAACCTTGACCGTGAGCATTGTTCGTTCTTCAATATCATAATCACCTGCAAGCACAGTATCTATAGCTTGAGGCAACTTATTAAGGTAAGTTTCAGTGAGAAAGCCCATATGACCAGTATTGACGGCTAACAGCGGAATACCACAAGGGGCAACCTGCCGTGATGCCGCCAATACCGTTCCATCTCCCCCCAAAACCACCACAAACTTCATTTCAGAGTCAAAACCAGGGGGTATAAGACCGGAAATAGGGGTATGACAAACAGGACTGTCGGGAGTCGCATAGCCCAACATTCCACCTACACCAGTTGCAAGTTGAACCTCCCAACCAGCAGCGGTCAGTTTGTCTTTAACCTCGATAGCAACACGTTCTGCTATCGGCTTAATGTCGTTGTAAATAATGCCTGCTTTGGGCACACTCAAATATCCAAACTTTTCACAAGACGCTTTTTATTATGTTAATCGTTGCACATTTTTGAGCAAAAAGTCATCTACAATTCGTAATTTCCCTTCGGGACATTGCGAACTGCGAATTATTGTGTATTAGCTTTTTTAAATGGTGTTCGTTTTGGTTGCTGTTTTTTATTCTTAGATTTATTTTTCTCGTAATCAAGCTCTTTAAGCTTCTTCATAATTCGGTTAAAGTATTCTTGGAAATAGCTTTCTAGGGTTGTGGTCTCACTTACGTCAAATCCGAAGACTTTATAGACTTCATCCATTGAAGCATCAAGAGGCTTACCACTAGCAAGTACTTCTGTAAATGCTAAACGGTCAGAAACATTCCATCCCCACTGGAAAAACCGCAAGCTGCCACGAACTGTACGTAAAAGATTTATTGGCATTCGGGTAACACGGGCACTTTTACCAGAAAGACGTTCACATACACTAATAATTTCTTCTGCACTCCATGCACGAGTTCCAACTACCGGAAATGTTTTCTTAGAAGTTTCTGGAAGTTGTAGAGCGCGGACTGCGAATTTAGCAATATCTTGTGTATCCATATAAGCAACAGGTGATGACGCTCCTGTTACCCAAACCGGTTGACCTTCTAAAATAGGTATTCCATACTGACCGATTAAACCTTGCATAAAGCCAGCAAGTTGCAGCACCGTATAGTTTAAACCAGACTCAGCTAAATATAATTCTGTACACCGCTTAATTTCCATTAGCGGTACATCTGGGTATTTATCGGCGTTTAAAATCGAAAATGTAATAAATCTTTCTACACCAGCTAAGTTCGCTGCTTGAATTAATGCGACTTTGCTATCCCAGTCAATTTGCTTGATACTTAACGAGTCAGTTGGACGGGCAGTTGCAGCATCAATTACAGCGGTCACACCTTCTAAGGCACGTTGTACGGTCTCAGGGTAGCATAAATCTCCCCCCACTAACTCGGCGCCCCATTCTCTAAGAAATGCCGCTCTTTTTGCACTTCTGACTAGACAGCGCACCTTATACCCCTCATCGATAGCACGACGAGCCACTTGTCTTCCCAAGGTGCCAGTGGCACCGACGATTAGTAATGTCATCAGGGTTTTGTTACGAAACTTTAAGCTTTATTAATAGAATCTTATCAGAATGTAAGGGCTTTAACATAAAATGGCAACTTTTTTGACCAATTATAATGCTGAGTGTTTAGTGCTGAGTGCTGAGTTATGAGTAATGAATGGTGAGTGGTAAGTGCGCTCGTTGTTACCCATATCCCACTCAGCACTCAGCACTTTCTACTCAGCACTCTACTCTTCTTCTGCTCCTTGGATTTTTAGCAGTGCTTGACCAAGACCCCAACCTAAGAAAATCAAACCGAAGGGTAATATTGCTGCTGCAAATAATTCGCTGCCCATTTCTTAATACTCCTTTACAAAACTTTTACTTCGATTTTAATTTTATCAGATGCCCACGAGAATCCGTTTGGGAACCTATGATTTATAGTTGGGGACTAGTACTTGTAGCACAGGCGCCTCGTCGGTGTCACATTGGGGTTGAAAATTCATGGAAGAAAGCCCTGTTTTGAGGCGATTTGATTGTAAATCTATATAGAAAAATTTTAAGCTGAACAAATTATGCAGTCGATGAGTAACTTTAGTGTTGCATTTTTTAAATTATCTGTAGCTACTTTTACTGGTATTGTATTAAGTTCTATTCCCAATTACTTACATCAACCTGTCCATGCACAAACATTAGCAGTCGTCAAGCCTTCAAATTTACCTTTAGATTTAAATATGCTGAAAAACCCTGTCGGTGTCACTACAGCTAATACATTTAATCAAGATAAATCAACAGTTCCTAGTTTGTGGTGGGCAAAAGAAAATTCGGAGACTAAATTACTTGATAATTGGATAGCTTACCCTGCAACTACGCAAATTTCTGCACGTGTTGATTTAATTGTGAATCAGCAAGTTTGGAGTGTTCTCGATTATCTTGAACGCTACCAGTTTATAAATCGTTTAGGTTATGATGCACGCAGTCACGGTTATAATGTTCGAGTTTTTAATTATCAGCAAGAACTTCTTGGGACTTACACTTGTAATTTTACGGCAACTCCTGCAAATTGTCGAATTAACATGAATAATCAGAACCGTTTTCGGATACGTCCCTCAACACCTGTCTAATGAATGATTAATTAATAATAATTTTAAGAATTTTTCATTATCTCAAATAAATTAATATACTGCTGTTCTACTTCGACTGGTAAAGGAAGCATAAATTCACTTTTATCGAGGATATTTTGGCTTATTATTAACGAGTTACGCAATGCTTTTGGGATTTCTGATGTTTCTATTTTTATAGGTATTGGTGAGTGACTTCGAGTACGTGTTGCTATTTGTCTAGCTATTTTTGGTTGCCACAAGAAATTTATCCATTGTGTTAAAAGTCCTTGCTGGCTTTGGCGTCCACTGGGACTAACCCATAAGTCTACTGATTGAGCTGTGCCAGACTGCGGTACAGTCACTGCAAGGTCTCGATAGTTAGCAAGGGCTGGTAATATATCTTGTGACCAACCAACTGCGGCTAATGTGTCACCCATTAATAAAGGTTCTATATATTGAGTCGAACCGTAAAATTTAACTTGTTGGTTTAACTTGTTTAATTCACTTTGTAATTCGATGACAGATTTTAAATCCGTTTCATTATAGGATTTATTCAATCTTTTTAAAACTAAACCAATAACTTCACGTGGATGATTTAATAATGAAATTCGGTCTCGTAATTCTGGGCGCCATAAATCAGCCCAGTCTTTGATTGGCGCCCACTTTTTTTCCTCAAATTTATCGCGACGGTAAACAATAACTGTATTTCCCCAACGGTAAGGGGCGCCCCAAATTTTACCCTGTGGGTCTACAAATCCTTTATCGTTGCGCGTGACTAGTTCTTTATATTGTTTTGGCAAAACTGACCACTGTTGAACTTTACTTACATCTATCGGTTGAATTAATTTCTTTTCTATTGCGGCTCTTAGCCAATAATCACCTAAACTAACTAAATCAGTCGAAATTTGATTCTCATTACCTGAATTACCAAACGATAGGCGCCGAAACCATCCAAATGAATCGTTTTTTGCTTGAGTAGGTTTTTGCCAAGTTTCAAGCTTATTAAACACATCTTGAAATTGCTCGACCAGCGCAATATTAATATCTGTATTCGATTTTAAAGTCCGACGAAATTCATCAACTACCTGAGCAGGTAGTGAATTTTTTAATAACTCTACAGTTAATCTAGTCTTATTATCAGAACATCCTATGAGTAACTGCGAGGATATTACACCAGTGCCAATTAAAAAATAACGTCTGTCCATTAATTTTAAGTTTGAGATTTTAGATAAAAGAAAAAATAAAATATTGCTCTGGAGTGGGAGTTATATAAATTCTAGGGTGGGCAGTGCCCAACCTACTTGTGACATAGACCACTAACTTTGACGCGCTTGCTTTACCATTGTAATTAACGTTTGGTGAGCATCTTCAGAATCTTGAAGAACATGGTTAAAATTTATACGTACAGGTACATTATCGCCGTTAACTTGAGCGTTAATATCCATTCCTGTGGCATCTATTGCTTGCATTTGAGCAGCTTGCGCTTCTTTGACACCACCAAAAGCTTGAGCATATAGAAGTACAGCGTTGCTGTGGTCGTCGTTCATATGTTGGCATATTCGAGAACTTACTTCTATGGTAATTTCTGACATGGCTAAAACTCCATACGTTGTTTTCATGGAAACTGAGAAACCGGGTTTCTTTTGCGTAGCGACATTAAATGTACTAAATAATACAGCAATCCTAGTGTGCAGGTTTAAATTATACTAGAGATGTTTAAGCTTTGTGTTTGAGTCATACTAGAAATTACTGGTTATCTCAACTATACTCTTTGAGGTAAGCGATTAGAGTTAATGGTTGAGTACGGTTGAAGAGACATGCAGTAATTTTTACTGTTTTTTCCTGAAAATCACTCACAAAGGGTGTAGCCAAGATAATTAGATAGACAAAAAATATTTGTTGATAAGTATTAAAAAGTTAAAACTGATGAGCGCCGAAAGCCACCGTCGAATTGTGATTGGGGATGTTCACGGTCACTATAAGGGACTGATGACGCTAATGGATGCTATTTCTCCAACTTCTGCTGACTCAATTTATTTTCTTGGAGATTTAATTGACCGAGGTCCTCAAAGTGCTGAGGTTGTGTCTTTTGTAATGGAAAATGAGTACCAATGTTTGCTTGGCAACCACGAGCAAATGCTGATTAATATCTTGACACAAGGACGTAATCCGGCGCCAGTTGTACAAGCGTGGTTATACAGTGGAGGTCAAGCCACGGTAGCTTCTTACGAGCAAGGGATTGTGCCTTATGAGCATGTAGAGTGGTTTTCTAGCTTGCCTACACATATAGATCTAGGAGATGTTTTGCTTGTTCATGCTGGTGTTGACCCTTCTATGCCTTTAGAAAATCAAACTGGTGAACAGCTATGTTGGATACGTGATGAATTTCACAGTATTCAAAAGCCTTATTTCCCTGACAAGCTAATTATTATTGGTCATACTATTACTTTTACTATGCCCGGTGTGGCGCCTGGTCAATTGGCTCAGGGTAGAGGCTGGCTTGATATTGACACAGGCGCGTATCATCCTCGTAGTGGTTGGTTAACTGGCTTAGACATCACCAACGGCATAGCATATCAAGTTAATGTACTCAAGAAAATAAAGCGGGTTTTACCGATGGAAGAATTAGTCGTGCATGTCAATCCTAACGACATGAGATACGCTCATCCGTCAAAACGCCGAGCTTAATAGTTAGATTTTGATTAGATTTTTACCAATTATCGTAACGAGCGAGTATTAGCTCGATATGTAGCTGTATCTAACCCAACATTACCATTCGTTGGTTGTGCCCTAATCAGTTTCTCAAGAGTGCGAACACGGTCTCCAGCTCCAGGGTGAGTACTCAAAAAAGCTGGAGTTGAACCTCTTGAGTTTTTTTGGAGTTTTTGCATAAACGAAACCATCGCGGACTGAGCATAACCCGCACGACCTAAAGTTCTTAAACCTCGTCTATCAGCATCAAATTCATCTTGACGACTGCGAGGAAGATTAAGGGCAAGATTTACACCCAAGCCAACAATTTGATTACGGTCTACACCTGCTGCGGTTGCAATACCACTGGCAATGGCTTGTTGTCGCATTTGACTAAGTAGGTGTTTACCACCAATATGTCCAATTTCATGCGCGATAACGCTTGCTAATTCAGCTTCGTTATCTGCTGCTTTAATCAAACCTGTGTGAACATAAACAAAACCTCCTGTAGTCGCAAAGGCATTAATACTATCTTCATCAACTACTTGGAATGTGTATTTAAGATTTGGACGGTCAGTAAACGGAACAAGACGCTGACCGATGTTTTGAACGTAACGATTTATTTCTGAATTACGAGAAAGCCGAACTTCACCACCTAGAATTTGCTGGTTCATTTGTTGACCCAGTTGAAACTCTTGCTGAGATGATATATTAGATAGCTGGAATACTTGTACACCGCGAATTAACAGTGGTAGAAAGTCCAGCGCTTGGGATGGTTTGCCCGTACCCAAAAACAGTGACAAAGCGACTGCTACTGAGATTAGCGGGTATATAAAGCGGCGCCTTACAGAAAAGAAATTGCGAGAATTGTATTGCCAATTCATCCAAAAATTACCTCGATAACCTTCCGGGCTTAGATGTGTTTTGATAGAACGTAAGGGTATATGACGGCTTCTTGAGCCAATAAGTTGCATCAAAGACCCTATTACACATACTTTAGCCAACACGATACGTATGTTGCTACTACCGAGCCGGAAGAATATTCGCGCTCGTATCTTAATGAGCTTGACGAAACGCAGGCTATAGAGTTTAACATTACTCAAAGAAACCCGGTTTCTTGTGATACACTTTCGCATGACTTAATAGAACTGAATATCCACCGTGTCGCACGATTATCGATTACTCGTTCTCAAAGGAATTTTTTTATGGCTATTTTAGATTCTAAAGGCCGCTTGTTCGGCAAATTCAACCTTCTTGATGTCGGCGCTGTCTTCGTTATCTTATTAGTGGTTATTAGTATATTTTTCTTTCCAGGCACTACAGGTTCGGTTGCCCAAGTCAACAGCAAAACTGTACCTATCGAAGTTGACTTGGTTGTGCGAGGGTTAAATGTCCGCGACCCACAGCGCTTAGTTGAGAAAGATTTTCGTAAAGGTGGCAAAACTAAAGTCATTATCCGTAACCAACCCTATGGAGAAATTGCCATTAAGTCCGTACAGGAACTACCTCGGACTCTCAGCGTTCCCCAACCTGATGGCTCACTTAAAGAATTACCCGACCCAAGAAAAAATAACTTTAGCACCGATATGCTTTTAACCCTAGAGGGTAAAGCTAATTTAACCGACGGTGGTCCTGTACTTGGTAATAGTAAAGTTAAAATCGGTATGCCTTTTGAATTAGAGGGTTTTAATTACAATTTTAATGCCACTGTTATTGATATTCGTTTACCTTAATTGTCATTAGCCGCGTAACAATTGTCATTCTGAGCGTAGCTAAGAATCTAAGCTTCGTACTTATACATTAGATGCTTCACTCCGTTCAGCATGACATAAAATACTTTAATGCGTTTAGGATGACATAAAAAACACTTTACTGTAAAACTCATGACATTTTTAAATAGTTTTAAAATATTTTTTTAGATAATATTAGATAATTTATAAAATTTGTAGCTTTTAGTATTTTCTCTTTTTAATACTTGCGCTTTTTTATAATGACTATCAGAAATATGTTAATCTTTAAGTATAGACGTATGGTAAAGTGTCACTTTTATTACAAAGTACTTAAAGAACCCAATGCTACCATTTGAATTTGTTGTCATTGGTAAACCAGTTTCTTATCAAACAAAAGAACGTAAACGTTTACAAACTTGGAAACAGAAGGTTCGTTCGGCATCTCTTGGTCTTTGGGGTAGTCAGGCGCCTTTGGGGGATTATATACAAGTAACAATTACTCACTATTATGATGCTCCTTATGGAGATGAGTCAGCGGTTCCAGACAGCGATAATATTGTTAAGCCAGTAAGGGATGCGTTGAATGGAATTATTTATGTAGATGATTACCAAATCACAGATTTTGTGAGCAGAAGACGTAATCTTAATGGTTCTTTTCGCATTCGCGGTTTATCTGCTGTTCTTGCGGGAGCATTTTGTCATGGTCAAGAATTTTTGCATATTGTGATTGATTTGGCGCCTGACCCCAAAGATTTAGCCGCTTAAACGAAAATTAGGATGTATTAGTTCATACGAAGCTATTTTTTAAGTGCTGTTACAATACCATATAGCAAGTGAAAATTTTTATACTCGTATGAATACTTCTGATCATCAAAATAATCTTGAACACAAACGAGTGTTAAAACTAGCACGCGAGTACCGTGAACAAGGTTACTCAGTTTGCATCTACCCTTCTGCTGATAAATTACCACCTAAATTAGCAGATTGTTCGCTTGATTTGATAGCTAAAAATGGTGAGAAAGTAGTTGCTGCTAATGTACGTTCACGCGAAAGTTTGAGTCTTAATGGTTCACTTTCTTTGCTTAAAATTAGTGAATGTGTTAAAGAAATACCAGGTTGGGAATTTGAACTGGTTGTTACTAATGCTCGTAAGAAATGAAAGAAATTAAGAAACCTGGTTTTTTGAAGAAACCAGGTTTCTCTGAGATATTCAATCAACAACCATTGTTAAACCTGTTTGTGCTGAACGCAAAGCTGCATCGGCAACTTTCATGGTATATAAACTTTGTTCTGAACTAACATAAAGTTCGGCACCTGTCAAGAGGTGGTCTAATACCATACTTGTATCTTTTGTAAATAATCCCTTACGGTTAATTGTTTCAATAGGTACTGTTCCGTCACGACGTACCATTTGACCAGTATTTTCGTTAAAGATTATGCCCCCGTGTTCACCGTGAATTTCAAATTTACGTTCGTTTTGCCAAAGAGTTTCACCTTTGGCGTAAATAACTTGTCCTAATAGTCCGCTTTCAAACGAAAGTTGGGCAACACAAAAACAACCTTGGAAATAATCATCTTCAATTTGCCAGAAGCGCTGGTGACAGTTTACCGTTAAAACTTTACCAAATAAATCAGTAAAACGATGTAGCCTAGATAAGGCACCCATAAGCGGAAACCCAAACAAATCATGGTTATAAGTCCATTTGCGTGGGGCAGGATGCTGGGGTTTGATAGTGTTATAACGAACATAGAATACCTGCCCAACTTCTGATATGTGTTGTTTAATGGCTTGATGTAAACCACCCAGAAGTTCTATGTGTTCAACGTGAAGTAATAAATTTTTGTCTTTAGCTAAAGCTATAAGTTCAAGAGCTTCAATCGCATTGAGTGCTAAAGGGTATTCAACTACAACATGCTTTCCTGACTCCAAAGCTGCACGAACTATTGCGCTATGCTCACTGTTTATCGTCGATACAATAATTAAATCTATACCCGTTGACTCTACCAGTTGCTGCCATGAGTCTATTGCTGACGCTTGATAAGATGCTGCGAATGCTTCGTTACGCGCGTTTTCGGCGCCTGCAACTGCTACTAAATTTGCTCTTTCATCTTGCAGCAATGCTTCTGCCCGTAGCTTTGCCGCATATCCCGTACCAACTAAGCCGACATTTATACGCTTAGTTAGATTCTGTCCTAAATCGTACATTACTACTACGCCAATAATTTTGATGAATTTATCACTTGAGTATAAATTTACTTGATGATTTTACTTTGTATCAGTAAATAATATAAACAAAACTTATCGGTCAGAAGTAACTAAATTTCATTACTAATCGCGTCAAATTTCCGGTTACATAGTGTTGTTTTTCTCGTAGTATCAGAATGAAGTAAATAAAAAACGACGGCTAATCTTATATGATAGGTCGCCGCTATTGACTTGCGAGAATTTATACCGCCCGTTTGCAAAAGAGAGGATTACGAAAATGGCAACCTACAAAGTAACACTTGTTGGCGAAGAAGGTACAACTACCATTGATTGTGCAGATGATACTTATATTTTAGACGCTGCTGAAGAAGCTGGTCTTGACCTACCTTACTCCTGCCGTGCTGGTGCTTGCTCCACTTGTGCTGGTAAAATTACCGCTGGTACTGTAGACCAGTCTGACCAGTCCTTTTTAGATGACGACCAAATGGAAGGTGGATATGTATTAACTTGTGTTGCTTATCCAACATCTGATTGCACCATCGAAACCCACAAGGAAGAAGAACTCTACTAATAAAAACGCGAATATTAAGTAGAAAAATATGAATAGCATAAAAGGGAAACATTTTTCCCTTTTTTTGCTTGTTTTTTATTGGCGCCAAAGTGTCAGAGATGGAACGACACAGTACAGCTATTTTTTGATTTTGTCGTCAAGAACTTGAAGTTTTGTGCCTGGGTAATAAAACTGAAGAATATCAGCACTGGATCTGCCAAGTTTAGCTAAATTTTGCGCTCCAACTTGACTCAAACCCACTCCATGTCCCATTCCTCCACCAACAAAAGCATATCCCCACAAGTCTGACCCACCTTTGTTGAGTGGCTCTAAGTAGAATAGTGTACTTATTGGCGCCGCAAATGCACTACGAACTTCGTCTTTAGTCAAGTGAAACGAACCAATATCGGTTTTTATCTCTAATTTCAAAATCCGTCCACTATCACTACGCTCGACAACTTTCATTTCCCGAACTTCCTTAAGCTTGGCAAATGGACTCTTTTTAACTGCCAAAAATTTCTGCAAACTCTTAGTTATATCCTCAATGCGCGACTCTCTCCTCCAACGGAATAAGTCCCAACCAGTTTCATTGAACCCTTCTTTTTTATTGACAAACGCTTTCAAATTATTTTCCTCACGCAGCGATTGCCCCGTCAAGTTCCATATATTGTTCGGTGCATCTAATATGGGTCGCAAGTACGAACGGTCGTCTCCATTCCAAACATCAGAAAATGAAGCTGTTACGCCTCCTGTGCTAGCTGAATACAACGCATCTACTAATTGATTTTTATACGTTACTACCATCCCTTTTGTACTGGCGATAGCTTTGTCTGTACTAGCTGAAACATCTTTTAAACCAAAATAAACTTGACAGTGTGTATCAGCACAGAGTTGATAATTATCGGCGGCAAATCTACGTATATTCCGCAATGCGTATGTTCGAGCAATGATTGCTTGTGCTTCGAGTGCTGCCATTGGGGCGTTATTACCAATTTCGTAAGGTACTACTCCACGTAAATATGTTTCTAATGGAACGTTATTTACAAGCGTGTAAGTTCCATAAGCATTTGGTTGTACCTGTAAATTACCAGGGAATAACCGTGCTTTGTTTGGATTAAGAGTATCCTTTTTTTGTTGATTATTTGGAGTTTTTGCGTCTTTATTCTCCTTCGCAGACACTTCGCTTTCCTGCGGAACACTGCGTGAACGCGACACTTCGCTTCGCGACACTTCGTGAACGTGAACGTGAACGTCAAGTTTTTTACCTTGGTTTACCAAAACCAGGCTTTTTTGACTATCGATAGCCAACGAATTGACGTTATAACGCTTGTCTCCCACTGTCCAACTTACAACTGGCGCCTGTTTAATGACTTCAGTATCAATGAATGGAGTCTTTCTACCGCTTGCTTGTAAGCTCTGTAATAATAACCGTCGCAACAGCGGAGTACTATATACTTTGCGAGAAGCCCATACCTGCCAACGGTCTGGCTGGGCTATTTCTACCTGAATACCTAACTCGCGCCATCTATTGGCATTATCCTCTGCTGTCTCAAAAGTCCGAAAAACCCCCAAAACAACTCGCTCATTAATGCTAGGTTTTGCTGGTGGCTGCATCGCAATTTCTAATCGCACAGGTTTATCGGTACTAACAGTTTGTTGACCGTTACTCGTCCGAAAACTCAATAGCAGCTTATCCCCCTTAGTTGGTTCAAGCTGTAACAAATCTTTTGGACTATCACCAAACCGCTGCACAATCCCAATCTTCAAATCAACATCTGTTTTATCACCTTTTGTACTCGCTGATGCACCTGTTAATCCCAACAGGCAAAACACAGTCAGCGTCGTGTAGTACATACGCCCGCATATGCTCTTCATAGGAAACCGCTTTTTTTCGCTTTGCCAAAACTTAGAAGCACCCAATGCATTCATATTGTAATTGTAGTAACTTTGTAGCATCAAACGTCTAAATTATTACATTACAACTTTCTTCGATTTTTTCCCCAATTAGTTGCAAAGTGAAGTCATAATGAGTATGATTTATTTAAGGACGCATGAGCAGGAACAAAAATACAGTTAGTTGGTAAAAATATCATGGTAAAAGTCCAAGAGATACCCTTAAATCAAATTCGGCGCCCGTTGCCGCGTGTGAACGACCAAGAGAAAGTAAAATCCTTAATGGTATCGATAGCAGAAATTGGGCAGCTTGAGCCAATAGACGTGCTAGAAGTTGATGGGGAGTACTATGGTTTTTCAGGATGTCATCGTTACGAAGCGTGTCAACGTCTAGGAAAAGAGACAATCCTTGCTAGAGTTCGTAAGGCGCCTCGTAGTGTGCTGAAAATGCACATAGCGTAAATAATCTATAAAATAACAGGGAGATTCAAAAGGGTATGGCTACTCAAGTAAATTCAGTAAATATCGGTATTGATGAGACAAAGCGTGCGAATATCGCTGAAGGATTATCACGCTTATTGGCGGACACTTACACGTTATATCTTAAGACACATAACTTTCACTGGAATGTAACGGGACCAATGTTTCAAACGCTGCATTTAATGTTTGAGACACAGTATACCGAGTTAGCGCTAGCAGTTGATTTGATTGCCGAACGTATTCGTGCGCTTGGTTTTCCGGCGCCTGGGACTTATAGTGATTATGCTCGTTTAAGCTCTATTGCGGAAACACCAGGAGTTCCAAAAGCTAAAGAAATGATTCGTTTGCTTGTGGAGGGACAAGAAGCAGTAGTGAGAACTGCACGCTCAATTTTTCCTGCTGTTGAAGAAGTTAACGATGAACCTACTGCTGACTTGCTAACACAACGGATGCAAGTGCATGAAAAAACTGCTTGGATGTTGCGGAGTTTGTTAGAAGAGTAGGGTGCGTGACGCTACCAAGAAATTTCAACGTAGTTACAATTCAACGTAGTTACAAGTCTTGTAGCGTCACGCATCGGCTACCAAGTAAACTTATGAAGTAAGGTGCGTGGCGCTATTAGATTACTAGCTTCGTTGTATGATTGTTATGGCGCCACGCACCCTACTATGTCTGACTTTACTCCGCAGTTACAAGATTTAATCAAACAAGCTGGTATTTCTTCTTTGAAAGCGTTGGGACGTGATGCTGGTGTGTCGGAGCGGCAAATTTTGCGGTTACGACGAGGTGAAGTTAAAGAAATACGAGTTTCTGTTCTGGCAAAACTCTCACAAGCTTTGAAAGTTAGTGTTGATGAGTTGGTTACAGGTTTTTCGGAGTCAATTAGTGCTGAACTAGAAGTAAGTACAAAGAATAATGAAAATGATTTAGTAAAAAGAATTATAGAATTAGAAAGCGAGTATTCATTTTTACAACAGCAGTTTGAACAGCAGAAAGAAATATTAAAGCAGGAATTTCAGCAAGAAAGCTTACAGGTGTTAGAATCTCTACTCGTTCAGTTTCCGACAGCAGCGCGTACATGTCGGGAAAACACGGAAGTACCCGCAGTTAATATTTTACCTTTGGTGCAAAAACCACTCGAACGTTTACTGCAACACTGGGGTGTCGAAGCTATTGCATCAGTAGGGGAAGAAGTATCCTATGACCCACAGTTACACCAGTTGCTTGATGGTACGGCACAACCTGGTCAAAAAGTGAAAATTCGCTATGTTGGATACCGTCAAGGTGAAAAATTGCTTTACCGAGCAAAGGTTAGTCCTGTGTAGAAACCTTAGAAACTCTGTGTTAGTTTGTCAGAAAATTTGGGAACAATCTTTACTAGAGATGAAAATCTCTCATGTGTTAACTTGGTAGTTTTTGCTACTACTGTGTGCTTTATCCCTTACCAGTCAGGATTTGACGACATGAACAAGGGCAACACATTTATGGGGTACCTGTAAAATTTACAGCTACTTATTTATGATTGTCCATTAAAAAGTAAATACGATTGCGACATTAACTGTCTTTCTCCGGATTATCAGGTGCATCTAAGCAGAAAGTGTCGTTAAATCCTCGTTGGTAAGCGGCATTACATTTATGAGCAAATCTTCAATCTTATAAATATTTATATAAAAATAGTGCAAATAAAGAAGTTGGCAACACTTTTTCAAATGAATTATCATTAATTTACATATCATTGTCAAAATCGAGTTAAAAGAAGCAATTTCATTAAACATGTTGACTCAAGAAGTAAAAATTTTTCAACCAAGTGGAAGCTTAGACGCCACTAAATCGCAAGCATTTCGCCAAGAAATCGCTGCTATTGTCGAAAATGGTACTAATGTTGTTTTAGTTGACCTTCAAAATGTTACCTTTATGGATAGTTCCGGTCTTGGCGCCTTAGTTCTAGCTTTTAAGACATTAAGAGCAGCCAACAGTAAATTAGTACTATGCTCAATTAACGAACAAATTCGGATACTATTTGAATTAACGGGGATGGATAAAGTATTCGAGATTTTTGCCAATCAAGAAGAATTTGAAAAATCGATGATGTTAAGAGCTTAATTAGTCGAATCGAGCTTGCAGTATAGATAAATCGTCATCGAAGGCATCTTTAGCGTTTAAAGTCTTCAAATGTATGATTATCTCGTCGAGTCGAGTGTCAATTGGATGATATAAATCACCCAGCATTTTGATGAAAGCATCCAGACCCCATAGTTTTCCATCAGTTTTGGTAATTTCATACGCACCATCACTAAACAGGTATAGCTTGCTGGATTCCGCTATGCTGCAAAACCCGTCAATGTATTTTGCATCCGGAAACATTCCAACTGGCATTCCTGAAGTTCTCAATAACTGGACTTCACAGCTACGGTTGTTACCGGATATTAATACACCTGGTGGATGACCTGCGCTCGAATAGATTAACTGCCGCCGTTTTCGATTATATACACCATACCAAATAGTAAAATATTTATCGTTTTGATAATTCATCTGAAACGTTTCGTTTAGCGCTTTAAGTACCTCACTTGGTTGGTAGTAATTCAAATTTTGTAACGCACGTGAACGTAACAAATTTAACACAGAAATCGATGGTAAAGTTGCTTTAAGTCCGTGTCCAGCAGCATCGAGTAAGTATAATCCCAGAGAATCCTGGTCTAGCCAGTAATAATCAAAACAATCGCCACCGAGTTGGCGTGAAGGAATAAATCGGTAGCTAATATCTAATGGTTCGAGCATTGGTGGTGGTAATAACGAACAAACATACTCTGCGGCTTCTGTAAGTTCGTTTTCGAGTTTGTGTTTCTGCTCTCGTAAGTCGCGACTAAGTTGATGAAGTCGTAAACCTGCCCTTACCCTTGCCTGAAGTTCGTTTTGCTCAATTGGTTTAGATAAATAATCGTCAGCGCCTGCATCAAGTCCTTTAACACGGTCAGCAACCGAATCAAGAGATGTTAGCAAAATAAAAAACGTCGTTGATAGTGCGCTTGAACCTTTAATATGTTGACAAACATCTATACCACTTAATCCCGGCATCATCCAATCACAAATAATCAATGCAGGTCGATTAGCATTCGCAATTGCAATTCCCTCTGCGCCATTACTAGCTGCTATGACCTCATAACCTTGTCTAACCAACATTCGTTTTAAGAGTATTAGCACCGCAGGGTCATCATCGATTACCAAGATTTGATACATAAGAGATAGCCGCGATTTACTATTATAAATTATCAACTACTAACTGCAAGCTTCAAACTGGTGGTAATAAAGGATTCAACCATAACAGAATAATGCTTTTTAGTAGATTTAGGTCACGGTATACTTCTTGTTTGAACCATTGTCCCAGAGCATCAAGTGGATTAAAGTCACGTCCTGGTTGCCATTTTACATCTTGACCTAAAGGTGTAAGATGATTTCCAGCAATTATTTGCATCGTCACCATATCATTAAAGCGTTCTCTTAATATTTCGCTTAAACCCACTGATTGGTCTATTGTATCGCTCGTAAATTTGACTAATAGATTACGACGAACATTATAGTATTCACGAACTAAATCATTCGTCTGTGCTGGTGAAGGAACAAACTCAACGGTAAGCTGTGAATTTGTAAACGCTGTGTTAAATTGCTCGATAAATGGAACCGCATCACGTGCAGCGTAGTTATTGAAGGAAATAAAAATATTTCCAGCACGCTCAACTTTTGGAAAGCGACTGCCAATAAGTAAATGCAGCTTGCAACCCATACTATGTCCGATACCATATATCGGTAGGTAGCCATTGCCTAATATACCTCGTTCTTCGAGACGAATCATAGCACGCTCAAAGTTGAGTAGTACTTGCTGTGCGATAGCATCGTGGTCAAAAGTATTGACAAACGGGGTGGCAATTACGATATAACCTTTTTCAGCCAACGCTTCTAACAGCAAACGATATGTAAGGTGTGGTGCAGTCGCAACGAAGGCGCCACCTAGAAAATGTATGATACCAAGGGGTTTTTGCTTTGTCGCTAAAACCCAATTACCGGATATTTCTTTCCAACTCATTGACAAATGACCATGCCTATCCACTTTCCATTATGTACCAAATCTAAGAAACCTCCAAAGAAACCCGGTTTCTATGCATAATCGTTGTTATTATTACAATATCTCAATAAATAAACCGGGTTTCTGGTTTCTAGCTTTGGCTTTGCAAACGCTTCATTTCCAACTGTACATCTAAAGCAATTTGTAATGCCTCGTTTAACAGTCTTCCATGTTCAGTAGCTTGTTCACTAACTTGGAGTGCGCTCAAAGTTGGTAGATTATTGGCAAATAATTCGCTATTACCAATAATAAAATTCTTGTTCTCACGCAAAATTCTTTCTGTTTTTAATGCTCTAATTAAATCTGCGCGTGTGAGCGATAAAGCATCAAGTACTTTGTGTCTCTCTTTAATACTCACATCTACATTGCCCGCAGCTTCGATTTCATCATTAATATATATAGCTTTAATAACATTATTATACCTTTCAACATCACTCAATAAAATCTTTAAAGAAGGAGTAATATTAGCTTGTACAATTTTGTTCCTTTGTTTCCAGATAAAATATAAAATATATTGAGAAGCGGCGCCACCAATTCCTAACAATAATAAAGCTACAAGCCATGATGGGACAGGTAACCAAGGCATAATTAGACTACCAACTGCGCCTAAAATTAGATAACTAAATACTACTGAGGATATACCAAGAAAATAGGCAGTAGCAGCTTCTGGACCTCTAGCTCTTTCAAAAAAATTATTTACAACTTTTTTAAATTGATTAACAACGAGTATAAGCTCTTCATTTACTGGTAAATTTGTAAATTGCTGCAATTCTTTTTTACTTATATCTAAACCTTTTAAGTCATTTTCCACAGCTACTAATTCCTTGTTCCAATAAATAAATAGTTAAATATTTGTATAGTACTATATAACAATCAAGTTTATCAACTTGATTCAAAGATAATATATGTGAATTTTTCTCACAAAAATTAAGAAACCGGGTTTCAACAAGGAACTCGGTTTCTAGGATTGTAACCAAAATTTTCAGTAGTCGCCAGAGTTATGTATACAATTCAACAAAAATCGAAGAAACCGGGAAACTTTCACGAAACCCGGTTTCTCTTGATTACCTGACTTGTCGTCGCACGTGCAACCCGTCCATACCTTGCTTTATCCAACTGATACAGTCTATTTCAGATGTGAACACTTTCGGCGCCGCAATATTGTTCAAAGTTTCAGGGGGATAATGGTCATAGAAGTATTTATTAGCTTCGTTGAAAATAATGATGAGATTATGACGAAAAGTGTAACGATGCTTAAATACATCTTCTCGACTAGTGAAGTCAGAGTAATTGTCAAGATGTCCTTTAGCAATATCAACGATATTACCAGTATTAGTTCCGTATGACTTAGCAGGATTATCAGCTTTGTGATAACGACTTCGATATCCGATTTCTGCTAAAAGCTTATACGAGTATATATCATTACCATCCACTTGATTAAAAACAAAAGGAATGATGAGATAACCCTTATACGAGACTGAACTTTCGTACAACAAACGACTCATATGCTGCTCCTTGAATGCACCGATTGAATTGCATAACTCAACTTGTAATGTAGATAGCCACATTACAAATCAAAAAGCTTGAGTAAACTATGTACCTATTCACTTGGTTTGATTAAATATCAATTAGCGATAACTAAAGGTATCATTGATATTCATCTATGCCATAACCAGAATAATCAACTTGGCGCCCACCATCGTTTTGACTATTAATTCTTGATAATTTCAACTTACCATATTTAGTTAACTATATGTATAAGGGGTTAAAAACCTCATTGGCAACGGATTATTAACGGATGTAACGGATAATTAATGTATTTTTTTATAATCGTTGTAAAATAAATTACTAGTAAAATCCTATAAACCGGGTTTCTTCATTAAAATCTTGTAATAAAAATAATGATTTGTCTGCGACAATGAATGCGTAGAAACCCGGTTTCTGAGCATAAGTCCTAGTTATATTAGACAAATATCGAATTTGCATCCGTTACATCCGTTGTATCCGTTGCCAGAAATCTATCGCAAGGTTATAAAAAATCCTCTGTTGTGGCGATTAAAATAGCGGTCTCAATAATTACATTAATCAAAAAGGTTATTAATTATTCACCTCACCGCATCCCCCTGGTTTTATTTATGATCGATATTTATATCCTTGACCTACTGGTAATTGGGTTGCTGCTATTAACAGTAACATTGGGGTCTGGGTGGATTTCGCGCTTACCACTTTCATTTGCTCTTATCTATCTTGTGGTAGGTATTGTTCTTGGGCCTTATGCCTTCGGACTGATTAACCTACGTGCAGCAGGAACATTCAACGCTGAAGTGTTAGAACGAATAACCGAATTGGTTGTAATTATTTCTGTTTTTAGCTGCGGTTTGAAGATTGTCCGTCCCGTAGGACTAAGAACATGGAATATAACAATAAGGTTAATTGCTTTACTGATGCCAATTTCAATTTTTGCAATTGCTTTAGTTAGTAAGTATATTTTGGGAATGGACTGGGCAGGAGCTATATTATTGGGAGCCATTTTGGCGCCGACAGACCCAGTACTAGCATCAGAGGTACAGCTAACAGATGTTAAAGATAGAGATGAATTACGTTTTGGTTTGACATCAGAAGGTGGTCTAAATGATGCTTTAGCTTTTCCTTTCGTTTATTTTGCAATTCATGCACTCAAAGATAATAATTGGAATAATTGGTTAAAAAACTGGGTTTTAGTTGATTTAATATGGGCAATATTGGCAGGTATTGTAATGGGTATCATTGTTGCCAGAGCTGTTGTTTGGGTTGACCGTAAAATACAGCGTATGCGTCCTGCCGATAGTTTAATGGAAGATTTTGTGGCGTTCGGGACAATTTTAATAACTTATGCTTTAACAGAAATTGTGAATGGATATGGTTTTTTAGCTGTGTTTGTTGCAGGATTAGTAGTTCAACGCAGCTACAGAAATCCTGAAAAACCACTAGCACAGTTGGAATTTATTGAGCGTATCGAAAAGTTATTAGAGATTGGTACTATATTAGTACTGGGTACTATATTATTAGTACAACCAATGGTGAATTATGCTGTTCAATCATTGATAGTTACAATATTACTATTTTTGCTGATAAGACCTTTAGGTACTTGGGTCAGCACGATTGGTATGCGCTCCCCAGCTTCTAATCGTAAAATGGATGGACGCACGCGGTTATTGTTGGGGTGGTTTGGAATTCGTGGTGTTGGTTCGCTATATTACCTTGCTTATGCTTTTGGCAACGGTCTAAAGGATGAACTTGGCGAACAAATAGCTTGGATAACTTACACTGTTATTGTAATTTCTGTAATCATACATGGTGTAAGCTCTACGCCACTAATGAACTGGTACGAACGCGATGTTGCTGTCAAAAAACCTAAAAAACAAATGCCGGCTACGATAGATGAATTTGAGTAAATCAAAATAGCATTATAGGGGAAGTACTATTGATTTTTCCTTGCACTAATTCCAGTTATTACAAATAATTTACCTAAATCATATGGCTGCATCAGATATAACGCGCGGACAACTTGAACGAAATCTCTCGCAAAAGTTACAAGCTTTTTACTTTGAAAAAATTGGGCGCCGTCCTGAGAGAATAACATGCCAGTTCTTCGACGAAAAACTGGCAATGGTTCTCGAAAGAATCATTACTCCATCTGAGCGTTTATTATTAGAGAGTCAACATCCAGAGTTTGCCTATCAACTCCGGGATCAACTTGATATTGAAATAAAACCTTTATTACAAGCAATACTCGAAGAAATACTTGGAACTAGGGTAGATACAATCTTAATAAACAGCGATTTGAGAAAAGATGTCTCTGGCATTATTGCCGTCTTAAGTAATATACCATCGATTCGTGACCCCGAATCTATTCCTAAAGTCAAGAGAGAGAAGGTAATAAATTCAAACAACGAGTAAGTACATGCTCTAAAGTTTCAAACTCAAATGGTTTCTCAATATAGGCATTAAAACCAGCCTTCAAAGTTTGTTCGTAAAATAAATGACTTGGTAAAGTAGTTAAAGCAATTATAGGAGTTTCGTTGGCGCCTGCTCTTATACATGTAGCAAAACCAATGCCATCAACATCGGGGAGCATTAGCTCTGAGACTACAATTGCTGGCTGGTATTTTTTAAAAAGCTCCAAACCTTTTAGACTATTTGTGGCTGTCATAACTTGAAAGCCATAATAACTAATTAGCTTAGATGTCAATTCCAAATTATCTTCATCGTTATCAATGACTAAAATCAACACTTTAGATCGATCTAAGGTTGATTCATAATCACAACTACTGTTTGCCACAACATTATACTCAGTACAGCATTTACACTGCATATCAATTAATTCAACATAATAAAAAGTAATTAAAAGGTAAAACTAGCCTGCTTTACTTGCCGAATAAACTAGTTTTTCTCAAGAGCACGCATTACTAATTAATTCAAATAGGCTCGAATCACTTATCAGGTTGTTGCGTTTTAATAATTTATCCTCGCAATTAAGCTATTTGCTGTAAACAAAGTGTACTATGAATTATCAAAGTTAGGACTCACACAGTTACGCACAAATAGGCATTTACAACATAACAACCAAAAAAGTTTATTATCATCAAATACTCTTATAGCGTGAAATCAGTTGTAATTCTTACAATTTTAGCTTTTCTTAAGCTCTTTAATGATTAACTTTACAATATACATAAAGTTTTATTACTAAAATGAGTTACATGTGATAATCTATACATATAAGATTAATATTTTTGGTAAATCACCAAAAATTATTCAAATTTAATTTTAATCAAATCAGTAATTTGGTAATAAATATTTATATAAGTAAAACTTATGAAATTCACATTAGAAATGTACATTTTGTATGCATGTACCACAATTATGGTAGCCAATTATAATCAATATTAATTTTTCGACTGTGCATTGTTTGTTCAAATAAAGATGTCGGTAATGCTTCTTCGACTGGGTAAACACCAGGTTTGCTATACCCGTCAAGCAATAACTGAGCAATGCTGCCAGTTCCGGCGCCTGATGCGATTGCGGTGTTGTTATGTACTAAAGTTGAGCAATAAGTAGCATTTTTTCCGTCTTTGATACCGCTAACTTCCGAACGTACTGCAACACCGATACCACTAAAGTTATCGGTAACATCAGTCATTTTGTGGCTAACATTCGATAGAAACTCAACACCAAACTTGCTTTGTATCCAGGACTTAGGAAAAATATTGGCAGCTATCCAAGTTAAGTGGTTATAAAAGTCAGGAACCGAGCCAAACTTAGTAATTACATTTTTGATGGTAGGAAAAGCTTTAGGTAGAGTAAAAGTTTCTGGCATATCGAACCAGTACACCCCACTACGTCCGTATGGCTTTGGAAATTCGACAGCTTCACGCTGACTATAAGGCTTAACGACTTGCCATTGTCCATCAATCCAAGCATCGAAAGGATTTTGCAAACCTAAAAAAGTTGTTCGCATTACGGTTATGCCGGCGCCACCCGAACCAGCAACTAAATAGCTCAAATGAATTGTTTCTGCTGTATCAAATTGTTCGATGTTATGGCGCACCATACTGTTGGATATACCAGGGAATATACCAGTATTAACAATAGCGGTTACACCTGCTGCTACAGCATCTTTGTGATATTTTAAAGCTTTAATAGTAAAAGAGCGATGGTCACTAACATCAAGATAATTTACACCATGCTCAATACAGTATTTAAGAACTTTCGCATCGCGATAGTGAAATGGACCAGCACAGTGAACAACAATATTTGAATTAGATATAGCTGCGCGTAGCTTATCATCTTCAGCTAAATCTAATAGTAAAAATTGCAGGCGCCCATCCAATGGTTTCGTAGCAGGACTACGCCCAGTAATAGTTACCTCCGCCTCAGTATGATCGACAATATCCAAAGCAACTTTACTACCAATCCTTCCTCGTCCACCGAGAATTAAAACCTGCTGAGTCATAATCGTACAATTTAGCTACGCTTTATACATTTGAACAGGTTTTACAAATATTTTCATCAGTAGTAAGTATGACCTGAGATTATGCATAAAGTAAGAAGTTACCTTTATGGGCACTAATAATTACCTATCAAAAAAGAGAGGGAGAACGAGAACCCCATGTTTTTAAACTGGGGATGAAGTTCGACGCGTTATTGTTTTAACCTGTTGTATTATTTCCCTCTTTGATTTTCTATGTATTTCTTTACAACTTCAGTACTTACTTGTCCAGTGGTCGCAACAAAGTATGTGGGAGTCCACAAGTTTGGTAACTTTTTAAGCTCTGGAAATTCTTTTCTTAACATGCTTGCAGCTCGTGCCTTTACCCACTTTGCAATTTGAGATGGAGCTTCATCAGTAGGAGCATTTATAAAGAAGTGAACATGGTCTGGCATTATCTCTAATGCAATTAATTTCCAGTTATGTTCTGTGACTAGTCCAAATATTATTTCCTGCAACCTGCGAGCCACATCCTTTACCAACACCGGTCTGCGTCTTTTTGGCACAAACACAAAATGGTAATTGATTGAGGATACGGAATTCTCTGTACGTCTGTATTCGTAATCAGTCGGTGCGAGTTTAGCCATAATTTAATAAAACTTAGTTGTTTTTGTATATTGTAGCCATTATACTAAACAACAGGAGGTGATGCTAGTTGTTTAGAACTGTACCAGTCAAAGCTACTTTCAATGATATGGAGCAGCAATACTGGATTTACCAATGCGAAGAAGCAAACAGTTTGATAAACTGTGCCATTTATTATGTCCGACAAACTCATTACAGTTTTCTTGAATCAAAGGGTGACGCATTTACGACTTATTGGAATGAAGATGAATTGCTGAAGGGGTGGAAAATTTATTTCTGTAGTGTTAATTACAATGAACTTGACAAAGTTTTAAAGGATAATAAACACTACAAAGCCCTTGCGGCACAATCAGCACAACAGGTATTGAAATCTGTAGGAGAATCAATTACTAGTTACAACAGTTTGGTTCAACTTTATTATCAAGGAGAAGTAAATAGACCTTTATTACCTGGATACCGTAAAAAAGGTGGACTTGCTGCTGTTACATTCCCAAAACAAGCTTTAAGTTATAAAGATGGTTATTTGAAACCATCTGTAAGCAAAACTTGTAAACCAGACTTAATTTGTGACATTAAACTTCAAATACCTGATTTTATAAATCATGAGCAGGTTCGAGAAGTGACAATACGTCCTAATTACGGTCAATTATGGATTGATTGGGTAATTGATGATGGGAAGGAGCCTGTAAAGAAAAACCCAAATCTTGATTATTCTCAAGCTTGGAGCTTTGACCACGGCGGAACTAATTGGTTAACTGGAGTCTCAACGCTTGGGAAAAGTTTTATTATTGATGGTAGAAAGCTTAAATCAATTAATCAAAATTATTCCCGACTCGTTGCCAAGTACAAGGAAGGTAAACCGAACTTTTATTGGGATGCAAACCTTGACCGTATCCAGCTAAAACGTAATAACCAGATTCGTGATGGTATTAATAAAGCAGCTAGATTCATTATTAATCGCTGTCTAAATGATGGAATTGGGAACATCATTATTGGCTGGAATGAAGGTCAAAAAAATGGTTCTAACATGGGCAAGCGTGGAAACCAAAACTTTGTTCCAATCCCAACAGGTCGATTAATTGAACGGTTAAAACAACTTTGTTCAGAATATGGAATTGTTTTAACACTGACTGAAGAAGCTTATACCTCAAAGGCATCTTTTCTTGATAACGATTTAGTGCCGAAATACGGTGAAAAACCCGAAAAGTACGAGTTTTCAGGAATCAGATATCCACGCGGACAGTATAAGACAAAATCTGGATTAATTGTTAATTCGGATTGCAACGGAGCAATAAACATTGCCAAGAAAGTAGCGACACAGTTAGGACTTGTCCTGACCAAGGTCAGTAGGGTAGCTTTGAACCTGCCACAACGTTGCGACGTGTTTAGGGACTTGTCCCGAAAATACAGACGTAAAACGTTGCGGAGTGCGGATTTATCCCACGAAGCAACATCGTAAAAAGAATCCTCCATGTTTCAACAGGAGGAGAGTTCAACAACATCACTGCCATCCATTAGCTGTAAAAATAACCGTTTGGCATCAAGACTTGAAATTACACCTTTGTTGGCACGGTATTCTTTACCGTTACTTACTCGCACACCGACAGCTTTACCATTATCTATTAATACATTTTCAAGTCTTTGGTCAGTTAAAATTACTCCCCCTAAACTTTTAACGCAATTTACTAGTGCTTTTGTCAAGGCGCCTGTACCACCACGTGGACGTGCCATACCTGGGTTGTGTCGCAGTGCCATCATCATCGCTCCGAATGACATAGCTTTTTGTGAAGGTGGTGAACTTAGTTCTGCTGAAAGTCTTGCTAATGGAGCTTTGACAAATTCGGAGTCAAAATACTCGTTGATATTGTCCATAGGACTACTCAACAAGGTACGAACTAAATCTAGGGTTGTGTCTGGGCCACCTAAAATAGACAAAAAATCTTGTAGATGTGTCAACCCGTAGCTACCTGCAATATCTACTATTGATTTAGGCGCCGTATTAAAAAATGGTGTTACTGCTTTAATAAACCGCTGCCAAAATTCAATATATTCAGCATACCCTTGGGCATCACTCTTACTAAAGCGGGCAATTTCTGCACATGTTTTTTCTACAGACTGATGTGCTAAAAAGTACTTTCCGTCGGGATGCGGGCAAAATGCTACTGGGTCACAAGTTAGATATTCTAAACCGTATTTCCGTAATTCTAATTCTTCAATTACAGGCCCTAAGAAAATAAATAGGTGATTAATCGCACAAGGGTTAAATTTAAAACCAGGCGCCTCTTTTGGTAGCAGTTCTTCAGTTGTGGCACCTCCTCCAGGTATAGAGCGCGCTTCAAGCAGTAGAACGCTGTACCCTGCTTTGAGGAGATAGGCGGCGCATACTAACGCATTATGTCCGGCACCGATTATTACAACATCGTATGCTTCCATCGTTAAGGAGTAAATAATAAGGTATATTCACTGATGTTAAGAAGCATGTAGATAATTTTACTCTTTCGCGAGTTATACAAACCAGCTATTTGACTTATTTTTCGTTTTTCCCCCTCATGTCATCCCTCATGTCATGCTGAAGAACGAAGCATCTAGATGGAGGTTGGGCGGAGGATGGGGTAAGAGAAAGCCCATCCCACAAGAATTAAATATACCAGTGCAAACTATAATCACAAAAGCTTATAAACTATTATTTTATAGCTTGCACACTTGCTGTTACATCTCTAGCTTTGAGAATTTATACCATACAGTTTAATTAAGCCGAGACTTTTCTAGAAAAAATTGTCTTAAATGGTTCAGCTAAAATTCCAATAATTTTATCTATTTGCGTAATAAAATATTCTGTTCTATCAATTTTTACAGTTTGTCCTTGAAGCATTAAAAATTTCCACAGTGTACCAGTTGATATGGCGCCATATATTGTTTGAATCTGCCCTTTACGCTCGTTAAATATTTGAGCCGCAAACATTTCAGCAACACATTGTCCTAAACCCTGTTTTAAGTCGTTGTCTTTGGCTTCAACCAATGTAATAACTGGGGCAGTGATTAATAATTGGTTTTCTGATGCGCTCAATATAAAATCACACAAACCATTAAGTCCTCTGCTGTCATCTACATTAAAATAGTTACCTGAAAAATAACCTATTTTACCTTGGAAAATTCTTCTAATTTCCAAAAGCACTGGAGTTAATATTAATTCAGACCTTGCTTTCTCTGTACTGATATTAGTCGCAAGTTCTAAAGTTTCTTCTAAAGCGTCTTTTAATTTTTGGGATGGTTGGATAGGACTGATGTTGGCAAACAAGTCATGACTTTCCTCAAGAGTCAGGTTTAAGTCGTTAATTGCTTTATCAAGGGTTTTAAAGTCGCTGTATGGCACTGTTACGTTTTTAAGTTTGGGAGTTTGTTACGTTTATATTTTAATTGTATGTACAGGCAGGATGCCTGTACCACAATTTAATTTATTTTGAAGACTGAGGAGACTGTGGAAGCTATGGCATCTCTTGCATCTTTGAGTGTTTGAGCTATGGGACGGTGTGTTTGGAGGAATACTCGCGCGCAGTTTCTTCCTGGCATTCCTGATATTGAACCACCTGGGTGAGTTCCTGCACCTGTTAGAAATAGGTTGTCAATGGGTGTTTTGTAGTTGGCTATTTCTGGTAATGGACGGAAGAATACCATTTGGTCTAGGGTCATATCTATATGATAGTAGTTGCCTTTATAGGCGCCTAATCTTTCTCCTAGTTCTGCGGGACTTTCAACTCGACGCGCGATGATGGAGTTTTTTAAGTTGGGTGAGTAATGCGCTAGTTTATCAACTACTTTGTCAGCAACTTTGTTTTTTAATTCGTCAGTCCAACCTGTACCTCTTAACCCTGTTCCCTCGGCACCTGCTATTTGATATGGTGCAAAAAATTCAATCCATACTGTGTGTTTTCCATTTGGCGCCAAGGATGGGTCGCGGAAGCTTGGCATGACTACATACATTGAGGGGTCTGCATCGGGAATTTCTCCGAGTGTACATAGACTATGTGCCCTTTCAACATGCATCATTGAGTCGGCAATTAATATTGACCCTACCAAATATTCGTCTTTGTGTTCGTGGTTGGGGAAATGTAAAGGCTCGTCTATTGCTAAGTCTATTTTAAGAATTGTCTCATTATTATTGACTATACGACGTTCTAAGCGCTCTCGTAAATTTTTATCAGCAGCATCGACATCGCTAGCATCCATCAACTGTAGAAATACTCGTTTAGCATCGATATTAGAGATTACACCATATTTGGCGCGGTATTCGTTACCACCTGCTGCTCTAACACCGACGGCTTTACCATCATCGACTAGCACTTTTTCGATGTGTTGGTCACATAAAATTTTACCGCCTAAGCTTGTTACTAAGTTGACTAAGGCTTGCACTAAGGCACCTGTACCACCGCGTGGACGTGCCATACCTGGGTCATGACGCATTGCCATCATCATTACACCGATAGCGAGGTTTTTCTGTGAAGGTGGCGCTCCTAGTTCTGCGGCAAGTCGTGATAATGGTGCTTTGAGAAATTCCTCGTCGAACCATTCGTTAAGAATATCTTCTGCACTGGTTAGCATGGTGCGAACAAAATCTAAAGTTTTATTCGGCGAACCTACTACCGAGAATAAATCTTTAATTTTGGCGATGTCATAGTTACCAAATATATCTATAACTGATTTTGGAGGAGCATTGAACATTGGTATCATTGCACCAATGGCGTGCTGCCAGTAACTTGTAAAGTCTGCGTATTTCTTCGCATCGCGCTCATTGTAACGCCCGATTTCAGCACAAGTTTTTTCGACTGATTTATGCCCTAAAAAGTATTTTCCGTCTGGATGTGGACAAAATACTACTGGGTCGCACTCCAAATACTCTAAACCGTATTTTTCGAGTTCTAATTCTTGAACTACTGGTCCAAGATGTATAAACTCGTGGTCTATAGCACATAGATTAAATTTAAACCCAGGCGCCTCTGGTATACATTCCTCTGTTGTTGCGGCGCCACCAGGTACAGAACGCTTTTCGAGTAACAGCACACTATAGCCAGCTTTAAGCAAATACGCAGCGCACACCAACCCGTTGTGTCCGGCGCCGATAATCACCACATCATAAGACTCTTGCATAGTTTATATTTTGGTAATGAATAACCTTTACAAATATTAGAAAGTTATTTGTGTACTTACATCTTTCGCGAGTAATATAAATCTATCATAGAGGGTATATTATATGATATATCTTTGTACAAGGATTTTTATTTCTTTTGTTTAATTTTCTTAATATTGTTTATGACAGAACTTCAAAAATGGAAGCTTTTACAATCAGAAACTGTTATTAATCATCGTTGGTGTAAAGTTAGACGTGATGAAATTGAATTACCCAATGGGAAAGTGATAGATGATTTTTTTGTACATATTAAACCCGATATTGCTTTTGTTTTAGCAATTACTCCTAATCAAGAAGTTATATTTGTTAGACAGTATAGGCACGCTATGGAAGATTTTTTTATAGAAATTCCTGCAGGAGGGTTTAACGCTGAAAATGAAAATCCTTTATCAGCAGCTTTGAGAGAGTTAGAAGAAGAAACTGGGTATAGCTCGCAAGATGTGAAGAAAATTGCTACGCTTTATAATGCGCCAAGTAAAGATACAAATCAACTACATTTGTTTTTAGCACAGAATGCAGTTAAGGTGAGCGAGCAAAATTTAGATGTTACAGAAGAAATTGATGTTTTGTTAATTCCGATTGATGAAGTTTTAAGTAAAATAGAAAGTGGTGAGATTTGTGTGGTTAGTAGCATTGCTGCTTTATTATTAGGTTTAAATTTTTTAAATACTCTATGAATATTTCTCAAATTTTTAACGTTGCTAATTTAATTGTACTACCATTTTGGGCTTTGATGATTTTATTGCCAAAGTGGAAGGTTACGCAAAAGATAATGGAGTCTTATATTCCATTTATTCCTTTAGCGTTAACGTATGTGTATCTATTTGCCAGTAGCATTACACCAGAAAATGCTCAAGCTTTATCAAACCCACAGTTAGCGGATATTGCTAGATTTTTTGCCGATGAAACTGCCGCAGCTACAGGATGGATTCATTTTTTGGTGATGGACTTGTTTGTGGGTCGGTATATTTATTTGGAAGGGCAAAAAACTGGGGTGTGGACTTTTCACTCGTTAGCGCTGTGTTTATTTGCTGGCCCTATGGGGTTGCTTTCACATATCCTAACTTTTTGGATTAGTACAAAGTTTTTGGCTAAGAATGATAGTTCATCTGTTGGGGATGCTTCTACTCAAATTGAAATATGAAGCTAGATATTGTTGCAATACTGCTCGGTTAAGGATTTTTTGCGTTGATTTCGGGTACGTAGAGACGCGATTAATCGCGTCTCTACAAGGTTTATCGTTCTATAGAATTTTCTTAACCGAGCAGTATTGGATATTCTTGGTTATGTTGGGTTGCGCTGTTGCTTCACCCAACCGACCTTTTCCATTGTTGCAAAATATAACTATAAAACCAATCTGTATCAACTTTGTCCATTGCTAAAATCTTTCTTCCTTTTTGAACAACTTTGGTTCTTCCCTGACTTTTACCTGTGGCTATAATTTCTGTTTCTAGTTCTTTTAATTCAAATGCTTGTGGATGACCTAAATATGAAGTTGCTAGCACATCCCAGGCATAATAATCTTGAGAAATTACTAAGGCATAACATTGTCCTGCTAAATCTGATATATCATATTGACGCTGTTTGCCTATTTTTTGGACAAATTCAGGCGTAACTGGAACGTTGTTTGTGATATCTAGCGAACACATTATTATTTCTATTGAACTTTCCCAGACGCGCGCAACTGCTTTTGGGTCCCAGTAAGCGTTCCATTCAGCAGAACCATCTTGTCCAGATTCCCAATTTTTTTCTACGTTACCTGCTACATTCAAGGCGCCTCCCATCCAAATTAGGCGCCGAATTTTACTTTCAATATCCGGGGCTTGATCTAGTGCATATGCGAGGTTAGTTAATGGGCCTGTTATTAATAACGTGACGGGTTCGGGTGCTTGTTGTAATGCGCGTATCATAAAGTCTTGACCCGGTTCTGCAAGTAACATGCTTGTGTACGTATCTTTCTGGTTAAGAATTGGCAGGTTATCGATAACAAAGGAGTCACGACGGTATAGGTATGGAAATGGATTGATTCCACGAACGGTACTTTCTGCTACGCTCACGTGAGAAAAACCCATTAGGTCTAAGATTTTACGTGTTGCGCTGACTGCTGGTTGAATGTAACAGTCAGCAGGGGTGACAATAACACCAATAGGCTTAACATTTTCTATCGTCATCAAAAGCATGACAGCAAGAAAATCATCAACGGCGCCATCGTGGTCTAACAATACAAGTTCTTTCAACAAAACTAACTCCTAACTTTTAATTTCTATTCCTCTCTCTTTTAAAAATGCTTCAAACATGTATCTGTCGGGTAATGATGGTTGGGCGCCTGGTCTTGTGGCTGCTATTGCTCCTGCTGCGGCACCCCATGTGACACATTCACGTAAAGATAATTCTGCTTCGATTGCTGCTGCTAGTCCACCACTAAATGCGTCTCCCGCTGCTGTTGTGTCTACTGCTTGTACAGGAAATGCTGGTATAAAAAAGTTTTCTTCTTTGGTGGCGCAATATACTCCTTTGGCGCCAAGTTTAATGATGGCGCATTTGACTCCGCGTTGTAACAGGATTTGAGCGGCTTTTGCTGCGGATTCCTCATTGTCTACCGGAAAACCAACAAGTTGTCTTACTTCGACTTCGTTGGGTGTAATTATGTCTACTAAAGAATATATTTCTGATGGTACATCTAATTGTACGGGGGCTGGGTCAAGGATAACTTTGACACCAGCATTATGACCTGCTTTGGCGGCAGCAACTACAGCAGCCATTGGGACTTCAAATTGTAATAGTAATGCTTTTGCACGTGGTAATAAGTTTGTAAGCCTTTCAACGTCTTCATTATCTAATAGTCCATTGGCGCCTGGAATCACAATAATTTGATTTTCGCCTTGAGCATCAACGATAATAACGGCTACACCTGAACTAGCATTTGCTTCGATTGATACATTATCGGTTCTTACACCCGCTGCTTGTAAGCTGTTTACTAATTCGGCACCAAAACTATGGGCACCCACTCGTCCAACAATATGTGTACTAATTCCTAAACGGGCACTGGCAACTGCTTGGTTAGCACCTTTTCCACCAGGTGCTTTGAAAAATTCTTCTCCCAAAAGCGTTTCGCCGGCGACGGGTAATCTGGGTGCTGTCGCGATTAAATCTATATTAATGCTGCCGAAGACGATAACTGTCATAAAAGTCTGTTTTTCTGATTTTCGCGCTCTAATGGCACTATACTAACGGACACCTTTAACATCGTTCAAAGCCCTTAACACCCTCATTGCTTCTACAAAAATTTATTATTGACGTACAAACACTTAATAATTTTGTAATTTTTATAACTTATATTGAATTAAGGTGCCTATGTAAAAATGTATGTACAACAATCCTAGGCACTAAGTGTTCTTGGCATCGTCTATAAGTATACGATGAATTCAAATGAACATGATAATCGTCATCATTTAAGTCACAATTATTAAAGTCAAAATCAAAAAATTTGGTTTAGTCATGAAAAAAAGCATCATTATTACTGGTATAGCATTTTTCATTGCTGGCATGGGTATAAAACCTTTTATCATAGCTAATGCTAAAACTCCTGCGGTCAAACCAACTATTAACAAGCAACAATCTAATACACCAGTTAATACACCAGTTAATACACCAGTTAATACACCAAAAATTACCCCTGCTGCTAAAGCCAAGGTTGAATTAATTTCCGCAGGTGCCGAACCACGCCAAGAATTACGGATAAAACCAGTTGTAGGCACAAGAGAACTCGCTGATATGAAGGTTAATGTTGACATGGTTATTTCTTTTGAGGGTAAACCTTCACCAGCCTTTAAAATGCCTGCAACAATAATGAAGACTGATGTTGTGGTAACAAAGGTTGAACCGAACGGTGATGTACATTATGAGTTTTCTTATAAAGACGTTGATGTTCAAGGTGATACATCATTACCACCAGCAGCTATTAGCAAGATGCGCGGTGAAATTAAAAAGCTGACTGGAATGAAAGGTACGGCAGTAGTTGATAGTCGTGGGCAAACCAAACAAGCAAATCTTACCCTTCCCCAAGGTATAGACAACAGCCTTAAGCAATACATCGACCAATTCTCAAATTCTATGCAGCAACTGTCTACACCTTTTCCACTAGAAGCTGTAGGTGTTGGCGCCAAATGGCGTACTACTGAAAGTGTTAATGTCAGTGGAATGACAGTTAATCAAAGTGCATTGTACGAGTTGGTTAGCATGAAAGATAATCTTGCGACTTTCAACGTCACAATTGAACAACAAGTACCAGGACAACAAAAATTAAACTTGCCCCAGGCGCCTGCTGGAGTGACAATGACTGTTAAATCATATGACGGCAAAGGTCAGGGACAAGCGCAAATCAACATGAATAAATTAATGCCAGTTAGTTCTAACGTATCAATTTCAGCTAACTCGCTGTGGGGAATGACACCCGCAAATAGTAAGAAAGAAATAACGATGAACCAGCAAATGTCAATCCAAATGACTATTGACTCAAAATAATTACACCCCTATTTCTTTAGAGTAGTTGAGCTTGGGTCATGAAATCGATAATATTTACGATTATCAGTCAACAACTTCAATCCAAAACACTAATCTAAATATTAGGGGAGGGGTGTCTTAAATGTCCGACGTAGAAACCGATGAGACTCGTGAGGAGCGCATCAAGAACGAAATACTTGTTGATGCTGAAGACAAAGAAGACCGCGCGATGGGCTGGTATTATTACCTAGACGATTGCCTAAATTTTCCATTTAATGCTAAATGGGCAAAAAAGGGACGTAAAGGAACTGCACCAGAAAAGGATGTCGAAGTTTTAGCGATGGCAACCGAAGAAGAGTGCTTACGCGATATGCTCGTAGAAGTAGTCGAGGTTGGTGGCAAAGACGAGGACGTTGAAATTGCGCGGTTAACTGATTTGAAGGTGCTTGATGCTGATGAAGATACTCAGGAAGCGCTAGATGACTGGTACTACTGGGTAGCAAAAGGTTACAAGTTCTAATTTAATAACTTATAGAAACCGGGTTTCTGGTAGAAACCCGGTTTCTTTGTTGTCTATAATCCGAACCTAAAATCAAAAATGATATAAGATATCAGGTGCAGAGAATTTATAATAAATATTAATTTATGTCATTTAATATTTTAAGTTTAGATGGGGGTGGAATTCGCGGAATTGTCGCGGCGAAAATGTTATCTATTATCGAAAAACAAATTGATAAACCATTAAATGAGTATTTTCAGCTAATTACTGGAACTTCTACTGGTTCTATATTAGCGGCAGCTATAGCTAGTGGGCGTAGCAGCGAAGAAATTGTTGATTTATATAAACAGCAAAGTTCGATTATTTTTCCTTATAGAAAGCGTTTTACTCTTAGACGTTTACCTTTACTTTTTAAACATGGCATATCGGCACCTAAGTATTCAGAAAAAGGGTTAATTCAGGTTTTACAAGGTGTTTTTGGAAGTACAACGCTTTTTGATATTGCTTCGCCGTTATTATTAATAATATCTTTTGATACTATCGAGCGTTCGCCTATCTTTTTTAAAAGCTGGCGCCAAGATAAAGGTTATGGCAACGTTCCGTTATGGGAAGTATGTGTTTGTTCAGCATCGGCGCCTACTTATTTTCCCGCACACAAACTTAACAGACGAATCAATGGAACCGCGCAAGATGGATATAGTGATGCAATTATATTAGATGATGGCGCCGCTTCAGTGGATAATATTTATAACAACATGCAAATCAGTATTATCGACGGTACAGGAATTTCACAAACCCGCACAATTAAAAAATATATTGGCTTAACTCGCACCTGCACAATATACCCAGCTTGGGAGAAAATTCCTGATAAAACTTCGATTTACTCAATCAAGTCACAATACTCTGCCATTGATGGAGGAGTTGCAGCAAATAACCCCTCAAGTTGTGCAGTTGCGGAAGCATTAAGATTAGGATATTCCATCCAAGACATTCGCGTTCTTTCCATTGGAACTGGAGAACGCACGCGCGTAATTCCATTTGAAGAAGCACAACATTGGGGTTTAATACAATGGGCACAACCATTAATTGGTATACTTTTTGACGGCTCATCGGAAATATACGAGTATATAACTAAGCAAATAGCTCATCAGCGTATACTCAGACTACAATTCAAGCTCGATAGAGAACTTACAGGAAAACGTCTTAGCGACGATATCGACGACGTAAGTCCAGAAAATATTAGCAACCTGCTTGAAGCCGCCCAAGTTTACATGCAGCAACCTAATATACAAACATCACTACATAAATTTTTGAGCAACTAACTTTACCGTGTAACCGTACCACGTGTGACACCAAGTTGATTTTGTAACTTTAACTGGCGCCACAATTGCGAACCAGTTATTTTACCCTGTAACAACTGTTGATAATACTGTATTATTTGAGCCACCTCTTCGGGTTTTTCATTTACAAACTCAATCCGAAAACTTTGTAAACCAAGCTCAATTAATCGCTGTACGTACTCGGCACCAGTTTGAGCGGTGCCATTAAATACCGTATTGCGACATCCTAAGTCAGCTTGGAGAATATGCTCGCTTCCGACTCTATCACGTAACTTAACCTCGTGTTTCTCACATGGGCGCCCGCAATCACGAAAATCTTTGCCATCAGAAAGAAACGCACAAAATACGCAATGCTCCATATGAAACATAGGCATATGTTGATGTATAGTGACTTCGTACCAGTTAGGGGGTGAGGTTGTAAGTAAATCTTCTAACTGATTAATATTTAAGTCATAAGAAGCAGTTAACCGTTCTAAGCCAAAATTATTCTTTAAATAATCTGCCGTTAGTGGGTTAGCGACATTCAGCGAAAAATCTCCTATACATTTATCATTGGCAAAGAATTGAAGATGGTCATAGTTACGCACTAAATAACCATCAGCATTACACGCACGTACCTGCTGTAAAATCCAGTTTTCCCCAGGTTTGGTAATTCGTGGTGGTGCAACGAAAATTTTAGATGTAGAGACGCGATTAATCGCGTCTCTACGAATATTATTGTTTTTTACTATTTCTACTGCTTCGCGATATTTTCGAGGATCTTCAAATTCACAGTACAGTGTTTTAATTCCTGCATCGAGTGCAGTTTGTAGCTGTTCGAGATTATGAACTAAGACTATTAAAGAAACAGAAGGTAGAGACGCGATTAATCGCGTCTCTACTTGTTGTGTAGGTAATAAATATTTTAGCGAAGCATTTGATTTTAACTTCCAGCGTTTTGGTTTTGCTCGTTGTTCTTCTAACTTTGCGACAATATCTCGACGCATTCGGTTTAATTCGCTGACTGGTACAATCACCTCACCTTTAAGATTATTAGTTAAATTACCTAACTTAAACGGTGTATTACCTAAACGTCCAAATTGTTCTTCTAATTTTTCTTGCGTTAACGGTTTATTACGTGCTGTTTCTAATGGAACTGAAGATTCAACTAAAACTATGTTACCTATTTCATCACGACAAACGGCGCCTAAACAAACTCCACTTTCTCCATGAACTTCAATATCAAGGGGACGCTGGAACTGTGGTATATCTCCTGCATAACTTTGTCGTACCTGCTTATCTAATTCAGGGTCGCTAGTTTTCCATAGCTTATCCCCTATATAAATTCGGCGCCAGTTTATATTACCGCGTCCAAAGCTAATTACTGTATCTTTACCTTGTTGATGTACAGCATATACTCGTCCACCTTCTTCCTTCACTTCTGGATGTCCGTTGTCAAATACAATACCATCACCTGGTTTGAGTGGCGCCTCTAATTTAACTACTACTTCTTCGTTATTTACACGTTTAACTCTACCTAAATATACTCCGCGCTTCTTGCCAAATTTAGCATGTACTAATTCTTGATTGTTAATTCCACGGAACCAACCTGTATACAAACCACGCGAAAACGCCATCTCTAAATTATATTCTTCTTCTTTTGAAGTATTTTCTACTATTTCCTCTTCGTTTGGCACCTCCATTAATTTATCTAATGCTTCACGATAAACACGAGTAACGTTTGCTACATATTCAGGTGCTTTTAATCGTCCTTCAATTTTAAGACAACTAACTCCAGATTTAACTAAATCGGGTAAAACGCTTAAACCAGCTAAATCTTGTGGACTAAGTAAATATTTTTTATCTTTTAAATTTAATACTTCGCCATCAACTATCATTTCATATGGCATTCTACAAGCTTGGGCACATTCACCACGGTTTGCAGAACGTCCTCCTAATGCTTCAGATGTTAAACATTGTCCTGAATATGCCACACATAAGGCGCCGTGAACAAATACTTCTAAAGGTAAAGAGGCGCCGCGATATTGCATTCTATTTTGGATTTTGCTAATTTCTGATAATGAACATTCGCGTGCGAGTACTACTAAATTACATCCTAGTTCCTGAGCAAATTCTACACCTACTTCACTTGTAATCGTCATTTGAGTCGAAGCGTGAATAGGAAAGTCTTCTGAAATGTGGCGAATTAAGCGACAAATACCAATATCTTGAACGATTACTGCGTCTACACCTGCGCTGATAATTGTACGTAAATATTTCTCAGCTTCGCGTAACTCTTGGGGAAATATTAATGTGTTGAGAGTCACGTAACCTTTAACACCACGACTATGCAAAAACTCCATTAACTCAGGCAAGTCAGCTTCGGTAAAATTTTCTGCACGCATTCGAGCGTTGAATTTGTCTAAACCGAAGTATATTGCATCGGCGCCGTTTTCTACAGCGGCTTTTGCACACTCCCAGTTACCTGCTGGCGCCAGAAGTAAGGGACGATTTAAAGTGTGCGCGTTTTGTTGAGTAAGTTGAAGTTCGGCTTGCATGGTAGTGAGGAGAGAAGAGTAACACCTTAACAATGATATCGTTTAGAAAGGCGTAATTGTAGCACAGGCAGGGATGCCTTTGCGACAACTTGCATAAATGAATATAAAAAAATATTTAAAGTGTTTATTTAGTCTAAGTATTATCACAGGCAAATTTTCAATCAAGCGCTAAAATAACAAATGTAGTCAACGCGCGCAAAACCAGCTTGAGTGAAACTTCCGTAAAAGTTATACCTGGGCAGAAGCTTCAGCCTTTAGAAAAAAGCGGCTTAGAATTGGTATCTCGGTTGCAGTCAGGACGCGATGTAGTACTGGCTATCGATTTAACCGAGAGTGTCGGGTTGAATGATGAGGGTCGTATTCGACTCCGACAAATTGTTGAAGATAGTTTAAAGCCAGGGGATACAGTTTATGTTGTCCCTTTCAGTACGGATGTTGTTATTTCTGAAGTCAGGACAGATGTAAAACCATTTGGAACTCCTATAAAATTTACCAATAAAGATAAAGAGAATATTGACAAAGTTTTAAATAAAATACCTTTTGTTTCAGACCCAAATCGTTATGGTACAGATATACAGCGCGCGGAGCTAATTATTTATCAAGGTGTTGCTCAACTTAATCAAAATCGTTTACGGCAAAATCAACCAGTTAAACCGCAATCTGTAATTTGGATTAGTGACGCACCTCTGTTGACTTCACCGGGTATTACTTCTGATGTTTGGATAGAAACTCCCGCGTCGAGTCTTTTTCGGATAGCAAATTCACAAGAAAGTCAAGAACGACAGGCTTGGATAAAAGATGCTTTGCCATTGATTAAGCGGTCAAAGCTTATTAAAACTGAGCATAATAAAAACTATAATCTTTCTGTTATTGATATTGCCCCTACAGTACAGGAATTTTGCACTCCGGCGCCTGGTGGTGATCAAACTTGTTTAGTAACACCTTATTTAATTGGACAGTTGTGGTTTCCTGGGTTGATACTTTTATTAGTGTTAGCAGGTTTAGCGTTTGGGACTATCAAATTTAATCGTTTGCGAAAGAGGTGGGAGTTAATAGTTGATTTTAAGGCGACAGGAGACTCCGAAGACCAGGTATGTCGATTATCTAATAATAAGCGCATAGCTATTGGTGAGTACGATAGCACCTGTGAAGATTCTATAGATTGCCCAGGAACAAAAGTCAGAGGTTATTTAGAAAGAAAAGGTGAAAAATTATATCTGGCGCCAGAGTCAGCATCTATTTATTATAACGGTAAAGAAATTACATCACGAACTGCCATATCTAAGTCTCAATTTCGGATAAATTGTCCTGATGGTAAACGAGACTATGAGATTTCTATTAGAGTGAAAAAATAAATGATTAGGGAGCAAACTATGGTTCAAGCACTGGGCAATGACCTGCAATATCGTGGAATCAATCGCACTGTTTGTATAGGTTTAGGTGGTACTGGACGAGATGTATTGATGCGAATCCGACGGTTGGTAGTTGACCGTTATAACGATTTGAGTTATTTGCCAATTGTTAGTTTTGTTCATATCGACACAGATAAAGCTGCAACTCAAATTAGTGGTATTCGTAGTGGAAGTAGTTATCGCGGTGTTGACCTTAGTTTCCGTGAAGCTGAGAAGGTAAGTGCTACTATGTCCACTAATGAAGTAACAATGTTTGTGGAAGGTTTATCACGACGTTCAGAATATACTCGCCACGGTCCCTACGACCATATTGGTAGATGGTTTCCTCCACAATTATTGCGGAATATTAAAGCTGTTGAAGAAGGCGCCAAAGGTATTCGACCTGTAGGTAGATTGGCTTTTTTCCATAATTATCAAAAAGTTAGAACGGCAATTGAAACCGCAGAAAGACTCACGCGCGGTCATGATTCTTTCATGCTAAAGCAAGGTTTGAGAGTTGACCCAGGACTAAATATTTTTGTTGTTGGCTCTTTGTGCGGTGGTACTGGGAGCGGTATGTTCTTAGATGTTGCTTACGCTCTTAGACATCTTTACGGTAGTGAAAGCGTTCAAATTGTTGGCTATTTTGTCGTTAGTCCTGAATTGTATGGCAACACTCCTAATATGGGCGCCAATACTTATGCTGCGCTGAAAGAATTAAATTACTATAGTACTCCGGGAACAAAATTTGAAGCTTGCTATGATATTGATAATTTAGCAATAGTTCAAGAAAAACGTCCTCCATTTGACTATACTTATTTAGTTTCTAGTCAAACAAAAGGTGAGTATCAAATACTGTCACAAGGCAAACTATGTAACGTCATTGCTTATAAAATCGCCTTGGACTTTTCTGGTGAACTGGCGCCAACCGTTAAAGGACAAAGAGACAATTTTCTGCAACATTTAATTCAGTGGGATAAGCATCCACGTCCAAATGGACAACGATATTTAACATTTGGATTAGCGGCAATTTACTTCCCTCGTGATATTATCGTTCAAATTGCTTTAACTTGGATTAATCTAGATTTGACAAAATTCTGGTTGAATGGTAAAGGTCAAAGTCCTGAACCTCAAAGTTTATTAGAAGAGTTTTTAACTAGAAATAGCTGGCAAAATGACCGAGCCAAAAGTTATGAAATTGCTAGTAAGTTATCAGAATCTATAGAAGAATCTAATAAAATTTTTACTAAAACTATTACAGATTGGAAAAATAAATTAGAACAGGTAATTTCTCGATGTCAAAATCGGGAAGAACGCAACTCGCTTCGTGGACAATTACCAAGAGAATTTAGAGAGCAGTTTCGCAAAGTTCAACCAGGTGAAACTGAGAATGTACGTGGTACTTGGTTGACTAAATTGCAACAAAACCGTCCTAAAGTTACTCAGCAACTCATAACGCATATTTATGAGTTTTTGACTCGCTTGCTTGCTCCTAGTGAACCCAATTTTTCTATTAAGAATACTCGTAATTGGTTAGATGCTTTGCAATATGATTTGCGTAAGTACCAATCTTCATTACAAGAACAAATATCTGAATATGGCGGAATGAAACGTTTAGAAGATATAGAAAAACAGTGGCATGATGCTGAAGAATTGATTCAGGAGATAGAAGACAAACCTAGTATTCCATTTGTAAATAATAAAAACCATCAACTACAAGACGAAGCCAGAAAAGCTTTACGAACTGCTACAGAGAGTATCAAGCATAACTTTGAGTTAACTGTTTTACAAGAAGTCGCAAAGATTATTGATGATTTACAACAAATACTTCAAGAAATAAGTACTAAAGTTGCTGCGTTTAATAATTTAGTCGAAAATTTGATGCGTGCTTATGAAAAACAAGAAAGCGATTTAAAACAATTGAACTTTGATGAAATGAGTGGCGAGGCAATATTTGAAAACGAGGATATTGCTCGTTGCTATGAAGTTATGTTACCAGAAAATGATATCAAGAGCCAATTAGTGCTAGCGAGTTCAGCAATTATAGAAGCAACTGGACAAGAAAAATCTTTGGTTTGTTTTATTGACGAATGCACCTCGTTGCAGCCGCTTAAAAAAAATATTGATATTAAAGTTGATAGTTTATTTGCTCCGAAGAGTATTAATATCGTCAACTCTGTCATTAAACGTTTTATACAAAAATATTCTGTAGGGGCGCGCTCGACACGTCTAGCACAAATTATGCAAGAAGCTGAACCATTGCTGCGTTTAAATCTAAGCGACCCATATTACCGCGATGACCTAGCTAAAAGTAGTAAGTTAATTGGTTTTAAAGATACAGATGAGTCTGAAGTACAACAATTTAAAACATTGCTAGATAAAGATTTAGGAATTCCAGCAAGTGTACTTAAACCAACCCAAGCTGGGGACGAAATTTTAATAGTAAACGAGTATGCAGGGTTTCCACTCAGACTTGTAGGTTCTTTAGAAAAAATGAGGAACCCGTACCTACGCGAACAAAATTCTGCTACATCTTTTCTTCACAACGACTATAGCGCCTCTTTTCCTGATATCATTCCTCCAGACGCGATGCAAATGGAAAAATTAGAGGATATTTTTTACCCTTGCCTAGCACTTGGTTTATTGTCAGACAGTCAGGACAGTAATAAATTAGAATTCCAATTTTATGATACGTTGCGCGATAGTTATCATATAGCTGCTTTAAGTAAAGAATGGAGCCAAGCTTTAGAAGAACTTGCTAACCGTTCGGATATGACTCAAGCTTTAGAAAAACTTTTGGATGAAGAAATTGCGGTTATCGAAAAACAACCTGAACTTTGGGATCAGGAGCATCTATTAAAATTGCGCGCTTTTATTAAGCAAATAGATGATTTAGCACCAGATAGTCCCAATTATCCTTTTAAGTCAACAGTTATTGGCAGTAATGATGCTAGCGCAAAGGAGGGTATAATTCCACGATTTCGTAGAAAAATAGAGACGCGATTAAAAACTTCTCAACCAGTAATTTCTGATTCACAAAATAATTATGGACAAGTTTTACTTCCAGAAATAGTTCATGATTCAGTTCATAATTCAACTAATACAAATAGTACTATTGATAATAGAGCAAAACGTCGCCAAGAACTGGAACTTCTACAGAAAGATTTGTCAGATGGTATTATTACTCAGGATGAATACGAATCTGAACGTCAAAAAATATTGAAAGCATATCCCTTAACTTAATTATTTTGGATACAACTACAAACACTAAGGCATTATAATGCAAACAATACCACCATACTTAATTATTCTCATTATCATTCTTGTTATTCTACCATCTTGTATTACTATATACTTACGCTGGCAACTTTACCAAAAGCTAATTGATTTAGAAAAACAAGTAAGAAGATTAATCGACCTAAATATAGCAGGAATTAAACCGCGAATAATAGAAAAATTAGAAACAAGATTTGAGGTAGCAAGCCGAAACTTAGAGCAAGTTAATACAGGAGCATTAATAAATCAAATTTACAGTCAAGAAAAGTTAGGAAAAATTACTTACGACCAAATTGAATATTTGTGTAGATTATTGCCTAATTTACTGCTTGCATTCGGCTTATTGGGAACTTTTTTAGGTATCACAATTAATTTATCATCACTTAGCCAAACGCTTAATCAAACAAGTGCTAACAATATCAGTAATTTAGTACAACAATTACAACAACCATTACAAGGCATGAGTATTGCCTTTGTTACAAGCTTAACAGGGCTTTTTTTTAGTGCAGTAATTACTGTAATATCTTGGGTTAAAAACACTAGCTTTGCCAAATATAGATTAATTAATTGCCTAGAAGATTATTTAGATAATATTTACCAACCAAAATTACAAGGTGATACTCGACTTGACAAAATAGTTAATCGAATGGTTCAGCAGCAAGATGAGTTTTTAACTAACTTTGGCAAAACCGTTCGTGAAGCTGTTGAGTCATCTATGGGACGTGTCGCACAGCAAATGATTGAAGGGAACAGGGAAGCAACTAAGCTAGCAAAACAAGTTTATGAACAATTTTACAATGCCGCTGGAACTATTAATTCTGCTGCTACTAGATTTGACCAAGCAATGGAAGCATTGAGTAAAAGTTCTGAAGTATTTACACAAGCAGCAAAAACTTTTGAAAATAGTGATTTTCCACAAAAATTATCAACAGCTACAACGCAGTTATCTACCACACAAGAAAAATTTACTCGTTCAGCAACAAGTCTAGCTGAAACAATGAGTGTGCTACTGTCTTGTATTCAAGAATTAAGCGACTTAGGTAAAGGTATTAAAACCTTGAATGAAACCTCCATTGATGTACTAGTGTTACATCAAAATAATCAACACTCACTTAAAGATATTATTCCTCAGCTTAAGCAAGGTGCAAATAATTTATCTAGAACTTTAAATAAAATAGATAAACTAGAGCAAAAAATTACCGATAAAGCAGATAGTTTGGAGAAAGTAGATACTTCTTTATTACAGTTATTGGGAGTAGTAAGAAGCTATACAGAAGGTGTTAGTTTGAGTATTGAGTCTTTTGCAGACCGTATAAATTCAACCGTTTCTCAGCAAATAAACTCTAATACTCAAAAATTAGATGCGCGCTTTATAGAAGGTATAGATAAACTTACTGAAAATAATCGCACAATGTATCAAGAAGTAGTTGCACCTCAAATTCAACAATGCATAAAACAGCTTCAGGAAATGAAACAATTAATTGCTCAATCTAAATAATTATGGCGAAAAATTTACGGCAAGATACTGACATTGAAGACTTGAATATTTGGCCTGCTTTTACAGACTTAATGTCTAATGCTTTCATGATACTATTACTATTATTGTTAATAGCTCTGACCAAATATACAATATCTAACAGCGCAAATACACGTACTCCTCCAATTTTAGAGATTCGGGATGAAAATTCTAGATTTGAGCCTGGTAGCGCGGTAGTTCCACCTGCAATGTTAGATTATATTAAAATTAAATTAGTCCCAAACATTAAAAAAACAACGAAAGATTACAATATAAATACAGTAGAAATTATTGGTCATACTGATGAACAACCTATTGGTACTAGTACAAGTAATTTAGATAATTATTTAGAAAGAGCAGCCAATCTTAAGAGTTCAATGAGCAACTTGAAAGCAGGTTCTAACGCGGACTTAGGACTAATGCGCTCTCTTGCTGTAGTCCAAGAGCTACTAAGAATTCAACGAAAAGACAAAAGCATGGCAGGAATTAAGTTTCGCGCTTATTCCGCAGCACAATTAATTTTACCTAATGGTGACTTTGCCCCCATCCCACAACAACAGCGTCAGTCTGAAGCTAAACGGCGCCGTATCGAAATTCGCTTTACCCGTCTAGGTGAAGTGAAAGAAGTTAGGTAGTGTGCCCTAAGCTACCTTACTATCAAAATATATCTTGCGACTGACTATTTTATCTTTCCTAAGTAGCAATGTTGTATTAATGGCATGATTTCAACTTCAAAAGGCGGTTATTACTACCCTTTGTATTTTTAGAGTTGTTAGAGTAAAAGAGTAATTACTCTAAGCGCTTATACGGAATTGATAAGTAAATGAGGCTGCATGTAAAATAAGTTTTTTCTAAATATGTATATAAAGCTTGAAGTCTGATTTTTTAGTCAAGACGCTTCACACTTCATGCTTTATAGTTTTGTTTTTTCAATGAAATTTGAAATATCTGTATTTATTAATACCGTAGAGACGTGATTAATCACGTCTCTACATGAATCTGGTTTCTGAACAGTGAAAAAGTACTTTATTACAGCAATAATTGCTCTACTTAGTTTAATTATGGTTTTAGTTACATCCTCATTACACGATAATACCAGTGCGCGTACTATCAATCAAATATATGTTTTTGGTGATAGTCTCTCGGATACAGGGAATATGTATCGCGCAACGAATAGAAACTACCCACCTAGTCCACCGTATTTTCAAGGACGTTACTCTAATGGTCAGGTGTGGGTTGAGTATCTTGCCTCAAAGTTAGCGCTCGATGCTAAACAAAGTGCTAATTATGCTTTTGGCGGCGCCATGACAGGTAAGGTTAGTAATAATGGTATCCCTGGTTTACTAGGACAAGTTGAAAACTTTACTAAACAGGCAGATGTAAACGATAGTGGACTATATATAATTTGGGCTGGTGCTAATGATTATATATATGGTGTTGCTGATTCGACGGCGCCTGTTATAAATATTACTCAAGCCGTCGAGTCCTTACTAAATGCTGGCGCTAAAAAAATCTTGGTTGCTGATTTACCTGATTTAGGTGATTTGCCAGCGACAAAAAGCAGTGCTAGTTCTCAAAGTCTAAGTGCAGTAACAAAAGCACATAATCAGGGTTTAGCCAAATCATTATCACAACTGCGGCAAAAATTTGACTCTAATTCACAAATTATTGAGTTAGATATAAGTTCGCTTTATAGGGATGCAATTTCTAACCCATCTAAATATAGTTTTACAAACGTGATAAGTGCTTGCTTAAATCAAGGAGCAACTTGTAGTAATCTCAACCAATTTTTATTCTGGGATGGTATTCATCCAACAACTGCTGCACATCAAATTATTGCCGAAAAAGCCTTTACTGTTCTTAACACTCAAACTTCTCAACTACAATTAGGCGCCGTTTAACTCTTTCTTTTGTGTCCTTTGTGGTTATATATTTAAAACCATAAGGACATAAAGGGATTTCTAAGTAATAAAACATTCTAATTTTCTTTTGGGGTGGGCAGGAAAGCGCGCCTTATATTGGGAACGGGCAGGGATGCCCATTCCACAATATTGCCTATTTCACAGGTGTTTAAAAGTATTCTACACGCGCGTCGAAACCTCTATCGCGCAGTTGGTCACTTAGTCTTTCAGCTTCGCTACGTTCGTTAAATGAACCTGCATTTACATAATCACCCAAACCAGATTTTGCTGCAAATGCTTGTGGTAATAGTTGACGAACACGGTTTAATGTGTCGTTGGCAAATATAGGAATAACTACTACATAACGATTACTCCTTTCGGGTCGCTGTACTGCGGGTGGCGCCGGGTTGTTACTTAAACCTAGTGCTTGCCATGTATTAAAATCTACAAATCCTGTTGGTGCCAGTTGTCTTGCACGTTGGAACTGGGCAACTGCATCTCTAGTTGCTGGGCCGTAATATCCATCTGCGTTACCTCTGAAAACTCCCCATTGCTGCAAGCGTTGCTGTACAATAATTACGCGCTGGCTGCGTTCTCCAAGACATATTTCACCACGTGCCGTTGAACAATCGTTATTGTTTGGGTTAGTGTTTGGATTACGAGGGTTAACAAGAGCTTGAGAAATTAATGCCAAGGTTTGTGAGTCGGCGATACCATTGGGAATAAGTCCATTATTGCGTTGGAAGTTAGAGACAGCATCGCGTGTTGTCGGGCCAAAAGTACCTGTTGGGTTGACAGGGAAGAAACCTAACTGTCTTAAATCTTCTTGTAATCTTCTAACAAGAAATCCTTTGTCACCATAATTTAAAGCGTTGGGTAAGTTATCTCCTCCAACGCTTATAACACTACCTTCTGAACCACCACCATAAATATTATTAGCAGTGCGAATAGCTTGAAGAGTTCCAGCACCAACTACTCCATCTGCACGCAAACGGTTCGCTTGCTGAAAACGAATTACTGCGTTTTGAGTTTGTGGTCCGAAAGTAGTGGTTATTGGCCCGTTATAAAATCCTAAACGCGATAAATTACTTTGCAAGTTGCTAACTGCTTGTCCACGACTGCCTAAGCTCAATACTCCACTCGCGCGGCTACCACCTCCTGTGTTACGGGTGTTACACTTTGAGCGTAATAGTTGCTGTGTTCTTGGACCGACTGAACCTACTGCTGGTAGTCTATTTGCGCGTTGAAAGCGAGTAACTGCGTCTTGAGTTTGTGAACCAAAGTTACCTGTTACTGGGCCATTGAAGTAACCTAATTGTTTTAAACATCTTTGAGCGCTACTAACTTCTGTGCCTGAAGTTCCTCGTGATACGGCTAAACTTTGTCCTGCTATACTGACAACAAATAGTGACAGCATTACAGGTAAAAACCGCATCATTGCGTTAAAAGAAAGTTTACCCCAGTTCCAAGATGCTAAACCAACTTGGATATTTGTAACTTCGACTTCTTTACTGCTCTCATAAGCTGAAGCTAGATGCAGATAACTAGTATTTTCCATAATTTTACCAAAGTTTTACCAAGTAAGTTTTTTCGGTTAAAGAAATTACCTGTTATGGCATATACCTTACAGGTGTGTCAAACACTTAGGTTTATATCAAAGTGGTGAGCCTTCCGTAGTTAGAGTAGCTCTTGTGACTAGTCACTTTTGCTACATTCGTTTATTAAATAGAATCACCTTGACTTAATAATATTCCGGATTTCTACTCAAAATTTATGCTACATCTTACTCATCCACCACAAAAAATCAAAAATACCAGAAATTAAAGCTTTTACGCCTTATTAATCCCGATAGCACATAACTATACACAAACCGTTTATAAATGGAAATATACCACTGACTTTTCTTACATGCGTCAATTTCCTAGATTAAATTTAAATAAATGGCTGCTGTACTATGCTTATATTCTAAGTGATTTCGCAAGGAATTACTGAAAATTTTATTGTAACTTTAAATACTTATACTTAGACTGGAGACAAAAATGTCCACAATTTGTGGACATAGAAACCTGGTTTCTTCATTGATAGCATGTAATAAAAATGACGATTTTTCTGCGACAATAATGCGTAGAAACCAGCTTTTTTTACGTAAGAGACACTTCTTTTCGGTTTTCAGTGGATGCTGAATTTACTTTGTCAAGTATAGATAACACTTCTTGTTCAAAAGCCACTTGTGCGCGGTTGGTTTTGCCACCTATATACAAGCAACCATCTTTTTGTAGTGCCCAAACTTGAGAGTGGGAGAAATAACTCATCGCGACACCTGCCATTAAAATTGCAAACCCGCTGTAAACGATGGGAATACCTGGGTCTGCTTTAATTTGCAATCCTGTACTGCCTACGACATCGAGTAACTTTAATGTCACACCATTAATTTGTGTGGACATACCTGTTCGCAAGGTGTTCGCAAGTTGCCCTTTACTGTCGTATATCAATACCATTCCCTGTAAGTCTTTGGCAAGTAATGATACACCTTCGCTTAAGTCGGGTTTGATAGGTATCCATGTACCCCAAATTCTACCTTTGCCGTTAGTATTAAGCGGCGCCATCGGTAACTGAAATATTGGACTATTATTAACACGAACGCGAACTGCGGCAATACCCCAGTCGGTTTGATAAAGAGTTACTCCATTATGGCGTAAAGGTTTGTTGACATATATTGTTTGGTTATCAACTTCTTTACCTTGAGCATCTAATACCGACATTTTCGAGTAAAATTGGTCGATACCACCTGAAGGTGTGTAGTCAATCCAAAAACGGTCAACATGTACCGACCAATCTTTGGGAACCTGTGATGCTGCAAAGGGACCAGCATCAATAATATTTTTGATTTGGAACGTTTCACCACTTGGTACCATTTCTTGGGCAACGAACCCTGTCATGGCGCCGAAAATAGAACCAAGTAAAGTTACAACTATTCCAATGTGAACTATAATTGGTCCAACTCGACCAACAATACCTTTGCGCGCGTAAAGTGTATTATCTTGTTGAAAGACTTTATATTGCTGATTTTGTAAAATCTCAGGTAATGAGGTTAACGAAGCATTATCAAATTCTGCACTTAAAGCGAGTTTCTGAAATTGTTGAGGTCTTTCGTAAAATTTCCATTTACGTGCTGACTTCAAAGCAGGTAGCTGACGAGTAAACGTACAAGCAACCAAACTAGTGCCAAATAATATAAGTAGCGCTAAAAACCACCATGTACGGTAAACATGGTCTAAACCAATGAAAAGTAAGAGTTTCCAAGTTAGAAACCCAAATAAAGCTGGATGTTCAGGATAATTTGTTTGATAAAATGCTAGGGACTGCCCTTGTTCTATAACAGTACCAAGGATACTAAAACCTGCAATTACAAGCAGCATCACAATGGCAAGTCTTAAATTGGTCAATATTGGTAATAAATCTTGTCTTATTGAACGTTTAAGATGAGAAAACCAATTAAGTTCTTTTTCAGTTGTTTTATCAGCAGTCATGTGGTTAATATAAGCGATTATAAACTAAATAGGAATTCGGGAAAGTAAAGAAAATACGCCAAATGCTACTAACATTACACCACTGACAGGATTTATCCAACCCGACCAGCGTCGCAGTTCGAGTATCTTTTTTATAGAAGCAGTAAATGTGCCTGCTAAAATTAACGGCGCCACATAACCTAATGTATAGGAGAGTAATAAAACTCCACCCATAAATAAATCTTGTTGTTTTGCTACCCACCCTAGTAAGCTTACTAAAACTGGAGTACTACAAGGAGAAGCAACTAATCCAAAACTGAGACCAATACAATACGCACGTACACCTTGAGGTAAATCTTGAGAAATCCAATCTGTACCACCAAAAGAGGGTAATTGTAAAGGTAAAGCTTCAAGGAGGTTTAACCCCATTAAAATAGCGAGAATACTAACAATGATTGGTAGACCAATTCCAATTTGACCGTATACTCTCCCAAAACCTGCGGCAAATATACCTAAACCAGCAAGTGTGGTTGCCAAACCCAGAGAAAACCAAGTTGACTGAGAAAAAGCTTGTAAACGAGTTTTTGTTTCGTATCCGCCAATATAACCAATTGTAATTGGTAACATAGACAGCATACAAGGTGTAAGACTGGTGAGCAATCCAGCTAAAAAGATTACACCAATACTGATGATACTCAAATGCGTAAGTTGGCTAGCGACAATACCGTTAGCAAAGCGCTCGAGTTGATAAAGTTGGGTAGAGAGAGTTTCCAGCATGGGTATTGTTAAAGTTAGAATGCTTACTCTGCTTGCATTCTAACGTGGAACGGGCAGATAATGCCCGTTCTTAAATCTAATATATTTAATATATTCTTATAAAAACAAATCCGTCACAGCGATACTAAACCCTTGTAAAACAACCTGAGTCGTAGCTGTTTCTCCTAGAGTCAATAATAAATGTTTATCTTTGGTAAGAATAATAATCCACTGATTTTCAGGATAGATTAACCACACTTCTAAACAACCTGAATCTAAATATTCTTTGGCTTTTGCAAATAAATCTTCTGCGCTATCATCAGGAGAGGCAATTTCTGCAATTAATGGAAAACTTTGCGGTAAAAAATCAGCATTACCGTATTGCGTGAGTAAATCTTTATCTAAATAAGAAACATCTGGACGACGACCTTGTTTATTCGTGCGGCAAAGTGCTTCTGTATATACTTCTCCTCCTTGACCACTAGAGAGCATATAGTCTCTCCAGTAATAACTAACACGCGCTTGAATTTTACTATGCAGCAACGTCATTCCAACTTTCTCAATGATTGTGCCATCAACCCATTCTGCATTTTTTAAAGGATGATTAAGAAACTCTTCAAGGGAAGTTGCTGGTGGATATATTATCGTTTCTTGTTGTTGAAAAGAAATTACCATAATCTGTTCCCAAGACTTCCAGCTTTAATAACCATCTTAGCTTATTAGTTATTCTCTGTGAACTCTGCGCTTCTGTGGTAAAAAAATATTTATATTACCAAAGAGACACGGAGAACACAGAGAGAAATTTGGAGGTAAATGCATTCAATAACAAGGGTTTAGCGTGAAGTAGTGATACGTCTACGTTTTTTACTTCGTGTTAATTCTGGGTTGATAGGTACAACTTCAGCTTCGCTACTTTCGCGAGCAACACGAACAAGTAAAGCTGCGGCAAGTAAACTGGCTATCATTGAGTTACCACCGTAGCTAAATAATGGTAAAGGTAAACCAGTAGTTGGCAAGGCGCCTGTAGTTACACCAATATGTAATAATGACTGTCCAACCATAACAACGGTAATACCAATTGCAATTAGTCGGTAAGTTTGGTTAGTTGCTTTGATTGCTACAATTAAACCCAAAGTGGCATATATAGCCAGTAATGATAGCAATACCATGCAGCCAACGAAGCCAAATTCTTCAGCAAATACAGAAAATATAAAGTCGGTATCTTGAATAGGTAGATAAAAAAGTTTCTGTTGCGATAACCCATACCCTGTTCCCGACTGTCCACCGGAACCAACTGCAAGTAAACTTTGTACTAGCTGATAACCGTTACCTGTGGCATCTGCCCAAGGGTTGATAAAAGACATTACCCGTTTACGTTGGTATTCACGGATGCTAATACTTAATGTGGCAAGTACAATTCCACCAAGTGCGGTGCTTCCTAAATATTTATAAGGTAGTCCGGCGCCGAGTGCAATTAACCATATAGTCATTCCACACAACGAAGCAGTACTAAGGTTTGGCTGGGCAAGTATACCTAACACAACTAAGCCAAATACACCTAGCCAAGTAAACCTTACACGCCATGTTAATTTGTCCCATTGTCCAAATAATCGGGCGCTTTGAATAACTAAAAAGGGTTTAATTAATTCAGACGGTTGAATTGGAACTGGACCGAGTAACCTACGTGCGGCGCCTAAGTCAGTTTTACCAAGCCCGGGAATTAGGGTGACGAAGATTAACAGTAACATTAAGAAGATAAACCAGTGAGATATACCTGTTATCTTCTTAACTGGAGTATTAACAATAATATTGAATCCTAATACGCCAACAACCACCCAAATGAGTTGACGCTTAAAGTAATACAACCCATCTTGGAACTTTGCGTCTGCTACTGGGTAAGACGCACTAAACAAAACAGCAAGTCCTACAAACAGCCAAACCATAGTCAGCCAGCGCAATAAACGCGCTTCAAGTGCCCAACTGTTTACGGAGTCATCTAAAAATGGTATCAGGCGACGAATTATCTTCACTATCGTTACACTGGGTGAAGTTACTAAGTATAAACAACAAACGATATTACTCGATTAAACCCAAATTTACCCACAATTCCATAAATTAGTTATGCACTAGTATTTATAGATACATCTATCTTGTGGAATGGGCATCCCTGCCTGTTCCAAAAATAAATTATGATACTTATAAAAAAGAGGTCTAAAAAGACCTCTGGGTAACTCCCGATAGTAATTTCTTGTTGGAGAGTAAATATATTAAGTTATAGAAGACCTGTGTTTAAACCTTGTTTGCCAGTAGCAAGTTCGACTTTAACGATTCTGCCACCCATTTTTTGAATACGTTGCTGTTCTTTGAACCAGTTTTCGTAAGGAACCAGTTTTGTGAAGAAGGTATTTTGAAGTTCGCGTTGGGTTCTAATCCGGGTTTGGCTAGGTACACAAGCTGTAACTTTAAACATCCGCATGGTGATAGGTCTCCTGTATGAAGTGGAATATCTTTTTTATTTCAAAAATTATGAGTGTTGAATATTTGCCTACTCATTGCAAGACTGGGAATCAATCATCAATACTAGCCTGCCAAAACTCATTAAACAAAACTTACTCAATATCTCAGTCACTTCATGTATAGTTTATTTCTATCCACTCAGCACTTCAAAACTCAGCACTTTTTACTCAATAAGCTCTCAGCCTTCTAGCACTCACAACTGATTCCCAGCCCTTAAATTACGCAGCTAATTTGTAGCTAAATGCGCGCGTGTTGCAACTATTAGCTCAAGCCAGAGCTGATGTAGTCTAAGTAAACGCCCATTTCTTTACCAGCGTCAGGACCTACCAAGCTAGCAGTCACTTCTTTGATTGATTGAATAGCTTGTACGGTGGCGCCTACGGGTACACCTAATGAGTTATAGGTTTCTTTCAAACCGTTAAGTACGCGCTCATCTAAAATAGATGGGTCGCCAGCTAACATTGCGTATGTAGCATAACGGAGGTAGTAGTCTAAGTCGCGGATGCAAGCAGCATAACGACGTGTGGTGTACATGTTACCACCTGGACGGGTGATATCTGAGTACAACAATGATTTAGCAACAGCTTCTTTTACGATTGCAGCTGCGTTTGCACTGATGGTGGTAGCTGCACGAACGCGAAGTTCGCCTGTTGCAAAGTAACCTTTGAGTTTGTCGATTGCAGATGAATCAAGGTACTTACCTTGAACGTCTGAAGAATTGATTACTGAGGTAATTGCGTCTTGCATTGTTGTTATTTCCTTATTTCCAACCGTAATTACAATAATCCGGCGCCTAATTTTAATCAGATTGAGTCAAAGAAAGAGATTAATCTTAAGAGATTAACCAGAACTATGACATAGCACCAATTACGTAGTCGAAGTAAGAGCCAGCTTCACCAGCATCTTCACCAGACATAAGTCCAGTAGCAACGCTCTTCATTGCAGCAACACCAGCAACAACAGCGTCAATGGGGGTACCAAGTGACTTGTACATTTCGCGTACACCAACGATACCGATTTCTTCGATAGGTGTTACATCACCAGATACGATTCCGTAGGTGATTAAGCGCAAGTAGTAGTCAAGGTCACGTAAGCAAGTAGCAGTCATTTCTTGACCGTATGCGTTTCCACCAGGAGAAACAACGTCAGGACGCTTTTGGAACAACTGGTCGCCAGCTTGCTTAACGATGCGCTCGCGGTTGTCGGTTAATGCTTGAGCGATACGTAGGCGCTTTTCTCCAGTGGTGACGAAGGATTTGATTCTATCTAATTCGCCTGGGCTGAGATAGCGTGCTTCTGCGTCTGCATTCACGATGGACTTCGTGACGATACTCATATGAATGGATTCCTCCAATACTAGGTAAAACCAGATTTACGAGTTACTGGCACTGTTACAACGGTTGTGAATTTATCTCGCTGCCTTAAACAGCTTCGAGAACCCGCTTGCGTAAATTTATCAACACAAGCGGTTAAACTCAACTACCTCTTATGGATTATTTTCAGGCATCCTGTTGAGTATTTATGACTCTTCTTAACACTTTGTAATATTTGCTTTCATGTTTGCTATTGTACACATTTTGTGCTTATAGTTTGAAACCATTGTTAAGAAATGTTTTAATCTTCAGCACAAAATAGACTGATACCTTTCTTGATGGTCAACAGCCTAATTTAATACCCCCAATTCCCTTAATAAGGGGGCTTTAAATTGTTTTCCCCCCTTATTAAGGGGGGGGTGGGGATCAGATTAATTATTCAGCTTTAACGCTACCTAAGTAGTTACCAGCTTTTAAGGAAGGTACACGTTGGTAAGGAACAACATCCTCATTAAAGTACTGAGCGTATTCAGTCGAATCTACAAGCGCGTTAACCGTAGCAACAACACCTTGCTCACTCAATAGTTGATTATATTGATTGATTTCGGCCATTGTTGCAGGTGTACGTCCTAGTATGTGACGGAACAGCAACTCTACTACCTTATTTTGTGGGAAGGTTGTACAGAACCGCACTTTATAAGTATCTGAGCTAGCTAAACCACGAACGAATCCGCGTACCGAGATGGCGCCATTTTCGAGTTTGGCTTCTAACTCTGGATTACGGAATTGTTGAGGAATTTCACTGCCGTGAATATCTAACACTTGTGCGTAAAGCGCATTAAGAGTTGTTGCAAAATCAGTTTGATTAACACCTGCTGTAAAGCGATAAATACGAACATTTTGACGTGCGCTTACAACTTGCGAAACCGGAGTAACTGTACGACCGACACCGCTATAAACAGGTTCGTTGCTTCTACGTCCTTGTGCCGCTAAATCTGCTATTGCTTTACCAGTCATGGGCATGGTTGACATGTCCATTTTTGACTCAGCTGGCTCAAAGCTTGGAACAACCACATCGTTATTTTGTTTTGTAAGTTGGTTGTACAACCGCTCTGTGTTAGGGAAGTTCGCAGCGGGTAATGTTGGGAAGCGACGATACGGTACAGTATCTTCACCAAATACATCTTGGTACTCAACGGTATTTAACATCGCGCTAATAAACGCTTTGATACCTTGTGTCGCCAAGATTTGGTTATATTTACGAATTTCCTGTTGGTTTTGCGGCGCCCGTCCTAAGAAGTGTTTGGTTCCTAGTTCGATAACCTTGGTATTGGGGTAAGGTGTATAAAATTCTTTTAAGTACAGGCTCGAACAACCCAAACCTTCGATGAATTCCTTAACGGTAATTTCACCATTACCTAAACGACTTTCTAAAACCTTAAATTCACGAGACGAAGCTACATAAGGTGCAATATCGCGCTCGAAAATTTGACGGTAAGCAGCACTAATAACTGTTTGTACAGCTACTTTGTCTCCAGTACCAGAAACAAGCTTGAAGATTTTGGTTTGTTCACGCTGCTTCGATACACCTTGGCTGGTACGGAAAGCAACATCGGGTTGTGTACGAGCTTCGGATGGAGTACCCAACTGCACAAACATTGGTACTTCTTCTTTGGTAATGCTGGGTGTAATATCTTCACGGATACTACCAACACGTAAGTTACGTGCAGATTGTCCAGCAGGTGTTAAATAACGTTCGTATGGAACAGTATCTTCACCAAAAGCTTGAGCATACTCTTCGGTATCAAGAATTGCATCAATTAATGCGTAGAAACCTTGCTTCGCACAAATATCGAAGTACTTATTGGTTTCTTGGCGTCCATAAGTAGGACGACCGAGCAAACGACGGTGGATGTACTCAACCGATTTCATGACGTACAAGTTAGTCCAGTACATCTTGCGGAAAACATCCGACTTCGCTAACGTGCGGATAAATTCCTTAATGCTAATTTCGCCGTTTTCTAGCTTAATTTCTGCTACTTTCTGACGCTGACCTTCGTAAACTTCACGTCCGAAAACTTGTAAATAAGCAGCTTTAATTACTGCTTGTGTCGAGCTTTCAGAGAACTTAACGCTTGTGCCAGCTTTTGATTTTTTACCGCGAGTTCCTGGTAACTGGTCGAGTTTGAAGACTTTGGGTCCTAGTGAACCAGGTGCCACACCACGCGCTCCAGGATTACTATTTTGGTTATTAATTCCTGGTCCTTGGTTAATTAACAGACGCTTAGTATCTTTGCCGAAGAACGCAGGACTGCTGCTGGGGTTGCGGGTTTCTTTCGGAAAAATGGCGCCGAATTGAATTTCTAATGGGTCATTGCCAGAACCATATGGATGTTGGTCGGGTAATGGCTGATTGTACGACGCAAACGTTGTTAAGAACTGAGGTATTTTTCTAAATGGTGCGCTGTAGTTAAATAAATCTTGCTGTGGTCCCCAGTTACGGCATTCTTGAGCTTCTTGCCCCAAACCGCGCAGGTAAGGTACTGTTTCTTCACCAAAGTAATCTGAATACTCCTGCGAATCTACCAAAGCATCAACAAGTCCAGATAGTCCTTTTGAAGAAACTACCGAGAAATAGTTCTGCACTTCCTCGCGCGAAGAAGGACCACGACCAAGAATATGACGGAAAGCCAATTCTAAAGCACGACTATTAATATATGGCTCAAAGAAGTTTTTGCGGTAAAGCGGAGATTTACAAATACGACGTACAAACTCTTTCATCGAGATGTCGCCGTTCTTGACTTGTGACTCTAAGTATGATAAAGACAAGCCATATGCACGGGTTATATCACGTTCAAAGATTTGCCGATATGCAGCTTTGATAACGTCGTTCTTTTCAACTGCCGATAAACCAGTCTTCATTACGAACTTTTGGCGCCGTTCCGAAGCATTAAAGTATATTTGTGGCAGTTCCAAACCTTGTTGGTCAGATGAAGAACGCTGACGAACTTTGGTTGAAGGTGTTGGTGCTTTGAATTCGCTAATCAAAACATCCATGTACTGCTTAACAATTTCAGTTGCTTCTGGGTCTTGGCGGAAATAGCTAAGTGAAGCTCCCTTTATTTCTTGCAGCGCTACAATAGTCGCTTCTGTAGAGCAAGCATTTTCAATAATTTCGCGTAAACCGCGTGTATTTACAGCGATTATGTTAGGGTCGCCTGCAACAATTGCATAAGTTGCATAACGTAAGAACCAGCTTAAGTCACGTAGACTCTTCGCCATGTTCGACGGACCATAGCGAGCAACGTTGATTGGTCTAAAGCCTGGAGGTGTTGGACCAGTTGAAGCGGTATTAAAGATGGAACGTAAATTTTCAAAGAAACCACCACGACTTTCAACGTAGGTGACATTTCCTAGTTCCATTCCACGACGCACATCTACGACTGAGGCGCCTAACGCTTCTGACACTGCCATCGCCACTTCTGGGTCTTTTGGCTTTTCTAAGAAAGCCATTGGCGTACCACCTACAAAAATTCGGTTCGCAGCACGCGAGACGATAATCTCAGAATTATCTGTCAGAGTTTGAGCTATTTGTAAACGCTTGGCGCCAGATGCAAAGTAGCTCGCCAACTCCGAAAGTTCGCCTGTTCCCAAGAAACGGTCTTGCTGTTCAGCTTGGGAAATTGTCGATAATGCTACAGTTTGATATAGTTGCGGGCGCGCAACCGAGCTTCCACCACTCGCCTTAACACTCATCGGATTTCTAAAACTCCCATCAATATTTTTTTTGTGTTAAGTCTGATTTCCTTGTACTTGACACAGTAATTAATTTATGCATCACTGTATGTCACTTAACAAAGCCATCAGAGAAAATTAACCCAGTCAGCTTATAGATTAGAACGTTTTGCGGTTCCACTGTGGATTTATTAAGAAGTATGTCGAACTTGTCACCTGAATGTATCAAGTTATGACAGTAACCACTCCATATTATCTGAGAAATCGACTAAGTTTTGTAACGATAAGTAACAGATATGCAGTTCATTGAATTTACTGAATAATACATGTACTTATTTTTCATTTAAACGCAATTTCACCGCCATACAACCTTCAAAGTGGCAGTCAAAATCTTAAATCGCCTATAATTTTAGTAATAAGTGTGAATTTTCGGTGCTGTAAGTTTTCTCAGCTAATAGTTCCGGAAATACGGAGATAAGATTGTAGCTACTTATAGTTAGTACAGATAAGTACAAGCGAAAACTTCTGAATAAATTATGCGTTTTAAGTATAAATTACTAGCCCTCGCAGCTCTATCTATCGCGCTTACACAAACTATTACTCCTGCAACAGCATTACCCGGACAAAGCGTCAAATCATTTCTAAGATGGGCAAAAAATAGACCTCTGCCCACGCTAAAACAAAATAGTGCTTATGGCACCGTTAACAACCAACATCAAAACTATGTAAACACGGCGCCCAAAAGTAAGACAATCAACAAAACAAATGTAACAGCTAACAAAGATACAACAGTTAAATTCAGTAAATATAACGAAAAAGCATTAAAGTTACTCTTAAAAGTATACAGCAATTCTAGATAAAACCCACAATCGTAGCACAGGCCGAAAAGCCTGTGCAGTGCATAATTATTTTTTTACCACTACGCTTTGCCATATGCTGGGTTTGGTTGTGGTACTGTTTTGCATTATTTAACTATATATATGTTGAATTAAATATAACCGTTCAAAACGCCCAACCACACGATAGACTCAGAGATGCAGCGATGTTGTTTATACTATGTCCGATACTCAAAAAGTTAGCGAGAAAGTTGCTAAACTCTACGATACATATCCGTTTCCGCCAGAACCAATACTGGATGAGGCGCCTCCAGGTTACAATTGGCGATGGAATTGGTTGACTGCTTATAATTTTTGTACTGGCATGAAACCCCAAAAACGAGATATTCGTATTCTTGATGCTGGTTGTGGGTCGGGTGTTGGAACTGAGTATTTAGTACATTTGAATACAGAAGCGCAAGTTGTTGGGATAGATTTAAGTGCGGGAACACTCGCAGTGGCAAGGGAACGTTGTCAACGTAGCGGCGCCAATCGTGTAGAATTTCATCAGCTAAGTTTATTTGATGTCGAACAGCTACCTGGGGAATTTGATTTAATAAATTGTGTTGGGGTTTTACATCATACCGATGACCCAATTCGAGGAATTCAAGCTTTAGCAAAAAAATTGGCGCCTGGTGGTTTGTTTCATATATTTGTATATGGGGAATTAGGACGTTGGGAAATTCAACTTATGCAACGTGCGGTTGCATTACTCCAAGGTGATAAACGTGGAGATTATAAAGATGGAGTCAAAGTGGGACGGCAAATTTTTGCTTCGCTTCCAGAAAATAATCGAATTGTGAAGCGAGATAAAGAACGGTGGTCATTAGAAAATCATCGTGATGAGAATTTCGCGGATATGTACGTACACCCCCAGGAGATTGACTATAACATTGATACCCTGTTTGAGCTTATTGATGCTTCGGGTTTGGAATTTGTCGGTTTTTCAAATCCTGGGTTTTGGGACTTGCAAGCGCTTTTGGGTAAGTCACCTGAACTAATGGAGCGTGCAGAAAATCTGACGGAGCGTCAACGTTATCGTTTGATAGAATTATTAAATCCTGAAACCAGTCATTACGAGTTTTTTCTGGCACGTCCACCTTTAAATAAAGCTAACTGGTCGTTAAATAGTACATTACTAAGTGCAATACCAGAAGTTAGCCCATGCATAGATGGGTTCCCAAGTCAAACAATATTTAACTATGATTACAAAATAGTAAATATATCTAACGCAGAGTTAGCTTTTATGCAGGCTTGTGATAGCAGTAAAACTGTGGATGAAATTTTAAAATCTGTAGATTTTAATTTGGATGGAGTCCGGCGCCTTATTGAACAACAATTAATAATGATGGCGCCAATGTAGTTCGTAGATATGCACAGGATAGAGAAAACTGAATGTAGATAATTATGATTAGTGAGTACAGTGTATTCCTGGGAAATATCAAGTGTGATAGATAACTAAGTAAGTGGGGTCTACTGAAATTAGGTTCAGCAAGACACAAACGGGTGAAAACTAGGAGCTAAAATGTGAAGGGGAAGGATGAATATTTATCGCTTCTTGTAAAATCAGCCTTGAGAGCAGGTTATCATCCTGATTGGTTTTCTAGTTCGACTTTGTTCGTAACGGGAGCCAATTCTCGCAATACTGAGCAGCAAACGGAGGCAATGTCCAGTTTTCAATCACTTAATGGTCAATCAGTTGCCTAAAACGGTTTCCGTGGGCGAATTCTGGATCAAATTGGAGTTAACAATTAAGTTAGTTGTTTTTTTCTAAAGTAATGTTACCCAATCGTGATATGATTTTACTGGCTGAGTGTGCAGTCAACATAACTAGAAAATACTGGTTTAAAGTCCCGTGAGCTTGTCAGAAGAAACAACCGAACCCACACCAACAATACGACAAGAAGCTCAATCCGGTGTTGAGGACTCCGAGCCAGTTGGTTCTATGCAAGAGTTCTATCGACTCTATCAAGAGTTGCTAACGATTACTCTTGTGATAACGGGGATTATTTTCGTCTCTGTTTGGATTTTCTATTCTCTGAACATTGCCCTAAACTATTTGCTTGGGGCATGTGCCGGCTTAGTTTATATTAGAATGTTGGCGAAAGATGTTGAGCAACTCGGAGCAGAAAAGCAGAAGCTAAGTAAAACGCGCTTCGCATTATTGGTAATAGTAATTCTGCTCGCATCGCGGTGGGATGAATTACAGGTAATGCCCATCTTTTTGGGATTTCTGACTTATAAGGCAACTCTCATCTTCTATGTAATTCGGACGGCTTTTGACGCTGACTAGCGCTTTGTAAGCGGGATAACCGAAAAAAGTAAATCTAGATTTTGCGGTTAGGTTTATATCTATCCGTAAGATTTGCCCCTACTCTTAATTTAAGATGGGAGAAACATTTGATATAGGAAGAAAATGGTGAATTTTATCAACGTCTTCCATTCTCTTACCCTTGCCGAGTTAGAAGTTGGAAAACACTTTTACTGGGAATTGGGTGGATTAAAAGTACACGGGCAAGTATTTCTCACTTCTTGGTTTGTTATTGGTCTTCTCGTAATAGCATCGCTTGCTGCAACGAGAAATATCCAGAAAGTTCCTAGTGGTATCCAAAATTTAATGGAATATGCCCTAGAATTTATTCGGGACTTGACGAAAAACCAAATTGGTGAGAAAGAGTATCGCCCTTGGGTGCCTTTTATTGGCACATTATTTTTGTTTATTTTTGTCTCGAACTGGTCTGGTGCTTTAATACCCTGGAAGCTATTAAGATTGCCTGAAGGTGAATTAGCGGCGCCGACTAATGACATCAATACAACTGTTGCACTGGCATTACTGACTTCATTGGCGTACTTTTACGCTGGTTTTAGCAAAAAAGGTTTGGGTTATTTCAGAAAGTATATCGAACCAACCCCAATCTTGTTGCCAATTGCAATTCTTGAAGATTTCACCAAACCTCTTTCCCTAAGTTTCCGTCTTTTTGGTAACATTTTGGCGGATGAACTGGTGGTTGGAGTACTAGTTTTACTAGTTCCTTTGTTTGTTCCTCTACCAGTAATGGCTCTTGGTTTATTTACCAGTGCTATCCAAGCGTTAGTGTTTGCCACCCTAGCTGCTGCCTATATTCATGAGGCATTAGAAGGACATGGCGAAGAACACGAGGAACATTAAACAACATCAAAAGATACATCGATTTGATGTAATTTTAGATTGGAATCAAATCTAGCAACCTGTTCATTTTTTGTAATAACACCGAGGAAAACCAAAATGGATCCATTAGTTTCTGCTGCTTCAGTACTTGCTGCTGCTCTCGCTATCGGTTTAGCTGCAATTGGACCTGGTATTGGTCAAGGTAATGCTGCTGGACAAGCAGTTGAAGGTATTGCTCGTCAACCCGAAGCAGAAGGAAAAATTCGCGGTACATTGCTGTTAACCTTGGCGTTCATGGAATCGTTGACAATTTACGGTCTGGTTATCGCTCTAGTATTATTGTTTGCGAACCCATTCTCCGCGTAATACAAATTTTTAATGTAGAGACGCTGTATGTATAGTTAATAACTATCACCGTCTCTACAGTAATACGCCCCCAAATTTTGGTTTTTATCAATAAAAATTGCCGTATAGTGCGCGGACGAGGCAAGAAATGTTTGATTTTGATGCAACCCTGCCTTTAATGGCATTACAATTCCTGCTTTTGGCGGCTTTACTAAACGCTATCTTCTATAAGCCTTTAACAAAGGCACTAGATGACCGCGATAACTACATTAGAACCAATAAGGTTGATGCTCGCGAGCGTTTGGATAAAGCCGAGCGAATAGCGAAAGATTACGAACTGCAACTTGCAGAAGCACGTAAGCAAGCACAAGCAGCAATAAATCAGGCTGAAGCAGATGCTCAATCAATTTACTCTAAGAGTATTGCAGAAGCTCAACAAGAAGTTCAAAAGCAGCGTGAAGAAGCATCTCGCGAAATTGAAAGTCAAAAAGAGTCAGCGATGCGTTCTTTAGAACAACGAGTAGACTCTTTAAGTCAACAAATTCTAGATAAATTATTGGGACAAACTGTTTAGACAAAGCGATATATTTTCTCATCGCCCTATCAGTCTCAAAAGCCCAAGCAAACAAGGGCGTAAGCATTGCCCCTCCTTATATGTAGAAATATAAGGTGTGATTAGCAATTTTCTCCTTATATCTTAGGAGAAATCAACGTATTAGCAGTTAAGTACGCAGTTGTAGATGGGTATAATGGGCACCTTAATATTATTGGCGACAGAGGCGGTTGCCGGTCACGCCGAAGAAGGTGGTTTCGGTCTAAACCTAGACATTTTAGAAACCAATATAATTAACCTGGCAATTCTGGTTGGCGTACTAGTTGTATTTGGACGTAAGTTTCTTACTGATACTTTGAGCGCGCGTCGTACTAGTATTGAAATCGAAATTAAAGAAGCAGAAGGACGTGCCAAAGAAGCTGAGAAAGCATTATCAGAAGCGCAAAAGAATTTAACTCAAGCACAGCAAGAAGCGGAGCGAATCCGTTCTTCTGCTAGCGAAAATGCTCAAAAAGCTAAAGAAGCTATTTTGGCACGTGCCCAAGTCGATGTGCAACGTCTCAAAGACGCTGCTGCTGCTGATTTGACGAGCGAACAAGATAAAGCAATTGCACAACTACGATCAAGAGTTGTTGCGCTGGCTCTTCAAAAAGCTGAGTCACAGCTAAAATCTGGAATTGCTGAAGATACACAGCACGCATTAATCGACCGCAGCATTGCGCTATTGGAGGTAAGTTAGATGAAAAGTACTGTTGCTACTGAAGAAATCGCTGCTCCTTATGCACAGGCATTAATGTCTGTAGCGCAATCTAATAACTTGACCGAAGCGTTTGGTGATGACGCGCGGTCAATAGTCGGTTTACTTTCTGGAAGCGAAGACCTTCGTAACTTTTTTGACAACCCTTTCATTCAAATTGATACAAAGAAGTCTCTTGTTAATCGTCTACTGAGTGACGATACAAACGCCTTCTTTCGGAATTTTTTGATGCTATTGGTTGATAGAAAGCGAATTTCTTTCCTTGAACCAATCATGAGGCAGTATTTATCACTGCTACGCGATTTAAATCAGACGGTTTTAGCTGAAGTAACTTCTGCAATTCCTTTAAGTGAAGCACAAGAGCAAGCTGTAATCGAAAAAGTCGTTGCGATGACTAACGCGCGTTCTGTGGAGCTTGAGAAAAAGGTAAACAGCGATTTGATTGGTGGTGTCATCATCAAAGTTGGTTCGCAGGTAATTGATGCTTCTTTACGCGGTCAATTACGGCGCCTTTCTTTAAGTTTAGGTAATTAAACGTCTCTTTTCAAAGCTATAGAAACATGAGTATTTCAATTAAGCCTGACGAAATTAGCAGCATTATTCAACAGCAAATCGAGCAATACGACAAAGAAGTCAAAGTTGCTAACGTTGGTACCGTACTTCAAATAGGTGACGGTGTTGCCCGCGTTTACGGTTTGGAAAAAGCAATGGCTGGTGAGTTGCTTGAGTTTGAAGACGGTACAATCGGTCTTGCGCTCAACTTAGAAGAAGACAACGTTGGTGCGGTATTAATGGGTGAAGGTCGCAACATCCAAGAAGGAAGTACCGTTACCGCTACAGGTCGTATCGCTCAAGTACCAGTAGGTGATGCGATTGTTGGACGTGTAGTTGACGCATTGGGTAATCCTATCGACGGGAAAGGTGAAATCAAGTCAACTGAAAGTCGCTTGATTGAATCGATGGCGCCTGGTATTATTGCACGTCGTTCGGTACACGAACCAATGCAAACAGGTATTACCGCTATTGACTCGATGATTCCCATCGGTCGTGGACAGCGCGAGTTAATTATTGGTGACCGTCAAACTGGTAAAACAGCCGTTGCTATTGACACCATCCTGAACCAAAAAGGCGAAGATGTAATTTGTGTATACGTTGCCATCGGTCAAAAAGCTTCGACCGTAGCTAACGTTGTTCAAACATTACAAGAAAGAGGCGCCCTTGACTATACAATCATTGTTGCCGCTAGCGCATCCGAAGCAGCACCACTACAATTTTTGGCGCCATACACAGGAGCAGCAATTGCTGAGTACTTTATGTACCAAGGCAAAGCTACTCTAATTATTTATGACGATTTGTCCAAGCAAGCTGCTGCATACCGTCAAATGTCCTTGTTGCTCCGTCGTCCACCCGGTCGTGAAGCGTATCCTGGTGACGTATTTTACATTCACTCCCGTTTATTAGAGCGCGCTGCAAAACTCAGCGACGAGCTTGGTAAAGGTAGCATGACAGCATTACCTATTATCGAAACTCAAGCAGGTGACGTATCCGCATATATTCCTACTAACGTAATTTCGATTACCGACGGTCAGATATTCTTATCATCCGACTTATTTAACGCTGGTGTTCGTCCCGCTGTAAACCCAGGTATTTCAGTATCACGGGTGGGTTCAGCAGCACAAACCAAAGCGATGAAGAAAGTCGCAGGTAAAATTAAACTCGAACTAGCACAGTTTGACGACTTACAAGCGTTTGCACAATTTGCATCCGACTTAGATAAAACTACCCAAGACCAATTGGCACGTGGTGTACGCTTACGCGAACTTCTCAAACAGCCACAAAACTCGCCATTGTCCGTATCCGAGCAAGTAGCTATTCTTTATGCTGGTATCAACGGTTACTTAGACGATATCCCAGTTGAGAAAGTAGGCGCCTTCACAAAAGGTTTGCGCGAATACTTAAAGAACAGCAAACCAGCATACGCTCAAGCAGTACAAACTTCTAAAGTAATGGGTGACGCAGAAGAAGCAGCACTCAAAGAAGGTATTACTGAGTACAAAAAGACCTTCGCAGCATAAAAAATTGTGCGCTCGTAGAGACTGTATTAATACAGTCTCTACTTTTTAATTGAGGAAAGATATGGCAAACTTAAAAGCGATACGCGACCGAATTCAATCGGTTAAAAATACCAAAAAAATTACCGAAGCAATGCGACTTGTTGCTGCTGCACGTGTAAGACGCGCGCAAGAGCAAGTACTTTCGACACGTCCTTTTGCCGACAGATTAGCACAAGTACTTTACGGTTTACAAACTCGCTTACGGTTTGAAGATGCAGATTTACCACTGCTCAAAAAACGTCAAGTTAAAACCGTTGGTGTATTAGTAATTTCTGGAGACCGTGGTTTGTGCGGTGGTTATAACTCCAGCGTTATCAAACGTGCAGAAATTCGTGCTAAAGAACTTAAAGCAGAAGGATTAGATTATAAATTTGTTATCGTTGGACGTAAAGCATCACAATACTTCCAACGTCGCGAATATCCAATTACTGCGACCTTCATGGGTTTAGAGCAAATTCCTACTGCGACTGAAGCTACTAATATTGCTGACGAACTACTTTCTTTGTTCTTGTCTCAAAGCGTAGACAGAATTGAGTTAGTTTACACAAAGTTTGTTTCATTAGTAAGTTCACGTCCAGTTATACAAACATTGTTACCTCTTGACCCTCAAGGTTTAGAAGCAGCAGACGATGAAATTTTCCGCTTAACAACTCGTGGTGGTCAGTTTGAAGTAACGCGCGAAAAAGTAACAACCGAAGCGCGTCCTTTCCCTCGCGACATGTTGTTCGAGCAAGACCCAGTACAAATTTTGGATTCCTTGCTACCACTATATTTAAGTAATCAGCTATTACGCGCACTACAAGAATCTGCAGCTTCGGAACTTGCTGCACGGATGACTGCTATGAGTAACGCAAGCGAGAACGCTGCTGAACTTATTGGTTCGTTGACATTGGGATACAACAAAGCTCGTCAAGCTGCTATTACCCAAGAAATTCTTGAGGTTGTTGGTGGCGCCGAAGCTTTAAATTAGTGTACACCTGTCATTCTGAGCGCAGCGTAAACGAAGTTTTCCCGAAGGGTAGAATCTCGCACAGTCTTGATAGATAAAGAGATGCTTCACTGCGTTCAGCATGACATTTTTAGGAATTTTGCTACAAAACATCTTTTTAAGGTGCTAGATATAAAAATTGTTTAAGGCGCCTCAAGAATTGTTGGCAATTTTTGAAATCTTGTACTACAATAAAAATATCTAAACAACACGGGGCTTTACTGGTTTCGATTTGGTGGCGAAAGCTGCTCGTTGATGCAGGTCGAGAGGGAGTGTCTCTCGTAAATAAAGGCTCAAAACAATAGATGCAAACAACATCGTAAAATTTGCTCGTAAGGATGCCCTAGTAGCAGCCTAAAAGCCTCTTTCAGGTTCGAGCGTTTCTAGTTTGACTCCGTTAAGAGCTAGAGACAACCCTCAACGGATGCGCTAACGAGTTTCCTCTGGTAGACTAGTTAGCAAAGAAATCACCAGAGCATCCTACCGTCCGGGATAATGGACGATTCCCGCCTTGAGGGTTAGATAGGCTAAACCTGTGAATGATGCGGGGGTTAATACCCATTGAAGACATGGGTTCGATTCCCATAAGCTCCATATTATACACAAATACCTACCTGATATACTTAGATTCAGGTAGGTAATTTGTTTTTATGGGTGAATCAACAGTTATTGTAATTTGTCACAATCCAAATTGTGGTAAAGAATTTGGCAAGAGGTTAGCGGAAGTTAAACGTAGCGAAAAATTAGGAAGGGGACATTTTTGCTCAAAAGCATGTTTTGGCAAGTTTAAGGGTTCAACTAATTTTGGCGATAAGGCAAATAAAGATACCTCATATTTAAGAGACTTAATTAGGACAGATGTTTTTTCTCCATTTCGCTTTCATTTAAAAGTGATGCGAAAGTCAGCAAAGCATAGAAAGCATGATTGCTCGGTTACGTTGTCAGATTTAAAAGTTTTGTGGGAGAAACAAAACGGTGTTTGTCCGTATACAGGATGGAGTTTGATAAATTTACCTTCAACCACTGTGTGTGAAAATACACCTTTGACTATTAATCGAGCTAGTGTCGATAGAATTGATTCAACTAAAGGTTACATACTAGGTAATGTACAATTCGTAGCCGTAATAGCTAACTTTGCCAAAAACGCTTTTGCGGAAGAGGAGTTAATTAATTTTTGCCATGATGTTTATCAGTACAGGATTTTAGGCAACAGTGATACTGTCCGCACGTTAGAAAATAACGCTTATTTACTAAGGGGGAGAGATGAATATTCACCTTATCGTCAGCATTTAAGATTAGCAAGAAGAAGGGTCAAAGCTTCAGGGCGCCTGCTTAACATTACCCTAGAATATTTAAAAGACTTATGGGAAAAGCAGAAAGGTAGGTGTCCTTATACAGGCTGGGAGTTAGAAAACTTTGCAACGACTTCATTGTGGGATAATCACCAGCTACATCCAAAAACTGCGAGTTTAGATAGAATTGACTCAACGCTAGGTTATATAGAAGGGAATGTACAGTTTGTCAGCGTTATGGCAAATTATGCAAAGAGAGATTTTCATGAAGCCCAGCTTTTAGAGTTTTGTAAAGCTGTGTATGATTATCGTTACCATTAATGATAACCCGCCTTAGATTCACATCTTACCAAGCAGGCGCCAGAATTACCGAGGAGCTAGAACGAACTATCACCTATTATGTTTATAGTTCAAAAACTTATCTCAGCTTCAGCCAAGTAAATACATCATCTACACAAATTGTCAAATTTATACCTGGTAACACAGGTAAAATATCCTTAAGAGTTAACAAACTAGGTAGAGTATCTGGTTGATAAACAATAATAGAACGTTCGCTTGGGTCAATCAACCATCCAAGCAACGAGCCATTTCTTATACAATATAGAATATTACCTGTCACCTTAGTTTGACTTTGGTCTGGTGAAAGAATTTCAATTACCCAAGCTGGGGCAAAATCGATACCAGTACTAATAATATCGCCATTTTCATCAACTGGTAGTCTGTCTGTAGCCACTACCGAAACATCAGGAACAACCGAACGATTACCAAATGTACAGCGTAATTCTGGAAAAGCCTCATAGTTACTAGCTGTTGCATCAATACCTGCAATTAAACGTTTCTGTAAAAGACTATGCTTGCCTCCACCCATTGGTTTTTGAGATATATTAGTGTTTATGTACTCCCATGCGGGTGATTCGTCAATGTAAGGAAGTTGTAGAAATTCTTCCAAAGTGATTTTTGGAACTAAAATTGTCTCCATAAACGCCTATTTGACATTTTTTGGTATGTGCATGGCACGATAATATTTTATCTTAATTAAATAAATTGTGTAATCTTATGTAAATTTGCTGCATCTGGACAGACACAGGCGCCATTTAACAAAAACATGATCAATGATAGATTAACTAGATCATCAAGGGGGTTTATGATCATGTTTCTGAGTTATTGTAGGTTTAACTTGGCGTGCGGAGATAGCTTTCTAACGCCAAGTTAAGTGGAGTAATATTATAGGAACTGCCCATGCAGTCGTTTGAACCAGGCTTTATTGAACGCCAACCAATTACTCAAAATATACTGCGAACTATCCGACTTATCGGTGAGTACAAAGGTAAGCAGGAACTATTCAACCAACAGGCACCTCAAGTCTTGGAAACACTCCAACAAGCTGCTATCATCCAAAGTACCGAATCATCTAACCGTATTGAAGGTGTCGAAGCTCCCCTCGAACGTATCAAGGCACTAGTAGCGCAAAAAACTACACCGCAAAACCGCTCTGAACAAGAGATTGCTGGATACCGAGATGTTCTTAATACTATCCATGCCAGCTATGAGTATATGTCTTTTAATACTAGCTTGGTATTACAGTTACACAGAGATTTATATCAGTTTCTGCCAAGTGGTGGTGGTCAGTGGAAATCCTCTAACAACAATATTACGGAAACTCGACCGGATGGCTCAACTGTTGTGCGGTTTGAAACAGTCACGGCTTTTTTGACACCTGGCGCCATGACACAGTTACATGAACAGTTTAATATAATGATGCAAGCAGACGAAGTTGAGCCTTTACTGCTAATTCCTAGCTATGTTCTAGATTTTCTTTGCATTCACCCGTTTCGAGATGGTAATGGTCGGATGGCTCGCTTGTTGACTTTATTATTGCTGTATCAAGCAGGTTATGAAGTTGGTCGCTATATCAGTTTGGAAAAAATTGTTGAGCGTAGTAAAGAAAGCTACTACGATACTTTATATCAGTCTTCGTTAGGCTGGCATTCAGGACAGCATACCCTATTACCTTGGTGGGAATATTTTCTCGGTGTTATTCTAGGAGCTTACCGAGATTTTGAGCAACGGGTTGGTTTGCTCACGGTAAGTAGAGGAGCAAAACGCGAAGTTGTGTTTGATGTGGTTGAAAGATTGCCAAATCAATTTAAATATATAGACGTTGAGCGCGCGTGTCCAGGTGTTAGTCGTCCTACAATTAACAGAGCTTTGGCTGAACTTCGTGGTTTAGGCAAAATTCGCTGCATTAAGTCAGGTCGAGATGCAACTTGGGAAAAAACATGATCATTGATAGATTAACTAGATCATTAAGGGTTGTTATGATCATATTCTTTTTTGACGCGGTGTAGAGACGCGATTAATCGCGTCTCTACGTGGTGGTAATTTTTACTTATCTTTTGCGTAACTTCAAGATATTCCTCTGTAGAATAACAGAGATGAAAAATAAATATGTTGCTATATATCGGGATAAACTGCGATGAATTTGGATTTTACAAGGTTTTTTCAGGCTTGTAACCCCAGTAAGACGCTAGTCGTGGGAGATGCAGAGGATAGAAAGTATTATATTGATTTTTCTAAAGTTCGAGGCGCCAGAATCATTGAGGAGTTAGGACGAACTATCACCCGTCTCTCACCTGACCAACCTACTTGTCAATTGTTTACTGGACACATAGGTTGTGGTAAATCTACTGAATTACTACGACTGAAAGCTGAGTTAGAGCAACAAGCGTTTCATGTCGTCTATTTTGAATCAAGTCAAAGTCTTGACATGGCAGATGTAGATGTTACCGATATATTGCTCGCAATTGCCCGTGAAGTTAGTCAAAGTCTAGAAGCTATCAAAATTAATTTAAAACCAGGATACTTTAAAACTTTATTTACAGATATTAGTAATTTTTTACTAACGCCGATAGAAGTCTCTGAAATTCAATTTTCTGCTGGAATTGCAAATATTACTACTCGCACTAAAGATAGTCCGAAACTCAGAAACCAACTGCGACAATATTTAGAACCTCGCACTAACGGTATTATCGAATCTATAAATAACGAACTACTCAAACCCGCGCAAGATTTGCTCAAAAAGTACGGTAAGAAGGGACTAGTAGTAATAGTTGATAACCTTGACCGTGTTGATAACTCTATTAAACCATCAGGTTATTACCAACCTGAATATTTATTTGTGGAACGTGGCGAACAATTGAATCAGTTAAATTGCCATGTAGTTTATACAATACCTTTGGTATTAATTTTTTCTAATGCACTAGGAAGACTAACCAACCGTTTCGGTGTGGACCCCAAAGTATTGCCAATGGTTCCTGTGCAACAGCGTGATGGTTCAGAATGTTATGAAGGAATTTTAAAATTACAACAGTTAGTAATGGCGCGCGCGTTTCCTGGTGTAGATTGGGGAATAAGTCAGAGTTTGATTACAGAAGTTTTTGATAATGCTGATACTTTAAAGCAGCTTTGTTTAGCAAGTGGTGGTCATGTTAGAAATTTATTAATGCTACTTTATCGCTGTTTACAACGTGAAGACCCACCAATATCACGGGAATGTTTGGATAGTGTAATTCGTCAGCGTCGTAATGAGTTAAGTTTGGCTATTAGTTTGCAAGAATGGGATTGGTTGCGTGATGTTTCTAAACACAAAGATTTGCGGGGTCAAGATGGATATCAAGTTTTGATACGCAATATGTTTGTGTTTGAGTATCGTGATTATGATGGTTCTTGGTTCGATGTAAATCCGATTTTAGCAGAAGCAAAAGAACTAGTTTTTGGATGATGAACCACAAAGGACACAAAGAACACAAAGAGAAATTCAATTCATTCTTTTCTTTGTGACCTTTGTGTCTTTGTGGTTATTTTCTTTACAGTCTTGTATTTATGAATAATACATATCAACCAGAAGATATCAACGCCGAAAATGAGCAATCATTAAAAACTTTAGTGAGAACTATTAGATTGTCTCAAGGTCAGTTTTCTCTAGTTTTACTACGATGTAATTATACTGGTTTACAGCAACGTATAACCGCGCGCTTACATGAACTCTCACCGATAAAAATCAGCGAATTGTCTCTTCAAGCATCTGTCAAAACTCTTTACACCACTATTTTAGAAGGTATTGGAGACGAGGCGCCTTTTTCGTTAATGGTATCTGGGTTAGATACAGTCGAAGACCTCGATAATCTTTTGACTTCTGCAAACCAAGTTCGAGAAGAGTTTAGAAAGAATTTTGCATTTCCTTTACTTGTATGGGTTAATGACCAAGTTCTACAAAAGTTTATTAAATTGGCAACTGATTTAGAAAATTGGGCAACGGTTATTCAGTTTAATAGTACTAGCGATGAGTTAGTTAGTTTGATACGTGACACGACAGATGATATCTTTGCTGGTAATTTTACCCCAAATATACAAACTTGCTGTGAAATAGAGTCAGCACAACAAGATTTACAATGGCGCCGCTCCGAAATGGCGCCGAATGATAAAGCTAGTTTACAATTTATCTTAGGTTATCGTGCGTATTTACATGAACAAGTAGACACTGCCTTAGAATTTTACAATCAAAGTTTAGATTATTGGCAAAAGTATCATTTAGAACGACAAGGAATTTTACTAGTAAATATTGCTTTAGTTTACAAATTCAAAGCCGAAAAAGCTCAAGTAGATTATATTAAATATCTTGAAGAAAGTAAAGATTATCTTCAAAAAGCTCTTAATTGTTTTGAACAAGCACAGCGTTTTGATTTAGTTGCTAAATATATTATCAAATTGGGTGATGTGTTACGAAGCTTACAAGCATGGGATAATTTACAGTGTCTTGCTCAAAAAGCTTTAGACTTGAATCAAAAATATGGAAATGCGCTACAAATAGCTAGAAACTATGGCTTTTTAGCTGAGGTAGCGCTTGAGAATTCACAATGGCATGATGCAATTTCGCTAAGTGGACAAGCTTTAAAAGCATTATCTAACTCCAAAGAAAATTTACACTACCAAAGCTTGTATAAATTTATTATTGCGCGCGCTCATCAAGCTTTAGGAAAAATAGTAGAAGCTATTAAAAGTTTAGAAAAACTTCGTGTTGTTAGTAGTCCCGAAAATAATCCTCAATTATATATTTCAATATTAGAAACACTACGCGCGCTTTATTTTGAAGAAGGTAATTATTTAGAAGCTTTCCGAATTAAACAAGAACAAATTGCCATTGAACATCAGTATAGCTTACGAGCATTTATTGGTGCCACTTATTTACACCCCAAACGTTATTGTACTAATTCAATTACGAATAAAAAGCAGCAAGCGATAGTAGCACAAGAAATTGCTGCTGCTGGTCGGCAAAAAGATGTTGATAATCTCATCGAACGAATTAGTCGGAATGACCATAAACTAACTATCATTCATGGTCAGTCAGGTGTAGGTAAAAGTTCTATACTCAAAGCAGGATTAATACCAGCATTGAAACAGCAGTCAATTGGAGAACGAGATGTTTTACCGATTGTGGTCAGAGTTTATACTGACTGGGTAGGAAATTTATGTAAGCATTTTCCAGATGATATAGATAATAACATAGAAGCGATTACTGCACAGTTAAACAATAACGCAGATAATAATTTACTCACGGTATTAATTTTTGACCAGTTTGAAGAATTTTTCTTTGCTTATCCTAATAAAAATCAACGACAATGTTTTTATGAGTTTATTGGCGCCTGTTTAAATATTAACTTTGTTAAAATTATTTTCTCACTACGCGAAGATTATTTACATTACTTATTAGATTTAAATCGCACTATTAACCTTGATGCAATTAATAATAATATTCTTGATAAAAATATTCGTTACCATCTAGGATTATTTTCACAAGCAGAAGCCAAGGCAGTTGTTCAAAGTCTGACAGAACAAGCTAAATTATACCTGGAACCACAATTAATTGATGAATTAGTCAAAGACTTAGCATGTGAATACGACGAAGTTAGTCCAATTGAGTTGCAAATAGTTGGCGCCCAACTTCAAGCAGAAAAAATTACCACTTTAGAACAATATCGCCAGCTTGGAACTAAAAAGAAGCTCGTTGAACGCTTTTTAGAACAAGTTATTAAACATTGCGGAGTAGACAATGAACGTTGCGCGCAATTAATTTTATACATGCTGACTAATGAAAACGGTACTCGTCCTCTAAAAACACGTAGCGAACTAGAAACCGATTTAAAAACCTTTGATTTAATCTCAGATATTGAGATAGATTTAGTCTTAGAAGTTTTGGTTGGTTCTGGGTTAGTTTTGGAAGTACGCGAAGTTCCTACTAACCGCTATCAATTAGTACATGATTACCTTGTTCGTTTTATTCGTCAACAGCAGGCGCCTGAACTTTTAGCAGCACTTGCAGCAGCAAGAGAAAAGCAAAAACTCACCGAAGAGCAACTTATCAAAGCACTACAAGAAAAAGAAAAAGCATTATATAAAGAGCAACAAGAACGTAAACGTGCAGAAATTGCAGAAATAGAAGCACTTGTATCGTTATCGCAAGCTTTGTTTGTGACTCATGACCAGTTAGGCGCCTTAGTTGCTAGTCTCAAAGCAGGTATACAATTACAACAAATTGATGTGGCATCATCTACTAAAAAGCGCGCGGTCGATAGAATTCGCCAAGTTGTTACCGAAGTTCAAGAACGAAACCGTTTGGAAGGTCATAGTAACTGGGTAACAAACGTAAGTTTTAGCACCAATGGTAGAACAATTGCAACGGCAAGCGCTAACCGTAATATTATGGTTTGGAATTTAGATGGTACTTTACTAAATATCCTACAGGGACATGGGGATATTGTTTGGAGTGTTTGTTTTAGTCCAAATGGCAGTAAAATTGCCTCAGCAAGTGCCGACAAGACCGTCAAAATTTGGAGTACAGATGGTACTTTATTGCATACCCTCAAAGGACACACCGACCAAGTTTTTAGTGTTTGTTTTAGTCCTAGTGGTAACGTTATTGTCTCTGCCAGCGCAGATAAAACTATCAAATTTTGGAGTATAAAAGGAACTTTACTACGAACGCTTCATGGACATACAGACCAAGTTTTTAGTGTTTGCTTTAGTCCTGATGCATCAATGGTAGCTTCTGCAGGCGCCGATAAAACAATTAGACTTTGGAGTACAGACGATATAAGTACTAAATTAATTAGAACTCTTACAGCACATACCTGTAGTGTTAACAGCGTTGTCTTTAGTCCTGACCGGAAAACTATTATATCAGCAGGCGCCGACCATACAATTAGATTATGGAGTAAAACAGGTAACTTGCTCAAAACTCTCCACGGACATACCGCAAGCGTAAATAGCGTTAGTATTAGTCCAGACGGTAGAATTGTTACAGGTAGTTCAGACTATACCGTTAAATTATGGAGCAAAAACGGTCAACTACTAAAATCCTTCCAAGGTCATAACGGCGAAGTCAACGGAGTTTGTTTTAACTGCGACCGTAACCTTATTATATCCGCAAGCGCCGACCGTACCGCCAGAATTTGGAGTGCAAAACCTCCAAAACCAAAATCATTTGAACTAGATGAACTAGTAGAATGTGGTCGTGAGTGGACGCACGATTATTTAAGTACTAATCCCAATGTGAGACAAACAGATTATATATAAAATATTCCAAAAATTAAATTAATCATCTTATCTTCTGGAGCGGGCATCCTTACCCGCCAGATTGGAAATACGGTGTATCAATAGGTAAAATACCAGAATCACCTTTACAAAAACAAAACAAACCGCTTCGTTGGGATAATAATATAGGCGCCAGAGTTAGGTAAATCTTAAAAATACCTCAATCATACTTAAATTGTATCTTGCCACTGCTTTGGGTCACGTTTGGAATGGAAGCAAGCAATTATAGAAATTGTATCTTGCTCAAAAACAAATATAATCGTATACGGGAATCGACGAATTAACGCTCTTCTTGCTTGTTTTTTTATTACTTGATAAGCAAGCGGATTTCTTCCAATTCCCGACAAAAAAGCGTCAACTGCACGAACAAATTCAGAACCCAAGCCAGAACTTTGGGATTCATACCACTCAAAAGCATCCTGAATATCTAATTCTGCTTCTGGTCGGATAATAAGATTATAACTCATTGGGAAAAGCCTAAACGTTTTTTAACTTCTTCCCAACTTGAACCAGCAGTTGGATTTTGGTTATAACTTTCTAACCTTCTATCAAGTTCTTTTTGTTGTGCTTCGCTCAAAGGAATTTCTTCTTGGTGTTCTAAGATACTATCCCATAAGTCCTCAGCAAGTTGTATGCGTTCTGCTACGCTAAGTTGGGAAATTTCAACTTTTAATAAGGGATGTTTACTCATCAGTAAGGAGAGGATGTTTTGATTTTAATTTGTCCTACAATATTATAGCTACAAAATAACATCTTTGATATGAATCTAAATATGGTGGGCAGTGCCCACCCTACATACTGCCTTGTGAGAATTAACTAAAATATTAGTAAGCTATCCGTTGCATCCGTTATAATCTGTTGCCAGTCTTTTCACCACACTTAAAAACTCCTGCAAAATCTTTGATTAATTTTCTTCTTTACGCCAAACTGCTGCAACAAGAAAAATACCCATACCTGACTCAACAAAACTCAACATTACTTCTGGTGGACTTGCTTCTTGAACTATATTTGGTGTAAACCCTGCTTTTTGACACGCATTTATGATTTGTGCATATAAATCTGGTTTGACGTGTTGAGGACATGCATAATCAGGGTTATAGGATAGTGGTGGTTATATGAACACAATAGAACTACATACTTTCGGTATCAGTAACTTGAAAGTCAACGAACAATCTGTTCCCGTTCCCCAACAAGGAGAAGTATTAGTTAAAATCGAAGCCGTATCGCTCAATTATGTTGATTTGTTAGTAGTCAAAGGTTTACTCAAGCCTAATCTAGAATTACCTTACCATACGGCGCCGGAATTATTGAAAGCGTTGGCGCCAACGTCACAGCATTTCAACTAGGTGATAGAGTAGCGTCAAACCACTGATTACTTTACTCGTCAAGGATTAGGTAACGTTGCAGGGCAATTAAGCGAGTATAAAATATTTGAAGTTAACCAATTAATCAAAGATTTTGTACCTTGGAGTCCTTTGGGAAGGGGGTTCCTCACTGGACAAATTCAGAAATTTGAAGATTTAGCATCTGATGACTAGCGCCGTAATTCTCCCAGGTTTCAAGGTGACAATTTTCAGCATAATTTAACCTTAGTTACTGAAGTGCAAAAATAGCTGTTGAAAAAATTGTACTCCTGCACAGTTAGCATTGGCTTGGCTGTTAGCATAGAATGAGAGTATTGTTCCTGGAACTAAGCGCATTTCTTATCTGCTGGAAAATTTAGGCACCTTGGATGTTCTGTTAAGTAATGATGATTTGGCACGGATTGATAACATTGTACCAAAAGATGCTTTTTATGGTGAGCGTTATCCAGCGGCGTTGATGCAAATGGTTAATATTTGACAATAATGATAATCATCATTAGATAAATGATTTTCCTAGAGGATATTTTATCCTCTAGGAATTTAACAACATCCCTCTGTACCTAGTGTGTCTCTGTGGTAAAATAAATTACTTATTATTCCTGGTGTTTTGATTGACTGCACGGGCAAGATGCCCGTGCTACAAGAGGGGTTAATTTAAATATGGGCGTAATTTTTGTGCTGTGTGCTTGGCATTGGTTCTGACTGAATAGTTGTGACTACCAGGAATGTCAACTACTTCGATTGGTTTTTCTGTAAACTCTGACCAACCTAGTCCACGCTCGTGTTTTATCCACCACTCTTGTTCTAAGCAGCGAAACAAAGTTATTTTACCTGGATAAATTTGAGGTTTGTAGTTACGGACGGCGCCAACAAGGGTATAAAATAGTTTTTCGTATTCTGGGTCTTTTGGTATTGGATGTTCGATAGCAACTTCTGGTACACATGGTTGAATAATCTTGTTCCAGCGCTTTTGTAGTCCATTAAGTAAGTATGCTAGTTTTTCTTCTGATTTGAGAGTTTTGAGTATACGCCAGTGATGAGCGAAGAATTTATCTACTGATTGGTGTTGAAAATAGTTTGGGCAGACAGTATCAAATAATGCTAGTAGTTTAACCTCTTGTCCTTGCGCTACTAGCTGCTGTGCCATTTCAAATATAATTACTCCTCCAACGGAATAACCTGCTAAATAATATGGCCCAGTTGGTTGAACTGTACGAATGTGTTTGATGTATTCTGTTGCTATATCTTCGATTCGATTTAGAAAATCTTGCTCTCCATTTCGTCTTTGTGGTTGTAATGCATAAACTGGTTGTTCTGAGTCTAAATATTCTACAAAGTTTTGGAATACAAGGACATTAACATCGGCGCCATGAACACAAAATAAAGGCGCCTTTTTTCCATGAGGTTGAATAGGTATTATAGTTGACCATATTTCTGGAGTCTCTTTTTGAATAATATTTACAAGTTCTTCTATCGTCGCTGCTTTCAAAAATGTTGCTAATGGTAGTTTTTTTGCAAATTTATTTTCTATTTTAATTAACATTTGTGTTGCGAGTAAAGAAGTACCTCCCAACTCAAAGAAGTTGTCATCCACTCCTATAGACTCAATTCCTAGAAGTTCTTGCCAAATGGCTGCTAGCTGAATTTCAACAGTTGATTCAGGTGCAACAAATTTTTCAAGTTCTTCGCGTGTGTTGTTAGGTGCTGGTAAAGCATTACGGTCTACTTTGCCGTTCGCGTTAAGTGGTAAAGCTTCTAAAATCACAAATGATGAAGGAACCATGTATTCAGCTAATTTGGAAGTGAGATAGTTCCGAATTTCACCCTTTGTGATCGTTTGTCCTTTTTCAAGAACTATATAGGCAACCAAGCGTTTTTCTCGTCCTTCATCCTGTAGCGCGATAACTACAGTTTCTCGTATATTTTGCAGTTGCAGCAAAGTCGTTTCAATTTCTCCAAGTTCGATGCGGAAACCACGAACTTTGACTTGGTGGTCAATACGTCCAAGAAACTCAATATTCCCATCGGGTAAAAAGCGTGCTAAATCTCCTGTTTTGTAAAGTCGCTCTTTTGAGTCGGTGCCAAATGGATTAAGAATAAATTTTTCAGAAGTAAGTTCGGGACGATTGAGATAACCATTCGCTAAACCAACACCACCAATATATAGTTCCCCAGGTTCACCAGGTAAAGTTGGTTGTAAGTTCTCATCTAATATATAGACACTCGCGTTCAAAATTGGCTTACCGATAGGCGCCACGCTAGTACTAATATTGCGCTGACATTTCCAAAAGGTGGCATCGATGGATGCTTCCGTTGGTCCATAAACATTATGTAGCACCCCATCTAAACCTAAGCGTGCGAAAAATTGCTCTATTAACTCCGTAGGTAAAGCTTCACCACCACAAGAAATATGGCGTAAATGAGAACAAGCTTCAATACCCTTTTCTTCAAGAATGACTCGCAGCATTGAAGGAACGAAAGCTGTAATGGTAATTTGCTGGTCAGCAATAAGTTTTACCAAGTAAGCACTGTCTTGATGTCCTCCTACACGAGGCAAGACTAACTGTCCTCCAAAGCATAGTGGCCAGAATATCTGCCACACTGAAGGGTCAAAACTAAAGGATATGTTTTGCAATACTTTATCTAGAGTGGTTAAACCAAAGGTTGACTGGCGCCACTGAAGTTGATTTACAATTCCACGGTGAGGAACCATTACACCTTTAGGCTTTCCAGTAGAACCAGAAGTGTAGATAACATACATCAAATCATCAATGCTTGCATTAGATACTAGATTTTCTTGACTGTGTTGAGATATTGTATCCCACTGCGAATCAAGGCAAACCAACCTTGTACTCAATGCTGGAAGTTTTGGAAGTAGATTACTCAGGGTAAGTAGAATTGGTGTTTGAGTATCTTCTAATATGAAACTTAATCGCTCAGATGGGTAGTTTGGGTCTATTGGCACATAGGCGCCGGATGCTTTAAGAACTCCTAAAATTGCCACAACCATTTCTAAAGAGCGCTCTACACAAATTCCAACCATCACATTTTTGCTGACACCTAAAGAACGTAAATAATGTGCTAGTTGATTTGCTTTTTCGTTGAGTTCACGGTAAGAAAGAAACTTATCTTCCAAAACTACTGCTACTGAGTCAGGAGTTCTGTTAACCTGTACCTCAAAATATTTATGTACACACTGCTGCAAAGATGTAGCGTAATTTTGAGCAACCTCGTACAAAGTATCATTTAGAGCAATCATAGATGAATGTATTTTTAATTACGGTTTATGTATTGAGAGTTTACCTACATCCGTTAGTGAATGAAGGTATCAAATGCTTCTAAATCTTGCTTTGCTGTCGTTAATGCTTGCATCGCTTGGTGATAGTTTTTTTCGTCTTTAAAATTGTTGGCAAAACGTTGTAAGTAAATTTCAAGATATTTGATACGTATTTGAGGTTCATCACTCGAAAGTTTAAGAAAAGGTAAATCAGCTTCGACCATGAAACGAATAGCAAGCATTGGGATAGGACTACGAAGAGGACGAAAGTTTGGATTATGTAAACCTGAACTTTGATTACGCATATGAAATTCACCAAGCATTAAACCTGCTTCTACAAAAAAAGGCTTTAATCTTTTTTGTACGTCATCAATTAAAGTTGGAGTGTCTTCAATGTTGATATCAGGAAACAGCAGCAAGATAACTTTATATATTGAAGCATCTTCAAAACTTGGTTCTGTTCGCAAGAAAATATCTCTATAATCCTTTACAATTGCCCCTATATCATGCTCTGTATAAGTTTTAGGACGAATGACTGCTAGTTGAATAGCGTCAGCTTTTAGTGAATAGGGTATATAGGGGCAAACCTTACCACTGCGACCTAAATCAGGATGTGACCTGGCAAGAAAATTCCTTATCCATTCAGATGTTTGAATTAAATAAGGCAAATCATTTTGAATATTTTGAATTTCATTAGATGTATAGAGTTGCATAACTATTCACTTTACAACAGATATTTGTTTAGAGATATCAACCTGTATTAACGCACATAAAAAAATCATATTATTTATTAATTAATTAACAGTGTTTTTTAATGATTTTAGTAAATAATTTATAAAGTTTATATTTAAATGAACTTTATATTTTTGAGTTTTATTATCTCTTAACTTAATCACACTCATTACTTTTATAAATACATGAATCAAGTTATACATTTCTTTATAATAGTTACAGTATTTTCTCTTGTATGGTAGTGGTATTAGTAAAGACAATGTATATTTTTTATGTTTTTTCGATTAAGTATACTTAGAAAAATAAAGACGTAGCACTGCTACGTCTTTATAGTATTTATGTATTTGAAGCAAAAGAGTATTGATAAATCTGCTAATCAGCCCTCGCACGCAATGCTGGAGATGGGAAAACTGCCTGAAAACCTTGCTGTCGTTGACCAGGGTCTTCGGGACCAGTATCCCATAAACTTTCATAGTAGAAAAAGGCGACACCTAAACCGCGTTGTTGTGCGGCTTGTACTTGTGACTTAATTTGCTGCATTGGAATTCGGCGCGTCCGTAATCCTGCCATAATACCGATGCCTGTTGGTATATTTAGTTGTTGGGTTTCTACAATTTCTGGACGGGTAATTTTAGAAGTAAACGAACCTAAATCGTCACGATAGACTTGCATTACCAACTCGTCAACAATATTTAACCGTACCCAGTTCAACCAGTCTTGGAGTTGGAACTTATAAGCGAAGTTGTAATAATTGGGCGAAACTGAGAAAATAGCGTTTGGTTTGCGTGCTTTGACTGCTTGGTTGAGTTGCAACATAAAAGCTGTAATTTTATCCGCACGCCAGCGCATCCACGCTTGGTCTTGAGGATTAGATGGAGGAGCTTTGCCAGTTTCTTGAGTATACAAAGATATTGTATACCTGTCGTAACCAAATTCATGAGGCAAACTCATGTGGTCATCAAACTGGATACCATCGGCATCGTATTTAGTTACGATTTCTAACACTAGGTCACTAATAAACTTTTGTACTTCTGGGTGAAAGGGGTTAAGCCATGCTACCTCACCCGCTGCACTAATTGATGTTTGGCTTCCATCACGTTTTCGTGTCAACCATTCGGGATGGTTTAAAGCTAACTCTGAAGTTTCAGGCGCCATAAAACCAAATTCAAACCAAGGAATTGCAAGTAAACCGCGACGATGCGCTTGGTTAATTACATCCGCAATAATATCATGACCTTCTGTGCCCCTATATATAAACGGCTGAATTTCCGCACGTTGTGCAACATCACTCGGATACATTACATATCCCGAATTCCAAACAACAGGGTAAACAGTATTAAAGTTTAATTGGCGTAATTTATCCATCGCTTCGCCAACTTTAGTCCTGTCCCTTAAAATATCAAGGTCATTATTAGTCATCCATACACCCCGGATTTCCTGCCGTGGTCGTTGTACTCTTTGAACAGGTTGTGGAACGGGTTGAGGAATTGGTTGTGGAACTGGTTGTGGCTGTGGTACAGGTTGCGGTACAGGAACAGGTTGTGGAAACCCATCAGTTTCAGCAGGTGGAAACTCAGGAGTTTGAGGTATTGGAATAGGTATTGGAACGGGTTGAGGAAATTGCGGTTGTGGTGGAATTGGCTGTGGTTGTGGAAACTGTGGTTGTGGCGGAATAGGCATAGGTGCCGGAAATTGCGCCAACGCAGGAGCAAAAGTATCTAGTACTATTACTCCAATAAAAGTCAATAGAAACAAAATTGGTACAATTGACTTCAGCTGCAACCTAAGAAGAAAAATCGAACTAAGTTTTATTGATTTGAATGACATGTTAGTTACCCACGCACGCCATCGCATATTTTTGTGATGGAATCTACTCGCCATATAGTTTACAGTTAATGTATGTTTACTCCCACGAGCAATTGGCAATGCTTCTCTTTATGCCATATCGTGCGCCAAAGCGGTGCATCAAGTAACTTGATACAACACTTCTTGGCAAACTACTAATCCTGACGCAGCGAATTCGCGAGTAGTGCCCACAACATTTTTATTTGTGACATGAAAACGGCAACGGATATGAAAGGACGTAACGGATAATTGTAGGTTGGGTGGAGGCTTTGCGTAACCCAACATATTCCCATGAGCATTTTTAGTGGGTTGGCGCCATCAATACGAGTAGCGTGGATAAATATACAACCCAACAGCGCCCCGAAGCACAGTTGATTTGTATCGGGGATTTCAAAAAATTTAATTCTCCTTTGAATGTGGAATGGGCATCCTTGCCCGTTCCATTCCGAGGGCGTTTGCGTTGACGCCCACACCACAGATAAAACAATAGTCGAGTATTCATTGCGTAGTACGAATATGCCAATTGGTGTTTCAACTTATCAACTAAGGGATGCTTTGCCAAAAACATTAGAAGGAAGTTTACCAAGTATTGAACAGTTAGAAGCTGAGTTAGATACGCTTGCTGTAACAATTGAAGATGATGAATAAATGTAGCAACTAGTTTACGGCGCCTCCAAATAAAATCATCCGTTACATCCGTTCTCATCCGTTGCAAGCTACCCATTTGGCGCGAGCGAGTAAAATATATACAGTAAAGCAACGGAGCCAATAGCAGTGAACATCACCGCTTCAATAACCAAAATGCTGAAACTGGCTATTTTGTGCCTGATGCTGTTTCTGCTGTGGGCTGGTAATAGCTGGGCACAAGTTACTGTAGATGAAAAAATTGCTCCTCTGGTTGAAAAATTAATCGATAACAACGCGCGTGTTCGTTTAGAAGCGCACGATGCACTTGTAAGTATTGGTTTAGGCGCCGTTCCTACGCTTGTAGAAACTCTAAATAATCCAGATTGTAATATACGTTGGCGTGCAGCTTGGGTATTAGGAGATATGGGCGCCGAGGCCGCATCTGGAGTTCCAGCACTAACGAAAGCTTTACAAGATGTAGATGCCCAAGTACGGATGTATGCTGTATTAGCATTAGGCACCATTGGTACACAAGCAAAACCAGCGGTTCCAGCTTTAATGGCAGCGTTGCAAGATAAAGAACTGTACGTTCGGATTTATGCGGCTTCGGCATTGAGACGAATAGGTACAGAAGCAAAAGTAGCTGTTCCATCTTTAATAAATGCACTCAAAGATAATAATCCGCGCGTTCGGAAAAATGCCGCTTTGGCTTTGGGTGCAATGGGAACTGAGGCAACTTCTGCTGTCAAAGATATGATTCCTCTGTTGAATGATACCGAATATTATGTGAGGTATGGGACGGCAAAAGGGTTAGGTGGTATTATTGGCGCCTATCAGGATGTTGCTGATAAATTACCAAGTGCTAACTTAACAAAAGTAATTACTGACTTTGAGCAAGTTACAAAAATTGTAGAAGAACATAAAGAGAATTTTACTGAAATTGACGCTGCAAGAATACGGCGCCCGTTGGAAGCTTTGAAATCTGAGAAAGAAACGCGGTTTTTTGATAGAGTAGTCGAATGGCTTCTCAAGCATAAGTTACTTTTGGGTATTGCAGCATATGTGACTTTGTTGCCTACACTGTGGTTTATACTGCTGCGAGTCAAACCCATATGGCTATTAAAGATTAATAATGCTCTTAAGCCATATACTGATTTTTCATTACCCCTTGTTAGTATTAATGTACCTTTAAGGTATGTGTTATTCGTTGGCTGGTTTCATTATCATCCTAAAGTACTCGATGCGTGGGTAAATAAATATATTGAATCAGCGCGCGAACAGTTTCCAAAAAAAGATACTGTTACTAATCGCAATACTTATATTCCCATTCCAGTTGTGCTGGATGGTAATACGGTAGCACAACTGGCGCCTTCTAATTTGCGTGCGACTTTTTCAAAACAGCGTAGTTGCTTGATAATATCAGGCGAAGGTGGAATTGGTAAAACCAGCTTGGCTTGTCAAGTTGCTAACTGGGGAATGAGCGATATTGTAGATAAACGCTTGTGTCAACATTTAATGTTACCAGTGCTGTTAGAAGAAGACTTTCGCACGGTAGATGGAAAGTCATCATTGAAAGAAGCTATTCGTGGACAGTTACAAGCATTAATAGATGAACCAGAGCCAATATGCGAGGAATTACTAGTTAAGCTGTTACGAAAACAACGTGTATTAGTAATAGTAGACCGTTTTTCGGAATTGAATACAACTACTCGCGAAGCATTACAACCAGACTCTCCAGACTTTCCAGTGAATGCGCTGGTTATTACATCACGGTTAGAAGAGAAACTAGGAAGGGTAAATAAAACTACCATCAAGCCATTGCGAATTGAAGCAAATAAGCTTTCCTCATTTATGGAAGTTTATTTAATGCAGCGTGGAAAGCGTGATAAATTTACAGACCAAGAATTTTTTGATGCTTGTAATCGTTTGTCTTTAATGGTTAGTCACGGTAATATTACGGTGCTACTAGCAAAATTATATGCCGAGCAGCTAATAGCTAATGTTGAAAACCAAATTGTATATGATATTCCGCAAACGATACCAAATTTAATGCTAGGGTATCTTAACGAATTAAACCGCGATGTCGCTACTGAGAAATTAGACGATAGAATTATACATCAAGATACAAAAGCAATAGCTTGGGAATGTTTGCACCCTAATTATCAACCAGGTACAACTTCACGCGCTGATGCTATAGCTGCTTTATTAACTATAAACCCTGACGATGTAGACAGGCGCCTCGACTATCTCGAAAACCGTTTACATTTAATTCAAACCGTTGGTTCCGCAAAAGATAAAATCAGGTTTTGTCTCGACCCATTAGCTGAGTACTTAGCTGCTTTGCATGTTGTAGAGATATACGGCAACAACGATGGTAAATGGCGTTCGGGTTTTTTGAAAAAAGCTGATGATTTAGTGAAAGCCAATGGGCAGGATATAATTAAAGGATTTTTACTGGCAGTTTATGATTGCTACTTGTCACAAATTATAGGCGCCAAACCTTCTGATTTTGTACCAGTTAGATTAAGTAAGCTGACAGGTGTTACAAATGCTATACAATCAGTGGCGCCGTGATTTTTATAGATTGTATATACATCTTGTGGAACAGGCATCCCTGCCTGTTATAAATATTATAGATATTATGGGACGGGCAAGGATGCCCATCCCACAAGAGCAGAAAATGATTTAGCTCACGAATTGGTTGAGATGGGTGTAAATAAGGAAGATATTATTTTAGGGTTACATGCACCGTACAAACGTCCGTATACAGGTTATGGTGTGGCGTAATGTTTTATTATATAAATGCATGTAGAGACTAAACATGTTTAGTCTCTACATTTATGTTATTCAATATTTTTGACTACTATTTTGTTCTACCAGTTTACAGTTTTGCAGCGGTAGATTCTAGAATAGTTTTGAGTTGCTTTCTAAGTACTTGTTCGGTTTGAGCTACTGTTGCTCCAGCTTTAGCAGCTTTTTTATCTGCTTCTGTTTGATATTCGTCTACAGCAGAAGGTTCACCGTTGGCTATTTTTGTTTTTGTCGCCTTGTATGAAGTTTGTGCTGTTTCCCAACGTTGCTTAACTTGGGTGTAACGGTCGCCATATTGCCCTGTTAATTTATCATCCCAATTAGCCAAAAGTTCTTTGAGGGAAACATAATCTTTTTGAAAACTTACAGATAATTTGCCTCTTAGAGCGTTGAAAAGTGTTAAGAGTAAAGACATTATACGACTGCGAGGTGCTTTTTGCTTTTGGGTTTCGACTGCAACAAGGGCGCCGTCAACAGCATCTAAAATTTGTTGCTCACCAATAGCTTGGTTGGTAACTGTTTGCTGTTGAGTATTGCTATCTTTTACTCCTGCGATGGCGCCTTCCATTGCTGCCATTGCTTCATCTTTCGCTTGCTGACCCTTGGTCTTGAAATTTTCTATAACTGCTGTAACGGCATCTTTAGCAATATTGCGAATTTCGCCAGAACCGCCTTTAAGCTCATTTACAGCTTCATTAACTGCAACTTGAACAATTTCACGAATTCTTTTAGTTCTGGCGCCGCCTGTTTCTTTGACTTGTGCTAAATCTTGAGCAATACGTTCTTTAATTGTAGACATATGATATTCCTCCTAATTCTTTTAATTCAAATAATGACGTGTGTTTAAGATGTACACAGATAATAAAAAATAAGTTAGTGGTAATCGTGTTTAATTTACAGCCACAGCTTCAACATCAATTACATTATTTACTACATTATATACTTTGTTAGTATTGACTTCGGCATAAGTATCATGCTTCTTGCGGTTTTGAAGTTTATCCATAACAATTTGGGATACTTCAGCAACTAAAAAGCTAGCAATTAGTCCATCATCAATTAGTCCTAAAATTGGTATAGTATCTGGCACAATATCTATAGGACTAATGAAATAAAACAACGCTGCAACAACTGCTGCCCAACGATACTTAGGATTACGTAAAGCTTTACGAATTCCGTTTTGCAATACCTGTGTAATAAATTGCTTTCTCATTTATGCTTCCTCTGCCTCATAAATTTATATTGACAGATATATCTCAAAAAATCTGGTGTAGATAACCATCAATAAATTCGTAAAAACACACCGTCCGCCTTCTGTAGTGCCAACCGTACATATTGTGTAGTATCTTGTGGAGCATCTTGTGGAGCGGGCATCCTTGCCCGCCTCCTATATTAAACAGTTAATTAAAACCCACCCATGAAAGGCGCCGTTCAATGGCAGTTAATCTTATTAATCAATGAAAATAGAGCAATAATCTTCTAGATATTATTACCACAGAGGCGCAGAGAAGCCAGCGCCGTGCGGGGGTTCCCCCCGTTGAGGCGACTGGCGCGGCACAGAGAGTAATTAAAGTAGGCTTAATATAGGCGCCTACTCCCTATAATTAACGATACGAATCAGTAAGTATAAATACCTCAGTTTTTGCAGTCTTAACAAGAGCATTCAGAAGCGACGCTTTTGGCTGTAGGTACAATGACTTTTTATCATAAAATATTCATAGTACAATACAACTAATATAATAAATTAAATTTGTTAATGTTTGACGAACCTGTAGAACTTGTATTGACTGATTTAGCACAGGGATTACCTGCTATTACTCCTGCATTTGGCGCCGTGCTAGCAGAAGCTTGTGCTGTATGCTTGGATGAACAGGGTCATTCTCAAGGTGTTGAGATTAGAGTCAGTGGGGAATTTAATGCTAAATTTAAGCTGCGATGGCAGACTGTTACATCACAGATGTTACGTTGCTGGAATGATGAGGAGTTTACGACAGAGCAAGCGGCTTATGCTATAGCCTTTTTAATTATCAGGCAACTTACTAATTTAACCGTTATCGAACGTTCGAGCAAAGGTACAGGGTTTGATTATTGGTTGGGTACAATAGATACACAAGGAGCAGTTCCGTTTCAAAATAAGGTTCGGTTAGAAGTATCAGGTATACGTAAGGGAGATAGTAGTCGTGTTAAAGCTAGAGTAAAACAGAAGAAAAAACAAACAAAACCTTCCGACGGAAAATATCCTGCCTATATCGTTGTAATTGAATTTAGTACACCTTTATCTTTTGTTGTAAAAAAATGAGTAGTATTCAAGAAAAACATACGGTAGCGATGGATTTAGCGGAGGCGGCTTTTGTTGCTAAACTTAGAGGTGATTTGGAACAAGCGTCACTATTAACTCGGCAAGCATTTGAGAACGAACAAGCAGCAGCAGCATTAATTGCTAATCAATTAGATGCGGAACCAACACGCTCAGTTTTACATCGTAGTGCTGCAAATCTTGCTGTTAACTGTGGAGAATTGCAAGCAGCAGAACGTTTGATAGCTAGAGCTTTATCTGGTAATCCACCAACTGAAATAGCTGAAGAATTGAAGGATTTATTTATTCAAATTAATTTACGTCCGTATTTGCAACGTCACGGTATAGATGTTGAGAATGAACAAATTAATGCTTTGATTTTAAAGAATGCATCATAAAACTTCCTTAAAATCTCTCTAACTCCTGTCTCCGTGGTAAAAATATTTACAAACATAACTTGTGACACAGACTAATAGTTTTTTACATCCTAATCTGCCCCTACTTCCGCAGATACCATGATTGCTGTGTAGCGCTCACTACTCGTTAGTTCCTTAGCTAATGCTAGCATTGCAGTAGTTTTACCTGTTTGGCGAGGCGCATGAATTACAAAATAGCTTTCTTGGGCAATCAATTGCTCTAAATTAGGCAATCGACTGGTTGGCGACAGCATATAGTTAGTATCAGCTTTACAAGGGCCTGCGATATTAAACCAATGAGTCATGGATAATTAATATATTTACTGGTGGGCTGCGCGATTCGATGCTATAAGTTTAGCTCATAATGGGATTACCAAAGCGCTCGTTAACGTTTACAAACTTTACCTGAAACCTAATCCCCCGACCCCCTTCCCTTCAAGGATACTGCTGGCAACTCGGGGGTGGCGCCACTTTCTGAATGACTTCTGGTTTAATTCCAGCGGCAACTTAGATTTGAGGGTACGTAGAGCAAGCATTGGCGCCATAGATTTCATTTGCTCCTCCACCAGCATTGATATGAATTGAGGTCACCATAAAATTTTCTAGAGAAGCTAACTCATGAGACTTTTAGTTAATGAGCCTATTACGCATATTGGCGAACGAGTACAGCCATTGAAAAAACTTTGTGATTTACTGATACTAAGTAGCGGTATTATTAAAGAATTACGTAACTTGCTTCTTGTATAATTGCACTCCCAAGGAATGTTTCCGAAAAATGAAAGTCAAAACATCTGACTTAGCGCAGATTATTGCTCAAGCTAGCTATTTATCTGAACGTCTGGGCAAACTTTCTCTACTGGGTACTGTTTTGCTTCTAAGGCTAATGTTCCTAGTTGTTTATTCATATGAACCTCTAATTGTTTATTTGGTCTGAAGTATGAAATTTATCCAATTTTTTTGATAAACTTTACAAGACTTAACCTAATTCAGCTAAATTAGATTATATTAGAAACTTTCAAAAAAAGATTCTAGTCTGTCTTGTGGGGTGGGCATCCTTGCCCGCCCTAGATATAAAAATGGCAAGGATAGTTTGAATATTTAACAGGCAGGGATGGTTGAAATATTTAACAGGCAGGGATGGTTGAATATTTAACAGGCAGGGATGGTTGGAATATTTAACAGGCAGGGATGCCTGTTCCACAAGAGGATAATTTAATTATTTTTATTTTGAATATATTTGTAGTGCTGAAATTCTTGCCACTTCTCGCAAAGCCTGAGCTATTGAGTTTGCTTGTATACACATTCCAATACTTAATAAGGCAAGAATAGCAATTAGTAGGTATATTGCCGTGTTCTTATATTTAAACTTTTTCTTTGTTGTTTCTACAGATATTTTAGTAGGTGATTTGAGTTCTTCAAGAAGTTGCTTTTCAATACAAGGACTCCAGTAATTATCACTGTATAAGTCAACGTTTGAAATAATAAATCTACCTAAAGGCTGATAATTTTCATTTTGTGACATTTTTATTCTCCAAGAAGAGTCTTTTCTAACAAGTTGCTTACATGGGATCAAATTAAGTCAAAACGGATTGTTGACAAAAGCTTTTGGTTGGCTTATTCCTTTTAGCTGTAACTACCATCTTGATAGGAGATGCAGGCGCCGTCACTAGACCACGGCGCCCAGCTTTTACGTCACGATTATCAGTTAAAGCCAATGAATACTCAGAAAGTATCTTTATAAGTGCGACTTTCATTTCAAACATGGCAAAAGCGGCGCCTATACAACGTCTGACACCACCACCAAAAGGTAAAAACTCGTAGGGAGAAAATTGACGAGCTAAAAAACGTTCTGGCTTAAACATATGAGGTTCAGGGTATAAATCCTCACGATGATGTGTCAAATAAATACTTCCATATAATATAGTACCAGGCTCTAAATCATATCCACACAGGTTTACAGGGGTTTCTACTAATCTTGGAAAAGTAAGCATTCCTACTGGGTATATCCGTAAGGTTTCGCAACAAACCGCATTCAGATAAGATAATTTATTTATGGCAGTTGCGTCTATATCTTGACCTAAACTATCTATTTCTTTAAGTAACTTCTCTTGTACCGCAGGTAATTTGTGTATCCAGTATAAAGCCCAAGCTAAAGCAGTAGCAGTTGTTTCCTGCCCTGCTATTAATAGTGTTAACAGTTCATCACGCAATTCCTGGTCGGTCATTGACTCACCCGCTTCATCACGAGCGGACATAAGCAGACTTAGAATATCTGTTCTAGATAAATCTGCTTGCTCTCGACGACGTGACTCAATTTCTTGATAGATGAGTTGATCTATTTGTTCAGTGCGTCGCAGATGCTTACCCCAAAGACTCCAGGCGCCCCAATCTTTCTGCAACGCTGGGAAGTAAAGCATTATAACGCCACCAAGAGAACTACTGTTATTTACCATTGCATTCAAAAACCCTTCCAATGTTTTGGCACGCTTACCGTCATACAGCCCAAACACAGCTTTAATAATTGTTCTTAGGGTAATACCTTGAGTAATATCTCGCACAGAAAAGGGCTTACCTACCTGTAACTCACCCATTACCTCTTCTGTAATATCACTAATTACCTGGGTATAGCTACGCATCCTTTCACCGTGAAAAGGAGGTGTGAGTAGCTGACGTTGGCGTTGATGCTGTACTCCGCTTAAAGTCATTAGAGAATATTTTCCAACCAACGGTTCAAATATACCATTCTGTTCTCCTGGGGCAGAAAACTGCTTGGTTGAATCACCAGTTAAAATTTCCTGCAACGCAATTGGATTACTAACAAATACTACAGGGGCATATTTTTCACCAAGGCACAAAGTAAATATATCTCCATAGCGCTTGGCACACTCGGACATCATAGACAACGGATTTACAATCCATTGCATCATTTGTAGAAAAGCAGGCGCCGAGTAAGCGTTTGGTAACTTTATATTAGTTTTAGTCATATTTACATGAAATCAAATACTTTTTGGAATCCATTACTCTTGTGGGATGGGCATCCTTGCCCGTCCTATATGTTTGGGCGGGCAGGGATGCCCGCTCCACAAGAAGAGTGTTTAGTTGGGTAAGTAAATAGGTTTTAATATTGTGACATTTATGTTGCAGTACCACACTTAACTTTAGTTAAGTTGTCATGTAGAGAAAGACTATGTTAGGCGCCTACTAGCACAGAAACCTTTTCTAGAAGAAGCTGGCGACTTGTCTGGATGAAAAAGTGATTGCCTGGAAGTAATGACAGCGAAAATGAAGAATTGGTTTGCTCTTTCCAACTTTGAATTAATTCATCTGTTTCTGTTGAATCTTCTGTTCCAGCAAAGGCGGAGATAGAACAATCCAGGGGAGGTTGGTGTAAATAAGTACAAGTACCGCAAATAGTCAAATATTGAAGATGTTTAAGTTTTAATTCAGGCATTAGGCTACAATGCCTTACATGATGAGGAAGGTTAGGTAGGCTTTTCGGCCCACCCGCCCTGTAAAAGCTCGATATGGACGGGCTAGAAGCCCATTCCACAAGAGAGGCAATATAGTACTTATTTACTGACTATTTTTTATTGATATCAGATATGAAGAGAATTTTATTTTATTTTATTTGATTTAAAAAGCTTTGGTAGAGATGCGATTTAATCGCGTCTCTACATTTTGATTCATACAATAATTCAGCGATGCCGATATTTTAAATACTCAAAATAAAAAAATTTAGCTTTCTTTATCTACAGTAACAAGGTTCGAGTCATAATTTTTGTTAACACTACTTACACACGATTTAATATGTGCTCTAATTGCCTGCTCGTAAACGACTGTTTGCTGTGTTCGTATCCCTATGGGCTGATAGACTAAGGTAATTTCTGGAAATTCTCCCCAAGACATTAAAAATATGTCACTAGCTGGAGTAATTATCTCGTAATTATTTTCTTGTTTTTTCTTTTTGAGTTTACAATTATTCAGTTGTAATTTTTGTCTGAATAATTTTTCAAAGTCAGAAATGATATTTGAAGTTACTATCATACATGTACACGTTAAAACGTGGCATTGAGGAAATGAATATCCCGTGATATAAGTAAGTATAACATCTTAGCTACACCTAGAGAGTTAATTCTATAGAAATAAGCTCTAGAGATAGGCTCTACAACGTCGTGCAGCATGGGTTATACTGAAAGTCGGCTCTCGACGGTAATTATACTGTGCTATAAATTTTACATAAATTTACATAAATTTATATAACAATTTTTAGAACTCCCACACAAAAGTTCTCGGCTATGCCATAATGGGTGTAAGGTTAATTCGGTTAACAGCGTTTGTTTTTAGTAGTGACAGGTTTTGTTCTTGGTATTTACAAACTTCAATCTCCGAAACCTAAATCTCTATAAATTTATTAGTTCGGAGACAATCTCATGTCAGTTTATGTAGGCAACCTTTCTTACGATGTTACAGAAGAGAGTTTAAATGCAGTATTTGCGGAATACGGTACTGTTAAACGGGTTCAGCTACCCACAGACCGTGAAACTGGTCGTTTACGCGGCTTCGGATTTGTTGAAATGGGTACAGATGCAGAAGAAACAGCTGCGATTGATGCGCTTGATGGGGCAGAATGGATGGGACGTGACTTAAAAGTGAACAAGGCTAAACCCAGAGAAGAAAGAGGTTCATTTGGTGGGAATCGTGGTGGAAACAACAATTTCCGCAACAACCGCTACTAATTTTCAGTCTTCGCCAAGCAACCTAGGTTTTCATATAGATTATCTCAAGGAGCATTAGAAACACTTATCTTTTATAAAGAAATTCTGTTTCTAATTGCATGGTAGCTAGCAAATTAATTTGTATGCACGTAGTGGTTCAGGCAAGAATGCTTGAGCCTTTTTGATTTAAGCCTATATTCGAGTTTACTCTTTTACCGATAACTACCATATTTATAGGAGATGCAGGCGCCGTCACTAAACCACGACGCTTGGGCTTTACTTCATTATGACCAACCAACAAGAGCGAGTACTCAGATAGTATCTTCACAAGCGCTACCTTCATTTCCAATAAAGCAAACGCGGCGCCTATACATCGTCTAACTCCACCACCAAAGGGTAGGAACTCGTAAGGAGAAAACTGTCTCTCCAAAAAACGTTCTGGTTTAAACATCTTCGGTTCGGGGTATAAATCGTCACGGTGATGTGTCAAGTAAATACTACCGTATAATAATGTGCCAGGTTCTAAATCCCAACCACACAGCTTTACTGGCTTTTCGACTCTACGCGGAAAAGTAAGCATTGCGACTGGATAAATACGCAACGTCTCGCAACAAACAGCATTGAGGTAAGGCAATTTAGTTAGCGTGCTTACATCAGCATTGCCGCCGTTTAACTGAGCTATTTCAATAAGTAGCTTTTCTCTCACTTCAGGTAATTTGTGAATCCAATATAAAGCCCAAGCTAAAGCAGTAGCCGTTGTTTCCTGCCCTGCAATCAATAATGCCATCAACTCATCACGTAATTCTTTGTCTGTCATTGGTTCGCCAGTTTCATCCCTTGCGGATATCAATAAACTTAAAATATCTGTCTTCGATGAATCAGCTTGTTCTCGACGTTGTTTTATTTGCTCGTGGAGCTGTTTATCGGTTTCGTGCCGACATTGCAAATACTTACCCCAAGGACTCCAGGCACCCCAGTCTTTTCGCAACCCAGGAAAATAAAGCATTGCAACACCAGCAGGAGAAGTTAGCTGATTTGTAATTGCATTCACAAATACTTCTAAACTTTGTGCTTGCGAACCTTCATCAAACCCAAATACAGCTTTCACGATTGTTCGTAAGGTAATTGCTTGGGTTACATCTCTGACAGAGAAAGGTTTACCCACTTCCAAACCTTCCATTACTTCTCGCGTCAGGTCATTAATTACTTTCGTATAACTAAGCATCCTTTCTCCGTGGAAAGGTGGTGTAAGTAACTGACGTTGACGTTGATGCTGCACTCCACCCAAGGACATCAGAGAATATTCTCCCAACAATGTTGCAAATATCACATTTGTCTCACCAGGCGCCGAAAAATATTTATTTGAATCACTTGTTAGAATTTCTTGCAACGCTTGAGGATTGCTAATAAAGACGATGGGAGTTCGTTTTGGACTAACACGCAAAGTGAATATATCACCGTAGCGTTTAGCACAGCTCTCCATCATCGACAATGGAGCAACAATCCACTGTATTGCTTGTACGAAAGCAGGTAATTTTGAATTATTTGGCAACTCTATATTAGTTTTGGTCATGTTCAATACTGAATGAATCGTTTTCACTCAAAATTATATTTTTACCATCAAACACAAGCTGATAGACTTAACTAAAGTTAAGTTGTTAGCCTAAAAATTATTAACGCTTGTAAACCCTGTGCAAGTGTTCAAGCACTGCGCTCTCCTTTTTTAACAAACAACGATTTGTGTAGCGCACTTAACCAAGTTGCTACGCAGATGTCTTTAGCAAGCGATGCCGAAATAATTTATCATAGTCAATTAGGACAAGGAACAGAGGTTTAGTATCGCTTAACTGCATAACAACGGTGGAATGATACCTATTGGTATTTAGTAGCTTGTTGTAATTAGTTAAGACGAATCGCATACCGTATGAGTGAATCCAACTTCATCCGTATTATAGTAGCCGATGACCATCCGGTAGTAAGGCAGGGTTTGGTGACAATCATTGAACGTGAGCTAGATATGTCTGTTGTTGGACAAGCTAGTAACGGGTGGGAAGCAAAAGAACTTTTTTGCAAAAAGCGACCAGATGTTGTGCTTATGGATCTACGAATGCCTAAACTTTCTGGCGCCGCAGCAATTCAGAATATTTGTACTGATAACAGCGCAAACGTTATTATTTTAACTACTTACGATGGCGACGAAGATATTTATAATGGCATACAAGCAGGCGCCAAAGGATATTTACTCAAAGACACAGAACCAGAGGAAATTCTCTACGCAATAAGAACAGTTGCTAGTGGTCAAAAGTATATTTCTAAAGCTGTCGCGACTAAGCTTAAAGAAAGAATGGAAAAACCTGAATTAAGTCAACGTGAGTTAGAAGTACTTCAACTTATTACCAATGGCAACACTAACCACCAAATTGCAGTTGCTTTATTTATTACCGAAGGTACCGTCAAGTATCACGTCAATAATATCTTAGGTAAATTAGGAGTTAGTGACAGAACACAAGCAGTAGTAGCTGCTGTCAAACGTGGAATAGTTAAGTTTTAACGAACTCGACTATAATTTGTGACGTGAGCAGGAATTACTGTACCCGATTGTAACCGAGAATCAGCAATAGGATTACCTGCTACTAACTGTAATGGTAAAACACCTGCCCATATAGGTAAATTATAATCAGCTTCATCATCGTTCGGCGCCCCTGTTCTTACTTTGGCTGATGCTTCGGTTATTGGTAATGATAATACTAAAGTACCTTGTAACTCTTGCCGAGTTGGTTGTCGCACTTCGTCCCATCTTCCGGGTACAACATGCTCTGTGAATGCTTGTAATGCTTCTAGTTTCTCAGATTCGGTGCCTACTATTTCAGCTTTGCCAAATATTACAACTGAGCGATAATTCATTGAGTGGTGGAATGCAGAACGCGCTAGTACTAAGCCATCAAGTAGAGTAACTGTAACACAAACTTCGATGGCGCCGACTAAAGAACGTAACATTCGACTAGCTGGTGAACCATGAATATAAAGCTTATCATTTATCCTGCCGTATGCTGTAGGAATTACAAACGGTTGATTATTTACAACAAAACCTACATAACATATCAAGCCTTCATCTAATATATTAGATATCGTTTGAAGCTCGTAATCAGCGCGCTGCGGTAATCTTTTAACTTGACTGCGTTGAGTAGGAATTAATTTTTCACTCATAACCATCTCCTACGAATCATTTATTAAATCTATATGCATTGCATTGCTTTCAACAAAACCAAGACTTGTATAAACAGGTTTACCCGCAGGTGAAGCATTTAATACAACCCTTGTACACCCAATATTCTTCAAATAATCAGTTGCTGTATTGGTTAATTGCTTGGCTATACCCTGTCTGCGATATACTGGTTCAACATAAACACCCCAGATGTAACCTAACTTACGATGATTAGGTTTAATTGCATTTGGATATAAACCTGCGTATAACTGACAGCTTGTAGAACCAACGACAACACCATCAACTTCTGCAATAAAGGCTTGATATTGCAAATTATCCCGCGCGTTTTGAATAAACTGAAGAATTATCTCTTGCCAGTTTGCTTCAATTGCATCTTCAGGAACACCAACATCAATCCACATTTTATAGAAGTGTTCGGCAATTAGTGGTTCTTCTTTTAAATGTATTTTTCTGATTAGAATATTCGATTTAGTTTGCATGGAAAGCAGAAGTAATTCCAACTAATGACAGCATAGCCTCTATATTGGTATGCGCTCAATAGCCAATTTTGTAATTACATACCAGTCCACTTTATATTTACCACAGAGACGCAGAGAGCATAATTGCTCTTTTTTAAATTGCCATCTACACAATATGAAGTTTCTATGCATTAAAACATACAAACATCTGATTGATAATACAATTGAACAGTTGTTCAAAATAATCCAAAGCTGACTGTACATATGAGCCGTTCACCGCTTTTTCGGAAATTAGCACGTACAATTGCTACTGCTAATGTTTGTGACGAAAATCACATTTATTTCTCAAACGATGTATCTGTATTCAAGTCAGAGATGCTATATAAGCGCGTTAGAAGTTGTTTGAAGGCGCCTTTTTCTTGTTCTGTAGGGATAGGTGCCATTTAACGTTCGCTCTTTAACCGAACCAATGAGCTATTGCACTTGCATTGGTAAATAATAAAATTAGAGCTAATTAAACGAGGCGCCCGAATTAAAGATAGCCCAGGCGACCGATTCATTGCGTACTGGGACGTGTAAGTAAAACGCCCATTTTATAACAGGCAGCTATTGTAATTGAAATATTAGATAATCGCAAAGCTTATTTATAATTTAACTTCTTGGTTGAGGACTGGTTAAAGTCCAGTAAAAGCTAAAACGTCGTTCTTGGTTGTCCTTGTCCATCAGACCAACCCTTCTGATGACCTAGCATATATTCAGTTTCCTGTCCCGGATAGTTTTCTCTCCGTGCTGCTAAACCGCAATAACCATCGCGATGTCCCGCTTGATAGGCTTCAGATTCTTGTTGATTGGAGTTTCGAGCATTACCCGAACTAACACAGGCTAATGCTCCAATTGCTAACCCGCTTAAAGCTAGTACAGCGATGAGTTGAATATATTCAGTACCCTGTCCCGAATTGTTTTCTCTCTGTGCTGTCGAACTGCTAAAGCTATCGCTATGTCCCGCTTGATTGACATCCGATTCTTGTGGACTGGAGTGTAGAGCATTACTCGGACTCGCAAAGGCAAATGTTCCAATAAAGAATGTGCTTAAAGCTACTGTAGCTGCGATGACTTTGTTTTTCATTCTGGTTAAGTTTCACTTGTAGTTAATAATGTTAAGAAAGTCGATATACTCTTACACCTGAAATTCATGTAACACTTCAGTTGTTGATTTTATCGAAGGTCAAGATTGTTTTTACTTGTTGATGGTTAATAGGGTTATGGAAGTTCAACTTATGCAGAGAACTGATATTTTGCAAAAATTCTTGTCCCTGTAAATTACAGCTTGCATTTTATGGGTGTAGCAGGAATGCTACATTAGTTGGTGCTGCGTGGCGCCTGCCTGACTGTGCGCTCTACAACTAGCTGTATAACAATTTTCCACTCTTGCGTGGAGAATTTTATATACGACAGGCGCCTTTTGTTAAAGTAATATTCAATAAGTAATACAAATATATTGATATTAGCTAACGCATTTGAACTAATTAGTTATCGTGTCCTTGTTAATCATTGCTGGTTTTAGATTGGCGCCAATAATGTAAGTTCAACAACGCATCGAAATCTGGAAATATATATACTCAAGGTAGTTTTTGAGTACTTGATAATTATTTTGGTTTTAGATTGGCGCCAATCTTCAAGGGCGCGCGCACCAAACCCGACACAGTAACTACCTGTCAAACAGCGCCACTTTATATATATAGTAATTGCCTGAACCCAAGCTTCCACATTCTCAAATATGGATATAGCAATAACTCTAAATACGAATTCCCTACCGCTACATCAACAACTTTACGAACAACTGCGTGCGTACATTCTTACTGGAAAATTACCTCCAGGAACACGCATCCCCAGTACGCGCGCTATGGCAAAATCTCTCAATATATCTCGTAGTACTGTTACACAAAGTTACGAACAGCTTTTGAGTGAGGGGTATTTAGAAACTATTGTTGGTTCGGGGACTTATGTTTGTAACCAGTTGCCTGATGATTTATTAAATTCTAAGCCTGTGGAAATGGTATTAGGAACGGGCAAGGATGCCCATTCCACAAGAGTTAGGTTATCTCAGTATGGAAAGATATTAGCTGATACAGAAAATGTACCAAGAGTTCATGAAGGAAAAGAAGAAATTAGCTTTAGATATGGGCGCCCTGCTTTCAATGAATTTCCTATCAAGCTGTGGCGTTCTTTACTTTCGCAATACTGTGGCGCCAGTTTAAATTGGTTAGATTATTCAATTGATCCGTTGGGATATAAACCTTTACGAGGTGCCATTGCTAATTATATTTCTCGTGCGCGTGCTGTGAATTGTATACCTGAACAGATATTAATTACCAATGGTACACAGCAAGCACTCGATTTAATTATGCGGTTGTTGATAGAACCTTCGGATACTATTGCTCTGGAAGACCCTGGTTATTTGAGTGCGCGCTTAATTTTTCAAACGCATGGTGCAAAATTACTACCAATTCCTGTTGATGATAATGGTTTGGTAGTAAGCAAATTAGAAACTTATTCAAATCAAGATATTCGACTTGTTTATGTTACACCTTCGCATCAGTTCCCAACAGGCGCCGTTCTTTCATTACCCAGACGCTTAGAATTATTAGCATGGGCAACACAAACAGGCGCCTTAATTATTGAAGATGATTATGATAGCGAGTATCGTTATGGTGATAGACCCATCCCAGCTTTACAAGGTTTAGATAAAAGTGAGTCGGTACTATATATAGGTACATTCTCAAAAGTTCTATTTCCATCACTGCGAATTGGTTATTTAGTACTACCAAAAAAAATAGTACCAATTTTCACGCGCGCAAAATGGTTAAGCGATAGACATTTACCTATATTAGAACAGCAAGTACTTACAGAATTTATTGAACAAGGATACTTAGAACGTCATATCCGAAAAATGCGGTCAATATATGACCAACGTCGTCAAGTTCTGGTGCAAGCACTATATTCACACTTTGGAGAAAAAGTTACTGTGTTTGGTGATAAAGCAGGATTACATGTAATGGTACACTTGCAAACACATTTATCAGAAAACGAAATTATTGAGCGTGCGGCAAAAGTCGGAGTCGGAATGATGTCAGCTTCTACACAATATCTTATACCCACATCCAAGAATGAATTTATTTTTGGTTACGGTGAACTTAATGAACAGCAACTTACTGAAGGTATTAGTAGATTAAAAACAGTGCTACATACAAATGTATTTAAATCTATCTAACATTATTCTTCTTGTGGAGCGGGCATCCCTGCCCGCCTCTGATGATTGACCTACAAGATATTTGCTCATTCTACAATATGTTAATTGGTTCCCGAATTTGATAATTAATTGCTATTAGTCATCTGATTCTAAGAAAAGTTCTTCTAAATCTTGATATCCACTTACAACCCTAACAATTTCTACTCTCAACCGCGCGACGTTTAGCAAGTTTTTCACGTAAGTGGCTAAAAACGATATCAGCATCAATAAGTTCACCTCTATCGGCTTCTTCAATTCCTATTGCTATCTCACGTTTTAATTCTTCAAAACGTCCTTTATAGATATTTTCTCGTTCTTCAAGTAGTTTGAGAGCTGCAATTATTACCTCGTTACTTGATGTATACTTACCGCTTTCGATTTGGCTTTGAATAAACTGCTCAAGCTGTGGAGTAAGTGTAAGTGTCATATTAATTACCCTACAAAACTGAATTTTATTATATTCTAGCTTATTAAAAATATGATTTGCAAATTTTGTTATCTAGGGCGCCAAATATAATGTTTTTCTGCCTTTTTCGTTGTGTGGCTAGAAACCTGGTTTCTTTTCGTGAGTGTTGAAAATTGTTATATTCAGTGTCAAAGAAACCAGGTTTCTGATTTTAGCTTTTAATTATTTTTTCGATTTCTGTTAGTTCTATTCCACCTGAGTAGTTGTCGGTGTTGAGTACAAAGAATGGTGTTCCTGAGACTCCTAGCTGTGTTGCTAATAAAACGTCTTTTCTAATGGTGTTATTAGCAATGGCTCTATCTTGGGCAAATTTATCTAAATCGAAATTTAGATTTTTTGCAGTCTCTATATAGAATTCTTCACCTAGTTTATTTTGATTTGTGAACAGTGCATCTTCGTATTCCCAGAATTTACCTTGTTGTTGTGCTGCCCATGCTGCTTGTGCTGCTGCTACTGCTTGGGGATGTGTATTGGGTAAAGGGAAATGTTTGTAAACTAGTGTGAATTTATCTGGATATTTTGCTAGCAGTTTTTTCAATGTTTTATGTGCTTCTGCACAGTAAGGACATTGAAAGTCTGAAAACTCAACTAATATTGCTTTAGATGCAGCGTCTCCAGTCACGGGAGACTCACCTATCACCTGTTGAGGATTCATTCTTAAGTCTTGTAAAAATGCTTGTCGTGTTTGCTGAAGTTTTGTTTGTTGTTCTTGTTGATATCTTTGTACTGAGTCAATTAGTGCTTCTGGATGTTCTTTTATGATTTTTAAAACTTGTTCTTCCAAGCGACTTGCTGCTTGAACAGGCGGCGCCCATAATAGTACAGTGAAGCAAATAAATAGAACTGCGATACGGATTACCCTGGTTTGGATGAAATTGCTCATACTTAAAACCCTATGACAACTTTTCTAATATAAGCGCTTAATTTCTTTTCGCTAAACCTTTCATCACGATATCAGGTAGATGTTCGGCAAAATCATCATCTATAGGTAAATGTCCAACCATCAACCGATAGTAAAGCGAACCGTACAGAACATCTAAAGCTAGTTCGGGGTTAAGTGACTCATCGAACTCGCCCAATTTTATACCTTTTTCAATCAAAGAAGAAGCTGTTTCGCGTCTGGGAAGTATAAACCTGTCTCGAAAACTCTTTAGTGCTTCGCTCGAAGCTTGCCCCTCTGCAATAATTTCGGCGACAATTCGACCATTATCACCTGTAAAAGCTTTAATAAGAAGTCTAATTTGTTCTTTTAGCGCTACAATTGCTGACTCTACCTCTGTTACTGGTATTTCTGGTTCGACTTGTGCCATAAAAGCATCGACTATTACCGCTGCTTTACTCGACCACCAACGATATATCGTTGTTTTCCCAACTCCTGCTTCCCTTGCTATTGCTTCTATCGATAAATCTTTTACCGTTCCAGCTTGCAGCAACTTCCATGTCGTATTCAATATCGCTTCTTTTGACTGCTCAGAACGTGGTCTTCCAGAACGCTTGTTTGGTTTTATCTCATCCGTCATACGATTTTATATATTTAGTATTGTCTAGTACTAATTATATAATACGCTACGTATAGCTTTATTATGCATCAGGAAGAAATTCTTTTAGCAGGTGGTAAAACCAATCTTGGCAGCATCGTTCGTGTCGGAGATACTGTAAGGCGCCCACTTAATACTAACAGTACTTTTGTTCATAAGTTCTTACAGTATCTAGAAAATATTAACTTTGATGCATCACCACGTTTTCTAGGTATCGATGAAAAAGGAAGAGAAATAATTAGTTATATAGAGGGAGACGTGCCATCAAACCTGAAATACTACTCAGACGAGCAGTTAGTCGCAGCAGCTAAACTAATTCGGCGCTTTCATGATGCTACACAAGGATGTCCGTTAACGAATAATGAAGAAATTATTTGTCACAACGATTTATCGCCATGTAACTTTGTATTTATAGATGATATGCCAACCTCAATTATAGACTTTGACATGGCGGCGCCGGGAACACGAATCTTTGATTTAGCTTACGCTGCATGGTTATGGTTAGATATTGGTAACGAAGAAATTAGCGCAGAAGACCAAAAGCGCAGATTAGTAATATTTACAGAAGCTTATGGTACATCTAATATAGATTTACTAATAAAAACCATGACCCAAAGACAGCTGTTATTAGTAGAAGAAGCAATAAGGCGCCAAAAGTCCTGCATGGAAAAATGGGCTTCATCAGCCTTACAATGGACAAAGCGTGAATTTTCTGATCTTATTTCTACGCCAAATTCTCAATCTACTATGCCTTCTAGTTAAAACTTATACTTAATGCTAAAGTAAAAAGTCGAATTTTACTACATAATAATACTGAATTTAATAATTCAAAGTTAGAAAAGATACTTCAAACATCTGACTATAGCAGTAAATATCTACCAATGGTGGACATTTGCTGCAACCAAAAAAATAAAATGTGCTTCCCTAATTTAAAGTATTAATTCCAAAATTGTTGTGCCATTGCTTCAATTGTGGTTTCTAATCCTGGTAAATAATTTTGGATTACATTCCAAACGATATCTAGGTCAACATCTAAATACTCATGTGTTAATCTGTTTCGGAAGCCAGCAATACGATTCCATTCAATATCAGGGTAAACATTTTTCCGATCTGATGGTAATTTTTGCACAGATTCACACATAACCTGAACATTTCTCAATACAGCATCTTGAGTTTTGATGTCATTGAAAAAAACTTCTTTTCCTTCAAGGGTATATTGATTAATTCGATTAATACAATCACGGATATGAATGAGGTAAACCTGACCTTCTTTCATAACACAATAGCCTCACTCAAGACTTTATCTTTAATTAAATAATGTAAAGAATTAATTGTGACTACATCTACGCGGCGATTTAATAAAGTTTCTAAATCCTCAACTAATCCACTAGGGAACCAAGAGGAGATTTTATTTAAATCATAGTCGATTAAAAAATCAATGTCGCTTTGTTCTGTTTCTTCGCCTCTAGCAACACTACCAAATAGTCTTAGATTAAAAGCTCCATGTTGTTCTGCAATATTAAGAATCTCTTCTCGCTTTTCTTTGATTATTTCTTTTAAACTCATTTTATTTTTTATTTCATATAATTGGGCACATATATTATATCACAAAGTTCATAGTAACAAAGCATGATAACCAAAGTATTACTGTTATCATGTATTATAGTTATACTCTCATAGTGAATGAATAAATTTACCAACAGGCTATTATAACAAAAAGTAAAATCTGTTGATAGGGGCGAATAATTCAGATGCTTAATACAAACATCGATAATATAACCATTAACATAAGCGACCAAAATAACTCAACTCAAATTTTACCTCATCCGGCATTAATATCAAGCATATCAAGACGGATGCAACGCATATAATATAGTAAGTTATCTGTTACATCCGTTTATCATCCGTTGCCAAGCTCCCAACCCTAATTCTGGAATCGACTGGGCTGCAATTGAATATAATTTTTAAGGCAATCAGAAAAACTAGTGTTATACTACAGTGTAGTGTATATTATTCACTAACACTGGCAAAATAGTTCACAATTTATAATTCAGTAAGCAATAAGAAAATGAAGTACTAAAAATTACTTTTATCTATTGGTTCATACATATTAACTAATGTCAATTAGCGTATCACTATGAATTGATATTATACTTAACACGGGTAAGAAATGCCATTCTGAGCGTAGCGTAATGCGGAGCATTTGCCGCAGGCTAGAATCTCTAAGATGCTTCACTGCACTACGTTTCGTTCAGCATGACAAAGTTTATATTCTACCAATTAGCAGTATACATATCAGTGCGAGAATAATACTTGTAGATAAAAGTAGATAAAAGTAGATAAGTAGAGATGTATAGATGTATAGATGTATAGTGCAGTTGAAAGCGCGTCTCTACAAGATAAAGAAATTTATGCAATTGAAATAAAAATATAATTTTGCGCTTAGGAGGATAATTTATGTTGCATGTAAAAGCGCTGCAAGTTAATTTTGGTTTGCAATCCGTTTTGCAGAATATATCATTTGGACTGACAAGTGGTGAAGTTATAGCTATTACAGGCGCCAATGGTGCAGGCAAGTCTACGTTACTCAAGTGTATTACAGGTATGATGGCGCCGACAGCAGGTGAAATACAGCGTCAAAAAGGTCTTAGTTTCGCTTACCTACCACAAAATACACCTGACTCAAATCAATCAGTGATAGAATTTTTACTTTCTGATTTTCCAGATATTTATCAAAATTACCAAAAGATATATTATGGTGATTCGGAAACGATAGAATATGCTAATGCTATCACCGAGTATATGGAAGTCGGTGGATATGAGATGGAAGCGAAACTTCAGAGACTTATGGAATCATTTGCTTTTTCTGAAAATGATTTATTCAAGTCATTACATTGCTTTTCTGAAGGGCAAAAGCGGATATTTGCACTACTACGACTTTTTCTAACTGAAGCACAAATGTTAATTTTAGATGAACCTACAAATCATCTTGATATTTCAATGCGGCTTTATCTAGAAGAAGTTATTAGTACAGAAAAACGCAAAGGACGTGCTTTTATTGTTGTTAGCCATGATAGAGTTTTTGTAGATAAAATTGCTGACCGCACTCTTTATATTCAACGTGGTGAGAGTATTTTAGTTCAAGGAGGTTATTCTCAAATTCAAGCGCATCTAGAGCAAGAGTTTCAAAGTCGGCGCCAGCTATCAATCGAAATCCAGGATAAAATTAATAAACTTGAACGTGAAGCTCGACGAAAGAAAGTTTGGGCTGGTCGTAGGGAAAAAGACAAAATAGGCGCCGCTGATAAAGGTTTTGTTGGTGCGCGTGCTGCTGCTTTAGCCAAACGTGCCAAAGAAGTAGAACGCAAGCAACAGCAGATGATGGATAAACTTAAAGTTGAAAAGCCATTCGTTGAAAAAAGATTAAATCTATCTTTCGCAAACTATACTGTTGTTAATAGAGAAATTTGCTCAACGAAAAATTTATCTAAATCATTTGATAATCGTAAAATCTTTGAAAACTTAACACTGGAAGTTAGCACACATGATCGATTAGCTATTATTGGTTCTAATGGTAGCGGCAAGACTACATTAATAAAATGCTTGTTAGGGTGCCTGCAACCTGATAGCGGTAGTATCTCTCGTAATGACTATGTAAAATGGCTTTATCTTCCCCAAAATATTCAACATTATTTTCAAGCTGAGATTTTACTTGATAATTTAATGATATATGGAGCCGAAGAAACAATTGTACGCCAGTTTTTAGGCGCCGCTAAGTTACGAGGTGATAGAGTATTACAACCTGTTTCTACTCTAAGTTATGGAGAACTAATGCGCGCGGCAATTGTCAGTGCTATTCTTGCTAAAGCTGAGTTTCTTTTCTTAGATGAACCTACGAACCATTTAGATATCGAGTCACTGGAAGTTTTAGATCAATTACTCGGAGATTTTCCTGGCGGTATGTTGTTTATTAGCCATGACCGCCAGTTTATTGCCCAAAACGCAAGTACTATTTTTTCATTTGAGTCATTAATGTTAGTACCCGTCGAATTTTAAGTGGAATTTTAAACTTATCTTAAAAGGGTAAGGCGCCAACTAGCCAATTCAAATAATACTGATTTCATGAGGCAATTCTTTGAAGCTCAAGGTAAACAATTGTTTCTTCAAGATTGTTACTATTCAAAGCAATTTGCCTCTTAGTTTCAAGAACGTCTCTTGCCCTTACCAGCACAAGCCAAATATTTAACTCATTGCTTAATTCTTCAAAAAGTGCTTCATAAGACTTCAGTTCACTTAAAAGCGAATCTGGAAAAAATATAATTGCAAGTAATTCCCATTCTCGATATTCTGGCTCTGTAATTACATGTACAAAACATTCCTCTAATAGCTCTCCAAGCCTACCAGTACAATGGTTTTTTACTTTGGTGGACTCTTTTAAATAACGCAGAGTCATATTACCTCGTACAATAATTGTCACTTTTAGTAGTAGTAGTTGTTATAACATAATTATCACGTACTAAACTAGTAAAAGGTAAATTAATATAAATCTTATAAAGAATAATTATCTAACTGCGAATTGAGCAGCCTGTTTTCATCGCGACGGTTACGACGGCGCCGTTTTGCCCCATTCGCACGTTTGTGCGCGCGCTTGTCTACAACAATAAAATCTAAGTCTTGAGCATCATCCCAAGTTTGAACATCATTATCAGAAGTACGCTTTACCATATTTCTAAGAGGGAGCGATGCGATTTTGTTAAATCGAGCTTTTATTCTCAATTAAATCGCCTAATTCTCAATAAACACATGATTTTTGTGCTAAAAGTACCCCGAAATAGGCGATTTATATCCCTAATTTTCGGCGCGTAACAAAATCGCACTGCTCCCTTTCTAAGATGATTTTAGTGTCGATGTTTTTCTCCTATTATCTAAAGTTTTATTAAGTAATGTCAATAGTTGTAGGGAAAGTCAAAAGTAAAGTGCAGTCACGCGCTTGTAACTGCACATCGGAACATTAGGGTTGAGCGAATAGAGTTTAAACGCTTGCTAAGGATGCAAATGGATTTTGCATAGTATAAGCATCTTCATTGCGAATTACTTTATCAAAAGTTTCTTTCTCGGCTGGGTAAAAGTCGTCTGTTAAACCATAAAATAGATTGCCCATTTTTGTAACTGTTGTACTAACTAAGTCGTCAACAACACTCTTGATTTCTGCCCCAAGTGCTAAGTTGTTAACTTTTTCAAGTAAGCTAGAAACGGTGAGTTGATTAGCAGGTGTGTTGTCAAGAACAACAGACCAGTTACCATTACCAATAACTATACTGTTATCAGTAAATACCCAGTTACCATTACCAATGACTAGGTTGTTGCTTCCAAAGTTATAGTTACCATTACCTAGCGTTGAGTTATTGCTTCCAATATTCCAGTTACCATTACCAAAAGTATTACTTCCACTACTGTAATCTAAATTCCAGTTACCATTACCAACTGTTTTATTGTCACTCGAAAAATTCCAGTTACCATTACCAATGGTCGCGTTACCAGTGGCGGCATCCCAGTTCCAGTTGTTGTTACCGATGCTGGCATTGTTTGTTCCATAGTCTCTATTCGCATTGCCAATAGTAGCGTTACCGGAACCAAACTCTCTGTTGCCGTAACCTATAGGTAATTCGCCTTCGGGAGTTTGAAAGATGTTGGCAGTACCTGTGAAAGGTAATAATCCTTCAAGCGCCCATCCCAAGAATTTGAAGAGTCTGCCATCAAGGTTTTCTATTGCAGTTTCGTTCCCATCACTAGCAAATGGGTTTTCGCCAGCAAAAGGATTGCTTGTACCTGCAAACGGATTATTTTCACCAACAAAATTGGTAAAAGATTCAACAGTGAGACCAAAGCCAGCCATATCTGACCGGAAAAGCCTTAAAAGTTCGGAAGGAGAATTTAGTGGGGATTCGTTACCAGAATTACCACCAAACAGGCTGTTAGAACCCATACTTCTAAAACTTTCTCTCAAGTCTATTACATAGTTTAAGGTTCCTGAGAGGGCCTCATTTACAGAGGCGCCTGCAAATGGATTCTCGCTACCACCAGTTAGAGAGTTACTGGCGCCACCATCTGTAAATGGGTTACTGCTGCCGTCTCCTATAAAAGTACTATCACTGCTATCACCTAAAAATGGGTTACTGCTACCATCATCAGTTACAGCATTACTACTACCAGTTTCTAACTCGCTACTACTGGGGTTGTTGTCTAAACTGTTAGCGTTAGCAGCTATTAGACTAACACCATCGCTATCAGTAGTTGGACTATTACCAGTTAAAAATATACTACTGATATCACCGGATGCATTACCGTTTTCTGTTGGCGATGGGAGAGGAAAGTTTTCACCAAATTGCGACACCAAAAAGTCTCTAGCTGGCAGTTCAGGCATATTGCCTTCACCAAAAGGATTGTTACCATTCGCAAATGGGTTTTCATTTGCAATTGAGTAAGTCTTTTTATCACCCCCCTCACTTACAAATTTATCATTCAGCCTATCGAAAACTACGGTTACAAACTTATCAAGAGCATTTCTTGCCTGTGCTGCAAAACTCTGTGGATTGTCTCCTGGAATTACTGATGCGTTATTACCAACTATTATGTTGCTATTAAGGGAGAGACTTCCAAAATTACTGCTACTTCTACCAAGTGAAACCCCACCAAGTAAAGAATCACTGCTACTTGTCGATAGTGAGTTACTAGTTTTTAGAAGATTGGCGCCAGTCGGTGTATCAAATGTGTTGTTATTCAGATTAAGAGATGTGGTTGAAAATCCGGTTTCCATTAAAAATAACCCTTTTTATTTAAGAACACAAAAGTTTTTAGTAGAACTTAACCTTCAATAGAGAAAAGGCTGCTATGCGAAGATTTATTCGATAGTTACTCTATTTTTTCATCCAGGCTCGTTGTCCGACTTTTACCAGAAACGCTCTTTTATAAAGAGCGTTTCTAGCTATAATTTATTCTGCTGAAATTGCTGGAATATTATCTAGAAAAGAAAAGTCTCCTCCAGGGTTAACAGAACTCAAGAAACTTCTAACAGCTTCAACTGTTGGCTCGTCATTATCAGGATTGTCATCAGTAAATGGGTTGCCATTGCTGAATGTTTGAATAATGTTATTCAAGCCTTGTGAATTACTCCCAATCGCGCTGGCAATATTATCCGGTACTTGCTCAGGCAACTCAAAGCCAGAGCTACCGCCACCTCCGAAGCCACCGTCTCCAAATGGGTTGCCACCGCTACCAGAGTCACCCCCACCGAAGCCACCGCCTCCAAATGGGTTGCCACCTCCGAAGCCGCTATCGGAGTCACCTCCACCGAAGCCACCGCCTCCAAATGGATTGCCACCTCCGAAGCCGCTACCTGTACTATCGGTTGTAGAGCCAACTTGACTGGTAACAGCATTGCTTACCATACTAGATATTCCTAAGTAACTGCCACCATTTTGTAGGTAGGTTTTGATGCTGTTAGTTAACTCAGTAGCAAATGCGCTATTATCCACAGTTCCACTACCTGTGGCTGTGTCACTGTTAGAGGTTGGCATCGTTGAATCACCTATACCACTAGGAATATCGGATGATTGCTGCGTTGGGATGCCACCACCTGCCAAAGGATTGCCGCCACCTGAAGAGTTGCCGTTACCACTACCTGATGTGTTATTACCTGATGGATTTCCTACATCTTGTAATACTCTCCAAGGGTTTCCACTGCCAGCAAATGCTTGTAGGAATGGGTTATCAGGTGCATTTGGGTTACCTAAATTCTGAAAAGGACTACCCATTGAGGCGCCGCCACCGCCTCCAAAGCCGCCCATACCGCCGCCACCTGCGCCACCGCCACTGGAGCTATCGCCTCCGTCAACACCTAGAAATGGGTTGTTTTCACCCAAGCGCGAAAATACTCCAATTACGCCGCCAGCTGCGCTACCACCACTGGAGCTACCACCGCTACCTAAGCCGCCGCCTGTACTGCCGCCACTTACTGAGCCAGGTGTAGTGGCGCCACCTGTGGAACCACCGTTGCTAAAAGGATTTTGACCAGGAATACCTACATTGCCAAATATATCTTCTGCTCCATCTACACCTGGTATATCAAGCAAGGGACCGAAAGGGCTTTGACTCAAGTCTGGGGTATCTGTACTACCGCCACTGCCACCGGAGCTTCCGCCACCAAAGCCAGCGCCTCCAAATGGACTTCCGCCGCCACTGGAGCTACGACCTCCGAAGCCGCCCATTGAACCGGCGCCACCAAAGCCGCCACTTCCCAATAGACTACCGCCGCCACCTAAATCAGTTGTTAAACTGACACCAGGTATTTGATTGCTGTTGTTACTAACACCATCGGTTATTGCCACAACATTCATCCTTTTATTTCAAGTTAGAAAAATTTGAAAATACACTAATATCAGACGCACAAATTAAGTTTGTTCTGTAACTTTCTAGCTTTGTCTCTTATTTACTCAAGCTAGTTAGTTAAAATTAGTTAGTAGCGTAATTAAGCTTACAAGTAATTCTTTAAGCTGGCTAAATAACTGTTGAGTTACTGATGCTAAACAGTAACATACGCTACCATAACACCAACACTTTAATATAAATAGATAGCAATTACAATGAATAATATTTTGATCTACCTATCAATTTTTTAGAGATTATGCTTGAACTGTACCTTACAACTTTTTTGAAGAGATAAATAATAAAATCAAAAAAACATGTGATAAATATCACTAAAAATTCTTAATAATCAAAATATTTAATCACAAAAAATCTAAATATTTTTTACATATTTTTTTTTATTAAATCATACAAAAAAGCATTACAAAAACCACAACCTGTCTTAATTAGGTAAGGCTTTTTGTAATGCATTTATGAGAAGATGAAATGTATAAATTAAAATTTATACTTGTTACACCAATGCTGGTATTAAGGATGTTTCTTCCCAACGCTCAACAGCTTTACCAAAAACTGAAATTTCTTTAACCAGCTTATCGAAACTGTCGGGAGTTAAAGATTGAGGACCATCAGATAATGCTTTAGCTGGGTTTGGATGCACTTCAATCATTAATGAGTCGGCGCCTGCTGCGATAGCTGCTTTTGCCATTGGCGCCACGTATTCTGATTTTCCAGTTGCATGACTGGGGTCAACCATAATTGGTAAGTGTGTTAGCTGACGCAGTACTGGAATTGCTGATAAATCTAAAACGTTGCGGGTGTATTTATCATCGCATGTTCTAATGCCGCGCTCACAGAAAATTACATTGGGGTTTCCTGCTGCAAGAATATATTCTGCTGACATTAACCATTCATCGATAGTGGCAGATAAACCGCGTTTTAACAACACAGGCTTATTTTGGGCGCCGACTTTTTTAAGCAGCGAGAAGTTTTGCATGTTGCGGGCGCCAACTTGGATAATGTCCGCAACACTACTAATAGCTGGTAAGTCAGCAGTATCCATAACTTCAGTAATGATGCCTAAACCAGTCGCTTTACGTGCTGCATCTAATAATTGCAGTGCGCTTTCGCCGTGTCCTTGGAATGCATATGGTGAAGTACGAGGCTTAAAGGCACCTCCTCGTAAAAACTTAGCTCCCGCAGCTTTGACTCGTTGTGCGGTTTCAACAATCATCACTTCGTTTTCAACTGAACAAGGACCTGCTACTAAAACAACAGGATGGTTTTCACCAAAGTAAACATCACCGTTGGGAGTAGGAACAATAACTTCGCTTGCTTCACCATAGCGAAATTCACGACTCGCACGCTTGAATGCTTTCTCGATATGCAATACTTGTTCAATCCAAGGGCTTATTTTTTGGATGTGGAATGGGTCAACAGTGGCAGTATCACCTATCAGTCCTAGCACAACTTTATGCTTGCCAATACTTTTCTCGATTGTAACGTTCAAAGATTGGTTAACTTCTTCAACGATATGCTCAATTTCAACTGCTGGAGTACCAGGTTTAAGAACTACTAACATAAGATTTTGGGTTTTGGATTTTGGGTTTCGGATTTCGGTCTTTACATGACTTTTGCAACAGTTTGGACATCTTTATCACCTCTACCAGAGCAGTTGATAACGATGCGTGCATTGTCTTGAATTTGCGGACAAAGTTTGTCTAAGTAAGCAATTGCGTGTGCTGTTTCTAAGGCTGGAATAATGCCTTCAAGTTTTGCTAAACGTTGGAATGCAGCTAGTGCTTCTTTGTCGGTGACGCTGTAATATACTGCACGTCCAATGTCTTTTAAATAGCTGTGTTCAGGCCCAACACCTGGATAATCTAAACCAGCGCTAATTGAATGTGCTTCGATTACCTGACCGTCATCGTCTTGCAACAAATAACTCATCGCACCGTGCAAAACTCCTACACGTCCATATGTTAAAGTTGCAGCGTGTTTATCGGTATTAACTCCTTCACCTGCTGCTTCAACACCGATAATACGCACTGTTGGTTCATCAACAAATTCGCTAAATAAGCCAATTGCATTGGAACCACCTCCTACACAAGCAAGTAAGATATCGGGCAGTCCACCCCATTTTTCCTGACATTGAACGCGAGTTTCTTTACCAATTACTACATGAAAGTCACGTACTATCATTGGGTAAGGATGAGGACCTGCAACTGAACCCAATATGTAATGAGTGGTTTCAACGTTTGTAACCCAGTCGCGAATTGCTTCTGATGTTGCATCTTTTAGAGTGCCTGTACCTGCTTCTACTGGACGAACTTCGGCGCCCATCAAACGCATTCTAAACACGTTTAATGCTTGACGCTCCATATCTTGAACACCCATATAAATGATGCACTCAAGACCGAAACGCGCGCACACAGTCGCAGTTGCAACTCCATGCTGCCCCGCTCCAGTTTCTGCAATAATCCGCTTTTTACCCATGCGTTTTGCTAACAAAACCTGTGCTAAAGCATTATTGATTTTATGGGCGCCTGTATGATTTAAATCTTCGCGCTTTAAGTAAATTTGGGCACCACTACCGTCTGGACGGGCATAATATTCTGTCAGACGTTCAGCAAAATACAATGGGCTAGGTCTGCCTACATAATCACGAAGTAAACCTTGCAGTTCTGCTTGAAAGTCAGCTTGGTTACAATAGTTGTAATATGCTGTTTCTAGCTCTGCAAGTGCAGGCATTAAAGTCTCTGGTACATATTTACCGCCGAATCGACCAAACCTACCATTTTTACCAGGACGTTGTGTTGTGTCTGAATCAGTAGTTGTAATATTGGCAATGCTAACCACTATCTGATATCCTCGTCGATTGTTAACTTTACTGAAATTAGAGGGTGATACTCGCTGTTATCAAGCTATAATTTCAGCTTATGCTTTTTACTGAGCAGAAGCTCTAGGAATGGATATTAAAGAGCTTCTGCTTTCTTCGCGTTTACGAGCTGATTGTTTTAATTACTATCTTGAAGCAGTTTGTAGTGATGGAGAAACAGCTTCTTTTAGTTCTTGGCATAGTTGTTTAACTGCTTGAAGACCATCTTCAGAATTTTCAGCAGCAAGACGTTGAACAAAAGCACTGCCTACAATTACTGCATCTGCTCCCCATTCACGTACTTGTTTAGCTTGTTCTGGGCTTGATATTCCAAAACCTACACCAATTGGTTTATCTGTAATATCTCGCATTTCTATAATTAAATCTTTGACTCGCTCTTGGATTTGATTTCGCATACCTGTTACGCCTGTCAAGCTAACTAGATATATGAACCCTTGTGAGGAATGAGCTATTGCTTCAATTCTATCTTTTGAGCTTGTCGGCGCCACAAGTAAAATTACTTCAATTCCAAATTTTGTTGCAGCTTGAATTAAAGGTGAAGATTCTTCAAGAGGTAAATCGGGAACAACTAATCCTTTAACTCCTACTTTAGCTATCTCTTGTAAAAATGTCTCAGTCCCAAGGTTGAGAATTGGATTATAATACGTGAACAAAATGATTGGCGCCTGCAAATCAGGAGTTACTTCTGCTAGCATTTGTAGCACATGTTCTAATTTTGTTCCTTGTAAAAGTGCGCGAGTTGCCGCAGCTTGAATAACCGGGCCATCTGCTAATGGGTCAGAGTAGGGAACACCTAATTCAATAAAATCAGCACCATTACTATCTAAAATCCGAAGTGCTTTTGCGGTGGTGGCTATATCAGGGTCTGATGCTGTAATGAAGGGAATCAGCGCACATTGGTTGCGATTTCGTAAAGTTTGAAAGCGATTAGATATTATCATTTGATGTGTTACCCAAGAGATGACGTACTGCTCGTTTGATATCAGGTTGTTTGACTAATGATTCTCCGACTAAGACGGCGCGGGCGCCTGCCTTTTTAACGAAGCTTAAATCTTCAGATGTATATATCCCAGACTCACTAACAATAGTTATATTTAAATCTTGAATTTGTTGCTGTCGCTGCATTAATAATTGTTCAGTAACATGTATGTCTAAGTTAAAATTTTCGAGATTACGGTTGTTAATACCAATTAAAGACACACCATCAAGTTTCAGTACTCGGTCGAGTTCCTCTAAAGTGTGAACTTCTACTAAAGCTGTCATTCCTAAACTGTGAATTGTTTCTAGAAATGACTGAAGTTGAAAATCACTTAGTATTGCCGCAATTAGCAATACAGCATCGGCGCCATTATTTCGCGCCAGGTATATTTGATAGGGTTTGATAATAAATTCTTTACATAGTAGAGGTAGTTTGACCGCTGAACGAACTTTGCGAAGATTCTCAAAACTACCTTGAAAAAACTTCTCATCAGTTAGCACCGATATGCAAGCGGCACCATTATCTTCATAAGCGCGCGCTATCTCAACTGCATCAAAGTCTTCTCTAATTACTCCTTTACTTGGAGAAGCTTTTTTTACTTCTGCAATTAAACTTGGGTGATAAGGACTTTGCTGTAGTGCCTGCAAAAAATTATTTACTGGTGAAGATTGATTTAATTGCTGCTGTAAAGAAGTTAATGGCAGTTCTTCTTCCATTTGTGTGACTTCTTTTGTCTTGTGCAGCACAATTTCTTCAAGAATATGACGAGTAACTGATTTTGTCATGGATGCTTTTATTTATTCGTCGTTTTGGGTGGGCAATGCCCACCGTACCGTTTTATGTGTTAACTATTAACTCGTTGTACTGTGTATATTTAGCAACCACATTTTTAATGATTGCCAAACCGACATTTCCTGTTAAAGTCATAATTGACTCAGGATGAAATTGTACTGCTGCTATGGGTAATGATTGATGCTCAATTCCCATAATTACTTCGTCTTCAGTTATTGCTGTTACCTTGAGTTGGGATGGTAATTTTTCTGGGTTAGCGTATAACGAGTGATAACGACCGACGGGGAAAGTTTTGGGTAAACCTTTAAACAGTGTGCTGTTGCTATCTGTGACTATAAGTTGCGATGGTTTGCCATGTTGCGGGTAGTCAAGAACATTTAGCTCACCACCGAATGCTTCAACTATACCTTGCAAACCTAAACATACACCAAATATTGGAATATTACGTTTAACACAAGCATGTACTGTTTCTGGAACCTTGAAATCTTTTGGTCTACCAGGACCAGGAGATAATACCACCAAATCAGGACGTTCATCATCAAAGACTGATTCCGAAAACCCGTGTCTTAAGGTTTTAACTGTGGCGCCGCAGGAGCGAATATAGTTAGCAAGGGTATGAACGAACGAGTCTTCGTGGTCTATAAGTAAAATATGTTTTCCAGGTTTAACATCGGGTATAGTGTCAATTACGTTAAAACTAGATTTTATTTTTACTATCTCTTCTATGTGCTTACTGCGACGAATCGTTTCAAATAATGCTGCCGCTTTTGTAATTGTCTCCTGTTCTTCTGCCTGTGGAATTGAGTCGTAGAGTACTGTGGCGCCAACTCTAACTTCTGCAACAGTATCTTTTAATCGAATTGTTCGCAAAATTAACCCGGTATTAAAATTACCGTTAAAGCTTAACCAACCAACAGCACCACCATACCAACGTCTAGCGCTACGTTCGTGCTGCTCAATAAATTGCATTGCCCAACGTTTTGGGGCGCCTGTTACAGTAACAGCCCATGTATGCGTTAAAAATGCGTCTAAAGCGTCAAACTCTGGACGTAATATACCTTCAACATGGTCTACGGTGTGAATTAAATGACTGTACAATTCAATTTGGCGCCGACCGATAACTCGTACTGAACCAGGTTCACAAATACGTGATTTATCATTACGGTCAACATCAGTACACATCGTTAACTCTGACTCATCTTTATATGAGTTGAGCAGTTGACGAATCTGGTCGGCATCGTCCATCGCATCTTGCCCGCGTGTAATAGTACCACTTATAGGACAAGTTTCGACGCGCCTACCTTCAACTCGCACAAACATTTCTGGAGAGGCGCCAATTAAAAATTCACCACCAAGGTTGAATAAAAACCCGTAAGGACTAGGATTAATTTGCCTTAAAGTTTGAAATAACTTGCTTGGCAACTCATCACAACTCTCAAAGAAGCTTTGACTGGGAACAACTTCAAACAAATCGCCACGTTTAAAATAATCGAGCGCGACTGTTACTAAAGAAGCATATTCTCCTGGTGCGTGGTCTGCCTTGGAAGTAACTTGAGTATTTTTACCGCGATAATTAATTGACTCACCGACTCGTGCTAAAGTGTTTGTACTATGCCCGTTGATTTCAAATTCATATTCTACCCGGTACGCTTTCTGCTGGTAATAATCAACTACTACAAGCTCATCAGGTAAATATAGTACCAAATCGCGCTGGTCACTTGGACGTTGCAAGGTTTGCTCGATTGGTTCAAACTGAAAAACTAAATCATAACCAAAGGCGCCGTAAAGCCCCAAATGCTCGTCATCATCACTAGCCAAGACGTGTAAAATCTCGCGAACCACACTAAACGCCGAGGGTTGCTTACTGCGTTCTTCTTCTGTAAACGTTTCGGTAGCAGCCTTTATATTTCCAGTAATACAGTTATGACTTTGAACAACTTCGCACAACTGCTCATGCGCTGATAAATGTTCGTAAAGTAGCGGGATGAAAACTTGGCCTCGCTCGTTAAGCGCTGTAAACGTAAAACTTTTTTCTCGTGTCGCTAATTCCAAGGGTGGATTTACAAAGCCAATCGCCCATCGTCGATAGCGACCTGGGTATTCATAACTACTATTAAGCAATCCGCCACGCTGCGAATCTAAACGAAATAGTATATCGTCTAGTGCAGTATCCATTTTAACCTCGATAATGCAGCGTGAGACGCGAACACCACCTTCTGTTACATAGGAGTAATTATCAGTCATGAGCAATGTTTTGAGATTAGTTATTCGTCATTCAAATATTCAGATTTAAATAACTATAGCATTTCTAAATCATTCGTAAATTTTGCATTGTAAAAACGCTCTTTATTGCGCCTTTACAGCTAAAAAATTCAATGTTTAATCGCTATTCCATATTAGTTCAATATAGCTAAATTGCTTACGCCTATTTTATGAATATTTTTTCGCTAGATGTACCAGTTTTTTCGATAATTCAGCAAATAATATTTTGGGCTTTTTTACCGAATTATCAAGGAAATTTTGCTTCTTCCTAAAGTTAGATATAAAAAATTATATTCAATTTTAATCTACACTTATAAAAACCTTAATATCCATTCGTACTCCCGTCTAATCGAAGCTAACAAATCTAACTTCATAGTCGAAGGTAAAACTTCCCATGTGTAAGTCTCTATCTCTAGATGGGTGCAAAAACTATCTTTTTTCAGTAAATCCAGAACATCAATAATATCATCTTGAGTCGATTGCAAACCTTCGTAATCGCGAACGAAAATTGGCACATGGAAGTGTACCCGCCATTCCTCGGCGCCTTCAAAATCTACCAAAGCTACATCTAAATCAGAGTAATGACTCCTAATACCATCAGCTTTTCGTGCGATTGCCTGATGTAGATACGTAGACTCCGCAAAGGTTTGTAACTTTCGTTTTAACGTACTTCTTTGCTCAACATCCTTTGGTAAATTAACTTGTAATGCCGCACTAATTTGAATTTTGCTTATTTTTATACCTTCCTCCTCAAACTGCTTTAAAACAGAAACAGGATTTTCGTATTCAACAGCAAAATGGCATGTATCATAACACACACGCACATGCTCAAGTACAAGTGTTTTAGCTTCAGAATCGGAAATTTCCAATTCTTTTGCTAAGTATGAACTTCCAATAGGTATTAAATACTCTTTAAAATACTGAACAACTTCTGCAGCGTTTTCAATTAATCCATCTGGCTCTGGCTCCAACCCCAAATGCAATATTTTTCCAGTTGCTTCCTTGATGCGAACCATTTCCGCGACAACTTGCACAAGATTATCTGTTGCACTTACCTTTACCGATGATAAATCTGATTTATTATTCTTAAACCAAGGTTTATACGAAAGCGGTAGCGTCGAAATGCTTCCTTCAACTCCATCTGGCAAAAGGGGTGCCAAAATTCTTGCTAATCTTAATGTATATTCGAGCCTTTCAGGTTTCGTCCAATCTGGCGCATAAACTTTGTCTTTCACAACAGAGAAGTGAAAACCACCGTAAGGAAAGCCATTTAGGGTAAATACATACAAATCATTTTGTTGTAACCAGGCTTGGAAATTTGCTAAAGTATCTGATTCTAATAGCTCGTGCGTTGCAACATTAGCTAATCGTAAACCGATACCAAAAGGTTTATCCCAGCCAAGTTGCGCTTTTAATTCGGGTATGTACTGCTGTAAATTTGCAAATACTTCATGCCAATGTTCACCTGGATGAATGTTTGTGCAATAGGTGAGGTGGTAGTTATTTAGTTTCATATATAATCTTTGCAACGGATGTAACGGATGTAACGGATGCAACGGATTTAACGGATTTAACGGATTTAACGGATGCAACGGATAAGTTGTTTGTTGAACAACTAAACCATCCGTTACATCCGTTCTTATCCGTTGCCAACTACTCTTCGCTCAGAACTTTCACAGCTTCTCTATATAAAGACAGATTGACTTCGTGAACCTCAACCCCTCTACCAATTGATTCCAAGAGCGTTATAGTTAACTTGCCACCAAGATGCTCGCGGAATTCTTCCAACCCTCGGAAAATACAGCGTGGGTTTTCAAAATTAAATAGTTCTTCGCTAAGTTCAGGAACATACAAGGTAAAACCTAATACCTTGAGCGTATTTATTATTTGCTGCCTATCTTTACGGGGAAGTAAGCCAACTAAGTACGAATAAGTACTATCTAGCGCAATACCAATGGCAACGGCTTCACCATGACGCAAATTATAATGTGTGAGTTGTTCAAGTTTATGTGCTGCCCAATGTCCAAAATCTAAAGGACGGGATGAACCCATTTCAAAAGCATCACCACTTGTGGCAATATGATTTAGATGTAATTGCGCGCATCGGTAAATAACTGATTGCATGGTGCCCATATCACGATTTGCAATTTTATGAGCGTGCATTGCCATTAAATCAAAAAAGTCACCATCTTTAATTAAAGCCACTTTAATAGCTTCAGCAACACCCGAACGCCAATCTGCATCTCCTAAAGTTGTCAAAAAACTAAAGTCGTTTAATACTGCATATGGTGGTGCAAATGTACCATAAAAGTTCTTTTTCCCAAATGCGTTAACGCTATTCTTGATACCAACACCCGAATCATTTTGTGCAAGTACAGTGGTTGGAATACGAATGAGACGAATACCGCGATGTGCTGTAGCAGCAGCATATCCGACCATATCAAGAACGGCGCCACCACCAATAGCTAATATATATGAGTGACGACATAATCCGACATCATGAATTAAGGTGTGAACTTGGTCTATTAACTTGATATCGTTTTTCGCTGCTTCACCACCAGGGACAACCATCGGTTTCGCCATTAGTGTCATAATGCTGGCATAACGTTTCGCGTATATATTAATTTGAGATATTAATCCTTTGTGGCACTCTAATAAACCATCATCAATAATGATGATAATTTTTTTAGGTTTTATTTCATCACCAGCGATGATACGCGCAAGTAAAGAATTTCGCAGGTGAAATAATCCTGTGGTGAAATGCACTGGATAGTCAAAGCTAACGGCAACACGCTGCTGAATTGGTTCTAAGCTCAGTATATTTTTTGGTCTAACATCTACTACCATGTTTTTAAGTCTCTTGTTGGCTCTCTATTGTTTGCTAAAAAAGTTTTGAGTGAATTCAATTTCTTTGACTAATCCTTCGCGGTCTTTAGTTTCTATCAGTCGTGCCAAACGGTTATAAGTATCGGCAAGTAATTTTATAGCTTGGCACCGTTCTTCGGTAGCAAGCATGATATCAATACACAATTGCGGGTTTTGATTGAGCAAACGTTTGAGAATATCAATTTCTTGACGATAGACAGGACTTGACATTGATAAACTTTTGTCAATATCGATTTTTTCTTGCGCCAAATATACAGCTTGGGTTAAGCGGCAAAAATGTCGTGTCGCTTGAATCATCACCATCATTTGGTCGTGTTCTTCTGGTGTAGAAAATATTAGTTCCGCTTGCTGATTTCGCATTAAATCTAATAACCAATCGAATGCTTCATCATTTCTTCCCGAACATACCACTACCTTTTGTTGTGCAAACGATTCAACGCTGGGGCCAAACATTGGATGTAATCCCATCACGGCGCCAGAATGATGTTCTAGCATTGCTCTAACAGGTTCTATTTTAATGCTAGTAATATCAGCTAAAGCTGTATGGGGTGTTAAATATTGAGCCGTGCGTTCAATTATTTCACAAGTACATTCTATGGGAACACTAATTAATACTAAATCAGCTTGAGGAAGTAAGCTATCGGCACCTTGCCAATTGCTTCCTACTATATTTACTCGATGACCTGATGCCGTCAATTGATTATTAAAGAACTTACCCATTCTACCATTTCCACCAACTATGGTGATAACTTTAGGAAGATTATGGGAGGCGCCTGCGCGAACTGTTAAAGTAGAAAAAACCTCGTGTATCATGGTATTTACTCTGTGAACTCTGTGTTCTCTGTAGTGAAATAAATAATTTTTTCACCACAGAGGCGCAGAGGGCACAGAGGAGGATATTAAGTAGATTTAGTCAATGGTAAAACTTCTAATTCATCAGCTTTACTAGCTACTGCATTACTGAATAAAGCTTCGTACTGAGCTATTGCACTTTCAAACGAATATTTATCAACGGCAAACTTTCGTCCTTTTGCACCTAGTAATGCTGCTTTTGCAGGATTTTTATACAAGTCCATCACAGCATGAGCTAAGGCATTTGGTGACTCAGGCGCCACAACTATACCACCTCCACTTTTTTTAATCGATGATGCTGCTGTACCCAATTTGGAAACTGATGCAATAATAGGACGCCCACTTGCTAACAGTAAGGGAATTTTAGAAGGCATGTTAAAGCAAACAACGTTTCGTTTTTGTAATATCAAACCAACATCTGCTGCTGCTAACATTCTTGGTAGTTCGGAACGCTCCTGTAAGGGTAATAACAATACATTATCGGCGCCGTACTTGTAACAGCATTTTCTTAATTCCTCTAATGCTTTAGTTTCGCCAGCTATTACAAAGATAATATCTTTAACTTGACGTAGTTTCGCTGCTGCTGCAATGGCAGTTTCTAAACCCTGTGTTAAAGCAATATTTCCTGAATAGAGTACAACAAACTTATTTTCTAAATTATGAGTTCTACGGAACTTATTTTCTTTAGGCAAAGGACGAATAAAATTAATATCTACCCAGTTATATATACAAGCTATTTTATTTACGCTTACGCCTTTTTGAGTTAAATTATCTACAAAACCCTCAGCGATAACGCTGATTGTATGAGCGTTTTTGTAAGCAAATTTCTCTAATGCCGATAAAACGCGAATCATGAACTTATTTTTAATTAATCCAATCCGCTCGGCTGCTTCTGGTAATATATCTTGTACGTTCAATACTACCGGACAATTATAAAGCCAGCCTAAAAAACATGCGGGCAATGTTACAAATAACGGGGGTACAGTTAATAATATTACATCTGGGCGCCAACCATTGAGCGCTTGTGGTAAACTGCTAACTACAAAACTTAACTCTAGTAAAAGTCTATCTAACAAGTTAGGTTTCGATTTAATTCGCAGAAAACAGCGTTGAATCGTGACACCATTCTTTTTTTCTGTAACGTACCATTTATTTTTGTACCCTTCGTAAATTTCTCGCTCAGGGTAATTTGGCATTCCTGTAATGACTCGAACTTCATGTCCCCGTTCCACTAACCCTTCTGCCAACTCGGTCATTAGTGGAGCAATACCGATTGGTTCAGGATAGTAGTTGTAGGAATAAATCAGAATATGCATGGGACAGAATCTTTGTGAAGAGAACTAGATAGTTAAAATAATTGGAATGTACAATCCGAATTATTTATATTTTTGAGAAAATAAGTTTTAAATATCAAAGTTATACTCCTGTTAAGTTACCGCAAACACCTCTGCTAATTTCATTGAAATTGGCAGTAAAAGCAACACTAGCAAGCCATATGGTAAACCAGCGAAACTTGTACCCAATGTAGCATTTAAAACAATCATCGACAAGACACATGCACGTACAGCCAACCGAATTTGTGCTGAACTAGGTTCTTTAAGCACCCTAGCTAAAGGTACAAAGACCCTAATTGCCAAAAGCAAAGCGAATGGTAAAACTGCGAGTAAGCTATATTTCAGCAACCCCAACCCTAAAATTGCAACGAAAACAGTACTCATTAAAACCATACTAATAATCGAGTTAGCTGTGCTACCACCTGTAACCTCACCTCGACTTAAGTTGGTAATAGCAGCGATATAAATAATTGGAATTAAAGCTAAAAACCAATAGTCACTAACCATTCCTGATACTATGCTGACACCAAGTAGTAAATTCGCACCTCGACATACACCCATATTGAGAGGACCCCAAAACGGATGGTGTTTACCAAAAGCATCGTACAAAATAGCTGCAACTGCGGTAGACGTAGCTAAAATAGCACTTGACAAAGAAACCAAACAAGCAAATAAAATACCTACACACAATAGTGAGCCACCAACAACGAAGGCGCCTTGACGTGAAGCTCTACCGCTAGGTATAGGACGCTCAGGTCGTTCAAGTGCATCCAAACTAGCATCAAAAGCGTCGTTTAACACAACACCACCACTATATAAGCAACTAGTCGCAATAAGTAAATACCCCAAAGGTAGAAAATTACTTAGTATTACTCCCTGTTCAATTTCTCCATAAAATCTAGTAATAAACCCAGAAGCAGCAACCCCAGCGAGTATATCAGCCCATGCAGTAATTACATTAGCAGGTCGCATCAACTGTAAATAAGCCCAAACACGATTAGTTCCACCAACAGTAATAGTCATATTTTTTATTCAATCAACGCTAACTCACGGTCAACAACAGGTTTCTGCCCTCGCAATACCGAATTACCCTGAAACAATTGACGTTGGTCAATAGGCAACGGATTAACCCAATCAGATTCATTAAACTGCCCACTTTGCCCATACGCTTTCAAAGCATTTTCATAACAAACGGCGCCAATATGACTTTCAGGAATACCGCGCTCGCGCATTAACGCAGCAGTCTTAGGAACAGCCAAAGGGTCACTTACACCCCAATCTGCACTGCTATCAACAATAATGCGCTCACATCCATACTCACGAACAATTTCAACCATACGCGCATTACCCATTTTTGTATGCGGGTAAATCGTAAACGCTGCCCAGAAACCTCTATCTAGTACTGACTGAACAGTTTCTTCATTATTATGGTCAACAATTACGCGCGCAGGGTCTAAGCCATGTTCGATACAAACATCCATACTATGGTTCGTACCTGCTTTCTTGTCACGATGTGGTGTGTGAATTAGCACTAACATATCAAGCATTCTTGCTAACTCAAGCTGTTGACGAAAATACTTATCTTCAGCAGGTGTCATATCGTCGTAGCCAATTTCTCCAATAGCTACAACACCCTCTTTACAAGCATATAACGGTAAAAGCTCCATAACTTGCTCGGCAAGAGCTTCATTATTAGCTTCTTTAGAATTTAAGCCAATAGTGCAGTAATGTTTAATGCCAAACTGCGAAGCTCGAAACCTTTCCCAACCAACTAAACTACTTAAGTAATCTTGAAACGAACCAATATTAGTGCGCGGTTGCCCGAACCAAAACGCGGGTTCAATAACAGCGACAATACCAGCATCACGCATCCGCTCGTAATCATCGGTAGTGCGTGAACTCATGTGAATGTGAGGGTCAATGTACATCATAAATCTTACTTACATTTTTCTACTAATTGCCAAAGTTCAGGCGCCACAGTACGTTTTGCAGCTTGACGTTCGCTAGCATAATCATTTAACATTTGTGCAAGAGTCAAATTTGCACGTTTTTCTAAACCCTGAATTTGAGATAAAGGACTGCCTACAAAGAGTGCTTTTAACACCATTTGATTCCACGCTTGGTTATCAAAATACTCACTTGGATAAGGATTATTCAAAGCCACAGCGTTAAATACAGCAGTCATATTGCTACGAACACCTTCTGCTGCACGCTTTTGCAGTCGTCCAGGATAAGGTAACAGTGGTAAAGCTTGATATAGGGCGACCAGTTCACCAACATCAGCAGCATTAAATAATTGCTCTAATATATGTAAATACTGCTTTTGATTGCTGTACGGTAAAGATAATACAAGTAAAGTCCGTGCCGCTTGGTCTACACTCCAATTGGTTGGAAACCATCCTTTATGTACATTTGAAGCTGCTTCTAATTCTTCACTTGTTAAATCTAAATCTTGCTTGCCTGTATAACGTGGCACTGCGCTAAATGCAGCATAGAATATACTTACTTCGGCGCCTGATTTAATTGCATTACACTTTGTCTCAAGCCAATTAAATACTTCTTCGCCAACTCGCGCGACTAACCAACTTTGTAAAAGGTTAGCGACAACAATATTATTTATGTTTGAATCAATTGTAACTAACATAATTATTAATTTGCTATTAAAACTTTTAATCCCCCCAACCCCCCTTATTAATGAAGGTTAGGGGGGATCAATTAGACTAATTCCACTTTTGCGAGTAAATCTTCGCCCAACTTACGCTGGCGCCGACGCTTGATTACTGACTTAGTAGCAGCAAGTCCAAGCAACCCAAAGCCAACTAATGCACCTGGTTCTGGTACTTTTGTGCTACCTTCGTCAACATTCAATACTTGAACGCGACCTTGGAAGAAGTCACCAACGTAAAGCTTTCCTCTGTCATAATGGGCGCCACCAGTCCAGTTAAACACACCAGGTGTGAGGTCAAGAGGGTTGCCAAATGGAGGGCCTCCAAACGCTGGAGGTGGTACAACTTGACCTTCAGCGTTGCGAGCAGGTTGGCCATACGCAGTTAAGAAATTTCCATCTTTATCAAACACTTGGACACGGCTATTGACTGAATCAGCGACGTAAACATTGTCGAACTCGTCTAATTCAATACCAATTGCCTCTTGTAACTGTCCTGGGCCAGAACCTGGAGAACCAAAGCTAAATAGAGGTGTACCTTCTGGATTGAATACCTGAATTCGGTTATTGTATTGGTCGGTTACATAAATATTGCCAGTATTTTGGGATATATTTAAGCCCGCAGGTCCTTGAAACTGTCCGATTTCACTACCATTGCTACCAAAAGTTTGAAGTAGTTCGCCAGTGGTGCCGTCATATTTTTTGATAACGTCCCCGCTAAAATCAGTGACGTACAAGTTATTATTCTTATCGAATTGCATACCTCCAGGCCCAAAAAAGAGTCTGCCTGGTACTTGACCACTAAATGAGCCGTAAGACCTTACATACTCACCGGTGTTGGGATTGTATACATCGATTTCGCTGTTATAAACGTCACCCATGTGCAGTTCGCCAGTTACTGGATGAAATTTAAGGTCAGCTGTTTGATCTAAACCCGGACCTTTTTGTTGGCTACCAAAACTGATTGCTCTCAAGTGGTTACCTTGAGGGTCATATACTTCGATACGATTCCCTAGGGCTGGGTTAAAGCTGCCGTCCTGGTTTACGCCTCGACCGTTGGCTACAAAAATCTGATTGGTTGAGTCCTGTACCGCGATACCTTGAGGAACAAATAGTTCACCAGGGGCGCCAACTGGTGGTCCAAAGCCAGGTGAACCAATTTGACTGTTGAAGCTTAATGAAACAGCGGACGCTTGACTGGTTGCTGCTAGGAACATGCAACCAGTACTAGCGATTGTGAGAGACAGATTTTTTACTAATCCCATAGTCAATACTTGGTTTTGTAAGGTATACTCTTTCTTTGGTTAACTTGGTTCCCGATCTAGTCTGGGAACTTTTTCATGCGAACAGTGTGAGGAGTAAAAAATTAAAGCGTCTCTACTTTTGCTAGCAACTCTTCGCCTAATTCTTCTTGGTGTTTGCGTTTGCGTAATTTGGTTGCCAGCGCGCTAAATGCAATTAATCCTAGAACAGAAGCAGGTTCAGGAACTTTCTTATTGTCACCAGCCCCTTTGGGATCAATTCTGATAATTTGCCCGGTATCTGCTAGTCGTGCGCGGTTGGCAATGATGAAACTACCATCGGGAGCAGTGGTAATGCCAGAAGCTGCTTCAAGTCCATTTCCACTCCAAATAGTTTCGCGTGTACCGTCTTTGCCAATTTTGATTAGAGAACCACCGATATCACCAACAACGACACCACCTTGCAGAATTTCTTTCCACTCAGAAGTATTGATGTGTTGCAGAGCATATAAATTACCTTCTGCATCATATGACACACCAGTTAGCTGTGTAAAACCATCAGCGATTTGTTTAATTTCTAGAGTATTAGGGTCAACGCTAAAGATACGTGCTTCGTTTTCTGGGTAAGGAAAATAACTATATTCTGCTACTGTTAATGTTCCATCAGGAGCAGTTGTAATGGCAGTAGGTACTGATTGGAATGTGATTGGGAAATCTTGTACTGCTGTTACTCCAGTTCCAGGTGCAGGTAATCCACCCCCTGGGATATTTTCTCCTCCAGGTATTTCCCCATCTGGTGGCATCGATGGAAATTCAAGTTTACTTGGATCTGTTTGTAGAACAGGGAACGCAACTACTTTTTGAATACCACTACCATCAAGTCCTACTTTTGAAATCGTGTTGGCGCCACCATCAATTACGTAAGCAAGATCACCCATAATTTCAAAAGAATATGGGTTGCTAATTAAGTCACTGCCATCGGTATTATTCTCGGTTTCATACAACGCAAGGTCAGCAAGAGTTGTTAGGGACTTAGTATTTAAGTCTACTTTGAGTAGTTTTCCTAGTTCAGGTGTTCCTAATACAGTATCACGGCTTGTTGGGTTACCAGCCACACCTGTTAAAAGATAAGCGTTGCCTTTAGTATCAAATTTGATGTCCGCAGGTCCAGCACCTTGTTCTCCAGAAGGTGTTAATGCCAAAGATGGAAGATTGTCAAGTACTGTCTGTCTCTGACCATCGGGTGTAATTCTGATTAAGCTACCTGTACTACCAGCACACAAAGGGATATATTGCGCGCTAGGAGATGGAATACATCTACCGTCTGCTCCGTCACCACCACGACCAGTTTCGGTTATATACAGACTGCCATCTGGACCATATGCAGTACCACGTGGATTATCTAAACCATCAGCTAGTACCGATAATGATGCTGCTTGTGCTGTTTTTGGTACGGCTAGCCCAGCCACACAAAGAGTAAGAAATGTAAGAGTAAAATGCTTGAGTTTCATGTTTTGTAAATAAAATATTTGGATACTCGTACTAAGCACTTCAGTGCTTTATTTCAATGCGGATGACTTGCCCAACACCGGGGCGCCCACCTCGATTTATTAAATAAAAGGCATTATCAGAACCAATCACTAAAGCAGCAGGCGCCTCTAACCCTTCACCACTTAAAAGAGTAGTGCGAGTGCCATCGGGTGCTATTTTGATGAGTGAACCTTCATTTTTTCCTTTCCAGCCTGATTGGTTCATATGCTGTAAGACATACAAATTACCCTTAGCATCAAAAGCTAAATCAATCAGTTGTGTAAAGCCATCCGCAAAGACTGTTATTTGTCCGTCAGCATCAATACGATAGATTTTTGCTTCACCTTCAGGAAAAGGAAAACCTGTGAATGTGCTGATGTAATAAGCTTTATCAAGGCCTTTGACAATACTTGTAGGGACTGGTGCTATTTTTATTTGTGATGGTCGCGCATCACTATAAGCACCGGGTGGTGGTGTGTGTCCCTTGTCAAAATTTAGGGCGCCAGAACCTGGAAAGATTGGATTAATTAATACTTGAGAAGGAAGTACAGCTTGAAGCTTAAGATTATTTCCTTCAGTACATACACTTAATATATCATTAGCACCAGCATCAATTACAAGAAGATTCTGTAAAGTTTCTTCTTCATCAATAATGAAGGCTAAAGGATTGCTAACTATGTCGTTTCCATCTGGGTTATAACTGAGTTCGTAGTTAGCAATGTCAGCAATAGAACTCCAAGAATTTGTATTAAAATCAACTTTTACAATTTTCCCAAGCTCGGTATCACCTAACACATGGCGGAACTCAGGATTCGCAGCATAGCCAAGTAAAATATAAGCTAAACCATTAGAATCAAATTTAATATCGTGAGGGCCTGCTGCTCCAGTTCCATCTGCAAACGCGACAGAAGGTAGTCCCGTAATTACACGTTGAGGTTTACTATTTTGATTACCAATTTCAATTTTTGTAACGGCGCCTGTTGCACCATAATGTAAATTACCTTGACCACTTGCTGAAGGTATGGAAATTCCATTACCTCCTATTCCTGCTTCTGTTACATAAAGATTACCGTCGGGACCAAAACAAAGACCCTTCGGATTGTCAAGTTTATCAGCAAGTACTGTAAACTGTGTTTTTGTAAGTTCTTGAATCATGATTATCTTACAGATAAAAGTTACAAAGCTAAAAGCTCTGTAACGTTATTTTATTCACGAGGATGAGAGGATTAACGAGCGGTTGCTAATTCTCGCTTTGCAACTGGAATATAACTTTGACCACGGTTAAACGCATCTAAATTACCAGCTTTAGCTTCAGTTAAACGCTTAATATTCATACTTTCGGCGCCAAAGTCTTCAATTTGAAGTTTGCCGTGAGGTAATTGTTCGCTCCCGTTCCAAAATGTGATGCGGTGCAGAATAAAACCAGGCGCCTCTGGGTCACCAAAAGCATAAGATGCTGGTATCAACATGCTAGGACAACGCTGATAAAATTTTTGGTCTGGATAAAAGAATTCATGCTCGACCAAATACCATTTGCTAGTGGGTTGAACTCGCAAAGTAGCTTTTACTTTTTGATCATACTCATCAAGATAATTACCTTCAAAAGCAGAAACTTCCCCATCTGGTCTTAGCAAGTGTGCCCAGTCATTCATGTTATTGAGGTCAGATAAATATTTAACCCCAACTTCAATAGGAGCATCAACATAAATGGTGTCAGTATCTATATAATACTTGCCTTTAGCGGCGCTGTTTAAACCAGTTTTACGTTCTAAATGACCTTTGAGCGAGCGACATTCAGAGGTATGTACAGTATGAATACCTTGCATAATCATTTGAGTTTGTCGTTTTGGGTCAACAAAACTCAACCAATGAAAGTAAACACCTTTTTCATCGGTTCCCGGTTCGATATAATCGCTAGGGAAAAGAAGAACAGGGTAAACTTGATAGTATTTTTGATACTCAAGTCCACAGTGCCATTCAATACCGTAGAAAAATGGATGCTCTAGTTTCTTAACATGATAGTACAAGGGTTTATGATAACCAGAAGCTGTCCCCATCCAGGTATTTTCATCAACTTGTTCTGTCATTCGGCTATATAGCGTCCACTCGTCCAAATTTTTAAGACTACAAAGATAGTCGAAAGCTGTATCGGGTGAGGTTGCAATATAAGCTGATGTAGCAAATGTATTTTTTTCCATTGCAATACTTAGTAATTTGACTAAATCTTATCTTCTTGACCTGTCATGCCCTAGAATGTGACCTGTCATGCTGAGGAACGTTAACGCAGTTTTCCCGTAGGGTAGCATCTTAACACTCATGTCATGCTGAGGAACGAAGCATCTCTAACAGCCACAATTTGATCAAGATTCTTCGCTATGCTCAGAATGACAATCAAGATTCTTCGCTACGCTCAGAATGACAATTGGTACTTTTTATTAATACTTAAGCAGCAGCCTTCATCAATTGCTGCGTACTCTTTCTTGCCTTCATAATTCTGTCTTCAGCTATAAGCTTAGAAGCATCATTCGTTGTAATACCTCTCTCGTGGGCACGAGTGAATATTTCTAGTAAAGTATCGTAAATATTATTTACTTGTTGGAAAGCTTTCTCTTCGTTATAACCTATCATTTCGTTATAAACGTTGATAAGTCCACCCGCATTAATTACATAATCTGGACAATATGTAATACCTTTATCGGTTAACATTTGACCATGAAGTTTTTCTTGCCCAAGCTGATTATTTGCGGCGCCTGCTATAATAGAAGCGCGCAATTGTGGTATTGTTTGACTATTCAAGATACCACCCATAGCACAAGGTGAGAAAATATCTACATCTTGTGAAAAAATCTCGTCTGGTTCTACTACAGTTGCACCATACAAGTTTCTGATTTCTTCAGCTTTTTCGGGACTTATATCAGTAACATATAATTTGGCGCCGTTTTCATATAAATGCTGACAAACATTCTTGCCAACATTTCCTAAACCTTGTACGGCAACTTTAATGCCTTGTAAATCTACAGTTTTTAATTGAAACTGTGCAGCAGCTTTAATACCTAAAAATACTCCCCAAGCAGTTACAGGAGCAGGACCACCCGATTTTTCCTCTACTCCAACAACAAATCTTGTTTCTTGACTAATTGTACGTACATCTGCTGGAGTGAGATTTATATCTTGTCCAGTGATAAAACGTCCATTTAATTTTTGAATAAATTGCCCGTAAGCACGAAGCAATTCATCGGTTTTTTGTTCGGGTTTAGCAATAATTACAGCTTTACCACCACCCGCAGGAATATTAGCACATGCAGCTTTATACGTCATTCCGCGACTTAGACGCAATGCATCATTTAGTGCAGCTTCTTCGTTTGCATACGGGTACAAACGTGTTGCTCCCATTGCTGGACCTAAAGTTGTGTCATGGATAGCGATTATTGCTTTAATATCTGGGTCTTTACCATGACAAAAAAGTACTTGCTCATGACCCATCTCGCTGACGTTTTCAAATAAATTAACCATGTTTTCGATTGCTAGTTGCTACTCACTACTCACTATTTACTTAAATATTGGGGAATGAAACTTGTTCTGTTGTAGATTTGCTTGGAGTTGATTTGACTCCTTGCGCTGCTAAACCCTGGTTACGTCCTTTTGAAGGCGCCTTTCTATTTGGGTCTATCATCACATCAATCACGAAGGGTTCAGATGACTTCATCGCCATAAGAAGCGCGCTTTCTAAATCTGATTCTTCCTCAACACGAACTCCTTCGGCGCCCATACCACGAGCAACCATTACAAAGTCAGTTTCGGGCATTGTCGCATCGGCGCCTGTCATCCCCAACATTTGCATACCTTGATAACACATGTTGTAGCGGGCATCGTTGAGTACAATCCACACAGCAGGAATTCCATATTTAACGGCAGTGTTGATTTCGTTATTCATCAACATCGAACCGTCACCAACTATTGCAACTGCTTTACCTTTACGTGCAAATGCGGCGCCTACGACTCCAGTCGCAACATGACCCATTGCACCAACACCAGTACTAACGCGGTAACGATTTGCGTTACTGAATCTTAGACAATGTGTTGACCAAGTGAAAGAATTTCCTGACTCAGCCATCACAATGGCATCACTACCTTCGACAATTACTTTTTGAATTGCTTCCATCAACACTTCAGGACGTACAAGTGGTACTGTGGCTTCTGCAATTTCGTCTTTCTCAGGGTTGGGAAGTGTCAACGTCGATGTTGAAGGAAAATCTGTTGGCAAGCGGTCGAGAAGTGCTTGTACAAAAATTTTGATGTCACATTGAATCGGAAAAGTTGGAGCATTTGGAAAAGAAACTCCAGGTACTTCAGCGTCACTATCTACGTGAATAAAACCGCCAGGAGGAATCATTGTCGGATTCCAGAACGATGTTGGCTCACCTAAACGAGTTCCTAGTACTAAGGTATGTAAAGGAGTTTGCTCTTGCATGTGGCTCATAACTGAACCATGTCCACCTAAACCTGTTACACCAATAAATTGCGAATGGTTTTCCGGAAAAATACCTTTTCCACGTGGTGAACACATTACAGCGGCACCAGTACGTTCGGCTAGTTCTAGTATTTCTTTACTTGCATGACGGGCGCCAAATCCTAGCCAAATAGCAAAGGGTCCCTCACTAAGCATCTGGATTGTTTGCGTGATTACATTTTCATTGACTCCCATTGAAGAAGAGTGCGCTGTCATTTGAGGAATGATGACGCTATCAACGGGGGTATTTTGAACCGCTGTGGGAATACTTAAATGCGCTACAAAACCGCCTGGTTGTGCTAAACCTAATGCTAGTCGGCGGAAAATTTGTGGTAGTTGAGCGGGTGACTCAATTGTAATTGCGTAATTAAATAGTGTACCAGACGTAAAAATGCCGTCGGTAGGTAAAGTATGACTACTCGTTTCTTGTATTGCCCAACGTCCACGTTGTGGAGCAGAAGTACAAGCTGAGAGTAAAATAACTTTTGCTCCTTCACCGCGCGCTGCGAATAATCCAGTTAGGGCATTGGTAATACCAGGCCCTGCCGTGGTAAAAGTCACAGTTGGACAGTCTGATGCAAAGAACGCTTCGGCAGCAGCAAATGCGGCACCTGTCTCATGGCGGTAGTTAAGAACTTGCACCTTGCTGTTCGATAGCGCTCCCCATAATGTCGCCATTGCTCCACCAGCAACACCGTGCGCGCTTTCTATTCCTAAATTCTCTAGCATTTGCACAACTGCTTCCGCAACGTTAAGCGGTTGTATTGCAAGAGTTTGTTTTAAATTACTAGTTCTTGGTTCTATCGAACCGCCATCACCTGATGTATGTCTTGTACTTACCTGGGTTTTAGAGACAATTGCAGATGTGGTGTTGTTATGGCCCATGTTGTTGATTCCTAAATTACTTGCCGTCGCTTGTTATCTATCATCCAAGCTGAACCTACACTTACAGCCAAAACATCGGCGCCGTGAACTGCTTGACCCTCACAACGAGCGTAAAAACAGCTTGAATTAATCTGAAGAAAACTGTAACACCCGCTACATTTAGGTAGTGAGTGAAAAACTTAACATTTGTTTTGATTTGTTTTCACACTAGTAACAGTACAAGAGCTTCACTCTTGAGTGCAATGAATTTTCTTTTGATTGGGTTATCAATTCTTTCTGTGTATGCTCTATAACAACGGCTATCATTTTTTATTAGATACGCATCTATACATGGAATGATGCTAACACTGGTATTTTAAAATACAGTTAATGTACGCAAAAGCTATCATACCACATTTTAGGACTTACACTAAGAAACCCGGTTTTGAAGCAAAATCCTTATTTTAATTACAAGTTATCGACTAAAAAACCGGGTTTCCACAATTTTGTGCTATCATTCTACTTCTAAGCGTAAGTTAAAAATTAATGTAATAATACACACATTATATCTACACATAATGTCTTTCTTTAGATAGATGCATAATAAAGACTCAGTATATTCATGCTTTACCGTATTTCTTACGATGGATGACTCCGTATACATATTTGTAGTTAAATCCCAAAGAAGGCAATTACAGAGCTAAAATGATTATTAGTTCGTTAAAATTTAAGCTAAGTATGTTTATTACATCGGTACGAACATGAGTATCTCCGTAAAATTACGCTTAAAATTTTGATCGAATAGAAATTTATTTTATCGAAGTAATAATTATCACTAATTCTATAATGATTTACACAAAGATCTATTTTTGCATCTGGATTTCCGGCGTAAATTTATATTATTCATAATCTTTATTTGCTAATGATTTTTTAATCTTTATAAAGTCTGCATAACGGGTTTGTTGAAACAAGCAAATGCCGTACTTTGTGCATTCAAAATCTTGTCAACATGCAAATATAAAGAAAATATGAATTTTATGTTGAGAAACTATATATTTATTTTAATATTGTTTATAGTATTCACAAGTGTTAACAACATCGGCTAGGTTCCAACAACTGAATTAACTGTAAATCTCCATTTGTCTTAGGCTAGATAAATCTAAAACTAGATTTTTCATAAGCTAGAGGGAAAAGAGGTACAAAAATCTGTGTCTATTAACCATCAAATGCTGGCTCGACAAAATGTTTGTATTAGAAAACCGATTATTCGCTGATTTAATATTAAATCGAGCCGCTGATGCAGCATTTTGCGTCAATGAATCAGGGTCTTTTCTGTATGTTAACGACGCGATGTGTCATTTAAGCGGATACTCGCGCGACCAGTTAATGAAAATGTCTTTATTCGATATCGATGCGGAGATTCTTCATAATTGGGAAAACATATGGCAAGAGTTGCAACATACGAGAGTAGATTTAGCTTCACAATTCATAACTCAAACGGGTCAATTAATTCCAATTGAGATGTCGTTTGTTTATGCTGAAGAAAATGGGCTAAGTATTGGATGTGCATATGTACATCATCCTTCATATTTAGACCAGGTGAATACAAACTCATATTCTCCTACTGAATTTTCATCAACTGAATTTTCATCAACTGAATTTTCTTCTGCTTATAAACAGAAAGAAGCAGAGTTGAAGTCATCGCTTGCACTTTTGCGTTCGACCTTTGAGTCTTCGGCTAACGGAATACTTGCCGTTAATTTTGAAGGTGAAATTCTCTGCTACAACCAAAAATTTATGGATATGTGGCGCCTGCCTTTAGAAGTTCATTTGACTAAAGGTTGTGGACGCGCAAAAGCATTTTTCGAGTCTCAGGTTAAAGACATAGAAGTTTTTCGTTCCTCTGTTTGGGAGATGCCAGCGCAATTAGAAATAGAGCGTTATGATTTAATTGAACTCAAAGACGGCAGAATTTTCGCGCATTATTCCGAACCGCATCGTTTAGACAACAAAATTATCGGTCGGGTATGGAGTATATGGGATATTACCGAGTCCCAAAAAACTGAGCAAGCGCTACGGCTTAATGAAGCTCGTTTTCGGGTTTTAGCAGAAACAAATCAAGCTAGCATTTTTCTAATTAAAGATTCCCATTTATGTTACGTTAATCCTGCTGCTGAAACTCTAACTGGATACACACTCGAACAACTGTTACATGAGATTCCTCTAAACCAGCTTCTAGTAAACAAACGCTTACGACAGGTTAATAAGTCTAATGGAGGTGCAAGTGAATATCAGGAAATGCAGGTTGTTACAAAAAGTGGAGTTAAAAGATGGTTGGCTTGTACTGTTGCATTAACTAATGGTGTTTTTGATTTTAGCAACGAATCTGTAGAATTAATTACAGCAATCGACATTACCGATTATAAACAAGCTGAGTCAGAAGTGCGTCAAGCTTTGGAACAAGCAAAACATCTTAGCGAGTTACGCGAACGGTTTGTTTCAATGCTCTGCCATCAATTTCGTACACCGTTGAATATAGTTTCGTTTTCAGCAGATTTGTTGAGACGACACATTCACCAGTGGAACGAAGAAAAAAATCGTTCTTATTTAGATTTGATTTTAAGTGCTGTTGAACAACTGAGTCATTTATTAGATGACATTCTTTTATACGGCAAAGCAGATGCAGCCAAATTAAAACTTCATCCCAGTGAAATTGACCTAGATAAATTCTGTCGTGACATTGCTATACAAGTTCAAATAGCTCACGGCAATCAGAAATTTATTAACGTAATCAGCGAGGAAAACTTTACAGCAGTTTGTTTAGACCCCAAATGTCTACACCACATTCTCAATAATTTATTGTCAAATGCCATTAAATACTCTCCGCTAGGTAGTAGCGTAACCTTAGAAATTATGCGAAAAGATAGAAGTATTATCTTTCAAGTAAAAGACAAAGGCATTGGTATTCCAGCCATTGATAAACCGCACATATTTGAGCCATTTTACCGAGGTAGCAATATCGATAGTATAACGGGTACCGGGTTAGGCTTATCAATTGTAAAAACTCTTGTTGAGTTACACTGTGGTGAAATTAGCGTCGAAAGCCAAGTGGGTACTGGAACTCAGTTTGTAGTCACCTTACCAACTTAGGAGTTAGGCTTAGAGACTGGGTTTATACCCATTCATTGTCGCAGACAAATCGTTATTTTTATGACAAAATTTCAACTAAAAACCCGGTTTCTAGAATTATCAATTACAAAAGTCAAGAATTCACTATTTGCACAATTTTATTACTAACTATGAAACTATCACCAAAAACAGTCCTAATCATCGAAGACGACAGAAACACTCGTAATCTATATTTAGATGGGTTATCTGCTGAAGGCTTTAACACGATTGGCGCCGAAAACGGTATACTTGGCATTCAAAAGGTGCAAACGCATCTCCCCGATGTTATTATTTGCGATGTCGTAATGCCAGATATCAGCGGTTATGATGTTTTAAGCATATTACAAGAAGACCCAGTAACAGCAATTATTCCATTTATATTTTTAGCTGGAAGTGGCACCAAAACAGACATTCGCAAAGGTATGGAAATGGGAGCGGATGATTTTGTTACAAAGCCATCAACCTTAGATGAGTTGACACGAACAATTACAGCTCAGTTAAGAAAGCAGAAGCATTTGAAAGAATGGTACACGCGCGAATGCAACCAAATAGTAGAAAATGTTTCGCCAGATAAAAACGTAACCTCAAAGCCAGAGTCTATATTTCCCAAAAATACTCAGCTTCAGGAAGTATTCGATTATATCGAAGCTAATTTTCATTTAGGCATTACACTATGCGACGTAGCTAGCGCAGTCGGTTATTCAGCAGCATACTTAACGCACCGAGTTGCAAAACAAACCGGAGATACCGTAAACGGCTGGATTGTTAAACGACGAATGTCTGCTGCACGCGAATTACTTCAAGAAAGCAAGCAAACTATTGAGCAAATTTCTACCGCTCTTGGATATCAAAATGCCTGTCACTTCTCACGTCAATTCCGTCAACATCATGATATTCCCCCACAAACTTGGAGGAAAAAACATCAGTCAATGCGTAGATTAAGAAACATGTTGACAGGTTGAACTGGTTGCTAAAATGAAAACCTATAACTTAGCGGCGGGTTGAAGTACTTTTTAACTAATCTACTCCTGTTGATAACCCCTTCATGACACATACAGCCTTTATCTATCAAGTGGTAGATGTTTAAATTTAATATATCTGCATTAGCACCTCAATCTACTACTTTAGATAGATGACGCTGCTAATACTTGTGTAAGTATAATTTAGTAACGATGCTACTAAGTAATGTCCATTATATAGCACTTCCCGTTCTAATGAAGTACGTAAGGGCGAGCAAGGATGCTCACCCCAGAAGAACTTTATTAATTTAATCAGTACCTTACTTGATTAAGAACCGCTATATACTTACAACTGTGTTAAGGACTCCAACGCTTTTAGCTTGCGACTCCAAGTGCATATGTTCAACTTACGTTACTATCTCTTCACAAAATAAGGTAACCTACTACAGTGGATTTTTACGATAACAGCTTGTTAGAAATTAATTTGTATTTAGGATATGGACTAGATGAAAATTGCTTATCCAATAATTTGAATATAAGTTGTGCTATCCAAGCTGAATTTTGTGTAAATGAGTATGGGCAATTTACCTATACTAATGATGCAATGTGTTGTCTAAGCGAATACTCACGTCAAGAACTTTTAGGAATGACATTATTCGATATAGATACTTCCCTTGTATTGCAAAACTGGGATGATATATGGAAACTTCTTAAAAAAAATAGTTCAATTAAATTATTATCACATTACCAGACAAAGACTAATCAAACCGTAAACGTCTCGGTGTCAATCTGTTATGTTAAACAAAATTTGATTGAGTTTGCTTGTGCATTTGTAAGTCATACAATATTACACCAATCTTCAAAAGAATTAACACCAGCTTTATCTGTATAGTCACATGTTAGCATTCAAGGCGCCTAGTATGAAAATACACTTGTGACAGTTTTTGGTCTGGCACGATTATTCGAGTAAACCCTATCTAAAACCCAATAACTTTCTATATATATACGTATATCCTCACGCGCTTTGTATTAAAAGGCTTTCAACCCAGCGAGAGATTTATAAGTACTGCTGAAGCACGATGTAATTTTTCTGGAATGCGCGACAATGAAGTTGTAGCAAATAAGTAAGAGGTTGAAAAACCGAGCAAAATAGTACTATCGTGTTGATTTCAACCAGCCTGAGCGTACTAATTGTTTATACAAAGTGTTAGATAGCGTGGAGGAGAAAAACATGAAAACTAAATTTTTTGCAGCAGTTGCTCTAATGAGTGCTTTTGCTTTTGTATCTCCTGCTGGAGCGCAAAGCAGTACTACAAATACAAATACAAGCGTCAGCACTAACATCCGGAAATTAATTGAAACAAGAGAGTGTAGCGGATGTAACCTCAGTGGTGCAAATCTTCAAGGCGCCCATTTGATAGGGGCAGATTTGCGAAACGCTAACTTAAAAGGCGCCAACCTCAAAAACGCCAACTTAGAAGGAGCAGATTTAACAGGTGCGAATCTCCAATCTGCCAACCTCACATCAGCATTTATCAACAGCGTTAGCATGAACAACGCCAACTTAACTAACGCCAACCTTACAGACGCGCATTTTGTTAGCAATGACCTCGATGGCGCCAACGTTATTGGTGTTAACTGGACAGGAACCGAAATTTACAACGTTAATATCGGCATTGGTGGAGAATATTAATAGATTTGGGGAACAGGCAGAATGCCTGTTCTACATTAATTTTACTCTCCAGTAATAGAAAGTCCTTCAACCCAAACTCGTGGGCAAACACCAGAAGGAGTTAGTTCTGGTTCCTTCTCTATATATATAATCGAATTTAAAACTGACAGAAAATCACCTGCAACAGTTGCTGATTCGATACTTGTTTTCACACCTTTATTGACCATCCATCCGTCAAAAGGTAATGAAAACGAACCTTGAAGTGCCTTTACACCTGCATGAAGTGCTTGCAAATCATCTATTAAAATGACATTTTCAGCAGTATCTAAGCTGTATTCTTGCTCCGCAGGTGCCCCAGAGTAAACATGGTAGAAATTGGGGCCAACACTAACTTTGGCGCCGATACTCGCATTTCCCGTAGGTTGAGCATTGAGTCGCTTTGCTGTACCTGCGCTATGAAGGAATCCTTTTAAAACTCCATTTTCGATTAAAGAAACTTTACGTGTTGGGGTTCCTTCACCATCAAAAGATTCGGCGCCGACATTCGCTGGGTGCAGTCCATCATCATATACGCTAAGTAAAGGTGATGCTATTTGCTTGCCAATATCATCGGGAGTTGAAAGGCTTTGCTTATCGAGAATACTTTGAGCATTGTATAAGTTAGAGAAGGCGCCAAGCAAACTCAAAAAAGCTTCGGGTGAAAATACGACTGTGTATTTACCAGTTTGAACTTTTTCGTAATTGAGATGGCTAATTGTTTTATCGGCAGTTTCTTGAATACAGCCATCGACATCTAAATCTTTGACACTATGACTAATTCTAAACGCTCCACCGCTACGGGGTTTTTTACCTTCCTCTTCTGTCTTACTATATAAATACACAGAAGCCAACGAGTGTGACTCAGTTCTCAAGGCGCCATCACTATTAAGATAAAATCTATCGACATCACGCTGCGATAAATTATTGTACGGTACACCCTTAATTGCAGGATGCTTCGCCATTAACTCTTTTTCGGCTGATATCAAGCTTTGAATTAACTCATTAACAGGCGCCTGTTCAACTTTCTCTGTGGAAGAATTATCTATATTTAGAGGTGCTGTTGCTTCTGGACTAAAGTCAGGAACATTTTCCTTGACTCCAAAAAAGCTCGCTTCATACGCCATTTTCAAAGCCAACTCCAAACCCTTGGCGTCAACATCAGTAGTACTAGTGACACCAACAGTATTATCTTCATTCCAAACCCGCACCGTTACACCCGACAAATTAGAAGCCTTAACCTGTCTAGGTTCACCTTGGTCTACCTGTACACTAGTAGAATCAACACTCGAACCATAAATATCAAACTTCTTAATTCTAAGTTTGCTCGCGCTATCCTTCGCCGCAGATGCGATTTCTTGAATTTTTGCCATATGTGAATTCTAAAATGTCAAATTTTACATTTGTCATTCTGAGCGTAGCGAAGAATCTTTATAATTTTGACGAATTATTTTAAGATGGTTCACTGCGTTCAGCATGACATTCCTTGATTGATAAGAACAATGAACTATCTTCCACCAACAGTAATCGAATCAACCTTGATATGAGGTTGACCCACGGTAGTATAAATACTGCCACTTACAGAACCACAGAAACCAGGCGCCAAAGATAAATCTTGTGAACACATCGAAATCTTGTTCATAATTTCTTTAGCTTCGCCAATCAAAATGGCGCCTTTAAGCGGCTTAGTAATTTTGCCATTCTCAATTAAATAAGCTTCATCAACACCAAAGTTGAATTGCCCAGTGGCGCCAACGCTACCACCACCCATTTTTTTACAGTAAATACCTTTGTCAACAGAGGCAAAAACATCATCAAGAGTGTAATCACCAGTTGCAATATAAGTATTTCGCATTCTACTAGCAGCCGCAAACGTGAAATTTTGTCGTCTACCGCTACCTGTACGAGGGTGTCCAGTACGCATCGAACCCGCTCTATCAGCCAAGAAATTCTTTAAAACGCCTTTTTCAATTAACAAAGTGCGTTGTGCTGGCATTCCTTCGTCGTCCATATCAATAGTACCGAAGGCATTCTCAGAGCGACCTTCATCCCATGCTGTTAAACTTTCGTGAGCAATTTTCTCACCTTTTTTGTCTGCAAAGGGGGTTGTTTTGCGTTCAATTTGAGTAGTTTCGAGCAAGTGTCCACAAGCTTCATGAAAAATAACACCACCAAAGTGGTTTGCCATGATAATTGGATAAGTACCTGATTCTACATAATCAGCGTATAGCATTTTACCCGCAGACTCAGAAATGTTTTCTGATGCTTCTTTATAATCCCAAGTACGCAAGAAATTAGGGTCACTTGTATTACCCGCACGTTCAGCAATAGAAGTACGGTTGGCGCCATCAGCACACAACAAATTAAAACCTACCGACTGAGTAAGGCGAATATCACGAGCAAAAGTACCATCACTAGCAGCAACTAAAACTTCTTGCCAGTCACGGAAATAAGTCGCGCGACGAGATTGAATATGGCTAGCAGTTCTTTGAAGTTGTGCTGTACCATCAATAAGAACTTCCCCCATCTCACGTATTTCACTACACAACGGCAACCAGCCATCTTTACCGCGCTTAGTAGCGTAATCTCGTAAAAGTTCTAAATTAATTTCAGGAATAAAAGCATTAGGAGCAGGCAACTGCAAACCCATAATTCCAAGAGCTTTTTCTAACGCAGCTTTCAAACCATTAAATGAAAGGTCGTTAGTTGTAACATAGCAATCAGCTTTGCCCAAGAATACACGTACACCTGCACCAGTAGAAAGCCTCGGAGTAATGCTAGTGATAGTATCATCCTCAGCAAGACAACTTATATAATTAACACGCTCTAGAAAAAATTCCAAAAAATCGGCGCCTGCCGCGCGTCCCAAACCCAGAAGGGTAGACAAAGGAGCTTCCCAAGTATCATCGAATCTTTCCTGCGTCGAGGAATATTCGAGAGTCGGGAGTTGCTTAGAAACAAGTAAATTATCGGTAATTAACATAATTTGCTCTACTAGAGGAGTGGTTTTGTTAAGATTGCTTGCTGTTGTGATTAGTCTAACAAATCCGTACAACACGCAAAGCCCAACCCAAGGTAGAAGAAACCGAAATGGCAACGGATGATAAATGGATGTAACGGATAGTAGTCGCGTAGGTTGGGTGGAGCGGCAGCGCAACCCAACATCATTAACACTCTTGTATAACAAAGCTCCTTAATGCCTTACATTTTTGAAGTTGGGTTCCCTTCCTCCACCCAACCTACATAACTACACAGTTGCCATTGGCGCCTTTTGACGTACTCGCTTTCCTGTGATAATCATTTTTACGCCATTCGCAGGCGCCAGTGTAACTCCACGACGCTGGGGTTTTTCAGTTGCAGCAGCCAATTTCATTTCGTATTGTGAGAGAATAGTAGCCATAACTAATTTCATTTCAAACATTGCTAACGCATCACCAATACAACGACGGGCGCCACCTCCAAAAGGCATAAATTCAAACTGTGAATATTGCCTTTCTAAAAAACGCTCTGGTCTAAATTGGTTAGAATTTGGGTATAAATCTTCTCTATGATGTAAAAGATATATACAACCTCCTACTCGTGTACCTGGTTCTAGTGTTTGTCCTAGAAGTTCAACAGGTTCTTGAACTAATCTAGTAAAAGTTAACATTGCTACAGGGTGAATGCGTAAAGTCTCATTACAAAAAGCACTTAAATAAGGTAGCCTGAAAATATTCATTGGGTTAGGAGAGTCACCTAAAGAGTCTACTTCTTGTAATAATTTTTTCTGAACTTCGGGCAAATGATGACTCCAATATAAACCCCAAGCCATAGCTGTTGCTGTAGTTTCATGTCCGACAAACAGCAAAGTAAGTAATTCATCGCGTAATTCTTCATCTGTCATTGGGTTGCCATTTTCATCACGTGCTTGCATTAGTAAAGAAAAAATATCAACACCTTGCTCACTTTGTTTAGATGAGCGACGTTCAGAAATTTCAGCGTAGAGTAAATCATCTATTTGTTGACGCTGACGCAAAAAATTACCCCAAGGACTCCAGGCGCCTAAATCTTGGCGTAGAATTGGGTAAAGCAGAAAGGCAGAACTTAAAGGTGAGCTAAAAACATTCAGCATCGTTCTGAGTAGCTGCTTTATTTTTTGGAAACGTTCTCCCTCATATAGCCCAAAAACAGTTTGCAAAATAACTTCCAAAGAAATTTGCTGTGTGACTTGATGGGCAACAAAAGGTGTGTTAGGAGTTATTTGGCTTAAAACTTGTTCAGTTATCTTACAAATTGACTGCCCATAAGCTTGCATCCGTTCTCCATGAAACGGAGGGATTAAAAGTTGGCGCCGTCGCTTGTGAGATTCTCCATTTAGCATTATGATTGAAGAATTGCCAAGTAACGGCTCTAAAATCTTGTTATCTTCACCTGTAGCTCTAAATTTATTTCTATCGTTGGTCAAAATTTCTTGAATCGCTTGGGGATGGTTAACAAATACAATAGTCCCCCCAAAACCAATTATCTGACCAGTAAAAATATCAGGGTATTGCTTGACAGCGCTTTCCATATACCCTATTGGGTCAATAAGCCACTGCAACTTCTGAAGAAAAAAGGGTTTGTTAAACCGATTAGGTAGTGACATATATTCTCTCACTAGATTTGCTCGTAGTCAGCACAAAAGTGCTAATAATCTTAATATATTACCTATAAACCGTAGACCCCTTCTAACGGCTTAACTTCAGATTTATTCTCAACTCCCACACCAAACCCAGTAAATTGCCGAACAAAAGGCGAACGGTAACCCAATACAATATCACTTTGAGGAACACCCGCCTCTACTAATTGTTGAGCAATCCCCTCCTGAGTACCATCTTTCTGAATCCAGATTTGATTATTTTTAATATCGATATGAATCAAACTCCCATACACCTGAGCTTCATCGCGCCAACCAACAAACATAATCAAATAATGACCGTTAGCTCGATCTGCGATTAATTCAACTTCCGTTCCTTCTCCCACTGTAGTAGTTGCATACGGCTGTATGATTTTTTCAACTACATCATAATAATTTAGTTTCTCCATAAAACAATCTCCTTAGTGTCAGGATGAAAAACAATTAGCTTTAAATCGTACTCTTCAACCATTTCTCTAATAAAGTTGAATTCCAAGAAAAAACCATTGTAAATATCTACTGGAATTGCTAAATAAACTGTCCAGTCAAGTAGTTGCTTTTTTACGGCTTTTACATACACGAGGAACTGACCTAAAGCTTTTTGAAAAGAAGTCATATTAGACTGACTAATAAAACTTTTAATTTCTACGGCTATTCTTTTCCCATCCTTCTCAGCTTCAATGAACTTTTGAGCGGCTAAGTCTATATAGATAGCTAGCCCCGCATCAAGTTCGATATACCAATCCTCCCGAAGAATTATCCAGCCATCCTTTTGCAATGCTACTTTAACCGATTCGTGAAAAATATCTTTAGCAGGCATTTATTTCCAATACTAGTTAATCTAGATCAATAAGATTATCTAATAAAAATGCACTACTCACAGTTAAACTTTGTCTCGGTCTGGTTCTAATATAGCTTCCACTTGGATTTAATGCCACCATGTTACTTAAAGCTCTTGTGGAATGGGCATCCTTGCCCGTTTCATACGCGAGTTAAAACAATGGACTCTAAATCTACCAAAATAAGAGAAACATTTTTTACTGAATCACAAGGCGCCGTTGTGTAGAAAAATAAGGTTAACCAAGAAAAGCTTCATCATGTCCAAAGTCTATTACACTTACCGTATCCGTGTAGCCAATGATAAACATGTGCAGGTTGAAAAGTGGGATTTTCAGCATCAATCTCTTGGTCAACCCTCTGGGAAATTTCGTTACCAGGATTGTTTGACTCCAGAAATTCAACAACTCCTCAATTTAACTAGTACAAATGAGCTAAATGATAGTGAGAAAGCGCGCTTACTTGGAGAAGCTTTATTTAATTGCTTATTCGATGAAGTACTTCGCCAAGACTTTGTTAACTTTTACTACGATATAGTTCAACAGAAAAAGCAGCTACTGCGGATTGAATTAGATATTGATGAGCAAAACATGCCAGAAGTCGCAGCATTACCTTGGGAATTTATGTGCTTACCCCAAAGTGCTAATTTAGGTACAATTTGGTTAGGCACAACCCCTGATATTGTTTTTTCCCGGCGCCGTGTACAATGGACTCCAGCACAACCGATTGCCTTAAGTACAAACGAAAAGCTGAGGATTGCTTTGGTTGTATCGGCGCCTAGTAAGTTAGGTCATGTGGAATATAAGCGAGTAAAAGAAGCTTTAGAGAAACTAGCTTCGGAACAAGCTATACAAGTTGAGTTGTTACCAATTGTAAACGAAGCAAACCCCGAAGCGGTTGATGAGATTTTAGCAACTAAACCCCATATTTTTCATTTTATTGGGCATGGTCGTTTTGAAAATGAAAACAAACAGCAGGTGGGGGAAATAGCATTTGTAGACGACTTTGGTGAAGCGATGTGGGTTGATGCAGGTTACTTTAGTCAATTATTCAACCGACATCGCCCAGGAGTGATGATGTTGCAAGCGTGTGAAGGTGCTATGCTGTCTGAATCACAGGCTTTTGTTGGGGTTGCTTCTAGGGTAGTACAGCAAAATATCCCCGTTGTCGTAGCTATGCAATACGAAGTTAGTAACGCTACAGCTTCTCGTTTTGCTTGTAAATTTTATAAAAGACTAGCACAAGGCGCCCCTGTAGATATAGCAGTACAAGAAGGTCGATATGCCATAGCTTTGAGTAGTACTCAATATCGTAAACGAGATTTTGCGGCGCCTGTTATTTTTATGCGCGTACAAGATGGTTATTTGTTTAATACCAAATCTACAATGAACAATGAACAAGAATCAGTAACACCTAACTTGGTTAATGTAAATGGGGAGCAACGAAAACTGTTCTGTGAAGCTTTAATGGATGCTTTTCCTAGAAAGACAGATTTAGAAATGATGTTAAGTTATGAATTAGATTGGAAGTTAAATCAAATAGCTGATGGAGGTAATTATTCTGAAATTGTATTCAATTTAATTAGCTATGCTGAAGCTCAAGGCAAGCTGATAAAACTTTTAGAAGCTGCCAAAAAAACAAATCCTGGAAATCAGAAATTACGTAATTTTCGTTTTGTACAAGATGGTTACTTGTTTAAATTAGAGGAGAGTTCAATGTCTTCATCCAATCTTGAAAAAACACCGCAACCTAAAAACGATGAAATTTATCAACTTTTGTTGGAAAAATTAAATAAGTTCCAAAGAGATAAAATTATTACGGCAGATTCAGCACGACAGTTTGAATTAGATAAACAAATTGAAGAAATTAAGCAACAAATTGCAAAGTTTTATAATTAACTCAATAAGATATTTTTAACTATAAACTATTTGTATTAAAAATGGATGATACAAAAGAAAGTACCAAAGAATTACTACAAAACAAGCTAAAGAAGTTAGAAAGAGATAGAATTATTACAGCAGATCCAGCGCGACAGTTTGAACTAGATGAACAAATTAAAGAAACCAGCCAAAAAATAGCAAATTTTGATAATAAGTACAATCAAGTTTATCAATCTTTATTGTCATTGAACTATGAAAAACAAGTTGACATATATAAAAAGTTTTGGGAGGGAGAACCTAAACCACAAGTAGGTTCTTTTTTGGTTTTAGGTAAGCCAAAACAAGGTCAACGCTGGTTAGTTAATAAATTGTTACATTTAAAGGCTTTGCCAAATACTACAGAAGTAAAAAAAGTACCAATCTCTTTTGCATTAGATGACATTTATATTGAAGATTTATGCAGTAGATTAAAATCTGTTTTTAACTGTTCTTCAAAACCTGAAGAAGTCGTTAAATCCATTTATAAGCATTGGCAAAAAAGAACAGTGATTCTTGTTATTCATAACTTAAATCGTCTGGATTCAAATGAACGTTATAAAATAATGGAACAACTTTGGTGTCCTTTAGTAGAAATGATACAAAATTGTACTCAACCTTGTAACTCGAATCTTTTAATGTTTTTAGTCGATAATAAATTTAGTAATGATAGTATTGATTATATAGATTTATTACAAAAATGGCAGTTTCCTCAATCTGTTATTATGCAACTAGATAACTTTTCTGAAGATATACTTAGTTCTTGGATTCTAAATAACCAAGCATTACTGAATCTTACTGATGGAACTGAAGATGTACAAAAGTTAAGCAAAGAATTTTTAGAAAATGGGTATGGGCTTCCAGAAATAGTAATGGATGAAATTTGCCAGTATTGCGATTATAGTTGGTCAGAAGTAAGTAAGCAACTAGCTGTATGAATAGTAATTATCTTGAATTTAATCTCGAATATACAGGTGAATGTAATCCTGAACCCAAAGATATAAAGTATCCTGGACAACAAATCTCACCTTACCTTCCTAGTGACGAGTTAAAAGAATGTGTAAGATTAGCCATTGCTCTCGAACGTCCCTTATTATTGATGGGTGCCCCAGGTTGCGGGAAAACCAAGTTAGCGAGTGCTATCGCTTATGAATTCACCCAGAAAAATCAAGAATTATTGAAATCAAAGGGCTTAACAAGCTATCCCTATGAAACTTGGTATGTAAAATCTACTAGTCGAGCTAGAGATGGGCTGTATATATATGATGCTGTCGGGCGCCTGCGTGATGCTCAACTAGCAGGGGTTAAAGAGTTAGATAACGAAGGACTGCAACGCTTGAGAGACAAAAATCAAGAAGGTTATATTAAATATGGCGCCTTGGGTAAAGCTTTTCAAAATTCTTTACGAACCATAGTCTTAATTGATGAAATAGATAAAGCTGACATTGACTTTCCCAATGACCTGCTGTTAGAACTTGATGAAAAGCGGTTTTTCATTGAAGAAACTCAAACATGGGTTCCTGGCGAAAATCAAACGGCGCAATCTCCTATTGTAATTATTACCAGTAATAATGAGAAAGATCTACCTGATGCTTTTTTGCGTCGCTGCATCTTCTACTACTTAGAGTTTCCAGATAAAGAACAATTAGTTAAAATACTTAAGGCTCACTTTCCAGAAAATAAATTACCATATTTTCTTAGCGAAGAGTTGGTTAATAGCTTTTTAAGGCTGCGTGCTAGTACAGATAAAAACAGCGGTAAACAGGTTAGCACAAGTGAATTGATTGATTGGGTTCAAGCTTTAATAATTTCTTGCCCTCCTGAGCAGATTAGTGAAAAAATAAAGAAAGGAGAATTTCCCTTTTTAGGAGTACTTCTAAAAACTCAGGAAGAACAAATCCGCTACCGACAGCACCATGATACCAAATGACCCTCACCTAATAGAATTGTACTGGGGACTAAGGCAAGCTGGTTTACCCCTGAGAATGGAAGATTATCAACTACTTTGCCAAGCTTGGGAAAAAGGTTTTCAACCACAAAATCTTCAACAATTACGGCAATTATGTCAGCGCTTGTGGGTAAAATCCCTTGCTGAAAAACAATGTTTTGATACCTATTTTGACCAATACCAGAAGCAATGGTTGTCTCAGATAAAATCGGCACCGCCTGATAGTACAGTGGCTCAAGCCGAAATAGAAAAACAGTCAACCAAACAAAATCCAGCACAGACACCATTACCTCCAACTTCGTTAAATCAACCAGATAACTTAACACCACAAGGAACAGAGGAACTGCAAGTAGTTACAGCTGCTTCTTTAAATACAACTAGCGATAAATCAAATTTACCTAGTTTGTTTACTCTTTCTGACGAATATTTTCCCTTGACACGGCGCCAGATGAAGCAGGGTTGGCGAAAACTACGTCAACCAGTGCGAGAAGGAACTGCCGTTGAGTTAGATATTCCAAGCACTATCAAGCGCATTAGCCAACAAGGGTTTCTTCTTGAACCTGAGCTAATTCCTAGTCGTGTTAATCGAACTCAACTTTTGTTATTGATTGACCAGAGTAATTCTATGGTGCCTTTTTCGCCTATATCTGAGCGATTAATAGAAACAGCGATGCAGGAAGGACGTTTAGGAGAGACAAAAATTTATTACTTCTGTAACGTTCCTGAAAATTTTCTTTATACCGACATTGACTTACTTGAAGAACAAGCTTTAACAAATATTATCCCTCATCTACATAAAAATCATACATTAGTACTAATTTTTAGTGATAGTGGAGCCGCGCGCGGTGGTATTAACAGCACACGAGTTGAATTAACCAAGCAATTTATAAATTGTATTAAACCTGTAGTACGACAAGTCGTATGCTTGAATCCTTTACCAACTAACAGATGGCGTGGTAATACAGCCAGTCGAGTTGCAAAGCTATTGCCTATGTATCCCTTCAGCCCGGTTGCGTGGAAGAGAATGATTAACGCGCTACAAGGGAAAAAAGCATTTTTAGGCGAGTATGACTATTTAACTGATGAATCTAGTTTGGAGACAAACCAACAACTAGTAACCAAAATACAATCACAACTAGAACAGTTAAAACCAGGCGCCGACTCTGAAAATTATGAAAGTGCCATTAATTATATTGTTTATTTTGCCAAGCTTGGTCAAGGATACTTAGATTTTGCTTACCACGCAGCCTTTCCCCTCGCCCTCACTCCTGATTTATTGTATTACTTGCGTGAAAATTTTCTTTACGACCAACAAAGTCAAAGTTTAAACATTCCCTGGCTTGCGGTTCCAGACTTATTACTATCTACTTTATGCCAAAGCGCAGGACTGCCATTGTATGAGATGGACAGCTATGTACGCCATTTGTTACTAAAATTACTGCAACAAGATGAACGATTTGGCAATAAAAGGCTAGAACAACTGTCTGAGTGTTTACTTTTGTACTTGCAGCAAAGATTACAAAATACAAACTTAGATATTCAAGATTTTGGCGAAAAGCCACAATGGATAGAGCTAGCATATACCAAGCCTAGTCAGCTAGCCCGTGAACTAGCTTTAATGCTACAACAAGCTTTTTCTGGAGATAAAGCCGAAAAAGTCCGAACCGCATCACTAACCACAACCTTTGCAGAACCTTTAGCCGAAGCTGGATATGAACCTCTTTTAACTTTTGCAAGTGGCTGGGGGCGTTATGCCAGAGGATATGAGCAAAAAGCTAAAGAAATATTTGATAAACTTCCTACAAACTCGTCGGAACTAGATATAGCAGGAGTTAAATTAAAAATTCCTACTCGCAGCCAACTATCCCAGTTTTCCTTTGATGTTGTCACCGTCAACTCCAAAGGAAAAATAACCAAACGGGAACGCCATCAAGCTCAGTACTTCACAGAAAACCTCCCCAATAACGTCACCGTTGATATGGTCGCTATACCTGGAGGCACCTTTATGATGGGGGCGCCGAAAACCGAAAAAGAAAGCACTGACGATGAACGTCCTCAGCATCAAGTCACTGTTCCACCTTTCTTAATGGGAAAATACACTGTCACTCAAGCCCAGTGGCGAGCAGTTGCAACACTTTCCCAAATTAATCGCGAACTTGACACCGACCCATCCCATTTTAAAGGAGATAATTTACCTGTAGAAAATATTTCTTGGTATGATGCTGTGGAATTTTGTGATAGACTATCAAAATACACTCAAAAAAATTATAGACTTCCTAGCGAAGCAGAGTGGGAATATGCTTGCCGTGGGGGCACGACTACACCCTTCCACTTTGGCGAAACAATTACGCCAGAGTTGGCTAATTACGACGGCAATTATGTGTATGACTCTGGTACTAAAGGAGAGTATCGCGAAAAGACAACACCTGTTGGTAGCTTTCAAGTAGCAAATTCTTTTGGTCTATTTGACATGCATGGTAATGTCTGGGAATGGTGCTATGATGATTGGCACGATAACTATAAAGGCGCACCAGTGGATGGTAGTGCCTGGTTGAAGCAAAATATTAGTGATAATGATAATCAAAAGATGCTGCGCGGCGGTTCGTGGAGCAACATTCCTGGAAGCTGTCGTTCGGCGTATCGCAACCACAGCAACTACATCAGCTACAATGTTGGTTTTCGGGTAGTGGTTGGTGGAGCGAGGACTCTTTAATTCTTTGCGCTTTTGCCCTCTGCTCTTTACACTCTCTTAGCCCTTACCGCCAAAGGCGGTCGAATTCTTTTTTCTATAGCACGACTTAATATATTGTCTGTGAAAATAAAAATTTTGTCAAGCGGTGTAATTTCTTTTTAGTCACACCATATTTTACACCAAGAATTTAAGTCAATATTAATAACAATTGATTTAGTAAATCAATTGTTAAATATAACTTTAAGATTAATTAGATTTTAGGCATTAATTTATTGTGCATTTTTAAATTTTTAAAAACCTCTCCTACGAGGTGAGCAAATGTACTGTCATTCCCTACAAGGTAAGGAGGTTAGGTTCAATTGTTCTAATTATTTAAGACAATTATTAAGCAAAATCAAGCTCGGCGCCGAATTGTTTCAGAGTGAGCGCAAGCTAGTCCTAGCGTAGTAGATTCAAACTGAAGTCATTAAATTATTGAGGTAAAACATGGCATACTCACCAATGAAGAAAGACTTACCCATCATCAACAAAACCTATGAGCTTGTTAAATGGTACATACCGATTCTCAATAAGTTACCCAAAAACCATAAGTTTGGTATTGCAGATAGAATCGTAAACAGGCTTTATGATTTGTTAGAAGCATTATCAGAAGCACGATATGACAATGACAAGTTAGAAAAGTTAAAGCGGTTAAACGCGAAGGTAGATATTTTACGAATTTTTACATGGTTGCTATTTGATTTTAGTCTTTTTGATGAAAGGCGTGTTGAATGTGCTGGAAGGAAAATTAATGAAATTGGTGGTGATTTAGGTGGGTGGATTAAGCAGCAGGAGAATCTCAAGAAGAATAAAGAATCTCAGTAAAAATTATCACCTTAATTTATCACGAATCAATTAGCAATACATGTAGAGACGCGATTAATCGCGTCTCTACAAGGTTTCGGACATTATGCATGTACCTCCTATACCCAGCCAAAATTTGCTATATGAATCTGATATTTACTAACGCAATAAATACAGTTGATTCAAATTGCATTGGTATTTAGCATGAAAAGACACGGTAATCTTTACCCACAAATTACAAACTTTTGGAATTTATATGCAGCCGCTCGCAAGGCACAGAAAGGGAAACTAAACCGATACAATATTTTAGAATTCAACTATTACTTAAGTGTCGAATTAGAAAAGCTGGAAAATGAGTTAAAATCAAAAACCTATAAACCAGGCGCCTATCGAACTTTCGAGATATTAGAACCTAAACGACGAATGATTTCTGCGGCGCCGTATCGAGATAGAGTTGTACATCATGCATTATGCAATATCATACTTCCAATTTTTGAAAATACTTATATACATGATTCTTACGCGAACCGTGTAAATTATGGAACCCACCGCGCGTTACGTCGTTTTACTAGTTTTGCTCGTTCAAGTCGCTATGTTTTACAGTGCGATATCCAGAAGTATTTTCCTAGTATTGACCATGAAATCCTTAAAACTCTTTTACGTCGTAAAATCAAGTGCAAAGACACTTTATGGTTATTAGACACAATTATTGATAACAGCAATCCCCAAATCCCCATAAATGAGCATTTTCCAGGTGATGATTTTCTTTCACCTTTAGACAGAAGACGTGGTTTACCTGTTGGTAATCTTACCAGTCAATTTTTTGGCAATGTTTACCTAAACGGTTTCGACCATTTTATCAAAGAAAAGCTCAAAGCTAGTAAGTATGTTCGTTATGTCGATGATTTTGCCTTATTTTCTGATGATAAGGAGTTTTTAGCAGAAGCAAGACTAGCAATGGAAGAATACTTAGCAAGTCTCAGACTAATAATGCACCCTGCCAAAAGTCAACTATTTGAAACCCGTCATGGCGCCAACTTCTTAGGATTTTGCATACTTCCAGATATAATTAGGGTGCGTACCGAAAACCTGCGACGCGCAAAGCGAAGATTGAAAAGGCTTAAGGCTGAGTATGAGGAGGGTAAAATTGAGCTTGAACAAATCACGCACTCGATAAGAAGTTGGATAGCTCATATAAAACATGGGGATACCTGGCGCCTGCGTACAAAGATTTTTGAAGATTTTGTCTTATAGATTCCCAATAATGATATACATAATAGTAATTCATATCTCTTGTGGAACAGGCATCCCTGCCTGTTTTGTTAAGAAAGTGAACTTGGGGTGGGCACTCTTAGATGCTGCGCGGCGGTTCGTGGAACAACAATCCTGAAAACTGTCGTTCGGCGTATCGCAACCACAACAACAACATCAACAACAATGTTGGTTTTCGGGTAGTGGTTGGTGGAGCGAGCGCTCTTCTACTCGTGAGCTAGCAAATGGGAATTTGTTAGGAGAGATAAAAAGAAGAGTCCAGAACCTGCTCCAGTGTGTTGGTGACAATATTGCGAATATAAAGCTTAGTTGGGCAGCTTGGTAGGTTTTACTGAACAGTTGCCTGACTTATTAATATTTTAAAGACGGGCAGGGATGGCCGTTCCACTTCAATTACCCATCAACCCACAAATAACCCTCACAAAGAGGAACTTGATGCTTACGATTTTTCCATTTAACATTACGGTCGCGAATTTTGTTAAATTCAAAAGATTTAAATCCTGCACTACAAGCTAATAATCCTAGCCACTCAATAACAGGAATATAGATACCATAGGGGGCAGAATCTCCAATTACAAAACAAATCTTCGCATTCGCTTGACAAACTCTACGCAATGATATCCACACTTTAGCCATATCTAAAAAATAACAAGCAATCATTAAATGATAATTTTTCTTTCCACCATGTAATAATCTCTCTTGAGATAATTTATAACATACCTCTGTAATCGCTGGTTGAATAGCTTCTAATTCCCTTGATGCTAAAACCTCATCCAAATTAACATTTTTTGATGTTACATGTTGTGAGCATGAACGAATTAGATACTGTCGCACGGCAGTTTGTAAATCACCCCAACCGGAGATTTCTTGTAAAAAGCACATTTCCAACCGTGTAGCGTCTGCATAATCATAATTATTAGCGTAAGGAGGTGAGGTAATTACTAAATTAATTTTATTATCTGGTACTTCTTGACAGTAGCGTGCGTCTGACTGGATAATCTGTGCTTTTACAGACTTTGCATTTGTGGTAATCATATCAGAGGCAATAGTTTCTGCCATTAAAGTAAACGCGACAATTGGTTCTAAGTAAGATTGTTTACTTTTATTAGGTAAAACGTATTGCCAAGGTGCAGTACCAACATGAGAAACATGGCGAAGAATAGCTACAATTGTTAACCAAGCTAACTCTGATTCAGGTGAATTATCAGCTAGCTGTAAATAAGCTTTTTGTAATTTATCTAAACATTCTAATGAGGAATCTTTAAAACATTCACGAATTAATTTAGGATAATCTTGCACACTGCCTTTTATATTATCAGCTATTTTTATAATATCAAGTATATGCTCTCTATATCTATCAACATCCGTTTTGTATAATAACTTTGCTTTTGCTATACGCGCGACAAAAGGATGAGCTTCAATACCATAGCATTGGGCGCCTAATTTTTCAGATACCAGTAACGTTGTTCCAGAACCAGCAAATGGATCTAAAACTGTAACATTTCCTTGCTTTAGGGCTTGAGAAATTAAACTTTCAACCCACATTGCCGAAAATCCTGCACTATACCGAAACCAGCGGTGAACAGGTAATTTCATATTGTCCGCAAATGTTGAGGAAGTGTTTAAAGGGGTTGAAATTTGCGCTTCATATCCTTCAAAAGGTAATTCTAGTTGTTGAGTCATGTAAACAAGTTTATAACAAAGGCGGATTATAATTTAATGACTCATATCATGTCCAGTAGGCTAACTGTATTAAAATTGTCTTTATGTAAGAACAGGCAGGGATGCCTGTTCCACAAGATATTATTAAAATTCAAATGGTTCTAGAGTAATATTGCTCCATTTATCTTGATACCATTCAGCTACAAAAGGACGCGCGGTAAATTTAGGTGGGTTTCCGGCTTTTACATCGATTCGCACAAATGAGTAGGGTAGGCGCCGCATTTCATCGTGTCCATTGCGACCAACAAATAAATAAGAATCAGCAACTTTACGGTTATCGATTCCTGTGGAAATCATGAATTTTTCCATTAATGAATTGCCTTCTTTGCGTTGGCGCCTTGGGCGATGACCGCTGCCACCAGAAACGATACAATTTATATTGGAGTCTGCATGTCCGGTGTTAGTAGTTCGCAAATGTTCAAGGCAGTGAGCATGACCATTTAGAATTAAGTCAACAATTGGACGTTCGCTGTTTCGTACACCTAGTGTTTGTGCAACTGCATCGAATACTTCTCGTAAACGATGACGCACTGCTAGGGTTTGCGCTTGGTGCCATTTTGTTGCTTCGGTGACGTAGGGGGGATGGTGGAAAAATATAATTCGTCCTCGTACTTCGTCGCTATGCCAAGATTCTATGAGACGTTTTTTGAGCCAGTCTAGTTGTTCCCAGTCAATTAAGTTGCTTTTTGAACTCGATGTAAGTTGCTTTTCTATATCTATTTTGACTTCATCAATTTGATTTAATTTGGCGTTGAGTTCATCTAGCTGTTGTGCATGGTCGCTGTTTTCAGGGTTTAGCTTTGTAATATCATCGAGAATTTGAATTTCTTCTGCTTCTATATCATGACGCTGTTTGGAAAGTTGGCGCCTTTTTTCGTCTCCCTGTCTCGTTGAGGGTATGGGTGATGGCATGTTGAAGGTGTCGGAGTCGAGAGCAAAAAAGTCGATACCACCATAGCGGAAAGTATAATAACGATTTGGAATGCGGGTAAAAATTCCCGGTTCATACCGCAAGCACAGTCCTGTATCAGTTTTTGCGGTGTAATGTTTATCCAAGTGTTCTGCCAGTAGGGGTGAGTCGATATTACCTAAGCAATCTATAAATGCTTGTGCAAATACGTTTCCTTGTTCTGAACCATACCAACCAATTTCAATATCTTTATAACGGAAGAATTGCCGCAGTAATTTTGTGCTACCTGCTACTAAACGTGACATCAAGGGAACATCATAATAATCGTGGTTGCCTAATACGGGTAAAATTGGCGTTTGATTGAAAGTAATCCGGTTATAAGCAATACGTTTATAATTTTCCCCTCCCTGTATAAATTCACGATATGGCTCAATAAAATTACGTGGGTAGTACTCTTGCGACCCTACAATGTATATTACATCACCTGTATGGAGTACAAAACTACATTCTTCGCGATGGGGAAGCATCAGTTCGGCAACTTTTCTTTGAGGATGGAATCCTGGATATGGTTTGGTTCCACTATCTCCGATTACCATGAATGAAAAATCTGGGTTGTCTTTGCCGTTATCTAGCACCATGCTGGTTTGGTCAATGCCTCGAGCAGTTATGCTAGAGTGGCGCCAACGTACTCGTTCTTTCATTTTCTGAATTTTGACCGAGGTGGATGCTTCAGATATGAATTTCATGTTTTGAAAACTCCTGTGTCGCACCACGATTCTATCTATTTATTGGGTGTATACAAAAGGAATATGCTTTACATATTGGCTATAATTGCAGTTTTATTCGCTTTATTATGATATTTTTTGGCAAGTTGCCGCTGCTAAAGGGGAGGAAACAGAGAAGCGTAGCAATTACAGCTATTTGGACTTCCTAACTTATATCTTGCACCTCTCCGTATATACTCTGCCTAAGTAGAAATCTGAGCAATAAAGCTACATTATTTTTATCATTTTTTAACGCTAAATCAATAATTTGAGGTTTTATACTGAGTATTTAAAATTTATAAAAGTTTCTTGGTGCAAGATGTGAGCTAAGTTACAATGGCAATTTCTTCTATTAGTTACTTTGTTCTTATAGGTACTTACACCCAACGAAAAGCTTATAGATATGTACATATATATGTTGGATATATGTTGGGTTTTGTTCCTCAACCCAACCTACAAATAACTAAAACTAAGATTAGATAAGCTTTTGAACGGATCGAAAAAATTTTTTCAAATTTCTTTGAAAAAAGTGTTGACACTTCCTTATGCTCTCGCTATATTAAATAAGTCGCTGATGAGCGAGCGCGAGAGAGCGCAGTTCGTGAAGTGGTCGAACCTTGAAAATTATATAGTTTGATAGCCAGTATAACATTTGCGTTAGCAATGTAAAGAAATTAACCTTGGCTGAGGTTTAAATCAGCTATTTAGAGCTAAACAAACAAATGGCTGGTAATAACTGATTTATCAGTTCCCCAGACATTAAATCCAAAAACGGAGAGTTTGATCCTGGCTCAGGATGAACGCTGGCGGTATGCTTAACACATGCAAGTCGAACGGTACCTTCGGGTATAGTGGCGGACGGGTGAGTAACGCGTGAGAATCTATCTTCAGGTCGGGGACAACAGTTAGAAATGACTGCTAATACCGGATGTGCCGAAAGGTGAAAGATTAATTGCCTGAAATTGAGCTCGCGTCAGATTAGCTAGTAGGTGGTGTAAGAGACTACCTAGGCATCGATCTGTAGCTGGTCTGAGAGGACGATCAGCCACACTGGAACTGAGACACGGTCCAGACTCCTACGGGAGGCAGCAGTGGGGAATTTTCCGCAATGGGCGAAAGCCTGACGGAGCAATACCGCGTGAGGGACGAAGGCTTTTGGGTCGTAAACCTCTTTTCTCAAGGAAGATAATGACGGTACTTGAGGAATAAGCATCGGCTAACTCTGTGCCAGCAGCCGCGGTAATACAGAGGATGCAAGCGTTATCCGGAATGATTGGGCGTAAAGCGTCCGCAGGTGGTTTTGTAAGTCTGCTGTTAAAGCGTGTGGCTCAACCACATACAGGCAGTGGAAACTATAAGACTAGAGTATGTTAGGGGTAGAGGGAATTCCCAGTGTAGCGGTGAAATGCGTAGAGATTGGGAAGAACACCGGTGGCGAAAGCGCTCTGCTAGGACAATACTGACACTGAGGGACGAAAGCTAGGGGAGCGAATGGGATTAGATACCCCAGTAGTCCTAGCCGTAAACGATGGATACTAGGCGTTGCCCGTATCGACCCGGGCATTGTCGTAGCTAACGCGTTAAGTATCCCGCCTGGGGAGTACGCACGCAAGTGTGAAACTCAAAGGAATTGACGGGGGCCCGCACAAGCGGTGGAGTATGTGGTTTAATTCGATGCAACGCGAAGAACCTTACCAGGACTTGACATGTCGCGAACCCTGCTGAAAGGTGGGGGTGCCTTCGGGAGCGCGAACACAGGTGGTGCATGGCTGTCGTCAGCTCGTGTCGTGAGATGTTGGGTTAAGTCCCGCAACGAGCGCAACCCTCGTTTTTAGTTGCCATCATTAAGTTGGGCACTCTAGAGAGACTGCCGGTGACAAACCGGAGGAAGGTGGGGATGACGTCAAGTCAGCATGCCCCTTACGTCCTGGGCTACACACGTACTACAATGCTACGAACAAAGGGCAGCTAGTTAGCAATAACATGCAAATCTCAGAAATCGTAGCTCAGTTCAGATTGAAGGCTGCAACTCGCCTTCATGAAGTCGGAATCGCTAGTAATTGCAGGTCAGCATACTGCAGTGAATTCGTTCCCGGGCCTTGTACACACCGCCCGTCACACCATGGAAGCTGGTCACGCCCGAAGTAGTTATCCTAACAGTTCGCTGGGGGAGACTCCGAAGGTAGGGCTGGTGACTGGGGTGAAGTCGTAACAAGGTAGCCGTACCGGAAGGTGTGGCTGGATCACCTCCTTTTTAGGGAGACCTACCGTTCCTTGTCGTAATACGTACTTTAGTACGTTAAAAAACAACAAGAAGGTCATCACCTAGGTCGGTTGTTAATGCAATGTGGCTATCAAACTGTATTATTTGGTTCGTTATGGGCTATTAGCTCAGGTGGTTAGAGCGCACCCCTGATAAGGGTGAGGTCCCTGGTTCGAGTCCAGGATGGCCCACATTTTGGGGGTTTAGCTCAGTTGGTAGAGCGCCTGCTTTGCAAGCAGGATGTCAGCGGTTCGAGTCCGCTAACCTCCACATTTACATAACATTTATTAGAAGTAAGTGTATGTATAGTTATGGAAAAATTCAGCAACTTTGGTTAGTAATATAACAAAGCCTGCTGGATGTATGTCCAGTAAGAACCTTGAAAACTGCATAGTGACGCAAATTGTAGGCAGTAAACGTGTTGAGTTGAATTACTTTCGTAATTAGAACGAGAAGGCACGGGTATTGAATTACAGATAATCCTTTGAATTGATAGAATTGGTCAAGCGAATAAGGGCTGACGGTGGATACCTAGGCACGCAGCGGCGATGAAGGACGTGGTTACCGACGATATGCTCCGGGGAGTTGGAAGCAAACATTGAGCCGGAGATTTCCGAATGGGGCAACCCTATATACTACTTGTTGAACACATAGACAAGTGAGAGCCAACCCAGCGAATTGAAACATCTTAGTAGCTGGAGGAAAAGAAATCAAACGAGATTCCCTAAGTAGTGGTGAGCGAAAGGGGAAGAGCCTAAACCAAATTGCTTGCAATTTGGGGTAGTGGGACAGCGACATGGAATCGAGCGATTAGACGAAGCATTTAATCGATGCACCAAAGAAAGTAAAAGTCTTGTAGTCGAAAATTGTCGAGATACTAGCTGAATCCCGAGTAGCATGGAGCACGTGAAATTCCATGTGAATCAGCCACGACCACGTGGTAAGGCTAAATACGTCTGCGTGAGCGATAGCGAACAAGTACCGCGAGGGAAAGGTGAAAAGAACCCCGTTGAGGGGAGTGAAATAGAACATGAAACCGTCAGCTTACAAGCAGTGGGAGTTCGATTAAACGAATGACCGCGTGCCTGTTGAAGAATGAGCCGGCGAGTTATATGTGCTGGTAGGTTAAGTAGGAATTACGAAGCCAAAGCGAAAGCGAGTCTGAATAGGGCGTTTTATCAGTATGTATAGACCCGAACCCTGGCGATCTAACCATGTCCAGGATGAAGCTTGGGTAACACCAAGTGAAGGTCCGAACCGACTAATGTTGAAAAATTAGCGGATGAGGTGTGGTTAGGGGTGAAATGCCAATCGAGCCAGGAGCTAGCTGGTTCTCCCCGAAATGTGTTTAGGCGCAGCGGTGAATATTAAGCTTTGGGGGTAAAGCACTGTTTCGGTGCGGGCTGGGAGACCGGTACCAAATCGAGACAAACTCAGAATACCAGAGTGAATTATCACTAGTAAGACAGTGAGGGATAAGCTTCATTGTCAAGAGGGAAACAGCCCAGACCACCAGCTAAGGTCCCCAAATCAATGTTAAGTGGGAAAGGAGGTGCAAGTGCAAAGACAACCAGGAGGTTTGCCTAGAAGCAGCCACCCTAGAATGAGTGCGTAATAGCTCACTGGTCAAGCGCTTGCGCGCCGAAAATGAACGGGACTAAACATTGTACCGAAGCTGTGGGATTGAAAAATCGGTAGGGGAGCGTTCTATTTGATGGGAAGCAGTAGCGGCGAGCAGCTGTGGATTGGATAGAAGTGAGAATGTCGGCTTGAGTAGCGCAAATATTGGTGAGAATCCAATACCCCGAAACCCCAAGGGTTCCAGAGGCAGGTTCGTCCACTCTGGGTAAGTCGGGACCTAAGGCGAGGACGAAAGTCGTAGTCGATGGACATGAGGTTAATATTCCTCAACTAGAATTGTGGAGCATTATGTGGGACGCATTGAGAAGCAACTATGCCCTGATTGGATTGGGAGGGGAATACGTTCTCCGTTTAGTTGTAATTGGTGTCAAGAAAAGCAGTAATGTGTTGAAGCAGTTTTACCCGTACTCGAAACCGACACAGGTGGGGAGGTAGAGAATACCAAGGGGCGCGAGATAACTCTCTCTAAGGAACTCGGCAAAATAGCCCCGTAACTTCGGAAGAAGGGGTGCCCAGTGATGAACTGGGTCGCAGTGAATAGGTCCAGGCGACTGTTTACCAAAAACACAGGTCTCTGCAAACGAGTAATCGGAAGTATAGGGGCTGACGCCTGCCCAGTGCCGGAAGGTTAAGGAAGTTGGTCAGGCTTTTGGGTTAAAGCTGACGACCGAAGCCCCGGTGAACGGCGGCCGTAACTATAACGGTCCTAAGGTAGCGAAATTCCTTGTCGGGTAAGTTCCGACCCGCACGAAAGGCGTAACGATCTGGACGGTGTCTCGGAGAGAGACTCGGCGAAATAGGATTGTCTGTGAAGATACGGACTGCCTGCACCTGGACAGAAAGACCCTATGAAGCTTTACTGTAGCCTGGAATTGTGTTCGGGCTTGGCTTGCGCAGGATAGGTGGGAAGCGTAGAAGTAGTCCTTGTGGGGATTATGGAGCTAACGGTGAGATACCACTCTGGCGAAGCTAGAATTCTAACCAATGTCCGTCATCCGGAATTGGAACATTTTCAGGTGGGCAGTTTGACTGGGGCGGTCGCCTCCTAAAAGGTAACGGAGGCGCGCAATGGTTCTCTCAGCACGGTTGGAAATCGTGCGTCGAGTGTAAAGGCAATAAGAGAGCTTGACTGTGACACCAACAAGTGAAACAGGTACGAAAGTAGGCCTTAGTGATCCGACGGCGCAGAGTGGAATGGCCGTCGCTCAACGGATAAAAGTTACTCTAGGGATAACAGGCTGATCTCCCCCAAGAGTCCACATCGACGGGGAGGTTTGGCACCTCGATGTCGGCTCATCGCAACCTGGGGCGGAAGTACGTCCCAAGGGTTGGGCTGTTCGCCCATTAAAGCGGTACGTGAGCTGGGTTCAGAACGTCGTGAGACAGTTCGGTCCATATCCGGTGCAGGCGTAAGAACATTGAGAGGAGCCTTCCTTAGTACGAGAGGACCGGGAAGGACGAACCGCTGGTGTGCCAGTTATTTCGCCAGGAGTAAACGCTGGGTAGCCATGTTCGGAGCGGATAACCGCTGAAAGCATCTAAGTGGGAAGCCCACCTCAAGATGAGTGTTCTCACTACTTTAAGTAGGTAAGGTCACACGTAGAACACGTGTTAATAGGCTTTAGGTGGAAGCGTGGTAACATGCGAAGCCGAGAAGTACTAACAGACCGAGGGCTTGACCAAAACAATTCAAAAGCGTCACTGTGCAGTCTTCAGGGTTTTAGGAGTGGGGGACAAGGTGAGTGGGTGAGTGGGGGAGAAGAAAGTATATTTCCCCGTATCTCCCCCTCCCCCCTTCCCCCCCTCCTCCAGTTTTTCCTGGTGCTTCTTGCGCGGTGGAACCACTCTGATACCATCCCGAACTCAGTTGTGAAACGCCGCAGCGGCTACGATAGTTGGAGAGTTGTCTCCTGCAACAATTGCTCGGTGCCAGGGCTATAATACAAACAAAAGCCTTCTCTTGCATATCAGAGAAGGCTTTTGTTTTTGGAGAGATTTTAATATTAATAATTAAGAGGATTCCCGTTGTACAAGATGATTAATTGATATTTCTGAGCTTGAGTTGATTGATTATTTCTAGATCAGGAGCTTCGGCGCCAACAGTTTCTTCAAATATTTTAATATTGTGTAAGCTGTTAAAATAATTTGGATATTCAGCTACAACTGTAGAAGCATAAGTCTCAATACATTTACTATCTAAAACTGAAATATCTTCAAATAATAAACCTTTTATTGGCTCACTCAACTGTGTGAACTGTGATATTAATCCCCCCTCAGCATTAACAAAACAACTAGAACGTCGAATAGCACGTAAAATTTCTTCTGTTAACGCTTTCGATATCTGTAACTTTTCAGCAATTTTGTTTCTAATTTCATTAAAAGTTAATGGTTCCTCAAGAGATTTTATCGTGCTGACTAACTCTGTAATCACATTCAAACGGTGTTCTGGTGAAGGACGCAGTTTTTTGTGATTCAAAAATGTATATAGCTCTTCAGTGCTAAATATAGAAGGTTGTATTTTCGATTCTTCAGTAGTAACTATCCCCAAACTATTAGCAAAACAATTTGTTAAATTATTCAGATTAACTACAGTAATATTATTATTATTTCGATTCCAGTCCTCAGTCTCACTATCAGTTAATGATAATGTAACTAAAAAAGCTCGATTTTTAGAAAGATTTAGGCGCCTACGTTTAGAATGCTCATTGATTTGATTAAGATATACATTACTTTTATCACCAGTTTTGACTTCAAATAAAATTAATTGATTATCAACTAAAAATAAAGCATCAAGCTCATAATACTTCGACTCTTCAAAAGAATAACTCACATGAGGATTAATTAAATATTCAAAATTTCTACCATGTAGTGAAAGCAAACTACATATTTTGTAAACAACAAACTTTTCTAACCATCCTCCCTCAAAAAAACTTCTAACCTTTGTATCTCCACTATGTGGTTGAAACCGAATTCTTTTCTCAGACTTAATATATTTAGAAGTCCATAACCCCTTACTCTCTAAAATGGCTCGAAAACGTAAACATATCTCATCATTATCCTCACTCCCAGATAATTTATACGAAAAACCAGCCTGCATGTCACCGCTTATACTCGCTTTCATCTTTCGATACACTAAAGCTAATGCAAGATAGTTATCTCCCATAAAAATAGCTGTATCAAATAAATCATCTTTCTCTAACTGCTTGTAAGGCAACCTTAAATTAACTTTCAATCTATTTAATTCAGCTATTAACTTATCAACACCTGTTGCTGCAATAATTTGAGGTGTATATGAAGTTGATATCGAATTAACTGGGTTAACTACAAGCTGATTACTACTTTGAAGCTGATAAAATCTCTCTAAATTTTCTACCTTTAATTCTAAATTCGCATAGGCTGTTGCTAAACGTTTAACCTCTCGAAGCAATCGTTCGTTCTTTTTCTGTTCTCGAATATTCAGTACAGCCATACCTGCACTAGCAATTGCACTACTAAATACTGCTGCACCAGTTTTAAACGAAGGTGACAAAAAAGCTGCAACGGTTCCGAAACCAAGAGTTACAGAAAAAGTCGCTAGGGTAGATTTCAAGGATTTTGGCTGCATTGTAGATTCTATTTTCTGCGACGATACAAACTCTCAAGCAATCCAGGCTAGCATTCTTCTATTACAGGACTTGACGTAACTCGAACTAATGTTCTATCAATCCAGTCTAAAATCACTTGATTTACTTCCTCCGGACTCTCATCATGGGGACAATGCCCAACATTATCTAAGTTGAGTATCTGTAAATTACTATTGTACTGCGCGAATATCGGCGCCAATGCAGGTGGCACAAATCTATCTTTCTTCCCCCAGACCAACAACATTGGTATATTTAAAGTCGGCAAAATAGCTTTAACACTAGGACTAAAATTGGCGCCAATCGAGGCCTTGAACAAAGCAGTAAATGCACGAACACTGCCTCTGTCTTGCGTTGGACCCGCAATAATATCAATCAATTCATCAGTAATCGCTTCTGGGTTAGCATACGCAATTGCCGCCCAACGACGCAACACCCCAGGTTGACGCAGAAAATAAAATAAAGGCTTAAGAAATAAAGGTGAAGCAACGAAATTTTTAATTGTGGCGACAGTTGGACGTAATAATGGGGGAATGGCTTCAAGCTCTAATGATGGGTCGGGTAAACTCATCATCACTAAACCCTTTACCATTTCTGGATGGGCAGCAGCAGCAGCTATGGAAACTAACGAACCTAGCGAATTTCCTACTATCACCACTGGCTTACCAATAAAACTCTGCCAAAAGTCGTATACTTGTTCAGCCCAAAGACTAACACTGTAATTTACAGGTGCTTTCACAGAGGCACCCCATCCCAACATATCAAGGGCGTATACTGTATGATGCTCGCTCAATACCTCTAAATTTTGGCGCCAGTGACCAATGGAAGCACCAAAACCATGTAAAAGAATGATGGGTACAGAATCACAACCAGTTTGTAAACCCCGAATATACGTATAGCGAGTTTGCCATCCCCGCCAAACCCAATCGCGCTGTGCCCCAACTCTTTGCTGCCACATCAATTGTACCATCCACACCTCCCGCACGTTAAATTTTGTAAACAGTTTTAACTTTGAAGAGACATAATTACCAGTGACTAAATCTATTCTAAGTAAATTAATCGGTGTATGTTTGCAAATACCGATAAAACATACTTTGTTGAGGCACTATTAATAATATTTATAGTATCTATAAGTAAAAACCAAAGCGTGAATATTACGTATATTTACGGATAAAAAGCTTGATCAATTAAAGGGTCGTAGCTGTTAGAATAGTATATGACGACTGACGTTTTGTAATAAGCGTTAACAATTTGACAGAAATTGGGTTGGAGTGAGTAGAATAACAAGTATAGCTAAATAAAGTTATCGCAAACGCACTTGTTTGTGAATTAGCTAAACTCGGAACAGAGGTTTCTATTGTTGAGAAACCTTTGATTATCGAAGGTATTTAGCTTTGACTGTTGTGTACACATTCGGATAGTAACCAAAATCTTAGCAAATAGCTCCTACAAATCATAAATGGCTGTGATTGAAAAAAGAAGAAGTCGCGACCTGCCCCAAATTAACGAACGGATCCGCTTCCCAAAAATTCGGGTCATTGATACCGACGGCGCCCAATTGGGAATTTTAACACCCAATGAAGCATTACAACTAGCAGAAGAAAAAGAGCTAGACCTAGTGCTTCTCTCAGATAAAGCTGAACCGCCTGTATGCCGTATTATGGACTATGGCAAATACAAGTTTGAGCAAGAGAAGAAAGCGCGGGAAGCGAGGAAGAAACAGCATACTGCTGATGTTAAAGAAGTCAAGATGCGCTACAAGATAGAAGAGCATGACTATAACGTGCGCGTCAAGCAAGCGGAGCGCTTTTTGAAAGATGGGGACAAGGTAAAAGCTACCGTCATGTTCCGGGGTCGAGAAATTCAACACAGCGACTTGGCAGAGGAACTGCTAAAGCGCATGGCAACTGACCTAGACTCAGTTGGTGAAGTGCAGCAAATGCCCAAAAAAGAGGGTAGGAACATGATGATGCTAATATCGCCAAAAAAATAATAGCGTTATTCAATTGCACGATTACCAAAAATTTACATAAAACATGATAGTCCTGAGCGCTGAGTGGGAAAAATAATACTCAGTAGCTCAGGACTTTTGTCGTAAGCGCTATTTATACGAACAAATGTTCTGTTCGTTTATCGTTCACTTGGGTGACGCTCACCACTTTCGTACAAATGCATGGAACTCAATCATTGGTCGGCTAAAGGGTTAGGTAAAAACTTAAACTTAAATGAGCAAATCTTGGCGATTGTAAATTTGCGTCCAGAGGAGAGTAGACGCACGTGGCTAATGCTGGCTTTTTATACCACAACATCCGTAGGGTTACGTTGGACAGAAGATAGTACTGTCGCGCTGTTTTTGGGTAAGTATGGCGCCAGTTGGTTGCCTTTAATTTATCTTGCCAGTGCCGTAATGGGTACGCTACTCATTTTTTTTTACTCCCGTTTGCAAAAAATGTTTTCCTTGCGTTACGTAATAGCGGGAATTGCACCATGCATGTTCATACCGCTAATAGTACTGCGTGTGGGTTTAGAAATTCCTTACCTTGCTGTAGCTACCGTATTTCTATTAAGGTTATGGGTTGATGCGTTTTATGTGCTTAACGACCTCAACACTTCTATTGCTGCCAATCACATCTTTAACATTCGTGAAATTAAGCGAGCATACCCCATAATAAGTAGCGGACTATTAGTTGCGGATATTTTTAGCGGTTTTAGTTTGCCACTGCTGTTGATATTCGTAGGACTTAAAAATATTATCATTCCCGTTTCGGCAATTTTTATTATCGCAGGCGCCTTAATCCTCCGTTATTTAAGCAGTGAACAAAAAAGTTCATTTCCCGAACCTGAAAAGGTAGCTTCAAAAGAAGGACGCGCACGACCACAACTTTCTGGGAAGCTCAGGCACTACTCGCTGTTCTTATTTGCTTTTTTTGGATTATTACAAATAATTAATATATTAATCGACTTTCAATATTTAACTCAAATCGAAACAAATTATAGTGGTCAAGAGATAGCAAGCTTTTTAGGAATATTTAGCGGGGTGACTGGGGTCTGCGAACTATTGATGCAGTTATTTGCATCCAGTCGAGTCCTCGAACGGTTTGGAGTCTTTTTTACCACAGCAACTTTACCAATTTGTATTGCGGTTCTACTACCCTTATCGATTACATCATTAAGTTTACTGCCAATCACACAAGGGCAACACTTTTTTTGGGGTTTAGTAATTTTGAAGTTTTTTGACGAACTACTGCGTTACACGTTAGTAGTTAGTGGTAGTCCTCTGCTATTTCAACCAATTCCTGATAAATTTCGTTCGAGTGTACAAACCTTATCGGGGGGTATTGCTGAAGCTTGGGGTACAGGTATCGCAGGTATTGTAATTTTAATTACTCTTTTTATCGGGGCAAACCGAATTCCTTTAGCAAAAAACTGGGCATTAGTAGCTGAAACAACAATTGTCGCGCTTATCTGTTTAGGGTTACTTTGGATACTACGTTCCCTTTATGTTGATTTGCTGGTGTTAAGTGCAGGAAGGGGTAAATTAACAGGCGCCGATGTTGACGTGCGTACATTTAAACAAGCGGTGGTCAAAGCACTAAAAGAATCAGGTACCGAAAGTGATAAACGTTCATGTATTGAATTGTTAGCTACTATTGACCCACAAGGAGCAGCAGAAGTACTGGCGCCATTACTAACCAAACTACCAAGCACGCTACAAATATCTTCTTTAGAAGCAATGCTTGATGCAGGTGCGACAAAAACATACGTACCACAAGTCAATTTACTACTCAAACAATCAGAAACCGAGATAAACCCCGAAATATTCGCGTTAGTCTTGCGTTATGTTTGGCTAGCAGAAGATAATCCCAACTTAAGCAAACTTGAACAATTTCTCAACGAAGAACATCCCATCATTCGCGCAACTGCCGCAGCATTACTATTGCGTCAAGGGACAACGCAGCAAAAAGTCGCAGGTACTCGCACACTCAAAGCAATGCTAACTAGTTCGAGTGAACGTGAACGAGTAGATGCAGTCAGAGCATTAAACGCAGCAGTTTATTTACAAACGTTACGGCTTTTAATCCCAAACTTATTAGAAGACAAATCATTGCGGGTGCGTCGTGCGGTGCTAGAAATGATAGCAGCAAAACGATTAGAAGATTACTACCCCGCACTTCTAGATGGACTTTACTATAAATCAACGCGCACTTGTGCGATGCGTGCTATCGTCAAACTCGAAAACGAAGGATTACCATTAATACTGGATTTAGCGACAAATCCACATAAACCAGAAATAGTGCGGATGTATGCATGGCGAACAATAGGAGAAATTCCGACTTGGGAAGCAATGGATACGTTATGGAAAAGCTTAGAAACATCGAAGGGTAAAGACCGCAACCGTATTCTTCGTAGCTTACTTAAACGACATGAAAAAGAAGGAATTTCTGGTTTAGTCGAGAAATCGTATGAAACTCACGTAGAACGATTAATCGATGAGGAAATAGCCTTTTTAAGTGAGATATATGCTGCTTACAGAGATTTAGAAACACAAGGTGAAGTATACGCAAATTATTTAGAATATAAAACACGCCAATTTATTACCGATTATCTATCTAGTCGTAAAGTAATGGATATATGCCAATTATTACAGCGTGCGTTACTCGATTTAGAATTAGATATCAAAGAGCGATTATTTTTGTTTTTAAAGCTACTTTATTCTCAAGATACAATCCAAGCGGCAGCATTCAATGTTTTATCAGAATCACCAAAAAACCTAGCGCGGGGTTTAGAAATACTAGAGCATACAGTTACATTACCCAATAAATCGCTACTGCTAATAATTTTAGATAAACGTCACCCAGAACAAAAACTTCAAGCTTTAATGGAAGCAAAAATATGTAAATACGAGCAAATGGTAGTCAGTGACCGAATTCGTCATTTACTGACTCTCGAAAACTCACTATCTGACTGGTGTTTAGCATGTTGTTTTCATTTTGCTTCTGCTGCACATATTCGTTTGACCACAGAGCAAATAATTGAAAACTTACGTCACCCCACCAGTTTTGTGCGTGAAGCAGCTATTTGTTATCTAAATATAGCTTCACGTCGTATACTCATTGAACTATTACCACAGTTACAAAAAGACCCCCATCCTTTAATTTATGCCCAAGTCAAAGAATTAATCCAAAAATATCTTTAAAATAACTACTGTAAACATAAGCCAATATATTAATATGTTAACCAGCGTTGACCGTTTATTATTCGTTCGTCGAGTTCCAATTTTTCAAGAATTACGCGATGATTTTATTGTTCGTCTTGCCTCAGTTATGGATGAATGGTCGTTTGGTGCCAATCATACAATTTTTCGACAAGGAGAAGAAGGACGCTCACTGTTTATAGTAGTTTCTGGTCGCGTCAAAGTTCATATCGAAGACCGACAGCTTGCTGTATTTCCTCAAGGTGAATCTTTTGGAGAAATGGCAGTTTTTGACGCTCAACCTCGTTCTGCTACTGCAACAACCCTCGAACAATCAGATTGTTTAGAATTAACTCAAGAACAATTACACGACGCTATCGAAGAAACACCCGAAATTGCTTTAAATATTATTCGCGTTCTCTCACGTCGCATACGCGATTTAAATGCAGTTATTAATGAATTTGGAATCGAAGAATAAACTGGCAACGGATGTAACGGATGTAACGGATGTAACGGATATTGTCTACTGCAAACTGGTAAAATCTATACTTTTGTCATGAGTCGCGAACGTTAACGCAGTTTTCCCGCAGGGTAGCATCTTAAAAGATTTTAATTTTATTTAAAAGTAAAGTTATAGGTTGGGTGGCAATACTGCTCGGTTAAGATAATTGCGAAATGTGAAACCCTTGTAGAGACGTTACATGTAACGTCTCTACATACGTTAACCGAGCAGTATTGGGTTGGGTGGAGGCTAAAGAAACCCAACATGAAATGTTTAGACAATGCTATAAAAAACATATTTAAGTAATTCTACTTTCAATCTTTGTGTAATATCCACAATTCTCAAATAAAAATATTTTGTATATCATGACAGAATATTATTTTTCGCTTTTACCGCGTTCTAATTATCGCGCTAGATTTTTTTGCTTATTCAACTATTATTCGTCTTGATATAAATATGCTTATAAGTTTTAACCCTGGAAAATTAGGTCCAATCAAGGTTTTAGAGGACAATACCCATTTTTTAGTTAAAATTCATCCTGGAAATCGTGAGCGTGCAAAAAAAATTCCAGGACGGCAATGGGATGGAAATCGTGAAGCATGGGTTTATCCTAAAGACCCAACTACATATGAAGCCCTTTTAGAAGAGTTTCAGAACGATGCCGACAGTTTTAATATCCGGCGCCCAAAAACACAACGTCCTGCTGATATTGAAGCGCCTGCTAAAAAATCAAACTATTATGAGTTTGATGACCAGTTTCTTGAAGATGAACAAATTCCTTCTCTTGAAGATAGTAGTGATTCACAAGGCAAGATTTCGAGCGAGCTTGAACACATCCGAGTCATGCTCGAATCACTGAGGGATGTAGCAGCTAACCAAAGTCGTACTATTGAAGAACTGCGCGAAACTCAAGATGAAGCTGCCAAGATACTTAACAAATTTGAGGCGCCGAAACAACCATCAGTAGAAACTCTCTTGGTTGAGGTACTTCCTGAAAACCTTGACCCGACTAAGCAAAAAGAGATTGAGTTGATAGAAAAAGCACTTATCACAATTGCCTGCTTTACTTCGGGTCAGCAGAAGTCTTTTTGCGACTGGATAAATAAATACAAGCCTCTTAGAGAACCGACAGTTTTTGTTATAAATACTCACGAATACCTTAAAAAGCAACTGAGCAAGCTTGTTGGAGACGAGAATCCTAATACAAGGTTTGGCACCCTTATTGATAAAGCTAAACATGAAGAACTAATTTTCTTTGACAAAAGTAACCCAGCAGATAGACCTATACCAATCCTTTTTAACCTGAATACTCATCGTAATCGCTTTGGACATTCTTATAATTCTGACCAATGGGAGCAGTGGAGCAGATCAATTTTGTATCTGATGAACCTTGCTTTAGTTTGGTCAAAAGTCGTGATGGAAGTAGAGGACTGTAATGAATAATAAAGGCGCCTCTATTTGGGAATGTTACCAACTGCCTGGAATTTCACGCCCAGATGGTTGGAGAGAATTGCTTGAAAAATGCCTTGAGACAGTAGACTGCCCCTACCGCTATGATATTCTGGATACATCACTACGGATTTGGAACCCAAAAGAGTCAGAGATAAAGGTACCAGGCTCTAAGTACACATGTCGTAATGGCTATAAGCTTTCAAGAGTAGCTTTTGGACGAGCCGAAGAAGGTACTTTAGTTGGTATTTCTCTTACCCGTCTAGTTTTTGAGCCTGGGTCAAAGTTTCCAACCTTCTTTTCCACCGACGAGCTTTTTTCTAAGGGTAAGTATCCAGAAGTTTTGCGGCATCAACCAATGATTGCTGGTATTGAGCAATTAATAAAGTTTTTCAATAATTCTCTTGGTAAGACACAGCTTAAGCATCACAGCGATTATACAGAAGCGCATCCTGCCATAAACATACACTACTACTTTGATAACTGCTCTCACTCCCTAGCTCAAATTGTTCAAAATCCAGGGTTATCAAAAAACTTGTTGAATGCAGTCAAAACTAGCAAAGCTGCTATACCAGCTTCTGTGAGGCTTGGGGTTCTTTCTGGTACTGTCAGTGCGACTGGTGCAGCACTTAATATTGGAAGAGAAATAGTGCGCGTCCTTCATGAATGGCAATGTCATGCTTCTCTTAAAGACCTTGGAAACGGCGCCGAAATAGAAACTTTTCTGTCCGACCACACACAAGGGCAACCTATTGTCTTGGTTCCACTTGAAGGTAAAAAGGGAGTTCGTCCACCTGACACAGTTATGGATTGGCTAAAGTATCTTGATTCTGAAAAAGCAGCTTTCCAACTTTGCTCAACTACATCAAACCCTCTCTATTCAAGGCACGGTCTTGCTATTGCTATCCTCGCAAAAGCTAACGGGAGCATCTTTGTTACGGAACCCGATAACTTTCCTCATTTCCGTGATAGTTGGTTTGTTGGACTTGATATGGGTAGAGGTGGTTACTACAAGGGAAAAGTTTTAGCAATTACACTCACTAGCCCAGAGGGTATATTACAGGCTCATTGGCGAGCTAGAAAAAACGAAGATGAAACACTTTCAAAAAAAGTGCTTTGTGAGGGTTTATCTTGGATTACTTCCCAAGCAGAATTATTGGCGCCTAATCGGCATATTTATCTTATACGTGATGGACTTAGGCCACATAACGAATCAACAAACTCTTATTATGAAGCTATGCTCAACCGTAATTTTACGCTGATTGAGTACTCAAAATCTGGCTCTCCTTTAATCCATTGTGCGCCACTAGAACCCGAACCAGGTACAACAATTTTGCTTGAGGGGTCAGATTTCACCGCCCTATACCCCTGTATTTCACCGCAATATGGAATACTAACAACACCAGTAAAATTCCGTACATCAATTAACCCTAATGGACATAGCCCATTAGAAATAGCTTCGTTGCTTACTGCTCTTTGCCATTCTGCTACTCTCTCTTACCAACCCAGTCGTCTCCCTGCTCCACTTCAATGGGCAAACGGACTTGCTCGTCTCTCATATACTGATCTACAGTTTTGTGGTTGGTCTCATAAAGCTAAGAAGCTTATCTATCTTGATGCACCCTAAGTACATCAATAACTGCATACATTTGGTTACACCATCAGTCTGATAATGCATCTACTAGAGAGTCAAAGTTAGAGTTAGGTGTCGGCCACTTTCATAAATCACATCAAGTACTAGAACATACATGTAAATCTGATTTATCCTCTAGGAATATTGGCGCCATGTGAAGATTTTCCTAGAGGATATGTTTACACCTGATTTATCCTCTAGGAATATTGGCGCCTATTGCTTAGAGCATAGAAATATCATAAAATTTGCTATATCAAGGCATACTTATAAAAGCTGTAAGTAACTATTTATATCATCTATCATTCGAGTTATAATCTTTTCTAAAAAGCTGATTTTTTAGATTCTTCACTACGTTCAGAATGACAATTTAGATTCTTGACTACGTTCGGAATGACAATTTAGATTTTTCGCTACGCTGAGAATGACAATTTAATTTTAATCAACTTCGTAGCGTCGCAAGAGACTTTTGACAAATGGGAATTTGGATTATAAACTCTGTATCGGCGCCACTCATTGATGTAAACATTAACTTACCTTGATGTCTTTCAGTAATAATTTGATAGCTGATAGACATTCCCATACCTGTACCTTTACCAACAGGTTTTGTCGTGAAAAATGGGTCGAAAATACGTTGGTGTAGATGTTCGGGAATATCTGGCCCATTATTGGCAATTTTTACTTCTACCCACTGCGAATCCACTATTGAGGTGCTAATTGTAATTTTATTTGAATTGCCTTTTATATTTTGCTTTTTTCGTTCGTGATTTATTTCTTCCAAAGCATCAACAGCATTTGATAAAATATTCATAAACACTTGGTTCAATTGTCCTGGATAACACTCTACTTCTGGAATGGCACCATAGTTTTTGATAATCTCGATTTCCAATTTTTCATAACTAGCTATAAAACGATGCTGCAAAATTAACAATGTACTATCAATTCCTTCATGAATATCTACTTTTTTCAAGTCTGCTTCATCCATACGTGAGAAGTTCCGCAGCGATAATACTATCTCTTGGATACGCTTAGTACCTATTGTCATCGAGTTGAGAATTTTGAACAAATCTTGTTTGATAAACTCTAAATCAATTTTTTTTGCTCGCGCGCTAATTTCTGCGACTGGTGTGGGATAATATTTTTGATAAAGCTCCACAAATCCCAGCATATCAAGAGTATATTCCTGCATATAATCTAGATTAGCGTGTATAAAATTTACAGGATTATTGATTTCGTGTGCAACACCTGCCACTAACTGCCCTAAACCAGACATTTTCTCTTGTTGTATTAATTGACTTTGAGTACGCTGTAATTTCCGCATTGCTTCTTCTAAAATTTCATTTTTATTTTCAAGCTCGACTTTAGAAGAAAATATTTGACTGAAGCGTGCTAGCAAATCAAAGCTTCGATAAAAACTCAGAAAATATATGGCAATTATTACCGTCGCTAAATCTGTTGCAGCTTGCCAAGCAATTGGATTAGGTAGTCCCAGCATCCCAGCACCATGCATACCATGACCAATTGCACAGCTAAAAAATATTCCTGCTACTGCCATCACAAGTGGGTCTACCCCAGCATGTCTGTTACGCCAGACACCATATGTAATTCCCGATGATATAGCAAAATAACAACAAGCTATAATTATATTCTCGCCCGTTAAAATGAATGACACGTTTGTTGACTCTGCCAAATGATGCATAGATAACACAAATATAAACTATTATCTTTTATGATGCATCGTTTTTGCCATTCGGTGCCAGGGTAAATTCAACATTTATTATACAAAGAAACCCGGTTTCTAAAACTAGACTCTAGTTGCGTCTTCTTGATTTAACTGCTGTTCGACGTTGGTAATAGCAGCATTTAAACCAGCTAATCTGGTTTCAATATCATCACGCATCGTTTTCAGAAAACTTAACTTCCGCTCCAAGCGCGCTTTACGAGAAACAGCATCTGGGTTATAACAAAAATTATTCCAAAAATAAAATGGGAACATAATTACATACCATATACACTCTATTTATATTTTGACGAAGTTTTTTTTAAAATTAGGGTGAGTTGATTGTCAGGAAAACCGAACAAATGCACTATCTTTAATTATACTTAACACGGGTAAGAAATGTCATTCTGAGCGTAGCGAAGAATCTCTAAGATGCTTCACTGCACTACGTTTCGTTCAGCATGACAAAGTTTATATTCTACCCATTAGCAGTATATCAAATTTAATCGAAAACAGCATCAGTCAAATTACAGTTATTTAGATTAGTATACTGAAGCTTCGCTCCTCTAAAGTCGGCGCCAGTTAAATTAGCTCCAAGAAAGCAAACGTGAGTCAAATTTGCACCTCTAAAATCAGCACCTTCCAAATTAGCGAGTTTGAAATTGGTTCTTATTAGCTCTGAATCGCTCAAGTTTGCCTGCTTTAAGTTGATTTCGGTCGCGGATGCCCCAGTTAAAGTGACTTTACTTAAATTAGCTTCACTAAAATTCGCACAATCTAGTTTAGCACAACTGAAATTAGCTTCGCTTAAATCGGCGCCTACAAGTTCAGCACATCTCAAGTTAGCGTTGATAAAAATTCGCTCTCCTCTTGCATAACTAGTTTTGAGTTCTAAGGGTTTTAAACTCTCAATAACAGCTTTTGCATCACCTTGATAACACCATGACGTTTCGAGCAAACTTGCAGCAGTGTTCACCGCAACTTCATCGCATGGGTATATAGCCACACCATTGCAACCATCCCATTTGCCTTTGAGCATAAAAGCGATATCGTTGGCTTTTTCGACTGAATCGAATAGTAAGACAGGCTTTGGAGCTTGACCTAACAAGCTTTGAATAAAATTTTGTATATGCATGTAGCAGTTCTATGATGACAATTTTATTTTATAATGCTGATAAAGGTGTAAAATGCTTCTAAAGGTAGATACAGCTAATGTCTAGTTCTTTATGTTGTAATAATCCATCGGAAGAAATATGCAGCTTACTCCGAGTGATTGAGTTAATTTTTTTCTGGAAATGTGGAAATAATAGTAATAATGCTCAATAAATTTTTACAAGTTTGGTTCAAAGCTTGATTTAAAGCAATAAAACCCATTGTTTAGTATACTAGGAGGCACATATGACAGCTCAACTACCAACACAAGAATATAAAGAGCCAGAGTACGTTGACAAAATCTCTGAAATTTCAGAGATTTCTCAAAATACTGCTGCGTTAGGAAGTTCACAGCTTGCGACCCGTCCAATGCTGCCTCCTGCGACCGAGACTGAAACCGACTTAGAAAAAATAGGCGCCCAAATTTCTGACTTTTTTGCAGAGTTACCTAGTAATGCAGCTTGGTTCTATAGCGAATACAAGTTTTTGTTTATTAGCTTTGGTGCATTAGTCGCAACAGTTTTTGCACTACGGATAATGCTAGCAGTTGTTGGCGCCATCAATACTTTTCCATTGCTTAAAGAATCTTTCCAACTGATTGGTATTGGTTATACTGCTTGGTTTGTGAACCGCTATCTCAAGAACGAATTAAAGCGCAAAGAGCTATCTGCAACAATTGACTCGATAAAAGAAGAAATTAATTAGTTTTTCAATGGTGGGCTTTGACCCACCAAAATTTTATTTTGTATCTGATTTTATATAATAATAATTATCATCTTTTTTACCTCTACTGTTATAGTCACAGTACAACTTGTTTCAGCAGAAATTACAGTAACTCTATAAAATAGCGCTTTTTTTGCGTTCACGGAGTGTCTCCGGAGGATAATAATACGTAATTAACAAAAAAAAGTAGCAATATTGACTTCAAGATAAAGCAAAGATATAACTTTCTTACCTTGTGCTTTATTACACTATTTGTTTAAGTGTTGAAGTTATAAATCTGTTATTTTTGTGACAGAATGAGAATGAAACTTGTCGTAAAAATAACTAAATATATATTTAGTTAAATATACAAGCAATGTTAAGTATACCTGTTAAAAGACCATTGCCATGTTCGCCTCAGTTGTTGACTTCGTTACCTGGACCACGTGCGAAGATGTTAGTCGAACGTGACCATGCTGTAACATCACCTTCTTATACCCGTGACTATCCACTTGTAGTTGCGCGAGGTGAGGGGTGTATGGTGGAAGATGTTGATGGTAATGTGTTTTTAGATATGACAGCGGGTATTGCTGTTACTTCAACTGGTCATTGTCATCCTGATGTTGTGCGGGCAATTCAAGAACAGTCAGTAAATTTACTGCATATGTCTGGTACTGATTTTTACTATAAGCCAATGATTGAATTAGCTGAAATGCTAGTGAATAGGGCGCCTCTCCACGGAAAATCTAAGGTATTTTTTAGTAACTCTGGCGCCGAGTCTAATGAAGGTGCCATTAAACTTGCACGTTATTATACTGGTCGTAATTTAATTGTGGCATTTTTAGGCGCCTTTCATGGACGCACTTATGGAGCAATGGCTTTGACTGGTTCTAAAAGTGTACAACGAGCTAATTTTGGTTCTTTATTACCAGGAGTTACTCACATACCTTATGGTACAGGAACAAGTTTAGATTATTTAGAACAGTTATTTACAACGATACTGCCACCTAATGAAGTTGCGGCAATTATAGTGGAAGCTATACAAGGTGAAGGTGGTTATATAGTTCCTGAAGATGGGTTTTTACAGCGTATACGCGAGATATGTGATAAACACGGTATTTTGATGATAGTCGATGAGGTGCAGTCTGGGATGGGACGGACTGGAAAATTGTTTGCTATTGAACATTGGAACGTGGCACCGGATATTATTACAACAGCAAAAGGTATTGCTAGCGGTTTACCTTTGGGCGCCATTATTGCCCGTAGTGAAATTATGACATGGAAACCTGGTTCTCACGCTACTACATTTGGTGGAAACCCAGTTGCATGTGCTGCGGGTATCGCAACATTACGGTTACTTGAGAATGGGTTGATGGATAATGCCACTAAAATGGGAGAATTGTTACAAGCGGGTTTATTTAAATTGCATCAACGTTACAGTCAAATTTCTAGACCACGTGGGAAAGGGTTGATGGTAGCAGTAGATATTTTAGATTCAGAGGGCAATTTGAGTACATCTTCGCGCGATGCTATTATCAATGCTGCTTTTCATCAGGGGTTACTATTACTAGGTTGTGGTAAAGCTGCTATTCGTTTTTGCCCCCCATTGGTTATTGATGCTGAACAAATTCAAGTTGCTCTGGAGAGCTTCCAACTAATATCAAATTTATTAACATAGTTTACAAAGACTAACAAACTTGATAGGATGGTTGTGTACTAAATAACAATCATATGGACGTAACCGTTCAAGGGGCGCCTATGAGAAAAACAATTAATAATCAAGTAATAACTATTTAATTATAAGGAGTGTTAGCGCACAGGTATGAATATAAAAAAAGAAATGCGATTTGATTATTGGTTGAATTTACGGGATAATACAGAGGCAAACAAGTGTAAAAATAAACTTTTAAACTATCAAGATTTATAAATACCTCAAACGGTGGTTGAGTTTGAGCAAGCTTAAAAAGTTAGTGTAATTAGGGGTTGCTGAATAGAACTATAACCTTTACCAGATAAGGGTTTCATGCATTTTGATTCCAATTTCCTTAAGTAACTTATTCATAGCACGCGCTTCCGCTTTAGACGTACCAAGTTTACTTAACTTGGCGCCAGTCCGTTCATAGTAAATTTCTGCAAGTGTACTTGGTGCAAGAAGTTTGTTACCTACGCTTGATTAAAAAATTTGAGCGCTTTTTGTTTAATATTACACGATGCGTATCGTCTGATTACAACAAAAAGGCGCCGTTGTCCTTTAATTAAATAAAAAATGCATAAATCCAGGCGCCTTAGATATAAATATATGTGAAGCCTAAGTTGTTGTAATCTTATGTCAAACGATTTACATAATCCTAGAAGTTATGATGCTGTCTTAGGGGGTAATAATCCTTATCCTATAAATGCTGCTGTTTTGGGAGAAATACAAGGAATTAGACAACTTAAAGAAAGGTTGTTAAGTCAGGTTGTTGAAAATCGGGTACATGCTTTATCAAGAGCCTTAAATTATGATACAGAAGGTTTATTGCTCGTGATACAAGCATTAAATGACCCAGAAGAGGAAGTTTATCAATTCGCTTATGATTTGTTAAAAGATAGAAAAGAAATAAACGTTCAAGCTGCATTATGTCATTATATCCAGCATTGTTATATTCGTTTTGATGGTTTGTACTGTAATTACACTTGGCCTGGTGATTACGAGTTTTTGAGGTTTTATCAAGACGGAACCATTTTGAGTATAACTGTTTATTTTAAACAAGATATTGAAGCAGTTGCCAAATGGTTTAATAAAGAGCATAGATTTATAGGGAAAGGAATTTATAAAGTTGAAAGTAATATTATAAAGTTTTTTAAACATTCTGATAAACCTTATTGCTCTGGAGAAGTTGGAAAGTATGGCAATACAGTTTCACTTATTTGGAATTATGCTCATTTTAAAGGTGCCCTAAAATATTACTTTATCCATATGCCGAATATCCGATAACAGCTTATTATGCTTCTTGTCGCCTTTTATTTGGTTTTGAGTAGGTGTGACTAGATTACGTAAAATTGACCGCATTCGTGAACATCAAGCAAACGAACGTACATTCTTGGCTTGGATGCGAACTTCGATTGCCTTGATTGGGTTTGGATTTGCGATTGCGCGCTTTGGATTATTCGTGCGTCAGCTAAATGCAGCAACAACTCAGCAAACTCCAATACCACATCCTGTTTTCAATTCTGAAAATTTGGGTATTAGTTTAGTAGTACTTGGTATTGCGACTATAATATTTGCCGTATGGCGATACGACCAGATATTTCAGCAAATCCAGCGCGAAGATTATAAGCCAAATCGTATTATGGTTTGGATATTGGCTATAGTTATTGCGATTCTTGGCAGCTTTACTATTCCTCTACTTCTACTGCGAGATGCTGCTAACTCAATTCGTACACAACCCGCATCTGGTAAGGAAGGCGCCTCAAAAAGTATCCCGCGTGAATGAAACGGCTCGTGTATAAATAAATTAGAGCTATCCATATTCATATATATAAAATTACTATGCATAAGCAAAATCAGCGCCAAGGTTTGCTTATTATCTTGACTGCTGTACTAACAGGTGCTGTGTTAGTTACAGGAGCAGGTATATATTTACTACTAAAATCTGTAGAAAAGCCAGTATCAACCGAACCTTCTAATTTAGAAACGCGCGTATCATCTAATTCTGTTCCAGACAGTAACGTATCAGAGGCGCCTGTAGATACCTCTATACCCGTGGCACCATCTCCAGCAGAAAAACCTACAACAACAACACAACCCTTGCAGGCAAGAAGCACTATAGTTACGAGCAATACACGTAAAAATTATGGAGGTGCAAACTTCCAGGGTGAAGATTTACGGGGGAAAAGTTTTCGCCTAGCGCAAATGGGTGGAGCAAACTTAGCAAATTCAAATTTAACTGGTGTTGATTTAAGTGGCGCCAATATGGGTGGGGCAAACCTAGCAAGAGCGAATTTAACAAACGCGAATTTGAGTAATACCGATTTGAGAGGAGCCAATCTCAGTGGTGCAAACCTTAGAGGGGCAAATTTAGATGGCGCCAAAACTGATGGAGCGAATTTGAATGGTGCTTTGCGTTAGGTATTTTATGTTAGGCGGGCGCTCCACAAGACAAGAGAAATATACTAGTGATTGAAATCACAACAAAAAGTGATATCAATCACTATCTTGACATAGAGCTATCACGTAGGTTAAAAGAAAGCAAACATACAATGTTATGTCAGTAAATAAAAGTGTAATTAACCGTCGTGTGATAGTGGAGTGTAGCTATGTTAGAGAAACTTTTGCTCGCTATCGGTTTAACCTTTAGCTTGAGTGTATTCACAAAAATCAACACACCGTCTCAAAAGCATACAAACCAGCAATTAGAATCGGTGAACCGTCATTTGATACTGTCTCATGAAGTTGGAGAAGGGTTCTTAGATTAATCGCACAACGTTCTTACCATTCTCAATTTTCATAGGTTAAGGTTGAGTATCAACCAACACATATTGCCGTAGGCTCTATGAAAAACCAGATTATAGCAACAGTTGCATTTGTAACAACCGTTACCCTTACAACCGCAGTTCAGGCGGCAAACCCTGAACACCTTAGACAATTACTTGCTACCAAACAATGTCAAAACTGCGACCTCAGCGGCGCAGGATTAGTCATGGCGGATTTATCGGGTGCTGATTTATCGGGCGCCAATCTTGCCCTTGCCAACCTTAGCCGTGCTAATTTGACAGGAGCAGATTTGCGAGGTGCAAATTTGACGAGTGCGAGTTTATTCGGCGCCAATCTGAATGGGGCAAAATTAAGTGGCGCCACAATAGCGGGTACAGATTTAAGAAATGCCTATTTGTACAACATAGAATTGACGAACGTAACATTTAACGGTGCCAACTTACAGGGTGCAGCGGGTATTCCTTCACAAATAGCCACACCCGATGAGTTTTATGCTTTAGGAGTAGCAGCTGGTGAAAAAGGCAACCAGCAGCAAGCTATTGATTATTTTAATCAGGCAATTGCCATTAAACCCGATTATGCGGGAGCATTTTTAGCACGTGGTATTGCTCGTTACCAGCTATTCGACCGTACTGGTGCCTTCCAAGACGCGCAAATCGCAGAGAAAATGTTCAAAGCTCAAAATAATCTTAACGGTACTCAAACCGCACAAGCTTTTATCATGGAGCTAAAAACACCCCAGGATACTAAAGTCAGTGCAGGCAAACCCAACTTTATGGACTTTGTAAGCGGAGTAGCATCTGTGTTACTTCAGTTTTTACCGTTTTAAAAGAAAAAGGTTAAAGAGAAGTAAATTAGATATAGTACTTCTCTGATCCTTAATCTAAAATCCTGATGTCCATATCATCTACGCTTTGGCACCGCAATCAAGATTTAGCACAAGCTTGTTTAGATAATCCTTTTGTTCGCGGTATTGGTGATGGTAGTTTAGCGCGACACAAATTTGCTTATTATGTCGGTCAAGATGCGTTTTTTTTAGAAGCTTTCGCGCGTGCTTATAGTCTTGCAGCAGCAAAGACACCTGATTTTAAAGGATTTAGAGTATTTCATGCTTTAGCTGGGGGTGTGTTAGAAGAATTACAACTACACCAAAGTTACGCCAAAACATGGGGAATCGATATACAGTCTGTTTCCCCAGGCGCCACCACTCGTCGTTATACTGATTTTTTAGTTGCAACCGCTTGGGGTGAGAATATCGGCTTAACTGCCACTGCCATGTCACCATGTATGCGTTTATACGAGTTTTTAGGTCAAGAATTAGCAGAGAATGGAATTCCGGAGCATGATTATAGTGAATGGATTCGCGTGTATAGCGGTGCCGATTTTCATCAAATAGCTCAAGAACTAGATGAATTAGTTGATACTTACGCTACTGATACTGTTATGGTTAATTCAACTTATCGCTATGCTATGCAATGCGAATTAGACTTTTTTCAAGCAGCTTGGACAATTTAGAATTATATTTACCTATGATTACCATAAAAAATAATTTATAATACTAATAAAATTTTAATAATAACTTGAAGAAATTTGATAATGGTTATCGTAATTAATATAAATATTGCTTCTATGGCTGATAAATAGTGAGTTGTGAATTGCGCGTTAAATAACCAGGCAATGAATTTTAACAAATATAAAGAATTGAGATATACTGTCATGGTGTTGCAATATTCTGGTATATTTCTACATACAACAAGATAATTCTTCTATCTGAAGTTACGTATTGATATCGAATGTTTTACATTTCGATAAGTCAGCGCTGGCCATTTTTATTGGTTAAAAGTGCAATTTCTGCGTATGATTTTGCATACATATGTAGATAAATCTGTTTAATTCTGTTAATCATACTTTAGGATAACTTCATGACTCGAATTAATGGTTTTGTAGGACGCCGTAACCTGTTGAAGCTAGCAGGAATAGGTGGTGCGGGTATAGCAGCAAGTGCAGTTGCTAGCGGATTGCTACTCAATGGTGAAGAAGCAGAAGCACAGACAACTCCTACAAAAACTCAAAGTAGACCCAAACCAGTATCACCTGATGAAGCTTTAAAAAAATTACTGCAAGGAAATGAGCGTTTTGTAGCAGGTAAGCGTGCAAACCCAAATCAATCTCAATTACGCTTGCTCGAAACTTCTGTAGCACAGTATCCGTATGCATCAATTTTAGGATGTGCGGATTCGCGCGTTCCAGCAGAAATTGTTTTTGACCAAGGTTTGGGAGACTTATTTGTAGTTCGAGTTGCGGGTAACGTTGCTAGTCAAACAGCTATTGGTAGTCTAGAGTTTTCGAGTGCGGTATTAGGGTCACAACTGATTGTAGTACTTGGACACGCTAAATGCGGCGCCGTAGTCGCAGCAGTCAAAGGAGACCCATTACCTGGAAGAATTGGTGTATTTGTTGAAGAGATAAAACCTGCTGTAGAGTCTGTAAGGCAAAAAACAGGTGACTTAGAAAAGAATTCAATTATTGCCAACATTCAATATCAAGTCAAAAAATTACCAGAGACTTCAACAATATTAGGTGGCTTGCTTAAAGAAGGTAAACTTAAAATAGTTGGTGGTATTTATGACCTATCTAGTGGAAAAGTAACATTAGTAACTTGATAAACCTGGCAACGGATGATGAACGGATGTAACGGATAACGACAATTGTATAGTGGGCACTGCCCACCATACAATTAATGTAAATATTACTACTAAATTTAGTTATAACTAAGTATTATTCGCAAAAAAACCGTCTTTTTATCAAGCAAATATACTTTAATAGTGTCTTTTTGATACACTTGTAATTTTTTGCTATCGGAATTGGCACCGAAACTCTTCACAGGATAAGTTACATCTTGCACATACATTTTTGCATGTAATATTAAAAACATTGTTATTGAATATTAAGAATTTATACTTAGAGGTAAAAGGTATTAGATAAGCTCGATATTTATATCCTCTAGGAAAATCTCAAACGGCGCTAAAATTCCTAGAGGATAACTTGGATATGAATATACCCTCTTAAACGATGACTTTTAGGGTTTTTAAAGTGGTATCGGTACAACCAGTTATAAATCCTCCTAATGTTTTGACTTTTTGAAGGTATTCTAAAGCTTCTTTGGTTATGATTTCTCCAGGCATTAATACAGGTATACCTGGAGGGTAAGGACATATTGTTTCGGCGCTGATACGCGAATAAGTTTGGTCAAGTGGTAAGGTTTCGGATGCTGCAAAGTAAGCTTCGCGCGGAGAAATGTGTAATAAACTGTTTAATGCTGTAAGATTATTCCATAAATATTTTGTACTATTTAGTTTTGTATTGTTTTTATTTATAGGCGCCATTCTAGCAAGGGTGTTGAAGGCTTGTATTAATTTATTGATGTCTTGTTGGGTGTTGCCGATACTAATAATAAATGTAAGATTGTGTAGTGATGCTAGTTCGCTTCTGACTTCGAGTTGAGTTTCTAGAATTTCGTCTGCTTCAAATCCTGTGATTCCTAGGTTGGAGACCTTTATTGTTAGACGGGTTGGGTCTAAGTTGAATCCCCCCAACCCCCGTTGATAAGCAGGGCTTTGATGGAGTGATGATATACTTGGGATTTTGTTGAGGTTTTCGTGCGCGGTGTTTGCTAGATGTAGGGTTTGGGTGATTAATGAGTGTCCTTGTAATGCCATTTGTGCGCGTGCTGCATCCAAAGAAGCCATTAGTATGTAACTTGGGCTTGTTGATTGGACTAGTTGTAATGCTTTACTGATGCGCTCATAGTTTACTATGTTTCCTTGAACGTGCAGCATTGATGCTTGTGTCATGGCGCCTAATGTTTTATGTATAGACTGGACACAAATATCGGCACCTGCTGCTAACCCTGATATGGGTAGGTCTGGATGAAAGGCAAAATGGGCACCGTGTGCTTCGTCTAAAATTAATGGGATGTTATATTGATGTACAATATTTGCGATAGAAACTACATCACCACAAACACCGTAGTAAGTTGGATACACCATTAATACTGCTTTGGCATCGGGATGTTGATGCAGTGCTTGTGTAATACTTTCGGGTGTAATACTATGGGAAATATCTAAAACTGCATCGTATTCAGGATTGATAAAAATAGGTATGGTGCCAGATAGAATTAAGCCAGCAATTACCGATGAATGAACATTGCGTGGCAGAATAATTTTATCTCCGGCGCCACATGTTGCCATAATTGCCGCTTCGATGCCGCATGTAGAGCCATTTACTAAAAACCAAGTACGTGTGGCGCCGAATGCTTGTGCTGCTAAATCTTGCGCTTGGTTAATTACACCGGATGGTGCAAATAAATTATCCAGCTCAGTTAATTCTGGTAGGTCAGCAGTAAATATAGATTTACCAAATATATCTATAAGAGAAGGCGAAATTCCTACACCCCGTTTATGTCCAGGGGTATAGAAGGGTGCATGTGATGAGTTGGCACATTCCTTTATTGCTGTCAGTAAAGGTGTTTGAGCTTGCGAGACATGATTCGTCATTTCGATAGATGGCAACAAGTAATGGAAGATGAAAGTATTGAAGTTACAGCACGTTTACCTATTTAATATGATTCCTAGCTTAATATCTATACCCGAACCACAAATTCCTACACCCAGCCCAAACCCGTTACCTAGCCCAGGTCCTGGAACTGTGCCTGACCCTGCACCGCAACCGGTGCCTGAACCAGTTCCGGCGCCTATTCCTCAACCTGTGCCGGCGCCTATTCCACAGACGGTGCCTTAAATATTAAGATGGACGGGCAGGGATGCCCGTTCCACAAGAGAGTTTTAAAAGAGTTTTAGTTTAATTACTCATCTGAGATTTCAAAATCAGAGTTTTCACATAAGTTGACACCGTGAAGTTTTTCTTCTTGGTTGTGTTCGTTGATAATTTTCATATCATATAAACACTTATCGCCATCGCGGTCAAACTGCATGTTAACTGATTGATTTTGCCAGACAATTTTATCTTCAAGATTATCAACAAGATTTTCTCCCCAATCATCTTTATCAACATGTGACATCTTGACTTCACGAATTTTAAAGCTGCTACTGTTGTGAAGCTGGATATTACATACCTCTGCTAGTACAGTTTGTGAAGAGAGTGCTATAACTGGCAGTGTCACTATTGAGAACAAAATGCGAACAGATTTATAAAGGATTGATTTTCCCATAATTACCTGAAGTGTTAGTAAGACCATTACGTCTTGGGATAAATATACTTTACCTAATATTTGTAGAAAGATTAAATTAATTTTTACTGAAAATAATTAATTTAATTATTGATATATTAGATACAGAAAAATCAAAAACTAAAATTAATTATAATAATACATCCGTTACATCCGTTACATAATCCGTTGCTACTACTCCACCCAACCGCGCGTTACATTTGATATCCTTGCAAAAGTAAGAGACGCGAAGTTTTACATTTATTATGCTCAGAGCTGGGATTGTTGGACTGCCCAACGTAGGAAAATCAACTTTATTCAACGCTTTGGTCGAAAATGCCAAGGCAGAAGCTGCTAACTTCCCTTTTTGTACCAAAGACCCAAACGTCGGTATTGTTTCGGTTCCTGACGAACGGTTAAACGTTCTGTCAAAACTTTCCTCATCGAAGCAAATTGTTCCAGCACAGGTTGAGTTTGTCGATATTGCTGGTTTGATTAAGGGTGCGAGTAAAGGTGAGGGAATGGGTAATGCTTTCTTGTCGAACATCCGTGAGGTAGATGCTATCGTTCACATGGTGCGTTGCTTCGATGATGATGATATTATTCACGTTTCTGGTTCGGTTGACCCAGTACGGGATATAGAAACTATTAATTTAGAACTTGCCTTAGCTGATTTAGGGCAAGTTGACAAGCGTATCGAACGTACAAAGAAACAAGCACGTGCTTCCAAAGAAGCTCAAGCGGAGTTAGTAGTATTAGAAAAAGTAGCAGCACAGTTAAACGAGGGTAAATCAGTTCGTCAGATTGATTTAACCGACGAAGAACAGGAAACAATCAAGTTTTTAGGGTTACTAACTTCCAAACCGATAATTTTTGCAGCAAATGTATCGGAAGATGACTTGGCAAGTGGTAACAAGTATGTCGAGCAAGTCCGCGCGATAGCAGGACAAGAAAAAGCGCAAGTTGTTGTTGTTTCTGCTCAGGTAGAGTCAGAGTTAATTGAGTTACCAGCCGAAGAAAGAGCCGATTTTTTAGCTTCTCTAGGTGTTGAAGAAGGTGGATTAAAATCTTTGATTCGTGCTACCTACGCGCTGTTAGGTTTGCGAACATATTTTACCACGGGTGAAAAAGAATCGCGCGCTTGGACTATTAAAGCAGGAATGAAGGCACCGCAAGCAGCGGGTGTTATTCACTCAGATTTTGAGCGCTGTTTTATCCGCGCGGAAACCGTTGCTTACAATGATTTAGTAAGTACTGGCTCGATAAGTGGCGCCAGAGAAAAAGGTTTATTACGTAAAGAAGGAAAAGAATATATCGTTCAAGAAGGAGACGTTATGGAATTTCTAACCAGCGCTTAACTTAGATAATGTCATTTTAAGTAAAAAATGTCATTGTAAAAAATGTCATTCTGAGCGAAGCGAAGAATCTCAAAAGTCTCAATAGTACCCAAGACTATCAGATGCTTCACTACGTTCAGCATGACAATTCCATAAAAACAGTACCCAAGACTATCAGATGTTTCACTACGTTCAGCATGACAATTCCATAAAAACAGTACCCAAGACTATCAGATGCTTCACTACGTTCAGCATGACAATTCCATAAAAACAGTACCCAAGACTATCAGATGTTTCACTACGTTCAGCATGACAATTCCATGAAAATCCATTTTGGGTGTAAATTTGAGGGAATATCGCTTTCTGGATATGGTGCAATTTCTTGAAACCCAAACGACCGATATAGTTTTTGTGCTTCTTTAGCGAAGAAAACTGTGTCTAAACGAATTTTTGCATAACCTAGTTTTGTTGCTTCTCTAATTACTGCTTGTAGTAACGCGCGTCCAATACCTTGTTTACGATATTCTGGCTTCACGTACATTCTTTTAACTTAGGCAGTACTTGGATTATTTCGTCTAAACCCTGCACAACCTGCATTCTGACCATCAACCTTAGCAATAAATAAACCACATGAAGGCGCCGTAAACTGAGAAAGCTTTGCAATATCATTTTCTAAAAATTCGTCCACATCAAAACTAACATTTAACTCACGTTCAAAAATCGGCTGAACTTCACATAAATTACCATAAAACAACTCACGAATATCATCTATATCTTCCTCCATATCCGCTAAAATAATCTTTAACATCTCTAACTCGTCCTTTGCGTCCTTTGCGTCCTTTGCGGTTCATTCATCAAAAACAAACATGTCACAAATACCAATTATAGACCTTTCCAACTTCTCAAGCGATAACGAAATAACAAAACAAATTTACCAAGCTTGCACCGAAGTCGGGTTTATGTATCTAAAAAATTTTGACATATCCCAAGACTTAATTGAACAAGTATTCAACACCAGTAAACACTTCTTTAACCAACCCTTAGAAATTAAGCAAAAATCAGCGTGGAGTGACGAACTTAGTAATCAAGGTTATGTCGGTCTAGAACGCGAACGACTCAACCCAAATAAACCAGGTGACTTAAAAGAAGCGTTTAACATTAGCAGATTAATTAACACTCAAACTCAAGAACCTTGTATTATAGAATTTTTCCAAGCATGTACTAACTTAGCCAACCAAATTTTACAAGCATTTGCCCGCGCGTTGGAATTACCAGTAGACTTTTTTGCAAACAACCACAACCAAAACCATCACACATTAAGATTACTACACTACCCACCAATACAAACTCCATTCTTACCAGAACAAACGCGCGCTGGGGAACACTCGGACTACGGTAGCATTACACTATTGTTTCAACATGATGAAATAAGTGGTTTAGAAATTCAAACTGCATCAGGTGACTGGGTGAAGGCGCCTGCCATACCTGGTACAGTAGTAGTCAACACAGGTGACTTAATGCAATGCTGGACAAATAACAAATTTTCCTCAACCAAACACCGTGTAGTAATTCCAGAAAATACAAACCAGTCACGTTACTCAATCGCGTTTTTCTGTCATCCTAATGATGACACTCAAATAACCTGCTTACCAAGTTGTATGAATGAAACACCAATATATCCACCAATTACAGCCAAAGAGTATCTTTTAGAACGTTTACAAGCTACGTATTAAAAGCATTTCCGAAATTAGGCTATTTTAATCAGTAGTATTACTTAATAGATAGCTGGTTATATAAGCAATGCTAAATTTTAAATTAACTTTACAAAAACGCTCTTTGTTGTTGGGCGTACCATCATTTATAGTAACCTCGGTATTAACCGCTATACCAACATATGCAGCAACCTTCGCATTTTCGGAAGCTGAAATTGAACTAAATAATTTTAGTAATTTCGGAACAATCGAACTTGTGAACCAAGCCAATATATCAGGTGAGACAAATGGAGGTATATTTGGCGCCGAAAATAAAGCATTAAATAACTCTACAGTATCACCATTACAAATTAACTCTTCAGCATTTAGCCTTGCTTTTGGTGAAAACCGAGATTATGAAGGAACAGCAGAAGCACAAGCACGGGTTCTTGGAAATTTTGACGTTGATGCAGGTCAGCTATTCTCGTTTGACTTTATTGCAACTCTTAATCTTGAAACAGAAATAGACGACCCTTTGAGTGAAAAAGCTAATGCTAAAAGCAATATATCATTCTATTTATTTGATACTGTAAATATTTCACAAGTTAATGTTCAAGATTATTTCAAATATCAACCTCTTGATTATTTTACACTCAACGCCAGTTTAAATACATTTGGATACGATTTTCTTAATTATCAGCGTAGTCAAGGTGTCTCATTTACAAACGAAAATAAACAAACAATGTTTGGCGCCAGTCAAGAGACAGCGAGCGCAATAATTCAGGGAAAACTGCAACGTTCGTTTACGAATAAAACCAATGTAACCTTAATTGCACTTCGACAGACAAAATCACAAGTCAAAGTTCCAGAACATTCAATGTTAGTTCCTTTAATTTTTATTGTTGCGACTATTACTGTTGGTATTCTTCCAAAAAAGAGAGACTAAACATGTTTATTCTCTACACCTCATAATTTAATAAAATGATATTCCTCGTATGCGTCATTAAAATTATCCTTATTACGGCGATTAGTAATATAATGGTCGTAGGGATTAAGAGAAATTGTATTGCCGTGCATATGAATTTTTCCCCAACAGTCTGTAGCACAATAAAACTTCTCAGTGGATATTTTTATGTCTTTGTTGAAAACTTTGTAAGTGTCAATTTGAATAAAGTTGTCTTTACACAACAATTTTTCGACTTGTTCAACACTACTATTTGTAGATTTAGTCAAGAGTGTTCCATCTGGATAAAACCTTAAATATTTACAGTACTCTAATTTTCTTCTCTCATCATAAATATGATTCGTTTTATATAATCCGTCGTAACGAATTGAATACCAACGTTTAATATACTCACGTAATGCAACTTTAACTCTTAATTCATTTCTATTCTTTAATAAGTTATGAGCGAATTCTTTTACTTGGTCTGCTGGGTCATTTAATGCTTTGATTACAAGCGTTAAACCTTGTTCGCCATAGTTTAAAGCAGATGGTAAAGCTGCAATTTTATGCTCAATAACCTCTGTTGATAATCGTCGTTGAACTCCTTCTATTCCTCCTAAAACTACAGCAGATGCGGAAGCTCTACTTTGATTACCTAAAACAAGATCATATTTTTTAGGTTGATTTGATGACATTATAATTTTTATTATAGAGACATGTTATTATAATTAGTCTATAACATTTTCGCTTTACTCGCCTCTACAAGCATGACTTACGACTGGGTAGTAATTGGCGCCGGGTTTACGGGTGCAGCACTTGCATATGAACTTGTTAAAAAAGGCTTTTCGGTTCTTTTATTGGAACAAAACGCAGTACCTGACAATGCTACCCGTTACAGTTATGGTGGTTTAGCGTTTTGGTCTGGTACTAATTTATTAACACGTCAATTATGCGACGAAGGCAAACAGTGTTACTCTGAGTTGCTGCATGAGCTTGGCAATGATATGGAGTATCGCGAAATAGATATACTCTTAACTATTGACGCTGACTCAGACCCCAACGTAATTGCTGAATCTTATTCTCACTTTCAAACTCCACCACAGTTGCTTTCTGTGGAAGCTGCATGTGAATTAGAACCATTATTAAATAAAAATGCTATCTCCGGCGCCTTAACAGTCAAACACGGTCATATCCAACCAGAGAACACAGCACAAGCATACATTCAAGCTTTTCTAAACTTGGGTGGAAAAATTCAAATTACCAAAGTTCTTGATATTCAATCTTTGGGGGTAGAGTATAAAAACCTTGCTATTTGTGCTGGAGGTATTACTAGGCAGTTGCTTAATAAGTCTGGTCTTTTTGTACAGCAATATTTTACTCATGCAGAAATTCTGGAAACGGCGCCAGTCGATGTTAAACTTAGCACATTAGTAATGCCCGCAGTGTTACAACGCTTTGGTTTTGAAACTAAAGCTGGTAAAGATGATGAAATTTGGCGCCATCCTGGTAATGAACCGGAGGAAGCAATATTAGATACAGGTGTAGTGCAGTTTTTAGATGGCAGTTTGCGTATTGGTCAAATTAGTCGAACGCTAACTGACCCAAATGCAAAAGTTGATGCTTTCATTAGTGAAAAGTGGTTACGTGATAGTGTCGGTCGTATTTTACCGTGTTTGTATAAAGTGCCCGCAACTTGGCGCCATTGTTTAGTCGCTTTTAGTAAAGATAGTTTGCCTTTAGTTGGCGCCGTTCCAGAACACGACAATATATATATATTCTCAGGTTTTAGTAACCCACTTGTATATATACCTCCACTTGCTGCGCGGTTTGCTAATTGGGCGTCAGGGCAAGAAGATGAAGTTATTAACCAGTTATCGCCAAATCGTTTTACAAATTTTTAGGGAAGCTGGAAAATTACAAAAGTTTTGGTGTTGTAGCACAGGCGTCTCGCCTGTGCAGTGACATATACATTTTTACCACAGAGACACAGAGTACACGGAGAAACAGTACATCCCGTGTTGCCCGCATGATTTAAACAGATGTCCAAAATGTAGCAGTGTAAAAGCGGCGCCAGTTATCTCCATCACTATACATAACTGATAGCATGGGCGCCCGATAATCATTAACTACAACAATAAATGCTAATTTGGAACAACACATTCAGAGTCGCGAAACCAAGGGTTATAATTTGTCGAGAATGGTGCCGACTCAACTAAGTACAAATCACCATCAGAAGAACCTACCCAGCTTTGCGCTTTCACAATTTTCATTGGATAACTGTGCTTTGAATTTACGTTTATCAAGAGCGAGTGCGCTCTTGATAAATCTTGCTCGTTTTTACTATTACCCCTCTTAATTGAAACCCAATCGGGTTCCAAAGTAGTATTACTTCTAATTAAGTCAACAGGAGCAGTAGGTATTCCACCACGCCCAGTGATAATAAATTGACTTTGACCTCTTACTATATCATTTCTACAGCTTTGGGTAACTTTCCGCTCAACCAGTTTGGTTGGTAAATTAACAGGTGTGCGATTAATATTGTCATCCAGAGTATTTATATTTACGGCGCCGTTCAATGTTGGGTTTTCCTGAGAAATAGCTGTAATATCGCTTGAGTTTAGCTTTGCTGGGTCTAATAAACTTGGGTTTGTGCTGTTAACTCCTAATTTTCTCACTAAGTCTTCTCGACTAAGTGGCGCCGTACCAAAAAGACTAATTGCATTAACTTGAACTTTGCCACCACTACCGCTAAACGCATTTGCTGTAATATCATTGTTCTCTTGGGGTGGCGCCACAATAAAACCAGTAGGGATATCAATATTAATATTTCCACCATCCCCAGGAGTATCCAACTTACCTGCCGATGCTGATATTTGGCTACCTCTACGCATTAGTAATAAATCACGTACCAGTAAATTTATATTTCCACCACGACCTAAGTCTGTTTCTGACGTAATTCGTGCGCTTCTATCTAAGACAATGTTGCGCGCAGTTACATCAAGATTCCCCGCAGTACCTAATTTACTTATATCTCCAAGATATGTTACCCCTGTAGGTTCTGTAGGGATTTTACTACTGACAGTTACTGCCCCACCCGAACGAATAATCAATTCCCCAGTCGTCAATTTCAAGTTTCCAGAAGAACCCTCACTTAAAGTTCCAGCAAACAAACCTATATTAAAATTATTATCTGTTTTTCCAATTATTTCTACCGAATTCAAAGCATTTATAGTCAAATTTCCACCTGCACCTGTAGCTGGTATATATTGATTTAATAGCCGAAAAAATATTCCTTCAGATTGTGTAGATATCCGTGCGCCTTGAATATATAAATTTTTAGTATTAATTGTTATATCGCCTGCTTTTCCACTAACTGAGGTTACACTAAATATGCCAGTAGATACAGTGTTATTATTCTGCAACAATGTTGAATTATCACTTAATTCTAAGGACTCAGAGATGTTCGCTTTTATATCTCCTGCCGCACCTATTCCTAAAGTATAAGTATTTATTTGGGCACCATCACGTACAATTAATTTTTGTGCTGAGATTGTTATTCCTTGACCATCTGTAGAACCCTTATTTATAGCTACTAGGCTTACTAAGTTACCGCTTAATTCTACAATTCGACCCTGTACATAAATACTGCCACTACCCCTGTCACTACCAACATCTACCATCGAACGAATGTTTTGTCCGTTAATATTTCTCCCTTGTAATTTAATATCTTGTAAATTTTGGGCATCAGGATTATCTGGAGTCCAAACTTGGGATATAGGATTTAAATTAACAGAATTATTGACCGCAACACTTATTAACTAAATTTTTCCTCCAGGTACTGTTAAATTTCCACCTTCAAGTACTAAATTACCGCCAATAAGTGATAAAGTATTGCCTGACTGCACTCCTAAACCTTTGGGAAGACGAAAACTATTAGTTACACCGTCTGTGCTAGCTTGAGACGTGACGTGAATTTGTGTTGCAGTAGTTCCAAATTGCAACCCGATTGGAGCGCTAACAGTAAGTAAGGGTGTGGTTTGAAGAATTATTGTACTATACATTGTACCATCAGCAAACTTGAATGCACTGGCTGTACTAGCTAGAAACGAACCACCAATATTAAGACTCGCATTATTACCAAAAATAATACCATTCGGATTTATCAAAAACAGATTCGCAGTACCACTAGCGCGAATTGTTCCATCAATATTAGATGCTTGTTTACCCGTGACTCGACTAATAATATTTGGCTCTTCAGTACTTGTTATGCTAAACTAACAATTAAAGTGCCAAGCTAATAAGCATCGAACTCGGAAATTTTCAAAATTTCTAAACCCATAAGCCGAGCGCTTAATTAATTTTATTTTATTATTAATACCTTCAACGGCGCCGCTAGTCGTGCCATTATCAAAATAAGCAATAATTTCATCAAACCAACGAATAAAAGTGTTATTGCTATTTGGAAAATATGTTTTAGCTTTTGAAAGCCACATACCTAATTTAAATACTGCTGGATACCAATGATTAGTTTTATTAAAAATTTTTCTAAGTTTTTCCTTTAATTCATGCATCATTTTTAAAGTAGGAGATACAGCTTTTACTTGAATTAATTTCTTTATTTGTTCTTCATTTAAGTCCTTTTCATTTTTAAGTAAAGCATATTTACTATTTTTCAATCCTTCTAATATTTTTTCATATTCATCTTTCTTTTCAGATGTTTCTGCTAATTTAATTAGTTCCTCTATTTTGTACTTTTCTCTCTTCCTCTGTGTGTCTAATTCTTTATTTACTTGCACCATTACGTGAAATCTATCGGCGACGACTTGAACGTTAGGCATTAATTCTATCACTAAATTTTTGTACCCTTGCCATAAATCTATACTCACTTCCTTAATTTGCTCTAACACCTCAACTCCCCAACTGATAAGAACTTCCTCGATTACTCCTTGTGTACGTGCGTTCAAAATAGCGATTGGTTTAGATGTATCTAAATCTATTAACACTGCACAGTAGTTACCCTTTCCTTTTCTTAAAGCTATTTCATCAATTCCCAGCCTTTTTAAATTCTTAGGTTTTGTTAAATTTAGTTTTTCAGATGCATCTTTTAACATTCTTTCTATCTCTTCTGTTGTGACTATACCTTTTGATGCCACGCTATGTATGTCGTTTTCTAAAACTTCTTGTATTATTTTGTTTGCAAGGCGATTTGTATAGGTTCTTTTCTTTCTTGCAAACTCAAATTCTTCACTAAACGGTTTTTTACAAATTCTACATTTAAATTGGCGCCGATTTATTTCTAAAAAAATTGGTTTCTCTCCAAAAGGTAAATCTTTAATAATATGACGATGGTTTTGATGTAGTTTATGACTCTCCGTACCACAAGATGGACATACACTATACAGCTTTATTGGCTCTGTTCGTAAAATTATTCCAATTTCGTTATAAATGCTGTGCGATATAACTTTTACTTCGTCTATATCCAGAATTTGTGATAAGATTTTTATATCTTTTTTATTAGTCATGACTGTAAATGTACCCTAAAATACAATGAACGTACATACAGTCAATAATAAATAAGACTTACAAGTCAATCCTATCAAGCATTTTTGTAATATTTTTTACAATAAATTAATAATAGTTGACATCTTTATTTAACAATTTAGCATAACAACTACTGAAGAACCTAATATTTTGAATATTAGTAGAAGAAGCAAAATCAGCAGTTTGCCCTTTGATTATAGAAAATTCTTCAAAGCTATGAAAAAGATTGCTTCCAGCTTGGGTTCCACCAGAAATTACTGTAGTATTTGAAAGTTCTGTAATGTTAGAGTTAATTGGTAAAGTCGTATCAGGTTTGATTTGGGCAATAGCATTGTTAGTAAAACAATATGTAAGTGTAATACCAATACCAATATCGAATCCTTTAAATTTACTCAAAAACATACTTACCTCTGTACTATTACACTCTTCGATTCTTACGTGCGTACTATTAGCCAAACAAAAAATGTAGCACTATAAAAAATAGGCTACATCTTCAATTACCTGCGGTCAACTTTGAAGGACGCAATTAACTATCGTATAAAATTAAATTAACAACAACAATAGCACATAGGCAGATTAGGATCTATCGGACATGGCATATGCACCCCGCATGATTGAATTGATTCATCTGCATCAAGGTTAAGAGTAAACTGAAACACCAGCTTGGCTTGATTTAATACATCATATTTCTCAAGAAGCTTGTCAAAATCCTGATTTTGTAGACCCTCAATCATTTTTTGTGTGATTTCGTCTTGTAACTGTTGTAATTTCTCGGAGTTCATGATTTTTCCCTAATAATAAACGTAAGGTTTCTTTTACAAGAAGATGTTTTTTACCTCTTCTATACGTTTAATTAGGTATGAGGTAAATTAACTTATGCAGCGAGCAGATTTACTAATTAATCATCATAGTTTCGCTTTATACACCCCAAACATAGAACATGTAGCAGTCTAAAGCGGCGCCAGTTATACTGCGAACGGGTAAAATTTAGACTTTTGTCATGCTGAGGGACGTTAACGCAGTTTTCCCGCAGGGTAGCATATTAAATATCTTCGCTTGCTTTCAAAGTATATTTTTGACCCGTTATTAGTATAGCTCAACAGTCAGCACGTCAAAAACATCCAGGTCGGTTAATTTGTACGTTTCAATTAGTACCAATGGCGAGACTCACCCACATTCTCTTTAAAATTCTCCCAAATCTTCGAGAAACGCTTTCCTAGACGCTTTTCCATACTAACCCTCATACAACGCGGCAAGGCTACGGACAACAGTGTACGTGAAGAAGACAAGCAAATTATTAACGAAGTCTTTGCAAGTACACCAAAATTACACCAGAAGCATTCCGAGTACACCGACTACCCTGACTGCCTGACAGATTTATGTAGAAGCCAGTAATATCAAGGTCTGCACTCTTTTGAATAGATGCGAGAAAACCATATTCCATAACTTATATCTTGGCGAGCTTTGTTGGAAGCAAAACAAGGCTCTTGATCTTTGGGCAACAAAGGAATTGGGACTAACAACTGTCGTCCTTTGTGAATTACACCTTTAAGCCAGCGTAAACCAATCTTAAGATAGCTCAAACCACGATTCCAGTGAGGATCAACCTGTTGACGTAGACCTGCAACCTGTACAGCCATGCCTTGTGCAGTACTGTAAAGTAAAGTTAAAGCTGCAATTAGATACAAACGCTCTAATGACTTAGCATTTCTAAGGCGAGAATCTTCGCTCTTCAAATGCACCCGATTTACTATCCAGAAATAATTCCTCAACGCGAAACCTCAAAGCGTACTCATGCAAAGTTTTTAAAGTTGGCGGTTCGTCCGTAATAACCGCCCAATGCTCAGATACTCCCTCTGGATAGGCAACTACTAGGTTACAACGAATCAAGCCGTCTTGCCACAGTCCAACATTACGATAAAAAGCAGCTTCTCCTTTATTTGGATAAATTAACGATGCTTCTATTGGGTGGCGCCTAACTCCATGCAATTTTGTATCACATGTTATACGTATGCAGTAATGCCAATTACTTGCCTGTAACCAACTCAAGAAATCATGATTGCTAAAACCTCGGTCTGCAAGCATCATAACATCAGGGTGATGGCGTAGTAACCATCTAGCTTTACGTAGCATAGACTCGTACTCTCTAAATGCTACCGTCGCGCTACCATGTTCCAATACACGCCATAATAGTGGAATTGCTCGACCACAGCATACTACTGAAATATGAATCATACAGAAACGATTCCATAACACAGTAGTATCAATAGCTAAATATAATCGATGGTTTTGCCAATCTTTCAAAGCCGCCATTGCCAATGGTATATACAGTTTCTCGACGCAAACTCTCCTATTCTCTAAACTGAACTTCCCCCCAAGCAAAAAGACGGAACTCTTTCCTAGAGCGACTTCCCAGCTTTTTAAAATCGCTCTTACTGGGTACAAATTGCCAAAGGGGCGTATGCGTTGCGGTTTTGAGGTGTTTACCCCCAGTTTTTTACGTTACCACAGATGTGCCCAAAAATCAAAGCTTACATGGGTACAGCAGATATTGTTGCAAACGCTAGAAGTATTATATATCAAAGCTTTAATGCCTGTTTAGTACATAAGCACCGGGGGAAGTTCAGTCTAAAAATCTACGCCCTTCGGGTTCGCCAGTTTGGCGGGACGGAAGCCGACACCGCCAACTGGACTCACCACCTGCGTTCAAAACTTTGAGCTTGTTCAGCATTACTTTGTACGTAGGGTTCCCATGCACTCAAACTTAACTGTCCACTGTATATTAGTCCGTTAATCATCCAGGCTAAAGTTTTTAGGTGACGTAAGTCACAGTAATTACTATATTGACGTAGATATCCTAATACCTGACTATAGAGTTGGGTTGAGTTTGACATGATGCACGATTGGTATAAGTCTGGTAACTTTACCATCTCATGTTTCTTGGCCCTTTTATTCAATTTCCTTATTTCATAAGGTTTTTCAGACTTCTGTCAGGCAGTCAGCCGACTACCACTATAGAAGGTACGTTATTGCTAAAAACACTTGCATTATGCTTGCGCTTACAACAGCTAAAATATCGGAACCAAGACGAATTTCAGTACCGTTTGCTGTATCTGTAAAACTTAATGATGCAGGGTCAAATGATATATCAAATGTTGTTGAATCTAGTTGAAAGTTGTTGATAGTATCGGCGCCTAAATCGCTCGTTGAAAATATCACCCAAACGTAAATAACTTTATTTATCTAATACGCTGGATTCCAGTATCCGGGTATCGTATTTCTACTGGAATTGCTGGTGGAATAAGAATATAATCACGTTTTCTACCTTGACCATGACTCCGGTAAGTACCACCATTTCCAACAACATTTAGAGTAGAACTTTGACATGCATTAACACGAAATCTACCATTACTTCCATTACCATACAGAAAATTTAGATTATAAATACACTGATTAGGATTTAATTTTATAGATATGGATTCACCAGGCATAAGCATTTTCGCTAAATCACCAAAAGCATGTTCCCATTTATCAGAATTTTCTGATTTAATATGTGCAGAAACTATTATTTGTTTATTTTTATTTATGATTGTTAATTTCCGTGAATTATTTGCTTTTGCTACACTATTATTAATAAATGCTGATGCTACTATTATTAAAGTAATTAATAATAATTTATTTTTTTTCATAACAAATCTCCAGAATATAAAAGGTTAGAGTCTTATACTGTTTATATTTCTCGAACAAATATCTCTAAATCGCACATCTTACGAATTACTAAAATTTTACAGTATACATAGACATTGAAAAATTAAAAAATATTAATAATATAAATATAGAACTTACGCATTGACAAAAACAATCAAGTATGGAATTAGGTTTTCAGTGCTTTTCAGTCTCATTTTTTCACCTATGGTATGGCAGCAGAATGAATATATCGTGGATTTGGGTACTAATCGCACGGTAAACTTCAAAACTTAATAAATTTTTAACTACAACCTGATTAATGCATTTGTATTTATACCAAAAGATAGAGTTTGAATATTACTATAACTTTCTGCATAAATAGCTTTTTGTTTTTTGTAAGTATATATGAAGCGAGGATTCTAATTGCTTCTATTACATTTAATCGGATTAGATATACTGTCACATTAATATAGAGCAAGCGCTCAAACTACCGCCAAAGTACTTATAAGGACTAACAATGAAACGTAGACTATCGGGTGGACAAGCAACGGCTTCCAAACCTTCTACATTCCAATCTCCTTCATTTAATTTCACCTCCATCGCTATTTTGGGAGGGGTGTTTGTTTTAGGTATTGGTATTGGTATCGGTTTTAGCTCAACAGCGACATTTACTCCATCAAATGTCGCAACCCGCGATTTTATTGATCGTATCGCTCCAAACCCAGAAATTTGCGTTCAGTATGGTGCAAGTGCGATGGTAATGGATGCTCGATTATTTGTGACTCTTAACCCCTTTAACGTTTATGTAGCCCAACCGAGTATGCGCCCAGGATGTGTTATTCGACAAAATAATTGGGCTATATTAGAGGAAAGAAAGCTTGTAACTTCTGATCAAGTAAGAAATTGTAAAAACCGATTAAATACTTTTGGGTTCACAGGTAATTTGGATAGCGAAAAACCAGATATTCGCTGTATCTACCAAAACGAAGCGGCTCAAAACTTCTTCTTGACTCAGCCAGGAACTGTAGGCACTCCTCAAGAAACAGAAAGATTTTAAAGTAGTAAGGATGGCTTCTGATGATGATTGCGAAAAAGCTATGATAATAGGCCCTGATTATATTTATGCATATGAAGATAAGGGACTATTTGACAGACCAAAAACTACTCACTTTTAGCTTGGCAATAGCATTATTGTTTAGGCGCCGTTTTTTGTGACGCGCGTAGTTTAAGGGCGGTGGCGGGAGCAAAACAATATTTATGCTGTTATTGATTTGTTATCGGCGCCTGCCTGACTCCGAATCCTTACTCAGTAAGCGTTGTGAACTGTAATTTATCGTTTGCATCTCACGATATTTATTACGAAGTCTTTCGATGTCTCGTTCTAATGATATTAAAGTTTGAGAATAGTTAGAAGATTCTGGCGCCGATTGTACTGATGGAACAGAAGGATTTAAAACTATTGATTCTTTTGGTGTTGGTAATATAAGTGGAAGCAATAGCTTATAGTATTCATCATTAACCCTTTGTTCTTCTTGCTGTACAGTATCTTCGTTGATTGGTGCTGGTGAATTTTGGTTCGTAAATTTAGGTAGAGTTATGCTGGTAGGTATAGTATTTTTTGGAAATGTTACCGATTGATAATTTGGATAATTAGGAATTTTCGGTATTTGTAAGTTTGGCAAAGGTGCAGTTTGAGAAGGTATGAAGTTTGGATTTATCGCGACAGGCGCCTTAACTGAGGGTGCTAGTGTTGGGTTTATTGCGGGTGCCTTCACTAAAGGTAAAGATGTCAAGGCTGGAGTTGGGGAAGTTGCAACAGGCACCTCAACTAAAGATAAAGGCGTTGGAGTTGGACTTGTTGCAACAGGCGCCTCAGAAGTCTGGCTATTAAAGGAATTGATTGAGACTAATAACATGACCAAACTGCCAGGTAAAAGCATTTGTAAACAGTGCAAAACAACGACACGCAATCGTCATCTAAAAACCTTGGCTTGGATGATTAATGGATTGATATATAGTGGACAGTTAAGTTTGAGTGCATGGGAACCTTACGTCAAAAGTAATGCCGAGCAAGCCCAAAGCTTTGAACGCAGGTGGTGAGTCCAGTTGGCGGTGTCGGCTTCCGTCCCGCCAAACTGGCGAACCCGAAGGGCGTAGATTTTTAGAGAACAGAAGGGTGTGTGTTGAGAAATTGTATTTACCATTGGCAATGGCAGCGCTAAAAGACTGGCAGAACTATCGATTATATTTAGCAATTGATACTACCGTGCTGTGGAATCGTTTTTGTATCTCTTACAAAGTTTGGCGGGACGGAAACCGACACCGCCAACTTTGCGCTGATTCATATCTCAGTAGTTTGTTGTGGTCGGGCAATTCCGCTATTATGGCGTGTGTTGGAACATAGCAGCGCGACAGTAGCATTTAGAGAATACGAACCAATGTTACGTAAAGCTAGATGGTTACTGCGTCATCATCCTGATGTAATGATACTTGCGGATCGAGGTTTTGCTAATCATGATTTGTTGAGTTGGTTGCAAGAAAGTAATTGGCATTACTGCATACGTATAACATGCGACACACAGTTGCATGGAATTAGGCGCCATCCAATAGAAGCGTCCTTGATTTATCCCAAAAAAGGGGAAGCTGCTTTTTATCGTAATGTTGGATTATGGCAAGATGGTTTGATTCGTTGCAACCTGGTTGTTGCTTATCCAGAGGGAGTATCTGAGCATTGGGCTGTTATCACTTCGGGAATGGCTGTACAAGTTGCTGGTTTGCGTCAAAATGTTGATCCTCATTGGAACCGTGGTTTAAGCTATCTTAAAATCGGTCTACGTTGGCTTAAAGGCGTTATTCATAAGGGAAGACAACTGTTAGACCCAATTCCTCTATTGCCCAAAGATCAAGAACCTTGTTTTGCCTCCAACAAAGCTCGGCAAAATATTAGTTACGGAATATGTTTTTCTCGCATCTACTCCCTAGAGTGCAAACCTTGATTTTACTGCCTTCCATATAAATCTGTCAGGCAGTCAGGTGTCTAATCATACTCTAACTCCAGTAAGTGTTTTCTGAATACCTTGCAACAATAACGTCGCATCCTACCCGAATTAAAAGGTTTCCGTATCTCGTCTTACCTACTTAGGGTTCGACCTCCCCAAGACTTTTAACTCGTTTTTCTTCGTTCCAAGAGATGATTGTTTTGTCCCTTTAGGTAGTGCCAATTTAACCATCAGACCCCCAGGTTCTTACCGTTATTATTTTGAAATACGGCGGGGATTGGCTCTGATGAAGTCGGGTTCTAAGGATATGCCCCGCTCTTTTGTAGGTTACTTTTCGCTCGCATCTGTTTTACCGTAGGGACTCCCTATTAGCGCCAGTGTCCACCCATAACGGTAGTCTGATTACGCCCTGTTCCCAGCTCCATTCTCCAAGTAACGAGCTTGGTCGATGTGGGCAGATAAGGAGTCAAGCATGAACCTTGCTGGTAAGGTTTACACCTACATCGGTCTCCTAGTTCAAGGTTACTTTAGGTGTTCACCTTGGGTAATTTATTTACGGACTGGGTACCGTGATTCAACTACCAACGAATCGCACCAAAATTCAAAGTTCAAAATTTAAGAGGTTGCTCAAACATCCTCAAATCTATACGTATTTATAATGTCTTCAAATACTCTCTTATCATTTTGAATTTTGCATTTTGCATTTTGAATTTGAACGAAGTGAGTGGTGCCGAAGCTTCAGGGCTGTAAATATTAGTTATATATTTGTAAGTTGCACTAAGGTAGCAAGAGGCGCCTACAACATGTATAGATATTACGACGTTGCCCACGTCCTTACATAAAAAACCCAGCCATAAAGGTTGGGTTTTGCTTGTGATGGAAGTATTGATACCGTGCAGCTTTATCTTAATTAGCTAACTGAAAATCCAACTAAAACCAAAGTAGTGACGAGTAATGTTGCAAACACACCTTGAATGAGATATCGACGTTGCTCCCAGATTGCAGGGTACTCGGCATAGTACATCTTAGGCTCAGTTGCATAGTTATTCAAAACACCGTTTTCGTTAACTGTTGTATACATAATCTTTTTCCATTTGTTTCGTTATGTAAAGAATAGTAACAAAATTGTTACAAAGTGTCAATATAGCTTGACTGAAAAGGGCTGATGGTGTTATTAAGAGTAACTTATCAGAAGGCGCCGTTTCAGGAGAATCGCGCACGAAATATGGTGCCATATAATATGTGTGCCCGCACATTCGTAAACAAGGCTATAGTAAGGAGTTAATAGACAGGTGCCAAAGTTATCACTTTGTTTGTGAGTCCGGCGTATAAAATTATCAGTAGTCAGTATTATTTTACTCCACAAGTGTAGAGGATTATCTAAGTATAGAATTTAGGCGCGACTCCATAAAGTACTAGAACATATGTGCAAATAAGCAAATGTTTAAGTATCTAAATACGTAAAAACTTAAATACATAAATGTATATGTAGTTATAAGGCGCCCATTTAGAACGAGCAAATAATGAACAGAGTTTGACCTGTAAGTTGAGTAGCGAAGTGGAATAGAGTGTTTCCAACCAGTCATTCAAAGCAATTTGTTCTGATGAAAGCATTGCAGTTGGATGACAGGCAACTTCACAACTTAACTAACAACTTATATTTTTATGAACGTCAAACGATTATCAACACTGGGTATGACTGTAATGTTTGCCTTAATAGGATTCAATAGCAATCCTAAAACAGCAGATGCGACTAAACCTGAAGGAACTGTAAACCAGTCTCCAACTTTAATCGCACAATCCACTCTTCCACCAGCAACACTTGGGTTAGGGCGCCTAACTAGTCAAGGTAGACGCGCGGAGGAAACAGAAATCACAGATTTTATTACCACCGCAATTGGTTCTACTAACAATGACCTCGGCGCCGGATTTAATTTGAGTCGGTCTATCCCAGATGCTCAATTTATTTATTATTGCGTTCGTCCTAGACGCAACGGGCTTCGGACAGCAGACTTCCATTTTTCAACCTCACCTACCTGTCAAGACAAACCTGATGGTGGTCAACGGGCAACTAATCCCCAAACACGCCAAGTATTAGACCCAATTCAAATCTTTAAAAACCCTCCGCCAGCATCACTTGGAGTTCGTGTGACTCCTATATTTGCCTGTCAAGCTTTGATTCCTAGCCGAGGAGAAAGGGATTATTTTACTTCTAAAACTCCTGGCTGTAATGATTTCCCAACTTCATTTCAGGTTGCTCCTGTTGAAATAGCACCAGGTAGACCTGACTCTTCTCTAATTGGTTTCAGCGTTATTGGAAATTTTTAGCAGATTCCAAATTTTAAATAATTACCTGAAAACCGCTTGAGCAAGAATGCAGTCAGATAGCAAGAGTATGTTGTAGTAATCTTGCTACCTGACTACTTAAAATATAATAATTTATGTAATTTCGTATAATTTATTAAACATTAATGCGAAGATATTTTCACTTGTAATAGATGCCTGAAATTCAAACGTTTTAATAGTATACATTATACTCTGTGCCAGGAGAGTGAGAGTTCAGTAATAATAGGGTATAATAAAATACTCTAAAATCTAAAATATTGCTTATTCAATGTTGCTCTTAAGTGCTGTTGATGTTTGCGAGCTGATTTCAAAGATTAGCAGTTCATATTTACTGCTCCCCCAAAATTTTTCGCTATCTTGGCATAGGGTATCCGCCGAGATAACGGCAAAATGGGACACGTTGTAAACTTTTATGTGCGACCCGAAGACGCACATGAGAGTGGAACCCTCAGAAAGTTCCCAGGCTAGTATCCAAAGCCTGTACCCGCCCAAAGGGGCTTCGTGAGTAATCACAAAGTCTCAAAGCTAATGGGTTAAATGCCAAACCTGAGTAGTAAAGTCATTCACAAAAGGGAGGCTAGGGTAAGACCGACATGGATAACGTAAGTGAACCTGTGTTGAGGCTTCGTAATTGCAGATTATCGAAAGTGACTGAAACGATAATTTTGGGAATACAAGTAAGGTATTTCATAAAAAATACCTTAGAGGATACCTTTCCCCGGAGTAAAGCAGGATTCTAAATCGGTCGCATCTCAAACGTGTGGAACGGGGAAACCCCGTTGCGGTCTAATGGCTTGGTCGAGGCTATTAGTAGGAACCACCGCAAGGTGTTCGGAATCCCTCAGCGGGAACAGGAAACCCTAAGAAGCGAATGCCATCAGCCGAAAGGCAACGGGAATACATAACCGGGTGGATAGGTCATATGGCTAACCTGAAAGGGTGCTGACGTGGGGTTGGTGAGTCTCTTGAATTCGATTCGATTATTAACCATAATTTTTGGGAAAAGTTAGATGCAAACCGCAAGGAATGTAAACGTAACCAAGAAAACTACCGATTGGAATAATGTCAACTGGCGCAAAGCTAATCGAGTAGTTCGGAACCTAAGACGAAGAATATTCAAGGCTACCCAAGATGGAAACTATCGATTAGTCAGAAGTCTCCAAAGACTAATGATGCGTAGCTATTCTAACATCTTATTATCTGTTAGGAAGGTAACGCAAAAAAATCGAGGTAAAAATACGCCAGGGGTGGACAAACTGGTAGTAAAAACACCAGCAACTAGGGGGTCATTAGTGGATGCACTAACAGAATTTATCCCCTGGAAACCACTACCATTAAAACGGGTGTACATTCCGAAGCCAAATGGTAAAAAACGTCCGCTGTCGATACCTAGCATAATAGACAGATGTCTACAGGCGATTGTAAAAAACGCATTGGAACCAGCATGGGAATCCAAATTTGAAGGCACAAGCTATGGTTTTCGTCCAGGCAGAAGTACTCACGATGCAATCGAAAGAATATTCAATATTGCACGTCCTCATACGAAGAAAAAATGGGTACTCGATGCCGATATAGAAGGCTGTTTTGATTGGGCATCTTGATACTCCTCTCAAAAACATAAGTTGTCAATTTGTCCAGTTTTTAGCTGATTAATTTGTACTAATGTATCCGGCGAATCTGGGAATAGATAAAGCCCTGTTGTCTGATCTCTTTTGATTTGAATCGTTCCCTTATGAATACGATCATATATCCAATGTGGTGGAACCTCAACAGCTGTGGCAACTTGGGGAATTGTGAGACAGCCAGAAATATGACGGGGATGAGACTGACTGTGATTGTGAAAAATGTGATGTTTAAGTCGGATAGTTTTAACTGTACTAGGTAATAAAGTTTTGCATAGCGGTGAGCGATGTCCTTGTGCGGTCAGTTGTTGGGCAATAAGTTCGTCATCGAAACCTTCAGTGCTGAGAGTAACAACCTGGGCTTCTAATTCATCTGCTTTTGTAAGTTCTGCGAGTGAACCAACAGGGATTGGAAGGTCAACAGTTGTAGTGTCACCACCTTTCCAAATAATACGAGTACGAACTTGGTCGCGAACAATACGATGAATAACTACTTTATCAATCAAGCAACGCAACAAGGCTTTTTTCTGTACACGAGTCAGAGTTTCACCTGACCAAAGCTCAGGAAGTTTCTGCCCGATAGCACTCAAAGCAGTTTTTAATTCGGTAGGTATTGAAGTCGCATTTTTAGATGGCTTTTGTTTGGTATAAGCCGCTTCTGCAAGCTTCAAATCACGTAAGGCATTTTCCCAACGTTGTTCCAATTCTGCCGCAACT